>NZ_CP026383.1:0-5268864 GCF_002935055.1 Serratia sp. SSNIH1
GCCGACGGCGGTTATGCCTTCAAGTATGAAAACGGCAAATACAACATCAAGGATGTCGGCGTCGCCAACGCCGGTTCGCAGGCCGGTCTGCAGTTCATCGTCGATCTGGTGAAAAACAAACACATCAACGCCGATACCGACTACTCAATCGCCGAAGCCGCGTTCAACAAAGGCCAGACCGCGATGACCATCAACGGGCCGTGGGCCTGGAACAACATCGAGCAGAGCAAAATCAACTACGGCGTGACGCTGCTGCCGACCTTCAAAGGCAAACCGTCCAAGCCGTTCGTCGGCGTGCTGACCGCCGGCATCAACGCCGCCAGCCCGAATAAAGAGCTGGCGACCGAGTTCCTCGAGAACTACCTGCTGACTAACGAAGGGCTGGCGGACGTCAACAAAGACAAGCCGCTGGGCGCGGTGGCGCTGAAGTCCTATCAGGAAGCGCTGGCCAAAGATCCGAAGATCGCCGCCACCATGCAGAACTCGCAAAACGGGGAAATCATGCCGAACATCCCGCAGATGAGCGCCTTCTGGTACGCCGAACGCAGCGCGGTGATCAACGCCGTCAGCGGCCGTCAGACGGTGAAAGCCGCGCTGGACGACGTGCAGACCCGTATCACCAAGTAACGACGTCGTGCGGGATTAACATCCCCGAAATAATTGGAGTTACACCGCGACGGCAAGTACGCACATCCCCGGGAGCATAGATAACGCTGTGACCGGGGTGAGCGGACGCAGCCAACAAAGGTGTAGCTTCAAGTATGAAGGGGACAAGTGCCCCGCCGTTGCTTCACAGAAAGGAATGCCCTATGCAATTCGCTCACGCCGGGACGCCTGCGCGTAAAAAATCGAAGTGGTGGCAAAGCGACGCGCTGAAATGGCTGGTGGTCGGCCTGTTCAGCCTGGTGACCTGCTACCTGATTGTGTTGATGTATGCACAGGGTGAATACCTGTTCGCCATCCTGACGCTGATCCTGGTCAGCGCCGGGCTTTACGTCTTCGCCAACCGCCGCGCCTATGCCTGGCGCTATGTGTATCCCGGCGTCGCCGGCATGGGGCTGTTCGTCCTGTTCCCGCTGATCTGCACCATCGCCATCGCCTTCACCAACTACAGCAGCACCAACCAGCTGACTTTTGAACGCGCGCAATCGGTACTGATGCAGCGCCAATTCCAGAGCGGCAAAACCTTTACCTTCGGCCTCTACCCGGCGGAAAACCAGCAGTGGCGCCTGCAGCTGACGCCACCGGACAGTGAACAGCCGCTGATCTCCGAGCCTTTCCGCCTCGACGCCGCCGCGCCGCAAACCCTGAAGCTGACGGCGCAGAGCGCCGCGCCGCAGGGCGAACGCGCCACGCTGCGGGCGATCACCCAGAACCGGCAGGCGCTGAGCCAGCTGGTGGCGCAACTGCCCGACGGCGGGGAATTGCGCATGAGCTCCCTGCGCCAGTTCTCCGGCACCCGCCCGCTGTATGCGCTGGACAAAGACGGCAGCACGCTGACCAATAATCAGACCCAGGTGCGCTACCGGCCGAACGGCGACACCGGCTTCTATCAGGCGATCAACGCCGACGGCGGCTGGGCGCAGGAAACCCTGAGCCCGGGCTATACCGTCACCACCGGCTGGAAAAACTTCCTGCGGGTGCTGCAGGACGAGGGCATCAAGAAACCGTTCGTGTCGATCTTCATCTGGACCATCGTGTTCTCGGTGATGACGGTGATCCTCACCGTGGCGGTCGGCATGGTGTTGGCCTGCGTGGTGCAGTGGGAGGCGCTGAAAGGCAAGGCGATCTACCGCGTGCTGCTGATCCTGCCCTATGCGGTGCCGTCATTCATCTCGATCCTGATCTTCAAAGGTTTGTTCAACCAGAGCTTCGGCGAGATCAACATGATGCTCAGCCATCTGTTCGGCATTAAACCGGCCTGGTTCAGCGATCCGCTCACCGCCAAGAGCATGATCCTGATCGTCAACACCTGGCTCGGTTACCCGTACATGATGATCCTGTGCATGGGGCTGCTGAAGGCCATCCCGGACGATCTGTACGAGGCCTCGGCGATGGACGGTGCCAACCCGTGGCAAAACTTCTTCCGCATCACCTTACCGCTGCTGATCAAGCCGCTGACGCCGCTGATGATCGCCAGCTTCGCCTTCAACTTTAACAACTTCGTGCTAATCCAGCTGCTGACCAACGGCGGCCCGGACATGATCGGCACCACCACGCCGGCCGGCTATACCGATCTGCTGGTCAGCTACACCTACCGCATCGCCTTCGAAGGCGGCGGCGGGCAAGACTTCGGGCTGGCGGCCGCCATCGCCACGCTGATCTTCCTGTTGGTGGGCGCGCTGGCGATCCTGAATTTGAAAGCCAGCAAGATGAACTTCGATTAGGGAGAATAACGATGGCCATGGTTCAACCCAAGTCCCAGCGCCTGCGCCTGTGGATCACCCATATTTTCATGCTGTGCTTTATCGCCCTGATCATGTTCCCGCTGCTGATGGTAGTGGCCATCTCGCTGCGCTCCGGCAACTTCGCCACCGGCAGCCTGATACCGGAAACCCTCTCCTGGGATCACTGGCGGCTGGCGCTCGGCTTCAGCGTCACCCACGCCGACGGCAGCGTGACGCCGCCGCCGTTCCCGGTGCTGCTGTGGCTGTGGAACTCCATCAAGATCGCGGCGATCACCGCCATCGGCATCGTGACGCTATCCACCACCTGCGCCTACGCCTTCGCCCGCATGCGTTTTCGTGGCAAGAGCACGCTGCTGAAAAGCATGCTGATCTTCCAGATGTTCCCGGCGGTGCTGTCGCTGGTGGCGCTGTACGCCCTGTTCGATCGCCTGGGCCAGTACATTCCGTTTATCGGCCTGAACACCCACGGCGGCGTGATCTTCGCCTACATGGGCGGCATCGCGCTGCACGTCTGGACCATCAAGGGCTATTTCGAAACCATCGACAACTCGCTGGAAGAGGCGGCGGCGCTGGACGGCGCCACGCCGTGGCAGGCATTCCGTCTGGTGCTGCTGCCGCTGTCGGTGCCGATTCTGGCGGTGGTGTTCATTCTGTCGTTTATCGCCGCCATCACCGAAGTGCCGGTAGCGTCGCTGCTGCTGCGCGATGTGAACAGCTACACGCTGGCGGTGGGGATGCAGCAATATCTCAACCCTCAGAACTACCTGTGGGGCGACTTCGCCGCCGCCGCGGTGCTGTCGGCGATACCGATTACCGCCGTGTTCCTGCTGGCGCAGCGCTGGCTGGTGGGCGGCCTGACGGCCGGCGGCGTGAAGGGGTAATTTGTGCCACTGCAGTGCGTTTGATGTCTTTCCGCGATAGCGGTAATCCTGTGTCTTTGGCGGCCATTGGCCGCCATTTTTATCTCCACTATTCCCGTTTCAGCCGATCGGTGTTGGCCAGATAGAGCGTCACCACCAGCACCAATATCGCCGCGGCGTAGATCAGGGTATCGATGGGATTCTTGTGGTCCACGATAATCAAACGAATAATCGCGGTAATGCCGATATAAATAAAATAGCGCAGCGGGAAATGATAACCCGACTCAAAATACTTGACGATCAAGGCGATAAATTCAAAGTACAAGAAATAAATCACGATGCCTTCAATCAACAGATATGAAGAAGACTCTTCGTTGTTGATAAATAACACCTTCGCCAGGTGGAGGGTCTCCTTGACCAGAAACACCACCAGAATTGCCGCCAGCAGCAGCAAACCTATGTTCAGTACCCGCTGCAGCCCTTTCGCTATCATGATCGAACGCGACGTTTTTGCCATAAAACCTCTCTCTGAATACCGCTAATATGATTCAACCGTGCCAATATAGGCATTGTCTTAAAAATTATGCCCCGCGCGAAAGCACTTTAAACCCCATTTAATTCATAAAGTTATAATAAGATGTTTCTGGCTTATAGATTTGTAGCAAATCGAAATGTCAACTATCATGGGTCACAGAGATCTTTACATAAAACCAATAACCTCGAATTAACAAGGGAATTCTTTATGCGCGCTAAACTTAACGGACTGGTCGCTGCGGGCCTGTTTACCTGTGCATTGTCCGGCCACGCCGCCGGCCTGGTAACCCCTGACAACGATCTGCGTAACGATCTCGCCTGGTTGTCTGACCGCGGCGTCATCAACGTCAGCCTGTCCACCTGGCCACTGAGCCAGGAAGAGATCAGTTCCGTTATCGCGCAGGCCAAGCCGGTCACCAATACCGAGAAAAACGTCATCGACCGCGTGCAGCGCCGTGTCGATGCCTTGAAAGCCAACATCCGCGTCAGCGGTTACGCGTCGACGGATAAACCCGGTACCCCGCAGGGCTTCGGCCAAAATGAGTACGCAGACGATCGCCTGACCATCGGCGCCGGCGCCAACGGCGAGTTCTGGGACGTACGTCTGCAGGGTTCAGTGGAAGGCGATCAGCGCGTCAGCGACGGCTCCAAATTCAATATGAACGGCTCCTACGGCGCGGTGAAAATCTGGAACCAGTGGCTCTCCTTCGGCGAAGTTTCCCAGTGGTGGGGCCCTGGCTACGACGGCAGCCTGATCCGCTCCGATGCCGCACGCCCGGTCGCGGGCTTCATGCTGCAGCGCGCCGACCAATCGCCGTTTGAAACCCCGTGGCTGTCGTGGATCGGCCGCTGGCAATACCAGCTGAGCGCCGGCCAGCTGTCGCAGTACAGTTCAGTACCGCACACCAAATTGATCGGTGCCCGCTTCACCATGATGCCGACCGATTTCCTGGAGTTGGGTGCGTCGCGCGTCATGCAGTGGGGTGGCGAGGGCCGACCACAGTCCTGGAGTTCGTTCTGGAAAGGCGTTAGCGGCCGTGATAATGATGATTCCGGCAGAGGTGATGATCCGGGCAACCAGCTCGCCGGTTTCGATTTCAAACTGAAAATGCAGCCGCTGATCGGTATGCCGGTTAGCCTGTATGGTCAATTGGTGGGTGAAGATGAGGCAGGCTATCTGCCATCGCAAAACACCTATCTGCTCGGTTTGGAAGGCCACCCGGAATGGGGCCCGACAACCATTAACTGGTATATCGAAGGGTCAGACACCCGTTCGGATATGAGCCGCAAAAACTATGTGTACACACACTATACCTACAAAGGCGGTTACTACCAGCAGGGTTACCCGCTGGGCCACGCCATGGGCGGCGACGGCCAGATGCTGTCCGGCCGCGTAGAGCTGGTGCTGGACGACAGCCAGCGCTGGAGCACCCGCGTGGTTTACGCCAAGGTGAACCCGCTGAGCCAAAGCATCAACCAGGCGTTCCCGAAATCCGATACGCTGAAGGGCATTCAGGTCGGTTGGGGTTACACCTTCCCGTCTCAGGTTAAGTTCGATACCAGCCTGTGGTACACGGACAACGATCACAGCACCGCCGATGACGTGGGCGCGGGCGTCAGCTTCGAAGTACCGATCAACCTGTAATTTTTTGCCGACGTAAAAAAACCCGCCGCGGCGGGTTTTTTTATTGGCTTCCTCTCAGACGATTAGCGCCATTCCTTGAAGCGGTTGATCAGCGCATTGGTCGAGCTGTCGTGGCTGCTGATTTTCTCGCTGCCCGCCAGCTCAGGCAGGATGCGGTTAGCCAGCTGTTTGCCCAGCTCCACGCCCCACTGATCGAAGGTGAAGATGTTCAGGATCGCGCCCTGGGTGAAGATTTTGTGCTCGTACAGCGCGATCAGGCTGCCCAGGCTGAACGGGGTGATTTCGCGCAGCAGGATCGAGTTGGTCGGACGGTTGCCTTCAAACACTTTGAACGGCGCCACGTGCTTGACCTGCTCAGGGGTTTTACCCTGCGCCGCGAACTCGGCCTCTACCACTTCCAGCGACTTGCCGAACGCCAGCGCTTCGGTCTGGGCGAAGAAGTTGGACAGCAGTTTGGCGTGATGATCGCCCAGCGGGTTATGGCTGATGGCCGGCGCGATGAAGTCGCACGGCACCAGCTTGGTGCCCTGATGGATCAGCTGGTAGAACGCATGCTGGCCGTTGGTGCCCGGCTCACCCCAGATGATAGGGCCGGTCTGGTAATCCACCGGATTGCCGTTGCGATCGACGTACTTGCCGTTGGACTCCATGTTGCCCTGCTGGAAGTAAGCGGCGAAACGGTGCATGTACTGATCGTACGGCAGAATGGCTTCGGTTTCGGCGCCGAAGAAGTTGTTGTACCAGATACCGATCAGCGCCAGCAGCACCGGCAGGTTTTTCTCCGCCGGCGTTTCGGCGAAGTGCTTATCCATGGCGTGCGCGCCGCTCAGCAGCTGCTCGAAGTTGTCATAACCGATGGACAGCGCGATCGACAGACCGATCGCCGACCACAGGGAGTAACGGCCCCCTACCCAGTCCCAGAACTCGAACATGTTGTCGGTATCGATGCCGAATTCGGCCACCGCTTTGCCGTTGGTGGACAGCGCGGCGAAGTGCTTGGCCACGTGCTGTTGATCGGCGGCGCTGCTCAGGAACCAGTCGCGCGCGCTGTGGGCGTTGGTCATGGTTTCCTGGGTAGTGAAGGTTTTGGAGGCCACCAGGAACAGCGTGGTTTCCGGGTTCAACGGCTTCAGCGTTTCGGCGATATGGGTGCCGTCGACGTTGGAGACGAAGTGCATGTTCAGGTGGTTTTTATAAGGGCGCAGCGCTTCGGTCACCATGTAAGGGCCGAGATCCGAACCGCCGATGCCGATGTTCACCACGTCGGTGATCGGCTTGCCGGTGTAGCCTTTCCACTCGCCGCCGATGACGCGCGCGCAGAACTGTTTGATCTTGGCCAATACCGCGTTCACTTCCGGCATCACGTCTTTGCCGTCGACCAGGATCGGGCTGTTGCTGCGGTTGCGCAGGGCAATGTGCAGCACCGCGCGATCTTCGGTGCGGTTGATTTTCTCACCGGCGAACATCGATTTGATGGCGCCTTGCAGATCGGTTTCTTTCGCCAGCGCCTGCAGCTTCTCCAGGGTTTCCTGCGTGATACGGTTCTTGGAATAGTCCACCAACATTTGGTCGTTGAAGGTCGCGGAGAACCGGGAGAAACGATCGCTGTCCTGAGCGAACAGGTCGGCGATCCGTACGTCTTTCATCTGTGCATAATGTTGCTGCAGGGCTTGCCAAGCAGCGGTTTGACTAGGATTGATATTTTTCATAGCAACACTCTTAGGCTTGAGAATAAAAATGACGCGTTTGTCCGATTGTAGCCTGTTCGACTGTGATTATGATCTCTTTTCTTGCGATAGGCGCTAACTGTCAACGCATTGCCGCCTCGTTTCAGCTTTCACTCTATACTTTGGGCTAACGGCCTGTTATCGGGGTTATCGAATTGTCATCAGGCTGTGTCATCGTCGCTTATTTCGTCATTTGAAAGGGATCTCGCTTATGGAATTATCCGCCCCACTCATGTTGGTGCTTATCGGCCTGGCGTCGCTGCTGGCGCAGTGGCTGGCCTGGCTGCTGCGCCTGCCGGCCATCTTGCCGCTGCTGCTGTTCGGCATCGTACTCGGCCCGACGGTGCATCTGGTGCAGCCGGATCTGCTGTTCGGCGATCTGCTGTTTCCGCTGGTGTCACTATCGGTGGCGATCATCCTGTTTGAAGGGGCGTTGACGCTGCGTTTCGAGGAGATACGCGGCCTCGGCGGCGTGGTGCGCAATCTGGTCACCGTCGGCATGCTGGTTACCTTTCTGGTCATCAGCCTCGCCAGCTGGTGGCTGCTGGATTTCCCGCCGGAGCTGGCGGCGCTGATCGGCGCGGTGACGGTGGTGACCGGGCCAACGGTGATCGCTCCGCTGATGCGCGTGGTGCGGCCGAACGCCAACATTAACCAGGTGCTGCGCTGGGAAGGGATCGTCATCGATCCGGTCGGCGCCATCTTCACCCTGCTGGTGTTCGAATTCATCGTGCTGAAACAGAATGCGGAGTCCTATACCCACCTGTTTTGGACGCTGGGCGTGACCGCCGCCGTCGGCCTGATCGCCGGCGCGCTGTTCGGCTACCTGCTCGGCCTGGCGCTGCGCCGCGTCTGGCTGCCGCGCTACCTGCAGAACCTGGCGGTGCTGGCGATCATGCTGGCCGCCTTCGGCGTTTCCAACGCCATCGCCGACGAATCCGGCCTGCTGACCGTCACGGTGATGGGCATCTGGCTGGCCAACATGCGCGACGTCGATACCAGCGATATTCTGGCGTTCAAAGAGGAGCTGTCGGCGATCCTGATCTCGGCGCTGTTCATCATTCTGGCGGCGCGGCTCGACATCCAGGCGCTGTGGAACATGGGCTGGCCGCTGCTCCTGCTGCTGCTGGCGGTGCAGTTCATCGCTCGGCCGCTGTGCATCGCTGTATCGACCTGGCGCTCTTCCCTGCACTGGCGCGATCGGCTGCTGCTGTGCTGGATCGCCCCGCGCGGCATCGTCGCCGCGGCGGTCAGTTCGCTGTTCGCGCTGACGCTGCAGCGCAGCGGCTATCAGGGCGCGGACCGGCTGGTCACCGTGGTGTTCGCCATCATCATCGGCACCGTGGTGCTGCAAAGCCTGACCAGCGGCATGATGGCGCGCTGGCTGCGGGTGCAGCAGCAAAAACCGCGCGGCGTGCTGATCGTCGGCGCCAACAGCGTGGCGCGCATGCTGGCGCAGGCGCTGATCAAGCTGAACGTGCCGGTGATCGTCACCGACAGCAGTTGGGAATACTACCGCCAGGCGCGCATGGACGGCATTCCGGCCTACTATGGCCACGCCTACTCCGAACACGCCGAGAACTATCTCGACCTGAGCAATATCGCCCAGGTGTTGGCGCTGTCGCCCAATCGCCACCAGAACGCGCTGGCGGTCTACCACTTCGGCCATCTCTTCGGCGAGGATCACGTGTTTGCCATCCGTTCGGGGGCGCCGCTGAAAGGGCGCGGCGCCAGCGCGGAAAGTTCGCGTTTCCGCCGGCATGAAATTTTATTTAATCAGGAAGCCACCTACGGCCGCCTGAGCAGCCTGCTCGCCAGGGGGGCCACCATCAAGGCAACCAAATTGAACGAAAATTTCGGTTGGCTGGAGTATTTGGAGAAACATAAGGGCGTTATCCCGTTATTCAGCCAAAAGGAAGATGGTTCTCTGCAACCGATTGGCGCCGGTTCCACGCCCGCGATGCCCTGTACGCTTATCGCGCTGGTACAAGATGAAAATCCCTCACCGTCTGTACGTTGACAGAATGGCGATAACCGGCTATTCCTAACAGCCTACTTGCGCACCCGGTGCGCAAGCCAGAAGAGGCGCGTCGCCCAGGTAGAGTGTCAGAGGAGCCGTTTCTCCGTTGACGGCACCCGAGGGGGAGCGACGCCGAGGTAGGGTAATGGCCGGCCATTATCGTATCGACTACAGGGGCTGAATCCCCTGGGTTGTCACCAGGGGATCGCCCACAGGGCGATCGACAAGGTGGGGCGCTTCTGGGTGTATCGTAGACCTCTACGCCTGCCCCCTGTTTACCGCTCTCCCCTTGTGCCAAGGCTATGGAATTACAGTGCCCCAAACGGGCATCCCTGACACGAGGTTTCTAGATGAACCAAGCAGCACCCCAGAATTCCACCGTGGTAGCCAAGTTCGGCGGCACCAGCGTCGCCGACTTTGAAGCCATGAACCGCAGTGCCGACGTCGTACTGGCCAACCCGCAGGTCCGCCTGGTGGTGTTGTCCGCTTCGGCGGGCGTCACCAACCTGTTGGTCGCCCTGGCCGAGGGTTGCGAGGCCGACAAGCGCAATTACCAGCTTGATGAGATCCGCCGCATCCAGTACGCCATCCTCGATCGCCTCACGGCACCGGTGGTGATCCGCGAAGAGATCGACCGGCTGCTGGAAAACATCGCCATGCTGTCAGAGGCCGCGTCGTTGGCCACCTCGACGGCGTTGACCGACGAGCTGGTCAGCCATGGTGAGCTGATGTCCACCCTGCTGTTCGTTGAAATCCTGCGCGCCCGCAACGTGCAGGCCGAATGGTTCGACGTGCGCAAAGTGATGCGCACCGACGATCACTTCGGCCGCGCCGTGCCGGACAGCGCCGCGCTCAGCGAACTGGCCCGGGCGCAGTTGCAGCCGCGCCTGCAGGAAGCGCTGGTGGTCACCCAGGGCTTTATCGGCAGCGAGCCGAAAGGCCGTACTACCACGCTCGGCCGCGGCGGCAGCGACTATACCGCCGCGCTGCTCGGCGAGGCGCTCGGCGTTGGCCGGGTGGATATCTGGACCGACGTGCCGGGCATTTACACCACCGATCCGCGCGTGGTGCCGGCGGCCAAGCGCATCGA
Source organism: Serratia sp. SSNIH1 (assembly GCF_002935055.1). Taxonomy (NCBI): domain Bacteria; kingdom Pseudomonadati; phylum Pseudomonadota; class Gammaproteobacteria; order Enterobacterales; family Yersiniaceae; genus Serratia; species Serratia sp. SSNIH1. The sequence goes on from NZ_CP026383.1 coordinate 10,285, forward strand.
TAAAATCGGTTTCGAAGAAGCGGCGGAAATGGCCACCTTCGGCGCCAAAGTCCTGCACCCCGCCACCCTGTTGCCGGCGGTGCGCAGCGACATTCCGGTTTTTGTCGGCTCGAGCAAGGATCCGGCGGCCGGCGGCACGCTGGTATGTAACACCACCGAAAACCCGCCGCTGTTCCGCGCGCTGGCGCTGCGCCGCAAGCAAACGCTGCTGACGCTGCACAGCCTGAACATGCTGCACGCGCGCGGTTTCCTGGCCGAGGTGTTCAACATTCTCGCGCGCCACAACATCTCCGTCGATCTAATCACCACCTCGGAGGTCAGCATTGCGCTGACCATGGACACCACCGGCGCCACCTCCGTCGGCGGCAGCCTGCTGACCACCTCGCTGCTGACCGAGCTATCGTCGCTGTGCCGGGTGGAAGTGGAAGAAAACCTGGCGCTGGTGGCGATCATCGGCAACCAGCTGTCGCGGGCCTGCGGCGTAGGCAAAGAGGTATTCGGCGTGCTCGATCCGTTCAATATCCGCCTGATCTGCTACGGTGCCAGCAGCTATAACCTGTGCTTCCTGGTACCGGGCGAAGAAGCCGAACAGGTGGTGCGCACTCTGCATCACAACCTGTTCGAATAAGTCATTATCCCTGATTGCGGGCGCAGCACGCTGCGCCCCTGCGTCTAAAAAATCCGTTAAAAACCTGCAGGGGTTCAGCATGTTGAACCCGCAAAAAAACACAACCCCACCCACCGTTCTCAATCTGGCTAAGGAAAACCTGCATGCTGGCACTACTCACGCGCTTATTCCCCCTGTGGGCGATACTGCTGTCCGTCGCCGCCTATTACACGCCGACCACCTTTACCGGCATCTCCCCCTACGTCAGCCCGCTGCTGATGCTGATCATGTTCGCCATGGGCGTCACGCTGCGGCTGGACGACTTCAAGCGCGTGCTGGCGCGTCCCGGCCCGGTGGCGGCCGGCATCTTCCTGCACTATCTGATCATGCCGCTGGCGGCCTGGATCCTGGCGATGCTGTTTCGCATGCCGCCGGACTTGTCCGCCGGCATGGTGCTGGTGGGCAGCGTGGCCAGCGGCACCGCGTCCAACGTAATGATCTACCTGGCCAAGGGTGACGTGGCGCTGTCGGTGACCATCTCGGCGGTCTCGACGCTGGTCGGGGTGTTTGCCACGCCGCTGCTGACTCGCCTGTATGTCGACGCCAAGATCAGCGTCGATATCATGGGCATGCTGCTGAGCATTCTGCAGATCGTGGTGATCCCGATCGGCCTGGGCCTGATCGTCCACCACACCCTGACCAAGACGGTGAAACGCATTGAGCCGCTGCTGCCGGCGCTGTCGATGGTGTGTATCCTCGCGATCATCAGCGCGGTGGTGGCGGGCAGCCAAAGCCACATCGCCTCGGTCGGTTTGGTGGTGATCGTCGCGGTGATCCTGCACAACGGCATCGGTTTGCTCAGCGGCTACTGGGGCGGCAAGCTGTTCGGCTTCGACGAATCCACCTGCCGCACGCTGGCGATCGAAGTCGGCATGCAGAACTCCGGGCTGGCAGCCACGCTGGGTAAAATCTACTTCTCACCGCTGGCCGCTCTGCCGGGCGCGCTGTTCTCGGTCTGGCACAACCTCTCCGGTTCGCTGCTGGCGGGGTATTGGTCCGGCCGCCCTATCAAGAAAAAATAAACCGCCTGTAGGGACGCAAACAATTGCGTCCCCGTTCTTCTCTGCGAAATTTCGTATTTCCCACTGGTCGGATTGTCATAATTCCCCTCATCCCCTATCATCCGTGAAAAATAAAAATTCAGATTCTTCCTAACCATGCCGATAATGTTGGCAAGAGGAAGAGACGTTCTACTTTTTTTAATTAATTAAGTCACCAGGGTTGCCCGCCATAAAAGAAGCAGCCTAATTATTATTTAGATCTATACCCACCGTCTTATTTGCCGCGGCAAATCAAGATACCTCGCAATGTGCATGTCGCTCATTATTTCGGGCCGGCCGTCGGCCGCCCGTGGTTACCTCATGGATTGGGCTGGCTGCCCCGGCAGCCTCTCATAAATGGATTACAATGATAAAAAAAATAACCGCCTTGACGCTGTTGGTCAGCACGGCCCTTTCCGCCGAAACCCTGCCGGACGCCCACATGATGCGGGATATGTCGATGGGGGAGTCGCGCCGTGCGTTGCAAGACAGCACGCGTGAAGTCAACCAGTTGATTGAGCAACGCCGCTACCAGCAGCTGAAGCAGCAACGCTTGTTGGCGGAGCCGGAACCGGCCGCGCCCGCCCTGCCGCAGTCCGCGCAGTGCCTGCCGATCGCCGGCGTTTATCTGCAGGGCGTCACCCTGCTCTCGCCGACCGATTTATCCGCCCTGAGCGCGCTGCCGGAAAACTGCATCAGCAGCAATGATATCAATCGCCTGACCCGCGAATTAACGCGCCTTTATGTGCAAAAAGGCTATATCACCGCGCGCGTGCAAATTGTTCGCCCTAATTCACAGGGAGAATTGGGATTAAGCGTGACGGAAGGATTTATCGAGAAAATAGAAGGCGGCGATCGCTGGGTCAACAGCCGTTTATTATTTCCGGGTCTGGAAGGCAAGCCGTTGAAATTAACCGAGCTCGACCAGGGATTGGATCAGGCCAACCGTTTGCAATCGAATACCACCAAGCTGGATATATTGCCCGGCCGCCAGGTTGGCGGTTCGGTCATTCGTTTGCGCAATCAACATGCCAAGCCCTGGCTGATTACCGCCGGCACGGATAATTACGGCCAAAAAAGCACCGGCCAGTGGCTGGCGCGCGGCACCGCCACGCTGGACAGCCCGTTCGGCCTGTCGGACTTCGTCAGCCTGAACGCCAGCAGCACGCTGGAAAACCCGGCTCATCGCTATAGCCGCGCCTATACCCTGCTCTATTCGCTGCCGTACGGCGCGTTCACCTTCAGCGGGTTCGCCAGCTTCTCGTCCTATGAGAACCACCAGCAGCTGCCGCACAACGTGGTCAAACTGCATGGCCAGACCCAACAGTACGGGCTGCGCAGCGACTATGTGTTTTACCGCGATCACGATCAGATAGACAGCCTGAGCGGCCAGTTGACCTACAAGCGCATCGACAACTACTTCGAAAGCGTGCGCCTCGAAGTCAGCAGCCCCACGCTGACCCTGGCCGAGCTGAGCGCCAGCCACCTGCAGATCCTGCCCAACGGGGTGTTCAGCGCCAACCTCAGCGTCGAACAGGGTCTGCCGTGGCTGGGGGCCGATCGCCACCCGAGCTCGGTGCACCTCGACAGCCAGTTCACCAAGGGCAAGCTGTTCGCCAACCTCAGCCAGCGCCTTCACCTGGGCGAGGCGACCTATCAGCTCAACAACCTGTTCTACGGCCAGTACAGCCGCGACCCGCTGCCCGGCGTGGAATGGCTGAGCCTTACCGATCGCAGCGCCGTGCGCGGCTTTAGCCGCAGCACCCAGTCCGGCGACAACGGCTGGTATCTGCAGAACACGCTGTCGCGCAGCTTCAATCTGGGCGCCACCACGCTGACGCCGCGTCTCGGCGCCGACGTCGGCCGCATTTTGCCGCGTCAGGACAGCTCGGGGTGGCGCAGCAGCGCCGGTCTGAGCAGCGGCGCCACGTTGCGCTATCGGCAGGCGCTGGTCGATCTCGAGGTCAGCCGCGGCTGGATCTTGTCGAATCACGCCACGCCGGAAGATCCCGTTCAGGTACTGGCGCGCTTTTCTTACACCTTTTAATTAATCAGCAGTTTTGCAGGACCCCACGGCAATATACGGAGAGACATGGATGAAAAATAATAACTTCAGGCTTTCAGCAGCGGGCAAACTGGCCGCAGCGCTGGCGATTATTCTCGCCGCTTCCGCCGGCGCCTATGCCGCGGAGATCGTGGCGGCCAACGGCGCCAACGGCCCCGGCGTTTCCACCGCCGCCACCGGCGCGCAGGTGGTCGACATCGTCGCGCCAAACGGCAGCGGGCTGTCGCACAACCAGTATCAGGACTTCAACGTCAACCAGCCCGGCGCGGTGCTGAACAACTCCCGCGAGGCGGGGCTGTCGCAGCTGGCCGGCCAACTGGGCGCCAACCCCAATCTGGGCGGGCGCGAAGCCAGCGTCATCCTCAACGAAGTGATCGGCCGTAACCCTTCTCTGCTGCACGGCCAGCAAGAGATCTTCGGCATGGCGGCCGACTACGTGCTGGCCAACCCGAACGGCATCAGCTGTCAGGGCTGCGGGTTCATCAACACCAGCCGCTCCTCGCTGGTGGTCGGCAACCCGCTGGTCGAGAACGGCCTGCTGCAGGGCTACAGCACCCTGGGCAACCGCAATACCCTGAGCCTCAACGGTACCCTGAGCGCCGGCGGCGTGCTGGACCTGATCGCACCGAAGATAGACAGCCGCGGTGACGTGATCGTACAAGACTTCACCCACCGCAACGGCAGCGTGACGCCGGCGGCGATCAACGCCATCAGCGGCCATAACCGCGTGGCGCGCGACGGCAAGGTGCTGGCCAGCGTACAGCCGACCACCGCGCTGGACAGCTACTACCTCGGCAGCATGCAGGCCGGGCGCATCAACATCATCAACACCGCGCAAGGCAGCGGCGTGAAGCTGGCGGGCACGCTGGCCGCCCGCGACGATCTCAAGGTGAAAGCCTACGATATTCGCAGCGAAAGCCGCGTTGACGATGCCAGCAGCAACCGCAACGGCGGCGACAACTACCAGAACTACCGCGGCGGCATCTACGTCAACGACCGCAGCAGCAGCCAGAAGCTGACCCGCACCGAGCTGAAAGGCAAGAACATCAGCCTGGTGGCGGATAACCACGCGCACCTCACCGCCACCGATATTCGCGGCGAAGACATCACGCTGCAGGGCGGCAAGCTGACGCTCGACGGTCAGCAGCTGAAACAGACCCAGGGCCACACCGACGACCGCTGGTTCTACTCCTGGCAATATGACGTCACCCGTGAGCGCGAGCAGCAGCAGCAGGCAGGCAGCACCGTCGCCGCCAGCGGCAGCGCCAAACTCATCAGTACCCGGGAAGACGTGAACCTGTTGGGCACCAACGTCAGCGCCGATCGGGCGCTGAGCGTCAAGGCGGCGCGCGACGTGCACCTCGCCGGGCTGGTAGAGAAGGATAAGTCCACCGAGCGCGGCTATCAGCGCAACCACACTTCCAGCCTGCGCACCGGCAGCTGGAGCAGCAGCGACGAAAGCGAAAGCCTGAAGGCCAGTGAACTGCGCAGCCAGGGGGCGCTGACGCTGGAGGCCGGTAACAACGTCGCGACCCAGGGCGCCAAGCTGCACGCCGGCCGCGATTTGACGGTCAATGCCGGCAACCAAATCCAGATTGGGGTGCAGAAAACCGCCAACGCCAAAGCGGTGCGCGATGACAAAACCTCCTGGGGCGGCATCGGCGGCGGCGACAACAAAAACAACAGCAATCGCCGCGAGGTCAGCCACGCCTCCGAACTGACCAGCGACGGCACCCTGCGCCTGAACGGCCAACAGGGCGTCACCATCACCGGCAGCAAGGCGCGCGGCAAGGAAGGCGGCCTGGTCACCACCACGCAGGGCGGCCTGCGCATCGACAACGCGCTGAGCACCACCGTGGACAAAATCGACGCGCGCACCGGCACAGCCTTCAACATCACCAGCAGTTCGCACAAGGCCGACAACAGCTACCAGAGCAGCACCGCCAGCGAACTGAAGTCTGACACCAACCTGAAGCTGGTCAGCCGTAAGGATACCGACGTCATCGGCAGCCAGGTCACCAGCGGCGGCGAGCTGAGCGTGACGTCGCAAACCGGCAACATCAACGTCAAGGCCGCCGAACAGCAGCAAAAAATCGATGAGCAGAAGACCGCGCTTACCGTCAACGGCTACGCCAAAGAAGCCGGCGACAAGCAATACCGTGCCGGTTTGCGCATCGAACACACCCGCGACAGCGAAAAAACCACCCGCACCGAAAACCGCGCCTCGACCCTCAGCGGCGGCAGCGTGAAGCTCGAGGCCGAGAAGGACGTGACCTTCAGCGGCTCCAAACTGGTCGCCGACAAAGGCGACGCCAGCGTCAGCGGTAACAAGGTCTCGTTCCTGGCGGCCGACGATAAAACCACCTCGAACACCGAGCAGACCAAGATCGGCGGCGGTTTCTACTACACCGGCGGCATCGACAAGCTCGGCAGCGGCGTGGAAGCCGGCTACGAGAACAGCAAAACGCAGGCGCATAGCAGCAAGGCGGTCACCTCCGGCAGCGACGTTAAAGGCAACCTGACTGTCAACGCCCGCGACAAGCTGACCCAGCAAGGCGCGCAGCACAGCGTCGGCGGCACCTACCAAGAGAACGCCGCCGGCGTCGATCATTTGGCCGCTGCCGACACCGCCAGCAGCAGCACCACCAAAACCGACGTCGGCGTGAACATCGGCGCCAACGTCGATTACAGCGCCGTGACCCGTCCGGTCGAGCGCGCGGTCGGCAAGGCGGCCAAGCTGGACGCCACCGGCGTCATCAACGACATCGGCGGCATCGGCGCGCCTAACGTCGGCCTGGATATCGGCGCACAGGGCGGCAGCAGCGAAAAACGCAGCAGCAGCTCGCAGGCGGTGGTCAGCTCGGTGAAAGCCGGCAGCATCGACATCAACGCCACAGGCGAAGTGCGCGATCAGGGCACGCAATATCAGGCGAGCAAAGGCGCGGTCACGCTGACAGCGGACAGCCACCGCAGCGAAGCCGCGACGAACCGCCAGGAAGAGCAGAACCGCGACACCCGCGGCAGCGCCGGCGTACGCGTCTACACCTCCACCGGCAGCGATCTGACCGTGGACGCCAAAGGCGAAGGCGGCACCCAGCGCAGCAACAGCAGCGCCAGCCAGGCGGTGACCGGCTCGATCGACGCGGCCAACGGCATCAACGTTAACGTGAAACAAGACGCGGTCTATCAGGGCACCGCGCTGAACGGCGGCAGCGGTAAAACCACCGTCAACGCCGGCGGCGATATTCGCGTCGATCAGGCCAGCGATAAGCAGAGCGAAAACCACAGCGGTTTTAACGTCAAGGCCTCGGCGAAGGGCGGCTTCACCGCCGACAGCAAAAACTTCGGCGCCGGCTTCGGCGGCGGCACCCGCAGCGGCGAAAACAGCGGCAGCACCGCCCAGGTCGGTAACGTCAGCGGCCAACAGGGCGTGGAGCTGAACGCAGGCCGCGATCTGACGCTTAAAGGCACCGACGTCAAAAGCCAGGGCGACATCACCCTGAGCGCGGGCAACAAGGTCACGCTGCAGGCGGCGGAATCGACCCAAACGCGCAAGGAAAGCCAACTGTCCGGCAATCTCGATCTGGGCGCCGGCAGCAGCGACAGCAAGGAAAAAACCGGCGGCAGCCTCTCCGCCGGCGGCGCGTTCGACATCGCCAAGGTGAATGAGTCCGCGACCGAACGCCAGGGCGCTACGCTCGCCTCAGACGGCAAGGTCACTCTGTCCGCCGGCGGCAAAGGCGATGACGCGCTGCATCTGCAGGGCGCCAAGGTCAGCGGCGGCAGCGCCGCTCTCGAGGCAAAAAACGGCGGCATCCTGCTGGAGTCCGCCAAGAACGAGCAGCATAAGGACAATTGGAGCCTGGGCATTAAAGCCAACGCCAAAGGCGGCCAAACGTTCAACAAGGACGCCGGCGGCAAGGTCGATCCGAACACCGGCAAAGACACCCATACGCTGGGCGCCGGTCTGAAGGTCGGCGTGGAACAGCAGGATAAAACCACCCACGCCAACACCGGCATCACCGCGGGCGATGTGGCGCTCAACAGCGGCAAGGACACCCGCCTCGCCGGGGGGCGCGTCGATGCCGACAGCGTACAGGGCAAGGTGGGCGGCGATCTGCACGTTGAAAGCCGCAAAGACGTCGAGAAAGGCGTGAAGGTGGATGTGGATGCCGGTCTGAGCCACAGCAACGATCCGGGCAGCAGCATCACCTCCAAGCTGTCGAAAGTGGGCACGCCGCGCTACGCCGGTAAGGTGAAAGAGAAACTGGACGCCGGGGTGAACAAAGTGGCCGACGCCACCACCGACAAATACAACAACGTGGCGCGTCGCCTCGATCCGCAGCAGGACACCACCGGCGCGGTCAGCTTCAGCAAAGCCGACGGCAAAGTCACGCTGCCGGAAACGCCGGCCGGCGAAAAACCTCAGGGGCCGCTGTGGGATCGCGGTGCACGCACCGTCGGCGGCGCGGTGAAAGACAGCATCACCGGACCGGCGGGCCGCCAGGGGCAGCTCAAGGTCAATGCCGAGGTGGTGAACAACAACGCGGTCGGCGAGCAATCGGCGATTACCGGTAAGCACGGCGTGGCGCTGCAGGTCGGCGGCCAAACCCAACTCACCGGCGGCGAGATCCGCAGCCAGCAGGGCAAGGTGGAACTGGGCGGCAGCAAGGTCAGCCAACAGGACGTCAGCGGCCAACGCTATCAGGGCGGCGGCCGCGTCGATGTGGCAGCCACGGTAGGCGGCCTGGCCGCCGGTGCGGCGAAACAGGGCGTTGACGGCAACGTGCCGTTCGTCAGCGGCCATGCCTCAACGAAACAGGCGGACGCCAAAGCCGGCGTGTTCAGCGGCAAATAACGCGCCTCTCCTAGGCAATGCCCCCGGTGAAAACCGGGGGCATTTTTTTACAGCGTGCTCGGGGTGTCTTCCCAGTCGCGATCGTCGTCCTTCGCATCCTGATCCAACACGTTGTAAGCCACGGCGCAAAACAGCGAGTTCAGGCGCTTCATGTCCCCCAACAATCCCAAATGCAGCGAGCTGGTCTCGATGCTCTGCACGTTTTGCTGGTGCAGGCGATCGACGTGCGCGTGCGCGTAGCGGCGATCCAGAATGCGGAAGCGGTGCTTGGAACGGCGCAGGCGCTTGGCGCTGGTAACGTCGCCGGACAGGAACACCGACAGCCCCAGACGCAGGTTGCCGATCAGCCGCTCGTGCAGCCCGTCCAGCTCCGCCAGCCCTTCCGTCGAGAAGGCCCGGCGCGCGGCATGCGACTTGGCGCCCACGTCGCCGGCCATGCGTTCGATGATGTCGCCCGCCTGTTCCAGGTTGAGCGCCATTTCGATGATCTCCGCCCAGCGGCGCGAATCTTCCTCGCCCAGATCCTCCTTCTGGAGCTGCGCCAGATACAGCTTGATGGCGGTGTACAGTACGTCGACGTCGTCGTCCAGACGCCGCACCTCTTTATCCACCCCTTGCTTGCCGTGCAGCACTTCGCGCTGCAGGATCATCATGTGTTCCACCACGTCGCCCATCCGCAGCGTTTCGCGCGCCGCGTTGGCCAGCGCCAGCGTCGGCGTGTCCAGCGCGCTGGCGTCCAGATGGCGCGGCCGCATGCGCGGATCGTCGGCCGCCACGTCGAGGATCAGCCGCTCGCACAGCGTGGCCATCGGCCCGGCCAGCGGGATCATCACCAGGCAGCGGATCAGGTTGTAGAACACGTGGAAATAGATCACCAGTTCTTCGCTGCCGCCAGGCAACTGAGCCATCACATCCGCCAGATAGGCGACGAAGGGCAGCACCAGCACGCACCCCACCAGCTTGAACAGCAGGCTGCCGAGCGCTACGCGCCGCCCGGCGGCGTTCTGGCCACTGGCGTTGATCATCGCCAGCAGGCCGCTGCCGAGATTGGCGCCGATCACCAGGCAGAGCGCCACCTTCAGCGAAATCACGCCGGACGCGGTCAGGGTAGCGGTCAGCAGCACCGCCGCCAGGCTGGAATAACTGACGATGGCGAACAGCGCGCCGGTCAGGGCATCCAGCATCACGTCGCCGGTCAGCGACGAGAACAGCACTTTGACCCCGGCCGCCTGGGTGATCGGCGTGGCGGCGGCCACGATCAGCTCCAGCGCCAGCACGATCAGCCCAAGGCCGATCAGGACGCGCCCGATCTGGCCGATCCGCATCTGTTTGCGGCTGAGGAACAGGAAGACGCCGATCAGGATCAGCAGCGGCGACAGCCAGGAAAGATCGAAGGTCAGCACGCGCGCCATCAGCGCGGTGCCGACGTCGGCGCCGAGCATGATCACCAGCGCAGGCGCCAGCCCCACCAGCCCCTGCGCGACGAAAGAGGTCACCAGCAGCGCCGTGGCGTTGCTGCTTTGCACCAGCGCGGTCACGCCGATGCCGGAAACGAACGCCAGCGGCTTTTTCTCAACGCTGTCGCTCAACACGCGCCGCAGATTGGCGCCGTAAACCCGCATGATCCCGGTGCGCACGATGTGGGTGCCCCACACCAACAGCGCCACGGAGGAAAGCAGGTGAAGAAGGGTCAGCACGGAAGATACGCTCCATTAACGCCCGGCCAAAGGAGGCTGATACCCGATGCCTGTCAGGCGGTGCGGACGGACGGAACGGTTCTGTTCGCCTTAGCCGCAGCCGGTAGGCCAAAAGATGACGGGTACAGCGCGCGGTCCCGCCTGCCGGGCGTAGGTCTGGCAGGACAGCGAGCGGGCGGCAGACCGCAGAAGAGAAGGGTTAATGCGGCGGCGGAAAGGCCCCGGCGCCGCGCTGCGAAGTCATGCAACTTCCCGCAATACAACAGGTTCCAAGTGTAGCCCAATTTCCGCGCCGTCGGGCCGCAGGTCGGCCACCGACCGGTTGAGCACGTCAACCAGCAATTCTACACCGCGAACCTGAATCCGATAGCGTACCACATTCCCGAGCAAACTGTGGCCCAGGATCACCCCGCCGATCCCCTGCCCGGCCGGCAACAGGCCGATAGACTCGGGCCGGATCGCCACCTTGCCGGCATAGCTGCGCCCGGTCAGCTGGGCGGCCTGTTCGGCGGTCAGCAGGTTATAGTTGCCGATAAACCCGGCGGCGAAGGCGTCCGCCGGCTGGGTATACAGGGTTTCCGCATCGCCGCTCTGCACGATCTGCCCCTTGTTCATCAGCACGATGCGATCCGACAGGGTCAATGCCTCTTCCTGATCGTGGGTGACGAAGATCGCCGTCAGGTTCAGCTCGCGTTGAATGCGCCGGATCTGCTCGCGCAGGTGTTTGCGGATACGTGCGTCCAGCGCCGACAGCGGTTCGTCGAGCAGCAGCAGCCGCGGGCGGGTGACCAGCGATCGCGCCAGCGCCACGCGCTGACACTGGCCGCCCGACAGCTGATGCGGATAGCGCTTCGCCAGATCGCTCAGCTCCACCAGCGCCAGCACCTCCTGCACCCGCTGGCCGATCTGCCCGGCCGCCAGCTTCTGCATTTTCAGCCCGAAGGCCACGTTGCCTTCCACCGTCATATTGGGAAACAGCGCATAGCTTTGGAACACCATGCCAATGCCGCGTTTTTGCGGCGCCAGCGGCACCAGATCCTGGCCCTGCAGCAAAATGTGCCCGCTGTCGACCGGGGTCAGGCCGGCCAGGCAGCGCAGCAGCGTCGATTTGCCGCAGCCGCTCGGCCCCAGCAGGGTGACGAATTCCCCCTCTTCGGCGGTGAAATCGATATCCTGAAACACCTGGGTCTGGCCATAGTGTTTGTTCAGGCGGGTGACGTTGAGATAAGCCATCGGGTTAACCCTTGTTTTTATTCAGCAGGTTCGCCAGCCAGGTGACGAGCAGCACCACGGCGAAATAGGAGATGACCAGCGCGCTGGTGAAATGCCCGCTGCCGTTGCGCATGTTGAACAGGTAGACCTGCAGCGTTTCATACTGGCTGCCCACCAGCAGGTTGGCGAACACGAACTCGCCGATCAGGAACGAGAACGACAGCAGCACGGCGATCGTTCCGCCCTTGCGCAGGTTCGGCAGCACCACCAGCAGCGCCGCCTGCCAGGTGCTGGCGCCGAGCAGGTGCGCGGCGTCCATCAGATCGCGCAGGTTGATCGCCTGCATGTTGTTGCTGATGGCGCGGTAGATAAACGGCAGCGCGATGGTGAAATAGCAGCCCACCAAAATCCACGGAGTGCCGAGCAGCGGCAGCGGGTCGGCGGCGAACAGCTGCATCAGCCCCACCGCCGACACCACCGGCGGCACGGCGAACGGCAACAGAATCAGCACGTTCATCACCGCGTCCAGCTTGGGAAAGTAGTAAGCGATCACAAACATCGCCGGCAGGATCACCACCACCGACAGCAGCAGTGTGCCGAAGCAGATCAACAGCGAGTGCCACAGCGCCTGCAAAAAGCGCGGGTCGCTCCACAGCGCCGCTAGCCACTTCAGGGTAAAACCGTCCGGCAAAATAGTGGCACCCCACTGGGTGGCCAGCGCATAAATCAGCGTCGCCGCCAGCGGCAACAGCAGGATCAGCAGCAGCAGGCCGGTCACCGTGCGATGGTACAGGCGTTCAGCACGCGACATGAGCATTCTCCATCCGATTATGAGCGCGCATTAAGGTAGCTCCTGCGCAGCATCCATTGGTGGATCACCGTGATAAACGCCATCATCACCACCAGCAGCATCGCCAGCGCGCTGGCCAGGTTCGGATCGAGGGAGATGTCCCCCGCCACCAGCGCCGAGATACGGATCGGGATCACGTTGAAGTTGCCGGTGGTCAGCGCGTAGACCGTAGCGTAGGCGCCCAGCGCGTTAGCCAGCAGAATGACGAAGGTGCCCATCAGCGCCGGCGCCAGCACCGGCAGGCCGATATGCCGCCAGTAGCGCCAGGGGCCGGCGCCGAGCAGCGCCGCCGACTCGCGCCAGTCGGCGCGCAGCGCGTCGAACGCCGGATACAGCAACAGCACCCCCAGCGGGATCTGGAAGTAGGTATACAGCACGATCAGGCCGCTCTTCGAATAGAGGTTGAAACTCTCCATCAGACCGTATTTGCGCAGCAGCAGCGTCAGGCAACCGTTCAGCCCCAGCAGGATGACGAAGGCGAACGCCAGCGGCACCCCGGCGAAGTTGCTGGTCATGTTGGTGAACGACATCACGAAGTCATGAAATCGGGTCTGGCCGAGCTGGCGCAGCGAGTAACTGCCCACTAACGCAATCAGCAAGCCGTAGACGCTCGACCACAGCGAGATCTCCAGCGAGAACTGAAAGGCCTGCAGGTAGAACGGCGAGGTGAGAATATCGACATAGTTGCCCCATCCCCAGCCGCTGCTCTCGCTGAAAAAGCTGTGAACGGCGATCCACACCAGCGGGGCGATCTGAAACGCGCCGAACAGCACGATAAACGGCAACAGGCACAGCGCGGCGATCCATTTGGTTTTGCCGTTCATCGCGCATCCTGCGCCAGCAACGCCCGGCAGCGCGGCTTGTCGTGCGGCGCCTGCAGCAGATCGCAAATCGTGCCGCACAGCTCGGTTTGCTGCGGATCGGCGTCGTCCAGGCTGAAGCCCGTGCCGAACACGAACAGCGGCACCTGGCGCTCCTCCGGCAACACCCCGCCGTGGCTGCGATCGTCGTTCATGCCATGGTCGGCAGTAACCAGCACCTGATAACCGGCGGCCAGCCACTCGGGCAGATAGCGCGACAGCGAACCGTCGGCGCGGCGTGCCGCATTGCGGTACTGCGGCGAAGAGAGGCCGAAGCGGTGCCCGGCGTCGTCGATGTTCATCGGATGGACCAGCAGAAAGTCCGGCTGATGACGCAGGCGCAAGCTTTCGGCGTCGTCGAACAGATGGCTGTCGGGATAGCCGTCGTCGTAATAGAAATGCCCGTGCTGGATCGGCAGCTCAGGCGCGTCGGTATGGCGGTCGCGCGCGGCGTCGAACGGCGTGCGGTTATACAATTCGCTGAACCAGTGGTAAGCGGCGGCGGCGGTGGTCAACCCGGCGGCGCGCGCGTAATGAAACACGCTTTGTTGATGAGAAAGGCGCGAGACGTGGTTGTGCACCACGCCGCTCTCCACCGGCGTGACGCCGGTGAGGATGCATTCATACAGCGGCCGGGAGAGCGAGGGCAGCTCGCTCTCCAGCAGGTACAACCGTCCGCGTCCCGCCGCGCATTCGGCCTGAAGATAGCCCATGGCGTCGTGCGCCACCCGGTAGTTGAGGCCGTCCAGCAGCACGAGGATCGTTTTCATGGTGCGTTAACTCACTGCTGCATAAACATAATGACGTTTTCCTGCCACAGGCGCGGCAGCGCTTTGGCGCTCTGTTCCCAGGCCGCCGGATCGGCGATCGGGTGCGCGTTCTTGTACTGCTCGGCCGGCAGCAGCTTGGCCTTGACGTCGTCCGGCAGCGTCAGATGTTCGGCGCGGATCGGGCGGGCATAGCCGCGCGCCAGGTTGATCTGGCCGGCGTCGGAGAAGATGTATTCGCGCGCCAGCTTGGCGGCGTTCGGGTGCTTGGCGTATTTGTTGATGATGGTGGTGTAGCCGGAGGTGATCGAGCCGTCCGACGGGATCAGCACTTCAAAGCGGGTTTTGTCGATCTGGTCGCGGTAGTTCAGGCCGTTGAAATCCCACACCACGCCGACCTGCACTTCCCCTTTCTCCAGCGATGCGATCACCGGGTTGCTCAGGCTCAGGCGGCCGGCCTTGGCCAGCTTGCCGAAGAATTCCAGGCCCGGCTTGAGGTTCTTCTCGTTGCCGCCCATGGCGTAGGTGGCCGCCAGCACGCCGCTGGCCGCCTGCGACGCGGTGCCGACGTCGCCGATGGTGACCTGATAGCTGCCCTTCAGCAGATCGGCCCAGCTGTGCGGGATATCTTTCACCTGCTGTTTATTGATGATGAAGGCGATGGTGCCGGTGTAAGCCAGCGCCCAGTGGCCGTCTTTGTCTTTCGCCCAGTCCGGCACCTGATCCCAGGTAGAGGGTTTGTACGGCTGCGTTACGCCCTTCTGCACCGCCACCGGGCCGAAGGCCGCGCCGACGTCACCGATGTCCGCCGTAGCGTTGTTCTTTTCCGCATCAAATTTGGCGATCTCCTGTGCGGAGCTCATGTCGGTATCGACATGCTTCAGGCCATATTTGCTCAACAGATCTTGCCAGGTGCCTTTCCAGTTGGCCCAGCTGTCCGGCATGCCGACGCTGTTGACTTCGCCTTCTTTTTTAGCGGCCTGCTCCAGCGCCGCCAGATCGGTATCCGCGGCCCAGCTCATCTGGCTGGATAACACGATGGCACTGGTTAACACAGAAGCGCACAAACGTTTCATAACTGATGCTCCAGGTGGTAGTGTGGGGATGGCTGGACTAGTCCAGCAAGGGCCAAACCAATCTAACGGACGAATGTGATAATTATATGTCAGCTTAAAAAAGCGACAGTTTTATCACCCATTGCAACGGCGAAAACGCGACGCTGGTCTACCTTAAGGGAGGCCAAACGCACTGAAACGGGACACCCGCTGTATGAGTGAAGCACCGACGACCGTGGCGACCATTTGCCAAACGCTGAACGCCCGCATCACCGCAGGCGAGTTCGCCGTGGGCGGCAAGCTGCCCTCCGAACGCGCCCTGAGCGAGCAATTCGCCACCACCCGCATTACCTTGCAGGAGGCGCTCGGTCAGCTGGAGGCGCAGGGCGTCATCTACCGCCAGGTGCGGCGCGGCTGGTTCATCTCGCCACCGCGTCTTATCTACAACCCGCTGCAGCGCAGCCATTTTCACGCCATGGCGCAGCAGCAGGGGCGCGCCGCCCATACCGAGGCGATCGACAGCACGGTAGTCACGCTCGACGCGCCGCTGGCCGGCCGCCTGGCGCTGCCCCCCCGGCGCCGAGGCCTATCGCATTCGCCGGCTGCGCTACATCGACGGGCGCGCGGTGCTGTACTGCGAGCACTACCTCAACCCGGCCTATTTCCCCGGCATTCTGGACGAAGACCTGACCCAGTCGCTGACCGCGCTGTACGCCGCGCGCTACGGCATTCACTACGGGCGGGTGCGTTTCGACATGCTGCCCACCCTGCTGCCGCAGCAGGCCGCCGCCATGCTGAAGGTGACCTACGGCAGCCCGGCGCTGTTCATTACGCGGGTGAACCGCGATCAGCACGACCGGGTGATCGATTGCGATCTGGAGTATTGGCGTTACGATGCGCTGCACATCGACGTGGAAGCGCAGTAAATGACAAGGGCGCATCGCTGCGCCCTTAAAGAGGAAATCAGTCGGCGTCGTAGCCGAGGTTAGGCGCCAGCCACCGTTCGACCTCGCTCACGCTCATCCCTTTACGCACCGCGTAGTCTTCCACCTGATCGCGCTGGATCTGCGCCACCGCGAAGTACTTGCTTTCAGGATGGCTGAAGTACCAGCCGGACACCGCTGCCCCCGGCCACATGGCGAAGGACTCCGTCAGCTCCATGCCGGTGTGGCGGTTGACGTCCAGCAGCTGCCAGATGGTCGCTTTCTCGGTGTGCTCCGGGCAGGCCGGATAACCCGGCGCCGGCCGGATGCCCTGATAGTTTTCGCGGATCAGCTCTTCGTTGCTCAGGCTCTCGTCGGCGGCATAGCCCCAGTGCAGCTTGCGCACCTGCTCATGCAGGTATTCGGCGAAGGCCTCCGCCAAGCGATCCGCCAGCGCCTTAACCATGATTTTGTTGTAATCGTCGTGCTGCGCGTCGAACGCCGCCGCCAACGCGTCCTCCTCCAGCCCGCCGGTCACCGCGAAGGCGCCGAAGTAGTCGGCCTTGCCGCTGCTTTTCGGCGCCACGAAGTCCGCCAGGCAGTAGTTCGGGAAGTCGGTTTTTTCCGTCTGCTGACGCAGATGGCGGCTCACCGCCAGCACCTCGTCACGCCGTTCGTCGCGGTATACTTCCACGTCGTCGCCGACGCGGTTGGCCGGGAACAGGCCGTAAACGCCGCGCGGGTTGAGGCTGCGCTCGGCGGCCAGCCGATCCAGCATCTGATTGGCGTCGTGGAACAGGCGCTTGGCCTCTTCCCCCACCACCTCGTCTTCCAGGATGCGCGGGTATTTGCCCGCCAGCGACCAGGTCATGAAGAACGGCGTCCAGTCGATGTAGTGGCGCAGCGTCTCGATACCGGCCGCCACCGGGAACACGCCGAGCTGCCGCGGCGCCGGCGGCTGATAATCGGCCCAGTCCAGCGCCATGGCGTTGGCGCGTGCCTTCTGCAAATCGACCGGCGGCGTGCGTGGCTTTTTACGCGCATGCTGAATGCGCACCGTTTCATACTCTTTGCGGGTGCGCGCCACAAACTCGTCGCGCTGGGTGGCGGACAGCAGCGCCGACACTACGCCCACGGTGCGCGAGGCGTTTTGCACGTAGGTGGTCGGGCCGCTGTAGTTCTGCTCGATTTTCACCGCGGTGTGCGCCTTGGAGGTGGTGGCGCCGCCGATCAGCAGCGGCAACGTAAAGCCCTGGCGCTCCATTTCTTTCGCCACGTTGACCATCTCGTCGAGCGACGGCGTGATCAGCCCCGACAGGCCGATGATGTCCACGTTCTCCTCACGCGCGGTGCGCAGGATTTTCTCCGTCGGCACCATCACGCCCAGATCGACGATTTCATAGTTGTTGCACTGCAGCACCACGCCGACGATGTTCTTGCCGATGTCATGCACGTCGCCCTTCACCGTCGCCAACAGGATTTTCCCCGCAGAGGTGCCCTGCTGCTTGCTGGCCTCGATGTACGGTTCCAGGTAGGCCACCGCCTGCTTCATCACGCGGGCGGATTTCACCACCTGCGGCAGGAACATCTTGCCCTCGCCGAACAGATCGCCAACCACGTTCATCCCCGCCATCAGCGGCCCTTCGATCACTTCGATCGGGCGTTCGGCCTGCTGCCGCGCTTCTTCGGTGTCCAGCTCGATAAACTCGGTGATGCCCTTCACCAGCGAATATTCCAGCCGTTTTTCTACCGGCCAGCCGCGCCATTCAGCCTGCTGCACCGCCACGTCATTATCTTTGCTGCCGCGGTATTTTTCGGCCAGCTCCAGCAGGCGTTCGGTGCCGTCCTCGCGACGGTTGAGGATCACGTCCTCCACCGCGTCGCGCAGCTCGGCGCTTAAATCGTCATAAATCGCCAGCTGCCCGGCGTTGACGATGCCCATGTCCATGCCGTTGCGAATGGCGTGATACAGGAACACCGCATGGATCGCTTCACGCACCGGATCGTTGCCGCGGAACGAGAACGACACGTTGGACACGCCGCCGGAGATCATCGCGTGCGGCAGGTGGGTTTTGATGTCGGCGCAGGCTTCGATAAAGTCGACGGCGTAGTTGTTGTGCTCTTCAATGCCCGTAGCGACAGCGAAAATGTTCGGGTCGAAAATGATGTCTTCCGGCGGGAAGCCGACGCGTTCGGTCAGAATGTTATAGGCGCGGCGGCAGATCTCGAACTTGCGCTCGCGGGTGTCCGCCTGCCCCACTTCGTCGAACGCCATCACCACCACCGCGGCACCGTAGCGGCGCACCAGTTTGGCGTGGTGGATAAAGGCTTCCTCACCCTCCTTCATCGAGATCGAGTTGACGATGCCCTTGCCCTGAATGCACTTCAGGCCTTTCTCGATAACGGACCACTTGGAGGAGTCGATCATGATCGGCACCCGGGCGATATCCGGCTCGCCGGCAATCAGGTTAAGGAAGCGCACCATCGCCGCTTCGGCGTCGAGCATCCCCTCGTCCATGTTGATGTCGATGATCTGCGCGCCGCTCTCGACCTGCTGGCGCGCCACGTCGAGCGCCTCGCTGTATTTCTCTTCTTTGATCAGGCGTTTGAATCGCGCCGAACCGGTGACGTTGGTGCGCTCGCCGACGTTGACGAACAGGGTGTTGGCATCGATGGTCAGCGGCTCCAGGCCCGCCAGGCGGCAGGCGACCGGGATCTCCGGCAGCCGGCGCGGCGGCACGCCCTCGACCGCGTTGGCCATCGCGGCGATATGTTCCGGCGTGGTGCCGCAGCAGCCGCCGATGATATTGAGGAAGCCGGCCTGCGCCCACTCCCCGACCTGGCGCGCCATCTCGGCCGCATCCAGATCGTACTCGCCGAAGGCGTTCGGCAAACCGGCGTTCGGGTGCGCGGTGACGTAGGTCTCCGAGATGCGCGCCAGCTCGGCGACGTACTGACGCAGTTCGTCCGGGCCCAGAGCGCAGTTCAGGCCGAAAGTCAGCGGCTTGACGTGGCGCAGCGAATTGTAAAACGCTTCGGTGGTCTGGCCGGACAAAGTACGGCCGGAGGCGTCGGTGATGGTGCCGGAAATCATGATCGGCAGTTCCACCCCCAACGCTTCGAATTCGGTTTCCACTGCAAAAGCGGCGGCCTTGGCATTCAGGGTGTCGAAGATGGTTTCGATCATGATCAGATCGACGCCGCCCTCCACCAGCGCGCGGGTCGATTCGCGGTAAGCCGCCACCAGCTCATCGAACGAAATGTTGCGGAACGCCGGATCGTTGACGTTCGGCGAGATGGACGCAGTGCGGTTGGTCGGCCCCAGCACCCCGGCGACGTAGCGCGGTTTTTCCGGCGTGCGCGCCGTCCATTCGTCGGCGCAGGCGCGCGCCAGGCAGGCGGCCTGATAGTTAATCTCGGCGGACAGCGACTCCATGTGGTAATCGGCCATGGCGATGGAGGTGGAGTTGAAGGTATTGGTCTCAAGGATATCGGCGCCCGCCTCAAGATAGGCGTAATGAATGGCGGTGATCACTTCCGGCTTGGTCAGCACCAGCAGATCGTTGTTGCCTTTCAGATCGCTGCGCCAGTCGGCGAAACGCTCACCGCGGAAATCACGCTCGTCCAGACGGTAGCTCTGGATCATGGTGCCCATGCCGCCGTCCAACACCAAAATGCGCTGCGCTAACTGGCGGCGCAGTTGTTCTACTCGATTCGTCACTGTAACCCCTTCCATTGCCATCCAGCCCATTGCTCAACTGCCGCAAAAACCAACGAGTCATCCTAGCACAGCTTGTCGGGACAAAGGGCCAGGCGACAATTGAGAGTTTTTCAGGTTGTGCGCCAACACCTCCGATGAGCTGGCGGCGACTTGCAATTCATCGACAAAAAACGAAAATGAATTCCATCATACGGAAAAAGGAATCTCACCCATGGCCACCCCTGCTCCCGCCAAACGCGGCAAGAAGCCCCGCGCAGCAGCCCCGGCCGCCAGTGCGGCGACCGGCCAGGTACAATCGTTGACCCGTGGCCTGAAGCTGTTGGAATACATTTCGGAAGCTCAGGGCAACGTGGCGCTGACCGATCTGGCGCAGCAGGCCGGCCTGCCGAATTCCACCACTCACCGCCTGCTCACCACCATGCAGCAGCAGGGATTCGTGCGCCAGGTCGGCGATCTCGGCCTGTGGACCATCGGCTCGCACGCCTTTGTGGTCGGCAGCAGCTTCCTGCAAAGCCGCAACCTGCTGGCGATGGTGCATCCGACGCTGCGCCGCCTGATGGAAGAGTCCGGCGAAACCGTCAACCTGGCGGTGCTGGATACCAGCGAGTACCAGGCGATCATCATCGATCAGGTGCAGTGTACGGCGCTGATGCGCATGTCGGCGCCGATCGGCGGTAAACTGCCGATGCACGCCTCCGGCGCCGGCAAGGCGTTCCTCGCCACCCTGCCGGACGATCAGGTGACCAAATTGCTGCACAAAAAAGGCATGCATACCTACACGCCGCACACCCTGACGCCGCACAACCTGAAAGAGGGGCTGGCGCAGATCCGCAAACAGGGCTTCTCCTTTGACGACGAAGAGCACGCGCTCGGCCTGCGCTGCGTGGCTGCCTGTATCTTCGACGAGCACCGCGAAGCCTTCGCCGCCATCTCCATCTCCGGCCCGGTGTCGCGCATCACCGACGATCGCGTGATCGAACTGGGAGCGCTGGTGATCCACGCGGCGAAAGAAATCAGCCTGGCCTACGGCGGCGTGCGCTGATCCCCCCCTCCGAGGGCGCCCCTGCGCGCCCTCTCTCTCGATTCCTTGCTCTGTTGTCAGCATGTAACAGGCTATCGGCATCCTGTTTAGCACACGGGAAAAAAGCTTGAAGCCGATCACAGTTAGCGATCCTCACGGCGAAAGCCCATTGCAACCGCTCAAACTTCCTTCGACAATGTTACCGATAACATGTTACCGGTAACAATCAAGCTGAACGAAGGTAACGCCACCCGGTGCTTTGGAGCTAAGCCATGACCAACAATCAAAATCGCATTTACGTCGTTATGGGCGTTTCCGGCAGCGGCAAGTCCGCCGTCGCCGCCGCCGCGGCCCGCCAACTCTCCGCCGGCTTCCTCGACGGCGACTTCCTGCATCCGCGCAGCAACATCCTGAAGATGGCCGCCGGCGACGCGTTGAACGACGACGATCGCGCCCCGTGGTTGGCCGCGCTCAACGATGCCGCCTTCGCCATGCAGCGCACCAACAACGTGTCGATCATCGTCTGCTCGGCGCTGAAAAAGCAGTATCGCGACCGCCTGCGCGCCGGCAACGGCAACCTGTCGTTTATCTACCTGCACGGCGAGTTCCCGGTGATCGAATCCCGACTGGCGGCGCGTAACGGCCACTTCTTCAAACCGCAGATGCTGGTCACCCAGTTCGCCGCACTGGAGCAACCGGGCGCCGACGAAAGCGACGTGATGGCGATCGACATCAACCAGCCGCTGGACGCGGTGATCGCCGATACCGTGCGCCATATCCAGAGCTTCCTGCCACAGGACGTGTGCGCGTGAGTACCGTTACGCTGGTCGGTACCGCAGTCGGCTCGGTTTTACTGCTGTTATTCCTGGTGATGAAGGCGCGCATGCACGCCTTCGTCGCGCTGATGCTGGTGTCCATCGCCGCCGGCATCTTCTCCGGCATGCCGCTGGACCATATCGCCGACACCATGCAAAAAGGCATGGGCGACACGCTGGGCTTCCTGGCGATCGTGGTGGCGCTGGGGGCAATGTTCGGCAAGATCCTGCATGAGGTCGGCGCGCTCGATCAAATTGCGGCGCAATTGCTGAAACGATTCGGACAAAGCAAGGCGCACTATGCGCTCGGCATCGCCGGCCTGATCTGCGCGCTGCCGCTGTTCTTCGACGTGGCGGTGGTGCTGCTGATCGGCATCGTGTTCGCCGTGGCGCGCCGCACCGACGGCAATATCGTCAAGCTGGCGATCCCGCTGTTCGCCGGCGTGGCCGCCGCCGCCTCCTTCCTGCTGCCGGGGCCGGTGCCGATGCTGCTGGCTTCGCAGATGAAGGCCGACTTCGGCTGGATGATCGCCATCGGCCTGGTGGCGGCAGTGATCGGCATGCTGATCGCCGGCCCGCTGTACGGCAGCTTTATCAGCCGCTTCGTCAACTGGCCAATGCCGCCGGAAGAGAACGAGCCGACGCTGACCAAGGGCAATCTGCCGTCGTTCGGTTTCAGCCTGGCGCTGGTGCTGTGCCCGCTGGTGCTGGTCGGCATGAAAACCATCGGCGCGCGGCTGGTCACCCCGGGTTCGCAGCTGCAGCAGTGGCTGGAGTTTATCGGCCACCCGTTCACCGCCATCCTGCTGGCCTGTCTGATCGTGATTTACGGCCTGGCGAAACCGCGCGGCATGAGCAATGAACAGACGCTGGCCATCTGCTCCGCCGCGGTGCAACCGGCCGGGATCATCCTGCTGATGACCGGCGCCGGCGGGGTGTTCAAACAGATCCTGGTGGATTCCGGCGTAGGGCCGGCGCTGGGTGACGCCATGATCGGCGCCGGCCTGCCGATCGCCGTGGCCGCCTTTGCGCTCTCCGCCATGGTGCGGGTGATTCAGGGCTCGGCCACCGTCGCCTGCCTGACCACCGTCGGCCTGGTGCTGCCGGTCACCAGCCAGCTCGGATTGAACGGCGGGCAGCTGGCCGCGCTGGCTATCTGTATCGCCGGCGGCTCCATCGTGCTGAGCCACGTCAACGACGCCGGTTTCTGGCTGTTCGGCAAATTCACCGGCGCCAACGAACTGCAAACGCTGAAAACCTGGACGGTGATGGAAACGATTCTGGGCAGCGTCGGCGGCGCTATCGGCATGATTGCATTCACGATGTTTTAAATCCTAAATCGCCCCCGGCCTTGCACACCAGGGCTGCAAATCACCACCGGGGGCACCGCCACAGGCGGCGACTATAACAACAGCAATGTGAGGAAGGCATGATTAACCCAACCTTGTCCCGTGTCACACAGCGCATCACCCACCGTTCCCAGGCCAGCCGTGCCGCCTATCTGGCGCGTATCGAAGCGGCCCGTTCCCAAACCGTCCACCGCGCGCAGCTGGCCTGCGGCAACCTGGCCCACGGCTTCGCCGCCTGTCAGCCCGATGACAAGACGGCGCTGAAAAACATGGTGCGCAGCGATATCGCCATCATCACCGCCTACAACGACATGCTGTCGGCCCACCAGCCGTACGAACACTACCCGCAGCGGCTGAAACAGGCGCTGCAGGCGGTGGGCGCCGTCGGCCAGGTGGCCGGCGGCGTGCCGGCGATGTGCGACGGCGTGACGCAGGGGCAGGACGGCATGGAGCTGTCGCTGATGAGCCGCGACGTGATCGCCATGTCGGCCGCCGTCGGCCTGTCGCACAACATGTTCGACGGTGCGCTGTTCCTCGGCATCTGCGACAAGATCGTGCCCGGGCTGGTGATGGCCGCCCTCTCCTTCGGCCACCTGCCCGCGCTGTTCGTGCCTGCCGGCCCGATGAGCAGCGGTTTACCCAACAAAGAAAAGGTGCGCGTGCGCCAGCTGTACGCCGAGGGCAAGGCCGACCGCCTGGCGCTGCTGGAAGCCGAGGCCGCGTCCTATCACGGCATCGGCACCTGCACCTTCTACGGCACCGCCAACACCAACCAGATGGTGATGGAAGTGATGGGCCTGCACCTGCCGGGCGCCTCCTTCGTACATCCGGACACGCCGCTGCGCGACGCGCTGAACGACGCCGCCGCGCGCCAGGTGACGCGACTGACCGACACCGCCGGCAACTACCTGCCGATCGGCCGCCTGATGGACGAGAAAGTGGTGGTAAACGGCATCGTCTCGCTGCTGGCCACCGGCGGCTCCACCAACCTGACCATGCATCTGGTGGCGATGGCGCGCGCAGCAGGCATCATCATTACCTGGGACGATTTCTCGGAGCTGTCGGAGGCGGTGCCGCTGCTGTGCCGCATCTACCCGAACGGCCCGGCCGACATCAACCAGTTCCAGGCCGCCGGCGGCGTGCCGCTGGTGGTGCGCGAGCTGCTGCAACACGGGCTGCTGCACGAAGACGTGCACACCGTGGCCGGTTTCGGCCTGCACCGCTACACCCAGGAACCCTGGCTGGATAATGGCCAGCTGGCGTGGCGCGAAGGCGTGGCCGGCTCGCTCGACGCCAGCGTGATCGCCAGCGTCGCTCAGCCGTTTGAGCATCACGGCGGCACCAAAGTGATGGCCGGCAATCTGGGCCGTGCGGTGATGAAAACCTCGGCGGTACCCGCCGACAACCAGATTATCGAAGCGCCGGCGGTGGTGTTCGACAGCCAGCACGACATCGTGCCGGCGTTCGAAGCCGGCAAGCTGGATCGCGATTGCGTGGTGGTAGTGCGCTTCCAGGGGCCGCAGGCCAACGGCATGCCGGAGCTGCACAAGCTGATGCCGCCGCTGGGCGTGCTGATGGATCGCGGCTTCAAAGTGGCGCTGGTGACTGACGGCCGCCTGTCAGGCGCCTCCGGCAAGGTGCCTTCCGCCATCCACGTCACCCCGGAAGCCTATACCGGCGGCCTGCTGGCGAAAGTGCGCGACGGCGATCCGATCCGCGTCAACGGCCGCAGCGGCGAGCTGCAGGTGCTGGTCGACGCCGACGAACTGGCCCAGCGCACGCCATGCCAACCCGATCTGAGCGCAGAACACATCGGCTGCGGCCGCGAGCTGTTCGGCGCGCTGCGCAGCCAGCTGTCCGGCGCCGAGCAGGGCGCCTGCTGCATCAAATTTTAATCGATAGCCTGGCCGCATCGCCGCCTGGCGGCGGCCACAGAGGAGAACGTCATCATGAACCAATGGAAAACAAGCGCCGAACAGATCCTGACGGCGGGGCCGGTGGTGCCGGTCATCGTGATCAACAAGCTGGAACATGCGGTGCCGCTGGCGAAAGCGCTGGTCGCCGGCGGCGTGCGGGTGCTGGAAGTGACGCTGCGCACCGCCTGCGCCATGGACGCCATTCGCGCCATCGCCCAAGAAGTGCCGGAAGCGATCATCGGCGCCGGTACCGTGATCAATCCCCAGCAGCTGCGTGAAGTGACCGAGGCCGGTGCGCAGTTCGCCATCAGTCCGGGGCTGACCGACGAGCTGCTCAACGCGGCCACCGCCGGGTCCATTCCGCTTATTCCGGGCATCAGCACCGTTTCCGAGCTGATGCTGGGCATGGATTACGGCCTGCGCGAGTTTAAATTCTTCCCGGCGGAAGCCAATGGCGGGGTAAAAGCGCTGCAGGCGATCGGCGGCCCGTTCCCGCAGGTGCGCTTCTGCCCGACCGGCGGTATCTCGCCGGACAACTACCGCAGCTACCTGGCGCTGAAAAGCGTACTGTGCATCGGCGGCTCCTGGCTGGTGCCGGCGGACGCGCTGGAAAGCGGCGACTACGCCCGCATCACCGAACTGGCGCGCGCCGCCGTCTCGGGCGCCCAGGCCTGATTTACATCGCAGCGGTGGCGGCCGGCAGCGCCGCCCCGCTGCGCTGGCTGAACCGCTGCTTCTTGCGGTAAGCGAACACGTCTTCCACGTGCCCCTCGCGGATGCGCTGCTGCAACCCGCGCCAATACTCAGCCGTAAACAGATCGCTGTGCAGCTCTTCAAACACCTGCCGAATGCGCCGATCGCCGCACAGGAAGTGGCGGAACTCTTCCGGAAACACGTCGTTGGGCGCGATGCTGTACCACGGCTCACTGGCCAGCTCGTCCTCCGGATAGCGCGGTGGCGGAATGTCGCGGAAGTTAACCTCGGTCATGTAGCAAATTTCGTCGTAGTCGTAGAACACCACCCGCCCGTGGCGCGTCACGCCAAAGTTCTTGAACAGCATGTCACCGGGGAAGATATTGGCGGCGGCCAGCTGCTTGATGGCATTACCGTACTCTTCGATCGCATCGCGCATCTGCTGGTCGTTGGCCTGCTCCAGATACAGGTTCAGCGGCGTCATACGCCGTTCCATATACAGGTGCTTGATCACGATGCGATCGCCGAGATCTTCCAGTTTGCCCGGCACTTCGCGCTGCAGTTCCGCCAACAGCACCGGGCTGAGGCGCGCCTTGTCGACGACGAAATTCTCGTACTCTTGGGTATCCGCCATGCGCCCGACGCGATCGTGCTCTTTCACCAGCTGATAGCAGGCCATCACCTGCGCCTGCGTCACCTCTTTTTGCGGGGCGAACTCGTCCTTGATCACTTTGAATACCCGATCGAAGGACGGCAAGGTGAACACCAGCATCACCATGCCCTTCACCCCCGGCGCGATGATAAATTGCTCCTGCGACTGCGCCATAAAGGTCAGGTATTCGCGATAGCATTCGGTTTTGCCGTGCTTCTGGCAGCCGATCGCCATGTACAGCTCGGCGGTGGTTTTGCCCGGCAGGATCTCGCGCAGCCACTCCACCATCGCCGCCGGCAGCGGCGCGTAGACCATGAAATAAGAACGAGCGAAGCCGAAGACAATGCTGGCCTCGGCCTTACCGGTCAGGCAGGCGTCGATAAACAGCGCGCCCGATTCGCTGTGGTGGATAGGCAGCAAGAACGGATAAACGCCGTCGGCCAGGCGCAGCTTGCCGACCAGCCAGGCGGCCTTGTTGCGGTAGAACAGTTCGTTGGCGATCTGGAAGGTTGCACCCGCCAGCTGCTGTGCGCTGAAGGCGCGTTGCAGCGCCTGAGTGATGTAGCGAATATCGCGCGTCAAATCCTCCCACAGCAGCCGCAGCGGCAGATCGCTCAGTACGCTGCGCAGCATCGCCGGCAGATCGCCATAGGGAGTAAAATCGCGCGCCAGCGGACGCGGGATGTCGCGAAAGCGCCGCTCCGGCTGCGAACTGAAGACGAACAGCTTGTCCGGCGTCAGATCGCGGTGCTTGAACAGCCTGCAGTAGACCGAGTTAAAGAAGCTTTCAGCGATCTCGAAACGCGGATAGTCCGGCAGCAGGTCGATATAGACTGCTTTGACCCGGCTGGGGAAGTCGGCGTCGAAGTATTTCTGCCCGGTGATGCATTTGAGCTGCTCCACCACCAGGCCGACGTGATGGTCGTACAGATGGATGCGCTTTTTCATCGCCTGCTGCACCGCCGGCCAGTCCGCCTGCTCGAAGCGCTGCTGCGCGCCGGCGGTCACTTCCAGAAAGCGGCCGTACTGCGCATCGAAGCCCTGCAGGATCGTCTGTGCGATCAACAACTCCAGTTTTGCCGCCATCCTTACCCCCGCCAGAAAAAGAAGCCTGCGCATGCAGGCTCCGGGTGGAACGTCTTCAAGCTTGCCGCATCAGAACTGCTGTTCTTCCGTCGAACCGGTCAGCGCGGTGACCGAAGAGGCGCCGCCCTGAATGATGGTGGTGACCTTGTCGAAGTAGCCGGTGCCCACCTCTTGCTGGTGCGACGCGAAGGTGTAGCCGCGATCCACCGCGGCGAACTCCGCCTGCTGCACCTTCTCGACGTAGTGTTTCATGCCCTCGCCCTGCGCATAGGCGTGCGCCAGATCGAACATGTTGAACCACATGCTGTGGATGCCCGCCAGCGTGATGAACTGATATTTGTAGCCCATATCCGACAGCGCCTGCTGGAAGCGAGCGATGGTCTGGTCGTCGAGGTTCTTCTTCCAGTTGAACGACGGCGAGCAGTTGTAGGCCAGCAGCTTACCCGGGTATTTGGCGTGGATGGCGTCGGCGAAGCGCTGAGCGGCATCCAGATCCGGCGTTGAGGTTTCGCACCACACCATATCCGCGTAAGGAGCGTAAGCCAGGCCGCGGCTGATCGCCTGCTCGACGCCGGCATGGGTGCGGAAGAAGCCTTCCGCCGTGCGCTCGCCGGTGACGAAGGCGCTGTCATACGGATCGCAATCGGAGGTCAGCAGGTCGGCCGCATCGGCGTCGGTGCGGGCGATCACCAGCGTCGGCACGCCGAGCACGTCGGCCGCCAGGCGCGCGGCGACCAGTTTCTGGATCGCTTCCTGCGTCGGCACCAGCACTTTGCCGCCCATATGGCCGCATTTCTTCACCGCCGCCAGCTGGTCTTCAAAGTGTACCCCGGCGGCGCCGGCGGTGATCATCGCTTTCATCAGCTCGAAGGCGTTCAGCACGCCGCCGAAGCCGGCTTCCGCATCGGCGACGATCGGCAGGAAATAATCGGTGTAGCCTTTGCTGCCCGGCTCAATCTGGTTAGCCCATTGGATCTGATCGGCGCGGCGGAAGGTATTGTTGATGCGCTCGACGACCTTCGGCACCGAGTCCACCGGATACAGCGACTGGTCAGGGTACATGGCCGCCGCGCTGTTGGCGTCCGCCGCCACCTGCCAGCCTGACAGGTAGATAGCCTCGACGCCGGCTTTGGCCTGCTGCAGCGCCTGGCCACCGGTCAGCGCGCCCAGGCAGTTCACGTAGCCTTTGCGCGCCTTGCCATTCAACAATGCCCACAGTTTGGCGGCGCCGTTTTGCGCCAGGGTGCATTCCGGGTTGACCGAACCGCGCAGGTTGATCACGTCTTCGGCGCTGTAAGGGCGAGTGATGCCTTCCCAACGGGCCGATTTCCATTCCTGTTCCAGCTGCTGGATCTGTTGAGAGCGAGAGGTAGACATAATTTTTATCCTTTCAGTCATGTAGGGTTGATTGGGAAAATTCAGGCCAGCAGCGCATAGCCGGGCAGCGTCAGGAAATCGATTAACTCATCTTGCGTGGTGATGCGCTCCATCAGGCGCGCCGCCTCTTCGAACCGGCCGGCGTTAAAGCGCGCTTCCCCCACTTCTTCACGCACCACCAACATCTCTTCTTGCAGCATCTGGCGGAACAGCGCCTTGGTGACCGGACGCCCGTCGCTCAGGCTCTTCTCGTGGTGGATCCACTGCCAGATTGACGTACGGGAGATCTCCGCCGTCGCCGCATCTTCCATCAAACCGTAAATTGGTACGCAACCGTTGCCGGAGATCCAGGCTTCGATGTACTGCACCGCCACGCGGATATTGGCGCGCATCCCCGCCTCGGTGCGTTCGCCGTCGCACGGTTCCAGCAGCTGTGCGGCGCTGATCGGCGCGTCTTGCTCACGCAGCACCTCCAGCTGGTTCTGGCGATCGCCCAATGCTTTGCCGAATACCTCCATCACCGTATCCGCCAGCCCCGGGTGCGCC
The DNA here is from genome assembly GCF_002935055.1 of Serratia sp. SSNIH1. Taxonomy (NCBI): domain Bacteria; kingdom Pseudomonadati; phylum Pseudomonadota; class Gammaproteobacteria; order Enterobacterales; family Yersiniaceae; genus Serratia; species Serratia sp. SSNIH1. Next base: position 39,455 of record NZ_CP026383.1, read on the forward strand.
ACCCAGGTGCCGTCGTGGCCGTTGCTGGCTTCCAGCTCTTTGTCCGCCCGTACCTTATTCAACACCCAGTCATTTTTCTCGGCGTCTTTGCTCGGGATAAACGCCGCCATACCGCCCATGGCGAACGCGCCGCGCTTATGACAGGTTTTGATCAACAGACGCGAATAGGCGCTGAGGAAAGGTTTCTCCATGGTCACCGACTGACGATCAGGCAGCACGCGATCGCCATGATTCTTCAGCGTTTTGATGTAGCTGAAGATGTAATCCCAGCGGCCGCAGTTCAGGCCGACGATGTGGTCGCGCAGGTGGTAGAGAATTTCGTCCATCTGGAACACCGCCGGCAGGGTTTCGATCAGCACGGTCGCTTTGATGGTGCCGCGCGGCAGATCGAAACGATCCTCGGTAAAGCTGAAGACATCGCTCCACCAGGCCGCCTCTTCCCAGGACTGGGTTTTCGGCAGATAGAAATATGGGCCGCTGCCCTTGGCCAACAGTTGGCGATAGTTGTGGTAGAAGTACAGCGCGAAATCGAACAGGCCGCCGGGAATGGCTTCATCACGCCACAGCACGTGTTTTTCCGGCAAATGCAGGCCGCGCACGCGAGCGATCAATACCGCCGGGTTCGGTTTCAGCTGGTAGATTTTGCCGGCTTCATTGGTGTAGGAAATGGTGCCGTTAACTGCATCGTGCAGGTTGATTTGGCCGTCGATGATTTTGTCCCAGCTTGGCGCCAGCGAGTCTTCGAAGTCCGCCATGAACACTTTTACGTTGGCATTAAGCGCATTGATCACCATCTTGCGCTCAACCGGCCCGGTGATCTCGACCCGGCGGTCACGCAGATCTTGCGGAATGCCGCGGATCTGCCAGTCACCTTCACGAATGGAAGTGGTTTCCGAAATAAATCCCGGCAGTTCGCCGCGATCGATATTTTGCTGCCAGCGGACACGCGCCGCCAGCAGCTCGTTGCGCCGCGGCGTGAATTTCCCCACCAGTTCCGCCAGGAATTCAACCGCTTCATCGGTCAACACCTGGCGCTCCGCTGCGGCGAAACCCTGCGTAAACCTTAACTCCGTGCCTGCTATCTGTTGCGTCATGACCTTGCTCCTTCCCATCGTTGCGCTCGCGCGACCGGCGCATTTTCATCAGAAATCACTGTGGATCAGGGTGGATGAAACGATCCTCAACTGGTCAGATCTCATCCCGATACCTCTAAGAATACTCAACAAAAAATAAAAATCAAAAACCATTTCCATTTTATTATTAAATATTTTATTAACACTTTATTATCAATTAGTTATATAAAATAACAATAATGACCGGTAAGGAAATCGCTTCCACCAGAGTGATAAAGATGCGCTAACACCTTGGTTAACAATTGATTTTAAGGAGGTGTGACGGAGAAAAAGAGGATCGTTCAGAGGATCAACGGCGCGGCGGCCTCGATTCAGCCGCCGGCGAGCAGAAAAGATCAGTCGAGCGTCGGATTCATATGGCGCAGATCGTACGGCGTGATCTGGTAGACGTAATAGTTGAGCCAGTTGGAAAACAGCAGATGGCCATGGCTGCGCCAGGTGGCTTTCGGTGTCAGTGAGGGGTTGTCATCGGGGAAGTAGTTGAGTGGAACGGCAGGATCGAGGCCGGCTTCGTTGTCGCGACAATACTCTCCTGCCAGGGTCAGCGTATCGTATTCCGGATGGCCGGTGACAAACGCCAGGCGCTTGTCCCTGCTGGCAAACAGGTAGGCGCCGGCCTGCTCGGATTCGGCCAGGATGTCCAGGTCGGTATATTGGCGAATCACTTCGGTCGGGAAATCGGCATAGCGTGAATGCGGCGCCAGGAAGCTTTCGTCGAAGCCGCGCGTCAGCAACGCATGCTGCTGCAGCGTTTGGTGCGGATAAACGCCGGAGAGCTTCACCTCGCGCGTCATCTTGGGAATGCCGTACAGGATGTTCAACGCCGCCTGTACCGCCCAGCAAACGAACAGCGTGGAGGTAACGTGGTTCTTAGCCCAGTCAATCACCCGTTCGATCTGCGGCCAGTAGGCAACATCGCAGAAATCGACCAGCCCCAGCGGCGCGCCGGTAACGATCAAACCATCGAAGTTCTCGTTCTGGATATCCTCGAAGTCGCAGTAGAAGTTATTCAGATGCTCGGCCGGCGTGTTCTTCGATTCGCGGCTATCGATACGCAGCAGCTGGATATCAATCTGCAGCGGCGAGTTGGACAGCAGGCGCAAAAACTGGTTTTCCGTTTCGATCTTCTTTGGCATCAGGTTGAGGATCAGCACTTTCAGTGGCCTGATTTCCTGTGTTTTTGCCCGCGAGGATGTCATCACAAAGACATTCTCACCGCGCAAGAAATTGACCGCAGGTAACTCATCAGGAACACGAATCGGCATTGCTTAACCCTCACACATCCATTTATACGTTTAGACTTCTAGATGCCCGAAGATAGCGTTTTTTTCCGTCGATGTCGAGCATTCGGCGAAAAGGTGAAAATGTTTCATTGCGCGCTCTGCGCCAAGATATGAGGAGGGGGAGTAAAGGGACTGAAAAGCAAAAAGGCCATCCTTTCGGATGGCCTCTTGGCTTATTTGATGCTTGGCAGTGTCCTACTCTCGCATGGGGAGACCCCACACTACCATCGGCGCTACGGCGTTTCACTTCTGAGTTCGGCATGGGGTCAGGTGGGACCACCGCGCTATTGCCGCCAAGCAAATTCTTTTTTCTGCCGAACTTCTAAACCCACTTTAAATAAAGTGGTGCTGATACCCAGAGTCGAACTGGGGACCTCACCCTTACCAAGGGTGCGCTCTACCAACTGAGCCATATCAGCACGCTTAATTTGATGCCTGGCAGTGTCCTACTCTCGCATGGGGAGACCCCACACTACCATCGGCGCTACGGCGTTTCACTTCTGAGTTCGGCATGGGGTCAGGTGGGACCACCGCGCTATTGCCGCCAGGCAAATTCGTTTTATTCCAACCGCTTCACTCTCCTGAAGCCATCAGAACCAATCTGTAAACAAGCTGAATATTGTCTTGGTCTCACCAAAACACCTTCGGTGTTGTAAGGTTAAGCCTCACGGATCATTAGTACTGGTTAGCTCAATGCATCGCTGCACTTACACACCCAGCCTATCAACGTCTTAGTCTTAAACGTTCCTTCAGGGACCTTAAAGGTCCAGGGAAGACTCATCTTGAGGCAAGTTTCGCGCTTAGATGCTTTCAGCGCTTATCTTTTCCGCACTTAGCTACCGGGCAATGCCATTGGCATGACAACCCGAACACCAGTGGTGCGTTCACTCCGGTCCTCTCGTACTAGGAGCAACCCCTCTCAATCTTCCAACGCCCACGGCAGATAGGGACCGAACTGTCTCACGACGTTCTAAACCCAGCTCGCGTACCACTTTAAATGGCGAACAGCCATACCCTTGGGACCTACTTCAGCCCCAGGATGTGATGAGCCGACATCGAGGTGCCAAACACCGCCGTCGATATGAACTCTTGGGCGGTATCAGCCTGTTATCCCCGGAGTACCTTTTATCCGTTGAGCGATGGCCCTTCCATTCAGAACCACCGGATCACTAAGACCTACTTTCGTACCTGCTCGAGCCGTCACTCTCGCAGTCAAGCTAGCTTATGCCTTTGCACTAACCTCACGATGTCCGACCGTGATTAGCTAACCTTCGTGCTCCTCCGTTACTCTTTGGGAGGAGACCGCCCCAGTCAAACTACCCACCAGACACTGTCCTCACCCCAGATTATGGGGCCGAGTTAGAACATCAAACATTAAAGGGTGGTATTTCAAGGATGGCTCCACGCAGACTGGCGTCCACGCTTCAAAGCCTCCCACCTATCCTACACATCAAGGCTCAATGTTCAGTGTCAAGCTATAGTAAAGGTTCACGGGGTCTTTCCGTCTTGCCGCGGGTACACTGCATCTTCACAGCGAGTTCAATTTCACTGAGTCTCGGGTGGAGACAGCCTGGCCATCATTACGCCATTCGTGCAGGTCGGAACTTACCCGACAAGGAATTTCGCTACCTTAGGACCGTTATAGTTACGGCCGCCGTTTACTGGGGCTTCGATCAAGAGCTTCGCCTTGCGGCTGACCCCATCAATTAACCTTCCAGCACCGGGCAGGCGTCACACCGTATACGTCCACTTTCGTGTTTGCACAGTGCTGTGTTTTTATTAAACAGTTGCAGCCAGCTGGTATCTTCGACTGGCTTCAGCTCCATCCGCGAAGGACTTCACCTACATGCCAGCGTGCCTTCTCCCGAAGTTACGGCACCATTTTGCCTAGTTCCTTCACCCGAGTTCTCTCAAGCGCCTTGGTATTCTCTACCTGACCACCTGTGTCGGTTTGGGGTACGATTCAATGTTACCTGGAGCTTAGAGGCTTTTCCTGGAAGCAGGGCATCAACTACTTCTGCACCGTAGTGCATCGTCATCACGCCTCAGGGTTGATATGTAACCGGATTTACCAGGTCACACCCCCTACACGCTTAAACCGGGACAACCGTCGCCCGGCTAGCCTAGCCTTCTCCGTCCCCCCTTCGCAGTAACACCAAGTACAGGAATATTAACCTGTTTCCCATCGACTACGCTTTTCAGCCTCGCCTTAGGGGTCGACTCACCCTGCCCCGATTAACGTTGGACAGGAACCCTTGGTCTTCCGGCGAGCGGGCTTTTCACCCGCTTTATCGTTACTTATGTCAGCATTCGCACTTCTGATACCTCCAGCAACCCTCACAGGCCACCTTCAACGGCTTACAGAACGCTCCCCTACCCAACAACGCTAAGCGTCGCTGCCGCAGCTTCGGTGCATGGTTTAGCCCCGTTACATCTTCCGCGCAGGCCGACTCGACCAGTGAGCTATTACGCTTTCTTTAAATGATGGCTGCTTCTAAGCCAACATCCTGGCTGTCTATGCCTTCCCACATCGTTTCCCACTTAACCATGACTTTGGGACCTTAGCTGGCGGTCTGGGTTGTTTCCCTCTTCACGACGGACGTTAGCACCCGCCGTGTGTCTCCCGTGATAACATTCTTCGGTATTCGGAGTTTGCATCGGTTTGGTAAGCCGGGATGGCCCCCTAGCCGAAACAGTGCTCTACCCCCGAAGATGAGTTCACGAGGCGCTACCTAAATAGCTTTCGGGGAGAACCAGCTATCTCCCGGTTTGATTGGCCTTTCACCCCCAGCCACAAGTCATCCGCTAATTTTTCAACATTAGTCGGTTCGGTCCTCCAGTTAGTGTTACCCAACCTTCAACCTGCCCATGGCTAGATCACCGGGTTTCGGGTCTATACCTTGCAACTATTCGCCCAGTTAAGACTCGGTTTCCCTACGGCTCCCCTATACGGTTAACCTTGCTACAAAATATAAGTCGCTGACCCATTATACAAAAGGTACGCAGTCACACCACGAAGGTGCTCCCACTGCTTGTACGTACACGGTTTCAGGTTCTATTTCACTCCCCTCGCCGGGGTTCTTTTCGCCTTTCCCTCACGGTACTGGTTCACTATCGGTCAGTCAGGAGTATTTAGCCTTGGAGGATGGTCCCCCCCATATTCAGACAGGATGTCACGTGTCCCGCCCTACTCATCGAACTCACGACCTGTGCATTTTGGTGTACGGGGCTATCACCCTTTGCTGCGCGACTTTCCAGACGCTTCCACTAACACACAAGCCGATTCAGGTTCTGGGCTCCTCCCCGTTCGCTCGCCGCTACTGGGGGAATCTCGGTTGATTTCTTTTCCTCGGGGTACTTAGATGTTTCAGTTCCCCCGGTTCGCCTCATGCCACTATGTATTCATGACATGATAGTGTGTCGAAACACACTGGGTTTCCCCATTCGGGTATCGCCGGTTGTAACGGTTCATATCACCTTACCGACGCTTTTCGCAGATTAGCACGCCCTTCATCGCCTCTGACTGCCTAGGCATCCACCGTGTACGCTTAGTCACTTAACCTCACAACCCGAAGATGTTTCCATCGTTCGCGCTGCAAACATTTGAGAGACTCTATGACAGGTTACTCTTTACCCCAATACTTCTACGGAGGGATAAATTTCAGCCGTCATGTTTCAATTTTCAGCTTGTTCCAGATTGTTAAAGAGCAATATCTTAAACATGACTCGCAAGTCATCTTTAAGATATGGTGTATCGTCAGATACTGGGGACCGCCGCTTTCACCGGGTGGGTCGGAAGCTTGGCGTCCCCTAGGGGATTCGAACCCCTGTTACCGCCGTGAAAGGGCGGTGTCCTAGGCCTCTAGACGAAGGGGACACGACACCGTACTTTTATGACGCTTTTGCTCGTTACTTTTTCATCAGACAATCTGTGTGAGCACGCCACTCGAACTAATATCTTTAGGTAAGGAGGTGATCCAACCGCAGGTTCCCCTACGGTTACCTTGTTACGACTTCACCCCAGTCATGAATCACAAAGTGGTAAGCGCCCTCCCGAAGGTTAAGCTACCTACTTCTTTTGCAACCCACTCCCATGGTGTGACGGGCGGTGTGTACAAGGCCCGGGAACGTATTCACCGTAGCATTCTGATCTACGATTACTAGCGATTCCGACTTCATGGAGTCGAGTTGCAGACTCCAATCCGGACTACGACATACTTTATGAGGTCCGCTTGCTCTCGCGAGGTCGCTTCTCTTTGTATATGCCATTGTAGCACGTGTGTAGCCCTACTCGTAAGGGCCATGATGACTTGACGTCATCCCCACCTTCCTCCAGTTTATCACTGGCAGTCTCCTTTGAGTTCCCGGCCGAACCGCTGGCAACAAAGGATAAGGGTTGCGCTCGTTGCGGGACTTAACCCAACATTTCACAACACGAGCTGACGACAGCCATGCAGCACCTGTCTCAGAGTTCCCGAAGGCACCAAAGCATCTCTGCTAAGTTCTCTGGATGTCAAGAGTAGGTAAGGTTCTTCGCGTTGCATCGAATTAAACCACATGCTCCACCGCTTGTGCGGGCCCCCGTCAATTCATTTGAGTTTTAACCTTGCGGCCGTACTCCCCAGGCGGTCGATTTAACGCGTTAGCTCCGGAAGCCACGCCTCAAGGGCACAACCTCCAAATCGACATCGTTTACAGCGTGGACTACCAGGGTATCTAATCCTGTTTGCTCCCCACGCTTTCGCACCTGAGCGTCAGTCTTCGTCCAGGGGGCCGCCTTCGCCACCGGTATTCCTCCAGATCTCTACGCATTTCACCGCTACACCTGGAATTCTACCCCCCTCTACGAGACTCTAGCTTGCCAGTTTCAAATGCAGTTCCCAGGTTGAGCCCGGGGATTTCACATCTGACTTAACAAACCGCCTGCGTGCGCTTTACGCCCAGTAATTCCGATTAACGCTTGCACCCTCCGTATTACCGCGGCTGCTGGCACGGAGTTAGCCGGTGCTTCTTCTGCGAGTAACGTCAATTGATGAACGTATTAAGTTCACCACCTTCCTCCTCGCTGAAAGTGCTTTACAACCCGAAGGCCTTCTTCACACACGCGGCATGGCTGCATCAGGCTTGCGCCCATTGTGCAATATTCCCCACTGCTGCCTCCCGTAGGAGTCTGGACCGTGTCTCAGTTCCAGTGTGGCTGGTCATCCTCTCAGACCAGCTAGGGATCGTCGCCTAGGTGAGCCATTACCCCACCTACTAGCTAATCCCATCTGGGCACATCTGATGGCAAGAGGCCCGAAGGTCCCCCTCTTTGGTCTTGCGACGTTATGCGGTATTAGCTACCGTTTCCAGTAGTTATCCCCCTCCATCAGGCAGTTTCCCAGACATTACTCACCCGTCCGCCGCTCGTCACCCAGGGAGCAAGCTCCCCTGTGCTACCGCTCGACTTGCATGTGTTAAGCCTGCCGCCAGCGTTCAATCTGAGCCATGATCAAACTCTTCAATTAAAAGCTTGATTTGCTTCCACTCGAGAAGCGATGCTCAAAGATTTACTGCATGAATTTTACTTCAGTTAGTCACTCTTCAAGACTTGATATTTTTTTGCATCCGAAGATGCTGGATATCGTCTTGTGGAGTGCCCACACAGATTGTCTGATAAATTGTTAAAGAGCAGTGAGTTAGGCGCTTTCGCTTGCTAACTCGAGGTGGCGTATATTACGCTTTCCTCTTTCAGAGTCAACCCTAATTTTCAGGATTTTTTCTCTGCGACCCCCGGATACTCTGTGAAGTTGTTCACATGTTCCGTGTCGATGGAGGCGCATTATAGGGATCCGAGTTTTTTGCACAACCCCTTTTTTGATCTTTTCTTTCTATTTGCACACTTTTCAGCCCTTCCGGGTGGATCTTGTGCGATCAGGGCCATTTTCCGCAGGATCCGGCGCTGTCGTTGGTTGTAATTCCATCGTCAGAGTCTAGTATTGCCGGTAAATATGATCCCGACGTGAGGCAGCATTATGTCCGATGCAGTACGTTCTTATCTTCAATACACCCCCAAACTCGGTCAGCGCGTCTTGATCGATCCTTCCAGCGTCGTGATCGGCGACGTCGATCTGGCGGATGACGTCAGCATCTGGCCGCTGGTCGCTATCCGCGGCGACGTCAATGCGGTAAAGATCGGCGCGCGCAGCAATATTCAGGACGGCAGCGTACTGCATGTGACTCACCGTTCCGAACACAACCCCGACGGTTTTCCCCTGCTGATTGGGGAAGACGTGACCGTGGGCCATAAAGCGATGCTGCACGGCTGCGCCATCGGCAACCGAGTGCTGGTCGGTATGGGATCGATCCTGTTGGACGGTGTAGTAGTAGAAGACGACGTAATGATTGGCGCCGGCAGTTTGGTGGCGCCGGGCAAGCGCCTGGCGAGCGGCTATCTTTATATGGGTAGCCCGGCACGCCAGGTTCGGCCGTTGACCGCCGCCGAGTTGGAGGGATTGCTTTATTCTTCTAACAACTATGTACGCTGGAAAGACGAATACCTGTCGGAAGATATCTGATGGGCGCCCCGTTCCCTATAAAGAGAACGGGGTAGGATTTATGCCGCCAGCTCGCTGCGCAGCTGGCGCAATACCGGCTCGATCTCTGGCATCACTCCGTGCCAAAGCAGGAAAGCATGCGCCGCCTGCCCCACCAGCATACCCAGCCCATCGGCATATTCGGTTGCCCCCCGCTGCTGCGCCCAGGCCAGGAATGGCGTGACGCCCTGCTGATAAAACATGTCATAGCAACGGGTTTGCACGTTGACTACGCCCGCGGGCAAGGCCGGGATCTCCCCGCTGATGCCGGACGCCGTCGCATTGATCACCAGATCGAACGCTTGCTGATCCAGTTGATCCATCGGCGCCGCCGAGATTTCCCCCAAATGCCGGAAAGCGTGGGCCAACTCCTGAGCTCGGCTGAAGGTGCGGTTGGTGATCGTGAGCCGGCAGCCGAAAGACAGCAGCGGTAGGATCACGCCGCGCGCTGCGCCGCCGGCGCCCACCAGCAGAATGCGATCCTGCGGCCGGATCAATTGTTGACGCTGTAGATCGGTCAGCAAACCGATGCCGTCGGTGTTATCCCCCAATAGACCGCCATTCGGCAATACCTTCAGGGTATTGACCGCCCCGGCCATCGCTGCACGCTCACTCAGCTCGGAGGCGAGCTCATAAGCACGCTCTTTGAAAGGCACCGTGACGTTCGCCCCCAGCCCTCCGGCGTGGATAAACGCCTGCAGGCTGGTTTCAAAACCATCCAACGGCGCCAACACCGCTCCATAAGGATGCTCAATGCCAGTCTGGGCAGCGAACAGCGCATGAATTCGCGGCGACTTGCTGTGACCGATAGGGTTGCCAAATACCGCAAACTTCTCCATGCCCATTACCTCTAGCCCTGACGGATCTGTTCGCCGGTCAGAGCATCTCTGATTTCGGAAGGATTAAGACGGCCACCCACCTCGCCGGCCAATACCGGGAAAGCAGTGCCGAATTGTCGTGTGACTTCATCCGCACTGCGGCACGGCTCCAATCCACTGAGATTGGCACTGGTCGATACCAGCGGCTTGCCGTACTGCCGACACAGCCGCTGCACCAACGGGTGATCGCTAACGCGCACCGCCAGCGAGCTGAAACGCCCGGTCAGTAAACGTGGCGTCTCCGGGCGAGCAGGCAACACCCAGGTTACCGGCCCAGGCCAACTGGCGAACATCGTCGCGCGTTGCTGTTCGCTGAGCGCACTGTTGTCGATATAAGGCTTAAGCTGCGCATAGTCGGCGGCGATCAGAATCAGCCCCTTTTCCCACGGCCGCTGTTTCAACGCCAGCAGCGCATTGACCGCCTGTTCGCTGTCGGGATCGCACCCCAGGCCGAATACCGCTTCGGTAGGATAGGCAATCACCTGCTGTTGATGCAAAGCATCGATGATAGATACAAGGTTCGGGCTTAATTCTGAGTTCATGATGTGATTATTCTGTAGTCGCGACGGGTTTTCCGCACAGCTTGCTGGCACAGCACAGGACGGGGCCTTTTGCCGTGCGCTTTTCCATCAGCAGCGGATAATGGCAATAGGCACATTCACCGGCGACGGGTTTAACATTGAGGGCAAATTGGCATTCCGGGTAACGATCGCAGGAGTGAAAAACCTTGCCATAGCGCGACTTACGCTGCAGCAGTTTGCCCTGACCGCACTGCGGGCAGGTAATGGCGGTTTCGTCAGGCTTATCGATCACTTCAGTGTGATCGCACTGCGGATAATCGCTGCAACCGATAAACATGCCATAGCGCCCCTGGCGCAGCACCAACGTCGCCTGGCACTTCGGGCACTGCTGCCCATCCAGCACCTTGACGATATGCCCATCGGCCTGCGCTTTCAGCGGGCGAATATATTGGCATTCAGGGTACTGGGAACAGCCGAGGAAGGGGCCGTGGCGACCGCTACGGATCACCAACTCGGCCCCGCATTCCGGACAGGGTTCATTTTGCCTGGCGGCAAAAATCGCGTTTTTTGTCATAACGTCTTCTATGCGCGTTATCGGCTCAATGCAGATAACCTTCGTTCACTTCAAACAACAGTTCTTCCATTTGCTGATAGGCGCTTTCATATCCGGGGATATTAAACAGCACCATCAACACGACCCATTTCAGATCTTCGAGATCGAATTCCGCATTATCCAAGGCCATAACGCGGTCGATAACCATTTCACGGGTTTCGAGGTTCAATACCTGAATCTGTTCCAGGAACAGGAGAAAACCACGGCAGCCGGCGTCCAGACGCGCGCTTTCCTCTTCGGTGTAGATCCGCATCGCCAGCGGATCGGCATCCATAAAGTAAGGCGCATTTTGACCTTCTTGCAGGTCAGCCAACTTCTCAAGCCAATTCAACGCGTTGTAGATATCATCCCGATGAAACCCCGCCTGAGCGAGATCATCAGTCAGTTGATCCTGATCGACGCGCATCTCTGGTTCATTGTGGATATAAGTTTCAAACAAGTACATGAGTACGTCGAACATGGCTTGCCCTCCTTATTCGGACATAGCCGCCGGGTACAGCTGCGATCCAGCCTGCTAACTCCAGTTCGAGTAACTTGATTACCACCACTGGCACAGGTTGGCCGGCACGTTCAGCGACGACGTCAACAGGTGTCACCTCATCTCCTACGTTAGCCAACACATCGGCAAATGGCAATTCAACTTCAGCCTGCGACGCACAAATAGTTGTATTTTCGTTCAGTGGCAGCCAGTGAAGGCCGCTTCCCAGCAATTCTGCGATATCTTTAGGCCCGGTGACCAGGTGCGCGCCCTGTTGGATCAGCCAATGTGTCCCCTCGCTCATCGGGTTCCCTAACGGCCCCGGCAAGGCGAACACTTCACGCCCCTGCTCCAGCGCATAGCGAGCCGTCACCAGAGTACCGCTGCGCAACGAGGCTTCTATGACCAAAACGCCCTGGCTCAGTCCGCTGATAATGCGGTTACGGCGCGGAAAATGGTCGGCCAGAGGTAAATCGGTGACCAAATGATCTGAAATCACCGCGCCACCCTGCTCGACAATCTGCTCCGCGAGCCTGCGGTGCCGGCGTGGATAAACATTGGCCAGCCCGCTGCCCAACACCGCTACCGTGCAACCCCCGGCCGCCAGCGCTGCGCGATGGCAAATGCCGTCGATGCCGATCGCCAAACCGCTGGTGATGGTGAAACCGCAACGCGCCAATTCCTCGGCGAAATAATTGGCCCAACGCTCGCCGTAGTGGCTGAACTGCCGGCTGCCAACCATGGCGAGCTGCGGACGCAGCAACGCCTGAGGATCGCCCTCGATCAGCAGAAACAGCGGCGCATCGTCGATCTGGGCCAGGCGTTCCGGATAGCCGGCCGCTCCGTAGTTCAGCATACGGTGCGCCGGCTCCTCCAGCCAACGCAGGGTCGCCGCCAAATAACCGGGATCCACCTGGTTGAACTGCGTCTGCTGCCGTTCGTTCAATCCCAGTTCACGCAACGCGCTGCGAGGCTCGCACCCCATTTGCGATAGCTGCCGCGCGATCCGGCTGGCCACAACGGTCTGCAGCCCCGTTACCCCTCGCATCCGTAAAGCGATCTCTTCCGGCCGCATCGTCTGTTCCCTCAGCAAAAACGGTGGTATTACCAATCTGAGCAATTGGTGCGCAATGCTGTCAATCAGGCCGGGAAATGTCTAGAATAGAGGTTAAACCTCGTTCATTACTCGGATACAGATCTAAAGATATATGTCAGTCTTGCAGGTATTACATTTCCCAGACGAGCGTCTGCGCAAAGTCGCAGCGCCGGTAAAAGAAGTCAATGCAGATATCCAGCGCATCGTGGATGATATGTTTGAAACCATGTACGCAGAGGAAGGCATTGGCCTGGCTGCGACTCAGGTGGATATCCATCAGCGCATTATCGTGATCGACGTCTCCGAGAATCGCGATCAGCGCCTGGTGCTGATCAACCCGGAACTGCTGGAAACAAGCGGCGAAACCGGCATCGAGGAAGGCTGTCTTTCCATTCCCGAACAGCGTGCGTTGGTACCCCGTGCCGCGCAGGTGAAGATCCGCGCGCTGGATCGCGAAGGCAAACCTTTCGAGCTGGAAGCGGACGATCTGTTGGCGATCTGCATCCAGCACGAGATGGATCACCTGATGGGTAAACTGTTCGTCGATTACCTGTCGCCGCTCAAGCGTCAGCGCATTCGTCAGAAACTGGAAAAAATGGCCAAGCTTCAAGCCCGCGCCTAACCGATCAGGAAATCAACGTGTCTGACTCTTTACGGATTATTTTCGCCGGAACACCAGACTTCGCAGCGCGTCATCTTGACGCGCTGTTGTCATCTGAGCACCAGATTGTCGGCGTTTTTACCCAGCCCGACCGCCCGGCGGGCCGCGGCAATAAGCTGACGCCAAGCCCGGTCAAAGTGCTGGCTGAACAACACCAACTGCCGGTCTTTCAGCCCAAATCGCTGCGCCCCGAAGAGAACCAACGCCTGGTGGCCGAACTCCACGCCGACGTGATGGTGGTGGTTGCCTACGGACTGATCCTGCCGCAGGCGGTGCTGGATATGCCGCGTCTCGGTTGCATCAACGTACATGGCTCGCTGCTGCCTCGCTGGCGCGGCGCGGCACCGATCCAGCGTTCTCTCTGGGCCGGCGACAGCGAAACCGGCGTGACCATCATGCAGATGGACGTCGGTCTCGATACCGGTGACATGATGCACAAGATTGCCTGCCCGATTGAGAGCAGCGATACCAGCGCCAGTCTCTACGACAAGCTGGCACAGCTCGGCCCGCAGGGCATGCTGACTACGCTGCGCCAAATGGCAAGCGGCAGCGCCACCCGCGAAGTGCAGGACGAAGCGCTGGTCACCTACGCAGAGAAGCTGAGCAAAGAAGAAGCTCGCCTGGACTGGACACTGTCCGCCGCTCAGCTGGAGCGTTGTATCCGCGCCTTCAACCCTTGGCCGGTCAGCTACTTCACCATCGACGATCAACCGGTGAAAGTGTGGCAAGCCAGCGTACTGGCGCAAAGCGCCAACGCGGAGCCAGGCACCGTTGTCCATGCCGACAAGCACGGCATTCAGGTGGCGACCGCCGACGGCATCCTCAATCTGATCCAACTGCAGCCCGCCGGCAAGAAACCGATGTCGGCGCAAGACCTTTTAAATTCACGTCGTGAATGGTTTACCCCGGGTAACCGGCTGTAAGCCACCCCACTGCCCGGCCGCTCATCGCCGGGCCGTTATTTTCTTAATGCCGATCGTTATCAGCTTCAGCCTATGAAAAATAATTACAATCTCCGCAGCATCGCTGCCAAAGCCATCGGCCAGGTGCTGGATCAAGGGCAGTCGCTCAGCACCGTCCTGCCGGCGCTCCAAACCACCATCAGCGATAAAGATCGCGGGTTGCTGCAGGAACTGTGTTTCGGCACGCTGCGCGTGCTGCCGCAGCTCGAATGGTGCATTCAGCAATTGATGGCCAAGCCGCTGACCGGCAAGCAACGTACGCTGCATTATTTGCTGATGGTCGGCCTCTATCAGCTGCTGTATACCCGTATCCCGGCGCACGCCGTATTGGCGGAAACCGTGGAGGGCGCGGTAGCGCTGAAACGCCCGCAGTTGAAAGGCCTGATTAACGGCGTCTTGCGGCAATTCCAGCGCCAGCAGGAAGAGCTGCTGCAGCGCGCCGCCAACAATGACAGCCGCTATCTGCACCCAAGCTGGTTGCTGAAACGCCTTCAACAAGCCTATCCCGCCAACTGGGAACAGATCGTCGACGCCAATAACCAGAAGCCACCGATGTGGCTGCGCGTCAACCGCCTACATCACACTCGGGAAGCTTATCTGCAATTGTTGAACGACGCCGGCATCGCAGCAGAACCTCACGCAGACTATGCCGATGCAGTGCGTTTGCTGGCGCCTTGCGCCGTGACCGATCTGCCTGGGTTCGCCGACGGCTGGGTCACCGTGCAAGATGCCTCAGCCCAGGGCTGTGTCGATCTATTGGATCCGCAAGACGGTGAACAGATCCTCGATTTGTGCGCCGCGCCTGGCGGCAAAACCACGCATATTCTGGAAGCGGCACCGAAAGCGCACGTCATGGCGGTCGATATCGACGAACAGCGCCTGGCGCGGGTGAAAGAAAACCTGCAGCGCCTGCGTTTGCATGCCGAAGTTAAGCTGGGTGATGGCCGCACCCCGCAGCAATGGTGCGGTGATAAGCAGTTCGACCGGATCCTGCTGGACGCACCTTGTTCCGCCACCGGCGTGATCCGCCGTCACCCCGACATCAAATGGCTGCGCCGCGATCGCGACATCGCAGAACTCGCCGCGCTGCAGGCAGAGATCCTGGAAGCCGTCTGGCCCCATCTGAAATCGGGCGGTGTGATGGTTTACGCCACCTGCTCTATCCTGCCGGATGAAAACAGCAGCCAGATCGCCGCGTTCTTGCAGCACCACGCCGATGCCAAACTGGTTGAAACCGGCGATGCGCAGCGGCCAGGGCGGCAGAATATCCCGCATCCCGAGGATGGCGATGGCTTCTTTTACGCTAAGCTGATTAAAATGTAATGCTTCGGGGCGTGCACGCGCGCCCTAAGTCTTTCAGTGTGAAGCAGAGAACACGATGAAAATAATTATTCTTGGTGCCGGTCAGGTTGGCGGGACGCTGGCGGAAAACCTGGTGGGTGAAAACAACGATATCACCGTCGTCGATACCGATTCCGGTCGTCTGCGTCAGCTGCAGGATAAATTCGATCTGCGCGTGGTTCAGGGGCACGGCTCTCACCCTCGGGTGCTGCGCGAAGCCGGCGCGGAAGACGCCGACATGCTGGTCGCCGTCACCAACTCCGACGAAACCAACATGATCGCCTGCCAGATCGCCTATTCTCTGTTTAATACCCCCAACCGTATCGCCCGTATCCGCGCGCCGGAATATATCCGCGAGTCGGAGAAACTGTTCCTGCCGGAAGCGGTGCCGATCGACCATCTGATTTCACCAGAACAGTTGGTCATAGACTATATCTACAAGCTGATTGAATACCCCGGCGCACTGCAGGTGGTCAATTTCGCCGAAGGCAAGGTCAGCATCGCCGCGGTTAAAGCCTATTACGGTGGCCCGCTGGTCGGCAATGCGCTCTCTTCGATGCGCGAACACATGCCGCATATCGACACCCGCGTCGCCGCTATTTTTCGCCAGGACAGACCTATCCGGCCGCAAGGCTCGACCATTATCGAAGCCGGTGATGAAGTGTTCTTCGTCGCCGCATCACAACACATCCGCGCGGTGATGAGCGAACTGCAGCGGCTGGAAAAACCGTATAAGCGCATCATGATCGTCGGTGGCGGCAACGTCGGCGCCGGCCTGGCCGCCAAGCTGGAAAAAGACTACAACGTCAAACTTATCGAGCGAAACCAGCAACGCGCCGCCGAACTGGCCGAGCAGCTGCACGATACCATCGTGTTCTACGGCGATGCCTCCGACCAGGAGCTGCTGGCCGAAGAGCACGTCGAGCAAGTGGATGTCTTCATCGCTATCACCAACGACGATGAGGCCAACATCATGTCCGCCATGCTGGCCAAACGCATGGGCGCCAAGAAGGTAATGGTATTGATCCAGCGCCGCGCCTATGTCGATCTGGTGCAAGGCAGCGTGATCGATATTGCCATTTCCCCCCAACAGGCGACCATCTCCGCCCTGTTGGGGCACGTGCGCAAAGCGGATATCGTCAGCGTTTCATCGCTGCGCCGCGGCGTGGCAGAAGCGATCGAAGCGATTGCCCACGGTGATGAAAGCACGTCCAAAGTGGTCGGCCGCATCGTCGAAGACATCAAGCTGCCACCAGGTACCACCATCGGTGCGATCGTGCGTGGCGACGACGTGATCATCGCCAACGGCAATAGCAAAATCGAACAGGGCGATCACGTCATCATGTTTATTACCGACAAGAAATTCGTGCCGGACGTTGAACGCTTGTTCCAACCGAGCCCGTTCTTCTTGTAGAACGAATTTATTAGGCGATGGTCTATAATCGCGTAGTTGTTCTCTGCCTTGGGGGGAGATAAAACTTCTCTCCTTTTGTGGCAAAGGGAAATTGCTTTGTTAAACTTGAGTTATTAATTCTGCAAGGGGTGCGTTCTATGAGTATGTTGAAAGAGTTTCGCGAATTTGCCATGCGTGGCAACGTGGTCGATTTGGCCGTCGGTGTGATTATCGGTGCTGCATTCGGCAAGATTGTTTCGTCCTTCGTGGCCGATATCATCATGCCCCCTCTGGGCCTATTGATCGGCGGCGTCGACTTTAAACAGTTCCATCTGGTATTACGTGAAGCTCAGGGCGCCGTCCCGGCGGTGGTAATGAACTACGGTTCATTCATTCAAACCGTATTCGACTTCGTGATTGTCGCCTTCGCCATCTTCCTGGCAATTAAATTGATGAACAAAATGCGCCGCAAGCAGGAAGAAGCCCCGGCAGCGCCGCCAGCACCTACCGCAGAAGAGAAACTGCTGACGGAAATCCGTGACCTGCTGAGCCAGCAACAGCAGCCAAAACTGTAAAACAGCGTTTGGTTATGCCAATAAAAAGCCACCTGATGAAGGTGGCTTTTTTAATGCTTAAAACCAGAAGGCCAGTGGTAACTTATCGTTTGATAGTTTACCACTGGCCTCCCAGTTACCGCCTTTGTTGTGTTTTTCTTTACGCCGATAGCTGCCTTTGCCTTTCACATTCTTTTCTACTCGTTGACGGAATAGCGGATCATACAGCAGCGCCTCAATGGCGTTATCTTGAATCTGACCTTTAGTGTGACGATATTTCGTCATGATAATGCTCCTGTAAAAGGTGGGGTAATAAAACGGGGCGATAATACTGCCGGCGGTATAAAAATTAAAGTGCCGTCAGCAACCTTTTTTGCCTTTTTCATCGCTTGCGCCCTGTTCCAAGGCCTCCAGAATAGAGCAATAATTGCTGGTATGGGCAGTGCCGCAGCAGGCATCACTCAGCCGCTTCAGCGATTCGCGCATACGAGTCAGCTCCGCCAACTTGCTTTCCACTTCGCTCAGGCGTGCATCGACGATCGACTTCGACTCTTGGCAGGTATGATGCTCAGGATCGACGCGGATCGACAGCAGTTCGGCAATCGTTTCCAGAGTAAACCCCAGCTGCTTGGCATAGCGAATAAAGCGCAGCCGCTGCAGATCCTGCTCGGTGTAGAGCCGATAACCGCCTTCGGTGCGGACATTGTGATCCATCATGCCCTGCTTTTCATAGTAACGCACGGTATCCGGCGTTACTTCGGCAAGCTTGGCCAACTGACCTATCTTGAACATTACTTCTCCTCCCGGGTGAATTTGCCGTCCAATGCACGCTGATATTCGCCATGCAAGAAATCCGTACTCATCCCAGCCTGACGCAATCGATGCTCCAGCAGCGCCATGCGTTTGCTGAGTTCGACATAGTCCGGATGCTCACTGCTAATCCCTTGCAGCAAGCGAGCAACGGTCAACGCCTCTTTGCGATCTTCCAGCTCCGGTGGCAGGTAACCGGCATTTTTCAGCAGACGGTAACCGGCGCGGAGTTCAGCCGGCACCGCGCTGTCATCTTCCAGCGTCAACGGTTGGCCCTGGCCGGGCAGATTGTCGAACTCGCCTTTATCCTGGGCATCAAGGATATGACGTTCCGCCCATTGATCGAGCAACCCCATGATAGACAGCCTCGGTAAGCCTAATGATGAAGCCTTAGCATAGCGGATAGGGGCGGGGATCTTAAGCGCAGCGGGGAAATTACGCTCATTTGGCTGGATTTGGACGTAAAAAAACCGGGCAAGCCCGGTTTTTTTACGCGTCTACAGATTACTCTGCAGTTGCTACTTCTGCTTGAGACTCAGCACGATCAACCAGCTCGATGTATGCCATCGGCGCGTTGTCGCCTGCGCGGAAGCCACACTTCAGAATGCGAGTGTAACCACCGGCACGGCTCGCGAAACGCGGGCCCAGCTCGTTAAACAGTTTTGCCACGATCTCGTTATCACGAGTACGGGCGAATGCCAGACGACGATTAGCTACGCTGTCGGTCTTGGCAAGAGTAATCAGCGGCTCAACAACGCGACGCAGCTCTTTTGCTTTTGGCAGGGTCGTCTTGATGATCTCATGACGAACCAAAGAGCCGGCCATGTTACGGAACATAGCCTGGCGATGGCTGCTGTTACGGTTCAGTTGACGACCACTCTTACGATGGCGCATGACCTTATCCTTCTCAGTAAAACCTTAACCTGTGATCCGGTTACTCGTCAGCAATGCTTGCCGGCGGCCAGTTTTCCAGGCGCATGCCCAGAGACAGACCACGTGAGGCCAGCACGTCTTTAATCTCGGTAAGAGATTTTTTACCCAGGTTTGGCGTTTTCAGCAACTCAACCTCGGTACGCTGTACCAGATCACCGATGTAGTGGATAGCTTCTGCCTTGAGGCAGTTAGCAGAGCGGACAGTCAATTCCAGATCGTCAACAGGGCGCAGCAAGATCGGATCGAACTCTGGTTTCTCTTCTTTAACTTCCGGCTGACGTACATCACGCAGGTCAACGAAAGCTTCAAGTTGTTCAGCCAGAATGGTGGCCGCACGGCGGATCGCCTCTTCAGGATCGATCGTGCCATTGGTCTCCATCTCGATGACCAGCTTATCCAAGTCAGTACGCTGTTCTACACGCGCAGCTTCAACATTGTAGGCGATACGCTCTACAGGGCTGTAGCAGGCGTCAACCAACAGACGACCGATTGGGCGCTCATCTTCTTCCGAATGAATTCGGGCAGAAGCCGGCACATAACCGCGACCGCGCTGAACTTTGATACGCATGCTGATAGCCGCGTTCTCATCAGTCAGGTGGCAAATCACGTGCTGAGGCTTGACGATTTCGACATCACCATCATGGGTGATGTCGGCAGCGGTCACAGGGCCAATGCCAGATTTATTCAGGGTAAGAATAAATTCGTCTTTGCCTTGAACTCTCACCGCCAGCCCTTTCAGGTTGAGCAGGATCTCCAGGATATCTTCCTGTACGCCTTCTTTGGTGCTGTACTCATGCAGTACACCATCAATCTCAACCTCGGTCACCGCGCAACCCGGCATAGATGAAAGCAGAATACGGCGCAGTGCGTTGCCAAGAGTATGGCCAAAGCCACGCTCTAAAGGCTCAAGGGTCACCTTGGCGTGCGTCGAACTGACTTGCTCGATATCTACCAGGCGCGGTTTTAGAAACTCTGTCACAGAACCCTGCATTGTGTCCTCTCTTTGGTACTAAGCTTTACTTGGAGTAAAGCTCGACGATCAGGTGTTCGTTAATGTCCGCAGACAGATCGGTACGTTCAGGCATACGCTTGAACACGCCTTCCATCTTAGCAGCATCAACTTCCAGCCAAGTCGGCTTTTCACGCTGCTCAGCCAGCTCCAGAGAAGCTTTAACACGAGACTGCTTTTTAGCTTTCTCGCGGATGCTGACTACGTCATTCGGAGATACCTGATAAGAAGCGATGTTAACAACGTGACCGTTTACCATAACTGCTTTGTGGCTAACCAGCTGACGTGACTCTGCACGAGTAGCGCCGAAGCCCATACGGTAAACAACGTTGTCCAGACGACCTTCCAGCAGCTGCAACAGGTTTTCACCGGTGTTGCCCTTCAGGCGGGTTGCTTCTTTGTAATAGTTACGGAATTGACGCTCCAGAATGCCGTACATACGGCGAACTTTCTGCTTCTCACGCAACTGAACACCGTAATCAGACAGACGCGGTTTACGCGCACCGTGCTGACCAGGTGCTTGTTCAATTTTACACTTGGAATCGATCGCGCGAACGCCAGACTTAAGGAACAGGTCTGTGCCCTCACGACGGCTCAGCTTGAGCTTAGGACCCAAATATCTTGCCATTTTCTTTCTCCAACAATCCTAAAAGCTGCGTTACACGCGGCGCTTTTTCGGCGGACGACAACCGTTATGAGGGATCGGAGTCACATCAGTAATATTAGTGATGCGGAAACCAGCCGCGTTCAGAGCGCGGATAGTAGACTCACGACCAGGACCAGGTCCTTTAACCATAACTTCCAGGTTCTTGATACCGTATTCTTTTACTGCGTCAGCACAACGTTCTGCTGCAACCTGTGCTGCGAACGGAGTGGACTTACGAGAACCACGGAAACCGGAACCACCGGCTGTTGCCCAACCCAAAGCATTACCCTGACGATCAGTGATGGTAACGATGGTGTTGTTGAAAGAAGCATGGATATGAGCCACGCCGTCAGAGACTTGCTTTCTTACACGCTTACGTGTACGAACAGGTGCCTTTGCCATTATTCAATAACCCCGATTATTTCTTGATCGGCTTGCGCGGACCCTTACGGGTACGAGCGTTGGTCTTGGTGCGCTGACCGCGTACCGGCAGACCACGACGATGACGCAAACCACGATAGCAACCAAGGTCCATAAGACGCTTGATGCTCAGGGTAATTTCACGACGCAAATCACCCTCAACGGTGTATTTGGCAACTGCATCACGAAGCTTTTCGATTTGCTCTTCAGACAGCTCACTGATCTTAACATTTTCAGCAATACCCGTGGATGCACAGATAGCCTGTGAACGGGTTTTACCGATACCGAAGATCGACGTTAAGGCGATAACGGTATGTTTATGATCAGGAATGTTAATGCCTGCTATACGGGCCACTATGCACTCCTACTATTTTATACAGCAACACCATTCTGAAAAGCCCGTTTTCAGGATACTCAAATAGCGTTGCAGTGCGACATACAAAAGATTGGCTGGCTAATCTAGCCAGCTCAACCCAACTTTGCAAGAAAAATATGCGAGATAATCAGCCTTGACGCTGTTTATGCTTCGGCTCGGCGCTGCAAATCACACGAACGACACCGTTACGCTTAACGATTTTGCAGTTACGACATAATTTCTTGACGGAAGCACGAACTTTCATTTTTACTCTCCGTAACTTCTCAAACGAATCTGACTAGCGGCTATAGCCTTTCAGATTTGCTTTCTTCAATGCAGACTCGTACTGACTTGACATCATCAGAGTTTGCACTTGAGCCATAAAGTCCATGATGACGACAACCACGATCAGTAGCGAGGTACCACCAAAGTAGAATGGTACTTTCATTGCATCACGCATGAACTCCGGGATCAGGCAGATGAAAGTAATGTACATCGCGCCCACCAGGGTTAAACGCGTCATTACTTTATCGATATACTTCGCCGTTTGCTCTCCCGGACGAATTCCTGGTACGAAGGCACCGGACTTCTTCAGGTTATCTGCTGTCTCACGCGGGTTGAAGACCAACGCCGTGTAGAAGAAACAGAAGAAGATGATTGCAGACGCATAGAGTAACACATAAAGCGGTTGCCCTGGCTGCAAATACAGCGAAATCGTAGTCAGCCAGTTCCAACCGGTACCGCCCCCAAACCATGATGCAATCGTGGCCGGGAACAGAATAATGCTGGAAGCGAAAATCGCCGGGATAACACCCGCCATGTTCACTTTCAACGGTAAGTGTGTACTCTGTGCTGCATAAACACGACGACCTTGTTGACGCTTCGCATAGTTAACGACGATACGACGTTGACCACGTTCGATGAAAACAACGAAGAAGGTTACTGCAAACACCAATACTGCAACCAACAGCAGCAGGAGGAAGTGCAGGTCGCCTTGCCGCGCTTGCTCGATAGTATGGGCCACTGCCGGCGGGAGCCCCGCTACAATACCCGCGAAGATAATGATCGAGATACCGTTGCCGATACCGCGCTCAGTAATCTGCTCACCCAGCCACATCAGGAACATTGTCCCGGTTACCAGGCTCACAACCGCAGTAAAGTAGAATGCAAAGCCTGGGTTTAACACCAGGCCCTGCATACCAGGCATATTCGGCAGACCGGTAGCAATACCGATCGACTGGAATATGGCCAATACCAGCGTACCGTAACGGGTGTACTGGCTAATCTTGCGACGGCCAGCCTCCCCTTCTTTCTTGATTTCCGCCAACGCTGGATGAACCACCGTCAGCAGCTGGATAATGATCGACGCCGAGATATACGGCATGATCCCCAGAGCAAAGATAGAAGCACGGCTGAGGGCACCACCAGAGAACATGTTAAACATTTCAATGATAGTGCCTCTCTGCTGCTCAAGCAATTTGGCAAGCACAGTGGCATCGATACCAGGAATCGGAATGAAAGAGCCGATACGGAAGACAATCAGCGCGCCGATTACAAACAAAAGTCTGCGCTTCAGCTCGCCGAGCCCGCCTTTAGCACTTTGAAAATCTAATCCTGGTTGCTTAGCCATCTGCTACTTATTCCTCAATTTTACCGCCAGCAGCCTCGATAGCAGCACGAGCGCCTTTGGTGACACGCAGACCACGCAGGGTTACCGGACGAGCGACTTCGCCAGAAAGTACAACTTTCGCGAATTCGATCTGGACACCAACTACGTTAGCGGCTTTCAGCGCGTTCAGGTCGATAACATCGCCTTCAACCAGAGCCAGTTCAGACAGACGAACTTCTGCCGTGATCATCGCTTTGCGTGAAGTGAAGCCGAATTTCGGCAGACGACGGTACAGAGGCATCTGACCACCTTCGAAACCACGACGTACGCCACCGCCAGAACGAGACTTCTGACCTTTGTGACCACGGCCGCCGGTTTTACCCAGGCCAGAACCAATACCACGACCTACACGCTTAGGCGCATGCTTGGCACCTTCAGCCGGAGACAGAGTATTTAAACGCATCTGTTACTCCTCAACTTTAACCATGTAGGAAACCAGGTTGACCATACCGCGAACAGCAGGAGTATCCTCGCGCTCTACGGTGTGACCAATACGACGCAGACCCAGACCGAGCAGAGTAGCTTTATGCTTCGGCAAACGGCCAATTGAGCTGCGAGTTTGTGTAACTTTAATAGTCTTAGCCATGGTCAATTACCCCAGAATGTCGGCAACGGATTTACCACGCTTAGCAGCGACCATTTCAGGAGACTTCATATTCGCCAGAGCGTCGATAGTTGCACGAACCACGTTGATCGGGTTAGTGGAACCATAAGCTTTAGCCAATACGTTGTGCACCCCAGCAACTTCGAGAACGGCGCGCATTGCACCGCCCGCGATGATACCGGTACCTTCATGAGCAGGCTGCATGAACACGCGAGAACCCGTGTGAGCGCCCTTAACAGGGTGCTGCAGGGTGCCGCTGTTCAGCGCGACGTTCATCATGTTGCGACGGGCTTTTTCCATCGCTTTCTGGATCGCTGCTGGAACTTCGCGTGCTTTGCCGTAGCCAAAACCAACGCGACCGTTACCATCACCAACTACAGTCAGTGCGGTAAAGCTGAAAATACGGCCACCTTTTACGGTTTTAGATACGCGGTTTACCGCGATCAGCTTTTCCTGCAGTTCGCCAGCTTGTTTTTCGATGTGAGCCATCTTAAACCTCTTCCTTAGAACTGAAGGCCAGCTTCACGGGCAGCATCTGCCAGTGCCTGGACTCGACCATGATATTGGAAACCGGAACGGTCAAAGGATACTTTCGCAATCCCTTTTTCCAACGCGCGCTCAGCCAGAGCTTTACCTACGGCTGCTGCTGCGTCTTTGTTACCGGAATACTTCAGTTGCTCCACGATAGCTTTTTCTAAAGTAGAAGCGGCTACCAGTACTTCAGAACCGTTTGGAGCAATCACCTGTGCGTAAATGTGACGCGGGGTACGATGTACCACCAGGCGGGTTGCACCCAGCTCTTGGAGCTTGCGGCGTGCGCGGGTCGCACGACGGATACGAGCAGATTTCTTATCCATAGTGTTACCTTACTTCTTCTTAGCCTCTTTGGTACGCACGACTTCGTCGGCGTAACGAACACCTTTGCCTTTGTAAGGCTCAGGACGACGGTAAGCGCGCAGATCTGCTGCTACCTGGCCAATGACCTGCTTATCAGCGCCTTTCAGCACGATTTCAGTTTGGCTTGGGCATTCAGCAGTGATACCTGCCGGCAGCTGGTGATCGATAGGGTGAGAGAAGCCCAGGGCCAAATTCACCACGTTGCCTTTAACGGCAGCACGATAACCAACACCTACCAGTTGAAGCTTTTTGGTGAAGCCTTCGGTAACACCAACAACCATTGCGTTCAGCAGAGCGCGCGTGGTACCCGCTTGAGCCCATGCGTTAGCAAAACCTTCGCGCGGAGCGAAAGTCAGTGCGTTAGCTTCTTGCTTCACTTCAACGGCGTCGTGGATAGTACGAGTCAACTCGCCGTTTTTACCCTTAATCGAAATAACCTGACCGTTGAGTTTTACCTCTACGCCGGCAGGAATGACGACGGGTGCTTTTGCAACACGAGACATTCTTTCCTCCCGAATTAAGCTACGTAGCAGATAATCTCGCCACCAAGACCAGCCTGGCGAGCTGCACGATCGGTCATAACACCTTTAGAGGTAGAAACAACAGCGATACCCAAACCGGCCATAACTTTTGGCAGCTCATCTTTTTTCTTGTAGATGCGCAGACCTGGACGGCTGATACGTTGAATGCTTTCTACCACAGCTTTGCCCTGGAAGTACTTCAGTACCAGTTCCAGAACAGGCTTGGCGTCGCCTTCGATTTTGAAATCTTCAATAAAACCTTCTTCCTTCAGCACGTTGGCAATTGCCACTTTCAGCTTGGAGGAAGGCATGGTGACCGCAACTTTGTTCGCGGCTTGACCGTTACGGATACGGGTCAGCATATCCGCGATCGGATCTTGCATGCTCATCTGTCTTTACTCCCGTGATTCAATTGGTAATTACCAGCTAGCCTTTTTCAAGCCTGGTACTTCACCGCGCATAGCGGCTTCACGAAGCTTAATACGGCTCAACCCGAATTTGCCCACATAACCATGTGGACGGCCAGTTTGGCGGCAGCGTTTACGCTGACGAGACGGGCTGGAATCACGCGGCAGAGTTTGCAGCTTGAGAACGGCATTCCAACGATCTTCATCGGATGCGTTCACATCAGAGATAATAGCTTTCAGTTCAACGCGTTTTGCAAAGAACTTGTCAGCTAATTTCACGCGCTTGACTTCGCGTGCTTTCATTGATTGCTTAGCCATCAGTAACCCTGCCTTACTTGCGGAACGGGAAGTTAAAAGCAGCCAGCAGCGCGCGGCCTTCATCATCAGATTTCGCAGTAGTGGTAATGGTAATATCCAAACCACGAACGCGATCGACTTTGTCGTAGTCGATTTCTGGGAAGATGATTTGCTCACGCACGCCCATGCTGTAGTTGCCACGGCCATCGAATGACTTGGCGGACAGGCCACGGAAGTCACGGATACGTGGAACAGCAATGGAGATCAGACGCTCAAAGAACTCCCACATGCGTTCGCCACGCAGAGTTACTTTACAGCCGATCGGATAGCCCTGACGGATTTTGAAGCCTGCAACAGATTTGCGGGCTTTGGTGATCAACGGTTTTTGACCGGAGATGGCTGCCAGGTCCGCTGCGGCGTTATCCAGCAGTTTCTTGTCAGCAATCGCTTCACCAACACCCATGTTCAGGGTGATCTTCTCGACCCGAGGGACTTGCATGACAGAGTTGTAATCAAACTGAGACATCAGTTGTTTGACTACCTCGTCTTTGTAGTAATCATGCAGTTTCGCCATCGTATTACTCCAAATTACTTGATAGTTTCGCTGTTAGACTTGAAGAAACGGACTTTTTTGCCGTCTTCGAATCTAAAGCCTACACGGTCAGCCTTGCCGGTAGCCGCGTTGAAGATAGCAATGTTAGAAACCTGAATTGCAGCTTCTTTTTCAACAATGCCGCCTGGTTGGTTCAGAGCCGGAACCGGCTTCTGGTGTTTCTTAACCAGGTTGATGCCTTCAACAATGACCTTGCCAGCAGACAGGACATTTTTTACTTTACCGCGCTTACCTTTGTCTTTCCCGGTAATCACGATAACTTCGTCATCACGACGGATCTTCGCTGCCATGTTCGCTCCTTAGAGTACTTCTGGTGCCAGAGAGATAATTTTCATGAACTTCTCATTACGCAGTTCACGAGTTACCGGCCCAAAAATACGCGTACCGATTGGCTGCTCGCTGTTATTGTTCAAAATAACGCATGCATTGCCATCGAAGCGAATGACAGAACCGTCCGGGCGACGTACACCCTTCTTGGTGCGCACCACTACCGCCTTCAGAACATCGCCTTTCTTCACCTTACCGCGAGGAATTGCTTCCTTGATGGTAATTTTGATGATGTCGCCGACGCCTGCGTAGCGACGGTGCGAGCCACCTAGAACCTTGATACACATTACGCGACGTGCACCGGAGTTGTCGGCGACGTTCAGCATAGTCTGTTCTTGGATCATTTTAGTGCTCCGCTAATGTCAACTACTACTTTAAAGACCCAAGTAAAAATTAGGCCGTTGAAAAGCCCCATAACCGAGGGCGCAGCATTATAACACCGCTTACTAGGTATGGGTAGAAAAAATAAACGGCTCATTTTCTGAGCCGTTTATTAAGTGAGAGCCAGCTACTCTATTACAGAATCGCTTTCTCTACAACGCGAACCAACGTCCAGGACTTAGTCTTGGACAGTGGGCGGCATTCGCGGATTTCCACCACGTCGCCGGTACCACATTCGTTGTTCTCGTCATGTACGTGCAGCTTGGTCGTACGTTTGATGAATTTCCCGTAGATCGGGTGCTTCACAGTACGCTCGATAGCAACAACGATGGATTTCTCCATTTTATCGCTAACAACACGACCCTGCAGGGTACGGATAACTTCAGTCATTTACACACCCGCCTTTTGAGTCAGTAAAGTCTTAACGCGTGCGACGTCACGACGCACTTGTTTCAACAGGTGAGTTTGTTGCAGCTGGCCACTGGCCGCCTGCATGCGCAAGTTGAATTGCTCACGCAGCAGGTTGAGCAGCTCGGCATTCAGCTCTTCAACGCTTTTTTCACGCAGCTCTTGTGCTTTCATTACATCACCGTCTTAGTTACAAAGGTGGTTTTGATCGGCAGTTTCGCTGCTGCCAGTTTGAATGCCTCGCGGGCAACCTCTTCTGGCACGCCGTCCATTTCGTACAGGACCTTACCAGGCTGGATCAGGGCAACCCAATACTCCACGTTACCCTTACCTTTACCCATACGCACTTCCAGCGGCTTCTCGGTGATCGGTTTGTCCGGGAATACACGGATCCAGATCTTGCCTTGACGCTTAACTGCACGAGTCATTGCACGACGAGCTGCTTCGATTTGACGAGCAGTCAGACGGCCACGGCCAACAGCTTTCAGACCGAAAGTGCCGAAGCTAACATCCGTACCTTGCGCCAGACCACGGTTGCGGCCCTTGTGCACCTTACGGAATTTTGTACGCTTTGGTTGTAACATCAGCGACTCTCCTTACTTGCGGCCTTTACGCTGCTGCTTTTTAGGTTGAGCAGCCGGTTCCGGTTGTTCAACTGCAGCCATACCACCCAGGATCTCACCTTTGAAGATCCATACCTTAACGCCGATTACACCATAAGTGGTGTGCGCTTCAGATGTGTTGTAGTCGATGTCCGCACGCAGAGTGTGCAATGGAACACGACCTTCGCGGTACCATTCGGTACGTGCGATTTCAGCGCCGCCAAGACGGCCGCTTACTTCAACTTTGATACCTTTAGCGCCAAGACGCATTGCGTTCTGTACTGCACGCTTCATAGCACGACGGAACATAACGCGACGTTCCAGCTGAGAAGTGATGCTGTCAGCAACCAATTTAGCGTCGAGTTCCGGTTTACGGACTTCGGCGATGTTGATCTGTGCAGGAACGCCAGCGATGTCCGCTACGACCTTGCGCAGTTTTTCGACGTCTTCACCTTTCTTGCCGATAACGATGCCTGGGCGAGCAGTGTGAATGGTCACACGGATGCTCTTCGCAGGACGCTCGATAACGATGCGAGAAACGGAAGCTTTCGACAGTTCCTTAGTCAGGAATTGACGAACTTTAAAGTCGCTGTCCAGGTTGTCAGCGAATTCTTTGGTATTCGCATACCAAGTAGAGTTCCAAGGTTTGACAATACCCAGGCGAATACCATTAGGATGTACTTTCTGACCCATTGCTAGTCTCCAGAGTCTCAGCGATCGGACACAACCACAGTAATGTGGCTGGTGCGCTTCAGGATGCGATCTGCACGACCTTTTGCACGCGGCATAATGCGCTTCATGCTTGGGCCTTCGTCTACGAAGATTTTCGTAACTTTCAGATCATCGATGTCAGCGCCATCGTTGTGTTCTGCGTTAGCAATGGCAGACTCCAGCACTTTCTTAACCAGACCAGCAGCTTTCTTGTTGGTGTAGGTCAGAGTTTCCAGAGCTTGCGACACTTTCTTACCGCGAATCAGGTCAGCAACAAGGCGAACCTTCTGAGCAGAAGAACGAGCGTGGCGATGTTTAGCGATAGTTTCCATCTCTTCCTCCTACCTTAGCGCTTTTTAGCTTTTTTATCAGCCGCATGGCCGCGATAAGTACGAGTCGGCGCGAATTCACCCAGTTTGTGACCGACCATTTCATCGGAAACGAACACTGGTACGTGCTGACGACCATTATGGACAGCGATGGTCAAACCGATCATGTTAGGAAAGATCGTTGAACGACGGGACCAAGTGCGCAAAGGCTTCTTGTCACCGCTTTCCACCGCTTTCTCTACCTTCTTCAGCAAGTGCAGGTCAATAAAAGGACCTTTCTTGAGAGAACGTGGCATGGCTTATCCTCTAATTATTTTTTGCTACGGCGACGTACGATGAACTTATCAGTACGCTTGTTGCTACGGGTCTTCTTACCTTTGGTCTGAACGCCCCACGGAGTTACCGGGTGCTTACCAAAGTTACGACCTTCACCACCACCGTGCGGGTGATCTACCGGGTTCATCGCCGTACCGCGAACGGTAGGACGAACACCACGCCAACGTGCAGCACCTGCTTTACCCAGAACGCGAAGCATGTGTTCAGCGTTACCGACTTCACCCAGGGTGGCACGGCAATCAGCTGGAACTTTACGCATTTCGCCGGAGCGCAGACGCAGAGTTACGTAGGAACCATCACGAGCAACGATCTGAACGTAGGCACCAGCGGAGCGAGCCATCTGGCCGCCTTTACCTGGTTTCATTTCTACGTTGTGAACCGTTGAACCAACTGGAATGTTGCGCATCGGCAGGGTGTTACCCGCTTTGATTGCAGCATCAACGCCAGATTGAATCTGGTCACCAGCTTTCAGGCCTTTCGGCGCCAGGATGTAACGGCGTTCGCCGTCTTTGTACAGAACCAGCGCGATGTTCGCGGAACGGTTCGGATCGTACTCCAGACGCTCAACCACAGCAGGGATACCGTCTTTGTTGCGCTTGAAGTCAACCAGACGATAATGTTGCTTGTGGCCACCACCGATATGACGGGTGGTGATACGGCCATTGTTGTTACGACCACCGCTTTTGCTCAGTTTTTCCAGCAGCGGGGCATAAGGTTTACCCTTGTGCAGCTCAGGGTTAACCACTTTAACAACGTGGCGACGACCCGGAGATGTAGGTTTACATTTAACAATTGCCATTGTTCTTACTCCTCCGACTTACTCTGCGCCGCCGATGAAGTCCAGATTCTGGCCTTCTTTCAGGGTGACGTAAGCTTTTTTCCAGTCGCTACGACGACCAACACGCTGACCGTGACGCTTCACTTTCCCTTTAACTACCAGGGTGTTCACGTCTTTGACTTCGACTTCAAACAGTTTCTGCACTGCAGCTTTGATTTCTGCTTTGGTCGCGTCTTTGGCAACTTTGAGAACGATGGTGTTGCTTTTTTCCATCGCAGCGGATGCTTTTTCAGATACGTGCGGTGCACGCAGCACTTTCAGCAAACGTTCTTCACGGATCATGCCAGCATCTCCTCAACTTGCTTCACAGCATCAGCAGTCATAACCACTTTGTCGAAGGCGATCAGGCTAACCGGATCGATACCTGCTACATCGCGCACGTCAACCTTGTACAGGTTGCGAGCTGCCAGGAACAGATTCTCATCCAGTTCACCGGTCACGATCAGCACGTCTTCCAGAGCCATATCTTTCAGTTTCTGTGCCAGCAGCTTAGTTTTAGGCGCTTCTACAGAGAACTTCTCGACAACGATCAGACGATCTTGACGTACCAGCTCGGACAGGATGCTTTTCAGCGCGCCGCGGTACATCTTTTTGTTTACTTTCTGACTGTGGTCCTGTGGCTTAGCAGCAAAGGTCACGCCGCCTGAACGCCAGATCGGGCTCTTTACAGAACCTGAACGCGCACGGCCGGTGCCTTTCTGACGCCATGGCTTTTTGCCGGAACCAGTTACTTCAGCACGGGTCTTCTGAGCACGGGTACCTTGACGGGCACCTGCTGCATAAGCAACAACAACCTGGTGTACCAGCGCTTCGTTGAAATCACGACCGAAGGTAGTTTCGGAAACAGTCAGCGCGCTTTGCGCGTCTTTCAATACTAATTCCATTGCTATCCCCTTACGCCTTCACAGCTGGTTTAACGATCAGGTTGCCACCGGTTGCGCCCGGTACAGCACCCTTAACCAGCAGCAGGTTGCGCTCAGCGTCAACACGTACTACGTCCAGGCTCTGAACGGTTACGCGCTCATCACCCAGGTGGCCAGCCATTTTCTTGCCTTTGAACACTTTGCCCGGAGTCTGGTTCTGACCGATAGAACCCGGAACGCGGTGAGACAAGGAGTTACCGTGGGTAGCGTCTTGGGTACGGAAGTTCCAGCGCTTAACAGTGCCAGCAAAACCTTTACCTTTAGAAGTACCGGTAACATCGACTTTTTTAACGTCAGCGAAGATTTCTACGCTAATTTCCTGACCTGCAGCGAACTCTTGACCTTCTTCAAGGCGGAATTCCCACAGACCACGGCCAGCTTCAACGCCAGCTTTAGCGAAATGGCCCGCTTCCGGCTTGGTTACACGGTTAGCTTTTTTGCTACCAGTGGTAACCTGAACGGCACGGTAACCGTCGGTGTCCAGGCTTTTAACCTGAGTCACGCGGTTCGCTTCAATTTCAATTACGGTTACTGGGATAGAAACGCCATCTTCAGTGAAGATACGGGTCATACCCACTTTTTTACCGACTAAACCAATCATTGTTTCAACCTCTCAATCGCTCAATGACCTGATTAACCCAGGCTGATCTGCACGTCTACACCGGCAGCCAGATCCAGACGCATCAGAGCATCAACGGTTTTCTCGGTTGGCTCAACGATGTCAACCAGACGCTTGTGAGTGCGAATCTCGTACTGATCGCGCGCGTCTTTGTTGACGTGCGGAGAGATCAGAACGGTAAAGCGCTCTTTGCGAGTTGGCAGCGGGATCGGACCACGGACTTGCGCACCAGTGCGCTTTGCAGTCTCGACGATTTCCGCGGTTGATTGATCGATCAGACGATGATCAAACGCTTTCAGGCGGATACGGATTCTTTGGTTCTGCATGAGACCAGAGCTCCAATTATTTATAAACGTAAATAATTACTCCTCACACCCATTTCGATTGATGGGGGAGTGTAATCGTCAACATATAACCCCCATATCGGGAGTATTGTTCGAAGGGCAAAAAAACCTGCCAATCGACTGATTCGCTAAAATCAGGCTTACCAAGATTAGGTAAGCCCGCGCATTATACGCAAAATGGCTGAGGAAGCAAGCCGCAGTTGGAAATATGCTCAGGAAATCGTCATTTTTGCGCGTTCAGCGGCAGTCGCGAGATGAGGGTGGCTAACAGGGTATGAATTATGCTTGGCTGGAAAGCTCCCCTGCCCCACCGTAAAAACGGTCGCCGGCAGGAGAGACGATGACGAACGGAAGACAGGCTTACTCTTTGCGCTCTAGAACCTGGGCCTGGGCATAGTTTTGAATACCGAGACGGGCGATCAGATCCAACTCGGTTTCCAGCCAGTCGATATGCTCTTCTTCATCAGCCAGGATATCGATCATCAAATCGCGGCTGACGTAATCATGAATCGAGTCGGCATAGGCGATACCTTCGCGCAGGTTTTTGGCGCCCGCTAGCTCCAGCGCCAGGTCGGAACGCAGCATCTCTTCAATGTCTTCGCCGATATTCAGCTTGCCGAGGTCTTGCAGGTTCGGGATCCCTTCCAGGAACAGGATACGCTCGATGTAGCGATCGGCATGTTTCATTTCGTCGATCGACTCGTGATATTCCTTGTCGTTGAGGCGCATTAAGCCCCAATTCTTGAACATGCGGGCGTGCAGGAAATATTGATTGATGGCAACCAGCTCGTTGCCGAGCAGTTTGTTGAGGTGAGCAATGATCTTTTTATCGCCTTTCATAGGTAACTCCTCCTGGCCAGTTCTAAAAGTGTAGAACCTGTAAGCCAAGAGTCAAAAATAACCTTACCCTTTGTTAGGCAACTTCATGCATTGGGATGATAGTTCCGCGTTCCTCCACCATAATCTGCCTTGCCTGACGAATGCACTTTCCACAATCGGTACCAATCGGCACAAGTTCACGCAGCTGCTTCATGGTATGGGGATTGTGCTGACGCACCGCATTACGGATCGCTTTGTCAGTCACCGCATTACACAGACATACATACATAGAGAGACTCACTTCTTAACCAATGCATTGAGTCTAAATAGGAATGGTTTTTATTTCAATTAAGATTTGAACAAATTGCATAAAAAAAGGGCACCGAAGTGCCCTTTTTTGTGTCGAAAAATTATTCGCGATTAAGCGATAACTTTAGCAACAACACCAGCGCCAACGGTACGGCCGCCTTCACGGATTGCGAAACGCAGACCGTCATCCATCGCGATTGGGTGGATCAGGGTGACAATCATGTTCACGTTGTCGCCTGGCATTACCATCTCTACGCCTTCTGGCAGTTCGATGGTACCGGTCACGTCAGTGGTACGGAAGTAGAACTGTGGACGGTAGCCTTTGAAGAATGGAGTGTGACGACCACCTTCATCTTTGCTCAGGATGTACACTTCAGATTCGAACTGGGTGTGTGGCTTGATAGAGCCTGGCTTAGCCAGTACCTGACCACGTTCGATGTCTTCACGTTTGATACCACGCAGCAGAACACCTACGTTCTCACCAGCACGGCCTTCGTCCAGCAGTTTGCGGAACATTTCAACGCCAGTACAGGTAGACTTAACGGTGTCTTTGATACCAACGATTTCAACTTCTTCGCCAACTTTGATGATACCGCGCTCAACACGACCGGTAACAACGGTACCACGACCGGAGATGGAGAATACGTCTTCGATTGGCAGCAGGAACGGCTTGTCGATAGCACGCTCTGGCTCTGGAATGTAGCTGTCCAGGGCTTCGGCCAGTTCGATGATTTTCGCTTCCCACTCAGCTTCGCCTTCCAGCGCTTTCAGCGCGGAACCGCGGATTACCGGCAGGTCGTCGCCTGGGAAGTCGTAAGCGGACAGCAGTTCGCGAACTTCCATTTCTACCAGTTCCAGCAGCTCTTCATCATCAACCATGTCGCATTTGTTCATGAATACGATGATGAAAGGAACGCCAACCTGACGACCCAGCAGGATGTGCTCACGGGTCTGAGGCATTGGGCCGTCAGTCGCAGCTACTACCAGGATCGCGCCGTCCATCTGAGCAGCACCGGTGATCATGTTTTTCACGTAGTCGGCGTGCCCTGGGCAGTCAACGTGCGCGTAGTGACGAGTCGGGGTGTCATACTCAACGTGAGAGGTGTTGATGGTGATACCACGAGCTTTTTCTTCTGGCGCGTTATCGATCTGGTCGAAAGCACGTGCAGAACCGCCGTAGGTTTTAGCCAGTACGGTGGTGATCGCTGCAGTCAGGGTAGTTTTACCGTGGTCAACGTGGCCGATAGTACCAACGTTAACGTGCGGTTTTGTACGTTCAAATTTTTCTTTAGACACGGCTATATTCCTTACTATAGCGCTCTCCCCTTCTGGAGAGAGCACGGGACTTTGGTTTTAACCCTGCGGCTTATTTGCCACGGGCTTCGATTACGGCCTGAGCGACGTTGTTCGGTGCATCATCATACTTCAGGAATTCCATGGTGTATGATGCGCGACCTTTAGTCAGAGAACGCAGCTGAGTTGCGTAGCCGAACATTTCGGACAACGGTACTTCAGCGTGGATCTTAACGCCAGTCACTTCAGATTCCTGACCGCGCAGCATGCCGCGACGACGGCTCAAGTCACCGATAACGTCACCGGTGTTCTCTTCTGGAGTCTCAACTTCAACCTTCATGATAGGCTCAAGCAGAACTGGTTTCGCTTTCTTAAAGCCTTCTTTAAAGGCGATAGACGCGGCCAGTTTAAACGCCAGTTCAGAGGAGTCAACGTCGTGGTAAGAACCGAAGTGCAGACGAATACCCATGTCTACTACCGGGTAACCAGCCAACGGACCAGACTTCAGCTGCTCCTGGATGCCTTTATCAACGGCAGGGATGTATTCGCCAGGAATTACGCCGCCTTTGATGTCGTTGATGAACTCGTAACCTTTCGGGTTAGAGCCCGGCTCCAGTGGGTACATGTCGATCACAACGTGACCGTACTGACCGCGACCACCAGACTGCTTGGCGTGCTTACCTTCAACATCGGTAATCTTCGCGCGAATCGCTTCGCGGTAAGCTACCTGAGGTTTGCCCACGTTAGCTTCAACGTTGAATTCACGCTTCATGCGGTCAACGATGATGTCGAGGTGCAGTTCACCCATACCGGCGATGATGGTCTGGTTAGACTCTTCGTCAGTCCATACGCGGAATGACGGGTCTTCTTTAGCCAGACGGCCCAGAGCCAGACCCATTTTTTCCTGGTCAGCTTTGGTTTTCGGTTCAACGGCGATAGAGATTACCGGCTCAGGGAATTCCATACGCTCCAGGATGATTGGAGAGTCTGGATCACACAGGGTGTCCCCGGTGGTCACGTCTTTCAGACCGATCGCAGCGGCGATGTCGCCTGCGCGAACTTCTTTGATCTCTTCACGCTTGTTGGCGTGCATCTGAACGATACGGCCGAAACGCTCGCGCGCAGACTTAACGGAGTTCAGCACGGTGTCGCCGGAGTTAACAACGCCGGAGTACACGCGGAAGAAGGTCAAGTTACCTACGAACGGGTCGGTAGCGATTTTGAACGCCAGAGCAGAGAACGGCTCTTCATCACTTGCGTGACGCTCAGCCGGAGTGTCTTTACCGTCGTCCAGGATACCGTTGATCGCAGGAACGTCAGTTGGTGCCGGCAGGTATTCGATTACCGCATCCAGCATCGCCTGCACGCCCTTGTTCTTGAACGCAGAACCACAGGTAACCAGGATGATTTCGTTGTTCAGCACGCGCTGACGCAGAGCGGATTTGATTTCTTCCTCGGTCAGCTCTTCGCCACC
The DNA here is from genome assembly GCF_002935055.1 of Serratia sp. SSNIH1. Classification (NCBI taxonomy): domain Bacteria; kingdom Pseudomonadati; phylum Pseudomonadota; class Gammaproteobacteria; order Enterobacterales; family Yersiniaceae; genus Serratia; species Serratia sp. SSNIH1. The sequence goes on from NZ_CP026383.1 coordinate 75,837, forward strand.
CAAGTATTTTTCCATCAGCTCTTCGGAAGCTTCCGCAGCGGACTCGATCAGGTTCTGGCGCCATTCTTCAGCCAGATCCATCATGTCAGCCGGCACGTCTTCGTATTCGAAGGTTACGCCTGCGTCTTCTTCGTTCCAGTTGATCGCCTTCATCTTCACCAGGTCGATAACGCCGGTGAATTTGTCTTCTGCGCCGATAGCCAGCTGCAGAGGAACAGGGTTAGCGCCCAGACGAGATTTGATCTGGCCAACAACTTTCAGGAAGTTAGCACCCATACGGTCCATTTTGTTAACGAACGCGATACGTGGCACTTTGTATTTGTTAGCCTGACGCCATACGGTTTCAGACTGTGGCTGAACACCACCAACAGCACAGTAAACCATTACCGCGCCATCCAGCACACGCATGGAACGTTCTACTTCGATGGTGAAGTCAACGTGCCCTGGGGTGTCGATGATGTTTACGCGATGCGGTTCGAACTGCTTGGCCATACCAGACCAGAAAGCAGTAGTCGCTGCAGAAGTGATGGTAATACCACGCTCCTGCTCCTGTTCCATCCAGTCCATGGTGGCAGCGCCGTCATGAACTTCACCGATTTTGTGGTTTACACCGGTGTAGAACAGAATACGTTCGGTAGTGGTGGTTTTACCGGCGTCGATGTGAGCACTGATACCGATGTTGCGGTAGCGTGCAATGGGTGTTGTACGAGCCATTTGATTCCTCTATTCCTAGGGCGTTCAAGTTCAGTTAACCCAAGCGGGCCGATTTGACGCGCCCGCTTGGTTAGCATGACTACAGCCGGGTGATTACCAGCGGTAGTGGGCGAACGCCTTGTTGGCTTCGGCCATACGGTGAACGTCTTCACGCTTCTTAACAGCAGAACCTTTGTTCTCTGCTGCGTCAGACAGCTCGTTCGCCAGGCGCAGAGCCATGGATTTATCACCGCGTTTACGTGCAGCATCAACGATCCAACGCATTGCCAGAGCATTACGACGAACCGGGCGGACTTCAACTGGTACCTGATAAGTAGAACCGCCAACGCGACGCGACTTAACTTCTACAGTCGGGCGAACGTTGTCGAGAGCGACTTCGAAAGCTTCCAGGTGATCTTTACCAGAACGCTGAGCCAGGGTCTCCAGCGCGGTATAGACGATTGCTTCTGCAGTAGATTTTTTACCGTCTACCATCAGGATATTTACAAATTTGGCCAGCAGCTCAGATCCGAACTTAGGATCTGGCAGGATTTTACGTTGGCCGATTACGCGACGACGTGGCATGGAAATACTCCGTTGTTAATTCAGGATTGTCCAAAACTCTACGAGTTTATTTTGACATTAAAGTTAAAACGTTTGGCCTTACTTAACGGAGAACCATTAAGCCTTTGGCTTCTTCACGCCGTACTTGGAACGAGCTTGCTTACGGTCTTTAACACCGGAGCAGTCAAGTGCACCACGGACGGTGTGGTAACGCACACCTGGCAGGTCTTTTACACGACCGCCACGGATCAGGATTACGGAGTGTTCCTGCAGGTTGTGGCCTTCGCCACCGATGTAGGAGGTCACTTCGAAACCGTTGGTCAAACGCACACGGCAAACTTTACGCAGTGCGGAGTTTGGTTTTTTCGGGGTAGTGGTATATACGCGGGTGCATACGCCACGTTTCTGCGGGCAGGCTTCCAGCGCTGGAACGTTGCTTTTAGCAGCCTTCACAGAGCGTGGTTTGCGAACCAGCTGGTTAATTGTTGCCATTAAAAAAGCTCCTGGTTTTTGCTTCGTACTAGCTTCGTAAACATGTGATAAATCCCCTCGTATGCACTACTGGCAAAGTACGAGGACGCAGAATTTTAGGGCTGACCAGTATGGGTGTCAAGAAATATACAACATCACTCTCATTACCAGGCCATTTGGCTGCGGTGTTGTTCGGTTAATTCAACGAAGTGATTATAGCCGACGACAGTGATTTTGTGCGAAAAATGACCAACCAATCCCCGGGCTTCCAGGTCGTCCTGCAGCGCGTAAAGGGATATGGGGGCGGCGAGCAGCAATTCAAGATGGGCGCTGCCGGCAAGGCCGGCAAGCACGCCGTCCTGCAGCAGCAGCAGCGCGTCGCCCTCTGCCGTCAGGCGCAGCAGCGCAGGTAAGTCACATTGGTTTGGCGAATGGCTCAGGGTATACAGCATCAGAGGATCCTAAAACGTCATCACGGCGTCGTAGCCGGCCAGTTCGCGGCGCAGTTCGTCCGGCGCCAGCACTTCCGCATCCAGCACCCAATCGGTCACCTGGCTCAGCCCACGCTCCTGCAGCGAAGCCTGGCACAGATAGCAGCGCTCCACGTCATACAGCGGCAGCACGCCGAAGGTGGCAATGTAATTGCGCGCCAAAATCTTTTCCGGTTGCTGGCCCGGCAACAGCTGCAATACGCCATCGCCGACAAAAAACACCCCCAAGTCTTCGCTGAGCGCCGACGTGGCGAGCAGCGCATCCAGCCCTTCCCTGCCGCCGGCGCCGCCGTGCGGCCCGTGGGTGAAAACAAAAGCGACTCGTTTCATCATATCCTCAGAACTGCACCAGACGGTCGCAACTCAGCGACGCTTCGGCCAGGGAACCCAACCCGCTCAGGGTAAAGCCAGGCTGCAGGTTGGCGCTTGCCAGCCCCTGTTGCGCCGCCTCCTGCTCGTCGGTGACGCCACGGCGCAGCGCAGCAGCAACGCAGACGTTGAGCGCCACGCCATGTTGCTGCGCCAGCTGCGTCCAGCCGCGCACCAGGTCGAACTCGTCGCTGGCCGGCGCGGTCAGCTGGTTGGCGTTCAACACCCCTTCACGGTAGAAAAAAACGCTGGAAAGCCGGTGCCCTTTCGCCAGCAAAGCCTGAGCGAACTGATAGGCGCTGCTGGCCTGCTGCGTGCCGTAAGCCGGGCCGGTGACCAACAGACAATAATCAAGCATCAACGGTCGCTTCCCAACAGATCGCCGCTCTTGAACTGGCGGATATACAGATACACGGTGTGTTTGGAGATATTCAGGCGATCCGCCACCTGGTTGATCGCATCCTTAATGTCGAAGATGCCTTTCTCATAGAGATTGAGCACCACCTGGCGATTCTTGGCGTTATTGGACACCGAGCGGTCGGCGTTCACCTCTTCAATGGTGAACTCCAGCGTCTGCGCCACCAGATCGTCGACGGAAGAAGCAAAATTCACCGACGACGGCACATCCTGCGCTGTCGGCGGCATAAAGGTTTGCATGATCTGCGAGAACGGCACGTCGAGGTTCATGTTGATGCACAACAAGCCGATCACCCGCTGCTCGCGATTGCGAATGGCGATGGTCACCGATTTCATCAATACCCCGCTCTTGGCGCGGGTAAAGTAGGCTTTCGACACGCTGCTGTCGTCGCCGGCCATGTCGTGCAGCATACGCAGCGCCAGGTCGGTGATCGGCGAGCCGATTTTGCGCCCGGTGTGTTCCCCGTTGGCGATGCGCACCGCCGAACTGTTCAGGTCTTCCAGCGCGTGCAGTACGATCTCGCAGTGGCCGCCGATCAACATCGCCAGCCCGTCGACCACCGCTTCATAGGATTTCAGGATTTCATGATCCGTTTGAGTAAACGGACGTTCATTCAGCAAATCAAGTTCGCTGGCTTCGCTGGATAAAAGCGAATTCGACATCGAAGATACCACCCTCATAGATCGCCTGTGCCAGGGGGCGCAGCTAAAACCGCTCGGACCGGATCGCTGCCGTCGTCGGCACGCCGCAGCGCGGCCGGCTGAGAGCGGCATCAAACGGCACGATGACATCCGCGGGCGAGGCGGCCGGGAACAATTTTAGGTACACGCCCTAAGGGGCAGACGCATGACTGATAAATCAGAATTATTAGTCTAGCAAAGCGGCCGGAGCAAAGTCCTTGCGTTTGCGCGTGGTATTGACGTTAAGCCCGATGCCCGGCAGGCGTCAAGCGTTCAATGGAGAGAGAGACGGCGGCTGCCGAAATGAAAACCGCCGCGGAGGGCATCCGCGGCGGTGGCAAACAGAACGACGATGTTATTTCGCTTTGGTAGCGGCTTTCGCGTCAGCCGGTTTTTCGGCTTTAGCGTCGGCTTTCGGCGCCGCTTTCACGTCCAGCAGCTCAACGTCAAAGACCAGCGTGGAGTTAGCCGGGATGCCCGGAACGCCGGTTTTACCGTAGGCCAGCGCCGGTGGGATCACCAGCTTGATTTTGCCGCCTTTCTTGATGTGCTTCAGGCCTTCGGTCCAGCCTGGGATCACGCCGTCCAGACGGAACGACAGCGGCTCGCCGCGGGTGTAGGAGTTATCGAACTCGGTACCGTCGGTCAGGGTGCCTTTGTAGTTAACTACCACGGTGTCGCTGTCTTTCGGTGCTTCACCCGCGCCCGGTTTCTCTACCTGGTACAGCAGGCCGGATTCGGTTTTCTTCACGCCTTTTTCTTTAGCGAAGCTGTCGCGGTACTTGGCGCCTTTGGTTTCGTTGTCCTTGGCGTCCTGTTCCATCTTCGCCTGAGCGGAAGCCTTCACGCGCGCTTCGAAGCCCTGCAGGGTCTTCTCGATGTCGGCATCGTTCAACTTGCTCTTGTTGGCGAACGCGTCCTGAACGCCAGCGATCAGCTGATCTTTGTCCAGCTTGATGCCCAGCTTCTCTTGCTCTTTCAGAGAGTTGTCCATGTAACGGCCGAGAGAGGCGCCCAGTGCGTAAGCCGCTTGCTCGTCGTCGTTTTTGAACTTGCCGGTGCTCGGTGCTGCTGCCGCGTCCGCTGGTTTAGCGGCTTCTGCCGGTTTGGCGGCATCGGCTGCCATGACCTGGGTCGCATTCAGAGCAAAAGCCATGGTGGTTGCCAGAAGCGTGACTTTAAACAAAGATTTCATCCATTTCTCCAGTGTCTGAAGCAATGCCCCAAACAATCATTAGGTAAGATAACCGGGCTACTATAGCTGCCTGAAACAAAACAAAACAGTCGCACAGGTAACCAATCGAGTCAAAGTGTGACTCCCGCTTTGCCAAGAAGTTTCCCTCCGCGTGCTACTCGCATGATAAATCAGATTTTTCTTGCAGAATATTCGGCGAGGTTAGCAAAAAACGGCGTATCGAGCGCGCAACTTTTCAGCACTTTACACTGCCGATCGCAACGTTGCGCGCCGTCTGGAGAAATAGCGCGAGCAAACCCGGCGCCAGCTGTTACCATAGCGCCGAATCAGGATTTTATCGCGTCAGAGGTAGCCTCATGCACAACGCCGACACTCAACGCCTGCTACAGCGGCTTGAAGAACTGGAGAGCCGTCAGGCCTTCCAAGAGCTCACCATCGAAGAGCTCAACCAGACCGTCATCCAGCATCAAATGGAAATGCTGAAGATGCGCGAACATCTGCGCATGTTGACCGACAAGCTGCGCTCGACCCAAACCTCAATGATCGCCTCGCAATCGGAAGAAACGCCTCCGCCGCACTATTGAGGGCCTGCCATGCGGTTATTTCAGGCGTGCCAGCCCTGCGACGGCACGCTCGAGATACCGGCGCGGGCACCCCAGGTTGATACGGATAAAACCGCTCCCCTGAGGGCCGAAACCGCTGCCCATCGACGGCGCCAGCTTCGCCACCGCCACCAGCGCCTGCTGCAAGTCAGCATCGTTCAAACCCAGCGAGCGGCAATCCAGCCAGGCGAGATAGGTTCCTTCAGCCTGGGTCATCGTGCACCAGGGTGCGGCGTCCGCCAGCGCCTGCTTAAACCAACACCGGTTCTCCGCCAGGTAGTCGAGCAGCTCATCAAGCCAGGCAGCGCCCCGTTGATAGGCCACGGTCGCCGCCGTCATCGACAGCGCGTTGAACACATCCAGCCCGTGGGCGTTCAGCCGATCGACAAACGCCTGCCGAAGCCGGGCGTTGGGGATCAGGAAATTCGAAATGCGCAGCGAGGAGAGGCCGAACGTTTTGCTGGCGGACGTCGCCGCAATTACCCGCTCGCGATATTCCTCACCCAGATGCAACACCGACGTAAACGTCTCGCCGGGCAGCAGCAGGTCGGCCCAAATTTCATCGGAGATCACCGTGACGTCGTGGGCGTGGCAGAGCGCCATGAGCCGCTCCAGTTCCTCGCGGCGCCAGCAACGGCCGGTCGGGTTGTGCGGATTGCACAGCAACAACAGCGGCGGTTTACGCTGCGCCAGGCAGGCGGCCAGCTGGTCGAAATCGATCCGGTATCCCTGCGGGGTTTCCAGCAGCGGGTTTTCAATCACCTCTCTGCCGTTCATGGTGACTATCTTGGCGAACGAGCCATAGTACGGCCCCTGCACCACCACGCCATCCCCCGGCTTGCTGAGCAGTTGGATCAGCATCGCCAACCCCGGCACTACCCCTTCAATCGACGTGAACCATTCGCGCCGCAGCGGCAAGCCGTGCCGCTTGGCAAACCAGTCGATCGCCGCCTCATAGTAAGCGTCGTCGCGTTCGCTGTAGCCAAAGACGCCGTGGTCCACCCGCTGATGCAGTGCCTGCTGCACCTCCGGCGGGCACGGAAAGTCGAAATCGGACACCCACATCGGCAACAGTTCACTGCCGTCCAGTTGCAGATAGCGGTCGATGAAGTCCCACTTCACGGAGCCGGTGTTGTGGCGATCGATGATGGCGTTGAAATGACTCGTCATGTCAGGCTTCCTTACGCTGCAAGTCGTTCTGAGGTTGGAGTTTGGCGATACCGAAGCCGGTGAACCCATAAATCAGGGCGAACACCACCGCGGCATAACATTGGATCGCCCACGGCAGCAGATCGAGGGTGCTGACCCCCAGCGTGGTGGCCATGTAAATGCCGGCGGCCGTCCACGGGATCAGCGGTTCGATGACGGTGCCCGCATCTTCGACGGTGCGCGACAGATTTTTGTTGTCCAGCCCCATGCGTCGATAGGCCCCTTTGAACAGCTCCGCCGGGATCAGCAGCGCCAGCTTGCCGTCGCTGGTCGCGCCGGTCACCAGGATAGTGGTGGCAACGGTGGCGGCGATCAGCTGGCCGGTGGTGTGCACCACTTTCAGCAGCCGGCTGATGATCACCGTCAGCGCGCCGGTCAGCGTCAGGGCGCCGGCGAAGGAAAAGGCGCAGAACACCAGCAGGATCGTACTCATCATCGAGAACATGCCGCCGCGGTTCAGCAGGCGCGGCACATCGGCGACGATCCCTTCGACGTTATGGCCCTGAGTGGCGAACATCGACAGATTGAAGCCGTCCATCAACGCATTCAGCCCCTGCTGCAGGCTAAAGCCCTGCAGCGCGACGCCGATGGCGATCGCCAGCGCGCAGGCGGCCAGCATGACGGGGATCACCGGCCGTTTGGTCACCGCGCCCCACAGCACCAGCACCGGCGGCAGGATCAGCAGCAGATTGAAGTGGTACAGCCCCTCCAGCGCACCGACAATTTCGGTCACTTTTTCGGGCGTTGCCACACTGCCCACCGCACCGGTGTGGCCGGCGATCAGGTACACCACGGCGGCCAGGATAAAACTCGGCAGCGTCGTGTACATCAGATGCTGGATATGGCTGTAGAGATCGGTATCCGCAACGATAGCCGCGAAGTTCGTCGAATCGGACAACGGCGAAATTTTGTCGCCGAAGTAAGCGCCGGACACCACCGCCCCGGCCGCGGCGGCCAGCGGCACGTCCAGACCGGCGGCCACGCCCATCAGCGCCACGCCCACGGTGCCGGCCGCCCCCCACGAGGTGCCGGTGCACACCGAGATCACGCTGGTGATGAAGAACGCGGCGATCAGAATGTATTGCGGGCTGATCAGCTTCAGCCCCCAATACACCATGTAAGGAATTGTGCCGCTGATCATCCAAGTGCCGATCAGGCCGCCCACGCAGATCAGGATCATGATCACCGGCATCGCCTTCGCCAGCTTGGCCACGATGGCCTCGATGATGTCGTCCCAGCGGTAGCCTTGCCACCAGGCTAACGCCGCGGCGATGGCGGCGGAAACCAGCAGCAGCGGTTCAATGCGCAGACCAAACTGGCCATAGCCGATGATGAGCAGCAACAGCATGGCCACAATCGGCAGCGTCGCCAGCCCAAGGTTGAGCGTTTTCTTATTATCCATATACGGCTCCTGTTGAAGATGGGGTACTGCAACAGCGTAATGGCTTCGGTAATTGGAGGATGTGAGCGCAGGCAACCGGCCATGTAATCGGTTTCATGAGATGGCGTTGTGTGAGCCGTCTCTCATTCGCCGCGCTTGCTTTGCTCATGCGGTTCGCCGTCGGCGACTGAGTCTCGCAGGATAAGTTCGGCCGAAAAGCGGTTGTTTCGTGGCGCGACGTCGCTGCCGCTGTGAATCTGTAGCGCCAGGCGCGCGGCACGCCGAGCCATTTTCTCGATGGGATAATGCACGGTGGTCAACGCGGGGTGGAGATACTTCGCCAGGGCAATGTCGTCAAAACCGACGATCGACAGCGCCTCAGGCAGCTGAATGTGCCGTTGGTGGCAGGTGCGCATCATGCCGGCGGCCATCACGTCGTTGAAGGTCACTGCGGCAGTGAAGCGTGGGTCGCTGGCCAGCACGCGCTCGGCCGCCAGTTCGCCCCCTCGCTCGTTGAAGGGCACGCTGATGATCCAGCTGCCGGGTACCTCAATGCCGGCGGCGGCCATGGCCTTACGGTAACCCGCTAACCGCTGCGCGCGGTCGTCTATCGGCAGATCCGCCGTCACGCAGGCAATTCTCCGATGCCCCTGGCGTATGAGCAACTCGGTCGCCGTCTGCGCCGCATTGGCGTTGTCGAGCCAGATGCAACGGTTGGCGATGGCGGGCAGATAACGATTGATCAGCACCAGCGCAGGCGTGTGGGCGGCGTAGCGCAGCAGCTCCTCCTCCCCCATGCGCGTGACGTGCGCCACGATGGCTTCGCATCCCTGGTTGATGAGAAAATCGAGGCCGCTTTTTTCCAGCTCGGCCTGATGCCCGCCGCTGCACAACATCAACCGCACGCCGGCCTGCCGCGTGATGTCTTCCACGCCCCGCGCCAGGCGTGAAAAAAATGGATCGTCGAGGTTGCCGGTCAGCAATCCCAGCATATTGCCGCTTCTTTTCGCCAGCGCCAGCGCGGCAGCGTTGCGATGGTAGTTAAACTCGCGCATCGCTTTCTCGACGCGTTCGCGGGTCACCGGTTCAACGTAGGCGGTATTATTGATCACCCGGCTGACGGTAGCCGTGGAAACGCCGGCGCGGCGCGCAACGTCTTTCATGGTGGCCATGGCATGTCCTGTTGTACCGTTCGGCGCCCGGTGCGCCGCGCATAAAAAAGGGCAGCCGATGGCCGCCCTCTTGTCTCGTCACTGCGCTCTGCTTAGTGGCAGCCGCAGCCGCCGTTACCGCAACCACCTTTACCGTGGTCGTGACCATGGTCGTGATCGTGGCTGTGGCCGTGACCGCCGCAGCAGCCTTCACCGTGTTCGTGGTGATGGTCGTGCTCGCCGTGTACGTGGCCGTGCGCCAGTTCTTCTTCGGTCGCTTCGCGGATCGCGACAACTTCCACGTTGAAGTTCAGGTTTTGGCCGGCCAGCATGTGGTTGCCGTCAACCACCACGTGGTCGCCGTCAACTTCGGTGATTTCAACCGGTACCGGGCCCTGATCGGTGTCAGCCAAGAAACGCATGCCGACCTGCAGTTCGTCAACGCCCATGAAGACGTCTTTCGGTACGCGCTGCACCAGGTTTTCGTCGTAGTTGCCGTACGCGTCGTTCGCGCCGACGTGAACGTCAAAACGATCGCCAACGTCGTGGCCTTCGAGTGCTTTTTCCAGACCTGCGATCAGAGAACCATGCCCGTGCAGATAGTCCAGCGGTGCGCTCACCGGAGACTCATCAACCAAAACACCGTCTTCTGTACGTACTTGGTAAGCCAGGCTGACCACCAAGTCTTTTGCTACTTTCATGATATCTCCTACCGTTGGCTACTAGGACGCACACCGTTATCGGGATGCGCGCCTTTTCCGGACAGATTGTAACGGAAATCTGCCTCGCTGTACCCTCCGGGATAAAAAAACGCTACTTCGGCTGGAAAATGCCGATCACCTGCTCTTGCGGGCGAACGTGTTTTTCCACCTGTTGGTCGGTCTGGCGCTGATGGTGGCCGCACTTGACGCACTCCACCACCTCCACCTGATCCTCCCGCCATACCGCCAGCGTATCCATGGCGCTACAGCTCGGGCACACCGCCCCGGCGATAAATCTTTTACGTGTTGCAGACATCGTTATGCTCCCGCTTATTCGTATTCGTCCCAGCCGTCGAACTGGCGGCTTTCTTTTTGCATTTCGCGATGGAACAGCTCTTCCAGCTCGCGCCGCGCCTCTTTCACGCGGGAAATTTGCGCCACATCGCCCTGATGCGGCGGCATCAGTTCACGCAGCATGCGCATATCCAGGCGGCGGAAATGCTGCTGGGCGCGGAAGGCCTGATGCGGGTGCATCCCCAACTCCATCAGCGCCTTGCGCCCCAGTTCCAGCGCGCTGGAGAAGGTTTCGCGGCTGAACTGTTTTACCCCCGCCTGCAGCAACTCATGCGCCTCCACGCGGCCGCGCGCCCGCGCCAGAATGCTCAGGTTCGGAAAGTGTTGCTGGCACAGCCGCACGATCTCCATGGTGTCTTCCAGCTCGTTGCAGGTGATCACGATCGACTTGGCCTTCTCGGCGCCCGCCGCGCGCAGCAGCTCCAGCTCGGTGGCATCGCCGTAATAAACCTTGTAGCCGTAGCGCCGCAGTACGCCAACGGCGCTGACGTCGCGCTCCAGAACGGTAATGCGCATTTTGTTGGCCATCAACAGGCGGCCGATCACCTGGCCGAAACGCCCGAAGCCGACGATAATCACCTGCGGATCGTCATCTTCCACGTACGGCGTCTCCTCGTCTTCGTCTTTGGCGTTATAGCGGCGCGCCAAAATGCGGTCGATGGCCTGCATCAGCAGCGGCGTGGTCATCATCGACAGCGTCACCACCACCAGCAGCAAAGAAAGTTGATCCGGCTGCAGCACCTTTTGGGCGCCCGCCGCCGAAAACAGCACGAAGGCGAACTCACCGCCCTGGCTGAGCACCCCGGCGAACTGCAGGCGCACCGAACTGCGCAGGCCGAACAGGCGCGACACGCCGTAGAGCACGCCGGATTTGACCGTCACCAGCACCAGCACGCCGATCAACACCTCGGCCAGATGGGTGTAGAGTACGCCGATATTCAACACCATGCCCACCGAGATAAAGAACAACCCCAGCAGCAGCCCTTTAAACGGCTCGATGGAGATTTCCAGCTCGTGGCGGTATTCGCTCTCCGCCAGCAGCACCCCGGCAATGAAGGTGCCGAGCGCCATCGACAGGCCGAGCGCTTCCATAAACAGCGCCGAGCCGAGCACCAGCAACAGCGCCGCGGCGGTGAAGATCTCGCGCACGCCGGAAGCGGCGATATAGCGGAACAGCGGCCGCAGCAGGAAACGACCGCCGATCAGCATGCCGCCGAACGCCGCCACCTTGAGCGCGATCTTCGCCCAGTCGTCGCTGGTGCCGCCGGCGCCGGCCAGAATCGGGATCAGCGCCAGCGCCGGGATCACCGCCATATCCTGGAACAGCAGCACCGAGAAGCCGAGCTGCCCCCCTTCGTTGCGGTTCATGCCCTTCTCGCGCATCAGCTGCAGCGCCATGGCGGTGGAAGACATCGCCAGGCCGACGCCGCCGATCACCGCCGCCTGCCAGGCGAAGTGCGTCAGGTACAGTAACGCGCCCAGCACCGCCGCGGTGATCAACACCTGGCCGGCGCCGGCGCCGAAGATCGAACGCCGCAGCTCCCACAGCTTGCTGGGGTTCAGCTCCAGACCGATGATGAACATCAGGAACACCACGCCCAGCTCGGAGAAGTGCAGGATCTCGTCGACGTCGCGAATGAAGCCCAATCCCCAGGGGCCGATGGCGATGCCGGCGATCAGATAGCCCAGCACCGCGCCGATCCCCAGGCGACGGGCGATCGGCACCGTCACCACCGCGGCGAACAGGAACAGTAAAATGGCGGTCAGTAAGGTCGATCCTTCCATGCTCACCGCCCTCCGCGTGGCAGCGGGTGGCTCAGCCACTCGCCGTAGGCGTCCGCATGGCTACGCAGCACCTCCGGCTTTTGCCGCCGCGCCCAATACACCACGAACGGCGTCAGCCAATGCATATGGCACATCCCGGCGGTCAGCTCGAATGGCCGCAGAATATCTTCCATCGGGTAGTGGTTATAACCGCCGGTGCGGTAGGCGCCTTCCGGTTCGCCGGTGGTGATCACCGAACGCCAGTATTTGCCCGCCAGCGCATTGCCGCCCACGCCGCTGGCAAAGCCGCGCGACAGCACGCGATCCAGCCACTCCTTCAGCAGCGCCGGGCAGCTGTAGGTATACAGGGGGTGTTGAAACACGATGACCTGATGCTCACGCAGCAGCTGTTGTTCGTGATGGATATCGATAAAAAAATCGGGGTAGTGCGCGTAGAGATCGTGCACGGTGACATGTTCCAACTGCTGCGCCGGTCGAAGCAAAACCCGGTTCGCCACCGAGTCATGGGATTCCGGATGGGCATACAGCAGCAAGACCTTGGGCGGCTGCGACATCATTCCCCTCCAAAGCGTCGTCAGGGTAGCGGTTTTCCGTTACCATGCATCGCAAAGACAAAAACAGCGCGCGGTGCGCGTTCTGTTACCTTAATGATAATTTAACATACTCTGAACATACGGCGCTTTATGATTGTATTCTCCTCGCTACAAATCCGACGCGGCATCCGCGTCCTGCTGGACAACGCCACGGCGACGGTTAATCCAGGTCAGAAGGTCGGCCTGGTGGGTAAAAACGGCTGCGGCAAATCCACGCTGCTGTCGCTGCTGAAGGGCGAGATCGCGGCGGACGGCGGCAGCTTCACCTTCCCCGGCAACTGGGCGCTGGCCTGGGTCAACCAGGAGACACCGGCGCTGGACGTGCCGGCAATCGAGTATGTTATCGACGGCGACCGCGAGTTTCGCCAACTCGAAGCCGAATTGCAGGCGGCCAACGATCGCAACGACGGCCACGCCATCGCCACCCTGCACGGCAAGCTGGACGCCATCGACGCCTGGACCATCCGCTCCCGCGCCGCCAGCCTGCTGCACGGGCTCGGCTTCTCCAACGAACAGCTGCAAAGCCCGGTGCGCGACTTCTCCGGCGGCTGGCGCATGCGCCTCAACCTGGCGCAGGCGCTGGTGTGCCGTTCCGACCTGCTGCTGCTCGACGAACCGACCAACCACCTGGATCTCGATGCGGTGATCTGGCTGGAGCGCTGGCTGAAAAGCTATCCCGGCACGCTGGTGCTGATCTCGCACGATCGCGACTTCCTCGATCCGATTGTCGACAAGATCCTGCATATCGAACAGCAGACCCTGAACGAATACACCGGCAACTACTCGTCGTTCGAACGCCAGCGCGCCACCAAATTGGCGCAGCAACAGTCGCTTTATCAGCATCAGCAAGAAAAAGTGGCGCACCTGCAAAGTTATATCGACCGTTTTCGGGCAAAGGCCTCCAAGGCCAAGCAGGCGCAGAGCCGCATCAAGATGCTGGAGCGCATGGAGCTGATCGCCCCGGCGCACGTCGACAACCCGTTCACCTTCAGCTTCCGTCCGCCGGAAAGCCTGCCGAACCCGCTGCTGCGCATGGACAAAGTCAACGCCGGGTATGGCGACAAGGTTATCCTGAAGTCAATCAAGCTGAACCTAGTGCCCGGCTCGCGCATTGGCCTGCTCGGCCGCAACGGCGCCGGTAAATCGACGCTGATCAAACTGCTGGCCGGCACCCTGGCACCGCTGAGCGGCGAGATAGGCCTGGCGAAAGGCATCAAGCTGGGTTACTTCGCCCAGCACCAGCTGGAATTCCTGCGTGCCGACGAATCGCCGCTGCAGCACCTGAGCCGCATCGCACCACGGGTGCTGGAGCAGCAGCTGCGCGACTATCTGGGCGGTTTCGGCTTCCAGGGCGACAAGGTCAGCGAAGTGACCGAACGTTTCTCCGGCGGCGAGAAGGCGCGGCTGGTGCTGGCGCTGATCGTCTGGCAGCGCCCTAACCTGCTGCTGCTCGATGAACCGACCAACCACCTGGATCTCGACATGCGTCAGGCGCTGACCGAGGCGCTGATCGATTTCGAAGGCGCGTTGGTGGTGGTCTCGCACGACCGTCACCTGCTGCGCTCCACCACCGACGATCTGTACCTGGTGCACGACGGCCAGGTCGAGCCTTTCGAGGGCGATCTCGACGACTACCAGCAGTGGCTTGTCGACCTGCAGCGCCAGGAAAGCCAGCAGGACGCACCGGAAAAAGAGAGCGGCGGCAACAGCGCGCAAGCGCGCAAGGATCAAAAACGCCGCGAGGCGGAGTTCCGTACGCAGACCCAACCGCTGCGCAAGCAGATCGCCAAGCTGGAACAGCAGATGGAAAAACTGGGCGCCGAACTGGCGGCGGTGGAGGAACAGTTGGCGGATTCCGCACTGTACGACATCAGCCGCAAGGCCGAGTTGACCGACTGCCTGCAAAAGCAAAGCCAGGCCAAATCCGCGCTGGAAGAGACGGAAATGACCTGGCTGGATGCACAGGAACAGCTGGAACAGTTAACGCAGGCTTTCGAAGCCTAAGCCTCAGGCCTTGTAAAAAGGCCTATCCCCCAGAATGGTCGCGCGGTGCATGATGCGCCGCTGCGGCAGATAATCCGCGTTGGCGTAGTGCTGCGTCACGCGGTTATCCCAGATCGCCACGTCATTTTCCTGCCAGCGCCAGCGCACCTGAAACTCCGGTTTGGTGATGTGAGCAAACAGGAAGTTCAGCAAAGCGTCGCTCTCTTTCGGCGCCAGGTCGACGATCCGCGTGGTGAAGCCTTCATTGACGAACAGCGCCTGCCGGCCGCTGACCGGGTGGGTGCGCACCACCGGATGCAGCAGCGGCGGGTTTTTCTGCACCGCCAGCTGCCAGCGCTGATGCTCCTCTTCACTGCCGCGATGTTTGTGTTCCGGGAACGACTTGGTGAAGTCATGCTCCGCACGCAGCCCTGCGAGCAGCGTTCTGAACGGCGCCGACAGCGCCTCGTAGGCCGCGATGCCGCTGGCCCACAGCGTATCGCCGCCGGTGGAAGGCAAGGTCTTGGCCGCCAGGATCGCCCCCAGCGGCGGGTTCTCGATAAAGGTCACGTCGGTGTGCCAGTTATCGTTGTCCGGCGGGTTGTCGTCGTGGGTATCGAGCACGATGATCTCTTCCACGTCGGTGGCGTGCGGATAGACCGGATGGATATGCAGATCGCCGAAGCGGCCGGCCAGATCGCGCTGCTGCAGCGGCGTGATCGGCTGATTGCGGAAGAACAGCACCTGATGCTTCAGCAAGGCGTGATAAAGCTGTTCAAACTGGCCGTCGCCCAGCGGCCGGGCCAACTCGACGTTTTCCACCAGCGCCCCGATGTAAGGCCCCAGCGGGGTGATATTCAGACGTTCGTTCATTGCTGTACTCCATGCCACGGGGTCAATCGGCGCTGCAGGGCACGCAGCCCCAGCTCCAGCCCAAATGCAATCACCGCAATCACGCCGATGCCGGCCAACACCACGTCGGTCGCCAGAAACTCACCGGCGGATTGCACCATAAATCCCAGGCCGCGCGTGGCGGCGATCAGTTCGGCGGCCACCAGCGTCGACCAGCCGACGCCCAGCCCGATGCGAATGCCGGTCAGGATCTCCGGCAGCGCGCTCGGCAGCACCACGAAACGCAGCACCTGCCAACGCGTGGCGCCCAGCGCGCGGGCGGCACGCACCCTCACCTGCGCCACGCTGCGCACGCCGGCCACGGCAGACAGCGTCACCGGCGCGAAGATCGCCAGATAAATCAGCAAGATCTTTGAGGTTTCGCCGATGCCGAACCAAATCACCATCAGCGGCAGATAGGCCAGCGGCGGCACCGGGCGATAGATTTCAATCAGCGGATCGAGGATGCCGCGTACCGTGTCGTTCAGCCCCATGGCGATGCCCACCGGAATGCCGACGATCACCGCCGCCAACAGCGCTACCAGAATGCGCCCCAGGCTGGCCGCCAGATGTTGCCACAGCGTGGCGTCCATAAAGCCTTGCGGGCTGGCGATGGTGATCAACTGGTGCAGCACCTGCTGCGGCGCCGGCAAAAACAGCGGGCTGATCAGCTGCAACGCCGTTACGCCCCACCAGACGATCAACACCGTCAACAGCGTGGCGCCGCTCAGCCAAACGTTGCGCGGCACGCTGAAACGGCGCGCCGCTTTACCCTGCGGCTGCGCCGCGGCCTTCAGAGTGGAATGCAGGCTCATAGCAAGGCCTCGCGCTGTTGGAAAACTTTGCCCAGCACGTATTCGCGCTGCGCGATAAATTCAGGATCTGACTTGATGGCGCGGCAGGCTTCACCGTCGGCATAGCGTTGGCCAAAGTTCAGCGACAGCCGCTCCACCACCTGCCCTGGCCCCGGCGACAGCAGCAGCAGTTCGCTGGCGAGGAACACCGCCTCTTCGATATCGTGGGTAATCAGCAGCACCTGCTTGCCGGTATCTCGCCAAATGGTCAGCAACAGCTCCTGCATCTGCTCGCGGGTGAACGCGTCCAGGGCGCCGAACGGCTCGTCCAACAACAACAGCCGCGGATCGGCGGCCAGAGCGCGGGCGATGCCCACGCGTTGGCGCATGCCGCCGGAAAGCTGCCAGATAAAGTGCTGTTCATAGCCCGCCAGCCCCACGCGCTGCAGCATCTGCTCCGCCACCTGGCGGCGCTGCGCCTTGCCGACGCCGGCCAGCTGCAGGCCGAACTCGACGTTGTCCACCACGTTGCGCCACGGCAGTAAGCCCTCATGCTGGAACACCACGCCCCGTTCGGCGCTCGGGCCGTGAACGGGCGTTCCATCCAGCGTGATGCTGCCAGCTGAAGGCTCGATAAACCCGGCGATCAAATTCAGCAGCGTGGTCTTGCCGCAGCCCGACGGGCCGAGTACCACCACCAGTTGCCCGGCGGCGATCTGGAACGACACGTCACGCAGCGCGGGCCGCCCCTGATACTCTGCTGAAAGATGATTGACGTTTAGCATCCTGCTTCCTTACGACTGCGGCGCAGCCTGCACCTGTTTCACAAAACGGTCGGTCACGTAAGCGCTGTAGTCGCTGTCGACCTGCGGGATCTTGCCCTGCTGCTTGAGGAATTCGGCGGTATCGCGGATCGCCTTGTCCACCGGCTGGCCTAGTTGGGCAACCTGATCCGCCACCGGCAGATAACGGTTTCCCTTCACCAGCTCCGGCACCTGCGCTTCCGGCACGCCGCTCAGGCGCGCCAGCGTGCTGAGATGGCTCGGATCTTTCAGCCACTGCTCCGGCGCCGCCAGGTAGGCCTTTTGCGCCTGCAGGGCGCTGGCGGCAAAGGCGGTCACTACGTCGGGATGTTTCTCGGCAAAGTCTTTGCGCACCACCCACACGTCCAGCGTCGGCGAGCCCCATTCGCCCACCTGCGCGGAGTCGGTCAACACCTTGCCCTGTTTGGCCAGTTCGTTGACCACCGGCGCCCAGACGTAGGCGCCGTCGATGTCGCCGCGCTGCCAGGCAGCGGCGATGGCCGGCGGCTGCAGATTGAGGATCTTCACCTGCTCAGGCTTGATGCCCCAATGCTTGAGCGAGGCCAGCAGGCTGTAATGGGTGGTGGAGATAAACGGCACCGCAATGCGCTTGCCGATCAGATCCTGCGGGCTTTTGATGTCATTCTTCACCACCAGCGCTTCGGAGCTGCCGAGCTGCGAGGCGATGAGGAACACTTCGATGGGGAGTTTCTGGCTGGCGGCCACCGCCAGCGGGCTGGAGCCGATATTGCCGATCTGCACGTCGCCGGAGGCCAACGCACGCAGCACGCTGGAGCCGCTGTCGAACTTACGCCAGTCGACGGTCGCGCCGGACCGTTTGGCGAAGCTGTTTTCCGCCTGCGCCACCTTGGCCGGTTCTGCCGACGTCTGGTACGCCACGGTCACGTCCACCGCGTAGGCGCTGGCTGCGCTGAGCGACAGCGCCAACAGCGCCACGTTGCGTAAGGAAAAGAGTTTGCCCGCCATATTCCGCTCCGTTGATAAAAATCTGTTCAGTTGCTGACAGTTTTATCTGAGCGATGACGGGCTATAAAAGAATAAAAAAGTCTTCTTTATTACCGTGAGTAATATAAACGCGGGTTACAGCGCGATACTTCCGCGCAGGAACACATGAGCATAGCCGCCGAGAAGCGTACGATCCCCTTGCAGCTCGCAGAACAGTTCGCCGCCGCGTGCCGAGACCTGCTGCGCCTGCAGCCGATGGCGGCCGAGACGCGCCGTCCAGTATGGCATCAGCGTGCAGTGCGCAGAGCCGGTAACCGGATCTTCACCGCCGTCGAGCGTGAAATAACGCGACACAAAGTCCACGGTGTCACCCGGAGCGGTTACGATTACCGCACACCCGGCCAGCGCGATCAGCGCCGGGATGTCCGGCCGCAGCGCGCGTATCTGCGCTTCATTTTCCAGCACCACCATCAGCGTTTTCGCCTGCCACACCTCCAGCGGCTGCACGCCCAGCAGCGCCGCGAGGCCCGCCGGTTCAGCCACCTTCTGCGGCGGCCGCGCGGGGAAGTCGAGCACCAGCCGTTCCCCGTCCTGCGCATTGCGCTTGACGAACAGCTCGCCGCCGGCCGAACGGAAGCGGATATCCTGCCGCGCCGGATTGATCGCGCTGAACATCACATGCGCCGCCGCCAGGGTGCCGTGGCCGCAAAGATCGACCTCGCGTTCCGGGGTAAACCAGCGGATAGCGGTCATGTCGCCGTCATCCCAGACAAAGCTGGTTTCCGGCAGGCCGATCTCGTTGGCGATCGCCTGCAGCCGCGCCGCCGGCAGCGGCTGCGTCAGCAGGCAAACCCCGGCCGGGTTGCCGCGCAGCCCTTTGCCGGTAAAGGCAACCACGTGATAATAATTTTCCGCCATCGTTCGCTCCTTAATGCCAGATCAGTAACACACAGGCTGCGGTCAACAACCCCATGGAAACGTTGAAGATAATCCAGGCTTTTTTGCTGCGCAGCAGGCGGCCGATCACGGTGCCGAACGCCAGCCAGATAATGCCGGCGACGATGTTGACCACCAAAATGCCCAGCGCGATCGCCGCAATGGACCCGTTGTACTTATCGCCCGCCAGGCTGAAGCTGGCCACCGCCCCCAGCGCCATCAGCCAGGCTTTCGGGTTGAGGAACTGCAACAGCCAGCCCTGATACAGCCGCACCGGCTGCGGCGGCGCCACGTCGGTTTCCAGTTTTTCATAGGCGGCGGTGGCAACTTTCCACGCCAGCCACAGCAGGTACAGACTGCCGAGGATTTTCAGGATCAGGTGCAGCGACGGGTAGACCAGGATCAGGCTGCCGACGCCGAAGGCCACCAGCAGCAAAATGCTTTGCATGCCAAGCATGATACCGACCATCAGCCACAGCGATCGCATAAAGCCGAAGTTAGCGCCGGAGGTGGTCAACAGCAGGTTATTGGGGCCAGGCGTGATGGCGGCGACCCACAGGAAGCCCAGCATCGAAAGGAATAAACTCGGTTCCATGGCACGGGTGCTCCTCACCCAAGGCGCTTTTTTGCAGTATCATTGTTAGTTCTTGGTATTGAAGCTAACAGTGCGCTAGGGATCTCACAATAGCCGCCCACAACATTTTTACTCAGCCTATGCCTAACACCTTTCGCCCTCTGACCGGGGCCAGTAACCCGCACCTGCAAACGCTGTTGCCGCGGTTGGTGCGCCGCCGCGTGTTATTGAAACCGCATTGGCAACGGCTGGAATTGCCCGACGGCGATTTCGTCGATCTCGCCTGGAGCGAAGCTCCGGCGCAGGCGCGCGACAAACCGCGCGCGGTGCTGTTCCACGGCCTGGAAGGCAGCTTCTACAGCCCCTACGCGCATGGCCTGCTCAACGCCTGGCGTGAGCGTGGCTGGCTCGGCGTGGTGATGCACTTTCGCGGCTGCAGCGGCGTGCCCAACCGCAAGCAGCGCATCTACCACTCCGGTGAAACCGAAGATGCACGCTTCTTCCTGCGCTGGCTGCGCGACCGCTACGGCGAGGTGCCAACCGCGGCAGTAGGCGTTTCGCTCGGCGGCAACATGCTGGCCTGCTATCTGGCACAGCAAGGCGCCGACAGCCTGCTGCAGGCGGCGGTGGTGGTCTCGGCGCCGCTGATGCTGGAGCCCTGCGCCTATCGCATGGAGCAAGGCTTCTCCCGCGTTTATCAGCGCTACCTGCTGGGGCAGCTGAAACAAAACGCCACCCGCAAGCTGTTGCACTACCCGGACACTCTGCCGCTCAAGCTGTCACAGCTGAACGGGTTGCGGCGCATCCGCGAATTCGACGACGCCATCACCTCGCGCATTCACGGCTTTAGCGACGCTATCGACTATTATCGCCGCTGCAGCGCCCTGCCGCTGTTGCCGGCGATCCAAACGCCGCTGCTGATCATCCATGCGAAGGACGATCCCTTCATGACCCATGAAGTGATCCCCGACGTCGCCGGCCTGCCGCGCAATATCGAATATCAACTGACCGAGTACGGCGGCCACGTCGGCTTCGTCGGCGGCACGCTGAAAAAACCGCACATGTGGCTGGAACATCGCATTCCGGCCTGGCTTTCCCCTTATCTGGACATCCCGACGTGATCATTCCCTGGCAAGAACTGGCAACCGACACCCTGAACAGCCTAATCGAATCCTTTGTACTGCGCGAAGGCACCGATTACGGCGAACAAGAACGCTCGCTGGAACAGAAGGTGGAGGACGTGCGCCGCCAGCTGAAAAACGGCGAAGTGGTGCTGGTGTGGTCGGAACTGCACGAGAGCGTCAACATCATGCCACGCGGCCAGTTCCGCGCCGGGCAGGAAGAAATTTAGTGGCGCTCGGTTCTATGACTGACGGAAAAAATCAGGTAACAATGGGGCATTGCAAACCAGCGCGCGCCATTTTTCCTGAGATAAAGAGCGTCAACAAGAGCCACAATAATCCCCTGACGCCGGCGCATTCAACACGGAGTGACAACCATCATGTCTGCCAAACATCCCGTTATCGCGGTGACCGGTTCCAGCGGCGCCGGCACCACCACCACCAGCGTGGCGTTCCGTAAGATCTTCCAACAGCTCAACATCCGCGCCGCCGAGCTGGAGGGCGACAGCTTCCATCGCTACACCAGGCCGGAAATGGACGCGGCGATCCGCAAGGCGCGCGATCTGGGCAGACACATCAGCTATTTCGGCCCCGAGGCCAACGACTTCGGCCTGCTGCAGCAAAGCTTTATCGACTACGGCAAGAACGGTACCGGGCGCTCGCGCAAGTATCTGCACACCTACGACGAAGCGGTGCCCTACAATCAGGTGCCGGGTACCTTCACCCCGTGGGAACCGCTGCCGGCACCGACCGACGTGCTGTTCTACGAGGGGCTGCACGGCGGCGTGGTCACCGATCACCACGACGTGGCCAACCACGTCGATCTGCTGGTCGGCGTGGTGCCGATCGTCAACCTGGAGTGGATTCAGAAACTGATCCGCGATACCGGCGAGCGTGGCCACTCTCGCGAAGCGGTGATGGATTCGGTGGTGCGTTCGATGGAAGATTACATCAACTACATCACGCCGCAGTTCTCGCGCACCCACATCAACTTCCAGCGCGTGCCGACGGTGGACACCTCCAACCCGTTCGCCGCCAAGGCGATTCCCTCACTGGACGAAAGCTTCGTGGTGATCCACTTCCGCGGGTTGGATCAAATTGACTTCCCCTATTTGCTGGCGATGCTGCAGGGCTCGTTTATCTCACACATCAATACGTTAGTGGTGCCTGGCGGCAAGATGGGGCTGGCGATGGAGCTGATCATGGCGCCGCTGGTGCAGCGGTTGCTGGAAGGCAAGAAGATCGAATAAATGCGTTGAGCGCGGCGCCGGGCCGCGCTCCGTCTCGATTACGCCGGTTGGCGGATCTCGAAGCTGTGGGTCACCGTGGCGGCCTTGTTGAGCATCAGCGCCACCGAGCAGTATTTCTCCGCCGACAGGTTCACCGCACGCTCGACGATCTTGTCGGTCAGGTCCTGGCCGGTAACGATGAAGTGCAGGTTGATATGGGTGAACAACCGCGGGGCTTCTTCGCGGCGCTCGGAGGTCAGCTTCACCTCGCAGTCGCGCACGTCGTTGCGCCCTTTTTGCAGGATGGACACCACGTCGATTGCGCTGCAGCCGCCCACCGACATCAGCACCATCTCCATCGGGCTGGGCGCTTTATCACCGGCGTTACCGTCCATCAGCACCTGGTGGCCGGAGGCCGATTCACCCAAAAACGTTAACCCTTCCACCCATTTAACTCTTGCCTGCATTCTGGTCACTCCGGTTGATTTCTTAAAATCAGAGTACGCTTTCGCATAGAAACAGGCAACGTAACCTGATGCTAATCATGCTGAAGCGAGACAACACGAGACACCCGCCTTACTCTGTGCTACAAACAGAGCCGCAATAAATCTTTCCGGGACACTGAATTTCAGGGAAACGCCCAGAGAAAGGCTCCTTTACCGGTATGTTAACAGAATGTAGCTTGCAGCGCTTACGGCAAGTTAATATGCTAGAGCGACAGCGTATTTTTATGACACGCCTCAAAACTTGCCGGTAGCCCTCGCTCATGACTGCGGCTACAGGCGGGTTTTACAGGGAACTCTGACCCCTGTGACACAAGGCAGCGATAACAACAGAGGATAACAGCGAATGGTTCTCGGCAAACCGCAAACAGACCCTACTCTCGAATGGTTCCTGTCTCATTGCCATATCCACAAATATCCATCGAAGAGTACGCTGATTCACCAAGGTGAAAAGGCCGAAACGCTTTACTACATCGTGAAAGGCTCCGTCGCGGTGCTGATCAAGGATGAAGAAGGTAAAGAGATGATCCTGTCCTACCTCAACCAGGGGGATTTCATCGGCGAGCTCGGATTGTTCGAAGAAGGCCAGGAGCGCAGCGCCTGGGTTCGCGCGAAAACCGCCTGTGAAGTGGCCGAAATTTCCTACAAGAAATTCCGTCAGCTGATCCAGGTGAACCCGGACATCCTGATGCGTCTGTCCGCCCAAATGGCGAGCCGCCTGCAGGTCACCTCCGAAAAAGTGGGCAACCTCGCCTTCCTGGACGTTACCGGCCGCATCGCGCAAACCCTGCTGAATCTGGCGAAGCAACCCGACGCCATGACTCACCCGGACGGCATGCAGATCAAGATCACCCGTCAGGAGATCGGCCAGATCGTCGGCTGCTCGCGTGAAACCGTTGGCCGTATTCTGAAAATGCTGGAAGATCAAAACCTGATTTCCGCCCACGGCAAAACCATTGTCGTCTACGGCACCCGTTAATCCCTGAAGAAACGGCGCAGTCTGCGCCGTTTTTTTGTCTGCTCTCTGCCATGTGGCGCCGCCTGATCTACCACCCGGAAATCAACTACGCACTGCGACAAACGCTGGTGTTGTGCCTGCCGGTGCTGTTCGGCTTGCTGATAGGCCAGCTGCAGCTCGGCCTGATGTTCTCCCTCGTGCCCGCCTGCTGCAATATCGCCGGGCTGGATACGCCGCATAAGCGCTTCTTTAAACGACTGATCGTCGGCGGTTCGCTGTTCGCCTTCAGCGGCGTGCTGCTGCAACAGGCCCTGCTGTGGCACGTGCCGCTGCCGGCGCTGATGTTGGGCCTGGCGCTGCTGCTCGGCGTCACCGGCGAAATCAGCCCGCTGCACGCCCGGCTGTTGCCGGCGGCGCTGGTAGCCGCCATCTTCGCCCTCAGCACGGCCGGCACGGTGCCTATCTGGCAGGCGCCGCTGCTGTACGCGATCGGCACCGCCTGGTACGGCTTATTCACCTGGTTCTGGTTCAAGCTGTGGAAAGAGCAGCCGATGCGCGAGACGCTGAGCCAACTCTACCTGGAACTGGCGGACTATTTCGAAGCCAAATACTCACTGCTGACCCAGCACACCGATCCGCAGACCGCGCTGCCGCCGCTGCTGGTGCGCCAGCAAAAGGTGATGGATCTGATCAGCCTGTTGTACCAACAGCTTAATTTCCTGCCGCACACCAACAACCTCGAGCAAAAGCGCCTGCAGCGCGCCTTTCAGGTGGCGATGGACCTGCAGGAGCACATCACCGTCAGCCTGCATCTGCCGGAAGAGGTGCAAAAACTGGTGGAGCAGAGCCAGGCCGAAGCGATCATTCGCCGCAATGCTCAGGTGATCGCCGGCCGGCTGCGCGTGGTGGCGCACGATATTCTCTACCATCAACATTCGAAGCGCTTCTCCATGACCCACGAGCTGGCGGCGCTGGAAAAAATGGCGGCGCAGCATCCCGATAATCCGGTCGGCCAGTTTTGTTATTACCACTTCAGCCGCATCGCCCGCCTGCTGCGCACCCAGCATCCGCTGTACCGCCGCGACCTGATGCCCGGCCAGCACCGCCTGCCGTTTTGGCCGGCGCTGCTCAGCTATCTGTCGTTCAAATCCACCGCCCTGCGCAACGCCGCGCGGCTGGGCGTGACGCTGGCGGTCGGCAGCAGCCTGGGTGCGGTATTCAACCTGCCGAAGCCTTACTGGATCCTGCTCACCATCATGCTGGTGAGCCAAAACGGGTATAACGCCACCCGGGTGCGTATTCAGCACCGTGCGCTGGGCACGATTGCCGGGCTATTGCTGGCGGCCGGGCTGCTGCAGCTGCAGTTGCCGGAGGGAGAAACGCTGAGCATCATGCTGGTGATCACCCTGCTGGCCTACCTGGTTTCGCGCAAGAACTACGGGCTGTCGGTGATTGGCTTTACGGTCACGGCGGTTTACACCCTGCAGCTGCTGGCGCTGAACGGCTCGCATTTTCTGGTACCGCGCCTGATCGATACGCTGATCGGCTGCGTGCTGGCGTTCGGCGGCACCATTTGGCTGTGGCCGCAGTGGCAAAGCGGGCTGCTGCGCAAGAATGCCCATCAGGCGCTGGAGAACGATCAAGCCGCGCTGCGGCTGATGCTGAAGCAACCGGAACCGGACGCCACCGCGTTGGCCTATACCCGCATGCAGGTCAACCAGGCGCACAACGCGCTGTTCACCTCGCTCAATCAGGCGATGCAGGAGCCGGGGTTCGCGTCAAACTATCTGGCGGACATGCGGCTGTGGGTCACTCACAGCCAGTTCATCGTCGAACACCTGAACGCCATGACCATTCTGGCGCGCGAGCACTACATGCTGACGCCGAAACTGGCGCAAGAGTATCTGCAGACCTGTGAAATCGCGCTGCAAAGCTGCCAGCAGCGGTTGGAATACGACGGCCCGAGCAGCGGCAACAGCGGCATCATGCAGCCGCCGGATCTGCATCCGGACATGCCCGTTACCGAGATGGAGCGCCATCTGCGGCGCATTTTGTCGCACCTGAGCGTGATGCACACCATTTCGTCGCTGGCCTGGCGCCAGCGCCCGCACCACGGCATCTGGCTCAAGCGCAAACTGCGCGATCAATAAGGGCGCGGCATGCCGCGCCCCGTTATATGCCGCGCGGGCTTCAGGCGTTGATCACATCCTGCACCGCCAGCTCGAACAGCGCCATGCCGGCCTCAATATCCTGCAGCTCCACCACCAACGACGGCGCGAAACGGATCACGTTCGGCCCGGCGTTGAGGATCATCAACCCACGCGCAGCGGCGGCGGTGAGGAAGTCGCGCGCCCTGCCGTGATAATGCGGCGTCAGCTCGGCGCCAATCAGCAGCCCCATGCCACGAATCGCGGTGAAAATACCGTATTTATCACCGATATGCTGTAAAGCCTGCACATACCGCGTGTGGCGCTGCTCGATGCCGCTCAGTACCTCCGGCGTATTGATCACGTCCAGGGCCGCCTCCGCCACCGCGCAGGCCAGCGGGTTGCCGCCGTAGGTGGTGCCGTGGGTGCCCACCTGCATCACCGACGCAATGTCTTCGGTGGTCAGCATGGCGCTGACCGGGAAACCGCCGCCCAGCGCCTTGGCGGTGGTGAGAATGTCCGGCGTCACGCCATAATGCATATAGGCGAACAGTTTGCCGCTGCGCCCCATGCCGCTTTGCACTTCGTCGAACACCAGCAGCGCCTGATGTTGGTCGCACAGCTCGCGCACACCTTTGAGGAAGCCGGCGTCGACCGGCGTAATACCGCCCTCGCCCTGAATCGGCTCCATCACCACCGCGCAGGTGTGGTCGTCCATCACCGCCTTCACCGCCGCCAGATCGTTGAACGGCACGTGCACGATGTCGGCCGGCTTCGGCCCGAACCCGTCGGAGTATTTGGCCTGCCCGCCCACCGACACGGTGAACAGCGTGCGGCCGTGAAACGCGTTATAGAAAGCGATGATTTTGGTTTTGTACGGGCTGTGGCGGGTGATGGCGTAATGGCGCGCCAGTTTGAACGCCGCCTCGTTGGCCTCAGCGCCGGAGTTGGCGAAGAACACCCGATCGGCGAAGGTAGCGTCGATCAGTTTGCTTGCCAGGCGCAGCGCGGGCTCATTAGTGAAGACGTTGCTGGTATGCCACAGGGTTTCGCCCTGGCGTTTGAGCGCCTCGACCAGCGCCGGATGGCAGTGCCCCAGCGCCGTCACCGCGATGCCGCCGGAAAAATCGATGTACTCTTTTCCCTGCTGATCCCAGACCCGGCTGCCTTGGCCGCGCACCGGCACAAACTGGGCAGGCGCATAAACAGGCAGGATCACCTGGTCAAAGGTACTGCGGCTCACTGCGGATTTTTCAGTCATTTTCGGCTCCACCCTGAAAGTTTTTCAGCGCTATCGTAATGTCAGATTGAAAACATAATCACGAAATATGCATAAAAAACCAATCAAGCGCAAACGCAAAACGCCTGACGGGCGAAAAAAACGCAGCGGAATTAACGCTTGAGGAAATTATCCAGCAGCTGGTGGCCCTGCTCGCTGAGCACGCTTTCCGGATGGAACTGCACACCTTCCAGCGCCAAAGTGCGGTGGCGGATGCCCATGATCTCGTCGCGCACGCCGTCGCGCTCGCTCCAGGCGGTCACTTCAAAACAGTCCGGCAGCGTATCGGCTTTCAGCACCAGCGAGTGATAGCGGGTCACGGTCAGCGGATCGCTCAGGCCATGAAACACGCCGACGCCCAGGTGACGAATCGCCGAGGTTTTGCCGTGCATCACCGCGCGGGCGCGCACCACCTCGGCGCCGAACGCCTGCCCCAGCGCCTGGTGCCCCAGGCACACGCCGAGGATCGGCAGCTTGCCGGCGAAATGACGAATGGCGGCCAGCGAGATACCCGCTTCGTTCGGGGTACAGGGGCCAGGGGAAATCACCAGATGCTGCGGCGCCAGCCGCTCGATATCGGCCAGCTGCAGCTCATCGTTGCGCTTCACCAGCACCTCGGCGCCCAATTCGCAGAAGTACTGGTAAAGGTTATAGGTAAAGGAGTCGTAGTTATCGATCAGCAGCAGCATGTTAGGTCCGGCAGAGAAAAATGCCGCCACAGTGTACTGATTTAACCTGCCGCTGCCGACGATAATTTCCGCTTACTTTTTACGGCCGCCGGTGATCGACCCCAGCACGCCGCGCAGGATCTGGCGGCCGAGATCGCGCGCCATACTCTTGGCTGCGGTCTGGACGATGCCGTCGCGCTTGCCGCCGCGCGGGCCGGTGGAACCGAACAGCAGCTCGTTCAGGCCGTCCATCAGGCCGCCGCCCGCCTGCTGTTGTTGCTGTTGCGCCTGCGGTTGCTGCCCCTGCTGCGGGGTGCCGACGGTGGCGAAGCCACCCGACGACAGCTTCTCGTAGGCGGATTCGCGGTCGATCATATCCTCATAGCGGCCATACAGCGGCGACTTGTTGATCGCGCTGTTCAGCCCTTCCGTGCCGAGCATGCCCATTTTGGATTCCGGCGCAATGACCATCGCCCGCTCCACCACGTTCGGTCGGCCCTTCTCATCGAGGAATGACACCAGCGCTTCGCCCACGCCCAGCTCGGTGATCGCCGTTTCGGCATCGAAGGCCGGATTGGCGCGCAGGGTTTGCGCCGCCGTCTTCACCGCCTTCTGATCGCGCGGGGTAAAGGCGCGCAGCGCATGCTGTACGCGGTTGCCCAGCTGACCCAGCACGCTGTCCGGAATGTCCAGCGGGTTCTGGGTGACGAAGTAAATGCCGACGCCTTTGGAGCGGATCAAACGCACCACCTGTTCGATCTTGGTCAACAGCGCCGCCGGCGCATCGTTGAACAGCAGGTGCGCCTCATCGAAGAAGAACACCAGCTTCGGTTGTTCAGGGTCGCCCACTTCCGGCAGGTGCTCAAACAGCTCGGCCAGCAGCCACAGCAGGAACACCGAATACAGCTTCGGCTGATTGATCAGCTTATCCGCCGCCAGCAGGTTGATCACGCCGTGACCGTTGGCGTCGGTTTTCATCAGATCGTTGATGTCCAGCATCGGCTCGCCGAAGAACTGGTTGGCGCCCTGCTCTTCCAACGTCAGCAACCCGCGCTGGATGGCGCCGATCGACGCGGCAGAGATATTGCCGTACTGAGTCTGGAATTGTTTGGCGTTGTCGCCGACGAACTGCACCATGGCGCGCAGGTCCTTCATGTCCAGCAACAGCAGCGCATTGTCATCGGCGATCTTGAACACCAGCTGCAGCACGCCGCTTTGCACCTCGTTCAGATCCAACAGGCGCCCCAGCAACAGCGGCCCGAGATCGGAAATCGTGGCGCGGATCGGGTGGCCCTTTTCGCCGTAAATATCCCACGGGATAATGGTGCAGGCCTGCGGCTGCCAGTCGGTGACGCCAATCGCCGCCAGACGCGCCTGCAGTTTCTCGGAAGGCACGCCCTCGGCGCCGATGCCGGACAGATCGCCCTTCACGTCGGACAGGAACACCGGCACGCCGATGCGCGAGAACTGTTCGGCCATTTTCTGCAGCGTCACCGTCTTACCGGTGCCGGTTGCCCCGGTGATCAGCCCGTGGCGGTTGGCCAACGCCGGCAAAATCACCAGATCCTGCTCCGGTTTTCCGTCTTTCATCGCTTTGGCGATAATCCGTGGTTCACTCATTTTCTGTTCCTTTGACGCTGACGCGGCGCGAAACGCGCCTGTTGATGCAATAAAGCTATAAGCGCCGCGTAACCCCGTCAAGGACAAACAAAATGGGTACCGTCGGAGCCTGATGAATTCAGATTGCGCTTAGCGTCAGAGCGTCTTTGTTTGAACAATAAAGCACCAGTGCTATAGCGACCATTACGCTGTATATACGAGGTAAATACCATGTCTGAATCTACCGTGGTAATTCGCGTGGATGAAGAGTTAAAAACTGCTTTCGCCAGCGCGGCAAAGGCCGCCGATCGCACGGCTTCGCAACTGCTGCGAGATTTCATGCGCGAGTTTGTCAGCCGCCAGGCGCAGCAGGAAAAGTACGACCAGTGGTTGAAGGAAAAGGTCGAGGTGAGCCGCAAGGCGTTGCGTGAAGGCAAGTTCGCCGACGATGAAGAGGTGGCCGCTTATTTCGCCGAACGCAGAGCGAAATCAACGCAATAAAACACAAAATGACTTTTGTGAAACTGACATGGACGGAACCCGCCATCGCCGATCGTCTGGCAATTTATGAATGGTTGGAACTTAAAAACCCGGCCGCCGCCGCAGAAAATGATGCAAAAATCGCTGACGCGGCGGCACGCCTCGTGCATCATCCCGCCAGCGGGAAAACGGGTCGGATAGCCGGCACGCGCGAGCGGCTCATCTCACCGTCCTGTTTGCTGGTCTATGAATGGGCGGCTCAGCGCGTCATCGTATTGGCCATCGTGCATACTCGCCGCCGGTGGCCGCCGGCATAGTCACCCCCGCAGCCCCAGTTGTTCCTTCAGCGCCTTCAAATAGCGCCGGCTGACCGGCACCGGATCGCCGGCCGACATGATCATCTCCGCTGCGCCGCCCTCTTCGAAGCGGATTTCACGCACCTGCTCCAGGTTGACCAAATACTGCCGATGGCAGCGCACCAGCGGCGTACGGCTTTCCAGCGTGCGCAGCGTCAGCTCGGTGAAACACTCCATGCCGTCGCTGCGCACCACGAAGACCCCGCTCAGCTTGGAACGGATCGCCAACACTTCGTCGAACCGCAGCAGATAGATGCGGCTGTGGCCGGTGCAGGGAATGTATTTCAGGTAACCGGCGCTCTCTTCCAGCGCCGCCACGTCCTGCGGTGCACTGCGCTGCCGCAGGCGTTGCAGCGTCTTGCTCAGCCGCTTCGGCTCCGCCGGCTTCAGCAGATAGTCGAAGGCATGCTCCTCGAACGCCTGCACCGCGTATTCGTCGTAGGCGGTCAGAAACACGATGTGCGGCATGCGGTTGGGATCCAGCATGCCGACCATTTCCAGCCCGCTGATGCGCGGCATCTGGATATCGAGAAACACCACGTCCGGCTGCAGTCGGTGGATCTGGCTGATGGCTTCGATGGCGTTGGCGCATTCGCCGATAATCGCGATCTCCGCCTCGGCCTCCAGCAGATGGCGCAGGTTGTCGCGCGCGGAAGGTTCATCGTCAACAATCAGTGCGTTTAACATCAGGCGGCCCTCTCCATGGGGACATTGAGCGTAATGCGGGTGTAGGCGTCCGGCCGGCAATCCACCTGCACGCCATAGCCTTCGCCGTAGCGCACGCGAATGCGTTTATCCACCAGATTCATCCCCAGCCCGCTGCAGTTCGGTTTCGGCTGGAACAGCCCGGCGTTGTCCGTCACCTGCAGCAGCAGATGCTCGCCCTCGCAGCAGGCGCCGATTTCGATGCGGCCCACGCCCAACAGATGCGAGGTGCCATGCTTGATGGCGTTTTCGACGATCGGCTGCAGCGAGAACGCCGGCAGCCGCACCGCCAACAACGCCTCCGGCAGCGATACCGCGATCTCCAGCCGATCGGCGAAGCGCGCTTTCTCGATCTGCAGGTAGGCGTTCACGTGTTCAATCTCGTCCGCCAGGCTGACTTCGTCATCCGAGCGTTTGAGGTTTTTACGAAAGAAGGTCGAGAGGGACTGCACCAGATCGCAGGCGCGCTCGCCATCGCGGCGGATCACCGCCACCAGGGTATTCAGGGCATTGAACAGGAAATGCGGATTGACCTGCGCATGCAGCAGCTTGATCTCCGACTGTGCCAGCAGCTGCTTGTGGCGCTCGTACTGTCCGGCCATGATCTGCGCCGACAGCAGGCTGGCGATGCCTTCGCCCAGCGTACGATTGATGGTGCTGAACAGCTGGCTTTTCGGTTCGTACAGTTTGATGGTGCCGATCACCCGCTGGTTTTCGCCGCGCAGCGGGATCACCAGCGTCGATCCCAGCTTGCAGGCCGGATTGATCGAGCAGCAGTAAGAGAGCTGATTGCCGTCGGCGTACACCACCTCGTTGTTGTCGATGGCGCGATGCGAATGCACCGAGGCGATCGGCGTGCCCGGCAGGTGGTGATCGTCGCCGATGCCGATAAACGCCAGCAGCTTGTCGCGATCGGTGATCGCCACCGCGCCGATGCCCAGCTCCTGATAGATCACCCGGGCGACCTTCATGCTGTTCTCCTGATCGAACCCCTGCCGCAGGATGCCCTCGGTGCGCTCGGCGATCTTCAGCGCCTTGGAAGAGAAGGCGCTGGTGTATTTTTCGAACATCGCGCGCCTATCCAGCAGGATTTGCATGAACATCGCCGCGCCGACGGTATTGGCGATCATCATCGGCAGCGCGATGTGCTCCACCAGCTGCAACGCTTCGTCGTAGGGGCGCGCCACTGCCAGGATGATCGCCATCTGCAGCACTTCCGCCACCAGCGCCACGCCGCCGACGAACAGCGGATTGAACAGCAGCTCGATGCGCCCCCGGCGCATGGCGATGCTGTGTACGATGCCGCCGACCAGGCCTTCCGACACCGTGGAGATCGCGCAGGCCACGTCGGTCATGCCGCCGAGCGTATACCGGTGCAGGCCGCCGGTCAGCCCGACCAGAAAGCCCACCGACGGCCCGCCCAGCAGCCCGCCCAGGACCGCGCCTATCGCGCGGGTGTTGGCGATCGAATCCTGAATGTGCAGCCCGAAATAGGTGCCCATGATGCAGAACACCGAGAAGATCACGTAGCACAGCAGCTTGTGCGGCAGGCGGATGGTCACCTGCATCAGCGGGATGAACAGCGGGGTTTTGCTCAGCAGATAGGCGATAACGAGATAGACGCACATCTGCTGCAACAGCAACAGCACCTGGTTAAATTCATACATGGCAGCAACTCATCCAGAGACAACAAAGGGCGAACGCCGGATTTCCGGTCTGATTATTGTCTGCCGATTAGAGCATGGGGCGCGGGAGAAAACAGTGATGAAGGCAAGGCTTCGGGAGGAAGGAGCGGCCGACCCCGGCGGGATCGGCCAAAAAACTTACGGCAGCACCTTAGCCGACAGAATCACCACCGGTTTGGTCGGCACATTCTGGTAAGGGCCGACGTTGCCGGTCGGCACCTGGGCAATTTTGTCCACCACGTCCATGCCTTTCACCACTTTGCCAAACACCGCGTAGCCGAAGTCACGCTGGCCGTGATCCAGGAAGGCGTTATCCGCCACGTTCAGGAAGAACTGGCTGGTGGCGCTATCCTTGTCGGCGGTGCGCGCCATCGAGATGGTGCCGCGCAGGTTGCGCAAGCCGTTGTCGGCTTCGTTCTTGATCGGCGCCTTGGTGGATTTTTGCTGCATGTCAGCGGTGAAACCGCCGCCCTGCACCATAAAACCCGGGATCACGCGGTGGAAGATGGTGTTGTTGTAGTACCCGCTGTTGACGTAGTCGACGAAGTTCTGGCTGGAAACCGGTGCCTTCTGGCTGTCGAGCGCCAACTCGATATTCCCCGCCGAGGTCGTCAGCATGACGTGGGTCTCACCGGCGGCGAGTGCGGCTGGCGCCACTGCGGTCAGGGAACACAGCGCGACGAAGGTCACTAAAGTACGTTTGAACATTAACGGGTCCTTTCTCTGAGAGACAAACAACGGAAAAGCGCTTTGATTCTAAAGAGCTGTATCGGCAAGTGCCAGCCATTTACCTATATTTACCCAATTACGGGACATATCCTAGGCGGCCCTGAATTTTGCTGCGGAAAGTATGGGCGCAGAAGGCTTTTTTGCCAACCGCATCACGCATTTTTTGCCCCGCACCACTCTGGGTCGGTTTTTGCGATCTGCCTCCCAGTTTGCACACGCATTGTCGTTACTCTATTTAAATGAGAGCGCTCTCATTATAAAAAGAACGGATACTGAAGCATCCCACGGCGGCATCGCCGCGCAACCCCTGGAGAAATGACGTGAGTGAATTGATGACTGAAGTCAGCCCCGAGTTTGAAAGCACCATCATGGAACTGCTGGTGTTCTCCGGCAGCGCGCGCAGCAATGCGTTGATGGCGCTGCGGCAAGCGCGCGCCGGCGACTTCGCCGCTGCGGCCAAACACATGGCCGAGTCCAAAGAGTGGGTGAAGAAGGCGCACCTGATCCAGACCGAGCTGATCGGCCTGGACGAAGGCTGCGGCAAGCTGGCGATCAACCTGATCACCGTGCATGCGCAGGACCATCTGATGAACGCCATGGTGATCCAGGATCTGGCCGACGACATGATCGAGCTCTATCGCCGTCAGTCGCCGACGGAGGGCCGCCCATGAGCACGCTCAAAATCGCCGTGATCGGCGGCGGCAGCAGCTACACTCCCGAACTGGTCGACGGGCTGATCCAGCGCATCGAGGAGCTGCCGGTCACCGAACTGGCACTGGTGGACGTCGAACCGGGCCGGCAAAAAGTGGAAACCATCGCCGCTCTGACCCGCCGCATGCTGGCGCGCCACGGGCTGGAACAGGTGAAGGTCAGCGTGCACTTCGCGCTGGACGACGCCATTCGCGGCGCCGCTTTCGTGCTGACCCAGTTCCGCGTTGGGCAACTGCCGGCGCGCGCCGCGGATGAACGGCTGGGCCTGAAATACCAACTGCTCGGCCAGGAAACCACCGGCGTCGGCGGCTTCGCCAAAGCGCTGCGCACCATACCGGTGATGCTGGATATCGCTCGCCGGGTGGAAAAATTGGCGCCGGACGCCTGGATCATCAACTTCACCAACCCGGCCGGTATCGTCACCGAGGCGGTGTCTCGCTTTACCAAAGCGAAGATCATCGGCCTGTGCAACGTACCGATCAGCATGCATCACATGATCGCCAACATGCTGCAGGCGCCTTACGCCGACGTACAGCTGCAGTTCGCCGGCCTAAACCACATGGTCTGGGTGCATCGGGTCACGCACCTGGGACGCGACGTCACCGCCAAGGTGATCGACATGCTGTGCGACGGTGCGGCGCTGACCATGAACAACATCAAGGAAGAGCCCTGGCAGCCGGACTTCCTGCGCGCGCTCGGCGCGATCCCCTGCCCGTACCACCGCTATTTTTACCAGACCCGCGAGATGCTGGCGGAAGAGATGGCCGCCGCCGGCGAGCGCGGCACCCGCGCCGAGCAGGTGATGCAGGTAGAAAAAGAGCTGTTCGAGCTGTATGCCGATCCGCAGTTAAACACGAAACCGGAACAGCTCAGCTTCCGCGGCGGTTCTTTCTATTCCGAAGTTGCGCTGGAGCTGATTCGTGCTATCCATAATAATCTCGGCACGCAATTAGTGGTCAACACCGCAAACCGCGGCGCAATCCATGGCCTGCCGGACGATGCTGTGATAGAAATCAACTGTATCGTCGATGCTCAGGGCGCACACCCGCTGACCTTCGGCCCGCTGCCGGAGCCGATGCAGGCCCTGACGCAGCAGGTGAAAGCCTACGAACGTCTAACCATCGAAGCCGCGGTGCACGGCGATCGTCGCAGCGGGTTGCTGGCGCTGATCGCCAACCCGTTAGTGGGCAACGCCAACCTGGCGCAGCCGCTGCTGGACGAGGTGTTGACGATAAACGCGCCGTATTTGCCGCAGTTCAGGTAAGCGGCTATACGCAGCCAGACAGGGGTTCGGCGCGCCGAACCCATTTTTTTAGCCGTAATTCAGGAGTGGGACGATGGTGACACTGGAAGATGTCGCGGCGCTGGCGGGCGTTTCGCGCGCCACCGTATCGCGCGTGGTGAACGGCGACAGCAACGTCAAGGCGCCGACCCGCGAGAAGGTTGAACGCGCCGTCGCCCAGCTCGGTTATACCCCCAACCCGGCGGCCCGCGCGCTCGCCTCCAGCCACAGCAATACCCTCGGGCTGGTCACCACGTCGTACCGCGGCGGCTTCTTCGGCGCACTGATGGACTTCGTGCAGACCGAGGCCGAGTCCCACGGCAAACAGCTGCTGGTGACCCAGGGCCGCAACAGCGCCGAAAACGAATGGCAGGCGATACAGCGGCTATTTAGCCTGCGCTGCGACGGCGTGATCCTGCACGTGCGTTTTCTCAGCGACGATCGGCTGCGCCAATTGGCGGCGGAACAACGTGATTTCGTGTTGCTCGATCGTCTGGTGCCGGGGCTGGAAGCCCGCTGTGTCACCTTCGATCACCCGCTCGCCAGCCGTATGGCGACGCAGCAACTGCTCGATGCCGGGCACCGGCGCATCGCCTGCATCAGCGGCCCGCGTGAGCGCCCGTCGAGCCGCCTGCGGCTGCAAGGGTTTGAAGAGGCGATGCAGGCGGCAAATATCGAACCGGTGGCCTGCCTGGAGGGCGTCTACGATCTGGAAAGCGGTTACCGCTGCGCCGATCGTCTGCTGCAGCAAGCCGCACGGCCCAGCGCCATCTACTGCTGCAACGAAGAGATGGCGATCGGCGCCCTGCTGGCAATCAACGAGCACCGCCTGCGGGTGCCGCAGGATATCTCCTTGATCTGCTACGACAGCGGCGAACGCGCGCCTTTCGTGCGCCCGGCGTTGAACAGCGTCCATTTTCCCATCAGCGAGATGGCCCAATACGCGGCGCGCAGGCTGATCGACCCCGCCACCCCGGCGCACCGGTTTGAGCCGACGATCGTCAACCGTGATTCCATTGTGACGGTGCGCAAATAGATCACAATAATGCGCATCGCCCCTTCATTGGTTACATCAAAAAATCGACAGCCATCACAAAAAATCCCGTTGTCTGTGCTAGGATCCGCCCCCTGGTGGCCTGATCGGGACTTTTTTCTGCGTTTGCCAGGAAAAGCCAGCGGCCTTATGCCAGCGTTAAAACCTCTAACAGACATATTCAGGCCTATACAATGAATGACAGTAACCGCATACGGCTTACCTGGATCAGCTTCTTTTCGTACGCGCTGACCGGTGCTTTAGTGATCGTCACAGGGATGGTGATGGGAAACATTGCAGAGTACTTTAACCTGCCGGTTTCCAGCATGAGTAACACCTTTACTTTCCTCAACGCCGGTATTTTGATTTCGATCTTCCTCAATGCCTGGCTGATGGAAATCATCCCGCTGAAGCGTCAGCTGATCTTCGGCTTTGTCCTGATGGTGCTGGCGGTCGCAGGGCTGATGCTCGGCAAGAGCCTGACCATGTTCTCGCTGTGCATGTTTATCCTCGGCGTGGTTAGCGGTATCACCATGTCGATCGGCACCTTCCTGATCACGCACATGTATGCCGGCCGCCAGCGCGGTTCACGCCTGTTGTTCACCGACTCCTTCTTCAGCATGGCTGGGATGATCTTCCCGATCGTCGCCGCGATGCTGCTGGCCCGCCACATCGGCTGGTACTGGGTTTATGCCTGCATCGGCCTGCTGTACGTGGGGATCTTCGTGCTGACCCTGTGCTCCGAATTCCCGGTGCTGGGCAAGAAAGGCGCCGACGCCGGTCAGCCGGTCGAGAAAGAAAAATGGGGCATCGGCGTGCTGTTCCTGTCGATCGCCGCGCTGTGCTACATCCTCGGCCAGCTGGGCTTCATTCAGTGGGTGCCTGAGTACGCCACCAAATCGTTTAACATGGACATCGGCCAGGCCGGTAAGCTGGTGAGCGACTTCTGGACCTCTTACATGGTCGGCATGTGGGTGTTCAGCTTCATCCTGCGCTTCTTCGATCTGCAGCGCATCGTTACCGTGCTGGCCGCACTGGCTACCGGCGCGATGTACCTGTTCGTCAGCACCGACAACCCGGAGCATCTGGGCTACTACATCATGGCCCTGGGTTTCGTTTCCAGCGCCATCTACACCACGCTGATCACCCTCGGCTCGCTGCAGACCAAGGTCTCCTCACCGAAGCTGGTCAACTTTATCCTGACCTGCGGCACCATCGGCACCATGCTGACCTTCGTGGTCACCGGCCCGATCGTGGCGAAAGGCGGCGCGCACGCGGCGCTGACCACCGCCAACGGCCTGTACCTGGCGGTGTTCGTGATGTGTCTGCTGCTGGGCTTTGTGACCAAGCACCGCAGCCACGGTCACGTGACACATTGATCCGCACACAGGGCTGAGTTCATCGTCGTTGACTGAGAATGCCCTCTCTCCTTAGATAAATGCCGGCCACTTCTCCCTGGCCGGCATTTTTTATTCCTCCCGCTTTTCCGTAGACCGGGCTAACGCGCCCTGGGCCGGCGGCATAACCGAATTTCATCTCCAATTCGCGGGGTGACGGAGCGTGATTAAATTGGCATTGTATAAAATGCCAACGCCCTGTATATTTGAAAACTCCGATTAATAAAAAACAACACTGGCCTACCGGCGAATATCGCTCACTTAGCCATTTCACTTATCATTTTCACGCATTCGGTTCTAAAATATTACCATCAAATATATATAAAGGAATCTCATAAATGAAGATTATATTTTATGCCTTGCTCTTATCTTTGATAAGCCATGCTCCTGTCTATGGTAAAAACACGTCATTCACAACGGCTTCAGCCATTAACGCGCGTAACGCAACGCACCAGTTTCTCTTAACTGCGAAAAACGCCTATGAGATTTATAACCTGGAAAAATTGGAAAATGCGCTATCCTCGGCTCACCAGAGTGCACCACAACGCCTGGACGTCCTATTTAGCCTGGGAAACACCTATATACTGCAAGGAAATATTAATAAAGCACTGGACGTCTACGCCGGAATAAATACCCAAACCGGTGGTGATATTGATGCGCTGACCTATCTGGTGATGTACAAACACTACCTGGGGCAATCAATTACCAACGAAATGTCGGCCCTAAGGAAAATCAGTGCGCAGCGAGCGAAAGATGTGGCGACCATAATCGGCAATATCAATGAGCAATTAGCTATGCCAACAGCGGAAACACTCCCCGCCGGCTACAACACAGACAAGCCAGCGCTAATACTCACCTTAGGCTATGCATTAAAAGAGGATGGCGTCATGGATAATATATTGATAGACCGGCTGAAAAAAACCTTAGCCATGGCGAAAATGTTACCTGAGGCTAAAATTATCGTAACGGGTGGTGTGCCGAGAAATGACAAAAGTGAAGGTATCGAAATGAAGCAATGGCTGATTGCCCAAGGAATAGACGAAAACAGGATAATTGCCGAAAACTACGCGACAGATACCGTAGAAAACTTTATTTATTCACGTTACATCATCAAACAAGCAAAACGAAATGACATTGTCATCGTCAGTTCCGCAACCCATGTGCGCAGGTGCCATGTCATTTTGCAATCTCTCGCCCTGGCCAAAGGAGAACACTATAACATCACAACCGTCGCGGCCCCAGACGCCTCCGAAGAAGAGATGAAATTCGAAGGGAAACGCAAACTGGGTATCTATCGTGATGCGCTACGCGCCTATGGATTGTATATGATTTCGGCCGCACCTGAATTTTCGTTAAACTGATGGCGCGCTCCCGGATGACTCGCTGCCCGCCGGGAGTTATATCACTGTTCAGGGCCGACTCAGTTCGATTCCCAACCAGGAAGGCACCGGTCGGGCATTCCCGTCGGGTTGTTTTATCGGCGAGCACCAAGCGCCAGAGTTAGGGCAGCTGCTCTTGGGCGCTTCGCCGCCGCCCCATTTTGCAATGCCGTTTTTGATAACCAATGCGGCGGAACCACCGCCGTCCAGTTCTACCGCCATCTTGGCCTCCAATGCCCGGAACAACGCGGTCAGATCCTCGCGGTCAACACCGTCACGGTAGGCACCGCCGTGAAAAATATAGAGACGATCCTGCTTGTTATGGTAACCCAGGGCAATCCGGGTCGTTTGAGCCGGCCCGTTATCCGGCTGACCTTCTGGGCCGTCATCACGCCGTGGAATCAGCGAGGTTCCAGAAAAGGCCACAAACTGAGCCCTCATATTGCTTAGCCTATCGGCCAAACGCGTGGCTTCAGTA
Organism: Serratia sp. SSNIH1; assembly: GCF_002935055.1. Taxonomy (NCBI): domain Bacteria; kingdom Pseudomonadati; phylum Pseudomonadota; class Gammaproteobacteria; order Enterobacterales; family Yersiniaceae; genus Serratia; species Serratia sp. SSNIH1. Next base: position 115,180 of record NZ_CP026383.1, read on the forward strand.
CTAAACCGATCGGTGTTATTTACAATGTGCAACGGAATACCAGGCTGATTCATTTCCCAAAAAAGTGTGTCGACCGGCGCAGCTTTATTATGCTCATCGACGAAATGACGCAGCCCGGGGAAATAGTCACCGGTTTCCAGCTCCGGCTGCGTTGCACCGTCTTTAATATTGTCATAGTACATACCAAGCGGCGTTGCACAACCGTTACTTATCCAGGTACTGCCACGTCTTTGTGGCCTGATATCAAAATAGTTAACGTTCAGCACAATATCGGGAAAAGCCAACCTTCCCCATGCACCAACAGGGTAATAAATTTCATTAGATTGTTTAACCCCATCGTCCGTTGACGCATTGTCATTCTTTTCGCACCGTAGCGATGTCCGCTTTTTCATGTCCAACAGCAATGACGGCACCAATTTCCTCACATTGGGAATAACCAGCAGCGTCCCATTTTGGTTATTGGCATAGTACTCGTCAATGCCTGAGCGCATTGGTATCTGATGGTCTTTATCAAAAGTGTATACGAATGGCGCATCTTTGTTTTTTTCTATCGCATCCGTCAGCTTCATTAAAACATTAGCGCCATCGGGACCAATATTTACGACTTTACTTAGACGAACATAGATATCATTACCGCTGCCTATTTTATCAGAATGTACGGTCGCGTTGAGAGTAAACGTATATTTCCCAGACCTTGGTGTTGGTATCACCCTGACGAATCGTTTATCCCTGCCAAATCCATATAACTGAAAGATCTGCTGACTTTCTCGCCCTGTTTCGTCATGTTTTATGCCAACCAACAGGCTCAACTTATAAGGATCTTCCCAATCGTACCAAAAACCCGTACTGTAATCTTGATACTTGTTCACCCATAGAATTAAAACCATCTTCCCATCGACATATTTTTCACACATCGTGAACATGGCATACCTATATTCATTAGCCGAATATTTCTCTGTGGCACGCTTATCACAATTGGGATCCTGAATGTTTATGTCATCAAAATCATTGGTCGGATCCGTAACGCTACCTTCGCCAGCAGGCGCCGCATAGCATGCCCCGCCAAAAACCAGGAAACTAAACAATGCTACGCGGCGTAAAATCATCATCAATCCTTGCATGTCAGACACCAATAAAGTTAATCACCAATCCCTGGAAATTAGACCACAACCCAAAGAATATCCACAGGATTAAATAAAAACCCTCAAATAGTTGACTAGAATCAATATCAACAACCCATTATCCGACAAGAAGTGAAAATATAGGATAAAAATAACTAATGAGTCGCATTCCATGGTAAAAAACACACTTGAAATTATTTTAACGATTAATTATTAGATACTCCAGGTTATAAAGAGAATCATTAACTGGCCGAACAATAATGTACCTCGCATTACCGGAATTATCGTGAGAGGGCCGCCCACGACATATAATGTTCACCATCATTGTCGCGGGCAAAGGAACCGGCTAACGCCGAAAATCCACCGTCTCATCCTGCTGCAAATGCAGCGTGGTTTCCGCCGGCCGCGTTTCGGCGATCACCGCCCCCTGGCGAATCGAATAACGCACCGGCGTCTGGCGGCGCACCGCGTCGAAGCCGCTTTCCGCCGGCAGGATCACCAGGTTGGCGCTGTTGCCGGCCGCCAGCCCGTAGTCGCTCAGGTTAAGGGTGCGCGCGCTGTGGTGGGTGATCAGCTTCAGCCCATCGTCGATCTGGCCATAGCCCATCAGCTGGCACACGTGCAGCCCCATATGCAGCACCTGCAACATGTTGGCGGTGCCGAGCGGGTACCAGGGATCGAACACGTCGTCATGGCCGAAGCAGACGTTGATCTCTGCCTCCAGCATCTCCTTCACCCGCGTCACGCCGCGCCGTTTCGGGTAGCTGTCGAAACGCCCCTGCAGGTGAATGTTCACCAGCGGGTTGGCGACGAAGTTGATGCCGGACATTTTCAGCAGGCGGAACAGCCGCGAGGCGTAAGCGCCGTTGTAAGAGTGCATCGCCGTGGTGTGGCTGGCGGTGACCTTTCGCTCCCATCTCCAGCTTCAGCGCCAGCGCCGCCACGGTCTCGACGAAGCGCGATTGCTCGTCGTCGATTTCATCGCAGTGCACGTCCACCAGCCGATCGTATTTTTGCGCCAGCGCGAACGCCTTATGCAGCGACTCCACGCCGTATTCGCGGGTGAATTCGAAGTGCGGAATGGCACCCACCACGTCGGCCCCCAGCCGCAGCGCCTCTTCAAGCAGCGCTTCGCCGTTAGGATAGGAAAGGATCCCCTCCTGCGGGAAGGCGACGATCTGCAGCGTCACCCAGGGCGCCACCTCCAGCTTCACCTCCAGCATGGCACGCAGCGCGGTCAGCGTGGGATCGGAAACGTCAACGTGGGTGCGCACATACTGCACGCCGTTGGCGATCTGCCACTTGAGCGTTTGCCAGGCGCGCTGTTTGACATCTTCATGGGTCAGCAACGCTTTACGTTCGGCCCAGCGCTCAATGCCCTCGAACAACGTGCCGGACTGGTTCCAGGCCGGCTGACCGGCGGTTTGCGTGGTATCCAGGTGAATATGCGGTTCGACGAACGCCGGCAACGCCAGCCCGCCCTGCGCATCCAACACGTCGCTGCGCCACTCCTGCCCTTCCGGCTGCGGCACCAGATGCGCGATGCGCCCCTGTTCGATCGCCAGTTGCCACAACCCTTCATGCCCGCTTAAACGCAGGTTGTCGATAAACTTCAATGGACGTTTCGCCACCCTTCACCTCTGCCGTTGCGCTGGTTTTCTTCATCATACTGGCAGCGGATCGCGCTGACAAAGTCGCCGTTGCCTGCCTACCCCTGCGTTTACTCCCTGCGGGGTAATTTGCATGCAAACTGACTCGCTTCAGCTAAAGGTGAATAAAATCCGCAACTTATCAAAAAACGTGAAAAATCATCTATATACCACGTTAGAGGTATATAAGGGTGTGATTGATTTGCATCAATAAATTGCCCATCGGGAGAGATAAGGTAAGCCTAGGAAACCAGAATTTTGAGGCAATAATGAGCAGAGTCAAACTTGCCGTCGTCGGCAATGGCATGGTCGGCCACCGGTTCATCGAAGATCTGTTGGATAAAGCAGACAAAGACCAGTTCGAAATCACCGTATTTTGCGAAGAGCCACGCATCGCTTACGATCGCGTGCACCTTTCCTCCTACTTCTCGCACCACACCGCCGAAGAGCTGTCGCTGGTGCGCGAAGGCTTTTACGAAAAACACGGCGTGAAGGTGCTGGTCGGCGAGCGCGCTATCACCATCAATCGCGACGAGAAGGTCATCCACTCCAACACCGGCCGCACCGTCTATTACGACAAGCTGATCATGGCCACCGGCTCCTATCCGTGGATCCCGCCGATTAAAGGCTCGGATAGCCAGGACTGCTTCGTTTACCGCACCATCGAAGACCTGAACGCCATCGAAGCCTGCGCGCGCCGCAGCAAACGCGGTGCGGTAGTCGGCGGCGGACTGTTGGGGCTGGAAGCCGCCGGCGCGCTGAAAAGCCTGGGGGTGGAAACGCACGTGATCGAGTTCGCTCCGGTGCTGATGGCCGAACAGCTCGACCCGATGGGCGGTGACCAGCTGCGCCGCAAGATCGAGCGCATGGGCGTCAAAGTACACACCGGCAAAAATACCCAGGAGATCGTCAACGGCGGTGGCACGGCGCGCAAAACCATGCATTTCGCCGACGGTAGCCTGCTGGAAGTGGATTTCATCGTGTTCTCCACCGGCATCCGCGCCCAGGACAAGCTGGCGCGTCAGTGCGGGCTGGAGATTGGCCGCCGCGGCGGCATCGCCATCAACGACAGCTGCCAGACGTCGGATCCGGACGTGTACGCCATCGGTGAGTGCGCCGCCTGGCGCGATCGCACCTTCGGCCTGGTGGCACCGGGTTACAAAATGGCGCAGGTGGCCGTCGATCACCTGCTGGGCCGCGAAAACGGCTTCCAGGGCGCCGACATGAGCGCCAAGCTGAAGCTGCTGGGCGTGGACGTCGGCGGCATCGGCGATGCCCACGGCCGCACCGAGGGCGCCCGCAGCTACGTTTATCTGGATGAAAGCAAAGAAGTCTACAAACGCATCGTGGTCAGCGCCGACAACAAAACCCTGCTCGGCGCGGTGCTGGTGGGCGACACCAGCGATTATGGCAACCTGCTGCAGCTGGCGTTGAACGGCATCGAACTGCCGGAAAACCCGGACGGCCTGATCCTGCCGGCCCACGCGGGCAGCAAACCGGCCATCGGCGTGGATTCGCTGCCGGAAAGCGCGCAGATCTGCTCCTGCTTCGACGTCAGCAAAGGCGACATCATCCAGGCGGTCAACAAAGGCTGCCACACCGTGGCGGCGCTGAAGGCAGAAACCAAGGCCGGCACCGGCTGCGGCGGCTGCATCCCGCTGCTCACTCAGGTGTTGAACGCCGAGCTGAGCAAGCAAGGCATCGAGGTCAACCACCACCTGTGCGAACACTTCGCCTATTCGCGCCAGGAGCTGTTCCACCTGATCCGCGTCGAAGGCATCAAGTCGTTCGAGGCGCTGCTGGCCAAATACGGCAAAGGCTACGGCTGCGAAGTGTGTAAACCCACCGTCGGCTCGTTGCTGGCTTCTTGCTGGAACGAATACATCCTCAAGCCGCAGCATACGCCGCTGCAGGATACCAACGACAACTTCCTCGGCAATATCCAGAAAGACGGCACCTACTCGGTGATCCCACGCTCCGCCGGCGGCGAAATCACCCCGGACGGCCTGCTGGCCATCGGCCAGATCGCCAAGGAATACAACCTCTATACCAAAATGACCGGCTCGCAGCGCATCGGCATGTTCGGCGCGCAGAAAGACGATCTGCCGGCCATCTGGCGCAAGCTGCTCGCCGCCGGTTTTGAAACCGGCCACGCGTATGCCAAGGCGCTGCGCATGGCGAAAACCTGCGTCGGCAGCACCTGGTGCCGCTATGGCGTCGGCGACAGCGTCGGCTTCGGCGTCACGCTGGAACATCGCTACAAAGGCATCCGCACCCCGCACAAAATGAAGTTCGGCGTCTCGGGCTGTACCCGTGAATGCGCCGAGGCGCAGGGCAAGGACGTCGGCATCATCGCCACCGAGAACGGCTGGAACCTGTACGTCTGCGGCAACGGCGGCATGAAACCGCGCCACGCCGACCTGCTGGCCGCCGACCTCGATCGCGAGACGCTGGTGCGCTACCTCGACCACTTCATGATGTTCTATATCCGCACCGCCGATAAGCTGCAGCGCACCTCGGTGTGGCTGGAAAGCCTGGAAGGCGGCATCGATTATCTGCGCAAGGTGATCGTCGACGACAAGCTCGGCATCAACGACCAACTGGAAGCGGAGATCGCCCGCCTGCGCGATGCGGTGATTTGCGAGTGGAAAGAGACCGTCGAGCATCCGGAAACGCAGCTGCGCTTCGCCCACTTCATCAACAGCCCGCTGCGCGATCCGAATGTGCAGGTAGTGGCCGAACGCGACCAGCACCGCCCGGCGCGCCCTGACGAGCGCATTCCCGTCACCCTGATCGATACCGAGGAGAGCCACGCATGAGCCAGTGGATTACCGTTTGTCCCGTCGCCGACATTCTGCCCGGCACCGGCGTGTGCGCCCTGATCGGCGATCGGCAGGTGGCGGTGTTCCGCCCCTATGCCGACGAGCAGGTGTTCGCCATCAGCAATATCGACCCGTTCGCCCAGGCCAGCGTGCTGTCACGCGGCCTCATCGCCGAGCATCAGGGCGAGCTGTGGGTCACCAGCCCGCTGAAGAAACAGCATTTCCGCCTGTACGACGGCCACTGTCTGGAAGACGACAGCCGTTCCGTCGCCAGCTTCGCCAGCCGGGTGGTCGACGGCATCGTGCACATCGCGGCATAACCTTTCGGGGGCGCATCCCGCCCCCACGTCGATAACCCCGAGGAATGCCGATGGACTACCTGCCGATTTTCTGCCAACTGCAACATAAAGCCTGCCTGTTGGTCGGCGGCGGCGAGATCGCCGAACGCAAGGCACGCCTGCTGCTGGACGCCGGCGCAGCGCTGACCGTCAACGCCGTGGACTTCACCCCGCAGTTCCACCTGTGGGCGGAAGAAGGCCGGTTGACGCTGGCCGAAGGCGAATTCAGTCCGGCACTGCTGGCGGAAAAATGGCTGGTGATCGCCGCCACCGACCGGCTGGAGGTCAACGCACTGGTGTATCAGTGCGCCAACCAGCAGCGGGTGTTCTGCAACGTGGTGGACGATCCGAAACGCGCCAGCTTTATCATGCCGTCAATCATCGATCGTTCGCCGATCATGGTGGCGGTGTCCTCCGGCGGCAAAGCGCCGGTGCTGGCGCGGCTGCTGCGCGAGAAGCTGGAAGCGATGCTGCCGCAGCACCTCGGCAAGCTGGCCCAGCTGGGCGGCTCGCTGCGGCAGCGGGTAAAACAACGCTTCAGCAGCCTCGGCGCGCGCCGTCGCTTCTGGGAACGGTTATTCGCCCACGATCGGCTGGCGCAGTCGCTGGCCAACGACGACGCCACGCTGGCCGAACGCCAGCTCGAGCAGCTGTTCAGCGAACAGCCGGAAGATCGCGGTGAAGTGGTGCTGGTGGGCGCCGGGCCGGGCGATGCCGGCTTGCTGACGCTGAAAGGGTTGCAGCAGATCCAGCAGGCCGACGTGGTGGTTTACGACCGGCTGGTCTCCGAAGAGATCATGACGCTGGTGCGCCGCGACGCCGAGTGTATCTTCGTCGGCAAACGCGCCGGGCACCACTGCGTGCCGCAAGAGCAAATCAACCAAATCCTGCTGCAGCAGGCGCAGCAAGGCAAACGCGTGGTGCGTCTGAAGGGCGGCGATCCCTTTATCTTCGGCCGCGGCGGCGAAGAGCTGGAGACGCTGGCAGACGCCAACGTGCCGTTCTCGGTGGTGCCGGGCATCACCGCCGCCTCCGGCTGTTCAGCCTACAGCGGTATCCCGCTCACCCACCGCGACCATGCGCAGAGCGTACGCCTGGTGACCGGGCACGCCAAGGCCGACGGCGGATTGGACTGGGCGACGCTGGCCGCCGGGCAACAGACGCTGGTGTTCTATATGGGGCTGTCGCAGGCGGCGGAGATCCAACGCCAGCTGATCGCGAATGGATTGGCGGCCACCACGCCGGTGGGGCTGGTAGAAAACGGCACTTCCTGCCGCCAGCGGGTGATCGAAGGCGAGCTCGGCCAACTGGGCGCCCTGTCACTGCAGGCCGCCAGCCCCAGCCTGATCATCGTCGGCAGCGTGGTCAGCCTGCGCAGCAAACTCAACTGGTTCGCCAGCGAGGCATCACCCGCCGGCCTGGCGCAAATGGCGTGATACCGACGTAAAAAAAGCGGCCCGTGGCCGCTTTTTTTATTTTCGCCGGCGTTACGCCTGCGGCGGTACGAAACCGACGGCCTGATAGACCTTCGCCAGGGTTTCCTGCGCGCGTGCGCGGGCCTTGGCGGCACCGTCGCGCATCACCTGCTGCAGATAGGCTTCGTCGTTACGGAAGCGGTGATAACGCTCCTGCAACTCACCCAGCATGCCGGAGACGGCCTCCGCCACCGCGCCTTTCAGGTGGCCGTACATCTGGCCTTCGAACTCGGCTTCCAACTGCGCGATGCTCTTGCCGGTCACGCCGGCGAGAATATCCAGCAGGTTGGAGACGCCCGCCTTGTTGACCACGTCGTAACGCACGACAGGTGGCTCTTCCGAGTCGGTCATTGCGCGCTTAATCTTCTTGGTCACCGCTTTCGGATCTTCCAGCAGGCCGATCACGTTGTTGCGGTTATCGTCCGACTTGGACATCTTCTTGGTCGGTTCCTGCAGCGACATCACGCGCGCGCCGGATTTAGGAATAAACGGCTCCGGCACTTTGAACACGTCGCCATACAGCGCGTTGAAACGCTGCCCCACGTCGCGGCTCAGTTCCAGGTGCTGCTTCTGGTCTTCGCCCACCGGCACCTGGTTGGTTTGATACAGCAGGATATCCGCCGCCATCAGCACCGGATAGCTGAACAGCCCGGCGTTGATGTTCTCCGCGTAGCGTGCGGATTTGTCTTTGAACTGCGTCATGCGGCTCAGTTCGCCGAAATAGGTGTAGCAGTTCAGCACCCAGCTCAACTGCGTGTGCTCAGGCACGTGCGACTGCACGAAGATGGTGCTTTTTTCCGGATCGATACCGCAGGCCAGGTACAGCGCCAGCGTATCCAGCGTGGCCTTGCGCAGTTTCTCGGCGTCCTGGCGCACGGTGATGGCATGCAGATCGACGATGCAGTAGATGCAGTCGTAGTCGTCCTGCATCTGCACCCACTGACGCAGCGCACCCATGTAGTTGCCGATGGTCAGTTCGCCGGACGGCTGCGCGCCGCTAAATACGATGGGCTTACTCATGTTTAAATTTCCTGATTCTCTAAAGATGACAGCCCAAGAGCGGGCAACAAATCGGCGAAGCGCTCCAACACCCGATCGGGGTGGCTCAGGGCTATCGATTCACCGTAGTTATAACCGTAGGTAAAGCCGACGCTTGGGCAACCGGCGCCCTGCGCGGCTTGAATATCGTTGCGTGAATCGCCGACGAACAGCAGTTCATGCGCGCGCAGCCCAAGCTTGCCGAGCACCAGATACAACGGCGCCGGGTGCGGTTTCTTTTCCGTCACGTCGTCGCCGCCGATCACCAGCGAGAAATAGTCGCCAATGCCCAGCGCCGCCAGCAGCGGCGCCACGAACGGCGTCGGTTTGTTGGTCACCAGCGCCATCGGGTAGCCGTGCGCGGCCAGCCGGGCCAGCGTCTCTTGCACCTGCGGGAACAGGCGACTACCGCTGTCAACGGTCTGCGCATAGAAATGGTCGAAGCGTTCACGCAGCCGGCCGCACTGCTCCGGCGTGCCTTCCGCTTCCGCCCAGCGCAGCGCGCGCTGCACCAACACGTCGGCGCCGTTGCCGATCCAGGTGCCAACCCGTTCTTCACCCGCTTGCGGCAGGCCCGTCTCTTCCAGCGCCATATCGATGGCGGCCGCCAGGCCCGGCGCGCTGTCGACCAGCGTGCCGTCCAGATCGAAGGCCAATGCGCGGATCGCGCCGAAATCAGCCATGGGAAACCTTCGCCAACTCGCTGCGCATCTCGTCGATCACCTTACGGTAGTCCGGCTGGCCAAAGATGGCGGAACCGGCGACGAACATATCGGCGCCCGCAGCGGCGATTTCGGCGATGTTATCCACCTTCACCCCGCCGTCGACTTCCAGGCGGATGTCGCGACCGCTGTCGTCGATCAGCTTGCGCACCTGGCGCAGCTTGTCCAGGGTGCCGTGGATGAACGACTGGCCGCCGAAGCCTGGGTTAACCGACATCAGCAGGATCACGTCGATTTTATCCATCACATAATCGAGGTAGCTCAGCGGCGTGGCCGGGTTGAACACCAGGCCGGCTTTACAGCCGTGCTCTTTGATCAGCTGAATGGTGCGGTCGACATGCTCGGAAGCTTCGGGGTGGAAAGAGATATAAGACGCGCCGGCCTTGGCGAAATCAGGCACGATGCGGTCCACCGGTTTGACCATCAGGTGCACGTCAATCGGCGCGGTAATGCCGTAGTTGCGCAGCGCTTCGCACACCATCGGACCGATGGTCAGATTGGGCACGTAGTGGTTGTCCATCACGTCGAAGTGCACCACGTCGCCGCCTGCGGCCAGCACGTTGGCGGTATCTTCACCTAACCGGGCAAAATCTGCCGACAGAATGGACGGGGCAATCAAAAACTTTTTCATCCGCTTCTCCAAACGTAGGGTCGAGTTGTTATGCGCCGGGGTGCCCCCGGCTTAGCGATACAGCGCCAAAAGCTCGTTCACTTTGCTGCGGCCGAGAATATTGCGGCTGATCGTGCGGCGCGCTTTCACCACATACAGCGCAGCATTCTGGTACCAGTCGCGCGTCAGCTCGGTATCGTGATTGGAGATCAATACCGGTACCCGGCTCTCTACCGAGAGCTGATGCGCCAATTGCGCCAGGCTCTGCTGATCGGCGATGCTGAAGCTGTTGGTATGGTAAGCGGTGAAATTCGCCGTCGCCGACAGCGGCGCATAAGGCGGATCGCAATACACCACGGCGCCGGCCACGGCCTTCGCCATGGTATCGCGGTAATGCTCACAGACAAAAGTGGCATTGCGCGATTTTTCGGCAAACCAGTAGAGCTCTTCTTCCGGGAAGTACGGTTTCTTGTAGCGGCCGAACGGTACGTTGAACTCGCCGCGCAGGTTATAGCGGCACAGGCCGTTATAGCAGTGGCGGTTCAGGTACAGGAACAGCAGCGCCCGGCGGTAAGGCTCGGTGCTAGTATTGAACTCTTCTCGCAGCAGGTAAAACTGATCCGAGTTATTGAATTCATCGGCGAAAAGCGTGCGGGCATCGCGCACGAAGTCATCCGTGCGCAGCTTAACGATGTTATACAGGTTGATAAGATCGCTATTGATGTCGGCGAGAATGTAGGCGTCGTAATCCGTATTCAGGAAGACGGATCCCGCACCCACGAAGGGCTCGATTAAGCAGTCTCCCGCCGGCAGATGGCGACGAATCTCGTCTACCAGCGGGTATTTTCCACCAGCCCATTTTAAAAAAGCGCGGTTTTTCTTCATGCCGTCAATTAGCTACTTATACAATTCAGAGCGGCGGATTGTACTCTGTTTCAGACAGCACATCAGCGCACAAATTTAAATGATTTATTTTTTAAGATCTTGCTGTACCTGATGTACAGGTCGGACCCATGGTTTTTTCGCCTGTACATCCGCCGGCAACGAAGCAATGGCGCGTTTCGCTTCCGCGGAAGACGCGTAGTTGCCGCTTACCAGCACATACCACGGTTTGCCGTCACGCTTGGTGGCGTACACGAGGTAGTTCTGCAGCTTCTGCTGTTTGGCGTAGGCGTTCAGCGTATCGGAACGCGAAGCGCTGCTCAGCTGCAGCGTGTAATGGCTGCCCGGTGCAGACTGCAGCGAACTGCCGCTGCTGCTGACCGCTCCCGCTTTCGCGGTGGAAGACGGCTTGGCCGGCGGCGTATACACCGTAGTCGGTGATTTATGCTGCGTCGCGGTCGGTTTGGTGGCGGCAGTTTTCGCCGGCGTTTTATGCTGTTGCTGCGCGGTACCTTGCACAGGGCGAGTCGCCTCGCGCGCTGCGGCGCCGCTCATCACCGTCGCCGGTGCGGTCGGCAGCGTCGAGGCTGCGCCGGTCATGCCCTGGGTCGCGGCATCCACTTGCCCCTGCTGCTGCGACAGCGCATCCGCCATGTTGCCCGGCAGATCGACGCGCTGCTGCGCACCGCCCTGCTGAGGCTGAGTTTGCGCTTCGGTCGGCGTGCCTGAGATCGGCGGAACGCTGACGTTCTGCGGTTGCTGCGGCTGAGTCGCACTCACGCCGTTGTTGTCGTGGGTATCCGTCGTGCCGCCCGGCACGCCGTTATTGGCGGTGGTCAGCGACGAAGAACCGGACAGGTTGATATCGCGAGCCGCGCCGTTTTGTGCGCCGCTATCCTGAGCCACCTCATGCTTGGTCGGCGCCTTCAAGGCGGAACCGATACCGATAATCAGCAGCAACAGCACCAAAATGCCGATGCCGATCATCAAATGCTGGCGCGAAACGGCGAAGCGCGGCGCGGCGGCCGGCTTGCGCGAACGCGTAGGACGACGATCGCTGCTATCAGGTCTGAGATCGTCTTCCGGTTTAAACTCGTCCATCTGAAACCCTCCAACTAGAGGCAAAAGCCCACCACCGTAGACCTACCGTGGCACGGGCAGATTAACCCGATGATGGCAAAGCGACACCCGTCGTGCTCTGCTCACTGTATTAATATAGATGCAAATGGCGGCTAAGCCACTGTTACTTGGTCCGATTTAATTACGCTGCTGCTCAGGCAGGCAGGCGGCGATCGACGCCAACACCAGTTCATGCCCTACGCCACCGCGCACTTCCGCCGCACCGATCGCGGTCGGCAGCACCAGACGCAGTTCACCCGCCAGCACTTTCTTGTCGCGCAGCATGTGCGGCAGATAGGACTCCGGCGTCATTTCCTGCGGCCCGCAAACCGGCAACCCGGCGCGCAGCAGCAGCGTTTTGATGCGTTCGATATCTTCAACGGAGAACTGGCCAAGACGGTGCGCGGTTTCCGCCGCCATCACCATGCCTGCAGCCACCGCTTCGCCGTGCAGCCATACGCCGTAGCCCATTTCGGCTTCGATGGCGTGGCCGTAAGTATGGCCCAGATTCAGCAAGGCGCGCAGGCCGCTTTCGCGTTCGTCGGCAGCCACGACCTCGGCCTTCAGCTCGCAGCAGCGGCGGATACAGTAGGCCAACGCCTGCATATCCAACGCCATCAGCGCATCGATGTTGTTTTCCAGCCAGACGAAGAACTCGCGATCGAGGATGATCCCGTATTTGATGACTTCAGCCAGGCCGGAAGAGAGTTCACGCGTCGGCAACGTTTTCAGGCAATCCAGATCAACCACCACCGAAGCGGGTTGATAGAAAGCGCCGATCATGTTTTTGCCGAGCGGGTGGTTGACGGCGGTCTTGCCGCCCACGGAAGAATCCACCTGCGACAACAGCGTGGTGGGAACCTGAATGAAACGCACGCCGCGTTGATAGCACGCGGCGGCAAAGCCGGTCAGATCGCCGACAACGCCGCCACCGAGCGCGATCAGCGTCGTGTCGCGCCCGTGCGGTTTTTCCAGCAGCGCCGAAAACACCTGATCCAACACCGCCAGAGATTTGTACTGCTCACCATCGGGAAGGATCACCTGATCCACCACGACGCCGCCCCGCTCCAGCACCTGCCGGACGCGCTCCAGATAGAGCGGCGCCAGGGTCTGGTTGGTGACCAACATCGCTTGCTCACCCGCCTTCAACGGCATAAAAGAAGCCGGATCGTTAAACAATCCGGCGGCGATGGTAATCGGGTAGCTGCGCTCCCCAAGCGTTACAGTAATTCTCTCCATGTCGCGCTCAGTTCTCTGTATGGTGCGGCGGTGGTTGATCCCCGCAGCGGCGGGGAACACAAATCAGTTTTCCGCATTGGCCGACGGCGAACGCGAAAATCGGCAATCAGTTGCTTTCCAGCATGTTGATGATCTGGTTAGCAACCACTTTAGCGCTCTGATCGTCGGTGCGGATGGTGACATCGGCAATCTCTTCATACAACGGATTGCGCTCTTTCGCCAAGGCTTCCAGCACTTCACGCGGCGGAGAATCGACCTGCAGCAGCGGGCGTTTTTTATCACGCTGGGTACGAGCCAGCTGCTTCTCGATCGTGGTTTCCAGATAGACCACCACACCGCGCGCGGACAGACGGTTGCGCGTTTCGCGCGACTTCACCGAACCGCCGCCGGTCGCCAACACAATCCCTTGTTTTTCCGTCAGTTCATTAATGACTTTTTCTTCACGATCGCGGAAACCTTCTTCCCCTTCCACGTCGAATACCCAGCCCACGTCAGCTCCGGTACGTCGCTCAATTTCTTGATCGGAGTCGAAGAACTCCATATTGAGTTGCTGAGCTAACTGACGGCCAATAGTGCTTTTGCCGGCACCCATAGGCCCAACCAGAAAGATATTGCGTTTCTCTGCCATGTTTTTCGGTATTACTAAGACAATTCGTTAATGTTAACCCGCCCCGCCAATCAAATCAGCGGCGGGACCTAAACTGAAACCTCATGAGCGATAGTGCGAGATCAGACGAAAAATTATCTCAACACTCTTGGTAGTTTGGCAACCGAATAAATCGCAATCCACGCCGCGGGAGGGAAACCATATGTTTTTAACGGCGTCTTGACGCTAACAAAAAACCTCGGTGCTCAATTCGGTAACCCTTGTAAGCTAAATCGGCCGCAGCGTCAAACGCAGATCCCCCCAAGGAGATAAAAAAGTGTATCTGCTCATCAACTTTAGGAGATTTGCCGTCCGCCTGACAGGTAGCCGCTTATCCTTTAATCAGGGTCGGCGTAATGAAGATCACCAGCTCGCGTTTTTTCTGTTGTGCGCCGCTTTGTCGGAACAAGCCTCCCAATAACGGCGCGTCCGCCAATCCCGGCACCTTGTCCGCCGTCTTGCCGCTATGCCGTTGAAAAATACCGCCGAGCACCAGGGTTTCACCGTTTTTCACCGTGATCTGCGTTTTAATCTCCTGTTTATCGATGGTCAGCGCTTCCCCCGCGCCTCGGCTGATGGCGCGCCCCGGCATATTTTGGCTGATGTGCAAGGTCAGCGTGATGCGCCCGTCCGGCAACACTTTCGGCGTCACCTCCATGCCCAGCACCGCCTCTTTGAACTCGATGGCGGTCGCACCACTGGCGCCGCTTGACACTTCGTAAGGGATCTCGGTTCCCTGCTTGATGCTGGCGGTTTGCAGGTGCGCCGTCAGCAGGCGCGGGCTGGCGATGATCTCCACCTGATTCTCCTGTTCCAGCGCCGTCAGCTCGAGGCTCAGCAAACGCCCGCTGATGCGTGCCAGGTGGAAACCGACGTTCACCGCGCTGCGCTCCAGCGGCAGGTTGACGCCGAGATTACCCGGCCGCAGTGGCTGCGCTGGCCTGTCGTCGGGCGCCAATCCCCAACGCACGCCGAGTTCGCGCAGGCTTTCGCTGTTGATGGTCACGATATGCGCAGCCAGCTGAACCTGTGCCAGCGGCGCGTCCATTTCCGTTACCCGCTTTTTCAACTGCGCCAGGATCGGCGCGGTGTCGCGCAGCAGCAGCGTATTGGTGCGCTTATCCGCCAGCACGCTGCCCCGCTCGCTGAGCAAGGCGCCGCGTTGGGCATTGAGGCTTTCGGCAATCTCCGCCGCATCGCCGTTCTGTAACGTCAGGCTCAGGCTGTGCAGCGGTTGCCGCTGCGCCAGCGCCTCTCGCTGCTGCCTTTTTTCCTGCGCGTCCGGCTCCGGCGCAATCAGCATCACGTTACCCTCACGCGTCATCGCCAGTTTGCCCATGCGCAGGGTCAGCGCCAGCGCCTGAGGCCAGGGCACATTCTCCAGCCGCAGCGTCAGGTTGCCGCTCACGCCGGGCGCGGCGATCAGGTTCATCTGCCGATAATCCGCCAGCGCCTGCAGGATGACCGTGACCGGCGCATCCTGAAACTCCAGCGAAATAACCTGTTTATCCTGCGCCTGTGCGGCGCCGAGCGTCAGACACCACAGCGCCACGCCCAGTCCAGCGCGTCCCTTCATGGCTTACCATCCTTGTTGTCCATTATCAGCGAGATGTCGCCCTGGCTCGCCGGGCAATCCGGTTCGGCCGCCAGCGCCGTTAACGTCAGGCTGCGCGCCTGCACCTGCGTCACCTGCCAGCGCTCGGCCAGCACCCGCTGCCGCGGCCGCAGGCGCAACCATTGTCCCGCCGGCGTCACCACCCAGCCATAGCGCAACGTCGGTTGCCCGATGACGCCTTTCAGTCGCCAGCCCGCCGGCGATGCCGCCGTTTGGGCACAAGCAGGCAGCGGAGGCGGCGCAAACGGGTCGCGCGGCTCAGCGCATAGGGCCCAGGGCCATAGCAGCCACCACCACCCACGGCCGGGTCTTTTACTCATCGGGCTGATCCTCGGTGGCATCCTGCAAAACCAACCGCGCCGTCATGCCAAGGGGCGGCGTCTCCACGCTCAGCTGCTCGAGGCGTAAATCGGCGGGCAGCGCCTCCAGCAGCACCAGCAAGCCGGTGTAATCAATGCGCAAGCTCAGCGTTTGCCGCGGCGGTTTTTCCTGCCGCTGCCAGCGCAGCAAAGCGCCCCCCGCCCGTTGCAGCACGCTCGCCAAATCGCCGGTGGTGGTCGGCGCAAGCGCCGCCGCCGGGATAACGGTTTGCGGCGTATCTTCCAACTGGCTCTGCACCATAGCGATCTGTTGCAGCAGGCGCTGTTGCCGCTCCGCCGCGTTTTCCCGCTGACGCCATTCGTCTTGCAGCAGCCAACCGCCGCCCAACAGCGCCAGCGTGCCGATGCCCACCCCTTGCGACAGCAGCAATAGCCAGCCCGGCAAGCTCAGCCAGAGGCGCAGCCCGGATGACAAACGGCTATCCATCACGCCCCCACTGCGCCGCCAGATGAAAGGAGTACAGGCCATCTTCGCGTTGTGCCACCTCAGCCAAATGCAGCCGTGGCAACGCAGGTATCCCCGCCAGCCGCCGTTCGAACTGCGTGATGGCCGCAGGAGAGCGGCTCAATCCACGCAGCCGTAGGCCGTTCGCCGCATTGCTGTCCAACGCCGTAAGCCACAGCGGCGGAGGAATGCTGGAGGACAATTGCTGCAGCAGCTGCAAATAACGCCGGTTATGTTGGGCGTTATTTGCCTGCCGTTCGGCGCGGGCACTGTGCATCGCTTGCTGCGCCCGCTCTTGTTGCTGCTGGCGGGCAAACGACGTCAATGCCGCCAGCTCCTCACCCAACATCGCCAGCCGCGCCTGCCGCTGCGCCTGTTGGTGACGCAGCTGGCCGGCGACCAGGAACAGTGCCAGCAGCAGCGCCATTACCTGCAACAACAGCACGCCCAGCCAGAAATAGGCGCGTCGCCGATCGCGGCGCTGGCGCCAGGGCAGAAAGTTGACCTGATACATCAACGATCCTCCTCGCGCAGCGCCAGACCACCGGCCAACGCGAACGCCGAGGGATGGACAGGCAACGGCGGACGCAGCTGCGTGAAGGCGCTGAGCGGCGACCAGGCAAGGCAACCGGCAGGCAGGGCTCCCACCAGCACGCTGCCGGCATAGACAGGCCGATCGTCGCCCGCCGGCGTCTGGGCTTGCAGCGCCCGCAGCGCCTGAGCACCATCGTCGCCCGGCACCAGACCAAAGGCGAAGGCGCCATCGGCCGGCGCCACCCACAGCCATTCTCGATCGAGGCGATGCATCAGCCCCGCGGCGGGCGGCACGCCCGCCGCCGTCGCCATCACCCGCAGCGCGCAGGGAGTGATATCGACCGCTTGCGGGTGCAGGCCAGCCTGACGCAAACAATGCAGCCACTGCTGCAGCTCCTGCCGCCGTGCGGCGGTCAACAGCAGCGTCGCCTCATCCGCCGGGGCTGCACGATAGTCGAGCGCCAGCGTCTGGCCGTCGAGCGGAAACTGCTTCAAACCGTGGCCGCCGATATAGTCGCTGCGTTCCGGCTCACGCAGCCGCGCGTCAGGCCGCGCCATACGCTGCTGCAACACGCGCTGCGCCGGCAGGGCAATGCGTAAGGAAATATGTCGCGGCAGCTGGACGCGCCATTGCCGCAGCGCCCGGATCAGGAATTCGGAAGGTTCCAGGCAGCCGTCGCGTAAAACTGCCTGCGGCAGCGCCTGCTGCCACCAGTGGCGCAACTGCCAGCCGTTGCGGCGGCGTTGGGCCGCCACCGCCCGCACGCAGTCGATTTGTATATCCAGCCCCACCTGCCATGCTTGAGGGAACATGTTTCGCAAGCCTCCATAACATCAGATGATAAAAGAACATATCCATGTCGCAGGCTTGCCTTTATACTACCGCGCGGTTGTTTATAAACTGCCCAAATGACTTAGAAATGGGAAATCTCAGGTGAAGTTCGTAAAGTATTTACTAATCCTTGCAGTATGTTGCATCGTGCTGGGAGCAGCCTCGATTTTCGGCTTGTACAAATATGTCGAGCCGCAGCTGCCCGACGTCGCAACGCTGAAAGACGTGCGGCTGCAAATACCGATGCAGGTTTACAGCGCCGATGGCGAACTGATCGCCCAATATGGCGAGAAGCGCCGCATTCCGCTGAAGCTGGATCAAATTCCGCCGGTGATGGTGCACGCATTCATCGCCACCGAAGACAGCCGCTTCTACGATCACCACGGCGTCGATCCGGTCGGCATCTTCCGCGCCGCCTCCATCGCGCTGGTCTCCGGCCACGCTTCGCAGGGGGCCAGTACCATTACCCAACAGCTGGCGCGTAACTTCTTCTTAAGCCCGGAACGCACCCTGATGCGTAAAATCAAGGAAGCCTTCCTGGCGGTGCGCATCGAGCAGATGCTCACCAAGGATGAAATCCTTGAGCTGTATCTGAACAAGATCTATCTGGGTTACCGCGCCTACGGCGTGGGTGCCGCCGCTCAGGTCTATTTCGGCAAAGACGTCAGCCAGCTGACCCT
This sequence comes from Serratia sp. SSNIH1, assembly GCF_002935055.1. NCBI lineage: Bacteria > Pseudomonadati > Pseudomonadota > Gammaproteobacteria > Enterobacterales > Yersiniaceae > Serratia > Serratia sp. SSNIH1. The sequence goes on from NZ_CP026383.1 coordinate 133,327, forward strand.
GAGCGAAATGGCGACCATCGCCGGCCTGCCGAAAGCGCCGTCCACCTTCAACCCGCTCTATTCGCACGATCGCGCCGTTGCCCGTCGCAACGTGGTGCTGTCGCGCATGCTGGACGAACACTACATCACGCAGGCGCAGTACGATCAGGCGCGCGCCGAAGATCTGGTCGCCAACTACCATGCGCCGGAAATCAGCTTCTCCGCGCCGTATCTCTCCGAGATGGTGCGTCAGGAGATGATCAAGCGCTACGGTGAAAATGCCTATACCGACGGTTACAAGGTTTACACCACCGTCACCAAACGGCTGCAGCTGGCGGCGCAAGAGTCGGTACGCAACAACGTGCTGGCCTATGACATGCGCCACGGCTACCGCGGCCCGTCCAACGTGTTGTGGAAAGTCGGCGAAGCGGCCTGGGATCGCAAACAGATTGTCGATTCGCTGAAAAATCTGCCGAACTATGGCCCGCTGGCGCCGGCGGTGATCACCGCCGCCAACCCGCAGGAAGCGACGGCGATGCTGGCCGACGGCAGCAGCATTGCCCTGCCGATGGCGACCATGCGCTGGGCGCGCCCATACCGTTCAGACACGCAGCAAGGCCCAACGCCGAAACGCGTCACCGACGTGGTGCAGGCCGGCCAGCAGGTGTGGGTGCGTAAAGTGAACGAGGCCTGGTGGCTGTCGCAGGTCCCGGACGTCAACTCGGCGCTGGTCTCGATCAACCCGAACGACGGCGCGGTGAAAGCGCTGGTCGGCGGTTTCGATTTCAACCAGAGCAAGTTCAACCGCGTCACGCAGGCTCTGCGCCAGGTGGGGTCAAACATCAAACCGTTCCTGTACACCGCCGCGATGGATAAAGGCCTGACGCTGGCCACCATTCTGAACGACTTGCCGATTACCCGCTGGGATGCCGGCGCCGGCACCGACTGGCGGCCGAAGAACTCGCCGCCGACCTATGACGGCCCGATTCGCCTGCGGCAGGGGCTGGGGCAATCGAAGAACGTGGTGATGGTGCGCGCGATGCGTGCGATGGGCGTCGACTACGCGGCGGAATATCTGCAGCGCTTCGGCTTCCCGGCGCAAAACATCGTGCATACTGAATCGCTGGCGCTGGGCTCTGCCTCCTTCACCCCGATGCAGCTGGTACGCGGCTACGCGGTGCTGGCGAACGGCGGTTACCTGGTTGACCCGTACTTCATCACCAAAATTGAAGACGACAACGGCAATACGGTGTTCGAAGCCAAACCGAAAGTGGTGTGCAGCAGCTGCAACCTGCCGGTGATCTACGGCGATACCCACCGTTCGGCGGTGCTGTCCGACGACAACATCGAAAACGTCGCCACCTCGCAGGAAGGCAGCAACAGCACGGTGCCGATGCCGCAGCTGGAGCAGGTTACCCCGGCTCAGGTGCAGCAGGACGGCGACCAACAGTATGCGCCGCACGTAATCAGCACGCCGCTGGCCTTCCTGATCCACGACGCGCTGAACAGCAACATCTTCGGTGAACCGGGTTGGATGGGCACGGCCTGGCGCGCCGGGCGCGATCTGAAACGTCATGATATCGGTGGCAAAACCGGTACCACCAACAGTTCCAAAGACGCCTGGTTCTCCGGCTATGGCCCGGATACCGTAACGTCGGTATGGATCGGTTTCGACGATCATCGCCGCGACCTGGGCCGTTCGACGGTATCCGGCGCCATCCCGGATCAGATTTCCGGCGGTGAAGGCGGAGCCAAGAGCGCCCAGCCGGCGTGGGACGACTTCATGAAGACCGCGCTGGAAGGCATCCCGGAGCAGAAAGTCACGCCGCCACCGGGCATCATCAGCGTCACCATCGACAAGAGCAGCGGCAAGCTCTCTGGCGGTGGCGGCGGTAGCCGTTCCGAGTACTTCATCGAAGGAACTCAGCCGACGGACTACCCATCGCGCGATACCGGCACCACGTTGACCGATCCGGGCGGTGAAAGCCACGAGCTGTTCTGATCGAAAAGGGCCAGAGAAATCTGGCCCTTTTTTTGTTTGGCGCGAAGCGTATCAGCGCGAAGCGCGCAAAAATGCCTCTGAGAGGAACAGCGCGCTGACGTTGCGCGCCTCACGAAAATCCGGTTCCGCCAGCAGCGCCATCATGTCGGCGATCGGCCAACGCACCTGCGGCAGGGGCTCCGGCTCATCCCCTTCCAGGCTCTGCGGATAGAGATCGTGCGCCAGCACGATATTCATTTTGCTGGAAAAGTAAGAGGGCGCCATCGTCAGCTTGCTGAGAAAATCGAAGCGCTTCGCGCCGTATCCCACCTCTTCCATCAGCTCGCGGTTGGCAGCCTCCAGCACCCCCTCACCGGGATCGATCAGCCCTTTCGGGAACCCCAGCTCATAGGATTCGGTGCCTACCGCATATTCGCGGATCAGCAGCAGGTCATCGCCAATCACCGGCACGATCATCACCGCTTCGCGATCCGAAGGCCGCATGCGCTCATACACCCGCCGCACACCGTTGCTGAATTCCAAATCGACCGACTCGACGTTGAACAAACGCGAACGCGCGACGGTTTCCACTTTCAGAATTTTAGGTTTTTGCAGGTGTTTATCCATGATTGCCTCAAAGAGGTTACCCAGGCGCGGACAGGGCAACCGAAATAATGATTGGCGTAACGCACGGCTCGTTGGCGCTCAAACGCTGACCAAATTCGATCCTGATCACATTGTGCGTTAAGGGTAAGCTCCGCCGCAACGAGCATGAGCAGTAATTTACTTTCTTTTAACAAGCGTAGCCAGCGGCGGGCGATTTTCCGTACTGATTCAGCAAACAGCACACATGAAAATAGGATAATACCGATATCGACGGCAGAGGCCGGTTGCTAGTATCACGCAGGCAAGAATCAGTGATAAAATGGCCTTGCGTCATGAAGGAATGAGATCCAGAGCGAGAATCTGTTTGTTCCCTCATTAGTTCTGGGTGCCTCCTGGCGGTTTACTCCGTATAATATTCACCTTTTCATCAGGTTGGCGAAATTCACGGGTGTGAGATGGGGATTGCATGAGCACAATAGTGTTGATATTGGCCTTAGTGCTTGTCTGCCTGATTGCCGCCGGCCTGTACCTGTGGTTCAAGGCGCGCAACCCGTCGGCTCTGGCGCACGCGCTGCCGTTTATCAAACCTGCCCACCGCAAGCTGACCGACGAAGAGCGTGCTGCGGTCGAGTTCTATCTCAATCAGCAAAACAAGCTGAGCAACAAGCTGTTGCCCGGCGGCGGCGCTACCTTGCCCGCAGCCAAACTGGCGCTCACCCCGCAAAGCGATAACGTTTATCCCGTCACGCACGCCATCACCCGCTATGGGCTGGCCAGCGACGATCCCAATAAATGGCGCTATTATCTCGATGCCGAAGAGGTGCACCTGCCGCCGTTTTGGGAACCCTATATCACCGCCGACAACCATGTGGAAGTGATCCGTACCCAGACGCTGCCGCTGGTGATTTCGCTCAACGGGCACTCGCTGAAAGATCATATTCACGACCGGCCGCAACCGCCGGTGGTGAGCGCCGCGCCGACCAAAAACGCCTCTATCCGCAAGGAAGAGAGCGAGCATGTCGAGCTGATCAATATTCGCAAGGAAACGCCGGAAGAGCATGCGCTGAACCGGCCGAACGGCATCCGTGAAGCCGTCATCATCTCCGCCGCGCTGCTGCTGCTGTTCTTCAGCCTGATAAGCCCGGTGCTGGTGATCCCCTGGATGATTTTCGTGGCGGTGCTGATGATCGCCTGGGGATGCTGGAACCTGTTCCGCCGTCCGGCGTCACGCGAGCTGAAAGAGATCCACTGTCTGCGCGGTACGCCGAAGCGCTGGGGCCTGTTCGGCGAATCCGGCCAGGGGCAGATCAGCAACATTTCACTCGGCATCATCGATCTTATCTACCCGCCGCATTGGCAGCCTTACCTGACGCAGGACCTGGGCAAGACCACCGATGTGGACGTCTATCTCAATCGGCAGGTGGTGCGTCAGGGGCGCTTCCTCTCGCTGCATGACGAAGTGAAAAACTTCCCGCTGCAGCAGTGGGGCCGCAACGCGGTGCTGGTCGCCAGCTCGGCGCTGGTGCTGCTGTTGCTGCTGATCTATATCCCGCTCAACCTGCCGCTGACCCTCAGCATGGCCTGGCTGCAGGGTGCGCAAAAAGTGGAAGTGACCAGCGTTCAGGCGCTGGAAGCCACGCCGCTGCGCATCGGCGACACGCTGAAAGTGCGCGGCAGCGGCATGTGCTATGTGCCCCCGCCGGCCAATGGGGGCAGCGCCGTCAATTTTGCGCCGTTCGACTGCTCCGGCATCTACTGGAACAACGCCGCCCCACTGCCGCAGCCGGAATCGGAAGTCATTGACAAAGCGACGGCCCTGCTGGCCACGGTCAACAGCCAGCTGCATCCGAGCGGCGCCGATCAGAAGGTCAACCCGCAGTTGGCCAGCGCCATCGAGAAATCCGGCATGATCCTGTTGGACGACTTCTCTGATATCGTTTTGAAAACACAGAATTTGTGCCAGGCAGAAAGCGACTGCGTGCGGTTGAAGAACGCCCTGGTCAACCTGGGCAACGCCAAAAACTGGAGCGGCCTGGTGAAACGCGCCAGGTCCGGCGCGCTGCAAGGCGTCAACGTCCTGCTGCGCCCGGTGAGCGCCGAGTCGCTGGAAAGCCTGACCAAAGTGGCCACATCGTCGTTCATCTTCAATGAAACGCGTTTGGCCGCCGCAGCGCTCAACAGCCCGCCGCCGGGCGGTTTCCTGATCAGCAGCGACGAAGGCCGCCAGCTGGTCAGCCATCCGCAGCCGTCGGCACCGCAGAGCGAATACAACGCCCTCGACCAGTGGAATGAGTTGCAGCGCCTTTCCACTCTGCTGCTGCACACCCCCTTCCAGGCACAGGGCGTGATCACCAGCCTCAGCGTCGACGCCAACGGCACCCGTCATGTGGCGCTGCACAGCGAACCGGACATGATCACCCTATGGCGCTACCTCGGTACCAGTCTGCTGTTGCTGGCGGTCGTCATCAGCCTGGGCTATAACGCCTGGCGGCTGGTGCAACGTCGTCGCATCAATCAGCACCGCGTCGCCGATATCCAGCGTTACTACGACAGCTGCTTCAATCCGCAGCTCAATCCGATGTCGATGCGGCCGATGGCCTGAACCTGACGCCGGGGCCTCCGCCCTGTCATCTGCTTATGCTACGCTAACGCTATTATTCTCATCTGCGGACCGCCCGTCGGTCCGCCCGTGGAGTTTTTATGGTTCCCGAGTTTGATTGGCCGCAGATCGATACCGTGCTGCTGGATATGGACGGCACCTTGCTGGATCTGGAGTTCGACAGCCACTTTTGGCTCAGCCTGGTGCCGCAGGCGCTGAGCGAAAGGCGCGCCATTCCTTTCGACGAAGCCCGCCATATCATTGAGCGGGAGTATCAGGCGGTGCAGCACACCATGAACTGGTATTGCTTCGATTACTGGAGCGAGCGGTTGGATCTGGATATTTACCGCATGACCAGCGAAGTCGGCAGCCGCGCCCGGCTGCGCGAAGACACCGAGCCGTTTTTACGGGCGCTGCGCGACGCCGGTCTGCAAACCATTTTGCTGACCAACGCCCATCCGCACAGCCTGGCGGTGAAAATCGAGCATACCGGCCTCGATCGGCACCTTGATTTATTGTTTTCCACCCACACATTTGGTTATCCGAAAGAAGATCAGCGTCTGTGGCAAGCGGTGCAACAGCACACCGGATTCAATCCGCAGCGCACGCTGTTCGTCGACGACGGCGAGCCGATCCTCGACGCGGCGCGCACTTTCGGCATTCGTTACTGCCTGGGCGTGCAAAACCCAGACTCCAGTACGGCGGAGAAAAGCTTCCAGCGCCATCCGTCGATGCGTGACTATCGCCTGCTGATACCGGCGCTGGCCAAGGGGGAAGCATGAAGGAAAAAGCGACGCGCGACGACGCGGTACGGCTGGATAAGTGGCTCTGGGCCGCACGCTTCTATAAGACCCGCGCGCTGGCACGCGAAATGATCGACGGCGGCAAGGTGCATTACAACGGCCAGCGCGGTAAGCCGAGCAAGATTGTCGAACTCAACGCCGAGCTCAAGCTGCGGCAGGGCAACGAAGAACGTACGGTGATCGTGCTGGCGCTGACCAGCCAACGCCGCGGCGCCGGCGAGGCGCAGCAAATGTATCAGGAAACCGAAGCCAGCATCGCCAACCGCGAAAAGATGGCGCTGGCGCGCAAGATGAACGCGTTGACCATGCCGCATCCGGACCGTCGTCCGGACAAAAAGGAGCGGCGCGACCTGATGAAATTTAAATTTGGTGAGCCGGAATAACCCCTCACCGCAATGAGAGAAGATTATGTCCAACCATGACCAATTGCACCGTTACCTGTTTGAAAACTACGCGGTGCGCGGCGAGCTGGTTACCGTCAGCGAAACCTATCAGCAGATCCTGAACAACCACGACTACCCGGCGCCGGTGCAAAAGCTGCTGGGCGAACTGCTGGTCGCCACCAGTCTGCTGACCGCGACCCTGAAGTTCGACGGCGACATCACCGTGCAGCTGCAAGGCGACGGCCCGCTGAAGCTGGCGGTGATCAACGGCAACAACCGTCAGGAGATGCGCGGCGTTGCGCGCACCCAGGCGCCTATCGCCGACGACAGCACCTTGCATCAGATGATCGGCAACGGCGTCATGGTCATCACCATTTCGCCGACGGAAGGCGAGCGCTATCAGGGCGTGGTCGGTCTGGAAGGTGAAACCCTGGCTGAATGCCTGGAAGCCTACTTCCGCCAGTCCGAGCAGCTGCCAACCCGCCTGTTCATCCGCACCGGCGAAGCGGAAGGCAACGCCGCGGCGGCCGGTATGCTGCTGCAGGTGCTGCCGGCGCAGGACGGCAACCTCGATGATTTCGATCATCTGGTGCAACTGACCAACACGGTAAAAAGCGAAGAGCTGTTCGGCCTGCCGGCCAACGAAGTGTTGTACCGCCTGTATCACCAGGAAGAGGTCACCCTGTACGAACCGCAGGACGTGCAGTTCCGTTGCACCTGTTCGCGCCAGCGTTGCGCCGACGCGCTGCTGACCCTGCCGACCGACGAAGTGGCGGACATGCTGGAGCAGGACGGCAATATCGACATGCACTGCGACTACTGTGGCAGCCACTATGTCTTTGACCCGGTTGATGTTGCCGCTTTGTATGCGGGTAACACCGGCGAAAGCGACCAGTTGCACTAAGTCACCCCCCTCGGTGGGCGCGCCCGGCGCCCGCCAACGCCCGCCGTTTGCACGTTTGCTTTTTTCCGTGTGCTATCTCTCAGATCGTAACGAAATACCGCCTAAAACGTTAAATATTTGATACCCATCGCGGTTACGCACCGTTAGATCCCTACAATTGCCGCCAGAAATTCTGTGACCAAGGAGTAGTAACATGCGCGTTAAAGGTATAACCCCTCAGGATCTGGCCGCTTACGGCATTCACGACGTTAGCGAAATCGTTCACAACCCGAGCTATGAACTGCTGTTTAAGGAAGAAACAGACCCATCTCTGGAAGGTTTTGAGCGTGGGGTAGTCACCAAGCTGGGTGCCGTCTCCGTCGATACCGGCATCTTCACCGGCCGCTCGCCGAAAGACAAATACATCGTCCGCGACGACATCACCCGCGATACCGTGTGGTGGGCCGATCAGGGCAAAGGCAAAAACGACAACAAACCCCTCAGCCCGGAAGTGTGGGCCGATCTGAAACACCTGGTCACCGAACAACTGTCCGGCAAACGCCTGTTCGTGGTGGATACCTTCTGCGGCGCCAACGCCGACTCGCGCCTGAAAGTGCGCTTCATCACCGAGGTGGCCTGGCAGGCGCACTTCGTGAAAAACATGTTCATCCGCCCGAGCGACGCAGAGCTGGCTGACTTCGAGCCGGATTTCGTGGTGATGAACGGCGCCAAATGCACCAACCCGAACTGGCAGCAGCAAGGCCTGAACTCGGAGAACTTCGTCGCCTTCAACCTGACCGAGCGCATGCAGCTGATCGGCGGCACCTGGTACGGCGGCGAAATGAAGAAAGGCATGTTCTCGATGATGAACTACCTGCTGCCGCTGAAAGGCATCGCCTCGATGCACTGCTCGGCCAACGTGGGCGAGAAAGGCGACGTGGCGGTGTTCTTCGGCCTGTCCGGTACCGGCAAGACCACCCTCTCCACCGATCCTAAGCGTCAGCTGATCGGCGATGACGAGCACGGCTGGGACGACGACGGCGTGTTCAACTTCGAAGGCGGCTGCTACGCCAAGACCATCAAGCTGTCTGAAGAAGCCGAGCCGGACATCTACCACGCCATCAAACGCGACGCGCTGCTGGAAAACGTCACCGTGCTGGCCGACGGCAGCATCGACTTCAACGACGGTTCGAAAACCGAGAACACCCGCGTTTCTTATCCGATCTATCATATCCAGAACATCGTCAAGCCGGTGTCCAAGGCGGGTCACGCCACCAAGGTGATCTTCCTGACCGCCGATGCCTTCGGCGTGCTGCCGCCGGTATCGCGTCTGACCGCCAACCAGACTCAGTACCACTTCCTGTCCGGCTTCACCGCCAAGCTGGCCGGCACCGAGCGCGGCGTAACCGAACCGACGCCAACCTTCTCCGCCTGCTTCGGCGCCGCATTCCTGTCGCTGCACCCGACGCAGTACGCCGAAGTGCTGGTGAAACGCATGCAGGCCGCCGGCGCCCAGGCTTACCTGGTCAACACCGGCTGGAACGGTACCGGCAAGCGCATCTCGATCAAAGATACGCGCGGCATCATTGACGCCATCCTGAGCGGTGAAATCGACAAGGCGGAAACCGTCACCCTGCCGATCTTCGATCTGGCGATGCCGACCGCGCTGCCGGGCGTGAACCCAGAGATCCTCGATCCGCGCAATACCTACGCCAGCCTCGAGCAGTGGCAGGAAAAAGCGCAGGATCTGGCCGAGCGCTTCATCACCAACTTCGACAAATACACCGACACGCCTGCGGGCGCCGCGCTGGTCAGCGCCGGCCCTAAGCTGTAATTCGGTAGCGTTACCTCTTCAGCTAAGGCGCGGATCCCGCGCCTTTTTTTATTTTCAGCGATTGCTTTTTAACCAGTAAGGCGAGAAAATAAGTCAATGCAATCATTGATAGCAAAGGAGGTTTCAATGGCTACTATCACCGTCAGAAATCTGGACGACGAAATCAAAGAGCTGCTGCGTATTTCAGCGGCGAAAAACGGCCATTCCATGGAAGAGGAAGCGCGCATGATCCTGAAACAGGCGCTGGTGAAAAAGCCGCCGCGCTATGGATTGGGTACCTGGATGCATCAGCACTTCGCCGAGTTCGGCGGCGTCGAGCTGGAGATCCCACCGCGTGACGCCGTGCCACCACGCATCGTCACCTTTGATGATGAAGATGACAACGCATGATTATTCTCGACACCAACGTCATTTCGGAGACGCTGCGCCCCAGTCCGTACTACAACGTCATTAACTGGTTAAATGAAAAGGACAATGACGAGCTCTATCTGAGCGCCATTGTCCTGGCCGAACTGTTCAGCGGCGTCGCCTGCATGCCTGACGGCAAGCGCCAGCGGGATCTCAAGCTCAAATTGGCGGACGCGATTGAATTGAAGTTCGAGGGGCAGATATTGCCGTTTGATGGGCTGTGCGCGATGCAATACGCGGAATTGACGGCAAGGAATCGGCTTCTGGGTAAAGCGATGAGCATGCCGGATACCCAAATCGCCGCCACCTGCCTGTATTACGGTGCCGTCCTGGCCACCCGCAACACCAAAGACTTCCTCCACTGCGGCATCGAGTTAATCGATCCGTGGCAGGCGCCGACCGGCCGTCGGTTGCATGAGGATGCGGCGGAATACTACGTGATGAGCAGGAAGTCCTGACGGGGCCGCAGCAACGCGGCCCGCGCCAAGAGCGTCAGGCATTTTCCCTGGCGGTTTGATGGCCGTTGGCCGACTCTTTTTTCTCCATCGGCAACGGAATATACGCGCGGATCAATAGCCCACCGCGTTCGCTGGTGCCGATATCCAGTTCGCCGTCGTGCGCGTCGATAATGCGCTGCACGATCGCCAGCCCCAGACCGGTGCCGCTGGTGCTGCGCGCGCTGTCACCGCGTACGAACGGCTGCAACAGATGCTTCAATTCTTCCGGCTTGATGCCCGGGCCGTCATCCTCTACCTGGAACCAGCCGCGCTGCAGCTCGCGGCCGCTGCTGACCTTGATCCAGCCGTTGCCGTAACGCGCCGCGTTCACCACCATGTTCACCGCCGCCCGCTTAATCGACAGCGGATGCACGTTCATCATCAGCTCGCCCGGCGACAGCGCGGTTTCAATCACCCGCTCATAGCCGCTTTCCGCCGCGACCACCTCGCCCAAAATGGCGTTCAGATCGCTGCTTTCGGTCGGCATCTCCTGCCCGGTGCGCAGATAATCGATGAACTGCTCGATGATGGCGTTGCACTCTTCGATGTCTTTATTGATCGACTCGGCCAGATAGCCGTCTTCGGCACTCATCATCTCCGTCGCCAGCCGGATGCGCGTCAACGGCGTGCGCAGGTCATGGCTAACCCCGGCCATCAGCAAGGTGCGGTCATCCGCCAGCTGCTTGACGCCCGACGCCATCTGATTGAATGCGCGAGTCACCGACCGCACTTCGGAAGCGCCATACTCGCGCAGCGGCGGCGGAATGATGCCCTTGCCCACCTGCAGCGCCGCATGTTCCAGCTCCACCAGCGGGCGGTTTTGAATGCGGATAAACAGCCAGGCGCCGCCGATCGCCAGCAGCATGATCGCCAGCGTATAGCGGAACAGCGGAGAGAAGTCGCCCTGGTGGATTTCCGTCAGCGGTACGCGCACCCAGATATCGGGCTGCAGCCAGGTTTTCAGCCACACCACCGGGGAGTTCTTGTTCACCTCCACCCGCACATCGGTCGGCCCGCCGAGCTGCTGCGCCATCTGCTGGCTGAGGAACTGGTAGTGCTGCGCCCAGCGCAGGCCGCTCTCCTCCGCCGCCGAGTTGGTGTAGAGAGAGATGCCCAGTTCGCGGTAGATCTCACGGCGGAACGCCGGCGGTACTTCCAGCAGCGTGCCGTCCTCCAGCTGCAGCCGATCGGTCATCAGCATACGCACTTCGTACGCCAATACCTTGTTGAACTGCTGCAGGCTGGGCAGGATGGCGAAGTTCAGCACCACCAGATAGGTCGTCACCAGGCTGACGAACAGCAAGGTGACGATCAACAACAGGGTTCGGGCAAACGAGCTACGCGGTGAAAAGCGCAATCGCCTCATGCCTTGCTGCCGTCCGGGACGAACACGTAGCCGAGACCCCAAACGGTCTGGATATAACGCGGATGCGCCGGATCTTCTTCCACCATGCGGCGCAGGCGCGAGATCTGCACGTCGATGGAGCGCTCCATGGCGCTGTATTCGCGGCCACGCGCCAGGTTCATCAGCTTATCGCGCGACAGCGGTTCACGCGGGTGGCTAACCAGCGCCTTCAGGACCGCGAACTCGCCGCTGGTCAACGGCATCGGTTCGTCTTCGCGGAACATCTCGCGGGTGCCGAGGTTCAGTTTGAATTTGCCGAACGCGATCACCGCCTCTTCCTGCGAAGGCGCGCCCGGCAGTTCGTTAGCCTGGCGGCGCAGCACCGCACGGATGCGAGCCAACAGCTCACGCGGGTTGAACGGCTTAGGAATGTAGTCGTCGGCGCCGATTTCCAGCCCCACGATGCGATCGACCTCTTCGCCTTTGGCGGTGACCATAATGATCGGCATCGGGTTGCTCTGGCTGCGCAGGCGGCGGCAGATGGACAGCCCATCTTCGCCCGGTAACATCAGATCGAGCACCATCAGATGGAAGGATTCACGGGTCAGCAAGCGATCCATTTGCTCAGCGTTGGCAACGCTGCGAACCTGGAAGCCCTGCTCGGTTAAATAACGTTCTAAAAGCGCGCGCAGGCGCATGTCATCATCGACAACCAGGATCTTATGATTCTCTTGCATGGTATTACTCCCAAAGGCTTTATTGCCTGACTCGAATATTGTTAGAAAACCTTGCCATTTGAGACAGCGTTTAATGGTATGTATTCTAGACGAAATTGTTACAAAGCTTATTCTTTTCCCCATTTATCAACAATTTTCATCGAATGTCGACGGGGGTTCGTCAAAATTTCGCCCTTTATCGGCGCAATGTGGGGCGGCGGCCCAATTTTATGCAATTTCGCCACCGGCGAACCGCACGGTGGCGTTTTGAGGGCGAGTCAGGAAGTCTGCAGGAAACGCGCCAGTTGCCGGCGCAGCTGCCGGTTCTCTTGCTGCAGCGTATCAACCCGGTCGAGCAGCGTCAGCGCCATGGCGATCCCCGGCCAATCCAGATCCAGCTCGGCCCGCAGCCTGCGCGCCCGCTGCAGATGGCTCAGCGCCGGGTAATCGAACTCCCAGCTCGGCTGCGCCGGCTCCAGCGGCACGATCACGCCCAGGCCGACGATCTCGACCAGCTCATCCTCTGAAATCTCCACCCTCTGACACAGTTCCACCACGGTGAATGTGATCTCTTTTTTCATCATGTGCTTTACTCCCATTCCGCGCGCGGGTTGAACACCGCCTGTTCAGCCAGTTCTCGCCACAGGGCGCTGGCCTTCTCGTTCGGCTTCGGCGGCATCACCACCTTGAGAATGACATACAGATCGCCGGGCTCTTTCTTGCCCGCCAGCCCCTTGCCCTTGACCCGCAGCCGTTTTCCGCTCTGGCTGCCGGCCGGCACGGTCAACGCGATTTTGCCGGTCAGCGTCGGCACCTCGATGCTGGCTCCCAGCGCCGCTTCCCACGGGGCGAGCGGCGCCACGATGCTCAGGTTGTGGCCATCAATCTCGAACAGCGGATGCGGCGCGAGGCGGATGACCAGATACAGGTCGCCGTTCTGGCCGCCGCCCACGCCGGCAACGCCCTGCCCCTTGAGGCGAATGCGCTCGCCGTCGCCCACACCGGCCGGGATTTTCACGTTCAGCGTTTTGCTGGCTTCGCTCACCTGCCGCCCCAGCTCGTCGAACACCGGCAGCTTGTAGGAGATCTCGCGGCTTTGGCCATGCAGCGTTTCCTCGAGGAACAGCGGCACCTCCATCTCGAGATCCTGGCCGCGGAAGCCATGCCCGCCGTGCGAGTGCGAAGCGGAGCGGTGCCCGCCCGCAGCACGCCCGCCGAACATGCTTTCGAAGAAATCGGAGAAGTCTTGCGCGTCGGCGCCGCCGCCGTGCCATGAAGCGCTCTGCTGATAGCCGCCGTGATCGCCGCGCGCCTGGCGGCCAAAGTTCGGATCGTTGCGGTGCAGCCGGATCTGATCGTACTCGGCACGGCGCTCTTCGTCCTTCAGCACCTCATAGGCTTCGGCCAGCTCCTTGAATTTGCTCTCGGCGTCTTCTTCGGTGCTCACGTCAGGGTGATATTTACGCGCCAGCCGGCGGTAGGCCGTTTTGATGGTTTTCAGATCGGCGTTGGGCTCGACGCCCATCGTTGCGTAGTAATCTTTAAATTCCATGCGGTAATACCTTCAATGTGTTGGGTTGTGCGCCAAAATTCCTTGTCTCTCTCGCCAGATATCCTCCTTTCGTCACATTCCTTTTCCGCTATCGCTAAGCATACTCCCGATTGTTAAAAGCTGCGCAAACTGAATAAAAACCGTGCGACAACGCGCAGGCCCGCGCACCATTTCTAAAGCCCTGCGCATTCACGTACACTGTGGCGGTGGCTCCATAAAGATAAATCACGATGAGAACTCAACTGATAACCCGTGAAGGGTATGACAAGCTCAAACAAGAGCTGGATTACCTCTGGCGCGAAGAACGCCCCGAGGTGACCAAGAAAGTGACCTGGGCCGCCAGCCTGGGCGACAGAAGCGAAAACGCCGACTACCAGTACAACAAGAAGCGGCTGCGCGAAATTGATCGCCGCGTCCGCTATCTGACCAAATGCCTGGAGCAGCTGAAGATCGTCGATTACTCCCCGCAGCAGGAAGGCAAAGTGTTCTTCGGCGCCTGGGTGGAAGTAGAGAACGAAGACGGCGAGACCAAACGCTTTCGCATCGTCGGTTACGACGAGATCTTCGGCCGCAAGGATTACATCTCCATCGACGCGCCGATGGCGCGCGCCCTGCTGAAAAAAGAGGTCGGGGACGTCGCCACCGTCAATACGCCGCTGGGCGAGGCGCAGTGGTACGTGAACGAGATAGACTACCCGAAGTAAGCTTTCAGCTTTTTCCGAACCGCCGCCAACGCCGCCGCCTGCGCAGTTCTCCACGCGGCGGCCGCGCGGCGGCGGCCCGCTCCGCTGGCATTTTCCGCGATCAATCCGTATAACTGTCCCCTGTTTATTCACCGTTCTCAATACAGATACCAGACCTATGAATGACCCACTGAGCCGCATTATTGCAACAGAACTGCAGGCCCGGCCGGAGCAAGTCGACTCCGCCATCCGTCTGCTGGATGAAGGTAATACCGTGCCCTTTATTGCACGCTATCGTAAGGAAGTCACCGGGGGCCTGGACGACACCCAACTGCGCCAGCTGGAAACCCGCCTGGGTTATCTGCGTGAACTGGAAGATCGTCGCCAGACCATCCTGAAGTCGATCGATGAACAGGGCAAACTGACCGAACAACTGGCGGGGGCGATCAACGCCACGCTGAGCAAGACCGAACTCGAAGACCTCTACCTGCCGTACAAACCGAAGCGCCGCACCCGCGGCCAGATCGCCATCGAGGCCGGTCTGGAACCGCTGGCGGACGCGCTGTGGCAGGATCCGCAACAGCAGCCGGAACAGCTGGCTGAACGCTACGTCGATGCCGACAAGGGCGTGGCGGACGTCAAAGCCGCCCTCGACGGCGCGCGCTATATCCTGATGGAGCGCTTCGCCGAAGACGCCGCGCTGCTGGCCAAGGTGCGCGACTACCTGTGGAAAAACGCCCATCTGGTGTCCAAAGTCGTCGAGGGCAAGGAAGAAGAAGGCGCCAAGTTCCGCGACTATTTCGATCATCACGAACCGATTTCTCAGGTGCCTTCGCACCGCGCGCTGGCGATGTTCCGCGGCCGCAACGAAGGCGTGCTGCAGCTGGCGTTGAACGCCGATCCGCAGTTTGAGGAAGCGCCGCGCGAAAGCCAGGCGGAGCTGATCATCATCAATCACCTCAACCTGCGCCTGAACAACGCCCCGGCCGACGCCTGGCGCAAGGCGGTGGTCAACTGGACCTGGCGCATCAAGGTGCTTCTGCACCTGGAAACCGAGCTGATGGGCACGGTGCGCGAGCGCGCGGAAGACGAAGCGATCAACGTGTTCGCCCGCAACATGCACGATCTGCTGATGGCGGCGCCGGCCGGCATGCGCGCCACCATGGGCCTCGATCCGGGCCTGCGCACCGGGGTGAAAGTCGCCGTGGTCGACGCGACCGGCAAGCTGGTCGCCACCGACACCGTCTACCCACACACCGGGCAAGCGGCCAAAGCCGCCGCCATCGTCGCGGCACTGTGTATCAAACATAACGTGGAGCTGGTGGCCATCGGCAACGGCACCGCCTCGCGTGAAACCGAGCGCTTCTATCTCGACCTGCAAAAGCAGTTCGCCGAGGTCCGGGCGCAGAAAGTGATCGTCAGCGAAGCGGGCGCATCGGTGTATTCCGCGTCCGAACTGGCGGCGCTGGAATTCCCGGATCTCGACGTGTCGCTGCGCGGCGCGGTGTCCATCGCTCGTCGTCTGCAGGATCCGCTGGCGGAGCTGGTGAAGATTGACCCGAAATCCATCGGCGTCGGCCAGTATCAGCACGACGTCAGCCAGAGCCAGCTGGCGAAGAAGCTGGACTCGGTGGTGGAAGACTGCGTGAATGCCGTCGGCGTCGATCTGAACACCGCGTCGGTGCCGTTGCTGACCCGCGTGGCCGGCCTGACGCGCATGATGGCGCAAAATATCGTCAACTGGCGCGACGAGAACGGCCGCTTCAGCAACCGTGAACAGCTGCTGAAGGTCAGCCGCCTGGGGCCGAAGGCCTTCGAACAGTGCGCCGGCTTCCTGCGCATCAACCACGGTGACAATCCGCTGGACGCTTCCACCGTTCACCCGGAAGCCTACCCGGTGGTGCAGCGCATTCTGGCCGCCACCGAGCAGGCGCTGCAGGACCTGATGGGCAACGCTTCGGCGGTGCGCAGCCTGAAAGCGGTCGATTTCACCGACGACAAGTTCGGCGTACCGACGGTCACCGATATCCTGAAAGAGCTGGAGAAACCGGGCCGCGATCCGCGTCCGGAGTTCAAAACCGCGACCTTTGCCGAAGGGGTGGAAACCCTCAACGATCTGCAGGTGGGCATGATCCTGGAAGGGTCGGTCACCAACGTCACCAACTTCGGTGCCTTCGTGGATATCGGCGTGCATCAGGACGGCTTGGTGCACATCTCCTCGCTGGCGGACAAGTTCGTTGAAGATCCGCACACCGTGGTGAAGGCCGGCGACATTGTCAAAGTGAAGGTGATGGAAGTCGATCTGCAGCGTAAACGCATCGCGCTGAGCATGCGCCTGGATGAGCAGCCGGGCGAAGGTTCACCGCGCCGCGGCGGCAACGCGCCAGCGCAGGCACGCGACAACGCCAGCCGTTCGGCCGGCGCCAACAAGGCCAAACCGCGCAACGCGGCGCCGGCCGGCAACAGCGCCATGGGCGACGCGCTGGCGGCGGCGTTCGGTAAGAAACGCTAAGTCGGAACCGACAGGGCGGAGCCTGCTCCGCCCTTTCTGATGAATAAAACCTGCGGCATTTTTTGACCCGTCTCAATAAACCGTCATCTTTTTATGTCCCGTTCCTGCGTGACCGTCCTCCCATTATTCAGGCAATAAAAATCCTCTCCGCAGCCATTTATTAACAACTTCGTTAACACGCCTGTTTCATCTCGCGAATTGTGAACGAAACACAAATGGTTACCGCTCGCATTACGCCGGAATAATGTTATTGAATTGCCTTTCGGGGGAAATAAATAAAGGGAAAAAACCATCGAAGTTTGCAAACGAGAAAACTCGGCTACAAATACGTAACTGATTTAACTCGTCATTCTCATTTGTTCCCGCTCGCCAGCGGTGGTAAAACGTCATTAATCTAGGCAACGCCATCAAAAACTGTCGTCGCCATAATAATTGGTTACAATACCCTTACTTTTTGTATTGAACGCGATAATGATAATTACTATTATTTGCGCTCACTTTATTGCATGACCTTATGGATGAATACCGCCGACGGCGTGGCATTTTCGCCGGCAACGTCCAATTATCATCAGTCCGATGTTCATCAGCACCCGGAAGGTTAATCACATGCAGCTTCAACCTAAACGCACGTATAAGATTGTCGGCTTTTCCGGTGAAATTGCGCCGGCCTACCGCCAGAAACTGTTATCGCTCGGCATGCTGCCCGGCTCTTCGTTCGACGTGGTACGCGTCGCGCCGCTGGGCGATCCGATAGAAATTAAAACTCGCCGCGTCAGCCTGGTGCTGCGCAGGAAGGATCTGGCGCTGCTGCAGCTCGACGGCCAGTTCTGAGCCGGCACGCCCTCCGTTTGCCGACGCGCCCTTGCGCCGGCGCTGTTCTCCTTGAAGACGACACGCTGAACTATGAAAAAACTCACCATCGGCTTAATCGGTAACCCGAACTCCGGCAAAACCACGCTGTTCAACCAGCTGACCGGCGCACGCCAACGGGTCGGCAACTGGGCGGGCGTGACGGTCGAACGCAAAGAAGGCCATTTCACGACCCCGCAGTCCGACGTGCGGCTGGTCGATTTGCCGGGCACCTATTCCCTGACCACCATTTCAGAACAAACCTCGCTCGATGAGCAGATCGCCTGCCACTACATTTTGAGCGGCGACGCCGATCTGCTGATCAACGTGGTCGACGCCTCCAACCTGGAGCGCAACCTCTATCTGACGCTGCAGCTGCTGGAGCTGGGCATTCCCTGCATCGTGGCGCTGAACATGCTCGACATCGCCACAAGCCAGCATATCGATATCGACGTCGCCGCGCTGTCGGCGCGCCTCGGCTGCCCGGTGGTGCCGATGGTCTCCACCCGCGCCGACGGCATCGGCGTGCTGAAACAGATGATCGACAATCACCACATCAACGAACAGCAGGCGCTGGTGAACTATCCGCCGCTGTTGCTGAAAGAGGTCGCCACGCTGAGCGACGCCATGCCGCAAACGCTGCCGGCAGTACAGCGCCGCTGGCTGGCGCTGCAGATGCTGGAAGGCGACATCTACAGCCACCGGCTGGCCGGCCCCGCCGTCGCACTGCTGCCTGCGGCCACCCAGGCGTTGCAACAGCAGCAGCAAGAAGACCCGGCGCTGGTGATCGCCGACGCGCGCTACCAGTCTATCGCCGCCCTGTGCGACGCGGTCAGCAACTCGCAGCAGGCGATGCCCAACCGCCTGACCGAGATGCTGGATAAAGTGATCCTCAACCGCTGGCTGGGTGTGCCGATCTTCCTGCTGGTGATGTACCTGATGTTCCTGCTGGCGATCAACATCGGCGGCGCGCTGCAGCCGATCTTTGATATCGGCTCGGCGGCGATCTTCATTCAAGGCATTCAGTGGCTCGGCTACACCCTGCACTTCCCCGACTGGCTGACCGTTTTCCTGGCGCAGGGCATCGGCGGTGGCATCAACACCGTGCTGCCGCTGGTGCCGCAGATCGGCATGATGTACCTGTTCCTGTCCTTCCTGGAGGATTCCGGCTACATGGCGCGCGCGGCGTTCGTGATGGATCGCCTGATGCAGGCGCTCGGGCTGCCGGGCAAATCCTTCGTGCCGCTGATCGTCGGCTTCGGCTGCAACGTGCCGTCCATCATGGGTGCCCGGACGCTGGACGCCCAGCGCGAGCGCCTGATTACTATCATGATGGCGCCGTTCATGTCGTGCGGTGCCCGTCTGGCGATCTTTGCGGTGTTCGCCGCCGCCTTCTTCGGCCAGGACGGCGCCGGGGTGGTGTTCTCGCTGTACATGCTCGGCATTGCGGTGGCGATCCTCACCGGTCTGGTGCTCAAATACACCATCATGCGTGGCGAGGCCTCGCCGTTCGTGATGGAGCTGCCGGTCTACCACGTGCCGCACCTGAAAAGCCTGCTGCTGCAAACCTGGCAGCGTCTGAAAGGCTTCGTGCTGCGCGCCGGTAAGGTGATCGTGGTGGCCAGCATGTTCATCGGCGGCCTGAACAGCTTCTCGTTCAGTGGCAAGACGGTCGACAATATCAACGACTCCGCGCTGGCCTCGGTCTCCAAGGTGTTGACGCCGCTGCTGCAGCCGATGGGCGTCCACAGCGATAACTGGCAGGCCACCGTTGGTCTGGTGACCGGCGCGATGGCGAAAGAAGTGGTGGTCGGCACGCTGAACACGCTGTACACCGCCGAGCACATCAACAAAGAGGCGTTCGACGCCGCCAACTTCAACCTGCTCGATGAGCTGGGCGGCGCGCTGAACGAAACCTGGGACGGCCTGAAAAACACCTTCAGCCTGAGCGTGCTCTCCAACCCAATCGAAGCCAGCAAGGGTGACGGCGAGATGGGCGTCGGCTCGATGGGCGTGATGAGCAGCAAATTCGGCTCCGGCATCTCCGCCTACAGCTACCTGATCTTCGTGCTGCTGTATGTGCCTTGCGTCTCGGTAATGGGCGCCATCGCCCGTGAATCGAGCCGCGGCTGGATGACCTTCTCTATTCTGTGGGGGCTGAACGTGGCCTACTCGCTGGCGACGCTGTTCTACCAGGTGGCCACCTTCAACCAACACCCGCAGTACAGCCTGACGGCGATCCTGGTGGTGCTGGCGGTGAACCTGCTGGTGCTGTTCGGCCTGCGCCGGGCGCGCAGCCGCGTTACGGTGCGCCTGGGCAACGCTACGCCGGCGGCCTGTTGCCAGGGCGCCAAGGGGAGCTGTCACTGATGGCCGGGCTGCTGCAGGTGCGCGATGCACTGGCGCTGCTTGGCAGCGCTCAGGCGCAGCAGCTCAGCCAATCGCTGGCGACGCCGCTGCCGTTGGTGCAGGCGATGCTGGATCGTTTGGCGGCGATGGGAAAAGTAGAGCGTATCGAACAGGATGACGGCGCCTGTCTGAGCGGCAGTTGCAAAGGCTGCCCGCAGGGCCAGGGGTGCAGCACGGTTTTCTACCGGCTGAAGGCCTAACGATCAGGGGCGCCGCAGCGGCGCCCCTTGCCGTTGAAGGCTTATTGCTTGTCTTTGTAAACTTCAGCGATGGCGCTGAATTTACCGTGCTCGCGGCCTGCCAGGATCACGTAGTATTGACCGCCCTTTTCGTCCGCCAGTTTGGACAGCTCATCCTTGGCATCCATCGGCGAGGTGGTCTGCGCCGTGGTGGTCACGGTGCCGATCTTCTCGTATTTACCCGGGTTCTTATCCAGATCTTCCTTGGTCAGCAGGGTTGCCGCCATGGAGCCGAAAGACACCGAACCCAGCACTGTCGCTGCAATAATCATCTTCAATGATTTCATGACACTAACCTCTCAATGGATAATTTATCTGTTATGAAAGCCGTCAAGAATCCATGCGTAGTACAGCAGGCTGCCGCGACATCCTCAGGCCTCGTTGCTTTCCCTGACGGGGCCTGTTTCCCAGAGACGAAACGCCAAAATGAAAAGCGCCGCGCGCGGTCTTTTCATTTTGCAGCCAACGCATTGACTCACTAAGTATCGAACAGCTTTGTCTTTTATCCACCCGGCGGCGTTTTTTTTCGCGCCCTATCGTGCGTTTTCCCGCCGCATTCAATGTGCTGCAATAAACGCTTCGATCATCGTCACAAATTCGTCGGGATGAGAGATAAACGGCGCATGGGCGGCTTTGGCCACGATCTGCGACGTAGAATTCGGCCAGGCGGCGTCGAGCAGCTCGGCGACCTTGCGCGGCACCAGCCCATCCAGATAGCCGTAAATCCGCAGCAGCGGGAGCTCCAGCGCGGCCAACGGCGCACGCAGATCGGCGGTGCGCAGAATCTCCAGCCCGCCGTTCAACACCTCGACGCTTGGCGTCGGCTGGTTGAGCACCACCGCTTTCAGCTGGCGCGCATCCTGACGCGCGCTCTCGGTGCCCAGCGTCTGCAACGCCAGAAAACGCTCGACGGTGCGCTGGAAATCCAGGCTCAGCTGGTGTTGAAAACCGCTCAGCACGTCCGGGCGGATCCCCGGCCACTCATCACGGGCGGCAAAGCACGGCGAGGAAGCCACGGTGATAAGCCCTTTGACCCGCTGCGGTTGCATCAGCGCCGCCTGGCTGGCAACCAGCCCGCCGAGCGACCAGCCTAGCCACCAGGCCTGCGACGGGGCGGCCGCCAGCACGATTTCCGTCATCTGCTCCAGCGACAGGGCGCCGAACCCCTGGCTGCGGCCGTACCCCGGCAGATCGACCAGGTGCAGGCGAAAATGCGGCGCCAGTCGCGCCTGAATGCAACTCCACACTTCGGCGTTCAATCCCCAGCCGTGCAGCAGCACAAGATCGCGTTCGCCTTCACCTATTGTTTGCCAGTACAGCGCTGTCATTGGTTATTGTCCTTTCATGCTTATCCGTCTCGGAGGCTCTATGCTATCAATCCGCAGCCGCTGTTGGCTATGCCGACAGCCGTTGAGCCTGATGCGTCATGGCATCTGCAGCTGCTGCCTGCGCCATCTGCCGGCCAGCCCACCGTGTTGCCCGCGCTGCGGGTTGCCCGCCGGGGAGACGCGAACGCCCTGCGGCCGCTGCCTGCAACGGCCGCCGCCCTGGCAACGGCTGGTGTTCGTTGGCGACTACGTTGCGCCCCTCAGCCAACTGGTAAAGAGGTTCAAGTTTCACCACGCGCCCGAGCTGGCACCGGCGCTGGCGCGCCTGATGCTGTTGCGCTGGCAGCTGGCGCGCAGAGAGCAGTATCTGAACAGACCCGACCTGATTTTAGCGGTACCCTTGCATGCATCACGTTGCTGGCGCCGCGGCTATAACCAGAGCGATCTGCTGGCCCGGCCGCTGGCGCGCTGGCTGGGCTGCCCCTATCGGCCCGCCGCCTTGCGCCGGGTACGCAAGACCGCCCAGCAACAGCGGCTGAACGCCGGAGCGCGCAGGCGCAATCTGCAGCGCGCGTTCATCTGCACCGTCTCGGTCGCCGGCCGGCATATCGCCCTGGTGGATGACGTGGTGACCACCGGCAGTACCGTCGCGGAGATCGCGGCGCTGCTGCGGCGGCAAGGCGCCGCCTCGGTGCAGATATGGTGCGTTTGCCGCACGTTGTAGTGCCACGGCAATGGGCGTATTATAACCGACTATAGAAGTCAACTATTGAGCTAATGCTATGATCCGTATAACAGATGCTGCACAGGAACACTTTGCCAAACTGCTGGCAAATCAAGAAGAAGGCACCCAAATCCGCGTATTCGTGATCAACCCGGGCACGCCGACGGCCGAATGCGGTGTCTCTTATTGCCCGCCGGACGCGGTAGAAGCGACGGATACCGAACTGAAGTTCGACAAACTGTCTGCCTATGTCGATGAGCTGAGCGCGCCGTATCTGGAAGACGCCGAAATCGACTTCGTGACCGACCAGCTGGGTTCTCAGCTGACGCTGAAGGCGCCGAACGCCAAAATGCGTAAGGTCGATGACAACGCGCCGCTGATGGAGCGCGTGGAATACGTGCTGCAGTCGCAGATCAACCCACAGCTGGCGGGCCACGGCGGCCGCGTGACGCTGATGGAGATCACCGACGACAACATGGCGATCCTGCAGTTCGGCGGCGGTTGCAACGGCTGTTCGATGGTCGACGTCACGCTGAAAGAAGGCATCGAGAAAGAGCTGCTGCAGAAGTTCCCGGAGCTGAAGGGTGTGCGTGATTTGACCGAGCACCAGCGCGGCGAGCACTCCTACTACTGATTCCCCTTCTTACTTGAAGTTGCAGCGTTGTTGGCTGCGTGCGCGCCCCCCAGTCACTTACTTAAGTAAGCTCCTGGGGATTTACGCACTTGCCGCCTAGCTGCAACTCCAATTAATTCGGGTATCCATCATTTGGATAGGGCTACGGTCCTCATCCTTTGTCTTAATACAACGGCACTTGACCGTCACCCCACCGACACCTTGCGCCGCCGTTTGTCCAAATCCTTCAGCAGCCGGTTTATCCGCGGATCGGCGAACATCTCCTCCAGCGTTTGGGTCAGCTTGCGCCGCCAGTTAGGGTACTGGTCACTGGTGCCGGGAATATTGACCGGATCGGCCATGTCCAGCCAGTCTTCCGGCTGCAGGCCGAGCAGGGCGCTGGCGCTGTCGGCGACATAACGCTGCAGGCCGCGGTTAAGCAGCGGGCTCATGCCGAGCAGCGCCGCCCTCTTGCCCACCTTCTGCGGCACGCAGCCATAGCGATGCAACCCGTCAAGCAGCCCTTGCTTGGCGCGTTCCCGATCGGCGAACAGCTCCCGCAGGATCTCCGCGTCCGGATAGAGCCCCAGTCGGTTGCCCAGCGTCAGATCGCCGCTTTGCCAATAGCCGCGCAACGTCGGCAGATCGTGGGTGGTGATGGTCGCCATCGCCTGCACCGGATAGGCCTGCGGCGCGCGGAAATGGTGTTCACCGTCGCTTTCGAAATACAGCACTTTGTAAGAATAGACGCCACTGTCGCGCAGCTTGCCGACGATCTCTACCGGCACGGTGCCGAGATCCTCGCCGATCACCATGCAGCGGTGGCGCTGGCTTTCCAGCGCCAGCACCGCCAGCAGATCGTCCACCGGGTATTTGACGTAGGCGCCGCGATCGGCGGTTTCGCCATAAGGGATCCACCACAGCCGCAGCAGCGCCATGACGTGATCGATACGCAGCGCGCCGCAGCTGGTCATGTTGGCGCGCAAAAGATCGATGAACGGCTGATAACCGCGCGCCGCCATCACGTGCGGATCCATCGGCGGCAGGCCCCAGTTTTGCCCCAGCGGCCCCAGGATGTCCGGCGGCGCGCCGACCGACGCTTTCAGGCAGTACAGCTCGCGGTCGCACCAGGTTTCCGCCCCGCCTTCCGCCACCCCGACCGCCAGATCGCGATACAGACCAATCGGCATCTGCTGCTGCCGGCTCTGCTCAAAACACTGCGCAAACTGCGTGGCCGCCAGCCATTGCAGCCACAGGTAAAAGCGGACTGCGTCCTGATGTTCGTCGCAGAACTGCCGCACCGCTTCGCTCTGCCCCCGCCGATAGCCCTCGGGCCAGGCCGGCCATCCCCACTGGCTGGCGTCTTTGGCCGCCAGGTGGGCATGCAGCGCGTCGAACGCCGCCTGCTGATACAGGCTGTCGCCGCCCTCAGTCACGAACCGTTCGAACGCCTGACGCTGCGCGTCGTTCGGCTTGCGCGCCTGAAACAGCGGGAACGCCAGCTTCAGCGCCGCCAGCTTCAGCTGCATCACAGCGGTGTAATCCACCCACTCCGCGGCGCGCGCCTTGGCCAACTGCTTCTGCGTCGCCGGCTTCTGCCACCAGCGCTGCGCCGCATCGCTGCGCTGGAAATCCTCCACCGCGTTGACGTCGATATACGCCAGATTCAGCCAGCGGCGCGACGAGGGGCTGTAAGGGCTGGCGCTCTCCGGGTTGGCCGGATACAGCGCATGGATCGGATTGAGACCGACGAAGGCACCGCCGCGCTCCCCCACCTGCTCCACCATCAGACGCAGATCGCCGAAATCGCCGATGCCCCAGTTGCGATCGGAACGCAGCGTATACAGCTGAACGCAGGCGCCCCACAGTTTCTTGCCGGTCAGCAAGGCGTCCGGCTCGAAGCAGCGCCTCGGCGCGACGATCACTCGGCATGGCCACTGCCGTGCGCCCTGGCTCAGCGTCAATTGGTGATACCCCGCCGGCAGGTCGCCGGGCAGCGTCAGGGTCTTGCGCGCGCCGACGCGCCCCTGCAGGCATTCGCCGTCTTCACGCTGCAGCGCCCACAGGTAGTCGCCTTCGCCCGCCGGGGTCAGCGCCAGCGGCGCGCCCTGATAGAACACCTTGACCGCCGGCAACGGCGATGCCGCCCCTTCCTGCGCGGCATCGGCCCGGCTCATGGCCGCCAGCAGCTTGCGCTTGGTCTCCGGCTCAATCGCCTGCCGCTTGCCGTGGGCATTGATGAAATCGGCAGCGATCCCCGCCTGCGCTGCCGCCTGATCGATACGCTTACGATCCATTCGCTCTCCTTAACGTTTGGCTTGCCAGATGCGCTGCTGGTAATCGCGAATCGAGCGATCCGAGCTGAACATGCCGACGCGCGCAGTGTTAAGGATAGTCCGCCGCGTCCATTCGTCCCGATCGCGATACAGTTCGTCGACCCGGCGCTGCGCCTGGCAGTACGAGGCGAAGTCCGCCAGCACCAGATAGGGATCGCCGCCTTCCAGCAGGCTGTGCAGCATCATGTCGAACGCGTGCTTGTCGCCGTGGCTGAACGCGCCGCTCGCCAGCTCGTCCAAAATCGCCTTCAGGTGCTTGTCTTTTTTACGGTAGCTGAGCGGATCGTAGCCCTTCGCCTGTATCGCCTTCACCTGCTCCACGGTATTGCCGAAGATAAAGATATTGTCTTCGCCCACCTGCTCGGCGATTTCGACGTTGGCGCCGTCCAGCGTGCCGACCGTCAGCGCGCCGTTCAGCGCCAGCTTCATGTTGCCGGTGCCGGAGGCCTCTTTGCCGGCGGTGGAGATCTGCTCGGAGATATCCGCCGCCGGGATCATCAGTTCGGCCACCGACACGCGGTAGTCGGGAATGAACGCCACTTTCAGGCGATCTTTCACCAACGGATCGTTATTGATCTTCTCGGCCGCCTGGTTGATCGCGTAAATGATGTTTTTCGCCAGGTAGTAGCCCGGCGCCGCCTTGGCGCCGAACAGGAAGACGCGCGGCACGATGTCCAGATTCGGGTTGTCGCGCAGCTGGCGATACAGCGACAGGATGTGCAGCAGGTTCAGGTGCTGGCGTTTGTACTCGTGCAGACGCTTGATCTGCACGTCGAAAATTGCGTCCGGGTCGAGCGTCAATCCCATCACGCCGTGCACGTAATGGGCCAGCGCCACCTTGTTGTCACGTTTGATCTGCTGATAACGCTGGCGGAACGCCGCGTCGTCGGCGAATTTTTCCAGCCCGCGCAACGCATCGAGATCGTTCGCCCATTCCACCTTCAGCGTCTCGTCGATCAGGCCCGACAGCGCCGGGTTGCACTGTTTCAGCCAGCGACGCGGCGTGATGCCGTTGGTGACGTTATGGAATTTGTTCGGCCACAGCTGGTGATATTCCGGGAACAGATCTTTCACCACCAGATCCGAGTGCAGCTGCGCCACGCCGTTGACCGCAAAGCCGCTGACCACGCACAGGTTGGCCATGCGCACCTGCTTGTTGTGATGCACCGCCAGTTTGGCCCACACCGCCTCGTCGCCCGGCCAGTGCTTATCCACCTGCTTTTTGAACCTGGCGTTGATCTGTTTGATGATTGAGAAATGACGCGGCAGCAGGCTGCGCACCAGTTTTTCATCCCAACATTCCAGCGCTTCCGGCATCAGGGTGTGGTTGGTATAGGCGAAGGTGTTGCTGGTGATCGCCCAGGCTGCCTCCCACTCCAGCTGGTGTTCGTCCAGCAGAATGCGCAGCATTTCCGGAATGGCGATGGTCGGGTGGGTGTCGTTCAGCTGGATCACTTCGTACTTCGGCAGCTCTTCAATCTTGCGGCCGGCCTGATGGTGCTTGCGCAAAATGTCCGCCACCGAGCAGGCGCACTGGAAATACTGCTGCATCAGGCGCAGGCGCTTGCCGGCCTGATGGTTGTCGTTCGGGTAGAGCACCTTGGTCAGCTTGTCGGCTTCTACGCCCTGCTTCTCCGCCTGCAGGAATTTGCCGTCGTTGAAATCGCTCAGGTTGAACGGATGCTGATGGGTCGCCTGCCACAGGCGCAGCGGCTGCGCCACGCCGTTGCGATATCCCAGCACCGGCAGATCCCAGGCTTCGCCGCGCAGGGTGAAGGCCGGGCGCCACAGTTCACGGCCGTCGGCCTGCTTTTCCAGCTTGCCGCCGATGCCCACGTCCACCGCCAGCGCGGCGTTGTGGCGGAACCACGGGTAGCTCTCGCGCTGCCAGTTATCCGGCGCCTCTTGCTGCTGCCCGCCCTGGAACGACTGGCGGAACAGCCCGTACTGGTAGTTCAGCCCATAGCCGGTGGCCGGCTGCTCCACCGTCGCCATCGAGTCGAGGAAACAGGCCGCCAAGCGCCCCAGCCCGCCGTTGCCCAGCGCCGGATCGGTTTCCTGCTCCAGCAAATCCGCCAGCTTGACGTTCTGCTCCGCCAGCGCCTGCTCGACGGTGTCGTACCAGCCCAGGTTGATCAGGTTGTTCGCCGTCAGCCGGCCGATCAGAAACTCCATTGAGATGTAGTTCACGTGGCGCAGCGGTTTGGCGCTTTTGCGTGGCGCCGGCTGAGCGGCCAACTGCTCGGCCAGCGCCGCACTGACGGCTTCCCACCATTGATGCTGCGTCATCTGCTGTGCGGAACTGAGGCCGAACCGTTGCCACTGGCGGGCAAGCGCCGCCAGAAAAGCATCCTTCTTGAGCGTAGGCTGTGACATAAGGAAAACTCTCTATCCAGTAAGTGGGTCAAATTGCCGCTATCGTGCCGGTGAGAAAGCCTGACGGCATCATCCCGCCTGGGGATTAGCTGGGGAGGAGGATTGGGGCGTAGCTGGAATTGTGATCTCAGGCACTTTTTGACTCCCTTGCAACGATGCAAAAAAGCCCGCCAACGCGTGCGGCGAGCACTGAGAACGTTAATCATGACGTTAGCACAAGTATTCGCACTGCTGAAGTTTTGTCCATGGCCGGAAATGCGATCTGCAACCGCCTCGCCGCGCGCCGGCGCCAAACGTAAAAAAGTGTGATCGATAGCAACTTAACTCCAAGCCGATGCGGAAGCTTGTTGCAATACGTTTAGGGTTGGCAGAAGTTAGGGGGAGCTATTAATTACGAACCATAAAATAATTAGCACCACTCCAATCCCGGCGGGAACCGCGATTTATACCCTGGAATACTATGCTGATCCCATCAAAACTGAGCCGCCCGGTACGGCTGCAAAATACCGTGATCCGCGATCGCCTGCTGGCCAAACTGGCCAGCGCGGGCAATTATCGCCTGACACTGGTCAATTGCCCGGCGGGATACGGGAAAACCACGCTGATCGCCCAATGGGCGGCCGGCAAGGCCGATTTGGGCTGGTATTCCCTGGATGAGAGCGACAACCAGCCGGAGCGCTTCGCCAGCTACCTGATCGCCGCGCTGCAGCAGGCCAGCGGCGGCCGCTGCGTCAAGAGCGAGGCGCTGAGCCAGAAGCATCAGTACGCCAGCCTGTCGGCGCTGTTCGCCCAGCTGTTTATCGAGCTGGCCGACTGGCACCAGCCGCTGTACCTGGTGATCGACGACTACCACCTTATCACCAACGACGCCATCCACGAAGCCATGCGCTTTTTCCTTCGCCATCAGCCGGAAAACCTGACGCTGATCCTGCTCTCACGCACCCTGCCGCCGCTCGGCATCGCCAATCTGCGGGTGCGCGATCAGCTGCTGGAAATGGGTACGCAGCAGCTGGCGTTTACCCATCAGGAAGCCAAACAGTTCTTCGACTGCCGCCTGGCGGCGCCGATGGAACAGCAGGACAGCAGCCGCCTGTGCGACGAAGTCGAAGGCTGGGCCACCGCGCTGCAGCTGATCGCGCTGTCGGCCCGTCAGTCCGCCTCGTCGGCCCAGCTGTCGGCCAAGCGCCTGGCGGGGCTGAACGCCAGTCACCTGTCAGACTACCTGGTGGACGAAGTGCTGGATCACGTCGATGCCGATGCGCGCGCCTTCCTGCTGCGCTGTTCGGTGCTGCGCTCGATGAACGACGCGCTGATCGTGCGGCTGACCGGCGAAGACAACGGCCAGCAGCGGCTGGAGGAGCTGGAGCGTCAGGGGCTGTTTATCCACCGCATGGACGACACCGGCGAATGGTTCAACTTCCACCCGCTGTTCGCCTCTTTCCTGCGCCAGCGTTGCCAGTGGGAACTGGCGCTGGAGCTGCCGGGGTTGCACCGCGCCGCTGCCGAAGGCTGGCTGGCGCTGGGGTATCCGGCGAAGGCCATTCACCACGCGCTGGCGGCCAGCGACGTCAGCATGCTGCGCGATATCCTGCTGCAACACGCCTGGTCGCTGTTCCACCACAGCGAACTGGCCTTGCTGGAGGAGTGCCTCAACGCGCTGCCGTATGAGCGCCTGATCCAAAACCCCAAGCTGGCGCTGCTGCAGGCCTGGCTGGCGCAGAGCCAGCACCGCTACGGCGAGGTCAACACCCTGCTGGAGCGCGCCGAGCGCACCATGCGCGAACAGAAAATCGAGATAGACCAAACGCTGCACGCCGAGTTCGACGCCTTGCGCGCCCAGGTGGCGATCAACGCCGGCAAACCGGAAGAAGCCGAGCGGCTGGCGACCGAAGCGTTGAAATTCCTGCCGCTGTCCAGCTACTACAGCCGCATCGTCGCCACCTCGGTGACCGGCGAAGTGCACCACTGCAAGGGCGAACTGGCGCGCGCGCTGCCGATGATGCAGCAGACCGAGCAGATGGCGCGTCGTCATCAGGCGAACCATTACGCGCTCTGGGCGCTGCTGCAGCAGAGCGAAATCCTTATCGCCCAAGGCTTCCTGCAGGCCGCTTACGAAACCCAGGACAAGGCGTTCGAACTGATCCGCGAGCAGCACCTGGAACAGCTGCCGATGCACGAATTTCTGCTGCGCATCCGCGCCCAGATCCTGTGGTCATGGTCACGGTTGGACGAAGCGGAAGACGCGGCGCGCGCCGGGCTGAAAATTCTGGCCAACTACCAACCGCAGCAGCAGCTGCAGTGCATCGCCATGTTGGCCAAATGCTCGCTGGCGCGCGGCGATCTGGACAATGCCAATACTCACCTGCAGCGCTGCGAAACCCTGCTGCACGGCGCCCATTACCATCGCGACTGGCTGACCAACACCGACAAGTCACGGGTGATCCACTGGCAGATGACCGGCGACACCGCCGCCGCCGCCCAGTGGCTGCGCCACACCGAAAAGCCCGGCATGGCGGACAACCACTTCACGCAGGGCCAGTGGCGCAACATTGCGCGGGTGCAGATTCTGCTCGGCCAGTATGACGAGGCCGGCGTGGTGCTGGATGAACTGAACGAGAACGCCCGCCGGCTGCGGCTGGTGAGCGATCTCAACCGCAACCTGCTGCTCAGCAACCAGCTGTACTGGCTGCAAGAGCGCAAGGGCGAAGCGCAGCAGGCGTTGATCGAAGCGCTGTCACTGGCCAACCGCACCGGCTTTATCAGCCATTTCGTCATCGAGGGCGAAGCGATGGCGCAGCAGCTGCGCCAGCTGATCCAGCTCAACACGCTGCCGGAGCTGGAACAGCATCGTGCCCAGCGCATTCTGCGCGACATCAACCAGCATCATCGGCACAAGTTCGCGCATTTTGACGAGAACTTCGTCGATAAGCTGCTGACCCACCCGCAGGTGCCGGAGCTGATCCGCACCAGCCCGCTCACCCAGCGCGAATGGCAGGTGCTGGGGCTGATCTATTCCGGCTACAGCAACGACCAGATCGCCGGTGAGCTGGACGTGGCGGCTACCACCATCAAGACGCACATCCGCAACCTGTACCAGAAGCTCGGCGTGGCCCATCGCCAGGAAGCGGTGCAGCAGGCGCAGCAGCTGTTGAAGATGATGGGGTACGGCGCCTGAGAGTCAGCGCTGGCCGTAATAGGCGCCGGCGCCATGTTTGCGGCTGAAATGCTTTTCCAGCAGATAGTCATCGATCCGCCTTAGGCCGGGGTTAATATCCCGGCTGATCCACGCCATTTTCGCCACCGCCTCCAACACCACGGCGTTATGCACCGCCTCATCCGGCGTCCTTCCCCAACTGAACGGGCCATGCTGATACGCCAGGATACCGGGAATGTGCAATGGTTCACGCCCTTTCAGGGTTTCTATAATCACCCGACCGGTGTTCAGCTCATATTCCCGCGCCACCTCTTCCGCCGTCAGCCCGCGGGTACAAGGAATATCGCCGGAAAAATAGTCGGCGTGGGTGGTGCCGAGCACCGGTATCGCTTCCCCTGCCTGCGCCCAGGAGGTGGCATGGGTGGAGTGCGTATGCACCACACCGCCGAGTTGAGGGAACGCCCGGTACAGCGCCAAATGCGTCGGCGTATCGGACGAAGGCCGCAGTTGCCCCTCAACAACCTCACCTCGCGCATTCACCACCACCATATCCTCAGCCCGCATCGTTTCATAAGGTACGCCGCTGGGTTTGATCACCACCAGCCCACTGGCCTGATCGATGCCGCTGACATTGCCCCAGGTATAGGTCACCAGCCCGTGCTCAGGCAACGCCATATTGGCTCGGTACACCTGACTTTTCAGTTGCTCCAGCATACTACCTCCTTATTTCCAACCCGGCCTCGACCATACGTTCAACCACCCAGGCACGCGCCTCCCGCACCGCCCGCAGCGGATCGTTCGCTGTCTCGCTCCACATCTCGAGCAGATAGGGGCCACGATAGCCGCTCGCAAGCAACGTTTCGAAACAGCGTACGAAATCCACTACGCCCTCGCCGAACGGTACATTCTTAAACTCCCCCGGCCGCGTATCCTTAACGTGTACCGCCACGATGTGCCCGCTTCCGGCTATGAGCTCCATCGGCACATCGTTGTCCCAGGCAGACAAGTTGCCGATATCCGGGTAAAGCTGAAACCACGGGTTATTCAGGTAGTGGGCATAGCCCAGCGCCTTGCTGATCGAGTTCATCAGCGGATAGTCCATGATTTCCATCGCCAGCATGACCTGTGCACGGCTGGCCATCTCTACCGCCTGCACCAATCCGGCGCGGAACCGGGCGCGGGTCTGCGCAGTAGACTGCGGGTAATAAACGTCATACCCGGCCAGTTGGATCACCCGGATGCCGGTATCCTGCGCCAGCCGAATAGCTTTTCGCACGATATCCAGTCCTCGGTCGCGCGTCGTGTCGTCTTCACTGCCCAACGGAAAACGCCGGTGGGCGCTGAGGCATAAAGAAGGGACGCGCACACCGCTCGCCGCAACGGCGCTAACCAACGCGAGCCGCTGTTCAGCGCTCCAGTCCAGCCGCGCCAGGCGGCCGTCGCTTTCATCGATCGACATTTCAACGAAATCGAATCCCAACTCACCCGCCAGTTGCAGGCGCGTCAGCCAATCCTCGCCCGGCGGCAACGCTTTCTCATAGATGCCCAACGGCACGGATTTGTGCAACATAACCGCTCCTCAGCCCCACCGCTGGGCGATGACACGTTTAAACTCCCGCGCCGCCGCGACCGGATCGGCGGCATCGCGAATGCTGCGCCCGGCGATAAAGACATGGATGGGAATACCTTGGAACAGAGGTAAATCCTCCAGCGCCAGTCCGCCGGTGACCGTCACCTTAAAACCCATCTCGCTCAGGCGACGAACCGCGCGGATATCGTCATCGCTCCAGGATATCCCCGCCGCCTGCGCGTCACGGCTGCGGTGATACACCACCTGACCAATTCCCGCTTCACGCCACGCCTGCGCCTGTTCCCAGGTCCAGAACCCCGTCAGTTCTATCTGCACGTCACCACCGAACTCATGCGCCACCTGCAGGGCTCCCTTGGCCGTATTGATATCGGCGCAGCAGATCACCGTGATCCAATCGGCATTCGCCTCGAAGCACATTCGCGCCAAAATCTGACCCGCATCGGCGATTTTTGCGTCCGCCAACACGATGCGATCCGGATACAGCGCTTTTAAATCGCGTACGGCTCGCACGCCTTCCGCCACGCACAAAATAGTGCCGACTTCGATGATGTCGACTTCGGCCGCGATCAGGCGAGTCGTGTCGTAAGCCGCAGCCATGGACAGATTATCCAGCGCCACCTGCAACATCGGTAAATGCGTGTTCATTGTTTGTCTCCTTCAATTCGCCGCCGCCGTAGACGTTTTGTCGATCAACGCCAATACCTCGCTCGCGTGGCGACAGGCCCGCAAGCGATCGAAATTCGCCTCATCTTCAAACAGGTTCACCACTTGCATGATCCCCACCTCCTGATGCGTTTTGGCGTCCACCGCCGCCATGGTGATCAAGATGTCTATCGGATCGTTGTCCTCATCGCCGAAACACACCGGCGTCTTCAGGGTGACTAAGGCGAAGCCGGTTTTCAGCACCCCTTCCTCCGGCCGGCCGTGCGGCATCGCCAGGCCCGGCGCTAGCACGAAGTAAGGGCCGTGCCGTTCGACGCCGGCCAAAATGGCGTCGAAATAGCGTGGTTCCACCACGCCGGCGGCCACCAGCAGATCGACCCCCAGCCGCACCGCCTGGCGCCAGTCGGCAGCCTCCGCCTGCAGTTGGATAGCGTTATTCTGCGCCAACGAATCGCTCAGCTTCATGACTCGCTCCTCACTGCTTCAAATCTTGCGGAAAATGCGCGCCGATGACGTCCATCAGCTTCGGGCCGAAGTCCGCCGCCGAGAGCATATTGCGTACCCCGACCACGTATTTGTTGCCGCTGACGACGATTTCATCCGCGACATGGGTGGAAGCAATGATGATGTCAGCCCCATTCAACTCGGATTTGTATTCCCCCACCGCACAGCTGTTGACCGAATGATCCACGCCTTGCTGCGTTAAAAATTGGTCGACTTTCATTTTCATGATCATGGAACTGCCTTGTCCGCAACCGCATACCGCCAGGATTCGTACCGTCATAATCTGCACTCCTATTAACGTGACGCCGATTCAACCGATTGTTTTTCAGCATCTTCTTCCGCACGCAGGGTGCGTCCGGCGAAGAACATGTACAGCAGGGCGATAACGATCACCACGCCCATAAACCACAGGCCCAAACTCAGCCCTTGCATCAGCGGCGGCGCCAGAATCGACCAGTCCGCCATGCCCATCCAGGCGCTTAGCCCGGTCAGTTTGATGGCCCACACGCAGCCGAAGATCTCTATCATTCCCATTACCAGACAGATCTTCATCGCCGCGCGCCAGCCACCAAAGTGGTTAGCGAATACGCCGATGGTGGCGTTAGAAAAGAACATGGGAATGAAACCGGGAATAATCATGATGGAAGAGCCAAGCGCTAACAGTATGCCGACGGCGATCAGTTGGCCGATGGTGCCCCACATAAAACCCCACACCACGGCGTTGGGCGCGAAGCTATAAATGGCGGCACAGTCGATGGCCAGTACCGCGCCGGGGATCAGACGTTGGGAAATGCCGTTAAAGGCCTCGGTCAATTCGGCGACGAACATACGCACACCCTGCACGATGATGAAAATCGCCACCGCGAACATCAGCCCGGTTTGCAGGATATAGATGCTCCAGTGAATTTTACCGGCCATCGCCTGCAGAGTGTCCAAGCCGAACGAGCACAGAATGATGCCGAAAAACAGCGTCATCACGATGGCGGTGGACACGATGTTGTCATGGAAAATGTTCAGCCACCCGGGCAGCTTCAGATCTTCCACGCTGTCCTCTTTTTTACCGAGATACGGTGCGGCCTTGTATGCCAGCCACGACGCGAACTGCTGTTGATGCCCGATCGAGAAACCGCTGTTTTCCGTTACCGCCTGCGTCGGTTTGAACATCATGTTGGAGGTGATGCCCCAGTACAGTGAAGCCAAGAGCGCGCTGCACAATACCGTCGTCCACATGCCGTAACCCAGAATGTAGAAAAATACCGCGATCAGCCCAACCTGCTGAAACATGATGTGGCCGGTGAGCATGATGGTGCGGATGCCGGTAATACGCCGCAGCAGTACGTAGAGAATGTTCAGCGCCAATGCCAGCAAGACCGCGTAGCCGACCCAGCTGTAGGCGTCCCCCATACGTTCGATGGTGGCCATCATCGAGGCATAGGTATCTGAAATCGCCCCGTTGATGCCGTATACCTCGGACAACTTCGCCACAACGGGTTTGAACGTGCCGGTCAGGATGCCGGAACCGGCTTGCAGCAACATGAAACCGATAATGGTTTTGATCGTGCCTTTGATAATGACCGCCGCGCTTTTGCGCAGCAACGTGTAACCCAACAGCGTAACCAACCCCAACAGCAGCGGTGCATTGGTCATCACCTGGTTAAAAAAGACGGTGAAGATGGTGTAAAGAGTTTCCATACGGCTCTCCCGAAAAGGTTGGCATGCAGGTAACGCCTTCACCATACCAATCACAATAAATCACAAAAAGATCACAAATGATTATTTGTGAACAACCTCGCAAGTTAAAAATCAATTCCACTAACATTCAATGAATTAGACGACTCACACTTTATTACCCATTGAATTTAATAGCAGTTAATCAAACGAAAAGGAGAGAGAACGCCGGCGCAGCGCGTAAATTCGGCGGCGTTTACGTGTATTTCGATCGTTGTCAGTGGAAAAAAACGGTGCTAAATTCGATCAAAACAAATCACATAAAATCTTTAAATGATTATTTATGATTTTATTATCACCACCAACGAGGAAAGACCCATGAGTAAAGTCAACGACATCACCCGCGAGTCCTGGATATTGAACACCTTTCCCGAATGGGGCACCTGGCTGAACGAAGAGATAGAGCAGGAGAACGTCGCGCCCGGTACTTTCGCCATGTGGTGGCTGGGCTGCACCGGCATCTGGCTCAAGTCCGAAGAAGGCGCCAACCTGTGCGTCGATTTCTGGTGCGGCACCGGCAAGCAGAGTCACGGCAACCCGCTGATGAAAACCGGCCACCAAATGCAGCGCATGGCCGGAGTGCGGAAGTTACAGCCGAACCTGCGCACCACCCCATTCGTACTCGACCCGTTCGCCATCACTCAGCTCGACGCCGTGTTGGCCACGCACGATCACAACGATCATATCGATGTGAACGTCGCGGCGGCAGTGTTGCAGAACTGTCCAGACACCGTCCCGTTTATCGGGCCGAAAAGCTGCGTGGATATCTGGATCGGCTGGGGCGTGCCGCCGGCGCGCTGCATCACCGTCAAACCTGGCGACGTGATAAAAATCAAAGACATTGAAATTCATGCGCTGGACGCCTTCGATCGCACGGCACTCATCACATTGCCGGTGGAACAAAAAGCGGCGGGCGTTCTACCGGACGGCATGGACCTGCGGGCGGTCAACTACCTGTTCAAAACGCCGGGCGGCAACCTTTATCACAGCGGCGATTCCCACTACTCCAACTATTACGCCAAGCACGGCAACGATCATCAGATCGATGTCGCCCTCGGCTCCTACGGCGAGAACCCGCGCGGAATTACTGACAAGATGACCAGCGCAGACATCTTGCGCATGGCGGAATCGCTGAACGCCAAGGTCGTGATCCCCTTCCACCACGATATTTGGTCTAATTTCCAGGCAGATCCGCAGGAGATCCGCGTGTTGTGGGATATGAAAAAGGACCGGCTCAAGTACGGTTTCAAACCGTTTATCTGGCAGGTTGGCGGCAAGTTCATCTGGCCGCAGGACAAAGACAATCTGGAATATCACTACCCGCGCGGGTTCGATGATTGTTTCATCCAGGAACCCGACCTGCCCTTCAAGTCTTTCTTGTAATCAATCGGTGTTGCATACGGATGCGCGCTTTTGAACGGCAATGATTCAAATCGTCAAACGGCGCGCATATAATCGAAGGCAACGACGTTTTTTCTCTCCACGGAGCCCGCATGACAGAGTCCCAACGCCACAACGCTATTCTCGATCTCTTGCAGCGCAAGGGGCAAATCTCCGTGGCGGACGTGATCGCGGCGTTTGACATCTCTCCGGCCACCGCGCGCCGGGACATCAACAAGCTGAATGAAATCGGCAAATTGCGCAAAGTACGCAACGGCGCCGAAGCCACGCAAACTCCGCGCCCGGCCTGGACGCCGCTCAATATCCACCAAACCCAGCACCTCGATGAAAAAATGCGCATTGCGGCGGCCGCGGCACAGCTCTGTCAGCCGGGTGAAAGCGTGGTGATCAACTGCGGCTCCACCGCATTTCTGTTGGGCCGTGAAATTTGCGGCAAGCCGGTTCAGGTGATCACCAATTATCTGCCGCTGGCCAATTACCTGATCGATCAGGAACACGACAGCGTGGTGATCATGGGAGGCCAGTACAACAAAACCCAGTCGATTACTCTGGCGCCTCAGGAAGGCGACGCAACCCTGTACGCCGGGCACTGGATGTTCACCAGCGGTATCGGCCTTACCGCCGAGGGTTTGTATAAAACGGATATGCTGACCGCCATGGCGGAGCAAAAGATGCTCAACTACGTCGGTAAACTGGTTGTGCTGGTTGACAGCAGTAAAGTCGGCCAACGCGCCGGCATGCTATTTAGCCGCACCGAGCAAATCGCCATGGTGATCACTGGCCGGGCCGCCGATCCGGCGATCGTTAAGCAACTGCGTCAGCAAGGCGTTGAAGTGCTGCTGGTGTGACAAAACCATACCCTTGCTCTGGTCTTAAACGCCGCAGAGTTGGTTACAATAGCGGCGTCCCCCAATTACGAGGCAGTCAGCAGTATGGAACAGTTCGAAGCGATCAACGTTGAGCAGGCGTACACCCGCTGGAAAGAGGGCAGCGCCGCCCTGGTCGACATCCGCGATCCGCAAAGTTTTGAAGCCGGGCATACGCCAGGCGCCTTTCATCTCACCAACGCCACCCTGTCGGCCTTTATGCAACAAAACGACTTCGAGCGGCCGGTGATGGTGATGTGCTACCACGGTAACAGCAGCCGCAGCGCGGCGCAGTACCTGCTGCACCAGGGGTTCGACGCGGTCTACAGCATCGACGGCGGCTTCGAGGCCTGGGCCCGTCAGTATCCGCAAGACGTGGAAACCTCTGCCTGATCCCCGCCGCCCGCCGCGCATCGGCGGGCTTCCCCTTCATTTTTATGCGCGTTTTCGCGGGTTTTTCGCAGATCCGTTTGCCAGCGCTCAGGATTTCGACGTTATAATCGGCCGTCAGGGTCGCCGACGAGCAAGCCGCGGCCAAAATCATTCACTTACGACGGAAGAGCAATGGTTAGAGTAATCGCCATATCCAACCCGCGCCTGGCGCTGGCCTTTGTCGACTATATGGCGACCCAGGGCATCCGGCTTGAGCTGCGCAACAGCGGCGAGGCGGCGGAAATCTGGCTGGCCGACGACGGCCACCTCGAACAGGTGCAACACGAGCTGCAGCAGCTTCTGGTCGATCCGCTCAACCGCCGTTATCAGGCCGCCAGCTGGCAGACCGGCCATACCGACGCCGGCCTGCACTATCAGAGCGAATCCTACCTGCACACCCTGCGCAGCAAGGCCGGGCCGCTGACGCTCGGCGTGATGGTACTGTGCATCGCGGTCTACATCCTGATGCAGGCGCTGGGCGACGACACCGTGATGTACTGGCTCTCCTGGCCGCAGGACAGCAGCCAATACACGCAGCTGTGGCGCTGGGTCAGCCATGCGTTCCTGCATTTCTCCCTGCTGCATATCCTGTTTAACCTGATGTGGTGGTGGTATCTCGGCGGCCAGATGGAAAAACGCCTCGGCGCCGGCAAGCTGTTCGTGCTGGCGGTGGTGTCGGCCTTCTTCAGCGGCTGGGCGCAATCGCTGTTCAGCGGCGCGCTGTTCGGCGGGCTGTCGGGCGTGGTCTATGCGCTGATGGGCTATGTGTGGCTGACGGGTGAACGGGCGCCGGAGCGCGGCCTGATGCTGCCGCGCGGGCTGATGGTGTTCTCGGTGCTGTGGTTGGTGGCCGGATATTTCGATATTTTAGGAATGTCGATCGCCAACGCGGCACACGTAGCCGGTTTAGTGTTAGGGTTATTGATGGCATTTTGGGATACGCGTCATCGCGCGCACAACGAACAATAACAGCCGGGAGCTGTGCCCAGCGGGCATAGCGGGCGTTTTAGGGGATTATCGTGAAGCAAACACAGCGTCATGACGCAATTATCGAGCTGGTGCGCCTGCAGGGTTACGTCAGCACGGAAGAGCTGGTGGAACATTTTGACGTCAGCCCGCAAACGATTCGCCGCGATTTGAATGACCTGGCCGACCAGAACAAGATCCAGCGTCACCACGGCGGCGCGGCGCTGCCTTCCAGCTCGGTCAACGCTGCTTATAACGATCGCAAGGTGATGTGGTCGGAAGAGAAAGCCCGCATCGCGCAGCGCGTCGCCAGCCAGATCCCGGACGGCGCCACGCTGTTCATCGATATCGGCACCACGCCGGAAGCGGTGGCCCATGCGCTGATGAACCACAAGAACCTGCGCGTGGTCACCAACAACCTCAACGTCGCCACCCTGCTGACCGCCAAGGAAGACTTCCGTCTGATCCTGGCCGGCGGCGAAGTGCGCACCCGCGACGGCGGCATCATGGGCGAAGCCACCCTGGACTTCATCTCTCAATTCCGCCTCGATTACGGCATTCTCGGCATCAGCGGCATCGATATGGACGGCTCGCTGCTCGAATTCGACTATCACGAAGTGCGCACCAAACGCGCGATTATCGAAAATTCCCGCTGCGTGATGCTGGTTACCGACCACTCCAAATTCGGCCGCAACGCCATGGTCAACCTGGGCAACATGAATCTGATCGACTACCTGTTTACCGACCAGTTACCGCCGCCGAGCGTGATGAAAATCATCGAGCAGTACGACGTGCAGCTGGAGCTGTGCTGATCCGCTGTTAACCTGCGGGGCGCGCCGCCGCCCCGTTTCCTACCCCCCCGCCCCTCTTCATCGACAGCCGTTTGCGCGCTCGCGCCATATCCATATCATTTATGTGACTATCATCACCAAACTGTTACCTCTATCACGCCTAAATGTTTTTGTTTGGTTAAGTCTTGGCTTGCTTGTTGGTTTTTGATTACAATCATGAGCGAAAACGAACACGAAAGAGCTATTTCGAACATCTGGAGGAAGATGACGTGGAAACCAAAGACTTGATCGTTATCGGTGGCGGCATCAACGGTGCCGGCATCGCGGCGGATGCTGCCGGGCGCGGGCTGTCGGTACTGCTACTGGAAGCGCAAGACTTGGCCTGTGCTACGTCTTCCGCCAGTTCCAAACTGATCCACGGTGGCCTGCGCTACCTGGAACACTACGAATTCCGTCTGGTGAGCGAAGCGCTGGCCGAGCGTGAAGTGCTGCTGAAGCTGGCGCCACACATCGCGTTCCCGATGCGTTTCCGCCTGCCGCACCAGCCGCACCTGCGTCCGGCCTGGATGATCCGTATCGGCCTGTTCCTGTACGATCACCTGGGCAAACGCACCAGCCTGCCGGGCAGCAAGGGCTTGCGCTTTGGACCAGAATCGGTGCTGAAGCCTGAACTGAAGCGCGGTTTCGAATATTCCGACTGCTGGGTCGACGATGCTCGCCTGGTGGTGCTGAACGCGCAGGAAGTCGAAAAACGCGGCGGCGAAGTGCGCACCCGCACCAAAGTGACCCGCGCATGGCGTGAAAACGGCCTGTGGATGGTGGAAGCGGTCGATATCGACAGCGGCAAAACCTTCACCTGGCGCGCCAAAGGCCTGGTGAACGCCACCGGCCCGTGGGTGAAAAACTTCTTCGACGACGGCCTGAAGCTGAAATCGCCTTACGGCATCCGCCTGATCAAAGGCAGCCACATCGTGGTGCCGCGCGTGCACGATCAGCCGCAGTCTTACATTCTGCAGAACGAAGACCACCGCATCGTGTTCGTGATCCCGTGGAATGACGAGTTCTCCATCATCGGCACCACCGACGTGGAGTACAAAGGCGATCCGAAGGACGTGAAGATCGACGAGAACGAAATCGCTTATCTGCTGAAAGTGTACAACGATCACTTCAAGAAGCAGCTGGGCCGAGACGACATCGTCTGGACATACTCCGGCGTGCGTCCGCTGTGCGACGACGAATCCGATTCGCCGCAGGCGATCACCCGCGATTACACGCTGGACGTGCACGACGAGCAAGGCAAGGCACCGCTGCTGTCGGTCTTCGGCGGCAAGCTGACCACCTACCGCAAGCTGGCCGAGCACGCGATGGAAAAACTGGCCCACTACTACCCAGGCTGCGGCCCGGCGTGGACCAAAAACGCCACGCTGCCAGGCGGTGACATCGGCGGCGATCGCGACGGCTACGCAGCCAAACTGCGCCGTGCGCACGGCTGGCTGCCGGAAGCCCTGGCGCGCCGCTATGCCCGCACCTACGGCAGCCAGAGCGAGCTGATCCTGGCCGGTGCCAACGGCCTCGGCGATCTGGGCGAAGATTTCGGCCACGGTCTGTATGAAGCCGAACTGCGCTACCTGACCGACAAAGAGTGGGTCGTAGAGCTGGACGACGCCATCTGGCGCCGCACCAAGCTGGGCATGTGGCTGGACGAAGCGCAGCAGGCGCGGGTGAAAGCCTGGCTGGCGGAACACGCGAAAACGAAAGCGCTGTCTCTGGCTTCCTGAGCCGCAGCGTAACGAAAAAAGGGCCGGTTATCCGGCCCTTTTCTTTGCGCTTTCTCTTCCGTCTTACAGCTTCACCGGCTGAATGTGCCAGATTTCGTCCGCGTATTCCTGAATGGTGCGATCGGAGGAGAAGTAGCCCATGTTGGCAATATTCAGCACCGCGCGCCGCGTCCACTCGTCCTGATTGAGATACACCTCGTCCACCTTGTCCTGCGTATCCACATAGCTGCGGTAATCTGCCAGCAGCTGGTAGTGATCCCCCAGGTTCACCAACGAGTCGAACAGGTTGCTGTAGCGCTTCGGTTCGTCCGGGCTGAAGACGCCGGTGGCGATCTGCGTCAGCGCCTGGTGCAGCTCGGGATCCTGCTCGTAGTATTGATGCGGGTTGTAACCGTTGCGGCGCAGTTCCTCCACCTGTTCGGCGGTATTGCCGAAGATAAAGATGTTCTCCTCCCCCACGTGCTCGCGCATCTCGACGTTGGCGCCGTCCAGCGTACCGATGGTCAGCGCGCCGTTCAGCGCAAACTTCATGTTGCTGGTGCCTGAGGCTTCGGTGCCCGCCAGCGAGATCTGTTCCGACAGATCCGCCGCCGGGATAATGATCTGCGCCAGGCTGACGCCGTAGTTCGGAATGAACACCACCTTCAGCTGGGTATGCACGCGCGGATCGTTGTTGATCACTTTGGCCACGTCGTTGATCAAGCGGATGATCTGCTTGGCGGCATAGTAGGCCGAGGCCGCCTTGCCGGCGAAGATCACCACCCGCGGCACGCGCTCGATCTCCGGATCGTCCAGCAGGCGGTTATACAGCGTGATGACGTGCAACACGTTGAGCAGCTGCCGTTTGTACTCGTGGATGCGCTTGATCTGCACGTCGAACAGCGCATCCGGGTTGACCACCACGTTGAGCGTTTTGGCGATGTACAGCGCCAGCCGCTCCTTGTTCTGCCGCTTGGCGCGCTGCACTGCCTGCAGGAAACTCGGGTAATCGACGTTGGCCTTGATCTCGCTCAGCTGGCTGAGATCGGTGCGCCAGGTTTGCCCAATGCAGTCGTCCAGCACCGCCGCCAGCGGCGGGTTGGCCAGCGCCAGCCAACGGCGCGGCGTCACCCCGTTGGTT
This sequence comes from Serratia sp. SSNIH1, assembly GCF_002935055.1. Lineage (NCBI taxonomy): Bacteria > Pseudomonadati > Pseudomonadota > Gammaproteobacteria > Enterobacterales > Yersiniaceae > Serratia > Serratia sp. SSNIH1. The sequence goes on from NZ_CP026383.1 coordinate 175,976, forward strand.
TTGTTGCAGAAACGATTGGGGAACAGCCGGGCGAAGTCGGCGAACAGCGACTGCACCATCAGCTCGGAATGCAGGGCGGAAACGCCGTTGACCTTGTGGCTGGCCACCACTGCCAGCCACGCCATGCGCACCCGGCGGCCGTTGGTTTCATCGATGATCGAGACCCGCGCCAGCAGGTCGTTGTCGCCCGGCGCCACTTCCTGCACCATCTTGAGGAAGTGATCGTTGATTTCGAAAATCAGCTGCAGATGGCGCGGCAAGATGCGCCCTATCATGTCCAGCGGCCAGGTTTCCAGCGCCTCGCTCATCAGCGTGTGGTTGGTGTAGGAAAACACCTGCTCCACCACTTCCCAGGCGTCGAGCCACTTGAATTTGTGCTCGTCGATCAGCCGGTGCATCAGTTCGGGAATCGACAGCACCGGGTGAGTGTCGTTGAGGTGAATGGCGATCTTGTCCGCCAGGTTGTCGAAGGTTTTGTGCATCAGCCAATGGCGGTTGAGGATGTCCTGCACCGTGGCCGACACCAGGAAATACTCCTGCCGCAGCCGCAGCTCGCGCCCGGAGGAGGTCGAGTCGTCCGGATACAGCACGCGCGACACGTTCTCCGAGTGGTTTTTATCCTCCACCGCGGCGAAATAATCGCCCTGGTTGAATTTGCCGAGGTTGATCTCGTTACTGGCCTGCGCGCCCCACAGCCGCAGGGTGTTGGTGGCGTCGGTGTCGAAACCGGGGATCACCTGATCGTAGGCGATGGCCACGATCTCTTCGGTCTCCAGCCAGCGTGCCTTGGCGCCCTCCTGCTGCACGCGGCCGCCGAAGCGCACCTTGTAGCGGGTGTTGTGGCGCGGAAACTCCCACGGATTGCCGTACTCCAGCCAATAGTCCGGCGACTCCATCTGCTGGCCGTTGACGATGTTCTGCTTGAACATGCCGTACTCGTAGCGAATGCCGTAGCCGCGCCCCGGCAGCGCCAGCGTCGCCAGCGAATCGAGGAAGCAGGCCGCCAGGCGCCCCAGACCGCCGTTGCCGAGGCCTGGGTCGTTCTCTTCTTCCAGCAGTTCACCCAGGCTCAACCCCATTTCGTTCAGCGCGTTGTCGATGTCCTGATAGATGCCCATCGACAGCAGCGCGTTCGACAGGGTGCGGCCGATCAGGAACTCCATCGACAGGTAATACACCTGCCGTACGTCCTGCGACAGCTGGGCGCGGTTGGAGCGCAGCCAGCGTTCAACCATGCGATCGCGCACCGCGAACAGCACGGCGTTCAGCCAGTCGTGCCGGTTGGCGATGGCCGGATCCTTGCCGACGATAAACATCAGCTTATAGGCGATGGAGTGTTTCAGCGCTTCCACACTGACCGTAGGTGAGGTGTAACTAAACGGTGAAGTCATGGCTTTTTGATCCCTTTTAGGGAGCCCAGCCATTCGCCGCGGAATAGCTGGCCCCGCTGAACATGGACGCGGTACGCCGCGCCCCGACAATCAACCCAAACGGCTGCCCGCCGCGCGTCAACCCACGACGCGAAACGCGGGCTACAAACGTTGATAAAGCGACAGATACTCTTTCGCCGCCACCGGCCAGCCGAAGTCCACGCTCATGGCGTGGCGCTGAACGTGGCGCCAGTGTTTCGGCCGGCTCCACAGCACCATGGCGCGGCGGATGGCGTTGCCCAGCGCGACGGCATCGCAATCGTCGAACACGAAGCCGCTGGCGGTGCCGTCGGCCAGATTTTCCAGCGCGCAGTCCACCACCGTGTCTGCCAGCCCGCCGGTGCGGCGCACCAGCGGCAGCGTGCCGTATTTCAGGCCGTAGAGCTGCGTCAGGCCGCAGGGCTCGAAGCGGCTCGGCACCAGAATCACGTCGGCGCCGCCGATGATGCGGTGGGAGAAGGATTCGTGATAGCCGATCTGCACCCCAACCTGCTCGGGATAGTCGGCGGCGGCGGCCAGAAACGCCTGTTGCAGCACCGCATCGCCGGCGCCCAGCAGCGCCAGCTGCCCGCCCTGCGCCAGCAGTTCAGGCAATGCCTGCAGCACCAGGTCCAGACCTTTTTGGCTGGTCAAACGGCTCACTACTGCGAACACCGGCAGCGATTCGTCCACCTTCAGCCCCATGGCCTTTTGCAGATGCAGCTTGTTTTTGACCTTGCTTTTCAGATCGTCGGCGTCGTAGTGGGTACTCAGCCGCGGGTCGTGGGCCGGATCCCAAATCTTGTCGTCCACCCCGTTGAGGATGCCGCTCAGCCTGCCCTGCCGCTGCCGTTCCTGCAGCAGCCCCTCCATGCCATAGCCGAACTCCGGCCGGGTGATCTCGCGCGCATAGGTCGGGCTGACGGCGGTCACGTGGTCGGCATAAAACAGCCCGGCCTTGAGGAACGACATCTGGCCGTAGAACTCCAGGCCATAAACGTCGTAAAACGACGCCGGCAGCCACAGCTCGGTCACGTGATGGGCAGAGAACAGCCCCTGATAGGCCAGGTTGTGCACCGTGAATACCGAGCGCGCCGGGTGGCCGTTGGCGGCCAGATAGGCGCAGGTCAGGCCGGCGTGCCAGTCGTGAGCGTGCACCAGCTGCGGTCGCCAGTAGCGATCCAGCCCCTTGGCCAGCTCGCAGGCCATCCAGCCCAGCAGCGCAAAGCGGCGGTGGTTATCGGGGTAGGCATACATGGATTGATCGTGGTACGGGCTACCCGGCCGGTCATACAGCCAGGGGGCATCGATGAGATAGATGCCCACGCCATGGTAGGTGCCGTAACGCAGGCCGACCCGGCCGGCGAACGAGTCGATTTCCGCCACCAGCACGGTGTCCGGAATGCCGTTGCGTACGTCAGGGAAAGCGGGCAATAGCACCCGAACATCGGCGCCTTCGGCGATTTGCGCCGCCGGCAACGCGCCAACCACGTCTGCGAGTCCGCCCGTTTTCAGCAGGGGGAACATTTCAGAACATACGTGTAAGACCTGCATTATCACTCCTGAAAGTCGGCCAAAGGCCTCTGGATAAGAAATAAATAAAGCAGGCTTGCCGCTGTTATGCGTGCCGCGTTGCGCAAGCCATCGAACCGTTCATCAGGCGGCAGACTATCGTTCTGCCGCCCACGTTAACTCACAATTTTGACAACATTTCGCGCGTCACCAGCACGATGCCGCCTTCCGAGCGATAAAAGCGCTTGCTGTCCTCATCGGCGTTTTCCCCGATCACCATGCCCTCCGGAATGTGGCAGGCGCGGTCGATGATGCAGCGCCGCAGGCGGCAGGAACGGCCGACGTTCACGTCCGGCAACAATACGGTAGAGTCGATGGTGCAGAACGAGTTCACTCGCACGCGCGGGAACAGCACCGAATGCACCACCACCGACCCGGACACGATGCAACCGCCGGACACCAGCGAGTTCATGGTCATGCCGTGGCTGCCGGAGCGATCCTGCACGAACTTGGCCGGCGGCAGCGGCTCCATGTGGGTGCGGATCGGCCAGGCGCGGTCGTACATGTCCAGCTCCGGCGTCACCGACGCCAGATCGAGGTTGGCGCGCCAGTAGGCGTCCAGCGTGCCTACGTCGCGCCAGTACGGCGGCAGATCGGGGTTGGAAGTCACGCAGGACAAGGTAAACGGATGCGCCCACGCCGCCTGTTGCGCGGTGATTTTCGGGATCAGATCCTTGCCGAAATCGTGGCTGGAGCCGGGGGTCGACATATCCTCTTCCAATAGCTGGAACAGGTAGGCGGCATTAAAAATATAGATGCCCATGCTGGCCAGCGACATATCCGGGTTGCCCGGCATCGCCGGCGGATCGGCGGGTTTCTCCAGGAACTCGATGATGCGGTCGCTTTCATCCACCTTCATCACGCCGAATTCGCCGGCTTCGCTGCGCGGCACCGGCAGGCAGGCCACGGTGCACTGGGCCCCCTTCTCGACGTGGTCGATCAGCATGCGCGAATAATCCATCATGTAGATATGGTCGCCCGCCAGGATCACCACGTATTCGGCCTCATAGCGGCGGATGATGTCCAGGTTCTGGTAGACCGCGTCGGCGGTGCCTTTGTACCAATGTTCGGTGCTGAGGCGCTGCTGGGCCGGCAGCAGGTCGACGAACTCGTTCATCTCTTCGTTGAGGAACGACCAGCCGCGCTGAATGTGCTGCACCAGCGTGTGCGACTGGTATTGGGTGATCACGCCGATGCGGCGGATGCCGGAGTTCAGGCAGTTCGACAGGGCGAAATCGATGATGCGGAATTTGCCGCCAAAGTGGACGGCGGGCTTGGCGCGGGTGGAGGTCAAATCTTTCAGGCGCGAGCCGCGGCCGCCGGCCAGGATCAGCGCTACGGATTTAATCGGCAGCTGGCGCGCCAACATCAGGGGGTCTTTATTTTCAAACCTAACCATAGCGGACTCCTTTTATTATTTCCGTACCAGAACGCAAAGCGAGCGCGCGTCCTGGTGCCAGGCGGGTAACACCGCCCGTGAGTCTTCCTGAGTGAACGGAGCGACAACCTGCCAATCGCCTTCCGGCAACCTCATCTCCACCGTTTGCGGCGTGGCGTTGACCAGCAGCAGCCAGCGCTGCGACAGCAGGATCTGCATGAACAGATCGCCTTGCTCCCACTGCTGCGCGTCGAGCACCTGCCCTTGTGCGTTCAGCCACTGCACGCTGCCGTCGTCCTGCTGCCACCAGCGGTCCTGTTGCAACGCGGGGATCCGACGGCGCAGCGCGATCAGCGCCGCGACGTAATCGGTCAGCGCGTCATCCGCCGTGGACCAGTCGAGCCAGGTGGTGGCGTTGTCCTGGCAATAGGCGTTGTTGTTCCCCTGCTGGCTGTGTCCCTGTTCATCGCCGGCCAGCAGCATCGGCGTTCCCTGGGACAGCAACAGCGTGGCAAGCATCGCCCGCTGGCTGGCCCTGCGGCGTTGCACAATGGCGTCGTCGGCGACCAGGCCTTCCACGCCGTGGTTGTTGCTGAAATTGCGATCGCTACCGTCGCGGTTGCCTTCGCCGTTCGGCTGATTGTGTTTCTCGTTGTAGCTGACCACGTCCTGCAGGGTAAAACCGTCATGGGCGGTCAGCATGTTGACGGTGGCGTAAGGCGCTCGCCCGCGCTGGTTGTACACATCGCTGGAGGCGGCAAAACGCCGGGCGAACTGGCCGAGCGACACGCCGCTCTGCAGCCAGAAACGACGCATGTCGTCGCGGTAATGGTCGTTCCATTCGGCGAAGCGGCCGGGAAACGCCCCCACCTGATAGCCGCCGGGGCCAACGTCCCAGGGTTCGGCAATCAGCTTGCAGCGCGACAGCACATCGTCCGCCAGCATCGCCTGGAACAGCGGCGCATCGCGATCGAATCCCGGCGTGCGGCCGAGCACACTGCCCAGATCGAAGCGGAAGCCGTCGACATGGCACTCCCGCACCCAAAAATGCAGGCAGTCCATCACCCAGGCCACGCCCTGCGGCTGATCGAGCCGCAGGGTATTGCCGCAGCCGGTGTCGTTGACGTAGTCCCCTTCCGGCGTCAGCCAGTAGTAGCTCTGGTTGTCGATGCCGCTCAGCGACAGCATCGGCCCGTCCATATCCAGCTCGGCGCTGTGGTTGAACACCACGTCGAGGATCACCTCGATGCCGGCTTGGTGCAGCGCCTTGACCGCGTCGCGAAATTCGTTCAGCGGCGTGCCGTCGGTGCTCAGGCTGGCGTAGCGGTTGTCCGGCGCATAGGGCGCCAGCACGTTATAGCCCCAGTAGTTGATCAGCCCCAGCCGCTGCAGACGCGGTTCGGAGGTATGTTGCTGCACCGGCAGCAGTTCCAGCGCGGTGATGCCGAGGCGTTTGAAGTGGGCGATCATCACCGGGTGCCCCAGCGCGGCGAAGCTGCCGCGCAGCGCCGGCGGAAGCTTCGGGTGCAGCAGCGTCAGGCCGCGTACGTGCGCTTCGTAAATCACCGTCTGCCCCCAGGGCGTGGCGGGCGGGCGATCGTCCTGCCAGTCGTAGCATTGGTCCACCACCACGCATTTCGGCATCAGCTCGGCGCTGTCGTGCGGATCCGGCCGATCGTAACCGCCGTGCAGGTGCGGGTGGTCCGCCACCGGCCCTTCCACCGCGCGCGCGGCCGGATCGAGCGCCAGCTTGTTGGGGTTGAACCGCTGTCCGTTCGCCGGGTCGAACGGGCCGTAGACCCGGTAACCGTAACGTTGTCCCGGCTTGCCGCCCGGCAAATAGCCATGCCAGATATCGCCGCTGCGCGCCGGCAGCGGCAGGCGCACCTCACGCTGCTGGCCGTCGAACAGGCACAGCTCCACCCGCTCGGCATGCGCCGAGTACAGGGTAAAGTTGATGCCTTCGCCGTCGTAATGCGCGCCCAGCGGCGCGGCGCGGCCGGCCGTCAGCTCCGTCATGGTGCCTCCCGCAGCAGATAAATGGTCGCCAGCGGCGGCAGCGTCACGCAGATGGAAAAGTCGCGGCCGTGGCTGCCGACCGCTTCGGAAGAGACCCGCCCCTGATTGCCGGCGTTGCTGCCGTGATAGTGGTGCGAATCGGTATTGAGGATCTCGTGATAGTCGCCGGCGCGGGAGAGGCCGATGCGGTAGCGGTAGCGCGGCACCGGGGTAAAGTTGCTGATGGCGATCAGCTCATTGCCCTGCGAATCGTAGCGCGCGAACGCGAACACCGAGTTGTCGTGATCGTCGACCACCAGCCACTCGAAGCCGTCCGGGCGGTAGTCGCGCTCGTACAGCGGCGCCTGCTGCCGGTAGCAGTGGTTTAGATCGCGTACCAGTCGCTGCACGCCGTTATGCCAGTTATCCAGCCCTTCCAATAAATGCCAGTCGAGGCTGGTATCGAAATTCCACTCGCGCCCCTGTGCGAATTCGCAGCCCATAAACAGCAGCTTCTTGCCCGGATGCGCCCACATAAAGCCGTAATAGGCGCGCAGGTTGGCGAATTTCTGCCAGGCGTCGCCCGGCATACGGTCGAGGACCGATTTTTTGCCGTGCACCACTTCATCGTGCGAGATAGGCAACACGAAGTTCTCGGTATAGGCGTACAGCATGCCGAAGGTCATCTGGTTGTGGTGATACTTGCGGTGCACCGGATCGCACTTCATGTAATTGAGCGTGTCGTGCATCCAGCCGAGGTTCCATTTGTAGTGGAACCCCAGACCGTTGGCGTCCGGCGGCAGGGTGACGCCGGGGTAGTCGGTGGACTCCTCCGCCAACGTCACCGCGCCCGGCTGCGCCTGGCCGATAGTCTGGTTGGTATAACGCAGGAAGGCGATGGCCTCCAGATTCTCGTTGCCGCCGTAGTAATTCGGCACCCATTCGCCGTCGGCGCGGCTGTAGTCGCGATAGATCATCGACGCCACCGCATCCACCCGCAGCGCGTCGATGCCGAAGCGCTCCAGCCAATACAGCGCGTTGCCCGCCAGGTAGTTGCGCACCTCGTGGCGACCGTAGTTGTAAATCAGCGTATTCCAGTCCTGATGGTAGCCCTCGCGCGGATCGGCGTATTCGTACAGCGCCGTGCCGTCGAAGTTCGCCAGGCCGTAGGCGTCGCTGGGGAAGTGCCCCGGCACCCAGTCGAGGATCACGTTGATGCCCGCCTCATGCGCCGCCGCCACGAACGCCCTGAAATCGGCCGGCGTGCCGAAGCGCCGGGTCGGCGCATACAGCCCCAGCGGCTGATAGCCCCAGCTGCCGTCGAACGGGTGCTCGTTGATCGGCAGCAGCTCGATATGGGTGAATCCCATGTCCTTCACATAGTCGATAAGCTGCACCGCCAGCTCGCCGTAGCTGAGCCAGAAGTGGTTGTCGGTGTGGCGACGCCATGAGCCGAGATGCACCTCGTAGATGGCGATCGGCTGGTCAAAATCGTTGGCGCGGCGGCGCGCCTGCGTCGACGGCACCACCTCCGGCAGCGGCGCCACCAGCGAGGCGGTGTCCGGGCGCATCTGCGCCTCGAAGGCGTAAGGATCGGCTTTCAGCTGGGTATTGCCGTAGCAATCGACGATTTCATATTTGTACAGCTGGCCGGCCCGCACGCCGGGCAGGAACAGCTCCCAGATGCCGTTTTCACGCCGCAGACGCATCGGATGGCGGCGGCCGTCCCAGAAGTTGAACTCCCCCACCACCGAGACGCGCTGGGCGTTAGGCGCCCAAACGGCAAAGCTGACGCCGTCGACGCCATCCAGCGTGGCGAGGTGAGCCCCCAGGCGTTCATAGGGGCGCAGGTGCGTGCCCTCGGCCAGCAGCCAGCTGTCGATGTCCTGCAACAGCGGGCCGAACCGGTAGGGATCGTCGACAGTCTGTTGGTGATCGCGCCAGCTGACCTGCAGCTGATAGCGGAAAGGATTTTTGCGCCGCGGCACTACGGCGCTGAAGAAGCCGCGCGGGTCGTCGCAGTTCAGCTGTGCCAACCGCCGGCCGGTTTGCTGCTCAATCAGCCAAACCTCGGTGGCGTCCGGCAGTAGCGCACGCACCTGCAGACCGTTATCGGTCGCATGCATGCCAAGCAGAGCAAAGGGATCGGCATAATGGCCGGAGATGATCTGATCAATCACGTCACGATCGGAAAGTACAGGCATAGTCTTCTTCCTTAGATTAACAGCATGATCTAAGCACGGCTTGTTGGTTATTCCTTGGCCGTTTTGGTCATCATGCAATGCATTCGGACTCTAAAGCGTGATTGCGGTCGGTTATTGACCAATCTTTACTTTGCCGACCTGAATTTCGCTCTTTATGCTTATTTTTTGAAATATTTCAGTCATGGTGAAAAATTGTTCGCCCATGCCTTAAGCATAGCCAATGTCTGTTAAAAACTGCTCAGCATTGCTCAGGAAAATTCTTCATTAAGAAAACTGCCAGCCCGGCGGCTTCTGCATGCGGCGGCCGACGAGGAGATATGCGGGGTGGAGCCCGGTGAAACGAGGCTTGCGGTGACGTTGCCCGGCGCGGTGCGCGGCGAACAAAAAAGCGGAAAATGAGGCTTTAGGGGGCTGAAATCAGCCAGCCCCCAGGAAGTGCGGGTTTACAACAAAGTACAGAAGCAGCAGGTATCGCCTATTCCAAAGCAGAGATCACCTTCTCAAGAAACGATCGCGCTGTGTATCCCCATGGCGCTGGTGCAAACTCCCCATCAGCAAGTTCAGCAACAGCAAGTTCAAGCTGTTGTTCCCCAGGATATTGCGCCAGCAACGCTCGTGCTTCATCGACGGTTTTTCTCACTGTCGCGGTATTTTCCGTCTCCCGATAAGAGGCCAGGATCTCTTCTACAGACTCTCCAAATAAATCATAATCTTGCCCAAAAAAAACACGCACAAGTGTACCGAGATTAGCGACTGAAAAGCCCATAGGGTCCCTTATCTGATAATGGGGTAAGCGGTTAAAATGTAATATGGCTTACCGTTGTAAATCTTCTTTAGCAAGACAACTCGCACACTGTTGGACGTTAATTGAATTGCGCCTCCTTGCCTGTAGCCAAAACCAACCGCTTTACCCGCCTGATACGTGAGTTCAAGCACGTTGGCCGAAGCAGGCTGTTGCGCCCAGTGCTTAATAAGCGAGTGATTCACTCTCAACGCCCGACTAATTGCGTATTCAGCAGTACGTAAATCTGTAAACGCCGAGGCTGATTGTAAACCAGGGCTCTTTGCCAAGCGCTCCAACAATTCCTCTGAGCTTTTAGCGACATGCTTAGCAATGGTGTGCCCGCCTCCTTTGGCACCGGCTATAGACTCGTGCTCAAGCAATTTTAGTTGCCCCACCCGAAGGCAGCCACGCGCGCAACGCCTAAAGCGCTTGCAAACACCAGCGGAACGGCAATATCTACCGTTAAACCGACGTTGTAGGCCGTATCCTCGTCGGCCCCCAACATCTGAGCCAGCAAAACCGCCGACTTGTAAGTATCTGTCGTAAATGATCGACAGGTAATGATCTGATTTTAAGCGGTTTTTATGCTATCCATGCTGTGAGTGCCTACGACCACGCATCCCACTTTGGTTAACAATGTTGGGTCAGGTGCATAGCACATAACCCCAGCCCCAAGAAGTTCGACGACTCCCCCCGCCAAACCCAGCCCCCATGAGCCGATTACTCCAGGTTTCCCCTTCTGTGACCGTGCTATCCGATATCACGGCCGCTAGCTGCACGGGTGAAAGCGCAACCTGCAATCCTTCGTTGGAGATCATATCCCTATACCTGCACTATGTAGACAATGCGTTTATAAATACCACAGCACAGGTTAACTTGTAACCACACTCAGACAATACCGACATGACCCAACTCATATGAAAAAGCCCGCAATAAGCGGGCTTTGAAATACTACAGATGAACTGGCGAGTGGGGTTTACAACAGGATACGCAGCATGCGGCGCAGCGGCTCGGCCGCGCCCCACAGCAGCTGGTCGCCCACGGTGAACGCCGACAGGTATTCCGGCCCCATATTCAGCTTGCGCAGACGGCCGACCGGCGTATTCAGCGTACCGGTCACCGCCGCCGGCGTCAGTTCGCGCATGGTCAGCTCACGGTCGTTCGGGATCACGCGCACCCAGTCATTGTGCGTCGCCAGCATCTGCTCGATTTCCGGCAGCGACACGTCTTTTTTCAGCTTCAGGGTGAACGCCTGGCTGTGGCAGCGCAGCGCGCCAACGCGCACGCACAGACCATCGACCGGGATCACGCTGCCGGTGTTCAGAATCTTGTTGGTTTCCGCCTGACCCTTCCACTCTTCACGGCTCTGGCCGTTGTCGAGCTGCTTGTCGATCCACGGGATCAGGCTGCCGGCCAGCGGCACGCCGAAGTTATCGGTCGGCAGTTTGCCGCTGCGGGTGGCCTCGGTCACCTTGCGCTCGATATCCAGAATGGCGGAGGCCGGGTCCTGCAGCTCCTTCGCCACGTCGGCGTGCAACATGCCCATTTGGGTCAGCAGTTCGCGCATGTGGCGCGCGCCGCCGCCGGAGGCCGCCTGGTAGGTGGCGACCGACGCCCACTCCACCAGATCGTTGGCGAACAGACCGCCGAGCGACATCAGCATCAGGCTGACGGTGCAGTTGCCGCCGACGAAGGTTTTGATACCTTTGTCCAGGCCCTGCTGAATCACCGCGTGGTTGACCGGATCCAGGATGATGATGGCATCGTCCTGCATGCGCAGCGAAGAGGCCGCGTCGATCCAATAACCCTGCCAACCGCTGGCGCGCAGCTTAGGATACACTTCGTTGGTATAATCGCCGCCCTGACAGGTAATAATGATATCGAGCGCGCTCAGCGCGTCGATGTCATACGCATCCTGCAGCGTGCCCTGCTGGCCGCCGAAGGCCGGCGCGGCAGAACCGTGCTGCGAGGTAGAGAAAAAGACCGGGCGAATGGCGTCGAAATCGCGCTCTTCCGTCATGCGTTGCATGAGAACCGAGCCGACCATTCCGCGCCAACCGATGAAACCAACGTTTTTCATAATATCTGTTTCCCGCCCGGATAAGGGCTATGTAGGTGATAACGAGTTGTGTGCAATATCTCTTCACCTTACAAAATGTCGGCGCGGGCGCAAAGTGAATTTATTCGATGGCTGGGGATTTCTCAGCAATCCTTCTTATATACCCGTCGTCTTTCAAACTGCAGCGTTGTTACCTGCACGTAGTTACGTGGCCCATCCGTGGGCCACGCCCCAAGGGGCCGCTGCGAGCAGCGTTCAAATCTGCTCCCGGCAGATTTGTCATACCCCAGTCACTTACTTGAGTAAGCTCTTGGGGATGCGATCGCTGGGCGCCTAGCTGCAATTTGAAATCCATAGGGTATAGGCAAGGACGCGGCCGGAAAGGCCGAGGCGTTTTCCCGATCACGAGGTCACCATGACAGAGATGATTTCCGCTACGGTATTGCTGTTTTTAATTATGGACCCGCTGGGCAATCTGCCGATTTTCATGTCGGTGCTCAAGCACCTGGAACCGCGCAGGCGCCGGGTGGTGCTGATCCGCGAGCTGCTGATCGCCCTGCTGCTGATGCTGATTTTCCTGTTCGCCGGCGAGAAAATTCTGGCGTTCCTCAACCTGCGTACCGAAACCGTCTCCATTTCCGGCGGCATCATTCTGTTTCTGATCGCCATCAAGATGATTTTCCCGTCTCAGGAGGGCAACAGTTCGGGCCTGTCCGCCGGCGAAGAACCCTTCCTGGTGCCGCTGGCGATCCCGCTGGTGGCCGGGCCGTCGATTCTGGCGGCGCTGATGCTGCTGTCGCACCAGTATCCGCACCAGCTGCCCCATCTGGTGGCGGCGCTGCTGATCGCCTGGGGCCTCTCCGCGGCCATTTTGCTGATGTCGAATCTGTTCCTGCGCCTGCTGGGCAGCAAAGGCGTCAGCGCGCTGGAGCGGTTGATGGGGCTGATTCTGGTGATGCTGTCGACCCAGATGTTCCTGGACGGCGTGCGGGCTTACATGAAGCTGTAGGCGCCTGACGGCGCCGACGACGGCCCGCGCTTAGCGGGCGGTGATACGGTTGATGCAGGCGAGCGTGTCGGCGACCACGCCGTCCAGCGGCTGGTTGATGTCGATCGCCTGCACATCCGGCTCCTGCTCGCCCGGCTCTTCCAGCGTGGCGAACTGCGAAACCAGCATCTGCGGTTTGAAGAAGTGGCCTTTGCGCTGTTTCAGGCGCTCCTCAATCACCGTCTTGTCCCCTTTCAGGTAGAGAAAATGCAGGTTGCGATTGCCTTCGCGCAGGCGGTCACGATAGCTTTTTTTCAGCGCCGAACACACCAGCAGCGACACCGGATTGGTGCGTTGCATGGCGAAGATGGCGTCGTTGAGCGCAGCCAGCCACGGAGCGCGATCGTTGTCGTCCAGCGCATGCCCGGCGGCCATTTTGTTGATGTTGGCGCGCGGGTGCAGGTAATCGCCGTCCAGCATGGCGGCATCGGCTTCCCGGGCGACGGCGCTGGCCACGGCGGATTTACCGCTGCCGGACACCCCCATCAGGATAAATACGTGATTCTGCGGATTACTCATTGTGTCATGCCCTTATGGGAACTGGCGCGATCGCGCCAAATGCGTCCCAACTGATAAAGATACTCTGGAACGCCGACGCCCCGCAGGGCGTCGGATAACGATTATACGACCGTCGCCAGCAGCAGGCAGCCTACCAGGCCGCACACCGAGATGATGGTTTCCAACACCGACCAGGATTTGATGGTTTCCATGATGCTCAGGTTGAAGTACTCCTTGAACAGCCAGAAGCCCGGATCGTTAACGTGCGAGAAGATAACGCTGCCGGAACCGACCGCAATCACCATCAGCTCAGGGCTGACGCCGGTGGTGGCGATCAGCGGGGCGACGATGCCGCCGGCGGTGATTGCCGCCACGGTGGCGGAACCCAGCGCCAGACGCAGCGCGGCGGCGATCGACCAAGCCATCAGGATCGGCGAAACGTTGCTGCCTTCCATCAGGCCGGCGATGTACTGCTCGACGCCGCTGTCCACCAGCACCTGTTTGAAGGCGCCGCCGCCGCCGATGATCAACAGCATCATGGCGATGATTTTAATCGAGTCGGTGATGGTGCCCATCACTTCATCCATGGTGCGGCCGCGGTTCAGGCCGAAGGTGAAGATAGCGATCAGCACGGCGATCAGGGTCGCCATCACCGGGTCGCCGAAGAACTCGGCGAAGCGTAGCAGGCTGTGGCCCTTCGGCAACACCATTTCAGCCACCGCGCGCAGCGCCATCAGGATCACCGGCACCAGCGACGTGGCGACGCTGACGCCAAAGCTCGGCATCTCTGCTTCGGTAAAGGTTTTCGGGTTGTACAGGCCTTCCGGCACCGGCTTGTCGATGCCTTTCAGGAAGCGGGCATAAACCGGGCCGGCCAGGATCACCGTCGGGATCGCCAGCAGCGTGCCGTACAACAGGGTTTTACCCATGTCGGCATGGAAGATGGTGGCGATGGCCGTCGGGCCTGGGTGCGGCGGCAGGAAGCCGTGGGTCACCGACAGCGCGGCGGCCATCGGCACGCCGACGTACAGCAGCGGGATGCGCGCGGAGGCGGCGATGGTGAACACCAGCGGCAGCAGCAGCACGAAGCCCACTTCGTAGAACAGCGCGAAGCCGACGGTGAAGCCGGTCAGCACCACCGCCCATTGAATATGTTTTCTGCCGAACTTGTCGATCAGCGTGGTGGCGATGCGCTGTGCGCCGCCGCAGTCCGCCAGCAGTTTGCCGAGCATGGCGCCGAAGCCCATGATCAGCGCCAGGCTGCCCAACGTGCCGCCCACGCCAGCCTTGATGGAGCCGATGACCTTATCGACCGGCATACCCTGTGCGATCCCGACCGCCAGAGCAACCAGCACCAGAGAGATAAAGCCGTTCAGCTTGAAGCGGATCATCAGCAGCAGCAGCAGCGCTACGCCGCCTGCAACAATCACTAATGGCATAATTTTTCTCCAACCTTTTATCGCGACTCTCTTTACGATAGGCGTAAAGCGTGCGGTTGTTTTATTTTTAGGCTCTTTCCCGGTGTTTAAGAAGAGCTGTAGGTGTTGTTGATTCAGAGGTTCAGTCTTGCAGCAAGATGACCGCACACTCGTTGTTACCGGTATCATGATACCGGTAACAACATGAGCGCCGGAACCGGGTAAGCGGCTAAAATTCGCGTTCTGGGACAGAGATCAAACTTATGCCGGCAACGAGCGGCGGGCTTACAGGCGGGATAACCCGCGCGCCTCAGGGCGCGCTGCAAAAAGAAAGGGTGTTAAAACAGAACGTTAAAATGGCTCAGATACTGCCGCCGGAGATCACGGTGAAACCGACGTCCACCATGCGCGGGCACACCGTTTCGCCGCGCAACCGGGCCAGCAGGCGCTCGGCACCGATCTGCCCCATGCGTTCGCGCGGCGTCAGCACGCTGGCCAGCTTAGGCACCATCACCTGACCGATATCATGGCCGTGGAAACCGGCGATCGCCATGTCCTGCGGGATCGACAGCCCCTGCCGCTGGCACTCGAAGGCCGCGCCGATCGCCAGGTCATCGTTGGTGCAGAAGATACTGTCTATCTGCGGATAATCGCGCTGCGCCTGGCGCAGCAGCTCGCCGCCGGCGGAATAGGAGGAAGACCGCGCGATCATGATGCTGTACGGTTCCAGGCCGGATTCACGCATCGCCTGCTCATACCCCTGTTGTTTGATGATGGTACGTTCATCCTGACGGGCGCCGAAGTAGACCACGTGACGGTGGCCGTGCGCGATGATTTGCTGCGTCATCTGGCGCGCCGCCTCGAAGTTGTTGAAGCCCACCGCCAGATCGATGCACGGCGAGACGCAGTCCATCAGCTCCACCACCGGAATGCCCGCCACCTCGATCATTTTCAGGGTGCGCGGCGTGTGATGGCGCTCAGACAGGATCAGGCCGTCGATATTGTAAGAAAGCAGCGAGGTCAAACGCTCTTCTTCACGCTCCGGCAGGTAGCCATAGTGCGCCAGCATGGTCTGGTAGTTGTGCGCGTCAGTGACGCTTTCGATGCCGCGCAGCACTTCGGCGAACACCTGGTTGGTCAGCGACGGCAACAGCACGCCAATCGCCCGGCTGATGGCGTTGGAGAGGATGTCCGGCGCGCGGTTGGGGATGTAGCCCAGCTCATCCAGCGCGACGGCGATTTTTTGCTGCAGGGCGGCAGAAACCTGGTCGGGATTGCGCAGATAACGGCTCACCGTCATCTTGGTCACGCCCACCTTGTCCGCCACATCCTGGAGTACCGGCCGTTTTTTCTTCATTATCAATGAACTGACTAACCGTGAATGGGCAGTCATTTTAGCAAAAAAAACGGCGGGCCGATATTGTCGGTTATGCGACGGTCGACAGAACTCACAGATTCCATTCCCCGCGCCAAGCGGAAACAGATCACCGGTACGTGCACTTCATCACACATTCGCCGTAATTTTTGGATCTCTCTACGCTTTTAGTGTATCTCTGGCATAAATCTTCACTTAAATGAATATTTAAATGAGCCGCAGTCAATTTATAAAAAAAGAAGGGTTATCGCTGAGCTGTCTGGCGATGTACTTGCTGGGATGCCAATCGGGGGATCGATTAAAAACGATTGGCGAACTGGCCCGCGACAACACCCTATCCATCGGTTTGATGCAGGCGGCGCTCAAGACGCTGGAAAGCGCAGGCTGCATAACCGTACAACGCAGCGGGCGCAACGGCAGCTTCTTAACCCATGTGGACTATAAGTCGCTGCTGGATTACGCCAACATTTCCCGCGTTGTTTGCGCCATGCCGCTGCCCTATACCCGCGAGTACGAAGGGCTCGCCAGCGGATTGAAGCGCGAGTTTTCCGACGTGCCGTTCTACTTCGCACATATGCGGGGAGCGGATATTCGCGTGGAATGTTTGCGCAATGGCATTTATGACCTGGCGGTCGTCTCGCGCCTGGCCGCTGAAGAATATGCAAGCAGGCCGGAAAACGGGGTGAAGATCGCGGCGACGCTTGGGGAACAGTCTTGGGTGTCGCATCAGATCATTCGCCGCCGCGGAGATCGCTGCGCAGTGGGTAGAGTCGGCGTGGACTGCCGTTCTATGGACCAAAAGCTGCTGACGGATATGGTCTATGACCCGGCGAGGGTCGCGCGGGTGGAAGTCCCTTACCACGATTGCCTGAGCCGGCTCGAAAACGGCACCATCGATGCCGTCGTCTGGAACGTCGAGAACCGCCAGGTGTTGGCTCGATACGGGCTGGAAGCCACGCCTCTGGAAGGAGATCAACGCGTCGTGCTGGCGACGGAGGCCACCATTTTAATCCGCAGCGATGACCGGAGCACCGGGAAACTGCTGGATACTTTTGTCGATACGCACCGGGTTCGCCAGCACCAGCGTGCCGTGGTGTCAGAAGAGATTGAGCCCAGCTATTGAAGGAGACGTTGTGGAAGAGAAGATGAAGCTGCTTTGCCAGACCGGAGTGATAGATGAAGACATTTTCATCGGCATGTTGCAAGTCATTGACGATCTGGAAACGCACTGGGGGCGCCCGTTACCCGAGGAACAGGGGTGGATGGCCATCGTGCACATGGCTAACGCGCTGATGCGTTCACGGCGTGGCGAAATCATCGAACCGCTGGGCGAAGACTTTCTGCAGGAGATCGCCGCATCGGGCGAACTGACTTACCTGCGGCGGCTAAATGATGCGCTACTGGCAAAGTTCAGCGTACGGCTGCATCCCAATGAAGAAGGCTATCTACTGGCCAACCTGTTTGGCCTACGCGCCCAACAACAGCTTTGATTTTTTCACACCAAATATTCAAAAAAATGAATATTTAGACAACGATCGGTTCGATGTTTCAAAAACCGCTGTATTAAGGAGTCGCCAACCCTATGTTTTTAGATGCGCTACGCAAACAAAATCAGCCGCTGATTGACACTTCGCTCGGGCTGTTGCGACAGCACAAGCTCACGCCGGATACCTGGGTGATCGATGTGGATATGGTGGAAGAGAACGCGCGCCGCATTCTGCAAACGGCGGAAAAATATCGTGTGACGCCGTATGTGATGAGCAAGCAGTTCGGGCGCAATCCCTGGCTGACCCAACAAATTATCGCCTTGGGATTCAGCGGAGCGGTAGCGGTGGACTTCCGCGAAGCGCGATGCCTCGCCAATAGCGGCGTGCCGCTTCGCCATCTGGGGCATCTGGTGCAAATCCCGGACGGGGAAATCGAAAGCGCGCTGCGATGCCGGCCGGAAGTCATCACGGTCTTCTCATTTGACAAAGCGCACAGGATCGCCGAATGCGCCCGGCGTCTCGGCATACGGCAACGCCTGCTGCTGAAGGTATGCCAGACCGGCGACATCGTCTACCCCGGCCAGGAAGGCGGTTTTCAGCCTAACGAACTGCTTGACGTCGCCACCCGCATCACCGCGCTTGGCGGCGTGGAAATCGCCGGCGTCACGCATTTTCCCTGTGTCCTGGCGTCGCCCTCGAACGGTGAAAACCTCACCACGCCGAACTTTAAAACGCTGGTCAACGCGGCGGAAACGCTGCGCGCGGCGGGCTTTCCTATCGAACAGATTAACGCCCCGTCGGCCAATAGCTGCGACACCATCCCTGCGCTTGCCCGCGGTGGCGCGACGCATATTGAACCCGGCCATGCGTTTACCGGCACCATTCCTGCCAACGAATGTGGCGAGCAGCCGGAACGCATCGCCATGCTTTATCTGTCGGAAGTGTCTCATAACGCAGGACCGAACAGCCTGTGCTTCGGCGGCGGCTATTATCGTCGCGGCCGCCTGCGGAATGCGCTGGTTTTCGCAGGGGATGCCCTTCACGAGACGCGGACGCTGCCGTTCAAATCGGACAATATCGATTACTACCTGGGGCTAGAGGGCAATTTCGCGGTTGGCAGCCCGGTCATCATGTGCTTTCGCACACAGATCTTCGTCACCCGCAGCGACGTAGCGCTTATCCAGGGCATCAGCACGGGCCAGCCAACAATAGCCGGGCTCTACGACAGCTTGGGCAATCCTATCGTCTCACGGCAATAGCCAAACGGCACCGACGTCTTAGCCGCCAATGTCATGGGGGAACACAGCATGAACAAATTTGTAGTCCTGGTGCTCGACAGCTTTGGCGTCGGTGCCATGGAGGATGTGCCGCAAGTCAGGCCGAACGACATAGGCGCCGATACCTGCGGCCATATTCTGCAGCAATGTCCCGATCTCCGTCTGCCCGCAATGGAAAGATTGGGCTTAATCAACTCACTGGGATACCGGGCCAACGTGATGGAACCCAATCCGCAGGCAAACGTCGGCAAAGCGGCGCTGCAACATGAAGGCGCCGACTCTTTCATGGGACACCAGGAAATTATGGGAACTCAACCCAAGCAGCCCCTCAGAGTGCCGTTTGGCGAAATCATGGATGAAACAGCCGACGCCTTGCGAAAGGCGGGCTACCGGATACAGCGGCTCCCGGTGACGGCGAATACCGCATACCTGTGGGTTAACGACGCCGTGGCTGTCGGCGATAACCTTGAAACCGACCCAGGCCTGGTCTACAACGTGACCGCCAACCTGAACCTGATCGATTACGACACGGTCAGAAAAATCGGCGCGATCGTTCGGCGATGCGCGCGCGTGAGCCGCGTCATCGTCTTCGGCGGAAAAAGCACCAGCAACGAAGCCATCGCCGCAGCAGCGCAAAGCCGGCAAAACATGTACGCCGGCATCAATGCGCCGCTCTCGGGCGTCTACCGACAAGGCTTCCGGGTCGTTCATTTGGGATACGGCGTCGATGAGACCGTACAGGTCCCCGCCTGCCTAAAACGTCAAGGTATCCCCACATCCCTGATAGGGAAAGTGGCAGATATCGTCGCCAACCCCGGCGGCGACAACTTCGGCGGGATTGTCGACTCCGCGCACATCATGGCGCTTACCCTGAGCGAAGCTCAACGGCCAGGCCCCCGCTTCATCTGCAGCAATATACAGGAAACCGATTTGGCCGGACATGCGCAGGATGTGGCGCGTTATGCGGAGCGCCTGCAACTGGTGGACGGGTATCTGACGCATCTCATGTCGCTGCTGGATAAGGACGACGTGTTGGTGGTCATGGCCGATCATGGTAACGATCCGACTATCGGGCATTCGCAGCACACGCGCGAGTGCGTGCCTCTGCTGGTCTGGCGCCCGGGCGTCACCGGCATCCGGCTGGGTGATCGCGCCACCCTGTCCGACGTGGGCGCTTCCGTTTGCGAAGCCTTCGGCGCTCCCGCACCGCAGAACGGCGCCTCTTTTTTCTCATTACTGCAGGGGAACTCACATGACTGATCGGATTGAATGGCTCAACGCCAGCGGCTACACCTATGCACATGAACATCTGCATATCGATCTTTCACCGTTCAAGCATAACGATGACTGTCGCCTCGACGACTATGCTCTGCTGCGCGATGAAATGAAGGCGTTAATGGCGCGGGGCGTCCGCAACATCGTCGAAGTCACCAATCGCTATATGGGGAGGGATGTCCACTTCATCGCGCGGCTGATGCGCGATACGGGCATCAACGTGCTGCTGTCCACCGGCTATTACCAGCAGGATTTCTATCCCGAACACGTCGCCACCCGAGATGCGCAAACGCTGGCCGCCGAAATGATTGCCGAAATTGAATGCGGCGTCGACGGCAGCGGCCTGCGCGCCGGCGTGATTGCCGAAATCGGCAGCAGCGAGGGCCGCATCACGCCCGACGAAGCAAAAATGTTCCACGCCGCCGCCCTGGCTTACCACGCTACGGGCCGGCCAATCTCCACGCATACCAGTTTCAGCACCATGGGGCCGGAGCAGCTCGCTCTGCTGCAATCTTACGGTGTGCCGGCCGATCGGGTGGTGATTGGCCACTGCGACCTGAAAGACAACCTGGAAACTGTCCTGCACCTGATCGATCAGGGCGCGTGGGTACAGTTCGACACCATCGGCAAAAACAGCTACTACCCGGATGAAAAACGCGTGGCGATGCTGACCGCGCTGTCGCAACGCGGCCTGCTCGATCGAGTGATGCTGTCGATGGATATCACGCGCCGTTCGCATCTGCGCGGCAACGGCGGGCCCGGATTCAGCTACCTGCTTGACAGCTTCGTTCCGCTGTTGCTGGAGGCGGGGATCGGTCAGCAGGCCGTGACCTCAATGCTGCAACACAACCCAAATCGGTTCTTCAAATAATAAGGTGATAGCCATGAAAAAAATCGGAATTGCAGGTTTACAGCGGGAGCAGATCAAACAGGCCATCGAGACCGCCGCCCCAGGCGCTTTTGAAGTCAGCATCTTAAACGACATGGAGGCCGCCGCCCGAGTCAAAAACGGCGAGCTGGATTATTTCATCGGCGCCTGCAATACCGGCGCCGGCGCGGCGTTGTCTATCGCGATTGCCATCATCGGCTTCAACAAATGCTGCACGATCGCCAAGCCGGGCATTCGCGCAAAAGAAGAGCAAATCACGAAGTGGGTAGCGGAAGGAAAAGTCGCTTTTGGCCTTTCCGTCGAGCATGTCGAGCATGCGATCCCGCTGTTGGTTCGGCAACTGTCATAAGGAGGCGAAGATGGACCATATCCTCTCCGTCATTCTGGTATCCCTGCTGACGGGCATGACGGCGCTGTTATCTCACCGTTCGGCGGCAGTCTTTCATGACGGTATTCGCCCTATTCTTCCGCAGCTGGTGGAAGGCCATATGAACCGCCGGGAAGCGGGCAGCATCGCTTTTGGCCTCAGCATAGGGTTCGTGGCCTCCGTCGGCATTTCATTTACGCTGTCCACCGGCCTGCTGAACAGCTGGCTGCTGTTTCTGCCTACCGACATCATCGGCGTGCTGGCCGTCAACGTGTGGCTGGCATTCATTCTCGGTGCAATCTGGGGCATTCTGGTCTTCACCAGCCTGCAGCCCATCAACCAACTCCTGACCTCGCTGCCGGTAGACATCATTGGCGCGCTGGGGGAACTGAGCAACCCGGTCGTGTCAGCCTTCGCGCTCTTTCCCCTGGTCGCCATTTTCTACCAGTTTGGCTGGAAACAAAGCGTGGTCGCCGCCCTGCTGGTGCTGCTGTCGCGCCTGATCGTCGTGCGTTATTTCCCGCATCTGTTCCCGGAATCGATCGAAATCTTCGTCGGTATGGTTTTGCTGTTGGGCATCGCGATTTTCCGCGATCTGAAAGATCGGCGGGCCTCCCCAACGGGTGAAGAGACTTCGACCCCGTCGATGTTTGAGGAGCGCACACAGCGTATCATCAACAACCTGCCGCTTATCGCCATAACCGGCGCGCTGATTTCCGCCGTCGCCAGCATAAAGATCTTCGGCGGCTCTGAGGTCTCGATCTATACGCTGGCGAAAGCCTACGCGCCCGGCATCTCGCCCGCAGAGTCAGACGCCCTCCTACACCAGGCAGCGCTGGCCGAATTCATGCGCGGGCTTGGATTCATTCCACTGATCGCCACTACCGCATTGGCAACCGGGGTATATGCGGTGGCCGGCTTCACGTTCGTCTTTGTCGTCGGTTACCTTTCACCCTCACCCTGGCTTGCCGCGCCGGCGGGAGCGATCGTCATCACGCTGGAAATCCTGCTGCTCCGCTATATCGGCAAATG
This sequence comes from Serratia sp. SSNIH1, assembly GCF_002935055.1. NCBI lineage: Bacteria > Pseudomonadati > Pseudomonadota > Gammaproteobacteria > Enterobacterales > Yersiniaceae > Serratia > Serratia sp. SSNIH1. The sequence goes on from NZ_CP026383.1 coordinate 198,046, forward strand.
GCTGGGCCGATATCCTTCGGTGCGCAATGCATCCGACAATATCCGCAACGCAATGAACATGTTGATGGAGTTCGCCTTGTTGATCGGCTCGATTTTCGCGGCCATCAAAATGGCCGGGTACACGGGGTTCAGCATGGCAGCGGCGCTCTACTTCCTCAACGAAGCGCTCGGCCGCCCGGTACTGAAAATCGCCGCGCCGGTGGTGGCGGTAATTATCACCGGCATTCTGCTCAATATTTTCGGCTGGATCGGTCTGTTTGTTCCGCAGTGATCAAACCGGCGCCATTACTGAAACAACATTATGTCAGGAAGGGAATAATGATGGCTACATTAGTTCTGAACATAAGAAGAGCCGTTACCGGGCTCGCCCTGATTTGCCTGCAAAACGCGCTGGCGCATGCCGAGTCCATCGCGCCCAACAGCGATACCCGCGAACGTTGGCGGGTGGACTATGCGGATATCGGCTATCCGAACGTAGGCTTTTCTCCCTATATCAAAGGCTGGATCAACGGTTATCTTACACCTGCGGACTATCCGAACGGCGCGGCAATCCTGCCGCCCCCACCGGTTGAAGACAGCGCGGCCTGGAAAGCCGACGTGGAAATCTTTTACCAGCTTCGCAAACTGCGCGATACGCCCCGGGGCCGGGTGGCGGTGGAGGATGCCAATCTGTCCTTCGATGCCATCGGTCGGGCTTTCTCCGACGCGTTGGGTACGGAGATTTCGCGCAAGCACACGCCGCATACCCATCTTTTGCTGAGCCGGCTGCTCACGGACGCCGGCTATGCTTCCAACGGTGCGAAAAAGGCCTACGCCCGCATTCGCCCCTACTCCGCGCTACGGGTGGACAGCTGTACCCCTAAAGAACACAACGCGCTCAGCAACGATGGCGGCTCCTATCCCTCCGGGCATGCCGTAACCGGTTTCGTATGGGCGATGACGCTGACGGCGATGGAGCCACAACGCGCGACGGAACTCATGCACAAAGGTTATGAGTTTGGCCGCAGCCGGCTGATTTGCGGCGTCCACTGGGCCAGCGATGTCGAAGCCGGCCGCGTGTTAGCGGCCGGTGCCTTTGCCCGATTGCAAGCCAGCGCGGAATATCAGCAGCAATTTCGGGAAGCAAAACGAGAGATAGATCGGCTGTTACTGCAGCAGCAAACGCAAGAGCGGTAACCCTAGCCCGCGTCGATTCCCCCGTGCGCAAGCGCGGGGGAATCATGTCATGCCGTGGCGACTACTGAAGAGCATTAGGGATTAAACGGGGTGTCATATCCTGCGAATTCATAGACATACTGCAAAATCGCCGTGCCGTTTTCATCCGCCCGGTTTTCATGATCGACCAACAGGGCAGTAATGCCCTCCGCACCACGCAGATGGGCGCCGCCGAGTAACCCCGACATAGTGATTTCCACCGCATCCGGCACGCCAGGCGGCGGCGTCAACACGGGATGGCATTCAGACCAACGAATAGTGGTGCCCAAATAATCATTCAGGGTTTTGCCTCTCTCCGCCAGCAAACGCACCATGCCCTCGTACTTATCGACAAAATGATCTTTAGCGACATAGTCCTGTTTATCGGGATCGAGAACATCGTCAAAACTATTAATGCCGTGTTTGCCGGTAAAGGTCCCTTGCCAGGTATTTACATCCGTGACATGCACTTCGCCTTTGCCAGGCAGATTCATGATCTTATCCCGCACGCCGTTGGCCCAATTTGACACCGGCACGTCGGAATAATATTTAGGAAGATGATTTTCATCATAGTGCGTGTAATATCCCAGATCCCAAAAATCCTGTTCGCTGAGCTGATAACCGATAAAGCCGAGATAATTCATCGTCGCGTACTGCATTTGCTTGAACATCTGCGGGTCCGTTGAACCTTGAGTATAATATTTACCAATGCCCAAACGCTCGAAATACTCTCTTATCGAGACATTGCTTTTGGTTGTCGTTCCATCCTGGGCCCGAATAACCCGGCCAGGATACTCCACATCCTGATAAGAAGTCGCGGTTGGGTTATCATAATTTTCGGCATAGTATTGCGCTTTTTGCGGATCGATAGTGCTTTCGAAAGTGAGTATCGCATTTAAGAAATCATCATAAGTGCCGTTACGTTCATTTTTAATTTTCATCATTTTTCCTCTATCTCCAGGTATGAAACTGTTTTCTGCAAACGCCATTCATGCCATAGAAAGCCCATACACCTGAGAGCGTACATCACCAAGGCGAAGCAGTTGAAAGCGAAAATAAATTGACGAATGAAATTAATACTATGTTTAGCACGTAACTTAATTAACGACCATCCTCCAATCAACAAACCGGAACCGCCCTGGAATCGATTTATGGCCGGTTTTCTTTACATATTTCAATCATCAAACGCTATTAATCCATCAGCTCACATACATTTCACCTGAAATTAACGTTATGAAAACATCGGCGATTGCATTATGTTTGCAATTAACACGTTACCAGGAAAATATTAGCTCCTATAATAATTCAAAGACCTTTATTTAGTTGTTCAATAAATGATCTGCCTGTAAATATTATCATCAACAATGTAAAGCACGATAACTTTAATCGTATTCACCCTCGCGCCAGGAGTATAAAAATCACACAGATAAATAGGAATCAAATTTTTCGGTCAAAAGGAAGCAAACATTTTTTTTGAAACCTGGCGCGATGGGGGCGCAAGAAAAGCAGAAGGGAATAGCCGAGCCATAATGCGAAAAACAAACCAGCGCTCCAGGCGAAGCCTGAAGCGCTGGGCTGGTCATATTGCGCCACTCGCCGCATCAGCGGCCGTGCGTTCTTGATATTTACCGCTTAATCACACCGGCGGCAGATCGAACAGCAGGATTTCGCTCTCTTCGTCGGCCTGAATCGTCAGCGCCGATTCATCCCACACCGCAAACGCGTCGCTGATGCCAGCGGCCTGGCCGTTGACCGAGACCTTGCCGCGCACCACCTGGATCCAAATGCGGCGGCCAGCGGCGATCGGATACTCACCCTGTTCGCCTTTATTCAGCGCCCAACGCGACAGCGTCATATCCTGGAACACCTTCAGCGAACCGTCGCGCGCATCCGGCGACAGCACCAGCTGACGGCCCTGCGGCGCGTCGAACATGCGCTGCTCGTAGCGCGGCTCCAGCCCGACCTGATCCGGAATGATCCAAATCTGGTACAGGTGCAACGGACGATCCTGATTGGCGTTGTACTCGGAGTGACGCACCCCGGTGCCTGCGCTCATGATCTGGAATTCGCCGGCCTGGATCTGCTCCTTGTTGCCCATGCTGTCCTGGTGTTCCACCGTGCCGCTCAGCACATAGGTCAGGATTTCCATATCTTTATGCGGGTGGGTACCGAAACCCTGCCCCGCGTCGATCACGTCTTCGTTGATCACACGCAGCGCCGAGAACCCCATAAAGTTCGGATCGTAGTAGTCGGCAAAAGAGAAGGTGTGCCAGCTATCCAGCCAGCCATGATTGGCGTGGCCGCGGTCTTCCGCTTTACGTACATAAATCATATTCAACTCTCCTCAATGTTTTTTTACAGTCTAGTCCTGCGGGCAGAATAAGAAAGCGTAAAAAACTCATGCCTCTGTTCAAAAATTTCGATGGAATGAAGCGGCAGATGGGCAACGGATTTGTTGAAGGCGGAAGCGGTTGAAAAAGGGCAAAAAAAAAGCCAGCACCCGAGCTGGCTAAGTAAACACTGGAAGCAATGTGAGCAATGTCGTGCCTTCGCAGCGAGAGTATCAAGGGTTGATGCCCTCCCCGGAACGCATCGCAATAATAATCATTATCATTCGCACCTGTAAAGCGTTTTTTTTGACCCGTTCAAATAATATTGACTCAAGGCAGTAAACGGATAAATTCAGAGGTTATTCAACCGGTAAACAACAGGAGCAGCGAGATGAGCGAGATCGTGATACGCCACGTGGAAACTACGGATGCGCAAGCCCTGCATCATCTTTATTCTCAGACGCCCGTCTATCGCGATACGCTGCAGCTCCCGCTACCGTCCGTCGAGTCCTGGCAGAAGCGCCTCGCCAATCCCGAACCAGGCACGCATAACCTGGCGGCCTTCATCGACGGGCAGCTTGCCGGCCAGCTGGCCGTCATGCTGAACCAGCGCGTGCGCCGCCGCCACGTGGCCACCTTCGGCATCGGCGTCGATCCGCGCTACCACGGCAAAGGCGTCGGTAGCCGCCTGATGCAGGCGATGATAGACCTGTGCGACAACTGGGCGGCCATCGAGCGCATCGAGCTGACGGTGTTCACCGACAACCCGGCGGCCATGGCGCTGTACCGCAAATTCGGTTTCGAGATAGAGGGCACCAGCCGCGCCTATGCCATGCGCGACGGCGTATTGGTCGACGCCTACCATATGGCGCGTTTGCGCTCCGGGCAGCCGCACGGCGATGCGTAATCGTCCCCATCCGCAGGGGCCGCTGCGCCGGCCCCTGTGCATCAACCGCCGAACCTTTTTACAAGCGCTGGCCGGCCTGACCGCCGCCGTCGGCATATTCTCTCCTCTCACCCCGTTAGGTGCCGCTATGCCAACTTCCGCCGCCGGGCGCCCAGGCGCCCGCAACCTGATTACCGATGTGCCGGGCCTGAAGGTCGGCGCGGCGCAAGACAGCCGGGTGCGTACCGGCACAACGGTTATCCTGCCGGACAGCCCGGCGATCGCCGCCGTAGACGTACGCGGCGGCGGCCCCGCCACCCGGGAAACCGACGCGCTGGGTGAAGACAATCTGGTACAGACCGTCGATGCGCTGACGTTCAGCGGCGGCTCGGTTTACGGCCTGGCGGCGGCGGATGGCGTCGCGGCCTGGCTGGGGCAACAGGGCCGAGGCTACGCGCTGCGCCCGGCCCCCGGCGTGCCTGTCTCCCCTATCGTGCCCACCGCCTGCCTGTACGATCTGGCCAACGGTGGCGACAAAAACTGGCAGCTCACGCCGCCGTATCGCCAACTGGGCATCGATGCGGTCGGCAAGGCCGGGCTGGACTTTCCGCTGGGCACCGTCGGCGCTGGCTATGGCGCCATGACCGGCATGGGTAAGCTGAAAGGCGGCCTCGGCTCGGCATCTATCATTGCCGCCAATGGCGCTACCGTCGGCGCACTGGTAGCGGTCAACAGTTTGGGTGCGGTGGTCGCGCCCGGCACCCGCGCCTTCTGGGCGACCCCCTATGAAATTGACGGTGAATTCGGCAACGGCGGCGCAGCGGCGCTGGCGCAACTGCGCGCGCAGGGCGAAGATTGGATGGAACAAGAGCCGCAGGGCGGCAGAAAGAACACCACCCTGGCCTGCATCGCCACCGACCTGGCGCTGACGCGGGTGGAGTTGAAACGGGTGGCCATCATGGCGCAAGACGGCATGGCGCGCGCCATCCGCCCGCTGCACAGCCCGTTTGACGGCGACGTGGTGTTCGCCCTGTCCACCGGGCAACGCGAGGTTCAGGGCAGCCGCGAACTGGCGGTGCTGCAGATCGGCGCGCTGGCGGCGGACACCCTGGCCCGGGCGATCGCCCGTGGCGTACATGCCGCCACGCCGTGGCCCGGCAGCCAGGTCGCAACCTGGCAAACGCTCGGCGGCTAACGCTAACACGCCGCCACCAAAAAAGGGGCGCTGGCGCCCCTTAATCATGATTAACCCTCGCCGCTTAAATGCCGGCGGTTTCCCGAATATAACGGCGCGCTTTTACCGCATACTCGAACGGATTGGCCAGCGCCGGATCCTGCTCGGCCTCCACCACCATCCACCCTTTGTAACCGCGCTCGTCCAGTAGCTTGAACACCGGCCTGAAGTCGATCACGCCATCACCCGGCACGGTGAAGGTGCCCTTCTTCACGCCGTCGAGGAAGCTCAGCTTGTTGGCTTTCACTTCCGCCACCACCTCATCGCGCACGTCCTTCAGATGGACGTGGTTGATGCGCGGCAGATACTTCTCCAGGATCGCCATCATCGCCTGCTGGCTGCCTTCCGAATAGTAGGCGTGGCCGGTATCGAACAGCAGGTAGACGTCGTCGTTGACCATGCTCATGTAGCGATCGATTTCGGCCGTGGTCTGAATGCCGGTGCCCATGTGGTGGTGCAGACACACCTGCATGTCTTTGCCGGCGGCGATCTTCGCCAGCTCGTTGTAACCGTCAGCCACGCGCTGCCACTCTTCATCGCTGAAGTACGGCTTCTCTTCGAACACGCCTTTGGTGGTGCCCTGAATGCTCTTGCTCTGCTCGGAGCAGCCGATCACCCTGGCGCCCATGGCATGCAGGAAATTCATGTGGTTGATAAATTCATCGATGGTTTTGTCTTTCTGGCCGTCGGCGAAAAAGGTGCTGAACCAGGCGTTGCAGATCTGGATGCCGCGAATATCCAGCATCGGTTTCAGCACCGCCGGATCGCGCGGGTATTTGCTGCCCACTTCGCTGCCGGTGAAGCCGGCCAACGCCATTTCGCTGACGCACTGCTGGAAGGTGTTTTCCTTGCCCAGATCGGGCATGTCGTCGTTGGTCCAACCGATTGGCGCAATGGCCAATTTCACGTTGTCTTTATTCATGGTCTGCCTCGGTCCTTGGAGGGCCGCCGGTGCAAACGCCGCCGGCGAGCCGAATAAGATTATTTGCCCAACAGCTCTCTTTCGATGCGCTCTCTGGTCGCTACCGCCTGGCTCGGCATCTTTTCCGGGTAGCCGAACAGTGAGGTGCAGATGATCGATTCGCCGCCGACCTTGAAGCTGCGGTTGGCAAATTCCATGTCGCGCAGCGTCTGGAACAGGGCGTCGAAATTCACCTCGCCTTCGCCGATGCCGACGTGCTGATGTACCGCGGCGTCAACGCCCGGCGGGTTGACGATATAACGGCAATGCTTGGTGTGATTCATGGTGTCGGCGATCAGCACGTGGGAAAGATCGTCCCCGGCGTACTGCAGCATGCCGGCCACGTCACCCTGCCCCTTGTCGTAGTAGAAGGTATGCGGCCCGCTGTAGAGGTATTTGACGTGGTCGCTGCGCAGCGACTTCACCAGATCGGCGGTTTCGTTGCCCAGCTCGCAGAAGTCCCACGGGTGCGACTGGATCTCCATACGGATACCCTCGCGCTCGACGATCGGCAGCAGCTCCTCCATCGAGCGATACCACAGCTCCTCGCAGATCTCCGGTTCGTTGGGGTTACCCGCCAGTTCGGTGTTAATCACCTGCACGCCCATTTCCACCGCGATTTCGATCATCCGCCGCCAGTTTTTGACCGCCGCCTGGCGGCGATCTTCCCCCGGCCCGGACCAGCGATACACCACGATAAATGAGGAGATCTCCACGCCGGCCGCTTTCAGGGCGTTTTTATACTCCGCCATGATTTCGCGGCTGGCCTTCGGATGCTTGTAAAACGGGTTGATCTGCGGGTGCGGCGACTGCTCGATGTATTTGTAGCCCCAGTCTGCCACCTGCTGCACCATTTTGGTCACGCCCAAATCCCGTATAACGTCGACATCAAAAGCGATCTTCATGGTCACTCCTCTGCAATCGTAGGTATGGGGGACAAGCCGATTATTTGTTGTAGAACACCGGGCGCGCCGGCAAGGTCACCGGCACAATCTCGCCGCTGAGCTGGGCCGCCACGCAGGCGTCGGCGGTCACCGCGGCGGCGTAGCCGTCCCAGGCGGAAGGCCCGGTCAGCTTGCCCGCGGCCACATCGTTGATGAAACCCTGCAGCTCGACGTCATAGGCGTCGATAAAGCGATCTTTCCAGTCGGTCAGGATTTCGGTCGACAGGCGGGCGCCGCTGCGCATCTGCACCGAGGACGGCTCCGGCAGTTTGGCGATGCCGGTTTCCCCCACCACTTCGCACTGAATGTCGTAGCCGTACTGGCAGTTGACGAAGATTTCGACGTCGATGCGCGTACCCTTGGCGGTTTCAAACAGCACAATCTGCGGATCTTTCAGGTGCGGGAACGCCTTCGGGCTCTTACGCGGGAACACCACCTGCACCGACACGTAGTCATCATCGAGCAGCCAGCGCAGCACGTCGATTTCGTGGATCAGGGTATCGGTGATCGCCATATCGGTGGTGTAGGCCTCGCCGACCGTCGGGTTGCGGTGCGCGCAGTGCAGCATCAGCGGTTCGCCGATCTGGCCGCTGGTCAGCACCTGTTTCAACGCGCGATAGCCCTGGTCATAAGGGCGCATAAAGCCGACCTGCACCAGCCGCTTGCCGTGTTTCGCTTCGGCATCGACGATGTTTTTGCAGCCCTGCGCGGTCACCGCCAGCGGCTTCTCGCAGAACACCGGTTTGCCGGCGGCGATGGCCGCCAACACGAACTCTTCGTGGCTCGGCCCCCAGGAAGTGACCAGCACCGCCTGCACGTCGGCGGCCTTGATCAGATCGTGGCCGTTGTCATACACCCGCGCATCCAGCTGCAGATCGCTCACCACCTTGGCGGCGTTGTCGCGGTTGATGTCGTTTACCGCCACCACGCGGGCACCCTGCAACACTTTGCTGCAGCGACGGATATGATCGCGGCCGATGGCGCCGGTGCCGATAACCCCAATGTTCAATGTCATTTTCGCTACCCTCGAGATTTATGTATGAAAACGAATCAGTAATCGCGCGCCTTATCGATGTTTTCCTGCAGCTTGCGCGCCACTTCGACGATTTTCTCGCTGTCGGCCACCTGAGCGCCGCCCACGCGCCACCAGCTGAGATACTTGTGCACCATGGTCTTCGGCAACACCTTGATGTCCAGCAGCGTGGACACGGTTTGCCTGCGGGCGTCGGCCAGCGCGTCGAGCAGCTGCTGCTCGGTGGTGACGCGATAGGTTTTACAGCCGTAAGCCGCCGCCAGCATGGCAAAATCGACCGGCACCAGCTTGCCGTCGAGCTTGCCGCCCTCTGGATTGCGGAAGCGGAATTCGGTGGTGTAGCTGTCCATGCCGTGTTCCATCTGCAAGTTGTTGATGCAGCCGTTGGTCATGTTGTCGAACAGCACCACGTTGATCTTGCAGCCTTCCTGAATCGAGGTGACCAGTTCGGAATGCAGCATCATGAACGCGCCGTCACCCACCATTGCGTACACCTCGCGCTGCGGCTCGGCCAGCTTGACCCCCAGCGCGGCGTTCACCTCGTACCCCATGCAGGAGTAGCCGTATTCCACGTGGTAGCCGTGCTCGCCGCGGTTGTGCCACACCCGCTGCAGATCGCCCGGCAGGCTGCCGGCGGCGGCGACGATCACGCTGTCCGCCGGCAGCTCGCGGTTCAGCCCCCCCAGCACGCGGCTCTGGGTCAGCGCGGAATCGGTCTGGGCGATAAATTCGGCGAACACCCGCTCGCGATCGAGGTGATCGTCGATCTCCGGTACAAAACCCGCGCCGCCGTATTCCACCGCATAAACACGCGCGGTCTCTTCACGCTGGGCACCGCGCGCCGCGGCGATGGCGTCGCCCCAGCCGGCGCGGTAGTCAGCCTGCACCAGCAGCGCGCCCAATGCGTTCAGGGCCTCGCGGGCATCCGCCAGCACCTGCACGCCGTCGAGCTTGCCGGCGTCAAAGGCGCTGACATTGATATTGAGGAAGCTGACGTCCGGGTGTTGGAACAGCCATTTGGACGAGGTGGTGAAATCGGTGTAACGGGTACCGACGCCGATCACCAGATCGGCCTGCCGGGCCAACGTGTTGGCCGCCAGGCAGCCGGTTTCGCCGATGCCACCGAGGTTGAATTCATGGTCGCTCGGCACCGTGCCTTTGCCGGCCTGGGTTTCGGCAAACGGAATGCCGAAGCGCTCGGCAAATTCGCGCAGCGCCCGCCCGGCCTGCGAGTATTTCACGCCGCCGCCGCACACCAGCAGCGGTTTGCGCTTGGCGGTCAGCAGCGCCAGCGCGTCCGCCAACATGCCGTCGGTCGCCGGGCGGCGATCGAGCCGATGCACGCGTTTTTGGAAGAAATAGTCGGGATAGTCGTAGGCTTCACCCTGCACGTCCTGCGGCAGGCACAGCGTCACCGCGCCGGTATCCGCCGGATCGGTCAGCACGCGCATCGCGTTGATGCAGGCGCTCATCAGCTGCTCCGGCCGCACAATGCGATCCCAGTATTTGCTCACCGCGCGGAACGCGTCGTTGGTGCTGATGCTGAGATCGTAAGGCTGCTCGATTTGCTGCAGCACCGGATCCGGCTGGCGGGAGGCGTAAACGTCACCCGGCAGCAGCAATAAAGGAATGCGGTTGGCGGTGGCGGTGGCCGCGGCGGTGATCATGTTGGCGGCGCCGGGGCCGACCGATGAGGTGCAGGCGTAGATCTGCCGGCGCAGCTTCTGTTTGGCAAAGCCGATCGCCGCGTGGGCCATGCCCTGCTCGTTGCGGCCCTGATGTACCCGCAGCTCGCCGCTATCCTGTTCCAGCGCTTGCCCCAGCCCCAGCACGTTGCCGTGGCCGAAAATCGCGAAAATGCCCGCGACGAATTTGGTTTCCACGCCGTCGGCCAGCAGATACTGGTTATCGAGAAATCTGACGAGCGCCTGCGCCATGGTTAGCCTGATCTTGCCCATTTACTCACCCTTTAGATTGAGGGCCGCCCCGGAAAGGGCTCGCGCCGAGCCGACAATCCCGTGTTTGTGTTACGCGGCGGCAGCTATTATCTTGAGCAGGCGATGCCCGCTGCTCACGAAGTCGACAACCTGAAACGTGAAGCGATTATAAACAAATATATTTTTCATAAAATCACATTACAGAAGAAACATTTCATTTTGCGATAAAGATCGCATATTGCATGAAAAGCCCGTTTCATCTCGTGCTTCAGCCTTCGCTGACTTCGCGCCACGCAATGGCGGGTGACCACCGTCAGCACTCAGGATGACAGCCTTTTATCCTGTCCTCGCACTCCTTTTCAGCGCGCGCCTGGCCGCCCTTCCGTGGCCGTTTCACCGCCTTTTCCATCCCCTTACCGATGTTTTAAATGCATCACATTTTTGGGGTGTAAATTTCATTTTATATTGAAATTGAAATTTTCATTCCCCATACTATTCCCATGCTTCCTGCAGGGCGCCACGCTCGGGCCGCCGCCGGAGTTTTGCTTAAACAGAAGGAAACGGGTATGGCTACACAAGAAAAACAGCTTGATGTCATTTGTCTCGGGCGCATCGCCGTCGATTTCTATGCTCAGCAGATCGGCGCGCGGCTGGAAGACGCCGGCACATTCGCCAAGTACCTCGGCGGCTCCTCCGGCAACGTGGCCTACGGCACCGCCATTCAGGGGTTAAAATCCGGCATGCTGGCGCGCGTCGGCGACGAGCACATGGGCCGCTTTCTGCGTGAAGAGCTGCAGCGCGTCGGGGCCGATACCCGCTGCCTCATCACCGACAAGCAACGATTAACCGGCCTGGTGATCCTCGGCATCAAGGATCAGGAAACCTTCCCGCTGATCTTCTACCGCGAAAACTGCGCGGACATGGCGCTGACGCCGGACGACATCGACGAGGCCTACATCGCCTCCTCGCGCGCGCTGGCCATCACCGGCACACACCTGTCGCACCCGAACACCCGCGCCGCGGTGCTGAAGGCGCTGGAATACGCGCGCCGCCACGGCCTGCGCACCGCCCTGGACATCGATTACCGCCCGGTGCTGTGGGGGCTGACGTCGCTGGGCGACGGCGAAACCCGCTTTGTGGAATCGGACCAGGTCACGCGCGAGCTACAGGAGGTGCTGCACCATTTCGATCTGATCGTCGGCACCGAAGAGGAGTTTCACATCGCCGGCGGCAGCACCGACACGCTGACGGCGCTAAAAAACGTGCGGCGGGCCACGGCGGCCACGCTGGTGTGCAAGCGCGGCGCGCAGGGTTGCTCGGTGTTCGAAGGCGAAATCGCCGACGACTGGGCGCAGGTGAAGCTGCACGCCGGCGTGCGGGTTGAGGTGCTGAACGTGTTGGGGGCCGGCGACGCCTTTATGTCCGGCCTGCTGCGCGGCTACCTGAACGATGAGGGCTGGGATCAGGCCTGCCGCTACGCCAACGCCTGCGGCGCATTGGTGGTGTCGCGCCACGGCTGCGCGCCGGCCATGCCGACCAAACGGGAGCTGGACGACTACCTGCTGCGCGAACGGCAGGTCACGCGCCCGGACCGCGACGCACGTCTGAACCACCTGCACCGGGTGACCACCCGCAAGCAGCAATGGCCAGAGCTGTGCGTGTTTGCTTTCGATCACCGCAAGCAGCTGGCGGACATGGCGCGCGAAGCCGGCGTCGGCGAGGAACGCATTCCGCGCCTGAAAACCCTGCTGTTAACGGCGGCGCAACAGGCTGCCGCGCAGGCCAGCCTCAACGGCAACAGCGGCATTCTGGCCGACACCACCTACGGGCAGGCGGCGTTGAACGAGATCACCGGCCAGGGATGGTGGATCGGCCGGCCGGTGGAGCTGCCCAGCTCGCGCCCGCTGCGCCTGGAGCACGGCAATATCGGCTCACAATTGATCGACTGGCCGCAGGAGCACGTGGTGAAGTGCCTGGTATTTTATCACCCGCACGACGCGGCGGAACTGCGCCGCGAGCAGGATGAACTGATCGCCGACGTCTACCGCGGCTGCTGCAAATCCGGCCACGAGCTGCTGCTGGAGGTGATCCTGCCGGACAACAACCCCGACAAGGACGAACGCCATTATCTGGAGATGATTGAACACTTCTACCGGTTGGGCATTCAGCCGGACTGGTGGAAACTGCCGCCGCTGAGCGCGGAAAACTGGCGGCGGGTCGGCGCGCTGATCGACACCTACGATCCCTTCTGCCGCGGCGTGCTGATCCTGGGGCTCGACTCCCCGGAAGCGGTGCTGAAGGCGGGCTTTGCCGCCGCTGCGGATGCGCGCTGGGTGAAAGGTTTCGCCGTCGGCCGCACCATCTTCGGCCAGCCTTCGCGCCGCTGGCTGCAGGATGAAATCGACGACGCCGCCCTGATCGAGCAGGTGAAACAAAAATACCTGACGCTGATCGGTTTCTGGCGCCAGTACCGTCCGCAGGTGGGCGGCGCGCACTGACAGCGAGCGCGAGTTTACGACCCCTTAAGGCCATTTCGCCGCTTTAAGGGGATTTTTTTGCCCCTTTTCTGTGAAGTCGCGCAATGTGCGATCGAATAAATCGCTTTTTGAGGAAATGAAATTTCCGCTCCGTCTGTTAAAATACCCTGTCAATATTTCAGGCGTCAGGCCAATGCGCCTTCACCCCACTGCGAGCCGAATGGATGAACAACCCAACTCAACTTTCGCTGTTACAGGACGAGATCCGCCACCGTTATGAAACGCTGAGCAAGCGTTTGAAGCAGGTGGCGCGCTACATTTTGGATAACAGTAACAGCATCGCTTTCGATACCGTTGCCTCCATCGCCGCACAGGCCAGCGTGCCGCCCTCCACGCTGATCCGTTTCGCCAACGCCTTCGGCTTCAGCGGCTTCAACGAAATGAAGCAGGTGTTCCGTCAGCATCTGATGGAAGAGACGGCGAACTATACCGAGCGCGCACGCCTGTTCCGCCAAACCTCCACCGACGACAACGTCGCGCCGGAGAAACCGGCGGAAATCCTCAACGTGTTCACCATGGTCAACGCGCAGGCGCTGCAGCAGCTGGCGATGCAGATCGCCCCCGAGCAGCTGGAACGCGCCGTCGAGTTGCTCAACAACGCCGAAAACATCTACGTGATTGGCCTGCGCCGCTCGTTCAGCGTCGCCTCTTACCTCACCTACGCGCTGCGCCATCTGGAGCGCCGCGCGTTTCTGATCGACGGCCTGGGCGGCATGTTCACCGAACAGCTGAGCATGGTGAAACCGAAGGACGTGGTGATCGCCATCAGCTATTCGCCGTACGCCCGCGAGGCGGTGGAACTGGTGGAATTGGGCGCCAAGCGCGGCGCGCAACAGATCGCCATCACCGACAGCCAGGTCAGCCCGCTGGCCGCCTTCAGCGACGTCTGTTTCGTGGTGCGCGAAGCGCAGGTGGATGGGTTCCGCTCGCAGGTGGCTTCGATGTGCCTGGCGCAGACGCTGGCGGTCTCGCTGGCGCTGAATAACGCCCGGGACGAGTAAGGCTGGGGTGAACGCGCCCGGCAGGCTCGGGCGCGGCGGGATTATTGCAGCAACAAATAACGGTAGAGCGCGCTTTCCAGATCTTGCTTCATGCTGATGAAAAGCAGAATCTCCACCGTCTGGCCGTCGTAGTCATAAATGACGCGATATTCGCTGTCGGGATCCAATCGCTCGTGCAACCGTACCCCCATGCCCGCCAGCACGGCGTTGAAGCGATAGCGGGCAGGATCGTCCGCGATTGCCGCAAGAGACGATAACAACAGATTATCCACGAACACCCCGGCGGCGGCGGCCCCTATCGTTCCACTCTTGTAAGACTCGATGTCTTTCAGGCTCCATTCCGCCGCCGGCGCGACGGTAAAACGTATTTCCTGGGGCATCCTGCACCTCGGGCCTATTTCCGCGCGTCGCGCAGCCGCTGCAACGTTTCTTCGGGCGACAGACCGCGATGATTTTTAATCTCTTGCTTCGCCATCATAGTCAGTTTCAGCAACGCGTTGGACTGGCGCTCCAGATTGCGTTCCCGAATTTCGGCCTCTCTCTCAGCCGCCGTTTGCACAAACAGCTCAGCAACACCATTTTTTGTGACGTAAACCCCGCCTTCAAACAGATCGGGCGAACCTAATCCTTCGCGCGCCGCTTTTTGGGACATGGTAGTCGTCATGGTTTTTCCTCCTGCGCATAGGCAATCACGCTGTATCACAGCGGTTCTTTGGATTCACTCAGTCGGGGAGCAATCGCATGCGGACAGGTTATCATTTGAGCAAGAGGGAGGGCAAATTTAGGGCAAATTTATACCCTAATATAGAGAAAGCCCGGCAAGCCGGGCCTCAAGCGCTTATTGCGCGGCGGGATAGGCGTCGCCGTTAATCCAGGCGTGGTCTTTTTCCCAGGTGAATTTCCACTGCCGCACCGGCCCGGCCATCACGTTGAGATAATAGTTGTCGTAGCCCGCCAGGGTCGCCACCGGGTGATAACCGCGCGGCACTTTCACCACATCGCGATTGTAGACCGGCATGCACTCGTCGAGCGTGCGGTCGTCGGTATAGACGCGCTGCATGCAGAACCCTTGCTCCGGCTGAATGCGGTGATAGTACGTCTCTTCCAGATAGGTTTCGTCCGGCGAGTCTTCTTGATCGTGCTTGTGGCTCGGGTAGGAGCTGGTGTTGCCCTCGTCGGTGTAAACCTCCACCACCAGCAGACTGTCGGCCGGCTCGCTGTCCGGCAGAATGTTGTGCACCAACCGCTGGTTGCGCCCCTTGCCGCGCCGCTCCACGCCGATATCCGCCGGCGTGATCAGCCGTGAAGGCAGGTGGCCGCTGCCGGGCGCGCTGCACACCGCCAGCTCCAGATCGGTCTCTGCCCGCACGTCGATGCGATCGTGATGCGGCACATACACCGCGTAAGGCGGCGTGCGCTCGAACGGGCTCATGCGCTTGCCGATATGCGGGTACTCGGCGCGCAGCGTGGCGACGGAGGCGATACCGGCCACCAGCACCAGGCACAGCTCCTTATCGCCGCACTCAAGCTGCAGCGACTGCCCGGCGCCCAGGCGATAAACGTCAAAGCCGACATAGCGCCAACCGGCATTTTCCGGCGTCACATGCTGGATGCGCCCTTCGGCGTTCGGCGTCTGACATTTGGCAAGCAGTGAAGACATCTCGATTCTCCTGTTAATGATTCGTGCAAAGGCCGCTGCCCGAAGGAGCAACGGCCTGGCCTGAATATGACAGCGCTTAACCCAGCGTCGGCATGCTGAATTCGGACACCGTCTGCTGCCCGGCCGGCCAGCGCGCGGTGGCGGTCTTCATGCGCGTGTAGAAGCGCACCCCGTCGGTGCCGTGCACGTTCAGCGCACCGAACACCGAGCGCTTCCAGCCGCCGAAGCTGTGGAACGCCATCGGCACCGGTACCGGCACGTTGACGCCGACCATCCCGGCCTGCACTTCTTGTACGAACTGGCGCGCGTAGTGGCCGCTGCCGGTAAAGATGGCGCTGCCGTTGCCGAACTCATGGCCGTTCACCGTGTCGATGGCGGTACGGTAGTCCGGCACCCGCACGATGCCCAGCACCGGCCCGAAGATCTCTTCGCGGTAGATGCGCATATTCGGTTTCACATGGTCGAACAGCGTGCCGCCGACGTAGTAGCCTTCAGGATAGCCCGGCACCTGATAATTGCGGCCGTCGGCCACCAGGGTGGCGCCTTCTTCCACGCCCAGATCGATATAGCCCAGCACCTTCTTCTGGTGGGCGGACGACACCAGCGGCCCCATTTCATTCTCTTCGCCGCCCTGCTGCAAGCCCGGCCCGACGCGCAGCTGCGCGATCAGTGGCTTCAATTTGGCGATCAGTTTGTCGGCGGTATCGTCACCGACCACCACGGCGATCGGCAACGCCATGCAGCGCTCGCCGGCAGAGCCGAACGCGCCGCCCATCAGCGCGTTGACCGTGGCGTCCAGATCGGCGTCCGGCATGACGATCGCCTGATTCTTCGCCGCGCCGAAGGCCTGCACCCGCTTGCCGTGCGCGCTGGCGGTGGTGTAGATATGTTCCGCCACGGTGGAGGAGCCAACGAAACTCACCGCCTGAATGCGCGGATCGGTGCACAGCTGCGCCGCGTCTTCATTGGCGCAGTGCACCACGTTGAACACGCCGTCCGGCAGGCCGGCTTCTTTCAGCAGTTCCGCCAGGCGCACCGAGGCGGAAGGCACCAGCGCCGGCGGCTTGAGGATGAAGGTGTTGCCGCAGGCCAGCGCGATAGGGAACATCCACATCGGCACCATCGCCGGGAAGTTGAACGGGGTAATGCCCGCCACCACGCCCAGCGGCTGCATCAGCGAGAAGCTGTCGACGCCGCTGCCGACGTCCGGCGAATACTCGCCCTTGAGCAGATGCGGGATGCCGCAGGCGAATTCGACCACTTCCATGCCGCGCGTCAGTTCGCCCAGCGCATCCGAGTACACTTTGCCGTGCTCGCTGACGATAAGCTCGGCCAGCTCGTCGCGGTGCTGTTCCAACAGCGCCTTGAAATTGAACATGATGCGCGCGCGGCGCAGCGGCGTGGTGCACGACCAGTCGGCAAATGCCTGATGGGCCACGTCGATGGCCTGTTTGACTTCGGCGGCGGTGCTCTGCGTGACGTGCCGCTCAACCTGCCCGCTGGCCGGGTTGTGCACGTCAACGGTTTGATTACTGCTGCTCAGGCACACCTGCCCGCCAATAAAGTTACCCACGGTTTTCATGTCACGCCCTCTTTTCAAGTCCGCTGTCGCCTGGCCATTCGCCGGCGGCGCGGCGTTAATCGTCCCGCTCGCCAAACCCCGTCGGCAAGCCGGCTAAATCCTGACCGGATACAGCAAACTCTATTTCATTGAAAAAAAAGTTTCAAATAAATTGTTTTGGAAAATTTATTTTTAGTGCGTGAGGTCGCAATTTTGCGGTGTCGATCCGGTTGGCGCTTTCATTACCGTGCCAGGGAAAGCGCAACGGCGGAGAAGAAACCCGGGGTAATGCACACTGACTTTGCTACAGAAAACCCACGCTGTGCCTGCCCTGTCGTTGTTACCGCCAGCCCCCGTTCGCCCAAGGTGCCCGAATCGCTCGCGACGGTTTTTTTTGAACTGGATCTAAAAATCAATATTCCATTATTCACTAATTATGAAATAAATGTTCTTGTTTGTTCCAGCATTTATCGACGACATCGCCTTGATGACAGGCACGGTTCACACCCTTCCGCTCGCCCTCTTCCCGACACCCCAACCGTGCGGACGGAAGCCAGGATAAAAATCGGAGCAACACATGTCATATCAGCGTAAGCACAATACCGGCTACATATTGCGAATTTGCGGCATCGCCGCCCTGGGCGGCATTCTGTTCGGCTACGATACCGCCGTGATCTCCGGCGCGATCGAAGCATTGAAAACCTATTTCAGTCTCAGCCCGGCCGAAACCGGTTGGGCGGTCTCCAACGTAGTGATCGGCTGCGTGGTCGGCGCCTTCGCCGCCGGGCCGCTGGCGGCGCGCTGGGGCCGTAAAAAGGCGCTGATGCTGGCGGCGCTGCTGTTCACCGTGTCCGCCGTCGGCGCGGCCTTGGCCCCGACCTTCACCTGGTTCGTCATCTACCGCATCATCGGCGGGCTGGCGGTCGGCATTGCCGCCACCGTGTCGCCGATGTACATGTCGGAAGTGTCGCCGAAAGACATGCGCGGGCGCGCGCTCAGCATGCAGCAGTTCGCCATCGTCTTCGGTCAGATCGTGATTTTCTACGTCAACTTCAAAATCGCCAGCCTCGCCAGCGAAGCCTGGCTGGTGGAAATGGGCTGGCGCTGGATGTTCGCCTCGGGCGTGATCCCCTGCATTCTGTTCTGCATCCTGGTATTCGTCATTCCTGAATCCCCGCGCTGGAACGTAATGATGGGGCGCGACGATCAGGCGCTGGCGATGTTGACCAAGGTCTCCAACGCCGCCCACGCGCAAAATCTGCTGAAAGAAATCAAAGACTCGCTGCATCAGGATCAACAGCAGCAGCACCGGAAGCTGAACTACGGCGATGTGCGGGTACGTTTCATCCTGTTCGTCGGCTGCATGATCGCCATGTTGCAGCAGGTGACCGGCGTCAACGTAATGATGTATTACGCGCCGGTGGTGCTGAAAACCGTGACCGAAAACGCGCAGGAAGCGCTGTTCCAAACCATCTGGATCGGCGTGCTGCAGCTGGTCGGTTCGGTCATCGGCGCCATGCTGATGGATCGCATGGGTCGCATTCCCTTGATGCGTTATGGCACGCTGGGCGCCATCGCCGGCCTGCTGTTCACCTCGTACGCGCTCTACACCCAGGCCACCGGCTATTTCGCGCTGTTCGGCATGCTGTTCTTCATGGTGTTTTATGCGCTGTCCTGGGGCGTCGGCGCCTGGGTGCTGGTGTCGGAAATCTTCCCGAACCGCATGCGCGCGCAGGGGATGAGCATTGCCGTCGGCTGCATGTGGGTCGCCAACTTCGCGGTATCGCAGTCGTTCCCGATGATCAACGACCACCCGTATCTGTTCTCGCATTTCCACGGCGCCTTCCCGATGTGGATCTTCGCCGCCTGCTGCCTGTTCAGCTACTGGTTCATCGGCCGCTACATTCCGGAAACCAAAGGCGTCTCGCTGGAAAAAATGGAGCAGGTGGTGCTGGCCAAACGCCACCGTCACCCCCTGCCCGACGGCAAGCCGCTGCCGCTGGAAAACGGCAAATCCTGATCTCTCAACTCTGACCGCTGGAGTAATGCCTCATGACACTTGCGCTGGACCGCTTCTGCATTAACCGCAAGATCGCGCCGAATCTCGATCTGGACAGTTTTTTCCGCCTGGTGAAACGCTGCGGGCTCAGCAAAATTGAGCTGCGCAACGACATGCCCAGCGGCAAGGTAACTGACGATCTGAGCGACGCGCAGCTCAACGCGCTCGCCGCGCAATACGGCATCGAGATTGTCACGATCAACGCCCTCGGCATGTTCAATCGGGTAGACGACCCGGCGGCGCTGCTGCAGCGCGCCGAAGCGTTGCTGGCGCAGGCGCAGGCCATCCACAGCCGGGCGCTGGTGCTGTGCCCACACTGCAGCGCCGATGACAAGCGCAGCGAGCAGCAAAAACGCGACGACACCCTCGCGGCGTTGCGGTTGCTGGCGCCGCTGTTTGCGCGCTATGGCGTGCAGGGGTACGTCGAGCCGCTGGGCTTCAGCATCAGTTCGCTGCGATCGTCGCTGCTGACCCAGGCGCTCATCCGCGATTCGGGCGCGCCGTACCGCATCGTGCTCGATACTTTCCACCACTACCTGAGCGATGTGACGCAGGCCGACTTCGATGCGCAAATCCAGGTGACGCAGATCGGCCTGGTGCATCTGTCCGGCGTGGAAGACGGGCGGGATAAAGGCGCGCTGAGCGACGAAGAGCGCATTATGCTGAGCGCAGGCGATCGGCTGGAGAGCCGCCGTCAGGTACAGAACCTGGAACGCCTGGGCTACACCGGCGTCTATGCCTTCGAGCCCTTCTCTTCGCAGCTGGACAGCTGGAGCGAGGCGGATATCGAACGGGAAATCCGCCACAGCATCGCCCTACTGCAAGGGTAAAAAAACGGCCTCCGCGGAGGCCGTTTTTCATGGCGTTACTTCAGGTTGCCGACCACCAGCTGGTGGCGCTCGTTGTAAAACTTACGGTAGGCCATATAGCAGGCGATGATGGTCGACAGGCTGGCGGTGGAAAGCAGCATGAAGGTCACCATAATCTGATATTTGATCGCTTTCACCGGGTCGATGCCGGCGAAGATCAGCCCGGACATCATGCCCGGCAGGCTAACCAGCCCAACGGTTTTCGCCGAGTCCACGGTCGGGATCAGCGAAGCGCGGATGCTGTCGCGGATCAGCGCCGCCGAAGCGAACTTGGGCGTCGCCCCCAGGCTGAGCATCTCCTGAATCTTCTGCTGTTCGCTTTTGAAACGCTGGCCGAGGTTGGTGTAGCACAGCCCCACCGCCACCATGGCGTTACCGGCGATCATCCCGGAGATGGGGATCACCTGCATCGGCGTAAATTCGATGGAGCCGGTCAAGACCAGCACCGCCAGCGTCAGCACCGCGCCGGTGGTGATGGCGATAAACGACGTCACGAACGCGTGTTCGACGTACTTGCTGCGTTTCTTGGCGTTGTAGGCCGCGTTAAAGCAGATGAACAGCACCATCAATACGGTAAGCAGCGCGTTATCCAGGTCGAAAATATACTTCAGCACGTAGCCGACGATGATCAGCTGCACCACCGCGCGGCAGATGCTCCAGATAATGTCCTTTTCCAGCGCCAGCTTTTCCCGGTGGCTGATCAGGATGGCGACCACCACCAGGATCATCGACAAGCCTAAGGATTCGTTGGTGATGTTATGCTGATTCATGCTGTTGCTCCTGTTGCTCGGCGCCGTGCGCGCGCAGGGTGATCACCTCATCCGCATGCGCTATCTCTTCGGTATCGTGCGTCACCCACAGCACCGCCAGCCGGTGCTCCGCCACCAGCTGATGCACTATCTCATTGACGTTGCGTTTGTTTTCCTCGTCCAGCGCGCTGGTGATCTCATCGAGCAACAGCACCCGGGGCATAAACTGCAGGTTGCGGATCAGGGACACGCGCTGCTTCTCTCCACCGGACAGCTCGTTGATGCTTTTGGTCAGCATCGCCTCCGGCAGGCCGAAACGCGTTAGATCGGCCTTCATTTTTCGTTCATCCGGCGACTGTTGACGGATCTGGTAGGGCAGCGCCAGATTGTCGTAAACCGTATTGCCGAACAGCGCCGGCGTCTGGAAGCAGTAAGAAACCTGCTTGCGATACGCCTCCGGCGACATCTCGGCGATCGCCTGGCCGTCGAAATAGAGGCTCCCGCGGGTCGGATCCATTAAGGAAGAGATGATTTTCAGCAGCGTGCTTTTCCCGCAGCCGGAAGGCCCGGTGATCAGTTTAAACTCGCCTTCACCCAGCGTGAAAGAGACGGAGTCCAGGATCACCTGGTTGTCTATTTGATAATGAATATCATCCAATCTCAGTATGTCTTTCTTTTCCTTCATTACGATGCCAGCTCCCTACACCTGTTCCCGTCTGAGCGATAAGTATATGGCCGCAAAAAACATCTTAGCAATGCCTGCGCGGATGGCAGAGAGCGGAGAGGAGGATTGGCGGAGCAAAACGCCCCGCCAAATGATAAGATTATTTAATGATTAGCTGTAGAGATAGTCAAAAGCGACCGCCAGGGTCGAATCACTCTTTTTTTATCGCTGCCTGTTCGTCGCAGCTGTACCAGCGTAGAGAATTGTTGATGCTGCGGTGGGTGCAGTGGACCTTGCCCTCCTTTTCCAGCGCCAGCAGCAGGGTTCGGGTGGTATAAATGTTTTCGCCGCATTTATCCGCCAGCTCGCGCGTCTTCGGCCACTGCTCCGGCGGGGGATGGTGGCCCCCTGACCCTTCGACACGCTCTCTGCACAATCCTTGCAACACATTCAGCATCAGCGATTTTCTACTTTCAAACGTTTTCGGCACCTTGGCCATAGCATTCCTCCTGAGTGGTTACTGCTGAGCTCCCCCGTTCACGGCTGCACGTCAGCGATGCGCAGGGTATAAATCATGGTGGCGTCCGGGGGGATTGCCGGTGGGCTGCCCTGCTTGCCGTACGCCAGCGCCGGCGGCACCACCAGCGTGATCGAGCCGTGGCGCTGCAGCTTCTCGATAGCGGCGCGAAACAGCGGCGGATAGCGCGTCAACGGCTGCGAGATCACCGTCCCTGCCAACTCCATATCTTTGACCACCCGGCCGTCGACCAGGCTTTCGCGCACCACGATATCCACCCGATCGTCGGCGCCAATCGCCCCATTGCCGGCATAGTCCACCCGGTAGTAGAAACCGAGCGCATCCTGCTTGACGCCCTCCTGACGGGCGAAATCGGCCAGATAGGCTTTGTCGTCCAGCGGTGGCGGTGGTGCCTGCGTCTGCTGCAACCGCTGCTGCGCCGTGCGCAACGCGCTGTCGATGGCGGCCTCATCCAGCCGCAACCGCCCGGCCAGGGTATCGGCGATGCCGGCCAGCAACAGCCGGCTGTCCGCCTCCAGCCCCGCGTGCCGGTTCTCCTGCTGCAAATGCACAATGTCGCGCCCCAGAGACACGCCGGCGGCATACGCCTGTTTGTCCGCCTCGCTGGCCAGCAAGGGCGGTTCGGTGGCCTGCTGCCGCTCGGCCAGCAAAGTGTCGATCCGCTGCTGCTGCTGCGCCAACTGCGCCGCCAACCTTGCGCTGCGCTGTTCGGCCTGCGTTAGCGAAGCGGCCAATGCGCCCACCTCAGGCACTGGCGCAACGGCTTGCCGCAATCCCTTCAGGGCATCGGCCAGCGGCCGAATATCGACGACGGCCCGCTCCCGTTTCGGCGCCGCCGCGGCCTGAGCCGCCGCTAACTGCCGCTCCAACTGACGGATTTTCTCCGCCTGCTGTTGCAAAGACTGCTTCAGAGAAGTTAAACGAACGCCGTCTGCCCCGGCGATGGCAGCCGATTTGGCGGCCGGTGCGGGCACCGGTTTACGCGCGGTGTCTTCCCCGAGCGCGGCCGGCGGCGCCTGCCGTTGTTCAGCGAACTTCAACAGGGCGGGAATGCCGTCGTCGGCGGCGCAAGCGGCCCCGTTCGCCGCCAACAGCAAAAAGCCCATCGCCCATCCTTGCGCGCATCGCTTCATGGCTACAGATTCTCAACCCGGCTGGACAGATCGGACATCAGCTCATGCTCGACGTCGGCGCAGAATTTCTCGGTTTTATATTGATAAAGAGCATCAATCGCTTTACGGGTACTCTCATCCACGTTGCCGCGCACCCCGGCATATCCCGAGGCGTTGGAAAGCAGGCCGTTAAAATAGGCAATACGCTTTTGGTAACTTTGCGGATTAATATTCTTTAACGAATTAACCCGTTGTTGGCAAAGCGCGATGCGTTGTTCATCGGATTTATCATTAGGATTGTTCTGTGAAAGTTTTTTCACAGAATTCAGTTTTGTCTTGCTACCGTCCGCACAGCCAGACAGCACCATAAAAGACAGCAAAAATATAGCCAATCCCACCTTGCGGCGTCCGCCGCAAGCATTAATCATCGTTATCATTCCGTTTATAATCCTTTAATTGTCACTTAGGTCATCATTATGTGGCGAACGGCAGCGGCACATGCCTTAATTTGATTAATCAAAAGGGGTTAGACAGCGAAAAATCCCTATACCGCAATGCGATAGAATAATTCACTACCGGTGTAATTGTTATTCAATTGTTAATTAATTAGATCTAAACGCGGGTTAAACGCGAATAAGAAACCCAATCAACCGTGAACAAAAAACCATGAAACAACAATAAAAACAATTAATTATGTTTTATATTTTGTTTCTAAAGAGAAATGCATCATCTGCTGCCTAAGGGCGATATTAGCAAAACAATATTGTGAATTGTAGGTGCACCCCTATTTCCCCCGATCTAATATCTCGCATATCGTTATTTATATAGTGATTTATACTGGATAATATTTGTATACGATCTATTGATTTTAAAGCAAATATATTTCTTTTTCCTTTTGGTTTTATATTCTGAATTTGACTTAATTTAATAAAATCTATTCCCAAGCAATACTATTATTTGCAAGAATATTCCCAGCAACACGCCACACATAAAACTCGTATTTTATTTACCAGAAAATCCATTGTCGATTTTCCAAATCTCGTTATTTCTCATAAATAACGGATGTTGGCGTATTGCCCAGAGCAAAAGGATCTGGCTCCAACCGCACGGCCGGCGACATGGCGTTGCCGCCGCCGCGGGGGATTTAGATGTGCTGTTCTTTTTATTTAAAAACTCTCTACAGGAACCTGAGAAATGAAACTGAATAAATTAATGCTGGCAACCGTGATTGCTTTCGCTTCCGCATCTGTTGCTCATGCCGCATCTAATCAGGGCAGCGGTAAAGTCACCTTTACCGGCGAAATTATCGATGCGCCATGCAGCGTCGCGCCGGAATCCGTTGATCAGACCGTGCCGATGGGCCAGATCAGCAGCCGCATCCTGGCCAACCAGGGTAAATCCAGCATGCAACCTTTCAACATCGAACTGAAAGATTGCTCCATCTCCACCATGAAAAACGTCAAAGTGACCTTTACCGGCACGCCTGATCCGATCAACAGCAAACTGCTGGCTCTGAGCGGCACCGCAACCGGCGCCGGCATCGTGATCTACGACAACCTGCACTCCAAAGAAGTGGAACTGGGCACCGCGACCGACGGCCAGGGCCTGAACGACGGCGACAACTCGCTGAAATTCGCCGCTTACCTGCAGGGCAGCAGCGCCTCAAGCACCGTGGTACCGGGAGACTTCACCAGCGTGGCGAACTTCACCCTGGCTTACCTGTAATACCCCACAGGGGATGTCTCAGGGCATCCCCCGCTTTATTGCATGCCGAGGATACCGGCAAGGGAACAGGGAAAGACAGGGAGACGCCAGTATGACTATCCGCCTTTGCGGCCTGTTGCTCATCGCGCTCAGCGTTGGCAACGCGGTGGCGGCAGCGAAAAATCAGGGCCACGGCAAAGTCAGCCTGGGCGGCACCATCGTCGAAACGCCGTGCGGCATCGCCAGCGACAGCCTGGATCAAACCGTCGATTTCGGGCTGATCTCCATGAGCGACGCCTCGCAGGACGGGCAGTCGGTGCTGATCGGCAGCCGCCGCCATTTCACGATCAAACTGGTGAACTGCGAGCTGGCCAGCCAGGTGAAGCCTGACTTCATCTATCGCGCGGCCAACGTCACGTTCGACGGCACCGCCGACAGCCGGGATCCTTCTCTGCTGGGCGTTTACGGCGAGGCGAAGGGGGTGGCTATCGAGCTGTTGACCGATGCCGGCACCCCGATCCCGCTCGGCAGCACGACGGCGGATTACCAGATTGTCGCCGGCGACAACACGCTGCGCTTCGGCGCGCAGTTGCGCCTGCATCCCGACAAGGCGCGGGCGGGCGGCTTCAGCTCTCTGGCCAAATTCACCCTGTCTTATCTCTAGCGCCGGCGGGCGCTGCACAGCATTACGTATTCAGGTCGTACGGATGACCTGCTATTGGGCGCGGACTTGCCATGAGTGATTATGCTATGACGTCATTACTGACACGGAAACACCTACCTCTCCTCGTCATTCTATCTTTCCTCTGGGTGCGTCCGGCATTTTCCGCCACGGAGTTCAATACCGACGTGCTGGACATCGGCGAGCGCAGCAAAGTGGATCTTTCGCGTTTCTCCGATGCTGATTACGTCATGCCCGGCGCTTATTTGCTGGACATCAAGATCAACCAGAAAACGCTGCCCCAGCGCAGCATTCAGTATTTCCCGTCGCCGGATAACAAAAGCGGCAGCCAGGTGTGCCTGCCGCCTGACCTGGTGGAAAAAATGGCGCTGAAAGAAGAAGCGGCCAAAAAAGTCACCCTGTGGCACGACAACCAGTGCGCCGACATTCGCGGCATCAAAGGCGCGACCGTCTCCGATCGCATCGGCGGCGGCGTGCTGGCGATCACCATCCCGCAGGCGTGGATGAAATACTCCGATCCCGACTGGACGCCGCCCGAGCAGTGGGACGACGGCATCCCCGGCCTGCTGCTGGACTACAACCTGAGCGGCCAGTTAGGCAAGCAGAACCACAACAACAACACCGCCCAGAACCTAAGCAGCTACGGCACGCTGGGCGCCAATATGGGCGCCTGGCGCCTGCGCGCAGACTACCAGGCCAATTACAATCAGCAGGCCGGCGATCGCAGCACCGGTTTCGACTGGAACCAGATCTACGCCTATCGCGCGCTGCCGATGCAGGCCGCCAAGCTGACGCTGGGCGAGATCTACCTCGACTCCGGGGTGTTCGACGCCTATCGCTTCACCGGCCTCAACCTGGCCAGCGACGAGCGCATGCTGCCGCCCAACCTGCAGGGCTACGCGCCGGAAGTGCGCGGCATCGCCAAGAGCAACGCCAAGATCACCGTCTCGCAGGAAGGCCGCACGCTGTACGAAACCACCGTGCCCGCCGGGCCGTTCGCCATTCAGGATCTCAACAGCTCGGTGCGCGGTAAGCTGGACGTCAAGGTGGAAGAGCAAGACGGCACCGTCTCGACCTTCCAGGTGGATACCGCCACCATTCCGTACCTGACCCGACCGGGCTACGTGCGCTACAACGTGGCGCTGGGCAAAACCTCGGCCTACGACCACCGCACCCAGGGGCCGCTGTTTTCCGCCAGCGATTTCTCCTGGGGCCTGAGCAACGCCTGGTCGCTGTACGGCGGCACGCTGCTCGGCGGCGACTATAACGCCTGGGCGCTCGGCCTCGGCCGCGATCTGAACGTGTTCGGCGCCATGTCGCTGGACGTCACCCAGTCGATCGCCCGCCTGCCCGGCGAACCGACCGCCAGCGGCATGTCGTTCAAGCTCAACTACGCCAAACGCTTCGACGAGCTGAACAGCCAGATCACCTTCGCCGGCTACCGCTTCTCGCAGCGCAAGTTCATGAACATGTCGCAGTACCTGCAGGAGCGTTACGGCGATTACGACAAGAATTACAACGGCCGTCAGAAAGAGCTGTACACCATCACCGCCAGCAAAACCTTTATGGCGGAAGACAGCGCCAAGGCGATCACCGCCTACCTGACCTACTCGCACCAGACCTATTGGGATGCGCGAACTCAGGATCGTTACGGGCTGTCAGCCAGCAAGCTGTTCAGCGTCGGCGATATCAGCAACATCACCGCCTCGCTGTCGGCTTACCGCACCTATTACCAGGGCCGCACCGACGACAGCGTGATGCTCAACTTCACCGTGCCGATCGGCGATCGCCGGCGCGTCGGTTATGCGCTGCAAACCAACAATGGCGATGTCACGCAGACCGCGTCGTACAACGACTACAGCGATCCGGACAATACCTGGCAGGTCAGCGGCGGCTTTAATCAGTCCGGCAAATCGCTGGCACGCGGGTACTACACCCATAACGCTTCATTCGGCTCGCTGAACGCCAGCGCCTCTTACCAGCAGGACAGCTACTCGTCGATCGGCGGCTCGTTCCGCGGCGGCCTCACCGCTACCCGGCACGGTATCGCGGCGCACCAGAACTCGAGCAACGGCGGCAGCCGCATGATGCTCGACACCGACGGCATCGCCGGCGTGCCGATCAACAACGGCCGCGCCTACAGCAACCGTTTCGGGCTGGCGGTGATTTCCGACATCACCAGCTACTACAACACCGACACCCGCATCGACGTCAACAAGCTGGCGGACGACGTCGAGGCCACTCGCGCCGTGGTGCAAGGCACGCTGACCGAAGGCGCGATCGGCTACCGCCACTTCGAGGTGGTGAAAGGCAGCAAGCTGCTGGCCACCATTCGCCTCGCGGACGGCAGCGAACCGCCGTTCGGCGCCGCAGTGCTGAGCGAGAAAGGCCGCGAGGTCGCGGTGGTCAACGACGGCGGTTCGGTCTACCTGACCGGCGTGCAGCCGGAGGAAAAGCTGGACGTCGCCTGGGAAGGCCAACGCCGCTGCCGCATCGTGATCCCGGGCGCCGCCAAGCCGCTGGACCAGCTGCTGCTGCCGTGCGCCACCCTGTAATCCGTAACGCTGAGAAATAATGACATGAACAAACACCCGATAACGCTACTGACCGCCGCCGGCCTGGCCCTGAGCGCCGTACTGCCCACCGCCGACGCGGCGATATCGCTGGATCGCACGCGCGCCGTCTATGTGAGCGACGCCAAATCGATCAGCCTGAATATCGTCAACGAAAACAAAGAGCTGCCATTCCTGGCGCAGTCCTGGCTGGAGAACGAGCAGCACCAGAAAATCACCTCGCCGCTGGTGGTGTTGCCGCCGTTGCAGCGCGTGGAGCCGAGCGAACGCAGCGTAGTGCGCATCACCAAGACGCCGGAGGCGGATCGCCTGCCGCAGGATCGCGAGTCGGTGTTCTACTTCAACCTGCGCGAAATTCCGCCGAAAAGCACCAAAACCAACGTGATGCAGCTGGCGCTGCAAACGCAGATCAAGCTGTTCTACCGGCCGAAGGCCATCGTCGCGCCCAAGGGGCAGGTGTGGCAGGAAAAGCTGGTGTTCCGTAAAAGCGGCGGCGCCGTCACCGTCGACAACCCGACGCCGTTTTACATCACCCTGACCGGCATGACGCGGCAGACGCAAAAACAGGGCGGCGGCGCGATCGGCGGTTTTCAGCCGCTGATGCTGAAGCCGAAATCCAGCGAAAGCCTCAAGCTGCACGACACGGGCATGAACAGCTTCGTCATCACCTACATCAACGACTACGGCGGCCACCCCGAACTGCGCTTCGCCTGCAACGGCAACGTTTGCACCGCCGTGCCCGAGAAAAAATAAGGAGGTCCAGCATGGCTGAATTCACCGATCGACTGCGCCCGCTGCTGCTCGGCGCACTGCTGTGCGGCGGCAGCGCGCTGGCGGCAACGCCGCTGGGCGTGATCGAAGGCACCACCGGCACCGTCAGCTTTCACGGCGGCCTGCTCAGCTCCCCCTGCAGCCTGACGCCGGACAGCCGGGATCAGTCCGTCGATCTGGGCGACGTCAGCGCACGCGACTTCCGCAACGCCGGCGATCGCAGCGCGCCGGTGCGTTTTCGCCTCTCGTTCCGCAACTGCCTGCTGGGTGCGCGCGCGTTGGCGGATAACCCGGCCGGCCCGCGCAACGGCGACGCCGGCCGCCTCTATCTGCAGGGAGAGCAGGCCGCGACGCTGGTGTTTCTCGGCGAAAGCGACGTCGACAACCCGTCGCTGCTGAAGTTGAACGGCGGCGTGCAGGGCATCGGCCTGCGGCTGCAAGACCAGCAAGGCCAGGCGCTGGAGCTGAATCAACGCAGCCGCCCCTACATTCTGCAACCCGGCAGCAACACCCTGTGGTTCAGCGCCAGCGTGGAGTCCACCCAGCGGGCGGTGATGGCGGCCGGGTTCGCCGCCGTGGCGCACATTCAGGTGATTTACCTGTGAGGCTCGAGAACGCGATGAAAACTCAACTGACCAAACTCTGCCTGCCGCTGGCGATCGCGCTGGCGGCCCCCGCCGCCTGGGCCAACGGCTACGTCACGCCGGACGGCGGGCCGAAACAGTTCTATATCGATCTGAATCAAAGCAACATCACCAACCAGGTGGGGTTTACCAAAGTGTTCCCTTATTCGTTAGGTGGTCAATATACCGGTAAGGCCTACTGCGATACGCCGATCCCCAGAAGCCCGCACTTTTACAAGTCGGATTCGGCGTTGCCCCCCTCCGACTACGGCAACGGCTATTTAAAACTGAATGACTTTCTGGATTTAAAAGCCGAGGTGTGGATCGCCGGCAACAAGAAGGCCTATGTCACGGTGCCTTTTTACAACGAATCCAACGAGTATCCCAATCACAGCTGTTCGCCGCCCTATGTGCAGGTAAACAACTACGAAAGCGGCTCCAAAGGCCGCATCACCTTCCGGGTGCGCAAAAAGATCATTAACGGCGTCGAGATTAACGATCGGCAGATCATCGAGATGTACGGTCGCCTCGGCTCGACCGACGGCGGTTTCGGCCCCAATCCGATGGCGCAGGTGTTTATCCAGTCCGCGATCCTCTACGTGCCGGATAAATGCGTGGTGAACGAAGGCCAGCTGATCAACGTGGAGTTCGGCGAGATCGGCGGCAGCGATCTCAACGGCTCGAACTACCCGCAAAGCATTCCGGTGCGCTTCCAGTGCGAGGGCGGCAGCTTCGAGGACGGTACGCTGAACATCAAGCTGGCGGTGTCGGGCACGGCGGCCGCCTTCAGCAACGAGGTGTTCAAAACCGACAAGAACGATCTCGGCATCCGGCTGACGCACAACGGCCAGCTGGTTATCCCGAATGAGTTTTACCCGGTGCCGAATATCGGCAACGGCGGCTCCTGGAACCTGGTGGCGGCACCGTTCGCCAACGGCGGCGCAGAGATCGGCGAAGGGGAATTCAACGCATCGGCCACCATCGTGGCGGCATTCCAGTAACCGAGGGAGGAACGAAAATGCGTCTACGCGCTTTAGCGCTGCTGAGCTGCGTGCCCTGGTGGTTTACCGCCATGCCGGCGACGGCGAACACCGAGCTTATCGGCGCGCCGGTGCAGTTCCACGGCACCGTGGTGAGCCGCCCGTGCAATATCGAACCGCAGTCCGCCGACCAACTGGTGGAGATGGGCACGGTGATCGTCAAAACCCTGTACCGCTACGGCCACACCACGCCGGTGCCGTTCAGCATCAAGCTGACCGACTGCAAGACTACGGTGTTCAAATCCGTCAGCGTGACCTTCAGCGGCACTGAAGACGGAGAGCTGCCGGGCAAGCTGGCGATCAACAACGGGGCGAACGGCGCCGCCATCGCCCTGTTCGATCATCAGGGTGCAGATATCGATCTGAATAAGGCCACCAGCGCCGTCGCGCTGCAAAACGGCCCCAACAGCCTGAACTTCACCGCCTATGTGCAGGGACGGCCGAGTGCGATTCAGAACCAAAGCATTACCGAAGGCGAATTCACGTCCGTCGCCAATTTTGTGCTGGCGTACCAATAAGCCCGCACCGCCCCAGGGAAATCAGGAAAACGACCGGTGCGCGAACGCCGGCGATTGGCCGTCACCGTTCGCTCCGGCGCGGTGCCGCGGCCTTTTAAGGAGCCACCCATGCCAGATATTCGCTTCACGCTGTTCGACAGCGATAACTTCTACCAGCAGGGGCTGCGTCTGCTGCTGCAGGACTATCTGCACTCCCTGAACGAATGCCAGCGCCGGTATCCGCAATTCTCACCGCTGGCGCTGCAGGCGTTGGATAACATCGAAATCGTGTTCCGCACGCCGGAAGAGCGCTGGGGCTGCGCCTGCTGCTATCAGAGCCCCTACGGCATCCCGCGCCAGCGGCAGCTGACCCTGCTGATCCTCGACGACACGACCCAGCAACAGGTGAAAAACCTGCCGCCGCTGTTCAGCATCCATCGGGGCGATTCGGCCTACGCCATCCGCCTCAAGCTGCAAATGGCGTTGGAAAAATTCATCCAGCATCCGTGGATGGCGGTGCATGCCGCCGGCATGTGGAAATGCCAGGCCTGCCGCATCGCCGCGCTCAGCCACTGCGAGAAAAAGGTGCTGGGATTGATGAGCAGCGGCATGTCCGCCTGCAGCATCGCCGGCCTGCTGCAGCGCAGCCAGAAAACCATCAGCGCCCACAAGCGTTCGGCGATGCGCAAGCTGAACGTGCGCAAAAACAGTGAGTTGAATAAGGTGCTGCTGAATCAGCGGGGGCTTGGCTGAGCGACAACAGGCTCGCGAGTGACGCCAGAGTGGTTTACTCTGAATACTCATTTTCGCACTGCAAAGCGAGCCGGAATACATGCCCAGAATAGCCAAAGTCGTTGACGTCCCCGCCATCGGCGAGCTCGATCGCCTGGCGGGCCAGCTTAGCCACCAGCTGGCGCAGGCCCTGCGCCAGGCCATCCATCGGGGCGATCTGAAAGCGGGCGATCTGCTGCCCTCGACGCGACGGCTATCAGCGGCGCTGCATCTGGCACGCGGCACGGTATTGGAAGCCTTCGCTCAGCTAACGGCGGAAGGCTTTCTCGAGCCGCAGCCCGGCTCCGGCACCCGGGTCGCTCACTATCAGGCGCCGCGCCGCACGCCGCACGCCAACGTGCAGGCGAGCTCGGCGGTAGCGGTGCCGCTTTCTTCACAGGCGCAGCATCTGGCGCGCTTCGCCGCCCAGGCACGGGCGCTGCCGCCGGTACCGTTCACCGTCTCGGTGCCGATCGGTGATACCGCGCCCGACGATGTCTGGCGGCGGCTCGGTAACCGCGTCCGGGCACGCGGCCCCGGCGCCCCGTCGGGCTACGGCGATCCGCTGGGCGCGTTGCCGCTGCGCGAAGCCATCTGCGACTATGTGCGCCGTTCCCGCTCGGTAAACTGCACGCCGCAGCAAATCCTCATCACCTCCGGCACGCAACAAGGGCTCTATTTGGCCGCCCAGATCCTGCTGGACGCCGGCGACAGCGCCTGGGTCGAAGATCCCGCCTACGCCGGCATTACCGCCATTTTCGACAGCCTGTTTCGCGATCGGCACATGATTAGGGTGCCCGTCGCCGACGACGGCATCGACGTTGCCGCCGGCGTGCGTCTGGCCGCCGACGCCCGCGCCGCCTTTGTCACGCCGTCGCATCAATATCCGCTGGGCATGCCGATGAGCATGGCGAAAAGAAGCGCCCTGCTGGCCTGGGCCAAAGAGCGGCAGGCCTGGATCGTGGAAGACGACTACGACAGCGAGATGCGCTACGCCGGTCACCCGTTCCCTTCGCTGCAGGGGCTGGCGCCCGAACGGACGCTCTATCTCGGCACCTTCAGCAAGATGCTGTTCCCTTCGCTGCGGCTGGGTTACGCCGTCGTGCCGCCGCCGCTGGTCGACGCCTTTTGCGGCGCCAGGATCCTGATGGATCGCCATCCGCCCAGCGCGGATCAACACGTGCTGGCCGCCTTTATCGCCGAAGGGTATCTCGACCGGCATATCCGCAAAATGCGCGGCGTCTACGCCGAGAAACGCCGGGTGCTGATCGAGGCGATCAACACGCATATCCCCCCTGAGCTGGCGGTCGTGCAGCCCTGCGATCAGGGCATGCACATGGTGCTGTGGCTGAGGAAAGATCTCGATGACGTGCGGGTCGCCCAATGCGCCAACGAAGCCGGATTGGCGCTGCGGGCGGTGTCGCCGATGTATGCGCCCGGCCACGGTGAGCCGGGTCTGGTGCTGGGATTGGGCGGTTACGCCGACCGCCAGGTGCAACAGGCGGTGGAACGGCTCGGACAGGTGATCCTGGCCTGCGCCGGCAGCGGCGCCTAGCGGGAAAAACGTTTGGCGCCGAACACGCAAACCAGCACGCCGGCCATCACGGCGATCATCATCGGCTGGACGGTCTCATGCAGCAGCCAGCCCGCCAGCGCCAGGCCGAAGAACGGCTGCAGCAGCTGCAACTGTCCGACGGCGGCGATGCCGCCCTGCGCCAGGCCGCGATACCAGAAAATAAACCCAATCCACATGCTGAACACCGAGACGTAAACCAGCGACAGCCAGGCGGCGCCGCTGATCGCAGGCCAACCGGCCGGCGCCGCCAGCCAGGTGGCCGCCAGCGTCAACGGCAACGCCACCACCAGCGCCCAGGAGATCACCTGCCAGCCGCCGATCCGGCGCGACAGCACCGCCCCTTCGGCATAACCCAGGCCGCACAGCAACACCGCCCCGACCATCAGCGCATCCCCTTGCCAGGCACCGCCGCTCCCCTGGCTCAACGCGAAAGCGCCCACCAGCACGGCGCCGACGCCTGAAAAAGCCCAAAAAGCGGGCTTGGGCCGTTCTCCGCCGCGCAAAACGCCAAAACCGGCGGTCGCCAGCGGCAGCAGGCCGATGTACACCAGCGAATGCGCCGAGGTGGTGTGCTGCAGCGCCAGCGCCGTCAGCAGCGGAAAACCGATGACCACGCCGAGCGCCACAAACAGCAGCGGCGGCAAATCGGCCCGCGTCGGCCGCGCCTGCCGGGTGATCAGCAGCGCACACAGGGCCAGCAAGGCGGCGATCGCCGCCCTGACCGCCGTCAGAAACAGCGGATCGAGCTCCAGCACCGCCACTCGCGTGGCGGGCAGCGAGCCGCTGAAGATCATCATACCGAGGAAGCCGTTCATCCAGCCCTGGGCCGAATGCCCGACGGCGGGATGTGCAGGGGGAACAACGAGAGTTTTTTCAGACTGACTGTCCGTCATGTGAACGCTCCGCACGCCTGAGGCATACCGAAATCGGCAACCCGCGAGGCGATGTCATAGTGAAAGAGAACATCGTTCCCCGGCGTCGCTTGCCGGGGCTAGGCTCTATTTTTCAGATAAAGCGGTTCACAGACAGGTCCAGATAGCGAAATTTTCACTGTGCCGGTTGGCAAAGCGCGCCGCTAACGCCAAAGAAGGGCGTTTTTCGGGCTGTCCTTGGCCGTTTGGCGGCTCTGCCTGCGGGGTATCATGGACTTTTATGCGTTTTTGCAGAACAGGACAAGGTGCGGTGCCGTGGTGAAACCCTTCTTACGCAGTGGCAGTTTGGATGATGTGCTGGCTTTAGGCGAAAACGGGCAACCGGTCTACGCCTGCGCGCAGCAGCTGCGGGAAACCCTGCGTCTTCGCCGGCAGCAGCAGGCCGCCGACTGTCTGGCGATCCCCCAACCGAACGAAAGCGGCACCCGCATCGACTGGTATGCGCCCTTCCCCGGCAAGGTCACCTCCTGGCTGGCGGCAAGCGATGCCCAGCGCGCGCAGGCGGTGCGCCACCTGGAACACTGCCTGACGACCTTTCGCAGCCTGACGGAACAGGCCCAGGCGACCGATCACCCCAGCCATCGCCTGTTCGGCGCGCTGCTGGCCAAAGCGATGCACATGCCCGATCCCAACCACGTTTATCTGGTGGACGACCGGCCGGTGCTGACCTTCTGGGGCTTTATCAAGCCGCAGGCGCAGAGCCCGGACGATCCGTTGGCCTGCCTGCGCCCGATCGAAGCAGAGGTGAAAGTCGAAGTGGAAAAACCGGCGCCGATCGCCGCCGCTCCGCGTAAACCGGCCGTTGTCGAACCGGTAAAACCGGCCCCGGCCGCCGAGCCCGAACCGGCGCCCGCCCCGGCAGCGCCTATCGAATCCCCTGCCGCCGTTCGCCCGCGCCGGCGCTATGCTCTCTGGCTCTTTCCCGTGCTGCTGCTAGGCAGTGCGGCGCTGGCCGCCTGGCTGCACCGCTCGCCGCCGCAACCGGCGATGCCGGCGGAGGTCCAGCATCCGGCCCCGCCGGAAAAAGCCGCCGCGCCGTTGCCCAAACTGCGCTTGCCGCTGGCGCACGCGACGCTGATGCCGCCGCCACCGGCACCGGTCATCCCGCAGCCGGCGGACAAAAATGCGCTGGTGCTGCCGCCCGAGGCGGTGAAGGCCGGCTCCACCCGTTTCCTTAACGGCAAATGGCGCGCCACGGTGGCGCTGAAAGACCCAATCACCGGCAAACGCCCCGGCCTGCAATACCGTCTGAACGGCGGCAAAGGCAACGCCATCATCGCCTACGGCGACGGCGTCAGCTGCCGGGTGGCGGTCGAAGCCGGGCTGATGCAGTCCGGCAATCTGGTGATCAACAGCCGCACCAAGGCGCGCTGCAGCGACGGCAGCCGCTACCAGATCCCGGAGATCGTTTGCCGCCAGGGCGAAACCGGCGCGGCGGAGTGCACCGGCCGCTACGATGCGGACACCACCTATCCCATGACGTTCAAGCGCGAGAGTAAATGATGCTGGCACCCCTTACGGACTACAAACACGGCATTACGCTGATTCAGGACAGCGGCATTCAGTTGCTGGACTTTGCCCTGACGCCGCTGCTGGACGCCGAGTTTCCCGGCAAATTCGTGCGCAAGACCGCCAGCGGCCCGCTGCTGCGCCTGCAATGGGAGGCCGAGAGCGGCAAATACCAGCTGCCGGCCGTGGGCAACCAGGCCGCCGAAGTGGTGCGGCCGGAGTTCAGCTATCCGCTGCAGCAGTCGCTGCGCCTGCTGGATAAGCTCTGGCTGCCGCTGCCCTTCTTGCGCCACACCCCGGCGGGCCTGTTTTTGTCGGGCCCGGACAACTGGGCGCGCCTGCAGGTGGTGCAGCTGGATGAACCGGATCAGGACGGCAACCTGCTGCGCGTGGTGCTGGCCTTCGACACCCGCGCCGCCGCGCCCGGCCAAGAGACTCTGGCGCCGGGCGAAAGCGATCTCGGCACCGGGCTGAACTTCGCGCTGGCGCACCGCAACCACGAGCTGGGCGAGTTTCTCGATCTGACCTGGGTAGACGGCTGGCTGCGCGAAGCGTTCAGCCAGCGCGCCGCCGAGCGGGAGCAGCGCGCCGAAGTGGAGATCAACGCCGGGCTGAAAACCTTCGAGTATCAGGCGCACTACCTCAATCTGCTGCACATGCTCAGCCATCAGCTGGCGGTACCGCAGATAAAAATGGTGGCGGCGACGCTGCAGCAACCGGCGATCGACGTCGATCTGGTGCTGGATGTCGGCAACTCGCACACCTGCGGCGTGCTGGTCGAAGACCACCCGGAAGAGAGCAACGGCCTGAAGCAAACCTACGAGCTGCAGCTGCGTTCGCTGTCCGAACCGCACCGCGTCTACAACGAACTGTTCGAGAGCCGGGTGGAGTTTTCTCAGGCCAGCTTCGGCAAGCCGCATCTGTCGTTCCAGAGCGGGCGCGACGACGCCTTCCAGTGGCCCTCCATCACCCGCGTCGGCCGCGAAGCCGCGCAGCTGGCGCAGCGGCGAACGGGCCACGAAGGCACTACCGGCATTTCCAGCCCGCGCCGCTACCTGTGGGACGAGGAGCGCTATGCGCCCGGCTGGCGCTTCAACGAGCGGCACGAGCCGATGGCCGCCGCCGCGCCGTTGACCACCCTCATCAACGACGAAGGCGTGCCGCTGTCTGCCCTGCCGACGGCGCAACGGCTGCCGGTGTTCGCCGCCCATTACAGCCGCAGCGCGGTGATGACGCTGATGCTCGCCGAGCTGTTGGCGCAGGCGCTGATGCAGATCAACAGCATCGCCCAGCGCAGCCGCATGCCGAACGCCGCCGCGCCGCGCCGTTTGCGCGCCATCATTCTGACGCTGCCTTCGGCCATGCCGAAACCGGAGCGAGAGATCTTCCGCCGCCGCATGCAGGAAGCGATCGGGCTGGTGTGGAAGGCCCTCGGCTGGCACCCGCAGGATGCGCCGTTCGACGGCGCGCACGCCCGCTTCCCGGTGCCTCAGGTGCAGATGGAGTGGGACGAGGCCACCTGTGGCCAGATGGTCTATCTGTACAATGAAACCCAGGTGAACTTCGCCGGCCGCACCGACGCCTTTTTCGCCGCCATGGCCCGGCCCGACCGGCCGCTGGCGCCGGGTGAGCAGGCGGGAAAAACGCTGCGCATCGCCTCCATCGACATCGGCGGCGGCACCACGGATCTGGCGATCACGCACTATTCGCTCGACGACGGCGTGGGCAACAACATCAAAATCAACCCGCGCCTGCTGTTCCGCGAGGGCTTTAAAGTCGCCGGCGACGATATCCTGCTGGACGCCATCCAGCAGTTTATCCTGCCCGCCGTGCAGCAGGCGTTCGAAGCCGCCGGCGTGAACGCCGCCCCGGCGTTGATGGACAGGCTGTTCGGCAACGAAGGGCGCATGGACGGGCTTTCCACCCTGCGTCAGCAGGCCGCGCTGCAGATTTTCATGCCCGCCGGACGCGCGCTGCTCGGCGCCTATGAAGAATACGATCCGCTGGACAGCCGGGCGGAAATCGCCGCCAGCCTGGGCGACCTGCTGCCGCAGCCGCCGACGCCGCAGGTGCTGGCGTTTATCAACGGCGAGGTGCAGCGCGAAGCCGACAGCGACGCCTTCGATATTCTGCACACCCCGCTGGTGATCCGCCTGGCCGATCTGCACGCCGCCTTCTTGTCCGATCGCATCGGCATCGGCCGCTGCCTGCGCCTGCTGGCCGAGGTGGTGGCGCTGTATACCTGCGACGTGCTGCTGTTGACCGGCCGCCCGGCGCGTTTCCCCGGCGTGCAGGCGCTGCTGCGCCATCTGCAGCCGCTGCCCGCCAGCCGCATTCTGCCGCTCGAGGGCTACCACACCCGCAGCTGGTACCCGTTCAACAAACGCGGCCGCATCGACAACCCGAAATCCACCGCCGCGGTGGGTGCCATGCTGTGCCTGTTGGCGATCGACCTGCGCCTGGAGAGCTTTTACTTCAACGTCGGCGATTTCCAGCCCTACTCCACCATTCGCCATCTGGGCATGCTGGACGGCAACAACATGCTGGCGGACGATAACGTCTATTACCGCGACATCGATCTGGATCGCGCCGACTTCGCGCTCGACCCCGCCGGCAGCTTCCAGCTGCGCGGCCCGCTGCGCCTGGGCTTTCGCCAACTGGACAACGAACGCTGGCCGGCCTCGCCGCTCTATACGCTGACCATCAATGACGCCCAGCTGGCGCGCAAACTGGCCGGCGATGCGGTGATCACCCTGCGGCTGGCCATTACCGCCAGCGCCGAACAGGGCGCAGAAAGCGTCAAGATCGCGCAGGCGTTGCTGGCCGACGGCAGCCCCGTCCCGGCGCACCATCTGCAACTGAAACTCAATACCCTGGCTGCCAGCGCCTCCGGCGCGACCCACTACTGGATAGACAGCGGGAGCATTTACCCACGATGAAAGCCACCACTACCGCCCAATCGGCCCCGAACCACGCACTCAGCACCGGCATTCTGCAGGCGATCGCCTGGGTGGACGCCGCGCGCCGGCAGTCCACTCGTTTGGAACAGGAGGCGGATCGCCTGACGCTGCGCCTGCGCCGTTGCCATAACCGCGCGCTGCAATTGGCGAATGCGCAACCTGAGCAGGTCGCTATCGGCCTGTACGGCCACAACACCGCCGCCAAGGCCCACCTGCTGGCGGCGCTGGCCCCCGGCGCAGAAAGGCTGCACGCAGACGCCGCGCTGGCGGTGCGTTACGGCGCCGCCGCGCCGTCGCCGTGCGCCGAGTATCCGCTCGCCCTCGCGCTGCTCGATGAAGCGCAGTGGCTGGCCATCACGCTCGATGCCGCCGCGATGGGCGGCTTCCGGCTGGACTGGGACGCCCGCGCGATCGCCCGCCATCTGCAAGCGTTGGCGCGCCACCGCCAAACCGTCGCCCTCGACGGCCTCAGCGACAGCGATGTGCTGACGCTGTGGGATAGCCAACGCCGCCACGGCGACAAGGGGCAACAGACGCTGGACAGGCATTTCTGGCCGCAGGCCGTGGCGCTGGCGCCGCAGTTGAGCATCGACGATCGCGCGCGCCTGTTTGCGCCGCTGTGGGGAGAGGAAACAACGCTGACGGCGCATTATCGCCAGCTGGCACACACGCTGCATGCCCTCGGCGGCAGCCGACAGGTTCATGCTTCGCACCGCGCCTTGCCGCTGCTGACCGCGAGCGCCGCAGCGGAAAACGCGACGATCGTCGTGATGGCCGAACACGGCGGTGAACGGGAGATCGCGCTGAGCGATCTGACCTGGCTGACCGCCGAAGTCACCACCGTTCTACCGCAAACGGCGCAGGCGGGCCTGCCCGCCGACGTGGCGCTGATCGACCTGCCCGGCAGCCGCGCCTGCCCGCAGGCGGAACCAACGCAGCGGCTGCAACAGGCGAAACGCGCCCATTTGCTGTCCCGCTGCGCAGACGGCCTGCACGCCAACCTGCTGCTGGTGGCCGATGCCGCCGCCACGCCACAGGACGCCGCCCGCATCGGCCAGGCGCTCGCCAACTGGGTCAACCAGACTCAGGGGGAAACCCCGGCGCTGCGCCAGCGCCGCCAGCCTGGCCTGATCTGGGCGATCACACCGTTCGATCAACGCGGGGCAGGCAAAGCGCGCCCCGACGACGCCGTACAGCGCCAGGTCGGCGAGCCCGGCGACAGCTGGGCCACGCTGCTGGCGCTGGATGAACAGGATTGCCGCCGTATGGTGAGCTACCTGGCCGCCCAGGCGCGCCCGGCCCAGAAGCAAGCGCGCCTGCTCGAACAGCGCGAAGAGTTGCAGCGCGAGCTGACGGAAAGCCTGCTCGGCAACTGGCTCACCGCCATCGATCCACACGCGGCGCAGCAA
Source organism: Serratia sp. SSNIH1 (assembly GCF_002935055.1). Taxonomy (NCBI): domain Bacteria; kingdom Pseudomonadati; phylum Pseudomonadota; class Gammaproteobacteria; order Enterobacterales; family Yersiniaceae; genus Serratia; species Serratia sp. SSNIH1. The sequence continues at coordinate 238,362 of NZ_CP026383.1, forward strand.
CGCGGCCAGCAGCTGCTGCGAGCGCTGCAGGCGCAGGCCGGCCGCCACGGCGAACTGCTGGAACGGCTGTTACCGCAGCGCGATACGTTGCGCCAGCTTTATCAGCAACAGCAGCACGCCGCGCCGGCCCCGACGGTGACGCCAGCGCCGTTCGGGCTCGATATCGATCTGTTCGGCGCACCGGAAACCCCGGCACCCGGCGAGCCCCCCGCGTCATCCTTTGCCGCGCGGGTATTCGCGGATTGGATCAACCATCTGCGCAGCCTGCCGGACAGCCGTCGGTTGCTGGAGCTGCTCGGCGTCGAAAAGCCGCACCTGGAACTGCTGGTTGATGCGCTGATCGGCGCCGCCTGCCGCCTGCGGCTCGATGATGAGCTGGAACGCGCGCTGTGCGCCGGGGGCCTGCCGGACCAGTGCGAAGATCGGCAAATCAGCCAGGCGCTGGCGATACTGGGCGACTTCGTCGCCTGGCTCGGCTTCCAGCGGCGCGATGCGGCAACGCGCCCCGAGAGCCGCGTCAATCCCGGCCAGCCGATCTTTACCCCACCGCCGCAGCCGGCGGTGGACTGGAGCCGCCAGCAGCGGTTAACCCGGCTGGCGCCGACGCCGACCAAAAACACCGCGTTTTATATCTATGACTGGCTGATTGGCCTGCAAACCCTGCTGGCGGAGAATGCGGCGACGGAAAGCGCGCTCGGCGAGGCGCAGCGCGCGGCGTTGGAAGGGATCGTGGCAACCCTGCGCTAAGCGGCGGCTCTGGCAGCAAAGCAATAGGGGGAGAAAACGGGATAAATCGGGCGTTGCCGATTATGCTGATGAGTAACGCCGCGATTCTGGGAGAAAATCATGCCCCCTTTCAGCCTGAAGACTATCGACCATGTGGTTCTGCGCGTGCGCGATATGCAGAAAAGCCTGCATTTTTATACCCAGATCGTCGGCTGTGATATCGCCAAACGGCGGCCGGATTTGGGGCTGATGCACCTGCACGCCGGGGCGGCCATGATTGATCTGGTCGACGTTAACGGCCAGCTTGGAAAAAAAGGCGGCGATGCGCCCGATCCTCACCGGCAAAATGTCGATCACCTCTGCCTGCGCATCGATCCTTTCAACGAAGACGAACTGCTGGCCTATCTGCGATCGCAAGGGATCGCCGTCGATCCTGCTGAATCGCGCTACGGCGCGGAAGGCGACGGACCGTCGATTTACTTCAGCGATCCGGACGGCAATCGCATCGAGCTTAAGGGGCCGGCGATCGGCTAGATCCTGGCGCTCCCGTTGATGTCGGCCAGCCGTTGGCTATCCACCACCCGTAGCGATTTGTTTTTAAACTGAATAATACCGTCCGCCGCGAGCTGCGCCAACGCGCGGCTCAGCTGCCTGACGGAGATCCCTAATCTGCCCGCCAGCAACTCCCTGTTTTCGAGCTGAATCTGCACGCCTTCCTGCTTTATTTTAAATAACAGAAATTTGCGCAACTTATATTCTGCCGTTAAGCCGCCGCTCGCATGCAGCAATGAAGCGTTAAGCAGCTTGTCGCTCAACTGCCGGCACATAAAGGCGAGGAAAACAGGATTGTGCATGGCCCGCTCTTTGATGACGTCAATAGGCAGCCTGAAGATCAGCGCGTCCGTAACCGCCTGAACGGTGCTGAACACCGCCCGCTGCGCCTGGGAGAACAGCTCCAGATCGCCTATCACGGAGAAATCCGTTTCGAAGGAAAAGACGATGTGCATGCCGTTCACATCGTAATTCTCAACCTGCAATTTTCCCTGCACGAGAAAAAACAGGTGGGTCAACCGATCGCTTTGCGTCACCAGGTATTCACCGGCCTCGACCCTGACCAGGCGCAAGGCGGCCAACAGCGGGGGCGAAAGCGCCGTTCGCAGATCGTGAGCTTCGATAAACGCTTCTTTTAGCTTGCTGTCACCGACAGTTTTCACGGCGATTTACTCCCAGGGCTTATCCGTTAACGTCTTGCATCCTATCTTTTCAGCTGCGCCCAGAATAGCCGGCGCGCTTCCGAACGAAACAGGACATCTGACCTTTTTTGCCTCGGACCGTCTGGGTATTTTCTCCGCAGACCCCACCCAAGGAGACTGCCATGCGACATATTTTGATAGATACCGATACCGCCTCCGACGATGCCGTCGCCTTGCTGATGGCGTTGCGCGAGCCTGACGTGAGGGTGGAAGCGATCACCACGGTCGCAGGCAACTGCCCGCTTGAACAATGCGTCAAAAATGCGCTTATCTGCGTGGAAAAAGCGGGAACCTATGCCCCTCCGGTATACGCCGGCATGGCGAAACCGCTGTTCCGCACGCGCTATCACTCGCACCACATTCACGGCGAAGACGGCATGGGCGACATGGCCTTGCCCGAACCGCAGCTGACCGCCGACCCCATGCATGCCGTGGACGCCATCATCGACTGCGCCGCACGACGCCCTGGCGAGTTGGAGATCGTCACTCTCGGCCCGCTGACCAATCTCGCGATGGCGGTGCTGAAAGCGCCCGCGCTGGCCGAACAAGTGAAAAGGGTTTATGTCATGGGCGGTTCCGGGCTGACGCCGGGCAATATTACCCCGCTGGCCGAATTTAACTTCTACGCCGACGCTGAGGCCGCCCATCTGGTGCTGAATGCCGGGCTGCCGCTCACCCTCGTCGGTTGGGAGATCGGGATGGGGGAAGCGTTTATTGACGAGGACGATATTGAACGATTGCATCATCTCGGCAAACTGGGGCGCTTTACCGTGCGCTGCAATCGCACGCTGATGGCGTTCAACGCCGGGCGCAGCGAGCGTAAAGGTTTTGATTTACCCGATCCGACCGCCATGGCGGTGGCGCTCTACCCGGACATCGTCGAGACCAGTCTGGAGGCGTATTCCTGGGTAGAATATAAAAGTGAAAGGTCTTACGGCCATTACGTCATTGATTCCACCCACCTGACCGGCGAACCGGCCAATGCCCGCGTGATCACCCGCATTAAACCCGGCCTGTTTAAAGAAAAACTGTTTTCGTTGTTATCTCAGCCGTTAATGAAATAAGTGGCCCGTATGAAATTCGATCCAAGAATATTGAAGAAAGTGGAATTGCACGTCCATTTGGATACCTGTTTAAGCTACCACTATGTCAAAAAGATCGACCCGCAAATAACCAGAACGGCCTTTAATCGGCAATTTATCGCGCCGAAACGATGCGCCGATCTCGGGGACTTTTTAAACAAGATCGCACCACAAATAGACCTCCTGCAGACGCACCAGGCGATAACGCTGGCCGTCGATGACTTGTTCGCGCAGCTGGCGGCGGATAACGTCATCTATGCGGAAGTGCGCTTTGCCCCGCTGCTGCATACCCGGATGGGGTTAAGCGGTGAAGCGGTGGTCGAGACGGTGCTCGCCGCGATGCGTGACGCCGCGCAAACTTACGGCATCGCCGCCGGGCTGATCCTGTGCACGCTGCGGCATTTCGATGCGGCCGCCAGCCTGCAAACCGCCGGGCTCGTGGTTAACTTTCTGGGCCGCGGCGTGGTCGCGCTGGATTTGGCCGCCGACGAAGCGCGTTACCCGCTGGCCAATCACGTAGCGGCCTTTCGGGCGGTGCGCGAAGCCGGCGGCAACGTCATCGCCCACGCCGGCGAGGCGAAGGGCGCCGACAGCGTACGGGAAACGCTGGATTGGCTGCAGGTGTCGCGCATCGGCCACGGCGTCAGGAGCATCGAGGATACTGCGCTTATCGGGCGCCTGGTAGCCACCGGCGTCCTGCTCGAGATCTGCCCCAGCTGCAATCTCGTCTGCAATCTGTTCGACAGCATCGACAGTCACCCGATAGACCGGCTGAAAAGGATGGGAGTGCGGCTGAACGTGAATACCGATGCGCGCACCGTCGCCGATACCACGCTGAACAAAGAGTACCAGCTGTTGCATGACGCCTTCGGCTGGCAGGATGACGATTTTAACCGCAGCAACCGACAGGCGCTGGAAGCGAGTTTTCTCGACGGCGATACTAAAATAAAATTAATGAATCAGCTCAAGACCGGGCCAATGTGACCCGGTACGTTTCAAGGCTGAGCGGCTTTTAACGCTCCTGCGCCGCCAACGCCTGGGCGCACGCCCAGGCAGAGCTCCAGGCCCACTGGAAGTTGTAGCCGCCCAACCACCCGGTCACGTCCACCACTTCGCCGATAAAATAGAGCCCCGGCGCCTTGTGGGCTTCCATCGTCTTGGAGGAAAGTTCGTTGGTGTCGACGCCGCCGAGCGTCACTTCCGCCGTGCGGTAACCTTCGGTGCCGTTCGGCTGCACGCGCCAGTTCTGCAACAGATCCACCAGCGCCGCCTGCTGCGGCGCATTCAGCTGCTTCAGCGTGGCCTCCGGCAGTTGTCCCAACGTTTGCAAGCATTCCACCAGCCGCTTCGGCAAGTGCAACGCCAGGGTGTTTTTCAGGCTTTGATTCGGATGCTGGCGACGCTGGTCATCCAGGAAGGTCGCCAAATCCAGATCAGGAAGTAAGTTAACGCTCACATACTCACCCGGTTGCCAGTAGCTGGACAGCTGCAGCACCGCCGGGCCGGACAGGCCGCGATGGGTGAACAGGATGCTTTCACGGAAGCTGACGCCGTTCTCGGCGGTGATCACCGTCGGCACCGAGACGCCGGACAGCGTCTGCACATGCTCCAGCAGCGGCTTATGCAGGGTAAAAGGCACCAGCCCGGCGCGCGTCGGCAGCACCTTGAGGCCGAACTGCTCCGCCAGCTTGTAACCGAACGGCGAAGCGCCCAGCCCCGGCATGGACAAACCGCCGCTGGCTACCACAAGTGAGCGAGCACTCACTTTTTCACCATTCAGCGCCAGCGCGTAGCCATGTTCGGTTTTCTCCACGCCCAGCACTTCGCTGCGCAGGCGCATCGTCACCTGGCCCAGTTCGCACTCTTTGACCAGCAGATCCACCACCTGCTGCGCCGAGTCGTCGCAGAACAGCTGCCCCAGCGTTTTTTCATGGTAGGCGATGCCGTAGCGGTTGATCAGATCGATGAAGTCCCACTGGGTATAGCGCGCCAACGCCGACTTGCAGAAGTGCGGGTTGTTCGACAGATAGGCCGCCGGCTCGGCATACATATTGGTGAAGTTGCAGCGCCCGCCGCCGGACATCAGGATCTTGCGGCCCGGTTTTTTGCCGTTGTCGAGCAGCAACACGCGGCAACCGAGTTGCCCCGCCTGCGCGGCGCAAAACATGCCGGCGGCGCCCGCCCCAATCACTACGACATCAAACTGTTCCACCTGAGCCTCACTTATCAAAACCACAATCGCGACAAAAGAGCGCCATATTACGCCGTTTCGCCGCCGGTCACCGCCAAATTCACGGCGGCAGATTGTAAAGCCCCGGCGCCGCCAACGCCATAGTAAGAAAATATTACAGAGGTCAGAGGAGAGTAACGCGTTGATATTCCATATTTTTGTTATAGACACGCCATCATTTCGTCATGTCCAAATCAAAAAAACGTCATATTTTCCTTTTCCCCAGCCCCGGTTGTCACTGATAATGCGCGGCGTTCATGTCCACAAACTGGCGTAACGCTTATGCTGCATTTGTTCGCTGGCCTGGATTTCCATACCGGCCTGATGTTAATTCTCGCATTGTTGTTCGTGTTGTTTTATGAAGCCATCAACGGTTTTCATGATACGGCCAATGCGGTCGCTACAGTTATTTATACCCGCGCCATGCGCTCGCAACTTGCGGTCGTGATGGCAGGTTTGTTCAACTTTCTTGGCGTAATGCTCGGCGGTTTGAGTGTTGCTTACGCCATCGTCCACTTGCTGCCTACCGATCTGTTGTTGAACGTCAGTTCAGCACACGGACTAGCCATGGTCTTCTCCATGCTGTTGGCGGCAATCATCTGGAACCTCGGCACCTGGTATTTCGGTCTGCCGGCCTCCAGTTCCCATACGCTGATAGGCGCCATCATCGGTGTCGGTTTAACCAATGCCCTGATGACCCACACTTCGGTGGTGGATGCGCTTAACGTCCCGAAAATGATTGGTATTTTCCTTTCTCTGCTGTTCTCGCCGCTGGTCGGCATGATGGTGGCGGGAGTGATGGTGTTCGCCTTGCGCCGCTATTGGAGTGGCACCAAGAAACGCCAGCGTATCCACATGACCCCTGCGGAACGTGAAAAGGTCGACGGCAAACGTAAGCCGCCGTTCTGGACCCGTATCGCACTGATCCTGTCGGCGATTGGCGTCAGCTTCTCGCACGGCGCCAACGACGGCCAGAAAGGCATCGGCCTTATCATGCTGGTGCTGATCGGCGTTGCGCCGGCCGGCTTCGTGGTCAATATGAATGCAACCGGTTATGACATCACCCGTACGCGTGATGCCGTGAGCCACCTGCAGCAATATTACCAGCAGCACGGCGACGCGCTGTCGCATGCGGTGTCGCTGACGCCGCTGGTGCCAAGCCCGGATGATGAAGCTGCACCGAACAAGCCGGCTGAGTTCCACTGCGACAGTTCGCGCGCCATGCCGGCGATCGAGCTGGCTCAGGGCATGCTGACCAACCTGCAAAGCTACGATCAGCTGACGGTTGAACAGCGCAGCCACCTGCGCCGCCTGCTGATGTGCGTGACCGACACGGCGGATAAAGTCGCCAAGCTGCCGGAAACCTCATCCGCCGACCAGCGCTTCCTGAAGAACCTGCGTCAGGATCTGCTGCAGACCGTCGAGTACGCGCCGATGTGGATCATCGTCGCCGTCGCGCTGGCGCTGTCGCTCGGCACCATGGTGGGCTGGAAACGCGTGGCCACCACCATCGGCGAGAAGATCGGCAAGAAAGGCATGACCTACGCCCAGGGCGTGTCGGCCCAGATGACCGCAGCGCTGTCGATCGGCGTGGCGAGCTATACCGGCATGCCGGTCTCCACCACCCACGTCCTCTCTTCGGCGGTTGCCGGGACGATGATCGTGGACGGCGGCGTGCAGAGCAAAACCGTGAAGAACATCCTGTTGGCCTGGGTACTGACCCTGCCAATCTCGATTCTGCTTTCCGGTGCGCTGTATTGGGTCGCGTTGAAGCTGATCTAAGCGATAAGCATCATGAGAAAGGCGGCCGAAAGGCCGCCTTTTTTTTGCCTGCATCAAGGGAAACAGGAAGGCATTAATACCAAATCATCAGCGCTATCAGGCTGATGACCACCAGGCCGCACAGGGCCGAGGTCAGCATAAACTGCCCGCGCACCCGCTCGCAGCGGCGAATAAACTCCGGATCGTGGTGCTCGACATAGCGTTGCGCAAAGATATAGCGCACCAGCCTCAGCTGCTTGCTGGGTTGCCCGTGGGCGGTGAAGAAACCGCCGCCGTCGACGTATTGGTACAGCAGCGGGTCACAGCCGCGCAATACCACCAGCAGCGCGCGCAGAGAAGAGTAATACCGCACCATGTTTACCACACACACCACACATAAGGCCCAAAACAGCGCGACGGTACTGATCATGATTGCCCCCTCAAGGCGTTGTTATCCGCGGCCATCCGCCGGGTCCAACCGCCCTACCTCATTACCCGATACTCTGCTGGAGCTTACCGCTCTCATCCCCTTTTTTGCCTGCACGGGCCACGCCCATAACCCACCGCCTCCCGAGACGTTACCGCACCGCACAGAGAGATTTGCACAGCGTGGTTCCACTCAGAGGGGAAATGATGAGGCCCATATCCATCATTGTAGGTTAATGAAACGCAAACTGGCCTGATCAGTGGATAAAATTTACCACCCCGCGCCGAAACGCCCTCCGCCGGGGCGGGCTAACGACTAACCGCCGGCCGGTGATTGGTCGGTTTTTCTGGATAGTCTATCCCGCCCTACGCCGCTGATCTTTCCCCCCACGCTGGCTAGACTCAGGTTTCCATTACGCTCATCCAAGGAAACTGTTATGGCAAACCATTCAATCAAGGGAAAAACCGTCCTCATCGCCGGCGGCGCCAAAAACCTCGGCGGGCTGATCGCACGCGATTTGGCTGAACAAGGCGCCAAAGCGGTGGTGATCCACTACAACAGCGCCGCTTCCCAAGCCGAAGCGGAAAAAACCGTCGCCGCCATTCAGGCCGCCGGGGCGCAAGGCATCGCGCTGCAGGCCGATCTCACCACCGCGGGCGCGGTCGAAAAGCTGTTCGCCGATACGGTCGCCACCGTCGGCAGGCCGGATATCGCCATCAATACCGTCGGCAAAGTGCTGAAAAAGCCGATGGTCGACATCAGCGAAGCCGAGTACGACGAGATGACGGCGGTCAACGCCAAAACCGCGTTCTTCTTCCTGAAAGAGGCGGGCAAACACCTCAACGACAACGGTAAAATCTGCACGCTGGTCACCTCGCTGCTCGGCGCCTTCACGCCGTTTTACGCCGCTTACGCCGGTACCAAAGCGCCGGTGGAACACTTCACCCGCGCCGCCGCCAAGGAGTTCGGCGAACGCGGTATCTCCGTGACGGCGGTCGGCCCCGGCCCGATGGACACCCCGTTCTTCTACCCGGCGGAGGGTGCGGACGCCGTGGCCTACCACAAAACGGCGGCGGCGCTGTCGCCGTTCAGCAAAACCGGCCTGACCGATATCGAAGACGTGGTGCCGTTCATCCGCCACCTGGTCAGCGACGGCTGGTGGGTAACCGGCCAAACCATCCTGATCAACGGCGGCTACACCACCAAATAAGTTCGACGGGGGCACAGATGCCCCCGCACCTGCTCGCGCGCAACCGCGCCATGCGGCTACACTCTCTGTCAGAAACGGCGCCAAGGAACAGCAGGTAACGAGATGGACAGATTCAATCAATACCGCGTATTCGTACAGGTGGCGGAAATGGGCAGCTTTATCCGGGCGGCCCATGCGCTGGAGGTGCCGCGCGCCTCGGTGTCCGCCGCCGTGCAACAGCTGGAAACGCAACTGGGCGTGCGCCTGCTGCACCGCACCACGCGGCAGGTGCGGCTGACCGCCGACGGCGAACAGCTGCTCGAGCGGCTGCGCCCGCTGCTGGCCGAGGTGGAAGACATCGATCAGTCGTTTCAGGCCAGCCAGCGCCAGGCCTCCGGCCGGCTCAGCGTCGACGTACCGAGCCGCATCGCCCGCCGGCTGATCGCGCCGGCGCTGCCCGGCCTGCTGCGGCGCCATCCTCATCTGCAGCTGGTGCTCGGCTCCGCCGATCGCGCCATCGATCTGGTGCAGGAAGGGGTCGACTGCGCGGTGCGCGTCGGCGATCTGCACGACAGCAGCCTGGTAATGCGCCCACTCGGCCATATCGCGCTGATCAACTGCGCCAGCCCCGCTTACCTGGGCGAATTCGGCCACCCGCGCCAGCCCGGCGATCTCGTCGAGGGACACTGGAGCATCGGCTACGCCTCGCCCAAAACCGGCCGCGAATCCCCCTGGGAATACCTGGCCGACGACGGCCATACGCAACGGCTCGAACTGCCCAGCCGGGTGGTGGTCAACAACGCCGAAAGCTATATCGCCTGCTGCCGCGCCGGGCTGGGGCTGATGCAGATCCCGCGCTACGACGTGCAACACCTGCTCGACGCCGGTGAACTGGTGGAAGTCCTGCCCGGATACCGCGCCGCTTCCATGCCGATCGCCCTGATCTACCCCCATCGCCGCCAGCGATCGCGCCGCCTGGCGGTGTTTCATGAGTGGTTTGAAAGCCTGCTGCAGCCGCATCTGGAGCGCTGATTGCACATTTAGCGCTATACTTTGTTTAATAACGCTTATAATTCAAGCGGTCAGACCGTCAGCATCTGCATAATCCATAGGCTTTTACGCCGCGCGGGTGTACAACGAAAGGTATCGGGCGGAGAGATTTTCGATGCGGCGCAGTGTGATCGCCCCAACATATCATTGCGTTATCCGAATGATACTATGGAACCAAAAGCGCCAGGCGGGTAAACGGAACGCCTGCTAACCCTTTTTAATCGGCATGTTTATGGAAGGAGTATTCTTATGGCTTACAAACACATACTGATCGCGGTGGACCTATCACCGGAAAGCAAGATCCTGGTAGAAAAAGCCGTCTCGATGGCGCGGCCGTACAACGCTAAAGTTTCTCTGATCCACGTCGATGTCAACTATTCCGACCTCTATACCGGCCTTATCGACGTCAATCTCGGCGACATGCAAAAACGCATCTCCGAGGAAACCCATCAGGCGCTGACCGAGCTGTCGCAGAACGCCGGCTACCCGATCACCGAGACCCTGAGCGGCAGCGGCGATCTGGCACAGGTATTGGTTGATGCCATCAAGAAATACGACATGGACCTGGTGCTGTGCGGCCACCACCAGGACTTCTGGAGCAAGCTGATGTCTTCCGCACGCCAGCTGATCAATACCGTGCACATCGATATGCTGATCGTGCCGCTGCGCGATGAAGAAGACGAATAAAGTAAGCACTTGCCAACTTAACTGCCCAACGCCCGCGCCCTGCGGGCGTTTTTCATGCCGCTACGCCGATTAATCGCTTGATAATCAACCGCCCTCCGATGATATAGTCGCTAAAGACACAACATCCTCCCCCGGGCATCGCCTATACCCATATCTATAAGAAATAGCGGGGGAAATTTAATGCGAAAAGGAGTTATCCATGGAATATGCCGTATCGGTAGAGTCTTTCCTGTCCTCGTTACAACGCCATAACCCCCACCAGCCGGAATATTTGCAGGCGGTGCGCGAAGTATTCACCTCGCTGTGGCCGTTTATCGAACGCAACCCGCGCTATCGCGAACAGGCGCTGCTGGAGCGCCTGGTGGAGCCCGAGCGCGTCATTCAGTTCCGCGTCAGCTGGGTGGACGATCGCGGCCAGGTGCAGGTCAACCGCGCCTTCCGCGTACAGTTCAACTCGGCCATCGGCCCTTACAAGGGCGGCATGCGCTTCCACCCGTCGGTAAATCTGTCGATCCTGAAATTCCTCGGTTTTGAGCAGACCTTCAAGAACGCGTTGACCACCCTGCCGATGGGCGGCGGCAAAGGCGGCTCCGATTTCGATCCGAAGGGCAAAAGCCAGGGCGAGATCATGCGATTCTGCCAGGCGCTGATGACCGAGCTGTATCGCCATCTGGGCCCGGACACCGACGTGCCGGCCGGCGATATCGGCGTCGGCGGCCGCGAAGTCGGCTTTATGGCCGGCATGATGAAAAAACTGTCCAACAATACCGCCTGCGTATTTACCGGCAAGGGCCTCTCCTTCGGCGGCAGCCTGATCCGCCCCGAGGCGACCGGCTATGGCCTGGTGTACTTCACCGACGCCATGCTGCAGCGCCACGGCCTGGGCTTTGAGGGCATGCGGGTGGCGGTGTCCGGCTCCGGCAACGTGGCGCAGTACACCATCGAGAAAGCGCTGGAGCTGGACGCGCGCGTGATCACCGTGTCGGATTCCGGCGGCACCCTGGTGGACGAAGACGGCTTCACCACCGAGAAGCTGGCACACCTGGCGGAGATCAAAAACCAACGCTACGGCCGGGTGGCGGACTACGCCCGCGAACGCGGCCTGACGTATCTGGCGGGCCAGCAGCCGTGGAACGTGCCGGTGGATATCGCCCTGCCGTGCGCCACCCAGAACGAACTGGATCTCGAGGCGGCGCAAACGCTGATCCGCAACGGGGTGAAGGCGGTAGCGGAAGGCGCCAACATGCCGACCACCATCCAGGCCACCGACGCCTTCCTCGACGCCGGCGTGCTGTTCGCGCCGGGCAAGGCGGCCAACGCCGGCGGCGTCGCCACCTCGGGGCTGGAGATGGCGCAAAACGCCGCGCGCATCGGCTGGCGGACAGAGAAAGTGGATGTACGTTTACAACATATCATGGCCGATATTCACCACGCCTGCGTGGAATACGGCGGCGAAGGCAAGCAAACCCACTACGTGCACGGCGCGAATATCGCCGGTTTCGTCAAGGTCGCGGACGCCATGCTGGCGCAGGGCGTGCTGTAATCCGCCTTAAAGGTGATCTTGTTCACACATCGATTAAATGCTTCAATGCCGGCCTCTGCGCCGGCATTTTTTTATGCTTTCACGCCATCCAAATGATGCCAGTGCGTTAAATTAAAGTTAATAAAAGGTTATTTATTACTTCTTAATCGGTAGTAAATTTACCACCACTAAATAATTAAACATTTATTTAACACTAAATACGCCATTATTTTACCTAAATGTGCGCAGATCACATTTCATTAACTTCAGCTACGCCCCCTCTTCCATTCCTTTGTAATCTGCAGCGGTGGAAAAACCGCCACCCCTACAGATAAAAAAAGGTACAGCTAATGAAATTTAACCTCGCATTATTAAATGCATGTGTGGTTTCTGCGTGCATGTTATCGACAACACCTGTGTTCGCCGCTGATAAGTATGAGATTGCCGTGGTCGCTAAAGTGACCGGCATTCCGTGGTTCAACCGCATGGAAGTGGGCGTCAACGAAGCGGCGAAAAAACTCGACGTCAACGCCTACCAGACCGGCCCTTCTACGCCGGATCCGGCCGCGCAGGTCAAGGTGATTGAGGATCTGATCGCCAAGAACGTCAACGCCATCATCGTGGTGCCGAACGACGCCAAGGTGCTGGAGCCGGTGCTGAAAAAAGCGCGCGACAAAGGCATCGTGGTGCTGACCCATGAATCCCCGGACCAGCAGATCGGTCAGTGGGACATCGAGACCATCGACAGTGAGAAATACGCGCAGGCCAACGTCGATGAGCTGGCGAAAGACATGGGTGGCAAAGGCGGCTACGCGATCTACGTCGGCTCGCTGACCGTGCCGCTGCACAACGCCTGGGCCGACTCCGCCATCAAATACCAGAAAGAAAAATACCCGGACATGTTTGAAGTCACCTCGCGCCTGCCGGTGGCGGAAAGCATCGACAAATCCTACGCAACCACGCTGGACCTGATGAAAACCTATCCGCAGATGAAGGGCATCATCGGCTTCGGCTCGCTCGGCCCGATCGGCGCCGGCCAGGCGGTGGCCAAGAAACGCGCCAAGGACAAAATCGCGGTGGTGGGCATCGCCATGCCGGCGCAGGCCGCCCCTTACCTGATGCGCGGCGACATCAAGAAAGCGCTGCTGTGGGATCCGAAAGACGCCGGTTATGCGCTGGTGACGGTGGCCGACCAGCTGCTGCAGGGCAAGGAAGTGAACAAAGACCTGTCGATCGAGGGCCTTGGCAAGGCTGACGTCGATATGGAACACAAAGTGATTCGGTTTAATAAGATTTTGGAAGTGACCAAAGACAACGCCCAATCGCTTGGATTCTGATTTTTCGCGTAATTTCGCCACACCGGGAAAGTAGTTAAACCCTCGTAGGGGCGCAGCATTGCTGCGCCCAGGGCTTCGGCCGCTACGCAAGCACAGGTTAACGTTATGACAGCCTCCCCCGCATTTATCACCCTGGAGAATATCAGCAAGCGATTCCCAGGCGTGCTGGCATTAGACCAGATCAACCTGACGCTGAATAAAGGCGAAGTGCACTGCCTGGCCGGACAAAACGGCTGCGGCAAAAGCACCATCATTAAAATTATCTCCGGCGTCTATCAGCCGGAAAAAGGCGCCAACATTTCGCTGGAAGGCAAACTCTTCCACACCCTGACGCCACAGCTGTCCGGTTATTACGGCATACAGGTGATCTACCAAGACCTGTCGCTGTTCCCCAACCTGACGGTGGCGGAGAACATCGCCATCCACCGTTACCTGCCCGGCGGCCGCTTCTGGGTGCGCAAGCGGGTGATGCGCCAGACGGCGCTCGACGCCATGGCACGGGTCGGCATACGCATCGATCCCGATAAAAAGGTGGAAAAACTGTCGATCGCCGATCGGCAACTGGTGGCGATTTGCCGCGCCATCGCCGCCGAGGCTCGGTTGGTTATCATGGACGAACCGACCGCCTCGCTGACCCGCCAGGAGGTCGACGGCCTGCTGCGGGTGGTCAACGAGCTGAAGGCGGCCGGCATCTGCGTGGTATTCGTCAGCCACAGATTGGATGAAGTGATGGAAGTCGCCGATCGCATCAGCGTGATGCGCGACGGCAAGCTGGTGGGCACCTGGCCGGCCAGCGAACTGGACAGCCATGAACTGGCGTTCCTGATGACCGGCCAACGCTTCCACTACAGCCCGCTGCCGCCGCTGCCGCCGGCCGAACAGGCGCCGCTGCTCGAGGTGCGCAACCTCAGCCGCGGCGATAAATACCGCAACGTCAATCTGGCGCTACGTGGCGGCGAAATCGTCTCGATCGTCGGCCTGCTCGGCGCCGGCCGCACCGAACTTTGCCTCAGCCTGTTCGGCATGACGCGGCCGGACAGCGGCGAGATCCGCATCGAGGGCCAGGCGGTGCAGCTGCACAACAACCGCGAAGCGGTGCGCCACGGCATCGGCTATGTGTCGGAGGATCGCCTGACGCAGGGGTTGATCATGGAACAATCCATCTACGACAACACCATCGTCACCGTCTTCGATCGGCTGCATACCTCGCTCGGACTGTTGGATCACGTCAAGGCGACCGAGCTGGTCAACCGGCTGATCCGCGATCTGAACATCAAAGTGTCCGACAGCGCGTTGCCGGTGAAAACCCTGTCCGGTGGCAACGCCCAGCGCATCGCCATCGCCAAATGGGTGGCGACCCAGCCGAAGATTCTGATCCTCGACTCGCCCACCGTCGGCGTGGACATCGCCAACAAAGAGGGGATCTACCAGATCGCCCGCGATCTGGCGCAGCTGGGCATGGCGGTGCTGATGATCTGCGACGAGATCCCGGAAGCCTATTACAACAGCCATCGGGTGATGGTGATGCGCAAGGGCGAACTGATCGCCGAATTCGCGCCGCACCAGAGTACCGAGCAACAGATCGCCGAGGTGGTGAATGGATAAGTCATTATTGGCCCGCCTGGCCGGGCGGCACGAGTTTTATCTCGGCCTGTTGGTGCTGCTGCTGGCGATCGGCCTGAGCGCCGGCACCGACGAATTTCTGACGCTCGGCAACCTGACCGACGTCGCCACCAGCTACGCCATTCTCGGCATCCTGGCCTGCGGGCTGTTCGTGGTGCTGATCGCCGGCGGCATCGACATTTCGTTCCCGGCGGTTACCGCCATCGCCCAGTATGTGATGGCCAGCTGGGTGATCCAGCACGGCGGCAGCTTCCCGCTGGCGTTCGCCCTGGCGATTGGCGTCGGCCTGCTGCTCGGGCTGGTGAACGGTTTCCTGGTGTACTGGCTGAAAGTGCCGGCGATCATCATCACCATCGCCACCCTTAACCTGTTCTACGGCCTGCTGGTGTACGCCACTAACGGCACCTGGCTGTACGGCTTCCCGGACTGGTTCATGAACGGCATCAACTGGTTCTCGTTCCAGGGCGCCGACGGCTACGACTACGGCCTGACGCTGCCGCTGCTGTGCCTGCTGGGGACCATCGTCGTCACCGGCGTGCTGATGAACCGCACCCGGCTGGGGCGCCAGATCTACGCGATGGGCGGCAACCGCGACGCGGCGTCGCGCCTGGGGTTGAACCTGCTGCGGCTGCATTTTTGCGTCTACGGCTACATGGGCATTCTGGCCGGCGTCGCGGCGGTGGTGCAGGCGCAGATCACCCAGTCGGTGGCCCCCAACTCGCTGCTTGGCTTCGAGCTGACGGTATTGGCGGCGGTGGTGCTGGGCGGCACCAGCATGAGCGGCGGCCGCGGCTCGTTGACCGGCACCCTGCTCGGCGTGGTGCTGCTGGCCTTCCTGCAAAACGGGCTGACGCTGCTCAGCGTCTCGGCCTATTGGCACCAGGTATTCAGCGGCGCGATCATTTTGATCAGCATCAGCACCACCGCCTGGAACGAAAAACGCAAGCTGCTCAAGGAGATCTGACATGACGCAGTTAACTCGGTTGATCCCAAGCGATCGGATCATTCGCCTGCAGGGCGCGATCATCATCGCGGTGACGCTGCTCTTCGCCGGGCTGCTCGGATCGCGCTTCTTCAGCCTCGGCAACTTCCAGTCGATCGCCTCGCAGCTGCCGATCCTCGGCCTGCTGGCGCTCGGCATGGGCATCACCATGCTGACCGGCGGCATCAACCTGTCGATCATCGCCGGCGCCAACGCCTGTTCGCTGGTGATGGCGGCGATCATCGTCAGCCATCCCGACCAGCCGCTGTTCCTGGCGCTGGCGCTGTTGGCCGGCCTGCTGGTGGCAGTGGCGATCGGCGCGCTGAACGGCGCGCTGGTGGCCTGGATCGGCGTCTCGCCAATCCTCGCCTCGCTCGGCACCATGACCCTGATCACCGGCCTGAATATCCTGCTGTCCAACGGCGCGGTGATCTCCGGCTTCCCGGCGGCGATTCAATTTCTCGGCAACGGGGCCGTGCTCGGCGTACCGGTGGCGCTGATCCTGTTCCTGCTGGTGGCGGCCGGGCTGTGGCTGCTGCTGGAGCACACCACGCTGGGCCGCAGCCTGTACCTGATCGGCTCTAACGAACAGGCCACCCGCTTCAGCGGCGTGAACACCGCACGGGTGCAGATCGCGGTGTATATCCTGTCGGCGCTGCTCGGCTGGGGCGCCGCCCTGCTGATGATGGCCAAGTTCAACTCGGCCAAGGCCGGCTACGGCGAATCTTATCTGCTGGTGACCATTCTGGCCTCGGTGCTGGGCGGCATTAACCCGGACGGCGGTTTCGGCCGTATTCTGGGGCTGGTGCTGGCGCTGATCGTGCTGCAAATGTTGGAAAGCGGCCTCAATCTGCTGGGGGTCAGCAGCTACCTGACCATGGCCCTGTGGGGCGGCGTGCTGATCCTGTTTATCGCGTTACAGAATCGAAAAGTTTAGGTTGCGCCCCGTCATTGAACGTGGCGCCGACGCAGACCCAAAATTCCGCTATCAAGGCGGAAGGTGCAGGGCATAGCGGGTCTATGTCCAAACCTGACAACGAAGAAATCGGGATTTTGGGGCGCGTCCCTTCGGGCTGGGGCCATTTAAGCGCGCAGCATCGTTATTCACCGCTTATTTGGGCCCACCAAACTTCACGGCTCACGCCTTGCTTCGCGCTTAAATGACCGCCAGCGGCGCTCACGGGCAATGGCGAGGCACAACCTTTAGGAGAAAATAATGGCGAGCTATTTTATTGGCGTAGATGTGGGCACCGGAAGCGCGCGCGCGGGCGTATTCGATCTTAATGGCCGCATGGTCGGCCAGGCCAGCCGGGCCATCGATCTGTACCGGCCGAAGGCGGATTTCGTCGAGCAGTCGTCGGATAACATCTGGCAGGCGGTGTGCAATGCGGTGCGCGACGCGGTCAACCAGGCCGACATCAACCCGATTCAGGTCAAGGGGCTGGGCTTCGACGCCACCTGTTCGCTGGTGGTGCTGGATAAAGAGGGCAAGCCGCTGACCGTCAGCCCCTCCGGCCGCACCGAACAGAACATCATCGTGTGGATGGATCACCGGGCGATCGCCCAGGCCGAGCGCATCAACGCCACCAAACACCGGGTGTTGGACTTCGTCGGCGGCATCATTTCACCGGAGATGCAGACACCGAAACTGCTGTGGCTGAAACAGCACATGCCCACCACCTGGGCCAACGCCGGTTACCTGTTCGATCTGCCGGACTTCCTCACCTGGCGCGCCACCCAGGACGCCACCCGTTCGCTGTGCTCGACGGTGTGCAAGTGGACCTATCTCGGCCACGAACAGCGCTGGGACAAGAGCTACTTCCAGCAGATCGGGCTGGAAGACGTGCTGGAACATGACGCGGCCAAGATCGGCAGCGACGTCAAAATGATGGGCGAGCCGCTGGGCCACGGCCTGACCCAGCGCGCCGCCAGCGAGATGGGGCTGATCGCCGGCACGGCGGTGAGCGTGTCGATCATCGATGCCCACGCCGGCACCCTCGGCACGCTGGGCGCCACCGGCGTCTCCGGCGAGGTGGCCGACTTCAACCGCCGCGTCGCGCTGATCGGCGGCACCTCCACCGGCCATATGGCGATGTCGCGCACCGCACGCTTTATCGGCGGGGTCTGGGGGCCATATTACTCGGCGATCCTGCCGGAATACTGGCTGAACGAGGGCGGCCAGTCCGCCACCGGCGCGCTGATCGACCACGTCATCCAATCGCACCCGTGCTACCCGGAGCTGCTGGCGCAGGCGAAAACCCAGGGGCAGACCATCTATGAGGTGCTGAACGCCATTCTGCGCCGCATGGCCGGCGAGCCGGAGAATATCGCCTTTCTGACGCAGGACATTCATATGCTGCCGTACTTCCACGGCAACCGCTCGCCGCGCGCCAACCCGACGCTGACCGGCATCCTGACCGGGCTGAAGCTGTCGCGCACGCCGGAGGACATGGCGCTGCACTACCTGGCCACCATTCAGGCCATCGCGCTCGGCACCCGCCACATCATCGAAACCATGAACCACAGCGGCTACAGCATCGACACCATCATGGCCAGCGGCGGCGGCACCAAGAACCCGATCTTCGTGCAGGAGCACGCCAACGCCACCGGCTGCGCCATGCTGCTGCCGGAGGAGAGCGAAGCGATGCTGCTGGGCGGCGCAATGATGGGCACCGTGGCGGCGGGCGTGTTCGACACCCTGCCGGAGGCGATGAGCGCCATGAGCCGCATCGGCAAGACGGTCACGCCGCAGACCAACCAGATAAAAAGCTACTACGACCGCAAATACCGGGTATTCCACGAGTTGTACAACGACCACATGAAATACCGCCGGTTGATGCAGGAGGAGGCGTGATGCAGCAGGAATGGCGGCAGGCCGTGCAGGGTTGGCAAACCTACAGCCAGGAGCTGGCGCAGCTGGGCGAGCGCCTCGACGCGCGCACCTGGCAACGGCTGCTGGCGCTGCTGGCCGACTGCCGCGGTAAAATCGCCGTCACCGGCGTCGGCACCTCGGGGATTGCGGCGCGCAAGATAGCCCACATGCTGGCCTGCGTGGAACGGCCGGCGGTCTACCTCGACGCCACCGGCGCGGCGCACGGCGATCTGGGTTTTCTGCGCGCCGACGATCTGCTGATCCTGATCTCGCGCGGCGGCAATTCCGACGAGCTGACCCGCCTGCTGCCGACGCTGCAGGCCAAGGGCGTGACGCTGATCGCGGTGACGGAAAACCCGCATTCCGCCATCGCGCAGGCGGCGCAGCTGACGATCGCCACCGGGGTGCAAAAGGAGATAGATCCGCTGAACATGCTGGCCACCACCTCAATTGTGCTGGTGCTGGCGATCTTCGACGCCGCCTGCGCCTGCCTGATGACGCGCAGCGGTTACGACAAGGACACCCTATTGGCGGTGCATCCGGGCGGCGGCGTGGGGAAAAGTTTGCGGGAGGAAAACTGAGGGCCCGACACCGCGGGCCCGGCTGACATTACAGCGGCATGTAGATATCGAAACGGTGGCTTTTGGTCAGCGTGGCGGCGTGCGCCGGCACGTCGGCCAGCGGCGGCGCGTAGTCCGGGCGTTTCACCACCACGCGCTTGGTCGCCAGGCGGCGCGCCGGCTCCAGCAGGCCGTCGGCGTCATCGTCGCTGCCCACCAGCGATTGAAACACCCGCATCTCTTTCTTCACCAGCGCGCTTTTTTGCTTGTGCGGGAACATCGGATCGAGATACACCACCTCGGGGCGCGGGCTGAGATCCGCCAGCGCCGTCAGGCTGGAGGCGTGCAGCAGCGTCAGACGCTCGCGCAGCCACGGGCCGATTTCCGCATCCTGATAGCCGCGCTGCAGGCCGTCGTCCAGCAACGCCGCCACCACCGGATTGCGCTCCAGCATCCGCACCCGGCAGCCCAGCGCCGCCAGCACGAAGGCGTCGCGCCCCAGCCCGGCGGTAGCGTCCACCACGTCCGGCAGATAGCTGCCCTTGATGCCGACCGCTTTGGCCACCGCCTCGCCGCGGCCGCCGCCGAAGCGGCGCCGGTGCGCCATGGTACCGGTGACGAAATCGACGTAGATCCCGCCGAGCTTCGGCTCGTCGCGCTTGCGCAGCTCCAGCCGCTGCGGGGTCAGTACCAGCGCCATCGGCGCGTCGTCGTCGGACGTCAGCTGCCAGCGCTGCGCCAAAACAGACAAGGCGCCGGGATCGGCGCCTGCTTCACACAATAAACACACGCTCACGTGTCGGGTTATCCTTTAATGCCGTAATGGCGCAGCATAGCATCCAGCTGCGGCTCGCGGCCACGGAAGCGTTTGAACAGCGCCATCGGCTCTTCCGAACCGCCGCGCGACAGGATGTTGTCGAGGAAGGATTTGCCGGTTTCGGCGTTGAAAATCCCCTCTTCTTCGAAGCGCGAGTAGGCGTCGGCCGACAGCACTTCCGCCCACAGGTAGCTGTAGTAACCCGCCGCGTAGCCGCCGGCGAAGATGTGGCTGAAGGCGTGCGGGAAGCGGCCCCAGCTTGGCGAAGGCACCACCGCCACCATTTTCTTCACTTCCGCCAGCGTCGGCAGGATCTGCGCCCCTTTTTCCGGGCTGTATTCGAAGTGCATGCGGAAATCGAACAGGCCGAACTCCAGCTGGCGCAGGATGAACAGCGCCGCCTGGTAATTCTTGGCCGCCAGCAGCTTGTCGAGCATGGCCTTCGGCAGCGGCTCGCCGCTCTGGTAGTGGCCCGAGATAAACGCCAGCGCTTCCGGCTCCCAGCACCAGTTTTCCATAAACTGGCTCGGCAGTTCGACCGCATCCCACGGCACCCCGTTGATGCCGGAGACGCCGGCGGTATCGATCTGCGTCAGCATGTGGTGCAGACCGTGGCCGAACTCGTGGAACAGCGTGGTCACTTCGTTATGGGTGAACAGCGCCGGCTGGTCGCCCAGCGGGCGGTTGAAGTTGCAGGTCAGGTAAGCGACCGGTTTTTGCAGCGTGCCGTCGGCCTTGCGCAGGCTGCCGACGCAGTCGTCCATCCAGGCGCCGCCGCGTTTGTTTTCGCGGGCGTACAGATCGAGGTAGAAGCTGCCGCGCAGCTCGCCGTTAACGTCGAACAGATCGAAGAAGCGCACGTCCGGATGCCAGGTCTCCACGTCTTTACGCTCTTTGGCGGTGATGCCGTAGATGCGTTTCACCACTTCGAACAGCCCTTCCACCACCCGCTGTTCCGGGAAGTACGGGCGCAGCTGCTCGTCGCTGATGGAGAACAGGTGCTGCTTTTGTTTTTCGCCGTAATAGGTGATGTCCCAGGCTTCGAGCTCGTCCACGCCATAGTGCTGTTTGGCGAAGGCGCGCAGCTGCGCCAGCTCCTGCTCGGCCTGCGGGCGGGCGCGCTTGGCCAGATCGCTCAGGAAGCCGATCACCTGCTCCGGGCTCTCCGCCATTTTGGTCGCCAGCGACTTGTCGGCGTAGGTATCGAAGCCCAGCAGCTGAGCCAGCTCGTGGCGCAGCGCCAGCGTTTCCGCCATCACTTCGCTGTTGTCCCATTTACCGGCGTTCGGCCCCTGATCGGAGGCGCGGGTGGCGAAGGCGCGGTACATCTCCTCGCGCAGCGCACGGTTGTCGGCGTAGGTCAACACCGGCAGGTAGCTCGGCATGTCCAGCGTCAGCAGCCAGCCCTCCTGCTCTTTGGCCTGCGCCATCGCCTGTGCCTGCGCCAGGGCGCTCTCCGGCAGGCCGCTCAGCTCGGCTTCGTCGGTAATCAGTTTGCTCCAGCCCATGGTGGCGTCGAGCACGTTGTTGCTGTAGGTGGAACCCAGTTCGGACAGGCGCGCGACGATCTCGCCGTAGCGCTGCTGTTTATCCGCCGACAGGCCGATGCCCGACAGTTCGAAATCGCGCAGCGCGTTGTCCACCGCCTTGCGCTGCGGCACGCTCAGCGCCTCGAACGCCGCACCCTCTTTCAGGCTACGATAGGCCTGGTACAGCCCTTCGTGCTGGCCAACCCAGGTGCCGTATTCGGACAGCAGCGGCAGCGCCTGTTCATAGGCGGCGCGCAGCTCCGGGCTGTTTTTCACCGAGTTCAGGTGCCCGATCGGCGACCAGATGCGCGACAGGCGATCGTCCGACTCCGCCAGCGGCTGACACAGATTGTCCCAGGTGAACGGCCCCGGCTGCGCGACCACGCGCTCTACCGCGGCGCGGCAGTCCGCCAGCGCGGATTGCACCGCAGGCACGATATCTTCAGGGCGGATCGCCGAGAACGGCGGCAGGGAAAACGGGGTCAGCAACGGATTTGTCATAGGGCAGTCCTGATTAGCGTTGGGGCCCGCCACGGGGGCGAGCCTTAAAATGCGTATGAATCTCTAACATGGAGCCAGACAACAGGAAAATCAATGCCCGGCGTTGATCGTTCGTGCCTTAAACGGCGCTTTGGCGGATGCGGGCGGCCAGCGCCGCCAGCCGATCGTCGTCGGCGCGCGCGGCGTCGTGGGAGGAGATATAGCCCTCGTAACGTTCGAAAAACTTCGGCGAGGTCGATTCGATCGGCCGCCACTGATCCAGCGACGCGGTGCCGTGCAGCGGGATCAGTTTGGCGTGCACATGATCGACGCCGTAGCCCTCGAACACCATGCCGCAACGGCCGACGTCGTCGAATGCGCGGTCCAGCTGCTTCGCCACCCGCTTGGTCGCCAGCATCAGCGCACTCAACACCTCGTCCGGCAGGTCAAAGGCGTAGCTCGGGTGGTGCGCCTTGGGGATCACCACGCTGAAGCCGTCGGTGTTGGGAAAGATGGACAGGAAGGCCAGATGGTCGTCGTCTTCCCAGATTTTATGGCACGGCGCCTTGCCCGCCACGATGTCGCAAAAAATGCAGCTCATCCTTTCTCCTTGTGATTCACAGCGTTTCAACCCGTTCGAACTCTTCGAACACCAGCCACATGTCCGGCGCAAAAGTGCCCTCGCGGGTAAAGAACGCCTGATGCCCCTCGCGCCAAAACGCCAGGCTTTTGTCGCCTTCGCCCTCTTTGGCCGCCATCTCGGCGGTCACCTGGTCGTAGCGCACCAGGCGCAGCGCCAAGGTTTTGATCACGCAGGCCGGTTCGCCGCGGCCGTCGAGAATAATGCTATCGTCGCCGATCATCGGCGTTTGCTCCCGGCGATAGCTCGCATAGGAGCTGCAGGTAGCGGTCTTTTCCCCGCTCAGCACCAACTGCAGCAGTTCGTCGGCCAACTCGGGGCCATCGCCGAACGCCCAGCGCGCCGCGTCGGGGTAGTTCGCCAAAATCGCCTGTTTGCTCATCGTCCTGTCCCTTTCTGTGAACGTCTGCGGCAACGGAGTCCAGTTTTTCCCGGCCAGACAGTTTATACTGTGCAGATTATAAGCCTTATTGCATTGAATGCTCCGTCTGCGGAGCACAAGGAATCGCCACCCGTCATGTTAAGTTATCGCCACAGTTTCCACGCCGGCAACCACGCCGACGTGCTCAAGCACACCGTTCAGAGCCTGATCATCGAGTCGCTGAAGGAAAAAGAGAAGCCGTTCCTGTATCTGGATACCCACTCGGGCGCGGGTCGTTATCAGCTCAGCGGCGAACACGCCGAGCGCACCGGCGAATACCTGGAAGGCATCGGCTTGCTGTGGCAGCGCGACGATCTGCCGGAAGAGCTGGCGGCCTACATGAGCGTGGTGCACAACTTCAACCGTTCCGGCACGCTGCGCTACTACCCCGGTTCGCCGCTGATCGCCCGCCAGCTGCTGCGCCCGCAGGACAAAATTCACCTGACCGAGCTGCACCCGAGCGACTACCCGCTGCTGCGCAGCGAGTTCCAGAAAGACGAACGCGCCAAAGTGCAGCGCGCCGACGGCTATCAGCAGCTGAAATCCCAGCTGCCGCCCCTGTCGCGCCGCGGCCTGATCCTGATGGACCCGCCGTATGAAATGAAGACCGATTACCAGGACGTGGTCAAAGGCATTCAGGAAGGCTACAAGCGTTTCGCCACCGGCACTTACGCGCTGTGGTACCCGGTGGTGATGCGCCAGCAGATCAAACGCATGCTGCGCGATCTGGAAGCCACCGGCATTCGCCGCATTCTGCAGATCGAACTGGCGGTGAAACCCGACAGCGATCAGCGCGGCATGACCGCCTCCGGCATGATCGTCATCAACCCACCGTGGAAGCTGGAACAGCAGATGAAAAACGTGCTGCCGTGGCTGCACAAAGCGTTGGTGCCGTCGGGCATCGGCCACCATCTGGTGAACTGGGTGGTACCGGAATAATCCCCGGCAGGGCGCGGTTCGCCGCGCCCTGCGTCCACCTATCGCAGCCATCGACGCAATCTTTGCGACAAACCCCGGTCAGGCGTTAAACTCTTACCCTCTTCAAATTCACAACTCATGGAAATCCCAGATGACGAAACATTACGATTATCTAGCAATTGGCGGCGGCAGCGGCGGTATCGCATCGATCAACCGGGCAGCCATGTACGGCCAAAAGTGTGCGCTGATTGAAGCCAAAGAGCTGGGCGGCACCTGTGTAAACGTGGGTTGTGTACCGAAAAAAGTCATGTGGCACGCGGCGCAGATCGCCGAGGCCATCCATCAGTACGGCCCGGACTACGGCTTCGACACCACCGTCAACGCCTTCGACTGGAAGAAGCTGGTCGCCAACCGCACCGCCTATATCGACCGCATCCACAACTCCTACGACAACGTGCTGGGCAAGAACAAGGTCGACGTGATCAAAGGCTTCGCGCGCTTCGTGGATGCGCACACCGTGGAAGTGAACGGCGAGACCATCACCGCCGACCACATCCTGATCGCCACCGGCGGCCGCCCGAGCCACCCGGCGATTCCGGGTGCGGAATACGGCATCGACTCCGACGGCTTCTTTGAGCTGGACGCCATGCCTAAGCGCGTCGCCGTAGTCGGCGCCGGCTATATCGCCGTGGAGATCGCCGGCGTGCTGAACGCGCTGGGCGCGGAAACGCACCTGTTCGTGCGCAAGCACGCACCGCTGCGCAGCTTCGATCCGATGATCGTCGAAACCCTGGTGGAAGTGATGAACACCGAAGGGCCGAGCCTGCACACCGAATCGGTGCCGAAAGCGATCGTCAAGAACGCCGACGGCAGCCTGACGCTGCAGCTGGAAAACGGCAAGGCATTCACCGTCGACTGCCTGATCTGGGCCATCGGCCGCGAACCGGCGACCGACAACCTGAACCTCGGCGTTACCGGGGTGAAGACCAACGAGCAAGGCTACATTGACGTCGATAAGTTCCAGAACACCAACGTCAAAGGCATCTACGCGGTGGGCGACAACACCGGCGCGGTAGAGCTGACCCCGGTCGCCGTGGCCGCCGGCCGCCGCCTGTCCGAGCGCCTGTTCAACAACAAGCCGGACGAGCACCTGGATTACAGCAACATCGCCACCGTGGTGTTCAGCCACCCGCCGATCGGCACCGTCGGCCTGACCGAACCGGAAGCCATTGAGAAGTTCGGGGCGGACAACGTGAAGGTGTACAAATCCTCCTTCACCGCCATGTACAGCGCCGTGACGCAGCACCGTCAGCCGTGCCGCATGAAGCTGGTGTGCGCGGGTAAGGAAGAGAAGATCGTCGGCCTGCACGGCATCGGCTTCGGCATGGATGAAATCCTGCAGGGCTTTGCGGTAGCGGTGAAGATGGGCGCCACCAAGAAGGACTTCGACAACACCGTGGCGATCCACCCGACCGCGGCGGAAGAGTTCGTTACCATGCGCTAACCGCTGCGGTTAGCCCATTCTCAGGCCGGTAAACACCGGCCTGTTCTTTTTGTGCGGTTTACTATTCCCTTCGCACCCGCCTGCTTTTTCTGCCATTATTCTGCCTGATAAATTAGCGGGACTGATACAACCTCCCCGCGCCTCTGGAGAACACCGATGCTGTTCAAACTATGCAAAACCCTTGCGATGGCCTGCGTGGCCCTGATTATCGCCCAGAGCAGCGCGCTCAGCTTTACCCTGGAAGTGGCGGGCAAGATCGACAACGTGACCGACCCGGTCAACAAAAGCTATCTGTTCACCGATAAGCAGCTGTTGGCAATGCCAGTGCGCAGCATCACCACCTCCACGTCCTGGACGCCACAGAGAAAATTCGAAGGGATTTCGGTGGCCGATATCCTGGAGCGCGTCGGCGCCAAGGGCGAGACGCTGACCTTCTACGCGCTGAACGATTATTACATCGACGTGCCGCTGTCCGACGTCAAAAAGTACAACATGATCCTGGCCTACAAGATGGACGGGGAAATGCTGAAGCTCAGAAACTTCGGCCCGCTGTTCCTGGTTTACCCGCGCGACGCCGCCGGGCCTGAACTGAACTCGCCGTTGTACAACTCGCGCTTTATCTGGCAAGTCGACAGGATCGTGATCAAATGAAGCTGACGACCTTTAAGAACGGCAGCAGGCTGGCGATCCCGGCCATCTTCGCCGCGCTGTTTCTGGTGGCGTCGACCGTCACGCTCTATTACTACAGCGCCACCCTGTCGAAGAAAGGGCTGTATGCCATCGCCGGCACGCAGGAGAACTACTCGTGGTCGATCGCCAAGTTCTCCATCAAGCTGGCGGAATTCGACACCTTCGTCGAGCAGCAGAGCCACGCTCCGCAGGTCGACAACGACAATCTGCGGCTGCGGTTCGAAATCCTCTATTCGCGCTTTTACGTGCTGGAAACCGTCTCCGAATCGACCCAGCCGCTGTACGCCGAGCCGGGTTACCCGGAAGTGGTCAAACAGATGCGCCTGCAGATGGATCGCATCGATAAGCTGTTGGACAGCCCGACAATCGACTTCGACCAGGTTTTCGCGGCCATGAAGGCCATCAAGCCTTACGCCATCGAAATGGCCAACCTGACCGACCACGCCGAGGTGAAGCAGCGCACCGCCGCCTATGAGGACTATATCGAGAAACGGCACATCATTTTCTATGGGCTGGTGATCGTCATGTTCTCGGTGATTGCGCTGATCGCCATCACCCTGATCGTGTTCCGTCAGCAGCGGCTGACCATTCGCCAGCAGGCCAAAGCGATCGAGGCGGAGAAAGCGACCCGCACCAAAAACGCCTTCCTCGGCGCCATCGGCCACGAGCTGCGCACCTCATTGCAGAGCGTGATGTCGGCCATCGACGTGCTGGTGAACACCCGGGTGTCGGCGGAGCATGCGGACACTTTCCAGCGGCTGGAGACCGCCGCGCAGCAAATCGAAAGCCAGATGAAAGATCTGACCGACTATGCGCACCTCGACAGCGGCATGATGGAATTGCGCATCGTGCCGTTCGACGCGCAGAAGCTGATCGCGGAGACCGCCAACGAAATCGCCACCCTGACCCGTAAAGAGCAGGTCAAACTCAGCTGCGAGGTGGAGTGCAGCCACCTGCTGGTGCACTCCGATCCGCTGCGCATCCGGCAGATTATCGTCAACCTGCTGACCAACGCCTACAAATACACCGAAAGCGGCAGCATCACGCTGCACAGCTGCCTGCGCCGCCAACCGGGCGGCAGTTCGTTGATCATCGAAGTGACCGACACCGGCATCGGTATCGAAAAAGACCAGCTCGATCAGATCTTCAAACCCTTTACCCAGTTGGATCAGTCGCATACCAAGCAGTATGCCGGCGTGGGGATGGGGCTGGCGATCGTGCACGGCCTGGTGACGTTGCTCGACGGCACCATCACGGTGTACAGCGAAATCAAGAAGGGCAGCACCTTTATCGTCAGCATTCCGGTGCAGATCAGTGAAGACGAACGTGCCGACGAGCCCGCCGCCGCCAATGCCTCTCTGCAGCAGAAGCCGCAGCAGGTCCTGGTGGTGGATGACAACAAGTCGGTGGGTGACGCCTTTGCGGCGCTATTGGACAAGCTGGGCTATCAGCACGAACTGTGCGACTCGCCGGAGCGCGCGCTGCAGAAGCTGCTCAGACGCCCTTACGACGCGCTGTTGCTGGATCTGCAGATGCCGGGCATCGACGGGGCCGCCCTGGCCAGGCAGCTGCGCAACCGTCGCGGCCCCAACCGCCATGTGCCGATCATCGGCATCAGCGCCTACACGCCGGAGCAGCTGACGGCGGACCAGCGCGCCCTGTTCGACAACTACCTGATGAAGCCGGTCCGGCTGGATGCGCTGTCGAGCGCGCTGGCCGAGGTGTTCCCCGCTAAAGATTAAAACAGCGTTGCAGTGCGGCTTCGATCACATGGAGCCGCACCGGCTTTTCATAAGGGCCGAGCACGTCGTACTCGCGCATCGCCTGAGCGATTTCCGACTCGCGTCGGTCGGTCCCCAGCTCGCCGGTCAGCACCAGTACCGGCGCATCCGGGTTGTCGGAGGCGCGGATGGTGGCGATACAGCGATCCGCCGTTTCCTCACCGATCAGCCAGTCCACCACGTAGCCGTCGAACAGGCTTTGCTGCAATGCCTGACAGAAGCTGTCGACGTCGTAAAACGCCACCGCGTTAAAGCCGCAGCCGCCGAGATACTTGGCCAGCTCATCGGCCGCCTGATGCGAATCGTCCAATACCGCGATGCTCAGCCGCTCGTCGTCGCCGAAGCCAGGCCGGATTTCGATCAGATCGACGCCGTAACGCGGGCCTGCCGGCGCCTCATCGGCGCGATAGATATGCCACTGCCCTTCCACGCGCAGCGCCACAAACTCCGCCGGCCGCCCGGCAGCAAGCTCGTCGCCGATGTGCCCGACGCAAGGTATCGCCACCCCCGCCACGACAAAGATGGCATCGCGCGCCATGTTTAGCTCGGGCGTCTCGTGTTCGGCGCTCAAATCGGCGATCGCCGCCGGCGTTTCTCCCAGCGCGGCCGCGACGCTGTTGATCTGCTCCAGCGTCCAGGGGCTTTGCCCTTTCAGTTTGCGGTGCGCATGTGAAAAACTCAGATCCAAGATGCGGCTGAGCTCTCGGGCATGCTGACGTTTTCCAATCCCGTAATGTAAAAACAGCTCCCTGACCCGATTGGCAATCGACTGTGAATCGAATTTTTGGTGATTGTTATCCATTTGTTCCTTCGATTTTTTTTACTGATTTATCAGTCGTTTTGATTATTTCTACTGAAAAAGCCACATCTAAAACTAGCATCTCATGCAATTATGCGTTAAAAACGTTGCTTGACATACCATGTTGCATCGTCAAACATGGTATCAAAAGAGACATACAGCAATACACTATAAAAAATAACACCAGCACGTTTTTTAATAATAACCATAGTAACACCAGGGAAAATTTGTTCCGTTGCCGCTACTGAGACGATGAGCACATCGCTCGGACTGCACAAGCAAAACGGGGCTTGAGCCTTTAGCGCTAATCTGTTTTACCCACTTTTGAGCCGGGATCCGTCAGGGTCCCGGTTTTTTATTGCCCTGGCGCCGCGCCATCATACGGACTCACCCCGCAGCCGCAAATAAAAACGGAGCCGGCATGCCGGCTCCGTTGTCCTTGAGATCGCCGTTGAAGGTCAGAAGCGCCAGGTGAAGCCGGCGTTGACGCTGTTGTCCTGGTGGTGCTGCGACAGCAGCCCGCCGTAGCCCAGCGACAGCGTGGCGTTTTCGTTCACCGCCACTTCCGCCCCCGCCTTCAGCACCATCCCGTCGCGCGACACCGGCACGCTGTCCACCACGAACGGCGCGTTGCCGCCGTTGAACCGCAGCCCGGTGCCTCGCTCCAGACCGCCGTACTGGTGTTGCCACCCCAGCTCGCTGCGCAGCGCCACCGTCGTGCCCGCGCTCACCTGCCATTCGGCGTCCGCACGCAGGCCCAGCGTCGACACCGTCGCATCCGTGTGCTGTTTATCCCCGCGCAAGGCCGCCGCACCGCCGCTTTCCGCGATGCCGTTGTTCTCGAAGTTCACGTACGCCAGGTTCACGAACGGCTCCAGGTTCAGCCACTCACCCTGCACGCTGTAACCCGCTTCCGCGAACAGCTGCTCGGTGCGCGCGCTGTACTTCGCCGTGTCGCGGTCCGACTGCATTCCGTAGTTCACCGACCGCTTGGTGTCGATGCGGTGCCAGGTGTAGCCCGCCCCGCCGCGCAGCGCCAGCGCCCCGAACTGCTTGTCGCCGTACGCCGCCAGGTGGTAGTTGTCGCTGTCCGCCTTCGACCCGTACCCGCCGTGCAGCGAGGTGCGGGTGTAGCCGGTCGCTACCCCCAGCCGCCAGTCGGCCGCCGCCGCCGAGTCCAGCCCTACCAGCACCCCGTAGGTCGAGGCCTGATAACCCGTGGCATTGGCGTCGCCCGACGCGTGGTCCCACGCCCCCAGCAGCTGCGCCCAGGCACCGCCCTCGTCCGCCTTGATGGCCGACGAGCTCGCCAGCCCTTCCGCCTGACGCAGACGCCCGTTCAGCGCCTCACGCAGGTAGCGGCTGTCGTTCACCAGCGCCGACGCGATATCCGCATGGATTTGCCCCGACAGCTGACGGAACGCCTGCCGCGCTTCGCCCGCCGTGCCGCTGCCGAGCAGGCTCTCGTACACCGGGTTGCCCGCCGCCAGCGCATCCGCCGCCGCCGCCACCGCCCGCTCGTTCGGCGTCTGTGCCACGCTGGCGAAGCTCGTGCCGTTGCGCCCGACGCTCAGCGTCACCCCGGTCGGCTGGTAGCTCAGCCCGGTGCCGAGGAACAGGTAGTTCGGCGCCACCGCGTCAAACTGCCCGCTCACCCCCTGCTGCGCGCTCAGGATGGTGTACTGCTGGCCCAGCAGGCTGCGTACCTCGCTTTGCGTCAGCAGGTTGGCGCTGTTCTCCAGCGTCACCGCCACCTCGCCGCCGCCGATCGTCGCCGAGCCGCTGCTCTGGATCCGATCGCTCTGGCCGTTCGGCCCCACTTCCACTGCGTAGCGCGAACCCGGCTCGAAGCTGACGTTGCCCGCCACGTTCAGGGTGCCGATCGAGTTGCCCGGCGCCACGGTACCGCCCTGACGGGCGGTCAGCGAACCGACCGTGCCGCTGCCGCCGACGATACCGCCGTTCTGTACGCTGACGGCCGAGGTGACCGAGCCGTTGACTGCCAGCCGCCCCTGATTGACCAGCGTCGGGCCGGCATAGGTGTTGGTGCCGGTCAGCTCCAGGGTTCCCGCGCCCTCTTTGGTCAGGCCGCCGTGGCCGGTAATGTTGTTGGAGTAGATTTCCCATCCACAGTGGAAGTCATCACATTTCCTGGCGTGCAGCGTACCGGCATCCACCTCGGCGCCCCTCCCCGGAATATTGGCGACAAACTGGGTCGGGCCATAGGCCACGCCCGTCGGATCCGGGATGCGGAACTCCGCAGGAATATCCTCGACGGTATAGAACATGCCCGGACCGTTGATGGCCTTGCCCAGGTTGATCATCCCCCAGCCATAGAGCGCATCGATGCCCGGCGCGCCCATGTCGGTGGCGGTGGTTTTCAACACGTCGGCAATCTGCGCCGAGGTCATGTACGGGAAGCGCTGCAACAACACCGCCACCGCGCCGGTGACGTGCGGCGTCGCCATCGAGGTGCCGTTTTTATTGCCGTAGTCCGACACCAGGTTGGCCGGATCGGAACCGTTGGCCACGGTGCTGTAGATTTTGCTGCCCGGCGACGAGACGCAGAAGCTGGCGGTATAGCCGCAGCGGGAAGAGAAGCTGCTGATGGTGTAAGGCACGCTGTTGGTCGATGCCGCATCCTGCGCCACGCTGGCAACCGAC
The DNA here is from genome assembly GCF_002935055.1 of Serratia sp. SSNIH1. Classification (NCBI taxonomy): domain Bacteria; kingdom Pseudomonadati; phylum Pseudomonadota; class Gammaproteobacteria; order Enterobacterales; family Yersiniaceae; genus Serratia; species Serratia sp. SSNIH1. The sequence goes on from NZ_CP026383.1 coordinate 269,906, forward strand.
AGCCAGTTCGGCGCGATGTCCGGCACGAAGTAGGCCAGCCCGCTGATCACATCCGGTTGGTTGTAGTTGCCGTCGTTGCCGGCGGCGAACAGCACCAGAATATTTTTGCGCGCTGCGTCGATGGCGCCCTGATAACCTGCGCCGGCCAGGCTGCCGAGCAGCGGTTTGACCTGATCGAATTGTTCCTGCGCATCCTTCAGCTCAAAGTGCAGCGCGTTAGGATCGCGGCCACCGTCGGACAGAAAGTCGGGAATACTGACGCCCCAGCTGTTGTTGATCACCCGCGCACCGCTGTTGATCATCGCCTGCCAGCCGGCATTGGTGACGGCGCCGTCCAGGCCGAGAAATTCGCCGTAGGCCGGGCCGTCGTTATCGTTATCGACGCTGATCACCTGCGAATCGAAGGCCACGCCATGCATGCCGACGCCATCGCGGTTGGCGGCGCTGATGCCCGCGACATGCACCCCGTGATTGCTCAGCATGCCCTGTGAGCCGCTGTAGAAGTGGAAGGTGCCGTCGAAGTAAAAGCGGTCGCCGGCGTTAATGCCCGGCCGGTGCGGGTCGGTGTAGGCGCGATAGCCTTCGGTGACCACGTTGATCAGTTTGCCGTCGCCGGCGAACTCGGGATGGCGGTTGACCGGGGTATCGAAAATGCCCACCTTCTGCCCTTTGCCGGTATAGCCTGCGGCGTAGGCCTCATCGGCGTGGATCGCCCCCAGCCCCCAGTTGGCGTTGAATTCGGCGCTGCGCCAGCTGGCCGGATCGCCGGCTTGGCCGTTCTCTATATAGCTGGCAGCCTGCGCCCCGCCGATCGCCGTCAGGCAGATCAGCATCGCACTCCATTGTGCGCGATGAACGCCGATTTCAGGCCAGCCGAAGGCCGCCCGAGCGGATTTGACTCCTCTAAGTTTCTTCTCCATCCCAGATACCGTCCGTTGTTGTTTGCAAATGTTTTATAAGATTTTTTGTGTAACAGTTTGGTAACACCAAATAAATAAAGCACAACAATCTCAAGTGCGCTTAATGTGTCATCCGGCAGTCTGGAGGGAGGAGAGAAAGTTTCAGGGGTGAATCAGGCGAAGGAGGATAAGAAATGGCAATGACATCTCCCAGCGCCGAAGTCGCGGCATGAGGTGAGAGAAAAAATATTATGATTATGATAAATAAGAACATAATTCAGTAAATAACAAACAAGCAGAACGCCTGAAAAGTGATTAACAGGCGTCTTTTATCACTTTTAATTATAAATTTTGCCAATATTCACTCAGTGAATTATGCTGAATTTTCACTCAGCCATCGGCAAAAACTGGATTATCCTGCTGATGTTTTTTTGCTGTTCATCGCGTCTTCTTCCGCCTGACGAAGGATGGCTTTGGCCATCCATTGCGTGACGTCCTGAATATTATCCAGCTCCAGGCCCCAGATATCTTTCAACACCAGAAACACTTCCGAGCCGTAAATCAGCGAGAAAGCATGAATCACTCTCTGCAGAGAGTCCGACGGCAGTTTGCCCTGCAACGGTTCTACCGCCAGCGCCAGCAGACGCTTGCGGTTGCCGCGCACGAATTTTTCGCCCGGCGTCGCGTTCGCCCACTGCTGTAAAGAGAGCTGCAACGCCGCGCGCAGCGCCCCCTCATGCCGCTCCATCTGAGGATAGGCGAAGCTCAGTAATTGCTGAATACGCTTCAAAGCATCATCGTCTTGCGGGCGCCATTCCAGGATTGGACCCAGGCTTTCCGCCACCACGGCGCTAATCAGCGCACTTTGGGTCGGAAAGTAACGGTAGGCCGTCGCACGCGATACCTGTGCATGCGCCGCCAGTTCGGTGATCGAAGGAAACGCGCCTTCGTCATACAGCGCCATCGCGCTGGCCAGCAACAAACGGTAGGTTTTTGCCCGGGCAGAGGTCAGAGAAGGATCGAGAGGGACGGGAAAAGCATCTATCGGCACATAAACCTCATGCATCTGCACACGCTAGCACAACCGGGGACGATGCCTCTGTTGGCCGGTTGCCGGCAAAGCGCCGGCCACGTTGAAAAGCTCAAAAATGAGACAGAAGTCCCATTTTGCATCGCCTAACCCTTGCAAAAATGATACGGCCGTCTCATTATATAAATACATTAATTACTTTAACTTAATAGCCAGCACCAGGGTTCCAATAAAAATATAACATCATAATTTATAAATAAAAACTAGAAACACTCGGGAAAACCCCATGATTGATACTTCAAGTTTTGTCTATATTGCTACCACAGCAGATACCAAAGGACAAGAGTTGGAGTACGTACGGCGGCTGCTCGCTGCCCTGAATTTACCTACGCGAACCGTCGATCTCTCCACCCGTAGCCTGCCGTTTGATTCCCCCGCCGATATCAGCCCAGAGGACGTTGCCTGCCACCATCCGGCAGGCGCCGGCGCGGTCTTCTGCGCCAGCCGCGGCCAGGCGATCGCCGCCATGGCGACGGCTTTCGAACGCTTTATCCTGACGCGCCGCGATATTGCCGCCCTGCTTGGCCTGGGGGGCTCCGGTGGCACCGCCATCATCACGCCGGCCATGCAGCAGCTGCCGATCGGCCTGCCGAAAATAATGGTCTCAAGCATGGCGGCGGGTGACGTTTCCGCCTATGTCGGCGCCAGTGACATCAACATGCTGTATTCGGTCACCGATCTCGCCGGTCTGAACCGCATCTCGCGACGGGTGCTCGGCAACGCGGCGCGCCAGATAGCCGGGGCAGTACGCTTCGCCGCCATCGACTATCCCGACAACAAGCCCGCGATTGGCCTGACGATGTTTGGCGTCACCACGCCCTGCATTCAGGCGCTGGTTGCCGACCTTGAGCCGCAATGGGATTGCCTGACGTTTCACGCCACCGGCAGCGGCGGCAGAGCGCTGGAAAAACTGATCGATAGCCGCCAACTGCACGGCGCCATCGACTTGACCACCACCGAAGTGGCCGATTACCTGTTTGGCGGTGTGCTGCCCTGCAATGCAGATCGTTTCGGGGCCATCGCGCGTACCGGCATCCCTTGCGTGCTCTCCTGCGGCGCGATCGACATGATCAACTTCGGCGCGCCGAATACGGTGCCGGCTCGCTACGCCAACCGCCTGCGCCACCATCACAATCCGCAAGTGACGCTGGTGCGCACCAGCGCGCGGGAAAGCGCGTTAATCGGACGTTGGATGGGCGAAAAAATCAACGCCTGTACGGGCGAAGTGCGCTTCGTGATCCCGGCAGGGGGCGTATCGGCTCTGGATGCGCCGGGGCAACCGTTCTGGGATCCGGCGGCGCTGGCCGCCTTTACGCAAGCGCTGGAGGAGACGGTATACGCCACCGACAAACGCCGGCTGATAAAAACGCCTTATCATATTAACGACCCGCGCTTTGCACAGGCCGTTGCCGAACAGTTCCGGCACATTGTCGGCGGGGAATGATTATCACTCACTGCAGAACCTGCCGGTGATAACGCCAAATAAAAAAGGCCAGACAAATAGTCTGGCCCTTTTTTATTCACCGCGAGCGGATATTACTGACCGGAGGACATCTGCTCCTTCATTTTATTCATATGGTCCATCATCTTTTGCTCGCGTTTCTGATAATTCTCATTGTATTGTTTTTTCTGCTCAGGAGTCAGCAGGTTATACATTTTATTTTCCGCTTTGGCGCGTTCCAGCATGCGTTCGGATTGCGCTTTGCCCATCGCGTCAATTTGCGCTTTCGCCTTCGCTTCGTCAAAGCTGTCGGAAGCCACCAGATTATGCAGCGCCTGGCGTTCCTCTTTCATGCCCGGCCCGCGCTTCTGGTGCGACTCTTTCATGATATCGCGCATCTGCTGGCGCTGCTGTTCGGTCAGGTTCAGCCCAGCGAACGGGCCGCCTTTGCCTTCACCCTTGTGATGCATCATTTTCATCGGCGCCGCATCCGGTGCCGGTGCCGTCGTGTCTGCAGCGAACGCCGCAGAAGCAGAACCCAGAGCCAGCGTGGAAGCAATAAATAAAGCCGTCAATTTACGCATAATCATTTCCTTAAAAGTTTTTCTTCATCAGGAGCGCTGTACGTTAACAGGCTCATTCGTCGTCGGAGATAATAATAGGCTGATAAAATTCAAGTAATGCGAGGGTGTGTAAACTTTTTAAAACCCGTCTCGGATTTATTCACCAATTATGAGAAAACTATGAAGATGGCGTTTATTTGATGGAAATTTTAATTTCCCGGTAAAAATCCCCCCGGTGGAGTTATTTTTCCGCTTTCCCCTCACCGCTATAATTTACTCGCCTCCACGGCAACCTTGCATCAACCGTTTTCCGATAGCGGGGAGGTCGGTACAAACATCACAGGATCCGATGTTCTCCTACACTTTAAGACAACCGGCCGCCGGGTGACGTTTACACCGCAAAACTAATCATTGCTTATATAATAGTTTCCATCACCCGCCTCGCCTGTGAAAACCTGTTATATGATGCACAGATGCGCACGGCGACCACTTTCGGGCCAACAGGCTGCCCCGGAGCTGTGCTGACCGGCCGCCCGTGCTCTTTTGAGGAATCATCATGCCCGCAGACCAAGGCCCTGAGCTTCTTAACGCCCACTTCGGCACCCAAAGCCCCCACTGGCGGCTGGCGTTTGACAGCAATGCCCTGGAGCTGTCCGCCGTTAAGGGCAAAGCCCACGTCGCGGTGGCGCTCAGCGCCATGGAAGCGGCGAAAATCCGCCGCCTGACCGGCGTCACCGCCAGCCTTGAACTGACCATTACGCTCGCCGGAGAGCCGCTGCATCTGCATCTGGTGGGGCGCCGCGTCAATAACCTCGAATGGGCGGGCACCGCTTCCGCCTTCAGCGACACCCTATCCGTGGCGCGCGATCTGGTGCACGGCCTCTCCTTCGCCGAGCAGGTGGTGTCCGAAGCCAACTCGGTGATCGTGATCGTCGATCAGCACGGCCGCATCCAACGCTTCAACCGGCTGAGCGAGGAGTACACCGGGCTACGCGAACACGAAGTGATCGGCAAAAACGTTTTTCAGCTGTTTATGAGCCCGGAAGAAGCCGCCGCTTCGCGGCGCAACATCGCCGGCTTCTTCCGCAACGGTTCGTCCTATGAGGTGGAACGCTGGGTAAAAACGGTCAAGGGCGAACGGCTGTTCCTGTTCCGCAATAAGTTCGTGCACAGCGGCAGCGGCAAGAACGAGGTGTATCTTATCTGCTCCGGTACCGACATCACCGAAGAACGCCGTGCGCAGGAGCGGCTGCGGGTGCTGGCCAACACCGATCTCATCACCGGCCTACCGAACCGTAACGCGATCCAGGACAAGATCAATCACGCCATCGCCACGCGCGGCGAAGAGAGTTTCGGCCTGGTCTACCTCGATCTCGACAACTTCAAGAAGGTCAACGACGCCTACGGCCATATGTTCGGCGATCGGCTGCTGGTCGAGGTCGCGCTGGCGATCCTCGGCTGCCTGAGCCCGGACCAGGTGCTCGCCCGCCTCGGCGGCGACGAATTCTTGGTGCTGGCGCCGCAAACCGATCGCGAGCGCCTGCAAACGCTGGCGCAGCGCATCATCGACAGGCTGAAAACCCCTTTCCGTATCGGCCTGATTGAGGTGTATACCGGCTGTTCGATCGGCATCGCGCTGTGCCCGGAGCACGGCAACGATCTCGACAGCCTGATCCGCAGCGCCGATACCGCCATGTACGTCGCCAAGGAGCACGGCAAACGCACCTATACCGTCTTCTCGCCGGAGATGAACAAGCGCGTCGCCGAATACATGTGGCTGGACACCAATCTGCGCAAAGGCCTGGAGCAAAATCAGCTGGTGCTGTATTACCAGCCGAAAATCGACGCGCGCAGCGGTGAAGTGCACAGCGTGGAAGCGCTGGTGCGCTGGGATTCCCCGGAGCGCGGCCTGATTCCGCCGCTGCAGTTCATCTCCTACGCCGAGGAGTCCGGCCTGATCGGCCCGCTGGGGCAATGGGTATTGCAGACCGCCGCCGGCCAGGCGGCGCAGTGGCAAGAGCAGGGATTGAATCTGCGGGTGGCGGTCAACCTCTCCGCCCGGCAGCTGGCCGACGACAGCATCGTCAACGACCTGCTCGGGGTGCTGCGCCGTCACCGCATGGCCCCTTGTCTGTTGGACTTCGAGTTGACCGAAAGCAGCCTGATTGAAGACGAGAATCGCGCACGCGCGCTGATCACCCGGCTGCGCGAACTGGGCGCGCAGGTGCATCTCGACGACTTCGGCACCGGCTATTCGTCGCTGGCGCAGCTGGCGCGTATTCCGCTGGACGCCATCAAGCTGGATAAAAGCTTCGTGCGCGGGGTGAATTTCAACCCGGTATCGCAATCGTTGGTGCGCGCGATCGTTGCGGCGGCGGAGGCGTTGGCGTTCCGGGTGATCGCCGAAGGGGTGGAGACCGAGAGCGAAAACCACTTCCTCGACGAGGTCGGCGTGGACGAAAAACAGGGCTTTCTGTTTGCGCGGCCAATGCTCCCGGAACAGCTGGAGCATTGGCTGCAGTCCTACCGCCCGCACTCACCCTCCGCGTGAGGCGGGCGCGTTAACGTTAGCCGGCACGACGCAGGTTCAGGGTATGGCGATCCTGCAACATCACCAGCCGCTCGATGTAGGCGCGGTCTTTTTCCTCAATGGTAAAGGCCGAGTGCACCCAGTCTTCGGTAATGTCCATCAGCTCGGAACGCGTCAGCTGCAACACGCGCTGGCGCGCCCGCAGCATGGCGCGCATGCCGTTGAGCTTCGGCCGGATGGTATCTATGAAGGTGCGCGTCGCCATATAGGCGTCGCCGGGCTGGAACAGCTGGTCTACCAGCCCTCGGCTCTCGAACCACTCTGCGGTGTGCGACTCGCCGCCCCAAATCAGCTCCTCGGCCAAGCGCATGCCCGCCTTGCGCGCCACCAGCGAGTAACCGCCCATACCGGGAAACAGGTTGAACGCGATCTCCGGAAACCCCATGCGCGCGTTGTTCTGCGCCAGCACGAAATGGTGCGCCAGCGCCGCTTCAAAACCGCCGCCCAGCGCGCTGCCTTCGACCATCGCAATGCTGACCGCGCCGGTGTCGAAACCGCGCGCCGCCGCATGTACGCAGTCGATGCAGGCGCGCGCGTAGGCCATCATCGCCTCGCGCTTGCGGTTTTTGATCGCTTCGGCGAAGAACTGCAGATCGCCGCCGACGTTGAACATGTTCGGCACCAGCGAGCCGGTGACCCAGAAATCGAACCGCAGCGAAGACTCCTTCGCCGCCTGCGCCAGCGTCATGATGTCTTCGATCAGCGCCTGGTTAAAGCAGGGGCGCGGCGCAGCGCGCAGCAACATCCACATGATGTGTCGCCCCTCTTCATAGTAGGCGGACAGCTGCGACAAATTGCCCGCTTCGGTAAACGGACGACAGGTGGGGTGATTAAGCAATTTCATAAGACCTTCCAGTTTTTCTGTTGATGACGGATGAGACCGTTCCAGCCCCTACGGCTGCAGCGGAGCGGCGGGCGGCAAAAGCGCGACGCCACATCATGAGTAAACGCTTTCTCGCCGACGAAACAGATAAAAATTGGAGGTAGGGAAGTGAAAAAAACCGAGGCGCCACGGGGTTTTCATAGGAATTTTACCTATCGGCCCCTCCCCGGCATTTCATGCCGGGCGCTAACGCGCTAAGCTCGGAAAATGACCGTTTGCCGCCCCGGCGTTCAAAACGCTGCGGGGCTTTGGCTATAATCAACGCTGAAACATGCCGTTTAACGTTAAGGAAATCGTGAAGTAATGCCTACAGGACCAGACCAGGAACGCCACCAGCCCGCACAAGACACGCCGCCGAAGCCGCTTATCGCCATCAAGACCGGCCATGAGACCCTCGACCGCCGCATCGGTGGTTTTTCACGTCTGATTGAACGCATCAAAGCCTGGCCAAGCGTGGCGCACCTGCTGCGCGCCGCCGAACGCTTTAACGATCGGCTGGGTAGCCAGTTCGGCGCCGCGATTACCTATTTTTCATTCCTCTCGCTGATCCCGGTCCTGATGGTGTCGTTTGCCGCCGCCGGCTTCGTGCTGGCCTCCAACCCGGATCTGCTGGCCCGTTTGATCAACCGCATCGTCGGCAGCATCAGCGATCCGACGCTGGCCAGCACGCTGAAGAACACCGTCAACACCGCCATTCAACAGCGCACCACCGTGGGATTGACCGGCCTGGCGCTGGCGCTCTATTCCGGCATCAGCTGGATGGGCAACCTGCGCGAGGCGATCCGCGCGCAGTCGCGCGATGTCTGGGAGCGCAATCCGCAGGATCAGGAGAAAATCTACTTCAAATACACCCGCGACTTCATCTCGCTGACCGGCCTGGTGGTCGCGCTGATCATTACGCTGTCGCTGACCTCGGTCGCCGGGTCGGCGCAGGCGGCGATCGTCAATGCGCTGGGGCTGGGCGGCATCGAATGGCTGCGGCCGGCGCTGACGCTGATCGCGCTGTCGATCTCGATTTTCGCCAACTATCTGCTGTTCCTGTGGATTTTCTGGATGCTGCCGCGCCACAAACCGAAGAAAAAAGCGCTGCTGCGCGGCACCTTGCTCGCCGCCATCGGCTTTGAGGTGATCAAGTTCGTGATGACCATGACGCTGCCGCAGGTGGCGAAGTCGCCTTCCGGCGCGGCCTTCGGATCGGTGATCGGGCTGATGGCGTTCTTCTACTTCTTCGCCCGTTTGACGCTGTTTTGCGCCGCCTGGATCGCCACCGCCGACTACAAAGGCGACAAAGCGTTGCCGGAACGCGAACCTCCGGCGCGCTGAAGCCATGCGATCGTGCCGGTGTTATCGCACACACCGGCACTTTCCTCTACATACCAACTAAAAAACCAGTCAATACGTCTAAATAACGCGGCTTGTGATCCGAAAAACCAGCATAACAAACTGCCCACTCACTTTTCTTTGCCGCTTTTACAGCCATTCCCTCTGCACGAAAGCCCTTTCTCAACGTTTAACGCTGCAGAAAACAAGCCAGATAAAACATTAGTCTTTTTAACCGGTTAGTGGGGCCATTGTCCAAAGTTCCCGCGTTGAAAAGGCAGAATGCTGTCACTAAGATGGATTTTTACCCCTTCCAACAATAAGAAATATTATGCAAGCCACCATCGCACCCCCACTCGACGCCGACGACGCGTCCACACCGGTGAACTCCCGCGGGAAAGTCATCGTCGCCTCGCTGGTCGGTACCGCCATCGAGTTCTTCGACTTCTACATCTATGCCACCGCCGCGGTGATCGTGTTTCCACATATCTTCTTCCCACAGGGCGACCCGACCACCGCGACGCTGCAATCGCTGGCCACCTTCGCCGTCGCCTTTGTCGCGCGCCCTATCGGCTCTGCGCTGTTCGGCCACTTTGGCGATCGCGTGGGGCGCAAGGTCACGCTGGTCGCCTCGCTGCTGACTATGGGGATTTCCACCGTGCTGATCGGCCTGCTGCCGAGCTATGAAACCATCGGCATCTTCGCCCCTATTCTGCTGGCGCTGGCGCGCTTCGGGCAGGGCCTGGGGCTGGGTGGCGAATGGGGCGGCGCCGCCCTGCTGGCGACGGAGAACGCACCGGCCAAAAAGCGCGCGCTGTACGGCTCCTTCCCCCAGCTGGGCGCGCCGATCGGCTTCTTCTTCGCCAACGGCACCTTCCTGTTGCTCTCCTGGCTGCTGAGCGACCAGCAGTTTATGGAATGGGGCTGGCGCGTGCCGTTCATCCTCTCCGCCGCGCTGGTGCTGATTGGCCTGTACGTTCGGGTGTCGCTGCATGAAACGCCGGTGTTCGCCAAAGTGGCCAAGGCCGGCAAACAGGTGAAAGTGCCGCTCGGCACGCTGCTGAGCAAGCATCTGAAAGCGACCATACTCGGCACTTTCATCATGCTGGCGACCTACACGCTGTTTTATCTGATGACGGTGTATTCGATGACCTACGGCACCACGCCGCAGCCGTTGGGGCTCGGCTACTCCCGCAACAGCTTCCTGTGGATGTTGATGGTGGCGGTGATCGGTTTCGGCGTGATGGTACCGATCGCCGGCCTGCTGGCGGACGCGTTCGGCCGCCGCAAGACCATGATCGCCATTACCCTGCTGATGATCGGATTCGCGTTCCTGTTCCCGACCCTGCTGGGTTCCGGCAACCAGGCGCTGGTGATGGGCTTCCTGCTGTGCGGCCTGAGCATCATGGGGCTGACCTTTGGCCCCATGGGCGCGCTGCTGCCGGAGCTGTTCCCGACCGAAGTGCGCTATACCGGCGCATCGTTCTCCTACAACGTCGCGTCTATTCTCGGCGCATCCGTGGCGCCTTATATCGCCACCTGGCTGGCGGCCCACTACGGGCTGTTCTACGTCGGCATGTACCTGGCGGCGATGGCCGGGCTGACGCTGTTGGCCCTGCTGCTGATGAAAGAAACCCGCCACCAGTCGCTGTGATCCCCTACGGCCCCCTCACTGCGGGGGGCCGCACGCGTTGTTCGTTTCCTGTCATAAAACCGGGCTATGCTGGACGTTTCTCTCGGTAACAGGATTGGCCGATGTCTCTGCGTCGTGGGGTATTTGTCTGCGTTGCGCTGCTGGCGGCTCTCGCCATCGCGCTCTATTACGGGTTGAAGCCCGACCATCCCGATGCGCTGTGGCGCATCGTCAGCCAGCAATGTCTGCCCAATCAGCAGGCGCATGACAACCCGGCACCCTGCGCGCAGGTGGATGTGCCTGCCGGCTTCGTGGTGTTTAAGGATCGCAACGGGCCGCTGCAATATCTGCTGATGCCCAGCGCCAAAATCACCGGGATAGAAAGCCCGGCGGTGCTGGACGCCGCCACGCCGAATTTCTTCGCCCAGGCCTGGCGCGCGCGCCACGTGATGGCGGAACGCTATGGCAAACCGATCGACGACGGCGATATTTCACTGGCGATCAACTCGGAATATGGCCGCACGCAAAACCAGCTGCATATTCATATCTCCTGCCTGTTGCCGGCGGTAAAACAGCGGCTGGCGCAGATCGGCCCCGATTTTATCGAGCAATGGCAACCGCTGCCCGGCGGCCTGTTGGGGCATGACTATCTGGGGCGGCGGGTGACCCCTGCCGAGCTTGAACAGCAGGGCGCCTTTCGTCTGTTGGCTTCCGGCCTGCCGCGCGCCGACGGGCGCATGGGCAGCTTCGGCCTGGCGATGACCGCGCTGCCGGACGGCGATTTCCTGCTGCTGGCGACCGAGCGCAGCCTGCTGCCGTTCACCCTGGCCTCGGCGGAAGAGATCCAGGATCACGACTGCCGGCTGCTTTCACCGCCGCCGCGCGCCTGATTACTTTTTACCTTTCATCTCCCGCAGGATCTGCCCGCACTGGTTTTCCTCGCCGCCTTCACTGGGCGAGACCAGCGCCAGCAGCGCCGCCGCCGGCGTCAGCACCGCCCCCAACGCCACCGCCGCCGCGCCGCGCGCGATCAGCGGCCCGGCTTTCACCCCGGCGTCGGGGTGCTTGAAGGTGCCTTTCACGTACAGCGGCGAGCGCAGAGTCAGCACGCGCATCCCCTTGCTTTCCGGATCGATGGACAAATCCAGCCGTTCGGTGGCGAGGTTGGTGTTGCCGGTAATGTTGATCACCGCGTTCTCGGTGTCGAACACGAACAGCCGCGGCGCGGCGACGCCGCTGCGGATGCCGACGTCCGCCGCGGCGCAGTTGATGCCCACCACGTCGTCGCCGAACAGCTGCGCCACCAAATAGTTGCCGACGTTCAGGCCGAGGATCTCCATCAGGCTACGGCTGATCACCCCGTTATTGATCAACAGGCGCAGGTCGCCGTTGCTGGTCGCCAGCAGCTCGGCCACCGAATTGCCGCTGCCCGTCAGCCTGGCGTCGCCGTTCATCTGCCCGAGGCTGCGCTTCATCGCCGCTACGTTCGGCAACAGCTGTTTGAGCTGGAGTTTGCGCGCATGCATATCCACCTGGCCGCGCATCGGCTTTTTGCCGCCGTCGAGGCGCACCACGGCGTTCAGGCTGCCGCCCGCCATGCCGAAGCGCAGCGGATCCAGACGCAACTCGCCATTGTTCAGCTTCAGGTGCGTGGCCAGATCGCTCAGCGGTAAATCGCTGCCGCGTTCGATGCGCGCGGCGGCAAACTTCACGTCCGCATCCATCTTGCGCCAGCTTTGCGTATCGAACTGTGCGACCGGCAGCACCTTATCCGCCGGTTGGCGGCTCTTCTCGCCGCGCCCGGCTTTGGCGGCGTTGGAATCCGCGCCGATCAACGGCGCCAGATCCGCCAACCTCAGCTGCCGGGAGTTCACCGCGCCGTTCAGCGTCGGCCGCGGCTTACCGGCAACGTATTTCAAGTCGCCGTGAATGTCGCTGTCGCCGATTTTGCCGTCGAACTTCTGATATTCGAACACGGCGCCGCCCGGCTGATGCAGGCGGGCTATCAGATGGCCATCGGTCGCATACGGCGGCGTGTTCGGCAGCAGCACGCCGGTCAGGCCATAGAGGTCACCCAGGCTTTCGCCGGAAAATTTCAGCTGCACGTCCAGGCCGCCGAGGTTCAGCGGATCGGACAAGGTGCCCGCCACCGCAACCCGGGTGCTGCCGGAACGCACGTCGGCCTGCAGCGGGAACGGCAGATCGGCGCTCTGCAGTGACAGCATGCCGCCGATCTTGCCGCTGCCGCTCAGCGGTTCGCCGTTATATTTGCCCTTGACCTGCCAACCGAAAACGTAGTCGGGGGTAGCGGCCTTGCCGCCGCTCTGTTTGCCGGTCACTTCACTGAACGGCAGCGGTTTGCCGAGCGGATCGATAACGGCGCGGAAATCCGCCTTCAGGGCGGCGTCTTTAAAGGCGATCTGTCCCTTGTCGAACACGATGTCGTGAACGGTGAACGACCAGGCGGAAGGCGGTTGCTGCGGATCCTGGCCAGCGGCCAGATCAAACGTCCAGTTGTTGTCGCCGTTGGCCAGGCGTTCCAACGACGCATTCGGCTGCTTGAGCCAGATGCGCGGGATCAGCAGTTCTTTCCTCAGCAGCGCCAGCGGTGCGATGCTGGCGTCGACGCGCTGCAACGTCACCATGCTGTCGCCGGGCATGTTTTTCGGGTTACCCAGCCACACGTCTTCAGCGTGAATATGCGGCCAGGGCACCCAGGCGCGCCAGCCGCCCTCATCCCGGTTACGCGACCAGTCGACGCCCAGATCGCCGCGGATGGCGAACGGCCGCCGCAGTTCGGCCGACACCTTGTCGTTGATGGTGGGTTTGAGTCGATTCCAATCGAAGGTAGCGATGAAGATCGCCAGCGCGACGATCGCCAGCAGCACAATGCCGCCCAGCCAGCTGAAAACCTTTCCTGTTCTTGTCATAGGGCTCCCTCAGCACATAAACCGGGCTGCCGAATGAAAGGAAAAAGAATGAGCAGCCCCGTTTAAGCCTAGCTGAGGATAGACCGGAGTTCACGCCGGCGCGCCGGGCGCGGCGAACAGTGTCGGTACGCTGTGCAGAGTTTCAAAGCACGCCGGGCGGGAAAGATAGTAGCCCTGCGCGGCCAACGCGCCGGAACGCTGCACCAGCCGCCACTCCTGCTCGGTTTCCACGCCTTCGACGATCACCCCGTCGCTGTGCTGGTTCATCATCTTGATCAGGGTGCCGAGCAGCTGTACGCCCTCTTCCGACTGTTTGAGCAAGGTGAACAACTCGCGTGCCACCTTGATGTATTGATAGCGCCAGGCGCCGACGGCGGAGAAGTTGGCCAGCCCGCTGCCGAAATCGTCCAGCCACAGCCGTTCGCCGCCGACGATCTGCTGCAACGGGTGGTTTGACGCCGTTTCGGCGTGCTCCACCAGCTCGAAGCGCAGATAGGGCATCTCGGCGATCTGGCGTTGCAGCTCGCTATGGCGCTGCAACGCTTGCAGCGCGATGCCGTCGATATTGACCGACACCATCACCGCGTGGCGAATGAACAATGCCTGCCAGCGCTGCAACAGCGCCAGCTGTTCCTGGATCACCCGCAAACGCTGGGCAACGCCGAGCGAGGCGAAATACTGTTCCGGGGATTGCCGTTTGTCCGGCTCATTCGGGTGATATACCGCCGTCAGCAGTTCCACCGCCAGCAGCGCGCCGCTGGTGCGATAAATCGGCTGGAAGGTATACAAGCGCCGGCATTGCCGCCAGTAGCGCCGCGATTTGGCGCAGGCATAGAGGGCAAAACAGGGCGCCAGCAGACCCGAGATCAGGTTGGTTATCATCGGTACTATCGCCGTGGCGGAGAAGTGAGAGCGCTGCCGCTGTTTGTTTACCCAGCTTATCGGCCGCACCGCGTAAAACTTTAAGCATGAATTGCCGCGCGCTTTCCTCTTCGCCCTGTTGGCATGGGCCGATCGCGATCATAAAAAATTAAAACACTGTTTTAATTTATTGACTCCCTCACCGCCTTGCGTGGAGACTGGCGGCTGTTGCTTCTTCTTTAGCCAGGGCTTATTGACGATGACTATCCGAAATCTCGCCGTGATCGGCGAATGCATGATCGAGCTGTCGCAGCAGGGCGCGCAGCTAACGCGCGGCTTTGGCGGCGATACCCTCAACACCGCCGTCTACCTCGCTCGCCAAATGCCGGAACAGGCGCTGCAGGTGCATTACGTCACCGCGCTCGGCACCGACAGCTTCAGCGGCGAAATGCTGCAGGCCTGGCGGCAGGAGAAGATCGAGACCGGGCTGATTCAGCAGTTGGAAAACAAACTGCCGGGCCTGTACGTGATCGAAACCGACGCCGCCGGCGAACGCACCTTCTACTACTGGCGCAATGACGCCGCCGCCCGGTATTGGCTTGCGGGCCCCCAGGCCGAGGCGCTGTGCGCCCGGCTGGCGCAGTTCGATTACCTGTATCTCAGCGGCATTAGCCTGGCGATCCTCGCGCCTGCCGACCGCACGAAGCTGCTGGCGCTGCTGCGCCGCTGCCGCGCCAACGGCGGCCAGGTTATCTTCGACAACAACTACCGCCCGCGCCTGTGGCAAAGCCGTGAGGAAACGCAGCTAGCCTACCGCGAGGTGCTGGCCTGCACCGACATCGCCTTCCTGACGCTGGATGACGAAGCGTTGCTGTGGGGCACGCAGCCGGTTGAACAGGTGGTGGCACGCACGCAGGCGCTCGGCGTCGGCGAGATCGTTATCAAACGCGGCGCGGATGCCTGTTTGGTGTTCAGCGTGGGGGGAGAGCGACTTGAGGTACCGGCGATCGCGCTGCCGCCGGAGCGCGTAGTGGATACCACCGCCGCGGGCGACTCTTTCAGCGCCGGTTATCTGGCGGAACGCCTGAGCGGCGGCAGCGCCCAGCGGGCGGCGCAGCGCGGCCATCGGCTTGCCGCGACGGTGATCCAACATCGCGGCGCCATCATTCCCGCAACGGCAATGCCCGCATAGCCAATAAGGCGGCGGCGAGGTTACCCCGCCGCACGCACAATAGTTCCCAGAAACATTGATCAGAGGATGATTGAAAGAATTTCCCTGGCGTTGGCTTATTTCCGCCCAGAGCTGCTAAGCTCGGGTCTTGGCATTGCCGCCTTTTTGAATTTATTAGCCGAGTATAAATTTCAATCCGCCGCACTGACTAGCTGGACTTTGGTGCAGGTCGGGCTGAGCCGCCGAACGACAGGGAGGTTACCGATGGCCGTCGCATTCGCCAACGCCGTCGCCGCAAGACTGCATCTTGACGGCCGACTGCACGCCTTCAGCCAATTCAAATACGCTTATTTGACCTTCAACAAACACCGTCCCGACCGCCATCTGCTGGTCTCGAGCTACCCGCAAGAATGGCTGGACATCTACAGCGCCAATCGCTATCAGCGCATCGATCCCGTCGTGCGCGCCGCCCATAGTCGCTGCGCGCCCTTCATGTGGCACGACACCCCCGTCACCACCGAGGATCGGCATTACCGGAAGATCTTCAGCCAGGCGCGGGAATACGACATCGTGCACGGCTGCAGCTTTGTTTTGCACGATCACGACAACAACCTGGCGATCTTGTCGATCAGCGCCACGGCGGCCGATGACGCCGAGCTGCGGCAGCTGATGGAAGACGAGAGGGCCAGGCAGACCGGCTCTCGCCGCGCGAAGGGGAAATCCTCTACTGGGCCAGCCAGGGCAAAACCTACCATGAGATCGCGCTGATCCTGGGGATCAAAACCGGTACGGTGAAGTTTCACATCGGCAATGCGGTGCGTAAGCTGGGGGTCGCCAACGCCAAACACGCGATCCGGCGCTGCCTTGAACGGCAGCTGCTCGCGCCGCCGGAGGCATAAAAAAACCGGCATCACAGCCGGCTTTGTGTTCTTTACCTTGCGGAAAATCAGCCCGCAACGGCGATGCGTTTCATGTCGGTCATGTAACCACGCAGTTTGCGACCGACGGTTTCGATTGGGTGGCTGCGCACCGCTTCGTTCACGTCGCGCAGCTGCGCGTTGTCCACCGCCGTACCCGCCGCGGCTTTGCCCAAATCGCCCGCCTGCAGGGTGGTCATGAAGTCCTTCAGCAGCGGCACCGCCGCGTTGGCGAACAGGTAGTTGCCGTACTCTGCGGTATCGGAGATAACCACGTTCATTTCATACAGACGTTTGCGCGCAATGGTGTTGGCGATCAGCGGCAGCTCGTGCAGCGACTCGTAGTAAGCCGACTCTTCGATGATGCCGGCATCGACCATGGTTTCGAACGCCAGCTCAACGCCCGCTTTCACCATCGCCACCATCAGCACGCCGTGATCGAAGTACTCTTGCTCGCTGATTTTGCCTTCAAACTGCGGCGCATTCTCGAACGCGGTTTTGCCGGTCTCTTCGCGCCAGGTCAGCAGTTTCACGTCGTCTTCCGCCCAGTCGGCCATCATGCCGCTGGAGAACGCGCCGGAGATGATGTCGTCCATGTGCTTCTGGAACAGCGGCGCCATGATGGTTTTCAGCTGTTCGGACAGCGCATAGGCGCGCAGCTTGGCCGGGTTGGACAGGCGATCCATCATCAGGGTGATGCCGCCCTGCTTCAGCGCTTCGGTGATGGTTTCCCAGCCGAACTGAATCAGTTTCTCGGCGTAAGCCGGATCGGTGCCCTCAGCAACCAGCTTGTCGAAGCACAGCAGCGAACCCGCCTGCAGCATGCCGCACAGAATGGTCTGCTCGCCCATCAGGTCGGATTTCACTTCGGCAACGAAGGAAGACTCCAGCACGCCGGCGCGGTGGCCGCCGGTCGCCGCCGCCCAGGCCTTGGCGATCGCCATGCCTTCGCCTTTCGGATCGTTTTCCGGGTGAACCGCAATCAGGGTCGGCACGCCGAAGCCGCGCTTGTACTCTTCACGCACTTCGGTGCCCGGGCATTTCGGCGCGACCATCACCACGGTGATGTCTTTACGCACCTGCTCACCCACTTCAACGATGTTGAAGCCGTGGGAGTAACCCAGCGCCGCGCCGTCTTTCATCAGCGGCTGCACCGCGCGCACCACGGAAGAGTGCTGCTTGTCCGGCGTCAGGTTGACCACCAGATCCGCCTGCGGGATCAGGTCTTCGTAGGTGCCGACCTTGAAGCCGTTTTCGGTCGCCTTGCGCCAGGAAGCGCGCTTCTCGTCGATCGCTTCTTTGCGCAGGGCATAGGCGACGTCCAGGCCGGAGTCACGCATGTTCAGCCCCTGGTTCAGCCCCTGGGCGCCACAGCCGACAATCACCACTTTTTTACCTTTCAGGTAGCCGGCTTCGTCAGCAAATTCGTCGCGCGCCATAAAGCGGCATTTACCCAATTGCGCCAACTGCTGACGCAGGTTCAATGTGTTGAAATAGTTAGCCATGGTGGTACTCCGGTTTGATGTTGTCTTGCATTGTTATTTTCATTCCCCGCCCTGTCTGTGCGGAGATTCGTTAAACTCAATGTATAACAGGAAATGCGTTGCTTAAATTGATATATTGAGAACGTGATATTGCAATTTATGCAACACTCTCACTGCGAGCGTATCGATATGGATTTACGTGATTTAAAGCTGTTCCTGCATTTGGCCGAAAGCCATCACTTCGGGCGCACCGCCAAGGCGATGCACGTCAGCCCGTCGACGCTCTCCCGCCAGATCCAGCGGCTGGAAGAGATCCTCGGGCAGCCGCTGTTTCTGCGCGACAACCGTACCGTGCAGCTGACCGACGCCGGCGAACAGCTGAAAGAATTCGCCCAGCAAACGCTGCTGCAGTATCAACAGCTGAAGCACTCGCTCGGCCAGCACGGCCCTTCGCTGAGCGGCGAACTGCGGCTGTTCTGTTCGGTGACCGCGGCGTACAGCCACCTGCCGCCGATCCTCGATCGCTTCCGCGCGCAGCACCCGCTGGTCGAGATTAAGCTGACCACCGGCGACGCCGCCGACGCGGTCGACAAAGTGCAATCCAACGAGGCCGATCTCGGCATCGCCGGCCGGCCGGAAACGTTGCCCGCCAGCGTGGCGTTCACCAAAATCGGCGAAATCCCGCTGGTGCTGATCGCGCCGGCGCTACCCTGTGCGGTGCGCAGCCAGGCATTCGCCGACAGGCCCGACTGGGCCGAGATCCCGTTCATCCTGCCGGAGCACGGCCCGTCGCGAAAACGCATCGAGCTGTGGTTCCGCCGCCACCGCATCAGCAATCCGCTGATTTACGCCACCGTCGGCGGCCACGAAGCCATCGTGTCGATGGTCGCGTTGGGCTGCGGCATCGCGCTGATCCCGAGCGTGGTGGTGGACAACAGCCCGGAGCCGGTACGCAACCGCATCTCGCAGCTGGATAACATCTCGATGGTCGAACCGTTCGAGCTGGGGGTCTGCGTCCAGAAAAAGCGCCTCAGCGATCCGCTGATCGACGCCTTTTGGCGCTTGCTGCATCCCCGCTGACGCGAGATTTACAGATCCGCCGGATCGATCTGCTTCATCGTCTCTACCTGCATCAGCCAGTGGTAGAGCGGCTCAAGCTGCAAAAATGCCCCGGCCAGCAGCGGCACCAGATCGGCGCTGAACAGCTTTTCCACTTCGCTGTCGGTCACCATCACCGCAAACGACTTGCGGTTGTACCAGGTGGCGATCTCCGCCGCCTGTTCCTTCACCAGCGGGCGCTTGTAGCTCTCACCCACCAGCTCGAACGGCGGCCGGCAGCAGGCGGCCACCTCAAGGAAAGGCTGCGGCCGCTGCCTCAGCGTATGGCGGAACAGATCCATGGTCGGCTTATTGGCGCTGTAGTAGCCGAGCCCATAGCGCAGCATGTCCGGCCCCAGTTCGAAAAAGTAGACCGGCGCGTCTTTCCAGTCTTTGCTCGGACGCTTGAACGTCAGCCACATGCGGCTGCGGTAGCGCGATTTGTCATGAGAAAAGCGCGTGTCGCGATGAATGCGCGACAGCGTTTTGCCGATCGCTGGGCGAGTCTCGAACTGCGGGTCGATCGCCAACATGCCGGGAGCCAGCTGCTCCACCAGCGCGCGAAACGGCGCCAGCAGCTCGCGATCGTAGATATCGCGGTTGCCGTCGAACCACGCCTTATCGTTCTCGATCCGCACCTGCTGCAGGAAATTCAGACCCTGCTGGCTAAAGCCGGAGAAGGGTTGCGTCATAAGTTTTTCCGTTCTGACGGTTTATCGGGTGTTGCGCAGATCTTCCCTCTGCCAACGGCGTTTGATAAACACGCGCCGACGCGTGCGAAAGTAAGCGACACAGAGAGAGAACACCGCCCAGTTGCTGAATAGTGCACCGCCAACCACGCCCCCCAGCAGCATGGCGACGGTGGCGATGCCGGTCATCTCCGACGCCCACGCCGCCGCGGCGCCAAGGCAAAATAGGCCGAGCATGCCAAGGTAATATTGCAACAATACCACCCCGCTGTTTTTACCCTGCACCAGTTGGAACAGGATCAACGTCATCCACACCGCCACGATCGCGCCGCTGCCCATGAGAACGGCGGCGGAAGTCTTGCCGCTCCAGGCGGCAGCCACGTCCGTGGCCAGGCCCATCACGCCCGCCAGCCCCAACGTCAGGCATACCATCAGCAACATGACATTGCCGACGCCCGGCGGCGACAGCCGCTGGCCCGGCGTCAGGAAATGCTGCTCGAGCTGCGCATCCACGCCGGCGAACAGTGCGCGATCGCGCGCCGCGATTTGGCGTTCCATCTCCCGGCCCTGCGTCAATAAGCGGGCCAGCTGGCCGGGTAAACGCACCGGGCTCACCCCTGCAAAAAGAAGCGGAACGCCGGGTTGTCGGTTTCGTCGTGGCAATCGTAGCCCAGCGCCTGCAGGTGCCGCTCGAATTCCGGCTCGGTTTGCGCCAGTTCGAAGGCCGCCAGCACCCGGCCGAAGTCGGTGCCGTGGCTGCGATAGTGGAACAGCGAAATGTTCCAGTGCGTGCCCAGCGTCTGCAGGAATTTCAGCAGCGCGCCCGGCGACTCCGGAAACTCAAAGCTGTACAGCCGTTCGCGCAGCGGCTTCGACGGACGCCCACCCACCATGTACCGCACGTGAAGTTTGGCCATCTCGTCGTCCGACAGATCCACCACCTGATAACCGTCGGCATTGAGCTCGTCGATGATTTCCCGCCGTTCGGCGTGGCCACGCGTCAGACGCACGCCGACGAAAATGCAGGCGTTGTCGGCATCGGCGTAGCGGTAGTTGAATTCGGTCACCGAGCGGCCGCCCAGCAGTTGGCAGAACTTGAGGAAGCTGCCCTGCTGTTCCGGAATGGTCACCGCCAACAGCGCTTCGCGCTGTTCGCCCAGTTCGCAGCGTTCGGAAACGTAGCGCAGCCCATGGAAGTTGAGGTTGGCGCCAGACAGCACGTGCGCCAGACGCTCGCCCTGAATGTTGTGCTGCTGAACGTACTTTTTCAGCCCCGCCAGCGCCAGCGCGCCGGAAGGTTCGGCAATGGCACGCACGTCCTCGAACAGATCTTTGACCGCTGCGCAAATGGCGTCGCTGTCCACAGTGATTACGTCGTCCAGATATTCACGGCACAGGCGGAAGGTTTCGTCGCCGATACGCTTCACCGCCACGCCTTCGGCGAACAACCCGACGCGCGCCAGATCCACCGGCTGGCCGGCATCCAGCGCCGCGCGCAGGCAGGCGGAGTCTTCCGCTTCGACGCCGATCACTTTGATCTGCGGCATCAGCTGCTTGATCAGCACCGCCACCCCGGCGGCCAGACCGCCGCCGCCGACCGGCACGAAGACCCGATCCAGATGCGCGTCTTGCTGCAGCAACTCCATCGCCAACGTGCCCTGCCCGGCAATCACCGTCGGATGATCGAACGGCGGCACGAAGGTCATGCCCTGCTGCTGGGAAAGCTCGATCGCCTTCGCTTTGGCCTCGTCGAAATTGGCGCCGTGCAGCAGCACTTCGCCGCCGAAACCGCGCACCGCATCCACTTTGATGTCCGCGGTGGACACCGGCATCACGATCAGCGTTTTAATGCCCAGCCGTTTACCGGAGAAGGCTACGCCCTGCGCGTGGTTGCCGGCCGAAGCCGTTACGACGCCGCGCGCCTTCTGCTCCTCGTCCAGCCCGGCGATCATCGCATAGGCCCCGCGCAGCTTGAAGCTGTGCACCGGCTGGCGATCTTCGCGCTTCACCAAAATGGTGTTGCCGAGGCGCGAAGAAATTTTGCTCATGGCCTGTAACGGGGTGACCTGCGCCACCTCGTAGACCGGCGAGCGCAGTACCGCTCGCAGATATTCCGCGCCGCAGGGGGCGCTGGGTAGGGGTTGAGAGACCGCCATGCTGCTTATCCCCCCAGTTTGCTCTTGTCGCGCACCGCGCCTTTGTCGGCGCTGGTGGCCAACGAGGCGTAGGCGCGCAGCGCGAAGGATACCTGACGCTCACGGTTTTTCGGCGTCCAGGCCGCGTCGCCGCGCGCCAGTTCCGCTTCATGCCGCGCCGCCAGTTCCTGCTCGCTGACGTCCAGCTGGATGCCGCGATGAGGAATGTCGATCGCGATCATGTCGCCGTCCTGCACCAGGGCGATCAGGCCGCCGTTGGCCGCCTCCGGCGAGGCGTGGCCGATGGACAGCCCGGAGGTGCCGCCGGAGAAACGCCCGTCGGTAATCAGCGCGCACGCCTTGCCCAGCCCCATCGACTTCAGGTAGGTGGTCGGATAGAGCATTTCCTGCATGCCCGGCCCGCCTTTCGGCCCTTCGTAACGGATAACGACCACGTCGCCCGCCACCACTTTGCCGCCGAGGATCGCTTCTACTGCATCATCCTGGCTTTCATACACTTTGGCCGGGCCGCGGAAGGTGAGGATTTCCTTGTCTACGCCGGCGGTTTTGACGATACAGCCGTTTTCCGCCAGGTTGCCGTACAGCACCGCCAACCCGCCGTCCTGGCTGTAGGCGTGCTCACGGGTGCGGATGCAGCCTTCCTTGCGGTCGGTGTCCAGCGAATCCCAGCGGCAGTCCTGAGAGAATGCCTGCGTGGTGCGGATACCGGCCGGCCCGGCGGAGTACATTTTCTTGACGCTTTCGTCGCGGGTCAGCATCACGTCGTAGGCTTCCAACGTCTGCGGCAGGGTCAGCCCCAGCACGTTGTTCACCTCGCGGTTCAGCAAGCCGGCGCGATCCAGCTCGCCGAGGATACCGATTACGCCGCCGGCGCGGTGCACGTCTTCCATATGGTATTTCTGCGTGCTCGGCGCCACCTTGCACAGATGCGGCACTTTGCGCGACAGGCGATCGATGTCTTCCATGGTGAAGTCCACCTCACCTTCCTGCGCCGAAGCCAGCAGGTGCAGCACGGTGTTGGTCGAGCCACCCATGGCGATGTCCAGCGTCATGGCGTTCTCAAACGCCGCCTTGTTGGCGATATTGCGCGGCAGCGCGCTCTCGTCGTCCTGCTCGTAATAGCGTTTGGTCAGCTCGACGATGCGCTTGCCGGCGTTGAGGAACAGCGCTTTGCGATCGGCGTGAGTGGCCAGCAGCGAGCCGTTGCCCGGCTGCGACAGGCCCAGCGCCTCAGTCAGGCAGTTCATCGAGTTGGCGGTGAACATGCCGGAGCAGGAACCGCAGGTCGGGCAGGCGGAACGCTCGATCTGCTCGCTGTCGGCGTCGCTGACGTTCGGGTTCGCTCCCTGGATCATCGCATCCACCAGATCCAGCTTGATGATCTGGTTGGAGAGTTTGGTCTTGCCGGCTTCCATCGGACCGCCGGAGACGAAGATCACCGGGATATTCAGGCGCAACGCCGCCATCAGCATGCCCGGGGTGATCTTGTCGCAGTTGGAGATGCACACCATCGCGTCGGCGCAGTGGGCGTTCACCATGTATTCGACCGAGTCGGCGATCAGCTCGCGCGACGGCAGGGAATAGAGCATGCCGCCGTGGCCCATGGCGATGCCGTCATCCACCGCGATGGTGTTGAACTCTTTGGCCACGCCGCCGGAGGCTTCGATCTGTTCGGCGACCAGTTTGCCCAGATCGCGCAGATGCACGTGGCCCGGCACGAACTGGGTAAAGGAGTTGACCACGGCGATGATCGGCTTGCCGAAATCGGCGTCGGTCATCCCGGTCGCGCGCCACAATGCGCGGGCACCCGCCATATTGCGGCCATGAGTGGTGGTGGCGGAACGGTACTTAGGCATGCTCTTTTCACTCCAAATGTATTTATGACAGGCGGCGAACGAACCGCCTGGATATTCTTATCTGTCTGTCTTGTCGTTACGGATTTACCGGATCCAGCCAGCCGTATTTGTCTTCTGTCTTGCCGCTGAACAGGCCGAAGAACGCCTGTTGGATCTGTTTGGTCACCGGACCGCATTTGCCGATGCCGACCTGAATGCCGTCCACGCTGCGTACCGGCGTGATTTCCGCCGCGGTGCCGGACATGAACACTTCGTCGGCCAGGTACAGCGATTCGCGCGACAGCACCTGCTCACGCACTTCAAAGCCCATGTCTTTCGCCAGCTTGATGATCGCGTCGCGGGTGATGCCCGGCAGCGCCGAAGAGGTGAACGGCGGGGTGTAAATCACGCCGTCTTTCACTTCAAACAGGTTCTCGCCCGCCCCTTCGGAAATGTAGCCGTGCACGTCGAGCGCGATGCCTTCCTGATAGCCGTGGCGACGCGCTTCGCTGCCCACCAGCAGGGAGGAAAGATAGTTGCCGCCGGCCTTGGCCGCAGTGGGGATCGTGTTTGGTGCGACGCGGTGCCAGGAGGAGACCATCGCATCGATGCCTTGATCCAGCGCTTCTTCACCCAGATAAGCGCCCCAAGGAAACGCCGCGATAATCACGTCCGTTTTGTAACCGGCCGGCGGGTTGACGCCCATGCCGACATCGCCGACGAACACCAGCGGGCGGATGTACGCGCTGACCAGGTTGTTCTTGCGCAGCGTGGCGCGGCAGGCTTCCATCAGCTCGTCGACGCTTTGCGAAACCGGCATGCGGTAGATTTTCGCCGAGTCATGCAGGCGCTGCATATGCTCGCGATGGCGAAACACCACCGGCCCCAAGTGCGAGTCGTAGCAGCGCACGCCTTCAAATACCGACGTGCCGTAATGCAGCGCGTGCGACATCACGTGCACTTTGGCCTCGGCCCAGGGAACCATCTCACCATTGAACCAAATGTAATCGGCTTTCTTTGTCATTGTTATTTATCCTTCTCGGCGCCTCAGGCGCGTATTTGTTGTGATGTTGGCTGCTGGATCTCGACGCAGGAGACGTCCAGCAGTTTGCTTAACTGAGATGACAACAGGGCGACCGGACGTGGGCTGGCAACGGTCAATTCGATATTGATGCTGTCGGCGTTGGCCGGAGAAACCATATTCATAGCACAAACCTGAAAGCCGCGATGACGCACGACCCGCAATACGCGCTCTAACATTTCGGGGCGAAAACGCGCCTGGATAGAGAGTTGATGCTGCATCATGATATTTCCTCCAACATGGTTTCGTTGCCGGCGCCCGGCGGCACCAGCGGCCAGACGTTTTCGAGTTCGTCGATAGAGACCTGCAGCAGATAAGGGCCTTCGGTGTTGAACAGCGCCTCGAGCGCGTCCTCCACCTGATCCTTGCGGCTGATGCGCTGGCCGGGAATGCCGAAGGCGGCGGCCAGCATCAGGAAGTCGGGGTTATCGGACAGGTTGGTTTCGCTGTAGCGGCCGTCGAAGAACAGCTGCTGCCACTGACGCACCATTCCGAGGCGTTGGTTGTCCAGCAGCACGATCTTGAGCGGCAGCTGTTTACGCTTGATGGTGCCCAGCTCCTGTACGTTCATCATGAAGGAGCCATCGCCCGAGACGCAGATCACCGTATCTTGCGGGCGCGCGATCTGGGCCCCCACCGCCGCCGGCACGCCGAACCCCATGGTGCCGAGGCCGCTGGAGGTGATGAAATTCTCCGGGCGTTCGAACGTCATGTGCTGCGCGCTCCACATCTGATGCTGGCCCACGTCGGTGGTCACCACGCTGTTGGCCGGCTTGCGGGCGGACAGCTGGCGCAAGAACAATGGCGCGTAGATCGGCTGGCCGGGGTGATCGTAGCGACAGGCGTGCTCAGCTTTCAGTACCGCCACCTGCTGCTGCCAGGCGGCGATATTCAGCGGGCGCTGCAACGCCGGCAGCAACGCTTTCAGATCGCCCTGCAGGGCCACATGCGCCTGGCGCAGCTTGCTCATCTCCGCCGGATCGATATCCATGTGGATCACTTTGGCATGCGGTGCGAAGGCGTTCAGTTTGCCGGTTACGCGGTCATCGAAACGCGCGCCGACGGCAATCAGCAAATCGCACGCCTGCACCGCCAGGTTGGCAGCCTTGGTGCCGTGCATGCCCAACATGCCGAGGTACAGCGGATCTTGCGCATCCGGCGCACCCAGCCCCTTCAGGGTGGCGACGTTCGGCATGCGGGTCACGGCGATAAATTCACGCAGCGCCGGCACCGCCTGCGCCATGCCCACGCCGCCGCCGACGTACAGCATCGGTTTTTGGGCCTGCGCCAGCAGCTCGGCCGCTTCTGCCAACGCTGCCGCCGGGAACGCCGGCGCTTCGTCGACCGGCATCAGATGCGGGTGCAAGTCGCCCTGCGCCAGCTGAATGTCTTTCGGGATATCGATCAGCACCGGGCCAGGGCGGCCGCCTGCGGCGATGGCGAACGCTTCCGCCATGATGCCCGGCAGGGCGTCCAGCGATTCCACCAGGAAGCTGTGCTTGGTGCAGGCCAGAGACAGGCCGAGAACATCGATCTCCTGAAAGGCATCGGTGCCGATCAGCGCGGAACCCACCTGACCGGTGATGGCGACAACGGGAACGGAATCGAGCAGCGCATCAGCCAGGCCAGTGATCAGGTTGGTGGCGCCAGGGCCGGAAGTGGCGATGCAAACGCCGACTTTGCCGGTGGCGCGGGCGTAGCCGATGGCGGCCATCGCGGCGCCCTGTTCATGGCGACACAGCAGGTGTTCCACACCGCCGTCGTACAGCGCATCGTACACCGGCATGATTGCCCCACCCGGATAGCCGAATACGGTATCCACACCCTGCGCACGCAACGCTTGAACTACCCACTGAGCGCCATTCATAGTTATTTCCCCGCCTTATTTCGACAACCGCAGGATTTTGTTCTGTTTTTCATGCTCTGCCCCTTGCTCCACTTTTCTCTTGCCAATAAAAAACCCCCGGACCTGACGGTGCGGGGGTTCTCTTGCGATTCCGGCTTGTTTGCTAAGCCTTTCTTCGTCCAAGTGCAGCCCCGCACGGTGGGATAATAATCACCACCACGCTAATCACGACTAGGCTAATCACTTGGGCAAAGGCTTTCATAATGGGTTTGTTCACTGTGCTCATTCAGAACTAATGCTTACAGAGGTACCATAGTCGCGCGCGGCATGACAACACTTTTTTTGCGTTATTATTCGGCGCAATCTGGTCATACCTCACGCAAATCCCCCCTCTTTCACACATTGGCGCGCATGTCCGGATTTTTCACCGCGTCGGTGATCGCCTTGCCGCGCGTATCCTTGCCGAAGAACACCAACAGGGCGATCGCCACCGCCACCGTAGCGGCGACGATCGCCATCGCCAGGCCGTAATTATGCCCATGATGCTCGGCGATGGTGGCTTGCAGCGTGGCGTTGACCGAGGCGATCAGATTGCCCAGCTGGTACACGAACCCCGGCAGCACCGCGCGGGTGTTGGCCGGCACCAGTTCGGTCAGGTAGGTCGGTATCACGCCCCAGGCACCCTGCACCATGAACTGCATCAGGAAAGCGCCGATCCCCAACATCAGTGAACCGCTGGAAAACGCCCACAGCGGGATCACCGGCAACGCCAGCAGCGCGGCGATGATGATCGCTTTCTTACGGCCGATCTTTTCCGATAACGAACCGAAGAAAACGCCGCCAATAATGGACGCGATATTGTAGCTTATGGCGATGATACTGACGGTTTTAGGGTCGAAACCGTGCTGAACTTTCAAAAATACCGGATACAGATCCTGCGTGCCGTGGGAGAAGAAATTGAACGCCGCCATCAGCAGCACCAGATAGCAGCACAGCTTCCAGTGGCTCTTCAATACCGGCAGCAAAGCGGTGCTTTCTTTGCGTTCGCGCGCCGCCAGCCACACCGGCGACTCCTGCACGCAATAATAAATAAACGGCAGCAGCAGGATCGGCGCTGCGCCGATAACGAACATGCCGCGCCAGCCGACCGTTTCGAACAGCAGGCCGTACACCACCGCCGCCAGCAGATAACCGAACGGATAGCCAGCCTGGAAAATACCCGACATCAGGCCGCGTGAGCGGTCCGGTATGGTTTCCATCGCCAATGACGACGCCACGCCCCAGATGCCGCCCATCGCAACCCCGTACAACACCCGCAACAGCAAAAAGACCGTCAGCGAGGGCGCGGCGGCGGAGAGCAGCTCAAATACCGAGAAGAAGACGATATTCAACATCAGGATCGGCTTGCGGCCATACTTTTCCGCCGCGCGCCCGAAGATCAGCGCGCCGATAGGCCGCACCGCCAGCGTGAGCAGAATCGCCAACGTGACCTGTTCCAGGCCGACGTGAAAGGATTGCGCGATATCGCTGAGTAAGAATACCAGCACGAAAAAATCGAAAGCGTCGAGCGTCCAGCTTGAAAAGCTGGCGATTGCCGCGTTGCGCTGCAGCGGGGTCCAACCGAACATAGTGTTATCCCTACCGTAGAGTACGAAGTCAGGAGGCTTAGCGGCTGCCGGGCAGAATGCGGCGGCGGTCGAGGTTTGTTAAAGAAGTGATTTTTCTTTTAATCAATTGTTAAATACACCCATCAAGCCTATGGTTGCAATGCGTCTGGGCCGCTAATGTGTTGCAGCCTTCAGCGAATTGTTAATGGGTATTGCCGCAGGCTGCGAGTCTGCTCGCACAATCCCATTCGATGAGATAAAAATCGGTGATTAAGCTGCGAAAACCATCGAAAAAACACCAATAACTCCGCGCACCACCAAGATGAATCGCGCATCATGTCGCCATCAGCAAGGAGAGCGATATGTCACTGGCGGTAATCTATAGCCGCGCCATCATCGGCGTTCAGGCCCCTTCCGTGGCGGTGGAGGTGCATATCAGCAATGGCCTGCCCGGCCTGACGCTGGTCGGTCTGCCGGAAACCACGGTGAAAGAGGCGCGCGATCGGGTACGCAGTGCCCTGATCAACAACGGTTTCACCTTTCCCGCCCGGCGCATCACCGTCAATTTGGCGCCCGCCGATCTGCCGAAAGAAGGCGGGCGTTACGATCTGCCGATAGCGCTGGCGATCCTCGCCGCCTCCGAGCAATTGCCCCTCGCACCGTTGGCACGCTACGAGTTTCTTGGCGAGCTTGCGCTGTCCGGCGCACTGCGCGCGGTCAGGGGCGCGATCCCGGCGGCGCTGGCGGCGGCTGACGCCGGGCGGCAACTGATCCTCTCGGCGGACAACGCCGCCGAGGTCGGCCTGATCGCACAGTCGCGCTCCCATACCGCCCGGCACCTGCTGGAAGTCTGCGCCTTTCTGCTCGGCCAGGGCGAACTGCCGGTGGCGGCCACGCCTCCCGCTGCGGACACCGCCTGCGACAGCGCCGATCTGCGCGACATCATCGGTCAGGAACAGGCCAAGCGGGCACTGGAGATCGCCGCCGCCGGCGGGCATAACCTGCTGCTGATTGGGCCGCCCGGCACCGGTAAAACCATGTTGGCCAGCCGCCTCACAGGCCTGCTGCCGCCGCTCACGGAGCATGAGGCGCTGGAAAGCCTGGCGGTCGCCAGCTTGCAGCACCATATCCCCGCCGCCCTGCCATGGCGCCAGAGGCCGTTTCGCGCACCGCATCACAGTGCATCGATGGCGGCATTGGTCGGCGGCGGCTCACTGCCCCGCCCCGGTGAGATCTCTATGGCGCATAACGGCGTGCTGTTTCTGGATGAGCTACCGGAATTCGAGCGTAAGGTACTCGATGCGCTACGTGAACCGCTGGAATCCGGCGAGATCGTGATTTCACGCGCCAACGCCAAGGTCTGTTTCCCCGCCAGAGTGCAGTTGATCGCAGCAATGAACCCCAGCCCGACCGGGCATTATCAGGGGTTGCACAATCGCACCTCACCGCAGCAGGTATTGCGCTATCTGGCCCGGCTGTCAGGGCCTTTTCTCGACCGTTTCGATCTGTCTATCGAAGTGCCGCTGTTGCCTCCGGGTACGCTCAGTCAGCGGAAAACGCAGGGAGAAAGCAGTGAGCTGGTGCGAAAACGGGTGCAGCAGGCACGCGCCCGGCAGCTCGAACGTGCCGGTAAAGTCAACGCGCTGTTGAGCAACCGCGAAGTGGAACGTGATTGCGTTCTGCAGACGGCAGACGCCGAGTTTTTGGAGACGACATTAAACGCGCTGGGGTTATCGGTCCGCGCCTGGCAGCGCATCTTGAAAGTTGCGCGCACGTTGGCGGATTTGGCGGGGGATGTTGAGCTCAACAGGCGCCATCTCAGCGAAGCGCTGGGCTATCGCAGTATGGACCGTCTGCTGTTACAGCTGCATCGTAGTCTGGAATAGAAAATGGGGCCCGCAGGCCCCATCGTCTTTAGTCGTCGCTGTCGCTGTAATCTTCTACTGCGTCAGCCTGCGGTTTACCGCCGGACAGAGTATGGAATTTCTTCGGGCGACGTGTGCGCGCCAGATATTTAGCCCATACTTTTTCCTGCTCGGTAGCCGCTTCGCGCTCACCGCGGCACACTGCGACGAACAGCTGTTCTTCTTCAGTGGCCGGCTGGCGTTTACCCGAGTCCAACTCGTTAAACGCGTAACCGAAGCGCTCTAGCAATTGCGCCTCTTTAATGGTGAAATCGCCGTGACGGGAGAACCCGCGAGGGTAATGTTTATTATCAAAAAAACGATTGGTCGTGGTGAAGCTATCCGCCATCTGACACGCTCCTAATTCTCTTATGGCCGTGCTGTTTATGGCGCGGAGTATTAGATAGGCTTGACAGCGTGTAAAACAAAACATTTAAATCTTAACGACAAATTTTTTTGGAGATAGGTGTGGATACCGAATTACTGAAAACCTTTTTGGAGGTCAGTAGAACGCGTCACTTTGGCAGAGCCGCAGAATCTTTGTACTTAACGCAGTCCGCGGTCAGTTTCCGCATCCGTCAGTTAGAAAACCAGCTGGGCGCAAATTTATTTACCCGTCATCGCAACAATATCCGCCTGACGCCTGCCGGTGAGCGGCTTCTGCCCTATGCCGAGAGCCTGATGAACACCTGGCAGTTGGCGAAGAAGGAGGTCGTGCGTTCGCTGCAACACACCGAGTTGTCGATTGGCGCTACCGCTTCGCTGTGGGAGGCCTATCTGACCCCCTGGTTGCAGGCGCTCTATCAACAACGCGAGGCGCTACAGCTCGAAGCCAGGGTGGCATTAAGGCACTCTTTGGTAAAACAACTGCATGAAAGGCAGCTCGATTTACTGATCACCACTGAACCGCCGAAGATGGATGAATTGGCCAGCCAGCAGCTGAGCAATTTCTCATTACGCCTGTTCTCATCCGCGCATCGTGATAAACAGGCCCCAATGCCCTACATCAAGCTGGAATGGGGAGCCGACTTTCACCAACAGGAAAGCCGCATGCTGGAAGGCGATAACGTGCCGGTGCTCACCACCACCTCCGCTCACCTGACGCGTCAGCTGCTGGAAACCACGGGCGGATGCGCTTTCCTGCCCAGCCAGTGGGAACAAGAGTACCCACAGCTGGTGGCCGCCACCGAGATCCCACCGATTATCCGCCCCCTGTATGCCGTCTGGTTGCAAAACAGCGATCAACAACCTTTGATTCGGCAATTACTTAAAATACCTTTAAATACCGCAGCCTAAAGCGTTATGGCGGCCTTAAACGCCGCCATCGTGGTCATGGCTGTCTATCACGTTAAAATGCACCCATCGCCCTCTGAGAGAAGAAAATGCAAAACAGCAAGGGAATCAGGAGGTCACGGGGGTAAGGATCGGAAGAGGATGGAGCAACCAGGATCGGGCAAACATCGGCACCTAACGTCCATGTGCTCTGTTTCAAAGCGGTAAGGAAGA
The DNA here is from genome assembly GCF_002935055.1 of Serratia sp. SSNIH1. Taxonomy (NCBI): domain Bacteria; kingdom Pseudomonadati; phylum Pseudomonadota; class Gammaproteobacteria; order Enterobacterales; family Yersiniaceae; genus Serratia; species Serratia sp. SSNIH1. The sequence goes on from NZ_CP026383.1 coordinate 301,410, forward strand.
AAAATGATAGGCAAAAAAAAACCCTTTGCTTTCGCAAAGGGTTCTTAATATGGCAGGGGCGGAGAGACTCGAACTCGCGACACCCGGTTTTGGAGACCGGTGCTCTACCAACTGAGCTACGCCCCTAAATCTCGCTTAACATTATGCCTGCTAATAAAGCAGGCATAATTAAATAAGTGGCGGAACGGACGGGGCTCGAACCCGCGACCCCCTGCGTGACAGGCAGGTATTCTAACCAACTGAACTACCGCTCCACCGATTCTTTTACGTTGCATCTCTCGATGCCGGCAAAATCGCGCTCTGCGAATTGCGCATTACCAGTCGTCACACTGATAACGTTTATTTGATGCCTGGCAGTGTCCTACTCTCGCATGGGGAGACCCCACACTACCATCGGCGCTACGGCGTTTCACTTCTGAGTTCGGCATGGGGTCAGGTGGGACCACCGCGCTATTGCCGCCAGGCAAATTCGTTTTATTCCAACCGCTTCACTCTCGTGTCGCCATCAGAACCAATCTCGGAACTTCGCTGAAAATCTCTCTAAAAACACCTTCGGTGTTGTAAGGTTAAGCCTCACGGATCATTAGTACTGGTTAGCTCAATGCATCGCTGCACTTACACACCCAGCCTATCAACGTCTTAGTCTTAAACGTTCCTTCAGGGGCCTTAAAGGCCCAGGGAAGACTCATCTTGAGGCAAGTTTCGCGCTTAGATGCTTTCAGCGCTTATCTTTTCCGCACTTAGCTACCGGGCAATGCCATTGGCATGACAACCCGAACACCAGTGGTGCGTTCACTCCGGTCCTCTCGTACTAGGAGCAACCCCTCTCAATCTTCCAACGCCCACGGCAGATAGGGACCGAACTGTCTCACGACGTTCTAAACCCAGCTCGCGTACCACTTTAAATGGCGAACAGCCATACCCTTGGGACCTACTTCAGCCCCAGGATGTGATGAGCCGACATCGAGGTGCCAAACACCGCCGTCGATATGAACTCTTGGGCGGTATCAGCCTGTTATCCCCGGAGTACCTTTTATCCGTTGAGCGATGGCCCTTCCATTCAGAACCACCGGATCACTAAGACCTACTTTCGTACCTGCTCGAGCCGTCACTCTCGCAGTCAAGCTAGCTTATGCCTTTGCACTAACCTCACGATGTCCGACCGTGATTAGCTAACCTTCGTGCTCCTCCGTTACTCTTTGGGAGGAGACCGCCCCAGTCAAACTACCCACCAGACACTGTCCTCACCCCAGATTATGGGGCCGAGTTAGAACATCAAACATTAAAGGGTGGTATTTCAAGGATGGCTCCACGCAGACTGGCGTCCACGCTTCAAAGCCTCCCACCTATCCTACACATCAAGGCTCAATGTTCAGTGTCAAGCTATAGTAAAGGTTCACGGGGTCTTTCCGTCTTGCCGCGGGTACACTGCATCTTCACAGCGAGTTCAATTTCACTGAGTCTCGGGTGGAGACAGCCTGGCCATCATTACGCCATTCGTGCAGGTCGGAACTTACCCGACAAGGAATTTCGCTACCTTAGGACCGTTATAGTTACGGCCGCCGTTTACTGGGGCTTCGATCAAGAGCTTCGCCTTGCGGCTGACCCCATCAATTAACCTTCCAGCACCGGGCAGGCGTCACACCGTATACGTCCACTTTCGTGTTTGCACAGTGCTGTGTTTTTATTAAACAGTTGCAGCCAGCTGGTATCTTCGACTGGCTTCAGCTCCATCCGCAAGGGACTTCACCTACATGCCAGCGTGCCTTCTCCCGAAGTTACGGCACCATTTTGCCTAGTTCCTTCACCCGAGTTCTCTCAAGCGCCTTGGTATTCTCTACCTGACCACCTGTGTCGGTTTGGGGTACGATTCAATGTTACCTGGAGCTTAGAGGCTTTTCCTGGAAGCAGGGCATCAACTACTTCTGCACCGTAGTGCATCGTCATCACGCCTCAGGGTTGATATGCAACCGGATTTACCAGGTCACACCCCCTACACGCTTAAACCGGGACAACCGTCGCCCGGCTAGCCTAGCCTTCTCCGTCCCCCCTTCGCAGTAACACCAAGTACAGGAATATTAACCTGTTTCCCATCGACTACGCTTTTCAGCCTCGCCTTAGGGGTCGACTCACCCTGCCCCGATTAACGTTGGACAGGAACCCTTGGTCTTCCGGCGAGCGGGCTTTTCACCCGCTTTATCGTTACTTATGTCAGCATTCGCACTTCTGATACCTCCAGCAACCCTCACAGGCCACCTTCAACGGCTTACAGAACGCTCCCCTACCCAACAACGCCTAAGCGTCGCTGCCGCAGCTTCGGTGCATGGTTTAGCCCCGTTACATCTTCCGCGCAGGCCGACTCGACCAGTGAGCTATTACGCTTTCTTTAAATGATGGCTGCTTCTAAGCCAACATCCTGGCTGTCTATGCCTTCCCACATCGTTTCCCACTTAACCATGACTTTGGGACCTTAGCTGGCGGTCTGGGTTGTTTCCCTCTTCACGACGGACGTTAGCACCCGCCGTGTGTCTCCCGTGATAACATTCTTCGGTATTCGGAGTTTGCATCGGTTTGGTAAGCCGGGATGGCCCCCTAGCCGAAACAGTGCTCTACCCCCGAAGATGAGTTCACGAGGCGCTACCTAAATAGCTTTCGGGGAGAACCAGCTATCTCCCGGTTTGATTGGCCTTTCACCCCCAGCCACAAGTCATCCGCTAATTTTTCAACATTAGTCGGTTCGGTCCTCCAGTTAGTGTTACCCAACCTTCAACCTGCCCATGGCTAGATCACCGGGTTTCGGGTCTATACCTTGCAACTATTCGCCCAGTTAAGACTCGGTTTCCCTACGGCTCCCCTATACGGTTAACCTTGCTACAAAATATAAGTCGCTGACCCATTATACAAAAGGTACGCAGTCACACCACGAAGGTGCTCCCACTGCTTGTACGTACACGGTTTCAGGTTCTATTTCACTCCCCTCGCCGGGGTTCTTTTCGCCTTTCCCTCACGGTACTGGTTCACTATCGGTCAGTCAGGAGTATTTAGCCTTGGAGGATGGTCCCCCCATATTCAGACAGGATGTCACGTGTCCCGCCCTACTCATCGAACTCACGACCTGTGCATTTTAGTGTACGGGGCTATCACCCTTTGCTGCGCGACTTTCCAGACGCTTCCACTAACACACAAGCCGATTCAGGTTCTGGGCTCCTCCCCGTTCGCTCGCCGCTACTGGGGGAATCTCGGTTGATTTCTTTTCCTCGGGGTACTTAGATGTTTCAGTTCCCCCGGTTCGCCTCATGCCACTATGTATTCATGACATGATAGTGTGTCGAAACACACTGGGTTTCCCCATTCGGGTATCGCCGGTTGTAACGGTTCATATCACCTTACCGACGCTTTTCGCAGATTAGCACGCCCTTCATCGCCTCTGACTGCCTAGGCATCCACCGTGTACGCTTAGTCACTTAACCTCACAACCCGAAGATGTTTCCATCGTTCGCGCTGCAAACATTTGAGAGACTCTATGACAGGTTACTCTTTACCCCAGTACTTCTACGGAGGGATAAATTTCAGCCGTCATGTTTCAATTTTCAGCTTGTTCCAGATTGTTAAAGAGCAAAATACTTCGCAGCATACTGTCGCCAATATACTCTGAAGTATTGAAATACCGGACTATATGGTGGAGCTAAGCGGGATCGAACCGCTGACCTCCTGCGTGCAAGGCAGGCGCTCTCCCAGCTGAGCTATAGCCCCATACAGTCACGCGCAGTACCTTTTCCACTTCCGAGAAGTGGTAGGCCTGAGTGGACTTGAACCACCGACCTCACCCTTATCAGGGGTGCGCTCTAACCACCTGAGCTACAAGCCTATAAAGGTATTTCTGCTCGTTACTTTCTATCAGACAATCTGTGTGAGCACGCCACTCGAACTAATATCTTTAGGTAAGGAGGTGATCCAACCGCAGGTTCCCCTACGGTTACCTTGTTACGACTTCACCCCAGTCATGAATCACAAAGTGGTAAGCGCCCTCCCGAAGGTTAAGCTACCTACTTCTTTTGCAACCCACTCCCATGGTGTGACGGGCGGTGTGTACAAGGCCCGGGAACGTATTCACCGTAGCATTCTGATCTACGATTACTAGCGATTCCGACTTCATGGAGTCGAGTTGCAGACTCCAATCCGGACTACGACATACTTTATGAGGTCCGCTTGCTCTCGCGAGGTCGCTTCTCTTTGTATATGCCATTGTAGCACGTGTGTAGCCCTACTCGTAAGGGCCATGATGACTTGACGTCATCCCCACCTTCCTCCAGTTTATCACTGGCAGTCTCCTTTGAGTTCCCGGCCGAACCGCTGGCAACAAAGGATAAGGGTTGCGCTCGTTGCGGGACTTAACCCAACATTTCACAACACGAGCTGACGACAGCCATGCAGCACCTGTCTCAGAGTTCCCGAAGGCACCAATCCATCTCTGGAAAGTTCTCTGGATGTCAAGAGTAGGTAAGGTTCTTCGCGTTGCATCGAATTAAACCACATGCTCCACCGCTTGTGCGGGCCCCCGTCAATTCATTTGAGTTTTAACCTTGCGGCCGTACTCCCCAGGCGGTCGATTTAACGCGTTAGCTCCGGAAGCCACGCCTCAAGGGCACAACCTCCAAATCGACATCGTTTACAGCGTGGACTACCAGGGTATCTAATCCTGTTTGCTCCCCACGCTTTCGCACCTGAGCGTCAGTCTTCGTCCAGGGGGCCGCCTTCGCCACCGGTATTCCTCCAGATCTCTACGCATTTCACCGCTACACCTGGAATTCTACCCCCCTCTACGAGACTCTAGCTTGCCAGTTTCAAATGCAGTTCCCAGGTTGAGCCCGGGGATTTCACATCTGACTTAACAAACCGCCTGCGTGCGCTTTACGCCCAGTAATTCCGATTAACGCTTGCACCCTCCGTATTACCGCGGCTGCTGGCACGGAGTTAGCCGGTGCTTCTTCTGCGAGTAACGTCAATTGGTGAACGTATTAAGTTCACCACCTTCCTCCTCGCTGAAAGTGCTTTACAACCCGAAGGCCTTCTTCACACACGCGGCATGGCTGCATCAGGCTTGCGCCCATTGTGCAATATTCCCCACTGCTGCCTCCCGTAGGAGTCTGGACCGTGTCTCAGTTCCAGTGTGGCTGGTCATCCTCTCAGACCAGCTAGGGATCGTCGCCTAGGTGAGCCATTACCCCACCTACTAGCTAATCCCATCTGGGCACATCTGATGGCAAGAGGCCCGAAGGTCCCCCTCTTTGGTCTTGCGACGTTATGCGGTATTAGCTACCGTTTCCAGTAGTTATCCCCCTCCATCAGGCAGTTTCCCAGACATTACTCACCCGTCCGCCGCTCGTCACCCAGGGAGCAAGCTCCCCCGTGCTACCGCTCGACTTGCATGTGTTAAGCCTGCCGCCAGCGTTCAATCTGAGCCATGATCAAACTCTTCAATTAAAAGCTTGATTTGCTTCCACTCGAGAAGCGATGCTCAAAGATTTACTGCATGAATTTTACTTCAGTTAGTCACTCTTCAAGACTTGATATTTTTTTGCATCCGAAGATGCTGGATATCGTCTTGTGGAGTGCCCACACAGATTGTCTGATAAATTGTTAAAGAGCAGTGCCGAGAAACTCATCGGCGCGGGCTGCGTATATTACGCTTTTCGCCCTGAGAGTCAAGCGTTTATTTTGCTTTCTTCTCGCTGACCCGGCGGCTTGTCAGTCGTTGTTCCCGGTCAGTGGAGGCGCATTATAGGGAGTTATCGGCGGGCCGCAACCCCTATTTTCAATATTTTTTCCGACCGTTGAATGTTTAACCAAAACACCGTTAAAGCGGCAGTTTTTTCAACGATTTAAAGCCGTAGCCCTGCAAAACGGGCAATAAAGCGTCAGTATCTTCATTTAACGCCATGCAATACGCCAGATTCTCTTCCTGGCTCGAGACCAGATTTTCCTGCGTCGAGATGAGCCAGGCGGTACGACGGGCAATCGCCGCACCGGAATCCACCAGCCGGGTGCCTTCCGGCAACACCTGCATCAGCTCTTCAGCTAATAGAGGGAAATGGGTGCAGCCCAGCACGACGGTATCCGGCGGCTCGCGCATGCTCAGCCACGGATGCAGGATCTTCTTCAGCACCGGCAGCGGCACGGCTTCGCCGTGCAGCTTGGCCTCCGCCAGCTCCACCAGCTCTGAAGAGCCCAGCAGCTCAATCTTGCAGTCGGTAGCGAAACGGGAAATCAGTTCGTGGGTGTAGCTGCGCTGTACGGTGCCGCGAGTCGCCAACAGGCCGACGATGCCATTGACGGTAAGACGGGCGGCGGGCTTGATGGCGGGCACCACGCCCACGACCGGGAAACTGAAACGCTCGCGCAGGGCCGGCAAGGAGACGGTGCTGGCAGTGTTACAGGCAATGACGACAATCGCCAGAGGATGCCGCTGCTGCACTGCACCGACAATCTCCAGCACGCGCTCAACGATAAACTCTTCGGACTTCTCACCGTAGGGGAACGCCACGTTGTCGAAAGCGTATATATAGTGGAGATCCGGCAGCAACTGCCGAATCTCCTGATATACCGACAGCCCACCGACGCCGGAATCGAAAACCAGCACCGTCGGGCGAGGTGTGGCGGTGCTGTTAGAAGGTATAGCTTCCAGTGAGGTAGTATTCTCTTCCTGGAGTAGCGTAGCCATAGGCCGTCTCATAATCTTTATCAAACAGGTTGGCAATTCTACCACGAACTGTCAGATGAGATGTGACCGGATACGAAACTGCGAGATCCCACAGGCTCACACCGCCAAGTTTAACCGTCGGGCTTGGATAAACGCCATAATCCTTGTCGTAGCGCTCACCCAGGTATTGATAGGTCACCGCCCAATCAAAGTCGTACAGCTGCCAATCCAGCTCATACTTCACCTGTTGTTTGGCGCGGCGCAGCAGCACTTCGTTGGTTTTAGCATTGCGTGGGTCGACATAATCGTAGCCAATCTGATGCGTCAACGGACCGGTTTCGAAAGAAGCGGTGGCCTCTACGCCCTTAATGGTCGCCTTACCGATATTGTAATAACGGTAACTCACCGGATCGCTGTCAATCAGGTTATCGATGTCATTGCGGTAGCCGGAAACGCGCCAGGTCACCGGCCCGGTCAAACCTTCGAAGCCGCCTTCCCACTGTTTACTTTCTTCCGGCTTCAAGTTGCTATTGCCATAAGTGGTACTAAACAGCTGGTTCATGTTTGGCGCTTTAAACGCGGTGCCATAGGAAGCGATGAAGCGGTATCCTTCGATGAACTCCCAGGCTGCGCTGGTTTGCCACGTGCCGTGCCAACCGAACTCCGAATTATCGTCGCCGCGCGCGGCGGCCTCAAGCGTCACCGGCCCCACCAGTTGCTGCCCGGTCAGATAGATGCCGGTATTACGCTGGCTTCTCTCACGGCTGACGGACGCGGTGCCCGGTTTGATCTGTTGATCCTGCCAGTCGGCGCCCGCACTGACGGTGCCTTGAGCCACCTTGAAAGTATTGCCCCACTGCAGATTGTATTGCTCAGAATCATCCAGGCTGGAGGAAATCGCATACTGCCCTTTGCGCGGATCGTAATTGTAGTCTTTGCTGTGGCTGTAGCTTCCCACTAACTGCGTGGCGTAAATCCCTTCCTGATAGCGCAGCCCGGTGTCCCAAGTTTGACTATACAGTTTGCGCGTATCCGGCAGCCCGGTGATATTGAAATTTTTATCGTAAGAATAAAAGCCGTCGTAGCCCGTACGGTTGTCGTAGCCATATCCACGCACAAAGCCGCTGATTTGCTCGTTGAACCGGTGCTGTACCGCCCCATATAGCGATTTACTCATGAAGCCGTCGCGATCGGGCTGCGGAATGCTGGTGTTGCCTTCAGCCACCACATCATACCCTTTGGTATAGGTGTAATTCCCTGCCACCGTCGCCACGGTGCTGTCGCCAAGCTGTTGCTGGGTCGACGCGTCATAGGATTGATAGCCGTTGGAGCCGGCACCTGCGGAGAGCGTAGTGCCGTTCTTTTCGCGGGTGGTGATGATGTTGACCACACCACCGATGGCGTCGGAACCGTACACCGCCGAGCGCGGGCCGCGAATGTATTCGACTTTCTGCACCAGCGAAATCGGGATTTGGCTGAGATCGGAAGAGCCGCTGACGCCCGCCTGGTTAAGGCGAATGCCGTCGATCAATACCAAGACATGGCTGGAGTTGGTGCCGCGAATAAACAGTGAGCTCTTTTGCCCCAGCCCGCCGTTTTGGCCGATGTCCACGCCCGGCAAACGGCGCATCACGTCGGTCAGGCTCTTGGCCTGCCAACGATCGATATCGTTACGGGTGACGATGGAAGTCGGCGCCAGCACGGAAGAAACCGGCTGCGGGAAGCGGTTGGCGGTCACCACCAGGTTATCGCCACTCGTGGCTGTCGTGTTGTCTTGCGCCCATCCAGAAAAGGCCGTGACGGAGGAGACCACCGCCAGCAGCGTATTTTTTGTAATTGTCATGAGAAAAGCATCCAAACTTAATTGGCGGATGCCGCAGGATCATGGCCGGTAGTTCGCGACGGCCACGGACATTGCGACGTAACACCGGCAGGTCTTCGGGCTTGGGATTTGCGGGCCGCGGGCGCGACCGGCAACGGGCGATGACTTCCCATCCTGCAGTGGACAGTGTCTGCGTCGAAACGCTATCGCCGTGACTTCCCCTTACCGCTGCGCGTCAGCTCCGGATTCACACCGGATTCCCTTTTCACTCGCTGCTTGAGGCCGGACGGCAATGCTACGATCAATGCAAATAGATGTCTAGACTGCCATTAATGTTACAAATAATAAACGCGACAAAACTGGACTTCACGGGCTGATTCCCTACAATCCCCGCTGATCAAATTTGCCTGACGAGAAGAAACACATGACGCCCGAGAATTTGCCTATTGAACGTTACGATGACCAACTGGCGGAGAAAGTCGCCCGCCTGAAGACGTTGATGTCACCGTTCGCGGCGCCCGAGCCGGAAGTGTTCCGCTCGCCAGTCGACCACTACCGCATGCGCGCCGAATTCCGCATCTGGCACGACGCGGACGACATGTACCACATCATGTTCGATCAGCAGACCAAGCAGCGTATTCGCGTCGATCAATTCCCGGCCGCCAGCGAGCTGATCAACCGCCTGATGAGCGCCCTGATCGCCGCGCTGAAACCGGAACCGATCCTGCGTCACAAGCTGTTCCAGATCGATTATCTGTCGACGCAAAGCGGCAAAATCATCGCCTCGCTGCTGTACCACCGCAAGCTGGATGACGTTTGGCAACGTCGCGCCGAGCAGCTGCGTGACGATCTGCGCGCGCAAGGTTTCGACCTGCAGCTAATCGGCCGGGCGTCGAAGACCAAAATCATGCTCGACCAGGATTATGTTGACGAAGTGCTGCCGGTCGCCGGCCGCGACATGATCTACCGCCAGGTGGAAAACAGCTTTACACAGCCCAACGCGGCCATGAACGTGCAAATGCTGGAATGGGCGCTGGCGGTGACCGCCGGTTCCAAAGGCGATTTGCTGGAGCTGTATTGCGGCAACGGCAACTTCTCGCTGGCGCTGGCGCGCAATTTCGAGCGCGTGCTGGCGACCGAGATCGCCAAACCGTCGGTGGCGGCGGCGCAGTACAACATCGCTGCCAACCATATCGACAATGTGCAGATCATCCGCATGGCGGCGGAAGATTTTACCCAGGCGATGAACGGGGTGCGCGAATTCAACCGGTTGAAGGGCATCGATCTGAGCGGCTACAACTGCGAGACGATTTTCGTCGATCCGCCGCGCAGCGGGCTGGACGATGAAACGGTGAAGATGGTGCAGGCCTACCCGCGCATTCTGTATATCTCATGCAACCCGGAAACGCTGTGCGCCAACCTGGAAACGCTGCAGGCCACGCACCGGGTCAGCCGCCTGGCGCTGTTCGATCAGTTCCCGTATACCCATCACATGGAATGCGGCGTGCTGCTGGAAAAGCGCTGCTGATACGACAGGGGCGCCATCATGGCGCCCCGTTGCATTACGACTCTTGAGTCGGCGCATCCGGCGCCTTGCGCGCCTTCAGTTTCATCCCGATCCACAGCACCAGCGCCACGCAGATCACCGACGGCAGGAAGTTGGAACCGATCTGCGGGTATTCGGCGCGCACGATGGCGCTGTACATCAGCAGCCCCAGCAGGAAACAGGCCGCCGCCAGTTTCGGCATGCCGTCCGGCATGGCGCGGTTCAGGTAACGCTGATGCAGGCAGTACACCGCCAACACCAACGCGATCAGCGGGAAGATCGAAAACGGCACCACCGAGCTGAACAGCGCGGCAAACGAACCGTTGATCGAAAGGCCGGCAATCAACGCCAGCAGTAAGGTGCCATTTTCACGGCCTGGTTTTTCCATCATTTTTTACCTTTTTTATACGTGGGACACAGAAGCTTTTTCTTGTTCGCGACGATACCAGTAATACGCCCCTTTGGAGATCATCCGCAGCTGCAGCACCAGCCGTTCTTCCAGCTGCTGCCGCTGCTCGACGTCGATATCCAGCGCTTCCGCGCCGGCGCTGAACACGATGGTGACCATCGCTTCCGCCTGCGCTTCGGTAAAGCTGCGCGGCATGTGGTTTTCCAACTCGAGGTAGTCCGCCAGTTCGGCGATGAAATGCTGGATCTCGCGCGCCACCGCCGCACGGAATGCCGCCGACGTGCCGGAACGCTCGCGCAGCAGCAGGCGGAAGGCGTTCGGGTTGTTGCCGATAAATTCCATAAAGGTGGACACCGAAGTGCGGATCACGCTGCCGCCCTTGGCGATGCGTTGGCGCGCCTGGCGCATCAACTGACGCAGCATCAGGCCGCTTTCATCCACCATGGTCAGCCCCAACTCGTCCACATCGCGGAAATGGCGATAAAACGACGTGGGCGCGATGCCCGCCTCGCGTGAAACTTCCCGCAGGCTCAGACTGGCGAAGCTGCGTTCGGCGCTCAGCTGGCTGAAAGCGGCTTCGATCAGGGAACGACGAGTCCGTTCTTTTTGTTGTGCTCTGACGCCCATATGCATATCCGGATAGGTTCCATTCTCTCAGTCTAACGCCCTAGACTCGGCAATATAGCAAATTTTATTGCAACAGCATTTATACTAACGCGCTCTATCACACTTCCGCCCTGAGCCGATTGTGCTTTGCCTCAAAAAGCCTAATGGTGATTGGGTGAGCAGCGCTATGATGTTAAGATACCGTTGTAATCTTGTATAAAAAAACAGGTCTCTCCTACATGCAACAGCACTATCAATTTGATGCCATTGTGATTGGCTCGGGCCCTGGTGGTGAAGGTGCCGCCATGGGGCTGGTGAAACAGGGCGCCCGCGTGGCCGTTATCGAACGGTACAACAACGTAGGCGGCGGATGTACCCACTGGGGCACCATCCCTTCCAAAGCCCTCCGCCACGCCGTCAGCCGCATTATCGAATTCAACCAGAACCCGCTTTACAACAACTCGCGCACGCTCAGCGCGACCTTCCCTGACATTTTACGCCACGCCGATAACGTCATCAGCCAGCAGACCCGCATGCGCCAAGGCTTCTATGAGCGGAACCAGTGCAAACTGTTCGCCGGCGACGCGCGCTTCATCGACGCCAACACCGTCAGCGTCAGCTACATGGACGGCACCCAGGACACCATCCGCGCCGACCACATCGTGATCGCCTGCGGCTCGCGCCCTTACCATCCGGCCAGCGTCGATTTCAATCACCCGCGCATCTACGACAGCGATTCCATTCTCGAGCTGAGCCATGAACCGCGCCACGTGATCATTTACGGCGCCGGGGTGATCGGCTGCGAATACGCGTCTATCTTCCGCGGTCTGAACGTCAAGGTCGATCTGATCAACACCCGCGATCGCCTGCTGGCGTTCCTCGATCAGGAGATGTCGGATTCGCTCTCTTACCACTTCTGGAACAACGGCGTGGTGATCCGCCACAACGAGGAGTTCGAGAAGATTGAAGGTACCGAAGACGGCGTGATCGTGCACCTGAAGTCCGGCAAGAAGGTGAAAGCGGACTGCCTGCTGTACGCCAACGGCCGTACCGGCAACACCGATTCGCTGGGGTTGGAAAACGTCGGCCTGGAATCGGACAGCCGCGGGCTACTGAAGGTGAACAGCATGTACCAAACCGCGCTGTCGCACATCTATGCGGTCGGTGACGTGATCGGCTATCCGAGCCTGGCTTCCGCCGCCTACGATCAGGGCCGCATCGCCGCGCAGGCGATCGCTTCCGGCGAAGCCAGCGGTCACTTAATCGAAGATATCCCGACCGGCATCTACACCATTCCGGAAATCAGCTCCGTCGGCAAAACCGAGCAGGAACTGACGGCGATGAAGGTGCCGTATGAAGTGGGCCGCGCCCAGTTCAAACATCTGGCGCGCGCGCAGATCGCCGGGATGAACGTCGGCAGCCTGAAGATCCTGTTCCATCGCGACACCCTGCAGATCCTCGGGATCCACTGCTTCGGCGAGCGTGCGGCGGAGATCATCCACATCGGTCAGGCGATCATGGAACAGAAAGGTGAAGGCAATACTATCGAGTATTTCGTTAATACGACCTTCAACTATCCGACCATGGCCGAAGCCTACCGGGTGGCGGCGCTTAACGGCTTAAACCGCCTGTTTTAACGCGCTGTCGATGTAGCCCTGCATGTGCTCGCGGATCGCTTCGGCCAACTGCTCATAACGGCTGCGCAATGGGGAACCGGGGCGATACACCAATGCGATGGTGCGCTTCGGTTCCGGCTTGTAGCAATCCAGATAGCAGACGCCGTCGCGTTCGCGCTGCGGCGGCACCGCCAGTGACGGCAGTAGGGTAATGCCGCTGCCGGCCGCGACCATATTGCGCAGCGTTTCCAGACTGGTGGCGCGGAAGTGGGTATCCTCGTCCGCGCCCGCCTGGAAGCAAAAGCCCATCGCCTGATCGCGCAGGCAGTGGCCATCCTCCAGCATCAGCAGTTTCTCTCCCGCCAAATCCGGCATCGCCACGCGATCGCGCTGCGCCCACGGGTGATCGGAATACACCGCCAGCTTCATCGGTTCATCGAACAGAGGCACTTCGATAAACGCCTCGGTTTCCTTTACCAATGCCAGAATGGCGCAGTCCAGTTTGCCGCTGTCGAGCTGTGCCAGCAGTTGGTGGGTTTGCGCCTCGTGCAGGTACATTTCCAGTTTCGGGAAGGTTTTGTGCAGCGTCGGGATGATCTGCGGCAGCAGATAAGGCCCCACGGTCGGGATCAGGCCGATGTGCAGCGGCCCAGACATGGCTTCGCCCTGCTGGCTGGCCATCTCCTTCAATACTTTCACTTCGCGCAGCACGGTACGCGCCTGCTCCACCAGCAGCAGACCCGCCTGGGTGAACAGCACCTTGCGGCTGGTGCGCTCGAGCAGCATGACGCCCAACTCGTCTTCCAGCTTGCGGATCTGCCCGCTCAGCGTGGGCTGGCTTACATGGCATGAATCGGCCGCACGGCGGAAGTGCCGGTGCTCGGCCAAGGCGACCAGATACTCTAAATCACGAATATTCATTGTTTCCCTCCATTCCATGATAGCTCATGGCGATAGATAAGATAGCAATGAGCGATTAGATCTATCAAGCCCCAGCGACAATAATGTGTCCCAACGAAGCGATATCGCGCTAAATGCTAAAAATTACTTTTCCTAATTAAGGGGTTAATCAATGTTTACCAGTCAAGAAGGCAAGAAAGTTCCTCAGGTTACTTTCCACACCCGTCAGGGCGACCAATGGATTGATGTGACCACTGATGACCTGTTCAAAAACAAAACGGTCATCGTGTTCTCGCTGCCGGGCGCGTTCACGCCGACCTGCTCTTCGAGCCATCTGCCGCGCTACAACGAGCTGTCCAGCGTATTCAAACAGCACGGCGTCGACGGCATTCTGTGCGTCTCGGTGAACGACACCTTCGTGATGAACGCCTGGAAAGCCGATCAGCATGCGGAAAACATCACCTTCGTGCCGGACGGCAACGGTGAATTCACCAAAGGCATGAACATGCTGGTCGAGAAAGCGGATCTGGGCTTTGGCCCACGTTCATGGCGCTACTCGATGCTGGTGCGCGACGGCGTGGTCGAGAAAATGTTCGTCGAACCGAACAAACCGGGCGACCCGTTTGAGGTGTCCGACGCAGACACCATGCTGAAATACCTGGCGCCGGAATTCAAAGTGCAGGAGTCGGTCTCCCTGTTCACCAAACCAGGCTGCCCATTCTGCGCCAAAGCCAAACAGATGCTGCAAGAGCGCGGCATTCAGTATGAAGAGATCGTGCTGGGCAAAGACGCCACCACCGTCAGCCTGCGCGCCGTCAGCGGCCGCGCCACGGTGCCGCAAGTGTTCATCGGCGGCCGTCACATCGGTGGCAGCGACGATCTGGAAACTTTCCTGTCAGCTTAATAAGTAATAACAAAGCCAACGTGAACTTTGGCGGGCTACGGCCCGCCCTTTTTTTACCTTTCAGGAGCGGATATGAAACTGTTGAACGTTGATGTCGCGGTCATCGGCGGCGGCACCGCAGGGCTCGGCGCCTATCGCGCGGCCAAACTGTCTACCCCCAGCGTGGTGATGATCGAAGGCGGGCCTTACGGCACCACCTGTGCGCGCGTTGGCTGTATGCCATCCAAGTTGTTGATCGCCGCTGCCGAAGCGGTGCATCAAATCGAACGCGCGCCGGGCTTTGGCGTGCACCCAACCGGTAAAACCCGCATCGACGGACGCGAAGTGATGGCGCGCGTCAAGCGCGAACGCGATCGCTTCGTCGGCTTCGTGCTGGAAGGCGTGGACGAGATCCCGGCCGGCGACAAAATTCAGGGCTATGCCCGGTTTATCGACGACAACACGCTGCAGGTCGATGAGCATACGCGCATCGTGGCGCAGCGCATCGTGATCGCCACCGGTTCCCGCCCCAGCTGGCCGGCGCCGTGGAGCGAACTGGGCGATCGTCTGATCGTCAATGACGACCTGTTCAACTGGGATGATTTGCCGCAGTCCGTAGCGGTATTCGGCCCCGGCGTCATCGGGCTCGAGCTGGGGCAAGCGCTGCACCGCCTCGGCGTCGACACCAAGGTCTTCGGCATCGGCGGCGCGGTCGGGCCGCTGACCGACAGCGCCGTGCGCGATTACGCTGCGAAGGCGCTGGGGGAAGAGTTCTACCTCGACGCCGACGTGAAGGTAGAGATGATGCAGCGCGAAGGCGACAAGGTGTTTATCCGCTATCGGGATCTGCAGGGCCAACCGCAGGAGATCCTGGTGGACTACGTGCTGGCCGCCACCGGCCGCCGCCCCAATGTCGATCGGCTGGGCCTCGAAAACACCGGCCTGCAGCTCGACGCTCGCGGCGTGCCGCTGGCCGACCGCCTGACGATGCAAACCAGCGTGCCGCATATTTTCATCGCCGGCGACGCCAGCAACCAACTGCCGCTGCTGCATGAGGCCAGCGACCAGGCACGCATCGCCGGTGCCAACGCCGGCAGCTTCCCGGAGATCAATCCGGGCCTGCGACGCAGCGCGATTTCGGTGGTGTTCTCCGATCCGCAGATCGCCATGGTCGGCTCAACCTTCCGCGAGCTGAGCGAGAAGTTCAGCGCCTGCGGCTGCTTTGAAGTGGGCAACGTCTCGTTTGAGAATCAGGGCCGCTCGCGAGTGATGCTGCGCAACAAAGGCATTCTGCACGTCTACGGCGAGCAAGGCACCGGCCGTTTCCTCGGCGCGGAAATGATCGGCCCGGACGCCGAACACATCGCACACCTGCTGGCCTGGGCGCACCAGCAGCAGATGACCGTCGATCAGATGCTGGACATGCCGTTCTATCATCCGGTGATCGAAGAAGGCTTGCGCACCGCGCTGCGCGATCTGCAGGCGAAACTCAAACTCGGCACGGCCGAAATCGAGCGCTGCCAGCGCTGCCCGGGCGAATAACGCCTCCTTCTCCGTTCACACCTACCGGGCCTTCAGGCCCGGTTTTTTTGCGCAGCGCTTTCCACATTTTCCTCCCTCCTCTTGCCTCACGGCCCTTCTGCGCTCATTTTTTATACTTCAACATTGAAATGATACCAATAATGATACTAAAATGGAGGCGGCATGAACGAGATCAGGGATGACATCGCTGATTTGCAACAGCGGCAGAACAGCATCAAATTCGCCGAGTTAGCGAAAATCTGCGTGCGATGGTTTGGGCCGCCGCGCATAAACGGTAGCAGCCATCACGTTTATCGCATGCCCTGGTCAGGCGATCCGCGCATCAATATCCAACGCGGCAACAACGGCGCAGCCAAGGCATATCAGGTTAAGCAGGTCATCGCCGCACTGGCCAGAATGGAGGAAGAACATGGAAAAGCATGAACACTATACCTATCGCATCACCTGGTCAGCGGAAGAACGTGAATATGTCGGGCTGTGCGCCGAATTCCCCTCGTTGTCCTGGCTGGCCGCCACGCGTACCGGCGCATTGGAGGGTATCGAGAAAGTGGTGAGCGAAACGATCGCCGATATGCTGACGCAAGGCGAAACGCCGCCGCAGGCGCTGGCGGAAAAGAACTTCAGCGGAAAACTGGTGTTGCGCATGACGCCGGAACAACATCGCCGGCTGGCGATCGGCGCGATGGAGGAAGGCGTGAGCCTGAACCGTTATCTGTGCGCACGCCTGGCGGGGTAAAGGTTCAAGGGCGGCGCCGGGCCGCCCTTGTCGTCGTCAGGCCAAACGCTGTTTCGCTGCGGCGATTGCCGTGGCCACCTGCTGCGGTGCGACGCCGCCTTTGGCCGCACGCTTGTCCAGGCAGGATTGCAACGCCAGGATCGGGTAAACGTCGTCACCGATCGTCGCGCTAAACTGCTGCAAATCCGCCAGCGGCAGCGCTTCCAGCGGTTTACCCTGGCGAATCGCTTCTACCACCGCCTCGCCGACGATGTGGTGCGCTTCGCGGAACGGCACGCCCTTGGCGACCAGGTAATCCGCCAGCTCTGTGGCATTGGCATAGCCCTGTTCCGCCGCTTCCTGACAGCGCGGGCGTTTCACCTGGATGCCGTCCAGCACCAGCGCCGCCATCTGCAGGCAGTCCATCCAGGTGTCGAGCGCGTCAAACAGCCCTTCTTTGTCTTCCTGCATGTCTTTGTTATACGCCAGCGGCAGGCCTTTCAGCGTCATCATCATACCGGTCAGCGCGCCCTGTACGCGGCCGCATTTGCCGCGGATCAGCTCCAGCGCGTCCGGGTTTTTCTTCTGCGGCATCAGCGAAGAGCCGGAGGTCACGCGGTCGGACAGCTCAACAAACGCCGCTTCGCCGCTGTTGAAGAAGATCAGATCTTCGGCGAAGCGCGACAGGTGCACCATGCTGATGGCGGCGTTGGACAGCAGCTCCAGCACGTGATCGCGATCGGATACGCTGTCCAGGCTGTTGCGGGTCGCCGAGGCGAAGCCCAGCCAGCCGGCCAGCTGCTCGCGATCGATAGGATAAGCGGTGCCGGCCAGCGCGCCGCTGCCCAGCGGGCTGACGTCCAGCCGTTTCAGGGTATCCTGCAGAC
The DNA here is from genome assembly GCF_002935055.1 of Serratia sp. SSNIH1. NCBI lineage: Bacteria > Pseudomonadati > Pseudomonadota > Gammaproteobacteria > Enterobacterales > Yersiniaceae > Serratia > Serratia sp. SSNIH1. The sequence goes on from NZ_CP026383.1 coordinate 319,036, forward strand.
GGCTCTCATCGCGCGCCAGCATCTCGACATAGGCCAGGCACCAGTGCGCGAAAGTCACCGGCTGCGCGCGTTGCAGGTGGGTATACCCCGGCATCACCGCATCCTGGTTGGCTTCGGCGGTCTCCACCAGCGCCTGCTGCAGCTGGACGATCGCCTGATGCAGGTCGCCGATCTGCTGTTTGCACCACAGCTTCAGATCGGTCGCGACCTGATCGTTGCGGCTGCGGCCGGTGTGGAGCTTCTTGCCCAAATCGCCGACCTTCTCGATCAGCTTCTGCTCCACCCAGCTGTGGATGTCTTCGGCATCGCTTTGGACGATCGCCAAAGGATCGGCCTGGACCTCCGTCAGTAGCGCATTCAGCGCCTGCTCCAGCTGCAGTTGCTCCGTTGCCGTCAACACGTTAACGGTCACCAGCGCCTTCGACCAGGCCACCGAGCCCACGATATCCTGCTCCGCCAGGCGATAATCGAACCGCAGCGAATCGTTGAGTTGCTTGAACCGCTGATCCGCCGCCTGAGTGAACCGTCCGCCCCAAAGTGCCATATCTTACTCCTGAATTTTTATGCGAAAGGGCGCAGCATGCTGCGCCCTTGCAGAGTCACGCCAATCGATTATTTATTCTTTTTCTCGTTCAACGCACGGATGCGTGAAGACAGAGAGAACAGGCGAATAAAGCCGCCCGCGTGGCTGTGATCGTAAACTTCGTCTTCGCCGAAAGTGGCGAACTCTTCGGAGTACAGGCTGTTGGCCGATTTCTTCTGGGTCGCCGTCACCTGGCCTTTGTACAGCTGCAGCACGACTTCGCCGTTCACCTCTTCCGCCAGCGCTTCGGCAGAAGCCTGCAGCGAGCGGCGCAGCGGCGCGAACCAGCGGCCGTCGTACACCACATAGGACATCTCCAGGCCCAGCTGCTCGCGCCATTTGAAGCTGTCGCGATCCAGCACCAGCTGTTCGACGGCGCGCAGCGCCGCCACCATGATGGTGCCCCCGGGGTTTCATAGCAGCCGCGGGATTTGATGCCCACCAGGCGGTTTTCCACGATGTCGATACGGCCGACGCCGTGCTTGGCACCCAGCGCGTTCAGGGTTTCCAGGCACTGGTACGGCGACAGCGCTTTACCGTTAACCGCAACAACGCGACCTTTCTCAACGGTAACGGTCACCTGCTCAGGCTGATCCGGCGCTTCCTGTGGATCGACGGTCCATACCCAGCAATCTTTGTTCGGCGCATTCCACGGGCTTTCCAGCACGCCGCCTTCGGTGGAGATGTGCCAGGCGTTTTCATCGCGGCTGTAGATCTTCTCCAACGATGCGGTGGTCGGAATGTTGCGCTCTTTCAGGTAATCCAGCAGCGCTTCACGGGAACGCAGGTTCCACTCACGCCACGGCGCCACCACTTTCAGCTGTGGCGCCAGTGCGGTGTAGGTGGTCTCGAAACGCACCTGGTCGTTGCCTTTGCCGGTCGCACCGTGGCACAGCGCGTCGGCGCCCACTGTCAACGCCAGCTCGACCTGCGCCTTGGCGATGATCGGCCGCGCCATCGACGTGCCCAGCAGGTAGCTGCCTTCGTACAGGGCGCCGGTCTGCAGCACCGGATAAACGTAATCGCGGATAAATTCTTCACGCAGATCCACCACGTGACATTCAGAGGCACCGGACTGCAGGGCTTTTTGCTCCACACCTTCCAGATCGCTGCGCTCCTGACCGATGTCCGCCACGAACGCCACCACTTCACAGCCGCCGTAGTTCTCTTTCAGCCATGGAATGATGGCCGAGGTATCCAGGCCGCCGGAGTACGCCAGAACGATTTTTTTGATGCCTTGGTTTTGCATGATCTATTCCTTTCTAATTCTAAAATTAAGCGAGGATCCGGGTGCCAATCGACACGCCGTTAAACAAAGCAGGAAGCTGATCGGCATGGCGCCAGCTGGCGATATCCACCGGGCGGCCGAGGGTGCGGGCCGCGTCGAGCGCCGCATTCACCTTCACCACCATACCATCGGTGATGATGCCTTGCGCGATCAGTTGTTCCGCTTTTTGCGCCGTCATTTCCGCAATGCGTTGCCCCTTGCCGTCGAGGATGCCACTGACGTCCGACAGCAGGATCAGATCCGCCCCCAGCGTCGCCGCCAGCGCCGTCGCCGCCTGATCGGCGTTCACGTTCATTAACTGCCCTTCGGCGGTGATGCCGATGGAGCTGACCACCGGCAGGTAGCCGGCGCTCAGCAGGGTATTGAGCAGCGCGGGCGAACCGGGCTGCGCGTTGCCGACGTGGCCCAATGCCGGATCGAGCGGGGTCACGACCGCGCTGCCGCCATCCGCCAGGCTCAGGCCGACGGCGTTGATTTGATGTTTAATCGCCCACGCCAGCAGCGTTTTGTTGGCGGTGCCGGCCAGCGCGCCGGTGATGATGTCGATCTGATCGGCCGGCGTGACCCGCAGGCCGTTCTTTTTCACCACCGGCAAAGAGAGCTGCTTCATCAGCTCGTCCACCACGCAGCCGCCGCCGTGCACGATCACCAGCGGGCGCTGATGCTGCTGCCGGTAGCTGTCCAGCGCGGTAAACAGACGCTCCAGCGCTTCTTCACTGTCTAATAACACGCCACCTAACTTGATAATTAACGGGTTCATTGCTGTTTACTCACGCTGGTTTAAAGGAGTGACTGGGTTTCCGGGAAGCCGAAACGGATATTCAGGCATTGCACCGCCTGCGCCGCCGCGCCTTTCAGCAGGTTGTCTTCCACCGCTACGGCGATCAGATGCTCGCCCTGCACCGCAAAACCGATGTCGCAGAACGGCAGCCCCACCACCGCTTTCAGCGCCGGCACGCCCTGGTCGTACAACCGCACCAGCGGCTTGTCGTCATAGGCGGCATGATAGGCGGCGGCGACGTCCTGCGCGGTCACGCCGGCCTTCAGGCGGCAGGTGATGGTTTCAAGGATGCCGCGCGGGAAATTGCCCAGGTGCGGCGTAAAGATGACCGGCACGCCCAGGTGCGCGGCGATCTCCGGCTGGTGCCGATGAGTGAAAATACCGTACGGCTGCAGGCTCACTTCGCAGAAGCTGGTGGTCATACTGGCCTTGCGCCCGGCGCCGCTGACGCCGCTGGTGGCGTTGATCACCGGCCACTGGTCGAGGTTCAGCAGCTGCTTCTCGATCAACGGCTTCAGCGCCAGCTGCGCCGCCGTCGGGTAACAGCCCGGCACAGCAATCAGCTGCGCCTGTTTGATCTTGTCGCTCTGCCACTCCGCCAGGCCGTATACCGCCTGCTCCAGCAGGGCGCCATGCCGATGTTCGAAACCGTAGTACTGGCTATAAAAACCGGCGTCCTGCACGCGGAAGGCGCCCGACAGATCGAACACCACGCAGCCCGCCGCCAGGAAGGCCGGTGCGATATCGTGGCTGACTTCATGGGCGGTGGCGAGGAACACCACGTCGATGCCCTGCGCCGCCTTGGCAACGTCGGTCAACGGCTGCAGCGGCAGATCGACGATGCCTTTCAACTGGGGATGAAGATCGGAAAGTAACTTTCCTGCATCTGCACTTTGCGCTGAAACCGCTAAAGCGGTTATGTTCATGTGTGGGTGGCGATTCAGGTAAGCCGTGAGCTCCGCTCCGGCGTAACCGCTGGCACCAACGATCAGCGTATTCAACATGTGGCCTTTCACCTTCTAAACTGACGTGCGGTCGCTTGCGACCCAGGTAACAGGGCTAGCCAGCGTTGTTGCGCCGTTCACCCACGGAGCCAGGCGTTGATGCTTTTATAAACATCCGGGTATCGGGTTCCCTTACGCTTCGGCTTACTGTATTTTTATTCAAAATAAATGCATGAATATTGATACTATCCTAACCAAAGGCTGTCAACAGTGAAGATGAAATTACCTCCATTTATTGAGCTGTACCGGGCGTTGATCGCCACTCCGTCGATCAGCGCCACCGATGCCGGCCTCGATCAGAGCAATGAGGCGTTAATCAACTTGCTGGCCGGATGGTTTGCCGACCTGGGCTTTCGCGTCGACGTACAGCCGGTGCCGGAGTCGCGCCACAAATTCAACCTGCTGGCCAGCATCGGCGAAGGCAGCGGCGGCCTGCTGCTGGCCGGCCACACTGATACGGTGCCTTACGACGAAGGCCGCTGGACGCGCGATCCCTTCACCCTGACCGAGCACGACAACAAGCTCTACGGGCTGGGCACCGCCGACATGAAAGGCTTCTTCGCCTTTATTCTGGATGCGGTGCGCGATATCGACGCGAGCAAGCTGACCAAGCCGTTGTACATTTTAGCCACCGCAGATGAAGAAACGACGATGGCCGGCGCGCGTTACTTCGCCGCCTCTACCGCCATTCGTCCGGATTTCGCCATCATCGGCGAGCCGACCTCGCTGCAGCCGGTGCGCGCGCACAAGGGCCACATGGCCAATGCCATTCGCATCGTCGGCCAGTCCGGCCATTCCAGCGATCCGGCGCGCGGCGTCAACGCCATCGATCTGATGCACGAATCCATCGGCCGCCTGATGGAGCTGCGCAAAACCCTGCAAGAGCGCTACAACAATCCGGCGTTCGCCGTGCCTTATCCCACCATGAACTTCGGCCATATCAGCGGCGGCGACGCGGCCAACCGCATCTGCGCCTGTTGCGAACTGCACCTGGATATCCGCCCGCTGCCCGGCATGACGCTCGACAACATCAACGAACTGATGCATCAGGCGCTGGAGCCGGTAAGCCAACGCTGGCCGGGCCGCCTGACCATCGAAGAGCTGCACGCGTCGGTGCCGGGCTACGAGTGCCCGACCGACCACCGCATGGTGGCGGTGATCGAGGAGCTGCTGGGCACCCGCACGCAGGTGGTCAACTACTGCACCGAAGCGCCGTTCGTGCAACAGGTATGCCCGACCCTGGTGCTCGGCCCCGGTTCCATCGATCAGGCCCACCAGCCGGACGAATACATCGATACCGCGTTTATCGAACCGACGCGCAAACTGCTGGGCCAGCTGGTCAATCACTTTTGCCGGCAATAAACCCGACATTTAACAGGGGAAATGTTTTATGCTTTCCCCTACCTCAAAATAAGTAGTAAACAGCTAAATAAGCCACGCTGATAACCGACGCGGCGTAATTAAATTTCAGAAAATGCGCCGATTTTGATGTTTTTTTGCTAAAAATAGTGTCAATTGACGATTGGACAGGAACGCGATGTGATCAGGCTGGCGGTCTGCGCCTGACGCGTGAAATTTATTTACAAGATAAAAATCATACAGAACTGGGTCAGGGGTTATATGAACGAACAATATTCGGCAATGCGCAGTAATGTCAGTATGCTCGGCAAATTGCTCGGCGATACCATCAAAGAAGCGCTGGGCGAGCATATTCTCGATCGCGTTGAGACCATCCGTAAGCTTTCCAAATCTTCACGCGCCGGCAACGAAGCGCATCGCCAGGAGCTGCTCTCCACCCTGCAGAACCTGTCCAACGACGAGTTGCTGCCGGTGGCGCGCGCCTTCAGCCAGTTCCTCAACCTGACCAACGTCGCCGAGCAGTACCACAGCATTTCGCCCAACGGCGAAGCCGCCAGCAACCCGGAAGCGCTGGCGCAGCTGTTCAGCCGCCTCAAAGACAAAAAGCTCAGCGACAAAGAGCTACAGCACGCGGTGTCGCAACTTTCCATCGAGCTGGTGCTGACGGCGCACCCGACGGAGATCACCCGCCGCACCCTGATCCACAAGCTGGTGGAGGTCAACACCTGCCTCAGCCAGCTCGATCACAACGATCTGGCCGACTACGAGCGCAACAAGATCATGCGCCGCCTGCGCCAACTGGTGGCCCAGTCGTGGCACACCGATGAAATTCGCAAACATCGCCCCTCCCCGATCGACGAAGCCAAATGGGGCTTCGCGGTGGTAGAAAACAGCCTGTGGGAAGGCGTGCCGGCGTTCCTGCGCGAGTTCAACGAGCAGTTGGAAAACTCCATCAATTACAGCCTGCCGGCGGAAGCGGTGCCGGTGCGCTTCACCTCCTGGATGGGCGGCGACCGCGACGGCAACCCGAACGTGACCGCCGAAATCACCCGCCATGTGCTGCTGCTCAGCCGCTGGAAAGCCTGCGACCTGTTCACCCGCGATATCCAGGTGCTGGTCTCCGAGCTGTCGATGACCGAATGCACCCCGGAGCTGCGCGCCCGCGCCGGCGGTGACGAGGTGCAGGAACCGTACCGCGAAATCATGAAGCAGCTGCGCAGCCAGCTGATGAGCTCCCAGGCCTATCTGGAAGGCCGCCTGAAGGGCGAACGCGTGCTGAAGCCGCACGACCTGCTGGTGAACAACGAGCAGCTGTGGGAGCCGCTGTATGCCTGCTACCAATCGCTGCAGGCCTGCGGTATGGGCATCATCGCCAACGGTCAGCTGCTGGATACCCTGCGCCGCGTGCGCTGCTTCGGCGTACCGCTGGTGCGCATCGACGTGCGCCAGGAAAGCACCCGCCATACCGAAGCCATCGCCGAGCTGACCCGTTATCTGGGGCTGGGCGACTATGAAAGCTGGTCAGAAGCCGATAAACAGGCGTTCCTGATCCGCGAACTGAACTCCAAACGCCCGCTGGTGCCGCTGAAGTGGCAACCGAGCGCCGACACGCAGGAAGTGCTGGAAACCTGCCGGGTGATCGCCGAAGCGCCGCAGGGCTCGATCGCCGCCTACGTGATTTCGATGGCGCGCACGCCTTCCGACGTGCTGGCGGTACACCTGCTGCTGAAAGAGGCCGGCTGCCCGTTCGCGCTGCCCGTCGCTCCGCTGTTCGAAACCCTCGACGATCTGAACAACGCCGACGACGTGATGACCCAGTTGCTGAACATCGACTGGTATCGCGGCTTTATTCAGGGCAAACAGATGGTAATGATCGGCTACTCCGACTCGGCGAAAGACGCCGGCGTGATGGCCGCTTCCTGGGCGCAGTACCGTGCGCAGGACGCCTTGATCAAAACCTGTGAAAAAGCCGGCGTGGCGCTGACGTTGTTCCATGGGCGCGGCGGCTCCATCGGCCGCGGCGGCGCACCGGCGCATGCGGCGCTGCTGTCGCAGCCGCCGGGCAGCCTGAAGGGCGGCCTGCGCGTCACCGAACAGGGCGAGATGATCCGCTTCAAATTCGGCCTGCCTGAAGTCACCATTAGCAGCCTGGCGCTGTATGCCGGGGCGATCCTCGAGGCCAACCTGCTGCCGCCGCCGGAACCGAAGAAAGAATGGCGGGCGTTGATGGACGATCTGTCCGAGACCTCCTGCCGGATGTATCGCGGCTACGTGCGTGAAAACCCGGACTTCGTGCCTTACTTCCGCGCGGCCACGCCGGAGCTGGAGCTGGGTAAACTGCCGCTGGGCTCACGCCCGGCCAAACGCAAGCCGAACGGCGGCGTGGAAAGCCTGCGCGCCATTCCGTGGATCTTCGCCTGGACGCAGAACCGCCTGATGCTGCCGGCCTGGCTCGGCGCCGGCGCCGGATTGCAGGAAGCGGTGAAAGCCGGCAAGCAGGCGGAGCTGGAGGCGATGTGTCGCGACTGGCCGTTCTTCTCCACCCGCATCGCCATGCTGGAAATGGTGTTCGCCAAGGCCGACCTGTGGCTGGCGGAATACTACGATCAACGCCTGGTGGATAAATCGCTGTGGCCGCTGGGCCAACAGCTGCGCGATCAGCTGGAAAGCGACATCAAGGTGGTGCTGACCATCGCCAACGATGCGCACCTGATGGAAGACCTGCCGTGGATTGCCGAATCCATCGCGCTGCGCAACGTTTACACCGACCCGCTGAACGTCTTGCAGGCCGAGCTGCTGCACCGTTCGCGTCAGCAGGAGCAGCCGGACGCCCGCGTCGAGCAGGCCCTGATGGTCACCATCGCCGGCGTCGCCGCCGGGATGCGCAACACCGGCTAGTGAGCCTAATCGCGGCCCCGTTTATCGGGGCCGTTTTTTTATGCCTTTCCCCCACAAAAAAAGGGCGCCGCGGTAAAGCGACGCCCATTTTTCAATGGGACAAGCCTGTCAGGCTGCGGCCACCGGGCGCACGCCCAGCGTGTGGCAGATCGCGTAACTCATCTCTGCACGGTTCAGCGTATAGAAGTGGAAATCTTTCACCCCTTCGCGGCTGAGGATCTTCACCATGTCCATGGCGATGTTGGCACCGACCATTTTGCGGGTCTCCGCATCGTCGTCCAGCCCTTCGAACATGCTGGTCATCCAGCTTGGCACCCGCACGTTGGTCATGGTGGCGAAGCGCTGCAGCTGCTTGAAGTTGGACACCGGCAGAATGCCCGGCACGATTTCCACGTCGATACCGGCGGCGACGCAGCGGTCGCGGAAGCGCAGGTAGCTCTCAACGTCGAAGAAGAACTGGGTGATGGCGCGGCTGGCGCCGGCGTCGATCTTGCGCTTCAGGTTAATCAAATCGGCCTGGGCGCTCTTCGCCTCCGGGTGCACTTCCGGGTAGGCAGCGACGGAAATGTCGAAGTCGCCCACGTCTTTCAGCAGCGCCACCAGATCGGTCGCGTACATTTCCGGCTTGCCGCCGCCCGGCGGCAGATCGCCGCGCAGCGCCACGATATGGCGGATGCCGCTGTTCCAGTAATCGGTCGCGATGTCGCGCAGCTGCGCCGGGCTGGCGTCGATGCAGGTCAGGTGCGGCGCCGCCTCCAGGCCGGTGCGCTCCTTGATCCCCTTGATGATGCTGTGGGTGCGATCGCGCTCGCCGGAGTTGGCACCGTAGGTGACGGAAACGAATTTGGGTTTGAGGATGCTCAGACGATCGATCGACTGCCACAGGGTCTCTTCCATCTCGCTGGTGCGCGGCGGGAAGAACTCGAATGATACGTTAATCTGGCCGTTCAACTCCGCCAGACTCTGATTCAGCGCTTCCCGCTGGTTTGCGTGGAAAAAGCTCATACCCTGCTCACCTCTTATCGATCACTGTTTTTATTTCACTTTTATGAGCGTCTATACGTTTAGACGTCTAGATAGAAAATGCCGCATGTTGGCTAAAGAGTCAACAGGAAAATGAGGGGAATAAGATGATTAATCTTCACCCGCTCAACGAGGGAATTTCATGACGGCGGCAGGGATAAGTATGGCAGGAAAAGCAAAGGGGCGCGGTGAACCCGCGCCCGCAGAGGACTAAAGCAGCTGTGCCAGCCGGTTAAGGTCTGACTGGATCGCGCCGGCGGTCACGTCGCGGCCGGCGCCCGGCCCGCGGATCACCAGCGGATTATCGCGATACCAGCGGCTTTCGATGGCGAACACGTTGTCGCACGGCAGCAGCGAGGCCAGCGGATGCTCAGGACGCACCGCCTCCACGCCGACCCGTGCCTTACCGTTGGCATCGAAACGCGCCACGTGCCGCAACACCAGGCCCATTTCGCTGGCGGCCTCAAAGCGCTGCTGCATCTGTTGGTTCAGCGCCTCGCCGTTCTCGAAGAACTGATCGACGGAGCCCAGCTCGCAGCCCGCCGGCACCAGCGACTCGACCCGCACCTGGTTCGGTTCGATGTCGTAGCCCGCTTCGCGCGCCAGGATCACCAGCTTGCGCATCACGTCCTGACCGGAGAGATCGACCCGCGGATCCGGTTCGGTCAGCCCCTGCTGCCAGGCCTGATCCACCAGTTCGGTAAACGGCACCGTGCCGTCATACTGCAAGAACAGCCAGGAAAGCGTGCCGGAGAAGATGCCGCTGATTGCCAAAATACTGTCGCCGCTGTCGCGCAGATCGCGCACCGTATGGTTGACCGGCAGCCCGGCGCCGACGGTGGCGTTATACAGCCAGTGGCGGCCGGTTTTGGCGAAGGCGTCGCGAATTTGGCGATAGGTATCGCTGCACGAGGCACCCGCCAGCTTGTTGGCGCTGATCACGTGGAAACCGTAGCTGGCGAAATCCAGATACTGCCCGGCCAGTTCTTCGCTGGCGGTCACATCGAGCACCACCAGATCGTCGAACGGGTGTGCGCGCATCCACAAGAACAGCGACTCTTCGTCAAGTTCCTGCGCTTCGTCCTCAAAGAACGCCAATGCACGGCTGGCATCCAGCCCGTCGTAGTTCAGCAGGCTGCGGCGGCTGTCCACCACCCCCGCCAGGATAAATTCGAAACCGCTGCGCGCGGAGATATTGGTCTGCTCACGGGCGAACAGCTCCAGCCAACGCGACCCGATGTTGCCCTTGCCGAACAGCACCAGACCGATGCGCTTCTCGGCACGGAACAGGCTTTGGTGCAGCCCCTGAATCAGCAGCGCGGTCGGCCCCTGGCGCAATACCGCCACCAGGCTGATGCCATCTTCAGCCTGCCAGATAAACTCGACCGGCTGATCTTTCAGTTGCTGATAGAAACGGTGGCTGTGCAGCGGGTTCTTGCATACCCCGGCGCCGACCATCGCCACCAGCGCCAACCCTTCGCGCAGGTGCAGTTCACCCGGCAGCGCCGAGGCCTGCAGGGTCGCCAGCGCGCTGTTGACCACCTCGGAGGTGTAGCACAGCTGTATCCGATTGCGGTCAGGATGGATGCCCACCGCCAGCGGTTTGATCTGCGCGCGCTTGAGCACCAGATCCAACTCTTTCTGCGCCAGTTTGAAGTCGTGCTGAGCGGCGACGTGCAGCTCAATCAGACACACGTCATCGTGGCTGGTGACAATCTTGGCGCCGGTGCCGGACGCCAATACGCGCTCGATGCGCGTCGAGCCCTGCTCCGGCTGGTAGCTGCAGCGCAGCTGAAGATCGATATCGCTGCCGGAGACCGGCTGCAGGGTGCGGGTATGCAGCACCGGCGCCGCCAGGCGCGCCAGCTCGCTGGCTTCATCCAGGCGCAGCAGCGGCAGCAGGCAGGCGTCTTTCACCTTGCGAGGGTCGGCGCTGTACACCCCGGCCACGTCGCTCCAGATGGTGACGCGCGCCGCGCCGGCCAACGCGCCGACCTGAGTGGCAGAGTAGTCGCTGCCGTTGCGCCCCAACAGCACGGTTTCCCCGGCGTCGTTGCGCGAAATGAAGCCGGTCACCACCAGGCGCTTGCCCGGATGTTGGGCCAACAATTGTTGCAGCAGCGGATAAGAACGGCCTTCATCCACCTGCGGCTGCGCGGCGCGCTCGGCGCGCAGGAAATCACGCGCATCCAGCCAGGCCGCCTGCATATCCAGGTGGTTGAGCACCGCCGCCATCAGGCGCGCCGACCAGATCTCGCCGTGCCCGACCACTTCGGCATAGCACACCTCGTCGACTTTGCCGTCCAGCAACACCGCCAGACGTTCCAGATCCTGAATGAACTCGGCGATCAGCGGCTCGGCGCTTTCCGCCGGCAGCAGGCCGCCGATAAGATCGCTGTGATAGCGGCGCAACGTCTGCTGCACCTGGTGCGCAGACAGGCGATCGCTCTGGCTGAGCTTCAGCCAGTTGATCAACTGGTTGGTGGTACTGCCGGCGGCCGATACCACCATCATGTCGCCCGGCTGGCTGTATTCCGCCATAATCCCGGCCACACGCAGATAACACTTCACATCCGCCAGACTGCTGCCGCCAAACTTGTGCAGTTGACGCCCGCTCACCGGCCCTGCTACAGCAATTGCATTCATGCTTACCTCGTTGCCGCCGCCTGGAAAGCGCGTTCCAGATCGGCAATCAAATCTTCACTGTCTTCAATACCCACGGAAATGCGCAGCAGGCTCTCGGAGATGCCGGCCGCTGTCCGTGCCTCCGCCGCCATGCCGGCGTGGGTCATGGTCGCTGCATGCGAGATCAGGCTTTCTACGCCGCCCAGCGATTCTGCCAGAGTAAACAGCTCAAGGGCAGAGAGAAAACGGCGCAGCACCGCTTCATCGCCGTCCAGTTCAAAACTCAGCATCGCGCCGAAGCCGCGCTGCTGCCGGCGGGCGATCTCATGCCCCGGGTTTTCCGGCAGGGAAGGATGATACAGCTTTTTCACCAGCGGTTGCTGCTGTAAATAGCCGACAATCGCTTCGGCGTTTTGCTGCGCCGCCTTGATGCGCGGCGACAGCGTGCGCATGCCGCGCAGCAGCAGATAGCTGTCGAACGCGCCGCCGGTCACGCCGATATTGTTCGCCCACCAGGCCAATTCGACCGCCAGCTCGGGATCTTTGGCAATCACCGCGCCGGCCACCACGTCCGAATGCCCATTCAGGTATTTGGTGCAAGAATGGACCACCAGATCGGCACCGAGTTCGATCGGCTGTTGCAGGGCCGGGCTGAGGAAGGTGTTGTCCACCACCGTCAACGCGCCCGCCGCGTGTGCGGCGGTGCAGATCGCTGCAATGTCCACCACGCGCAGCAGCGGATTGCTGGGGCTTTCAATCAGCACCAGCTTCGGCTTTTGCGCCAGCGCCTGCTGCAGGGCGGCTTCATTACCCTGATCGACGAACAGCACGCGATAGGCGCCGCGCTTGCTCAGGCTGTCGAACAACCGATAGCTGCCGCCGTAGCAGTCGTGCGGCGCCACCAGCAGATCGCCCGGCTTCAGCAGCACGGTGGTCACCAGATGGATCGCCGACATCCCGCTGCCGGTCATCACCGCGCCGGCGCCGCCTTCCAGCTCCGCCAACGCGCGTTGCACCACGTCGCGCGTCGGGTTGCCGCGGCGCGAGTAATCATGGGCTCGGGGTTGGTTGAAGTCGGTAAAGTTATAGGTGCTGGACAGATGAATCGGCGGGACAACGCAGCCATACTGTTCGTCGTCGTTCAGGCCGCTGCGTACGGCAATCGTGGCTGGTTTACGCGTCATGGGCTCGCTCGGCTCTCGGTTCGGTGAATGAGGCCTAAAGAGTAATCGCAGGATTGATAGACGTCAATACATCTGGACATCTAAACTTCTCTGCGTATAGATTGAGCAATGGCACAATACCCGCTAAAATTATGCCGATATGACATGACGATAAGATGTTAAGCCACAATGTCCGGCCGAGGCGGGGCATTCAGTGACCCTGGTCGCGTAAAATTGACATTTATTTAGTGAGAACAGTGAAGATCGGGCATAATTGGCCGGTTTTTAGAATTTTGTAATTTTTCTGACAAAGTTAAGGTGTCCCATGGCTGAGTGGAACGGCGAGTATGTCAGCCCTTACGCTGAACACGGTAAAAAAAGCGAGCAAGTCAAAAAGATCACGGTATCCATTCCGCTGAAGGTCCTGAAAATCCTCACCGACGAACGGACCCGTCGCCAGGTGAACAACCTGCGCCACGCCACCAACAGCGAACTGCTGTGCGAAGCGTTTCTGCATGCCTTTACCGGCCAGCCGCTGCCGAACGATGAAGACCTGCGCAAAGAGCGCAGCGATGAAATCCCGGAAGCCGCAAAAGCGTTGATGCGCGAACTGGGTGTCGATCCCGATACCTGGGAATATTGAGAACCGTCCGGCGAACGCCGGCGGCAGAAACGAAAAAAGGCGCCAAAGGCGCCTTTTTCATCGGACGATAAGAAATCTTATTTCTTAGCGCCTGGTACGCTGAAACGCTTGTTGAAGCGGTCAACGCGGCCACCGGTAGCAACATCACGCTGCTTGCCAGTGTAGAACGGGTGGCATGCGCCACAAACGTCCAGGTTCAGATCGTGGCCCACGGTGGAGCGGATCTTCATCACGTTACCGCAAGAGCAGTTAGCAGTAACTTCTTCGTATTTTGGGTGGATACCTTGTTTCATGGGAAACCTCAGTTAAGGCCGTGTCGCTATCCAGCCCTGTTTCGCCAGACACCACACGTGGTTGATAATAGAATTTTGGTATCGAATTATACCAAAGGCGGCAAATTATACAGCATTAGTCGAGGCGCGCAATCGGAACCGTACATTTGCCGATGCGCCGTGTAAACTGATGCCCACTTTTTTCAATTTGGATGAGATCATGCCCGTCGTACACGTTGCCTTGCCGGTCCCCCTCGCCCGCACCTTCGACTATCTGCTGCCGCCCGGCATGCAGCCGGTGGCCGGCGCGCGCGTGGGCGTGCCCTGGGGCAGGCAGCATGCGATCGGCATCGTCACCGGCTGCAGCGACACCAGCGAACTGCCGCTGGACAAGCTCAAACCGATCGACAGCGTGATCGACGCCGAGTCGCTGTTCTCCCCTAGCCTGTGGCGCATCCTGCGCTGGGCCAGCGATTACTATCACTACCCCATTGGCGAAGTGCTGTTCCATGCGCTGCCGATCCTGCTGCGGCAAGGCAAACCGGCCGAGGCCGCGCCGCTGTGGCAATGGTTCGCCACCGAAGAGGGGCGCGCCACCCCGCCCGAAAGCCTGAAACGCGCGCCGAAACAGCAGCAGGCGCTGGCGGCGCTGTTGCAACGCCCGGTCTATCGCCACCAGGTCAGCCAGCTGGAGCTGACGGAAAGCGCCCTGCAGGCGCTGCGCGCCAAAGGGCTGATCGATCTGCGCGCTCAGGTCGCGGCCACGCACGACTGGCGCCCCAACTTCGCGGTGCTCGGCGAGCGGCTGCGGCTGAACACCGAACAGGCTACCGCCGTCGGGGCGATCAGAAGCGAGGATGAGCAGTTCGCCGCCTGGCTGCTGGCCGGGGTGACCGGCTCCGGCAAGACCGAGGTCTACCTCAGCGTGCTGGAGAACGTGCTGGCCAAAGGCCGGCAGGCGCTGGTGCTGGTGCCGGAAATCGGCCTGACACCGCAAACCATCGCCCGCTTTCGCGAGCGCTTCAACGCGCCGGTAGACGTACTGCACTCCGGCCTGAACGACAGCGAGCGGCTGGCGGTTTGGCTGCGCGCGCGCAGCGGCGAAGCCGCCATCGTCATCGGCACCCGCTCGGCGCTGTTCACGCCGTTCCGTCAGCTGGGCGTGATCATCATCGACGAAGAGCACGACAGCTCTTATAAGCAGCAGGAAGGCTGGCGCTACCACGCCCGCGATCTGGCGGTGTTCCGCGCCCGGGAAGAGGACATCCCGATGGTGATGGGCTCCGCGACCCCGGCATTGGAAACGCTGCACAACGTGCAGCTGGGCAAATATCGCCAGTTAAAGCTCACCCAGCGCGCGGGCAACGCCAAACCGGCGGCGCAGCATCTGATCGATCTGAAAGGGTTGCCGCTGAAGGTCGGCCTGTCGCAGCCGCTGCTGAAGAGCATGCAGCACCATTTAAAAGCCGGCAATCAGGTGATGCTGTTCCTCAACCGCCGCGGTTACGCCCCGGCGCTGCTGTGCCACGAGTGCGGCTGGATCGCCGAGTGCCAGCGCTGCGATCACTATTACACCTTCCACCAGCATCAGCGCCAGCTGCGCTGCCACCACTGCGACAGCCAGCGGCCGGTGCCGCACCAGTGCCCGCAGTGCGGCTCGACCCACCTGGTGTCGGTCGGCGTCGGCACCGAACAGCTGGAACATGAGCTGGCACCGCTGTTCCCCGATACGCCGATCACCCGCATCGATCGCGACACCACCAGCCGTAAAGGGTCGCTGGAGCAGCACCTGGCGGATATCCATCGCGGCGAAGCGCGCATTCTGATCGGCACGCAGATGCTGGCCAAGGGCCACCATTTTCCCGACGTCACCCTGGTGGCGTTGCTGGACGTGGACGGCGCGCTGTTCTCCGCCGACTTCCGCTCCGCCGAGCGTTTCGCTCAGCTGTATACCCAGGTCTCCGGGCGGGCCGGCCGGGCGGGCAAGCAGGGGGAAGTGCTGCTGCAAACCCACCATCCGGAGCACCCGCTGCTGCAGGTGCTGCTGCAACAGGGTTATGACGCCTTCGCCAAACAGACGCTGGCGGAGCGCAACAGCGTGTTTCTGCCGCCTTACACCAGCCACATCATCGTGCGCGCCGAAGATCACGACAACCAGCAGGCCCCGCTGTTCCTGCAGCAGCTGCGTAACCTGCTGGAAGCCAGCCCGCTGAAGGACGATTCGCTGTGGGTGATGGGCCCGGTGCCGGCGCTGCAGTCCAAACGCGGCGGCCGTTTCCGCTGGCAGCTGCTGCTGCAGCACCCGACGCGGCGCGTCCTGCAACAGCTGATGAAAAGCTCGCTGCCGCTGATCGGCACCCTGCCGCAAACGCGCAAGGTGAAATGGACGCTGGATGTCGATCCGATCGACAGCTGATCCCGGAAAAGTCCGATTTAGCTGCCGCAGTGCAAACGTTTACCCTTGAAATTGCGAGCGAACGCTAAAAAACCTTCTCAGGTCACATTTTTTATGCAAATTAGGTAACAAAGGCGGGGCGTATTCTGTTTAGAATGTCTGCGAGGGCAAATTTTGTCGCCACATCGCAGCGCGACGGAGTGCCCGAACGCGAGTGGCGCTCAATGACAACAATCTCGCCACCGCATGCCGGACATTGTGAGCAAACAGCAGTAGTGGCGTCGGCATGGGGCTGACGCAAGGAGAAAGGCGTTGGAACACAAGAAAGAGTTATCCATGGCGACCATGAAAGACGTCGCCGAAATGGCGGGCGTTTCAACGGCTACCGTATCGCGTGCGCTGATGAACCCGGAAAAGGTGTCAACGCCGACGCGCCAGAAAGTGGAACAGGCCGTCCTGGCCGTGGGTTATTCTCCTCATGCTCTGTCACGCAATATCAAGCGCAACGAATCCCGCACCATCCTGGTGATCGTGCCCGACATCTGCGATCCGTTCTTCGCCGATGTGATCCAGGGGATCGAACAGACCGCCGCCCAACAAGGCTATCTGGTGCTGATCGGCGACTGCGCGCAGCAAAACCAGCAAGAGCGCACCTTCGTCAATCTGATCATCACCAAGCAGATCGACGGCATGCTGCTGCTGGGCTCCAACCTGCCGTTCGACGCCAGCAAGGAAGAACAGCGCAACCTGCCGCCAATGGTGATGGCCAACGAGTTCGCCCCGAGCTGGAACTGCCGACGGTGCACATCGACAACCTGACCGCCGCCTTTGAAGCCGTGCATTATTTGCATCAATTGGGCCACCGGCAGATCGCCTGCGTCGCCGGGCCGGAACAGATGCCGCTGAGCCATTATCGGCTGCAGGGTTACGTTCAAGCGCTACGTCGTAATGGCATTACCGTCGAAAGCAGCTATATTACCCGGGGTGATTTTACCTACGAAGCCGGCGCGCAAGCGCTGACGGCGCTGATGGCGCAGCCGAAACCGCCAACGGCGGTATTCTGCCACAGCGACGTCATGGCGATCGGCGTGCTGTCCCAGGCGAAGAAAATGGGGCTGCGGATACCGCAGGATCTGTCGATCGTCGGCTTTGACGACCTCAAGCTGGCGCAGTATTGCGATCCGCCGCTGACCACGGTGGCGCAGCCGCGCTTCCAGATCGGCCAGCAGGCGATGTTGTTGCTGCTGGAGCAGTTGAACGGCCAGACGGTGGCCAGCGGCTCCCGGCTATTGGACAGTGAATTGATTATCAGAGGCAGCACCGCTGCCCCGAAACGCTAGTCAAATATTTTAGGGTTCAGTAACATGACGGACTTATCCTCTCATCAGGACACAGCGGAATAATAGTGGCACAAAAAGACTATGTAAGCCGTGGGCGCGCAGCAGGAGCTAAGCGTAAAACCCCCAGCCGTAAAAAACGCAGTTCTCCGAAGGTTTCCAAAACCGTGCTGGCGTTAGCCGCCGCGTTGCTGGTTGTCTTTGTCGGTGGCCTCTATTTCATTACGCACAACAAGCCGGAAGACGCGCCGTTGTTGCCTGCGCACACCACGCGCCCCGGCAACGGCCTGCCGCCGAAGCCGGAAGAGCGCTGGCGCTACATCAAAGAGCTGGAAAACCGGCAGATCGGCGTGCAAACCCCGACCGAACCGACGGCCGGCGGCGAGCTCAATTCCAAAACTCAGCTGACCGCCGAACAGCGGCAGCTGCTGGAGCAGATGCAGGCCGATATGCAGCAGCGCCCGACGCAGCTGAACGAAGTGCCGTATAACGATCCGGGCCAGGCCAACGCGCGCAGCACCCGCCAGCAGCAGCAGATGCAACAACAGCAAATGCAGCAGCAGCCGGTACAGCAACAGCAGCAGGTCAGCCAGCCGCCGCGCAACCCGTTCAGCAACGGGGCCACTACCGCGCCGGTGCAGCAGCACCCGCAGCCAAAACCGACTGCCCAGCAACCGGTGCAGGTGAAACAGCAGGAGCCGAAGCCGCAACCGAAGCCGGAGCCCAAACCGGAAGTGAAGCAGGAAACCAAACCGGAATCGAAACAGAAGTGGATGGTGCAATGCGGTTCGTTCCGCGCCACCGATCAGGCTGAATCCGTGCGTGCGCGCCTGGCGTTCGAAGGCATCGAGAGCCGCATCACCGCCGGCGGCGGTTGGAATCGCGTGGTACTCGGCCCGTACAGCAGCCGCGCCGCCGCGGACAAAACCCTTTCGCGCCTGAAGGGCGTCGGCATGTCGAGTTGCATTCCCCTCTCCGTTGGGGGTTGAAAAGCGTCAATCCCCCCCCATCTATACTCTCAATATGCCTCGTAGCGTCTGCGAAAGCAGGCGCTGCGGGGACTTCTTTCCGTCTTTAACGAGGGTCTGCTCGTGACAACAATTGTAAGCGTACGCCGCAACGGCCAGGTCGTCATCGGTGGTGATGGCCAGGCAACCCTGGGTAATACGGTGATGAAGGGTAACGTCAAGAAAGTGCGTCGCCTGTATAACGACAAAGTGATCGCCGGTTTCGCCGGTGGCACCGCTGACGCCTTCACGCTGTTTGAACTGTTTGAACGCAAACTGGAAATGCATCAGGGCCACCTGGTGAAAGCCGCCGTCGAGCTGGCGAAAGACTGGCGCACCGACCGCATGCTGCGCAAGCTCGAAGCGCTGCTGGCGGTCGCCGATGAAACCGCCTCGCTGATCATCACCGGCAACGGCGATGTGGTGCAGCCGGAAAACGATCTGATCGCCATCGGCTCCGGCGGCCCGTACGCCCAGGCCGCAGCCCGCGCCATGTTGGAAAATACCGAGCTGAGCGCCCGCGACATCGTTGAGAAATCCCTCAACATCGCCGGCGACATCTGTATTTACACCAACCATTTCCACACCATTGAAGAATTGCCTTCCAAAGCGTAAGGATCGAATACCATGTCTGAAATGACCCCGCGCGAGATCGTCAGCGAACTGGACAGCTATATCATTGGCCAAAACAAGGCCAAACGCGCTGTCGCCATTGCCCTGCGCAACCGCTGGCGCCGGATGCAGCTCAACGAGATGCTGCGTCACGAAGTGACCCCGAAAAACATTCTGATGATCGGCCCGACCGGCGTCGGTAAAACCGAAATCGCCCGTCGTCTGGCGAAGCTGGCCAACGCGCCGTTCATCAAGGTTGAAGCCACCAAGTTCACCGAAGTGGGCTATGTGGGCAAAGAAGTGGATTCCATCATCCGCGATCTGACCGATGCCGCCATCAAAATGGTGCGCATGCAGTCGATCGAGAAAAACCGCACCCGTGCCGAAGAGTTGGCCGAAGAGCGCATTCTCGACGTGCTGATCCCGCCGGCCAAGAATAACTGGGGCCAGCCGGAAGAGCATCAGGAGCCGTCTGCCGCTCGCCAGGCATTCCGCAAGAAACTGCGCGAAGGCCAGCTGGACGACAAAGAGATCGAAATCGATCTGGCCGCGGCGCCGATGGGCGTGGAAATCATGGCGCCTCCGGGCATGGAAGAGATGACCAACCAGCTGCAGTCGATGTTCCAGAACCTCGGCGGCCAGAAGCAAAAGCCGCGCAAGGTGAAGATCAAAGAAGCCTTCAAGCTGCTGGTGGAAGAAGAAGCCGCCAAGCTGGTGAACCCGGAAGAGCTGAAAGAGCAGGCGATCGAAGCGGTTGAACAGCACGGCATCGTGTTTATCGACGAGATCGACAAAATCTGTAAGCGCGGCGGCCAGAGCTCCGGCCCGGACGTCTCGCGCGAAGGCGTGCAGCGCGATCTGCTGCCGCTGGTGGAAGGCTGCACCGTGTCGACCAAGCACGGTATGGTGAAGACCGACCACATCCTGTTCATCGCTTCCGGCGCGTTCCAGACCGCCAATCCGTCGGATCTGATCCCGGAACTGCAGGGCCGTCTGCCGATCCGCGTTGAGCTGCAGGCGCTGACCACCGAAGACTTCGAGCGCATCCTGACCGAGCCGAGCGCGTCGCTGACCGAGCAGTACAAAGCGCTGATGGGCACCGAAGGCGTCAACATCGAGTTCACCGCCGACGGCATCCGCCGCATCGCCGAAGCCGCGTGGCAGGTCAACGAAAGCACCGAGAACATCGGCGCGCGTCGTCTGCACACCGTGCTGGAACGTCTGATGGAAGATATTTCCTACGATGCGAGTGAAATTAATGGCCAATCCATTACAATTGATGCGGATTACGTGCGCAGTCATCTGGATGAACTGGTGGCGGATGAAGATTTGAGTCGTTTTATCCTATAATCGCTCAATCATTGTCTTGTCAGTCATCTGTGTGGGAGGCATTGCCTCCCACAATTATTTCTAACGGACACCGCAACTCACTGACAGAAGCGAAACATGAGCTCATCAACCTCCACCACCCCGATCTCCGCCTGGCTGGAAAGTCTACGCCCCCGCACCCTGCCGCTGGCCTTTGCCTCCATCGTGGTCGGCTCGGCCATCGCCGCCTGGCACGGCAGCCTGAAACCTGAAGTGGCGCTGCTGGCGCTGTTGACCGCCGGCCTGCTGCAGATCCTCTCCAACCTGGCGAACGACTACGGCGATGCGGTCAAAGGCAGCGATAAAGAAGATCGCATCGGGCCGTTGCGCGGCATGCAAAAAGGCATGATCACCCAGGCGCAGATGAAACGGGCGCTGGTGGTGACGGTGGTGCTGATCGCCCTCGCCGGCTGTTCGCTGATCGCCGTCGCCTGCGAGCAACCCAGCGACGTAGTAGGCTTCCTGGTGCTGGGCGGGCTGTCTATCGTGGCGGCCATCACCTATACCGTCGGCAATAAGCCCTACGGGTATTTGGGGCTGGGTGACATCTCGGTGCTGGTGTTCTTCGGCTGGCTGAGCGTGGCCGGCACCTACTATTTACAAACGCACACCTTCGACAGCGTCGTGATGCTGCCGGCCACCGCCTGTGGCCTGCTGGCGACGGCGGTGCTCAACATCAACAATCTGCGCGATATCGAGAGCGATCGCGAGAACGGTAAGAACACGCTGGCGGTGCGTCTCGGCCCGCACAAGGCGCGCATTTACCATGCCCTACTGCTCGGCGGCGCGGTGCTGTGTTTCGCGCTGTTTACACTGTTCAATCTCCACAGCCCGTGGGGCTGGCTGTTCGTGCTGGCGATCCCGCTGTTGGTGCGCCACGGCCTGCGCGTGCTGCGCGATCCGACGCCGGTCGGCATGCGGCCGATGCTGGAACACATGGTCAAGGCGGCGTTGCTGGCCAACCTGCTGTTCGCCATCGGCGTGGCGCTCAGTTAAAAACTGATGATTTTGCCAACAGGGCGAATAAAGGGATATACTGAACATTCCAGCGGCAAACAGACGTAAAATCCTATGAAATACGATACTTCCGAACTTTGCGACATCTATCATGAAGAGGTGAACGTTGTTGAACCTCTGTTCTCCAATTTTGGCGGGCGTACTTCATTTGGCGGGCAGATCACCACGGTGAAATGCTTTGAGGATAACGGCCTGTTGTTCGATCTGCTTGAAGAAAACGGCCGCGGCCGCGTGCTGTTGGTCGACGGCGGCGGTTCGGTTCGCCGGGCGCTGATCAACGCCGAACTGGCGCGCCTGGCCGCCCAGAACGAATGGGAAGGCATCGTGGTGTACGGCGCGGTGCGTCAGGTGGACGATCTGGAAGAGCTCGACATCGGCATTCAGGCAATGGCGGCGATCCCGGTGGGTGCCGTGAGCGAAGGCGTGGGCGAAAGCGATATCCGCGTCAACTTCGGTGGCGTCACCTTCTTCTCCGGCGATCACCTGTATGCCGACAACACCGGCATCATCCTCTCCGAAGACCCGCTCGACATCGAGTGATTTTCGGTCATGAAAAAGGGCGCCTAAGGCGCCCTTTTCGTTGCTGCATGGCGTGAGGAATCAGACCTCTTCCATTTTGCCCAGCAGAGCACGCAGGCGATCTTGCCATACGTGCTGTTCTTCTTTCAGCTGTTGGTTTTCGCGCACCAGCGCTTCGTGGTTGCCGGAGGCAGCCTGAACTTCCTGCGACAGAGAGTTGTTTTTGTCTTTCAGCTCTTCAATTTCCATCTGCAACAAGGTGATGGTATCAATCGCCTGCTGTACTTTTGCTTCCAGTTTCTCAAATACTTCAAATGACATGCTTCAGTCCCCTCATGATAGCAAGGCGTACATCTATAAGTAGCGGCCGCAACGTCGGCTGCAGCTACTGCGAATATTGCATCGCGCTCAGTGACGCGCGCCGTTACGGAAGGCGCGCCAGTCTCGATTCGTTAAAAACGATTGTAAGTAGCCAGTCTCCGCCTGTCTAGCAACATACCGGATCATCGCGCAGTCTGTTGCAATTTTCCTGCCCCCACCATCAGCAAAAACTGAAAATCCCCGCCGCCACCGCCGCGAGTTGTTAACAACCCTCGCCAAACCACTGGTCAGATCACACTTTTATGGCTCAGAAAGAACACTAAACGACGCGAAATCGCTCAATTTTATGACGCGCCACACACATTTTGATTTCGCTATTTCTCGTTTATGTTCGTTAACGATAAATTTACATCACGTCCTTATTCAATAATTGGACGAGATGAAAAAAAACTGTGCCCATAGGCCGGATGTATACCCAACTGAGCCTATAAACCAACAACCGCCGTTTTGCAGGACAACAACATTATGAGCCAAACCACCAGTCCGACATTAAAAGGCCAGTGCATCGCCGAGTTCCTCGGCACGGCGCTGCTGATCTTCTTTGGCGTAGGCTGCGTTGCCGCGCTGAAACTGGCGGGCGCCAGCTTCGGCCAGTGGGAAATCAGCATCATTTGGGGCCTGGGCGTCGCCATGGCCATCTATCTAACCGCCGCCATTTCCGGCGCGCATCTCAACCCTGCGGTCACTCTCGCTCTGTGGCTGTTCGCCTGCTTCGACGGGCGCAAAGTGGTGCCTTACATCATTGCGCAGGTCGCCGGTGCCTTCTGCGCCGCTGCCCTGGTCTATGGGCTGTACTACAACCTGTTCTTCGACTTCGAAGCGGCTCACCACATGGTGCGCGGCAGCAACGAAAGCCTCGAACTGGCGGGCATCTTCTCGACTTACCCTAACGCGCACATCTCCGTCGGCCAGGCCTTCCTGGTAGAAACGGTGATCGCCGCCATTCTGATGTGCCTGATCCTGGCACTGACCGACGACGGCAACGGCATTCCGCGCGGCCCGCTGGCCCCGCTGCTGATCGGTATTCTGATTGCCGTGATCGGCGCCTCCATGGGACCATTGACCGGCTTTGCGTTGAACCCGGCGCGTGACTTCGGGCCGAAACTGTTCGCCTACCTGGCCGGCTGGGGCAAAGTCGCCTTCACCGGCGCACGCGACATCCCGTACTTCCTGGTGCCGATCTTCGCCCCTATCGTCGGCTGTGGCCTGGGCGCTTTCGGTTACCGCGCGCTGATTGGCCGCCACCTGCCGTGCGACGTCTGCGTGACGGAAGAAGAGCCTGATGCCAAGACCCAGCAGCGCAAAGCGTGATGGGTGCAGTTTTACACGGTTAACAACAGCAGGATAATTACCATGACTGTAGAAAAAAAATACATTGTCGCACTCGACCAAGGGACCACCAGCTCACGCGCCGTCGTGCTCGATCACGACGCCAACATCGTTGCGGTATCGCAGCGCGAATTCCCGCAGATCTATCCAAAGGCCGGCTGGGTTGAGCACGACCCGATGGAGATCTGGGCGTCGCAAAGCTCGACGCTGGTAGAAGTGCTGGCGAAAGCCGACATCAATTCCGATCAGATCGCCGGCATTGGCATCACCAACCAGCGCGAAACCACCATCGTCTGGGAAAAAGAGACCGGCAAGCCAATTTACAACGCCATCGTCTGGCAGTGCCGCCGCACCGCCGACATCTGCGAGAAGCTCAAGCGCGACGGGCTGGAAGAGTACATCCGTCACAACACCGGCCTGGTGGTTGACCCGTACTTCTCCGGCACCAAGGTGAAGTGGATCCTGGACAACGTCGAAGGCGCCCGCGAGCGCGCCAAGCGCGGCGAACTGCTGTTCGGCACCGTCGATACCTGGCTGGTGTGGAAAATGACCCAGGGGCGCGTACACGTTACCGATTACACCAACGCCTCACGCACCATGATGTTCAACATCCACGAGCTGGACTGGGATGAGCGCATGCTGGAAGTGCTGGATATCCCGCACGCCATGCTGCCGAAAGTCCGTCCTTCCTCCGAGGTGTACGGCCAGACCAACATCGGCGGTAAAGGCGGCACGCGTATTCCTATCGCCGGTATCGCCGGTGACCAGCAGGCAGCGCTGTACGGCCAGCTGTGCGTTCAACCGGGCATGGCGAAGAACACCTACGGCACCGGCTGCTTCCTGCTGATGAACACCGGCAAAGAAGCGGTACGCTCGAAAAACGGCCTGCTGACCACCATCGCCTGCGGCCCGCGCGGCGAAGTGAACTATGCGCTGGAAGGCGCAGTGTTCATCGGCGGTGCGTCTATCCAGTGGTTGCGCGATGAGCTGAAACTGATCAGCGACGCCGCCGACTCCGAATACTTCGCCACCAAGGTGAAAGACAGCAACGGCGTCTATGTGGTGCCGGCCTTCACCGGCCTGGGCGCCCCTTACTGGGATCCGTATGCCCGCGGCGCCATCTTCGGCCTGACCCGTGGCGCCAACAGCAACCACATCATCCGCGCCACGCTGGAATCCATCGCCTTCCAGACCCGTGACGTGCTGGACGCCATGCAGGCCGACGCCAACACCCGCCTGCAATCGCTGCGCGTGGACGGCGGCGCGGTCGCCAACAACTTCCTGATGCAGTTCCAGTCCGATATCCTCGGCACCCGCGTAGAGCGTCCTGAAGTGCGTGAATCGACGGCGCTGGGTGCCGCGTTCCTGGCAGGCCTGGCCATCGGCTACTGGAACGATCTGGATGAAGTGAAGAGCAAAGCGGTGATTGAGCGCGAATTCCGCCCAAGCATCGAAACCACCGAACGCAACTACCGCTACAGCGGCTGGAAAAAAGCGGTGGCTCGTGCTCAGGCATGGGAAGATCACGAGTAATCCCGAAGCTGCCGTTTCTCCAACAAGCGCTGCCTGCGGGCGGCGCTTTTTTTTGCTCCGCCCCGCCGCCACCACGCTGTGATAGACTTTGCCGATATTTTCTTCCCTTTCTCACTGACAGGTTTGCCATGAAACGTGAATTAGCCATCGAATTTTCCCGCGTTACCGAAGCCGCCGCGCTGGCGGGCTACAAATGGCTGGGACGCGGCGACAAGAACGCCGCCGACGGTGCGGCGGTCCACGCCATGCGCATCATGCTCAACAAAGTGGATATCGATGGCCGCATCGTGATCGGCGAAGGCGAGATCGACGAAGCACCGATGCTGTATATCGGCGAACAGGTCGGCACCGGCCAGGGCGACGCGGTCGACATCGCGGTCGATCCGATCGAAGGCACCCGCATGACCGCCATGGGCCAGTCCAATGCGTTGGCCGTATTGGCGGTGGGCGATCGCGGCACCTTCCTGCACGCACCGGACATGTACATGGAGAAGCTGGTGGTCGGCCCGGCGGCGCGCGGCGCCATCGATCTCGACCTGCCGCTGGCGGAGAATCTGCAGAACGTCGCCGCACAGCTGGGCAAACCGCTGTCGCAGCTGACGGTGATCGTCTTGGCCAAACCGCGCCACGACGGCGTCATCGCGCAGATGCAACAGCTGGGCGTGCGGGTGTTCGCCATTCCTGACGGCGACGTGGCGGCCTCCATTCTCACCTGCATGCCGGAAAGCGAGGTCGATGTGATGTATGGCATCGGCGGCGCGCCGGAAGGGGTGATCTCAGCCGCGGTGATCCGCGCGCTGGACGGCGACATGCAGGCGCGTTTGCTGCCGCGCCATGAGGTGAAAGGCGACAGCGCCGAGAACCGCCGCATCGGCGAACAGGAGCTGGCGCGCTGCCGGGAAATGGGTATCGAGGCCGGTCAGGTGCTGCGCATGGACCAGATGGCGCGCAACGACAACGTGATCTTCTCCGCCACCGGCATCACCAAGGGCGATCTGCTGGAGGGCATCAGCCGCCAGGGCAACATGGCCACGACCGAAACCCTGCTGATCCGCGGCAAGTCACGCACCATCCGCCGCATCCGTTCGACCCACTATCTGGATCGCAAAGACCCGGCGCTGCACGAGTTTTTGCTGTAAGCCGACAGGAGACCGCCCCCAGCAGCCGCTGAGGGCGGGTTCATCCCGCCACCGGCGTTTTGGCGGGCAGCAGTTTCCCACGCAACAGCAGCCACAGCGTCTTCACCATCAGGCCGATGAGCAGCAGGTTAGCCAACGCGAACAGCCCCCAGGCCAGCACTTGCATATCTGCCCCGCGCTGGCTCTGCAACAACCGCAGCGACGCGTTCGCCATCGCCGATAAGCCGAACGAGAAAGCCCACATGCCCGGGCTGAAGCCACCGGCAAAAAACCAACGCACCAACCTGAACATAAAAAACAGCTGCAGCAGGCCGTAGCCCAACAGGATTAAGGCGAACGTATCGAAGTCGTTGCCATTGACGCATAACCACGCGTAGCAGGCGACAAAAGCCGGAGCCAGCTGAATACCGATAACGCCGCGGGCGGCGGCCGGCAGCGCGGCTTTGGTACGCAGACGGTGGATGATGGCGGGTTCGAGGGTCAGCCATGAAATCAAACCGGCGCCAAGAAACATCATGCCGATATCAGGGTGGCCGGCGGTGCCAAACGCCATCGCGCAGATAAAGTTAGCGGCCACCGTCGGCAGGTAGAATCCCGGCGTCGTGGCCTCCGACGCGAACTCGCCGCGCCACAACGGCGCACAGCGCCAGGCCGAGAAGATGAGCTGGCCGACGGAGCCCGCGACCATCAGCCCATTCGCCAGCGGCAGGCTGTAGGGGTGCAGACCGATGGACACCAACACGCCGCCTGCCGGAAGCAGGCTGATAAAACTGAACTGAGTGTTGTTGCGAAACTCGTCACGCACCGCGCGTGGGTCAATCAGGCAGCGGCAGAGATAGATCAGCGCCAACGCCAGCCAGATAGCACTGCCGAGAAAGATGAGCGACTCACCCAGCCAGCCGGGCCCATAGCCGAGCGTGGCGGCGTATCGCCAGGCGCTGCCGAGGCCGAAAACCCCCAGAACCATCCCAAAGAAGCCGACGGGAACACGTTGAATGAACTGCAGTGATGACATAGCGAATAACCCGGAAAAATACTGTCGGTAAAGTGTATGCCGATCGCCTCAGCGCAGTAATAACCTGGGTCAAACCGGCGGCAGGACCTTAGTCGTCTTGCAAGACTAAGGCCTGCGCCGGTTCAGGAAGAGGGTTATGCGGTATGCCCCTGATGTTGCATCCGGTTGGACAGCGGCCACCAGCACAGCAGGATCAGCAGCGCCATCGCGAACATCAGCAATCCGAGGCTGAACTGCCCGGTTTGCGGCAGCATGGCAGAAAGCCAGGTCGCGAGACCCGATCCCATGTTCTGCATGCCGCCCACCAGCGCGCCCGCCGCGCCGGCCAGGTAAGGGAACGGCTCCATCGCCCCGGTGGTGGCCAGCGGGAACAGCATGCCGGCGCCGAAGAAGAACAGCGCGGCCGGCACGATCAGCGTCCAGATGTTCATCACGCCGAACCAGCCCGGGATCCACATCATCGCCCCCGCCAGCAGGCAGCTAATCACCGAATGCCACATAAGGGTGTGGAAGGTCTTGCCGTCGCGCCCGGCGTACCAGGCGCCGAAAAACGCCGCCGGGATCGGCAGAATGAACAGGATGCTGACGGTCAGGCCGCTCAGCCCCAACACGCCGCCCATCAACACGCCACAGCTGGCCTCGAATACCGCAATCCCCGCCAGCGCGCCGATCAGCATCACCAGATAGCAGCTGAAGGTGCTGTCGCCCAGCAGCTGGCGGAAGCTGGCCAGCATGCGGCGTTTTTCCGTCTGCACCGGGCGGGTCTCCGGCAACCAGCGAAACATGGCGAAGGCGACGCAGGCGCACAGCGCCAGCAGGAAGGCGTAACAGGCGCGCCAGCCGAACACCATCGCCAATGCGCCGCCGATCACCGGCGCCAACAGCGGGCTAACCAGAATCCCCATGTTCAGCAGGCTGTTGGCGTAGCGCAGCGCGGTGCCGGCATACAGATCGCGCGGCATGGTGCGCGCCATCACGCCCGCCACGCCGGTGCCCATGCCCTGAATCGCGCTGGCGGCGACCAGCATCGTCAGGTTGGTGGACAGCAGCGCGCCCAGCGCACCGACCAGGAAGATCATCATGCCGGTCAGGATCACCGGACGACGCCCGATACGGTCCGATATCGGCCCGTAAATCAGCTGGGAGAAACCGTAGGTCAGCAGATATGCCGCCATCACCCGTTGCACGGCGCCGGTGCGAACCGACAGATCGTGGGCGATATCAGCAATCACGGGAACATAAATGGTTTGCGCCATCTGGCCGACGGCGACCAACAGGATAAGCATCACCAGCAGGTGAAAATTCTCTAGTTTTCTCATTATCTTCGTTAACGTTTCAACTCGTCACAGCGTCCCGGTATGGCCGTTGCAGCAGCCAGAACGGCGAGCAGCCCTCTATGGCGGCATAAACTAATCAAATCTGATTTTTTTAGCGAGTTTCAGGCAGATATTGATCCAGGTCACACTGGCAGCAAACCCGACCAGGCTCGTAAATTAAACTGTACGCCTAACGCTTTGGAGTTAAAAATAGCGCCCTTGCAGTAGCCGCGCTTTAGCATTTAATCGATAATTCTTTTCACCAACTTGAAATAAAATAACACCATAGGGATTTGGTTCATGAAAACACCTGAGCTGATTTTATTGCAGTTAAAAGCTCTCGGCCCGCACTCGGCCAAAATGCTGGCAGAGCGTCTGGACATCACGCCGATGGGCATCCGACAACATCTGCAATCCCTGGAAAAACGTGAGTTGGTTTGTTACGAAGAAGCGCGCAGCAAGGTCGGCCGCCCGACGCGCTACTGGTCACTGACCGAGCGAGGGCACGCCTTTGCCGCCGCCGATCAGGAGCGGCTGCGGGCATCCGCGCTGCAGCTGTTTGGCGGCGCCGGGGTGGAACCGTTGCTCAGCGCGCGCGAAGAGCAGCTTTATCTGCGTTATGCCGAAGAGCTGTCCGCCGAGCGCAGCCATCAGGACCGGTTAGCCCGCCTGGTGCGCCTGAGGCAACACGACGGTTACATGGCCGAATTGTTCGACCACCCGCACGGCGCGCTGTTGGTGGAAAACCACTGCCCGATTGGCGTGGCCGGTTCCAGCTGCAGCAGCCTGTGCAATTCCGAGCTGCAGCTGTTTCACCGCCTGTTCGGCAACGACTACCGGGTAGAGCGCACCGCGCACGCCATTTCCGGCTCACGACATTGTGCTTATTTGATTCGACCACGGGAGCTTTAGAGTATGGCTGAATGGGTAAACGGCAAGGTTACGCAGGTAAAACAATGGACCGACGGGCTGCTCAGCCTGGTGGTCAATGCCCCCATCGATCCTTTCACCGCCGGGCAATTTGCCAAGCTGGCGCTGGAGATCGACGGCGAACGGGTGCAACGCGCCTACTCCTACGTCAATGCCCCCGACGACGCCAATCTGGAGTTCTATCTGGTCACCGTGCCGGAAGGCAAACTGAGCCCGCGCCTCAGCCAGCTGCAGCCGGGCTCGGACGTGATGGTAACCAAAGAAGCGGCCGGCTTCTTCGTGCTGGACGAGGTGCCCGACTGCGATACGCTATGGATGCTGGCGACCGGCACCGCCATCGGCCCCTATTTGTCGATTCTGCAGCAGGGCGCCGGCCTGGAGCGCTTCAACAACCTGGTGCTAGTGCACGCCGCGCGCTTTGCGCGTGACCTGAGCTACCTGCCGCTGATGCAGCAACTGCAGCAACGCTACAACGGCAAGCTGCGTATCCAGACCGTCGTCAGCCGCGAAGAGGCGCCAGGCTCATTGACCGGCCGTGTGCCGGCGCTGATCGAGGACGGCCGGCTGGAAGCGGCGATCGGTTTGACTATCGACGCCGAAACCAGCCACGTGATGCTGTGCGGCAACCCGCAAATGGTGCGGGATACCCAGCAAACGCTGAAAGACCACCGCCAGATGCGCAAGCACCTGCGCCGCAAGCCGGGCCACATCACCAGCGAACACTACTGGTAACCCGGCGAGGGTCAGCGGAACTTCACCGGTTCGGCTTCCGGACCGAACCGGTTATCTCCCGGCGTGCCGACGAAGGCACCCAGATCGATCATCATCATCACGATAATCAGCGTCGGAATGAAACGCCCGACGCCCCATTGCCAGATCGGCGCCAGCATCTGCCAGTTCCCCGCCGCCAGCATCCACGCCAGGATCAGCAGCAGCGCCCACCAGCCGGCCTTGTTGCGATCGTGCAGGCGCTTGACCAGCACCGCCGCCGTCGGCCACAGCAGCGCCACGATAAAGAAGGCGATGGATTGGATGGCGACCAGCTGATAATTGGCCAGCGTAAACGCCGCTGCCATCAGCGCCAACCACAGCCCCATCCAAATCCAGAAGTCGCGCCGCCCGATGCGGCCCCTAAAAGAAAAACACCACTGTTGTAACGTCATCGATTCCTGCGCTCTAAGCCTGCCCATATTCTGCGCCGCAGTGTAACATAGGCGCTGCCGGGCCGAGTTTTCCGCCTCGCATAACGCGGTGCGCCGCACAGCTTTCTCGTCAGCGAACCGATAATGGCGTGGGATCTTTGACAAGCCCCGCAGGTTATCGCTTTAATCGGAGCCATCTTTGTCCTTGATGCCATACGCCATGCTGAGAAAAACCCTCGTCATCGCCTGCCTGCTGCAGGTGGCCGCCAGCGCCTGGGCCGATCCGCCGCCCGCCGATGCGACGCCCGCCGCACCTTACCTGCTGGCCGGGGCACCGACGTTCGATCTGACGGTGGTCAAATTCCGCGAAAAATACAACCGCGATAACCCGAAGCTGCCGATTGGCGAATTCCGCGCCATTCCCGCCACCGAAGACGATTCGCCGCTGCTGACGCGCGCCGCCAGCAAACTCAACGAAAACCTGTACGCCTCCACCGCGCTGGAGAAAGGCACCGGTAAAATCAAAACGTTGCAGATCACTCACCTGCCGCTGCAGCAGGCCAATGAAGAAAAAGCCGCGCGTGCCATCGCCATCAGCTATATGGCGGCGCTGATGCGCCAGTTCGAACCGGCGTTGACGGTGGAACAGAGCCAGAACAAGGTGAACAACCTGCTGGAAAAAGGCAAAGGGTCGCGCTTTTACCAACAGCAGGTCGGCGCCATTCGCTATGTCGTCTCGGACAACGGCGATAAAGGCGTAACCTTCGCGGTTGAACCGATTAAGCTGGCGCTTTCCGAGCCGTAACGGCGCGGCATTTAATGACGAAAAGCAAAGCCTTCGCGCTTAATGATCTCTATACTGTTGGGCAGGTAAACTGCCGGTCCGGCAGTTGTCATTTCGACTCTCGCGTTTTCTAGTTGGAGGAAAAAAACATGCGTCATCCATTAGTTATGGGTAACTGGAAGCTTAACGGCAGCACCCACATGGTCAACGAACTGATCGCCGGCCTGCGCAATGAGCTGAGCAGCGTTGACGGCTGTGGCGTCGCCATCGCCCCGCCGGTGATGTATCTGGATCAGGCCAAGCACGCGCTGGCCGGCAGCCGCATCGCGCTGGGCGCGCAGAACGTGGACGTTAACCTGTCCGGCGCCTTCACCGGTGAAGTTTCCGCCAACATGCTGAAAGACGTCGGTGCCCAGTACATCATCATCGGCCACTCCGAGCGTCGCACCTACCACAAAGAAAGCGACGAAGTCATCGCCGAGAAATTCGCCGTGCTGAAAGAAGCCGGCCTGATCCCGGTGCTGTGCATCGGTGAAACCGAAGCGGAAAACGCTGCGGGCAAAACTGAAGAAGTGTGCGCGCGCCAGATCGACGCCGTGCTGAAAACGCTGGGCGCACCGGCGATGAAAGGCACCGTGATCGCCTATGAGCCGGTCTGGGCCATCGGTACCGGTAAGTCCGCTACCCCTGCGCAAGCGCAGGCCGTGCACAAATTTATCCGTGACCACATCGCCAAACACGATGCCGCGGTTGCCGCTGAAATCATCATCCAGTACGGCGGCTCGGTGAACGACAAGAACGCCGCAGAGCTGTTCTCTCAGCCGGACATCGACGGCGCGCTGGTTGGCGGCGCCTCGCTGAAAGCCGACGCTTTCGCCGTGATCGTCAAAGCCGCTGCCGCAGCGAAAAAAGCCTGATTGCCTTAGGCTTGCCATAAAAAAACCCCGGCTTGCCGGGGTTTTTTATTGCCGCTCAGCCGGCATCAGCGTTTGCTGATCTCATCGAACACGCCGCCGGTGGCGAAGTGCACCTTCTGCGCTTCGGTCCAGCCGCCGAAGGTGTCATCCACGGTGAACAGCTTCAGCTGTGGGAACTGCCCGGCGAACTTGGCCGCCACCGCCGCATCGCGCGGACGGTAATAGTGCTGTGCCGCGATGGTCTGCCCTTCCGGCGAATACAGATACTTCAGGTAGGCGGTCGCCACATCGCGGGTACCGCGTTTATCGACCACCTTATCCACTACCGACACCGTCGGTTCGGCCAGGATCGATTCACTCGGGGTGATAATCTCGAACTTGTCTTTGCCCAGCTCTTTCTCCGCCAGCAACGCTTCGTTTTCCCAGGCGATCAGTACGTCGCCGATGCCGCGCTCAACGAAGGTGTTGGTCGAGCCGCGCGCGCCGGAATCCAGCACTTCGACGTTCTTGTACAGGTTTTTGACGAACTCCTGCGCCTTGACCTTATCGTTGTTGTTGTGGTGCAACGCGTAGCCCCAGGCGGCCAGGTAGTTCCAGCGGGCACCGCCGGAGGTTTTCGGGTTCGGGGTGATCACCGACACGCCCGGCTTGAGCAAATCGGGCCAGTCGTGAATTTGTTTCGGGTTGCCTTTGCGCACCAGGAAGACGATGGTCGAGGTGTAAGGCGCCGAGTTGTCCGGCAGGCGTTTGATCCAGTCTTTCTCGATACGCCCGCGTTCGGCGATGGCGTCGACGTCATAGGCCAATGCCAGCGTCACCACGTCGGCCTCGATACCGTTGATCACCGAAGTCGCCTGTTTGCCGGAGCCGCCATGCGACTGGCGCACCGTCACCTTGTCGCCGGTTTCCGCCTGATAGTGCTTGCTGAATGCCGTGTTGTAAGCCTGATAGAACTCACGCGTCGGATCGTAGGACACGTTCAGCAATTGAATATCCTTCGCCATGGCGCCGGACGCCAACAGCACCAATGTCAGACCTACACCCCATTTACGCATCGACAGGCTCTCCCAGAAAATTAAGCGCAACCTCAATCGGTTGATTTAGCATCAGAGCCTGCCAGAAACTTTCCCGGCAATTAAAGAATAAAAAATTTTGGGATAGATGATTCCGGAATATATCGCCGACGGGCATAAAAAAGCCCCCGCGAGCGGAGGCTTTTCTGTCGTGCGGTGAGCGGCGTATCAGTACAGTTTTTTCGCCGTTTCCAGCCAGTCGCCCTTGAACGGACGCTTCATGTTTTCGATCGCGTCGATGATGTCGTGGTGCACCATTTTTTCGTTCTGGATACCGACGCAGCGGCCGCCGTAGCCCTGCAGCAGCAGCTCGATGGCGTAGGCGCCCATGCGCGAGGCCAGGATGCGATCGTAGGCAACCGGCGAACCGCCGCGTTGAATGTGGCCCAGCACGGTGGCGCGGGTTTCACGCTTGGTTTCCTGCTCGATGTGGCGCGCCAGCTCATCGATGTCGCAGATGTGCTCGGTGATCGCCACGATGGCGTGTTTTTTACCCTTGGCGATACCGGCCTTGATTTCGCACACCAGATCTTCGCGGTTGAATTCGATTTCAGGCAGCACGATGAATTCGCAACCGCCGGCAATCGCCGCCGCCAGCGTCAGATCGCCGCAGTAACGGCCCATCACTTCCACGATGGAGATACGCTGGTGCGAAGAGGAGGTATCGCGCAGGCGGTCGATCGCTTCCACCACGGTTTCCAGCGCGGTGAAGTAACCGATGGTGTAGTCGGTGCCGGCAACGTCGTTATCGATGGTGCCCGGCAGACCGATGCACGGGAAGCCTTCTTCCGTCAGGCGTTTGGCGCCCATGTAGGAACCGTCGCCGCCGATCACCACCAGCGCGTCGATGCCGCGATTCTTCAGGTTTTCAATCGCCTTGGCGCGCACGTTTTCATCCCTGAACTCCGGGAAGCGGGCCGAACCGAGGAAGGTGCCGCCGCGGTTGATCATGTCGGACACGCTATAGCGGTCCAGCTGCTCCATGCGATCTTCGTACAAGCCAAGGTAGCCATCGTAAATACCAAAAACTTCCAGACCTTCTGAAAGCGCAGAACGCACAACGCCGCGGATTGCAGCGTTCATACCCGGCGAATCACCGCCGCTCGTCAGTACACCGATTTTCTTGATCATGACTACCTCTGAACTGTGTAGATGCAATTTCTTAAGAATTCTGTCTCCGCCGATCGTCTTGAAACCTCTCCGGCTGCAGAAAACCAGCTTTACGGCTTATTGCTGGATATTATATCAAAAACACCCAGCTGAATTGATTCAAGTCACGCAATATAACGGTAAAAACACCGCATGGCACGCTGAGCTAACTCAGATATTCATGATAATACTTCGATCTGTGCCTCTATCTGATTATAGCTCCCAATGCCCCTGCCTACCCGGCGGCACCACGGAGCACGGATCCAGGTGAATGATGACGTCCGCCCCCGCAAAACGGTGCCGCAACGCCTGTTCCACCTGATCGGCCAACCGATGCGCCTCACGCAGCGGCAGCGTGTCCTCCATCTCCAGATGCAGCTGGATGAAACGCGTCGGCCCCGACTGCCGCGTGCGCAGATCGTGCGCGCCTTTCACCCCGGGCCAAGAGGAAACCACCTCGATAATCGCCTGGCGTTCGTCATCCGGCAACGCCCGATCCAGCAGCGACTGCACCGCTTCGTAGCCCATGCACAGCGCGCTATACAGGATGTAAACGCCGATGCCCAGCGCGAACAGCGCGTCCGCCCGCTGGAAGCCGTACCAGCTTAGCCCAAGAGCGATAAGAATAGCACCATTCATCATGACATCTGACTGATAATGCAGCATATCTGCGCGCACCGCCTGGCTGCGCGTTTTTCTGACCACCCAACGTTGATAGGTGACCAGAATCAGTGTGCTGATCAACGCGATCACCGTCACGACGACCCCAACGCCGGGATCGCGCAGCGTTTGCGGCGCATACAAATGCTGGAAGCCGGTGAGGAACAGAAACAGGGCGGAGCCGGAAATAAACATGCTTTGCGCCAGCGCCGCCAGCGACTCCGCTTTGCCGTGGCCAAAGGTGTGCTCGGCATCGGCCGGCTGCAGCGAATAGCGCACCACCAGAAGGTTGGTCAGCGAGGCGGCAATATCGACCAGCGAATCCACCAGCGCCGCCAGCAGGCTGACCGAACCGGTGTGGTACCAGGCGACGATTTTGATCAACAGCAGCGACGACGCCAGTGCGGTAGCGGCTAACGCAGCGGACTTTACCATGCGTGCATAGCGCTGTTCCATGAAGGGATCCCGGTCAAAAGGTGTGGCGCTCAATATAGCGAAATGTCGGATAAAAAAAACCCCGCCATCATGGCGGGGAAGACAGGGATGGTGTCTATGGCAAGGAAAAACAGGGGACTACTCAGTCGTACTTCACTTCTGGGCAGAAGCTTGTTGCAAACCAGAAATTTGTTGCTCCATCTGCTGCATACGCTGCTGATGTTTCTGGTCTAAAACACTTTTTTGCTCTGGCGTCAGCAGGTTATACATTTGGTTGCGCACCCGGGCCATTTCGACCTGGCGCTTGACCTGCTGTTGGGCCATCTTTTCCGCCTGGGCATACACGGCGGCTTCGTCAAATTTCTCTGCGGTCACCAGTTTATGCATGGCTTCCATTTCAGCTACATTGACACCAGGCAGATCGTGCCGGGCCTGGCGCATCAAATCGCGCATTTGCTGGCGCTGCTGTTCACTGAGGCTGACACCGTCGAACATATGGTGCTGGCCGGGTATTCGGGTCATCGCGTCGTTGCCGGGAGGTTGGGCTGTGTCCGGTATAGTGTCGGCAGCGAAGGCAGCGGTCGAACCAATTGCCAGCAGTGATGCCATAACTAATGCGGTCACCTTACGCATTTCAACTCCTCAAGCTTTCTCACTTTGCGAATCAACGAGGAGCAGTGTACCGCTACACCTGAAAACCTGCGTCAGTGCATGTAAAACTACGTAAAGTCATGGAATGGCAACAGTTGATGACGTATTTTGCGTCTGGAGGTAAATCATAATGAACAAGATTCTGTTAGTTGACGACGACCGCGAGTTAACCTCGCTGTTAAAAGAACTGCTTGAAATGGAAGGTTTTAATATCGTCGTCGCGCACGATGGCGAGCAGGCGTTGTCGCTGCTGGACAGCTCCGTCGATCTGCTGCTGCTCGACATCATGATGCCGAAGAAAAACGGCATCGATACGCTGAAAGAACTGCGCCAACATCACCAGACGCCGGTCATCATGCTGACCGCGCGCGGCAGCGAACTGGACCGCGTGCTGGGCCTGGAGCTGGGCGCCGATGATTATCTGCCGAAACCCTTCAACGATCGCGAACTGGTCGCGCGCATTCGCGCCATTCTGCGCCGTTCCAACTGGAGCGAACAGCAGCAGCAGGTCGACAGCGGCGCCCCGACGCTGGACGTCGATGGCCTGCAGCTCAACCCCGGCCGCCAGGAGGCCAGCTTCGACGGCCAGGTACTGGATCTGACCGGCACCGAATTCACCCTGCTTTACCTGCTGGCGCAGCATCTCGGCCAGGTTGTGTCGCGCGAACTGCTGAGCCAGGAAGTGCTGGGCAAACGCCTGACCCCGTTCGATCGCGCCATCGACATGCACATTTCCAACCTGCGGCGTAAGCTGCCGGATCGCAAAGACGGGCATCCGTGGTTCAAAACCCTGCGTGGGCGGGGTTATTTGATGGTATCTGCAACATGATCAACAGTTTGACGGCACGCATCTTCGCCATTTTCTGGTTCACGTTAGCCCTGGTGCTAATGCTGGTGCTGATGGTGCCCAAGCTCGACTCCCGCCAAATGACCTCGCTGCTCGACAGCGAGCAGCGGCAGGGGTTGATGCTGGAACAGCACGTCGAGGCCGAGTTGCAAAACGATCCGGCCAACGATCTGATGTGGTGGCGCCGCCTGTTCCGCGCCATCGACAAATGGGCGCCACCGGGCCAACGCCTGCTGCTGGTCACCAGCGAAGGCCGGGTGATCGGCGCGCAGCGCAATGAAATGCAGATCGTCCGCAACTTCATCGGCCAATCCGATAATTCAGATCATCCGAAGAAGAAAAAGTACGGCCGCGTCGAGCTGGTCGGGCCGTTCGCGGTACGCGACGGCGAAGACAACTACCAGCTGTACCTGATCCGCCCCGCCAACAGCCCGCAATCCGATTTCATCAACCTGATGTTCGACCGGCCGCTGCTGCTGCTGATCGTCACCATGCTGATCAGCGCCCCGCTGCTGCTGTGGCTGGCCTGGAGCCTGGCGAAACCGGCGCGCAAGCTGAAGAACGCCGCCGATGACGTGGCGCGTGGCAACCTGAAGCAGCATCCGGAACTGGAGGTCGGCCCGCAGGAGTTTCTGGCCACCGGCGCCAGCTTCAACCAGATGGTCAGCGCGCTGGAGCGCATGATGAACGCGCAGCAACGGCTGATCTCGGACATCTCGCACGAGCTGCGCACGCCGCTGACGCGCCTGCAGCTGGCCACCGCGCTGATGCGCCGCCGCCATGGTGAAGGCCACGAGCTGGCGCGCATCGAAACCGAAGCGCAGCGGCTGGATTCGATGATCAACGATCTGCTGGCGCTGTCGCGCGGGCAGCAAAAAGGCGAGCTGGCGCGCGAGCAGCTGAAGGCCAACGACCTGTGGGCCGACGTGCTGGACAATGCTCGTTTCGAAGCGGAACAGATGGGCAAGCAGTTGGAGATCACCGCGCCGCCCGGCCCTTGGACGCTGTTCGGCAACGCGAGTGCGCTGGACAGCGCGTTGGAAAACATCGTGCGCAATGCCCTGCGTTATTCGCACACCCGCATTGCCGTGGCGTTCAGCGCCGACAATCAGGGCGTGACCATCCAGGTTGACGACGACGGCCCCGGCGTCAGTGCCGAAGACCGCGAGCAGATCTTCCGTCCGTTCTACCGCACCGATGAAGCGCGCGACCGCGAATCCGGCGGCACCGGCCTCGGCCTGGCGATCGTCGAAGCGGCGGTCAACCAGCATCGCGGCTGGGTGAAGGCCGAAGACAGCCCGCTTGGCGGCCTGAGGTTGGTGCTGTGGCTACCGCTGCATCATCAACGTTTGTCGACTAAGACAGAACAGTAAGAGTTTGCTATCCTGCGCCCCTCGTTCACGAGGGGCCTGCAACATGCTGAACATCGTTTTATTTGAACCCGAAATTCCACCCAACACCGGCAATATCATCCGCCTGTGTGCCAATACCGGCTTTAACCTGCACCTGATCGAACCGCTGGGATTCCCGTGGGACGACAAGCGCCTGCGCCGCGCCGGGTTGGACTACCATGAGTTCACCCGCGTCAGCCGCCATGCCGATTACGCCGCCTTTCTCGCCGCCGAAAACCCACAGCGGCTGTTTGCCCTGACCACCAAAGGCACGCCGGCGCACAGCGCCGTCAGCTATCAGGCCGGCGACTACCTGCTGTTCGGCCCGGAAACCCGCGGGTTGCCCGCCGACATCCTCGATGCGCTGCCTGCGCAGCAAAAAATCCGCATCCCGATGCAGGCGCAAAGCCGCAGCATGAACCTGTCGAATGCCGTATCGGTGGTGGTGTATGAGGCCTGGCGGCAGCTGGACTATGCCGGCGCGCTGATCAAGGCATAATCCGCGACGACGCGCCATACTGGAAGCATCATCGCTGCGATGTTCTCTCCAGGAACGGCACATGGCTTTCATCGAGGATATTGTCACCCAGCGTCGCCGCCTCGAGACGGCGCTGAACGAGGCGCTGCTGCGGCTGCAGCAGGCGCAAGACAGCGAAGCGCTGCACGACCTGCGCGTCTGTCTGCGCCGCATTCGCAGCCTGTTGCGCCCGTTGCGCGGCTGCCCCGGCGCAACGCGGCTCGATCGGGCCGCCGCCGAGTTAGGGCGGCTCACGACGCCGCTGCGCGATCTCGAGGTGCTGATCGCCGAACTGGCACGCCATCGCCTCGATTGGCAGGCCAACGTGCGCCGGAGCGATCTTCAGGCTCGCTGCCGTCAACTGCTCACCCATCCGCAGCTCATCGACTTTCCCTCGCTGTTACACGCCTGGCCGCGCCGCTTCCGCCGCACCGCGCGACGCACCGCCAAATACCGCCTGAACCGACGCCTGCAACGCCAGCAACGGCAACTGCGCCGGGCATTGGCCGATACCGGCTACGATCGCCACCGTCTGCGGCTGTTGATAAAACGCCTGCGTTACGCCGCCGAAGCCTATCCGCAACGCCTTCCCCTCTCTCCCGAAGCGACGGCGTGCCTCAAAGCGGCGCAAAACGCCCTCGGCGACTGGCACGATCGGGAGGTCTGGTGCCTGCAGGCCGAGCATCAGGCGGATCTCTGGCCGTTGTTGCCCCTATGGCAAGTTGAGCAACGCCAGGCGCTGGCCAGAGCGGATACCCTACTCGCCGCCTTATCACCGGCGCTGGCGGCGAAAACCGGCGGCGCATCACGATCCTGAAAAAAGGCCGCGGCAGGGCACGCCCGGCCCCGAAAATGCCCGATGAGGCACAGATAATGCGCTATGTTTTGTAAGGGTAATCACCACTCATCTAGGAAACCATATGAAGAAACAACGCTTGAGCGTTGCCATGGCGGTTCTGGCAGCGGGCCTGTTGCTGGCGGGCTGTTCGTCCAAAGTCACCCAAACGTCTCAATATTCGGGCTTCTTGTCCGATTACAGCAAACTGCAGGAAACCACCTCGCCAAGCGGCCATAAAACGCTGCGCTGGATAGATCCAAACTACAAGGAATCCAACTACCGCGGCCTCTATTTCCAACCGGTGGTCTATTTCCCGGCGGAAAAACCGACCACGCGCGTCAGCCAGGACACGCTGAACAAAATCAAGGCGTATGCGACCCAGCGGATTAAAGCCGCGTTGCAGAACCGCTTCACCATTCTGCCCAGCCCGGCAGGCTCACGTGTGTTGGTAGCCAAACTCGCCATCACCGCCGTTTCCGCCGAAAACGAAGACATGAAGTTCTATGAGGTGGTACCGGTCGCGGCGGTCGTTGCCAGCACCATGGCGGCTACCGGGCACCGGACGCAAAATACCGCGCTGTATATCGAAGGCGAGCTGATCGACCAGGATACCGGTAAAACGGTGATGGAAGTGGTACGCAAGGCTTACGGCAAAACCGTCAACAACGACAGCACGCCGGTCACGGCGGATGACGTCAAGGCGGCGATCGACGACATCGTTACCGATATCACCAACTTCCCGAAACAGGGCTGACCGCCGCCTGAAAAACACAGGGGGAGCCGAAGCTCCCCCTGAATGGCTGCGCAGACGGCACTCAAATGCCGTCGCCGTACTCAAAGCCGTGATTGGTGCCGTTGAAGTATTGGTCCATATCCATCGACGGCGTATCGCTCTCCGGACGCCCGACGATGCGCGCCGGCACGCCGGCGGCGGTGGTGTGCGGCGGTATCGCCTGCAAGACCACCGAACCCGCGCCGATCTTCGCGCCCTTGCCCACTTCGATATTGCCGAGAATTTTGGCGCCGGCGCCAATCATCACCCCTTCGCGAATTTTCGGGTGACGGTCGCCGCTGGTTTTACCGGTACCGCCCAGGGTGACCGACTGCAGGATAGAGACGTTGTTCTCCACCACCGCCGTTTCACCGATCACGATGCCGGTGGCGTGGTCGAGCATGATGCCGCAGCCGATGGTCGCCGCCGGGTGGATGTCCACGCCGAAGGCAACGGAAATTTGATTTTGCAGGTAGATAGCCAGCGCTTGCCGCCCTTGCTGCCACAGCCAGTGACCGATACGGTAAGCCTGCAGCGCATGGAACCCTTTCAGGTAAAGCAGCGGCGTGGAGTATTTATCGACCGCCGGGTCGCGCAGCCGCACCGCAAGGATATCGCGCGCCGCCGAAACGATCATCTGGTTGTCGGACTTGTAGGCCTCTTCCACCACCTCGCGCACCGCGATGGCGGGCATGATCGGCGTCGCCAGCTTGTTGGCCAGCATATAGCTGAGCGCGCTGCCCAGATTCTCGTGCTTGAGCAACGTCGCATGGAAAAAGCTGGCCAGCATCGGTTCACAATCAGCCAGTGCTCGCGCTTCTGATTTAATGCTGTTCCAGACCTGCTCCAACTCTTCTGACGACATCACATTCCCCTCTGCCTTGCCAAACGGGCCGCTTCGCACGGTAGCGCGAAGCGGCCCAGGTCATTTGCGGGGTCAGCACGCTGCCCCGGCATATCGTTTTATGTCACGCGCTGGGTTTTTCGTCCTTTCGGGCTCGCCCCAGCAGGCTCAGCGCCGCTTCGCGTGCGTCTTTATGGCAGTAAAGCACCTGATAAATCTGTTCGGTGATCGGCATTTCCACGCCGTGCCGCTGCGCCAGCGCCAACACCTCTTTGGTATTGCGATAGCCCTCGACCACCTGGCCGATGCTGTCCTGCGCTTCCTGTACGCCTTTGCCCTGCCCCAGCATAATACCGAAGCGGCGGTTGCGCGATTGGTTGTCCGTGCAGGTTAGCACCAGATCCCCCAGCCCCGCCATGCCCATGAACGTCGAAGGATCGGCGCCCAGCGCAGAACCCAGACGGCTCATTTCCGCCAGCCCGCGTGTAATCAACGCGGTGCGGGCGTTGGCGCCGAAACCGATGCCGTCGGACATGCCGGCGCCGATGGCGATCACGTTCTTCACCGCGCCGCCAAGCTGCACGCCGATGAAGTCGGGATTGCTATAGACGCGGAAGCTCTTGCCGCAGTGCAGCAGCTGTTGCAGATCGTCGGCGAACTGCGCATCGGTCGCCGCCAGCGCGATCGCCGTCGGCAGGCCGGCGGCCAGCTCTTTGGCGAACGTCGGCCCGGAGAGCACCGCCAGCGGGATCGTCTCGCCCAACGCCTCACGCGCCACGTCCTGCAGCAACCGGCCGGTTTCCGCTTCCAGCCCCTTGGTGGCCCACACGATGCGGGCGTCCGGGCGCAGATGCGGCTTCAGCTGGCGCAGCACGTCGCCGAACACGTGGCTCGGCACCACCACCAGCACGTCGCGGCTGGCCGCCAGCGCACGCGCCAAATCGGCTTCAAGCAGCAGGGTATCGGGGAAGGGAACGTCGGGCAGAAACGCCTGATTGCAGCGATCTTGCTGCAACGTTTGAATTTGCGCGGGGTTGTGCCCCCACAGCACCACGGAGTGGCCGTTACGCGCCAGCGTAATGGCCAATGCGGTGCCGTACGAGCCGGCACCGATGACAGTCATTGAAGCATTGACGGTGTTCATCAGGCATCCTGATGTGGTGCGGCACCTTCGCCTTCCGCCTGCTGCTGCAGATAGTTCATGAACAGCGCGTCAAAGTTGACCGGTGCCAGGTTCAGCTGCGGGAATGTGCCGCGGGAAACCAGGCTGGTGATGCACTCGCGCGCATACGGGAACAGGATGTTCGGGCAGTATGCACCCAGGCAATGCGCCAGCTGCGTGCCTTCGATGCCTGCTACCGAGAAGATGCCCGCCTGTTGCACTTCGCACAGGAACGCAGTTTCTTCGCCCAGGCTCGCCGTCACGGTTACGCGCAGTACCACTTCATACACTTCGTCAGCCAGCTGGCTGGACGCGGTATCCAGATCAAGTTTAACTTCCGGCTGCCATTCCTGCTGGAAAACCTGCGGCGCATTCGGCGCTTCGAAGGAGATGTCCTTGGTATAAATACGTTGGATCTGGAAAGCCATTTCGGTGCTGTTTTGTTCTGACATGTGAGTAATACCCTTGGTTAAACGTCCTTATTGACACTCGGTGAACCGGCAAGCTGCTTAAAGCAGCGGATCCAGGCCGCCGCGAGCATCGAGTTCATATAAATCATCGCAGCCGCCGATATGCCGGCCGTCGATGAAAATCTGCGGCACCGTGGTGCGCCCGCTGCGCTCGATCATCACTTCGCGCTTGGCGTTATCGCCGTCGATGGCGATCTCGTTAAACGCCGCGCCCTTGCTGTTCAACAGCGCCTTGGCGCGATGGCAGAACGGACAGGTCGCTTTGGTGTAGATATCAATGTTAGCCATGGATTGCCACCTCAAATAGGTTAAACGGTTACTTACCGCGCACC
This sequence comes from Serratia sp. SSNIH1, assembly GCF_002935055.1. Classification (NCBI taxonomy): domain Bacteria; kingdom Pseudomonadati; phylum Pseudomonadota; class Gammaproteobacteria; order Enterobacterales; family Yersiniaceae; genus Serratia; species Serratia sp. SSNIH1. The sequence continues at coordinate 362,557 of NZ_CP026383.1, forward strand.
AGCGGCAGGTTTTCTCCGCTCCAGCCGGAAATGCCGTCTTTCAGCATAGTCACCTTTTCAAAACCGGCCTTGCTCAGGTTCTCCGCCGGCTCGCGGGAGGCGGTGCCGTTGGCGCACACGACGATGATCGGCTGCGCTTTGTGTTTTTCCAGCTCGCCCAGGCTGCCGTTTTTGATTTCGCTGGCGGTCAGGTTGATGGCGTTGGCCAGGTGACCACGGCGGAAATCGTCGCGGCTGCGGGTGTCGACCACCACGGCTTCTTCTTTGTTGATCAGGCGAATAGCTTCACCGCGGGCGATCTCTTTAACCTTGGAGAAACGGCTTTTGAAGGTCATGACGATCACGGCGACCAGCAGAGCGATCCAAGCCAGGCTCAGAATAGGGTGTCTGCTTACGAATGGCATAATTTCTTGCAGCATGGGGTGTAACAACTCCCGTCAGTTAAGGGATAAATAAGTCAAGGTTCCAGAGTATACCTGCCGAGTGCGGCAAATACAGCCAATAAGCAAGCGCGATTGTAGAAACTGCGGGCTGCGCTGAGAAATTCCCGACGTCAGAGCATAAAAGCCCGCGCGATTCGCCGCAACCTTGATCTCTTTGGGCTATTTATCGCCGCCGGCGGTGTAAAATCAGCCGGTTTTTCGAGGGCGAATAGCCATGCCTGCGGCGGGCGCATGGCTATTCGCAGCTTAAAAAGTTCATAAGAGGTCAATGCAATGTCGAGCAACAAAAAACCGATGGTACTGGTGATCCTGGACGGTTACGGCCATCGTGAAGAGCGGCAGGACAACGCGATCCTGAACGCCGGCACTCCGGTGATGGATCGCCTGTGGCGAGAGCAGCCGCATACGCTGATCGCCGCTTCCGGGCTGGATGTCGGCCTGCCCGATGGGCAAATGGGCAACTCTGAAGTCGGCCACGTCAACCTGGGCGCCGGCCGCATCGTGTACCAGGATCTGACCCGGCTGGACAAAGCGATCGCCGACGGCGACTTCTTCGCCAACCCGGTGCTGACCGCCGCCGTCGATAAGGCCGTAGCGGCCGGCAAGGCGGTGCATATCATGGGCCTGCTGTCGCCGGGCGGCGTGCACAGCCACGACGAGCACATCCTGGCCATGATCAAGCTGGCTGCACAACGCGGCGCCAAAGCCGTTTATCTGCATGCCTTCCTCGACGGGCGCGACACGCCGCCGCGCAGCGCCGAAGCCCCGCTGCAACGCTGCCGTGACGCCTTCGCCGCGTTGGGCGTCGGGCGCATCGCCTCGCTGATCGGCCGCTACTACGCGATGGACCGCGACAACCGCTGGGATCGCGTGCAGCTGGCCTATGACCTGCTGACCGCGGCCAAAGGCGACTCCGTGGCCGAGGATGCGATCGCCGGCCTGCAGGCCGCTTATCAGCGCGGTGAAAACGACGAGTTCGTCAGACCGACCGTGATCCGCGCCGCCGGTGAGGCCGATGCCGCGATGCAGGACGGCGACGCGTTGATCTTCATGAACTTCCGCGCCGACCGCGCGCGCCAGATCACCCGCGCCTTCGTGAACGCGGATTTCGACGGTTTCCCACGCGCCAAACAGGTGCAGTTCGGCGATTTCGTGATGCTGACCGAATACGCCGCCGACATCGCGACCGCCTGCGCCTATCCGCCGGCGTCGCTGGCCAACACCTTCGGCGAATGGCTGATGAAGCACGACAAAACCCAGCTGCGCATCTCGGAAACCGAAAAATACGCCCACGTCACCTTCTTCTATAACGGCGGCGTGGAAGCGCCGTTCAAGGGCGAAGACCGCGTGCTGGTCAACTCACCGAAGGTCGCCACCTACGATCTGCAGCCGGAGATGAGCGCCGCCGAGCTGACCGACAAGCTGCTGAGCGCCATCCGCAGCGGCAAATACGATGCCATTATCTGCAACTACCCGAACGGCGACATGGTGGGGCATACCGGCGTGTATGAAGCGGCGGTCAAAGCGGTGGAAACGTTGGACGCCTGCATCGCCCAGGTGGTTGATGCGGTGCGCGACGTCGACGGCCAGCTACTGATCACCGCCGATCACGGCAACGCCGAGCAGATGCGCGATCCGGCCACCGGCCAGGCGCACACCGCCCACACCAGCCTGCCGGTGCCATTGATTTACGTCGGCAAACCGGCGCGGGCGGTCGAAGGCGGCAAGCTTTCGGACATCGCGCCAACCCTGTTAACGCTGATGGGAATGGAAATCCCGCAAGAGATGACTGGTAAGCCGCTGTTCATCGTGGAATAATCCTTCTCCATGAGGGAGAAGGCGTTTTTTGCACTATCAAGGGTAACCCGAAGCGCAAACGCAGGCAGCCGACCGCTGCCTGAACGCACCGCGCCAAGGATGTTCACCGCCATGTGCGCCAGCGTATTTTGCGCTGGCGTCTTGCTGTTGCCGCTCGCCGGCCAGGCGGCGGAAGACAATAAATCCCAGCTGAAAGACATCCAGCAGAGCATCGCCGAGAAAGAAAAAGCGGTGAAGCAGCAGCAACAGCAGCGCAGCTCGCTGCAGGATCAGCTGCGTCAGCAGGAAAAAACCATCGCCCAAGCCAGCCGCCAGTTGCGCGACACCCAGGGCACGCTCACCCAGCTGGGCAAAGACATTTCCGGCCTGAACGCCTCGATAGCCAAACTGCAAAAGCAGCAATCGGCCCAACAGAACCTCCTCGCCAAACAGCTCGATGCCGCCTTCCGGCAAGGGCAGCACAGCGCCGTGCAGCTGATCCTCAGCGGTGAAGAAAGCCAGCGCAGCGAACGTATTCTGGCCTATTTCGGCTATCTGAACGAAGCGCGTCAGAAAACCATCGAAGAGCTGAAGCAGACCCGCGCCGAGCTGGCGAAGCAAAAAACCACGCTGGTGGCCAAACAGGGCCAGCAAAAATCCTTACTGGGCGAGCAACAGACGCAGCAGCAAAAGCTGGAGCAGGCGCGCGGCGCCCGCAAGAAAACGCTGACCGCGCTGGAAGCCTCGCTGGAAAAAGATCAACAACGCCTGGTGGAACTGCGCCAGAACGAAGCCCGCATGCGCGACAAGATCGCTCGGGCGGAGCGCGAAGCCCGTGCGCGCGCCGAACGCGAAGCGCGTGAAGCGGCCAAGGTGCGCGAACAGGTGCGCATCAAGGAGCAGCAGGCGAAGAAAACCGGCACGACCTACAAACCTAGCGAAGCCGATCGCTCGCTGATGGCGCGAACCGGCGGCCTCGGTCGTCCGGCCGGCCAGCTGATGTGGCCGGTGCGCGGCCGCACGCTGCACGGCTTTGGCGAACAGCAGCAGGGCGAGCTACGCTGGAAAGGCATGGTGATCGAAGCCCGCGAAGGCAGCGAAGTGAAAGCCGTCGCCGATGGCCGCGTGCTGCTGGCCGACTGGCTGCAAGGCTATGGCCTGATGGTGGTGGTCGAACACGGTAAAGGCGACATGAGCGTGTACGGCTACAACCAAAGCGCGTTGGTCAACGTCGGGGCGCAGGTGCGCGCCGGCCAGCCGATCGCTCTGGTCGGCACCAGCGGCGGCCAGGGAACGCCGTCGCTCTATTTCGAAATCCGTCGTCAGGGACAGGCGGTTAACCCACTGCCGTGGTTGGGAAGATAGATTTGCGCTATGTCAAAACCCGAACAGCTCTGTTAATAGGCTGTCTGCTGCAGGTTTACGCTGCGCAGGCAGGAAAACTCTCCATCGTCATCGATGACGTGGGCTACCGCCCTCACGAAGAAAACGCGGTGCTGCAAATGCCGACGGCGATCTCGGTCGCGGTGTTGCCCAACGCGCCGCATGCCCGCCTGATGGCCACCCGCGCCCACAGCCAGGGCCGCGAAGTCTTGATCCACATGCCGATGGCGCCGCTCAGCAAGCAGCCGCTGGAGCGCGATACCCTGCAGCCCTCCATGAGCAGCGACGAGATCCAGCGCATCATCCGCAATGCGGTGAACAACGTGCCCTACGCGGTCGGCATGAACAACCACATGGGCAGCGCCATGACCTCCAGCCTGCCGGGCATGCAGAAAGTGATGCAGGCGCTCGAAAGCTACCGCCTGTACTTCCTCGACAGCATGACCATCGGCAGCAGCCAGGCGACCCGCGCCGCGGCCGGCACCGGCGTGAAAGTGATCAAACGCAAGGTGTTTCTCGACGATACCGCGAACGAAGCCGACATCCGCCGCCAGTTCAACCGCGCGGTCGAATTGGCGCGGCGCAACGGCTCCGCCATCGCCATCGGCCACCCGCGCCCGGCGACGGTAAAGGTGCTGCAGCAGATGCTGCCGTCGCTGCCCGCCGATATCGTGTTGGTCAAACCGAGCGCGCTGCTGAACGAACCGCAGGGCAATGCTGGCGGCAGCTACGTCCCACCGCCGGTCCAACCGCAAAAACCGCAGCCGAAGAACCCGTTCAGCGGCGGCATCAAGCAGTGCAAGGTCAAACCGCCGAAGGAAAAAACCAACGCCGGTACCGCGCTGGGCGTCATCGCCGACAGCATCGCCAGCTCGCCGCCGGTGACCTTCATCAAGCGTCATTGGCAGCACTGGACGCAAGCCAAACCGCAAGCATAAAAAAGGGCCGGAATTCCGGCCCTTTTCACGTTTGCCGAGATCAATCCCAGCTCAGCACCACTTTACCCGACTTGCCGGAGCGCATGGCGTCGAAGCCCTGCTGGAACTCGTCGATCGAGAAGCGGTGGGTGATGATCGGGGTCAAATCCAACCCGGACTGGATCAGCGCCGCCATCTTGTACCAGGTTTCGAACATTTCGCGGCCGTAAATCCCCTTGATAAACAGCCCTTTGAAGATGACCTGGTTCCAGTCGATCGACATGTCCGAAGGTGGAATGCCTAACATGGCGATACGCCCGCCGTGGTTCATCGCATTGAGCAGCGTGCGGAACGCCGGCGGCGCGCCGGACATTTCCAGACCGACGTCGAACCCTTCGGTCATGCCCAGCTCGGCCATCACGTCGTTGAGGTTTTCCTTGCTGACGTTCACCGCGCGGGTCACGCCCATCTTGCGCGCCAGTTCCAGACGGTATTCGTTAACGTCGGTGATCACCACATGACGGGCGCCAACGTGTTTGCACACCGCCGCTGCCATGATGCCGATCGGGCCGGCGCCGGAGACCAGCACGTCTTCACCGACCAGATCGAACGACAGCGCGGTGTGCACCGCATTGCCGAACGGATCGAAGATCGAAGCCAGTTCGTCAGAGATGTTATCCGGGATCTTGAAGGCGTTGAACGCCGGGATCACCAGGTATTCCGCGAAGCTGCCCGGACGGTTCACGCCCACGCCGACGATGTTGCGGCACAGGTGCGTGCGGCCGCCGCGGCAGTTGCGACAGTGGCCACAGGTGATATGGCCTTCGCCGGACACGCGATCGCCAATGCTGAAACCTTTGACTTCCTGACCGATCGCCACCACTTCGCCCACGTATTCATGGCCGACCACCATCGGAACCGGAATGGTTTTTTGCGACCACTCGTCCCAGTTGTAGATATGCACATCGGTGCCGCAGATCGCGGTTTTGCGGATTTTGATCATGATGTCGTTGTGGCCCAGCTCCGGCTGAGGCACGTCGGTCATCCAAATCCCTTCTTCCGCTTTCAGTTTTGACAGTGCTTTCATGGTTTTACCTTATGCAATAACGCCAAGATCCTTACCGATACGTGTAAACGCCGCCACTGCGCGTTCGATTTGCTCCGGGGTGTGGTCGGCGGACATCTGGGTGCGGATGCGCGCCTGGCCTTTCGGCACCACCGGATAGAAGAAACCGGTCACATAGATGCCTTCCTTGAGCAACGCATTGGCGAATTCCTGCGCCAGCTTCGCCTCACCCAGCATGACCGGGATGATGGCGTGATCGGCGCCGGCCAATGTGAAGCCGGCGGCGGTCATTTTTTCGCGGAACAGACGCGCGTTGGCCCACAGGCGATCGCGCAGGGCGTCGCCCTCTTCCAGCAGTTCCAGCACTTTGATCGACGCGGCGACGATCGCCGGCGCCAGCGAGTTGGAGAACAGGTACGGACGCGAACGCTGGCGCAGCCACTCCACCACTTCTTTCTTGGCGGCGGTGTAGCCGCCGGACGCGCCGCCCAGCGCTTTGCCTAACGTACCGGTAATGATATCGACGCGGCCCATCACTTCGCAGTATTCATGAGTGCCGCGCCCGTTGGCGCCGACAAAGCCCACCGCGTGGGAGTCATCCACCATCACCAGCGCCTGATACTCGTCCGCCAGATCGCAAACCCCTTTCAGGTTGGCAATCACGCCGTCCATCGAGAATACGCCGTCGGTGGCGATCAGGATGTGGCGCGCGCCGTCGGCTTTGGCCTGCTTCAGCTGTGCGGCCAGCTCGGTCATGTCGTTATTGGCGTAGCGATAGCGCTTGGCCTTGCACAGGCGCACGCCGTCGATGATCGACGCGTGGTTCAGCGCATCGGAGATAATGGCGTCTTCCGGGCCAAGCAGGGTTTCGAACAGCCCGCCGTTGGCGTCGAAGCAGGAGGAGTACAGGATCGCGTCTTCCATGCCCAAGAAAGCCGCCAGTTTCTGTTCCAGCTGCTTGTGGCTGTCCTGGGTGCCGCAGATGAAGCGCACCGACGCCATGCCGAAACCGTGGCTGTCCATTCCCGACTTGGCGGCGGCGATCAGCGCCGGATGATTGGCCAAACCCAGGTAGTTATTGGCACAGAAGTTGATCACATGGCTGCCGTCGGCAACGGCGATATCCGCCTGTTGCGCGGAGGTGATGATGCGTTCTTCCTTGAACAGCCCTTCACTGCGAGTGGCGGCAAGCTGTTGTTCCAACTGCTGATAAAAAGACGCTGACATTCGGTTATCTCCAGGATTGGGCTATTTGCGGCATATTTTACTGATTTGTAACCAAACTGACGAGAATGCGCGGGAGAGAATATTAAAATTGCAGCAGATATCACGGCAAAAGGCGGGCTTCAATGGCAATGCGGGATATTCGGAGCCCTTCCGCTGTTTGCCGCGGCATGAAATGCTATGATAACCGCCATTGAGCGTGGGGCATTGTGCCCCGCCAGCAGCTTAGCAGGGGTAACCCAATGATTATCGTCACAGGCGGCGCCGGCATGATCGGCAGCAACATCATTAAAGCACTGAACGACAAGGGATATCGCGATATCCTGGTGGTGGATAACCTGAAAGACGGCACCAAGTTCGTCAACCTGGTCGATCTGGACATCGCTGACTATATCGATAAAGAAGACTTTGTCGCCAGCATCGTGGCCGGCGACGATCTGGGCGATATCGAAGCGGTCTTCCACGAAGGCGCCTGCTCCGCGACCACCGAGTGGGACGGCAAGTACATGATGGACAATAACTATCAGTACTCCAAAGACCTGCTGCACTACTGTCTGGATCGCGAAATTCCGTTCCTGTACGCCTCCTCCGCCGCCACTTACGGCGGCCGCGAAGAGTTCATCGAAGAGCGGGAGTATGAAGCGCCGCTCAACGTGTACGGCTACTCCAAATTCCTGTTCGATCAGTACGTGCGCGAGATCCTGCCGGAAGCGGACTCGCAGATCTGCGGCTTCCGCTACTTCAACGTTTACGGCCCGCGCGAAGGCCACAAAGGCAGCATGGCCAGCGTCGCCTTCCACCTGAATACCCAGATCAACCGCGGCGAAAACCCGAAGCTGTTCGCCGGCAGCGAAAACTTCAAGCGTGACTTCATCTACGTCGGCGACGTGGCGGCGGTTAACCTGTGGTTCTGGGAAACCGGTAAATCCGGCATCTTCAACTGCGGCACCGGCCGGGCGGAAACCTTCCAGGCGGTGGCCGACGCGGTGGTGGACTTCCACCAGAAGGGCGCGGTGGAATACATCGAGTTCCCGGAGAAGCTGAAGGGCCGCTATCAGGCTTACACCCAGGCCGATCTGACCAAGCTGCGCGCCGCCGGCTACGACGCACCGTTCAAAACGGTCGCCGAAGGCGTGAAAGAGTACATGGCCTGGTTGAACCGCACCGCATAAGCTGAAGGAATTAACGCTGGGTATGAAAATACTGGTTATCGGCCCTTCTTGGGTTGGCGACATGATGATGTCGCAAAGTCTCTATCGCACCCTGAAGGCCGAATACCCGTCGGCGGAGATCGATGTGATGGCGCCGGCCTGGTGCCGCCCGCTGCTGGCGCGCATGCCGGAAGTCAATCAGGCGCTGGCGATGCCGCTGGGCCACGGCGCACTGGGGCTCGGCGAGCGCCGCCGCCTGGGGCGCGCCCTGCGCGCCAACCGTTACGATCGCGCTTACGTTCTACCCAACTCGTTCAAATCCGCGCTGGTGCCTTTCTTTGCCGATATCCCGCAGCGCACCGGCTGGCGGGGCGAAATGCGTTACGGCCTGCTGAACGACGTCCGCGTGCTCGACAAGGCGGCTTTCCCGCTGATGGTGCAGCGCTATGTGGCGCTGGCCTATGACAAAGGCCGCATTCAGCGCGCCGACGATCTGCCGCAGCAGCTGCTGTGGCCGCAGCTGCAGGTGAGCGACGAAGAAATCGCCGACACCACCGCGGCTTTCAACCTGACCGGCAGCCGACCGATCGTCGGCTTCTGCCCGGGCGCGGAATTCGGCCCCGCCAAACGCTGGCCGCACTATCACTACGCGGCGCTGGCTCAGCGGCTGATCGAGAGCGGCTATCAAATAGCGCTGTTCGGTTCGGCGAAAGACCACGAGGCCGGCGAACAGATCCGCGCCGCGCTGCAGGAAGACGCGCGCGATTTCTGCCTTAACCTGGCCGGAAAAACCCAGCTGGAGCAGGCGGTGATCCTGATCGCGGCCTGCCGGGCAGTGGTCAGCAACGACTCCGGTTTAATGCACGTTGCCGCAGCGTTGAACAAACCGCTGATAGCCTTGTACGGCCCAAGCAGCCCCGACTTCACGCCGCCGCTCTCCGACAAGGCGCGGGTTATCCGCTTGATCAGCGGCTACCACAAGGTGCGTAAGGGCGATGCCGAACAGGGGTATCACCAAAGTTTGATCGATATTCAGCCGCAGCAAGTGTTGGATGCGCTGACGCCGTTGCTTGTCGCCAGCGAGGAATAGTCATGCAGGTGTTAATCGTAAAAACGTCCTCGATGGGAGACGTGCTGCATACCCTGCCCGCCCTGACCGATGCGCTGCAGGCCATTCCCGATATCCGCTTCGACTGGGTAGTGGAAGAAGGCTTCGGCCAAATCCCCACCTGGCACCCGGCGGTGGATCGCGTGATCCCGGTGGCCATTCGCCGCTGGCGCAAGAACTGGTTCGGCAGCGACACCCGGCAACAGCGCTGCGACTTCAAGCGCGCGCTGCAAGAACGCCGTTACGACGTAGTGATCGACGCTCAGGGCCTGATCAAAAGCGCCGCGCTGATCACGCGCGTCGCCAAAGGCAACAAACATGGCCCGGACTGCAAGAGCGCGCGCGAGCCGTTCGCCAGCTGGTTCTACAACGTGCGCCATGAGATAGACAAACAGCAGCACGCGGTGGAACGCACGCGCGAGCTGTTCGCCAAAAGCCTCGGTTACGACAAACCGGGCAGCTACGGCGATTACGCCATCGCCGCGCGCTTTCTCAGCCGCCCGCCGGCCGATGCCGGGCAGTATTTGGTGTTTCTGCACGCGACGACGCGTGACGACAAGCACTGGCCGGAGCAGAACTGGCGCGAGCTGATCGCGCTGACGGCCGACTGCGGGCTGAAGATCAAACTGCCGTGGGGTGCAGAGCATGAACATCAGCGCGCACTGCGGTTGGCGGAAGGTTTTTCACATGTCGAAGTGCTGCCGAAGCTCAGCCTGCAGCAGGTGGCCGAGGTGTTGGCCGGCGCCAAGGGCGTGGTCTCAGTCGACACCGGGCTCAGCCATTTGACCGCCGCGCTCGACAAACCCAACATCACGCTTTTCGGGCCGACCGATCCCGGCCTGATCGGCGGCTACGGGCAAAATCAGCACTCGCTGATTTCGCCGGAAAAAAGCATGGCGACAATCGACGCCGATACGGCATGGCAGGCGTTGCAAAAGGTTATAGCATGAAAAAACTGCATATTATCAACCTGGGTAAAATGGGCGGCGTCGAACGCCTGTTCCTGCAGTACATCAACGATACCACCGACGGCAGCAACCAGGTCTTGTGCATCAGCGGCGACATTGGCGAAGAGATCCGCCGTCAGTTGCCTGCGCATCAGCCCGTCACCTTCGCCAACCGCCTGATCAATGCGCTGCCGTTGCGCTGCCCGCAGTTCCTGCGCAAATTTCTGCTGAAGTGGAAAATCGAGCGGGCGAACGCCGACGTGGTGATCGTCTGGGACCTGGTACCGGGGCTGGCGGCCAAACCCAAGCGCGGCAAGCTGGTTTACTACGATCACGGCTGCTCATGGCGTTACCCCAAGAATAAAAAGACGCTGAGTTTCTTCGCCATGCTGGACGGCGTCATTTCCGCCTCGCACGCGTCGAAGCGGGTGATGGAGCTGCGTTTTAATCTGCCTTGCCCAAATCACGTGGTGATCAACCGCATCAAGACGCCGGCGGGGATCGACACTGCGCCGAAAACGCTGTCGCAGCCGGTCAGGATCGGCACCGCTTCACGCCTGGTCAGCCTGAAAGGCATCAGCGTTTCATTATTGATGATGCAGGAACTGCTGCGGCGCGGGCATGACGTCACGCTGGAAGTGGCCGGCAAAGGGCCGGATCGCGCGGCGTTCGAGGCGCTGGCGGCCCGGCTTCAGCTCGGCGACCGCGTCACCTTCAGCGGTTATCAGGATGACGTCGCCGGCTTCTTCAATCGCACGCACATCTACATGAGCACGCCGATCACCGAGCCATTCGGCTTGTCCTGCATGGAGTCGCTCTATTTCGGCGTGCCGGTCATTTTCCCGCAGGTTGACGGCCAGCCGGAAGCGGTCAAGGACGGCGTCTGCGGCATTGGCCTGACGCCGTCGGTCACCGTCGAACAACACCGGCAGCTCACCGATATCGAGGTCGACTTCCCGCATGAGGTCTACGATCCGTTGACCGACAGCTTGGTCGCACCCAAGCTGCTGTCGCATCTCGACTGTGCGGATGCGGTTGAGAAATTGCTGGCGCGCGAAGCCTACCAGACTCTGAGCCGAAATGCGCAGCGCTATCCTGCGGAACATTTCAACTATGCTCAGTTCAAAGCTGAGTTCGACGACACGCTGCGATCCTTTATCGCTTAATTGAAACGTGAGCCGGAAAACACACCCGATGTTAAAACACAGAACGCCGCATCCTGCCTTCAGCTATCTTATCTATCTGGGGTGCGCCATCGCTTTTTGCACCATCCCTTTCGGTTCCGCGACCGGACGCAATCTGTTTTACGTTTCCAGCTACATCGCCTTTATCGCCGTTTGCCTGTACCCGCGCTACTACTTCAGCAACGCGAGAAATCTGCTGCTGCCCGCGCTGATGTTCAGCGTGGGCATGGGAACCATCCTCTGGATGCATCACTTCAAACAGCCGGGTGAGTACATCAATATTTATCGCTCTTATATGTCGACCGGCAAACTGCAGCTCGCGACCGCTTTCATTTTGCTGATCGCGCTCAATGAGCGGTTGTGCGTGCAGCGCCTGCTGATCGTCGTGGCTCTCGCCACCGGCCTGGCGGTCAACGGCTATTCCCTCTATCAGGGATTGCGGTTGAATATCCCGCGCGTAGAGCTCAACTTCGATCGCGCCACGGTCGCCGCCTACCTGATGACAGCCATCGATCTGGTGATGATGCAAGCCATCCTGATGCTGCGCACCCGTTACCGCCTGGCGTTGTACATCGCTGCGTTCCTGCTTTCCTTCTCTGCGCTGGTGCTCACCGGCACGCGCGCAGCCATGTTGGTCTACCCGGTAGCGATCTGCCTGTCGCTGCTGGCGACCAAGCAGCTGGTTTCCAGGAAACACAAGCTCGCGTTGGTAGCCTCGGTACCGCTGCTGCTCGTAGCCTGCGGCCTGGTGTTCAAGCCGCAGATAGAAGAACGCATTCAGGCCTTTGAGACCGACATGCGCCTGATGGATCAGCCACAGACTGAAAACTCGATCATTTCCCGGCTGTCGATGCAAACGCTGGCATGGCACACCGGTTCACAAGCCCCTTGGGGCCAATCCGCCGAGCAGCGCGGCGAAGAGATCCGTGCGATGGTCGCACAGCAACCTCGCCTGTCTGGCGTCATGCCCTACATCAACGTCCACCTGCACAACGAGCTGCTGGAAACCTACTCGCTCAAGGGTATCTGGGGCGTACTGCTGCTGCTGGCGCTCTATGTCAGCCTGTTCTTCTCTTCCTTCCGGCCGCAGCGCAACGCGCTGCTGCTAAGCGTCAGCGCCAGCCTGTTCGTTTACGGCCTGAGCGACGTCATCTTCTTCAGCACGGAAGGCACCGTCATATTCTGCCTGGCGTTGATCGCCGCCGTTCTTTCCGTCCCGAAACAGCCCCCTGTTCAGGAGCCTACCCCGTGAATCATCAGGAGCCGCTGCTCAGCGTTATCGTGCCGTTTTATAATAATGAAGCGTTCGTTATCGCTGCGCTGGATTCGTTATTTGCGCAGATTAGCGACGATATCGAGGTGGTGATCATCGATGATGGCTCCACCGACGCCTCCGGCGCGCTGGTCAGCCAATATCTGGCGCAGCGGCGGCACCCGCGCGTGGTCTTTACTTCACAGGCTAACGGCGGCATTGCGCACGCACGCAATGTCGGCTTACGGCTGGCCACCGGCCGCTATCTCACCTTCCTCGACGGCGACGATCTGCTGAGCGACGACTATCTGGCAATCCTGCGGCCTCTGCTTACCGCCGGTGAAGATGACCTGATCGACTTTAATTATCAGAAGTTCACCGAACAACCGCCGACGCCGGATAACCGCGCGACGCAGCCCGTAACCTACAACTTTTCACAGTTGGGGCTCGGCTGCCTGCAACCGCTGTTCGCACGCTCGATGTGGCATCTCTGGAGCCGCGTGTATAAACGCACGCTGCTGGAAGGGGAAACGTTCGAAGACGGCAGACGCTATGAAGACGTGATTTTCACGCCTTTTCAGTATTTCAAAACCCGCCGCATCGCCCATCTGGACTGCGAGCTCTATTTCTATCGGGATAACAGCCAAGGCATCACTCGCAATATCAAACCCAAAGATATTGAAGATCTGCTGTTCGCCATGGAGAAGATGCTGCGTTTTGTGGCGCAGCATCCCGGGGATGAGCCGCTGCGCCGGTTGGCAGCCCTGATGCTGGCCAACTGCTTTTCCGAGGTGAAAAGCATGTCGAAGGCGGTATACGGCTATTATCATTACGCGCCGGCAACGCTGAACATCCTGCGCCGCGCCGCCGATATCTGCCGCAACAGCGACGTGCCGGGCAAAAAAGTCCGCCAGATGCGCTATGCGCGAGTGGATACCTTTCTTTCGAAGCTGCGCGGGCGCAAGCCGCACTAACCGCATCGGCCGGGCGGCCGATGCGTCGTCGCTCCCTCAGCGCGTCAAAGGCACGTGCGCGACCAGCTCCTCATAAATCCGCTGCGGCTGGATGACCCCCATCGGGCTTTCTGCCTCCAGCGGCATCGTATAGCCGGTACGCGACACCTGAATGATGCGGTGCAGTTCAGTATCCTGAATCGGGCCGGTGGAGCGTGAGTCGGCGGTCACGAACAGGCTGATGGTTTTCACTTTCAACGCCACCGCCAGATGCAGCGGCCCGGTATCGCCGGTGACCAGAACATGGAAACTGTCGATCAACGTCAGCAAGCCTTGCAGCCCCGTTTTACCGATCTGGTTATCCACGCAGGCCTGCGTTTGCGGGCCGATCAGGCTCATAAACTGTTTGGCCTTGCCGTCGTCGAACGGTGCGCCAATCAGCACGATGCGCACATTTGGGTGCTTCGCCACCAGCTCATCGGCCAGCCGCGCATAGTGCGAAACCGGCCAGCAACGCGACTCTGTTGACGCCCCCAGCTGAAAACCGATGGTGGGATGCTCGCTGCTTTTGACGCCGCGCTGATAATCCACGGGAATTTCCATCGTCGGATCGTCGCTGCGGCAGCCTAAAATGGAAATCAGCTCCAGTTTGCGGCGTACGAAGTGGCCGTAATAATGGAAGATATAGTTGGTCAGCCAAGGCTCCAGCCCGCAAATGCCCGAGCTGTAGTTATCCCTGATAATGTACTTCGCCCCGGCCAGTACGGCGCTGATGATGTCATAAGGCAGGTGGGAGTGCAGAATCAGCGCCAAATCCGGCTGATGTTCGCGCAGCGATTTCAGCAACGGGCGTATCGTCTTGATCTTGCTATTCCAATACACCACGCGATCGTAATAACGGCCGTTTTCCACCAGCTCGCGGTTTTTCTTGTGCACCACCAGCGTGATGTGCGCATTGGGGTAGCGTTCCCTCATCGCCCTCAATGCCGGCGTGTTGAACATGAAGTCGCCCAATGCCGTGGTGGAATAGATAACGATATTGTCAAACTGCTGGGCGCCGTCGAACGTCGCCTTATCCTGAAAACGGCCGTACTTCGCCGTATAGCGCCGCAAGAACCAGTCGGCAACCTTGATTTTCCATTTCTTCGACATGTGCGTGCTTAGTTCGCTTTAAGTTGATAATACTCGGCCAGCGTCATGCCCACCGTACGCTGCTGCAGCCAGTCAAACAGCTGCTCCAGATCGCGGTACAGCCCTTCGATATCCTGCTCGGTTTTGAACGTCGGGCTGCCGCCCGGCATAAATTCGGAAGAGTGCAGCATAAATTCGACGTAGTCATGCCCCTGCGCCAGCGACGCCTCAGCCACGCTTATCATCTTGGCCACGTTGCCGCCACTCGGCCGCAGCCAGTTGACGGACGGCGAACGCCGCTTGCCACGCAGCCGGTCATAACCTTGCTTGAACGCGTTCATCAGCGCCGAGTGCTTGTACTGAATGCTCATCGGCACTTCCAACAGCGGCGAAGCGCCCGGTTTGGCAATGTTCTGCGGATCGATGAAATAAGCCTGCGACGGGAACCGGGTGTAATCGGTGCCGCCGTTGCCCTGCGGATTGCCCGGCGAAAACTGCCAGTTGACCCGCGGCGTCACCGAACAGTCCACCTGATAGCCGTATTCCAGCAGCAGCGAGGCATAATATTCGTTGAACGCCCAGCGGCCGGCGCGATGGCTGAGCATTTTGGTCTGAAAGGCATCTTCCAGCAGCTTGGTCATGTGATCGACCTTGGCGCGGATCTGATCGGTGGGATACTCGATCAAATAAGGCTTGTGGCGCCAGTCGTCGTCGGTGAGCGGCGTCAGCGGCGGGCTGTTCCAGGCGTGCAGGTGCATGCCCACTTCTCCCACGCCGCGGGCGATCACGTCGCGCGCGAACTCGACGTAAGCCGGATCCATCGCCATTTCATAGTTGGTGAGATAAACCGGTTTGAAGGCGTATTTTTCGCACAATGCCTGAAAGCGCGGCAAGAAACGCGTGTTTTCGGTCGTGATGCGATCGTGGTTTTGCCACAGATTATCGCCTTCGGTATCAATGGTGATGAGAAACGCCGGTTTAGTCATGAATATCGAGCCTGATATCAACAGAATGCACTATGTTACGCAGGCCGTTTCGCCAGGGCAAACGACTTTGCTGCCTGGTTTGGACAACGTTGAAGCGCATTCGTCCCCAGCCCGGCGATTTTTTTTCGGCCCGGCAAGAAAACCTTGCAACAGTAGCCACATGCGATCGGGTCATTTAGAATCAAAGATTGGTTTCCCAGAAAGCGACTCATGATGAACGACGCGCCAGCCCCAACTTCCGCCCCATCCGTACAGCGTATTTTGATCATAAAACTGCGCCATCACGGCGATATGCTGCTGGTCACGCCGGTCATCAGCAGCCTGCGGCAAAACTACCCGCAGGCGCAGATCGATGTGCTGCTGTATCAGGAAACGCAGGAGATGCTGGCCAGCAATCCGGAACTGTCGACCCTGTTCGCCATCGACCGCCAATGGAAAAAACAGGGCACCCGCGCGCATCTGGGGCACGAGCTGGCGCTGCTGCGCCGCCTGAAGGCGCAGCGCTACGATCTGGTGGTCAACCTGGCCGATCAGTGGCGCAGCGCCATTATCACGCGCCTGACCGGCGCGCGCATCCGTCTGGGCTTCGATTTCCCCAAACGCCGCGGCTTCCTGTGGCGCCACTGCCACACGCAGCTGGTGCCGGTCGACAATCACGCCCACCTGCATACCGTCGAACAAAACCTCTCGCTGCTGGCGCCGCTGAACCTGCCCGCGCTCAGTGATCATGTGACCATGAGTTACGATCCGCAGGATTGGCAGGCCTGTGAGCAACGGTTGCAGAAACAGGGCGTCGCCGGCAGTTATATTATGGTGCAGCCCACCTCGCGCTGGTTCTTCAAATGCTGGAGCGAAGAGAAAATGGCCGCCACCCTCACCGCCTTGCAGGCCGACGGCCACCAGCTGGTGATCACCTCCGGCCCCGACGCCAGAGAACAAGCCATGGTAGAACGCATTTTGGCGCTCTGCCCGCCGCAGGGCGTGATCTCGTTGGCCGGCCAGCTGACGCTGCGCCAGCTGGCCGCCCTGATCGACCACGCCAAGCTGTTTATCGGCGTGGATTCGGTGCCGATGCACATGGCCGCCGCGCTGCAAACGCCGTGTGTGGCGCTGTTCGGCCCTTCCAAGCTGACTTTCTGGCGGCCATGGCAGGCTACCGGCGCCGTGATCTGGGCCGGCGACTTCGGCGAACTGCCCGATCCGGACGCCATTGATACCGGCACCGACGAACGGTATCTCGACTTTATTCCTACAGACGCGGTGATTGCAGCCGCGCGGAGCACGCTGGCATGAAAGCATTTCGTTTGGCGATCGTTCGCCAAAAATACCGCCCGGACGGCGGGGCCGAACGTTTCGTTTCCCGCGCCCTGGAGGCGCTGGAGCAACAGGATCTCGATCTGAACGTCATCACCCGCGAATGGCAGGGTGACGCCAATTCCAACTGGCATATCCACCTGTGCAACCCGTTAAAACTCGGCCGCATCAGCCGCGAGCGAGGCTTCGCCGTGGCAGCCAGGGCGCTGTGGCAGAAAGAGCGCTTCGATCTGGTGCAAAGCCACGAGCGCATTCCCGGCTGCGATATCTACCGCGCCGGCGACGGTGTACACCGCCGCTGGTTGCTGCAACGCGCGCGCCTGCTGCCGGAATGGCGCCGCAAATGGCTGTTCTCCAATCGCTATCACCGCTATGTGATGTGCGCCGAACGCGCCATGTACGCCGCGCCGGAGCTGAAAGCCGTCATCTGCAACGCCGAGATGATCAAGCAGGAAATCATCGCCGACTTTGGCGTGCCCGCCGACAAAATCACGGTGATCTATAACGCCATCGACAATCAAAAGTTCCCGCCCGCCGACGAGGCCCAGCGCCAACGTCTGCGCGAGCAGTATCAGATCCCACAACGGGCGCACTGCCTGATCTTCGTCGGCTCCGGTTTCGAGCGCAAAGGGCTGGCCGCCGCCATCCGCGCCGTGGCGGCGACCGACAGCCACCTCCTGGTGGTCGGCAAAGACAAGGACGAAAAACGCTACCGGGCGCTGGCACAGTCGCTGGGCTGCAGCGATCGGGTTCACTTTATGGGCGTGCAGAAGCAGACCTTGCCGTTCTATCAGGCCGCGGACGCGCTGCTGCTGCCGACGCTGTACGATCCGTTCCCGAATGTGATTCTGGAAGCGATGTCATGCGGCCTGCCGGTTATCACCAGCACCACCTGCGGCGGCGCCGAGTTTATCACCCCCGGCCAGAACGGCTTCGTGACCGACGCGCTCGACGTACCGGCCATCACGGAGGCCATTCGGGCGCTGCCGCGCCAGGCGCTGGGATCATCCATGGGCGAAGCGGCGAGATTGCGCATTATGACGGCTACGCCGGCGCATCTGTCCGAACAGCTGATTTCCCTCTATAACCGGTTACTGGATTAACTATGCGTATTCTGATGATCATCGACGGCCTGCCGGGAGGCGGCGCGGAAAAAGTGGTGCTGACCCTGTGCCAGGGCATGCAGCAACAGGGGCATGACGTCAGTCTCATCTCGCTGCGCGACGTCTGCAATTACCCTATCCCGTCAGGCATTGATTATCAGGTGGTGGCCGATCGCAGCCGTGCCCCCTGGCGCAAGCTGACCGAGCTGTCGCGCCGCGCCGCCGCGCTGGATCGGGCAATAGCCGAACACGAGCGCCAACACGGCGCGTTCGATCTGGTGTTCTCCAATCTGCATAAAACCGATCGCATCGTCAGCCGCAGCAAGCGGTTGGCCGCGGATCGCCTGTGGTTCTGCATTCACGGCATTCTCTCCACCTCCTATCTCGGCCACCGCATGGGCCTGGATCGCTGGCTGAAGCAGCGCAAAATCGCCAACGTTTACCAAGGGAGAAATATCGTCGCCGTTTCACGGGCGGTTGGCGACGATCTGCAGCAGAACTTGCCGATTCGCCCACGCCGGCTGGCGGTCATCAACAACCCGTTCGACATCGACGCCATCCAGCAACAGGCGGCGGCGCCTTGCGAACTGGCCGGCCAGGACTATCTGGTGCACGTCGGCCGCTTTCACGCCACCAAGCGGCATGACCGTCTGCTGAAAGCCTATGCGCACTCGGGCATTCAGGCACCGCTGGCCTTGATAGGCACCGGGGACGACGCCAGAGTCGCCGAGGTCAAACGTCTGGCAACAGACTTAGGCATCGCAGAGCGCGTGCTATTCCTCGGTTTCCAGGCCAATCCCTACCCGTTTATTCGCCATGCCTCGCTGCTGGTGCTCAGCTCCGACAGCGAAGGGTTTGGTAACGTGCTGGTGGAATCGCTGCTGTGCGGCACGCCGGTGGTCAGCACTCGCTGCCCGGGCGGCCCTGCGGAAATTCTGGAAAAAGCCGGCATGGCTAACGCGCTGGCGGAATTAAACGAAGCGTCGCTGGCAGAAAAAATGGCGGAAATTTACGCCAATCCGCCGCAGATAAATCAACAGCAATTGCTGAGTTATGGACTCGAGCCTATTTGTCGTCAATATATTGAGCTGAAAGAAAAATAATAGAGAAATAAATAAGGCAGGGGATACCTGCCTTATTTTCTTCGTTAGCTGAGCGCCTGCATTTTCTGCCAAACCTCATCGACAGAAACATCTTCACAGTGCCCCGACTCACTCTGCAAAATATGATGACGGCCGGTCCATGGATGCCAGGAGGCTTTATCGGTATCGCCAAAGAACACCACCATGTCCTTATTCAGCGCGGCGGCAAGATGCATCTGCCCACCGTCGCTGCACAGCACCCGGTCGCATAAATCGAACCCGCCCAACAGCTCGCGCACCGAGGCCGTCGGATAAAGCGCGACGCGTTCGTTTTGGCACAGCGCCAACAGCTGTTCGGCGCGCTGCTGGTCACCGATGTCGTCCGGCGCCAGCGTGCCCTGCGGTGACCAGAAGATCAGCACGCCGGTGTGGGGATCGGCAACCAGACGGTTGATGATTTCGGCATAGCGTTCAACCGGCCAACGCCTTTTCGGGCTGCGGCTGCTGATGTGCACGGCGCATACACGTTCGACCGGCGGCAGACGCTCCTGTAGCCGTTGCGCCGCCAATTGCCGCTCTTCAGGCGTCAGAAACACCCGCACCGGCGGGATCGGAATGGATTGGTCGGTTATCGCCGATAAATAGCTGTAGGTGTGTTCGACCTGATGGAGGCCGCGGAAATCGTCCTTGCGGAACGGGCGATGAATATCTTTCGTGCCCAGATCGGCGCCGATGATATGGGTGGCGCCGGCCATTTTCGCTAAACGCAGGCTGTATTTACATGGCACCGGGTTGGCCAGAATGACCGCATCGAACTTTATTTTGCGCAGCTTCAGGAAGATCATCAGACGTTCGAAATAAACGCCCAACGTCGTTTCATTTTTCGCCTTGTGCTTGGCCTTTTTATAGACAAAGACTTTCTCGAGATGAGGGTTGTTTTTAACAACGTCCTGGCTGACTTTATTGATCAGCAGATAAACTTTTGCGTCTGGATAGGCAATTTTCACCCCTTCAATCAGAGGCGTGGTGCAAACAAGATCGCCGATGTTGTCGCGGCGAATAATTAAAATATTCTTCATTCCGAGCCTGTCGGCGAAATCGCTCGCCGGTTGTCTGAAACTGACACCCAAGGTTACCAAATTAGCGCCTTTCCCTTCCAGTTATGGTACTATTCCGAATAACCCATATAAATGAAATTGATAGAATGTTGCTGCGTTTATATCAGGTACTACTCTACCTCATCCAACCCCTGATCTGGCTCCGCTTACTGCTGCGCAGCCGCAAAGCTCCAGCCTACCGTAAACGCTGGGCGGAACGCTATGGCTTCTGCGCCGGGAAAGTCGTGCCAGGCGGCATCATGCTGCATTCCGTCTCCGTCGGCGAAACGCTGGCGGCCATCCCGTTGGTACGGGCGCTGCGCCACCGTTACCCCGCTTTGCCGATAACTGTGACCACAATGACCCCAACAGGTTCAGAACGCGTCCAGTCCGCTTTCGGCAAAGACGTACATCACGTCTATCTGCCCTACGATCTGCCCGGCTCCATGAACCGCTTCCTCGACCAGGTGAATCCCAAGCTGGTGATCATCATGGAAACCGAGCTGTGGCCTAACCTGATTAACGCGCTGCATCAGCGGCAGATCCCCCTGGTGATCGCCAATGCGCGCCTGTCGGCCCGCTCCGCCGCCGGCTATAAGAAAATTGGCGGGTTCATGCGCGATATGCTGCGCCGCATTACGCTGATCGCCGCACAAAACCAAGAAGACGGCGATCGGTTTATCGAACTGGGCCTGAAGCGCTCGCAGCTGGCCGTAACCGGCAGCCTGAAGTTCGATATCTCCGTCACCCCGGAACTGGCCGCCCGCGCCGTTACGCTGCGCCGCCAATGGGCGCCGCGCCGCCCGGTGTGGATCGCTACCAGCACCCATGACGGTGAAGAAACCATCCTGCTGGAAGCGCATCGCAAACTGCTGGAAAAACACCCCGACCTGCTGCTGATCCTGGTGCCGCGTCACCCGGAACGCTTCCCGACCGCCAAAGAGCTGGTGCAGAAGGCCGGCTTCAGCTACACCCTGCGCAGCAGCGGCGAAATCCCGTCCGGCAGCACCCAGGTGGTGATCGGCGATACCATGGGCGAGCTGATGCTGCTGTACGGCATCGCCGATCTGGCCTTTGTCGGCGGCAGTCTGGTAGAACGCGGCGGGCACAACCCGCTGGAAGCCGCCGCGCACGCCATCCCGGTGCTGATGGGCCCGCATACCTTCAACTTCAAAGACATCTGCGCCAAGCTCTCGCAGGCCGAAGGCCTGATCACCGTGACCGACGTGGATTCGCTGGTGAAGGAAGTGGAAACCCTGCTGACCGACGAAGACTACCGGCGCTACTACGGCCGCCATGCGGTGGAAGTGTTGTATCAGAATCAGGGAGCGTTGCAGCGCCTGCTGCAGCTGCTGGAACCGCACCTGCCGCCCCGGAGTCACTGAATGAGCAGCCGCAAAAGCCTGTCGGTGGTGATGATCGCCAAAAACGAAGCCGGGCTGTTGCCGGACTGTCTGCGTTCAGTCGAATGGGCCGATGAAATCATCGTGCTGGACTCCGGCAGCGAGGACGACAGCGTCGCCGTTGCCGAAGGTCTGGGCGCCAAAGTCTTCACGCACACCGACTGGCAGGGGTTCGGCAAGCAGCGTCAGCTGGCGCAAAGCTATGCCAGCCATGACTACGTTTTGATGATCGACGCCGACGAACGCGTCACGCCCGAGCTGCGGCAATCCATCGAGCGGGTGTTGAATGCGCCGGACGACGGCGCCGTCTACAGCTGTGCGCGGCGCAACCTGTTTCTAGGCCGCTTCATGCGCCACAGCGGCTGGTATCCTGACCGCGTCAACCGCCTGTACGCCAACCAACGCTATCGTTATAACGACGATCTGGTGCACGAATCGCTGAACATCGGCGGTGCCAAAGTGATCCCCCTCAGCGGCGATATGCTGCACCTGACCTGCCGCGACTTCTTCGCCTTCCAGCGCAAACAGCTGCGCTACGCCGAAGAGTGGGCCACACAGCGCCACCGGGCCGGCAAGCGTTGCGGCTACCTGTCTATCCTGACCCATACGCTCGGCGCCTTCGTCAAAACCTGGCTGCTGCGCGCCGGCTTCCTGGATGGCAAACAGGGGTTGCTGTTAGCGGTGGTCAACGCGCAATATACCTTCAATAAATATGCCGCATTATGGGCATTGGGCCGCAACTACTCAGAGAAGTGAATCATGACCAGCAAAGCCATCTATCCCGGGACCTTCGATCCCATGACCAACGGCCACCTGGATTTAGTGACGCGCGCGTCACTGATGTTCGATCACGTGATTCTGGCCATCGCCGCCAGCCCGAGCAAAAAGCCGCTGTTCAGCTTGGATGAGCGCGTGGCGTTGGCGACGCAGGTCACCTCGCATCTGGACAATGTGGAAGTGCTGGGCTTCAGCGAGCTGATGGCGCACTTTGCCGCTCACCAAAATGCCAATATCCTGGTGCGCGGCCTGCGTGCGGTGTCTGACTTTGAATATGAATTGCAGCTGGCGAACATGAACCGCCATTTGATGCCGACGCTGGAAAGCGTGTTCCTGATGCCTTCCGAAGAGTGGTCGTTCATCTCCTCCTCACTGGTGAAGGAGGTCGCCCGCCACGGCGGCGATATCGCGCCTTTCCTGCCTGACGTGGTCACCCAGGCACTGATGGCGAAGCTCGCCGCCGAGTGATGCTCAGCGCTGGCAGCGGCGGCAAAAGAAGGTGCTGCGCTGCCCGTGCTTGGCGGATTCGATCGGCGTGCCGCACGCGCGGCACGGTTCTCCCGCCCGCCCGTAAACCTGCAGCTCCTGCGCGAAATACCCCGGTTTGCCGTCCGACTGCAAAAAGTCGCGCAATGTCGTGCCGCCCTGCTCGATAGAGCGCTGCAACACCGCCTTGATGGTCTTCACCAGCAGTTCCGCTTCGGCTTTGCTCAACGATCCCGCCGGACGATCGGGCAAGATCCCGGCGCTGAACAGCGATTCGCTGGCGTAAATATTGCCGACCCCGACCACCAGCTTGTTATCCATCAGCCACGGTTTAATCAACGTGCGCTTATTGCGTGATTTTTCATACAGGTAGTCGCCGTTGAACGCTTCGCTCAGCGGTTCCGGCCCCAGGTGCGCCAACACGCTGCTGGTCGCCAAATCTTCGCACCACAGCCAGGCGCCGAAACGGCGCGGATCGGTATAGCGCAGGATCATGCCGTTGCTGATCACCAGATCGACGTGGTCGTGTTTGCCGGCTTCATCTTCGTTTTCCTCGCGCAGCATGCGCAAGCTGCCCGACATGCCCAGGTGCACGATAATCCAACCGTTCTCCAGCTCGATCAGCAGGTATTTGGCCCGGCGCTGCACGCTGAGCACCGGCCGATCGCTCAGCGTCAGGATCTGCTCGGAAACCGGCCAGCGCAGGCGCGCGTTGCGCACCACCGCATACTGAATGCTGTGGCCGACAAGATAAGGCTCTATACCGCGTCTGCTCGTCTCAACTTCCGGTAATTCAGGCATCTGGCTTCCCCTCCGACGTTTTCTACCCTTTATAAAACAAAAAACCCGGCCAAGGCCGGGTTTTTCATTAATCCACTAAAATTATTTAATTTTAGCTTCTTTGTATACTACGTGCTGACGGACAACTGGATCGAATTTCTTCAGTTCCAATTTTTCCGGCTTAGTACGCTTGTTCTTCGTGGTGGTATAGAAGTGACCAGTACCAGCAGAAGAAACCAGCTTGATCTTCTCGCGAACACCTTTAGCCATGATTCAGTTCCTTAATACTTCTCACCACGGGCACGCAGATCGGCCAGAACCGTCTCAATACCCTTCTTATCGATAACACGCATACCTTTAGCAGATACACGCAGAGTTACAAAGCGCTTCTCAGCCTCAACCCAAAAACGGTGTGAGTGCAGGTTAGGCAGAAAACGGCGTTTGGTCGCGTTCATTGCGTGGGAACGGTTGTTACCGCTCACCGGGCGCTTGCCAGTAACTTGGCAGACTCGGGACATGTCTATTCTCCAAAAATCAAATCAGCTCGAGCTTCGTATAGGGTATGGCCGCCTCGTCAGGCTTTTAGAGCCCATCTCAGCAAACTTCATACTGAGGAGACTCTCGTCATCAGGTAGAAACCACACATCAGGTCAGAAACCTGCTGAGATAGGCTCTTGCGCCAAACCCAAGATTCTCAAAGGTGGCGTAGTATACGCTCTGAAGCGTAAGTGCTCAAGTCCCGAACAGCTAAAGATCCCACAAGGATCGCGAAAAAATCGCTTAAAGCCATCCGCGCTCGGCAAAAGAGACGCATTCACCCCGACCGATCACCAAATGATCAAGCACTCGGATCTCCAATAACTGACAGGCTTTCACCACCTGTTCCGTTATCAAACGGTCGGCATGACTGGGTTCAGCCTTACCCGAAGGGTGATTATGCGCGAGAATCAGCGCGGCGGCATTAGCCTTCAACGCTTCGCGCACAATTTCTCTCGGGTAGACGACGACGCTGCTGATGGTACCAGCAAACATCTCCTGATGGCGAATAACCCGGTGCTGATTGTCTAAAAACAATACCAAAAAGACCTCTCGCTCGCGATGCGCCAGCAGGCTTTGCAGATAATGCCGGGTGACGCTCGGATTGAGCATGGCGTTTTCCTGCGACAAATGGCTGGAAAAGAAGCGCAGCGCCAGCTCGGCAATCGCCTGCAGCTGCGTATAGCTGGCGTCCCCCAGGCCTTTTTGGCTGCAAAAAGCCTGATGATCGGCCGACATCAGGTGATAAAGCGAGCCGAACCGGCGCAGCAGCTGCTCCGCCAGCTGCATCACGTGCACGCCGGGCAACCCGGTGCGCAAGAAAATGGCCAACAGTTCTGCGTCGGACAGCGCCGCCGCCCCCTGCATCAACAGCTTTTCACGCGGCGCCAGCGCGCCCGGCCAGCACGCCACAATCGGGTTGCTCATCGTATTCCTCCCTGAAAGGGCTACAGCATGCCATGTGCTGCCCGGCGCGTTCGACAGGTGTTTGATAACATTGCGAAGTGTTTCGCAAAGCACAATGTAACGCCCTGCAGCCATTGCGGAATCGCTCACCTGCACGGCGGATATGCTAAAATGGCGCATCTTTCGGCTTTCAATCGGACAATGATGATGACGGGACTTTCCGGCAAACATATTGTGCTTGGCATCAGCGGCGGCATCGCCGCCTACAAATGCCCAGAGCTGGTGCGCCGCCTGCGCGACAGGGGCGCAGAAGTGCGCGTGGTGATGACCCACGCCGCCAAGGCGTTCATTACGCCACTGACGCTGCAGGCCGTTTCCGGCTACCCGGTGTCCGACGATCTGTTGGATCCCGCCGCCGAAGCCGCCATGGGCCACATCGAGCTCGGCAAGTGGGCGGATCTGGTGATTCTGGCGCCGGCGACCGCCGATCTGCTGGCGCGCGTCGCCGCCGGCATGGCCAACGATCTGTTGACCACCGTCTGCCTGGCGACCGACGCCCCTATCGCCGCCGCCCCCGCCATGAACCAGCAGATGTATCGCGCCGCCGCCACGCAGGCCAACCTGCAAACGCTGCAGGCGCGCGGCATGCTGCTCTGGGGGCCGGACAGCGGCAGCCAGGCCTGCGGCGACGTCGGCCCGGGCCGCATGCTGGATCCGCTGGACATTGTCGACCTGGCGAACGCGCATTTCTCCGCCCCGCAGGATCTGCAACATTTGCAGGTTATGATCACCGCCGGCCCGACGCGTGAGGCGCTGGATCCGGTACGTTTCATCAGCAATCACAGCTCCGGCAAAATGGGCTTCGCCATTGCCCGCGCCGCCGCCGCCCGCGGCGCGCAGGTGACGCTGATCGCCGGGCCGGTCAGCCTGCCGACGCCGCCATCGGTCACCCGAGTGGACGTCACCAGTGCGCTGGAGATGGAGCAGGCGGTGCAACAGCGCGCCGCGCAGCAGCAGATTTTCATCTCCTGCGCCGCCGTGGCCGATTACCGCCCCGAGCAGATCGCCGATGAAAAAATAAAAAAACAGGGTGATGAAATCGTCCTCAAGATGGTAAAAAACCCCGATATCGTCGCCGGCGTGGCGGCGATGACCAAAAATCGACCGTTTGTCGTGGGGTTTGCCGCCGAAACCCAGAATGTGGAAGAATACGCGCGGCAAAAACTGGCGCGTAAGAAGCTGGATTTGATTTGCGCTAACGATGTATCGCTTGCAGAGCACGGGTTCAACAGCGACACCAATGCCCTGCACCTTTTTTGGCAGAATGGAGAAAAACGCCTGGCGCTGAGCGACAAGGCACTCCTTGGCCAACGTTTAATAGACGAGATAGTCAGCCGTTATGATGAAAAAAATCGACGTTAAGATCCTCGACCCGCGCATCGGTCAGGATTTCCCGCTACCGACCTACGCCACGCCGGGCTCCGCCGGTCTCGACCTGCGCGCCTGCCTGGACAGCGCGGTGGAGCTGGCGCCGGGTGAAACCACGCTGTTGCCTACCGGCCTCGCGATCCACATCGCCGACGCCGGCCTGGCGGCGGTGATCCTGCCGCGCTCCGGCCTGGGCCACAAGCACGGCGTCGTGCTGGGCAACCTGGTCGGCCTGATCGACTCCGATTATCAGGGCCAGCTGATGGTGTCCGTTTGGAACCGCGGCCAGAAACACTTCACCATCGAGCCGGGCGAACGTATCGCGCAGATGGTCTTCGTGCCGGTAGTGCAGGCCGAATTCAACCTGGTGGAAGAATTCGACAGCAGCGAGCGCGGCGAAGGCGGCTTCGGCCACTCGGGGCGCCACTAAGCGCCCCCCAAGGCACGATGGCCGGCAGGGAAACGTCGCCTGAACCTTGCCTTTCCGGGGAGAAGGATGTCTCTGCGGCAAAGGTTTTACCGCGACAATTGCAGCGCACACCAGGCAGCGCGGAAAAAGGCCGTTAAGGCCGCTGACCCCAGCATCGTAAAAAAGCTATCACATAAGCCGCACAGAGCCTGCTCTGCAGCGGCCGGTGCGCGGGTTTCCGTCAGTTAAGTTTTAGCAAGGGTCTAATCAGACATGGCAGAAAAAGAAAAGACGAAAAGGAATCGGCGCGAGGAAATCTTGCAGGCGTTAGCCCAGATGCTGGAGTCCAGCGACGGCAGCCAACGCATCACCACCGCCAAACTCGCCGCGAACGTGGGTGTTTCTGAAGCTGCGCTGTATCGGCATTTCCCCAGCAAGACACGGATGTTCGACAGCCTGATCGAGTTTATCGAAGACAGCCTGATCACCCGCATCAACCTGATCTTGCAGGACGAGAAAGAGACGTTTAATCGTCTGCGCCTGATTTTACTGCTGATTCTGGGCTTTGCGGAACGCAACCCGGGGCTGACGCGCATCATGACCGGCCACGCGCTGATGTTTGAACAGGATCGCCTGCAGGGCCGCATCAACCAGCTGTTCGAACGCATCGAGGCGCAGCTGCGCCAGGTGTTGAAAGAGCGTAAATTGCGCGAAGGCAAAGGCTTTATCGTCGATGAAACGCTGCTGGCGAGCCAGCTGCTGGCCTTCTGCGAAGGCATGTTGTCGCGCTATGTGCGTTCGGAATTCCGCTATCGCCCAACGCAGGAATTCGACGCCCGCTGGCCGCTGTTGGCGGCCCAGCTGCAATAAAGATAACGCCGGGCATGCCCGGCGTTTTTACTTACACCCCGTACTGCTCGCGGTAAGCGCGCACCGCCGCCAGGTGGTCCGCCATTTCCGGCTTCTCCTCCAGATAGGCGATCAGGTCCTTCAGCGTCACGATCGAAATCACCTTGCAGTGATAGTCGCGTTCCACTTCCTGAATGGCGGAGATATCCGCGCGGCCGCGTTCCTGACGGTCGAGGGAGATCAGCACGCCCGCCAGCGAAGCGCCGCTGGCGCCGATGATTTCCATCGACTCGCGGATCGCGGTGCCGGCGGTGATCACATCGTCTACCAACATCACGCGCCCCTGCAGCGGGCTGCCTACCAGCGAACCGCCTTCGCCGTGGGTCTTGGCTTCCTTGCGGTTAAAGCAGTAAGGCACGTCGCGCTCATGGTGTTCCGCCAACGCCACCGCCGTAGTGGTGGCAATAGGAATGCCTTTATAGGCCGGGCCAAACAGCAGGTCGAAATCGATGCCGGAGTCCATCAGGGCTTCGGCGTAGAAGCGCCCCAACAGCGCAAGATCACGCCCGGTATTAAACAGGCCGGCATTGAAGAAGTACGGGCTGGTGCGGCCGGACTTCAGGGTGAACTCGCCGAATTTCAATACCTGCTTGTTAAGCGCGAACTCGATAAACTGGCGCTGATAGGCTTTCATTACTGCTTCTCCTCGTCTGAATCTGCTTGGGTCTTGTCATTACTGCCGCCCGATCGCCGGGCATAAAAAAGGCGACTTCTCAGTCGCCTTAAAAAATCAGTCCGCCAGCGCCGCTTTCTGCGCCTGGAAGATGGTTTCGATGCCCCCTCGGGCCAGCGCCAATAGCGCCAACAGCTCATCGTGGCTGAACGGCTCGCCTTCGGCGGTGCCCTGCACTTCAATCATGCGGCCATCTTCCATCATCACTACGTTCATGTCGGTTTCCGCCGCGGAATCTTCCACATACTCCAGATCGCACAGCGCTTCGCCATTGACGATGCCGACGGAAACCGCCGCCACCATGCCCTTCATCGGGTTGGCTTTCAGCTTGCCGTTGGCCACCAGCGTGTTCAGCGCATCGGCCAGCGCCACGCAGGCGCCGGAGATGGAGGCGGTGCGGGTACCGCCGTCGGCCTGCAGTACGTCGCAGTCGAGGGTGATGGTGAATTCACCGAGCTTTTTCAGATCCACCGCGGCGCGCAGCGAGCGCGCGATCAGGCGCTGGATCTCCAGCGTGCGGCCACCCTGCTTGCCTTTGGCGGCTTCACGGGCATTGCGGCTGTGGGTGGAGCGCGGCAGCATGCCGTACTCGGCGGTGATCCAACCTTGCCCCTGGCCTTTCAGGAAGCGCGGAACGCCCTCTTCTACCGTGGCGGTGCACAAGACTTTGGTATCGCCAAACTCAACCAGCACTGAACCTTCAGCGTGTTTGGTATAGTGACGGGTCAGTGTCAGGGGGCGAACTTGCTGTGGTGCTCTGCCTGCAGGACGCATGGGCTCTCTCCGGCTTCAAATCAACTATTGGCTGCGCATTATACGGGCTTCGTGACGTAATGCCTATCCTGCCCGCAGCCGCGACGCTATAATCGCCCCATCTTTTCCTATTACGGGTACGCATCAATGATCCGCAGCATGACCGCCTACGCCCGGCGTGAAATCAAGGGTGAATGGGGCAGCGCAGCCTGGGAGCTGCGTTCCGTTAACCAGCGCTACTTAGAAACCTACATCCGCCTGCCGGAACAATTCCGCAGCCTGGAGCCGGTGATCCGTGAACGTATCCGTGGCCGCCTGACGCGCGGCAAAGTCGAATGCAACCTGCGTTTCGAACTGGATCCAAGCGCGCAAAGCTCGCTGATCCTGAACGAAAAACTGGCCAAACAGCTGGTTGAAGCCGCCAACTGGGTGAAAATGCAGAGCGACGAAGGGGAAATCAACCCGATCGACGTGCTGCGCTGGCCGGGCGTGATGTCCGCGCAGGAGCAGGATCTGGACACTATCAGCGCCGAGCTGATGCAGGCGCTGGACGGCGCGCTGGATGACTTCATCGTCGCACGCGAAAGCGAAGGCGCCGCGCTGAAAACGCTGATCGAACAACGCCTCGACGGCGTCAGCGCCGAAGTGGTCAAAGTGCGCGCCCAGATGCCGAATATCCTGCAATGGCAGCGCGAACGCCTGGTCAGCAAGCTGGAAGAGGCGCAGGTACAGCTGGAAAACACCCGCCTGGAGCAGGAGCTGGTGCTGATGGCGCAGCGCATCGACGTCGCCGAAGAGCTGGACCGTCTGGAAGCGCACGTGAAAGAGACGCACAACATCCTGAAGAAGAAAGAAGCCGTCGGCCGCCGCCTCGACTTCATGATGCAGGAGTTCAACCGCGAATCGAATACCCTGGCCTCCAAGTCGATCAATGCCGACGTCACCGCTTCCGCCATCGAGCTGAAAGTGCTGATCGAGCAAATGCGCGAGCAGATCCAGAACATCGAGTGATCCTGCCCCGCACGCCATCAAGCCCGCGCCAAGCGGGCTTTTTTATGGCTGCAGATCAGCGATAAGCGGCCGCCTACTCTTCGCCCATCAGCCCCATTTTCTGCAGCTGCACCGCAATGCTCCAGGTTGAACGTTCAAACTCATCGCTCAGCGCTTCCAGCGTCGCCCCGGCCGCATGGCTCTCGCGCAGCCGCAGCTTTTCCTCTTCCGGCCAAGGGAAGTAGGCATTGGCCGGCCGCCCCTCGGCCAGATTCTTCTGCCACTTCTCCTCCGACGTCAGCCGGGCTTTTTTCTGCCGTTCGGCTTCACCGTCGAACTCGCTGGCCAACGCGAACAGCAGGCGGATAGCCTCCGACGCGCAGGCCGCCGAAGCCGGTCTCAACAGCTCGCTGGTGTCGGGATTAACCCCGTTGGCCAGCGCCCTGAGCAACGTGCCGGTATTCATTGTTCGCCTCCTTATCCGAGAAGATGCACCGGTCGTGGCGCCTTGTTCAGGCATTTTTCTTTGCCTCCCTCGCGAAAACCACGCTTTACGCCATGAAAAAGCGCCAGTTGCGAGCCAGATTCCAGGCGTTTGCACGCGAGTGACAGTGATTGCATCAGGTTGCGAGCCGGCAGGCCCCTGGGGAACCGGCTCACCGGGAAGCTTATGAAAAACTGCCGGACAGCGCGTGCGGATGACATTCGGCAAGATATCCCGCATGCCATAAGTATTTTGTTCTAATTATCACGCAAGGTAATGAAAGGACGGCGATGCTGTGGCTAAATGTGTTTTTTCTCTGCCCGTGAACCGTACGGACCGTTTATGCCACAAATTCTGCAATTTATTATGGCTCTGGTGGTGATCATCGCCCTGGCGCTGCTGGTCAGCAATAATCGCAAGAAAATCCGCCTGCGCTATATCATCCAACTGCTGGTGATCGAAGGCGCGCTGGCCTATTTCTTCCTGCACTCCGCCAGCGGGCTCAGCGTGATCAAACACGTCGCCGGCTTCTTCGACACCCTGCTCGCCTACGCCGCCCAAGGATCGGAGTTCGTGTTCGGCGGCATGAGCAAGGATGGCCTGGCGTTCATCTTCCTCGGCGTTTTGTGCCCTATCATCTTTATTTCCGCCCTGATCGGCATTTTGCAGCATTTCCGCATCCTGCCGCTGATCATCCGCCTGGTCGGCACCTTGCTGTCCAAGGTCAACGGCATGGGCAAGCTGGAGTCGTTCAACGCCGTCAGCACGCTGGTGCTGGGGCAGTCGGAGAACTTCATCGCCTATAAAGGCATCATCGGCGATATCTCGCCGCGCCGCATGTACACCATGGCCGCGACCGCCATGTCGACGGTATCGCTCTCCATCGTCGGCGCCTACATGTCGATGATCGACGCGCAGTACGTGGTGGCGGCATTGATCCTTAATATGTTCAGCACCTTCATCATTCTATCGATCATCAACCCGTATCAGGTCGAAGACGAGCCGGAGCTGAAGCTGAACAAACTGCATGAAGATCAGAGCTTCTTCGAAATGTTGGGCGAGTACATTCTGGCCGGCTTCAAGATTGCGATGATCATCGCGGCGATGCTGATCGGCTTTATCGCGCTGATCTCCGCCGTCAATGCGCTGTTCTCCGCGGTGCTCGGCATCAGCTTCCAGCAGATCCTCGGCTATGTGTTCTATCCGCTGGCTTGGCTGATCGGCATCCCGGCGGAGGAGGCCCTGAAGGCGGGCAGCATCATGGCGACCAAGCTGGTGGCCAACGAATTCGTGGCGATGATTGAGCTGAAGAAAATCGCGGCGGAGCTGTCGCCGCGCGGGCTGGGTATTCTGTCGGTGTTCCTGGTGTCGTTCGCCAACTTCGCCTCCATCGGCATCGTCGCCGGCGCCATCAAGGGGCTGAACGAGCAGCAAGGCAACGTAGTTTCCCGTTTTGGCCTGAAGCTGGTTTATGGCTCGACGCTGGTGAGCCTGCTGTCAGCGGCCATCGCCGGCCTGGTGCTGTAATCCCCACTCCCGGCCGTATGGCCGGGAGTTCGCTTTAAAACGCCACACACACCGGCGCATCCACACGCATCACCGAATCCTGCGCAAACTGCTGCTTATAGCCGCTGCGCAGCGCCTCGATATTCGCCTCACTCTCTTTGCCCGGCGCATGGATCAACAGCAGCGCCTTGCTGTTCTCGCGCGCCAGCTTGCCGTCGTGGCCCAGCCACTGCCCTTTGGCATCAAAGACCGTCAGCCCGTCTTTAAAACGCGGCGTCACCTGGCTGTCGACGAAGGTTTGCCACTCGGCGGCGGTGATCGCCGGCCCCGCCGGGCGATTCAGGCCGAAGTAGAGCGTTGTTTGCATCATCGGATCGCCGGTGTGGCAAGCCGGAGCCGGTGACACAGCCTGATGGCCTGGCGCCACGCAGCCGCTCAGCAGCAGGGCGGCCACCACGGCGCCGGCGGCCAGTTTCGGGGAGTTTTTCATCTGCAGTCTCGGTTTCTCGGTTGAAGGATTAGCTGAAAAAAGCATAGTCAGCGATGGAAACCAGCGCGAAATTTCTAATGCTTTCATCAACAGCAAGATGTTAAAAAAGGCTGGTTATCGGCAATAAAAACGTATTTTGGATTAGCTAAATTAATCCGAAACGCCATCGGTGAAAAAAACTCAGTGGCGCGCGCCATCGGCGGCGATTACCCTGCCGGCCATCATTCTGACGCAAATACGCTGTGAATCCCTTATGTTACTGAGCATCCTTTATATCATCGGCATCACCGCCGAAGCCATGACCGGCGCGCTGGCGGCCGGCCGCCGCCAAATGGACATGTTCGGCGTGATCATCATCGCTTCGGTCACGGCGATCGGCGGCGGGTCGGTGCGCGATATGCTGCTCGGGCATTTTCCATTGGGCTGGGTCAAACACCCGGAGTACATCGTCATCGTCGCGATAGCGGCGATCGTCACCACCTGGGTGGCCCCCCTGATGCGCCATCTGCGCCGCCTGTTCCTGGTGCTCGACGCCGTCGGCCTGATCGTCTTCTCCATCATCGGCGCGCAGGTAGCCCTGGATATGGGGCACAGCGCCATTATCGCCGCCATCGCCGCGGTGATCACCGGCGTCTTCGGCGGGGTGCTGCGCGACATGTTCTGCAACCGTATCCCGCTGGTTTTCCAGAAAGAGATCTATGCCGGCATCTCCTTCAGCGCCGCCTGGCTGTATATCGGCCTGCAGCACCTCAGCCTGCCGCACAATCTGGTGGTGATCCTCACGCTGGTCGCGGGCCTGAGCGCTCGCCTGATCGCCCTGCGCTTCCGCCTCGGCCTGCCGGTGTTCAACTACCAGCATCCGGATCACTGATCTCGGGGCGGCAACGCGCCGCCGCCGAGGCCAAAACTGCAGAAATGTTACCCTTCGACGCGCAAATTCGCTCATTCGCCGCTTTTTCCGCGCAAAGCGGCGGGCAAAATGCGAGCTAACGCTGCACCCGGCGCGTTAGCCGTGTATACTGTGCGGAGAAAATACACATCCGCTGTTATTGGCATATCAACCGTTATCAACGAACATCATCATGGCTCAAGGCACGCTTTATATTGTCTCTGCTCCCAGTGGCGCAGGTAAATCAAGTCTGATTCAGGCTTTGTTAAAGACGCAACCGCTGTACGACACGCAGGTTTCGGTTTCGCACACCACGCGCGACAGCCGCCCGGGTGAAAATCACGGCGAACACTATTTCTTCGTCTCGAAAGACGAATTCCGCCGGATGATCGAGCAGGACGCATTTCTTGAGCACGCCGAAGTGTTCGGCAACTATTACGGCACCTCGCGCGCCGCCATCGAACAAGTGTTGGCGACCGGCGTAGACGTGTTTCTGGATATCGACTGGCAGGGCGCGCAGCAAATCCGCGCCAAAATGCCGCAGGCGCGCAGCATCTTCATTCTGCCGCCGTCGAAGGAAGAACTGGGCCGCCGCCTGCGCGGGCGCGGGCAGGATTCCGAAGAGGTGATCGCCAAGCGCATGGCTCAGGCCGTGGCGGAAATGACGCATTACGCGGAGTACGATTACCTGATCGTGAACGATGATTTCGATCTGGCGCTGTCCGATCTGAAGACCATCATTCGCGCCGAACGCCTGCGTTTGGGCCGCCAGTTGCTGCGGCATGACGCTTTAATCAGCAAACTATTGGCAGACTGAAGGCAGTTTCAGTATCATGCCCAGTCTTTTCGTCACCTGTGGAGTAGCACAAATATGGCACGCGTAACTGTTCAAGACGCTGTAGAGAAAATTGGTAACCGTTTTGACCTGGTGTTGGTCGCTGCTCGTCGGGCGCGTCAGATCCAGACCGGCGGCAAAGATGCACTGGTTCCGGAAGAGAACGACAAGTACACCGTTATCGCCCTGCGCGAAATCGAAGAAGGCCTGATCACCAGCCAGATCCTCGACGTGCGTGAGCGCCAGGAACAGCAAGAGCAGGAAGCCGCAGAGATTCAAGCGGTTACCGCGATTGCTGAAGGTCGTCGTTAATTAGACTGCGAGTCCGCCTTGTACCTGTTTGAAAGCCTGAATCTGCTGATTCAACGTTACCTGCCCGAGGAGCAGATTAAGCGCCTCAAACAGGCATACCTCGTCGCGCGCGACGCGCACGAGGGCCAGACACGCTCCAGCGGTGAGCCTTACATTACTCACCCGGTCGCCGTGGCCTGCATCCTGGCGGAAATGCGTCTCGATCACGAGACGCTGATGGCGGCATTGCTGCACGACGTCATCGAAGACACCCCAGCCACCTATCAAGATATGGAACAGCTGTTCGGCAAGAGCGTCGCCGAACTGGTTGAGGGCGTCTCCAAGCTCGACAAGCTGAAGTTCCAGGACAAGAAAGAAGCGCAGGCGGAAAACTTCCGCAAGATGATCATGGCGATGGTGCAGGATATCCGCGTCGTGCTGATCAAGCTGGCCGACCGTACGCACAACATGCGCACTCTCGGTTCGCTGCGCCCCGACAAACGCCGGCGCATCGCGCGTGAAACCCTGGAAATCTACAGCCCCCTCGCCCACCGTCTGGGTATTCATCACCTGAAAACCGAGCTGGAAGAGCTGGGCTTCGAGGCGCTGTACCCGAACCGTTATCGCGTGATCAAGGAAGTGGTGAAAGCCGCGCGCGGCAACCGCAAAGAGATGATTCAAAAAATCCTCTCCGAGATCGAAGGGCGGCTGACCGAAGCCGGCATCGCCTGTCGCGTCAGCGGGCGGGAAAAACACCTCTACTCCATCTACCTCAAGATGCACCTCAAAGAACAGCGTTTCCATTCCATCATGGATATCTACGCGTTCCGGGTGATCGTGAAAGAGGTCGATACCTGCTACCGCGTGCTCGGCCAGGTGCACAGCCTGTACAAACCGCGCCCGGGGCGAGTGAAAGATTACATCGCCATTCCCAAGGCCAACGGCTATCAATCGCTGCATACCTCGTTGATCGGCCCGCACGGCGTGCCGGTCGAAGTGCAGATCCGAACCGAAGACATGGACCAGATGGCTGAGATGGGGGTGGCCGCGCACTGGGCTTACAAGGAAAGAGAACAGGGCGAAACCGGCACCACGGCGCAGATCCGCGCCCAGCGCTGGATGCAAAGCCTGCTGGAGCTGCAGCAAAGCGCCGGCAGTTCGTTTGAATTTATCGAGAGCGTCAAATCCGATCTGTTCCCGGATGAGATTTACGTTTTCACCCCGGAAGGCCGCATCGTCGAGCTGCCCGCCGGTGCCACGCCGGTCGACTTCGCCTATGCGGTGCATACCGATATCGGCCATGCCTGCGTCGGCGCGCGCGTCGATCGTCAGCCATATCCGCTGTCGCAGTCGCTGACCAGCGGCCAGACCGTCGAGATCATCACCGCACCGGGCGCGCGGCCCAACGCCGCCTGGCTGAATTTCGTGGTCAGCTCGAAAGCGCGCGCCAAAATTCGCCAGATGCTGAAGAATCTCAAGCGCGACGACTCCGTCGGCCTCGGCCGCCGTCTGCTCAACCACGCGTTGGGCGGCAGCCGCAAGCTGGCCGAAATCCCGCAGGAAAACATTCAGCACGAGCTGGACCGCATGAAGCTGGCGACGCTGGACGATTTGCTGGCGGAAATCGGCCTCGGCAACGCCATGAGCGTGGTGGTGGCGAAGAACCTGCAGGGCGATCAGTCCAGCCTGGGCGCTTCCTCCGGCGTGCGTAACCTGGCCATCAAGGGCGCCGACGGGGTGTTGATCACCTTCGCCAAGTGCTGCCGTCCGATTCCGGGCGACCCGATTATCGCTCACGTCAGCCCGGGCAAAGGGCTGGTGATCCACCATGAATCCTGCCGCAATATTCGCGGCTATCAGAAAGAGCCTGAGAAGTTCATGGCGGTCGAGTGGGATAAAGAGACCGAGCAGGAGTTCATCGCCGAGATCAAGGTGGACATGTTCAACCACCAGGGCGCGCTGGCCAACCTGACGGCGGCGATCAACGCAGCCGAGTCCAATATTCAGAGCCTGAACACCGAAGAGAAAGACGGTCGGGTTTATAGCGCCTTTATCCGCTTGACCACCCGCGATCGCATCCATTTGGCAAACATTATGCGTAAAATCCGTATCATGCCGGATGTGATCAAAGTTAACCGCAACCGAAACTAGCGCTTATGAGTCCTGAACGCTATGCGCGGATTTGTGAAATGCTCGCGACCCGGCAGCCGGATTTGACGGTCTGCCTGGAGCAAGTGCACAAACCGCATAACGTCTCCGCCATTATCCGCACCGCCGACGCCGTCGGCGTGCATCAGGTCCACGCCGTGTGGCCCACCACCCGCATGCGCACCCTGGTTTCCTCCGCCGCCGGCAGCAACAGCTGGGTCAGCGTCAAAACCCATCGTTCCATCGGCGACGCGGTCGGTCACCTGAAAGCGCAGGGCATGCAAATTCTGGCCACCCATCTGTCTGCGCGCGCGGTCGATTTCCGCGAGGTGGATTACACCCGGCCCACCTGCGTGCTGCTCGGCCAGGAAAAAACCGGCATCACCGAAGAAGCGCTGGCGCTGGCCGATCAGGACATCGTCATTCCGATGATCGGCATGGTGCAATCGCTCAACGTCTCCGTGGCCTCGGCACTGATCCTGTATGAAGCGCAGCGCCAGCGGCAGAACGCCGGCCTGTATCGCCGCGACAACAGCATGCTGGATGAAGAAGAGCAGCAGCGTCTGCTGTTCGAAGGCGGCTACCCGGTGCTGGCCAACGTGGCCAAGCGCAAAGGGCTGCCACGCCCGCAGATTGACGAGCAGGGCCAGGTGGTCGCCAGCGCCGAATGGTGGGCGGCCATGCAGGCGACGGTGCGCAAATGAAAGGCCGCCTGCTGGATGCTGTCCCACTCACCACGCTTTCCGGGGTTGGCGCCAGCCAGGCGGGCAAACTGGCCAAGCTTGGCCTCGAGACCATTCAGGATCTGCTGCTGCACCTGCCGCTGCGCTACGAAGACCGCACTCGCCTCTACCCGATCAACGATCTGCTGCCGGGCATCTACGCCACGGTAGAAGGGGAAGTGCTGCGCAGCGACATCAGCTTCGGCCGCCGCCGCATGCTGACCTGCCAGATCAGCGACGGTACCGGCATCCTCACCATGCGGTTCTTCAACTTCAACGCTGCAATGAAGAACAGCCTGGCCACCGGCCGCCGCGTGACCGCCTATGGCGAGATCAAGCGCGGCAACCACGGCGCGGAAATCATCCATCCGGAATACCGTATTCAGGGCGAAGCCAGCGAGGTCGAGCTGCAGGAGTCGCTGACGCCGGTCTACCCCACCACCGAAGGGGTGCGGCAGGCCACGCTGCGCAAGCTGACCGATCAGGCGCTGGAGCTGCTGGGTACCTGCGCCATCGCCGAGCTGCTGCCGCCGGAGCTGAGCGGCGGTCTGATGAGCCTGCCGCAGGCGCTGCACACCCTGCACCGCCCGCCGCCGGACATCCAGCTGGCGGATCTGGAGCTGGGCAAACACCCGGCGCAAAAACGCCTGATCCTCGAAGAGCTGCTGGCGCATAATCTGAGCATGCTGGCGGTGCGCGCCGGCGCCCAGAGTTACCAGGCGCAGCCGCTGCTGCCGGACGATCGGCTGAAAAACCGTTTTCTCGCCCAGCTGCCGTTCTCGCCGACCGGCGCGCAAACGCGCGTGGTGGCCGACATCGAAGCCGATATGCAAAAAGACTTCCCGATGATGCGGCTGGTGCAGGGCGACGTCGGCTCCGGCAAAACGCTGGTGGCGGCGCTGGCGGCGCTGCGCGCTATCGCGCACGGCAAGCAGGTGGCGCTGATGGCGCCAACCGAACTGCTGGCCGAGCAGCACGCCAACAATTTCCGCCAGTGGTTCGAACCGCTGGGGCTGGAGGTCGGCTGGCTGGCCGGCAAACAGAAAGGCAAGGCGCGCATCGCGCAGCAGGAGGCCATCGCCGGCGGCCAGGTGTCGATGGTGGTCGGCACCCACGCCATCTTCCAGGAGCAGGTGCAGTTCAACGGCCTGGCGCTGGTGATCATCGATGAGCAGCACCGCTTCGGGGTGCATCAGCGGCTGGCGCTGTGGGAGAAAGGCGAAGAACAGGGCTTCCACGCCCATCAATTGATCATGACCGCCACGCCGATCCCGCGCACGCTGGCGATGACCGCCTATGCCGATCTCGATACCTCGGTCATCGACGAGCTGCCGCCGGGCCGCACGCCGGTGACCACCGTCGCCATTCCCGATACCCGCCGCGCCGACATCATTCAACGGGTGAAGAGCGCCTGTCTGGAAGAGGGGCGGCAGGCTTACTGGGTGTGCACGTTGATCGAAGAGTCCGAACTGCTGGAAGCGCAGGCGGCGGAAGCCACCTGGGAAGAATTGAAAACCGCGCTGCCAGAGCTGAAGGTGGCGCTGGTGCACGGCCGCATGAAAGCGCAGGAAAAGCAGGCGGTGATGCAGGCGTTTAAACAGGGCGAGCTGCAGCTGTTGGTCGCCACTACGGTGATCGAAGTCGGCGTCGACGTGCCGAACGCCAGCCTGATGATCATCGAAAACCCGGAGCGGCTGGGCCTGGCGCAGCTGCACCAGCTGCGCGGCCGCGTAGGGCGCGGCGCCGTGGCCTCACACTGCGTGCTGCTGTACAAAACGCCGCTGAGCAAGACTGCGCAAACGCGCCTGCAGGTGCTGCGCGACAGCAACGACGGCTTCGTCATCGCGCAGCGCGATCTGGAGATCCGCGGCCCAGGCGAGCTGCTGGGCACCCGCCAGACCGGCAGCGCCGAATTCAAGGTGGCGGACCTGCTGCGCGACCAGGCGATGATCCCCGAAGTGCAGCGCGTCGCTCGCCATCTCCATCAGCACTATCCGGAACACGCCCAGGCGCTGATAGAACGCTGGCTGCCGGAGAAGGCGCGCTACTCCAACGCATAAAAAAGGGCGCCTCAGGCGCCCTTTTCGTGATGACTCGCGATATCACCCCACCGCCGGGAACACCGGCAGCAGCAGATACAGCTTGATGACGATCGCATTGGCGATATCGATAAAGAACGCGCCCACCATCGGCACCACCAAAAACGCCACGTGCGACGGACCGAAGCGATCGGTGATCGCCTGCATGTTGGCGATCGCCGTCGGCGTGGCGCCCATGCCGAAGCCGCAGTGGCCGGCGGCCAGCACCGCCGCGTCGTAGTTTTTACCCATCACCCGGTAGGTAACGAAGATCGCGTACAGCGCCATGACCAGCGTCTGCACCGCCAGGATCGCCAGCATCGGCAGCGCCAGCGAGGCCAGCTCCCACAGGCGCAGGCTCATCAGTGCCATCGCCAGGAACAGCGACAGGCTGACGTTGCCCAGCACCGATACCGCCCGCTCGAACACGGTATAGAAACCGGTGAAGGCCAGCGTGTTGCTGAGGATCACCCCGACGAACAGCACGCAAACGAAGTTCGGCAGTTCAAACACCGTGCCGCTCAGCAGGCCGGCAATCAGCTGCCCCAGGCTTAGACAGATGGCGATCATGGCGATGGTTTCGATCATCACCAGCGAGGTGATCAGGCGGCCGCTTTCCGGCTTCTCGAAGCCGCTCGGCTGCACGCTGTCTTCCGGGGTGCCTTCCGGCGTGGAGGAGTGCTTGACCAGATAGCGCGCCACCGGGCCGCCGATCAGGCCGCCCAGCACCAGCCCGAAGGTGGCGCAGGCCATGGCGACTTCCGTCGCGTTTTCAAAACCGTAGCGCTCGATGAACAGCTTGCTCCAGGCCGCCCCGGTACCATGCCCGCCCGACAGGGTGATCGACCCGGCGATCAGGCCCATCAGCGGATCCAACCCCAGCATTTTCGC
Organism: Serratia sp. SSNIH1; assembly: GCF_002935055.1. Classification (NCBI taxonomy): domain Bacteria; kingdom Pseudomonadati; phylum Pseudomonadota; class Gammaproteobacteria; order Enterobacterales; family Yersiniaceae; genus Serratia; species Serratia sp. SSNIH1. The sequence continues at coordinate 403,080 of NZ_CP026383.1, forward strand.
CATCCCGATGCCGATGGCGTTCTGCACGATAAGCAACCCCAGCACCACAAACAGGAACACCACCAGCACTTTACCGCCGGCGCGCAAACGCGCCAGGTTGGCGTTCAGGCCGATGGTGGCGAAGAAGGCCAGCATCAGCGGGTCCTTCAGCGACATGTCAAAACTGATTTCCCAGTTGACGAGCTTTTTCAGGGCTAACAGCAGGAGGGCCACCAGCAAACCGCCGGCGACGGGAGCAGGAATGGTATATTTTCGCAGCAGAGGAATGGTTCTGACGCACTTGCCCCCGAGGAGCAAAACCAGCGTCGCCGCGACTAACGTGCCATAAGTATCAAGATGAAACATCCAGGTACTCCATGTAAGGGAAAAGATCCAAATAAAAATAATAAGTTATAGAAAACCACTTAGTTTTTAAACTTGATGAGTGCAGGATTAAAAGTAAAAAACGCTGAGATGACAAGAAAAAATGAATGAAAATGCGACATAAGCGAGAAAGTCGGCAACATAATATTTACGCGCAACCGTTTGCTTTTGCGGGGCGGAGCATTAAAATGCCTGCTTTGCCGTATCTGGAAACGCCACACCATGAGCATGTCATCCTCCGAGCTTGATGCCGCGCGCCAAGCCGCCTCAGAACCCCGCGCCAGTGAACTGATTTATCGCCTGGAAGATCGCCCGCCGCTGCCGCAAACGCTGTTTGCCGCCGGCCAGCATCTGCTGGCGATGTTCGTCGCGGTGATCACTCCGGCCCTGCTGATCTGCCAGGCGCTGGGCCTGCCGGCACAGGATACCCAGCACATCATCAGCATGTCGCTGTTCGCCTCCGGTCTGGCTTCCATTCTGCAAATCAAAACCTGGGGGCCGGTGGGTTCCGGGCTGCTGTCGATTCAGGGCACCAGCTTCAACTTCGTTTCGCCGCTGATCATGGGCGGTCTGGCGCTGAAAAACGGCGGCGCCGACGTGCCGACCATGATGGCCGCGCTGTTCGGCACCCTGATGGTCGCTTCCTGCACCGAAATTTTGCTGTCGCGCGTGCTGCATCTGGCGCGCCGCATCATCACCCCGCTGGTTTCCGGCATCGTGGTGATGATCATCGGCCTGTCGCTGATTCAGGTCGGCCTGACCTCGATCGGCGGCGGCTACGCCGCGATGAACGATCACAGCTTCGGCTCGCCGAAAAACCTGCTGCTGGCCGGCGCGGTGCTGGCCGTGATCATCCTGCTGAACCGCCAGCGCAACCCTTACCTGCGCGTGGCTTCGCTGGTGATCGCCATGGCAGTCGGCTATCTGTTGGCCTGGGCGATGGACATGCTGCCCGCCGACGCACCGGCGGCCCCCACGGCGGCAATCACCATCCCCACGCCGCTCTATTACGGCCTGGGCTTCGACTGGAACCTGCTGCTGCCGCTGATGCTGATCTTTATGGTCACCTCGCTGGAAACCATCGGTGACATCACCGCCACCTCCGACGTCTCCGAACAGCCGGTCAGCGGGCCGCTGTATATGAAGCGCCTGAAGGGCGGCGTGCTGGCCAACGGCCTGAACTCGATGCTGTCGGCGGTGTTCAACACCTTCCCCAACTCCTGCTTCGGCCAGAACAACGGGGTGATCCAGCTGACCGGCGTCGCCAGCCGCTACGTCGGCTTCGTGGTGGCGCTGATGCTGATCGCGCTGGGGCTGTTCCCGGCGGTGGCCGGCTTCGTACAGCACATTCCCGAACCGGTCCTGGGCGGCGCGACCATCGTGATGTTCGGCACCATCGCCGCCTCCGGCGTGCGCATCGTGTCGCGCGAGCGTCTGAACCGCCGCGCCATCATGATCATGGCGCTATCGCTGGCCGTCGGCATGGGCGTCTCCCAGCAGCCGCTGATCCTGCAGTTCGCGCCGGACTGGCTGAAAACCCTGCTCTCTTCCGGCATCGCCGCCGGCGGTATTACCGCCATCGTGCTGAACCTGGTGTTCCCGCAGGAATACGAGAAAAAGTAACCCGTCCATTGACGTTCAAACGGCCGCTTGCGGCCGTTTTTTATTGTCTATCAGACCATTGCCCTTGAGATGCCCGGCCAATTGCGGCATAAACAGGGTATCTTTTTTGACCGATGCGGATGTAGACGATGAAATTTATCGGAAAGCTGTTGCTGACGTTGCTGCTGCTGATCGTGCTGGCGGTAGCGGTGCTGTACCTGGTGGGGCAAACTCGCTGGGCGGCAGGCCGCCTAAGCGCCTGGATCAGCGACAACAGTGAATACCGCCTGTCGATAGGAAAAATCACCCATTCGTGGAGCCAGCCGGACCAGATCGCTCTGGAAGACGTGCAGCTGGCGCGCAACGGCCAGCCGCAGGCGCTGGTCGCCAAACGCGTCGATCTCGGCCTCAGCCTGCGCCAAATCACCGAACCGCGCTATTTCCACAGCGTCACGCTGCGCGACGGCACGTTGAACGTGCAGCCGCAGGCGGCGGCGCTGCCTGTACAGGCCGACGTGCTGCAGCTGAGCAACATGGCGTTGCAGTCCAACGATAGCGAGTGGCAGCTCAACGCGCAGCAGGTCACTGCCGGCATCACGCCGTGGCGCCCGCTGGCCGGCCATCTGCTGGGGGACAATAACCAGTTCCAGTTCAGCGCCGGTTCGATGACGTTGAACGGCATTCCCACCTCGAAGGTGTTGGTACAGGGGGAGCAAAAACAGGGCCAGCTGCTGTTGAACAACTTCGGCGCCAATCTGGCGCAGGGCGACCTGACCGGCGTGGCCAGCCGCGCCGCCGACGGCAGTTGGCAGGTGGATCGCCTGCGGCTGAGCGGCGTGCGCATGCAGACCCCGTTAACGCTGGCGGAATTCATGCAGCGCTTTACCACGCTGCCGCCGGTCACCCTCAAGCGTTTCGATCTGATCGACGCGCGCCTGGAAGGCAAGGCATGGGCGTTTAACGATCTCGATCTGTCGCTGCAAAACGTCAGCATCGAAAAAGGCGACTGGCGCAGCGAAGACGGCTCGCTCAACGTCAACGCCGGCGACGTGATCAACGGCAGTTTCCACCTGATCGACCCGATCGCCACCCTGCGGCTCTCTTCCGCCGGCATCGCCATTCAGCAATTCACCACCCGCTGGGAAGGCGGGCTGCTGCGCACCTCCGGCAACTGGCTGCGCGCCGGCAAACGCCTGCAGCTGGATGAAGTGGCCATGGCGGCGCTGGAGTACACCCTACCGATCGACTGGCGCGAGCTGTGGCTGAAACCGCTGCCGGACTGGCTGGCGGAGGTTTATGTCACCAAGCTGACCACCAACCGCAATCTGATCATCGATATCAACCCGGCGTTCCCATTCCAGATCACCGCGCTGGACGGCTACGGCAGCAATCTGCTGCTGGCGCGCGATCGCCAATGGGGCATCTGGTCCGGCTCGCTGAACCTGAACGGCAGCGAAGCGACCTTTAACAAGATAGACGTGCGGCGCCCTTCGCTGGCGCTGAACGCCGACGCCAATCAGATCAATGTCACCGAGCTCAGCGCCTTTATGCCTAATGGGTTGCTTGAGGCCAAAGCGATCGTCGATCAGCTGCCGGGCAAACCGTTCCAGCTGACGCTGCACGGCCGCTCGGTACCGATCAACACCCTGCAGCAATGGGGATGGCAGCCGGTGCCGCTGACGGGCGACGGCAACCTTGAACTGCAGTTGAAAGGGCTGCTGAACAGCGACGGGCCATTCAAAGCCTCGTTGAAGGGCAATCTGCAGGCCACCGCCGGCGACGGCCAAGCGGTGAACCAACAACTGCCGTAATGCACTGCGCGGCCCGCCCCCAGGGCAGGGCCGCCACCTTACTCTTCCAGCGCTTCAGAGCCGCCCTGATCCAGCGGCACATCCGGCTCGGCCGGCAACACCATGTAGGTGCCTTCGAACACCGCGCCCTTGTCTTCGTCGCCGAACAGATGCACTTCGGCGTGTACGCGCGCGCGGCGGCCGCGCGCCAGACGTGCCAAATCGCCGCTCAGCGAGCCGAGATCCGCCACCGCCCGCGGCCTGCCGGTGATCGGTTTGCTGTAGCGAATGTGCGCGTCCGCCAGAATGATGGTGCCGCCGAGATGGCGCTCGCGCAGCAGCAGCCAAATCAGCCCCCAGGCGGTCAGCGTCGCCAGTGAGAACAGGCTGCCGGCGAACAGCGTGTGGTGCGGATTCTGGTTACCGATTTCCGGCATGGTGGTGACAAAGCGCTGGCCGGTGTATTGGCTGATGCGCACGCCCATCTTTTCGCTCAGCGGGATATGTTCATACCAGGCCTGCTGCAGTTGGCCGCACCAGTCGGGGCGATGCAGGATATCGTCCAGCGTCGCCACCGGTTTGATCATCAAGAAGTGACGGATCGGGGTGGTCTGCGGCGCGGTGATCTCGCCCTGATTGACGAAGCCCAGTTTGGCGAAGAAATCCACCGCGTCCTCACGGGCGCTACACACCACCCGCTTCACGCCTTCCTGCCGCGCGACGGACTCCAACGTCATCGCCACCAACGTCCCCAGCCCTTTATCCTGCAACGTCGGGTCTACCGCCAGAAAACGGATCGCCGCCTCGTTGTCGGCATTGATGTACAGCCGCCCGATGGCGACGATTTTACCGGCCTCGTCCACCACCATTTGGTGATGGGCCATGGCGTCATAGGCATCCTTTTCCGAACCCACCGGCTGGTGCAGCGGCTTGCGCAGCATTTCCCAGCGAAACTGGTAATACTCCTTCAGTTCTTGTTCTGTTACGGGTACTCGTAGGTGATACATAGACGCCTGTTCTCCGAATGCTTAGACCTGTAGCCAGAATGTCACAGGACCATCGTTGACCAGCGCCACCTGCATGTCGGCGGCGAACTCGCCGGTCTGGGTCTCTACGCCGCGTTCGCGGCACTGGCCAACAAAATATTGATACAACCGATCGGCTTCCTGCGGCGCAGCGCCGCGCGAGAAGCTGGGCCGCATGCCCTTTTGGGTGTCCGCCGCCAGGGTGAACTGCGAAACGACCAGCACGCTGCCCCCGGCCTGCTGGACGTTGAGATTCATCTTGTCGTTCTCGTCGCCGAAAATACGGTATCCCAACACGCGTTCGCACAGGCGCTGCGCTTTTTGCTCGTTATCGCCCTGCTCTACGCCCAATAACACTAACAAACCGGGGCCAATCTTGCCTACCGTCTCGCCACCCACCGTGACGCTGGCGTTTAACACCCGTTGAATCAACGCAATCATTCCTGCTGCCCTTCTGGTTTTTGTTCCTGTTGCTCCGCCTTCTGCCGGCGGTAGTCGCGGTATTCGCCGATGGTCACGGTGATTTCCGCGCCGAGTAACACGATACACCAGCTCCAGTAGACCCACAGGAATAAAATCGGGATCACCGCCAGCACGCCGTAAATCAGCTGATAGGAGGGGAACATGGTGACGTACAGCGCGAATCCCTTCTTGCCCAGTTCGAACAGCAATCCGGCCACCACCGCGCCAATCAGCGCGTCTTTGGGCGGCACGCGCACCGTCGGCACGATGCAATACAGCAGCCAGAAGGAGGTGCACGACAAAATCAGCGGAAAGATGCGCAGCACCTGATCCACCAGGCCGTTGACGCCGGTCTGCGCCAGCCAGTTGAGCGACAGCAGGTACGAACTGATGGCCATGCTGGCGCCCACCAGCAGCGGCCCCAGCGTCAGCACCATCCAGTACACGGCGAAGGAGAAGACGATCGGCCGTTTGTTCTTGCTGCGCCAGATGGTGTTCAGCACGCTGTCCACCGAGGAGATCAGCAACAGCGCGGTGACAATCAGCCCGCAGGTGCCGACGGCGGTCATCTTGTTGGAGTTGGCGACGAACTGTTCCAGGTAGTTCTGTATGACGTTGCCGGCGGCCGGCACGAAATTGGAAAAAATAAAGCTCTTCAGCTGCTCGCTGATGTCGGAAAACATCGGGAAAGCGGCGAACAGGGCGAACACCACGGTGACCAGCGGCACCAGCGACAGCAGGGAAACGTAGGCGAGATGGCCCGCCAACATCGTCAGGCCATCGTGGTCGAGGCGTTGGTACAGCAGCCGTCCGAAGGTGACGCTTGGCTTAATCGCAGAGGGCAGCTTCTTGCGGCGGAAAAACGACATGGTCACTCCTTGATGTCCGTTGATACGCCTTAAGCTTAACGCGCCCTGCGCTCATTGGGCAAAATAGGCCGGCACCACGTCGCGATCGGTGACGTGCACCGTCTTGATCCCCAGCGCCTGCGCGGCGAGGACGTTCGCCGGGTGATCGTCGAAGAACACCGCGTCGGCGGCGGCGGTGTTTTCCGCAGCCAGCACATGTTGATAGATATCAGCCTCCGGCTTGCGCATGCCGAGATCTTGCGACAGATAGAGATGATCGGCGGCGGCGGCCACTTCAGGATAGTGCTGCGGCCAGTAGTTGCAGTGCAGACGGTTGGTGTTCGACAGCACCACCACCCGGTGACCCTCGTTGCGCAGACGCTGCATGATGTCGATCACTTCCGGGCGCAGCGCGACGAATACCGCCTGCCAGCCAGTGGCGAATTGCTCGAAGCTGAGCGCAATGCCCATTTCATCACACAGCTTGCCGGCGAAGTCTTCGTCGCTGATTTCACCGCGCTCATGTTGCTGGAACACCTCACCCATGGCGAAACGATCGGACAGCACCGCCAACGGCGTGCCGCTCAAATTGCTCCACACGCCCAGCACACGCTTGAAATCGATATCGACGATCACATTACCTAAATCAAAGATATACAGCATAGTCCTCTCCTGATGGGCCGGTGAGATTTCACTGTAGCGGGAAAAGGAACAGCTGAACAGAGAGCGAACGGAAAAGCGCACAGCGCGCCGCACAAACGGGGAACAACAGAGGAAAAAACTCAGGGCGCGAGAACCGCGCCCTAAGCATGAGACACTCAATCAGCGATTAAGCGTCTTTAGGACCGCGGCTGGCACGCTTACGATCGTTTTCCGTCAGGTGACGCTTACGGATACGGATCGAGGTTGGCGTCACTTCTACCAGTTCGTCGTCATCGATGAACTCCAGAGCTTGCTCCAGGGTCATTTTGATGGCCGGAACCAGGGTAGTCGCTTCGTCAGTACCGGAAGCACGCATGTTGGTCAGCTTCTTACCGGTCAGGCAGTTTACGGTCAGGTCGTTAGAGCGTGAGTGAATACCGATGATCTGGCCTTCATACACTTCTGCACCGTGGCCCAGGAACAGCTTGCCGCGATCCTGCAGGCCGAACAGCGCGAACGCTACCGCTTTGCCCTGGCCGTTGGAGATCAGCACGCCGTTCTGACGCTGGCCCACTTCGCCCGGACGCACGTCGTCGTAGTGGCTGAAGGTGGAGTACAGCAGGCCGGTACCCGAAGTCATGGTCATGAATTCGTTACGGAAGCCGATCAGACCGCGGCTTGGGATCACGTAGTCGAGACGCACGCGGCCCTTACCGTCCGGATCCATGTTTTTCAGGTCGGCTTTACGCTCACCCATCGCCTGCATCACGGAGCCCTGATGCTGCTCTTCGATATCCAGCGTTACGTTCTCGAATGGCTCCTGCTTGCGGCCATCGATTTCGCGGAAGATAACTTTCGGACGGGAAACAGCCAGCTCGAAACCTTCACGACGCATGTTCTCGATCAGCACCGACAGGTGCAGTTCGCCACGACCGGATACGCGGAAGGCGTCCGCATCGTCGGTTTCTTCAACGCGCAGCGCCACGTTGTGCACCAGCTCTTTGTTCAGACGGTCAAGGATCTGACGCGACGTCACGTACTTGCCTTCTTTACCGCAGAACGGCGAGGTGTTGACGTTGAAGAACATGGTTACGGTCGGTTCGTCGACGGACAGCGCCGGCAGCGCTTCTACGGCGTTGGTGTCGCAGATGGTGTCGGAGATGTTCAGTTCGCCCAGGCCGGTGATGGCGATGATGTCGCCCGCTTCCGCCAGGGTGCTGTCGATACGCTCCAGACCCAGGTGACCCAGCACTTTGCCCACTTTACCGTTGCGAGTTTTACCTTCGCTGTCGATGATGGTGACCTGCTGGTTCGGCTTCACTTTACCGCGCTTGATGCGGCCGATGCCGATAACGCCCAGGTAGTTGTTGTAGTCCAACTGGGAGATCTGCATCTGGAATGGCGCTTCCAGCTCAACCTGCGGCGCAGACACGTGGTCGACGATCGCCTGATACAGCGGGGTCATGTCTTCCGCCATATCGGTGTGGTCGACGCCGGCGATGCCGTTCAGCGCAGAAGCGTAGATGATCGGGAAGTCGAGCTGCTCGTCGGTCGCGTCGAGGTTCACGAACAGGTCGAACACCTGATCCACAACCCAGTCAGGGCGCGCGCCAGGACGGTCAACCTTGTTGATGACCACGATCGGCTTCAGACCGTTGGCGAACGCCTTCTTGGTCACGAAGCGGGTTTGCGGCATAGGGCCATCCATTGCATCCACAACCAGCAGCACCGAGTCAACCATCGACATCACGCGCTCTACCTCGCCGCCGAAGTCGGCGTGTCCTGGGGTATCCACGATGTTGATACGGTAACCGTTCCAATTAATGGCGGTGTTTTTTGCGAGGATGGTAATCCCACGCTCTTTCTCCAAATCGTTGGAGTCCATTACGCGTTCGGTCGCTTCCGCACGCTCTCCGAAAGTACCGGATTGTTGCAGCAGCTTGTCAACCAGGGTGGTTTTACCATGGTCAACGTGGGCAATAATGGCGATGTTACGCAAATTTTCGATCACAGCTTTGCCTCGGGCATTAGAAATAGCGCGCTATTGTACACGTATTAAGCGAGGGACTAAACAAGATCACAACCATCTCTTATAAACAACCGCGTACCGGTCAGTTTGTGATCCCTTTCACGGTGCAAAAAGCCGCAATCGTTGCACTTTTGCACCATTCCGGTGCCCACGCTCACCCATATTGCACCATAACAGTGCAATTTATCGTTGATGGTGCATACTGTGGCTGAGTAAAACCCGCGCAGAGAGGCGATAAAAGCCTTTTCTAAAAGTTGGCACGCTTTTCGCTTTAGTCTTTTCAAGGCGAAAAAAAGCCAGTTCCACAGATTCGTTCCACGACGACGACAATGATAAACCGGGAGAGTTAAGTATGTCCGCTGAACACGTTTTGACGATGCTGAATGAGCATGAAGTGAAATTCGTAGACCTGCGTTTCACTGACACCAAGGGTAAGGAACAGCACGTGACTATCCCGGCTCACCAGGTAAACGCCGACTTCTTCGAAGAAGGTAAAATGTTTGACGGCTCCTCTATCGGTGGTTGGAAGGGCATCAACGAATCTGACATGGTGCTGATGCCGGACGCCAGCACGGCGGTTCTTGATCCGTTCTTCGAAGAACCTACGCTGATCATTCGCTGCGACATTCTCGAGCCGGGCACCATGCAAGGCTACGATCGCGACCCGCGCTCCATCTCCAAACGCGCCGAAGACTTCCTGCGCTCCTCCGGCATCGCGGATACCGTGCTGTTCGGGCCAGAGCCTGAGTTCTTCCTGTTCGACGACATCCGCTTCGGCAGCAGCATCCGCGGGTCCCACGTGGCCATCGACGACATCGAAGGCGCCTGGAACTCCGGCACAAAATACGACGGCGGCAACAAAGGCCACCGTCCGGCGGTGAAAGGCGGTTACTTCCCGGTTCCACCGGTCGACTCTTCGCAGGATCTGCGTTCCACCATGTGTCTGACCATGGAAGAGATGGGCCTGGTGGTTGAAGCGCACCACCACGAAGTGGCAACCGCCGGTCAGAACGAAGTGGCAACCCGCTTCAACACCATGACCAAGAAAGCCGACGAAATTCAAATCTACAAATACGTGGTGCACAACGTGGCGCACGCCTTCGGTAAAACCGCGACCTTCATGCCGAAGCCAATGTTCGGCGACAACGGTTCCGGCATGCACTGCCACATGTCGCTGTCCAAGAACGGCACCAACCTGTTCGCCGGCGACAAATACGGCGGCCTGTCTGAAACCGCGCTGTTCTACATTGGCGGCATCATCAAGCATGCCAAGGCGATCAACGCGTTGGCCAACCCGACCACCAACTCGTACAAACGTCTGGTGCCGGGCTACGAAGCGCCGGTGATGCTGGCTTACTCCGCCCGTAACCGTTCCGCGTCCATCCGTATCCCGGTGGTCGCCAGCCCGAAAGCGCGCCGCATCGAAGCCCGCTTCCCGGATCCGGCGGCTAACCCATACCTGTGCTTCGCCGCGCTGCTGATGGCCGGCCTGGACGGCATCATCAACAAGATCCACCCTGGCGACGCCATGGACAAAAACCTGTACGACCTGCCGCCGGAAGAAGAAGCCGAGATCCCAAAAGTGGCCGGTTCGCTGGACGAGGCGATGGCCGCACTGAACGAAGACCGCGAGTTCCTGACCCGCGGCGGCGTGTTCACCGACGATGCGATCGATGCCTACATCGAACTGCGCAAAGAAGAGATGGACCGCGTTCGCATGACGCCACACCCGGTTGAGTTCGAACTGTACTACAGCGTCTAAGCCCTACCCGCGCCGTCTGCACAGGCGGACGGCGCCCACATTTTTGTTATCGCTTTTTTGTTGCCGTGGAAACTTTCAGCCCATCTTCGGATGGGTTTTTTTCTCCACCGTATTTTCTGCAAAACTATTCCATACCGCGCCGATCCCGGATGGAGTAGGATAGATGCACTAAAAAGGTGCAGGAGTCTGCTGTATGGCAACTGGCAAGCTGCCCGATGCTGGGCAGATCCTCAATTCACTCATCAACAGCATCCTGCTGTTGGATGAGTCACTGGCGGTTCACTACGCCAACCCGGCGGCACAGCAGCTGCTGGCGCAAAGCTCCCGCAAGCTGTTCGGCACGCCGCTGCCCGATTTGCTCGGTTATTTTTCGCTGAACGTCTCATTGATGCGCGAAAGCCTGCGCGCCGGTCAGGGCTTCACCGACAACGAAGTGACCCTGGTGGTCGACGGCCGTGCGCACATCCTTTCCCTGACCGCTCAGGCGCTGCCGGAAGGCTATATCCTGGTCGAGCTGGCGCCGATGGACAATCAGCGCCGCCTGAGCCAGGAACAGCTGCAGCATGCCCAACAGGTGGCGGCCCGCGATCTGGTGCGCGGTTTGGCGCACGAGATTAAAAATCCGCTGGGCGGCCTGCGCGGCGCGGCGCAGCTGTTGGCCAAGGCGCTGCCCGATCCGGCGCTGACCGAATACACCAAGGTGATCATTGAGCAGGCCGATCGGCTGCGCAATCTGGTGGATCGCCTACTCGGCCCACAGCGGCCCGGCCAGCACATCACCCAGAGCATTCATCAGGTCGCGGAGCGCGTCTGCCAGCTGGTGTCGCTGGAAATGCCGGATAACGTCACGCTGGTGCGCGACTACGATCCGAGCCTGCCGGAAATGGCCCACGACCCGGATCAGATTGAACAGGTGCTGCTGAACATCACCCGCAATGCGCTGCAGGCGCTGGGCGAGGCGGGCGGCACCATCACGCTGCGCACCCGCACCGCGTTTCAGATTACGTTGCACGGCACCCGCTACCGCCTGGCGGCGCGCATCGACGTCGAAGACGACGGCCCCGGCGTGCCGGCGCAGCTGCAGGACACGCTGTTCTACCCGATGGTCAGCGGCCGTGAGGGCGGTACCGGCCTGGGATTATCCATCGCCCGCAATCTTATCGATCAGCATTGCGGAAAAATTGAATTCAACAGTTGGCCAGGTCATACCGAATTCTCGGTCTACCTGCCCATTCGTCAGTGAGGTTTGCTATGCAACGAGGGATAGTCTGGATCGTCGATGACGATAGCTCCATCCGCTGGGTGCTTGAGCGCGCGCTCACCGGTGCGGGCCTGAGCTGCGCCACCTACGAAGGCGGCAATGACGTGCTGGAAGCCTTGGCCACGCAAACCCCCGACGTGCTGCTGTCCGATATCCGCATGCCGGGTATAGACGGCCTGGCGCTGCTCAAGCAGATCAAACAGCGCCACCCGATGTTGCCGGTGATCATCATGACCGCGCATTCGGATTTGGACGCCGCCGTCAGCGCCTATCAGCAAGGGGCCTTCGACTACCTGCCGAAACCGTTCGACATCGACGAAGCGGTGGCGCTGGTCGAGCGCGCCATCAGCCATTATCAGGAGCAGCAGCAGCCGGTGCGCAGCCAGCCGGCCAGCGATCCGGCAGCGGACATCATCGGCGAGGCGCCGGCGATGCAGGACGTGTTTCGCATCATCGGCCGGCTGTCGCGTTCATCGATCAGCGTATTGATCAACGGCGAATCCGGCACCGGCAAGGAGCTGGTGGCGCATGCGCTGCACCGCCACAGCCCGCGCGCCAAGTCGCCGTTCATCGCCCTGAACATGGCCGCCATCCCCAAGGACCTGATCGAGTCCGAGCTGTTCGGCCACGAGAAAGGCGCCTTCACCGGCGCGAACCAAATCCGTCAGGGGCGCTTTGAACAGGCCGACGGCGGCACGCTGTTCCTCGACGAGATCGGCGATATGCCGCTCGACGTGCAAACGCGCCTGCTGCGGGTGCTGGCGGACGGCCAGTTCTACCGGGTCGGCGGCTATGCGCCGGTGAAGGTCGACGTACGCATCATCGCCGCCACGCACCAGAACCTGGAGCTGCGGGTGCAGGAAGGCAAGTTCCGCGAGGATCTGTTCCACCGCTTGAACGTGATCCGCGTACACCTGCCGCCGCTGCGCGAGCGCCGTGAAGACATCCCGCGGCTGGCGCGCCACTTCCTGCAGATCGCCGCCAAAGAGTTAGGCGTCGAAGCCAAAAACCTGCACCCGGAAACCGAAACCGCGCTGACCCGCCTGCCCTGGCCGGGCAACGTGCGCCAGCTGGAGAACACCTGCCGCTGGCTGACGGTGATGGCCGCCGGGCAAGAGGTGCTGATTCAGGATCTGCCGAGCGAACTGTTCGAAACCGCCGCGCCGGAGAGCCCCAGCCACAGTCTGCCGGACAGCTGGGCCACGCTGCTGGCACAGTGGGCCGATCGCGCGCTGCGTTCCGGTCATCAAAACCTGCTTTCGGAAGCACAGCCGGAAATGGAGCGCACGCTGCTCACCACCGCGCTGCGCCACACCCAGGGGCACAAACAGGAAGCCGCGCGCCTGCTGGGCTGGGGGCGAAATACTCTGACCCGCAAGCTTAAAGAGCTGGGCATGGAATAGGAACGGGGATGGATGATGAAAAACGCAGTCCGGCGCACAAAAAAACGCCAACCGCAGGCTTTACAGCCGGTGCGGGCGCAGTATGATCGTGTCGCACACTCTGGAGGTTGACGATGCTGGACTCATTCATCGTATTCATTTCTCAGGGCGCGGAGCTGGGCTCCGCCGCCAGCCACACCCCGCAGGCGGCGGTTGCCGCGGTGTTGTGCGCCGCGCTGATTAACTTCTTCAGTTAAAAAAACAGCCGCATCAGCGGCTGTTTTTTCATCCTCAGATCACCCGTGAGAATTGCTGGCTGCGCGCCTGTTGCCGCAGATAGCGGTCAAAACACATGCAGATATTGCGGATCAGCAAGCGCCCGCGCGGCGTGACGCGGATGCCCTGCTCGTCCCGCTCCACCAGCCCATCGCGTTCAAACGGCGCCAGCAGCTGCAGGTCTTCGGCGAAGTAAGCGGTAAAGTCGATGCCGTATTGCCGTTCGAGCGGCGGATACGCCAACCGGAAATTGCAGATCAGGGTTTTGATCAGATCGCGCCGCAGGCAATCGTCGTCCGTCAGCGCCAGCCCGCGCCACAGCGCATTACCCTGCGCCTGTACGCTGTCATAGTAACGCTTCAGCTCTTTCTGGTTCTGCGCATAGCCGTCGCCAAGCATGCTGATGGCCGACACGCCCAGCCCCAGCAGATCGCTGTCGCCCTGGGTGGTATAGCCCTGGAAATTTCGATGCAGCTTGCCTTCGCGTTGCGCAATCGCCAGCTCGTCGTCCGGGCGCGCAAAGTGATCCATGCCGATGAACTGATAGCCGGCGCCGGTCAGGAAAGCGATGCTCTGCTGCAGGATATCCAGCTTCTGCTGCGCGCCCGGCAGGTCGGCGTCTTTGATTTTGCGCTGGGCGGCGAACAAGTTCGGCATATGCGCGTAGTTGAACACGCTGAGGCGATCGGGATTCAGCTCAGCCACCCGCTGCAGCGTGAAAGCGAAGCTTTCCGGCGTCTGTTTCGGCAGGCCGTAGATCAGATCGATATTGGTCGAGCGGAAGCCCAGCGCTTTGGCCCTCTCTATCAGGGCAAAGATAAAGGCCTCGTCCTGCTCGCGGTTAACCAGCTGCTGCACCTGCTTGTTAAAATCCTGCACCCCCATGCTCAGACGGTTAAAGCCTTCGGCGCGTAAATGATCGAGCACATCCAGCTCTATCTCACGCGGATCGACCTCGATCGACATCTCCGCATCGGGCAGGAAATCAAAGTGTTCGCGCAGCAACGCCACCAGCCGGCTGATTTGCGCTTTATCCAGGTAGGTCGGCGTACCGCCGCCCCAGTGCATCTGGCCGACCTTACGGCCGGCGAACAGCGGCGCACGGCTGGCGATCTCTTGCGCCAAAACGTTCAGGTATTCGTCGGCCTTGTGCGTCTGGCGCGTCACCAGCTTGTTGCAGCCGCAGAAGTAGCACAGCTTATGGCAGAAAGGGATATGCACGTACAGCGACAGCGGCCGCTCAGGGTAGCGCGCAGCGGCGCGTTGAAACGCCGCTTCGTCGTAGCGCTGGTTAAACTCCAGCGCCGTGGGGTATGAGGTATAACGCGGCCCTGAGTAGTTATATTTTTGGATCAGGGCCAAATCCCAGACAATCGTCTGCTCTGACATGCTCACTCCTTCCGATATCTTTTTCTACCGGGCCGGGAGAGGGGCGGTTGTCTGCGCTGTCTGGCCACGGAAGCGCTGCGAAAACGCGCTTTGCGCTTAGACAGCCGCCATAGTTTACCGAATAACCACAGCAGATAACACATCAAGAGTAGGGCTATTGTCGGGATTAGCCACATAGCGCGTTAAAAGGCGTCTTTCGGATTGCCGCCTTTCAGCAGCTTCAGAATATCTTCCTGCTTTTCTTCTTCTTCGTCGTCGTCTTCGCCCAGCTCGATGCCCAGCACGTCCATCAGCACATCGATGCGATCCAGCGTCTTGTCGACATACGCTTGCTCTTCCGCGTTCAGCGTTTCACCGTCGTCGATGCGATCCAGCAGCGCGTTCAGGCGCTCGTCATTTTCCAGCTTCGCCAGCTCTTCTTCCGGCGACAGGCGCGGTTTCGCTTCGGCCTTTGGTTTCGGCTGCGGTTTGGCCTTCACTTTGGTCTCGTCGACCACCAGCGCAACCGGCACTTTACTGCCAATACGCGGGTCTTTGGCTGCCGCCGCCGATTTGTTTTTCTGGCTGCCGGACTCGACCTGGGTGCGCGAACCGGAAGCAAGGCCACGGCGCTTTTTCAGGCGTTTGCGCTCGCGCGCTTCCTGATCGAGCTCCATACGGCTTTTCTTTTTCGTTTTTGACTTCGCCGCGCTGCCGCGAGGTGCTTTTGATGGCTGGTTCATAGCGTGTGCTCTTAGGTATGTAGATTCAGTATAGAATTGCGGCGGAATCTAGCAGAAAGCGGACAAAGAAAAAAGGCGGCAGGTTAAACCTGCCGCCTATTTCGCACCTTCTCGCGAAGGGTATTCCTGTTACGCGCTCCTTGCGTACATGCAACATCCCGGTTTTTCCCTCTGCTATAACCGCATTCCTTGCCACTACGTCCTTCATCCTGAAAGAAAAATCGTCCATGGCGCAATCCATTCGCATCCGCTCTTCCCGAGCGCGCTTCCTGCGGGCATCCAAATTGCCGATACTTCACCATCCGATGTGCCTGCCGCCTATTCCGGTGCGAAAGGGTCACTTCCTTTTGCGTTCATCCTGGCACTCATTGCACGCCCTGTGCGTTCCCTGAGATTTGTCATCCTTCCCGGATGTTCCCTAATCCTGCGCAACCCTGCGTTAACGACTACTTTACGTTATTGTAGCGAAGGCTCAAGGCACCTGACGCCGATTTGGATGACATTTCCCTACAACGAAAAAACAACATGTTGTTTTTAAAATAAAAACAGAAATATCACTTTCGAATAAAGCGACATTACCCGCGATTCGAATGGCAAATGTCTCACAACCTACGCGCGGCATAACTGTCGTTTTATCGCGTCCCGCCGCTTAAAAACCGAGAAACACGCCATTTTTACCGCTGATGCAGTTATAATCGCCAACCAGTTAGCCATCCTCACGGAGACGAAAAATTTTGACCAGCAAGAACTACAACTATCATGTGACCCATTTCGTCACCAGCGCACCCGATATTCGCCATCTGCCGGGGGATGCAGGAATTGAAGTCGCCTTTGCCGGCCGTTCCAACGCCGGGAAATCCAGCGCGCTGAATACCCTGACCAACCAAAAAAGCCTGGCGCGCACCAGTAAGACGCCGGGGCGCACCCAGCTGATCAACCTGTTCGAAGTGGAAGACGGCATCCGCCTGGTCGACCTGCCGGGTTACGGCTACGCCGAAGTGCCGGAAGAAATGAAGCGCAAATGGCAGCGCGCGCTGGGCGAATACCTGCAGATGCGTAACAGCCTGAAGGGCCTGGTGGTGCTGATGGATATCCGCCATCCGCTGAAAGATCTCGACCAGCAGATGATCCAGTGGGCGGTCGACGTCGGCACCCCGGTGCTGGTGCTGCTGACCAAGGCCGACAAACTGGCCTCCGGCGCACGCAAGGCGCAGCTCAATATGGTGCGTGAAGCGGTGCTGCCGTTTATGGGGGATATCCAGGTTGAAGCCTTCTCGTCGCTGAAGAAGATCGGTGTCGACAAGCTGCGCCAGAAGCTGGATACCTGGTTTAACGAGATCCCGCCGGAAGTGCTGCCGGAAGACGAAGCCGGCGAATAAGCCCAGGCTGAACGCCAGAGCCGATGCCTCACCGCATCGGCTTTTTTATGCCCGCAGTTCAGCCACAGGCGGGATTTTTTGTTATCTAATTACAGTTCTGAAATAAAGCCATCATAAAAACTTATCGCCAGGGCAGGCTGATCTCACCAAATCACGGCGTTGAGGGAGCGGGAGCGGGAACGAAAAACGGTGCGAAGAGATAGGAAAAACGTATGGTTTGCTGCTGTTTTTACAATAAAAAACGCCCCAGTCAATACTGACTGGGGCGGCTAAATATTCAGCCAAATCCGATTACGTGAAGTAAAAGGTCTGAAAGATAGAACATCTTACCTCTGTACCCTACGCCTGTAACTCTACATCATTTTTTCGCAGGGCAAAAGAATTTTTTGTAGTTTACTTACACAATTTGCGGCGCAAGAACGGCGAAGTTGGGGAAACTATCGCCGCATCTTGTAGCTTAATTACGAAAAATGCTTAGGTTCTCGCCAGTTAGCACATCCGGCGATAAACTGGCGATCAGTGCGCCTCATCCCAGTTCATGCCGACGCCCACGTCGACCTTCAACGGCACCGCCAGCGTCATGCTGCCCTCCATCAATTGGCGGATACGTTGGCTGGCTTCTTCGATCACCGACTCGTGCACCTCAAACACCAATTCATCGTGCACCTGCATGATCGCGCGCACCAGCGGCTTCTCCTGCCCTTGCAGCCAGGCGTCGACCTCGATCATCGCACGTTTGATAATGTCGGCCGCCGTGCCCTGCATCGGGGCGTTGATGGCGGCACGCTCGGCCGCCTTGCGGCGCATGGCATTGCTGGAGCGGACGTCCGGCAGATACAGGCGGCGACCATCCAGCGTGCTGACATAGCCCTGTTCGGAAGCCTGCTGGCGGGTGCGCTCCATGTAGTCCAGCACGCCCGGGTAACGCTCGAAGTACAGATCCATATAGCGCTGGGCTTCCCCACGCGGGATCCCCAGCTGACGCGCCAGGCCGAAGGCGCTCATGCCGTAAATCAGACCGAAGTTAATCGCCTTGGCGCTGCGGCGCTGCTCACCGGTCACTTTATCCAGCGGCACGCCGAAGACTTCCGACGCCGTGGCGCGGTGGATGTCTTTCCCTTCGGCGAAGGCTTTCAGCAACCCCTCATCCTGTGACAAATGCGCCATGATGCGCAGCTCGATCTGCGAGTAGTCGGCCGCGACGATGCGGTAACCTACCGGCGCGATAAAGGCCTGGCGAATACGACGCCCTTCTTCGTTGCGCACCGGGATGTTCTGCAGGTTCGGATCGCTTGAGGAAAGACGGCCGGTGGCGGTCACCGCCTGGTGGTACGAGGTATGCACCCGACCGCTGACCGGGTTGATCATCAGCGGCAGCTTGTCGGTATAGGTGGTCTTCAGCTTCGCCAAACCGCGGTATTCCAGAATCACTTTCGGCAGCGGATAGTCGAGCGCCAACTCGGCCAGCACCTCTTCGTTGGTGGATGGCGCCCCGCCCGGGGTTTTCTTCAGCACCGGCAGCTTTTGTTTTTCGTACAAGATAGCCTGCAGCTGCTTGGTCGACGCCAGGTTGAACGGCTCTTCCGCCAGCTCGTGAGCCTGCGCCTCCAGCTCAGCCAGACGCTTGGCCAGCTCCTGCGAGTGGGCCGATAAAATGGCCGGATCGATCAGCACCCCGGTACGTTCGATATGCGACAGCACCGGCAGCAGCGGCATTTCAATCTCGTTGAACACCGTCAGCAGCTCTGCGCTCTGCTTCAGCTGCGGCCACATCGCCAGATGCAGTTGCAGCGTAACATCGGCGTCTTCGGCAGCGTAAGGCGCCGCCTGCTCAAGCGCGATCTGATTGAACGTCAGCTGGTTCTTGCCCTTGCCGGCGATCTCTTCGAAGGTGATGGTTTTGTGGCCCAGATAACGATCGGCCAGGCTGTCCATATCATGACGGCCGCCGACGCTGTCCAGCACATAGGACTCCAGCATGGTGTCGTAGGCGATGCCGCGCATCTCGATGCCGTAACGCGCCAGCAGGCTCATATCGAACTTCAGATTTTGCCCGACCTTCAGCGCTTTCTCGTCTTCCAGCAGCGGCTTGAGCGCCTCCAGCACGTAAGCGCGATCCAGCTGCGCCGGCGCATCCAGATAATCGTGCGCCACCGGCAAATAAGCCGCTTCGCCCGGCGCAATCGCAAAGGACAGGCCGATCAGATTGGCGGTCAGGGTATCCAGGCCGTCGGTTTCGGTATCGAAGGCAAACACGTCGGCCTTCTTCAGCCGCGCCAGCCAGTCGGTAAAGGTCGCTTCGTCCAGGATGGTGACATAACCGTCCTGAGACAGCTTGGCCTCCGCCAGCGCTTTCGGCGCTTCCGCGGCTACGGCCGGTTTGGCGGCGCCGGCAGCTTTCGCACCCGCGCCTTTCTT
This sequence comes from Serratia sp. SSNIH1, assembly GCF_002935055.1. NCBI lineage: Bacteria > Pseudomonadati > Pseudomonadota > Gammaproteobacteria > Enterobacterales > Yersiniaceae > Serratia > Serratia sp. SSNIH1. The sequence goes on from NZ_CP026383.1 coordinate 422,430, forward strand.
GTTTTCCAGCCATACGCCGGCTTCCACGTCCGCCAGCCAGCGTTTGAACTCGTACTGTTTGAACAGCTGTTGCAGCGTATCGACATCCGGCTCGGACACCGTCAGCTCAGCGCAGGTCAGATCCAACTCGACGTCAGTTTTGATCGTCGCCAGCTTATAGGAGAGATACGCGACCTCTTTATTCTGCTCCAGCTTGGCCGCCATGGTTTTGGCACCGCGGAAGCTCAGCGTGGCGATGCTCTCCAGATTGCCATACAAGGCATCCAGCCCGCCGATGCCCTGCAGCAACGCCTGGGCGGTTTTCTCGCCCACGCCCGGCACGCCGGGAATATTGTCCGATGAATCGCCCATCAGCGCCAGGAAGTCGATGATCAGCTCCGGCGGAATGCCGTACTTGTCGCACACTTCCTGCGGGCCGAGGATCGTGTTGTTCATGGTGTTGATCAGGGTGACGTTCGGCGTCACCAGCTGCGCCATGTCTTTGTCGCCGGTGCTGATCAGCACCGCGTGGCCGGCCTTTTCGGCCTCCAGCGCCAGCGTACCGATGACGTCATCCGCCTCTACGCCGGGCGTCACCAACAGCGGCAGGCCCATCGCCTTGACCATGTTGTGCAGCGGCTCGATCTGCGCGCGCAGATCGTCCGGCATCGGCGGCCGGTGCGACTTGTATTCAGCGAACAGATCATCGCGGAAGGTCTTCCCTTTGGCATCAAACACCACGGCAACGTGGCTCGGTTGATACTGCAACAGTAGACTGCGCAGCATATTCAGCACGCCGTACATCGCACCGGTCGGCTCGCCCGCCGAGTTGGTCAGCGGCGGGAAGGCGTGGTAAGCGCGGTAGAGGTAAGAGGAACCGTCAACCAGGATTAGTGGGTTTTCTGCAATCTGGGCCATAGCGTTTCTTTATCGTGATCGAACATAGGGGTAAGCATGCCATAGCTGGCCGCCGGAGACGAACCTTAGCGTGCATTGCGGACGAAAATGATGTGATTGTGCGCGAGGATCCGCAAGATCTTACCTGTGGATAACTTTGTGCATAGAAAAGAGACCGAATTATAACGCTGCGATTATCGTTATAACGGCGAATAAAATTCCTATTTAAATCACCGCGTTAAAAGAACGAATTCCGGCGACGCTTTATTATTGGCTTTCATTGGATTTGTGGATATAACTTTCGCCGGATTTTAATCGCACTATTAATCAAATTCGGCGCCTCAATTACCATAGCACAAGCTGGACAAGTTGCACGAAAACTCAGCAAAGGGTTATCCGATGAGACGAAAAACAGTGATTTTTAGCGGCGCTTTACCCCGGCGATTTCTGTTAAAATGCGTTTTTGTTCATGCGCTTTGGCATGCAACGATGTTCCCACCAACCGTCAGCCCATAATCATGCCAAGATTGTTAACGCCTGTTATCTTTATCATTTCCGTCATACTTACCATTCTGGTGACGGTGTTGTGCTCCATCCCCATCACGCTGGCCGGCATCGTGAAACTCCTGGTGCCCATTCCCGCCGTTTGGCGATATATCTCGGCTTTCGCCGATTTCATGATGTGGTGTTGGTGCCAAGGGCTGGCGCTGTTATTGCGCATTAACGGGCAGTTGCGTTGGGATATTGAAGGGCTGGAAGGGCTGGATCGCAAAAACTGGTATCTGCTGATTAGCAACCACGAAAGTTGGTCGGACATTGTCGTATTGTGCGTGCTGTTCAGAAATCATATTCCAATGAATAAGTACTTCCTCAAGCAGCAGCTCGCCTGGGTGCCGTTTGTCGGCCTGGCCTGCTGGGCGCTGGATATGCCATTCATGAAGCGTTACTCCCGCGCCTATTTGCTCAAACACCCCGAGAAACGCGGCAAGGATATCGAAACGACGCGCCGTTCCTGCGAAAAATTCCGTCAGCGCCCAACCACCATCGTCAATTTCGTCGAAGGTTCACGCTTCACCGAAGCCAAGAAAATTAAAAGCAATTCACCTTATCGCAATTTGCTGGCGCCCAAAGCTGCCGGCATCGCGTTTACCCTTAGCGCGCTGGGCAATCAGTTCGACAAAGTGTTGAACGTCACCCTGCTTTATCCGGAAAATAACCAGCGGCCCTTTCTGGATATGCTGTGCGGCCGCCTGACGCGTATCGTGGTGAGAATAGAGACGCTACCGATCGATGAAACCCTGCACGGGGACTACTTCAACGACAAACAGTTCAAGCGGCGCTTCCAGCTGTGGCTGAATACGCTGTGGCAGGAAAAAGACCGGTTGCTGGATAAATTGAAGCGGCAATACGGATAAAAAAACGCCGGCGATGCCGGCGTTTTTCATGTTGAATCAGGCTTATTTCTGCTGGCTGAGGAATTTAACCACATCGGCGAACTGCTTCACGTAAGCGTCCATCGAGCTGGTGTCCAGGCCATCGTTTTTAACCATGTATTTGCCGTTGACGAATACCGCCGGCACGCCGCGCAGCTGCAGATCTTCTGCGGCTTTCTCCTGTTGAACCACCAGAGATTTCACCACGAAGCTGTTCCAGGCCGCGTCATAATCTGCGGCGGTTACGCCCGCTTTCACGAAGACGTTACGGATATCGTCCGGCGTTTGCACGGTCTGGGTTTTCTGCACCGCTTCAAACATCAGCGGGCTTACTTTGTCTTCCACGCCCAGCGCCATCGCGACCGCCCACGCCTGAGTCAGCTGTTTGCCCAACGGCCCCAGGAACTCCACGTGGTACTTGGTCATTTTGGTGCCGGCAGGCAACGCTTTTTTCACGTTCTCGGACACGTGATAGACCTGCTCAAACTGGTAGCAGTGTGGGCAGTAAAAGGAGAAGAACTCCAACACCTGCGGCTCACCGGTCACCGGCTTGTCCAGGGTCACGTACTGAGTGCCATCGCTAAACTGTGCCGCCGAGGCGCTGAATGCCATCACCATGCCAACGAGCGCCAACCATATTTTTTTCATAAGACTAAACTCTCCATTGTGTTAAAGCTTCAATACATTGGCGTCAGCTGCAGAGGAGGCTCCTGCAACAGCTTAACCTGTTCATTAAACGCCGCAGTCTGAGATAACCAGAAATCAGACTCCGCCATCCACGGAAAACTCTTAGGGAAGGCCGGATCCTGCCAACGGCGAGCGACCCAGGCCAGGTAATACACCATGCGCATCGCCCGCAGCGGCTCGATCAACGCCAGCTCGCGCTGATCGAACTCGGCAAATTCGCCGTACGCCTCCAGCAAAACGTCCAGCTGCATCAGTTGGTCGCGACGTTCGCCGTGCAACAGCATCCACAGATCCTGTACCGCAGGGCCATTGCGCGCGTCATCAAGATCGACGAACAGCGGGCCATCACGCCACAGAATATTGCCCGGATGGCAATCGCCGTGCAAACGGCGCGGCTGCCAGTTCAGATGCCAGTGCGGCTTGATCGCCGCGATCAGGTTATCCGTCGCCTGCAGGAACCCCTCACGCTGCGCTGCCGGCAACAGCTCGCAACCGGCCAGCGCCTGACGCGGGGCGGTGAGATACTCTTCAATCCCCATCGTCGGCCGCTCGGCGAACAAACGCTCACCGCCGACCTGATGGATGCGCCCCAAGAAACGACCCACCCATTCCAACTGATCCAGGTTGTCTATCTCATACTGCCGCCCGCCCACGCTGGGGAACAGGGCAAAGAAAAAGCCGCCGTGCGTATGCAGCGTAGCGCCTTGCAACGCCAACGGCGCCACCGCCGGGATCTCTGCGCCGGCCAGATCCAGAGCGAACTGATGTTCCTCACCGATTTGTGCGGCGCTCCAGCGCTCCGGGCGGTAAAACTTCACCACGTAGCGTCGACGATCCTCGTCCATAAACTGATAGACGCGGTTCTCATAGCTGTTCAGCGCCGTCAGGCCGGAATCGACGCGTAGGCCAATCCCTTCTAGCGCGTCCATGATCAAATCGGGCGACAGGGTGTCGAAATTAAAAGCAGAGTTATTCATAACGTTCGTTTGATCGCTGACAGCACGGTGCCGGGAATGAGAAATAGTAGCATTAATGGCGCGTTTCACGAGCTATGCTTTCTCGCACCGCACGAAGGTCAGTCCTTAATAACCCCGCGAGCGCGCAACAGCGCCGTTTTAAAATCTTCTTCGTAATCTTTCTTCAGGCCCGGGATCTGATCCGTGCCGGCGCTGCCGCGCATTTTCAGGTGGTAAATAAGAATATCATCGCTCAGCTCGGACAACTCGCCCTGGAAGCCCGCTTCCTTCGCCAGTTTTTGCAAAAACTGCATCAAATTGAGATCGGGATCTTCCTGCCAGGCCGGGTGCAACAGCTCGATCAACTCGTTTACGCGATGCGTTTTCATCTCAATATCGTCCAATAGCATGAATAAACTCACAAAGTAACAGGCTTACCCACGCAGTGAAAGAACCGGCTTGTCAATAAAGGTAAATCCTGATGTCACGCCGGCTTTAGCGCTACAATCAGCGCATCGACAAGGCGGGATAAACGAGATGCATAAAGAAATCAGCGGCGTCATTTTGGCCGGCGGGCGAGCCACGCGCATGGGCGGTGAGGATAAGGGCCTGGTGTCGATTGGCGGTATCGCACTCTATCAGTATGTTCTGGCCCGGTTACGGCCGCAGGTGGCTTCCGTTGCCATCAGCGCCAACCGCAATCAGGCACGCTACCAGACGAGCGGTTTGCCGGTAATTGGCGATCTGACGCCCAATTTCGCCGGGCCGTTGGCCGGGATGCTCGCCGGGCTCAAGCAATCTCCCAACGAGTGGGTGGCCTTCGTCCCTTGTGATGTCCCCGACTTTCCCGCCGACTTAGTCGCGCAGCTGTGGCAGCAAAAAGGCGCAGCGCCAGCGGCCTTTGCCAGCGATGGCGAACGGGATCATCCTACGCTGGCGTTATTGCATACCCAAACAGCGCCACAGCTGGCTGACTATCTGGCGCGGGGTGAACGCAAGCTGATGCTGTTCTTGCATCAGATTAACGCACAACGCGTGGTGTTCAGCGGGCAACAAGCGGCATTTCATAATCTGAATACGCCGGAAGACTGCCGGAATTGGCAGCAAGCACGCGAGCTAAAGAAATGAATCGTTCATTGCCCCCCTTGCTGGCCATCGGTGCCTATAGCGGAACGGGAAAAACCACCCTGCTCAAACAGCTGATCCCGATGCTGAAACAGCGCCAGGTGAGGGTTGGTTTGATAAAGCATACGCATCATGACATGGATGTGGATACGCCGGGTAAAGACAGCTATGAGCTGCGCAAAGCGGGGGCCGACCAAACGCTGGTCGCCAGCGATCGCCGCTGGGCATTAATGACCGAAACGCCGGAACAACAACCTTTGGACCTGCGCTACCTGGCAGAACGTTTTGATGCCGATAAGGTCGATTTGATCCTGGTGGAAGGGTTCAAACATGAGCCGGTCAGCAAGATCCTGCTTTATCGGGCCGAGATCGGCAGACCGTTGGAAGACATGCTGGATCAGTTTGTCGTGGCGGTAGCCAGCGACCGGCCACTATCCATCGCGGCTAAGCAGTTGGATCTCAATCAACCGGAAAGCATCGCCGACTTTATTGTCGAGTGGTTGAACGGCGCAGCGTAGCTGCGCTTTTTTGCGTTTTACGCATAGCAAAAAGCCCTGAACTGATGTTCAGGGCTTTCGGCTTGGTTTGATGCCTGGCAGTGTCCTACTCTCGCATGGGGAGACCCCACACTACCATCGGCGCTACGGCGTTTCACTTCTGAGTTCGGCATGGGGTCAGGTGGGACCACCGCGCTATTGCCGCCAGGCAAATTCGTTTTATTCCAACCGCTTCACTCTCCTGAAGCCATCAGAACCAATCTGTAAACAAGCTGAATATTGTCTTGGTCTCACCAAAACACCTTCGGTGTTGTAAGGTTAAGCCTCACGGATCATTAGTACTGGTTAGCTCAATGCATCGCTGCACTTACACACCCAGCCTATCAACGTCTTAGTCTTAAACGTTCCTTCAGGGACCTTAAAGGTCCAGGGAAGACTCATCTTGAGGCAAGTTTCGCGCTTAGATGCTTTCAGCGCTTATCTTTTCCGCACTTAGCTACCGGGCAATGCCATTGGCATGACAACCCGAACACCAGTGGTGCGTTCACTCCGGTCCTCTCGTACTAGGAGCAACCCCTCTCAATCTTCCAACGCCCACGGCAGATAGGGACCGAACTGTCTCACGACGTTCTAAACCCAGCTCGCGTACCACTTTAAATGGCGAACAGCCATACCCTTGGGACCTACTTCAGCCCCAGGATGTGATGAGCCGACATCGAGGTGCCAAACACCGCCGTCGATATGAACTCTTGGGCGGTATCAGCCTGTTATCCCCGGAGTACCTTTTATCCGTTGAGCGATGGCCCTTCCATTCAGAACCACCGGATCACTAAGACCTACTTTCGTACCTGCTCGAGCCGTCACTCTCGCAGTCAAGCTAGCTTATGCCTTTGCACTAACCTCACGATGTCCGACCGTGATTAGCTAACCTTCGTGCTCCTCCGTTACTCTTTGGGAGGAGACCGCCCCAGTCAAACTACCCACCAGACACTGTCCTCACCCCAGATTATGGGGCCGAGTTAGAACATCAAACATTAAAGGGTGGTATTTCAAGGATGGCTCCACGCAGACTGGCGTCCACGCTTCAAAGCCTCCCACCTATCCTACACATCAAGGCTCAATGTTCAGTGTCAAGCTATAGTAAAGGTTCACGGGGTCTTTCCGTCTTGCCGCGGGTACACTGCATCTTCACAGCGAGTTCAATTTCACTGAGTCTCGGGTGGAGACAGCCTGGCCATCATTACGCCATTCGTGCAGGTCGGAACTTACCCGACAAGGAATTTCGCTACCTTAGGACCGTTATAGTTACGGCCGCCGTTTACTGGGGCTTCGATCAAGAGCTTCGCCTTGCGGCTGACCCCATCAATTAACCTTCCAGCACCGGGCAGGCGTCACACCGTATACGTCCACTTTCGTGTTTGCACAGTGCTGTGTTTTTATTAAACAGTTGCAGCCAGCTGGTATCTTCGACTGGCTTCAGCTCCATCCGCAAGGGACTTCACCTACATGCCAGCGTGCCTTCTCCCGAAGTTACGGCACCATTTTGCCTAGTTCCTTCACCCGAGTTCTCTCAAGCGCCTTGGTATTCTCTACCTGACCACCTGTGTCGGTTTGGGGTACGATTTAATGTTACCTAGAGCTTAGAGGCTTTTCCTGGAAGCAGGGCATCAACTACTTCTGCACCGTAGTGCATCGTCATCACGCCTCAGGGTTGGTATGCAACCGGATTTACCAGGTCACACCCCCTACACGCTTAAACCGGGACAACCGTCGCCCGGCTAGCCTAGCCTTCTCCGTCCCCCCTTCGCAGTAACACCAAGTACAGGAATATTAACCTGTTTCCCATCGACTACGCTTTTCAGCCTCGCCTTAGGGGTCGACTCACCCTGCCCCGATTAACGTTGGACAGGAACCCTTGGTCTTCCGGCGAGCGGGCTTTTCACCCGCTTTATCGTTACTTATGTCAGCATTCGCACTTCTGATACCTCCAGCAACCCTCACAGGCCACCTTCAACGGCTTACAGAACGCTCCCCTACCCAACAACGCCTAAGCGTCGCTGCCGCAGCTTCGGTGCATGGTTTAGCCCCGTTACATCTTCCGCGCAGGCCGACTCGACCAGTGAGCTATTACGCTTTCTTTAAATGATGGCTGCTTCTAAGCCAACATCCTGGCTGTCTATGCCTTCCCACATCGTTTCCCACTTAACCATGACTTTGGGACCTTAGCTGGCGGTCTGGGTTGTTTCCCTCTTCACGACGGACGTTAGCACCCGCCGTGTGTCTCCCGTGATAACATTCTTCGGTATTCGGAGTTTGCATCGGTTTGGTAAGCCGGGATGGCCCCCTAGCCGAAACAGTGCTCTACCCCCGAAGATGAGTTCACGAGGCGCTACCTAAATAGCTTTCGGGGAGAACCAGCTATCTCCCGGTTTGATTGGCCTTTCACCCCCAGCCACAAGTCATCCGCTAATTTTTCAACATTAGTCGGTTCGGTCCTCCAGTTAGTGTTACCCAACCTTCAACCTGCCCATGGCTAGATCACCGGGTTTCGGGTCTATACCTTGCAACTATTCGCCCAGTTAAGACTCGGTTTCCCTACGGCTCCCCTATACGGTTAACCTTGCTACAAAATATAAGTCGCTGACCCATTATACAAAAGGTACGCAGTCACACCACGAAGGTGCTCCCACTGCTTGTACGTACACGGTTTCAGGTTCTATTTCACTCCCCTCGCCGGGGTTCTTTTCGCCTTTCCCTCACGGTACTGGTTCACTATCGGTCAGTCAGGAGTATTTAGCCTTGGAGGATGGTCCCCCCATATTCAGACAGGATGTCACGTGTCCCGCCCTACTCATCGAACTCACGACCTGTGCATTTTAGTGTACGGGGCTATCACCCTTTGCTGCGCGACTTTCCAGACGCTTCCACTAACACACAAGCCGATTCAGGTTCTGGGCTCCTCCCCGTTCGCTCGCCGCTACTGGGGGAATCTCGGTTGATTTCTTTTCCTCGGGGTACTTAGATGTTTCAGTTCCCCCGGTTCGCCTCATGCCACTATGTATTCATGACATGATAGTGTGTCGAAACACACTGGGTTTCCCCATTCGGGTATCGCCGGTTGTAACGGTTCATATCACCTTACCGACGCTTTTCGCAGATTAGCACGCCCTTCATCGCCTCTGACTGCCTAGGCATCCACCGTGTACGCTTAGTCACTTAACCTCACAACCCGAAGATGTTTCCATCGTTCGCGCTGCAAACATTTGAGAGACTCTATGACAGGTTACTCTTTACCCCAGTACTTCTACGGAGGGATAAATTTCAGCCGTCATGTTTCAATTTTCAGCTTGTTCCAGATTGTTAAAGAGCAATATCTTAAACATGACTCGCAAGTCATCTTTAAGATTTTTTCGGCCTGTCGTGACCGGTGATAATGTCTTTCACTCATTATCGGAATGGCGTCCCCAAGGGGATTCGAACCCCTGTTACAGCCGTGAAAGGGCAGTGTCCTAGGCCTCTAGACGATGGGGACACGAAAATCCGATTAAACTGAATAACTTAATCGGTTCGTATCAGCATGAGTAACTCATGGCATCAACAGGTAGCGCTTTGCTCGTTACTTTTTCATCAGACAATCTGTGTGAGCACGCCACTCGAACTAATATCTTTAGGTAAGGAGGTGATCCAACCGCAGGTTCCCCTACGGTTACCTTGTTACGACTTCACCCCAGTCATGAATCACAAAGTGGTAAGCGCCCTCCCGAAGGTTAAGCTACCTACTTCTTTTGCAACCCACTCCCATGGTGTGACGGGCGGTGTGTACAAGGCCCGGGAACGTATTCACCGTAGCATTCTGATCTACGATTACTAGCGATTCCGACTTCATGGAGTCGAGTTGCAGACTCCAATCCGGACTACGACATACTTTATGAGGTCCGCTTGCTCTCGCGAGGTCGCTTCTCTTTGTATATGCCATTGTAGCACGTGTGTAGCCCTACTCGTAAGGGCCATGATGACTTGACGTCATCCCCACCTTCCTCCAGTTTATCACTGGCAGTCTCCTTTGAGTTCCCGGCCGAACCGCTGGCAACAAAGGATAAGGGTTGCGCTCGTTGCGGGACTTAACCCAACATTTCACAACACGAGCTGACGACAGCCATGCAGCACCTGTCTCAGAGTTCCCGAAGGCACCAAAGCATCTCTGCTAAGTTCTCTGGATGTCAAGAGTAGGTAAGGTTCTTCGCGTTGCATCGAATTAAACCACATGCTCCACCGCTTGTGCGGGCCCCCGTCAATTCATTTGAGTTTTAACCTTGCGGCCGTACTCCCCAGGCGGTCGATTTAACGCGTTAGCTCCGGAAGCCACGCCTCAAGGGCACAACCTCCAAATCGACATCGTTTACAGCGTGGACTACCAGGGTATCTAATCCTGTTTGCTCCCCACGCTTTCGCACCTGAGCGTCAGTCTTCGTCCAGGGGGCCGCCTTCGCCACCGGTATTCCTCCAGATCTCTACGCATTTCACCGCTACACCTGGAATTCTACCCCCCTCTACGAGACTCTAGCTTGCCAGTTTCAAATGCAGTTCCCAGGTTGAGCCCGGGGATTTCACATCTGACTTAACAAACCGCCTGCGTGCGCTTTACGCCCAGTAATTCCGATTAACGCTTGCACCCTCCGTATTACCGCGGCTGCTGGCACGGAGTTAGCCGGTGCTTCTTCTGCGAGTAACGTCAATTGGTGAACGTATTAAGTTCACCACCTTCCTCCTCGCTGAAAGTGCTTTACAACCCGAAGGCCTTCTTCACACACGCGGCATGGCTGCATCAGGCTTGCGCCCATTGTGCAATATTCCCCACTGCTGCCTCCCGTAGGAGTCTGGACCGTGTCTCAGTTCCAGTGTGGCTGGTCATCCTCTCAGACCAGCTAGGGATCGTCGCCTAGGTGAGCCATTACCCCACCTACTAGCTAATCCCATCTGGGCACATCTGATGGCAAGAGGCCCGAAGGTCCCCCTCTTTGGTCTTGCGACGTTATGCGGTATTAGCTACCGTTTCCAGTAGTTATCCCCCTCCATCAGGCAGTTTCCCAGACATTACTCACCCGTCCGCCGCTCGTCACCCAGGGAGCAAGCTCCCCTGTGCTACCGCTCGACTTGCATGTGTTAAGCCTGCCGCCAGCGTTCAATCTGAGCCATGATCAAACTCTTCAATTAAAAGCTTGATTTGCTTCCACTCGAGAAGCGATGCTCAAAGATTTACTGCATGAATTTTACTTCAGTTAGTCACTCTTCAAGACTTGATATTTTTTTGCATCCGAAGATGCTGGATATCGTCTTGTGGAGTGCCCACACAGATTGTCTGATAAATTGTTAAAGAGCAGTGAGTTAGGCGCTTTCGCTTGCTAACTCGAGGTGGCGTATACTACGCTTTTCACCCAGAGAGTCAAGCGTTTATTTCGCTTTCCTCTCGCTGACCCGGCGGCTTGTCAGTCGTTGTTCCCGGTCAGTGGAGGCGCATTATAGGGAGTTCTCGGCGGGCCGCAACCCCTAAATGCAAAAAACTTTTCAAGCGCGCTTTTTTTCAACAAAAGGGCGAAAAAGCGACGAATTTATGTCACTTTTTCCGGCAAACAGCCATAAAAGCTGGCGATCACTGGAGTAAAATAGAAATAACGATGTCAGTAAGGACCCGCAGCCATGCCGCTAAATGCACAACAACAGGCCGCCCAACGCAATCTTTCTTATCTGCTCGCAGAGAAACTCGGCCAACAAATTCTGGCGGGCGATTATCAGGCCGGCAGCATCCTGCCCGGTGAAATGGAACTGGGTGAGCAATTCGGCGTCAGCCGCACCGCAGTACGCGAAGCGGTAAAGATGTTAGCCGCCAAAGGCATGTTGTTGCCGCGCCCGCGCATCGGCACCCGCGTAATGCCGCAAAGCCAATGGAATTTTCTCGATCAGGATTTACTGACCTGGTGGATGACGCGGGAAAACTTCGATCAGGTGATGCAACACTTCCTTATCCTGCGCACCTCTCTGGAGCCGCAGGCCTGCGCGTTGGCGGCAAACCACGCCAGCCCGCAGCAAACCAAGCTGCTGGCGGAGCTGATGGCGGAAATGCGCGCGCTGCATACCCAGTTTGATCGCGAGCGTTGGATCCAGGTCGATACCCAATTCCACCAGCTCATCTACGAGGCCAGCGGCAACCCGTTCCTGACCTCGTTCGCCAACCTATTCAGTTCGGTGTACCAAAGCTACTTCCGCGCCATCACCGGCAATGAAGTGATCAAGCTGCGCCATCATCAGGCTATCGTCGATGCGATACTCGCCGGGGACAGCGCCGGCGCGCTCGTCGCCTGCCAGGTACTGCTGAAAGAGAAAGACTAGACACGCTCCCCGCTTATATATAGAAGAAAGAGACGAGGGACAGACGACCATTTAACCAGGACCGACCATGACCCAATCCGCGCGCAGTATGGCAGGACTACCGTGGATCGCCGCAATGGCGTTCTTTATGCAGGCGCTGGACGCCACTATCCTTAACACCGCGCTGCCGGCTATCGCCCAAAGCCTGGGGCGTTCACCGCTGGCGATGCAATCGGCCGTCATCAGCTACACGCTGACGGTGGCGATGCTGATCCCGGTCAGCGGCTGGCTGGCGGACCGCTTCGGCACCCGCCGCGTGTTCATCTTCGCCGTGACGTTATTCACCCTTGGCTCGCTGCTGTGCGCCCTGTCCCCTACGTTGAGCGTGCTGGTCGCCTCTCGCGTGCTGCAAGGCATCGGCGGCGCGATGATGATGCCGGTTGCACGGTTGGCGCTGCTGCGCGCCTACCCGCGCAGCGAACTGCTGCCGGTGCTGAACTTCGTCACCATGCCCGGCCTGGTCGGGCCGATTCTCGGGCCGCTGCTGGGCGGCTGGCTGGTCACCTACGCCACCTGGCACTGGATTTTCCTGATCAATATCCCTATCGGCCTGCTCGGCATCTTCTATGCGCGCAAGTACATGCCGGACTTCACCACGCCCAAGCGCCGCTTCGATTTCCTTGGCTTCATGCTGTTCGGCCTGAGCCTGGTGCTGATCTCTACCGGGCTTGAGCTGTTTGGCGAGCGGGTGCTGGCGAGCTACGTTTCGCTGGGTATTCTGCTCAGCGGCTTCGTGATGCTGTTCGGCTATATCGCGCACGCACGCCGCCATCCTCAGCCGCTGATCGGTCTCGACCTGTTCAAAACCCGCACCTTCTCGGTCGGTATCGCCGGCAACGTCGCCTCGAGGCTGGGAACTGGCTGCGTGCCGTTTTTAATGCCGCTCATGCTGCAGGTGGGATTCGGCTATACGGCGATCGTCGCCGGCTGCATGATGGCGCCGACCGCCATCGGCTCGCTGATGGCGAAATCCACCGTCACTCAGGTGCTGCGCTGGTTCGGCTACCGTAAAACGCTGGTCGGCATCACCGTTATCATCGGGGTACTGATCGCCCAGTTCGCCCTGCAAAGCCCGGGCATGCCGCTGTGGCTGATGATCCTGCCGCTGTTCGTGCTGGGCATGGCGATGTCCACCCAGTTCACCGCCATGAACACCATCAGCCTGGCGGATTTGAACGACGCCAACGCCAGCGCCGGCAACAGCGTCCTGGCGGTCACCCAGCAGCTGTCCATCAGCTTCGGCGTGGCAATCAGCGCAGCGGTGCTGCGTTTTTACGAATCCCTGTCGTTAGGCACCATGATCGACCACTTCCACTACACCTTTATCACCATGGGGATCGTCACCGTGGCGTCGGCGCTGGTGTTTATGTTGCTGAGAAGGAAGGATGGCCGCAATTTGATCAGCGGCCAGGAAAGCAAGAAAGAAGCGAAGGCGGCGAGTTAACGGCGGCCCACCGAGGCGCGCTCCACCAGCTCGGGCGTCAGCACCAGCACCTGGGGCGCACGCTCCGGGTTTTGCAGGCGGTTGATCAGTGCATCGATCGCCAGTTCGCCCAGCGAATCCTTCGGCTGATGAATGGTGCTCAGCGGCGGCGCCAGATAACGCGCCAACTCAATGTCATCGTAGCCCATCACCGCCATATCCTGCGGCACGGAAAGCCCGGCCTGATACAGCGCCTGATAAACGCCCACCGCCACCGCGTCGTTACCGGCGAACACCGCATGCGGCGGCTCGTCCAGCGTCAGCAGTTGGCGCATGGCGTTCACGCCGCCCTCAAACTCAAAGTCGCAATGCACTTCATACCCTGGCGGAACCGGCAGTCCGGCGCGCCGCATCGCGTTGCGATAGCCTTCCAGTCGGTGACGAGCGGTGGTTTTATCCTGCGGGCCGGCGATGCAGGCGATCTTGCGGTAGCCGCAGGCGATCAGATGATCGGTCGCCATCTCGCCGCCCAGCAGCGAGTTATCCTGAATAATGTCGTTGGCGCCCTCGAACGGCGCCCAGTCCATCATGACGATCGGCAGTGACGGGTAGCGGCTCAGGGCATCTTGCGATGGCCGGTGGTTTTCGGTGCACATCAGCAGCAAACCGTCGACGCGCTTTTGCAACAGCGTCTCCATGCTGCGGTTCATGCGCGCGGCGTCTTCTTCGGTGTTGCACAGGATCAGGCTGTAGCCGCGTTCATAGCAGCTGCGCTCCACGCCGCGCACCACTTCGGCATAAAACGGGTTGTTACTGGCGGTCACCAGCATGCCGATGGTGCGCGTCTGATTGAGCTTCAGGCTGCGCGCCAGCGCGGAAGGCGCATAGTTCAGCTGTTCCACGGCCGCCATGACCTTGTCGCGCACGCTGTCGCTGACAAAGCGATTGTTGTTGACCACATGCGAAACGGTAGAGGTTGAAACGCCCGCCAGGCGGGCGACATCTTTCATGGTGGCCAAAGGATCACCCCTGCTGCTGCAAGAAGGCGTCGATCTCTTCACGCCACGGCACCGAAGGCTGCGCGCCAGGGCGGGTCACGGCGATAGCCGCCGCGGCATGGGCGAAACGCACCGCGTCGGCCATGATCTTGCCTTCCAACAGGGCAGTGACCAGCGCACCGTTAAAGGTATCGCCGGCGGCGATGGTATCCACCGCTTGCACCTTGAAGCCGGGCACCAGTTTGCCGTTGCCGTTTTCGCTCAGCCACACGCCGCGGCTGCCAAGGGTGATGATCACCGTCGCGATACCCTTGTCGTGCAGCGCCTGCGCCGCGCGCGCCGCATCGGCGTCGTTGTCCACGGCGATGCCGGTCAGGCGCTGGGCTTCAGTTTCATTCGGGGTGATCATATCGATCATGCCCAGCAGCTCGTCCGGCAGCTCACGCGCCGGGGCCGGGTTGAGGATCACCTGCGTGTGATACTGCTTCGCCAAGCGGGCGGCAGCGATCACCGTCTCCAGCGGCGACTCCAACTGCATCAGCAAAGCGTCGGCATCGATCACTTTTTGTTGGTAGCGCGCCAGGTAATCCGGCGTCACTGCGGCGTTGGCGCCGGCATCGATGCCGATCACGTTCTCGCCTTCGGCGTTGACGAAGATCAGCGCCACGCCGGTGGTGCTGTCGGCGATGGCTTCAATCGGTTGGGTATCAATGCGATCGCTCGCCAGCTGCCGGCGGACACGTTCGCCGATGTCGTCGGCGCCCACGCAGGCGATAAAGGCGATCTCCGCCCCGCTGCGCCCGGCCGCTACCGCCTGATTCGCGCCCTTGCCGCCAAACGCCACCTTATACTGTTTCCCGATCACCGTTTCGCCCGGGTGGGGGAACTGTTCAATATTGAGTATATGGTCGGCATTGATGCTGCCAAGAACCACCAGCTTACCTGTTTCCATCGCATTGATTCCTGAATTGCGCGCCATCGTAAACGCCCCGTTCCGATGGCGCTGGTATGACTTACTGAGTGACCAGTTTCAAATCGACCGGAATGGTCGCCGGCACTTTTTCGCCTTTCAGCACTTTATCGGCGGTTTCCACACCGATCACGCCGATCTGATCGGGACGCTGCGCCACGGTCGCCGCCAGCTTGCCGCCTTCGACCGCTTTCACGCCGTCGGCGGTGCCGTCGAAGCCTACCACGATCACGTCGGTTTTACCGGCGGTTTGCAGCGCGCGCAGCGCACCCAGCGCCATTTCATCGTTCTGAGCGAACACCGCCTGCACATCCGGGTGCGCGGTCAGCAGGTTCTGCATCACGTTCAGGCCCTTGGTGCGATCAAAGTCGGCCGGCTGGCTGGCCAACAGTTTGAATTTATTCTGATCCAGCGACTGTTTGAAGCCTTCACCGCGTTCACGCGCGGCAGAAGTGCCGGCGATGCCTTCCAGCTGAATCACCTTGGCATCGGCACCCACTTTCTTGGCGATGAAGTCGCCGGCCATTTTGCCACCCACGCGGTTATCCGAAGCGATGTGGCTCACCACGTCACCCTTGCTCGCCACGCGGTCCAGCGTAATGACCGGGATCTTAGCCTGGTTGGCCATCTTGATAGCGTTGCCTACCGCATCGGAGTCGGTCGGGTTGATCAGCAGCAGCTTGGGCGCGCGCACCATCAGATCCTGCACGTTGGCCAGCTCTTTCGCCGGGTTGTTCTGGGAATCCAGCACCACCAGGTTGTAGCCCAGCTTGTTGGCCTCTTGCTGCGCACCGTCCTTCATCGAGACGAAGAACGGGTTGTTGAGGGTGGACACCACCAGCGCGATGGTGTCTTTGGCCATGGCATTGGCGCTCAGGGTGGCGCTCAGCGCGATGGCGGAAGCTAAGGTTGCCAGTTTTTTCATTTTCATCATCGTGATTCCTGTAGGGGGAGGTTACTTGTTGCTTTTGTTATCTACCAGAACCGCCAGCAGTATCACCACTGCCTTCACGATCATTTGGTAGTAGGAAGAAACACCCAGTAAATTCAGGCCGTTGTTCAGGAAGCCGAGGATCAGCGCCCCGATCAGCGTGCCAACGATGCGGCCCTTGCCGCCGGCCAGGCTGGTACCGCCCAGCACCACGGCGGCGATGGCGTCCAGCTCATAGCCGGTGCCGGCGGTCGGCTGCGCCGACGACAGGCGCGCCACTTCAATCACCCCGGCCAGCGCCGCCAGCAGGCCACACAGCGAGTAAACGATAATCTTCACTTTATCGACGCTGATGCCGGAGAGGCGGGTCGCCGCTTCGTTGCCGCCCAGGGCATAAATATAGCGGCCCAGGCGCGTATGATGCAGCATATACCAGGCGGCGATGAACACGATCGCCATGATCCAGATCGGCGTAGGCACGCCCAGCGGGCGGCCGATGCCGAACCAGCCGAAGGTGTCGGCCACGTCGGTGAAACCGGTGTTGACCGGGCTGCCGTTGGTGTACACCATGGTGACGCCGCGCAGCAGCAGCATCATCACCAGCGTGGCGATAAAGGCCTGCACTTTGCCTTTGGCGACGATCACCCCGGTGCAGGCGCCAACCGCGGCGCCCAGCGCCAATGCCGCCGCCACCGCCACCAGCGCGTTGACCTCAAAGCCGACGATCGACGCCGCCACCGCGCCGGTCAGCGCCAGCAGCGATCCCACCGACAGATCGATGCCGGAGGTGAGGATCACCAGCGTCATCCCCACCGCCATGATGGCGTTCACCGAGGTCTGCTGCAGAATATTGAACAGGTTGTTCAGGGTGAAGAAGTTCGGGCTCATGGAAGAGACCACGGCGATCAGCACCAGCAGCGCAATCAACGACTTCTGCTCTAACAGCCACTCTTTACTGAACCAGCGCTTAGCTGCGATAGTCTGGGAACTCATATCTGATTACTCCTGCTTTACGCCGTATTGCTTGCCGACGGCTGCCGCCATCAACGCTTCCTGGGTGGCCTGTTCAATCGGGAACTCGCCGCTGAGATGCCCTTCGTGCATCACCAGAATGCGATCGCTCATGCCCATCACCTCCGGCATTTCCGAAGACACCAGAATGATGCTCAGCCCTTCCTGCTTGAACTGGTTGATTAACTGATAGATCTCTTTTTTAGCGCCGACGTCGACGCCGCGCGTCGGCTCATCGAGGATCAGTACCTTCGGCCGGGTCATCAGGCCGCGGGCGATCGCTACTTTTTGCTGATTGCCGCCGGAAAGCAGACCGATCGGCTGCTCCATCGACGGCGTTTTGATATTGAACAGTCGGATGAAATCCCCCACCGCCTGCCGCTCGTCGGCCTGTTTCAGGCTGCCGTCGGCGCGGCTGAAATAGCGCAGCGCGGTCAGCGACATGTTTTCCTTCACCGACATGCCCAGCACCAGGCCGTCGCGCTTGCGGTCTTCCGAGATATAGACGATGCCGTTCGCCAACCCGTCCTGCGGCGAATGGGTGACCACGTCGCGGCCATCCAGGCTGACGGTGCCGGCCTTGCGCGGGGCGGCGCCGTACAGGATTTTCATCAATTCGGTGCGCCCGGCGCCCATCAACCCGGCCACGCCGAGGATCTCGCCGCGATACAGCGTAAAGCTGACGTCTTCAACGCCGGGGCCGGAAAGGTGGCTGACGTCCAGCCGTTTTTCCCCGCGCGGCAAATCCAGGCGCGGGTACTGCTCTTCCAGCTTGCGGCCGACCATCATCTCAATCAGCGAATCTTCCTGCAGCTCGCTCACCGGCCGCTCGGCGATAAACTGCCCGTCGCGGAATACGGTCACGTCGTCGCAGATTTCAAAAATCTCTTTCAGGCGGTGCGAGATATACACGATGCCGCGCCCTTCGGCCTTCAGCTCGTTGATCACCTTGAACAGCGAGGCAGTTTCGGTGTCGGTCAGCGCATCGGTCGGTTCGTCCATGATGATCACTTTCGATTCGAAGCTCAGCACCTTGGCGATCTCCACCATCTGCTGATCGCCGATCGACAGCTCGCCCACCAGCCGGTGGCTGCTGTAGCGCAGATTGAGACGCGCCAACAAGCGATCGGCCTCGGCGTACATGCGCTTCCAGTCAATGCGGCCGAAACGGTTGACGAACTCGCGGCCGAGGAAGATGTTTTCCGCAATCGTCAGCTGCGGGATCAGGTTCAGCTCCTGATGGATAATGCCGATGCCCGCTTCCTGCGAGTCCTTAGGCCCGTTGAACGCCACCTCTTTACCGAGAAAATACTGGCTGCCGGCGTCTTTCTGATAGATGCCGGTCAGCACTTTCATCATGGTGGACTTCCCGGCGCCGTTTTCTCCCACCAGCGCCATCACCTTGCCGGGATAGACGCTGAGGGCAGCGCCGGAAAGCGCCTTCACGCCGGGAAAGGCTTTATCAATCCCTTTCAGTTGCAGTAAAGGTTGCATACGCGCCTCAGAAAGTTACGCCGGCGCACAGGATCACGTTCGCGTAAGGCGAACACTCCCCGCTGCGGATCACCGCCCGGCTGTGCCCGGTTTGTGCTTTAAACGCCTGATGGCTGATATAGCGCACGCTGATGGTATTACCCTGGCGTTGGCCCAGTGCGGTCAGTTCAGCCAACAGTGCCTCGTGGAGCGGCGGATTCTGTTTCACGATCTCTTCCGCCAGGATGGCGCTTTCTACCTGCATCTCTTGCGTGACCGCCGCGAACACCTGCAGGAAGGTCGGCACGCCCTGCGTCAGCGCCAGATCGATGCGCTGCGTTTCCGCCGGTATCGGCAGGCCCGCGTCGCACAGGGTGAGCTGGTCGGTATGCCCCAGCCGGGCAATCACGGCAGACACGTCGGAATTCAGTAATACGCCTTTTTTCATCTTCTCACTCCGCTAGCGAAACGTTTCGCTCTCTGAGGGAGTTTAAAAAAACGGCAGGGGAAGGCAACCGGGACAATGCAGAAGTGTGATCGTTATCGAAACGTTTCGTTCACGCGCGGACAAAGCACAAACAAAAGGGGCTCAGCCATGCTGAGCCCCTTATCAGGCGGGTTAGATCTCGACCTGCGTGCCGAGCTCGATGACCCGATTCGGCGGGATCTCAAACTGATCCGGCGCGCGCAGCGCATTGCGGCTCAGGGCGACGAACAGTTTACCGCGCAGGTAGAGGTACCACGGCCGCTTGGTGAGGATCAGCGATTCATGGGACATGAAGAACGAGGTCTCCGACATGCGGCACGGCAATCCTTCCAACCCGCAGCGGTGGAACACCTCCTCGACGTTCGGCGTTTCGCGCCAGCCGTAGCTTGCGACCACCCGCCAGAAGGTCGGCGACAGCTGTTCGATGGTCACCCGACGCACGTTGTGCACGTAAGGCGCATCCTCGGTGCGCAGCGTCAGCAGCACCACGCGCTCATGCAGCACCTTGTTGTGCTTCAGGTTGTGCAGCAGCGCAAAAGGAATGACGTTGGTGGCGCGCGACATGAACACCGCGGTACCCGGCACCCGCACCGGCGGCGATTTCTCCAGCGAGGCAATCATCGCCTCCAGCGAGTTGCCGTGCTCATGCAGGCGGCGCAGCAGGCGGAAGCGCTCGCTCTTCCAGGTGGTCATAATGATGAACATCACCAGCGCCAAGGTCAGCGGCAACCAGCCGCCGGAGAACAGCTTCAGGGCGTTGGCGGAGAACATCGGCACGTCGATGATCAGCAAGATGGTCACGATGCCGATCGCCAGGAAGCGATTCCAGTGCCAGTTGTTGATCGCCACCGAGGTGACCAGAATGCTGGTCAGCACCATGGTGCCGGTGACGGCGATGCCGTACGCCGCCGCCAGATTGCTGGAGTGTTCGAAGCCGATGATCACCAGCACCACCGAGATGTACAGCGTCCAGTTGATCACCGGAATATAGATCTGGCCGGATTCCATTTCCGAGGTGTGAATGATGCGCATCGGCGACAGATAGCCAAGACGCACCGCCTGACGGGTCAGCGAGAAGACGCCGGAAATTACCGCCTGCGAGGCGATAACCGTCGCCAGGGTCGCCAGAATCAACAGCGGGATCAGCGCCCAGTCGGGCGCCAACAGGAAGAACGGGTTTTTGATCGCCTCCGGGTTTTTCAGCAGCAGCGCGCCCTGGCCGAAGTAGTTGAGCACCAGCGATGGCAACACCACGGTGAACCAGGCCAGGCGAATCGGGAACTTGCCGAAGTGCCCCATATCGGCATACAGCGCCTCGACGCCGGTGATCGACAGCACCACCGCCCCCAGCGCGAAGAACGACACCTTCTTATATTCCATGAAGAAGTTGAGCGCCCATTTGGGGTTCAGCGCCTGCAGCACTTCCGGATTCGAAATGATGCTGCGTGCGCCCAGCACCGCCAACACGATGAACCACAGCAGCATCACCGGAGCGAACAGCTTGCCGACGCTGCCGGTACCGTGCTTTTGAATGGCGAACAGCAGCGTCAGCACCAGAATGGAGAGCGGCACGATATAGGCGTCAAGCGCAGGCGCGGCGATTTCCAGCCCCTCGATCGCCGACATCACCGAGATAGCCGGGGTGATCACCACCTCGCCATAGAAGAAGCTGCCGCCGATCAGGCCCAGTATCACCAGCACCGCGGTAGTGCGCGCCGAGGTGTTGCGCCCGGCCAGCGACATCAGCGTCAGAATACCGCCCTCGCCGGCGTTGTCCGCGCGCATCACGTAGGTGAGATATTTGAGGGAAACGATCACGATCAGCATCCAGAAAATCAGCGACAGGAAGCCGAAAACCACGTCAGGACGAACATCGAAGCCGTAATGGCCGGAGAAACACTCTCTCAGCGTATAGAGAGGGCTGGTGCCGATATCACCGTAGACCACGCCGATGGCCGCCAGGGTTACCGCCGATAAGGACTGCTTATGCTCTGCGCTCATAATTCGTTTCTTTATCAGAACATCCGTTAGCGATGCATCCGCATCAGGCAAAATACGGGCTCAAAGATCCGTCACGCCCACCAGAAAGCCGCACAGTATGCACCATTTATACGGCTTGCCTACCCTTATATCAGAGCCGAAAAATAAACAAAATGTGAACCGGATATCCGGCACAACTTAGAAAAATATTACTAATCAATAAGCTATACCACTAAAAATAATGGTGGTTTATCATCGGATTATCGACCAAGATTGGCTAACTCTCGGACAATGCGACAATTATATGACGCCATCATCCCTTCTGGCAGAACGAATTTCCCGCCTCAGCAGCGCGCTGGAGAGCGGTCTTTATGAGCGGCAAGAAGCGATCCGCCTGTGCCTGTTGGCGGCGCTGAGCGGCGAAAGCGTATTCCTGCTCGGCCCGCCCGGCATCGCCAAGAGCCTGATCGCGCGCCGGCTGAAGTTTGCCTTCCGCAACGCCCGCTCCTTTGAATACCTGATGACGCGATTTTCCACGCCGGAAGAGGTCTTCGGCCCGCTCTCTATTCAGGCGCTGAAAGATGAAGGGCGTTATCAGCGCCTGACCGCCGGCTATCTGCCGGAAGCGGAGATCGTGTTTCTGGACGAAATCTGGAAGGCCGGCCCGGCGATCCTCAACACCCTGCTGACGGCGATCAACGAACGGCGCTTTCGCAACGGCAACAGCGAAGAACCGATCCCGCTGCGCCTGCTGGTCACCGCCTCCAACGAACTGCCCGAAGCGGACAACAGCCTCGAAGCCTTATATGACCGCATGCTGATCCGCCTGTGGCTGGACAAGGTGCAGGATAAACAGAATTTCCGCTCGCTGCTGGTCAACCGCCAGAACGAGAGCCAAAACCCGGTGCCGGCGGCGCTGAGCGTCAGCGACGAAGAGTTTCTGCAGTGGCAACCGCAGATCGACAAGGTGGCGCTGCCGGAAGCCTGCTTTGAGCTGATTTTCCAGCTGCGTCAGCGGCTGGACGCGCTGGAACAGGCGCCGTACGTCTCCGACCGACGCTGGAAAAAGGCCCTGCGCCTGCTGCAGGCCTGCGCCTTCTTCAGCGGGCGCGACGCCATCGCCCCGCTCGACCTGATGCTGCTGAAAGACTGCCTGTGGCACGATCTCACCTCGCTGAAGCTGCTGCAACAGCAGATCGATCAGCTGCTGACCGAATCGGCCTATCAGCAGCAGTCGATGTTGATCCAGTTGCAACAAATCCATACCCGCTGGCTGCAGGATCAGCAACAACAAAGCGATCGGCAGGCCATCAGCCTGGTGAAAAAGGGCGGCATGTTCAGCCGCAAACCGCAATACGCACCGGCCACGCCGTTCGCCGGCGGCACTCTCACTCTGCTGCTGCAAAAACCGCTGCAGCTGCATGACATTCAGGTCAACCATCTGAGCATCGAGAGCAGCGTGCTGGATAACTGGCTGCAAAAAGGCGGCGACGTGCGCGCCAAGCTGAACGGCATCGGCTTCGCGCAGCCGATCGATTTGGAGGTCGACGACCAACTGCACCTGACGGTGCTGGACGTCAGCCGCCAGCCTTCGCTGCTGGCGCTGCCGGGCAAACAGGCCACCGCCACGCCGCAGGCGCTGCTGGATGAAATGGACGCGTTGGCCCAGCGCCTGGCGGAACAGCGCCGCGCCTTCAGCCAGCATCAGCCCTGTCTGTTCACCCCCGCCGCCGGCCTGGCCAAGATCGAAGCCAGTCTGCTGCAGGTGGCAGAGCAGGTTAAACAGCAACTGCAGCAAATGCGCGGCCAGTAACCATGCTCAGTCTGGAGACGCTCGATCTGCTGCTGGCGATCACCGAAGGCGAGATGATCGAGGAGATGATCGTCGGCATGCTGGCGGCGCCGCAGCTGTCGGTGTTCTTTAAAAAGTTTCCGGCCATTCGCCGGGCGCTGGATCGCGATCTGCCACGCTGGAAACTGCAGCTCAAGGAGCGTCTGCAGGAGGCCATGGTGCCGCCGGCGCTGGCGCAGGAATTTTACCGCTACCAACAGTGCCAGCTGGAGAACAACACCCAGTTCTATCACAACCTCAACGACACGATGGAGCTGCTGCGCCAGCTGGTCTCGCCGTTTTATGAACAGGCGCGCGCGCTGGTGGACGCTGCCGATCTGCCCAACCATCCGCTGGACGACAGCTTTCAAACCCTGTTCCTGCAGCGCTGGCGCATCAGCCTGACGCTGCAGGCCACCATGCTGCACCACCAGCTGCTGGAACAAGAGCGCGAGCAGCTGATGGCGGAACTGCAGGAGCGCCTGGCGCTGAGCGGCGCGCTGGAGCCGCTGCTGTCGGAAAACGACACCGCCGCCGGCAGGCTGTGGGACATGAGCAAAGGCCAGCTGCAGCGCGGCGATTACCAACGGCTGGTGGAGTACGGCAACTTTTTGCAGCAGCAGCCGGAGCTGAAAAAGCTGGCGCAGCAGCTGGGCCGCAGCTATCAGGCCAAGGCAGTGCAGCAACAGGACGCGCAGCCCGAACCGTTCAGGGTCATGGTACAGGTGCCGGCCACGCTGCCGGAAGAAGTGAGCGGCATTCATCAAAGCGACGACATCCTGCGCCTGCTGCCGCCGGAGCTGGCGACGCTGGGGATTGAAGAGCTGGAGTTCGAGTTTTATCGCCGCCTGCTGGAAAAGCGGCTGCTGAGCTACCGCCTGCAGGGCGACGTCTGGCAGGAACAGATCCTGATCCGCCAGGTCACCCATCAGCAGCAGGATCAACAGCCGCGCGGGCCGTTTATCGTCTGCGTGGACACCTCAGGATCGATGGGCGGTTTCAACGAACAGTGCGCCAAGGCGTTCTGCCTGGCGCTGCTGCGCATTGCGCTGGCGGACAACCGCCGCTGCTACATCATGCTGTTCGCCAACCAGATCGTGCATTACGAACTCACCGCCGCCAGCGGCATCGAACAGGCGGTGCGCTTTCTCGGCCAGCAGTTTCGCGGCGGCACCGATCTGGCGGCCTGCCTGAACGCCACCGTCACCAAAATGGCGGAAAGCGGCTGGTTCGACGCCGATGCGGTGATCATTTCCGATTTTATCGCCCAGCGGTTGCCGGAGGAGGTAATAAAGAAGGTGAAACAGCAGCAGCAAAGCCACCAGCAGCGTTTCCATGCGGTGGCGATGTCCGCCTACGGCAAACCCGGCATCATGCGCATCTTCGATCATATCTGGCGCTTCGATACCGGGCTGAAAAGCCGTTTGATGCGCCGCTGGCGGCGCTAGGCGGTTAGAGCAGGCCTTCGACCGCCCCGCGCACTTCCGGCGACCACACGCCGCACTGCACCTGGCCGATATGCGACAGTTGCAACAGTAGCATCACCAAACGCGACTGGCCGATGCCGCCGCCGATGGTCTGCGGCATATCGCCGCGCAACAGCGACTGGTGCCACTCCAGCTTCATGCGCTCTTCATCGCCGGTCAGGGCCAGCTGATGTTTCAGCGCGGCGGCGTCGACGCGGATGCCCATAGAGGACAGCTCGAAAACATCCTGCAGCACCGGGTTCCACACCACGATGTCGCCGTTCAGGCCCGCCAGGCCATCCGCCGCCGGCGTGGTCCAGTCATCATAATCAGGCGCCCGCACATCGTGCGATTTGCCGTGCGACAGCTTGCCGCCGATGCCGATCAGGAATACCGCGCCCAGCTCTTTGGCGATCGCCCGCTCGCGCCCTTTGGCGTCCAGATCCGGGTAGCGCTGCAGCAGGGTTTCGCTGTGCACAAAGTGGATCTGTTCCGGCAGGAACGGAGTCAGACCATGCTCGCGGCTGACTTCCGCCTCTGTCGCCTTGATGGCGGCGTAAATGCTGCGCACGGTGCTTTTCAGGTAGTCCAGGCTGCGCTCACCGTCGCCCATCACCCGCTCCCAGTCCCACTGATCGACGTACACCGAGTGGATAGGCGTCAGGCGATCTTCATCCGGGCGCAGCGCCTTCATATGGGTGTACAGGCCTTCGCCGGCGCCGAAATCGTAGCTACCCAGGGTTTTGCGTTTCCATTTCGCCAGTGAATGCACCACTTCGAAGGTGGCGTCCGGCAGGGTTTTGACCTTAACCTGCACCGCTTTCTCGCTGCCGGAGAGGTTATCCTGCGTGCCATCGCCCAAACGGCTGAGGATCGGGGCCTGCACTTCGATCAGACCGAGCTGTTGCTCCAGCTGGCGGGAGAAGAAGGATTTGACCTGGCTGATTTGTTGTTGTTTTTGGATAAACTGTTTTTTCATTGCCGTATCTCTTGTAAACCTGTCTCTGTTGCCATCGATTAAGCAACAAAATGATACGCCAATTCAATATCCACTAATCAATATTGCCTTTTCACTTTTAATCGTTCATTTTTACCCGGACAGAATTCAACAATCGTTAATTAATGGGGGATTAAATGGCGGAAATTTATCAGATCGATAATCTCGATCGCGGCATCCTCAACGCTCTGATGGACAACGCGCGCACACCGTACGCCGAACTGGCGAAAAACTTCGCCGTCAGCCCCGGCACCATTCATGTGCGGGTAGAGAAGATGAAACAGGCCGGGATCATCACCGGCGCGCGCATCGACGTCAGCCCCAAACAGCTGGGCTACGACGTGTGCTGTTTTATCGGCATCATATTAAAGAGCGCCAAAGACTATCCTTCGGCGCTGAAGAAGCTGGAAAGCCTGGAAGAAGTGGTGGAAGCCTATTACACCACCGGCCACTACAGCGTCTTTATCAAGGTGATGTGCCGATCGATCGACGCGCTGCAACAGGTACTTATCAACAAGATCCAGACCATCGACGAGATCCAATCTACCGAAACGCTGATCTCGCTGCAGAACCCCATTATGCGCACCATCGTGCCATAACCCGCCAAATTGCATACCCACATTATCCACAGGTAGATCCCAGCCGATTCACAGCGTACAATGCAGCCACTTTGAGTGAGAAGGTTAGGATCGTTGGTTCATGGCAGACATTACTCTGATCAGTGGCAGTACGCTTGGCAGCGCCGAATACGTGGCTGAACATTTGGCTGAAAAGCTGGAAGACGCGGGTTTCTCTACCGAGATGCTGCACGGCCCTGAACTGGATGAGCTGCCGTTGACCGGTCGCTGGCTGGTGGTCTCTTCCACGCACGGCGCCGGCGAACTGCCGGATAACCTTCAGCCGTTGCTGGAGCAGATCGCCGAACAACAGCCGGATCTTTCCGAGGTGCAGTTCGGCGCCGTCGGTTTGGGCAGTTCGGAATACGACACCTTCTGCGGTGCGATCAAGCAGATCGACGATCTGTTGATCGCCAGAGGCGCGAAAAGGATCGGCGATCGTCTTGAGATCGACGTGACCGAACATGAAATTCCCGAGGATCCGGCCGAGGAATGGGTAAAAAACTGGATTAATTTACTCTAATTTGCCTAAAGATCGTGCGAACGATTGTGGATAACTATACTTAAAAGCAGGGTAAAAGCCGTAGTTATCCCAATAACAACCGTAGTGCGCTTTTTGTCCTGTGCATAACAAGCCTTTTAGATCCCAGCTTATCTGCGTCGGGATCACCGATCATTCACAGCAAACGATCCTCCTTAATCTGCTGATCTTCATCGTGAATAGTCACTTATCCACAGAGGATCGCGATCCTAATAAGAGATCTAATAAAGAGATCTTTAAATAAAAAAGATCTTCTTTTAATTACCGACGATCCTGACCACTTGGTCGATCGTCTAAACTTGAGTAGAATCCCCCACCCCAGGGCAAATAACGATCGTTCGCAATACGGCGAGGTGCAGTTCCATGTTTTATCCAGATCAATTTGACGTCATCATCATCGGTGGTGGCCATGCAGGGACCGAGGCCGCCATGGCCGCGGCACGCATGGGACGTCAGACTTTATTATTGACACACAATATCGATACGCTGGGACAGATGTCTTGCAACCCGGCGATTGGCGGTATTGGTAAAGGGCATCTGGTTAAGGAAATTGATGCACTCGGCGGCCTGATGGCGACGGCGATCGACCATGCCGGCATCCAGTTTAGGATACTAAACGCCAGCAAAGGCCCAGCCGTTCGCGCCACGCGCGCTCAGGCGGATCGCGTACTGTATCGCCAGGCGATCCGTACCGCGTTGGAGAACCAGCCCAACCTGATGATCTTCCAACAACCCGTTGAGGATCTGATCGTCGAAAACGATCGCGTAGTGGGCGCCGTCACCCAAATGGGCCTGAAATTCCGCGCCAAGGCGGTGGTATTGACCGTAGGCACCTTCCTGGATGGCAAGATCCATATTGGCCTGGAGAATTACAGCGGCGGCCGCGCCGGGGATCCTCCTTCAATCTCGCTGTCGCAGCGTTTGCGAGAACTGCCGCTGCGCGTTAACCGCTTGAAAACCGGTACGCCACCGCGCATCGACGCCCGCACTATCGATTTCAGCGTACTGGCGCCACAACACGGCGATACGCCGGTGCCGGTATTCTCGTTCCTGGGCGATGCCAGCCAACACCCGGAACAAATGGCGTGCTACATCACCCATACCAATGAAAAAACCCATGACGTGATCCGCAATAACCTCGATCGCAGCCCGATGTATGCCGGGATCATCGAAGGGATCGGCCCACGTTACTGCCCGTCGATCGAAGACAAGGTCATGCGCTTTGCCGATCGCAACGCGCACCAAATCTTCCTCGAACCGGAAGGCCTGACCAGCAACGAGATTTACCCTAACGGGATCTCCACCAGCCTGCCGTTCGACGTGCAGATGCAGATCGTCCGTTCGATGGAAGGCATGCAGAACGCGCGTATTATTCGCCCTGGTTACGCCATCGAGTACGATTTCTTCGATCCGCGCGATTTGAAGCCGACGCTGGAAAGTAAATTCATTCAAGGGCTGTTCTTCGCCGGCCAGATCAACGGCACTACCGGGTATGAAGAAGCCGCTGCACAGGGCCTGCTGGCCGGTTTGAACGCCGGGCGCTTCGCCGACGAACAGGAAGGCTGGGCGCCACGTCGCGATCAGGCTTACCTGGGCGTGCTGGTGGACGACCTCAGCACCCTCGGCACCAAAGAACCGTACCGCATGTTTACCTCACGCGCCGAGTATCGTCTGATGCTGCGCGAAGACAACGCCGATCTCCGCCTGACGGAAAAAGGCCGTGAACTGGGCCTGGTGGACGACGTGCGTTGGGCGCGTTACAGCGAGAAGCTGGAGCGAATCGAACGCGAACGTCAGCGCCTGCGCGACATTTGGATGCACCCGCACGCCGAGAACGTCGAACAGGTCAATGCGCTGCTGAAAGCACCGTTGTCGCGTGAAGCAAACGGCGAAGAGCTGCTGCGCCGCCCTGAGATGGATTATGCGCAGTTGACCGGCACCGACGCCTTCGCGCCGCCGCTGGACGACGTACAAGCCGCCGAACAGGTCGAGATCCAGGTCAAATACGAAGGCTACATCGCTCGCCAGCAGGAAGAGATCGAAAAACAGCAGCGCAACGAAAACACCGTGTTGCCGTTGGATCTCGATTACCGTCAGGTTTCGGGGCTGTCGAACGAGGTGATCGCCAAGCTGAACGATCACAAACCGAACTCCATCGGCCAGGCTTCGCGCATCTCCGGCATTACGCCGGCGGCGATCTCGATTTTGCTGATCTGGCTGAAAAAGCAGGGACTGCTGCGCCGCAGCGCATAAATCTTGCATCCAGGCGGCCGTTTGTTCATCCCGTAGCCAAACGGCCGCTGACATCACTTGCGCCCTGAATTATCATAGTCGCCTCATTGCGCCAGCTAACCATCCGCTGGTCGTTCAGCGCCTGCCAGAGGATCCGTTGTGCAAAAAAAATTAGACTCGCTGCTTGCGGCAGCAGGCATTGAGCTGCCCGATCAGCAGAAACAGCAGCTGCTGGGCTATGTCGGCATGCTGGATAAATGGAACAAGGCTTATAACCTCACGTCGGTGCGCGATCCGCAGCAAATGCTGGTGCGCCACATCCTCGACAGCATCGTGGTCAACCCGCATCTGCAGGGCTCGCGTTTTATCGATGTCGGCACCGGCCCTGGCTTGCCGGGCATTCCGCTGGCGATCGTGCGCCCGGACGCGCATTTCACGCTGCTCGACAGCCTGGGCAAGCGCGTGCGTTTCCTGCGTCAGGTGCAGCATGAGCTGGGCCTGAACAATATCGAGCCGGTGCAGAGCCGCGTTGAGGAGTTTCCGGCCGAGCCACCGTTCGATGGCGTGATCAGCCGAGCGTTCGCTTCGCTGCAGGATATGCTGTCCTGGTGCCATCACCTGCCGGCGAAAGGGCAGGGGCGTTTTTACGCGTTGAAAGGCGTACGCCCGGATGAAGAGCTGACGCAGCTGCCGGCAGGCGTTAGCCTGGAGTCTATCGTGCGGCTGCAGGTGCCTGAACTGGAAGGCGAACGCCATCTGGTGATTCTTAAGGCAAACTGAGTTTGCTTTTGATCAAACAAGCGTGAATTAAAGGCAGTACCAGGTAGAAAGATAAGCAGGCTAATTAGTTGGTCGCTTTTTTTAGTTAATTTACTTTCTATTAACACAAAAAACGCGGCTAATTAGCGACAATAGAGTAATTGCATTTGGAAATAGTCACGTTAGCAATCATGTGCGAAAGATTGGCGTTTGCTGCTAATGTTAATTGGCTGTTAGAATATTGCCCCGCTGCTTGTCAATAAAAGGTTTTCATCGGGTATACGGATTGTTTTTGAACAGTTAACTGATAATGTTTTGATTTATATAATTTTTTGATCGCTCAAATTGCTAAAGACGGTTTGGTTGACCATCGGCTATAAATCAGGAAGGGACATTACTGTGATCGGCTTCGCGTTTCTAAACGCAACGCTGGAATAATCAGACAATTAAATGCGCCCTATTATTCCGACCGTTTTCTTGTGAAAATAGGCTGGAATAGGGAAATTTAAATAATTGTTCACCTTTTCGCTACTTATCGATTGAATTCGTTGGTATGCCCCGTATAATTTGCTCGTTTTTTGCTGCTTGACTCAGGACAGCAAAAACAGTTGTATACGTCACTCAGCATACCCCCTCTGGGGTACGGAGAGAACAAACGTCATGTCTGTGTCCCTTTACAGCGGGAAAGTCGCACGCAAACTGCTGTTTTTGCAGTTAATGACTTTTGTTCTGATCAGCGTTGCTTTCTGGCTGAAAAGCCCGGAATGGAGCGCTTCGGCGCTGGCAGGCGGTCTCGCCGCCTGGTTGCCGAGTGCAATGTTTATGCTGTTTGCCTTGCGCCACCAGGCGCAAACGCCGGCGCCCGGTAGGGTTGCCTGGTCGTTCGCCATCGGCGAGGGGCTAAAGGTCGTGATCACCATCGTTTTGCTGATCGTGGCGCTGGGGGTGTTCAAGGCGGAGTTTATACCGCTAGGCCTGACCTATTTAGCGGTGTTAGTGGTGCAGATAGTGGCACCGGCCGTGATTAACAGTTACCGAAATTAACTAAATAAAGGGTAGAGGCATCATGTCTGCAGAGGGATACAACAGTCCACAGGAGTATATCGGTCACCACCTGACGCAGCTTCAGGTCGGGACTGGGTTT
This sequence comes from Serratia sp. SSNIH1, assembly GCF_002935055.1. Lineage (NCBI taxonomy): Bacteria > Pseudomonadati > Pseudomonadota > Gammaproteobacteria > Enterobacterales > Yersiniaceae > Serratia > Serratia sp. SSNIH1. The sequence continues at coordinate 453,290 of NZ_CP026383.1, forward strand.
TGGTCGATTAACCTCGACTCGATGTTTTTCTCCGTCGTCCTCGGGGTTCTGTTCCTAGTTATTTTCCGCAAAGTGGCCAAAAACGCCACCAGCGGCGTGCCGGGTAAACTGCAAACCGCCGTGGAGCTGGTGGTCGGTTTCGTCGACAGCAGCGTGCGCGACATGTACCACGGCAAGAGCAAGGTCATTGCGCCGCTGGCGCTGACCGTGTTCGTCTGGGTGTTCCTGATGAACCTGATGGACCTGATTCCGGTGGACTTCCTGCCGTTCATCGGTGCTCATCTCGGTTTGCCTGCGCTGCGCGTCGTGCCTACCGCCGACGTGAACGTCACGCTGTCTATGGCGCTGGGCGTGTTTATCCTGATTCTGTTCTATAGCATCAAAATGAAAGGCGTTGGCGGGTTCGTTAAAGAGTTGACCATGCAGCCGTTCAACCACCCTGTATTCATTCCTATCAACCTGATTCTTGAAGGTGTCAGCCTGCTGTCCAAACCTGTTTCACTGGGTCTGCGACTGTTCGGCAACATGTATGCGGGTGAGTTGATCTTCATCCTGATTGCCGGCCTGTTGCCGTGGTGGTCACAGTGGGTCCTGAGCTTGCCTTGGGCTATCTTCCACATCCTGATCATTACGCTTCAAGCCTTTATTTTCATGGTTCTGACGATCGTCTATCTGTCGATGGCGTCTGAAGAGCACTGATTTTCTTAAAACACTTGCACTTTTAAACTGAAACAAACTGGAGACTGTCATGGAAAACCTGAGTATGGATCTGCTGTACATGGCTGCCGCTGTGATGATGGGTTTAGCGGCAATCGGTGCTGCGATCGGTATCGGCATCCTGGGTGGTAAATTCTTGGAAGGCGCTGCTCGTCAGCCTGACCTGATTCCTCTGCTGCGTACACAGTTCTTTATCGTTATGGGTCTGGTCGACGCCATCCCGATGATCGCTGTAGGTCTGGGTCTGTACGTGATGTTCGCCGTCGCGTAAGTAGAGTAACCCTCTACGACGTAACCAAACTATTAACTTTTAAAGAGGCATTGTGCTGTGAATCTTAACGCAACAATCCTCGGCCAGGCCATCGCGTTCGTTCTGTTTGTCTGGTTCTGCATGAAGTACGTATGGCCGCCGATCATGGCTGCCATCGAGAAACGTCAGAAAGAAATTGCTGACGGCCTCGCTTCTGCAGAGCGTGCCAAAAAAGATCTGGACTTAGCGCAAGCCAATGCGACCGACCAGCTGAAAACTGCTAAAGCAGAAGCTCAGGTGATCATCGAGCAAGCGAACAAACGCAAAGCTCAGATCATGGATGAAGCGAAAGCCGAAGCCGAGCAGGAACGTAACAAAATCGTGGCGCAGGCTCAGGCTGAGATCGAAGCCGAACGTAAGCGCGCTCGTGAAGAGTTGCGTAAGCAAGTCGCGATGCTGGCTATTGCCGGCGCCGAGAAGATCATCGAACGTTCCGTGGATGAAGCTGCTAACAGCGACATCGTTGATAAACTGGTCGCTGAACTGTAAGGAGGGAGGGGCTGATGTCTGAATTTGTAACTGTAGCTCGCCCCTACGCCAAAGCAGCTTTTGACTTTGCCGTTGAGCACCAAAGCGTAGAGCGCTGGCAGGAAATGCTGGCGTTTACTGCTGAAGTCACTCGCAATGAACAGATCTCTGAACTGCTGTCTGGCGCGGTTGCGCCAGAAACGCTGTCCAAGACGTTCATCGCGGTTTGTGGCGATCGGCTCGACGAACATGGCCAGAACTTTATCCGTGTAATGGCCGAAAATGGACGTTTACTGGTTCTTCCTGCCGTGCTGCAGCAGTTCATCGAACTGCGCGCCTCGCTGGAATCCACCGTCGAAGTCGAAGTGCTCTCTGCGAGCGCGCTGAGCGACGAACAGCAGGCGAAAATCGCCGCTGCGATGGAGAAACGTCTGTCACGCAAAGTTAAGCTGAATTGCAAAATTGACAAGTCTGTACTGGCCGGCATCGTTGTTCGCGCCGGCGATATGGTGATTGATGGCAGCGTTCGCGGTCGTCTTGAACGCCTGACAGACGTCTTGCAGTCTTAAGGGGACTGGAGCATGCAACTGAATTCCACCGAAATCAGCGAACTGATCAAGCAGCGCATTGCTCAGTTCAATGTAGTGAGCGAAGCTCACAATGAAGGTACTATCGTTTCCGTCAGCGACGGGATCATCCGCGTACACGGCCTGGCCGAAGTTATGCAGGGCGAAATGATCGCGCTGCCTGGCAACCGTTACGCAATCGCATTGAACCTGGAGCGCGACTCCGTCGGTGCCGTGGTCATGGGTCCGTACGCGGATCTGGCCGAAGGCATGAAGGTTAAATGCACCGGCCGTATCCTGGAAGTTCCAGTCGGTCGTGGTCTGCTGGGCCGCGTAGTTAACACCCTGGGCGCACCTATCGACGGCAAAGGCCCGATTGAGAACGACGGTTTCTCTCCGGTAGAAGCTATCGCGCCAGGCGTTATCGAGCGTCAGTCGGTTGATCAGCCTGTTCAGACTGGCTACAAATCCGTTGACGCCATGATTCCAATCGGCCGTGGCCAGCGTGAGCTGGTGATCGGTGACCGTCAGACCGGTAAAACCGCGCTGGCGATCGATGCGATCATCAACCAACGCGACTCCGGCATCAAATGCGTTTACGTGGCTATCGGCCAGAAAGCGTCCACCATCGCTAACGTGGTGCGCAAACTGGAAGAGCACGGCGCACTGGCCAACACCATCGTGGTGGTGGCGACCGCTTCCGAATCCGCTGCACTGCAATACCTGGCGCCATACGCCGGTTGCGCAATGGGCGAATACTTCCGTGACCGCGGTGAAGATGCGCTGATCGTGTACGATGACCTGTCCAAACAGGCCGTTGCTTACCGCCAGATTTCCCTGCTGCTTCGTCGTCCGCCAGGTCGTGAAGCTTACCCAGGCGACGTATTCTACCTGCACTCCCGCTTGCTGGAGCGTGCAGCGCGCGTTAACGCCGAATACGTTGAAGCCTTCACCAAAGGTGAAGTTAAAGGCCAAACCGGTTCACTGACCGCTCTGCCGATCATTGAAACCCAGGCGGGTGACGTTTCCGCGTTCGTTCCGACCAACGTAATCTCGATTACCGATGGTCAGATCTTCCTGGAATCCAACCTGTTCAACTCCGGTATTCGTCCGGCAGTTAACCCGGGTATCTCCGTATCCCGTGTTGGTGGCGCCGCGCAGACCAAGATCATGAAGAAACTGTCCGGTGGTATCCGTACCGCGCTGGCGCAGTATCGTGAACTGGCTGCGTTCTCCCAGTTCGCCTCCGATCTGGACGACGCGACCCGCAAACAGCTGAGCCACGGTCAGAAAGTGACCGAGCTGCTGAAACAGAAACAGTATGCGCCGATGTCGGTTGCACAACAGTCTCTGGTGCTGTTTGCCGCAGAACGCGGTTACCTGAACGACGTCGAAGTCGCCAAAGTGGTGAGCTTCGAAGCCGCGCTGGTCGCCTATGCGGACCGCGAGCACGCCGAACTGCTGAACCACATCAACCAAACTGGCAACTTCAATGATGAGATCGAGGGCAAGTTGAAAGACATCCTCGAGACCTTCAAGAAAACCCAGTCCTGGTAACGCCGAACGGTCCTGCTGTTGAAAGACAGCAGGCCGTCTGGCACTGAGGAGAAGCAGAGATGGCCGGCGCAAAAGAGATACGTAGTAAGATCGCTAGCGTGCAAAACACGCAAAAGATCACTAAAGCGATGGAAATGGTCGCCGCCTCCAAAATGCGTAAATCGCAGGATCGCATGGCGGCCAGCCGTCCTTATGCAGAGACCATGCGCAAAGTGATTGGTCACCTTGCGTTAGGGAATCTGGAGTACAAGCACCCGTACCTGGATGAGCGTGACGTTAAGCGCGTCGGGTATCTGGTGGTGTCTACTGACCGTGGTCTCTGCGGCGGCTTGAACATCAACCTGTTCAAAAAGCTGCTGGCGGAGATGAAAGCCTGGTCCGAAAAAGGCGTCGAAACCGATTTGGCGCTGATTGGCTCTAAAGCGGCCTCTTTCTTTGGTTCCGTGGGCGGCAACGTGGTTGCCCAGGTGACCGGCATGGGGGACAAACCTTCCCTGTCGGATCTGATCGGGCCGGTGAAAGTGATGCTGCAGGCCTACGACGAAGGTCGTTTGGACAAGCTGTACATTGTCAGCAACAAATTTGTTAATACGATGTCCCAAGAGCCACAGGTGCTTCAGCTGCTGCCGTTACCGCCAGCCGATGACGAAGAGCTGAAGAAAACGCCTTGGGATTACCTGTATGAACCCGATCCAAAAGTGCTGCTTGATACCTTGCTGCGCCGCTATGTGGAGTCGCAGGTTTATCAGGGCGTCGTGGAAAACCTGGCCAGCGAGCAGGCCGCACGAATGGTCGCGATGAAAGCCGCAACCGATAACGGCGGTAGCCTGATCAAAGAGCTGCAGTTGGTATACAACAAGGCGCGTCAGGCCAGCATCACTCAGGAACTCACCGAGATCGTTTCGGGAGCCTCCGCGGTTTAAGCTAGGTTTACGAATTACGTAGAGGATTCAAGATGGCTACTGGAAAGATTATCCAGGTAATCGGCGCCGTGGTGGACGTCGAGTTCCCTCAGGATGCCGTACCAAAAGTGTACGATGCCCTTGAGGTAGAAAACGGCACCGAAAAACTGGTGTTGGAAGTTCAGCAACAGCTGGGCGGTGGCGTGGTTCGCTGTATCGCAATGGGGACCTCCGACGGTCTGCGTCGCGGTCTGAAAGTGAACAACCTGGACCACCCGATTGAAGTGCCGGTGGGTAAAGCTACCCTGGGCCGTATCATGAACGTATTGGGTCAACCGATCGACATGAAAGGCGACATCGGCGAAGAAGAGCGTTGGGCGATTCACCGCGCGGCGCCAAGCTACGAAGAGCTGTCCAGCTCCCAGGAACTGCTGGAAACCGGTATCAAGGTAATGGACCTGATTTGTCCATTCGCCAAGGGCGGTAAAGTCGGTCTGTTCGGCGGTGCGGGCGTGGGTAAAACCGTAAACATGATGGAGCTGATCCGTAACATCGCGATCGAGCACTCCGGTTATTCCGTGTTTGCGGGCGTGGGCGAGCGTACTCGTGAGGGTAACGACTTCTACCACGAAATGACCGACTCCAACGTTCTGGACAAAGTATCCCTGGTTTACGGCCAGATGAACGAGCCACCAGGTAACCGTCTGCGCGTTGCGTTGACCGGTCTGACCATGGCGGAGAAGTTCCGTGACGAAGGCCGTGACGTTCTGCTGTTCGTTGACAACATCTACCGTTACACCCTGGCCGGTACCGAAGTGTCCGCACTTCTGGGCCGTATGCCATCCGCGGTAGGTTATCAGCCAACGCTGGCGGAAGAGATGGGCGTTCTGCAAGAACGTATCACCTCGACCAAGACCGGTTCCATCACTTCCGTACAGGCCGTTTACGTTCCTGCGGATGACTTGACTGACCCGTCACCAGCCACCACCTTTGCGCACTTGGACGCAACCGTGGTACTGAGCCGTAACATCGCTTCTCTGGGTATCTACCCGGCCGTTGACCCGCTGGATTCTACCAGCCGTCAGCTGGATCCGCTGGTTGTTGGCCAGGAGCACTACGACGTAGCGCGTGGCGTGCAGTCCATTCTGCAACGCTACCAGGAACTGAAAGATATCATCGCGATCCTGGGTATGGACGAGCTGTCTGAAGAAGACAAACTGGTCGTATCCCGTGCGCGTAAGATCCAACGCTTCCTGTCTCAGCCGTTCTTCGTGGCAGAAGTCTTCACCGGTTCTCCGGGCAAGTTCGTATCGCTGAAAGACACCATCCGTGGTTTCAAAGGCATTATGGACGGCGACTATGACCACCTGCCGGAGCAGGCGTTCTACATGGTTGGCACCATTGAAGAAGCAGTGGAAAAAGCCAAGAAACTGTAACGCCTTGAGAGGAGGGTGATATGGCTATGACTTACCATCTGGATGTAGTCAGCGCGGAAAAACAGATGTTTTCCGGCCTGGTGCAGAAGATCCAGGTGACAGGCAGCGAAGGTGAACTGGGGATCTTCCCTGGCCATGCGCCGCTGCTGACTGCCATCAAGCCTGGCATGGTGCGTATTGTTAAGCAGCACGGTGAAGAAGAGTTCATCTACCTGTCCGGCGGCATCCTAGAGGTGCAGCCGAGCGTGGTTACCGTGCTGGCGGACACTGCTATCCGTGGTACTGACCTCGACGAAGCGAGAGCGTTGGAAGCTAAGCGTAAAGCTGAAGAACACATTCGCAGCTCTCATGGCGATGTCGACTATGCTCAGGCATCCGCTGAACTGGCGAAAGCGATCGCAAAACTGCGCGTTATCGAGCTCACCAGAAAAGCGATGTAATGTTTGGGTGCCTGGCACCCAACTTTAAGAAAGCGGCCTATAGGGTCGCTTTTTTTTTACTTTAAAATAAGCATTTCAGCCCGGCGGACAGTGTGGTGTATAACCCCTGATATCGGGAAATAAACGTCGCCGATCGCCGACAGTTTTTTCGTCCCGACGCCGAATTGGCCATGATGGCGGCAGGCCAAGAGCCGTGCGGCCTGTGCCGGGTTCGTGATGAGAAATATGTAGTAATATCGTCGCTAAACGGTTTTACTTTCGTCTATCAAAATGGAGTTATCAGGTTGCTTATGTCGAACAGCGCAATGAGCGTGGTTATCCTCGCCGCGGGCAAGGGTACGCGCATGTATTCCGATCTTCCCAAAGTGTTGCATCCGTTGGCCGGCAAGCCGATGGTGCAACACGTCATTGATGCCGCGATGAAACTGGGCGCGCAACATGTTCACCTGGTATACGGCCACGGCGGCGATCTGCTGAAGAGTACGTTGACTGACGGCGCGCTGAACTGGGTGCTGCAGGCCGAGCAATTGGGTACCGGCCATGCGATGCAGCAGGCCGCGCCGCACTTTGCCGACGATGAAGACGTGCTGATGCTGTACGGCGATGTGCCGTTGATCTCCGTGGATACGCTGCAACGCCTGCTGGCGGCCAAGCCGCAGGGCGGCATCGGGCTACTGACGGTCAAGCTGGACGATCCGAGCGGTTACGGCCGTATCGTGCGTGAGCAGGGCAACGTGGTGGGCATCGTGGAACACAAGGACGCCAGCGAGGCGCAGCGCCAGATTAACGAGATCAATACCGGCATCCTGGTGGCGAACGGGCGCGATCTGAAGCGCTGGCTGGGGATGTTGAATAACGACAACGCACAGGGTGAGTTCTACATCACCGATATCATTGCGTTGGCCCATGCCGACGGCAAGAAAATCGAAACCGTGCACCCGTCGCGTTTGAGCGAAGTGGAAGGCGTAAACAACCGCCTGCAGCTGGCGACCCTGGAGCGCGTATTCCAGTCGGAACAGTCTGAAAAACTGCTGTTGGCCGGCGTGATGTTGCTGGATCCGGCGCGTTTCGATCTGCGTGGGGAACTTGTTCACGGCCGCGACATCACTATTGATGCGAATGTGATTATCGAAGGTCACGTCAAGCTGGGTGACCGGGTGAAAATCGGCGCCGGCTGCGTGCTGAAAAACTGCGTGATTGGCGATGACTGCGAGATCAGCCCTTACAGCGTGCTGGAAGACAGCGTGCTGGAAGCCGACTGCACCGTGGGGCCGTTTGCCCGCCTGCGCCCAGGCGCGGAGCTGGCGGCAGGGGCTCATGTCGGCAACTTCGTGGAAATGAAAAAGGCGCGTCTGGGCAAAGGCTCCAAGGCTGGCCACCTCAGCTACCTGGGCGATGCCGAAATTGGCGATGACGTGAATATCGGCGCCGGCACCATCACCTGCAACTACGATGGTGCCAACAAGCACAAGACGGTGATCGGCGACGGCGTATTCGTCGGTTCCGATACTCAGCTGGTGGCACCGGTGTCGGTCGGTAAAGGCTCCACCATCGCCGCCGGCACGACGGTGACGCGCGATATCGCCGAGAACGAACTGGTGCTGAGCCGCGTCAAGCAGGTGCACATTCAGGGCTGGCAACGTCCGGTGAAGAAGAAGTCATAGTGTGTTTTGCGTTGGGCTCCGTTCACGAGCCCAATACAAAACATAATAACCCCCACCATCTACAGGCTCGGGGGGCGCACGGTAAAAACCGGCAAAAATCAGGTCAAGGCATCGAAAGCGTCCATGAAGGGCGTTCATTAGGAATATAACTGATGTGTGGAATTGTAGGCGCAGTAGCGCAACGTGATATCGCAGAAATCCTGTTGGAAGGTTTACGTCGTCTTGAGTACCGCGGTTATGACTCCGCCGGTCTGGCGGTGGTCGACGAAAAAGGCAACGTCAGTCGTCTGCGTCGCGTAGGCAAGGTGCAAAAACTGGCCGAAGCGGCGGAGCAGACCGATCTGCACGGCGGTACCGGCATCGCTCACACCCGTTGGGCAACGCACGGTGAACCGACCGAGGCGAACGCGCACCCGCATGTTTCCGACTACATTACCGTGGTGCATAACGGCATCATCGAAAACCACGAACCGCTGCGCGAACTGCTGATCGAACGCGGTTATCGCTTCAGCTCCGAAACCGACACCGAAGTGATTGCGCACCTGGTGCACTGGGAACAACAGCAAGGCGGTACGCTGCTGGAAGTGGTTCAGCGCGTGATCCCACAACTGCGCGGCGCTTACGGCACTGTGGTGATGGACAGCCGCGATCCGAGCGTATTGGTCGCTGCGCGCTCCGGCAGCCCGTTGGTTATCGGCCGCGGCGTCGGGGAAAACTTCATCGCTTCCGATCAACTGGCGCTGCTGCCGGTCACCCGCCGCTTCATCTTCCTGGAAGAAGGCGACGTGGTGGAAGTGACTCGCCGCACCGTCAACATCTTCGACAAGCAGGGCAACGCCATCGAGCGCCCTGAGATCGAATCCCAGGTGCAGTATGACGCCGGCGACAAGGGCGCTTACCGGCACTACATGCAAAAAGAGATCTACGAACAGCCGCTGGCGCTGAAAAACACCCTGGAAGGGCGTTTCAGCCATGGCCAAATCAACCTGAGCGAGCTGGGCTCGCGCGCCGATGAGCTGTTGGCCAAGGTGCAGCACGTGCAGATTATCGCCTGTGGCACTTCTTACCACTCAGGTATGGTGGCGCGTTATTGGTTCGAAGCGCTGGTCGGCGTGCCGTGCGACGTCGAGATCGCCTCCGAGTTCCGTTACCGCAAATCGGCGGTGCGTCCGGGCAGCCTGATCATCACCCTGTCGCAGTCAGGCGAAACCGCCGATACCCTGGCGGCGCTGCGCCTGTCCAAAGAGCTGGGTTATCTCGGTTCGCTGGCCGTTTGTAACGTTGCGGGCTCTTCGCTGGTGCGCGAATCCGATCTGGCCTTGATGACCAAGGCCGGCACGGAAATCGGCGTAGCCTCGACCAAGGCCTTCACCACGCAGCTCACCGTGCTGTTGATGCTGGTGGCGCGCCTGGGCCGCCTGAAAGGCATGGCGGAAAGCGTGGAGCAGGAGATCGTGCACGGCCTGCAGGCGCTGCCGGCGCGCATCGAGCAGATGCTGTCGATGGATAAAGAGATCGAAGCGCTGGCGGAAGGCTTCTCCGACAAGCACCATGCGTTGTTCCTCGGCCGCGGCGATCAGTATCCGATCGCCATGGAAGGGGCGCTGAAGTTGAAAGAGATCTCCTATATTCATGCCGAAGCTTATGCGGCGGGCGAGCTGAAACACGGCCCGCTGGCGCTGATCGACGCCGATATGCCGGTGATTGTGGTGGCGCCGAACAACGAACTGCTGGAAAAGCTGAAGTCCAACATTGAAGAAGTGCGCGCGCGCGGCGGCCAGCTGTATGTGTTCGCCGATCAGGGCGCCGGCTTCGTCAGCAGCGAAGGCATGACCATCATTCCTCTGCCGCACGTCGAGGACATCGTGGCGCCGATCTTCTACACCGTGCCGTTGCAGCTGCTGTCTTACCACGTGGCGCTGATCAAAGGCACCGACGTTGACCAGCCGCGCAACCTGGCGAAGTCTGTCACCGTAGAGTAATCTGCCGCAGGTAAACTGCAAAAGCCGGCCTTAGCGCCGGCTTTTTTCATGAGCAACGCGAAAGATGACAGCGGCGCCGATTCAGGGATAAACGTTGTCATATTCAAGCGGATAGGGCGTGGACAAACGGTTTTTTTATTGCTTGGCAATTGCGCTATTTTTGATTTAACGAATTGATTTTTATATAAAACATCACCACTCAAATGCGCTGTAATATAACTGTCATATTGCGTACATTTTTCTGTCACCAAACTGTCCTATTTTCCCTCCTGCAGCAATACTTACTCTGATTAAAACGACTCGAAGTCGCTTTTAAATATCCCATTAGGAGGGATTATGAAACTGATGCGTACCACCGTCGCCAGTATTGTGGCAGCGACCTTCTCCCTGACCGCCGTGTCCGCGTTCGCTGCTGCCAGCCTGACCGGTGCAGGTGCGACATTCCCCGCTCCGGTTTACGCCAAGTGGGCAGATTCTTATCAGAAAGAAACCGGCAACAAAGTTAACTATCAGGGCATCGGCTCCTCTGGCGGCGTGAAGCAAATCGTGGCCAACACCGTTGACTTTGGCGCCTCCGACGCCCCGCTGTCTGACGACAAGCTGGCGGCCGACGGCCTGTTCCAGTTCCCGACCGTGATTGGCGGCGTGGTGCTGGCCGTGAATATCCCGGGCATTAAATCCGGCGAACTGACTCTGGACGGTAAAACCCTGGGCGATATCTACCTGGGCAACGTCAAAAAATGGAACGACCCGGCTATCACCAAGCTGAACCCAGGCGTGAAACTGCCTGACCAGAACATCGCCGTGGTGCGCCGCGCCGATGGTTCCGGCACCTCGTTCGTGTTCACCAGCTACTTGTCCAAGGCCAACGCGCAGTGGAAAGAAAAGATTGGCGCCGGTTCTACCGTTAACTGGCCGACCGGTCTGGGCGGCAAAGGCAACGACGGCATCGCCGCCTTCGTTCAGCGTCTGCCAGGCTCTATCGGCTACGTAGAATACGCTTACGCCAAGCAGAACAACCTGGCTTACACCAAGCTGGTTTCCGCCGACGGCAAACCGGTCAGCCCGACTGAAGAGAGCTTCAGCAACGCGGCCAAAGGCGTGGATTGGAGCAAGACCTTCGCTCAGGATCTGACTGACCAGAAAGGCGACAACGTGTGGCCAATCACCTCCACCACCTTCATCCTGGTGCACAAAGAGCAGAAAAACCCTGCTCAGGGCGCCGAAGTGCTGAAGTTCTTCGACTGGGCTTACAAAACCGGCGGCAAACAGGCTAACGAGCTGGATTACGCCACCCTGCCGAAAGAAGTGGTTGAGCAGGTGCGTGCGGCCTGGAAAACCAACGTAAAAGACAGTTCAGGTAAAGCGCTGTACTAACAACGCAGGGGCGCGGGTTCGCCGCGCCCCACACAGTTCTTCAGGCTCCGATCCCGGTTGGGGCTGCCAGGGTTCAAACAGAGAGTAATCTATGGCTGAGTACAAGCCGACCATCAAAGCACCGGGCAAAAACGGTGACGTCATTTTCAGCGCGCTGGTGAGACTGGCGGCGCTGATTACCCTATTGTTGCTGGGCGGCATTATCGTTTCGCTGATCTTCGCCTCCTGGCCAAGCATGCAGAAATTCGGCTTCGCTTTCCTGTGGACCAAAGAGTGGGACGCGCCGGCGGAGCAGTTCGGCGCGCTGGTGCCGATCTACGGCACCGTGGTCACCTCGCTTATCGCGCTGATCATCGCCGTGCCGGTGAGCTTCGGCATCGCGCTGTTCCTGACCGAACTGGCGCCGAACTGGTTGAAGCGGCCGCTGGGCATCGCCATTGAGCTGCTGGCGGCCATCCCGAGCATCGTCTACGGCATGTGGGGCCTGTTCGTGTTCGCCCCGCTGTTCGCCGAATATTTCCAGACGCCGGTGGGCGAAGTGCTGTCGGGCATTCCGATCGTCGGCGAGCTGTTCTCCGGCCCGGCCTTCGGCATCGGCATCCTGGCCGCCGGGGTGATCTTGGCGATCATGATCATTCCTTACATCGCCGCGGTCATGCGCGACGTGTTCGAACAGACGCCGGTGATGATGAAAGAGTCGGCCTACGGCATCGGCTGCACCACCTGGGAAGTCATCTGGCGCATCGTGCTGCCGTTCACCAAAAACGGCGTCATCGGCGGCGTGATGTTGGGCCTGGGCCGCGCGCTGGGGGAAACCATGGCGGTGACCTTTATCATCGGTAACACCTACCAGCTCGACAGCGCTTCGCTGTACATGCCGGGCAACAGTATCACCTCGGCGCTGGCCAACGAATTCGCCGAAGCCGAGTCCGGCGTGCACACCGCCGCGTTGATGGAGCTGGGTCTGATTCTGTTTGTTATCACCTTTATCGTGCTGGCGCTGTCGAAACTGATGATCATGCGTCTGGCCAAGAATGAGGGGCGTTAACATGGCGACGATGGATATGCAAAACGCAGTCGTTCTGGCGGAAAGCCGCCGCAAAATGCAGGCCTGGCGCCGGCAGAAAAACCGCCTCGCGCTGTTCCTGTCGATGGCGACCATGGCGTTCGGGCTGTTCTGGTTGATCTGGATCCTGATTGCCACCGTCACCAAAGGCTTCGACGGTATGTCGCTGGCGCTGTTCACCGAAATGACCCCGCCGCCGAATACCGCGGGCGGCGGCTTGGCCAACGCCATCGCCGGCAGCGGCCTGTTGATCCTGTGGGCGACCATCTTCGGTACGCCGCTGGGCATCATGGCCGGCATCTACCTGGCGGAATACGGCCGTAAATCCTGGCTGGCGGAAGTGATCCGCTTTATCAACGATATCCTGCTGTCCGCACCGTCGATCGTGGTGGGCCTGTTCGTTTACACCATCGTGGTGGCGAAGATGGAACACTTCTCCGGCTGGGCCGGCATCGTGGCGCTGGCGCTGCTGCAGGTGCCGATCGTCATTCGCACCACCGAAAACATGCTGAAGCTGGTACCGGATACGCTGCGCGAGGCCGCGTACGCCCTGGGTACGCCGAAATGGCGCATGATTTCCGCCATCACGCTGAAGGCGTCGGTGTCCGGCATCATCACCGGCGTGCTGCTGGCGATTGCGCGCATCGCGGGGGAAACCGCACCGCTGCTGTTCACCTCGCTGTCGAACCAGTTCTGGAGCACCGACCTGATGCAGCCGATCGCCAACCTGCCGGTGACCATCTTCAAATTCGCCATGAGCCCGTTCGCCGAATGGCAACAGCTGGCCTGGGCCGGGGTGCTGTTGATCACCCTGTGCGTACTGTTACTGAATATCCTGGCGCGCGTGATTTTCGCCAAGAAAAAGCATTCATAAAATTTTGAGCGCCGCTTTGGCGGCGCTGATGAAAAGAGAGAAGTCTTGATGAGTATGGTTACTGACGCTTCCAGCAGCAAAATTCAGGTACGCGATCTGAACTTCTACTACGGCAAATTCCATGCGCTGAAGAACATCACGCTGGATATCGCCAAGAACAAGGTCACCGCGTTTATCGGCCCGTCCGGCTGCGGCAAATCCACCCTGCTGCGCACCTTCAACAAGATGTATCAGCTGTACCCGGAACAGCGTGCGGAAGGCGGCATCCTGCTGGACGGCCAGAACATCCTGACCGACAACTCGGATATCGCGCTGCTGCGCGCCAAGGTCGGCATGGTGTTCCAGAAGCCGACGCCGTTCCCGATGTCGATTTACGACAACATCGCCTTCGGCGTTCGCCTGTTTGAAAAGCTGTCGCGCGCCGATATGGACGAGCGCGTGCAGTGGGCGCTGACCAAGGCGGCGCTGTGGAACGAAACCAAGGACAAGCTGCACCAGAGCGGCTACAGCCTCTCCGGCGGCCAGCAGCAGCGTCTGTGCATCGCCCGCGGTATCGCCATTCGTCCGGAAGTGCTGTTGCTGGATGAGCCTTGCTCGGCGCTGGATTCGATCTCCACCGGCAAGATTGAAGAGCTGATCAGCGAGCTGAAGGCCGACTACACCGTGGTGATCGTGACGCACAATATGCAGCAGGCGGCGCGCTGCTCCGACTCTACCGCATTTATGTATCTGGGCGAGCTGATCGAGTTCAGTGATACTGATAACCTGTTCACTGCGCCGCAGAAAAAGCAGACTGAAGACTACATCACTGGCCGTTATGGTTGATAGGAAGCATCATGGATAACCTGAATTTAAATAAACACATTTCCGGCCAGTTCAACGCAGAGCTTGAGCATATCCGCACCCAGGTGCTGACCATGGGCGGGCTGGTGGAGCAGCAGCTGACCGACGCCATCACCGCGATGCACAATCAGGATGGCGAGCTGGCCAAGCGCGTGATCGAAGGCGACGCCAAGGTCAACATGATGGAAGTGGCGATCGACGAAGCCTGCGTGCGCATCATCGCCAAGCGTCAGCCGACCGCCAGCGATCTGCGCCTGGTGATGGCTATCATCAAAACCATTTCCGAGCTGGAACGCATTGGCGACGTGGCGGACAAAATCTGCCGCACCGCGCTGGAAAAGTTCTCGCACCAGCACCAGCCGCTGCTGGTCAGTCTGGAATCGCTGGGGCGCCACACCGTGCAGATGCTGCACGACGTGCTGGACGCGTTTGCGCGCATGGATCTGGACGAGGCGATCCGTATTTACCGCGAAGATAAAAAGGTCGACCAGGAATATGAAGGCATCGTGCGTCAGCTGATGACCTACATGATGGAAGACTCACGCACCATTCCCAGCGTGCTGACCGCGCTGTTCTGCGCCCGTTCTATCGAGCGCATCGGCGACCGCTGTCAGAACATCTGCGAATTTATCTTCTATTTCGTCAAAGGGCAGGACTTCCGTCATTTGGGCGGCGACGCCCTGGAAAAGCTGCTCTCTCCGGGCGGTAAAGACGAAAAAGCCGACTAACCCTTTCCGGGTAATATCCTTCAAAGGCGCGGTTTCCCGCGCCTTTATTCCATCTTAAGCGCGTAAAGATAAAAAGGTTATAAACATAGCTTTTTATATTATTTCCTGACCTATGTGGCGCTTGCTAGCTTATCCGCCAGCAGGACATCAATCACTTAGGAGCTTTCTATGAAACATCGCGCTTTGGCCTTAACGTTGTTAGCCAGTCTGACTGGTCTCGCCGCCGGCGCCGCGCACGCGGACAAACTTGACGATATCAAGCAAGCCGGCGTGGTGCGTATCGCGGTGTTCGACAGCAACCCGCCGTTCGGCTACATCGACCCGCAGAGCAAGAAGCTGGTGGGTTACGATGTGGACGTTGCCGATGCGATCGGTAAAGCGCTGGGCGTGAAAGTTGAGCTACGCGCCACCAACCCGGCCAACCGCATTCCGCTGCTGGTGTCGAAGAAGGTTGACCTGATCGCCGCCAACTTCACCATTACCGACGAGCGCGCCAAGGAAGTGAACTTCAGCGTGCCGTACTTCGCCACCGGCCAGAAATTCATCGCCCGCAAAGGCGTGCTGAAAACCCCGGAAGACATCAAGAAGCTGCGCATCGGCGCGGATAAGGGCACGGTGCAGGAAATCACCCTGCGCGAGCGTTTCCCGACGGCGAAAGTGATCTCTTACGATGACACCCCGCTGGCGTTTGTGGCGCTGCGTAACGGCAACGTGCAGGCGATCACTCAGGACGACGCCAAGCTGGTCGGCCTGCTCGGTAACCTGCCGGCGGCGCAGAAGGCGGAATTTGAAATTTCGCCGTTCAGCCTGACCAAAGAGTACCAGGGCGTCGGCATTCCCAAGGGCGAAGATCGCCTGACCGCCGCGGTGAACGAGACGTTGATCAAACTGGAAAAAGACGGCGAAGCGGTTAAGATTTACGATCGCTGGTTCGGGCCGGAAACCCAATCCGCTCAACCGCGCGGCGATTTCAAAATCGCGCCTTTGGATCAGCAACCAAAAGCCTGACTTAACCGCTTGCGGTGAGATAGGCACGGAGGGGCGCAGCTTGCTGCGCCCCTGATGCATTCTGCAAGACAAGGATTGAACATGAACCTGGACTGGCTGCTGGCGCCGCAATATCTGAGCTGGCTGTGGCACGGTTTTCTGCTGACGCTGTGGCTTTCCGCCTGCGCGGGGCTGGCGGCTACATTGCTGGGCTTTGTGCTGGCGGCGATGCGCGACAGCAGCCTGCGGCCGTTGCGCTGGCTGGCGGTGGGGTACAGCTCGCTGTTTCGCAATACGCCGCTGTTGGTGCAGCTGTTCTTCTGGTACTTCGCCGCCGGGCAGATCCTGCCGTCCGCCGCCATGCAGTGGCTGAACAGCGCCCATCAGGTTGGCCCGCTTGAGTGGCCGTCGTTCGAGTTTCTCGCCGGTTTCTTCGGCCTGACGCTCTACTCCACCGCCTTTATCGCCGAAGAGATCCGCTCCGGCATTCGCGGCGTCGCCGGCGGGCAGAAATATGCCGCTCAGGCGCTGGGGCTGACCGGCTGGCAGGCGATGCGCTACGTGGTGCTGCCGCAGGCGTTGAAAATCGCGCTGCCGCCGCTGCTGGGCCAATACATGAACGTGATCAAGAACTCGTCGCTGACCATGGCGATCGGCGTGGCCGAACTCTCTTACGCCTCGCGTCAGGTCGAAACCGAAACCCTGCGCACTTTCCAGGCGTTCGGCGTGGCGACGGTGCTGTATATCGCCATCATCGCGCTGCTGGAAGGCTGGGGCATGTGGCGCCAACAGCGTAAACCGCTGGGAGGACATTGAGATGGATTTCAGCGTAATTCACGATAACCTGGGCTACCTGCTGTGGGGCACCTGGCCGGACGGGCCGCTGGGCGGCGCGGCGCTGACGTTGGCGATCAGCCTGATGGCCGGCGTGGCTTCGGCGGTGCTTGGTACCTTACTCGGCGTGGCGCTGGCGATGTCGCGCGGCGTCGCCGCCGGGCTGCTGGCGGCGGTGCTGGGCTTTTTCCGCGCCATTCCGGTCATCATGCTGATCTTCTGGACCTATTTCCTGTTGCCGATGGTGTTTGGCGTCGAGATCCCGGAAATCACCACCGTGGTGTGTGCGCTGGCGCTGATCGCCTCGGCCTATCTGGCCCATGCGGTGAAGGCCGGCATCGCCGCGATCGGCCCCGGCCAGTGGCAGGCCGGGCTTTCTCTGGGGCTGACCCGTTGGCAGACGCTGCGCATGATCGTGCTGCCGCAGGCGCTGCGCATGATGGTGCCGTCGTTCATCAACCAGTGGATTTCTCTGATCAAAGACACCTCGCTGGCTTATATCGTCGGCGTTGGCGAACTGACCTTCTTGGCGACCCAGGTCAACAACCGCAGCATGGTCTACCCGATGGAAGTGTTCCTGTTCGTGGCGCTGGTCTATTTCGTGTTCTGCCTGGCGCTCGATCTGCTGGCCAACGCGGTTAACCGCCGCTTCGGCGCGCAAACCCGCGCGCTGAAGCGGTCCTGGCGCTGGTGGCGCAACAAACCGCCGTTGCCGGCCAGTTAATCGGCCGTCAGCCGCCAGCCGCGTTCGCGCCACAGCGCGGGCAGCTGGGCCAGGTCGTCAAACGTCGTCACCAGCGGGTGGTCGATCGGCGGGTTATGCGGGTCGGCGCAGAAGTAAAAGACCGGAATGCCGGCGTTGATACCGGCCTGGGCGCCGGCGGGCGAGTCATCTACCAGGATGCAGCGCGTCACCGGCACCTGCATCCGTTCGGCGGCGTGAAACACAATAGCCGGATCCGGCTTCCAGCGCTGAATGTCATAGCCGCTGAACAACCGGTCATCAAAATAAGGCAGCATGCCGGTCAGGCCGAGCGAGTGCCGCATCTTGCTGACCGGCCCGTTGGAGACGGTGCAGACTGGCACCGTCACCTGCGCCAGCAGCTCGCGGGCGCCGGCAATCTGTTGCAGTTCGCTGTCGAACAGCCGCGTCACCTCCTGCCGATACAGCGGTTCCAACGCCTCTTTTGCCAGGTTAGTGCCCTGCTCGGCGTTGACCCGATCGATGATCTCGTACAGCTTCACCCCTTTGTATTTTTTGAACACCTCTTCCAGCGACAGATGAATGCCGTAGTGGGCGAACATGTGCACATAGGCTTTGCTGCACAGCACTTCGCTGTCCACCAGCGTGCCGTCGCAGTCGAACAAAATGCAGTCAATCTGATTCATGCGGGACAGGTTCCTTCGGATTGGCGCCGTTGAGGGGCGCTCAGCGATCACTTGATCAGGTTACGCGCCTTGAGATCGTGCAAAATCAGCGCGGCGACGTGTGAACAGTGCGGCAGATCGCGGCTGTCGCACCACCTCAGCTCGGCGATTTCGGCGGCCGGCTGCAGCTGCCCGGTAAAGTCGGCCTGATAGCAGCGAATACGCACCTGGGTGCCGTCCTGCTTGCCGTCCGCCGGGCCGGTGAACTCGCCGTAAAACGCGATGGAGTTCGGCAGCAGCGCAACGGTCAGCTCTTCGTCGATTTCGCGGCACAGCGCCTGTTCGTCGGTTTCGCCCGCTTCGCGTTTTCCGCCCGGCATATAAAACAGCGTCTTATTGTGTGAGCGCACCAGCGCCACTTTGTCGTCTTTCAGCGTAATTAACGCGAGCTTATCGATAAAGGTCGAAGACATGCGGATTCCTGTTTTTTTAGCGGGTAGGGTAAGAGATGCGATAGGCCATTTTATCGGCCGTGCCGGCAAACGGCAACGCAGCGGGCGGGCTCGGGGGATGAAAGCCTGTAAATACAAGCCGTTGACACGTTTAGCCGTAAAGACGGCGAAAAAAACCTGTGACCGGCGTCAAAAGCCCCACTTTTTGTTATAGGATAGCCGGCGACTGTCCATTCCCATTTTCGGAATTCTGATAATGACCAAACCAGTATCTGGCCTTGACGCTGAGCAAGGCTTGCTTGGGCGCGTGTTTAAACTCAAGCAACATGGCACGACGGCGCGTACGGAAACGATTGCCGGTATCACCACTTTCCTCACCATGGTGTATATCGTGTTCGTTAACCCTCAAATTTTGGGCGCGGCGGGCATGGATACCCAGGCGGTATTTGTCACTACCTGTTTGATCGCCGCCTTCGGCAGCATCTTTATGGGCCTGCTGGCGAACCTGCCGGTGGCGCTGGCGCCGGCGATGGGCCTGAACGCCTTCTTCGCCTTCGTGGTGGTCGGGGCGATGGGCATCTCCTGGCAGGTGGGCATGGGCGCCATCTTCTGGGGCGCGGTCGGCCTGCTGCTGTTGACCATTTTCCGCATTCGCTACTGGATGATCGCCAACATTCCGGTCAGCCTGCGGGTCGGCATCACCAGCGGCATCGGTCTGTTCATCGGCATGATGGGGCTGAAAAACGCCGGCATCGTGGTGGCCAACCCGGACACGCTGGTGACCATCGGCAGCCTGACCTCGCACAACGTGCTGCTGGGGGCGCTCGGCTTCTTCATCATCGCCGTGCTCTCTTCGCGCAACTTCCACGCGGCGGTGCTGGTGTCTATCGTGGTCACCACCCTGATCGGCTGGATGCTGGGCGACGTGAAATACGGCGGCCTGTTCTCCCTGCCGCCGAGCATCACCTCGGTGGTGGGCCAGGTCGACGTGGCCGGCGCGCTGAACATCGGGCTGGCCGGGGTCATCTTCTCGTTTATGCTGGTGAACCTGTTCGACTCCTCCGGCACCCTGATCGGCGTTACCGATAAAGCTGGCCTGACCGACAGCCAGGGCAAGTTCCCGCGCATGAAGCAGGCGCTGTACGTTGACAGCATCAGCTCGGTGGCCGGTTCGCTGGCGGGTACCTCTTCCGTGACCGCTTACATCGAAAGCTCTTCCGGCGTTGCCGTCGGCGGCCGCACCGGTTTGACGGCGGTGGTCACCGGCCTGCTGTTCTTGCTGGTGATCTTCCTGTCGCCGCTGGCGGGCATGGTGCCGGCTTACGCCGCCGCCGGCGCGCTGATCTACGTCGGCGTGCTGATGACCTCCAGCCTGGCGCGGGTGAAGTGGGACGATCTGACCGAAGCGGTACCGGCGTTTGTCACCGCGGTGATGATGCCGTTCAGCTTCTCGATCACCGAAGGTATCGCGCTCGGCTTTATCTCCTACTGCGTGATGAAGCTCGGCACCGGCCGCTGGCGTGAAATCAGCCCGTGCGTGGTGGTGGTGGCGCTGCTGTTCGTGCTGAAGATCGTCTTCGTCGACGGCCATTGACTGCCAAAGGGCCGGCGCCTGCCGGCCCTGAACCCCTAGACGCCCGGCGTCGCATCCGGCGCCCGATCCAACACCCACTGCAATGGCCGCCTGAAGCGCGCCTGCCAACTGCCGGCGGCATCCTCGCCCTGGGCGAAGTGCAGCGTCTGCACCTGATTATCCTCCCCGAACAGATTGGCGAAGTGCAATGCCAGCGCCTGCTCGCTGAAGTTCTGCCGATCGTAATACGCCATCACGATTTTCTTTTGCGCCGCCAGCGACTGCTGGGCCGGCTTGATCTCGCCGTTGGGGGCGATCAGGAGCGCGCCGGCGTAAAACTGCGGGTACTTCGCGATCAGGTTGGCGGCGTGCAGTGCGCCCTGGCCGCGGGCGCTGAGGTAAATCCGTTGGGTATTCAGCTTTAGCTGCGGAGCCAGCTGTTGCAGCGTACGCTGAATGGCGGTGTGGGTGCTCTCGTCGCTGTAATTCGACCAGCGGAAGCTGTTTTCCGACAGCATCTGCGTGCCGTTGATCTCGATGTACGCCACGCCCATTTCGCCGAACAGCAGCCGTTCTTCGGGGCTGATGGCGGCGGCTTTGCCGTAGGTATGCAGGAAGATCACCGTTGGCCAGCCTTCAGGCGGCGCTTCTCCGTCCGGCATCGCGTAGCTGGCCTTGCCTTCATAGTGACGGGCGTGCTGCAGATAGCGCGCTTTGGTGGCGGCCAGGATCGATTGGTAGGTGGCGGAGTGCTGGATGCTGTTGAAGGCGTCGTCCTCCAGCAGGTTGTAGTAGTACCACAGGCCGCGGTCGGCGCTCAGCTGCAGGTAACGCTCCGCCAGCTCGGTTTGGCCTTTCTCCGCCGACGATACCGCCAGCTGGTAGGGCGCCCAGACGTTGCGGCCGTCTTCGCGCATCAGCGTCAGGTACAGCGACATGGCGCCCAGCTTTTTGTCTTCCTGGTTTTGCGCGGATCGCGACAGCTGGGCGTTGAGCGCGCTGTGTGCCGGTAGCTCCAGCGGCTCTTCACCGGCGGGATAACGCATGTCTGCGGCGAAAGCGGGACTGGTGATGGAAACAAAAAATAACGCTAAGATGAAAAAATACATGATGCTATGGCTTTAATTTTCAATGAATTGACGGACTTCATGTCCTGTTGCGGCGCCCCGCGGGCGCCGCGAGACGGTCACTCCACGCGGCGAATAAAATCGCTGAACGCGGACAGCTGGCCGGTCAGGAAATCCAGCGTTCCCTGATCGCTCAGTTCACCGGCCTGTTCATCGACCTTGCTCTGGATCACGCCGCCCATAAACTCAGGTTTGTTCATTACCATCGCATCGAGGAACACCAGGATCTGGCGCAGATGATATTGGCAGCGCGCGCCGCCGATCGGCCCCATCGAGCTGGTTTGAATGGCGACCGGCTTGCCGGCCAGCGGCTGATTCGGCAAGCGAGACAGCCAGTCGATGGCGTTCTTCAACCCGCCGGGCACGGAATAGTTATATTCAGGGGTGACGATGATCACGCCGTCGGCCTGGCGGATCTGTTCGGCGATCGCCTCGACAGCGGCAGGGAAGCCTTCACCCTGTTGCATGTCGGCGTCGTACAGCGGGATATCGCGGATAGAGGGTAGCGCTTCAATGGTGACGCCCTGTGGGGCCAGCCCAGGCAGGGCGCGGGCCACCATGGCGTTGTAGGAGCCTTTGCGCAGGCTACCGAGCAGAGTGACGATTTTCAAGGCTTGGTCTGACATGGTGATTCTCCCTTTCGAATGAGCAGATTCAGCGTACAACATGGGCGAATAGTAGGCTAAAGCGCGGGTCGAGAATAGGTGATTGCTCAACATTTAGCTGTCTTTACAATTTAATCCAGCAACTTGTGCGGTAAAGACAGCGTTATCCGCTTTGCGCTGCGTTAACCGGGCGTCTTCAGGCCCGTCAGTTTAACGAAGCGCGAGGACGCCGCCGGGCTGCGCGGCGAGATTTCCCCGTCTTTGTGCAGGCCGCGGCGCTCTTCGTAGCGCCAGCACAGCAGGCGGTCCAGGCCGGGGCTGCCGGCGCAGGCCCAGCTCAGGTATTCGTCGGCGTCGCTCATCACCTGAACGTCCGGCGTGGCGCTGGAGCGCAGGTGGCCGGAGAAGGGATGCAGACGCAGCGTAGCCTGGCCGCTGTTGCCGAGGCCGGAAATTTTCAGCACGCTTTGCCGGATGCTCCACAGCTGAGTTTCTGCCTCCAGCCGATCGTCCTGCGCGCCGATCCAGGCACTTTCCGCCGGCGTCTGATGCGCGTGTTGCAGCGCGCTTTGCCGGGTACCGCGCGCCCGCATCACTTCGATATCCAGTCCCACTTTGCCCTCGTCGCTGAGCAGCACGCCCACGGTGTTGCTGGCGTAAGCGAGGCTGAAATCGGGCAGCTGATGATCGGCGAAACAGGGGCGGCCGGTCGGCGTGGTGGCGATGGGGGGCAGCGTCGGCAGACCGTACAGGTAGAACATCATTTCGGCGAGCAGAATGCGCCCTTGCAGAAAGCGCGTGCGGCGTTTAACGGAAAAGGTGCGGGTGGCGGCTATCACTTCGTCGGAGAGTCTTTGGGTATCTAGGACAGCGGAGGCCGGTGTCCAGCGGGCAAAATGACACGCCATTGTTCACTCCATGACAGAGGGTCGCTAAGAACGCAGGGGTGTTAGATTAAGACTAAGTTGAGGATTTATCATCAAAAAACACTATGCGTTTTATCCGATTTGTTGCCGATTTCAATGATGAGCGGCGCAGGCGTTATTCCAGGATCCAGCTATCGCCGGTGGCCGGCGAGATCCCTGCCGGCAGCCATAGCCGGCCCCAGGTGCCGGTACAGTGGCAGCCCATGATCTTTTCCGGCTGATGCTGCCGCAAAAAACGGCGGACGTGCCAGAGCGTGCGCGGGGAAGCGCAGCGCAGATGAAAACCGCCGATCAAGGCGTGGATCCGATCGATCCCGGTTATTTTCTGGCAGTGGCGCACGATATTGACGATCCCGCGGTGCCCACAGCCGGTCACGATCACCAGACCGCGATCCGATTTGTAAATCAGCACGCCTTCGTCGATCACGTAATCCACCGCCGCGTTTTCCCCGGCGATCACCCCGTAGGCGCGCGGTGCGGGTACCGCGATTTCGCCTGACCACATAAAGCGATCGCCGATCGCCAGCGGTTTACGGCTGTATTGCATACGATGGCGCGCGTAGTCGATATCCAAAGAGAGCTTTTTGATTTTGCGGGTGTGGCCCAGCACCTTCAGCGCCGCATAGCGCTCATCGCCGACCTGCGGGTGACAGATGATGCGGCTGTTGTCCGGCAGCCAGGCGACGCCGCCGCAGTGGTCATAGTGGCCGTGGGAGAGCACCGTTGCGGTAATACGGGAGAGATCGACGCCCATCAGCGCCGCATTGCGCAGAAAGCAGTCGTCGGGGCCGGTATCGAACAGTATGGACGTCGTCTCATCCTCAATCAGCAGGCTTAGCCCGGCCTTGGCCTGCAATAGTGGGTTGGCGCCGGCGGCGCGGCGGTTTTCCAGCAGTACCTTGAGGGTCAATGCCATGTTGACTCGTTCCTGAGAGAGATTCCTGACTTTTCAGTATAGCGTGGAGGGCGGTAGCGGCTCTGTGAGCCGGCGCGCAGAGCGCGGGAAAGAAAAACGGCCGGAACAAGGGCTTGTCCCGGCCGTGAAGGCGTCTGGCGGCGTTATTTACCGATACAGAAGCTGGAGAAGATGCGGCCCAGCAGGTCGTCGGAGGTGAATTCGCCGGTGATTTCACTCAAGGCCAGCTGCGCCTGGCGCAGCTCCTCGGCCAACAGCTCGCCCGCGTAAGCGCTCACTAACTGTTCTTTGCCTTGCACCAGGTGCTGTGCCGCCAGTTCCAGCGCCTGCAGGTGGCGACGGCGCGCCAGGAAACCGCCTTCCATGTTGCTGGTGAAGCCCATGCTCTGTTTCAGATGATCGCGCAGCACATCGACGCCTTCGCCGGTGCGCGCCGACAGGCGAATAAGTGAGTGGTTGTTCACTTCCGTCAGACCCAGCGTTTCGCCGGTGATGTCGGCCTTGTTGCGCACCACGGTGATCGGCAGCGTGCCCGGCAGGCGCGCCATAAACTCCGGCCAGATCTCCGCCGGCTCGGTGGCAGCGGTGGTGGTGCCGTCCACCATAAACAGCACTCTGTCGGCTTGTTCGATCTCGTTCCACGCACGTTCGATGCCGATACGCTCAACTTCGTCGCTGGCGTCGCGCAGGCCGGCGGTGTCGATGATGTGCAGCGGCATGCCGTCGATATGGATATGTTCGCGCAGGACGTCGCGGGTGGTGCCGGCGATATCGGTGACGATCGCCGCTTCACGCCCGGCCAACGCATTGAGCAGGCTGGATTTACCGGCGTTGGGGCGCCCGGCGATCACCACCTTCATCCCTTCGCGCAGCAGGCTGCCCTGGCGCGCTTCGCCGCGCACGCTGTCCAGATCCGCCATCACGTCGTTGAGCTGCGCCTCGATTTTACCGTCGGACAGGAAGTCGATTTCCTCGTCCGGGAAGTCGATCGCCGCTTCCACGTAGATTCGCAGGTGAGTGAGCGCTTCCACGAGCTGGTGGATGCGGGTAGAGAAGGCGCCCTGCAGCGAGTTCATCGCCGAACGCGCCGCCTGCTCGGAGCTGGCGTCGATCAGATCGGCAATCGCTTCGGCCTGCGCCAAATCGAGTTTGTCGTTGAGGAACGCGCGTTCGGAGAACTCGCCGGGCCGTGCGATGCGCACGTCGGGCAGGGCCAGCACGCGCTTGAGCAACAGATCGAGGATCACCGGCCCGCCGTGGCCCTGCAGTTCCAGCACGTCTTCGCCGGTAAAGGAGTTCGGCCCCGGGAACCACAGCGCGATGCCCTGATCGAGGGTGGCGCCCGTGGCGTCGCGGAACGGCAGATAGTCAGCGTAGCGCGGCTTCGGCAGCTTGCCGAGCAACGCCTGGGCGACGTCTTTGGCCTGGCTTCCGGAAATGCGTAGAATGCCGACGCCGCCGCGTCCCGGCGGGGTGGCTTGGGCTACGATGGTATCGGTGGTGCTCATAACGGTTCTCTCTGACGATTAAGATGCAAAAAGGCGGTCTAATGACCGCCTTTGGTGTGACTGCAAGGGTCGGCGCGCCGAACCCCTACAATACGCTTAGCTTTTTTTCTTGTCGCGGCTGTGCAGACCGCGTTTTTCCAGACCACGGTAAATCAGCTGCTGCTGCAGGATGGTCACCAGGTTACTGACGATGTAGTACAGCACCAGACCGGACGGGAACCACAGGAAGAACACTGTGAAGATCACCGGCATGAAGGTCATGATTTTCTGCTGCATCGGGTCAGTCACGGTGGTCGGTGACATCTTCTGAATGAAGAACATCGTCACGCCCATCAGGATTGGCAGGATGTAGTACGGGTCTTGCGCCGACAGGTCATGGATCCACAGGGCGAACGGCGCGTGGCGCAGCTCGACCGAACCCATCAGCATGTAGTACAGCGCCAGGAAGATCGGCATCTGAATGATCAGCGGCAGGCAGCCGCCGAGCGGGTTCACTTTCTCCGCCTTGTACAGCGCCATCATCTCTTGGCTCATGCGCTGTTTGTCATCGCCGATGCGCTCGCGCATCGCCTGCAGCTTCGGCTGCAGCATGCGCATTTTCGCCATCGAGGTGTACTGCGCCTTGGTCAGCGGGTACATGATGCCGCGCACGATGAAGGTGATGATGATGATGGAGAAGCCCCAGTTACCGATAAAGCCGTGGATGAACTTCAGCAGTTTGAACAGCGGCTGGGAGATGAACCACAGCCAACCGTAATCCACGGTCAGGTCCAGGTGCGGCGCCAGCTGGGCCATCTGGTCCTGCAGCTCCGGACCGACCCACAGGGTCGCGTTCAGCTGCTGCTGAGCGCCCGGCTGCACCACGACCGGCGTAGATTTGAAGCCGATGGTGGACAGGTTGTCGCCCGGTTTGGCGGTGTAGAAGGTGTTGTCACCCTTGGTCGCCGGTACCCACGCGGTGGCGAAGTACTGTTGCAGCATGGCGACCCAACCGTCTTTGGTGGTGACGCTCAGGTTTTCGTCTTTGTCGAACGCGTATTTCTGGTACTTGTCATCGCTGGACGAGTACGCCGCGCCGCGGAAGGTGTGCAGCGCGAAGTTGCTGCTGCCGGTGTCGCGGTGCTTAGGCAATTCGGTGGTCTGCTTCAGCTGGCCGAACAGGGTCAGCTCCAGCGGTGCCGCGCCTTTGTTGTCGATGCTGTAATCCACGCCGACCGCATAGTGGTTGCGTTTGAGCACGAAAGTCTTGGTGTAGACCGCGCCGTCTTTATCGGTGTAGGTCAGCGGGATGCGCAGCTCGTCCTGGCCTTCCGGCAGGGTGTAGCTGTCCTGTGCCGCCTGATACAGCGGGCGTTCGCCGTTGGCCGGGTTGTCCGGGCCGTTTTTACCGGTCAGGCCGCTTTGCGCCTGATAGACGAACGACGGAGTGGTTTCCAGCAGTTGGAACGGAGTCGATGAACCCAGAGTATCCGGGTAGGCCAACAGTTTAGCCTGCTCGATATCGCCACCACGGGTGTTGATGGTCAGTGACAGCACGTCGGTGTTCACGGTAATCAGCTTACCCTGACCACTGGCTGGCACGGCCTGGCTGGCGGCATCACCGGCTACTGCGTTCGAAGTCTGTTGCGTGGTCTGTGCGGCCGGCTGCGGAGCGTTGTCCGTTTGCCATGCCTGCCAGATCATGAAAGACACGAACAGCAGAGCGATGAGGAGAAGATTGCGTTGCGAATCCATCGTTAGTGTTCTCTGTTATCGTCGGTTTTTGGCGGCACCGGATCATCGCCACCTGGGTTCAAAGGGTGGCATTTTAATACGCGTTTCAATGCTAACCAACTGCCTTTTATCATGCCAAACCTGCTTAATGCCTCAATTGCGTAATGAGAGCATGTCGGCTGGAAGCGACAACGAGGCCCTAGCAGCGGACTGATGACGAGCTGATAGGCCCGCACCAGCCCGATCAGGATGCGGGAGCCTGGCGACAGTGGCGACGCCATAATTTATCCAAAGCTTCCGTCAGCGCGCGGTTATCCAAATCCGCTATCCCCTTTTTGGCCACCACGACAAAATCCATCGCCGGTAATTCGTGCTGGCGCAGGCGGAAGCTTTCGCGGGTTAGGCGTTTGATCCGATTACGCTCGTGCGCGCGTTTGACGTGTTTTTTGGCGACGGTAAGACCGATGCGGGGATGCCCCAGCTGGTTCAGGCGGCCGAGGATGGTGATTTGCGGCGTGCCAGCCCGTTGTGGCTGCTGGAAGACGAAAGTGAAATGAGTGGGAGTTAACAAACGTAACTCCCTGGGAAAAGCGAGCTTAACCACTCAGCGGGTTAGCTTTATTACTTAGAAACAGTCAGACGAGCACGGCCTTTCGCACGACGGCGGGCCAGAACTTGACGACCATTTTTGGTGGCCATACGAGCACGGAAACCGTGGCTACGGTTGCGCTTCAATACGGACGGTTGGAAAGTGCGTTTCATAGCGATTTCTACCTAAACTTAAAATAATTACTGATCAGTAAACGCGTTTGGCTACTCGGCGTGAAGATGACCGACGCCTCAATCGCAATACATAAAGAAGCGGGATTGTAATAATTGTACAGTCCTGAGTCAATTCGCATCGCGCCAGCCTACCTGGTTGTCTGCCAATAACGGAACAAAATCCGGTCTTGGCCCGTGGTCACCGCAGAATCCTGTCTGGCTAATGACGCACCATAAGGAACCAGGTATCACACGTAGGGCGAAGATTATACGGACTCGGGGTGAAATCGCAAGGATCCCCGTGAGATCCTTTGCGCGCGATCGAAGGATCCGGCGTGGATAACAGGGTATAACCGGTTGACAATGTAAAAAACGCGGCGCAGCGACCGGGATCTGCGTGGTCATCCGGCGCCGGCGGTGAAAAGATCGCCGCCGGCCGCGGCCTGTGGATAAAATGGATCTAATCTGTGAGGAAGGGGAGGATCTCTTGCTCGGATTGCGCTATGATCCGTCATTCCGATCGCGATCCCTCATGCCGGGATCGTGAGGGACACAAACCGTGAAAGGCGGTTCGCATCCCCCACAGGCAAACAGCCGATGCCGGGTATGTGTCAAAAATCATGAGTTATAAAAAAGTTGCCCGTTTCTTTTCTTTATTGATCTTGTTCGAGTGGAGTCCGCCGTGTCACTTTCGCTTTGGCAGCAGTGTCTTGCCCGATTGCAGGATGAGTTACCTGCCACAGAATTTAGTATGTGGATACGCCCATTGCAGGCGGAACTGAGTGACAATACCTTGGCGCTGTATGCGCCTAACCGCTTTGTGCTGGATTGGGTTCGCGATAAGTACTTAAACAACATCAATGGTCTGCTGAATGATTTCTGCGGCACGGATGCGCCTTTGCTGCGTTTTGAAGTCGGCAGCAAGCCGATCACGCAGGTGATCAGCCAGACCGTGGCCGCCAGCGTCAGCAGCGCCCCTGCGGCCCCGGCGGCGCGCACGGCCGCGCCTTTGCGCCCGAGCTGGGACAACGCGGCGGCGCAACCCGAGCTCTCTTACCGTTCCAACGTCAACCCTAAACACACCTTCGACAACTTCGTCGAGGGTAAGTCCAACCAATTGGCGCGCGCGGCGGCTCGCCAGGTAGCGGACAATCCGGGCGGTGCCTACAACCCTTTGTTCCTGTATGGCGGTACCGGCCTGGGTAAAACTCACCTGCTGCACGCGGTCGGCAACGGCATCATGGCGCGCAAGGCCAACGCCAAAGTGGTCTACATGCACTCGGAACGCTTCGTGCAGGACATGGTCAAAGCGTTGCAGAACAATGCCATCGAAGAGTTTAAGCGCTACTACCGTTCGGTCGACGCCTTGCTGATCGATGACATCCAATTCTTCGCCAACAAAGAGCGTTCGCAGGAAGAGTTCTTCCATACCTTTAACGCCCTGTTGGAAGGCAATCAGCAGATCATCCTGACCTCGGATCGCTACCCTAAAGAGATCAACGGGGTGGAAGATCGTTTGAAGTCCCGCTTCGGCTGGGGGCTGACGGTGGCGATCGAGCCGCCGGAGCTGGAAACCCGCGTGGCGATCCTGATGAAAAAGGCCGACGAGAACGACATTCGCCTGCCGGGCGAAGTGGCGTTCTTCATCGCCAAGCGCCTGCGTTCCAACGTGCGTGAGCTCGAAGGGGCGCTGAACCGCGTGATCGCCAACGCCAACTTTACCGGCCGGGCCATCACCATCGATTTCGTGCGCGAAGCGCTGCGCGATCTGCTGGCACTGCAGGAAAAGCTGGTCACCATCGACAATATTCAAAAGACGGTGGCGGAGTATTACAAGATTAAAGTCGCGGATTTGCTGTCCAAGCGGCGTTCGCGATCCGTTGCCCGCCCGCGCCAGATGGCGATGGCGCTGGCGAAGGAACTCACCAACCACAGCCTGCCGGAAATCGGCGATGCGTTTGGTGGCCGCGACCATACCACGGTGTTGCACGCCTGCCGGAAGATTGAGCAGCTGCGTGAGGAAAGTCACGACATCAAAGAAGATTTCTCCAATTTAATCAGAACATTATCTTCATAGCGCTATGAAATTTATCGTTGAACGTGAGCATCTGCTAAAACCGCTGCAACAGGTGAGCAGCCCGCTGGGCGGCCGCCCGACCTTGCCGATCCTGGGCAACCTGCTGCTGCAGGTGACGGAAGGCTGCCTGCTGCTGACCGGCACCGATCTGGAGATGGAGATGGTGGCGCGCGTCGCCCTGTCCCAACCGCACGAGCCGGGCGCGACCACCGTGCCCGCGCGTAAATTCTTTGATATCTGCCGTGGCCTACCGGAAGGGGCGGAGATCGCCGTCACGCTGGAGAGCGAGCGCATGCTGGTGCGGTCCGGCCGCAGCCGTTTCTCGCTGTCCACGCTGCCTGCGGCGGACTTCCCGAACCTGGACGACTGGCAAAGCGAGGTGGAGTTCACCTTGCCGCAGGCGACGCTAAAACGCCTGATTGAAGCCACCCAGTTCTCGATGGCCCATCAGGACGTGCGTTATTACCTGAACGGCATGCTGTTTGAAACCGAAGGCGAAGAGCTGCGCACCGTCGCGACCGACGGCCACCGCCTGGCGGTGTGCTCGATGCCGATCGGCCAACAGCTGCCGTCGCATTCGGTGATCGTGCCGCGTAAAGGCGTGATGGAGCTGGTGCGTCTGCTGGACGGCGGCGATTCGCTGCTGCAGTTGCAGATCGGCAGCAACAACATCCGCGCCCACGTCGGCGATTTCATCTTCACCTCCAAGCTGGTTGACGGTCGTTTCCCGGACTATCGCCGCGTCTTGCCGAAGAACCCGGATAAAACGCTGGAAGCCGGCTGCGATCTGCTCAAGCAGGCGTTTGCGCGTGCGGCCATTCTCTCGAACGAGAAATTCCGCGGCGTGCGGCTGTACGTCAGCCAGAACCAGCTGAAGATCACCGCCAACAACCCGGAGCAGGAAGAGGCGGAAGAGATCCTCGACGTCAGCTACGACGGCGCGGAGATGGAGATCGGCTTCAACGTCAGCTACGTGCTGGACGTGCTGAACGCGCTCAAGTGTGAAGACGTGCGCCTGCTGTTGACCGACTCGGTCTCCAGCGTGCAAATCGAAGACGGCGCCAGCCAGGCGGCGGCCTACGTTGTCATGCCAATGCGGTTGTGATCGATATCCGGGCTATCTTGCTTGCCATTTTACGATTGGGCAGTGCTCGCAATCCTCACGTACTCTGTGTACGCTCCGGTTGCTGTGCGCTGTCCGCTCGTAAACTGCCTGCGCCGATAACGCCCTTACAGTGAGCGCAGTTTCCCGGTGATAGAGTTGGCATGGCATTAACGCGTTTATTGATTAAAGATTTCCGCAATATCGAGGCGGCGGATTTGGCACTGGCGCCGGGATTCAACTTCCTGGTCGGCGCCAACGGCAGCGGCAAGACCAGCGTGCTGGAAGCGGTGTATACCCTCGGGCACGGCCGCGCCTTTCGCAGCCTGCAGGCCGGTCGGGTGATCCGCCACGACCAGCCGGAGTTCGTGCTGCACGGCCGCATAGAAGGTACGGAGCGCGAGCTGTCGGTAGGATTGAGCAAGAGCCGTCAGGGTGACAGCAAAGTACGCATCGATGGCAGCGACGGCCACAAGGTGGCCGAGCTGGCGCAGCTGCTGCCCATGCAGCTGATCACTCCCGAAGGTTTTACCCTGCTGAACGGCGGGCCGAAATTCCGGCGCGCCTTCCTGGACTGGGGCTGTTTTCATAACGAACCCGGTTTTTTCACCGCCTGGAGCAACCTGAAACGGTTACTGAAGCAGCGCAATGCCGCGCTGCGCCAGGTGAGTCGCTATGCGCAGATCCGCGCCTGGGATCAGGAACTGATCCCGCTCGCGGAGCGCATCAGCGAATGGCGGGCGGAATACAGCGACGCGATCGCCGCGGATATCACCGCGACCTGCGCGCAGTTTCTGCCTGAATTCGCCCTGAGCTTCTCCTTCCAGCGCGGCTGGGACAAAGAGAGCGACTACGGCGAGCTGCTGGAGCGCCAGTTCGAGCGCGACAGGGCGTTGACCTATACCGCGGTGGGGCCGCACAAAGCGGACTTCCGCATTCGTGCCGACGGCACGCCGGTAGAGGATTTGTTATCGCGCGGTCAGCTTAAGCTGCTGATGTGCGCGTTGCGCTTGGCGCAGGGTGAGTTTCTCACCCGGCAGAGCGGGCGGCGTTGCCTGTATCTGATTGATGATTTTGCCTCCGAGCTGGACACCGGCCGTCGCCGGTTGCTGGCCGATCGCCTGAAAGCCACCCAGGCCCAGGTTTTTGTCAGCGCGGTCAGCGCTGAACAAGTGACCGACATGGCCGGTGAAAAGGGCAAGATGTTCCGCGTGGAACAGGGTAAAATAGAGGTTCAACCACAGGACTAAAATGAGCGAGAAACGTTGATGTCGAATTCTTATGACTCCTCAAGTATCAAGGTATTAAAAGGGCTGGATGCGGTGCGCAAGCGCCCGGGCATGTATATCGGCGATACCGATGACGGCACCGGTCTGCACCACATGGTATTCGAGGTTGTGGACAACGCTATCGACGAAGCGCTCGCGGGCCACTGTAGTGACATTCAGGTCACCATCCATGCCGACAACTCGGTATCGGTACAGGATGACGGCCGCGGCATTCCGACCGGCATTCACCCTGAAGAAGGGGTTTCAGCCGCAGAGGTCATCATGACCGTGCTGCACGCCGGCGGTAAATTCGACGACAACTCCTATAAAGTTTCCGGCGGCCTGCACGGCGTGGGCGTCTCGGTGGTTAACGCCCTGTCTGAGAAACTGGAGCTGGTGATCCGCCGCGAAGGCAAAGTACACGAACAAACTTACAGCCACGGTGAGCCGCAGGCGCCGCTGAATGTGGTGGGCGAAACCGAACAGACCGGCACCATGGTGCGTTTCTGGCCGAGCCACCAGACCTTCACCAATGTGACCGAATTCGAATACGACATTCTGGCCAAGCGTCTGCGCGAGCTGTCCTTCCTCAACTCCGGCGTGTCTATCCGCCTGCAGGACAAGCGCACCGACCGTGAAGACCACTTCCACTACGAAGGCGGCATCAAGGCGTTTGTCGAGTACCTGAACAAGAACAAAACCCCGATCCACCCGAACGTGTTCTACTTCTCTACAGTGAAAGACGATATCGGCGTGGAAGTGGCGCTGCAGTGGAACGACGGTTTCCAGGAAAACATCTACTGCTTCACCAACAACATTCCGCAGCGCGACGGCGGCACGCACCTGGTCGGTTTCCGTACCGCGATGACCCGTACGTTGAACAGCTACATGGAAAAGGAAGGCTACAGCAAGAAGGCCAAGGTCAGCGCCACCGGCGATGATGCGCGTGAAGGCTTAATCGCCGTGGTGTCGGTGAAGGTGCCGGATCCGAAGTTCTCTTCTCAGACCAAGGACAAGCTGGTCTCTTCCGAGGTGAAAACCGCGGTTGAAACGTTGATGAACGAGAAGCTGGTGGATTACCTGATGGAAAATCCAGGCGACGCGAAAATCGTGGTCGGCAAAATCATCGACGCGGCGCGCGCGCGCGAAGCGGCGCGTAAAGCGCGTGAGATGACCCGCCGCAAAGGCGCACTGGATCTGGCCGGCCTGCCGGGCAAACTGGCGGACTGCCAGGAACGCGATCCGGCGCTGTCCGAACTGTACCTGGTGGAAGGGGACTCCGCGGGCGGCTCTGCCAAGCAGGGGCGCAACCGCAAGAACCAGGCTATCTTGCCGCTGAAGGGGAAAATCCTCAACGTCGAGAAAGCGCGTTTCGACAAAATGCTCTCCTCGCAGGAAGTGGCGACGCTGATCACCGCGCTGGGTTGCGGCATTGGCCGCGACGAGTACAGCCCGGATAAGCTGCGTTACCACAGCATCATCATCATGACCGATGCCGACGTCGACGGTTCGCACATCCGTACGCTGCTGTTGACCTTCTTCTACCGCCAGATGCCGGAAATCATCGAGCGTGGTCACGTGTTCATCGCGCAGCCGCCGCTGTACAAGGTGAAGAAAGGCAAGCAAGAGCAGTACATCAAAGATGACGAGGCGATGGATCAGTACCAGATCGCCATCGCGATGGACGGCGCTACGCTGCACACCAATGCCAGCGCACCGGCGCTCGGCGGCGAGCAGCTGGAAAAACTGGTGGCCGAACACTACGGCGTGCAGAAGCTGATCGGCCGTATGGAGCGCCGCTACCCGCGCGCGCTGCTGAACAGCCTGATCTATCAGCCGACGCTGAACGAAGGCGATCTCAGCGATGAAGCCAAGGTGAAAACCTGGATCGCTTCGCTGGTGCAGGCGCTGAACGACAAAGAGCAGCACGGCAGCAGCTATGACTTCGTGATCTTCGAGAACCGTGAGCGCCAGATGTTCGAGCCGGCGCTGCGCATCCGCACCCACGGCGTGGATACCGACTATAAGCTGGACTTCGACTTCATTCACGGCGGCGAATACCGCAAGATCTGCCAGCTGGGCGAGAAGCTGCGCGGGCTGATCGAAGAGGGTGCGTTCATCGAGCGTGGCGAACGTCGTCAGCCGGTAGACAGCTTCGAGCAGGCGCTGGAGTGGCTGGTGAAAGAGTCGCGCCGCGGCCTGTCGGTGCAGCGTTATAAAGGTCTGGGCGAGATGAACCCGGAGCAGCTGTGGGAAACCACCATGGATCCGGAAAGCCGCCGCATGCTGCGTGTGACCGTCAAGGACGCCATCGCTGCCGATCAGCTGTTCACCACGCTGATGGGCGATGCGGTTGAACCGCGCCGCGCCTTTATCGAAGAAAACGCCCTGAAAGCGGCGAACATCGATATCTGATGCGTTAATGGCTGTGAAAATCCGCGCCGGGCGACCCGCGCGGATTTTTTTACGCCTTTTTTGGCGCTGACAGCCGAGGCTGAAACGCGTTAGCATGAGAAAAAACCACTGGGAGAAGCGTTGAATGGCTATTGAACTGATTGCGATCGACATGGACGGCACGTTGCTGGATCCGCAGCACCAAATCACGCCGGCGGTAAAGCAGGCTATCGCGGCAGCGCGGCGCAAAGGGGTGCACGTGGTGCTGGCCACCGGGCGGCCTTATGTCGGCGTGCAGGACTATCTGCGCCAGTTGGACATTCAGGGCCCCGGCGATTTCTGTATAACCTATAACGGCGCACTGGTGCTGCGTGCGGTCGACGGCGCCTGCATCCTGCAGGAAACGCTGGGCTTCGAGGACTATCTGCACTTCGAACAGATGGCGCGCGAGCTCGGCGTTCACTACCAGGCGTTCGATTTCGACACCCTGTATACCCCGAACAAAGACATCGGCAAATACACCATACACGAGGCGGAAATGACCGGTATTCCGCTGAAATACCGCAGCGTGGAAGAGATGGATCGCCAGATGCGTTTCCCTAAAGTGATGATGATCGACGAGCCGGAGTTGTTGGACCGCGCTATCGCGCGCATCCCGTCGGAAACGCGCGAGCGTTATACCATTTTGAAAAGCGCGCCTTATTTCCTCGAGATTCTGCACAAGAACGTCGATAAGGGCGCCGGGGTGAGAATGCTGGCCGAGCACCTCGGCGTGGCGCGGGAAAACATCATGACGCTGGGGGATCAGGCCAACGATACGGCGATGATTGAGTATGCCGGCGTCGGAGTGGCGATGGGCAACGCGATTCCCGAGCTGAAAGCGGTGGCGCAGTTTGTCACCGGCGCCAATACCGAAGACGGTGTGGCGCGCGCCATCGAGAAGTTCGTGCTCAACGGCTGATAAAATGGGGCGCTGCGGCGCCCCTTTATATTGCCGCCAACACCCCTTTGGCGATTTGCAGATCCTGAATCGCCAGCCCGGTAAGATCGGCGATGGTGATGTGCTGCGGCTCGCTTCGCAACCGCCCGCCCTGCGCCAAGAGGGCGCCCATTTCGATGATTGGCGTTGAAGTGAGCCTAGTTTGCCGATAAGCCGTCGCGATTTCGCCATAGTCAGCACATTGCACCAGCGCATCGACCAGCAGCGCGTCCGCCTTGGCCACCAGATCGGTCGCCAGCTCCTGCTTGCCTGGCGCGTCGGCGCCCACGGCGGTGATGTGTGTGCCGGGCCGAATATCCGCCGCCTGTAAGATCGGTTCGCGGCTGGGCGTGGTGGTCACGATCAGCTGACAGTGCGCCGCCAGCTCCGCCGCGTCCTGCGTGGTCAGCACCCGAAAACCTTCTGCCTCGGCATCGCGCCGATACGCCGCCAGCGCCTGTTCGTTGCGGCCCCACACCCACACCTCGCGGCAATCGGTCACCGGTTTCAGGCATTGCAGCTGTAGCCGTGCCTGCAGGCCGGTGCCGACCATGCCGATCGCCTGAATATGCGGCGGCGCGCACAGCTCGGCGGCGATGCGGCCGGCCAGTGCGGTGCGCAGCGCGGTCAGCCAGCCCTCATCCTGCAGCAGCGCCCGGGGTTCGCCGGTCTGGGCGGAGAACGCCATCACCAACCCCTGATTGCTGGCCAGGCCGCGTTCGGCGTTGCGATAGAAACCGGCGGAGACCTTGACCACGAACAGCTCGTCGCCTTCCAGCCAGGCGGATTTGATGCAGCAATCGCCGGCGGCCTGTTCGAACAGGAAATGCTGCACCGGCGGCTGTTGCACCCGCCGCTGCGAATAGGCGATAAACCCCTGCTTCAGCAGCGCGGTTATGGCCTCGGCGTCGAACGCGGCGAGGATTTGCTGCCGGTTAAGGATGTGCATCGGCGACGGCCTTAAGGTATTTCTCCAGCACGATGTTTTTACCGCACAGCACCACCGCCACTTTTTTCCCCTGAAATTCCGGCGCCAGCCTGATCGCCGCCGCCAGCGCCACGCCGGCCGCGCCTTCGATAATCCACCGATCGCTGGCGGCGATCCGGCGCATCGCGTGTTTGATCTCTGCTTCGCTGACCAGCACTTTGCGGTCGATCAGCTGCTGGCACAGGGGAAAGGTCACGGCGCCCGGTTCGACGCCGCCGGCGGTGCCGTCGGACAGCGTTTCTTGCTCTTCCACCGGGAAGATATGGCCCGCTTCCAGCGCGCTGTACATGCTGGTGGCGTTTTCAGGCCAGCAGGCGATAAGCTGCGTGTTCGGCGACAATTGCCGCAAAACGGTGCCGATACCGGCGATATAACCACCGCCACCCACCGCCACGAACACGGCGTCCAGACCGGTGAGCTGTTCAACCAGCTCCATGCCGCAGGTGCCCTGGCCGGCGATCACCTGCTCGTCGTTATACGGCGAGATATAGGTTTTTCCCTGTTCGCGGGCGGCCTGTTCCCCGGCCAGTTCGGCGTTCAGTGCATCGCCCGGCACCAGTTCCACGGTGCCGCCCAGCGCGCGGATGGTGTCTAGCTTGATGCTCGCCGCCGTCTCCGGCGCATAAACCGTGACGCCAACGCCCATCAGCTGCCCCGCCAGGGCGACCGCCTGGCCGTGATTGCCGGTTGAGGCGGCGATCACGCCGCGCCGGCGTTGCTCGCTATCCAGCAATCGCAGCTTGTTGCTGGCGCCGCGAAATTTAAAGGAGCCGGTGTGCTGCAGATGGTCGCATTTCAGATACAGCTCACAGCCGAGCTGCTGTGAAAGCAGCACGCTGCGCTCCAGGGGCGTGACCCGTACCTGAGGGCGCAGTTGCTGATGGGCAGAAACAATGGCATCGAAGAGGGGATTCATACCGGCTCCGTAATGTTTTGGACTTAAAAATCCAGTTTGTACTTTTTTGTATTGATTGTAAACCCCGTCGCCCGACCGCCGGGCAACCCGGCCCGCCAGCGGCAACGGCCGGGGAAGCGCATCGCGTTGGCGTTGAAAATAATCATTAACCTGTCGTTTAGCGACACGATTTTTTATTTATTTGTGTTAAGGAAGCTGCTGCCGCTGACTTATTTTGATAAAGGAAATGAGAATGAAAAAAATAGCGCTCGCGGCATCCGCCTATACGGCATGGGCGCCGTTGAGTTTCGCCGCCAGGAATGCGAGCGCCTAATCGGCCGCTTATTTCCTGCCGATGCCGTCGTTCGGCTTAAATGATAAGACGCTGAAAAATAATTGCGTCATTTCGAACCGAAAAATCCTCCCGCCTTACCCGCGCAGGCCATGTGAAACGCTGTCGCCGATCCGGTAAGATGGCGACTCAGTGCCGGCATGCGCAGGAGAACCGCCATGAGCCATCGGGAAAAACAACTGACTTTCGACCCTCGCGGGCATCAGTTAACCAATATCAACGTCTGGACGCCGGACAGCCAATGGCTGGCTTATGACGTGCGCCCGCGCGGCGCCTCTTTCACCGGTCTGAGCATCGAGCGGGTCAACGTCGCCAGCGGCGCGGTGGAGGTGGTTTATCGCGCCCAGCACGGCGCCCACGTCGGCGTGGTCACGGTCAGCCCCGATGCGCCGGCGCGTTATGCCTTTATCCACGGTCCGGAGCACCCCGACAGCGCCTGGCAGTATGATTTTCACCACCGCCGCGGGGTGATCGTCAGTGAACCGGATCGCGAGTTGGTCATCACCCTCGACGCGCTGGATATCACCGCCCCCTACACGCCCGGCGCGCTGCGCGGCGGCAGCCATGTGCACGTTTTCAGTCCGGACGGCAGCCGTCTTAGCTTTACCTACAACGATCACGTCATGCACGAACGCGATCCGGCGCGCGATCTGCGCAACGTCGGGGTGGCCGTGCCGCTGCACGGGGTCAATCCGCCGAAACAGCACCCGCGCGAGTATGACGGTAGCCACTATTGCGTGCTGGTCAGCGAAACCGTGCCGCAGCCGCAGCCGGGCAGCGATCAGATCAATCGCGCCTACGAAGAAGGCTGGATCGGCCGCGAAGGTTACCGTAAGGCCGACGGCAGCCGGCAGCGCTGGGCGCTGGCGTTCATCGGCGATACGCTGTCCGCCGCCGGCGAGAAGCTGCCGGAGGTGTTTATCGTCGATCTGCCGGAGAACGATGCCGATTACGCCAGGGCGGGCGCTTTGCCGCTGCAGGGGACGGAAAGCGAGTTGCCGGCGCCGCCGCAGGGCGTCAGGCAGCGGCGGGTAACCTTTACCGGCGATCGTCGTTATCCGGGCGTGGCCGGCGCGCCGCGCCATTGGCTGCGCAGCTCGCCGGACGGCAGCCAAATCGCATTTTTGATGAAGGACGACGGCGGCGTGGTGCAGCTGTGGACGGTGTCGCCGAACGGCGGGGAGCCGCGCCAGGTGAGCCGCAGCGAGCATGACATCCAGTCGGCGTTCAGCTGGCACCCGCAGGGCGGGGCGATTGCTTTGGTGTGCGATAACAGCGTGATGCTGTGCGAGGTCGCCGGCGGCCGCCTGCAGCGTTTAACGCAGCGCAGCGCGCAGCCGCCGTCGGCGGATGCCGTGGTGTTTTCACCGGATGGCAAGAAAGTGGCGTTTATGCGCGAGATAGCGGGGTTCAACCAGATCTTTGTGGTTGAGGTGTAAGGCGGGCCTGGCGGCCCGCTGCGTGCGCGATTAGTGGGTGGCGGTGCTGTCGTTGCCTTCGCCGGGATTGCCGGTTGCCGCCAGATTCTGCTGCTCGCTGCGCAGGATGCGCGCTTTTGGCGAGTCTGCGGTGGCGTCGTTGCCGGAACGCAGATAGTCGTAAGGCAACAGTACGGTGTCCATCACCGCGGAGAACGGCAGATCCAGCGCCACCAGCGGCATCATCGCCCAGCTGGTGTTGTCGTCCTTCAGCATGTCCACGCTGGCGCGGGTGCCGGGATAGTAACCCTGATTCGGGCCGGTATGGCTCATCACGCTGGAGCAACCGCTGGTCGCCAACAACATGCAGCCCGTCGCTATCGCTTTCATCGTCGTCATTAATCCATCCTGCAGGGTTGCTGTTCCCCTAAATTAAGCTGATTTATAACATCCTGTTGCTGCTTTTAAAGAAGCAA
Organism: Serratia sp. SSNIH1; assembly: GCF_002935055.1. Classification (NCBI taxonomy): domain Bacteria; kingdom Pseudomonadati; phylum Pseudomonadota; class Gammaproteobacteria; order Enterobacterales; family Yersiniaceae; genus Serratia; species Serratia sp. SSNIH1. The sequence continues at coordinate 492,940 of NZ_CP026383.1, forward strand.
AATCCCGCTCTGTGGCGGCTCTCTCACTTTAGTGTAAGTGGTAAAAAAACTTTCGCCTAATCGGTGCGAAGTTTTTTTGATCCTCGCCTGTTGAATTGATGAAATCAACCCCCATTTTATCATCAGAGCCGAATTGAGAATTCGCCGTAAGGGAATTCTGGCTTAATTAGCCTGTCCAGAGTGGAAGGCGTATTTATTTCAACCTCGCTGAAGTGCCTTAGGAGGCTGTTTTATGCGTAATTTTGATCTTTCCCCGCTATACCGTTCCGCCATTGGTTTCGATCGCTTGTTTAACGCGCTGGAAGCCGGTCAGAGTCAGGGCAACGGCGGTTATCCGCCTTATAATGTCGAGCTGGTGGACGAAAATCATTATCGCATCGCCATCGCGGTAGCCGGGTTTGCCGAGCAGGAGCTGGAGATCACCACGCAAGATAATCTGCTGATCGTGCGCGGGGCGCACAATAACGAACCGGCAGAAAAAACCTATTTATACCAGGGCATCGCCGAGCGTAATTTCGAGCGTAAATTCCAGCTGGCCGAACATATTCAAATTAAAGGCGCCAAACTGGAGAATGGCCTGTTGTATATCGACATGCAACGCATCGTGCCGGAAACATTAAAACCGCGCCGCATCGAAATTAAATAAATTCCCGTTTCGCCGGCAGGTACGCTGCCGGAAAATAATACCTAGCCTGCCGTCAGGGGGCTGAATAAACACATCTCGCTTAATGAAAGGAGTTGTTCCTATGCGTAATTACGATTTATCCCCGCTTCTGCGTCAGTGGATTGGTTTTGATAAATTGGCCAGTTCAATGGGTGGCCAGGAACCCCAGGGGTTCCCACCGTACAACATCGAGAAAAGCGATGACAATCACTACCGCATTTCTCTGGCGCTGGCCGGTTTCCGGCAGAGCGAACTGAATATCGAAGTGGAAGGGCCGCGGTTGACTGTCAGCGGTAAACCTACGCCGCCGGAAAAACAGGTCGAATACCTGCATCAAGGCCTGGTGTGCAAAGAGTTCCAGCTGACCTTCACCCTGGCGGAGCATCTGCAGGTGTCCGAGGCCAAATTTGAAAACGGCCTGCTGCACATCGATCTGGTGCGTCAGGTGCCGGAAGCCTTGCAGCCGCAGCGCATCGCCATCGGTGCGACGCCGGAGCTGGAAGCCAAATAACCGACTGAAAAACGGTCATCATCATGCGGGGGAGATCCAGACGGATCTCCCCCGCTGCGTTATGTGGCGCACGCCACAGTCCCCCCGTCTGTCCGATGTCATAATCCTTGTTAACTGTGTGCTTTTAACTGCGAATTCCCGATTCAACTTTGGCAAGGATGTGATCTATGAGCGATATCGCCCTGACCGTCAGCATGTTGGCGCTGGCGGCCGTCATTGGGCTGTGGATGGGGAACTGGAAGCTGTACGGCGTCGGGCTGGGCATCGGCGGCGTGCTGTTCGGCGGCATCCTGGTCGGTCACTTCGCCCAGAGTGGGCAAATCAGCCTGAACGGGGACATGCTGCACTTTATCCAGGAGTTCGGCCTGATCCTGTTCGTTTACACCATCGGTATTCAGGTCGGCCCCGGTTTCTTCTCTTCGCTGCGCGTCTCCGGTCTGCGCCTCAACGCCTTCGCGGTGCTGCTGGTGCTGACCGGCGGTGTCGTGGCGGCGGCGGTGCACAAGCTGTTCGACGTGCCGCTGCCGATCATCCTCGGCGTGTTCTCCGGCGCGGTCACCAATACTCCGGCGCTGGGTGCCGGTCAACAAATCCTGACCGATCTCGGTTCCGATCCGGCGTTGGTGGACGGGATGGGCATGGGCTACGCCATGGCCTATCCGTTCGGCATATGCGGCATTCTGCTGGTGATGTGGCTGATCCGGCTGTTTTTCCGCATCAACATCGAGCGCGAGGCGCAGGCGTTTGAAAGCAGCCTGGGCAATCAGCGTGAGCTGCTGCACGCCATGAACGTGGCGGTGCGCAACCCGAATCTGCAGGGCATGGCGATCAAGCAGGTGCCGCTGCTCAACGGTGAAGCGATCGTCTGTTCGCGCCTCAAACGCGGGGAGCTGCTGATGGTGCCGGCGCCGCACGAGCGGCTGGAGCTTGGCGACTACCTGCATCTGGTGGGCAAACGCGAAGATCTGGAAAATGCCCGGCTGGTGATCGGCGAAGAGGTGGATGCCTCGCTGTCGACGCGCGGCACCGCGCTGCAGGTGGTGAGGGCGGTGGTGACCAACGAGCAGGTGCTGGGCAAGAAAATCCGCGATCTGAACCTGAAGCAGAAGTATGACGTGGTGATTTCACGCCTCAACCGCGCCGGCGTGGAGCTGGTGGCCGGCAGCAACGTGACGCTGCAGTTCGGCGACATTCTCAACCTGGTCGGTCGGCCGGAGGCCATCGACGCGGTGACGGCAATCGTCGGCAACGCCCAACAAAAACTGCAGCAGGTGCAGATGCTGCCGGTCTTTATCGGCATCGGCCTCGGGGTGCTGCTCGGCTCCATTCCGCTGTTCGTACCCGGCTTCCCGGCGGCATTGCGGCTGGGGTTGGCCGGCGGGCCGCTGGTGGCCGCGCTGATCCTGGGGCGCATCGGCAGCATCGGCAAGCTGTATTGGTTTATGCCGCCGAGCGCTAACCTGGCGCTGCGCGAACTGGGCATCGTGCTGTTTCTGGCGGTGGTTGGATTGAAATCGGGCGGCAACTTCATCGATACGTTGTTGCACGGCGAGGGGCTGACGTGGGTCGGGTACGGCGCGCTGATCACCGCCATTCCGCTGCTGAGCGTCGGTATTCTGGCGCGCACGGTGGGCAAGATGAACTATCTGACGCTGTCCGGCATGCTGGCGGGATCGATGACCGATCCGCCGGCGCTGGCGTTCGCCAACGGTCTGCATCCCACCAGCGGCGCCGCCGCGCTGTCTTACGCCACCGTGTATCCGCTGGCGATGTTCCTGCGCATCATGTCGCCGCAGCTGCTGGCGGTGCTGTTCTGGACGCTGTAACGCTGCCCGACTACAGCCGGTAAGGCATTAACACGCCGTTGTCAGTGCCAAAATCTTTGGGGTTGCGGGAGATGAGCGTCCGGAACCCCACCTGCGCGGTGGCCCAGATAATGGCGTCCGGCAGCTTCACATGCTGTGAGTGGCGCAATTCTACGGCGCGTTCGGCAACTTCATCGGTAATAGGCAGCAGCAGGAATTGCCCTAAAAACTGGCGCGTTTTCAGCTCCAGCGTCGGCCCCTGTTTTTTGGCACCCACCATCACTTCCATCCAGGTGATGGCGCTAATAGCCGGGTTGATGTGGTATTCGGTCAGAACGTCTTTGGCTTGAGGAATGCCGTTGAGATAATCGATCAGGATATTGGTGTCGAATAACGCCCGTTGAGCCACCATTATTCCCACTCCTCGCGCTGACGATTTTCGTAGTCTACGCCATCGCCCATCGCCCCGGACCAGAGCCCGAAGGCATTGCTGGGATCTTCAACGTGGTTCTCCGCCAGATAACGGGAGACGGCCTGACGGATGATTTCGGCCCGGGGAACGTGGCGGATATTTTTCAGATTGTCGAGCTGCCGCAGGTCTTCTTCAGGTAAATCGATCACGATGCGAGTCATCGCTAGCCCTCCAAAAAAAGATATACGATATATGTATCGTATATCTTTATCGGTCAATTTTCAATCAGCCGGCGTTAGCCTTCCTGATGCGCGCGTTCGATCTCTTCCGCCAGGATCGCCACGCCGCGCTCGATTTTCTCCGGGTCGGGCACGTAGTTCATGCGCATGCACTGGTGGGTATGCGGCCAGTCGTGCTCCAGCCCCGGGAAGAAGTAGTGGCCCGGCACCATCAGCACGCCGCGCTTTTTCAGGCGCTGATACAGCACTTCGGTGGTGATCGGCAGATCCTTGAACCACAGCCAGAGGAAGATAGCCCCTTCCGGTTTGTGGATCAGGCAGCGCTCCGGCGACAGGTAGCGGCGGATAATCTCGATGGTGTGCTCGACGCGCTGTTTGTAGAACGGGCGAATCACCTCGTTCGACAGGCGCAGCAGATCGCCGCGCGCGATCATTTCCGTCGCCATCGCCGGCCCCATGCTGCCCGGCGACAGGCTGATGATGCCGTTCATGTTGGTCAGCGCGGTGATCACCTTCTCGTCGGCGATCACGATGCCGCAGCGCGAGCCCGGCAGGCCGAGCTTGGACAGACTCATGCACAGGATGGTGTTCGGGTTCCACAGCGGCGTGGCGTCGCTGAAGATGATGCCGGGGAAAGGCACGCCGTAGGCGTTGTCGATCACCAGCGGAATATCGCGCTGCTGCGCCAGCAGGTCAAGCTTCATCAGCTCTTCGTCGGTGATCACGTTGCCGGTCGGGTTGGTCGGCCGTGAAACGCAGATCATGCCGATGTCGTCGCCGATGGTGAGGTGTTCGAAATCAACGTGATACTTGAACTGGCCGTCCGGCAGCAGCTCGATGTTCGGCTTGGCGGAGACGAACAGCCCTTCGTCCAGCCCGGCGTCGGCATAGCCGATATATTCCGGCGCCAATGGGAACAGCACGCGGCGGCGCGAACCGTCGGCATAGCGGCCGGCGAACAGGTTGAACAAGTAGAAAAACGCGCTTTGGCTGCCGTTCGTCAGTGCAATATTCTGTGGCGAAATCTCCCAGCCGAGCTCGTCACGCAGCAGATTGGCCAGCGCTTCCAGCAGCGCGTCCTTGCCTTGCGGGCCGTCGTAGTTGCACAGCGCTTCGGTCAGTTTGCCCTGATCGAGCATCTCCTGGCACAGCTGTTTGAAGTAGGCTTCCATCTCTGGGATCTGCGCCGGGTTGCCGCCACCGAGCATGATGGCACCGGGGGTGCGCAGGCCTTCGTTCAGGTCGTCCATCAAACGGGTAATGCCCGCATAACGGGTAAATTTTTCGCCGAAAAGTGAGAAAGTCATAGGTGCAGCAGTACTGTTTCTTAGCAGGTAATCCCCCACCATACCGCCAGACAAATCCCGCTGCAATGCGGCCGACAAATCGACCAATGGGCACAAACTTCGCCCATTAGTCGATTAGTAGCATATTACACTGGATTATTGTGACCGTTCGCCGGCCCACACCACCATCACCTTATCGTCGCCGAGCCGGCGGCTGAAGGCGTAGTAGGCGGCGTGCGGCTGCGGGGTTTGCACGCCGCCGCCGATCGCCGGGTGGCGAGCGCGGAACTGCCCCAACCGTTGCCAGTGGGCCAGCAGCGGGGCTTTTTCTCCCAGCAGTTCACGCCAGTTCATGTCGGAGCGGGTGCCCTGCAGCGGATCGGAACCGGTTGGGCCGAGCGGGCGGCCGCTTTCATCGCCGTAGTAAATCTGCACCGCACCCGGCGCCAGCAACAGCAGGTTCGCCGCCCGCTGTTGCAGCGGCAGCGAGCCTTTGGCGTCGCCGGCGAAGAACAGCCGGGTGTCGTGTGAAGAGAGGTAGCTCAGCACGTTGAAATCCTGCAGCCGCTCGGCCATCTGCCGGTAGGTGGCGTCGATGTCGGCAAAGCAGCCCAATGCCTGCGACGCCTGGTCCTGGAAGTCGAAGTTGATCATCGCGTCGAAGCCGTTTTGGTAATAGTCGCTTTTCATCACCCCGTGGCCCCAGGCCTCGCCGGTCATCCAAAACGGCGCGTCATCCAGCGCCTGCTGCGGATGCTCCGCTTTCCACGCCGCCAATGCCGCCGTGGCGCGCTGCTTCAACAGCGCCAGCGTAGGTTTTTCCACGTGCTTGGCGGTATCGACGCGAAAACCGTCGATGCCGTAATCGCGCACCCACTGGCTGAGCCAGACGGTCAGGTAATCGCGGGTGGTGGCGCCGGGCATGTCGCGCGCGGCGGTGTCGGGTTTGTGGCGATAGAACAGTGGCAGGCCGCTGGCGCCGGGCGCTTCGGTTTTGATGTCCGGCAGGAAGGCCAGCGACATCGTCAGGTCGTCATAGCCCGGTGAGTCATAGTCGCCGATGTCGGTGCGGATCCAGTTTTTCCCCCACCATTGGCGCCAGCCCGCTTTGTCGCTGAAGTTGATGTAGTCGTTGAAGCTGTGCCAGTTTTGCCCCGGCCCGGGGCGCCAGTCGCTCCAGTTTTTCCCCAGGGTTTTCTCCACCTCTGTACCTTGCAGATACAGCGAGCCGAAGTGGAACGTCTGCATATCCGCCAGCGTGGCGTAACCGACATGGTTCACCACCACGTCGAACAGAATGCGAATGCCGCGCCGATGCGCTTGCTCGACCAGCGTGCGCAGCTCCTGTTCGGTGCCCATGTTGGTGTCGAGGCGAGTCCAGTCCAGTGCGTAATAGCCGTGATAGGCGTAATGCGGGAAATCGCCTTTGGTGCCGCCGCCAACCCAGCCGTGGATCTGCTCCAGCGGCGAGCTGATCCACAAGGCGTTGACGCCCAGCTGCTGCAGATAATCCAGCTTCTGCGTCAGGCCGGCCAGATCGCCGCCGTGAAAGGTGCCTATTTCCTGCAGGCCGTCGCTGCGGCGCCCATAGCTGTGGTCATTGGCCGGGTTGCCGTTCTCAAAGCGATCGGTCAGCACGAAGTAGACCGTGGCGTTATGCCAGCTGAACGCCGCCGGTTTCGCCGTGGCGGCGGATTCCAGCAGCAACAGGCCGCCGCTGGCGGCGGCGGGCTGCAGCGTGATTTTCCCCTGGCTCACCTGCGCCGTTTGACCGGAATAGAAATCGCGCAGCGTTTCGCCTTCGGCGAAGGTGGAGGCGACGTCGATCGTGACCGGCTTGCCGTCCCAGCGCGGGCAGCTGCGGACGGCAACGGCGGTGTTTTCCGGCGCGCTGCTCAGGCTGAGCTGCAGCGTCGGCGTGCCGCTGCGGGTGTCGATGCGCACCTGATAATCGCCGGCGCGGAACTGCCGCCAGCTGACCGGCGGATGAGTGCCGCAGGGCTGCAGCGACAGCGTCTGGTTAAGCTTCACCGCCTCGGCCGGCTGCCAGCAGTGGTTATCCTGATACAGCCGCAGCGGCAGCTGGCCTTTGGGAAGCGCGGCCTGACTGGCGAACAGCCCGGCGGCAGTTTCGTCGAAGGCCGGGAAGCCCGGCAGCGTCCAGCCGGCCAGCGCCGAAGGCGACAGCAGCATCAACAAGGGCAGGGGTAACAGTTTCATGGCTCTCCTTACGCGCGGCAGGAAGCGTTTTTTCGCAGGGTAGCGCCCAGTGTGGCAAACGGTGGAAAAATGGCCTCCTCCCTGCGGGGGTTTTTCGGGGAGGAGAGGAAGGGCGGAGCGTTTTCGGATTGATTCGGCTTGGCTTTGCGCGCGCGCTGCGGCAGATTAAACGATGAACATCAAAGGAGGTTAGCGATGACGGACAAAAACTGGCGAGAAGAGATCGTTCAGGCAATTCAGGATGCCGAATTGCAGCACTTCGCCGAAGAACATCAGCTGCAGGCGCTGTTCGCACCGCAGCAGGAAGAGCAACACAGCCGGTCATCCGCAGACCACCGGCCGTGCTGAGTTATTTCCGCAACAGCTGCGGGTTGACGCAGTTTTCTTTCACCGTGCCGGTCAACGCGGCGATCAAATTATCCACCGCACAGGCGGCCATGCCGTAGCGCGTTTCATGGGTGGCGGAGCCGATGTGCGGCAACGCCACCACGTTCGGCATGCTGAGCAGCGGCGAGTTGGCCGGCAGCGGCTCTTTCTCGAACACGTCCAACCCGGCGGCGTGGATCACGCCGTTTTGCAGCGCTTCGATCAGCGCCTGCTCATCCACCACCGGCCCGCGGCCGGCGTTGATCAGAATGCCGCTTTTCTTCATTTTCGCCAGCTGATCGCGGCCGATCATGTGGAAGGTTTGTTCGGTCAGCGGCAGCGTGATGCAAACGAAATCCGACTCGGCCAGCAGGGTATCCAGATCGCAGCGGCGCGCGTTAAAGCGCTGCTCCGCTTCTTCGTGCGTGCGGCGGGCGTTGTACAGCACCGGCATGCCGAAGCCGAAATGCGCGCGCTGCGCCAGCGCCAGGCCGATACGCCCCATGCCGAGGATGCCGATGGTTTTATGGTGCACGTCGACGCCGAACCAGTCCGGCCCGATGCTGCCGCGCCATTCGCCGGCCTTCACCCGCTCGGCCACTTCCACCAACCGGCGTGCGGTCGCCAGCACCAGGCTCATGATGGTGTCGGCGACGGTTTCGGTCAGCACCGTCGGGGTGTGCATCAGCAGCACGTTATGGGCGTTGAGCGCCTCGACGTCGAAGTTGTCGTAGCCGACGGAAACGGTCGAGGCCGCGCGCAGTTTGGGCGCCTGCTGCAGGAAGGCTTCGTCAATTTTACCGCCGGAACCGATGATCCCTTCGGCCTGCTGCAGCGCCTGGCGCAGTTCGTCGCGGTTCTCCGGCTGCAGGCCGTTGAAGGCGTGCACGGTGAAGTGCTGTTCCAGACGTTCACGCAGATCGGCAGGCAGGCTTTTGTACAATACGATAGAAGGCTTCATCACGAACTCCAGCTGGGCCAAAGGGGGCATGGCGCCCCCCCGGTTGGGTTAACAGATAAAAAGTATAACCGGATCAAGCCAATTGCGGCTGGATCTCGTTGCGGGCGGGTTTGACGATCAGCGTCAGCACCACCGCCACCACCAGTGCGATGGCCATAAACATGTAAGAGGCCGCCGGGCTGCCGGTGGCGCCATTCAGATAGCCGACGAACCACGAACCGAAGAACGACCCCAGCGCACCCATGCTGTTGATCAGCGCCATGGCGCCCCCGGCAACGTTTTTCGGCAGCATTTCCGGAATGATGGCGAAGAACGGCCCGTAGGGGGCGTACATCGCGGCGCCGGCGACCACCAGCAGGCCGTAGGAGATCCAGAAGTGGTTGGTGCCCACGGCGTAAGAGCCGAAGAACGCCAGCGCGCCGATCAGCAGCAGCGGCCAGACGAACAGCTTGCGGTTTTGCATTTTGTCCGATGCCCAGGAGACCACGATCATGGCGATGGTCGCCGCCAGGTAAGGCACCGCGGACAGCCAGCCGGCTTCCACCATGCCCATCTGCATGCCGCTGCGCAGGATGGAAGGCAGCCACAGCACGAAGCCGTACACGCCGATGCTCCAGGCGAAGTACTGCACGCACAGCAGGATCACGTTGCGCGAACGGAAGGCTTCGCCGTAGTTGCGCACGGCCTTGATGCCTTTCTGCTCTTCGTCCAGCTGCTGTTGCAGCGCCTGTTTCTCCTCGGCGCTCAGCCAGCCGGCCTGCGCCGGTTTGTCTTTCGCCAGCACCCACCAGCAGAACGCCCAAATAACCGCCGGAATGCCTTCGATGATGAACATTTCACGCCAGCCGAAGGCGTGGATCAGGTAGCCGGACACCACCGACATCCACAGCACCGTCACCGGGTTGCCGAGGATCAGGAAGGTATTGGCGCGTGAGCGCTCCGATTTGGTGAACCAGTTGCTGATGTAGATCAGCATCGCCGGCATCACCGCCGCTTCCACCACGCCGAGGATAAAGCGGATGGCGGCTAACATCGGGATATTGCTGACCACGCCGGTCAGCGAGGCGCAGCCGCCCCACAGGATCAGGCACCAGAAGATCAATTTTTTGACGCTGCGGCGTTCGGCGTAGATGGCACCGGGAATTTGGAAGAAGAAATAACCGAGGAAAAACAGCGCACCCAGAAGCGAGGCCATGCCTTTGGTGATGCCGAGATCTTCATTGATGCCGGCGGCAGAGGCGAAGCTGAAGTTGGCGCGATCGAGATAGGCCAGGCTGTAGGTGATAAACACGATGGGCATGATGTACCACCAGCGTTTGGCCGCGACAGTCGCTTTGTTCATGTTCAGTATCCTTCAGTGGTGTTGCATCCCCTTCGCCCGGCACGCTGGGCATGCAAGACAAAGGGGCAGATGCTCTCCCGACGCGTCCCGGTTGTAGGGCCAGAGGCTGACGTCATGCGGAGAAGTCGTTTTTTTTATTGTTATTCGGCCAGCGCCGCGCGGGTTGGCAGGCCTTCGCTGTCGCCGATGGCCTGGATCGCCAGCGAGCCGATTTTGTTGCCGCGCTGTACCGCCTGTATCAGCGTTTTGCCTTCCAGCAGGGCGCTGAGGGTGCCGACGGCAAAGCCGTCACCGGCGCCGACGGTATCCACCACGTTGTCGACCTTGACCGCGGCCACTGCCGCCTTGTCGCCGGCGGCGGTTTTAAACCAGGCGCCGTCCGGGCCGGTTTTGATGATCACCGCCTGCACGCCGCGTTCCAGATAGAAATCGGCGATGCCTTCCGGCGTCGATTGGCCGGTGAGGATCTGCCCCTCTTTCAGCCCCGGCAGCACCCAGTCGGCGGCGAACGCCAGCTGGTTCAGCTGCTCGATCATCACCTCGCGGCTGGGCCACAGCACCGGGCGCAGGTTGGGGTCGAACGAAATGGTTTTGCCCATGGCGCGCATTTCGCGCGCCGCATGGTGGCACAGCGCCAGCGACTCGCTGGACAGCGCCGCCGCCACGCCGCTCAGGTGCAGGTGGCGCGCGGAACCGAAATACTCAGGGTTGAAATCGGCGACCGACAGGTGGCTGGCCGCCGAGCCTTTACGGAAGTATTCCACGCTGGGATCGGTACCATCGGTGGTTTTGGATTTCACCTGAAAACCGGTGGGATAGTGGCCGTCGACCGTCACCTGCCGGTAGTTGATGCCTTCTTTTTTCAGCTGCTGCAGGGTGAAGCGGCCGAACGAATCGTTGCCGACGCGGCTGACCCAGCCGACGTTCATGCCCAGACGCGCCAGGCCGATCGCCACGTTCAGTTCGGCGCCGGCGATGCGTTTGGTGAAGGTTTCCACCTCCGCCAAATCGCCGGTTTGCGCCGCCACGAACATCGCCATGGCTTCGCCCAGTGTGACCACATCCAGGGGCGCCTGCTGCGCCGTCGTTGCCGTTAACGTTGTCATCATGGGGTTACTCCGCACGCAAAATATTGACGTAATGGCGGGTGACGGCTTCCAGGTCATCGCCCTGCAACGGGAATTCGATGCCGCGCGGCGCATCGTGCGGCAGGCGGGCCAGCAGATCGCGCCAGCTGCCGTCGGTATCGTCCAGCGCGACGGCGCGCCAGCCGCGCGGGCCTTGGGTGGCGGCTTTGACGTGCACGTAACCGACGTGGCGGGCCAGGCGCTCGGCGGCGGCGAAGGCGTCTTGCCCCACCCATAGCCAGTTGGCCATATCGAAGGTCATGCTGACCGGCAGGTGGCTATCTTCCGCGGCGTGGAAAAAGGCGTTCAGCATCGACAAAATGCCGCAGTCCGGCGTCTGATCGTTTTCGACCACCAGTTTGACCGGGTGCTGCTCCAGCGCCACTTTCAGCTCGGTAAAATCGAAGCCGGGGCGGAAATGGCCGAGGGACAACTTCAGCCGGCGCGCGTTCAGCGCCTGCGCTTCCGCCAGCAGCGCCGGCAGGTTAGGGTTCAGCGTATGTTGCGGGGTGAACAGCGCCTCAGGGGCCGAGTAGACGGCGAACAGCTGCTGGCGTTCAATCTCTTGCGCCAGGGCCGGCAGGCTGTCCAGTTCGCCGGCGGCGAACAGTTCGCGGCGGATCTCCACCCCGTCGGCGCCCGCGCCGGCGATGATGGGCAACAGCGCGCGCTGGCCGCCGTGTTGTTTGACGGTATCGGTGCCGTAGGCGCCGGTGACCACGATGATTTCTGTTTTCATTTTGACTCCTGAGGCGGCATTGTTGCCGCCGCTGCTGTTACCGGTACGTTAAATGGAACCGGTTCCAGCGGAAAGCGACAGAGTGTAAAAATATGATCGCAATCACGAAGCTGAGCAAAAAACAGCCGATGAGGGCGGGGCGGGCAACGGCCCCGGAGAAGGCAGGTTAGCGGGTGGTGGAGCCGCGGACGATCAGCTCGCCGGAGAACATCTGCTCGCCGCTGGGGGCAGCCAGGCCCTGAATGCGCTGCACCAGCCGCTCCAGCGCCGCGTGCCCCATTTGGTAGGTGGGCTGTTTCAGCGTGGTGATGCCGACGCCCGCCAGCTCCGCCCACTCCAGCTCGTCAAAGCCCAGCAGGCCGATGTCGTTGCCCCACTGAATGCCGAGCCGGCGCATGGCGCGCGCCACCTGCAGCGTCAGGGCGCCGTTGGCGGAGATCACCGCCTTGCGCATGCCGCGATGGCGGCCGCTGAAATCGCTCAGCACCTGCTCCAGCTTCTGCCGATCGTTGAGCGGCGTTTCGGCCTGCTCCGCCAACAGTGTGGGGTGCTGCGCCATGGTGTGTCTGAAAGCGTGCAGGCGTTCGAGACGGGTATTGACCGTACCGAGCGGCTCGCTGAGGAACAGGATCGCTTCGAAACCTTGTTGCAGCAGATGTTCGGTGGCGACGGTGGCGGCTTCGCGGTTGTTCAGGCCCACCACGTCGCAGGCGAAGTCGGGGATTTTGCGGTCGATCAGTACCATCGGCAGCATCGACTGTTGCAGCGTGGATAACGCTTCCTCGCGCATGCCGACCGCGTTGACCACGATGCCTTCCACCCGGTAACTGCTGAGCAGCTGCAGGTAGTGCTGTTCCTGATTGACTTCGTTGTTGGTGTTACACACCAGCAGGGTAAAGCCGTGCTGGCGGCAGGCGGCCTCGATGCCGCGCATCACGTCCACCGAATAGGGGTTGGTGATATCGGCGAGGATCAGGCCGATCAGGCGGGTCTGGCCGCCTTTCAGGCTGCGCGCCATCTGGCTTGGCCGGTAGTCGAGCTGCCGGATCGCCTGTTCGATGCGCTGTTTGAGATCGTCGGAAAGCAGGTGTTGTTCACCATTCAGATAGCGTGACACGCTGGTCTTGCCGGTTTTGGCGATGCTGGCCACATCGCTGATGGTGGCGCGTCCCGAGGCGCGCGTTGCCTTGACAGTGCTCACAGCCGATCCCTCCTGCGGTTAATTGCCAAGGAGACTACCATACCCGATGTGCGGGCGGGAGTATTGAAGGGTAAGGAGAAAATCGCAGGGAGGCGGCGGGGCGCCGGTTGCGCGCCCCGCACGGGATTACTGCAGCGGGCTGAGGGTGATCTCGACGCGGCGGTTTTGCGCCTTGCCTTCCGCGGTGCTGTTGGAGGCGATCGGGTTGTCCGGGCCGGCACCGGTGGTGCGGATACGGTTTGCCGCCACGCCCTGGGTGATCAGCGCGCTGGCTACGCCGTCGGCGCGCTGCTGCGACAGGTTCATGTTGAGCGAGCGGGAGCCGGTGCTGTCGGTGTAGCCGACAACGTTGACCGCGGTTTTCGGGTACTCTTTCAGCACCATGGCGACGCCGGTCAGGGTGTTGGCGCCCGCCGGTTTCAGCGTGGCGCTGCTGCTGTCGAAGGTCACGTTGTTCGGCATGTTCAGCACGATGTTGTCTCCCTGGCGGGTGACGCTGACGCCGGTGCCTTTCATCTTGTCGCGCAGTTTGGCTTCCTGCACGTCCATGTAATAACCTGCGCCGCCGCCCAGTGCCGCACCGGCCGCCGCGCCGATCAGCGCGCCCTTGCCGCGATCTTTCTTGGAAGAGGACAGCACGCCGACACCGGCGCCCAGTGCGGCCCCGAGGCCTGCGCCGATGCCGGATTTGCCGACTTCGGATTCGCCGGTGTATGGGTTAGTGGTACAGGCCGACAGCGTGAGCGCTACGCTCACTGCACCGGCAATAATTGCAATGCGTTTTTTCATGTTCTTGTCCTTAATGGCATCAAAATCTGTACGCGCCTGCCCAAAACGGGGGCGCAAAAAATAGGCGACGCAGGTGGGGCCCGCGTCACCGCGCTACTATGACGCGTTGACTCGCCGGCAGTTCCGGAGAAAAACGTGACAAATGATGAGCGCGGGGAAGTGCTGGGGGGAGTTATGCGGCAAAACGCCGGGCGACGCCATGCAGCGGATTCCTAATTGCGCGCATCCGGGGTGCGGATGCGCCTTTTTTAAGCCCAATGGGTTGAATTTTCGACTGCCGACCAGTTCATGATCAGCGTATAGGCCTGGGTTTCTTCATTGAACAGGCGCTGCGTCACCTGAAAGCCGTGCTTGTGGTAGAACGCGCAGGCACGCAGGTTCTGCTGGTACACCTCCAGGCTGAGCCGGCGGTAGCGCTGCTGCACGTGCGTCATCAGCGCCTGGGCGACGCCGCGGCCGTGAAACGCCCGATCGACAAACAGCGCGCCGATGAACTGCTCGTCCAGCACGCTGATAAAGCCAACGATCTCGTCGTGATGCCAGCAGGCCCAGCTCTGCGCGCGCGGCAGGTAGTTTTCCCGCACCAGCGCGGCGCTCTCACGCCAGTACTTTTCCGCCACGAACGGATGGGCGGCGATGGTGCTGGGCAGCCACAGCGCCATCAGCCGTTCGAGATCCTCCGGGCCACAGGGGCGGATCACCGTGGCTTTGGGTAGCAGATGCACCCCGTCAGATGATCGTTCACCAGCCCGCTGGCCTGCATGAAGGCGTAACAAATGGTGGAGCCGATAAACTTGAAGCCGCGCTTTTTCAGCGCCTTGGACATGGCGTCGGACTGTTCGGTTTTGGCCGGCACCTGGTTCAGCGCCTGCCAGCGATTGAGCTGCGGCCGGCCGCCGACGAAGTCCCAAATGAAGGCGACGAAATCTTCGCCGGCCGCTTCCATCGCCAGATAGGCCTTGGCGTTGGTGATGATGGCTTCTATCTTGCCACGGTGGCGGATGATGCCGCTGTCCTGCAGCAGGTTTTCCACATCCTCTGTGGTCATGGCGGCGACACGCTGCGGATCGAAACCGTGGAAAGCGCGACGGTAATTCTCGCGCTTTTTCAGAACGGTGATCCAGGAAAGACCGGCCTGTTGCCCCTCCAGACACAGCATTTCAAACAGCTCGCGCGCGTCGGTGGTGGGCGCGCCCCATTCCTTGTCGTGATACTCGAGATACAACGGATCGGCCGTCACCCAACCGCAACGTTCGTCTGCCATCCTGACTGTCCTTATGCTGTGTTTATGAACAGTAATCATCGCTCGTAGCGCCGAACTTGGCAAGCCTCTGATTGTTTTGTCATCAGCCCGCTTGACGTGACGAAAAAGCCGACAATAGTTACTACATGGCCGGTGGAAAACCGGTCAATGATAAAAACGACATTGCCTTCATTTGTAGGCTCTCAGGAGTCGATTCATGCCTCTGAAAATAACGTGCATGCCCCGCCCGGCGGCGCTTGCAGTGGCACTACTTTGCAGTGTGACCCTACCGGCTCAGGCGTACGATCAACTGTACGTCTTTGGCGACAGCCTGAGCGATACCGGAAACAACGGCCGGTTCACCTATGACGGCAACCAGCACTTGCTGTACGACGAAGCGTTGGCGCAACGCATCGGAGCGGCGCTGGTGGCTTCGGACAACGGCGGTGAAAACTACGCCGCCGGCGGCGCCGTTGCGGTGCCGGGCCTGAACCCGGTCGACAACACCCAGGATCAGGTGCAGCGCTACCTGAACCGGGTCAACGGCCAGGCCGACGGCGACGGGCTGTATATTCATTGGATCGGCGGCAACGATCTGGCGGCGGCGGCGCTGAATGCCGCTACCGCGCCCGGCGTGGCCTATAACAGCGCTGCGGCCGCCGCCGCGCAGGTGCATTCGCTGCTGAACGCCGGCGCCGGCACGGTGATCGTGCCAACGGTGCCGAACATCGGTTCCACGCCGCAGCTGATGGAATTGATCATTCAACAGGCGCTGTCGCCGGTGCAGGGGGCGGCGATCCAGGCGGCCTATGCCACGCTTAATTCGGTGGCGACGCCGGACAACGCTTCACGCACGCAGGCGATCCACGCGGCGTTGGCCACCGCGGCGAAGCAGGGCAGCGCCATTCCTCAGGTGCAGCAGGCGATCGCCGCGCAGCTTATCGCGGCGTATGACAGCCTGAGCGCGCAGGCCGCCCAGCTGACCGATTTCTATAATCAAAGTGAAGACCGTCTGCTGGCGCAGGGCGGCGGCAATATCGTTCGGGTGGACGTCAACAAGCTGTTCGCCGAAGCGATCGCCAATCCGGCGCAGTTCGGCTTCGCCAACACCGCCGGTATGGCTTGCCCGCCGGGCGTTTCCTCGGCGGTTTGTCGTTCCGATATGCCCGGCTTCGACGCCAGCCAGTCCTATCTATTCTCCGACCATTTCCACCCCAGCCCGCAGGCGCACCTGCTGATTGCGGATTATATTCAGGCGGTGTTGGATGGCCCGGCGCAGGTGGTGGCGCTGAATCAGGCGACCGCGGCGATGGCGCGCGACAGCCGTGCCACGCTCGACAGTCGCTTCCAGCAGCTGCGCAACGGCGACAACCCGCAGGGATCGCTGGGCGTGTTCGGCGGTTACGCCGGCCAGCACTACGACTATGCCGATAACCGGGCGGCGGGGGACGGCAATGCCACTACCCACAACCTGACCGTCGGCGTGGACTATCAGCTGACCGACAGCTGGTTAATCGGCGCGTTGATCGCCGGTTCCAACGACGATCAGCATCCTTCCAGCCGCTTTGATTACAAGGCGCGCGGGCTGCTGCTGTCGGCCTTCAGTTCGCTGGCGCTATTCGAGCATGGCTGGGTCAACGCCGATCTGCACTATGCGACGATGGATTATGACGACATCCGCCGCAGCATGCGGCTGGGGCCGCTGACGCGCACCGAAACCGGTTCGACCACCGGCAAGCAGTGGGGCGCGCGCGTGACCGCCGGCTATGACTTCCCGATTACTTCTTACCTGACCACCGGGCCGGTCGCGCAGTTCGCCTGGGATTACAGCCGCGTTTCCGGCTACGGTGAAGATGGCGATGACAGCACCGCCATGCGCTTCAACGATCAAACCTACCACTCGCAGATCGGCGCGCTGGGTTGGCGGCTGGATACGCAATTCGGCGTGTTTAACCCTTATGCGGAAGTGAGTTATCAGCATCAGTTCGGCGACGACGTCTACCGCGCCGGCGGTGGCTTGAAATCGACGCAAACCTCGTTCACCCGCGACAGTGCGGGCCAGGACAAAAACTGGGTGGATGTCACGCTGGGGGCCAACATGCCGTTGACGGACAGGGTATCGGCCTTCGCCACCGTGTCGCAAACCGGCGGGCTGAGCAGCGGCGAGCAGTTTATGTATAACGTCGGCGTCAGCGCGCGTTTTTGAATTGGCCATCGGCGCGCTCAACGGCGCAGGATAAGCCATAAGGTCTGATAAGGGATTTAAGCGGAGGGCGGCCTGGAGTGAATTATGCGGGCCGCAATGACGTTGGCGGAAATACAAAAAAAAAACTGATCCTATGAAAGGATCAGGTAGCCACTTGGCCAACACCAGGGAAAATTTTATTTATTATTGTATAACCAAAGATTAACTGTCAATTTGTTTCTGTGGCCCGTTTGCACCGTATTTCATCCCTCACCTTCCCTTTATGCCCAGAGCCTCGGTCCGCCGTGCGCTATCGCCTTATTTTTCACGTTAATAAGAAATAATCTGGCACTTGATCACATTATCTCTCGGTGAGGGGAGTTTTTTAGTTGATAAAATTAACAAAAATAACATTGTCGCAACTTTATCTTGTGGCAAATATAAGGATATGCGTACGTAAATCAGCCTGAATTTGGCCGGTGAGGCGAGATATAGCGTTCAGCTAATTGCTTATTTAAACGGCGGCGGGTGATGTTTTTGTTAAGTGTGCCTAATGAATTTGGCGGCGTCACGCCTTTCAGGCCGGCTCGTGGATGGCGAGGGGCCGGCCGGAGCGCCGTGTCTTCACGCTGCGGCTGACGTGTGAAAATCCAGCGCTTCTCACCCCGATTCGCACTTGTTGCCGGATTCTGGCTGTATATCTTACGGTCAAAGGGTATACTGGCCCATTCCATCTAAATCCACTTGTATCGCGTGCGAATTCAACATGCAAAAGTTTGATACCAAGACCTTCCAGGGCCTGATCCTGACACTGCAGGATTATTGGGCGCGCCAGGGCTGCACCATCGTTCAACCATTGGACATGGAAGTCGGCGCGGGAACCTCACACCCGATGACGTGCCTGCGCGCACTGGGGCCGGAGCCGATGGCCGCCGCCTATGTGCAGCCATCCCGCCGCCCGACCGACGGCCGCTACGGCGAAAACCCGAACCGTCTCCAGCACTACTACCAGTTCCAGGTGGTGATTAAGCCGTCGCCGGACAACATTCAGGAACTCTACCTGGGCTCGCTGAAAGAGCTGGGTCTGGATCCGACCATCCACGACATTCGCTTCGTGGAAGACAACTGGGAAAACCCGACGCTCGGCGCCTGGGGCCTGGGTTGGGAAGTGTGGCTGAACGGCATGGAAGTGACGCAGTTCACCTACTTCCAGCAGGTCGGCGGCCTGGAGTGCAAGCCGGTGACCGGCGAGATCACCTACGGCCTGGAGCGCCTGGCGATGTACATCCAGGGCGTGGACAGCGTGTACGATCTGGTGTGGAGCAACGGCCCGCTGGGTGTTACCACCTACGGCGACGTGTTCCACCAGAACGAAGTGGAGCAGTCCACCTACAACTTCGAATACGCCGACGTCGACTTCCTGTTCTCCTGCTTCGAGCAGTACGAGAAAGAAGCCCAATCGCTGCTGGCGCTGGAAAAACCGCTGCCGCTGCCGGCCTATGAACGCATCCTGAAGGCGGGCCATACCTTCAACCTGCTGGACGCGCGCAAGGCGATTTCGGTGACCGAGCGTCAACGCTACATTCTGCGCATCCGCACGCTGACCAAAGCCGTTGCCGAAGCCTACTACGCTTCCCGCGAAGCGCTGGGCTTCCCGATGTGCAACAAGAAGAACGAGAACTAAGAGGCAGCCATGACTCAACAGACTTTCCTGGTGGAAATCGGCACGGAAGAGCTGCCGCCGAAGGCGCTTCGTTCCCTGGCGGAATCTTTCGCCGCCAACTTCACCGCCGAGCTGGACAACGCCGGCCTGGAACACGGTGACGTGAGCTGGTTCGCCGCACCGCGCCGCCTGGCGCTGAAAGTGGCCAACCTGAGCGCGGCGCAGGCCGATCGCGAAATTGAAAAACGCGGCCCGGCGATCGCCCAGGCGTTCGACGCCGAAGGCAAACCGAGCAAAGCGGCCGAAGGCTGGGCGCGCGGCTGCGGCATCACCGTCGATCAGGCGGAACGCCTGGTGACCGACAAGGGCGAGTGGTTGATGTACCGCGCCCACGTCAAAGGCCAGTCGGCGCAGCAACTGCTGGCCGGCATGGTCAGCACCGCGCTGGCTAAACTGCCGATCCCGAAACTGATGCGTTGGGGCGACTCCGACGTGCAGTTCGTGCGTCCGGTACATACCGTCACGATGCTGCTGGGCGCCGATCTGATCCCAGGCACCGTGCTGGGCATCGACTCTGCGCGCACCGTGCGCGGCCACCGCTTCATGGGCGAAGCCGAGTTCACCCTCGACAACGCCGACCAATACCCGCAGATCCTGTTGGAGCGCGGCAAAGTGGTCGCCGACTATGAAGCGCGTAAAGCCCTCATCAAGCGCGATGCAGAGCTGGCGGCGCAGAAGATTGGCGGCAAGGCCGATCTGAGCGACAGCCTGCTGGAAGAAGTGGCCTCGCTGGTGGAATGGCCGGTGGTACTGACTGCCAAATTCGAAGAGAAATTCCTGGCGGTGCCGGCGGAAGCGCTGGTGTACACCATGAAGGGCGACCAGAAGTATTTCCCGGTGTATGACGCCGCGGGCAAACTGCTGCCGAACTTTATCTTCGTGGCCAACATCGAGTCGAAAGACCCGCAGCAGATCATCTCCGGTAACGAGAAGGTGGTGCGTCCACGCCTGGCCGACGCCGAGTTCTTCTTCAACACCGACCGTAAGAAACGCCTGGAAGATAACCTGCCGCGCCTGGAAACCGTGCTGTTCCAACAGCAGCTGGGCACCCTGCGCGACAAAACCGACCGCATTCAGGCGCTGGCGGGCTGGGTTGCCGGCCAGATCGGCGCCGACGTCAACCATGCCACCCGCGCGGGCCTGCTGTCGAAGTGCGACCTGATGACCAACATGGTGTTCGAATTCACCGATACCCAGGGCGTGATGGGCATGCACTACGCGCGCCACGACGGTGAGGCGGAAGACGTCGCCGTTGCGCTGAACGAGCAGTATCAGCCGCGCTACGCCGGCGATGCGCTGCCGCAGTCGCTGGTGGCCTGTTCCCTGGCGATCGCCGACAAGATGGACACCCTGGCCGGCATCTTCGGCATCGGGCAGCATCCGAAAGGCGATAAAGACCCGTTCGCGCTGCGCCGCGCCGCACTGGGCGTGTTGCGCATCATCGTCGAGAAAAACCTGCCGCTGGATCTGCAGACCCTGACCGAAGAGGCCGTGCGCCTGTACGGCAGCAAGCTGACCAACGCCAAAGTGGTCGACGAGGTGGTGGAATTCATGTTGGGCCGCTTCCGCGCCTGGTATCAGGAAGAAGGCCACGCGGTCGATACCATTCAGGCGGTGCTGGCGCGCCGTCCGACCAAGCCGGCCGACTTCGACGCACGCGTCAAGGCGGTGTCTCACTTCCGCACGCTGGAAGCGGCGGCGGCGCTGGCTGCGGCCAACAAACGCGTCTCCAACATTCTGGCCAAGTCTACCGAAACGCTGAACGACAGCGTGCGTGCCTCGGTGCTGAAGGACGCGGCGGAGATCCAGCTGGCGACTCATCTGGTGGTGCTGCGCGACAAGCTGCAGCCGTACTTCGCGGCGGGCAACTACCAGGAAGCGCTGGTGGAGCTGGCTGCGCTGCGCGAGCCGGTGGATGCGTTCTTCGACAACGTGATGGTAATGGCGGACGATGCGGAAGTACGCGTGAACCGCCTGACGCTGCTGAGCAAGCTGCGTGAACTGTTCCTGCAGGTGGCGGACATCTCCGTGCTGCAGTAAGCGATTCTCTGCTGTGAAAAGGCGCCTGCGGGCGCCTTTTTTTATTTCCGTTTCCTGGGCGCGAAGGCAAGGTCGCCTGGCGATTTGGGGGGCGACTTGGGGAAATTGAAGCGTCCGGTCGCCGACGGCAATGAACCTCAGTGCATTTTGCGCACGATTTTCAACCGCACCCGGCCGGGGCAATGCTCATCGCAAGCGGAATCGCGTATCGGAACGCCGCCAGTTGATCTATTCTTATAGGCGCACGGAGTGCGGAAAAAGGGGCGGAGTCCAATGAAAAAGCAGGTTTATAACAGGAGTTATGTCACATGGCGGTAGGGATCCAGAGCAGAGGTTTCGCGCGTTGGTTGGCACCGGTATTGGCATTGTTGGTGGTCATGCAATTGACCGCCTGCGGCGATAAAGAGCCGGAACAGCGCAAAGCATTTATCGATTACTTACAGAATACCGTGATGCGCAGCGGGGCGAACATCCCCACGCTGAGCGAAGATCAGAAGCAGAAGTTCGGCAACTATGCCGGCGATTACGCGATTTTGGTCGGCTTCTCGCAGCAGCTGTCCAAGTCGGTCGGTGCCAGCCTGACGCCGGCGCTGGATCAGATTAACCAGATCCGCACCGCGCAGGACTATCTGAACAAACGCGATGCGCTGCAGCAATCGGTCGGGGCGTTGAACCTGCTGGGCCAGCAGATCCAGTCAGCCAAATCACAGGCGGATACCGCCCGCGCGGCGCTGAAGCAGCCCGACGATCTGAAGGCGGTGTACAACCAGGCCTATGACAAGATCGTTACCGCACCGGCCAACGCACTGATGCCGGCGATCCCGACCACCGCCAGCTTTGTGCAGGATCTGGTGCAGGTCGGCGATTTCCTGCAGAGCCAGGGCAATCAGGTCAGCTTCAACAACAACGGCGTGCAGTTCCGCACCGCGCAGCAGGTGGCGCAGTACAACACCATGATGTCGAATCTGGTGGCCAAACAGCAGAACCTGATGAATGCGCAGAAAACCATTCAAAGCGTGACGCAATAACGCCTCCACGCACGCAGCAGGCCGGCATTGCCGGCCTGTTTTATTTCCCCTCAGCGTTTCCAATAGCTTGCTGGTTTATTGCGCAGGCTTCTGTACTACACTTCAATTAATCCATTCATTCGGCAATGTAGTTTTCTTTCATTCATCACTTCGCTAGTTCCCGGCGGGATGAGTGCTCACAGGGAAGATCAAACAGAGCGTCGCGATCGGGCGCTGCAGCTGAAAATAAATTGTGATGTTTATCACAATTTAAAAACAAACCACCAATTTAAAAATGTGACAAATGTCACGTTATTATGGGTTTTAAGGCGGTTTTTTTCTCACTGTGCTTTTTTTACACGCCATAAATGTGATCTTTGTCACTATAAAGGGTGGTTTGTTGGGGTGTTGTATGTGATTTATATCACAAAAAATCCGTGAAGTTCGCGTGACAAAAACAGCGTGATAGAGTCCGTTTCGCATACAGCGGCAACACGGCTGGATCGTCACAACAATAATCACGCGCTCTATTGTCAGCGCGTAACAATAGGGGTGTGTTTTATGTTTTCACCAGACATCAAGGTTAAAGTGCAAAACTTTGGCCGCTTCCTGAGCAACATGGTGATGCCCAACATCGGCGCCTTTATCGCCTGGGGGATTATCACCGCGCTATTCATTCCAACCGGCTGGCTGCCGAATGAAACCTTAGCCAAGCTGGTCGGCCCGATGATCACCTACCTGCTGCCGCTGCTGATCGGTTATACCGGCGGGCGGCTGGTGGGCGGCGATCGCGGCGGCGTCGTCGGCGCCATCACCACCATGGGCGTCATCGTCGGCGCCGACATGCCGATGTTCCTCGGCGCGATGATCGCCGGCCCGCTGGGCGGCTGGGCTATCAAGCACTTTGACCGCTGGGTGGACGGCAAGATCAAAAGCGGCTTTGAAATGCTGGTGAACAACTTCTCCGCCGGCATCATCGGCATGCTGCTGGCGATCCTGGCCTTCCTCGGCATCGGGCCGCTGGTGGAGGTGCTCTCCAAGCTGCTGGCGGCGGGCGTACACGTGATGGTGACGAACAACCTGCTGCCATTGGCGTCCATTTTCGTTGAACCGGCGAAAATCCTGTTCCTGAATAACGCCATCAACCACGGCATCTTCTCGCCGCTGGGTATCCAGCAGGCTACGGAAGCCGGTAAGTCGGTGTTCTTCCTGATTGAAGCCAACCCAGGCCCGGGCATGGGCGTACTGATGGCCTACATGTTCTTCGGCCGCGGCAGCGCCAAGCAATCCGCCGGCGGTGCGGCAATCATTCACTTCCTGGGCGGCATCCACGAAATCTACTTCCCTTACGTGCTGATGAACCCACGCCTGCTGCTGGCGGTGATCCTGGGCGGCATGACCGGCGTCTTCACCCTGACGATGCTGAACGGCGGCCTGGTTTCTCCGGCGTCTCCGGGTTCGATCCTGGCGGTGCTGGCGATGACGCCGAAAGGCGCCTACTTCGCCAACATTGCGGCGGTGTGCGCAGCCTTTGCCGTCTCCTTCGTGGTGTCCGCTTTCCTGCTGAAAACCTCCAAGGTGAAAGAGGATGACGATCTGGAAGCCGCAACCCGTCGCATGCAAGAGATGAAATCGCAGTCCAAAGGCGGCGCAGCGGCGCCGGCATCGGTCGATGGCGATCTGAGCACCGTGCGCAAAATCATCGTCGCCTGCGATGCGGGCATGGGTTCCAGCGCCATGGGCGCCGGGGTGCTGCGCAAGAAAGTGGCCGACGCCGGGCTGAAGAACATCTCGGTGACCAACAGCGCCATCAACAGCCTGCCGGACGACGTGGATCTGGTGATCACCCACCGCGATCTGACCGAGCGCGCGATGCGCCACGCGCCGCAGGCCCAGCACATCTCGCTGACCAACTTCCTCGACAGCAAGCTGTACAGCGATCTGGTCGATCGCTTGCTGGCGGCCAACAAAACCAGCGACAACCAGCAGAAGGTGCTGGGCGCGCTGGACGACAGCTTCGAAGCCGGTGAGCCGAACCTGTTCAAGCTGAGCGAGAGCAACGTGTTCCTCAACCTGCAGGCCAGCGACAAAGAGCAGGCGATCCGCTTCGCCGGCGAGCAGCTGGTGAAAGGCGGCTACGTCGAGGCGGAGTACGTGCCGGCGATGCTGGAGCGCGAGAAACTCACCTCCACCTACCTGGGCGAGTCGATCGCCGTGCCGCACGGCACCATCGAGGCCAAAGACCGGGTGCTGCGCACCGGCGTGGTGTTCTGCCAGTACCCGCAGGGCGTGCGCTTCGGCGAGGAAGAGGATGAAGTGGCCCGCCTGGTGATCGGCATCGCCGCGCGCAACAACGAGCATATCCAGGTGATCACCAGCCTGACCAACGCGCTGGATGATGAGAGCGTGATTGAGCGGCTGGCGAATACCACCAGCGTGCAGGAAGTGCTGGACCTGCTCGGCGGCAAAAAAGCCGGATAACAGAATCATTTTAAAGGGTGCAGCTTGCTGCACCCTTCGACATTAAGAAGGTAGAGTTATGAAAGCATTACATTTTGGCGCAGGGAACATCGGCCGCGGTTTTATCGGCAAGCTGCTGGCGGACGCAGGGGTTGAGCTGACCTTCGCCGACGTCAATCAAACGGTGCTGGATTTGCTGAACAGCCGTAAAAGCTACGCGGTGCACGTGGTGGGCGAGCAAGAACGCGTGGAGAGCGTCAACAACGTCAGCGCCGTCAACAGCGGCAGCGAGGCGGCGGTGGCGTTGATCGCTGAGGCGGATCTGGTGACCACCGCCGTTGGCCCGCAAATTCTCGGCAAAATCGCCGGCACGATCGCCAAAGGGCTGGTGCTGCGTCATCAGCAGGGCAATGTGCAGCCGCTGAACATCATCGCCTGCGAGAACATGGTGCGCGGCACCAGCCAGCTGAAGCAGCATGTGCTCGCCGCGCTGCCGCAGGACGAGCAGGCATGGGTTGAGCAGCACGTCGGCTTCGTCGATTCGGCGGTCGACCGCATCGTGCCGCCGGCGGACAGCAGCGATCCGCTGGAAGTGACGGTGGAAACCTTCAGCGAATGGATCGTCGATCAGACCCAGTTCAAAGGCCAGCCTCCGGCGATCGCCGGCATGGAGCTGACCGATAACCTGATGGCGTTCGTCGAGCGCAAGCTGTTCACCCTCAATACCGGTCACGCCATCACTGCCTACCTCGGCCAACAGGCCGGGCTGCAAACCATTCGTGACGCCATTCTTGACCCGGCGATCCGCCGCGTGGTGAAAGGGGCGATGGAAGAGAGCGGCGCGGTGCTGATCAAGCGCTACGGCTTCGACGCCGACAAGCACGCTGCCTACATCAACAAAATCCTCGGCCGCTTCGAAAACCCGTATCTGCACGACGACGTCGAGCGCGTGGGACGTCAGCCGCTGCGCAAACTGAGCGCCGGCGATCGCCTGATCAAACCGCTGCTGGGCACGCTGGAATACGGCCTGCCGCACGCCAACCTGATCCAGGGCATCGCCGCCGCCATGAGCTACCGCAGCGAACAGGATCCACAGGCGCTGGAGTTGGCGGAATTGCTGAACACGCTCGGGCCGAAAGCCGCGCTGGCGCAAATTTCCGGCCTGCCGGCGGAAAGCGAGGTTGTAGAAGAGGCCGTTGCTGTGTATAACGCCATGCACAAGTAGAATCGTGATGATGAACACCCGAGCGCAGCTTGCTGCGCTCCTGCAACCCGAGTTCGGCATCGACGGCCCTCCCCACGCCTTTCGAAAAGCGACGATGGAAGAAGCACAGGCATTTGAAAACCAGGTTCTGGAAAAGCTGAACGCGGGCAAAACGGTGCGCAGCTTCCTGATCGCGGCGGTAGAGCTGCTGGCGGAAGCGCTCAACGTGCTGGTGGTGCAGGTATTCCGCAAGGATGACTACGCGGTGAAATATGCCGTCGAACCGCTATTGTCCGGCAGCGGCCCGCTCGGGGAGCTGTCGGTGCGCCTGAAGCTGATGTATGGGCTGGGGGTGATCTCTCGCCACGAATATGAAGACGCCGAGCTGCTGATGGCGATGCGCGAAGAACTGAACCACGACGGCTCGGAATACCGCTTCGTCGACGACGAAATCCTCGGGCCGTTCGGCGAGCTGCACTGCGTGGCCGCGCTGCCGCCGGTGCCGACCTTCCTGCAGCCGGGCGAAGCGGATGAAGCGCTGATCGCCATGCAGCGCCAGCGCTATCAGCAGATGGTGCGCTCCACCATGGTGCTGTCCATTACCGATCTGATCGCCGGCATCGGCGCCAAACAACCTTCCCGGCTCTCTCCTCTCGGCCACGGCTAAGCAAAGGCCGCGCGCCACTCGTCGAACAACAACCACAGCGCGGTGGCAGCCATCAGGCCGGACATCACGCCGTTGAAGGCGCGCAGCTTCCAGGTGACCCGCAGCGCGTTGCGCAACCGGTCGCCCAGCACCGCCCACAGCAGCACGCACGGCAGGTTCAGCAGCGCGAAGCCGGCGATGACCGACAGCGTATGGACAAAGGTGGCGCCTTCGCGCGGGGTGAACAGGATCGCCACGTTGATCACCATCAGCCAGGCCTTGGGGTTGACCGCCTGAAACAGCGCGCCGTTGAGCAGGCTCATCGGCTGCGCCTGCTCTTTGGCGTCCGGCGAGGCCGCCTGGAACAGTTTCCATGACAGCCACAGCAGGTAGGCGCAGCCGATCACCGCCAGCGGGAGGCGGATGACGCCGGCCCAGCTCAGCGCCAGCGCCAGCAGCGGGATAATGATCGCCAGCTGCACCGCACAGCCGACGCAGATGCCAAGCAGCATCGGCAGGGTGCGGCGCAGGCCGAAGTTGACGCCCGACGAGGCCAGCAGCAGGTTGTTGGGGCCGGGGGTAATCGACATGACGGTGACGTAGCTGACAAAGGCGGAGTCCAGCATGGCAGGTTCCTTGAACGTGAAAATGACGGTAATAACGAGAGGATCAGCATAATCGCTGCGATGGGATGGTGACAGATTCACAAATCGGATATTGTCATGGTTACAGTTGTGAAAAATGTAAACTGTACCCATTACCTGGAGAGAAACTGTGACCCTGCTCGATGAAACCCCGGATACCCGTTACCTGCAGCTGGCGGATACGCTGGCCGAGGCCATTCGCCGCGGCACGCTGCGGCCCGGCGACCGCCTGCCGTCGGTACGGCGCTGTGCGCAAACCCATCGCGTCAGCATTAATACTGTGGTGTCGGCTTACCGCACGCTGGAGGATCGCGGGCTGATCGAAGCGCGGCCGCAGTCGGGGTTTTATGTACGCAGCACGCTGCCGGCGCTGAAGATGGCCTCGGCGCCCAGCGGGCGCATCGAACCGCCGGCGGACGACGTGCTGGCGCTGATCGACACCGTGTTTGCCGCCCAGCAAAACCCGGCTTTCACCAACATTGCGCTGGCCTGCCCGCAGACCAGCGATTTTTATCCCGGCGGCAAGCTGGGGCGCATGCTCTCCTCTCAGTTGCGCCGCCAGCCGGATCTGATCGGGCAGTACCCGTTGCCGCCCGGCAGCCTGCGGCTGCGTCAGCAGATCGCCCGCCGCTCGATGACGCTGGGCATGCTGCTGGAGCCGGGCGACGTGGTGCTGACTCACGGCTGCATGGAAGCGCTGCAGCTGGCGCTGCGCGTCACCACCAAACCGGGCGACTGCGTCGGGCTGGAGTCGCCGACCTACTTCTACCTGCTGCCGCTGCTGGCCAGCCTGGGGCTGAAAGCGCTGGAAATCCCCACCGATCCGCAGCTGGGGCTGTCGCTGGATGCGCTGGAACTGCTATTGAACGAGAAACGGCTGAACGCGGTGATCGCCATGCCGACGGTGCAAAACCCGCTGGGCTGCACTATGCCGCTGGCGGCGAAAAAGCGGCTGGCGCGGCTGATGAACGATCATCAAGTGCCGTTGATTGAAGACGGGCTGTATGCCGAGATCCAGTTCGGCGGCGCGCTGTCGCCGGCGGTGAAGGCGTTCGATCGCGACGGCTGGGTGCTGTTTTGCTCCAGCTTTACCAAAACGCTGGCGCCGGATTTTCGCGTCGGCTGGATCTGCGGCGGCCGTTTCCACGAGGCGTTGCGCAAGCTGAAGGCGGTGTCGTCGATGTCCGAGTCGCAGCTGCTGTCGGAAACGCTGGCGACCTTCCTGGAGAGCGGCGGTTACGATCACCATTTGCGCAACCTGCGCAAGCGCTATGCGGCGCAGGTGGACGAGGCGCGGGCGCTGATCGCCCGGCATTTCCCGCGCGGCACGCTGGCCACGCAGCCGGCGGGCGGGTTCGTGTTTTGGGTCGAATTTCCCCCCGGCGTGGACAGCGTGGCGCTGTTCCATCAGCTGCTGGAGGAGCAGATTTGTTTGACGCCGGGCACTTTGTATTCGCCCAGCGGGCGCTATCGCAACGCGCTGCGGCTCTCCTGCTGCTACCCGTTCAACGCGCGCTACACCCAGGCGTTGGCCCGGCTCGGCGCCAGGGCCTGCGAGATGAGCGGCCTGCCGCCCGGCATTGCGCAAGACGGGTAACGGCGCGCGCCTTTTGCTACAATGCCGGTATCGTTGATTAGCGTGCCATTTTGGGCACAACGGGCCAGAGACCATGAAAGAGAAAGAAAAGGCAGAGATCAAGCGCCTGAGCGACCTGCTGGACGCCTTGAACCACAAAGATGCCACTGTGATCCAACAGGGCAACCCTGAGTTGATCGCGCAGCACACCAAAGAGAAAGAGAAGCTGGCGACGGAGATCGAACGCCTGAAAAACGTGCGCGGCGAGAAGCTGAGCGCCGAAGCGCAGAAGCTGAGCAAGCTGCCGTTCAGCCGCGAGATCACCAAGAAAGAGCAGGCCGATATGGGGGCGCTGAAGAAGAGCGCGCGCGGGCTGATCGTGGTGCACCCGATGACCGCGCTGGGCCGCGAGATGGGCCTGAAAGCGGTCACCGGTTACGCCAAGAAAGCGTTCTGAACCCCCGGGCGTCAGACCTTGGTGGTGAAATACGCCTTGGTCTGATAGGGCACGGTGACCGTGTCCTGGCCCCGCAGTTCCTCTTCTTCCGCCACCAGCTGGCGCAACCGCTCGATAACCTGCTCCTGTTGCGGCTGCGGCAGCGCGGCGATAAAGCTGGTTGAACGCACCCGGTTGTAGATCACGTCCTCCACCGCGCCGCGGTGACCCAGCATAAACACCTGTTCCTGCAGCGGTTCAAAGCCTTTGAACGGGAAGAACTTGCGCCATTCGCCGGTATAGAAACGCGGCGCATCGCCTTCGTGGCTATCGACGATCTGATTCAATTTACGCACCCAACCGACGCGCGCATCGCGCATGTTCCACACCAGACCGAGTTTGCCGCCGGGCTTGAGGATGCGCTGGATTTCCGCCAGCGCCTGCGGCGTGGCGAACCAGTGGAAGGATTGGGCGCACACCACCGCATCGACCGACTCGTCCGGTAGCGGGATCGCCTCGGCGGTGCCCGCCAGCGTTTTCACCTGCGGCAGCGCCGCCGACAGTTTTTCCAGCATTTGCGGCACCGGTTCGACGGCGATCACCTGCGCGCCGGTTTCCAGCAGGCGCGGGGTAAACTTGCCGGTACCGGCGCCGAGATCGATGACCGTCATGCCGGCGTGCAGGCCGATAGTTTCACGCAGCCAGACGGCGATTTCCGGCGGGTAATCCGGCCGGCCTTTCACATAGCGATCGGCGTTGGCCTGATAGCCTTCGGCGGCGGCGTGATGAATCAAATGGGTCGGGGGGGTCATTACCTGGCTCCTGGCTGAAAAAACGTGCGGCTACAGTATAGGTGGAAGAATAGGGTTAACGCGGCATTCGGCGCACGTTTTTCATCTTTTACGCCCGCGATTTCAACGGCCGAGCAGGCGGCGGTTGAAGTCCTCGAGGCGCCCTTCGGCAAGCCGCGTGAGCATGGTCTTGCTCCAGCTGGCGGAGAGGCCGGCCACCGCCAACAGGCGGCGATACTGTTCCGCGTCGAACGGCATATGCCAGGCGATGGCGATGGCTTCGGCGACCGACACGTCGCTGTTGCGTGCTGCCAGCTCCAGCGGACGATCGCCGCTGACCGCGCCGGGCGACACCACCCGATACAGCCAGCCGCAGCGGCCGCTTTGCTGCATCAGCACCGAAATATCCTCGATGGCGAAGTGATAATTGAGTTTGAAGCACGGTGAGCGCGGCTGGGTGACCTGGATCAGCGCTTCGCCCCAGCGGAAGATGTCGCCCATAAACACATTGTGTTCGGTCAGCCCTTCGGTGGAGATATTCTCGCCGAAGGCCGGGGCGCAAAACTGCTCTGCCTGCGCCGGAAACTGCTCGCGCCAGCGGGCGTAATGCTCGCGCGGGTAGTGGCACAGCGCGCGGTCAGGCCCGCCGTGGTAGCTTTTTTCCGCCTGTTCGTCGCCTTCCAGGCCGAGCGGCGTGAGCCGGATGGCGCCATCCACCTGGCGTTTGGCGATGGCGCTGGGGCGCCCGCCTTCGTAGGGTTGAATATTGCCGATGTAAACGTCTGGGTGATGCATGTGCGCCTCCGTGTCTCGCGTCGAGGGCTCAGCATAGCCTGAGACGATGTCGTACACTACTCGGCATTTACCTGTACGGAAGGATGTGTTTTTCCTGTCTATAGTTAGGCCTTTATCGTCGAGAAAAAACATGCGTTTCATTGTATTGAGGCATGCGGAATCAGAATGGAACCGCTCAGGAATTATTCAGGGGCGAAGTGACAGTCCGCTGACAGAGGAGGGACAACGTCAAATCGCGGCGCTTGGCGCTCGGTTGCAGATGTTATCGCTCACTTTGCTGGTCAGTTCACCGGCCGGTCGGGCTTGTGTGACGGCGGAGAAGTTGGCGCAGATATGGGGCTGTACTGTGCAAACGGACGAACGCTTGCAGGAGCAAGATTTTGGCAAGCTGGAAGGGTTATCTTATGCGCAGGCCATGCACGATTATCCCGAAGCGACGCAATGCATCTTTGCCGGCCAGGCAGAGGCATCGGCGCCGGGAGGGGAAAATGCCTATGAGGTCGCCCGGCGTAT
The DNA here is from genome assembly GCF_002935055.1 of Serratia sp. SSNIH1. Classification (NCBI taxonomy): domain Bacteria; kingdom Pseudomonadati; phylum Pseudomonadota; class Gammaproteobacteria; order Enterobacterales; family Yersiniaceae; genus Serratia; species Serratia sp. SSNIH1. Next base: position 523,865 of record NZ_CP026383.1, read on the forward strand.
GATGGCTTGCCTGTCCGATCTGGTTGTCGATGGACAAAATCAAACGCTTGGTGTTGTTACGCACGGCCATGCGCTGCAAGCACTGATTTGGTGGCTTAAAGGGGCTGACCCGCAGGAAGACCTTCATAGATATGGTCATCGCAATTGCGGCTACGCAATGCTTGATGTGACCGCCGCTGGTTTTAATTTGTTGAATTGGGGGATAGCAACTCACTTGTTGCCACAAAGATAGGGCGAGGAACAGATGTTCCTCGCTTGAGGGCATCAGAAGGTGGTCCAGTTCTCTTCCGCTGCGGCATTGGCGGCCGCGGGTTTTACCGCCGGCGCTTTCGGCGCGGCGGCTTTCACGGCGGCGGGTTCGGTCTGCTCCGCCAAACGGAACACCGAGACGCTCTGCAGCAGCATGTCGGCCTGTTCTTCCAGCGAATCGGCGGCGGCGGCGGACTCTTCCACCAGCGCGGCGTTCTGCTGGGTGGTGTGGTCCATCTCGACGATCGCCTGGCCAATCTGGGCGATGCCGCGCGTCTGCTCATCGGAGGCGGCGGCGATTTCAGCCATGATGTCGCGCACGTGGGTGACCGAGCGGACGATCTGTTCCATGGTGTTGCCGGTGTTTTCCACCAGTTCGGTGCCGGTTTTCACCCGGCTGACCGATTCGGCGATCAGCCCTTCGATCTCCTTGGCCGCCTGGGCGCTGCGGCTCGCCAGGCTGCGCACTTCGCTGGCAACCACCGAGAAGCCCCGGCCCTGTTCGCCGGCGCGCGCCGCTTCGACCGCGGCGTTGAGCGCCAGGATGTTGGTCTGGAAGGCAATGCCGTTGATCAGGGTGGTAATTTCGGCGATACGCTGCGAACTGCTGGAGATATCGCGCATGGTGCTGACCACGTTTTCCACCAGCTTGCCGCCCTGCTGCGCGGTCTGCGAGGCGTCGGTGGCCAGCTGATTGGCGTGATGGGCGTTGTCGGCGTTCTGTTTCACCGTGGCGGTCAGCTGTTCCATGCTGGCGGCGGTTTCCTCGACCGCCGCCGCCTGCTGCTCGGTGCGGGAAGAGAGATCGGTGTTGCCGGCGGCGATTTCCGCAGAGGCGGTAGAAACCTGGCTGACCCCCATCTGGATCTTCTCAATCATGGTGCGCAGATTTTGGCTCATGGCCGCCACCGCGTTCAGCAGCTGCCCCAGCTCGTCGCGGCGGGTGCTGGTCTGCGCCTGGCGCAGGTCGCCGCCGGCGATGCGTTCCGCCATGGCCAGCGTGCTGTGCAGCGGACGGGTGATCTGCAGCGTGATGCGCCAGGCGATAAGCACCCCGGCGATGATGGCGATCAGGGTGGTGATGCCCATTTGCAGCTGCGCCAGATTGATGTTGTTGCGCGTCTGCACCAGCTCGTCCTGCATAAAGGCGTTGACCAGCATGCCGATCGCTTGCGCGCGTTCGCCGAGCTGCCGGCTGATCTGCTGCTCGTGCTCATAGGCCGGTAGGTAAGCCGTGATGCGGTTTTTGTAATCGTCCAGGGCGGCCAGCAGCGGCTGCAGCTGCGGGCGCTGCGCGTCGCTGACCCGTCGGCTCAGGGCGTTGGCCGCGTCGCGCGCGTCGTCAATGGCCGCCATCAGCGGGGCTTCAGTTTCCTTGTTCAGGCTCAGTAGCAGGCCGCGCGCGCCGTAGCGCACCTGGGTCAGCTTCTGGTTCAGTTGGATAAAGGCCAGCTGCAGATCGCTGTTGGTCAGCTGGCGTTCCACCTGGCTCAGGCTGGCCTGCACTTCCGACATGTTCCAGCTCTGGCGCACTGCGTCTTTCGCCGTGACCGCCTGCTCAAAGACTTTTTGCTGCTGTTGATATTCCCCGATCAGCGTCACCAGACGCTGCAGATCCTTGCGGCTTTGGGCGTCCCAGTTCAGCGCCTGCCCCTGGTCTATCAGTTTGACGGCGTTCTCAATATTGGCGCGGTTGTTCTGGATGTACTCCGGCCGGTAGGTCTGGCCGTACATGGCGCGATTGTATTTGGCCTGGTTGATCTCCTCGTTCAGCCGGTTGCTGAAGTCGATGCGATCGGCGCGGGATTCGATGATGTGCAGATATTGCGCCCCGGTGCCGGCGATGACGACCGCCAACAGCAGCAACAGCGCGAAGCCGAGACCGAGCTTTTTACCTACGGTGAGATGAGTGAACTTTCCTGCTAATGCTTGCAATGCCGCCATAGCGTTTTTCCTTCTCCGGGCGAACGTCAATTGAACAAACCATCGGCAAGAAGTGGTCAAACTTTAGCGGATTTCAGGCAAAAAAATACCCGCCGGTGGCGGGTATCTTCATCAACGGGGGCGAATTACTTCTTCGCGGCGAAGCGTGCGGCGGCTTCGTCCCAGTTGACCACGTTCCAGAACGCCTTGATGTAGTCAGGGCGTTTGTTCTGATATTTCAGGTAGTAAGCGTGTTCCCACACGTCCAGACCGATGATTGGGAAACCGGAAGCGCCGGCGACGGCTTCGCCCATCAGCGGGCTGTCCTGGTTAGCGGTAGACACCACGGCCAGTTTGCCGTCTTTCAGCACCAGCCAGGCCCAACCGGAACCGAAGCGGGTGGCTGCGGCTTTCTCGAACTCTTCCTGGAATTTCTCAACGCTGCCGAAATCGCGCTCGATGGCCGCTTTCAGATCGCCGCCCAGCGTGGTGCCGGTTTTCAGGTTTTTCCAGAAGAAGCTGTGGTTGGCGTGGCCGCCGGCGTTGTTGCGCATGAAGGTGCGTTTGTCGGCAGGCACTTTATCCAGATCCTGGATCAGCTCTTCAACGCTGTATTTGGCCAGCTCAGGGTAGGCTTCCAGCACGGTGTTGGCGTTGTTGACGTAGGTCTGGTGGTGTTTGGTGTGATGGATTTCCATCGTCTGCTTGTCGAAATGCGGTTCCAGTGCGTCGTAAGCGTACGGCAGGGATGGCAGTGAATAACTCATAATCATCATCTCCAGTGGTGTATGGGCGGCGCAAAGGGCGAGCACCGCGTAAGCAGTCGGATCATTATAGTTAATTAAATGATATTGAAAATGATTATCAATGCCCTGTGAACTGTGTGGTTAATGAACGAATCGCTGCGCTAACATACTGATAGAAGAGGGCGGCGGGTGGCCGCCTCAAGCCGTCGATCCGGCGCGTGGGTTACTCTCTATACTGTAGGGAGCACCAACGCCGAAATGTATCGAAATGTGCCAATGCGTTCACTGAATGAGCACGAGTGTGTAACAACCACAAGCACGCTGTGGTAATATGGCCGGCGTTCGTAGCAAGCATAACAACAGTGACATTCGCGTTTGCCGCGCTAGCGGGGCAGGCGCATTTGAACAATGTGACAATCGAGAGTAAAGGAGACCCCCATGCAGGTCAGCAGAAGGCAGTTCTTTAAGATCTGCGCTGGCGGTATGGCAGGAACGACGGTGGCCGCGCTGGGCTTTGCCCCCGAAGTGGCGTTGGCGGAAACCCGGCAGTACAAACTGCTGCGCGCCCGCGAGACCCGTAATACCTGTACGTATTGTTCCGTCGGCTGTGGGCTGTTGATGTACAGCCTTGGTGATGGCGCCAAAAACGCCAAAGAAAGCATTTTCCATATCGAAGGGGATCCGGATCACCCGGTAAACCGCGGTGCGCTTTGCCCGAAAGGCGCCGGCCTGGTTGACTTCATCCACAGCGAAAGCCGCCTCAAGTACCCGGAATACCGGGCGCCGGGGTCGGACAAATGGCAACGTATCAGCTGGGACGACGCCTTTACCCGCATCGCCAAGCTGGTGAAAGAAGACCGTGACGCCAACTTCATCAAAACCAACGACCAGGGCGTTACCGTCAACCGTTGGCTGACCACCGGCATGCTGTGCGCCTCGGCCGCCAGCAACGAAACCGGTTTTCTGTCGCAAAAATTTAGTCGCGCTCTCGGCATGCTTGCCGTAGACAACCAGGCGCGTGTCTGACACGGACCAACGGTAGCAAGTCTTGCTCCAACATTTGGTCGCGGTGCGATGACCAACCACTGGGTTGATATCAAGAACGCGAATTTGATTATCGTCATGGGCGGTAATGCGGCGGAAGCGCATCCGGTGGGGTTCCGCTGGGCGATGGAAGCCAAAATACACAACAATGCCAAGCTGATCGTGATCGATCCGCGCTTTACCCGAACCGCATCGGTGGCGGACTTCTACACGCCGATCCGCTCCGGGACCGACATCGCTTTCCTGTCGGGCGTGTTGCTGTATCTGATGACCAACAACAAGTTCAACCGCGAATACGTCGAGGCCTACACCAACGCCAGCCTGCTGGTGCGGGAAGACTTTGCCTTCGAAGACGGCTTGTTCAGCGGCTACGACGCGGAAAACCGCAAGTACGACAAAACCACCTGGAACTACCAGTTCGACGAGAACGGCTTCGCCAAGCGCGACGTCACGCTGCAGGATCCGCGCTGCGTGTGGAACATGCTGAAACAGCACGTGAGCCGCTACACGCCGGACGTGGTGACCAACATCTGCGGCACGCCGAAGGACGATTTCCTCAAGGTGTGCGAATACATCGCCGAAACCTGCGTCGCGGATAAAACCGCTTCGTTCCTGTACGCCCTGGGCTGGACTCAGCACTCGGTCGGCGCGCAGAACATCCGCACCATGGCGATGATCCAGCTGCTGCTCGGCAACATGGGCATGGCGGGCGGCGGCGTCAACGCGCTGCGCGGCCACTCCAACATCCAGGGGCTGACCGATCTCGGCCTGCTGTCGCAGAGCCTGCCGGGCTACATGACGCTGCCGTCGGAGAAACAGACCGATCTCGACACCTACCTGAAGGCCAACACGCCGAAGGCGCTGCTGCCGGGCCAGGTGAACTACTGGGGCAACTACCCGAAATTCTTCGTCAGCATGATGAAGACCTTCTACGGCGACAAGGCGCAGAAGGACAACAGCTGGGGCTTTGACTGGTTGCCGAAGTGGGACAAAGGCTACGACGTGCTGCAGTACTTCGAGATGATGGCGCAGGGCAAGGTCAACGGCTACTTCTGCCAGGGCTTTAACCCGGTGGCGTCGTTCCCGAATAAAAACAAGGTAGTGGCTTCGCTGTCCAAGCTGAAGTTCCTGGTGACCATCGATCCGTTGAACACCGAGACCTCCAACTTCTGGCAGAACCACGGCGAGTTCAACGACGTCGATTCGTCGCAGATCCAGACCGAAGTGTTCCGCCTGCCGTCTACCTGCTTCGCCGAAGAAAACGGCTCGATCGTCAACTCCGGCCGCTGGCTGCAGTGGCACTGGAAAGGTGCAGATGCCCCGGGCGAAGCGCTGAACGACGGCGAGATCCTGGCGGGCATCTTCAGCCGCCTGCGCGAGATGTATGCGCGCGACGGCGGTGCGGTGCCGGAACAGGTGCTGAACATGCGCTGGGACTACCTGACGCCGGACAACCCGGCGCCGGAAGAGGTGGCGCAGGAGAACAACGGCAAGGCGCTGGCGGATCTGCTGGATGCCGACGGCAAAGTGCTGGTGAAAAAAGGCGAGCTGCTCAGCTCGTTCGCGCAGCTGCGCGACGACGGCACCACCGCCAGCGGCTGCTGGATCTTCGCCGGCAGCTGGACGCCGGCCGGCAACCAGATGGCGCGGCGCGACAACGCCGATCCGTCCGGCCTCGGCAATACGCTGGGCTGGGCCTGGGCATGGCCGCTCAACCGCCGCATCCTGTACAACCGCGCCTCGGCGGACCCGCAGGGTAAACCGTGGGATCCGAAACGCCAGCTGCTGGAGTGGGACGGCGCCAAGTGGGTCGGGGCCGATATCCCGGACTACAGCACCGCCGCGCCGGGCAGCAACGTCGGGCCGTTCATCATGCAGCCGGAAGGCATGGGCCGCCTGTTCGCCACCGACAAGATGGCGGAAGGGCCGTTCCCTGAACACTACGAGCCGTTCGAAACGCCGCTCGGCACCAACCCGCTGCACCCGAACGTGGTGTCCAACCCGGCGGCGCGCGTGTTCAAGGACGATCTGGCGGCGATGGGCAAATCCGACAAGTTCCCTTACGTCGGCACCACCTATCGTCTGACCGAGCACTTCCACTACTGGACCAAGCACGCGCGGCTGAACGCCATCGCGCAGCCGGAGCAGTTCGTGGAAATCGGCGAGAAGCTGGCGGAGAAGAAAGGCATCAAGCAGGGCGACACCGTGAAGGTCAGTTCCAACCGCGGCTACATCAAGGCCAAGGCGGTGGTGACCAAGCGTATTCGCACGCTGCAGGTGCACGGCCAGGAAGTCGACACCATCGGCATCCCGATCCACTGGGGTTACGAAGGGGTGGCGAAGAAAGGCTTTATCGCCAACACGCTGACGCCGTTCGTCGGCGACGCCAATACGCAAACGCCGGAGTTCAAGGCGTTCCTGGTCAACGTGGAAAAGGTGTAACGGAGACGAATTATGGCCATGCAATCTCAAGACATCATTCGTAAATCCGCCACCAATGGCTTCACGCCGGCGCCGCGCGCCCGTGACCACCAGGAAGAAGTGGCCAAACTGATCGATGTCACTACCTGTATCGGCTGCAAGGCCTGTCAGGTGGCCTGTTCCGAATGGAACGACATCCGCGACGAGGTGGGGCACAACGTCGGGGTGTACGATAACCCCGCCGATCTGACCGCCAAGTCGTGGACGGTGATGCGCTTCTCCGAGGTGGAGGAAAACGGCAAGCTGGAATGGCTGATCCGCAAGGATGGCTGCATGCACTGCGCCGATCCGGGCTGCCTGAAGGCCTGCCCGTCGGAAGGCGCGATCATTCAGTACGCCAACGGCATCGTCGACTTCCAGTCCGAGCACTGCATCGGCTGCGGCTACTGCATCGCCGGCTGCCCGTTCGACGTACCGCGCATGAACAAGGACGACAACCGGGTGTACAAGTGCACCCTGTGCGTCGACCGCGTGGACGTCGGCCAGGAACCGGCCTGCGTGAAAACCTGCCCGACCGGCGCCATTCACTTCGGCACCAAGGAAGCGATGAAGCAGGTGGCGGCAGATCGCGTCAGCGAGCTGAACACCCGCGGCTACCAGAACGCCGGTCTGTACGATCCGGCGGGGGTGGGCGGCACGCACGTGATGTACGTGCTGCACCACGCCGACAAACCGCAGCTGTACCACGGTTTGCCGGACAACCCGAGCATCAGCCCGGCGGTGACCTTCTGGAAGGGCGTGTGGAAACCCCTGGCGGCCATCGGCTTTGCCGCCACCTTCGCGGCCAGCGTGTTCCACTACGTCGGCGTCGGGCCTAACCGCGTCGACGATGAGGACGAGCACGACGAGTCGCATGACGAGGAGACGCGCAAATGAGAAAGGAAAAGCCCATTCAGCGTTACAGCGCACCGGAGCGCATCAACCACTGGATCGTGGCGTTCTGCTTCGTGTTCGCCGCCATCAGCGGGCTGGGGTTCTTCTTCCCCTCCTTCAACTGGCTGATGAACATCTTCGGGACGCCGCAGCTGGCGCGCATTCTGCACCCGTTTGTCGGGGTGATCATGTTTGCCGCGTTCCTGCTGATGTTCCTGCGCTACTGGAAGCATAACCTGATCAACCGGGAAGATATCGTCTGGGCCAAGAACATCCACAAAATCGCCATGAACGAGGAAGTGGGTGACACCGGGCGCTATAATTTTGGCCAGAAGTGCGTGTTCTGGGCGGCGATTATCAGCCTGGTGCTGCTGCTGGCCAGCGGCGTGGTGATCTGGCGGCCATATTTTGCGCCGTCGTTCTCCATCCCGCTGATCCGCATCGCGCTGCTGGTGCATTCGCTGGCCGCGGTCGGCCTGATTATCGTGATTATGGTGCACATTTACGCCGCATTGTGGGTAAAAGGCACCATTACCGCGATGGTGGAAGGCTGGGTGCCGGCGGCCTGGGCCAAGAAACATCATCCGCGCTGGTACCGTGAGGTCCGCGAGAAACGACAGGAAGATAAACCCTGATGAGTATCCGCATCGTTCCTAAAGAGCAGTTAGGGGCACAGCGTGAGAAGTCCACAACGGCGGAGAATATCCCGCCGTTACTTTTCGCCAACCTGAAAAGCCTGTACAGCCGCCGCGCCGATCGTCTGCGTCAGCTGGCGGTCGACAATCCGCTGGGCGACTACCTGAACTTCGCTGCCGAGCTGGCGCAGGCGCAGCAGCATGCGCTGCACGATAACCCGCTGGAGCTCGATCTGAGCGAAGCGCTGGCGCAGGGCGCCGCCAGCGGCAAACCGCCGCTCGATCTGAGCGTGTTCCCGCGCAGCGAGCACTGGCGCAAGCTGCTGACGTCGCTGATCGCCGAGCTGCGCCCGCAGGCGCCGGAGCATATCCTGGCGGTGCTGGACAACCTGGAGAAAGCCTCGGCACACGAGCTGGAGCTGATGGCCGACGCCTTGCTCAACCGTGAGTTCGGCAAGGTGGGCAGCGAGAAGGCACCGTTCCTCTGGGCCGCGCTGTCGCTCTATTGGGCGCAGATGGCCAGCCTGATCCCCGGCAAGGCGCGCGCCGAATACGGCGAGCAGCGCCAGTTCTGCCCGGTGTGCGGCAGCATCCCGGTTTCCAGCATGGTGCACATCGGCACCGTCAACGGCCTGCGCTACCTGCACTGCAACCTGTGCGAAAGCGAATGGCACGTGGTGCGGGTGAAGTGCAGCAACTGCGAGCAGACCCGCGATCTCAACTACTGGTCGCTGGACAGCGAGCAGGCGGCGGTGAAGGCGGAGAGCTGCGGCGACTGCGGCACTTACCTGAAGATCCTCTATCAGGAAAAAGATCCGCAGGTCGAAGCGGTGGCCGACGATCTGGCTTCGCTGGTGCTGGACGCCCGCATGGAAGAAGAAGGCTTCGGCCGCAGCAGCATCAATCCGTTCCTGTTCCCGGCGGAGTAACCGCCCGGCCCCGTTCGCGCGGGGCCGGACCAGCAATTTCAGAACGGGCTTCTGGCATTCGCCCGGGCGAGTTGCTACGTTTAGGCCATAACGCGCCAAGCGAAAGGAACCACGATGTTAAACACCCTGGCAAAATTGACCGCGGTCGCCGTGCTGGCGATGGGGCTGGCGGCCTGCGACAACAAAGACGACACCAAACCGGCGGTACCGCCACCGGACACCAAGCCGACCGTGACGCAGCCCGCGCCACCGCCGCCGCCTGCGCCGGCAGAAACCCCGCCCGCGCCGCCGGGGCTGAGCGTGTCGCTGCAGAAGGGCAAAATCACCTTCGAGCTGCCGCCGGGCTTTAGCGATCAGACGCTGAACAGCGGCATCATCAACGACAACACCTCCACCATTCAGCGCTTCCTTGACGGCAAGTCGCGCCAGAGCGCGGTTTCGTCCGAGGTGATCCCGCCGGACGACATGAAGCTCAACACCAGCGACAAAATGCTGAAAGAGCTGGCGCAGAGCGCCATCACGGTGCTGGCCGAGCGCTATCAGAATATCCAGACCATCAAAGAAGAGAACTTCACCGTCGGCAAACAGAAGTTTCGCCGGGTGGATACCGAGCAGACCGTCAACGGGCAGAAGGTGGTGTCCACGCTGGTGCTGACGGTGTTCAACAAGCGGGTGGTGACGCTGCAAATGCTGTCGCCGGCCAAAACGCCGGAAGTGCACCAGGCGCTGGTGCAGCGGATTATCGATACCCTGGCGGTGAAGTAAGGGCGCCGCGCCGCGGCCAGGACGAAGCGGAGGAGAACGGATGAAGCTTATCGGCAGTTACACCAGTCCCTTTGTGCGCAAGATTTCCGTGATGCTGCTGGAGAAGGGGATAGCGTTCGAATTCGTCAACGATCCGCCGTATGAACCCGGCAGCCGGGTGAAGGAGCTGAACCCACTCGCCAAGGTGCCGGTGCTGATCGCCGATGACGGCGAGGTGTTTTACGACTCGCCGGTGGTGGCCGAATACCTTGAGCTGCTGGCGGTGGAACCGGCGTTCTTGCCGGCCGATCGCGCCGCCGCGTTGCGCGTCCGCCAGGTGGCGGCGCTGGCGGACGGCGTGACCGAAGCGGCAGCGACCCTGTTTCGCGAAAGCCGGCGCGCGCCGGAAAAACAGGACGAAAACTGGATGCTGCGCCAGCGTGACAAACTGACGCAGGGGTTGGATGCGCTGGAGGCGCTGGCGCGGGAAAAAACGTGGCTCAATGCCGAGCGGCTGACGCTGGCGGATATCGCCACCGGCTGCGCGCTGGGCTACCTCAATTTCCGCCGCATCCTGCCCAACTGGTGCGTCGAGCGCCCGGCGCTGGTCAAGCTGGCCGAACGCCTGTTCGCCCGCGAAAGCTTCGCCCGCACCTCGCCTCCCTGAGCTTTTTTCTCCCCCGCCGCGGCGGGGTTTTGCTATGCCGATACGTCTAAACTGAAAACCGAGCGACCATGAGCACTGAATCCCACCTTCTTTACAGCCAACTGCCCGCCATCGACCGCCTGCTGCGAGAACCCGCGATTGAACCGCTGGTGGCGCAGCATGGCCAGACGCTGATCGGCGAACTGCTGCGCCGGCTGCAGGCCGAGGCGCGCGCCGCGATCAAGCAACAGCAACGTTTACCCGCCTGGTGCGACGACTGGCCGCAGGCGCTGCGGGCGGAGCTGGCCCGGCAGCAACGCCCGGCTTTGCTGCCGGTGTTCAACCTCAGCGGCACCGTGCTGCACACCAACCTCGGGCGCGCCCTGCTGGCGCAGCCGGTGAAGGACGCGGTAAGCGCGGTGATGGGGGAGGCGGTGACGCTGGAGTACGATCTGGACGGTGCCGGGCGCGGCCATCGCGATCGGGCGGTAGCGGATCTGCTGTGCCGGCTGACCGGCGCGGAGGACGCCTGTATCGTCAATAACAACGCGGCGGCGGTGCTGCTGATGCTGGCGGCGATCGCCCCCGGCAAAGAGGTGGTGGTGTCGCGCGGCGAGCTGGTGGAGATCGGCGGCGCGTTCCGCATACCCGACGTGATGCGCCAGGCGGGCTGCCAACTGGTGGAGGTCGGCACCACCAACCGCACCCATCTGAAAGATTACCGCCAGGCCATCAACGAGCAGACCGGCCTGTTGATGAAAGTGCACACCAGCAACTACAGCATTCAGGGCTTTACCGCGGCGGTCGACGAGGCCGAACTGGCGCTGCTCGGGGCCGAACAGGGCGTGCCGACCGCCACCGATCTGGGCAGCGGCTCGCTGATCGATATGGCGCAGTACGGCCTGCCCGCCGAACCGATGCCGCAGCGGCTGCTGGCCGCCGGCGTCGATCTGGTGACGTTCTCCGGCGATAAGCTGCTGGGCGGCCCGCAGGCCGGCATCATCGTCGGCAAAAAGGCGCTGATCGCTCGCCTGCAGCAGCATCCGCTCAAACGCGCGCTGCGCGTCGGCAAGCTGACGCTGGCGGCCCTGGAGGCCACGCTGCGGCTCTATCTGCAGCCGGAAAAACTGGCTGAGCAGCTGCCGACGCTGCGGCTGCTGACCCGCCCGCAGCTGGAGATGCAACAGGCGGCCGAGCGGCTGCTGGCGGCGCTGACGCCACGGTTCAGCGCCGATTTCGAGCTGCGCGCCGAACCGTGCTGGTCGCAGATTGGCAGCGGTTCACTGCCGGTGGATCGCCTGCCCAGCTATGCGCTGACCTTCACGCCGCGCGACGGCCGCGGCGCCACGCTGGAGGCGTTGGCCGAGCGCTGGCGCCGCCTGCCCCAGCCGGTGATCGGCCGCCTCGGCGACGGCCGGCTGTGGCTGGATCTGCGCTGTCTGGAACAGGAAGGGGCGCTGATCGAAGCGCTGAGCGCCTCATGATCATCGCCACCGCCGGCCATGTCGATCATGGCAAAACCACCCTGCTGCAGGCGATCTCGGGGATCAACGCGGATCGCCTGCCGGAAGAAAAGCGCCGCGGCATGACCATCGATCTGGGTTACGCCTACTGGCCACAGCCGGACGGCCGGGTGCTGGGTTTTATCGACGTGCCCGGCCACGAGAAATTCCTCGCCAATATGCTGGCGGGCGTCGGCGGTATCGACCATGCATTGCTGGTGGTGGCCTGCGACGACGGCGTGATGGCGCAAACCCGCGAGCATCTGGCGATCCTGCGCCTGAGCGGGCGCCCGGCGCTGACGGTGGCGTTGACCAAGGCCGACCGGGTGGACGCGGCGCGTGTCGACGAGGTACGCCGCCAGGTGCGCGACGAACTGGCGCGCCAGGGCTGGCCCGATGCGCCGCTGTTTGTTACCGCGGCGGCGGCGGGAGAGGGCATCGAGGTGCTGCGCGCGCATTTGCTGGCGTTATTGCCCGGCGAGCACGCGCTGACGCGCCGTTTTCGCCTGGCGGTAGACCGTGCGTTCAGCGTCAAAGGGGCGGGGCTGGTGGTGACCGGCACCGCGCTCGGCGGCCGGGTGCAGGTGGGGGATACACTGTGGCTGACCGGCGCCGACGCGCCGGTGCGGGTGCGTGGCCTGCACGCTCAAAATCAGACCGTGGAGCAGGCGCAGGCCGGGCAACGCATCGCGTTGAACATCAGCGGCGACGCCGATAGAGACCGGATCGCGCGCGGCGACTGGCTGCTGGCGCAGCGTCCGCCGGAGGCGGCGGAACGCATTCTGGTGGCGCTGGAAGCGGATCGGCCGATCCGCCATTGGCAGCCGCTGCATCTGCACCATGCCGCCAGCCACATCACCGGGCGCATTTCGCTGCTGAACGACGGGCTGGCGGAACTGATCCTCGATCGCCCTCTGTGGCTGGCGGAGAACGATCGGCTGGTGCTGCGCGATATTGGCGCACGGCAAACGCTGGGCGCGGCCCGGGTGCTCAGGCTGAGCGCGCCCAAGCGCGGCAAGCGCCAGCCGGACTACCTGGCATGGCTGCAGGCTCTGGCGCAGGCGCAAGACGATGTGCAGGTGCTGGCGCTTGAGCTGCCGCAGGGCGCGCTGTCGCTGGCGGCGTTCGCCTGGGCGCGTCAGTTGACCGACGACGGCCTGGCGGCACTGCTGGCGGACCGCGATCTGCTGATCGTCGGTGACCGGGCGCTGGCGCAGGAGCAGGTGCAACAGGCAGAGAGCCGGCTGCTGCAGGTGCTGGCGGAGTACCACCAACAGCACGCCGACCAGCTGGGGTTAGGGCGCGCCCGCCTGCGGCGCATGGCGCTGCCTCAGCAGCCGGAAGCGTTGGTGTTTATGATGATCGATCGGCTGCTGAAAGCCGGTGCGCTGCGCAATACGCGCGGCTGGCTGCATCTGCCGGAACACGGTCTGGCATTCAGCGCCGAAGAGGCGCAGCTGTGGGCATGCATCGAACCGCTGTTCGGCGACGAGCCGTGGTGGGTGCGCGATCTGGCGAGCGAGTTGGGCGAGGAAGAGAGCCGGGTACGGGCGCTGCTGCGCAAGGCGGCTCAGCTGGGCCATGTGACGGCGGTGGTGGTGGATCGCTACTACCTCAGCCGACGCATCGATCAGTTCGCGGCGCTGATCCGCGAGCTGGATGCGGAGCGGGGCGGCGCCAACGCCGCCGACTTCCGCGATCGGCTCGGCGTCGGGCGCAAGCTGGCGATCCAGGTGCTGGAGTTCTTCGATCGCAGCGGCTTTACCCGCCGCAAGGGTAACGAGCATCTGCTGCGCGACGGCGGATTGTTCGGCAACTGATTGCGTATTTTTTGTTCTCTGATGGCGGTATAATCAGGTTTAATCACTTTGATTGATGTTGATTGTACTGAGGAGCAAGACGATGAATACGAAAGTCATCACCGCTCATGTGCCGCTGCCTTTGGCTGAAAAGGTGGATGAAATGGCCGCCAAACTTGAACGTTCACGGGGATGGATAGTGAAACAAGCCCTCGCCGCCTGGCTCGAGCAAGAGGAAGAGCGCCGTCGGTTAACGCTGGCGGCGTTGGCCGATGTCGAACAGCAAAACGTTATCGATCATGAGTCGGTAGAAGCCTGGGCTGCCAGCCTGGACAGTGACGATCCGCTGCCGGTACCGCGCTGATGGCGTTAAAATGGACGAGTAAGGCGCTATCGGATTTGGCGCGTTTGTTTGAGTTTCTTGCCTTGGCTAACCGCACTGTGGCAGCGAATTCGGTGAAGGGCTTGGTCGCCGCGCCTAAAGCGTTGCTTGATAATCCTCGCCTGGGTGAAAGACTGGATGAGTTTTTACCGCAGGAAGTGAGACGTATTCTGGTCGGCCGTTATGAGATACGTTACCAGGTGCAGCCGGCAACGATTTATGTTCTGCGTATTTGGCATACCCGCGAAGAGCGATAGGCCGAATTCCCCTACCCGATAAATCTGACGGCGGCCCGGCTGACGTCGGGCGTTTGGGCGGCGAGAAACGCCTGTAAGCGTTCGATCAGCGGCCGTTTCGCCGACTCCGCCGGCCAAACCAGATAGTAGCCGTCGCCGGTGCGCACGGCGGCGTCACAAGGCAGCGCCAATAACCCCTCCTCAATGGTTCGCAGGCTCAGCGCCAGATCCCCGATCGAGATGCCGTGCCCGGCGATGGCCGCCGCATTGCCCTGTTCCAGCGAATCAAATACCTGGCCGCGTGCAAGATCGGGCGGGGCCGCGATGCCGCTTTTTTGCAGCCAGCGCCGCCAGTCGCGCCGATCGGGCGAAGGGTGGATCAGCGGGCAGGCGGCGAGATCGCGCTGCCCGTCGGCGAGCAGCGCGGGGGCGCAAATCGGGATTAGCCATTCGTCGAACAGCTTGGCGGCGGCGGTATTGGCGCCGAAATGGCCGTTGCCGAGCAGGATGGCGCAGTCGTAGGGTTCGCTGAAAAAATCCACGCTGTCGATGTCCATCCAGACGCTGGCTGCCTGCACGTCGAACGCCTGCGCCGTTTGCCTGAACCGGCTCAGGCAGTCCAGCAGCCAGCGCAGGGTCAGGGTGGAGGGCGCCTTCAGCCGCAGCAGATCGCGGTGGCTTCTGAACAGCTCGCAGGCTTGCTCGATGCGGCCAAATCCTTGTTGCAGCTCGGCGGCGAAGATTTTCCCCTGCGGTGTGACCTCGATACGCGGGCCGTTGCGCTGGAACAGCCGGCAGCCGAAGTGCTGCTCCAGCGTTTTGATGTGCTTGCTGACCGCGCTCGGGGTGAGATGCAGCTCCTCGGCGGCCAGCGTGAACGAGCCGGTACGGGCGGCGCTTTCGAAGGCGCGCAGGGCGTAAAGCGGCGGAAGGGAACTGGCCATCGCGGCGTCTCTAATAATGAGTCTGATTCACAGTAAACGACAGGATTACTCCTTTTTCAAGGCGGGGGCGACGGCATGATAATGGCGCGACGCCAACTGACTGAATGTGAGTGAAATAAAGATGAACCTGTCGTTACTGGCGGCGTATTTCGCCGCCATTTTTTTGCTGATCGCCACGCCGGGGCCGGTGGTGGCGATGGTGGCCAACACCGCAGCGCGCTTTGGCGCCCGGCGTGCGCTGTTGACCGCGCTGGGCAGCAACGGGGCCTCCTTGTTGCTGATCGGCATCGCCGCGCTGATTATCACCGGGCTGTTCGCCGTGGATATGCGCATGCTGCAGTGGGTAGGCCTGCTGGGTTGCCTGTTTATCGGCCGTATGGCGATTGTCTCGCTGTATGAGGATTTATCCGCGCGAACCCCCGATGCGCAGCCCGTTGCGCCACCGCAAAAACGCTCGGCGATCCTGAGCGGTTTTCTGGTGGGCATCGCTAACCCCAAAGACATTGTCTTCTTCGTCGCCTTTTTCCCGCAGTTCATCGCCGTCACCCCCTCGATCGGCGCCAGCCTGACGCTGCTGACCGCGCTGTGGGTGCTGGCGGACTTCGCCATCTTGCTGGCCTATATCACCCTGCTGTCGGGAACGGCGCTGCAGCACGCGCGGCGGGCGATCTCTGTCCTGTCGGCGTTGCTGCTGTTGGTAGTGGCGGTGGTGGGAGCGGGGTATGCGCTGTGGGGGCTGCTCGGCTGAAGCCGCATAAAAAACGCCGGTCGGGAAACCGGACCGGCGTTTATCGTGGCGTTTAAGCCGCGCCGGTCGGCTGCGGCGTGGGGTCGCCGTTGCGGCGTTTGCCGAGGAACAGCGCCACCAGCGTCAGCCAGCACAGGCCGCTGATGAGGTTGAACAGGTTGAACAGCCCGCTGCCGCCCCAGACGTAGGCGACCTTGGCCAGTTCGATGCCGACGGTGAACACCATCATGCTCAGCATGCCCATGGTGGCTGACACCGTGCCCTTGCTGACGTTGCTGGAGAACAGCGTCAGGCGGTACAGCCCGGCGTTGGCGAGGCCAATGCCGAAGGCGTACAGGCTCAGGCCGGCGGTCATCCACAGGTAGGCGTGGCTGGAGAACTGGGTTGCCAGCGCGGCGATCAGCAACCCCAGCAGCATCGGGCCTGCGCCCAGCTTGATCAGGCGCTCCACGCTGTTTTTGCCGGTCAGGCGCGCCAGCGTCAGGTTGCCGAGGATCAGCGCGCCGAACACCGGGATTTGCAGCAGGCCGTAGTCCAGCGTCGACAGCGACTCTCCGCTGATCAGGATCACCGGCGACTGGGCGATCCAGGCCAGCAGCGGCAGGCTGGCGAAACCGATCGCCAGCGCGCCGCACAGGAAGCGGCGGTTGCCCAGCACCTGGCGGTAGTCGCGCCACAGGTTGGCGGCGGAGAACGCCTCGCCCTGCAGCGTGGCGGTTTCCGGCATCGCTTTCCACAGGCCGTAGAAGGCGATGGCCGCCAGCGCGGCGAACAGCACGAACATGCTCTGCCACGGCGCGACGTGGATCAGCGCCGCGCCGGCCAGCGGCCCGAGCAGCGGGGCGATCAGCGCCACGTTGGCCATCAGTGCGGTGATCTTGATGCACACCGATTCTTCAAACGACTCCTGAATGGTGGCGTAGCCGACGGCGCCGATAAAGCACAGGCCGATGCCCTGCAGGAAACGCATGGCGATGAACTGTTCGATGGTGGTGACCAGCAGGATCGCCAGGCAGGCGACGATAAAGAACGCTACCCCGGCCAGCATCACCGGGCGACGGCCGCGGCGATCCGACAGCGGCCCGAGCAGCCACTGCAGGAAGATGCCGCCGGCCAGATAGGCGGTCATCGAGGTGGGCACCCACTCTTCGCCGGCGTTGAAATCCGCCACGACGGCCAGCATGCCCGGCTGAATCATATCGTTGCCGATATAGGTGGCGAACTCGAACAGCACCAGACAAAGAGGGAATAAAAGCGCCTGTCGGCCCAAACGTGCCGCAGGTGGTAATGTCGTTTTCATATTATTGTACTGATAGTAAAAGAGAAAAAGGAACTGCCAGGGCGGGAAGCGCAAACTGAGCGAGTTGTGGCGGCTATTTTGCCGCCAATTGTTCACCTTCGCAATAATAAGGTGCTGTTTAAGTGCATTCTGATATTTCGCTTTTGGGTTGTCGCCGAACGCCGTGCCCGATAACCTCTTCTTAACCTATCAATATGACACAAGATCGGGCGAGCGTTTGAGCGAGAAAATCGGCTGGATAGACAACCTGCGGGCGATGGCGTGCATGATGGTGGTGATGATCCACGCCACCACCTATTACGTCACCAACGGCGCGGCGATAGGGCTGCACAATTGGGATATCGCCAACGTGCTGAACTCGCTGTCGCGCGTGTCGGTGCCGCTGTTTTTCATGATTTCCGGCTACCTGTTTTTCGGCGACAAGAGCGCCGGCCGGCGGCATTTCACCCGTATCGCCTGCTGCATTCTGTTCTACAGCGCCATCGCGCTGATCTATATCGCGGCCTTTACCAAGATCGGCTTCTGGCCGTCGCTGCGCGCCATCCTGCAAAAGCCGGTGTTCTATCATCTGTGGTTTTTCTAT
Organism: Serratia sp. SSNIH1; assembly: GCF_002935055.1. Classification (NCBI taxonomy): domain Bacteria; kingdom Pseudomonadati; phylum Pseudomonadota; class Gammaproteobacteria; order Enterobacterales; family Yersiniaceae; genus Serratia; species Serratia sp. SSNIH1. The sequence goes on from NZ_CP026383.1 coordinate 541,629, forward strand.
GCCATTGCGGTGATTTACCTGCTGTCGCCGCTGATCAGCGTCAAGCCGGTGTCGCGCCGTTACCTGGCCGCTGCGCTGGTGGTGTTGGCGGCGATCGCCAACCCGAATACCGACAAGCTGGCCTTCGGCAACGTGCACCTGCTGCCGGTTAACCTGTATATCTACGGCGACACCTTCTACTACCTGCTGTATGCGCTGGCCGGGCGGGCGATTGGCATGATGGAGGCGCGCGGGCGCGCCGTGGGCTGGCTGGCGGCGCTGGGATTTGCGCTGTGCGTGGCGCTGATCGCGCGCGGCACCAAGCACCAGCTGTTCATCAACGGCAACTTCGCCGATACCTACTACATCTACAGCGGCCCGCTGGTGTTTATGGCGGCGGTGGCGCTGCTGGTGTGGGTGAAACACTGTTTGCCGCAGCCGATCGGCTGGTTGAGCGCGTTCTCCCGCCACTCGCTGGCGATCTACGGTTTTCACGCCCTGATCGTCAACGTGATGCGTAGCCGGCACCTGGATTTCACCGGCCACCCGCTGCTGGATATCTTCTGGGTATTCGGCGTGGCGCTGGGGCTCAGCCTGCTGCTGTCTGTCGGCCTGCAGCGGCTGGATACCCGCCGGCTGGTGTCATAGCGGCGAGCGCTGGCGCTGCTGGGCGCGGCGCAGCTGTCGCCCGGAAGAAAAGCCGGCCGCCAGCGCGGCCTTCTCCAACCCATATCCTTGCTGCAGGCGCTGTTGCGCCACCGCCAACCGCAGCTGCTCATGATATTCCCGCACGCTGATGCCGACGTGGCTGCGAAACAGCCGCGCCAGGTGGCGGCTGCTGACGTGCGCTTTTTCCGCCACCTGCGGCACCGACCAGTCGGCCTCCGGCTCGGCGGCCATCACGTCCTGCGCGCGGTGCACCGCCGGGTGCAGGTGGTTGCGGTAGCGCAGCCAGGGCGACAGCTGCGGATCGTCCCCGGCGCGGCGGAAATAGACCACCATATCGCGGGCGACGTCGCGCGCCCGGCCGGAGCCGCAGTGGCGATGGACCAGGTGCAGCGCCAAATCGATGCCGGTGGTGATGCCCGCGCTGGTGTAGACGCCGCGATCTTCGACGAAGATACGGTTCTCTTTCACCTGCGCCGCCGGCGCCTGCCGGCGGATACGCTCGATAACGTCGTGGTGGGTGGTGCACTGATAGCCGTCGAGCAGCCCGGCCTGCGCCGCCAGCAGCGCGCCGGAGCAGATGCACACCAGGGTGATGCGCTGCTGCTGCAGATCGGGCCGCAGCGTCGCCAGCCAGCGACGTGCCTGCTCGGCCTCTTCCCCGGCGAAATAGCGCTGCGAATCGCCGACGCCCGGCAGCACCAGGATGGCGCCGTCTTCCAGGCGTTCGGGCAACGGCTGCAGGCCGCTCAGCGTCATGCCGATGGAGCAGACGATCTGTGGCACCGGGCTGAGATAACGCAGGCTGAACTGCCCCGCGAGGCGCAGGGTTTCCGCCGGGCCGCTGACGTCCAGCGACAGCACATTGGGCAACAGCAGAAAATAGACGGCCTGCGACATGGTTACTCCTGTGCGAGTTGCGCCAGCGTCTCATCCACGCTGGCGATGCGGGCGAAACGATCGGCCAGTACGGTTTCAGTATGCCGCTTCAGCTGCGCGGGGGTAAAGACTTCACCGTCGGGATGGCGCATCGGGAAGGTCAGCGTCGCCTCGGTGACGAAAGTCACCCGATAACCGAGATCGGACGCCACCCGGGTGGTGGTTTCGCAGCACTGCTCGGTACGGATGCCGGAGACGATCAGGTGGTTGATATCCCGCTCGCGCAGCCAGGCGTCGAGGCCGGATTCGGTCAGCGCATTGTGCACATGCTTATGCACGGTGATATCCGCCTGGTGGGTGAGGAACGGCAGGCGCTGCACGTGGCCTGATGCCAGCGAGAACGGCCCCTGCGGCGAAACGTGCAGCACATCGACCAGCGCCGCGCCGCGTTGTTGGCAGCCCGCGATCAGGCGGGTCAGCGCCTGCTGAAACGCCGGCAGATCGTCCTCCTGCCAGAATGGACGGTGCTGGAATGATTGCTGGACATCGATGATCAATAACGCGCTCTGTGACATTTTCGGCCCTCCGCCAGTGTGTGTAGCGACTATCTTGCGCCGCGCCTTACTCTGGCAGAAGGCCAAAAACGGCCATCATGATGACAACAGCGGACCGACCTTAGGCTTTGCTCACCTGGCCGGCCACCAGACGCCCCTGATGGAAGGTGGCGCTGCGCGCCGGCAGGCGGGCGACCGCCTCGGCGGAACAGCTGGCGTTGACCAGCACGAACTCGGCGGCGTCGCCGGCTTTCGGCCAGGCGCGCTGGCCCTTATCGTCCAGCGGCAGCACGCCGCCGGTGGAGATGGCCATGGCGCGCGACAGGTGATACTCGTCGGAGCCGCGGTACAGCTGGGCATACAGGTTAGCCTTCTCCAGAATGTCGCCGGTGCCGAACGGCGACCAGTGGTCGATCACGCTGTCGGTGCCGGTCATCACGAACACCCCTTTCTCGCTGAGCTGCGGCAGCGGCATCATCAGGCCGCCGATCGGCACCGTGGAGGCGATGATGATCTGCTGCGCCGCCAGCCGGGTGGCGGTTTCCGCCAGTTCGCCCGGCGTCAGCGTGGTCAGGGCGAAAGCGTGGCTGATGGTGACCTTGCCGCGCAGCGCCGGGTTTTGCTCCACGGTGGCGATCATGTAGTTGATGGCGGCGACCCCGGCCGGGCTGGTTTCATGCAGGTGGATATCCACGCCTTTGCCGGTATCGAGGGCGATCTGGAACATGGCGTCCAGCGATTTCTCCATCGCGCCGTCGACGTTGGTCGGATCGAGCCCGCCGACGTACTGCACGCCCATCTGCATCGCTTCGCGCATCAGCGCATCGACCCTGGAGTGCAGCAGGCCGTGCTGCGGGAAGGCGACGATTTCACAGCTGAAATCCGCCCGGTGGTTTTCCAGCGCGCGCTGCAGGTGCTCCAGGCTTTTCAGGCCGCTGACCGGATCGATATTGCAGTGGCTGCGCGCCACGGTGCTGCCTTTGGACTGCAGCAGGGCGATCAGGTTTTCCGCCCGCTGCTGCGAGGTGGGCAGCAGTTTCGGGATCAGCGTCTGCTCCAGCGCGATCATGTCCATGATGGTCTTGCCCTGGCGCGGGCGCGGCGCCTGCCATGGGCCGCTGTAGAAGGTTTTGTCCAGGTGGATGTGCATGTCGCGGAACGCCGGCAGCAGCAGCTGGCCCTGCGCCTGATAGCGGGGCACGCCGGCGGGCAGGGAGGCGTTGGCGGCGTGAATGGCGGCGATCTTGCCGTCTTTGATCTCCAGTGTGTACAGCGCGGTGCGGGTGCCGATCACCGTTTCGCCGTCGTATTCAAAGCCGTCTTCCAGCCGCACCTCACTCAGGCAGTAGTGGCGATCGGTCAGGGTCATCGGTGCCGGTGCGCACTGCCCGTCGCCCGGTGACGCGGCCTGCGCCATGCCGCCCGTCAGGCCGATCACCGCGCAGGCGGTGGTGAGTTTGCCGGTTTGGCTGAGGAAGGCTCTGCGGCCCGGTTGTTGAGGGTTTTCCACGTTCGGTTCCTTAATCCAGAGGTGAGGGGTGAAACATCCCCCAATTTAGGAGAGGAACCGACCGGTTGGCAGCGACATTTGCCACTGGTGACTATTCGATTTGGTAATGATCGGCGTCTGCCTGCGTTTATTTCAACCCGCAAAACACCGCCAGCCGCTGGGCCAGCGCCAGCGTGGCGGCGGGGGCGCCGTCGCGGTAGTAGAGCGCCAGTTCGAAGCTGTCTATCGGCGGTAATCCTTCGGCCTCGCCCAGCACCCGGTGCGTGGGCAGACGGCAGCCGGCCGGCAGCAGGGTGACGCCCAGCCCGGCGGCGGAAGCGGCGGTCAGCGCCGCCAGGTTGGCGCTGCTGTAGCCGATGCGCCAGCGTTTGCCGAGGTTGTCCAGCGCCTGGCACAGCTCGTCGCGGTACAGGCCGCTGAGCGGAAATACCGCCAGCGGCACCGGCGATTGCTCGATGGCCGGGAAGGCCAGGCTGTCCAGCCATAGCAGCGGTTCCGGCCGCGCGGCGCGCGGCGGTTGCCGGCGGCGCTGCTTCACCAGGATCAGATCCAGCTCTTCGCGCGCGTAGGCGCTGTGCAGATCGGCGCTCAGGCCGCTGGCGACGTCCAGCCGCAGGTGCGGGTGTTCGCGGCTGAAGTCGGCCAGCAGCTCGGTGGTGGGTACGGCGAAATCCTCCGGCATGCCGATCCGCAGCACGCCGTCGCGCCAGATGCCGGTCAGCGCGTCGTGGGCTTCTTCATTCAGCGCGATGATGCGGCGTGCGTAGCTCAACAGCTTCACGCCTTCTTCGGTCAGCAGCACCTGATGCGAGGAGCGCTCAAACAGCGGCTTGCCCAGCATCTCTTCCAGCCGGCGCACCTGCTGGCTAACGGTGGACTGCGACAAAAACACCCGCTCTGCGGCGCGGGTGAAGCTGTTGCTGTCGCATACGGCGACGAAGCTGAGCAGCAGCTGCGGATTGAACATCGGGTAGCGATTCATTTTCCCACTGTTGGCTATTTTATTATTTAATTTCCCAATACTAGCGGCGTTGCCTACAGTAACGCAACGCTGCGGCGATCGCGCTGTGACACCGCACTCTTCATTTTGCAGTACCAGGAATATACCTTGTTAAATCATTCTGTTAATTCATCCTCTTCGCGCCGCTGGTTCAATCCCCTGCTGCTGGCGCTGGTGTTGATCGGCCTGAACATGCGGCCGCTGTTGACCTCGATCGGTCCATTGCTGCCGACGCTGCGCCAGGCCACCGGGCTGAGCTTTGGCGGCGCGGCGCTGCTGACCACGCTGCCGGTGCTGATGATGGGCCTGATGGCGTTGGCGGGTGGCGCCATCAACCGGCTGTTCAGCGAACGCAGCGCCGTGGCGTTAAGTTTATTGGCGATCGGGCTGGGCGCGCTTTGGCGCGAACTGGCCCCCGGCAGCGTGCAGCTGCTGATGAGCGCGGTGCTGGGCGGGCTCGGCATCGGGGTGATCCAGGCGGTCATGCCCGGCATCATCAAGCATCATTTCCTCAAAAGCATGGCGCTGGTGGCCGGGCTGTGGTCGGCGGCGCTGATGGGCGGCGGCGGGCTGGGCGCGGCGATCACCCCGTGGTTGATGAGCGCGGGGCACGACTGGCACAGCGCGCTGGCCTGGTGGGCATTGCCGGCGCTGGTGGCGCTGCTGGCCTGGTGGCCGGTCAGCCGCGGGTTGTCTCGCCTGAGCGCGGCGGGTGAAAACCGCGGGCCAAGCCTGCTGCGCAACCGGCGCGCCTGGCTGCTCGGCGCCTATTTCGGCCTGATCAACGGCGGCTATACCAGCCTGATTGCGTGGCTGCCGCCGTATTACATGCAGCTCGGCTGGCAGCCGCAGGCCAGCGGTTCGCTGCTGGCGCTGATGACCTTCGGCCAGGTCATGGGCGCGCTGCTGTTGCCGGCGCTGGCGCGCAATCATGACCGGCGGCCGCTGCTGCTGCTGGCGCTGATGATGCAACTGATCGGCTTTATCGGCCTGATTTACCTGCCGCAGACGCTGCCGTGGCTGTGGGTGCTGCTCTCCGGACTGGGGCTGGGCGGCGCATTCCCGTTGTGCCTGGTGCTGGCGCTCGATCACCTGCACCAGCCGGCGGCGGCCGGGCGACTGGTGGCCTTTATGCAGGGCGTCGGCTTCCTGCTGGCGGGCGTGACGCCCTACCTCTCCGGCCTGCTGCGCGACTACAGCGGCGGCTTCGTGCTGGACTGGCAGATCCACGCGCTGCTGGTGGTGGTGCTGATCGTTATCACCTGGCGCTTCCATCCGCACAGCTACCGGCGGGCGTTCGCCGAATAATATTTCTGTCATTGCCGCTCCCTATAGTGACGTTGCTTTTATTTCTGGGCGATAACAACGAAAAGGGACAATGACATGCACAACACCAAAACCCGGCTGGCGCTGCTGGTCGGCTGCATGGCGCTGAGCGCCAACCTGTGGGCCGACGCGCAGCGGGTGCAAGCGACGCTGGCCGGGCATGCGCTGCTGCCGGTGAAATCCGCCGTTTCCACACCGAAGGACGCGCCGAGCGATCTGCAGCAGAGCGGCAAGTACACCAGCGGCAAACGCGTCACCGAGCTGGGCAGCGTGGCGGGCAAATCCGCCGATCGCCTGACCGGCCTCGGCCTGCCGATCGACGGCCAGCCATTGCAAGGCCACTCCGGCATCAAACACATGCCCGACGGCACCTACTGGGTGCTGACCGACAACGGTTTCGGCAGCAAGGCCAACTCGCCGGACGCCATGCTGTACCTCAACCACTACAAGATCGATTTCAAAGACGGCACGGTTGCGCCGCTGAAGACGGTGTTCCTGCACGATCCGGATAAAAAGGTGCCGTTCCACATTATCAACGAGAGCACCGAGAAGCGTTATCTGACCGGCAGCGATTTCGATCCTGAAAGCTTCCAGTTTGCCGACGATGCCTTGTGGATCGGTGAAGAGTTTGGGCCTTACCTGATCAAGGCCGACCTGAACGGCAAGGTGCTGGCGGTGTTCGACACCCAGGTGGACGGCAAGGTGGTGAAATCGCCGGACAACCCGACGCTGACCCTGCCGGGCGCGCCGGACGGCAAGCAGAACTTCCAGGTGGCGCGCTCCAAAGGCTTTGAAGGCATGGCCGCCTCGCCGGACGGCAGCAAGCTGTACCCGCTGCTGGAAGGGGCGCTGTGGGACGGCGAGCAGTTCGAGAACGTCGGCGGTAAACGCTACCTGCGGGTACTGGAGTTTGACGTGAAACAGCAGGCCTGGACCGGCCGCAGCTGGCAGTACGTGCTGGAAGACAACCAGAACGCCATCGGCGACTTCAACATGATCGACGCCACCCACGGGCTGGTGATCGAGCGCGACAACGGCGAAGGCACGCCGGATAAAGCCTGCGCCGCCGGCGCGCCGACCGACAACTGCTTCAGCCAGGTGGCCAAGTTTAAGCGGGTATATAAAATCGCTTTCTCGGACGCCAACGTCGGCAAACCGGTCGAGAAACTGGGCTATATCGACCTGATGAACATTCAGGATCCGAACAAGCTGGCGCGCAAGCCGCTGAACGACGGCGTGCTGACCTTCCCGTTCTTCACCATCGAGAACGTGGACGTGGTGGACGCTAACCACATCATCGTCGGCAACGACAACAACTTCCCGTTCTCCTCCAGCCGCCAGCCCAATATGGCGGATGACAACGAGTTCATCCTGCTGGACGTGAAGGATTTCCTGAAGTAGTTCTCCTTGGCCGCCGAATCGCCGGCGGCCGCACGATTTCCCGCTTAGCGCAGCGAACAAACTGCGCTATAATCAGCGCCTTGCTTCTCCCTTCTCCAAGGAAGATCCTCGTCCCCGGTGGGGCGGCCGGACTTCAAATCCGGTTGGGGCCGCCAGCGGTCCTGGGCAGGTTCGACTCCTGTGATCTTCCGCCAATTTGCCTCTCCTGAACTCCACTGTCTCAAGTAAATCCCCTATAATACCCGCAATTAATGCTGATTATGTTCTCCCGAGGTCAACTGTCTCTATCAGAATCAAGTGCATTCTGGGGGCATAATGGGGGGCATGATTTATAGCCCCATTTTGAGATGCCCCCAATGAAGCTAACAGTCCGACAAATCGACACAGCCAAGCCCAAAGAGAAGCCGTACAAGCTATCTGATGGGGGAGGCCTCTATCTTGAAGTAACCACCAACGGCTCTCGCTACTGGCGTTTAAAGTATCGCTATGCGGGCAAAGAAAAGCGCCTTGCCTTCGGCGTTTATCCTGAGGTTTCTCTCGCTCAAGCACGTGAAAAGCGTGAAGCGGCGAAGAAGCTACTATCTGCTGGAAGTGATCCAGGGGAGGTAAAGAAAGCTGAGAAAATCGCTCAGAAACTTAACTATGAAAATACCTTCGAAGCTATTGCCCGTGAATGGCACCAGCTGAGAGCGGATCGTTGGTCATTACGTTATCGCGATGAAATTATTGATACCTTTGAAAAGGATATTTTCCCCTACATCGGTAAGCGTCCCATAGCTGAAATTAAGCCCATGGAATTGCTTGAAACCCTTCGTCGTATGGAAAAGCGTGGTGCATTAGAAAAGATGCGCAAAGTCAGACAGCGCTGCGGTGAAGTATTCCGCCATGCAATCGTGACCGGGCGCGCTGAATACAATCCAGCACCCGATCTCGCTACAGCCCTTGCAACACCAAAGAAAACACATTTTCCTTTCCTGACTGCCGAAGAACTCCCTCACTTTCTTAAGGATCTTGCCGGGTACACTGGCAGCGTTATTACTAAGACTGCGACTCAAATCATTATGCTAACTGGGGTGCGAACTCAGGAATTACGTTTTGCCCGTTGGGAGGATATCAATTTTGAAAAGCGGCTCTGGGAAATCCCTGCTGAAGTGATGAAGATGAAACGGCCTCACATCGTTCCGATGTCGGATCAGGTTGTTGAACTCTTTGAGTCCCTGAAGCCTTTGACGGGGCTATATCCGCTTGTATTCGTCGGACGCAATGATCGTACGAAGCCGATCTCAAAGGAAAGCGTTAATCAGGTGATTGAGTTGTTGTGACCTGCCCCCACGATTAGATACAACACTCAGTTAGTAACGTCGGAATCTTCATTCTCAGAATGACCCTTTCTCCAGCCCGCTGCAAATTCAGACGGTGTCTGATAATTCAGCGTGGAGTGCGGGCGGCATTCGTTATAATCCTGCCGCCAGTCATTAATAATTTTCCTGGCATGAACGATATCGCTGAACCAGTGCTCATTCAAACATTCATCGCGAAATCGTCCGTTAAAGCTCTCAATAAATCCGTTCTGCGTTGGCTTGCCCGGCTGGATTAAGCGCAACTCAACACCATGCTCAAAGGCCCATTGATCCAGTGCACGGCAAGTGAACTCCGGCCCCTGGTCAGTTCTTATCGTCGCCGGATAGCCTCGAAACAGTGCAATGCTGTCCAGAATACGCGTGACCTGAACGCCTGAAATCCCAAAGGCAACAGTGACCGTCAGGCATTCCTTTGTGAAATCATCGACGCAGGTAAGACACTTGATCCTGCGACCGGTGGAAAGTGCGTCCATGACGAAATCCATCGACCAGGTCAGATTGGGCGCCGCCGGACGGAGCAGCGGCAGACGTTCTGTTGCCAGCCCTTTACGACGTCTTCTGCGTTTTACGCCCAGGCCACTGAGGTGATAAAGCCGGTACACGCGCTTATGATTAACATGAAGCCCTTCACGGCGCAGCAACTGCCAAATACGACGGTAGCCAAAACGCCTGCGCTCCAGTGCCAGCTCAGTGATGCGCCCTGATAAATGCGCATCAGCAGCCGGACGGTGAGCCTCATAGCGGCAGGTCGACAGGGATAAACCTGTAAGCCTGCAGGCACGACGTTGCGACAGACCGGTCGCATCACACATCAACATCACGGCTTCCCGCTTCTGGTCTGTCGTCAGTACTTTCGCCCAAGAGCCACCTGAAGCGCCTCTTTATCCAGCATGGCTTCGGCAAGCAGCTTCTTGAGTCTGGTGTTCTCTTCCTCAAGCGACTTCAGGCGCTTAACTTCAGGCACCTCCATACCGCCATACTTCTTACGCCAGGTGTAAAACGTGGCATCGGAAATGGCATGCTTGCGGCAGAGTTCACGGGCGGGTACCCCAGCTTCGGCTTCGCGGAGAATACTGATGATCTGTTCGTCGGAAAAACGCTTCTTCATGGGGATGTCCTCATGTGGCTTATGAAGACATTACTAACATCGGGGTGTACTAATCAACGGGGAGCAGGTCAGTTGGGATACAAAGGAAGGCTGACAGGGCATGGTTTCCGCCACACGATGAGTACCATCTTGCATGAAGAAGGCTTTAACTCAGCGTGGATTGAAACACAGCTTGCGCATGTGGATAAGAACGCGATACGTGGGACATATAACCATGCGCAGTATTTGGAGGGGCGGAGAGAGATGATGCAGTGGTATGGTGATTACATTTTCAACACCCGTAACAAGGCTGATGTTGATTTAGCTAGCTGAATCAACAGCCTGAGAATAAATCCTCAGGCTTTTTTTTTAATTTACGAGACGTAAATGTAAGCCTTCAATGTTGAACCCATAAAGCTGTTTAACCTCAGAAGGATGAAGGCCAAAGACAGCAGATAACTCATTGTTATCGTAACCTAATTCGTCTTTTGCATGATCAATAATGGCTGTCAGTAGAGTAGGTTTTTCATCATTGATTGCTAATTTTACAGGTTCATCAATTTTGTATCTTTTTAATGACATTTGACGCCATATCCATTCGCTTTGGCCAGCAGTAATAGCGTTAAGGTGCTTGGCACGGAAGAAAAGGGCTGCCATAGATACACGCCAGAATGGTTTTAAAGCTGCAGCTTTCTCAATGTTGATATCTTTGAGATGCCCTAAAATTTCACCAGCGGGCATTAGTAGCTCTGCTGCAAAAGTATTAGCTTCATCTTCCATATTTGGGCTTGGTGCATTATGCATAACCAAGTGCCCAAGCTCATGAGCCAGAGTGAACCGGTAGCGATCCATCGGTTGATTTTTGTTAATGAATATCAAACGTGGAAGACCGGCAAGGCTGTAGCTCAAACCAGACAACCCCGTATCCTCCATGTCACAGTCCACTATGATAATTCCAGCTCTTTCAAGTACTTCAACCAGATTTCTTATAGGTCCTCGAGGTATATGCCAAGCCGTTCTGACATTACGTGCGACCTGTTCTATATTTCCTTCATATTCCTCAGGGTCATAGTAAGGAACAGAATATTCTGGTTCAAAATCAACAAATTGAAGAAGCTTTCTTATGTGAGCAATTCTTACATTCACTTCTGAAACAAGTTTATCCAGCACTTTCATACCAACAGATGCTTTCTTGCGATACATCGGGCTGGCACTTATGGGCCCACCATAGACCCTCTCAGACATTGTGAAAAAAGCAATCGGACAAGATAATGCCTCAGCAATAATGCTGATTTGTTCCTCAGTAACTGGCTTCAAATTTTGTTCAATTTTTGAAAGCATACCTTGAGATATAGATGTGCGCTGAGCCAATTCTTTTTGGCTCAAGCCCAACATTTTTCGACGCAACTCAATCAACTCAGGGCGTATGGCTGCTGTTGGCTTAGTCTCCACGACCATTTTCTACCTTCGGCTCTTGCTTTCTTGCCCGCTTAGAACGAACGACCGTTTTAGCAACAGGTACTGTTGTTTCGGGCTGATTAACATCAACATCCAGCTCGGATTCGAAATCCGTAATGCTGTATACATTCTCGGCTGTAAGGTCTAAAGCCCAAGCCACATACTTTCCATTTCTTTGTGTAAGGACGATTTTATCAACTCCAACACCGTCGTCACTAAGAATATAGATTAACTCAAGCCGTATCAGCCCGCCAAAAAGCTCAACATCAGGGTTGTGAAAGTCCAGTGCTCGCTGAGTAGGGTAGTTAGATGAACGCATGCTTTTGTTACCCTTCTTAACACGCACAAAGTATCGATCACCAATTAGAAATCCTTCCTGATGTGGAACTTTGACGTACTTGATGCCATCAAGCTTTGAATCTTCAATCTCTGTTTTTAGATAAAAAAGTACATCATTTCTCAAAACAGATGCTCGTGCGCGCTTATCTACTAAGCGACGAGCTACATCGTTAGCTAACCAGGATTCCCATGCGTTGTTTATAACTGAGGTGAAAGTGCGAAAGTATGGGTTGCACGCGATGTGAGCTTCTTCTTTTTCAATAAGCGCCATAAAAATTCCATGAATTATTTGTTGTGAAATGCTCTTTTAAGAGTACATCTCAACCACAAAAACAACAACAAAATATTCATAAAAAAATTCCATAATCTCTATGCCACTGAATTTAATTAAAATTATTATCTATCATCATGGTTTGCTAATTCTCTCTACTGAGATTGTTGCTGTACTGCTCAGATGGACAACTTGCCCACTCACTCGCACAAGATCTTGAGCATCGAAGTGCTGCCCGTTCCAGACTTTCTGCGGAATGCGAACTTTGATGGTGCCGGTTGGATCGCGGAAGGTGTACCACTCATCCTGCTGCTGGCTGATGACGTTGCCTTCCAGCGTTACCCACGCCCCTTCGTGCATTGACGAAACGGCCTGAATACGGCTTTGACCATTCTCCTGCTGAACTTTATGACCGGCGTACATGCGCTCAGTGGCAACGGGCTCTTTCTCTGCGGAGAAGCCCCCTTGCGCTGCCAGAGCAGGAATGGCGATGAATGAAGTGAGCAACATGCCGGTAATGTTGACGAACTGATGACGAATCTGACTGAAGTATTGTTTTTGCATAGCAGGTTCCATTTATGATTTTACATCCTCCCAGGGGGGATACTTCGATGATAAATGAGCGCCTGTGAAAGCTCAATTGCTATCCCCGGTAGGGGGATGAAAATGTGACGGGCTTCAGAGATAAAAAACCCACCGGTGGGTGGGTTCAGAGATGAGTCTTGTAAGGCGAAATCAGCGGGTCACGCCGATCCAGCCGTGATAACCCATGTAGATGCCAACCAGGGCAATCAGTACGCTTGAGAAGTACGGGGCCCGACGTGCCAGCGTATCCAGGCCGTTCCAGCGTTTTGTTGCCTGACGAACGCTGAACGCCGCAGCTGCGCCTACTGAAACCAGCGTAATTGCTAAACCGATGCTGAAACACAGTACCAGCGCGGCACCGAGCGTAAATTCTTTTACCTGAATGCAGAGCAGCAGGACGGTAATAGCTGCCGGGCAAGGAATGAGTCCGCCGGTCAGGCCGAACAGAATAATTTGCCCGGTTGTCACGCTGCGATTAGCAAAACGTTTTTTGATGTCGTTCGCATGCGCTTTCTCGTGAGCGTCCTGATACTCGCGGGAATTAACATCCAGTCCCTCCAGCGCGGAGTGATCGTGGCCGTGTTCATGCTCGCGGAACTCCACATCATAATCGTGTACATGGCCGCGATGGCCCAAAGAGAGACGAACATCGAAGCTGTGCGGCTCCGGGATCGCCAGGGCCGATTCCATAAATCCGTCTTTTTCGACGAAATCAAAGACCTGTGAAAAGGTCCCTGTTCCCCGGTTGGTGACCAGAGAGATATCGCGGGCTTCCCATTTCCTGCCGCTGAGCGAGCGTAAGCGCCAGTGAGGCGGCTGGCCTTCCTCGAAAATAGAGAGTTCAACGCTGCCATGGCCCGTATCGATAATGCGGGTTTCGTCATGATCGTGATGACCGTGGCCGTGTTCCTCTTCCTGCTCCATCTTCCACAGCTTTTCGCCACGCCAGGTGCGCCAGAACATCCATGCTGCCGTGGCAAGAATGATGATGGCGGAAATCAGCTGGAACCAGGGTTCGGCAGACTCAGCGGTGAATTTCTTGCTGACATACATCCCACCCATGGCAATTAACCAGACAACAGATGTATGAGAAAGTGTCGCCGCAAGGCCCAATAGCACAGCTTGTTTTACCGTACCCCGGATAGCCACAATAAAGGCAGCCATCATTGTTTTGGAATGCCCAGGCTCCAGTCCGTGAAGCGCACCCAGCAGAATAGCGCTAGGGATAAACAGCCAGGCATTCGCCACACCTTGCTGTAAAAGAGCAGAAAAATCAGTCATGTTTCGCTTGCCTTAAAGATACTTGGTTATCTCTTTAAATTCGCTAAGCGTACTTTCAGACCCGTGGTGGTCGGCATGAAGGGCATCCTCCAGGCAGTGATCCAGATGGTCATGAATTAAGGTACGCTTCGCATTCGTTATCGCCTTTTCCACAGCGTGCAGCTGCTGGGCGATATCCAGACACGCTTTTTCATCTTCGAGCATCTGGATGGTGCTTTTCAGGTGCCCTGCGGCACGCTTAAGTCTTTTAATAATGTCAGGGTGTGATGCGTGAACGGTCATGATTTATCCTCTCCAGGTGGAGGGGATAAGATAATGTGTATCAACGCCATGGTCACACTTTTTATCGGCTTATCCTCTCCTGCCTGATTGTCTGTTTTGCGGGAATTACTTCTCTTTCTTTGGCCATGACGGGTGTTCATCATCAATGACGAAATCATGCTCATGGGTCGATTCGTTGTGTGTTTCTGGATCGGTGTGGCTGTGAATCTGGGCATAAACTTCATGCTCAGGACGCCAAATCAGTACGGCGGTAACCAGCGACAGCGCGGCCACAATGGTCAGAGCGATGAATGAAGCCTGTGTTCCCCATGTTGCACCTACCCACCCTGCCAGCGGATACGTCACCAGCCAGCATGAATGCGACAGCGCGAACTGGGCAGCAAACAGTGCCGGTCTGTCTTCAGCCGTGGACGAGCGGCGCAGCAGGCGACCACTCGGTGTCTGAGAAAGCGAATAGCCCACGCCCAGCAGCGCCCAGAGCACAACCAGCGTGATGTAATCCTTGAGGAAAATGCCCAGCCCCAGGCCAACGACTAAAAGCACGGTACCGACAAGCATCGGCATGCGGTCACTCATTTTGTCGAGGAGTCTGGGGAGAATCAGCGCTGATACCATGGATCCGACACCGAAGAAGGCCAGCGCAATGGCGGTGGAGCGCTGCGAAAGACCAAAGTCCGCCTGAACCAGAACCACGGTGTTGACGATAACCATCGCACTCGCTGCGGCCACGGCCATGTTGAGAGCCAGCAGGCCACGCAGTCTTGGTGTTTTCAGGAAGATGCGCATGCCTCGCGTGGTTTTGTCATAGATGCTGCGGTTGACCGTCAGCGCTTTCATCTTCGGCAACGTCACAGAAACAACTAGAGCCGCTGAGGCGAGGAAGCCGACCGCCGTACCGGCAAACAAATTGTGGAAACTCATGACCGTCAGCAGCGCCGCCGCCAGCATCGGGCTGATTACGCTTTCCAGATCATAGGCCAGGCGTGACAGAGACAGCGCCCGGGTATATTCGCGTTCGTCAGGAAGAATATCCGGGATTGTCGCCTGGAAGGTTGGCGTGAAGGCCGCCGAGGCAGACTGAAGAATGAAGATCAGGATGTAGATTTCCCAGATCTGAGTGACAAACGGCAGCGCCATAGCCACGAGGGCGCGAACCAGATCCAGCGTTACCAGCATGGTGCGACGCGGGAATTTATCGGCAAAGGCCGCCGCTACCGGCGCAACCAGAATGTAGGCGCTCATCTTGATAGCCAGCGCGGTACCCAGAACCGCCCCGGCCCTGTCTCCGGCGAGATCGTAGGCTAACAGCCCCAGCGCAACGGTCGCCAGACCAGTGCCGATAAGGGCGATAACCTGTGCCATAAACAGGTGGCGGTAGGTACGATTAGAAAGAATATTGAGCATCAGGCAATCTCTTGGCTTAAATTCATATCCCCCTGGGGGGGATAGTGAAAGCATAGAGGGAGCTGAAAAAAATGACAAGCTTTATCCTGGTGGAGGGGATTAAAAGAGACCTTCGTCAGCCATTAACCTTAGATTAAAAGCTCATAAAGACTTCATCTGCGAGCCCGCTCTATAATTATTCACTGTAAATATGTAGCGTATTCTTCATTATGTTATATATTCAACATAAATCCTCAAGCGTGAGGAAACATTAAACAGAGAGTAGTAAGTGAAAATGAAATACCTCCTTCTCATCCTGTCACTTCCGACAGAAAACTCCGCCGCCCGGATGCGGATCTGGCGCGCACTTAAAGCGTCCGGAGCGGCAGTATTACGGGATGGTGTCTATCTGATGCCTAAAACAGAATCATGCAGGATGACTCTGGATGCTCAGGCAAAGGATGTCTGTGATGCTGGAGGGATGGCTTTGGTTCTTGATACTGAAGAGCCTGAAGGTTCCTGTTTCGCCAATCTTTTCGATCGTGGTGAAGATTTTGCGGTACTGCTTGTAGAGATCTCACGTGCACAGGGAGCCCTGACCGGGGGGAATGTCCAGGAAACTCTCAGACTGGTTCGCAAACTGCGAAAATCGTTTACCGGTCTTGCTGACATCGACTTCTTTCCGGGAGAGGCGCAGCGCCAGGCGGACAATTCACTCCAGGAACTGGAGCTGGCCTGCTCCCGGATATTATCACCTGATGAGCCACATATGGTGATCGGTACCATCCCGGAGTTACGCATAAGTGATTATCAACAGCGAGTTTGGGCAAC
This sequence comes from Serratia sp. SSNIH1, assembly GCF_002935055.1. NCBI lineage: Bacteria > Pseudomonadati > Pseudomonadota > Gammaproteobacteria > Enterobacterales > Yersiniaceae > Serratia > Serratia sp. SSNIH1. The sequence continues at coordinate 557,822 of NZ_CP026383.1, forward strand.
GCGACGGCGTCCCTGGGTGGACAGACTGGCCTGTGCGTGGTTAATCCGGCGCTTTATTGATCCCCGGGCAACATTTATCTGGTTGGACAATCCGGCGGAATGTCCGGCCGGAGCTATCGGGTTTGACTTCGATGGGGCCACATTCAGTCATGTGGATAACAGGGTAACTTTTGAAGTGCTGCTGGCTGGTTTTTCTCTGGAACAGGAGGGGCTTTCACGTACCGGGATACTCGTGCATTACCTTGATGTCGGCGGTGCCCAGCCCCCGGAAGCTGCCGGGGTGGAAAGTATTCTGGCGGGATTACGTGAAACCTTCACCGACGATGAGCAACTGCTGAAGGCGGCCTGTCCCATTTTTGACAGCCTTCTGCTGACCTACAGCAAAAGCGCCTCCAGCGACGATAGGCCGGGTCATTAAGCCTCCGGTGTGGATCCATCAACACAGGTCATCATAGCCATGAACATCAATAACAGCAGTTCTTCAGACCCGGTATTTCCCTCTCAGCAAACACCGGCATATGAACGGCACGGAGTGTCTTTTCGCGAAGCGTTGCTGGTATGGCTGCGAGTTGCCGCTCTGAGTTTTGGCGGACCGGCAGGCCAGATCGCCGTGATGCACAGGATCCTGGTGGAAGAAAAAAACTGGATCAGTGAAACCCGTTTCCTGCACGCCCTCAACTATTGCACCCTTGTTCCTGGCCCGGAAGCACACAAGCTGGCCGTTTATATCGGCTGGTTACTGCATCGCACCCGGGGAGGGCTTGCTGCCGGGATATTATTTATTCTGCCTGGTCTGCTGGCTCTGGGGACACTGAGCTGGATTTATGCCAGCTATGGTCAGATTGGCATTGTTCAGGCACTTTTTTTCGGCCTCAAGGCTGCGGTACTTGCTGTAGTGCTGGAGGCCGTTATGCGAGTCGGTCGACGGGCACTGAAAAGCCAGGCTATGGTCGGTGTCGCTGTATTGTCATTCATCGCGATATTTGTGTTTGCTATTCCTTTTCCGTTCATTATTGCGGCAGCTGCGCTGATCGGATTTATCGGGAGTAAAACCGGGTTCAGTGCTTTTCAGCCCCGTTCAGGCCCTGGCGAGTCCGATGCAGTGGATGATTCAGGGGCAGCGATTGATGTCGCTTTTGCTCAGGAAATTCCCGAACACGTACGACCTTCACACAGGAGAGCCATTAAAGTGACGCTCCTTGGCTTACTGATATGGCTGGCGCCTCTGATGGGATTTGTCGTGACGATGGGCGTTGATAACGTTTATACCCATATTGCTATATTTTTCAGTAAGATGTCCGTACTCACGTTCGGCGGGGCTTACGCGATACTGTCTTATGTGGCGCAACAGGCTGTTGAACATTTTCACTGGCTTACCCCGGGGGAAATGTTAATCGGACTGGGGATGGCTGAGACCACTCCGGGCCCGCTGATTAGCGTTGTGCAGTTTGTAGGGTTTATGGCGGCATTCCGCGATCCAGGAGTAATCAGCCCGGTAGTGGCCGGGACGCTGGGCGGCATTTTAGCCAAATGGGTGACCTTTACTCCTTCGTTTCTGTTTATTTTTATCGGTGCACCCTATATTGAGGCATTGCGTAATAACAAGGCTCTCAACGCCGTGCTGTCCACCATCACTGCTGCTGTCGTGGGGGTGATACTCAACCTTTCCGTCTGGTTTGCCCTGCATACGTTGTTCACGCAGGTCAGCGTCGTTCGCACCTTTGGCATGGTCCTGCAGGTACCGGTACTGTCCAGCCTGGATCCCTGGTCACTTGCGCTGTCGTGTGTTGCCATGCTGGCGCTGTTCCGTCTGAAGCTGGGAATGATGACGACACTGGCCGGGTGTTGCGCCGCCGGGATCGTGCTGCATTTACTCGGGACAGGGCCCTGAGTGCTATTTAGTCTGTTAACGATAAGGCAAGAGAAAAAACCTGTCAGGTCTTGCCTGTTAACGAAAACCATTCATGCCGGATACGCTGACTCTCGGCGCTCACTGGGCGTGTACATGACGTAAAAAAGCTTCAGGTATCCCAGCGTTATACCTGAAGCAGCATAAAGAGTGTCGAAGGTGTTATCGCCGCCTCCCTGCGCAGCCCCTCCTGACGAGAAAGGTGTTAACTCAGAAGTCCCAGGCAGGTTTTCAGGCTCAACCGGGTCGCCTCAACGTCGCTGTGGATGATGGTGCACCAGTCGTCACGGTTAGCCCGAATGTCTTCGAGCCAGCTGTTCAGGGCCTGATTGAACGCCATGGTCTTCTCGCGCTGCGGCCAGCTCATCTGGTTAGCGCTGTAAATGTCCCGCCCGGACTGCGGCATCTGTACAGTTTGCTGTGTCGACATCCGGGAAGTCACTGACCAGGTATCAGAGTTACCGTTCCAGGAAGACATCACAGGGAAGCCCGCACCGCGCAAAGCGATATCCCAGGTGGCATCAAACAGGAATGTTTTCCCGTTTAACTCAAAAATCACGGTGTCATGAAACCCCTGTGTTTGCGGCAAAATGGCCAGTATTTCCGAAGGAATGGGTAAATCAGCCCAGTCAAACTGCACCAGTTTTCGCCTTGCCGTAATACCACCGGCAACCAGCAGTCGTTCGGCCGCAGCGGCTTTATGACGACAATCGCCAAAACCCTGCTCAAACAGGCTCATGCTTTGGTCATTCCATGAACCGAGCTGATAGGGTATTCGCCTGACCAGTTCAAAAATGGCTCTCCGCAATTCCGTTGAGCCACTCTGAAGTCCGAGAGATTGCAAGATCCAGCCCGGTGTTATCGTCTCCTGAGCAGAGCGACGAGTGATTATTTTTTGCCATGTTTCACTGACTCTTTCCGCCAGAGAGGCTGCCAGGGTTTCCCCCGGCAGTAATGTTGTCATCAGCAATGCTCCTGTGGTGGTGAGGAAATGTCTACGCGTCAACATATCGGGCGTTACACCTCCACGCTGCGACGAAGCGCCGACATAACCAGTGATTCACAGACCACTTCTTCATCCTGAACCCGATTAACGCCAGGGAAGACCATCCGGCTCATCGGGGACGAACGGAGTCGGTGATAGCGGGCAATCGCGCCATTCATTCCCCCCATTTGTTTGCGTCTGACCAGCCGCAGCCCGTGTTCCCGGGCGACTTCATCCATCGCACTCGCCAGGACAGGGTCGTGATTGAAGATTAAGACACCATCCCCTTTCAGCAGTCGGGCTGCACTGCGAAGGAAAGCCGTGTAATCCTGCTCAAAGTAAGCCGCCGCCTGGGAATAGATAATATCGACCTCACCGGCCTGAACGCCCCGGTTCTCCAGGGCACACAGCCCGGCAGCCGTCACGTAAGGGTGTTCTGTCACCCCTTTTGGCAGCGATTCATGCCACGGCGTGAGATTGGTGAAGTGCAGGAATGCACTCTCCCCGAGCTGCTCCCTGAAGCCCTCAGCAAGCCCGGAAATTGTCGCCTGATGGCTGGCTGCTTCTTCTGCGCGAAAACCCGCCCAGGCAGCACCAATTTCCAGGAAGGTGACGGTGCCATTTTTGTGGTGAATGTTCTTCGCGTAGTGAACGATATCGAACCCAATTTCTCGCGCCAGGCGAAACGAGCCGCCGCTGGAGGTCCAGGGACCATCAAAGCCAAAGGCAAGGATCGCTTTGAGCATCGAGCCCGTTTCCTGATGCATCATTTTCAGGAACGGAATGACTTTACGCCGCGAAGGAACCGGAACGTTCGGACGCAATTTTTTGGCCTGAAGGTCGCGATTAACGCCCATGCACAGCGTCTGCCAGTGCAGGGGATCGATACGATAATTGAGTGCAGTGAAATTCCGCGCAATCTCGCGACGCGCCTGGATAGAGTCTTTATACATAGCCTCTCCGCTAAATCTGAAGTTGATTAAATCCGGGCAGCAAACAGCTGCCGGTAACAGCGATCAGATTTGGCGGGTGCTGGGAGGACGATAAATGATGTCCGTGGTCTTAACAGGGCTACGGAGATCGGCAAGCGGTAACCATCTGTCTGCTACAGGAGAGAGGGAGATCTCCACAGAGGGCGGCTGCCCAGGGGTTTCATGGAAATGGTCTGTCTGATGATGGCCAGCATGGCCAGACTGAGGGATGTCCGAATCGTGAGAGTGATCCTGCATTGTCATGGTGACTTCTGCGTCGTGCAGATTCATCTCGTAGCCTGTCAGGCCGTTTGTACCGTGCGATGCAAACGTCCCCATCGACGACATCATCATGCCAAAGGCCATGATGACAATCATCAGAACATGACGGGGTGAACGCTTAAACATCAGGTACATCGCTGAATGCTTCTCTCAATGGACAATCACAACGGTTTAAAAAGATTAGCATCCCCCCGGGGAGGATGTAAGAGGCTGGAGTGTAAAGTCTTGTATTGCCGGGATGAATGAAATGGGCCCGCATCATGCGGGCCCGATTAATCAGATGACGCGCTTGATACTCATGTACTCCCCGTTGGTATCCAACTGGATCGTGATCGTCTGCGAACCACGGTTTCGCCAGAACCAGCCGTGCTTCCCGTCAAAAGCGGCCTGCAACACACCATCCCCTGAGGTTATCTGCCGGTCCTTGCCATAGCCGTGGTAAAACCCTTTCGGCGCGTTAACCGGATCGCCGTGCGCATCGACGTTCACTGGGCCAGAGCTCATCCACTGGTAAGCCACCCGGGCATCCTTACGCATTTCCATCTTCACTTCTGCCGCTTCATTCGGCTTCAGTGTAATCAGCAGCTGATTGCGCTGAGTTCCTGCGGCTGGCGCTTCCGGCGCACGAGTTGTGGCCGGGACGCTCAGTTCCGGGTAGTTGTTTTGCGTGATTGTCGGCGGGTTGTCCGGCACAGGGCGTTCATTTACGGGTGCTGTTTGCTGTGCCAGTGGACTCGTACCCGCTTTATCAGCAGCCGCTTCCTCTGCCAGTTGCGTTTTGATTTCACCCATCTGTTTAAGGCCCAACAGACGGCCAACGCCCGTCGGATCAATACCGTATTCTGATGGCATCACGATGGTAATCAGCAGCGTAAGCGCCACAATGGCGGCAAGGATAGTCGACTGCATCAGCTTCATCGCAGAGGGCAGTTCTGCGCGGGTCGGTAAATCGGTGTTATACATTCTCTTTTCTCCCTCAGGCTAAAACGTAGCCACAAATCTGGTAACTCATTAACAGGAAACCGGCGCTCATCATCACAACGTTGGCGGTGTAGGCATGGCGGAAAAAGCTCGCCGTCTGCCGCCAGTAGCTCATGATGATGAGGATGGCGCTCAGCGCCAGCAGCTGGCCTATCTCAACCCCGACATTGAAGGCAATCAGGTTAACGAAAAGGCCATCGGAAGAAATTTCGAACTCCTTAATTTTGGTCGCCAGACCAAAGCCGTGGAAGAAGCCAAAAATGAGCGTCGCAAGCTTCGTGTTTGGCTGAAAACCAAACCAGCGCTGGAAAGCCCCAAGGTTATCAAGCGCTTTATAGACCACCGACAAACCGATAATGGCATCAATAAGATAAGCGCTGACGCTGATATCAAAGAACGTACCAATGAGCAGCGTCGTGGAGTGCCCGACAGCAAACAGGCTGACGTACAGCCCGATATCGCGCATTTTGTAGAGAAAGAAAATCACCCCAAACAGAAACAGCAGGTGATCGTAGCCGGTCACCATGTGCTTCGCGCCAAGGTAGATAAACGGGATGATGTTAATCCCGGTGATTTCCTGGATGTACCCTTTGTCGCCTTCCGCCACGCCGTGGGCAGACGCCCCCTGGCTGTAGAAAAGCAATAACAACAAGAAAAACAGACAAGCCGAACGTGCCTGAACTGAAAGCAGGCCACCGCTCAACCGGCCCTGCATATCAAGGCTGGTATTCATAAAAACCCTTACAAATTGAATAATAACGAATTAATGGAAGTTATTACGCAGTCAGGGATCTCGGAGGGCGTTCGGGTGTGGCCTGGGGCATCCGCAGGGTTTGTTCTGAACTCAGCGCGAACGTCACCCGCATGCCTGCGTTCCAGGCCTGCAAAGCAGTCAGCGTGAATAGTTTGTTCAGATCGTGGGAATGATCGGCGTTGAGGTGATGCACATTACCGTGCGAGTGGAACAACAGCGGATCGTGCTCATTTAGTGGTTCATCGCTATCGTGCTGATGGTCACTGATGGAGGTTGTATCCTGAACGTTGTACACAGCCTGTGGTTTTGCCATAAGCGAACTGCTCAGCACGGCAACAGCCATGATGATAAGCACGATTCTGGAAATGACTTCACGGCTGATAAACACAGTCAACGGCATCCTGATGATACAAGGTAATAACCTGCGTAATGTATCCGCTATGCCGGTTTGATTTCAATAGCTGTTTTGGGTTTGGATTTATCTGGAATGTTTCAATAATTCTGGCGTCCGCTTCTGACATGCAGTGGCAGATTGAGTGGTCTGCAGGTCTGCTGTGAGGGAGAAGCAGAAATTCATAATGTTTTACAGCCAGATGGCGGTTTCTCTAACTTCGCCTTTATCAATAAAGTGGGAGCAGGTCAGATGCATAAGGTTCTATGTCTGCTGGCTGCGATGATACAGTTCGGCAATCCAAGGTGAATGTTTACCCTTTTCATAAACCATATGCAGCTCTTTTCGGGGACGAGTAACGCCTACATAAAAGAGGCGACGGGCCTCGCGAAGGGCATTATCTGAAGTTAGATCTCGCTTACTCGGGAAGTCATATTTATTTACCCCAAACATTATGGCTACATCAAATTCTCGGCCTTTTGCACTATGAAGAGTGCTAAGGGTGATGCGTCCAGTTCCTTCTACTTTCCCAGCGAATATATCCAGAGCCACATCCAGTCCCCTGAAGGGATCGGTTCGTTTCAGTAACTCAGAGATGACATCCCATTCCTGCTGAGTGTTCTGTGAGACAGCCATCCAGCCGGTGATGAGCTCATCATTTAAACGTCTCAGCCACTCGTGAGCACTTTCCGCTTTATCAATTCCGTTTCGTAAAAAAGTGATGAGCTGTACGGTCAGTAATTGTTCTTCAGCACGGCTTGCGCGGCGGCCATAAACAAGAAAGAGCGCCTGACCCAGTAAGAGGTTAAATAGTGGAGAGGCTTCTTTCCATCCCCCAGTTACCCACTGACTGCAGGCTTCGATGAAACGGGCAAGACGAGAATTGCGCTTAATGAGAGCATTACTGTCAGCACGTATTATGGCAATATTTCTGGCCTTGAACTCATCCGCAACTTTATCGCCAAGCCAGGCTGCCCGGTAAAGAACCCCGATGCGTTCAGGATGAAACCCTCTTTCAAACAACGAAGGAATTAGATCATGAGCGATAAAATGCGCCTGTGCGTCATAATCGCCATTAATTCCATGGAATCCTAACTCTCCCTCTGGATTACCATCGGGGCCAACATAATCGCGGTCTTCTCCCAGCGCCCCTAGTGATGCCCTGATAATTTTCGCGCCAGATCGATAGTTGAAGCGAAGACGGAACGGTCTTACATCTGCCCGTGAAACAAGACTATCCAGTAGCCCTGGATTTGCACCATTAAATCCGTAAATGGACTGATCTGCATCACCGACCGCAAATAATCGTATTCCACCGTTAAAGCACAGCAGCAGAACCAGCTCATGAAGAGCGTGCCCAAGATCCTGATATTCATCTACAAACAAAACAGGATAGCGCGACCGGATAGCATTACGTACCCATTCATGCTCGCTAATAATACGAAAAGCGATGAGTGGCATATCATCAAAGTCAATCAGTCCTAAGCGCCGAAGTTCTGCCTCATAACCTTCAATAAAATCTGCCAGCTCCGGATTGTTATTCCGCCAAGCCGGTAGGAGTCGGTTCACATCCCGGCGTCGTTTCTCTTCTGCAAATTTCCACCGTGCATGAGGATCTCCGACAGATCCGAATCTAGCCTGGTAAGCCACTTCAACAGCCGCGCGACTTTCATCTCTGGTCGCCACACGAAAATCATCCGGCAGCAAACCCGGTATACATCGTGAGTAGGGGATTAAAACCTGATTTAATGCAAAGCTATGCACGGTGCCAATAAAGTTCCGCTCATCGCCAATGACTTTAAAGCATGCCAGACGTCCTTCAAGTTCAGAAGCGCATTCATTGTTGTAAGTAATACAGGCCACGCCTCGGGGGTCAGCGACCTCTTCAATCAGGGCACGTGCCATGGCAGTCGTAAGTGTTTTGGTTTTCCCGCTGCCTGGCCCAGCAATAACTACGCAGTGGCCGGGGTATGTGGCCGCAGCGTACTGCTCTCTGTTCGGCAATAGCTCATTCAGAGCCTCTGAAAGTGCGCGGCGGTCAGACATTCGACACCACATATTGAATAGCTGAAGCAATATACTCCGGCGGCGCAAGCCCAGGTGCTTTTTGCTTCAGCTTGGCAGCCAACCGTCCTTTACCTATGTCAGATATCATCGCGAGAAGTTGCGTCGGGTCTGGAGCTATACCGGCACGCCATGAAGCAATCCTTGATGAACGTAACACACCAAATCCCTGTTCATCGAGGATATCAAGCAGCGCTTCTTTGAGGCCTGTCGTATTGGCTACAGCGACTTCAAATGTCTGATCGTTTAAAAAAATGCCAATCCTTTCAAATACAGGCTTACAGACTTCATAAGAACTGTTATTGAACCAATTAATATTTTCTGGGGTTAGTTTTCCCAGTTTTTCCGATACATCACTATATGCTTGCCAGATACCAATTGAACGGGTTTTACCCATCGGTTGTTTCGTACCATCCAGTGGGTCCCAGTCGGTTACGACGGAAAAAGGTAGTCCGAGGCTGGCTGCCAGCTTCACGTATGGTTCAAAATTAACTCCCGCTACGTTACATACCGTGATCCCTAGCTGGTCGAGATTGATCCCCATGGCCTGTGCGAAACCTGGAAGTAAAACCTCCTCAGCATCGCCTTCAACAAATATTACCCCGTTAGCAAAAAGCAGCTCCGATCTGGTTGCTGTTAAATATCGTTCAATGTCGTCGAGTTCTTCACTGGTTACTGGCAGATCGGCTAGGGAAAAAGCTCGGGATCGCCCTTCAGGATCCCTGCAAATGCGAACAACAGAACGAAGAGGAGCAATGGTTGCCAGCGTGGGAGAATGGCTCGTTACAATCAAAGACTGATCTTTGTCGGCATTATTGAAGAGTTTGTCAAAAACAGCGCGCTGAAGCTGTGGGTGAAGGTGTGCTTCGGGTTCTTCAATACAAAGCAGGGAGAAATTACGTTCATTCTTTTCACGTCGCCATGCAAACTCTGCTAGCTTGAGTGATATCAGAGCCACGTTCGCAGAACCTAGGCTCGCTTCAATAATGCCTCTCTTTCCATCATCAATGAACATAGAGATAGAACGCATCAATCTGAGCGGGTCAGCAGGCGCAAAACGGAGGCGGGCATCTAAATCGTGAGCAGTTCCAGCCAAGTCAAGAATGCCACCACGAAGAGAATCTTCGAGATCCTTAATTGATGGGAACTTCTCCATGGTTTCCGTTGCTGCCTGAAGCTCAGTTGCTACGCGATCCAAATCGGCTCGGCTCAGTGAAGAGAATGCATCTTCCAATAAGGGGCGTAGCGGAGAGTTTCGCCAAGAAGCAAGTTGTGCTTCTGCATCGCGTAACGCGTCCAGCATATCAATGGAGATCCGCCGCCTGACGCGTCCAGGTATGGCTCGCGATTCCTGACCTCCGCCAAAAACAATAAACTCACAGTCCTCACCCGAACGTGGAGCCCCATCGACTTCTTCCTTTTTACGAAAAATGTAGCTCAACCTTGCTACGGTAGGATCCTCTGCGATGCGAAAATCGGTCAACAGAGCTGAGAGGGAAGGGTCACTGTCGAAATCGGCGAATTCAAGGTGCACCTCAATTTGAGGGTTTGATTCAAGGTCGCAGCCATCCCAGAAATCTGACAGCTTAAGCTGCCTGGCTGAATCAGGCAGAGTGGGATCAATAACCAGTCGAATTGCGAAAAGCAGATTACTTTTACCGACACGATTTTCCCCCAATAACACAACATTACCTGCCAGGGGAATATCAGCCGCCTCAAAATTTCTAAAGTTGCGGATTCCGAGTTTTGATAAATACATAAAACTCCCTCTAAATGCATTACATAGGCTTTGGAAAGACGTTCTTCTGGCAAAAAGCTCATAAAATTTAACAGCGAAGGTTCTGAGCGATTTTACTTTATTCTTTTCTTATCATCGGCCGTTAATTGCAAGAGTTCAACACTTGGATTTAAGACTTACTGTAGTGAGGGCAGCTCACTACGTCTGCTTCTGGTACAAAGCAGTCGGTACAGCCTTTTACGCATCTGTCGCATAAAGCCAGTCAGCACATTGAGGGCATATCTTCTCTCCATGCCAGCAGATATGGCACCAGCAGCATCTCCATTGCCGCATAGACGTGTTAGCCGGTGGAAGGCGCTTTTGTGGAGGAGGTATTGTTTGTGGTGAGGTGGTTTGCTCTTGCACTGCATGGAGCTTGTTAAATCGACATGCTTTAAGCCGAGCGACATTGTTGATATGCCCTGGCAGGTGCACAAACGTTTTAGTAGTTGTCAGAGGGTCAAACTGAACACCGATCTGCAGTTTGCAGTAAATGCACTGCAATGAATCAAAATCAACCTGTTGAACAGAGTCTGGTGTAACCCATTCACCCTCTGCGGTGACGGCGTGAGTGGCTAAAACGAAGTAATTCATAATGAACCCCGGAGCAAATGAAAAAGCCAGCATGGTTAGCTGGCTTTGTGTGTGACTGAGAGATGTGGCTGGCGGTAACACCCTGACCAGCCCCTGTTCGATCAAGACTGGCTACAGCCAAATGACCGTTCCTCATTGCTGTATACTTTCGTACGTTCCTTTGCCAGGTAGCTAAGGCGGTACATTAAACTGTTATATGACTCAGAGTAGGCTGGAGGATTATTGATATTCAGGTGATAACAGGGTTTATCAGGGAAGTGAATCAGCGTTAAGTATTCAGTAGCTAACGGTAGCTTTAAAGCGCTCAACCATGCAGCCTGAATCATAGAGGCCACGTTATAATCATTCCCCGTATAATCACCAAGACCGAGAAAGGCATCCTTATTGAGGAATAACACCACATGCCAGTGTGGTTTATCACTTTTATCTTTATCGATTTCTTTAACCCAGGCGTAGCGTAAATGGCATGGATAGACTCTCATGCCATTTTTACTTTTACTCTTCAGGAATGTCTGTATACGGGAATCAAGTGCTTCAATAAAACGGGACATTAGTCCTTTATTCATATCGATAATGCAAGAAATGCTATCGCCGGTATCTTTATAATCGGGTACATGAAGGTCAACACGAATGGCTGTTGTTCTTGGATGTTCACGCACAGCGTTATGAATGACATTCGACAATCGATGTAAGTAATGAGTGTTGAATGGTGCATGGCCCATATTGAGTGTGTAGATATTATTCATTGTTTCTTTTCTCAAAATGAAGAGCATCATTGCTGATGCCATAATGTTTTAAAGGATGTGAGTGATATCACTTCAGATTGTTAGAGTGTAAATGCCATGTTTAGCTGATAAGCTTATATGAGATATATCACTAATGTGATATTAATGAAGTTTATGCAGGTAGTTATGATTGCTTATTTAGTGCAGTACTTGGTGTTGATGAGCATATTACGCATGTATAGTAGATTGTACTAACAAGTATATATTACCATACCAACACAACTGGTGTATTAAACGACCAATGCATTCTTGGATGTATTCGCATTCTATATTTAGAATTCACTCCGAAGTTAGCATGTTTTTCATAAGGAAAGGACTTACTCATTTCCCTCATTAAAGATTACAACAGAGTCAGTACGCGATAATTTAATCTTCTCCTCGATCCACTCTTTTACTTCACTTTCAATCCAGCGGGAGCTGCGACCAAACTTCACCGGCTTTGGAAACTTACCTTCATGCGCCAGCTTATAAAACCATTTATCAGATAACCCTGTCAGTTCAGTAATGAACTGCATGCTAACGAATTTATCTTCGTGAATATTAATAGTGCTCATGACATGTCTCCGTAATGTATCAGGAGGACACCGGTCGGCATCCTTTCATGTCATTGGTCGCGTATGTACGATTTTACATTTCCAGTGTTCTGGGCAGCATTTGAAAGCTGCAACCTTTTCCTGCAGATGCTCAGAAGTCACCCTGTCGTTACACTATGATAAACTGGAAGCATGAAGTCGTGCTGAAATCACACCCATAAATATGGTAAAAACCCTTCTTCTACGAGACTTTCAGGACAATCATGTACTACATTTTTTACTACATAAAAAACTATGTTGATAGCTATGAAGATAACTAGTTTTTTATCTCCTTTTTTGACTATTTTTAAACCTAACCTTATGATGGTTGACATTTAATCGAAACGTATAACAGGAAGTAACTTGTGGAAAATTCACTGCACAGTGCAATAATAAATAACAGGAGAGACCTGAGATTATTCCTGTGGTACCTGTCTGATCTGGATCTGGCCATATTGACCAATAAACTGGCAACAACAAAAAACATTTACAATGCAGATGACATATTTGGCAGTAATATTGAAATCGCCGCAGATGCAATTAATCAGGCTGTACGACTGATTAAAGATAATGAAGTTAAGAGGATCTACACACTAGATTTTAATGATTTTAAATCACTCCAGATGCCCGCATCTGAATTTTCTTGGGTAAAAAAAACACCTGATGCTTGCTACTTCACATGGCTGTTTATCAAAAGCCAGATACACGATTCATTCAAAGTGCTTGAGTTGGACGTTTTTATAGTCGGTAGAATAAGGAATCAACGCTATCCCAACATTCATGATTCCCTTTACAATAAACTGGAACTGGATGCTTATCCTGTCGATAATAAAGAGCGTCTGTCTGCTATAGAGGATTTTTTTGACCGTGCGCCTGCGACCCTCAAAGCCAGGCTCGATCTGATGCGCCAGATTCGTAACAAGTGGGAAGAGATTTATCCTTCGAGTATAAATTTCCCTCTTTCACCAAAAAAACAAGAAAAAATGCGACTGGGCCTGGGAATACATTCAGAAAGACAGAAGTCGAATGAATACCCGGAGAAAAGATCGTGAGGGGCATTATACCGGGGAAATCAATCCGGTATCTTTTACCAACCGCAGTATGCTGTCCATGCTGAGGCCGTCAGGCTCCTTTGAAAAATACATGGCTGTTAAGTTTTATTTTTTGTTCATTTATATGTTTTTAAAAGATGAATTGTTTATTCAACGTTTTAAAAAGGCATGGCAGGTACATCAGTACAGAGCAACTTCTGATACCAGAGAAAGAAAAGCATCTTTGCGTGCCCGGGTAAAGAATAAAACATCAGCACCGAATCCCGTTTCTGTACCATTGACAGTCACAACACTTACCGAACTTGCTACTATCAGTAATATGTCCTCCATACCGGAAATACAGTCTTATAACCAATATACTCCGGTCAATGAAATAACGAAAAAGGAAGAAAAGGACTGTCAGGCTCATAATACAAAGGCGCAGCACGACACCCCCGCTGATAATTCCAGCGACGGCCAGGTCACGCATATTTCCATTGGGGAAGTCCTGAAACGTATGGGGAAATTACCTCGCATTGATGAACACTCGGGAGCGATGCCAGATAAAAATCCGGGCTCAACCTCAAAAAGAATCTGGACGAGGTTGCAAAAAGCGATGATGGAAGGTGACAAGGACTAACACTGAGCATCCCCCGCGTTCTGACCCATCCCATTTCTTTTCAGACCTGTATTACCACGGTGAGATCATTCCGGACAGTTTCTGGAATGTCTCACCGCATTGATCTACAACGCCGATCGATACTTCAAATAATGATAGTCAATTCCTATTGATAATAAGTTATTGATCGCTATTTTCATAGATAATAACGATCAATTCCTGGAAACTGATCTGTAATAACGATTATCCCGCCCCGGACAAAATGCATACCATCGAATGGCCCTTTATACAACAAAAGGCCATTTTTCTTTTGTAAAACAATAGTAAGGAATCTCTATGTTGAAGATTACGTCTGTACTTCTTTTCGGCGCAGCATTGTTCAGTGGTGCTGTGCATGCAATGGGCCCGGAGCAGCAATGGGGCAACTGGTTTGGCACTGTCAATGCGATGGAGTTTGAACTTAACGCCGACAATAGCGCCGGAGAGCGTATGACGCTCACCTGCCGGGACAGTCATTTGATAGTGAGCTACAGCGGGTCAGATAAGAAGCCAATGTATATACCAGATAATGGGCAAGAAGCTATGGGAATCAATATCAATGCAGTTCATTACCCCCCGGATGAGGCGGCTTTTATAGCGCTCAAAAACACAGACAGCCATGGGCAAATTGAAATCACCCGGATGAATAAATCCGTATCTCACCCCTTCAATACCGCAGGGCTCAGGGACGCTCTGGAGGGCCTTAACTGGGAAGACTGCATCAGCCATTAACCACCCCATCCGGTAGCTCATGCTCCCGCATTGTTAATCATCAGTAAGGATATCTTTATATGGCGACATTCATTTCACGCCTAATTTTACTCTGTACGCTTTCGCTCCCGGCCTTCAGCTTTGCCATCACCATTCCCGGTAATATTCATCCAGAACGCTACACGTTCTTTCTGACAGATGGCGGTGGTGAAATGCTTCGCGAAATGAACGATGCGGCAGTCAGCGTAAAACTCAACAATAAATCTGGTTTCAGCGCGGATGCACAGAGCAAGGCGGCTACAGCGAATATCTCTCCTTTATTGTACGCAGCATCACCGCTTGAACAGAACTTTATCCGCTACGACAGTAAACCGGTTAAGGCTCTGACTTGTCTCGTAACGACCCGCACTATGCCGGGGCAGAATAAAAATTACTCATGGGAGGAAACCTATTGCCTGGATGAAACCGGTGCTGCCTACATCGGCACAAAAGGCTGGCCGTCACGTGCTATCGTCGAAAAGAGCTGCGAGGTGGGTGCTTCCGGTTGTCCTGTATATCTTGGTCTGAACAATGATCCACCGACCATGCGGAATGATGCTGCGCAATATATTCCTTACAGCAGCGATCGGGCAAGCGGGCAGAAAGAACGTAGCTCTGGGCCAAAATCAACGTCCGCTGAAACCGTCGCAGAGCAGGACGGTTATGTGGTGATTTTTGTTAAAGCCAGCAACTGTGCAGACAACAAACTGATTGTCAAAAACACAAGCTCCGGGAAAACCGCCGCAATTGAAGGATTAAGTGGTTGCTCTTTTGATCCGAAGAAAAATGCAGTAATTATCTTCCCTCAAAATGAATACGTCGGCGTCTACAGTGGTCCCACAAACGCTTCTGAGGAAATAGCCTCAGTCGATCTCCCCTAATTACTCTTCCAGTCCGGTATAAGCTTCCTGCGGTACCGGACACCTTTTGGATCAACCTATGAAAACTAAAAAATCCCCGGACGATACAACGCCAGATGCAGAATCATTTGGGCTGACCTGGCCCGTTGTTTTCAGCGTCGCAGGGCTCACACTGCTGAGAAGTAAGTCGGTCGTATGCCAGACAATAGGGGCCAGCCTGATGACCTATAGCCTGATAAGACTCATAAAAAAAATCGCCACGCTTGCCTGAAAAGTCCCAATCAGGCAACACGATTTGTGTTCTAACACCTGTACCAGACGTATTATCGCCTTTCGAAGCCCACCGGGAAGCTAACTCTCGACAAAAGCTGAAGCGTTCCTTTATCAAAGGGCTGGCTGCACTAGCAGAGGACAGAATCAATGATGATGCCTTTGTTTTATCGGTGTGCAGCAAAGCGTATGAACGCTTACCTCTGAACATAAGGCGAGTCGTTCAGTACGAATGGTGTCTTCGATACTTCAAGTACAGTAAACCCTTTATTCTGCGGCGATTACAACATCACCAAGCCGAAAAGCAAATACCACCGGCATTACCTGACAGAGAACTCTCGCCACAGCAGAGCCAGCCACCAGCCTCTCCCTGAACATTTTATCTTCCATCCAATGCCACTCTACTGGAGTGGCTTTTATGTCCGTTTTAAAAGGAATCAACTATGACCCGTTTAGCCAGCCGCTTTGGTGCAGTCAACCTTGTTCGTCGTGACCGCCCGTTAACTCGCGACGAACTGGCTCATTATGTGCCCAGTGTCTTCAGCGAAGAAAAACATGAATCCCGTAGTGATCGCTATACCTATATCCCGACAATTACCCTTCTCGATAACCTGCAACGCGAAGGTTTCCAGCCATTCTTCGCGTGCCAGACCAGAGTCCGCGACCAGAGCAAACGAGAGCATACGAAGCACATGCTGCGCCTGCGTCGTGAAGGCCAGATTACTGGCAAACAGGTTCCCGAAATTATTCTGCTGAATAGCCACGATGGCTCCAGCTCATATCAGATGCTACCGGGGTTATTCAGAGCAGTTTGCCAAAATGGGCTGATTTGCGGTGAGAGTTTTGGCGAAGTGCGCGTGCCGCATAAAGGCAACGTAGTAGAGAAAGTCATCGAAGGGGCCTACGAAGTACTGGGAATATTTGACCGTGTAGAAGAGAAACGCGATGCCATGCAGTCACTTTTGTTACCGCCGCCCGCTCAGCAGGCGATGGCGAAAGCTGCGCTGGCATATCGCTTCGGTGAGGAGCACCAACCGGTGACAGAGACGCAGATACTTTCCCCACGCCGCTGGCAGGACGAAAGCAACGACCTTTGGACCACTTACCAGCGTATTCAGGAAAACCTGATCAAAGGCGGGCTCTCGGGGAGAACAACCAAAGGAAAGCGCGCCCATACCCGAGCAGTGAAAGGTATTGACGGTGATGTGAAGCTCAACCGGGCCCTCTGGGTGATGGCTGAGAATATGCTTCAGCTTGCTTCATGATCCCTTCCACCATTTTTCCTTAACACCTTTCCGAAGATTCGGAAGGGCTTTTCTTTCTAAGGAGCAACCATGTCTACGATCAATTTATCCCCGGTATTTCCTGCAAACGAGCAGCGAGTCATCCAACGAGCATTACGTCTGCTGGAGAAATACCAGCGTCAACCGAGTGAGTCATTTACCTCCAGCAGCCTCACAAAAACCTGGCTGCAACTGCAGATGGCTCACCTGGAGCGGGAAGTCTTCATCGTGATGTATCTCGACAATCAGCATTGCCTGCTGGAGCGAGAAACACTGTTTACCGGCACGTTCAGCCATACCGAAGTGCACCCCCGCGAAGTGGTTAAATCAGCCCTGAAACATAACGCCGCTGCGGTCATTCTGGCGCACAACCATTCGTCCGGCACGACAGAAATCAGTCAACAGGACAAACATATTACTCAAAGGATTATGAAAGCGCTGGCACTAGTGGAAGTGCGCGTGCTGGATCATCTTGTGGTGGGAAACGGGGTGGTGTCTTTTGCTGAACTTGGTTTGCTTTAAAGGGAGGTTTTCATGTCATTAACACCAGCCCATGAATGGGGGCTAAAAAGCGATATTGTTCCACGTTTTGGTGCCAGATTAATTCAGGAAGGCAACCGGCTGCATTACCTGGCAGACAGGGCCGGGTTGAAGGGGAGCTTTACCCCTGAGCAGCTGCGGGATTTAGAGCGATCTTTCTCTGCGCTCACAGAACAACTTGAAAATCTGCTGCGTACTGGCGAGCTAAACCCGCGCCAGCAACACCAAGTAGTAGTTCACCTTGCCGGGTTTACATGCATAGCAGATACCTGTGGTAGCTGTGGCTACGTTTACATCACTATTTATCCTTAGCCTGGTGACAGGTAACGCTCTTCTCAGCTCTTTCTTATCAGGACCCAACATGCAAATTTCAACTGCTCCGAACATCGTGCCGGTTTCGTCACGACCATCGTCTGTCAAAGTATGGCAACAATTATTAACATACCTTTTAGAGCATCATTACGGCCTGACGATCAACGACACACCGTTCAGTGATGATACGGAGATTCTGGAACACATAGAGGCGGGAGTGAATCTTACCGATGCCGTTAACTTTCTTGTGGAGAGATTCGAGCTTGTGCGCATTGACTGACCTGCTCCCCGTTGATTAGTACACCCCGATGTTAGTAATGTCTTCATAAGCCACATGAGGACATCCCCATGAAGAAGCGTTTTTCCGACGAACAGATCATCAGTATTCTCCGCGAAGCCGAAGCTGGGGTACCCGCCCGTGAACTCTGCCGCAAGCATGCCATTTCCGATGCCACGTTTTACACCTGGCGTAAGAAGTATGGCGGTATGGAGGTGCCTGAAGTTAAGCGCCTGAAGTCGCTTGAGGAAGAGAACACCAGACTCAAGAAGCTGCTTGCCGAAGCCATGCTGGATAAAGAGGCGCTTCAGGTGGCTCTTGGGCGAAAGTACTGACGACAGACCAGAAGCGGGAAGCCGTGATGTTGATGTGTGATGCGACCGGTCTGTCGCAACGTCGTGCCTGCAGGCTTACAGGTTTATCCCTGTCGACCTGCCGCTATGAGGCTCACCGTCCGGCTGCTGATGCGCATTTATCAGGGCGCATCACTGAGCTGGCACTGGAGCGCAGGCGTTTTGGCTACCGTCGTATTTGGCAGTTGCTGCGCCGTGAAGGGCTTCATGTTAATCATAAGCGCGTGTACCGGCTTTATCACCTCAGTGGCCTGGGCGTAAAACGCAGAAGACGTCGTAAAGGGCTGGCAACAGAACGTCTGCCGCTGCTCCGTCCGGCGGCGCCCAATCTGACCTGGTCGATGGATTTCGTCATGGACGCACTTTCCACCGGTCGCAGGATCAAGTGTCTTACCTGCGTCGATGATTTCACAAAGGAATGCCTGACGGTCACTGTTGCCTTTGGGATTTCAGGCGTTCAGGTCACGCGTATTCTGGACAGCATTGCACTGTTTCGAGGCTATCCGGCGACGATAAGAACTGACCAGGGGCCGGAGTTCACTTGCCGTGCACTGGATCAATGGGCCTTTGAGCATGGTGTTGAGTTGCGCTTAATCCAGCCGGGCAAGCCAACGCAGAACGGATTTATTGAGAGCTTTAACGGACGATTTCGCGATGAATGTTTGAATGAGCACTGGTTCAGCGATATCGTTCATGCCAGGAAAATTATTAATGACTGGCGGCAGGATTATAACGAATGCCGCCCGCACTCCACGCTGAATTATCAGACACCGTCTGAATTTGCAGCGGGCTGGAGAAAGGGTCATTCTGAGAATGAAGATTCCGACGTTACTAACTGAGTGTTGTATCTAATCGTGGGGGCAGGTCATGACCAGAAGGGTTTCTCCTGGCAGGATCAAGAACATTGGCTAACACCTTTGGATGTTCATCGGGCACAGTTTAACCTTGGCTTGAGGCGTTCATAACACAGCCAGTTGGCCAGCTAGGAAAAACATGTGGGGGCACAATTGGGGGCATTAATCAAAATCGCATCTAAAAATAATCAATAAATTCAACATGATTAACAACCAAATGCGACTCCTGTGATCGCCAATCCCTGATCATTTTCCTATGCTGAACGATACGGCTATCTTTAATGCAATGAGCCGGCTCGGCCGTGCGCGCATCATTCGGAGGTCAACATGCGAAGTCTGGAAGATCAACTTGCCGCTTATGCCGCCTATCACCGCGATGCGCGCAATATCGCCACGCATTTTATCGGCATCCCGCTGATCGTCGTCAGCCTGCTGGCGCTGCTCTCCCGGCCGGCGTGGGGCGCTGGATGGCTGCCGTTTTCGCCGGCCACCGCGGTGGTTATCGTCGCGGCCCTCTATTACCTGCGGCTGAGCCTGCGCCTTGGCGGCATGATGCTGGCGTTGCTGCTGCTGTGCCTCGGGTTCGGCGCCTGGGTGGCGTCGCTGTCGACGGCGGCGTGGCTGAGCATCGGTATCGTCGGCTTCGTCATCGGCTGGCTGTTTCAGTTTGTCGGGCATTTCTGGGAGGGGAGAAAACCGGCGTTTATGGACGACGTGACGGGCCTTATCATCGGCCCGCTGTTCGTGCTGGCGGAAGCCTGCTTCCTGGCCGGCGGGCTGCGCGAACTGCAGCGGAACATCGAAATGCGCTCGGGCAAAGTGCGCAGTGGAAGGGCATGAGGTGGGCTTGATTCCTACGGTGACGGCGTTTCCGCTGCAGCAGGCTTTTATCCCGCTGCTGGAGGCGCTGACGTCGGGGCTACCGTGCCAATTCCCGGCGCTCATCCACAGCATATACCTCTACGGCAGCGTCGCGCGCGGCGAAGCCATTCCCGGCGTGTCCGATCTGGACATCACGCTGTTGCTCACCAAGCCGGCCGATAGCGAGGCGTTGCAGCGCCTTGAGGCGTGGCGGCAGGCTTTTCAGCTGGAGCAGCGGATCGTGAGCAAGGTCGACTTTGACATCGGCAGCGTCGAGGAGGCGTTGAACCCTGAGCATTGCCATTCCTGGGGATTTTGGCTGAAGCATCACTGCCGCTGCCTGTGGGGCGAAGACGTTTCCGCCGCTTTTCCGCTGTTTCGGCCCGATCGGCGCATCGCGCTGGCGGTCAATGCCGATTTACGGCCCGTGTTGGTGCGTTATCGGGAGCAGCTACTGCTGCAGGCAAGCCCGGTGCCGGATGAGAAGCGCTTAAAGCGCGAAGCGGCCAGAAAGCTGATCCGCGCCACCAACATGCTGCGCGCCGAGGGCAGCGCATTCTGGCCGACAACGTTAACCGACTATGCCGAACAGCTGCTGGCGCGCTATCCGGCACAGCAGGCTGACATGACGTACTTGCTGGCACATGCGGTTGGTGAAGCGAATGACGCCGCCTTTGTCGACCGGATGATGGATTTTCTTGCGTGGATAGAAAAGCGGCGGTAAACCGGCCGCCACGCATTATCACACCGGGTAACGGACGCCGATACCCGCCCCCTCCCACCGCACTTTTAACAAATTTGCAAAAGTCTTTTAGCCTCCCGCCTGCTTATCTTTGTTGTGATCAATGTCATACTTTCGGCATCTTAACTGTTCCCGCGCTTCGGCAGCGGTAAACCGGAGTTGTTGCATGAAAGTGAATTATCCCTTGTTAGCCCTGGCGGTGGGGGCGTTCGGCATCGGCACCACCGAATTCTCTCCTATGGGCTTGCTGCCGACCATCGCCAAAGGGGTGGACGTCTCCATTCCGATGGCCGGCATGTTGATCAGCGCCTACGCCGTCGGCGTGATGGTCGGCGCGCCGCTGATGACGCTGCTGCTGTCGCACCGGGCGCGCAGAAGCGCGCTGATTTTCCTGATGGCGATCTTTACCCTGGGCAACGTGCTGTCGGCCATCGCGCCGGATTACACCACCCTGATGCTGTCGCGCATCATCACCAGCCTGAACCACGGCGCCTTCTTTGGCCTCGGATCGGTGGTGGCCGCCAGCGTGGTGCCGAAAGAGAAACAGGCCAGCGCCGTGGCGACCATGTTTATGGGGCTGACCATCGCCAATATCGGCGGGGTGCCCGCCGCAACCTGGCTGGGTGAAACCATCGGCTGGCGCATGTCGTTCCTGGCGACGGCCGGGCTGGGCGTGATCGCCATGCTGGGGCTGTGGTTCTCGTTGCCGAAAGGCAGCGCCGGCGCGCGCCCTGACGTGAAACGCGAGCTGTCGGTGCTGGTGCGGCCGCAGGTGCTGACCGCGCTGCTGACGACCGTGCTGGGGGCGGGCGCGATGTTCACGCTCTATACCTACATCTCGCCGGTATTGCAGCACATCACCGAGGCGACGCCGCTGTTCGTGACGGTGATGCTGGTGCTGATCGGCGTCGGTTTCTCCATCGGCAACTACCTCGGCGGCAAGTTCGCCGACCGTTCCGAGAGCGCGACGCTGAAGGGCTTCTTGCTGCTGTTGGTGGCCATCATGCTGCTGATCCCGCTGCTGGCGCGCAGTGACATCGGCGCAGCGGTGAGCATGGTGATTTGGGGCGCGGCGACCTTTGCCGTGGTGCCGCCGCTGCAGATGCGCGTGATGCGCGTGGCCAGCGAAGCACCGGGGCTGTCGTCTTCGGTCAACATCGGCGCTTTCAACCTGGGCAACGCGCTGGGCGCCGCCGCCGGTGGCGCGGTGGTCTCCGCCGGTCTGGGTTACAGCTTCGTGCCGGTGATGGGGGCGATTATCGCCGGGCTGGCGCTGCTGTTGGTGTTGTTCACCAGCCGCACCGCCGCAAAAGTCGTTTACGCCAACGGCTAAGCGACAGCGTGCGGCGGTTTTTTATCCGTCGCACGCCGTTAGCCGCATAAAACATAAACGCTTATCCTCTCCCGCCCCCATTTATCTGTTCGGCATCAACTCTTAGCCGCTATCATTATCTTTGTGTATAAGTGGCCGCCGCTCGGTGCGGCGCCTCTGGGATAATGAAAGACCTGCCTAAGGAAAGATCCACATGAGAAATATCTTCTTCTTCGACGCGATGCTGACGCCAAAAATCATCACCGCCGTTTACTGGCTGGCGCTGTTGGGCGTGTTGATCAGCGGCATCGGCATGATGTTCTACGGCGAGTTCTTCCGTGGCCTGTTCGGCATCATCGTCGGCGGTGTGTTCGTGCGCGTGGCGTTCGAGATGATCATCATTGCGTTTAAAAATAACGAATATCTGCGCAAGATCGCCGAAAAACCGTAATGCTGTCCCAACGCCGGGTGCCTCCCGGCGTTGTTTCCCTTTCCGCCCAAGCTATTCGAAGCCGAGCAGGCTGAACGCATCGTCCTGTGGGGCGTAACCCAGCAGGCGACGGGTCTCTTCCAGCGATAAACGCGTGTAGCGGTTATTGGAAACCCCGTGCACCACCGCATATTGCACCCCTTCGACACGAATGCAGCGCTCCAGCAGATCGGCGGCGTCGCGATGGCTGAGAAACGCGCTCATGTCGCGGGCGCTGAGCCGATCTCCCGGGCTCAGGCTGGTGAAGTTGGCGATGCGCACCGACAGGGCAGAAAGCCCTTCCTGATGGGCGAAGTAGGCGGCGATGCCTTCGCCGAAGGCTTTACTGGCGCCGTACAGGTTCTTCGGTTTCGGCGCGTCGTCCGGGCGGATTTGATAGTCGAGCGGGTAGCCTTCCACCGCCTGCGCGCTGCTGGCGAACACCACCCGGCGGCAGCCGGCGTCTTTCGCCGCGCGGAAGATATTGAAGGTGCCGAGAATGTTGTTGTCCATCAACGAGCCGCAGAAGTCGGCGTCGGGGGAGGGATCGGCCGCCAGATGCAACACGGTGTCGATATTGGCGCAGGCCGCGCGGCAGGCGTCGAGATCGGCGATGTTGAAGCTGATGACTTCGTCGCCGGGTTGCAGATCGTTCAGCAGACTGATGTCGCGTTCCGCCAGGCGCAGCGCGTAGCGATCGCCCATTGCCTGACGAAACGCCGTGGCTACCCGGCCGCCGGCGCCGGTGATCAGAATCCGTCCTACATCAGTACGCAACACCATGATGACTGCCATCCCTACTCTCGATTAAGTGTTGACCAGTAATAATCCCCCGCGTGACTTTTGTCCAGTATTTATATTAGTCATTCTGATGCTTTATGCGGGTAATGGGCACGTTTTGCCGAGCGTTTCGACCAGGAAATTCATCACCGCGCGCACGGCAGTGGTGCGCGCCAAATCGGGATACGTCACCAGCCAAAGCTCGCGCGTTGGCGCGGCATTGGCCGTGGGCAACGGGACCAGATCCGGATCGCCATCGGCGACGAAAGTCGGCAAAACGGCGGCACCCAGCCCTGAACGCGCCGCTTGTTGCAGTGAAAACAGATCGCTGGCCTGAAAGACCACCGGACGCCCCTGCAACAGCTGTTGCAGCCATTGCTGATGCGGCTGCTGTTGGTAGTGATGGTCATAGGCGAGAAAGCGGCGCGCCGCGTCGGGTAGTGCGGCGTGCTCCGGTGCGGCATACAGCGCGTAGCGCATCATGCCTATGCGCTGCGTCAGCAGCTCTGGCTGCTGCGGGCGCACCATGCGCACGGCGATGTCGGCTTCGCCGCGATCCAGCTCGGCGAGCGCCGATTCACCCGACAGCGTGACGACGATCTGTGGAAAAGCCTGGTTAAATGCGGCAATGCGTGGCGCGAGAATATGCGCGGCGATCGACGGCGGCGCACTGATGCGCACGCCGGCCTGGGGCGCTGCGCCGGCGCTGCGCGCATGACGGGCAATAGCCTGGCTTTGCGCCTCGATCTCCGCCGCCAGCCCGGCAATCGCCTGTCCGTCCTGGGTCAACGGTGTGCTGCGCGGCAGTCGTACGATCAAACGCAGGCCGAGCGCCTGTTCCAGCGCCGCTACGCGTCGCCCGACGGTGGCGTGATCGCAACCCAGCTCCCGCGCTGCCGCCGACAACGAACCGGTGCGCGCCAGCGCCACGAAGTGTTTTAAATCCTGCCAGTCAAACATCGGTGAATTCCTGCACATTAATGATGCGATTTTCGGGAATGTTCACACGAATAACGGCGTGATTCAATGTATGAACGTTTCCTCTTAAATTGAATTATTCAATTAATGTTTCTTATGAATTTGCAATTACAGCAACGCACGGCATTGGTCACGGGCGCCAGCGAAGGGATCGGTGCCGGCATGGTCAGGGTATTGGCCGCTCAAGGTGTCAAGGTAGTGGCCACCGCACGACGCGGTGACCGGCTGCAGGCCTTGGCGGATGAGGTGGAACGGCAAGGGGCGGCGCGTCCGCAGGTGATCGTTGCCGATGTGACCGAGCCTGAGGCTCTCGCCCGTTTGGCGGCGCAGGCGCTGTGCCAGGTGGGGACAGTCGATATTCTGATCAACGCGGTCGGCGCGTTTCACCCCACGACGTTGAACGACAGCGATCGCAGCTGGGATGACGCTTTCGCTTTGAACTTCACGCCGGCCCGCAGATTGACTCAGGCGCTGTTGCCGGCCATGCAGGCGCAAGGCTGGGGCCGGATTATCAACATCAGCGGCTCGATGGAGCCGCGCAGCCTGAGCGCCGCCAGCGCCGCCAAGGGCGCATTGCATCTGTGGGCCAAAGGACTGGCCGGCGATGTGGCTGCGCAGGGGATTACCGTCAATACGTTACAGCCGGGGCGCATCAACAGTGAACAGATCCGCGAGCGCTTATACGCTTGCGATGAAGCACGCCAGGCGTTTATTGCGCAACATATCCCGATCGGCTACTTCGGCGAACCGGAAGACATGGCCTATCTGGCGGCGTTTCTTTGCTCCCCGCTCGCGCGATATATCACCGGCGCGGTGATCCCGGTAGATGGCGGCATGCATTATTTCGCGCATTGAGGTCGTTTTGCCCCCGCGATCACAGTTCGGCAATTTGCCGGCGCAAAGGCTTGCCCCGGCAAAATCCGCGGTGTTAACGTCATAACTCAACCGATTTAGGGTTGTTACTGCTACGGCAGGCAAAACCTAAACCTCGCGTTTCTGTTCCCCGATGGGGCAGAGGCCGCGAGGTTTAGGTTTTTTTTTGCGCCGAATTCCGCCTCAGCGCCAGGCCAGTGCGGGGAGGGGAGAGGCAGAACGCGAAGTCTAAGGATAACCGTATGAAATATGACACATTAGCCAGTGAGATTTTGGCCGGCGTCGGTGGCCGCGACAATGTGAAAAGCCTGGTGCACTGCGCCACCCGCCTGCGTTTCAAGCTGCGTGACGACACTCGCGCCAACGCGGCAGCGCTGAAGAAAAACCCCGGCGTCATCATGGTGGTGGAGAGCGGCGGCCAGTTCCAGGTGGTGGTGGGCAACCACGTGGCGGAGGTGTTCGACGCGGTTAACCGCGTTGGCGGGTTGGCCGAGGGCGCGCCGAGCGACGACGCGGGCGGCAAAAAAGACAACCTGCTCAGCCGATTTATCGATCTGGTGTCCGGTATTTTTACCCCGCTGCTCGGGGTGATGGCCGCTTCGGGGATCCTGAAAGGCTTCCTGGCGCTGAGCCTGGCCTGCGGCTGGCTGCTGGAGAGCGGCGGCACCTTCAAAATGCTGTTCGCCGCCAGCGACTCGCTGTTCTACTTCTTCCCGATCATGCTCGGCTACACCGCCGGGAAAAAATTTGGCGGCAACCCCTTCGTCACCATGGCGATCGGCGGCGCGTTGACGCATCCGCTGATGATGGCGGCGTTCGACGCGGCGCAGCAGCCGGGGGCGGTGCGCGAATACTTCTTCGGCATTCCGCTGACCTTCATCAACTACAGTTCGTCGGTGATCCCGATCATCTTCGCGGCCTGGGTGTCCTGCCGCCTGGAGCCGCTGTTTAACCGGGTGATCCACAGCGCGCTGCGCAATTTCATCACGCCGCTGCTGTGCCTGGCGATCACCGTGCCGTTGACCTTCCTGCTGATCGGCCCGGCGGCGACCTGGCTCAGCCACCTGCTGGCCAACGGCTATCAGAGCATTTACGCCTTTAACCCGATCATCGCCGGCGCCTTTATGGGGGCGATGTGGCAGGTGTGCGTGATCTTCGGTCTGCATTGGGGATTGGTGCCGTTGATGATCAATAACCTGAGCGTGCTGGGGCGCGACACCATGGTGCCGCTGCTGCTGCCGGCGGTGATGGGGCAGGTCGGCGCCACGCTGGGCGTGATGCTGCGCACCCGCGATGCCAAGCTGCGGGCGCTGTCCGCTTCGGCCATCGGCGCCGGGATTTTCGGCATCACCGAACCGGCGGTATACGGCGTTACGCTGCCGAACAAACGCCCGTTCATCTTCGGCTGCATTGGCGGCGCGCTGGGCGGTGCGGTGATCGGCTACTTCCATACCTCGGTCTACTCGTTCGGCCTGGTGAGCGTATTCACCTTCGCGCAGATCATCCCCGGCGGCGGCATCGACGCCACGGTATGGGGCGCGATCGGCGGCACCCTGCTGTCGTTCGTGTTCGCCGCGCTGGCCAGCTATCTGTTCGGCGTCGCACCGGCGGAAGAGACGGCGCAGCCTGAAGCCGCCGCGCCGCTTAACCGCAAGCAGGCCATCCTCAGCCCGATCGCCGGCGACATCGTGCCGCTGGATCAGGTGAACGACGCAACCTTCGCCAGCGGCCTGCTGGGGAAAGGGGTGGCGATCGCGCCGCAGCAGGGGCGCGTGGTGGCGCCGGTGAGCGGCAGCGTGGCGTCGCTGTTCAAAACCAAACACGCCATCGGCATCGAATCGGACGACGGCGCGGAGATTCTCATCCACGTCGGCATCGATACCGTGAAGCTGGACGGGGCGCATTTCACCGCCCATGTGCGGGAAGGCGAGCGGGTTGCCCCGGGCGATCTGCTGATCGAGTTCGACCAGGCGGCGATCCATGCCGCCGGCTATGACACCACCACACCGATCATCATCAGCAACAGCGATGACTACGTGGACGTGTTGACCAGCGGCCTGTCTCCGGTGCAGGAACAGGCGCCGCTGCTGACTTTATTACGCTAATTGAGGAGCAAGCGATGAACGGCAAGTTTCCGCAACATTTTCTGTGGGGCGGCGCGGTAGCGGCGAACCAGGTAGAAGGCGCGTATCAGGCCGACGGCAAGGGGCTGTCGACCTCCGATCTGCAGCCGCAGGGCATCTTCGGCGCCATTACGCCGCGCGCGGCGGGCGACAGCGGCATCAAGGACGTGGCGATCGATTTCTATCACCGCTATCCGGAGGACATCGCGCTGTTCGCCGAAATGGGCTTCAAGTGTCTGCGCACCTCGATCGCCTGGACGCGCATTTTCCCGCAGGGCGACGAAGAGACGCCGAACGAGGCCGGGCTGGCGTTTTACGATCGGCTGTTCGACGAGATGGCGAAGTACGGCATTCAGCCGCTGATCACGCTGTCGCACTATGAGATGCCTTACGGCCTGGTGAAGCACTACGGCGGTTGGGGCGATCGGCGTACCATCGATTTCTTCGAGCGCTATGCGCGCACCGTGTTCGAACGCTACAAGCACAAGGTCAAACACTGGCTGACCTTCAACGAAATCAACATGTCGCTGCGCGCGCCTTTCACCGGCGTCGGCCTGCCGCAGGAGAGCGACAAGAGCGCCATCTATCAGGCGATCCACCATCAGCTGGTGGCCAGCGCCAGAGCGGTGAAGGCCTGTCACGAGATCGTGCCGGAGGGCAAAATCGGCAACATGCTGCTGGGCGGCATTCTGTATCCGCTGAGCTGCAAGCCGGAAGATCTGCTGGAAACCCAGCGGCAAAACCGCGACTGGCTGTTCTTCGGCGACGTGCAGGCGCGCGGCTGTTACCCGGCCTATATGCAGCGCTTCTTCCGTGAAAACGGCATTCAGGTGGCGATCACCGAGGAAGATCGGCAAACGCTGCGCGAAACCATCGATTTCATCTCGTTCAGCTACTACATGAGCGGCTGCGTCACCGCCGACCCGGCGCAGTACGAGACGGCGCGCGGCAACATTCTCGATATGGTGCCGAACCCGCACCTGGCCAGCTCGGAGTGGGGGTGGCAAATCGACCCGATCGGGCTGCGCTACCTGCTCAACGTGCTGTACGACCGCTATCAGAAGCCGCTGTTCATCGTCGAGAACGGGCTGGGCGCCAAAGATCGCGTCGAGGCCGACGGCAGCATCCACGACGACTACCGCATCAACTACCTCAATGACCATCTGGTGCAGGTGGCGGAAGCGATCGACGACGGCGTCGAGGTGATGGGCTACACCAGCTGGGGGCCGATCGATCTGGTCAGCGCCTCGAAGGCGGAAATGTCGAAGCGCTACGGCTTCATTCACGTCGACAGGGACGATGCCGGCAACGGCAGCCTCGAGCGCCGCCGCAAGAAGAGTTTCTACTGGTATCGCGATGTGATCCACAGCAACGGCGCCAGCCTGAAAGACCGGCGCTAGCCTCTAAGCCCGGCGGCAAACGCCGGGCGTTAACCTAACGTTATTCGCTGCTGTTCATGATGGGAAATTCTCTCCCAGGGAATGCTGTTGCCCGCAGTCAGCCGTTATGCGGAGAAATATAATAATGATGAAAAGCTTATTACCTCGTTCCATGACCCTGGCGGCGCTGGCGCTGCTCTGTAGCCAGGCGCAGGCGGAAACGCTGCAAACCGGCAAGGACGTCGAAGCCCCCACCGCCAAATGGGAAGGGGTGGCGCTCGGCTTTGAGCCGCCGCAGCCCGGGCTGTTGGGGGATATGCTGGGGATCAGGCCGATCTTGGAGGATCACGGCTTCCACTATAATCTCGGCTACCTCAGCCAGCTGTCGTATAACGCCGGCGGCGGTTACAACCACGATAAACAGGCGTCTTACATCGACCAGTTCTCGTTGACCTTCAGCCAGGATTTGCAGGCGCTGACCGGCATTCCGGACGCGGCGATCGAAGGCAATATCGTCAACCGCAACCATGACAACAACCTGACCCGCGATCGCTTGCAGGATCCGCGCGTCGGCCTGACCGATCTGTCGCAGGAGAGTTTTGGCGGGCAGTCGATTACCCGGCTGGGTTGGTTGACCTTCAGCCGCTCCTTCCTCGATCGCCGGCTGCAGTGGCGCATCGGCATGATGAACAAGGTGCAGGATTTCGATCAGATCATCCCCTGCGATTTTCAGACGCTGACGCTGTGCGGCGGCAAGTCCGCTAATTCGTTGACCTGGTACAACTGGAACGTGCATTACTGGGGCAGCACGCTGCAATACAAGCTGACCGACGGCCTGACGCTCAAGGGCGGCGTGATGGAGCAGAACCCGAGCGCCCCCAGCCGCAGCCACGCCTGGAGTTGGTCCACCAAGGGCAGCAAAGGCTTCCTGTTGCCGATGGAGCTGGAGCTGAAAACTCACGCCGTCAACCAACTGCCGGGGGTGTATAACCTGGGCGTGCTGTTCACCAACGCGCGCCAGAGCGATCTCTATGAAGGGGTGTCCGGCGGGCCGGGCGCCAGCGATCCGCAGGGCTATCGCAGCCACGATCGCACCTGGTTCCTGTATACCGGTTTCAACCAGCAGGTGACGCGCCATGCGGATGACGTCAACCGTGGCCTGAGCGTGTTTTACAGCCTGGGGCTGGGAGATCAGCGCAGCAACTACCTGCACTGGTCTACCTCGACCGGCATCCGTTACCGCGGGCTGTTCGATGCGCGGCCGGACGACTGGCTGGGGCTCGGCGTCTCGGTGGTGAAGCTGAGCGACCGCTACAAAGACAATCAGCGTTATCTCAACCAGATGAGCGGCATCAGCGATTATCACGATCCGAACTACCGGCCGGTGCCGGGCCACTCGGTGACGGCGGAGCTGTATTACCGGGTTAACGTCACGCCGTGGCTGCAGCTGCAGCCGGGCCTGCAGTACTGGCATCACCCGGCGGGCGTCAGCGAGACGCAGGACGCCTGGGTGACGGCGTTGAAAACGGTGGTGACCTTCTGATCAGGCCGCGTCGCTCTCGCGGTAGCGCCGGCGGGCGTGTTCGAACCAGCTGGCGGGCACGTTGTGCGGTGGCTGCTGCAACCTGAGCAGCCCCTGTTCAACGATATGGCTGGCCTGGCGCCACAGCGTCGGGTCGCCTTCGGTCAGCACCTCCAGCAGGCGCTGTTTCTCGATCAGGTAGGTCTGGGCGAAGTGGCTATCGTAGTCCAGCAGCGAGCGGGTGTTGTCGATAAGATCCGCCAGCTTAATGGTTTTGGCCTGCGGCGACGCGGCGGCGCTGTGGCGTCGATCGCGGTTTTTGCGCTCGAAGCGGTTGCCGTCCTCGGCGTGGCTGACGTTGGTTAGCATCCGCACCAGCTCTGCCACCTTCGGCCCGAAATGGCTGTCGATATCGCCGAGGGTGGTGGGCGTGTCTTCCACCGTATCATGCAGCCAGGCGGCCGCCAGCATCTCTTCGGTGTGCGGTACGCTGCGCACCAGCTCCATCACCGCCTGCGGGTGGACGATGTACGGATCGTCGGTGTATTTGCGGCGCTGATCGATGGCCGCATGCGCCTTGGTGGCGTAGCGGCGCGCGCGTTCTGCAAGCGTGTTCGTCATTTCCTTTCCCTCCGAGCATCCTCTGCATGAAAAAAAGGTAGCATACCTCACAAGAAATAGCTTGCGATTACATCGTGCGCTATCTATATTCACACACATGAAAAGCACCGAGACCGAACAATCCAAGGCGAAGAACCTGCTGCAGCTCGATCAGCAGCTCTGTTTCGCGCTGTACTCCGCCAATCTGGCGTTGCACAAAGTTTATCGCAAGCTGTTGAGTCAGCTCGAACTCACCTACCCGCAATACCTGGTGATGATGGTGCTGTGGGAGCGCGATCGGGTGACGGTATCGGATATCGGCGAGCGGCTGTTCCTCGATTCCGCCACGCTGACGCCGCTGCTGAAGCGGCTGGAAACCGCCGGTTTGCTGGTGCGTTATCGCGCCACCACCGACGAGCGGCAGGTGATCATCGCCCTGACCGAAGCCGGCCGCGCGCTGCGCGAGCGGGCGCAATCGGTGCCCGAGGCGGTGATGTGCGCCACTGACTGCAGCCTGGACGAGATCGTCTCGCTCAAACAGCAGCTGGAAAAGCTGCGCGGCAGCCTGATCGATCAGATTTGACCCGCCGCCGCCGAACGCAAGAACGGCGCGGGTGGTCTACACTGGTTAATAAGTGTCAAAAATAAGTAGCGCACGATTTAATCGCAAAAGATAAATATGTGACCGGCTTTACCTCGTGGAAGCCGTAGTCATCTCGCCAACCAGCAAGAAGGAATGAACGATGTCTATTGAGAAAGTGGTTTACCGCGCGCACGCCACCGCAACCGGCGGCCGCGACGGCCGTGCGACCTCCTCCGACGGCGTGTTGGACGTGAAACTGGGCGTGCCGAAAGAGATGGGCGGCGCCGGCGGCGAAGTCACCAACCCTGAGCAGCTGTTCGCCGCCGGTTACTCGGCCTGCTTCCTCGGCGCGTTGAAGTTTGTCGCGGCGAAGGAAAAGGTCAAAATCCCGGCCGAAGCCAAGATCGACGGCACCGTCGGCATCGGTGAGATCCCGAACGGCTTCGGCATCGAAGTGCAGCTGGATATCTCGCTGCCGGGCATCGAGCGCAGCGTGGCGGAAGATCTGGTGAAAAAGGCGCACGTGGTGTGCCCATACTCCAACGCTACCCGTGGAAATATCGATGTGACTCTGAACGTTAAGTAAGATTTTTGCCGAAATCTGGAAAAAATGGAGGGTTTATCCCTCCATTTTCTTGCGTACCCTGCCTGAAAATCGTTCAAAAAAACGGTAAATTTTGTCCGTTTTGTGAGAATTCTCTTGCTTATTACCCGCAAAATAACGCTTATTGCCGGTTGGCTGAACCAGAAGCCGCAATCAGTGTCTGACTGAGTCAGAACCGCTACACCGTCCCCGGAGCCACCGCGTTACATGAACAAAGTTAAATCGCTATCACAGCAGAATTTATCGTTATTGTTAGCGATCTATATCGGCATATTTCTAAACCTGTCCGTTTTCTATCGCCGTTTTGATTCGCTGGCGCACGGCCTTCAGGGAATTAAGCTTATTTCGGCGGTGACGGAAGTCATCGCTATCGTCCTGTTTACGTTTTTCATCATGCGGCTGGTATCGCTCGGCGGCCGGCTGTTTTATCGCATCGTCGCCTCGCTGCTGGTGTTGATTTCGGTGGCCGCCAGCTACTACATGACGTTTTTCAACGTGGTGATCGGCTACGGCATCGTGGTGTCGGTGATGACCACCGACACCGATCTGTCGAAAGAGGTGGTTGGTCTGCACTTCGTGCTGTGGATGGTGGCGCTCAGCGCCTTGCCGCTGCTGCTGATCTGGAAAAACAGCCTGCGTTACACCCTGATCGAACAGCTGAAAACCCCCGGTCATCGCATCAAACCGCTGCTGGTCTTGCTGGCGGTGGTGGCGCTGGTCTGGCTGCCGCTGCGTATGCTGGACGACGAGCAAAGCGTGCAAGAGAAGCTCGCCAACATCGATCTGCCGAGCTACGGCGGCGTGGTGGCGCACTCGTACCTGCCGTCTAACTGGCTGTCGGCGCTGGGGCTGTTCGCCTATACCCGCTATGACGAAAGTCAGGATCAGAGCACGCTGTTCGATCCGGGCAAACACTTCACCTATGTGCCGCCGGCGGACATCGACGATACCTACGTGGTGTTCATCATCGGCGAGACCACGCGCTGGGATCACATGGGCATGCTGGGCTACGAGCGCGATACTACGCCGCGCCTGTCGAAAGAGAAGAATCTGGTGGCGTTCCGCGGCGAGTCTTGCGACACCGCCACCAAGCTGTCGCTGCGCTGCATGTTCGTGCGCGAAGACGGCACCGAGGACAACCCGCAGCGCACGCTGAAAGAGCAAAACGTGTTCGCGGTGATGAAGGAACTGGGCTTCTCTTCCGAGCTGTTCGCCATGCAGAGTGAGGTGTGGTTCTACAACAACACCGAAGTGGACAACTATGCGTTCCGCGAGATGATCGCGTCCGAGAAGCGCAACGACGGCAAGGCGGTCGACGATATGCTGCTGGTGGACGAAATGAAAGAGTCGCTGGCGCGTTATCCGAAGGGTAAACACCTGGTGATCCTGCATACCAAAGGCTCGCACTACCTGTACTCGCAGCGTTATCCGCGCAGCTATGCGCGCTATCAGCCGGAGTGCATGGGGGTGGATGACTCCTGCACCAAGGCGCAGCTGATCAACGCCTTCGACAATACGGTGCTGTATACCGACAGCTTTATCAGTAACGTGATCGACCAGGTGCGGGACAAGAAGGCCATCGTGTTCTATGCCGCCGATCACGGCGAGTCGATCGGCGAGAATACGCACCTGCACGGCACGCCGCGCGAAATGGCGCCGCCGGAGCAATTCCGCGTGCCGATGATGGTGTGGGCGTCGGACAAGTTCCTCGAGAACCCGCAGCACCTCAGCGCCTTTGAGCAACTGCAGGCGCAGCAACGCATCGGCAGAACGCACCGTCACGTCGAGCTGTTCGACACCGTCCTCGGTTGCCTCGGTTACACCTCGCCGAACGGTGGCATCGTGGATAAAAACAACTGGTGCCATCTCCCGCAGAATAAAACGGCGCCTGCCAGCCTGTAATCCCTCCCGCCGGGAGCCTTGCGCACCCGGTAATTTCCGCCAATACATTCTCTTCATCAATTATTCCGGTGTGTGCATACGGTATACTTGCGCACTTCCCCTTCTAACCGGAGATTTCCATGACCCTGCGCGTGGCGTTTATCGACGATCATGACATTGTGCGTTCGGGCTTTGTGCAGCTGCTGTCGCTGGAGGCCGATATTCAGGTGGTGGGCGAGTTCAGCAGCGCGGCGCAGGCGCGCGCCGGCCTGCCGGGGCTGGAGGCGGAAATCTGCATTTGCGACATTTCGATGCCCGACGGCAGCGGGTTGGATCTGCTGGCGGACATTCCCTCCGGCATCCGCGTGGTGATGCTGTCGATGCACGACAACCCGGCGCTGGTGGAAATGGCGCTGGATCGCGGCGCCAGCGGCTTCCTCTCCAAGCGCTGCAAGCCGGAAGATCTGATCACCGCGGTGCGCACCGTCGCCGGCGGCGGCGTCTACCTGATGCCGGAAATCGCCCAGCAGCTGGCGCGGGTGAGGGTCGATCCGTTGACCCGCCGCGAGCGCGAAATCGCGCTATTGCTGGCGCAGGGCCAGGAGGTGCGCGAGATCGCCGCCGCCTTGGGGCTGTCGCCGAAGACGGTGCATGTGCATCGCGCCAATCTGTTCGCCAAGCTGGGTATCAACAATAACGTCGAGCTGGCGAGACGGATGCTGAACCTGTGACGCAGCGCCTGATCACCCAGCTGGCGCTGTTTTTCATCTACGCCGCCAGCGCGTTTTGCCTGTGGGGGATCGGCACCGCGCTGATCGACCCGCCCTGGCAGGCGCTGCTGCTGTTCCCGTTCGGCCTGCGCATGGGCATTTTGCTGCAGAGCCCGTACCGTTTCTGGCCGGGGATCCTGCTGGCTGATCTGCTGCTGATGGCGCTGCTGGCGGACCAGTTCGGTTACGGCCCGGCGCTGTGGGCGTCGGTGGCGGTGCTGGTGTTGACGGTGCTGCTCAGCCTGCTGGCCTCGCCGTGGCTGTTGCGCCATCAGCAGAGCGACAGCGAATGGCGGTGGCCGCTGTTGCAGGGCGCGGTGGTGGCCGCCGCCGCCTTGCTGCAGGCGCTGGTATGGCAGCTGGTGAGTGGCGAAGGCGCCCGCGCGCTGCTGCTCGGCCTGACCGGCGGTTTCACCATCGCGCCGACCTGCCTGCTGTTGTGGCACTATTTGGCGCGCCAAATCTGGGTGCCGCTGGAGCCGGGACTGATCCACAAGCCGGTGGAGCTGCGCCTCGGCCACCTGGCCAGCTATCTGCTGCTGTTTGCGTTCAGCATCTGGCTGCAGCAGCAGGTGAACGCCGCCGAGCTGCGCCGTTTCGCGCCGTTCTGCCTGGCCATTCCTATCGTATTCATGTCTTACCGCTACGGCTGGCAGGGTGCGCTGTTGGCGACGCTGCTCAACGGCGTGGCGCTGATGGTCAACGAGCCGCCGCAGCCGGAGTCGCACCGCGATCTGCTGCTGTCGCTGCTGGCCCAAAGCCTGACCGGGTTGCTGTTGGGCGCCGGCATTCAGCGCCAGCGCGAGCTGAATCAGCAGCTGCGGCTGCGGCTGGCGGAGAACCGTCAGCTGGCGCGGGCGCTGGTGACGGCGGAGGAGCAAACCCGGCGCGAGGTGGCGCGCGAGCTGCACGATGAAGTGGGGCAGACCATCACCGTGATCCGCACCCAGGCCAGCATCGTCAAGCGCCTGGCGCCGGAACCGGCGGTGATCGGCTGCGCCGACGCCATCGATGCGTTGGCGCTGCGGGTCTACGACGGGGTGCACGACGTGCTGACCCAGCTGTGGCCGGCGGCGCTGAACAACCTGCCGCTGTCGGCGGCGGTGGCGGCGATGCTGCGGGAGTCGCTGCCGCAGGACGCGTCGCTGGTGAGCAGCCTGCAGTGGCAGGTGCCGGACGAGCTGCTGGATGAAACGCTGAAAATCACGCTGTACCGGGTATGTCAGGAAGGGGTGACCAATGTGTGCCGCCACGCCGGTGCCAGCCGCCTGGAGCTGGACGCGCGCCTGCAGCCGCGCAAAGGCGCCGCGCCGCTGATCGCCCTGACCATCCGCGACAACGGCGTGGGTTTCGATGCGGAAAACCACCAGCCGGGGTATGGCCTGCGCGGCATGCAGGAGCGCATCAGCGCCCTCGGCGGCAGCCTGCGGTTCACCGCTGAACGGGGCGCCTGTTTGAGTGTGATCTTACCCACAGTTTCACCGGCGCAAGCGCAAAACTAGGAAAAACTCCTAGCCGCGTCGGGAATCCGGCGTAATCCTCCCGCGCGCGCGAGGAGCATCATAGCGGCACTTTATTCAATCCTCTGAGGTTCCACATGTGGTCTTTCCTTAAAAGCCGCTCGGACGCGCCGCAGGTCACCGATCAACGGCAGATCGATGCCAGCTACAAATACTGGCGCATCCAGCTGATGTGCACCATGTACATCGGCTACGCCGCGTTTTACTTCACGCGCAAAAGCTTCAACTTCATCATGCCGGCGATGCTGAGCGATCTGGGCCTGACGATGTCCGACGTCGGCATCCTCGGCACGCTGTTCTACATCACCTACGGCTGCTCGAAATTCATTTCCGGCATGATCAGCGATCGCTCCAACCCGCGTTACTTTATGGGGCTGGGCCTGATCATGACCGGGGTGCTGAATATCTTCTTCGGCCTCAGTTCGTCGCTGCTGATGCTGGGCACGCTGTGGATCCTCAACGCCTTCTTCCAGGGCTGGGGCTGGCCGCCGTGCTCCAAAATCCTCACCAGCTGGTATTCGCGCTCCGAGCGCGGCAGCTGGTGGGCGATCTGGAACACCTCGCACAACGTCGGCGGCGCGCTGATCCCGCTGCTGGTGGGCTTTATCTCGCTGCACTTCAGTTGGCGTTACGGCATGATCATTCCCGGCATCATCGGCGTGGTGCTCGGCCTGCTGATGTGCTGGCGCCTGCGCGACAAGCCATCCACCCTGGGGCTGCCGAGCGTCGGCAAATGGCGTAACGACGCCATGGAGCTGGTGCAGGAATCGGAAGGCCAGGGGCTGAGCAACCGCGAGATCATCAAACGCTACGTGCTGACCAACAAGTACATCTGGCTGTTGGCGGTCTCTTACGTGCTGGTGTACATCGTGCGCACCGCGATCAACGACTGGGGCAACCTCTACCTGACGCAGGAAAAGGGCTATTCGCTGATGACCGCCAACTCGGCCATTTCGCTGTTTGAAGTGGGCGGCTTTATCGGTTCGCTGGTGGCCGGTTGGGGCTCCGACAAGCTGTTCCGCGGCAACCGCGGCCCGATGAACCTGATCTTCGCCATCGGTATCTTCCTGTCGGTGGCGGCGCTGTGGCTGATGCCAGGCGTGACCTACCTGCTGCAGGCCTGCTGCTTCTTCGCCATCGGCTTCTTCATCTTCGGCCCGCAGATGCTGATCGGCATGGCGGCGGCGGAGTGCTCGCACAAGGATGCGGCGGGCGCGGCGACCGGTTTCGTCGGCCTGTTCGCCTACCTGGGCGCGGCGCTGTCCGGCTACCCGATTGCGCGGGTGATGGAGATCTGGCACTGGAACGGCTTCTTCGTGGTGATTTCCATCGCCGCCTGCCTGTCGGCGCTGTTCCTGCTGCCGTTCCTGCGTGCGCAGACGCCGGCGCTGAAAACCGCTAACGCCTGAGTGAAATACGCTGCGCAACCCCCGGCGCAGCGCATTATGGCGCTTTTATCACCACTTGAAATGCAGGGGCAAAAAAGTGATTGACGCCTATAACCGCCAGCAGTAAGATGCGCCCCGCATCGGCGAGTAGCGCAGCTTGGTAGCGCAACTGGTTTGGGACCAGTGGGTCGGAGGTTCGAATCCTCTCTCGCCGACCACCATTCGAAAAACCTGCTTTTAAAGCAGGTTTTTTTTCGTCTGTCGTTTATGAGGATGAGTACCTCCGCAGGAGGTTCGAGCCTCGCGAAGCGAGACAACGTTGCTTCAGCAACGGCCCGCAGGGCGCGCATCCAAGATGCGCGTAATCCTCTCTCGCCGACCACCATTCGAAAAACCTGCTTTTAAAGCAGGTTTTTTTTCGTCTGTCGTTTATGAGGATGAGTACCTCCGCAGGAGGTTCGAGCCTCGCGAAGCGAGACAACGTTGCTTCAGCAACGGCCCGCAGGGCGCGCATCCAAGATGCGCGTAATCCTCTCTCGCCGACCACATTCGAAAAACCTGCTTTTTAAAGCAGGTTTTTTTTCGTCTGTCGTTTATGAGGATGAGTACCTCCGCCGATATGGCCGGCTGCGCTTTATGGCGTGCCTCAATCTGCCGTCCTCGTGAAATATATTTATCCTTTACGCTTAATTAATTCACACTCCTTATTCCCATTAGGTTCTTATTTTCATATTTAAATAAATTCATGCTTGCCAAATAAAACCCGGTTGATAGCGCTCTTGTTTTCACGTTTTTTTTACCTATAGTCTGAATGGACAACGCGGGAACTCTTATTCCCGCCGCGTGGGAAATACCGTGATTATTTATTAACGTTAATCTTCGTGGATTATTGCGGGATCATTTTGCTCCGGCAATGCGTGGCGTCGATTAACTCTTTTATGTTTATCCTCTCGGAATAAAGGAATCAGTTATGCGCAAATTTAATAAACCGCTGTTGGCGCTGTTGATCGGCAGCACGCTGTGTTCCGCGGCGCAGGCCGCCGCACCGGGCAAACCGACCATCGCCTGGGGCAACACCAAGTTCGCTATCGTCGAAGTCGATCAGGCGGCCACCGCTTATAATAATCTGGTGAAGGTAAAAAATGCCGCCGACGTTTCGGTCTCCTGGAATTTATGGAATGGCGACACCGGCAAGACGGCAAAAATTTTATTAAATGGCAAAGAGGCGTGGAGCGGTCCTTCAACCGGATCTTCCGGCACGGCGAATTTTAAAGTGAATAAAGGTGGCCGTTATCAAATGCAGGTGGCGTTGTGCAATGCTGACGGCTGCACTACCAGCGACGCCACCGAAATTGTGGTGGCCGACACCGACGGTAGCCATTTGGCGCCGTTGAAAGAGCCGCTGCTGGAAAAGAACAAACCTTATAAACAAAACTCCGGCAAAGTCGTCGGTTCTTATTTCGTCGAGTGGGGCGTTTACGGGCGCAATTTCACCGTCGACAAGATCCCGGCGCAAAACCTGACCCACCTGCTGTACGGCTTTATCCCGATCTGCGGCGGCAACGGCATCAACGACAGCCTGAAAGAGATCGAAGGCAGTTTCCAGGCATTGCAGCGCTCCTGTCAGGGCCGCGAGGACTTCAAAGTCTCCATCCACGATCCGTTTGCCGCGCTGCAAAAAGCGCAGAAGGGCGTCACCGCCTGGGATGACCCCTACAAGGGCAACTTCGGCCAGCTGATGGCGCTGAAGCAGGCGCGCCCTGACCTGAAAATCCTGCCGTCGATCGGCGGCTGGACGCTGTCTGACCCGTTCTTCTTCATGGGCGACAAGGTGAAGCGCGATCGCTTCGTCGGCTCGGTGAAAGAGTTCCTGCAGACCTGGAAGTTCTTCGACGGCGTGGATATCGACTGGGAGTTCCCGGGCGGCAAAGGCGCCAACCCGAACCTGGGCAGCCCGCAGGACGGGGAAACCTATGTGCTGTTGATGAAGGAGCTGCGGGCGATGCTGGATCAGCTGTCGGCGGAAACCGGCCGCAAGTATGAGCTGACCTCCGCCATCAGCGCCGGCAAGGACAAGATCGATAAGGTGGCTTACAACGTCGCGCAGAACTCGATGGATCACATCTTCCTGATGAGCTACGACTTCTACGGCGCCTTCGATCTGAAGAACCTGGGGCATCAGACCGCGCTGAATGCGCCGGCCTGGAAACCGGACACCGCCTACACCACGGTGAACGGCGTCAATGCGCTGCTGGCGCAGGGCGTCAAGCCGGGCAAGATCGTGGTCGGCACCGCCATGTATGGCCGCGGCTGGACCGGGGTGAACGGCTACCAGAACAATATTCCGTTTACCGGCACCGCCACCGGGCCGGTTAAAGGCACCTGGGAGAACGGCATCGTGGACTACCGCCAAATCGCCAGCCAGTTCATGAGCGGCGAGTGGCAGTACACCTACGACGCCACGGCGGAAGCGCCTTACGTGTTCAAGCCTTCCACCGGCGATCTGATCACCTTCGACGATGCCCGCTCGGTGCAGGCGAAAGGCAAGTACGTGCTGGATAAGCAGTTGGGCGGCCTGTTCTCCTGGGAGATCGATGCGGACAACGGCGATATTCTCAACAGCATGAACGCCAGCCTGGGCAACAGCGCCGGCGTTCAATAATCGGTTGCAGTGCGTTGCCGGGGGATATCCTTTCGCCCCCGGCTTTTTCACCGCCGAAAGTTTTTTTACGCCGCACAGATTGTGGCCCTCGCCGGCGCAAAACGCGGCCATCGGACTCACCCTTTTGGGTAATCCTTCAGCATTTCCTCCTGTCTTTAACGGCGATCACAAAAATAACCGTTCAGATATTCATCATTCAGCAACAAAGTTTTGGGGTTTTTTAACGGAGTTAAAAACCAGTAAGTTTGTGAGGGTCAGACCAATGCGCTAAATATGACCGCTTAGCATAAATTTTCATGCTGGAACTGTTAACAAAAGGTTTTTTTTATGTTTGTTTGCTGTTTCTCACAGTCTGCGTAAATCCCCACTGGTTATATTGACGACACCCCAAACAGTTGGCAACTTGATAGCCTCAGGGGTAAGAGCGAGAGTTGTTTGAGTGAATTCCACGCGCTCAGACGTCCCCGCCGCGATGCGTTCCATCCGGCATTCTCTCCTCGTACGCCTTCTGCCTTCGGGCGCCGATCGCACAGGCCACGCAATAAAAAATACAGGTCTGGCGGCAATTACACACATCACATCACACAATGGAGCACTAACGATGACACGTTCCTTGGGTAAATCGGGGGTTCTGAAATTCGGCATTGGGCTGATCGCGCTGACCGTGGCGGCCAGCGTTCAGGCCAAGACGTTGGTTTACTGTTCTGAAGGTTCCCCGGAAGGGTTCAACCCGCAGCTGTTTACCTCCGGCACCACCTACGACGCCAGCTCGGTACCGATCTACAACCGCCTGGTCGAATTCAAAATCGGCACCACCGAACTGCAGCCGGGCCTGGCTGAGAAGTGGGACGTCAGCGAAGACGGCAAAACCTACACCTTCCACCTGCGCAAAGGCGTGAAGTGGCAGAGCAGCAAAGACTTCAAGCCGACGCGCGACTTCAACGCCGACGACGTGGTGTTCTCCTTTGAGCGCCAGTTGGATGCGAACAACGCCTACCACAAAGTGTCCGGCGGCAGTTACGAATACTTTGAAGGCATGGACATGCCTAAGCTGATCGCCAAGATTGAAAAAGTGGACGACAACACCGTGCGCTTCGTGCTGAACCGCCCGGAGGCGCCGTTCCTGGCTGACCTGGGCATGGACTTCGCGTCCATCCTGTCCGCCGAATATGCCGACGTGATGATGAAAGCCGGCACGCCGGAGAAAGTCGACCTGAATCCGATCGGCACCGGTCCGTTCCAGCTGCTGCAATACCAGAAAGACTCCAAGATCCTGTACAAGGCATTCGACGGTTTCTGGGGCACCAAGCCGAAGATCGATCGCCTGGTGTTCTCCATCACGCCTGACGCCTCCGTGCGCTACGCCAAACTGCAGAAAAACGAATGTCAGGTGATGCCGTACCCGAACCCGGCCGATATCGCCCGCATGAAGCAAGACAAGTCCATCAACCTGATGGAACAGCCGGGCCTGAACGTGGGTTACCTGTCGTTCAACGTCGAGAAAAAGCCGCTGGATAACCTGAAGGTGCGCCAGGCGTTGACCATGGCGGTCAACAAGCAGGCGATCATCGACGCGGTTTATCAGGGCGCGGGCCAGGCGGCCAAGAACCTGATCCCGCCGACCATGTGGGGCTATAACGACGCGGTACAGGATTATGCTTACGATCCGGCCAAGGCGAAAGCACTGCTGAAAGAAGCGGGCATGGCCGACGGTTTCAGCATCGACCTGTGGGCGA
This sequence comes from Serratia sp. SSNIH1, assembly GCF_002935055.1. Classification (NCBI taxonomy): domain Bacteria; kingdom Pseudomonadati; phylum Pseudomonadota; class Gammaproteobacteria; order Enterobacterales; family Yersiniaceae; genus Serratia; species Serratia sp. SSNIH1. Next base: position 599,858 of record NZ_CP026383.1, read on the forward strand.
TGCCGGTACAGCGTCCTTACAACCCGAACGCGCGCCGCATGGCGGAAATGATCCAGGCCGACTGGGCCAAGATCGGCGTGAAAGCCAAAATCGTGACCTATGAGTGGGGTGAATACCTCAAGCGCGCCAAAGCGGGCGAGCACCAGACGGTGATGATGGGCTGGACCGGCGACAACGGGGATCCGGACAACTTCTTCGCCACGCTGTTCAGCTGCGCGGCGGCGAAAGACGGCTCCAACTACTCCCGCTGGTGCTACAAGCCGTTTGAAGATCTGATTCAACCGGCGCGCGCCGAATCCAACCACGACAAGCGCATCGAACTGTACAAGCAGGCGCAGGTGGTGATGCACGATCAGGCTCCGGCGCTGATTGTCGCACACTCCACCGTGTACGAGCCTGTGCGTAAGGAAGTGAAAGGCTACGTCGTGGATCCACTCGGTAAGCATCACTTCGAGAATGTCTCTGTAGACTGATTTCGACCGCTTTACCGGAGACGCACGAATGGACTTGCAGGGGCGCAACAGGTTTGCGCCCCTGCTGACCAGTCTCCGGCGTATGGCCGTCGAATCGTTCAAAGGCATGTGAGCGTTAATAAGCCTGGCGGACGATGAGCTGCCGGGCATTGATACAGAGAGTTCGGGATATGTTGCAGTTCATACTCCGACGTTTGGGGTTAGTTATCCCAACGTTTATCGGCATTACATTGCTGACTTTTGCATTCGTCCATATGATCCCCGGCGACCCGGTGACCATCATGGCCGGGGAACGCGGTATCTCCGCCGAGCGCCACGCGCAGCTGATGGCGGAAATGGGGCTGGACAAGCCGCTCTATCAACAATATTTCTCCTACGTGTCCAACGTGCTGCACGGCGATCTGGGCACCTCACTCAAAAGCCGCATCTCCGTCTGGAGCGAGTTCGTTCCGCGCTTTCAGGCCACGCTGGAGCTGGGCTTCTGCGCGATGCTGTTCGCGGTGCTGGTAGGCATCCCGGTTGGGGTGCTGGCGGCGGTCAAACGCGGCTCGGTCTTCGATCACACCGCGGTGGGCATCTCGCTGACCGGCTATTCGATGCCGATTTTCTGGTGGGGAATGATGCTGATCATGCTGGTGTCGGTGCAGCTTAACCTGACGCCGGTGTCGGGCCGCATCAGCGACACGGTCTTTCTCGACGACAGCCATCCGCTGACCGGCTTCATGCTGATAGACACTCTGATCTGGGGCGAGCCGGGCGACTTTATCGACGCGGTGATGCACATGATCCTGCCGGCCATCGTGCTGGGCACTATCCCGCTGGCGGTGATCGTGCGCATGACCCGCTCCTCGATGCTGGAAGTGTTGGGTGAAGACTACATCCGCACCGCGCGCGCCAAGGGCGTGAGCCGCATGCGGGTGATCGTCGTCCACGCGCTGCGCAACGCGCTGCTGCCGGTGGTGACGGTGATCGGGCTGCAGGTCGGCACCATGCTGGCCGGCGCCATTCTGACGGAAACCATCTTCTCCTGGCCGGGACTGGGCCGCTGGCTGATCGACGCGCTGCAACGCCGCGATTACCCGGTGGTGCAGGGCGGGGTGTTGTTGGTCGCCTGTATGATCATTCTGGTTAACCTGCTGGTAGACGTGCTCTACGGCGTGGTCAACCCGCGTATTCGCCACAAGAAATAAGGGGCGCTCTCATGTCTCAAATCACTGAGTCTGCAGTTAAAGGTGCGCCGAAGCCGATGACCCCGTTTCAGGAGTTCTGGCACTATTTCAAGCGCAATAAAGGGGCCGTGGTCGGCCTGGTGTATATCGTTCTGATGCTGGTGATCGCGCTCGGCGCCGGGGTGCTGGCGCCGCATGCGCCGGCGGACCAGTTCCGCGACGCGCTGCTCAAGCCGCCGGTGTGGCAAGAGGGCGGCAGCTGGCAATATCTCCTCGGCACCGACGACGTGGGCCGCGACGTGCTGTCGCGCCTGATGTACGGTGCGCGTCTGTCGCTGCTGGTCGGCTGCCTGGTGGTGGTGCTGTCGCTGATCATGGGCGTGGTGCTCGGTCTGCTGGCCGGCTACTTCGGCGGTGCGGTGGACGCGGTGATCATGCGCGTCGTCGACATCATGCTGGCCCTGCCGAGCCTGCTGCTGGCGCTGGTGCTGGTGGCGGTGTTCGGGCCGTCGATCGTCAACGCTTCGCTGGCGCTCACCTTCGTCGCGCTACCGCACTATGTGCGTCTGACGCGTGCGGCGGTGCTGGCGGAAGTGAACCGCGATTACGTCACCGCTTCGCGGGTGGCGGGCGCCGGCGCGCTGCGCCAGATGTTCGTCAACATTCTGCCTAACTGCCTGGCGCCTTTGATCGTGCAGGCTTCTCTCGGTTTCTCGAACGCCATTCTGGACATGGCCGCTCTCGGCTTTCTGGGCATGGGCGCGCAACCGCCGACGCCGGAGTGGGGCACCATGCTCTCCGACGTGCTGCAGTTCGCGCAAAGCGCCTGGTGGGTAGTGACCTTCCCCGGCCTGGCGATCCTGCTGACGGTGCTGGCATTTAACCTGATGGGGGACGGTTTGCGTGACGCTCTCGACCCCAAACTCAAGCAGTAACAGAGGACGAGAGAGATGGCGTTATTGAATGTAGACAAGCTTTCGGTGCACTTCGGTGACGAAGGCACCCCGTTTCGCGCGGTAGACCGCATCAGTTACAGCGTGGAGCAAGGCCAGGTGGTCGGCATCGTCGGTGAATCCGGCTCCGGCAAATCCGTCAGCTCGCTGGCGATCATGGGCCTGATCGATTTCCCCGGCAAGGTGATGGCCGACAAGCTGGAGTTCAACGGCCAGGATCTGCGCAAGATCTCCGAAAAAGAGCGCCGCCAGCTGGTGGGTTCTGAAGTTGCGATGATCTTCCAGGATCCGATGACCAGCCTGAACCCGTGCTATACCGTCGGTTACCAAATCATGGAGGCGCTGAAGGTGCATCAGGGCGGCAACCGCCGCACTCGCCGCCAGCGCGCTATCGACCTGCTGACCCAGGTGGGCATTCCCGATCCGGCCTCGCGGCTGGACGTGTACCCGCACCAGCTTTCCGGCGGCATGAGCCAGCGCGTGATGATCGCCATGGCCATCGCCTGTCGGCCGAAGCTGCTGATCGCCGATGAGCCGACGACCGCGCTCGACGTGACCATCCAGGCGCAGATCATCGAACTGCTGCTGGACCTGCAGCAGCGCGAAAACATGGCGCTGCTGCTGATCACCCACGATCTGGCGTTGGTGGCCGAAGCCGCGCACCACATCATCGTGATGTATGCCGGCCAGGTGGTGGAATCCGGCAAGGCGGCGGAGATTTTCCGTGCGCCGCGCCATCCTTATACCCAGGCGCTGCTGCGTGCGCTGCCGGAGTTCGCCGCCGACAAGGCGCGCCTGGCTTCGCTGCCGGGCGTGGTGCCGGGCAAATACGATCGCCCGACCGGTTGCCTGCTCAACCCGCGTTGTCCCTACGCCAACGAGCGCTGCCGTAACGAGGAGCCGGAACTGCGCAGCATTCCCGGCCGTCAGGTTAAATGTCATACACCGCTGGATGATGCGGGGAGGCCGACCGTATGAGCCAGAATCAACCTTTACTGCAGGCGATCGACCTGAAGAAGCATTACCCGGTGAAAAAGGGCCTGTTCGCGCCGGAGCGGCTGGTCAAGGCGCTGGACGGCGTCTCCTTCACCCTGGAGCGCGGCAAAACGCTGGCGGTGGTCGGCGAGTCGGGCTGCGGCAAATCGACGCTCGGCCGCCTGCTGACGATGATCGAAGTGCCGACCGGCGGCGAGCTGTACTATCAGGGGCAGGACCTGCTGAAGCCGGACGTCTCGGCCGAGAAACTGCGCCGCCAGAAGATCCAAATCGTGTTCCAGAATCCTTACGGATCGCTCAACCCGCGCAAGAAGGTCGGGCAGATCCTCGAGGAGCCGCTGTTGATCAATACCCCGCTCAGCGCCGCCGAACGGCGGGAAAAAGCGCTGGAGATGATGGCGAAGGTCGGCCTGAAGACCGAGCATTACGACCGCTACCCGCACATGTTTTCCGGCGGCCAGCGCCAGCGTATCGCCATCGCCCGTGGGTTGATGCTGAACCCGGACGTGGTGATCGCCGATGAGCCGGTGTCGGCGCTGGACGTGTCGGTGCGCGCTCAGGTGCTGAACCTGATGATGGATCTGCAGCAGGAGCTGGGGCTGTCCTATGTGTTCATCTCGCACGATCTGTCGGTGGTGGAACACATCGCCGACGAGGTGATGGTGATGTACCTCGGCCGCTGCGTGGAAAAGGGCAGCAAAGAGGCGATCTTCAACAATCCGCGCCATCCTTACACTCAGGCGCTGCTGTCGGCGACGCCGCGGTTGAACCCGGATATGCGCCGCGAGCGTATCAAGCTGACCGGCGAACTGCCCAGCCCAATGAACCCGCCGCCGGGCTGCGCGTTCAACGCCCGCTGCCGCCGCGCCTTCGGCACCTGCGTGCAGCTGCAGCCGCAGCTGAAACAGTACGGTGAGCAGATGGTGGCCTGCTTTGCGGTCGATCAGGACGAACATCCGGGGGCGTAAGGCGTCGGATTTTCCTGCTTAAATCAAACGCCGGTACTGCGCCGGCGTTTTTTATTATTCAATCAATGGGTTAGTCAGTAAACGATCGCGACAACCCGTTTTTTAAATTCTTACCTTAACGTTATTCTGACAAATCGTTATTTTTTTAAGAATCTTCGTATGAGAATAATAATCGAATAATAGAGTTTAACGGTTTGTTGTTAATAACATTCTCTCGGTCGAGCGGTTTCACTATTTTTATTATAAAAACCCAATAAAAAAGCACGCCGGCGGCGTGCTTTGGGGGGATGAGGCCGCGCTTATTGCGGGTAAGGCACCCAGTCACCGCCGTTCAGGCGAATGTAGGGCTTGCCCTGATACTGCATCACAATAGCGTTGTCGTTTTCGGAGATGACCGGGGTCTGCGGCAGCCCCTGGGTCAACGCCTGCCAGTCGACGCTGGATTCGCTGAAGACCTTGCCGTCCACCAGGCGCGACACCAGTTCAGACAGCGCCAGATAGCTGCTCGGCGTTTTGATCTGCAGCGGGCTGCCCTGATGCGGCGCCTTCATCCCAATCAGTTTGATGCCGACCGGCGTATGGGTGATGTTCGGGCTGGGAATATCGCGCAGGCCGGACATCTGCATCTTGTCGCCCACCAACGCCGCACCGTGTTCCGGCACGATCACCACCACCACTTTGCGGCCGGATTTCTCCAGCTGGTCAAGGAAGGTGTTCAGCTGATCGAACAGCTTCTGCGCGCGCGGTTGATAGTCGGCACTTTTGCTGGAGCCGACGAAGCGGTTGCCGTCGTGCAGCGGAATGACGTTGAAGAAGGTGGCGGTGCGGCCGTCACCGGCTTTTTGCTGTTGATCCAGCCAGCGGGTCAGCAATTCGAGATCGTTATAAATCGGCTCGCCGTCGAACGAGGTCAGCTCGTTGCCGATGCCGGCCTGTGACATCAGCGGTGCCTGCATGTCGCCCTGTTCACGCAGTTCTTTCAAGAAGTTGCCGAATACCCCGGAGTGATCGAGCATCAGCTGTTCCTTGAAGCCGAGCTTCGCCAGGTTGTCGAACAGGTAACACTGCTGGTTCACCGGTTGATACAGATCGTGATGCGAAAGCTGGCCGCAGCTGGCGCGCAGCAGGCGGATGGCCGCCGGGCCGCTGTAGGCGGTGGCCGAGTTGAAGCTGTCGAACATGATGTCCATCTTCGACCACAGCGGGTGATTCTGCAGGTTGGCTGCCTCCATATCGGCCCAGGCCAGCGAACAGATGTTGATCACCAGCAGATCGAACGGCTGGGCGTCGGCGGGCAAGGTGGCCGGGAACGCGGTGGCGCGGCCTTTTTCCCGCTCGTAGAACTGATTCAGGTAGGCCGTCAGATTGGCGCTGGTCGGCGGCAGGCTGTCTGCCGGCGCAGCGTCCCCCGCCGCCGGCGCCGACGTGGCCGGCGTATTGGCGCCGCCGGCCGAGGCCGTGGAGGTGGCGGGCAGCAGTGAGACCGCCGGCCCGGCGATGTTGACGATATTGAGCCACACCAGCGCCGCCACGGTGAACACCGTGACGCGCACCCACTGCGCGACGAACAGGTAGGCGATAAGCAGCACGAAGGCCGCGCCGACCATCTGCCAGTTGATAAAGCGGTTGATCAGCTCCAGCAGATACTGGGCGCTGAAGCCGGCCAGCTGCGAGCCCTGGCTGAGAATGCTGTTGATGCCCGGCAGCCAGGTGTCGTGGTAGAACAGCGCAATGCCGATCGGGATAGCGAGGTAGTGGCGCCAGCGGTGCAGGCGCGGCGATGGGATCGGCATCAGCAGAAATGCCATGAACACCAGGTTCGGCAGCGCGTGGAAATTCAGGTAGCCGAACCACAGCAGGGCGAATTTGGCCAGAAAGTAGAGGTTCCAGCCGCCCAGCCCGCGCCAGTAGCGCCACAGAGCGTTATCGGATTGCGTCTTCGAGTTTGGATTCATGGCTGCTTCTTACGTTTAATCTGAGATGAGGAGCCTGTGCGCACCCACAAACCGGCGGATTTCAAATAGCGCGGCGATAACAACAGGTTTTGCCAGTATTGACGCAAATGCGGAAAACGCCGGTGAAAGGCGTAGCCCAGCGGAATGAAGATCAGCGCGCACAGCAGGATCAGTTGCACGATGTCGTTAAGGTTCAGCATGCGGTTCCTCCTGCGGGCCGAGCGGCAGCGTGAAGGCGACCGGCTGCCGCCGTTCTGCGGGCACCTCGGCCGCTTTCACGCTGGGGCGCGGCGCGGTGCCGGCGGCGCCGGTGGCCGAAATCTGCCAGCGCCCCTGGGCCATGCGTTTGATTTCCGAAATGATATCGACGTCCTGGTGCCACACCACCCGGTTACTGAAGGCTTCATCAACCGGCAGGCGGAAGATGAACTTCAGCGCGGTATCCAAATCGTTGATGCGGCAGGTGGAGAGGAACAGCACCAGCCGCCCCTGCACGACGGTCATCACGTCGCCGAAGCGCCGCAGGTGGCACAGGGTCATCGCCTGTTCGGCGCGCAGGCCGGTGGCCGGCCGCAATGCCACCATCACCCCTTTGCCGTCCTCGGGCAGCAGCGTATTGCCCATCAGCGACAGCACCGCCTGGCTGAACGGTTCCGGCCGCATATAGCCTTTGAGCTGCAGCGGGCGCAAGCCGGCCAGCAGCGCATCGATGTCGGCGGGGACATGGCGCGAGAAGCGCTGCCCCTGAATGCCTTCGAGCATGGTCAGAAAACGCGACAGCGGCGCGACGTGCGGTACGATCAGGTTGGCGCCGCAGGCCAGCAGCAGCCGTTCGTCGCTGTAGCGCAGGCTGGCGCTCATCTCGCGTACCGCGATTTTCAGGCCGTTGCCGCGGCTGCGGCGCAGGGTGTGGATTTGGTGCGCCAGGTGATCGATTTGGTCGCTTTGGTACAGCGCGAAAATCAACGTCGCCGAGAGTCTCAGCATGCCGTGCTGCGCCAGTTCGTCGTTGCTCTCCAGCAGCTGCCAGTTGGCGGACAGCGGCGGCGCGCCTTCCAGGATGCTGCGCTCGGCCAGATACAGGCCTTCGTCGCTGCGCAAGGCGGTGGGGGAGGGTTGGCTATTTTCATCCTCACCCTGCCAGCCGCCTTCCGCGGCGTACAGCGTCAGCAGCTGATTGGCGTTGATGCCGTTTTCGGTGCTCCACCAGTTCACCAGGTATTGCGCGCTGTCCTGCTGCCATTGCAGGCTGGACAGGCCGTTCAGGATGCGATGCTGCGCGCTGAGCTGCCCCTTGAGCTTATTGATGCCGCCTCCGTGGCTGAGGATCAACAGCGTACACCCCTGCCGCCGCAGCCAGGCGGCGAGGGTACGGGTCCACTCGCGCAGCTCTTCGGTGGTGAAGGTTTGCCACAGGCTGGCGTGGGCCAGCAGGATAAGTAAGCGATTTTGCGGCCGCAGGGCGCGCATCAGATCGTCGCTCAGCTGCGTCAGCGCGGCTTTTTTCTCCGGTAATTGATACAGCGGCAGCTTCTGCAAAGCAGGCGAAGCCAGCTCGGCCAGCAGGCGATCGGGTTTATCGCCGCTGCAGATCAGGGCGACTTTATGGGTGGCAGGCTGGGCGGCGATAACCTGGCGACACAGCAGCGCGGCGTCGCTTTGCCTGTCGATATTGATCCAATAAAGCCCGGGGGCCTGCATCACCGACAGCTCTTCCCAAATCTGCCGAATGCCTAGAGAAAAAGAGTGCGCCATAGGATGTGTTCTACTTTCGTTGAAAGCCGACTAAAGGCGTTTATATTTAAAGATAGCCATTTTTATCCTGGCAATAACAAATCTCCGACGCTCTTCAACAATATTTGTTGAGAATCATCTTATTGCCTCTCTCTTTTTGTATCGTTGCTATAGTTAATTAACATAGCCTATTTTCGCCAAGGCGGAAGAATGAATCACGCACCCACCCATTTTCGTGCAGCGGCACCTGGGGAGAGCCAGGATGACCTGCAGGCGCTCAGCCAGGCTTTTTCATTGCCGAAATTAAGCTATGTCGATATTTCGCGGCAGGAGCGGTTAACGCAGATGATGACGCGCTGGCCGCTGTTGGCCGAATTGGCGCAGACCACGGGGAGCCACTGATCTATGCCGGTGATCGCGCTGCAAGGGTTGCGGGGTGGGATGGGGACGACGTCGGTCACGGCGGCGCTCGCCTGGGCGTTGCAGCAGCTGGGCGAGTCGGTGTTGGCGATCGATTTCACGCCGGACAATCTGCTGCGCCTGCATTTCAACACGCCGTTCGAGCTGGCGCGCGGCTGGGCCCGCGCGGAGCGGGACGGCGGCCGCTGGCAGGAAGGGGCGCTGCGTTACTGTGAAAACCTCGACTTTCTGCCCTTTGGCCGCCTGAATGCGGCGGAACGGCTGGAAGTGCAGCGCCAGTGTCAGCAACAGCCGGAACGCTGGCGCGACAATGTGCGCCAACTGATCGCCGGCGATCCGCAGCGCTGGATCCTGCTGGATGTTCCGGTCGGGGACGGCGTGCTGGCGCAGCAGGCGCTGCAGCTTGCCGACAGCGTGTTCGTGCTGTTGAACCCCGACGCCAACTGCCAGGTACGGCTCCATCAGCAGACGCTGCCGAACGACTGCCGTTTCCTGGTCAATCACTACTCCTCCGCCAGCCAGCTGCAGCAGGATCTGCATCAGCTGTGGCTGCAAACGTTGAGCGGCCTGTTGCCGGTGGTGATCCATCGCGACGAAGCGTTGGCGGAAGCGCTGGCGGTCAAGCAGCCGTTGGGCGAGTACCGCCCCGAGAGTCTGGCGGCGGATGAAGTGCTGACGCTGGCCAACTGGTGCCTGATCAACCTCAAGCGGGGCGTTGCGCCATGAGCCGGGTGCTGAGCCTGCTGCTGGTGCCGCCGGTGCGTCAGGCGGTGCAGATGCGCTACCGCGGCTATCGGCGCAACGGCGCGTCGGCGCTGACTGCCTTTTTCGCCACGCTGCTGGTGGCGTTGGGCTGGCTGCTGCTGCGCTTCGAATCGCCGGCCTGGCAGCGCGTGCGCGCCGGCCGCGCTTATTGGTTCCCGCATCTGTCCGCCGACCGCCCGCGCCCGGCGGATGCGCTGCGTTATCTGCTGCAGGGGCTGTGGCTGCTACTGTTTCGCAGCGGTCGCACGCCGGTGCAGCGCGACTATTTCGCCGGTTGGCGCCGCCTGCAGCAGCGCTATGCCGACTGGCTGCAGGGCCTGCCGCAACGGCTGAAGAGCGCCGGCGTGGAGCAGCGCTCGGTGGAGCGCCTCGGCCGCATGAGCCGCGGCATGCGGCGCGCGCTGTTTATTCTGGTCAGCGTGCTGGCAGCGATCCTCGCCATGCTGTGCATCTCGCAACCGTTCGATCTGCCGGCGCAGTTCGTGTTCGTCCTGCTGCTGTGGGGGATCGCGATGGTGGTGCGCCGGGTGCCGGGGCGCCTGCCGGGGTTGATGCTGATCGTGCTGTCGCTGACCGTATCCTGTCGCTACCTGTGGTGGCGCTATACCGCCACGCTGAACTGGGACGATCCGCTCAGCCTGGTGTGCGGCCTGTTGCTGCTGGTGGCGGAAACCTACGCCTGGGTGGTGCTGGTGCTGGGCTATTTCCAGACCGTCTGGCCGCTTAACCGGCAGCCGGTACCGTTGCCCGCCGATAGCGCCACCTGGCCGACCATCGATCTGATGGTGCCGACTTACAACGAAGATCTCGGGGTGGTGAAGCCCACCATCTACGCGGCGTTGGGCATCGACTGGCCGAAAGAAAAGGTGAACATCTATATCCTCGATGACGGCAACCGCCCCGAATTCCGGGCGTTCGCTGACGAAGTGGGAGTGAAATACATCGCCAGGCCGACCCACGAACACGCCAAGGCCGGCAACATCAACAATGCGCTGAAGCAGGCCACCGGCGAGTTCGTGGCGATTTTCGACTGCGACCACGTGCCGACGCGCTCCTTCCTGCAGCTGACCATGGGCTGGTTCTTCAAAGACAAAAAGCTGGCGATGCTGCAAACCCCGCACCACTTCTTCTCGCCGGATCCGTTCGAGCGCAACCTCGGCCGCTTCCGCCAGACGCCCAACGAGGGCACCTTGTTCTACGGGCTGGTGCAGGACGGTAACGACATGTGGGACGCCACCTTCTTCTGCGGCTCTTGCGCCATCCTGCGCCGCAGCGCGCTGGACGAGATCGGCGGCATTGCGGTGGAAACCGTCACCGAAGACGCCCACACCTCGCTGCGCTTGCATCGGCGCGGGCACACCTCGGCCTACATCCGCATTCCGCAGGCCGCCGGGCTGGCGACCGAGAGCCTGTCGGCGCACATCGGCCAGCGCATTCGCTGGGCGCGCGGTATGGTGCAGATCTTCCGGCTGGACAACCCGCTGCTGGGCAAGGGGCTGAAACTGGCGCAGCGCCTGTGCTACGCCAACGCCATGCTGCACTTCCTGTCGGGCATTCCGCGGCTGATCTTCCTCACTGCGCCGCTGGCGTTTTTGCTGCTGCATGCCTACATCATCTTCGCGCCGGCGCTGGCGATCGCGCTTTATGTGCTGCCGCACATGATCCACGCCAGCCTGACCAACTCGCGTATCCAGGGGAAATACCGCCATTCGTTCTGGAGCGAAATCTATGAAACCGTACTGGCCTGGTATATCGCGCGGCCGACGACGGTAGCGCTGTTCAATCCGCACAAGGGCAAATTCAACGTCACCGCCAAGGGCGGGCTGGTGGAGGAGGAGCACGTCGACTGGGTGATCACCCGGCCTTACATGTTCCTGGTGGTCCTGAACCTGGCCGGGCTGGCGTTCGGCGTCTGGCGGTTGGCCTATGGCCCGACGGACGAGGTGATGACGGTGATCATCAGCCTGGTGTGGGTGCTGTACAACATGACGATTCTCGGCGGCGCGGTGGCGGTGGCGGTGGAGGCCAAGCAGGTGCGTCAGGCGCACCGCGTGGAAATCGCCATGCCGGCGGCGATCGCGCGCGCCGACGGCCATCTGTATCCCTGCACGCTGCGCGATTACTCCGACGGCGGCGTGGGCATTGAGATGCGGGTGGAAAACGCGTTGAAAGACGGCGACAAAGCCTCGCTGCTGCTCAAGCGCGGCCAGCAGGAGTACAGCTTCCCCTGCGTGGTGACGCGCGCCTTCGGCAACAAGGTGGGGGTGCGCCTGATCGACCTCTCCACCCGTGAACACATCGATTTCATTCAGTGTACCTTCGCCCGCGCCGATACCTGGGCGCTGTGGCAGGACGGGTTCCCTGAAGACCGGCCGATCGAAAGCCTGCGCGACGTGCTGGCGCTGGGCTTCCGGGGGTATGTGCGCATGGCGGACTATGCGCCGCCGCTGGTGCGCGGTCTGCTGGTCGGGGTCACTTCGCTGACCGCCTGGGTAGTGTCGTTTATTCCGCGCGGCGTCGGCAGGGATCCGACCTTGGGTCAACAAGAAACAGTGGGTTAGCTGCGAGTTCAACCGCCCGCTCACTCGCCCGGTGAACAGGCTCCAACATTGATGATGATACGATGACGAGAAAAATAACCTGGTTAACTGCTCTGGCCTTAGGCATCAGCACCCTGTCGCAGGCCGAAACCGCCACCGCGCCGACCGTGGCGGCCCAGCCGCCGATCGCTGCGGCGGCCGATACGGCGACCGCGCCACCGCCGGCCGCCGCGCCGCAGGATCCGAATGCGCCGGTGCGCGACGTGTCGCTGCCGTTTGCGCAGATAGCGCCGCCGCCGGGCACCTTTGTTCTGCGCGGCACCCGGCCGGACGGGCAGATCGAATTCGGCGTGCGCAGCGATGAGGTGGTCTCGCAGGCGATGCTCGATATGGAGTTTACGCCGTCGCCGGCGCTGATCCCGGTGGAGTCGCACGTCAAGGTCTACCTGAACGAAGAGCTGATGGGGGTGACCACGATCGCCAAGGAGCAGCTGGGCAAGCCCAATCGCATCCAGATGGCGATCGATCCGCGCTATATCACCGATTTTAACCGCGTTCGGCTGGTGTTCGTCGGCCATTATCAGAACATCTGCGAAAACCCGGCCAGCACCTCGCTGTGGCTCGACGTCAGCAAATCGAGCGCGTTGAAGCTGCGTTTCCAGACGCTGCCGGTGAAAAACGAGCTGTCGCACTTCCCTGAGCCGTTCTTCGACAGCCGCGATAATCGGCCGCTGACGCTGCCGATGGTGTTCGCCGGCCAGCCGGATCTGGCCCAGCAGCGCGCGGCGGGCATTCTGGCGTCCTGGTTCGGCAGCAAGGCGCAGTGGCGCGGGCAATCCTTCCCGGCGCTGTACAACGCGCTGCCGACGCAGCACGCGGTGGTGTTCGCCACCAACCAGCAGCGCCCGGATTTCCTGCGCGATTATCCGGCGGTCAACGGCCCGACGGTGGAAATGATCAGCCACCCGGACAATCCGTACGTCAAACTGCTGCTGATTCAGGGGCGTGACGACAACGATTTGATCACCGCGGTGAAGGGCATCGCGCAGGGCAACATCCTGTTTCGCGGCCAGAACGTGACGGTGGACAAGGTGGAACAGCTCGCGCCGCGCCAGCCTTACGACGCGCCGAACTGGGTGCGCACCGATCGGCCGATGACCTTCGCCGAGCTGCAGCAATACGCCGAGCAGCTGCAAACCAGCGGCATCGAACCCGGCCCGATCTCGCTGACCATGAACCTGCCGCCGGATCTGTTCCTGATCCGCAGCACCGGCATCGACATGCACCTGAAATACCGTTATACGGCGCCGCGCATTCAGGACGGTTCGCGGCTGAGCGTCAGCCTGAACAACCAGTTCGTGCAGGCGTACTCGCTGGTGCCGGAACACGAGCAGGGCGCGCAGCTGCTGCGCCTGCCGCTGACGCAGGGGCTGCTCGACTCCGACAAGAACGTCAGTATTCCGGCGTTGCGGCTGGGCGCCACCAACCAGCTGCGCTTTGACTTCGATTACACCACGCTGCTGGCCAGCGGCGCGGAAGGGCGCTGCGAAACCTACTCCTTCACGCAAAACCACGCGGTGATCGACGGCGCGTCCACCATCGATTTCTCCGGCTACCGCCACTTTATGGCGATGCCGGACCTGCGCGCCTTCGCCAACGCCGGCTTCCCGTTCAGTCGCCTGGCGGATCTGTCGCAAACGCTGGTGTTGGTGAACCAGAAACCGCAGCCGGCGCAGGTCAGCGCGTTGCTGAACGCGCTAGGGGTAATCGGCGCGCAAACCGGCTACCCGGCACTGGCCTTCACGCTGAGCGACGACTGGTCGCAGGCCAAGGATCGCGACGACGATATCCTGATAGTCGGCACCATCCCGCCGGAGCTGCGCGATGACAAGAAAATCAGCCTGCTGGTGGACGCGACCCAAAGCTGGGTGAAACAGCCGACGCGGCAGCCGCCGCTGCCCACTGCGGAAGTGCTGGCGGAAGATACCAAACCGGACAGCAAGACCACCGTCAGCTCCGAGGGGGCGATGTCGGCGATCATCGGCGTGCAGTCGCCGTTCAACGACCAGCGCAGCATCGTGGCGCTGCTGGCGGACAGCCCGCGCGGCTATGAGCTGCTGAACGACGCCCTGCTGGACAGCGGCAAACGCGCCGCAGTGTTCGGCTCGGTGGCGGTGATCCGCGAATCGGGGGTGAATAGCCTGCGCGTCGGCGATATTTACTATGTCGGCCACCTGCCGTGGTGGGAGCGGCTGTGGTATGCCCTCTCAACCCATCCGGTGCTGCTGGCGGTGATCGCGGTGGTGCTGGTGGTGATCCTGGGGCTGATGCTTTGGCGCGGCCTGAAGGCCTTCAGCCGGCGTCGTCTGGCGCCTGAAGATCGGGATTGACGGCGGTGAGCGCGATGCTGCAACGCCTGTCGCTCGGCATGCTGCTGCTGTGCGCGTTCAGCGCGGCGGCGGCCTGCGAGTGGCCGGGCTGGCAACAGTACAAGCAGTACTACATCAGCCCGCAGGGGCGGGTGATCGATCCGAGCAGCCCGAACAAAATCACCACCTCCGAGGGACAGAGTTACGGCCTGTTCTTCGCCCTGGTGGCCAACGACCGGCCGACCTTCGATCGGCTGTTGGCTTGGACGGAGAACAACCTGGCGGCGGGCGATCTCAGCGCCCGTTTGCCCGCCTGGCTGTGGGGCGAGAGCGACGACAAGCAGTGGAAGGTGCTGGACGCCAATTCGGCGTCGGATGCCGATCTGTGGATCGCTTACAACCTGCTCGAAGCCGGCCGCCTGTGGAAAAGCCGGCGTTATCAAACCCTGGGGACGCTGCTGCTGCAACGCATCGGCCGCGAGGAAGTGGCCGACATTCCCGGCCTGGGCCTGATGCTGTTGCCGGGCAAAGTCGGGTTCGTGGCGGAAGATCGCTGGCGGCTGAACCCCAGCTACCTGCCGCCGCAGCTGCTGGCGCGTTTTGCGGCGCTGAACGGCCCGTGGCGCGCGATGCGCCAGGTCAATCAGCGGCTGTGGCTGGACACTGCGCCGCACGGCTTCTCACCGGACTGGGTGGTGTGGCGGGTCGGTGCCGGCTGGCAGCCGGATACCGTCAAGCCGAACGTCGGCAGCTACGACGCCATTCGGGTTTATCTGTGGGCCGGCATGCTGGCGGACGACGATGAGCACAAGGCGGCGCTGCTCGAACGCTTCCAGCCGATGGCGCAGCTCACCGCCAAACAGGGCGTGCCGCCGGAAAAAACCGATACCGCCAGCGGCAAAACCACCGGCACCGGCCCGGTCGGCTTTTCCGCCTCGATGCTGCCGATGTTGGCGACGCAGGCCGAGGCACTGACGACACAGCGGCAACGCATCAGCGAACATCCGCCGGGTGACGACGCCTATTTCAGCGCCTCGCTGACGCTGTTCGGTCAGGGGTGGGATCAACAACGTTATCGCTTTAATCGTCAGGGTGAATTGCAACCCTCGTGGGACGGCCAATGCACAACTTCAAAATAAACTGGCTGAATTTGATTCCGCTGAGTCTGGCGATGTTGCCGCAGGCACGCGCTGCGGAAGCCGTGGCGCCGGAACAGTGGTTGTTGGAACAGGTGCGTATTGGCGAGGCCGGCAACAAGGACGATCTGGTGCGCCAGTCGTTGTACCGGCTCGAGCTGATGGATCCGAACAACCCGGACGTGATCGCCGCGCGCATGCGTTTGGCGCTGCGGCAGGGCAATATGGCGCTGGCGCAGCAGCAGTTGGACAAGCTGAAAACCCTCGCGCCGCAGTCCAGCGCCTATCGCCAGGCGCAAATGAACATGCTGCTGACGCAGCCGGAAACCCGGCAAAAGCTGCAGCAGGCCCGCCTGATGGCGACCGCCGGCCGGTTGCCGGAGGCCAAGGCGCAGTACGATGCGCTGTTCCACGGCGAGCCGCCGACGCTCGATCTGGCGGTGGAATATTGGCGGCTGGTGGCGCGTTTGCCGGGGCAGGAGGCGAAGGCGTTGAAGCAGCTGCAGGCGCTGGATCAGCAATATTCCGGCAACGTGGCGCTGCGTATGTCGCTGGCGCGCATGCTGTTCAGTCAGAACCAGGACGCGCAGGCCTATGAGCTGCTGCAGAAGATTGCCGCCGATCCGGCCGGGCGCGGCGATGCCGCCGATCTGTGGCTGGACAAGGTCAAAGCGATGCCGGTCAGCGCGCAAAGCGTGGCGGCGCTCAACCGCTTCCTCGGCGTGTTCGACACCGGCGATCAGGCGACCAGCGCCCGCGAAGAGCTGGCCAGACAGCAGAAACTGTTGGCCGATCCGGCGTATCAGGCGCGGGTACGCGGCCTGGCACAGGTGGATAAAGGCGGCAGCCGGGCGGCCATTCCGGAGTTACAAAAGGCGTTGGCGGCGACGCCGAACGACGCCGAGGTGCTGGGCGCGCTCGGCCAGGCCTATTCGCGCGCCGGCAACCGCCCGCAGGCGCTGAAACTGTTCCGCCAGGCGCTGGCCGCCGACAAGAACGGCTACGACAGCGGCAAGTGGCAAAGCCTGATCAAGAGCACCGGCTACTGGCTGGCGATCGACGAAGGCGACAAGGCGCTGAAGGCCGGCAATCTCACGCTGGCCAGGCAGAAATACCAGCAGGCGCGCCAGCTCGACGACAGCAACGGCGATGCGTTTATCGGCCTGGGCGATGTGGCGGTGGCGAGCAAGGATGACGCCGCGGCGGAAGGGTTTTATCAGCAGGCGCTGCGGCGCGACCCCGGCAACGGCAGCGCGCTGCGTGGCCTGGTGAATCTCTATCAACGCCAGTCGCCGGAAAAAGCGCTGGCCTACCTCAACGGCCTGCCGCGCAGCCAACAGGCCAAACTGCGCAGCACTCTCGACGGGCTGCGGCTCGATATGTTGAAACAGCAGGCGGAGGCGCTGGCGGCACAGCAGCAGTGGCAGCAGGCGGCGGAAATCTATCGCCGCGCTCAGCCGATGGATCCCGACGACGTCTGGCTGACCTATCGCTATGCGCAGGCGCTGCGTCAGGCCGGGCAGCCGCAGCAGGCGGACGCGCTGTTCCGGCAGCTGGCGCAGCGTCAGCGCGCCAATCCGCAGTTGGCCTATGCCTATGCGCTCTACCTTTCCGGCAGCGATCGCGACGACCAGGCGCTGGCGCAGCTCAATACGCTGCCTGCGGCGCAGTGGAACGACAACATGCGCGAACTGGCGCAGCGGCTGAAAATGCAGGCGGTGATCGCGCACGCCGAACGGCTGCGGGCGGCCGGTGACGAACCGGCGGCGGAAGCCTATCTGCGCCGGCAGCCGGCGGACACCCGCATCGATTTGCTGCTGGCCGACTGGGCGCTGGCGCGCGGGGAGTATGCGGCGGCGCTGGAGGATTATCAGCGGGTGAAACGGCGCGAACCGAACAACCCGGATGCGCAACTGGGCGAGATCGAAGCCTATGTCGCGCAAGGGGATTTGGACGCGGCGCGCCAGCGGCTGAAAACCGAACCGCAGCCGCAAGACGCTTCGCTCAACAGCCAACGGCGGGTGGCCAACGCCTGGGGGGCGGTCGGCGATCCGCAGCAGGCCGAAGCGCTCTTCAGCCGGCTGAAAACGGCGGCGGCCTCGGAGCCCGTCGGGCAGACCAAGGCGCTGATCTACCGCGACGCCGCCCGTCTGGAACGGGCGCAGCGGCAACCGGAGCGGGCGCAGCAGGATTACCGCCAGGCGATGGTCGCCGGCGGCATCACGCCGACGCTGCCGCAGGGCAATGACAGCTACACCTATTTGACGCGCAATAACCCGAGTGATGATTGGTTGAAACGCGGCATCCGTTCCGACGCTGCGGATCTGTATCGGCAGCAAGACGTGAACGTCACGCTCGATCACGATTACTGGCGCTCGAGCGGCACCGGCGGCATTTCCGATTTCAACGCGCATGACACCATGCTGCAGATGGACATGCCGCTGTATGACGGGCGCGCCTTCTTGCGCACCGATACCGTGCAGCTGGACGCCGGCCGCTTCTCGACCGACGGCAGCGGCAAATACTACGAGACCTTCGGCACCTGCAATACGCAAGGGTGCCGCGGCGATGAACACCAGAAAACTACCGGCACCAGCGTGGCGGCCGGCTGGAAAAACGACCGCTGGGCCGCCGACATCGGCACGACGCCGATGGGCTTTGAGGTGGTCGACTGGACCGGCGGCCTGGCCTACAGCGGCGACTGGAACCACATCGGTTGGACGCTGGCGGCCTCGCGGCGGCCGATCTCCAGCTCGCTGCTGGCGTTCGGCGGTGCCAAAGATCCGAACACCGGCACCACCTGGGGCGGCGTGCGCGCCACCGGCGTCAGCCTGAGCGCGAGCTACGATCGCGGCGAGGCGAACGGCGTGTGGGCCGATCTCAGCGCGCACCAGATTACCGGCAAGAACGTGGCGGACAACCAGCGGCAGCGGTTGATGGCCGGCTACTACTACAAGCTGATCAACGAAGACAATCGCCGTCTGAGCATCGGGCTCAATACCATGCTGTGGCACTACCAGAAGGATTTGAGCGGCTATTCGCTGGGGCAGGGCGGCTATTACAGCCCGCAGCAATATCTGTCGCTGTCGCTGCCGGTCAACTATCGCCAGCGCACCGAAAACTGGTCGTGGGAGCTGGGCGGTTCGGTTTCGCTGTCCCATTCGAAAACCGACAGCCAGCGCCGCTATCCGCTGCAGGGGCTGATCCCGGATTCACTGCCCGATAAGTTCGCCGTCGAGGACGGCAGCGCTTCGAGCGGCGTCGGTTATACGCTGCGGGCGATCGTCGAACGCCGCCTCAGTTCGCACTGGACGCTCGGTGCCGGCATCGACATTCAGCAGGCGAAGGACTATACGCCGAGCCATGCGTTGATTTATCTGCGTTATTCCCTGGCCGGCTGGCAGGGAGATCTCGATTTGCCGCCGCAACCGCTGACGCCTTACGCCGACTTCAAGTAACCGGGAGGGGGAAGATTCGGAGTGTCGGACACCGGGGAGTTTTGTTACCCTGTGTCCGGGTCGAGTTTGTTCGCTTTAGGAAAAGACTGAAACCCGCGATTTTCTTGGCTTTGCCTGCGGCATAGCCAGATTAAAACAGCCGATGATCGAGTATACTCAGCCCGGTTCGAGGGGGCGGGGTGAGAGTCAGCCCCCTTTTTGTTTCAGCCCGATTTCACGGAGAGCAGGTTTGCGGGTCAGGCGTTCGTTAACGATTAAGCAGATGGCGACGGTGTCCGGCGTGGCGCTGGTCACGATCTGTATCTTTATCGTGATCCAGTTATTCCACTTTGTGCAGCAGCGCAGGGATGACTACGCCCAGCAACTGGAGAGTATCGCTCATTCCGTGCGCCAGCCGTTGGCGGAAGCGGTGCTGCGCATGGACGTGCCGGAAGCCAAAAAGGTGCTGAATACGCTGTTGCCGGTCGGCATTTTGAGCCGGGCGGATATCGTCTTGCCGAACGAGTTTCAGGCGCTGCACGCCAATTTCCCGCCTGAGAGGCCGGTGCCGACGCTGATCGCCCGGCTGTTTGAACTGCCGATCCAAATTTCCGTACCGCTCTATTCGCTGGAGCGGGTGCCGGCCAACCAGCAGCCGCTGGCCTATCTGGTGCTGCAGGCCGACTCGTTCCGCATGTATCAGTTTATCCTCAGCATTTTGTCGACCATGCTGTCGACCTACCTGCTGCTGGCGCTGATTCTGTCGGTGGCCATCACCTGGTGCATGAACCGGCTGATGGTGCATCCGCTGCGCGCGATGGCCAAGGAGCTGGAAAACATCTCGCAGGACGAAGCGCCCTATCACCAGCTGATGCTGCCGGCGCTGCACCAGGACGACGAGCTCGGCCTGCTGGTGCGCAACTACAACCGCAATCAACAGACGCTGGCCAAGGCGCATGCCGACATGAGTCGCCTCAGCACCCGCCATCCGGTGACCGAACTGCCGAATCCGGCGTTGCTGAACGCGTTGCTGGAACAGCATATCGCTTCCAGCCTGCGCCCCGAGCGTTTTAACCTGCTGGTGATCGGCATCGAGACGCTGCATGAGGCCTCGGGCGTGATGAGCCCGGCGATGCGTGAAGCGTTGCTGTTGGCGCTGGCGAAGAAGCTGCGCGGCTGCATCGACGAAAACGGCGTGCTGGCGCAGCTGAGCAATACCGAATTCGCCATCCTGGCCAAGGGCACCGAGCGGCCGTTCCACGCCATGCAGCTGGCGCGGCGCATCATGGCGGAGATCAACGCGCCGTTGACGCTGGAGGGGCTGGCGCTGCGGCCCAACGCCAGCATCGGCATCGCGCACTACCTCAATCAGGGGGAAAGTGCGGAACAGCTGCTGCGCAGCGCCACCTCGGCGATGATGTCCGCGCATCGTGAAGGGAAAAATCAGATCCTGTTCTTCGAACCCAGCCTGACGGAACGCACGCAGAAGCGGCTGACGCAGGAGAGCGAGATCTTGCACGGCATCGAACAGCGGCATTTTACGCTGTTCCTGCAGCCGCAGATCGACATGCAGTCCAACGAGGTGATTGGCGCCGAAGCGCTGCTGCGTTGGCAGCAGTATGACGGCAGCTATACCCTGCCGGCCGACGTTATCCCGCTCGCGGAAGAGCTGGGCGTGATCGTGCCCCTCGGCAACTGGGTGCTGGAAGAGTCCTGCCGTATCCTGGCGGACTGGCAGCAACGCGGCATTGAGCTGCCGCTGGCGGTCAACGTTTCCGGTATTCAGATGCAGGATGAGGCGTTCGTTCCACATCTGAAAAACCTGCTGGCGCAGTATCGGATCGATCCGCGCAAGCTGCTGCTGGAGATCACCGAGACGGTACGCATCGACGATCTCGACCGTGCGCTGGCGCTGCTGCGTGAGCTGCACGATCTGGGATTGTCGATCGCGCTGGACGACTTCGGCATGGGCTACTCCAGCCTGGAGTACCTGAACCGCTTGAAATCCCTGCCGATTGACTTGATTAAAATCGACCGCAGTTTCATTCAGGGGCTGCCGGCCGACGATGCGATGGTGCGCATCGTCAGCTCGATCTCTGAAGTGCTGGCGTTGCCGGTGATGGCCGAAGGCGTGGAAAACGCCGAGCAGCGCGACTGGCTGCTGAAGCACGGCATTCGCAGCGGGCAAGGATTCCTGTTTGCCCGGCCGCTGCCGCGCGAAGCGTTCGAAGCCGAGTTTTGCCGCGCGGCGCCGTGAGCGTCGCGTTACCTTTCCGGTACTTTTCCCCGTCCGAAAATCGCCATTCTTTCCCTACCTCTTTTGCGTTAGTGCAAACAAAGGCTTACGCAATTTTCAGCTTTGCACCCAGACTGACGCGTTTCAGCTCTTAAATTCACATCAACCCCGTGGGGCGGGTGCAACAAATTATTTCCATGTTGTTAAGTGGGTGTTATTTTCCGCGCAAGCGATGAACAGGCTGGATTTTTAGACTGCTGCCTGGTGCGTGTCTTCCCCCCATAGGACGTTCATATGAAAACAACAATCTTTAAGAGCCTCTATTTTCAGGTGCTGACGGCGATCACGCTGGGTATCCTGCTTGGCCATTTCTACCCTGACCTCGGCGCCGAGATGAAACCTCTGGGCGATGGCTTCGTCAAACTGATCAAGATGATTATCGCCCCGGTGATCTTCTGCACCGTGGTGACCGGCATCGCCGGCATGGAAAGCATGAAGGCGGTGGGCCGCACCGGCGCCATCGCGCTGCTGTATTTTGAAATCGTCAGCACCATCGCGCTGATTATCGGCCTGGTGATCGTCAACCTGGTGCAACCGGGCGCCGGTATGAACGTCGATCCCGGCACGCTGGACGCCAAAGCGGTAGCGGTCTACGCCGAGCAGGCCCAGCAGCAGGGCATCATTCCGTTCCTGCTGGATATCATTCCCGGCAGCGTGATCGGCGCGTTCGCCAGCGGCAACATTCTGCAGGTGCTGCTGTTCGCGGTGCTGTTCGGCTTCGCCCTGCATCGTCTGGGTGAGAAAGGGCAGCTGATCTTCAACGTGATCGACAGCTTCTCGCGGGTGATTTTCGGCATCATCAACATGATCATGCGCCTGGCGCCGCTGGGGGCCTTCGGCGCCATGGCGTTTACCATCGGTAAATACGGCGTCGGCACCCTGGTGCAACTCGGCCAGCTGATCGTGTGCTTCTACATTACCTGTATCCTGTTCGTGGTGGTGGTGTTGGGCAGCATCGCCCGCGCCAACGGCTTCAGCATCTTCAAATTCGTCAACTACATCAAAGAAGAACTGTTGATCGTGCTGGGGACCTCGTCGTCCGAGTCCGCGCTACCGCGCATGCTGGATAAAATGGAGAAGCTGGGCTGCAAGAAATCGGTGGTGGGTCTGGTGATCCCGACCGGGTACTCCTTTAACCTGGACGGCACGTCTATCTACTTGACCATGGCCGCGGTGTTTATCGCGCAGGCGACCAATACCCACATGGACATCATGCATCAGGTTACTCTGCTGGTGGTGCTGCTGCTTTCCTCCAAAGGGGCAGCGGGCGTGACCGGCAGCGGCTTTATCGTGCTGGCCGCCACCATCTCCGCCGTCGGCCATCTGCCGTTGGCCGGCCTGGCGCTGATCCTCGGCATCGATCGCTTTATGTCGGAAGCCCGCGCGCTGACCAACCTGGTGGGTAACGGGGTGGCGACCGTGGTGGTGGCGAAGTGGTGCGACCAACTGGATGAGAAACAGCTGAAAGACACGCTGAACAACAAAAACGCCGGCGCGGACAAAACGCAGCCTTCCGCCTGAATTGGCGGCGAATCACCGGCCGCAGCCGCGGCCGGTGAGGGAAACCCCCTGCCTCGTAACGATTTCTTGCATTAAAAACCCCGCTATCTATTATTTTTCACTCTAATGAGTGACATCCGCAAAGGCGCGCGGTCTAACACGATGGTACACTTTCTGCTTTCCGCCCCACTGTGAAACTCAGGGCGTATTTTTATGATTCCATTGAATGGAATACACGCATTTGCATAAGAAATTGGATAGTCATTAAGTAGGGGTTCACATGCAGGGCACCAGAATTCATCTTATAGTTGGTGGGCTGCTATTGGCTGCCGCCAGTAGCAGCGTGCAGGCTGAAGCACTACAACCCGATCCTGCCTGGCAGCAGGGGTCGCTGGCCAACGGGTTTTCATGGCAGATTCTCGACACGCCGCAGCGGCCAAGCGACCGCGTGGAACTGCGGCTGATCGTCAATACCGGCTCCCTGGTGGAGTCTTCGCAGCAGACCGGCTTCGCCCATCTGCTGCCGCGGCTGGCGTTGGCGCGCAGCGAAAGCTTTACCGCGCCGCAGCTGCGCGCCCTGTGGCAACAGAGCGTGGATAACGAGCGGCCGTTGCCGCCGGCGATCATCTCGTATGATTTCACCATGTATAACCTCAGCCTGCCGAACAACCGGCCCGACCTGCTGAAAGAAGCGCTGGCCTGGCTGGCGGACACCACCGGCAAACTGGCGATCGACGAGCATACGGTGCATGCGGTGATGAATTCCAACATCAATCCGGTCGGCACTTTCCCGCCCAATACCAAAGATGCCTGGTGGCGTTACCGCCTGAAAGGCTCGACGCTGCTGGCGCACGATCCGGCGCAGCCGGCGAAACGGCCGGTCAATCTCGAACAGCTGAAGAAATTCTATCAACAGTGGTATACCCCGGACGCCATGACGCTGTTCGTGGTCGGCAAGGTGGACAGCCGCAGCCTGGGCGAACAGATCAACAAGGCGTTCTCGCCGCTGCAGGGCAAACGTGAAACCCCGGCCCCGATGCCGACGTTGACGCCGCTGCCGCAGCAGCCGGTAAGCCTGATCAGCGAGCAGGTGAAGCAGGATACGCTGTCTATCATGTGGGATTCGCCGTGGCATCCGATTCGCGATTCGCAGAGCCTGCTCCGCTACTGGCGTGGCGATCTTGCCCGAGAGGCGCTGTTCTGGCATCTCCAGCAGACGTTGGAAAAAAGCGACCAGAAGAACCTGCATCTGGGCTTTGACTGCCGCGTGCAGTACCAGCGCGGGCAGTGCGCCATCCATCTGGATACGCCGAACAACAACCTGAACGGCAGCCTGGGCTTTATCGCCCGCGAGCTGGCCAACGTGCGTGACAACGGCCTGTCCAAAGAGGAATTCGATGCGTTGCTGGCGCAGAAAAACGATCAGCTGAGCAAGCTGTTCGCGACCTACGCCCGCACCGATACCGACGTGCTGATGAGCCAACGCCTGCGTTCGCAGCAGAGCGGGGTGGTGGATATCGCGCCGGAGCTGTATCAGAAGCTGCGCCAGGAGTTCCTGTCCAGCCTGACGCTGGAGACGCTGAATCAGGCGCTGAAGCTGCAGCTTTCTCAGGAGGCGACGCTGGTGCTGATGCAGCCGAAGGGCGAGCCGGAAATGAGCATGAAGCAGCTGCAGGAAACCTATGACGGCATCATGATGCCGGCGCCGGCGGTGGTGACGGAAGAAGCCAAACCGGCCGACACCGCGGTGGCTGCGCCGGCGACGGACGCCAGCGCGCAGTAATGCGCAGCAGGGGGCTCAGGCCCCCTCAGTTGCGGTACAGCACCTTGATGATGTGGTAACCGAACTGGGTTTTGACCGGGCCGTAAGGTTTGAGCAGTGGGATGCTGAACACCGCTTTATCGAACGCCGGCACCATCGCGCCCTTGTTGAATTCGCCCAGCGAGCCGCCGTTGCGTTTTGACGGGCAGCTCGAGTATTTGCGCGCCAGCGTGTCGAAGCTGACGCCGCGCTTCAGCTTGGCCAGCAGCTCGTTGGCCAGCTTTTCATTGTCTACCAGAATGTGCAGGGCGCACGCCGTTTTTGCCATGGTAATGCCTTTGTCGATGCGAAAATTGCGCTGATTATACCCGCTAAATCTCATCGGCGCTTTCTGCTACAATTCCCTTCCACGTTTTACAGTCGAGCAAGCCAGCACCATGCGATTAAACCCCAGCCAACAACAAGCCGTCGAATTCGTTACCGGGCCCTGCCTGGTGTTGGCCGGTGCCGGTTCCGGCAAGACGCGCGTTATCACCAACAAGATAGCCCACCTGATCCACCACTGCGGCTATCAGGCGCGGCACATCGCCGCCGTGACCTTTACCAACAAGGCCGCACGCGAGATGAAAGAGCGCGTGTCGCAAACCCTGGGGCGTAAAGAGGCGCGCGGGCTGATGATTTCCACCTTCCATACCCTGGGGCTGGAGATCATCAAACGGGAATACGTGGCGTTGGGGATGAAGTCCAACTTCTCGCTGTTCGATGACCAGGATCAGCTGGCGCTATTGAAAGAGTTGACCGAAAAGTGGCTGGAAAGCGACAAAACGCTGGTGGCGCAGCTGATCTCGACCATCTCCAACTGGAAAAACGACCTGATCGATCCTCAGCGGGCGGCGGAGTTGGCGCGCTCGGAGCGCGACAAGCTGTTCGCCCACTGCTACGGCCTGTACCACGCCCATATGCGGGCGTGCAACGTGCTGGACTTCGACGACCTGATCCTGTTGCCGACGCTGTTGCTGCAACGCAACGAAGAGGTGCGCGAACGCTGGCAGCAGCGTATTCGCTATCTGCTGGTAGATGAGTACCAGGATACCAACACCAGTCAGTACGAGCTGGTTAAGCTGCTGGTGGGCAACCGCGCGCGCTTTACCGTGGTGGGTGACGACGACCAGTCGATCTACTCCTGGCGCGGCGCGCGGCCGCAGAACCTGGTGCTGCTGAAGGAAGATTTCCCGGCGCTGCAGGTGATCAAGCTGGAGCAAAACTACCGTTCCAGCGAGCGTATCCTGAAGGCGGCTAACATTCTGATCGCCAATAACCCGCACGTATTTGAAAAACGGCTGTTTTCCGAGCTGGGGTATGGTGAAGAGCTGAAAGTGGTGACCGCCAACAACGAGGATCACGAAGCCGAGCGGGTGGTGGGGGAGCTGATCGCCCACCACTTCGTGAAAAAGACCAACTACGGCGACTATGCGATCCTGTACCGCGGTAACCACCAGTCGCGGGTGTTTGAAAAGATGCTGATGCAGAACCGCATCCCGTACAAGATTTCCGGCGGCACGTCGTTTTTCTCGCGCCCCGAGATCAAGGATCTGCTGGCCTACCTGCGCGTGCTGACCAACCCGGAGGACGACAGCGCCTTCCTGCGCATCGTCAATACCCCCAAGCGCGAGATCGGCCCGGCGACGCTGCAGAAGCTCGGCGAATGGGCCAACCAGCGCAACAAGAGTTTATTCCACGCCAGTTTCGATCTGGGGCTGAGCCAGCACTTGACCGGGCGCGGGCTGGAGTCATTGCAGCGCTTTACCCATTGGCTCGGCGGTATCGCCCAGCAGGCGGAACGTGAGCCGGTGGCGGCGGTGCGCGATCTGATCCGCGGCGTGGACTATGAGAGCTGGCTGTTTGAAACCTCGACCAGCCCGAAGGCCGCCGAAATGCGGATGAAGAACGTCAACACGCTGTTCGGCTGGATGACCGAGATGCTGGAAGGCAACGATCTGGACGAGCCGATGACGCTGACCCAGGTGGTGACACGCTTCACCCTGCGCGACATGATGGAGCGCGGTGAAAGCGAAGAAGAGCTGGATCAGGTACAGCTGATGACGCTGCACGCTTCCAAAGGGCTGGAGTTCCCCTACGTATTCCTGGTGGGCATGGAAGAGGGCCTGCTGCCGCACCAGAGCAGCATCGATGAAGATAATGTCGATGAAGAGCGGCGTCTGGCCTATGTGGGGATCACCCGCGCGCAAAAAGAGCTGATCTTCACCCTGTGTCGCGAGCGCCGTCAGTACGGCGAACTGGTGCGGCCGGAGCCGAGTCGCTTCCTGCTGGAACTGCCGCAGGACGATTTGGCGTGGGAAACCGAGCGCAAAGTGGTGAGCCCGCAGGAGCGGATGCAGAAGGGGCAGAGCCATCTGGCCAATATCCGCGCCCAGCTGGCCAAGGCCAAAGGCGGGAATTAAAAAGACAGGGCGCGAATCGCGCCCTGGTCATTTCAACGCTGTTCTTCCAACCGCAGCGTCCAGTGGACGTAGCTCTGCCAGTGGCTTTCCTGCTCCAGCGCCTCGGCGCGCAGCGGATGCTGTTCCAGCCAACCCGGCGGTAAGATCACCGTCAGTTCATCGTCCTGATTGGCGCGTAACCGCACCGCCGGCAGCGTGTCATCGCGGCGGCGGCTGGCGAAGATGATCGCCAGGCGCAAAATGCGGCACAGACGCTGCGCAGTGCGCGGCGGCAGGGCGTTTTGCTGGTTCAACAGCGACAGGTCGAGGGTGTTGCTCTGGTTTTGCAGCAGGGTGGCCAGCAGTTTTTTCTGCGCCGGGGTAAAGCCGGGTAAGTCCAGGTTGCGGATCAGGTAAGCGGCGTGTTGCGGCGCCTGCTTGAAATCGACGCTGAGGCCGAGTTCATGGATCAGACTGGCGCTGTGCAACAGTTCGCGACATCGCGCATCCAGCTGCCACTCGTTGGCGACCTGCTGCGAGAAGTTGGCGGCGAGTTGGCTGACGCGTTCGGCCTGCTCGGTGTCGATCAGGTAGCGACGCTGCAGGTTGCGGATGGTGCGGATGCGAATATCCTGCTCCACCGGCAGATGCAGCATGCCGTAAACCAGGCCTTCACGCAGCGCCCCGCCGGCCAGCATCATGCTCTCGATGCCCAGCTCCTGGAAGATGGCCAACAGAATGGACAGGCCGCTCGGGAAGACCAGCGCGCGCTCCAACGTCAACCCTTCGATCTCCAGCTCTTCCAGCTTGCCGCACTGAATAGCGCGCTGTTTCAGCTGGCGCAGTTTGGGCAGGGTGATGCGTTCATCCATGCCTTGCGCCACCATGATCTCCTGCAGCGCCTGCACGGTGCCGGAAGCGCCGACGCAGATCTGCCAACCTTGCTGGCGCAGCTGCGGTGCGATCGGCCGCACCATTTCGCGCGCGGCCTGTTCGGCGCGTTCGAAGTTTTCTTGCCCGAGGTTGCGATCGCTGAAATAGCGCTCCAGCCAGGTAACGCAGCCCATCGACAGGCTATACAGCTGCGATGCCTGTGCGCCGGTGCCGGTGACCAGTTCGGTGCTGCCGCCGCCGATGTCGACGACCAGCCGCCGATCCGGCCCGCCGGTGGTGTGCGCGACGCCGTGATAAATCAGCCGCGCCTCTTCTTCGCCGCTGATCACCTGCACCGGGCAGCCGAGGATTTGCTCGGCAACCTGCAGAAACTCATCGGCGTTGGACGCCAGGCGCAGCGTGGCGGTGGCGACGACGCGGATCTGCTCGCGCGGAATGTCCTGCAGGCGTTCGGAGAACAGCCGCAGGCACTGCCAGCCGCGTTGCATGGCCTCATGCGACAGGTGATTGTTCTGATCCAGCCCGGCCGCCAGGCGCACCTTGCGCTTGATCCGCGCCAGAGTCTGAATGCTGCCGGCTACCTCGCGCACCACCAACATGTGGAAGCTGTTGGAGCCGAGATCGATGGCAGCATAAAGCGTGCTGGAACTGAGCATGGCGATCAGCTCGAACGTTTACGGTTGCTGCGCGGCGCACCGCCGCGACGAGGCGCGGAGTTGCGACGTGGGCCGTTGCCGCCGCGCGGACGCGACAGGCGCTTCGGCGCCGGCAAATCGGTCAGCAGCGCATCGCTGTTGTACTTGCTCACCGGAATGCTGTGGTCGATATAGGTCTCGATCGCCGGCAGGTTGAGCGCGTACTCTTCACACGCCAGGCTGATGGAGTGGCCGCTGGCGCCTGCGCGGCCGGTACGGCCGATGCGGTGCACGTAGTCTTCGCAGTCGTCAGGCAGATCGTAGTTGAAAACGTGCGTGACGGAAGGGATGTGCAGACCGCGCGCGGCGACGTCGGTGGCGACCAGGATATCGAGGTTGCCTTTGGTGAAGTCGTCGAGGATACGCAGGCGTTTTTTCTGCGCCACGTCACCGGTCAGCAGGCCAACGCGGTGACCGTCGGCGGCCAGATGGCCCCAGATGTCTTCGCAGCGGTGCTTGGTGTTGGCGAAGATGATGGCACGATCCGGCCACTCTTCTTCGATCAGCGTCTGCAGCAGACGCATTTTTTCTTCGTTGGACGGGTAGAACAGCTCTTCTTTAATGCGGTGGCCGGTTTTCTGTTCCGGTTCCACTTCAACATATTCGGCGTTGTTCATCTGCTCGAAGGCCAGCTCGCGTACGCGATAGGACAGGGTGGCGGAGAACAGCATGTTCAGGCGTTGATCGGCCGCAGGCATGCGGCGGAACAGCCAACGGATGTCTTTGATAAAGCCGAGATCGTACATGCGATCGGCTTCATCCAGCACGACGACCTGCATCGCGCCGAGATCGACATAGTTCTGTTTGGTGTAATCGATTAAACGGCCGGTGGTGCCAATCAGAATGTCCACGCCGCTTTCCAGCACTTTCAGCTGCTTGTCGTAGCCGTCGCCGCCGTAGGCCAGGCCCAGTTTCAGGCCGGTGCTCTGGGAGAGCGCTTCTGCATCGGAGTGGATTTGCACCGCCAGTTCACGCGTAGGCGCCATGATCAAGGCGCGCGGCTGATTGGTCTGGCGATCCTGTTTCGCCGGGTGAGTCAGCAAATAGTGAAAAGTAGACGCCAAAAACGCCAGCGTCTTTCCGGTACCGGTTTGCGCCTGACCTGCAACGTCACGCCCGGAGAGCGTGAGCGGCAATGCTAACGCCTGGATGGGCGTGCAATTGTGAAACCCTTTTTTCTCAAGGGCTTCAAGGACTAACGGGTGCAGGGCGAAGTCGGAAAACTTCTGTTCGGTCAAGTGTGTTTTGCTCATAGTGTGGTAGAATATCAGCTAACTATTGCTTTACGAAAGCACATCCGTTGAAATAAACGCGGTGCAATAAAATCACCTTGAGTTGGTTAATGCTACACCAACAAGGTAGACATAATCCTGTGGAGTAGAACATGAGCGATAAAATTATTCACCTGACTGACAGCAGCTTCGAAGCCGATGTGCTGAAAGCGGAAGGGCCGATCCTGGTCGATTTCTGGGCTGAATGGTGTGGGCCGTGCAAGATGATTGCTCCGATTCTGGATGAGATTGCCGAAGAGTTCGAAGGCAAACTGACCATCACCAAGCTGAATATCGATCAGAACCCGGCTACCGCGCCTAAGTACGGTATCCGTGGTATCCCTACGCTGTTGCTGTTCAAGAACGGTGAAGTGGCCGCGACCAAGGTTGGCGCGTTGTCCAAAGGTCAGCTCAAAGATTTCCTGAACGCGAATCTGTAATCGGGCGGGAAGCCCAGTATCAGGCGCCTGGCGGTGATGTTCAATTCACCGCTAGACGCCTGCCAAGAAGCGTGTTAAGTTTAACCACACTGCATATAGAACTTGCCCGAAGTTTTAAATCTAAAGAGTTTGAATCTAAAGCTATACTCTGTGTCGAACCACTGGCGTTGAAAGTAAACTGAACTCAGCCCGTGTTTTGGCAATCAAACGGTTTTGCAAAAATCATTTTTAAGGTACCTTCGATCTTCAACCGTCAATGCGTGCGCCCGATGTAAGCCATTTCTTACCGCGACGGCTCTGCGCCCGGTGATCGAACGTCCAGTAAACAGGCACGCATCTCGCTGCCATACCATTCACGATACAAGTTCGAGACATACCCCGAGTTTAAGAACCCACCACTATGAATCTTACCGAATTAAAGAATACGCCGGTTTCTGAGCTGATTACTCTCGGCGAAAATATGGGGCTGGAAAACCTTGCCCGCATGCGCAAGCAGGACATTATCTTCTCCATTCTGAAGCAACATGCGAAAAGCGGAGAAGATATCTTCGGCGACGGCGTGCTCGAGATATTGCAGGATGGATTCGGTTTCCTCCGCTCTGGAGACAGTTCCTACCTCGCCGGTCCCGACGACATCTACGTATCCCCTAGCCAAATCCGCCGCTTCAACCTCCGCACAGGTGACACCATTTCCGGTAAGATTCGTCCGCCAAAAGAAGGCGAGCGCTATTTTGCCCTGTTGAAAGTCAACGAAGTCAACTACGACAAGCCGGAAAACGCCCGCAGCAAGATCCTGTTCGAGAACTTGACGCCGCTGCACGCCAATTCCCGTCTGCGGATGGAGCGCGGCAACGGTTCGACCGAAGACCTGACGGCGCGCGTACTGGATCTGGCGGCGCCGATTGGCCGCGGCCAGCGTGGCCTGATCGTGGCACCGCCGAAAGCCGGTAAAACCATGCTGCTGCAGAACATTGCGCAGAGCATCGCCTACAATCACCCTGACTGCGTGTTGATGGTGCTGCTGATCGACGAACGTCCGGAAGAAGTGACCGAGATGCAGCGTCTGGTGAAAGGCGAAGTGATCGCATCGACCTTCGACGAACCGGCTTCGCGTCACGTGCAAGTGGCCGAAATGGTGATCGAGAAGGCCAAGCGCCTGGTTGAACACAAGAAAGACGTGATCATTCTGCTCGACTCCATCACCCGTCTGGCGCGTGCCTACAACACCGTGGTACCGGCCTCAGGCAAGGTGCTGACCGGTGGTGTGGACGCCAACGCCCTGCATCGTCCGAAGCGCTTCTTCGGTGCGGCACGTAACGTGGAAGAGGGCGGCAGCCTGACCATCATCGCGACCGCGCTGGTTGATACCGGTTCGAAGATGGACGAAGTGATCTACGAAGAATTTAAAGGTACCGGCAACATGGAATTGCACCTGGCGCGTAAAATCGCCGAGAAACGCGTATTCCCTGCGATCGATTACAACCGCTCCGGTACCCGTAAAGAAGAGCTGCTCACCACCTCCGAAGAGCTGCAAAAAATGTGGATCCTGCGCAAAATCATCCATCCGATGGGGGAGATTGACGCGATGGAGTTCCTCATTAATAAGTTGGCGATGACTAAAACCAACGATGAATTCTTCGATATGATGAAACGCTCATAATTCGTTAAAAAATTCGCTGAACGCCACGCCTAGTCGTGGCGTTTTTCGCTTTTGGCGGATACGATAAGTAGCAGTAATGGAAAAGTAAGTTGTTTCCTCGACTTATTGAGAATTCTTCTTGTTTGTCGGTCGGTTTCTCGCCGGTCGGCTTTGCTGCTGTCGTTTTGTCAGCCGAAGCGAAGAAAATAGGCATGAATCACCGTTGTCATAGGAAATGACCGAAAGGTGGCGGGGGCCGATGGCACAAGCTATTGCCCGTGGTAAGCTGCCTTATCTTCTACAGAGATCTGTTAACTGTGAACTTACTCACTATGAGTACTGAAATTCTATTTGTTTTCCTGTTTTCTTTGGCTTTTCTCTTTGTTGCCCGCAAGGCGGCAAAACGTATTGGTCTGGTAGATAAACCCAATTATCGCAAACGCCATCAGGGGCTGATTCCGCTGGTCGGCGGTATTTCCGTTTATGCAGGGCTGTGCTTCGCGTTTTGGATTTCTGAACAACCTATCGCGCACGCCAAGCTTTATCTTACCTGCGCCGGCATTCTGGTGTTTGTGGGCGCGCTCGACGATCGTTTCGACATCAGCGTTAAAATCCGCGCCCTGGTGCAGGCGTTGGTCGGCATCGCCATGATGGTGTTCGCTGGCCTCTATCTGCGCAGCTTCGGCCATGTGCTGGGCGACTGGGAGATGCTGCTGGGGCCGTTCGGCTATCTGGTGACGCTGTTCGCGGTATGGGCGGCGATCAACGCCTTCAACATGGTCGACGGCATCGATGGCCTGCTGGGGGGCTTGTCGTGCGTCTCCTTCGGCGCGCTGGGTCTGTTGCTGTACCTGAGCGGCCATCATGAGCTGGCGTTCTGGTGCTTTGCGATGATTGCCACCATCGTTCCCTATATTTTGCTCAACCTCGGCATCCTTGGCCGCCGTTATAAGGTGTTCATGGGGGACGCCGGCAGTACTCTGATCGGCTTTACCGCCATTTGGCTGCTGCTGCAAAGCTCGCAGGGAAAGGCACACTCGATTAACCCGGTGACCGCGCTGTGGATCATCGCTATTCCGCTGATGGACATGATAGCAATCATGTATCGTCGTTTACGCAAGGGGATGAGCCCCTTCTCTCCCGATCGTCAACATATTCACCACCTGATCATGCGCGCCGGCTTTACGCCGCGGCAGGCTTTCGTGTTGATCACCCTGGCGGCCGCATTGCTGGCGGCGGTTGGCGTGATCGGCGAACGCCTGACTTTTATCCCAGAGTGGGTTATGTTGGCATTATTCTTGCTTGCTTTCTTCCTGTACGGTTACTGCATCAAGCGCGCCTGGCGGGTTGCGCGGTACATTAAGCGTATCAAGCGTCGCCTGCGGCGTTCGAGCGATAACAAGCAAGTATCTTAACCAGAGGCTTTTTGGCTGTGATGAATCCAGAAACAACGTCTGACAAGCATACCCCGGCGGTGGATAACGAACTCGATATCCGCGGCCTGTGCTGCACCCTGTGGCGCGGCAAACCGTGGATTATCGGCATTGCGGTGCTGTTCGCGGCGGTCGCGCTGATCGTCTCTTATCTGGTTAAGCAAGAGTGGAGTGCGACCGCCATCACGGATAGACCTACGGTGAATGCGCTGGGCGGTTACTACTCGCAGCAGCAGTTCCTGCGTAATCTGGACGTGCGCACGCTGCCGGCGACGGCCGGCGATCAGCCGAGCATCGCGGACGAAGCGTACAATGAGTTCATCATGCAGCTGGCGGCCTACGATACGCGTCGCGATTTCTGGCTGCAGAGCGATTACTACAAGCAGCGTCAGGAAGGGGATGCCCGCGCCGATGCGGCGTTGCTCGACGAGCTGATCAACAACATCCTGTTCACGCCGCGCGACGACAAGAAAGTGCCGAATGACGGCGTGAAGCTGACGGCGGAAACCGCCGCGGACGCCAACCGCCTGCTGCGCCAATACGTGGCCTTCGCCAGCCACCGCGCAGCCCTGCACCTGAACGAAGAGATCCAGGGGGCGTGGGCCGCTCGCACCACCTCGATGAAGGCGCAGGTCAAGCGCCAGGAAGCGGTGGCGGAGTCGGTTTACAAGCGTGAGCTGAACACCACACAGCAGGCGTTGAAAATCGCCGAGAGCCAGGGGATAAGCCGTACGCAAACCGACACTCCGGCCGAGCAACTGCCGGATTCGGATTTGTTCCTGCTGGGCCGGCCAATGCTGCAGGCGCGTCTGGAAGGCCTGCAGGCTTCTGGCCCGACCTATGACCTAGATTACGAGCAGAACCGCGCGATGCTGGCGACGCTGAACGTTGGTCCGACGTTGGATGAGAAGTTCCAGACCTATCGCTACTTGCGTACGCCGGAAGAGCCGGTAAAACGCGACAGCCCACGCCGGGTCTTCTGGCTGATTCTGTGGGGCGCGATGGGCGCTTTGGTTGGCGCGGGTGTTGCCTTGGCGCGTCGGCCGCGTAGTTAAAAATAATATAATAATCTGATGCAGGGCGCGTGAGCGCCCCATTCGCAGGCGGGGCCTGCGATTAACCGACCAAAAGAGATTCGCTGTGAAAGTGTTGACTGTTTTCGGCACCAGGCCGGAAGCCATTAAAATGGCGCCGCTGGTACATGCACTGGCCCAGGATGAGGCCTTTGACGCAAGAGTCTGCGTAACGGCACAGCATCGTGAGATGTTGGATCAGGTATTGCGGTTGTTTGAGATTACGCCGGATTACGACCTGAACATCATGAAACCCGGTCAGGGGCTGACGGAAATCACCTGCCGCATCCTGGAAGGGCTGAAAGGGGTGCTGGAAGACTTCAAACCGGACGTGGTGCTGGTGCACGGCGATACCACCACCACGCTGGCGACCAGCCTGGCGGCGTTCTATCAACGCATCCCCGTCGGGCATGTCGAAGCCGGGCTGCGCACCGGCAATCTGTATTCTCCCTGGCCGGAAGAGGCCAACCGCAAACTGACCGGCCATCTGGCGATGTACCATTTTGCGCCAACCGAAAACTCGCGCCAAAATCTGCTGCGCGAGCTGCTGCCGGACAACCGTATTTTCGTGACCGGCAATACGGTGATCGACGCGTTGTTCTGGGTGCGCGACCGCGTGATGAGCGATACCGCGCTGCAGGCTGGCCTGGCGCAGCGTTACCCGTTCCTCGACGCTGACAAGAAACTGATTCTGGTCACCGGCCATCGCCGCGAAAGTTTTGGCGGCGGCTTTGAGCGAATTTGCAGCGCGCTGGCGGAGATTGCCCGCAACCACCCGGAAGTGCAGGTCGTGTATCCGGTGCATCTCAATCCGAACGTCAGTGAGCCGGTGAATCGCATCTTGAAAGGCATCGACAACGTCATGCTGATCGAACCGCAGGATTATCTGCCGTTTGTCTATTTGATGACTCAGGCCTATATGATCCTGACCGATTCCGGCGGTATTCAGGAAGAGGCGCCATCGTTAGGCAAACCGGTGCTGGTGATGCGCGACACCACCGAACGCCCGGAAGCGATAGATGCGGGCACGGTACGCCTGGTCGGTACCGATGTAGCCAAAATTGTTGAAGCGGTGACCCGGCTGTTGACGGACGAAAGCGAATATCACGCGATGAGTCGGGCGCACAACCCATACGGTGACGGGCATGCCTGCCAGCGTATCCTCGAAGCTTTAAAGAACCATCAGGTGACACTATGAGTTTTGACACTATTTCGGTTATCGGCCTGGGTTATATCGGCTTGCCAACGGCGGCGGCGTTCGCTTCCCGCAGGAAAAAAGTGGTGGGTGTAGATGTTAACCAACATGCGGTAGATACCATTAACCGCGGTGCGATCCACATCGTCGAGCCGGATCTGGACAAAGTGGTCAAGGACGCCGTCGACGGTGGTTTCCTGCAGGCGGTGACCAAACCGCTGGCGGCCGATGCATTCCTGATCGCGGTGCCTACGCCGTTCAAGGGCGATCACGAGCCGGATCTGGCCTATGTCGAAGCGGCGGCGAAATCGCTGGCACCGGTGCTGAAAAAGGGCGATCTGGTGATCCTTGAGTCCACCTCGCCGGTGGGTGCCACCGAACAGATGGCGGAATGGCTGGCGCAGGCGCGCAGCGATCTCAGCTTCCCGCAACAAGCGGGCGAAGCGGCGGACGTGAATATCGCCTACTGCCCGGAGCGCGTGCTGCCGGGGCAGGTCATGGTGGAACTGATTCAAAACGACCGCGTGATCGGTGGCATGACGCCGAAGTGTTCGGAACGTGCCAGCGCGCTGTACAAGATTTTCCTCGAGGGCGAATGCGTGATCACCAACTCGCGCACTGCCGAGATGTGCAAGCTGACGGAAAACAGCTTCCGCGACGTGAATATCGCCTTTGCCAACGAATTGTCGTTGATCTGCGCCGAACAGGGGATCAACGTCTGGGAACTGATCCGCCTGGCGAACCGCCATCCGCGGGTGAATATTCTGCAGCCGGGGCCGGGCGTCGGCGGTCACTGCATCGCTGTCGATCCGTGGTTTATCGTGGCGCAGAACCCGCAGCAGGCGCGCCTGATCCACACCGCTCGCCTGGTGAACGACGGTAAACCGCTGTGGGTGGTCGACCGGGTGAAAGCGGCGGTGGCCGATTGCCTGGCCGCCACCGACAAGCGCGCGTCCGAGGTCAAAATTGCCTGCTTCGGCCTGGCCTTCAAGCCGAATATCGACGATCTGCGTGAAAGCCCGGCGGTAGAGGTCGCACATCTGATTGCCGAATGGCACGTCGGCGAAACGCTGGCGGTGGAACCGAACGTTGAACAGCTGCCGAAGTCGCTGGCGGGTCACGTGACGTTGACGCCAATCGCTGAGGCGTTGCAGCAGGCCGATGTGATCGTGATGTTGGTCGATCACCAGCAGTTCAAGGCTATCAGACCGGAAGAAATCAAACAAAACTGGGTGGTCGATACCAAGGGGGTCTGGCGTTGAAACGTATTTTAGTTACCGGTGGTGCCGGTT
The DNA here is from genome assembly GCF_002935055.1 of Serratia sp. SSNIH1. Taxonomy (NCBI): domain Bacteria; kingdom Pseudomonadati; phylum Pseudomonadota; class Gammaproteobacteria; order Enterobacterales; family Yersiniaceae; genus Serratia; species Serratia sp. SSNIH1. The sequence continues at coordinate 636,704 of NZ_CP026383.1, forward strand.
TCATTGGCTCCGCAGTCGTGCGGCACATCATTGAGGCCACCGGCGATAGCGTGGTGGTGGTGGATAAGCTGACCTATGCCGGTAACCTCGAGTCTTTGGCGGTGGTGGCTGATAGCGAGCGCTATGCTTTCGAGCAGGTCGACATCTGCGATCGCGCCGAGCTGGATCGGGTATTTGCCCAGTATCAGCCGGACGTGGTGATGCACCTGGCGGCGGAAAGCCACGTCGATCGCTCTATCGACGGCCCGGCGGCCTTTATCGAGACCAACGTGGTTGGCACTTACACTATACTGGAAGCGGCGCGCCATTACTGGCAGCCTTTGGCGGCGGAGAAGAAGCAGTCTTTCCGTTTCCATCATATCTCCACCGATGAAGTGTACGGTGACCTGCACGGCACCGACGATCTGTTCACCGAAACCACACCGTATGCGCCGAGCAGCCCCTATTCCGCCTCCAAGGCGTCGAGCGATCATCTGGTGCGCGCCTGGTTGCGCACCTACGGTTTGCCGACTCTCGTGACCAACTGTTCGAATAACTACGGCCCTTATCACTTCCCGGAGAAGCTGATCCCGCTGGTGATCCTGAATGCGGTGGCCGGCAAACCGCTGCCGGTATACGGCAACGGCGCGCAGGTGCGTGACTGGCTGTATGTCGAGGATCACGCGCGCGCGCTGTATCAGGTCGTGACCGAAGGCGTGGTGGGCGAAACTTACAATATCGGTGGTCATAACGAGCGCAAGAATATCGAAGTGGTGCAGACCATTTGCGATCTGCTGGAAGAGCTGGCACCGAACAAGCCGCAGGGCGTGGCGAACTACCGCGATCTGATCACTTATGTGAAGGATCGCCCGGGCCACGATATGCGTTACGCTATCGACGCCGGCAAAATCGATCGTGAGTTGGGCTGGCGGCCGCAGGAAACCTTCGAAAGCGGACTTCGCAAAACCGTGGTTTGGTACCTGAACAACGAAACCTGGTGGCGCCGGGTGCAAGACGGCTCTTATGCCGGTGAGCGTTTGGGGCTGTCAGATTAATTTAACGCCGTGCCGCTTTGCAACGGTACGGCGGGCTTTGGAGTCTGTATGAAAGGCATTATTCTGGCTGGCGGTTCCGGTACGCGTCTGCATCCGATTACTCGTGGCGTGTCCAAGCAACTGCTGCCGATCTATGACAAGCCGATGATCTATTACCCGTTGTCGGTACTGATGCTGGCGGGAATCAAAGACATTCTGATTATCTCCACGCCGGAAGATCTGCCTTCATTCAAGAGGCTTTTGGACAGCGGCGAAGCATTCGGCATTAATCTCAGCTATGCCGAACAGCCAAGTCCCGATGGCCTGGCTCAGGCATTTTTGATCGGCGAAGAATTTTTGGCCGGTGAGCCGAGCTGTCTGGTATTGGGTGACAATATTTACTTTGGTCAGGGGTTCAGTCCCAAGCTGAAAAGCGTTGCAGCGCGCACCACCGGCGCGACCGTGTTTGGCTATCAGGTGATGGATCCCGAGCGCTTTGGCGTGGTGGAGTTTGACGACCACTTCCGCGCGCTGTCGATCGAAGAAAAGCCAGTTAAACCGAAGTCTAACTGGGCAGTGACCGGCCTGTACTTCTACGATAGCCAGGTGGTGGAGTTTGCCAAACAGGTGAAGCCTTCTGAGCGCGGCGAGCTGGAAATCACCAGCATCAACCAGATGTATCTGGAGCGCGGAGAGTTGGCTGTCGAGCTGCTGGGGCGTGGTTTCGCCTGGTTGGATACCGGCACGCACGACAGCTTACTGGAAGCCAGCAGCTTCGTACAGACGGTCGAGAAACGTCAAGGCTTTAAAATCGCCTGTCTTGAGGAGATCGCCTGGCGCAATGGCTGGCTGGACGATGAGGGCGTGAAACGTGCGGCTCAGACACTGGCCAAAACCGGTTACGGCAAATATTTACTGGATTTATTGCATGCGCGTCCACGCCAGTATTGAACCGCTGCAGTGGGAGAGCGACTTCTTCCACTTGGAAAGCGCCAAGTTACATTTCGATAACTCGGCGGCGTCTGTAGCTGAAGCTGATTTGAACGCTTATGCATTGGTGCAAGCCAAAATCCCCGCTTGCCGCCTGGAGTGGGCCGATGCGCTGTCGGCGCTGGGATTCCGGCTGGTCGAAGGGGAAGTGGACCTGGCAGTGAACGTTGCGCCGGAAAGCACGACGGCCGATGTCGCTTCGGCGGCTGCGGTGCGTCTGGCCGTTCCCGAGGATATCCCGTCATTGCGCGCTGCCGCCGGTGAGGTGTTCGCCGCCAGCCGGTTTCGTGCACCGTGGTACGATCGCGCCGATAGTGGGCGATTCTATGCGACCTGGATCGAAAAAGCGGTGCTGGGTACCTTTGATCATCAATGCTTGTTGGTATTGAACAACCAGGGGCAACCCGAAGGCTTTGTCAGCCTGCGTGACATTGGCGGCCAGGAAATGCGTATCGGTCTGCTGGCGGCTTTTCCCGGCGTATCCGGCCGGGGCATTGGCACTCGGCTGATGACGGTGGCGATCGCCGAATGTCGGCGTCAAGGTATGCAGCGCCTGCGGGTCGCGACCCAGATAAGCAATATCGCCGCATTACGACTCTATCAACGACAGGGTGCCGTGATTGAAAGCACCGCGTACTGGTTATACAGAGGTAGACATGATTCCATTTAACGCACCACCGGTTGTTGGCACTGAACTGGAATATATGCAGGCTGCTATGGGCAGCGGCAAGCTATGCGGCGACGGCGGCTTTACCCGCCGCTGCCAGCAGTGGATGGAACAGCGTTTCGGCAGTGCGAAGGTGTTGCTGACGCCTTCCTGCACCGCGTCGTTGGAAATGGCCGCCATCCTGCTGGATATACAGCCGGGTGACGAAGTGATCATGCCGAGTTTTACCTTCGTTTCCACCGCCAACGCCTTTGTGCTGCGCGGCGCCAAAGTGGTGTTCGTCGACCTGCGTCCGGATACCATGAACATCGACGAAACCAAAATCGAAGCGGCGATCACCGATAAAACCCGCGCGATTGTGCCGGTGCACTATGCCGGCGTTGCCTGCGAGATGGATACCATCATGGCGCTGGCGAAGAAATATAACCTGTTCGTGGTGGAAGACGCCGCGCAGGGCGTGATGTCGACCTACAAAGGCAAGGCATTGGGCACCATCGGCCATATCGGCTGCTTCAGCTTCCATGAAACCAAAAACTACACCGCCGGCGGCGAAGGCGGCGCGACGCTGGTGAACGATCCGGCTCTGATCGATCGGGCGGAAGTCATCCGCGAGAAGGGCACCAACCGCAGCCAGTTCTTCCGTGGTCAGGTGGACAAATATACCTGGCGCGACATCGGTTCCAGCTATCTGATGTCTGACCTGCAGGCCGCTTACCTGTGGGGCCAGCTGGAAGTGGCGGAACGCATCAACCAGCGCCGTTTGGCACTGTGGCAGAAGTACTATGACAGCTTCCTGCCGTTGGCGAAGGCCGGCCGCATCGAGTTGCCGGTAATCCCGGCCGACTGCGTGCATAACGCGCACATGTTCTATATCAAGCTGCGGGATATCGACGATCGCACGGCCTTTATCGACTACCTGAAGGAAGCCGAGATCATGGCGGTGTTCCACTATATCCCGCTGCATGACTGCCCGGCCGGCGAACGTTTTGGTCGCTTTGCCGGCGAAGACCGTTATACCTCGCAGGAAAGCGCGCGCCTGGTGCGCTTACCGCTGTTCTACAATATGTCCGATGTCAATCAGCGTACGGTAATCAATACCATCCTGAGCTTCTTTGCCTGATATGTCGCTGGCAAAAGCATCGATATGGACCGCCGGCTCCACGCTGATCAAAATCGGCGTGGGGTTGTTGGTGGTGAAGCTGCTGGCGGTGGCGTTTGGCCCCAGCGGGGTGGGGCAGGCGGGTAACTTCCGCCAGTTGATTACCGTGCTGGGCGTGCTGTCCGGCGCGGGCATTTTTAACGGCATCACCAAATACGTGGCGGAGTACCACCAGGATCCGCAGCGTCTGCGTCTGGCGGTAGGCACCGCATCGAGCATCGTGCTGGGTTTTTCGACCTTGCTGGCGCTGGTGTTTCTGTTCGCCGCCGAACCGATCAGCATCGGGCTGTTCGGGCATGCCGATTACGTCGATGTGGTGCGCGCCGTCGCCTTCATTCAGATGGGCATCGCCTACGCCAACCTGTTCATGGCGGTGCTGAAAGGCTACCGCGACGCGATGGGCAATGCGCTGGCGGTGATCGGCGGCAGCCTGATTGGCGTGGTGGCTTATTACCTGTGCTTCACGCTGGGTGGCTATGAAGGCGCGTTGGCGGGGCTGGCGCTGGTGCCGGCGTTGGTGGTGTTGCCTGCCGGGCTGATGCTGTGGCGGCGCAAAACGTTGCCGCTGCGCTATCTGGCGCCGCGTTGGGACAAACTCGTGGCCGGCAATCTCGGCAAATTCACCCTCATGGCGTTGATCACGTCGGTGACGCTGCCGGTGGCCTACGTGATGATGCGTAACCTGTTGGCCGCCCATTACGGCTGGGATGAGGTGGGGATTTGGCAGGGCGTCAGCAGCATTTCCGATGCCTATCTGCAGTTTATCACCGCTTCGTTTACCGTCTATTTGCTGCCGACGCTGTCGCGGCTGACGGACAAGGGCGCCATCTCACGGGAGATCGTGCGTTCGCTGAAATTCGCGCTGCCGGCGGTAGCGGCGGCGAGCTTTATGGTTTGGGTGCTGCGCGATTTCGCTATTTGGCTGCTGTTCTCGGACAAGTTTGTCGCCATGCGCGATCTGTTTGCCTGGCAGCTGGTGGGCGACGTGCTGAAAGTCGGGGCCTATGTGTTCGGCTATCTGGTGATCGCCAAAGCGTCGCTGCGCTTCTATATCCTGACGGAAGTCAGCCAGTTTCTGCTGCTGACGGTGTTCTCGCACTGGCTGATCCCGCTGCACGGCGCGTTGGGGGCGGCTCAGGCCTATATGGCAACCTACATCGTGTATTTCGCGCTCTGTAGCTGCGTGTTCCTTATTTATCGTAGACGAGTATGACCATACTGATTCACGTTCTGGGATCCGATATCCCGCATCATAACCAGACGGTGCTGCGCTTCTTCAACGACGTGCTGGCGCCGCGTTTGCCGGCTGAGCAGACGCGGCATTTTATGGTGGCGGCCAAGGATGTGGCGGCACTGGGTGATTTCCCCGCCCTGAACATTGAGCCCTACGCAGACAAGAAAAGCCTGGCGGAGGCGGTCATCGCCCGTGCCCAGGCCGATCGCGATGCGCGTTTCTTCCTGCACGGCCAGTTCAATCCGGGGCTGTGGTTGGCGCTGCTGAGCGGCAAGATCAAGGCGCGTCAGGTCAGTTGGCATATTTGGGGCGCCGATCTGTATGAAGACGCCACCAGCTGGAAATTCCGGCTGTTCTATCTGCTGCGCCGCATTGCGCAGGGGCGTGTAGGGAACGTGTTTGCCACTCGCGGCGACGTGATTCACTACCAGCAGCGCCATGCGCGGGTGCCAGCCTCGCTGCTGTACTTCCCGACCCGCATGGATCCGGCGCTGACCGACGTTCACGTCGAGAAAAACCTGGCCGGGCCGATGACGATTCTGGTGGGCAACTCCGGCGATCGCAGCAATCGGCATATCGAAGCGCTGCAGGCGATCCATCAGCAGTTCGGCGCCGACGTGCGCGTGATCCTGCCGATGGGTTATCCGGCCAACAACGATGCCTACATCGAGCAGGTGCGCGCCGCCGGGTTGCCGCTGTTCGGCGAGAAAAACCTGCAGCTGCTCACGCAGCAGGTGGCGTTTGAGGACTACCTCAATATTTTACGCGCCTGCGATCTGGGCTATTTCATTTTCAATCGCCAGCAGGGAATTGGCACCCTGTGCCTGCTGATTCAGTTCGGCGTGCCTTTCGTGCTCAGCCGGCAAAACCCGTTCTGGCAGGATTTGGCGGAACAGCATCTGCCGGTGCTGTTCTACGGCGATTCGCTGGACGAGGCGGTGGTGCGCGAAGCGCAGCGTCAGCTGGCGGCGGTGGATAAACAGACGATCGCCTTCTTCAATCCGAACTATGTCGACGGCTGGCAGCAAGCCCTGGCGTTGGCGGCGGGAGAGCACTCATGACGTTGGCGCAATTCGGCGGCCTGTTTGTCGTCTATCTGGTCAGCCTGACGTTTATTCTGACGCTAACCTACCAGGAGTTTCGGCGCGTGCGCTTTAACTTCAACGTCTTCTTTTCGCTGCTGTATTTGCTGACGTTCTATTTCGGTTTTCCTTTGACCTGCCTGCTGGTGTTCCAGTTTGACGTCGAGGTGGTGCCGGTGGAGTTTCTGCTGTACGCCCTGCTGTCGGCGACGGCGTTTTACGCCATCTATTACGTCACCTACAAGACCCGGCTGCGCAAGCGCCGCACAGAGCCGCGTGCGGCGCTGTTTACCATGAACCGGGTCGAGACTCATATGACCTGGGTGCTGCTGGCATTGGTGGCGATCGGTACCGTTGGGATCTTCTTCATGCAGAACGGCTTCCTGCTGTTCAAGCTCAATTCCTACAGCCAGATTTTCTCCAGCGACGTGTCCGGCGTGGCGCTCAAGCGGTTCTTCTACTTCTTCATTCCGGCGATGCTGGTGGTCTATTTCCTGCGGCAGGATCTGCGCGCCTGGTTCTTGTTCCTGGTGGCGACGGTGGCGTTCGGTATTCTGACCTACGTGATCGTCGGCGGCACCCGCGCCAACATCATCATCGCCTTCGCGCTGTTCCTGTTTATCGGCATCGTGCGCGGCTGGATCACGCTGTGGATGCTGGCGGCGGCGGGCATATTCGGCGTGGTCGGCATGTTCTGGCTGGCGTTGAAGCGCTACAGCCTGGATGTCAGCGGCGCGGAAGCGTTCTATACCTTCCTCTACCTGACCCGCGATACCTTCTCGCCGTGGGAAAACCTGGCGCTGCTGCTGCAAAATTACGACAAGATCGATTTCCAGGGCCTGGCGCCGATCGTGCGTGATTTCTACGTCTTTATTCCAACCTGGCTATGGCCGGGCCGGCCGGACGTGGTGCTGAACTCGGCCAACTATTTCACCTGGGAAGTGCTGAACAACCACTCCGGGCTGGCGATTTCGCCGACGCTGATCGGTTCGCTGGTGGTGATGGGCGGTGCGCTGTTTATTCCGCTCGGCGCGATTCTGGTGGGCATGATCATCAAGTGGTTCGACTGGCTGTATGAGTTGGGCAAAACCGAACCGAACCGCTATAAGGCGGCCATTCTGCAAGGCTTCTGCTTCGGTGCGGTGTTCAACATCATCGTGCTGGCGCGCGAAGGGGTGGACTCTTTCGTGTCGCGCGTGGTGTTCTTCTGCATTATTTTCGGCGCCTGTCTGGTGCTGGCGAAGTTGCTGTATTGGTTGTTCGATACCGCCGGGCTGATCAAGGCCAGAGTGACGCGCGCCCGCGCGCTGGCGTCTCCGCCTCGGGCCAACGGTCTTTTGTAAGGGTAATGAGAACGATGGAAGCAAAGATTTCGGTGCCGCAGTATGAGCTGCGCGGTTTCAGCCTGTGGGGCTTTCGCGATATGGCGCACTGCATGGACTTTTTGTTCGACGGCGGCCGGGTAAAACAGGGCACGCTGGTGGCCATGAACGCGGAAAAGATCCTGAAGGCGGAAGAGGACCCGGCGCTGCATGCGTTGCTGGATGAGGCGGAGTACAAGTACGCCGACGGCATCAGCATGGTGCGTTCGATTCGCCGCAAATACCCGGCGGCGGACGTTTCGCGCGTGGCGGGGGCCGATCTGTGGGAAGCCTTGATGCAGCGCGCCGGCCGTGAAGGCACGCCGGTCTTCCTGGTCGGCGGCAAGCCCGGGGTCTTGGCGGAAACCGAGCAAAAGCTGCGCAGCCAGTGGAATGTCAACCTGGTGGGCAGCCAGGACGGCTATTTCAAACCGGATCAGCGAGAGGCGCTGCTCGAGCGTATTCGTGCCAGCGGCGCCGCTATCGTGACGGTGGCGATGGGATCGCCGAAGCAGGAGATTCTGATGCGCGACTGTCGCAAGGTGCATCCGCAGGCGCTGTACATGGGCGTGGGCGGCACCTACGACGTCTTTACCGGCCATGTGAAGCGTGCGCCCAAGGTGTGGCAGAACCTCGGTCTGGAATGGCTCTACCGCCTGCTCAGCCAGCCCAGCCGCATCGGCCGGCAGTTGAAGCTGCTGAAGTTTGTCGGCTACTACTACAGCGGCAAGATGTAACCCCCTCATCCGGGGCGGAAAGGGTTGTTCCGCTCCGGTCTGCTGTACCAATAATCTGCTTTTGCACGTTTCTGCCGCATATCTATAACCCCCGGCCCTAAACGCCGCTGCATTTATTCCATAAAGTTTTAAATTGCGGTTTGCTTATAGCGGCGAAATGCGAAACGATACCGCCCGGAAATTATCCCTGGCCGCTGAAGCCTGATGCGACAGCGCTGAACGATGTCCCTCTCACGGTAACTTCGCTCCGACCACCCGTTGATGCCAACCCGACCGGCAGGGGATGATTTATTCTTTTAATAATGACAATAACGACCGGCAGCGGCCGGCAGGCAAACACAACCCGAGAAAAATTATTGAGGATTTATGGCACACAAAGAAAAACCGCAAGGGCTACACCGAGGCCTTGAGGCCCGGCATATCGAGCTTATCGCTCTGGGGGGCACCATCGGTGTCGGCCTGTTTATGGGGTCGGCCAGTACGCTGAAGTGGGCGGGGCCGTCGGTGCTGCTGGCTTACATCATCGCCGGGCTGTTCGTGTTCTTCATTATGCGTTCGATGGGAGAAATGCTGTTCCTCGAGCCGGTCGCGGGCTCGTTTGCCGTTTACGCGCATAAGTACATGAATCCCTATTTCGGTTACCTGACCGCCTGGGGCTACTGGTTTATGTGGATTGCCGTCGGCATTTCGGAGATCACCGCCATCGGGGTGTATGTGCAGTTCTGGTTCCCGGAAATACCGCAGTGGGTGCCGGCGCTGATCGCCGTGGCAATGGTGGCGCTGGCCAACCTGGCGGCGGTGCGCCTGTATGGGGAACTGGAGTTCTGGTTCGCCATGATCAAAGTCACCACCATCATCGTGATGATTCTGGTGGGGCTGGGGGTTATCTTCTTCGGCTTCGGCAACGGCGGTGAACCTATCGGTTTCGCCAATTTGACGGCGCACGGCGGTTTCTTTGCCGGCGGCTGGAAAGGCTTCCTGTTTGCGCTGTGCATCGTGGTGGCGTCCTATCAGGGGGTTGAGCTGGTGGGCATCACCGCCGGGGAAGCCAAGAACCCGCAGGTGACGCTGAAACGCGCGATCAACAATATCCTGTGGCGCATCCTGATCTTCTATGTTGGCGCAATCTTCGTCATCGTCACCATCTTCCCGTGGAATGGCATCGGCACCACCGGCAGCCCGTTCGTGCTGACCTTCGCCAAGATCGGCATCGTTGCCGCCGCCGGCATCATCAACTTCGTGGTGTTGACCGCCGCGCTCTCCGGCTGCAACAGCGGCATGTACAGCGGCGGCCGCATGCTGTACGCCCTGGCCAAGAATCGCCAGCTGCCGGCGGCGCTGACCAAGCTTTCCGCCAGCGGCGTGCCGGTGAACTGCATCGCCGTCACCATCGGCTGCCTGTTGGTGGGTTCCGCGCTGAACTACATCATCCCGAATCCGGAGCAGGTGTTCGTCTATGTCTACAGCGCGAGCGTGCTGCCGGGCATGGTGCCGTGGTTCGTGGTGCTGATAAGCCAGCTCTATTTCCGCCGCGCTCATAAGGAAGCGATCAAAAATCACAGCTTTAAGTCGATCATGTTCCCGTATGTGAACTATCTGACCATCGCTTTTCTGATTTGCGTGCTGGTCGGCATGGGAATCAACCCGGATACGCGGATTTCCCTGCTGGTCGGGGCGATTTTCTTGGCCGGCGTCAGCCTGTGCTACTTCGCTTTCGGCATGCACAAGAAACATCATCCGGCTGAAAATCGGGTAGAAACGCGCCAATAAATGGTGAAAAGGGGCTACGGAGTGCGCTTTTGTGCGCGGGAGTGAGCAAAGCGTAATCAAACGCAACATTTCTGCGAAAAAGCACTAGACAGAATTGGCGTAAATCCGTAGTATCCCCTCCCGCAACGGCGCTACGCGCCCGTAGCTCAGCTGGATAGAGCGCTGCCCTCCGGAGGCAGAGGTCTCAGGTTCGAATCCTGTCGGGCGCGCCATTAAGTTTGTGCGCAGGAGCTGCGGTGGTAATATTACCGCGTGAGTAAGAAGAAGTAGTAATGGTGGCTATAGCTCAGTTGGTAGAGCCCTGGATTGTGATTCCAGTTGTCGTGGGTTCGAGTCCCATTAGCCACCCCACTTCCTAACGAAGTGAAGATTTAGCAGTATTTTGTGACAGTGCGAAGGTGGCGGAATTGGTAGACGCGCTAGCTTCAGGTGTTAGTGTTCTTACGGACGTGAGGGTTCAAGTCCCTCTCTTCGCACCACGCAAAATATCTGATAAATATAAGATTTATATGGACAACGGTCTGATAAATCAGGTAGTATGAGCAACACAAATCGGCGAGTAGCGCAGCTTGGTAGCGCAACTGGTTTGGGACCAGTGGGTCGGAGGTTCGAATCCTCTCTCGCCGACCACATTCGAAAAGCCTGCTTTTTAAAGCAGGTTTTTTTTCGTCTGTCGTTTATGAGGATGAGTACCTCCGCAGGAGGTTCGAGCCTCGCGAAGCGAGACAACGTTGCTTCAGCAACGGCCCGCAGGGCGCGCATCAAAGATGCGCGTAATCCTCTCTTGCCGACCACTCTCAAAGAAACCGACGCAAGTCGGTTTTTTTACGTCTGTCGTTTATGAAAGCAAGTTCTTCTCAGCATGACGAAGGGAACATCGACAAGCCCGTGCAGCACCGCACGGGCTTTTTGCCTTCCTGGGGGAGCATCTGGTGTCGGCCTGCAAACGTGTTGATTTTCAGCGACAATACCATCCTGCGTTGTCGTCAGGCTGAGACAAATAATTCATTGATTTTAAAAGATAAAGCTAGCTTTGACTTAAGTCGTCGTTTCGAGGCGACAACCTGATACAGGCCGCCGGCAAGGAACACCAGAGAGTGATTTGTGACGGGAAGGGAAGAGTTAAATAAAAAATCAATAATTTCAATATATTGAGCTATATTTTTCTATATGAGAGCCTCAATTTAAAAGTTGGCACGCCAAGTGCAATATCTCTTGCGTAGATGCTCATTCCACTTCTTATGTTCGCCTTAAGGCCTCATAAACCCTGGGAATGACGCAGAGCCGATTTAGGGTGCCTATCGCCCACGAGAACGATGACTAACCCGTCATCACGCTCAGGGCAGAACGTTGAGTGAGGCACCGCCCCTGTTGTCCTAGACCTGATTGCTTCTTTATACACTTGCCCTGCGGCAAGTGTTTTTTTTTGCGCTTCAGAAAGCCATTGGGCAAAAAAAAGCGCGGCATCGGCGCCGCGCTTTTCTCTCTCGGGCAGGGCGTTATTCGCCGCCGTTCTGTTTCAGCGTCAACATCAGCCCCTCACGCCGCATCTGCGCCGCTTCATCCGAACGATGCAGTTTTTCCAACGTATCGGCCAACCAGGCGTAGTCGTAGGCATCCGGGCGCTGTTTCAGCGCTTCGCGGAAGGCGTCGGCCGCTTGCTGCCACTCGCCGTGCTTCATCAGCAACTGCCCCAGCGTGCTGTTCAGCAGCGGCGTCGCGCCGTGTTGTTTCATCTGCTGACGCAGCGCCCTTTCCAACTGCTCGGGGTTGCCGGATTTCAGCCGCGGCAGCAACAGCACCAGGCGCTCGTCGTATTGGCGCTTCAGGCTGTCGAGTACAATCTCCTGCGCCAGTTCGTGGTCGTTGCATTCGATCAGGTGTTCCACCATCGCGATTTGCAGCGGCACTTCGTGACGCGTCTTGCGGCTCTGATCTTTCCACCAGCGCTTCAGGCCTTCGCTGCCTTCGTCCGCCATCGCTTGATTCATCAGCCCGATATACGCCTGTTGCTGCAATGCCTGCAGCTGTTCTTCGCTGTGGAGTTCGATTTTTCGCATCGACGGCAGCACTTCCAGCAGCGACGCATAGGCGCCGGTGCGCAGATAGGCTTGTTCCGCCAGACGCAGCACTTCCGGATGACGCGGCGCCTGGTTCAGCAGGCGATCGACGCCGTGGCGCGCGGCGTGGTTCTCGCCCTGCGCCAACTGGATACGAACCCGGGTGATGTCCACCGGCAGCTGATCGGTGTCGGCCGCTTCGGCGGCGCGCTCCAGATACTGATTGGTACGGAAGTCGTCGCCGCGTTGCTGTGCGGCCTCGGCGGCCAGCAGGTAGTTCACGACCGGCTGTTCGGCGTGGTCGGCGTTGCGCGTCATCAGCTTCTCGACCTGCTTGTAGTCGCCTTCCGCCAGCTTGATCAGCGCGGCTTTGGTTTGCTGGCGCGCGCGGGTGCGCTTGCGGCCGATAAACCAACCGCGCGTGCGGGCGCCGGTACGGAAGAGACGGCGCAGGATCCACTCGATCGCCAGCAGCACCACAAACAGCAGCACCAGCATAATCACCAGGCCGGTGACGCTGGTTTCAATATTGTAATTGTCGGTCTGGATCAGCACATAGCCCTGATGCCCGGCCAGCATCGGCCCGAGCACCACGCTGGCGATCACCACCAGGAACAGAAATAGCACGCGTAACATGGCTTAACCCTCCTGGTGAGCGGCAGGGGACTGGGTCATCAGGTTGCGCACCCGGGTCTGCATCACTTTTTCCAGCAGCGGCTGGCTTTTCAGCTGATCCGGCACGTCCATCGAGATCGACTGTTGGCTCAGGCTGTCCAGCTCTTCCAGGAAAGCCTTGGTCGCCGGATCGGTCGTGTCGAAATAGGCGCGCACCCAGGTGGACACGGTTTCCAGCGATTGCTTGTAGGTCTCGTTCTGGTGACGCGGGATGGCCTGCGCGGCCACCAGCAGGCGCGAACGGATGTTTTCGCGCAGGTAGATGTCCTGGTTCGGTGCCAGCAGCGGCTCGGCGCTGGTGTCGCGGCGACGGATGGTGATGAAGTCGGCCATGAAATTGCGCCAGCTCTTGGCCAGGTTCTGCCGCCACTCGCCGATCGAGCTGGAGAGTTCGCTGCTGTTTTGATCCATCGGCGCTTCGTCGGTATCGTTATCCGCCAGACGCAGGTTATCCACCTGATTGGACAGCTGATTGACCTTGAGGATGATGCCGTCGTAATCGACCTGGGTCAGCGTAGAAAGCGTGCTGATGTCTTCGGTAATGGCGCGGCGCACGTCGAGCAGGCTCGGATCGTTCATGTCCGCCAAGCTGGCGTCGGCGCTTTTCAGCAGCGCGGCGGCGCTGGTGACGTCCTGATCGCTCCACAGCTTGCGGCCGGCCATTTTCACCAGGAAATCGGCCTGCGCCAGCAGCCAGGTTTTAGCGTCGCTGCCGGAGATGGTCGCCACTTTTTCCTGCAGTTCACTCAGCTGGCGCGCCAGATTCGCCTGCTCGCGATCGGCGGCGTCCAGGGTTTTACCCTGCTGCTGCAACAGGCCCTCCAGCGCATTTCTTTCCTGCTGTTGGCTCTGCTTCACGCCTTCAAGCTGCTGCTGCAGCGCCTGATTGGCGGCGATCAGCTGTTGCGCCTGCTTGTGCGTGTGGTAATAGCCGCCCGCGCCGAGGGCGATGACCAGCACGATAGCGATCGCGCCGAGCACCGGGCCGGTGTTCTTTCCTTTGCGGCTGGCAGCGGCTGGCTGCTGGGAGCTCTCAACCGCGGTGGTTGGCTCTTCAACCGGGGCGGATGGGGTATTTTGTTCCGTCATAGTGGCACATCCCATAGTCAGATTATTGTAGCGCGCGGATCAGCGCGTCATTATCGGCGTTGTCAGCTACCCGAATCGTACGCCAGCCCAAGTCCCGGGCGAGGGTAGCCAGGCGTTCGCTCACTACTACCAGGCGGCAACGCAGCAGCCATGAAGAACGATAGTAATCAGGAACTAACGTATAGAGCTGTTGTAACATTTCACCGCTGGTCACCACCAACGTATCCACACCGGCGCGCTGCCAGTGGGCGCTTTGCTCGCTACCGTCGTAGTGCACCGGGCTGCGTTGATAGCATTCATAATAGCTGACGTCGGCGCCACGCTCGCTCAGCGTCGTGCCCAGCAGCTCGCGGCCGCCGTTGCCGCGCAAAATCAGCGCGCGTTTGCCTGCCAGCTTTTGCAGCGCCGGCAGCAGCAGCAGCGTTTCGCTGATCTCGCGTTCACGCGGGTATTCCACCGGCAAACTGCTGACGCAGTGCAGCGCCAGCCCGGTGGTGCGGCCGATGGCGTAATAAGTCAGGTGCGCGGGCCAGCTCAGCCCGGCGCGGCCGATGACCGAATCGGCATAGTTCACCGAATGCTGCGACAGCACGAACACCAGATCGCCGGCGCTAAGCTGCTGCAACGCTTGCGGCAGCTGCGGCAGATCGCTGCCGGGGGCGAAGTCGATCAGCGGTGCATGATAGGCAACCCGGCCGAGTGCGCGCAGCCGGCTTACTAACTGCTCGCCCGAAGGCGATGGGCGGGTTACCAGGATCGTCATGCCGGCGGATTTCCCTGGTAAACTTCGCGCAGGATCTCGCGTGCGCCGCGCGCCAGCAGCTCTTCCGCCAGCTCAACGCCCATCCGTTCGGCCTCGGCGGCCGGGCCGCGGCGTTCGCCGCGCACCATCTGGCTGCCGTCCGGCGCGCCGACCAGGGCACGCAGCCACAGGCTGTCGCCATCCAGTTCGGCATAGCTGCCGATCGGCACCTGGCAGCCGCCTTCCAGACGGGTGTTCATCGCCCGTTCGGCGCGTACGCGGGTTTCGGTGGCAGCATGGTTCAACGGCACCAGCAGAGCGCGGGTGACGCTGTCGTCGAGGCGGCATTCAATGCCGACCGCACCCTGGCCGACCGCCGGCAGGCACTCTTCGGCGCTCAGCGGGCTGCGGATGCGTTGCTCCAGCCCCAGGCGTTTCAGGCCGGCCACCGCCAGAATAATCGCGTCGTAATCGCCGTTGTCCAGCTTGGCCAAGCGAGTGCCGACGTTGCCGCGCAGGTCGCGCACGATCAGATCCGGGCGGCGTTCACGCAGCTGGCACTGGCGGCGCAGGCTGGAAGTGCCGACCACGCTGCCCTGCGGCAGCTGATCGAGCGAGGCGAAACGGTTGGAAACAAAAGCGTCGCGCGGATCTTCGCGTTCGCAAATGGTGGTCAAACCCAGGCCGGCAGGGAAATCGACCGGCACGTCTTTTATCGAGTGCACGGCGATGTCGGCGCGGCCTTCCAGCAGCGCCAGCTCGAGTTCTTTAACAAACAGGCCTTTACCGCCGACTTTCGCCAGCGGCGTATCCAGAATAACGTCGCCGCGGGTGACCATCGGCACCAACTCGACCTGCAGGCCGGGATGGCAGGCCATCAGACGTTGCTGCACATAATGTGCTTGCCAAAGTGCAAGCGGGCTTTGTCGGGTGGCAATTCGAATAATTTTGTCTAACATGCTTGTTACCGTTTTTATATTTCGCCATCCATCCTACCACTGAGAGCCAATACTGTCAGTGCAAGAAGCCGGAGGCGGAAAAAGGACAACGGAATCAAAGGGACGTGTGATGTGTTTTGGGGCAGTTAACACTGCGGGTAAATCGTTTAGGGAAGCGCTACAATAATTGTGAAGCGTTACCTCCTTTACGGTCAATCAGCAAGGTGTTAAATTGATCACGTTTCCAGCAATAAGTCGCCAAATATTCTTCTTACACTAACGGCGCTTATGGAATACGGGTTTTTTTCTAAACACCGGGATAATCAGGCGAGACGTCTTGTACCTCTACATCGAGACATTGAAGCAGAGACTGGATGCGATCAATCAGCTACGCGTCGATCGCGCCCTAGCGGCTATGAAGCCCGCATTTCAACGGGTATACAGTCTGCTGCCCACCTTACTGCACCACCACCACCCGCTGATGCCGGGTTACCTGAACGGTAACGTTCCCCACGGCATTTGCCTCTACACGCCTGATGAAACTCAACAAGATTACCTGAACGATTTAGAAGACAAATGGGGCAGCCCGTTTGACAAACCGGCCAGCGGCGAGCTGCCGATCACCGGCGTCTACTCGATGGGCAGCACCTCGTCTATCGGCCAAAGCTGCAGCTCGGATCTCGACATCTGGGTCTGCCACCAGTCCTGGCTGGACAACGAGGAACGCACCCGCCTGCAGCAAAAATGCAGCCTGCTTGAGAAGTGGGCCGCCTCGATGGGGGTGGAAGTCAGCTTCTTCCTGATCGACGAAAACCGCTTCCGCCATAATGAAAGCGGTAGCCTGGGCGGCGAAGACTGCGGCTCGACGCAGCATATCCTGTTGCTCGACGAATTCTACCGCACAGCGGTGCGCCTGGCCGGCAAACGCATCCTGTGGAACATGGTGCCGGGCGAAGAAGAAGCGCACTACGATGAATACGTGCTGTCGCTGTACGCGCAGGGCGCGCTGACGCCGAACGAGTGGCTTGATCTCGGCGGCCTGAGTTCGCTGTCGGCGGAAGAGTACTTCGGCGCCAGCCTGTGGCAGCTGTACAAGAGCATCGATTCGCCTTACAAGGCAGTGCTGAAGACCCTGCTGCTGGAAGCCTATTCCTGGGAATACCCCAATACCCAGCTGCTGGCGACGGACATCAAACACCGCCTGCATCAGGGCGAAATCGTCAGCTTCGGGCTCGATGCCTATTGCATGATGCTCGAGCGCGTGACCCGCTACCTGACCGACATCAACGATACCACCCGCCTCGATCTGGCCCGCCGCTGTTTCTACCTGAAAGTGTGTGAAAAGCTGTCGCTGGCCAAGGCCTGCGTCGGCTGGCGGCGCGAGATCCTCAGCCAGCTGGTCAGCGAGTGGGGCTGGAGCGAAGAGCGTCTGGCGATGCTGGACAACCGCGCCAACTGGAAAATCGAACGGGTGCGTGAAGCGCATAACGAGTTGCTCGACGCGATGATGCAGAGCTACCGCAACCTGATCCGTTTCGCCCGCCGCAACAACCTCAGCGTCAGCGCCAGCCCGCAGGATATCGGCGTGCTGACCCGCAAACTGTACGCGGCGTTCGAGGCGCTGCCCGGCAAGGTGACGCTGGTGAACCCGCAGATTTCGCCGGACCTGTCGGAAAACGATTTAACCTTTATTCACGTGCCGGTAGGTCGCGCCAACCGCACCGGCTGGTACCTGTATAATCAGGCGCCGGCCATGGATTCGATCGTCAGCCATCAGCCGCTGGAATATAACCGCTACCTGAACAAGCTGGTGGCCTGGGCCTATTTCAACGGCCTGCTGACCCCGCAGACCCGCCTGCACATCAAGAGCGGCAACCTGTGCGACACCGCCAAGCTGCAGGAACTGGTGGCCGACGTTTCTCATCACTTCCCGCTGCGCCTGCCGGCGCCGACGCCGAAAGCGCTGTACAGCCCGTGCGAAATTCGCCATCTGGCGATCATCGTCAATCTGGAAAACGATCCGACCGCCGCCTTCCGCAATCAGGTGGTGCACTTCGATTTCCGCAAGCTGGACGTGTTCAGCTTCGGCCAGCAGCAGCAGTGCCTGGTGGGCAGCATCGATCTGCTGTATCGCAACTCTTGGAACGAAGTGCGCACCCTGCATTTCAGCGGCGAACAGTCGGTGCTGGAAGCGCTGAAAACCATTCTCGGCAAAATGCACCAGGACGCCGCGCCGCCGGAGTCGGTGGAAGTGTTCTGCTACAGCCAGCACCTGCGCGGCCTGATCCGCACCCGCATCCAGCAGTTGGTGTCGGAGTGCATTGAGCTGCGCCTGTCCAGCACCCGCCTGGAGCCCGGCCGCTTCAAGGCGGTACGCGTCGCCGGGCAGACCTGGGGGCTGTTCTTCGAGCGCCTGAGTGTGTCGGTGCAAAAGTTGGAGAACGCGGTGGAGTTTTACGGTGCGATCTCCAACAACAAGCTGCACGGCCTGTCTATCAAGGTGGAAACCGATCAGGTGCATCTGCCGCCGGTGGTGGATGGCTTCGCCAGCGAGGGGATCATCCAGTTCTTCTTCGAAGACACCTCGGATGACAAGGGCTTCAACATCTATATTCTGGACGAGTCGAATCGGGTGGAGGTGTATCACCACTGCGAGGGCAGTAAAGAGGAGCTGGTGCGCGACGTCAGCCGCTTCTACTCCTCATCGCACGATCGTTTTACCTACGGCTCCAGCTTCATCAACTTCAACCTGCCGCAGTTCTATCAGATCGTGCAGCTCGACGGGCGCACGCAGGTGATCCCGTTCCGCAGCAACGTGCTGTCCAGCCTGTGCGTGACGGTGGCCGATGGCGCCGCGCAGCCGCTCAAACAGCAGTTCCAGCTGCATTGACGCCGCAAGGGCTCGGTTGCCGAGCCCTACATCGCCTCAGGAAAAATGCAGTTCCTCACCGGCCTGTGCGCTGGCCGCTTCGCTGAGCAGCTGATAAAACGGCTGCCCGCTGCGATCGCATAGCCAGACGCCGTCGCGGTAGTTGAAGTGGTAACCGCCGGCCTTGGTGGCGAGCCAAACCTGGTGCAGCGGCTCCTGGCGGTTGATGACAATTTTGGTGCCGTTTTCGAAGCTCAGCGTCATCACGCCGCCATTGGTTTCGTAATCGATGTCCGCATCGCCGTCAAAATCGTCCAGTGTCTCTTCAATATTCAGCATCAGCTGGTCGGCCAACTGATGAAACTCGCTGTCGTTCATATTCAATTCCTATTGCTTTTCATGATCCACCTGCGATTATAGAGACCTTGGACGCATGAATTACAGGCATTAATGCAAATGAAAAAACAACTACGCTATGCGCTGATGGCAGTTCTGCTGACCGGCCTCGCCGGCTGTGGTCTGAAGGGCCCGCTTTACTTCCCACCTGCCGATTCCGCCGGCCAAAAACCGGCCAAGCCGCCGGTGCAAACGGGCGATCAGGTGCAAAAGAACCAGCAGGAGCAGTCTGGCTCTCAGCAAAAACCGTCGATGGTCGACCAGTAACACCCTGTTTGCGGTGGCGAGCGCCGCCGCAAAATCAAGACGGATAGCGCGTCCAGATAGCGGAGTATGATATGCAGTTCTCCAAAATGCACGGTCTGGGCAACGACTTTATGGTGGTCGATGCCGTTACACAGAATGTCTATTTTTCACCTGAGCTGATCCGCCGGCTGGCCGATCGGCACCTGGGCGTCGGCTTTGACCAGATGCTGGTGGTAGAACCGCCTTACGATCCCGAGCTGGATTTTCACTACCGAATTTTCAACGCCGATGGCAGCGAAGTGGCGCAGTGCGGCAACGGCGCGCGCTGCTTCGCGCGCTTTGTGCGGCTGAAAGGGCTGACCAACAAGCGCGATATCCGCGTCAGCACCCAAACCGGGCGCATGGTGCTCAGCGTCACCGACGACGATCTGGTGTGCGTCAACATGGGCGAGCCGAACTTCGATCCGCAGGCGGTGCCGTTCCGCGCCGCCAAGGCCGAAAAGACCTACATCATGCGCGTGGCGGAACAGACCGTGCTGTGCGGCGTGGTGTCGATGGGCAACCCGCATTGTGTTTTGCAGGTGGATGATGTAAAAACCGCCAAGGTGGAGCTGCTTGGGCCGGTGCTGGAAGGGCATGAGCGCTTCCCGGAACGGGCCAACATCGGCTTTATGCAGGTGGTCAGCCGCGATCACATCAAGCTGCGCGTTTACGAGCGCGGCGCCGGCGAAACGCAGGCCTGCGGCAGCGGCGCCTGTGCGGCGGTGGCGGTGGGGATCCAACAGGAATTGCTGTCAGAAGAGGTGCATGTAGAACTGCCGGGCGGCAGCCTGCATATTCGCTGGAAAGGGCCGGGCAACCCGCTGTTTATGACCGGCCCGGCAACCCATGTCTATGACGGATTTATTCATCTATGAAGAGCGTAGAAGAACAGAGCGTCGCCGGCCTGGCGCTGGATGACGACACCGTGATGCAGTATCTGCTGCAGAACCCGGATTTCTTTATTCGCAACGCACGCCAGGTTGAGCAGATGCGCGTGCCGCACCCGGTGCGCGGCACCGTTTCGCTGGTGGAATGGCATCTGGCCCGCCAGCGCAATCACATCGAACGGCTGGAAGAAGAGATCACGCTGTTGATGGAACAGGCCAGCGCCAACGAAGGGCTGTTCGCCCGGTTGCTGCACCTGCAGGCCGATTTGGCCACCGCCGACAGCCTGCAGGACATGCTCAACCGGCTGCAGCGCTGGGCGCGCGGCTTCGGTTTGGCCGGTGCTACGGTGCGCCTGTTTGCCGAACGCTGGAAGATCGGCGCGCCTTCCGACTTCACCCACCTGGCGCTGACGCGTTCGGCGTTCGAGCCGTTCCGCATTCAGCGGCTGGGCAGCGAACAACACTACCTCGGCGGCCTGAACGGCCCCGAACTGCTGCTGCTGTTGCCGCAGGCCAAACAGATTGGCCAGATTGGCTCTGTGGCGCTGTCGATGCTGGGCGACGACGGCGAACTGGGCATGGTGATCTTCAGCAGCCGCGATACGCAACACTATCAGCAGGGCATGGGCACGGTGATGCTCAATCAACTGGCGCGCATGCTGCCGGAACTGCTGGAACGCTGGGTCGAACGCGCATGACGCCGATTGCGCCCAGCCTGCAGCAGCCGGTGGACGCTTTTCTGCGTTATCTCAAGGTAGAACGGCAACTCAGCCCGCTGACGCAGCTCAGCTATTCGCGCCAGCTGGCGGCGCTGATGCGCCTGGCGCAGGAGATCGGCGTCACCGACTGGACGGCGCTGGACGCCGCCCGGGTGCGCATGCTGGCGGCGCGCAGCAAACGCGCCGGCCTGCAGTCCGCCAGCCTGGCGCTGCGGCTCTCTTCGTTGCGCAGTTTCCTCGACTGGCTGGTCAGCCAGGGCGTATTGCACGCCAACCCCGCCAAAGGCATCCGCACGCCGCGTAGCGGCCGCCATCTGCCGAAAAACATCGACGTCGATGAAATGAACCAGCTGCTGGAGATCGATCTCAACGATCCGCTGGCGGTGCGCGATCGCGCCATGCTGGAGGTGATGTACGGCGCCGGCCTGCGCCTCTCCGAGCTGGTGGGGCTGGATTGCCGCCATGTCGACATGGCCGCCGGCGAGGTGTGGGTGATGGGGAAAGGCAGCAAAGAGCGCAAATTGCCGATCGGGCGCACCGCCGTCACCTGGCTGGAACACTGGCTGGCGATGCGCGATCTGTTCGGGCCGGAAGATGACGCGATGTTCCTGTCCAATCAGGGGCGGCGCATTTCGACGCGCAACGTGCAAAAGCGCTTCGCCGAATGGGGTGTGAAACAGGGCGTCAACAGCCATATCCATCCGCACAAGCTGCGCCACTCCTTCGCTACCCACATGCTGGAGTCGAGCGGCGATCTGCGCGCGGTGCAGGAGCTGCTCGGCCACGCCAACCTGACCACCACGCAAATTTATACCCACCTCGACTTTCAACATCTGGCGAACGTGTACGATGCCGCGCATCCGCGCGCCAAACGGGGGAAATCCTGATGCATTTTTATCGCCCGCTGCGCCCGCTGGCGGCGTTGACTTTCGATCTGGACGACACGCTGTATGACAATCGCCCGGTGATTAGACAGACCGAACAACAGTCGGTGGCCTTCCTGCAGAGCTACCATCCCGGTCTGAACAGCTTCCAGTCGGCGGATTTCCACCGCCTGCGCCAGGAGCTGCGCGAACAGGATCCGGAGATCTACCACGACGTCACCCAGTGGCGCTGGCGCGCCATTCATCTGGCGCTGAGCCGGCAGGGGCTGCGCGATGCCGACGCGGCGATCGGGGCCGATGCGGCGATGCAAAACTTCGCGCTGTGGCGCAGCCGCATCGAGGTACCGGAAGCGACCCACGCCACGCTAAAGGCGCTGGCCGCGCGCTATCCGCTGGTGGCGATCACCAACGGCAACGCCGATCCGGCACAGTGTGGCCTGGACGGCTATTTCCAGTTCGTGCTGCGCTCCGGGCCGGACGGGCGCGCCAAACCGTACCAGGACATGTACCACCTGGCCGTCGAGCGGCTGGGCGTGGCGCCCGAGCAGATCCTGCACGTGGGCGACGATCTGACTACCGACGTCGCCGGTGCGCTGCGCGCGGGGCTGCAGGCCTGTTGGATCAACGATCGGCAACGCTGCCTGATGCAGGCTGCCGACAGCCGCCTGCTGCCGCATATTGAGATTTCGCAGTTGGCATCGCTGACAGCATTGTTATAATCCCTGCCAGAACTCTGTATAAATTTCCAGTGAAAAACCCGTCAGCGGCGGGTTTTCCCTTAACCATTAGTGGTGCCTATGGACGTCTCCGATCTGCTCGACAGCCTGAATGAAAAACAACGTGAAGCCGTGGCGGCGCCGCGCAGCAACCTGTTGGTTCTGGCCGGGGCGGGCAGCGGCAAGACCCGGGTACTGGTGCATCGCATCGCCTGGCTGCTGTCGGTGGAGAACTGTTCGCCGTATTCGATTATGGCGGTAACCTTCACCAACAAGGCGGCGGCGGAAATGCGCCACCGTATCGAACATCTGATCGGCACCAGCCAGGGCGGCATGTGGATCGGCACCTTCCACGGCCTGGCGCATCGTCTGTTGCGCGCCCACCACCTGGAAGCCAACCTGCCGCAGGATTTCCAGATCCTCGACAGCGACGACCAGCTGCGGCTGCTCAAGCGCATCATCAAGGCGCTGAACGTCGACGAGAAGCAGTGGCCGCCGCGTCAGGCGATGTGGTACATCAACGGCAAGAAAGACGAGGGCCTGCGGCCACAGCACGTCGAGACCTACAACAATCCGGTAGAGGCCACCTGGCTGCGCATCTATCAGGCCTATCAGGAAGCCTGCGATCGCGCGGGGCTGGTGGATTTCGCCGAGCTGCTGCTGCGCGCGCACGAGCTGTGGTTGAACAAGCCGCATATCCTCAACCACTACCGCGAACGTTTCACCAACGTGCTGGTGGACGAATTCCAGGATACCAACAGCATCCAGTACGCCTGGATCCGTCTGCTGGCGGGCGGCAACAGCAACGTGATGATCGTCGGTGACGATGACCAGTCGATCTACGGCTGGCGCGGCGCGCAGGTGGAAAACATCCAGCGCTTCCTGAAAGATTTCCCCGGTGCGGAAACCATCCGCCTGGAGCAGAACTACCGTTCCACCAGCAACATCCTGAAAGCGGCCAACACCCTGATCGCCAACAACGACGGGCGCATGGGCAAAAACCTGTGGACCGAAGGCGGCGAAGGCGAACCGATCTCCATCTACTGTGCCTTCAACGAACTCGACGAAGCGCGCTTCGTGGTCAACCGCATCAAGACCTGGCAGGACAACGGCGGGGCGCTGAACGACTGCGCCATCCTGTACCGCAGCAACGCCCAGTCGCGCGTGCTGGAAGAGGCGCTGCTGCAGACGGCGATGCCGTACCGCATCTACGGCGGCCAGCGCTTCTTCGAACGCCAGGAAATCAAGGATGCGCTGGCTTACCTGCGCCTCATTTCCAACCGCAACGACGATGCGGCCTTCGAGCGCGTGGTCAACACCCCGACGCGCGGCATCGGCGATCGTACCCTCGACGTGGTGCGCCAGGCGGCGCGCGATCGTCAGCTGACGCTGTGGCAGGCGACGCGCGAGCTGATGCAGGACAAAGTGTTGGCCGGCCGCGCCGCGTCGGCGCTGCAGCGCTTTATCGAACTGGTGGAGTCGCTGGCGCATGAAACCGCCGACATGCCGCTCCACGTGCAGACCGACCGGGTGATCCGCGATTCCGGGCTGTTCATCATGTATGAGCAGGAGAAAGGCGAAAAGGGGCAGGCGCGCATCGAAAACCTTGAGGAATTGGTGACGGCAACGCGCCAGTTCAGCTATCAGGAAGAAGATCAGGATCTGATGCCGCTGCAGGCGTTCCTGTCGCATGCGGCGCTGGAGGCGGGCGAAGGCCAGGCCGACGCCTATCAGGACGCGGTGCAGCTGATGACCCTGCACTCCGCCAAGGGCCTGGAGTTCCCGCTGGTGTTTATCGTCGGCATGGAAGAAGGCATGTTCCCGAGCCAGATGTCGCTGGATGAAGGCGGCCGTCTGGAGGAGGAGCGCCGCCTGGCCTATGTGGGCGTAACGCGCGCCATGCAGAAGCTAACGCTGACCTATGCCGAAACGCGCCGTCTGTACGGCAAAGAGGTTTACCACCGGCCGTCGCGCTTTATCGGCGAGCTGCCGGAAGAGTGCGTGGAAGAAGTGCGCCTGCGCGCCAGCGTATCGCGCCCGGTCAATCACCGCCGCATGGGCACGCCGATCAGTGAGAACGATACCGGCTACAAGCTGGGCCAGCGCGTGCGCCACCCCAAGTTTGGCGAAGGCACCATCGTCAATCTGGAGGGCAGCGGCGAGCACAGCCGGCTGCAGATCGCTTTCCCGGGCGAGGGCATCAAGTGGCTGGTGGCGGCCTACGCTCGCCTGGAAACGGTATAAAGAGCGGGGAGAGTTGCAGGGGCACGCCCCTGCAATCGTTATCAGTGAGGGTAGCGATCGCCGACCTGCGCGGTGGCATACCAGCGCATCACCGCTTCGGTGCCTTCGCCGCCTTCCTGCGGTGCCCATTGCATGCAGTCCTCTTCGGTCAGCGCCTGATACGGGCCCTGCTTCACTTCAAACACCACGCCGCCGGCATCGACCGACAGCACCGCATGCCAGGTAAATGCCGGCATCTCCAGCACTTTGGTTTCTTCGCCGAGCAAGGTGCGCTGCGTCACGACGCCGTCATCGTTGAACTGCAGCACGACAAAACGGCCGCGCAGCGGCGTCAGCAATTCCCAGGTTTGCGGGTGACGGTGCGGGCGGATATAGGTGCCGGGTTCCATGGCGATCGCCAGGCGTTGCACCGGGTCGCTCAACTCTTCGTGTAAAGTGCGGTGCGCGCGCAGGCGGGCCACGCTGGCGGCCTGTTCGCTCATCGCGGTCAGTTCATGGGCGGTAATCTGTTTCATCATTTAAATCCGCATGCTTGTCGTACCATTAGGGTGATGTCATATTAACAACATTCTTGGTGGTGGTAAGCGATCGCCGCGACTTTTTTCAGCACGGTTTAAGCGCCATTTTTACCATTGATCATCGTGATGATTTGTTGCGCAATTATCCCGCCTAACGTGTTGACAGGCTTTTTCCTCTCGGCGTAACATGCGCGCACTATTATCATTGAGGACAGACGCCTTGGACACACCCAGTAGATACTGGCTCACTGACCTGCGCCGCAGGTATAACTTCTAAGGCTCTCCGTTTTTGCTGATAGCCTTCGTGGTTGTCGGCGACCCCGCAAAGCGTCGCTATGAGTCAGATCTCTTCATGGTCTGAAACAAATCGGTGATACGCATCCCCTCTGTTTCTGTGCTTCAACGCGTTGTCCACACCCGTTACCTTCACGGAGTTTTGGCACATGCTGAGCGCTTTTAAATTAGATAACCGCCGCTTGTCCCGTCTGGAGCTGGACGACTCGGATGATCTCACGTCATCGCTGTGGGTTGACCTGGTCGAGCCGGAAGAGGGCGAGCGTGAGCGCGTGCAGAATGAGCTGGGACAAAGCCTGGCGACGCGTCCCGAGCTGGACGACATCGAAGCCTCCGCCCGTTTCTTCGAAGACGAAGACGGTCTGCATATCCACTCCTTCTTCTACTTTGAAGATGCGGAAGATCACGCCGGCAACTCCACGGTGGCGTTCACCATCCGCGATGGCCGCCTGTATACCCTGCGCGAGCGTGAACTGCCGGCGTTTCGCCTGTACCGCATGCGCGCCCGCAACCAGACCATGCTCGAAGGCAACGCCTACGAACTGCTGCTGGATCTGTTCGAAACCAAGATTGAGCAGTTGGCGGACGAGATAGAGAACATCTACAGCGATCTGGAACAGCTCAGCCGGGTGATCATGGAAGGGCATCAGGGCGACGAATACGACGCCGCGCTGTCGACGCTGGCGGAGCTGGAAGATATCGGCTGGAAGGTGCGTTTGTGTCTGATGGATACCCAGCGCGCGCTCAACTTCCTGGTGCGCAAGGCGCGTCTGCCGACCGGCCAGCTGGAGCAGGCGCGTGAAGTGCTGCGCGACATCGAATCCCTGCTGCCGCACAACGAATCGCTGTTCCAGAAGGTGAACTTCCTGATGCAGGCGGCGATGGGCTTCATCAACATTGAGCAGAACCGCATCATCAAGATCTTCTCGGTGGTGTCGGTGGTGTTCCTGCCGCCAACGCTGGTGGCCTCCAGCTACGGCATGAACTTCGAATTCATGCCGGAGCTGAAATGGTCGTTCGGCTACCCGGGTGCCATCACCTTGATGATCCTGGCCGGCCTGGCCCCTTACCTGTACTTCAAGCGCAAGAACTGGCTGTAACCCGGCGGCGCCGGGCTCAGCGCAGCTTGCGCTGGGTATAGAGCGCGTCGAGGGTGAACAGGATCAGCGCCGCCCAGATAAAGCCGAAGGTCACCAGCTTGTCCTGGCCGACGGTTTCGCCGTAGAAGGTGACCGCCAGCAGGAACATCAGCGTCGGGCCGAGATACTGGAAGAAACCGAGCGTCGACAGGCGCAGCCGGGTGGCCGCCGCGGTGAAGCACAGCAGCGGCACGGTGGTGACGATGCCGGCGGCGACCAGCAGCAGGTTCAGCGACCACGGGTTGGCGCTCAGGTGGCTGGTGGGGCTGTCGGTGAACAGGAACAGATAGGCCGCCGCCACCGGCAGCAGCCACAGCGTTTCGATCAGCATGCCGGTCTGGGCGTCGATGGCGATTTTCTTGCGCAGCAGGCCGTAGAAGGCGAAGCTGAACGCCAGCCCCAGACCGATGATCGGCAACGAGCCGAACTGCCAGAGCTGTACCAGCACCCCGGTGAACGCCAGCGCCACCGCCACCCACTGCATGCGGCGGAAGCGTTCGCCGAGAAACAGCATCCCCAACAGCACGTTAACCAGCGGGTTGATGAAGTAGCCCAGGCTGGCCTCGAGCATATGGTGGTTGTTCACCGCCCAGATGAACAGCAGCCAGTTGCCGCCGATCAACAGCGCGGTGACTGCCAGCAGCAGCAGCCGTTTGCGATTTTGACAGGCGGCCCGCACTTTCGGCCAGCTGCGGCCCAGCGAGATCAGCGCCAGCATGAAGAAAAACGACCAGATGATCCGGTGGGTGAGGATCTCATCGGCGGGCACTTGCTGAATCAGTTTGAAATAGGCCGGGGCGATGCCCCACATAAAATAGGCGGCCAGGGCGAAGAAAATACCCTGACGCGTTTGCTTTGCGTCCATGACGTCACTCGGGTGGGGAACGTAAGATGCGGTGAGTGTACTGAAGACGCTCACCGCACACAATCATCAGCCGACCAGATAGGTGGCGGTGGCGCTCGCGATATGCAGGCCGTCGTGGTTATGCAGCTCTACGCGCGCGACGGCGACCTTGTTGCCGCTGCGCAGCACGCTGGCGGAGGCGACGAAGTGCTCGCCGCGGCCGGGGCGCAGGTAGTCGACGCGCAGATCGATGGTGCCCATGCGCGACAGCTTGGCGGCGATCTCCTCTTCGATCAGCGGCTCCAGGCGCGTCAGCACGCCGCCGGCGCAGGCCAATCCGGCGGCGACGTCAAGCACTGCGGCGATCACGCCACCGTGCAGAATTTCCTGTGCCGCGTTGCCCACCAGCTTGCGTTGGTTGGTGAAGCTCAGCTCGACGTAATCATCGTCGAAGCGGCGCAGCTCCAGGCCAAGCTCGCGGTTGAACGGCATGTGGTAGACAAAGATTTCGCCGATCTTGCGGCGGGCGGCTTCCAGGGTCAGTGGTGTGGTCGACATAGCGGGTTTCCGTTTTTCTTTTGCGTTTTAAGGGAGCTAACTGGTCAGTCCAGGTTAATGGAATGTTGATTTTATGCTTAACCTTTGTTGCTTACCAGACTATTCCAATAAAACCGACCTGCGCTGCGGTAAAGCCCCCTTTGTGTGTAAAATGGCCTGATTTTTTCCGGGCTTGCCCTTTTTCGTTGGAGTGAGGAGAGGTTATGCGCATTTTGTCAGGGATCGTTTCCGCCACGCTGCTGATGCCGGCGCTGGCATTGGCTGAGGAAGCCAAAGAGCAGCAGATTCACGATAAGCCGGCGGTGCGCGGCAGCATTATCGCCAACCTGCTGCAGGAGCACGATAATCCGTTCACGCTGTATCCTTACGATCCCAATTACCTGCTGTACACCGACACCAGCGATATCAACAAAGAGGCCATCAAGACGTACAACTGGGCCGACAAGGCGCGCAAGGATGAGGTGAAATACCAGCTTAGCCTGGCGTTTCCGCTGTGGCGGGGCATTGCCGGCGACAGCTCGGTGCTCGGCGCGTCTTATACTCAGCGCTCCTGGTGGCAATTGTCCAACCGCGGCGAGTCTTCGCCGTTCCGCGAAACCAACTACGAGCCGCAGCTGTTCGTGGGGTGGGCGACCGATTACCGCTTTGCCGGTTGGACGCTGCGCGATGTTGAAATCGGCGTTAATCATCAGTCTAACGGCCGCTCGGATCCGACGTCGCGCAGCTGGAATCGCGGCTATGCGCGGCTGATGGCGCAAAACGGCAACTGGCAGGTGGATCTCAAGCCCTGGTTCCGTTTCTCGGAGAGCTCGAGCAACGACGACAACCCGGACATCACCAAATACATGGGATACTACCGGCTGAAGGTCGGTTACGCCTGGGGCGACAGCGTGTTCAGCGTCGACAGCCACTACAACTGGAACAGCGGCTACGGCGGCGCGGAACTGGGCTGGAGCTATCCGATTACCCGCAACGTGCGCTTCTATACCCAGGTGTTCAGCGGCTACGGCGAATCGCTGATCGACTACAACTTCCGGCAGACACGGGTGGGCGTTGGTGTCATGCTGAACGATATTATGTAATCATACCCGGTGGGTGTGTACCGATGAAAAAATGGGGAAGTGTGTGTCAACCGCAGCAGTGATTAACAGAGAGTTGCTGGCCGAGCAGGTATTGCGCGATACCTTTGGCTACCAGCAATTCCGTCCGGGCCAACAAACGATTATCAACGCCGCGATCGGCGGGCAGGATTGCCTGGTGGTGATGCCGACCGGCGGCGGCAAGTCGCTGTGTTACCAAATCCCGGCGCTGGTGATGGACGGCCTGACGCTGGTCGTTTCCCCGTTGATCTCGCTGATGAAGGACCAGGTCGACCAACTGTTGGCCTACGGCGTTTCCGCCGCCTGCTACAACTCGACGCAAACCCGCGAGGAGCAGCTGGACGTTATGGCCGGCTGCCGCAACGGCACCATCAAGATGCTGTACATCGCGCCGGAACGGCTGATGATGGAAAGCTTCCTCAGCCTGCTCGATCACTGTCCGCCGGCGATGCTGGCGGTGGATGAGGCGCACTGTATTTCGCAGTGGGGCCATGACTTCCGGCCGGAATATCGCGCGCTGGGTCAGCTGAAACAGCGCTTCCCGTCGATGCCGGTGATCGCGCTGACCGCCACCGCCGACGAGTCCACCCGCGGCGATATCGTGCGCCTGCTGTCGCTGCAGAACCCGCTGGTGCAGGTCAGCAGCTTCGACCGGCCGAACATCCGCTACACGCTGGTGGAAAAATTCAAGCCGCTCGATCAGCTGTGGCGCTTCGTGCAGGATCAGCGCGGCAAGAGCGGCATTATCTATTGCAACAGCCGCGCCAAGGTGGAAGACACCGCCGCGCGTCTGCAAAGCCGCGGGCTGAGCGTCGGCGCCTACCACGCCGGGCTGGACAACGATCGCCGCGCGCAGGTGCAGGAAGCGTTCCAGCGTGACGATCTGCAGGTGGTGGTGGCCACCGTCGCCTTCGGCATGGGCATCAATAAACCCAACGTGCGCTTCGTGGTGCATTTCGACATCCCGCGCAATATCGAATCCTATTATCAGGAGACCGGCCGCGCCGGGCGCGACGGCCTGCCGGCCGAAGCCATCCTGCTGTACGATCCGGCCGACATGGCCTGGCTGCGCCGCTGCTTGGAGGAAAAACCCGCCGGACAGCAGCTGGATATCGAGCGCCACAAGCTGAACGCCATGGGCGCGTTCGCCGAGGCGCAAACCTGCCGCCGTCTGGTGCTGCTCAACTACTTCGGCGAAGGCAAGCACGAGAACTGCGGCAACTGCGACATTTGCCTCGATCCGCCCAAGCGCTACGACGGGCTGGAGGACGCGCGCAAGGCGCTGTCCTGCGTGTACCGCGTCGGCCAGCGCTTCGGCCTCGGGTACATCGTGGAAGTGCTGCGCGGTTCCAACAACCAACGCATTCGCGAATACGGCCACGATAAGCTGCCGGTGTACGGCATCGGCCGCGATCAAACCACCGAACACTGGACCAGCGTGCTGCGTCAGCTGATCCACCTGGGCTTTATCACCCAGAACATCGCCATGCACTCGGCGCTGCAATTGACCGAGGCGGCGCGCCCGGTGTTGCGCGGCGAGGTGGCGCTGCAGCTGGCGGTGCCGCGCATCCAGAGCCTGAAGTCGCGCAGCAGCGCCAACCAGAAATCCTACGGCGGCAATTACGATCGCAAGCTGTTCGCCAAGCTGCGCAAACTGCGCAAATCGATCGCCGACGAAGAAAACATTCCGCCCTACGTGGTGTTCAACGACGCCACGCTGCTGGAAATGGCCGAACAGATGCCAATCAAGGCCGGCGATCTGCTGAGCGTCAATGGCGTCGGCCAGCGCAAACTGGAGCGTTTCGGCGCGCCCTTTATGGCGATGATCCGCGACCATCTCGACAATGATGAAGACTGAGGGCGATAAATCATGCTGATGTTGTTTCTCACCGTGGCGCTGGTACATCTGATTGCGCTGATGAGCCCGGGGCCGGACTTCTTTTTCGTGTCGCAAACCGCCGCCAGCCGCTCGCGCCGCGAGGCGATGATGGGCGTGGTCGGCATTTCGCTCGGCATCGTGGTATGGGCCGGCGTGGCGTTGATGGGGCTGCATCTGATCCTGCAGAAGATGGCCTGGTTGCATCAGATCATCATGGTCGGCGGCGGCATTTACCTGTGCTGGATGGGGTGGCAGCTGCTGCGTTCCGCGCGGGCGCAGCAAGCGCAGCCGGCGGCGGAGGCCCAGGTGGCGTTGCCGAAGGCCGGGCGCAGCTTTATTCGCGGCTTCCTGACCAATCTGTCCAACCCGAAAGCGGTGATCTATTTCGGCAGCGTGTTCTCACTGTTCGTCGGCGACAGCGTCGGCGCCGGGGCGCGCTGGGGACTGTTCCTGCTGATCGTCGCCGAGACCTTCGTCTGGTTCAGCCTGGTGGCGGTGGTGTTCGCGCTGCCGGCGATGCGCCGCGGCTACCAGCGGCTGGCCAAGTGGATCGACGGGGTAGCCGGCGTGCTGTTTACCGGCTTTGGGTTACACCTGATCTTTACCCGCTGACCGGCGGTGACAAAAAAGGCCGGGCAGCGATGCCCGGCCTTTTTTGTCAGGCTTTGCGGGCGGTCGCCAGCAGCCCCGCCACCAAAATGAACAGCGAACCGAATACCCGGTTGAGCAGCTGCATCTGGCGCGGCGTTCTCAGCCAGCCGGCGATGCGCGTCGCCAGGGTGGCGTAACCGATCATCACCAGAATATCCACCACCACGGTAGTGACGCCGAGCACCAGATACTGCTCGGCCTGTGGCTGATTGGGCAAGATAAACTGCGGGAACAGCGCGGCGAGGAACACGATGCTTTTCGGGTTGGTCAGGTTGACCAGCACCGCGCGGCGGAACAGACGGCGGCGCGGCATGCTGCCCGCCAGCGCATGCAGATCCAGCGCCCCGGCGGCGCGCCATTGCTGGATGCCGAGCCACACCAGGTAGGCGGCGCCCAGCCATTTCAGCAGCTCGAACGCCAGCAGCGATTGAGAAATCAGCGCGCCGAGGCCGATGCCCACCAGTACGATGTGCGCGCTCAGCCCGACCTGCAGCCCGGCGATCGACGCGGCGGCGCCGCGATAGCCGTGGCTGATGCCGGTGCTCATGGTGTTGATGGCGCCTGAGCCGGGGGACAGGCTGAGGATAAGCGTGGTCAGCAGGTAGGTTAACCACCAGTCCAAGGTCATGGTTCTCGGCTCCCTGAAAGTGTCGTTTTGTGCCACAATGCGCCGAGGCGGCGCCGTTTTTTGTAAGAATTGAATCACAATACGCTAGTATGATTTCTTGTGCCAGCGGTCACATTTTCCGCCGGCCCCACAGGGAAAACGCTCTCGATGACCTCGTTCACTCTCAGCTCCGATGACTGGTTAACGCGTGAAACGCAGTTCGCTGCCTTCGCCACCGGGCCGCTGCTGGATTTTTGGCGGCTGCGGGAAGAGGGCGAGTTCAGCGGCGTGGACGGCGTGCCGATCCGCTTTGTGCGTTTTCGCTCCGCGCGACATCAGCGGGTGGTGGTGGTCAGCCCCGGTCGCATCGAAAGCTACGTGAAATACCCCGAGGTGGCCTACGATCTGTTCCACTGCGGTTACGACGTGGTGATCGTCGATCATCGCGGCCAGGGGCGCTCCGGCCGTTTACTGGCGGATACGCACCGCGGTCATGTGGTAAACTTCGCCGACTACGTGGACGATTTCGAGCAGCTTTGGCAGCGCGAGGTCGAATCGCGCGGTTATCGGCAGCGCTTCGCGCTGGCGCATTCGATGGGCGGCGCGATCCTGGCGCAGTTCCTGCAGCGTCGGCCGCAGGCATTCGACGCGGCGGCGTTTTGCGCGCCGATGTTCGGCATCCAGTTGCCGATGCCGGTCTGGTTGGCCGACCGCATCCTCGACTGGGCGGAGAGCCGCCCGGCGATCCGCGACTACTACGCGGTGGGCACCGGCCAGTGGCGTCCGTTGCCTTATGTGGTCAACGTGTTGACCCACAGCCGCGAGCGCTATCGGCGCAGCCTGCGCTATTACGCCGATTACCCCGAGCTGCAGGTGGGCGGGCCGACCTACCATTGGGTGCGGGAGAGCATCCGCGCCGGCCGGCAGATTATCGCTCAGGCCGGGGAGATAACAACGCCGCTGTTGCTTTTGCAGGCCGGTGAGGAACGGGTGGTCGACAACCGTTCGCATCAGGCTTTTTGTCAGGCTCTGTCAGACGCGGGGCGCCCTTGCGAAGGGGGGCTCCCGTGGATTATCAACGGCGCACGCCATGAGATCCTGTTCGAGCGGGACGCGATGCGCGCCGAAGCACTGAACGCAATCCTGCGCTTCTTTGCTCAACACTTAGGCGGCGCGCTGCCGCCGACAACTCCATCAGAGGTTAGAACATAACGCTATGTATCACGTCGTCGCTTCCGATTTAGATGGCACGCTGCTGTCTCCCGACCATACCCTGTCGCCGTACGCCAAAGAAACGCTGAAGTTGCTGACCCAGCGCGGCGTGCATTTCGTGTTCGCCACCGGCCGCCACCATATCGACGTGGCGCAGATCCGCGATAGCCTGGAGATCAGCGCCTTTATGATCACCTCCAACGGCGCGCGGGTGCACAACACCGCCGGCGAGTTGATCTTCAGCCATAACCTGGACGGGGATATCGCCCGCGATCTGTACGGTATGCTGCACGACGATCCGGAGATCACCACCAACGTCTACCGTAACGATGACTGGTTCATCAACCGCGAAAGCCCTGAGCAGGAAGAGTTCTTCCGAGAATCCGTATTCAAATATCAGCTGTTCGAGCCGGGCCTGCTTGAAACCGACGGCGTCTGTAAGGTCTACTTCACCTGCGAAGATCACGAGCGGTTGCTGCAGGTGGAAGATGCCATCAACGCGCGCTGGGGCGATCGGGTCAACGTCAGCTTCTCGTTCCCGACCTGCCTGGAAGTGATGGCGGGTGGCGTGTCGAAAGGGCATGCGCTGGAAGAAGTGGCCAAAATCATCGGCTATACGCTGCAAGAGTGCATCTCCTTCGGCGACGGCATGAACGATCTGGAGATGCTGTCGATGGCCGGCAAGGGCTGCATCATGCGCGACGCGCATCAGCGCCTGAAGGATATGCTGCCGGAGCTGGAAGTGATCGGTTCCAACGTCGATAACGCGGTGCCGCATTACCTGCGCAAGATGTTCCTCTGAAATAACAAGGGCGCCTTGCGGCGCCCTTAAAGTCAATCATAAACCGGATGACGTTGCCGAGCTGACAGAAGGCAATATCTAAAAAAACAAGGAAAATCAATTTATTGATTTTCGACTGATATCCACAAAGGAGGAAAAACCACGCTTTTTCCTTCTTTGTCAGCAATCCAAGGGCGCCTTGCGGCGCCCTTGGCATTACTTGTGCTGGCCCTGCTTCTGCAGGAACTGCACGCCCTTGTCCGGGAAGTCGGTGAACACACCGTCGACGCCGGCCTGGTTGTAAATCACGTCATACAGCTGGTTCACGTCGGTCACGTACTTCGGCAGCGCATCGGCGCGGATGGTGAACGGGTGCACCGCCAGCTTGCTGGCGTGCGCTTCTTTCACCATGTCGGTCAGCACGATGTGGCCCGGCTTGGATTGATCCGCCACGACCAGCATGTGGTAGTCCGGCCCGATGCCGTCGGCATACTGAGCGATTTTCTTCATCGCGCCCGGCTTGAACATCCAGTCGTAGTCGTATTCTACCCACTTGCCGTCGGCTTTCTGCTCGTAGGTTTCCTGCCAGTCGTTATAGGCGATCAGCTGCACCAGCTTCAGATCCATGCCCAGCTTCGGCTCCAGCTCGTTCTTGATGCGTTTGAGCTCGTTGGCGTCGAAGCACTGCAGGTAGACGTTATCGTTCTTGCCGGTGTAACCGTACTGCTTGAGCACCGCCAGCACTTTGCTGGAGATGTCTTTGCCTTCCTGTTTGTGGAACCAAGGCGCCTTGATTTCAGGGTAGATGCCGATGTTTTTGCCGGTCGAATGGTTCAGACCCTGCACGAACTCGATCTCCTCCTGGAAGGTGTGTACGCGGAAGTCGGATTTGCCCATCGGGAAGCGGCCAGGATAACCCTGTACCTTCTTGCCGTTTTCGATTTCAAAGCCTTCGGTGAACTTCAGCGATTTGATCTCC
Organism: Serratia sp. SSNIH1; assembly: GCF_002935055.1. Lineage (NCBI taxonomy): Bacteria > Pseudomonadati > Pseudomonadota > Gammaproteobacteria > Enterobacterales > Yersiniaceae > Serratia > Serratia sp. SSNIH1. The sequence goes on from NZ_CP026383.1 coordinate 671,786, forward strand.
GCCAGCGTAAAGTCGATGGCGTAGTAGCGGCCGTCTTTGCGCGCGCGGTCCGGGAAGCGTTCGGCGACGTCGGTGACGCGATCGAGGTAATGGTCGTGCAGTACCACCAGCTCGTTGTCCTTGGTCATCACCAGATCTTGTTCGAGGTAATCGGCGCCCTGGGCGTAGGCCATCGCTTTCGCCGGCAGGGTGTGTTCCGGCAGGTAGCCGCTGGCGCCGCGGTGGGCGATCACCACTTTGTCCGCCGCCTGCGCGGCGCTGACCATCGAGGTGGCGAGAATGATCCCTGTCAGCAGGGCTTTGACTTGAGTCCGCATTCCGTTTTTCTCCGTGTTGTTGGGGGCAGGGTAGTAAAAAGGCCGCAGGGCGGCCTTTAAATCATGCAAAAGTCGTGTGACGCTTAACCGCGCTTGGCGGCGATTTCCGCGTGGTGTTTCTTTTCGTTCAGCATGGTCAGCAGCAGCAGGATAACCGCCAGCACGCCGCCGCCGATCATCACCATGAAGCCGCCGTCCCAACCGAAGAAGTCCACGGTGTAACCGACGATGGCGCTGGCCGCAACCGAGCCGCCCAGGTAGCCGAACAGGCCGGTGAAGCCCGCGGCGGTGCCGGCGGCTTTCTTCGGCGCCAGCTCCAGCGCGTGCAGGCCGATCAGCATCACCGGGCCGTAGATCAGGAAGCCGATGACCAGCATACAGATCATGTCCACGGTCGGGTTACCGGCCGGGTTCATCCAGAACACCACGGTGGCGATGGTCACCAGCGTCATGAAGAACACGCCGGTGGCGCCGCGGTTGCCTTTGAACACTTTGTCCGACATCCAGCCGCACAGCAGGGTGCCCGGGATACCGGCGTATTCATACAGGAAGTAGGCCCAGGACGACTTGTCCAGCGCGAAGTGTTTCACTTCTTTCAGGTAGGTCGGCGACCAGTCCAGAATGCCGTAACGCAGCAGATAGACGAACACGTTGGCGACCGCGATGTACCACAGCAGCTTGTTCGGCAGAATGTACTGCATGAAGATCTGCTTGGCGGTCAGCTCTTCTTCGTCTTTTTCGCTGTAGTCGTCCGGATAGTCGTTTTTGTACTCTTCAATCGGCGGCAGGCCGCAGGATTGCGGGGTGTCGCGCATCAGGGCGAAGGCGATCAGGGCCACCAGGATGGCGCCGAAGGCCGGCATGTACAGCGCCGCGTGCCAGTCGTTGAACCAGGCCATACCCAGCAGGAACAGCAGCGGCGGCAGGCCGCCACCCACGTTGTGGGCGCAGTTCCAGATGGAAACGATGCCGCCGCGTTCTTTCTGCGACCACCAGTGCACCATGGTGCGGCCGCACGGCGGCCAACCCATGCCCTGGAACCAGCCGCACAGGAACAGCAGGACGAACATGATGGCGATGCTGGAGGTGGCCCATGGCACGAAGCCCATGAACAACATCACCGCCGCCGCCAGGATCAGGCCGGCGGGCAGGAACACCCGCGGGTTGGAACGGTCGGAGACCGAACCCATGATGAATTTGGAGAAGCCGTAGGCGATGGAAATGCCCGACAGCGCGAAGCCGAGGTCACCGCGGCTGAAGCCTTGTTCGATCAGGTAAGGCATGGCCAGGGTGAAGTTCTTACGCACCAGATAGTAAGCGGCGTAACCGAAGAAGATCCCCAGGAAAATTTGCCAGCGCAGCTTACGGTAGAGCGGGTCTACCTTATCGCTCGGCACACGGGCGGTGTGTGCGGCCGGCTTAAAAATACTCAACATGAGCGCCTCCGATGGCTTTATCTGTTATCACATCAATATGACCTTTTACGTTCATTTGATGATTGAGCGGATATCGAATGTGGTGTTTTTGTGTTCCATAACGAGCGCCATTGTCATCAAATACGCCTGGTGTCGCTGTGACGAATGGCGCAATTGTTACACTTTCATGAAACCACGGCGGATTTTGAGCGATTCGTTAACGTTATGAAATAGAAAAACGTCCAAAAATCGTGATTATGATCACATTGATGGTTTTTTGTGGATATTTTTATTTCGTTTCATGTTCGTTATTGTTCCTTATCAAACAAAGACCCTAATAACCGTGGCTCAATAGGCTCATAACTACCGATCCTGAGGGAGCGACATGAGCAGCTATTTTGACGGCGGCGAAACGGATGTGATCATCATCGGCGGCGGTGCCACCGGTGCAGGCATCGCCCGCGACTGTGCGCGGCGCGGCTTGCGCTGCATCTTGCTGGAGCGCCACGACATCGCCACCGGCGCCACCGGCCGCAACCACGGTTTACTGCACAGCGGCGCGCGCTATGCGGTGACCGACGGCGAGTCGGCGCGCGAGTGCATTGAAGAGAACCGCATCCTGAAACGCATTGCCCACCACTGCATCGAGCGTACCGATGGGCTGTTCATCACCCTGCCGCAGGACTCGCTGGACTATCAGCAACAGTTTATCGCCGCCTGTCGCCAGGCCGACATCGACGCCGAAGCGATCGACCCGCAGCTGGCGCTGCGCCTGGAGCCGGCGGCCAACCCGGCGCTGATCGGCGCGGTGCGGGTGCCGGACGGCACCGTCGATCCCTTCCGGCTGACCGCCGCCAACATGCTGGATGCGCGTGAACACGGCGCGCAGATCCTGACCTACCACCAGGTGGTGGGGTTGCTGCGCAGCGGCGACCGGGTGACGGGCGTGCGCGTTTACGACCATCAGAATCAGCGGCGTTATGAGCTGCATGCGCCGGTGGTGGTCAACGCCGCCGGCATCTGGGGCCAGCAGATCGCCGAATACGCTGACTTGCGCATCCGCATGTTCCCGGCCAAAGGGGCGCTGCTGATCCTCGGCCACCGCATCAACAACATGGTGATCAACCGCTGCCGCAAACCGGCAGACGCCGACATCCTGGTGCCGGGTGACACCATCTCGCTGATCGGCACCACCTCGACCCATATCGATTACGATCAAATTGACAACATGCTGGTGACCCCGCAGGAGGTGGACATTCTGATCCGCGAGGGAGCGCTGCTGGCGCCCACCCTGGCGCAGACCCGCATTCTGCGCGCCTACGCCGGGGTGCGGCCGCTGGTGGCCAGCGACGACGATCCCAGCGGGCGCAACGTCAGCCGCGGCATCGTGCTGCTCGATCACGCCGCTCGCGACGGGCTGGAAGGGTTTATCACCATCACCGGCGGCAAGCTGATGACCTACCGCCTGATGGCGGAGTGGGCCACCGACAAGGTGTGTGAAAAGCTTGGCGTAAACCGCCCGTGCACCACCGCGCAGGATGCGTTGCCCGGCTCCCGCCAGTCGGCAGAGGAAACGGTGCGCAGCGTGGTTTCTCTGCCCGCCAGCATTCGCGGCTCGGCAATTTACCGCCACGGCGATCGCGCCAGCCAGGTGCCGGCGGCCGATCGGCTCGACACCAGCCTGGTGTGCGAATGCGAGGCGGTGACCGCCGGGGAAGTGCGCTATGCGGTCAACTCGCTGACCGTCAATAACCTGGTGGATCTGCGCCGCCGCACCCGCGTCGGCATGGGCACCTGCCAGGGGGAACTCTGCGCCTGCCGCGCCGCCGGGCTGCTGACGCGCTTCAAGGTCAGCACGCCGCAGCAGTCCATTGCGCAGCTGTCGCAGTTCCTCAACGAACGGTGGAAAGGCGTACGGCCGATCGCCTGGGGCGACGCGCTGCGTGAGAGTGAATTTACCAGTTGGGTTTACCAGGGGTTATGCGGGCTTGAGGCCCAGGCCGACAAGGAGCAGGAGGCGGATGATGCGATTTGACGTAGTGGTGATTGGTGGCGGCCTGGCGGGCCTGAGCTGCGCCATTGCCGTGGCCGAACAGGGCAAACGCTGCGCGGTGGTCAGTTCCGGCCAGAGCGCGCTCTACTTCTCCTCCGGCTCGCTCGATCTGCTGGCGAGATTGCCGGACGGCACGCCGGTCGAGATGCCGCTGGCGGCGCTACCGCAGCTGGCGCAGCAGGCGCCGCAGCATCCGTATGCCCTGATCGGGCCCGGTCGGGTGGCGGCGTTGTCCGCCGCCGCACAGCGGCTGCTGGCGCGCTGCGGGCTGCAGCTGCAGGGTGAGGGCGCCAATAACCATTTGCGCATTACGCCGCTGGGCACGCGCCGCGCCACCTGGCTCAGCCCGCAGGCGATCCCGACGCTGCCGCTGACCGGCCAACTGCCGTGGCGGCGCATCGCGGTGATCGGCATCGAGGGGTTCCTCGACTTCCAGCCGCAGATGGCCGCCGACTCCCTGAGCCGCGAGCTCGGCGTAGAGACGGAGGTAGCCTATCTGCACATGCCGGCGCTGGACAGATTGCGCAATAACCCCAGTGAGTTCCGCGCGGTGAACATCGCCCGGGTGCTGGATTTGATGGAAAGCCTGCCGCCGATGGCCGAGGAGCTGCGGCGGTTGGCGGGCGAGGCCGACGCGCTCTTCCTGCCGGCCTGTTTGGGATTGGAGGACGACGCGTCGCTGGCGGTGCTGCAGGATGCGGTCGGCAAACCGATCCGGCTGCTGCCGACGCTGCCGCCTTCGGTGCCCGGCATGCGTTTGCATCAGGCGCTGCGGCGGCGTTTCCAACAGCTGGGCGGCGTTTTCATGCCTGGCGACAGCGTGCTGCGCGCCGAGTGTGAAGCCGGCCGCGTCACCGGCCTGTATACCCGCAACCACGGCGATATTCCGCTGCGGGCACAGCAGGTGGTGCTGGCCAGCGGCAGCTTCTTCAGCAACGGGCTGGTGGCGGATTTCGACGGGGTGCGCGAGCCGATCTTCGGACTGGACGTGCACAGCCGCGCCGATCGCGCCGACTGGAGCCGGCGCGAGCTGTTTGCACCGCAGCCTTATCTGCAGTTTGGCGTGCGCACCGACGGCAGGCTGCGGGCGATGAAGCAGGGAATGCCGTTCGACAATCTGTATGCCATCGGCGCGGTCGCCGGCGGCTACGATCCGCTGCAGCAGGGTTGCGGCGCCGGCGTGTCATTGATCGGTGCGCTGCACGTCGCGCAGCAGATCGCCGCGGAGGAAAACGCATGAGCCTGCATCAGGACCACAGCTTTGAAAGCTGCATCAAATGCACCGTCTGCACCACCTACTGCCCGGTCGCCAAAGTGAACCCGCTCTATCCGGGGCCAAAACAGGCGGGGCCGGACGGCGAGCGGCTGCGGCTGAAAGATCCGGCGCTGTACGACGAAGCGCTGAAATACTGCACCAACTGCAAGCGTTGTGAAGTGGCCTGCCCGTCCGACGTCAAAATCGGCGACATCATTCAGCGCGCCCGCGCCGACTTCGCCCAGAGCAAGCCGACGCTGCGCGACGCCATCCTCAGCCACACCGACATCATGGGCTCGCTGTCGACGCCGTTCGCGCCGATCGTCAACGCCGCTACCGGGCTGAAACCGGTGCGCAAGCTGTTGGACAAGGCGCTGAAGATCGATCACCGTCGCGAGCTGCCGAAATACTCGTTCGGCACTTTCCGCCGCTGGTACCGGCAACAGGCCCAGGATCAGCAGCGTTATGCCGAGCAGGTGGCGTTTTTCCACGGCTGCTTCGTCAACTATAACCATCCGCAGCTGGGCAAGGATTTGATCCGGGTGTTCAACGCGCTGGATATCGGCGTGCAGCTGCTGAAACGCGAGAAATGCTGCGGCGTGCCGCTGATTGCCAACGGGTTTATCGATCAGGCCAAAAAGCAGGCCAGGGTCAACGCCGAGTCGCTGCATGAAGCGGTGCTGGAGCGCGGCATTCCGGTGGTAGCGACCTCATCGAGCTGCACCTTCACCCTGCGCGACGAATACCCCCATCTGCTGGACGTGGACACTACCCCGGTGCGCGATCGGGTGGAGCTGGCGACGCGCTATCTCTATCGCCTGATCAATCAGGGGCGCAGCCTGCCGCTGAAGCACACGCCGCTGCGGGTGGCTTATCACACGCCTTGCCATATGGAGAAGATGGGCTGGACCGCCTACACGCTGGAGCTGCTGCGGCAGATACCGGGGCTGGAGCTGGTGGTGCTGGATTCCCAGTGCTGCGGCATCGCTGGCACCTACGGGTTTAAATCGGAGAACTACGCCACTTCGCAAGGCATCGGCGCGCCGCTGTTTCGGCAGATCGAAGAGAGCGGGGTGGATCTGGTGGTGACCGACTGCGAGACCTGCAAATGGCAGATAGAAATGTCCACCAGCAAGCGCTGTGAACATCCGATCGCCCTGCTGGCGCAGGCGTTGGCGTAAAAACTCAAGGGCCGGCAAGCCGGCCCTCTGTGGGATTACTGCTTCAGCTTCAGGGTGGAGATGATGCCTTCGGCTTCGGTCTGCGCCTGCTGCTGATTGTCCGCCGGCAGCGTCACCTGAATGGTCAGCATGTTGTTGTTCAACGAGCCGATCAGGACGGAGGAATAGGCTTTTTCGCCGCTGCTGGTGATGATGCTGTCCAGCTGACGCAGCGGCACGCCGTTGACGTCGAGCGCCTTGTTGGTGATCACCTGCAGGTTGGCGTCACGCGCGCGCTGGGTATTCTCCAGGCGCTTGGCCAGAGTCTCCAGGCTGTCGGCGGTCTTGTCGCCCAGGATCACGATCACCGCGCGCTGACCAGTGCTGTCTGCGTAAACATGCATGTTGTTGGCCTGGTTACCCAGCTTGCCGCTCTGATCCGCCATGCCGACCGGCAGGGTGAACGCCAGTTTACCGTCCAGCAGGCTCACCTGCTGCCCGGCCGGTGCGCTGGCCGCCGCGCCGTCTGGCGCTGCCTTGGTGTCTTTGGTGTTGCCGTCGCAGGCCGCGAGGCCAAGCGCCAGCAGGCTGATACCCATCAATTTCGCTACTTTACGCATCGGGCTTCCTTATTCCTTTCCGGTAGGGATTCACTGTCGTATCGCAACCTATTCCAGGTTGAAATGCAAGGCAGATGTTGTCACAAGTTTTTTTCCAGTAATAGCCGATAATCAGCCACTTCGCCTTTCTTTTCCAGCTGAACAATCTGATGGTGATGGGTGAGCAGCATCGTCAGCATGGCGCGGAACCGGTTACGGGTTTTGACCGTCAGCTGGCGATAGCCCTGCGCCCGCGCCCAGCGTTCCTGTTCGGCCAGCAAGGCCTGCGCCACGCTGTGGCGACGGAAGGCCGGCAGCACGCCACCCAACCAGCTGTAGAACACCGTTTCCTGCCGTTGATAACCGAGCTTGAAACCGGCCGGCTGGCCGTCGATTTCGGCGATCAACAGGCTGGCGGGGGCGGGGCCGATGCGCCGCTGCAGATCGGCCAGGCTATGCAGGCTGCCGAATTCGGGGATGCGTTGGTAAAGGCGGTGGATTTCTTCGAGCGTGGCGGTGCGGACGATTGGGGTCATGAGCGGCCTCCAAAGGATAGGGCCGCCCAGAATAGCACGGCTCAGCTCAGCTCAGCTGCAGGCTGCCGCTGCGCGCCGCGATGCGTTTGAGCAGCATGTTCAGCAACACGCCGTACATCGGCAGGAAGAACAGCAGGCAGATCATCACCTTGAAGCTGTAATCCACCAGCGCGATCTCCACCCAGTTGTTGGCCATGAAGGGATCGCTGCTCTTGTAGAAGGCGATGAAGAAGAACGCCAGCGTATCGCTGATGTTGCCGAAGAACATCGCCGCCGCCGGCGCTACCCACCAGGCGCTGCGCTGGCGCAGGCGGTTGAAGACGTGAACGTCGAGGATCTGGCCGAGCACGTAGGCCATAAAGCTGGCGACGGCGATGCGCGCCACGAACAGGTTAAAACTGCCCAGCGCCGCGAATCCCTGCCACTCTCCCTGATAGGTGACGGTGGAGATCACGTAAGAGATGAACAGCGCCGGCACCATCACCGCCAGGATAATCCGCCGCGCCAGCGGCGCGCCGAAAATGCGCACGGTCAGATCGGTCGCCAGGAAGATAAACGGGAAGGTAAAGGCGCCCCAGGTGGTATGGAAGCCGAAAACGGTGATCGGCAGCTGCACCAGGTAGTTGCTGGAGGTAATGATGGCGATATGAAACAGCGAAAGCCAGACCAACGCCGTGAAGCGCTGCTGTGCGGTAAACGAATACATGTTGTAGCCTTTTTAGCAGTGGGGTGAGGGAACCCAGTGTGTCTTGTCAAAACAGCAAAAAACGCTGCGCGGCGGCATGATACGCGTTTGCGCAACCAATGCAATGGTTAAATTTAACGCAAACGTTAACGCATCTTGCGCAGAAAAACTACCGGCGTAAACTAGGCGCTAATGAGATGCGGCGAGCGTTCGCCGATCGTTTTTGAACGAGAAAAATTGCATGACTGACTTATTTGCCCAGGCAGACCAGACGCTCGACGCGCTGGGCCTGCGTTGTCCGGAACCGGTGATGATGGTGCGTAAAACCGTGCGCCATATGGACAACGGCGAAACGCTGCTGATTATCGCCGACGATCCGGCCACCACCCGCGATATTCCGGGGTTCTGCCGCTTTATGGAACACACGCTGGTGGCGCAGGAGACCGAGCAGGCGCCATACCGTTATCTGTTACGTAAAGGTGTATAGTTTTTAATCGTCTCGTGAGATAAGCTCCCTGCGATTGGGGAGCGTTCGAAGGGGACAAACGATGAGTATTTTACTGCTGCCTACGGTTGCCAAGATGGAAAATGAGGAGCGTACACAGGGCTATGAGCGCTGGTTTCTTGAAAGAGTTCAGGAAGCCATGGATGAGCCACGGCCCGGTATTCCTCATGATGACGTGATGGCTGAAATGGATGCTGTTATCGCTGCTGCAGAAGCCAGGATCAAAGCGAAGCAGGCATAATGCTCAACATCGAATGGACTCGAGTCGCACGTCAGGATCTGGGGGAGATTGTGGGATTTATCGCCAATGATAACCCTCTGGCGGCCAGAAAAATGAAGGCTCTCATCATGGAGGCCGTCATTCCCGCCGCCAGACATCCTCGAATTTTCCGGCGCGGCAGAGTGGACGGCACGCATGAAATCCCCCTGCATCCCCATTATCTCCTGGTTTACCAGGTGCTGGAAACTCACATCCGGGTGTTGCGGGTTTTACATACGCGCCGACAATATCCTTAATATCGCCGCTGCAATCGATAATGCCGGGTTTCCATTGAGGAACCCGGCCTGGCGCCGCGTTATTGGCGCTTTTTCAACAGCCGCAGCGCGTTGGCGGTGACCAGCGCGGTGGCGCCGGAGTCTGCCAGCACCGCCAGCCACAAACCGGTCAGCCCCAGCAGGCTGGTGATCAGGAAGACCCCCTTCAGCCCCAATGCGATGGTGATGTTTTGCCGGATATTGGCGTGGGTGGCGCGCGAGATGCGGATCATCTCCGCGACGCCTACCAGCCGGTTGTGGGTCAGGGCGGCGTCGGCGGTTTCCAATGCCACGTCGGTGCCGCTGCCCATGGCGATGCCGATGCTGGAGGCCTTCATCGCCGGGGCGTCGTTGATGCCGTCGCCGATCATCGCCGTCGGGCGCAGTTCGCTCAGTTCGGTGACCGCGCTGACCTTATCTTCCGGCAGCAGACCGGCGCGATAGTCGAGCCCCAGCTCGCCGGCGATCGCTGCGGCGGCGCGCGGGTTGTCGCCGGTCAGCATCACGCCGCGAATGCCCAGCGCGTTCAGTTCGGCTATGGCCTGTTTGGCGTCGCCGCGCAGCGTATCGCGCAGCGCCAGCAAGCCGATGGGCGCGCCGTCTTCCAGCACCACCACTGCCGTTTTGCCGGCGTTTTCCAGCTTGTCTACCTGGCTCTGCCATTGGGCGTCGAGCAGGCCCGGTGCCAGCTTGCCCGGCGCGCTGATCAGCACGGTCTTGCCGTCCACGATCCCTTCCACGCCGACGCCGGCCAGCGCGCGGCGCGCCTGCGCCAGCGGCAGCTCCGTCCCGCTTTCGGCGGCGCGGTTGATGATCGCCTGCGCCAGCGGGTGATGTGAACCGGCTTCCACCGCGGCGGCAAGCTGCAGCAGCCGCTGTTCGGTGAGCGTGCCGATCGGCAGCACGTCGGTCACCGTCGGCTTACCTTCGGTCAGGGTACCGGTTTTATCGAAGGCGATAGTTTGGATCTGGCCCAGTTGCTCCAGCGCCGCACCGCCTTTAATCAGCGCACCGCGCCGCGTGGCAGCCGCCAACCCGGACGTAATGGCCGCCGGGGTCGAGATCACCAATGCGCATGGGCAGCCGATCAGCAGCAGCGTCAGGCCGCGATAGATCCAGGTATCCCACGGCTGTGAGAACAACAGCGGCGGCACCAGGATCACCGCGACGGCCAGCAGCATAATGGCCGGGGTGTAGTAACGGCTGAACCGATCGAGGAAGCGTTCGATCGGCGCGCGGCGCTCTTCGGCCTCTTCAATCAGCTGCAAAATGCGGTCGATGGCGTTTTTGCCGGGCTCGGAGATCACCTTCATCTGCGCCGCCTGATCGACGGACAGGCTGCCGGCGGCCACTTTCTCACCCTGTTGGCGCTCGACCGGCACCGATTCGCCGGTCAGGGCGCTTTCGTCGAAGCTGGCGAAAGGATTGAGCAGCGCGGCGTCGGCCGGCAGGCGCCCGCCGGGTGCGATTTCAATCACATCGCCCGGACGCAGGCTGGCGACCGGCACGCGTTTGCGCTCCGCACCTTGCAGCAGCAGCGCATCTTCCGGCACCAGCTCCATCAGCGCCGTCACCCCGCGCCGCGCGCGGTTGGCGGCGTAGGATTCCAGCAGTTCACCGACCATAAACAGCAGCAGCACCATCGCCGCCTCGGCGGTGGCGCCGATGAACAGCGCGCCGATGGCCGCCACGCTCATCAGCGTTTCGATGGCGAACGGCGTGCCGGAACGAATCAGACGCAGCGCCTTGGCGGCGACCGGTGCCAATCCGACCAGCGTGGTGGCGATAAAGGTGATGCGGCCCAGCTCCGGGTTAACCCGATCCAGCACCCAGCTGACGACCATCAGGGTGGCTAACAGCAGCAGCGGTGCGAATTCGCCGAAGCGTGAGGTTTTCGGCGCGGCGGCTTTGGCGGTCTGAGTGCCGAGCAGGGTAAAGCCGGCTTGGGCGACCGCGTCCTGGATCCGCAGGCTGATGTCGGACTGCGCGTCGACCACCAGTTTCTCGGTGGCGAACAACACGCGCGCGCTGTCGACGCCGGGGAGTGCGGTGACGGCATTTTCGATTTTCTTGGCGCAGCTGGGGCAGTCCATACCGGTGACTTTCCAGCTGAAACGTTGGCTACCGGAAGGGGGAGTGGCGGCCAGCCTGTCGCTTTCCTCGTCCGGATCGTCGGGCGCGGCGGTGCAGCAGCCGCTATCGCCATGATCGTGATGGTGGTGGGCGTGTTCGGCCTGTGCGGCGGCGTTTTTCGGCTCGCTGCTGCAGCCATGCTGAGTTTTGCTGTGGTTGCAGCCGCATCCCCCTTCGGCGTGATGATGTTCCTGATGATTATGGTTTTGCTGGTTGTGCATAACGTCCCCCCTTCGGGCTGTTAAACGGGTTTGCTCAGCTGACTCTACACCCTGGAGTCAACTCCAGAGTCAAGCGCCGGATGAGAATTATTGCTAACGGCGTTCGAGTGTATAAAGGGGTATTCATTCAATAATGAATAATGCGAATTTAAATCTATAGGCTTTTCTTATCCCCTATTTGGGTGAAAAGCCTCACTGCCGTTAGTTTAAATAAGAAAATAATATTCCTATAGAAACTAAAAAGTCGCCTGACCTAATAATAAAGAGTTATTAACCTATAACGCTTTAACAAAATTTACCTTTTTGCCCGTACCAAGCCAGCATGATTCGCTTGTGCCTGCAGGCCGCATTGTTATTGAAGTTTGGTGCCAACTTATCCTCGTTAAGTTTCATTTGTTTTGTAAATAAACCTAAAAAGCAGCATAACAAACTTTCGTTTAGACAATAAAAGGTTGATTATTTTATGTTCAGTTTCGCGGCCCTGCCTATAATTGGAATCGATTACCATTTTTAATGGCAATCTTATTTGCTGATATATATGCATTAATTCTACCTAACACACTGCCGACAACGGCGCATAAGCCCCTTCCAGCAAGCTTAAGGTTCATTCACCGTAGCTTACGGGGAGGTTATGTCTATCTGTCTGATTGATAGCGATCAGATAATGAGTGGAATCGAACCAATGCAATCTACTAAAAAGGCAATTGAAATTACTGAATCCAACTTCGCAGCCGCTAAAACCGGCTACGATGCTGTAGCCGACCTGCTGCATTATCATGAGCGTGGCAACGGGATTCAGATTAATGGCAAGGATTCATTTTCTAACGAGCAAGCTGGGCTGTTTATTACCCGAGAGAATCAAACCTGGAACGGTTACAAGGTATTTGGCCAGCCGGTTAAATTAACCTTCTCCTTCCCGGACTATAAGTTCTCTGCCACCAACGTCGCCGGCGACACCGGGCTGAGCAAGTTCAGCGCGGAACAGCAGCAGCAGGCTAAGCTGTCGCTGCAGTCCTGGGCCGACGTCGCCAATATCACCTTCACCGAAGTGGCGGCCGGTCAAAAAGCCAACATCACCTTCGGCAACTACAGCCAGGATCGCCCCGGCCACTATGATTACGGCACTCAGGCCTATGCCTTCCTGCCGAACACCATTTGGCAGGGTCAGGATCTGGGCGGCCAGACCTGGTACAACGTCAACCAATCCAACGTGAAACACCCGGCGACCGAAGACTACGGCCGCCAGACGTTCACCCATGAGATTGGCCATGCGCTGGGCCTGAGCCACCCGGGCGATTACAACGCCGGTGAAGGCAACCCAACCTACCGCGACGCCACTTATGCGGAAGATACCCGCCAGTTCAGCCTGATGAGCTACTGGAGCGAAACCAACACCGGTGGGGATAACGGCGGTCATTACGCCGCTGCTCCGCTGCTGGATGACATTGCCGCCATTCAACATCTGTATGGCGCCAACCTGTCGACCCGCACCGGCGACACCGTGTACGGCTTTAACTCCAACACCGGTCGTGACTTCCTCAGCACCACCAGCAACTCGCAAAAACTGATCTTTGCGGTCTGGGATGCGGGCGGCAACGATACCTTCGACTTCTCCGGTTACACCGCGAACCAGCGCATCAACCTGAATGAGAAATCGTTCTCCGACGTGGGCGGTTTGAAGGGCAACGTCTCGATCGCCGCCGGGGTGACCATCGAGAACGCCATTGGCGGTTCCGGCAATGACGTGATCGTCGGCAATGCGGCCAACAACGTGCTGAAAGGCGGTGCGGGCAATGACGTGCTGTTCGGCGGCGGCGGGGCGGATGAGCTGTGGGGCGGTTCCGGCCAGGATACCTTCGTGTTCACCGCTGCCAGCGATTCTGCACCGGGTGCTTCGGACTGGATCCGCGACTTCCAGAAAGGGATCGACAAAATTGACCTGTCGTTCTTCAACAAAGAGGCGCAGAGCAGCGATTTCATCCACTTCGTCGATCATTTCAGCGGCGCGGCCGGTGAAGCATTGCTCAGCTACAATGCTTCCAACAACGTGACCGATCTGGCGGTGAACATCGGGGGTCATCAGTCGCCGGACTTCCTGGTGAAAATCGTCGGTCAGGTAGACGTCGCCACCGACTTTATCGTGTAACACAGCAACGACACGCCCGGCGCAGTCTCGGCCGGGCGTGATGTGGGAGCCCGGTATGAAAGGTACTTTAACGCGCACCGCTCTGGCGGCGGGCGGCATGATGGTGACGAGTGCGGTCATGGCCGGCAGCCTGGCGCTGCCGACCGCGCAGTCGCTGGCGGGGCAATGGCAGGTTGCCGACAGCGAACGGCAATGCCAAATCGAGTTTTTGGCGAATGAGCAAAGTGAAACCAACGGCTATCAGCTGGTGGATCGGCAACGTTGTCTGCAAAGCGTGTTTGCGGCCGAGGTGGTGGGCTGGCGCCCGGCGCCGGATGGCATCGCCCTGCTGCGGGCGGATGGCAGCACGCTGGCGTTCTTCTCGCGCGACGGCGATCTGTATCGCAATCAGCTGGGCGCCGATGATGCCTTAACGTTGAAAGCGTTGGCTTGATGTGGAAACGGGTTCGGCGTACCGAACCCGCGGCAGGTCGTTACAGGTAGAGTGAGCGCACGATCAGGAAGTGGCCGGAGAAGTAACAGAAAGCGACGATGGCGTCCGCTGCGCGGAAGGTGAAACGGTAGCGGTTGATCAGCCAAACGACGTTGGCCAGCAGCAATAGCGAGGTGCCGGTCAGCAGCGAGAAGCCGAAATCGGTGCTGCGCAGGAAATATTGTTCGCCCGCCAACCAGACCATCAGCAGCGTCATCGCCACGTAGGTGACGATCGGCCAGCGCATCTCTTCAAGCCGGGTCCAAAGGGTGGCCAGCAGCAACGCGCCTATCACCAGCAGCGCCAGCGGCAGCGGCCAGAACAGACTGAACGTCATCTGGCTGGCGAAGCTCAGGGTATACAGCAGGTGGGAGAGGAAAAAGGCGCCGATGGCGTACAGTACCCGCTCGCGCGGCAACAGGAGCAGCGCGTCGCCGATCAGCGTCGCCAGCAGGCCGAGTACGATCAGATAACCTGCCGCGCTGAGCACCGGCGCCTGCCAGGCCAACAGCAACAGCAGCAGCAGCGTGACGGGTTTGAACACCCAGCGCTGCCAGCGCGGCCCACGGTATGAGGCGTCGACGAACAGCCAACCGGAAAAGAATACGGCAAGAAACGGCCAACTCATTGATGTCTTCCTTATGTATGAGGGAGCCGCAACAACCGGCTCCAAACTGTCACCCATGTCACTTCTTATTTCAGTGTAGGTAGCCTGCCGACGATCGACAATGCTTTCTTGAGAATGCTATGTTTACGCCGATTTGGCCGTGAAGGAAATGGGGAAACCGATGAGCAAGCCACCGTTGTTTTTTGTCGCCGTGATTGCGCTGATCGCCGTGCTGGCCACGCAACGCTATTTCAAACAGCGCCAGCAGGAGGCGGAAAACGACCGTGCACCGATGCGCAGTCTGCAGGTGACGGTGAGCGACAAGCGCAGCTTCCCGGTCGCCAAAACCCGTGCGCCGCAGCGCGAACCGCTGGTCAATGAGCCGATGTATTACGAGGTGGTGTTCCGCCCGGTACAGGGCGGTGAAGACATCACGCTTCGGCTGAAACAGTGGCAATACAACCCGATAGAAAAAGGCGCGCAGGGCACGTTGAACATGCAGGGCACGCGCTTCGTCTCTTTCACCGTTAAGCCGTAGCGGTCACTTTTTCTTGATGGGCGGCTGTTTCTTCTGCCAGGCCAACAGCTCGAACACGCCAAAGATAAAGATCTTGGCTTCTTGCCAGTAGCTGATCGGCTGATCCTTCGGCTGGGTGGATTTCAGCAGCACCAGCTGCAGGCCGTGCATCACCACCATGAAGAACAGCGCCACGTCGATGAAATACTTCAGCGGCTTGGGAAACGGATGGAACAGGTTAGAGAGCAGGAAGCCCCACACGCACAGCATCAGCAGGCGGCCCAGATTAATCAGCATGGTCGGTTTTCTCTTGCGAACGAATATAAAGGCGATAGGCCACCTGGCCGGCGACTTTCTCCCGGTGCAGCTGCCAGCTGGCAGGCACGTCCGCCGCGGCGCTTTCCGCCTCGGCTTCTACATAGATCCAGGCCTCGTCGGCCAGCCAGCCTCGCTGCTCCAGCAACAAGGCGGTCTCCGCCAGCAGGCCTTTGCGAAACGGCGGATCGAGAAACACCACGTCAAACGGTTGGCCCTCGCCCGCCAGCCAGCTCAGCGCGTTGGTGTTGATAACCACCCCTTTGCCCTGCAGCAGCGCCAGATTTTTTTCCAGCTGCTGCGCCACCGGTCGTTCGAATTCCAGCAGCGTGGCGCTGCCGGCGTAGCGCGACAGCGCTTCCAGCCCTAATGCGCCGCTGCCGGCGAAACAGTCCAGACAGCGCGCGCCCTGAATCACCGGCGCCAGCCAGTTGAACAGGGTTTCGCGCACCCGATCGGTGGTGGGGCGCAGCCCCGGGCTGTTCGGCACCGGAAGCTTGCGACCGCGCCATTGGCCGCCGATGATGCGGATCTGTCCGGCTGCGGCCTGGGGCGGTTTTTTGGCCGCCGCCCGTGGCGAGAGTCTTGTCATAAGCGTTGTTTGATTTCTTTTGCGGCGCGGGGCCGCAGAGGTTAACGAAAAGTTGCCCCTATTCTACCGGTGACGGGCGTCGGGGGGAACGGTAAAACGTTGTTGTCTGATTTCACACCGGAAAGCATGCCGGATGCGTGTTGCTGCGCGAGGGAAAGTGATAGACTCGGCGGATTATTGTCAGCATATATCCTTCAGGTATGTAGGGTAAGCGAGCCTTCGGTACGGAGTAGAGTCATAACATGGCAAAAGATAAGAAACGTGGGTTTTTCTCCTGGCTGGGCTTTGGCCAGAAGGAAAAGGAAGAAGAGCAACAGCAACCTGAGCAGCCGGTAGAGCAGGCGGAGCCTCAGGCCGCGGAGACGCCGGCTGAACCGGCAGCCGCCAAGCTGGATGACAAGCTCCCCGCCCAGGAATCTGAACCTGCCGCCTCCGTCGACACCCCGGGAGAGTGGGATAACGGTCAGGCCGGCGAACAAATCGCGGAGAACCTGCCGGCGGCGGCCGAACACCCAACGTCGCAAGCGTTGGCCGAAGAGATTGTCAGCGTGACCGAGCAGGTAGTGGCGCAGCAGCAGCCGATCGTCGAGCCAGAGCCGGTTGTGGAACCTGAGCCGGTTGTGGAGCCCGAGCCGATTGTTGAGTCCGAGCCTGTCGTTGAACCTGAGCCGGTTGTTGAACCTGAGCCGGTTGTTGAACCTGAGCCGGTTGTTGAGCCCGAGCCGGTCGTCGAACCTGAGCCGGTCGTTGAGCCTGAGCCGGTTGTTGAGCCCGAGCCGGTCGTCGAACCCGAGCCAGTCGTTGAGCCCGAGCCGGTCGTCGAGCCTGAACCCGAGCAGGAAGAAGAGGAACCGTTTGAACCTGTGGTGCCGGCCGCTGCGCAAGAGCAGGAGCGCCCGACCAAAGAAGGCTTCTTCGCTCGCCTGAAGCGCAGCCTGCTGAAGACCAAGCAAAACCTCGGCTCCGGCTTTATGGGGCTGTTCCGCGGTAAAAAGATCGACGACGACCTGTTCGACGAGTTGGAAGAACAGCTGCTGATCGCCGATGTCGGCGTAGAAACCACGCGCAAGATCATCACCTCCCTGACCCAGCACGCCAGCCGCAAGCAGCTGAAAGACGCCGAAGCGCTGTACGGCAAGCTGAAGGAGGAAATGTCCGAAATTCTGGCCAAGGTCGATCAGCCGCTGGATGTCAGCGGGAAAACCCCGTATGTCATCCTGATGGTCGGCGTGAACGGCGTGGGTAAAACCACCACCATCGGTAAGCTGGCGCGTCAGTTCCAGGCGGAAGGCAAGTCGGTGATGCTGGCGGCGGGGGATACTTTCCGCGCCGCGGCGGTAGAGCAGCTGCAGGTGTGGGGCGAACGCAACCGCATCCCGGTGGTGGCGCAGCATACCGGCGCGGATTCCGCTTCGGTGATCTTCGATGCGGTGCAGGCTGCCAAAGCGCGCGGCGTCGACGTGTTGATCGCCGATACCGCCGGCCGTCTGCAGAACAAATCGCACCTGATGGAAGAGCTGAAGAAGATCGTCCGCGTCATGAAAAAACTGGACGACCAGGCCCCCCATGAGGTTATGCTGACGCTCGATGCCAGCACCGGCCAGAATGCGGTCAGTCAGGCGAAATTATTTAATGAGGCCGTGGGCTTAACCGGCATCACGCTGACTAAACTGGACGGTACCGCCAAGGGCGGGGTGATCTTCGCCATCGCCGATCAGTTCGGTATCCCGATTCGCTATATCGGCGTCGGGGAAGGCATCGAAGATTTGCGGCCGTTTAAGGCTGACGATTTTATTGAGGCACTTTTTGCCCGAGAGGATTAATACGGATGATTCGCTTTGAACAGGTCAGTAAAGCTTATCTGGGCGGACGGCAAGCGCTGCAGGGGGTCGATTTCCATCTGCGCCCGGCGGAAATGGCGTTTCTGACCGGCCATTCCGGCGCGGGGAAAAGTACCCTGCTGAAACTGATTTGCGGTATCGAACGGCCCAGCGCCGGGCACATCTGGTTTGGCGGCCACGACATCAGCCGTTTGAAAAACCGCGAGGTGCCGTTCCTGCGTCGGCAGATCGGCATGATCTTCCAGGATCACCATCTGCTGCTGGATCGCACGGTGTATGACAACGTGGCGATGCCGCTGATCATCGCCGGCGCCAGCACCGAAGACATCCGTCGCCGCGTCTCCGCCGCGCTGGACAAGGTCGGTTTGCTGGATAAAGCGAAGAACTTCCCGATTCAGCTGTCCGGTGGTGAGCAGCAGCGCGTGGGCATCGCCCGTGCGGTGGTGAATAAGCCGGCGGTGCTGCTGGCGGATGAACCGACCGGCAACCTGGACGACGCGCTGTCGGAAGGCATTCTGCGCCTGTTTGAAGAATTCAACCGCGTCGGCGTCACCGTATTAATGGCGACGCACGACACCGGGCTTATCGCCCGCCGTAATTACCGCATCCTGACGCTGAGTCAGGGCCGCATGCAAGGGGGCGCTCACCATGGCCAATAACGCAAAAACCGCCAAGAGCAAGGCGCTGCGCGGCGGCTGGCGCGAACAGTGGCGTTATGCCTGGATGAACGCCATCAAAGACATGCTGCGTCAGCCGTTGGCGACGCTGCTGACGGTGATGGTGATCGCCATCTCCCTGACGCTGCCGAGCGTGTGCTACATCGTGTGGAAAAACGTCAGCACCGCGGCCAGCCAGTGGTACCCGACGCCGCAGCTGACGGTCTACCTGGATAAATCGCTCGATGACGACGCGGCGCTGAAAGTGCTCGACGCCATCAAGGCGGAAGCCGGTGTGGAGAAGGTGAACTACCTGTCGCGTGAAGAAGCGCGCGGCGAGTTCCGTAACTGGTCGGGCTTTGGCGGCGCGTTGGACATGCTGGAAGAGAACCCGCTGCCGGCGGTGGCGATCGTCACGCCGAAGATGAGCTTCCAGAGTTCGGATACCCTCAACACCCTGCGCGATCGCGTGGCGGCGGTGCAGGGCGTTGAAGAAGTGCGCATGGATGACAGCTGGTTTGCCCGGCTGGCGGCGTTGACCGGGCTGGCGGGCCAGATCGCGGCGATCATCGGCGTGCTGATGATCGTGGCGGTGTTCCTGGTGATCGGCAACAGCGTGCGTCTGAGCATCTTCAGCCGTCGCGACACCATCAACGTGATGAAGCTGATCGGCGCCACCGACGGCTTTATCCTGCGGCCGTTCCTCAACGGCGGGGCGATGCTGGGCTTTGCCGGCGCGCTGCTGTCGCTGGTGCTCTCCGGCGCGCTGGTGTGGCAGCTGGAGTCGGTAGTCGCCGGGGTAGCCAAGGTATTCGGCACCACCTTCACCCTGCACGGGCTGGGCTGGGATGAGGCGCTGCTGCTGCTGATCATCTCCGCGATGATCGGCTGGATCGCCGCCTGGCTGGCGACAGTGCAACATTTACGCCGATTTACACCACAGTAAGATTTTTTTGGTATACTCTTCTCCTGCTGCTTTTGATCGCGTTGCGGGAGAAGAGTGACCTCAAGCGAAGTCAGCACCACATCTCTCTTCTTAGCGCACAAATTCCCTATCGGCCTGCACCCTCGTCACGTATTGTCAGCAACAATGCTTGCAAAAAAGGGTGAACTTATAGGGCGGAGTACGGTCAAAAATTAGCAGCAAATGTTAAGGTGCCCGGCGTGTGGAACCGCTTTTGCTTCAGCAACTGCCGTAGAATCAATCATTTCCCCGCTGTAATAATCACCTGCATGATTTTGTATTCTCATAGAGAGGGTTTGAATGACCAAAGAAATGCAAACTTTAGCCTTAGTACCCCAAGGTAGCTTGGAAGCCTATATCCGGGCAGCCAACGCCTATCCGATGCTGACGGCAGAGGAAGAGCGGGAGCTGGCTGAACGGCTGCATTATCAGGGCGATCTGGATGCCGCTAAGCAGCTCATCCTGTCTCACCTGCGCTTTGTCGCTCATATTGCCCGCAACTATTCAGGCTACGGTCTGCCGCAGGCGGACCTGATTCAGGAAGGCAATATCGGCCTGATGAAAGCCGTTCGCCGCTTCAACCCTGAAGTCGGCGTGCGTCTGGTTTCCTTTGCGGTGCATTGGATTAAGGCGGAAATCCACGAGTACGTATTGCGCAACTGGCGCATCGTGAAAGTGGCGACCACCAAAGCGCAGCGCAAGCTGTTCTTTAACCTGCGCAAAACCAAACAGCGTTTGGGCTGGTTCAACCAGGACGAAGTGGAGCTGGTGGCCCGCGAGCTGGGCGTAACCAGCAAAGACGTGCGCGAGATGGAATCTCGCATGGCGGCGCAGGACATGACCTTCGATCCGACGCCGGACGACGAGGCCCGCGATGGCCAGGCGATGGCGCCGGTGCTGTACCTGCAGGACAAGAGCTCCGACTTCGCCGAAGGCATCGAGGAAGATAACTGGGAAAGCAACGCCGCAGACAAACTGGCCTATGCGCTGGAAGGTCTGGACGAGCGCAGCCAGCATATCATCCGCGCCCGTTGGCTGGACGACGACAACAAGTCGACGCTGCAGGAGCTGGCCGATCAGTACGGCGTTTCCGCCGAGCGCGTGCGCCAGCTGGAAAAGAACGCCATGAAGAAATTGAAAATGGCGATCGAAGCCTGAGTCGATGCGATATTCGAAAAAAAAGCCCGGCAAGCCGGGCTTTTTCATGCCTGAAATTCGGCGTTATGGCGCCACGGCGGCGAAGTCCGGCGCCGGGCAGTCGTAGCCGAATTTTGCCGCCCACGGGTAGCGGGTGCCGGTGTTGATGTAGCGCTGATAAAGCGCCCGGCCGGTCTTGGCGTCGCGCTTGATAACCCAGCTGGCGGCGTTACACAGCACGGCGGCGTAGGCCTGGCTTTTCGGCGGCAGCAGATCGGCCGCCTGTTGCGCCAACCCCACGGCCTGCCAGCGATAGTGCAGGAAACGGTTGTCCTGTGCCGGCAGCGCCGCCTTGGCGCGCGCCGCTTCTGCGTTGTCTATCCAGCTTTTGTGCTTCAGCTCGCGAGTATCGAACGCATCCCCCAGATAGGAATAGCCGGCGCCATAGATGGCGTAGTCCGGCGTCATCTCATAGCCGGTAAATTCGAGCCCCTGGGCACGCAGCAGGTTGGCGGCGCGATAGTAAGCCTGCGCGCGCGTCAGCGGCGCGGCGGACTTATCCTTGGCGGCCTTCAGCTCGTCGGCATACTGCTGCGCCGCCAGGCGGTAGTTGGGGATATCGAAGTAGGCCTGCGCCTCCGCGGCCCGCCCGGCGCGCATCAAGCGCCGCGCCAGCAGCTCGCGCAGCTGCACTTCCGGCGTGATCTGCTGGCCGCCGTAGTCGTCCGGGTTAACCGGCTTGAGCGGCGTCGTCGGCGCCGGGACGTGTTTATCGACAAAGCCTTTCAACTCATCGACGGTCAGCACGCGCTCTGCCACATCGGCCACGTCGGCCCAGTAGAGCGCCTTGCCGCGATACAGCAGGTCCATCGCCTGCAGATAGTCGCCGCGGTTCAGCGCCAGGATAGCCTGTTCGCCGGCCACCCGGCACTCGGGCACGATGGTTTCCGCGACGAAGTCGGCGTTGCGCTGTTCGCCCCAGCTTTCGTCGGCGGGGAACGCGCTTGCCGCCTTGGCGTAGGCGGCGGTGGCGGCTTTCACATCACCGTCACGCAGCGCCATTTTGGCGCGCAGCCACCACGCCAGGCCGCTGTCGCCGGCGTTTTTCAGCAGGCTGGCCGCCATCGGATACTGCCCGGAACGGTAGGCCAATGCCGCCAGCCGATCGCTGCCGGCGAAGCCGCTTTTCACCGTGCCGTCCAGCAGCGCCAGGATCTGGCTGATGATCTGTGCGGAGCGGCCGTTGCCGTCGGTATCCGCCATCTGCAGGTTGCCGCTGCGGGCGAACAGTTCAATGGTCACCAGCTGTTGGATTAAGGGATCGCCGATAACCTGTTTCAGCGTTTCCAGATGGTCGGGATTGACCAGGAAACTGGAGACGTACTGCAGCGACTGCCCGCCGCTCGGATCGCCCTGCGCCGCTTGCTGTGCGTACAGGTGGGCGGCGGGAGCGACGTCACCCAGCCACAGGTGGATGCGCGCCTGCTGTCCGAGGCTGCTCAGCGCCAGCTGATCGGGGTCGGCGGCGCCGCTTTTCACCCGATTGATCACCTGCTGGAACGCCGCCAGCGCCTGTTCAAGTTCGGCTTTAGGCGGATGCTCGGGGGCGGGCGCCGCTTCACCAGATTCATTCATCGGCGTACCGTGGTCATTCATCAACACCCGTCCAAGCGAATACTGCGCCCGTAGCCCCCAGTCGCCCTGTTCGGCGGCCGGCAGCTTCAGCACCTGCTGGAAATACTCTGTGGCGCGCGGATCGTGGCCGGCGAAAGCGACGGCACCCAGTTGATAAAGGCGCGCGGCGTTGGACAACCCCTGAGTATTGACGGCGTCAGCCTCTTCCACCGTTTTGGCGGCGCGCATTTTGCCGATCGCCACCGTTTCCGGCGACTGCGGCATCGGTTTCGGCGGCATCGGCGGCGGCGGGGCTTGCCAGCGCGGCAGCTGCTTATCCGCCGGCACCAGCCGGCCGGCTTCGAAGGCGAAATTGCCCTCCGGCATATACAGCAGGGTGCCGTTGCGGTCGATCAGCAGCCGGTTAGGGAAATCCGGGCCGCAGGCATAGCCGTTCAGCGGCAGCGCCAGCGCGGCGCCGATCAGCATGGCCAGCGGAAGAAGGCGGCGGGTGTTCCGTGCCGCGCGCGAATCAAGGTGTGACAAGGGTGCCTCCTGGCGTCAGTTTTTGGCAGCGCAGCCAGCCCAGCGGCCGGGATTGCCCGGCGCGCAGCTGGTCGCCGCTGATGCGAATAAAGCGTTGCCGTTGCGGTGCGGATTCCAGCCGGTAGTTGCCGACCGCGTCCGCCGCCAGGCAGTCGTCGGCGCGGATGATCACCTCTTGCGGCAGCGGGGCGTCCACCGGCCCGTTGTTATGAATTATCAGATCATACAGCCCATTTTGCTGTGGCTGAGGCCTAAATTTTACCTGCCACTCGACGTTCAGCGGCCGCCGTTCGATCACCGCTCGCAGCGTGGCGAGCGACCAGGCGCGCCGATCGTCCGCCAGCGGCAAGCGGAACCAGATAATGCCGCGCAGCCGGGGCGGCGTTTGCTGCGCCAGCGTCTGCAGAAAATCGGCGATCTGCTGCGGAGCGACCGTCAGCTCGCGGCCGTTGCCCGCCACGCGCAGCGAGGATTCGCTCTCCACCTGCGCGCCCTGCGCATCAAACCCCAGCAGCGCCATGCCATAGGCCGGCAGCGCGACGCGAAACGGCTTCGGTGTGACGGCGGCGTACTGCCGCACCCAGTGCAGTGCCAAGGGGCCGTCAAACAGCCCCTGCTGCGGCGAGAGCACCGCGTGCACCTGCAGGACGGAACTGTCGGCCTGTTGCAGTACGCCGGGCAGGTTGGGCGAGCCGATCCAGGCCGGCAGGGCGGTGATGCCGAGTTGCAAAGCGGTGGGCAGCCGTTGGCGCAGCCGCTGTAGAAAGCGTTGGTAGTCCGGCAGGCGGGCGGTGGCGGCGTCATGATCGATCTCGACGCCGGTGACGGGTAGCCCGGCCGCCTGCCAGCGCTGGGTGAGCGCCAGCAGCCGCTGGATAATGGCTTCTTGGTCCAGCTGCGGCAGCTGGCCGTCGAGGCGTGCTACCAGCCAGAGCGGGCGGCCGTCCTGCTTCAGCAGGCTGAGATCGGCCGGGATTTCCCGCCAGCCTTCGCGCGGATGTACCTGCAGCGCCAGCACGCGCAGCGCGCCGAACAGATCGCGGCTGTGCGCCAGCGCATCGGCGTGCTGCGGCGTCCAAACCCGCTGCCAGACATAAACCTGCTGATCCCAGCCTGAGGCCAGGCGCAGCGCCTGCTGGCGCCCGAGGAGTGCGGCCGCCAGCCCCAGCGCAATCAAGACCAGCGCCGCCAGCCGGCGTTTCATTTTTGCCAGAGATCGCCCTGCGGTGCGAAGCCGCAGGCGCGCATGAAGTTAGCGACTTCCCCGCGTTCGCGCGGCGCCAGGCCGGCGGTCGACAGCTGCCAGTGGGCGACCTGCGGCAGCTGACGCTGCGCATCCTGCACCAGGTAAAGACCGACGCCGCGGCGGCGCGTCACTTCGCGCACCAGCAAGTCCTGCAGCTCGGCGCGGTCGTCCTGCAGCGCGATTTTCACCGCCCCCAGCAGCCGCTCGTTGAAGCGGGCGGCGAACAGCACCTTGCCGTCGCTCAGCCAGCTTTGCCACTGTTCCGGCTGCTGGTGCGGCCAAATTTTACCGAGGTCGATAAGGTCTTGCGGGGACAGCGCGGTCAGGCGCTCGATGGTCAGTTTCATGCAGAATTTCCGCGCAGCTAAATGATGCCGACAGTGTAATAGATCTTGTGCAGAGCGTTGTGTAAGTTTTTCTGTACGATTACTGTGCAATATGTTTTTTGCACGGGGCATTTTCCGAGTAAATAGTTAGTAAACGGATTGTTAACCAGCACAACGCACTACGCCTCAAGGTAAAGAGCGCAGATTTAATTCGAATTTTATCCTGTTTACACCGCTTGTTTCTGCCGGATGAAGTTGATTTGCAGAAGAAAATTCCTGTTTAATGGCATGAAAAATAAAGTCTTATTAGAAAATAATGCCGATAAAACGCCTAAATCATTATTACTTATAACAAAAGCGGTCAATAACGATCGGGCGCAGGCAAACACAACAGGTACGTTCACAACGACAGATGGGGATTTGCGGATGAAATTAACAACAGGTAAGGCACTGCTGGCGGGTTGTATTGCGATGGCCATGAGCCAGGCGGCCATGGCGAAAGACATCAAGGTGGCGATCGTCGGGGCGATGTCCGGCCCGGTCGCGCAGTATGGCGACATGGAGTTTACCGGCGCGCGCCAGGCGATTGCCGACATCAACGCCAAGGGCGGCATCAAGGGCGACAAGCTGGTTGGCGTGGAATACGACGACGCCTGCGACCCGAAACAGGCGGTTGCGGTCGCCAACAAGGTGATCAACGACGGCATTCGCTACGTGATCGGCCACCTGTGCTCCTCGTCTACCCAGCCGGCGTCCGATATCTATGAAGACGAAGGCGTGATCATGATTACCCCGGCGGCCACCAACGCCGATCTGACCACCCGCGGCTACAAGATGATCCTGCGCACCACCGGCCTGGACTCGGATCAGGGCCCGACCGCCGCCAAATACATTCTCAGCGACATCAAGCCGAAGCGCATCGCCGTGGTGCACGACAAGCAGCAATACGGTGAAGGCCTGGCCCGCTCGGTGCGCGACAGCTTGAAAAAACAGGGCACCGAAGTGGCGATGTTCGAAGGCATCACCGCCGGCGACAAAGACTTCTCCACCCTGGTGGCGCGCCTGAAGAAAGAAAATATCGATTTCGTGTACTTCGGCGGTTACTACCCGGAAATGGGCCAGATCCTGCGTCAGGCCAAGCAGGCCGGGTTGACCACCCGCTTCATGGGGCCGGAAGGCGTGGGCAACTCCTCGCTGTCCAACATCGCCGGGGCCGCTTCGGAAGGCATGCTGGTGACGCTGCCGAAACGCTACGACCAGGTGCCTGCCAACCAGCCGATCGTCGATGCATTGAAAGCCAAGAAGCTGGATCCGACCGGCCCGTTCGTCTGGACCACCTATGCCGCACTGCAGTCGCTGACCACCGGCATGGAGCGCAGCGGCAGCCAGGAGCCGGCGGACATCGTCAAGGATCTGAAAACCGGCAAGCCGGTGGAGACCGTGATGGGGCCGCTGACCTGGGATGACAAGGGCGATCTGAAAGGCTTCGAGTTCGGCGTGTTCGAATGGCATGCCAACGGCACGTCCACACCGATCAAATAAGCCATAATGATTAGGGTGGGGCGCAGCCCGCTGCGCCCGGCGGGTCGGCTTGCCGGCCCCGTCTCCCTTTACCCGCCGGTTCTCCGCCGGCGGGTTTCGCAGCCAAGGGTTCAGAGTATGTCAGAGCAGCTCCTCTATTTTCTGCAGCAGATGTTCAACGGCTTAACGTTGGGCAGCACCTATGCATTGATCGCCATCGGTTACACCATGGTTTACGGCATCATCGGCATGATCAACTTCGCCCACGGCGAGGTGTACATGATCGGTAGCTATGTCTCCTTTATCGTCATCGCCGCCCTGATGATGCTCGGCATCGACGTCGGCTGGTTGCTGATCGGCGCCGCGTTCCTGGTCTCGATCGTCATCGCCAGCGCCTACGGCTGGAGCATCGAGCGGGTGGCCTACAAGCCGGTGCGCAACTCCAAGCGCCTGATTGCGCTGATCTCGGCCATCGGCATGTCGATATTCCTGCAAAACTACGTCAGCCTGACGCAGGGCTCACGCGATCTGGCGCTGCCCAGCCTGGTGACCGGCCAGTGGGTGCTGGGGGAAAGCAACGGCTTCGCCGCCACCATCAGCACCATGCAGCTGATCATCTGGCTCGTGACCTTCCTGGCGATGCTGGCGCTGACGCTGTTTATCCGCTATTCGCGCATGGGCCGCGCCTGCCGCGCCTGTGCGGAAGACCTGAAGATGGCCAGCCTGCTGGGCATCAACACTGACCGGGTGATCTCGCTGACCTTCGTCATCGGGGCGGTGATGGCGGCGGTGGCCGGGGTATTGCTCGGCCAGTTCTACGGCGTCATCAACCCTTACATCGGCTTTATGGCCGGTATGAAAGCCTTCACCGCCGCGGTTCTGGGCGGTATCGGCAGCATTCCCGGCGCGATGATCGGCGGCCTGGTGCTGGGCGTGGCGGAAGCGCTGACCTCCGCCTACCTCAGCACTGAATATAAAGACGTGGTGTCGTTCGCGTTGCTGATCGTGGTGCTGCTGATCATGCCGACCGGCATCCTCGGGCGTCCGGAGGTTGAGAAAGTATGAAACTCAATCTGCTCAATGCGCTGATCGCCACGGCGGTGCTGTTCGTGATGGCGTCGTTCCTGATGGGCATGCAGCTCAGCCTGGACGGCACCAAGCTGGTGGTGCACGGCGCGGCGGAAGTACGCTGGATGTGGATCGGCATCGGCTGCGTCATCGTCTTTTTCTTCCAGCTGTTGCGCCCGCTGCTGCAGCAGGGATTGAAAAAAGTCTCCGGCCCGGCGCTTGTGCTGCCGAGCTTCGACGGCACCACGCCGCGGCAAAAGCTGCTGGCGGCTCTGCTCATCGTCGCGGCGGTCGCCTGGCCGTTCCTGGTCTCGCGCGGCACGGTGGATATCGCCACCCTGACGCTGATCTACGTGATGCTGGGCCTCGGCCTCAACGTGGTGGTGGGCTTGTCTGGTCTGCTGGTGCTCGGCTACGGTGGTTTCTACGCCATCGGCGCCTACACCTACGCGCTGCTGAATCACTATTACGGCCTCGGCTTCTGGGAGAGCCTGCCGCTGGCGGGCATCGTCACCGCCGCCTTCGGCTTCCTGCTCGGTTTCCCGGTGCTGCGTCTGCGCGGCGACTATCTGGCAATCGTGACGCTCGGCTTCGGTGAGATCGTGCGCATCCTGCTGCTGAACAATACCGAGATCACCGGCGGGCCGAACGGCATCAGCCAGATCCCGAAACCGACCTTCTTCGGCCTGGAGTTCAACCGCAGCGTGCGCGACGGTGGTTGGGATACCTTCCATAACTTCTTCGGCCTGAAATACGATCCGAGCGATCGCATCGTGTTCCTGTATCTGGTGGCACTGCTGCTGGTGGTGCTGACGCTGTTCGTCATCAACCGCCTGCTGCGCATGCCGCTGGGGCGCGCCTGGGAAGCGCTGCGCGAAGACGAGATCGCCTGCCGCTCGCTGGGCCTCAGCCCGACGCGCATCAAGCTGACCGCTTTTACCATCAGCGCCGCTTTCGCCGGGTTTGCCGGCACGCTGTTCGCCGCGCGGCAGGGGTTCGTCAGCCCGGAATCCTTCACCTTTGTCGAGTCGGCCTTCGTACTGGCGATCGTCGTACTGGGGGGCATGGGCTCGCAGTTCGCGGTCATTCTGGCGGCGATCCTGCTGGTGGTGTCGCGCGAGCTGATGCGCGATCTGAATGAATACAGCATGTTGCTGCTGGGTGCGCTGATGGTGCTGATGATGATTTGGCGGCCGCAGGGGCTGTTGCCGATGAAACGGCCGCAGCTGAAGCTGCAGGCGGCGGACATTCACGCGGGTAAGGGGGAGCAGGCATGAGCGTTCAACCTTTGCTGCAGGTGGAGGGCCTGTCGATGCGTTTCGGCGGGCTGCTGGCGGTCAACAACGTGGCGTTGACGCTGAACGAAGGCGAAATCGTGTCGCTGATCGGCCCCAACGGTGCCGGTAAGACCACGGTGTTCAACTGCCTGACCGGTTTTTACCGCCCGACCGGCGGCACCATCAAATTGCGCGATCGCCACCTGGAAGGATTGGCGGGGCAGGCCATCGCCCGCATGGGCGTGGTGCGCACCTTCCAGCACGTGCGGCTGTTCCGTGAAATGACGGTGATCGAAAACCTGCTGGTGGCGCAGCATCAGCACCTGAAAAGCGGCGTGTTCGCCGGGCTGTTGAAAACCCCGGCCTTCCGCCGCGCCGAAGCTGAAGCGCTGGCGCGCGCGGCGGAGTGGCTGGAACGCGTCGGCCTGCTGGAGATGGCCAACCGTTCGGCGGGCAACCTGGCCTATGGGCAGCAGCGGCGGCTGGAGATCGCTCGCTGCATGGTGACCCGGCCGGAGCTGCTGATGCTGGACGAACCGGCCGCCGGCCTCAACCCGAAAGAGACCGACGAGCTGGATCACCTGATCGTCGAGTTGCGCGATCGGCATAAGGTATCGGTGCTGCTGATCGAGCATGACATGAAGCTGGTGATGGGCATTTCCGACCGCATTTACGTGGTGAATCAGGGCACGCCGCTGGCGCAGGGCACACCGGCGGAGATCCGCAACAACCCGGACGTGATCCGGGCTTATTTGGGCGAGGCTTAAGACTGTGTCCCATCATTGTTCGCGGCATCGTCGCAGACCCAAAAACCCGCTATCAAGGCGGAAGATGAAGAACATAGCGGGACTATGTTCGAATCTGACAACGCAGAGAGCGGGTTTTTGGGGCGCGACCCGCAGGGCTGGGGCTATTTCGCCGCGCCGCTGCGTTACTCACCGTTTATTTGGCCCACCAAACCTCACGGCTCGCGCCTTGCTGCGCAGCGAAATAATCACCAGCGATGCTCACGCACAATGATGGGGCGCAGTCTTTATGTTGTCATTCAATCAGGTATCCGCCCATTACGGCAAAATTCAGGCGCTGCATCAGGTCAGTCTCACGATAAGCCAGGGCGAAATCGTGACGTTAATCGGCGCCAACGGCGCCGGTAAAACCACGCTGCTCGGCACCCTGTGCGGCGAGCCGCGCGCCAGCGAAGGCAGCATCGTCTTTCAGAACCAGGACATCACCCAGTGGCAAACCTCGCGCATCATGCGCGAAGCGGTGGCGATCGTGCCCGAAGGGCGGCGCGTCTTCTCGCGCATGACGGTGGAAGAAAACCTGGCGATGGGCGGCTTCTTCGCCGATCGCCGGCAGTATCAACAGCGCATCGAACGGGTGTTCACTCTGTTCCCGCGCCTGCTGGAGCGCCGAAGCCAGCGCGCCGGCACCATGTCCGGCGGCGAGCAGCAGATGTTGGCCATCGGCCGCGCGCTGATGAGCCAGCCGAAGCTGCTGCTGCTCGACGAGCCCTCGCTCGGGCTGGCGCCGATCATCATCCAGCAGATTTTCGACATCATTCAGCAGCTGCGGGAAGAGGGCATGACCATCTTCCTGGTGGAGCAAAACGCCAATCAGGCGCTGAAATTGGCGGACCGCGGTTATGTGCTGGAAAACGGCCGCGTGGTGTTGGAAGATACGGGGGCTGCATTGTTAGCCAACGAAGCAGTGAGGTCGGCGTATCTGGGCGGTTAATCCGCCCCCCTACGAATTAAAATAATCAGGTACGAGAAGAAGAAATGAAGACAGAAGGGTTACTCGCGCAGCGCATCGTTAACGTAAAAAGTTCGGCCATCCGTGAATTGCTTAAGCACAGCAAGATGGAACACGTCATTTCGCTGGCGGGCGGCATCCCCTCTGATGCGTTGTTCGATTTCGAAGGATTGAGCATTGCCACCCAGCAGGCGATCACCGAACAGCCGAAAAGCGCGTTCCAGTATGGCCTGACCGAGGGCAGCCCGCTGCTGCGTGAGCGCATTTGCGCGCTGTGCGCCGAGCGCGGCGTCACCGCTGATGCGGAAGAGGTGATGGTCACCGCCGGCTCGCAGCAGGCATTGGATTTGGTGATGCGCGCCATCGTCAACCCCGGCGACGTGTTCGTGGTGGAGCGCCCGACCTACCTGGCGGCGTTGCAAACGCTGGAGCTGGCGGAAGCCAGCATCATGTCGGTCTCGTCCGACAGCGACGGCATGGTGGTGGAAGAGCTGGCCGAGCTGCTGAAAACCCAGCGCATCAAGGGCGTGTACGTGGTGCCGAACTTCGGCAACCCCAGCGGCATCACCCTGAGCGCCGCGCGCCGCGAACTGCTGGTGAAGCTGGCCGCCGAACATAACTTCCTGATCATCGAAGACGATCCGTACGGCGAGCTGCGTTTCACCGAAGAGCGCCACCCGACGCTGCATCAGGTGTCGCAGCGGGTGCTGGGCAACACCGACCATATCATCTATACCTCGACCTTCTCCAAGATCCTGGCGCCGGGCCTGCGGTTGGGCTGGGCGATCCTGCCGCCGTTCCTGTTGCATAAAGTGGCGATCATCAAGCAGGCGGCGGATCTGCACGCCAGCGCGCTGTCGCAGAGCATCGTCGAATGCTACCTCGGCCTGGGCCGCCTGCCGGCGCAAATCGACAAGATCCGCGCCGCCTACAAACAGAAGGGCGAGATCCTGGCCGGTTTGGTGGAGCAGGAGCTGGGCGACTACATCACCTTCGATAAGCCGAAGGGCGGCATGTTCCTGTGGGCACGTTTCCGCCAGCCGTTCAACGCCACCGAATGGCTGAACGCTACCCTGCAGCAGGGCGTGGTGTTCGTGCCGGGGGAATACTTCTTCTCCGACAACCCGGATCGTTCGACCTTCCGCCTGTCGTTCGCCACCGCCACCGAACAGCAGATGCAGGAAGCGGTGGCGCGTCTGCGCCGTTCGCTGTAATCCTCGCGGCGGCGGAGCCCATGCCCGCCGCCGACATCAAACCGCCATCTTCACTTCACCTTGCCGTCATGTGGCTGTCATGTAACGGTTATTTTTCTGTCATCCGCGCATGGCATGTTAGCTTCCGAACAAAAAATTGATTCTTTTCGCTCACGCGCTTTTACACCAGCTTTTTTCAGGAGTTAGGCATGCTCACCTACGCTATTCGCAAAACCACGCTGTGCGTCGCGTTGACCCTGGCGGTCAGCACTCAGGCGCTGGCGGCGACCGAGATCCCGTTCTGGCATTCGATGGAAGGCGAACTGGGTAAGGAAGTGGATTCCCTGGCGGATCGCTTCAACCAGTCGCACAGCGACGTCAAGATTGTGCCGGTTTATAAAGGCAACTACGAACAGAGCCTGGCGGCGGGCATCGCCGCTTACCGCTCCGGCAAGGCGCCGGCGATCCTGCAGGTTTACGAGGTGGGCACCGCCACCATGATGGCCAGCAAGGCCATCAAACCGGTCTACGAAGTGTTTAAAGAGGCCGGCATCAACTTCGACGAGTCGGTGTTCGTGCCGACGGTAGCCGGCTATTACACCGACAACAAGAGCGGCCATCTGCTGTCTCAGCCGTTCAACAGCTCCACGCCGGTGCTGTACTACAACAAAGACGCCTTCAAGAAGGCCGGCCTGAACCCGGACCAGCCGCCGAAAACCTGGCAGGAGCTGGCGGCGGATACTGCCAAGCTGCGTGAGGCCGGCATGAAGTGCGGCTACGCCAGCGGCTGGCAGGGCTGGATCCAGCTGGAGAACTTCAGCGCCTGGCACGGCGTGCCGTTCGCCAGCGAAAACAACGGGTTCGGCGGCACCAACGCCAAGCTGGAGTTCAACAAGCCGCTGCAGGTCAAGCACATCGAGCTGCTGGAGGCGATGAACAAGAAGGGCGATTTCACCTACTTCGGCCGCAAAGACGAATCCACCGAGAAGTTTTATAACGGCGACTGCGCCATCACCACCGCTTCTTCCGGTTCACTGGCGGACATCAAACACTACGCCAAATTCAACTATGGCGTCGGCATGATGCCGTACGACGCCGACGCGAAAAACGCGCCGCAGAACGCCATCATCGGCGGGGCCAGCCTGTGGGTGATGAATGGCAAAGACGCCGCCACCTACAAGGGCGTGGCCGAGTTCCTGCAGTACCTGGCGCAGCCGGAAATCGCCGCCGAATGGCACCAGAAGACCGGCTATCTGCCGATCACCACCGCGGCTTACGATCTGACCAAGCAACAGGGCTTCTACGACAAGAACCCGGGTGCCGACGTCGCCACTCGCCAGATGCTGAACAAGCCGCCGTTGCCGTTCACCAAGGGCCTGCGCCTGGGCAACATGCCGCAGATCCGCAGCGTGGTGGATGAGGAGCTGGAAGGCGTGTGGACCGGTAAGAAAACGCCTCAGCAGGCGTTGGACGCCGCCGTGCAGCGCGGTGACGTGCTGCTGCGCCGTTTCGAAGCATCAACCAAGTAACCCTGCGTCGCGGGCCCGTCCGATCGGGCTCGCGTCTTCACGCCGATCCTTCCGTACCCGATTAATGGTCTAACTGCTATGTCATCTTCCCGTCCCGGTTTCGGCTGCAGCTGGTTGCCCTATGCGTTGGTGTTGCCGCAGCTGCTGATTACCGCCGTCTTCTTTTTATGGCCCGCCGGCGAGGCGCTGTGGTATTCGGTGCAGAGCCTCGATCCGTTCGGCCTGTCCAGCCAGTTTGTCGGGCTGGATAACTTTAAGCAGCTGTTTCAGGATCCTTACTATCTCGACTCGTTCTACACCACGCTGATCTTCAGCTTCCTGGTGGCGGGCATCGGGCTGGCGGTGTCGCTGTTCTTCGCCGCGCTGGTGGACTACGTGCTGCGCGGCAGCCGCCTCTATCGCACGCTGATGATCCTGCCCTATGCGGTGGCGCCGGCGGTGGCGGCGGTGCTGTGGATCTTTCTGTTCAACCCCGGCCTGGGGTTGATCACCCATT
Source organism: Serratia sp. SSNIH1 (assembly GCF_002935055.1). Taxonomy (NCBI): domain Bacteria; kingdom Pseudomonadati; phylum Pseudomonadota; class Gammaproteobacteria; order Enterobacterales; family Yersiniaceae; genus Serratia; species Serratia sp. SSNIH1. The sequence continues at coordinate 705,017 of NZ_CP026383.1, forward strand.
TCCTCAACGGACTGGGCTATAACTGGAACCATGCGCAAAACAGCGGCCAGGCGATGTTCCTGGTGGTGCTGGCCTCGGTATGGCAGCAGATAAGCTATAACTTCCTGTTTTTCCTCGCGGCGCTGCAATCGATCCCGCGCTCGCTGGTGGAGGCGGCGGCCATCGACGGCGCCGGCCCGGTGCGGCGTTTCTTCCATCTGGTGCTGCCGCTGATCGCGCCGGTGAGCTTCTTCCTGCTGGTGGTCAATCTGGTGTACGCCTTCTTCGATACCTTCCCGGTGATCGACGCCGCCACCGGCGGCGGGCCGGTGCAGTCCACCACCACGTTGATCTACAAGATCTACCGCGAAGGCTTCGCCGGATTGGATCTCTCCAGCTCTGCCGCGCAGTCGGTGATCCTGATGCTGCTGGTGATCGGCCTGACGGTGATCCAGTTCCGCTTTGTTGAACGTAAGGTGCGCTATCAATGATTGAGAATCGACGCGGGCTGGATATCTTCAGCCATGTGATGCTGATTATCGGCGTGCTGGTGGTGCTGTTCCCGCTGTACGTGGCCTTTGTCGCCGCCACGCTGGACGACAAGCAGGTGTTTCAGGTGCCGATGACGCTGGTGCCCGGCGGCCACCTGTGGGAGAACATCCGCAATATCTGGCAGGGCGGCGTGGGCAACCTCAAGGTGCCGTTCTCGCTGCTGCTGCTGAACAGCGTGATCATGGCGCTGGCGATCACCTTCGGCAAGATCGCGGTGTCGGTGCTGTCGGCTTACGCCATCGTGTACTTCCGTTTTCCGCTGCGCAGCCTGTTCTTCTGGCTGATTTTCCTCACCCTGATGCTGCCGGTGGAGGTGCGTATTTTCCCGACGGTGGAGGTGATCTCCAACCTCAACCTGCTGGACAGCTACACCGGCCTGACGCTGCCGCTGATGGCCTCGGCCACCGCGACCTTCCTGCTGCGTCAGTTCTTCATGACGTTGCCGGATGAGCTGCTGGAGGCGGCGCGCATCGACGGCGCCGGGCCGATGCGTTTCTTCTGGGACATCGTGCTGCCGCTGTCGAAAACCAATCTGGCGGCGCTGTTCGTCATCACCTTTATCTACGGCTGGAACCAATACCTGTGGCCGATTCTGATCACCAGCGACGCCTCGATGGGCACCGCGGTGGCGGGCATCAAGAGCATGATCTCCACTTCCGGCGCGCCGACCCAGTGGAACCAGGTGATGGCGGCGATGATTCTGACTTTATTGCCACCGCTGGCGGTGGTGCTTCTGATGCAGCGCTGGTTTGTGCGCGGTCTGGTTGATAGCGAGAAATAACGACGATGGCAGGATTAAAACTACAGGCGGTCACCAAGTCTTACGACGGTAAAACGCCGGTGATCAAACAGATCGACCTCGATGTGGCGGACGGCGAATTCATCGTGATGGTCGGCCCGTCCGGCTGCGGCAAATCCACGCTGCTGCGGATGGTGGCCGGGCTGGAACGCACCACCAGCGGCGATATCTATATCGATACCCGGCGCGTGACCGATCTGGAGCCCAAGGATCGCGGCATCGCGATGGTGTTCCAGAACTACGCGCTCTATCCGCACATGAGCGTGTACGACAACATGGCCTACGGCCTCAAGATCCGCGGTTTCGGCAAGGATCATATCCGCCAGCGGGTGGAGGAGGCGGCGCGCATCCTGGAGCTGGAGCCGCTGCTCAAACGCAAACCGCGCGAGCTTTCCGGCGGCCAGCGCCAGCGCGTGGCGATGGGGCGCGCCATCGTACGCGAGCCGGCGGTATTCCTGTTCGATGAGCCGCTGTCCAACCTGGACGCCAAGCTGCGGGTGCAGATGCGCCTGGAGCTGCAACAGCTGCATCGTCGTCTGAAAACCACCAGCCTGTACGTGACTCACGATCAGGTGGAGGCGATGACGCTGGCGCAGCGGGTCATCGTAATGAACAAGGGCGTGGCGGAGCAGGTCGGCACCCCGAGCGAAGTGTACCAACGGCCGGCTTCGCTGTTTGTCGCGGGCTTTATCGGATCGCCGGCGATGAACCTGCTGCCCGGCACCCTCAGCGCCGACGGCGGCCAGCTGCTGCTGGCGGACGGCATGGTGCTGCCGTTGCCGGCGGCCAAACCTCAGTGGGCGGGGCGGCAGTTGACGTTGGGCATTCGGCCGGAGCATATTCAGCGGGTGGCGCAAGGCCAGGGCGTGCCGCTGCAGCTGCAGACGCTGGAACTGCTGGGGGCCGACAATCTGGCGCACGGCCAGTGGGGCGGCCACGGGGTGATCGCGCGGCTGTCGCACGAAACCTTGCCGGCGGCGGGCAGTACGCTATATTTGCAGCTGCCTGCTCAGGCGCTGCACTTCTTTGACACCCACAGCGGATTACGGATGGATTGATGACTAGACCCTGGCCTTACCCTCATATCGTCGCCCACCGCGGCGGCGGTTCTCTGGCGCCGGAAAACACCCTGGCGGCGATCGACGTCGGCGCGCGCCACGGCCACAAGATGATCGAGTTCGATGCCAAGCTGGCGCAGGACGGGCAAATTTTCCTGCTGCACGACGACACGCTGGATCGCACCAGCAACGGTTGGGGCGTGGCGGGCGAACTGCCGTGGGACAAACTGGTGCAGCTGGACGCCGGCAACTGGTACAGCTCGGCCTTCAAGGGCGAGCGGTTGCCGCTGTTGTCGGAGGTGGCGGAACGCTGCCAGGAACACGGCCTGATGGCCAATATCGAGATCAAGCCGACCACCGGCAGCGACGATGAAACCGGCCGGGTGGTGGCGCTGGCGGCGCGGCTGCTGTGGCAAGGGCAGACCGATCCGCTGCTCTCTTCCTTCTCGGTAGAAGCGCTGGCGGCGGCGCAGCGCACCGTGCCGGATTTGCCGCGCGGCCTGCTGCTCGAGGACTGGGACGACAACTGGCGCGAGCTGACCGAACGCCTGGACTGCGTCTCGCTGCATATCGATCACAAAGCGCTGACCGCCGAGCGGGTAAAAGCGTTGAAAGACGCCGGGTTGCGCATTCTGGTGTACACCGTCAACCAACCGGATCGCGCGCGCCTGCTGCTCGACTGGGGCGTTGACTGCATTTGCACCGACCGGATAGATTTGATCGGCCCGGATTTTTAATCCGGCACCGATGAATCCCGCGACGACAAGCCTTGCCGCCGCACCACCGGAAGGAATGCGATGCCTGGCTTTATCCTGTCACTCTGGCACCAGATCGTGCTGTCTTTACCGCTGTTCGTCCTGATTGCGTTGGGTTATGGGTTGATTCGCTGGGGGAAATGGCCTGCCAGCATCACCGATGGCCTGACGCGTTTCGTGTTTTCCCTCGCCTTGCCCGCCATGCTGTTTCGCATGATGTGCGACTTCTCGCAGCGCCCGGCGGTCGACGCCCGGCTGCTGATCGCGTTCTTCGGCAGTTGCCTGATCGTGTTCGTGCTTGGCCGCCTCGTCGCCCGGCATCTCTTCCGGCTGGATGGCGTCGCCGGATCGGTGTTTGCGCTGGGCGGTATTTTCTCCAATAACGTGATGCTCGGCTTGCCGATCGCCGGCGTGATGCTGGGGGAGGCGGCGATCCCGTCGGTGGCGCTGGTGCTGGTGTTCAACGGCCTGATCCTGTGGACGCTGGTGACGGTGTCGATCGAATGGGCGCGCAACGGTTCGCCGACGCTGAGCGGCTTCGCTAAAACCGCGCGTAGCGTGCTGACCAATCCGCTGATCGTCGGCATTCTGTCCGGCACTCTGTTCAGCCTGACCGGCCTGCCGCTGCCGACCTTCGTCGATCGGCCGGTCAGCATGCTCGGCCAGGTGGCGGCGCCGCTGTCGCTGGTGGTGCTGGGGATGGGGCTTGCCGAGTACCGCATCAGCGAAGGCTGGCAGCTGAGCAGCGCCATCTGCGTGCTGAAGTTGCTGGTGCAGCCGCTAGTGATTTGGCTGCTGGCCTGGATGATGGATCTGCCGCCGATGGAAACCCGCGTTGTGGTGCTGCTGGGATCGATGGCGGTGGGGGTGAACGTCTACCTGATGTCGCGCCAGTTCAATACGCTCACCGGCCCGGCCGCCACCAGCCTGGTGATGTCCACCGTGCTGGCGGCGATCACCACGCCGCTGATCCTCACCGTTATGGGCGTACGGGCGTAGCCGGCATCGGTGCCTGCGGTACCGCCGGTGCGGTGCGATTGAACGGATCGCGCGGCTGATTGCCGTTAGGCAGCAGTTGCCCGCCGTTCGGCGTGGTTTGCATCAGCTGTTGCCGCTGATTGTCGAACTGCCGCTGTTGCTGCTGGCGGCGTTGGTCCATTTGTTGATTGTTCAACTGGCGCTGTTGCTGGGCCTGCTGGCTGCTTTGGTTGAGAACCTGCTGCTGTGAACGCAGATCGGTTACGCCGTTGGCCGCCGCAGCCAGGCCGGGCAGCCACAGCAGGGCGAACAGGATGTGAGAAGTTTTCATGATGGTTACCTCGCCTTTTTATTAAGCCTAACCCAGCGGTGAAATTTTGCCGGTAGTTTATATTTTGTTCTGATGTAAACCGCCTTTTCACCAACGCGGTGCGCATCTTCCGTTACAATCGCCCTTTCGGTCTTTTTAGGGTGAACCCATCGTGCTGCTTTTGGTTATAACCACCATTCTGTGGGCATTTTCTTTCAGCCTGATTGGCGAGTACCTGGCGGGCCACGTCGACAGCGGATTCTCGGCGCTGGTGCGCATCGGGCTGGCGGCGCTGGTGTTTTTGCCGTTTCTGCGTTGGCGCAACATCAAACTCAAGGTGATCCTGCTGTATATGCTGGTGGGCGCCTTCCAGCTGGGCATCATGTACCTGTTCAGCTTCCGCGCCTATCTGTACCTGACGGTGCCGGAATTCCTGCTGTTCACCGTGCTGACGCCGCTGTACATCACGCTGATCTACGACTTGCTGAGCGGCCGGCGTCTGCGTTGGGGCTATGTCTTCAGCGCGTTGCTGGCGGTGCTGGGCGCGGCGATTATCCGCTATCACCAGCTGAGTGAGCATTTCTGGTGGGGGCTGCTGTTGGTGCAGGCGGCGAATATCAGCTTCGCCATCGGCATGGTCGGCTATAAGCGCTTGATGGAAGTGCACCCCTTGCCGCAGCACACCGCTTTTTCCTGGTTCTACCTGGGGGCTGCGGCAGTGGCGGTGGTGGCCTGGTTCCTGTGGGGCAATCCGCAGCAGCTGCCGACCACCAATCTGCAGTGGGGCGTGCTGATCTGGCTGGGCGTGGTGGCGTCGGGGCTGGGCTACTTCATGTGGAACTACGGCGCGACGCAGGTGGATGCCGGCACGCTCGGCATCATGAACAATATGCATGTGCCGGCCGGTTTGTTGGTCAACCTGGCCATCTGGCAACAGCAGCCGCATTGGCCGAGCTTTATCATCGGCGGGGCGGTGATCGTCGCTTCGCTGTGGGTGCATCGCCGCTGGGTGGCGCCGAAACAGCTTGGCTAAGCGGGCGGGCCACCCCGGCCCGGGGGGCCCGAAAGTTTATACGCCGGCCGCCAACGCTTTGGCGCCGGTCGCGCCGGGGCGTGCGGCGTCGCGCACAAACGGCAGATGATCGCAGGCGTGCTGGCGGGCCGAGCGGATAAAGGCTTCGGTCACCGCCTGGCGCTGTTCACCGTCGCGCACGGCAGCGTACAGGCGGCTCCACAGGCCGTCACCCAGGGTTTTGGTCACCACCAGACCCTGCTGTTCGAAACTCTCCACCACCCAGTGCGGCAGCGCCGCAATCCCCATCCGCGCCGATACCATCTGGATCAGCAGCAGCGTGTTATCGACGTTCTTCAACGCCGGGCTGACGCCCGCCGGCTGCAGAAAATGCCGCCAGATATCCAGCCGTTGGCGCTGCACCGGGTAAATCAACAGCGTTTCGTCACTCAAGTCTTCCGGCTCGATGTGCGGCCTGCCGGCCAGCGGATGATCCGGCGCCAGCACCAGGCGCACCTCGAAATCGAACATCGGCGAATAGTGCAGGCCGCTGCGCGGCAGAATATCCGACGTCATCACCAGATCCAGTTCGCCCTGTTGCAAGGCCGGTTGCGGATCGAAAGTCACGCCGGAAGTGAAGTCCATCACCACCTGCGGGAAACGCCGGCGGAAGTTGTCCAGCGCCGGCGTCAGCCACTGAATGCAGCTGTGGCATTCGATGGCGATGCGCAGCGTGGTCTGATGCGGCTCGTGGCAGGCCTGCAGCGCCTGCTGGATCTGCGGCAGCACCTGCTCCGCCAGCTGCAGCAGGATCTCGCCCTGGGCGGTGAAGCGCAGGGGCTGGCTCTTGCGCACGAACAGCTTGAAGCCCAGACGTTGTTCAAGATCGCTGAACTGGTGCGACAGGGCAGACTGCGTCTGATGAAGTTGGGCCGCCGCCCCCGCCAGCGAGCCGCTGTTGCGCAGGGCCTGCAGCGTCCGTAAATGTTTCAGTTCGATCATGAGAGTCCTTCACATTGACAGTGAATAAATTGCGCTTGTGGTTAATACAGTACCTGCTGATTATGGATGTGTAAACATCTGGACGTCTAAATGGGGAATATGACGATGGCAATTTTGAATCACACACTGGGTTTTCCTCGCGTTGGGCTTCGACGTGAGCTGAAGAAAGCGCAGGAAAGCTACTGGGCCGGCAACTCAACGCAGGAAGAGCTGTTGGCGGTTGGCCGCGAGCTGCGTGCTCGTCATTGGCAGCAGCAACGGCAGGCCGGGGTGGATTTGGTGCCGGTCGGCGATTTCGCCTGGTACGATCATGTGTTGACCACCAGCCTGCTGCTGGGCAACGTGCCGGCGCGCCATCAGAATGCGGATGGTTCGATCGATCTGGACACGCTGTTTCGCATCGGCCGTGGCCGCGCACCGACCGGCGAGCCGGCGGCCGCGGCGGAAATGACCAAATGGTTCAACACCAACTATCACTACATGGTGCCCGAATTCCAGCAAGGCCAGCAGTTCAAGCTGGGCTGGACTCAGCTGCTGGACGAAGTGGACGAAGCGCTGGCGCTCGGCCATCGCATCAAGCCGGTGCTGCTGGGCCCGGTGACCTATCTGTGGTTGGGTAAGGTGAAGGGCGAGCCGTTCGACCGTCTGTCGCTGCTGAAAGAGATTCTGCCGGTTTACCAACAGGTGCTGGCCGAGCTGGCGAAACGTGGCGTCGAGTGGGTGCAAATTGACGAGCCTGCGCTGGTGCTGGAGCTGCCGCAAGCCTGGCTGGATGCGTTCAAACCGGCTTACGACGCGCTGCAGGGGCAGGTGAAGCTGCTGCTGACCACGTATTTCGACAGCGTCGGCCACAACCTCGATACCGTCCGCACGCTGCCGGTGCAGGGGCTGCACGTCGATCTGGTCGCCGGCCATGACGATATTGCCGCGCTGAGCGCCGCATTGCCGAACGACTGGCTGCTGTCGCTGGGGGTCATCAACGGCCGCAACGTCTGGCGCGCCGATCTGAGCCGCTGGTTCGAACGTCTTCAGCCGCTGGTGGGCACCCGCCCACTGTGGATCGGCAGCTCCTGTTCACTGCTGCACAGCCCGATCGACCTGAGCGTGGAAAGCCGTCTGGACGAAGAAGTGAAAAGCTGGTTCGCCTTCGCGCTGCAAAAATGCGCCGAGCTGGCGCTGTTGAGCTCGGCGCTGAACGCGCCTGACGCGGCCAAGCAGGCTGAACTGGATGCCTACAGCGCACCGATCCGCGCCCGCCGTCAGTCGAGCCGCGTACATAACCCACAGGTTGAGCGCCGGCTGGCCGCGATCACCGCGCAGGACAGCGAACGCCACAGCGCTTACGCCGAACGCGCCAGGGCGCAGCGCGAACGTTTCAACCTGCCGGCCTGGCCGACCACCACCATCGGTTCGTTCCCGCAGACCACCGAGATCCGCGGCCTGCGTCTGGACTTCAAACAGGGCCGTTTGGACGGCAACAACTACCGCACCAGCATCGGTGAGCACATCAAACAGGCGATCGTCGAGCAGGAGCGCCTCGGGCTGGACGTGCTGGTGCACGGTGAAGCCGAGCGCAACGACATGGTGGAGTATTTCGGCGAGAACCTGGACGGCTTCGTGTTTACCCAAAACGGCTGGGTGCAGAGCTACGGCTCCCGCTGCGTGAAGCCGCCGGTCATCATCGGCGACGTCAGCCGCCCGGAAGCCATCACCGTCGAATGGGCCAAATTCGCCCAGTCGCTGACCGACAAGCCGGTGAAAGGCATGTTGACCGGGCCGGTGACCATCCTGTGCTGGTCGTTCCCGCGTGAAGACGTGACCCGCGAAGTGATTGCCAAGCAGATTGCGCTGGCGCTGCGCGACGAGGTGGAAGATCTGGAAAAAGCCGGTATCGGCATCATCCAGATCGACGAACCCGCCCTGCGCGAGGGGCTGCCGCTGCGCCAATCCGACTGGGCCGCGTACCTGAACTGGGCGGTGGACGCCTTCAAACTGAACGCCGCCGTGGCGCGGGACGACACCCAGATCCACACCCACATGTGTTATTGCGAATTCAACGACATCATGGACTCCATCGCCGCGCTGGACGCCGACGTGATCACCATCGAGACCTCGCGTTCCGATATGGATCTGCTGGAAGCCTTCAAAGCGTTCGAATACCCGAACGAAATCGGGCCGGGCGTCTACGATATTCACTCGCCGAACGTGCCGAGCGTGGAATGGATTGAAGCGCTGCTGCGTAAAGCGGCGCAGAACATCCCGGCGGAACGCCTGTGGGTTAACCCGGATTGCGGCCTGAAAACCCGCGGCTGGCCGGAAACCCGGCAGTCGCTGGCCAACATGGTATTGGCGGCACAGCGCCTGCGCGAGCACGCGTGATGCCGTGCGGCGGATAAACCGCCGCTTATAGATTTACTGGTGTGATGATTGGGCGCTTCGGCGCCCTTTTTTATGCGAGGGAAATTATTTGACGCCGTGCTGGGCGAACCACGCCAGCATGCGCTGCCAGCCGTCTTGCGCCGCTTCGGCGTTGTAGCTGGGACGATAATCGGCGTTGAACGCATGCCCGACCTCGGGATACACCACGATTTCGGCCTCGGCGTTGGCGGCGCGGATCGCCTGGCGCATGGTTTCCACCGTCTCCAGCGGGATGCCGCTGTCCTGCCCGCCATACAGCCCCAACACCGGCGCCGACAGGTGGGTGGCGACGTCGACCGGCTGCTTCGGTGAATTCAGCGTTTTCTCGCCGACCAGTTTGCCATACCAGGCGACCGCCGCCTTCAACTGCGGGTTATGCGCCGCGTACAGCCAGGTGATGCGGCCACCCCAGCAAAAACCGGTGATCGCCAGCTTGCCGGCGTCGCCGCCGTGGCGGATAGCCCAGTGCGCGGCGTGATCCAGATCCGACAGCACCTGACGATCCGGCACCTTGGTGACCAACTGCTGGAACAGCTCGCCGATATCGGTGTAGTCGTTGGCGTCGCCCTGGCGGAAATAGAGTTCGGGCGCGATCGCCAGATAGCCCTGCTTGGCCAGGCGGCGGCACAGATCCTGAATATGTTCATGGACGCCGAAGATTTCCTGCACCACTAGGACGATGGGGAAGGGGCCGCTCTGGTCGGCGGGTTTGGCGACGTAGGCCGGCAGCGCGTCACCCTGAGAAGGAATGGTCGTTTGCCCGGCGTGAATGCCCTGTTCGTCGGTGATAATCGCGGAGGCGGCCAACGGCGCGGCGGCCGGGGCGAATCCCCCCTGAGCCTGTTCTAATGTCATCACATGTTCGGTTTTCATTGCGGTCTCCGTGCAATAGAAAAAAGCGCTGAGATTAACTATAGGAAAGATTACCCATTATTGGCGCTGCGTGGCGCACTTTCGGACAAGTTGATAAAAAACGGCTAATTATCTGGCTTTGCGGCATTTTTAAGCGCTTTTTATCATGTTATTACGCGTTTTGCCCTGCGTAAGTGCCATAAGGTGCGTTAGAGGGCTTTTTTACTCCTAAGCAACCGATAAGATGAGGTTATTTTGAATTGAACAGCTAAATAGTTTCAGCCGGCAACCAACGGGCAGGGAACAGCAAGGTTTGTCGGCTAGACTGAGGTTTAGCGGTGCGTTCTGGGGGCGTCACAATATTTTTTGTGATAAAAATCACAAAAAATATGTAGCATGTAATTTGTTTCTCTTTTCATAGTGACTATCGTCACGAAATTAAGCGGCGATTTTCAGTAGAGTGCGTTTTTGTTCCTCCCAATAAACATGATCCATGAGGAGTCTCGTATGTCTCAGTCTGACGTTTTTCATCTCGGCCTCACCAAGAACGATTTACAAGGGGCCCAGCTTGCCATCGTGCCGGGCGATCCGCAGCGCGTAGAGAAGATTGCCAAGCTGATGGAAAATCCGGTGCATCTGGCCTCCCATCGTGAATTCACTACCTGGCGCGCAGAGCTGGACGGCAAGGCGGTGATCGTGTGCTCTACCGGTATCGGCGGCCCGTCTACTTCTATCGCGGTGGAAGAGCTGGCGCAGCTGGGCATTCGCACCTTCCTGCGCATCGGCACCACCGGCGCCATTCAGGCGAACATCAACGTCGGCGATGTGCTGGTCACCACGGCGGCGGTACGCCTTGACGGCGCCAGCCTGCACTTTGCGCCGATGGAGTTCCCGGCGGTCGCGGACTTCGCCTGCACCACCGCGCTGGTGGAAGCGGCCAAGGCCAGCGGTGCCACCACGCACATCGGCGTGACCGCCTCCTCCGATACCTTCTATCCGGGCCAGGAGCGTTACGACACTTACTCCGGCCGCGTGGTCAGCCGTTTCAAAGGCTCGATGGAAGAGTGGCAGGCGATGGGCGTGATGAACTATGAAATGGAATCCGCCACGCTGCTGACCATGTGCGCCAGCCAGGGCCTGCGTGCCGGCATGGTGGCCGGGGTGATCGTCAACCGCACCCAGCAAGAGATCCCGAACGCCGAGACCATGAAAAACACCGAAAGCAAAGCGGTGCAGATCGTGGTGGACGCCGCTCGCCGCCTGCTGTAATCGCCTTTCCCCCAGCGGGCCGCCGACGCGGCCCGTTTTTCCATTCGCGGCGAATCTGTTACGGTGATACTCCTCAGCGCTGCGCCGATGGCCGCCGCGCGTTGTCATAACAAAAACAACGAGGACGTTTATGACCGCCCAGATCCTGCTTCATCCTTCGCTCGCGCCGCTCGACGGCGGCATCAATTTCCGCGACTTCGGCGGCAACGGCGTGGCCGACGGGCGCCGCATCAAGCGCGGCCTGCTGTTCCGCTCCGGTTCCCTCGAGCGGCTGACGGAAAACGACTGCACCTTTCTCGCCGGCGTGCCGGTGCGCTCGGTGCTGGACTACCGCGATGCCGACGAGGTGCAGGCCAAGCCGGATATTCTGTGGAGTGGCGCCGACTATCACCACGTGCCGGCTAACCCGCTGAGCAGCGAAGTCAACGCCAACCTGGAGAAGCTCACCAACGAGACGCTGGCCGCCTTCGACGCCCGGGCGTTCATGCTGGAGCTGTATCGCCGCCTGCCGTTCGGTAATGCGGCCTATCAGCGGCTGGCGCAGCTGTTGAGCAATCCTGGCGGCGGCGCCATCGTGCAGCACTGCGCGGTCGGCAAGGATCGCACCGGGGTCGGTTCGGCACTGGTGCTGTTCGCGCTGGGGGCCGACGAAGCTACGGTGCTGGAAGACTATCTGCTGACCGAAACCACGCTGGCCACTTTCCGCGAGCAGATGTTGGATCAGCTGTCTATCAAGCTGAATGCGGCGGCGCTGGAGCAATTCGCTTACGTGCTCAGCGCGCGCGAGGAGTTCCTGATAACGGCGTTGGGCTGCATCCGTCAGCAATACGGTTCCACCGACCGCTGGTTGGAAGCGGAATACGGCCTGGGCGCAGCCCAGCGCGAAGCGCTGCAGGCGTTCTACCTCGAGTAAATCGCCGCGCGTTTAGCCGGGGTTTAACTCGCCCCGGCCTATCCTAGGCGGCGAATTATCGCGTATCAGGAGCCCCGCATTGAGCCTCAATGACGTTATCAACTGGGTCAGCGACGTCGTGCGTCAGCACGAAGGCTGGGCCATTCCCATCATCTTTTTCCTGGCGTTCGGCGAGTCGCTGGCGTTTTTGTCGCTGCTGCTGCCGGCCACGGTGATCCTGCTGGCGCTGGGCGCGCTGATCGGCGAAAGCGGCATCGCCTTTTGGCCGATTTGGGCCGCTGCCGCCGCCGGGGCGTTTTTCGGCGACTGGCTCTCTTACTGGATCGGCTATCACTATCAGGACCGGGTGGCGCATATGTGGCCGCTGTCGCGCAATCCGCAGCTGCTGGCGCGCGGCCACGCGTTCTTTGAACGCTGGGGCGTGCTGGGCATCTTCATCGGCCGCTTTTTCGGCCCGCTGCGCGCCGTGGTGCCGCTGGTGGGCGGCATTTGCGGCATGCCGCAGCGTTATTTCCAGTTAGCCAACGTCACGTCGGCGATGATCTGGGCGTTCGGCATTCTGGCGCCGGGGGCATTCGGCATCAAGTGGCTCAGCCAGTGGCTGGGCTGATTTCTCGCTAAATTGCGCAGCGCCGCGCAATATTGTGCGCGGCGGGCAAAATCAGGCTGGACATCCATACAGGCTCCCCTTAACGTGACGGGCAATGGGCGTGCGAAACGTCGGAACGGCAAGGTGCAACAGGAGGCAGGGTGGATACCAGTCTGATTTATGGGATTGGCGGCGTAACGATCGGCATGCTGTTGGGGTGGTTGATCGCCAGTCTGCGGGTGCAACAGACGAATGCGCAGCATGAAACCGAGCTGCGGTTGCTGGAGCAAGCGTTGCAGCAGGCGCAGCAGGAAACGGTGGCGCGGCAGGAGGCTCTGCAGCGCCACGAGCAGCAGCTGCGGCAGAGCGAGCTGGAGCTGCGTAACCTGCACAGCCAGCTGGCGGCCGGGCATGAAAAGCTTCAACAGCTCAACCATTGGCGCAACGAATGCGAACTGCTTAACCAGGAGCTGCGTGCCCAGCGCGAGGTTAACAGCGCGCAGGAGGCCGAGCTGCGCGAAGTCACCATCCGTTTGGAAGAGACGCGCATGGCGGCGGAGGAGAAGCAGCGCCTGCTTATCAACAGCGAACAACGCCTCACCACCCAGTTTGAAAACCTCGCCAACCGCATTTTTGAACACAGCGGCCGTAAGGTGGACGAGCAAAATAAGCAAAGCTTGGATCGGTTGCTGCTGCCGCTGCGTGAACAGCTGGACGGTTTCCGCCGTCAGGTGCAGGACAGCTTTGGTCAGGAGGCGCGGGAACGTCACACGCTGACGCACGAGATACGTAATCTGCAGCAGTTGAACGCACAGATGGCGCGCGAAGCCATTAACCTCACCAAGGCGCTTAAAGGCGACAACAAAACGCAGGGCAACTGGGGCGAAGTGGTGCTGAGCCGGGTGCTGGAGGCCTCCGGCCTGCGCGAAGGGCACGAGTATGAAACGCAGGTCAACGTGCGGGTGGATCACCAGAGCCGCATGCAGCCCGATGTGATCGTGCGCCTGCCGCAGGGCAAGGATGTGGTGATCGACGCCAAGATGTCGCTGATCGCCTACGAGCGCTATTTCAACGGCGAGGATGAGGCGGAGCGCGAGGCGGCGCTGAGCGAACATATCGCCTCGCTGCGCGGCCACATCCGCATGCTGGGCCGCAAGGACTATCAGCAGCTGCCGGGGCTGCGCTCGCTGGACTATGTGCTGATGTTCATTCCGGTCGAGCCTGCCTTCCTGCTGGCTATCGATCGCGAGCCGGAGCTGATCAGCGAAGCGCTTAAGCACAACATCATGCTGGTCAGCCCGACCACGTTGCTGGTGGCACTGCGTACCATCACCAACCTGTGGCGTTATGAGCATCAGAGCCAAAATGCCCAGCGCATCGCCGATCGCGCGGCGAAACTGTATGACAAGATGCGGCTGTTCGTGGACGATATGTCCGCGCTGGGGCAGAGCCTGGACAAGGCGCAGGGCAGTTATCGTCAGGCGATGAACAAACTGAGCGAAGGCCGTGGTAACCTTATTGGCCAAATTGAAGGTTTTCGCGCGTTGGGGGTTGAGGTCAAACGGCCGATCAACCCGCTGCTGGCGCAGCAAGCCGGCGCGCAACACGATGAAGCGGAAGAGGCGAACGACGATGATGTCGCCGCGCTGCCGCAGACGAAAGACGATGACGATACCGCCGGGGAACCAGGCTTCGTTTCGCACGGCTGAGGCCGTGGCGAGGTGGGGTATTCCCCAGGCTTCTGGTACACTCATCCACACAAAATTGACTGAATAGCAGGCAGGACAATGGCAGATCAACCGCAGGAAACCACCGATTTCGGTTTTCGCACCGTCGCTAGAGACGAAAAACAGGCCATGGTGGCGGACGTTTTTCATTCGGTAGCGGCAAAGTATGACGTGATGAACGACCTGATGTCGTTCGGCATCCACCGTATCTGGAAGCGTTTCACCATTGACTGCAGCGGCGTGCGCCGCGGGCAGCGCGTGCTGGATCTGGCCGGCGGTACCGGCGACCTGGCGGCCAAGTTCTCCCGCATGGTCGGCGAGCAGGGGCAGGTGGTGTTGGCGGACATCAACGATTCGATGCTGAAGATGGGACGCGAGAAGCTGCGCGATCGTGGCATCGTCGGCAACATCAATTACGTGCAGGCCAACGCCGAAGCGCTGCCGTTCCCGGACAATTACTTCGATTGCATCACCATCTCCTTTGGCCTGCGCAACGTCACCGACAAAGACAAAGCGCTGCGCTCGATGTTCCGCGTGTTGAAGCCGGGCGGCCGCCTGCTGGTGCTGGAATTCTCCAAGCCGCTGCTGGCGCCGCTGAGCAAAGCTTACGATGCCTACTCGTTCCACGTATTGCCGAAGATCGGCGAGCTGGTGGTGAAGGATCCGGACAGCTACCGCTACCTAGCGGAATCGATCCGCATGCACCCCGATCAGGAAACCCTGAAGGGTATGATGGGCAACGCCGGTTTTGAAAACGTCACCTATTTCAACCTGACCGGTGGGATTGTCGCCCTGCATCGCGGCTTCAAGTTCTGAGAGGGAGATGCCGATGCTGTTTACCCCTCTGCTGACCGGTGCGCTGGAAACCTCGCTGAATAATCTGCTGTTTCGCGATCGCAGCATGAAAGCCGCTCGCCAACGCCTGGCGGGCAAGGTGTTGCGTATCGAACTGGAAGAGCTGGCTTCACCGCTGGTACTGGTGTTCAGCGAACTGCGCGTGGACGTGCTGGGGCAGTCTGAGGACAGCGCCGATTGCACCGTGCGCAGCCGCATTCCCGCCTTACTGAAGCTGCGCGATCGCCAGCAGTTGCCGGTGCTGATGCGCAGCGGCGAATTGACGGTGGAAGGCGATATTCAGGTGGTACAACAGCTGGTTGGGCTGCTCGATCTGGCGGAGTGGGATCCGGCGGAGTGGCTGGCGCCCTATATCGGCGATATCGCCGCCCAGGGCATTACGCAGGCGCTGGGAAAAGGCGCCTCGCTGCTGAAAGCCGGCTTTATGCGCCGGCAGCAGGACATGGCGGAGGCGTTGACGGAAGAGTGGCGTCTGGCGCCGGGGCCGCTGGAAGTGGTGTGGTTCAACGAGGAAGTTGATGCACTCGCCCGCAGCGCGGAAGCGCTGTCTGCCCGCATGGACAAGTTGGAGGGCAAGCGATGACCCCAGGCGAACTGCGCCGTTTGTATTTTATCGTCCGCGTTTTTCTCAGCTATGGGCTGGACGAACTGATCCCTAAAATGCGTTTGACGCTGCCGCTGCGCTTCGGCCGCCGGCTGCTGTTCTGGATGCCGAATCGGCACAAGGACAAGCCGCTGGGTGAACGCCTGCGGCTGGCGCTGCAGGAACTGGGGCCGGTCTGGATCAAGTTCGGCCAGATGATGTCGACCCGCCGCGATCTGTTTCCGCCGCAGATTGCCGATCAGCTGACTTTGTTGCAGGACCGGGTCGCGCCTTTCGACGGCGCGCTGGCGCGTAAACATATCGAACTGGCGATGGGCGGCCCGCTGGAAACCTGGTTCGACGATTTCGATCAGCAGCCGCTGGCCTCTGCTTCGATCGCGCAGGTGCATACCGCGCGGCTGAAAACCACCGGCCAGGAAGTAGTGCTGAAGGTGATCCGGCCGGATATCGGGCCGATCATCAAGGCCGACGTGCGCTTGATGTACCGTTTGGCCGGCTGGGTGCCGAAGCTGTTGCCGGACGGCCGCCGTCTGCGCCCGCGCGAAGTAGTGCGTGAGTACGAGAAAACCCTGCTGGACGAATTGAACCTGCTGCGCGAAGCGGCCAACGCCATTCAGCTGCGCCGCAATTTCGACGGCAGCCCGATGCTGTACGTACCGGAAGTCTATTCCGACTACTGCCGTGAAAGCGTATTGGTGATGGAGCGCATCTACGGCATTCCGGTCTCGGATATCGCCACGCTGGAGCAGCAGGGCACCAACATGAAACTGTTGGCGGAACGCGGCGTTCAGGTGTTCTTTACCCAGGTATTCCGCGACAGCTTCTTCCATGCGGACATGCATCCCGGTAATATTTTCGTCAGCTACGAACATCCGGAAGATCCTTGCTATATCGGCATCGACTGCGGCATCGTCGGCTCGCTGAACAAGGATGATAAACGCTACCTGGCGGAAAATTTCATCGCCTTCTTCAACCGTGATTACCGCAAGGTGGCGGAACTGCACGTCGACTCCGGTTGGGTGCCGCGCGACACCAACGTGGAAGACTTTGAATTCGCCATCCGCACCGTTTGCGAGCCGATTTTCGAGAAACCGCTGGCGGAGATTTCCTTCGGTAACGTGCTGCTGAACCTGTTCAACACCGCACGCCGCTTCAATATGGAAGTGCAGCCGCAGCTGGTGTTATTGCAGAAGACCTTGCTGTATGTTGAAGGACTGGGGCGCCAGCTCTACCCGCAGCTGGATCTGTGGACCACGGCCAAGCCGTTCCTCGAGAGCTGGCTGCGCGATCAGGTCGGCATCCCTGCCGTGGTGCGCGCGCTCAAAGAAAAAGCGCCGTTCTGGGCGGAGAAGCTGCCGGAACTGCCCGAGCTGTTTTACGACAGCCTGCAGCAGCATAAACTGTTGCAACAAAGCGTTGATAAGCTGACTAACCAAATGCAGGCTCAGCGGGTTCGTCAGGGGCAGTCACGTTATTTGTTCGGCGTTGGCGCTACACTCTTGGTAAGCGGCACGCTGTTGCTGCTGGGGCAAATCGAGGTGTTTCCCGCCTGGATGATGGCCGCCGGCATCGTATGCTGGGTGATTGGCTGGAAGCGAACCACCTGATTTAATTCGTCACTCTGGTAAAGTCGGCTCTATAATGCGGGCTGGCTTTGAAAGACCCTTTAAAATTAGAGGTAATTAAAATGGGCGGTATTAGTATTACGCAATTGTTGATCATCGCAGTGATCGTGGTGCTGCTGTTCGGTACCAAAAAACTGCGCACGCTGGGCTCCGATCTCGGCGCCTCGATCAAGGGCTTCAAGAAGGCGATCGGCGACGACACGCCGTCGACCCCCAACACGGCTGAGAAAAGCAGCCTGGATGACGCTGACTTCTCGGCCAAGCCTATTACCGATAAGCAGCCGGAAGTGAAACCGGAAGAGTCGAAGAACAAAGAGCAGGTATAAACCGTGTTTGACATTGGGTTTAGTGAGCTGCTGCTGGTGCTGGTGATCGGCCTGGTTGTTCTGGGGCCGGAACGGTTGCCGGTCGCGGTCAGAACGGTGTCGGGCTGGATCCGCGCGCTGCGCTCGCTGGCGGCCTCGGTGCAGCACGAACTGTCTCAGGAGCTGAAGCTGCAGGAGCTGCAGGACAGCCTGAAAAAAGCCGAACAGGCCGGTTTGCAGAACCTGACGCCGGAGCTGAAGGCGTCAATGGATGAGCTGAAAGACGCGGCGGAATCATTGAAACGCACTTACCGGGGCGAGAAAGAAGAGCTGGCGAACACCATTCATAACCCGCAGGTCACCGATCCGGAAGCCTTGCACGACGGCGTGACGCCGGCGGAAGCGGCAACCAGCGCCAGCGCGCCCGCCGCCGTGCCAAAACCGGCAGCGGAGCCTGAGGCCGTCGCGGCTGCTTCCCCGGCTGCGCCTGTGGCGGTGCAACCGGCTAAAGCACCGGTGGAAACCGCGCCGGCACCTGTCGAACCTGTTGCGGATAAAACCCCAGCGTCTCACCAACCTAGTGGCGATCGTTAATACATGGCTGTTGAAGATACCCAACCCCTTATCAGTCATCTGATAGAGCTGCGCAAGCGGCTGTTGAACTCGATTATTTGCGTGCTGGCGGTGTTCGTGGTGCTGGTGTTTTTCGCCAACGACATCTACCAGCTGGTCTCTGCGCCGCTGCTCAAGCAGCTGCCGGCCGGAGCGAGCATGATCGCTACCGACGTGGCGTCACCGTTCTTTACGCCGATCAAGCTGACCATGATCGTCTCGGTGTTCGTCTCCGCGCCGATGATTCTGTATCAGGTGTGGGCATTCATCGCACCGGCGCTGTACAAGCATGAACGCCGCCTGATGATGCCGCTGCTGGTGTCCAGCAGCCTGCTGTTCTACCTCGGCATGGCTTTCGCCTACTTCATCGTGTTCCCGCTGGCCTTCGGCTTCTTTGCCAAGACCGCGCCGATGGGGGTGACCATTGCGACCGACATTAAAAACTACCTCGATTTCGTCATGGCGCTGTTTATGGCGTTTGGCGTTGCCTTCGAAGTGCCGGTCGCCATCATTTTGCTGTGCTGGAGCGGCGTCACCTCGCCGGAAGATCTGAAGAAGAAACGGCCGTATGTGTTGGTCGGCGCGTTTGTGGTCGGCATGCTGTTGACGCCGCCGGACGTGTTCTCGCAAACCCTGTTGGCAATACCGATGTATCTGCTGTTTGAAGTGGGGGTGTTCTTCGCTCGCTTCTATACCGGTAAACGTCGCCCGCAGGCGGAAGAAGAAGACGAGGGTGACGAACCTCCAACACCCTGATCCACATTGATTGCGAAGCCGCCCATCGGGCGGCTTTTGCTTTGGAAAAAACCATGTTTGATATCGGCGTTAATCTTACCAGCAGCCAATTCGCCAAAGACCGCCAGGCGGTGGTGGAACGCGCCCGCGTTGCGGGCGTGACGGGGATGTTGATTACCGGCACCGATCTGGCGGAGAGCCGCGAGGCCGCCGAACTGGCGCAGCAACATGCGGGCTACGGTTGGTCTACCGCCGGCGTGCATCCGCACTATGCCAGCGGTTGGGATGAACACACCGCCGAGCAGATTTATGCGTTGGCCGCGTGCCCTGAAGTGGCGGCGATCGGCGAATGCGGCCTGGATTTCAATCGCAACTTCTCGACGCCCGCACAGCAGGAAGCGGCGTTCACCGCGCAGCTGGCGCTGGCGGCGGAGTTGGCGCTGCCGGTGTTTCTCCACTGCCGCGACGCACACGCACGTTTTGCCGAGCTACTGACGCCGTGGTTGGATAAACTGCCCGCGGCCGTGGTGCACTGCTTCACCGGCACCGCCGAAGAATTAACAAGCTGCCTGTCGCTGGGCCTGTCGATCGGGATTACCGGTTGGGTCTGCGACGAGCGGCGCGGCCTGGAATTGCGCGCCCTGTTGCCGCAGATCCCGGCCGAGCGTCTGTTGCTGGAAACGGACGCCCCTTATCTGTTGCCCCGGGATTTACAACCTAAACCCGCATCTCGCCGCAACGAACCCTGTTTCCTGCCCCATATCGTGCATCAGGTCGCCGTCTGGCGACAGGAAGAGCCGCAATGGCTGGGGCAAAAAACCGATGAGAACGCCCGCCGGCTATTCCGGCTGGTTTGAGCTAGGAGAAAACTATGAGCTATGCATTTCCGGGTACCTTTCCTGGTCGCCGTATGCGCCGCGTGCGCCGTCATGACTTCAGCCGCCGCCTGGTCGCCGAGAACCAACTGACGGTCAACGACCTGATTTATCCGGTGTTTGTCATGGAAGGCAGCAACCGTCAGGAAGAAGTGGCCTCGATGCCGGGCGTATCGCGCATGACGATCGATCTGCTGGTCAAGGAAGCGGAAACCATCGCCAAACTCGGCGTGCCGGTGATCTCCCTGTTCCCGGTGATCGAGCCGGGCCTGAAATCGCTGCATGCGGAAGAAGCCTATAACCCGGAAGGGTTGGTGCAGCGCACGGTGCGCGCGCTGAAAGACGCGGTGCCTGAGTTGGGCATTCTGACCGACGTAGCGCTCGATCCCTACACCACGCATGGGCAGGACGGGGTCATCGATGAGCAGGGCTATGTGATTAACGACGTGACCAAAGACATCCTGGTGCGTCAGGCGCTGTCCCATGCCGAAGCAGGTGCGGAAATCGTGGCGCCGAGTGACATGATGGACGGCCGCATCGGGGCGATCCGCGATCGTCTGGAATTGCAGGGCCTGGTGAATACACAGATTATGGCCTATTCCGCCAAGTATGCTTCCTGTTACTACGGCCCGTTCCGCGATGCGCTGGGCTCCAGCGGCAACCTGAAGGGCGGCAATAAGAAGACCTATCAGATGGATCCGGCCAACAGCGACGAAGCGCTGCAGGAGATTGCACAGGATCTGCAGGAAGGCGCGGACATGGTGATGGTGAAACCGGGCATGCCGTACCTCGACGTCGTACGCCGCGTGAAGGATACCTTCGGCGTGCCAACCTTCGCTTATCAGGTGTCCGGCGAGTACGCGATGCATATGGCGGCGATTCAGAACGGTTGGCTGCAAGAGCAACCTGCGGTGATGGAGTCGTTGATGTGCTTCAAACGCGCTGGCGCCGACGGTGTGTTGACCTACTTCGCCAAGCGTGTCGCCCAGTGGCTGCACGACGACGCGATGCGTCGTTAAGCGCCAAATGAGCCAACAAAAAGGCGCCTGAGGGCGCCTTTTGCATTACATCTTCTGGAACTGTCGGTTGTCGATGCTTTGACTGACCTGTTTGTTGATCAGGTTCAGCAACAACATGGAACGCGCCTCGCCGTCCGGCTCGGTGTAGATCGCCTGCAGCCCTTCGAATACGCCGTCGACGATCAGAACGGTGTCCCCCGGCTGCGGGGTTTCCGGATCGACATAGGTTTCGCTGGCGTGCGTGCGCAGCTCATCGATCACCTTGCTCGGGATCACGCTCGGCAACGCGCCGAAACGCACGAAGTGGCTGACGCCGCGGGTGGCGCTGATGGTGGTGGTGTGAATGCGCTCCGGGTCGAACTCCACAAACAGGTAGTTGGGAAACAGGGGTTCGCTGACCGCGATGCGCTTGCCGCGCACGATCTTTTCCAGCGTGATGATCGGGCTGAGGCAGTTTACCTGCTGCCGTTCCAGATGTTCCTGCGCTCGCAACAGCTGACCGCGTTTGCAATAAAGTAGATACCAGGATTCCATAATTTCACATGCCTTTCTGCCAGCCGGTAAGCATATCAAAAGCTATTCCGGATACATAGTGATGCAAGTTTCAGCGTGTAACATCACCTATCTCTATGAATATGCGGCTATTAGCGAGGGGTCACACACTTATCGATACGGCGCTGGTATAACAGAGGGCTGAAAATTTGTTACCGTCACAGTATGGCAAGGCGTTGCGCTACCGGCTGTGACGCTATTCATCGTTTTTGACCGAGGGGGAAAGAAATGGAGCTGTTTCTGTTGAGCAACGGCAAGCTGTCTGGCGAAGCCGAGCTGCTGGGGTACGCCAAAAGCCAACTGCTGGCGATGATTGCGCGTCGCGGCATCAAATCCGCCGTCTTTATCCCTTACGCCCTGATCCGTTATGACTACGACCAGCGTGCGCAGGAGCTGGCGCAAACGCTGGGCATCGAAGTCACCAGTATCCATCACGCCGCTTCGCCGGCGGCGGCGATCGCGCAGGCGGAGTGCATTTTGGTCAGCGGCGGCAATACCTGGTTGCTGAACCAAATGCTGCACGAGCAAGGCCTGATCGTGCCCATCCAGCGCGCAGTGCGCGAGCGTGAGGTGCCTTACGTCGGCTGGAGCGCCGGTTGCAACGTGGCCACGCCGAGCATTCGCACCACCAATGATATGCCGGTGCGCTGCAGCGTGGTGCTGCCGGCGCTGGGGCTATTCCCGGTGCAGATCAACCCGCATTACATCGACGCGCATATCAGCGGCCACATGGGCGAAACCCGTGACGAGCGCCTGGCGGAGTTCTGCGCGATCAACCCGAGTGAATCGGTGGTGGCGCTGCGTGAAGGCAGCCTGCTGCACGTTGAAGGCAATGCGCTGCGTTACTTCAGCGCTAACGGGCAGGGCTTCAAGGTGTTCCGCCACGGCGAGGAGACGCGCGAATATCAGGATACGCGTGCGTTGGCCACGCTGGTGCCGTTCAACTGCGGCTGAGAGCCACCCCGCAGCGGGCGGCATTAACAAAATTGCAGCAACAACCGTGAAGAGGGCTTATAATGCCCTCCCCACTGGCCGTTATAATGATCAGCATGAAATACCGTGACTTACGCGATTTCCTCTCGTTGCTGGAGAAGAGAGGGGAACTAAAACGCATCAGCCAGCCGATCGATCCTTACCTGGAAATGACGGAGATTGCCGATCGCACCCTGCGGGCGGGCGGCCCGGCATTGCTGTTTGAAAACCCGAAAGGCTACGACATGCCGGTGCTGTGCAACCTGTTCGGCACCGCCAATCGCGTGGCGATGGGCATGGGGCAGGAAGACATCAGCGCGCTGCGCGAAGTCGGCAAACTGCTGGCGTTCCTCAAAGAGCCGGAGCCGCCGAAAGGCTTCCGCGATCTGTTCGACAAAATGCCGAAGTTCAAGCAGGTGCTGAACATGCCGACCAAGGTGCTGGGATCCGCGCCTTGTCAGGAACAGGTATGGCAGGGTGAGGATGTTGATCTGGGCCGTATTCCGGTGATGCACTGCTGGCCGGAAGACGCCGCGCCGCTGATCACCTGGGGGCTGACGGTGACCCGCGGCCCGCATAAGGAACGGCAAAACCTCGGCATCTATCGCCAGCAGGTGCTGGGCAAGAACAAAGTGATCATGCGCTGGCTGTCGCATCGCGGCGGCGCGCTGGATTATCAGGAGTGGTGCCAGGCGCACCCCGGCGAGCGTTTCCCGGTCGCGGTAGCGCTGGGGGCCGATCCTGCCACCATCCTCGGTGCGGTCACGCCGGTGCCGGATACCCTGTCTGAATATGCCTTTGCCGGGCTGCTGCGCGGCAATAAAACTGAAGTGGTCAAGTGCCTTTCCAACGATCTGGAAGTGCCCGCCAGCGCCGAAATCGTGCTGGAAGGCTATATCGAGCCGGGTGAAATGGCGCCGGAAGGCCCCTACGGCGACCACACCGGTTACTACAATGAAATCGACCAGTTCCCGGTGTTCACCGTCACCCACATCACCCAGCGCCGCAACGCGATCTACCACTCGACCTACACCGGCCGCCCGCCGGATGAGCCGGCGATCCTGGGCGTGGCGCTGAACGAAGTGTTCGTGCCGATCCTGCAAAAACAGTTCCCGGAAATCGTCGATTTCTATCTGCCGCCGGAAGGATGCTCGTACCGCCTGGCGGTAGTGACCATGAAAAAACAGTACGCCGGCCACGCTAAACGCGTGATGATGGGCGTCTGGTCGTTTCTGCGGCAGTTTATGTACACCAAATTTGTTATCGTCTGCGATGACGACGTCAATGCGCGCGACTGGAACGACGTGATTTGGGCGATCACCACACGAATGGATCCGGCAAGGGATACCGTTCTGGTGGAGAATACGCCGATCGACTATCTGGACTTCGCCTCGCCGGTTTCCGGTCTGGGTTCGAAGATGGGGCTGGACGCCACCAATAAATGGCCGGGTGAAACCGATCGCGAATGGGGCCGTCCGATTCAGATGGATGAAAAGGTACGTGCGCGCGTCGACGAAATCTGGGATGAGCTCGCAATCTTCAGTGGCAGGGAACCGACGCTGTAGCGTCAGGCCCTGTTCTCAGCTTTGCATTGATGACCCGACAGAGGGAACGCATGACAATATTGAGCTGTAAAGTGACCTCGGTAGAGGCCATTACCGATACGGTTTATCGGGTACGTCTGGTGCCCGAGCAGCCGTTTTCTTTCAAGGCAGGGCAATATCTGATGGTGGTGATGGACGAGCGCGACAAGCGCCCGTTCTCGCTGGCATCAACCCCGACGCAGCAAGATTACATCGAGCTGCACATCGGCGCTTCGGAGCTGAATCTGTACGCCATGGCGGTGATGGATCGCATCCTGAAAGAGCAGGCGATCACCGTCGACGTGCCGCACGGCGACGCCTGGCTGCGGGAAGAGGGCAGCCGTCCGCTGGTGCTGATCGCCGGCGGCACCGGCTTCTCTTACGCGCGCTCAATCTTGTTGACCGCGTTGGAGCAGCAGCCCGATCGCGACATTTCGATCTACTGGGGCGGGCGTGAGCTGAAGCACCTGTACGATTTGAGCGAGCTGGAAGCGCTGTCGTTGCAGCATCCGAATCTGAAGGTGATCCCGGTGGTCGAGCAACCGGAAGCCGAATGGCGCGGCCGCAGCGGCACCGTGCTCAGCGCGGTGCTGCAGGATTTCGGCACGCTGGCGGAGCATGACATCTACATCGCCGGGCGTTTCGAGATGGCGAAAATCGCCCGTGAGCGTTTCTGCGCCGAGCGCGGCGCGCTGGAAGCGCATATGTTCGGCGACGCGTTTTCGTTTATCTGACCGATGCGGTGCGCAGTGAACGGGGTGGCCGAGGGTCGCCCCGTTTTTATTTGGGCGCCGGCAAACTTCAGGCATAAAAAACCCGCCCCTGACAGGCGGGAAGAACGGCAACTAAACTTGGCGGGATGCCGCGATTTGAAGTGGTGACGCGGTCATCCCAAGATAGACACAGCTAAACGCGTTCAAACACGGTGGCGATACCCTGGCCCAGGCCGATGCACATGGTCGCCAGGCCGAACTGCGCGTCGCGACGTTCCATGTTGTTCAACAGGGTGGTCGAGATGCGGGAGCCTGAACAACCCAGCGGGTGGCCGAGCGCGATGGCGCCGCCGTTCAGGTTGATCTTGTCGTCGATGCTATCCATCAGCCCCAGATCCTTGATGCACGGCAGCGACTGGGCGGCGAACGCCTCGTTCAGCTCGAACAGATCGATGTCCTGCACGCTCAGACCGGCGCGTTTCAGCGCCAGCTTGCTGGCCGGCACCGGGCCGTAACCCATGATGGAAGGATCGCAGCCGACGACCGCCATCGAGCGGATGCGGGCGCGGGCCTTCAAACCGAGCGCTTTGGCGCGCGATTCGCTCATCAGCAGCATGGCAGAAGCGCCGTCCGACAGGGCGGAAGAACTGCCGGCGGTGACGGTGCCGTTGACCGGATCGAACGCCGGACGCAGGGCCGACAGGCTTTCGACGGTGGTTTCCGGGCGAATGACTTCATCGAAATCGTAACGGGTCAGCACGCCATCGGCGTCGTGGCCGTTGGTCGGTATGATCTCGTTTTTAAAGTAACCCGCCAGCGTCGCCGCATGCGCGCGCTGGTGGGAGCGGGCGGCGAACTCATCCTGCATCTGGCGGCTGATGTTGTGCATCTTGGCCAGCATTTCGGCGGTCAGCCCCATCATCCCGGCGGCTTTGGCCACGCTGCGGCTCAGCCCCGGATGGAAATCCACGCCGTGGTTCATCGGCACATGGCCCATGTGTTCCACGCCGCCGATCAGGCTGACGTGCGCGTCGCCGACCATGATGGCGCGCGCCGCGTCGTGCAGCGCCTGCATCGAAGAGCCGCACAGGCGGTTGACGGTCACCGCCGGTACGCGGTGCGGGATCTCGGCCAGCAGCGCGGCGTTGCGGGCGATGTTGAAGCCTTGTTCCAGCGTCTGCTGCACGCAGCCCCAGTAAATGTCATCGATCTCGGCGGCGTCCAGCGCCGGGTTGCGGCTCAGCACTTCACGCATCAGGTGAGCGGAGAGATCTTCGGCGCGCACCTGGCGGAAGGCGCCGCCCTTGGAGCGGCCCATCGGCGTGCGTACGGCATCAACAATAACTACGTTTTCCATCTTTATGACCTCATGCCGGTTGGCGGGTAGCGACGTCGGACAGCGGTGTCGCCACCGGGTAGTAGCTTTCATTGCGTTCGGCCTTGGCGCGCAGACCGGCCGGCACCTGATACAGGGCGCCGAGGTGTGCGTAACGCTGGGCCAGCTCAACGTAGTTGGCGGTGCCGAGCGTATCCAGGTAGCGGAACGCGCCGCCGTGGAACGGAGGGAAGCCGATGCCGTAGACCAACGCCATATCGGCTTCCGCCGGGCTGGCGACGATCTTCTCTTCCAGGCAGCGAACCACTTCGTTGATCATCGGGATCATCATGCGCGCGATGATTTCTTCGTCGCTGATGGTCTGGCGCGGTTGGCTCACTTCGGCCAGCAGCACATCGGTCTGCTCGTCGTGGTCCTTGCGCGGTTTGCCTTTGCTGTCCTGGCTGTAGCGGTAGAAGCCCAGCTGATTTTTCTGACCGAAGCGCTGGTTGTCGAACATCACGTCAATGGCGTCGCGATAGTCTTTGCTCATGCGATCCGGGAAGCCGGCGGCCATTACCGCCTGCGCGTGGTGCGCGGTGTCGATGCCCACGACGTCGAGCAGGTAGGCCGGGCCCATCGGCCAGCCGAACTGTTTTTCCATCACTTTATCGATCTGACGGAAGTCGGCGCCGTCGCGCAGCAGCAGGCTGAAGCCGGCGAAATACGGGAACAGCACGCGGTTGACGAAGAAGCCCGGGCAGTCGTTCACCACGATCGGCGTTTTGCCCATGCGGCTGGCGTAGGCCACCACTTTGGCGATGGTGTCATCGCTGGTCTGTTCGCCGCGGATGATTTCAACCAGCGGCATGCGGTGTACCGGGTTAAAGAAGTGCATGCCGCAGAAGTTTTGCGGGCGCTTCAGCGATTTTGCCAGGTGATTAATCGGAATGGTCGAGGTGTTCGACGCCAGAACGGTGTCCTCACCGATCAGGTTTTCCACTTCCGACAGCACGGCGGCTTTGACCTTCGGATTCTCGACGACCGCTTCAACGATCACCTGTGCGCGCTCGATGCCGGCGTAGTCCAGCGTCGGCTGAATGGTCGACAGCACCTGCGCCATTTTCAGGCCATCCAGCTTGCCGCGCTCCAGCTGCTTATTGAGCAGCTTGGCCGCTTCGCTCATGCCCAGCGTCAGCGACTTGTCGCTGATGTCTTTCATGATCACCGGCACGCCTTTCAGCGCCGATTGGTAGGCGATGCCGCCGCCCATAATGCCAGCGCCCAACACCGCCGCCTGTTTCGGCGCATCCACATTCTTGGCCAGCTTTTTCGCCTGGCCCTTCACGAACTGGTCGTTAAGGAAGATGCCGACCAGCGCGCGCGCTTCGTTGGAGCGCGCCAACGGCACGAAGCTGGCGGTTTCCAGTTTCAGCGCTTCATCGCGGCCCAGCTTGGCGGCGGCTTCAATGGTTTTCACCGCGGTCATCGGCGCCGGGTAATGTTTTCCGGCGGTCTGCAGCACCATGCCTTTGGCGGTGGTGAAGCTCATCGCGGCTTCAATCGGGCTGAGCTTCAGCGGCTCCAGCTTAGGTTGACGCACGGCGCGCCAGTCCAGCTTGCCGTCGATCGCCTGTTGCAGCATTTTCAGCGCCGATTCGGCCAGTTTTTCCGGTGCCACCACCGCATCCACCAGGCCGACTTTCAACGCGTCTTTGGCGCTGACGTCTTTGCCGGCGGCGATGATTTCCAGCGCGCTGTCGTTACCCAGCAGGCGTGGCAGGCGGACGGAACCGCCGAAGCCCGGCATGATGCCCAATTTGGTTTCCGGCAGGCCGATGCGCGCGTCCGGTGAGGCGACGCGGAAATCGGTCGCCAGAATGCATTCGCAACCGCCGCCGAGCGCATAGCCGTTAATGGCCGAAATGGTCGGCACAGGCAAATCTTCCAGCCGGTTAAAGACGTTGTTGGCGAACACCAGCCACTCTTGCAGCTTTTCAGCCGGTGCGGCGAACAGAGAAAGGAATTCGGTGATATCGGCGCCGACGATAAACGCGGCTTTGGAGGAGCGCAGCAGCAGCCCCTTCAGCTCAGGTTGGTTTTCCAGCACGGTGAGCGCTTCGCCCAGGCTGGCGACGGTGCGGGTGTCCAGCTTGTTGACCGAGCCCGATGCGTTGAACACCAGCTCGGCGATGCCGTTATCGAGCCAGTGCAGTTGTAATGTTTCGCCTTGGTAGAGCATGTCTATCTCCTGAATCAGCGTATGATCTGGTATGACCAGATGTTGAGGAGTGTGGTTTTTATGTTAAAAATATGCAAATGAGAGATTGCATATTTGCTGGTCTGATCACATCTCGCCAAGTTAGTTTTTTGATTTAAAACGAAGTTATATTTTATGTGCTATCGGCATTTGCTGGAGTTTGTCGGCCCTCATACACTTGCCTGCAGCGATTTATCATTCAGACGAGGTTAAGCATGAATAAGGCGGCTTGTGTTAAACGCAGCGGCTTATGGAGCATTCCCGCCAGAACCATGACGCTGGCGTGTCTGTTGGTGTTTATGGCGCAGATGGCGACGACCGTGTACCTGCCTTCGCTGCCGACGGTGATGCGTGAGTTGGCAATGAGCCGGCGCGCCACCGAGCTGTCCATTTCGATCTTCGTCATCGGCGCTGCCTTGCCGGTGCTGTTCTGGGGGGCGGCTGCCGATCGCTTTGGCCGCCGAGCGCCGCTGACGCTTTCCCTGCTGCTTTTCATTGGCTGCAGCGGGCTGTTGGCGCTGTGCAGCAACGGCACCCAGCTGCTGGCGCTGCGCGCGCTGCAGGGTGTAGGTGCCGGTGGCGCGGCGATCATTGCGCGTATCATCGTGCGGGATAACTGGAGCGGCGACGAACTGGCGCGGCGTTTGTCGGTGCTCTCCATCGCTTTTATCACCGCGCTGGGCGGCGGTCAGTTTGTCGGCGGCCTGCTCAGCCAATATTCGCACTGGCAGATGGGCTTCGTCTTGATGGGCGCCACCGGTTTGGCCATTCTGGCGCTGATGACGACGCTGCCGCTGGAGGCGGGGCGCGATCGCGGGCCTCGCCCGGCGATGACGGCTACCTACTTCGCCATCCTGCGGCGGCCGGGATTTTTTTGGCCGGCCTGCGTCGGCGGGCTGGGTTTCGCTACCACGGTGACGCTGCAGGAGGTGAGCCCGTTCGTCATGCAACAGGGTTTTGGTCTCAACGTCACGGCGTTCGGCGCGCTGGGCTTGGTGATCGGCATCGCCT
This sequence comes from Serratia sp. SSNIH1, assembly GCF_002935055.1. Lineage (NCBI taxonomy): Bacteria > Pseudomonadati > Pseudomonadota > Gammaproteobacteria > Enterobacterales > Yersiniaceae > Serratia > Serratia sp. SSNIH1. The sequence continues at coordinate 734,266 of NZ_CP026383.1, forward strand.
ACTTTAGCGGCGCGTTGACGGTGAACCGTAGGGTGGCGCGCGTCGGCGGGAAAAAACTGATGCAAACCGGCAGCGGCATCGTGGCTCTGGCGACGGTGGCGATCCTGATATTGTGGTGGAGTGGCATTCTGGCCGGCCTTTCCGGTATGGCGCTGTTCATCGCGCTGTATTGCCTGACCATTTTTGGCCAGGCGGTGTTGTTTCCCAACAGCATGGCGATGGCGGTCAGCGACGCCAAAGAGTACGGTGCCTATGCGATGGCGCTGTGCGGCTTTCTGCAGCAGTGTCTGGCGGGCGTCGCCGCGGCCGGCGCGGTGTTGTTGGAGCACCATGGCCTGTGGGCGCTGGCGATAGCGTTGCTCGGCCTGGCCGGCTGGTTAATGGTTAAACTGCGGATGTAACGGCATTTGCAGGGAATTGCGAGCTGCTCCGCATGCCCAACGCGATGAGGTTGGTGCGTCGGAGCGCTGTGTTAAGATGACTTCTTTCGTGCTAAGGCATAAGGGTACTGTGATGGAAACGCTGGCTTCTTTGTATAACGACCACCTGGCAGAGCTGCAAAAACGCGCGCGCGAAGTGCTGGAGCGCAACAAGTTGGAGGCGCTGCTGATTCACTCCGGGGAACTGCAAAAGGTATTTTTGGACGATCATAGCTATCCGTTCAAAGTGAACGCGCATTTCAAAGCCTGGGTGCCGGTGACGTCGGTGCCGAACTGCTGGTTGTGGATCGACGGTGTCAACAAGCCGAAGCTGTGGTTCTACTCCCCGATTGACTACTGGCACAGCGTAGAGCCGCTGCCGAACAGTTTCTGGACCAAGTCCCTCGAATTGATGCCGCTGGCCAACGCCGACGCCATCGCCCAGCAGCTTCCGCCGCAGCGCGAGCGCGTGGGCTATATCGGTTATGCGCAACAGCGCGCCCGCGATCTCGGCATCCCTTCTGAGAACATCAACCCGAAAGCGGTGTTGAACTACCTGGATTTCCACCGTTCGATCAAAACCGGCTATGAGCTGGCCTGCATGCGGGAAGCGCAGAAGACGGCGGTAACCGGCCATCGTGCGGCGCATGAGGCCTTCCTCTCCGGCATGAGCGAGTTCGACATCAACCTAGCCTACCTGACGGCGACCGGCCACCGCGATACCGACGTGCCTTACGACAACATCGTGGCGCTGAACGAACACGCTTCGGTGCTGCACTACACCAAGCTGGATCATCAGCCGCCGGCCGAATCCCTGAGTTTCCTGATCGACGCCGGCGCGGAATATAACGGCTACGCCGCCGATCTAACCCGCACCTACGCGGCGCAAAGCGGCAGCGAGTTTGCCCATCTGGTGAAAGATCTCAACGGTGAGCAGCTGGCGTTGATCGATACCATCAAAACCGGCGTGCGTTATACCGACTACCATGTGCAGATGCACCAGCGTATCGCCAAGCTGCTCAAGAATCACAAGTTGGTGAACGGTCTCAGCGAAGAGGCGATGGTTGAAACGGGTATCACCACGCCGTTCCTGCCGCACGGGCTGGGCCACCCGCTGGGCCTGCAGGTGCACGACGCCGCCGGCTTTATGCAGGACGAGCAAGGCACCCATCTGGCGGCGCCGTCCAAGTATCCGTTCCTGCGCTGCACCCGCGTGTTGCAGCCGGGCATGGTGTTGACCATCGAGCCGGGTCTGTACTTCATCGACTCTCTGTTGGCGCCGTGGCGCAGCGGTGAGTTCAAGCAGCACTTCGCCTGGGATCGCATCGATGCGCTGAAGCCGTACGGCGGCATACGCATCGAAGACAACATCGTGATCCACGAAAAGCGCATCGAGAACATGACGCGCGATCTGAACCTGGCCTGATGCGGCCGTACCCGATACCGGCGGAAGCAACCTGCTTTACCGAAGAAATAAAGAAGAGCCGTTTTATCACCCTGCTGGCGCCGACCAGCGGGGTAGAAGCGGCAAAGGCGTTTATTCAGCAGGTGCGGGATGAGCACCCGGCGGCGCGGCACCATTGTTGGGCTTTCGTCGCCGGCAGCCCCGATGACTCGCAGCAGCTGGGGTTTTCCGACGACGGAGAACCGTCGGGCACCGCCGGCAAACCGATCCTCGCGCAGTTGATGGGCAGCGGTATTGGCGAAGTGACCGCCGTGGTCGTTCGTTACTATGGCGGCGTCAAGCTGGGCACCGGCGGGCTGGTGAAAGCCTATGGCAACGGTGTTCAACAGGCGTTGAAGCAGTTGGCGTTGGCACAAAAGGTGCCGGAAGCCGAATATATCTTGCAGTGCGACTATGCGCAGTTGGCGCTGGTGGAGAACTTGCTGCAGCAAACCGCAGGTCGGATCCTGCAGGGCGAATACGGCGCCGCCGTTGTGCTGCATCTGGCCTTGCCGACCACCGAGGTCGAGCTGTTTGGAAATAAATTGCGTGATCTCAGTCGCGGTAATTTGCAATTAACCCCCATTTCGCAATAATTCCTCCCAATTGAATTGCTAAGGATCGTGCTGAAATGCATTTTCGCGCCATAACCCGTATCGTTGGTCTGCTGGTCATCCTGTTCTCCGGGACGATGTTTATTCCCGGCCTGGTGGCATTGATTTACCGCGATGGGGCGGGGCGTGCGTTCAGCCAAACCTTCTTCGTGGCGCTGACCATCGGTCTGATGCTGTGGTGGCCGAACCGCAAACAGAAACACGAGCTGAAGCCCCGAGAAGGCTTCCTGATCGTCGTGCTGTTCTGGACCGTGCTGGGCAGCGTGGGGGCGTTGCCGTTCCTGTTTTCGGAACGGCCCAACCTGTCGCTGACCGACGCCTTCTTTGAATCCTTCTCGGGATTGACGACCACCGGTGCGACGACGCTGGTGGGGTTGGACTCGCTGCCGAAGGCCATTCTGTTCTATCGCCAGATGCTGCAATGGATGGGCGGCATGGGGATCATCGTGTTAGCGGTGGCGATACTGCCGATACTCGGCGTCGGCGGCATGCAGCTGTATCGGGCGGAAATGCCCGGGCCGCTGAAAGACAACAAGATGCGTCCACGCATCGCCGAAACCGCCAAAACCCTGTGGCTAATCTATGTATTGCTGACCGTCGCCTGCGCGCTGGCGCTCTGGGGGGCTGGGATGTCGGTGTTCGACGCCATTGGCCACAGTTTCTCGACCATCGCCATCGGCGGTTTTTCTACCCACGATGCCAGTATCGGTTATTACGCCAGTCCGACCATCAACACCATCATCGCCGTGTTCCTGCTGATTTCCGGCTGTAACTACGGCCTGCACTTCGCTTTGCTAAGCGGTCGCAGTCTGAAGGTGTATGGGCGCGATCCTGAATTCCGCATGTTCATCTTCGTCCAGTTGACGTTGGTGGTGGTATGCACGTTGGTGCTCTGGGGGCATGGCGTCTATAAGAGCGGTATGGAAACGCTCAATCAGGCGTTCTTCCAGGTGGTATCGATGGCGACCACGGCCGGTTTTACGACCGACAGCATCGCCAAGTGGCCGCTGTTTCTGCCTATGTTGTTGCTGTGCTCGGCGTTCATCGGCGGTTGCGCCGGCTCGACCGGCGGTGGCCTGAAGGTGATTCGTATCCTGCTTCTGTACCTGCAGGGCTCGCGTGAGTTGAAAAGGTTAGTGCACCCCAACGCGGTCTATACCATCAAATTGGGCAACCGTGCGCTACCGGAACGCATTCTGGAGGCGGTATGGGGATTCTTCTCTGCCTATGCGCTGGTGTTTATCGTCAGCATGCTGGCGATCATTGCCACCGGCGTTGACGATTTTTCCGCGTTCGCCGCAGTGACGGCAACGCTCAATAACCTCGGCCCCGGCCTGGGCGTAGTGGCGGATAACTTCACCACGATGCCGGCGGCGGCCAAGTGGATCCTGGTGGTGACGATGCTGTTCGGGCGCCTGGAAGTGTTCACATTGCTGGTGCTGTTCACGCCAACCTTCTGGCGTGAGTGAGTCTGATATAAGGAGTACGCCATGAAGGCATTGATACTTTATTCGAGCCGTGACGGGCAAACACGCGCTATCGCTTCTTATATAGCAAGCAAGCTGCAGGACACGCTGCGTTGTGAGGTGATCGATCTGCTGCAGGCGGAACAGGTCGATCTTAGCCAGTATCAGCAGGTGATGATCGGCGCTTCTATCCGTTACGGGCACTTTAACCCGGCGCTGGATAAATTCGTCAAGCGTCATGCCGAGCAACTGAATCGAATGCCGAGCGCGTTCTTTGCCGTGAACCTGACCGCGCGTAAACCGGAAAAGCGCTCGCCGCAAACCAACGCTTATACTCGCAAGTTCCTGCTGGCCTCGCCGTGGCAGCCAAAACAGTGCGCGGTGTTTGCCGGCGCATTGCGTTATCCGCGCTATCGCTGGTTCGACCGCATCATGATTCAATTTATTATGCGTATGACGGGCGGTGAAACGGATACCAGTAAGGAAGTGGAGTACACCGATTGGCAGCAGGTCGACCGTTTCGCCCAGGAATTTAGCCAGATCCAGTACGAAAAGTGACAAAAATGCGGGTTTGGCCAGCGTTTTGCCGAAAAAAACCGCGCTTGAAAAGTTTTTTGCAATTAGGGGTTGCGGCCCGCCGAGAACTCCCTATAATGCGCCTCCACTGACCGGGAACAACGACTGAGAAGCCGCCGGGTCAGCGAGAAGAAAGCGAAATAAACGCTTGACTCTCTGGGTGAAAAGCGTAATATACGCAGCCCGCGCCGATGAGTTTCTCGGCACTGCTCTTTAACAATTTATCAGACAATCTGTGTGGGCACTCCACAAGACGATATCCAGCATCTTCGGATGCAAAAAAATATCAAGTCTTGAAGAGTGACTAACTGAAGTAAAATTCATGCAGTAAATCTTTGAGCATCGCTTCTCGAGTGGAAGCAAATCAAGCTTTTAATTGAAGAGTTTGATCATGGCTCAGATTGAACGCTGGCGGCAGGCTTAACACATGCAAGTCGAGCGGTAGCACAGGGGAGCTTGCTCCCTGGGTGACGAGCGGCGGACGGGTGAGTAATGTCTGGGAAACTGCCTGATGGAGGGGGATAACTACTGGAAACGGTAGCTAATACCGCATAACGTCGCAAGACCAAAGAGGGGGACCTTCGGGCCTCTTGCCATCAGATGTGCCCAGATGGGATTAGCTAGTAGGTGGGGTAATGGCTCACCTAGGCGACGATCCCTAGCTGGTCTGAGAGGATGACCAGCCACACTGGAACTGAGACACGGTCCAGACTCCTACGGGAGGCAGCAGTGGGGAATATTGCACAATGGGCGCAAGCCTGATGCAGCCATGCCGCGTGTGTGAAGAAGGCCTTCGGGTTGTAAAGCACTTTCAGCGAGGAGGAAGGTGGTGAACTTAATACGTTCATCAATTGACGTTACTCGCAGAAGAAGCACCGGCTAACTCCGTGCCAGCAGCCGCGGTAATACGGAGGGTGCAAGCGTTAATCGGAATTACTGGGCGTAAAGCGCACGCAGGCGGTTTGTTAAGTCAGATGTGAAATCCCCGGGCTCAACCTGGGAACTGCATTTGAAACTGGCAAGCTAGAGTCTCGTAGAGGGGGGTAGAATTCCAGGTGTAGCGGTGAAATGCGTAGAGATCTGGAGGAATACCGGTGGCGAAGGCGGCCCCCTGGACGAAGACTGACGCTCAGGTGCGAAAGCGTGGGGAGCAAACAGGATTAGATACCCTGGTAGTCCACGCTGTAAACGATGTCGATTTGGAGGTTGTGCCCTTGAGGCGTGGCTTCCGGAGCTAACGCGTTAAATCGACCGCCTGGGGAGTACGGCCGCAAGGTTAAAACTCAAATGAATTGACGGGGGCCCGCACAAGCGGTGGAGCATGTGGTTTAATTCGATGCAACGCGAAGAACCTTACCTACTCTTGACATCCAGAGAACTTAGCAGAGATGCTTTGGTGCCTTCGGGAACTCTGAGACAGGTGCTGCATGGCTGTCGTCAGCTCGTGTTGTGAAATGTTGGGTTAAGTCCCGCAACGAGCGCAACCCTTATCCTTTGTTGCCAGCGGTTCGGCCGGGAACTCAAAGGAGACTGCCAGTGATAAACTGGAGGAAGGTGGGGATGACGTCAAGTCATCATGGCCCTTACGAGTAGGGCTACACACGTGCTACAATGGCATATACAAAGAGAAGCGACCTCGCGAGAGCAAGCGGACCTCATAAAGTATGTCGTAGTCCGGATTGGAGTCTGCAACTCGACTCCATGAAGTCGGAATCGCTAGTAATCGTAGATCAGAATGCTACGGTGAATACGTTCCCGGGCCTTGTACACACCGCCCGTCACACCATGGGAGTGGGTTGCAAAAGAAGTAGGTAGCTTAACCTTCGGGAGGGCGCTTACCACTTTGTGATTCATGACTGGGGTGAAGTCGTAACAAGGTAACCGTAGGGGAACCTGCGGTTGGATCACCTCCTTACCTAAAGATATTAGTTCGAGTGGCGTGCTCACACAGATTGTCTGATGAAAAAGTAACGAGCAAAGCGCTACCTGTTGATGCCATGAGTTACTCATGCTGATACGAACCGATTAAGTTATTCAGTTTAATCGGATTTTCGTGTCCCCATCGTCTAGAGGCCTAGGACACTGCCCTTTCACGGCTGTAACAGGGGTTCGAATCCCCTTGGGGACGCCATTCCGATAATGAGTGAAAGACATTATCACCGGTCACGACAGGCCGAAAAAATCTTAAAGATGACTTGCGAGTCATGTTTAAGATATTGCTCTTTAACAATCTGGAACAAGCTGAAAATTGAAACATGACGGCTGAAATTTATCCCTCCGTAGAAGTACTGGGGTAAAGAGTAACCTGTCATAGAGTCTCTCAAATGTTTGCAGCGCGAACGATGGAAACATCTTCGGGTTGTGAGGTTAAGTGACTAAGCGTACACGGTGGATGCCTAGGCAGTCAGAGGCGATGAAGGGCGTGCTAATCTGCGAAAAGCGTCGGTAAGGTGATATGAACCGTTACAACCGGCGATACCCGAATGGGGAAACCCAGTGTGTTTCGACACACTATCATGTCATGAATACATAGTGGCATGAGGCGAACCGGGGGAACTGAAACATCTAAGTACCCCGAGGAAAAGAAATCAACCGAGATTCCCCCAGTAGCGGCGAGCGAACGGGGAGGAGCCCAGAACCTGAATCGGCTTGTGTGTTAGTGGAAGCGTCTGGAAAGTCGCGCAGCAAAGGGTGATAGCCCCGTACACTAAAATGCACAGGTCGTGAGTTCGATGAGTAGGGCGGGACACGTGACATCCTGTCTGAATATGGGGGGACCATCCTCCAAGGCTAAATACTCCTGACTGACCGATAGTGAACCAGTACCGTGAGGGAAAGGCGAAAAGAACCCCGGCGAGGGGAGTGAAATAGAACCTGAAACCGTGTACGTACAAGCAGTGGGAGCACCTTCGTGGTGTGACTGCGTACCTTTTGTATAATGGGTCAGCGACTTATATTTTGTAGCAAGGTTAACCGTATAGGGGAGCCGTAGGGAAACCGAGTCTTAACTGGGCGAATAGTTGCAAGGTATAGACCCGAAACCCGGTGATCTAGCCATGGGCAGGTTGAAGGTTGGGTAACACTAACTGGAGGACCGAACCGACTAATGTTGAAAAATTAGCGGATGACTTGTGGCTGGGGGTGAAAGGCCAATCAAACCGGGAGATAGCTGGTTCTCCCCGAAAGCTATTTAGGTAGCGCCTCGTGAACTCATCTTCGGGGGTAGAGCACTGTTTCGGCTAGGGGGCCATCCCGGCTTACCAAACCGATGCAAACTCCGAATACCGAAGAATGTTATCACGGGAGACACACGGCGGGTGCTAACGTCCGTCGTGAAGAGGGAAACAACCCAGACCGCCAGCTAAGGTCCCAAAGTCATGGTTAAGTGGGAAACGATGTGGGAAGGCATAGACAGCCAGGATGTTGGCTTAGAAGCAGCCATCATTTAAAGAAAGCGTAATAGCTCACTGGTCGAGTCGGCCTGCGCGGAAGATGTAACGGGGCTAAACCATGCACCGAAGCTGCGGCAGCGACGCTTAGGCGTTGTTGGGTAGGGGAGCGTTCTGTAAGCCGTTGAAGGTGGCCTGTGAGGGTTGCTGGAGGTATCAGAAGTGCGAATGCTGACATAAGTAACGATAAAGCGGGTGAAAAGCCCGCTCGCCGGAAGACCAAGGGTTCCTGTCCAACGTTAATCGGGGCAGGGTGAGTCGACCCCTAAGGCGAGGCTGAAAAGCGTAGTCGATGGGAAACAGGTTAATATTCCTGTACTTGGTGTTACTGCGAAGGGGGGACGGAGAAGGCTAGGCTAGCCGGGCGACGGTTGTCCCGGTTTAAGCGTGTAGGGGGTGTGACCTGGTAAATCCGGTTGCATACCAACCCTGAGGCGTGATGACGATGCACTACGGTGCAGAAGTAGTTGATGCCCTGCTTCCAGGAAAAGCCTCTAAGCTCTAGGTAACATTAAATCGTACCCCAAACCGACACAGGTGGTCAGGTAGAGAATACCAAGGCGCTTGAGAGAACTCGGGTGAAGGAACTAGGCAAAATGGTGCCGTAACTTCGGGAGAAGGCACGCTGGCATGTAGGTGAAGTCCTTCGCGGATGGAGCTGAAGCCAGTCGAAGATACCAGCTGGCTGCAACTGTTTAATAAAAACACAGCACTGTGCAAACACGAAAGTGGACGTATACGGTGTGACGCCTGCCCGGTGCTGGAAGGTTAATTGATGGGGTCAGCCGCAAGGCGAAGCTCTTGATCGAAGCCCCAGTAAACGGCGGCCGTAACTATAACGGTCCTAAGGTAGCGAAATTCCTTGTCGGGTAAGTTCCGACCTGCACGAATGGCGTAATGATGGCCAGGCTGTCTCCACCCGAGACTCAGTGAAATTGAACTCGCTGTGAAGATGCAGTGTACCCGCGGCAAGACGGAAAGACCCCGTGAACCTTTACTATAGCTTGACACTGAACATTGAGCCTTGATGTGTAGGATAGGTGGGAGGCTTTGAAGCGTGGACGCCAGTCTGCGTGGAGCCATCCTTGAAATACCACCCTTTAATGTTTGATGTTCTAACTCGGCCCCATAATCTGGGGTGAGGACAGTGTCTGGTGGGTAGTTTGACTGGGGCGGTCTCCTCCCAAAGAGTAACGGAGGAGCACGAAGGTTAGCTAATCACGGTCGGACATCGTGAGGTTAGTGCAAAGGCATAAGCTAGCTTGACTGCGAGAGTGACGGCTCGAGCAGGTACGAAAGTAGGTCTTAGTGATCCGGTGGTTCTGAATGGAAGGGCCATCGCTCAACGGATAAAAGGTACTCCGGGGATAACAGGCTGATACCGCCCAAGAGTTCATATCGACGGCGGTGTTTGGCACCTCGATGTCGGCTCATCACATCCTGGGGCTGAAGTAGGTCCCAAGGGTATGGCTGTTCGCCATTTAAAGTGGTACGCGAGCTGGGTTTAGAACGTCGTGAGACAGTTCGGTCCCTATCTGCCGTGGGCGTTGGAAGATTGAGAGGGGTTGCTCCTAGTACGAGAGGACCGGAGTGAACGCACCACTGGTGTTCGGGTTGTCATGCCAATGGCATTGCCCGGTAGCTAAGTGCGGAAAAGATAAGCGCTGAAAGCATCTAAGCGCGAAACTTGCCTCAAGATGAGTCTTCCCTGGGCCTTTAAGGCCCCTGAAGGAACGTTTAAGACTAAGACGTTGATAGGCTGGGTGTGTAAGTGCAGCGATGCATTGAGCTAACCAGTACTAATGATCCGTGAGGCTTAACCTTACAACACCGAAGGTGTTTTGGTGAGACCAAGACAATATTCAGCTTGTTTACAGATTGGTTCTGATGGCGACACGAGAGTGAAGCGGTTGGAATAAAACGAATTTGCCTGGCGGCAATAGCGCGGTGGTCCCACCTGACCCCATGCCGAACTCAGAAGTGAAACGCCGTAGCGCCGATGGTAGTGTGGGGTCTCCCCATGCGAGAGTAGGACACTGCCAGGCATCAAACCAAGCCGAAAGCCCTGAACGTCAGTTCAGGGCTTTTTGCTATGCGTAAAATAAATATCCTGACAGTATCTATTGCTTTGAAAAATACCTTTTTGGCATATGTAGCTTAGTCTTATAAGGAAGAATAATGTTTTTTGTCGGGGGAATAGCCAGTTCATATATAATTGTTAGCTTCAGATTATTATTTAAATAATAAAAATGCCTATTTATTAAGGTGTTGATGAGAATTATCCGGTTATATCAAAGATAAGTCTTAATTCTTCAGTGTATTATTCGATAAATTTCACGTTAATTAAAACAAATATTAGCCAGACGCCTCGAATCGAGTAGACTAGGCGAAAGATTATTTCCGTATAGGTATTGAACGTTATGTCTACTGAAAGCGCGTCTTTAAAAAACCACAATACGTTTGCGCTCCCGGTCAACGCAGCGCACCTGGTCATAGCCGATAGAATTGAGCAGATGCTCAAGGTTTGGCAACAAACGCGCAAGCGTCAGGAGCCGCTGCTGATTCTCGGTGAAGGTAGCAACGTGCTGTTCCTGGAGGATTTTTCGGGCACGGTCATGGTCAATCAGCTAAAGGGTATCGACGTCCGGGAAGATAGTGATGCCTGGCATCTCCACGTCAGCTCCGGTGAGAATTGGCATGATCTGGTGCAATATACGCTGCAGGCCGGGATCTGCGGTCTGGAGAACCTGGCGTTGATTCCTGGATTGGCCGGCTCCGCACCTATTCAGAACATCGGTGCCTACGGCGTCGAATTGAAAGACGTTTGCGAGTATGTCGATCTGCTGGATTTCTCTACCGGCGCTATCGATCGCATTCCGGCTGCCGAGTGTGGTTTCGGCTACCGGGAAAGTATTTTCAAACACCGTTTCCAAACCGGGCATGTCATTGTTGGGCTGGGTTTACGCCTCAACAAACAGTGGCAACCCAAATTGAGCTACGGCGATCTGGCTAAGCTGGATCCCGCTACGGTGACGCCGCTTCAGATATTTGAATCCGTATGCGCCATGCGCCGCAGCAAGCTGCCCGATCCGCGTGAAACCGGCAATGCCGGCAGCTTCTTCAAGAATCCGCTGGTGAACGCAGAGAAAGCCGCAGAACTCATCGCCAAATATCCTGGCATACCGCATTATCCGCAGCAGGATGGCCAGGTGAAGCTGGCCGCCGGCTGGCTTATCGACCAATGCGAGCTGAAAGGATATCGTCTCGGTGGTGCTGCGGTACACCGCCAGCAGGCGCTGGTACTGGTGAACATCGACAACGCCCACAGCCAGGATGTGGTGGCGCTGGCGCGTCACGTACGCAAGACGGTGGCCGATAAATTTGGCGTCTGGCTGGAGCCTGAGGTGCGTTTTATTGGCGCGACCGGTGAGCTGAATGCCGTGGCGGTGTTGTCATGAAAGATACCAAGGTTCCGTTAAAACTGATCGCGCTGCTGGCCGACGGCGAATTCCATTCCGGGGAACACCTCGGTGAGTCACTCGGCATGAGCCGTGCTGCGATCAATAAGCATATTCAAACCATTCGCGAGTGGGGGCTGGATGTTTTTACCGTGCCAGGCAAAGGTTACAGCCTGCCTGGTGCCATCCAGCTGTTGGAAGCCGAGCGTATCCTCAGCCTGCTGGAAGACAAGCGTGTAAGCGTGTTGCCGGTGGTCGATTCCACCAACCAATACTTGCTGGACCGCATCGCCGAGCTGCACTCCGGTGACGCCTGCGTCGCTGAATACCAACAGGCGGGGCGTGGGCGCCGTGGGCGGCAGTGGATCTCGCCATTCGGCGCTAATTTATACTTGTCGATGTTCTGGCGCTTGGAGCAAGGCCCGGCGGCGGCCATGGGGCTCAGCTTGGTAATCGGGATGGTGATGGCGGAAGTTCTGCAGCGTCTCGGTGCCGCAGACGTGCGCGTTAAGTGGCCTAACGATCTTTATCTGAACGATCGTAAACTGGCAGGGATTCTGGTCGAACTGACGGGAAAAACCGGCGATGCGGCTCAACTGGTCATCGGTGCCGGCATCAACCTGGCGATGCGGGATACCAACGCCAGCGCCATTACCCAGGGCTGGATTAACCTACAGGAAGCGGGAATTCAGATCGATCGTAATGAGCTGGCTGCAACCCTGCTCAATGAGCTGCGTCAGTCGTTGAAACAGTTTGAGATAGACGGACTGGCGCCCTTTATCGGTCGCTGGCGTACCCTGGATAACTTTATCGACAGACCGGTCAAGCTCCTGATTGGCGAGCGGCAGATTGTGGGCATCGCCCGAGGCATCGATTCGCAGGGGGCGCTACTGCTGGAACAAGACGGGGAGATAAAACCCTTCATCGGCGGGGAGATATCGCTGCGCAGTGCGGAATAGTTAGTGAAAGGGGGACGGCAACGTCCCCTGAATCGATCGGTAGGCTTACTTTCTTAAACGCACGCTTTCAACGGCGTGGTTAGCGCTTTTGGTCATGATCAGGCTGGCTCGCTCGCGCGTAGGCAGTATATTCTGCTGCAAATTCAATCCGTTAATTTCATTCCATAATTGCGTGGCGATATTAATCGCTTCCGGTTCCGGCAATTTTGAATAGTGATGGAAATAAGAATCAGGATTGGAAAATGCGCCCTGACGGAATTTCAGGAAGCGATTGATATACCAGCTTTGCAATAGCGTCTCTGGGGCATCGACATATATAGAGAAGTCGACAAAATCGGAAACGAATACGCGATGCGGATCGTGAGGGTAATCCATACCGCTTTGCAATACGTTAAGCCCTTCCAGGATCAGAATATCCGGCTGCTCGATGACTTTATTGCCCTCGGGCACAACGTCATAGATCAAATGGGAATAAACCGGGGCGGTGACGCGTTTGGCGCCGGATTTCACTTCCGACACGAATTTCACCAGGCTATGCATATCGTAAGACTGCGGGAAGCCTTTTTTCTTCATCAGGCCGCGTTCGTTCAGCACCTTATTAGGATGCAAGAAGCCGTCGGTCGTGATCAGCTCAACGCTGCGGTGTTCCGGCCAGCGGCTCAGCAGTGCCTGCAACAAGCGCGCTGTTGTGCTCTTACCGACGGCTACGCTGCCGGCGATGCCGATGACATAGGGAATTTTTTGCCCGTCGGTGCCGAGGAATTGCTCCAGTACCGCCTGCCGCCGCAGGTTGGAGCTGATATAGAAGTTCAACAGTCGTGACAGCGGCAGATAAATCTGCGCAACTTCTTCCAACGAGAGATCTTCGTTAATCCCTTTCAGTTTAACGATCTCTTCTTCCGACAACGTCAGCGGCACCGAATCTCTCAATGCAGCCCATTGGGTACGATCGAACTGTAGGTAGGGCGTTGCTAAAGATTGATCTCTTTTTATCATAAGCCAAATTCTGCCTGTTAACGCAGGTTGGGAAAGGCGCCGGACGCCAGCTCCAGAGAATAAACAAGCTGCATATTATAGACAGCTTCGTTTTTGGCGTAGACTTTTTTCGCAAAAGTTGTCGATAGGCAGCAGTTTATGTCAATTGTGCGAAGCGGCGCGCAGTTGATAAAGAGGGGTTGCAAGGCGGTATCATCGGGGCCGGATACCGCCTGAAGGCTAGCTGGCGATGGCGCGCGAAGGTTGGTTCACGGCGAACAGGCGTTTGTAATAAATAACGGTTGGATGGTAATGCCCATCGGGCCCTGCCGCATAATCCGGCAGCTCGCCCAAACAGCGATAACCCAGGCTGCGATAAAGCGCTTCTGCCGCCGAACCGGCCTGCGTATCCAGGTACAATAGCCCGCGCTGCTGTTGCAGTGCCGCGTGCTCCAGTGACTTCATCAGCGCCTGACCTACGCCGTTTCGTCGAGCGCGGCTATGTACCAACAGCTTCACTACCTCCGCACGATTACGGCCGTTCGGCTTCTGACAGAGCTCGAGTTGCACGGTGCCAACGACGCCGCGCTCGTCACGGGCAATCCACAGCAGCAGTTCACCTTTGGCCAAGGCCGGCCGCAGACTGTGGAAGTAGCTCTCTGCGTCTTCGTGAGGGATTAAGGTGTCGTAACCGACAGAAGCGCCGTGCGTGACGGCATCGGTCAACAGGCGGGCCAATTCATCGCGGTAAATCGGTAGCGTAGCGGCGTTGATAAGCACTATTTTCATCGGTCATTCCTCCTGGGATGGGGGTAATGAAGAGAAGCAATAACTGAGCCACAGCGGCGAAAGGCATGGCGACGGCAAAAGGGCGAGGGATCAGTGTAGCCCACGCCGCAGTCCGGGGCAGGTATCCCCTTTTTGGGGCATCGATCCCGCTCACAGTTTACCTGCGTGGGTTAAGTATTTTGAGAAGCCCGACACGGAGAAAGCGGCGCTCAAGGCTTGCAAAAAGTGGATAAAATTGTAGAGAATGATTGCCGCGAGTGATGAATGTTTGCACGCCGCAGGCTGCGAATTGCATGACAGTATGCAAAATTGACTGATTTATGAGCGAAAGTGCGCGTAAAGCAATTTTTTTGTTGCATAGGTCGCCCGCTCTACCTAGAATGCGCTGCACTTGATGCCGGCTTAGCTCAGTAGGTAGAGCAACTGACTTGTAATCAGTAGGTCACCAGTTCGATTCCGGTAGCCGGCACCATTCGAGTCACAAGTAGTTAAAATCTGGTGGGGTTCCCGAGCGGCCAAAGGGAGCAGACTGTAAATCTGCCGTCACAGACTTCGAAGGTTCGAATCCTTCCCCCACCACCAAATCTTGCCTTCGGCGATTAACTGAGATGCGATAAATACCGCAACGGTTGATGGCGGGAGGAGAGGGCGAAAGCCTTCGGCAAGGTTCGAGCTGTGCAGCGCAAGGCGCAGCCGGCCCGAAGGATGCGAGCCGAGTGATGAACAATCCTGCTCCATCCCAAAATTCTACAGAAAAATCAGGTAGCCGAGTTCCAGGATGCGGGCATCGTATAATGGCTATTACCTCAGCCTTCCAAGCTGATGATGTGGGTTCGATTCCCACTGCCCGCTCCAAGATGTGCTGATATAGCTCAGTTGGTAGAGCGCACCCTTGGTAAGGGTGAGGTCGGCAGTTCGAATCTGCCTATCAGCACCACTTCTTAATTTCTCGCCCCCTGATTTTCTTTCTGTTCTGGATTCAACGAGCAAATGCTTGGTTGATGTGGTGATACCACCGATTTATCCGTGTCTTAGAGGGACAATCGATGTCTAAAGAAAAGTTTGAACGTACAAAACCGCACGTTAACGTCGGTACTATCGGCCACGTTGACCACGGTAAAACTACCCTGACTGCAGCGATCACTACCGTACTGGCTAAAACCTACGGCGGTTCTGCACGTGCTTTCGACCAGATCGATAACGCGCCAGAAGAAAAAGCTCGTGGTATCACCATCAACACCTCTCACGTTGAGTATGACACCCCGACTCGTCACTACGCGCACGTTGACTGCCCAGGGCACGCCGACTACGTGAAAAACATGATCACCGGTGCTGCTCAGATGGACGGCGCGATCCTGGTAGTAGCTGCGACTGACGGCCCAATGCCTCAGACCCGTGAGCACATCCTGCTGGGTCGTCAGGTTGGCGTTCCTTTCATCATCGTATTCATGAACAAATGCGACATGGTTGATGATGAAGAGCTGCTGGAACTGGTAGAAATGGAAGTTCGCGAACTGCTGTCCGCTTACGACTTCCCAGGCGACGACCTGCCGGTAATCCGCGGTTCCGCGCTGAAAGCGCTGGAAGGCGAAGCTGAGTGGGAAGCGAAAATCATCGAACTGGCCGAAGCCCTGGACAGCTACATTCCAGAGCCAGAGCGTGCTATCGACAAGCCGTTCCTGCTGCCAATCGAAGACGTATTCTCCATCTCCGGTCGTGGTACCGTTGTTACCGGTCGTGTTGAGCGCGGTATCATCAAAGTTGGCGAAGAAGTTGAAATCGTTGGTATCAAAGACACCGTTAAGTCTACCTGTACTGGCGTTGAAATGTTCCGCAAACTGCTGGACGAAGGCCGTGCTGGTGAGAACGTAGGTGTTCTGCTGCGTGGTATCAAGCGCGAAGAAATCGAACGTGGTCAGGTACTGGCTAAGCCAGGCTCTATCAAGCCACACACCCAGTTCGAATCTGAAGTGTACATCCTGAGCAAAGATGAAGGTGGTCGTCACACTCCATTCTTCAAAGGCTACCGTCCACAGTTCTACTTCCGTACCACTGACGTGACCGGTACCATCGAACTGCCAGAAGGCGTAGAGATGGTAATGCCAGGCGACAACGTGAACATGGTTGTCACCCTGATCCACCCAATCGCGATGGATGACGGTCTGCGTTTCGCAATCCGTGAAGGCGGCCGTACCGTTGGCGCTGGTGTTGTTGCTAAAGTTATCGCTTAATCGCTGATAAAGTTTGACGCGACACGCGGTAAAAGGGCATCATTTGATGCCCTTTTTCTACGCTGTGAACTAGAACCTATCTCATCAGCGATTTTGCAGTCATAATCATTGGTGAGATGGGCTCTTAAACCGTATTGACTGAAATACGTCATAGCGTAAAACACCGGGATAGCGCTGAAGCGGTATCCGATCGGTTTGGTTTGCCTCGCAATGCGAGGCAAAGTTGTTTGTTCTGAATCATCATTGTGACAGGTTGGTTTATGAGTGCGAATACCGAGGCTCAAGGGAGCGGACGCGGCCTGGAAGCGGCAAAGTGGCTGATCGTCGCCGTTCTGTTGGTTGTGGCTATTGTCGGTAACTATTACTACCGTGATTTAAGCCTGCCATTGCGCGCGCTGGCAGTTGTGCTGATCATCGCCGTTGCAGGTGCAGTGGCTCTGATGACCACCAAAGGCAAAGCCACCGTTGCGTTTGCCCGCGAAGCGCGTACCGAAGTACGTAAAGTGATTTGGCCAACTCGTCAGGAAACGCTACACACCACGTTGATCGTTGCCGCGGTAACCGCCGTGATGTCACTGATTCTGTGGGGGCTGGATGGTATTCTGGTCCGTCTGGTGTCGTTTATTACTGGCCTGAGGTTCTAAAATGTCTGAAGCTCCAAAAAAACGTTGGTACGTCGTTCAGGCGTTTTCCGGTTTTGAAGGTCGCGTAGCACAATCGCTGCGTGAACACATCAAACTGCACGATATGGAAGAGCTGTTCGGCGAAGTGATGGTGCCTACGGAGGAAGTGGTTGAAATCCGTGGCGGCCAGCGTCGTAAGAGCGAGCGTAAGTTCTTCCCTGGCTACGTGCTGGTGCAGATGGTGATGAATGACGCCAGCTGGCACCTGGTGCGCAGCGTACCGCGCGTCATGGGATTCATCGGCGGTACGTCTGACCGTCCTGCGCCAATCAGCGATAAAGAAGTTGATGCGATCATGAACCGCCTGCAGCAGGTGGGTGACAAGCCGCGTCCGAAAACGCTGTTCGAACCGGGCGAGCTGGTGCGCGTCAACGACGGCCCGTTTGCCGACTTCAACGGTGTGGTCGAAGAAGTCGATTACGAGAAGAGCCGCCTGAAAGTTTCCGTTTCCATCTTTGGCCGTGCAACGCCGGTGGAACTGGACTTCAGCCAGGTTGAGAAAGGCTGATCGAATAATCAGCAGCGAGTGGCGCGTTGCCGCTTGTCAAAGGCGCGAAATTGAACTACAATTTCGCGCCTTTTGTTTTTATATGCCTTGCCTGATGCATGTTGGGCGGGGTGAAACACGGGGAGCCTCTTACGAGGCGATACTACCCAAACCGAGGAAATTTAAATGGCTAAGAAAGTACAAGCCTACGTCAAGCTGCAAGTTGCAGCTGGTATGGCGAACCCGAGCCCACCAGTGGGTCCAGCTCTGGGTCAGCAGGGCGTTAACATCATGGAATTCTGTAAGGCATTCAACGCTAAGACTGACAGCGTTGAAAAAGGTCTGCCGATTCCGGTTGTTATCACCGTTTATTCTGATCGCTCCTTCACTTTCGTTACCAAAACCCCGCCAGCAGCAGTTCTGCTGAAAAAAGCGGCTGGTATCAAGTCTGGTTCCGGTAAGCCGAACAAAGACAAAGTAGGTAAAGTGACCCGTGCTCAGGTACGTGAAATCGCAGAAACCAAAGCTGCGGACATGACTGGTTCTGACGTTGAAGCGATGACTCGCTCCATCGAAGGTACCGCTCGTTCCATGGGCCTGGTAGTGGAGGATTAAGAGATGGCTAAGCTGACCAAGCGCATGCGCGTGATCCGTGACAAAGTTGATGCTACTAAACAGTATGACATCACTGAAGCTGTTGCTCTGCTGAAAGAGCTGGCCACCGCTAAATTCGTAGAAAGCGTTGACGTTGCCGTTAACCTCGGCATTGACGCCCGTAAATCTGACCAAAACGTTCGTGGCGCTACCGTTCTGCCACACGGCACCGGTCGTTCCGTTCGCGTTGCCGTATTTGCCCAAGGCGCTAACGCTGAAGCAGCGAAAGCTGCCGGCGCAGAGCTGGTAGGTATGGACGATCTGGCTGACCAGATCAAGAAAGGCGAAATGAACTTCGACGTTGTTATTGCTTCCCCGGATGCAATGCGCGTTGTGGGTCAACTGGGCCAGATCCTGGGTCCACGCGGCCTGATGCCAAACCCGAAAGTGGGTACCGTTACTCCGAACGTTGCTGAAGCAGTGAAAAACGCTAAAGCAGGTCAGGTTCGCTACCGTAACGACAAAAACGGCATCATCCATACCACTATCGGTAAGGTTGATTTCGACGCAGACAAACTGAAAGAAAACCTGGAAGCCCTGCTGGTTGCGCTGAAAAAAGCAAAACCTTCTCAGGCGAAAGGCATGTACATCAAGAAAGTTAGCCTCTCCACCACCATGGGTGCTGGCGTTGCTATCGATCAGAGCGGTCTGTCTGCTGCAGCGAACTAATCGCATTTGCGATTATCGCTTTGACTTGGGGCCGAGATTTGTCTAGAATCTTATGCCCCAAGGTTTTGCTATTGGCTATGCCGTAGGCAAAACAAAGATTTTTCGGTTGGAGCCTGGCCTATCCAGGCCTCCGTCCAAGACCGCAGGTGTATCGCAAGATACTTAATCCTTCCTGCGTAGACGGTGACAGAGCCTAAGAAAATTTTTCTTTTTTATAAAAGAATGTCTTTGCTGGATTCTGCTCACCGTGTTAAGCCGCTCGGCGTGGCGTTTTACAAAGCGCCGAGTGAAGTGAGTTCCGGGGGATTTTCCCCGGCTAATCCAGGAGCAAAAAGCTAATGGCATTAAATCTTCAAGACAAACAAGCGATTGTTGCTGAAGTCAGCGAAGTAGCCAAAGGCGCGCTGTCTGCGGTTGTTGCGGATTCCCGTGGCGTTACCGTAGATAAAATGACTGAACTGCGTAAAGCAGGTCGTGAAGCTGGCGTTTACATGCGTGTTGTTCGCAACACCCTGATGCGTCGCGTAGTTGAAGGCACTCCATTCGAATGCCTGAAAGACACGTTTGTCGGTCCTACCTTGATTGCATTCTCTCACGAACACCCGGGCGCTGCTGCTCGTCTGTTCAAAGAGTTCGCGAAAGCGAATGCAAAATTCGAGGTTAAAGCTGCGGCCTTTGAAGGTGAGCTGATCCCTGCGGCGCAAATCGACCGCCTGGCGACGCTGCCAACTTACGATGAAGCAATCGCACGCCTGATGGCAACCATGAAAGAAGCCGCTGCCGGCAAACTGGTTCGCACTCTGGCTGCAGTACGCGATCAGAAAGAAGCGGCATAAGCCACTCTTTCTTAGCCTTTGCTAACGTATTTAAACTATTTCTGAATTTTAGGAACAATTGTTATGTCTATCACTAAAGACCAAATCCTGGAAGCAGTTGCCGCTATGTCCGTAATGGACGTTGTTGAACTGGTTTCCGCTATGGAAGAAAAATTCGGCGTTTCTGCTGCTGCTGCTGTAGCTGTTGCTGCTGGCCCAGCTGAAGCTGCTGAAGAGAAAACTGAATTCGACGTTATCCTGAAAGCTGCAGGCGCTAACAAAGTTGCTGTTATCAAAGCAGTACGTGGCGCTACCGGCCTGGGTCTGAAAGAAGCTAAAGACCTGGTTGAATCTGCTCCAGCCGCTCTGAAAGAAGGCGTGAGCAAAGATGACGCAGAAGCTCTGAAAAAATCTCTGGAAGAAGCTGGCGCAGAAGTTGAAGTTAAATAAGCTAACCTTTCCGGTTGCAGCCTAGTCTTTTAGGCTGATGGCTGGTGACTTTTTAGTCACCAGCCTTTTTGCGCTGTAGGGCGCCAGTAGCGTTTCACACTGTTTGGCTGCTGGTTTCGCCTCCCAATGTTTGTTTCTATTGACGACTTAATATACCGCGGTCTTTGCACTACCAGGAGTTCTGGGGGAAGACGCGATGAAATGGTTTAAGCGTGATAGCAAGAGACATTGCGGAAAGTGTTCCCGCTTTCCGGTCGACAAAACGGTGTTGCATGAACTGTCCCTAATCGGACGGACAGATTGGGTCACTGATCAGCGAGCTGAGGAACCCTATGGTTTACTCCTATACCGAGAAAAAACGTATTCGTAAGGATTTTGGTAAACGTCCACAAGTGCTGGACATACCATATCTCCTTTCTATCCAGCTTGACTCGTTCCAGAAGTTTATCGAGCAAGATCCAGAAGGGCAGTACGGCCTTGAAGCCGCATTCCGTTCTGTTTTCCCTATCCAGAGCTACAGTGGCAATTCGGAGCTGCAATACGTTAGCTACCGTCTTGGTGAGCCGGTCTTCGACGTCAAAGAGTGCCAGATCCGTGGTGTGACGTTCTCTGCACCGCTGCGCGTAAAACTGCGCCTGGTTATCTATGAGCGCGAAGCGCCTGAAGGTACGGTCAAAGACATCAAGGAACAAGAAGTCTACATGGGCGAAATTCCGCTCATGACCGAAAACGGCACCTTTGTGATCAACGGTACTGAGAGGGTTATCGTATCTCAGTTGCACCGTAGTCCTGGCGTATTCTTCGACAGCGATAAGGGTAAAACCCACTCCTCGGGTAAAGTGCTGTACAACGCACGTATCATCCCTTACCGCGGTTCATGGTTGGACTTCGAGTTCGATCCGAAAGACAACCTGTTCGTGCGTATCGACCGTCGCCGCAAACTGCCTGCGACCATCATTCTGCGCGCGTTGAACTACACCACTGAACAGATCCTCGACCTGTTCTTTGACAAGATCGTCTTCGAAATCCGCGACAACAAGCTGCAGATGGAGCTGGTGCCAGAGCGCCTGCGTGGTGAGACCGCTTCGTTCGACATCGAAGCCAACGGCAAGATCTACGTAGAGAAAGGCCGTCGCATCACCGCTCGTCATATCCGTCAGCTGGAAAAAGACGACATTCAGAGCATTGAAGTACCGGTAGAGTACATCGCGGGCAAAGTGGTCGCGAAAGACTATATCGATACCAATACCGGCGAACTGATCTGCGCAGCCAACATGGAGCTGTCGCTGGATCTGCTGGCCAAGCTGAGCCAGTCCGGCCACAAGCGCATCGAAACGCTGTTCACCAACGATCTGGATCACGGCGCGTACATCTCTGAAACGCTGCGTGTCGATCCGACCAACGATCGTCTGAGCTCGCTGGTAGAAATCTACCGCATGATGCGCCCTGGTGAGCCGCCAACGCGCGAAGCTGCCGAAAGCCTGTTCGAGAACCTGTTCTTCTCCGAAGACCGCTATGATCTGTCCGCGGTGGGTCGCATGAAGTTCAACCGTTCTCTGCTGCGCGACGAGATCGAAGGTTCGGGCATCCTGAGCAAAGACGACATCATCGAAGTGATGAAGAAGCTCATCGATATCCGTAACGGCAAGGGCGAAGTGGACGATATCGACCACTTGGGCAACCGTCGTATCCGCTCCGTCGGCGAAATGGCCGAGAACCAGTTCCGCGTAGGTCTGGTGCGTGTTGAGCGTGCGGTGAAAGAGCGCCTGTCTCTGGGCGATCTGGATACCCTGATGCCTCAGGACATGATCAACGCCAAGCCGATTTCGGCGGCGGTGAAAGAGTTCTTCGGCTCCAGCCAGCTGTCCCAGTTCATGGACCAGAACAACCCGCTGTCCGAGATCACGCACAAGCGTCGTATCTCCGCACTGGGCCCGGGCGGTCTGACCCGTGAGCGCGCCGGCTTTGAAGTTCGAGACGTACACCCGACCCACTATGGCCGCGTGTGCCCAATCGAAACGCCGGAAGGTCCAAACATCGGTCTGATCAACTCCCTGTCCGTGTACGCACAGACTAACGAGTATGGCTTCCTGGAAACCCCGTACCGCCGCGTGCGTGACGGCGTGGTGACCGATGAAATCAACTACCTGTCTGCTATTGAAGAAGGCAACTTCGTTATCGCCCAGGCGAACTCCAACCTGGATGAAGAAGGCCGCTTCGTAGAAGACCTGGTCACCTGTCGTAGCAAAGGCGAATCAAGCCTGTTCAGCCGCGACCAGGTTGACTACATGGACGTATCCACCCAGCAGGTTGTTTCCGTTGGTGCTTCACTGATTCCATTCCTGGAACACGATGACGCCAACCGTGCATTGATGGGTGCGAACATGCAACGTCAGGCCGTACCAACCCTGCGTGCTGACAAGCCGCTGGTCGGTACCGGTATGGAACGCGCTGTAGCGGTTGACTCCGGCGTAACCGCCGTTGCCAAACGCGGCGGTGTGATCCAGTACGTGGATGCTTCCCGTATCGTTATCAAAGTTAACGAAGACGAGATGTATCCGGGCGAAGCAGGTATCGATATTTACAACCTGACCAAGTACACCCGTTCTAACCAGAACACCTGCATCAACCAGATGCCGTGTGTGAATCTGGGTGAGCCAATCGAGCGCGGCGACGTGCTGGCGGATGGCCCATCGACAGACCTGGGCGAGCTGGCACTGGGCCAGAACATGCGCGTAGCGTTCATGCCTTGGAACGGCTACAACTTCGAAGACTCCATCTTGGTCTCCGAGCGCGTGGTGCAGGAAGATCGCTTCACCACCATCCACATCCAGGAACTGGCGTGCGTGTCTCGCGACACCAAGCTGGGGCCTGAAGAGATCACCGCCGACATCCCTAACGTGGGTGAAGCTGCGCTCTCCAAGCTGGATGAATCCGGTATCGTGTATATCGGTGCGGAAGTGACCGGCGGTGACATTCTGGTCGGTAAGGTAACGCCTAAAGGCGAAACCCAGCTGACGCCGGAAGAGAAACTGCTGCGTGCGATCTTTGGTGAGAAAGCGT
Organism: Serratia sp. SSNIH1; assembly: GCF_002935055.1. Taxonomy (NCBI): domain Bacteria; kingdom Pseudomonadati; phylum Pseudomonadota; class Gammaproteobacteria; order Enterobacterales; family Yersiniaceae; genus Serratia; species Serratia sp. SSNIH1. The sequence goes on from NZ_CP026383.1 coordinate 757,467, forward strand.
CTGACGTTAAAGACTCTTCTCTGCGTGTACCGAACGGCGTTTCCGGTACGGTTATCGACGTGCAGGTCTTCACCCGCGATGGCGTGGAAAAAGACAAGCGCGCGTTGGAAATCGAAGAGATGCAGCTGAAGCAGGCGAAGAAAGACCTGACTGAAGAACTGCAGATCCTGGAAGCCGGCCTGTTTGCACGTATCCACGCGGTGCTGGTTGCCGGTGGCATCGAAGCCGACAAGCTGAGCAAGCTGCCGCGCGATCGCTGGCTGGAACTGGGCCTGACCGACGAAGAGAAGCAAAACCAGCTGGAGCAGCTGGCTGAGCAGTACGACGAACTGAAATCCGACTTCGAGAAGAAGCTGGAAGCCAAGCGTCGTAAGATCACTCAGGGCGACGATCTGGCGCCGGGCGTGCTGAAAATCGTCAAGGTTTATCTGGCCGTTAAGCGTCAGATCCAACCGGGTGACAAGATGGCGGGCCGCCACGGTAACAAGGGTGTTATCTCCAAGATCAACCCGATCGAAGATATGCCTTACGATGAAAACGGCACGCCGGTAGACATCGTACTGAACCCGCTGGGCGTACCATCACGTATGAACATCGGTCAGATCCTGGAAACCCACCTGGGTATGGCTGCGAAAGGCATCGGTGAGAAGATCAACCAGATGCTGAAGCAGCAGCAGGAAGTGGCCAAGCTGCGTGAGTTCATCCAGAAGGCCTACGATCTGGGCGACGACGTTTGCCAGAAAGTTGACCTGAACACCTTCAGCGACGACGAAGTGCTGCGTCTGGCAGAGAACCTGAAAAAAGGTATGCCGATCGCAACGCCGGTGTTTGACGGTGCGAAAGAGACTGAAATCAAGAAGCTGCTGGAAATGGGCGGTATCCCGACCTCCGGTCAGATCACGCTGTTCGATGGCCGTACCGGTGAGCAATTCGAGCGCCAGGTTACTGTCGGCTATATGTACATGCTGAAACTGAACCACTTGGTTGACGATAAAATGCACGCCCGTTCAACCGGTTCTTACAGCTTGGTTACTCAGCAACCTCTGGGTGGTAAAGCGCAGTTCGGTGGTCAACGCTTCGGTGAGATGGAAGTGTGGGCACTGGAAGCATACGGCGCGGCTTATACCCTGCAGGAAATGCTCACCGTTAAGTCGGATGACGTTAACGGCCGTACCAAGATGTACAAAAACATCGTGGATGGCGACCACCGGATGGAGCCAGGCATGCCGGAATCCTTCAACGTACTGTTGAAAGAAATCCGCTCGCTCGGCATCAACATCGAACTGGAAGACGAGTAATCGTCATTCCGGCTCAGGCTCCCGGCCTAAGGGAGCCTGAGGGTGGTTGTTCAGGTCACACGGGTACCTACTGCGGTTGTGGGTACCCAACAGGTTTAACTCCGACAGGAGCCAATCCGTGAAAGACTTATTGAAGTTTCTGAAAGCGCAAACTAAGACCGAAGAGTTTGATGCGATCAAGATTGCTCTGGCCTCGCCAGACATGATCCGTTCGTGGTCGTTCGGTGAAGTTAAGAAGCCGGAAACCATTAACTACCGTACGTTCAAACCAGAGCGTGACGGCCTTTTCTGCGCCCGTATCTTCGGGCCGGTAAAAGATTACGAGTGCCTGTGCGGTAAGTACAAGCGCTTGAAACACCGCGGCGTGATCTGTGAGAAGTGCGGCGTTGAAGTGACCCAGACCAAAGTGCGTCGTGAGCGCATGGGCCACATCGAGCTGGCTTCGCCGACCGCGCACATCTGGTTCCTGAAATCGCTGCCATCCCGCATCGGTTTGCTGCTGGATATGCCGCTGCGTGACATCGAACGCGTACTGTACTTCGAATCCTATGTGGTGGTCGAAGGCGGTATGACCAACCTCGAGCGCCGTCAGATCCTGACCGAAGAGCAGTATCTGGACGCGCTGGAAGAGTTCGGTGACGAATTCGACGCCAAGATGGGTGCGGAAGCTATTCAGGCCCTGTTGAAAAACATGGATCTGGAAGCCGAGTGCGAGCAGCTGCGTGAAGAGCTGAACGAAACCAACTCCGAAACCAAGCGCAAGAAGCTGACCAAGCGTATCAAGCTGCTGGAAGCGTTCGTACAGTCTGGCAACAAGCCGGAGTGGATGATCCTGACCGTGCTGCCGGTACTGCCACCGGATCTGCGCCCGCTGGTTCCGCTGGATGGCGGTCGTTTCGCGACGTCGGATCTGAACGATCTGTATCGCCGCGTGATCAACCGTAACAACCGTCTGAAACGCCTGCTGGATCTGGCTGCGCCTGACATCATCGTGCGCAACGAAAAGCGTATGCTGCAAGAAGCGGTAGACGCCCTGCTGGATAACGGCCGTCGCGGTCGTGCCATCACCGGTTCCAACAAACGTCCTCTGAAATCTTTGGCCGACATGATCAAAGGTAAGCAGGGTCGTTTCCGTCAGAACCTGCTCGGTAAACGCGTTGACTACTCCGGCCGTTCCGTAATCACCGTAGGTCCATACCTGCGTCTGCATCAGTGCGGTCTGCCTAAGAAGATGGCGCTGGAGCTGTTCAAACCGTTCATCTACGGCAAGTTGGAGCTGCGTGGCTTGGCCACCACCATCAAAGCCGCCAAGAAAATGGTTGAGCGTGAAGAAGCCGTCGTTTGGGATATCCTGGACGAAGTGATCCGCGAACACCCGGTACTGCTGAACCGTGCACCAACCCTGCACCGTTTGGGTATCCAGGCGTTTGAACCGGTTCTGATCGAAGGTAAAGCGATCCAGCTGCACCCGCTGGTTTGTGCGGCCTATAACGCCGACTTCGACGGTGACCAGATGGCTGTTCACGTACCGCTGACGCTGGAAGCCCAGCTGGAAGCGCGTGCGCTGATGATGTCCACCAACAACATCCTGTCCCCAGCGAACGGCGAGCCAATCATCGTTCCTTCTCAGGACGTTGTACTGGGTCTGTACTACATGACCCGCGACTGTGTTAACGCCAAGGGCGAAGGCATGGTACTGAACGGTTCCAAAGAAGCTGAGCGTGTTTACCGCGCCGGCCTGGCGTCGCTGCATGCGCGCGTTAAAGTGCGTATCACCGAAGACGTCAAAAACGCCGAAGGCGAATGGACTTCTCAGACCAGCATCATCGACACCACCATCGGCCGCGCCATCCTGTGGATGATCGTACCGAAAGGTCTGCCGTACTCGATCGTTAACCAGCCATTGGGCAAGAAAGCGATCTCCAAGATGCTGAACACCTGTTACCGCATCCTGGGCCTGAAGCCGACCGTTATCTTTGCTGACCAGATCATGTACACCGGTTTTGCTTACGCAGCCCGTTCCGGCGCTTCCGTAGGTATCGACGACATGGTAATCCCGGCCAAGAAAGCGGAGATCATCGAAGAAGCGGAAACCGAAGTTGCCGAGATCCAGGAGCAGTTCCAGTCTGGTCTGGTTACCGCCGGCGAACGCTACAACAAAGTGATCGATATCTGGGCTGCAGCGAACGAACGCGTTGCGAAAGCGATGATGGAAAACCTGTCGGTAGAAGACGTGGTTAACCGTGACGGCGAAGTGGAACAGCAAGTTTCCTTCAACAGCATCTTTATGATGGCCGACTCCGGTGCGCGTGGTTCCGCCGCTCAGATTCGTCAGCTGGCCGGTATGCGTGGTCTGATGGCGAAGCCGGACGGCTCCATCATCGAAACGCCAATCACCGCGAACTTCCGTGAAGGTCTGAACGTACTCCAGTACTTCATCTCCACCCACGGTGCTCGTAAAGGTCTGGCGGATACCGCACTGAAAACCGCGAACTCCGGTTATCTGACCCGTCGTCTGGTTGACGTGGCGCAGGATCTGGTGGTGACCGAAGACGACTGTGGCACCCACGACGGCATCCTGATGACTCCGGTTATCGAAGGTGGCGACGTGAAAGAGCCACTGCGTGAACGCGTTCTGGGCCGTGTGACGGCAGAAGACGTCCTCAAGCCGGGTACGGCGGACATTCTGGTGCCACGCAACACCCTGCTTAACGAGAAGGCGTGTGACCTGTTGGAAGAGAACTCTGTCGACAGTGTTAAAGTCCGTTCCGTGGTGAGCTGTGAAACCGACTTTGGTGTGTGTGCAAACTGCTACGGTCGCGACCTGGCACGTGGCCACATCATCAACAAAGGTGAAGCCATCGGCGTTATCGCGGCACAGTCCATCGGTGAGCCGGGTACACAGCTGACGATGCGTACGTTCCACATCGGTGGTGCGGCATCTCGTGCGGCTGCTGAATCCAGCATCCAGGTGAAAAACAAGGGTAGCCTCAAGCTGAGCAACGCGAAGTTCGTTATGAACGCTGCGGGCAAGCTGGTGATCACCTCGCGTAACACCGAACTGAAACTGATCGACGAATTCGGCCGTACCAAAGAAAGCTACAAGGTGCCTTACGGTGCCGTGATGGGCAAAGGCGACGGTGAAGAAGTTAACGGCGGCGAAACCGTTGCTAACTGGGATCCGCACACCATGCCGGTCATCAGTGAAGTCAGCGGCTTCATTCGCTTCGCGGACATGGTTGACGGCCAGACCATTACTCGCCAGACCGACGAACTGACCGGTTTGTCTTCTCTGGTAGTTCTGGACAGCGCAGAGCGTACCGGTAGCGGTAAAGATCTGCGTCCGGCACTGAAAATCGTTGACGCTCAGGGCGAAGACGTATTGATCCCAGGCACCGATATGCCTGCTCAATACTTCCTGCCGGGCAAAGCGATCGTTCAGCTGGAAGACGGCATTCAGATCGGTGCGGGTGATACCCTGGCGCGTATTCCTCAGGAATCCGGCGGTACCAAGGATATTACCGGTGGTCTGCCGCGCGTTGCCGACCTGTTCGAAGCACGTCGTCCGAAAGAGCCGGCAATCCTGGCTGAAATCAGCGGGATTATCTCGTTCGGTAAAGAGACCAAAGGCAAACGTCGCCTGGTGATCTCTCCGCTGGACGGCAGCGACGCTTACGAAGAGATGATTCCGAAATGGCGTCAGCTCAACGTGTTCGAAGGCGAAGTGGTGGAACGTGGTGACGTCGTTTCCGACGGCCCAGAGTCTCCGCACGACATTCTGCGTCTGCGTGGTGTGCATGCGGTTACCCGCTACATCACCAACGAAGTGCAGGAAGTTTACCGTCTGCAAGGCGTTAAGATTAACGATAAGCACATCGAAGTTATCGTTCGTCAGATGCTGCGTAAAGGCACCATCGTTAGCGCTGGTGGCTCCGAGTTCCTGGAAGGCGAGCAGGCTGAAGTGTCTCGCGTCAAGATTGCCAACCGTCAGCTGGAAGCTGAAGGTAAAATTGCGGCAACCTTCTCGCGCGATCTGCTGGGTATCACCAAGGCTTCCTTGGCGACCGAGTCCTTCATCTCCGCTGCATCGTTCCAGGAAACGACGCGCGTTCTGACCGAAGCTGCCGTAGCCGGCAAGCGTGATGAACTGCGTGGCCTGAAAGAGAACGTCATCGTGGGCCGTCTGATCCCAGCCGGTACCGGTTACGCTTATCATCAGGATCGCATGCGTCGTCGTGCTCAGGGTGAAGCGCCGGTTGTTCCGCAAGTCAGCGCGGAAGAAGCGACGGCTAACCTGGCCGAGCTGCTCAACGCAGGCCTGGGCGGCAGCGACGACGAGTAATCGTCATCCGCGCCGCGGGCCCGGCATGCCGGGCCCATCGCCAGATAAACCGCTCCCTCGGGGGCGGTTTTTTTTCGCCTCATGCCGGGGCCGAGCAAACTTTGCTACTATGGTTACAGCAGAAATTGACCGGCGCTTTTTACCAGACAACCAAGGACAGTGCGAACATGGACAGCCTCATTACCTTCGAAAAATTGACGGCGCAACACCTGCCTTACCTGTATGAGATCCGCTTTTCCGTTGAAGAAAACCTGCTGCACCCGCATCAGATCCAGTACCTGCAGCGCAAACAGGCGCTGGAGGACATCAACCAGGGCGGCGGCTGGATCTGCAAGCATGGCGACGACTATGCCGGCGTTGGCTTCGGGCTATTCATCCCTGAACCGCTGATCGGTGGTCTGTTCGTGAAGCCGGAATACCAGTCGAAGGGGATCGGCTCCGCCTTGCTGGCCCGGGTCACTCACTGGATGTTTGAGCACGGCGCTGAAGCTATCCACTTAACCACCGATCCTGGCTCCAAAGCCGAAGGCTTTTATCAACATCACGGCTGGGCCGTGGTCGGGCAGGATGAGTTTGGCCAGGCTGAACTGGTGAAACGTAAAGAGGGTGAATAATGACAATCAAAGGATTGATGACGTTACTGCTGCTTTCGCTGTTCAGCGCACCGCTGTATGCGGCCGTTGACTATTTTTACCTGAAACCGCTCGACGGCGAGAAGATCAAGATAACCCGGCAGATGCTGGAGACAATGCCGGTGCACACGATTAAAACCTCGACCAATTTCACCCCGGAAGATACGTTTACCGGCGTTGAGTTTGCCGAGCTGGTGAAAGCCTATCACCTGAAAGGCCAGTCGGTGCGTGCTTTCGCCTGGGACGATTACTCCTACTCGATGCCGATTGACGAGATGATTAAATACCGCGTGATCGTCGCCTATCAGCGCGGTGGTAAGCCGATAGACGTTGGGGAGCTGGGGCCGTTCGCCATTATTTATCCGCGCGATGGCTACGCCGAGCTGAATAACCTGGATGTGAATGCGAAAACCGTCTGGCAAGTTAAACGGCTGGAGCTGAAATAAGATGAGCAAAAAACTGATCGGTACTCTTATCGCGTTGGTTGCCATCTTCTCCTTATTGATTTTGTTGATTGCCATTAACTTCGGCGGCGTAAAAGAGCGCTACAAGCAAATCGAGCCCAATCTGGACAACTACTCGGTGGCCGAGATCCTTTTTCTGGCGTTTGAAAGGACCAAAACCGCGCTGCTGCTCAGTGAAAACAACGACTACGACGCCTTCCAGATCAAAAAGAAAATCTTCTACTCTAAGATTCAGATCCTGGAGAGCCGTTCGACCTTCAGCGACTCTTTTTATTACGACGACGAGTTCATCAAGAATGTTGCGCTGTTGAAGCAGCAGTACCGCGTGTTGGACGATCTCTCCACCGGCTTGCTGGTGGGGCAGAAAAACAAGGGGGACATTCTCTCTTATATGGATGATATCGAGGGTACGCTGGTCGATATCCAGGAAATTATTTATCGGATACAGATTAAAAACTTTACCGAAGTGAAAGGCATCATTCAGGACAACTCGAGTAAAGCCGAGATGTTCGCCCTCTTTTCGCTGATTTTGGTGTTCCTGATGATGTTCCTGGTGCTGAGGAATGCCTTCTCGTTGAAAGAGATCATCAAGAACAAGAACATCTTTATTTCTTCCATCTACCACGAGATCGCCGGCTCGACCCAGGCCATCGTCATTGCCGCAGATATCATGGAACACGAGCTGGCGCAGGAAGAGTTGAAAAAAGAAGCCCGCCTGATCTCCTATCACGGTAATAAGATCGCCGAACAAACGCGCGAGGTGATGGATTATTCTCGGCTTGAGATGGGAGAAGTTAAAATCAATATTTCTACCTTCCGGCTGAATGAGGTGGTGGACGATGCCGTAACCGGCATCGGCGCCGGGCGCGGCAATCGCCTCGTGATTCACCGTTCGTCTTATGCCGGCCTGATTGGTTCTGATAAATACAAGCTCTACCGAATATTGGCCAACCTGCTCAGCAACGCGGACAAATTTACCCACCGGGGCGTGGTTACCCTCAATGTGAAGCTGTGCCACGGCAACCTGTATTTGCGGGTAAAAGATACCGGCATCGGGTTTAACGTCGATAACCTGGATAGGTTATATAAGGCGTTCAATCAGGGGGTGGAAAGGGAAACGCGGCAGGGGTTGGGGCTGGGGCTGACCATTATCAAAAATTACGTCACGACGATGAAAGGCACCATTAAAGCCAAATCCGTCGAAGGAGTGGGCTCATCGTTTTTGATCCGCATCCCGGTCAAACTAATTAAAGAATAGATTCGACAGCAGCAGCGAGGAGATAATCAGCGGCTTGGTCGGTTTTTCCACCAGGTGCACGTCATAGTACAGGATCATATCGCCGATGTTTTTCTCGTAGTGATTCAGCTGGCCGGTCAGAATAATAATGCGGGCGTGCGGATCGAGAACGTCTTTAATTTTTTTCACGACGCGTTCGGAGGTCTCGCCGAAATCCAACAGCCAGTCCAGAATAAACGCCTCAAAGGACTGCTGTTCCAGCGCGGCCAGCATGGCGTCCGCCGTCTGAAAGGTCTCAGTCTCGATGCCGTATCGGCTGGCGATCTTCTTCAACAGTTCGAGAATATCGCCGTCATTATCCAGGATCGCGATACGCGGGGCCGGCAGGAAGTCTATCTTGTTGACTTTGTATAGCGGAGCATCGGCGGCATGTTCCCGATTGGTGCTGATGATAAAAAGATCGTCTTTTTTGTAGGCGTAGGTTTCGTCGTTGTCCGCTTGCGTGACCGGGCACTCGTCGACCTCAATGTTGCAGCGCTTGTGAATGCTGTTCATGATAAAGACGCCGTTATGCGTCCTTTGGCCGGCAAAGGGCTCGTTGAAATACTGGAAAACCTTTTTGACTTCATCGAGGGTAATGCCTCTTTTGCCATCCAGTTTCTGTTTGGCGCTGTTGTATTGAAGGTTCAGTATGTTGGCCATCGTGGAGGCATGCTTTCTGTCGCCAACTCCTTTCAGAGTGAGCAACGCGCTGATTGCATCGATGTAATTTGGCGTTTTCTTCATGACAACCTTGGCTTTTTTGATGTTGACCGCGAGCGCTGAAAAACCTGCGCAAGAACCCGTGCTGGATTATAGATGATGCTCCGGAGCTTGCGGCGATATCAGTTTGATTTTCCTTGGCAAACTCATAAAACACTCGATAATAAATAAAAAAACACTCAAAAGACATTCACATTTAACCGTTTATGTGGTTAATTAGCGCACATACTGTGTGATTCGCGTCCTGGGGGGGTGCCAGTCTCACAAAATAAACCGCCTGCTCTTGTCCGTAAGCAGGGAGCAGGCGGCAAAAAGATCCGCGGCCAACACCAGGGCCATTGGCAGCACCGGGGATGACTACTCGAACCTCTCTTCGTCGCTGTACCTTCTTTTTCCTCTTTCCTCACTTTTCTACCGCAACAGCGTCCTCTGAGTCTCACCGCTGAGTGAGTGCCGAGCACCGTTATGCCACATGTCCTTTAGCCGACAAGACAACCTGTCCGTACACCCTTACAGGCTGCGATATGCCATATGCGCGTTGCCGCGGACGAGGGCCCGGTGTCGCGCAGGAGAATCTCCGGCGCGATCCGGGATGGGATAAGGCGGGGCCATCGAGAGGGAGACGGCCCCGGCCGGCGCCGGGTTTGGCGGCCGGCAAGGCCACTATAGCCGGCGGGCCTGCCGGCGCCAGCGCCACCGTTTGGCATTGCGCGGTCGTTCCAGCGTTTTCTTCACGCGGCGGTAAACGTTGCCGCTTATTGCGCGCTGCGTCCCAGATAATCGTCCCAGTCTTTCCACACCGGCTGCAGCCCGGCATTGCTGATGGCCTCGGCGACCTGCTGCGGCGTGCGGCCGTCGTGCGGCTCGAACTGTTCCAACTCCGGCGGTACGTCGTCGGCATAGCCGCCGGGCTGCGTCTTGGATCCGGCGCTGACGCTGTTGATCGCTACCGGGATCATATGATCGCGGAAGTACGGCGACTCACGCGTAGACAGCGACAGCTCAACGTCCGGCGCGAACAGCCGGAAGGCGCAGATCAGCTGCACCAGCTGAGGCTCGCTCATGATCGACGCCGGCTCAATGCCGCCGGCGCAGGGGCGCAGGCGCGGGAACGAGATCGAGTAGCGGCTCTGCCAGTAGGTTTGCTGCAGGTAGAACAGATGTTCCGCCAGCAGGTAACAGTCGGTGCGCCAGCTGTTGGACAGGCCGATCAACGCGCCGAGGCCGATCTTGTCGATCCCGGCGCGCCCCAGGCGATCCGGCGTGGCCAGACGCCAATGGAAATCCTGCTTCTGGCCGCGCAGATGGTGCTGCAGATAGGTGGCCGGATGGTAGGTTTCCTGATACACCAGCACGCCGTCCAGGCCCAGCGCTTTCAGTTCGGCGTACTCGTCCTGCGCCAGCGGCTGAACTTCCATCATCAGCGAGCTGAAGTGGCGGCGGATCGCCGGAATGTGCTGACGGAAATAGTCCATGCCAACCTTGGTCTGATGCTCGCCGGTGACCAGCAACAAGTGTTCGAACCCCAGCGCCTTGATGGCTTCGCACTCGCGTGCGATCTCCGCCGCATCGAGCGTTTTGCGCTTGATGCGGTTGCTCATCGAAAAGCCACAGTAGGTGCAGTCGTTGGCACACAGGTTAGAGAGGTACAGCGGCACATAGAAGCTGATGACGTTGCCGAAGCGCTGACGGGTCAGCTGCTGCGCGCGCTGCGCCAGCGGTTCCAGATACGGCGCGGCGGCGGGAGAGATCAGCGCCATAAAGTCGTCGCGCGTCAGCTTGTCGGCGTTCAACGCGCGTTCCACGTCGCGTGCGGTTTTGCCGTTGATGCGCAGCGTAATGTCGTCCCAATCCAGCTGTTGCCAGCGGCTACTGAAATCGTCGCCCATCACTGTGCCTCCTCCGGCTGGCTGAGGAAGGCGGTCAGCGGGCTTGAGGCGGCCGCACCGCGCTGGCTAGCGCCCAATCCGGCGCTGCGCGCCAGCTCGCCGGCCTCCAGCGCCAGGCGAAACGCCCGCGCCATTTGCACCGGGTCGTGCGCCACGGCGATGGCGGTATTCACCAGCACCGCGTCGGCGCCCAGTTCCATCGCTTCCAGCGCGTGGCTCGGCGCGCCGATGCCGGCGTCGACCACCACCGGCACCTTGGCCTGCTCGATGATGATCTCGAGGAAGTCACGGGTGCGCAGACCGCGGTTGGAGCCGATAGGGGCGCCGAGCGGCATCACCGCCGCACAGCCCACCTCTTCCAGCCGTTTGCACAGCACCGGATCGGCGCCGCAGTAGGGCAGCACCACAAAACCGTCTTTCACCAGCGTTTCCGCCGCCTTCAACGTTTCTATCGGATCCGGCAGCAGGTATTTCACATCGGGATGGATCTCCAGCTTCACCCAGTGGGTGCCGAGCGCTTCACGCGCCAGCCGGGCGGCGAACACCGCTTCGGCGGCGGTTTTGGCGCCGGAGGTGTTGGGCAGCAACCGGGCGCCCAACTGCTGCAGCGGCGCCAAAATGGCGTCGTTGCCGCCGCGCAGATCGACGCGCTTCATGGCCATGGTCACCAGCTGTGAGCCGGAGGCCGCCAGCGCCTCCAGCATCAACGCCGGGGTGGCGAACTTGCCGGTGCCGGTGAACAGGCGCGAGGTAAAAGTGGTATCGGCGATTTTCAGCATGTCAGCCTCCGGCGATCGCTTGAAACAGCAAAATGTCGTCACCGTCCTGCACCTGATGGTCGGCCCAGTCGGCGCGCGGGATGATGGTTTGATTGATAGCCAGCGCGGTGCCCGGCTGGTGGCGTTCCAGCTGGGTCAGCAGGGCGGCGACGCTGAGCGGCTGCGCCAGCTCCAGCAGTTGGTCGTTCAGACGGATTTTCATGCCGCGCCTCCGCATACCGGGCAGGCGCGGGCCTGGCTCAGTTGCAGTGTGCTCCAGCTCTGCTGCTTGCCGTCGAACAGCCGCAGTTTACCGCTGAGGGAGCAAGGCATGCCGGACAGCATCTTGATGGCCTCCAGCGCTTGCAGGGTGCCGATCACGCCGACCACCGGGCCGAGTACCCCGGCGGTGCGGCAGTTGCGCTGCGGTTCTTCCTGCTCCGGGTACAGGCAGGCGTAGCAGCCGTGCGCATAGGGCGGCTCGAGCACCAGCAGCTGGCCGCTGAAACCGACCGCGCTGCCGCTGATCAGCGGCTTGGCGGCGGCGATGCAGGCGGCATTGACCTCATGACGGGTCGCCATATTGTCGCAGCAGTCCAGCACCAGATCGGCGCGGGCGACCGCGTCGCGCAGCGTTTGCCCCTCCAGCCGCTGCGCCAGCGGGATGGATTCCACCAACGGATTCAGCGCCTGCAGATGGCGTTGCGCCAGCGCCGCCTTGCCGGTGGCGGTATCGGCGCTGCGGTAGAGGATTTGCCGCTGCAGGTTGGTGACGTGCAGCTGGTCGTCGTCGGCCAACAGCAGCGTGCCGACGCCGGCGGCGGCCAGATACAGCGAAGCCGGGGAACCGAGCCCGCCCAAACCGACGATCAGCACCGTGGCGCGCTTGAGCCTCTCCTGGCCTTCCGGGCCGACGTCCTCCAGCAGCAGCTGGCGGCTGTAGCGCAGGAATTCCTGATCGTTAAGCATCGTTTGGGCCCTCGCCTTCGATCAGCCGCAGCAGCTCGGCCGTCGCCGCACGCCAGTCCGGCGCCTGGGTGATGGCGCTGACCACCGCCACGCTGCCGACGCCGCACGCCAGCACCGCCGGTACGCGATCGATGCTGATCCCGCCGATCGCCACCGTCGGGTAATCCGCCAGGCCGGCGATGTGGCGTTTCAACTCCGTCAGCCCCTGCGGCGCCGAAGGCATGTCTTTGGTTTGGGTGGGGAAGATGTGCCCCAGCGCGATGTAGGAGGGTTTCACCGCCAGCGCGCGCGCCAGCTCCGCGTCGTCATGGGTGGACACGCCGAGCCGCAGCCCGGCGCGGTGAATGGCCGCCAGATCGGTGGTATCGAGATCTTCTTGGCCCAGATGCACGCCGTAGGCGCCGTGCTTGATCGCCAGCCGCCAGTAGTCGTTGATGAACAGTCGTGCTTGATAACGCCGGCCCAGCGCGATGGCGGCAGCGATGTCCTCTTCGACCTGCTCATCCGGCAGATCCTTGATGCGCAGCTGGATCGTGGTGACGCCGGCCTCCAGCAGACGAGCGATCCATTCCACGCTGTCGACGACCGGGTAAAGCCCCAGTTTGTGGGACGTAGCCGGGAAGGGGGGCGTGATATCAGTCATTGCTTGTCTCCTCTTGCAGGGTGCCGGCGCTGTGATACAGCTCGCTGCCGCGGGCGCGGAACTCGGCGGACATTTTCTCCATGCCGGTCAGCTGCACTTCGATCGGCTTGGTGGCCTCCTGGGCGGCGGCGTAGTCGCGCACCTCCTGCGAAATCTTCATCGAGCAGAATTTCGGCCCGCACATTGAGCAGAAGTGGGCGACCTTGCCGGATTCCTGCGGCAGGGTTTCGTCGTGATAGGCGCGCGCGGTGGCCGGATCGAGCGCCAGATTGAACTGATCCTCCCAGCGGAATTCGAAACGCGCCTTGGACATGGCGTTATCGCGGATCTGCGCGCCCGGATGGCCTTTGGCCAGATCGGCGGCGTGAGCGGCGATCTTATAGGTGATCAGGCCCTGCTTGACGTCTTCTTTGTTCGGCAGGCCGAGGTGCTCTTTCGGCGTGACGTAACACAGCATGGCGCAGCCTAACCAGCCGATCATTGCCGCGCCGATGCCGGAGGTGAAATGGTCATAGCCCGGGGCGATATCGGTGGTCAGCGGGCCGAGGGTGTAGAACGGCGCTTCGTGGCAGTGTTTCAGCTCTTCAGTCATGTTGCGGCGGATCATCTGCATCGGCACGTGGCCCGGGCCTTCGATCATCACCTGCACGTCGTATTCCCAGGCAATTTTGGTCAGCTCGCCCAGCGTATGCAGCTCGGCAAACTGGGCTTCGTCGTTGGCGTCCTGAATCGAGCCGGGGCGCAGGCCGTCGCCGAGCGACAGCGAAACGTCGTAGGCGGCGCAGATCTCGCAGATTTCACGGAAGTGCTGATAGAGGAAGTTTTCCTGATGGTGCGACAGACACCATTTGGCCATGATCGAGCCACCGCGCGATACGATGCCGGTCAGGCGTTTGGCGGTCATCGGCACGTAGCGCAGCAGCACGCCGGCGTGGATGGTGAAGTAGTCGACCCCTTGCTCCGCCTGTTCCAGCAGCGTATCGCGGAACATCGCCCAGGTGAGGTTTTCCGCCACGCCGTTGACCTTCTCCAGTGCCTGGTAGATCGGCACGGTGCCGATGGGCACCGGGCTGTTGCGCAGGATCCACTCGCGGGTTTCGTGAATATAGCGGCCGGTAGAGAGATCCATCACGGTGTCCGCGCCCCAGCGGGTGGACCACACCAGCTTCTCCACCTCTTCTTCGATCGACGACGTGACCGCCGAGTTGCCGATATTGGCGTTCACCTTCACCAGGAAATTGCGGCCGATGATCATCGGCTCTGCTTCTGGATGGTTGATGTTGGCGGGAATGATGGCGCGGCCGGCGGCCACTTCCTGACGCACGAACTCCGGCGTGATGTTGTCCGGCAGGTTGGCGCCCCAGCTTTGGCCCGGATGCTGGTGGCGCAGCACCTCGCCGCGAATGCGCTCGCGCCCCATGTTTTCACGGATGGCGATGAACTCCATCTCTGGGGTGACGATACCGGCGCGGGCATAGTGCAGCTGGGTCACGCACTTGCCCGGCAGCGCCCTGCGCGGCAGCGGCAGATGTTCGAAGCGCAGGTGATCCAGCCCCTCGTCCGCCAGCCGCTGTTGGGTAAAGCCGGAACTGGCGCCGCTTAGGGTGGCGGTATCGCCGCGCGCGTCGATCCAGCCGGCACGCAGCTTGGCCAGGCCGGCGTGCACGTCGAGCTCGGCCTGCGGATCGCCGTAGGGGCCGGCGGTGTCATACACCGGGATCGCCTCGTTGGGTTCATACTGTGGGGTGTCTTTGCTGCCGCCGACCAGGGTCGGGCTGAGCTGAATTTCGCGCATAGGCACCTGGATATCGCTGCGCGAGCCCTGGAGATAGATGCGGCGTGAGTTCGGGAAAGCCATGCCTTGCAGGGTGTCGATAAACTGCTGGGCGGCTTCGCGTTGCGCTTTACGGGCGCGCGGTGGATTAACGTTAGACATAGCAAGTTCCTACCAGTGTGTTGGGTTGGGAAAGTTGCTTGTCTGGAGCTCGGAGGGAGTAATGATGGTGGCCGATAAGGCAGGGCGCCCGCAAGGGGAAGGCCGTGCCTGTGGCGATAGATTACTCTTGTTCCCTTCGCGGGTATTAACCCGATCAGGTTCCGCGGATCCCGAATTAACGGTCTCAGCCTGGCTGATTCGATGAACAAATCAGGCGCTAGGCACTCCGACAAGATGCCCCCCAGTATAGGAGGGATAAGAAAAAAAACTATAAAATTTTAACGCGCGGGATCCAGCGCCTGGTCCGGCAGCGGTTGCTGCGCGGCCTCCGCTTCCAGCAGGATCAGCTTATCTTCCAGCGCAAAGCGTGCCGCCAGCGTTTCGCCGATATCCGACAGGGCCTGGTGGAATTCCAGACAAATCTCCTGATCGATATCCACTTCGGTATAGCGATCGTGGAACGCCATGATCTGTTCGGTATTGGCCCACAGCTTGGGGTAGATGTTCACCGCCAGCGACATTTTCGGACTGGCCGCGCCTTCCACTTGTTTGATAATTCTGTCATAGATATGAAAATGCCCTGCGGAGAGGTAATCCACCAGGTTGTGGCAAAAGTTCTCCAGCGCTTTTTCATTCAGCGGCGTATGCTTTTCTTTATTCGGTTTGAGGCCTACCAGCGTGCAGTAGGCGACCAGCAACTGTTTGCGGGCCTGAAGCCATTGATCAACTAATTCATTACTACCGCCAACGCGCTGAGTCAGCCTTTCCAAACGGTTGAGCATGTTTGACTCCGTGTAAGTAATAAAAGTAACCGGTAAGTTATTAAAATGTAACAAAGCCGATTTGTAGAGTGCCAGTGAAGCTGAGGTTGTGCAACAACGATATGGAACTTGCATTAACGGGCAATGAAAACGGCTGGTGGATCGTCAGCCATGAAAGCAAACTTTGGTTACCAAACGGTGAATTGCCGTCGGGGAAGGCCGCCGCCCTCGGGCTGCAGGGCCACATGGCGCGCACCATCGGTGAATGGGAGGGCGCGCCGGTTTGGCTGGTGCGCCAGGCGATGCCGCGGGAGATGGGATCGGTGCGTCAGTTGTTGGATCAGGATCGCGGTCTGTTCCAGCTTGCCGGGCGCGGCGTGCAGCTGGCGGATTTCTACCGCTCTCATCGCTACTGCGGCTATTGCGGCCATGAAATGCACCTCAGCCGCACCGAAAGCGCCTGTCTGTGCGGCCACTGCAAAGAGCGGTACTACCCGCAGATTGCACCCTGCGTGATCGTCGCCATTCGGCGCGACGATCAGATCCTGCTGGCGCAACACGTGCGCCATCGCGGCGGTATCCACACGGTGCTGGCCGGCTTCGTCGAAGTGGGCGAAACGCTGGAGCAGGCGGTGGTGCGCGAAGTGATGGAAGAGAGCAATATTGAAATCAAGAACCTGCGCTACGTCACTTCACAACCGTGGCCGTTCCCACACTCGCTGATGATGGCCTTTATGGCCGATTACCATCAGGGTGACATTCGCCACGATCCCAAGGAGCTGCTCAACGCCGGCTGGTATCGCTACGACCAGCTGCCGCTGTTGCCGCCGCCCGGCACCGTGGCGCGCCGGTTGATTGAGGACACCGTGGCGCTGTGCCGGGCAGAATAATGTACAATGGCCGGCAGATTATTAAGGGAGCCCCATAAATGACTGAGTTGAAGAACGATCGCTACCTGCGCGCGCTGCTGCGCCAGCCGGTGGATGTGACCCCCGTATGGATGATGCGTCAGGCCGGTCGTTATTTACCGGAGTACAAGGCGACCCGCGCCCAGGCCGGTGATTTCATGTCGCTGTGCAAGAACGCGGAGCTGGCCTGCGAGGTCACGCTGCAGCCGCTGCGCCGCTATGCGCTGGACGCCGCCATCCTGTTCTCCGACATTCTCACCATTCCCGACGCCATGGGGCTCGGCCTGTACTTTGAAGCCGGCGAAGGCCCGCGTTTCAGCTCCCCCGTGACCTGCCGCGCCGACGTCGACAAGCTGCCGGTGTTCGATCCGGAAGTGGAGCTGGGTTATGTGATGAACGCGGTGCGTACCATTCGCCGCGAGCTGAAGGGCGAAGTGCCGCTGATCGGTTTCTCCGGCAGCCCGTGGACGCTGGCGACTTATATGGTCGAAGGCGGCAGCAGCAAAGCCTTCACCAAGCTGAAGAAGATGATGTATGCCGAACCGGCCACGCTGCACCTGTTGCTGGACAAGCTGGCGGACAGCGTGATCCTGTACCTCAATGCCCAGATTAAAGCCGGCGCGCAGTCGGTGATGGTGTTCGACACCTGGGGCGGCGTACTGACCGGGCGCGATTACCGCGAGTTCTCTTTGCACTACATGCACAAGATCGTCGACGGGTTGCTGCGTGAAAACGACGGCCGCCGCGTGCCGGTGACGCTGTTCACCAAAGGCGGCGGGCAGTGGCTGGAGGCGATGGCCGCCACCGGCTGCGATGCGTTGGGGCTGGATTGGACCACCGACATCGCCGACGCGCGTCGGCGCGTCGGCGACAAAGTGGCGCTGCAGGGCAATATGGATCCGTCGATGCTGTATGCCTCCCCGGCGCGTATCGCAGAAGAGGTGGAGACCATTCTGGCCGGTTTTGGCCACGGCAACGGCCATGTGTTCAACCTGGGCCACGGCATCCATCAGGATGTGCCGCCGGAGCACGCCGGCGCCTTCGTCGAGGCGGTACACGCGCACTCGGCGAAATACCACCGTTAAGGATCCGATGTGACCGATATGGCGGCCCTGCGCGCCGAACAGCTGCGGCGCGCGGCTGAAGTCATTCGCTACGACGATCTGCCGGCCGAACCGCCGGCCTTCATCGCCGGCGCCGACGTGGGCTTCGAACAAGAGGGGGCGGTGACGCGCGCCGCCATCGCCATTCTGCGCTATCCGTCGCTGGAGCTGGTGGAGTATCAGGTGGCACGTATCGCCACCGTCATGCCCTACATCCCGGGCTTCCTGTCGTTTCGCGAATACCCGGCGCTGTTGGCCGCCTGGGCGCAGCTGCAGCAGAAACCGGGGCTGATCTTCGTCGACGGGCACGGTATTTCGCATCCGCGGCGTCTCGGCGTCGCCAGCCATTTCGGCCTGCTGGTCGATGTGCCGACTGTCGGCGTGGCCAAGAAGCGCCTGTGCGGCAAATTTGCACCGCTGGACGCCGCCGTCGGCGCGCTGGCGCCGTTGGAAGATAAGGGTGAACAGCTGGGCTGGGTGTGGCGCAGCAAGGCGCGTTGCAACCCGCTGTTCATCTCCACCGGGCATCGCGTGGGCGCCGACAGCGCGCTGGCGTGGGTGCAACGCTGCATGGCGGGCTACCGTTTACCCGAGCCGACCCGCTGGGCCGACGCCATCGCATCGCGTCGTCCGGCGTTTCAGCGGTGGTTGCAGCAGCATCCGGAGGTGTCGCCATGAGCGATTTCGGGTACACTGCGCCGCAGATAACGCGTAAGAGAGTAAAGCATGCTACGTAACCCGATTCATTTACGCCTGGAACGGCTCGAGGCCTGGCAACATTTGACCTTTATGGCCAGTTTGTGCGAGCGTATGTACCCGAATTACCAGATGTTCTGCAAACAGACCGAGTTCGGCGATCCGGCGGTTTATCGCCGCATTCTGGATTTGGTGTGGGAAACGCTGGTAGTGAAGGATGCCAAGGTCAACTTCGACAGCCAGCTCGAGAAGTTGGAAGAGGCGATTCCGTCGGCGGAAGATTACGATCTTTACGGCGTTTACCCGGCAATTGATGCCTGTATCGCATTAGGGGAACTGATCCATTCGCGGCTCGGCGGGGAGACGCTGGAGCACGCCATCGCCATCAGCGAAACATCGATTCGCACCGTGGCGATGTTGGAAATGACCCAAGCCGGTAAGGAAATGACCGACGAAGAGTTGGAAAGTTTGCCTGCGGTAGAGGAAGAATGGGACATTCAATGGGAAATTTTCCGCCTGTTGGACGCCTGTGAAGAGCGCGATATCGACCTGATCAAGGGGCTGCGATCCGACCTGCGAGAGGCGGGTGTCAGCAACATCGGGATAAATTTAGCGCAATAAGGCAACAAAACGTGATTTAACGCCTGATTTGTCATGCCTTAAGGCTTCACATCCGCACCCTGTCTGGTCTACATTTGGGGGGCGTAAAAAAAGTGGCTATCGGTGCGTGTATGCAGGAGAGTGCTGTCAATCGGCATATCCGTCGCACTCGATGCTTTGCAAACGATAAACACACTGTAAGGATAACTTATGAACAAGACTCAACTGATTGATGTAATCGCGGACAAGGCTGACCTTTCCAAAGCACAAGCTAAACTGGCTCTGGAATCCACCCTGGCTGCTATTACTGAGTCTCTGAAAGAAGGTGATGCAGTACAATTGGTTGGCTTCGGTACTTTCAAAGTAAACCATCGTAGCGAGCGCACTGGCCGCAACCCGCAGACTGGCAAAGAAATCAAAATCGCAGCAGCCAACGTGCCTGCGTTCGTTTCTGGCAAAGCACTGAAAGACGCTGTTAAATAAGACCGCGCCTCGGTGAAAAGATTAAACAGAGGGGCGATGGCGCCCCTTTTGTTTACTCGTCGGGTGCTCATGGCCGCCGGCATCGCCCTCGGTCTGAGCGCCTGCAGTTTCCATTCCGATATTCCCAGCTTTACCGCCAGCGGCTTTGTGGCCGATCAGGGCGTGATACGCCTGTGGCGTAAAGACGATGAGCAACATCGCCCGCAGGTGCTGGTCAGCGTCTATAGCCCCTACCGGGGGCCGGGTACCATCACCACGTTGTACACCTATCAGGGCGACGTGCTGCGCCAAATCAAACGCAATGACGCCGACGGCGATCGAGATTCCATTCAACTGCGCTTTGCCGATGACGGCACGGTGAGCTTTATGCAGCGCCAGCTGGCGACACGCCGCGAACCGCTGACCCGTGATGAAATCGCCCTGTACCAATATCAGGCGCGACGGATCCTCGAAGTGAGCAATGCGCTGCGGGCCGGCAAGGTCAAATTGCTGCAGGGGCGTTGGATGCAGGGCGAAGTGCAAACCTGCGACGGCCAGCGCTTAAAACCTGGGTTGGATGCCACCGCCATCGCCTGGATCGAAAAACGCGCCCGCAGCAGCAGCCGGCCGGTGAGTGTCGCCTGGTTGGAAGCGCCGGAAGGCAGCGAACTGCTGCTGGTAGCGAACGACGATTTCTGCAGTTGGGAACCGAAAGAAGACCAGCTATAAAAAAGGCCCCGCGCTGCGGAGCCTCTCGTCATGACCTTATACGGTCAATCACTTGCCGCGCGCAATCGCGCGATAACCGATGTCTTTGCGGCAGAAGCTGCCCGGCCACTCAATGCCTTCGGCCAGCTGGTAGGCGCGTTGCTGCGCCTGAGCCACGGTGTCGCCCAGCGCGGTTACGCACAGCACGCGGCCGCCGCTGGTGACGACGTCATTGCCTCGCAGGTTCGTTCCGGCATGGAACACCTTACCGTCGGCGCTTTCCTGCTGCGGCAATCCCTGGATAACTTCGCCGTTGCGATAGTCGCCCGGATAACCGCCGGCCGCCAGCACTACGCCGAGCGCAGGGCGTTCGTCCCAGTCGGAGCTTTTCTCGTTCAGGCGGCCTTCCGCGCCCGCCAGGCACAGTCCCACCAGATCGGAACGCAGGCGCAGCATGATGGGCTGGGTTTCGGGATCGCCAAAACGACAGTTGAATTCGATCACCTTCGGCTGACCATCGGCGGCGATCATCAGGCCGGCGTACAGGAAGCCGACGTAGGTGTTGCCTTCCGCCGCCATGCCGCGCACCGTTGGCCAAATCACCTGATCCATGGCGCGCTGGTGGATTTCGTCGGTCACGACCGGCGCCGGGGAGTAGGCGCCCATACCGCCGGTGTTCGGGCCGGTATCGCCGTCGCCGACGCGCTTGTGGTCCTGGCTGGTGGCCATCGGCACCACGTTCTCGCCGTCGACCATCACGATGAAGCTGGCCTCTTCACCATCAAGGAACTCTTCCACCACGATGCGATGACCGGCGTCGCCGAAGGCGTTGCCGGCCAGCATGTCACGCACGGCTTCTTCCGCTTCCTGCAACGTCATCGCGACGATCACGCCTTTACCGGCCGCCAGGCCATCAGCCTTGATGACGATCGGTGCGCCTTTGCGGCGCACATAGGCCAGTGCCGGCTCCACCTCGGTGAAGTTTTCATATTCGGCGGTCGGGATGCGGTGGCGCGCCAGGAAATCCTTGGTGAAGGCTTTGGAGCCTTCGAGCTGCGCGGCGGCCTGCGACGGGCCAAAGATTTTCAGGCCGACGGCCTGAAAGGCGTCGACCACGCCGATCACCAGCGGCGCTTCCGGCCCGACGATGGTCAGACCGATGTCATGGCTCTGGGCGAAAGCGACCAGCGCAGGGATGTCGGTGGCGGCGATCGCCACGTTTTCCAGATTGGCTTCCAGCGCGGTGCCGGCATTGCCCGGCGCAACGTAGACTTTATCCGCCAGCGGAGACTGGGCGGCTTTCCAGGCCAGCGCGTGCTCGCGCCCGCCGTTGCCGATAATCAAAATGTTCATCAGGGGCTCCACGAATGGCGTGCGCCGGAGCGCACGCGGCAAAAGGAATTAATGGCGGAAGTGACGCATGTCGGTAAAGATCATGGCGATGCCGTGTTCGTTGGCGGCGGCGATCACTTCGTCGTCGCGGATAGAGCCGCCCGGCTGGATCACGCAGGTAATGCCGACCGCCGCCGCGGCGTCGATGCCGTCGCGGAACGGGAAGAAGGCATCGGAGGCCATGGCAGACCCTTTCACTTCCAGCCCTTCGTCGCTTGCTTTGATGCCGGCGATCTTGGCGGAGTAAACGCGGCTCATCTGGCCGGCGCCTATGCCGATGGTCATGTTGTCACGTGCATAAACGATGGCATTGGATTTCACGAACTTGGCCACTTTCCAGCAGAACAGCGCGTCGCGCAGTTCCTGTTCGGTCGGCTGGCGCTCGGATACCACACGCAGATCGGCGGCGGTCACCATGCCGAGATCGCGATCCTGCACCAGCAGGCCGCCGTTGACGCGTTTGAAGTCCAGCCCCGCCACGCGTTGCTGCCACTGGCCGCAGGCCAGCACACGCACGTTCTGCTTGGCTGCCAGCAGGGAGCGCGCTTCCTGGGTGACGTTTGGTGCGATGATCACTTCCACGAATTGGCGGCTGATGATCGCCTGCGCGGTGGCGGCATCCAGCTCGCGGTTAAAGGCGATGATGCCGCCAAAGGCGGAGGTCGGGTCGGTTTGGTAAGCGCGCTCGTAGGCGGCCAGGATGTCGTCGCCGATCGCCACGCCGCAAGGGTTGGCGTGTTTGACGATCACGCAGGCCGGCTCGGCGAACTCTTTCACGCATTCCAGCGCGGCGTCGGTATCGGCGATGTTGTTATAGGACAGCGCCTTGCCCTGCAGCTGCTCGGCGGTCGCGACGGACGCTTCCTTTACCTCTTCTTCTATATAGAAGGCGGCCTGCTGGTGGCTGTTCTCACCGTAGCGCATATCCTGCTTCTTGATGTAGTTGAGGTTCAGGGTACGCGGGAAGCGGCCGGACGGCTGTTCGGTCTCGCCGTGGTACGCCGGCACCAGCGCGCCGAAGTAGTTGGCGATCATGCTGTCGTAGGCGGCGGTGTGCTCGAAGGCCTTGATGGCGAGATCGAAGCGGGTGGCATAGCGCAGAGAGCCGTCGTTGTTGTCCATCTCGGTAATGATGGCGGCGTAGTCGCTGCTCTTCACCACGATGGCAACGTCTTTATGGTTCTTGGCGGCGGAGCGCACCATGGTCGGGCCGCCGATATCGATATTCTCGACCGCGTCTTCCAGCGAGCAATCCGGGCGCGCCACGGTTTGGGCGAACGGGTACAGATTGACGACCACCATGTCGATAGGCTTGATGTCATGCTGGTTCATGACGGCGTCGTCCTGGCCGCGGCGGCCGAGGATACCGCCGTGAACTTTCGGGTGCAGGGTCTTAACTCGTCCGTCCATCATTTCCGGGAAGCCGGTGTAGTCGGATACTTCGGTAACGGGCAGACCGGCGTCTGCCAGCAGGCGGGCGGTACCGCCGGTGGAGAGCAGTTCAACGCCGCGCTGGGAAAGCGCTTCGGCGAATTCAACGATACCGGCTTTGTCAGACACGCTGAGCAGGGCCCGGCGGATTGGACGAGGTTGTTGCATGGTTTTATCCCTTGGCTTTGAGTCGCAATTAAAGAGCGTTACGTGAATGTCCACCTCGTTCTCTCTATAAGGAAGGTTTTTTGCCTTATAAAGGGAGGGTCAGGCACATATTCAGGTAACGCCCCCATAAAAAGGGGGATCGTCTCGTCGCGGGGAATTGTAGCGAAAACGTTTGCGTGGCGCTCGTAAATTTTCCGTACAAATCGCATCTGTGGATAACACTGTGTGCAAGTGGGTATAAGGCGGGGTTTTGCTGTGGAATGCAGCGAACGATCGTTTTTGCTGAAAATACCTGTTGCGGCCTGCGAGGAACTCCCTATAATGCGCCTCCATCGACACGGCGCAAGTGATTCACTTCACACGGTGACCGGGAAGAAAGAGAAAAAATCCTGAAAATTAGGGTTGACTCTGAAAGAGGAAAGCGTAATATACGCCACCTCGAGTTAGCAAGCGAAAGCGCCTAACTCACTGCTCTTTAACAATTTATCAGACAATCTGTGTGGGCACTCCACAAGACGATATCCAGCATCTTCGGATGCAAAAAAATATCAAGTCTTGAAGAGTGACTAACTGAAGTAAAATTCATGCAGTAAATCTTTGAGCATCGCTTCTCGAGTGGAAGCAAATCAAGCTTTTAATTGAAGAGTTTGATCATGGCTCAGATTGAACGCTGGCGGCAGGCTTAACACATGCAAGTCGAGCGGTAGCACGGGGGAGCTTGCTCCCTGGGTGACGAGCGGCGGACGGGTGAGTAATGTCTGGGAAACTGCCTGATGGAGGGGGATAACTACTGGAAACGGTAGCTAATACCGCATAACGTCGCAAGACCAAAGAGGGGGACCTTCGGGCCTCTTGCCATCAGATGTGCCCAGATGGGATTAGCTAGTAGGTGGGGTAATGGCTCACCTAGGCGACGATCCCTAGCTGGTCTGAGAGGATGACCAGCCACACTGGAACTGAGACACGGTCCAGACTCCTACGGGAGGCAGCAGTGGGGAATATTGCACAATGGGCGCAAGCCTGATGCAGCCATGCCGCGTGTGTGAAGAAGGCCTTCGGGTTGTAAAGCACTTTCAGCGAGGAGGAAGGTGGTGAACTTAATACGTTCATCAATTGACGTTACTCGCAGAAGAAGCACCGGCTAACTCCGTGCCAGCAGCCGCGGTAATACGGAGGGTGCAAGCGTTAATCGGAATTACTGGGCGTAAAGCGCACGCAGGCGGTTTGTTAAGTCAGATGTGAAATCCCCGGGCTCAACCTGGGAACTGCATTTGAAACTGGCAAGCTAGAGTCTCGTAGAGGGGGGTAGAATTCCAGGTGTAGCGGTGAAATGCGTAGAGATCTGGAGGAATACCGGTGGCGAAGGCGGCCCCCTGGACGAAGACTGACGCTCAGGTGCGAAAGCGTGGGGAGCAAACAGGATTAGATACCCTGGTAGTCCACGCTGTAAACGATGTCGATTTGGAGGTTGTGCCCTTGAGGCGTGGCTTCCGGAGCTAACGCGTTAAATCGACCGCCTGGGGAGTACGGCCGCAAGGTTAAAACTCAAATGAATTGACGGGGGCCCGCACAAGCGGTGGAGCATGTGGTTTAATTCGATGCAACGCGAAGAACCTTACCTACTCTTGACATCCAGAGAACTTTCCAGAGATGGATTGGTGCCTTCGGGAACTCTGAGACAGGTGCTGCATGGCTGTCGTCAGCTCGTGTTGTGAAATGTTGGGTTAAGTCCCGCAACGAGCGCAACCCTTATCCTTTGTTGCCAGCGGTTCGGCCGGGAACTCAAAGGAGACTGCCAGTGATAAACTGGAGGAAGGTGGGGATGACGTCAAGTCATCATGGCCCTTACGAGTAGGGCTACACACGTGCTACAATGGCATATACAAAGAGAAGCGACCTCGCGAGAGCAAGCGGACCTCATAAAGTATGTCGTAGTCCGGATTGGAGTCTGCAACTCGACTCCATGAAGTCGGAATCGCTAGTAATCGTAGATCAGAATGCTACGGTGAATACGTTCCCGGGCCTTGTACACACCGCCCGTCACACCATGGGAGTGGGTTGCAAAAGAAGTAGGTAGCTTAACCTTCGGGAGGGCGCTTACCACTTTGTGATTCATGACTGGGGTGAAGTCGTAACAAGGTAACCGTAGGGGAACCTGCGGTTGGATCACCTCCTTACCTAAAGATATTAGTTCGAGTGGCGTGCTCACACAGATTGTCTGATAGAAAGTAACGAGCAGAAATACCTTTATAGGCTTGTAGCTCAGGTGGTTAGAGCGCACCCCTGATAAGGGTGAGGTCGGTGGTTCAAGTCCACTCAGGCCTACCACTTCTCGGAAGTGGAAAAGGTACTGCGCGTGACTGTATGGGGCTATAGCTCAGCTGGGAGAGCGCCTGCCTTGCACGCAGGAGGTCAGCGGTTCGATCCCGCTTAGCTCCACCATATAGTCCGGTATTTCAATACTTCAGAGTATATTGGCGACAGTATGCTGCGAAGTATTTTGCTCTTTAACAATCTGGAACAAGCTGAAAATTGAAACATGACGGCTGAAATTTATCCCTCCGTAGAAGTACTGGGATAAAGAGTAACCTGTCATAGAGTCTCTCAAATGTTTGCAGCACGAACGATGGAAACATCTTCGGGTTGTGAGGTTAAGTGACTAAGCGTACACGGTGGATGCCTAGGCAGTCAGAGGCGATGAAGGGCGTGCTAATCTGCGAAAAGCGTCGGTAAGGTGATATGAACCGTTACAACCGGCGATACCCGAATGGGGAAACCCAGTGTGTTTCGACACACTATCATGTCATGAATAGATAGTGGCATGAGGCGAACCGGGGGAACTGAAACATCTAAGTACCCCGAGGAAAAGAAATCAACCGAGATTCCCCCAGTAGCGGCGAGCGAACGGGGAGGAGCCCAGAACCTGAATCGGCTTGTGTGTTAGTGGAAGCGTCTGGAAAGTCGCGCAGTAAAGGGTGATAGCCCCGTACACTAAAATGCACAGGTCGTGAGTTCGATGAGTAGGGCGGGACACGTGACATCCTGTCTGAATATGGGGGGACCATCCTCCAAGGCTAAATACTCCTGACTGACCGATAGTGAACCAGTACCGTGAGGGAAAGGCGAAAAGAACCCCGGCGAGGGGAGTGAAATAGAACCTGAAACCGTGTACGTACAAGCAGTGGGAGCACCTTCGTGGTGTGACTGCGTACCTTTTGTATAATGGGTCAGCGACTTATATTTTGTAGCAAGGTTAACCGTATAGGGGAGCCGTAGGGAAACCGAGTCTTAACTGGGCGAATAGTTGCAAGGTATAGACCCGAAACCCGGTGATCTAGCCATGGGCAGGTTGAAGGTTGGGTAACACTAACTGGAGGACCGAACCGACTAATGTTGAAAAATTAGCGGATGACTTGTGGCTGGGGGTGAAAGGCCAATCAAACCGGGAGATAGCTGGTTCTCCCCGAAAGCTATTTAGGTAGCGCCTCGTGAACTCATCTTCGGGGGTAGAGCACTGTTTCGGCTAGGGGGCCATCCCGGCTTACCAAACCGATGCAAACTCCGAATACCGAAGAATGTTATCACGGGAGACACACGGCGGGTGCTAACGTCCGTCGTGAAGAGGGAAACAACCCAGACCGCCAGCTAAGGTCCCAAAGTCATGGTTAAGTGGGAAACGATGTGGGAAGGCATAGACAGCCAGGATGTTGGCTTAGAAGCAGCCATCATTTAAAGAAAGCGTAATAGCTCACTGGTCGAGTCGGCCTGCGCGGAAGATGTAACGGGGCTAAACCATGCACCGAAGCTGCGGCAGCGACGCTTAGGCGTTGTTGGGTAGGGGAGCGTTCTGTAAGCCGTTGAAGGTGGCCTGTGAGGGTTGCTGGAGGTATCAGAAGTGCGAATGCTGACATAAGTAACGATAAAGCGGGTGAAAAGCCCGCTCGCCGGAAGACCAAGGGTTCCTGTCCAACGTTAATCGGGGCAGGGTGAGTCGACCCCTAAGGCGAGGCTGAAAAGCGTAGTCGATGGGAAACAGGTTAATATTCCTGTACTTGGTGTTACTGCGAAGGGGGGACGGAGAAGGCTAGGCTAGCCGGGCGACGGTTGTCCCGGTTTAAGCGTGTAGGGGGTGTGACCTGGTAAATCCGGTTGCATATCAACCCTGAGGCGTGATGACGATGCACTACGGTGCAGAAGTAGTTGATGCCCTGCTTCCAGGAAAAGCCTCTAAGCTCCAGGTAACATTAAATCGTACCCCAAACCGACACAGGTGGTCAGGTAGAGAATACCAAGGCGCTTGAGAGAACTCGGGTGAAGGAACTAGGCAAAATGGTGCCGTAACTTCGGGAGAAGGCACGCTGGCATGTAGGTGAAGTCCCTTGCGGATGGAGCTGAAGCCAGTCGAAGATACCAGCTGGCTGCAACTGTTTAATAAAAACACAGCACTGTGCAAACACGAAAGTGGACGTATACGGTGTGACGCCTGCCCGGTGCTGGAAGGTTAATTGATGGGGTCAGCCGCAAGGCGAAGCTCTTGATCGAAGCCCCAGTAAACGGCGGCCGTAACTATAACGGTCCTAAGGTAGCGAAATTCCTTGTCGGGTAAGTTCCGACCTGCACGAATGGCGTAATGATGGCCAGGCTGTCTCCACCCGAGACTCAGTGAAATTGAACTCGCTGTGAAGATGCAGTGTACCCGCGGCAAGACGGAAAGACCCCGTGAACCTTTACTATAGCTTGACACTGAACATTGAGCCTTGATGTGTAGGATAGGTGGGAGGCTTTGAAGCGTGGACGCCAGTCTGCGTGGAGCCATCCTTGAAATACCACCCTTTAATGTTTGATGTTCTAACTCGGCCCCATAATCTGGGGTGAGGACAGTGTCTGGTGGGTAGTTTGACTGGGGCGGTCTCCTCCCAAAGAGTAACGGAGGAGCACGAAGGTTAGCTAATCACGGTCGGACATCGTGAGGTTAGTGCAAAGGCATAAGCTAGCTTGACTGCGAGAGTGACGGCTCGAGCAGGTACGAAAGTAGGTCTTAGTGATCCGGTGGTTCTGAATGGAAGGGCCATCGCTCAACGGATAAAAGGTACTCCGGGGATAACAGGCTGATACCGCCCAAGAGTTCATATCGACGGCGGTGTTTGGCACCTCGATGTCGGCTCATCACATCCTGGGGCTGAAGTAGGTCCCAAGGGTATGGCTGTTCGCCATTTAAAGTGGTACGCGAGCTGGGTTTAGAACGTCGTGAGACAGTTCGGTCCCTATCTGCCGTGGGCGTTGGAAGATTGAGAGGGGTTGCTCCTAGTACGAGAGGACCGGAGTGAACGCACCACTGGTGTTCGGGTTGTCATGCCAATGGCATTGCCCGGTAGCTAAGTGCGGAAAAGATAAGCGCTGAAAGCATCTAAGCGCGAAACTTGCCTCAAGATGAGTCTTCCCTGGGCCTTTAAGGCCCCTGAAGGAACGTTTAAGACTAAGACGTTGATAGGCTGGGTGTGTAAGTGCAGCGATGCATTGAGCTAACCAGTACTAATGATCCGTGAGGCTTAACCTTACAACACCGAAGGTGTTTTTAGAGAGATTTTCAGCGAAGTTCCGAGATTGGTTCTGATGGCTTCAGGAGAGTGAAGCGGTTGGAATAAAACAGAATTTGCCTGGCGGCAATAGCGCGGTGGTCCCACCTGACCCCATGCCGAACTCAGAAGTGAAACGCCGTAGCGCCGATGGTAGTGTGGGGTCTCCCCATGCGAGAGTAGGACACTGCCAGGCATCAAACCAAGCCGAAAGCCCTGAACTGACGTTCAGGGCTTTTTGCTATGCGTAAAACGTAAAAAAGCGCAGCTGCGCTGCTTTCCCCTGCTTCTCTCCGATAAACAGCCAGAGAAAAGGCCTCGAAGGGCCTTTGATTAGGGTGTGTTTGCTTTTTTTCACTTATTATTCGGTTAATGCGAGCTGCCCTGAGAGATGCCCAGCCCGGTTTGCGAACGGACAAACTGAGCTCGGAAGCGTTCCCGCTCCTGCTGCCCGGCCAGCGAGCTATCGGTGATCGAGAACAGCCAGGTGCCGACAAAGGCCACGAACATCGAGAACAGCGCCGGATATTCATACGGGTAAATCGGCTTTTCATGGCCGAGGATCTGCACCCAGATCGTCGGGCCGAGGATCATCAGAATCACCGCCGTCAGTAGGCCCAGCCAGCCGCCAATCATTGCACCGCGAGTGGTCAAACGCGACCAGTACATCGACAGGATGATGATAGGGAAGTTACAGCTAGCGGCGATAGAGAACGCCAACCCGACCATAAAGGCGATGTTCTGCTTCTCGAACAAAATCCCCAGCGCGATAGCGACCAGGCCGAGCACCACGACGGTGATTTTGGAGACCTTCAGCTCATCGCGTTCGGTCGCCTTGCCGTTTTTCATCACGCTGGCGTACAGATCGTGGGAAACGGCCGATGCGCCGGCCAGCGTCAGGCCTGCAACGACCGCCAGAATGGTGGCGAAGGCCACCGCCGAGATAAAGCCGAGGAAGAAGTTGCCGCCAACGGCATTGGCCAGGTGCACCGCCGCCATGTTGGTGCCGCCCAGCAGCGCGCCGGTGGCGTCTTTGAACGCTGGATTGGCGCTGACCAGCAAGATGGCGCCGAAGCCGATAATAAAGGTCAGGATATAGAAGTAACCGATAAAACCGGTGGCGTAGAACACGCTCTTGCGCGCTTCTTTGGCGTCACTCACGGTAAAGAAGCGCATCAGGATGTGCGGCAAACCGGCGGTGCCGAACATCAGCGCCAGGCCGAGCGACAGCGCGGAAATCGGATCGGAGACCAAGCCGCCAGGGCTCATGATGGCGATGCCTTTCGGATGCACCTTCACCGCTTCGGCGAACAGGGTATTGAAGTCGAAGTTGACCGATTTCATCACCATCAGCGCCATAAAGCTGGCGCCGGCCAGCAGCAGCACCGCCTTGATGATTTGCACCCAGGTGGTGGCCAGCATGCCGCCGAACAGCACGTACAGCACCATCAGGATGCCGACCAGGATCACCGCTACGTGGTAGTTGAGCCCGAACAGCAGCTGGATCAGCTTGCCGGCACCGACCATCTGCGCGATCAGATACAGCGCCACCACCACCAACGAGCCGCAGGCCGACAGGGTACGGATCGGTTTCTGCTGCAGACGGTAAGAGGCGACATCGGCAAAGGTATAGCGGCCGAGGTTGCGCAAGCGCTCCGCGATCAGGAACAGAATGATCGGCCAGCCGATGAGGAAGCCGATGGAGTAGATCAGTCCGTCATAGCCCGAGGTGTAGACCAGTGCGGAGATACCGAGGAACGAGGCGGCGGACATGAAGTCACCGGCTATCGCCAGGCCGTTTTGCAGGCCAGTGATGCGCCCGCCTGCGGTATAGTAGTCCTGACGGGAACGGGTGCGTTTGGAGGCCCAATAGGTGATGTAGAGCGTGGCACCGACAAACAGGATAAACATCACGATCGCTTGGATGTTCAGCGGCTGACGATGCACTTCGCCGCCGATGGCGTCGGCATAGGCCAGATCGGGCAGCAACAGCAACGCGGCGGCGGAAAGGGCGGAGCATAGACGCTTCATTGTTTCACCTCACGCAAAATTTCTGCGGTGAGGCGATCGAACTCGCCGTTGGCGCGAAATACGTAGATCCCGGTCAAGACGAAAGAGATCACGATCAGCCCGACGCCGACCGGGATCCCGCGGGTGATGGTCGATCCGGCGGCGATCGGCGTACCGAGCCATTGCGGATCGAAGGCGATCAACAGAATAAAGCCGACGTACAGCGCCAGCGTAATCAGCGAAAGCAGCCAGGCGAACCGGCCGCGTTTTCTCACCAGCTCTTTAAAGCGCGGGTTTTCTTCAATCCCTTGATAAATGGTGTCATTCATCAGAGTGTCTCCAGTAGGTATTGATAGAGTACGCCGCGCCAGGGCCGCTCAACGGCGTGTTATCCGAATGAGTGGCCTGAAGCGGCGTAAATTATGACGGCACTTTCATTGATTGTTTTTCTTCCAACAGCTTGTCGACTACGGCCGGATCCGCCAGCGTGGAGGTATCCCCCAGGTTGCTGGTGTCGCCGGCGGCAATTTTGCGCAGGATACGCCGCATGATCTTGCCGGAGCGCGTTTTGGGCAGCGAATCTGTCCAGTGCAGCACGTCCGGCGTGGCGATCGGCCCTATCTCTTTACGCACCCAGTTGCGCACTTCGGTATAGAGCTCCGGCGTCGGTTCTTCGCCGTGATTCAGCGTGATGTAGGCGTAGATCGCCTGGCCTTTGATGTTGTGAGGAATGCCGACCACCGCCGCTTCGGCGATTTTCGGGTGCGATACCAGCGCGGACTCGATCTCGGCGGTGCCAAGACGGTGGCCGGAGACGTTCAGCACGTCGTCGACGCGGCCGGTGATCCAGTAGTAACCGTCCTCGTCGCGGCGGGCGCCGTCACCGCTGAAGTACATGCCTTTGAAGGTCGAGAAGTAGGTTTGCTCGAAGCGGTCATGATCGCCAAACAGGGTACGTGCCTGGCCCGGCCAGGAGTCGACGATCACCAGGTTGCCTTCGCATGCGCCTTCCTGCGGTGTGCCGACGTTATCGACCAGCGCCGGCTGTACGCCGAAGAAAGGCCGCGTGGCGGAACCGGCCTTCAGCTCGGTGGCGCCCGGCAGCGGGGTAATCATGAAGCCGCCGGTTTCGGTTTGCCACCAGGTATCGACGATCGGGCACTTTGCGTTGCCTATCTTGTTGTAATACCACTCCCAGGCTTCCGGGTTGATCGGCTCGCCGACCGAGCCCATGATGCGCAGCGAATCGCGTCGGGTGCCCTCGATCGCCTTGTCGCCTTCGGCCATCAGGGCGCGAATGGCGGTCGGCGCGGTATACAGAATGTTGACCTGGTGCTTGTCGATCACCTGCGACAGGCGATTGACGCCCGGATAGTTAGGCACGCCTTCGAACATCAGCGTGGTGGCGCCGCAGGCCAGCGGGCCGTACAACAGATAGCTGTGGCCGGTGACCCAGCCCACGTCGGCGGTGCACCAATAAATGTCGCCGTCGTGGTAGTCGAACACATACTTAAAGGTCATCGCAGCGTACACCAGGTAGCCGCCGGTGGTGTGCAGCACGCCTTTCGGTTTGCCGGTCGAGCCGGAGGTATACAGGATAAACAGCGGGTCCTCGGCGTTCACTTCTTCCGGCGAGCAGTCGGCGGAGACGCCCTGGGTCAGCTCATGCCACCACAGATCGCGCCCTTCCTGCCAGTAACCCGGTTTCCCGGTGCGTTGGAACACCACCACGTTAGCCACGCTGACCACGCCGGGGTTTTTCAGCGCATCATCGACGTTCTTTTTCAGCGGCACGGCGCGGCCGGCGCGCAGGCCTTCATCGGCGGTGATCACCAGCCTGGCGTTGGAGTCGATAATGCGTCCGGCGACCGCTTCCGGCGAGAAGCCGCCGAAGATCACCGAATGTACGGCGCCGATACGCGCGCAAGCCAGCATTGCGACCGCCGCTTCCGGCACCATTGGCATATAGATGGCCACCACGTCGCCTTTTTTCACGCCGAGCTTTTTCAGCACGTTAGCGAACTGGCAGACATCGTGGTGCAGCTGTTTGTAAGTCACCTTTTTGGATTGGGTCGGGTCATCGCCTTCCCAGATAATGGCGGTCTGGTCGCCGCGCTCAGTCAGATGGCGGTCCAGACAGTTGGCAGACAGGTTCAGCGTACCGTCTTCAAACCAACGAATGCTGACGTGGCCGGGATCGAACGACGTGTTTTTAACTTTGGTATAGGGTTTGATCCAGTCCAGGATTTTGCCATGCTCACCCCAGAAAGCCTCTGGGTCTTGAACCGACTGTTGATAATACTGTTGGTATTGTGCCGGATTAATCAGGGCGCGCTCTGCAATTGCAGAAGGAATAGCGTGTTTATGCAGTTGGCTCATAGCTTTTCTCCTTGAAGTTGTTAATGATATGTCAACTGAAGGTTAAGTATAGTTTGCTACGATTCTTTGTTTCTTTTTTGCGCGGCAGATCACGCAACAAAGATATTGATTTGTAATAGTTCTGTCGCATTTGCAGGACGTATCTATCTCTTTGGCGTTTAAATCATCGTAAACCCGCGTTTTTAGCCAAAAACACTTATCTAAAGAACAAAAAAGAATAAAAGAAGACGAGACTGTTTGCCTCGTGATTAATCGCGCCGGAAAGGCCTGCGTTATTTCGCGCTATAAATCTTTTTGGATTATTTTTCGTTATTAATATTCGAAGTTGGTATTAACGCGATATAACGATGGACGGCACGCCGTGAAATAACGTTTTATTAACCTTTAATTCCTGATGAAAGTTCGGGTGATACCCAGGGGTATTCACTCTGCGCCATCGTTCGATTTTTAAGCTAAATATAAAGCGGTGCTGCATTTATGGCCGAAAATGTCACTCGGTCAATTCTCATTCATTTTACTTTTGCGTAACAAAATATAAACATTTGATGCGGATTAAATATGCAGAATAGACGAAAAATAACGCATTTTAATGGCGTTCAAAAAAACGTCGTCGGCGCGGTTATGTGCTTCATTATATGAAAAATTATGTTTTTAATAACAAGTAATTATGCCGTTTGAAATAGTAACGCGAATTTTTTGTGATTCGATTCAGCGCTCAACCCTGACAAATCAAGGCTTGCAGAGCATGCCGCCCGGATGATACAGATTTATACTGCGTCGCACCCAGGGCAGGTGAACGCTTCCACTGAATTAACATAAGCCTGTAATAAATGATTAAGTATTCTTTTCTCCGTGTTGCGACTTTGTACGGCGAAAAGAGTCTTTGAGGACTTTTTGGGTATGAAAAGTGTAAAAATTAGCCTGGCTTGGCAAATCCTGATCGCGTTGGTACTGGGTATTATTGTTGGCGCGGTATTGCACAACCAGACAGAATCTCGTGAGTGGCTGGTCAGCAATATTCTCAGCCCGGCGGGTGATATCTTTATTCGCCTGATCAAGATGATTGTGGTACCGATCGTTATTTCCACGCTGATCGTCGGTATTGCCGGCGTGGGCGATGCGAAAAAGCTGGGCCGCATCGGATTGAAAACCATTATTTACTTCGAAGTGATCACCACCGTTGCCATCGTGGTGGGGTTGACGCTGGCCAACGTATTCCAACCTGGCCACGGCATCGATATGTCGACGCTGACCACGGTGGACATTTCGCAGTATGAGAAAACCACCGAACAGGTGCAAAGCGGTTCGCACAGTCTGGTGGCGACCATTCTGTCGCTGATCCCGTCGAACGTCTTCTCGTCGATGGCCAAGGGCGACATGCTGCCGATTATCTTCTTCTCGGTGCTGTTCGGTCTGGGGCTGTCGTCGTTGCCGAAAGAGACCAAAGAGCCGCTGCTGAAGGTGTTCAAGGCGGTGTCCGAGAGCATGTTCAAAGTCACCCACATGATCATGCGCTATGCGCCGATCGGGGTGTTTGGCCTGATTGCGGTCACGGTAGCCAACTTCGGTTTCGCCTCGCTGCTGCCGCTGGCTAAGCTGGTGGTGCTGGTCTACTTTGCCATCGCGTTCTTCGCCCTGGTGGTGCTGGGAGCGGTCGCCCGGCTGTGCAACCTGCGCATCTGGACGTTGATCCGTATCCTGAAAGACGAACTGATCCTGGCTTATTCCACCGCCAGCTCGGAAACGGTGCTGCCGCGCATCATCGAAAAGATGGAGGCTTACGGCGCGCCCAAGTCGATCACCAGCTTCGTGGTGCCGACCGGCTACTCCTTTAACCTGGATGGCTCGACGCTGTACCAGAGCATCGCCGCTATCTTTATCGCCCAGCTGTACGGCATCGAGCTGTCGTTGGGGCAGGAGATCGTGCTGGTGCTGACGCTGATGGTCACCTCGAAAGGGATCGCCGGCGTGCCGGGCGTCTCGTTCGTGGTGCTGCTGGCCACGCTGGGCAGCGTCGGCATTCCGTTGGAAGGCCTGGCGTTCATCGCCGGCGTGGACCGTATCCTGGATATGGCGCGCACCGCGCTGAACGTCGTGGGTAACGCGCTGGCGGTGTTGGTGATCGCCAAGTGGGAACACCAGTTCGATCGCAAGAAGGCGCTGGCCTACGAAACGGAGTTTCTGGCGCAGAAGGTGAAGCCGGCCAACCAGGCCTAATCACCGAGCATCGCCGACGTTAAAAACGCCCCGGGCAGCTGTGCCGGGGCGTTTTGTTTTTTAGCCGTCTTCTCTCAGCCACTTTCTTTTCTCCGTCCCCACTGCGCGACTTGCATCCCCGCTTAACAGAATCTAAAGTGTTACCAAATTAATAGAAATGATAATAGATGTTATTATCATTTTCATTTAATGATGTATGGAGACACACAAAAGCCGTTGAACGGCGGGGTTACGCCCGTTCGGCGTCTTTATTCGGGCTTATCAAAGGTAGGTAACATGTCGGACACCGCTTTGGCCTCTGAATGGTTGCCGCTGGCGCCAGCGCAGCTTGATTTCTGGGAAGAACACACCTTACACCCCGGGCAGGCCCTGTCCACCGTCGCACACTGCACCGAACTGTGCGGCGCGGTAGAGGAAGAGGCGCTCTGCCGGGCGATCGCCACCACCCTCGCCGAGACGCAGGCGTTTGCCCTGCGCTTTGGCGAACGGCATGGCGACGCTCCTCCGCCGTTACGGCACGATCCACGGCGTATACCGCCATTGCAACGCATCGATCTGCAAACGCACGGCGATCCCTGGCAGGCGGCGCAAAACCTGATGCGCGAAGATATCGCGCAGCGCCGGGCGCTGCACTGCGAGCCGTTAGCCGCCGCCTGGCTGATCAAGCTGGGGCCGGAGCGCTACCTCTGGTACGTACGTGCGCACCATATTCTGGTTGATGGTTTCGGTATGGCGCTAATTGAACACCGCTGCGCCGCGTTGTATGCACACTATCTGGGTGAAGGCAGCGCGGGTATGCCTCTGGGCGCCTTCGACGCCTTTCAACAGGCTGAGCTGGCCTACGCGGGTTCTGATCGATGCGAGCGCGATCGGCGCTTTTGGCAGAGCTATCTGCCGCCGTCGCAGGCGTTGCCGACGGTGCGCAAGGGCGGTGAGGCCTATGGCGTGCGGCGTCTGAGCACCCACCACCGGCTACCGGCGGCGGTATCGCAACGACTGGCGCAGCTGGCGGAGCGCAGCGGCATCAATTGGCCTGACTTGCTGGTGGCGCTGTCGGCGGCCTGGCTGTTTCAGGTGATGCCCCGCGACACCCGGCAGGGCGAGGCGTTGCCGATGTGGATGCCGGCGATGAATCGCCGCGGGCAGGCCGCCACCAACGTGCCTTCGTTGGCGGTCAACACGCTGCCGCTGCTGGTGTCACCGCCGCCAGCGGAGACGCTGGGGGGCTTTCTCACCGCTCTAACGCAGCAGCTGCGCGAGCTGCGCAGCCACGCCGGCTACCGCCTGCGCCAACTGGCCGCCGACCGCGGTGTGGATCCTGACTCGCGCTTCTTTATTTCCCCCTTCATCAACGTGCAACCCTTCGATGCGCCTCGTTTTGTCGGCTGTAGCGGCACCCGCCGCGTATTGGCCGGCGGCTCGGGCGACGGTTTTAACCTGACTTATCGCGGTCGCACCGACGCCCGCGATCTGCAGGTGGATATCGATATCTATCTGGAGCAGTTCCCGGCGGAGGATGCGCTGGACTATGGCGAGGCGCTGCAGGAATTCCTGTTGCGCGCGCTGCAGCGGGAAGCCTGGGAGCAGCCGCTGGCGGCCCTGACGGCATTGCCCGCCTGATAAAATGCGGGCGGGGAATGTCCCCGCCCAAGTGGTGTGATTTCAGCTGGCCAGCAACGCCGCCACTTCGCGCGCGTTCTTGCACGGCAGGAGGGAACTGCTTACCAGACGGGTGCCGAAAGCGTCATTGAGGCGTTCCGCCACCTGTTTGATATGCGGCAGCTTCAGCCCCATGGCGATAAACGCCGTCTCTTCTCCCCATTCCGGGCGCGGTGCCACGCCGATCGCCTGCCAGTAAATGGTCAGGATCTCTGCGCTGCGCGCCAAAGGCGCGTTCGGCGATGGGGCTGCACAGGCGTTCAGCGCCGGCGCGGTTTGCTGGTGGCTCAGGTCGGCACGGATGCGATGGCGGTCGGTTTTGCCGTTGGCGGACAGCGGCAGCGCCTCGGCATGGATAAAGCGTGTCGGAATATGGGTACAGGGCAGATAGCCGGTGGCGAAGGCGCGGATCTCGGACAGCGGCAGGGGGTTACCGTCGCGGGTCAGATACAGGGCACCGAGCGCCGCCTCGTTGTTCTCTCCGCTGGGGTAATCCACCACCACCATGTCCTGGATCGCCGGATGGCGGCGCAGCACGTCTTCGATTTCCGGCAACGAGACGCGCACGCCGCGGATCTTCACATAGCCGTTCACCCGGGTGGCGAACATGATGTTGCCGTCCGCCCGGTAGTAGCCTTGATCGCCGGTGCGAAAAGCGCGCAGCGGTTGCCCATCCGGCCCTTCGAGGGTAACGAAATCGTGCTGCTTCAGCTCCCCCTGCTCCAGGTAGCCCAACGCCAGGTTGACCCCGGCGGTATGGATGCGGCCGACCACGCCGGCCGGGCAGTGGCTGCCGTCGTCATGGCAGATGAAGTAGCGGTTGGCCGGCAGCGGGCGGCCGTAAGGCACGGTGCCGTTCTCCTGCGGGGCGATCGGGTGCCAGATGCTCCAGATGGTGGTTTCGGTCGGTCCGCCGAGCGAGAACAGCGCGAGATCCGGGCGCAAGGTGCGCAGGGTTTGTACCGTCGCCGGTTTGATGTAGTCGCCGCCTTGCGCCACCAGGCGTAGCGAACGCAGGCTATCGGCCGTTTTGCAGGTGAGCAGCATTTCCAGAATCGCGGGCACCGAACACCACAGGGTGACCCGATGCTTTTCCACCAGTTGGTTCCAGCTGATGGCGTCCTTTTCCTGATGCGGCGCCGGTAGCACCAGCGTGGCGCCGGCGCACAGCGAACCGAACAGATCGAACATCGACATGTCATGGTGCGGCGGCGTGACGGAAATGAAGACGTCGTCGGCGGTGACCGCCCAGCGCTGCTGGGTCTGGTGGACGACGTTGGCGGTGGCGCGGTTGTTGAGCACCACGCATTTGGGCTTACCGGTGGTGCCGGAGGTATACAGGTAGTAGCTCGCGGCCTGGTTGGCGCTGCGTTCAACCAGCGTTTGTTCATCCGGCAGTGCAGGCGTGCGATCCGTCGGCGCCAGCAGGGTCGCCGGCGTCACGCCAATGGGCGTCTCCAGATCGCCGCCGTGCACCACCAGCGTCGGTCGGCAGTTTTCCAGCAGGTAGGCAGTGCGTTCCGGCGGCGAGTTGATATCGACAGGTACCCAGATCACGCCCTGCAGGGCGCAGGCGAGGCTAAGGATGATCTGTTCCGGGCTGCGCGGCAGATACAGCGCGACCACGTTGCCCGGCTGCACGCCGCGATTCTGCAGATTGGCGATCGCCGTGGCGATCCGCTGGCCCAGCTCGCGGTAGGTCAGCGTCTGTTCGCCGCAGATCAGCGCGTTGCCGCCGCCTTGCGCGCCGAACAGCCGCTCGGCCAGCTGTGCCAGATAAGGATAAGGTGCGTAATTCGCTTCGCTGTCGTTGTGGCGGTAATGCGCCAGATCGATGAAGTCCCGCGGCGCGATCGCCAGATCGGCCCGTTGGCAGCTGTGCAGGATGCGTCGCTGCAATGCCGCCAGCATGGCTTCTACCTGTTCACCGTGCAGCGCCTGCTCGGCGTAGTCCACGCACAGCTGCAGGTTTTTTTCGCTGTCCAGCGTCAGGCGAATGTCGATGGCGACCTGCGGCGTTTGGGTCAGGCCGTCGTGGAAGCGCACCGGCGCCTCGGCCGGCAGCGTCTCCCAGCCCAGGCAGTTGGTCAGGATCACCGGTAGCGCCGGGCCGCCTTGGCTTTGGCCGAGCAACTGCCGCGCCAGATCGACGCCGGAAAACGTCAGGTGATCGAGCGCGCCGAGCACGTCGTCCTGCAGGGCTTGTGCGCGCTGGATAAAACCTTCGCCGTGGCGCGAATAGCGTACCGCCACGAAGCTGGAGGCGTTGCCCAGGGCACCGTCGGCGGCGGGGAATGCCACCGGCACGCCGACGCACAGCTCGCCGTCGGTGGTCCAGTGGGCCAGCGTATCGAGGATCAGCGCCGACAGCAGGCTGTTGCGCAGCAGCGCATGTGGCGATCCCAGGCGGCCGAGCTGTTTTATCGTATCGCGCGACAGCGTCAGGGTGGCGCGGCGATAGCGCGACGAGGTGAGATTGGCGAGCGGGGCGCGCCACGGCAGTGCCGACGGCGTGGTGACATCCTGCAGTTTGTCGCGCCAGTAGGCGGCATCGGCCTGACGCTGCGCCGCAGGTGCAGCAGGGGGCGGCAGCGCAGCGGCAGTCGGCGCCAGAGGGCGATCGTCAAACAGGCGCGCGATCACGGTGGAGATCCCCTGGCCGTCGAGGATCAACGCATCGAAGCTGGTGAGGATCAGCGTATCGTACGGCGATCCCGTCGGATCCTGCTGTTCGGCAAGTTGGATCACGGCGATGCGCCACAGCGGTTGGCTCGGATCGTGGCGCTGGTGGGAGTAACGCTCGCGCAGCTGTTCGACCTGGCGCTGCGCCGCTTCGCCATCAAGGGCGCGCAGATCGTGGCGATCCAGATGCAGCGTCACCTCCGGGCGTACGTGCTGCGTGCCGCGCTGCACATCGATGCAGGTGCGCAACGCCGGGTAATGCTGTACCAGCTCGGTCAGGCGCGCTTCAAGGCGCGGTACGTCCAGCTGCCGGGCGCGGTATTCGCGAAAGTCGTGCATCGCCACGCCGCCGAGCGGCCATCGATCGCTGCGGCCCAGAAGATAGGCCTGCTGCAGTGCGGTTAAAGCTGTCTCCATGGTACTTCCCTATAGTCGCTAACCGATTAAAACGAGCCGGGCGCCGCGCGCCCGGAAACCGATCTCAGTGCTGCGGCGCCAGCGCGGCGAGCAGCGTTTTCGCATGCCTTCCTACCTCGGGCGAGCGTTGGCAGATCAATGCCGCCAGCGCCGCAGGGGAGGAATGCGCCGCCAGATCCTGCGCCGTCAGCCCCGCCGCCAGATACTTGTTGAGCACCGTCAGCAGCGCGTTCACCCCGGCATCCGGCAAGGCTAACCGGCGGATGTCGTCGTGGTCACGCAAGCCGGCCTCGGGGGCCACCCGCGCCAGCAGCCGGTGCAGCACCTGGCGCACCGGCGCCTGCTGCGCCAGCGCGTCGGGCGTGCATTGCGCCAGCAGCTGCGACAGCGGGCGATCGAACGCCCCCGTTTGCCGTGCGGCCAGGTGCAGCAGCGCCCGGTAACAAGCCAGCAGGCGTGGCAGCACCTGCTCGGGGAACGCGTCGAGCCGCACGTCCCAGTTGATCAGAATGCCGTCGTCGACGTGGGCGACCTGCGCATCCAGCGCCACCTGCGGCCCCTGAGAGATGACCCAGCCGAGACGGCCGAAGGTGTCGGTGACCCGTTCGGAAAACAGCGTCTTGCCGCGGATGCCGAAACCGGCGGTAAACACCACCGGCGAAGGCTGCAGGCTGCCGTGCAGGCGCGACAGATCGCGCATCACGCTCACGCCGGGGTAATCCGCATGCTCGATCAGCTCCGCCAGCTGCGTCATCAGGCGCCGGCAGAAGGCGCTCAGGTTTTCCGTCGGGTTCAGCTCCACGCCGAGCAGCACCAGGTTAGAGAAATCGCCGATGAGGCGATGCGCGTCCTCCCGTTCGCTCTCGCGGTGGAACAGCGGCACGTTGAGCCGAAAGCGCGTCATGTTCCAACCCTGGCCGACGGCCAGGGCGAACAGTGCGAGAAACAGCGTCGAGAGCGAGGTGTGGTGCCGTTTGGCGACGTTCTCCAGCGCGCGGCTTTCCTCTGCATTCAGCTGTATGGCCAGGCGATCGCTGCGGCAGCGGTCCGGCGTGCGCAGCAGGCGCGGCGCCGGTGGCACCTGCGCCAGGCGCTCACGCCACCAACGTTGACCGCGTTCGCGCCGCTGACGCAGCGCCTCGTCGGCGTCACGTTGTGCGAGGTGATCGAAGTAGGCCGGCGGCGCGTCATGGAAGGGCACCGGTGGGCACTGGTGATAAAACGCCGTCAGATCTTCCATCAACAGGCGAAAGCTCATGGCATCGCCGGCGATCATATCGAGATCGACATGCAGGCGCCTGCGCCCTTCCGGCAACAGGCTCAGGCTGATATCGCAGGGCACGCCCTGTTCCAGCGGCAGCAGCTGGGTACTTTTTGCCTGGCGTTTGGCGGCGAGCGCGGCTGCCAGCGTCGCTGTATCGGCGTGCCGCCAGTCGTCGAGATGCAAGGCATGCCGGGGGCCGGGAGGCGCGATTGTCTGGCGGCCATCATCGGTAATGCGCAGGCGCAACAGCGGATGACGCAGGTACAGCGCATCGACGGCCTGGCGCAG
This sequence comes from Serratia sp. SSNIH1, assembly GCF_002935055.1. NCBI lineage: Bacteria > Pseudomonadati > Pseudomonadota > Gammaproteobacteria > Enterobacterales > Yersiniaceae > Serratia > Serratia sp. SSNIH1. The sequence continues at coordinate 799,118 of NZ_CP026383.1, forward strand.
TCGGGCGAGATCCAGCTCGCCGCCGTCGAATTCCGCATACAGGTGGGCGGCCATGCCGCCGAGGGGAGGAGCGGACTGTCGGCCTACCCAATAGGCGGCCTGCATCGTGGTCAAAGCTTTCATCGGGTATCCATTTTGATTCAGCCAACGAGACTGCAAGAATATATCCAAATGTTAATAGGAATGAAAATTATTATTATTTGATCCATTTGGCGCGAGGGTGCTATCTATAAGGGGTTTTAGCGAGAGCTGACGGGGGTATCGTTGGGTGTGAATAATTTACCTATATTATTCTTAGTATTGTAATGATTGCTTGTTATTACAGCGCCTGTTTTACCTGCGAAAGTATAAGGTTTTCTGGCGGCTATCGCGGCCTGCCTTACACCTTTGTTGATAATGATTTGCATTAGAAAATGCAAAATATTATCATTCTTAACATTATTTTACGTTTTTATACAAGCTGCCGGCCGCTCCGCCGGCGGCTTGGCCGTGGACGGGGCCGCACCCGTCGGGCCGCGGAAGGCATGGGTTTGCCGCAGGGATAAGCAACACAAAGGTCGGGAAGGCCGGAGCGTCATGGTCTGTGTGAGTGTCGATGTAGGTTGTGTAAAAAAAAATCAAATTTTGTGCACCTCTGGGATGAAAGGAGAAGACATCTATGGGCAAGCATTTTGCGGCTCAACGGCATGAAAGCGTAGGAAACGGGGAAAAAGCGGGGTTGAAAGCCATTGGGGCGTTTTCCTCCGTATTTTTAGGGGTTTGTTCACTGGCGATCGGTAACGTCAATGCGGCGGAAACGAAGAGCAACGAAACCTACCAGGACGCGGAAACGCTGCTGGTCACCGGTGAGAAGATCAAACGTTCCATTTTTGACACCGGCTCTAGCGTCGAAGTGTTCGACAGCAACCGCATCGCCTCGATGCCTAATGCGACACAGGTTCCCGATTTGCTGCGCATGACCCCCAACGTGGTGGATGTCGGCATCGGCAACGATCTGCCAACCGTGCGTGGCGTTGACGGCTCCGGCCCGACCACCGGTGCTGGCGCTTTCCTCAGCGGCACCCGTCCGCGCCTCAATCTGTCGTTGGACGGCCGTTCGCTGACCTATAACGAACAAGCCTACGGACCGCAATCGCTGTGGGATCTGGATCGCGTTGAAGTGTTCCGCGGCCCACAAAGTTATATTCAGGGGCGCAACGCCATCGCCGGCGCCATCGTCATGGCCAGTAAAGATCCGACCTTCGAATGGGAAAGCGCCTTCAAGGGCGGGGCCGGCAATCAGCACTCTTCACAGTTGGCGGCCATGGCGTCCGGCCCGCTGGTGGAAGATCAGCTGGCGTTTCGCGTCAGCGTCGATCGCCAGCGCCGCCGCAGCGATGCTGACCTGCCGGCCTATGAGCCGGTGGGCGATCCGCGTGAAGTGGAGGCCACCACCGCTCGCGCCAAGCTGCTGTTCAATCCGGCCGGTTTGCGCGATCTGACCACCAAACTGACCTTTAACCACTTCGGCAGCTCCGCGCCGCAGAACGAAAGCCTCAACCCGCAACCGCATCCTGCGAGTGCGCGTCACGACATCCGCCGGCCGGTGTTCAAAAGCAATGTGAACAGCGGTATCTGGGATCTGGCCTGGGAGGCCTCCGATGGCCTGGCGTTGGAAAACCGCGTTATCTATACCGATTTCAACATTAACCGTGCCACGGCTTATAAGTTGCCGTACGCCGACATCGGCGGCAAAGAGGTGCACGTGGAGCCGGTGGTGCGCTTCGGCGGCGCGGACAGTCGCCTGCACGGGCTGGCGGGGCTGCGTTATTTTCACGCCAAGCAGGATGAGTTCGTCAATATCTTCGGCGGCGCGACGTTTAAAGATAAAACCGACACTAACTCGGCCTTCGCTGAGTTGACCTATGCGCTGACGCCGCAGGTGGACGTGACCGCCGCCAGCCGTTTGGAACGCGAACATCGCAAACGCAACGGTGGCAGCCAGGCGGTGCGCATCGACTTCGACGAAACCTACACCGTGTTCCTGCCGAAGTTGGACGTGGCCTGGAAACCGACGGACACTCAAACCTACGGCGCCAAGATCGCCCGCGGTTATAACGCCGGCGGCGCGGGCATTACTCTCAGCAGTCCGATCGTCAGTTACACCTACGGTTCCGAGTATGTCTGGAACTATGAGCTGTACACCCGTCATCACCTGAAAGACGCCAACGTGGTGCTGACCAGCAACGTGTTCTACAACGATTACAAAGACATGCAGCTGCCTTATTACTTGGGTGAAAACTCCAGCGTGATCCGTAACGCAGACAAGGTGGAAACCTACGGTGCGGAAATCGGCGCCACCTGGCAGCCGCGTTGGGACTTCGAGCTGTTCGGTAACGTTGGTCTGCTGAAAACCAAGATCAAAAAGTTCTCGGGCAGCGGCGTGGAAGGGCATGAATTGGGACGCGCGCCGGCTTACACCGCCAACATGGGCGCCAAATATCAGTTCCTGAAAGGGTGGGAAGTGAGCACTAACGTGGCGTTCTCGGACTCCTATTACTCGGCGTATGACAACGATTCGCGCGGGCGTATAGGTTCCTACTGGTCGGCTAACGCCCAACTGGCCTACACCTTCGCCTATGGGCGCGCCACGCTGTTTGCGCAAAACCTGTTCGACTCCGAGCGCCGCATTATGGTTGGTGGCAACGACATCTACACCGCGACGCAGCAGCGCCCGCGCATGGTCGGCGCAGCGGTTGAGCTGAATTTCTAACGCTATCGCGATGACGGGGGACGAATGTCCCCCGTTTTATGCGCTATCCCGGCACGGCCGGGCAAAGGAGATAACGCAGTGATCGGTGATTTTGACAGCATTCTGAGCGATGAAGAGGCCCAGCGGCTGGAGAGCGCGTTTCTGGCGCTGGGCGCGACGTCAGCGAACGGCGAACGGCCGGTGAGCGAAGCCGAAGAGCGGGCATGGTTTGCCCATCTGCAGCAGGGTGACGCACGCGGGCAGCGGGCGCTGGCCTGGCGCCTGACGGGAAAGGTGAATGTTGCCCAACTGACGGCGGCGCTGCAGGCGCTGGTGCGGGAAACGCCGGGCGTGGACGTGCGCTACGTTTTTGATGACGAAAACGGTCTGGTGAAACGCCCCGCCGGCTCGGCGCCGTTGCCGGTGAGCCTTCGTCAGGTGGAGGACGAACAACACGCCATGGGTTGCCTGCTGCAGGCGCAGGCAACGCCGTTTGAACTGGAAAGCGAAGCGCCGCTGCGCTGCCTGCTGTTGCTCACGCCGGGCGATGACGTGATTTTGGGCGTGGTCTTGCATGACATCCTGGCGGAAACGCTGCCGTGGCGCCACCTGCCGGCGATGCTGTCCGCCCGTTACAACGGGGATGTGATGCCTCTGTCTTTCGCGGTGGCGCCGGTCGAGCTGGCGGAAACCTCGGAGCCGCAGCTGCCGTGGGTGCGCCAGGCGGTCTCGCTGCAGGATTACCGCAGCCCGGCGCAGCGCGCTGAAGCGTTGCCGCCGGTGGGCTCGCGCGTGGTCACGCGCATTGCTCGCTCGCTGTTGCCCGCCAACGACACGCCGCGGGCCTTGCTGGCGGCGGTGGCGGCACGGTTTGCCGAGTTCGTCGCCGCGCAGGCCGGTGGCCAAGCGGTGCAGCTGTGTGTGCCGGTGGCGGAGACGGCGGAGTGCGTCGGCCTGGAGCTGGGCCTGACGGCGGCGGCGCTGATGCGCCTGACCGTGCAGCATGGCGAGGGCGACGCCGGGCAGCGGCTGCTGGTGCAGGCCGTGGCTGAACAGCCGGACCCGCAACGGGCGCAGCTGCTGGTGGCCTGGCGCGACGATCTGGCCGCAGAGTGGCGGCTGGAAGGCGTTCACACCGAACGCCTGTTGCTGCCGCCGCTGCATACGCTGTTTGAACTGGCGCTGCTGCTGGGCTTGCCGGAGGCAGAAACGCTGACGCTCGAGCTGGTCACCGACCCGCGCCTGTCTCCCCATGTGGCGCCTTTCCTGCTGGAGCAGTTCAGCGCGTTCCTGGCCGGGCAGCGGATTGCCGTCGCCTTGCCGGCGGCTGAGGCCGCTTCCCCGGCGATGGCCGCGCCGGCGGCGAACGGCGACGCGGACGAAAGCGTTGCACCGCTGATTTTGCAGGAGTTCCGTGAGGCGCTGGTGGCGCCGGAAATGACCCTGGATGAAGACTTCTTCGATCGCGGCGGCCATTCGCTGGTCGCTACCCGGGTGATCGGTCGCTTGCTGAGCCTGCATCAGATCGAAATCAACATTAACGATCTGTTCAGCCATCCGACGGCGCGCGGGTTGGCGGGCTACGCCAAACGCCTGAACGTCGCGCAGCCGAATGCCGCGGTGGCCACCGCCGACGACCATGATCGCGCGCAGGCGCCGCTGTCGCTGGCGCAGGAATCGCTGTGGAAGGTGTATGAAGCCTTTGGCCATGACGAGATTTTCAACCTGCCGTTCTCTCTGCGCTTCTTCGATGCGGTGGATGAAACGGCGCTGCGTCAGGCGTTTATCGACGTCATGACTCGCCATACCGTGCTGCGTTCACGCTTCGTCGAGCAGCAGGGCGAGGTGGTGCAGGTGGTGGTGCCGGCCGCCGAACTGTCGGATTACCAATGGTTCCGCTTCTCTCAGGAAACGCCGGCGGGCAACGCCGCCGCCCTGTTGGCCGATGCCGGCCAGCACCGGTTCGATCTGGCCGCCGAGCTGCCGCTGCGCGTCACGCTGCTGCGCGATGCGGACAACGGCCAACAGCTGCTGTCGCTGCTGTTCCACCATGTGGTGCTGGATGAATGGTCGCTCAACCTGATGATGGATGAGCTGGGCGTCGCCTATCGCCATCGCGTCGTCGGCCAGGCGCCGCAGTGGAGCGGGCAACCGCCGCAGTTCCACACTTTCGCCCGGCAGCAGCGGGCCTCCGGGGTGCAGCAGCAACATCTGGACTACTGGCTCGACGCGCTGCGCGGCGCGCCGGTCGGCCAGCCGATCTTCCGGCAAGAAGCGTCCACTCACCCGGCGGTGCCGGCACCGGCGGACGTCAACGGCGGCTGGCTGGAGTTCGAGGTCGATCCTGCCGTGGCGGAAGGCCTGTATCAGCTCGCCCGCCGCAACAACGCTTCGCTGTTCAACGTGGTGTATGCCGGGATTATCTCGGCGCTGCGCCTGCTCGGCGGCCCGGCGGATCTGCTGGTGGGCACCTCGACCTCCGGCCGTAACGACGCCGAGTTCTTCGATACCGTCGGCTACTTCACCACCGTAGTGGTGCACCGCGTGCGCTTCGACGAGGGGCTGACGGTGGCCGGGTTGGTCAGCCAGGTGAAAAACACCATCAACGGCTCGCTGCCGTACACCGATATTCCGATCGATCTGGTGGAGGAAGGGCTGTTCGGCGTGGACGCCGACCGCAAGAACCACATGTTTGAAGTGTTTATCCAGATCCACAGCCGCATCAAGCTGAACGGCGAGTTCCGGCTGCAGGACGGCAGCGCGATCGCCTACCGTCAGGTGGAGCCGGAGAAAGCCGAATCGCTGCTCGGCCTGCAGTTTGAGGTGATGGAAGACGATCTGGCCGGGAAGAAATCCCTGCGGGTGATGATGACCTATCGCCAGGACCACTACAGCCGGGAGCAGGCCAATCTGATCGCCGACGGCGTTCAGCACGTCTTTACCCAGTTTGCGCAGCACATCGCTGGCGATATCGCTCTGGCGGCGCTGCCGCCCGGGCCGCAGGCATGACGTTGTTTCACTCTAACCGAAAGCATGATTTTCAAGGAGATAAAAGGATGTCTGGAACCCTAGCAACCCCGCGCGCGTTACTGTCGCTGCTGGTGGCGGCCTCTCTGGTGGTCGCCGGCGCCGCGCAGGCGGACGATGTCGGCATCAAACCGCAGGACATCAAGCGCGAGGCGCTGTCATCGACGGTGGTGGAGATGGCCTACAGCACCTCGCAACAGGCGCTGTTCGTCAGCGCGCCGGACTGGAAGGAAGAGGCGCGCTCCCGCGTGCTGCGGCTGGATCCCAACACCCTGGCGATCAAGGCAGAGATCCCGCTGCAGGTGAAAGGCTTCGGCGTGGCGCTGAACGACGCGGGCAATCGCCTGTACCTGACGCAGGCTTTCAACGGCGAAGTCGGGGTGGTGGACACCACCACCAACCACGCGCTGGGCAGCATCAAGCTGCTGGACAAAGCGGTGCTGGAGCAGGCTTACAAGCAGGCGGGCATCAGCGGCAAGCGTCTGGATTTCCTGTTGGCGGAGCTGAAGAAGTTTAAAATCACCGAGGACTATCTGTACCGCCTCCGCGAGATTAAATATGACGCGCAAAGCGGCCGCCTGTTCCTGCCGGGGCTGGGCTTCGGCGTCGACAGCGTGCTGTACGTGGTCGATACCAAGGCCGGCAAGCTGGAGAAAGTGATCCCGGGCTTTGGCTACAACGCGGTGGGCATCACGCTGGATGAGAAGGGCCGCCGGGTGTTCGTCTCCAACATGCAGGGGCAGGTGATCACCCTGAACGCCGACACGCTGGCCATCACCGCTACGCACGAGGTGCAGGCCGATCAACTGCTGAATCTGGTGTATGACCCGGCGAGCAATCGCCTGCTGGGCGTCGATCAGGGCATCGATCGCGACGACTACCGCAACCATCATCTGGGGCACGACTACGTGAAGCGCAGCAGCGGTCACCGGGTGTTTGCGCTGGATGCGGACAGCGGCAAGGTGCTGGCCAGCGAGCTGACGGATGAGGTGCCGATCGGCCTGCTGCTCGATGAGCGCAGCCAGCGGCTGTATGTCGCCAACCGCAAAGGCGTGCGCGTGGATCACGGCGCCGGGACGCTGACGGTGTTCGACGCCAAGACGCTCAAGCGCCTGCAAACCGTAGACCTGCCGCCGCACCCTAACAGCCTGGCGTTGGATCCGAAAGGCGACGCGCTGTTCGTGACGGTGAAAAACGACGGTGCCTCCACCAAGGCCGGCAAGCCGGAAAGCGTGGTGCGCATTCAGCTGCATACCAACTAACTGAATATAAATATAAAAAAGGGCGCCTCGGCGCCCTTTCTAGTGGCTGACAAAGGAGGAAAAAGCGTGGTTTTTCCTCCTTTGTGGTTATCAGCCGAAAATCAATGAATTGATTTTCCTTGTTTTCTATCTGTCGCCTAATGAAAGCCCGGCAACGTCATCCGCTTTGTCATTTACCTCAAGGGGTGCTGAGCACCCCTTTGTCGTTGGGTCATGTCATCAGAAGTGGGTGTTGATGCTCATGTAGTAGGTACGGCCCGGTTCGTTGTAGGTGGCCGCACCCGCGCCGGCGATATTGACATCACCGGTGTTCGGATTGCCGACGTTCTGCGCGTTGCCGGCGCGGAACTGGCGTTTGTCGAACAGGTTGTCGATGCCGGCGGTGACGCTGACGTTTTTGGTCAGGTCATAGGTCGCGCTGGCGCCGACGACGGCGTAAGGGCTGACTTCATGGGTTTCGCTGCCGGTGGCCGGTTTACCCTGGTAGTTGTACTTCTTCGGCTTCTGACGGCCGTACCAGGTCAGGGTGGACTGCATCGACAGATCCTGCGTGGCCTGCCAGCTGAGGGTCGAGTTGACGGTGAACTTCGGGATCACCGACAGGTAGTCGCCGGTGGTCTTGTTCTTGTTCTCGATCATGTAGGTGGCGTTGTTGCTCCAGGTGACGGTCTCGCTGACCGGCACGTTCAGCGAGCCTTCCAGCCCCTGCACCACCGCTTTCGGTACGTTCTCCCACTGGTAGACTGGCGTGCCGGTGCTGCTGGTGGCGATGCGAGAAGTGCCCGCTTCAATCTTGTTGTGATAATCGTTGCGGAAGTAGGTCACGCCGGCCAGCCAGCCTTCGTTATGGAACTCCAGCCCGATCTCTTTGTTGACGCTGGTCTCCGCCTTCAGATCGTCGTTGCCCAGCAGGTAGCAGCCTTTCTTGATATCTCCGGCCGTACAGCCTTGACCCGCGCTGTATAACACGTAGTTGCCGTTAGTCTGGAATAGGTTGGGTGCCTTGTAAGAACGCGCGATACCCATTTTCAGCGTGAAGTAGTCGCCCAGCTCCTGCGACAGGTTCAGCGCCGGGCTCCAGTTGTTACCGGATTCTGAATGCAGATCGTAACGCAGGCCCGGCGTCAGCATGGTGGTGTCGGTCAGCTCAATGTTGTCTTCGGCGAACAGCGAGAAGATATGCGCGGAGGCATAAGGGTTGCGATTTTTGCTGGATACGCCTTCAATGGCTCCCCCGGTTTTAGCCCCTTCAAGCGCTTGTGCGATAGAAGAGCCGTCCTTCATCCGTTGCTGGCTCCACTCGGTGCCCAGGGTGGCGGTCTGTGAAACGCCCAGCTCAAACGGCACGCTGACTTCGCTGTGCGCCAGGAAGTCGTCCAGCTTGGTAGTGCCGAACCCAGTATTGTTGACATCGAAGATACCTTCGGTGCCGCCGGCCAGCCCTTCGTTTATACGGGTGTTACGGGTGCGCTCGAACTGCACGTAGTTGTTGGTGCTCACGCCGTTGTCCCAGGCGCCGCGATGGGTCAGGCCGAAGGTTTCACGGTAGATGCGGTTGGTCTCTTTGCCGTAGTTATTCTGCACCAGGGCATTGGTGTTGGTGTTTTGGGTATCGCCGGCGTACAGGTTGCCCTGGCGGCCGTAGGCGTACTCGAATTCCAGCGACTGCAGATGGGCGAAGTCCCAGTGCAGCAGGGCGTCGATGTTTTTATCGACCACCCCTTCGCGCCCTGCAGGAACGCTGTTGGCGTAGGTGCCTACGCGTTCGGATTTATGCGATTCGTTAATGTCCCAGGCGTCGGCCTGCGTTTTGCTGTAACCGCCGAACAGGCGGAAGCTCAGGGAATCGCTCAGCGGGCCGGACAGGCTGAAGTCGGTGCGCTTGGTGGCGCCCTCCTGCTTGTGCTGCGGCACGTTGAAGTAGCCGTTCAGCGAGCCGTGCAGCGCATCGCCGGCCTTCTTGGTGATGATGTTGACCACGCCGCCCGCGGCGCCGTTGCCATAGCGCGCTGCGGCAGGGCCGCGCAGCACTTCGATGCGTTCGATCATTTCCGGCGGCACCCAGGCGGTATCGCCGCGCGAGTCGCGCTCGCCGCGCCAACCCTGGCGTACCGAGTTGCGGCTGGAGGCCGGCTTGCCGTCGATCAGAATCAGGGTGTTTTCCGGGCCCATGCCGCGGATATCGATCTGGCGATTGTTGCCGCGCTGGCCGCTGGTGGAGTTACCGGTCAGGTTAACCCCGGGCATGGTGCGGATCAGTTCGCTGATGTCGCGCGCCGGCGGGCGTTTTTTGATCTCTTCGGCGGTGATGGTGGATACCCCCGGCGCCTGCAGGTTTTGCCGGGCGGCGGTCACGACGATGGTGTCTTCGCCGCGCGGCTTTTTATCCGTGGTGCCGCTGTTTTCTTCCGTGGTGGGGGTGTCGGTCTGCTGTGCGGCGTTGGCGAACGCGGTCGCGCCCAATCCCAAGCCGATAAGAGTGGCTAAAGAATAACGTGATAGCTTGCTTTTCATCTGAGTGTCCTACCTTGCTGCCATCCCTCGCCGAACGGGGGGAAGGGCGGTTGTAGTTTTTGTGTAGTCGGAAATAGAAAATCGGCTGCGGCAAGGGATGCCATTGATGTATCCCCGATCCCTGTCCGTTGCGCGCAATACCAGCACGATCTCCAAGCCTTACACACTATTGCAAATGCAAATTATTATCAATAGTATTTGGCGTACAGTGCGTTCGGGCGGTGGCCGGCGATAGGGAAAGGTCGATGTTCCCGGTGCCGCCAACTACAAAATGGGTAGGCGTTGTGAATACAGAACTACAGTCAGAAAGCAGCAGATTATTGGCCAGCAGCAATGCGGGCAGTCCAGGGTGGTGGTTGACGGTGGCACGACGCGGTACGCCATGGGTAGAACCGGCGGGTAACGGACGCTGGCGAGCCACCTTTTTCTGGCGCGATCCTCAGGGATGCGAATTGACCTCCGCCTACCGTCGCGTGTGGATCAACATCAACTGCCTGACCGACCACCATCAGCCGAATCCGCCGCAAAGCCTGCAGCGTTTGGCCGGCACCGACGTGTGGTACTGGCAGACCGAGCTGAGCGGCGCCTGGCGCGGCAGCTACTGCTTTATCCCTTGCTTTGACGAGCGGCCGCCGGCGTTCAGCGGCGACGATGCGCACGCCAACATGCACAACCTGCGCCACTGGTGGCACCAGGTGTTCGCCAGCGCCACCCCCGATCTGCTCAACCCGTATCGCTCCTGGCAAAGCGCCAGCGGCCACAGCGTCTCCGGTCTGCATATGCCGGATGCGCCACCGCAGCCGGTATGGCGCTCGTTCGACGAGTACGAGATCGCCAGCGGGCGCTGTACGCCACCGCTGCCGGCGCGTTTGCAGCGCCATACCTGGCAAAGCGAGCGCCTGGGCAACAGCCGCGACGTCTGGATCTACACCACCGGCGACAGCAAGCCGGCCGAGCGTCCGTTGGCTATCCTGCTCGACGGCCAGTTCTGGGCGAAGCAGATGCCGGTTTGGGAGCCACTGATGCAGCTGACCCGCGAAGGGGCATTGCCGGAAGCGGTGTATGTGCTGATCGACATTATCGATCTGCCGCACCGGTCGCGCGAACTGACCTGTAAGGACGACTTCTGGCTGGCGGTGCAGGAAGAACTGATGCCGCAGCTGGCCGACTGGGCGCCGCACAGCGGCAAACCGGCCGATACGGTGGTGGCGGGGCAAAGCTTTGGCGGCCTGGCTTCCCTGTATGCCGGGCTGCGCTGGCCGCAGCGCTTCGGCGCGGTGATCGCTCAGTCCGGTTCCTACTGGTGGCCGCGGCGCGACATGCTGCAGCTGCCGAGCATTCCCGACGATGCCTGTTGGCTGATGCAGCAGGTGGAACGGCACGGCCTGGGCAACCACGGCGCGCTGAAGGTATTTATGGAAGCCGGTTCGCAGGAAAAGCTGGTGCACCGGGTCAGCGGCGAAATGGCGGCGCGCCTGAGCGACGCCGGCCATCGGGTGCACTACCGGGTGGTGGAAGGCGGGCACGACGCGCTGTGCTGGCGCAGCGGCCTGACCGACGGGCTGCAGGCGGTCTGGGCTTCCGCTTTCGCCACCGCTTATCCGGCATCGGCGACGGCAACGGCACGAGGAACACATGATGGAAAGCCTGAATCCGTTCGATGATCCACAGCAGCGCAGCCTGGTGCTGCGCAACGTACAACAACAATACAGTTTGTGGCCGGATTTCCGCGCCATTCCGTCCGAGTGGACGATCGTCTTCGGCCCGGCGGCGCGCAACTCGTGCGCCGAGTGGCTGGAACAGCATTGGCAAGACATTCTGCCGGTCGCAGCACGCGAGGCGTGACCGGCGCCAGGTAATCACGGGAGCAATAAGCAGTGTCACACACCCCTAACTCTCTCAGCGGCCCGGCGCTTGCGGGCGAATGGCCGCTGGTCGCGGCGCAACCCGGCATCTGGGTCGCCGATCAAATTTCCCCGCATCGCAATGCCTACGCGGTGGCCCACGCCATCGAACTCAACGGCCCCGTCGCCGTGGAACTCTTGCTGCAGGCCATCCTCCAGGGCTTGGGCGAGGTGGACATGCTGCGCCTGCGTTTTGCGGAACGCGACGGCGTGCCGGTGCAATGGTGGGATAACACGCTGGCGGTGCACGAGCCGGAACTTGTCGATCTGACGACGTCGCCGGACCCCGAAGCCGCTGCGCGCGCGCTGATGGACATCGATCTGGCGAGCGATTTGCGCGCCGGCAGCGGCGCGCCGCTGTATCGCCATGTGGTGATGCGCCTCGCGGATGACCGCTGGTTTTGGTATCAGCGCTATCACCATCTGCTGGTGGACGGTTTCAGCTTCACCGCCATCGCTCGCCGCGTGGCAGCGATATACACCCATCTTTGCCGCGGCGACGCGCTGGAACCGACGCCTTTCACGGCGTTCAGCGACGTGGTGGCGGAATACCAGGCTTACCGGGAGGCGCCGGCCTGGCAGCGCGACGCCGATTTCTGGCTCGAAAAAGCGCGGCAGCTGCCGCCGCCGGCCACGCTCTGCCCGCAGCCGCTGGCCGGGCAAACCCCCACGCCGCGCATCCATCGATTGGAACAGCGCTGCGATCCGCAGGCCTTCGCCGAACTGGTGCAGTGCGGCGCGCAGCAGAAGCTGAACGCCGCCGATATGGCGGTGGCGCTGCTGGCGTTGTGGGTATCGCGCCTGAGCGGCCAACCGAGCTTCAGCGCCGGTTTTATCTTCATGCGCCGTACCGGATCGGCCGCCCTGTGCGCCGCCGGCCCGGTGATCAACGTGCTGCCGATGGAAATGCACCTTGAGCCGCAGGCCACGCTGTATGAGGCCGCCGCCCGCATCAGCCGCGAGCTGAAAACGGTGCGCCGCCATCAGCGCTACGACGCCGAACAGGTGCAGCGCGATCTGGGGCGCATCGGCGACGGCGAACCGCTGTACGGCACGGTCTTCAACTTCAAAATGTTCGATTACCAGCTGGATTTCGCCGGTATCGAAGGCATCACCCACGATCTGGCCTCCGGGCCGGTGCGCGATCTGGAGATTGCGCTGTTTATCGACGAACACCATCAGCTGAAGGTGGAGCTGCTGGCCAACGCCGAGCGTTACAGCCGCCAGGAACTGCAGGCGCACCTGCAGCGGCTGCCGCTGCTGCTGGCGCAGTTCGCCGCGCAGGCAGCGTTGCCGATCGGCGAAGCCGATATGCTGACCGCCGACGATCACGCGCTGCTGGCGCGGGTCAACGACACGGCGCACCCGGTACCGGCGACCACGCTGAGCCAGCTGCTGGCGCAGCAGGCGCAAACCACGCCGGACGCGCCGGCGCTGGCGGATGCGCATTTCAGCTTCACCTACCGCGAAACGCGCGAGCAGGTTACGGCGCTGGCGCGCGAGCTGGTGGCGCTGGGCGTGCGGCCGGGCGACATCGTGGCGGTGGCGCTGCCGCGTTCGGTGTTCCTGTCGCTGGCGTTGATGGCGATCGTGGAAGCGGGCGCCGCCTATCTGCCGTTGGACACCGGTTATCCGGACGAGCGGCTGGCGATGATGCTGGAAGACGCCGCGCCGCGGCTGGTCATCACCAACCCGGCGCAGCAGGCGCGTTTCGCCGACAAGGGCGAAATCTTGCTGTATGACGCGCCGCTGGCGGCCGATCACGCCGCCGGGGTGGCGATCGCGGGCCCGACGCCGGACCATGCGGCCTATATCATCTTTACCTCCGGCTCCACCGGGCGCCCGAAAGGCGTGCTGGTCGGCCATCAGGCGATCGTCAACCGCTTGCTGTGGATGCAGCACCAGTATCCGCTGGGGGCGGACGACGCGGTGCTGCAGAAAACGCCGTGCAGTTTCGACGTCTCGGTGTGGGAATTCTTCTGGCCGCTGATGGTGGGCGCCCGGCTGGTGATGGCGCCGCCGGAGGCGCATCGCGACCCGCAGCAGCTGCAACAGCTGATCGCACAACATCGCATTACCACGCTGCACTTCGTGCCGTCGATGCTGGCGGCTTTCGTGGCCGCCCTGGACGACGACGCGGCGGTGGCGAGCTGCGCCGCGCTGCGCCAGGTGTTCTGCAGCGGCGAAGCGCTGCCGGCGGAGCTGTGCCGCCTGTGGCAAAGCCGCACGGCGGTGCCGTTGCACAACCTCTACGGCCCGACCGAAGCGGCGGTGGACGTGACCTGGCATCCGGCCTACGGCGAGGCGCTGGCGAAGGTGACCGGCGCCAACGTGCCGATCGGTCTGCCGGTATGGAATACCGGGCTGCGCATTCTTGACGCGCGCCTGCGGCCGGTGCCGCCGGGCGTGGCGGGCGATCTGTATCTGACCGGCGTGCAGCTGGCGCACGGCTACCTTGGCCGACCGGATCTGACCGCCAGCCGCTTTGTCGCCGATCCGTTCGGCGAGGGCGGGCGCATGTACCGCACCGGCGACGTGGCGCGCTGGCTGCCGGACGGCGCGGTGGAATATTTGGGCCGCAGCGACGATCAGCTGAAGATCCGCGGGCAGCGTATCGAGCTGAGCGAAATCGACCATGCCTTGCTGTCGCTGCCGGGCGTGCGCCTGGCGGTGACGCACGCGCTGGTGCTGCAGGGCACGCCGGTGGATGCCGGCGGCGATGCGCGCCAGCTGGTGGGCTATCTGGTGATGCAGCCTGGCGCGAACTGGGATGCGGAAGCCCTGCGCGCGGCGCTGGCCGACCGTCTGCCGCCGCACATGGTGCCGGTGGCGCTGGTGGAAATGAGTGATTTGCCGCTGAGCGCCAACGGCAAGCTGGATCGCAAGGCTTTGCCGCAGCCGCAGGGCGGTGAACGCAAGGCAGGACGGCCGCCGCAGGCCGGGCTGGAAAGCGAGATCGCGGCGGTGTTCGCCCGCTTGCTGCAGCGCGAGCAGGTGTTCGCCGACGACGATTTCTTCGCGCTCGGCGGCCATTCGCTGCTGGCGATGCGGCTGGCGGCGGAGCTGCGTCGCGATCTGGGCAAGGCGGTGTCCGTCGGCCAGGTGATGGTGGCGTCGCGCGTTGAGCAGTTGGCTGCCTTGCTGGCGGAAGATCGCACGCAGGAAGAGGCCGATCGCAGCGGCTTCGACAGCGTATTGCCGCTGCGCGTCACCGAGGGGCCGACGCTGTTCTGTCTGCATCCGGCGTCCGGTTTCTCCTGGCAGTTCAGCGTATTGCCGCGCTATCTCGATCAGCACTGGTCGCTGGTCGGCATTCAGTCGCCTCGGCCGGACGGCCCGCTGGCGCTGAGCGAAGATATGGATCAGGTGGTGGATGCCCACCTGCAGACGGTGTTGCAGGTACAGCCGCACGGGCCGTACCACTTCATCGGCTACTCGCTGGGCGGCACGCTGGCGCAGGGCATCGCCGCCCGGCTGCAGGCGCGCGGCGAGCAGGTGGCGTTCCTCGGCCTGCTGGATACCTATCCGCCGGAGACCCAAAACTGGGACGTGATGCTGGACGACAACGTGTTGAAGGAAGTGCAGCGCGAGCGCGAGCAGTTCCTGGCGGTGTCGCAGGATACGCTCGATCCGGCGCTGGGCGAGACGCGCACGGCGATGTTCGACAACATCGAAGCCAACTACGCCGATTCGGTGCGGTTGCTGTCGCACACGCGTACCGCCCGCTTCCGCGGCCAGGCGACGCTGTTCGTCGCCAAACGCACGCTGCAGGAAGGGATGGACGTGCAGCAGACCTGGTCGCAGTACGTCGATGCGCTGCAGGCGCACGAGCTGGACTGCGCGCATGTCGATATCGTTTCGCCGGCGTCGTTCAAAGTGCTGGGGCCGCTGCTGAACCGGATCTTGCGCACGCTGTAATCGCGCCCGTCATCTCGCCGCCAGGCACGGGGAATTACCCCGCGTGTGGCGGCGTTTCTTGCGGTTGCTCACAGTTGAATATCAATGAGTTTTATTATCATTATTGATTTCGTCATCTGTGCTAGCATAGCGCCCCGCAACTGCAGAATCCCCGTTTAAAGATGTGGTGAACAACCGATGAGTAGCAAACCCTCCATCCTGCTTGATTTTAGCCTGCTGAAAACCAACCGGGCTTTCCGCGCGGTATTCTGCGCGCGCTTTATCTCCATTGTGGCGCTGGGGCTGATGGCGATCGCCATCCCGGTGCAGATCCAGGCGCTGACCGGTTCCACCCTGCAGGTCGGGCTGGCGGTGACGCTGGCCGGCGGCGGCATGTTCGCCGGGTTGCTGATGGGCGGCGTATTGGCCGATCGCTATGAGCGGCGCCGGCTGATCCTGTTCGCGCGTTCCACCTGCGGCGTCGGCTTCATCGGCCTGTGCCTCAACGCCCTGTTGCCGTCGCCTTCGCTGGCGGCCATTTATCTGCTGGCGGTGTGGGACGGCTTCTTCGGCGCGGTGGGGGTGACGGCGCTGCTGGCGGCCACGCCGGCGCTGGTGGGCCGCGAAAACATCGTGCAGGCGGGCGCCATCAGCATGCTGACGGTGCGCTTCGGCTCGATTCTTTCCCCGGCGATTGGCGGCCTGGTGATTGCCCATATGGGCATTGCCTGGAACTACGGCCTGGCGGCGTTTGGCACCCTGTTGACGCTGCTGCCGCTGCTGAGCCTGCCGCAGCTGATGCCGCCGCCGCAGCCGCGTGAACACCCGCTGCGCGCGTTGGCGGGCGGCTTCGCCTTCCTGTTCCAGAACAAGGTGATCGGCATGGTGGCGCTGATCGGCGCGCTGCTGACCATGGCCAGCGCGGTGCGCGTGCTGTACCCGGCGATGGCGGCAAGCTGGCACATCGACGCTGCCCACCTCGGTTATATGTACGCCGCCGTGCCGCTCGGCGCGGCCATCGGTGCGTTCACCAGCGGGCGCGTGGCGCACGTGGCGCGCCCCGGCTGGGTGATGCTGCTGACGGCGATCGCGGCGTTCGCCGCCATTGGCCTGTTCGGCCTGATGCCGTGGTACAGCCTGGCGTTGCTGTGCCTGGTGGCGTTCGGCTACCTGAGCGCGCTGAACTCGCTGCTGCAATACGGCCTGATCCAGAGCCTGACGCCGGACAACTTCCTCGGCCGCATCAACGGCCTGTGGACGGCGCAGAATGTGGTGGGCGATGCGCTGGGCGCATTGCTGCTGGGGGCGATGGGCGCCTTCATGCCGCCGGCGATGAGCGCCAGCGGTTTCGGCTTCGGCGCGGCGGTGCTCGGCATCCTGTTGCTGTTCGCCATGACCGGTTTGCGCCAAGTCACGCTGCACAAACCGGAGCCACAGCCCGCCACAGAAAAGTAGTCGAACGCGTTAAGACAACGCTGTGGGATCAAATAAAAGGCTGCTCCCACCCTTGCACGTGAGCGCCGCTGGCGGTCATTTGGGCGCGCAGCAAGGCGCGAGTCGTGAGGTTTGGTGGGCCAAATAAGCGACTTGCAACACCGATGCGCGTCCAAATGGCCCCAGCCCTTTGGGTCTGCGACGGCGCCACGGTTAAGGGTGGGGCGCAGCCTGGCTTATCATCGGCATGCGTAAAACCCACAGCGTTTATGTCATGATTTCGAAATGAAAGAAGTGCTTACGTTTATTGACATAGCAAATATCGGCGAGTAATTTAGCGCGGAATCAACTCAAATGATAATCATTATTATATTGGTTATCACTTCAAATTATTGAGGGCGAAGCGATGGTTACTGCCGTGAACGACATCAATCGAAAGGAAATGCAGGAGCGCGAAGAACACCGGTTCGCCGCTGATTTTTCTCCGGCGTCGGGCTTCTTCTTTACCTCTCCTTTCCGCAGCTTGACCACCACCGGTTGTTTCAGCCGCATTCGCCTGCCGGCCGCAGACGGCGCCGACCTGAACGGCGAGTTCCAGCGCAGCGTACGGCGGGCGTTTGCCGAGGCCCGTCAGGCCGGCATCAAAAAACCGCTGCTGTGCGGCGCCATCCCGTTCGATACCCGGCAGCCTTCGGCGCTGTTTATTCCGCAGCAGAGCCGCTGGTTCGATCGCGCCGCCTTTATGGCCGGCGTTCAGCCGGCGGCGAACTGCCCTGAACTGGCCGGCGTGACGGAGTTGCCGCCGCAGCAGCCGTTTATGAAGATGGTCAGCGACGCCGTCGACGCGATGAAGGCCGGTGAGCTGGATAAAGTGGTCTTGTCACGCCTGCTGGAGATCGAAACGCGCCAGCCGGTGGATCGCCATGCGCTGATGGCGCGTGTGATTGCCCAGAACCCGCACGGTTTCCATTTCCATGTGCCGCTGGAGCAGGGCGCGCTGTTGGGCGCCAGCCCGGAGCTGCTGCTGCGCCAGGACGGCGGCCGTTTCTATTCCAATCCGCTGGCCGGTTCCGCCCGGCGCGAGGCCGACCCGCAGCGCGATCGCGAAGTGGGAGAGCGGCTGATGGCCTCGGCGAAGGATCGCCACGAGCATCGCATCGTCACCGAAAGCATGCGTGACGTGCTGGCCGGCCGCTGTCGCTACCTGAACGTGCCGCACACCCCTGAATTGTTGACCACCACGACGCTGTGGCATCTCTCTACACCGATCGACGGCGAGGCGGCGTCTCCAGACGAAAATGCCCTGTCGCTGGCTTGCTTGCTGCACCCGACGCCGGCGCTGTGCGGCATGCCGACGGCCGAGGCGCACGCCCTGATCGGCAAGCTGGAGCCGTTCGATCGCGGCCTGTTCGGCGGCATCGTCGGCTGGTGCGACGATGAAGGCAACGGCGAGTGGGTCGTGACTATCCGCTGCGGCACCGTTGACGGTAACCGGGTGCGGCTGTTCGCCGGCGCCGGCATCGTGGAAGACTCTTCACCCGAATCTGAATGGCATGAAACAGGCACCAAACTCAGCACCATTCTGCGTGCCTTTGGTATGAATCAAGGATAACGACAAGATGAGCATTGCCTTTACCCCCTGGCCGGCGGAGTTCGCCAGCCGCTATCGCGAACGCGGCTACTGGACTGACAAGCCGCTGACCGAGATCCTCGACCGCCAGGCCAACAACGACGCCCCGGCGATTATCGACGCCCAGGGCAGCCTGACCTACCGCGAGCTGCAGCAGCGTTCCGATCGCCTGGCGGCCGCTCTGCTGCGCCGCGGCGTGAAATCCGGCGACACCGCGTTGGTCCAGCTGGGCAACGTGGCGGAGTTCTATATCGTGTTCTTCGCGCTGCTGAAAATTGGCGTGGCGCCGGTCAACGCGCTGTTCAGCCATCAGCGCAGCGAGCTGAACGCCTATGCCGAGCAGATCAAACCGGCGCTGCTGATCGCCGATCGCCAGCACGGGCTGTTTGCCGACGATCAATTCCTGAACGCCTTCCGCGATGCGCATCCTTCGCTGCGGGTCGTGGCGCTGCGCAGCCAGCCCGAGGGCGAGCTGGCGCTGGCCGCCTGGCTGGACGAAGCGAGCGTCGGTTTCGTCGCGCAGCCTTCCGTGGCCGATCAGGTGGCGTTCTTCCAGCTTTCCGGCGGCAGCACCGGTACACCGAAGCTGATCCCGCGCACCCACAATGATTACTACTACAGCATTCGCCGCAGCGTGGAGATCTGCCGTTTCGACGCGCAGACCCGCTATCTGTGCGCGTTGCCGGTGGCGCACAACTACCCGATGAGTTCGCCGGGCGTGCTGGGCGTCTTTTATGGCGCCGGGCTGGTGGTGTTCGCCGCCGATCCGGACGCCGGGCAGTGCTTCCGCCTGATCGAACAGCACCAAATCAACGTGACGGCGCTGGTGCCGCCGGCGGTCACGCTGTGGCTGCAGGCGATCGAAGAGTGGGGCGGCAATGCCCAACTCGCCAGCCTGAAATTGCTGCAGGTGGGCGGCGCCAAGCTGGGCGAAACGCTGGCGGCGCGCATTCAGAACGAAATCGGCTGCCAACTGCAGCAGGTGTTCGGCATGGCGGAAGGGCTGGTGAACTACACCCGGCTGGACGACGACGAACGCCACATCCTGACGACGCAAGGGCGGCCGATGTCGCCGGACGACGAAGTGTGGGTGGCGGATGACGACGGCAATCCGTTGCCGGCGGGCGAGGTCGGGCGGTTGATGACGCGCGGGCCTTATACCTTCCGCGGTTACTACCAGAGCCCGGCGCACAACGCCGACGCCTTCGACGCCGACGGTTTCTACTGCTCCGGCGATCTGATTAGCATCAGCGAAGACGGCTACATCACCGTGCAGGGGCGGCAGAAAGATCAGATCAACCGCGGCGGAGAGAAGATCGCCGCCGAGGAGATCGAGAACCTGCTGCTGCGTCATCCGGACGTGATCAACACCGCGCTGGTGTCGATGCCGGACGCGCTGATGGGGGAGAAGAGCTGCGCCTATATCATCGCCAACGCGCCGCTGAAGCCGGTGGTGCTGCGTCGCCACCTGCGCGAGCAGGGCGTGGCGGATTTCAAACTGCCGGATCGCTTTATTCAGGTGGACAGCCTGCCGCTGACCCCGGTCGGCAAAGTGGACAAAAAACGGCTGCGCCAGCAGCTCGACGCGCAACTACAGACTCAGGCTCAGGGAGATTAATCGATGGCCATTCCAAAACTTAATGATTACGCGCTGCCGACGGCGGACGAACTGCCGCAAAATAAAGTCACCTGGCAGGTAGAACCGCAGCGCGCCGCGCTGCTGATCCACGACATGCAGCAGTATTTCCTCAATTTCTGGGGCGAAGACAGCGCGCTGATTAAACAGGTGGTGGAGAACATCGCCAACCTGCGCCGCTACTGCAAACAGCAGGGCATTCCGGTGTTCTATACCGCGCAGCCGAACCAGCAGAGCGATGAAGATCGCGCGCTGTTGAACGACATGTGGGGGCCGGGCCTGAACAAACACCCTGAGCAGCAGGCGGTGACCGCCGCGCTGGCGCCGGACGAAGACGACACGGTGCTGGTGAAATGGCGCTACAGCGCCTTCCACCGCTCGCCGCTGCAGGAGATCCTGCAGGAGTCCGGCCGCGATCAGCTGATTATCT
Organism: Serratia sp. SSNIH1; assembly: GCF_002935055.1. Lineage (NCBI taxonomy): Bacteria > Pseudomonadati > Pseudomonadota > Gammaproteobacteria > Enterobacterales > Yersiniaceae > Serratia > Serratia sp. SSNIH1. Next base: position 819,583 of record NZ_CP026383.1, read on the forward strand.
GCGGCGTGTATGCGCACATCGGCTGCCTGACCACCGCCATCGACGCCTTCATGCGCAACATCCAGCCGTTCATGGTGGCCGACGGCCTGGCGGACTTCTCGCGCGACGAACACCTGATGGCGCTGCGTTACACCGCCGGCCGCTGCGGCCGGGTGGTGACCACCGCGTCTCTGTTGCCGGCTGCCGGTATCGCCAGCATCGATGCGCTGCGTCAGCAGATCCTGCCGCTGCTTGACGAAGACAGCGAAGACATGGGCAACGATGAGAACCTGATCGATTACGGTCTGGATTCGGTGCGCATCATGGAGCTGGCGACCCGCTGGCGCAAGATCCGCGGCGACATCGACTTTATCGCGCTGGCGCGCAACCCGACCATCGACAGCTGGTGGGCGCTGCTTTCCGAAGAGAAAGCCTGATTTTAATAACGAGAGAGGGCGGCCGAGTGGCCGCCCCGTTGGCTCTATAAGGAGATTTTGATGAATACTTTGATCACCAAGGGAAAACGTGCGGCATTCCCGCTGATGCTGCTGTCCACGCTGCTGTTCTCCAATACGCTGCTGGCGCAGACCGCGCCGGAAGTGCTGCGCAAGCCGGTTGGCAAGGGCGCCTATGAAATGGCCTACAGCCCGAGCGAGAACGCGCTCTACCTGGCGACGTCGCAGAGCCGCAAGCTGGACAAGGGCGGCATCGTTTACCGTCTGGATCCGACCACGCTGGACGTGACCCAAATTATCCATAACGACATCAAACCGTTCGGCGCCGCCGTCAACGCCAAGACCGGCACGCTGTTCTTCGGTAACACCGTCAATAACTCGGTGACCGCCATCGACGCCAAGACCGGCGACGTGAAAGGCCGCCTGGTGCTGGACGCGCGCAAGCGTTCCGAGACCGTCAAGCCGCTGGCGCCGCGCGAACTGGTGGCGGATGCCGACAGCGATACCCTGTACATCACCGGGCTGGGTGAATCCAGCGTGGTGTGGGTGGTGGACGGCAAGGATCTGACCCTGCGCGCCACCGTGACCGACACCGGCAAATACGGCACCGGCCTGGCGCTGGACGCCGCCGCCAAGCGCCTGTACGTCACCAACGCCGACGGCGAGCTGGTGACCATCGACACCCAATCCAACAAGGTGCTGTCGCGCAAGAAGCTGGATGAGTCCAAAGAGCACTTCTTCCTGAACATCAGCCTGGATACCGCTACCCATCGCGCGTTCATCACCGATTCCAAGCAGCCGCAGGTGCTGGTGGTGGATACCCGCAACGGCAACATCCTGAGCAAGATCGACGTGCCGGAATCGCTGGCGGTGCTGTTCAACCCGGCGCGCAATGAAGTTTACGTCACCCATCGCCAGGCGGGCGAAGTGAGCGTAATCGACGCCAAGAGCTACAAGGTACTGAACACCATCAAGACGCCGACCCACCCGAACAGCCTGGCGCTGTCGCCGGACGGCCAGACGCTGTACGTCAGCGTCAAGCAGGCTTCCAGCCGCGAGAAAGAAGCCACCGCGCCGGACGACGTGATCCGCGTAGCGCTGAAGTAATCCCGCGCAGGATAAGCGCACACCGAACAGGCGAAGCGGCGACGCTCCGCCTGTTTTTTTTCGCCCCAGGATCTGCGGTATAAAGAGTGCATTGATCCGTTAATCTGAAGGAACGTTGGTTATGCCCGCCTCGCGCACCCCGCTGTTGTTGTCCATTATCACCCTGCTGCTGCTGGCCGCGCTGATCCACAGCGCCATCCGCCCTTACGATCGCACCACCTGGCTGATGGAGGTGGCGCCGGTTTTGATCGCCTTGCCGCTGCTGTGGCTGACCCATCGCCGTTATCCGCTGACGCCGCTGCTCTATACGCTGATTTTCTTCCATGCGCTGATCCTGATTTTCGGCGGCATGTACAGCTACGCCCGCGTGCCGCTGGGGTTTGAGGTGCAGCAGTGGCTGGATCTTGGCCGCAACCCGTACGACAAACTGGGGCATTTCTTCCAGGGGCTGGTGCCGGCGCTGGTGGCGCGCGAGATCCTGCTGCGCGGCGGCTATGTGCAGGGCCGCAAGATGCTGGGCTTTGTGGTGTGCTGCATCGCGCTGGCCATCAGTGCCGTGTATGAGCTGATCGAATGGTGGGCGGCGCTGGCGCTGGGCCAGGGCGCCGACGAGTTTCTCGGCACCCAGGGCGACCCGTGGGATACCCAGTCCGACATGTTCTGCGCCTTGCTCGGCGCGCTATGTGGCTTGCTGCTGTTCGCCGGCTGGCAAGATCGGCAAATTCGCCGCCTGCGCCGATAAACTTTGGCAACAAAGGCGTGGCTGACGGGAGCCGCATTTAATCGCGTTTACCGCCGGTTCAGCGTATTTGTGCTATATCATGGGTTCGGAACGGCTGTTTGAATGCGAGACTGAGTTTGATCACTACCCCCCTATCCCGAAAAGAGTATGCAGTATGGATGTCGTTAACGATAGGGCTCAGCTTTACGTGGCTAAATCTTTTGGATCTCTATAACAACGACACGTTGTTCTTTCAGAAGTTAACGATTTCCGTCATCAATAACACCTCGTTCGCCGACGTTATCGCCTCTTACCTGAGGCTGATTCTGTATCTTCCTTTCGGGCTGTTGGCGATCGTGCTGACGCTGTTGTTTTGCGCCCAGCGGCTATGCGATACCCGGCTCTTCGTGCTCGCCTGGCCTATTTCTCTGGCGGTCTTCTTGGTCTTTTGGTTTGTTAACGTCGCTTTCCCCGGGCATCTCAATCTGGTGTTGGCCGCTAAATCTTGCGTACTGGCCGTGATTGGGCTGGTTCCGCCGAGGAAACGAGAGCGCGAATAATCGAACGCAGTGCGATGGAGAGTCCGTACTTCAGAAAGCGAAAAACCCGCCATAGGCGGGTTCTTCTGAATAGGACGACCGGACTCGGACAACCGGCGCTGGCGCCGCGTTGAACAGCGCTTTAGCGTTGGCCCGTAGGGTGAGGCCTTAAGGCCGAATAATCGAACGCAGTTCGATGGAGAGTCCGTACTCCAGAAAGCGAAAAACCCAGCCATAGGCTGGGTTCTCTGAATATGGTGCCCGGACTCGGAATCGAACCAAGGACACGGGGATTTTCAATCCCCTGCTCTACCGACTGAGCTATCCGGGCAACGGGCAGCATTAAACCGTATTGGCCGATGGCCGTCAACGGCTTTATGCGTGAAAGACGTTAAAACGCCTCCGGTTGCTGGCTTTTCAGGCAAAGGGCGCAAAAAATGCGCCTGTTCCGGCTATCGCCTTGGGTTGGCGGCGCCGCAAGCGCGGTTTGCTCAGCTCAGCGCCCCGTTGCGGCGGCACTGTGCCACCTGCAAGATGTCTTCCGCCAACCGTTTGGCGACCGATACGTCCTGGAGCTGGCGTTTTACCAGCAGTTTGCTCAGGCAGCCTTCCTGAATCAATTCCATTTGCTGCGCCACCATGTCGGCGTCGTCGGCGTCCATTTCGCGCAGCAGTTCGCGGGTCAGCTCCAGCGAGGTCAGCTTTTGCTGCTCCGCCAACTGATGGATCGGGTGATCCGTTTCCGGGAAGAAGCTGCAGGCAGCGATAAACAGGCAGCCGGGGTAGCGGTCTTGCTGCACGTATTCCGCCAGCACGTCATAGCGCGCCAGCAGCTTTTGCTGCGGGCTCAGGTTCTCATCCAGCAGCAGCTGGCGGCGCCAGGTGTCGATCTGCTGGCCGTGGTAGCGCAGGCAGTCGTACAGCAGCGCTTCGCGATCCGGCCAGAACCGTTTGAGATCGCCGGGCTGAACGTCGAGTTTTTCCGCCAGCATCTCTAATGTGGCGGTCGCCAGGCCCTGTTGTTCCAACAGGCCCAGCGCGGTATCAAGGACGTGTTCACGTTGCACTTGTGCTTCCTCCTCTTCAGTTCAGATCCTCAGTGTTATTTATTATACCCGTCATCTTTGGAGCCGCAGCGTTGTTGGCTGCTCACCGTTATTCGGCCCCTCCATGGGCCTCACCCCTTGCGGGGCCACTGTAGGCAGTGTTCAAATCTGCTCCCGGCAGATTTGTCACCCCAGTCACTTACTTGAGTAAGCTCCTGGGGACTCCTGTGCTTGCCGCCTAGCTGCAACTCGAAAGCTATAGGGTATATCACATCACTTTCTGCAAATGCGCGTTGAAGGCTTCCGCCTTCATAAAACCGGTGACCCGCTGGGCCGTCAGCTCCTGGCCCGCCGGATCGAAGAACAGGATCGTCGGCAATCCCAGCACCTGCAGATGCTTCAGCAGCGCCGCCTGTTCCGCACCGTTGGCGGTGACGTCCGCCTGCAGCAGCACCGCGTTGGCCAGGCTCGCCTGCACCGCCGCATCGCTGAAGGTGTATTTCTCAAACTCTTTACAGGCCACGCACCAGTCGGCGTACAGGTCCAGCATCACCGGCTTGCCCCGCGCCTGCTGCAGCGCCAGATCTAACTGCTCGACGTTGTTGATGCGGGTAAAAGTCAGGTGCGGCTGAGCCGCCTGCTGCGCCTGATCGGCGCCGAAGGCCCAGTCCTGCAACGGCCGCGCGGCGATCACCGCCGCCGCCAGCAGAAGCAGTTGCAGGACGCGTGCCCAGCCGCGCGCGCTTCTCAGGCTCAGGGCGAAGGCCCAACCGAAGAACGCCAGGCCGAGCAGGCTCCACAGGCGCAGGCCCCACAGATCGCCGATCACCCGCTCCAGCAGGAACACCGGCAGCGCCAGAATGACGAAGCCGAAGGCCTCTTTCACATACTGCATCCACGGGCCGCTGCGCGGCAGCAGGCGGTTGCCGAACAGGGTGACGATCACCAGCGGAATGCCCATCCCCAGCGCGTACAGGTACAGCGTGCCGCCGCCGGCCCACAGGTTACCGCTCTGGGCGATATACAGCAGGATGGCGCTGAGCGGCGCGGTGGTGCAGGGCGAGCAAATCAGCCCGGCCAGGGCGCCCATCAGGAACACGCCGGTCAGCGAGCCGCCGCGCTGGGTGTTGCTCCAGCTCGCCAGCCGGGTTTGCAGCGCCGAGGGCAGCTGCAGGGAATAGAGGCCGAACATCGACAGCGCCAGCGCGATAAACAGCACCGACAGGCCGATCAGCACGTAAGGGTGCTGCAGCGCCGCCTGGAACTGCAGACCGGCGGCGGCCACCACCAGCCCCAGCAGGGTGTAGGTGAGCGCCATGCCCTGCACGTAAACCACCGCCAGCGCCAGAATGCGGCCGCTGCTTTGCGGCCGGTCGCGGCCGAGGATGATGCCGGAGATCAGCGGGTACATCGGCAGCACGCACGGGGTGAAGGCAATGCCGATGCCGATCAGCAGCGCCCACAGCGGCGAGAACGGCAGGCTGGCCGGCGTAGCGGGCTGTTCGGTTGGTGCGGTGTTAACCGCCGGGAGCGGGGCGGCCGTGCCGGCGCTGACCGCGTCCAGCGGGATGATCCGGGTTTCCGGCGGATAGCAGAAGCCGGCCTCGGCGCAGCCCTGATAGGTGACGCTGAGGCTGGCGTTGGCCGCCGCCTGTTGCAGCGGCACCTGCAGATTCAGCTGCTGTTTGAAAATCGCCACTTCGCCGAAGAACTCGTCCTTGTGGCTCAACCCTGCGGGCAGGGTAAAGGCGCCGAGCGTCGCCTGCTGCGGCACCAGTTTGATCTGCTGGCGATACAGGTAGTAGCCGGGGCGGATCTGCCAGTTCAGCGTTACCTGGCTGCCTTGCTGTTTGAAATCGAAGGCGAAGGCCTGATCGACAGGCACGAACTGGCTGCCGCCCTTCGGCGCGAACAGCGAAGCCTGCGCCGCCTGCGGCAGGAAGAACAGGCTGCACAGCAGCAAAATCAGTTTAAGGAAGCGTTGATCCATAACAGGTAGTCTTTATCTCCGGCCATCACCGGCAGCACCAGCAGCTCGGGCGTCTGGTAAGGGTGATGTTGTTTCAGGGTGTCGAGCAGGGCCTGCTGACGGCGGCGATCGCTTTTGAACAGCATCTGCACTTCATATTCCTGTTCCAGTTTCCCTTCCCAGTAATACAGCGAGGTAGCGCCGGGCAGCAGCGTGGCGCAGGCCGCCAGCTTATCGCCCAAGACCCGTGCCGCCAGTTCCTGGGCGCTGGCTTCATCGGGTGCGGTACAGAGTATGACGACAGCTTCGCAATCAGACATCTTCAGCCCTCTCATCGGTTCGAATGGGCACTATACCCTGAAGGCGGATTGGCTAGAAGGCGAGTTTATCGCCAGAAGGAAAACCGGGGCCGCAGCCCCGGTCGAAGCGTTACAGCATGATGCTGCCGAGCAGGAAGCCGAATACCACGGCGAAGATCACGCCCATGGTGCCGGGAATGAAGAACGGATGGTTGAACACGAAGCGGCCGATGCGCGTGGTGCCGGTATCGTCCATCTGCACCGCAGCGACCAGCGTCGGGTAGGTTGGCAGGATGAACAGGCCGGAGACGGCGGCGAAGGAGGCGACGGCGGTCAGCGGCGATACGTTCAGCGCCAGCGCCATCGGCATCAGCGCCTTGGCGGTAGCGGCCTGCGAGTACAGCAGCGCCGAGCAGAAGAAGAAGATCACCGCCAGCAGCCACGGGTGCGCCTGAATGACGCTGCCGGCCGTCTCTTTGATCCAGTCGATGTTGGCCTGCACGAAGGTATCGCCCAGCCAGGCGACGCCGAGGATACAAATACAGGCGCTCATGCCGGCCTTGAAGGTGCTGGAGTTCAGCACCATGTCGGTGTCGACGCGGCACAGCAGGGTGGTCAGCGTGGCGACGCTCAGCATGATGATCAGGATGGCGTTGGTGGTGTTCATCAGCGGCTTGGCCACCAGGCCCAGGCCCGGGCTGTTGATGATGGCGTAGGCGACCACGCACAGCACGCCCAGCAGGAACAGCAGCACCGAGGCTTTGGCGCGCGGTTTGATCGCCAGCGCGTTGTTGCCGCGCAGGGTGATCAGGCCTTCTTCCAGGCGTTTCAGGTACACCGGATCGTTAGACAGTTTGGAGTCGAACAGCCAGGTCACCAGCAGCGACATCACCAGCACGGCGCAGAAGGTGGACGGGATCACCACCATCAGCAGGTGCAGGTAGCTGACGCCGTGGCCTTCCATCACCGAAGACATATACACCACCGCGGCGGAGATCGGCGAGGCGGTGATGGCGATCTGGGCGGACACCACGGCGGTCGACAGCGGGCGGCAAGGCTTGATGCCCTGTTCTTTCGCCACTTCGGCGATCACCGGCAGCGCCGAGAGCGAGATGTTGCCGGTGCCGGCGAAGATGGTCAGGAAGTAGGTGACGATAGGGGCGAGAATGGTGATGTGCTTGGGGTTCTTGCGCAGCAGCTTTTCGGTCTGCTGCACCAGATAGTCCATCCCCCCGGCGACCTGCATCGCGGAGATCGCCGCGATCACCGCCATGATGATGGAGATGACGTCGAAGGGAATGCTGCCCGGCTTGACGCCGATCAGCGCCAGGACCAGAACGCCCAATCCCCCCGCGAACCCGATACCGATACCGCCCAACCTGGCCCCTAAAAAGATGGCCAGCAGAACGATAACCAATTCCAAGGCTAGCATAGTGTTTACTCCTTAAAATGAGATTTCCCGTCATCCTTGAAACTGCATCGGTGTTGGCTGCGAGCGCTCACCCCAGTCACTTACTTGAGTAAGCTCCTGGGGACTTGCGCGCTTGCCGCCTTGATGCAGTCCCAATGATTTAGGGTGTAAATTGAAAATAAAACGTTAAAATTTTGTGGGCGCCGGAAAGTAAAAAGGCACGCTATCCAGAGGATTTAGCGTGCCTTTCAGGGCTACCGGGTAGGTCTGTTATTGTTCATTTTCATCCGTATAGCGTTTGGCTTTATAGGCCGGGTGCATCAGGTTCTCCACGGAGAAGATGTCATCCAGCTCGGCTTCGGTCAGCAGGCCGCGTTCCAGCACCACTTCACGCACGCTCTTGCCGGTTTCTGCACAGATCTTCCCGACGATGTCACCGTTATGGTGGCCGATGAACGGGTTCAGATAGGTGACGATACCGATCGAGTTGAAGACGTAGTGTTCGCAGACTTCTTTATTCGCGGTGATGCCGTTAATGCATTTTTCCAGCAGGTTGTAGCAGGCGTTGGTCAGGATGTGGATCGACTCGAACATCGCCTGGCCGATCACCGGCTCCATCACGTTCAGCTGCAGCTGGCCCGCTTCGGCCGCCATGGTAACGCAAGTGTCGTTGCCAATCACCTTGAAACACACCTGATTGACCACTTCCGGCACTACCGGGTTCACTTTGGCCGGCATGATGGACGATCCCGCCTGCAGCTCAGGCAGGTTGATTTCGTTCAGGCCGGCGCGCGGGCCGGAGGAGAGCAGCCGCAGGTCGTTGCAGATTTTGGACAGTTTCACCGCCAGGCGTTTGAGCGCGCTGTGCACCATCACGTAGGCGCCGCAGTCGGAGGTGGCCTCGATCAGGTCTTCCGCCGGCACCACCGGCAGGCCGCTGACTTCCGCCAGTTTTTGCACTGCCAGCGGCTGATAGCCTTCCGGGGTGTTGAGCGCGGTGCCGATGGCGGTGGCGCCCAGGTTCACTTCCAGCAGCAGCTCCGCGGTGCGGTGCAGGTTGCGGGTCTCTTCGTTCAGCAGCACGCTGAAGGCGTGGAACTCCTGGCCGAGGGTCATCGGCACTGCGTCCTGCAGCTGGGTGCGGCCCATTTTCAGGATGGTTTCGAACTCTTTCGCCTTGCGGTCGAAGCCTTCGCGCAGCTGGTTGATGGCATCGATCAGTTTCTGGTTGGAGGCGTACACCGCGATGCGGAACCCGGTCGGGTAGGCGTCGTTGGTGGACTGGCACTTATTGAGGTGATCGTTCGGGTTCAGGTACTGGTATTCGCCTTTTTGGTGGCCCATCAGTTCCAGGCCGATGTTCGCCAGCACTTCGTTGGTGTTCATGTTCAGCGAGGTGCCTGCGCCGCCCTGGAACACGTCCACCGGGAACTGATCCATGCATTTGCCTTTATCCAGCACCTCGTCGCAGGCCTGGATGATCACGTCGGCGATTTTGCGCGGGATGGTTTTGAGTTCTTTGTTGGCCATCGCCGCGGCCTTTTTCACCATCACCATGCCGCGAACGAACTCGGGGACATCGCTGATTTTGCTGTTGCTGATGTAGAAGTTTTCAATCGCACGCAGAGTGTGAACTCCGTAGTAAGCGTCTGCGGGGACTTCACGTGTTCCTAACAGGTCTTCTTCGATACGAATGTTGTTTGACATGAGAACCTTCTCTATGTGTTGCTGCCGAATTAATAATTTGTCAGGTTAAGGCTAGTAAGGGCACAGCCTAAATTAATATTGCCGAAGGCTTGGGGCGTGAAACGATTAACCAAATCGCCCGTTGCTGCCCAGATCATATGCTGGTTGGTAAGAAATGACTGAATCCAGATCACCTTATGGTGTTTAAGGATATGCCCTTTTCCGGTTCTGTGACTTCTTTCACGTTTGTGAACTTTAGCAATAAAAACCGGCTCTCGGTTGAAATGGTGGGGTGACGCCCTCATTGTAATGGTGTCGGCCGTTTACGGCCTCTTTTTTCGCGCCGTCGCCCCGTGGCGGCCGTGCTTTACCTACCAATAGGAGAACCAGGTGCGCTGGTTACCGCTACTGCTGATATTTCTGCTGGCTTACATAGAAATATCCATCTTTATCAAAGTCGCCGCCGTGCTCGGCGTGGCTGTCACCCTGCTGCTGGTGGTGTTCAGCTCCTGCGTCGGCATTTCGCTGGTGCGCAATCAGGGCATGAAAACCTTCGTGCAGATGCAGCAAAAACTGGCGGCCGGCGAAAGCCCGGCGGCGGAAATGGTGAAAAGCGTTTCGCTGGTGCTGGCGGGCTTCCTGCTGCTGATCCCGGGCTTCTTCACCGACTTCCTCGGCCTGTTGCTGCTGCTGCCGCCGGTGCAAAAATCGTTGACGCTGAAGCTGATGCCACATCTGTCGGTTTATCGCCCCGGCGGTTGGACGGGCGGCGACGCCGCTAACGGCAACACCTTCGACGGCGAATTCCAGCGCAAGGACGACGAACGCCCGGTGCTGGAACACCGCCCGGACGAGGAGCGCAAGCCCCACGATCGTTAAGCAAACGCGGCTCAGGCCGCGTTTTTCATCTCTGCAGCATCCGCACGACCAAAAATGCGAAATTTTTTTCGTTAGCCCCCTTGAAGGGGGCTGGAACGCCCCCATCTCAAATCCCACGAGGCCGGTAATAACAACCATCCGGTGTACAACCCTAAATCTGATAGAGACCTTCTTACAGGAGAGCGTTCAATGAGTATTCGTCCATTGCATGACCGCGTTATCGTCAAGCGCAAAGAAGTTGAATCAAAATCTGCTGGCGGCATCGTCCTGACTGGCTCTGCGGCGGGTAAATCCACTCGCGGTGAAGTGGTTGCAGTGGGTAAAGGGCGTGTGCTGGAAAGCGGCAACATCCAACCGCTGGATGTGAAAGTTGGCGATATCGTGATTTTCAACGACGGCTACGGCGTGAAAGCAGAGAAGATCGACAATGAAGAAGTGTTGATCATGTCCGAAAGCGACATTCTGGCAATTGTTGAAGCGTAATTGCGCTTTATCTTCTGAACTGAACGAGTTGAAGGGAAATACCAATGGCAGCTAAAGACGTAAAATTCGGCAATGACGCTCGCGTGAAAATGCTCCGCGGCGTGAATGTTCTCGCTGATGCAGTAAAAGTGACCCTGGGCCCGAAAGGCCGCAACGTAGTGCTGGATAAATCTTTCGGCGCACCGACCATCACCAAAGACGGCGTTTCCGTTGCGCGTGAAATCGAACTGGAAGACAAGTTCGAGAACATGGGCGCACAGATGGTGAAAGAAGTGGCCTCCAAAGCGAACGACGCGGCGGGCGACGGCACCACCACGGCAACCGTACTGGCGCAATCCATCATCACCGAAGGCCTGAAAGCGGTTGCTGCAGGCATGAACCCGATGGATCTGAAGCGCGGCATCGACAAAGCGGTTGTCGCTGCGGTTGAAGAACTGAAAAAACTGTCCGTACCTTGCTCCGATTCCAAAGCTATTGCTCAGGTAGGCACCATCTCCGCCAACTCCGACGAAACCGTGGGTAAACTGATCGCCGAAGCGATGGAGAAAGTGGGCAAAGAAGGCGTTATCACCGTTGAAGAAGGCACCGGCCTGCAAGACGAGCTGGACGTGGTTGAAGGTATGCAGTTCGACCGCGGTTACCTGTCCCCATACTTCATCAACAAGCCGGAAACCGGTTCTGTTGAGCTGGAAAGCCCGTTCATCCTGCTGGCTGACAAAAAGATCTCCAACATCCGCGAAATGCTGCCGGTGCTGGAAGCCGTTGCCAAAGCAGGCAAACCGCTGCTGATCATCGCTGAAGACGTAGAAGGCGAAGCGCTGGCGACCCTGGTGGTCAACACCATGCGCGGCATCGTGAAAGTGGCTGCCGTTAAGGCGCCTGGCTTCGGCGACCGCCGTAAAGCCATGCTGCAGGACATCGCGACCCTGACTGCCGGTACCGTTATCTCTGAAGAGATCGGTCTGGAGCTGGAAAAAGCCACCCTGGAAGACCTGGGCCAGGCAAAACGCGTTGTGATCAACAAAGACACCACCATCATCATCGATGGCGTGGGCGACGAAGCGACCATCCAGGGCCGCGTTGCTCAAATTCGTCAGCAGATCGAAGAAGCGACCTCTGACTACGATCGTGAAAAACTGCAGGAGCGCGTAGCGAAACTGGCCGGCGGCGTTGCCGTTATCAAGGTTGGCGCAGCCACTGAAGTTGAAATGAAAGAGAAGAAAGCCCGCGTTGAAGACGCCCTGCACGCGACCCGCGCTGCAGTGGAAGAAGGCGTGGTAGCCGGCGGTGGCGTAGCGCTGATCCGCGTTGCAGGCAAAATCGCCGCGCTGAAAGGCGACAACGAAGACCAGAACGTGGGTATCAAAGTTGCGCTGCGCGCAATGGAAGCCCCTCTGCGTCAGATCGTGGTCAACGCCGGTGAAGAAGCTTCCGTTATCGCCAACCAGGTGAAAGCGGGCGAAGGCAGCTACGGCTATAACGCTTACTCTGAAGAATACGGCGACATGATCGCGATGGGTATCCTGGATCCAACCAAAGTGACCCGTTCTGCTCTGCAGTACGCGGCTTCCGTGGCTGGCCTGATGATCACCACCGAATGCATGGTCACCGACCTGCCGAAGGCTGACGCACCGGATCTGGGCGCAGCAGGCGGCATGGGTGGCATGGGCGGCATGGGCGGCATGATGTAATCATCCCCCACACGCTTGTGTGCTGAGAACCCCGGTCAAACGACCGGGGTTTTTTTATGCCTGCGCGCCGCCGCACTGTATTTGATGATATTTTTGCCGCCCGGGGCAATTTAGCTGGTAAACTGGTAAGTCATCAGCTGTCGCTCAAGACGTTGGCCCGCTCGCGTGGCAACGGATGCTTAAGAGATGGCATCGCTTTCTGATAAGCTTTTGCGTAATTCTCAACATCGAATGGGGAACAAGATGCGGATTAAAGCCTTACTGGGTCTCTCGGCAGCGATGCTGCTGGCGGGTTGCAGCACCACTCATGAACTGACCGCTGCGGGTCAGCAGATCAAGTTCACCGACAGCAAGCCGGCGGCGGAATGCCAGCTGCTGGGGGAAGTGACCGGCACTCAGAGCAACTGGCTGTCCGGCAACGGCGGTGAAGGCAGCTCCATGCGCGGTGCGGCCAACGATCTGCGCAACAAGGCGGCGGCCATGGGCGGCAACGTGATCTACGGCGCCAACAGCCCGAGCCAGAATCTGCTCTCCAGCTTCGCACCGCTGGACAGCAAAATGGTCGGCCAGGTTTACAAGTGCCCGTAAGGCGCTGAGGCCGCAGCCGCAAAGAGATAAAAAAGAGGAATGCCACGGCATTCCTCTTTTCGTTGGGGGACTTGGCGTGCGTCACTCCTGCATCAGGCGCAGATCGATCGGCGTTTTGCTCGGTTCGCCGCCCACTTCGCGCGTCAGGCGCGGCACCAGATAACCGGACACCTTGCTCAGCAGCGCCTGCATGATGGCGCGCGCTTCATCGTCGCTGACCATGAAGTGCGCCGCGCCCTGCACCTTGTCCAGCACGTGGATGTAGTAAGGCAGGATACCGGCGTCGAACAGCGCGTTGCTGAGCGCCGCCAGCGTGTCGGCATCGTCGTTGACGTCGCGCAGCAGCACGCTCTGGTTGAGCAGCGTGACGCCGGCGAGGCGCAGCTGCGCCATAGCGCTTTGCAGGTCGCGGTCAATTTCGTTGGCGTGGTTGATGTGCGTGACCATCAGCACCTGCAGGCGCGAGGCCGACAGCAGGCGGCACAGCGCCGGCGTGATGCGCGCCGGGATCACCACCGGCAAACGGGTGTGAATGCGCAGGCGTTTCAGGTGCGGGATGGCCTCCAGCTCACCGACCAGCCATTCCAGCTCGCTGTCTTTGGCCATCAGCGGATCGCCGCCGGAAAAAATGATCTCGTCCAGTTCCGGGTGTTGGCGGATATAATCCAGTGCCTGCCGCCAGTTGTTCTTATTGCCCTGATTATCCTGATAGGGGAAGTGGCGGCGGAAACAGTAACGGCAGTTGACTGCACAGCCGCCCTTGACCAGCAGCAGTGCGCGATTGCGGTATTTGTGCAGCAGGCCCGGCACCACGCTACGCTGCTCATCGAGCGGATCGGTGGTGAACCCTGGGGCGTTGATGAACTCCTCTCTGGCGGTCAGCACCTGGCGCAGCAGCGGGTCGTTGGCATCCCCGGGGCGCATGCGCGCAGCGAAGGCGCGCGGCACGCGCAGGGCGAACAGCCGGCGGGCATCGCGCCCCTGCGGCAGTTCCGGGTGCGTATTCAGTGACAAAAGCTGCAGTAATTCATCAGGAACGGTAATAACATCGGCGAGTTGATGCAACCAATCTTCTCTATGTGCCGTACTTTGGGTTATAATGTGTGCCATTTTTTTGGCTAAGCTACCAGTTCAAATATTCAGAGGGCCATCATGGCGACTTATTCTAGCAACGATTTCCGTCCGGGTCTTAAAATCATGTTCGAGGGCGAACCTTACGCCGTCGAAGCCAGTGAGTTCGTTAAGCCGGGCAAAGGCCAGGCGTTTGCACGCGTGAAAATGCGTCGTCTGCTGACCGGCACCCGCGTGGAAAAAACCTTCAAGTCTACCGATTCTTGCGAAGGCGCAGACGTGATGGACACCAACATGAACTACCTGTACAGCGACGGTGAGTTCTACCACTTCATGCACCCTGAGTCTTTCGAACAGCATCAGGTTGACGGCAAAACCGTAGGCGATGCGGCCAAATGGCTGCAGGACAACGCAGAGTGCATCATCACCCTGTGGGATGGCCGTCCAATCGCCGTTCAGCCGCCGAACTTCATCGAAGCGGAAATCACCGATACCGATCCGGGCCTGAAAGGCGATACCGCAGGGACTGGCGGCAAGCCGGCTACCCTGAGCACCGGCGCCGTGGTTAAAGTGCCGTTGTTCGTCCAGATCGGCGAAGTGATCAAAGTTGACACTCGCTCTGGCGAATACGTCTCTCGCGTTAAATAAGTTTCAAAGCAGAGGAACCCTCGCGGTTCCTCTGTTTTATCCTATCCCCGTTCGTTGGCAGAAAACCCGCATGTTCAAGAAAACGTTGTTGGCCGTGCTCTCCCTGTTGTTCCTTTTCTCCCTTAGCAGTTGCAATACGTTTCGCGGTTTCGGCGAAGACGTTCAGCATCTCGGCGGCGCCATCTCCCGCACGGCCGGCTGATCCCACCCTTTAACCCGATGTATTTGCGTCACAAAGCCGGTGGCGATCCCACTCCCTGCGCCAATTTTGACTAAGCTTAGAAAGCCGTACTTTTTCATCAACGACAAATAAGGACTTTCTTATGCTGAAGAAAAGTATTATCGCGATCTTCTCTTTGATGATTTTGACCTCGTTGACCGCCTGTAACACCACCCGCGGTGTGGGTGAGGACATTCAGGCCGGCGGCAAGGCCATTCAGCGCAGCGCGGAATAATCCGTTCTCCACCCGGCGGCGTTCCGCGCGCGGAGGGCCGCCGCATTTCCTCCTCTTGCCTGAGCGTTAACGCTGCTGCTATCCTGCCGCAGTGCGGGTGAGGTTACCCGCCGTTCATCACCCCGCTGAACGGGACGACCCGTTTACGCGTCATTATATCGGGGACGACCCCAGTGGTAGGGAGGCCGTCTCATGGCCTGGATTATTCTGCTTATCGCCGGTTTGCTCGAAGTGGTTTGGGCTATCGGTCTGAAATACACCCACGGTTTTACCCGGCTGACGCCGAGCATCATCACCATCGCCGCGATGGTGGTCAGCATGTTGCTGTTGGCCAACGCCATGAAAACGCTGCCCGCCGGCACCGCCTATGCGGTGTGGACCGGCATCGGCGCGGTGGGCGCGGCCATCATGGGCATGGTGCTGTTGGGCGAGTCGACCAATATCGCGCGTATCATCAGCCTGTGCCTGATCGTGGTCGGCATCCTCGGGCTGAAGTTCAGCAGTCACTGATCGGCGGACTGTTGCACCCAGATCAGCGCATCGGTGGCGAAACCGTAGCCCTTGGCCGTCTGCAATAAGCTGTCGCGTACGCCGGCGTCAAGCGTCGGGGTGCGCGACAGGATCCACAGATAGTCGCGGTTTGGGCCGCACACCAGCGCGTAGCGGTAGTCCGGGTCCAGGGCAATCACGTTATAGCCGCCGTAGAAGGGGCCGAAGAACGACACTTTCAGCGCCGCGACCTGCGGTGAACCGATAAAGTAGGCTTTGCCTTCGCTTTCTTGCCATTGCTGTTTCTGCGGATTGAAGCCGCGATTGATGACTTTCAGCCCGCCGTCGGCGCGTGGGCTGTAGTGGGCGGTCACCTGCTGCAAACCGCGTTCAAAACGATGATCCAGACGCGCGATTTCGTACCAGGTGCCGAGATAACGCTGACTGTCGAAAGGGGTCACGACCTTGATGTCTTTAGGCGGGGAGACGCTGCAGGCGACGGAGAGCAGGGCGGAAAGCATGACGCTAAGCTTTGACCATAAACGCATCGGT
This sequence comes from Serratia sp. SSNIH1, assembly GCF_002935055.1. NCBI lineage: Bacteria > Pseudomonadati > Pseudomonadota > Gammaproteobacteria > Enterobacterales > Yersiniaceae > Serratia > Serratia sp. SSNIH1. The sequence goes on from NZ_CP026383.1 coordinate 835,651, forward strand.
GACTCCTGTTTACCGGGGACGAGTAGACAGTGTAGCCGATGAGAAAAGGGCGGCCAACGGGCGTTGGCCGCCTGAGCGGTTTACAGGGTGACGACGCCGATAACGGTGACCACGCTGAGGATCGCCGCCAGACCGTAGAACACCCATTTGCCGGCCGGTACGTGGATCTTCAGATCGTGCATCGCATGGTGGATGCGGTGCAGGCCGCACCACAGCGGCAGAATGATCATCAGCAGCAGGAACAGGCGGCCGATCAGGCTCTGGCAGAATGCCAGCACGCGCTCGTAACCCAGTGCTTCACCGGGGAACAGCCCCAATGGCAGCAGAATGCCGACCAGCAGCACGATGGCCGGTGCGACGATCGCGCCCCACATGCCGCCGGCGCCGAACAATCCCCAGAAAACCGGCTCGTCGGAGCGTTTAGGTGCTTGATTTATCATGTTTCCTCCGGATTAGATCAGGGCCACGGCCAGGATGACCACGCTGACGACGACCGTGACGGCCCACAGCCCTTTCACGATGGGGCCCGGCCCCATTTTCTCGCTGTTGACCACGATATTGGCGGCCTTCGGCGCCAGATCGAACCAGGTTTTGGTGTGCAGCGCCGCCGCCAGCAGGGCGACGACGTTGATCAACAGCACCAGCGGGTTCTGCAAGAAGCCGACGAAGCCGGCCCAGCTCTCGGCGCCGCCCTTCAGCGCGAACACGCCGTAGAGCAGCACGATGCTGAACCAGACCGCCAGCACCGAGGTGCCTTCACGCAGCATGTAGAAACGGTAGAAGCCGAGCTTTTGCCACCAGGTGGGCGTCATGGTGCGCACATAGGGCTTACGTTGAGTTGTCATGGCAATTTTTCTCCCTTATTGCGGCTTCAGCATGGCGATCATGAAGTCTTTGGCGCTCTCCACCTTGCCCTGCTGGATGGCGGCGGCGGGATCGACGTGTTTCGGACAGACTTCGGAGCAATAGCCGACGAAGGTGCAGCTCCAGACGCCGTTTTGGCCGTTAAGCTGCGGCATGCGCTGTTTCTTGCCGTGGTCGCGGTTGTCCAGGTTGTAGCGGTGTGCCAGCGTGATCGCCGCCGGGCCGATAAACTCGGGATTGAGGCCGAACTGCGGGCACGCGGCGTAGCACAGGCCGCAGTTGATGCAGCCGGAGAACTGGTGATACTTGGCCATCTGCGCCGGGGTCTGCACGTTCGGGCCGTCTTCCGGTTTGCGATCGTTGCCGATGATGTAAGGCTTGATCGCCTCCAGGCTTTCGATGAAGTGGGTCATGTCGACCACCAGATCGCGCTCGATCGGGAAGTTGCCCAGCGCTTCGACCTTCATGCCGCCGACGTAATCGCGCAGGAAGGTTTTGCACGCCAGCTTCGGCACGCGGTTGACCATCATGCCGCAGGAGCCGCAGATCGCCATGCGGCAGGACCAGCGGTAGGAGAGATCCGGCGCCAGGTTGTCCTTGATGTAGCCCAGCGCGTCGAGCAGCGAGGTCTGTTCGTCGTAAGGCACGGCGTAGGTGACGAAATGCGGCTCGGCGTCGCTTTCTGGGTTATAGCGCATGACTTCGATCTTCAGGGTTTGCATCTCAGCCATTTGCCTGCTCCTTATTCTTTTTCTCCTGCGCTTCGGCTTCTGCGCCGTAGACGCGTTTGGCCGGCGGCAGCTTGGTGATTTTCACGTCGCTGTATTCGAGGCGTGGCGCACCCTGCGGGTTATGGAACGCCAGCGTATGCTTGAGGAAGTTGACATCGTCACGCTCGGTGCAGCCTTCGTCCAGGCGCTGGTGAGCGCCGCGCGACTCTTTGCGGTTAAACGCGGAGTGCGCCATGCATTCAGCGACGTCCAGGCCGTAACCCAGCTCGATGGTGTACAGCAGATCGGTATTGAACACGCTGGAGTTGTCGGTGATGTTGACGCGCTTGAAGCGCTCTTTCAGCTCCGCCAGCTTATCGATGGTTTTTTGCATCAGCTCCGGCGTGCGGTAGATGCCGCAGCCTTCTTCCATCGACAGCCCCATTTCGTCGCGGATCTTCGCCCAGTTTTCGTTGCCTTCCTGCTTCATCAGGTTGCTCAGGCGGGTTTCGACGTCGCGGGTTTGCGCATCCAGCGCGCTGCCGTTGGCCGGCGCGGTTTCCAGCGCGCGGCGGGCCGCTTGCTCACCGGCGACGCGGCCGAACACCACCAGTTCTGCCAGCGAGTTGGAGCCGAGACGGTTGGCGCCGTGCAGGCCGACGGAGGAGCATTCGCCGACCGCGAACAGCCCCTTGATGCGGGTTTCGCAGTTCTGGTCGGTTTCAATGCCGCCCATGGTGTAGTGTGCGGTAGGGCGCACCGGGATCGGATCTTTCACCGGGTCGACGCCGACGTAGGCCTTGGCCAGTTCGCAGATGAACGGCAGCCGCTCCAGCAGCTTTTTCTCGCCCAGGTGGCGCAGATCGAGATAGACCACGTCGCCGCGCGGGGTGGCGATGGTGCGGCCGGCGCGCCATTCGTGCCAGAAGGCCTGGGACACTTTGTCGCGCGGGCCCAGCTCCATGTATTTGTTCTTCGGCTCGCCCAGTGGGGTTTCCGGGCCCATGCCGTAATCTTGCAGGTAACGGTAGCCGTCCTTGTTCACCAGGATGCCGCCTTCGCCGCGGCAGCCCTCGGTCATCAGGATGCCGGAACCGGGCAGGCCGGTCGGGTGATACTGCACGAACTCCATGTCGCGCAGCGGCACGCCGTGGTGGAACGCCATGCCCATGCCGTCGCCGGTAACGATGCCGCCGTTGGTGTTGTAGCGGTAGACACGCCCGGCGCCGCCGGTGGCCATCACCACCGCGTTGGCGCGGATCTGCACGCGGGTGCCTTCCATCATGTTGAGCGCCACCAGGCCGCGCGCCTGGCCGTCATCCACCAGGATATCCAGCACGAAGTGCTCGTCGAAGCGTTGGATCTGCGGGTATTTCAGCGAGGTCTGGAACAGGGTGTGCAGCATGTGGAAGCCGGTCTTGTCGGCGGCGAACCAGGTGCGTTCGATCTTCATGCCGCCGAAGCGCCGCACGTTGACCGAACCGTCCGGTTTGCGGCTCCACGGGCAGCCCCACTGCTCGAGCTGGGTCATCTCGCGCGGGCACTGATGCACGAAGTGATCGACCACGTCCTGTTCGCACAGCCAGTCGCCGCCGGCGACGGTGTCGTGGAAGTGGTAGTCGAAGGTATCGTGATCCTGAGTGACGGCGGCGGAGCCCCCCTCGGCGGCGACCGTGTGGCTGCGCATCGGGTAGACCTTAGAGATCAGCGCGATTTTCAGTTGGGGATTGGCTTCCGCTGCGGCTATTGCTGCACGTAAACCAGCGCCCCCGGCCCCAATAATGGCAAGATCGGCGTTAAAGGTTTGCACTGCATTCCTCCAATGTTCTTATTAAGAACGGCAAGTTAAATATCTATGCTTAAAATTTAGCGAACTCTTCGGGTGCTAACTAATTGAACCGATTAATGTTGCTTAAAGGTTAAGGATAGATATCTCCCACCAATAATGGGGAATTAACTATACCTAAAGTTAAGTAGTCGAAATTTGATGTGATCGATTGTTTTGTCGATTAACGCTCGACCAACAGGCTTGCCTGCCTTTTCGCGTGTTCGGCGTGCTTTACCCTTTTTAACGCGCTTTTGCCGCCTATTTATCGGAAATTGGCGTTATGGCCGGTTGTGTATCGTGAAGAATTTGTTTGGCTGCAAGGATGCGAGTAGACTGCATCCCCTGTTTGATTTCGGAGTTAATTACCATGAGCGAAACGGCAAGCTGGCAGCCTAGTGCACCCATCGCCAATTTGTTGAAACGCGCAGCGATTCTGGCTGAGATCCGGCGTTTCTTCGCCGATCGTGGCGTGCTGGAAGTTGAGACGCCCACCATGAGCCAGGCGACGGTCACCGACGTTCACCTGTTCCCGTTCGAGACGCGTTTCGTCGGGCCGGGGGCGGCAGAGGGCCTGACGCTATACATGATGACCAGCCCGGAATATCACATGAAGCGCCTGCTGGCGGCGGGCAGCGGCCCGATCTACCAAATGGGGCGTAGCTTCCGCAATGAAGAAGCCGGGCGACATCACAACCCGGAATTCACCATGCTGGAGTGGTACCGTCCGCACTACGACATGTACCGCCTGATGAACGAAGTGGACGATCTGCTGCAACAGGTGCTGGACTGCGAGAGCGCGGAGACCCTGTCTTATCAGCAGGCCTTCCTGCGCCATCTGGACATCGATCCGCTGTCGGCGGAGAAGGCGCAGCTGCGCGAAGCGGCGGCCAAACTCGACTTGAGCAACATCGCCGATACCGAAGAAGATCGCGATACGCTGCTGCAGCTGCTGTTCACCGTGGGCGTGGAGCCGCATATCGGCCGTGAAAAGCCGGCGTTCGTTTACCACTTCCCGGCCAGCCAGGCGGCGTTGGCGGAGATCAGCACCGAGGACCACCGCGTGGCGGAGCGTTTTGAGGTGTACTTCAAGGGCATCGAGCTGGCGAACGGTTTCCGCGAGCTGACCGACGGCCGTGAACAGCAGCAGCGCTTCGAGCAGGACAACCGTAAGCGCGCGGAGCGCGGCCTGCCGCAGCAGCCGATCGACTATAACCTGCTGGCGGCGTTGCAGCACGGCATGCCGGAGTGTTCCGGCGTGGCGCTGGGCGTGGATCGCCTGGTGATGCTGGCGCTGGGCGCCGAGAGCCTGAGCGACGTGTTGGCCTTCCCGGTCGGGATCGCCTGACGTTTCAGGCGGTAAGAAAAGCAAAAAGGGCCGGCATTTGCCGGCCCTTTTTTTATCGCGAGAACCGCTTACAGGCCCCCGGCGTCGCGCTTGGTGTTCGGCGCCGGCGTAGACGGCGGCGTACGGCCGTTGTTGGTCAGCCGCGACAGCGTCTCGGTGCGCACCTGGAACGGCGGGTACGGCAGCGTGATGCCGTGCTCGCGGTAGCCCGCCAGAATCAACTGGTGGATCTCGTGGCGCAGCGGCATGCGGTGGCCCATCTCGGCGGCGTAAATACGCATCTCGAAGATCTGGATACCTTGCTGCAGATCGACCAGGTAAACCTCCGGCGCCGGGTTATCCAGCACCAGCGAGCAGCGTTCGGCGGCGTTCATCAGGATCTTGGTCACCTCTTCGCTGTTGGCTTCGCCCGGTGCCGGCACGGTCAGCACCACACGGGTCAGGTTATCCGACAGCGACCAGTTGACGAACTGTTCGGTGATGAAGGCTTTGTTCGGCACGATGATCTCTTTGCGGTCCCAATCCGAAATGGTGGTGGCGCGGGTGTTGATCTTGGTGACGGTGCCGGTCAGGTTGCGGATCGTCACGGTGTCGCCGATGCGGATCGGTTTCTCGAACAGGATGATCAGGCCGGAGATGAAGTTGGAGAAGATCTCCTGCATGCCGAAGCCCAACCCCAGGCTGAGTGCGGTAACCACCCACTGCAGTTTCGACCATTCGATGCCGATCCAGGCGAAGCTGAGCACCGCGCCGAACAGCAGCAGCAGATACTTGGTGATGGTGGTGATGGCGTAGCCGGTGCCCGGCGTCAGATCCAGGTGCTGCAGCACCGCCAGCTCCAGCAGCGCAGGCAGGTTGCGCACCAGCTGCATGGTGATGATCAACACCAGAATGGCAATCAGTACCGCGCCGAGGGTGATCGGATGGGCGGTTTCCACGCCGTTGACCGTCGAGGTCACGTCCCACAGCGAGATGTTTTCCAGGAAGGCGAACGCGGAGTGGATCTCCGACCACAGCACGATCACCGACACCAGTGCGATCAGCGTCAGGATCGAACGCACCAGCCGCAGCGACTGGGCGCTGATGGTGTCCAGATCGAATTCCGAATCGTCTGGATCGATGGATCCTTCGGTGCTGTTCGGGGTGTGCGAAGTTTCGTCTTCGCCGCGGGCGCGCTGGGCCAGGATGTCGGCACGGCGCTGTTTGGCGCGATCGAAGGCGATGCGCCGCCGCTGGATCAGCATCCAACGGCGGATGATGTGATAGACAACCAGCAGCAGGAACCAGATCGCCACCGAGGTTTCCAGGCGCGCCAACAGCGCCTGCGCGGTGGTGAGGTAACCGACGGTCGAGGCCAACGCCGCCAGCAGCGGCGCCGACAGTAGCAGCCCCCAGAAGGCGCTGTTGAGCATGTTGTCGCCGGAGCCGTTTTTATCCAGATACAGCGGGATGCCGGCGCGCTTCAGGCTGTGGGTGACCAGCGCCAGCGCCAGACACAGCAGGATGAAGCACAGCCGCCCCAGGGTGTTGGCGAACTCGCGCTCTTTCAGGCTATCGAAGGTGATCAGCGCCATGATCAGCGGCACGATCAGCCAGATCGACATCTTGTAGTAGCGCATGGCGCGCGAAACCTGCTTCGCCGGCCAGCGGAAGTGCACGATGAACAACCCTTGCGGATGGGCGAAAGCGGCGCAGATCATGCAGATCCACAGGATCGGCAGCGTGGCGGTCACCCCTTTGCCGATCGCCTCCGCCACCGGGTAGTTCCAGGCGCTCTGCAGGCCGTAGCCGAGCGCGGCCCACAGCACCGGCAGCGGCATCGCCACCAGAATCGACCAGAAAACGGTGCGCACCGTCAGGAAGAATTCGTCCTGCGTCACCTTGCCGACGCGGCTGCTGGCGCGCTCGAGGAAGGCGTGATAGTGCTTGCGCGAACTGATGCTGAAAATCACCAGCAGCAGGGCGCCGAAGATCGGGATCAACGTTTCGCGGCTGGTCACCATCATCATGAAAGCACCGCCGAGCTGCGACAGCGTGTCCAGCGACAGGACGCGCGTCAGATCGTGCGCCACGTTGAGCGGGTAAGAGAAGTTGATCGGATTGACGTCCGGCACCCAGAACAGATAGCGGTGGGTGGCATCGCGAATTTCGTTCAACGCTTCGATCAGCTGGGTGTTGGCCACCTTCAGCTTGGTCAGCTCGAGGATTTGGGTGTCGCAACCGGACAGCAGCGAGTTCAGCAGCTCGCGCTGGGTGCGCAGCTGGGCATCGACGATGCGCTGCTCCTGGTTGGTCAGCGCGCTGCCGTCGTCGCGTTTGAATTCGCGCTGCGACAGTTTTTCCAGCTGGTTTTCAAACTGCAGGCGCTGCACGCGCAGCTGGGCCATGTCGCCGTCCAGCTGTTGCGGCTTGGGCATCTCCGGCAGCGTCGCCACCTGGGCGCGCAGGGTTTCCCCCAGCGCCGACGACGAGCCGAGCCACTGGGCCTGTTCGATGATGGTGCTCAGCGCCTGGCGCACCTGCAGCGTCTGCGCCGCCGCCTGCCGCTGCTGCGACGAAATCAGATCCATGCGCTGCGCCTGGCTGTTCAGCGCGGCGGACAATTCGCGGTTGATCTGCAGCTGTTGGCTGATGCTTTTTGGCAAGTCGCCGTTCTGCTCGGCCAACTGCTCGGTTTTTTCCAGCGCCAGTTCCGCTTCGCGTTGGCGCTGGGCGTTGAGGTTGTTGCGCAGCGCCTGCAGCTGAACGTCTATTTTCTCGTGGCGCTTTTTATAGACCTCTGCGCGCATGCGCGCCAGCTCCTGACGGTTGTTGGCCGACAGCTGCGCCAGCTCCAGCTCGTCCACTTTGGCTTTGCGCGCCGCGGCTTCGGTCTGCAGCAGGGCCAGGGCGGCCTGCGCGTACGGGGTGGTCGGGTTGGCGGGCTGCGCCTGCAGACGGCGCTGCACTTCGGTCAGCGCGCGGCGGGCATCGGTCTGCTGCTGCGGCAGCTGGCCGAGCGAATCGCTGATTTCCCGCGTGCGATCCTGCTCTTGCTGCAGCAGGCGCGCCTGTTCCAGCAGCAGACTGCTGGTTTGCAGGATCTGCTGTTCCAGCTCGGCGGCCGGCAGATCGTCGCCGTTCGGCAGGATCTTGTTGCTTTCCAGCACCAACTGACGGCGCAGCTCCTGCGTCATCTTAGGGAAATCGTCGATCACCTTCTGATACTGTTCGGAGCGAGTCTGCGACTCTTTACGCTCCGTCAGCCAGTTGAGGGCGCTTTGCAGCGCCTCGGTGGTCTCCGCCTGATTCGGCGCGTTTTTGCTGCTTTCCGCCTGCTTCAGCTCCTGTTTGAGCTGGTTCTCGGTCGGCACGGGGGCGGCCAGCGCCGGTTGCCACACCAGGCAACCGAGCAAAAGCGTGATGAAAAGGCGCACGGCGTCGATTCCTTTAGAGCGGGGTCTGTGGTGTTTCAGCGGCGGCCGGGATTTCGGCGAAGGCCTCACCCATACGGGTGACGGTGCCGTTATGCAGCTGCGGCGCGAACTGCACGCTGCCTGCGGTAAACAGGTTGATCACCGTGGAGCCGAGTTTGAAGCGGCCCATCTCGGCGCCTTTTTCCAGCGCGATGGCGCCTTCTTCACCGGCGGCTGGGTAGGTCCAGCGTTTGATGATGCCTTCGCGCGGCGGCGTGACGGTGCCGGCCCAGACGGTCTCGATGCTGCCGACGATGGTGGCGCCGACCAGGATTTGCACCATCGGCCCGATGTCGGTGTCGAACACGCAGATCACGCGCTCGTTGCGCGCGAACAGGTTAGGCACGTTGGCGGCGGTGAGCGGGTTGACCGAGAACAGATCGCCCGGCACATAGATCATCTCGCGCAGCACGCCGGCGCACGGCATGTGCACGCGGTGGTAGTCGCGCGGCGCCAGATAGGTGGTGGCGAACAGGCCGTTGCGGAATGGCTCGGCCAGCAGGTAGTTGCCGGCCAGCAGCGCTTCCAGGCTGTAGTAGTGGCCTTTGGCCTGGAAGATTTGATCGTCGCGGATCGGGCCGAGCTGGCTGATGGCGCCATCGGCAGGCAGCGCCAGCCAGTTGGCGTCGGCGACGATCGGGCGCGCGCCGTCGCGCAGCGGGCGCACGAAGAAGTCGTTGAAGGTGGCGTAAGACGCCAGGTCCGGATTTTGCGCTTCCTGCATGTCTACGCGGTAAAAGCGGGCAAAGGCCTTGACCACCAGCTGGGTCAGCCAGCCGGCCCGTTTGTCGGCGCCCCAGCCCGCCAGGCGGGTCAGCGCCAGCTTCGGCAACCAATATTGCAATTTAATCTTGATGCTATCCAGCACGTTAACCTCGTGAATCAGGGTAAAGGGCGCGCATTGTAACGAGGGTTCCGCCGTCGTCAATGCCCGCCCATCAGTGTCAGTCTGCGGCGTCCGTGAAGTTCTTGCGAACCTTCACCTGCGCCATGCTTTCCAGAATGCGGTGATAGTTGTCGAAACGTTCTTCCGCGATATCGCCTTTCTCCATCGCCGCGCGGATGGCGCAGCCGGGATCGGTATCGTGGCGGCAGTCGCGGAATTTGCAACCGCCTAAATAATCACGGAATTCGACAAATCCGCGGGTAATTTGTTCCGGCTCCAGATGCCACAGGCCAAACTCGCGCACCCCCGGGGAGTCGATCACGTCGCCGCCGTGTTGGAAATGGTACAGCCGTGCGGCGGTGGTGGTATGTTGCCCGAGGCCCGAGACGTCGGAAACCTGATTTACCAGAATTTGCTCATCAGACGGCGGCAGCAGCGCGTTAAGCAGGCTGGACTTGCCGACCCCCGACTGGCCGGCGAAGATGCTGATGCGCCCGGCCAGCGCCTGTTCGAACTCCGCCATGCCTTCCCGCGTCTGGCTGGAAACTTCCAGCACCCGGTAGCCAATCTTGCGATAGATATCCATCATGCCGTCGACCAGCTTGCGCGCTTCGGCGTCCAGCAGGTCAATTTTGTTGAGCACGATCAGCGGTTCGACTTCGAGCGTTTCGCAGGCCACCAAATAACGATCGATGATGTTCAGCGACAGCTCGGGCAGGATCGCCGACACGATGACGATCTGATTGATATTGGCGGCGATTGGCTTCACGCCGTCGTAGAAGTCCGGGCGCGTCAGCACCGAGGTGCGTTCATGCACCGCTTCCACGATGCCCTTCACCCCTTCATGGGTGCCCAGGCCGGGGCGCCACACCACGCGATCGCCGGTGACCAGCGATCGCAGCGTGCGGCGGATGTTGCAGCGGTGCTGAGTGCCATCCGGCGCCTCAACGTCGGCGTGCATGCCGAAACGGCTGATGACGACGCCTTCTTGCGGCTCGCCCAGTTGGGAATCATCCGGTTCCGGTTTGTTATCAGTGCGCTTCAGGCGACGCTGATGGTTCGCCTGCACGCGGCGTTGCTGACCTTTGGACAGTTTGTTCTTACTCACTGCGCCTCACTTGACTCGGTTTTATACCTTTACACGTACGGCGGCGGTAGGGGATTTCCCCGGCCGCAGCCTTGAACCCATCGGGGTATATGTCGCCCAGGGCGACCAAAAAGACTATGATACACGCTATTTTATATTAAATAACCGTTGTTAGCCGCCGGCTGCGGCGCGTCGCCACCGGCGGCGCCCGCCGTCTCGTCCGCACAGCGTTTTTCTCTCGGCTTTTAGGCAGGAAACATCATGACAGGAAACGAAAATAACCTGATTTGGATCGATTTGGAGATGACCGGGTTGGATCCCGAGCGTGACCGCATTATCGAAATCGCCACGCTGGTCACCGACGCCAACCTGAACATCCTGGCGGAAGGGCCGGTGATCGCCGTGCACCAATCCGACGAGCAGCTGGCCTTGATGGACGAGTGGAATGTGCGCACCCATACCGGTAGCGGGCTGGTGGAGCGGGTGAAAGCCAGCCGCCAGGACGATCGCGCCGCCGAGCTGGAAACGATAGCCTTCCTGCAGCAGTGGGTGCCGGCCGGCAAATCGCCGATCTGCGGCAACAGCGTGGGCCAGGACCGCCGTTTCCTGTTTCGCTACATGCCGGAGCTGGAGGCTTACTTCCATTACCGCTATCTGGACGTCAGCACCTTGAAGGAACTGGCGCGCCGTTGGAAGCCGGAAATTCTCGCCGGCTTTAAGAAGCAGGGCACCCATCAGGCGCTGGACGACATCCGCGAATCGGTGGCCGAACTGGCTTATTACCGCGAACATTTCATTCAGCTTTAAGGCGATGGCGGCCCCTCTGGGGAAAAAACGCCGTTTTTAGCCGCTTAATTCGCCAATCTGGCGCTTTAATCGGCAATCAAACAAAAAACGCGTTTTTTTGCTTTCAGGGGCTTGCGGCAAAAAGGATTTCTCGTATAATGCGCACCCCGTACCGATGAAGAATTTCGTAACGTTCCACCATCGATACGCCGGGCGGGAATAGCTCAGTTGGTAGAGCACGACCTTGCCAAGGTCGGGGTCGCGAGTTCGAGTCTCGTTTCCCGCTCCAAATTCAACAATGTCGCGATGCGGCATGATGAATAAATAAAGCAGTATCAAGCAGTACCTATGCGACGCGGGAATAGCTCAGTTGGTAGAGCGCAACCTTGCCAAGGTTGAGGTCGCGAGTTCGAGCCTCGTTTCCCGCTCCAAAAATTCAAAGGTCACGCCAGTGTTTGGTGACCGGATGCCAAAAGCATCTCAATGCGGGAATAGCTCAGTTGGTAGAGCACGACCTTGCCAAGGTCGGGGTCGCGAGTTCGAGTCTCGTTTCCCGCTCCAATTTTCTCTTCGTTTCAAACTCAAATCCAACGCCTTATTCGGCGGGGATTTTTGTCCCGTTTTACACGCCTGGTAAAAATGTTGTAAACAGAGTTATCCACAGCCTCTGTACATAAACCCGCCTGCCTGAAAAATCAACGTCATACAAATTAAATATTTATTTATTTGATTTATAAGCTTATTTATTTATCCCAAAACGTTATACCGATCACTTGCTCTTTTTGTTGCAGTTGAAAGACAACGTGTTTTTATTTTTATGCACAAATCCACAGAGTGAGACATCCGGTGAGATGGCCGCGCGGCGCACGCCGTCAGGCGTCCCTCGGCAAACCTTTTTCCACAGCCCGTATCAGCCGTTTTTTCTGCGCCGTCTGCACCTCGATGCCCTGCGCCTCGCGGCGGGCAAGCTGTTGCGCCAGCGCCCAGTGGATATGTTCGTCCAGCATGGCGTCCTGGCCCAGGCGCGTGCGCAGCGCGAGCACAATGCCGTCCTCGTAGGGCGCATTGCCCAGCGCCACGGCGATATTGCGCAGCCAGCGCAGGTGGCCGATGCGGCGTATTGCCGAGCCTTCGGTGATGCGCAGGAATTTTTCCTCCGTCCAGTTGAACAGATCGATCAGCTGCGGTGCATGCAGCGCGGCGCGTGGGCTGAAATCGTCTTCGTCGGTGAGCTGCGAAAAGCGGTTCCACGGGCAGATCAGCTGGCAGTCGTCGCAGCCGTAGATGCGGTTGCCGAGCAGCGGCCGGAATTCCTCCGGGATCGCGCCTTCCAGCTCGATGGTCAGGTAGGAGATGCAGCGCCGGGCGTCTACGGTATAGGGGGCGACGATGGCACCGGTCGGGCAGGTGGTGATGCAGGCGACGCAGCGGCCGCACTGCTCTTCCTGCGGCTTATCCACCGGCAGCGGCAGGTCGATCAGCAACTCGCCGAGGAAAAACCACGACCCGGCTTCGCGGTTGAGAATTAGTGAGTGTTTACCAACCCAGCCGATGCCTGCCTTGGCGGCCAGCGCGCGCTCCATCACCGGCGCGGAATCGACAAAGGGGCGGAAATTCAACTCGCCGCAGTAGGCCTGGATCTGATCGCCCAGCTTTTTCAGGCGCTGGCGCAACAGTTTGTGATAGTCGCGCCCCAGCGCGTAGCGGCTGACGTAACCCAGCTGCGGATTTTGCAAGGTGCTGGCAAACGCCGCCTTGGCCGGCAGGTAGTTCATGCGTACGCTGATCACCCGCAGCGTGCCCGGCAACAGTTCGTGAGGGCGCGCGCGCAGCATGCCGTGGCGCGCCATCCATTCCATCTCGCCGTGGTACTGCTTGTCGAGCCAGGCCTGCAGCTTCGGCTCTTCGAGGCTTAGGTCGGTATCGCAGATGCCAACCTGTTGGAATCCTAGCGATTGCCCCCATTGCTTGATATGTTGGGCGAGTTGATGGAAATCGAGGGGGTGCGTCATGACGGGCCACAGTGAAAAAGCATACGCTGACAGTTTACCACACTCTGTCTGGCCTGCGGATTGGATCCGTCGCTCGGAACCCGCGGCGGCGGCCTCGCTCGGTATTTCTCTTTACGATTTGATGCAGCGCGCCGGTCAGGCGGCCTACGCATTGGCGCGCAACGCGTACCCCTCCCGCGACCACTGGCTGGTGCTGTGCGGCCACGGCAACAACGGCGGCGACGGCTATGTGGTGGCGCGCCTGGCGAAGGCGGCGGGCCTGCAGGTGACGCTGATCGCCTGCGAAGGCGCACGGCCTTTGCCGCCGGAAGCCGCAGCGGCCCGTCAGGCCTGGCTGGCCGCCGGCGGTGATATTCTGCCGGCGAACAGCCGCTGGCCGGCGTCCGTCTCTCTCATTATCGACGGCCTGTTAGGCACTGGCCTTGGCAGTGCGCCGCGTGCGCCTTACGACGCGCTGATCGAGGCCGCCAACCGCCATTCGGCGCCGGTGGTCGCGCTCGATATCCCGTCCGGCCTGCTGGCGGAAAGCGGCGCGGTGCCGGGTGCGGTCGTGCGTGCCGCGCATACCGTCACGTTCATCGGCCTCAAACCGGGATTGCTGACCGGCCAGGCGCGCGACTGGGTCGGGCAACTTCATCAGAATGCGCTAGGCTTATCGGGTTGGCTGGCGAAGCAACCGGAACAGATTCAGCGGCTTACCGCCGAGGCGTTGCCGCGCTGGCTGCATCCGCGCCGCCCCTGCGCCCATAAGGGCGAGCATGGCCGCCTGCTGTTGGTGGGCGGCGACCGCGGATTCGGCGGCGCCATTCGCATGGCGGCGGAAGCGGCGCTGCGCAGCGGGGCGGGATTGGTGCGAGTGCTTACTCACATTGAACACGTTGCACCGCTGCTGGCGGCCAGGCCGGAGCTGATGGCGCAGGCGTTGGACGAGGCGACGCTGCGGCAGGCGATGCAATGGGCGGATGTGCTGGTGATTGGCCCGGGGCTGGGCCAGGCTGAATGGGGAAAAAACGCCTTGAACATGCTGCAAACCAGCGATAAACCGGCCTTGTGGGACGCCGATGCGCTGAACTTGCTGGCATTAAATCCCGAGAAACGGCAGAATCGCGTGATGACCCCGCATCCTGGAGAGGCGGCGCGGCTGTTGAGCTGCAGCACTGCCGACATCGAGAGTGATCGCTTACTTGCCGTGCGCAAGCTGACGGCGCGCTACGGCGGCGTGGCGGTGCTGAAAGGCGCCGGCACGCTGATCGCCGATGAGCAGGGGCAGATGGCGATCGCCGACGTCGGCAACGCCGGCATGGCCTCCGGCGGCATGGGCGATGTGCTGTCGGGCATCATCGGCGGTTTGCTGGCGCAAAAGCTCCCGCTGTATGATGCCGCCTGTGCGGGCTGCGTCGTACATGGCGCGGCCGGCGATCGCGTAGCGGAAAGACAAGGAACAAGAGGCATGTTGGCGACCGATTTACTGCCGGACATCCTTCATTTCGTTAACCCTGAGTGGGCAAAATAGACTTTATCGAATGAAAGAACTCGTTTTACCTCTGCCGGACGAGGCAGCGACTGTCGCTTTGGGCACCACTTTGGCCAAGGCCTGCGATCGCGCCAGCGTCATCTATCTCTACGGCGACCTGGGCGCCGGTAAAACCACCTTCAGCCGTGGTTTCCTGCAGGCGTTAGGGCATCAGGGCAACGTCAAAAGCCCGACCTACACGCTGGTGGAACCCTATGCCTTGCAGCCGCTGGCAGTGTATCACTTCGATCTGTATCGCCTGGCCGATCCTGAAGAGCTTGAATTCATGGGCATTCGCGATTACTTCGCGCAAGACGCCATCTGCCTGGTCGAATGGCCGCAACAGGGCACCGGCGTGCTGCCGGAGCCGGATCTGGCGCTGCATCTTTGCTATCAGGGCGAGGGGCGAGAGGCAAAGATCGAGGCGATTTCCACTTACGGCAGCCAGCTGTTAGACCGCATTCATGGATCACAGGGATGATGCCGCAATGACGCACGTGTTGAAAAAATTTGCGGTCATCATACTGATCGCTGTGCTGGGGCCGCTCGGCGCGCTGAACGCGCTGGCGGCGTCCTCGCTGTCCGATATCAAAGTGTCCAACGCCCAGCGTGAAGCGACGGTGTCGGTGAGCTTCAATGGCCCGCCGGACTACGCGTTTTTCCCGCTGCACGGCCCGGATCGCGTGGTGCTGGACGTTAACCAGAAGGGCAAGGTCGGCGGCCTGCCGCTCAATTTCAGCGGCCAAAACCTGGTGAAAAGCATTCGCTCCAGCGCGCCGAAAGACGCTCAGAGCGTGCGCCTGGTGTTTGATCTGACCCAGCGCGCCAAGACCCGCGTCTCCACCCGCCAGAACGGCAGCGTGCATACCGTGGTGTTCACCATTACGGCCGAAGGCAGTGCCAATACGGTGGTGCGCAAGGCGCCGGTGCAAACGCCTGCGCCGGTTGCGGTCAACCCACCACCGCGTCAGGCACCGGTCGCGGTGCGTGAAGCGCCGGAGCCGCCGCTGCGCAAAGCGCCGACGGGATCGAATCCCTTTACCAATAAACAGAGCGTCGTCGCAGGCACCGCCACCGAAGTCACGCCGCGCAGCAGCCGCGTTTCCGCCGGTTCCGGCGATCGGGTGGTGGTGGCGATCGACGCCGGCCACGGCGGCCAGGATCCGGGCGCCATTGGCCCGAGCGGGCTGAAAGAAAAGAATGTCACCATCGCCATTGCGCGCCGCCTGCAGGCGATGCTGGACGCCGATCCACAGTTCAAACCGGTGCTGACGCGTAACGGCGACTACTTCATCTCGGTGATGGGGCGCTCTGACGTTGCGCGCAAACAGGGCGCCAACGTGCTGGTCTCCATCCACGCCGACGCCGCGCCAAACCGCAGCGCCAGCGGGGCTTCCGTTTGGGTGCTGTCCAACCGCCGCGCCAACAGCGAAATGGCCGGTTGGCTCGAACAGCATGAGAAGCAGTCCGAGCTGCTCGGCGGCGCCGGCGATCTGCTGGCCAACAGCCAGGCCGACCCTTACCTGAGCCAGGCGGTGCTGGATCTGCAGTTCGGCCACTCGCAGCGCGTCGGGTACGACGTGGCGGTGAAAGTGCTGCAGCAGCTGCAGAGCGTCGGATCGCTGCACAAACGCCGGCCGGAACACGCCAGCCTGGGCGTGCTGCGCTCGCCGGATATTCCCTCGCTGCTGGTGGAAACCGGATTTATCAGTAATAGCACGGAGGAGCGGCTGCTGGGCAGTAGCGCGTATCAGGAGAAGATTGCCAAGGCCATTCATAATGGCCTGCGCAGCTACTTCCTGGCGCATCCGCTGCAAGCCGACCCAAAGGTGGAAAACCGACCGCTGGACGTCGCAGCGGCGGTTAACACCTCAACACCAGACGTGCGCCAGCCTGAGCCTATCGTCAGCTCGGCCGGCGCGAGCCGCAGCGTAAGCGGCAAGACCCAGATCCACGTGGTGAAGCGGGCGGAAACGCTGTCCGGCATCGCCGACAGCTACGGCACCACCATGGCGGCGCTGCGGGATCTGAACAAACTGAAAAAAGACGGCGTGTGGGTGGGGCAACGCCTGAAGGTGCCGGCGGGGAAAACCGCCGCCGTCACTACCGTCGCCAAGGCGAAAACGCCGGCCAAGAAGCCGTCTAAACATAAAGTGGCCCGCGGGGATACGCTCTCCTCCATCGCTTCTCGCTACGGGGTCAGCGTCGGCGATCTGAAACGGGTCAATAATCTGAAGTCGGACGTCGCGCCGCTGGATCGGACGCTGACTATTCCGCAGGCCTAGCGCCATCGCTACAGGAGTCAGCATGCCTATCCAGGTGTTACCGCCACAGCTTGCCAACCAGATCGCCGCCGGAGAGGTGGTTGAACGCCCCGCGTCGGTCGTCAAGGAGCTGGTGGAAAACTGCCTGGACGCCGGGGCGACGCGCATCGATATCGATATTGAACGCGGCGGCGCCAAGCTTATCCGCATTCGCGACAACGGCTGCGGCATCGGCAAGGACGATCTGGCACTGGCGCTGGCGCGGCACGCCACCAGTAAAATCAGCACGCTCGACGACCTGGAGGCGATCGTCAGCCTCGGTTTTCGCGGCGAAGCGCTGGCCAGTATCAGCTCGGTTTCCCGTTTGACCCTGACGTCGCGCACCGCCGACCAGAGCGAGGCGTGGCAAGCCTATGCCGAAGGGCGCGAGCAGGCGGTGACGGTCAAACCCGCCGCGCACCCGGTCGGCAGCACGCTGGAAGTGCTGGATCTGTTTTACAACACCCCGGCGCGCCGCAAGTTCATGCGCACCGAGAAAACCGAATTCGGCCATATCGACGAAGTGGTACGGCGCATCGCGCTGGCGCGTTTCGATGTGGCGATCAACCTCAGCCACAACGGCAAACTGATCCGCCAATACCGGGCGGCGAAAGAAGAGAGCCAGCACGAGCGCCGTTTGGGCAGCATCTGCGGTCCGGCGTTTTTGCAGCATGCGCTGAACATCGACTGGCAACACGGCGATCTGAGCATCCGCGGCTGGGTGGCGGATCCGGCCGGGGCGCGCCAGCTGGGTGAAATGCAGTACTGCTACGTCAACTGCCGCATGATGCGCGATCGCTTGATCAATCACGCCATTCGTCAGGCCTATCAGGATCAGCTGAAGGACGATCAGCAGCCCGCTTACGTGCTGTATCTGGAGGTCGATCCGCACCAGGTGGACGTCAACGTTCATCCCGCCAAGCACGAGGTGCGTTTCCATCAGGCGCGGCTGGTGCACGATTTTATCTACCAGGCGGTAACCACCGTGCTGCAGCAGGCCGGTCAGACGCCGCCGCTGCCGCTGGCGGAAACGCCTGACGAAGCGCCTGCGCCGGTCTGGCAGCCGGAAAACCGCGTCGCCGCCGGCGGCAACCATTTTTCTCAGCCTGCGCCGCGTCGCGAAACGCCACCACCGGCCGGCGTCGCCCGCGAGCGCGCACCGCAGCCGGGTTGGCAAACGGCGGGTGGTTACCAGAAACGCGAAGGCGAGCTGTACGGTAAACTGATGCAGCCCGCCGCCGAGCCGCAGGCCGATGCAGCGCCGGAAGTTTCGAGCAAGCCGCCGCTGTTCCCGCCGGCGAAAGCCGCAGCGGAAACGCCGTTAGCGAGCGGCCAGCACAGTTTTGGCCGGGTGCTGATGATTCACCCGCCGTGCTACGCGTTGATTGAACAGCGCCAGCAGCCGGCGTTGCTCAATCTGACGGTGGCCGAGCGCTGGCTGCGCCAGGCGCAGCTCAACCCGCCGACGGAAGGGTTGCGGCCGCAGCCGCTGCTGATCCCTGTCAAGCTGACGTTGGACAAGCGCGAAGTGGCGGCCATCGCGCGGCATCAGGCGCTGCTGACGATGATGGGGCTGGATCTGCAGGCGGATCACGGCCGTGTGACGCTGCGCGCAGTGCCTTTACCATTACGCCAACAAAATTTACAAAAACTGATACCCGAACTGTTAGGCTATCTGGCCGAACATCAGGAGATGTCGCCCGCGGTGCTGGCCACCTGGCTCGCTCGCCGCCTTGGCAGCGAACATGAGCAGTGGAACACCTCGCAAGCGATACAATTGCTGACCGACGTTGAACGACTTTGCCCGCAGCTGGTCAAATCGCCACCGAGCGGACTTTTACAACCCGTTGATTTACAGGCTGCACTGGCGGCCCTCAAGCATGACTGAAACTGAAATGACACCACGTCCCCCGGCTATTTTCATCATGGGGCCGACCGCCTCGGGCAAGACCGCGCTGGCGATCGCGCTGCGCGAACGCCTGCCGGTGGAACTGATCAGCGTCGATTCCGCGCTGATTTATCGCGGCATGGATATCGGCACCGCCAAGCCGAGCGCCGAAGAATTGGCGCAGGCGCCGCATCGGCTGATCGATATTCGCGATCCCGCCGAAGCTTACTCGGCCGCGGAGTTCCGCGCCGACGCGCTGAAGGAGATGGCCGACATCACCGCCGCCGGGCGCATTCCGCTGCTGGTCGGCGGCACCATGTTGTATTTCAAGGCGTTGTTGGAAGGATTGTCGCCGCTGCCGTCCGCCGATCCCGCGGTGCGCGAGCGCATCGAACGGCAAGCGGCGGAGCAGGGCTGGGAGGCGCTGCACCGTCAGTTACAGGCGATCGATCCGGTCGCGGCATTGAGAATTCATCCGAATGATCCGCAGAGACTGTCCAGAGCACTGGAAGTTTTTTTTATTTCGGGTAAAACTTTAACGGAACTGACTAAAATTTCGGGTGAATCGTTACCGTATCAAGTTCACCAATTTGCGATAGCGCCGACCAGCCGTGAGTTGATCCATCAACGCATCGAGCTGCGGTACCATCAAATGTTGGCGGCGGGTTTTGAGACGGAAGCGCGTGCACTTTTCGCACGGGGTGATTTGCATACGGACTTGCCCTCCATTCGCTGTGTCGGTTACCGCCAGATGTGGTCATACTTTTCTGGTGAAATTAGTTACGATGAGATGGTTTATCGTGGTATTTGCGCAACACGTCAGTTGGCTAAACGCCAGATGACCTGGTTACGGGGTTGGGAGTCGGTCCATTGGTTGGACAGTGAAAAGCCGGGAGAGGCTTTGGACTCGGTGATACAGGTTGTTAGTGCATAGGTTGGGTGATTGTGTACAATTGCTGAGTATTCAGCGCGCAAATTTTTTACGTCGTTTATTTTAGAGCCGACAGGTTCTTAGTTACAAACAACAAGCAAATAAGGAAAAGATAGAATGGCTAAGGGGCAATCTTTGCAAGATCCGTTCCTGAACGCATTGCGTCGTGAACGTGTTCCGGTTTCTATTTATTTGGTGAATGGTATTAAGCTGCAAGGCCAGATTGAGTCTTTTGACCAGTTTGTCATCCTGTTGAAGAACACGGTTAGCCAGATGGTGTACAAGCACGCTATCTCTACCGTTGTCCCGTCACGTCCGGTTTCGCATCACAGCAACAACCCGAGCGGCGGTTCAAGCAACTATCACCATGGCAACAATCCGTCTGCGCAGCAACAGCCGCAGCAGGAAAGCGATGACGCTGAATAAAGCGCGTTGCAAGTCAACCATGACGGGGAGCATAAGCAGCCGCGGGCTGTTTATGTCCCCCAAACTCACGGTGAGTGTCCGTTTGAGAGGTTGCACGCTTGTTTGACCGTTATGAAGCCGGTGAGCAGGCCGTGCTGGTTCATATCTATTTCTCGCAAGACAAAGATACGGAAGACCTCAACGAGTTCGAATCGTTGGTTTCCTCAGCCGGTGTCGAAGCTTTGCAAGTGGTGACTGGTAGCCGCAAAGCCCCGCATCCGAAGTACTTTGTCGGCGAAGGAAAGGCCGAAGAAATTGCAGATGCGGTGAAAGCCAGCGGCGCGTCTGTTGTCCTGTTTGATCATTCCCTTTCCCCGGCGCAGGAAAGAAACCTTGAGCGCCTGTGCGAATGCCGGGTGATCGATCGTACCGGGCTGATTTTAGACATCTTCGCCCAGCGTGCCCGCACCCATGAAGGTAAGCTGCAGGTGGAGCTGGCGCAGTTGCGTCACATCGCCACGCGTCTGGTACGCGGCTGGACGCACCTGGAGCGGCAAAAAGGGGGGATTGGCCTGCGCGGGCCGGGGGAAACCCAGCTTGAGACCGACCGTCGCCTGTTACGCGATCGCATCAGCTTGATTCTGCGCCGCCTGGAGCGGGTAGAAAAGCAGCGTGAACAAGGCCGACGCGCGCGGACCCGCGCCGATGTGCCGACCGTATCGCTGGTGGGCTACACCAACGCCGGCAAATCCACCCTGTTTAACCGAATAACGTCTGCCGAGGTGTATGCGGCGGACCAGCTATTTGCCACCCTGGATCCTACGTTGCGGCGCATTGACGTGCCGGACGTGGGGGATACCGTGTTGGCGGATACCGTAGGCTTTATCCGGCACCTGCCGCACGATCTGGTGGCCGCCTTCAAGGCGACGCTGCAGGAAACGCGCCAGGCATCTCTGCTGCTGCACGTCATCGATGCCGCAGATCCGCGCGTCGATGAGAACATCGAAGCGGTGAACACCGTGTTGGCGGAGATAGACTCGGATGAAATCCCTACACTGTTAGTGATGAACAAAATAGATATGCTGGACGATTTTGTGCCGCGTATCGACCGCAACGACGAAAACCTGCCGATCCGGGTGTGGCTGTCCGCCGCCAGCGGAGAGGGTATTCCGTTGCTGTATCAGGCGTTGACGGAGCGCTTATCGGGGGAGATCGCGCATTACGAATTGCGCTTACCGCCACGGGCAGGCCGTCTTCGCAGCCGTTTTTACCAGCTTCAGGCGATTGAAAAAGAGTGGAACGAAGAGGACGGCAGCATTGGCGTGGTGGTGCGAATGCCGATCGTCGAATGGCGTCGTCTCTGCAAGCAAGAACAGGACCTGATTGACTTTATCGTATGATCATATCCTGTTACATTTATGCTTCGCGAAAGCCTGAAGTACCCAATCACAGAATATGGAGCTAAAACATGGCGTGGAATCAGCCCGGTAATAACGGACAGGACCGCGACCCGTGGGGGAGCAGCAATAACAATGGCGGCAACTCTGGCGGTAACAACAAAGGCGGTCGTGATCAAGGGCCACCTGATTTGGACGATATCTTCCGTAAACTGAGCAAGAAATTGAGCGGTTTTGGCGGGGGCAAAGGCTCCAACAGCAATAGTGGCGGCACCGGCACCTCTGGTCCGGGCTTCAGCGGCCGCATTATCGGTATCGCGGCGGTGGCCGTGGTGGTGATCTGGGCCGCCAGCGGCTTCTACACCATCAAGGAAGCCGAGCGCGGCGTCGTGACGCGTTTCGGCAAGTTCAGCCACCTGGTGCAGCCGGGCCTGAACTGGAAGCCGACCTTCATCGACGACGTGCGTCCGGTGAACGTGGAATCCGTGCGCGAGCTGGCGGCGTCCGGCGTGATGCTGACCTCCGATGAAAACGTGGTGCGCGTGGAAATGAACGTGCAGTACCGCGTGACCAACCCGGAAGCGTACCTGTTCAGCGTCGTCAATGCCGACGACAGCCTGAGCCAGGCGACCGACAGCGCCCTGCGCGGCGTGATCGGCAAATACTCGATGGACCGCATCCTGACCGAAGGCCGTACCGTGGTGCGTAACGATACGCAGCGCATGCTGGAAGAGACCATTCGTCCTTACAACATGGGCATCACGCTGCTGGACGTCAACTTCCAGGCGGCGCGTCCGCCGGAAGAGGTGAAGGCGTCGTTCGACGATGCGATCGCCGCGCGTGAAAACGAGCAGCAATACATCCGTGAAGCGGAAGCTTACGCCAACGAAGTTCAGCCGCGTGCGAACGGCCAGGCGCAGCGTCTGCTGGAAGATTCCAAGGCTTATAAAGACCGTACCATCCTGGAAGCGCAGGGTGAGGTGGCGCGCTTTGCCAAACTGTTGCCGGAATACAAGTCCGCTCCGCAGATCACCCGCGAGCGTCTGTATATCGAAACCATGGAAAAAGTGCTGGGCCATACCCGTAAGGTGTTGGTGAGCGACAAAGGCAACAACCTGATGGTGCTGCCGCTGGATCAGATGCTGCGCGGTCAAGGCGCGGCGCCGGAGAGCGGCAACAAGGATACCAGCCTGATTCGCCTCAATCCGAATCCTGCGCCGGCTGCCAACAGCAGCACTCCGCGTACCAGCGGCGGTTCGATTATGGATCAGCGCCGGGCGAATGCGCAGCGTGACGACACCACTCGCGTAGGGAGAGAGTAATCAATGCGTAAGTCTTTTGTAGTTATTGTCCTCGCGGTGCTGGTGGTGCTGTACGCTTCGCTGTTCGTGGTGCAGGAAGGCCAGCGCGGCATCGTGCTGCGCTTCGGCAAGGTTCTGCGCGACGGCGAAAACAAGCCGCTGGTGTATGCGCCGGGTCTGCACCTCAAGATCCCGTTCATCGAGACCGTGAAGAACCTGGATGCGCGCATCCAGACCATGGACAACCAGGCCGATCGCTTCGTGACCAGCGAGAAGAAAGACCTGATCGTCGATTCCTATCTGAAGTGGCGCATCAGCGACTTCAGCCGTTACTATCTGGCGACCGGCGGCGGCGACGTCTCCCAGGCCGAAGTGCTGCTGAAGCGTAAGTTCAGCGACCGTCTGCGTTCCGAAATCGGCCGCCTGGACGTGAAAGACATCGTGACCGACTCGCGCGGCAAGCTGATGTCCGACGTGCGTGACGCGCTGAACACCGGCACCGTGGGTGACGGCGAAGAAGTGGCGACCACCGAAGCCGATGACGCTATCGCCTCTGCGGCGGCGCGCGTTGAGCGGGAAACCACCGGCAAACAGCCGCAGGTGAACCCGAACAGCATGGCGGCGCTGGGCATCGAAGTGATCGACGTGCGTATCAAGCAGATCAACCTGCCGGCGGAAGTGTCCGACGCTATCTATCAGCGTATGCGCGCCGAGCGTGAAGCGGTAGCCCGTCGTCTGCGCTCGCAGGGCCAGGAAGAAGCCGAGAAGCTGCGCGCCAGCGCGGACTACGAAGTGACCCGTACCCTGGCGGAAGCCGAGCGTCAGGCGCGTATCACCCGCGGTGAAGGCGATGCCGAAGCGGCCAAGCTGTTCGCCAACGCGTTCAGCCAGGATCCGGACTTCTATGCCTTTATCCGCAGCCTGCGTGCCTATGAAGCCAGCTTCAAGGACAACCAGGACGTGCTGGTACTGAGCCCGGACAGCGATTTCTTCCGCTACATGAAGTCGCCTGATACCCTGCGCAAGTAAGCGCGGCAGGCAATCTGATCGAGGGCCCGTTTACGCGGGCCCTTTCTCGTTTTTGGGGGATGCATGAACTCAACGATTTGGCTGGCGCTCGGGCTGGTTCTGGTGCTGGAAGGATTAGGGCCGATGCTGTTTCCGCAGGCCTGGCGCAAAATGATTGTGGCGATGTCGCAATTGCCGGACGCGACGCTGCGGCGATTTGGCGGTGGAATAGTGGTTGCGGGCTGCGTGATCTACTACATGTTGAGCGGCCGCACGGGTCTTTAAAGTCTAGCCCAAAATTTATGCAATCGTATGCTAAAAGTGCTGAAAATCGAAAATTACGGTGGTAGAATCCATTTTTAAGCAATCGGTGATTTTGAAAAATGGGTAAGAACGTCGTCGTACTGGGCACCCAATGGGGTGACGAAGGTAAAGGCAAGGTTGTAGACCTGCTGACTGAACGGGCTCAATATGTTGTGCGCTACCAAGGTGGCCATAACGCTGGCCACACTCTGGTAATCAACGGTGAAAAAACCGTCCTTCATTTAATTCCTTCAGGTATTCTGCGTGAAAACGTCACCAGCATCATCGGCAACGGTGTTGTTCTGGCGCCGGACGCATTGATGAAAGAAATGGGTGAACTCGAAGCGCGTGGCATCCCGGTACGCGAACGTCTGTTACTCTCTGAAGCTTGCCCGCTGATCCTGCCTTACCACGTCGCGTTGGACAACGCGCGTGAGAAAGCGCGCGGCGCGAAAGCGATCGGCACCACCGGTCGCGGTATCGGCCCGGCTTACGAAGATAAAGTGGCTCGTCGCGGCCTGCGCGTCAGCGACCTGTTCAACAAAGAAACCTTCGCCGTTAAGCTCAAAGAGATCGTCGATTACCACAACTTCCAGCTGGTCAACTACTACAAAGTTGAAGCCGTCGATTATCAGGCGACGCTGGACTACGTGCTGTCTATCGCCGACATCCTGACCGCCATGGTGGTTGACGTTTCCGAACTGCTGGACGGCGCGCGCAAGCGTGGCGACCTGATCATGTTCGAAGGCGCTCAGGGCACCCTGCTGGATATCGACCACGGTACTTACCCGTACGTCACCTCTTCCAACACCACTGCCGGCGGCGTGGCTACCGGTTCCGGCATCGGCCCGCGTTATGTGGACTACGTGCTGGGCATCGTGAAAGCCTACTCCACTCGCGTGGGTGCAGGCCCGTTCCCAACCGAACTGTTCGATGAAACCGGCGAGTACCTGTGCAAGCAGGGTAACGAGTTCGGCGCCACCACCGGCCGTCGTCGTCGTACCGGCTGGCTGGACGCGGTAGCGGTGCGTCGCGCCGTGCAGATCAACTCCCTGTCCGGCTTCTGCCTGACCAAACTGGACGTCCTGGACGGCCTGAAAGAAGTGAAGATCTGCGTGGGTTACCGCATGCCGGACGGCCGTGAAGTGGATACCACTCCGCTGGCGGCTGAAGGCTGGGAAGGCATTGAGCCTATCTACGAAACCATGCCGGGCTGGAGCGAAACCACCTTTGGCGTGAAAGAGCACAGCAAGCTGCCTCAGGCCGCGCTGAACTACATCAAGCGCATCGAAGAAGTGACCGGCGTACCGGTAGATATCATCTCTACCGGCCCGGATCGCAGCGAAACCATGATCCTGCGCGACCCGTTCGACGCATAATCAGGCTTTGCGGCATTAAACAAACCGGGCGCGTCCCGGTTTGTTTTTATCCTGACTCCCTCCGATTGCGGTTTCACGTCAAAAAATCCTTTCATAAACCCGCCTTAGGGCGCGGGATTCGCTAAATAATTAGCGACGAACTCTCCGGCTGGTTTATTATCCAATGAGTAATCTTTTGAATAGCGCCGAAAAGCGGCGTATCAGACGGGTAAAACGATACCCAGAGGTAAGATGTGCAGTTAACAAGTTTTACTGATTATGGCCTGCGGGCGTTGATCTACATGGCCTCGTTGCCGCAGGACAAGATGACCAGTATCTCGGAAGTGACCGAGGTTTACGGCGTGTCTCGCAACCATATGGTGAAGATCATCAATCAGTTGAGCCGGGTCGGTTTTGTCACGGCGGTGCGCGGCAAGCATGGCGGCATCCGTTTGGGCAAACCGGCCGAGAGCATTCGCCTCGGCGACGTGGTGCGGGCGCTGGAGCCGCTTGCGCTGGTTAACTGCAGCAGCGAGTTTTGCCACATCACCCCTGCCTGCCGACTGAAGCAGGTGCTCCAACAGGGCGTACAGAATTTCCTTGAAGAGCTGGATAAGCATACGTTGGCCGATATGGTCGAAGACAATCCGCCGCTCTACAAGCTATTGCTTGTCGAATAAAACGACGTTGAGAAGACAAGGCTCAACGTCATCCTGCTGATGACAACGGAGGAACCGCAATGTCACAAGATCCATTCCTGGAACGAGAAGCAGAAAAATACGAATCCCCCATCCCCAGTCGTGAATATATCCTGGCCCATTTGGCGAAACGTGAAACGCCGGCCAGCCGCGAAGAACTGGGCAACGAACTGGGCCTCAGCGGTGAAGAGCAGCTGGAAGCGCTGCGCCGCCGCCTGCGCGCCATGGAGCGCGATGGCCAGCTGGTGTTTACCCGCCGCCAGTGCTACGCGCTGCCGGAACGTCTGGATCTGCTGCGCGGCACGGTGATCGGCCACCGCGACGGCTACGGCTTCCTGCGCGTGGAAGGCAGCAAAGACGATCTGTACCTGTCTGCCGAACAGATGAAAATGGCGATCCACGGTGACGTGGTGCTGGCGCAGGCCTTGGGCGCGGATCGCAAAGGGCGCCGCGAAGCGCGCATCGTGCGCGTGCTGGTGCCGAAAACCAGCCAGATTGTCGGCCGCTTCTTCATGGATGCCGGCACCGGCTTCGTGGTGCCGGATGACAGCCGTCTGAGCTTCGATATTCTGATCCCGGCGGACAGCGTCAGCGGCGCGCGCATGGGCTTTATGGTGGTGGTGGAGCTGACGCAGCGTCCGACCCGTCGCACCAAGGCGGTCGGCAAGATCGTCGAGATCCTCGGCGACAAGATGGGCACCAGCATGGCGGTGGACATCGCGCTGCGCACCCATGAGATCCCGCATACCTGGCCGCCGCAGGTGGAAAAGCAGGTGGCCGATCTCAGTGAGCAGGTGCCGGAAGCGGCCA
Organism: Serratia sp. SSNIH1; assembly: GCF_002935055.1. Taxonomy (NCBI): domain Bacteria; kingdom Pseudomonadati; phylum Pseudomonadota; class Gammaproteobacteria; order Enterobacterales; family Yersiniaceae; genus Serratia; species Serratia sp. SSNIH1. Next base: position 862,539 of record NZ_CP026383.1, read on the forward strand.
AGAAGGGCCGCGTCGATCTGCGCAAGCTGCCGTTGGTCACCATCGACGGTGAAGACGCACGCGACTTCGATGACGCCGTGTACTGCGAGAAAAAACGTGGCGGCGGCTGGCGCCTGTGGGTCGCGATCGCCGACGTCAGTTACTACGTGCGCCCGCGCACCGCGCTGGACGATGAAGCGCGCAGCCGCGGCAACTCGGTATACTTCCCGTCGCAGGTGATCCCGATGCTGCCGGAAGTGCTGTCCAACGGGCTGTGCTCCCTGAACCCACAGGTCGATCGCCTGTGCATGGTGTGCGAGATGACCATCTCCGCCCAAGGGCGCCTGTCCACGGCCAAGTTCTACGAAGCGGTGATGAGCTCGCACGCTCGCCTGACCTATAACAAGGTGTGGCACATTCTGCAGGGCGATCAGGAGCTGCGCGAGCACTACCATCCGCTGGTCAAGCACCTGGAAGAGCTGCACGCGATGTATAAAGTGCTGGATAAGGCGCGCGCCGAGCGCGGCGGCATCGCGTTTGAAACCGAAGAAGCCAAATTCATCTTCAACGCCGAACGCCGCATTGAGCGCGTGGAGCCGACGGTGCGCAACGACGCCCACAAGCTGATCGAAGAGTGCATGATTATGGCCAACGTGGCGGCCGCGCGCTTTGTCGAGAAACGCAACGAGCCGGCGCTGTACCGCGTGCACGATCGTCCGAGTGACGACCACATATCCGCGCTGCGCAGCGTGCTGAGCGAGCTGGGGCTGACGCTGGGCGGCGGCAACAAGCCGCAGCCGAAGGACTATGCGGTGCTGATGGATGAAGTGTCCGAGCGCCCTGACCACGAAATGCTGCAAACCATGTTGCTGCGTTCGATGAAGCAGGCGATTTACGATCCGGAAAACCGCGGCCACTTCGGCCTGGCGCTGGCGTCTTACGGCCACTTCACCTCGCCGATCCGCCGTTATCCGGATCTGGCGCTGCACCGCGCGATCAAATATCAGCTGGCCAAAGAACACGGCGAGCCGAAAGAGCGCTGGACGCCGACCGGCGGCTGGCACAGCGAATTCGAAGAGATGCTGCAGCTGGGCGAACACTGCTCGATGACCGAGCGCCGCGCGGACGAAGCGACGCGCAACGTCGCCGACTGGCTGAAGTGCGACTTCATGCAGGATCACGTCGGTGAAGTGTTCAGTGGCATCATCTCCAGCGTGACCGGCTTCGGCTTCTTCGTGCGCCTGAACGATCTGTTCATCGACGGGCTGGTGCACGTATCAACGCTGGATAATGATTACTATCGCTACGATAATATCGGCCAGCGCCTGATCGGCGAGTCTTCCGGCACGGTCTATCGCCTGGGAGATACAGTGGAGATCCGCGTGGACGCGGTGCACATGGACGAGCGCAAGATCGACTTCGCGCTGGTGTCCAGCACCCGCAAAGCGCGCGGTGAAGGCAAAACCGAACGCGATCGCGCCAAGAAGGGCGGCCAGCGCACGCTGCGCGACAACGGTAGCGCGGGGCGCGGCAAGCGCCGCGGCGGCAAACCGCCGGCCAACTTCGAACCGGACAGCGCCTTCCGCAAGCAGGATGACGCCAAACCCGCGGACAACGTGAAGAAGGCGAAGAAGAAAGCCAAGAAAGCGTCCGACAAAACGCGGAAAATCGCGGCGGCGACCAAAGCCAAACGCGCAGCCAAGAAGAAAGGTGCCGAGCAGGCTTAACCTGCCGCACATCGTTACCATCGGCCGGTTATCGCCGGCCGCACGAATTTAAAAGAGCATCATGAGCGAAATTATTTACGGCATTCACGCCGTCAAAGCCCTGTTAGAGCGCGATCCGCAACGCTTCCTGGAAGTGTTTATCCTGAAAGGCCGTGAAGATCGCCGCCTGCAACCGCTGATCGCCGAGCTGGAAGCGACCGGCATCGTGATCCAGGTGGCGAGCCGCCAGTGGCTGGATGACAAGGTTGAAGGCGCGGTGCACCAGGGGATCATCGCCCGGGTGCGCGAAGGGCGTCAGTATCAGGAGAACGATCTGCCGGGCCTGTTGGAGAGCGTGGAAACGCCATTCCTGCTGGTGCTGGACGGCGTGACCGACCCGCATAACCTCGGCGCCTGCCTGCGCAGCGCCGACGCTGCCGGCGTGCATGCGGTGATCGTGCCGCGCGACCGTTCCGCCCAGCTGAACGCCACCGCCAAGAAAGTGGCCTGCGGCGCCGCCGAGAGCGTGCCGCTGATCCGCGTGACCAACCTGGCGCGCACGCTGCGCCTGCTGCAGGAAATGAACGTCTGGGTGGTGGGTACCGCCGGCGAAGCCGACCATACGCTGTATCAGAGCAAAATGACCGGCCCGATGGCGCTGGTGATGGGCGCGGAAGGCGAAGGCATGCGTCGTCTGACCCGCGAACACTGCGACGAGCTGATCAGCATCCCGATGGCCGGTACCGTCTCTTCGCTGAACGTGTCGGTCGCCACCGGCATCTGCCTGTTCGAAGCGGTGCGTCAGCGCGGCTGATCCTCCTGACGGGGGCCCTGAGCCCCCGTTAATTCCCCCTCTTGTGATCCCGCTTTCGGCAGAAATCTCTGCGCCGACCATACTTACTCCTGACGCTTTTCTCAGGGAGCACTCTCATGGTCTGGACTACGCACACCGTTTTTAACCAACCCAAGCCGCTGGGCAACAGCAACCTGTTTCTCTCCGATACGCCGCTGCGCGAAGCGTTGCAGCGCGAGCAGGGCGGCTGGGACGCCGAGGTATTGGCTTCGCTGGGCCAGCAGCTCGGCACCCAGGAGTCGCTGGAGCTGGGCCGCCTGGCCAACGCCAATCCGCCGGAGCTGCTGCGCTACGACGCCACCGGCCAGCGGTTGGACGACGTTCGCTTTCACCCCGCCTGGCATATCCTGATGCAGGGGCTGATCGCCAACCGGGTGCACAACCTGCCCTGGCAGGAGGATGCGCGCATCGGTTCCTTCGTGGCGCGCGCCGCGCGCTTTATGCTGCATGCGCAGGTTGAGGCCGGTACGCTGTGCCCGGTGACCATGACCTTCGGCGCTACGCCGCTGTTGCTGCAGGCGTTGCCGGCCGAGTTTCGCTCCTGGTTGACGCCGCTGCTGTCGGATCGTTATGACGCTCATCTGCTGCCGGGCGGGCAAAAGCGCGGCCTGCTGATCGGCATGGGCATGACGGAGAAGCAGGGCGGCTCCGACGTTTTGAGCAATACCACTACCGCCGCGCCGCTCGGCGCGCGCGGGCCGGGTGAAGCCTACCGGCTGGTGGGGCACAAGTGGTTCTTCTCGGTACCGCAGAGCGATGCGCACCTGGTGCTGGCGCAGGCCGAAGGCGGGTTGTCCTGTTTCTTCCTGCCGCGCATTTTGCCGGACGGCAGCCGCAACGCCATTCGCCTGGAGCGGTTGAAAGACAAACTGGGCAACCGCTCCAACGCCAGCAGCGAAGTGGAGTTTCAGGACGCCACCGCCTGGCTGTTGGGGGATGAGGGTGACGGCGTGCGGCATATCCTGAAGATGGGCGGCCTGACCCGTTTCGACTGCTCGCTCGGCAGCCACGGCCTGATGCGCCGCGGGCTGTCGGTGGCGCTGTATCATGCGCTGCAGCGGCAGGCGTTCGGCAAGCTCCTGATCGAACAACCGCTGATGCGCCAGGTTTTGGCGCGCATGGCGCTGCGGCTGGAAGGGCATACCGCGTTGCTGTTCCGGCTGGCCCGCGCCTGGGAAAGCCGCAGCAATGAGGGCGAGCTGATCTACAGCCGCCTGCTGACCCCGGCGGCGAAATACAGCATCTGTCGCCAGGGCATGCCGTTCATCGCCGAGGCAATGGAGGTGCTGGGCGGTATCGGCTACTGCGAAGAGAGCGAGCTGCCGCGCCTGTATCGCGAGATGCCGGTCAACAGCATCTGGGAAGGTTCCGGCAACATCATGTGTCTGGACGTGTTGCGCAGCCTGCACAAGCTGCCGGGCGCGCTCGAAATGCTGCAGTTCGAGCTGCAGCCGGTGCGCGGCCAGAATCGCTTGTTCGATCACGCCTGGCGGCAGTGGCAGCAGCGTGCGCGGCAACCGCGTGAAGAGATGGGGCGGCTGCTGACCCAGCAGCTGTTCGACCTGTGCTGTGCCGCGCAGCTGCTGCAGCACGCCAGCCCGCAGATAGCCGACGCCTGGTGCCACCTGACGCTGGATCACCGCGGCGAGAGCCTGCTGTCGGCCGGGGTGTGCGAACTGCTGCTCAACCGCGCTATCGGCGGTTAGGGAAAAGGGTGGCGCGCGGCGGCGAAAACCTTTTTAATTCAGCCTCACTCTGACAGGAAAATGCACATGGATATTCTCAGCGCGTTGGCGGCATTCGCCTCTTATTTCTTCAGCGGTTTCGCCATGATTTTGGTGTTTCTGTTCGTCTATACCCGCATCACTCCGCACGACGAATGGGCGCTGATCAAGGCCGATAATCAATCCGCCGCCTTTGCTTTCATCGGCGCTTGCCTGGGGTATGTGATCCCGTTGGCCAGCGCGGCGATCAACTCGATCAGCCTGCTGGATTACCTGCTGTGGGGCGTAGTGGCGCTGGTGGTGCAACTGCTGCTGTTCGCGGCCGTGAAGATCTACATGCCGCGCATCAGCGACAAGATCGAAGCGAACCACCTGGCCGCCGGGATTTTCCTGGGGGGCGTCTCCGTCAGCGGCGGCGTGTTGAATGCGGCTTGCATGAGCTACTAAAGGTATAAGATTGCCGAGGCGCGCCAGCCAAGCGGGTGCGCCTGTTCTTCCATCCGCAGGATGCGGTAATAGCTGGCGCCGTGTTGGCCGGCGGTGCGAGCGATGGCCTGCTCCGCCTCCTGCGGTGAACCGGGCAGATCGTTAAAGGTGATCTCGGCGATTTCACTGAGCGGCGTCACGCGATCGGCGGGCGCCAGCTCGGCGGACTGTGCGCCGGTGCTGAGCAGCCCTACTGAAAGCAGGAGGGAGGTGAGTGCGGTGGAGCGTTTCATGGCGTTCCCCTTCGTCAGATCCTGAATCGCATCCGCAACATGCGGCATGCTGTCCGACAGTGTGCAACACCCTACTTCAGCCTGTGCAAAGCCAGTGTAAATCTGCTTAAAAAACCCCCGCCTTACCGATACAGAATCGCCTGGGAATACCATTGGCCCGGCACGATGGTTTCGCTGTTCATGATGATCACGTAATACCGGGCGCCGGCGGCGGTGGCCTTGCGCTGGATCTCCGCTTCCACGTCCATCGGGCTGCCGCGCACCACGGCGGTGACGGTACCTATCTTCACCAGCTCGGCGGTCTGCGCGCGGACGATCTCCTGCGCCTGTGCGGTGGGCGGTGGCGGCGGCTTCGGCGTGGTGGTCATGATGCCGCAGGCGGAAAGCTGTGCGGCCAGCGTCAGGGCGATGAGTGTGCGGACAAGCGTCATGGTGACCTCGAAAGAGCCGGTACGATGGCTTCAGTGTAACGCAATATAAGCTGGAACAGATTGAGCTAACGCTGGCTGGCGCAAGTTTGTCATGATGAATGCCAACAGGTGAGTTGAGGATGAACGGATGATTGAAATTCATGACGAGCGGGCGGGCGATATTGCGGTGATCCATGCGGTCCCCGCAGGGCACTATCACCGGCCTTTGCCGACGGTGTTCTTCTGTCATGGCTATACCTCGTCGAAAGAGGTGTACGCGTACTTCGCCTATGCGCTGGCGCGCGCCGGTTTTCGGGTGGTATTGCCGGATGCCGATCGGCACGGCGAGCGGTTCGACGGCGATGAGGCGCGGCGTCTGGCCACGTTTTGGGAGATCCTGCGCAGCAATATCGACGAGCTGCCGCAGATCAAGGCGCATTTCGAGCGGCTCGGCCTGATTGCCGACGGGCGTATCGGCGTCGCCGGCGCCTCTATGGGGGGCATGACCGCGCTTGGCGCCTTCGCGCGCTTCCCGTGGATCCGGGCGGCCGTCAGCCTGATGGGTTCCGGCTATTACCGTGCGCTGGCGCAAACGCTGTTTCCGCCGTTGGGCGAAGAGGGCGAGGCCCTCTCGCCGGCGGCGTTTACGGCGCGCACCGCCGTGCTGGCGGAGTATGAGCTGGAAGGGCGCTTGGCGGCGATCGCCGGGCGGCCGCTGCTGCTGTGGCACGGCGAGACGGACGACGTGGTGCCGGCGGCGGACAGCCTGCGTTTGGCGGCTGAACTGCGGCAGCAAGGCGCGGACGGCCGTTTGACGTCGCTTATCGAACCGGGGGTGAAGCACCGAATCACGCCGCTGGCGCTGTCCGCCACGGCCGACTTCTTCCGCCGCGAGCTGTAATGCTCCGCCGGGCACGATGCCTGGAATTGCACCGCTCTGTGCCTGCTGTTTCGGCCATCGTTTGGCCGAATGAAGGGGAGAATGTCAGCGTGAATTCTTTCAGGGCAACAAGGAGCAGAGGGCATGATAAAAAGCATCGGCAGTACGGCCGGTTTAATGGGAACGATGAAAGCGCGCGCTGAGCTTAACTCAGCGGCCTTCAGCGAGATGTTGGGGGCCGCCGACGGCAAGGCGCGGCAAAACCAGGCGAATCCGCTGTCGCGCATCACCGCGCAGACGGTGCATAACATGACGGCGCTGTTTGCCTCCGCGCCGAAAGCGGCAGCCACTCACGCCGCAGCGGCCGATACGCTCTCGTTCGAGCAGCGGGCGACCCTGACGGGCAGCGCCGAGCTGTTGCAAACGCGGACAAATTATCTGCAGATGGCGCTGCAATTACATAATCCGGGCAAGGCGTTCAGCATGCCGGTGCTGCTCAAACTCTGATGAGGGAAGCGGAGCGCCCAACGGGCGGCGCTCCGGTACGGACTGAACGGGCTTTCTGATGAAGCCCTGGGGATTTCCCTGGCGTGGCGTGCGTTTTTAGCGGTACAGCTCGGCGCTGACGTGCATCGTGCTGTTGTCGCCCGGTTCGTGCAGGGCGATGATGCGATAAGAGCTTGCGCCGCGTTGATCGGCGATTTTGCTGACCTGGCTGCTGGCGTCATCCGGCGAAACCACGTTCTGGTTCAGGGTGACGAAGCCGACGCTCTGGCGTTGATCGGCCTGGTGCGAGGTGATCTCCGTTGCGGCCATTAGGTTGGCGGAAAACAGGGCGGCCAGCGCCGTTGCGAGAATGATGCGTTTCATAGTGCCTCTCTTAACCCTTTGCCGTTACGGCCTGACAGCGAATGTCGCTGCGGCAAAAAGTCATTTATCTGCATTGAATAACCTGAAATCTCTTTCGTCGCGCTGTCTGCGGCGGATATGGTTAATTTTAGTCCGTTGTGGCGGATTAAAAAGCGGGGGCTTTTGATGACCTCTTTCAAAAAAAGTGAAATAGATTTGTGACTCAGCGCTGATTTCATTGAAAGATTTTTGAAACCGATGGATCGGCGTACATAGGTTCTCCCACGAGCAAATCGTGCTATTTCCCATAGCGCCTCGCATTAACGCGAATAAAACCCACGCAGTCCTTGAGTTTCCCGCCCTGCGTCAGTATGATTACGCGTCATTTTTCAGCCGCACACTAAACACGTTCCTTGCTTCCATGGGCCGCGGTTGACCCTGACAGGAGGCTGAATAATCCGTAAGGAGCAATTCGATGCGTCATTACGAAATCGTTTTTATGGTCCATCCTGACCAAAGCGAACAGGTTCCGGGCATGATCGAGCGTTACAGTGCTACCATCACTAACGCGCAAGGTCAGATTCACCGTCTGGAAGACTGGGGCCGCCGTCAGCTGGCTTATCCGATCAACAAACTGCACAAAGCTCACTACGTTCTGCTGAACGTTGAAGCGCCGCAGGAAGCGATCGATGAGCTGGAAACTAACTTCCGCTTCAACGACGCCGTTATCCGCAGCATGGTTATGCGCGTTAAGCACGCGGTAACTGAAGCATCTCCGATGGTTAAAGCGAAAGACGAACGTCGTGGCGATCGCCGCGAAGACTTCGCTAACGAAACCGCAGATGATGCAGATGCTGGGGATTCTGAAGAGTAATTGCCGCCGTGACGGCTAATCGTCTGGTTTTGTCGGGCACTGTGTGCAAGGCGCCGGTTCGAAAAGTGAGTCCTTCCGGGATACCGCACTGCCAATTTGTGCTAGAGCACCGTTCGCAGCAGACGGAAGCCGGATTCAGCAGACAAGCATGGTGCCGAATGCCCGTGGTTGTCAGCGGACAACAGTCACAAGCACTAACTCAAAGATTAACGGTCGGCAGTCAGATTACCGTGCAAGGCTTTGTAAGCTGCCATCAAGGGCGCAACGGGCTGAGCAAATTGGTTCTGCATGCCGAGCAGATTGAATTGATAGATTCTGGAGACTAGCCAAATGGCACGTTATTTCCGTCGTCGCAAGTTCTGCCGTTTCACCGCGGAAGGCGTTCAAGAGATTGACTATAAAGACATCGCTACGCTGAAAAACTACATCACCGAAAGTGGTAAAATTGTACCGAGCCGTATCACCGGTACTCGTGCAAAATATCAGCGCCAGCTGGCCCGTGCTATCAAGCGCGCGCGCTACCTGTCTTTGTTGCCGTACACTGATCGTCATCAGTAATCGGCCACTGTCCATTAACGACTTTGAGAGGATAAGGTAATGCAAGTTATTCTGCTTGATAAAGTAGCAAACCTGGGCAGCCTGGGTGATCAAGTTAACGTTAAAGCGGGCTACGCTCGTAACTTCTTGGTACCACAGGGCAAAGCTGTTCCTGCTACCAAGAAAAACGTTGAGTTCTTCGAAGCACGCCGTGCTGAACTGGAAGCCAAACTGGCTGACGTTCTGGCTGCTGCTGAAGCTCGCGCAACCAAGATCAACGAACTGGGTTCAGTCACCATCGCTTCCAAATCTGGCGACGAAGGTAAACTGTTCGGCTCTATCGGCACCCGCGACATCGCTGACGCAGTGACTGCGGCAGGCGTTGAAGTTGCCAAGAGTGAAGTTCGTCTGCCGAACGGCGTTCTGCGTACCACTGGCGAGCACGAAGTGCACTTCCAGGTACACAGCGACGTGTTCGCACAGCTGAATGTAGTTGTGGTTGCAGAAGCGTAATTTACGCTGCTGTTAACCCGGTTAAAACGCCAGCCTCGCGCTGGCGTTTTGCTTTTCTGCGCCCGGCAAAACGCGCTACGCTTGAAGACGGGATGAAAAGGAGAGCGTGCGATGGCAAAGATTACGCTACAGCGGGTTTATGATTTCAGCGCGCCGGCGCCGGAACACTGTTATCTGATAGACAGGCTATGGCCGCGCGGCATCAGCAAGGAGCGGCTGACGGGCGTGCAGTGGCTGAAACAGGTGGCGCCGGATGACGAACTGCGCAAGTGGTTCCATCAGCATACCGACCAGTGGGCGGTCTTCGAGGCGCGTTACCGCCAACAGCTGGCGGCCAACGACGCCTGGCAGCCGCTGGTGGCGCTGTTACGGCAGGGGCAAACGCTGACGCTGCTGTATGGCAGCAAAGATACCGAGCACAACCAGGGCGTGGTGCTGCGCGAGTTTTTGCTGGCGCAGCTGTAGGGATTAGCGTTCCCGGCGGTAGCTGCCGTCGGCCTGGCGGCGGAACAGCGCCTGGCTGTTGTCCACCGTGGTGACCGACAGCGCGTTAATCACGCCGTTGGCGTCGCGTTCGATGCGCACTTCCTGGCCGGCTTTCATGTTGCTCAGCGGCTTGTCGCCGCCTTCCACCTGCGCCATGGCGAACACTTCATTCACCGGCAGATTGTTGTCGCGAAACAGCTGGGCCAGGGTCTGGCCGGGCTGGATCTGATAACGCTGCCAGTTGCCCGCCAGCGTTGGTTCGTTGGCAGACGTGGTGCCGCCGTTTTGCAGATCGGCCTGCAGCGGCACGCTGGTTTCCTGCTGGGAAACCGGGAACGGCTGTCTTTCGGGCGAGTACGGCCACAGCAGGGCCAGCAGCAGGATGATGCCGAAGATCAGCACCCAGCGGCGGTGGAAGTAGGGCAGCGGCTCCATCCAATGGAAACCGTCCGGCAGATGCCAGACTTTGGCCAGCAGCGCTTTGACCTGCTGCATTTTGTCGTTGGCCGGCGGTGGCTCCGATGGCGGTTCCGCGCCTTCAGACGTGGGTGCGGCGCCCGGTTTCAGGCGCTGGCTGACATTCAGCCAGGTGCGCAGCAGCGGCTGGTAGATGCGGGTGGTTTTCCTTCTCCTGGGCGCGATTCTGCCCATGGTGACCTCTCTTCGACGGCGTAGTAATTAGCGCGGCGCGGCAAGCGCCCCGCCTGCCCGATATCCTGCTTTCAGTATAGTCCGCTAACTGATTGAAGCGAAAGGCAGCTGAGCGGCAGAGCCGCGGTTTGCGGCTGCGGGCGTTAACAGAAGGTTATTGTTTCTTTTTCTACGACAAAAGTCATCATTCTCCACACAAGATTTTACCCGACATTGACGCGCTGTTATGCTGCGCTTTCGACTTTTTACAGACTTAAGGAAAACCCCATGACAACCCCTTCTTTTGACAGCGTTGAAGCGCAAGCAAGTTACGGGATTGGTTTACAGGTCGGCCAGCAGCTGCAAGAGTCCGGGCTGGAAGGTTTGCAACCGGAAGCTTTGCTGGCGGGTCTGCGTGACGCGCTGGAAGGGAATGCCCCGGCGGTTCCGGTAGACGTGGTGCACCGTGCGCTGCGTGAAATCCACGAGCGTGCGGACGCGGTGCGCCGCGAGCGCCAGCAGGCGATGGCCGTTGAAGGCCAGAAATTCCTGGACGACAACGCCAAGCGCGACGACGTGACGCTGACCGAGTCCGGCCTGCAGTTCTCCGTGCTGGAGCAGGGCAACGGCCCGATCCCGTCCCGTCAGGATCGCGTGCGTGTGCACTACACCGGTCGTCTGATCAACGGCGATGTGTTCGACAGCTCGGTTGAGCGCGGCCAGCCGGCAGAATTCCCGGTCAGCGGCGTGATCCCAGGCTGGATCGAAGCGCTGACCCTGATGCCGGTCGGCTCCAAATGGCAGCTGTATATCCCGCACAACCTGGCCTATGGCGAGCGTGGCGCTGGCGCGTCCATCCCGCCGTTCAGCGCGCTGGTGTTCGACGTCGAGCTGCTGGAAATCCTGTAATCCCACCGAGGATTGCTCTGGGCGCCTTCGTGGCGCCCTTATTTTATGCGCCGCGCAGCGCGCGCGGGAACAGCAGGTTGTTTTCCAGGCTGATGTGCTCCATCAGATCGCCGATGAACTCGTCGATGCCGGTGTACAGCGCTCGCCAGGTGGTGCAGGCGCCCTCCGGCGGCGTGACGTTATCGGTGAGGAACTTCACCACTTCCAACTGCTCACCCACCTCGTCATGTTCATGCTCCATCACCGAGATCGGTCCGGCGGCCTGCGGCCCCATGCCCTGTTTGATCAGCGGGAACAGGATCTGTTCCTCTTTCATCATGTGATTCTCCAGATCCAGGCGGATCCGGTTCAGCTGCTTCGCCAACCCGCGCGGGCAGCTGGGCTTGTCGCCGTGCACGCGTTCGACCTTTTCCGCCATCAGCACCAGTTCTGCCAGCTGCTCGCGGTGCCGCTGATGAAAGCGTGGCAGAATGTAGTCGATCACCTCACCGAGCGGCGCCGTGCGCCAGTCCCGGCTTGGCTCCGGCGTGGCGGCCAGGGCGGCCAGTTCGTTTTCCAGCCTGTCGATATCTAACCTTCTGCGCTCGGCGGCGCGTGCCAGCGATTGCCGGCCGCCGCAGCAGAAATCCAGCTGATGCTGGCGAAACAGACGGGATGCACGGGGAATGGCGATAGCGAGCGCGCCAAGGGATTGATTGCGGTAATCCATGGTAGTGCCTCTTTAAACGAAGGAATCTTATAACGTGCATTTTAAATGCAATTTAAAGGGCGCGCCAGCGGGAAAATCGAAGAGAAGGTGGCCGGGGTGAGGCCCCGGCCGGGTGATTATTTCGCGCTGAGATCGATGCGATACACCGCGAAGCCGATGCGGTCATTGCCCTCGGCGGTCATCGGATATTGAGCGTGCTCCTTGATAAACGCCGTCGCTTTGTCCGACGGCGAGGTCTCGAAGCGGATATCCAGCGGCTGCTGGCTGCTGAAGGTCGCCAAACGCCAGTTGTTGTCCGCCTGCGGATGCACCGCGCCGTGTCGCTGGGTTTCGGTGCTGATGTAGGCCGCCAGCACTGAACGGTTCTCATCCGGCGAAGCGAAGGCGATGTGTTTGTCGCCGGTGCCGGCAAATTTGCCGCCGTAGGCGCGGTAGTTGTTGGTGGCGACCAGGAAGGTGGCGTTCGGATCGATCGGCTTGCCGTTGAAGGTCAACTGCTTGATGCGCTCTGCCTTATCGTTGATCAGCTGGCATTCACCGTCGTAGCGCGCCGGCTGGCTGACGTCGATCTGGTAATTGACGCCGTCGATCACGTCGAAGTTATAGGTGCGGAAGCCGTCCCAGTTGATCAAGCCCTGCGGCTTGGCGCTGTTGACGTCGATCTGGTTGAACTGGCCGGCGGAGCACTCCAGCCACTCTTTCACCTCTTTGCCGCTGGCCTTCACCACCACCAGGGTATTGGGGTAGAGATAGAGATCGGCGGCGTTGCGGAAGGTGAGTTGGCCCTTTTCCACTTCGACGAAGCTGGCCGGATCGTTCTTACGGCCGCCGACCTTGAACGGCGCCGCCGCCGACAGCACCGGCAGATCGGCCAGATCCGGATCGCCCTGAATGTAATGTTCAACGTAGGCTTTCTGCGCATTGTTGACGATCTGCACCGTCGGATCGTCCTGCACCAGCGCCAGATAGCTGTACATGTTGCCGTCGGATTTGCCGATCGGCTGGCTGACGAACTCGCGCGTGCCCTTGTGATCGTCCGCCAACACCTTCACCAGCGCGGCGTCTTCCGCCGCCAGCGATTTCTTGTTCTCTTTGTCGTAGATCGGCCGTGCTTCCGCTTTGGCGGCGGTCACTTTCCAGCTACCGCTATCGTTGTTGAGCTGCAGGTCGACCACGCCGAGATGATCGCCCCATTGGCCCGGCATCACCGCCGGTACGCCGTTCAGCAGGCCCTTATCGATATCCGCGCCTTTGATGTTGGCGAAGTCCTTGCTCGGGAACACCGCATGGGCGTGGCCGAACATGATGGCGTCGATGCCCGGTACCTGGCTGAGGTAGTAGACCGAGTTTTCCGCCATTGCCTTGTAAGGCTCGCTGGACAGCCCGGAATGTGGGATCGCCACCACCAGATCGGCGCCCTGTTTACGCATTTCCGGCACGTAGCGTTTGGCGGTGGCGGTGATGTCGTCCACCGTCACCTTGCCCTGCAGGTTAGCCTTGTCCCACACCAGGATCTGCGGCGGCACGAAGCCGATGTAGCCGATGCGCAGCGTATGCGCCTTGCCGTCGCGGTCTTTCACCGGCGTATCGACGATGATGTACGGCGTGAACAGCGGTTTTTGCGTTTTGGCGTCGATGACGTTGGCGTTGATATACGGGAACTTGGCGCCGGCGATGGCGTTTTTCAGGTAGTCCAGCCCGTAGTTGAATTCATGGTTGCCGATGTTGCCGACCACATAGTCCAGCGTATTCATCGCCTTATAGACCGGATGCACGTCGCCCGGTTTCAGCCCCTTGGCCGCCATGTAGTCGCCGAGCGGGCTGCCCTGAATGATGTCGCCGTTGTCCACCAACACCGCGTTGGTAGCCTGCTGGCGCGCCTGCTGGATCAGGCTGGCGGTGCGCACCAGGCCGAATTTATCGGTTGGCGTGTCCTTGTAGTAATCGAAGTCCATCATGTTGCTGTGCAGGTCGGTGGTTTCCAGCACGCGCAGGTCGACGGTGGCCGCCTGCGCCGAGGCGCACACCAGCAGCGCAAGCGCGGACAGCGTCAGGGGATGCTTCATCATTTTGGGCTCTCTCCATTTCATTATTCGAGTGTTATCGCAGAGGGAAATGTAATTAACATTGCTTGCCACAGCAAACTGTGAAGTGTGGCAGAAAACGGCGGCAGGTAACGCGGGGAAGTTCACAGTTGTGCCCAACAAGATCTGATGAATTCCTGGGGGTTAGCCGGTTGAGATGGATATTCGGCGTAAAAAAAACTAGTCTGCTAGCAGAGACAGGGGGAAATTTCCCACGGAGATGCAGAGTTGAGGTGCATGATGTTAGAGCGAATTTGCCAACTGTCCCGCGAGGCGGGGGCGGCGATCATGGCGGTGTACGACGGTGAACAACCGCTTGATGTCGCACAGAAGAACGATGATTCACCGGTGACGGCGGCCGATCTGGCGGCACATCACATCATCAAGCGCGGCCTGGCGGCGCTGACGCCCGAGGTGCCGCTGCTGTCGGAAGAAGATCCGCCGGCGTGGGAAGAGCGCCGCAACTGGACGCGTTACTGGCTGGTCGATCCGTTGGACGGCACCAAAGAGTTCTTGCACCGCAACGGTGAGTTCACGGTCAATATCGCCCTGATTGAAGACGGGCAGGCGGTGATGGGGGTGGTGTACGCCCCGGCGATCGACGTGCTGTATCTGGCGGAGCGCGGCAAGGCCTGGAAAGAAGAGAAGGGCGTGCGGCAGGCGATCGGCGTCAGCAACGCGCATCCGCCGCTGGTGGTGGTGAGCCGCTCGCATATCGACGACGAACTGAAAGACTATTTGCAGCAGCTGGGTGAGCACCAGACCGTGTCCGTCGGCTCCTCACTGAAGTTCTGCCTGGTGGCGGAAGGCAAGGCGCAGCTCTATCCGCGCTTCGGGCCGACCAACATTTGGGATACCGCCGCAGGGCATGCGGTGGCGGTGGCTGCCGGGGCGCAAATTCACGATTGGCAGGGCAAGCCGTTGCTCTATACCCCGCGTGAATCTTTCCTCAACCCCGGCTTCCGGGTGTCGCTGTTCTGAGTTAGTTCGCCAACAGCTGGTGCAGCTTGGACATTACCTGCTGCACCTCTTCCGGCGTCAGCGCGCCGTCTTTGGCGAACTGAATGCGCCCTTGCTTATCCAGCACCACAATAGCTGAGCCTTTCGGCTGCAGATCCCAGGCCTTGCGCACGTTGCCGTCGCTGTCGACGATAAACTGCGACCACGGGAACTCCTTCTTGCTGTCCTCAATGCTGCTGCGCACGAACATCGCGGTGCCCATCAGGGCATCGTCGGTGTTGACGATTGTCGTCGTTTGGTAACGATCGTGTGGTAGCTTCGCCTTCTTGATCGCTTCAATCAGTGGGTCGTTCATGTCTTTGGCGGAGCTGCGGCCGGCAATATGTTGTATCACTCGCACTTTTCCACTGAGCTGCGCGCTGTTCCAGTTCTGGTAGCTAAAATTACCGTCAGCGTAATTGAGCTCTCCTTTGTCACTGACGCCGACCGGCGACACGCGCTGCTGGAGCTGGAAGTTGTGCGCGGAAGCGAAAAGCGGGGCGAGCAGCAGGGATACCATCAGCATGCGACTTGTTTTCATGCTTTCTCCTTGTAATGAGTGGAATTTGTGCGACAGCACTTCGACAGCCTAAAGCATAGGATGTGATAAGAGGTCTGTCCTGTTAACCGGATCGCAGATTTTCCCTTGGTTCGCTAATCATCAGATTTTGAAGGGATATACTGAAAACGTTATAAATTATCATATACAATTCTGTCAAAAAGTGTAAATCCAGCGTAGATCACCGGGCAGAAGTGAACGTTCTGGTCTTTACTGGGTCTACTACATGCAATCAAGTTGCGTTCTGAATTTCGAGGCTGCCACCTTTGGCGGCTCGCTGAGCGCATGGATCAACGGGAGGAGCGTAAAAGAATGAGAATCTTCCAGCGTTATAACCCTTTGAAAGTGGCAAAGTACGTTAAGACCCTGTTTCGCGGAAGGCTGTATATCAAGGACGTGGGCGCATTTGAATTCGACGAGGGGAAAATCCTGCCGCCGAAGATTCGTGACAAGCGCCATTTCAGCGTGATGTCTGAAGTGAACCGCCAGGTGCTGCTGTTGCAGGCCGAGTTTGGCTGAACACTACGCTGACAGCGATAAAAAAATGCGGCCCCGATGGGGCCGCTGATGTTTTTGCCGGCTGGCGTCAAGCCGCCGGGGTGTCTTCCGGGGCTTTCGGCAGTACCGCCGCCGGTTTGTCGCTCAGCCGGGTGACCAGCAGCTGGTCTATCTTGTAGCTGTCGATATCCACCACTTCGAACTTGTAGCCGGCGTATTTGACAAAGTCGGTGCGTTTCGGGATCTTGCGCAGCATATACATCATAAAGCCGCCGATGGTCTCGTAGTTGCCCGCCTGCGGGAACTCGTCGATGTCCAGCACGCGCATCACGTCGTCGATCGGCGTGCCGCCCTCAATCAGCCATGAGCTTTCGTCGCGCGCCACGATCTGCTCTTCCTGGCCTTGGCCAACCAGATCGCCCATCAGCGTGGTCATCACGTCGTTAAGGGTGATGATGCCTACCACCAACGCATATTCATTGAGGATCACCGCGAAGTCTTCGCCGGCGGTCTTGAAGCTTTCCAACGCTTCGGACAGCGTCAGCGTATCCGGCACGATCAGCGCCGAACGGATCTGCACGCCGCTGCTCAGCACCAGGCTCTGGTTACCCAGCACGCGGTTCAGCAGGTCTTTGGAATCGACGTAGCCGACCACCTGATCGATATGGCCGTCGCACACCAGGAACTTGGAGTGCGGATGGGTCGAGACCTTCTCCTTGATGCTCTCTTCGCTTTCGCGCAGGTCGAAGTACACCACGCTTTCGCGCGAGGTCATCGAAGACGGCACGGTGCGCGATTCCAGTTCGAACACGTTTTCAATCAGCTCATGTTCCTGCTTGCGCAGCACGCCCGCCAGGGCACCGGCTTCCACCACCGCGTAGATGTCGTCGGAGGTAATGTCGTCCTTACGCACCATCGGCAGCTTGAACATGCGGAAGATCAGGTTGGCCATGCCGTTGAAGAACCACACCAGCGGGCGGAAGATCATGATGGAGAAACGCATCGGGTTGATGATCCGGACGGCGACCGTCTCTGGTGCAATCATACCGATGCGCTTCGGGGTCAAATCGGCGAACAGGATAAACAGGCTGGTCACCAGCACGAAGGAGCAGATGAAGCTGACCTGTTCCGCCAGTTCGGGCGACAGGAATTTAATGAAGAATTGTTGGAAGGTGCCGGAAAACGCCGCGTCGCCGACGATACCGCCGAGGATGGCCACGGCGTTCAGGCCGATCTGCACCACGGTGAAGAAGATGCCCGGGGTTTCTTGCAGTTTAAGCACTCTGGCTGCGTTGACGTTGCCTTCGTCTGCCATCAGCTTCAGTTTGATCTTGCGCGAGGCGGCCAGAGAGATTTCCGACAGTGAGAAAAACGCACTCACCGCGATCAGAAAAAGAATCAGTAAAATACTGTTTAACATAATCTATCCATACGTGCCGACGGGATGCCGGCGCTCTTGAGGAAGGGTAGTACATAGTAAAAAAAGCAGCGATAACAACCAGAAGGGAAGCTATCGGGCCGCAGAAGCGGCCCGCATAGTATAGCAGTTGCCCCACAGGGGCCGCCAGCGGTTAAAAAAGTGCCGCCGGCCGGCATCGGATCAGCCCTGCGGCGGCAGGCAAACGCCGATGCCGCCCAGCCCGCAGTAGCCTTCCGGGTTTTTGAACAGGTACTGCTGATGATCGTCTTCCGCGTAATAGAACGGCAGCGCCGGCGCGATCTCGGTAGTGATGACGCGCTTGTCGCCCGCTGCGTCCATCGCCTGCTGGAAGCGCTGCAGGCTGCTTTCCGCCTCGGCCTGCTGCTCCGGGCTCAGCGTGTAAATCGCCGAGCGGTACTGGGTGCCGACGTCGCCGCCCTGGCGCATGCCCTGCGCCGGATCGTGATTTTCCCAGAATACCTGCAGCAGCTGTTTGTAGCTGATGACCTGCGGATCGAACACCACGCGCACCACTTCGGCGTGGCCGGTCTGGCCGCTGCACACTTCGCGGTAGGTCGGGTTTGGCGTATAGCCGCCGCTGTAGCCGGCGGCGGTGCTGTAGACGCCCGGCTGCTGCCAGAACAGGCGCTCGACGCCCCAGAAACAGCCCATGGCGAAGATCGCCACCTCCATGCCTGCCGGCACCTGGGTCATCGAGTGTTCGGTGACCACGTTGAGCGTTGCGACAGGCATTGGCGTGGTGCGGCCAGGCAGCGCGCTTGCCTTATCGACGGTTTGTGATTTATCAAAAAATGGCACCACGGTTGACTCCTGTTGTCACAGTAAGAATTGACCCTACATGGGGGCGGTTCGGTTGTATCTCACCGCGTCTTTGCCCACAATAAGTGGCAAGTTGGGTTTATGTATAAGCTTAACGCAGTATTTTGAGCGCCAAAAGTGAAGAATTCGCCTGTTGCGCGGCGGTGGCAAAGCGCGGCGGGCGGCGTCCGGAACAAGGCTGAAGAGGGCTGCCGTCATGATAGCACGGAGTCTGCCCTGGCCCCGGAGCGAACACCATAACAGGAAAGTAAAATCAATAAGGAGAACACGTGCCAAAGTACCCGGTCATGTGCTTGATAGCTGTGTTGCTTGCGGCACCTGCAGCCTACGCAGCGAACGTGCGGTTGCAGGTGGAAGGGTTAAGCGGAGAGTTGGAAAAAAACGTTCGGGTGCGCCTGTCGTCGATCACGCCTGAAGAGGTCGGCACCGACGGTCGCTTCCGCGCACGGGTGGATGAGGCGGTGCGCCAGGGGCTGCGCGCGCTCGGCTATTACCAGCCGACCATCGAATTTACGCTGGACGATCGGCCGGGGATGTCGCGCCCGGTGCTGCATGCCAAGGTCAATCCGGGCGAACCGGTGCGTATCGCCGGCGCCAACATCGTGCTGGAAGGCGGCGCGAAGACCGATGAGGACTACCTGGCGCTGGTAAAGAAGGACCGGCCGACCATCGGCGAGATCCTCAACCACGGCAAGTATGACAGTTTCAAAGGCTCGCTCACCGGCCTGGCGCTGCGCAAAGGCTATTTCGATGCCGATATGACCAAAAGCCAGCTCGGCGTGGCCGAAGATTTGCACAAGGCGTTTTGGGATATCGATTTCAACAGCGGCGAACGTTACCGCTTCGGCAAGGTTAAATTCACCGGCTCGCAAATCCGCGAAGACTATCTGCAAAATCTGGTGCCCTTTCATCAGGGGGATTACTACAGTTCGGAGGATTTGGCCGAGCTGAACCGCCGTTTGTCCGCCACCAACTGGTTCAACTCGGTGGTGGTATCCCCTGATTTCAATGATGCCAAAGAGAACAAGATTTTGCCGTTGGACGCGCTGGTGACGCCGCGCACGCGCAACACCGTCGAGACCGGTATCGGTTACTCCACCGACGTCGGCCCGCGGGTGAAAGGCACCTGGAAAAAGCCCTGGCTCAACGATCGCGGGCATAGCCTGGAAACCAGCGCCAGCGTGTCGGCGCCGGAGCAGCAGCTGGATCTGACCTACAAGATCCCGCTGCTCAAGAACCCGCTGGAGCAGTATTACCTGCTGCGGGGCGGCCTCAAGAACGTCAATCTTAACGACACCAAGTCCGTCACCTCCAAAGTGGTGGCCTCGCGCAACTGGGATCTCTCCAGCGGCTGGCAGCGGGCGATCAACCTGACCTGGCGCTGGGATAACTTTACCCAGGGTAGCGTCAGCAACACCACCATGCTGCTGTATCCCGGCGTCAGCTTCAACCGCACCCGCTCGCGCGGTGGCCTGATGCCGACCTGGGGCGACAGCCAGCGCTACTCTATCGACGTGTCCGACACCACTTGGGGTTCCGGCGTGGACTTCGCGCTAATGCAGGCGCAGAACGTGTGGATCCGCACACTGGCCGACAAGCACCGTTTCGTGGCGCGCGGCCAGGTGGGCTGGATCGAAACCAACGATTTCGACAAGGTGCCGCCGGATCTGCGCTTCTTCGCCGGCGGTGACCGCAGTATTCGCGGCTACAAGTACAAAGACATTTCGCCGCGCGATGACGACGGCAAGCTGACCGGCGCCTCCAAGATGCTGACCGGCTCGCTGGAGTACCAGTACAACGTGACCGGCAAATGGTGGGGGGCGATGTTCGTTGACTCCGGTGAAGCGGTGAACGATATCAAGAAAAGCAACTTCAAGACCGGCGCCGGCGTAGGCGTGCGCTGGCAGTCGCCGGTGGGGCCGGTGAAGCTGGATATCGCCGCGCCTGTGGGAGACAAGGACACCCACGGGATGCAGTTCTACATCGGTTTGGGGCCTGAACTATGAGCCTGGTTAAAAAGATTTGTCTCGGATTTCTGGTCGTTCTGCTGTTGCTGATCGGCGGCCTGGCCTTCCTGATAGGCACCACCACCGGTTTGCATATGGTCATCAACGGCGCGGCGCGCTGGGTGCCGGGGCTGGAGATCGCCGGCGTCAGCGGCGGCTGGCGCGATCTGACGCTGAAGGGCGTGAAATATCAGATGCCGGGCGTGACGGTCAACGCCGGGCAGTTCCATCTCTCACTTGACCTGTCCTGCTTTAAACGCAGCTCGCTGTGCGTCAATGCCTTGTCCGCCCAGGATGTGGACGTGGCGGTGAACACCAAAGAGATGGCACCTTCCGCGCCGGTGGAGGAGAGCAGTGAGCCGACCACCAATCTCAGCACGCCTTACCCCATCACGCTGCGCCTGTTGGCGTTGAACAACGTCAAGGTCACCGTCGACGACACCGCCATCTCTCTGGCCGAGTTCCGCACCGGCGCGCAGTGGCAAGAGCGCGCGCTGACGTTGATGCCGACCAAGATCGGATCGCTGCTGATCGCCTTGCCGAAAACCCCGCAAAACCCGCTGCCGGAAGCGGTGCAGCCGGCGGTCGAGGTGGCGAAAAAGGTCGGCGAGCAGGTTACCGACGCGGCGAAGCCGGCACCTCAGCCGGAAGAGAAGCCGCTGGGCGAAACGCTGAAAGAACTGTTCGCCAAACCGCTGTTGCCGGATCTGCCGGACATCCGCCTGCCGCTGGATATCACCGTCAAAGAGATCCGCGGCGAGCAGCTGCGCTTGACCGGCGATACCGACGTACTAATCACGAGCCTGTTACTGCAGGCCAGCACGCAGGATCAGCATATCCAGCTGGACAACTTCGACGTGAAGTCGCCGCAGGGCACGCTGTCGGTGCAGGGGCAGGCAACCCTGACCGGCGACTGGCCGGTGGCCCTGACCGCCAACAGCGCGCTGAATATCGAACCGCTGAAAGGTGAGAAGGTGAAGCTGAACATCGGCGGTGGGCTGCGTGACGAGCTGAACGTGGCGCTGAACCTGTCCGGCCCGGTCGGCGCCCAGCTCGATGTGCAAACCCGGCTGGCCGAAGCCGGCCTGCCGCTGGCGCTGACGTTGCAGAGCAAGCAGTTGAAATGGCCGCTGAGCGGCGAGGCGCAGTATCAGGTCAACGATTTCCGCCTGCGCTTTAACGGCAAGGCGACCGACTACGCGCTGTCGACGCGCGCCAATCTGAAAGGCCAGGATCTGCCGCCGGCGGTGCTGACGCTGGACGGCAAAGGCAACGTCGAGCAGTTCAAGCTGGAGCGCCTGCGGCTGGCGGCGCTGCAGGGCAATACCGATCTTACCGCGCTGGTGGACTGGAGCAAGGCCATCAGCTGGACCTCGCAATTGACGCTGAGCGGCATCAATACCGCCAAGCAGTGGCCGGAATGGCCGGCGAAGCTGGATGGCAAGATCACCACGCGCGGCAGCCTGCACGGCGGCAGCTGGCAGCTGCAGGTGCCGGTGCTACAGCTGGACGGCAACGTGAAGCAGAATAAGGTCACGGCGCGCGGCACGCTGAGCGGTAACGCCGCCGGGCAGTGGAAAATCCCCGGCATCGATCTGGCGCTGGGGCGCAACCAGCTGAACGTCAAAGGGCAGCTGGACGAGAAGAGCTGGAACCTGGACGCCAACATCGACGCGCCGCGTTTGGACGGCGCGCTGCCGGGTCTGGGGGGCACCGCCAAAGGGATGCTGAAGCTGCGCGGCAATCTGCAGGCGCCGCAGCTGCTGGCGGATTTGACCGCTTCCGGCTTGCAGTGGCAGGCGCTGCGCATCAACCGCGTGAAGATCGATGGCGACGTGCGCTCCACGGATCAGATCCAGGGGCAGTTGGCGGTACGCGTCGAACAGCTGAAGCAGGATGCGCTGGAGGTCAGCCTGCTGACCCTCGACGCCAAAGGCAGCGAGAAGCAGCACCAGCTGCAGCTGAAGATTGACGGCAAGCCGGTCTCCGGCCAGCTGGCCCTGCAGGGCAGCTTCGATCGTCAGCAGCAGCGCTGGCGCGGCAATCTGAACAACACCCGTTTCGATACGCCGGTCGGGGAATGGCGCCTGACGCGCGCCATCGCGCTGGACTACCTGAACACCGAGCAGAAAATCAGCGTCGGGCCGCACTGTTGGCAGAACCCGAACGCCGAGCTGTGCGTGCCTAAGACCATTGAAGCCGGCCAGAGCGGCCAGGCCAGCGTGGTGCTCAACCGGTTCGACCTGGCGATGATCAAGCCGTTCCTCGGCCCGGACACCGCCCTGAGCGGCGTGTTCACCGGCCGGGCTGACGTCAACTGGAAGCCGGGCGGCGCGCTGCCGGAGGCGAAAGTCACGCTGGCCGGCAACGGCGTCAAGGTGGTGCAGCAGGTGCAGGGCAACGCGCTGCCGATCGCCTTCGATACGCTGACCCTCAACGCCGGCCTGAATAACGGCCGCGCGCAGGCCGACTGGCGGATCAAACTGACCAACAACGGCCAGTTTGACGGCAATATCCAGGTGGCGGATCCGCAGGTGCGGCGCACCATCAGCGGCAACGTCAATATCACCAACATCTCGCTGGCGCTGATCAACCCGGCGCTGATGAAGGGCGAAAGCGCGGCGGGCATGCTGAACGCCAACCTGCGCCTGGGCGGCAGCGCGCAGAAGCCGCTGGTGTTCGGGCGCTTGGCGTTGGATCGGGCGAAGGTGCAGGGGCACTGGATGCCGTTCGACATGACCGACGCGCGGCTGGCGGTGAATTTCAACGGCATGACCTCGACGCTGGAAGGGTTGCTCAGCACCACGCGCGGCCAGCTGAATCTGGCGGGCGATGCCGACTGGCGCGATATCAACGCCTGGCGTGCGCGCATTGCCGCCAAGGGCGACAAGCTGCGGGTGACGGTGCCGCCGATGATCCGCATCGACGTGTCGCCGGATCTGGTGTTTGAAGCCACGCCGCAGCTGTTCTCGCTCAACGGTAAGGTCGACATTCCCTGGGCGCGCATCACGGTGCAGGAGCTGCCGGAAAGCGCGGTGGGCGTCTCTTCCGACGAGGTGATGCTGGACGACCAGCTGAAGCCGATTCAACCTAAGACCGCGTCGATCCCGATCAACAGCAATCTGATGATCCACGTCGGCAACGACGTGCGGCTGGACGCGTTCGGCCTCAAGGCCCGCCTGAAGGGCGATTTGAAAGTGGTACAGGACAAGAAAGGGCTGGGCCTCAACGGCCAGATTGACATCCCTTCCGGCCGATTCCATGCTTATGGTCAGGATTTGATCGTGCGTAAAGGGCAGCTGATGTTCTCCGGCCCGCCGGATCAGCCGCTGCTGAATATCGAGGCGATCCGTAACCCGGAATCCACCGAGGACGATGTGACCGCCGGCGTGCGGGTGACTGGCCTGGCAGATGCGCCGAAGCTGGAAGTGTTCTCCGATCCGGCCAAATCGCAGCAGGAAGCCTTGTCTTATCTGCTGCGCGGCCAGGGCTTGAGCAGCTCCGGCGCCGACGGCAACGCCATGACCTCGATGTTAATCGGCATGGGGGTTGCACAAAGTGGTCAACTTGTGGGTAAAATCGGCGAGGCATTCGGCGTGAGTAATTTGGCTCTGGACACTCAGGGGGTTGGCGACAATTCCCAGGTTGTCGTGAGCGGCTATGTCCTCCCAGGCTTACAAGTAAAATATGGGGTGGGCATTTTCGACTCGCTGGCCACGCTGACGTTGCGTTATCGCCTGATGCCTAAGTTGTATCTTGAAGCGGTGTCTGGTCTCGACCAGGCATTAGATTTGCTCTATCAGTTTGAGTTTTAGCGATGCGAATAATTGTCTACGGCAGTTTACGGCGCAAACAGGGAAACAGCCATTGGATGACCAACGCCCAATGGCTCGGCGAGCACGAGCTCGAAGGCTATCAGATTTATAATCTGGGCCATTACCCGGCGGCGATCCCTGGAGAGGGCACGATACATTGCGAGGTGTATCGTATTAACTCATCGATTCTGGCAGAGCTGGACGAACTGAAAAGCAACACCAAGGACTATAAGCGCGAGCTGATTCAGACGCCTTATGGGAGTGCGTGGATCTACCTGTACAAACACAGCGTGGACGGTTACCCGCGGATTACCAGCGGCGACTGGCTGAAGCGTCTCGACGAGCAGTAAGAAAAAAAACACCGCTCAATGAGCGGTGTTTTTTCATCGGACGGCGGCTGGCATTACTTCTTGGCAGCGCGTTCGAAGGAGGCGATGATTTCCGCTTTAGCCGCGGCAGCGTCTGCCCAGCCTTCCACTTTCACCCATTTGCCTTTTTCCAGATCTTTGTAGTGCTCGAAGAAGTGAGCGATCTGGGCTTTCAGCAGTTCCGGCAGGTCGTTCACGTCTTTCACGTGATCGTACTCTTTGGTCAGCTTGCTGTGCGGTACCGCAACCAGCTTGGCGTCTTCACCGGCTTCGTCGGTCATCTTCAGCACGCCAACCGGACGGCAGCGGATCACGGAGCCCGGCTGCAGCGGGTATGGGGTTGGGACCAGCACGTCAACCGGGTCACCGTCCAGAGACAGGGTGTGGTTGATGTAGCCGTAGTTACACGGGTAGAACATCGCGGTGGACATGAAACGGTCAACGAACAGCGCGCCGGTTTCTTTGTCGATTTCGTATTTGATTGGATCGGCGTTGGCCGGGATTTCGATTACTACGTAGATGTCTTCCGGCAGGTCTTTGCCAGCAGGGACCAGATTCAAGCTCATGTCGGTTTCCTTTAATCATCAAACCAGAAATGGAGTGGCGGCTATTATAGCGGACTCTTTTGCGATTTCCTGCCCTTTTCATCGTTGAAAACCCTGCGTGCCGGCGCACGGAGAATTTCCAGATTAATCCCGCCGCAGCATGAAGTTTTGCCTTCGCCTGCCGATAACTTCAACAAACAATAATGAGCCGGCAAAGCTGGCTCCGCGTTTTGCCACCCCTACTACGTCTGATCTCACTATTCTGAAGCCGGGAAGAACTCATGCTAAAAAAGATTACGGTGAAGGCTGGGCTGATCGCCCTGCTGAGCCTGATGACCATGCTGCTGATCATGGTCAGCGTTATTGGCGTCAACGCGATTAACGAAGGATCGCGTTCGATCCATACCCTTAACCAGATCCTCGGCGAAGAGCTGGGCTCGCTGGCCAACAGCTCCAACCTGACGCTGCGCGCCCGAACCGCCGCTTCGCTGGCGGTGCGCCAACGGGAGATCGGCCAGGTCGATGTCTCCGACGCCACCGTGGGCCGCATCTAC
The DNA here is from genome assembly GCF_002935055.1 of Serratia sp. SSNIH1. Classification (NCBI taxonomy): domain Bacteria; kingdom Pseudomonadati; phylum Pseudomonadota; class Gammaproteobacteria; order Enterobacterales; family Yersiniaceae; genus Serratia; species Serratia sp. SSNIH1. Next base: position 888,005 of record NZ_CP026383.1, read on the forward strand.
GGTTACCTCGAGCAGTCGAACAAGGAAATGGCGCGCTTTGTCGGCGTCGGCACCGTGACCGATCGCGGCCGTGAACTCTCCAACCGCCTGCAAAACAGCTACCGCGCCTATCTGGAGCAGGGCGTGAAGCCGATGGCCGCCGCCATCAAGGCCGGCAAGATCGATGAGTATTATCACATTCAGGAAACGCGCATCTCCGCGCTGAGCATCGCGTTCGAAAAGGATCTCACCGATTTCCGCAGCTTCGCGATGAAGCTTGGCGCGCAGCAGGTGTATGACGCGGAAAACAACGCCAGCACCAAGATCTCGCTGATCGTGGTGGCGGGCCTGCTGAGCGTGCTGCTGGCGGTGCTGGCCTGGTTCGCGCTACGGGTGATCATTCTGCGCCCGCTGGACGAGTCCATCGCGCAGCTGGAACACATCGCCGGCGGCGATCTGACCCATGAGATCCGCGGCGAGGGCGATACCGAGATGGGCCGCCTGGTGCGGGCGATGCAGCGCATGCAGCAGGCGCTGGCCAGTTCGGTCAGCAAAGTGCGTGACGCCAGCAGCCAGATCGACACCGGTTCACGCGAACTGGCGGCCGGCAACCTGCACCTGGCGCAGCGCACCGAAGAATCGGCCGCTTCGCTGGAAGAGACCGCCGCCAGCATGGAACAGCTGACCTCGACGGTGAAAATGAACGCCGAGAACTGCGAGCAGGCCAACCAACTGGCGCTGAGCGTGTCCGATATCGCCAACCAGGGCAGCGACGTGGTCAGCCAGGTGATGAGCAAGATGCAGGCGATCACCGACAGCTCGCGCCGCATCGCCGACATCATCAGCGTGATGGACGGCATCGCCTTCCAGACCAATATCCTGGCGTTGAACGCGGCGGTAGAGGCGGCGCGTGCCGGCGAACAGGGCCGCGGTTTCGCGGTGGTGGCCGGCGAAGTGCGCAATCTGGCGCAGCGCAGCGCCCAGTCGGCGAAAGAGATCAAAGGGTTGATCGAAGCGTCGCAAAACCGGGTGCAGGAAGGCGAGCAGATGGTGGAGTCGGCGGCGCAGACCATGAGCGGCATCACCGGCGAAGTGGGCCGGGTCACGGCGCTGATGCGTGAGATCTCGGCGGCGACGCGCGAACAAAGCAGCGGCATCGAACAGGTGAACCTGGCGGTGGCGCAGATGGATCAGGTGGCGCAGCAGAATGCGGCACTGGTGGAAGAGTCGGCGGCGGCGACGCGCTCGCTGGAAGATCAGGCTCAGCTGCTGGCGCAGAGCATGGCGGTGTTCAAGCTGTAAGGCGATAAGGGTTCGGCGCGGCGCCGAACCCTTGCAAAGAACGCGTTACTCGTCCGGGTTTTCGGCGATGAAACGTTCTGCGTCTTCTACCATCGACTTGGTGCCGACGAAGAATGGCGCGCGCTGGTGCAGTTTCACCGGCGTGATGTCCAGAATGCGGTTTTTGCCGTCGCTGGCCTTACCGCCGGCCTGTTCGGCCAAGAACGCCATCGGGTTGCATTCGTACAGCAGACGCAGCTTGCCTTGCGGGTGGCTGGCGGTGCTTGGGTAGATGTAGATGCCGCCTTTCAGCAGGTTGCGGTGGAAATCCGCCACCAGAGAACCGATGTAGCGCGAGGTATAAGGGCGCTGCGTCGCTTCATCCTGCTCCTGGCAGTACTTGATGTATTTCTTCACGCCGAGAGGGAACTTGATGTAGTTGCCTTCGTTGATGGAATACATGTTGCCGCTCGCCGGGAAGCGCACTTTCTCGTGGGAGAGGCAGAATACGCCCAGAGACGGGTCGTAAGTAAAGGCGTGGACGCCGTAACCGGTGGTGTACACCAGCATGGTGGACGAACCGTAAACCACATAACCCGCTGCGACCTGGGCGCTGCCCGGCTGCAGGAAGTCTTCTTCGGTCACCGGCGTGCCGACCGGCGTGATGCGACGGTAGATAGAGAAAATCGTACCGACCGAGACGTTGACATCGATGTTGGACGAACCGTCCAACGGATCCATCAAAACGACATATTTGGCATTTTCAGCTCGCTCGCCGTCGAATATCACGATTTCATCTTCTTCTTCGGAAGCGATACCCGCAACTTCACCACGCGCTTTCAACGCCGCTTTCAGTTTTTCGTTCGCGTACAGGTCCAGTTTCATCTGAACTTCGCCCTGTACGTTGGACACCCCGCTGGTTCCCAGAATATCAACCAGGCCGGCCTTGTTGATGTCGCGGTGAATGATTTTGGCGCCCAGTTTAATTGCAGAAAGTAACGCGGTCAGCTCGCCGGTGGCGTGAGAGAAGTCGTGCTGTTTCTCGACGATAAATTCGCCTAACGTTTTCATGACACAATCCCTGAATCTACGGATGGATAGCGGCCTGTTAACAAACCGCCAACGTTTTCGCGTGCAGTGTAGCCCAAAGATGCGCGCCATTCATAGGCAAATCCATTTCTTCTGGACGATTCTGAGCGTTAGAATATGCCGACATTCGATGCACTCACATGAGAAACCTATGCGCATTCACATTCTTGGGATCTGTGGCACCTTTATGGGCGGGTTGGCGATGCTGGCGCGCTCACTGGGGCATGACGTCACCGGTTCGGACGCCAACGTCTATCCGCCGATGAGCACGCTGCTGGAGAACCAGGGGATCGATCTTATTCAGGGTTATGATCCAGCCCAGCTGGATCCGGCGCCGGATCTGGTGATCATCGGCAACGCCATGACGCGCGGCAACCCGTGCGTGGAGGCGGTGCTGGAGCGTGGCATCCCTTACGTTTCCGGCCCACAGTGGCTGCACGACGCCGTGTTGCGCGATCGCTGGGTACTGGCGGTTGCAGGCACCCACGGCAAAACCACCACCGCCGGCATGGCGACCTGGATCCTCGAGGCCTGCGGCTACCAGCCCGGCTTCGTCATCGGCGGCGTGCCCGGCAACTTCGACGTTTCGGCTCGCCTAGGCGGCAGCCCGTTCTTTGTGATCGAGGCCGACGAGTATGACTGCGCGTTCTTCGACAAGCGCTCCAAATTCGTGCATTACAGCCCGCGCACGCTGATCATGAATAACCTGGAGTTCGATCACGCCGATATCTTCGACGATCTGAAAGCCATCCAGAAACAGTTCCACCACCTGGTGCGCCTGGTGCCGGGCAAAGGCAAGATCATCCTGCCGGACAACGACAGCCACCTGAAGCAGGTGATGGCGATGGGCTGCTGGAGCGAGCAGGAGCTGGTGGGGGAAGAGGGCACCTGGCGTGCACAGAAGTTGACGCCGGATGCCAGCCATTACGCGGTGTTCCTCGACGGCGAACAGGTCGGCGAAGTGAACTGGGCGCTGGTGGGCGAGCACAACATGCATAACGGCCTGATGGCCATCGCCGCCACCCGTCATGTTGGCGTACAGCCGGCGGACGCCTGCCGCGCGTTGGGCGATTTCATCAACGCCCGCCGCCGTCTGGAACTGCGTGGCGAAGCCAACGGCGTCACGGTTTACGACGACTTTGCACACCATCCGACGGCGATCCTCGCCACTCTGGCCGCGTTGCGCGGCAAGGTCGGCGGCACGGCGCGCATTCTGGCGGTGCTGGAACCGCGCTCCAACACCATGAAAATGGGCATCAGCAAAAACGATCTGGCGCCTTCGCTCGGCCGCGCCGACGAAGTGTTCCTGTTCCAGCCGCACCACATTCCGTGGCAGGTGGCGGAAGTGGCGGATGCCTGCGTGCAGCCCGCGCACTGGAGCGCGGATCTCGACACGCTGGTGGACATGGTGGTGAAAACCGCACAGCCGGGCGATCACATTCTGGTGATGAGCAACGGCGGCTTCGGCGGCATTCACGATCGTCTGCTGGACGCGCTGGCGAAAAAGCAGGAACCGAAAGTCACCTACTGATCGCTCAGCTGCATCAGTCACATCAAGGGTCGCATTCGCGGCCTTTTTTACTTTTACGCCATAAAAAAGCCCTCGCGAGCGAGGGCAACGGGGTTCGTCGGATAGGACGACGAGAGGGTCTCTGGGAAATCGGCGTTTGCGTCAGAACTCGGCAGTGGCAGTGACGAGGGTAATCAGCTCTGCAAAGCCGTTCCCAGAGTTGTTATTTGTAAATCTCGGCGGTGGCGTGGTAGTTGCCTTCATTACGCGCTTCGATCACGCGGTAGGCGGTCGCGCCTTTCGCGTCGGCTTTCTCAGATAACGCCTGGCGAATGTCGGTCGGCGCGCCGTCGATGCCGCTGACGGTAATGGTGCCGATAGATTGCAGGTTGGCGGTCTGATCGTTAGTCACCAGCTGGGCGGCAGAAGCGCCGAAGGAGATGACAGACAGCAGGCCGAGTGCAGCAACAGTAGTTTTCATGTTCATGATAGCGATCCTTGGTCATAACAGCCTGGAAGGGCTTGGCAGCGATTTTTATTCTTGAAGGCCGTTACGACAGCGTTTGATTCCAGAGATGTATTGCCCGTTGCCGGGTAATGCCGGTACTTATTTGTAGATTTCAGCGGTCGCGTGGAAGTTGCCGTCATTGCGGGCTTCGATCACGCGGTAAGCGGTCGCCCCTTTGGCGTCAGCTTTGTCGGACAGCGCCTGGCGAATGTCGGAAGGCGCAGCGGCAACGCCGCTCACGGTGATCACACCGGCCGGCTGCAGTTTTGCGGCCTGAGTTGCGTCAACAGATTGTGCTGCAAATGCACCAAATGAAAGCATGGACAGAACGCTCAGGGTTGCAACGGTAGTTTTAATTTTCATCATCTCACCTCATCGTATTTTTTTATCAGTTCCAACGAACTGTGATTCAGTTCACGAAAATGAGTATACAGCTAGTAACGCTAAAAATTAATAGTCCGCTAACAGTTTCTAGTGAAACTTTAACCGCATGATCCTTATTTTTTATAACCATAAGGAATAAAAAACGCTCATAAAACGATCTTTTGATGCTAAATTTATGTAATTTCAATGAGGTAAGTGCTTTTGACCAAAAGTGCGGAAGATCACAGTGGGTACTGCTGGTTACATGGAGATGTCATGGAAATGTGTTGCTGAGGGATAAAAACGCAGTGTTAAACGCGGTTGAAGGCAGGGAAGGTAACGCGGGGGTTGTTAAAGAAGCGCTAACAAAGTGCAGGCTGCAGCCGCACTTTGTTAGCGCCAGGTTTCACAGCTCTTGCTCGAACACGCCCAAAATAGCTTCATGCAGTTTCTGAGCGGTAAAGCCGTTGGACGGGGTGACGAAAATCGTATCGTCGCCGGCAATCGTGCCGAGGATGCCCTGGGATTTACCCAATGAGTCGAGCAGGCGAGCGATCAGCTGCGCGGCGCCCGGGCTGGTGTGGATCACCACGACGGCGTCGTTATGGTCGACGTCCAGCACCAGATTCTTCAACGGGCTGGTGGTGGTCGGCACGCCGAGTTCGGCAGGAAGGCAATACACCATTTCCATTTTGGCATTGCGCGTACGTACCGCGCCGAACTTGGTCAGCATGCGCGATACTTTGGATTGGTTAATGTTTTCGAAGCCTTCTTCTTGCAGCGCCAAAACGATCTCGCCTTGAGAACTGAATTTTTCTTCTTTCAATAACGCTTTGAACGTCTTGATCAGATCTTCCTGTTTTGCGGGATTACGCATTTTGCACCGTGGAATGTTGATAGTGGAAGTCATGATTATGCATATAGATGAATTTTTATGCAACAAAGGCCGACCCAAAGAAAATAAACATGACCGGGCGGCGAGGAAAGGACGGCATTTTAACAAAATCCGGCAGCGATGAATATGCCCTTTTGACGACGGAAAATCGGCCTGCGGTGGTAAATAAAATGTTATTAAAATGATGTTGTTCTGATGTTGCGTAAGGGTGTAATGTAACGGCCGGTTAACTTGCTCGTGAATAACCTCGCACTATTTTTGATTAATGTGCGCTATGCCCTTCATGCGTAAGCGATTTAATCTAAAATGGGCGCGACAGCGGCCGTTTTATTACACCTGCAGGCAAGAATTGGCTAATTTATTGTTTTTAAAGGTGTAATAACTTAAGGTCCGTAACCAACACATTCACGGCGCTTTATATATTTAAGATAATAAAGGAGTATAGGATGAAAGTTGCAGTTCTCGGTGCTGCTGGCGGTATCGGCCAGGCCCTCGCCCTTCTACTCAAAACCCAGCTTCCTTCAGGTTCTGAACTCTCTCTCTACGACATTGCCCCCGTTACCCCAGGCGTTGCCGTCGACTTAAGCCACATCCCAACCGCAGTTAAAATCAAAGGCTTCAGCGGCGAAGACGCGACCCCGGCTCTGCACGGTGCGGACGTGGTGCTGATTTCCGCCGGCGTGGCCCGTAAGCCGGGCATGGATCGTTCTGACCTGTTCAACGTTAACGCCGGCATCGTGCGTAACCTGATTGAGCAAGTGGCGAAAACCTGCCCGAAAGCCTGCATCGGCATCATCACCAACCCGGTTAACACCACGGTCGCCATCGCGGCGGAAGTGCTGAAAAAAGCCGGCGTTTACGACAAGAACAAACTGTTCGGCGTGACTTCGCTGGATATCATCCGTTCCAACACCTTCGTGGCCGAGCTGAAAGGCAAGCAGCCGGAAGAGCTGAACGTGCCGGTCATCGGCGGCCACTCTGGCGTGACCATCCTGCCTCTGCTGTCGCAGATCCCTGGCGTGAGCTTCACCGATCAGGAAGTGGCGGATCTGACTAAACGCATTCAGAACGCCGGCACCGAAGTGGTGGAAGCCAAAGCCGGCGGCGGGTCTGCAACGCTGTCCATGGGCCAGGCGGCCGCACGTTTCGGTCTGTCTCTGGTGCGTGCGCTGCAGGGCGAGAAAGGCGTAGTGGAATGCGCTTACGTTGAAGGCGACGGCAAATACGCTCGCTTCTTCGCACAGCCGCTGGTACTGGGCAAAAACGGCGTTGAAGAGCGCAAAGATATCGGCACCCTGAGCGCCTTCGAGCAGAAAGCGCTGAACGAGATGCTGGACGTGCTGCACAAAGATATCGAGCTGGGCGAGAAGTTCATCAATAACTGATCGTTGCCGATAGTCAGCCGATAAACGCCGCCGGACGCTGTTCCGGCGGTTTTTTTTGCCCCGCGTTCACGATTTGATGCGTGCCTTGCGATCCAGCAGGCAATCGCTGCGCGGATCGTAATAGCGGCTTGGCCAGATCTCCGAAGGGTGGATGCCTATCGCTTCGGCGATCAGCCACTCCCCCTTTGGCCACGGGCGCGACAGCGCGTTGGCCAGCGTTGATGAGCTTAATCCGGCCTTGCGCGACACTGCCGCCAGCGTGGTGCCCTGCTTGCGGAGCGCCGCGATGATATCTGCCGGATGCCAATCTGGGTTCCTTGAATTCATGTTTACATTCCTTTTCTGATTAGCCAAAGTTGCGTTAGTGGTATAACTAACGGGTCAAGGTTAGGCGTTTGCACGACGTGAATCGCTTATTCAGAAATCAGAATACCATTAAATTTCCAAAAAAATACCCAAGTAATTTCCAAAAATGACGTTGCCCACTATTGCCCAGAGATGATGGCCATGAAAAACGAGTGGTTTGCCGCCAAGGAACTGACAGGCATCGCAGGATTACCTTCCTCACCACAGGGAATTAATCTGATGGCCCGGCGCGAAGGCTGGATCAGCCGCAGGCGTAAAGGCGTGCAGGGAAAAGCGTTGGAGTACCATATCGACAGCCTGCCTTCAAACGTGCGTAACCTGCTGGTGCTGAAGGAGGATGGGGCGGTATATGACGTAGAGCGTCAGGATCCGTTGGCGGTCTGGATCGAGTATTACTACCATTTGACGGAGAGCGAGCGCGAGAAAATGGTGGCTTTCCTGATGCGGGAAGGGATCGGCGGCCTGTTGGCGCGCATCGACGAAGAGAGCAATAGCTAGACAGGCCCGCATACGCGGGCCTGATGGATTTTAAGAAATATTTATTTCTTAAAAGTCGCGTTGCACCGCCAGATGGGCCAGGCCCTCCAGCGCCGTACGGTGCTCCGATGCCGGCAAGACCTGCAGCGCGGCGATCGCCTTGTCGGCTTCTTCCTCGGCGCGTTTGCGGGTGTACTCCAGCGAACCGCATTGTTGCATTGCCTGCAGTACCGGCTCTAACAGATGACGGCCATTGCCTTGCTCAATCGCACCGCGGATCATGTCACGCTGCGCGTCGTCGCCGTTGTGCATCGCGTGCAGCAGCGGCAGGGTCGGTTTCCCTTCGTTCAGATCGTCGCCGGTGTTTTTGCCCAGGGTGCTGCCGTCGGCACTGTAGTCGAGCAGATCGTCGATCAGCTGGAAAGCGGTGCCGAGGTAGCGGCCATAGTCTTGCAGCGCCTGCTCTTGTTCGGCGCTGGCACCGGACAGGATCGCCGACGATTGCGCTGCCGCCTCGAACAGGCGGGCGGTTTTGCTGTAGATCACCCGCATATAGCTTTCTTCGCTGATGTCGGGATCGTGCACGTTCATCAACTGCAGCACTTCGCCTTCGGCGATGACGTTGACCGCCTCCGACATCAGCGCCAGCACGCGCAGGGATTCCAGGCTGGTCATCATCTGGAAGGCGCGGGTATAGATAAAGTCGCCGACCAGCACGCTGGCGGCGTTGCCGAACGCCGCGTTGGCGGTGGCTTTGCCGCGGCGCATGTCCGATTCGTCGACGACGTCGTCATGCAGCAGCGTGGCGGTATGAATGAATTCGATCAGGGCGGCGACGGTGACGTGCTTGTTGCCTTCATAGCCCAACGCGCGCGCCGCCAAGACGGCGATCATCGGCCGGATGCGCTTACCGCCACCGCTGATAATGTAATAGCCAAGCTGATTGATGAGCGTGACATCGGAATTCAGCTGTTCGAGAATTGTTGCGTTCACGGCCGCCATATCTTGCGCGGTTAACTCGGTAATTTGATCTAGGTTCATTGTGTTTTTTTCAGCTGTGTTTCTCTTCACCGCGTTGAGATCGCTGCTCACATCGGTACATGGCGGTAACTGTCCCTATGATTGTACTTGAAAAACGGTTCAGATAAACGCCACGAAAGAAACTGCGCTTTTTTTCTTCTTTTTTCTCCTTCTGGTCTTATTCTGCTCTTGTCATGCGCTGCTTTTTTGCGTAGAATTCGCGCCCTATTGTGAATATTTATAGCGCGCTCTGAACTAACACAGTCGGGCACGCGGAAAGCGGAGTTTTATATGTACGCGGTTTTCCAAAGTGGTGGTAAACAACACCGAGTAAGCGAAGGTCAGACCGTTCGCTTGGAAAAGCTGGACATCGCAACTGGTGAAGCGGTTGAGTTTGACCAGATTCTGATGATCGCTAATGGCGAAGATATCAAAATCGGCGTTCCTTTCGTCGATGGCGGCAAGATCAAAGCTGAAGTCGTTGCTCACGGTCGTGGCGAGAAAATTAAGATTGTTAAGTTTCGTCGTCGTAAGCACCACCGTAAGCAGCAGGGCCACCGTCAGTGGTTCACTGACGTTAAAATCACCGGCATCAGCGCTTAAGTTAGGAGAGCGGATTAATGGCACACAAAAAGGCTGGCGGCTCGACTCGTAACGGTCGCGATTCAGAAGCTAAACGTCTGGGCGTAAAACGCTTTGGCGGCGAAGCAGTACTGGCAGGCAGCATCATCGTTCGTCAGCGCGGCACCAAATTCCACGCTGGTACCAACGTGGGTTGCGGCAAAGACCACACTCTGTTTGCTTTGAAAGACGGTAAAGTCAAATTCGAAGTTAAAGGCCCGAGCAATCGTAAATTCATCAGCATCGAAGCTGAATAATTTTTCGAGCCTTACGAAATAGATGTAAGCCCCGCAATTCGTTGCGGGGCTTTTTACATTTATGGGCTGCCTGGGGGTTGGCCTCTCAGCGTTGGCGAAGGTGATATGGATACGAAGCAGCAGGTCGGCGTTGGTATTTCCCTGGCGTTAACCACGGCGGTTTGCTGGGGCGCGTTGCCGATCGCGATGAAAGAAGTGTTGACGGTGATGGAGCCGTTTACCGTCGTCTGGTATCGCTTTACCATGGCCGCCATCGGTTTGGGCGCGATCCTCGCGGTGCGCGGCAAGCTGCCGCCGCTGACGATGTTCCGCCAGCCGCGCTGGCTGCTGCTGTTGGCGATCGCGACGGCGGGGCTGCTGGGCAACTTTGTGTTCTTCAGCTCCTCGCTGCAATACCTGAGCCCGACGGCGTCGCAGGTGATTGGCCAGCTGTCGCCGGTGGGCATGATGTTCGCCAGCGTGCTGATTTTAAAAGAACGCATGCGTATCACCCAGGTCATAGGCGCCCTGATGCTGATCGGCGGGTTGATGCTGTTTTTCAACGTCAGTCTGATAGAAATCTTCACCCGGCTGACGGACTACACGCTGGGCGTTATGCTGGGCGTGTGTGCGGCGATGGTTTGGGTGAGCTACGGCGTGGCGCAGAAGGTATTGCTGCGACGGCTGGCTTCGCCGCAGATCCTGGTTATGTTGTACACTTTATGTGCGATAGCGTTGTTCCCTCTGGCCAAACCCGAGGTGATTTTCCAGCTTAGCGGCTGGCAATTGGCGTGCCTGCTGTTTTGCGGCGCCAACACGCTGATCGGCTACGGTGCGTTGGCAGAGGCGATGGCGCGCTGGCAGGCGGCGCAGGTGAGCGCGTTGGTGACGCTGACCCCGCTGTTTACCCTGCTGTTTTCAGATTTATTGGCGTTGGCCTGGCCCCAGGCATTCGCCGCGCCGACGTTGAATGTCGTCGGCTATGTTGGCGCGTTTGTGGTCGTGGCGGGCGCCATGTTTTCCGCAATTGGTCACCGGTGGTGGCCGCGACGGGCAGAACCCCCCCTGGTTGCTCCTTTGAAGCAGCCCGGTGAATGATTTACGGAGACGGTAAATGAAGTTTGTAGATGAAGCAGCGATTCTGGTCGTTGCAGGCGATGGCGGCAACGGATGCGTCAGCTTCCGCCGCGAAAAATATATCCCCAACGGTGGGCCTGACGGCGGTGATGGCGGCGACGGCGGCGACGTCTACCTGCTGGCGGACGAGAACCTCAACACCCTGATCGACTACCGTTTTGAGAAGTCTTTCCGCGCCGAGCGCGGCCAGAATGGCCAGAGCCGCGACTGTACCGGTAAACGCGGTAAAGACGTCATCATCAAGGTGCCGGTCGGCACGCGCGTGAAGGATCAGGGCACCGGCGAGATCCTCGGCGACATGACCCGCCACGAGCAAAAGCTGATGGTCGCCAAGGGCGGCTGGCATGGCCTGGGCAACACCCGTTTCAAATCTTCGGTCAACCGTGCACCGCGTCAGAAGACGCTGGGTACCGCCGGTGAAGCGCGCGACCTGTTGCTGGAACTGTTGCTGCTGGCCGATGTGGGCATGCTGGGCTTGCCGAACGCCGGCAAATCGACCTTCATCCGCGCGGTGTCCGCCGCCAAGCCGAAGGTGGCCGACTATCCGTTTACCACGCTGGTGCCGAGCCTGGGTGTAGTGCGTATGGACCACGAGCAGAGCTTTGTGGTCGCCGACATTCCGGGGCTGATCGAGGGCGCCTCCGAAGGCGCGGGCCTGGGCATTCGCTTCCTTAAACACCTGGAGCGCTGCCGCGTGCTGCTGCACCTGGTGGACATCGCGCCGATCGACGAATCCGATCCGGTGGAAAACGCCAAAGTCATCATCAACGAGTTGAACCAATACAGCGAAAATCTGGCGCAGAAGCCACGCTGGCTGGTGTTCAACAAAATTGATGTGATTGGTGAGGAAGAAGCCGCCGAACGCGCCAAGGCGATTGTGGAAGGCATGGGCTGGGAAGGGAAGTACTACATGATCTCCGCCGCCAATCGCGAAGGCGTCAACGCGCTGTGCTGGGACGTAATGAACTTCATCAACACCCAGCCGAAAGCGATGGCGATCGAAGAAAGCGCGCCGGAAAAAGTCGAATTCATGTGGGATGACTACCACCGCGAGCAAATCGCGGAAGTGGAAGCCGAAGCAGAAGATGACTGGGATGACGACTGGGACGAAGACGACGACGAAGGCGTCGAAATCATTTACCAGAAGTAATTCGGTGATAAAGGGCTCAGCAACGCTGGGCCCTTGTTATTTGAGCGCCTTTTCCGGCAGCCAGCACTGGGCGTCCAGGCCGCGGGCATCGCGGCGGTTTTCCAGCGTCAAACGCCCCTGGTGCAACTGCACGATGCGGATCACGATATTCAAGCCCAGCCCGCTGCCGCCGTAGCGTTGATCCATGCGGCGAAACGCTTGCGTCAGCTCCCCGACCATCTCTTCCTTGATCCCCGGGCCATCGTCGATGACCTGCAGCAGATAGCCGCTGTCCTGCGGCGTTAACCGCACCTGTATCGCGCCGCCTTCCGGGCCGTAACGGTGGGCGTTTTCGACCAGGTTGCGCAGCAGCAGCCGCAGCAGCACCGGATCGCCGTTCACCGCAGCGGTGGCCGGCAATTGCCAGTCCAGCGTCTGCGCGCGTTGGGCGGTCATTTCGCCGAGTTCTTCCTGCAGCGGCTGAATCACATCGGCCACCCAATCGAAATGCTGGTAATGACCGCTGGCGAAGTCTTGCCCGGCGCGCGACAGCATCAGCAGTTGCTCAACGGTGTGCATCAGCTGATCGATGCGGGCGATCAGCGCCTGGCTGCCTTTGACGCCCTGTTTCTCCATCAGTTCCAGATGCAGGCGAATGCCGGCCAGCGGCGTGCGCAGCTCGTGGGCCGCGTCGGCGGTGAACAGGCGTTCCTGCTGGATGGTGTTGTCCAGCCGCGAGAACAGCTGATTGAGCGCATTGGTGACCGCCACCATTTCCAGGCTGTCGCTGTTGATTGGCAGCGGCGTCAGGTTATCGGCAGAGCGCTTTTCCAGCCGCTGCTGCAATTGGTTGAGCGGGCGGGTGATCCAGCTGATGGCCCAGAATGACGCCAGCAGCGTGACGATCATCATGATCAGCGACGGCGCCAGCAGCGACGCGATGGCCTCGGCTATCTCGGTATCGACGCGCTCGCTGCGCACTTTGGCGGACAAGGTTTCGTCCACCAGGAAGCTGATCTGTTCCTGGCTTTCGTGCCACAGCCAGAAGGCGCTGATGAGCTGCGTGACCAGCAGGATCAGCGCCAGCATCAGCAGCAGGCGGCGGCGCATGCTGATCATGAAGAAGGTTCCAGACGGTAGCCGATGCCGCGCACGGTGCGGATGCGATCCTTGCCCAGCTTGCGGCGCAGGTTGTGGATATGCACTTCCAGCGTGTTGGAGCCCAAATCGTCTTGCCAGGTGTAGAGATCCTGCTGCAGGAGTTCACGGTTGACCGTTTGGCCGGCGCGCATGATAAGACGCGCCAGAATGGCGAACTCTTTCGGCGTAACCTCCACCGGCTGCTGCTGCAGGTAGACCTGCTGGCTGGAGAGGTTCAGCTGCAGGTCATCCACCTGCATCAGATTGTCGCTGTGGCCCTGGTAGCGCCGCAGGAGGGCGCGCACGCGTGCCTGCAGTTCGACCAGCGCGAAGGGTTTGACCAGGTAGTCGTCGGCGCCGGCGTCCAGCCCGTCGACGCGATCTTCCAGGGCGTCGCGGGCGGTCAGGATCAGCACCGGCAGATCGATCTGCTGGCGGCGCCATTGCCGCAGCAACGCGGCGCCGTCCATGTCCGGCAGGCCGAGATCCAGGATCACCATGCTGTATTGGCTGGTGATGAGCAGGCTGTTGGCCTCCGCCGCCGTTGCGGCACAGTCGCAGACGTAGCCTTCGCCGGTCAGCGCCAGCGCCAGCCCCTGTTGCAGCAGTTCATCATCCTCAACGACCAACAGCTTCATGACGATCCTCAGTTGTTTTGGTAAATATCCCGATACAGGCGGCTTTCGAAGCGTACCAGCGGTGCGCGGCGCTGTTTCTGATCTTCCGGCGGTACGGCGTAGCCGGAAAGATACTGCACGAAGGCCATGCGCTGGCCGCTGGCGGTGGTGATGAAGCCCGCCAGGTTGTACACGCCCTGCAGCGCGCCGGTCTTGGCCGACACTTTGCCGTCGACGCCGGCTTCGTGCAGGCCGCCGCGGTAGCGCAAGGTGCCGTCATAGCCGGACAGCGGCAGCATCGAGATGAAGTTCAGCTCGTTGTCGTGCTGCGCGATGTACTGCAACGCCTGCATCATGGTCGCCGGCGCCAGCAGGTTGTGGCGCGACAGGCCGGAACCGTCGGCGATGATGGTATTGCCCAGATCGATGCCGGCCTTCTGGCGCAGCACCTGCCGTACCGCATCGGAACCGGCTCGCCAGGTGCCCGGCACGCCGAAGCGTTCGTGGCCGATGGTGCGGAAGACGGTATCGGCGATCATATTGTCCGATTTCTTCAGCATGATCTTCAGCAGATCGTGCAGCGGCGCCGACTGGGTTTGCGCGATCACCGTGCCGGTGATGCCGGGGCGCGTCTGGCGTTTCAAATGTCCGTCGATTTGGATGCCGGCCTGCGTCAGCTCGTCTTTCAGGATGGCGCCCGCGTAGCTGGCACCGTCCTGGATGGCGAAGGCCAACGGCAGCGGTTCGCTGCGCTGCGTCAGGCAGCCGGTCAGGGTAAAGCGGTTCAGCTCGCCCGGCACCACGTCCAGTTCGCAGTACTGCGCGTCAGCGGAGCCGCGCGCCAGGGTGCGCACCTGGCTAAACATATTGACCGGATAATAGGAGGCGACGCGGATAAACGCCATGTCGCCCGGGTTTGGCGCGCTGTAGAGCGAGACCGAGAAACAGTTGCGATCGACGATGGCGGCGGCCGGCGGCGCGCTGAAGCACTGCGTCAGATCGTTCCACGGCCAGCCGGGCGCTTTGTCATGGCTGGCGAAGACCGAAGTATCGACCAGCACGTCGCCGCTGATTTGGCGCACGCCCTGTTTCTTCAGGACGGCCACCATATTGCGCAGGCTCTGGCGTTTGAAGGTCGGATCGCCGCTGAAGCGGGCGATCAGGTTGCCGCGCAGCACGCCGTCGCGAATATCGCCCTGGCTCTCCAGCGTGGTGGTGAAACGGTAATCGGGCCCGAGTTGCAATAGCGCAGCCAGCGCCGTCAGCACTTTTTGGGTACTGGCCGGCAGCGCCATCTGCTGAGAGTGGTAATCGATCGTCGGCGCGCCGGCGCCGATCTTCTGAACGACCAGGGCAAGGTTGGCCCCATCAGGCAGATATTGTGTGTACTCTTCAACCGGGGCCGCATTCGCATTCAGAACAAATGCGCAAGCCAATGCACTGACAATTCGTGAAAAACGCATAATCTCGGGATAACAGCTGGATAACGTGCCGTCATACTACGGTGCAATCAGGGAAAAAGTAAACGATGACCCTCAAGGAACTCTAGGCTAAAATGCGTATCAAAATGCAAAACCGATCTTGGCTTGGGCCCCGTTCCGAGTCAGGTTTCTTTTGTTTGTCGCCTGGAGGCGGGTGGCGGTATGCCAACCGTGTTTTCATACGAATACGTCAGGATGACGGTTATTTGAACAGGAAAGATTTAGAGGTATTTATACGATGAACCAAATTCCGATGACCTTGTTTGGCGCTGAAAAACTGCGCGAAGAGCTCGAATATCTGAAAAGCGTGCGCCGTCCGAAAATCATTGCGGACATCGCGGAAGCGCGCGAGCACGGCGATTTGAAAGAGAATGCCGAGTACCACGCCGCCCGCGAACAGCAGGGTTTCTGCGAAGGTCGCATTCAGGAAATCGAAGCCAAGCTGTCCAATGCTCAGGTGATCGATATCACCAAGATGCCGAACACCGGCCGGGTGATCTTCGGTGCCACCGTATCGGTGATGAACCTGGACAGTGAAGAAGAAGTGACTTACCGCATCGTTGGCGACGATGAGGCCGATTTCAAGAAAAATCTGATTTCGGTAAACTCGCCGATGGCGCGCGGCCTGATCGGCAAAGAGCAAGATGATGTGGTGGTGATCAAAACCCCTGGCGGCGACGTCGAGTATGAGATCCTGAAGGTTGAGTATCTCTGATCGAGGCCGTTGGTCATTAATGCGCCAACGTTTTGTAAAGATAGGAAAAAGGCCGCAAGCGGCCTTTTATCTTCGTCAGGCGCATGGCACCTTTTCGTTAACCTGATGGTTATTAACGCGGTAGACTGATCTTGCGCTCTTTCGACGGGCGGTAAAGAATAAGCGTGCTGCCGATAACTTGCACATTGCAGGCGCCCGTTTCACGCACGATAGCATCGGCGATCAGGGTTTTGGTTTCGCGATCTTCAGCGGCGATTTTCACCTTGATCAGCTCATGATGCTCCAGAGCCTGTTCAATTTCAGCCAGCACCCCTTCGGTAAGACCGTTATTGCCCAGCATCACCACCGGTTTTAACGGATGCGCCAGGCCTTTCAGGTGCTGTTTTTGTTTGTTATTCAGATTCATTGTCTTTTTTGCTTAAGTTGGGATTGAAAACGGTACATTCTACCGCCATCTCATGTATATCACCAAATCGGTCTTCACCGGTGTGAGTCTACGTGAGCAGCGACCCTGACATAAGACTCTTTTTATGATAGTTGGAAAACGAGATGGCTAATAAAAAGCGTTCGGCTAGCTCCAGTCGCTGGTTACAAGAACACTTTAGCGATAAATATGTACAGCAGGCACAGAAAAAGGGACTGCGTTCCCGTGCCTGGTTTAAACTTGATGAAATACAGCAGAGCGACAAACTGTTCAAACCGGGCATGACCGTGGTTGATCTCGGCGCCGCACCGGGCGGCTGGTCGCAGTATGTGGTCACCCAAATCGGCGGTACCGGGCGCATCATCGCCTGTGATATTTTGCCAATGGATCCTATCGTTGGCGTCGATTTCCTTCAGGGCGATTTTCGTGATGAACTGGTGCTGAAGGCGCTGTTGGAACGAGTAGGTGAGAGTAAGGTTCAGGTGGTCATGTCCGATATGGCCCCGAATATGAGTGGCACCCCGGCGGTCGATATTCCAAGGTCGATGTATCTGGTGGAGTTGGCGCTGGATATGTGTCGTGATGTCCTCGCACCAGGCGGAAGTTTCCTGGTGAAGGTGTTCCAGGGAGATGGCTTTGACGAGTACCTACGGGAAATTCGCTCCCTGTTTACGAAGGTTAAGATTCGTAAGCCAGACGCTTCCCGCGCTCGTTCGCGCGAAGTGTACATTGTAGCGACAGGGCGCAAACTGTAGTACCCTAACGCTGTTTGTTAACACAGTTGTAAGATGAGGTTAATCCCTTGAGTGACATGGCGAAAAACCTAATTCTCTGGTTAGTCATCGCGGTAGTGTTGATGTCTGTATTCCAGAGCTTTGGGCCCAGCGAGTCGAATGGCCGTAGGGTGGATTACTCTACCTTCATGTCCGAACTGACCCAGGACCAGGTTCGCGAAGCGCGAATCAACGGACGTGAAATTAACGTTACCAAGAAAGACAGTAACAAATACACGACCTACATCCCTGTCAACGATCCTAAGTTGCTGGATACGTTGTTAACGAAGAATGTGAAAGTGGTCGGCGAGCCGCCTGAAGAGCCGAGCCTGCTGGCTTCTATCTTTATCTCCTGGTTCCCGATGCTGTTGCTGATCGGGGTCTGGATCTTCTTTATGCGGCAAATGCAGGGCGGCGGCGGCAAGGGCGCGATGTCCTTCGGCAAGAGCAAGGCCCGCATGCTGACGGAAGACCAGATCAAGACCACTTTCGCCGATGTCGCCGGTTGTGACGAAGCGAAAGAAGAGGTGAGCGAACTGGTGGAATACCTGCGCGAGCCGAGCCGTTTCCAGAAATTGGGCGGCAAGATCCCGAAAGGCGTGCTGATGGTTGGCCCGCCGGGGACCGGTAAAACGCTGCTGGCGAAAGCGATCGCCGGTGAAGCGAAGGTGCCGTTCTTCACCATTTCCGGTTCCGACTTCGTCGAAATGTTCGTTGGTGTGGGTGCATCCCGCGTGCGCGACATGTTCGAACAAGCGAAGAAAGCCGCGCCGTGCATCATCTTCATCGATGAAATCGACGCCGTCGGCCGCCAGCGTGGCGCCGGCCTGGGTGGCGGTCACGATGAGCGCGAACAGACCCTGAACCAGATGCTGGTTGAGATGGACGGTTTCGAAGGCAACGAAGGCATCATCGTCATCGCGGCCACCAACCGTCCGGACGTGCTTGACCCTGCGCTGCTGCGTCCGGGCCGCTTCGACCGTCAGGTCGTGGTCGGGCTGCCGGATGTGCGTGGCCGTGAGCAGATCCTGAAGGTGCACATGCGCCGCGTGCCGTTGGCTGCCGATATCGACGCCTCCGTCATTGCGCGCGGTACGCCGGGCTTCTCCGGTGCCGACCTGGCTAACCTGGTCAACGAAGCGGCGCTGTTCGCCGCCCGCGGCAACAAGCGCGTGGTGTCGAT
The DNA here is from genome assembly GCF_002935055.1 of Serratia sp. SSNIH1. Lineage (NCBI taxonomy): Bacteria > Pseudomonadati > Pseudomonadota > Gammaproteobacteria > Enterobacterales > Yersiniaceae > Serratia > Serratia sp. SSNIH1. The sequence continues at coordinate 906,334 of NZ_CP026383.1, forward strand.
GGTGGAGTTCGAGAAAGCCAAAGACAAGATCATGATGGGTGCGGAACGTCGCTCCATGGTGATGACCGAAGCGCAGAAAGAGTCGACCGCGTATCACGAAGCGGGCCACGCCATCATTGGCCGCCTGGTTCCTGAACACGATCCGGTACACAAGGTGACGATCATTCCTCGTGGCCGTGCGCTCGGCGTGACCTTCTTCCTGCCTGAAGGGGATGCGATCAGCGCCAGCCGTCAGAAGCTGGAGAGCCAAATCTCCACCCTGTACGGCGGTCGTCTGGCGGAAGAGATCATCTACGGGCCGGAAAAAGTCTCTACCGGTGCGTCGAACGACATCAAAGTGGCGACCTCCATCGCCCGCAACATGGTGACCCAGTGGGGCTTCTCCGAGAAGCTGGGGCCGCTGCTGTATGCGGAAGAAGAGGGTGAAGTGTTCCTGGGCCGTTCCGTGGCCAAGGCGAAGCACATGTCGGATGAAACCGCGCGCATCATCGACCAGGAAGTGAAGTCGCTGATCGAGCGTAACTACACGCGTGCTCGCTCGCTGTTGATGGAAAACATGGACATCCTGCACTCGATGAAGGATGCGCTGATGAAGTACGAAACCATCGATGCGCCGCAGATCGACGATCTGATGAACCGCAAAGACGTGCGTCCGCCGGCAGGTTGGGACGATGCGAACAAAGGTAACAGTTCCGACAACGGCGGCACCCCGAAAGCCCCGACGCCGGTAGATGAGCCGCGCACCCCAACGCCGGGCAACACCATGTCCGAACAGCTCGACAAGTAACAGCGGCTGTGTAATAACATCAAACCCCGGTACGCCGGGGTTTTTTTTTGCCCGGCGGGCAGTGAACCAGGCAACAGTAAGGTGGACCAACCATGCAGTTAACCGTGCGCGACATGACGCTCAACCTCTCCCATCCGCAGGTGATGGGTATCCTCAACGTGACGCCGGATTCGTTTTCCGACGGCGGCCGCCACAACACACTGAACCAGGCGCTGCTGCACGCGCATGCGCTGATTTCGGCCGGTGCCACGATGATCGACATCGGCGGTGAATCGACCCGGCCGGGGGCGGCGGAGGTGAGTGAAGAGGAAGAATTGGAACGGGTCGTGCCGGTAGTGGAAGCGCTGGCGCAGCGCTTCGAAGTCTTCATCTCGGTCGATACCTCGAAAGCGGGCGTGATCCGCGAATCGGCACACGCCGGCGCACACCTGATCAACGACATTCGCTCGCTGCAGGAGCCAGGTGCTCTCGCGGCGGCGGCGGAAAGCGGCCTGCCGATTTGCCTGATGCACATGCAAGGGCAGCCGCGCACTATGCAGCAGGCGCCGCACTACGACGATCTGATCGCTGACGTTCAGGCGTTTTTCGAGCACCATATTCGGCGCTGCAACGAGGTGGGGATAACAAATCAGAAATTGCTGCTCGACCCAGGCTTCGGTTTCGGTAAAAATTTGGCGCACAACTATCAGCTTCTGGCACGGTTGTCGGAGTTTCATCGTTTCGGTTTGCCGCTGCTGGTCGGCATGTCGCGCAAATCGATGATAGGACAACTGCTGAACGTGCCGCCGGATCAACGGGTTATCGGCAGCGTGGCCTGCGCGGTGATCGCAGCGATGCAGGGCGCGCAGATTGTCAGAGTGCATGACGTTAAAGAAACCGTCGAGGCGATGCGTGTCGTCGAGGCAACACTTTCAGCTAAGGGACAGTAAAGACATGAGCGAGCGCAAATATTTTGGCACCGACGGCATCCGTGGCAAGGTTGGGGACAGCCCCATCACGCCGGACTTCGTGCTGAAGCTGGGCTGGGCGGCGGGTAAAGTACTGGCGCGTCACGGTTCGCGCAAGATCATCATCGGTAAGGACACGCGCATCTCCGGTTATATGCTGGAGTCCGCGCTGGAGGCCGGCCTGGCGGCCGCAGGATTGTCCGCCTCCTTCACCGGGCCGATGCCCACCCCGGCGGTGGCTTATCTGACGCGCACCTTCCGCGCCGAAGCCGGCATCGTCATCTCCGCGTCGCATAACCCGTTTTATGACAACGGCATCAAGTTCTTCTCGATCGACGGCGCCAAGCTGCCGGACAACGTCGAAGAAGCAATCGAAGCCGAGATGGAAAAACCGCTGACCTGCGTGGAGTCCGCCGAGCTGGGTAAAGCCAGCCGCATCATCGACGCTGCCGGCCGCTACATCGAATTCTGCAAAGGCACCTTCCCGAGCGAGCTGAGCCTGAAGGGGTTGAAAATCGTGGTCGACTGCGCCAACGGGGCGACTTACCACATCGCGCCGAGCGTGCTGCGCGAGCTGGGCGCCACGGTGATCGCCATCGGCGTTGAGCCGGACGGCATGAACATCAACGAAAAATGCGGTGCCACCGACGTGCGTCAGCTGCAGGAGCGCGTACTGAAGGAAAAAGCGCACGTGGGCTTGGCGTTTGACGGCGACGGCGATCGCGTGATGATGGTGGACCACCTGGGCAACAAGGTGGACGGCGATCAGATCCTGTACATCATCGCCCGTGAAGGCCTGCGTCAGGGCCAGCTGCGCGGCGGCGCGGTCGGCACCCTGATGAGCAACATGGGGCTGGAGCTGGCGCTGAAACAGCTGGGCATTCCGTTCGCTCGCGCTAAAGTGGGCGACCGTTACGTGCTGGAGAAGCTGCAGGAGCTGGGCTGGCGCATCGGTGCGGAAAACTCCGGCCATGTGATCCTGCTGGACAAAACCACCACCGGCGACGGCATCGTGGCCGGGCTGCAGGTGCTGACCGCCATGGTGCGCAACCACATGAGCCTGCATGATCTGTGTAGCGGCATGAAGCTGCTGCCGCAGATCCTGGTCAACGTGCGCTTCGCCGGCGATCACAATCCGCTGGAGTCCGACGCGGTGCGTAAAGTCGCCGAGCAGGTGGAAGCCGAACTGGCCGGCCGCGGCCGGGTGCTGCTGCGCAAATCGGGCACCGAACCGCTGATCCGCGTGATGGTGGAAGGCGAGGACGAACAGCAGGTGACCGCGCTGGCACATCGCATCGCCGACGCGGTGAAATCCGCAGGTTAAAACAGACAGTTAGCCGCCGGGCTCGGCAAAGCTGAGCCCGAAGAGGCGATTGTTGGCGTTTTTTTCCGCAAACGCGCCGGCGGCTGCAAATTGCCCTTGCGCGGGTTGGCGGCTTTGGTTAGTATTCACACCCGCTTCAGTAGGCAGTTTATAAAAACGCCTGCTTGATGAGTGTGAAGCATTTGGCATGCGGTGAGGCCGCAAGGATACGGGTACTACTATGTACGAAGCTCTTCTGGTAATTTTCCTGCTGATCTCAATCGGGCTGGTCGCTCTGATTATGCTGCAGCAAGGTAAAGGCGCTGATATGGGAGCCTCTTTCGGAGCAGGTGCATCAGGCACGCTGTTCGGTTCGAGTGGTTCCGGTAACTTTATGACCCGCATGACTGCTGTGCTGGCGACGCTGTTCTTCGTCATCAGCCTGATTCTGGGCAACCTCAGCAGCAACCAAAGCAAGAAAGGCAGCGAGTGGGAAAACCTGGGTCAGCCAGTGAAAACTGAGCAGACAACCGCGCCGGCAGCACCTGCCAAGCCGAGCAGCGATATCCCGCAGTAAGCCGCAACAAAGTTTGAAAACGGTGGTTGTGAACTCGAAAGAACAACGGCCGTTAGCAGTAAGAATCAGTACCGAGGTGGTGGAATTGGTAGACACGCTACCTTGAGGTGGTAGTGCCCTAACGGGCTTGTGGGTTCGAGTCCCATCCTCGGTACCAAATCCCAGAGATAACTTGCAATTTTGCGATTATCGGCGTAGTATTTGCCACGTTTTCGGACGCGGGGTGGAGCAGCCTGGTAGCTCGTCGGGCTCATAACCCGAAGGTCGTCGGTTCAAATCCGGCCCCCGCAACCACTTTCCTTTAAGTGTTTATTTTCAAATACACTTTTCGATTGAAACCCGCTTTTCTCGATCAACATTTGAAAATGACACTTGCTCGAAAGTTGTACCGAGGCCGCCTAGCGGCAAACAGGGTCCAGTTGCATAAAGCCCCGATTTTTCGGGGTTTTTTGTTATTTGGCAACAGAATCACTGGGCTATTTAGCCCTTTTTTTATGTCTTGGGGGTGGGCTTGTCCACATTAGAGCAACAGTTAACAGAGATGCTTTCGGCACCGGTAGAAGCGTTGGGCTTTGAGCTTGTAGGCATCGAATTCATTCGTGCGCGCCAATCGACGCTCCGCATCTATATTGATAGTGATAACGGCATCAATGTTGATGATTGCGCTGATGTCAGCCACCAGGTCAGCGCTGTATTGGACGTCGAAGATCCAATCACGGTCGCTTACAACTTGGAAGTCTCCTCTCCTGGCCTTGATCGCCCGATGTTCACCGCAGAGCACTATACGCGTTTCCTCGGTGAAGAAGTCAGCCTGGTCCTGCGCATGGCGGTACAAAACCGTCGCAAGTGGCAGGGTATTATCAAGTCTGTCGAAGGCGAGATGATCACGGTTACTGTGGAAGGGAAAGATGAAGTGTTCGCGCTGAGCAACATCCAGAAAGCGAACCTGGTACCCCACTTTTAAAGTTTGGAAGAGGCAACTAGGATGAACAAAGAGATTCTGGCTGTTGTTGAAGCAGTTTCCAATGAAAAATCCCTTCCGCGCGAGAAGATTTTCGAAGCGCTGGAAACTGCATTAGCCACCGCAACCAAGAAAAAATACGAGCAGGAAATCGACGTGCGCGTCAGCATTGACCGCAGAACCGGCGATTTCGATACCTTCCGCCGTTGGGTCGCCGTAGATGAAGTGACTCAGCCAACGCGTGAAATCACGCTGGAAGCCGCTCAGTTTGAAGACCCGAGCATCGAGCTCGGCGGCTATGTTGAAGATCAGATCGAATCCGTGACCTTCGACCGCATCACCACCCAAACCGCCAAGCAGGTTATCGTGCAAAAAGTGCGCGAAGCCGAGCGTGCGATGGTGGTTGACGCTTTCCGTGAACACGAAGGTGAGATCGTCACCGGCGTGGTGAAGAAAGTGAACCGTGACAGCATCGCGCTGGATCTGGGCAACAACGCCGAAGCGGTGATTGGCCGTGAAGACATGCTGCCGCGCGAAAACTTCCGTCCGGGCGACCGCATTCGCGGCGTACTGTACGCCGTGCGTCCTGAAGCTCGCGGCGCGCAGCTGTTCGTCAGCCGTTCCAGTTCGGAAATGCTGAAAGAACTGTTCCGCATCGAAGTGCCGGAAATCGGCGAAGAAGTGATTGAAATTAAAGCGGCAGCCCGCGATCCTGGCTCCCGCGCGAAAATTGCAGTGAAAACCAACGACAAGCGCATCGACCCGGTCGGTGCCTGCGTAGGTATGCGCGGTGCGCGCGTTCAGGCCGTGTCGAGCGAGCTCGGCGGCGAACGCATCGACATCATCCTGTGGGATGACAACCCAGCGCAATTCGTCATCAACGCCATGGCGCCGGCCGACGTCGCGTCGATCGTGGTAGACGAAGATAACTGCACCATGGATATCGCCGTTGAAGCCAGCAACCTGGCGCAGGCGATCGGCCGTAACGGCCAAAACGTGCGTTTGGCTTCCCAGCTGCTGAAACAACACCGCGGTGACGATCGTTGGGAACTGAACGTGATGACGGCGGACGACCTGCAGGCCAAACACCAGGCCGAGGCTCATGCCGCTATTGATACCTTCACCAAGTATCTTGATATCGACGAAGATTTCGCCACCGTACTGGTTGAAGAAGGCTTCTCCACGCTGGAAGAGCTGGCCTACGTGCCGATCAAAGAGCTGTTGGAAATCGACGGTCTGGATGAAGATACGGTTGAAGCATTGCGCGAACGCGCCAAAGCTGCATTGACCACGCTGGCCCTGGCACAAGAAGAAAGCCTGGGCGACAACAAACCGGCCGACGATTTGCTCAACCTGCCGGGTCTTGAGCGCAGCATGGCCTTTAAACTGGCCGCGCGTGGGGTTTGTACGCTGGAAGATCTTGCCGAGCAGGGTGTTGACGATCTGGCTGATATTGAAGGGCTTAGCGATGAGCAAGCCGGTGAGCTGATCATGGCTGCACGCAATATCTGTTGGTTTGGCGACAACGCGTAATAACTGTAGCAGGAAGGAACAGCATGACGACAGATGTAACCGTAAAATCGCTGGCAGCAGAGATTCAGACTCCGGTTGATCGCCTGGTACAGCAGTTTGCTGATGCAGGGATCAACAAGTCCGAGTCGGACTCTGTTACCCAGCAAGAAAAAGAAACATTGCTGGCGCACTTGAACCGTGAACACGGCAGCGCGCCGGGTAAACTCACTTTGCAGCGCAAAACGCGCAGCACCTTGAATATCCCGAGCACCGGCGGTAAAAGTAAATCGGTGCAAATTGAGGTCCGCAAGAAACGCACTTATGTAAATCGCGATACGCAGGAAGCCCAGTTGGCTGAAGCGGCAGAGCAGGCACAGCGTGAAGCGGAAGAGCAGGCACGGCGCGAAGCGGAAGAGCTCGCAAAACGCGAAGCGGAAGCGAAGCGCGCTGCCGAAGAGCAAGCCAAACGTGAGGCCGCGGAGATTGCTAAGCGTAATTCAGCGGAAAAAGAAAAAGTGACCAATCAACATACCGACGAAATGACCAAGCCAGCTCAGGCGGAAAAAGCACGCCGTGAAGCCGAAGCCGCTGAACTGAAACGCAAAGCGGAAGAGGAAGTGCGCCGCAAGGTTGAAGAGGAAGCCAAGCGCGTGGCAGAAGAAGCCCGTCGCATGGCCGAAGAGAACGGCGAGAAGTGGGCCCAGGCAGACGCGGCAAGCGCCGCGGTTGAAAGCGCCGACTATCACGTGACCACCTCTCAGCACGCCCGTGCCGCAGAAGACGAGAACGACGCCAAAGTTGAAGGCGATCGTCGCAGCCGCACCCGCGGCGGCAAAGCCACCAAGCAGAAGAAAGGCAACAAGCTGTCCGAGTCCAAAGCGGACCGCGAAGAAGCGCGTGCCGTTACCCGTGGCGGTAAAGGCAAACGCAAGCCTAGCGCTCTGCAGCAGGGCTTCAATAAGCCGGCGCAGGTGGTTAACCGTGACGTGGTGATCGGCGAAACCATCACCGTGGCCGAGCTGGCCAACAAGATGGCGGTAAAAGGTTCTCAGGTCATCAAAGTGATGATGAAGCTGGGCGCCATGGCCACAATCAACCAGGTTATCGACCAGGAAACCGCACAGCTGGTTGCCGAAGAGATGGGCCACAAAGTTATCCTGCGCCGTGAGAACGAGCTGGAAGAAGCGCTGATGAGCGACCGTGATACGGGCGCTGCGGCCGAGCCGCGCGCGCCGGTCGTGACCATCATGGGCCACGTTGACCACGGTAAAACCTCTCTGCTGGACTACATCCGCTCCACCAAAGTGGCGGCGGGCGAAGCCGGTGGCATTACCCAGCACATCGGTGCCTACCACGTAGAAACCGAGAACGGCATGATCACCTTCCTGGATACCCCGGGCCACGCCGCATTTACCTCGATGCGTGCTCGCGGTGCTCAGGCGACTGACATCGTGGTTCTGGTGGTGGCGGCCGACGACGGCGTGATGCCACAGACCATCGAAGCTATCCAGCACGCGAAAGCGGCGCAGGTGCCGTTGGTGGTTGCGGTGAACAAAATTGACAAGCCGGAAGCCGATCCGGACCGCGTTAAGCAGGAACTGTCTCAGTACGGCGTTATGCCGGAAGAGTGGGGCGGCGAAGCGCAGTTCGTCCACGTGTCCGCGAAAGCCGGTACCGGTATTGACGAGCTGCTGCAGGCTATCCTGCTGCAGGCCGAAGTGCTGGAGCTGAAAGCGGTTCGCAGCGGCATGGCGAGCGGCGTGGTGATCGAGTCCTTCCTGGATAAAGGCCGTGGCCCTGTGGCTACCGTGCTGGTTCAGGAAGGTACGCTGAACAAGGGCGATATCGTCCTGTGCGGCTTCGAATACGGCCGTGTGCGTGCGATGCGTGACGAACTGGGCCGTGAAGTGACCTCCGCCGGCCCGTCTATCCCTGTGGAAATCCTGGGTCTGTCCAGCGTGCCTGCAGCGGGTGACGAAGCGACCGTGGTGCGCGACGAGAAGAAAGCGCGTGAAGTGGCGCTGTACCGTCAGGGCAAATTCCGCGAAGTCAAACTGGCGCGTCAGCAGAAGTCCAAGCTGGAAAACATGTTCGCCAACATGACCGACGGCGAAGTGTCCGAGCTGAACATCGTACTGAAGTCCGACGTACAGGGTTCTTGCGAAGCGATCAGCGACTCGCTGCTGAAACTCTCCACCGATGAAGTGAAGGTGAAGATTGTCGGCTCCGGCGTAGGTGGTATCACCGAAACCGACGCGACGCTGGCTGCGGCTTCCAACGCCATCATCCTGGGCTTCAACGTGCGTGCCGACGCTTCTGCGCGCCGCGTAATCGAAGCGGAAAGCCTGGATCTGCGTTACTACTCCGTGATCTATAACCTGATCGACGAAGTGAAGCAGGCGATGAGCGGTATGTTGGCGCCGGAATACAAGCAGCAGATCATCGGCCTGGCCGAAGTGCGCGACGTATTCAAATCGCCTAAGTTCGGCGCTATCGCCGGCTGTATGGTTACCGAAGGGACCATCAAGCGTCACAACCCAATCCGCGTACTGCGCGACAACGTAGTTATCTATGAAGGCGAGCTGGAATCCCTGCGCCGCTTCAAAGATGACGTTAACGAAGTCCGTAACGGCATGGAATGTGGTATCGGCGTTAAGAACTATAACGACGTGCGCGTCGGCGACATGATCGAAGTGTTCGAAATCATTGAGATCCAACGCACCATCGCTTAACGATTGCACATCTGCTTATATCTGTTTACGGGGGGGCTTTGTGCCCCCCGATTTGTCTGGAGAATCCAAAATGGCAAAAGAATTCAGCCGCGGTCAACGCGTGGCGCAAGAGATGCAGAAAGAGATTGCGATCATTCTGCAGCGTGAAGTGAAAGATCCGCGCGTCGGCATGGCGACCGTTTCCGGCGTGGAAGTGTCTCGCGACCTGGCGTATGCCAAGGTTTACGTCACTTTCCTGAACGTGCTGACCGAGAACCACGATCCGGATCTGGTCACCAACGGCATTAAAGCGTTGCAGGACGCTTCCGGCTACATCCGCACCCTGCTGGGCAAAGCGATGCGCCTGCGCGTGGTGCCGGAGCTGACCTTCGCCTACGACAACTCCCTGGTGGAAGGCATGCGCATGTCCAACCTGGTGACCAACGTGGTGAAGAACGACGCCGAGCGCCGTTCCGCCTCAGGCGATGACAAGGAGGATTAATGAGTCGCCCTCGTCGCCGCGGCCGTGATATCCACGGCGTGCTGTTGCTGGACAAGCCGCAGGGTTTGTCGTCCAACGATGCGCTGCAAAAAGTAAAACGCCTGTACAACGCCAACCGGGCGGGCCATACCGGCGCGCTCGATCCGTTGGCGACCGGCATGCTGCCTATCTGTCTGGGCGAAGCGACCAAGTTTTCGCAATACCTGCTCGATTCCGACAAGCGTTATCGGGTGATCGCCAAGCTGGGGCAGCGCACCGATACCTCCGACGCCGACGGCCAGATCGTGCAGGAGCGCCCGGTGAGTTTTACCCAGGCGCAGCTCGACGCGGCGCTGGACACCTTCCGCGGCGATATCCAGCAGGTGCCGTCGATGTATTCGGCGCTGAAATACCAGGGCAAGAAGCTCTACGAGTATGCGCGCCAGGGGATTGAAGTGCCGCGCGAAGCGCGCAGCATCACGGTGTACGAGCTGCAGTTTATCCGCTGGGAAGGGGATGAGCTGGAGCTGGAGATCCACTGCTCGAAAGGCACCTACATCCGCACCATCACCGACGATCTCGGCGAGCTGCTGGGCTGTGGCGCGCACGTGATCTATCTGCGCCGCCTGCAGGTGGCGACTTATCCGATCGCGCGCATGGTGACGCTGGAACAGCTGAACGCTTTGCTGGCGCAGGCGCAGGAACAAGACATCGCACCCGGCGAACTGCTCGATCCGCTGCTGATGCCGATGGACAGCCCGGTTGAGAACTATCCGGAAGTGAATTTGCTGCCGGTGGTGGCGGGCTACGTCAAGCAAGGGCAACCGGTGCAAGTGGCCGGCGCGCCGGCTTCCGGCATGGTGCGTATCACCGAGGGTGAAGAGCGGAAATTCATCGGCGTTGGCGACATTGCCGAGGACGGTCGCGTGGCGCCGCGCCGCCTGGTGGTCGAGCATTTCGACTGACGGCGGGGCACTGCGTCACCTTGCGATCGCACTGCGCTAAGAGTAGAATGGCGCAGCTTATGCATTGGGTTGCTGAATTAGAGATCGGCGCCTGTTTTTATTATCTATAATCTGGAGTATTACAATGTCTCTAAGTGTTGAAGCTAAAGCTCAAATCGTAGCTGATTTCGGTCGTGGTACTAACGACAGCGGTTCTACCGAAGTTCAGGTTGCCCTGCTGACTGCGCAGATCAACCATCTGCAAGGCCACTTCTCCGAGCACAAAAAAGATCACCACAGCCGTCGTGGTCTGCTGCGTATGGTTTCTCAGCGTCGTAAGCTGCTGGACTACCTGAAGCGTAAAGATGTAGCACGTTACACCAGCCTGATCGAGCGTCTGGGTCTGCGTCGCTAATCTAGCAAGTTTCAGTGGAAAGGGGCCTATTTTGGCCCCTTTCTTCTAGGAAGCATAAGCAAATCAGGTTAATGTATTACTGATGTTTCCAAACAGGTTCTTCCGTTACAGAGGTTCGCGCGGCTAATGAGAGGCTTTATCTCCCGCCTGAGATAAGGATTGTCATTAGTCGCGAGGATGTAGTGAGAAGGCAAATCGAGTCACAGGCGTGTCGAGTCGTCAATGCGATTGCGCGCCGCTTATCAAGGATATAATTTTGCTGACACCGATCATTCGCAAATTCCAGTATGGCCAGCATACCGTCACCATCGAAACCGGTATGATGGCTCGTCAGGCCACCGCCGCCGTTATGGTGAGCATGGATGATACCGCCGTATTTGTTACCGTGGTTGGCCAGAAAAAAGCCAAGCCGGGCCAGAGCTTCTTCCCGCTGACCGTTAACTACCAAGAGCGTACCTACGCCGCCGGTCGTATCCCGGGCAGCTTCTTCCGTCGCGAAGGCCGTCCGAGCGAAGGCGAGACGTTGACTTCCCGTCTGATTGACCGCCCGATCCGCCCACTGTTCCCGGACAGCTTCCTGAACGAAGTTCAGGTGATCGCGACCGTGGTTTCCGTTAACCCGCAGGTGAACCCGGACATCGTTGCGATGATCGGTGCTTCCGCAGCCCTGAGCCTGTCCGGTATTCCGTTCAACGGCCCAATCGGCGCAGCGCGCGTGGGTTACATCAACGACCAGTACGTCCTGAACCCAACGACTGACGAACTGAAAGAAAGCCGTCTGGATCTGGTGGTTGCCGGTACCGCAGGTGCGGTGCTGATGGTTGAATCCGAAGCGGACGTGCTGAGCGAAGACCAGATGCTGGGCGCCGTGGTGTTCGGCCACGACCAGCAGCAAGTGGTTATCGAAAACATCAACGCGCTGGTTGCCGAAGCCGGCAAGCCGAAGTGGGATTGGCAGGCGCCTGCGGTCAACGAAGCGCTGCACGCGCGCGTGGCTGAACTGGCCGAAGCTCGCCTGGGCGACGCTTACCACATCACCGAAAAACAAGAGCGCTACGCTCAGGTTGACGCGATCAAAGACAGCGTCGTTGAAACCCTGCTGGCGCAGGACGAGACTCTGGATGCCTCTGAAATTCAAGACATCCTGGGCAACGTCGAGAAAAACGTGGTGCGCAGCCGCGTACTGCGTGGCGAGCCGCGTATCGACGGCCGTGAAAAAGACATGATCCGTGGCCTGGATGTGCGCACCGGCGTACTGCCGCGCACCCACGGTTCCGCGCTGTTCACCCGTGGCGAAACTCAGGCGCTGGTTACCGCGACCCTGGGCACCGCGCGCGACGCACAGAACCTGGACGAGCTGATGGGCGAAAAGACCGACAGCTTCCTGTTCCACTACAACTTCCCTCCGTACTCCGTGGGCGAAACCGGCATGGTCGGTTCACCTAAGCGTCGTGAAATCGGTCACGGTCGCCTGGCGAAACGCGGCGTATTGGCTATGATGCCTAAACCAGAAGATTTCCCGTACACCGTTCGCGTGGTGTCTGAAATCACCGAATCCAACGGTTCTTCTTCCATGGCTTCCGTGTGCGGTGCGTCTCTGGCACTGATGGACGCCGGTGTGCCAATCAAGGCTGCCGTTGCGGGTATCGCGATGGGCCTGGTGAAAGAAGCCGATAACTTTGTGGTTCTGTCCGACATTCTGGGTGACGAAGATCACCTGGGCGACATGGACTTCAAAGTGGCCGGTAGCCGCGACGGTATCACCGCGCTGCAGATGGACATCAAAATCGAAGGCATCACCCGCGAAATCATGCAGGTGGCTCTGAACCAGGCCAAGGGCGCACGTTTGCACATCCTGGGCGTGATGGAACAGGCTATCAGCACCCCGCGCGGCGATATCTCCGAATTCGCACCGCGTATTCATACTATCCGCATCAACCCGGATAAAATCAAAGACGTGATCGGTAAGGGCGGTTCCGTTATCCGCGCACTGACCGAAGAGACTGGCACTACCATCGAAATCGAAGATGATGGTACAGTTAAAATCGCTGCGACCGACGGTGAGAAAGCGAAATTCGCTATCCGTCGTATCGAAGAGATCACGGCAGAGATCGAAGTGGGCCGTATCTACCAGGGTAAAGTGACCCGTATCGTTGATTTCGGCGCGTTCGTCGCTATCGGCGGTGGTAAAGAAGGTCTGGTACACATTTCTCAGATCGCCGACAAGCGCGTCGAGAAAGTGACCGACTATCTGCAGATGGGTCAGGAAGTGCCGGTTAAGGTGCTGGAAGTTGACCGTCAGGGCCGCGTGCGTCTGAGCATCAAAGAAGCGATGGCGCCGGAAGCGGGTTCACCTGCGCCTGAAGCAGAATAACTGTATAGATAGTTTTACAGCTCCCCGCCATGGGGTTGGGAGCTGTTCGTATCGCGCGGGTAGGATGCCCGCGTATTAGCAAACGGAGGACAGGACGTTCATCCAATGTTTGTCTTCGGGAGTGGGAAATGAAGCCTTTCTTGCGCTGGTGTTACGTTGCGACAGCACTCATGCTGGCAGGATGCAGCAACCATGATTGGCGTAAAGACGAAGTTTTGGCGATCCCGTTGCAGCCAACGTTGCAGCAGGAAGTGATCCTGGCGCGCATGGAACAAATTCTTGCCAGCCGGGCACTGACGGACGACGAACGCGCACAGCTTTTATATGAGCGCGGTGTGCTGTATGATAGCCTCGGGTTACGTGCATTAGCGCGCAATGATTTCTCGCAGGCGCTGGCGATACGTCCCGACATGCCGGAAGTTTTCAACTACCTGGGCATTTACTTAACGCAGGCAGGCAATTTTGATGCTGCCTATGAAGCGTTTGATTCTGTACTAGAGCTTGATCCAACTTACAATTACGCGCGTTTAAACCGGGGCATCGCACTGTATTATGGCGGCCGCTTCCCGTTGGCGCAGGATGATCTGCAGGCGTTTTATCAAGACGACCCAAACGATCCCTTCCGTTCGTTATGGCTGTATCTGGTGGAGCGAGAAATCGATCCCAAGAAGGCCGAGGTAGCGCTTCAGCAGCGCTATGACAAAGCGGACAGAGGGCAATGGGGATGGAATATTGTCGAATTCTACCTGGGCAAGATCAGCGAAAAAACGCTGATGGAACGCCTCAAGGCAGATGCAACGGATAACACTTCGCTCGCTGAGCATCTCAGTGAAACTGACTTCTATTTGGGTAAACACTACCTGAGTCTGGGGGACAAGGACACCGCTTCGGCGCTGTTCAAACTGACGGTGTCTAACAACGTTCACAACTTCGTTGAGCACCGCTATGCATTGTTGGAATTGGCGCTTTTGGGCCAAGAGCAAGACGACCTATCGGAATCGGACCAGCAATAGCTGACGAACACCTATCAGCCTGATGGACATTGGTTTTTAACCAAAGTTATCGCCTTCACGGGCGAGGGCTTTTTTGTTCGTTTTATAATCTAATTTGAGCCGGTTCACACTTTTCAATGAAAATGACTGAAAATTTTCTCGACGAGTTATGTAGACTGGCTGCCATTATTAATGAGGCACGTGTACATGACGACTGAGTTTGAAACCTCTTTTGCTGATCTGGGGCTGTCTGCTCCAATCATTTCCGCCCTGAACGATCTGGGCTATGAAAAACCATCTCCGATCCAGGCTGAGTGTATTCCTCACCTGTTGAACGGCCGCGACGTGCTGGGCATGGCACAGACCGGTAGTGGTAAAACTGCAGCGTTCTCGCTGCCGCTGCTGCACAACCTGCAGGCAGACCTGAAAGCACCTCAGATCCTGGTGCTGGCACCGACCCGCGAACTGGCGGTTCAGGTTGCCGAAGCGATGACCGATTTCTCCAAACACATGAACGGCGTCAACGTGGTAGCCCTGTACGGCGGCCAGCGTTACGACGTGCAGCTGCGCGCTCTGCGCCAGGGCCCGCAAATCGTTGTGGGTACCCCAGGCCGCCTGCTGGACCACCTGAAGCGCGGCACCCTGAACCTCTCTAACCTGAGCGGTCTGGTGCTGGATGAAGCCGACGAAATGCTGCGCATGGGCTTTATCGAAGACGTAGAAACCATCATGGCTGAGATCCCGGCTGAACATCAGACCGCGCTGTTCTCCGCCACCATGCCGGAAGCGATCCGTCGCATCACCCGCCGCTTCATGAAAGAGCCGCAGGAAGTGCGCATCCAGTCCAGCGTGACCACCCGTCCGGACATCAGCCAGAGCTACTGGTCGGTCTACGGCATGCGTAAAAACGAAGCGCTGGTGCGTTTCCTGGAAGCTGAAGACTTTGACGCGGCGATCATCTTCGTCCGTACCAAGAACGCGACCCTGGAAGTGGCCGAAGCGCTGGAGCGCAGCGGTTACAGCAGCGCTGCGCTGAACGGCGACATGAACCAGGCGCTGCGTGAGCAGACCCTGGAGCGCCTGAAAGACGGTCGTCTGGATATCCTGATCGCGACCGACGTTGCGGCCCGTGGCCTGGACGTTGAGCGCATCAGCCTGGTTGTCAACTATGACATCCCGATGGACTCCGAGTCTTACGTTCACCGTATCGGCCGTACCGGTCGTGCGGGCCGTGCCGGCCGCGCGCTGCTGTTCGTGGAAAACCGCGAACGCCGCCTGCTGCGCAACATTGAACGCACCATGAAGCTGACCATCCCGGAAGTGGAACTGCCGAACGCAGAACTGCTGGGCGAGCGTCGTCTGGCCAAGTTTGCCGCAAAAGTTCAGCAGCAGCTGGAAAGCAGCGATCTGGATCTGTACCGCGCACTGCTGACCAAACTGCAGCCGGAAGAAGAGCTGGATATGGAAACCCTGGCCGCAGCGCTGCTGAAAATGGCACAGGGAGAACGTCCGCTGATCCTGCCGCCGGATCCGGTCTTCAAGCCGCGTCAGCGCCGCGAGTTCAACGACCGTGACGATCGTCGCGGTGATCGTGGCGACCGTCGCGACAGCCGTGATAGCCGTGACGGCGACCGTCCGCGTCGCGAACGTCGTGACGTTGGCGAAATGCAGCTGTACCGCATCGAAGTGGGCCGTGACGATGGCGTAGAAGTCCGTCACATCGTTGGCGCTATCGCTAACGAAGGCGACATCAGCAGCCGTTACATCGGTAACATCAAGCTGTTTGCCTCCCACTCCACCATCGAGCTACCAAAAGGCATGCCGGGCGAGATCCTGAATCACTTCACTCGCACCCGCATCCTGAACAAGCCGATGAACATGCAGCTGCTGGGCGATGCACAGCCGTTCGAACGTCGCGAGCGTCGTGACGGTGGCAACGGTGGCGAGCGTCGTGGTAACGGTCGTCCGTTCAACGGCGAACGTCGCGAAGGCGGCCCACGTCGTTCCTTCGGTGAACGTCGTGAA
Source organism: Serratia sp. SSNIH1 (assembly GCF_002935055.1). NCBI lineage: Bacteria > Pseudomonadati > Pseudomonadota > Gammaproteobacteria > Enterobacterales > Yersiniaceae > Serratia > Serratia sp. SSNIH1. The sequence goes on from NZ_CP026383.1 coordinate 922,363, forward strand.
GGCGGCAACGGCGGCGAGCGTCGTGGCGGTAACTTCAACCGTGACGGTAAGCCGGCGCCACGCCGTGATGACGCAGCACCTGCTGCACCACGTCGTCGTTTCGGCGACGCGTAATCGCTGATTCACCGTTCGCGGTGAATCGCTCTGAAAAACCAGCCTGCGGGCTGGTTTTTTTATGCCTGAAAGTTGCCGTCAAACGTCCCTGAATGGCGTATCATTCATAAGGTTTTTTCTTACGGATGATATGCACGGGAGATGCCATGAGTTGGCAGCAGTTCAAATCTCAATACCTGGTGCGCTTTTGGGCGCCGCTGCCGGCGGTGATCGCCGCCGGGATCCTTTCTACCTACTACTTTGGCATGACCGGCACTTTCTGGGCGGTGACCGGCGAGTTCACCCGCTGGGGCGGCCATGTGCTGCAGTGGTTCGGCCTGCACCCCGAGCAGTGGGGCTATTTCAAGGTTATCGGCCTGCAGGGCACGCCGCTGGAGCGCATCGACGGGCGCATGATCATCGGCATGTTCGCCGGCTGCATCGCCGCCGCGCTGTGGGCCAACAACATCAAGCTACGCCAGCCGCAGCACCGCATTCGCATCGTGCAGGCGCTGCTGGGCGGCATTATCGCCGGCTTCGGCGCGCGCCTGGCGATGGGCTGTAACCTGGCGGCGTTCTTCACCGGTATTCCTCAGTTTTCGCTGCACGCCTGGTTCTTCGCGCTGGCGACCGCCGCGGGTTCGTACTTCGGCGCCAAATTCACGCTGCTGCCGATGTTCCGCATCCCGGTCAAATTGCAAAAGGTGAAGGCCGCCGCGCCGCTGACGCAGAAACCTGAGCAGGCGCGCCGCCGCTTCCGGCTGGGCATGGCGGTCTTCGGCCTGGCGGTGGCCTGGTCGCTGTGGACGCTGTTCGATGCGCCGAAGCTCGGCATCGCCATGCTGTTCGGCATCGGCTTCGGTCTGCTGATCGAGCGTGCGCAGATCTGCTTCACTTCGGCGTTCCGCGATTTGTGGATCACCGGCCGCACCCACATGGCGAAAGCCATCATCCTCGGCATGGCGGTGAGCGCCATCGGCATCTTCAGCTACGTGCAGCTTGGCGTGGCGCCGAAGATCATGTGGGCCGGCCCGAATGCGGTGCTGGGCGGCTTGCTGTTCGGCTTCGGCATCGTGCTGGCCGGCGGTTGCGAGACCGGCTGGATGTACCGCGCGGTGGAAGGGCAGGTGCACTACTGGTGGGTGGGGCTGGGCAACATCATCGGCGCCACGCTGCTGGCCTATTACTGGGACGATCTGGCGCCGGCGCTGGCGACCGACTACGACAAGATCAACCTGCTCGACACCTTCGGCCCAATTGGTGGCCTGCTGGTGACCTATCTGCTGCTGGCGCTGGCCTTCGCCGCCATGCTGTGGTGGGAGAAACGCTTTTTCCGCGCCCGGCCTGAGGCGCAGGTGGTGAATTTGAGGAGCCTGCCATGAAAGAGATGACGATAGTGCCGGACTACCGGCTGGACATGCTGGGTGAGCCTTGCCCGTACCCGGCGGTGGCGACGCTGGAGGCGATGCCGCAGCTGAAGCCGGGGGAAATCCTGGAGGTGATCAGCGATTGCCCGCAGTCGATCAACAACATTCCGCTCGACGCGCGCAACCACGGCTACAAGGTGCTGGATATTCAGCAGGACGGGCCGACCATCCGCTATCTGATCCAGCGTTAACGCCGAGGCGGTGGGGTTCCCCACCGCCTTTTCGCGTTTTATCCCTTCACGACGTCGCCTTGCACCCCGGCGACAATCTCGAACGAACGCAGCCGCGCCTGGTGATCGAAGATCTGGCCGTTGACCATGATCTCGTCGGCATCGGTTTCACGCAGCAGCGTTTGCAGCCCGTGGCGCACCGTTTTTTCATCGCCGACGATCGACATCCGCAGCGCCTGCTCGACGCCATATTGCTCGCCGGCGGTCCACAGCGCGTGGATGTTATCCACCGGCGGCGGCAGCGGGCCGGGCGAACCGCGGCGCAGATTGATGAACTGCTGCTGCATCGAACTGAACAGGAAGCGCGCGTCGCTATCGCTGTCGGCGGCGACGACGTTGACGCACACCATGGCGTGCGGCTGCGCCAGCTGTTTGGACGGTTTGAAGTTCTCGCGGTACAGCTGCAGCGCCTGGAACAGCATATCCGGGGCGAAGTGCGAGGCGAAGGCGAACGGCAGGCCGAGCTGCGCCGCCAGCTGTGCGCTGTAGAGGCTGGAACCCAGCAGCCAGAGCGGCACGTGCAGCCCCTGGCCCGGCACCGCCTGCACCGGCTGGCCGGGCTGCGCGTCGCAGAAGTAGTTTTGCAGCTCCTGCACGTCGCGCGGGAAGGTATCCACATCGCCGGACAGGTGGCGGCGCAGCGCCATCATGGTGCGCTGATCGGTGCCGGGCGCGCGGCCAAGCCCCAGATCGATGCGCCCCGGATAGAGCGACTCCAGCGTGCCGAACTGTTCGGCGATCACCAGCGGCGCATGGTTCGGCAGCATCACGCCGCCGGAGCCGAGGCGAATGCTCTGGGTGCCGGCGGCCAGATAGCCCAGCAGCACCGAGGTGGCGGCGCTGCCGATGCCGGTCATGTTGTGGTGCTCGGCCAGCCAGTAGCGCCGGTAGCCCCAGCGTTCGGCGTGCTGCGCCAAATCCAGCGAACAGTGGAAAGCGTCGCGCGCCTTGGCCCCTTGCGGGATTGGCGATAAATCCAGTACCGAAAGCGGTACGGCAGTGTTTTCAGTCATGACATCGTCCATCAGAGAGTGAATCGCTTAAAGGGCGATTGCAGGAATCTGCATACCAAAAAGCCTAAAATGATGCTTTTTAGTGTTAAAAGCATAATCCAATTTATAGTTATAAAAGAGGAGATATGTGCTTGTGATATCCTCATGAGAGCAATGGTGTTTTTTGGAGCAATTTGAAACATGGAAATGATGATCCCCGCCCGCCGCTTACCGTTCCGGGAGCTGACATAATGAAAAAAAAGACGCTGTTTACCCTGTTGCTGATGTTGGCGGCGATCGCATTGGCGATCCTGTTCCGCGCGCACAATCAGGATCTGTTGCTGCAGGGTGAAGTGGATGCCCCCGAAGTGATCGTCGCTTCCAAAGCGAAAGGCCGGGTGGTTGAACGCCTGATCGAACGCGGCGACGACGTGAAAAGCGGCCAGCTGATCATTCAACTCGACAGCCCCGAACTGATGGCGCAGCTGCGTTCCGCGCAGGCGACGCGCGACGAGGCCAAGGCGCAGCTCGAGCTGTCGCTGCACGGCACCCGTGAAGAGAGCATCCGCAACCTGCGCGCCAACCTGGCGCAGGCCGAGGCGCAGTACCGCAATGCGCAAAACGACTACAACCGCAACCTGAGCGTGGCCGGCAAAGGCTATATCTCGAAGTCCGAGCTGGACGCTTCGCGGCGGTCGCGCGACACCGCCTTCCAGCAGGTGCAGGCGGCCAAAGCCAACCTGGATGAAGGCATCAACGGCGACCGTGTCGAGCAGCGGCAGCAATATGCGGCGGCGCTGCGGGCGGCGGAAGAGAATCTGCTGCAGATCCAGGCGCAGAGCGACGATCTGCAGGTGAAAGCGCCGGTAGACGGCGAAGTGGGGCCGATCCCGGCCGAAGTGGGCGAATTGCTGAACGCCGGCAGCCCGCTGGTGACGTTGATCCGGGTGCCGGACGCCTACTTCGTGTTTAACCTGCGTGAAGACATCCTGGCCCACGTGCGCAAAGGCGACAAGGTCAAACTGCGGGTGCCGGCGCTGAAGGACAAAATGATCGACACCGAAGTGCGCTACATCGCGCCGCTGGGGGATTACGCCACCAAACGCGCCACCCGCGCCACCGGCGACTTCGACCTGAAAACCTTCGAAGTGCGCCTGTATCCGTCACAGCCGGTGGACGGCCTGCGTCCGGGGATGAGCACCTTATGGCAATGGAAAGAGTAAGGGCCGGCTGGCGCTGCTTCAGTCACGCGTTCGACAAAGAGTGTCGCGTCGCCTTTCGCAGCCCGGTGGTGCACTGGCTGAGCTGGATCTTTCCGCTGATCCTGTTTGTGCTGATCAGCAGCAACTTCTCCGAAGGCACGCTGCTCGATCTGCCGGTCTCGGTGGTGGACAGCGATCACAGCCCGCTGTCCAAATCGCTGACGCGTCGGCTGGACGCCGGTTCGCACGCCCACGTTGAGGCTTACGGCGGTGGGTTACCGGAGTCGCTGAGCCGCCTGCGCAGCGCGCAGGATTACGCGTTGCTGTATATCCCGCCGGACCTTGAGGCCAACGCGCTGTCGGGCAAACAGCCGAGCGTGGTGATGTACTACAATGCGTTGTTCTACGGCGCCGGGCTGTACTCCACCCAGGATTTTGGCGGCCTGATGAACGAAATCAACGCCAACACCCGCAGCATCATCGCCACCGAGATGGGCAAAACGCTGCCGCCGTTGGCGGACGTGACGCTCTCCTACGGCAGCCTGTTCAACGCCAGCGGCAGCTATATCTATTACCAGCAGTTCGCCGCCACCATCCATCTGCTGCAGCTGTTCGCGGTGACCTGCATGATCTACGTGCTGGCGCGCAGCAAGTCGCTGCTGCAGGCCAAGCCGTTCAGCCTGGCGCTGCTCGGCAAGCTGGCGCCTTACACGCTGTGTTTCACCACCCTGCTGATGGTCGAGATCGCGGCGCTGGTGGGCATCTTTGACGCCCGCGTCAGCGGCAATCCACTGTTTATGCTGTTGATCGGTCTGTTCTACGTGATGGCGGCGCAGAGCATCGGCCTGCTGCTGTACACCTTTACCGGCAGTACCATCACCGCGTACAGCCTGATCGGTATTTTGGTCAGTATCGCGATGACCTTCTCCGGCATGGCGGTGCCTGAGCTGTCGATGCCGCTGCCGGCGCGCATCATTTCCAATGTCGAACCGCTGACCCACGCGCTGTACGCGATGTTCGACGTGTTCCTGCGGCAGGTGCACGCCAGCGCCATCTTCAGCGTGTGTGCGCTGTTGGCGGTTTACCCGCTGGTGGCCGCGCTGCTGGTGCGCAATCGTCTGCCGGCACGGCTGGCAAAAGAGGGGAACGCCGGATGAAGCTCTATTGGCAAACCTTCGTTAAGGTGCTGCTCGGCATGCTGGAGCGGCCGGTGTGGCTGATGCTGATCCTGTCGCTGTGCATCATGAGCATGGTGTACGCCAACCGCACGGTGTGGGATCTGCCGGTGGGGGTGGTCGATCAGGATCACAGCACCGCCAGCCGCCAGCTGATCCGCCAGCTGGACGCCACCTCCAAGATCGCGATTGAAACCTACGACAGTCTGGAGCAGGCGCAGCGCGATCTCAGCTGGCGCAAGCTGTTTGCGGTGATCATCATGCCGGTGGATCTGGAGAAGAAAATCCTCAGCGGGCAGAACATCGTGGTGCCGGTGTACGGCGACGCCACCAACCGCCTGGCCAACGGCCAGATCCAACAGGACGTGGTGGCGGCCTATCAGCAGCTGCTGACGGAGTACAACAACGGGCTGCTGCTGCGCAGCGGCTTCAGCGAACGGCAGGCGCAGATACTGCTGACGCCGATACTGGGGCAAACGCTGGACGTGTTTAACCCCGGCATCAGCTTTGCGGCGATCATCTTCCCCGGCCTGCTGGTGATGCTGTTGCAGCACTCGCTGCTGATCGCCTGTATCCGCGTCAACATCGCCATGAAGAGCATGCCCGGCGGCAAGGCGCCGCTGGCGGCGCACCTCGGCGGGCTGACGGCGCTGCTGCCGATCTGGCTGTTCCTGTCGATCGTGCTGTTCGTGCTGTGGCCGTGGGTATTGGGCTATCGGCAGACGGCGAACATCGCCGAACTGCTGCTGCTGACCTTCCCGTTCCTGCTGGCGGTACTGGGGCTGGGCAAGCTGGTGACCGAGTGCCTGCGCAGCGTCGAGATGATCTACCTGACGCTGGCGTTCATCACCACGCCGATCTTCTACCTGTCCGGCACCATCTGGCCGCTGCAGTCGATGCCGGCCTGGGTGCGCGCCATCTCGTACAGCATTCCCTCCACCTGGGGCACCAAGGCGATCGCCGGCGTCAACCAGATGGGGCTGTCGCTGAACGAAGTGTGGGGTGACGTGATGATGATGCTGGTGCTCGGCGTGGTCTACACCCTGCTGGGCTTCGGCGTCGGCTTCTTGCGCAACAGCGTGGCGCTGCGCGGGATGTTCAGGAAGCGACGGGCGTAGGGGGGAGTATCTTGTTGTTATAGCGTGAAAATTCGGTGATTCTGCTTTATTGCTATAGATGGTTTTTTTATTTATTAGATTTCAAAGAGTTATGTGACTGCCCCGATGCTTAAATCGCGGTGAAATCTCGTAGATGTTGAAATCCATTTAATTCAATTAGATATATTTATAGTGTTCCCCGCGAGAGCGGGGATAAAACGAAAATTTGTTGTACCGAGCGGCATTCTGCGGGGGATCGTCTTGCCCCTGGATGTAACACGCTCATCGTTGTCACAGATCAAAAAATTAGACTCTCGGGTTACCATTAGCCGTTCTCTGAGAATTAATAAAATTTTTCTAAATTAATCCGTTACGCTGGAAGTCTCAAACGCTACTTGAATTCACATCAAGCTATTAAGATAATTATCGACTTTGTTGATAAAATATACTGCCGACTTAATCGTGGTCAGCAGTTTGAAGAGGGGACTTGAGGTTCCAAGGCGATACACCGAATTTCTGCCGCTTCATCACTTCCTTCTGCTCAATTTCCGATAGCTGGACTGAAGGAGAATGCTGAAGAGCATTCAAAAGATTTCGTGGGTGATGACTCTCTTCCTGATGCTTTAGGGGACCGCTTGGACGATACAATGAGCAATGGTGAGTTTGATGCAAAGAGAGTTGGATAGCTCTAATTAAACCCTGTTTCACAGGTAAGATACCGACCGAGAAGTTTGACTGCTTCCACTCGTTAAATTATAGGAATAAATGGTAACGGCAAAAATAAAATTGCATCCACTATGCCAGAATCCCCAGTTTTTTCTGATGTCTTAAGTATTCAATATTATTACAAGCACGCTGACGGTTGATATTCAATATATTAATTACATAAACTCTCTCTTAACTGGTATGACAGAGAACATAATACTTGCGAGCTTGAATATCAACCGTGCGAAATCAATAACTTGATATATAACTCCAAAGGCTACATTACAGATGTCTGATTTGATTTAAATTGACTAAAGGCGTCAACTATTCGGTCAAGGTCATTTTCACTGAGATTGGCGTTAGCTGCCATCCTGATTTTTGACTTTTTCTTTGTAGTAACTGGATAGCAGAAGGTACAAGCCAATATTCCTTTCTCTTCCAAATGATTTTTAAGAGAAAGTACATTTTTCTCTGAACCCGCTTCCAAAGCAATGATTTGCTCACTACCACCGGATACATCGTACCCTAGATCAGCCAGAGCAGTTCGGATATATTTGGCGTGAGCATGCAGTCGCTCTCTTTTCTCATCGGCTGATTTAATATGTTCAATAGCATCCATAAACCACTTTAGATCATGGTTCATAACGGAGGAACTGAATAGGGAAGGATGCGATTCCAATTGGAAGTAGTCTTTAAATAGGGTGAGACACGTAATTAATCCGCCACGTCCAGCAAATGTTTTAGCCAAACTTGCCGTGACAAAATCCACGCGCTTGGTTAATCCCAGCGCATAAACGATACCACGTCCTTCTGGGCCATGTGTGCCTACGGAATGAGACTCGTCGACAACGATCACGCAGCCAGTTTCTTCTGCCAGAGCGACAAAATCCTCTAAAGGACACAAACTTCCGTTTGTACTATACACTGAATCGACAACGATCACTCCGGGGCCGTAGGACGCTATTTTTTTTCTCGCGCCTTCAACACTATTGTGAGCAAAAGCATAGGATTTGGCGTTTGCCAAACGTACTCCATCGTGCAGGGACATATGGGCGAGAATGTCTATATAAATCGGAACATTTTCATTGGCAATTGCTTGAATCAAGCCAGTATTGGCGGCATAACCAGACTGACACATGATACTGTCTTCACTGCCAAAGAACTCGCTAAATGCCCGTTCCACTTCCGCCTGATAACTTGTTTCATTAAGAAAGACGGATGACATTATTTTCTCACCCATTCGGTTCTCGTGATTTCCTACATTGAGTGATTCCTCGTCACAAAGACAAAGGTAATCATTGGTGCAAAGTATTACATCATTCACTCCATTTTGATTTATTTTAAATAAATGAGTCCCTTGCCATTCAGTGTGGAATCTTTCCTGAAAACGTTCGTTAATCCTGTTGTTTAAAAATCCAGGGAGGGGTTTTCTTTTCATTGCGGTAATTCCTATTGATGAGGGAATACTTTGTATATGTAATGGGGGTTGTTTTGTCAAATCTATCGATAATCTTCTCACGCAAATGATGAAAAGATTAACATTAACCATGATTGACTATATGAAAATCAGCCATCAGCCCATTATTAGATTTTCTCCATTTTTCCGACATACTGGGTATGTCGTACAAGCACAGCTATAATATCCAAGAGAGGAAGATGTAGGTTGTCTCTGTAAATATATATTTGCAGAAGGGGGCTGGATGTTTTTTTTCATGAAACATAAATCAGGATTTAAACATGTGTAAATCCCAGAATAATGTTGTGAAGCAATTTATAAATCAAGCGATTGAATCGAAAGATAAGATCGCGATTGAGTATGGTAATACCATAATGACCTATGAGCAATTGCATAAAGAAAGCGATCGATTATGTAGTTTGCTTCGATTGGCACAGGTCGCACCTGGAAACAGTGTACCTTTAGTTGTACAGAGGACGCCGGAGTTTATTATCGGCATGCTGGCAATAGCCAAGGCAGGCGCGGCCTATATCCCTATTGATATTCATAATCCACAAAAACGCATTGCGCAGATTATTGAGCAGTCCAATTCCCCTGTCGTTCTGTTAGGAAATCATGCATTTACTTCACATGTTGAGCTTGCTGGCGTACCGGTAATTGCGATAGACAAAGCGTATCCAGACCTGGCGCGTGATCCTTGTATCCCGACCTTGTCTTCTGCGGATGAGGCCGCGTATGTGATATTTACCTCTGGCACCACAGGTATACCGAAGGGCGTGATGGTTTCTCACGGTGCGCTTCATAACCTGGTGAACTGGCATAACGTAAACTTTGCTGTGGATGCTCAGTGCCGTAGCACACTCATTGCCGGTATTGGTTTTGATGTTGCCCAGTGGGAGGTATGGTCGCCGCTGATTTGCGGCGCCACGCTGGTTCTGCCGGATAGCGAGGAAACGCGACTCTGCCCCGATGCCTTGCTGCGTTTTTTTGCCCTTCAACGTTTGACACATGCTTTTGTACCAACGGTGTTTGTTCCTGACATTGTTAACCTGCCTCAACCTGCTGAACTTACGTTGCGATACCTGTTTACCGCTGGTGAAAAGCTAAGTCCTGTCAATGTTTCCCATCTTGACTACCCACTAATTGATTACTATGGTCCCACCGAAGCGACCATTTTCACGACCTGCAATACAGTCATATGCGCCAGCAAAAATCAACCACCAAGCATTGGTGTGCCTATTGCCGGAGCGGAAGTTTTTATTCTGGATAAAGAGTTGCAACCGCTTGGTGTCGGCCAGCCCGGTGAGTTGTTTATCGGCGGCCCCGGTTTGGCCATTGGTTATCTGAATGACATTGAAATGACGCGCCAGCGCTTTATTACCTCACCGTTTTCTCCGGGTAAGCGGATCTACCGCAGCGGCGATCTTGCATGCTGGTTGCCTGGCGGGCGAGTACAATATCTGGGTCGGTTGGACGAGCAGGTGAAAATTCGTGGTAACCGTATAGAGCTGGGGGAAATTGAGAATGTGTTGCTGCAGCATCCGACGGTGAAAGGGGCTGTTGCATTGGTGGTGGGGGAGCCAGACAGGGAAAAACGCATCTTGGCTTTTGTGGCTTCGCCTCACAATGATGCACCTGAACTTCAGGAAAAGTTGCGTCAGCACATCGCTAATGCGTTGCCGGCTTATTTCATGCCATCGGCAATAGTGGTACTGCCTCGTTTGCCCCTGACAATAAATGGCAAGGTGGATAAAGGGGCACTATTGGCGCATGAGCAGCAACGACGTGCTGAGCGTGTAAGACCTGAATCCAACTTTAGCGAACGTGAAGCGCTTCTGGCAGAAATCTGGGCATCGTTACTGGATGACGTTTCACCTGGTCTGGATGATGAATTCACGCATTTGGGCGGCCATTCTCTGACAGCAGCAAAAATGGCGGTCGTTATTTCCGAGAAAATGGGCGTCCAGACATACGTACATGATATCTATGATCATCCTACGATCCGCTTATTAGCTAAAGCGTTGGAAGAACGTAGCAGAACACCATCTGTTGCTACATCTACTGAACCGCTACGCATTTTGCAAGACGATATATTCCTGCCGGATGATATTTATATCGATCCACATTTCGACGAATATCAAGTCACTGCTCCGCGCTGCATTTTGTTGACTGGGAGCACGGGCTTCGTTGGTAGCCATCTTTTGTCTGATCTGATGCGAACTACCGAAGCGAAAGTCTATTGCTTGATTCGCGCGCAAGATCTGCAAACAGCACAGCTGAGGTTATCAGATACGCTAGCGCACTATCATATTTTGCTGACTGAAGCACAACGTGTGCGAGCCGTTCCCATCTGTGGTGATATTTCGAAGCCTCGTTTGGGGATGTCAGTGGAGGAATATCGACGGTTAAGTCAAGAAGTGGACATTATTTATCATTCAGGCGGGGCTATAAACTTCATCCAACCTTATAGCTATCTGAAGCATATAAATGTGCAGGGCGTTCGGGAAATTATTCGCTTTGCCGCCGAACAACGAACCAAACCTGTGATGCTGTTGTCCTCAGTTGCTGTTTTCAGTTGGAAACCACAACATTCTGAAAGATGGATAATGCATGAAGATGACGATATAGATCTGAACCTGCCTGAGGTTCTCACTGATATCGGCTATGTACGCAGCAAATGGGTCATGGAGAAAGTTGCAGGCCTGGCAGTTGCCCGCGGTTTGCCGATGATTACCTTTCGGCTTGGGTACGCGACCAACCATAGTGAAACAGGTGTTAGCGCAGAATACCAATGGTGGGGCAATCTGGTGAAAACCTGTCTGGATTGCGGCATTGTGCCCGCCTTGCAGGAATTCCGTGAAGGGCTTACCACTGTCGATTACATTACCAGCGTGATTACCTACGTGAGTCGCAATCCGCAGGCTATAGGAAAAAAATTCCATCTGACCCCTGAACCTGAGGATAGTCTGACGCTTGACGAATTTTTTAGCCTGTTGGAACAATACTTCGGTTTCCATTTTCATCGTCAGCCACTGCCAGAATGGTTTGCCCATTGGGAAGAAGATCCTGAATCTCCCCTTTACCCCATACTGGGCCTGATTAGAGAAAATGCGTCTGGGGGGCAATCAACCATTGAGCTATACCAAAATACGTATCAATGGGATAAACGAAATGTGAAGCAATTCTTACAAGGCAGCATGATTCAAGAACCGCAATTTACTCGCCAGGTCTTGGCGCGCTATTTGCGGCAGTCAATCGGTTACCAAGGCGAGAATATTAACTAATACGCACGATGCGCTGTTAAGCCCTTGTCCCCGAGGGCGAGGTTACGAAGAGCATTTTCACGACAGACATCAATAATGTCGGAATGGATGGGCTTTGGCTTATTGTAGGTCATGTCAACTCACTGCATCCGGCGATCGTTTAAAGGATAAATATTGACACGTTACCATTTTCAACGGCCTAAATGAGCGAGGTTGATTATGTCACTGGTAGAAAGAAGTTTATATTTACTGCAAAACACTCGGTTCTTCACGCTTGCCAGTCGTTCGTTAGTTGGGGATGTTTGGGCTAGCACAGTCAGTTATGTTGCAGCATTTGAACCAATCCGAATAATTTGGTGTTCGGACCGCTTATCTAAGCATTCGGAGAATATCCGTGAACATGCTCAGGTTAGCGGGGCAATATTTCGTGCTGATTTGCAAGGGGTTTCTCCTCTCGGTTTGGATGGTGCGCAATTTGTCGGCTTTTGCCATGAAGTCCCAGAATCGGAAAGTGTAGAAGTATATAGTTATTTTTCCTCAACTCAATTCCCAGATGAAGCATTACGTGTAGCAATGATGCCGCCTTTCGAAGAGTTTACAGGAAATGGTACTCGTCGATTTTATGAATTGAGGATTACTGAATGGTGGCTGTTAGATATTGATCTGTGGCTGGAGAAACGACAAGATCGCCGAATCTCGTTGGATATAAGCCTGATAGCCGCGCCGTTATAGGTCATAGTCTTTCAGGATTGGCATCCTTCCCAACCTAAAGAACTGAAGGATGCCATCATGATGGAGAAGCACAGTAAATTTGTGCCGCCTGATTAAAGATGATCTCTGCGATGAATGTCGGTTCTACCACGCTTGAAAGCTGGGTGCGCCAGTTCAGGCGATATCGGAAGGCCCGAAAGTGCCGGTGACCGCGGACACGTGCTTGCGAGAAGATCTCAAGTTTGGTTGGGATGACGGTGACGATGCGATCAACACCTACCTGGCAATATGGACGTAGAGCTGGCCGGCATGGAGTTCTTCCACTATTTCACCCCGGAGTTTCTCTGTTCCAAGCTGTCCGAACAGCCGCTTAGACCGCTCACGACCAAATTATTGGTTGAATCGGCCAAAGCAGGGTGTTGGTTGCATTAACAGAAAAACGTGAAACTAACCATAAATAGAGCACATTTAGCATAATTCGTACAATATACCAGCAGAACCGTCCGTTATGCCCGCCATTTTCAGAAGCTAAATATTAGCTGAACAACCCACTATACGAAGCCAACGTGGACATCTGCTATCTAGATGCTGCTCAGTATCAGGAGCTGACGAGCTCACTCGGCGTATATGGTTTGCCAACTTCGCGAGTTCTAAATGTACCCATAACAATGCAGTTAACGGCTTACAGTGCGGGTAAGCGAGAGGGGCAAAGTGAGTGAAGGTGAAAAGAAAACGGGGGAAAAGTGTGTGGCGCAACACCGGCGGCAGAGCGCCGCCGGCGCTTACCTCGCTAAGACACCAACTCCAGCCCCGCCACGCGGCGCCAGTAGCCGTTGCAGTCGGCGTGGTCGGTCAAGGCCAGCGGCTGCTCGCCGCGTTCGTTGGCGCGGAAGGCATCGATTTGCGCCAGTGTCTCGGCACCCTGCGGCGACAGCCGCACGATGTCCACCAGTCCCTGCATGCTCGGGAGCTCGTTGCCGAGGTTGTAGCAGTAGCCGCTCATGGTCTGGATGCCGTTGAGCACGAACACCCGCTGCTGTTCCTGCGAGCGCATCATGCGGCCCTGCGGATACTTGATGCAGCAGGTTTCGCATTCGTCCTTGCCGCGGTTTTCCGAGCGGGCGGTGAAGCAGCGCGCCGAGTAGGCCAGCGGCAGGTGGCCGTAGCTCAGCACCTCCACCTCGAAATCGTGGCGGAAGCCCAGCTCGTCGCACTGTGCCAGCAGGTTGGCCAGCCAGTCGCGTGAAAGTTCGACCGGCATGCACCAGCGCATCATGCCCTGGCGGCGCAGCAGGCGCAGGGTATAGGCGTTGTAGCAGTTCAGCGCATGACCGGCGACGAACGGCAGGCCGCGTTCCGCCGCCATGTTCACCGCGCCCAGATCGTTGGCTTCAAACAGGAACTCGCCGTTCTCCACATAGCGTTTCAGCTCATTCAGCTCGGAGGGCGCCTGCAGCAGCGCCAGCGTGGAGATCACCACCTGCTTGCCGCTGCGGGCGATTTCGCGCGCCAGCGCCAGCCAATCGCCGACCTTCATCTCGCGCCGCTTGGTGCAGACGCTCTCGCCGAGATAAATAATGTCGGCGCTGCTCTCCGCCGCCTGTTGATAGAACGCCGCGATGTCGTTTTTTGGCCAGTAGTAGAGTACCGGCCCCAGTGCGTATTTCATGTTTCCTCCGGCTACTGCCATTTGCGGTGATAGGCGCCCAGCGTGGTTTGGGTGCCCTCGGACATCGCGCCCAGCGTCTCCATCCAGGCGGCGTCGGCGCGGTAGGCGGCGGGATCGGCCTGGCAACGGTCGATCGCCTGGCGCCAGACGCGCGCTACCTGGCTGACGTAAGCCGGGCTGCGCTGGCGGCCTTCGATCTTCACCGAGGCGATGTTGGCGGCCAGCAGCTCCGGCAGCAGCTCCAGCGTATTGAGGCTGGTGGGCTCTTCCAGCGCGTGGTAGCGCACGTCGTCCACCAGATAGCGGCCCTTGCACAGCGTCGGGTAGCCGGCGTTTTCATGATCCTGATAGCGGTCGATCAGTACGTCGTTCAGGCGCGACTCCATGCCCTGCGGGGTTTGCTGCCAGCGCACGAACCGCGCCGGCGAACAGGCGCCGACGGTGTTCGGCGACTCGCCGGTCAGGTAGGAAGAGAGATAGCAGCGCCCCTCGGCCATGATGCACAGGCTGCCGAAGGCGAACACTTCCAGCGGCACCGGGCTGGTGCGCGCCAGCTGTTTCACCTGATGCATCGACAGCACGCGCGGCAGCACCACCCGGCCCACCTCGAAGTTGCGCTGGTAGAAACGGATCGCCTCTTCGTTGGTGGCGGAGGCCTGCACCGAAACGTGGCGCTCCAGCTGCGGGTAGCGCTGGGCGGCGTATTCCAGCATCGCCAGATCCGCCAGAATCAGCGCGTCGGCGCCCAGCTGGGCCGCCATATCCACCGCGCGCTGCCAGCGGGCGTAGCCGTCGGGATGGGCGAAGGTGTTGATGGCGATATGCAGCTTGCGGCCGTGGCGATGCACGTAATCGACCGCTTCCTGCAGCTTTTTCTCGGTGAAGTTGAGGCCGGCGAAGTGGCGCGCGTTGGTATCGTCTTTCAGACCGATGTAAACGGCGTCGGCGCCGTTATCCACCGCGGCCTTCAGGGCCGGCAGGTTGCCGGCGGGACAAAGCAGCTCCATAGATTTATCCTGGCTTAGCCGTGCGCCCGGCCGGGCGCACGCTGTCTTTAAAGGTTGCCGACGGCGGTGTTCCGCCGGCAAACGCGAATCGGGGAGGCCATTTTAGGCAAAGGGGCGCACACAGGTTTTGATTTGGGGCAGCTTATGGCGTATTGATAAACATGGCGGTGAAATGCACTATTTGTTGATATAGACCGCTGAAGCCGCGCGGCAGTGTGGCAAAATAGCGGTAGTCCGTATTGAAAGGAGTGGATGACCGTGTTGGAACAACTACGAGCACGCCTTGTGCGCCAGGGGCCGTCGCTGCTGCGCATCCCGCTGAAATTCACGCCGTTCGCCCTGCAGCGCCAGCTGCTGCAACAGGTGCTGAGCTGGCAGTTCCGCCAGGCGTTGGCGGATGGCGATCTGGAATTTCTCGAATCGCGCTGGTTGAAGATCGAAGTTCGCGATCTGGCGCTACAATGGTTTATGACGGTAGAAAACGACAAACTGGTGGTCAGCCAGCACGCCGAAGCGGACGTCAGCTTCAGCGGCGACGCCAACGATCTGATCCTGATCGCGGCGCGCAAGCAAGATCCGGATACGCTGTTCTTTCAGCGTCGGCTGCAGATTGAAGGGGATACCGAATTGGGCCTGTATGTGAAAAATTTGATGGACGCCATCGAGCTGGAAAGCATGCCTGCGCCGCTGCGCATGGGGCTGTTGCAGTTGGCTGATTTTGTCGAAGCAGGGTTGCAGGAGGGCACGGCGCCGGCTTCCCGTGTGGCGGTATCATGCTGATCCGCGTAGAGATACCGGTAGATGCGGCGGGCATCGATGCCTTGCTGCGCCGCGCCTTTGGCCGCGACGACGAAGCCGATCTGGTGCAGCAGCTGCGCGAAGACGGCCTGCTGACGCTGGGCGTGGTCGCCACTGACGACGAAGGCGGGGTGGTGGGTTACGCCGCGTTCAGCCCGGTAGACGTGGCCGGCGAAGACCGACAATGGGTGGCGCTGGCGCCGCTGGCGGTAGACGAAAGCCTGCGCCGCCAGGGGCTGGCTGAAAAGCTGGTTTACGAAGGCTTGGATTCGCTGAACGAATTCAGCTACGCCGCGGTGGTGGTGCTGGGCGATCCTGTTTACTACGGCCGCTTCGGTTTTAAACCGGCCGCCGCCTATGGCCTGCATTGTCGCTGGCCGGACACGGAAAGCGCGTTCCAGGTCTACTCGCTGGCGGAAGACGCCCTGAATGGCGTCAGCGGCGAAGTGGCTTTTTCGGCGCCGTTTAATCGCTTTTAACGACCGGCAATAGATACTCCAACGACAGCGGCGGGTGACTCACCAGCCGCTCTTTTTGTATTTTGCTCAGCTGTTTGAGCTGGCAATTCAGGTCACCTGTGGGGTCTATGCGTCTGAGTGGGACGGATGGTGATACCAAACAGGGAACCTATAATTCCCCCTAAAATGCAAAGATGTCACCTTACCCCGTTCTTGTTTGCCGAACCCTTTTTTGAGTGCCACTTTTAATTGATTGATTTAAAGTCATATTTTTAAACTCTTTAAAAAAGGCTTTTTGAACGGAGATTTCGATTTTCCTCCATCAATCAGCTGATTAGCGCTAATATGCAACGGTGCACTGCCGTACAGGCAGCTTAGAAAATCTTGCCGTCATAGGTGGTATTAAAAGCGATGTGCACTGCCGTATAGGCAGCTTAGAAATACGACGGCACCGGCAATTTCGACCACACGACGTTCACTGCCGTATAGGCAGCTTAGAAATTCGGCGGCCGGCCGCGAGCGTCTAGCCATCAGTTCACTGCTGTACAAGCAGTTTGAAATAGAAGGGATAAAACTTTACCGACACCTGTTAACCAGGAAGCAAATACTCCAACGACAGCGGCGGGTGACTCACCAGCCGCTCTTTTTGTATTTTGCTCAGCTGCTTGACGCGGTATTCCAGCTTCAGCGCCGTTGAGCGATCCCCCACCTGGCAGTGAAACGCCAACGTCAATTCCCCTTTGCCGCGCAGCGCCTTGGCGCCTTTGCCGGCCTGATGCTGCGCCAGGCGGCGCGCCACGTCGGTGGTGATGCCGGTATACAGCATGCCGCTCGGTAAACGCAGCATGTAGAGGTGCCAGAGAGTGGGGAAAGTGTCGGTCATCGTACGCCGTTTCGGTGGCCAGGGTCGGCGTATGATGGCATGTTTGCCATCACAATCCCATCCCCGGCCGCCGGTGCCCTACCGCTTTACCCCTTTTTACCCGCCAGCTCGAAGCGCGGCGAGACGATGCCGTACAGCGTCCAGCCGAGGAAGGTGGCGATGGCGCCCCACATCATCGCTTCTTCACCGGAGCTGTAGAGCGCGTAGAAGCTGTACAGCGCGCCGATGCCGGCGATGATATTGGCGATGCGCGCCTTGTTGTCCGGCACCTTCGCCACTTTCTGAATGATGACCAGCGCCGCCATCGACAGGATGTAAGGGATGATGTTGGTCACCACCGCCAGGTTCACCAGCACGTTGAACTGCTTGTTCAGCGATGGGCTGATGGTCATCAGCGACAGGCCGCTCTGGATGACGACGATGGTCAGCATGCCTTTAACCGGCGCGTCGGCCTTGCTCAGCTTGGAGAAGATTTTCGGGAAGAAGCCGCTGTCGGCGGAGGATTTGAACACCTGAGCGATGGTGAACTGCCAGCCGAGCAGCGAGCCGACGCAGGACATGACCATCAACGCCATGATGATCTTGCCGACCGTCGGGTTGAACATGTGCGAGAACGCCAGCCCGAACGGGGCGGTGGAGTTGGCCAGATCCATGTTCGGCACGATGCCGGCGATCACGTTGGTCGAAACGATATAAATCACCGCCGCGCTGAGGGTGCCGCCCAGTACGGCGATCGGCACGTTGCGCTCCGGGTTTTCCACCACGTCGGTGTTGGCGCAGGCGGATTCCAGCCCCAGGAACGCCCACAGGGTCATCGAGATCGAGGCGCCGATGGCTTCAAAGGTCGGCACCTGATGCGGGTTCCAGGCGGCGACGTAGGCGCTGCCGCTGAACCAGTACCAGCCGATGACCGAGATGCCCACCACCGGAATGATCACGCCCCAGACGGTGATGCCGCTGATTTTGCCGGTGATGCGCGCACCGCCGAAGTTGGCGACGGTTGCCAGCCACAGCACGCCGATGGTGGCGATACAGATCCCGAGCGGGCTGAGCGTAGCGCCAAACAGCTCGGTGCCGTAGCCGACGGCGGAAATGGCGATGGCGATGTTGGCGATCAGCAGCGAAACGCCGTAGGTGTAGTTCGCCATAAAGTTGCCTGATTTGCCGAAGGCGTATTCGGCGTAGCCGCCCATGCCGCCGGATTTACGGCTGAACATGCCGCATTTGGCGAAGGCGTAGGCCAGCGCCATCGAGCCGACGGCGGTCACCAGCCAGGAAACGATCGAAATCGTGCCCACTTCGGCCAGCTTGGTCGGCAGCATAATTATGCCGGAACCCATCATATTCACGGCGGTCAGGATCGTTAATTGTACGACCCCCATTTTATTATTGGACTTACTCATGATCATTTTCTCTTTTAGGATGCGATCCGGGCGGCGGGAATCATCGCCGCCCCGTAAGGTGTTTAATTTTTCATGACGTAGCCGTAAGCGCGGTTCCAGCCGTCCTCATCCTGTTGGATATAAACGCCCTGCAATTCCGGCGCGAATCCCGGCAATAAGTTGATGCCTTCTTCCAATGCCAGGAAATAACGCTGCGCGGCGCCGCCCCAAATTTCACCGGGCACCACGCACAGCACGCCCGGCGGGTAAGGCAGGGCGCCTTCGGCGGCGATGCGGCCCTCGGCTTTAGCCAGCGAGACTAATTCCACATTGCCGCGCACGAACTCGGTATTGGCGTCCTGCGGATTCATCACCACGCGCGGGAAATAACTTTTACGGAACATCTCTTTTTGCAGCTCTTTAACGTCGTAGCTGACGTAAAGGTCGTGCATTTCCTGGCACAGCTGGCGGATGGTGTAGTTTTTGTAGCGCTGCTGGTGGTTTTTATAGACCGCAGGCAGCACCTCGCTGAGCAGAGAGTTCTGCTCGATGTGCTTCTCGAAGCGGGCGATCAGGGCCACCAGATGTTGCATCTTGGCGATGTCTTCCGCCGGCGTCAGCAGGAACAGGATCGAGTTGAGATCGCATTTTTCCGGCACGATGCCGTTTTCACGCAGGTAGTTGGCCAGAATGGTCGCCGGGATGCCGAATTCGCTGTAGCTGCCGGTGGCGGTATCGATGCCCGGCGTGGTGAGCAGCAGTTTGCACGGATCGACGAAGTACTGCGATTCGGCATAGCCCTCAAAGGCGTGCCATTTTTCGCCGGGTACGAAGTTGAAGAAGCGCAGATCGTTGGCCATCGCCGCAGTGTCATAGGCCTGCCACGGCTTGCCGTCGATCTGATCCGGCACGAACGGTTTGATCATCGTGCAGGTGTCCAGCAGCATTTTGCGCGCTTCGATCCCCACGCGCACGCACTCCTGCCACAGGCGCTGGCCGCTTTTGCCCTCGTGCATCTTGGCGTTGACGTCCAGCGCGGCGAACAGCGGATAGAACGGGCTGGTGGAGGCGTGCAGCATAAAGGCGTTGTTGAAACGCTTGTGGTTGCAGTAGCGGCTCTGGCCCTTGATGTGCCTGTCTTTTTTGTGGATCTGCGAGGTCTGCGAGAAACCGGCCTGCTGTTTGTGCACCGACTGGGTGACGATGATGCCGGGATCGTTCTCGTTCAGCTCCAGCAGCAGCGGCGAGCAGTCTTTCATCATCGGAATGAACTGCTCATAGCCCACCCAGGCGGAGTCGAACAGGATGTAATCGCACAGGTGGCCAATCTTGTCGACCACCTGGCGGGCGTTGTAGATGGTGCCGTCGTAGGTGCCGAGCTGGATGATCGCCAGGCGGAACGGGCGGGCTTCGTTGGCGCGTTCCGGCGCCACTTCGCGGATCTGTTGGCGCAGGTAGCGTTCGTCGAAGCAGTGCGCGTCGATGCCGCCGATAAAGCCGAATGGATTGCGGGCGGTTTCCAAATACACCGGCGTGGCACCGGCCTGGATCAACGCGCCGTGGTGGTTGGATTTATGGTTGTTGCGGTCGAACAGCACCAGGTCGCCGCGCGTCAGCAGGGCGTTGGTCGCTACCTTGTTCGAGGCCGAGGTGCCGTTGAGCACGAAGTAGGTCTTGTCGGCGTTGAACACCTTGGCGGCGTGCTGCTGCGCGGCGCAAGGCGCGCCTTCGTGGATCAACAGATCGCCCAGTTTGACGTCGGCGTTGCACATGTCGGAGCGGAAAAGCGTTTCGCCGTAGAAGTCGAAGAACTGGCGGCCCGCCGGGTGTTTGCGGAAGAACTCGCCGCCCTGGTGGCCGGGGCAGGCAAAGGTGGCGTTGCCCATTTCTACGTATTGCGTCAGCGTGTTGAAGAACGGCGGCAGCAGCTCGCTCTCATATTTGGCGGCGGCGGCCTCCAGCTGTTTGCCGTAGAACTGGGTATTCTTGCCGCACAGCTCAAACACGCCGTGCAGCGCCGGCAGTACGGCGTTATCCAGCTCTTCTTCGCAGCAGACGGCGACGAACAGCGGAATGTTCAGGCCGTGCTCTTCGATGCGCGCCAACATACCCTGCGTGACGTCGTCTACCGACAGCACGATGGCAGCGACGTCATTAAAATCGCTGTGATGCACATCGACGATGTCGCGTTCTGTTTCAAAGCAGCCGAGGGTTTGGGTGTTGGCGGCAATTTTTAATTTTTTCATTTTTCTCATTCTTCAGGCAAAGGCAGTCCGCCGGCAAATAATTCCATTTGCCGTTAACGCCTTCACGAAAATAAAGGTGTGTGAGAACCCAGCGATGCCGAAAGGCATTAACTGTGTTCGCTGTTTTATTTAGCTTGGATGCGCTTGGCCGAAATTAAGAATGAGTTGCGTGTCCTTCCCGGCTAGCGAGAAAGAGATATTATCACCGGTGTGCGGAGAATAATTAAAAACGCAATGACACTCTTATCAACGGCGTAAGAGCGAGGGGGAGGGTTATCTGTAGTTGAAGAATGCGAAGCTAAAGCAGCTGCGATGAGCCATCATCATAATATGGGTTGTGCGCCTGATATGCGCCATTTTTCGGTTATTGTTTTCCATTTTCTAATCCACCTTGCTGAGTGAAAAGATGGCGCTATTTTAACGCAAGGTGGGCTAAAAATCGTGATGAAAGTCACATAAATGCCGGTGTTTATAAATAACTATTCACCTGTTATGCAGTGGGTTGCATAAACAGCGTTCAGGCGGGCCAATGGGCATGTAAACGAATTGCTAATCGGTGCCGGGGTGGTGCGCTAATTTTGCATGCCGTCAGGATAGGAAAAATAAAATCGCGCGATTAACCGGTTGCATAACGATCAAATAAATCCGTCTTGTATTTTTTATGTTATAAATCCGCTTCGGGATTAAATTAATAAAAATGCATTTATTGTGTTTTTGTATTCACTTTTGGTTTTTGATGATTATCGTTATTTGTGACTCGCCTCAACAACGCAGGGTAAGATGAGGCGAGTGAACAGGGAGGCGAGTAACCTTGAATACCCCAGAACAACGGCAGCAGATTGCGGATTTCATCGGCAAACAACACGTCTTGACGATGTGCGCCGGCGACGGCCTCGACATGTGGTGCGCCAACTGTTTTTACGTGTTCGACGCCGCGGCGATGGCGCTGTGGCTGATGACCGAACCGCACACCCGCCACGGCGGGCTGATGCTGAACAACGGCCGGGTGGTCGGCACCATCGCGCCGAAGCCAAAAAGCATCGCGCTGATCCGCGGTGTGCAGTATCGCGCCGAGGCGGTGCTGCTGAGCGGCGAAGAAGCCGAGGCGGCGCGCGCGCGTTACTGCAAGCGTTTCCCGATCGCCAGGGCGATGAAGGCCTCGGTTTGGCGGCTGGATCTGCACGAGGTGAAGATGACCGACAACACCCTCGGCTTCGGCAAGAAGCTGCATTGGGCGCGGTCTATACTTTAAGTCGACGTATTGATTACAACGGGAGATTGCATGGCGCGAGCACTGTTAGTCGGCGCAACCGGGCTGGTGGGGCGAGAGTTGTTGCAGCTGTTGCAAAGCGATCCGCAGATAACGGCCATCGTGGCGCCGACGCGCACGCCGCTGCCGCCGCACGGCAAGCTGACCAACCCGGTCGGCGATGCGCTGTTCGAGCTGCTGAGTAGCCTGCAGCAGCCGGTTGATCTGGTGTTCTGCTGCCTGGGCACCACCCGCCGGGCGGCGGGCAGCGCCGATGCCTTCCGCTACGTCGATTATCAACTGGTGGTGGAGAGCGCGCTGACCGGCCGCCGTTTGGGGGCGCAGCACTGTCTGGTGGTGAGCGCATTGGGCGCCAACGCGGATTCCACCTTCCTGTATAACCGCACCAAAGGCGAGATGGAGCAGGCGCTGCGCGAACAGCACTGGCCGCGCCTGACGCTGGTGCGGCCTTCCATGCTGGTGGGGGATCGCCCCGCGCCGCGCCTGATGGAGCGCCTCACGCTGCCGCTGTTCAGGCTGCTGCCCGGCAAATGGCGCGCCGTCTCCGCCAAAGACGTGGCGCAAACGCTGCTGCAACAGGCGTTCACGCCGGGCGAAGGGGTCAGGGTGCTGGAGTCGGATCGGCTGCACTGCTACCGAGGCTGACGCTGAGGTGATCGAACGCCAGCTCCAGCCCGGTGGGCAGCTCGTTGTCCAGCAGCCACCGATCGAGATGATGGCTGATGTGCGTCAGCAGCGTGCGTTTGGGCTGCAGCAACCGCTGCGTCTCCTGCGCGCGGGTCAGATCGTTGTGGTTGCGCGGCGCCTGCGGCTGAGGCGGCAGGCTGCAATCGAGCACCAGCAGATCCAGCGCCACGTTTTGCAGATAGTCGGCGGTGGCCGGCGGCAGGCCGACGGTGTCGGTCAGGTAGGCCAGCGCAGCGCCCGCCGCCTGGATCAGATAGCCGTGGGTCAGTTTGGAGTGTTGCAGCGGCAGCGGGGTGATGCGCATGCCGCCCAGCTCGACGGTGGCAAAGGGCGCCAGCGGCGGCTGAAACGCCAGAATGCCGGGGTGTTTGAACAGGTCATCGCAGCCCTGTTCATCCGGCGGGCCATACACCGGAATGGAATTTCCGCACCCCCAACGCAAAGGAAATAACCCCTGAACGTGATCCATGTGGTAATGTGTCAGTAAAAAACGTTGAATTTGCCCCGCCGAAAACCGCCGCTCCAAAGCCGGCAATCCCGCATCCAATAAGGTCGTTTCCCCCTGATAGTTAAGCATGGCGCTGCACGCTCGCCGCCGAAATGCCGGCTCGCGCCGCGCCCGTTGGCAGATCAGGCAGTCGCAGCCGAACACCGGCACCTGCTGCGCGCCGCCGGTGCCGAGAAAGGTCAGTTGCATCGCTCCCCTCCGTTAAAGGTACTTCTGCGCAAAGCGGTTGATGTCGCGAAAATCCGCCAGCCGCGCCTGCAACGTGGCGTGATCCCAGTGCCACCACTGGCTGCGTTCGATACGCTCTATCAGCGCATCGTCGAAGCGCATGCCGATCTTTTTGGCCGCCACGCCGGCGACGATGCTGTAAGGCTCCACGTCCTTGGTGACCACCGCCGCGCTGCCGATCACCGCGCCGTTGCCGACGCTGACGCCCGGCATCAGGATGGCGTTATGGCCGATCCACACGTCGTGGCCGACGGTGACGTGGTGCTCGCGCCGCCAGTCGAAGAACGCCGCGTCGTCTTCCCCCAGCCCGTATTCGGAGGCGCGATAGGTGAAGTGGTGCTGCGCGATGCGCTGGTAGGTCGGGTGGTTGCCGGGATTGATGCGCGCATAGGAAGCAATGGAGACGAACTTGCCGATAGTGGCGTAAAAGATCTGGTTGTGCCCGGCGGTGTAGGAGTAGTCCCCCATCTCCACCTCTTCCAGGATCGCATCGTCGGCCAGATGCACATATTGGCCGAGCCGGGTGCGGTTAAGGGTCACGTTGTCGCCGATTTTCGGCTGGGCAAAGTCGTTCATGGCGTCGCGTCCTGAGCTTGTCGGGTGGCGGTAGGCAGCAGCGCCAGCAGCGCCGCCAGGGTGTCGTCGAGTGGGCCATCGTTGTGCAGCACCCGGCAGCCGGCGGGCAGACTCTGCTGATATTCCGCCGCCCGCGCCAGCCGCTGCTCGATCTGTTCGGCGCTTTCTCGCCCGCGATCCTGCAGGCGCCGGCGCAGGATCGCGGCGCTGACCTGCAGACACACCGGCAGCAGCTGCGCACCATAGCGCTGCTGCGCCTGCGGCAGGTGGGCGCGCGAACCGTTGACCGCCACGTCGATCCCCTGCAGCAGCCAAAGATCCACTTCGATCCCGAACGCGTAGTGCTGTTGGTGGGCCTGCCAGTCGAGCGCGAACAGCCCCTTGGCGCGGCGGCGCAGAAATTCCGGTTCGCTCAGCGCAATATGATTCTCGCAGCCGGCGTCCGCCGGCCGGGTGATGTAACGATGCGCCACCAGCGGCGCACTGTCGGCGTCGGCCCGCAGCGCGGCCAGCAGGCTGTCCTTGCCTGCGCCGGAAGGCCCCATCAGGTAGATGAGCCGCGCCATCAGAACACCTGCCTGCCCTGGCGCCACACGTTCTGCACGTAAACGTGCTCACCGTGCGGCCGCGCCAGCACCAGATCCGCCCGCAATCCTTCGGCGAGGGTGCCGCGATCCTGCAGATCCAGCGCCCGCGCCGGGTTGCGGGTGATCATGCGCACCGCCTGGGGCAGATCGTAGGCGTTGCGCTCGTCCGCCGCGAGGCGAAACGCCGCGTCCAGCAGGCTGGCCGGGTAATAATCGGAAGAGAGAATATCCAGCACCCCCAGCGCCGCCAAGTGGTGCGCCGCCACGTTGCCGGAGTGGGAACCGCCGCGCACGATGTTCGGCGCGCCCATCAGCACCTGCAGGCCCTGCTGGTGCGAGGCGCGGGCGGCCGCCTCGGTGGTGGGGAATTCGGCGATGGCGCTGCCCAGCGCGCAGGACTCGGCCACGTGCGCGGCGGTGGCGTCGTCATGGCTGGCCAGCGAGATGCGGCGGGCGCGGCAGTGGGCGGCGATCGCCTCGCGGTTCGGCGCGGCCCAGCGGGCGGACAGGGCGACCTGCTCCTCCTCGTACTCGCTCATCTGCTGGTCGTTGAGGTGGTATTTGCCCTGATAATATTCGCGGTATTTTTCGCGCGAGGCGAACTGGCGCTGGCCCGGCGAGTGGTCCATCAGCGACACCAGCGACACGCCCGGCTTGTCCATCAGCTGTTCGAACAGCGGCAGGGTGCTCTCGTGCGGCAGCTCGCAGCGCAGGTGCAGCCGGTGCTCGGCGCGGTTCACCCCGGCGCGCTGGCTGTGGATCACCGCATCGATCATCTTCTGCAGGTTTTCCAGCCGGTGGCCGCCGTCGCGCACGTCGCCGATCGCCACCGCGTCCAGTACCGTGGTGATGCCGTTGGCCACCATCAGCGCGTCATGGCTGCTCATCGCCGAATGGGCCGGCCAGTCAACGTTCGGACGCGGGGTGAAGAACTTGTCCAGGTTGTCGGTATGCAGCTCGATCAGCCCCGGCAGCAGCCAGCCGCCGTCGCCGTCCAGCGCCTGCGGCAGCCGGCTCGGGCCGTCGGTGAAGCTGCGGATCACGCCGTCCTGCATCTCCAGCGAGCCTTGCACCACCTGGTCATCCAGCACCAGCTTAACGTTATTGACGATCATCAGAGGGCCTCCAGCGCCTGCGGCGCCTGCATGTCATAAAGCCGGTCGGCGACCTGTTGGCGAACGCCTTCATCGTGAAAAATGCCGACGATCGCCGCGCCGCGCGCCTTGGCGCGTTCGATAAGCTGCACCACCGCCGCGCTGTTGCGGCTGTCGAGCGAGGCGGTTGGTTCGTCCAGCAACAGGATGGGGTAATCGACGATAAAGCCGCGCGCGATGTTTACCCGCTGCTGCTCGCCGCCGGAGAAGGTGGACGGCGCCAGCGGCCACAGGCGCTGCGGCACGTTGAGCGCAGCGAGCAGCGCTTCGGCGCGTTCGCGGCACTCGGCGCGCTCGACGCCCTGTTCCAGCAGCGGCTGCATCACCACCTCCAGCGCGCTGATGCGCGGGATCACCCGCAGGAACTGGCTGACCCAGCCCAGCGTATGGCGGCGCACCGCCAGAATTTGGCGCGCATCGGCGCTGACCATGTCCAGCCAGTCGCCCTGGTGGTTGATCCAGATATGGCCGCTGTCCGGCAGGTAGTTGGCGTACAGCGAGCGCAGCAGGGTGGATTTGCCGCTGCCGGAGTGGCCGTGCAGCACCACGCATTCGCCGCCGTGGACCGTCAGGTTGGCGTCGTGCAGCACCGGCAGGCGGGTGCCGTACTGCTGGTGCAGCACGAAGGTTTTACTGAGATGTTCAACTCGGATTTGCATAGTCATCTGTTATCGCCTTGGGTTACGACAGCACCGAAGAAACCAGCAGCTGGGTGTAAGGATGGTGTGGATCGTCCAGCACCCGGTCGGTCAGGCCGCTCTCCACCACTTCGCCCTGTTTCATCACCAGCAGGCGGTGGGCCAGCAGCCGCGCTACGCCGAGATCGTGGGTGACGATCACCGCCGCCAGCTGCATTTCCACCACCAGGTTGCGCAGCAGATCGAGCAGGCGCGCCTGCACCGATACGTCCAGCCCGCCGGTCGGCTCATCCATAAACACCAGCTTGGGGTGGGTGACCAGGTTGCGGGCGATTTGCAGCCGCTGCTGCATGCCGCCGGAGAAGGTGGTCGGCAGATCGTCGAGGCGCGACAGCGGGATTTCGACGTCTTCCAGCCACTGGCCGGCCTGGCGGCGAATGTCGCCATAGTGGCGCTGGCCGATGGCCATCAGCCGCTCGCCGATGTTGCCGCCGGCGGAGACCTGCGGCCGCAGCCCGTCGAGCGGGTGCTGGTGCACCACGCCCCAGTCGGTGCGCAGCAGGCGGCGGCGATCGCTCTCCGCCATGGCGTACAGATCCTGTTCCTGGCCCGCCTGTGGGCGGTAAAGGATCTGCCCGCGCTGCGGCGCCAGCCGCGCCGAGATCGATTTCAGCAGCGTGGTTTTGCCGGAGCCGGATTCGCCGACGATGCCCAGCACTTCGCCGGGGTAGATGTCGAACGACACGTCGCTGAAGCCCTTGCCGGGGGCGTACAGGTGGGTGAGCCGGTTCACCGACAGCAGCGGAGTGGTGCTCAAAGGGGTGGAAGTCATCAGTGCTGCGCCTCTTGCGAAGATTGCGCCAGCTGCTGCCGGCAGTAGTCGGTGTCCGAACAGACGAACATGCGGTTGCCTTGATCGTCGAGCACCACCTCGTCCAGGTAGCTGTGGCGCGAGCCGCACAGCGCGCAGGGTTCGTCCCACTGCTGCACGCTGAACGGATGGTCGTCGAAGTCCAGGCTCTCCACCTTGGTGAACGGCGGCAGGGCATAGATGCGTTTCTCGCGCCCGGCGCCGAACAACTGCAGCGCCGGCATCATGTGCATTTTCGGGTTGTCGAATTTCGGGATCGGCGACGGATCCATCACGTAGCGATCGTTGACCTTCACCGGGTAGGCGTAGGTGGTGGCGATGTGGCCGTAGCGCGCGATGTCTTCATACAGCTTCACCTGCATCACGCCGTACTCCTCCAGCGCGTGCATCTTGCGGGTCTCGGTTTCGCGCGGTTCGATAAAGCGCAGCGGCTCCGGGATCGGCACCTGATAGATCAGGATCTGGTCTTCGCGCAGCGCGGTTTCCGGAATGCGATGACGGGTCTGGATCAGCGTGGCCTCCGGCGTGCGTTCGGTGGTTTCCACCCCGGCGACGCGCTGGAAGAAGCGGCGGATCGACACCGCGTTGGTGGTGTCGTCGGCGCCCTGGTCGATCACCTTCAGCACGTCGGCGCGGCCGATGACGCTGGCGGTGAGCTGAATGCCGCCGGTGCCCCAGCCGTAGGGCATCGGCATCTCGCGGCCGCCGAACGGCACCTGATAGCCGGGGATCGCCACCGCCTTGAGGATGGCGCGGCGGATCATGCGCTTGGTCTGCTCGTCCAGATAACCGAGGTTATAGCCGATCAATACTTCACTCATCGCGGGCCTCCTGACGCTCGCTGTATTCCTGGCGCAGCCGCTTGAGCAGCGCCAGTTCGGCCTGGAAGTCGACGTAGTGCGGCAGCTTGAGATGGGAGACGAAGCCGGCGGCCTCGACGTTGTCGGCGTGGGCCAGCACGAACTCTTCGTCCTGCGCCGGGCCGGCGACGCCTTCGCCGTAGTCCGGGCTTTGCAATGCGCGGTCCACCAGCGCCATCGCCATCGCCTTGCGTTCGGCGCGGCCGAACACCAGCCCGTAACCGCGGGTGAAGTGCGGCGGGTGGTCCTTTGGATCGACGAAGCCGTTGACCATTTCGCACTCGGTCAGCAGGATTTCGCCGATATCGATGGCGAAACCGAGCTCTTCAGGCACGATCTCCACCGAAACGTGGCCGGTGCGGATCTCGCCGGCGAACGGGTGGTTGCGGCCGTAGCCGCGCTGGGTGGCGTAGCCGAGCGCCAGCAGAAAACCTTCGTCGCCGCGCACCAGCTGCTGCAGACGCGCCGAGCGCGAGCAGGGGTAAACCGGCGGGTTGCGGGTAATGTCGTCCGGCGTGCTGCCGTCGTCCTGTTCCTCGCGCGCCAGCTGTTGGCGGCACAGCAGATCGAACACGTGGCTGCAGTTGTCCGGCAGCGGTTCGTCGGCCTGCGGCGCGCGCGGCGCCTCGCCTTCCGCCAGCAGCGCGAAGTCCAGCAGCCGGTGGGTGTAGTCGTAGGTCGGCCCCAGCACCTGCCCGCCGGGCAAGTCCTTGTAAACCGCCGAGATGCGCCGCTCCAGCCGCATGTTTTCGCTGGCCAGCGGCTCGCTGACCGCCAGGCGCGGCAGGGTGGTGCGATAGGCGCGCAGCAGGAAGATCGCCTCCACCAGATCGCCGCTGGCCTGTTTGATGGCCAGCGCCGCCAGCTCGCGATCGTAGATGCCGCCTTCGGTCATCACCCGATCCACCGCCAGGCCCAGCTGCTGTTCGATTTGTTCCGCGCCGATCGCCGGCAGCGCGTCGTCGCCGCGCCGCAGCTGTTCCTGCAGCTGATGGGCGGCCTCAATGGCTTTTTCGCCCCCTTTTACCGCTACGTACATCAGCACACCTCCACGCGGGTGGTCCGCGGGATCGCCAGCAGGCGATCGCCGCAGGTCAGCAAAATATCCAGCCCCAGCGGGAAGCGCTGCGGACGGTTGACCAGATAATCCAGCAGCGCCGGCGGCAGGCGCGGCGCAATCAGGCGTTGGCTCTCGATGCCGGGGCCGGTCAGGCGCAGCGCGGTGCCGTTCACCAGCTCGCCGAGCTGCACGATGACCGTGGCGCCGAACTCCGGCGAGATTTCAGTGCCGTGCGGCAACGCCTGCAGATCGGCGGCCTGCAGCTGCTCATCGAACAGGGCAAAACAGACCTCCTGCGCCGTGGCGGCCAGCGGCGCACCGCTGTGAAAACGAATGTTTGTTAGCACTTGCTCACTTTTAAGCGCCGCACACAGCTGCAGCGGCGTTTCCTGATCGGCCAGCGTCAGCAGCGCGGCGGTGCTGGCGGCGTTCAGCGGCGCCCAGGCCGGGCCGCCCGGCAGCGTCACCCGGTGGCCCGGTTCGCTCAACGCTTTAAGAATCAAACGGAAAGCGTGCTGCGATTGGTCTATCGGTTGCTCAAAACCGGTCAATAAACTCATGGCTTAATCCCCTCGCACCAGCGTAAAGAAATCCACCCGGCTGGCGGCGATCGCCCGGGCGCGCAGCTGGCGCTGTTCGTGCTGCAGCGCGGCCAGCGGCGCAATCAGCTGTTGTTGCAGGCGTTCGCCGTGTTCCGGCTGTTGCAGCAGCGCATCGGCCAGCGCACACAGCTCGGCGTGCGCCTTGTCGCGCCCGGCGATATAGCTGTAGCCGTAGCCGCCGTTGTCCAGCTGCACCACCGCGCGAGTGACCGTCATGTCCCCCAGCACGAAGCGGCGGCCGGTGGCGCCCATGCGCCCCTGCAGCTGAGTCAGGCCGATCTCCGGCGCGCGGATGCTGCGGTAACCCGGGCTGAGGTTCAGCGCCTGCCAGTGGCTGCGCAGCTGTTCGGGCCGGCTGTGCGCCAGCACCGACATCCAGCGTTGTCTCGACTCTAAGGCTTGCATTCAGTGCTCCATCGTCAGTTCAATCATGTCGGCGCGGGCCAGGCTGACGGAGTATTCCGCCACGTCTTCGCCGCCGCTGCGGACGTTAAGGGTGCGCACGCACAGCAGCGGCGCGTGGGTGGCGATCTCCAGCAGCCGGCTCTCTTTGGCCTGCGCGCGGCGCGCGCTGATGCGCGTCTGGCGGCGGGTCAGCGGCTGCTGCAGGTGCTGTTCGATAAACTGGTGCAGCGAACCGCTGTGGAACTGCTGCAGCGCCGGCCACCAGTCCAGATCGGGCAGATAATGGTCGATCACGCTCATCGGCACGCCGTTGACCCGGCGCAGGGTGCGCAGGTGGATCACCATTTCGCCTTCTTCCCGCGAGAGTGCGCTGGCGACATGCCCATTGCACGGGCGCAAGACAGCGAGTAAGCGCTCACTGGTGGGGTGGCTGCCCTGCTCGAACAGGTTCTGGCTGAAGCGGGTGTTGGCGTGCAGCGGGTAGTCGTAAGGCCGCATCAGCACCAGAATGCCGACGCCGTGGCGGCGCTGCAGCCAGCCGCGCTCTACCAGCTGATCCACCGCGCGGCGCAGCGTGTGGCGATTGACCTGGTAACGCTCGGCCAGCTGCTGTTCCGAAGGCAGGTAGTCGCCGCAGCGGTATTGCGTGCGCAGCTCCTGTTCCAGCTGTGCGGCGATCTGCTGATAGCGGGTGGGGTAAGTGGTCGGATGTCTAGATAACTCCATCATAATAAAAACCTCGTCATGCCGATGGCGGTGCGATGAAGGCGGAAGCGGTGCGTTTCATCGTGCGTCTACCCTGTGGTTTTCAAGTTGGCATCATGGTGCCGGGCGCAGATGACAATCGCGTTACGCGGCGGTGGCGAACAGATGAACTATTTAGGACAGCCCGGGCGTGCACGGGCGGCGGCGGCGCGCTATGCTGGCGCCACTGTTGACTGACTCTGGCCGCTACCATGCCGCAACCGCTGAACGCCCCTGAACACGCCCCACGCGCCTGGCCGCTGTGGAAACCGATCCTGTTTCTGCTGGTGGTGGCCGTCGGCCTCTACTACGTCAAATGGCAGCCTTACTACGGCAAGGCCTTCGTGGCGGCGGACAGCCACTCGATCGGCAAATCGATCCTTGCCGACGGCGCCGCCAGCCCCTGGCTGGCGGCCTGGCAGTACGCGCTGGTCTACTTCACCGCGGTGTGGAAGGCGGCGCTGCTCGGGGTACTGCTAGGTTCTCTGGTGCAGGTGCTGATCCCGCGCGACTGGCTGGCGCGCACGCTCGGCCACCGGCGTTTTTCCGGCACCGTACTGGGGGCGCTGATCGCGCTGCCGGGCATGATGTGCACCTGCTGCGCCGCACCGGTTGCCGCCGGCATGCGCCGCCAGTCGGTATCCAGCGGCGCCGCGCTGGCCTTTTGGCTCGCCAACCCGGTATTGAACCCGGCGACGCTGGTGTTCATGGGGTTTGTGCTCGGTTGGCCGTTCGCCGCCATCCGCCTGGTGGCGGGCGTGGTGATGGTGCTGGGCATCGCCTGGCTGGTGCAGCGCGTGACCGCCAACGACCCGCAGCCCGCCGCGCCGCAGCCGCCGCTGATGACGACGCAGAGCGACGAGCGGCCGTTCCTCGCCCGCTGGGGCAAAGCGCTGTGGGCGCTGTTTTGGTCGACCATCCCGATCTATGTGCTGGCGGTGCTGGCGCTGGGGGCGGCGCGGGTCTGGCTGTTCCCACACGCCGACGGCGCCGTTGACAATAGCCTGCTGTGGATCATCGGCCTGGCGATCGTCGGCTGCCTGTTCGTTATCCCCACCGCGGCGGAAATCCCGATCGTGCAGACCATGATGCTGGCGGGCATGGGCGCCGGCCCGGCGCTGGCGCTGCTGATGACCTTGCCGGCGGTCAGCCTGCCTTCGCTGCTGATGCTCAACAAAGCCTTCTCCGCCCGGGCGCTGTGCCTGACGGCGGCGCTGGTGGCGCTGTGCGGTGTGCTGACCGGCGTGGTGGGGATGGGGTTGGTGTAAAATGTTCGAAAAACGACCGTTTATCTCGATATCGTTGTCACAAATGTGCTAACGTTTCTGTTCAAGATTTAGTGTCGCCATCGTGTGATTGCAGGAGGAGCAAAGATGGAAAGTCGCATCCAGTTTCGCATCGAAGATGAAACCAAGCGTTTGGCGCAAAAGGCCGCGGAAGCTAAAGGAACGACATTGAGTGAAGCCTGCCGCCGTTTGGCGGAGCAAATGGCTGATGAGCAACGGGCCGCGGAGGAGCACGAAAATTGGTTGAAAGATAAGGTGGATGCAGCTTTTTCCCGTCTGCATGAGGGTAATGCTGTCTACCTTAGCCAACAAGAAGTTGAAGAAAGCATGGATGCCTTTAAGGCAAAAATTAGAGCGAAATACGACCGAAAATAGGGATCGTTATGCGTATCGAATGGGATAATGCAGCGCTACGGGACAGGGAACGTATTTTTGAGTTTCTTTATATTTTCAATCCACAGGCGGCAGTGCAGGCTGATAACGAGATAGATAAAGCGGTAAAGCGTTTGCTGGATCATCCTGAGTTAGGTAAGCCTTGGTATGGGAAGGCACGTAAGTTGCTAATTAACAAGGCCTCCCTGTTGCTGGTGTATATCATCGTCGATGATGTTATTAAGGTTTTCTCGATTGCCCACCAGCGTGAGAAATTTCCAAACTAGCGTTGTCAACGCAACCTATGCACCACCTGGTTGCTGCTGCCGCGCCAGATCAGCGCCGGGTCTTTCAAATCCTGCACGAACTTGCCGTCGATCAGCACATTGATCCTGTCCACCACCTGCATTTGCTGCGCGTCCAGCTCCGCCAGCCGGTAGCCGGTCCACAGCCAGATATCCTTGCCGGGGCACTCGGCGCGCACCCGTTTCACCAGCGTTAAGATGCTCGGCACGTTGGCCGGGTGCAGCGGATCGCCGCCGGAGAGCGACAGCCCCTGGCGCGGCACGCGCGTATCGTTCAGATCGGCGATGATGCGGTCTTCCAGCGCCGGGGTAAACGGCTGGCCGGCGTTGAGCCGCCAGGTACTTTTGTTGTAGCAACCGGGGCACTGGTGCACGCAGCCGGCGACAAACAGCGTGCAGCGGGTGCCGGGGCCGTTGACGACGTCGATTGGGTAATACTGGTGATAATTCATGTGAGGCCTGCCCATCAGGCTATTTTACTGGCCATTTTGCCTCCAGGCAGTGCTGCCAATCCTCACGTACTGCGTGTACGCTCCGGTTGGTGCGCGCTGGCCGAAGGCAAACCGGCTGCGACAATCACGCCTGATGAACAGGCTTCTGCATAGGCTGCGCGGCGCTTTCAGCCGAGCTGCCCGTTGCCGAGGTGTTTCACCCGGCGTTTCACCTCTTCCTGCTTGCCGGCGTTGAACGGCCGGGCATCGGGGCTGCCGAGGTAGCCGCACACCCGGCGGGTGACCGAGACCTTGGCCGAGTCGTGGTTGCCGCATTTCGGGCAGGTGAAGCCTTTGCTGGTGCAGGAGAATTCACCGGTGAAGCCGCATTCGTAGCACTCGTCGATCGGCGTGTTGGTGCCGTAGTAAGGCACCCGGCTGTAGCTGTAGTCCCACACGTCTTCCAGCGCCTTCAGGTTATGCTGCAGGTTCGGGTATTCGCCGTAGCAGATGAAGCCGCCGCTGGCCAACGGCGGGTAGGGCGCTTCGAAGTCCAGCTTGTCGTACGGATTGACCTTCTTCTCCACGTCAAGGTGGAAGCTGTTGGTGTAATAGCCCTTATCGGTGACGCCCGGCACCACGCCGAAATCGGCGGTGTCCAGCCGGCAGAAGCGATCGCACAGGTTTTCGCTCGGCGTGCTGTAGAGGCTGAAGCCGTAGCCGGTCTCGTCTTTCCAGGCGTCGACGGCGGCGCGCAGGCGCGCGACGATCGCCACCGCTTTGGCGCGCAGCGCCTCGTCGTCATACACGTGATTTTCGCCGCCGAACAGCGCGTTGATGGTCTCGTGCAGGCCGATGTAGCCCAGCGAAATCGAGGCGCGGCCGTGCTTGAAGATGTCGGCGATGTTGTCGTCGGCCTTGAGCCGCACGCCGCAGGCGCCTTCCATGTACAAGATTGGCGCCACCCGCGCCTTGATGCCTTCCAGCCGGGCGATGCGCGTCATCAGGGCCTTTTTCGCCAGCTGCAGGCGCTGATCCAGCAGCGCCCAGAAGAGCGACTCATCGCCCATCGCCTCCAGCGCGATGCGCGGCAGGTTGAGGCTAATGACGCCGATGTTGTTGCGGCCGTCGTGCACCAGCTCGCCGTCCTGCTCGTAGGTGCCGAGGAAGCTGCGGCAGCCCATCGGCGTTTTGAACGAGCCGGTGACCTTCACCACCTGATCGTAGTTGAGGATGTCCGGGTACATGCGCTTGCTGGCGCACTCCAGCGCCAGCTGTTTGATGTCGTAGTTCGGATCGCCGTACTGGTGGTTGAGGCCGTCGCGGATGGCGAACACCAGTTTAGGGAACACGGCGGTCTTGCGGTTTTTGCCCAGCCCGGCGATGCGGTTTTTCAGGATCGAGCGCTGGATCAGGCGCGACTCCCAGCTGGTGCCGAGGCCGAAGCCGAAGGTGACGAACGGCGTCTGGCCGTTGGCGGTGTGCAGGGTGTTGACCTCGTACTCCAGCGACTGGAAGGCGTCGTAACACTCTTTCTCGGTGCGCGCCATGGCATAGCCTTTGGCGTCCGGGATCTGCCACTCTTCCGCCACCTGCAGGTGTTTGCGGAAGCTCTCGTCGACGAACGGCGCCAGGATTTCATCGATGCGGTTGATGGTGGTGCCGCCATAAATATGGCTGGCGACCTGGGCGATGATCTGCGCGGTCACGGCGGTGGCGGTGGAGATCGACTTCGGCGGCTCGATTTCGGCGTTGCCCATCTTGAAGCCGTTGGTCAGCATGCCTTTCAGATCGATCAGCATGCAGTTGAACATCGGGAAGAACGGCGAGTAGTCGAGATCGTGGTAGTGAATTTCGCCGCGTTCATGGGCCAGCACCACGTCGCGTGGCAGGATATGTTGCTTGGCGTAGTGTTTGGCGACGATGCCCGCCAGCAGGTCGCGCTGGGTGGGGATCACCTTGCTGTCCTTGTTGGCGTTCTCGTTCAGCAGCGCGCGGTTGCTCTGCTCGACCAGGCCGCGAATTTCCTGGTTCAGGCGGCCGCGCAGCTCGCGCGCCACGTCGCGATCGTGGCGGTATTCGATATAGGCGCGCGCCAGCTGTTTGTACTCGCCGGCCATCAGCTGGTTTTCCACCGCCTGCTGGATCTCGTGGATATCGACGCGCGGCTGCTGCTCCATGCGCTGAGCGACCACGCGGGCGACGGTGGCGCAGTAGTCGGCGTCGACCACGCCCACCGCCAGCGCGGCGCGCTCGATGGCCTGCGCGATGCGCGCTTCGTCAAAAGGTACCTGGCAACCGTCCCGCTTAATCACTACTGGTTTCACGTTGTACTCCTTGTTCCCCGAGGGAGCGTTCATACCCGCCTGGCGTGGCGAGCAACCGTCAAATTTCGCTTATCCACAGGGCAAAGCCGCAGCGCGCAAGGGCTGTGGCGGCGTGTGGATGATTTTGTGGATAACTACTATATATAGGTGTTCGCAATTCTTAATGCACTATATATAGATATTGGCGAGATTCTTTTGATGTAGAACAAGGAAAACGGAAGAGCGTGCGCAAGCTGAACAGTCGTCAATCGCCCGCCGGCCGATCGCGAAAATGTTCCAGCAGAAAATCCACCCAGACGCGTACCCGCGGCGGCAGATCCGCCGAGGCGTAATAGAGCCACAGCTGCACCGGGCGCGGCCAGCACTCCGCCAGCACAGGCCGCAGCGTGCCCTGCTCGAAGTGCTTTTCAAGGTACCAGCGCGCCAGGTTGACGATGCCCAGCCCGGCCAGCGCCGCATCCAGCAACATTTCCGGGCGGCTCACCACCAATCGGCCGTTCAAATCCAGCGCCAGCGTTTCGCCCTGATGGCGCAGCTGCCATTTGACGTGGCGGCCGTTGCTGGGGTTGCGGTGCCGCAGGCAGTCGTGCCGCAGCAGGTCGTGCGGCGTTTGCGGTTCACCGTACCGCGCCAGATAGTCGGGCGACGCCGCCAGTGCCATGTGCATCGGGTAGAGCGGGCGCGCCACCAGCCGGCTGTCGGGATCGACCCGGCTGCCGATGCCGACGTCGAAGCCTTCGCCCACCAGATTCACCACCCGGGCATCCAGCGACAGATCGAGATCGATCTGCGGGTAGCGTGCCAGAAATTGCGGGATCAACGGCATCAGCATCTGGCGGCCGAAGCCGGGGATCATCGTGACGCGCACCACCCCGGCCGGCGCCTGCCGTTCGCCGCCGGCGCTTTCCAGCGTCGCCGCCAACGCCTGCCACAGCGGCGCCACCTGCGCCAGCAGCGCTTTGCCCTCGTCGGTCAGCAGCACGTTGTGGGTGTTGCGCTGAAACAGCCGCAGCGCCAGCTTCTCTTCCAGCGCGCGGATATTTTTGCTGACCGCCGCCGGCGTGACGCCCAGCTGGCGTGCGGCGGCGGAGAAATTTTGCGCCTGCGCGGCGGCGAGGAAGGCCGGCAGCAGGCGGTGCACGTCAAAGGGCAGCGACATAGTGGTTGATACTTTCGGTTGAAATTGAAGTGACCTTGAACAGCCTACACCCGAAGCGGCAGAAATGGAAAAATGCCTCATCTTCTTTACGTTCAAGGAATCATTTATGTCACGCATTTTAGTGTTAACCGCCCACCGCACCCCCGACGAGTCGCGCATCAACCAGGCGCTGATCGAGGCCGTGCGCCCGCTGCCTAACGTGACCGTGCACGAGCTGATCCGCGCTTACCCGGATTACCGCATCGACGTGGCGCGCGAACAGGCACTGCTGGAAAGCCACGATGCGGTGGTGATGATGTTCCCGTTTTTCTGGTACAGCTCGCCGGCGATCCTGCGCGAATGGCAGGACGCGGTATTAACCTATGGTTTCGCCTACGGCAGCGAGGGCACCAAACTGCACGGCAAGCCGCTGCAGCTGGTGGTGAGCACCGGCGGCAACGCGCAGGCCTACACACCGGCAGGCTACAACCGCTATCCGGTGCAGGATCTGCTGCTGCCGTTCCACGCGCTGGCTAACCTGACCGGCATGGATTATCTGCCGCCGTATCTGGTGCAGGGCGTGACCGACATGAGCGATGAGCAGTTGGCGCAAGCGGCCGCCGGGGTGGTGGCGCTGATGGGGACATTGTAGGGCGCAGCGCTCGCCGCGCCCTGCGGGGTCAGTCTTCGAGCAGCCACCACACCGCTTCGAACGGCCGCAGCGTCAGCGCCTGCGGCTGATCCGCCGAGTCGCTGTAGTTGCTCATCAGCGGGCGCCACTGGGCGGAGGCTTCCACGCCTTCCGCCGCCCAGGCCAGCGGCTCGCGGCTCAGGTTGGCCACCACCAGCAGGCGCTGGCCGTTCCAGCTGCGCTGATAGCACCACAGCGCCGGGTGATCCGGCGCCAGATCCTGATAGTCGCCGTGGGTCAGCAGCGGATACTGCTTGCGCAGGGTGATCAGCTGGCGGTAGGCGTAAAACACCGAGTCGAGATCGGCCAGCGCCGCGTCGGCGTTGATCTGCGGGTAGTTCTCGGCGCAGCCGATCCACGGCGTGCCGGTGGTGAAACCGGCGTGCGGCGCGGCGCTCCACTGCATCGGCGTGCGGCCGTTGTCGCGCGATTTGTCGGCCAGGATCGCCAGCAGTTCGGCGTCGCTGCGGCCCTGGGCGCTAAGTTCTGCGTACATGTTCAGGCTTTCCACGTCGCGATACTGCTCGATGGCGCGGAAGCCGGGGTTGGTCATGCCGATCTCTTCACCCTGGTAGATATAAGGCGTGCCCTGCATGCCGTGCAGCACCATCGCCAGCATTTTGGCGGCCGGCACCCGCAGTGCGCCTTCATCGCCGAAGCGCGACACGATGCGCGGCTGATCGTGGTTGCACCAGAACAGCGCGTTCCAGGCGCGGTTATGCATTCCTTGCTGCCAGTGGCAGAAGATCTGCTTTAACGCCACATAATCCGGCGCCGCCCGCGTCCATTTTTCGCCGCCGGCGTAGTCCACCTTCAGGTGGTGGAAGTTGAAGGTCATCGACAGCTCTTCGCCGCTCTGCGCCGCGTACTGCCGGCAATGCTCGAGCGTGGTGGAGGACATCTCGCCCACCGTCATCAGGCCGCGCGGCTGAAACACGTCGCGGCTCATCTCCTGCAGGAACTCGTGGATGCGCGGGCCGTCGGTGTAGAAGCGGCGGCCGTCGCCCTGGCTGTCGGACGGGAAGTCCTGCTGCTTGGACACCAGGTTGATCACGTCGAGGCGCAGCCCGTCGACGCCTTTATCCGCCCAGAACTGACACACTTTCTTCAGCTCTTCGCGCACCGGCGGGTGTTCCCAGTTGAGATCCGCCTGCTCGGTGGCGAACAGGTGCAGATAGTACTGGCCGCTGTCGGCGTGCCACTGCCAGGCGTTGC
Organism: Serratia sp. SSNIH1; assembly: GCF_002935055.1. Taxonomy (NCBI): domain Bacteria; kingdom Pseudomonadati; phylum Pseudomonadota; class Gammaproteobacteria; order Enterobacterales; family Yersiniaceae; genus Serratia; species Serratia sp. SSNIH1. Next base: position 961,112 of record NZ_CP026383.1, read on the forward strand.
CGCCGAACTTGGAGCGCCAGTTGTTCGGTGGCGTATCCCCCTCGCCGTCGCGCCAGACGTAGAACTGGCGATACGTGCTGTGGCGATCCTGCGCGGCCTTGAACCACGGGTGCTCGGTCGAGGTGTGGTTGAACACCATGTCCATCACGATGCGGATGCCGCGCCGGTGGGCGGCGGCGACCAGCTGCTCGAAGTCCGCCATGGTGCCGTAAGCCGGATCGATGGCGCAGTAGTCCGCCACGTCATAGCCGTTGTCCACCTGCGGCGATACGTAGACCGGCGTCAGCCAGATGGCGTCGACGCCCAGCTCCTGCAGATAGTCCAGCCGCCGCGTCACGCCGGCCAAATCGCCGTAGCCGTTGCCGGTGCTGTCCTGAAAACTCTTCGGATAAATTTGGTAGATGACGCCGTTCTGCCACCAGGGGGTTGGGTTGTTCATAGCTGTATACCTTTGAATCGTGACAACGGGCCCGTACCCTTCATCTTTCAAACTGCAGCGTTGTTGGCTGCTGGCGCTGCACCCCAGTCACTTACTTGAGTAAGCTCCTGGGGATTACGAGCCTCGTCCGGAGGCTCGCCCTTTGGGCCAGCGCAGGCGCTGTTCAAATCGGTTCCCGACCGATTTGTTGCACCCTTGCCGCCTAGCTGCAGCTCGAAAGCTATAGGGTATTTCCAGCCCCTACATTCATGTTGCGTATTTTGCGTCAATTAAACCGGCAGCTCGCCGCGGGCGGCCTTGCGCTTGTAGACCATGATGGTCAGCACCAGCGGGATGACGATCGCCACCAGAATTGCCAGCGAGTAAATCAGCCAGAACTGCGGCTTGATAGACAGGATGCCCGGCAGGCCGCCGACGCCGATGCCGTTGGCCATCACGCCGTCCAGGCCGCAGATAAGGCCTGCGATGGCGGAGCCGATCATCGCGCACAGCATCGGGAAGCGGTATTTGAGGTTGATGCCGTACATCGCCGGTTCGGTCACGCCGAGGTAGGCGGAGATCGCCGCCGGCACTGAAATTTCACGCTCGTTGGCTTTGCGGCTGATGATGATGATGCCGAGCACCGCCGAGGCCTGCGCGATGTTGGACAGCGCAATCAGCGGCCATACCGGGGTGCCGCCCATGCTCTGGATCATCTGCATGTCGATGGCCAGCGTGGTCTGGTGCACGCCGGTGATCACCAGCGGTGCATACAGGAAGCCGAACAGCGCGGCGCCCACCGGGGCGAAGCTGCCGGTCATCACCGCTTTCACCGCCCAGGCGACGCCGTCGCCGATCATGCGGCCGAACGGCCCGATCAGCGCGTGCGCCAGGAACACCGCCAGCAGCAGCGAAACCACCGGCACCACCACCAGATAGAGATAGTCGGGGACGATCTTTTTCAGCCGGGTTTCGATCCAGCCCAGCGCCATGCCCGCCAGGATCGACGGGATCACCTGCGCCTGATAGCCGACTTTCTGGATAACGAACCAGCCGAAGTTCCACACTTCCGGCGTTTGCTGGCCGAGCAGGTAGGAGTTCATCAGCTGCGGCGACACCAGGGTGACGCCCAGCACGATGCCGAGCACCGGCGTGCCGCCCATCTTTTTCACCGTCGACCAGCAGATGGCCACCGGCAGGAACATGAAGATCGCTTCACCGAGCAGCCACAGGAAGTCGTAAACGGTTTTCCACGCCGGGTGCATCTGCGCCAGCGTTTGGCCGCCGGACATCGGGATGTCGCCGATCACGTTGCGGAAGCCGAGGATCAGACCGCCGCTGATCAGCGCCGGCAGCAGCGGGAAGAAGATCTCGGCGAAGTGGGAGATGGTGCGCTCGGTCCAGGTCATGTTCTGGCGCGCGGCGACCTTGGCCTGTTCTTTGTCGGCCTCGTTGACGCCGGTGCTGGCGATCAGCGCCTGATAGTAGTCGCCGACGTCGGTGCCGATCACCACCTGGAACTGCCCGGCGTTGGTGAAGCAACCTTTGACCATCGGCAGCTCTTCGATTTCTTTGGGGCTGGCCTTGCTGGGGTCATTGAGGACGAAACGCAGCCGGGTAATGCAATGGCTGACGGTGGCGATGTTCTCGCGGCCGCCGACCAAAACAATCAGGCGATCAATATCCTGCTGTTTTACTTTGCTCATTATGGGATACCTGCAGAGGTGTTGACTGAGTAATCATCAAAGCTTAGCCACTCGGCTTTTTGAATGAAATGGGAACGTTCCCGGTTTGGGGCGAGGATCACAAAATGACAAAAAATGGTCAAATTCCAAGCAGTTCGTCAGGAAAGTTTGCTGGGCACCACCAGGCGGCGGATCCCCTGTTCGCCGCTGAGCTGCGCCAGCAGCTGCTGCGCCGCCAGCAGGCCGGCGCTGCCGTAGCCGAACTCGACCGACAGGGTATCGGGGAACAGGAAGCTGAGCAGCGGGGTGTTGCCGATGGCGCACACCTGAATGGCGTGCGCCGGCTGTTGCTGAAGGTATTTGATCGCCCCCAGGGCGATGCTGTCGGAAGCGCAGATCAGCGCGCTGGTGTGCGAGTCGATCACTTCGGCGGCGTGCTGGAAACCGCTCTGGTAGCTCAGCTCGCCCAGCGTGGCGCGCGGCGTGAGCTTGAGGCGTTCACAGGCGTCGAGGTAGGCCTGATAGCGGCGCTGGCCGGTGGTGGCGTCGCTGAGCTGCACCCCCAGATAGCCGATATGCCGGTGCCCTTGCTGGTGCAGGCGGTCCATCAGCAGGTTCACCGCGCCGGCGTCGTCGTAGCAGACGGACGAAAAGCCGTCGTATTCACGCACCATCACCACCATTTTTTCCTGCCACGGTTTGAGCATCGCCGCAGTCAGGCCGGTGAAACCGAACAGGATCACCCCGTCGACGTTGCGCTGGCGCAGCACGTGCAGGTGCTCCTGCACCAGGCGGGTTTCGAACTGGCTCTCCATCACGATCGGGTCGAAGCCCTGCTGATACAGCAGCGGCAGCATGGTGCGCACCGCCTGGTTTTCCGACGGTGAATCGAGACGGGAAACGATGATGCCCACCACCTTGTCGCTCTGGCCGCGCATGGCGCGCGCCGACTTGGAGGGGGTAAACCCTTGCTGACGGATCACCGCTTCCACCCGTTCGCGGGTTTGCGGGCTCACGCTGCCTTCATTGTTCAGCACGCGTGAGACGGTGGATTTGCCTACGCCGCTCAGGCGTGCGATGTCCTTGATGGTCAGCCGGTTTTGCATGGTTTACTTTTCGTTGAAGTGGACAGGCGTAACATAAAGGCCTGTAAAACAATGCCCGTCAGCATAGCTCATTTTCCGACGCGGATCTTGATGCAAAACGGGATTGTGACATTGCGATGAACGGCCGCTCGTGCCGCTCTGTTTTTCCCTTTACCGGAGGTTATACCCCATATGGACCCCGACCCGACTGCTTTAGACACTCACTCGGTTCACCGGTAAAACCTCTCCGCCTGGCGCTGCTGTTTTACCGGTGAAGTACACACGGTAACCGGTGGCGCGCGCTTCGTCGTTCGCTCCTGCTGCTGAAAAAAAGAATAAGGATCTGCATTGGCAGAGGCTTTTTGGCGTGCCCGCCATCCGCCCGGCCGATGACGATCCCCGTTTACCCGCTGCCGTGAGGCACCGGGCGACGAGGTGCGAACCATGAAACTGAAAAAACTCCCCCGTCAGCTGCTGGGCCTGTTCGCCCGCGGCCTTCCGCGCCGTTTGGTGCGCCGCGACAGCCTGCTGGACAGCGTCGGCGGCGCTGCGCGCGATATGCCGGCCGGCCTGGCGCAGCAGCGGCTGGAATGCGCCGCCGCAGAGACGATGCAGCTGTTTGAGCGTTTCCACAGCCACCCGGAAGGCATCACCGCCCATGAGGCGGAGCAGGTGCGCCAGCGCTGCGGCGAGAACGTCATCGACGATCAGCAGAAAGAGGCCTGGTGGCAGCACCTCTGGCACTGCTACCGCAACCCGTTCAACCTGCTGCTGACCGCGCTCGGCATGATTTCTTATGCCACCGAGGATCTGACCGGCGCCTTGGTGATCGCGCTGATGGTGCTGATCTCCACGCTGCTGAACTTCATCCAGGAGGCACGCTCCAACCGGGCGGCCGACGCGCTGAAGGCCATGGTGAGCAACACCGCCACGGTGATCCGCAGCGATGCGCTCACCGGCAAGAGCGAGCACGTGGAGCTGCCGATCGCGCAGCTGGTGCCGGGCGATATCATCAAGCTGGCGGCCGGCGACATGATCCCGGCGGATCTGCGCGTGCTGTCGGCCAAGGATCTGTTCATCAGCCAGGCGGCGCTGACCGGCGAATCGCTGCCGGTGGAAAAATCCGCGGCGCCGCAGACGTTGGCGGCCGATCCGCTCGATTGCCAGAACCTGTGCTTCATGGGCACCAACGTGGTCAGCGGCACCGCGCTGGCGATGGTGATCGGCACCGGCGGCAACACCTATTTCGGCCAGCTGGCGCAGCGCGTCACCAGCCAGGATGAGCAGCCGAACGCCTTCCAGAGCGGTATCAGTAAGGTCAGCTGGCTGCTGATCCGCTTTATGCTGGTGATGACGCCGATCGTGCTGCTGATCAACGGCTACACCAAGGGCGACTGGTGGGAAGCGGCGCTGTTCGCGCTGTCGGTGGCGGTCGGGCTGACGCCGGAAATGCTGCCGATGATCGTCACCTCGACGCTGGCCAAAGGGGCGGTGAAACTGTCGCGCCAGAAGGTGATCGTCAAACGCCTGGACGCCATCCAAAACTTCGGCGCCATGGACATTCTGTGCACCGACAAGACCGGCACCCTGACCCAGGACAAGATCGTACTGGAGCGCCATACCGACGTGTTCGGCGCCAGCAGCGAGCGGGTGTTGCGCTACGCCTGGCTGAACAGCTTCTACCAGACCGGCCTGAAAAACCTGCTCGACGTGGCGGTGCTGAGCTGCGCGGAGCAAAATCAGCAGCCGGAAGCGCTGCAGCACTACCGCAAGGTGGATGAGATCCCGTTTGACTTCGTGCGCCGCCGCATGTCGGTGGTGGTAGCCAAGGACAACGAGTATCACGAGCTGGTGTGCAAGGGCGCGCTGGAAGAGATGCTGGCGATTTGCAGCCACGTGCGCCATGAAGACGAGGTGATCCCGCTCAGCGAGGCGCTGCTGGTGCGCATTCGCCGCATCACCGACGATCTCAACCAGCAGGGGCTGCGGGTGGTGGCGGTGGCCAACAAGATCCTGCCGGCGCAAACCCACGAATACGGCGTGGCGGACGAGTCGGATCTGATCCTCGAAGGCTACGTCGCCTTCCTCGATCCGCCGAAGGAGAGCACCGCGCCGGCGCTGGCGGCGCTGAAACAGAACGGCGTCACGGTGAAGATCCTCACCGGCGACAACGAGCTGGTGGCCGCCAAAGTGTGCCGTGACGTCGGGCTGGCGGCCGAGCACCTGCTGCGCGGCAGCGAGATCGAGCAGATGGACGACGAGCAGCTGGCGCAGGCGGCGGCGCGCACCACGGTGTTCGCCAAGCTGACGCCGCTGCACAAGGAGCGCATCGTCAAACTGCTGCGCCGCCAGGGGCACGTGGTGGGCTTTATGGGCGACGGCATCAACGACGCGCCGGCGCTGCGCGCGGCCGATATCGGCATCTCCGTCGATTCGGCGGTGGACATCGCCAAGGAAGCGGCGGACATCATCCTGCTGGAAAAAAGCCTGATGGTGCTGGAGCAGGGGGTAATCGAAGGGCGCCGTACCTTCGCCAACATGCTGAAATACATCAAGATGACCGCCAGCTCCAACTTCGGTAACGTGTTCAGCGTGCTGATCGCCAGCGCCTTCCTGCCGTTCCTGCCGATGTTGCCGCTGCACCTGTTGATTCAGAACCTGATGTACGACATCTCGCAGATCGCCATCCCGTTCGATAACGTCGACGACGATCAGATCACCCAGCCGCAGCGCTGGAACTCCGCCGATTTGGGGCGGTTTATGGTGTTCTTTGGGCCGATCAGCTCGATCTTCGACGTGCTGACCTTCAGCCTGATGTGGTGGGTATTCAAGGCCAATACGCCGGAAATGCAGACGCTGTTCCAGTCCGGCTGGTTCGTGGAAGGGCTGCTGTCGCAAACGCTGATTGTGCACATGATCCGCACGCGCAAAATTCCGTTTATCCAGAGCCGCCCGTCCTGGCCGCTGTGCATCATGACGCTGGCGGTGATCGCCACCGGCATCGGCCTGGTGTTCTCGCCGCTGGCCGGCTTCCTGCAGCTGCAGGCGCTGCCGCTCGGCTACTTCCCGTGGCTGGTGCTGATCCTCGCCGGTTACATGGTGCTGACCCAGTGCGTGAAAGGCTGGTTCGTGCGCCGCTACGGCTGGCAATAACCCGCTCGCCCCCTCCGGCCGGGAGGGGGCAACTGTGATCCCGTCCGCTTTTTCACCGCAACGGTTGGACATCTGTTCTGTGCTGCGTCTTTATCTACAGCGTTGGCTGTTTTCCCCTGCGCCTTTCAAGCCACCGCGTTGTTGGCTGTACGCCCGCCCCCCAGTTACTTAGCAGACCTAAGCGCCTGGGGATGCGGGCGCTTGCCGCCTAGCGGTGGTTTGAAATTCATTGGGGATATTTTGTTTTTTTCCTCTGAGGAATTTCCGATGCACAGACCTTTCCGTTATACGCTACTGGCTTCATCGTTATGGTTTTCTTGCGGCGCGCTGGCGCAGCCGGCGGGCGATCTGCCGCTGATGCCCTGGCCGCAGCAGGTGGAAGTGACGCAACCGGCGGGCAAGCTGATTTTGGATCACCAGTTGTCGTTAAGCGTCCAGGGTGACGACTTGGGCGACGCGCTGCCGCGCTGGCGCCAGCGTATCGAACTGCAGACCGGCTGGACGCTGGCACCGGCGGGTGAAGCGAAGGGCGGCGCGGCGATCAAGGTGGTGATCAAGGACCGGATGGCGGCGCAGCCGCTGCCGGGCAGCGACGAAAGTTACCGGCTGGCGGTCACGCCGCAGGGCGCCACGCTGACCGCCAACACTCGCTTCGGCGCGCTGCGCGGCATGGAAACCCTGCTGCAGCTGCTGCAGACCGACGGGCAAAACACCTTCCTGCCGCTGGTGGATATCCGCGACGTGCCGCGCTTCCCGTGGCGTGGCGTCTTGTTGGATTCGGCGCGCCATTTCCTGCCGCTGCCGGACATTCTCCGCCAGCTCGACGGCATGGCGGCGGCCAAGCTTAACGTGTTCCACTGGCACCTGACCGACGATCAGGGCTGGCGCTTCGCCTCCGAGCACTACCCCAAACTGCAACAGCAGGCCAGCGACGGCCAGTTCTACACCCGCGAGCAGATGCGGCAGGTGGTGGCTTACGCCACGGCGCGCGGCATTCGCGTGGTGCCGGAGATCGACATGCCGGGGCACGCCTCCAGCATCGCGGTGGCCTATCCCGACCTGATGAGCGCGCCGGGGCCGTATCGCATGGAGCGCGAGTGGGGCGTGCATAAGCCGACGCTCGATCCGACCCGCGACGAGGTGTATCAGTTTGTCGATACGATCGTCGGCGAGCTGGCGGCGATCTTCCCCGATCCCTATCTGCACATCGGCGGCGATGAGGTGGACGCCGGCCAGTGGCGGGCGTCGCCGTCGATTCAGGCGTTTATGCAGCAGAACGGGCTGGCGGATACCCATGCGCTGCAGGCCTACTTCAACCAGAAGCTGGAAAAGATCCTCGAGAAGCACCAGCGGCAGATGGTCGGCTGGGACGAGATCTACCACCCGTCGCTGCCGCGTTCGATCGTCATTCAATCCTGGCAGGGGCAAGACTCGCTGGGTGCCAGCGCCCAGGACGGCTATCAGGGCATTCTCTCCACCGGTTTCTATCTCGATCAGCCGCAAAGCACCGCCTATCACTACCGCAATGAAATTCTGCCGCAGCCGCTGGGGATCGAGACGGCGGTGCAGCCCGGCGAGCAGGCGCAAAGCTGGCGCTTCAGCATGCCGCGTCTGAAGGGCAGCGCGGTGGAGGGCAGCTTCACGCTGATCGAGGGTAAGCAGGGCTGGCGCGGCTTTATCGATTTCAACGGCAAATCGCGCCGCGCGGTGCACGACATCGTCTGGCGCACGCCGCAGCAGGTGACGTTCCGCGTCGATACCTGGATGGGCGACACGCGGCCGGTGTTCACGCTGCAGCAGGACAAGCTCAGCGGCTATACGCTGGTCGGCAACGTGCGTTACCCCACCCGCGGCGACAAGCTGGCGGCGGTGCCGGCGGGCAAGATGCCGGTGGTGCCGGACGAGAAAGGGCAGGCCAACATGCTCGGCGGCGAAGCGGCGCTGTGGGCGGAAAACGTGCGCGCGCCGCTGCTCGATCTCAAGCTGTGGCCGCGCGCCTTCGCGGTGGCGGAGCGGCTGTGGTCGGCGCAGGACGTCACCGACGAAAGCAACATGTACCGGCGACTGGCGGCGATCGACGCCTGGTCGGTGGTGTCGGTCGGCCTGCAGCAGCACGCGGAAACGGCGCGCGAATTCACCCGGCTGAGCAACAGCGTGCAGATCCTGCCGCTGCAGATCCTAGCCGAAGCGGTGGAGCCGGCGCAGTATTACACCCGCCAGCACCTGAAGTTCCAGGCCGGCAACTATCACCAGTTCGAACCGCTGAACCGCTTTGCCGATGCGCTGCCGCCGGAGAGCGGCGCGGTGCGCGACATGCATGCCCAGGTCGCGGCCTTGTTGCAGGATAAGCGCGATAAGGCGGCGGCGCAGGCGCTGCGGGAACGGCTGCAGCGTTGGCAGGCGAACGGCGCGGCACTGCAGACGGCGATCGCGGGCAACCGCACGCTGCGCGATCTGGCGCCGGTGGCGCAGGACGTCGATGCGTTGGCCACGCTGGGCTTAACGCTGCTGGATCGCCATCAGCAGGGCAAACCGCTGAGCCGGGCCGAGGCAGAGCAAGCGCAGCACCGGCTGGATGCGGCGGCGCAGACGCGCGACGAAGTGGTGATTGCGGCGGTGTACCCGCTGGAGGCGCTGCTGCGCGGGCTTAAAATGGAGTGAGGGTGACGGGGCTCGACGAGCTGAGCCCCGGTTTTGTTACGCTCGTAGCGAAAGCGGCGCATACCCGATGGCGTGCTGCAGGTAATTCAGCAGCAGCTGGCGGGTGAAGTGCGGCTCATCGATGCCGCTGCCCTGCAGGAAGCGTTGCAGGTTGCTGCAATCCCACCGATAGGTGTCTTGATAGAGCTCCACCGTCGATAGCTCGTCTACCATAGGATCTTTGAACAGGCTGAGCAGCGGGTACAGCGGCGCGTCGCTGTCGTTTTCCCATTGCGCCCGCCACTGCGCGAAAGGCAGAGGGTGGAAACGATAACCGAACTCGCGCTCCAGCAGGCTGAAAAACTCGCGCAGCGTCAGGTTATTGTCGCCCTGGTGGATCAGGTTGAATTTATGCCTCAACGCCTGCGGGTTGCGAGAGACGTGGGCGATGGCCTGCGTCATGTAATCTACCGTGGTCAATCCTTCGCGCAGATCCCGCAGATCCGGCACCGTGCCGCTGCTGATGCAGGTTTTCACCAGCCGCCCCCACCATTGATAATCGGCGTTGACGCCGGTGCGGCTGTGGCAGGTGGCGTAGCCCAGGCGGAAGGTCATCAGCGGCAGGCCCTGCGCCGCCGCCAGATCGGCGATCTTCTCCATCACCCATTTGCTGCGCACATAGCCGATATCGCGGCTTACTGCCTGCAGGTTTTGATCGATATCGTCGTTTTCACGCATCACCCGCTTGCCGGTATGCAGATGCCCCCAGCTGTATACGGAGATGGTGGACAGCAGCATCAGCGGTTTGGTGCGGGTATGGGCCGCGAAGCGAATGATTTCCCGCAGGCCCTGCACGTTGTCGCGCTTCATGTAGGAATAGGGCTGGATAAAATTCACCGCGCTGGCCGAATGGTAAACCAGGTCGATATCTTGGCTTAACGCCCTGTAGGCCGCAGGCGTCAGCGAAAAGTCGTGTTCCGCGACGTTGCCAGGCACGATATGAATGCGCGCGTGCTGGCTGGCGTTCAGCGCGATCCGGTAGCGCTGCAGCACCGCTTCCAGCCGCCGCATCGGCGGCGTTTCGGCGCCGTCGCGCACCAGGCAATACAGTGCGGCGTCGGTGGTGCGCAGCAGCTCGGCCAGCAAATGTGCACCGACGAAACCGGTGGCGCCGGTCAGTAAAATGGCGCGCGGGGCGCTGATTTGCCGCGTATCGAACGTCGGGTTGATGGTGATGCCTGGCGGCAGAAAGACATCATCCTGCAGGGCGCGTGTCGGATCGCCGTCTTGACGCCGAGGCTTGCTCTCCTGGCGCTGCAACATCGCCTGCGTCAGTTGCTCCAGGCTCGGATATTCATAGATGTCATGCACATAGCTTTTGACCGCGAACGCTTTACCCAAATCTGTCGCTAACCTGGCCGCCATCAGAGAATGTCCGCCCAGCGCGAAAAAATCATCGTCGGCGCGGATATGATCCACTTTCAGCAGCGTGCGCCACAGATCGGCGACGATCCGCTGGTGGCCGTCGAGCGGTTCAGCAGGGGCCGGCCGAGCCTCGGGCGCCAGGGCCAACAGCGCCGCCTGGTCGATTTTACCGTTGGCGTTGATCGGCAACCGATCCAGATGCCGGTACTCGGCGGGCAGAGAGTAGGCGGGTAGCTGATCCTGAAGCTGCTGTTTAACCCGTGCAATGAGATCGCCGCCGGGATCTTCACCGGTCAAAAACGCCAGGATCCGCTTGTCGCTCGGATTGTCCGTTTGATTGACGAGGGCGATGGCGGTTTTTACGCCGGAGACCTGCGTCATCAGGCTGCCGATTTCATCGAGTTCCACGCGATTGCCGCGGATTTTGATCTGCGCGTCGAGGCGCCCGAGGAACTGAATCTCACCGTTCGGCAAGCGGCGCGCCCGATCGCCGCTGCGGTACAGGCGTTGGCTGCCGATGTGCGGCGAAGTGACAAAACGTTCGGCGGTCAGCTGCGGGGCGTTCAGGTAGCCGCGCGCCAGGCAGGTGCCGCTGATGCAAAGCTCGCCAGGTTCGCCGTCGGCAACCGGCTGCAGCCGTTCGTCGAGGATGAAGACCTGGGTATCGGCGATGGGCCGGCCAATCGTGGACGGCGGGTTCTGCGTCGCACAGCGCACGCGGTTGTAAGTGGCGAAGATGGTGGCCTCCGTCGGGCCGTAGTAATCCACCACTGCATAGCCGATGCCGCGCAGCGTGACTGGGTTCAGCTTTTCACCGGCGGTGAACAGGTATTTCAGCGCCAGCCCGGCGGGCTGCGGCGCGCCGATGACCTCCGGCACCAATACCGTAGGGACAAAGGCGTGGGTGAGGCGATGACGGGCGAAGAAGGCCAGCAATGCGTCCGGCTGCAGGCGGGTCTCCTCGTGCGGCAGATACAGGGTGCCGCCGCAGATCAGCGGCGCCCAGATTTCCCATTGCGCCACGTCAAAACCGACGCCGGCAATCAGCGTGGAGCGGCTGTGTTCATCCATAGCGAACCGTTGGTTATGCCAGAGGAGCAGGTTTAACAGCGAACGATGTTCAATCATCACGCCTTTAGGCGTACCGGTGGTGCCGGAGGTGAAAATAATATAGGCAAGCGCGTCGGAGTCTGGCGGGGGAAATAGAGCTTCGTAATCTTTATTCAGGGAAATATTATCAATGGAAAGGGTTTTACGTGAGGGAGTGGCGATACTTTCATGAATTTCATGATTGCTGAACAGAATTATCGGTGAGCCACTTTTTTCGATAATATTGCGAATGCGCCGCTCGGGATAGCGGGCGTCAATGGGAATATAGCAGGCTCCGGCCTTGGCGATCGCCATCATGCCGATCGGCAATTCCACCGTACGCTGCGCGACCAGCGGCACGGCATCGCCGGGCCGAACCCCTTCCTGTTTCAGGCGCGTGCACAGTGCGCTGCTGGCTTCATCCAATTGACGGTAGGTCAGGTGTTTATTATCGCCGACGATGGCGGTTTTTTCCGGATAACGGGAAACCTGTCGGATAAAATAATCCAATACGCTAGGTGCCATGGTTATCTCCTGTCATTATTCACGGGGTGAAAGAAATGAAACAGCAATGACCCGGCCGGGTGAAAAACAATTATAGGCGTATTTTTATTGTGGAATTGTAAATGTGAGCGATATTACGCTATCGCTATAAATTAATTGAATTAATAAAATTCTTATCAATAAAAACGGCCAGTCTGCACTGGCCGTGATTCGCGTGCGTGTCGATTAACGACGCACGGCGATGGCTTCGATTTCGATCTTCACGTCTTTTGGCAGACGCGCCACTTCCACGCAGGAGCGGGCCGGGAACGGCGCGCTGTGCTCGGTGAAGAAGGCTTCGTACGCGGCGTTGACGGTGGCGAAGTCGTTCAGGTCTTTCACGAACACGGTGGTTTTCACGATGTCGGCAACGATCAGGCCGGCGGCTTCGACGATCGCTTTGACGTTTTCCAGCGACTGGCGCGCCTGAGCGGCCACGTCGTCGGCGACGGCGCCGGTTTTCGGATCGACCGGGATCTGGCCGGAAGTGATGATCATGCTGCCCAAATCAACGCCCTGCACGTAAGGACCAATGGCTGCCGGGGCGAGTTCAGTGCTGATATTACGTGACATGTTTTCTCCTGATAGACCCGTTGTCTTTCACGCCGCCGCGCGGTCGGCCGCAGCGTAAAATTCGGTGGGTAGCAACGTGGGTAGAGTTATTTTCAGGCATCCATTATAGGGAGTGACGCGCAGATTAACAGCGCCGCTCCCGCTAAAAGGGCAGAATTCAGTCGGCCTGCAACACCACCTGATGCTCGAACTCTTTCTCGCAGTAGCGGCACTTCAGGTGCACTTCGCCGTCGCGCGGCTTCACGCTGAAGCTCGACGCCACCGGCTCGCTGCGGCTGATGCAGTTGCTGTTCGGGCAGGTCAGCACGCCGTCGATGTGATCCGGCAGGCTGAGGGTCAGTTTGCGCACCACTTCATAGTTATCGATGCGGTTTACCGTGGCCTTCGGTGCGTACATCGCCAGCTGGTTGGCCTGCTGCTCGGTCAGGAAGGTGTTCTCGATCTTGATCAGATCCTTGCGGCCCAGCTCGTTGGAGGGCAGGTTCAGGCCGATGGTGATGCGCTGGTCGGTGGCGGTCAGCTTGAACAGCGTCAGCAGTTTGAAACCGATCTGCGCCGGAATGTGGTCGATCACCGTGCCGCATTTGATCGCTTCGACCTGCAGTTTATTGTCGTGAGTCATGGCGGTTCCCCCTTAAAGAGCCAAATCTGCGTTAAGCACCAGCGCCAGCAGCGCCTGGCGGGCGAAGATGCCGTTGCCCGCCTGCTGGAAGTAGTAAGCGTACGGCGTTTTATCCACGTCGGTGGCGATCTCGTCGATGCGCGGCAGCGGGTGCAGCACCTTGAGGTTGGCGCGCGCGCCGGCCAGATCCGCAGCGCGCAGCACGAACTGCGCCTTCACGTTGGCGTACTCGGACGGATCGAGACGCTCTTTCTGTACCCGGGTCATGTAGAGAATATCCAGCTCCGGCACCACTTCTTCAATGCTGCTGTGCAGGCTGTACTCGATGCCTTTCTCTTCCAGCATTTTCAGGATGTAGGCCGGCATCGCCAGCGCGTCCGGGGCGATGAAGTAGAAGCGGTTGCCTTCGAACTTGGCCAGCGCCTGGGTGAGCGAGTGCACGGTGCGGCCGTACTTCAGGTCGCCGACCATGGCGATGCTGAGGTTGCTCAGGCGGCCCTGGGTTTCCTGGATGGTGAACAGATCCAGCAGGGTCTGGGTCGGGTGCTGGTTGGCGCCGTCGCCGGCGTTGAGCACCGGCACGTTGCCGGAGAATTCAGCGGCCATGCGCGCCGCGCCTTCCTGCGGATGACGCATCACGATGGCGTCCACGTAGGTGCTGATCACCGAGATGGTGTCGGCCAGGGTTTCGCCTTTCTTGCCGAGCGAGGTGTTGCTGCCGTCGGCGAAGCCCACCACCGAGGCGCCGAGGCGGTGCATCGAGGTTTCGAACGACAGGCGGGTACGGGTCGAGGCTTCGAAGAAGCAGCTGGCGATCACCTTGTGTTTCAACAGTTCCGGCTGCGGGTTGGCTTTCAGACCGGCGGCGGTGCGCAGCACCAGCTCCAGATCCTCGCGGCTGAGATCGTTAATAGAGATGATGTGTTTGTGATACAGCGGGTTGGCCATTTTTCACTCCTCCTCGACGCGTGCCCGTGGCGCGGGACTTTGGGATATTCTCAAGGCAAAAAAAGCCCCTCAATGAGGGGCTTGAAACGATCGGTTTAGCAACAGGAGAAACAACGGCAGCTGGCCGCCGATAGGCAGTCGGTTTTGTCGATTGTGGCTAACAAAACAAACGTCGTTTTTCATGCTTTCTCCTGGCAAATTGTGGCGCATTATACTCGCGCTTTTCGCCACTGCAAGCGCTAAAACGCCGTTTTTTGCCGCCCCGCAATCGATTGGCCGGCGATGGCCGCCCGCCGGCTATTTGCTGACGCGATCGTAGTAGACCATGTCGGCGTTCAGCCCCTGCTGGTAGCCTTTGACGTTGTCGCGCAGCACCACTTCGGTTTTGGCCTGATCGATAAACACGTAAGGCGAACTGCGCTGCAGCTCCTGCTGCATGGCGGTGTACAGCGCGCGGCGCTTGGCCGGATCGGCTTCGGCCAGCGCCGCCAGCGTCTGCTGGTTCAACTGCGGGATCTGCCAGCCGTTCAGCCCGGCCACCGTGCTGCTTTTGCCGTCGTTGTAGGCGAAGGCGCTGGCGTTGGAGTGGGCGTCGAAGTAATCCGGGATCCACAGGCGGATCGCTGCCTGATGCTGCCTGGCGCGCACGCGGGAGTAAACCTGGCTGCCCGCGGCCGGCAGCAGCTCTACCTTCACGCCGGCGGCGGCGAAGCTGCCCTGCAGCGCCTGCGCGATGGTGATGAACGGCGGCTTGTTCTCCACGTCCAGCGTAAAGGCGGCGTGGGTGATGCCCGCCTTGGCCAGGATGGCTTTCGCCTTGGCCGGATCGTAGCTGAACGGGTTGGTCTCCAGCACGCCCGGCAGCCCGACCGGCAGGAAGCTCTGGTGCACGAAGTATTGGCCCTTCAGCAGATCCTTCGTGATGCCCTGATAATCCACCAGGTAGCGCGCCGCTTCCCAGAAGGCCGGGTTGTTCAGCAGCGGATTGGCGCCGTTGCCGGTGTTGAACACCAGGTAGTTTTGCTCGGCGGACGGGATCTCCAGCACCTTGACGCCCGGCTGGTTTTTCAGCGTGTCGGTCTGATCGGCGCCCAGTTCGCGGGCGATATCGGCGTCGCCCTGCTGGATCAGCAGGCGGCGGGTGGCCGGATCCGGCACGTTTTTAATAATGATGTTTTTCAACTGCGGCTTGTCGCCCGGCGTGGTGGGGTTGGCGTCCAGCACGATCGCCTGGTGCGGCTGATAGACGCGCATCTTGAACGGGCCGCTGCCGGCGGAGTGCATTTTCAGCCAGGCGTTGCCGAAGTCGCCGTCTTTAACGTTGGCCAGCGCCGCCTTGCTGTCGACGATCGAAGCGATCGGCGTCGAGAGGATATTCAGCGCCACCGCCGGGCTGACGTCTGCCGTCCAGCGCAGCTGCACGGTATGTTCGTCGATCTTCTTCAGCTGCGCGTCAATGTTGTCCGGCTGCCAGCCGAGCACGTTGAGGATGAACGCCGGTGATTTGTTCATTTTGATCGCGCGGCTGTAGGAAAAGATCACGTCGTCGGCGGTTAGCGGGTTGCCGGAGGCGAACGCCGCCTGCGGCCGCAGTTTCACCGTCAGCGTTTTGGCCGCCGCATCGCCCTGCCAGCTTTCCGCCAGCACCGGCGCCACCTTGGCCGGATCGTCGCGATCCGCCTGCACCAATCGCTGGTACAGGCTGGGCACCGTCTGGATGCTGGAGAGTTCGTTGGCTTCCGCCGGATCGAGGCTGACGATGTCATCCAGCGATTGCACCACCACCAGCGTATTCGGCGGCGTGGCGGCTAACGCGGCGGCGGGCAGGGCGGCGAGCAGGAACAGCGGCAAGAGTTTGGCTTTCATCGGTGTGTATCCCCTGAAGGCGCCGCCAGGCGGCGCTGAGAACGGTTTGTTATCGTTGGTTTTTACGGCGCGGGTGCCGTCGGCCTGTCACGGTAGAACCTTTGCCTGCGGCGGGCAAAGGCCAATCCGCTATTTGATATTCCAGGAATATATTAGCCGCCCTGGCCGGGGGCGCCAGGGCGGAGGGGAGGCGTGTCAGAGGGTTTCGCTCAGCGTGGCGACCAGCACCGCCTTGATGGTGTGCAGCCGGTTTTCCGCCTGATCGAACACCACGCTGTGCGCCGATTCGAACACTTCGTCGGTCACTTCCATGCCGCCGTGCAGATCGTACTGCTGCGCCATCTGCTTGCCGAGGGTGGTTTGGTCGTCGTGGAACGCCGGCAGGCAGTGCAGGAACTTCACGTTCGGGTTGCCGGTCAACTTCAGCATCGCCATGTTGACCTGATACGGCCGCAGCAGCGCGATACGCTCCTGCCAGGTCTCTTTCGGTTCACCCATCGACACCCAGACGTCGGTGTAGAGGAAGTCGGCGTCCTGCACCCCTTCTGCGATGTCTTCGGTCAGGGTGAGTTTCGCGCCGGTTTGCTGCGCCAGCGCCTGGCATTCGGCCACCAGCTCCGGCTGCGGCCAGCAGGCCTTCGGCGCCACCAGCCGCAGATCCATGCCCGCCAGCGCGGCGGCTTCCAGCAGCGTGTTGCCCATGTTGTTGCGCGCGTCGCCGACGTACGCCAGTTTCACTTCGCTCAGCGCCTTGCCCGGCAGATGCTCCTGTACGGTGAGCAGATCCGCCAGCAGTTGGGTGGGGTGGAACTCGTCGGTCAGGCCGTTCCACACCGGCACGCCGGCGTGTTCCGCCAGGGTTTCCACCAGCGCCTGGCCGTAGCCGCGATACTGAATACCGTCGTACAGGCGGCCCAGCACCCGAGCGGTGTCTTTCATCGACTCTTTATGGCCGATCTGGCTGCCGCTCGGGCCGAGGTAAGTCACCTGCGCGCCCTGATCGAATGCGGCAACTTCGAAAGAGCATCGCGTGCGGGTCGAGTCTTTTTCGAAGATGAGCGCAATGTTTTTGCCCTGCAGCCGGCGCTGTTCCTGCCCCTGCTTCTTGGCCTGCTTCAGATCGGCCGAAAGCCGCAGCAGTGCCTGCAGCTCGGCGGGGGTGAAATCCATTAACCTCAGAAAGTGACGTTGGTATAACGCATTGCCGGTGCTCATAGTCCGATTCCCTGATTGTTTAATTGAATTAAAATTCACTTTATATGTATGAATATTCAATTTCAACCCCGACGAGGAAATCTTTCACGTTTATCGTGGAAGCAATGTCGGCGGTGTGTGAAAATAGAAGGAATGAAGGCCATTTGACTTGAGGATATAGGCATGGCAAACCGCGAATTGCTGGAAGAACAACGTGAAGAGACCCGCCTGATCATCGAAGAACTGCTGGAAGACGGCAGCGATCCGGACGCGCTCTACACCATCGAGCACCATCTGTCCGCCGAGAAATTTGAGGTTCTGGAGCAGGCCGCCGTTGAAGCCTTCAAGCTGGGCTACGAAGTGACCGACGCCGAAGAGCTGGAAGTGGAAGACGGTTCGATGGTGATGTGCTGCGACGTGATCAGCGAAGTCGGCCTGAACGCCGAGCTGATCGACGCTCAGGTCGAGCAGCTGGTGGCGCTGGCGGAACGCTGCGGCGTCAATTACGACGGCTGGGGCACCTACTTCGAAGATCCGAACGGTGAAGACGGTGAGGATGACGAAGACGGCGACTACATCGACGAAGACGACGACGGTAAACGCCACTGATTAACCCCGCTTATTCACTTGGGCCGGCTCTCGCCGGCCCCTGATAAACGCCATGACATACCAATCCCTGTTAGCCCCGATTTTAAGCTTCCTGCACTGTGAAACTCCCGACGCCTGGATTGACGCCGCGCGCCGTCCGGAAAACCTGCAGCTGTTGCTGACCGACCACCTGGTGTGCGAGCTGAAGGCCGCGCAGACCGGCATGTGGTTGATCCGCCGCTACGTGGCGGACAAAGAGAGCGGCGACGCGCTGTTGGCGCTGCTGCGCCCTTACGAGGCGTTTCTGCACGAGGCGCAGGGCGCGCCGGACACGCTGTTCCGCCAGGGCCAGTTCACCCGCAAGATCCTGCCGAAAAACGGCTCGGCCTACGGCCAGGATCTGGCGGATCGCATGGTGCTGTTGATCAAGGAAGAGTTGCATCACTTCTCGCAGGTGCTGGAGATCATGCAGGCGCGCGGGATCCCGTATCGCAAGATCACCGCCAGCCGCTACGCCAAGGGCATGATCCGCGAGATCCGCACCCACGATCCGGCAACGCTGATCGACAAACTGATCTGCGGCGCTTACATCGAAGCGCGATCCTGCGAACGCTTCGCCAAGCTGGCGCCGCACCTTGACGACGAGCTGAACCGCTTTTACGTCTCGCTGCTGCGATCCGAAGCGCGCCATTATCAGGACTACCTGACGCTGGCGGAACAGATCGCCGGCGGCGACATCAGCGAACGGGTGGCGCATTTCGGCCGCCTCGAGGCTGAGCTGATCCTGTCGCCGGACAGCGAGCTGCGTTTCCACAGCGGCGTGCCCGCCGCCGCCTGAGGTTGAGGCGCACCCTTACTGCGGCGCGCCCAGCAACAGATCCACCGCCTTTTCCGCCAGCATGATGGTCGGCGCATTGGTATTGCCGCTGGTGAGCTGCGGCATCACCGAGCAGTCGATCACCCGCAGCCGTTCAAAACCGTGCACCCGCAGCTGCGGATCGGTCACCGCGTCCTGCGGCGACGGCCCCATGCGGCAGCTGCCCACCGGGTGATACACCGTCTTGCAGAAATTGCGCACGAAGGCTTCCAGCTGCGCCTCGTCGCGCGTCCACTCCGGCTGCGGCATCAGCAGATCTTTGATCAGCGGCTTCAGCGCCGCGGTTTGCAGGAAGCCCAGGCCGAACTTCACCGCGCGCACGCTGCCGGCCAGATCGTCCGGGTGGCCGAGGTAGTTGGCGTGCAGCTTGACCGGATCGCGCGGGTTGCAGCTGCGCAGCAGCACTTCGCCACGCGCCTTCGGCTGCAGGTAGCCGACCTTGAGCGTGAAGCCGTGAATGTTCGGCAGCGGCTCGCCGGGCACGTCGTCCCAGTTGTCCAGCATCGGCAGGAAGTGGATCTGTACGTCCGTACGGCCATCGCCCCGGCTGTCGGTGAAGGCGGCGCCTTCCAGCACGTTGGACGAGAGCACGCCGCTGCGAAACGCCAGCCACTGCGCGCCGTGGCTCAGCGCCTGCAGGCCGCGATCGGCGCCGAACAGGCTGATCGGTTCGCGGGTGCTGACGTTGATCGACATGTGCAGATGGTCGTGGAAGTTTTTGCCCACCGGCAGATCCGCCCGCACCTCGATGCCCAGCTGCTGCAGGTGGTCGCGCGGGCCGATGCCGGACAGCATCAGCAGCTTCGGCGAACCGACCGCGCCGGCGCTGACGATCACCTCTTTGGTGGCGCGCGCGGTCACTTCCGCACCGCCGTTCTGGCTGTAGACCACGCCGGTGGCAACGTTGCCCTCGAAGGTCAGCCGATGCGCCAGCGCGTTCAGTTTCACCACCAGCCGCCGTTCGTCGCGCACCGCCTTCAGGTAGGTGCGGGCGGTGCTGGCGCGTTCGCCGTTGTGGGTGGTGGTTTGGTAGAAACCGACGCCGTGCTGGCTGTCGCCGTTGAAGTCGTTGCG
This sequence comes from Serratia sp. SSNIH1, assembly GCF_002935055.1. Lineage (NCBI taxonomy): Bacteria > Pseudomonadati > Pseudomonadota > Gammaproteobacteria > Enterobacterales > Yersiniaceae > Serratia > Serratia sp. SSNIH1. The sequence continues at coordinate 980,892 of NZ_CP026383.1, forward strand.
ATAGGGCAGGTTCAGCTCCTGGCCGGCGCGGATAAACGCCATGCTGAGCGGGTGGCGGTAGCGGTTTTCGCTGACCGGCAGCAGCCCGTCGGCGCCGTGGTAGTCGTCCGACAGGCTTTCGTTGGCCTCGGCGCGTTTGAAATAGGGCAGCACCTCACGGTAGCTCCAGCCGGTGCAGCCGTAGCGTTCGGCCCAGTCGTCGTAGTCCTGCGGCTGGCCGCGCAGGTAGATCATACCGTTGACCGAGCTGCTGCCGCCCAGCACCTTGCCCTGTGCGATCTGCATGCGGCGGTTGTTGGCGTGCGGTTCCGGTTCCGTCTCGTAGGGCCAGCTCTTTTTGGCGATGATCTTGGCCACCCCGGCCGGCATTTTGATGAACAGGTTATTGTCGTCGCCGCCGGCTTCCAGCAGCAGCACCCGCGCCTGGGTGCGGCGGATCAGCTGCGCCGCCAGCACGCAGCCGGCGGAACCGGCGCCGACGATGATGTAATCAAAGGTATTTTCCGACATGACAGCTCTCCGTGCGCGATTGGGATACTGGCAGAGTAACGCGGGGGGAAAAGCGGTCAATTTGCGATCGTTAATTTATTAACGAACTTCACATTAAATTTACATGGTGGTTTTTAACGTCAGTTTATCTGCTTGAAAAGCGGCGTTATAGCGAGTTTTACTGATTGATTGCGATATTAATAAAATGGCGCAGCAAGCTGCGCCATGATAGAGAGACGGGGGCGATTACAGCGTTTTCAGCATGGTGACTTCGCAATCGACGTGGCCGGTAGCGCCCATCGCGTGGTCGATGTGCTCGAAGCCCAGGTGTTCGTACAGCGCAACGGCCTGCGTCAGGCTGGCGGTGGTCTCGAGGTAACAACAGCGGAAGCCGTGCTGGCGGGCGAAATCCAGCGCCTGCAGCGCCAGGCGTTTCGCCAATCCCTTGCCGCGCAACACCGGCAGGAAATACATCTTCTGCAATTCGCAAATATCGTCTGCGCCGCCCTGCAGCGGCGCGATGCCGCCGCCGCCGGCGACCTGGCCGTCCACCTCGATCACCCAGTAAGCGCTGCGCGGCAGGCTGTAGAGCTGATACAGGGCGTCCAGATTGGGATCGGAGACGGTATAGCCTTTATCCGCCGTCAGGCCGTGCTCGGCGGAGACTTCGCGAATGACGTGAGCAATGGCGGGATTGTCTTCCACCGTGATGGGGCGCACCAGCAGGCGCGCCGGGGTTGCTGTTGTCATGTTTACACTCGCCATTGAAAGAGACCACGTTCGTTTTTATCGCAGCACGAAACGCGCCGGGGGTTATTTCCCGGCGGCGTCCCTGCAGCAGTAATATCTTGTAATAACATCTAACCCGGCCCGGATGCAACGGCGATAAAAAAACAGCGGGGAAGACCCCGCTGTTTTTCAGGCGTTGGCGTGAGCCGGTGGATTACAGCGCGGCGATGGTCGCCTGCTGTTCCTGCAGCTTCACTTTGCCTTCTTTGCAGGCCGCCAGACGATCGCGCTCTTTGGCGACCACCGCTTCCGGCGCGCGCGCCACGAAGCCTTCGTTCGCCAGCTTGCCTTCGATCGAAGCGATTTCCGCATCCAGCTTGCCCATCTCTTTCGCCAGGCGCGCGATCTCGGCGTCCTTGTCGATGAAACCGGCCATCGGGATCAGCAGCTCGGCGCCGTCCACCAGCTTGGTGACGGAGACCGGGCCTTTATCACCGGCCGGCAGCAGCGCGATGGATTCCAGGCGTGCCAGACGGGCGATAAAGCTTTGGTTCTCCTGCACGCGGCGCTGGGCGTCGGCGCTGCAGTTGCGCAGCAGCACGTCGAGCGCTTTGCTTGGCGCGATGTTCATCTCGGCGCGGATGTTGCGCACGGCGATGATGGTTTGCTTGATCCACTCCAGATCGTTCAGCGCCTGCTCGTCTTCCAGCGCGGCGTCGTAGGCCGGGAACGGCTGCAGCATGATGGTGTCTGCGGTCGTGCCGGTCAGCGGCTTCACGCGCTGCCAGATGGTTTCGGTGATGAACGGAATGATCGGGTGCGCCAGGCGCAGCAGCGCTTCCAGCACGGTGATCAGCGTGTGGCGGGTGCCGCGCTGTTCCGCTTCGCTACCGTTGCTCACCACCGGCTTGGTCAGCTCCAGATACCAGTCGCAGAACTGGTTCCAGGTGAATTCGTACAAGATGTTGGCCGCCAGATCGAAGCGGTAGGTGTCCAGCGCTTCGCGGTAGGCTTTCACCGTGCGGTTGAATTCGGCCAGGATCCAGCGATCCGCCAGCGACAGCACCTTCTCGCCGCCGTTGAAGCCGCAGTCGTGCGCTTCGGTATTCATCAGCACGAAGCGGCTGGCGTTCCACAGCTTGTTACAGAAGTTGCGGTAGCCTTCCAGGCGCTTCATGTCCCAGTTGATGTCGCGGCCGGTCGAGGCCAGCGCCGCCAGGGTGAAGCGCAGGGCGTCGGTGCCGTGCGGCTCGATGCCGTTCGGGAACTGCTTCTCGGTGCGCTTGCGGATTTTCTCCGCCAGCTGCGGCTGCATCATGTTGCCGGTGCGTTTTTCCAGCAGATCTTCCAGCGAGATGCCGTCGACCATGTCCAGCGGATCGATCACGTTGCCTTTGGACTTGGACATCTTCTGGCCTTCGTCGTCGCGGATAAGACCGGTCATGTAGACGGTCTTGAACGGCACCTGCGGCTTGCCGTTTTCATCCTTGATGAAGTGCATGGTCAGCATGATCATGCGCGCGATCCAGAAGAAGATGATGTCGAAGCCGCTGACCATCACGCTGGTCGGGTGGAAGGTTTTCAGCGCCTCGGTCTGCTCCGGCCAGCCCAGGGTAGAGAAGGTCCACAGGCCGGACGAGAACCAGGTGTCCAGCACGTCTTCGTCCTGGGTCAGCACCACGTCGGCGCCCAGGTTGTTCTCGCTGCGCACTTCTTCTTCGCTGCGGCCCACGTAGACTTTGCCGTTCACGTCATACCAGGCCGGGATGCGGTGGCCCCACCACAGCTGACGCGAGATGCACCAGTCCTGAATGTCGCGCATCCAGCTGAAGTACATGTTTTCGTACTGCTTCGGCACGAACTCGATTTGGCCCTGTTCGACCGCTTCCACCGCCACTTTGGCCAGCGGCGCGGTGCGCACGTACCATTGGTCGGTCAGCATCGGCTCGATCACCACGCCGCCGCGGTCGCCGTAAGGCACCGTCAGGTCGTGCGGTTTGATCTCGTCCAGCAGGCCCAGATTATCGAAGGCGGCAACCACCGCTTTACGCGCCGCGAAGCGCTCCAGGCCACGGAACTCGGCCGGGATCTCGTTGCAGTAGTCGGTGCAGACTTCGCCCAGGGTGTTGAACACTTCCGCTTCCTGGCGGATGTCACCGTCGAAGGTCAGAATGTTGATCATCGGCAGGCCGTGGCGTTTGCCGACTTCGTAGTCGTTGAAATCGTGCGCCGGGGTGATCTTCACGCAGCCGGTGCCTTTTTCCATATCGGCGTGTTCGTCGCCGACGATGCGGATGCGGCGGCCGACCAGCGGCAGAATGATCTCTTTGCCGATCAGGTCTTTATAGCGCGGATCTTCCGGGTTGACCGCCACGCCGGTATCGCCCAGCACGGTTTCCGGACGGGTGGTGGCGACCACCAGGTAGTCTTTGCCCTCGGCGGTTTTCGCGCCGTCGGCCAGCGGGTAGCGCAGGTGCCACATGGAGCCTTTGGATTCGCGGTTTTCCACTTCCAGATCGGAGATGGCGGTGCGCAGCTTCGGATCCCAGTTCACCAGGCGCTTCCCGCGGTAGATCAGGTCTTCTTTGTGCAGACGGACAAACACTTCGCGCACCGCGTTCGACAGGCCTTCGTCCATGGTGAAGCGCTCGCGCTCCCAGTCCACGGAGTTGCCCAGACGGCGCATCTGGCGGGTGATGGTGCCGCCGGACTCCGCCTTCCACTGCCAGATTTTGTCGATGAACGCGTCACGGCCGTAGTCGTGGCGGGTTTTGCCTTCTTCCGCGGCGATCTTGCGCTCTACCACCATCTGGGTGGCGATGCCGGCGTGGTCGGTGCCCGCCTGCCACAGGGTGTTTTTACCCTGCATGCGCTGATAGCGAATCATGGTGTCCATGATGGTCTGCTGGAACGCGTGGCCCATGTGCAGGCTGCCGGTGACGTTCGGCGGCGGGATCATGATGCAGAAGCTTTCCTGGCTGGTGTCGCCGTTCGGCTTGAAGTAACCCTGATTCTCCCAGTGATCGTACAGCTTCTGTTCGATCTGTTTTGGGTCGTATGCGGTGTCGAGCTGACTGTTTGTCTTTTCCATTCTTTATCGTATTCAGTGAGTTGGCGGCGTAGCCGTGGTCAAATGGAAGCCGACGCTGCGATAGGCCTTGTAACGGTCGCGCGCCAACTGTTTCAGAGTGTCTTCGTAAGGAACGAAGTCTACCACTTCATGGAAAGCGGTAGCAAAATCGGCAAACTGCGGCAGCAGGGCGATCAGCAGGTCGCGCGGGGCATTGCCGCGCTTGCCGGGCCAGCACAGTTCCACCGGCGCGCCGTAGTGCGGCCCTTCGCCGGCCAGGTTGTGCGGCACGAATTCATGCGGCTCGCGCTGCCACAGCGCTTCGTCCAGCCGCTGGGCCTGCTCTTGGCTCTCGCAGGCGATCAGCACCCGCTTGCCGGCACGCCAGCGTTCGGCGGCAACGGCGCAGGCCACGGCCTCATGGGCGCTGAGCGCGCCTGACGGTTCCGCGTTGTCGAGCAAATAAAACGTCGCCTGTTTCATTAAGGATCCACCGCTGCCGATAAAAAAATGTAGGGGCACAGCATGCTGTGCCCCTTGGGATTATACCTGAATTACCGCTCAGATTTAATCGTCGCCGTTCAGGCCTGCACGGTTGAGCAAGAACTGCGACAGCAGCGCCACCGGGCGGCCGGTCGCGCCCTTGGCTTTACCGGAGCGCCAGGCGGTGCCGGCGATATCCAGGTGCGCCCAGGTGTACTTGCGGGTGAAGCGCGACAGGAAGCAGGCGGCGGTGATGGCGCCGCCAGGGCGGCCACCGATGTTCGCCATGTCGGCGAAGTTGGAGTCCAGCTGCTCGTAGTACTCGTCGGCCATCGGCAGGCGCCAGGCGCGGTCGCCGGCCTGCTCGGAAGCGCCCAGCAGCTCGTGTGCCAGCGGATTGTGGTTCGACATCAGGCCGGTGATGTGATGGCCCAAGGCGATCACGCAGGCGCCGGTCAGGGTGGCGATGTCGATCACCAGCTCCGGCTCGAAGCGCTCGACGTAGGTCAGAGTATCGCACAGCACCAGACGGCCTTCGGCGTCGGTGTTGAGCACCTCGACGGTCTGGCCGGACATGGTGGTCAGCACGTCGCCCGGACGGTAAGCACGGCCGCCCGGCATGTTTTCACAGCCGGCCAGCACGCCGATCACGTTCAGCGGCAGGTTCAGCTCCGCCACCACGCGCATCACGCCGTACACGGTCGCCGCGCCGCACATGTCGTATTTCATCTCGTCCATGCCGTCGGCCGGTTTGATCGAGATGCCGCCGGAGTCGAAGGTCAGCCCTTTACCGACCAGCACGATCGGCTTAGCGTCCGGATTTGGGTTGCCCTTATATTCCATCACCGACATCAATGATTCGTTCTGCGAACCGGCGCCGACCGCCAGATAGGCGTTCATGCCCAGCTCTTTCATCTGCTGTTCGCCGATGACGCGGGTGGTGATGTGGGTGCTGAAGGCGTCCGCCAGCTGACGGGCCTGCGAGGCCAGGTAGCCGGCGTTACAGATGTTCGGCGGCATGTTGCCGAGATCTTTGGCTGCCTTGATGCCGGAAGCCACCGCCAGGCCGTGCTGGATGGCGCGCTCGCCGCTGGTGAGCTCACGGCGGGTCGGCACGTTGAACACCATTTTGCGCAGCGGACGGCGCGGCTCCACCTTGTTGCTTTTCAGCTGATCGAAGGTGTAGAGCGTCTCTTTGGCGGTTTCTACCGCCTGACGCACTTTCCAGTAGGTATTGCGGCCTTTCACGTGCAGTTCGGTCAGGAAGCAGACCGCTTCCATCGAGCCGGTGTCGTTGAGGGTATTGATGGTTTTCTGGATCACCTGCTTGTATTGGCGCTCATCGAGCTCGCGCTCTTTGCCGCAGCCGATCAGCAGGATGCGCTCGGAGAGAATGTTGGGCACATGGTGCAGTAGCAGCGTCTGCCCGACCTTGCCTTCCAGTTCGCCACGGCGCAGCAATGCGCTGATATAACCATCACTGATTTTGTCGAGTTGTTCTGCGATAGGGGACAGGCGGCGCGGTTCGAAAACGCCGACTACAATACAGGCACTGCGCTGTTTTTCCGGGCTACCGCTTTTTACACTGAACTCCATGCACTCTCCTGAATCTTAAAGACAAAGGCGGACGCTACGGCTAGAATAACCGACTCCGTAACGATCTCCTGCCATTTGAGTTAACGGATTATGTTAACCTGAACGGCATAAATTGCTCTGTTTTGGCGACTATAAGCAAGTTCCTATAGGACACCCAAACGGCTTGATGTTGTAATACTATTTTAGCTGTGAAGGTTGCCATATGATGAGAATAAATGGCGGATTAACGATGAAATTATCGATTTTCCTGCAAAAAGACAAGTTTTCACAGGCGTAATAAGCGTGATCATCATAAGATATCTGGTACGGGAAACGCTCAAGAGCCAAATCGCCATCCTGTTCATCCTGCTTCTGATCTTCTTTTGTCAGAACCTGGTCAGGGTGTTGGGCGACGCGGTGGACGGCAATATCCCGACAAACTTAGTACTCTCCCTGCTCGCGTTGGGCGTGCCGAAAATGGCGCAGCTCATCCTGCCTTTGAGCCTGTTTCTCGGCTTGCTGATGACGCTTGGGCGGTTGTATACCGAGAGCGAAATCACCGTTATGCACGCCTGTGGGCTGGGCAAACGCACCCTGATTATCGCCGCCATGATCCTGGCGCTGTTCACCTCTGCGGTCGCGGCGGTGAACGTGTTTTGGGCCGGCCCCTGGGCCTCGCGCTCTCAGGACGTGGTGGTGAACGAAGCCAAGGCCAACCCGAGCATCGCCGGGCTGGCGGAAGGGCAGTTCAAACCCTCGCAGGACGGCAACGCGGTGCTGTTTATCGGCAACGTGAAGGGCAGTACCTTCAACGATGTGTTCCTGGCGCAGCTGCGGCCGAACGGCAACCAACGCCCGTCGGTGGTGGTGGCCGAGCACGGCAACATCGTGCAGCAGAAAGACGGTTCGCAGGTGGTGACGCTCGACAAGGGCACCCGCTTTGAAGGCACCGCGCTGCTGCGCGACTTCCGCATTACTGACTTCACCGACTACAAGGCGGTGATTGGCCACCGCACCGTGGCGGCGGACAACACCGAATCCGAACAGATGTCGATGCAGACGCTGTGGGAATCCGACGATCCGGACGCGCGCGCCGAGCTGCACTGGCGCCTGACGCTGGTGGTGTCGGTGGCGCTGATGGCGCTGCTGGTGGTGCCGCTCAGCGTGGTGAACCCGCGCCAGGGCCGCGTGCTGAGCATGCTGCCGGCCATCCTGCTGTATCTGATCTTCTTCCTGCTGCAGACCTCGCTGCGCTCCAACGCCGGCAAGGGCAAGCTGGATCCGATGCTGTGGCTGTGGCTGGTTAACGGCGTTTACTTTGCGATCGCGCTGGCGCTGAACCTGTGGGATACCGTGCCGATGCGCAAGCTGCGCGCACGCCTGAGAGGAGCGGCCTGATGTTTGGCGTATTAGACCGGTATATCGGTAAAACGATTTTCAACACCATCATCATGACGCTGTTCATGCTGGTGTCGCTGTCCGGCATCATCAAGTTCGTCGATCAGCTGCGCAAGGTCGGCCAGGGCGAGTACACCGCGCTGAGTGCCGGCATGTACACCCTGCTGAGCGTGCCGAAAGACATCGAGATCTTCTTCCCGATGGCGGCGCTGCTTGGCGCGCTGCTCGGCCTGGGCCAACTGGCGACGCGCAGTGAACTGGTGGTGATGCAGGCTTCCGGCTTCACCCGCCTGCAGATCGCCGGCTCGGTGATGAAAACCGCCATTCCGCTGGTGCTGCTGACCATGGCGATCGGCGAGTGGGTGGCGCCGCAGGGCGAGCAGATGGCGCGCAACTACCGCGCCCAGCAGATGTACGGCGGCTCGCTGCTCTCCACCAAGAGCGGGCTGTGGGCGAAGGACGGCAACGACTTCATCTACATCGAACGCGTCTCCGGTGATAAAGAACTCTCCGGCGTGAACATCTACCACTTCAACGACCAGCGTCGCCTCGAGACGGTGCGCTATGCCGCCACCGCCAGCTTCGAGAACGGCCTGTGGCAGCTTTCGCAGGTGGACACCTCGGATCTGACCAACCCGAAACAGGTGACCGGTACCCAGACGCTGACCGGCGAATGGAAAACCAACCTGACCCCGGATAAGCTGGGCGTAGTGGCGCTGGATCCGGATTCGCTCTCCATCAGCGGGCTGCACAACTACGTGAAGTACCTGAAGCAGAGCGGCCAGGAATCCAACCGTTACCAGCTCAACATGTGGAGCAAAATCTTCTCGCCGCTGTCGGTGGCGGTGATGATGCTGATGGCGCTGTCGTTCATTTTCGGCCCGCTGCGCAGCGTGCCGATGGGCATCCGCGTGGTGACCGGCATCAGCTTCGGCTTCCTGTTCTACGTGCTGGATCAGATCTTCGGCCCGCTGAGCATGGTCTACAGCATGCCGCCGGTGCTGGGTGCGCTGCTGCCGAGCATGCTGTTCCTGCTGATCAGCGTGTATATGCTGCTCAAACGCAAGTAGCAGGGCGATCGGTAGTGAAGAAAGGCGTGGCCGCGGGGCCGCGCCTTTTTTGTTGGGGGATCAGCCGACGCTCAGCAGCGCGATGCCGGCATCCTGATAGGCCTGCGCGTCTTCCGGCAGGCGATCCAGCACGAGAGTGTCGATCTGGGCAGGGGAGGCGAACTGCGCCAGCGAGGTGTTGCTCAGCTTGGAGTGATCGCACACCACGATCACCTGATTGGCATGTTCCACCATCGCGCGCTTGGTTTCGGCCAGCATGATGTCGGCCACGCAGGCGCCCTGTTTCAGCGACAATGCGTTGGTACCCATAAACGCCTTGTCGATGTTCAGCGTATCCAGCAGCGAACGGCCGCTGATGGCGACCGCGCAGTGATAACCCTTTTTGACGATGCCGCCCAGCAGGATGATCTGGATCGATTCGACGTCTTCCAGACTCTTGGCGATCATGAAATCGTTGGTGACCACGGTCAGGTTGCGGCGCTGGCGCAGATGGCGGGCGATCTGCAGGGTGGTGGTGCCGGTGTCCAATACGATGATGTCGCCGTCTTCCACCAGGCCGGCGGCCAATTGACCGATTTGCTCCTTGGCGCTGAGGTTCACCTCTTCACGCTGATCGGAACCGACCTCGAAGCTGGCGCGGGTGCGCAGAATGGCGCCGCCGTGGGTGCGTGTCAGCATACCGGCGTCTTCCAGAATGCGCAGATCGGTGCGGATGGTGGCGCCGGAGACGTTAAAGCGCGAGCTCATTTCCCCCACGGAGAGCTTGCGCTTCTCCTTGAGAATGGCGAGGAGTTTTTCCTGGCGCTCTTCTGCGAACATGCTCACTCATTCACTCCTGACAGGCACAATGGACGTGCGGCTAATATACCCCGCGTATCGGCGGCAGGCAAAGCGCTTGCCGGCTGCCGCTGGCAATATTCCACCGGGCGTTATCCGTGCAAGGTGCGAAGGTTACGGCGCGTCGATCCTTTTTGGTATAGTCAGTTCAGCGGTAGGTTGGGAAGAGGGAGCTGACAGCCAATGGAAGATGAATATAATCTCAGCAACATTATCGGCAAGCGCCTGGAAGCGGCGTTGGGGGAGTTAGGCGATCTCCTGTGGGCGTATGTAGTGTTATCCAAAAAAGACATTGCCTGCATCTTTGGGGTTACCAACTACCCGAGTGAATGGGTAAAAAAGTATCAAGAGCAGGGGTTGCAGTATATTGATCCGGTGGTGCTTACCGCCCGCAACCGCCTGACCCCTTTCGCCTGGGACGAGCAAATCATGGCTGACGCGGGGCTGCACTTTCCCGAGTTGTTCGAACAGGCCCGCGAGTTTGGCGTAACGCACGGCTATACCTTTGTGCTGCATGATTACAACGACAATCTCGTCACGCTTTCCTTTGCCTTCAACGTTGAGCAGAGAGCGGAAGCCATCCAGGCACTCACCGATCGTAAAGGTGATATTTCGGTATTGCTGGCCTCAATCCATGAGTCGTACCTGGCGCTGTCCCCACTGTCAGAAAAAAACGCCGCATCCCTGGAGCGTAACGCCCGCTTTACCGACAGAGAAAACGAAATCCTCTATTGGGCCAGCGTGGGTAAAACCTACCAGGAAACGGCGATGATCCTGGGCATAAAGACCGGCACCATCAAGTTTCATATGTCCAACATAGTCAAAAAGTTGGGGGTAACGAATGCCCGACATGCCGTGCGCCTGGGGATGGAGCTGCGGCTGATTAAACCGGTTGAGTGATGCGCAAGCAGGCTCGCGGCTGGCGTTTCGGTGGGAGGCTGCGCCGGCGACCAGGCAGAGCCAAATCAGCCGAGATAAGCCTAAAGGTAGAAAATACTGGATAGGAAATAGATTCTTTCGATTCAGGGAATGACAGGCGGCAGCCGGTATTGATTTGGTACCGTGGTGATTCTAGAGAAGGAAGTAATAGAGTACCGGTCCCGATCTCTACGATGTGAAATAATAACCAGACTGAACTGATAAAGGTCTAGTGAGGGACTGTACTTTAGTCTAACTGGTTTCCCACCCGTCAAGGCGATACACTTCCCCGGTAATGTTTTGATAAAAAATACAAAAAAAAACCTGACCGCGTAGGGCCAGGTTGCCAATATTGGCCAACACCAGGGAAAATTTTCTTGCACTATCTTAAAGCTATTAACTCCGCATAGGCAAGCGATCTCAGCTGGTTTTTAGGTATTAACTAGCCATTTTGTTAGGTATGTACGCTATTTTCTGGTGATTTAAGATAAAGCTCATCTAATAGAATTACTCTTTCGCCTTTGCGAACGCTATTACGATTTTTTATTTCCTGCCTGATATTCATCAATGAAAAAATAGTGTTCTCGGAATGTTAAGCAAACTCACTCTTTATTGGCTGACACATGGATATGCAATTATTTGCAGTGTTGCCATTGCGGTTGGGGATTATTTGGCGCTGTCTGGTAGGGGGATTAAGGAAATGTAGGCGATGGCCGATAAGGTGCATGGCTATGGCGGTAAAGGCTCGCGAGCTGACAAAAAAGCGAATGAGGCCCGATGGCTTATAACCGCCATCGGGCCTTGTGCTATGTGGGAAGAAACATTACAGCGGTTGGCTGAACTCCACCCGCTCACCGTCCGGCCCGGCGATCATCAGATAACGCACGCCGTTGGCACCGCTGGGCTGCAGCGTCGGCCCTTCAATCACCGGATACCCCAGCTCCGCCAGCCAACGCTGCGTGGCTGCCAGATCAGTGACCCGCAAAGCGATATGGTCGATACCATAGGCGCTGGCGGGGCGAGTCAGCCCTTCGTCAGGTAGCTGGTATAACTCCAGCGTTAGCTCACCCAACTGCAAAAACTGTACGGCGACGGGGCCGCCGAGCGCCAGCGTTTGTCGGGGTTCGAAACCGAGTGAACGATAGAAGCCGGCGGCTCGTTCGATATCGGCGCAGCGCAGACCGACGTGCATCAACCCGTTAATCCGGTGTGCCATATCAAATCCCCTTGCGCGCGCAGTAGAAGCCATAGAAGGCGACGTAGGCGAAGCAGACCAGCGGTACTGCGAAGGCGATCTGCATATCGCCGCCGTTGAGATCGGAGATGATGCCCATGATTAACGGCACCACCGCGCCGCCGATGATCGACATCACCACGATCGAACCGGCCACCTGAGTTTCTTCGCCCAGCCCTTTGATCGTCAGGCCAAAGTTGGTTGGCCAGCACAGCGCCATGCAGAAGTTGACGCCCATGATCGCCACCACCGCCAGCAGGCTTTGGATGTTGACGGCCAGCAGCAACAGCAGCACGCATACCGAACAGAACACGCCGAGCAACCGCGCCGGGCTGAACTTTTTCATCAGCGCGGTGGTGACTACCTTGCCGGCCGAGTAACAGACCAGCGTGGCCAGCAGCCAGTAGGTGGCCGAATGCTCGGTTGCCCCCTGTTCAATCATCTGTACAAAACGAATGGTGAAACTCCACAGCCCTACCTGCGCGCCGACATACAGGAACTGCGACAGCACCCCCAATCGGAAGCGCGGCAGCGCCAGCAGGATCTTCAGCGACTGCATCAGCGGCTTGCCCGCTCCCTGGTGCGAGCGTTGGGTTTTGCAGGCGGGGAATTTCACCGCCACGAAGATCAGCGCCAACACGATCAGCACGCTGCCGATGATCAGATAAGGTGTGACCACCTGCGACACCATCTGGGTGCGTGCCGCTTCGGCCGCCGCCGGTGGCATCTGCAGCAGCTCGGCGTGGCTGGGATCGTTTTTGCCGAACACCAGCTGCTGGCCGATCAGTACGCCAAAAATGATCCCCAGCGAGTTGAAGATCTGCGAAAAGTTGATGCGCTGGGTGGAGGTTTCCAGCGGCCCCAGCAGGCTGGAGTAGGTATTGGCTGAGGTTTCCAGGAACGACAGCCCGGTAGCGATCACCCCCAGGCAGGCCAGGAAGGCGCCATAGGTCATGATCTGCGCCGCAGGAATAAACAGGAAACAGCCGAGTGCGTACAGGCACAGGCCGATCACGATCGCCACCTTGTACGAGTAGCGTTTGATCACCGCTGCGGCGGGCAGCGCCATTACGAAGTAACCGAGGAAGAAGATCGACTGCACCAGCGCGGTCTGGGTATCCGACAGATCGAAGCCTTTTTTGAACTGGGCGATCAGAATATCGTTCAGGTTGCCGGCCATGCCCCACAGGGCGAACAGGCAGCAGACCAGCATCAGCTGCAGCCAAGGCGTGGCGGGCAGATAGGCGCTGCGGTCGATACTTTCGGCCGCGGCGTGCTGCGCGATGTCGCCCTTGTTAATCAGAGAGTCGCTCATTGCGGTGTTCCTTCATCCGGAGAAAAAGAGAACGAGCTAATAACGTCAAGCTGTTCGTAGAGGGGTTGCGCCTGGCGGTAGAGCTGTTCGAACAGCTCGAAGCAGCGCAGGTAGTGTTCGTGCTGGCGTGGATCGGGGGTAAATTCGCGCTCGATGCTGACGGTGCGGCTCACCCCCTGGGCGAAACTGCTGAACAGCCCGACGCCGACCCCGGCGACGATCGCGCAGCCGGTGGTGCCGTTCTCCTGATTGCGTGTCTGCAGCAGCGGCAGGTTATAGACCGAGGCTTTGATCTGCAGCCACAGCGGGCTGCGTGCGCCGCCGCCGGAGGCGATCATTGCCTCCGGCTCCTGTGCGTGGCGCCTGAGCTGCTGCAGATTACGCAGGGAGGCCAGCGCTACGCCTTCCAGCACCGCGCGGTAGAGATGCGGCTGCCTATGCTTGCGCTGCAGGCCGAAGAACTGCGCGCGCGAGTTGGTGTGTTCCGCCAGCCGCTCGCCGGTCAGGTAGGGCAGGAACAGCAGCCCCTCGGCACCCGGCGGCACCTCGGCCGCCATATCGAGCATCTGCTGATGGCTGAGTTGGCCGGCGCTCAGCGCCGAACGCGCCCAGCGCATGGCGTCGCCACCGGCGTCGAGCAGGGTAAAACCGCCCCAGGCCGAGTTGGCCAGGTGCAGGTTGTTGACGCCGGCGGAGAGCAGCGGGTGTTCCGAGACCACGGTGAGCAGCGTGGAGGTGCCGGTGCTGTCGGAGGCGATGCCGGCCTGATAGACGCCGGAGCCGAGCAGGGTAGCGGCCATATCCGCCGTGCCCGCTACCACCGGCACCCCCGGCGGCAGACCGGTCACGCGTGCCGCTGCGGGCGTAATGTGGCCAATCACCTCGCTGGAAAGATGGATGGCGGGCAGCTGATCGGCGCGCAGCCCGAACTGCCGCAGCGCCTCTGGCGACCACTGCAGCGTGGCGCTGTCCATCAGGTAATAACAGGAGGCTTCGCTGTAATCGGTGGCGCGTACGCCGCAGAGCCGGAAATTGACGTAATCCTTCGGCATCAACACCGTGGCGATGCGTTCCCACTGCGATAGGTGATGCTCGCGCAGCCAGGCCAACTTGAACGCCGGCCAGGCGGCGGTGGGGGGATTGTTCAACAGTTCAAGCCAGGGCTGCGGCGGCTGTTGGTGGCTAAAGCGCGCCACCTGCGGCTGCGCGCGTTTGTCGTTCCACAGCATGGCGCGATCGACGACCAGCTCGCCGTCGGCATCGAGCAAAACCGTGCCGTGCATCTGCCCGCAGGCACCGACGGCGGCGATACGCGGCCAGTATTCGGCGTAGCGCGCGTGCAGCTCCTGCGTACATTGGCAAACGCACTGCCACCACAGCGAAGGCGATTGTTCAGACCAACCGGCCTGCGGCGTGATCTGTTCGTACTCGCGCTGCGCGAAGCCAAGGATTTTCCCGGTGTTGGCGACCAGCCCGGCGCGGGTGCTGCCGGTGCCGATATCAAGGGTAAGAAGTAAATCTTTCATTGTTATCACTCCCGTGGCGGATGGCGCGGGCCACCCGCAGAAGCGTGCGCAGGGATCGCGCAGGATTTAGTTATCGTTCAGTTCCGGGAACAGGCCTGGATCCTGTTCGAGCTGCTCCAGCACGCGCTGGGTGGCCGCCGCGCTCATGCCAAAGCGGCGTACGCCCAGCCGATACAACGCGCGCACCGTGTCCAGATCGCGAATGCCGCCGGCCCCTTTGATCTGGATGCGGCCACGCAACTGATCGGCGATGATCGCCACTTTCTCCACCGTGGCGCCGGTCGGCGCCCAGCCGGTGGAGGTTTTCACCCAGGCCATGCCGACCTCGACGGCGATATCGCACACCCGACGGATCTGCTGCTCGTTCAGATAGTGCGTCTCCAGAATGACTTTGGCCGGTACCGGCGCGGCGGCCTCGACTACCCGGCGCAGATCTTCGCGCACATAGTCGTAATCCCCCGACAGCACCTTGCCGATGTTCACCACCATATCGACCTCGCGCGCGCCCTCGGCGATCAGCTGGCGTACCTCCTGCACCTTGAGGTCGGTAGTCTGCCCACCGCCGGGAAAGCCGACCGGCCCGCCAATCATCACGTCCGCCTGACCGCCCTCCGGCAGCAAAGTGCTGAGGAAACGCGTCCAGCACGGCAGCACGTGCACCGAGATGATGCGATAGCGGCTGGCCAGCGCGGCGCAGTGGCGCACGTCTTGCTCGGTATTGGTGGCCTGCACCGCGCTCAGATCGATCAACCTGGCCATGCGTCTGGTTGTTTCATTCATTGCGTTTATCCTTCTTTTGTTTTCATTTGATTTTATTTATTCACCTTATTCTCTTTCATATGGCTTTAAAATCAGCATTTGGTGAAATTGTGATCGGATCTGCGGTTTTGTGGTGAGGGGCGTGAAAGGGAGAAGAAAAAAAAGGGCGCGATCTAACAGATCGCGCCCTGGGGTTGACGTTGGGGGGGAAGCGTTACAGCAGCCAGTCCAGCAACACCACGCCGCACAGGCTGATGGCCCAGGCGATAGTGGTGGGCACCGACCACACCATCATCTGCTGGCGCACGTCCTTGATGCCCATCATGCGGTTGACCACCCAGAACATGCTGTCGTTGAAGTAGCTGAAGAACAGCGCGCCCAGGGTGGCCGCCTGCGCCGCCGCCAGCATATTGACGCCGGGCAGCAGGCTGACGATCGGCGCCGAGATCGAGGCGGCGGTGATCATCGCCACCGTACCGGATCCCTGTATCACCCGCACCAGCGTGGCGATGACGAACGGGATCAGCACCGGCGAGATCGGCAGCCCGGCAACCTGCTCCGCCAGCTGCGTGCCGGCGCCGCTCTCGCGCAATACCGCCCCCAGCGCGCCGCCGGCGCCGGTGACCAGCAGGATGATGCCGGCGGTCTGCAGGCCTTCTTCCAGGCGCTCCAGCGTGTCGTGTTTATTGGCGTGCGGCATCAGGGTGTACACCGCCAACAGTACGCTGATCGCCAGCGCGATCATCGGCGAGCCGAGAAACGCGAAGCTTTGGCCCCACAGGCTTTCCGCCAGCCAGCCCATGCCCTCGCGCTTGGCCAGCATATTGTTGACCGCATTGACGAAGATCAGCCCGATCGGCGTCAGGATCGGCAGCAGCGACAGCATCAGGCTCGGCAGCGCCTTGCCCTCTTTCTCCGCCAGATACTGCTGATGCGCGGCGCGCAGATCCTGCGGCGCTTCCTCTTCCTGCGGCATAAAGTCCGGGTAGCGCGCGCCCAGCCAGCGCGCATACAGCACGATGCCGATCACGCAGGGAATGGCCAGCACCAGCCCGGCCAGCATCATGGCGCCGATATCCACGCCGAAGATGCCCGCTACGCCCAGCGGCCCCGGCGTCGGCGGCACCGCGTGGTGGGTGAGGATCAGCCCGCCGGCCAGCGCGACGCCGAGCGTCAGCAGGTTGCGCTTGCCCTTTTTCGCCAGCGCCTTGACCAGCGGATAAAGGATGACGAACGCCGAATCGACGAAAATCGGGATGCTGACGATATAGCCGGTGATGGCCAGCGCCCACTCCTCGCGCCTTTTGCCCAGCCACTTGATAAAGCTGTAGGCGATCTGCTCGGCGGCGCCGGAGACCTCCAGCACCCGGCCCATCATCACCCCCAGCCCGATGACGATGCCGATGCTGCCGAGCGTGGAGCCGAAGCCCTTGGTGATGGCGTCGACGGTTTGCGTGGCGCCCATGCCGCCGGTAATGCCGGCGATGGAGGCGGCGATAAGCATGGCGATCAGCGCATGCACGCGGGTGCGCAGCACGAGGAAGATCAGTGCGAACACCGCCACCGCCAGCCCGATGATTGGGGTATACATCGCCATGATCAGCCCCCGCCTTGCGGCATGTCGTCGCGGATAAAGGCGCGGATCGCCTGCTCGAAGCTTTCATCGGCGATAAAGCCCAGCTGCTGTGCCCGCCGGGTGTCGAACTCGCCCGGCCAGCCGGCGACGATGCGGTTGATGGCGGCGTCCGGCTCGAATCGCACCCGTGCGGCGACGGCGTCACCGGCCACCGTGCGCAGCGCTTCGAGCATCTCCCGCACGCGCACGCTGATGCCGGGCAGGTTGAGCGTGCGCAGCGCGCCGAACGCCGAAGCGGGCAGCGTGGCGGCGTGGATGAAGTTGCTCACCACCGCAGCCGGGCTGGAGAGCCACAGCGCCAGCTCGGCGTCTACCGGGCACACCGCCGGCTCACCGTGCAGCGGCTCGCGGATGATGCCGCTGGCGAACGACGATGCCGCCTTGTTCGGCTTGCCCGGCCGCACGCTGATGGTGGGCAGGCGCAGCACGCGGCCATCGACGAAGCCTTTGCGCGCATAGTCGTTGATCAGTAGCTCGCACATCGCCTTCTGCGCGCCGTAGGAGGATTGCGGGGTGACCGCACTCCGATCGTCGATCACCGGCGGCAACTCGCCGCCGAACACCGCCAGCGAACTGGTGAAGATGAACTTCATGCCCGGCGCCCGGTGGCGCGCCGCTTCCAGCAATTGGCGGGTGGCGTCGAAATTGACCTGCATGCCGAGATCGAAATCGCTCTCCGCATGGCTGCTGACGATGGCTGCCAGGTGGAACAGCACGCCGCAGTCGGCATCGATCAGCCGCTCCGCCGCGCCGGGCTGCGACAGATCGAGCGCCAGACACTGCAGGCGCGTATCCGGCAGCGGGGCGGGCGGCGGGGTGATGTCCGCCAGGATCAGCGTGTCGAAGGCCAGCGGGCAACTGCCGTGCAGCAGCGCTTTCGCCAGCCGCTGGCCGAGAAAACCGGCGCCGCCGGTGATGACGATGTTCATATGGTGCTCCTTTCCCTAGCGTTGTTGTTATCAGAGTTGGACGTTGTGCAGTTGCAGACCGCGCTCGCGCAGCAGCTGCTGCGCCTCCGGCGGCAGCGCGGCGTCGCAGATGATGTCGCTCAGCGCCTCCAGCGGACAGACGCGGAACATGCCGTATTTGCCGTACTTGCTGCTGTCGGAGACCAGCACCCGGCGGCGGGCGACCTCCAGCAGCGCCTGCTTGACCAGCACCTTCTCCTCGTGCGGCGTGGAGAGGCCGTGCTCCAGATCCCAGGAGCTGGTGCTGATGAAGGCCACGTCGATATTCAGGCTGCGCAACAGCATGGCGGCGCTGTTGCCGACGCAGGAGTAGTTGCGCTGATCCACTTGGCCGCCGGTGTGGAACAGGCTGAGCTGCGGGCGATTCATCAGGTGCTGGATGATGGAGAAATCGTTGGTGACTACCGTCAGATTGAAACGCTCCGCCAGGCTGCGGGCGATCTCGAAGGTGGTGGTGCCGGCGTCCAGATAGACCACCTGACCGTCTTCCACCAAGCCGGCGGCGTATTTGCCGATCTCGCGCTTGTGGCGATGGTGCAGCTGCGCCTTCTCGCAATAGGCCAGCTCCTGGCGCAGCGCCTCGCTCAGGCGCACGCCGCCGCTGACGCTGACCACCTTGCCTTGCTCTTCCAGCACGCGGATATCGCGCCGCACCGTCATGTGGGAGACGCTCATCAGCTCCGACAGCGCGCTGATGCTCGCCAGCTGGTATTCATGCACATAGCGATAGATGTAATCGCGGCGTTCGGACGGGATCATGTTCGCTCCTGTGGCCCCGGCGGCGGCAGGGGCGCCGCGAAGCTGTTATTTTTTGTTATGGAGGAACATCTTCAACCATCGCGATTAACAAGTAAGCGACAGTTATCACAAATGCCAGCGTGGGGGTTGGGGTGGTTTCGTTATTTAACTTTATGATTAATTGTTTGTTATTGGGTTTTATCGGCGTTTTGTCGTGCAACACTATCTTGTGATAATTAATGTGATGCGCCACAAGGCTTGTGAAGCAGGCGGGGCGGGAAAGCGGCGAGGAAGGGCAGGCAAACGTGCGCTGCGGCGCTTTTTTCAACACTTAACTCATTGAACAACGGATAAGTGTTGCACGCGGATCGCTGAAAGGTATAATGCACCCGTTTTCCGCATACTACTTCAGTGCCGAAGTGGCGAAATCGGTAGACGCAGTTGATTCAAAATCAACCGTAGAGATACGTGCCGGTTCGAGTCCGGCCTTCGGCACCATTAAGTACCGCGCGAACAAGAAGCCACCGAAAGGTGGTTTTTTTGTGCCTGTAATCTGCCTGCCGCAATTACCTACCCACTTTACTCTGTATTGACGTATTTCCCATTTCAGTAAAAACCGGATCTTCCTGATGCTTTCCTAAGGCCTATCTGATTGACCTTAAAGACTAAAATGGCGTTTCATTGAACCCTTTCGGATCAAGGAATTCCAGGATGGAGCCGCAACAGGAAGGGATCACGCGCGCGTTAACGCCGGGCGAAATCAATCTGGCGCGTTCAGTGTTTGGCAGCACCATTTTCTATCAGAGCGTGTTGGTTCACTGCGACAGCTACCTGCCGTTTGGATTGCAGAATCAGTACACGGCGATGAGCCCGAATGGGGAGTTGTACTTTCGTAGGTCACTTTATGAAAGAGATTATGCGAGCCAAGATCCTGAAGCTCAGCATCTTTTCATTCATGAGATGGCACACGTTTGGCAGCACCAGAAGGGCATGTGGGTACGCACCCGTGGGCTTCTCAGTTGGGCGGTGAGCTATCAATATCGGCTCGATCGGTTGTTGTTGCGTGAGTATAGTATGGAGCAGCAAGCATCTATAATTGCAGACTATTTCTATCTCAAGAAGTTTGGCGTTAACGATTTTATCGGTTTATACGGTAGGAATTACTCAGGGATAGTAGACAGAAGTACATTGTCAAAATTTCAACCCATAATCAGAAGCGCAGGGCTGCCACTATGAAAAAATTCCTCTTACTCTTTATTCCTCTTTTTATCTCTGGTTGCCCTATGGGGGATAAAGTCAATTTACGCCCGGCAAAAGCAACGACTGTAGGTAGCAAGATCTGCGTTTTTGTCGATAAGAATGACATGGAAAGAGTAGAGTCCATTCTCAGGGTAGCTATATGGAAGTATGGCAATGACAATTATGTCTATGAAAAGTCATATGCAAACACGCCTGTCGCATTGGAACCGGGGAAGTGCGTGCCCGGCATCGGTGAGTATGATTTTATCCCTGGTGAAGGATACAGTGTTATTGTTAGTACGCCTTTGCATCCTTATGAGACCGGGTTTATCGTGTGGAAACGGGGTGAAGAGGTTATGTTGGAGCCGTATTAGGTTTTAATGTGAACATGCGAGTTAGCCGCTCAGGAATTTTGGTTGCACTGGAGAACGGACTGGCGATTTCATAAAGTGGCTTACTTTTTCAATAACTGCTGCATTGACCCGCGCTGATGAGCACCAGAGAAGATCGCCAATGCCCGGAGTAAGTTTTGCCAGCGCTACTGCATAGTAAGCACTCCGTTCCGCAGCTAGCTTGCCCTCCAAATTAACAGCATATAAGCTGTATTGATGACAAAACACCCTATGAGCTGTATTTTGCATTTACAGCCTATAAGGTGTAACGTGAGCAAAATAGCTTATAATCTGTACACAGCGATAAGCCAGCGAGCCGCTATTTATGAATACCGTCTATCCGTTAAAAACACTGAGCCAGCTACGCCCTTTGCTGGTGGGGTTTCGTAAAGCAAAAGGCCTGACGCAAAAAGACGTTTCGGAGAGGCTGGGCGTTACTCAACAGACCTATGCGCGCCTGGAGTCAAACCCTGCTTCAGCCAGTCTGGAGCGCCTTTTTAGGGTGTTTAATGTGCTGGGGATTGAAATGGTGCTTTTCTCAGCGCTTGCCTCCCCGGGATGTGAAACGGAAGAAACCTCTACAACTCATATAGACTCGCCTGCAAGACGGGAACAGTGGTGACGAGATGCGTCGTTCGCAACAACGGTTAGCTATCTGGATGAACGGTATTCCGGTGGGATATTGGGAAAAGCGTAGAGGTGAGGATCGGCTTGAGTATCTGCCAGAGTGGATTGCAGATAGTCAGGGGAGGCCTTTGTCGCTTTCTTTGCCTTTCACGCCGGGGAATCAGCCTTATCGCGGTAGCGTGGTGCGCGATTATTTCGATAACCTGCTGCCAGATAGCGAGGGGATCCGCCGACGTTTGGCTATGCGCTATCATGCCGACAGTCTGGACCCTTTCGACTTATTGGCCGAACTGGGCCGCGACTGTGTTGGTGCCATACAGCTTCTCGATATCGGTGAGCAACCTGCGGATATATTTTCCATCAGGCAACGCCCGCTGGCAGAGGCGCAAATCGCCGAAATGCTCCGCAATACCACCACGACGTTACCGGGGCGACAGGGGCAGGATGACGATCTGCGTTTATCCATCGCCGGCGCCCAGGAAAAAACGGCGCTGCTGTGGCATGACAACCAGTGGTGTTTACCTGAGGGAAATACGCCGACCACGCATATTTTCAAATTAGCGCTAGGTCTGGTCGGAAACATGCGGGCCGATATGAGCACGTCCATCGAGAATGAATGGCTCTGCTCCCTGATTGTTGAAAACTATGGTGTGCCAGTAGCAAGTACCCATATTGCGCAGTTTGAAGATCAAAAGGCACTGATCGTTGAGCGTTTTGACAGGAAACTATCAAGCGATAAACAGTGGTGGATCCGCCTGCCGCAAGAGGATATGTGCCAGGCTCTGGGCGTTTCGCCGCTGAGGAAGTATCAATCAGACGGTGGCCCCGGCATTACCGATATTATGGAAATTCTGAGTCGCTCGGAACAGGCTGAAACAGATCGCAGGCACTTCTTTAAAGCGCAGATTATTTTTTGGCTGCTGGCCGCGACAGATGGCCACGCAAAGAATTTCAGTCTTGCGCATTTACCCCAAAATCGTTACCACCTGACGCCACTGTACGATGTGCTATCGGCCTGGCCGCTGATTGGCCCGGGCAATAACCAGATAGCCTGGCAGAAGTGCAAACTGGCGATGGCCGTTCGAGGGAGCAGTAACCATTACCTGCTTAGCCAGATCCGACGCCGCCACTGGATAAAACACGGTGAAATAACCGGGTTAGGCCAACAGGAGGTTGAATCCATTATTGAAGAGCTGCTGGCAGCAACCCCGGGAGTGATTGATCGTGTCATTGGACTGCTACCTGATTCGTTCCCAGCCGAATTAGCGGAATGCATTTTTGAGGGTATCAGGCAGCAGTGCGCGCGGTTGGTAGGGTGATAGTGATAGTGCGCGGTACGGTCAGGGCCATGCATAGCATGTTACTGAAGCTGATCTGTTAGTTTCTGATTATTGTGGGAAGCATCAATAATGTGCCTGGCTTCCGGTTAAAGTATTTCTCGGGTGAAAGGTTTTTGATTATTATTCCGTAACTCATCACCCTAAAGCCGAGCACCTTTGGCGAATGCTCGGCTTCAGGTTGACTTACAGGTTTATTTTAAATTAAATGTGAACTTTTATATTTATTTATAAAATCAGTATCATGCAGCTCTACACTGGTTTCCCTGCGTATGGCTAACCTCTGCCATTCCTCTCTCTCGCAATAGCGTCTATAGCCATGAGAGAGCCAATTCCAACTGCCCAGAATCACTCGTTCTCCATCGATGATAATCAGTTTCTCGTGCGTCCCTTCCGGTAGACGAATGACGTTATCGTGGCCTAACAATTCGCAATACTGTGCAACTAACGCCGGTTCGCTATCCTCATTCTGATAGTTCTGTCGGTAGTAGCCGTAGTAAACTTTCACATTAACGCCGCGGCGCTGAGCTTCAGCCAATAGTTTTAGCTGCGGTGGTTGGCCAAATCCGCTTTTTTCCCCATAGCGAATCCACGGTGATATCACGATTAACTCTTTTTCGCACATGGCAGCTAGGGCGGTAAAGGCCGCTATGTGCTCGCAATCGTGATAATAGGCCAAGCGATGAGGACTATTTTGCAAGGTATCGAACTGCGGGTGCTGTGAGCCGAATTCCAGTAAGAAATCTTCCGCTACTGCATTGGCCAGTGTTTTTAAATAGCCCCCGGCTCTGACCAATCGCTGATAATTGCCAACGATAATGAATTGTTGTTTTGCACGTGAGACCGCCACGTTCAACATATTTGGCGCTTTATTCTGGAAAATTTCACCATCACGGGCGTGATAAATTACCGGGCTATAAATGATTACTTCAAAACCTACCCCCTGAAATTGATGCACGGTGCCGATTCGGGGGGAGGAATAGTGATTCAACCGTTTGCCAAGGCGCTGTATTAACAATATTTTCTGATTGGAATACGGGGTAACGATACCGATATCTTGTGTCAAGTCATAGCCGGCGTCTTCCAGTTTATCGAGCAACTGTTCGATGGCATCGACTTCATCCGTGTTGGTATTGACCGCACTGCCTTTTTGCCCTTCGACGCTATAGAACATCAAATGATGCTCGCCCATTTCTTTAAAGGCCTCGCTAATGCGAGTTTTGGCCGGTGCCGTTTCAATACTGATGCCGCGATAACCTGCTAATTTACAGAACAGATTGGCGATCGGTGTTTGGCAGCGGCGATGTTCATCCAGGACAATGCCGTTGCCAATATCGCTGACGTGTCCCGATTGCGTGCCGGCCGCACGGTGATAAGC
Source organism: Serratia sp. SSNIH1 (assembly GCF_002935055.1). Lineage (NCBI taxonomy): Bacteria > Pseudomonadati > Pseudomonadota > Gammaproteobacteria > Enterobacterales > Yersiniaceae > Serratia > Serratia sp. SSNIH1. The sequence goes on from NZ_CP026383.1 coordinate 1,004,610, forward strand.
GGTGACTGTCATTGGTGAGATTCGTTCGAAAAGTGTGTTGTCCTGAGCGAAATATTTCTCACGTATCTGGTTTTGCCCGGCTTCAGATAAATTGCGTATCGGCTCGATTTGCAGGGGGTCACCGACCACCATAGCGCGCTCACAGCGGCTTAACAGGGGAACTAATGATTCTGCGGACATCATCCCAGCCTCATCGCAAAGCGCTAAATGCCATGGCTTATGGCCGTTAAGATCGTTAAGCCATTGATAGCCTGCGGCCTTGCGTGCGGAAACCAATGTGGTGGCCATCACCGGGTAAACGAGCGACAACAATCGGTAGAACTGGTCGAAGCGATCTTTCCACCAATAAAATTTTGGGGCTTTGCCATTGCCAAGCAGGCTTCGCCAATGGCTTAGCACGTCTTCCAGCTCATTTTTCTGCTTTAACTGCTCTTGCCAGAGATACCCAATGGAGGCAGCGAACATGCTACGATGGGTTTTGATAAAGCGCTGACGAAGGATGTCGCACCATGAGCCTTCCGGAAAATGCGTTTGCAGTGCATTGGCTTTTTGCCGGGCGTTTTCGAGCTGTATCTGGAGATCGATGACCGCCTGTACGTCTTCCCTCAATGCATCCAGCGCAGCGCTGTGCTGCGGGTCCGGAGCAGGTTCTTGCAGAGTGTTTAAATGGGCACATAATTCCGCGTTGTTTTCCAGCGAGTTTGTCGCCGTAACCAGTTGTGCAAGAACGGCATGGGGCTGGCCCGCCAATTTAAAATACTGAAATTCTTCCGGATAAAAGCTTTCCAGTTTTTGACGGGTTGCCGTGTGGCGTGCAGAGAAAAGCCGGGCGAACAAGGCGGCGAGGCCCGTTTGAGGATAGCTACTGTAGCCTTGTTCCAGCGGCGAACGCAGTGGGCTTGTTTGCATCCACTGAACTATTTCATTCCAGCTATGGGGCAATGGCCACGTCGCTTCTAACGCTTTCGCGTGTTTTTTGGCATTGATGCGTTTGGTATATTCGCGAGAAATGCTTTCCTGATGCGCTTCAACCTGAACCAGCAATTCCGTTAAATGCTGGGGGCCTGATACTGCGGAACTCAATCCATGCTCGTTAGCCACAGTAGAGAGCTGTTGCAGGCGTTGCTCGAAATAGGCCTGGAACGCCGTCAGATCAGGATATGAGAGCAGGGCCTGTTTGGCTTGCTCGACGCTATCTTGATATTGGGTAAAACAGTGGAGGATTTCCGCCTGACCTGTTTTCAACACGCTGGCATGGGCCGTTTGCAGTTGTTCTTCATACACTTCGCTTTGCCATGAATGCAGTAAGGCGTCCAATCGCAGTAATTCTTTATTGATTTGCTCTTTAGAGCCAGCTTGGAACCACAACCAATTCAGATCCTGCGTAAGCGGGTCTTGGCGTAAGTCGTCGATGATATTTTCAACCGCTTTAATGGCCGTTGACGTGACCAGCATACCCAGATTGACATCATCATCGTTTATTAACCGAAGCGCTCTTTCGACAATCTTTTGCGCAATCAGCGATTTAAATAACGTCGTTTTACCCGTGCCGGGGGCGCCTTGCACGGCAACCAGAAGTTCATCCTGATTAATAGCCTGGATGGCCTGCATTTGCCCATGGCCCAACGGCCAGGTCTCTTCAAAGAGGCCGCAGGTCGCGACATCCCGATAATGAACAGGATGTTGTTCGTCATGGTTGTAGGTCAAATACCGTTCCAGCGGCGGATAGGCACACTTGTTATCGCTGTCGCACAGTGCTTCGTAGTCTTTGCCATCACTTTTCGTTTGTTCGTCGTCGTTGTGAAGCGGGGCGATGAGCAGATTGAAGCCCGATTCCGGAACGGCATAATGGTGGTTGGAAAGTTTACTTTTCAACCACTCTTCCAGCGCGCTGAAAGCTGAAAAGAAGCTCTCGAACTTGGTGCTGGTCAGGGCGCCGACCAGGCTCATCATGTGCCGGTTTTCACCCAGCTCGGCAATGTCGGTGTTCAGAATCTCCCGGCAAGCGTAAGGCATGGCTTGAACACGCAAACCGTCCTTTACCGGGAGCAGGATTTTATCGGTAGTTTCATCACGAAAAAGCGATTCGGGGAGTTGGGCCATAAACAGCGGCAAAAAGAGGGCGTGTTTTTGATTTCTTGCCTTTTCTTTAATACGCAGGATGGGGAACATAATTTGCAAAGGTTCAATATGCTCTATATTCCCTTTCCCATCTTTCTTGACAAAGCGCTTGCGCAGGTAGGCAAGGGTTGCCGGTGGCAGAGTGATAAAAACGCCGCGCTCATTCTCATCGCAATCTTGTGCGGACAGCATTAACTGTTGGGATTCATGCAGTTCACTAGCAGATATTTTGCTTTTTTCGACACCGTTTAGCTTTATATACTCTTGCCATGCTTCCAGAACGATTCGTGAATCTTTACTTATCATTGTGAGCATTCCTTGCACAAAAGCTTCCTTTTTAGTCCCTGCACGTCATCATATCAATAAAAATATTTTATATAATACGTGCTGTGTTGAGGCTTGTGAAGCCTATCTGCACGTGCGGGGCTTTAGGTATCGACTACATGTCAGTAGCATGCCTGGTAAACCCGATATCGTCATGCCTCGCTATAAGTTATGCATCTTTATTCATGGGTGCTTTTGGCACCGTCATGATGGATGCAAGTATGCTACTACACCTAAAACGCGCCCAAAATTCTGGATGAAGAAATTTGCAACCAACAGACAACGTGATATTCAAGTTAAGATGCGACTACATGCTGCCGGGTGGCGCGTATTCGAAATCTGGGAGTGCGGTTTCAGAAACCGAAATGAGGACTCAATAAACTGGCTACCAGAGTACATTCGCAGCGATATCGCTATGCTAAGCTGGCCAGATTATGTCTGTAGTGGGGATAGATAGCGATAATCCGCTTGTTAGACCTCTTTGACGTAATAACATTGCTGTATGCGGCACTTTTTCGTCTACATAGGCCATATCTGACTGTTCATACCGAAAAAATCGTACTTACTAGAAATTTCTATTCTGATAAGAGTGAAGGGCGGTGCAAACGGGCATCGCCCTGGCAGGTTGTTCTATGTTAGCCGCAGGTTTCCATCTCCCGCAACGCCCGCCCATAAAGATTACACAACGCAGGAACCAGATGCGCCGTGGCATTGAGATAGCGATTCATTTGCTCCCAGTCTTCGGTATCCAATTGCGGGGCCTTTTGCAGTAAATGGCCGAACAGCATCAGGCCGTGGCACAGCCCTTCCGCCTGCTCGGCAGAGAGTGCGGCCAGGTCTAAAAGTTCTGAAGGGTTAAAAGCGCTGAGATCGAGGTGGTTAAACAGTTGGCGATAAAGGGTGAGGGTGTTGGGGATGGTTTCAGAAGCGTTGGGTAAGTTTGTGTTTTCCATATCGGCTATTTCCATTGGGAGAGAAATACCGCTACCAGAAGAGACGCTAAACTCGGGTGGTAGCTCGAACGGCGTTAGCGTACCGGCCCCAACGGATACCGGCCTTCCCGGAGGAAGCACCGTCCGAGCCACCATTGTTTGGGTGCGCATCGGCATGCTCGAATTTATACCATATTCGAACAGGGTTGGGGGATTCGGAACGCTAACTCCGGCTGCGGATTTTGCCGCAGCGAAAAAACTATAGCGTTATCAGTAAAAGGAAAAAATAAGCTGTATGGAATTACAGTTTATTTACTTTTAGGATTGGAATGTACCTCGCAATTCGGCATGTCATCTTTGCGTTGAATTATCGTTCATCCATTCAAGGATAATATTTCTTCATTAAGATTTATAAATAATGGAATATGATGAAAGCTAATTTTTTACTGGTCATTGCAGGATCGATATTGTTAAGTGCCTGCACAGGCGATCGTCTCGATCAGCGCTATGCGCCGGATATCCCTATCTTTGCCCATGCTAAAGCGAATGGCGACATCTGCATCTATCCGTCACCAAAGGAAAACGAGAGGCAAGATACGCTCTATCTCACTGGTGATACGGATGAGAAATTGATTGAGGTGGGGAATCAGAATCTGAAAAAGGGCATTTGTGTTACGCAGAACGATTACCCGTTTCAGGAAAATCATATCTACAGCATGAGGCTAAATTTTGTGCCCATTGATAAGCGCAGAAATCTACAGGATGTTTCCGGCAGGGCCTTTATTGCCCACTTCAAAGTGAAAAAGCTCAACGGCGCTTACGAAATTGAAAACATCACACGGGGCAGCAGGTAACGCAGAGACAAAATGAAACGGATCTCCCCCCTTGCATTTACCTTCCTGCTTGCCGGCATCTCGATCTACCGATTGGATGAGGCGCAGAGCCGCACGTTCAAATTCTTCGATCCGCTGCGGGATGTCGCCCCCAATCAGTGCGTCCCGTTGAGATAGCGATTCATCCGCTCCCAGCCTTCGGCATCCGGCTGCGGGTGCTTGTGCAGCAAATGGCCAAACAGCATCACCCCGTGGCATCGCCCTTCCGCCTATTCGGCAGAGAGGGCGGCCAGCTCTACGAGTTTTGAGGCGTTAACACCGCTGAGATCGAGATGGTTAAAACAGCCGGCAATGCAGTTCTTTTATATAGAATTTTAATGATGGCTATCAGTTTTGCTATATAGCCGACAGGCGTAACTCGTCGTAGTCTCTGGAATGTCATCCCGAATGCGAGGTATCACTCATGAAAGGTAAAATTGCTTTAGAAGAACATGTTTCTACCCAGGAAAATAATCGCTTGTGGGATTCAAAAAGCGAAGCGCTGCGAAATGGCCGTCATTATATGGATAATGTTGAAAAACGCCTTTTGGAAACCGAACTGCGCTTAAAGGATATGGATGCTTGTGGCATTCGTCATGCTATTTTGTCACTGACATCGCCGGGGGCGCAGTCGATTCTTGATGCTGCTGCGGCAACTCATTTCGTAACCCGCACCAACGATTATATTGCCGAATATTTTGTTCAGCCTCATCCCGATCGTTTCAGTGCTTTTGCGACGGTGGCGCTACAAAATCCTCAGGCGGCTGCGGATGAACTGGAAAGATCGGTGAAAAAGCTGGGTATGAAGGGGGCATTGATCAACGGTTATACCAATATGAACGGCACCGAGGAGGGGCGCTATTTGGATGATCCTGCGGTAGAAGTATTTTGGCAGAAAGTGAGTGAACTTAATGTGCCTGTCTATCTGCACCCCAGGGAGCCACTGCCTGCCGCCTGTGGAATTTATCGCGGCTATGAAAGCTTGGTCGGTTCAGCCTGGGGTTTTGCAACGGAAACCGCAGTACACGCGATTCGTCTGATGATGAGTGGATTATTCGATCGCTATCCGAATATTACCATTATCCTTGGGCATCTTGGGGAGGGGCTGACATTTATGTTACCGCGCACGGCTCATCGTCTGGAAAAACAGTTTGAGGGCATCGGTCTGGGAATCAACCAGCACCCCTTAACGGATTACCTGACGAATAATTTCTACGTCACGACGAGTGGTCACTTCACGACCAGTGCCCTGCATAACGCCATTGAAGTGATGGGAAAGGATCGGGTCATGTTTTCTGTTGATTATCCTTATGAGGATATGTGCCAGGCGGCTGATTGGTTCGATCCATTAATCCTGGACGCCGATGTTAAACAGAGTATTGCGTACGGTAATGCCCGTCGAGTCTTCACCCTGCCTGAGTGAGTTGAGCTAATTGTTGGCGTAGCCAGATCAGACCCGGGTCGTGATGATATCTCTGGTGCCATACCTGGCGAATGGTGAAAGAGGGGCAGGGCATGGGTAATGGCCAGGCAACACATGAAAATGCCGCCGCACACCAGGTGGCAACTTGTTCGGGAACCGTCGCCAGCAACTCAGTACTGGCTACAATGTTTCCCACGCCCAAGAAGCTAGGGAGCAGCATTTTAGTGCGCAGTTGAATGCCACTGCGTGCCAGGTAGCGTTCCATCTCTGCATGCCCGGTACCGTCCCACTGCACCATGACCTGTTGTTCTTTAAGCCATGACGCCAGTGTTGGTGCTTGTCTGATACGCGGATGTGTCGTGCTGCTCAGACAAACATAGTGTTCATCAAACAGCCTCTGTTGGTAAAAACTTTCCGGAATATCGATTAGATAACCGATTACAAGGTTTACGTCGCCGGACTCTAGCGCGGAGTAAATATTGTCATCAATATGCCTGATGGCAAATTTAATTTGGGTGGCCCCCTGGCGTTTACATATATCAAGCAGGCGGGGAACCAGAGCAATTTGGCTTATATCAGCCATTGCGATGGTAAAGCTTCGCTGACTGGTGCGGGGATCGAAAGGCAATGAGCTCATGAGCTGATTATCCAGCAGATCTAAAATCGTAGATATGGTGGCAAATGCCTGCTGCGCACCTGGTGTGGGCGCCATCTTTTGTCCGACCCTGACAAACAGCGTGTCGTTAAACTCTTCCCGCAAGCGCTTAAGCAGCAGGCTACCCGAAGGTTGGCTCAGATCTAACTGATCGGCAGCCGAAGAGACATTGCCGCTCAGATAGAGAGCACGAAAGAAATAGAGCATTTTCAAATCCAGTTCTTTACGCATGGTTTATCTAGTCACCTTATTTATTCGTGAAAAAACGGCGCGTTGTCTTAAGCGGTAGTTGCCAAAAAGTATTTCTTAATTGAAATAGGTGGCCTGCGTTTGCTGGGTATATTAGCGTAATGCGTCACTACCGCCGCCGTTTACCTTCACTTTTTGAGAAATAGATAATATTACCTGGGCTTGCTGAGCGATTATCCTCATTTCAGAATATACGAGCAGGTGTCGTTCTATTACACCAGGTTGTTATTTTAACATCTTAAGAAGCACAGTATGCCTTGCATAGGGAGGGGCTATGGGTTGCGTAAAAAATAGGATTATGTAGCCTCGTTTTAAAATTATTCTCTATTTTAAAATGGATAATGACTAGTATCGGCGCGTTCTTCAGTGCTATTCGCTATCATGCGAATAAATAATCACCGAAGGGGGGGTATACGTGCTGCTTGCGGTGGCCCGCTAAAACTGGCCGCCGCTTGAGCGTTTTTTGCTAGGTGGTAACGAAAGGCAGAGCAAAAGCGGGAACGGCTCAAACGCAGGCAAGTCGTTGGAGCTCACCCACAGGCCCCAACAGTCAAACCCTGCTTACCCCAACCCCCCAATCCTGCCCCGAATCTCCTCCTCCGGCAGATCCACGCCGATAAACACCAGCGTACTCTTGCGCTCTTCCTCCGGCAGCCATTCCCGATCCCAGTCGGCGTTATACAGCCGCTGCACGCCCTGGAATAGCAGGCGGCGCGGCTCGTCTTCGATAGACAGAATGCCTTTGTAGCGCAGCAGGTTATCGGCGTATTCCAGCAGCAGGCCTTCCATCACGTCGGAGATTTGCATCAGCGGCAGCGGGCGCTCCAGCGTCACGACAATTGAGCGGATGTCGCTCTGCGGCTGCGGGATGCGGCGGAACAGCGGGGCGGGCGGCGTCAGGTTCAGTTTGTCGTTCAGCGTAAAGCCTTCGATGTCGAACAGCACGCTCAGATCGATATCGCCGTGCGTCACCTGGTAGACCGGCGCGCGGGCGTTCATCCGCTGCAGCCGCTGGATCAGCGCTTCGCAGTCCGGCGCCACGTCGGTTTTGGTCAGCAGGAGGCGGTCGGCGTAGCCCACCTGCGCCTGAGCGATGCTGAACTGGCTCAGCTGCTGGTCGGCGTGCGCCGCGTCCACCAGGGTGATGATGCCGTCCAGCAGGAAGCGCTCGCACAGGATCTCGTGCGAGAAAAAGGTCTGGGTAATCGGGCCGGGATCGGCCATGCCGGTGCATTCGATGATCAGCCGATCGAACGCCAGCCGGCCGCTGTCGACGCCGTCCAGCAGATCCAGCAGCGCGTCCGCCAGTTCGTTGGACTTGCTGCAGCAGATGCAGCCGTTGCTCAATGTGGTGATGCGGCTGGCGCGATCGCCGATCAGCGCGTCGTCGATCGGCACTTCGCCGAACTCGTTCTCGATGACCGCGATTTTATAGCCGTGTTCGGCGTTCAGGATGTGGCGCAGCAGGGTGGTTTTGCCGGCGCCCAAAAAGCCGGTCAGGATGGTGACTGCAATGGGTTTCATACGGGTCCTTGTGACTGCGGGTTAACAGCAGCGCATGCCGCCTTTGCCGTCGCCGCCGTAGCGCGCTTGCTGGCGCTCGCGGAAAAATTCTTTATAGGTCATCACCGGCTTGTCCGGGTGGTTGTCTTTCATGTGCTGGACGTAGGTATCGTAGTCAGGCACGCCCACCAACATGCGCGCCGCCTGCCCGAGGTACTTTCCCGCCTGGCCGAGATTTCCGAACATAAGCCTTCTCCAACTTTACCCTGCATCACTACAGCGCTTGCTTAAGCCTGATATTAGGGGAAGCCGGGGGATGGGGTTCCCGCAGGGATGCCCCACCTCCGGGTCGCCCCGGGTATCTCGATTGCATCGCGCCGCACGCCTGGCGTCTTGTGATGCACAGGCCGTGCGGCTTTGGGTACTGCTTAACGTTATTATGCAGGGTATCCGTTAAATCACATCAATGCTGGATCGAAACTTTGACCTCCCCCTCAGTTACGCCGTCGGCGTGCGCGGCCTGCTGCACCGGCACGTAAGGCGTTTCCTGGTCGGTGCGTTTCGGGTTCTTGTGCGCCGCCAACGCGGTTTTCACCCCGTAGAAGATGATGCTGTACACCACCAGCAGGAACAGAATGCTCAGCCCGGCGTTGGTGTAGTTGTTCACCACGATGTGGTTCATGTTGGCGATCTGCTGGGCGCTCAGCTCGGCGCCGCCTTCGGCGATCTTGCGTTTGTACTCACCGGCCAGGAAGAAGAAGCCTTCCAGCTGCGGGTTGTCGCTGAACAGCTTCAGCCCCAGCGCGTAGGTGGTGCAGATCAGCAGCCACACCGCCGGTAGCACGGTCACCCAGATGTATTGGGTGCGCTTCATCTTAATCAGCACCACGGTGCCCAGCACCAGCGCCACGGCGGCCAGCATCTGGTTGGAGATGCCGAACAGCGGCCACAGGCTCTTCACGCCGCCGAGCGGATCCACCACGCCCTGATACAGCAGGTAGCCCCACAGCCCGACGCAGCCGGCGGTGCCGATAATACCAGCCACCAGCGAGTCGGTTTTCTTCAGGAACGGCACGAAGTTGCCCAGCAGATCCTGCAGCATAAAGCGGCCGGAGCGGGTGCCGGCGTCCAGCGCGGTCAGGATGAACAGTGCCTCGAACAGAATGCCGAAGTGGTACCAGAAGCCCATGTTGGCGCCCGGAATGATCTGATGGAACACGTGGGCGATGCCCACCGCCAGCGTTGGCGCGCCGCCGGCGCGGTTCAGCACTGAAGGTTCGCCGATGTCGGTGGCGGTCTGCAGGATCTGTTCCGGGCTGATGACGAAGCCCCAGGAGCTGACCGCCGCCGCCGCGTGCACGGTCACGTCCTTCAGCGAAGCCATGATCATCGGCGCGTCTTCGGTGCCCAGGCGGTGCAGATCCGGCATGGTGATGCCCAGCGCCGCCGGCGGGGTGTTCATGGCGAAGTACAGGCCCGGCTCGATGATGGAAGCCGCCACCAGCGCCATGATGGCGACGAAGGACTCCATCAGCATCGCGCCGTAGCCGATAAAGCGCGCGTCGGTCTCATTGGCCAACAGCTTCGGCGTGGTGCCGGAGGCGATCAGCGCATGGAAGCCGGAGACCGCGCCGCAGGCGATGGTGATGAACAGGAACGGGAACAGGGTGCCTTTCCACACCGGGCCGGTGCCGTCGACGAACTGGGTCACCGCCGGCATTTTCAGCTCAGGGTTGAGGATCACGATGCCGATCGCCAGCCCGACGATCACGCCGATTTTCAGGAAGGTGGCCAGGTAGTCGCGCGGCGCCAGGATCAGCCATACCGGCAACAGGGCGGAGATGAACGCGTAGCCGATCAGCGTGAAGGTGATGGTGGTGTCTTTAAAGGTCAGCGCCGGGCCCCAGTACGGGTCGTGCGCCACCACGCCGCCGAACCAGATGGCGGCCACCAGCAGCACGATGCCGATGATTGACACTTCACCCACGCGGCCGGGGCGCAGGTAGCGCATGTAGATGCCCATAAACAGCGCGATCGGCACGGTGGAGCAGACGGTGAACACCCCCCACGGGCTCTCCGCCAGCGCTTTCACCACGATCAGCGCCAGCACCGCCAGGATGATGATCATGATCAGGAAGCAGCCGAACAGCGCGATGGTGCCCGGTATTGGCCCCATCTCTTTTTTGATGATCTCACCGAGCGAGGCGCCGTTGCGGCGCGAGGAGATGAACAGCACCATAAAGTCCTGCACCGCCCCCGCCAGCACCACGCCGCCCAGCAGCCACAGCGTGCCGGGCAGGTAGCCGACCTGCGCGGCCAGCACCGGCCCCACCAGCGGACCGGCGCCGGCGATGGCGGCGAAGTGGTGGCCGAACAGCACGTTCTTGTTGGTCGGCACGTAGTTCAGGCCGTCGTTGTTGACCACCGCCGGGGTGGCGCGGCCGGCGTCCAGCTTCATCACCTTGGTGGCGATGTACAGGCTGTAGTAGCGGTAGGCCACCAGATACACCGCCACCGAAGCGACGACGATCCACAGCGCGCTGATGTGTTCACCGCGGCGCAGCGCCACCACGCCGAGGCAGGCTGCGCCGAGTATCCCCAGCAGCATCCACGGAATGTGCTTTAAAATCCCCTCTCGTTTCATGAGGTATCCTTAATTCCAGTCTGCAAAATATGAATGAACTCATCCGCTTGTAAGAGATGTCAGAGTGGCGCGGTGAGCCGTAGCGTCTTTCCCGAGGTAAGGCGGGTTTAGGAACAGCTCATCATCGCCGGGGGTAGGGGGGGAAGACAGGCGTATTTCGGTCAGCGGTCAGATTCGCCGGGTGAACGGTTGGATTGACGGGGTGAGCGGTTGGCGGCCTGAACCAGAGAATCGGCCGCCGGCGGGCGGCAGCCTGTCTCCTCAAACCGTCTGCATGGCCTGCAGCAGGTGGATAAACGCGGCGCTGAGCGGCGGCGTGGCCGGCTCATGGCGGGTAAAGACGTAAAAGCGCGCGCTGATGTCGATCTCCTGCGTCGGGATTTTCTGCAGGTGCAGCTGCGGGGCGTAGTGTGCGACCACCCGATCGCTCAGCAGCGCGATATAGCCTTGCTGCCTGACCAGGCACCAGGTCGCCAGAAAGGAGTCGGTCTCGACGATCTGGCCATGCGGCGTGTAGCGTTCGGCGATCTCGCGGATGGCGGCATGCCCCACCGAGCAGGAGCGCGGCACCACCCATTTGGCCTCGGCCGGCGGCTGCCCGGCTGCGGTAAGATCGCCTCCCTGATAGAGCGAGAAGCGCTCGCTTTTCAACGCCTGCATGGCCAGATCGGCGCCGCCCGCCGCGCCGTTCAGGCTGCTGACCGCCAAATCCAGCTCGCAGTTTCGCAGCCGGGCCAGCAGGCCTTCCGGGCCGTCTTCCACCACCGTCACCCGGGTATGCGGGTAGCGGCGGTTGAAGCCTTCGAGCACCTGCGGCAGATAGCACAGCAGCGGATCGACGCTCATCCCCACCCGCAGGCGCTTCTCGCCGTCAGCGCTCAGGCCGCGCAGCTCGTCAAACGCGTTGAGCAACTGATTGGTGGCGGCGTCTATCCGCCGGTAAAACAGCTCGCCGACCGCCGTCAGGCGCACGCCGCGGTTGCTGCGCTCCAGCAGCCGCGCGCCGACGGTCATTTCCAGCTCTTTCAGCACCCGGCTGAGCGTCGGCTGCGAGATGGCCAGCTTTTTCGCGGCCTCGTGCAAGCTTCCACAGTGGACAATGTCTTTGAACATCGTCAGATGCGCCAGTTTTGGCATGGTTTTCATGGTTGATCTCCCTGGAAGTGAACGGCATCAGCCGGAGCCGGCGATGCGGCTGTAATAGGCCTGTTTCATCATGCTGTCGTTCAGCAATTTATTGATGGTCTGGTCGAGCACCGGCGTGGTGACGGAGGCCGGCATCAGCGTGGCGGTGATCTCCACGTCGTCGTCGCCAAAGGGTTCGATATCCAGATGCGAGATAAAGCAGTTTTCCCCTTGCAGCACCTGTTTGAATTTGGCCAGCGCCTCACGCTGCTCATGCTCGAAGGCAATGACGCAAATCTGGTAGGTAGACTCGCCGTTAACGTCATTGAAGGGCTGTTTGTTGACCATATTGACCAGCGGGCGCAACAGGGTGTTGGCGGCGAGCACGAACAGCGTGGCGGCCAGCGCATCGCCGTACAGGCCGCAGCCGGCGCAGGCGCCGACCGCCGCGGAGCCCCAGAGCGTGGCGGCGGTGTTCAGGCCGCGGATGTTCATCCCTTCTTTCATGATGGCCCCGGCGCCGAGAAAGCCGACGCCGGAGACCACGTAGGAGATGACGCGCACCGCGCCGCCGCTGCCGTCGATGGTCATGGCCAGGTGGACGAAGATCGCCGCGCTGGTGGCCACCAGCGTATTGGTGCGCAGCCCGGCGGTGCGCTGGCGGAACTGTCTTTCGTAGCCGATGGCGGCGCCCAGGACGGACGCGGTCAGCAGCGTCAGCAGTGTATGAATGAAATGCATGATAATAACTCGATGTATTATCCGCTTATCATGAGCCACCCGTGGTGGGGTGACTCTTGATAAACAGGTAGTTAAGTTGGCGGGATCCGTCCCGCCAGGCCAGGGCGGCGCTCAGTACGCGGCGGCGATCTGCCGGCTGAGCGTCTCGCTGATTTTGTCCGTCAGCGGCTGCATCCCCTCGCGGGTGCGCGCCTCGCGGCGCTGCGTGATGTGATAGCAGCCGTCGAGGGTGCCGGCGCCCAGCAGGAGGATGCGGTCAGACATCATCACCGCCTCCTCTACGCTGTGGGTCACCAGCACGATGGAGCGGGTTTTGATCTGGCGCGTGCTCCAGATATGCAGCAGATCGCTGCGCAGGTGTTCGCCGGTATAGACGTCCAGCGCGGAAAACGGCTCGTCCAGCAACAGCAGCATCGGTTCTACCGCCAGCGCGCGCGAAGCCGACCCGCTGGCGCATGCCGCCGGAAAGCTCGCGCGGGTAGGCGTCGCGGTAGGGCGTGAGCCCGACCAGATCGAGCATTTTCAGCGTCTGGGCGTCGACCACCTGCGGCGGCAGATCCTGCGCCTGCAGCCCGAAGGCGATATTTTGGTAGACGTTCAGCCACGGGAAAATGGCGAAGGTCTGAAACACCATGTTGATCTGCGGATTCGGCCCCGAGACTTTTTTATCCCCCAGCATCACGGTGCCAAGATCCGGCGCGATCAGGCCGGAAAGCATGCGCAGCAGGGTGGATTTACCCGAGCCGGACTGCCCCAAAATGCTGACGACCTCGTTGTCGTAAAGGCGCAAATTGATTTCATTCAGCACCAGACGTTTTTCTTTACCGGTAGGCTGAACGCTTTTGCTGACGTTATTGACCGTCAGCAGCGTGGTTTTTTTTACCATCATGATCCGTCTCCACCCAATTAAAAATATGGGCATGGAAAAAGGGCCGATATTTATCGCCGGGCAGGTGTAAAATAAATGCGGGTGCAAATAAGCCTGACCGTTATCGGACTGTTAATAAGCGTATGCTGGAAGGATTAGCCTGTCAGGCGCGCCGGAGCGGCGTGCGCGCAGGCCATGCGCTGAAGGGGTAAAGCGAAGGGATGTGGTAACTGACGCATATCCTGACACTTTCAGGATGCAATGGGATGACTATTGCTCCTGTGACCTCAGCGATTCCAACAATAAAATAAACAACCGACTGTCGCCGTCCATATCATTCTCCCGTTATTTTTCGTGTGGCCATAATACGCGTGCCATAGCCTGTTATTCAATGTGGTTACGCCGAATTATGGCGGCAAAATGTAATTTAATATGAATGCGGGAAAGATTTTCTTTATTCATTAAACGGGGCGTAAACAGAAAGTGCCAGAATGAATATAGGCATCATTTTATGGAAATATAAACCTGAGTTAAACGAGAGAATAAGGGGGCGGGCGAAAGTTAAATCATGAACCGGCCGGAGAGCGTCCTCCGGCCGGGATGGGGATCAGAACTGATACATGATGCCGGTTTCGACGATGTCGTCGGCGCCGGCGCCGACAGCGTTCTGCCGTTGCAGCAGGTTGAGTTTGTACTCCACGTAGGTCGACATGTTGGCGTTGAAGCTGTAATTCAGCGCCAGATCCAGGTATTTGACCAGATCGGCGTCGCCAATGCCGGGCAGGTTGCGGCCGCGCGTTTGCAGGTAGGCCAGCGAGGGCGTGACGCCGGAATCGAAGTGATACTGCGCGACCGCCTCAATAGCGTCCGCGCGGGGGGCGAAGCCGGCGTAGCGATCGCCGTCGACGTAGGTCATGTTCTCGGTATGCGCGTAGCTTGCCGCCAGGTAGAGGTTGTCCTGGTCGTATTTCAGCCCCAGGGTCCAGGCCCGGGCGCGATCGCCGTCAGCCAGGCCGAAGCGCTGTTGCGCCAGCGTGCGCGCAGAGTTGGCGTAGGCGGCGCCAACGTTGAGCCCCACGCCGGTGTCGTAGGTGGCGGAAAAGGCGTAGCCATCGCCGTTTTGCGTCTGGATATCCTTCGCCCGTTGAGCGTCGTCCCCCCGATTCTTCCCCTGATATTGCAGGCCGAGATCCAGGCCGTCAACCAGGCCGCCCAGGCTGCGATTGTGGTAGGTCAGCAGGCCGTTGGCGCGGCCGGTCATAAAGTTGTCGGCCGCTTCGTAGCTGTCGTTGCCGAATTCAGGCAGCACGTCCGTCCAGCCGGCCACGTCATACAGCAGGCCGTAGTTGCGGCCGTAATCCAGGCTGCCCCAGTGGCCGAACGCCAATCCGGCAAAGCCCAGGCGGGTATAGCTGTCACCCGGCCCGGCGCTCTCCGGCTGATCGAGCCCTGCCTGATATTCCCATTGGCCATACCCCGTCAGCGCGTCGCCGATCTGCGTCTCGCCTTTGAAACCGAAGCGAGTATAGGAGCGGTCGCCGTTATTGTCGGCGTCGCTGCTGAAGTAATGCACGCCGTTCAGCTGGCCGTACAGATCCAGTTTATTGCCGTCCTTATTGACGATTTCCGCGCCGCTGGCGGCGGCCGGCAGCAGGATGAGCAGCGTCATCAGCACGCTTTTATGGTTCATTTCAGTTCCCCAAGTGGATGAAAACAGGGCCGTTAACCGGCCGATTGCGCTTGCGCGATTTTTTTGTACAGGCAGCTGCGGATCCGATCGGTGAGGTGCCGCAGGCTTTCCCGGTTGCGCGCCGCACGCGGGATATTGACGCTGAATTCGTCGTCGATCCGTTTGCTGGTCGCGTCCAGGATCAGCACCCGATCGGACATCAGCACCGCTTCTTCGACGTCGTGCGTCACCATCACCATGGCGCGCGTGCGCAGCCGGTTGTCTCCCCACAGCGCCAGCAGGTCGCCCCGCAGTTTTTGCGCGGTAAAGATATCGAGGGCGGAGAAGGGTTCGTCCAGCAGCAAGAGATCGGGCTCTACCGCCAGCGCCCGGGCGAAGCCCACCCGTTGACGCATGCCGCCCGAGAGCTCGCGCGGCCAGGCGTGCTCATAGCCGGTCAGGCCCACCAGGCGCAGCAGCGCTCCCAGCCGCTCGGCGATCGTCTGCGGCGGCAGCCGTTGCGCCAGCAGCCCGAAGGCGATGTTGTCGTACACCGTTAGCCAGGGATAGAGCGCGTAGGACTGAAACACCATGCCGACGTTGGTGCTCGGGCCGTCGACCGGTTTGCCCGCCAGCGTGAGCGTGCCGCTGTCCGCTGGGATCAGCCCGGCCAGCATGCGCAGCAGCGTGGACTTGCCCGAGCCGGATTGCCCCAGAATGGTGACGAACTCGCCGGCGTGTACGGTCAGCGTCACGTCGCGCAGCACGGGTTTGGGGCGCTTGTTTTCGCCGATAAACGTCTTGTTCAGTCGGCGGGCGCTGATAATTACCTCTTGAGTCACCATGTGGTTCCCCCTTGATCAGTCATATTTGAATTTGGTTTCCGCGATGCGATACAGCGGTTGCCAGACGAAGATGATGCACAGCGCCACCAGCGCGCACATGGCGGCGCAGCCCAGCGCAGACTCCGGGTTCTTGCCGGCGTCGGTGACCACGGAAATGAACGCGCCCAGCCCGGTGGCGCTGAGGGTGGTGCTGCCCCACTGGATCACCTCGGCGGCGATGGCGCTGTTCCAGGCGCCGCCGGCGGCGGAGATGATGCCCGTCACGATGTAGGGGAAAATTGCCGGCAGCATGTAGTAGCGCCACCAGCGGAAGCGACGCAGCCCGAAGGTTTCGCTGACTTCGGTGATCTGCGTTGGAATGGCGGAAACGCCGGCGATCACGTTAAACAACACGTACCACTGGGTGCCCAGCATGATCATCGGGATGGCCCACCAGCCGAGATCCTGATGATAAATGGCGATGAAGGCGGCGATCAGCGGGTAGAAAATGTTGGGCGGAATGGCCGCCAGGATCTGGATGATCGGCTGGAAGATCTTCACCAGGCGCGGATTCAGGCCGATCCACACCCCCAGCGGCGTGAAGATCGCCACGCTGAGCAGCATGGCCGCGGCCACGCGCGCGGTGGTGAGCAGCATCCACTCCGGCAGCATGGCGAAGTACTGTTTGGGGAAGTATTCCCACAGCCGGTAACCGAACCAGACGCAGGCCAGCACCACGCCGAGATACCACAGGCTGCGCCACAGCCAATTGCCTTTGGCGGCGAGGCGAAACAGGCGGTGCAGGCCGAGGGCGTACCACAGCCGCGGCAGCTTGAACAGCCACAGGTCAGCCAGCGCGCGCAGCGTGCGGCCGAGCGCCGTGCCGACGTGCGAGAAGGCCAGGTTGTTGTAGAACCACGGATTGCCGAGCGGCCGGCTGGCGGTGACGTCTTCGTATTTGAAGCGCGCGGTATAGCGCACCAGCGGGCGGAAAACCAGCTGATCGAGCAGCACGATGTTGGCGGCCAGCGCGACGATCGCATACAGGATCGCCGGCACGTTCTGCTGCGCCAGCGCTTCGGCGATGTAGGAGCCGACGCCGGGCAGTTCGACCGAGCGATCGCCGACCGGAATGGCTTCGGAGGCCACCAGGGCGAACCAGGCGGCGGATTGCGACACCATGGCGTTCCACAGCAGGCCCGGCACCGAATAGATGAATTCCAGCCGCCAGAAGCGTTGCCACGGGTTGTAATTGAAGCTGCGTGCGGCTTCATCCAGCTCCTTGGGCACGATGCGCAGCGTCTGATACAGCGTCAGCATCATGTTCCAGGCTTGGCCGGTAAACACCGCGAAGATGGCGGTGCACTCCAGCCCCATCACGCTGTGCGGGTAGAGGTTGAGAAAATACACGGTCGTGAAGGTCAGGAACCCCACCAGCGGCACCGACTCCATAAAGTTGACGAAGGGCAGGATCACCCGGCGCAGCGGCGTATAGCGCGCGGCCAGCACGGCGAATACCACAGAAAACAGCAGCGACCAGGCCATGCCGAGGAGAAAGCGCATGCTGGTTCTGAGCGAATAATAAAGCAGGTTCCAGGCATCAAGACTGATGGCAGAGACGTTTTGTTCATTGAAGTCACCGTGCATGTCACCCCAGGCACGAATAAAAAAGGCAATGAAAAAAACACCGATGGCGATAACGATAAAGTCGTTTAAATAAGACTTTCTGAAAATAGATGTACCCCGGTTATTTTGCATAACGCAATACCTTATTTTTCCCATAAGAAATCCGTCGGCGCTCGGGTAATAGGCCCGGCGACACCAGATAAATACCGCCGTAGCGGTTGAGACAGACGTTGTTTTCGCAGCGGGGCGATGGGTGGGCCGGCAGAGCGGGAAAGGCCGTCAGAAGGGGAGCGGTTGCCGCATTCCGTGTCTTTCAGAATGCAACCTGGATGGCATTACTGAAAGACGCCCAATAGCATTAGCGTAAAACTAAAACTTTCATCGCCCATGGGGCCCTCCTCGGTTTAAATATGGCAGGGAGAGGGTAATGTGTTTCGCCAATAAAAAGCAATTGGCGGAATAGGGTTTTTACGGTTGATGTGTAACAGGATAAATATTCATTTTTTAATCGCTATATCCGGAAAATGAAATAACGCATGGTGATGGCAATAAAGGCGGTAAAAATAAATCGCGGCGAAATAAAACGGCGCGCCTGAAGGGGGCGCGCCGCCGTAAATCAATAAACCTGCCTGCCGTTGATGCCGGCGGGGAAAATACCGGTGGCGAAAATATGCCCGTTGGCCTGGATCTGATCGTCGGGCAGCATCTCCAGCGGGAACTCGGCCGCCAGGCAGCTGAGAAAGGCGTTGCGATCGTCGGTGGTGGTAAAGCCGATCAGATCGTAGAACAGCAGCGAGGCGATCAGCTGGCGATGTTCCGGGATGCGCCGCAGCAGCGCCGCCGACGGGAACGGCAGGTGGAAGAAGAACGCGCAGGCGTTCAGCAGCCCTTGCTCCTTCAGCGCCTGGGCGCAGGGCAGCAGCTGGTAGTCGTCGATGCAGACGGTGTCGCCGGGGCACAGGTGCTCGCAGGCGATATCGGCAAACCGGCGGTTCAGCTGCCGGTAGGCGCGGTAGTTTTCCGGCGTGAAATGCGCCTTCTCCGGCTGGTTGTGGAACACCGGCCACAGGCCGTCGTGGTAATAGCCCTGATAGTGGCGGCGAAACTCCTCGATCGACAGCGGAAAGGTCACCTGATCGTAACCGGCGCGTTGGCGGCAACTGATCGGGCGCTGCGCGAAATTCTGCACGTCGCCGTTCCAGCCGAGCCACAGCCCCGGTTCGGCGTCGGCCGCCAGCGTCTGGCCGGCGCAGGCCAGATCCTTACCGTCGCACTGCTTGTTGGAAATCAGCACCAAACGAGACATGGGGGCCTCCTTATCAGTGAAGGGCGCGCAGGGCGTGCGCCGAACCATCGGCGCGCCAGGGCGCTTGCAGAGCGGGCAGCGTGACGCGCAGGCCGCGCAAGGCCGGATGCGCCAGGCAGCAGCGCGTCAGCCAGCTTCCCAGCCCGATGCCGCGGTATTCGGCGCTGACGAACAGTTCACTCACCGACGCGAAGGTGGCGTAATCGGTCACCATGCGGGCGAAACCGAGCAGGTGGCGCTTGCGGTACAGGCCAAAGCACAGGCCGTGGTGCACCAGGCGCTCGGCCGCCGCCCGATCCGGCAGGCTGAGGAAACGCTGGATCGCCTCGATATCCAACAACTGCCGATCGGTGCTGATATGAAAAACGCCTTTGCGCCAGCAGAGCAGCGGCTGCACGGGCGCCCGTTGCGGTTGCATATTCATGATTATCCTTAGGTTAATGAACCGGGTGGTTACAGCATCCAGCCGAGTTCGGCGGCGGTGACCTGTTCCTCGAAGCGGCGCAGTTCGGCGCTTTTGCAGGTGTGCCACAGGGTGCAGAACGCCGGGCCGAGCAGTTCGCGCAGCGGATCGCTGTGGCGGAACAGCGCCAGCGCCTCCTGCTGGCCGAGCGGCAAGGGCGCGGCGTTGTCGCTCTCGCAGCCGTTGGCGGCGGGCGGCAGCGGCAGCGGGTGTTCCAGCCCGTGCAGCAGGCCGCCGAGCATCACCGCCAGCGCCAGATAGGGGTTGGCGTCGGCGCCGGCCAGGCGGTATTCGATGCGCTGGTTGGCGCTGTCGGCGCAGGGCAGGCGCAGCGCCACCGTGCGGTTGTTGTGGCCCCAGGAAGCGCGCAGCGGCACGTGCATGCCGGGGCGGAAGCGGCGAAACGCGTTGATGTTGGGTGCCAGGATCGCCATCGACGCCGGCATCAGGGCCAGCATGCCTGCCATCGCCTGCTGCATGTTGTCGCTCAGTTCACCCGGCGCGCCGGTCAGCAGGTTCTCGCCGTGCTCGTTCTGCAGGCTGATGTGAAAATGCAGCCCGCTGCCGGCGGCGTGGGCGCAGGGCTTGGCCATAAAGCAGGCGTGCTGATGATGCTGCTCGGCAATCTGCCGCGTCAGGCGCTTCAGCGCCATGATCTGGTCGCAGGCTTCCAGCACGCGCCGGCTGTGATGCAGGTTCAGCTCGTATTGGCCGGAGGCGGCTTCGGCCACCACGCCGGTCAACGGCAGGTTTTGCAGGCGCGCGTGCCGTTCGATGTCGCTCAGCAGCGCATGGTGGCGCTCGGGCGCATCCACCGCGAAGCTCTGCGTCGGGCAGGTTTCCGCCTCGGCGGGGCGCTGCGGATCCTGCAGGTAGAACTCCAGTTCGGCCGCCACCACCGGGAAGCAGTTGCGCTCGTGCAGGCGCTTCAGCACCCGTTGCAGCACCACGCGCGGTTCCAGCTCGCAGGCGCCGCCGTCGGCGTTTTGCATCGTCAGCAGCAGCTGAGCGTGGCGTTCGGGATCGCGCGCGCAGGGGCGCAGCGTGCCGGGCACCGGCAGGCACAAACGGTCCGGCTCGCCCGCCCGTTGTCCCAGCCCGCTTTCTTCAATCACCCGGCCGTGCAGATCCAGGGCGTAGATCGACAGCGGGAAGTAGCAGCCTTTCTCCAGCCCAAAGGCTTCGGCGATCGGCAGGCGCTTGCCGCGCAGCTGGCCGTTCAGATCGTGCAGATAAATATCCAGCTGTTCGGTCTGTGGATAACGCTGCAGGTAGTGTTCCAGCTCTTTGCGAAAGGTGCGCGTTGGCGAAGCGGGCAGCTCCGCCAGCAGCGGATTGAAGCCGATGATATTAGCATGCATGGCGCGCTCCAGAACGAAGACCGGTCACGGCCAGAGGCAGGGATAAACGCATGAGACAACTCTCTTGTGAGGCCATAGCGGCGATGTGAAAAGGGTATCTGCGGCGGCAAAAACTGTCTGTAAAAACGCCGTAACGTTAACGGGGCGCGGAATAAAAATGCCGTAAAGAGTGCGGCGGCGTTGGCGGGTTGGCCGCGCCGGCACGGTCTATACTGGCGAGACGGGCCGTTGAAGGAGAGATAACGATGAAGAAAATAGGGCTGCTTATCGCCGCGCTGGCCGCGTTCCACGCCACCGCGTCTTCCCCACAGGCGTGGGCCGAGAGCGAACGGGCGATGCGCGCCGCCTGCCTGAAAGCCAGCGGGCTAAAAAACGCCAGGGTGGAAGGGGATATTATTCACTACGGTGATGACGTCGGCTATTCGGCGCTGTTTATCGGCGGGCGCTACCCGCAGCCGTTTATGAAAAACCAGCCGGGCAGGGAGCTGTGCTTATATCAGCGCGCCACACAGAAGGCGGCGGTGCAGGCGGTGCAGGCGGTGGAGGGGGATTAGACCGACTTCAGGAGATAGTTCAGGAGACACATGATGATTAAGAGTGCTCCTTGTAACATTAATAATCTGAAATCATTACGGATCCAATTTTTTAACCTTGGTGATGTAGCTGCTCGAACGAAATCGTAGGTTTTGGGACTTAGCCAAACGTTGCGAGTCAGTTTTAATTTCCGGTTGTTCAAAATCCAACGAAACCACTGGGCTTTTAGTGAAACACCGATGAAGTTAAGGTTGTCCGCTATCACGACAAAAAGTGGAACAGGGTGTTTACTCACCACATAGTGTTGATAAAAGAGATCAAACTCTTTTTTATGAAGTCGATAGTAAATAAATTGGATAATAGCGATAAGAAGGAAAAGAAAGAATAGTAATACCACTAAGAGTTTTATCTCTTTTATGTAAGACTCAATATAATTGATCATTTTTATACGCTGATTTTGATGAGATAAATAAAAATACAGCCCACGGTAGTAATAATGGCTTCTACGAGCAAAAGTATAAAGTCCATCGTCAGCCACTTCTGTAGCTCAGGAGAGGCGGTTTTTTGCACGAAATCGTAGGTTTTCGCATCGAGCCAAACTTGATCCCTTATTTTTATTTTTTTCCTTTTCAGAATCCAAAGAAACCACTGTGCTTTCAATGAGGTTCCAAGCATGCCGAGGCTATCGGCAAAGGCGACGTAGGGCGGAATAAAATGTCCGCTGCCGGCGTAACGTTGATAGAAAGCATCAAACTCTTTTTTATGGCGACGGTAACCAATGAACTGGATGAAGGCGCTTAAAACCAGCAATATCAAACACGATATGACGATAAATTTCATCATTCACCTACCACTAACGTCGTCAAATAATCGGAACCCATGCCACCCAGTGTGGATCCTGCTGCGCCGCCTATAGCGGCTCCAGCGATACCACAAACGATCACACCTGTTCCTGCTGTTGCTGCACCTAACACAATTGAACAGGCTGCAATCGCAAGACCTGCACCTGCATTCCCTACCCAAATCCCCACCGCAGTACTTGCCGCAAAATGACTGTATCCCTTCACCGCGATCTTGGCGCACTCCTGTTCACGGCCGAAGTATCATCTGAAAATGCAATGATGGGTAGCTTAATGATTGCTATGTAATTGTGCCTTTCCATTACGCTCGATGCTTAAAGTAAAGGTTCTCATGTATTTACGCCTTTCCGTGTCGTTATTCATCGAGACGCCGAGCAAGACCGAGTATTCTCCCGCAGCCCAGTTTACCTGCGGATAAGTGGCGCATTGTCCCGGTTTCAGGTCGGGCAACGGAGTGACTTCTGGTGAGGCCCAGACGATATGCCATTGCTGTTGTTCCTGTCGTGAGACGATCACCCCCCGGTTTTGCAGGCTGTCGCCGCGGCGAACGCTGTTGATAGGCACGGCAAAGCAAGGTTGGTTGTCTTTGAGCGAGACATCCAACGGATGGTACCAGGGCTGAGTGGATTGGCAGCCGTTCAGTAGCAGTGCGCACAGTAAAGAGAGATAAAGTTTTGTCATAGCAAGGTGTTCCGGTTCTTTGGATTGTTCAGGAAAGCTCGCAATACCCATTTATAACGTTTTTTGATGTCTGGCCCAATAATGCCGCTGTAGTTGGTGATTACTTGAAAGCCATTGCGCCCGAATTTAGTGAGATAGAAATAGTCTGCAATGATACTTGCCTGCGCCTCCATTCCATAATCGGATAGAAGATGATAATTGGGCAAGGAATACTGATAGGACACCGCCCAACTAGCCAACCCGCGCAGGCGTACGTTCATGCCTAATTGATATTGCCAGACATGCGCCATTTCATGGATAAACCAATGCTGATCGTAGGCGTTTGCCGTGGCAAAGTCTTCTTTGAAGTGTTTGGGCATAAAATAGAGCGTGCCATTTGGTGTTACGGCCGTATCTTCATGCTGTAAGCCGAAGGGGAAATAACTGCCGTTATGGACGCGAACGCGTGAGTAATCGACAGCATTTTTGTAGAGCTGCCTGGCCAATGTGATTTCACCGGCCGTAAGCTTTCTTGACTTTCCGTGAGTTGTGGCCATGGTTTTAATCCGTTAAAACATGAAAAAACACCATAACGAAAGTTCAGACATGATTAACCCACTTTGTCACAATCTTTTGCGTTCGCTCACAAGACGGAAAGGCAAAAGTGTGTTTGGCGTAATTAATTGATTGATATGGGGAATGACTTTATTATTTTTATATTCATTCATAAATAAAAAACCGGGTTGCGTGCTTTATTACCTCGCCAAACCCGCATGTTTTCATCTCTTTCCGATGCTGATGTCGCTGTTCCCGTCTCTCGTTGCATCCCCTGTTCAAGCCGTAAGGCAATAAGCACTTTCTTTTGCCAGCTGCCAGGCAAAACGCCAATGGCGGTCTGGAGAGAATTATATATTCCAGTCTATCGTTTATATAGATTTCAATCTATAATCTGGCGATGCCATGTGGACGGTAATGACAACGTAAAGAGTTTTCAAGGAGTAACCCATGAGCACCCTAAAGCAACTGCTGGCCTCCCGCTCCCCGGAGAGCCGCCGGCGTATCGAAGAAATGGCCGAAGAGATGCTGTTTGAAACGCACCTGCATCAGCTGCGGGAAGCGTTGAATATTTCCCAACAGGAACTGGCGAAAACGCTGGGCATTTCTCAGCCTTCGGTCGCGGCCATCGAAGGGCGCGGTAATGAGCTGAAAATTTCGACCCTGAAACGCTACGTGGAAGCGATGGGCGGCACGCTGCGCCTGGACATTGAACTGCCGGGCGGCAAGCACGTCGGGTTTACGGTTTAAGCGCAGGCTGCCCGCCACTCCCCGCCATCTCCCGTTCGATTACCGTCGCCAGCGCCTGCGCGGCGGAAGAGAGTTGGTGCTGCGCCAGGCGGATCAGGCCCACGCGCCGTTCGATGATCGGGCCGATCAGCGGCACGCAGACCGCCCCCAGCTCATCCATCTGTTTCTCGCACAGCGCCGGCACCGCGCTGGCCCCGAGGCCGTTGGCCACCATGCGCCCGACCGTCACCAGCTGGTGGCTTTCAAACGCCACCTCCAGCGTTCGCCCGCTGCGGGCCAGCTCCTGCTCCAGCAGCAGCCGCACCGCCGATGGCCGCTGCAGGGTGATGAAATCCAGCGTCAGCAGCTCCTTCCAGCTTACCTGCGCCTTGCGCGCCAGCGCCGAATCCTTCGGCACCACCGCCAGAAAGCGATCGCGGCACAGCGGGGTGAAGTGCAGGGTGTCGCTCGGCTCCGGCTCGAAGGCGATGCCCATCTCCACCCGCCCTTCGCGGATCATTTCAAACACCTGCTCGTTGATGACGTCGTGCACCGCCACGTTGATGCCGGCGTAGCGATCGCGAAACGCCTTGAGGATAGGCGGCAGCGGGTTGCCGGCGAACGACGGCATGGCGGCGATCGCCACCTTGCCCATCTGCAGGGTGAAGCGCTGGCGCATCGCCTCTTCCGCGTTGTCCCAATCCGCCAGCAGCTGGCGCGCCATCGGGAAGAAGCTTTCGCCCTCCGGCGTCAGCGTCACCCGGCGGGTGGTGCGCAGCAGCAGCGGCCCGCCAAGCGCCTCCTCCAATCCACGGATCGCCAGGCTGAGCGCCGGCTGAGAAATATTCAGCCGCTCGCTGGCCTGGGCGAAGTTCAGAGTGTGAGCTACCGCTAAAAACGCGCGTAACTGTTTGATGCTCATTTTCATTTTGGCTGGTGTTAACTCTTTGTTAATTGTCGGTTAACGAATGATTGATAAAAATTCTAAATGAATGTGGCATAAAAACAAAATTAACAAATCATTTTTGTGACCTGAAGATGCCCTCACGCAAGCCAGGGCATTTCGCCCTGCGCCGCAACATGCAGGGGCAACGATATGGCAGGGCTCGACAAACGCGTCGGCAGCTACCAGGAAGCGCTGGCAGGCCTGACGGACAACATGACGGTGCTGGCGGGCGGCTTTGGCCTGTGCGGCATCCCGGAAAACCTGATCGAAGAGATCCGCCGGCGCGGCGTGCGCGGGTTGACGGTGGTCTCCAACAACTGCGGCGTCGACGGGTTCGGCCTCGGGCGGCTGCTGGAAACCCATCAGATCCGCAAGGTGGTGGGATCTTACGTCGGCGAAAACGCGCTGTTCGAGCAGCAGGCGCTCAGCGGCGAACTGGAGGTGGATCTCACGCCGCAGGGCACGCTGGCGGAGAAGATCCGCGCCGGCGGCGCCGGCATCCCGGCATTCTTCACCGCCACCGGTTACGGCACGCCGATCGCCGAAGGCAAAGAGGTGCGCGAGTTCAACGGCCGCCCTTACATCATGGAAACCGCCATCACCGGCGATTTCGCCATCGTGAAAGGCTGGAAGGCCGATCACTTCGGCAACGTCATCTACCGCCACACCGCACAGAACTTCAATCCGCTGATGGCGACCGCCGGGCGCATCACGGTGGTGGAAGTGGAAGAGATCGTCGCGCCGGGCGAGCTGGATCCGGCGGCGATCCACACCCCCGGCATCTATGTCGATCGGCTGATCCAGGGCACCTTCGAAAAGCGTATCGAACAACGCACCCTGCGGGCATAAGGAGAATTCGCATGCTTACCCGTGAACAAATGGCGCAGCGCGTGGCGCAAGAGCTGAGGGACGGTTACTACGTCAACCTGGGCATCGGCATCCCGACGCTGGTGGCCAACTACGTGCCGGCGGGCATGGACGTGATGCTGCAGTCGGAAAATGGCCTGCTGGGGATGGGCGAGTTCCCGACCGAGCAGCAGCTGGACGCCGACATGATCAACGCCGGTAAGCAGACGGTCACCGCGCGCCTCGGCGCGTCGATCTTCGATTCGGCGCAGTCGTTCGCCATGATCCGCGGCGGCCACGTCGATCTGACCGTGCTGGGGGCGTTTGAAGTGGACGTCGAGGGCAACATCGCCTCGTGGATGATCCCCGGCAAGATGGTCAAGGGCATGGGCGGCGCGATGGATTTGGTGGCGGGGGCGGAGAACATCATCGTGGTGATGACCCACGCCGCGAAAGGCGGCGAGTCCAAGCTGCTGCCGCGCTGCACGCTGCCGCTGACCGGCGCCCGCTGCATCCGCAAGGT
This sequence comes from Serratia sp. SSNIH1, assembly GCF_002935055.1. Lineage (NCBI taxonomy): Bacteria > Pseudomonadati > Pseudomonadota > Gammaproteobacteria > Enterobacterales > Yersiniaceae > Serratia > Serratia sp. SSNIH1. The sequence continues at coordinate 1,030,969 of NZ_CP026383.1, forward strand.
ATTGACCGATCTGGCCTATCTGGAAATTGAAGACGGCGCCTTCGTGCTGCGCGAGCGCGCGCCGGGCGTCAGCGTGGCGGAGATTGTCGCCAAAACCGCCGGCCGGCTGATCGTGCCGGAGCATGTGCCGGAAATGCGTTTCTGAAACGGGAGGTGAATGTGCAACAACGTGAAGTGGTGATTGTGGCGGCGACGCGCACGCCGGTCGGCAGTTTTCACGGCGCGCTGGCGCCGCTGACGGCGGTGGAACTGGGCACGGCGGCGGTGCAAGGGCTGCTGGCACAAAGCGGGGTGGCGCCGCAGCAGATCGATGAAGTGATCCTCGGCCAGGTGCTGACCGCCGGCTGCGGGTAGAACCCGGCGCGCCAGACCGCGCTGAATGCCGGGCTGCCCGTGACGACGCCGGGGCTGACCATCAACAAGGTGTGCGGCTCCGGTTTGAAGGCGGTGCATCTGGCGGTGCAGGCGATCCGCAGCGGTGACGCCGAGGCGGTGATCGCCGGCGGCCAGGAGAGCATGAGCCGGTCGCCTTACCTGATGACCGGCGCGCGCGCCGGTCTGCGTCTCGGTCACGCGCAGATGGTGGACAGCGTGATCCACGATGGCCTGTGGGACGCGTTCAACGACTACCACATGGGCATCACCGCCGAGAACCTGGCGGAGAAATACGCCATCAGCAGAGAAGAACAAGACCGGTTCGCGCTGCGCTCGCAGCAGAAGGCGCAGGCGGCGCAGCAGGCCGGGCGTTTCGCGCAGGAGATCACGCCGGTGACGGTGCCGCAGCCGAAGGGCGAAGCGCTGCGGGTAGAGCGCGACGAACAGCCGCGCGACACCAGCCTGGAGGCGCTGGCGCGGCTGCGCCCGGCGTTTCGCAAGGAGGGGACGGTGACCGCCGGCAATGCCTCGTCGCTCAACGACGGCGCCGCCGTGGTGCTGCTGATGAGCGCGGAAAAAGCCGCCGCGCTGCGTTTGCCGGTGCTGGCGCGCATCGCCGGTTACGCCTCGTCGGGCGTCGATCCGGCGATCATGGGCATCGGCCCGGCGCCGGCCGCGCGCCGCTGCCTGGAAAAAGCCGGTTGGCGGCTGGAGGAGGTCGATCTGATCGAGGCCAACGAAGCTTTCGCCGCGCAGGCGCTGGCGGTGGGCAAAGAACTGGGCTGGGAGGCGGAGCGGGTGAACGTCAACGGCGGAGCGATCGCGCTGGGGCATCCGATCGGCGCGTCCGGCTGCCGCATTTTGGTGTCGCTGCTGTACGAAATGCAGCGCCGCGAGGTGAACAAGGGGCTGGCGATGCTGTGCATCGGCGGCGGGCAGGGCGTGGCGCTGGCGGTAGAGCGCCCGTAAACAACCGAGGAAGGCACGATGCAGTCATCTGACTATGCGGTACTGGGCGCCGGGCTGATGGGGGTGGGCATCGCCACCCACTTTATTCGCCACGGCCATGAGGTGCTGCTGTATGAACCGGATCCGCAGCGCCGGGAGGAAGCGTCGGCAGTGGCGAGCGGCATTCTGGCCGAGCTGAGCGACGTCGGGCAGTTCGATCGCGGCGAACGCGACGCGGCGCTGGCGCGGCTGCGCGTGACCGGCGATCTGAACGCGGTAGCGCGCGCCCGGCTGCTTATCGAGGCGATCCCGGAACGGCTCGAGCTGAAGCACGCGCTGTATGAGCAGTTGGAAGGGCTGATCGCCGACGACGCGGTGATTGCCAGCAACACCAGCGGCCTGCCGCCGGACGAGCTGGCGGCAAGCATGACCTATCCGCAGCGGCTGCTGATCGCCCACTTCTGGCACCCGCCGCACCTGATCCCGCTGGTGGAGATTGTGCCCGGCCGTGCCACCGATCCGCGCCATCTGGCGGCGGTGCAGGCGCTGCTCGGCGGGATGGCGCTGGAGGCGGTGCTGCTGGAGCGCGCCGCGCCGGGGTTTGTCGGCAACCGACTGCAGTTTGCGGTGCTGCGCGAGGCGCTGCACATCGTCCACAGCGGCATCGCCAGCGCCGAGGTGGTGGATCAGGTGATGCGCGCCTCGCTGGGGCGGCGCTACGCCATGGTCGGCCCGCTGGAGGCCGCCGACATGACCGGGCTGGCGACGGTGGCAGACATCGCCCGCCACCTGTTCCCGGAACTGGCGACCGGCGACGAGATGATGGCGCTGGTGGAACAGCGGCTGCAGCGCGGCGATACCGGCCAGCGCAGCGGCCGGGGATTTTATCTTTGGGATGACGCACGCAGGGAACGCATTCAACGGCGACGGGCGCATCAGCTGCGCTTTGCGCTGAAACCGTAATTTCGCACGCCGTACCTGACAATAACAACAACCACCCCAATGGATTTCGGGTTGCAGCTAGGCGGCAAGCGCGTGAATTCCCAGGAGCTTACTAAAGTAAGTGACTGGGGAGAACGCACGCAGGCAACAACGCTGCGGCACGAAAGACGCAGGGGAAAGAGGTGACCGATGAGCGTTTTGATTGCCCTGGCAGCACTGGGATTACTGATGCTGGCCGCCTACCGCGGCTACAGCGTGATTTTGTTCGCCCCGATCGCCGCGCTGGGCGCGGTGCTGTTGACTGACCCCGGCGCGGTGGCGCCGACCTTCACCGGGCTGTTTATGGAGAAGATGGTCGGCTTCGTGAAGCTCTACTTCCCGGTATTCCTGCTGGGGGCGGTATTCGGCAAGCTGATCGAGCTGTCCGGCTTCTCCCGTTCGATCGTCGCGGCGGCGATCCGCATTCTCGGCCGACGCCACGCCATTCCGGTGATCGTGCTGGTGTGCGCGCTGCTGACCTACGGCGGGGTGTCGCTGTTCGTGGTGGCGTTCGCGGTCTATCCGTTCGCCGCCGAGCTGTTCCGCCAGAGCGGCATCCCCAAGCGGCTGATCCCGGCCACCGTGGCGCTCGGCGCCTTTTCCTTCACCATGGACGCCTTGCCCGGCACGCCGCAGATCCAAAACATCATCCCGACCAGCTTCTTCGGCACCAATGCCTGGGCCGCGCCCTGGCTGGGGCTGATCGGCTCGCTGTTCATCATCGCGGTCGGTCTGCTGTATCTCGAACGCCAGCGGCGCAAGGCGCAGCTGAAGGGGGAGGGGTATGGCACCGATCTGCTGAACGAGCCGGAAACCCCGGACGACATCAACCTGCCGAACCCGCTGATCGCCATCCTGCCGTTGATTTTGGTCGGGGTATTCAACCTTGGCTTCACCCATTGGATCCCGCAGTGGTACGGTGCCAGCCACGAGCTGACGCTGCCGGGGCTGGCCAAGCCGATCACCACCGACGTGGCGAAGATCACCGCCATCTGGGCGGTGGAAGCGGCGCTGGTGTCGGGTATTCTGCTGGTGGTGGCGTTCGGCTTTCGCAATATTCGCGGCCGGCTGGCGGAAGGCAGCAAGACGGCGGTCGGCGGCGCGATCCTGGCGGCGATGAACACCGCCTCTGAATACGGCTTCGGCGCGGTGATCGCCGCGCTGCCGGGCTTTTTGGTGCTGTCGCAGGCGCTGTCGGCGATCCCCAACCCGCTGCTGAACGAAGCGATCAGCGTCACCCTGTTGGCCGGCATCACCGGATCGGCCTCCGGCGGCATGAGCATCGCGCTGGCGGCGATGTCCGACAGCTTTATCGCCGCCGCCCATGCGGCACAGATTCCGCTGGAGGTGCTGCACCGGGTGGCCTCGATGGCCAGTGGCGGCATGGACACCTTGCCGCACAACGGCGCGGTGATCACCCTGCTGGCGATCACTGGCCTTAGCCACCGGCAGGCCTATGGCGGCATCTTCGCCATCACCCTGATCAAGAGCGCCGCAGTGCTGTTCGTTGTCGGCGTGTTCTACCTGACCGGCATTGTTTAAAGGAGCGATACCATGAGTGTACAAGGCAAAACCGCGCTGGTGACCGGCTCGACCAGCGGCATCGGCCTCGGGATTGCGTCCGTGCTGGCCGCCGCCGGCGCGCGCGTGATCCTCAACGGCTTCGGCGATGTGGAAGCGGCGAAGGCGCAGGTCGCGCGGCTGGGCGCCCCGCCGGGGTATCACTGCGCCGATCTCGGCGATGCGGCCCAGATAGCGGACATGATGGACTATGCAGAACGCGAGTTCGGCGGCGTGGACATTCTGATAAACAACGCCGGCATTCAGCACGTGGCGCCGCTGGATCAGTTCCCGGTGGAGAAATGGAACGCCATCCTCGCCATCAACCTGTCGGCGGTGTTCCACACCTGCCGATTGGCGCTGCCGGGGATGCGCGAGCGCAACTGGGGGCGCATCATCAACGTGGCGTCGGTGCACGGGCTGGTGGCGTCGAAAGACAAGTCGGCCTATGTGGCGGCCAAGCATGGCGTGGTGGGGTTGACCAAGACGCTGGCGCTGGAGACCGCGCGCACGCCCGTCACCTGCAACGCCATTTGCCCCGGCTGGGTGCTGACGCCGTTGGTGCAGCAGCAGATCGACAAACGCATTGCCGCCGGGACCGACCCGCAGCGGGCGCGCGATGAGCTGTTGGCGGAGAAGCAGCCTTCGCAAGCGTTCGTCACGCCAGAGCAGCTCGGCGAGCTGGCGCTGTTCCTGTGCAGCGATGCGGCGGCGCAGGTACGCGGCGCCGCCTGGAACATGGACGGCGGTTGGCTGGCGCAGTAGTGAATTCTCTCTCGGAGCGCGCAACGCGCTCCGTCGTTATTTCCTGCCATAAGTTAATTCCCCTGCGTGACGGTTTACCTGCGGCAATAATATTTATTTGTTATTTGCTATTTTTATTCCCGGATAATCACGCCGGTTTATTTTGGGTGAAACGTGCGGATTGGTTTATTTCGTGCTGAGGTTATTACATTATTTTTCTTTGCGTTACAGATGAACACGTTTTTGCTGAAATTAAATCCAACCTGAAATAATGACAGGTTATGGCGTGAATTTTTATATCTTGCGTGCGCTGTTCACATCGGTTAATTATTTCTGCGTGGCTTAAGACCACCGTGTTTATAACAATAATTTTTTCGGGCAGGGGTAATAATGAGAAAAAATACAACGCCAATATTCATTGGCGGCGTCTTGCTGTCGGCGTTATCCGCCGGCGCACAGGCCGAGATCACCATTCTGGATAAAAACCCGCAGAGCAATGTGTTGCTGGCGCCGCTCAGTATAAAAGTGGGCGGCAGCATTCGCCCCGAGTGGATCTTCAATAACGGCCCGGAGCCGGGCTATGACAAAAACGGCCACGACGGCGGCACGCGTTTTCGCTTCAGCGGCGACTATGCGCTGACGCAGGACACTTCAATCATCGGCTATTACGAGTGGGGCGTCGATCTGGCGCACGCGCTCAGCTGGGACGGGCACTATAACGAAGACGGCAAGCGCGACTATCAGCGCCAGCTGTACGCCGGTTTCAAAGACGATCGTTACGGCACCCTGACCTACGGCCATCAATACGGCATCTATTATTCGGTGGTCGGCATCAAAAGCGACGTCTGGGATAACGATGGCCATGCGGGCGGCACCGGCATCGGTATTTCCGGCGATTATGACGGCGGCAATAAACCGAAAAACAGCATCAAGTACACCAATGATTTTGGGCCGGTAACGCTGTATGCCAACTATTTATTACCGGAAGACGATCTGCACACCGCGGATAATCTGATTTATCGCCGCAAGGGCGGGGGCGGGCTGGGCTTCGATTACAAGGTGACGAAGGATTTCACCTTCAGCGCGGCCTACAGTTATACCGACGCGAAGATCAAAGACAATCTGTACAGCGAAAAGGATTATCACCAGCAGCTGTCCGGCACCGCGTTAACCTGGCAGCCGAACAACTGGTACATCGTCGGCACCGCCAGCTACTACAAAGACTATGTGCCGAGCACCCGCCAGCGCACGCTGTCGCACTTCTTCGCCGGTGACGGCTACGGGCTGGAAGGCTTCGTCGGTTACACCTTCAATATCGACAAGCCGTTCCTCAAATCGATCCAGCCTTACGTGGCGGCGGACTCGCTGCGGCTGAAGGGGGACGAGGCGTATCATGCCAACCACGTTTACCTCGGCGCGGGCACCACCATCGGTTATGGTCTGTCGGTGTATGTGGAGCGCACGCTGGCCAACAGCAGCGACAATGAGCCGGACTCCACCTGGATTACGGTGTTCTACGACTTCTGATTCTCACCTGCTTCAAGCCGGCGTCTGCGCCGGCTTTTTCACATGGTAATTGCGCCGCCCAGGGTCTCTCCAGAGGCGTTGCGCTCTGCCAGGTAGCGCGCCGGCGGTTTGCCTACCGCCTTTCTGAACATGGTGACGAAGCCGCTGGCGCTCTCGTAGCCCAGATCCAGCGCCACCGTCTGTACGCTCTCGCCCTGCGTCAGGCGCTGCAGCGCCAGCATCACGTGCAGCTGGCGCCGCCAGTGGCCGAAGCTCATGCCCATCTGCTGTTGCAAGGTGCGGCTGAGGGAACGCTCGCTCATGCCGATGCGCTGCGCCCACTGCCCGAGGGTGGATTTGTCCGCCGGGCTGCTCAGCATGCCTTCGGTCAACTGCCGAATGCGCGCGTCGTCGGACACCGGCAGATGCAGGTTCTCGATCGGCGCGGCCGCCAGCTGGTCCAGCAATACCGCCGTCAGGCGCCCCTCGGCGCCCTGTTCGTCGTAGAGCGGCTCGAAGGTGCTGGCCTGCAGCAGCAGCTCGCGCAGCAGCGGCGAGACCGACAGCGTGCAGCAGTTTTGCGGCAGACCGGCGGCGGCATGTTGATCGACGAACAGGCAGTAGGCCTCGGTGGAGCCGGCCCCCTGGGCGTTGTGCAACACGTTGCCCGGCATCCACAGCGCGCACTGCGGCGGCACCAGCCACAGCCCGTTTTCCACTTCGCAGCGGATCATGCCGCGTACCGTGTAGATCAGCTGCGCCTTCTGATGGCGGTGCGGCTCCACTTCCCAGTCCTGTTCGAGGGTCGAACCTTGCAGGGCAAACAGCGGGCGTGGCACCTGATCGATATCCAGACAGTGGCGGGGGATCTGTACTTTCATGAGAACAATTCTCAATTTGGCGGAATTGAAAAGTATTATGTCCTGATTGCGCAATGTGGTCTAGCGCCGGTGCCGATAAAGTAAGCGCCAGTCCTACACCCTTTCCTGAGGAAACTGATTATGTCATTGGATACCGCCGATTTTCCGCTGGTATGGATGCGCCAAAACGGGCGCGATACCCAGGCCGAACTGGCCGAATTCAGCGCGCTGCTGGCGCGCGCCGAACCCTTTGTCCTGATGACCGACCGCAGCGTCGGCGATGAAGAACAAGAACATGACCGCGATGCCCGCACCCAGGTCGCGCTGTGGAAACGCGATAACCGCGAGGCGCTGAAGCTGTGGGTGAAAGGCATGATCATGCTGGAACCGGACGACGCCAAACGCGCGGCGGCGGAAGAATTCGCCGAATACGGCGCCAAGTTCTGGGGTTATCCGGTGCTGGTGGCCGCCGATGCAGCCGCAGGGCGGGTATTGGCGCAGACGTTATTGTTAAAATAAGGGGAATACCATGCACCAGCAACAGGTGATTGAACAGCTGCTGGCCTGGATCGAGCAGAGCCTGGATCAGCCGCTGACGCTGGACGACATTGCCGCCAAGTCCGGCTACTCCAAGTGGCATTTGCAGCGGATGTTCAAGCAACATACCGGCCATATTCTCGGCACTTACGCCCGCCGCAGAAGGCTGACCGCCGCCGCGCGCGAACTGCGCCTGACCGGCACCAGCGTGGCCTGCATCGCCGATACTTACCAGTTCGATTCGCAGCAGACCTTCACCCGTTGCTTCCGCAAACAGTTCGGTCTGCCGCCGGCCAGCTATCGCCGCAGCCAGGATTGGTCGAGCTACGGCCTGCAGCCGCCGCTGCGGCTGACCGAAACGCCGTTGCCGCAGGCCGATATCGTGACGCTGCCCGCCATGCAGCTGGTGGGCAACACCCAGCGCCGCAGCTTTACGCTGGGGCAGCTGGCGGCTTCCAAGTGCGAGCTGCGCCGCCACGCCTGGCGGCAGCTGCTGCAGCCGCAGGCGCTGCCGGAGGTGGTATACGGCCTCACCAGTCTGGAGGTTGACAGGCAACGCCGGGGTAATCCGCGCATGGCCTATACCGCCGCTCTGCCGGACGAAGGGGCGATGGGGGAGCGGGTGACTATCGAACAGGGGGAGTATGCCCGCTTCACCTATCAAGGGCAGGCGGAAGGGTTACAAAACTTTATCGTGCGGCTGTACGACACCGCGATGCCGCAGATGAACGCCGTCCGCCGGCCGGGGCAGGATATCGAGCGTTTCTACCCGGCGCAGGAGGGCAGCTGCCCGCTCGGCGGCGCGGCGATCCGCTGCGAATATCTGATCCCTATTCGGCGGGTGGAAGCGTTGGCCGCCGCCGGTTAGGCGGCGGTTCTCGCAAAAAGTCGCCTTCGTGGCGCGTCAGGTTACAAAAAATTGCGATATTACATCGGTAATGGTTCACACTTTGATTGATGTGCACATATAATGCGCATCCGGTCAAATCCCCCCTGGTTTTTCAGGCCGCAGCGCCGTTGGCTGCCGGCTGAAATGCAACGGGGTAAAGTGGCCGTAGAAACCGATATCCATAATCGCCAGTGGCCTTGACCAACACGAAGATGAAAATGAGCATTCGCGCGTTATTAACCCTGTTTACGGCACTGGTTGCATTCAGCCAGGCTGCCTTCGCCGTCGTCTACCCGCTGCCGCCAAAAGACAGCCGTTTGGTGGGCGAGAATATCCAAATCACCGTACCGGAAGACAGCAAACTGCCGCTGGAAAGCTTCGCCGCCCAGTATCAGATGGGGCTGAGCAACATGCTGGAGGCCAACCCGGGCGTGGATCCGTTCCTGCCGAAGGCCGGCAGCACCCTGACCATCCCGCAGCAGCTGATCCTGCCGGACGCGCCGCGTGAAGGCATCATCATCAACAGCGCCGAGATGCGTCTGTACTACTACCCGAAAGGGTCCAACACCGTGGTGGTGCTGCCGATCGGTATCGGCCAGCTGGGTAAAGACACCCCGCTGAACTGGACCACCACCGTACAGCGCAAGAAAGATGGCCCAACCTGGACGCCGACCGCCAAGATGCGCGCCGAATATGCAGCCGACGGTGAAATTCTGCCTGCGGTGTTCCCGGCCGGCCCGGATAACCCGATGGGGCTGTATGCGCTGTATGTCGGCCGCCTGTATGCGATTCACGGCACCAACGCCAACTTCGGCATCGGCCTGCGCGTGAGCCACGGCTGCGTGCGTCTGCGCGCCGACGACATCAAGTACCTGTTCGAGAAAGTGCCGGTCGGCACCCGCGTGCAGTTCATCAACGAACCGATGAAAGCCACCGTCGAACCGGACGGCTCGCGCTACGTGGAAGTGCACAACCCGCTGTCGGCCAACGAAGAGCAGCTGCAATCGAAAGATCCGGTGCCGCTGACCATCTCCGCGCCGGTCGGCAAAGTGCTGATGGACGCCGGCGTCAACCAGAGCGAAGTGGACGCGGCGATCAAGGCCCGTTCCGGTATGCCGGTGAAAGTGAACTGATCGCCTCGGGCTTCAGTGACAATGCCAAGAAGACGCCTGCGGGCGTCTTTTTTTATGGCCTGAAGTGCTGTCAGGATATTTACGCCGGGCGCGTCACCGTGATTAACGGTTTTTTATTCCCCGCGCGTCAGAAATAAAATAGCCGCCGTGTCGGCGGCCATTTTATTTCTATTACAGGCTGCCGCCGACTGAGGTCGAGGTGGAGCCGATAGTTTCACGGAAATGTTTTGCGTAGTCCGCCACTTCCTGCTGCGTATGCGTCAGGCCATAAAGCCCCAGCCCCACACCGCCTGCAACGCCGCCGATGAGGGTGCCGACCAGTTGGCCGACGGCACCGGCAATAAAGCCACCTGCGCCTGCGGATTTGCCTGCAATCAGCGCGCCGGTCATAGCGCCGTCCAGCAGCCCATCCCAGGCCGCGTTCAGATCGCCACCGCTAACGTACTGTTCTTCATATTGACTAAGTACTTTCATATACAATCCTTATAAATAAAAGGGTGACTTAGTGGGTTTGATTAAATTCGAAAATAACGCCGTAGCGCTATTTCACTTTAAAAATATAACAGCTGATAATCTGTTGGCAATAATATATCCAATGAGAAATATTGTTTGGTTATATATGCGAATATTTATTTTTTGTCGATATTTTTATGACAGGGGTTGAGAATGTTCTTGGTTAAAAAAGGCGATATCACTGGAGAACCCATCATGCCCTTATTGCGGACGGGCTGAGGCGATTTCCTCTTGTCGTTGCCGTGGGCCCGCTGTGGCTGTCACTATTTTCACATTTCAGGCTCTGCTACCCGTTAGGCGAATGCGTCCGCCCTGTGATTATTCCATTAAAAACTATAACTAATTAATGGGTTATATCTCCGCGCTCGGCTCCCGTCATTGAAAGAATTCTCGCAAAAAATCCACACTGTGAAAATAAGATCACACAAGCGTAACAAAAGGTAAACAAACCCCTCCTATATTGGCTGCTTCGCTTTTGGGAGGGAGTGTCATGCGTAACTGGAACGAACCGAAAAAGAATAAAGCGCACATCGAGCTGATCCCGATGATCGACGTGATGATGTTTTTATTGGTGTTTTTCGTCTTGATCAGCCTGAACGTCATTCCGGCGCTCGGGCTGAAAACGCAGCTGCCGTCTGCCGGCAGCGCGCAGCAGCTGAAACCGCAGAAAAAAGCGATCGTCACGCTGGGGGCCGACGAGCAGCTGCAGCTGGATGGCCAGCCGATCGCGCTCGGCGCGTTGGTTAATACGCTGAAGCAACAGCAGCAGGCCAACCAGACTACCACCATCATCGTCAACAGCGACAAGGGCGTGGCGGTCGAGCGGCTGGTGGCGGTCATGGACAACCTGCGCCAGGGCGGTTTTCTCTCCGTCTCCATCGCGACACGGAAGCTGTGACATGTATCTGCTCTATCGCTCACGTCATCTTTTCAGCTGGCTGCCGGCGCTGATTGTCGCCGGTTGCCTGCTGTTCGCCAGCCAGCAGGCGGCGCTGAAGATCCAGCCGCGCTACGACGAAACCGCCATCGAACTGGCGCTGGTGGAGCCTGAACCGGCGCCTGAACCTCAACCGCAAACGCCGCCGGACCCCCAGCCCGAACCGCCTCCGCCCGAGCCGGAGCCGATCCCCGAACCGGTGGTGCCGGCGCCGGAACCGATCGTGGAAGCCAAGCCGGTGCCGAAACCGCAGCCGAAGCCCAAACCGGTGAAGGAGAAAACCAAACCGGTAGAGAAGCCTAAAGCGACGCCGGCGCCTGCCGCCCCGCGCGCGCTGGTCAGCAAACCGGCGGCGCAGCCCGCCCCGGCCGCCCCGGTGGCGCCGAAGGTGAACGCGCAGGCGATTGAAAACGGCTATCTGCTGGCCTTGCGCCGCGAGCTGGAACAGCGCAAGCGCTACCCGAGCGGTCGCCAGGCCTCGCTCGAGCGCCCGCAGGGCAACGTCGAAGTGTGGCTGGAGGTCGATCGCAGCGGGCGGGTGCTCTCTTCCGGCATCGCCAACAAAGCCGCCAGCATGCTGCTGAACCGCGCGGCGATGAGCAGCCTGCAAAGCATCAGTTCAGTGAAGCCGTTCCCGAGCGAGGCGTTCGCCGGGCAAACAACCAAAAGATTTACCGCAACGCTCAATTATCAGGCGCCTTAGCGCAAGGGTTAATCGTTTGATTTTTATGGGATGCACACAATGAAATCGTTTAATCGTTCTGGGATCTATCTGGCGGTGATGTCGGCGATGCTGCCGGGTGCCGCGCTGGCGGCCGACGCCACCGATGTCGGCACCATCAGCGTCAAGGGGCAGTCGCTCGGCGGCGGCATGATGGTGCAGGATGACAGCGCCAAGGCGCGCTCCACCGTCACCAAAGAGGCGATGGACAAAATGCCGTCGGCGGCCAACGCCATCGACAAGCTGAAATACACGCCGGGCCTGAACGTCAACAGCAATGACGCCAGCGGCCTGAGCGGCGTGGACTACACCATGCGCGGCATGAACTCGGATCAGATCGGCCTGTCGATGGACGGCATTCCGATCAACGACTCCGGCAACTACGCGGTGTACCCGAACCTGCTCGGCGATGCGGAAAACCTGGAAGAGGTGTTCGTCACCCAGGGCTCTTCCGAAGCGGACGGCCCGCACATCGGCTCCAGCGGCGGCAACATCGGCCTGGTAACGCGCCGCCCGGCGAAAGACTTCGGCGGTTTCGTCAAGCAAACGCTGGGCAGCAACAGCCTGAGCAAAACCTTCGCCCGCCTGGACACCGGCGAGTACAACGGCTTCAGCAACTGGCTCTCCTATTCGCACACCGAAGCGAAGAAGTGGCGCGGCGAGGGGCGGCTGTACTCCGACAAGTTCGAGATGAACTCGCTGTATGAAGACGGCAACGGCAACAGCAGCAATCTGGTGATGAAGTACAACCGCCAGAACAACACCAACTACAACACCCTGAGCAAGGCGCAGTTCGAAAACGACGGCCGTGACACCGACTATGCCACCACGCCGGAGTACAACAACAAAGGGCAGTTGAACAAGTATTACAAGATTGAACGCAACCCGTTCGAAAACTTCACGCTGTCGTTCACCCAGAAGCTGCAGCTGCGCGATAACCTGTCGCTGACCCTGCAGCCGTATTACTACTGGGGCAACGGCGGCAGCTTCAACGGCCAGACGGCGTCGGTGCTGTCCAACACCTCCAGCAAGGCCGGGCAGTACGATCTCAGCAACCTGAAATCCAACACCTATTACCGCCCGTCGTGGACCCAAACCTGGCGGCCGGGCATCACCACCAAGCTGAAGTGGGACATCAACGAGCAGCACAGCCTGGACGTCGGCTACTGGTATGAGCGCGCGCGTCAGCTGCAGACCCAGCCGTTCATCAGCATCAAGGGCGACGGTAACCCGTCGCAGATTTGGGGCCAGCCGGGCGGATCCGATCAGGTGAAGGATGCCAACGGCAACACCGTTCAGGGGCGCAACCAGTACACCATCACCCCGGCGCAGAAGGTGTGGCTGCAGGACACCTGGTTCGCCACGCCGGACTGGACCTTCGTCGGCGGCCTGGCCTATCAGTACGTGGAGCGCAAAGGGGACAACCGCGGCAGCCTGTACAACGTGCCGGAGAAGCGCAAAGCCACCTATCATGAATTCCTGCCGAACTTCAGCGCCAGCTATAAGGTGAATCAGGAAAACCAGGTGTTCTACAACCTGACGCGCAACATGCGCACGCCGCCAAACTACGTGCTGTACAACGTCGGCGACTCGCTCAGCACCAAGCCGGAACTGAGCTGGAACCACGAACTGGGCTGGCGTTTCCAGCAGGAAGACATGCTGCTGAGCGCCACGCTGTTTTACATGCGCTACAGCGATCGCCAAATCTCCACCACCAACTCGGCCGGCGACTACGAGATGATGAACATCGGCAACGTGGAGAACAAAGGGCTGGAGCTGGAGTGGAGCGGCCAACTGCCGCATAACTTCAACTACTACACCTCTTATACCTACACCGAGTCGAAGCAGAAGAGCGACATTGTCAGCAACGGCGGGCTGCCGCTGCCGACCTCCGGCAAAGAGGTGCCGAACGTGCCGAAAAACCTGCTGAACATGACGCTGGGTTATGACGACGGGCTGTATTACGGCAGCGTCAGCGGCAAGTACGTCAGTTCGTTCTACGGCGATCTGACCAACGACGAGAAGATCGGCGGCCGCACGGTGTTCGATCTGGCGGCGGGGGTGCATCTGCCGGTGGACAAGAAAATCGTCAAAAGCGCCGCGCTGCGCTTTGGCATCAGCAACCTGTTTGACAAGGAATACCTGACCTCGGTGCGCACTACCACCTTTAACGCGGCGCCTTACGGCGGCGTGAAGGCCAGCACGCCGTATTACAACGTCGGCGAAGAACGCACCTTCAGCGTCTCGCTGGAAGCCACCTTTTAACTGAATATCCCGCCGCCTGACGGGCGGCGGGGAAGAGGAGCCCTGTATGGACGCCAATCTGTTGCACGACATTATTTTCTACGTGATGTACGCCGCACTGGCGATCGCGCTGGTGATCATCATCGAACGCACGCTGTACTTCGCCTATACCCAGCGCCAGGCGCGCCGGCTGGAGCAGGCGCTGACGCCGGACGTGCGTCGCGCCGCCGATCTGCCTGACGAGCTGACCCAGCGCAACAGCCTGCCGATGGCGGTGATCGCGCCGGTATTGGCGCAGAAGCACCGCGCCGGCGACCGCGAGGCGATCGGCGATCTGATCGACGCCCAGTACCTGCTGAGCAAGCCGCCGATGGCGCGCGGCCTGTGGCTGCTGGAAACCGTGGTCACCGCCGCGCCGTTGCTGGGGCTGCTGGGCACCGTGATGGGGATCATCGAAACCTTCAAGGCGCTGGCCGCCTCGGGGGTGTCCGAGCCGAGCCTGGTGTCGGCCGGGATGGGCACCGCGCTGTATGCCACTGGCCTCGGCATCGCCATCGCGCTGCTGTGCCTGGTGGCCAACAACTTCCTGCAGAGCCGCATGGAGCGCATCAACGAACTGCTGAAGGTGCTGTTGATCCGCGCCGGCCAACCGGCCAGCCGCCCGGAGAGCGGCAGCGGCGAACAATGGGTTGACAGCGGAGCGCCGCGCTATGCCTAATGGTCATCCAGTACGGCGGCCGCTCGGCCGCCTTTATACGGCATTGTGGGGCGGTTGTTTGTTGATGTTGAGCCAGAGCGCTGCGGCGCGTTTTGCGATTCCCGGCTATGAGCTGGTGTACACCGCACCGGTGGAAACCGCGCTGCAGGCCGACGACCTGCGCAACACCGCCGAGGTGTGGCGCGAGATGTTCGACGCGGCGAAAACCCGTATCGATCTGGGGCAGTTCTACGTGGCGAATCAGGACGGTTCGCTGCTGGACGGCGTGCTGCAGCACCTGAAGGCGGCCGGCGAACGCGGGGTGAAAATCCGCTTTTTGGTGGAAGATAAGGGCATTCGCATTTCTACCGCCGAGACGCTGGAACGGCTGAAGGCGATCCCCAATCTGGAGCTGCGCATTATTCCTTACCAGAAGCTGAGCGGCGGCATCCTGCACGCCAAGTATCTGCTGGTGGACGGCGAGCAGGCGTTCGTCGGCAGCCAGAACTTCGACTGGCGCGCGCTGGAGCATATTCACGAAACCGGGCTGCGCATCAGCGACGCCAAGGTGGTGGGGCAGATCCAGGCGATCTTCGAGCAGGATTGGCAGGCGCAGGCGCTGCTGGCGCAGGATAAGCCGGTGGCGCCGCTGCCCGATTCGCCGACGACGGCGCCGCCGCAGGGCAACTATCTGGTGGCCAGCCCGCGCGCCTACAACCCGGCGGGGGTGATCGACTCGCAGGCCGAGCTGCCGCGCTTGCTGGCCGGCGCCAAGCGGCGGGTGCGGGTGCAGGTGATGGATTACGCGCCGCTGTCGTTCGGCCCCGAACGCAGCCGCCCCTTCTACGCGGTGATCGACAACGCGCTGCGCAACGCGGCGGCGCGCGGGGTGCAGATCGAGCTGATGGTGGCCAACTGGAACACCAAAAAGCCGGATATCGCCTGGCTGAAGAGCCTGGCGCTGGTGCCGAACGTGCAGATCAAAGTGGTGACCATACCACCGGCCAGCAGCGGCTTCATTCCGTTTGCCCGCGTGATCCACAGCAAGCTGATGACCATCGACGATGAGATTGCCTGGGTGGGCACCAGCAACTGGACCGGCGGCTATCTGGACAACTCGCGCAATCTGGAGCTGGTGATGCACAGTGCGGCGATGAGCGGGCGGTTGGACCAGCTGTACCAACAGCTGTGGAACAGCGTCTACGCCGAACCGTTGCGGCTGGATTACGACTACCCGACGCCCAAGCCGGGCGGCGAATCCTGATAAGCAGGGCGCGGTTAATCCCCGCGCCCTGTGTTTTTACCGACGCCAGCCGGCCTTCTCCAGCGCCGTCACCAGCTGCTCGGCGCTCAACCCTTCCGCCCGGTGGCCGTTGCCGCTCACGCTATTGGCTGCCAGCAACGCATTCACGATCGCTTCCTCCACCGCTTCCGCTGCTGCGGCGAACAGCGCCGAAATGTAGTCGTTGTTCACCATGTGCAGCGGCGTGGTGAAAGCGCCTTTATTGGCGTAGTCGGCGGGCGGCAGGCCGTCGTTGCCGGTAGCGAAGGCGATGAAAATGTCGCCGCTCGAATCCTCGGTGCCGCCGCCGGTGCGGGCGATGCCGATGCTGGCGCGCTGCGCCAGCCGCGCACACTGGTGCGGCAGCAGCGGCGCGTCGGTCGCCAGCGCCACCACGATGGAGCCCATGCCGGGATGCGGCAACTGCGGCGTGAACGGCGAGGGGAGATGGCCCAGATGCCGGCCTACCGGGTAACCGCCGACCAGCAGCGACTCGCGCTTGCCGTGGTTGGCCTGCACGATGGCGCCCACCGTCCAGCCGCCCTGATCGGCGGGCAGGCGGCGCGACGCGGTGCCGCTGCCGCCTTTGAATTCATGGCAGATCATGCCGCTGCCGCCGCCGACCGCGCCTTCCTGCGGCAAGCCGCCCCGGGCCGCCTGCTGCGCCTGGCGCACGTGCTCGGCCTTGACGTGAAAGCCGTTGATGTCGTTGAGCAGGCCGTCGAAGGTTTCCATCACCACCGGCATATTCCAATACACCGCGTTGTCGCCTGCGGGCAGCGTTTCACGCTCCAGCGCGATCAGCGCATCGCGCACCACGCCCACACTGTGGGTGTTGGTGAAGGCGATCGGGCTGGTCAGCAGGCCCGCTTCGCGCACCCATTCCAGGCCGGTGGCGTCACCGTTGCCGTTCAGCACGTGCACGCCGGCAAAGCAGGGGGCGTGGCGGGCGGAGCCGGGGCGCGGTTCGATCACCGTCACGCCGGTGCGCACGCTGCGCCCGTCCGCCAAATCGGCATGAATGCTGGCATGGCCAACGCGCACGCCGGGCACGTCGGTGATGGCGTTCAGCGGGCCGGGCGTGCCCTGTCCGATGATAATGCCCAGATCCTGAGCGCGCTGCGTCATGGTTGTTCTCCTTCTATTGAGGGGGCGGCGAGGGGCGCCGTCTGGCGGCCGCGCAGATGGTTCAGCGCCAGCCCGAAGCCGATAATGCCGGCAATGATAATAAAGTCTTTCAGGCTGCTGGCGATCAAAATCGTCCACAGCACGTACAGGCAGCACAGCAGCGCCACCACCACCGGCAGCGGCCAC
Organism: Serratia sp. SSNIH1; assembly: GCF_002935055.1. Classification (NCBI taxonomy): domain Bacteria; kingdom Pseudomonadati; phylum Pseudomonadota; class Gammaproteobacteria; order Enterobacterales; family Yersiniaceae; genus Serratia; species Serratia sp. SSNIH1. Next base: position 1,048,210 of record NZ_CP026383.1, read on the forward strand.
AGCGGCATCAGGTACGGGTGGTGGAAGTGGCGGCGACGGCGGCTGATCAGCGCCGCCACCGCCATGATGATGTACACCAGCAGCAGCAGGATCACGGTGAACGAGGTCAGCGATTCGAGATCGGAGCAAAACGCCAGCAGCGCCGACGGCACGCCGAACAGCAGGGTGGCGATCCAGGGGGTGCCGAAGCGCGGGTGGATGATTTTCAGCGCCCGGTTAAACGTCGGCAGCCAGAAACCGTCGCGCCCGCTGGCGAACATCATGCGGCTGAACTGCGCCACGATGGCGATGATGGCGTTGAACACCGACAGATAAATCGCGCCGCTTACCACCCGCGCCAGCGTCGGGCCGCCGAGCTGGGTGACCACATAGCCGACCGGATCGGCCTGTTTGGCCATCTCGGTCAGCGACGGCGAGCCGATCAGCAGGGCGGTGAACGGCACCAGTTCCACCAACACTACGATGACCAGCGTCAGCATGATCGCGATCGCCATCGGCCTACCCTGTTCGCGCATGTCTTCTGCCATGTACACCGCCGCGCCGTAGCCGTTGTAGGAGAACAGCGCGACCCCGACCATGGCGACGATCGGCGGCAGCGACACCGGCGCCAGGCTGCCCTGCGCGTCCAGCATCACCGGCGCGGTGAGGATCTCCGTGCTCTGATGCGGGTGGCTGAAGCCGAGCCAGGCGATCAGCGCCAGCACCGCCACTTCCACCACCAGAAAGGCGCCGGTCAGCAGGGCGTTGGCCTTGATGTTGAAAATGGCGCAGATGCCGCCGACCAGCACGGTGAGCATGCCGGCGGTCGAGGCGTCGAACTGAGTGCCCAGCGCGGTGTTCAGGTAGGGCACCGCGCCGGTGGCCAGCACCGCCGGCACGAACAGCGAGGCGCTGAGGATAAACAGGTAGGTCTGCAACCCGCACAGGGTGCCGAACAGGCGCTTGATGATGCTGTACTCACCGCCGGCGCTGGGGTGTGCGGCGCCGAGCTCGGCATAGCACAGCGCGATGGCGGCGGCGACGCAGGCGGCGATCAGAAACGACAGAAAGGCGCCGCTGCCGGCGCTGGCGATCGCCAGCGGGGCGATGACGAAGATGGAGCTGGCCGGCGTCACGCCGGACGCGGTGATCATCACCACGTCGAGGACGCTGAGATTGCCTTTGAAGGTGTGTTCAGGGGCGGACTCTTTCATTGGGAACTACTCCATTAACGCTTGGGTGAATTGTTGTTGCCGCCAGAAGGGCGACTCTGTTGTCCTGCGTAAAGATGAAATGGAGCGCGTGGAAATACCGGGGAAGCGAACTTCCCCGGAAGGGACTTTTCGTTATGCTGGGATTACCCCTGTCCCGACGGGAAGCTGAAGCTGGCGCGCCGGGCATCGCCGGAGGCCGGCCAGCGCTGGGTCACGGTCTTGCGTTTGGTGTAGAACCTGACGGCGTCCGGGCCGTAGGCGTGCAGATCGCCGAACAGCGAGCGCTTCCAGCCGCCGAACGAGTGGTAGGCCACCGGCACCGGCAGCGCCACGTTGATCCCCACCATGCCGACCTGAATGCGGCTGGAGAAGTAGCGCGCCGCTTCGCCGTCGCGGGTGAACAGACAGGTGCCGTTGCCGTATTCGTGGGCGTCGATCAAGGCCATCGCCTCCGGCAGCGACGCCGCGCGCACCACGCCGAGCACCGGGCCGAAGATCTCCTCCTGATAGATGCGCATGCCGGGCGTTACGCGATCGAACAGCGTCGGGCCGAGGAAATACCCCTGGCTGGGGCGGCCGTCGGCGCCGATCACGCTCAGCTCGCGGCCGTCCACCAGCAGCTCGGCGCCTTCGGCCACGCCCTGATCGATATAGCCTTTTACCTTCTGATAATGCTGTTGGGTCACCAGCGGCCCCATGTCGTTGCGGTTGTCGCTGCCGGGGCCGACGCGCATGGCGGCCATCTGTTGCCGCAGCCCGGCGATCAGCGCTTCGGCGGTGCCGTCGCCCACCGCCACCACCAGCGGGATGGCCATGCAACGCTGGCCGCAGGAGCCGAAGGCGGCACCCATCAGCGCGCCGACCGCGCCGGGGATATCGGCGTCCGGCAGCACCACCGCGTGGTTCTTGGCGCCGCCCAGCGCCTGCACCCGTTTGTTTTGCGCGCAGCCGGTGTGATAGATGTGTTCCGCCACCGGCGTCGAACCGACGAAGCTGATCGCTTTGACGCGCCCGTCATGCAGCAGCGTCTCCACCGCTTCGCGATCGCCGTTGACCACGTTGAGCACCCCCGGCGGCAGCCCGGCTTCCGCCGCCAGCCGTGCGATATACAGCGCGGCGGAAGGCACGCGCTCGGAAGGCTTCAGCACGAAAGTGTTGCCGCACGCCACCGCCATCGGCCACATCCACAGCGGCACCATCGCCGGGAAGTTGAACGGCGTGATGCCCGCCACCACCCCCAGCGGTTGAAACTCGCTCCAGCTGTCGATGCCCGGGCCGGCCTCTTTGCTGTGTTCGCCCTTCAGCAGTTCCGGCACATAGCCGGCGTATTCGATATTCTCGATGCCGCGCTGCAGTTCGCCCAGGGCGTCGCTGAGCACCTTGCCGTGCTCGGCGGTGATCAGTTGGCAGATGGCATCGGCGTGCTGCTCCAGCAGATCCTTGAGCTTCATCATGATGCGTGCGCGCTTCAGCGGCGGGGTGTCGCGCCAGGCGGGATAGGCCTGTTCGGCGGCGGCGATGGCGCGCTCCACCGTGGCGCGGTCGGCCAGCTGCACCTCCTGCGCTGATTGGCCGGTGGCCGGGTCGTAAACCGGCTGGCTGCGTTCGCCGCCGGCGGCGGGCTCGCCGTTGATCCAATGGGTAATGGTCATGGTTCTCTCCTTATTCGGTGGCGTTGAGGGCGTCGCCCACGGCGTTGATCAGCGCATCGATCTGCGCTTCGCTGCTGATGAACGGCGGCGCCAGCTGCAGGGTGTCGCCGCCGTAGCGCACGTAAAATCCGCTTTCCCAGCAGCGCATCGCCGCGTCGAAGGGGCGCCGCGCCGGTTCGCCCGGCCGCGCCGCCAGCGTAATGCCGGCCGCCAGGCCGATGTTGCGAATGTCGGCGACGTGTTTGGCTCCTTGCAGGCTGTGCACCGCGCGCTCGAAGTAGGGCGCCAGCGCCTGTACGCGCTCCACCATCTGTTCGCGCTGTAGGATGTCCAGCGTCGCCAGCGCGACCGCGCAGCTGACCGGGTGGGCGGAGTAGGTGTAGCCGTGCGGGAATTCGAGCTGGTAGTCCGGCTCGCCGCCGTTCATGAAGGTGTGGTAGATCTCCGGCCGCACCACCACCGCGCCCATCGGCTGCGCGCCGTTGGTCACCTGTTTGGCGATGTTCATGATGTCCGGCGTGACGCCGAACGCCTCGGCGCCGGTCATCGCGCCGCAGCGGCCGAAGGCGGTGATCACTTCGTCGAAGATCAGCAGGATGTCATGCTGGGTACAGATTTCGCGCAGGCGCTGCAGGTAGCCGACCGGCGGCACGATCACCCCGGCGGAGCCGGAGAAGGGTTCGACGATCACCGCGGCGATCGTTGAGGCGTCGCGCAGCGCGATGATGCGGTTGAGCTCTTCCGCCAGCTCCGCCCCCTGTTGCGGCATGCCGCGCGAAAAGGCGTTGCCGGCCAGCAGGGTGTGCGGCAGGTGGTCCGCTTCGGCGCCGGCGCCGAACGTCTTGCGGTTGCCGGCGATGCCGCCGACCGAGATACCGCCGAAGTTAACGCCGTGATAGCCCTTTTCCCGGCCGATAAAGCAGGTTTTGCCCGCCTGGCCTTTGGCGCGCCAGTAAGCGCGCGCCATTTTCAGCGAGGTGTCCGCCGCTTCCGATCCGGAGCCGGTGAAGAACACGTAATCCAGCCCCGCCGGCGTCAGTGCCTTGATCTTGTTGGCCAGTTCGAACGACAGCGGGTGGCCGAACTGAAACGCCGGTGAGTAATCCAGCGTCGCCAGCTGGCGCTGGGCGGCGTCGGTGATTTCCTGCCGGCCGTGCCCCAATCCGCAACACCACAGTCCGGACAGGCCGTCGAAAATCTTTCTGCCGTCATGGCTGGTGTAATACGCTCCCGCGGCTTGAGTAATGATGCGAGGCTGCGCTTTAAAATTACGGTTGCCGGTAAAAGGCATCCAATGGGCCTCTAACCCTTCGGCATCGAGACTATTTAGCGGGTGATTTTCAGCGGCCATGTTTTCCTCCGAACAGGAAAATAAGAGCGATTAATGAAATAAACCGAGTTGTTAACGAATTGTTGTGCGAAATTGACTATGTACCGCTTGTTCTCTACTGTGAATAATCATATGTCGAAACTTACTTAAGGTTTTATGCAAGTAAAAAAGCGCGCGCTGTTAGGGCAATTGTCGGATATGGATCTGCGTTTGCTGCGGGTATTCAAGGCCGTGGTCGACTGCGGCGGCATGAGCGCCGCCGAACTGGAGCTGAACATCAGCCTGTCGACCATCAGCAAGCACATCAAGGATCTGGAGCAGCGGCTGGGCCTGACGCTGTGCCAGCGCGGGCGCGAGGGCTTTGCGGTCACCGACGAGGGGCTGTTGATCTACCAGGAAACGGTCAACCTGCTGGCGGCCACTGAGGCGTTTCGGCGCGGGGTGGACGAGGTGCACCAGCGCATGGGCGGGCAGCTGCACGTGGCGATATTCGACCATACGGTCAGCAATCCACAGGCGCAGATCGGCCGGGCCATTGCGTTATTCAGTGAGCGTGCGCCGGAGGTTTCTTTGCAAATGTACGTGGAGCCGATTAATACCATTGAACGCGGCGTCATTGACGGGCAATTTCAGGTTGGCGTTATTCCCATGCACCGCAGCGCGGAAAGTTTATCTTATCATTCGTTATTCAGTGAGAGGATGTTCTTATATTGCGGCGCGCAGCATGAATTATTTTCCGCCCCCCATGAAACGTTAAATTGGGATCTGCTGCACAATTATGCCTTCGCCGGATTAGGCTACCATTCGCCGAATATGGAACTGAGCCTGCAGCAACATTTGCATCGCAAGGCAACGGGGTTCGCGCAGGAGTCGATCGCCACGCTGATCCTGTCCGGCAAATACGTCGGCTTTTTGCCGGATCACTACGCGGCGTTTTTCGTGGCGCAGAATATGATGCGGGCGATCAAACCGGCGCTGTTCCGCTATCACTGCGAATACTCCAGCGTGCTGCGCCGCTCGCCGGTGCCGCAGCGGGTGGTGAAGCTGTTCCATGAGTGCCTGCTGGCAGCCCACGGAACAGCGTGACGCTTACTGCTCTTTCTTCTTGCCGAAGATCCTGATCAGCGCGCCGACCAGGATGCCGACCGCGATGCCGGCGAAGATCCAGCCGATGATGCCCATTTCCTTACTCCTGCTAGTGCGTTGATCTGATTATACCCGTCATATTTGAAACTGCATCTGTGTTGGCTGCGAGTGCGTACGCCGGTCACTGACTTGAGTAAGCTCCTGGCGAGCCACCTCTTGCCGCCGGGATGCAGCTCCAACTATTTAGGGTAGAAATAATCATTCGACGCGAAACGCCTCTTCGATCATCCGTTGCCGCTGTGCCGGCGCATAGTCGATCCAGGAATTCTTGCTGTTGGATTTCTCCAGCGCCACCGCCAGTTCCTGGCCGGAAATCGGCAAATCGTCCTGCCAGAACGGCGCGATGGCGTGGCGGGTGATGAAATCGGTCAGGTAGCTCTCCGGGCTGCCCTGCCAGTGCGGGTACAGGCGCGCGGCCAGCTCGGCCATCAGCGCGCGTTGCTGCGGCTGTTCGCTGCTTTCCAGCAGGGCAAGGAACGGCAGCAGCAGGCGGCCACAGACCTGGCCGTGGTGGTAGTCGCGCAGCGCGCCGATCTCGCCGGCGATGCCGTGGATCACCCCCAGCCCGGCGGCGCTCAGCGTCAGCCCCCCAAGGTACGAAGCTTGCATAATCGCTTTGCGCGCCGCGTCGCTGCGGTTGAGCGCCGGCCAGGCGGCGAGGAAGTGGCGGATGCCGCTCAGCGACATGTCGCGCGTCATGGCGCCGGCGGTTTTCGACAGATAGGCCTCGAACAGGTGGGTGAAGGCGTCGATGGCGCAGTAGGCCAGCACCTTGTCCGGTGCGCCCGCCAGCAGCTGCGGATCGAGAATGGCGGTGTGCGGCACGAAGTTATTGTGGCGCAGCGAGGCCTTCACTTTGCTGACCTGGGTGTCGGTGATCACCGCGTTCTGCGTCACCTCGCTGCCGGTGCCGGCGGTGGTAGGAATGGCGATCAGCGGCAGGGTGGCGCCGCTGATTTTGCTGTCGCCCACTTTTTCCATATAGCGCAGCGTCGGCAGCGGATGCTCTACCAGCGCGGAGAACGCCTTGGCGGCATCCAGCACGCTGCCGCCGCCGATGGCCACCACGCGCCGTGCCTGGCCGCGCCAGCGCGCCACCCAGGCGTCTATTTCCTGCGGCGACGCCTCGTGGCTGACGATCTCGGTGCCGATGAGCAGCGGCGTCAGCGATTCGCGCAGGCCGGCGTACACCGGACCGTTGAGAAAAGATCGGCAGCTGAACAGCAGCGTCGGCTGCGGATCGGCAAGCAGCAACGGCGGCAGTTGCTGGATGCTGCCGTGGCCGAACCAGGTCTGGCGGTTGGCGATGATGTGGCTGACGGACATGAGGTCTCCTTGACGGCGTTGCAGGGCGCGATGCCACAGCATAAGCCAGCGGGCGCGGAGCGGCTAGATACATTGGTTAATGGAGTTTTATCTCCGCGTATGCTTAGCATTTCTTGGCTTGTGTTTGCGCCTGCAGGCAGGGGACTCCTGGCTGCAGGCACCCGATAAATAACATTATATTAAATAGTGTTTTTTATTTATCGTGTTGATTTTTAAATGTTTATTTTTAATTGCGGTGAGGCGTGATTCATATAAGAGTTGTGCCATTTTTCCAACAAATGAGAATGATAATTATTTGATTGAGGTGAAGACAAGGACGGCATAGAGTATTTTTACTGTATGTATAAACAGTTAACGACATAAATAATAATGAGGGAACGCTATTATGGCTCGATATGAAGATACTACTCAGTATGAACGCGACGTTATGACTTCTTTGGGGTACCACTGGCGGGGAGAAGGCTGGCAACGCGGGTTTGATCTTTCTGATGGCGATATGGTTGTTGAGGCGTGGGTGGGTGACCGATTGCCGGAGAGGCAAAAGGAGCTCAGTAATATTACGCATTTGTGGGATCAAAAAATTAGCGATATTAATAAACCGATTAGCGCTTTTGATCAGGAAGATGATGACATTATTCCATTCAGTGAGAAGGCAAAGAACAGTTTTCGAGCCGATTCCGACAAGGCGATTAAATTTTCAGCAGATAAAGAAAACGATCTGACGAACCAAATTAGTGAGATGCAAAAAGATATTGATGATCTAAGTAGTAAACTCAAAAATAAATCGCAAACGCCGCTAGAAAAAGCGAGCCTTGAAGCTATTATCGCGAAGATTAAAGTGGGTAAGGAGCGTTTAGATGTTCTGCGTAATGAAGCAAAAAAAAGAAAAGTACATCAGGAGTATTTAAAACTAAATAATGAAAATTGGTTTTTATCCAGAGAAAAACCAACGTCGGGGGTTAAACAACAACAAAATTCAAACAGAATTAAAATGGGGATGCAGCTAGATGAGGAAAAAAAGATACAGTCTGCCATCGATGCCAATATGAGAAATACGCAACAATATGAAAATGACCTGCGGAATAAAGAGAGTGAAGTCAATCGCCTCAAGAGTTTAGATCTTTCTACCGAAGAAGGGATCAATCGTGCGGAGAATGAGGCGCGCAAAAATGAACAAAGCGCTCAGCATGCACTGAACGATGCGAAAGATCGGATTAATCAGGCGAACGGTGAAAAAGCGAGGGCGGAGAATGTCGGCAGAGAGCATGAAAGAAAAGCCGCTCAGGCTGAAGAAAAAAGGAAAAAACACAGTCAGCTGCTTGATGATTTTGTAAGATGGAATTCGGAAGTCGATTATGGGAAAAAAGCCTGGTGGAAAGAGTTCAATGCCGCAAGTGACTTGATCTCGAACCTGGAAAAAGAGCGCGATGATGCATTAAGCGTCATGAATGCATCGAGAGAGTCGGCGAGCCGAGCCGCAAACCGCCAGCAACAAGCTACCCGAGATCAGGCCAACGCCGAAAGTGCGCTTAACAGCGCGCGTAAAACTCTGGCGGATGTGCAGGCGAAAAAAGCGATGATTGCCAAAGAGAAAAAAGAGGCGGAAACCAAGGCTGAATAGGAGCGTGTAAAAGATGCAATCAAGTTCACGGCGGATTTCTACAAAACGGTAACTGAAAAGTTCGGCGAACATTCGTCAAAGGTCGCTAAAGAGCTTGCTGAAGCGGCTAAAGGAAAGTCGATTAAAAATGTGGACGATGCATTAAAAGCCTTCGAGAAACATAACAACGTTTTGAACAAGAAGTTTGGCGTGAAAGATCGAGAGGCTATTGCAAAAGCTATGGAGTCGGTCAATCGCGATCAGATGGCCAAGAGCTTGGCAAAATTCAGCAAAGCATTTAATTATATCGGGAAGACCATAGATCGTTACGATACCGTAGTGGCTATTGGAAAAGCTATTGAAACTAACAACTGGCGGCCGGTATTTATTCAAATAGAGGCGTTAGCGGCAGGAAGAGCTGCAACGGCGCTCACGGCTTTTTCTTTCAGTATCATCCTTGGCACGCCGATGGGGTTTTTAGGTTTTGCGATAATTACGACACTTGTGGGCGCTTTTATCGATGAAGCGTTAGTCGAAAAAATAAACAAGGAGCTGGGGATTTAACAGTTTAACATAGGAGCCCTAATTTCTTTTTAGGGCTTTTAAAATAGATAAAGAAAAGTAAATAACTGATACGGGAATGGCGAATGCGAAACAAAATAACTCATAAACCACTTGAATGCTGCCACCCACAGAGCTGACAAAAAAATCATGCTGCCAAAATTTCTTATGGGAATAACGTAGTGCTGTTTTCTCGATAGCAAATTTTGCAAAAGGATAGAGAACGCAGCTGGCAACAGAAAGCGAGATAATTAACTTTAATCGGCTATCTTCAGGATTTTTACTCCATGCATAGTAAGCGACAGCAGTGATAACAAGCCCCCATAGAATATGCTTTAAGTAATATTTTAAAGTCATCCAACATATCCCTTTTTTCATATGGTTATATCCATTGCTATTCATGCAGTGTACCACAGAATTTTTATTGGGACATGGGAGTCTGTTATAGCTCGGGAATGCAGCGACCCTCTTACCTTGCAAAGCCACCGCTTTCCCCGCTGCGGCAACTTGTGAGTTGTTTAACATGTAAACGATCGCGTTCTTGCATTTCGGCGCGCCGGATGCTTTTTTTAACAGTACCGGCCGTTGTGCGGCCAACCCCATCCGAAATCGGTAGGTTGTTAATGTATTAATAATGGCGAGGCGGGTATGGATATTCAGGTTGAACGCTTGTCTGCGGTGATCGATGCGGTGGCCAGCCCGCGCTTTTATCCCAGCCTATTGAATTGGCTGGAAGGGTTTTTCGCCTTCGACAACGCTATCGTCTATGCCTTCGAACGCGGCCGGCCGCCGCGCTGCCTGATCAAAACCGAGCGGGAAAACAGCGATGCGGTTAACCAGATCTACCAACAGGGCGCCTATCTGCAGGATCCGTTTTACCGCGCGCTGAACGACGGCGGCGAAGGCGAGGTGCTGACGCTGCGCCAGCTGGCGCCCTGCGGGTTTTATCACAGCGACTATTACCGTAATTTTTATCGCAAGACCGGCTGGCACGATGAGGCCGGCGTGCTGCTGCAGCTGACGCCGGAACGCGGGCTGGGGGTGTTCTTCGGCTCGGCGCGCCGCACGGTGGCGGTGCGCTACCCGCAGCGGGCGGATCTGCGCAGCGCGCTGACGCTGGTGAAAAGCGTGGCGCGGCTGCATGGCGAAGTGGTGGCGGCACCGGCCGAGGCCGACACGGGGAACGACGATGGCGCGCAGGCGCGTTATCTGCTGACGCCGCGCGAGCGCGAGATCGTCGATCTGATCCTCGCCGGCTGCGGTTCGCAGCAGATTGCCGACCGGCTGTTCATCAGCCTCGGCACGGTAAAAAATCACCGCAAGAACATCTACGGCAAGCTGAACATCGGCTCGCAGGCCGAACTGTTCAGCCTGTTGCTGACCGCCCCGCAGCGCCGCAGCGCGTGAATGTATCGATCTATCCCCTATAGCTTTCAAGCTACAGCCAGGCGGCCAGGACGAGCGTCCCCAGGAGCTTACTTAGGTAAGTGACTGGGGTGAACGTCAGCAGCCAACAACGCTGTAGTTTGAAAGATGAAGGGGACGAATGTCCCTAAGGGGACATAGCGGCACGGCTGCCGCCTCCCGATAATCCGATGTCATGGCATAGGCAATCGGGAGTGCGGCAGTGAACAACGAAATCGAGTCCTTAACCTACTACGCGGCGACCAAAAAATACGATCTGCGCTTCCCGACGCTGGAAGAGGATCTGGACGTCGACGTGGTGATCATCGGCGGCGGCTTCTCCGGCATCAACACCGCGCTGGAGCTGGCTGAGAGGGGCATCACCAACATCGCCATTCTCGAAGGCCGCTATCTGGGCTACGGCGGTACCGGGCGCAACGGCGGCCAGGTGATGGCCGGCATCGGCCACGATCTGGAGAAGATCAAGCGCCACGTTGGCCCGGCCGGGCTGGAAACCATCTTCAAAATCAGCAACCTCGGCGCCGGCATTATCCGCGAGCGCATCAAGAAATATGACATCGACGCCGACTTCTGCTTCGGCTACGGCTATCTCGGCAGCAACGCGCGCCAGGAGAAGACCCTGCGCGGCTGGCTGAAGGAATTCAAGGCGGTAGCGCCGCAGGAGGTGATTGAGCTCTACACCGGGGCGGAGGTGAAGCAGGTGGTGGGCTCCGACGCTTACACCTGCGCGCTGAAACACATGGGCGGCGGCCACGTGCATTCGCTCAACCTGCTGCTGGGCGAGGCCAAGGCGCTGAGCGGCTACGGGGTGAAAATCTTCGAGAACAGCAGCGTGCTCAACGTGGAGTATGGCCCGCGCATCACGGTGCGTACCGCCATGGGCTCGGTACGCGCCAACAAGATGCTGTGGGCCTGCAACGGCTTCCTCAACGGCATGGAGCCGCAGATCTACCGCAAGACCATCAATACCTACGCCTTCCAGCTGGCCACCGAGCCGCTGTCTGACGATCTGATCCGCCAGATCAGCCCGATCCGCGGCGCCTACAGCGACATCCGCCCGGTGATCGACTATTACCGGGTGACCAACGAAAACCGGCTGCTGTTCGGCAGCGCCACCCGCTTGATCGAATATTTCCCGTCGGATCTCAAGGCCTGGAACCGCAACCTGATGCTGAAGGTGTTCCCGTACCTGAAAGACGTGAAGATCGATCTGGCCTGGGGCGGCCCGCTGTGCTGCAGCGCCAACCTGTTCCCGCAGATTGGCACGCTGCCGGATCGCGATAATGTGTTTTACGTACAGGGCTACTCCGGCTTCGGCGTGACGCCGAGCCACATCGTGTGCAAGGTGTTGGCGGAGGGCATGAGCGAAGGATCCGATCGTTACGATCTGATGAGCTCAATCCCGCACGTCAACATCTTCGGCAAGGACAAGCTGCGGCGGGTGATGACCACCGCCGGTAAGGTTTGGCACCAGACATCCGGCTACTGGAAAGGCCGCCGTTAACCCTCAGAGGAGAATCACATGAAACCGTTACTGCTTAAACAACCGCTGCCGGAACTGCTGGAGATCGGCAGCGTCAGCAACCTGGGCGCCACGGTGATCGCCGGCACGCCAAACGTCGGCGTGGCCAGCATTTTCGGCGAACCGACCGACAACCTGAACTGCGGCGTGTTCAGCTGCACCCGCGGCAGCTTCGTGATGGAGTATCCGTTTGCCGAGCACGCCACGGTGTGGGAAGGCTGCGCGACCCTGACCAACGAACGCACCGGCGAATCGGTGCAGTATCAGGCAGGCGATTCCTGGTTCGTCGAGAAGGGCACCCCGGTGCGCTGGGACATCACCTCGGATCGCTTCGTCAAACACTACCTCGCCATCGTCGAAGGCTGACGCCGTCATGCCCCCCTCGGCCCGCTGAGGGGGAACGCCTTAGCCTAACGCCCGCGCAATAAAATTGGTCACCCGCTTGAGGATTTGATCCTTATTGGTTTCGTTAAAGCTCTCGTGCCGCCCGCCCGCATTGATCATCCGCTCGAAATCGTCGCCGCGCAGACGATCGAGCGCGGTTTGCGTTTCGCTCATCAGCACCAGCCGATCGTCGTCGCCGTGGATCCACAGCGTGGGTAGCGCGCCGAAGCTCGGCCCGGCGTTGATGGCGGCGAGGATCCGCTGCATGGCGCGCAGGGTGGGGCGCTTGAACGGCCCGTGCCACACCAGCGTATCTTCCTGATAGGCCGCGCCAACCGCCGGATCGCGCGCCAGGGTGGCGGTATCCAGCGGCGCGTCGGGGATCGTCGGCAGTTCCGCCAGATCGGAGATCGCCGTTCTGTCGCCAAGCAGCGGGCCGGACAGCACCAGCGCACGCACCTCCTCGCCGTACCGCTGCACGTAGCGGGTGGCGATCATGCCGCCCATCGAGTGGCCGATCACCACCAGCGGCAAGGTGGAGTATTGCTGCCGGAAATGGCTGACCACGCGCTGCACGTCGTCGACCACGGCGTCATAATCCTCGATCAGCACGCGTTCGCCCTGCGACAGGCCGTGGCCGAGATGGTCGGGGCCAAACACCCGCGCGCCCTGCGCCTGCAGCGTGCGCGCCACGTATTGGTAACGGCCAAGATGCTCGCCGTAGCCGTGTATCAGCAGCGCCAGATAGCGCGGCTGGTCATTTCCCCAGTCGTGCACGGCGATGTCGCCGTGACGGCCTTTGATAAAGCTGACGGTTTGTTCGGACATGTTATTGTTCTCATGGTGGTAGGGTTGCCCTTCAGCGTAGCGGCTGGCGGCGAGGTTGTCAGGGGCGCCGGGTGCGGCGCCCGCAGAGAGGAGGTTACAAACCGAACTGGCGCGCCAGCTCGTCGAGCGCTTCGCGCTGGAAGCGGTTGAAGGCGTCGCGCGGCTGCTGTTGCTGGATAAACGCCAGCAGCGGATCCTGCACTTCAGTGCGCACGCCGCTCAGCTGTTCCATCACCGCCAGCCCGCAGAACGGCACGTAGGATTCGGCGTAGCCGCCTTCGTGCACCATCACCAGTTTGCCGCCGCACAGCCGGTCGGCGGCGTCCTGCACCAGCGCCGTCATGGCGCGGAAGCTGTCGCTGTGCAGCTGCATGCGCGCCAGCGGATCGAGGGCGTTGGCGTCGTAGCCGCAGGCGACGATGATCAGCTCCGGCTCGAATTTTTCCAGCGCCGGGATGATGATGCGCCGCATGGCGTGCAGATAGCCGTCGTCGCCGGCGCCGGCCAGCATCGGCACATTAACGTTGCAGCCTGCCCCGGCGCCTTCACCGCGATCCCGTTCGCCGGAATAGCCTGCCGGGAAGCAGCCGTCCTGATGCAGCGACAGCGTCAGCACGTCGCCGCGCTGCCAATAGATGTGCTGGGTGCCGTTGCCGTGGTGCACGTCCCAGTCGAGTACCGCCACCTTGCCGAGGCCATGGCGGGCCTTGGCGCGCTCGATAGCGATGGGAATATTGGCCAGGAAGCAGAAGCCCATCGATTGATCCGGCAGGCAGTGGTGGCCCGGCGGACGCGACAGCGCATAGGCGTTATCCAGCTCGCCCTGCAGCACCGCCTCCACCGCCGCGCAGGCCAGCCCGGCGGAGAGCTTGGCGATTTCATAGCTGCCCGGCCCCAGCGGCGCTTCCTCTCCCAGCAGGCCGCCGCCGCTGTCGCTCACCTGTTTGAAACGCTGCAGGTAGTGGGCGGGGTGAATGCGCAGCAGGTCTTCTTCCGTCGCCGGTTCGGCGCTCAGCAGGGTGAGCCGGCGCGACAGGCCGGACACGTCCATCAGGTTCTTCATGCGCCGTTTGGTTTCCGGCGACTCGGCGTGGCCGGCGCCCGAAGGCGGTTGCACCCAGCCGCCGACCGGCAGGGTGGTGGCGTGCAGGCCGGTGCTGTGCCAGAAACAGCGTTCATCAAACAAGAAACCGGTTGTTCTTTTCACCTTTCTCCTCCTGTTATACGGCGCGGTCCGCGCGGTGAAGCCAGCGAAATCAACAGCAGCGACAGCAGCGCGCAGCCCAGCGCGCCGAACAGCAAGGCGTTGAAACCGCCGGAAAATTCGATCAGAGAGCCGGCCAGCGTCGGGCCGATGGCCATGCCGCCGCCGATCACCAGGTTGATGCCGTTCATCAGCTTGCCGTCGTTATCCAACCCGGCGACCCGCGCCAGAATGAACGGCAGCACGAAGGTCCAGGTGAATTTGAACAGTAGAGCGGCCAGGGCGAAGCGCAGCAGCAGGGGTTGGCCTGTCAGCAGCGCCACGCTGGCCAGCAGCAGGGCGTACCCCAGCACGATCAGGCGTGCGCCGCCGAAGCGCACGCCGATCAGCGCCGCAGCCCCCGCGCCGGCGATGCCGAGCAAGGTGGCGACGGCCAGCACCTGGCCGCTGTGGGCCGGCGACAGCCCGGCGCCGGCGGCGATGCCGCCGATAAAGGTCCAGACCGCGCTCAGGCTGATGTAAAAGGTCAGCACCGCCAGCACGGCGCACAGCTTGCGCGCCGGCGAGGCGGCGGGGCCGCTGCGGGCGGTGCGGGCGGCGGTGAAACCGTTGGGGAACGCCGGGATGAGCGGCAGGCAGCACAGCATGATGGCCGCCAGAATCAGGTAGACCGCCATCAGGCCGAAGTGCGCGAACAGCGGCGGCAGCACCAGCAGCCCGACCGCGCCCAGCACCAGCTGGCCGAGCACCCAGAAGGCATAGACCCGACTGGGATTGGCGGTGCCGGCGGCGCAGGTGATGCACAGGATCATCAGGGTGCCGCCCGCCAGTGAGGCGATAAAGCGCAGCGGCAGCAGCAGGGTAAAATCCTGCACCAGCGCCGAAGCCAGGTTGCCGACGATAAACACCAGCGCCGACAGCGTAGCGATCCGCCGCCAGTTGATGCGCCCGATCCACCACCACGCCGGCAGCGTGGCCAGGCTCATGGCGCCGAGTTCGGTGGAGAACAGGTGGCCGATCTGCGCCGGGCCGAGCTGCCATTGTGCGGCGAGCTGGGCGGCCACGGCGGGGGCGGTCATCAGAATGCCCGGCGCGATGGCGGCGAAGACGATAATGGCGGTCAGCAGCCGCGGCGGACAGGGGAGCGCCGCGCCGACGGCGGGCGCGGAAACTGAATCACTGGACATAAACCTTTTCCCCAAGCGTTGAGTGACGATGAAATATCCCGCCCGGCCCGATTGCGGGCAGGGGGAGGCCGCGCCATAAATGGCGAATATGTTTTGGCATTATTTTCCGGCCGCCGGCAGCGGCGGCCGTTATCGGGCGTTAACCGTGGGCGAGAAAGCCGCCGGCGACCAGTTCGGTGCGGTTCACCACGTCGGTTTTGGCGAAAATATTGCGCATATGGGTTTTCACCGTGGACAGCGAAATGCCCAGCTTCAGGGCGATGCGCTTATTGCTGGCGCCTTCGCGCACCATGTTGACGATCTCTTGCTCTTTGGCTGTCAGCAGCTGCGCCTCGCCGTCGGGCAGCAGATCGCGCGTCGCCAGCTCGATCAGCGGCAGCACCGCGCGCAGGCGGCCGCGCTCCACTTCAGTGAACGGCGTATCGCGGATCAGCGATACCCCGGCGACGATGCGCTTGCGCTGGCGGATGAAGATCTCCGTCATGTCGCGCATGTCGTTCGGCAGCATAAAGTCGTGGTAATAGCGGCGGTTGCCGGCGATCGCCGCCGGACTCATGCCGACCATGGTGATGTCCTGGCGATGGAAATTGGCCGGCTGCAGCGGATCTATCTGCTGGAAGTGGTTCAGATACTGCTGATGCGTTTTATCGGGCATGCCGTGCAGGATGTAGTGATCCGGCCGCAGGTCGCGATCGACCAGATAAAACACCCCGGCGGACACCGGGATCAGGTGCGTGATGGTCGCCAAACAACTGTTGATAAAGGCATCGGATGCGGTGCTGTGCATGATTCGTGTTCCTCCCTTTATCATTCAATCTGGAGAAGGTTGGCGGTCAAGATATGAACGATACAAGCATAGTTGTAGCAATTTGGCAACACAATAAAAACATATTAACAACGTGAGGCCGATTGCAATAAAACACATAAATAACAAGATGACACTGCGTTAATCAGGGCTTTTCAGTTCGGATTTATCGCGATTTTCATTAATAGGTTAATGAAATAGTTCACCGCTTTTCCCGCTGAATTTACAGCGCTTTTCAATGTTTGCCCGGGTGCAGCCCTCGCCGCCCTGCGCGTGCTACAACCGGCACGAATGGAGCCGTTCCTCGTTCTTAAGAACGATAGCCAGGCTTTTCCGCCGCTTCCTACACTGCGAATTGAAGATAGCGCCAGGCGGCGCCAAACGTATAAGACGAAAAAATGATGACCTTTCTCGGGCTGAGGCGTCGGGTTGTTCAGTCCGCATGACCATACGGGGAACGAACGATGCAGAAAAAAACGTTGGCGGTGGCGTTGAGCGGCGCCTTATCGGGCCTGGCGCAGGGGGCGGATGCCGATCGCCCCAATGTGCTGATCATTCTGGTGGACGACATGGGCTACTCCGACATCAGCCCGTTCGGCGGCGAGATACCGACGCCCAACCTGCAGGCGCTGGCCGAACGGGGCGTGCGCATGAGCCAGTACTACACCTCGCCGATGTCGGCGCCGGCGCGGTCGATGCTGATGACCGGCAACACCAATCAGCAGGCCGGCATGGGCGGCATGTGGTGGTATGAGAGCACCGCCGCGCAGCCGGGCTATGAAATGCGGCTGACCGACCGCGTGACCACATTGCCGGAGCGTTTTCGCGACGCGGGTTACGCCACCATGATGGCGGGCAAATGGCACCTGGGCTATGTCGACGGCGCCAAACCGACCGATCGCGGCTTCGAGCGCGCCTTCGCCTTTATGGGGGGCGGCACCAGCCATTTCGACGATGCGAAACCGCTGGGCACCGTGGAGGCGTTCCATACCTTCTACACCCTGAACGGCAAACGCGTGTCGTTGCCCAAAGATTTCTATTCCAGCAAGGCCTATGCCGATCAGCTGGAACAGTGGATCCGCGATACGCCGCAGAGCAAGCCTGTCTTCGCCTATCTAGCGTTTACCGCGCCGCACGATCCGCTGCAGGCGCCGGATGACTGGATCGCCAAATTCGACGGCAAATACGACGCCGGTTACCAGCAGGCCTATCAGCGGCGCATTCAGCGCCTGAAGGCACTGGGGCTGATCTCCGATCGCACGCCGATGCCGACGCTGGCGCTGGATAAGGCCTGGAACGCGCTGACGCTCGAGCAGCAAAAATATGAAGCCAAGACCATGCAGGTATACGCGGCGATGATCGCTTACATGGACGATCAGGTCGGCGCGGTGCTGAATACCCTGAAGCAGACCGGCCGTGACCAAAATACGGTGATCGTGTTCGCCACCGACAACGGCGCCAACCCCGCCAGCGGCTTCTACTACGGCTCGAAGCCGGAGTATTGGCGGCAGTTCGACAACAGCTACGCCAACCTCGGCCGCAAGGGATCGTTCATCTCTTACGGGCCGCACTGGGCCAACGTTAGCAACGCGCCGTACGCTAACTACCACAAAACCACCAGCGCGCAGGGCGGCATCAATACCGATTTCATCATCTCCGCGCCGCGGCTGAAGGGACGCGGCGGCATCGACCACACGCCGATGGCGGTGTATGACATCGCGCCGACGCTGTACGACTATGCCGGCATCGACGCCAACAAACCGCTGAAGGCCAAAGCGACGCTGCCGATGGTCGGCGTCAGCTTCAAGCGCTATTTCAGCGGCGAGGCCGACGGTGTACCGCGCGCGACCTACGGCGTGGAACTGCATAACCAGGCCGCTTATGTGGACGGCGTCTGGAAGCTGCGGCGGTTGGTGAAGGCTGGGCCGACGGCGCAGATGGCGCCGTGGGGGCTGTTCAACCTGCATGACGATCCGCTGGAAACGCGCGATCTGGCCGCCGCCAACCCGGATCAAGTCAAACGGCTGAGCGAGGCGTATCGCCGCTTTGCGCAGCAGAGCATGGTCATTGAAGCCAAAGGTGCAGCGATCGACTACCTCGGCGTAGACGCCAGCACCGGCGGCTACATCGGCCTGGATCCGCAGACCCACAAACCGTTGCCGCAGGCGGCGCCATGAATCTGGCCCAGCTGCGCGCGCAGCAGATCCCGGTAGAGAGCGAACCGCGCGCGGCGGCGCCTTTTCATTTGCTGGTAAAGCCGATCGGCGCCGGCTGCAACCTGGGTTGCCGCTACTGTTACTACCCGCAGCGCCAGCAAGAACGGACGCGCAAGATGGACGACGACCGGCTGGCGGAATTTATCCGCGGCTACATCGCCGCCCAGCCGCGTTACAGCCGCGAGATCAACTTCGTCTGGCAGGGCGGTGAGCCGCTGCTGGCGGGGATCGGTTTTTACAAGCGGGCGCTGGCGTTGCAACGCCGCTATGCGCCGCCGGGCGTGCGGATCAGCAACAGCCTGCAGACCAACGGTACCCTGCTGAACGACGCCTGGTGCCGGCTGTTCCAGCAGCATCACTTTATCCTCGGCGTCAGCCTGGACGGCGACCGCGAGGTGCAGGACGCGCACCGGCCGGACAAGCGCGGCGGCGCCAGCTATGACGCCACGCTGCGCGGCATTGCGCTGTTGCAGCGCTATCAGATCGACTTCAACCTGCTGATGGTGGTGCATGACGGCGTCGCGGACCGCGCCGAGGCGATCTACGATCATGCGGTGGCGATCGGGGCGCGCTATCTGCAGTTTCAGCCGCTGATGCTGGAAGGGGATGCGCCCACCGCCGGCTATAGGCTGAGCGCCGCCAACTGGGGGCGCTTCATGCTGGCGGTATACCGCCGTTGGCGCAGCCGCGGGCACGTCGGCCAGGTCTTCGTGATGAACATCGAGCAGGTCTACGCGCAGTATTTCACCCACGTCAGCCCCAGCTGCGTACACGCCGAACGCTGCGGCGGCAATCTGGTGATGGAGCCGGACGGGCGGCTTTACGCCTGCGATCATCTGATCAACGCGCAGCACCTGCTTGGCCATGCCGATCGCCACACGCCGCTCGCCATCCTGGCGGCAAGGGCGGCGGAGATGCCGTTCGGTAAAAACAAGAGTCTGCGCCGCGAGTGCCAACGCTGCAGCGTGAAAAGCGTCTGCCAGGGCGGCTGCCCGGCGCATGTGGGCGAAGATCGCTACAACCGGCTGTGCGCCGGCTATTACGCCTTCTTTTCCGCGCTGCTGGCGCCGCTGCGCGCCTACCCGCGCAGCCCGCAGGGGGCGATGCAGTGGCGCACCGCCGTGAGCGCGGCCGCAGGTTGAAACCGTCTCATCCTTAAGGACGATAGTCAGCATTTTCCTTTCCTCTCTATAGTGAGATTACCGCCGCTGGCGGTGAAAAACCTGCAAGCACCTGCATGCATCAGGCCAAAACTATAAGAGGAAATAACCATGAACCTGTCGTCGCGGTTGCACGCCCACCTGGCTCGAGGCAAGGTCGGCTTTCCCACCACCCTGGCCAGTTCGGTCGGGGTGATCATGGCCAGCCCGGTGATCCTGACGGTCACCAGCGGCTTCGGCATCGGCGGCGACACCTTCGCGCTGGCGATGCTGATCGCCTTCATCATGATGCAGGCGCAGCTCACCACCTTCTCCGAAGCGGCAGCGCTGCTGCCGACCTCCGGATCGGTTTACGACTACATCTCCTGCGGCATGGGGCGCTTTTTCGCCATCACCGGCGCGCTGTCGGCCTACCTGATCGTGCACATCTTCGCCGGCACCGCCGAGACCATTCTCTCCGGCATCATGGCGCTGGTGAACTTCGAGCACCTCAATACCCTGATGGAAAGCCACAACGCCTCCTGGATGGTCGGCGTCGGGCTGGTAATCGTGTTCGGCCTGCTCAACGCGTTCGGCATCGAGGCCTTCGGCAAGGCGGAGATCGTGCTGACCTTCGCCATGTGGAGCACGCTGGTGATTTTCGGTATCGTCGGGCTGCTGTCGCCGCATGCGGTGCCGCTCGAGGGCTGGTTCGGCAGCACGCTGAGCCTGAACGATCCCTTCGCGGTGTTCAGCCTGATCGGCATGGCGATGTTCATGTTCGTCGGCTGTGAGCTGGTGACGCCGATGGCGCCGGAGATCAAGCGCTGCGATCGGGTGATCCCGCGTGCGATGGCGCTGGGGCTGTGCGGCGTGGCGGTGTGCATGGCGCTGTACGGCGCGGCGCTCAGCCACCAGGTGGAAAACGTGGTGATCGACGCCGCCAGCGGCACGCGCCTGCTGGAAACGCCGATGGCCATCCCGGCGTTCGCCGGCCAGGTGATGGGCCAGTTCGGCAAATACTGGCTGGGCGTCGGCCTGCTGTTGGCGGGCGCGGCGACCATCAACACGCTGATGGCGGCGGTGCCGCGCATTTTGTACGGCATGGCGCTGGACGGCGCGCTGCCGCGCATGTTCGCTTATCTGCACCCGCGCTTTAAGACGCCGGTGGTCGGTATTCTGGTGGCGGTGTTGATCCCCTGCGTACACGCCTTCGCCATTCAGGGCAACCTCGACAGGATCATTCCGCTGGTGCTGGCGGCGGTGTGCGCCTGGGGTGTGGCCTACCTGCTGGTGACCTGTTCGGTGGTGATCCTGCGCGTACGCCGCCCCGATCTGCCGCGCGCCTATAAATCGCCGTGGTTCCCGCTACCGCAGATCGTTTCCAGCGTCGGCATCGTGCTGGCCATCGTTTACATCACGCCGCCGGGAATGAACCCGAGCGACATCTACATTCCTTTCGGTTGGATGATCGGCCTGACCGCCGCCTATGCGCTGTTCTGGACGCTGTGCGTGCAGAAAGTGAATCCGTTCAAGCCGGTGCCGGTCGAGCAGGTGCTGGAGAACGCGTTCGCCAAGGGTGAAAACGAGGAGGCGCAGTTTGATCGGCTTACTTCCCTCACTTAATCGCGCCTGGCGGCGAGCGCCGTCGGGCTATCGGCCGGGCGCCGCGCTGGATCGTCTGGCGCGCAACCTGGAACCCTACGCGTGCGAACGCCTGGCGCCGAGCCTGCTGCGGCTGACGCTGCCGCAGGGGCCACAGATCGAGATCGGCGAACAGGTCCAGGGGCTGTTTATGGCGCATATCGTCAGCCACCGCTTTCGGTTGCAGGGCCCGTGCGCGATGCAGCCTCCGCTGACGCTGGACGTGGTGACCGGCGGCTGGCTGCGGCGGCGCGGGGTGCGTTATCTGCTGCGCCAGCGCCATGCGGCTGCGCAGCGGGTGCTGGACGGCCTGCAGCGTTACCCGCAGATCGGCGAGACGCTGGCGCAGCTGGATTTTCGCCGCGTGCGGCTGACGGTGAACGACGGGCGTTGGCAGGTGGAGATTGAGCATTTCGCCGCATCGGAGGTGGTCAGCCGTTTGCCGGCCGGCCGCCGCTACCTGCGGCTGGATGCCGAACAGCGGCGGCTGCTGTTGAGCAGCCTGCTGATGATCGGCCAACTGATGGAGAAGCTGAATCATGAATAGAGTGGTTGTGATTACCGGCGGCGGCACCGGCGTCGGCGCCGCCTGCGCCCGTCTGCTGGCGGCGCAGGGCGATCGGGTGTTCATCATCGGCCGCCGCCCGGAACCGCTGGCGGCGCTGGCGCAAGAGATCGGCGCGCAGGCGCTGGTGGGCGATGCCGCCAGCGGCGAGAGCTGGAACCACGCGCTGCTGCCGGCCATTCTGCGCGAAGCCGGGCGCATCGACTGCCTGATCGGCAGCGCCGGCGGCATGGGCTTCAAGCGCATCACCGAGATGACCGACGCGCAGTGGCAAGGGGCGATGGACAGCAACCTCAACAGCGCTTTCGCCAGCGCGCGCGCCTGCCTGCCGGAGCTGATTAAAAGCGGCGGCAACCTGCTGTTCGTGGCCTCGATCGCCTCGCTGGCCGCCGGGCCGGAGGTCTGCGGCTACGTCACCGCCAAGCACGCGCTGATCGGGCTGATGCGCTCCATCGCCCGCGATTATGGCCCGCTGGGCGTGCGCGCCAACGCGGTGTGCCCGGGCTGGGTGACCACGCCGATGGCGGACGAAGAGATGCAACTGCTGATGGACGCCCATCAGATTTCGCTGGAGCAGGCTTACCAGATGGTCTGCCGCGACGTGCCGCTGCGCCGCCCGGCCAGCGCCGAGGAGATCGCCCGCGTCTGCCGTTTCCTGTGTTCCAGCGAAGCTTCAATCATTACCGGCGCAGCGCTGGTGGCCGACGGCGGCTCCACCATCGTCGATGTGCCGACCCTGGCTTTCACTTCCCTGTAAGGAGCATTTCCATGAGTTCAGAAGCGGTATTCATTCAGGTTGGCGCGCTGGCGGAAGGCTTTGCGCCGCACAGTAATACGCTGGAACGGCAGCACGGGCTGGCGGGCACCACGCTGACGCTGCGTTTTCGCGACGGCGCGACGCAGC
Organism: Serratia sp. SSNIH1; assembly: GCF_002935055.1. Taxonomy (NCBI): domain Bacteria; kingdom Pseudomonadati; phylum Pseudomonadota; class Gammaproteobacteria; order Enterobacterales; family Yersiniaceae; genus Serratia; species Serratia sp. SSNIH1. The sequence goes on from NZ_CP026383.1 coordinate 1,070,841, forward strand.
GCTGCCGGTTCACCGACGAGCAGACGCTGGAGTGGGGGGAACGGCGCAGCGTCGCCTATCGCGCCACCAGCATTCGCCCCGGCGTGCTGTTCATCGATTTTCTCGATCCTGCCCGCGCCAACGCCAGCATTACGCTGGTATGCGACCGCAATCAGGGCAACTTCACCGCGGTGTACGGCCAGCTGCCGGACGAAGCGCAAGCGCGGCTCGACGCCTTCAGCCGGGTGGAGCAGGGGCTGCCGCTGACCGCGGTCGAGGCCGAATTCCGCTTCGGCACGCTGGATGACGCCGACGTGGCGCCACCGGGCTTTACCGATGAGCTGATCGGCATGCGCAACATGTACACCTACAGCCCGACCGAACGGTACGAGCACATCTACCTGAACGATAACTTCTACGCCTGGCAGTGTCTGGACGGGGTGGAGAAAGGGCTGGCGGACGTCGATCGCTGCCACTACGTGAAGGTGGCGGAGCAGCTTTATCTGTTCGTCTGGCGCGAGAAGATCATACCGACGCTGGGCGTGGTGATGATCGATCTGCAGGGCATGCGCACCGACGGCAAGATCCTCGGTTATCAGGGCAGCGATTTCAGCGCACTGAGCAACTTTGCGGTCGGCGCCCATGCGCAGGTGTTGAACACCACGCGCCACCCGCGAGGATAGGGCGATGAGCGTAACCTATGCGGCCGACGCCTTTGCGGGGCAGGCGGTGCTGGTGACCGGCGGCGCTCAGGGCATTGGGCTGGCGATCGTCAGCGCCTTTGCCCGGCTGGGCGCGGAGGTGACGATCGCGGACGTGCAACTGCCGCAGGCACAGGCGGCGGCGCAAACGCTGCGGGGTGAAGGGCTGAGCGTGCAGGCGCTGGCTTGCGATCTGGCCGAACCGGGGCAGATCGCCGAGCTGGTGACGGCGGTAGGTGAGCGGCATCAACGGCTGGACGTGGTGATTCACAACGCCGCTTACTTTCCGCTGACGCCGTTCGCCGCCATCGACGCGGCTCTGCTGCAACGCACGCTGAGCGTCAATCTGATGGCGCCGTTCTTTCTGGCGCAGGCGGCGCTGCCGTGGATGCGCCACCGGGGCGGCGGCTGCCTTCTGGTGACCTCGTCGGTGACCGGCCCGCGGGTGGCCTACCCGGGGCTGGCGCACTACGCCGCCTCCAAGGCCGGGGTGAACGGGTTTATTCGCGCGGCGGCGCTGGAGCTGGCGGCGGAGAAAATTCGCGTCAACGGCGTGGAGCCGGGGATGATCCGCACGCCGGCGATGGCCAACCTGGGCGACGCGCAGGTGAATCAGGCGATCGCCGCCTCGGTGCCGCTCGGGCGGCTGGGGGAACCGGAAGACATCGCCGCGGCGATGGTGTTTCTCGCCTCGCCGGCGGCGGCCTACATCACCGGTCAGACGCTGGTGGTGGACGGCGGCGCGCTGTTGCCGGAAACGAATGCTCTGCTTACCTGACGCTGCAGCGTTGTTGGCTGCAACGTCAATTAATTTGAGAATTCCGGTTGGTTAAATCACTGCTTGGCGGGATGCGCGGTGACGTTGGCGGGCAGGCTGTCGCCCAGGGTGATCAGCTCGTCCAGCAGCGTCATCAGCTGATCCATTTTCTGCCGCGAAAAAGCGGCTTCAATCTCGGCGTAGCCCTGTTCCACCTGGTGGCGCGCCACTTCATACAGATCCTGGCCCTGCTGGGTCAGCGACACGTACAGCTTGCGCTGATCGTTGACCGGCTTCAGGCGGAAGATCAGCTTGTCACGCTCCATGCGCGACAGAATGCCGGTCAGGCTGGGGCGCAGAATGCAGGTTTCCGCCGCCAGTTCGTGGAATTCGATCGAGCGGCTGTTGGCCAGCACGCGGATGATGCGCCACTGCTGTTCGGTCAAATTGTGGCTTTTCAGGATCGGGCGGAAGAACCCCATGGCGGTTTCACGCGCCTGCAGCAGGGCGATGGTTAACGATTCATGCATAAGTTTGGCCTTAGCTATCAAGGTGTTCGTTGTTACGGCGCTCGTTATGGGGGCGCCTGCCCCGCAAAGCCCGATTTTGTTAATAACTTAATAGTAGCCAAAGTTACCCGTAGGGATAAAGCAAAAATGCGGGGCGCAGCGAAAAATGGCGATAAAAATGATTAATGCATTGAATAATCACGCTAATGTTCGTTATTTGTGAATATTTTGTTATCACGATCACAAATCACTCCAAGCGCATTGCGTAAAAGCTGCACAGCGTATAAAAGTAATCATTAATATGTTAATGAATGCCGGTTGTCATGTTTTGCCATTGGAGGAGTTCGCATGAAAGGCACCGTATTTTCCGTTGCGCTGAACCACCGCAGCCAACTGGACGCCTGGGATCAGGCGTTTCACCAGCCGCCGTATCAGACCCCGCCCAAAACCCCGGTCTGGTTTATCAAACCGCGCAACACCCACCTCGCCAACGGCGGGGCGATCCCGTTTCCGGCCGGTGAAACCGTGCACAGCGGCGGCACGCTGGCGGTGATCATCGGCGATACCGCGCGTAAGGTGCCGGCGGCGCAGGTGAGCCGTTATCTGGCCGGTTACGCGTTGGCCAACGACGTCAGCCTGCCGGAGAGCAGCTTCTACCGCCCGGCGATCAAGGCCAAATGCCGCGACGGATTCTGCCCGCTGGGGGAGATCGGCCAGTTGGCGAATGCCGATCGGCTGGAGATCGTCACCGAGATCAACGGCGTGGAGCAGGATCGCTGGTCCACCGCCGATCTGGTGCGCTCGGTGCCGGAGCTGATCGCCGCCATCAGCGACTTTATCACCCTGCAGCCGGGCGATGCGGTGCTGATCGGCACCCCGCACCAGCGGGTGGAGATCAAACCGGGGGATGAGGTGACGGTGCGCGCCGCCGGCCTGCCCACGCTGACCAACCGCGTCACCCAGGCAGGAGCCGCATCATGAAACATGCCCGTATTCGCCATCATGGCCAGATCTTCAACGTGCAGGTGGACGAGCAGCTGCGCGTCACGTTGCCGAACGGCGAGGTGCTGCAGGAGCGCGAAGTGGAATGGCTGCCGCCGGCGCAGGGCACGGTGTTCGCCCTGGGGCTGAACTATGCCGACCACGCCAGCGAGCTGGAATTCAAGGCGCCGGAAGAGCCGCTGGTGTTCCTCAAGGCACCGAACACCCTGACCGGCCACCGCCAGGTGTCGGTGCGCCCGGCCGGCGTGGAGTATATGCATTACGAAGCCGAGCTGGTGGCGGTGATCGGCAAGACCGCGCGCAACGTCAGCCGCGAGCACGCCATGGAGTATGTGGCGGGCTACAGCCTGTGCAACGACTACGCCATTCGCGATTACCTGGAGAACTACTACCGGCCGAATCTGCGGGTGAAGAGCCGCGACACCCTGACGCCGATCGGGCCTTACATCGTCGATCGCGACGACGTCGCCGATCCGCACCGGCTGGCGCTCAGCACTTACGTCAACGGCGAGCTGCGCCAGCGCGGCAGCACCGCCGACATGATTTTCGACATTCCGTTCCTGATCGCCTACCTGAGTGAATTCATGACGCTGCAGCCGGGCGACATGATCGCCACCGGCACGCCGAAAGGGCTGGCCGACGTGCAGCCGGGCGACGAAGTGGTGGTGGAGATCGAGGGCATCGGCCGTCTGGTTAACCACATTATCAGTGAAAAAGATTACGAGGAGAGCCTGCGATGAAAACCATCAACCACTGGATCAACGGCAAGAACGTCGCCAGCAAAGAGTACTTCACCACCACCAACCCGGCGAACGGCGAGGTGCTGGCGGAGGTGGCCTCCGGCGGCCAGCTGGAGATAGACCAGGCGGTGGCGGCGGCGAAAGAGGCGTTCCCCAAGTGGGCCAACACGCCGATGAAAGAGCGCGCGCGCCTGATGCGCCGCCTGGGCGAGCTGATCGACCAGAACGTGCCGCAGATCGCCGAACTGGAAACCGCCGACACCGGCCTGCCGATCCACCAGACCAAAAATGTGCTGATCCCGCGCGCTTCGCACAACTTCGAGTTCTTCGCCGAGGTGTGCCAGCAGATGAACGGCAAGACCTACCCGGTAGACGACAAGATGCTCAACTACACGCTGGTGCAGCCGGTGGGGGTGTGCGCGCTGGTGTCGCCGTGGAACGTGCCGTTCATGACCGCCACCTGGAAAACCGCGCCTTGCCTGGCGCTGGGCAACACCGCGGTGCTGAAGATGTCCGAACTGTCGCCGCTGACCGCCGATCGCCTGGGCGAGCTGGCGCTGGAGGCCGGCATTCCGGCCGGGGTGCTGAACGTGGTGCAGGGCTACGGCGCCACCGCCGGCGACGCGCTGGTGCGCCATAAAGACGTACGCGCGGTCTCCTTCACCGGCGGCACCGCCACCGGCCGCCGCATCATCGAAAGCGCCGGGCTGAAGAAATTCTCCATGGAACTGGGCGGCAAGTCGCCGGTGCTGATCTTTGAAGACGCCGACATCGAGCGGGCGCTCGACGCCGCGTTGTTCACCATCTTCTCGATCAACGGCGAACGCTGCACCGCCGGTTCGCGCATCTTCATTCAGGAGAGCATCTACCCGGAATTCGTCAAACGTTTCGCCGAGCGCGCCAACCGCCTGCGCGTGGGCGATCCGCAAGATCCCAACACCCAGGTGGGGGCGCTGATCAGCCCGCAGCACTGGGAAAAAGTCTCCGGCTATATCCGCCTCGGGGTGGAAGAAGGGGCGACCCTGCTGGCCGGCGGCCCGGACAAACCGGCCGGCTTGAGCCACGGCAACTTCCTGCGCCCCACGGTGCTGGCGGATGTCGACAACCGGATGCGCGTGGCGCAGGAGGAGATCTTCGGGCCGGTGGCCTGCCTGTTGCCGTTCAAATCAGAAGAAGACGGCCTGCGCATGGCCAACGACGTGGAGTACGGTCTGGCGTCGTACATCTGGACGCAGGATGTGAGCAAGGTTCTGCGCCTGGCCCGCGGCATTGAAGCGGGCATGGTTTTCGTCAACACCCAAAACGTACGCGATCTGCGCCAACCGTTCGGCGGCGTGAAAGCCTCCGGCACCGGCCGCGAAGGCGGCGAATACAGCTTCGAAGTGTTCGCCGAAATGAAGAACGTGTGCATTTCCATGGGTGATCACCCGATCCCTAAATGGGGCGTTTGATAGCGTCTCTGGCGTTTAAAATTGACAAACATCCCCTAAATAATTCGAGTTGCAGGAAGGCGGCAACTGAGCGAGTCCCGATGAGCTTACTCAGGTAAGCGATTCGGGTGAGTAAAGGCAGCCAACGCATCTGCCGCTTGAAGTATGACGGGGATAGGAGGACTTATGGGTAAGTTAGCGCTAGCCGCCAAGATTACACATGTTCCATCGATGTATCTGTCGGAAATCCCTGGGAAAAACTTTGGCTGTCGGCAGGCGGCCATCGACGGCCATAAAGAGATCGGCGCGCGTTGCCGCGAGATGGGCGTCGACACCATCGTGGTGTTCGACACCCACTGGCTGGTAAACAGCGCCTATCACATCAACTGCAGCGCGCACTTCTCCGGCGTGTACACCAGCAACGAGCTGCCGCACTTCATTCGCGACATGACCTACGACTACGACGGCAACCCGGCGCTGGGGCAGTTGATCGCCGACGAGGCCTGCAAGCTGGGCGTGCGCGCCAAGGCGCACGACATCCCGAGCCTGAAGCTGGAATACGGCACGCTGGTGCCGATGCGCTACATGAACGCCGACAAGCATTTCAAGGTGGTATCGATTTCGGCGTTTTGCACCGTGCATGACTTCGCCGACAGCCGCCGGCTGGGCGAGGCGCTGAAAAGCGCCATCGAGCAATACGACGGCACCGTGGCGGTGCTGGCCAGCGGCTCGCTGTCGCACCGCTTCATCGACGATCAGCGCGCCGAAGAGGGCATGAACAGCTACACCCGCCAGTTCGATCAGCAAATGGACGAACGGGTGGTCAAGCTGTGGGAAGAGGGGCGCTTTCGCGAGTTCTGCGAAATGCTGCCGGAGTATGCCGATTACTGCTACGGCGAAGGCAACATGCACGACACCGTGATGCTGCTGGGCCTGCTCGGCTGGGACCAATACGACGGTAAGGTGGAGTTCATCACCCCGCTGTTCGCCAGTTCCGGCACCGGGCAGGTTAACGCCGTGTTCCCTTTGCCCGCTGAAGCCTGAGGTGTGTGAATGCCCCATTTTTACGCTGAATGTACCGACAACATCCGCCGCGAGGCGGATTTGCCCACCCTGTTCGCCAAGGTCAACGAGGCGCTGGCGGCGACCGGCATCTTTCCGCTGGCCGGCGTGCGCAGCCGCGCCATCTGGCTCGACACCTGGCAGATGGCCGACGGCAAGCAGGACTACGCCTTCGTGCACATGACGCTGAAGATCGGCCACGGCCGCACTCTGGAAAGCCGCCAGCAGGTGGGTGAGATGCTGTTTGCGCTGATCAAGGAACACTTTGCCGCGCTGATGGCACAGCGTTACCTGGCGCTCTCTTTCACTATGGAAGAGCTGGATCCGGTGCTGAATTACAAACAGAACAATGTCCACGCGCTGTTCAACAAGGCGTGAATAAGGGGTCGTAAATGCTGGATAAAGAGCAGGTTAACCGCGCCGTACAGCGCCTGCATCAGGCGGAAAAGAGTCGTGAACAGATCCGCGCGCTGTCGCTCGATCATCCCGAGATCACCATCGAAGACGCCTATGCCATTCAGCGGCAGTGGGTGGAGCTGAAGATCGCCGAGGGGCGCACGCTCAAAGGCCACAAGATCGGCCTGACCTCGCGCGCCATGCAGGTGAGCTCGCAGATCACCGAGCCGGACTACGGTGCGCTGCTGGACGACATGTTCTTCAACGACGGCAGCGACATTCCGATCGATCGCTTTATCGTGCCGCGGGTGGAGGTGGAGCTGGCGTTCGTGCTGGCCAAGCCGCTGCGCGGGCCGAACTGCACGCTGTTCGACGTCTACAACGCCACCGACTACGTCATTCCCGCGCTGGAGATCATCGACGCGCGCAGCCACAACGTCGATCCCGAGACTCAGCGGCCGCGCAAGGTGTTCGACACCATCTCCGACAACGCCGCCAACGCCGGGGTGGTGATGGGCGGGCGGCCGATCAAGCCGGATGCGCTGGATCTGCGCTGGATCTCCGCGCTGCTGTACCGCAACGGCGTGATTGAAGAATCCGGCGTGGCGGCGGCGGTGCTCAACCACCCGGCCAACGGCGTGGCCTGGTTGGCCAACAAGCTGGCGCCGTATGAGGTGGAGCTGGAAGCGGGGCAGGTGATCCTCGGCGGCTCCTTCACCCGGCCGGTGCCGGCGCGGCGCGGTGATACCTTCCACGTCGACTACGGCCCGATGGGCTGCATCAGCTGCCGCTTCGTCTAAAAAGCAGGCTCGGCGAACCGGGCCGCAATAAACCGGGCGGGCCATGCGCTACGCCCGCTTGTCAGGGAGAATGCGATGTTAACCAACCACTTCAAGCGTGCACTGCAGGAAAAACGCCCGCAGATCGGGCTGTGGCTCGGGCTGTGCAGCAGCTACAGCGCCGAGCTGCTGGCCGGCGCCGGTTTCGACTGGCTGCTGATCGACGGCGAACATGCGCCCAACAACGTGCAAACGGTGCTGGGGCAGCTGCAGGCGGTCGCGCCTTACCCGAGCCAGCCGGTGGTGCGGCCACCGTGGAACGACGCGGTGATCATCAAGCAGCTGCTGGACGTCGGCGCGCAAACCCTGCTTATCCCGATGATTCAAAACGCCGAACAGGCGCGCGACGCGGTGCGCGCCACGCGCTATCCGCCGCACGGCGTGCGCGGCGTCGGCAGCGCCCTGGCGCGCGCTTCGCGTTGGAACCGGGTGCCTGATTACCTGCAGCAGGCCGATGAGCAGATGTGCGTGCTGGTGCAGATTGAAACCCGCGAAGCGGTGAAAAACCTCGACGCCATTTTGCAGGTGGAAGGGGTGGACGGCGTGTTTATCGGCCCGGCGGATCTCAGCGCCGACATGGGCTTTGCCGGTAATCCGCAGCACCCGGAGGTGCAGCACACCATCGACGACGCCATCGCGCGCATCCGCGCCGCCGGCAAGGCGCCGGGCATTTTGATGGCCAACAAGGCACTGGCGCAGCGCTATCTGGAGGCCGGCGCGCTGTTTGTCGCGGTGGGGGTGGATACCACCCTGCTGGCGCGGGCGGCGGAAGCCCTGGCGGACGAATTCAAACGGGGCGGGGCACAAGCGCCTTCATCGGGAGTCTACTGAACCATGAACCACGTCGATTCGCTGCAGCCGGCCAACCCGGCGCAGCAACATAAAGCGTTAACCGCCGCCGAGCAATCGGTGATTAAAAAGTTGTTTCGGCGCCTGATCATTTTCCTGTTCGTGTTGTTTGTTTTCTCTTTCCTCGACCGTATCAACATCGGCTTCGCCGGGCTGACGATGGGCAAAGATCTCGGCCTCAGCTCGACCATGTTCGGGCTGGCGGCGACGTTGTTCTATGTCACCTACGTGATCTTCGGCATTCCGAGCAACATGATGCTGAGCCGGGTCGGCGCGCGGCGCTGGATCGCCACCATCATGGTGCTGTGGGGCATCGCCTCCACCTGCACCATGTTCGCCACCGGGCCGACCAGCCTGTACGTGCTGCGCATGATCGTCGGCATCACCGAGGCCGGTTTCCTGCCGGGCATTCTGGTGTACCTCACCTACTGGTTCCCGGCGTTCTACCGCGCCCGCGCCAACGCGCTGTTCATGATCGCCATGCCGGTGACCATGGCGATCGGCTCGTTGGTCTCCGGCTATATCCTGGCGCTGGACGGGGTGATGAACCTGAAGGGCTGGCAGTGGCTGTTCCTGCTGGAAGGCATTCCGTCGGTGCTGCTGGGCGTGGTGGTGTGGTTCTACCTCGACGATACGCCGGCCAAGGCCAAGTGGCTGACCGACGAGGAGAAAGCCAGCCTGCAGGCGATGATGGAGGCCGACAAGCTGCAGCTGGTGCAGCCCAACGGGCCGAGCAGCCACCGCGCGCTGCAACAGCGCAGCCTGTGGCGCGAGATCTGCACGCCGATCGTGCTGATGTATACGCTGGCCTATTTCTGCCTGACCAACACCCTGAGCGCGATCAACATCTGGACGCCGCAGATCCTGCAAAGCTTCAACCAGGGCAGCAGCAACGTGACGATCGGCATTTTGGCGGCGATCCCGCAGATCTGCACCATCGCCGGCATGGTGTGGTGGAGTAAACGATCCGACAGGCTGCAGGAGCGCAAGCATCACACCGCGCTGCCGTACCTGTTCGCCGCCGCCGGCTGGCTGCTGGCGTCCGCCACCGATCACAGCCTGATCCAGTTGCTCGGGATCGTGATGGCCTCGGTCGGCTCCTTTACCGCCATGGCGATCTTCTGGACCACGCCGGATCAGTCGATCAGTCTGGAGGCGCGCGCGGTGGGGATCGCGGTGATCAACGCCACCGGCAACATCGGATCGGCGCTCAGCCCGCTGTTGATCGGCTGGTTCAAGGATCTGACCGGCAGCTTCAACTCCGGGCTGTATTTCGTCTCGGCGCTGTTGATCGTCGGCGCCGTGCTGGTGTGGCGCATCCCGATGAAGGATTCGCGCCCGAGAGCGACGCCTTGATGCGCAAGTGGGCATGATTGCAGGAGGTCATGAGGTGCGGAAAAGTACCGGCTTTATCGCCAACATCGATATTTGCAAAGAGTATGACGCGCGCTACGCCGCCGACGAGGTGCACTACGAAACCTTCGCCGGGTTGGCGGCGTTCTTCGGCCGCGACATGCAGGTGCATTGGCACGACTGCTTCTTCCAGGTGCATTTCCTGGAGACCGGCAAGATAGAGCTGCAGCTCGACGATCAGCACTATTCAGTGCAGGCGCCGCTGTTCATCCTCACGCCGCCGTCGGTGCCGCATGCGTTCTTCACCGAACCGGACAGCGATGGCCACGTGCTGACGGTGCGCCAGGAGCTGATTTGGCCGCTGCTGGAGCGCCTGTATCCCGGCAGCAACCTGGCGCTGGACATGCCGGGCATCTGCCTGTCGCTGGCCGACGCGCCGCAGGAGCTGACGGCGCTCAGCCACTACTGGGCGCTGATCCGCCGTGAGTTCGGGCAGAACCTGGCCGGGCGCGAACAGACGCTGGCGCTGCTGGCGCAGGCGGTGTTCACGCTGCTGCTGCGCAACACCGCGCTGGAAGACAGCGCCAACAGCGGCGTGCGCGGCGAACTGCAGCTGTTTCAGCGGTTCAACAAGATGGTGGACGAGCGTTTTCGCGAGCACCTGCCGGTGCCGGAGTATGCGCAGGCGCTGGGGGTGACCGAATCGCGGCTCAACGACCTGTGCCGGCGCTTCGCCAACCGGCCGCCCAAGCGGCTGATCTTCGATCGGCTGCTGCGCGAGGCCAAACGCATGCTGCTGTTCAGCGCCTGTACGGTGCATGAAACCGCCTACAGCCTCGGCTTCAAGGATCCGGCCTATTTCGCCCGTTTTTTCAATCGGCTGGAAGGCTGTTCCCCCTCGACCTACCGCGCGGCGCAACACGCCCTTTCGTAACCGCGATCACAGTTTGCCGCGAAAGCGGCAAACTGACCTGAAAAGTACCGGCGATTGCCGCAAAAGTCTCTTCTCGAAATCGGCTTTGGCAGCTTCAATTAAGCAACCAAAAGAAAACATTATTTTAACAAATGGCCGATTCCACGGCCTGAAAAATGCCGATGACGAGGAAGACCCGATGAAACCAGAAGACTTTCGTGCCGACAGCAAACGCCCGTTCACCGGCGCTGAATACTTGAAAAGTTTGCAGGACAGCCGCGAAATCTACATTTACGGCGAGCGCGTGAAAGACGTCACCACGCACCCGGCGTTCCGCAACGCGGCGGCATCAGTCGGCCAGCTGTACGACGCGCTGCACGATCCGGCCAGCCAGGATCGCCTGTGCTGGAATACCGACACCGGCAACGGCGGCTATACCCACAAATTCTTCCGCTACGCCCGCAGCCCGGAAGAGATGCGCCAGCAGCGCGATGCCATCGCCGACTGGTCGCGCCAAAGCTACGGCTGGATGGGGCGTACGCCGGACTACAAGGCGGCCTTCGGCTGCGCGCTGGGCGCTTATCCGGAGTTCTACGGCCAGTTCGCCGACAACGCGCGCCACTGGTACAAACGCATTCAGGAAACCGGGCTCTATTTCAACCACGCCATCGTCAACCCGCCGATCGACCGCCACAAGCCGGTCAACGAGGTGAAGGACGTCTACATTCAGGTGGAGAAAGAGACCGACGCCGGCATCATCGTCAGCGGCGCCAAAGTGGTGGCTACCAACTCGGCGTTGACCCACTACAACTTCATTGGCTTCGGTTCGGCGCAGGTGATGGGCGATAACCCGGACTTCGCGCTGATGTTTGTGGCACCGATGGACGCCGAAGGGGTGAAGCTGATTTCGCGCGCCTCCTACGAGCTGGTGGCCGGCGCCACCGGATCGCCGTTCGACTACCCGCTCACCAGCCGCTTCGACGAGAACGACGCGATCCTGATCATGGATCACGTGCTGATCCCCTGGGAAAACGTGCTGATCTACCGCGATTTCGACCGCTGCCGCCGCTGGAGCACCCAGGGCGGTTTCGCCCGGCTGTTCCCGCTGCAGGCCTGCGTGCGCCTGGCGGTGAAGATGGACTTTATCACCGCGCTGCTGCAAAAGAGCCTCTCGTGCACCGGCGTGCTGGAGTTCCGCGGCGTGCAGGCCGATCTGGGCGAAGTGGTGGCCTGGCGCAACCTGTTCTGGTCGCTGAGCGACGCGATGTGCGCTGAAGCCACTAAATGGGAAAACGGCGCCTACCTGCCGGATTCCGCCGCGCTGCAAACCTACCGCGTGATGGCGCCGATGGCCTACACCAAGGTGAAACACATCATCGAGAAGAATGTCACCAGCGGCCTGATCTACCTGCCGTCCAGCGTGCGCGACATGAACAACCCGGAGATCGACAAGTACCTGGCGCGCTACGTGCGCGGATCGGACGGTATGGATCACGTCGAGCGCATCAAGATCCTCAAGCTGATGTGGGATGCGATCGGCAGCGAATTCGGCGGCCGCCACGAGCTGTATGAGATCAACTACGCCGGCAGCCAGGATGAGATCCGCCTGCAGTGCCTGCGCCACGCGCAGGGATCCGGCAACATGGATCGCATGATGCAGATGGTCGACAAGTGTCTGGCCGATTACGATCAGCACGGCTGGAAGGTGCCGCACCTGCGGAACAATGACGATATTAATCAGTTGGATAATCTGCTGAAGTAATTCAGGAGGAGGTTGTATGTCTCAGGAAAATGAACAGCGCCTGCGCTTTCGCGACGCCATGGCCAGCCTGTCGGCGGCGGTGAATATCATCACCACCGACGGCCCGGCGGGGCGCTGCGGCATCACCGCCACGGCGGTGTGCTCGGTAACCGATACGCCGCCGACGCTGCTGGTGTGCATCAACCGCAATAGCGCGATGAACCCGGTGTTTCAGGAAAACCGCAGGCTGTGCGTCAACGTGCTCAACCACGAGCAGGAGCTGATGGCGCGCCACTTCGCCGGCATGACCGGCGTCAGCATGGAAGATCGTTTCCGGCTGGAAGAGTGGCAGCTCGGTGCGTTGGGACAGCCGGTGCTGCGCAATACCCTCGCCAGCCTGGAAGGGGAGATCGAGCAGATCCAGAGCATCGGCACCCACCAGATGTACCTGGTGCAGATCAAGCAGATCGCGCTGAGCGAAGCCGGCAACGGGCTGATCTACTTCAAGCGCAATTTCCATTCGGTGATCCACCCGATGGCGGTGCCGGCCTGAGGCGTTGGGGCGCAGCCCGCTGCGCCCCACGTTTCAACTCTTGTTAGCCGCCAGATCGCTCACCAGACGGTTGACCGGATCGCTCATGTTGGTGAATTTGCTCAGCTCCGAGCGGGTCACCACCACGAACACCCCGACGTTTTTCGCCGGGATCATCGCCATGTAGGTAATGAACCCGCCGCCGCCGCCGGTCTTCTGAATGATGCCCGGCAGCCCGTCCTTCGGCGCCATATACACCCAACCCAACCCCAGCGCATCCGCTTGCCCCGGCACGTCCATGCCCTTCAGCGACACCAGATCGTGACGCTGGAAGTACATGGTTTGCTCGCTGGCGGCGGTGGCTTTGCGCGGGCCGCTGGCGCTGGAGGAGAGGAATTGTTGCATCCAGCGCTGCATGTCGCGCGGGGTGGAGTAGACGCCGCCGCTGCCGGCCGCGGCGGTGGTGTCGCGGCAGGCGCTCGGGCCGGCCGCCGCCACCATCAGGCGCGAGCACTGCTCGGGGCTCGGCGTCAGCGTGGTGTCGACCATGCCGAGCGGCGCGGTGATTTTCTCTTTCAGCAGCGCGTTGTAGGGCTTGCCCGCAGCGCGCGAGAGCGCGTCGGCCAGCAGGTCATACGCCAGGTTGGAGTAGGCGGCGTGTACGCCCGGCGGTACCGTGACGTTGGCATGCGCCAGCCACTGCCAGCGCTGGGCCTTGGTCGGCCAGGTGAACACCGGCGTTTTCGGCGGCTTCTTGCCCGGCTGCTCGCGCGGCAGCGAGCTGGTGTGCGTCGCCAGGTTCAGCAGGGTGATCGGCTGCTCGGCGTTGTAAGCCGGCACATAGGCGCCTTTGGGGGCGTACTTGCGCAGCGGGTCGGTCAGTTTGACCTGGCCTGCCGCCGCCATTTTCACCATCACTTCGCTGGTCATCAGCTTGGTGATCGAAGCGATGCGGATCAGCGAATCCGGGCGCGGGCGCAGGTTGTTGCCGGGTTTGGTATCGCCAAAGCTGCGGTTAACCACCTGATTGCCGTCGATCACCACCAGCGCCATGCCGGTGGCGCCGCTGTTGTAGAAAATATGTTCGGCATACTGGTCGACGATTTGCGAAGCCAGCTGCGGGGGCGCGGCCTGCACGGCCAGCGGCGCGGCGCACAGGCCCAGCGCCAGCAATAAAGCGGAGACAGAATTCTTCAACGGTCGTTATCCATTTAACAATGCAGCGGGGAAAGGGCTCATCCGTCGCCCAGTGTAATGTGCCCGGGCCCCGGCTGCATGTAGAAAAAAGAGCGGTGGCGATAAAATTTTTTCACCGCCGGCGGCCTACTGCGCGCGGGCGAAAATGGCGATCACTTCATCGAGGTGCGCCTTCATCGCCTTGCGGGCGCCGCGCACGTCACGCGCTTCGATCGCCGCCAGGATCGCCCGGTGTTCCAGTTCGGAACGGTGCGGCATGTCGTCCGGCGTATAGTGACGTTGCAGCACGCGGAACATGCTGCCGTAACGGTGGCCGAGCAGGTGGCCGATGATGAACGCATAGGCCGGGTTGCCGCTGGCCTGGGCGATGCGGATGTGGAACAGCCGATCGCCGGGGTGGGTGGCGGAACCGGCGCGGTTATCGCGGCAGTTCTGCTCGTAGGCAGCGCGGATGCCCGCCAGCTCTTCGTCGGTGGCGTGGCGCGCGGCCAGTGCGGCGGTCTCCGGTTCGATCAGCAGACGGGTTTGCAGCAGAGAAAACGGCGGCAGCTCGGCGTTGAAATCCAGCTCGATGTTCAGTTCGTCGTCGATCTCCGCCCACTGGTTGCGGCCGGCCTGGGCCATCACCGGCTCCTGCGACGGCGCCAGCGGCGTTTGCGAGCGCACGATCACCCCGTTGCCGACCTTGACGTCCACCAGGCCGATCACTTCCAGCGCGATAAGCGCCTCGCGCACCGATGCGCGGCTGACCTGCAACTGCTGGGCGAGATCGCGCTCCGAGGGCAGGCGGCTGCCCGGCGGAAATTCGTTATTTTCGATAAGACGTTTGAGCTGGTCAGCTATCTGTCTGTAAATTCTTGGGTTTTCCAGTCGGGTAATCGGCATTTTTGACCTTTGACGATTCGGCGTTCAGTGATTTGGCGCACAATTATGCGACAAGGCGCTTGAGTAATCGTTATTCAAGTGTAAAAAAATGGTTAATTGAAATGCGGTTTCAAGGCTGTTTTATTAACTTCTTCCCCCAACGATAACGCGTAAAGCGTCTTTTGTCATGTTAGAGGCCTGACCTTTAACCGCCTTTAATGGCCTGACCATTGGACCTTTAGGCCGAGGAGTCAAGATGGATCTAACCGGGAAACGCGTACTGATCACCGCCGCCGGGCAAGGGATCGGTTTTACCACCGCCAGGCTGTTCGCCGCCGCCGGCGCCGAGGTGATCGCCAGCGACATCAACCTCGAGCGCCTGCAGGGCTCTGCCGGGATCCGCGCGCTGACGCTGAACGTCACCGATCCGGCCGCCATCGCGGCGGCGGCGGAAGCGATCGGCCCGATCGACGTGCTGTTCAACTGCGCCGGCGTGGTGCACAGCGGATCGATCCTCGATTGCAGCGAAGATCAGTGGGCGTTCGCGCTCGATCTCAACGTCACCGCGATGTACCGCATGATCCGCGCCTTCCTGCCGGGCATGTTGGCGCGCGGCAAAGGCTCGATCATCAACATGTCCTCGGTGGCCTCGAGCGTGAAAGGGGTGCCGAACCGCTTCGCTTACAGCGCCAGCAAGGCGGCGGTGATCGGCCTGACGCGCTCGGTGGCGGCGGACTACGTTACGCAGGGCATCCGCTGCAACGCCATCTGCCCCGGCACGGTGGAGTCGCCGTCGCTGCGCCAGCGCATTGCCGAGCAGGCGCGCGAGCAGGGGCGCAGCGAGCAAGAGGTGTATCAGGCGTTCGTCGCCCGTCAGCCGATCGGGCGCATCGGCACCACCGAGGAAATCGCCCAACTGGCGCTGTATCTGGCCTCTGACGCCAGTTCATACACCACCGGCACGGTGCAGATCATCGACGGCGGCTGGAGCAACTGAAGGAATGGGCCCTCAGGCGGTTGCGCTTGCCATTTTGAGCTTGGGCAGTGCTCGGACTCCTCACGTACTCCGTGTACGCTCCGGGTCCTGCGCGCTGTCCGCACCCAAACTGCCTGCGCTCACGGCACCTGGGGGCCCATTCCTCCCGCATATTTTTTGAGAGAGGACGGCATGAAACTTTTACGTTACGGGCAACCCGGGCAAGAGCGCCCCGGCATGTTGGATACGCAAGGCCACCTGCGCGATTTGTCGCAGCATATCGCCGATGTGGGCGGCGCCGCGTTATTGCCGGCGTCGCTCGCCAAACTGCGCGCGCTGGACAGCGCCACGCTGCCGCTGGTCGAAGGGCAGCCGCGCCTCGGCGCCTGCGTCGGCGGCATCGGCAAGTTTATCTGCATCGGCCTGAACTACGCCGATCACGCAGCGGAGACCGGTGCCGCCATTCCTGAGGAACCGGTGGTGTTCAATAAATGGACCAGCGCGGTGATCGGCCCCCGCGATCGGGTGGAGATCCCGCGCGGCTCGCAGAAAACCGACTGGGAAGTGGAGCTGGGCGTGGTGATCGGCCAGGGCGGGCGCTACATCAGCGAAGCAGACGCGATGCGCCACGTCGCCGGCTACTGCGTGATCAACGACGTCTCCGAACGCGAATATCAAATTGAGCGCGGCGGCACCTGGGACAAGGGCAAAGGCTGCGACACCTTCGGGCCGATCGGCCCCTGGCTGGTGACCGCCGACGAGATCGCCGATCCGCACAGCCTGAACCTGTGGCTGGAGGTGGACGGCAAGCGCTATCAGGATGGCAACACCAGCACCATGATCTTCCGTATTCCGCAGATCGTCAGCTACCTCAGCCGCTTCATGAGCCTGCAGCCGGGCGATGTGATCTCCACTGGCACGCCGCCGGGCGTCGGGATGGGGCAGAAACCGCAGCCTATCTATCTGCGGGCGGGCCAGACGATGCGTCTGGGCATCGAAGGGCTGGGCGAACAGTGCCAGCAAACCGTACAGGCCTAACCGGGAGCGCCGCCATGACCACCATTACCGCACTGCGGGTTGAAGACATTCGTTTCCCCACCTCGTTGGGGCTGGACGGATCCGATGCCATGAATCCGGATCCCGACTATTCCGCCGCCTACGTGATCCTGGAGACCGATCGCGCGGATCTCAGCGGCCACGGGCTGACGTTCACCATCGGCCGCGGCAACGAGATCTGCTGCGCGGCGATCCGCGCGCTGGAGCATCAGATCGTCGGTGAGCGGCTGGAGACGATCGCCGCCGACATGGGCGCCTTCTGGCGGCGCTTCACCAGCGACAGCCAGCTGCGCTGGATCGGGCCGGACAAGGGGGCCATTCACCTGGCGACCGGCGCGGTGGTCAATGCGGTGTGGGATCTGTGGGCCAAATCGGTCGGCAAGCCGGTGTGGCGGCTGGTGGCGGAGATGACGCCGGAGGAACTGGTGCGCTGCATCGACTTCCGTTACATCACCGACTGCATCACGCCGCAGGAAGCGCTGGCGCTGCTGAAACAGCGGGCCGAGGGCAAAGAACGGCGCCTGGTGCGGCTGCTGCAGGAAGGCTATCCCTGCTACACCACCTCCGCCGGCTGGCTGGGGTATCCGGACGACAAGCTGCGCCGCCTGTGCCAGGAAGCGGTCGACGCCGGTTTCTCCTACCTGAAGCTGAAGGTCGGGCGCGATCTGGAAGACGACATTCGCCGGGTGCGCATCGCCCGCGAGGTGATCGGCCCGGATCGCCGGCTGATGATCGACGCCAACCAGGTGTGGGAGGTGGACGAAGCCATTCCGTGGGTGAAGCATCTGGCGTTCGCCAAACCCTGGTTTATCGAAGAGCCGACCAGCCCGGACGACGTGGAAGGCCATCGCCGCATCCGCGAAGGGGTGGCGCCGGTCAAGGTGGCCACCGGTGAGATGTGTCAGAACCGCATCATGTTCAAGCAGTTCATCATGCGCGGCGCGGTAGACGTGGTGCAGATCGACGCCTGCCGCCTCGGCGGCGTCAACGAAGTGCTGGCGGTGATGCTGATGGCGGCCAAATACCAGCTGCCGGTCTGCCCGCACGCCGGCGGCGTCGGGCTGTGCGAATACGTGCAGCACCTGTCGATGATCGACTACCTGTGCATCGCCGGCACCCACGAAGGCCGGGTGATCGAGTACGTCGATCATTTGCATGAACACTTTGTCGATCCCTGCGTGATCAACGGTGCGGCCTACATGCCGCCGAGCCGTCCCGGCTATTCGATCGAGATGCATCCGTCTTCGATCGCGCAGTATCGGTTCCGCGGGTGAGGCGGGAGGATCGCATGCCGCGCATTGACGCTCACCAGCACTACTGGCGCTATCGCCCCCAGCACTATCCGTGGATCGACGAGCGGATGAGCGTGCTGCGGCAGGATTTCGATCCGCCCCGGCTGCGGCCGCTGTTGCAGGAACAGGGGTTCGACGGCGCGCTGGCGGTGCAGGCGCGCCCGAGCGAGGACGAGACGCTGGCCCTGCTGGCGCTGGCTGAACAGTGCGAGTGCGTATGCGGCGTGGTGGGCTGGCTGGATATCGCCGCGCCGCAGCTGGCGCAGCGTCTGGAGGCCTTGCGGCCTTACGGCGCGCTGCGCGGGGTGCGCCATCAGGTGCAGGACGAAGCGGATCCGGCGGCCTGGCTGGCGCGGCCGGAGGTGGAACGCGGCATGCAAACGCTGCAGCGCGCCGGGTATGTGTACGAGATCCTGGTGACGCACCGGCATCTGGCGGCCGCGGCGGCGTTTGCCACCCGCCACGATGAGCACTGGCTGGTGTTGGATCATTTCGGCAAGCCGGACATCGCGCGCGGCGTGCGGCACTGGGCGCAGCAAATCCGGCCGCTGGCGGCGCTGCCGCACGTGGCCTGCAAGCTGTCGGGGTTGATCACCGAGGCACCGGGTGGCCGGTGGCGGGCGGAAGAACTGCTGCCGTTTTTCGACGCCGCGCTGGAGGCGTTCGGCCCGCAGCGGCTGATGTTCGGCTCCGACTGGCCGGTGTGCCTGCTGGCCGGCGACTACCGCCAGGTGGTGCAACTGTGCGAACGGGCGCTGTTGACGCTGGGGGCCGCCGAACAAGCGGCGATTTGGGGCGACACCGCCCGGCGAATTTACGGTTTAACGGAGTCTGGTTATGGATCTGTATCTGCAAGATAAGGTGGTGCTGGTCACTGGCGGTGGTGCCGGCATCGGCGCGGCGATTGCTCATGTGCTGGCCGCAGAAGGCGCGATCCCGGTGCTGGTCACTAACGCCGAGCCGGAAGCGGCGCTGCTGGCCGATTTGCAGCGGCTGCAGCCGCGCACCGAGGTGATCCTCACCGAACTGTGCGACGAGGCGGCCTGCCGCCGCGCGGTCAGCCAGACGCTGGCGGCCTTCGGCCGCATCGACGGGCTGGTGAATAACGCCGGGGTCAACGATGGCGTCGGGCTGGAGGCAGGGCGCGAAGCGTTCGTCGGCTCGCTGGAAAAGAACCTGGTGCACTACTACCTGATGGCACACCTGTGCCAGGCGGCGCTGCAGGAGAGCCGGGGCGCCATCGTCAATATCGCCTCCAAGACCGCGCTCAGCGGCCAGGGCGGCACCAGCGGTTACACTGCCGCCAAGGGCGCGGTGCTGGCGCTGACGCGTGAATGGGCGGTGTCGCTGCGCCATGACGGCGTGCGGGTGAACGCGGTGGTGCCGGCGGAGGTGATCACTCCGCAGTACCAGCGTTGGCTCAACACCTTTGCCGAGCCGCAGCGGCAGATGGAGAAAATCACCGCGCGCATTCCGCTCGGGCAGCGCATGACCACGCCGCAGGAGATCGCTGACACCGTGGCGTTTCTGCTGTCGTCGCGGTCGTCGCACACCACCGGGCAGTGGCTGTCTGTGGACGGCGGCTACCTGCATCTCGATCGGGCGCTGACGTGAGCGGCGCGGCGGCAGGGCGGCGCCGTTTCTGCCAGGCGCTCGATCTGATCGACTCACCGGCGCTGATTGCGGAGTACCAGCAGCATCATCAGCGCATCTGGCCGGGCATCGCCGCGCATTTGCGTGAGCACGGCATTCTGGACATGGAGATTTACCGGTTGGGCACCCGGCTGTTCATGGTCGTGGAGGTCAGCGCCGATTTCGACGCCGCGCGTTTTGACGCCGCCAGCCTGAACAACCCCGAAGTACAGCGATGGGAAGCGCTGATGTGGCACTACCAGGCCGCCACCCCCTGGACGCCGCAGGGCGAAAAATGGGTGGAAATGGCGCGGATATTTTCTCTGCAACAGCAATAACGCCAACATCATCATCGCCAGACGATACGAGGGTATCACCATGCTTGCTGAAAAAAGTGCGGCCTCCGCGCAGCCGGGCGTCGCCGTGACCGCCAATCTGCGCTGGGCCTTTATCCTGGTCACCAGCCTGTTCTTCATGTGGGGGCTGTCCTATGGCCTGCTGGACGTATTAAACAAACATTTTCAGGAGACGTTGCACGTTACCAAGGCGCAGTCGGGTTTGTTGCAGGCGGCCTATTTCGGCGCCTATTTCCTGGTGGCGCTGCCCGCCGGGTACTTTATGGACCGCAAGGGCTATAAGGCGGGCATTCTGGTCGGGCTGTGCCTGTATGCGCTGGGGGCGCTGCTGTTCGTGCCGGCGGCGTCGGCCAACAGCTTCGGCGTGTTCCTGTTCGCGCTGTTCGTTATCGCCAGCGGTTTGGGCTGCCTGGAAACGGCCGCCAACCCGTACGCCACGGTGTTGGGCGACGTGCAGGGCGCCGAACGGCGGCTCAACCTGGCCCAGTCGTTCAACGGCCTCGGGCAGTTTATCGGCCCGTTGATCGGCGGCACGCTGTTCTTCTCTGCCAGCCAGTCCGCCGGCGGCGGCGATCAGAGCGCGGTGAAGATGACCTATGTGGCGATCGCCGTGCTGGTGCTGCTGATCGCGCTGTTGTTCAGCCGCACCCGGCTGCCGGCGATCCGCGAAGAGGAAAAACCGGTGCATGGCATGATAGCGCAGGGATTGTGGCAGCATCCGCATTTCGTCGGCGGGGTTATCACGCAGTTCTTCTACGTGGCGGCGCAGGTGGGCGTAGGGGCGTTTTTCATCAACTACGCCACCGAGCACTGGCGCGAGGTGTCTAACCAGAGCGCCTCTTACCTGCTGTCGATCGCCATGATCTGCTTTATGGTCGGGCGCTTCTTCAGCACCTGGTTGATGGGGCGAGTCAAGCCGGCGACGCTGCTGGCGGCCTATGCGCTGATCAACATCGCGCTGTGCGGCGTGGTGATGCTGAGCGTTGACGGGGTGTCGGTGGTGGCGCTGATCGCGGTGTTCTTCTTTATGTCGATCATGTTCCCGACCATTTTCGCCCTGGGGGTGAAAAACCTCGGTAAACACACCAAGCGCGCCAGTTCCTTTATGATCATGGCGATCGTCGGCGGCGCCATCATGCCGTACTTTATGGGGGCGCTGGCTGACCGTTACAGCACCGCGCTCTCTTATCTGCTGCCGCTGCTGTGCTTCGCGGTGGTGCTGGTCTATGGCCTGCGGCAGCGCCGCGCCTGATTCAACCCGGCGGCGAATCGGCCTTCGCCGCCGTTGTCAGCGCCTGTGGGCGGGTTCGCATCAGGATCGCCAACGCCAGCAGCAGCACGATGCCGGACAGCACGCCGTTTATCGTCAAGCCTCCGGCGTCCACCACCAGCCCGCCCGCCAGTGAACCGCAGGAAATCGCCAGATTAAACAGCGCGATATACAGCGAAGAGGCGACCTCGACCGCATCGGGGGCCGCCTTGAGCATCCATGCCATCAGCGAAACGGAAACGCCGCCGTAGGCGATGCCCCACAGCAGGAGGAAGGCGCTGCCGCTCAGCGGCGCGTGGCCCAGCAGCGGCAGCAGCAGGACGGCGAGCGCCAGCCCGAGGGCGATCAGCGCCAGGGTGCGGCGCAGCCGTTTGGCCGCGGCCTGGCCGGCGATGAAATTCCCGACGATACCGGCGGCGCCGTAGGCGAACAGCAGCGGCCCCACCCAGCGGCCCTCGATGCCGGCGACCGTCTGCAGCAGCGGGCGGACAAAGGTGTAGGCCATAAAGTGGCCGGCGACCAGCAGAAACGTCAGCAGCAGCCCGAGGAGCAGCCGGCGATTCGCACGCTGCGCGGTGAATAAACGCCAGCTCACCGTCTGCGTGACCGGCAGCGGCGGCAGCACGCACAGCAGCAGGAGCAGGGTCAGCGCCGCGAGGACGGCGACGGCCAGAAACGCCATGCGCCAGCCCAGCGCTTCGCCGAGGAATACCCCGAGCGGCACGCCGAACACCGAGGCTGCCGCTACGCCGCTGAAGATGACGGACAGCGCCAATCCTACGGAAGTCGGCGGCACCAGACGTTCCGCCAACCCACCTGCGATGGCCCAGATACCGCCGATGCAAAAGCCCAGCAGGATGCGCGCAGTGAACAGCAGCGCCATGGAGGTGGCGGCGGCGGCCAGCAGGTTGGCGGCGATCAGCAGCAGCAGAAAGGCGATCAGCAGGCTGCGGCGATCCGTGCGCCGGGCACCCAGCACCACCAGCGGGGCGAACAGCGCGGCAAACAGGGCGGGCAGGGAAACCAGTAATCCGGCGCGGCCGATCGTCGCATTCAGGGTACTGACGATCGGAGTCAGCAGCCCGACGGGCAGCATTTCTGCCGTGACGACGGTAAAGGTGGACAGGGCGATAGCGAAAGTCGCCAGCCAGGGTTTTGCGCCGCCGCCGGCGTGTAAGGCACTCATAATGACTCTCCCAACCGATGAAGAGCCTCAGTGTATCCGCGCCAAAATGGCTGATAAACTGGTCTGAATGCGCAACATTGGGGACATATCGTGGCTAATTTACCGTCTATGCCGTTGGATAACCTGACCGACCTGCTGGTGTTCATTCGCGTCGCCGACGCCTGCAGCTTCACGCTGGCGGCCGAGAGGCTGGGCATTTCCCGATCGGCGGCGGGCAAATGCGTGAACCGGTTGGAGGAGCGATTGGCCACCCGGCTGCTGCAGCGCACCACGCGCAGCGTCAGCCTGACCGAAGACGGCGCGGTGTTTTACGAGTATGCGCAGCGCATCCTGTCGCAGGCCGAAGAGGCGGAAACGGCGCTGAATACGCGGCGGCAAACGCCGCGCGGGCGGCTGCGGCTGGATCTGCCGGTCTCGTTGGGGCGATTGCATATCCTGCCGATTCTGCGGGAGTTTTTGGCGCAGTGGCCGGAGGTGGACGCCGACGTCAGCTTCTCCGATGAGTACAGCGATCTGGTGCGCGACGGCATCGACGTGGCTGTCCGCGTCGGCGGCAGCGACGACAGCCGGCTGGTGCGGCGGGTGCTCGCGCCGCATCGCCTGATCACCTGCGCGGCGCCGGATTATCTGGCGCGGCACGGTACGCCTGCAAAACCGGAGGCGCTGGGCGAGCACGAGACGCTGGTCTTCAGCCATCAGGGGCTGCCGGCGCCCTGGCGCTATTTGGTCAACGGCCAACTGCACGAACAGCCGGTGCGCGGCCGGATGCGTTTCAACAACGTCGAGGCCTTGCGGGATGCGGCCGTCGCCGGGGCCGGCCTGTGCCAGGTGGGGGCGTTTCTGGTCGGCGAGCAGATTGCGGCCGGCACGCTGGTGCCGGTGCTGGAGCGCTATTGTCGCCCGGGGCCGCCGATCTGCGCCGTCTATCCCAGCCGACGCCATCTCTCCCCCAAGGTGAAACTGTTCCTGGCGGCGATCGAACGGCGCTGGCAGGGCAGGGCGATTTGGGAAACCGCTTAGCGCGGGCGATTCACGCCCCTTTCAAGGCCAGCGTTCGCCGCATTAAGCGGTAGCCGCCTGCCGCCACCAGCAGCACGATCAGCCCGGCGGTGAGCGTGACGCTGAAGCCGGCCGTTATCCCTATGGCATCGATCGCCAGGCCCGCCAATGCGGCGCCGAGCGCCACGCCTATCCCCAGGCCGGTGACCATCCAGGTCAACCCCTCCGTCAGTCTGGCGGGCGGCACGATGTTTTCAACCAGCCCCATGGCAACGATCATGGTCGGCGCAAAAAACAATCCGGCGACAAACATCGCCGCCGCCAGCGTCAAGACATTGTGCACCCACAGCAGCGGCAGGGTGGTGAAGGCGGTGGCGAATGCCGCGTATAAGAACAGACGAGGCAAGGGGACGGGGATCTTAATTGCGCCGAAAATCAGCCCGGCCAGGCAGGAGCCGAACGCGTAAACCGACAGCACGATGCTGGCGGCGGCCGGCTGCCCTTGCTGCTCGGCGAAGGCCACGCTGATAACGTCCACGGTGCCGACGATGGTACCCAGAGCGATCAGCGCCAGCACCAGGATCTGCATCGACGGCATGGCCAGGATGGCGCGCACCACTTTGGCGACAAGAAAGGTTTATTTTTGGCCGTCGTGCAAGAAATTGACGCCGAGATGGACGCGCGTCTGGCGGCAATTTCCGCCAGCGCGCCCGATGAGTGGGGCGCTTTCGCCGGGCGCTGTCGCGCCTATCTGGCGATGACGATTGAACCGCAAGTGCAGCGCATTTTATTGCGTGACTCACCTTCCGTATTGGGGGCGGAACATCTTCAGGCCAGCAGGTTGCAATGTATCGCCTCCATGACGAATATGCTGCAAAAGTTGATGGAACAGCGGACTATCGCGACGACCGCACCTGAGGTATTGGCGCATTTAATCAATGGCGGCCTGATGGATGCCGCGCTTTGGATCGCGAATCAGCAGGATGAGAAGACTGCGTTGGAGCAGGCATTGGCCGGTTTGACGCTGTTGCTGAACGGCTTGCGGCCAACGGCCGCTTAACCGGACAGGGTATTTATTCCTGCGGCTGCAGCAGGGCGGGCTGGACGTTTTGTGCCAGCTGGATATTGTTGCGGCCGCTGTGCTTTGCCAGATAGAGCGCGGCGTCGGCCGCGCCGATCGCCGATTCGACGTCCAGCTTTTCCAGCGCGGAGATGCCGGCGCTGAGCGTCAGCGTGCCGCTGTGCTGCGGGCTGGCGCCGTGTGGGATGTTCAGTTCCGCCACCCGTTGGCGCACCCGCTCGGCCAGCTGCGCCGCGTAGCCTTCGTGCACGTTGGTCAGCAGCACCAAAAACTCTTCCCCGCCGTAGCGCACCACGATGTCGCGCGAACGCACCGCATCGCGGATGGCGACCGCCACCTGCACCAACGCCCGATCGCCCATGGCGTGGCCGTAGCTGTCGTTATAGACCTTGAAGTGGTCGATATCCAGCAACAGCACGTAATGGTGGCCGGTTTGCGGTTCCAGCAGCATCGTGATCTTATTCTCCAGCCCGCGCCGGTTATAAAGGCCGGTCAGAGGATCGATCATGCTCAAATTATTGAATTTATCTCGCTCGTTATACAGGTTGGCCACCAGCGCGTGAGTAAAGATTTCACTGCGTTTCAACATCAGGTGGTGGATGGAGAAAGCGATAATAGGTAATAGCGTGGTGAATAATATCCGCAGGGTATTATGCATGCCGTCTAAAGCCAGGATTACCATTGCGGAAGGCACGGCGTGTAAACAAAAGGCGGTAAAGTTATCCGTCAGAGAAATAGCGCTGATAAAAAAGATGCTAAACAAACTAATTAATAAAAAATCTTGGTTATTCGGTAGGCAATATTGACTTTTAACGTAAGTATGGGCGGCCCACAGCAGACCGAGCACGCCGGCGAACAGGTTGAGTTTGCACAAGTATTTGCGTGGCGTTTGCAGGGACAATAGCGCCGCTACCAGACAAAATAGCGGTATACATAATAAAGGTAGGGTAAATGCGGGCGTATCCCTAAAAGGGAGCAATAATGTAAATACGGAAGAGGCGGCATTCATTATCAGAAAAAGAAATAATGCCAGGCGCTGCTTGCTGTTCAGTAATTCCTGATAAGAACGGGCGTTCATACGGAGGTCACTCTTTGCAAAGTCGTTCTGTCGAATAATTAAGGTTGAGAAGCATTCCTTTGGCGCGAATATCCACTTGAATTGCATGGTTGAGGATTGTGATTATTATCATGCAAACAGGACTAGGAATTTTCTTATGTCAAATTATCATTTTTTCATGCTGGTGTCATCTGGGTTTGGTCAGCGCAGTGAAAATGATGCGGCGGCCAAAAAAGTGTTATATGATATTGGTTATCATTATCACTTAAAGGGAGTTATCATGCTCACCGCCATGATTGCCGCGTGTGGACTGTGGGGCGTCAGCTGGTGCCTCGGCGATCGCTTGGCCAGCGCCTGGGGGGTTTTGCTGCCGTGCGCGCTGATGCCGCTGCTGGCCTTGATCGATCTGAATATGATGCAGCTGCGCACCCTGATTGTGATAGCGATGCTGGCCACGCTGGTGATGCTGTTCAACAGCCGGCTGCGTCACTATCTTCTGCTGCCTTCCTGCATGGCGCTGGCGGGCGGCCTGGCGGCAATCAGCCTGAACTTCAGCTTCGCGTAAACGCCGGAAACGGCAAAACCACGCTTAGGCGTGTTTATCATCAATGCGTTGGGATTTTTTCGAAGGAACTACCGGAGAGATCATCAATTGGTGCGAAGAGAGGGACTTGAACCCTCACGTCCGTAAGGACACTAACACCTGAAGCTAGCGCGTCTACCAATTCCGCCACCTTCGCACAGTCGATGTTGTTGCTTTGATTTATATTACGTCGCCAGCGTGGTGCGAAGAGAGGGACTTGAACCCTCACGTCCGTAAGAACACTAACACCTGAAGCTAGCGCGTCTACCAATTCCGCCACCTTCGCATCGATGCTGAGTGCAATATAAATCATGTGGTTATTTGGTGCGAAGAGAGGGACTTGAACCCTCACGTCCGTAAGGACACTAACACCTGAAGCTAGCGCGTCTACCAATTCCGCCACCTTCGCGTACCAGAAACATTACCGGAGTAACGTTACCACGGAGGCGAATTCTAGAGATTTTGGCGGGCACGTCAACAGTTATTTCCCCGCTTTGCGGGCGTTTGCTGGAAAAACAGCCATATCACCGCTTTTCTGCTGGTCAAACAGCCAAATCAGCCAATCAATCAACACTCTGACCCGCGGCGCCAGGAAACGGCCGGGCGGATACATGATGTAAATCGGCATCGGCGGAGGCGGCGTTTCCGCCAGCACTTCCACCAGTTCGCCCTGTTCCAGCCAAGGGGCAAGCGAATAGCGCGCCGCCTGAATCAACCCCATGCCGGCACGTGCGCCGGCGATGTAAGCGTCGGCGCCGCTGACGCTCAGCCGGGCGGGGAGTTCGCGCAGTTCCAGCTTGCCGCCGCGGCAGAACTCCAGCGGGTAATCGCGGTTGCTGGCCAGGGAAAAATACCCCACCGCGCGGTGGGGCGCCAGGCTATCGATGTCGAGCGGCGTGCCGTGGGCCTGCAGATAAGCGGGGGAAGCGCAGGTGATCTGCGGCAGCTGGGCGATGCGCCGCGCCACCAGGCTGTCGTCTTCGGTTTCCCAGGCGCGCAGCACGCAGTCCACGCCTTCGCGCAGCAGATCGACGTGGGTGTCGTTGGCACCCAGCGCCAGCGTGATGTCGGGATAGCGCCGGTAGAAGTCGTCCAGCGCCGGAATGACGATCTGGCGCGCCAGCGAATGGGGCATATCGATGCGCACCTTGCCGGACGGCTGCAGCTTATGGTGGCTGAACAGCGTGTCCGCCTCCTCCAGTGCGCCCAGCAACTGCACGCAGCGTTGATAGTAGAGACTGCCTTCGCTGGTCACCTGCACCTGGCGAGTGGTGCGGATCAGCAGGCGCACGCCCAGCCGCTGTTCCAGCCGTTTCAGCGCGTTGCTGACCGTGGCGCGCGGCAGCTGCAGGCGTTCGGCCGCCCGGCTGAAGCTGCCCAGTTCGACGATGCGGGTAAAAATGCGCATGGCTTGAACCTGATCCATGTCCACTCCGTATTGTTGGTGATTTTTGAACAGTGATGTGCAATCTGCATTATTTATCTTTGTCGCGTAAACAACCAGACTTTGCTGCGTTATCCATTCACCGCATGAGGGCAGCACAATGCAACAACGTAAACTCGGTTCCCACGGCCCCGTCGTCTCCGCCCTGGGTTTGGGATGCATGGGCATGAGCGACTTCTACTCCACCGGCGCCGATCGGCAGGAAGCCATCGCTACGCTGCACCGGGCGCTGGAGCTGGGCGTCACGCTGCTCGACACCGCCGACATGTATGGCCCGCACACCAACGAAGAGTTGGTGGGGGAAGCGATCAAGGGCAAGCGGCAACAGGTGTTCCTGGCCACCAAGTTCGGCATCCTGCGCGATCCGGCGGATCCTTCGGCGCGCGGCGTCAGCAGCCGGCCCGAGTATATCCGGCGCTCCGTCGAGGGCAGCCTGCGGCGCTTGGGCGTGGAGGAGATCGATCTTTATTATCAGCACCGGGTCGATCCGCAGGTGCCGATCGAGGACGTCGTCGGCACGATGGCGGATCTGATCCGCGAAGGCAAGATCCGCCATATCGGCCTGAGCGAGGCGTCGGTCGCCACGCTGGAGCGGGCGCACAAGGTACATCCGATCACCGCGCTGCAGACCGAGTATTCGCTGTGGACGCGCGATGCCGAGCAGGGCGTGCTGGCGGCCTGTGAGCGCCTGGGCATCGGCTTTGTGCCTTACAGTCCGTTAGGGCGCGGTTTCCTTACCGGCGCTATCCGGCGGCCGGAGGATCTGGCCGAGGACGATTTCCGCCGCGGCAACCCGCGCTTCCAGGGGGAAAACTTCACCCGCAACCTGGCGCTGGTGGAGAAGGTGGGGGAGCTGGCGGCGCAGAAGGGTGTCAAACCTTCGCAGCTGGCGCTGGCCTGGGTATTGGCGCAGGGGAAACACATCGTGCCGATCCCCGGCACCAAGCGCCGTCGTTACCTGGAAGAGAACGTCGCGGCGGCGGAGATAACGCTGAGCGCGGCTGAGCTGGCGGCGATTGAAGCGGTGTTCCCGCTGAGTGCGGCGGCCGGCGATCGCTACGGCGCGGAGTCGATGACCTACATCAACGGTTAAAAAAAAGCGCGGCCTGCAGGCCGCGCTCTGTCGTTTTCCGCCAACGGCGAATTATTTCTTCTTCGGCGCGCGCGGCGGACGGCCGACGGTCGCCTGGTATACCTTGAAGCGGCCGTTCTGCGCCAGCACTTCGTGGCTGCCGAAGGTGGCGTCCAGAATGTCCGGGTATGGCAGGAAGGCGTTGGCGACAATGCGCAGTTGGCCGCCGATCGGCAGGTGCTTCACCGCGCCGCGGATCAGGGTTTCGGCGGCGGTCAGGCTGGTCTGCAGCCCGTCGTGGAACGGCGGGTTGGAGATGATCATGTCGAAACGGCCAGTGATGTCGGAGTAAACGTTGCTGACGATCACTTCCCCTTCGATGCCGTTGGCGGCCAGCGTCGCGCGACTGGATTCCACCGCGGCGGCGTTGACGTCGCTGAGGGTCAGTTTCACCTTCGGCGACAGCTTGGACATTACCGAGGCCATGACGCCGGCGCCGCAGCCGATGTCCAGCACCTTGCCTTTCATGTGTTTTTCCAGCGTAGACAGCAGCAGCGAGCTGCCGACGTCCAGGCCGTCGCGGCTGAACACGCCCGGCAGCGTTTTCACTTCCAGATCGTGCAGCTGATAGCTGTCCCACCAGTCGTTCAGGTCGAACTCGGTCTGCGCGTCCAGGCGGCCGTGATACAGGCCGCAGCGGCGCGCGCTGTCGATTTTCACCAGCGTGACGTGGCCTTCCAGCGTTGGCTCGGCGCTGCGCACGCCGCTGCGGTTTTCACCGACCACGAACACGTCTACGCCCACCGGCAGCAGCGCCAGGATGTTGCACAGCTGGAATTGCGCTTCCTGCTTGCTCTTCGGCCAGTAGTAAACCAGCGTGTCGCAGTTGGCGACGAAAGCGGGATCGACGGTCAAACCGAACTGCACGTTATCGCCCATCGTCCGGTTCAGTAACTGCCAGTGATGGTATTGCTGAGTGTGGACGCGCACGTCCGCGGCCTCGAATTGGGCCGGCAGGCTGTCCTGCAGGTCGCCGGCAAACAGCACGCGGCGTTCGATAAATTCATCACTGTGGCGCAGCATGACTTCACTGGCGGGGGTTAATGCAGACATCAGATATTGGCTCCTGGAAATGAGACCGGGGATTATAGAGCTTTGTGGCGATATGTTCGACGGGTTTGTTGGCGCGGGGTGCGCGGGTTTGTTAGCATAGCGCGGCGCATGGCAGGCATGGCGCACCACAACGGGTAGGAATCGGCATGGCATCAAAACGCGACTGGCTGTTACAACAACTGGGTATTACGCAGTGGACATTGCGCCGCCCGAGCGTGTTGCAGGGCGAAGTGGCGGTCAGTCTGCCGCCCGAGACGCGCCTGCTGGTGGTGGCGCAGACGCTGCCCGCGCCCGACGATCCGCTGTTTTGCGACGTGCTGCGTAGCCTGGGGCTGACGCCGGCGCAAACCTACAGCCTGACGCCGGAACAGGTGGCGATGCTGCCTGAAGAGACCGCATGCAACAGTTGGCGGCTGGGCGTGACGGAACCGCTCGCGGTCGCCGGCGCGCAGCTACACAGCCCGGCGCTGGCCGAGCTTTCCCAAGACGCGGGGGCCAAACGTGCCCTCTGGCAGCAGATTTGTCATCATGAACACGATTTCTACCCTGACGGCGGCCGACCTGGCCACGGCCTTCAACATTGAGCAAGCCAGCCACGCTTTCCCCTGGACGGAAACCACCTTTGCCAGCAATCAGGGCGATCGCTACCTTAACCTGAAGCTGAGCGCCGATGGGGAGATGGCGGGGTTTGCCATCACGCAGATCGTGCTGGACGAAGCTACGCTGTTCAACATCGCCATTCATCCGCAGCACCAGCGCCGGGGCTTTGGCCGCCTGCTGCTCAACGCGGTGATTGAACAGCTGGAGAGCCGTGGCGTGGTGACGCTGTGGCTGGAGGTGCGCGCCTCCAACCAGGCGGCGATAGCACTGTATGAAGATCTCGGTTTCAACGAGGTCACCGTGCGCCGCAATTATTACCCGAGCGCCCACGGCCGCGAAGACGCGATCGTGATGGCGCTGCCGCTGGGGTAATCCGCCCGGCCGGTAAAAGCATTGATTGTCACCGATTGGCAAATCGGCGAAAATGCCCGGCCGTTATCTTTTATTCACCGCTTTGCCCGGCGCCGCGATCGGCGCGTTCTGATGATGTCGCAGGGCGGACTAACCGTAGAACCTGAAAACCATGTCTCCTAGTGAATTTGCCCGCGAAGTCTCCAAAAGAAGAACTTTCGCCATCATCTCGCACCCCGATGCCGGTAAAACCACCATTACCGAAAAAGTGCTGCTCTTCGGACAGGCGATCCAGACTGCCGGTACGGTAAAAGGCCGTGGCTCCAGCCAGCACGCCAAATCCGACTGGATGGAAATGGAAAAGCAGCGTGGGATCTCGATCACCACCTCCGTGATGCAGTTCCCGTACCGCGACAGCCTGGTTAACCTGCTGGATACCCCGGGGCACGAAGACTTCTCCGAAGATACTTACCGTACCCTGACCGCCGTCGACTGCTGTCTGATGGTGATCGACGCCGCCAAGGGCGTTGAGGATCGTACCCGTAAGCTGATGGAAGTCACCCGTCTGCGCGACACGCCGATCCTGACCTTCATGAACAAACTGGACCGCGACATCCGCGATCCGATGGAAGTGATGGATGAAGTCGAGCGCGAACTGAAGATCGCCTGCTCGCCTATCACCTGGCCGATCGGCTGCGGTAAGCTGTTCAAGGGTGTTTACCACCTGTACAAGGATGAAACCTACCTGTATCAGACCGGTAAAGGCCACACCATCCAGGAAGTGCGCATCGTCAAAGGCCTGGACAACCCGGAGCTGGATGCGGCGGTGGGTGAAGATCTGGCGGCGCAGCTGCGCGATGAGCTGGAGCTGGTGCAAGGCGCTTCCCACGAGTTCGATCAGGAGGCTTTCCTGAGCGGCGAGCTGACCCCGGTGTTCTTCGGTACCGCACTCGGTAACTTCGGCGTGGATCACATGCTGGACGGTCTGGTGGCCTGGGCGCCGGCGCCGATGCCGCGCAAAACCGACACCCGCGAAGTGACGGCGGCGGAAGAGAAATTCACCGGCTTCGTTTTCAAGATCCAGGCCAACATGGATCCGAAACACCGCGACCGTGTGGCCTTCATGCGCGTGGTGTCCGGCCGCTACGAGAAGGGCATGAAGCTGCGCCAGGTGCGCACCGGCAAAGACGTGGTGATCTCCGACGCGCTGACCTTTATGGCCGGCGACCGTTCGCACGTGGAAGAAGCCTACCCGGGCGACATCATCGGCCTGCACAACCACGGCACCATTCAGATCGGCGATACCTTCACCCAGGGTGAAGACATGAAGTTCACCGGTATTCCGAACTTCGCGCCGGAGCTGTTCCGTCGCATTCGCCTGCGCGATCCGCTGAAGCAGAAACAGCTGCTGAAGGGGCTGGTGCAGCTGTCTGAAGAGGGCGCAGTACAGGTGTTCCGTCCGATCGCCAACAACGATCTGATCGTCGGCGCGGTCGGGGTGCTGCAGTTCGACGTGGTGGTGGCGCGTTTGAAGAGCGAGTACAACGTGGAAGCGCTGTACGAATCGGTCAACGTGTCGACCGCGCGCTGGGTCGAGTGCGACGACGTGAAGAAGTTCGAAGAGTTCAAGCGCAAGAACGAGATCAACCTGGCGCTGGACGGCGGGGACAACCTGTCCTACATCGCGCCGACCATGGTGAACCTCAACCTGACGCAGGAACGCTATCCTGACGTGACCTTCCGCAAAACCCGCGAACACTGATCGCTCGGCAGGGCGCCCAGTGCGCCCTGCACGCTTCTCCTATCCTCACTGCGCTAATTAATAAATCTTCCTCATATTTTATCCTGCGAACCGCTATCGCCAGGCGATGTTCGTTCGGCCTGCGTTTTCCGTCTGATGGTCTATCTTTAACGAGATGTCCGCACATTGCTTGAGAGTAAATCACTGTAATACGCTGTTTGTTTGGTGAGTTATTCTGATGTGTTGCCGATAGGAGACAGTCAGTATCTTTAAATATCAATGATATAGCTATATTTCAGTTTTATGTAACTTAGCCTGT
Organism: Serratia sp. SSNIH1; assembly: GCF_002935055.1. Classification (NCBI taxonomy): domain Bacteria; kingdom Pseudomonadati; phylum Pseudomonadota; class Gammaproteobacteria; order Enterobacterales; family Yersiniaceae; genus Serratia; species Serratia sp. SSNIH1. The sequence goes on from NZ_CP026383.1 coordinate 1,103,833, forward strand.
CGCCAATAGGCGACAGTTTTTTGGCTAAAAATTCGACTTCTGAATTTTTTTCTTTGATTTTTAAGGTGTTTTTTGAGTTGGCACGGCCGTTGCAATACTCCTGTCGTGAACGCTTAATCGTATAGCGATGATGAAGTATTTACCGAGAAGGCCGCGTGAAGGTGGCCGCAGGGTTCCGGCGCTCTGGCGTCGAGAGCCCCCAACAAAAGGAAGAGATCGATGAAAAAGACCAAATTTGCACACTCGCTGATGGCTGTCGTATTGGGTTCTGTTTTGGTAAGCGGCAGTGCGCTGGCTGAAGACAGTCTGCTCAACAAGGCGTCTAACGCCGCGGATAGTGCCGGTGCCAAAATCGATAGCTCCATGAAAAAAGTTGACGGTTACATGGATGACAGCGCGATAACGGCTAAAGTTAAAAGTGCGTTGGTGGAAGATAAGACCATCAAAAGTTCTGACATTTCGGTGAAAACCGAAAAAGGCACCGTGATCCTGAGCGGGTTCGTCGGCAGCCAGGCGCAGGCGGAGCATGCGGTCGCGGTCGCCGGTAAGGTGGAAGGCGTCAAGACCGTCAGCGACAAGCTGCATGTGAAAGATGAAGCCAACCAGTCGATCAAATCGTATGCCGGCGACACCGCCACCACCAGCGAGCTGAAAGCCAAGCTGTTGGCCGATGACATCGTGCCGTCGCGCAATGTGAAAGTGGAAACCACCGATGGCGTGGTGCAGCTTTCCGGTGAGGTGAAAACGCAGGCGCAGTCTGAACGTGCGGAAAGCATCGCCAAGGCCATCGACGGCGTGAAAAGCGTGAAAAACGACCTGGTGGTCAAGCAGTAACCCCCGCCAGGCGCCCGTAACAAGCAACAACAAGCCGCATCTGCCGGGCCGTGAAGGCGGTCCGGCATGTACCACCAAAAAAAGAAACTGATTTGCCGCCGACGTCCCGTTGTCGGGGCGGTAGGCAGCAGCGAATTTTTCACAATGGTAAGGAGAAGCTTATGTTTCGTTGGGGCATTATCTTTTTAGTTATCGCGCTTATCGCTGCGGCGTTAGGGTTCGGTTCGTTGGCGGGTACTGCTGCCTGGGCGGCTAAAATCGTGTTCGTCGTCGGTATCATCCTGTTCCTGGTCAGCCTGTTCACCGGCCGTCGGCGCCCTTAGCCGGCCGGCATTTTCCCGTAAACTGTAACAAAGCTTAACTCCTTTTCTCACGTCGGGGAGGGCCGGCCATGAACAGCGACATCATCGTCGGGCGCTGGAAACAGCTGAAAGGCCAGGTATGGCAGGCGTGGGCCGAATGGTCCGGCAGCGATTGCGCCTGGCTGGCCGGCAGCAACGATTTCCTCGCCGGCGTACTGCAAGAGGATTACGGAAGAGAGCGAGACGCGGTATCCTCGGAGAAAACGTCTCACTGAGGATGTCAAGTTGGGATACAGAATACCCATCACGCTCGGCAATATAGAACCGCTGGCGTCTAAACCCTTTCGGCCAGGTAAGATGGCGCTGGTCTGCGAAGGCGGCGGCCAGCGCGGCATTTTCACCGCCGGCGTACTGGACGAGTTTCAGCGCGCGAGCTTTAACCCTTTCGATCTGCTGATCGGCACGTCGGCCGGCGCCCAGAATCTGTCCGCCTATATCTGCGGGCAGGTGGGATACGCGCGTCGGGTGATTACCCGTTACACCACCTCGGCCCAGTTCTTCAATCCGCTGCGCTTCGTGCGCGGCGGGCATCTGATCGATCTCGATTGGCTGGTCGATACGGCGGCGGCGCAGATGCCGTTGGCGATGGACGTGGCGGAACAGCACTTTACCGACGGGCGCGAGTTCCTGCTGTGCGCCTGCCGCAGCGATGACTTTGAGCCGACCTACCTGCCGGCGCAGCGCGAACGCTGGCTGCCGGCCATCAAGGCGTCCAGCGCCATTCCCGGCTTCTACCGTCAGGGCGTGGAGTTGGACGGCGTCAGCTATCAGGACGGCGGCATCAGCGATGCGATCCCGGTGGAAGAGGCCTATCGTCGCGGCGCCGACACCATCGTAGTGATCCGCACCGTGCCTTCGCAAATGTACTACACCCCGCAGTGGATGAAGCGTATGGAGCATTGGCTGAGCGACAGCAGCCTGCAACAGATGGTGCGCATCCTGCAGCATCACGAGCAAAGCTATCACCGCATCCAGCGCTTTATCGAAAAGCCGCCGGGCAAGCTGCGCATCTTCGAGATCTTCCCACCGAAGCCGCTGGCCAGCAATGCGCTGGGCAGCCGATTGGGGGCGCTCAATCAGGATTATCACCTGGGGCGCCGCTGCGGCCGCTACTTCCTGGCCACCGTCGGCCAGTGGATGGCGCAGCAGGAGCCCGACGGCATGAAGGTGCGAAAAGCGCTGTCGCGCCGCCTGATCCAGCCGGAGAACGTCAGAATGCCTTCGCCGATCGTGACCGACATCGCCATGCCCACCGAGCGGGCGGCGCAGCCGGAGGCCGCGGTAGCGGCGCCGAAAATCATCCTGCCGGGCGATCTGCCGCCGGGTGAAGGGGGCGCGCTGTGAGTTACGCCTTTACCGATACTCACTGCCATTTCGATTTTCCGCCCTTTACCGGGCATGAGGCCGAGAGCCTGACGCGGGCGGCAAGCGCCGGCGTGCAGCGCATCATCGTCCCGACGGTCACCGCCGATCGCTTTGCCCGGGTGCTGCGGCTGGCGCAGGATCACGCGCCGCTGTTCGCCGCGCTGGGACTGCACCCGCTGTATATCGCGCAGCATCATGAGCCGCAGTTGGACCAGCTGGCGACGCTGCTGGCCGAACGGCCGCGCAAGCTGGTGGCGGTGGGGGAGATCGGACTCGATCTGTATATGGACAACCCGCAGTTCGAGCGCCAGCAAAGCGTGCTGCAGGCCCAGCTGAAGCTGGCGAAACAGCATGACCTGCCGGTGATCCTCCATTCGCGTCGCACCCACGATCAGCTGGCCGCGGCGCTGCGGCGCATGCAGTTGCCGCGTCGCGGCGTGGTGCACGGCTTCGCCGGCAGCCTGTCGCAGGCGCAGGCCTTTATCCGCCTCGGCTATTACATCGGCGTGGGCGGCACCATCACCTATGAGCGGGCGCAGAAAACGCGCGGCGTGATGGCGCAGTTGCCGCTCGAGGCGCTGCTGCTGGAGACCGATGCGCCGGACATGCCGCTGGCCGGCTATCAGGGGCAGCCGAATCGCCCCGAACGCGCCGCCGAGGTGTTTCAAACGCTGTGCGAGCTGCGGCCGGAACCGGCCGACGAGATCGCCGCCCACCTGCAACGCAATACTCAGGCACTGTTCGCCATGCCGGATTGATGGGGTTATAACGTGACCTGCGTCACGTTATAAGATTTTCATTTGCGTCTCGTTGTATACATTTGTGACATAAATCGGTGCGAGGGTGACCTCGCTCAGTATAATCCCCCCCGAAACACTCCAATAGCAGACCTCTCTTCATGAGCAGGGATGTACTTTATTTTTTGCAACAGGGAAACTTTGCATGCAACTCATCATGAGTCTGGTCGGTATGGCGGTGCTGATCGCCATTGCGGTGCTGCTCTCCAGCAACCGCCGGGCCATTAAACTGCGCACCGTCGTGTGGGCGTTCATCATCCAGATCGGCATCGGCGCGCTGGTGCTGTACGTGCCGCTGGGCCGCAGCATCCTCGGCAGTATGTCTAACGGCGTGGCAAACGTTATCGCCTACGGCAATCAGGGCATTTCGTTCATTTTCGGCGGGCTGGTGTCCGACAAGATGTTCGAGGTGTTCGGCGGCGGCGGCTTCGTATTCGCGCTGCGCGTTCTGCCGGTGATCGTGTTCTTCTCCTCGCTGATTGCGGTGCTGTACTACCTCGGCATCATGCAGTTGGTGATCCGCGTTCTGGGCGGCGGCCTGCACAAGCTGCTGGGCACCTCGCGCACTGAATCGCTGTCGGCGACCGCCAACATTTTCGTTGGCCAGACCGAAGCGCCGCTGGTGGTGCGTCCGTATATCGCCACCATGAGCCAGTCAGAGCTGTTCGCCGTGATGTGCGGCGGCCTGGCCTCGGTAGCCGGTTCGGTGCTGGCAGGGTACGCGCAGATGGGCGTGCCGCTGGAATACCTGATCGCCGCGTCCTTCATGGCCGCGCCGGGCGGGCTGCTGTTCGCCAAGCTGATGGTGCCGGAAACCGAGCAGACCCACGATAAAGACGATGCGATGAAGCTGATCGCCGAAGAAGATCGTCCGGCCAACGTGATCGACGCGGCGGCTTCCGGCGCGGCTTCCGGCATGCAGTTGGCGCTGAACGTCGGTGCGATGCTGCTGGCGTTTATCGCGCTGATCGCCTTGCTTAACGGTATTCTCGGCGGTATCGGCGTCTGGTTCGATTATCCGCAGCTGTCGCTTGAACTGATCCTCGGCTGGGTGTTCTCGCCGATCGCCTTCCTGATCGGCGTGCCGTGGAGCGAGGCGATGACCGCCGGTTCGTTTATCGGCCAGAAAATCATCGTCAACGAGTTCGTTGCCTACATGAACTTCGGCGCCTATCTGCGTCCGGACGACGTGGTGGCGGCGGAAGGCCTGCAGGTGCTGTCGGCCCACACCAAGGCGATCATCTCCTTCGCGCTGTGCGGCTTCGCCAACCTCTCCTCGGTGGCGATCCTGCTGGGCGGTCTGGGCAGCATGGCGCCCAACCGTCGCCACGACATCGCGCGTTTCGGTCTGAAGGCCGTGGCGGCGGGCACGCTGTCCAACCTGATGAGCGCCACCATCGCTGGTTTCTTCCTGGCGCTGTAAGCCATCCCGGAGCCCGCGACGGCGCGACCGATCGCGGGACTCCGCCTATACTCTAGCAACGCGGGTGCTTGCCGCACCCGCGATCTTCAGCCGCTTCTTTAGCGAATTTGTGAACGATATCGCGTTATTTTGTGATGCTCTTCACATATAATTCCGGTCTGTTACAGTGCTATTTCATATAGTGTGACGATGAACGCGAATCGCCCTCGGCATCCGTGTTCAAATAGCTATTACTGGCCGGCCGCAAGGCGGGTGGCCATGTGCGGTGAGAAGGATCTCAGTTGCCGCCGCGGGAACGCCGTTCCCCTGCGCTATCTTCATGGAACCAAGTCCGCTCGCCAACACCCAGGTACTCAGTTGGAGAGTTTTATGACCGAATTAACCGCAGCAGCGCAACGTGCGCTGAACCTGATGGATTTAACCACGCTGAATGATGATGACACCGACGAGAAAGTGATCGCCCTCTGTCGTCAGGCCAACAGCCCGGCCGGCCACACGGCGGCCATCTGCATTTACCCGCGTTTTATCCCGGTAGCGCGCAAGGCGCTGCGTGAGCAAGGCACGCCGGATATCCGTATCGCCACCGTGACCAACTTCCCGCATGGCAACGACGATATCGACATCGCGCTGGCGGAAACCCGCGCGGCCATCGCCTATGGCGCGGATGAAGTGGACGTGGTGTTCCCTTACCGCGCGCTGATCGCCGGCAACGAACAGGTCGGCTTCGAGCTGGTGAAACAGTGCAAGCAGGCTTGTCAGGCGGCCAACGTGCTGCTGAAAGTGATCATCGAAACCGGTGAGCTGAAGCAGGCCGACCTGATCCGCAAGGCGTCCGAGATCGCCATCAAGGCCGGGGGCGGACTTTATCAAGACCTCCACCGGCAAGGTGCCGGTCAACGCCACGCTGGAAAGCGCCGAGCTGATGATGTCGGTGATCCGCGATCTGGGCGTGGCGAAGACGGTGGGCTTCAAGCCGGCCGGCGGCGTGCGCACCGCAGAGGATGCGCTGCATTATCTGCAACTTGCCGATCGTATTCTGGGCGAAGGCTGGGCCGACGCGCGGCATTTCCGCTTTGGCGCTTCCAGCCTGCTGGCCAGCTTGCTGACCGCACTGGGCCACCAGACCCAGACCGCCGGCGGCGGCTACTGATCGATTTCGTTGGCGGGCGCCAGGCGCGCCCGTCTGCACCGACTCTCGGCGACACAGGGGGATACCTTGTTCCTGGCTCAAGAAATTATTCGTAAAAAACGCGACGGCCAACCGTTAAGCGAAGCGGAAATCCGCTTTTTCATCAACGGCATTCGCGACAACGTGGTGTCGGAAGGGCAGATCGCCGCGCTGGCGATGACCATTTATTTCCATGACATGAGCATGCCGGAGCGCGTGGCGCTCACCATGGCGATGCGCGATTCCGGCACCGTGCTGGATTGGAAGAGTCTGGCGCTGAACGGCCCGATCGTCGACAAGCATTCGACCGGCGGCGTGGGTGACGTGACCTCGCTGATGCTTGGCCCGATGGTGGCGGCCTGCGGCGGCTATGTGCCGATGATCTCCGGCCGCGGCCTGGGGCATACCGGCGGCACGCTGGACAAGCTGGAAGCTATTCCGGGCTTCAATATTTTCCCGGACGATAACGCCTTCCGCAAAATCATTCAGGATGTCGGCGTGGCGATCATCGGCCAGACAAGCTCGCTGGCACCGGCGGACAAACGTTTCTACGCCACCCGCGACATTACCGCTACCGTGGATTCGATCCCGCTGATCACCGCCTCCATTCTGGCCAAGAAGCTGGCGGAAGGGCTGGATGCGCTGGTGATGGACGTGAAGGTCGGCTCCGGCGCCTTTATGCCGACCTATGCGCTGTCGCAAGACTTGGCGCAGGCGATCGTCGGCGTGGCCAATGGCGCGGGCTGCAAGACCACCGCGCTGCTGACCGACATGAACCAGGTGCTGGCCTCCAGCGCCGGCAACGCGGTGGAAGTGCGCGAAGCGGTGCGCTTCCTGACCGGCGAATACCGTAACCCGCGCCTGCTGGAAGTGACGCTGGCGCTGTGCGTGGAAATGCTGCTGTCCGGCGGCCTGGCGCAAGACGAGGCCGACGCGCGCGCCAAACTGCAGGCGGTGCTGGACAACGGCAAGGCGGCGGAGGTGTTTGGCCGCATGGTGGCGGCGCAGCAGGGGCCGATAGACTTCGTCGAACGCTACGATAGCTATCTGCCGGCGGCAACGCTGAGCAAGCCGGTGTATGCTGAAAAGCCGGGCATCATCAGCGCCATGGATACCCGCGCGCTGGGCATGACGGTGGTTTCGCTGGGCGGCGGCCGTCGCCGGGCGAGCGACGCCATCGACTACAGCGTTGGCCTGACCGAGGTGGCGCGCCTGGGCGATAAAGTGGATGCCCAGCAGCCGTTGGCGATGATCCACGCCAACGATGAAGAGAGCTGGCAGCAGGCGGCCGATGCGGTGCGCAGCGCAATGACGCTGAGCGACAAGGCGCCGGAGGCGACGCCGGTGGTGTATAAGCGCATCACTCAAGCGTGATGACCCTCGTCTTTCAAGCCGTAGCGTTGTTGGCTGCACGCGTGCACCCCAGTCACTTACTTGAGTAAGCTCCTGGGGATACACGCGCTAGCCGCCTAGCTACAACTTGAAATCCATTGGGTATAAATTTAGAGAATAAGGGCGATTGCAGTTTTGCGGTCGCAATAGCGTGAGAACACGCAGGAGAGCACAGATGAAACGCACATTTATTATGGTATTGGACTCCTTCGGCATCGGCGCCAGCGAAGACGCCGAACGTTTTGGCGACCAGGGTTCCGACACCCTGGGCCACATCGCCGAGGTTTGCGCGCGCGGTGAGGCCAACGTGGGCCGCCAGGGGCCGCTGACGCTGCCTAACCTGAGCCGTCTGGGCCTCGGTAAAGCGGCGGAAGAGTCCACCGGCAACTTCCCGCAGGGGCTGGACCGCAACGCCGACATCATCGGCGCTTACGCTTACGCCAGCGAGCTCTCTTCCGGTAAAGACACGCCGTCGGGCCACTGGGAAATCGCCGGCGTGCCGGTGCTGTTCGACTGGGGCTACTTCACGGACGAGCACAACAGCTTCCCGCAGGCACTGCTGGACAAGCTGGTCGAGCGCGCCAAGCTGCCGGGTTACCTGGGCAACTGCCACTCGTCCGGCACCGTGATCCTCGATCAGCTGGGCGAAGAGCACATGAAAACCGGCAAGCCGATTTTCTACACCTCCGCCGACTCAGTGTTCCAGATCGCCTGCCATGAAGAAACCTTCGGCCTGGATCGCCTGTATGAGCTGTGCGAAATCGCGCGTGAAGAGTTGACCGAAGGCGGGTACAACATCGGCCGCGTGATCGCGCGTCCGTTCATCGGCGATAAGCCGGGCCACTTCCAGCGCACCGGTAACCGCCACGATCTGGCGGTAGAGCCGCCGGCACCGACCGTGCTGAAAAAGCTGGTGGACGAGAAGGGCGGTGAAGTGGTGTCGATCGGTAAAATCGCCGACATCTACGCCAACGTCGGCATCACCAAGAAGGTGAAGGCGACCGGCATCGACGCGCTGTTCGACGCGACCCTGATCGAAATGGAAAAGGCCGGCGACAACACCATCGTGTTCACCAACTTCGTGGACTTCGACTCCTCCTATGGCCACCGCCGCGACGTGGCGGGCTACGCCGCCGCGCTGGAGCTGTTCGACCGCCGCCTGCCGGAGCTGCTGAAGCTGGTGAAAGACGAAGACATCATCATCTTCACCGCCGACCACGGCTGCGACCCGACCTGGCCGGGCACTGACCACACCCGCGAGCACATCCCGGTGCTGGTTTACGGCCCGAAAGTGAAGCCGGGCTCGCTGGGCCACCGCGAGACCTTTGCCGACATCGGCCAGACCGTCGCCAATTACTTTGGCCTGTCGCCGATGGATTACGGTAAGAGCATGTTCTAAGCCCTGTCTTTCAAGCCGCAGCGTTGTTAGCTTCATGCGTGAACCCCAGTCACTTACTCAAGTAAGCTCCTGGGGATTCACCCGCTAGCTGCCTAGCTGCAACTCGAAATTCAAGGCTTAGATGTTTGACGTTTTTATTAAATAAGATTTCTAAAGGAAGAAAATTATGGCTACGCCGCACATTAATGCTGAGATGGGTGATTTCGCTGACGTAGTACTGATGCCGGGCGATCCGCTGCGTGCAAAATACATCGCCGAAACCTTCCTGGAAGGCGCGGTGGAAGTGAACAACGTGCGCGGCATGTTGGGCTTCACCGGCACCTACAAAGGCCGCCGCATCTCCGTAATGGGCCACGGCATGGGCATCCCGTCCTGCTCCATCTATGCGCGCGAGCTGATCGCCGAATTCGGCGTGAAGAAGATCATTCGCGTGGGCTCCTGCGGCGCGGTGCGTGACGATATCAAACTGCGTGACGTGGTGATCGGCATGGGCGCGTGCACCGACTCCAAGGTGAACCGTCTGCGCTTCAAGGACAACGACTACGCGGCGATCGCCGACTTCGACATGGTGCGCAACGCGGTCGACGCGGCGGCGGCGCAGGGCATCCCGGCGCGCGTGGGCAACATCTTCTCCGCCGATCTGTTCTACACGCCGGATCCGGACATGTTCCAGGTGATGAAGAAGTACGGCATCCTGGGCGTGGAAATGGAAGCGGCCGGCATCTACGGCGTAGCGGCGGAGCTGTACGAAGAGTTCGGCTGCAAGGCGCTGACCATCTGCACCGTGTCCGACCACATCCTGCGTCACGAAGCGACCACGGCGGCGGAACGCCAGACCACCTTTAACGAAATGATCGTTATCGCGCTGGAATCCGTGCTGCTGGGCGACAAAGCGTAATAAATACCCCGGCGGGCGTCATCATGGCGCCCGCCCGTCAATCTATTCATTCCGCTTGGCCAGTTTTGGCTAACGCTTTACCTTTCTGCCGTTTAACGCTATTACTTCCTCTATCAATCTATTCACCAATCTATTCATCTGATGATCACCGTTGAACAAGTTTTGCGCCATGGGCCGGCTACGGCTCGTCAACTGACAGAAGCGTTAGGCATCAGCCAGCCGACGCTATCGCGCCGTATCCGCGAACTGGCAGGCGCAGTATTGATCCTCGGTAAAGGTAAGGCGACGCGCTATGTATTGCGGCGCGGGATCGGCGGTGAGAGGCAGTTTCCGCTGTATCGGATTGATGAGCGGGGCAAGGCGCACCTGTTTGCCACACTTTGCCCGCTGTATCCTGCCGATAACTGTGCGGTGTGCGATGAGCGCAGCGGAGAGTGGCAGCTCTATGACGGCATGCCATGGTATTTAAACGACCTACGGCCGATTGGCTTTCTCGGGCGAGCCTGGGGAAAAGCAGCGGCGCGCGAGTTGAATTTGCCGGAGGATGTGCGGCGATGGGATGAAGGCCAACGCTTGTTGGCGCTCTGCCGTTATGGCGAAGACATGACCGGCGATCTGCTGCCTGGTGCTGACAGCTATCAGCGCTGGTTAATGCGGGGTACTGCCGTCGCCATCACGGTGGAAGATAAAACCGAGCGTTACGCCGCATTGTCTGTCCAGGCGCTGGCCGGGGAGCTGGTGGGCTCTTCCGCCGGTGGCGAGCAACCCAAATTTGCCGCCTATGCTGAGCTGGCGCCTGGGCGCCGCGCGCATGTGTTGGTGAAGTTCAGCCTGGCGCCGACGCATGTCATTGCACAGCGCTGGAGCGATTTGCTGATCGCCGAGTCGCTGGCGTTGCAGACGGTCGCCGCTGCGGGATTGCCTGCCGCATCGGCGCAAATCCTGTTCGGCGCCGACCGGCAATGCTTTTTAGAGGTAGAGCGCTTTGATCGCATCGGTGAAGAAGGGCGGGTAGCGATGGTGTCGCTGGAGGCGCTGGATGCCGAGTTTAGCGGCCACGCCAACTGGGTCGTGGCCGCCGAGCGGCTATTGCAGCAAGGGGTGATCAATCACTCAGTCTACCAACGGATTGCCCTGTATTGGGCCTTTGGCCGGTTGATCGCCAACAGCGATATGCACCAAGGCAACCTGTCGTTCTTGCGAATAACCCAGCGGCCGGTCATGTTGGCGCCTTTGTATGATATGTTGCCGATGGCTTTTGCGCCGGCAAGCAGCGGTAATCTGCGCCGCGACGCGGTGGAGATCCGTTTGAGCAACGAGGTGAGCGGCGCCGTCTGGCGGCAAGCGGAGCTATTGGCTCTCGAGTTCTGGCGGCGAACGGCGCAACATGACGACATCAGCGAGGCGTTCCGGACGATTGCCGAGCAAATGTTGGTGCAACTGCAGAAGCTGCACGAGCGCATTCAGCGCCTGGCCTGAGTTACCCCTTCTTCGGCGCTTCCTGTTTTGTCTCCGGCGCATCCTCTTCGTCGTCTTCCACCGTATTGCCTTCTGCCAACGGCGTGTTGGCGGTCAACAGGTACGGCGACTGCTGCCAGCGGCTGCGGCGGTGTTGCAGCAGGGTGCGCGCCAGAATGATGCCGATCGCCAGCGCCAGCAGGATCATCAGGCGCAGCAGATTGGTGGTGTTGTCCACCTGCTTGGATTCGGTCGCCAGCACGTGGGTGTCGAGGGTGATGCGGATAAAGCCGATCGGGCCGTCTTTGCCCTGAATGGATTCGACCAACTGGTGGTTGAAGTAGCTGCCGGCGCGTTTGCCGTCGAGCGACAGGCGATCGCGTATACTTATCTGTTCCCCGGCGTGGGAGACCAGCGTGCCGTCCAGCTGATACACGCTGACGTCGAGAATGCGGCTGTGATCGGTGAGCTGCTTGAGGATGGCGTCGATGCGCGGGGTGTTGCCGTCGTCGTCCAGCAGCGGCGCCAGGCTGTAGGCGACCTGTTTGGTCAGCGTCTGCGCCAGTTCTTCAACCTGCTCGGATCGCGCCATTTGGTGACTCAGGCTAAAATAAGAGGCGCCCTGCATCAGCAGCACCAGCAAAGCTAGGCAAATCAGGATAATAGCGGTGCGGTGCAGGCGAAATTTCAGTTTAGCGCGAGCCATGCAGGTTCCTTGGGCATCGGGGACACTTTATGTTGCCAGAACCGCTGGCGATAGGATAGCTTGATGCGTCGTTTTATCATGCAGCGTTTTTGTCCATTCAGGAGTCAATGATGTCAAACAGTCTGACCTATTGCGATCTTCCGGCGGAGATCTCTCAATGGCCGGGTCTTCCCCTTTCGCTCAGCGGCGACGAAGTGATGCCGCTGGACTACCGGGCAGGCAATACCGGGTGGCTGTTATACGGCAGGAAGCTGGACAAGGCGCGCATTACGCAATTCCAACGCAAGCTCGGCGCGGCGATGGTGATCGTCACCGCCTGGGGCGTGGACGACTATCAGGTGGTGCGGTTGGCGGGCACGTTAACGCCGCGCGCCAAGCTGCTGGCGGCGGAGAGCGGGCTGGACGTGGCGCCGCTCGGCAAGATCCCACACCTGCGCACGCCGGGGCTGCTGGTGATGGACATGGATTCGACGGCGATCGAGATCGAGTGCATCGACGAGATCGCCAAGCTGGCGGGCGTCGGCGAGCAGGTGGCGGAAGTCACCGAGCGCGCGATGCGCGGCGAGCTGGACTTTACCGCCAGCCTGCGCCAGCGCGTCGGCACGCTGAAAGGGGCCGACGCCAACATCCTCAAGCAGGTGCGCGACGAGCTGCCGCTGATGCCGGGGCTGACCAGCCTGGTGGGCAAGCTGCAGGCGATGGGCTGGCATGTGGCGATCGCCTCCGGCGGCTTCACCTACTATGCCGAATACCTGCGCAACCGGCTGCGGCTGGTGGCGGCAGCGGCCAATGAGCTGGAGATCCGCGACGGCAAGCTGACCGGCGAAGTGCTGGGGCCGGTGGTGGACGCACAGTTCAAAGCCGACACGCTGCTGCGGCTGGCGGAGAAGCTTGAGATCCCGCTGGCGCAGACCGTGGCCATCGGCGACGGCGCCAACGATTTGAAAATGATGCAGGCGGCGGGGTTGGGTATCGCCTACCACGCCAAACCGAAAGTGTATGAAAAAGCGCAGGTGGCGATCCGGCATGCGGATCTGATGGGCGTGCTGTGTATTCTCACCGGCAGCCTGAAACACGAAGTGCGATAACGAAAGATTGAGGTAAGACGTGGCAAAAGCGGCAAAACGGGCATTTGTGTGCAATGAGTGCGGGGCGGACTATCCGCGTTGGCAGGGGCAGTGCAGCGCCTGTCATGCCTGGAACACCATCACGGAAGTGCGTTTGGCCGCGTCGCCCGCAGCGGCGCGCAACGATCGCCTCAGCGGTTATGCCGGCGACGCCGGCGTCAGCAAGGTACAGAAGCTGTCGGAAATCAGCCTTGAGGCGCTGCCGCGCTTTACCACTGGCTTTCTCGAGTTCGACCGCGTGCTGGGCGGCGGCGTGGTGCCCGGCAGCGCCATTCTGATCGGCGGTAATCCCGGCGCCGGCAAGAGCACCCTGTTGCTGCAGGTGCTGTGCAAACTGTCCGAACAGATGAAAACCCTGTACGTCACCGGCGAGGAGTCGCTGCAGCAGGTGGCGATGCGCGCTCACCGTCTGGGGCTGCCGACCGGCGGCCTGAACATGCTGTCGGAAACCAGCATCGAGCAGATCTGCCTGATCGCCGAGCAGGAACAGCCGAAGCTGATGGTGATCGACTCGATCCAGGTGATGCACATGGCGGACATTCAGTCTTCGCCGGGCAGCGTGGCGCAGGTGCGGGAAACCGCCGCCTATCTGACGCGCTTCGCCAAGACGCGCGGCGTGGCGATCGTCATGGTCGGCCACGTCACCAAAGACGGCTCGCTGGCCGGGCCGAAAGTGCTGGAACACTGTATCGACTGTTCGGTGCTGCTGGATGGCGACGCCGATTCCCGCTTCCGCACTCTGCGCAGCCACAAGAACCGCTTCGGCGCGGTCAACGAGCTGGGCGTGTTTGCCATGACCGAACAGGGGCTGCGCGAAGTCAGCAACCCTTCGGCGATCTTCCTCAGCCGCGGCGATGAAGTCACCTCCGGCAGCTCGGTGATGGTGGTGTGGGAAGGCACCCGGCCGCTGCTGGTGGAGATCCAGGCGCTGGTGGATCACTCGATGATGTCCAACCCGCGCCGCGTGGCGGTGGGCCTGGAGCAGAACCGGTTGGCGATCCTGCTGGCGGTGCTGCACCGGCACGGCGGGCTGCAGATGTCGGATCAGGACGTGTTCGTCAACGTGGTCGGCGGGGTGAAAGTCAGCGAGACCAGCGCCGATCTGGCGCTGCTGATGTCGCTGGTTTCGAGCCTGCGCGATCGGCCGCTGCCGAACGATCTGGTGGTGTTCGGCGAAGTGGGGTTGGCGGGGGAGATTCGCCCGGTGCCGAGCGGCCAGGAGCGCATCTCCGAAGCGGCCAAGCACGGCTTCAAGCGCGCCATCGTGCCGCACGGCAACATGCCGAAGAAGCCGCCGGCCAACATGCAGGTGTTCGGGGTCAAGAAGCTGGCGGACGCGCTGGACGTGCTGGAAGAGTTTTATTAATGTCGCCGACGGCGAGAAAGATATGCTATTTTGTTTAGCATACTAAACGGAGGTGGCCATGCCGCAATTTGATTACCTGAAGACGTCCATTAAGCAAAAGGGCTGTACTTTGCAGCAGGTGGCGGATGCCAGCGGCATGACCAAAGGCTATCTCAGCCAGCTGTTGAACGACAAGATCAAAAGCCCGAGCGCGCAAAAGCTCGAGGCGTTGCACCGTTTTCTCGGGCTGGAGTTCCCGCGTAAAGAGGTTAAAGTCGGCGTGGTGTTTGGTAAATTTTACCCGCTGCACACCGGCCACATCTACCTGATCCAGCGCGCCTGCAGCCAGGTGGACGAGCTGCACGTTATCTTGTGCCATGACGAGCCGCGCGATCGCGAGCTGTTCGAGAACAGTTCGATGTCGCAACAGCCGACGGTCAGCGATCGCCTGCGCTGGCTGCTGCAAACCTTCAAGTACCAGAAAAACATCCATATCCACTCGTTCGACGAGCAGGGCATCGAACCCTATCCGCACGGCTGGAACGTGTGGAGCGACGGCATGAAGGCCTTTATGGAACAGAAGGGCATCGTGCCGAGCTTCATCTATTCCAGCGAAGCGCAGGATGCGCCGCGCTACCGCGAGCATCTGGGCATCGAAACCATTTTGGTCGACCCCGAGCGTTCGTTCATGAACATCAGCGGCAATCAGATCCGCCAGGATCCGTTCCGCTATTGGGACTACATCCCGACCGAGGTGAAGCCGTTCTTCGTGCGCACCGTAGCGATCCTCGGCGGCGAATCGAGCGGCAAGTCGACGTTGGTCAACAAGTTGGCCAACATCTTTAACACCACCAGCGCCTGGGAATATGGCCGCGATTACGTGTTTTCGCACCTGGGCGGCGACGAGATGGCGCTGCAGTATTCCGACTACGACAAAATTGCCCTCGGGCAGGCGCAATACGTGGATTTCGCGGTCAAGTACGCCAACAAGGTGGCGTTTATCGATACCGATTTCGTGACTACGCAGGCGTTTTGCAAAAAGTACGAAGGGCGTGAGCACCCCTTCGTGCAGGCGCTGATCGACGAATACCGTTTCGATCTGGTGATCCTGCTGGAAAACAACACGCCGTGGGTAGCGGACGGTCTGCGCAGCCTCGGCAGCACTGCCGATCGCCTGGCGTTCCAGCGCCTGCTGGAGGAGATGCTGCGCGCTAACAACATCGAGTACGTGCACGTTGAGTCCAGCGATTATGAAGAGCGTTTCCTGCGCTGCGTCGAGCTGGTGCAACAGCTGCTGGCGGCGGACGCCGGCCGGTTGAGCACGCCCGCCCATCGTCACGCGGCAGGCTGAGTAAAATTAGCGTAATGTGCGATCGAGGCGGCAGAAACGCCACTCAGGCGCACATTTAACGGCTTGTTTAAACATGGTTCATTCGACAGCGACTAAGTTAAGATTTTCTTTACAATAACGCTTAGAAGAAGACATGTCTTATCGCTTACTCGCTCTCTGGTTGGTCTGCTATGCCGCAGCCTGGACGCTGCTGACTGTTTATCTCGATCCTACCCTGCCTTACGACGCCGTCGAGGCGCTCAACTGGGGCCTCAATGGCGAGTGGGGTTCACCGAAAAATCCGTGGCTGGTCGGTGCGGCGATGCATCCGGCGATCTGGCTGTCGTGGCTGCCGCTGAACGTTTACTGGTATGGCGGGCACTTCATCGCCATCGCCATCGGCATGTTGGGCGTCTGGCTGTTGGCGCGGCGCCTGAGCGGCAGCACCTCGCTGGCCTGGATGGCGCTGCTGACGCTCAACCTGTCCGGCATCATCAATTTCGACATTATTCCCTACAACGACAACTACCTGTTGGTGATGCTGTGGCCGTGGATGGCGCTGTTCTTCCACCTGGCGATCTCGCGTTCGGCCAACTGGTGGCCGGCCTTCGCGTTGGTGGCCGGTCTGGCGATGATGGCGAAATACTCGACCTTCGCCTTCATCTATTTTGTGGCGCTGTCGACGCTGTTCGTACCGCAGGTCCGTCGCTGCTATCGGCAGCCGCAGTTCTATCTGGCAGTGGCGATCTGGCTGGCGTTGGTGTTGCCGAACGTGTTCTGGCTGTGGAGCCACGACTTTGCCGCCTTCAAATGGGTGGATTCGCAGATCAAGATGCAGCTCAACCTCGACATGCTGCAGTCGCTGCTGCTGGTGTTCTATCCGTCGCTGGTGCTGTGGGCGATCCTGCGGCGCAGCGGGGCGGTGCTGGCCTGGCCATCGGCGTTGCCGATGCGGGTGCTGCTGTGGA
Organism: Serratia sp. SSNIH1; assembly: GCF_002935055.1. Lineage (NCBI taxonomy): Bacteria > Pseudomonadati > Pseudomonadota > Gammaproteobacteria > Enterobacterales > Yersiniaceae > Serratia > Serratia sp. SSNIH1. The sequence goes on from NZ_CP026383.1 coordinate 1,120,405, forward strand.
TCTATCTGTTGCCGCTCGGCATTATCACTTTCTGGTTCTCCTTCAACGTCGGCGGCCGGTTGACCGAGTGGCTGCAGCCGTTCTTCATGCTGGCGCCCGCGCTGCTGGTCGGCTGCGTCCGTCAGCCGCCGGTGCGTTCACTGCGCGCGGCGACCCTCGGGCTGATGTGTGCAGCGCTGGTGGTCTATCTGGGGTATGCCGCGGTGATGCTGGGCAACGTGCGCAACGCCGGCCAGAAAATGGTGGGTATCAAGGCGTTCAGCGCCGGGGTGGAGCGGCAGTGGCAGGAGCGGTATGGCGTCGATCTACGCTACGTCGGCGGCGAATACCTGTCGCAGTGGATGACGGTGTACGCCGGTTCCCGGCCGCAGACCATTACGCGCTGGTCCAATCATACGCGCCCGAATATCTACAACGTCAACATCAGCTATCCGCAGATTGCGCAGCACGGCGTCGCCCTGTTTGGCCGGTTGGGTGAAGACTGCGCGCACAGCGACTTCGGCGGTGAGTTGGCCCACTGGCCGAAGATGCGCCTCGATTGGCAGCAGACGCTGACGTTCCGCGCCGATCCGCATGCCGACGAGCAGACGCTGTGCGTCGGCTTCGTCCGCCCGCAGTAACGGCGGCGCAGGGCGCCGCCGCGATTCAGGCTTAGTAAGCGATAACCAGCTTGCCTTGCATATGGCCGCCGAGCAGCTGTCGATGCGCGGCGGTCAGCGTGTCTACCGTCAACCCGTGCAGGGTTTCGCTCAGCGTGGTGCTCAGCTTGCCCTCGTCCAGCAACTGCGCCATCTGCTGCAGGATGCGCCCCTGTTGCGCGATGTCCGGGGTGGTAAACATGCTGCGGGTGAACATGAATTCCCAATGCAGCGCGGCGCTTTTCAGCTTCAGCGCGTTTTGATCCAACGGCTGCGCATTCTCGACGATGGTGCAGATATGGCCCAGCGGCGCGACCAGCTCGGCCATCGCCGGCCAGTGGCCGTCGGTATCGTTCAGGCACAGGATGTAATCCACCTGCTCGATGCCGTGCTGCGCCAGGTTGCCTTTCAGATCGCGATAGTCCACCACCAGATCGGCGCCGCGTTCACGGCACCAGGCGGCGGATTCCGGCCTTGAGGCGGTGGCGATCACTTTCACCTTGCTGCGCAATGCGGCCAGCGGAATGGCCAGCGAGCCGACTCCGCCGGCGCCGCCGATGATCAACAGCGTCTTGTGCTCCGGCGCATCCTGAATGTTTAGATGTTCGAACAGCGCCTCCCAGGCGGTGAGGGCGGTGAGCGGCAGGGCGGCGGACTCGGCCCAGTTCAGGCTGCGCGGCTTGTGCGCGGCGATGCGTGAGTCGATCAGCTGGTGGCTGCTGTTGCTGCCGGGGCGGGTGATGTCGCCGGCGTACCATACTTCATCGCCGGGCTTGAAGCCGCTGACGCCGCTGCCTACGCCCACCACGATGCCGCTGGCGTCCCAGCCGAGAATGCGCGGCTGCTGCAGGCCGCTTTTCTGCAGACCGGCGTGCACTTTGGTGTCCACCGGGTTGACCGATACGGCTTTCACCTCCACCAGCAGATCGTACTGGCCGGGAACCGGCATCTCCGGTGAAATCTCGATGAAACCGGCGGGGTTCTGCGGGTCTACGGCAATGGCTTTTATCGACATGATTGTACTCCTTTCAAATGATGCCCCCAGTGTAGACCCGCGGCAGTGGGGTGATAAGATGGACAATATCTAACTGAGTGTTCGTTTGAGGTGAACAATGGAATTCAAACAGCTGCAGGACATGGCGCTGTTCGCGCTGGTGGCGGAGTGCGGCAGCTTCACCGCCGCCGCACAGCGCGTGGGATTGCCGAAATCCAGCGTCAGCCAGCGCATCAGCCAGCTCGAACAGACGCTGGGGCTGCGCTTGCTCAACCGCACCACGCGCCAGCTGAACCTGACCTTCGCCGGTGAGCGTTATCTGGAACATTGTCAGGCGATGATGTCCGCCGCCGAACGCGCCGATCTGGCGCTGCAGCGGCTGCGCGATAACCCGAGCGGCCGCCTGCGCATCTCGACGCCCGCCGGGCTGGGGGCGACCCTGGTGGCGCGGCTGGCGGCGGATTTTCAGCGCCAGTACCCGGACGTTTCGCTGGAGGTGTCGGTGTCCGATGCCATGGTGGATCTGGTACAGGAAGGCTTCGACGCCGCGTTGCGCACCGGCAAGCCGCAGGATTCTTCGCTGATCGGTCGCCGTCTCGGGTATGCGCCGCGCTATCTGTTGGCGGCGCCGTCCTATCTGGCGCAGCATCCGCCGATCGAACACCCGCAGCAGCTGCAACAGCATCGCTGCATCGCCCACCGCGCCTGGACGGCCTGGAACCTGCGCTGCGGCGACGACTACTACCGTTGGCAGCTGCCGCTGGCGCACACCACCGACAACCTGCTGTATGCGCGTGAATGCGCTATCGCCGGTGCGGGGATCACGCTGTTGCCGTCGTTTCTCAGCCGCGAGGTGGTGGCGCAGAAGCTGTTGGTGGAAGTCTTGCCGGCGTGGCGCGCGGAGGGCAATGAGCTGTATCTGGTCTACCCGAGCCGCAAGCTGAATTCCCCGGCGTTGGCCTGCTTTATCGATGTGGTGCTGCAGCACCCGGCGTTTGACGACTACGCGCGCGAGCTGGCGCGGGAATAAAAAAAGGCGCCGCATGCGGCGCCTGGGGTATTACTTGGCGATCTTCTTGTACTTGATGCGGTGCGGCTCGAGCGCGTCGGCGCCCAGCGTACGCTTCTTGTACTCTTCGTACTCGGTGAAGTTGCCTTCGAAGAATTCCACCTTGCCCTCGTCCTGGTAGTCCAGGATGTGGGTGGCGATACGGTCGAGGAACCAACGGTCGTGCGAGATCACCATGGCGCAGCCAGGGAATTCCAGCAGGGCGTTTTCCAGCGCGCGCAGGGTTTCGATATCCAGGTCGTTGGTCGGTTCATCGAGCAGCAGCACGTTGCCGCCAACCTGCAGCAGCTTGGCCAGGTGCAGACGGCCACGCTCACCGCCGGACAGCTCGCCCACGCGTTTGCCCTGATCGACGCCCTTGAAGTTGAAGCGGCCGACATAGGCGCGGCTCGGCATCTCGGTGTTGCCGATGCGCATGATGTCCTGCCCGCCGGAGACTTCTTCCCACACGGTTTTCGAGCCGTCCATGCTGTCGCGGAACTGATCGACGGACGCCAGCTTGACGGTATCGCCCAGCACGATGCTGCCGGAGTCGGGCTGTTCCTGACCGGACATCATGCGGAACAGCGTGGATTTACCCGCGCCGTTCGGGCCGATGATGCCGACGATTGCCCCTTTCGGCACCGAGAACGACAGGTCGTCGATCAGCAGGCGGTCGCCGTAGGACTTGCGCAGGTTGCTGACTTCGACCACTTTATCGCCCAGGCGTGCGCCAGGTGGAATGAACAGTTCGTTGGTTTCGTTGCGTTTCTGGTATTCGGTGTTGTTCAGCTCTTCGAAGCGGGCCAAACGGGCCTTGCCTTTGGACTGACGGCCTTTGGCACCCTGACGCACCCACTCCAGCTCTTTCTCGATCGACTTGCGACGAGCGGCTTCGGCGGACGCTTCCTGCGCCAGACGCGCGTCTTTCTGCTCCAGCCAAGAAGAGTAGTTGCCTTCCCATGGAATGCCCTCGCCGCGGTCCAGTTCGAGGATCCAGCCGGCCACGTTATCCAGGAAGTAACGGTCGTGGGTGATCGCCACCACGGTGCCTTCGAAGTCGTGCAGGAAGCGTTCCAGCCAGGCCACGGACTCGGCGTCCAGGTGGTTGGTCGGTTCGTCCAGCAGCAGCATGTCCGGCTTTTCGAGCAGCAGGCGGCACAGCGCTACGCGGCGGCGCTCACCCCCGGACAGGTGGGCGATTTTGGCGTCCCAGTCCGGCAGGCGCAGCGCGTCGGCGGCGCGTTCCAGTTGGGCGTTGAGGTTGTGACCGTCGTGCGCCTGAATGATCTCTTCCAGGCGGCCCTGTTCGGCGGCCAGCTTGTCGAAGTCTGCGCCTTCTTCCGCGTACAGCGCGTACACTTCGTCCAGGCGTTTCAGCGCGCCGACCACTTCCGCCAGCGCTTCTTCCACCGACTCACGCACGGTGTGTTCGAGGTTAAGCTGCGGCTCCTGCGGCAGGTAACCGATCTTGATGCCCGGCTGCGGGCGCGCTTCCCCTTCGATGTCGGTATCGATGCCGGCCATGATGCGCAGCAGGGTGGACTTACCGGCGCCGTTCAGGCCCAGTACGCCGATTTTGGCCCCAGGGAAGAAGCTCAGGGAGATGTTTTTCAAAATATGACGCTTCGGCGGTACGACCTTGCCGACGCGGTGCATGGTATAGACGTATTGAGCCACGTTGCTCTAAGCCTCTCTATATCAGTATTTATAGGATGTCTGGCGGCATGAGTGTAGCCCGTTTCGATCTCGGATCCCAGACATCGCTCAGCGATCGCTAAGTATAACCGTTTATGCGCCGATAAAGGCGCATATTGGTGGCTTATGGCGTGACGACGATCGCGACGCGGCGGTTTTCCGCGCGGCCGCTGGAGGTGCGGTTGTCGGCAACGGGATCGCGCTTGCCCATGCCGCGGGTTTCGATATTGGCGCGTGGAATGCCGACGCTGGCCAGCAGATCGGCCACCGCATCGGCGCGGCGCAGGGAGAGCTGGTCGTTATAGCTGTCTTCGCCGTAGTTGTCGGTATGGCCGTCTAGGCGGAACTTGGTGATGCCGACGCTCAGCAGCGCACGGCCCATCTTCTGCACCGTTTCGGTGCTTTCCGGGTTCAGCTTGCCGATGTTGTTGCCGAACAGCACCTTATCCGACAGGCCGAACTCCCAGCCGTTGTCAGTCAGCTTGAAGCCCTGCGATTGCAGCAGCGCGATCTGCTCGGGCGTCAGGCCCTGCGGCTTGCTCTGGCAGCCGGCGAGCGCCAGCAGGGCGACGAACACCATCGTCAGCAGTGAAAAACGACCTTTAAACAGTTGCTGTATCATAGTCAAAATCCCTAGTTCAAGTGTTATAGCCGGGGCTCTTATTTATGTATAGCCAGCCGCCAGCCTCCGTTATAACGATGCTTTGCCTGATACATCGCATCGTCAGCTTCGTGCAAAAGCCCCTGAGGCGTCGAGGCGTGATCAGGGTACAGCGCAATACCGATACTCAGAGAGGTAATGACCGCCTCGTCGTTCGGCAAAATGACCGGTTGCGTCATGCAGTCGATGATGTTGTCAGCGATCTGCAGGACATCTTCCGTGCCGTGTACCGGCGCCAGCAGCACGGCGAATTCATCCCCGCCCAGACGCGCGACCAGATCGGTCTCGCGCAGTTGCGCGCGAATGCGTCCGGCAATGGTGGTCAGCACCGCATCGCCTGCGGCGTGACCGTAACTGTCGTTCACTTCCTTGAAGCGATCGCCGTCGATAAACAGCACCGCCAATTTTGCCGGCGGCTCAATATCGCCCAGGGCGCGGCTCAGCCGCCCTTCGAAGAAGGCGCGATTCGGCAAGCCGGTCAGGCTGTCGTGCGTCGCCCGGTGGGCCAGCGAGTCGTTCTCCTGCTTCAGGTGGGCCTGCCAGGCCTCCAGTTCGTCGAGCAAGCCGTTGAAATCGTTGCTGAGCTCATGCAGCTCGGCGATCGGCGCCGACGGCACCCGCAGGCCGAAGGTGCGATCGCGGCGCACCGCGTGCGCCACGTTGGCGATGTCGTCCAGCGAACTGACGATGCCGACCAGCATGCGGCGCGACAACACCAGGGCGCACAAGGTACTGAGCACCAGGCAGGCGATCATGCCGACCATGCCGCGCAACAGGAAACGCAGCAGGCTGCCGCCGTTGCCGCTCAGCCAGACCTGGCCGACCTGCTTACCCTCGTGGGTGATGGGCAGGATGACCGGTTCGGGCAGCGCCCAGTGCGCGACGATCTGCTCCAGGCCGTGCAGCGGCCCATCGGTGGGATGGCGCCAGTTGGCCAGCATCTTGCCGTTGTTGTCGAGGATCCGCGCGTCCGATACTTCTTCGTTGGAGGCGATCAGCATCAGCGCCTCGCGTGCGGCGGTGCGGTCTTCAAACACCACGGCGGCCTCGACGGTATAACTGATGGAGCGCGCGATCAGGTGCAGGTTGTGGTTGGCATAGGCGCGCAGTGCAAACAGCGCCACCAGCGTCAAAAAGATGCCGGCGGTGCCGACGGCGATCAGCGCCAGCCCAAGATGTACCCGCTGCAGCACTCGGCCCAGCGTCGGGCGCGCATTGCCGGAGCGGTTTTTACGCAACAGCCTCATAGCGGCGGCGCCTGTTTGCGTGCCAGCTGCAGCACGTTGGGATGGACGCGCACGCCGCTGCGCGCCAGGGCGTCCAGGTTGACCTTGAAGCTGGCCTGATCCCCATCGATCTGCAGGCAAAATGCGCTGCCGGCGGAACATTCGCTATCGTTCTCGCTGATGCTGAGAATGGAGTTGCCGGAAATGCGCTGCATGAAATTTTGTCTCTGCGCGGCGGTGATGTTCCCTAAGTAGATAACATCGCAGCCGGTACTCAGCGTTGGGCTGTCGAACGGCACGCGCTCGGCTTTAATCGGACGCGGGGCGCTGAGCAGGATCGGATCGAACAACCCTTCGGCATACTGGGTGGGTGCGGTCACGCACAACCGGATCGGATTGGGTTCACGCGACCAGCGGGCGTAGCTGATGATGCCGACCACCACGGTCGTCACGGCGTGCGTGCGCTTTTGATAGGGAGCATCGGCGGCGCGCGCAGGCCCGGGCAACGTCAGCAGCACCAACAAAACGATCAGCAACAGGCGACCGATATTCAGGCGTGCGGCATGGAAGCCCGGCACGGGGCTTTTTGCGCAACGCATCGCTATCGCGGTCTTACTTGCCATTTTCACCCGCCATTCCGGCCTGATCCACCGCCCGCAGGCCGTGGCCTGACAAGGAAAAATCCGGCCCGCTTGAAGGGACAATCGTTTTGCTGAAAGCTGTCAGTCGCACTGCCTAATGAACACTATCTAACCCATAATTGGCGCGGATTGTATTATAAGATGTCTTCGTTGGGCGCTTTATGTGCTGTTTTCTCGGAATTATCCTACTTATTTTTGATAGTATAAAAATGCCTACCCGGGTTTGCCACCGCTTTTCTGCAAAGTTGGCGCGTTTGGCCAGCTGTCAGGCGATTTGCGCAACGGCTGCGTCATTTCGAAAATGCAATAATGTGATAGCTAATAATTAAAAAGTATTTTACTTCTCTAATAAGCACCGGGGCGGCTAATAAAAATCCGGTGGCTGGAAATATCCCGCCGGCCTGATTTGTCAGCCAAAGTAAACGTTTTTTACCTGACTCCCGTCATGGCGATACACTTCTTCTTCTACAGTATTGAATGGATAAGCGATTGCGCTGTCTATGGTAGATATCTGCGTCCGGGCCGTGCGCCCGGCTTTATTTTGTCCCGCGGCGCCGTGGCGCGGCGGTCACCGGGGAGCTGGGCGGCTCCTGCGGTATAACCAGTGAGGAAAGAGCGAGGATGGTCAAGGTGGACAAGCGACGGCTGTTGGCGATGGGGCTGTGCCTGACGGCGTTTTCCGGCGCGGCGCTGGCGGATTCTCTGGATGCGCAACGTCAGCGCTACCAGCAGATCAAACAGGCGTGGGACGGCAATCAGATGGACGTGGTGGCGCAGCTGATGCCGACGCTGCGCGATTACCCGCTTTATCCTTACCTGGAATACCGCGAGCTGACGCAGGATCTGAGTCAGGCGGGGTTCTCCGAGGTGAACGACTTTATCAAACGCAACCCGACGCTGCCGCCGGCGAAATCACTGGCGCCGCGCTTCGTCAATGAGCTGGCGCGTCGCGAAGACTGGCGCACCCTGTTGGCCTTCAGCCCGCAAGCGCCCAAACCGGTGGCGGCGCGCTGCAACTATTACTACGCCAAGTGGGCCACCGGCGATCAGCAGGCGGCCTGGAGCGGCGCAGACGAACTGTGGCTGAACGGCAAAACGCTGCCGAGCGCCTGCGATCGGCTGTTCAGCGTCTGGCGCGGCGCGGGCAAGCAGACGCCGCTCGATATTCTGGCGCGCATGAAGCTGGCGCTGAAAGAGGGCAACAGTTCACTGGTCAGCAACCTCTACAGCCAACTGCCGGCCGACTACCAGACCATGGGCAACGCCCTGGTGCGCTTGCAAAACGATCCGACCACCGTGGAAGCCTTCGCCCGCAGCGTGGGGCCGACCGACTTTACCCGCGCCGCCACCGGCATCGCCTTTGAGCGCCTGGCGCGGCAGGATGTGGAAAACGCGCGGGCGATGATCCCGACGCTTGCGCGGCTGCAGAAAATGAGCGACGACGAGCGGCTGGGGCTGGAAGAGGCGGTGGCCTGGCGCCTGATGGGCAGCGATGCCACCTTTGAACAGGCGCAGTGGCGCGATCAGGTGATCCTGCGCAGCCGTTCGCCTTCGCTGCTGGAGCGCCGGGTACGCATGGCGCTGGGCAACGGCGATCGGCAGGGCGTGGCGACCTGGCTGGCGCGCCTGCCGGAAGCGTCGCGCAACAAGGATGAGTGGCGCTACTGGCGCGCCAGTCAACTGATGGACGAAGGGAAACGCGCCGAAGGCGAGGAGATATTGCGTAACCTGATGACCGAACGCGGCTTCTATCCGATGGTGGCGGCGCAGAAGCTGAACGCCACTTATCCGGTGATGGTGGCGGTGGCGGCCAAGCCGCGCGCGTCGCTGACTGACGGGCCGGAAGTCGCCCGGGTGCGCGAGCTGATGTACTGGAATATGGACAACCTGGCCCGCAGCGAGTGGGGCTCCTACGTCGCCAGCCGCAGCCGGCCGGAACAAGAGGCGCTGGCGCGTTACGCCTTTGAACAAAAATGGGCCGATCTGAGCGTGCAGGCGACCATCGTCGGCAAGCTGTGGGATCACCTGGAGGAACGCTTCCCGGTCGCCTGGCCGCAGGAGTTCCGCCGCGCCACCGATGACAAGGGGATCACCACCAGCTATGCGATGGCGATAGCGCGTCAGGAGAGCGCCTGGAATCCGAAGGCACAGTCGCCGGTTGGCGCTTCCGGCCTGATGCAGGTGATGCCGCGCACCGCGCAGCATACGGTGCAGATGTTCAACATTCCCGGCTACGTCGGCCCGAGCCAGCTGTTCGATCCGCAGACCAACATCACCATCGGCACCAGCTATCTGGAGTCGGTCTATCAGCAGTTCGGCCGCAACCGCATCCTGTCGACCGCCGCCTATAACGCCGGGCCGTCGCGGGTGAACACCTGGCTGGGCAACAGCGCAGGGCGGATCGATCCGGTGGCGTTCATCGAAAGCATTCCGTTCTCGGAAACCCGCGGCTACGTCAAGAACGTGCTGGCCTATGACGCGTTTTACCGCTATCTGACGCACCGGCCGGCCAAGGTGCTGACCGACGCCGAGTGGCAGAGACGTTATTGATTTTGACGGCCCTATGGTATGCTGCTGTACTAGTTAAATAGTATGGTGGCTGCCATGACGCAATTATCGTTAAACGACCCCGCTCTTTCAGAACAAGGCAATGAGGATTGGCTGCGCTTCGTCGCGCTGCTGCAGAATTCGTTTGCGCAAGAACTGCATCAACCGCTGCTGCAGCTGATGCTGACGCCGGACGAGCGCACCGCGCTGGGCACTCGGGTGCGGATCATTCAGGAACTGATGCGCGGCGAGATGAGCCAGCGTGAGCTGAAAAATGAACTGGGCGCGGGGATTGCCACCATCACCCGCGGATCGAACAGCCTGAAAGCGGCTTCACCGGCGCTGAAACAGTGGCTTGAGCAGCAGTTGCTGCACGACGCGCCCTAACAGGCTCGGGGTTATTGCTGATAGATGGCGTTGTGGAACGGCACCAGCGCCAGCAGCAGCGCCTGATGATAGACGCTGGTGCGGCTCAGCCGGCCGTCGGTGAAGACGCCGATGGCGCCGCCCTGACGCTTCACCTCGGCGTTGCCGGTGATTGCCGCCATTTCGCTGCCCAATTCGCGACCGTCGCGAATACCTTGTAAGATGACTTCCGGCAGCATCAGGCTCGCCGAGCGGGATTCGCCGCGGATGTGCGGGTTCTCGATGGTCATCCAGGCGAAGGTCATATTCTCTTCAATCCCGGCTTCTACGCCGACCCAAAAATCGGCCTCGGGCCTGACCTGGCGCGCTTCCATGACGCGTTGGCGCGAGCCGGTGCGCGTTTCGTGATTGCCTATCGGCTGCAGCGAGACGCCGCTGGCGACGTCGACGGCTTCAATGCGATAGTGGCCCGCGCCGAAGACGTCGTCGAAGGCCAGTTGAATAGCCTTGATCTTTGCCGGGTTGGTAGTTGCAGCGACAACATGGTACATAACGGGTTTGATATCCTTCTGGCCGATACGCCGGGCAGCGGCAAAAGCGCCGCCGGGCCGGGGATAAACGCAAATTTCACGCAGTATAACGGAAAACAAAAATGTTACAGGTATACCTCGTTCGCCATGGCGAAACGGAATGGAACGCGGCTCGCCGCATCCAGGGTCAGTCCGACAGCCCGTTAACCGCCATGGGTGAACACCAGGCCCGTCTGGTCGCCAGGCGCGTCAGCAAAGAAGGCATTACGCATATCATTACCAGCGATCTGGGGCGCACGCGCCGCACCGCGCAGATCATCGCCGAAGCCTGTGGCTGCGAAGTGATTTGCGATCCGCGTTTGCGTGAGCTGCACATGGGGGTTCTGGAAGAACGCCTGATCGACAGTTTGACGCCGCAGGAAGAGCAGTGGCGCAAACAGATGGTCGATGGTACTCCTGACGGCCGTATCCCTCAAGGCGAATCCATGGAGGAGCTGGGCGAGCGCATGCGCGCCGCGCTGGAGAGCTGCCTGATGCTGCCGGAAGGCAGCAAGCCGCTGCTCGTCAGCCATGGCATCGCGTTGGGGTGTTTGATCAGTACGGTGCTCGGGCTGCCGGCCTATGCGGAACGTCGCCTGCGCTTGCGCAACTGCTCACTGTCGCGCGTCGATCACCAGCAGAGCCCGTGGCTGGCTTCCGGCTGGATCGTGGAAACGGCGGGCGATGTCACGCATCTGGACATGCCCGCGTTGGACGAACTGCAGCGTTAACGTCGAATCGGGATCAGGTAATCGCACTTGATCTCGATAGGCGCCTGATGCGGACGGCGCTCGCCTTTCGGATAGAAGCGCTCGATGTCGTGCCCCTTGCGGCGCGTCAGCTGGAGCGCCGGCAGGCAGGTGCCGTACACCGTCAGGATGAAGTCTTGCAGCCCCTCGGTGGGCCCTTCGTAGCTGAACATCGCAAATTCCCCGCCCGGCAACACCAGCGGCTGGCCTTCCTGTACTTTGTCAGGCACCTGATCCGGCTCCAGCGCCGTGGTGTACAGCACTTCCTGTTCGTCGTCCTTCTCCTGGCTCGGGCGCGAGTGGTGCAGCCCGTACAGCACCGGCGGTAGGGTATCGACGTCACCGAGGAACTGGCGCCAGAACTGCGGGCGCAGTTCGGTGCGCACGGTGGTGATCTGTTCAAGCGTACAGGAGTAGCTTTGGGTCAGGCCAACCAGATGCTTATCCGGCAACGAAACGAATTCCTGCTGCGGCAAGGTGAAGGCCCCCAGACGGATCGGCGGACAGATGCCGAACGCGTTCCAGTCTTCGGCGCGGCGGTACAGCGCCGGCGTTTGCGCAAACTGTTTTTTGAAGGCGCGGGTGAAGGTCTGCTGCGAGTCGAAACGGTATTGCAGGGCGATATCCAAAATCGGCCGGCCGGTCAGACGCAGCGCGACGGCGGCTTTGGACAGCCTCCTTGCCCGGATGTAAGCACCGATGGCGTTACCGGTAATATCTTTGAACATCCGTTGCAGATGCCATTTGGAGTAGCCAGCCTTGGCCGCCACGTTATCCAGCGACAAGGGTTGGTCCAAATGGCTTTCCAGCCAGCTAAGCAGATCACGAATGATACCGGCTTGATCCATAGATCTTCCTCGTAAAGCTTGGGGGTAGGAACCCGAACTGTTGATTCGTCACGCTGGTGCTGCGCTATCAGACCGATCCATGAGCCATTATGCGTTGCACTCTTTGCCTCTGCTGCGCATGCTGCGCCAGAGTTGGATTGGGGTACACCGTAGTGGGCGCAAAGAAATAACGCCGCCGCATCATAGCAATTTTTTTACTCCGCGACTCTCAAAGATTTTCGTCACGCTCTGTGCTAAAACGGACGGTGCGGATCCGTAAAAAACCGATTCCGTGAGCTTAGACATAAATAATGGCGATCGCCGAACCTATTTTTGCGGCAAGGTTATATCGGAGTTAAGTAAATGAAAAAAGGCTGGATATTTTTATTCGGTTTGGTTTGCGCAACCGTTGGCAGCGCGCAGGCGGAGCAGGTAGGTTCCGTTGATACGGTGTTTAAATTGTTGGGGCCAGACCACAAAATCGTGGTGGAAGCGTTCGACGATCCGGATGTTAAAAATGTAACTTGTTATATCAGCCGCGCCAAAACCGGCGGCATCAAAGGCGGCCTGGGGCTGGCGGAAGACACCGCCGACGCGGCCATTTCCTGCCAGCAGGTGGGGCCTATCGAGCTGAGCGACAAGATCAAAAACGGCAAGGCGGAAGGCGATGTGGTGTTCCAGAAACGCACCTCGCTGGTGTTCAAGAAGCTGCAGGTGGTGCGCTTTTACGACGCCAAGCGCAATTCGCTGATTTACCTGAGCTACTCCGACAAGGTGATCGACGGCTCGCCGAAGAACGCGCTGAGCGCGGTGCCGATCATGCCGTGGGCCGAGACGAAATAAAAAAACGGGGTTCAGCATGCTGAACCCCGTTTTCATGACGGCAGGCCGGAATTACTCTTCCAGATCGCCGCAGAAGCGGTAGCCTTCGCCGTGAATGGTGGCGATGATTTCCGGCGTGTCCGGCGTCGATTCGAAGTGTTTGCGAATCCGACGGATAGTGACGTCCACGGTACGGTCATGCGGCTTCAGCTCGCGGCCGGTCATTTTCTTCAGCAGTTCGCCACGGGACTGGATCTTGCCCGGGTTTTCGCAGAAGTGCAGCATGGCGCGGAATTCGCTGCGCGGCAGCTTGTACTGTTCGCCGGCCGGGCTGATCAGCGAGCGGCTGTTGATGTCCAGCTCCCAACCGTTGAACTTGTAGCTCTCGACCAGGCGGCGCTCTTCGCCCAGGCTGCCCAGGTTCATGGTGCGCGACAGCAGGTTGCGTGCGCGGATGGTCAGCTCACGCGGGTTGAACGGCTTGGTGATGTAATCGTCGGCGCCGATTTCCAGGCCGAGGATTTTATCCACTTCGTTATCGCGACCGGTCAGGAACATCAAGGCGACGCTGGCCTGTTCGCGCAGTTCGCGCGCCAACAGCAGGCCGTTTTTGCCTGGCAGGTTGATGTCCATGATGACCAGATTGATATCATTTTCAGACAGGATATTGTGCATCTCTGCACCATCATTGGCTTCATGAACAATGTAGCCTTCCGCCTCGAAAATGCTCTTCAGGGTGTTACGAGTGACTAACTCGTCTTCGACAATCAGAATGTGCGGGGTCTGCATATTTGCTACCTAAAATTGCCAACAAAATAGAAAATCGGAAGTACAGAAGTCTCTGTTTTCTTAGAGGAGGGCAGAGATAGCGCCACGTTCCCTCTCAGCAAATGACTAAAGTACGTAAACTCGTTCTTGATGCACTTTCCATCTCATGTCAACAAGATCGCTAGCCTGGTGGGGATGCTGTTCCCTACAACCCCTTGGGGTGCCAAATCGGCGCATATCCTAACCCCATTAACAGCAATATAACAGCGCGTGCCGAATTCATCACCCAACAAAACTACGCTTTGTTGACATATATCAAATTCAATTGTAGCACGTTAACAGATTTGTGAAAAACACTTACAGAAATGCCAGTTTAAGTCACAGAACCTCAAATTCTGTGAACGATTCAGCATTATCCGGCCCGATAGGATACAATTATTCGCTTATTGATCATCGTCTTGTTTTAACTCATTGATAAATAAATGCAGTAAAACATAAGCACGAATAATGACTATTACGACGGGTTTATTAGCTCAATGAGCCGTTTAATCTTGTTTGTTGCTATTAACGCGTTTATTGTTACGCAATTGTAAATATAAGCGGGCGCTGCGCCACCGTCAAAAACGCAGGCCCGCCTTCGGTGGAAGAGTGATGCAGCTTCATATTGTTTTAGTGGCTCCGGCGCGGCCGGAAAACGTTGGCGCGGCGGCGCGCGCGATGAAAACCATGGGCTTCACGTCGTTGCGCATCGTTGACAGCGAGGCGCACCTGCAGCCGGCGGCGCGCTGGGTGGCACACGGGGCCGGCGAGATCCTCGACGGCGTGCAAACGTTCGCCACGCTGGAACAGGCGCTGGCGGACGTGGATTTCACCGTCGCCACTACCGCCCGCAGCCGCGCGCGTTTTCACTACTACTGCACGCCGCCTGAGCTGCTGGCACAGTTGAGCGAGCGTAAGCAGTGGGTCGGCCAGGCCGCGCTGGTGTTCGGCCGTGAAGATTCCGGCCTGACCAACGAAGAGCTGGCGCTGGCGGATTTGCTGACCGGCGTGCCGATGCAGGCGGACTATCCGTCGCTTAATCTGGGGCAAGCGGTGATGGTGTACTGCTACCAGCTGGCGAGCTTGATGGGCGTCAGCACGCCGAAGGAAACGGCGGCGTCGGAAGGGCAGCTCAAGGCGCTGCGCCGCCGTGCCGATGCCCTGTTGAACGCATTGGAGGTCGGCGACGACCAAAAATTGCGCGACTGGCTGCACCAGCGGCTCGGCGCGCTGCAACAGCGAGATACGGCGATGTTGCATACGTTGCTGCACGACATCGAAAAAAAACTCGCCAAGTGATAGCGGCTTCGTCAAGCGGTTACCCAGAGTGATCCACTATTAAACCGGCTTTAAGTTGTTTTTTTGTTCTGTCATTTTGCTTTTTACTTCCGGTATCGCGCAATGTCGCCGCTGAACGGAAAATAAGCAAAAAAAAGAAATCGTTTGACTTGGGATAGCGATTGCTTTAACCAATAGAGGGGACAGAGTATTTCATGAGACAGACAGACAACATGCGCAATATCAGCCTGAATACCACAATTATTACCACCACCGATACCACAGGTAACGGGGCGGGCTGACGCGCACAGGAAACACAGAAAAAAGCCCGCACCTAATCAGTGCGGGCTTTTTTTTCGGCTTAAATTCGGAGAGATCACACATGCGAGTGCTGAAATTTGGCGGAACCTCGGTGGCGAATGCAGAACGTTTTCTGCGCGTCGCCGACATCATGGAGAGTAACGCGCGTCAGGGACAGGTAGCCACGGTCTTGTCCGCCCCCGCAAAGATCACCAACCATCTGGTGGCGATGATCGACAAAACGGTGGCAGGCCAGGACATTCTGCCGAATATCAGCGACGCCGAGCGGATCTTTGCCGATCTGCTGAGCGGCCTGGCGCAGGCGCTGCCGGGCTTTGAATACGATCGCCTGAAGGGCGTGGTCGATCAGGAGTTCGCGCAGCTCAAGCAGGTGCTGCACGGTGTTTCGCTGCTGGGGCAGTGCCCGGACAGCGTGAACGCGGCTATTATCTGCCGCGGCGAAAAGCTCTCCATCGCCATCATGGAAGGGGTATTCCGCGCCAAGGGCTACCCGGTCACGGTGATCAACCCGGTGGAGAAACTGCTGGCGCAGGGCCACTACCTGGAGTCCACCGTGGACATCGCCGAGTCCACGCTGCGCATCGCCGCGGCGGCGATCCCGGCCGACCATATCGTGCTGATGGCCGGTTTCACCGCCGGTAACGACAAGGGCGAGCTGGTGGTGCTGGGCCGTAACGGCTCCGACTATTCCGCTGCCGTGCTGGCCGCCTGCCTGCGCGCAGACTGTTGCGAGATCTGGACCGACGTCGACGGCGTGTATACCTGCGATCCGCGCACCGTGCCGGACGCCAGGCTGCTGAAATCGATGTCGTACCAGGAGGCGATGGAGCTCTCCTACTTCGGCGCCAAAGTGCTGCACCCTCGCACCATCACGCCGATTGCCCAGTTCCAAATCCCTTGCCTGATTAAAAACACCTCCAACCCGCAGGCCCCCGGCACGCTGATCGGCAAAGACAGCACCGATGACGCGATGCCGGTGAAAGGCATCACCAACCTGAACAACATGGCGATGATCAACGTCTCCGGCCCGGGCATGAAAGGCATGGTCGGCATGGCCGCGCGGGTGTTCGCCGTGATGTCGCGCGCCGGCATTTCGGTGGTGCTGATCACCCAATCCTCTTCCGAATACAGCATCAGCTTCTGCGTGCCGCAGGGCGAACTGCAGCGCGCCCGCCGCGCGCTGGAGGAGGAGTTCTATCTGGAGTTGAAAGACGGCGTGCTGGATCCGCTGGACGTCATGGAACGCCTGGCGATCATCTCGGTGGTCGGCGACGGCATGCGCACCTTGCGTGGTATCTCCGCGCGCTTCTTCTCCGCGCTGGCGCGCGCCAACATCAATATCGTCGCCATCGCCCAGGGCTCTTCCGAGCGTTCAATTTCGGTGGTGGTCAGCAATGATTCCGCCACCACCGGCGTGCGCGTCAGCCACCAGATGCTGTTCAACACCGATCAGGTGATCGAAGTGTTCGTCATCGGCGTCGGCGGCGTCGGCGGGGCGCTGATTGAGCAGATCTACCGCCAGCAGCCGTGGCTGAAGCAAAAACATATCGACCTGCGGGTGTGCGGCATCGCCAACTCGCGCGTGATGCTGACCAACGTGCACGGTATCGCGCTGGACAGCTGGCGCGACGAACTGGCCGGCGCGCAGGAGCCGTTCAATCTCGGCCGCCTGATCCGGCTGGTGAAGGAGTATCACCTGTTGAACCCGGTGATCGTCGACTGTACCTCCAGCCAGGCGGTGGCCGATCAGTATGTGGACTTCCTGGCGGACGGTTTCCACGTGGTGACGCCGAACAAAAAGGCCAACACCTCGTCGATGAACTATTATCAGCAACTACGTGCGGCCGCCGCCGGTTCGCACCGCAAGTTCCTCTATGACACCAACGTCGGCGCCGGTTTACCGGTGATTGAGAACCTGCAAAACCTGCTGAACGCCGGCGATGAGCTGGTGCGCTTCTCCGGCATCCTGTCCGGTTCGCTGTCCTTTATCTTCGGCAAGCTGGACGACGGGCTGTCGCTGTCGGCGGCGACCCTGCAGGCCCGGGCCAACGGCTACACCGAGCCTGATCCGCGTGACGATCTGTCCGGTATGGACGTGGCGCGCAAGCTGCTGATCCTGGCGCGCGAGGCCGGTTACAAGCTGGAGCTGAGCGATATCGAGGTCGAGCCGGTGCTGCCGCCGTCCTTCGACGCATCGGGCGACGTGGATCAGTTCCTGGCGCGGCTGCCGGAGCTGGATAAAGAGTTCGCGCGCAACGTGGCCAACGCCGCCGAGCAAGGCAAGGTGCTGCGCTATGTCGGCCTGATCGACGAAGGGCGCTGCAAGGTGCGCATCGAGGCAGTGGACGGCAACGATCCGTTGTATAAAGTGAAGAACGGCGAGAACGCGCTGGCCTTCTACAGCCGCTACTATCAGCCGCTGCCGCTGGTGCTGCGCGGCTACGGCGCCGGTAACGATGTGACCGCTGCGGGCGTGTTCGCCGATCTGCTGCGCACACTGTCATGGAAGTTGGGAGTTTAATATGGTTAAGGTGTATGCACCGGCCTCGATCGGTAACGTCAGCGTCGGTTTCGATGTGCTGGGCGCGGCGGTTTCGCCGATCGACGGCACGCTGCTGGGCGACTGCGTCAGCGTCGAAGCCGCCGAGACGTTCAGTTTGCAGAATGCCGGGCGCTTCGTCAGCAAGCTGCCGGCAGAGCCGAAAGAGAACATCGTTTATCAATGCTGGGAGCGTTTCTGCCAGGAGATCGGCCGCGAAGTGCCGGTGGCGATGCGGTTGGAAAAGAACATGCCGATCGGATCGGGGCTGGGCTCCAGCGCCTGTTCGGTGGTCGCCGGGTTGATGGCGATGAACGAATTCTGCGATCGGCCGCTGGATAAGACGACGCTGCTCGGCCTGATGGGCGAGCTGGAAGGCCGTATTTCCGGCAGCGTGCATTACGACAACGTGGCGCCTTGCTACCTTGGCGGCCTGCAGCTGATGCTGGAAGAAGAAGGCATCATCAGCCAGGAGGTGCCTTGCTTCGACGATTGGCTGTGGGTCATGGCCTATCCGGGCATCAAGGTCTCCACCGCCGAAGCGCGCGCCATTTTACCCGCGCAATACCGTCGTCAGGATTGCATCAGCCACGGCCGCTATCTGGCCGGCTTTATCCATGCCTGCCACACCCGGCAGCCGCAGCTGGCCGCCAAATTGATGCAGGACGTGATCGCCGAACCGTACCGCACTCGGCTGCTGCCGGGCTTCGCCGAAGCGCGCAAGGCGGCGCAGGAGATCGGCGCGCTGGCCTGCGGCATCTCCGGTTCCGGCCCGACGCTGTTCGCTGTCTGCAACGACGGCGCCACCGCGCAACGCATGGCCGCCTGGCTGCAACAACACTATCTGCAAAACGACGAAGGTTTTGTTCATATTTGCCGTCTGGATACCGCAGGCGCTCGACTACTGGGATAACGCATGAAACTGTACAACCTTAAGGATCACAACGAGCAGGTCAGCTTCGCGCAGGCGATCAAGCAAGGCCTGGGCAAGCAGCAGGGGCTGTTCTTCCCGCTGGAGCTGCCGGAGTTCGAACTGACCGAGATCGACCAGCTCCTGGAGCAGGACTTTGTCACCCGCAGCAGCCGCATTCTGTCGGCCTTTATCGGCGAAGAGGTACCGGAAGCGGCGCTGAAGAAACGCGTGCAGGCCGCCTTTGAGTTCCCGGCGCCGGTGGCGAAAGTGACCGAAGACGTCTCCTGCCTGGAGCTGTTCCACGGCCCGACGCTGGCGTTCAAAGACTTCGGCGGCCGCTTTATGGCGCAGATGCTGGCGGAAGTGGCCGGCGATCAGCCGGTGACCATTTTGACCGCCACCTCCGGCGACACCGGCGCCGCCGTGGCGCACGCCTTCTACGGCCTGAAAAACGTCCGGGTGGTGATCCTCTACCCGCAGGGCAAAATCAGTCCGCTGCAGGAGAAGCTGTTCTGTACCCTGGGCGGCAACATTCACACCGTAGCGATCGACGGCGACTTCGATGCTTGCCAGGCGCTGGTGAAGCAGGCGTTCGACGATCGGGAATTGAAAGACGCGCTGCACCTGAACTCGGCCAACTCGATCAACATCAGCCGCTTGCTGGCGCAGATCTGCTACTACTTCGAAGCGGTGGCGCAGCTGCCGCAGGAAGCGCGCAATCAGCTGGTCATCTCGGTGCCGAGCGGTAACTTCGGCGATCTGACCGCCGGGCTGCTGGCCAAGTCGCTGGGGCTGCCGGTGAAGCGCTTCATCGCCGCCACCAACGCCAACGACACCGTGCCGCGCTTCCTGACCAGCGGCCAGTGGCAGCCGCACGCCACGGTCGCGACGCTGTCCAACGCCATGGACGTCAGCCAGCCAAACAACTGGCCGCGCGTGGAAGAGCTGTTCCGTCGTAAGGTCTGGCAGCTGAAAGCGCTGGGCCACGCGGCGGTCAGCGATGAGACCACCAAGGAAACGATGCGTGAACTGGCCGAGCTGGGTTATATCTCAGAACCGCACGCGGCCATTGCCTATCGCGCGCTGCGCGATCAGCTGCAGGAAGGGGAGTTCGGTCTGTTCCTCGGCACGGCGCATCCGGCCAAGTTTAAAGAGAGCGTAGAAGCGATCCTCGGCCAGGAACTGTCGTTGCCGAAAGCGCTGGCGCTGCGGGCCGATCTGCCGCTGCTGTCGCACACGCTGCCGGCCGGCTTTGCCGAGCTGCGCAAATTCCTGATGGCGCTGCCGGCCTGAAGTTCGGCAGGCTAGAATGCGAAAAGCCGTCTTGCGACGGCTTTTTTTATACCTGTTCCGGGCGTTTGAACACCAGTTCATTGCCCTGCGAGGCGGCTTCGTCGAAGGCGTAGCCTTCCAGGTTGAAGTCCACCAGCTGCTCGCTGCGCGTCAGGCGGTTCTTGATGATAAAGCGGCTCATCAACCCGCGCGCTTTCTTGGCGTAGAAGCTGATGACCTTGTACTTGCCGTTCTTCTCGTCGAGGAAGACCGGTTTGATCAGCGCGCCGTGCAGTTTGGCCGGCTTCACCGCCTTGAAATACTCGTCGGACGCCAGGTTGACCACCACGTCGTCGCCCTGCTGCTCCAGCGCTTCGTTGAGTTTCTGGGTGATCTGATCGCCCCAGAAGCTGTACAGATCTTTGCCTTTCGGGTTTTCCAGCTTGATGCCCATCTCCAGCCGGTACGGCATCATCAGATCGAGCGGGCGCAGCACGCCATACAGACCGGACAGCATACGCAGATGCTGCTGGGCAAAGTCAAAATCGGCCTCGTTGAAATCCTGCGCCTGCAGGCCGGTGTAAACGTCGCCCTTGAACGCCAGCAGCGCCTGACGGGCATTGTCTGGGGTAAATTTCGGCTGCCACTCGCTAAAGCGCGCGGCGTTCAGCCCGGCCAGCTTGTCGCTGATGCTCATCAGGCTGGCGATTTGCGCCGGCGTCAGCTCGCGGCAAATTTTGATAAGCCGCTGAGACTTGTCCAGCAGTTCGGGCTGCGTGAAGCGTTCTGTCGCCAGCGGGCTGTCGTAATCGAGAGTTTTTGCAGGGGAAATAATAACGAGCATGGCCAGATCCTGTTTATCCAAGTGCGGATACTGTAGCAAAAAGCGCGGGAAAAAGGGGCAATCGGTCCAATAGGCCGGGGCGCGCATCGCACGCGCCCCGGAAAACTCAGCGCGGTGGTTGATGACCGTCCCACACGCCCGGCTCCAGCTGCGACTTCAGCTCCGGATAACGGTTGGCGTCGAAGGTCGGCAGCTTACCCAAGCGGCGCTGGCGATGGTAGTCGTCGGCCAGCTTAAGCGCCACCCGTGACAGCAACAGGATCGCCGTCAGATTGGTGATGGCCATCAGCGCCATGGAGGTATCCGCCATTTTCCACACCAGCGGCAGCTCCGCCAGCGCGCCGAACATCACCATGCCCAACGCCACGCAGCGGAAAATGATCAGGCCGCCCGGGTGGTTGTGCTCGAGGAATACCAGGTTGCTCTCGGCATAGGCGTAGTTGGCGATGATCGAGGTAAAGGCGAAGAAGAAGATGGCGATGGCGACGAACGGCGCCCCCCAACTGCCGACGGCGGTCGACAGCGCGCGCTGGGTCAGATCGATGCCGCTGATGCTGTCGGTCGGCTGATCGAGAATGCCGGAGGAGAGGATGATCGCCGCGGTGGCGCTGCAGATGACGATGGTATCGATAAATACCCCGAGCATTTGCACGTAGCCTTGTGAGGCAGGATGCGGAGGATAAGGCGAGGCGGACGCCGCCGCATTGGGCGCCGAGCCCATGCCGGCTTCGTTGGAGAACAGGCCGCGCTGCACGCCCTGGGTCATCGCCTGGGAGATACCGTAACCGACGGCGCCGGCCGCGGCTTCCTGCAGGCCGAAGGCGCTTTTGAAGATCAGCGCCAGGATCGCCGGCATGTGCTCGATGTTATGGCCAATCACCCAGAGGGCCAACAGCAGGTAGGCGCCCGCCATCAGCGGCACCACCAGTTCGGCCACTTTGGCAATGGAGCGAATGCCGCCGAAGATTACCACCCCGCTCAGCACCACCAGGCCGATGCCGACGTGCAGCGGCTGCAAATGGAAGGCGACGGCGGAGGCCTGGGCGATGGAGTTGGCCTGCACGGCGTTGAATACCAGGCCGAACGCGATGATCAGGAAGATGGAAAACAGCACGCCCATCCAGCGCATGCCGAGGCCCTTTTCCATGTAGTAGGCCGGGCCGCCGCGGTAGTTGCCGTTATCGTCTTTGGTTTTGTAGAGCTGCGCCAGCGAGCTTTCCACAAAGGAGGTGGCCATGCCGATAAACGCCACCACCCACATCCAGAAGATGGCGCCGGGGCCGCCGGCGGTCAGGGCGATGGCGACGCCGGTCAGGTTGCCGGTGCCGACGCGCGCCGCCAGCGTGGTACACAGCGCCTGGAAAGAGGAGATGCCGGCGCTGTCGCTTTTATTACTGTTTTTCAACACCGAGAACATGTGGCTGAAGTGGCGGAGCTGGATAAAGCGGGTGCGCAACGTGAAGTAGATGCCGGTGCCGAGCAGCAGATAAATCAGCACCGATCCCCACAAAATATTGTTTATAAAGTTCATCAGGTCCGTCAAGGGATCCCTCCTCTTATCGAAATTTAATGCGCACCTTGCAGCATCCACCGCAGGTGAAAAACATTGGCCTATTTTTTACAAGAGCTTAGCTGGAATTGGTCCGGCGTCAGTCGATTAAGATTTTTCGCAGATTAGCGGACGAATTGCATCAATTTTTTCGAATTTAACATAATTTATTCGGACAATAGCACGTTATTGCCTTTCCATCCGCTCGGTTATGGCGAAAGATATCGGCGTAAACGGTTGCTCGCCCAAGGATAAAACAGATGCTTGCGCGCCGCGGTTTTCCAGCCTTGCACCGGGCTTGGCGCATGTTATTATCAGGGTAGGGCATGGTTGAACAATGCCAAAAGTTCATGCACAAACGATGAGATAATGCCAACATGACCGACAAATTAACTTCCCTGCGCCAGCTGACCACGGTGGTTGCAGATACGGGTGATATCGCGGCAATGAAGCTGTATCAACCGCAGGACGCTACAACCAACCCTTCGCTGATCCTCAATGCAGCCCAAATTCCTGAATACCGCAAACTGATTGACGAAGCCATCGCCTGGGCGCGCGGCCAGAGCAGCGATCGCGAGCAGCAGATCGCCGACGCTGCCGACAAGCTGGCGGTCAACATCGGTCTGGAAATCCTCAAACTGGTTCCGGGCCGCATCTCCACCGAAGTGGATGCGCGTCTGTCTTACGACACCGTCGCCAGCGTGGCCAAGGCCAAGCGCCTGATCAAACTGTACAACGAAGCCGGCATCAGCAACGATCGCATCCTGATCAAACTGGCCTCGACCTGGCAGGGCATCCGCGCGGCGGAGCAGCTGGAGAAAGAAGGCATCAACTGTAACCTGACGCTGCTGTTCTCCTTCGCTCAGGCTCGCGCCTGTGCCGAAGCCGGCGTTTACCTGATCTCGCCGTTCGTCGGCCGTATCCTCGACTGGTACAAAGCCAACGGCGACAAGAAAGAGTTCGCCCCGCACGAAGATCCGGGCGTGATCTCCGTGACCGAAATCTACCAGTACTACAAACAGCACGGTTACAACACCGTGGTGATGGGCGCCAGCTTCCGTAACGTCGGCGAAATCATCGAACTGGCCGGCTGTGACCGCCTGACCATCGCCCCTGCGCTGCTGAAAGAGCTGGCGGAGAGCGAAGGCACGCTGGAGCGCAAACTGTCTTACACCGGTGAAGTGAAGGCGCGTCCTGCCGCACTGACCGAACCTGAGTTCTACTGGCAGCACAACCAGGATCCGATGGCGGTTGAGAAACTGACCGACGGTATCCGCAAGTTCGCCGTAGACCAGGGCAAACTGGAAAAAATGATCGCCGACCTGCTGTAATTCCCGCAGATCGCACAGTAAAAAGGTGGCTCAGGCCACCTTTTTTTATGCCCGACGCTCCCGCCGGCGGGGGAAGCCCTTATACTCTCGGCAATGACAACAGAACGGGAGACGAACCCGTTCGGACCCCATCAGGCTGTAGAGGTGACGCATGGATATTTTACGTATTGGTTTGGTTTCCGTTTCCGATCGCGCTTCCGGCGGCGTTTATCAGGATAAAGGCATCCCGGCGCTGGAAGAGTGGCTGAGCGGCGCGCTGGCGACGCCGTTCAAGCTGGAAACCCGGCTGATCCCCGATGAGCAGACGCAAATTGAACAGACGCTGTGCGAGCTGGTGGACGAAATGGGCTGCCATCTGGTGCTGACCACCGGCGGTACCGGGCCGGCGCGCCGTGATGTCACCCCCGACGCCACGCTGGCGATCGCCGATCGTGTGATGCCCGGCTTCGGCGAGCAAATGCGTCAGATCAGCCTACACTATGTGCCAACGGCAATTCTTTCTCGCCAGGTGGGGGCGATCCGTAAACAGGCGCTGATCATCAACCTGCCCGGCCAACCGAAGTCGATCAAGGAAACGCTGGAAGGGGTAAAGGATGAGCAGGGCAATGCGGTGGTACACGGCATCTTCGCCAGCGTGCCTTATTGCATTCAACTGCTCGACGGGCCTTACGTCGAAACGCACGCCGCGGTGGTAGCAGCATTTCGGCCAAAGAGCGCGCGTCGCGAGATAAACCTCTAAATTTCAGCATTCTGCGAGATCGGCTTCAGTCCGTCTGGTGTGAAAATAATTTGCCGCTATAGTAAGGATTCTTTTACAGAAAGCCTGCGGCTTTTATTTTTACAGCCTTTACCGACGGTGCCTTATGCCTCACGACACTAATCGCCGGCTGAACCGGCAAGACTACAAAACGCTGACGTTGGCCGCGTTGGGCGGCGCGCTGGAGTTTTACGACTTCATCATCTTCGTGTTCTTCGCCGCCGTGGTCGGCGATCTGTTCTTCCCGGCGGACATGCCGGAGTGGCTACGTCTGGTGCAAACCTTCGGCATTTTCGCCGCCGGCTATCTGGCCCGACCGCTGGGCGGCATCGTGATGGCGCACTTCGGCGATCTGGTCGGCCGCAAGAAGATGTTTACCCTGAGCATTCTGCTGATGGCGTTGCCGACGCTGGCGATGGGCCTGCTGCCGACCTACGCCAGCATCGGCATCGCTGCACCGCTGCTGCTGCTGTTGATGCGTGTGCTGCAGGGGGCGGCGATCGGCGGTGAGGTGCCGGGCGCCTGGGTCTTCGTTGCCGAACACGTGCCGCGCCGGCGCATCGGCTTCGCCTGTGGCACGCTGACCGCCGGGCTGACGGTGGGCATCCTGCTGGGCTCGGTGGTGGCGACGGTGATCAACACTACGCTCAGCCCGCAGAGCATTGCCGGCGGCGGTTGGCGCATTCCTTTCCTGTTGGGCGGCATGTTCGGCCTGGTGGCGATGTACCTGCGCCGCTGGCTGCAGGAAACGCCGATCTTCATCGAGATGCAGGTGCGTAAAGCGCTGGCCGAGGAGCTGCCGCTGAAATCGGTGGTGCTCAACCACAAGCGGGAAGTGGTGGTATCGATGCTGCTGACCTGGCTGCTCTCCGCCGGCATCGTGGTGGTGATCCTGATGACCCCGACCTATCTGCAAAAGCAGTTCGGCATTGCGCCGGCCTTGACGCTGCAGGCCAACAGCATCGCCACCATCATGCTGATCGCCGGCTGCATCGTCGCCGGTTTGTCGGCCGATCGCTTCGGCGCCAGCAAAACGCTGGTGGTCGGCAGTGTGCTGCTGGCCGGCTGCAGCTGGCTGTTCTATCAGACGGTGGGCGTACGCCCGGAAATGCTGTTCGCCTGTTATGCGCTGGTGGGGTTCAGCGTAGGCGTGGTGGGAGCCGTGCCGTACGTGATGGTGCGGGCGTTCCCGGCGGAAGTGCGGTTTACCGGCATCTCGTTCTCATATAACGTCTCGTACGCTATTTTTGGCGGTTTAACCCCTATTTTTGTGACGCTGATCATGAAATTGACCCCGTTAGCGCCCGCTTACTACGTGTTGGCGCTGTCGCTCATCGGGCTGCTGCTCGGCTTCTACCTGCATCGCGACCTGAACAGCGAAGCCGGGGAGCGGCGAGCCGATTCCTACAGCTAAAAAAAAGGTTCATCGCGCTTTAGCGTGAACCAATAGAAAACGGCAGTCAGAACGTTTAGGTTTGTATTCGCCAAAACACACCCTAAACCTTCAAAACTGCCGTCACTATGAATGCTAACCTTTGCTCCCTGTTCTGGGAAGGCTTTATCGTCAATTCCTTCTCGCATCCTTCTGCCAACTCCCTGCTTATCCAGCTCCAGCCTGATTCTGCCGTCATGCCCTGTTGCCGGCGCTGTGAACGGCGGGTGCCTGTTGTGCATGATGTTTCCTTCCGCCGAGTGCGTGAACGCCAGCTGCTCGATTGGGTCGTCTGGCTCAACGTCCCCGTCCGGCGCCTGTGTTGCCCCCATTGCGGGGTCACCACCGAAAAAATCAGCTGGTTGCCTGAACGCCAGAGATATACCACGACACTATCCGTATGGGTTGAGTCACTGGTCCGTTTACTGCCGATTAAGCACGTTGCACAACTCACCGGCCTGCACTGGCATACGGTCAAGAATATCGACTACCGGCGTCTGCTGCGGGAACGGACAGAGCCGCAGCGCCATACCCTCCGCCGTCTGGTGATGGATGAGTTCGCCCTGTTCAAAGGACATCGTTATGCCACCGTGGTGATGGATGCGGATACGCAACAAGTGTTGTGGGTGGGCGAAGGCCGCAGCAGAGCGGCCTTCCGCCCCTTCTTCGTCTGGCTGGGCGCTGAAGGCTGTGCCGCTATCCAGTCTGTCGCCATGGATATGAATACGGCGTTAGACCTGGAGGTCAGGCATCACTGCCCGCAGGCGGAAGTGGTCTATGACTTGTTCCATGTGGTGGCAAAGTATGGCCGGGAGGTTATCGACCGGGTCCGCGTCGACCAGGCCAATCAACTCCGTGATAACCCAAAATCGCGTCAGGTCATCAAACGCAGCCGCTGGCTGCTGCTGCGCAACCCCGAAAACCTGCCCGAAGGGCATGAGGTAAAGCTCACGGAGTTGCTGGAGGCGAATCAGCCGTTGAATGTGGTCTGGCTGATGAAAACAGCGCTGAAAGAACTGTGGTACGCCCCGAGTGAACAAGAGGCGCAGAGACGCTGGGTAAGCTGGTACAGGCAGTCTCAGGAAAGCGGAATCAAGGCGTTGCAACACTTCGCCGAGAAACTGAAAGGGTATGCCGGTGGCATCATCGCGAGTGCCAGACACAGGTTGAATACCAGCGTGCTGGAAGGGATGAACAATAAGATAAAAGTGATGAAGCGGATGGCCTATGGATACCGGGATAACGCTTACTTCTTCCTGAAAATCAAAGCAGCGTTCCCCGGTAAAGCGCGATGAACCAAAAAAAAGCCCTGCACTGCAGGGCTTTTTCATCAGGGAAGGGCGATTATGCCGTGACCGGCGAGGCCGCGACGCGGGCCGGAGCCGGCTCGCCAATCGGCAGCACGGTGCGGCCGTATTGCTCGTTGAGCACTTCGGCCATCGCCAGGTAAATGGCGCTGGCGCCGCAGATGATGCCTTCATAGCCAGCGAAGGTCAGCAGTGCGTGATTGCCGGTGATGTTGCCGACGGCCAGCAGGGCGAACAGCAGCGTGAGGCTGGCGAACACGAACTGCAGCACGCGGTTGGCGGCCAGGGTGCCGAAGAACATGAACAGGGTGAAGACGCCCCACAGCGCCAGGTAGATGCCCAGCACGTGCGCCTCGGTGGCCTCAGCCAGGCCCAGACGCGGCAGCAGCAGCAGGCCGACCAGGCTCAGCCAGAAGCTGCCGTAGGCGGTGAAAGCGGTCATGCCGAAGGTGTTGCCCTTCTTGTATTCCAGCAGACCGGCCAGGATCTGGGCCAGGCCACCGAAGAAAATCCCCATGCTGATGATGGCGGAGTTCAGTGGGAAAAAGCCCGCGTTGTGCAGGTTCAGCAAGACGGTGGTCATCCCGAAGCCCATCAGGCCGAGAGGGCCGGGATTCGCCAACTTGTTGGTGTGCATAAGTCCTCTGCGATAACAGAAAATTAACGGAAACAGCGAAGTAAAATAATAAATGGTCTGAATGGCCAAAAAATCGAAGTTTTCCACCAGAGCGCGCGCATCATAATGATCCCCGCAGCCGGAAACAATGATCTGAATGACGATAAAAAAAGAAATTTTTTTCGCCTTGCCCCTTGATGCCGGATTGGATGGCCCCATCTTATTTGCAACCGCAGTTGCTAACCGCGGGTCGCACTGAGATATCGGGCAGTTGAAAAGCAAAAAATCGCCCGCATATAGGTTAGCAACCTGACTGATTATGAATTTTTTAGTGGAGACGTTTAGATGGGTAAAATTATTGGTATCGACCTGGGTACTACCAACTCTTGCGTAGCAATTATGGATGGTGCCAAGGCACGCGTGCTGGAAAACGCCGAGGGCGACCGCACCACTCCTTCTATTATCGCCTATACCCAGGACGGTGAAACTCTGGTTGGCCAGCCGGCTAAGCGTCAGGCAGTGACCAACCCTGAAAACACCCTGTTTGCCATCAAGCGCCTGATCGGTCGCCGCTTCCAGGATGAAGAAGCGCAGCGCGACAAAGCGATCATGCCGTACAAAATCGTCGAAGCCGACAACGGCGACGCCTGGCTGGAAGTGAAAGGCCAGAAAATGGCTCCGCCGCAGATCTCTGCGGAAGTGCTGAAGAAAATGAAGAAAACGGCGGAAGATTACCTGGGCGAACCGGTAACTGAAGCGGTTATCACCGTACCGGCTTACTTCAACGACGCCCAGCGTCAGGCGACCAAAGACGCCGGCCGCATCGCGGGTCTGGAAGTCAAACGCATCATCAACGAACCGACCGCTGCGGCCCTGGCCTACGGTCTGGACAAAGAAGTCGGCAACCGCACCATCGCGGTTTATGACCTGGGCGGCGGTACTTTCGATATCTCCATCATCGAAATCGACGACGTTGACGGCGAAAAAACCTTCGAAGTACTGGCGACCAACGGTGATACCCACCTGGGTGGCGAAGACTTCGACAGCCGTCTGATCAACTACCTGGTGGAAGAGTTCAAGAAAGATCAGGGTATCGATCTGCGCAACGATCCGCTGGCGATGCAGCGTCTGAAAGAAGCCGCTGAGAAAGCGAAGATCGAACTGTCTTCCGCTCAGCAGACCGACGTTAACCTGCCGTACATCACTGCAGACGCGACCGGTCCAAAACACATGAACATCAAAGTGACTCGCGCCAAACTCGAGTCGCTGGTTGAAGATCTGGTGGCGCGCTCTATCGAGCCGCTGAAAGTGGCGCTGAAAGACGCAGGCCTGTCGGTTTCCGACATTCAGGACGTGATCCTGGTGGGCGGCCAGACCCGTATGCCAATGGTGCAGAAGAAAGTCGCAGACTTCTTCGGCAAAGAGCCGCGTAAAGACGTGAACCCGGACGAAGCGGTTGCCGTGGGCGCTGCGGTACAGGGCGGCGTGTTGGCCGGTGATGTGAAGGACGTTCTGCTGCTGGACGTGACCCCGCTGTCGCTGGGTATCGAAACCATGGGCAGCGTGATGACGCCGCTGATCACCAAAAACACCACGATCCCGACCAAGCACAGCCAGGTGTTCTCTACCGCTGAAGACAACCAGTCTGCGGTAACCATCCACGTGCTGCAGGGTGAGCGTAAGCGCGCCAGCGATAACAAATCTCTGGGCCAGTTCAACCTGGACGGCATTCAGGCGGCACCGCGCGGCATGGCGCAGATCGAAGTGACCTTCGATATCGATGCCGACGGCATCCTGCACGTGTCTGCCAAAGACAAGAACACCGGTCGTGAGCAGAAGATCACCATCAAGGCATCTTCTGGCCTGAACGAAGACGAAATCCAGAAAATGGTGCGCGACGCCGAGCTGAACGCTGAAGCCGACCGCAAGTTCGAAGAGCTGGTACAGACACGTAACCAGGCGGATCACCTGATCCACGGCACTCGCAAGCAGCTGGAAGAAGCGGGCGACAAACTGCCGGCGGAAGACAAAACGGCGATCGAAGCGGCGCTGAAAGATCTGGAAGCGGCGGTGAAAGGCGAAGATAAAGCCGAGATCGAAGCGAAGACTCAGGCTCTGGTGCAGGTTTCCGGCAAACTGCTGGAAATGGCCCAGGCGCAGCAGGCTCAGCAGGGTGCTGACGCCGGCGCGGACAACGCGGCGCAGAAAGACGACGACGTGGTTGACGCTGAGTTCGAAGAAGTTAAAGACAAAAAATAATCGCCCTTAAGCGGGCACGGGGCGGCCGAGATGCCGCTCCCGGAAACCAGCACGGGCGTCGAGGCAACTCTGCGCCCGTGCACGCATGTTAAGGGTAAGCGAAAGAATGGCGAAGAAAGACTATTACGAGATTCTCGGCGTCAGCAAGACGGCGGATGAACGTGAGATCAAAAAGGCGTACAAACGTCTGGCGATGAAATACCATCCTGACCGCAACCAGGAACAAGACGCCGAAACCAAGTTTAAAGAAGTTAAAGAAGCTTACGAAGTCCTGACCGACGACCAAAAGCGCGCGGCCTACGACCAGTATGGGCACGCGGCCTTTGAACAGGGCGGCATGGGCGGCGGCGGCTTTGGCGGCGGTGCCGACTTCAGCGATATCTTTGGCGACGTGTTTGGCGACATCTTCGGCGGAGGCCGCCGTCAGCGCGCCAGCCGCGGTTCCGATCTGCGCTATAACATGGAGCTGACCCTCGAGGAAGCGGTACGTGGCGTCACCAAAGAGATCCGCATCCCGACGCTGGAAGAGTGCGACGTCTGCCACGGCAGCGGCGCCAAGCCGGGCAGCTCGCCGGTGACCTGTCCAACCTGTCACGGCCAGGGCCAGGTGCAGATGCGTCAGGGCTTCTTCACCGTGCAGCAGGCGTGTCCGCACTGCCATGGCCGCGGTCAGATCATCAAAGATCCGTGCAACAAGTGCCACGGCCACGGCCGGGTAGAAAAATCCAAAACGCTGTCGGTGAAAATTCCGGCCGGCGTCGATACCGGTGACCGCATCCGCCTGGCGGGTGAAGGCGAAGCCGGCGAGCACGGCGCACCGGCGGGCGATCTGTACGTTCAGGTGCAGGTGAAGGCGCACCCGATCTTCGAGCGCGAAGGCAACAACCTGTACTGTGAAGTGCCGATCAACTTCGCCATGGCGGCGCTGGGCGGTGAGATTGAAGTGCCGACGCTGGACGGCCGGGTGAAACTGAAGGTGCCTTCGGAGACCCAAACCGGCAAACTGTTCCGCATGCGCGGCAAGGGCGTGAAATCGGTGCGTGGCGGCAGCCAGGGTGACCTGCTGTGCCGCGTAGTGGTGGAAACCCCGGTCAATCTGAACGACAAGCAGAAGCAACTGCTGCGCGAGCTGGAAGAGAGCCTGGGTGGCCCGTCCGGTGACAAGAACAGCCCGCGATCGAAGAGCTTCTTCGACGGGGTGAAAAAGTTCTTTGACGACCTGACTCGCTAACCTGCTGTTTCTGCTGGTTTATATTAGAACCCCGGGCGTCTGTCCCGGGGTTTTTATTTGCATGTTGCACCACTAATTCCCTATAAATAATGTGACTTATTCGTGCTTTTGATCGGTTTTATCGAGTTATTTAGCATTTATAAACTTATTTTTTCGAACTAAAACGCCCTCTATACTCACTTCATGACTGTGGTTCGCAGGGCGCTACGCCCTGCACAGATTTGGAGAGACGTATTGTGACCAACATCATTCGTCAATTTTTACGTCAGGAAGCCGCGGGCGGCATCATTCTGATCGCGGCGGCGATCGTCGCCCTGATCATGGCCAACAGCCCGGCGCAGGGGATCTATCAGGCATTCCTTAACCTGCCGGTGATGGTGAAGATTGCTTCGCTGGAGATCGCCAAGCCGCTGCTGCTGTGGATCAACGACGGCCTGATGGCCATCTTCTTCCTGGTGGTGGGGCTCGAGGTCAAGCGCGAGCTGATGCAAGGCTCGCTGTCCGGGCGCGACAAGGCGGTGTTTCCGGCGATCGCCGCGCTGGGCGGCATGCTGGCGCCGGCGCTAATTTATTTGCTGTTCAACGGCGCGGATGACGTCACCCGCCAGGGCTGGGCGATCCCGGCCGCGACCGATATCGCCTTCGCGCTGGGCGTAATGGCGCTGCTGGGCAACCGTGTGCCGACCAGCCTGAAAGTGTTCCTGCTGGCGTTGGCGATCATCGATGACCTGGGCGTGATTATCATCATCGCGCTGTTCTACACCCATGAAGTGTCGATGGTGGCGCTGGGCGTGGCGGCGGCGGCGACGGTGCTGCTGGCGGTGATGAACTGGCGTGGCGTGGGTAAAACCTCGCTGTACATGATGGTCGGCCTGGTGTTGTGGGTAGCTATCCTCAAGTCCGGGGTACACGCGACGCTGGCCGGGGTGATCGTCGGCTTTATGATCCCGCTGAACGTCAAGAAGGGGCCGTCGCCGTCGGAGACGCTGGAACATGAGCTGCACCCTTGGGTCGCGTTTATGATCCTGCCGCTGTTCGCTTTCGCCAACGCCGGGGTCTCTTTGCAGGGCGTATCGCTGGAAGGGTTGACGTCGCTGTTGCCGGTCGGGATTGCGGCCGGGCTGTTTATCGGCAAGCCGCTGGGGATTTTCCTCTTCAGCCTGCTGGCGGTGAAAATGGGCATCGCCCGCTTGCCTGAGGGGATCGGTTTTAAACAGGTGTTTGCCGTTTCGGTGCTCTGTGGTATTGGTTTCACCATGTCGATTTTCATCGCCTCGCTGGCGTTTGGCGATGCGGATGCGGCGCTCAGCACCTATTCCCGCCTGGGGATCCTGTTGGGCTCCACTGCGGCGGCGGTGGCAGGGTATGGGCTGCTGCGTCTGGCGTTGCCGCGGGTGCGTTAATCCTGCGTGTGCCCGATAAGGGCACACAATAAAATGGCTGGTCGGAGCTGTGCGGTATAAAATATGTGCACCTTCGGCCGTTCTTCGTTGGGACTAATGGGGCTATACGTTGTCTGAAGCAGGGAAAGGAAGTTTGTCGCTCGTCAAGGCACACCGTTTGCCGCTGCGAAACGTTGTTAAGGAGAGCCGCTCGTGAGGATGTCGCATATCAACTTTAATCACCTTTACTATTTCTGGCAGGTCTGCAAGGCCGGTTCCGTGGTCGGTGCCGCCGAAGCGTTGTTTTTGACGCCGCAGACCATCACCGGCCAGATCAAAGCGCTGGAGGAGCGGTTGGACGGCAAGCTGTTCAAACGCCAGGGGCGCGGGTTGGTGCCTTCGGAGCTGGGGCAGCTGGTGTTCCGCTATGCCGACAAGATGTTTATGCTCAGCCAGGAAATGCTGGATATCGTCAACTACCGCAAAGAGTCAAACCTGCTGTTCGACGTTGGCGTGGCGGACGCGCTGTCGAAGCGCCTGGTCAGCCAGGTGTTGGAAACGGCGGTAGTGGTGGATAACGAACAGATCCACCTGCGCTGTTTTGAATCGACGCACGAGATGCTGTTGGAGCAGCTCAGCCAGCACAAGCTGGATATGATCCTGTCGGATTGCCCGGTAGACTCCAGCCAGCAGGAAGGGCTGTTCTCGCTGAAGCTGGGCGAGTGCGGCATCAGCTTCTTCTGCCGCCAGCCGGCGCCGGAGCTGCCGTTCCCGGCCTGCCTGGAGCAGCGCAAGCTGCTGATCCCCGGCCGCCGCTCGATGCTGGGGCGCAAGCTGCTCAACTGGTTCAATACGCAGGGCATTCAGGTGGAGATCTTGGGCGAGTTCGACGATGCGGCGCTGATGAAGGCCTTCGGCATGTACCACAATGCGATTTTCGTGGCGCCGACGCTGTATGCGCAGGATACCTACAACGGTGACAACGTGGTGGAGATTGGGCGCATCGACAGCGTGCAGGAGGAGTATTACATCATCTTCGCCGAGCGCATGATCCAGCATCCGGCGGTGCAGCGCGTGTGCAACAAAGACTTTTCGGCGCTGTTTTCCTGCTAGCGGTTCAGTGAACGCAGGGCGTAAAAAAACCGGCCTGAGCCGGTTTTTTTATCAAGCAGATAACGAAATGCTTATTGCATTGCGTTGATGCGTGCAGTCAGGTTTGACTTATGACGCGCTGCTTTGTTTTTGTGGATCAGGCCTTTAGCTGCCTGACGGTCCACCAGTGGCTGCATTACCAGGAATGCAGTTTGTGCTGCTTCTTTGTCGCCAGCTGCGATAGCTGCGTCTACCTTCTTGATGAAGGTACGCACCATTGAGCGACGGCTAGCGTTATGCTTGCGGCGTTTCTCAGACTGTACGGCGCGTTTCTTAGCTGATTTGATATTAGCCAAGGTCCAACTCCCAAATATATTCTATTGAGGACAATTCAAAGGCCGAGGAATATGCCCTTTTAGCCTTCGTTTGTCAATGGATTTGTGCAAATAAGCGCCGTTTGTACAGGCGGCACTCGCTACGTTGTGATGGCGCAGGATTTTACCAGCTTCGCTCTTGGGAATACAGTGTTTCGCGAGAAAATTCGCCAATGTTTTGCCGCGGCGGACGCAAGCCGTTGGCCGCGGTCGAGAATCGGCCCGGCAGCGCCGGATAAACTGCGGCGAAGCCGTTTCACGCGCAGATTATCTCCGGTATGGTATGTCTATTACATAAAGGCACCAATCGCGGGTTAACCTTACCGGCTGTACAAGGTATAATCCGCCGATTTCCACTGTTTTGAGCCAGCTATGGAGCTAATTCGCGGCATTCACAATATCCGGGCGCGCCACCATGGTTGCGTGCTCACCATCGGCAACTTTGACGGCGTACACCGCGGTCATCAGGCGCTGCTGGAGCAGTTGAAGCAACAAGGGAAACGCCTCGGGCTGCCGGTGATGGTCATGATCTTTGAGCCGCAGCCGCTGGAGATGTTCGCCGCAGACAAGGCGCCGGCCCGCTTGACGCGCTTGCGCGACAAGGCCAACTACCTGGCGCAGGCGGGCGTCGACTACCTGCTGTGCGTCAAGTTCGATCCGCGTTTTGCCGCCAACACCGCGCAGGCGTTCGTCGCCGAGCTGCTGGTGGAAAAACTGGGCGTCAAATTCCTGATGGTGGGGGATGATTTTCGCTTTGGCGCCGGGCGTCAGGGCGATTTTTCGCTATTGCAGCAGGCCGGAAAAGAGTACGGCTTCGAGGTGGTCAGCACCCCGACCTTCCGCGAAGGCGAGCGGCGCATCAGCAGCACCGCGATCCGCACCGCACTGAGCGAGGACGATCTGCCGCTGGCGGAGACCCTGCTGGGCCACCCGTACAGCATTTCCGGGCGCGTAGTGCACGGCGACGAGCTGGGCCGCACCATCGGCTTCCCGACCGCCAATTTGCCGCTCAAGCGTCTGGTAGCGCCGGTGAAAGGGGTGTATGCGGTAGAAGTGTACGGCCTGGGGCCGCAGCCGCTGCCGGGCGTGGCCAATATCGGTACGCGCCCGACCGTCGCCGGCGTGCGCCAGCAGCTGGAAGTGCATCTGCTGGATGTCACAATGGATCTTTACGGGCGCCATATTGAGGTGGTGCTCCGCGCAAAATTGCGTAATGAACAACGGTTTGCTTCGCTCGATGCCCTGAAGCAGCAAATCGCCAATGATGTGGTGACGGCCCGGAAGTTCTTCGGGCTACAGACACCGGTTTAATCTCTATAGCCGAAAACGGAACCGAGAATCTAATGAGTGACTACAAGAATACCCTGAACTTGCCGGAAACAGGGTTCCCGATGCGCGGCGATCTCGCCAAGCGCGAGCCTGGCATGCTGCAACGTTGGTATGAACAGGATCTGTACGGGATTATTCGTACTGCCAAAAAGGGCAAAAAAACCTTCATTTTGCATGACGGCCCTCCGTATGCGAACGGCAGCATTCACATTGGTCACTCGGTTAACAAGATTCTCAAAGACATTATCATCAAGTCGAAAGGGATGGCCGGCTTCGACTCGCCTTATGTGCCGGGTTGGGACTGCCACGGCCTGCCTATCGAACTGAAGGTTGAACAGCTGTACGGCAAACCGGGCGAGAAGCTGACGGCGGCCGAGTTTCGCCAGAAGTGCCGCGAGTACGCGGCCGAGCAGGTTGAAGGCCAGAAGAAGGACTTCATCCGCCTGGGCGTGCTGGGCGACTGGGATCGCCCATACCTGACCATGGACTTCAAAACCGAAGCCAACATCATCCGCGCGCTGGGCAAGATCATCAGCAACGGCCACCTGCTGAAAGGCGCCAAGCCGGTTCACTGGTGCACCGACTGCGGATCGTCGCTGGCGGAAGCGGAAGTGGAGTACTACGACAAGACTTCGCCGTCGATCGACGTGAGCTTCCATGCGGCCGACGCGGCTGCCGTGGCGGCCAAGTTCGGCGTGAGCCACTTCAACGGGACTATCTCCCTGGTTATCTGGACCACCACTCCGTGGACCCTGCCGGCCAACCGCGCGATCTCGCTGCACCCGGACTTCACCTATCAGCTGGTGCAGGTTGACGGCCAGTGCCTGATCCTGGCGGC
Organism: Serratia sp. SSNIH1; assembly: GCF_002935055.1. Lineage (NCBI taxonomy): Bacteria > Pseudomonadati > Pseudomonadota > Gammaproteobacteria > Enterobacterales > Yersiniaceae > Serratia > Serratia sp. SSNIH1. The sequence goes on from NZ_CP026383.1 coordinate 1,156,662, forward strand.
CGAGCTGGTAGAAAGCGTGATGAAACGCGCCGGCATCACCGAATGGACGGTGCTGGGCAGCTGCAAAGGCGCCGATCTGGAGCTGCTGCGCTTCAAACACCCGTTCATGGACTTCGACGTGCCGGCGATCCTCGGCGAGCACGTGACGCTGGACGCCGGTACCGGTGCGGTGCACACCGCGCCAGGCCACGGCCCGGACGACTTCGTGATCGGCCAGAAATACGGCCTGGAAGTGGCCAACCCGGTAGGGCCGAACGGTTGCTACCTGACCGGCACCTACCCGCTGCTGGACGGCAAGTTCGTCTTCAAGGCCAACGATCTGATCGTCGACCTGCTGCGTGAGAAAGGCGCACTGCTGCACGTCGAGAAGTTCCTGCACAGCTATCCGTGCTGCTGGCGCCACAAGACGCCGATCATCTTCCGCGCCACGCCGCAATGGTTCGTCAGCATGGATCAGAAAGGCCTGCGTCAGCAGTCGCTGGAAGAGATCAAAGGCGTGCAGTGGATCCCGGATTGGGGCCAGGCGCGCATCGAAATGATGGTGGCCAACCGCCCGGACTGGTGCATCTCGCGTCAGCGCACCTGGGGCGTGCCGATGTCACTGTTCGTGCACAAAGAAACCGAGCAGCTGCACCCGCGCACCGTTGAGCTGATGGAAGAAGTGGCCAAGCGCGTCGAGCAAGACGGCATTCAGGCCTGGTGGGATCTGGACGCGGCCGACATCCTCGGCGCGGAAGCCGCCGACTACGTGAAAGTGCCGGATACGCTGGACGTGTGGTTCGATTCCGGTTCCACTCACGCTTCGGTGGTCGACGTGCGCCCTGAGTTCCAGGGCCACAGCGCCGACATGTATCTGGAAGGCTCCGACCAACACCGCGGTTGGTTCATGTCATCGCTGATGATCTCCACCGCGATGAAAGGCAAGGCGCCTTATAAAGAAGTGCTGACCCACGGCTTCACCGTCGACGGCCAGGGCCGCAAGATGTCCAAGTCGATCGGTAACACCGTCAGCCCGCAGGACGTGATGAACAAGCTGGGCGGTGACATTCTGCGTCTGTGGGTGGCATCGACCGATTACACCGGCGAAATCGCAGTCTCCGACGAGATCCTCAAGCGTTCCGCTGATTCTTATCGCCGCATCCGCAACACCGCGCGTTTCCTGTTGGCCAACCTGAACGGGTTCGAGCCGAGCACCGACTGCGTGGCGCCGGAAGACATGGTAGTGCTGGATCGCTGGGCGGTCGGCCGTGCGCTGGCGGCGCAGCAGGATATTGAACAGGCTTACGCCAACTACGATTTCCATGAAGTGGTGCAGCGTCTGATGCAGTTCTGCTCGGTCGAGATGGGCTCCTTCTACCTGGATATCATCAAGGATCGTCAGTACACCGCGAAGAGCGACAGCGTCGCCCGCCGCAGCTGCCAGACCGCGCTGTATCACATCGTGGAAGCGCTGGTGCGCTGGATGGCGCCGATCATGTCGTTCACTGCGGACGAGATCTGGGGCTTCATGCCGGGCAAACGCGCGCAGTACGTGTTCACCGAAGAGTGGTACGACGGCCTGTTCGGGCTGGCGGAAGGCGAGCCGATGAACGACGCTTTCTGGGCCGAGCTGCTGAAAGTGCGCGGCGAAGTGAATAAGGTGCTGGAGCAGGCGCGTGCCGACAAGCGCCTCGGCGGTTCGCTGGAAGCGGCGGTAACGCTGTATGCCGACAGCGAGCTGGCGGCGCGCCTGAACAGCCTGCAGGATGAGTTGCGTTTCGTGCTGCTGACCTCTGCGGCAAGCGTTGCGCCATTGGCGGATGCGCCGGCCGACGCGCAGGCTTCCGAGCTGCTGAAAGGGCTGAAGATCGCCTTCAGCACGGCACCGGGTGAGAAGTGCCCGCGCTGCTGGCATTACACCACCGATATCGGCCTGGTGGCGGAACACGCAGACATCTGCGGCCGCTGTGTGAGCAACGTCGCCGGTGACGGCGAGAAGCGTAACTTTGCCTGAGAACTCGCGCCTGATGAGTAAATCAATTTGTTCGACCGGCCTGCGTTGGCTGTGGGTTGTGGTGGCGGTGCTGGCGCTGGATTTTGGCAGCAAGCAGTGGATCCTCGCTAACTTTACGCTGGGCCAGTCCCAGCCGTTGATCCCGTCGTTCAACCTGTTTTACGCGCGCAACTACGGCGCTGCGTTCAGCTTCCTGGCCGACCATGGCGGCTGGCAGCGCTGGTTCTTCGCCGGCATCGCCATCGCCATCGTTGCGGTGCTGCTGGTGATGATGTACCGCAGCACCGCGCAGCAGAAGCTGAACAACATCGCCTACGCCTTTATTATCGGCGGGGCGTTGGGCAATCTGTTCGATCGCCTGTGGCACGGTTTCGTGGTCGATTTCATCGACTTCTACGTCGGTGACTGGCACTACCCGACCTTCAATCTGGCGGACAGCTTCATCTGCGTGGGCGCGGCGATGATCGTGCTGGAAGGTTTCCTGTCGCCGGCGAACAAAGACGCAAAGAGTAAAGGTGAGTAATATGACGGCTCAGGTTATCAGTGACAGCGCGGTGCTGGTTCACTTTACGCTGAAACTGGAAGACGGTTCGACCGCCGAATCCACCCGCAGCAGCGGCAAGCCGGCGCTGTTCCGCCTGGGTGACGGCAGCCTGTCGGCACCGCTGGAAGCGCAGCTGCTTGGCCTGCGCGCGGGCGACAAATGCGCCTTTACCCTGCAGCCGGAAGCGGCGTTCGGCGCGGAGAACCCGGATCTGGTCCAGTTCTTCTCGCGCCGCGACTTCGCGGAAACCGGCGTGCCGGACGTGGGCACCATCATGCTGTTTACCGCCATCGACGGCAGTGAAATGCCGGGCGTGGTGCGCGCGGTGGCGGAAGATTCGATCACCGTCGATTTCAACCATCCGCTGGCGGGCCATCCGGTGACCTTCGATATCGAAGTGCTGGAGATCGATCCGCAGCAGGAGGAGATGCATGCAAATATTGCTGGCTAACCCGCGCGGCTTCTGCGCCGGGGTTGATCGTGCGATCAGCATCGTGGAACGCGCGCTGGAACTGTATGGCGCACCGATCTACGTGCGGCATGAAGTGGTGCACAACCGCTACGTGGTCGACAGCCTGCGTGAGCGCGGCGCGGTGTTTATCGAAGAGATCGCGGAAGTGCCGGACGGCTCTATCCTGATCTTCTCGGCGCACGGCGTTTCTCAGGCGGTGCGTGCCGAAGCCAAGGCGCGCGATCTGACCATGCTGTTCGACGCCACTTGCCCGCTGGTGACCAAGGTGCATATGGAAGTGGCGCGCGCCAGCCGCCGCGGCACCGAAGCGATTCTGATCGGCCACGCCGGGCACCCGGAGGTGGAAGGCACCATGGGCCAGTACAGCAACCCGCAGGGCGGCATGTACCTGGTCGAGTCGCCGGAAGACGTGTGGAAGCTGCAGGTGAAAGATGAAAGCAACCTGTGCTTCATGACGCAGACCACGCTGTCGGTAGATGATACCTCGGACGTGATCGACGCCCTGCGCCAGCGTTTCCCGAGCATTATCGGCCCGCGCAAGGATGACATTTGCTACGCCACCACCAACCGTCAGGAAGCGGTGCGTAACCTGGCCGGCGATGCGGACGTGGTGCTGGTGGTGGGGTCAAAAAACTCCTCCAACTCCAACCGACTGGCGGAACTGGCGCAGCGCGTCGGCAAACCGGCTTATCTTATCGATTCGGCGGCGGATATTCAGGAGAGCTGGCTGAGCGGGGCGCGCCATATCGGCGTTACCGCCGGTGCCTCAGCGCCGGACGTGCTGGTGCAGGAGGTGATCTCTCGCCTGAAAGCGCTGGGCGGTATGGACGTGCATGAAATCAGCGGGCGTGAAGAGAACATCGTGTTCGAAGTGCCGAAAGAGCTGCGCGTGGACGTTCGTCAGATAGACTGACAGGCGCCGGCGGATGACAACGGGGAGCTCAGGCTTCCCGTTTTTTTTGGGCATTCGCATGGCATTGAAAATAAAACTCTGCGCATATTCAAATTTTCTGCTAACTAAAGTCAAATTTATTCTGAGTATTTGAAATAGCGTCGGTGTCATTAATTATATAAGCTGACGAAAAGTCATTAATCAAGGTATCATTAGCCTGCAATCTAAATAAGGCCTGGCGTTGGCAAGGTGATTACAATAATTACAATAACAGGTGTTGCAGATGTTTCTTATTTTATTCCTGCCGAATATGTTCTAAGGCGTTTAATCCTTTCTCCTTTAAATAAAGCTTCATATGCTCCAGCAATCGTCGGACTTTTAATGGCTGAATCTCCCGACGCGGCATAATGGCATAGCAATTTATTTCTGGTAATCGCCAGTCGGGCAATATTTCAATCAGCTCGCCGCTGAGCAACTCACGCTCAACGTTGGCGAAGAAATTGCGAATGATACCCTTGCCGGTCAGCGCCAACTCCTTCATCGCCATACCGCTGTTGGTGAACAAGCGCCCGGTCATGCGCATGCGGTGTTCACTGCCGTCGCGATGGATCAGACGAACAAACTGCGGGTTGCCGAGCGGTGTAAAGGTCACCCAGTGGTGATGCGTCAGCGCCTGCGGCGAATCCGGCACGCCGTGGTGCGCCAGGTAGGCCGGCGAGGCGCACAGCACTTCGCGGCAGCGCGCCAGCCGCGTGGAAACGTAGCTGGAGTCGGCCAGCACGCCACCGCGTATCGCCAGATCGATGCGTTGCGCGATCAGGTCTATCTTTTCATCGTGGATTTCCAGCCGCAGCGTGAGCCGCGGGTGCTCGTCGAGGAAGCTCTGCAGCGCCGGCACCAGATAGTGGGTGGCGAATTCGGTCGAGGTGGCGACGCGCAGTTCACCCACCAGTTCGCCACGCAGCGCGGCGATCCGTTGTTGGCCGCGTTCGGCGGCGTGGATCATCAGCAGGCAATCTTCATAAAAGCACAATCCGGCTTCGGTCAGACTCAATGAACGCGTCGACCGCAACAGTAATTGAATGCCCAGATGTTCCTCCAACTGGCGAATATGTTGGCTCACGGCCGAGGTCGTCATGCCCAATTCTTTTGCCGCCATGCTGAATGCGCCGCAATCGACCACTTTTGAGAAAATGGCCATGCGTTTTAAAATATTGCTCATAGTTTGTTAAGCACAACTTAACCAAGATTGTGAATTATACGGGCTAATAATATAGCACCATCTCTTCTATATTGCCTGAAGCATATAAACGCCGGGCTAATTATTATCACGCAGAGGTTTTTTCTCTTTTTGATAAATCTTATTGCGCTTTTCAATAATACACCCGCGCCGCATCGCAACAGGAGCACATTGTGGACAGCGTTCAGAAAGATGAAATAGCGTTAAAAATCCTACGTGAATTATTGCAATACCGCCGCCGTTTCCCCGGTGGCGACACCTCAATTGCCGAAGAAGAACAGCGGGTCACTCAGGTGCAATTGCCGCGCATTCGGGCATTCATTGAAAACGAGCAGCGCATCGAATTCGTACTGCCGGCCTTTCCGACCAAGTCGCCCAACACCAACAAGGTGATCGGCGCGGTGCCGGACATGGCGGAGCGGCTGTCGCTGATCTTTCTCAATTCGCTGTGCCAGCGTATTCAACTCTATTATCCGCCGGGTGCGCATATCGTTATCTGCTCCGACGGCCACGTGTTCGGCGATCTGATCCGCGTCAGCGACGAAGCGATCAACCACTATCAGCGCGAGATTGAAGGCCTGCTGCATGAAGTGGGCGCGACGCACCTGAGCGTGTTCAACCTCGGCGACGTCAAAGGCCTGGCGGAGCATACCGACGATTACGATCTGCTGCGCCGGCTGTTGGTGGAGGGCTACGCCGAATCGGAAGAGGCGATCAAGCAACAGCTGATGCAGGACGAACAGGGCCTCTCGCTGTACCGCGCCATCACGCGCTTCCTGTATGAAGACAGTCAGCTGCCGGGCTACAGCGGTTCCAACGCCGCGCTGCAGAAGGACGCCAAGCAGCGCGCCTGCGGCGTGATCCAACGCAGCTGGGCCTGGGGCAACCTGCTGGCGCAACATTTCCCGGCAGCGATCCGCCTGTCGATTCACCCGCAGCCGGTCGACAGCTTGAAAATGGGCATCCACATGATGCCGACCAAAGACGACTGGCTGACGCCGTGGCACGGCGTGGCGGCCAACGTGAACGGCCAGTTCGTGCTGATGAAGCGTAAAGATGCGCAGAGCCTGGACGGCGAACTAGTGGAGATCCGCGGCACGCCGAGCCATTACCTGATCGAGCAGCCACAGATGGCCTGAGGCCGTCGCAGGCTTTTGCGCCCGAAATCCTGGCGGGCGCGTTTTTAACGGCACGTTGCCGTGTGAGCAGCACATTCGATGCAAGGAGAATCACCGATGAACAACCAACCGCTTAATTGCCATATCCAACCGAATACCCCGTTCGGCGCGATCCTGACGCCGCAGCATCCGGGGCAAAAGATCGGCGATCTGCCGGTGGCGGCGCTGCGAACGCTGGCGCAGGAACACCACTTGCTGGTGCTGCGCGGATTCGACTCCGGTTTCAACGAGGCGGAAGTCCTGACTCGCTATGCCGAACAGTGGGGCGAAATCATGATGTGGCCGTTCGGTGCGGTGCTGGACGTGAAGGAACATCCGGACGCCAAGGATCATATCTTCGACAGCAGCTACGTCCCGCTGCATTGGGATGGCATGTATAAGCCGACCATCCCCGAGTTCCAGCTGTTCCACTGCGTGGCGGCACCCTCTCAGGACGAAGGCGGATGCACCACCTTCGTCGACACCACGCGGCTGTTGGCCAATGCGGACGAAGCGCTGCTGGATCAGTGGCTGTCGGTCTCGATCACCTACCGCATCAAGCAGGTGGTGCATTACGGCGGTGAAGTCTGTTCGCCGCTGGTGGTGCAGCACCCGAACGGCAGGGGGTTAATCATGCGCTACAATGAACCGCCGACGGAGGGGAAAAAATTCCTCAACCAGCATGCGCTGGAATATCACGGTGTGCCGGAACAGCAGCAGGAACAGTTCCATCACACTTTGCAGCAGCACCTGTACGATCCGCGTCACTATTATGCCCATCAGTGGCAGCAGGGCGACGTGGTGGTGGCGGACAACTTCTCGCTGTTGCACGGCCGTGAGGGTTTTACCGCCCGTTCCGCGCGTCATTTGCAGCGCGTGCATATTCAGAGCAACCCGGTGTGCGCCAATCTGGCGCTGAAGCCGGCCAACGCAGAAGCGTAAAGGAGCATTATGGCAAGGATACTGATGGCGGCGGTCGCCACTCCGGGGCACGTCTACCCGATGTTAGCCATCGCTCGCCACCTGATTGCCCAGGGGCATCAGGTGCGGGTGATGACCGGCGCGCTGTTTCGCGAACGCGCCGAGGCGGCGGGCGCGAACTTCGTGCCGTTCGACGCGCAGGTGGATTTCGACTATCGCCACCTGGAAGAGCACTTCCCGGCGCGCGCCGCGCTGCCGCCGGGTAATGCGCAGATGGCGCTGGCGCTGAAGGATTTCTTCGCCGCACCGATCCCGCTGCTGGATCGGCAGCTGCGTGCGGCCATCGCCGCCGAAAAGACCGATCTGCTGATGGTGGAGAACTGCTTCTACGGCGTGCTGCCGCTGCTGCAGTCCGCCGAGCGGCCGCCGGTCTTCGGTATCGGCGTTACGCCGCTGTCGTATTCTTCGCGCGATGCTATTTTTTATGGCCCGCGTATCCCGCCGGCGCTGCTGCCGAAGGCGTTGACCCGTGAGCAGCTGGTAGATGAAGAAACGCGCGTGCTGCTCGATGAAGTACAGCAGAGCTTCGATACCGCGCTGGTGCAGGCGGGCGGGCGGGCGCTGGATCGCCCGTTCACCGATGCGCTGATCGGCGGCTGCGAGCGTTTCCTGCAGCTGGCTACCACGGCGCTGGAATATGAGCGTGACGACCTGCCGAGCGGCGTGCGCTTCGTCGGCCCGCTGCGCAGCGGCTGCCTGCCGGCGGCGGAAGAGACGCTGTGGGAGGCGGACGACCGCCGGCCGCTGGTAATCGTGTCTCAGGGCACGTTGGCCAATGTCGATTTGCATCAGCTGATCGTGCCGACGCTGCAAGCGCTGGCGCATTTGCCGGTGCGAGTGCTGGCCACGACCGGCGGACGGGCGACGGAAGCGCTGATGGAGGCACTGCCGGGCAATGCCAGAGTGCGGGAGTTTATCTCCTTCGGACGCTGGCTGCCGGAGACGGCGCTGCTGATCACCAACGGCGGTTACGGCTCGATCAACTATGCGCTGGACTGCGGCGTGCCGCTGATCGTCGCCGGCACCGGCGAGGACAAGCTGGAGGCGGCCGCGCGCGTGGTGGCCGCCGGCTGCGGCATCTGCCTGCACACCAGTACGCCGACCGCCGAACAGATCCTGGCGGCGACGATGCGCATTCTGCAACAGCCGATCTATCGGCAACGCGCGGCGCTGGTGCGTGAGGATTATGCCCGCCACGACGCGCTAACGGCGATCGCCAACGAAGTGGCCGCCATTACTGCCTGACCTCGCCGTTCTTCCTTCCTCAGGCGCCGTTTTCGGCGCCTTTTTTCTGCATTTTTTTGCCATGGAAACTGCATGATTATGTACAATCGTCGCAGGCCGCCAAATCGGTTGAATGTTAATCTCACGACAGCATCGCTGATGAGAACGGAGGAATATCATAATTTTCTAATTATGAAATGAATCCTCTGGCGACGCTGAAGCGGGGCGGTTACCCTGAATCGATAGCCTAATGGGATAGGCGTCAAATCAAGAAGAGAGCAAGCATGAGTGATTCACAAATCCGCATTGCGATTGCGGGCGCCGGCGGCCGGATGGGCCGTCAATTGATCCAGGCGGTGCAGCAGGCGGAAGGCGTGGTGTTGGGGGCGGCACTGTCGCGCCCGGGCTCCAGCCTGGTCGGCGTCGACGCCGGCGAACTGGCGGGCATCGGCGCGCTGGGCGTCAAGGTGAGCGACAGTCTGGAGAAGGTGGCGAACGAGTTCGATATTTTGATCGACTTCACCCGCCCGGAAAGCACCCGGGGTTACCTGGATTTTTGCGTGGCGCACCACAAGGCGATGGTGATTGGCACTACCGGCTTCGATGACGCCGGCAAACAGGCGATCCGCGATGCGGCGCAGCATATCGGCATCGTGTTCGCCGCCAACTTCAGCGTCGGCGTCAACCTGGTGTTGAAACTGCTGGAGAAGGCCGCGCAGGTGATGGGCAACTATACCGATATCGAAATCGTTGAGGCGCACCACCGCCACAAAGTGGATGCGCCGTCGGGCACGGCGCTGGCCATGGGCGAAGCGATCGCAGGTGCGCTGGGGCGCGACCTGAAAAGCTGCGCGGTCTATGCGCGCGAAGGCCATACCGGCGAACGCGATCCGAAAAGCATCGGCTTTGCCACTATTCGCGCCGGCGACATCGTCGGCGAGCACACCGCGATGTTCGCCGACATCGGTGAACGGGTGGAAATCACCCATAAGGCCTCCAGCCGGATGACTTTTGCCAGCGGCGCGGTGCGCGCAGCCGCCTGGTTGCATAACCGGGATAAAGGTCTGTTTGATATGCGTGACGTGTTGAATTTGGACCAGTTATAATTGATTTGCATACCATCGTGATGTGGTTGTGTTGGTCATAATGCTATGATAATCGGACAATAATTTTATTGTCCTTTTTTTTAACATGAAAAATGAAGCGTTGGTGTGATTTTATTTTATTGATTGTTATTTGTTGATGTTTACCTTGCTAATCATCCCGTTTTTATCCACCAGATCCCATTTTAGCGTCCTTTGGAGCCCATTCTGGCGCCATTTTTCGTCATTCAGCCTCGCAACCGTTTTCCAGCCCCGGTTTTCTGTGTTTTTATCGCCGCTCAAGCCGCATGAGCGGTGAGAACTGCAAAAATAAAACAAAAAATGGCAGTTTGGGTAGACAAGCCGGGCACTCATCATTAAAATGCGCCCAATTTGCCAAAAATTGGCCTCGCGGACGGTTTTTGCATTGATTTAGATCGCGATATCTGAATTAATATGCAAATATTGTGATTGATTATTCCTTGGAGGGTGTTTTGATAAAGTCAGCGCTATTGGTTCTGGAAGACGGAACCCAATTCCACGGTCGGGCCATCGGGGCAGAGGGAACGGCAGTGGGGGAAGTGGTCTTCAATACGTCGATGACCGGTTATCAAGAAATCCTCACTGATCCTTCCTATTCCCGCCAGATCGTTACTCTTACTTATCCTCATATCGGCAATGTCGGCACCAATGCTTCCGACGAAGAATCCTCCGCAGTACACGCCCAAGGCCTCGTCATTCGTGACCTCCCGCTGATCGCCAGCAACTACCGCAACGAAGAAAGCCTGTCCGACTACCTCAAGCGTCACAACATCGTGGCAATCGCCGATATCGATACCCGTAAATTAACCCGCCTGCTGCGCGAGAAGGGCGCCCAGAACGGCTGCATCATCGCCGCCGACTCGCCGGACGCCGCGCTGGCCCTGGCCAAGGCGCAAGGTTTCCCGGGGTTGAAGGGCATGGATCTGGCGAAAGAGGTCACCACCCAAGAGGCCTACAGCTGGCAGCAAGGCAGCTGGACGCTTGAAGGCGACCTGCCGGAAGCCAAAACCGCCGCGGAACTGCCGTTCCACGTGGTGGCTTACGACTACGGCGCCAAGCGCAACATCCTGCGCATGCTGGTGGATCGCGGCTGCCGTCTGACCGTGGTGCCGGCGCAGACCCCGGCCGACGAGGTGCTGAAAATGAATCCGGACGGCATCTTCCTGTCCAACGGCCCGGGCGACCCGGAGCCGTGCGACTACGCCATCGCTGCCATCAAACAGTTCCTGGAAACCGACATTCCGGTGTTCGGCATCTGCCTGGGCCACCAGCTGCTGGCGCTGGCCAGCGGGGCGAAAACCATGAAGATGAAGCTCGGCCACCACGGCGGCAACCACCCGGTGAAGGATCTGGACAACAACACCGTGATGATCACCGCGCAGAACCATGGCTTCGCCGTCGATGAAAACAACCTGCCGGCGAACCTGCGCGTCACGCACAAATCGCTGTTCGACCATACGGTGCAGGGCATTCACCGCACCGACAAAGCGGCGTTCAGCTTCCAGGGGCACCCGGAAGCCAGCCCAGGCCCGCACGATGCCGCGCCGTTGTTCGATCACTTTATCGAACTGATTGAGACTTACCGTTCTAACGCCAAATAATCAGGAGCAGTAAAAAATGCCAAAACGTACAGACATAAAAAGCATCCTGATCCTCGGCGCTGGCCCGATCGTTATCGGCCAGGCGTGTGAGTTCGACTACTCGGGTGCCCAGGCGTGTAAAGCGCTGCGCGAAGAGGGTTACCGCGTCATTCTGGTCAACTCCAACCCGGCGACCATCATGACCGACCCGGAAATGGCCGATGCGACCTATATCGAGCCGATCCACTGGGAAGTGGTGCGCAAGATCATCGAAAAAGAGCGCCCGGATGCGGTGCTGCCGACCATGGGCGGCCAGACGGCGCTGAACTGCGCGCTGGAGCTGGAGCGTCAGGGCGTGCTGGCCGAGTTCGGCGTTACCATGATCGGCGCGACCGCCGATGCGATCGACAAGGCCGAAGACCGTCGCCGTTTCGACGTGGCGATGAAGAAAATCGGTCTGGACACCGCGCGTTCCGGCATTGCGCACACCATGGAAGAAGCGCTGGCGGTAGCCGCTGACGTCGGTTTCCCGTGCATCATCCGCCCTTCCTTTACCATGGGCGGCACCGGCGGCGGCATCGCCTACAACCGCGAAGAGTTCGAAGAGATCTGTGAACGCGGTCTGGATCTGTCGCCGACCAACGAGCTGCTGATCGATGAATCGTTGATCGGTTGGAAAGAGTACGAGATGGAGGTGGTGCGCGATAAGAACGACAACTGCATCATCGTCTGCTCCATCGAAAACTTCGACGCCATGGGCATCCACACCGGCGATTCGATCACCGTCGCACCGGCCCAGACCCTGACCGACAAGGAATACCAAATCATGCGCAACGCCTCGATGGCGGTGCTGCGTGAGATAGGCGTCGAAACCGGCGGCTCCAACGTGCAGTTCTCGGTCAACCCGAAAACCGGCCGCCTGATCGTTATCGAAATGAACCCGCGCGTGTCGCGCTCTTCGGCGCTGGCGTCGAAAGCCACCGGCTTCCCTATCGCCAAGATCGCCGCCAAGCTGGCGGTGGGCTACACCCTCGATGAGCTGATGAACGACATCACCGGCGGCCGCACCCCGGCATCGTTCGAACCGTCCATCGACTACGTCGTGACCAAGATCCCGCGCTTCAACTTCGAGAAGTTCGCCGGCGCCAACGACCGCCTGACCACCCAGATGAAGTCGGTCGGCGAAGTGATGGCCATCGGCCGCACCCAGCAGGAGTCGCTGCAAAAAGCGCTGCGCGGTCTGGAAGTGGGTGCCACCGGCTTCGACCCGAAAGTAAGCCTGGACGATCCGGAAGCGCTGACCAAGATCCGCCGCGAGCTGAAAGACGCCGGCTCTGACCGCATCTGGTACATCGCCGACGCCTTCCGCGCCGGTCTGTCGGTTGACGGCGTCTTCAACCTGACCAACGTCGACCGCTGGTTCCTGGTGCAGATTGAAGAGCTGGTGCGCCTGGAAGAACAGGTGGCCGAAGCGGGCATCAACGGCCTGAACAAAGCGTTCCTGCGCACCCTGAAACGCAAGGGCTTCGCCGATGCCCGTCTGGCCAAGCTGGCCGGCGTCGCCGAGAGCGAAATTCGCAAGCTGCGCCACAGCCACGGCCTGCATCCGGTGTACAAGCGCGTGGATACCTGCGCGGCGGAATTCGCCACCGACACCGCCTACATGTACTCCACCTATGAAGAAGAGTGCGAGTCCAACCCGACCAACGACCGGCCGAAAGTGATGGTGCTGGGCGGCGGGCCGAACCGTATCGGCCAGGGCATCGAGTTCGACTACTGCTGCGTGCACGCCTCGCTGGCGCTGCGCGAAGACGGCTACGAGACCATCATGGTCAACTGCAACCCGGAAACCGTCTCTACCGACTACGACACCTCCGACCGCCTGTACTTCGAGCCGGTGACGCTGGAAGACGTGCTGGAAATCGTGCGCATCGAGAAGCCGAAGGGCGTGATCGTGCAGTACGGCGGCCAGACCCCGCTGAAGCTGGCGCGCGAGCTGGAAGCCGCGGGCGTGCCGATCATCGGCACCAGCCCGGACGCCATCGACCGTGCCGAAGACCGGGAGCGCTTCCAGCAGGCGGTTAACCGTCTGGGCCTGAAGCAGCCGGCCAACGCCACCGTCACCGCCATCGAGCAGGCAGTGGAGAAGGCGGCGGGCATCGGCTATCCGCTGGTGGTGCGCCCTTCCTACGTGCTGGGCGGCCGGGCGATGGAGATTGTCTATGACGAAACCGACCTGCGCCGTTACTTCCAGACCGCGGTCAGCGTGTCCAACGATGCGCCGGTATTGCTGGACCGCTTCCTGGACGACGCGGTGGAAGTGGACGTCGACGCCATCTGCGACGGCGAACGCGTGCTGATTGGCGGCATCATGGAGCATATCGAGCAGGCGGGCGTGCACTCCGGCGACTCCGCGTGTTCGCTGCCGGCGTACACCCTGAGCCAGGAAATTCAGGACGTGATGCGTCGCCAGGTGGAAAAACTGGCGTTCGAGCTGCAGGTACGCGGCCTGATGAACGTGCAGTTCGCGGTGAAAGACAACGAAGTCTACCTGATTGAAGTGAACCCGCGCGCCGCGCGTACCGTGCCGTTCGTGTCCAAAGCGACCGGCGTGCCGCTGGCTAAAGTGGCCGCGCGCGTGATGGCGGGCAAAACGCTGGTTGAGCAGGGCGTGACCGAAGAAATTATCCCGCCGTACTACTCGGTGAAAGAAGTGGTGCTGCCGTTCAACAAATTCCCGGGCGTCGACCCGATTCTGGGGCCGGAAATGCGCTCTACCGGGGAAGTGATGGGCGTGGGCCGCACCTTCGCGGAAGCCTTCTCCAAAGCGATGCTGGGCAGTAACTCGGGCATGAAAAAGCAGGGCCGCGCGCTGCTGTCGGTGCGTGAAGGCGACAAGGCTCGCGTGGTCGATTTGGCCGCCAGCCTGCTGAAGCAGGGCTTCGAGCTGGACGCCACCCACGGTACCGCGGTGGTGCTGGGCGAAGCGGGCATCAACCCGCGCCTGGTCAACAAGGTGCACGAAGGGCGTCCGCACATTCAGGACCGTATCAAGAACGGCGAGTACACCTACATCGTCAACACCACGGCCGGCCGTCAGGCGATTGAAGACTCCAAGCTGATTCGCCGCAGCGCCCTGCAGTACAAGGTGCACTACGACACCACGCTGAACGGCGGCTTCGCCACCGCGATGGCGCTGAAAGCGGATCCGACCGAGCAGGTCACGTCGGTGCAGGAAATGCACGCGCGCATCGGCAAATAACCGCGCGATAACGCTACGCCAGGGGCGCTGCAGATGCAGCGCCTTTTTTATTCAGCGAATTTGTCGGCTGGCGTTAAAAATTTCCGCTATCAATCAGTGGGCAAACTGTCACCCTGTGTGATTGGTATATGCTTGGTGTATTGGCAAGGAACGAAGGAACGACGATAACAATGATTCTGATAATTTATGCTCACCCGTATCCCCGGCATTCGCATGCCAATCAGCGCCTGCTGCAGGCGGTGAGGGATCTCCCTGAGGTAGAGGTGCGCTCGCTGTATGAGCTGTACCCCGATTTCAATATCGACATCAACGCGGAGCAGCGGGCGCTGGAGCGCGCCGACCTGGTGGTGCTGCAGCATCCGATGCAGTGGTACAGCTTCCCGCCGCTGTTGAAGCTGTGGATCGACAAAGTGCTGGAGCACGGCTGGGCCTACGGCCACGACGGCAACGCGCTGGTGGGTAAAGACTGCCTGTGGGCGGTGACCAGCGGCGGCGACGAGCACCACTTCGAGCTGGGCGACTTTCCCAACTTCGCCGCGCTGGCGCAGCCGCTGCAGGCCACGGCGATTTACTGCGGCATGAACTGGCAGCCTTATTTCGCCCTGCATAACACTTTTACCTGCAACGAACCGGCGCTGCTCGCCGCCGGCGAAGCCTACCGGCAGCGGTTGGTCGACTACCTGATGGAACATGCCGAAGCGGAAACACGGGAGGCCAGCCATGGATAACCACCACATGATGATCGAGGGGCTGATCTACCTCGGCTCCGCCGCGCTGTTTGTGCCGATCGCGGTGCGGCTGGGGCTGGGCTCGGTGCTCGGCTACCTGATTGCCGGCTGCATCATTGGCCCTTGGGGGTTGAAGCTGGTGTCGGACGCCGAGTCGATCCTGACCTTCGCCGAGATCGGCGTGGTGCTGATGCTGTTTATCATCGGCCTGGAGCTGGATCCCAAGCGGCTGTGGACGCTGCGCGCCTCGGTGTTCGGCGGCGGCAGCATTCAGATGGTGGGCTGCGGCCTGGCGCTGAGCGCCTTCTGTTACTTCCTCGGCCTCAACTGGAAGGTGGCGCTGTTGATCGGCCTGACGCTGGCGCTCTCATCCACCGCCATCGCCATGCAGGCGATGAGCGAACGCAACCTGACGCCGTCGCCGATCGGCCGCAGCGCATTTGCGGTGCTGCTGTTCCAGGATATCGCGGCGATCCCGCTGGTGGCGATGATCCCGCTGCTGGCCAGCAGCGGCGCCACCACCACGCTGGGCGCTTTCGTGCTGTCGGCGGCCAAGGTGGTGGGCGCGTTAACGATAGTGGTGCTGCTCGGCCGCTACGTCACCCGCCCGCTGCTGCACTTCGTCGCCCGTTCGGGCATGCGCGAGGTGTTCAGCGCCGTGGCGCTGTTCCTGGTGTTCGGTTTCGGCATCCTGCTGGAGATGGCCGGGCTGTCGATGGCGATGGGGGCGTTCCTCGCCGGGGTGCTGCTGGCGAGCTCGGAATACCGCCACGCGCTGGAGAGCGATATTCAGCCGTTCAAGGGGCTGCTGCTGGGGCTGTTCTTTATCGGCGTCGGCATGTCGATCGATTTCGGCACGCTGTTCCATCACCCGCTGCTGATCGCCTCGCTGCTGCTGGGCTTTATGCTGATCAAGGCGGCGCTGCTGTGGCTGATTGGGCCGCTGCTCGGCGTGCCGAAGCGCCAGCGCGGCCTGTTCGCCATTCTGCTGGGGCAGGGCAGTGAATTCGCCTTCGTGATCTTCAGCGCCGCGCAGCTGGCCGGCGTCCTGCCGGTCGAATGGGCCAAGTCGCTGACGCTGGCGGTGGCGCTGTCGATGGCGGCCACGCCGCTGCTGCTGGTGATTGCCGCGCAGCTGGAGAAAAATGCGCCGAAAGAGGAGCGCCCGGCTGACGTTATCGACGACGAGAATGCCAGCGTGATCATCGCCGGCTTCGGCCGTTTCGGTCAGATCGCCGGCCGCTTGCTGTTGGCCAACGGCGTACACACCGTGGTACTGGATCACGATCCGGACCATATCGAGACGCTGCGCAAATTCGACACCAAGGTGTTCTACGGCGACGCCACGCGCGCCGATTTGCTGGAGGCCGCCGGCGCCGCCCACGCCAAGGTGCTGATTAACGCCATCGACGACGTGGAAGACAGCCTGGCGTTAACCGAGCTGGCCAGGCAGCACTTCCCGCATCTGAAGGTGGTGGCGCGAGCGCGCGACGTCGATCACTGGTATCAGCTACGGCAGCTGGGGGTGGAAAAACCGGAGCGCGAAACCTTTGAAAGCTCGCTGCGTATCGGCCGTGAAACGCTTGAGCTGCTGGGGCTGGACGCCTATGAGGCGCGCGAGAAGGCGGATACGTTCCGCCGCTATAACCTGAAGATGCTGGAAGACACGCTGGAGAATTATCAGGACACCGAGTTCCGCATCGCCAGCCTGCAGCGGGCCAAGGAGATGCTCAGCGCGGCCATCGAGCAGGATCAGAATCGGCTGGCGCGGGTGCAGCAGACCGGCTGGCGCGGCAGTATCGACGGCAAGGCGCCGGAGGATGAAGTGGTGGAAGCCAAAGGATAAGAGTAGGGGCGCCAGATCGGCGCCCCTTTTTTTGCTTAGCTCAGTGCGACCTTGATGCCCAAGGCGATCAGCATACCGCCCAGCAGCTTGTCGACGATCTTCTGGGTCTTTTCCAACCCGCGGCGCACCGGCCCGCTCTGGATCAGGAACACCAGCAGTGGCCACCAGATGACCGACAGGCCGAGAATAATCCCCGCGTACCACAGCTTGTCGCCCAGACCGGAATCGATCTGCAGCACCTGGGTGAATACCGCCAGGAAGAACAGGGTGGCCTTCGGGTTCAGCAGGTTGCACAGGTAGCCTTGCGCAAAGGCGCTCTTCAGACTGACCTGCTGCTGCGGCAGATTGCTGATGTTCATCTTGCCGCCGCCGCGCGACAGCAGCGCCTGGATGCCGATCCACACCAGATAGACCGCCCCGGCGTATTTCAGCAGGTTAAACAGCCACGGCGTGGTGGTGATCACCACCGCCAGCCCGGCGACGCAGTAGGACATGTGAGTGGCGACGCCGCAGATCACGCCGAAGGCGGTCATCATGGCGGCCAGCCGCGGATAACGGGCGGCGTTTTTGATCACCAGGAAAAAATCCGGGCCGGGGGAGAGCATGCCGAGGGCGGCAATGCCGGCGACGAACAGCGAAGTTTCAAGCATGGGGACGTCTCGCGCAAAAGACAGAGTTCTGGCGATAATAACGCCGCTTCCTCTGATGCGCATCAACCCAATGAGGTATTGTTAGGCTCTATGATAATTATTCATCTACCGCCAGCGATGGAGCACCATGCAGCAGACTACCGCCACAGAGAGGCCGGAGCCGCACCGGCAACAGCGTGAAATTACCCGCCTGTGCATTCAATGCGCGCTGCTGCTGTTGCAGCACGGCGCCGAGAGCACGGTGGTGGAACAGCTGTCGACCCGCCTGGGGCTGGCGCTGGGGATGGACAGCGTGGAAAGCTCGATCTCCGCCAATGCGGTGGTGTTGACCACCCTCAGCCACGGCGCCTGTCTGACCACCACCCGCAAGAACGTCGATCGCGGCATCAATATGCAGGTGGTGACCGAAGTGCAGCATATCGTGATCCTCGCCGAGCACCACCTGGCGGATGCGCACGACGTGGCGCGCCGTTTTGACAGGATCCGGCCGTTGCGCTACCCGCGCTGGCTGGTGGTGCTGATGGTGGGGTTGTCCTGCGGGTGCTTCAGCATGCTCAACGGTGGCGGCGCTGACGCCTTCCTGGTGACCTTTATCGCCAGCGGCACGGCGATGCTGGTGCGCCAAATTCTCACCGCCCGCCATATGAATCCGCTGATCAATTTTTGCCTGACGGCGTTTGTTGCTACGTCGATCTCCGGGCTGCTGCTGCGCCTGCCGGCGTTTAAGGACACCTCGAGCGTGGCGATGGCCGCCAGCGTGCTGTTGCTGGTGCCGGGCTTCCCGCTGATCAACGCGGTGGCCGATATGTTCAAGGGGCACGTCAACACCGGGCTGGCGCGCTGGGCGATGGCCAGCCTGCTGACGCTGGCGACCTGCATCGGGGTGGTGATGGCGATGTCGCTGTGGGATCTGCGGGGGTGGTCATGAGTCTGCTGTGGGCCTTGTTGCAGGAGATGTTGTTGGCGGCGGTGCCGGCGCTGGGCTTCGCCATGGTGTTCAACGTGCCGCTGCGCGCGCTGCGTTATTGCGCGTTGCTTGGGGCCATCGGGCGCGGTTCGCGCATGCTGATGATGCACGGCGGCATGAACATCGAGTGGGCTTCGCTGCTGGCGGCGATCCTGATCGGTATCATCGGTATCTACTGGTCGCGCTGGCTGCTGGCGCACCCGAAGGTGTTCACCGTGGCGGCGGTGATCCCGATGTTCCCCGGCATTTCCGCCTATACCGCGATGATAACTGTGGTAGAAATCTCGCATTTGGGCTACAGCGAAGCCTTGATGGAGATCATGATCACCAACTTCCTCAAGGCCAGTTTCATTGTCGGTGCGTTGTCGATCGGCCTGTCGCTGCCGGGCCTGTGGCTGTACCGCAAACGCCCCGGCGTGTGAAATTTCCCGGCGGGAGATCGTTGGTTATTAGATATGCTGATAAGAGCTATCTTATATATTCATCTTGCTTGATTAGCCTATCGACGGCACTCAGGCCTTTACGTATAGTGTCACCAATTTTGCTGCCTACACAGGGTTAAACAATGATTATCAGCCTGATCGCTGCCTTGGCGGCGGATCGCGTTATTGGCATGGAAAACGCCATGCCGTGGCACCTGCCGGCGGACCTTGCGTGGTTTAAACGCAACACGTTGAATAAGCCGGTTATTATGGGCCGCAAGACCTTCGAGTCCATCGGCCGCCCGCTGCCGGGCCGCCACAATATCGTTTTGAGCAGCCGTCCGGGCAGCGAAGCCGGGGTGACCTGGGTGACCTCGATGGATGAAGCGCTGGCCGCCGCCGGCGACGTGGAAGAAGTAATGGTGATCGGCGGTGGGCGCATCTATACCCAGCTGCTGCCGCGCGCCGATCGCCTGTACCTGACGCATATCGACGCCGAGGTCGGCGGCGATACCCACTTCCCGGATTACGAGCCGGACGAGTGGGAAACCACGTTCAGCGAGTTCCACGACGCCGACGATCTGAACTCGCACAGCTACTGCTTCGAGATCCTGCAGCGCCGCTGATTTCAGCGCGTTAGCCAACTCCCCCCGGGGGCGCAAGCAATTGCGCCCCCGGCCTTTTTGCGCCCGTCGTCCGTAACCTTTCCGTCACATTACCTGATTAGTATGAAGCCCAACTCCGAGCGCCCCGGCAACTCTGGTGAATCTTGACCGCGGCGCCATAACTAAAAAGGTAACCACGCTATGACCAAGCAAATTGAGCAATTAGACGCCGACCGCCTGATCGATCCCACTCGCCGCAAACTGCTGCTCGGCAGCGCCGGCGCCGTAGGCCTGGCCGGCTTTCTCGGCGGCGGCATCTGGTCGGTCTCCGCCGAGGCGTTGGCCGAGGATCTGCCGCCTAACAAACTGCTGGGCTTTCAGGGCATCGCCGCCTCTACCGCCGACGAGGTGACCATCGCACCGGGCTACCGTGCGGAGGTGCTGATCTCCTGGGGAGAACCGCTGGTGGATGGCGCACCGGCCTTCGATCCGCAGGGCAACAACAGCGCCGCCGATCAGGAAAAACAGTTCGGCGACAATAACGACGGCATGAGCTTCTTCCCGATCGACGATCGCCACGGCGTGATGGCCATCAATAACGAATACGTCAATGAGCAATACCTGTTCGCCCACGGCGGCACTAAGGCCACCAGCCTGGAAGAGGTGCGTAAATCGCAGGCGGCGCACGGTGTTTCCATCGTGGCGGTAAAGCGCGTCGGCGACGGCCAGCGTTGGGAAGTGGAGCGCCCGTCGCGCTATAACCGCCGCATCACCGCCAACACCGACATGCAGTTCAGCGGCCCGGCCGCCGGGCATCCGCTGCTGCAGACCGCCGCCGATCCGAGCGGGCGCAAGGTGCTGGGCACCTTCGGCAACTGCGCCAACGGCAAGACGCCGTGGGGCACTTACCTGACCTGCGAAGAAAACTTCGATACCTACTTCGGCACCCGTCAGGCCGATTACCCAACCACGCCGGAACAGAAGCGCTACACGCTGAAGGTCAGCGAGCCGGAGCGTAACTGGCCGGACTATGACGAGCGCTTTGACGTGGCGAAGAACCCCAACGAATTCAACCGCCACGGCTGGATCGTGGAGATCGATCCGCTGAATCCGACCTCGACGCCCATCAAGCACACCGCGCTGGGCCGCTTCAAGCATGAAAATGCGGCGGTGACCGTGGCCAAAGATGGCCGTCTGGTGGTGTACATGGGGGACGACGAGCGCGGCGAGCATATCTATAAGTACGTTTCCAAATGCGTGGTCGACGCCGCCAATCCGGCCAACAATCGCACGCTGCTGGACGAGGGAACGCTGTACGTGGCGCAGTTCGACGGCGACGAAGCCGGCACGCCGCTGAAGGGCAAAGGGCGCTGGATTGCGCTCGAGTTCGGCAAGAACGGCCTGACGCCGGAGAACGGCTTCCGCGATGAGGCCGAAGTGCTGATCTTCGCCCGCAAGGCGGCACAGCAGGTCGGGGCCACCAAAATGGATCGTCCGGAGTGGATCGCGGTGAACCCGCATGACGGCCGCGCGTACTGCACGCTGACCAACAACAGCAAGCGCGGTGAGGAAGGGATGCCGCTGAACGCCGCCAACCCGCGGCCGAACAATATCTATGGCCAGATCATTCGCTGGGATGAAGGCGGTGACGCCACCGCCGGCACCTTTGCCTGGGACATGTATGCGCTGTGTGGCAACCCGATTGCCCACCCGGAAGGCGTCAACCGCGGCACGCCGAACATCACGGCGGACAACACGTTCAATAGCCCGGACGGGCTGGGCTTCGATCGCGCCGGCCGCCTGTGGATCCTCACCGACGGCAAGTACAGCAACAAGGGAGATTACGTCGGGCAGGGCAACAACCAGATGCTGGTGGGCGATCCGGTCAGCGGCGAAATTCGCCGTTTCATGGTGGGGCCGAAGTCCTGCGAACTGACCGGCATCACCTTCACTCCGGACTACAAGACGATGTTCGTCAACGTGCAGCATCCGGGAGAAGAGGGCGACTCGCACTTCCCGAACAACAGCCCGCGCCCGCGTTCATCGGTGTTGATGATCACGCGTGAAGATGGCGGGGTGATTGGGGCGTAAAGCGGTAAAGAGAACCAAGGCGGCCCTGGGCCGCCTTTATATTTTCAGGACGCGGCCAGTCTGCCGGCGTGGTCAGGCGCCTCGCCACGGTTGGCGGGCTGCGTGAAGTAACGGCGGTCTTCCCAGCGTAGCATCGTCAGATCGCCGCCCCAGCAACAGCCGGTGTCCAGCCCGATCACGCCTTCCGGCGTGCCCTTGCCTTCCAGCGAGGCCCAGTGACCGAAGACGATGGTGTATTCCGGATCCACCAGGCGCGGCAGCTCGAACCACGGCTTCAGCGGTGCCGGTGCGGTGCCCGGCGCATCTTTGCAGATCATGTCGAGCTGGCCGTTGGGGAAGCAGTAGCGCATGCGCGTGAGCGCATTGGTGCTGAAACGCAGGCGCGCCAGGCCGCTCAGTTCCGGTGTCCAGTTGTTCGGCATGTCGCCGTACATGGCGTCGAGAAACAGCGGGTAGCTGTCGCTGCTCAATACCGCTTCCACTTCGCGCGCGCACATTTTCGCGGTGTCGATATCCCACTGCGGGGTGATGCCGGCGTGCGCCATCACCAGCTTTTGCTCATCGTCCACCTGCAGCACCGGTTGGCGGCGCAGCCAGTTGATCAGCTCGTCGGCGTCCGGCGCTTCCAGCAGCGGGGTGATGCGATCTTTGGGCTTGTTGCGGCTGATGTCGGCGTAGACCGCCAGCAGGTGCAGATCGTGGTTGCCCAGCACCATGCGCACCGCCGGGCCGAGCGAGCGCACGAAGCGCAGCACGTCCAGCGAGGCGGGGCCGCGCGCCACCAGATCGCCGGTCAGCCACAGCCGATCGTGCTCGGGATCGAAAGCAGCCTGAGCCAGCAGCGACTTCAGTTCATCGTAACAGCCGTGAACGTCGCCGATAAGGTATGTCGACATAATTAATGGATCAGCGTTGGAATGGCTAAGCGAAACACGGGAATAGCGGTGCGGAACGGTTGACCCTGATGGTCCACCATTTCGTAATGGCCTTCCATGGTGCCCAGCGGCGTTTCCAGAATCGCGCCGCTGGTATACTGAAACTCTCCGCCGGGCGGAATGACAGGCTGTTCGCCGATCACGCCTTCGCCCTGAACTTCGGTTTGGCGGCCGTTGCTGTTGGTGATCAGCCAGTAACGGCCCAGCAGTTGCACGTCGTTCCGCCCCAGATTACGGATAGTGATGGTATAAGCGAAGACATAACGCTCTTCTTCAGGGATCGACTGTGATTCCACATAGATGCTCTGAACCTGAATACACACGCGGGGCGAATCAATCATGACAACAACTCCTTATTGCTGCGGCGTCGTATTGGCTGACAGCCAGTTCGCCAGCTTGCAGTACTGCGCCACAGAAATATTTTCTGCTCTGAGCGAAGGATCGACGCCCAGCTCCGTCAGCTGTTCCGGCGTGAACAGGTCGCCCAGGCTATTGCGGATGGTTTTCCGCCGCTGGTTGAACGCTTGCGTGGTGATGCGGCTCAGCATGCGCACGTCGCCCACCGGGTTCGGCAGCACGCTGTGCGGCACCAGGCGCACCACGGCGGAATCGACCTTCGGCGGCGGCGCGAACGCGGTCGGCGGCACTTCCAGCACCGGAATGACGTTGCAGTAGTACTGCGCCATCACGGTCAAACGCCCGTAGGCCTTGCTGTTCGGGCCGGCCACCAGACGGTTGACCACCTCTTTTTGCAACATAAAGTGCATGTCGCGGATTGCCTGAGTATAGCTGAAAAGGTGGAACATCAGCGGCGTCGAAATATTGTACGGCAGGTTACCAAATACGCGCAGCGGTTGGCCAGCTTCCTCGGCCAGTTCGGCGAAATTCACCGTCATGGCGTCCTGCTGGTGGATGGTCAGCTTGTCTTTCAGCCGCGGATGGTTCTCCAGCCGGGTGGCCAGATCGCGGTCCAGTTCGATCACCGTCATGCGATCCATGCGTGCGCCGACCGGCTCGGTCAGGGCGCCGAGGCCGGGGCCGATCTCGACCACCGCTTCGCCCGGCTGCGGGTGAATGGCGGAGACAATGCTATCGATGACAAACTGATCGGTTAAAAAGTTTTGTCCAAAGCGTTTGCGGGCAAAGTGCCCTTGGTGGACTCTGTTATTCATTACAATTAATTATCATTTTAATGGCGAGATTCAGGGCCGTTTGGAAACTGCCGACATCGGCGGTGCCGGTGCCGGCCAGTTCCAGAGCGGTACCGTGGTCGACCGAGGTGCGTATGAAAGGCAAACCGAGGGTGATATTCACCGCGCGGCCGAACCCTTGGTATTTTAGCACCGGCAGCCCCTGATCGTGATACATCGCCAGCACCGCATCGGCATCTTGCAGATATTTGGGCTGGAACAGGGTGTCCGCCGGCAGCGGGCCGACAAGATGGATGCCCTCAGCGCGCAGCGCGTCGAGCGCCGGGATGATGGTGTCTATCTCTTCGTGCCCCATATGGCCGCCTTCCCCGGCGTGGGGGTTCAGACCGCAAACGTAAATGTGCGGCCGGGCGATGCCAAATTTGGTTTTCAGATCGTGGTCGAGGATGCGGATGACTTCGAACAGGCTCTGTTGCGTGATGGCGCCCGGCACCGCCAGCAGCGGCAGGTGGGTGGTCGCCAGCGCCACGCGCAGCTCTTCGGTCGCGAGCATCATCACCACGCGATCGCAGCGGCTGCGATCGGCAAAGAATTCGGTATGGCCGATAAACGGCACGCCGGCGTCGTTGATCACGCCCTTGTTCACCGGGCCGGTGATCAGCGCAGCGAATTCGCCGTTCAGACAGCCGTCGCAGGCGCGCGCCAGGGTTTCCACCACGTAGGCGCTGTTGCCGACGTTCAGCTCCCCGGCGGTGACCGGGTGAGCGAGCGGGACCGGCAGCACGGTCAGCGTGCCGGCGCGTTGCGCCTCGGCCGGTTGCTGCGGCTGGTAGTCGCGCAGCGTCAGCGGCAGACCCAAACGCTTGGCGCGCTCAAGCAGCAGGGCCGGATCGGCGCACACCACCAGCTCAACAGGCCAATCCTGTTGCGCCAGCGCTGCCACCAAATCCGGCCCTACCCCGGCGGGTTCGCCGGGGGTAATGACGACGCGTTTATTGCTGTGCATCGCTGCCATCGAGGATCTTCACGTAAGCCTGGGCGCGCTGCTCCTGCATCCAGGTCTGTGCTTCTTCGGCGAACTTACGGTTGAACAGCATGCGGTAAGCGCGATCTTTTTGCGCGGCGTCGGTCTTATCCACCTGGCGGGTATCCAGCAGCTGGATCAGGTGCCAGCCGAAGGAAGAGTGGACCGGGGCGCTGATTTCACCCTTGCTCAGCTTCAGCAACGCATCGCGGAAGGCCGGATCGTAGATGTCCGGAGAAGCCCAGCCCAGATCGCCGCCCTGCATGGCGGAACCCGGATCCTGCGACAGCTGTTTGGCTTCGTCGGCAAACTTGGCGCGGCCGCTCTTGATTGCTTCCGCAACGGATTGCAGCTTGGCGCGCGCCTGATCGTCAGTCAGCACCACCGAAGGTTTCAGCAGGATGTGACGGGCGTGCACTTCGGTAACCGACACCGACTGGCTCGCACCGCGGATGTCGTTCACTTTCAGGATGTGGAAGCCGACGCCGGAGCGGATTGGGCCGACGACGTCGCCTTTCTTGGCGCTCACCAGACGTTCCGCGAACAGGGTCGGGATCTCTTGCAGCTTGCCCCAGCCCATGTTGCCGCCTTTCAGCGCCTGAGAGTCGGCGGAGTAGGTGATCGCCAGCTTGCCGAAGTCGGCGCCGCTGTTGATCTCACCCACCAGGCGTTTGGCCAGCTCTTCGGCTTTGTCGACCTGCTGTTGAGACGGGTTCTCCGGCAGCGGGATCAGAATGTGGCTGATGTTCATTTCGGTGTCGCTGCCGTTCTGCGCGCCCACCTGTTTGGCCAGCGAGTCCACTTCCTGCGGCAGGATGGTGACGCGGCGGCGCACTTCGTTGTTACGCACTTCGGAGATCAGCATCTCTTTGCGGATCTGCGAACGGTAGGTGTTGTAGTTCAACCCTTCATACGACAGGCGGCTGCGCAGCTGATCGACGCTCATCTTGTTTTGCGCGGCGATATTGGCGATCGCTTTATCCAGATCGGCGTCGGACACGGTGATGCCCATTTTCTTGGCCATCTGCAGCTGGATGTTATCCATGATCAGGCGTTCGATGATCTGATGGCGCAGCGTCTTGTCGTCCGGCAGCTGTTGGCCGGCCTGCTGGGCGTTGAGCTTCACCGATTGCAACAGTCCGTTGACGTCGCTTTCGAGTACCACGCCGTTATCCACGACGGCGGCGACTTTATCCACTTCTTGGGGTGCTGCGAACGCGGCATTGGCGCAAACCACCAATCCGAGAATAAGCGTTCTCCAGTTCTTCATACATTTCCCATTATGTAATCCGCAAATGCGGGTGAAAGTTCTCGTTTTCAAAGTGTTGCAAAGCGTCAGAATGCGCGCTGATACGGCAGAATGCCGGAGCGCAGCATTTCTGCGGAGCCGAGACTATGATCGCTGCTCAGGCCGCGCAGTTCGACGTTGAACGAAACTCTGTTGTCGTAAACGCTGGTATTGTTGCTGGCGTTCCATTCGGTAACCTTGCGCTCATAGCCCAGGGTCACTGCCCAGCAGCAGGTGTTGTACTTCAGCCCCACCAGCTGATCGGCGGATTGTTTGGCGCGGGTGTCGTAGTAGTACGCCCCGACCACCGCCCAACGATCGGCGATCGGCCAGCTGCCGGTGATGCCCACCTGCGAAATGCCGTCCTGATAGGCCGGAATCTCATTGGTGTTCAGCGCCGTCTTGATGTATTCCGGGGTGGCGTAACGGTAGTTCAGCTGTACCACGCGCTCGGCGTCCTGGCGATACTCCACCACGCCGTTGCCCAGCGAGACGGTGTTCAGGCGGGTGTCGTACTGCAGGCCGCCGCGCAGGCCCCAACGATCGTCGATTTTCCAATAGGTATCGCCGGCCCAGGCCACGCTGCCGGTATTATCGTTGTTATCGAAGTTCGTCATCTGGTCGCCGGTACGCGAGCGACTGAAGTAGTAGATTTGACCCACGGAAGCGTTAAAACGTTCCACCAGCGCGTCATCATAAATACGGGTGGTCACACCGGTCGAGACGCGGTTCTGCGAAGCGATGCGATCCAGGCCGCTGTAGGTGCGGTCGCGGAACAGGCCGGAGTAGTCGGTCTGCAGCAGCGTGCTGTCGTAGGTGTAGATGTTGCTCTGGTTGCGATACGGCACGTACAGGTACTGAACGCGCGGCTCCAGCGTCTGAGTGGCCCCTTCGGCCCAGATCATCGGCCGTTCGAACACCAGCTTGCCGTCGACCTTGAACTGCGGCAATACGCGGTTGACCGAGTCATCCAACGTCGGTGCCGTTGCACCTTGATTGCGCATACTGTAGTTGGCGGCGAAACCGTTAGGAATATCCTGCTGGTAGTGGGTCGCCATCAGCTTGGCTTCGGTGTTCAGGCTGGCCCAGCCGTTGGTCAGCGGCAGGTTGAGCGTTGGCTCCATATGCAGACGGGTGGCGTCCGGGCTGTACGGGTTGACGCTGGTGAACTTGGCCGCCTGGCCGTAAATATGGAAATCGAACGGGCCGAGGTCGTTTTTGTAGTAGTTCAGGTCCAGCTGCGGCTGCACCTTGTAAGTCTTCGACCAGGTACGATCGGTATTGTCGAAGATCTGGAACTGCTTGGAGCTCAGCGTGGCGTTCCAGTTCTCGTTGGCGTAGCCGAGGCTGAATTTCTGCGTGGCGTAGCCGTCGGTGGTGGAGCCGTACTTGGAGTCCAGGTCGGTGAAGTATTTGTAATCGCTGACCTTGGTGTAATCGACGTTGAAGCGCCACACCTGATCCATGACGCCGTTGTGGTTCCAGTAGAACAGCCAGCGTTTGCTGTCGTCATTGGTTTTGCCGTATTCCTTGTCGTCCGGCAACCAGTCGAACTCCATCAGGCCGAGGCCCGGCTGCACCAGATAGCGGAACTCGGTCTGCCACTGCAGGCCGCGTTTGGACATATAGTGCGGGGTGATGGTGGCGTCGTAGTTCGGCGCGATGTTCCAGTAATACGGCAACATGAACTCGAAGCCGTTGTTGCTGCCGTACTTGGCGTTCGGGATCAGGAAGCCGGAACGGCGCTTGTCGCCGACCGGCAGCTGCAGGTACGGGCTGTAGAACACCGGCACGCCGCCGATGCGGAAGCGAGCGTTCCATACTTCCGCCACCTGCTCTTCGCGATCGTGGATCACTTCGGAACCGACCACGCTCCAGCTGTCGTCGCCCGGCAGACAGGAGGTAAAGGTGCCGTTTTCCAGAATGGTGTAACGGTTGGCGCCGCGCATCTTCATCTTGTCGGCGTCGCCGCGCCCCTGACGGCCGACCATCTGGTAGTCGCCTTCATAGACGTCGGTATCTTTGGTGTTCAGGTTCGACCAGGCCTTCGGGCCTTTCAGTTTGATCTGATTGTCGCTGTAGTGCACGTCGCCGGTGGCGGTGACGGTGCGCACCGGCTCCGTCTGGCCGGGTTTTTGCGTCTGGTTCAGCTCAACTTCTTTGGCGGTCAGGGTGCTGTTGCCCTGCTCGATATGCACATTGCCGCTGAACAGGGCGCTTTTCGGGTAGTCGGCGCGCGAGTCATCGGCATTGATGGTCACCGGTTGGCTGTTCGGATCGCCGCTGACCAAAGGCTTGTCGTAAACGGGAACGCCAAGCATGCATTGCTCGGCCAGATCAGCCAGCGCATGCTGACTGTAGAGTGCCGTCCAAATCATCGTGGCCAGCAGTGTTGGGAAACTTTTTTTCATACGCGGTTTTGGTGTTCCGTCATCAGAGGCGTCGTGTCCGGCAAACGGTCAGAGACTATATTACTCATCTGCGTTGCGCTAGTGCTAAATCCAGCCGTTTACTTGCGTCGTCGTTAGGCGCAAAGATAAATGACAGGTATGATAATCCAAATTCTAGGAAAAATCGCCTGCACCCTTTCCTGAAGCGAAGGGGAGTGGGCGGCTTTCGGCATGATAATTGAGGAGTATATGCAGTATTGGGGAAAACTGCTCGGCGTCATCGTCGCCATCTGGTCTGGCGCGGGATTCTGGGGTGTAGTTCTGGGGCTGATTATCGGTCATATGATCGATACGGCGCGCAGCAACAAGCGCAGCCGGGGGTTTTTCACCGACCAGCAAACGCGGCAAACGCTGTTTTTCCGCACCACTTTTCAGGTGATGGGCCACCTGACCAAATCCAAAGGACGCGTCACCGAGGCGGATATCCAGATCGCCAGCCTGTTCATGGATCGCCTGCAGCTGCACGGCGAAGCGCGCACTGCGGCGCAACAGGCGTTCCGCGAGGGCAAACAGAGCCAGTTCCCGCTGCGTGAGACGCTGCAGCAGTTCCGCAGCATCTGTTTTGGCCGCTTCGATCTGATTCGGATGTTTCTGGAAATTCAGATTCAGGCGGCGTTTGCCGACGGCTCGCTGCACCCGAACGAACGCCAGGTGCTGTACGTCATCGCTGAGGAGCTGGGCATTTCGCGCGCGCAGTTCGACCAGTTCCTCAGCATGATGGAAGGTGGGCGCCAGTTCGGCGGCGGTCAGCAGGGCGGATATTCGCAGGGCGGCTATCAGCAGGCTCAGCGCGGCCCGACGCTCGACGACGCGTGCAAGGTGCTCGGCGTGCGCAGCAGCGACGATGCCGCCACCATCAAACGCGCCTACCGCAAACTGATGAGCGAACACCATCCGGATAAGCTGGTGGCGAAAGGCTTGCCGCCGCAGATGATGGAAATGGCCAAGCAGAAAGCACAGGAGATTCAGGCGGCGTACGACCTGATCAAACGCGAGAAAGGCTTTAAATAACGATACCCGTCATACTTCGAGCTGCAGGTGTGTTGGCTGCCCGCGCTTACCCCGGTCACGTACTTTTTGTACGCTCCCGGGGCTGCGCTTAGTTGCCGCCTTCCTGCAACTCGAATTATTTAGGGTATCCTTGGGTGATGAGCTCAGAAATCCGGCTCGGCGCGAAAGTGCATCGGCGTCTGGAAGGCGGGGTGGGTGATGCGCAGCTCTTGCGCATGCAGCTGCAGCCGCGGCGCCATCGCCTTGGCCTCCGGCGGGGCATAGAAACCGTCGCCGAGGATCGGATGCCCCAGCGCCAGCATGTGCACCCGCAGCTGGTGCGAGCGGCCGGTGATCGGCGTCAGCTTCACGCGGGTGCTGCCGTCGGCGTCGCGCGACAGCACCAGATATTCCGTTTGCGCCGCTTTGCCGGTGTCAAAACACACCTTCTGCAGCGGCCGGTTCGGCCAGTCGCAGATCAGCGGCAAATCCACCAGCCCTTCGTCATGCTCCATATGCCCCCAAACGCGGGCGATATAGGATTTCTTCGGTTCGCGTTCGCGAAACTGGCGCTTCAGCTCACGCTCGGCGGCCTTGTTGAGCGCCACCACGATCACCCCGCTGGTGGCCATGTCCAGCCGGTGCACTGATTCGGCGGCCGGATGATCGGCCTGAATGCGGGTCATCAGGCTGTCTTTGTTTTCCGGCGCGCGGCCGGGCACCGACAGCAAGCCGCTGGGCTTGTTGACCACCATGATGTGTTCATCCTGATACAGGATGTGCAGCGGGTCCTGCGGGGGATTGTAGGGTTCCATCTTGGCTCCGCGATAAGGGCCGAACGGGGAGGCGCTTGCCTCCCCGCGTCGCGCCGGTTACTGGTGGGTGACCACCACCAGACGAATGGCGTCCAGACGCCAGCCGGCTTCATTGAGGTTGGCCAGCACCTGACGGCGGTTGAACTCCAGCGCTTCGACTTCGTCGTCGCGGATGTTCGGGTTGACCGCCTTCAGCGCTTCCAGACGCGCCAGCTCGGCGCTCAGCTTGTCGTCCGCCTCTTGCTTCGCCTGTTCGATAAGCGTGCGCGCCTGCGCTTCCACCAGGCTTTCCGCCTGCTGCAGCATGGCGTGCACGTCTTGCTGCACGGCGTTGACCAGCTTGCTGGAGGTGTGGCGATTGACCGCGTTCAGCTGGCGGTTGAAGCTTTCGAACTCGACCTGCGCCGCCAGGTTGGTGCCCTTGCGATCCATCAGCATGCGGATCGGCGTCGGCGGCAGGAAGCGGGTCAGCTGCAGGTGCTTCGGTGCCTGGGCTTCCACCACGTAGACCAGCTCAACCAGCAGGGTGCCGACCGGCAACGCTTTGTTTTTCAACAGGGACACTGCGCAGCTGCCGGTGTCGCCGGACAGGATCAGATCCAGGCCGTTGCGGATGATCGGGTGCTCCCAGCTGACGAACTGCGCGTCTTCGCGCGACAGCGCCCGATCGCGGTCGAAGGTGACGGTGCAGCCGTCCTGCGGCAGGCCCGGGAAGTCCGGCACCAGCATGTGATCGGACGGCGTCAGCACGATCAGGTTGTCGCTGCGGTCTTCCTGATTGATGCCGACGATGTCGAACAGGTTGAGCGCGAAGCCCACCAGATTGACGTCGTTATCCTGCTCGGCGATGGCGGCAGCCAGCGCCTGGGCTTTGTCGCCGCCGTTGGAGTGCATCTCCAGCAGGCGGTCGCGGCCCTGTTCCAGCTGCGCTTTCAACTGATCGTGCTGCTGGCGGCAGCCGTGGATGAATTCGTCGAAGCCTTCCTGTTCGGTCGGCGCGGCCAGATAGCCGATCAACTGCTCGTAGCAGCTGTCGTAGATGGTGCGGCCGGTCGGGCAGGTGTGTTCGAAGGCATCCAGCCCCTCGTGGAACCAGCGGCCCAGCACCGCCTGCGCGGTGTGCTCCAGGTAAGGCACCATGATTTGGATATCGTGCATCTGGCCGATACGGTCCAAACGGCCGATACGCTGCTCCAGCAGATCCGGGTTGAACGGCAGATCGAACATCACCAGCTGACTGGCGAACTGGAAGTTGCGGCCTTCGGAGCCGATCTCGGAACACAGCAGCACCTGCGCGCCTTCCTCTTCGGAGGCGAAGTAGGCGGCGGCGCGGTCGCGCTCGATGATCGACAGCCCTTCGTGGAACACCGCGGCGCGGATCGCTTCACGCTCGCGCAGCACCTGCTCCAGCTGCAGCGCGGTGTCGGCCTTGGCGCAGATCACCAGCACTTTTTCGTTGCGGTTGGCCAGCAGGTAGTCCAGCAGCCACTCGACGCGCGGGTCGAAGTTCCACCAGGTGGCGTTTTCGCCTTCGAATTCCTGGTAGATCTGCTCCGGATACAGCATGTCGCGCGCGCGCGCTTCGACGGACTTCTTGGCGCCCATGATGCCGGAGACTTTGATCGCGGTCTGATACTGGGTCGGCAACGGTAGCTTGATCTGGTGCAGGTTGCGGTGTGGGAAGCCCTTCACGCCGTTGCGGGTGTTGCGGAACAGCACGCGGCTGGTGCCGTGGCGATCCATCAGCATGGCCACCAGCTCCTGGCGCGCCTGCTCGGCGTTGTCGCCTTCGCTGTTGGCCGCTTTGAGCAGCGGTTCGATGTCCTGCTCGTCGATCAGCTCGCCCAGCAGGTTCAGCTTGTCGTCGGCCAGGCGTTCACCGCTCAGCAGCAGGGTGACGGCGTCGGCCACCGGGCGGTATTTCTGCTGCTCGGCGACGAAATCGCCGTAGTCGTGGAAACGGCTCGGATCGAGCAGACGCAGGCGCGCGAAGTGGCTCTGTTGGCCCAGCTGCTCCGGGGTGGCGGTCAGCAGCAGCACGCCGGGGATATGCTCGGCCAGCTGTTCGATCACCTGATATTCGCGGCTCGGCGCTTCTTCGCTCCAGGCCAGGTGGTGTGCTTCGTCGACCACCAGCAGATCCCACTGGGCGTCCGCCAGCTCTTCCAGGCGCTGCTTGTTGCGGCGCACGAAGTCCAGCGAGCAGATCACCAGCTGTTCGGTTTCGAACGGGTTGCTGCTGTCGAGCTTGGCTTCGGCGTAGCGGCTGTCGTCGAACAGCGAGAAGTAGAGGTTGAAGCGGCGCATCATCTCCACCAGCCACTGGTGCTGCAGCGTTTCCGGCACCACGATCAGCACGCGCTCGGCGCGGCCCGCCAGCAGCTGCTGGTGGATGATCATGCCGGCTTCGATGGTTTTGCCGAGGCCGACTTCGTCCGCCAGCAAGACGCGCGGCGCATGGCGCTGGCCGACTTCATGGGCGATGTGCAACTGGTGCGGGATCAGGCTGGCGCGCATGCCGCGCAGGCCGGCGAACGGCAGGCGATACTGCTCGCTCTGGTATTTGCGTGCGCGGAAACGCAGCGCGAAACGGTCCATGCGGTCGATCTGGCCGGCGAACAGGCGATCCTGCGGTTTGCTGAAGGTCAGCTTGCTGTCCAGCAGGACTTCGCGCATCGCCACGCCGCTTTCCTGGGTGTCCTGGCGGGTGCCGATATAGGTCAACAGACCGTTTTCCTCTTTCACCTCTTCCACCTGCAGCTGCCATCCCTCGTGGCTGCTGACGGTATCGCCCGGGTTGAACATCACGCGGGTGATCGGCGAATCGTTTCTGGCATAGAGGCGGTTTTCACCGGTGGCGGGGAAAAGCAGGGTAATCATGCGCGCGTCCAGCGCCACGACGGTGCCCAGTCCTAATTCGCTTTCCGTGTCGCTGATCCAGCGTTGACCAAGAGTAAAAGGCATATATTGTCGGCTCGATTCTTTGTAAGTAAGTCTTGTTACCGGGCGGGAAGGGCCGCGGCACCTGTACTGAACGTCTGCTAATCCCGGTTTGTTTTAAATTTGACGGGCAATAGCCGTTCACGCCATGCAGACGTCGCGAGACGGCAGGGCTAAGCGTGGTTCAGTTTTGGGAAGGGCGCTATGGTAATGGAAGGCGGCGCGTTCGTCACCTGCAAAACCGGATGATTTTTCTTAACCTGGCGCAATCTCAAAACAGCCCCATCTGCCCGGTGACCAGCGTGGTGAAATCGTCGTGCAAGAAAGGGAGTATAGCGTCTGCCACCGGTTGCAGCTGGCGTTCGAGGTAATGCTGATAGTCGATGGGCGAATGGCGCGTTTCCAGCGGTTCCGGCCCGGCGACGGTCATCACGTAGCTGATCCAGCCGCCGTTCTGATACTGCAGCGGCCGCCCCTGGCTGCGATTGTAGTCGTCGGCGATGCGCGCGGCGCGGGCGTGCGGCGGTACGTTGCGCTGATAGTCGTCGAGCTTTCTGCGCAGGCGCTTGCGGTAGACCAGCTGATCGTCGAAGTCGCCGTTCAGGGTTTTGCCGACGTAGTCGCGCACATAATCCTGGTAGGGCTGCCGTTTGAAGATGCGCTGATAGAGCTGCTGCTGGAACTGCTGCGCCAGCGGCGTCCAGTCGGTGCGCACCGTTTCCAGGCCTTTGTACACCATCTCTTCCTCGCCGCCGGCGCGTGCGATCAGGCCGGCGTAGCGCTTCTTGCTGCCCTGTTCGGCGCCGCGAATGGTCGGCATCAGGAAGCGGGAATAGTGGGTTTCGAACTCCAGCTCCAGCGCGTTCTCCAGCCCGAACTGCTGCTGCAGATGCTGCTGCCACCAGGCGTTGACCCGCTGCACCAGCGCCCGGCCGATCTGCGCCGCCTGCTGCTCGTCATGCGGCTGTTTCAGCCACACGAAGGTGGAGTCGGTATCGCCGTAAATCACCTGATAGCCTTCGGCTTCGATCAGCTCGCGGGTTTGGCGCATGATCTCGTGGCCGCGCAGGGTGATCGACGACGCCAGCCGCGGATCGAAGAAGCGGCAGCCGCTCGATCCCAGCACGCCGTACAGCGCGTTCATGATGATCTTCAACGCCTGCGACAGGGGTTTGTTGTGTTGGCGCTTGGCGGCCTCGCGCCCCTGCCAGATCTGTTCGACGATCGCCGGCAGGCAGTGTTTGCTGCGCGAGAAGCGGGCGTTGCGAAAGCCGGGCACCGAGTCGGCGTCGCTTGGGTGGCGCATGCCTTCCACCAACCCGACCGGATCGATCAGGAAGGTGCGGATGATCGACGGGTACAGGCTTTTATAGTCCAGCACCAGCACCGAGTCGTACAGACCGGGCCGGGAATCCATCACAAAGCCGCCGGGGCTGTGCTCTTCCGGCTGTTCGCCGAGGTTGGGGGCGACAAAGCCCAGGCGGTGCATGCGCGGCATATAGAGGTGGCTGAAGGCCGCCACCGATCCGCCGCTGCGATCGGCCGCCAGCCCGGTGACGGTGGCACGTTCCAGCAGGAAGTTGAGCAGGTCGGCCTTGGCGAAGATGCGCGTCACCAGCTCGCAGTCCTTCAGGTTGTAGCGGGCCAGCGCCGGCTTGTCTTCGGCGAAGCGTCGGTCGATCTCCGCCATGCGCTGATAAGGGTTGTCGATCGCCTTGCCTTCGCCCAACAGCGCCTGCGAAACGTATTCCAGGCTGAAGGAAGGAAAATTCCAGGTGGCGGATTTCAGCGCTTCGATGCCGTCGATAATCAGGCGGCCGGCGGCGGCGGCGAAAAAGTGGTTCTGTTTGAAGCCGTGCTCGCGCCACTCCAGCAGGTTGCCGCCGCGCCCCAGCCGCAGCGGGATCTGGTAGCGTTCGGCGTGCTTTTGCAGCACCCGCAGATCGAACTGCACCAGGTTCCAGCCGATGATGGCGTCGGGATCGTGGCGCTCCAGCCACGCGTTCAACCGTTCCAGCAGCTGGGGGCGGCTGACGCAGTATTCCAGATCGAAATCCAGCGGCGCATCGCCGCCGTTGGCCGGCCCCAGCATGTAGACCTGCCGCTGGCCGCAGCCTTCCAGCGCGATGGAGTAAAGTTCGCCGTGGGCGGTGGTTTCGATATCCAGCGACACCAGCCTGAGCGTCGGGCGGTAGTCCGGCGCCGGCTTCATCTGGCCATTGAGCAACGGCCCATCGCCGTTGCCCTGGCCGTTGAACCACACCGGCGCGGTGATGAAGCGTTCCATCAGGTAGCGCTCGGGCGGGCGAATGTCGGCCTCGTAGAGCGTAACGCCGCCTTCCCGCAGCAGCTTTTCCAGCTTGATGAGCTGACGGTGCTGGCGGCAGTACAGCCCCAGCATCGGGCGGTGATGAAAATCCGTCAGCGCCAGCGGTTTCAGTTCGACTTGCCGTTCTTCGCGCAGCAGCAGTTCCGCGCGCGGCTTTTGTTCGGCGGGGATAAACGCCACCGAGGTTTGCGGCGGCAAGCGCAGTTGACGCGGGCCTGCGTCGGTCGCCAGCCAAAATTCGACCTCGGTGCCGGCGGGCGTGTCGCGCCAGTGGCGAGTGAGCAGGAAACCCTGTTGCAGTGCTGTCATAACCCCTTCGTCTTCCGCCGGGCGGCGTGCGCGACATTCAGCGAGATGTCGGTTTTAGCGCTAATATAGATAAATTATAGTATGGGTTTTTATACAGTAATTGTCCATTGCCGTGCGGCGTTGCCAAATACGCATACAATTCATCGATTGACTCGTCTGCGGCGGCACTGGAAAATCCTTCGCCCCGTTTGGCCGAATAATCCGCAGAGGTGTAATGGAAGCCTATTTACAAGATTTGATCACCCAGTCACTGGCTTTCACCCTGATGGTCGTCCTGCTGGTCGCTTTTCTCGAGTCGCTGGCGCTGGTGGGGCTGCTGCTGCCCGGCACGGTGATGATGGCCAGCATCGGCGCCCTGATCGGCAGCGGCAAGGTGGACTTCTACTACGCCTGGGCGGCGGGGATCGTCGGCTGCCTGCTCGGCGACTGGATCTCCTATTTCGTCGGCCACGCCTTCAAAGGGCCCTTGCACCGCTGGTCGTTCCTGAAGAAGAACAAAGCGCTGCTCGACAAAACCGAACACGCCTTGCACCAGCACAGCATGGCGACCGTTCTGATCGGCCGCTTCGTTGGCCCGACGCGCCCGCTGGTGCCGATGGTGGCCGGCATGCTCGATCTGCCGCCGTACAAGTTTGCTTTGCCGAACATCATCGGCTGCCTGACCTGGCCGCCGGTCTATTTTTTCCCCGGCATCCTGGCGGGCGTGGCGATCGACATTCCCGCCGGCGCCAACAGCGCGATGTTCAAGTGGCTGCTGCTCGCCGCGGCGCTCACCCTCTGGCTGGCGGTGTGGCTGAGCTGGCGCTGGTGGCGTGAGGGCAAGCGCAATGCCGATCGGCTGAGCCGTTGGCTGACGCCGCTGCGGCTGCGCGTGGTGTGCGCCGTGAGTTGGCCGGCGGCGCTGGCGGTCGGTTATCTGCTGAGCCAGCAGCCGCTGATGCCGGTGTATCGGCACCTGTTGTGGCAGGTGCTGTCCGGGCAATCATCATAATGGATAGGGGGCGTCAGCCCCCGTTCGCCTTACTGGAAGAACGCTTCCAGCTGTTCAAATACCCGCACGTCTTCGCTGTGGCGCTTCACCTGCAGCACGTCTTCCAGCTTTTCCACCTGGCTTATCATCTGCTCCAGCCGTTGGTCGTCGGCGACCAGTAGCCAAATGCGGCTCTGCTGGCCGTCCTTCAGCGGCAGACACAGAATGCCTTCGACGTTGAACGCGCGGCGAGCGAACAGCCCGCAAACGTGCGACATGACGCCGGGATGGTTGCGCACGGCCAGCTCCAGAATCACCTGGGGTTTATCTTGTGGTTGCAGCATGGCTTATTCTCCAATCATGTCGATGTTGGCGGCGCCCGGCGGCACCATCGGGAACACTTTTTCGTTGATGTCGATCAGCGCGTGGATCAGGCAGGGGCCCGGGCGTTGGATCGCCTCGGCCAGCGCGGCCTGCGGATCTTCCGCGGCGTTTAAATCGCAGGTATCCAGCCCGAATCCGGCGGCGATCTTCAGGAAATCGGTGCGCTTCGGATAGGCGGCGGCGAAGATGCGCTGCTGGTAGAACAGGGTTTGCTGCTGGTGCACCAGCCCCAGCGCCTGGTTGTTCATCAAAATGATTTTCACGTCCAGATCGTGTTCGACTGCGGTGGCCATTTCCTGAATGTTCATCATCAGGCTGCCGTCGCCGGAGAAGCACAGCACTTTACGCTCGGGCTCCGCCAGCGCCGCGCCGATCGCCGCCGGCAGACCGAAGCCCATGGTGCCCAAACCGCCCGAAGTCAGCCACTGGCGCGGCCGGCTCAGCGGATAGGCCTGCGCCACCCACATCTGATGCTGGCCCACGTCGGTGGTGATGATGGCGCTGTCGTCCACGCAGCGCGCGGCGGCCAGCACCAGGCCGTAATGGCTCAGCGGATCGTCGGCGTTCGGCATGTTGAACGGGAACTCGCGTTTCAGGTCGTTGACGGTGCTCAGCCACGCGCTGCGCGGCTGCGTGTCGATCTGCGGCAGCAGCTGTTGCAGTACCTGGCCGACGTCGGCATGGATCGCCACGTTGGCCTGCTTGACCTTGCCCAGCTCGGCGCGGTCGATATCCACGTGAATGATGGCGGCGTTAGGGCAGAACTGTTCGGTTTTGCCGATTGCCCGATCGTCGAAGCGCGCGCCCAGCACGATCAGCAGATCGGCCTCCTGCAGAATGAAGTTGGTGCTGCGCGCCGCGTGCATGCCCAGCATGCCCAGCGACAGCGGGTGTTCCACCGGCATCGCCCCCAGCGCCATCAGCGTCATGGTGGTAGGCAGACCGGCGCGTTCGGCCAGTTCCAGCGCCTGCCGGTGAGCGTCGGCGCAGATGATGCCGCCGCCCAGGTAGAGGATCGGGCGTTTCGCCTGGTTGATCATCGCGGCGGCCTGCGAAACCAGCGCCGGATCGAAGCTCGGTGCGGCGTCCGGCACGGCGATCGGCGGCAGCTCCTCCAGGGTGATGGTGGCGGTCTGCACGTCTTTCGGCACATCGATCCAGACCGGGCCGGGGCGGCCGGACTCGGCGATGCGGAACGCGTCGCCGATCACCTGTGGCAGTTCGCGGATATCGCGTACCAGATGGTTGTGCTTGGTGATCGGAATGGAAATGCCATAGGTGTCCACCTCCTGGAAGGCGTCGGTGCCGATCATTGAGGAGGGCACCTGACCGGTGATGCACACCAGCGGAATGGAGTCGAGCTTGGCGTCGGCGATGGCGGTGACCAGGTTGGTGGCGCCCGGCCCGCTGGAGGCGATGCACACCGCCGCTTTGCCGTTGGCGCGCGCCATGCCCTGCGCCATAAAGCCCGCGCCCTGTTCGTGGCGCGCCAGCACGTGGTGTATGCGGGTGCTTTGGCTCAGCGCGTCATACAGCGGCAGCGCCGCGCCGCCGGGAATGCCGGCGACGGTGGTGATGCCCTGCCGCTCCAGCAGATGAACGATCAATTGTGCGCCGGTGAAGCTGGTGCCCGGCTGAGGCGTGCCCGAAGTTGCCATGTTCCTGTCCTTTCTCAAGGCCGGTGAGCTTTTTTGGGCAGGGTGCTAAAACAAGAAACCCCGCCCGGTTTGCGCCGGCGGGGTTTGGGAATCGATGCGTTGATTCGGACCCTACGGCGCATTGCCGACGACCACCACCACACGCACGACGACCACCGCGGCTGGTAGCGCGGTAACTAGTAGGGTCGAAGTCAGCGAGGATGCGATCACAGGGAACCTTATCATCAGTAAAAAAAGTCAGGTTTTTATAAAAACACAGGCGCAAAATTCGCACAACAGGTTTATTGCCGCAGCATAAAAAACGCGCGTCAGATCACGCTTTACCCGAAATGCCCAGCACGCGCGCTTCGGGCGCGCTGCCGTCCAGCAGGGCCTGCGTCGGGCCGTCGTAGTAGATGCGCCCGTCGACCACCAGCAGCGTGCGCGGCGCGATGCGCGCGGCGTCGTCGAGGTTGTGCGACACCATCAGCAGCGTCAGGTTGCGCTGTTCGCACACCGTCTGCAGCAGCTGCAGCATCTCGTTGCGCAGCGCCGGATCGAGCGCCGAGAAGGGCTCGTCGAGCAACAGGATCGGCCGTTGGCGAATCAAACAGCGCGCCAGCGCGGCGCGCTGACGCTGACCGCCGGAAAGCTGCGACGGCAGGCGCTCCAGGTGTTCCTCCAGGCCGACCTGACGGGCGATATGCGCCCGCTGTTGGCGCTGCTGTTCAGTCAAGCGCAGACCGGGATCCAACCCCAGCCCGATGTTCTGCGCCACCGTCAGGTGCGCGAACAGGTTGTTCTCCTGAAACAGCATCGACACCGGCCGTTTGGCCGGCGGGGTGGCGGTGTGGTCTTCGTCGTTCAGCAGCAGTCGGCCGCTGGCCGCTGGCAGAAAACCGGCGATCAAACTCAGCAGGGTGCTTTTACCGGCGCCGCTGGGGCCGAGCACCGCGACGCGCTCGCCTGGCTGGATGCGCAGATCAAAGCGCATCGGCAGGTGTTCGTACAGATAGGTCAGTTTTTCAAGCGTCAGCATGGCGCCCCGGTAAGCGTTCGATCAGGGTAAACAGCAGGAAACACAACAGCAGCAACAGCAGCGCGGTCACCGCCCCGTCGTTGCTGCGGTAGGCGCCAATCTGCTGATACAGGTAAAAAGGCAGGGTACGGAAATGCTCGTTGCCAAACAAGGCGACCACGCCGAAATCGCCGATCGACAGCACGCAGGCGAAGGCTAGTGCCTGTGCCAGCGGGCGACGCAGCGCGCGCAGTTCGATCAGCCGCAGCCGTTGCCAGCCGTGGATATCCAGCGACAGGCACAGCGGGTTGTAACGTTCGGCGAGGTCGCGCATCGGGTTCTCCAACACCTTCAGCGCATAGGGCACCGCCATTAGCGCATTGGTGAGGATCACCAACGCATAGGGCGACTGCGGCAGCCCGATCGTATCGCTCAGCAGCAGGAAGAAGCCGGTGGCCAGCACGATGCCCGGCATCGCCAGGATCACCATGCCGCTCAGCTCCAGCGCCTGGCCGCCGCGCAGATGCTGCCGCAGCTTCAGCTCGCGGCTGCTCCACAGCAGCATCATCGTAAGCGCCACGCACAACAGCCCGGCGCCGAGGGCGATGCGCAGCGACGTGAACAGCGCCTGCCACAGCACCGGCTGGCGCAGCACGCTGACGACGGCCTGATTGGCGCCGTCGGCGATCACCGCCAGCAGAGGCGGCAGCAGCAGCAGCAGCGCGGCGGCGATCAGCAGAAAATCGCCGACGCGCCGCCACAGGCTGTCTTCCGGGTTGCGCCAGCGCTGGGCGTGGGTATGGCCCACCGGCAGCGCCTGGCTCAGCCGCTGGCTGATCAACACCAGCCCCAGACAACAGCTTAACTGGATCAGCGCCAGCATGGCGGCACGGCCCAGATCGTAGTCGTAACTCAGCGCCTGGTAGATCGCCAGTTCGATGGTGGTGGCCTGCGGCCCGCCGCCCAGCGACAGCACGGTGGCGAAGCTGGCGAAGCACAGCATGAAGATCAACGCGCCGCTCGGCAATATCTGGCGGCGCAGCGCCGGCCATTCGACGAAGCGGAACTGCTGCCAGCCATTCATGCCCAGCTGGGCGGCCAGCTGGCGCTGCTCCACCGGGATATTCTCCAGCGCCTGCAGCAACAGGCGGGTGGCCAGCGGCAGGTTAAAGAACAGGTGCGCCAGCAGAATGCCCTGCAGGCCGTAGGGCGAGAAGCCATACTCGACGCCCAGCCAGCCGCACAGCGTCGCCAGCCAGCCCTGGCGCCCATAGACGCTGAGCAGGCCGAACACCGCCACCAGCACCGGCAGCACCAGCGTCATGGCGCACAGCCGCAGCAGCAGCTGCCGGCCGGGGAAACGGCGGCGATAGAGCGCGCGCGCCAGCAGAACGGCGGGCAGCACTGAAATCAGCGCCGACAGCAGCGCCTGCCAAAAGGTGAAGCGCACCACGTGCCACAGGTAGCTGTCCTGCCACAGGCCGCGCCAGTCGCTGTCCGGCGCGTGACGCCACAGCGAGCCCATCGCCAGCGCGGCGACCAGCAGGATCACGCCGGCGGCCAGCAGCCCCGGCCAGAGCCAGCGGGGGATCAGCGGCTGACGGCGGTTTGCCATGCCCGGATCCAACCGCCGCGTTGTTTGGCCACCTCTTCGGCGCTGTATTGCAACGCGGTATGCGGCACGTTCATCTGCTCAAAGCCGATGGGTAGTGGGGTGTTGATCACCGGGTACATCCAGTTGCCGGTCGGGATGGTGTTCTGGAAGGCCGGCGTCACCATGAACTGCATGAAGCGCTCCGCCAGCTCAGGCTGTTTGGCGGCCTTCAGCTTGCCCGCCACTTCCACCTGCAGGTAGTGCCCTTCGCTGAACGTGGCGGCGGCGTAGAGATCTTTTTTCTCTTCGATCAGGTGATAGGCGGGAGAGGTGGTGTAGCTGAGCACCAGATCGCCTTCGCCTTTCAGGAACAGGCCGTAGGCTTCGCTCCAGCCTTTGGTGACGGTGACGGTCTTCTTCGCCAGCTGCTGCCAGGCGGCCGGCGCCTTGTCGCCATACACTTTTTGCATCCACAGCAGCAGGCCGAGGCCCGGCGTGCTGGTGCGCGGATCTTCGTAGATCACTTTCCAGTTGCGATCGCTGCTGACCAGCTCCTGCAGGCTTTTTGGCGGGTTCTTCAGTTTTTCTTTGTTGTAGACGAAGGCGAAGTACCCGTAGTCGTAAGGCACGAAGGTCGCGTCCTGCCAGCCGCCCGGCACCGTCAGTTTGGCGGTGTCGACGCCGCTCGGCGCGAACAGGCCGGTTTGCTGCGCCGCCTGCAACAGGTTGTTGTCCAACCCCAGCACCACGTCGGCGGCGCTGTTTTTGCCTTCCATGCGCAGGCGGTTCAGCAGCGAGACGCCGTCCTCCAGCGCGACGAACTTCAGTTCACAGTCGCACTCGGCTTCGAAGGCTTTTTTCACCGCCGGGCCTGGGCCCCAGTCGGCGGCGAAGGAATCGTAGGTGTAAACCGTCAGCGTCGGCTTGGCGAACACCGGCGCGGCACACAGCAGCAATAAGCAGGGCAGATATGTTTTGACCACGTTGCACTCCTGAAAAATAAGGGGGCAAGGGCATCTGAGGGGGCGAGGCGGCGTCGCCGGTTCGCTGGGCTCAAATCCCTCCGCCGGTATTGACCGGATCAGGTTCGACGGGTGTGCTCTCAGCGGAAAATCGGGCTTATCACGCGGCCCGACTTACCGCACCCCGTTGAGACGGCGCTATTGTAAAGATTAACCGCCCCGGGCGAAAGGCGCTTATGCCTCCGGCGGGGCAAACCAGGCGGACTTGAAGTCGAACCAGCCGAGGGTGTTCATCCGCACGCCGCGCATGCTGCGCTGGCCGTGCAGTTGCAGCCAGTGGTGGAACAGCGGGTGCAGCTGGTGGTTGCTGACCAGACGCTGGCAGAACTCGGCCAGCGGCAAACGGTTGGCGCGCCACAGCGCCGCGTCCTGCGCCAGATCTTCGTTCATGCAATGCTGCATCAGCGGCAGTTCGTACAGCGTGGCGAACAGCGAAAACTCCAGCGGTAGATAGAAGTTGGCGCTGCCGAGCCACAGATCGCTGCGCGCGGCGCCCTGGTGCCAGGTGGCGTAATCCACGCTTTGCACGATCAGGCGGATGCCGTGCTGCGCCAGCAGCGGTTCGATCGCCTGGCGAATGGCGTGAAACTCCGAATGTTCATTGAAGTGGGTCATCGTCAGTTCGGTCAGGCCCGCGGGCTTGGGCTGTTGCGCCAGCGTGCGGTTGTGGTGCCAGCGCGGCAGCAGGCCGTACGCCGGCGACCAATAGCGCTGGTAGAGCGGCCCGGCGTGGCTCAGCAGCGAAATGGGGTTGATCAATTCGCACAGCCAACTGCGAATGGCGGGGTCGGCGGCCAGCGGAGAACGCTGATCGAACAGCAGGAAATAGCAGCCCTCTTCCAGCCGGCTTTCCAGCTCGCTGTTGCCGGTTTCATCGCCCTGCAGCTGCACGCCGGAGTGCACCAGCTCTTCGGAAAACTCCGGCAGCACCCAGATGTTCACCTCGTCGATCAGCGCCCGGTAGCCAAAATAGTCGTCGAAGGCGTGGATCTTCATCTGGCTGGGATGGTTGCGCACCATGCGGTAGGGGCCGGTGCCGACCGGATGGCGGGCGAAATCCGGCAGTTCACGCCATTCGCGCGGCAGGATCATGGCCTGCACGCTGCCCAGCAGCCAGGGCAGCCAGTGATCGGGGCTGCGCAGCTGTACGTCGATAACGAACGGCGTCGGCGAGGTGATGCTCTCGATATGCGAGAACAGCGGTTGCGAGGTCAGTCGCGAAAGGGAAGTGATGACGTCCGCCATCTCCAGCTCACGGCCATGATGAAAATGGATCGCCGGGCGCAGGTAAAACCGCCAGTGCAGCGGCGTCAGCGCCTGCCAATGGTGA
The DNA here is from genome assembly GCF_002935055.1 of Serratia sp. SSNIH1. Lineage (NCBI taxonomy): Bacteria > Pseudomonadati > Pseudomonadota > Gammaproteobacteria > Enterobacterales > Yersiniaceae > Serratia > Serratia sp. SSNIH1. The sequence goes on from NZ_CP026383.1 coordinate 1,200,626, forward strand.
GACAGATCGGACTCGAGTTCCCCGTTTTCCTCATTTATGCGCGTCAGGCCGTTGAAGATCTGCCGCGCCAAATGGGTCTCCGAACGCCGCAGCGCCGAGCCGGGCAGCAGGTTGTACAGCTGCCGGTAGTAGAGTACCCGCAGGATGTGTTTCCCCTGGCGGAAGCTGCGCCCCAGCTGCGACAGCAGCATCTGGCGCACCACGTTTTTGTCGCCCACCAGCTGCACCAACTGATCGATGCGGTCCTGTTCCAGCAGCTCCTCGGCCCGCTGTTGCTGCAGCGCCAGGCCGGTGTAGTGGAAGGTTAACCGCGAACGCTTGCCGCGCCCCGACTCCGCCTGCCAGGTGAGCCAACCCTCCCGCTGCATGGCGCTCAGCAGGGAGCGCACGTGGCGCCGCGAGCAGCTCAGCACCTCCGCCAGCGCCTGCAGCGTGGTGTCGGTCGTTTCACCGTGGCAACGTTGCCACAGACGGATGAACTGCTGCTGCAATCGGGACGTGGACATAAAAGAGGAACGCTCCTGCCTCAACTCGTCAATTTTTCTTTCCCTATATTACGCCGATAATTTTCATCAATGAAAGGGGAGGGCGTAATCATGAAAGCTTTCTTATCCAGACAGTTCTATCAACGCTACTTCAGCGCGGTGCGCCGCCAGCGCGCCGACTGGCTGAGCGTGGTGCCCGAACAGGCGCGGCTGGCGATGCTGGCGCACCTGACCCAGTGGGATATCAAAGAGATGACCGATAAGCAGTATCGCGAGCACCTGTAAGGGCGGCGGCAACAAGTTTCTGAGTAATGGTGCTGTTTCACCAGCCAGTGGGGCGACCCACTGGTTTTTTTATGCGTGGTCATGGCGATATGCTTGCATTTTTCTCGCCGTGGCCTAAGGTTCATTCTTCTGCTTTGAGGTCAGGGAAGACGATATGCAACGCCTGAGCCGGTTGTCACTGCGCATCAACCCCATCTTTGCCGCATTCCTGCTGATCGCTTTTCTCTCCGGCATTGCCGGCGCGTTGCTGACGCCGACGCTCAGCCTGTTTTTGACCACCGAGGTCAAGGTGCGGCCGCTGTGGGTCGGCCTGTTTTACACCGCCAACGCCGTGGCCGGCATCGTGGTCAGTTTTCTGCTCGCCAAACGTTCTGACACCCGCGGCGACCGGCGCAGGCTGATCCTGCTGTGCTGCCTGATGGCGGTCGGCAACTGCCTGCTGTTCGCTTTTAACCGCGACTACCTGACGCTGATCACCGCCGGGGTGTTGATGGCGGCGATCGCCAACACCGCCATGCCGCAGATCTTCGCGCTGGCGCGGGAATACGCCGACAGCGAGGCGCGTGAAGTCGTGATGTTCAGCTCGGTGATGCGCGCCCAGCTTTCGCTGGCCTGGGTGATCGGCCCGCCGCTGTCGTTTGCGTTGGCGCTGAACTACGGCTTTACCGTGATGTTCCTGATCGCCGCCGCCACCTTCGCGGTCTGCGTGCTGCTGGTAGGATTCATGCTGCCTTCGGTGCCGCGTGCGGTGGATGACGAAGGGTTGCGGGAAGGCGCTTCCGCGCCGATTGCGCCCGCCAGTGCCTGGCGAAATCGCGACGTGCGCTGGCTATTCATCGCCTCAATGCTGATGTGGACCTGCAACACCCTGTACATCATCGACATGCCGCTGTATATCACCGCCGATCTCGGCCTGCCGGAAGGGCTGGCCGGGGTGCTGATGGGCACCGCCGCCGGGCTGGAGATACCGGCAATGCTGCTGGCCGGTTATTACGTCAAACGCTTCGGCAAGCGCAACATGATGCTGCTGGCGGTGGCGGCGGGCGTGCTGTTTTATCTCGGGCTGATAGTGCTGGCGGCCAAGCCGGCCCTGATCGCGCTGCAGCTGCTCAACGCGGTGTTTATCGGCATCGTCGCCGGTATCGGCATGCTCTATTTTCAAGATTTGATGCCGGGCCGACCGGGCGCCGCCACCACGCTGTTCACCAACAGTATCTCGACCGGGGTGATCCTGGCCGGGGTGCTGCAGGGTGCGCTGGTGGAGAACTTCGGTCATGGCTCGGTGTATTGGATGGCGGCGCTGTTGGCGCTGGCGGCGCTCTGGATGAGCGCCAAAGTGCGTGAAGTGTGAGGTCAAACGGCGGCATTCTTGATGCAAGTCATTGAGAAGGCTGAAACGGACGCCCAAGCTGAAGGCATATGGAGCGCGATCGTTGCGCCTACGCCCGTCTCGCTATTGAGATGCCGCCTTGTTGTTTAGAACAGTGGGAACGTTATGGATAAACTCACACCGCTCAAACCGCTTCCTTCCCTGTGCGCCCTCGGCGCCACGCTGATTATCTGGTTCCTCATTCCCGTGCCGGAGGGCGTTGCGCCCAACGCCTGGCAGTTGCTGGCGCTGTTTATCGGCACCATCATCGCCATCATCGGCAAGGCGATGCCGATCGGCGCGGTCTCGGTGATCGCCATCGCCCTGGTGGCGGTGACCGGCGTCACTAACCCCGGCAAGCCGGGCGCCGCGCTGGACGACGCGCTCAGCGGCTTTTCCAACCAGCTGATCTGGCTGATCGGTTTTTCGATCATGATCTCCCTCAGCCTGAACAAAACCGGGCTGGGCGCGCGCATCGGCTACTACTTCATTTCGCTGTTCGGCAAAAAAACGCTGGGCATCGCCTATGCGCTGACGCTGGCGGAAACCACGCTGGCGCCGGTGACGCCGAGCAACACCGCACGCGGCGGGGGGATCATTCACCCGATCATGAAGTCGATCGCCGACAGCTTCGGTTCCAAACCCGAGCTCAATACCTCCGGTAAGATCGGTCGCTATCTGTCGCTGGTGAACTACAACATCAACCCGGTCACTTCGGCGATGTTTATCACCGCCACCGCGCCTAACCCGCTGATCGTCAGCCTGATTGCCAAAGGCACCCACGGCAGCTTCGAACTGTCCTGGTCGATGTGGGCGGTCGCCGCGCTGGTGCCGGGGCTGTGCTCGCTGATCGTGATGCCGTTGGTCATTTATCTGCTGTATCCGCCGGAGGTGAAAAGTACCCCGGACGCGCCGCGCTTCGCGCGCGAAAAACTGCAGGCGCTGGGGCCGGTGACGCTGCCGGAGAAAATCACCCTCGGGGTGTTCGCGCTACTGCTGGTGCTGTGGGCCGGCATCCCGGCGATGATCTTCGGCCCGGCGCTGGCGGTCAATCCCACCACCGCGGCGCTGATCGGCCTGGCGGTGCTGTTGGCCACCGGCGTGCTGAGCTGGGAGGATGTGCTCAAGCATAAAGGTGCCTGGGACACCGTGGTGTGGTTCTCGGCGCTGGTGATGATGGCCAGCTTCCTCGGCAAGCTGGGGCTGATCGGCTGGCTGTCGCAAACCGTGGGCAACGGCATCGACCATATGGGCATGAGCTGGGTGGGCGGCACGATCTTGCTGACCCTCATCTATTTGTATTCTCACTATTTCTTCGCCAGCACCACCGCGCACGTGACGGCGATGTTCGCCGCCTTCTTCGCCGCCGGCATCGCGCTCGGCGCGCCACCGGCGCTGCTGGGCCTGATCCTGGCGTTCTCTTCCTCGTTGATGATGTCGCTGACGCATTACGGCACCGGCACCGCGCCGATCATCTTCGGCTCCGGCTACGTGACGCTGGGGGAATGGTGGAAAGCCGGGCTGGTGATGAGCGTGGTTAACCTGCTGATTTGGATGTTGATCGGCGGGGCGTGGTGGAAGCTACTGGGCTACTGGTGAGGAAAAAATTCACCCGCCGAGCGGCGGGTGAAGGGGATTAATTCAGAAACGCCGGCTGCTGCGCTTCGTAGCGGGAGATGTCCGCCTCGTGCTGCAGCGTCAGGCCGATGCTGTCCAGCCCGTTGATCATGCAGTGGCGGCGGAAGCTGTCGATTTCGAACGGATAGCTTTTTCCGCCGGCGTTGACCGTCTGGTTCTCCAGATCGACCACGAACTCCGCCCCCTCGTTGGCGCCGACCAGGTTGAACAGTTCATCCACCTGCTGCTCGCTCAGCGTCACCGGCAACAGCTGGTTATTGAACGAGTTGCCGTAGAAGATATCGGCGAAGCTTGGCGCGATCACCACTTTGAACCCGTAATCGGTCAGCGCCCAGGGCGCGTGTTCGCGCGAGGAACCGCAGCCGAAGTTCTCGCGCGCCAACAGGATACTCGCGCCTTTATAGCGCGGTTTATTCAGCACGAACTCCGGGTTCGGCTGTTGGCCGGCGTCGTCGAGGAAGCGCCAATCGTTGAACAGGTGCTGGCCGAAGCCGGTACGGGTTACCTTCTGCAAAAACTGCTTGGGAATAATGGCGTCGGTGTCGACGTTGGCCGCATCCAAAGGCACCACTAAGCCGGTATGTTGAGTAAATTTAGCCACGTTAGCCCCTTAGTGAATATCACGGATGTCGGCGAAGTGACCGGCGACGGCGGCCGCGGCGGCCATCGCCGGGCTGACCAGGTGGGTGCGCCCACCGCGGCCCTGACGCCCTTCGAAGTTACGGTTGCTGGTGGATGCGCAGCGCTCGCCCGGATTCAGGCGGTCGTTGTTCATCGCCAGGCACATCGAACAACCCGGCAAACGCCATTCGAAACCGGCTTCGATAAAGATTTTGTCCAACCCTTCGGCTTCCGCCTGGGCCTTCACCGGGCCGGATCCCGGCACCACGATGGCCTGCACGCCGCTGGCGACCTTGCGCCCCTTGGCGATCGCCGCCGCCGCGCGCAGATCTTCGATGCGTGAGTTGGTGCAAGAGCCGATGAACACTTTATCGATCGGCACGTCGGTTAATTTGATGCCCGGTTTCAAATCCATGTAGGCCAAGGCTTTTTCCGCAGAGGCGCGCTCGACCGGATCGCTGAACGATTCCGGTGCCGGGATCGCCTGATTGACGGCGATCACCTGGCCGGGGTTGGTGCCCCAGGTGACCTGCGGCGCGATCTCTTCGGCGTGCAGCGTCACTACGGTATCGAATTGGGCGTCGGCGTCGGACTTCAGCGTGCGCCAATAGGCGACCGCCTGCTCCCAGTTTTCGCCGGTTGGTGCGAACTGGCGCCCTTTCAGGTAGGCGAAGGTGGTGTCGTCCGGTGCGACCAACCCGGCCTTGGCGCCCATTTCGATCGCCATGTTGCACAGGGTCATGCGGCCTTCCATGCTCAACGCTTCGATTGCCTTGCCGCAGAACTCCACCACGTGGCCGGTGCCGCCGGCGCTGCCGGTTTTGCCGATCACCGCCAGCACGATATCTTTGGCGGTAATGCCCTCGGCGGCGTCGCCGGTGACTTCAATCTTCATGGTCTTGGCGCGGCCCTGCTTCAGGGTCTGGGTCGCCAGCACGTGTTCTACCTCGGAGGTGCCGATGCCGAACGCCAGCGAGCCGAAAGCGCCGTGGGTGGCGGTGTGCGAGTCGCCGCAGACGATGGTCATGCCCGGCAGCGTCATGCCTTGCTCAGGCCCGATCACGTGTACGATGCCCTGGAACGGGTGATTCAGGTCATACAGCGAAACGCCGAATTCCGCGCAGTTCTTGATCAGCTCCTGCATCTGGATACGCGCCATTTCGCCGCTGGCGTTGATGTCTTTGGTCTGGGTCGACACGTTGTGGTCCATGGTGGCGAAGGTTTTGCCGGGCTGGCGCACCTTGCGGCCCATGGCGCGCAGGCCGTCGAACGCCTGCGGCGAAGTGACTTCGTGCACCAGGTGACGGTCGATATACAGCAACGGCGTTTCGTTCGGCGCTTCGTGCACCACGTGGGCGTCGTACAGCTTCTGGTATAAGGTCTTGGCCATGTTATGCCCCCTGAGCTACAAAGCGAGCGATGATGTCGCCCATTTCATCGGTGCTGACGGCTTTGCCGTCACCGGCCAGATCGGCGGTGCGGTAGCCCTGTTCCAACGCCTGGTTGATGGCGCGCTCCACGGCGTCGGCCGTTTCATCGGCGCCCAGGCTGTAACGCAGCAGCAGGGTGGCGGACAGAATCTGCGCAATCGGGTTGGCGATGCCTTTGCCTGCAATATCCGGCGCGGAACCGCCCGCCGGTTCGTACAGGCCGAAGCCTTGCTCGTTCAGGCTGGCGGACGGCAACATGCCCATCGAGCCGGTGAGCATCGCGCATTCGTCGGACAGGATGTCGCCGAACAGGTTGGAGCACAGCAGCACGTCGAACTGGGACGGATCCTTGATCAGCTGCATGGTGGCGTTGTCGATATACATGTGCGACAGCGACACGTCCGGGTAATCCTTGGCGACCTGATTGACCACCTCACGCCACAGGATGGAACTCTGCAGCACGTTGGCCTTGTCGATCGACGTCACCTTGTGGCGGCGCTTGCGGGCGGATTCGAAGGCGATGCGCGCGATGCGTTCAATCTCGAAACGGTGATACACCTCGGTATCGAAAGCGCGCTCCTGCATGCCCTGGCCTTCGCGGCCCTTCGGCTGGCCGAAGTAGATGCCGCCGGTCAGTTCGCGCACGCACAGAATGTCGAAGCCGCGGGCGGCGATGTCGGCGCGCAGCGGGCAGAATGCCTCCAGCCCTTGATACAGGCGCGCAGGGCGCAGGTTGCTGAACAGTTTGAAGTGCTTGCGCAGCGGCAACAGCGCGCCGCGTTCCGGCTGCTCGGCCGGCGGCAGGTGTTCCCATTTCGGGCCGCCTACCGATCCGAACAGGATGGCGTCGGCCTGCTCGCAGCCGGCGACGGTCGCCGGCGGCAACGGGCTGCCGTGGCGATCGATGGCGATGCCGCCGACGTCGTACTCGGCGGTGGTGATGCGAATGTCAAAGCGTTGACGCACCGCGTCCAACACTTTGCGCGCCTGAGCCATTACTTCCGGGCCGATGCCGTCTCCGGGCAAGACGGCAATGTGATAAGTCTTCGTCATGTTCACACCGTTTCCTGATTATTTTGATGTTTGTTTTGCTGCAGGCGCTGCTTTTCTTTTTCTACCTGCTGTGAGCGCCAAATATTGTTCAACACGTGCACCATCGCCTTGGCGGAGGATTCGACGATGTCGGTCGCCAGACCTACGCCGTGGAAGCGGCGGCCGTTGTATGAGACCACGATATCCACCTGGCCCAGCGCGTCGCGGCCATGGCCCTTGGCGGTCAGCTGGTATTTCACCAGCTCGATCGGGTAGTCGGTGATGCGATTCATTGCCTGATAAACCGCATCGACCGGGCCATTGCCGGTGGCGGCCTCGGCTTTCTCTTCGCCGCCGCAGATCAGTTTCACCGAGGCGGTGGCCATGATGCTGCTGCCGGACTGCACGCTGAAGTAGCCCAGGCTGAAGTGCTCCGGCTCTTCCTGCTGTTTATTGATGAAGGCGAGCGCCTCCAGGTCATAGTCGAACACCTGGCCCTTTTTGTCGGCCAGCTTCAGGAAGGCGGCGTACAGGGTATCCAGGTTGTAGTCCTGCTCCTGGTAACCCATCTCTTCCATGCGGTGTTTCACCGCCGCACGGCCGGAGCGGGAGGTCAGGTTCAACTGCACGTCCTTCAGGCCGATCGACTGCGGGGTCATGATTTCGTAGTTTTCGCGGTTCTTCAGCACGCCGTCCTGGTGAATGCCGGAGGAGTGGGCGAAGGCGTTGGAGCCGACGATCGCCTTGTTGGCCGGGATCGGCATGTTGCACAGCTGGCTGACGATCTGGCTGGTGCGGAAGATTTCCTGATGATTGATGTTGGTGTGCACGTTCATGATGTCCTGGCGCACTTTAATCGCCATGATCACCTCTTCCAACGAACAGTTGCCGGCGCGCTCACCGATGCCGTTCAGGGTGCCTTCCACCTGACGGGCGCCGGCCTGTACCGCGGCGATGGAGTTGCCGACCGCCATGCCCAAATCGTCGTGGCAGTGTACGGAGATGATGGCTTTGTCGATGTTCGGCACGCGGTCATACAAGGTGGTGATGATGCCGCCGAACTGGTTCGGCGTGGTGTAGCCGACGGTGTCCGGGATATTGATGGTGGTGGCGCCGGCATTGATGGCGGCTTCGACCACGCGGCACAGATTGTCGATCGGTGTGCGGCCGGCGTCTTCACAGGAGAACTCTACGTCGTCGGTATAGTTGCGGGCACGTTTGACCGAGCGCACCGCCATCTCCAACACTTCGTCGAACGAGCGTTTCAGCTTCGATTCAATGTGCAGGGTCGAGGTGGCCAGGAACACGTGGATGCGGAACGCTTCGGCGACGCGCAACGCTTCTGCGGCCACGTCGATGTCTTTGTCTACGCAGCGGGCCAGGCCGCAGACGCGGCTGTTCTTGATCTGGCGCGCGATGGTTTGCACCGACTCGAAGTCGCCCGGCGAAGAGACCGGGAAGCCGACCTCCATCACGTCAACGCCCATTCTCTCCAGCGCCAGCGCAATCTGAATCTTCTCTTTTACGCTCAGGCTGGCCTGCAATGCCTGTTCGCCATCACGCAGCGTGGTATCGAAAATAATGACTTGTTGGCTCATCGGTGCATTCCTTATCGTGTTGATTTCACGCTAAGCGGGCAAAAAAAAACCCGCGCAGTAGCGCGGGTTTCTTATGGGTGATCGGCTGAGTCAGCTCCGAACTTCGTCCACAGGCATACCGCGCAAACAAGATGCGTTAAGTAGTAGGCCTAGTAGACGGTGAGTACGGATCATAAGGGTTCAGCTTCTCTTAAATGGGGTGTCTGCCTAATTTGATACGTGATTGCCCTGGCGATGTCAACACCTGATTGAATGCGGGGACAATGCATCGGCGAATCGGCCGAACAGAGGATCATGCGGCAAAAAAACGACGCCCTAGAGAAAAAACGGGGCCAGTTTGCGTGCTGCTTAGCATAAACGAATCAGATATATACTGCGCTAATTGCTTCTGGATTTCGTTGCGTTAAGATTTGTGATGAAAAAAATAAGAGGAATTAATCACGGGGGGGGCAATAAAATAACATTTTTAATACAAATGATTTAAATTGAATTCATATGATTAATTGATTGTTTTAGTCATAATATAACAAAATAATGCGTTTTTACACAAAGTGAGCGGTGTTTTTAGATGGTTTGATTGCTTATGATGTGTTTTTATAGTTTGTCTCATACTGTGCGGTTAGGTTGTTTAATTGTCTTAATCATTGTTGATACCTAATTATTAGTACCACCCAGGTGGCATTCTTCCTGCTGACGGGAGAAGCTGCTGACATGTATTCCACATACGACTTATATCGTGACGATAACACGAGGTTTTTTATCGGCTGATGGCGGTAATGGCAGGATTTGTCGTGCAAAGATAAGGCAATGCGGCGTTTCATTGTTTGTCGAGCACAAGGATTAGATTATCTACACAGGATTTAGTGGAGTGAAATATGGCTGAATATGATTCAGAAATCGCCATGGTCAAAGAGCCGGCGGACATTCATTTGCGCAGCGTCGATCTTAATTTGCTGACGGTGTTTGACGCCGTGATGCAAATGCAAAATATTACGCGAGCCGCTAATTCGTTAGGGATGTCGCAGCCGGCGGTGAGCAACGCGGTGGCGCGCCTGAAGGTGATGTTCAACGATGAGCTGTTCGTGCGTTGCGGGCGCGGGATCCAGCCCACCATGCGGGCCAGGCAGCTTTTTGGGCCGGTGCGGCAAGCGCTGCAGCTGGTGCAAAATGAGTTGCCGGGCGCCGAGTTCGAACCGCTGACCAGCACGCGAGCGTTCTCCCTGTCGCTGTGCAGCCCGCTCGATTTGCGTCTGGGCGCCGCGATAATCAATCACGTCAAACAGATCGCGCCGCAGCTTAACCTGCAAATAAAGTCGTACATCAACAATAATATTGAGCATCAATTGCGTTATCAGGACGTCGAGTTTGTCATCGGCTACAGCCGTTTCGAATCGGCGGAGTTTCGCAGCCTGGCGATGTTCGACGACGAATTAGTGCTGGCGGTTGCGCAGGTGCATCCGAGAATAGGTGAGGAGGTGACGCCGAATCACATGCTGGCCGAGCAGCACGCCGTGGTTTCCCTGGAGAGTTTTGGATCGTTCAGTAAACCTTTTTATTTAGAGGAGCCGATGCTGCGCGCCGTGACGCAACAGTGCACGGATCTCTACAGCGTGTTGAATATGGTGTCGCAAACGGAAATGGTGGCGATTGCGCCCGCTTGGTTGGTGCGACAGCAGACGGAAGCGTTGAAAATAAAGGCGGTTCCTTTATGTGGTAACGAGAATAAAGCCACCTGCTATCTCTCCTGGCATGAATCCTCCGAGCGGGATAAAGGCCACCAGTGGATGAAATCCGTCCTGATTGAGGCGGGTAACCCAAAGTAAAGTGATAAAGAATGGGAGCCACATAAAGATAATATTCAACTGAGTGTTTTTTTCTCATGATAAAAACTAAGAACTATCTGTGTTTTTATTAAGATGTTTCTTGGTTTTACGGCGATAAAATAACTTATTTTCAGAGTGAGTTTGTTCGTTCAGCAAAAATAATTAATATAAATTAATATTCTGATTTTTACTTTCCGGCTGGTATTTTAAACTAACTCGATGCGGCGGCCCGGATGGGCCGCGTTTTATAGCCATCAGCAAACCTTTTCCTCCCCATTTTGTCCAACCAATGAAAGTGCGGAAGTCGGACTGAGTTTTGGCTCACACTTCTACGCTGAAATCGCTTTTCCCCCTGCCTGAGACTAGGTAGACTGCGCAGAAAAAAGTAAACACGTGTAAGCTGAGATGAGGGGCCGTAAGGCGTCGTTCCGGCTTAACTGTTTGATTCATTTCAGGCTTAGAGCACTATGATCACTAATCTGCTGCAATACCATTTGATCCATCGTATACAGCATCAAATCACCCACCGAGCCGATCGCACAGCTTTTCGCCAATGGTCGCCCAACGGCGAGTTGCAGCTGACTTGGGGAGAGGCCGCCACTCGTATTGATCGCATTGCCGCCGGGTTGCTGGGGCTGGGCGTCGAAGTGCAAGAACGCATCGGTATTTTCGCCAATAACACAATGGCCTGGGCGTTGACCGATCTCGCTATCCTTCACCTGCGTGGCATCAGCGTACCGCTCTATTCCACCAATACGCCGGCACAGGCGGCGTTCGTCACCAACGACGCCGACATCCGTATACTGTTCGTCGGCGAGCAGGCGCAGCTTGACGCCGCCATCGCGCTGCGCGGCGTCTGCCCGCAGCTGCGCCATATTGTCGTCTTCGACGAGGGGGCCGATCTGCGCGGCTGCGAGATCGCACAGCATCTGAGCGCCTTCGAGCGCGCTGCCGATCCGGCGGCTTTTGTCGCTCAACGTCAGCAGCGTATTGAAGAGTGCGACCTGCAGGATCTCTTCACCCTGATCTATACCTCGGGCACTACCGGCGAGCCGAAAGGGGTGATGCTGGACTACCGCAACCTGGCGGCGCAGCTCTACCTGCATGATGAAAGGCTGACGGTCGGCGAAGAAGATGTGTCGCTCAGCTTCCTGCCGCTGTCGCATGTTTTTGAGCGGGCCTGGAGCTTCTTTGTGATGCATTCCGGCGCGCAGAACGTTTTCCTGCCGAACACCGACTGGGTGCGGGAAGCGATGGGGCAGGTCCGCCCGACGCTGATGTGTGCGGTGCCGCGTTTCTACGAGAAGATTTTCAGCGCGGTGCAGGAAAAAGTGGCGCGCGCCCCTTGGCTGCGTCGTGCGTTGTTCCACTGGGCGATCGTCTGCGGCGAGCGCAAATTCCTGCAGGAGCGCGCCGGCAAACCGTTGGGTAAAGTGTTCGACTTCACCCACCGCTGGGCCGATAAGCTGGTGTTGAGCAAGCTGCGCGGTATCCTCGGCGGCCGGGTGCGCTTTTTGCCGGCGGCGGGCGCCAAGCTGGACGATAATGTGATCCTGTTTTTCCAGGCGATGGGCGTCAACATCAAGTACGGTTACGGCATGACCGAAACCTGTGCGACCGTCTCCTGCTGGGAAGAGGGGCATTTCCGCTTCGGATCTATCGGTAAACCGCTACCGGAGGTCGAGGTGCGCATTGGCGAGGAAAATGAAATCCAGGTGCGCGGGCCGATCGTGATGCGCGGCTATTTCAACAAACCGTTGGAAACCGCCGCGACCTTTACCGAGGACGGCTGGCTGAAAACCGGCGATGCCGGGGCGATCGATGAAGAGGGCAACCTGTTCATCACCGAACGCCTGAAGGATTTGATGAAAACCTCCGGCGGCAAATATATCGCGCCGCAGATGCTGGAAGGCACGCTGGCGCAGGATCGCTTTATCGAGCAAGTGGCGATCATCGCCGATGCGCGTAAATTCGTTTCCGCGCTGATCGTGCCGTGCTTTGAGTCGCTGGAAGAGTACGCGAAGTCAGTGAACCTGAAATACCAGGATCGCCTGGAACTGCTGCGCAACGGCGAAATCCTCGAGATGTTCGAAAAGCGCCTGCGCGAGATGCAAAAGGAGCTGGCGCGCTTCGAACAGGTGAAGAAGTTCACGCTGCTGCCGGCGGCCTTTTCGATGGAGCTGGGGGAGTTGACGCCAACGCTGAAGCTGCGCCGTAAAGTGATCCTGCAGCGCTATCAGCGTGAAATCGACTCGATGTACCAGGAACAGGCCTGACGCCGCCGCCGGGCCATGTGCCCGGCCAAAAAAACGGCATATCCTTCACCTGATTTAGTTCTGTAATTTCCCCCCTGTTCGAAACAATGCCTAGCCTGACAACCCCGAGGCTAGCGCATTGTTTTTATAAAGCCGCGATCTCCAGCCGCTTGGCAATAACCCCGCTACCGTTAAGCCATTTTGCCGTTTGCCTGCCCCATATTCTGACGTTATGTTAATTCGATAGCGACAACCCATAAAAACTTTGGGGCATTGCCCCGCAGCAGGCGCTACGTTCCGGTGCCAGAGAAGAATAAGCAAGCCTGGAGGCAAACCCATGGAGATGTTGTCAGGAGCCGAGATGGTCGTCCGATCGTTGATCGATCAGGGCGTTAAGCATGTATTCGGCTACCCCGGCGGGGCGGTGCTCGATATCTACGACGCCCTGCATACGGTAGGAGGGATCGATCATATTCTGGTGCGCCACGAGCAGGGGGCGGTGCACATGGCCGACGGCTACGCGCGCGCCACCGGTGAAGTGGGCGTGGTGCTGGTGACCTCCGGCCCCGGCGCCACCAACGCCATTACCGGCATCGCCACCGCCTACATGGACTCGATCCCGATGGTGGTGCTGTCGGGGCAGGTGCCCAGCTCGCTGATCGGCTACGACGCCTTCCAGGAGTGCGATATGGTGGGGATTTCTCGCCCGGTGGTGAAGCACAGCTTCCTGGTAAAACGCACCGAAGACATTCCGGCGGTGTTGAAGAAGGCGTTCTACCTGGCTTCCAGCGGCCGCCCCGGCCCGGTGGTGATCGATCTGCCGAAAGATATCGTCGGCCCGGCGGTGCGGATGCCTTATGCCTACCCGCAGGACGTGAGCATGCGTTCTTATAACCCGACGGTGCAGGGCCACCGCGGGCAGATCAAACGTGCGTTGCAAACCATTCTGGCGGCCAAAAAGCCGGTGATGTACGTCGGCGGCGGCGCGATCAACGCCGGTTGCGAGGCCGAACTGTTGGCGTTGGCGGAGCAGCTGAACCTGCCGGTGACCAGCAGCCTGATGGGATTGGGCGCTTTCCCCGGCACCCATCGCCAGAGCGTCGGCATGCTCGGCATGCACGGCACCTATGAAGCCAACAAAACCATGCACCATGCCGACGTGATCTTCGCCGTCGGCGTGCGCTTCGACGATCGCACCACCAATAACCTCGCTAAATACTGCCCGGACGCCACCGTGCTGCACATCGATATCGATCCGACTTCGATCTCCAAAACGGTGGACGCCGATATTCCGATCGTCGGCGATGCCAGGCAGGTGTTGGTTCAGATGCTGGAGCTGCTGGTGCAGGACGAGAAAGCGCAGGATCACGACGCGCTGCGCGACTGGTGGCAGTCCATCGAGCAGTGGCGTGCCCGCGACTGTCTGGGTTACGACAAGCACAGCGGCACCATCAAACCGCAGGCGGTGATCGAAACTCTGCACCGCCTGACCAAAGGCGACGCCTATGTCACCTCGGACGTGGGCCAGCACCAGATGTTCGCCGCGCTCTATTATCCGTTCGACAAACCGCGCCGCTGGATCAACTCCGGCGGCCTCGGCACCATGGGCTTCGGTTTGCCGGCGGCATTGGGCGTCAAGCTGGCGCTGCCGGAGGAAACCGTGGTGTGCGTGACCGGCGACGGCAGCATTCAGATGAACATTCAGGAGCTGTCCACCGCGCTGCAATATAACCTGCCGGTGGTGGTGGTGAACCTCAACAACCGCTATCTGGGTATGGTGAAGCAGTGGCAGGACATGATTTATTCCGGCCGTCACTCGCAGTCCTACATGGATTCGCTGCCGGACTTCGTCAAGCTGGCCGAGGCTTACGGCCATGTCGGCATCGCCATCCGCACGCCGGATGAGCTGGAAAGCAAGCTGGCGCAGGCGCTGGCGGAAAAAGAGCGGCTGGTGTTCGTCGACGTGACCGTCGATGAAACTGAACATGTTTACCCGATGCAGATCCGTGGCGGAAGCATGGACGAAATGTGGCTTAGCAAAACGGAGAGGACCTGATCATGCGTCGTATTTTATCTGTCTTGCTGGAAAACGAATCCGGCGCTTTGTCGCGCGTGGTCGGGCTGTTCTCCCAGCGCGGTTATAACATCGAGAGCCTGACGGTGGCACCGACCGACGATCCGACGCTGTCGCGCATGACTATCCAGACCGTCGGTGACGAGAAAGTGCTGGAGCAGATTGAGAAACAGCTGCACAAGCTGGTGGACGTGCTGCGCGTCAGCGAGCTGGTGCAGGGGGCACACGTCGAGCGCGAGATCATGCTGGTGAAGCTGCAGGCCAGCGGCTACGGCCGTGAAGAGGTGAAGCGCTGCGCCGACATTTTCCGCGGCCAGATCGTCGATGTGACGGCGACGCTGTACACGGTACAGCTGGCCGGCACCAGCGACAAGCTCGACGCCTTCCTGAGTGCGGTGCGTGAAGTGGCGGAGATCGTGGAAGTGGCCCGTTCCGGCGTGGTTGGCGTGTCGCGCGGCGACAAAATCATGCGCTGAGCGCGGTCTGGCGGTGAATAATCGGGGGCGC
The DNA here is from genome assembly GCF_002935055.1 of Serratia sp. SSNIH1. Lineage (NCBI taxonomy): Bacteria > Pseudomonadati > Pseudomonadota > Gammaproteobacteria > Enterobacterales > Yersiniaceae > Serratia > Serratia sp. SSNIH1. The sequence continues at coordinate 1,215,743 of NZ_CP026383.1, forward strand.
GGCGTGGCTGCGCCCTTTGTTTTTCGGTATTTTTTGCCCGATTGCTGGCACCTTTCGGCAAAAGCGGTTGCTAGGCAGTGTTTTCTGCTGTTAGATCGCAGAGGCTGGATTGAATAACCGTACGGGATGTCATGGTTAATCCGAGCACAGCCTTCACTTCTATTTTCAGCGTCATTAAGGGGTTAATGTGAAACTGGATGAAATCGCGCGTCTCGCGGGCGTTTCGCGCACGACGGCCAGTTACGTCATCAACGGCAAGGCGAAGCAGTATCGTGTCAGCGATAAAACCGTCGAGAAAGTGATGGCCGTGGTCAGGGAGCATAACTATCACCCGAATGCCGTCGCGGCGGGGCTGCGCGCCGGGCGTACCCGTTCTATCGGTCTGGTGATCCCGGATCTGGAAAATACCAGCTATACCCGCATCGCCAACTACCTGGAACGCCAGGCGCGCCAGCGTGGTTACCAATTGCTGATCGCCTGTTCCGAAGATCAGCCGGACAACGAAATGCGCTGTATCGAGCACCTGCTGCAGCGCCAGGTGGACGCCATCATCGTCTCCACCGCCTTGCCGCCGGAGCATCCTTTCTATCAACGCTGGGCCAACGATCCGCTGCCGATCATCGCGCTGGACCGCGCGCTGGATCGCGAGCATTTCATCAGCGTCGTCGGGGCCGATCAGGAAGACGCCTTTGCGCTGGCGCAGGAGCTGCGCACCTTCCCGGCTGAATCGGTGCTGTATCTGGGCGCCTTGCCGGAGCTTTCGGTGAGCTTCCTGCGTGAGCAGGGCTTCCGTCAGGCATGGCAAGAAGATCCCCGCCACGTCGATTATCTGTACGCCAACAGCTATGAACGTGAAGCCGCCGGCGCGCTGTTTGCCGAATGGCTGAAAACGCACCCGATGCCGCAAGCGCTGTTCACCACTTCGTTCTCGCTGTTGCAGGGCGTGATGGACGTGACGCTGAAGCAACGTGGCCGTTTGCCGACCGATCTGGCGATTGCCACCTTCGGCGACCATGAACTGTTGGATTTCCTCGAGTGCCCGGTGCTCGCGGTGGCTCAGCGCCATCGTGACGTAGCCGAACGCGTGTTGGAGCTGGTGTTGGCCAGCCTGGACGAACCGCGTAAACCCAAACCGGGTTTGACGCGTATCCGCCGCAATCTGTTCCGCCGCGGCAGCCTGAGCCGCAAATAGTCCGCTCTACAGGAGCCCGCTTTGCCGGGCTCCTGGTTTAGACGTAGCCCGCCACCCGGAACAGCCGCCGGCAATATTCCAGGAAATAGCCATACACCACACCCATCGCCATGGAGACCAGCGCATTGCTGGTGACCGCCGCCAGCATTTGTTGGCCGTCGGCGCCTACGCTCCACAGAATGGCGGCATAAACCGGCGATTGGAAGCTGACGTAGGCCAGCAGGTCGGCGAGGTTGCGCAGCACGAACTGGCCGCGCGGACAGCGGCGCGCCGTGCGGATAAACAGATCGCGATAGCGGCCGTAAGGCCAGGCGATCAGGATGTTGACCGGGATCGACAGCAGGCGCGAAGAGAGGGATTGCTGGAAGCTCATGCCGGAGATCAACACTTCTATCGCCATGCCGGCGATAAAGCAGTACACCACCAGTGCGAACGTATCGGCAGCGGCGCTACGCCAGTGAGCGGCGGGCGAAAGCATGTGTTATCTCCCTTTGGTTGGAATTCTGTTAAATTATTAATTATCGGTTGTTAAAACTGTTTTTTTGCTTTTTATATAGTGTACTAATCTGCATTGTGTTTTTTAACTAGATTTATATTTTTATTTTTAACATTTGTTCGGTTTTTGTCCCGCAGAACCGGGAGAGAGGAGAGGGTAGAGAGATTAAAATCGGCGATTTAAAATAAATTCATTAAAAACATGGTGTTGCGATTTTTGGCTTCGAGTGGGGATTTTTTTCGGCAAAAATTGTGGAAATAAAGGTGTAAGAAAATGAAACCATAATTGTAAACAGGTATTTTGGGAATAATCTTACCAAATTGATTTAAATCGAAATTACTTCTGCTCGTAATATCCGAACCATTTATTTTTATCGCGGCCGCATCACGGCCGTGCAAATTGAAGTAAAATAGCGCCCGGTTTTACGGTGAATAACGATTGAGCGTTATTAACTCAAGGAGTTATGGCCTTATTCCGCGATCGGTTCGCCCAACGCCGAGCCTTGGCGGGCGCGGCTCGCCAGCGGTTACCGCACTGAGATTGCCGAGCTGAAAAATGAGACATGGCTTGCAGAAGGAAGTAATGAGTTAATTAATCGCCAGTTCGTCAGGTTTTTAATCAGATTCTTTCCGCTTAGAAAATTCTCTCCGTTTATCATGGTGTTAATTTTTAATCGTCGAACAATCAGAGTTTCTTTCGCGAGTCAGCTCCCAAAATGACCAGAGAAATATTGCCAAAGCGCTGGCGCTCTGGCTTGACAAGGTTTTCATACCCTCCGTAAACTCCATTGTGTGGGAATTTGTGGGGTAAAGTGGTGAAAACGGTCACTAAGGGGTAGCTCAGGAATGTTCCGTGGAGCGACGATGGTCAACCTCGACAGCAAAGGGCGGCTTGCCGTACCTACCCGATATCGGGAATTGCTCAACGAGGAATCGCAAGGCCAAATGGTCTGTACCATTGACCTCCATCAGCCCTGCCTGCTGCTTTATCCTTTGCCCGAATGGGAAATTATTGAACAAAAATTATCACGTCTGTCGAGCATGAATCCCGCCGAGCGCCGCGTTCAGCGCCTGCTGCTGGGGCATGCCAGTGAGTGTCAGATGGATAGTGCCGGTCGTTTGCTGTTAGCCAATACGCTGCGGCAACACGCCGGGCTCACGAAAGAAGTGATGCTGGTCGGTCAGTTCAACAAGTTTGAACTGTGGGATGAACAGACCTGGTATCAACAAGTCAAGGATGATATTGACGCTGAACAGTCGACTCAGGAACCGTTGTCTGAGCGGCTACAGGACTTGTCGCTATAAGCATGTTGGAAAACTATAAACACACCACCGTCCTGCTGGACGAAGCCGTCAACGGCCTCAACATCCGCAGCAGCGGCATATATATCGACGGTACTTTTGGTCGCGGTGGCCATTCTCGTCTGATTCTGTCCCAGCTGGGGCCGGAAGGGCGCTTGCTGGCGATTGACCGTGACCCTCAGGCGATTGCAGCCGCCAAATCTATTGAAGATCCTCGTTTTACCATCGTACACGGCCCATTCTCCGAGTTGTCGCACTATGTGCGGGAACGTGAATTGGTGGGCAAGATCGACGGCGTTCTGCTCGATCTGGGCGTTTCTTCGCCGCAGCTTGACGACGCAGAGCGCGGGTTCTCCTTTATGCGCGACGGTCCGCTGGACATGCGCATGGATCCGTCCACCGGCCTGTCCGCCGCAGAGTGGCTGATGAAGGCCGAAGCGGACGACATCGCCTGGGTGCTGAAAACCTTTGGTGAAGAGCGTTTCGCTAAGCGCATCGCACGCGCCATCGTGGAAAGAAACCGCGTGGAGCCGATGACGCGCACCAAAGAGTTGGCGGATCTGATTGCCGACGCTAGCCCGTTCCGTGAAAAGCACAAGCATCCGGCGACGCGCAGCTTCCAGGCGATTCGTATTTATATCAACAGCGAGCTGGAAGAGATCGAGCGTGCGCTCGACGGCGCGCTGGAAGTGCTGGCCCCACAGGGCCGTTTGTCGATTATCAGCTTCCACTCGCTGGAAGACCGCATCGTCAAACGCTTTATGCGTCACCATAGCCGCGGTGCCCAGGTGCCCGCGGGCATTCCGTTGACCGAAGAGCAACTGCGCAGCATGGGCGGGCGAACGCTGAAAGCGCTGGGCAAAATGATGCCATCGGAAGCGGAAGTGGCGGACAACCCGCGTGCGCGCAGCTCGGTGCTGCGTATTGCTGAGAGGATGCCCGCGTGATCGGCAACGAACGCCACGGTTTGGTCGGGGTCATTGGCGGCGATCTGCTGCGCAACGCCAAGATCCCCATGATTTTACTGATTGCGTCACTGGTCTCCGCGATTTTCGTGGTGACCACCGCGCACCGCACCCGCCTGCTGACCGCCGAGCGCGAACAGCTGGTTCTGGAGCGCGATGCGCTGGATATCGAGTGGCGCAACCTGATTTTAGAAGAGAACGCCCTCGGCGATCACAGCCGGGTTGAACGTATCGCGACAGAAAAACTGCAGATGCAACACGTTGATCCATCGCAGGAAAATATCATCGTTAAACAATGAATGGTTTAACCGGAATAATGACACGGAGTAGAAAGGAAACGCATGAAAGCAGCGCGCCCCGGTAAGTTGAGACGCCAGGAAGATCAGGCCAGCTTTGTCAGCTGGCGTTTTGCGTTGCTGTGCGGCTGCATTTTGCTGGCGATGGTCGGCCTGATGCTGCGCGTTGCGTACCTGCAGGTTATCAATCCCGATCGTCTGGTGAAAGAAGGCGACATGCGTTCGCTGCGCGTGCAGGAAGTGCCGACCGCGCGCGGCATGATCAGCGATCGTGCTGGCCGTCCGTTGGCGGTCAGCGTGCCGGTCAATGCGGTGTGGGCGGATCCGAAAGAGCTGAACGAGCGCGGCGGCATCACGCTGGACAGCCGTTGGAAAGCGCTTTCCGATGCGCTGAACATCCCGCTGGACCAACTCTCCAACCGCATCAACGCCAACCCGAAAGGGCGCTTCGTTTATCTGGCGCGCCAGGTGAACCCGGCGATCGGCGACTACATCCACAAGCTCAAGCTGCCGGGGATCTACCTGCGGCAGGAGTCGCGCCGGTACTACCCGGCGGGGCAGGTAACGTCGCACATCATCGGCGTAACCAACATCGACGGACAAGGTATCGAAGGTGTCGAGAAGAGTTTCGACCGCTGGCTGACCGGGCAACCGGGCGAGAGAACGGTGCGTAAGGACCGCTTCGGCCGGGTGATCGAAGATATCTCCTCCGTCGACAGCCAGGCGGCGCACAACCTGGTACTGAGCGTCGATGAACGGCTGCAGGCGCTGGTGTATCGCGAGCTGAACAACGCCGTGGCGTTCAACAAGGCCGAATCGGGCACTGCGGTGCTGATCGACGTGAACATCGGCGAAGTGCTGGCGATGGCCAACAGCCCGTCTTACAACCCGAACAACATGGCCGGTACGCCGAAAGAGACCATGCGTAACCGTGCTATCACCGATATTTTTGAACCCGGTTCAACCGTGAAGCCGATGGTGGTGATGACCGCGCTGCAAAACGGCGTGGTCAGAGAAAACAGCGTGTTGAACACCATCCCGTACCGCATTCAGGGCCACGAGATCAAAGACGTGGCGCGGTACTCGGAGCTGTCATTGACCGGGATCTTGCAGAAGTCGAGTAACGTCGGTGTTTCAAAGCTGGCGTTAGCGATGCCGTCCTCAGCGTTAGTAGATACTTACTCTCGTTTTGGGCTGGGAAAAGCGACCAATTTGGGGCTGGTCGGAGAAAGCAGTGGCATATACCCAAAAAAACAACGGTGGTCTGACATAGAGAGGGCCACCTTCTCTTTCGGCTACGGGCTGATGGTAACTCCGTTACAGTTGGCGCGAGTCTATGCAACGATCGGCAGCCTGGGCGTGTATCGCCCATTGTCGATCACCAAGGTTGACCCTCCGGTCGCCGGCGAACGCGTTTTCCCTGAACCTCTGGTGCGCACCGTGGTGCACATGATGGAAAGCGTGGCCTTGCCGGGCGGCGGCGGCGTGAAAGCCGCCATCAAGGGATACCGTATCGCCATCAAAACCGGTACCGCGAAAAAAGTGGGCCCGGACGGCAAATACGTCAACCGATACATCGCTTATACCGCCGGCGTCGCGCCGGCAAGTAACCCCCGTTTTGCCCTGGTGGTCGTCATCAACGACCCGCAGGGTGGGAAATACTATGGTGGCGCAATCTCCGCGCCGGTGTTCGGTGCCATCATGGGCGGCGTATTGCGCACCATGAACATCGAGCCTGACGCGTTGCCTACCGGTGACAAAAGCGAATTAGTGATTAACAAGAAAGAGGGTTCAGGTGGCAGATCGTAATTTGCGCGACTTACTCGCCCCGTGGGTGCCGACGGCACCCGGGCGCGCGCTGCGGGAAATGACATTAGACAGCCGTGTGGCGGCTGCCGGGGATCTGTTTGTCGCCGTTGTCGGCCATCAAACGGATGGACGCCGCTATATTCCGCAGGCCATCGCGCAGGGCGTCGCCGCCGTGATCGCCGAAGCTGACGGTCAGGCCGAAGACGGCGCCATCGTTGAAATGCACGGCGTGCCGGTGATCTACCTGAGCCAACTGAACCAGCGCCTTTCCGCGCTGGCCGGGCGTTTTTACCACCAGCCTGGCGAGCGTCTGCGTCTGGTCGGCGTGACCGGCACCAACGGCAAAACCACCACCACCCAACTGCTGGCGCAGTGGAGCCAACTGCTGGGCGAAACCAGCGCGGTGATGGGCACCGTCGGCAACGGCCTACTGGGCCAAGTGTGTCCGACCGAGAATACCACCGGTTCTGCGGTGGATGTTCAACACGTATTAAACGATTTGGCGGAACAGGGCGCGACCTTCGCCGCCATGGAAGTCTCTTCCCACGGTCTGGTGCAACACCGGGTGGCGGCGCTGCCGTTCGCCGCGGCGGTCTTCACCAACCTGAGCCGCGATCATCTGGATTACCACGGTGACATGGCCAATTACGAGGCGGCCAAATGGTCGCTGTTCGCCGCCCACCGCGTGGGGCAGGCGATCATCAACGCCGACGATGAAGTCGGTCTGCGATGGCTAAGCAAGCTGCCGGATGCGGTGGCGGTGACGATGCAGGGCAACCTGCAGCCGGGCGGCCACGGCCGCTGGCTGAAAACCACGGCGGTCGATTATCACGACAACGGCGCCACCGTTCGTTTCAGCTCCAGCTGGGGCGACGGCGAAATCGAAAGCCGCCTGATGGGTGCTTTCAACGTCAGCAACCTGCTGTTGGCCTTGGCGACGTTGCTGTCGCTGGGCTATCCGCTGGAGGCGCTGGTAGAAACCGGCAGCCGCCTGCAGCCGGTCTGCGGCCGCATGGAAGTGTTTAACGCACCGGGCAAACCGACGGTAGTGGTGGATTACGCCCACACGCCGGATGCGCTGGAGAAAGCGCTGGAAGCCGCGCGCCTGCACTGTCAGGGGCAGCTGTGGTGCGTGTTCGGCTGCGGCGGCGATCGCGACAAGGGCAAGCGTCCGCTGATGGGCGGCATCGCCGAGCAGTTCGCCGATCGCGTGGTGATCACCGATGACAACCCGCGTACCGAAGAGCCGCGCACGATTATCAACGATATCCTGACCGGATTGCTGGACGCCGGGCAGGCGCTGGTGATCCACGGCCGCGCCGAAGCGGTAACCAGCGCCATCATGCAGGCGCAGGAACAGGATGTGGTGTTGGTGGCAGGCAAAGGCCACGAAAATTATCAGCTGGTGGGCAACCGCCGCCTGGATTACTCCGACCGCACGACGGTCGCCCGACTGCTGGGGGTGCTGGCATGATCCCTGTCTCTCTTCAGACACTGGCTGAGGTATTGAGCGCTGAACCGATCGGCGCCGATTGCCAAATTGTCGAGGTGACGACAGACACCCGCAAGGTGACCGCCGGTTGCCTGTTTGTGGCGCTGAAAGGCGAGCGTTTCGACGCTCACGACTTTGCGGCGGATGCCGTAGCAGCAGGTGCCGGGGCGCTGCTGGTCAGTAAGCGCTTATTGGTGGACGTGCCGCAGCTGGTGGTGCAAGACACCCGTCTGGCGCTGGGGCAGCTTGGCGCCTGGGTGCGTCAGCAGGTGCCGGCGCGCGTGGTGGCGCTGACCGGTTCCTCGGGCAAGACATCGGTGAAAGAAATGACCGCCGCCATTCTGCGCGAATGCGGCGAAGTGCTGTATACCGCCGGCAACTTCAATAACGACATCGGCGTGCCGCTGACGCTGTTGCGTCTGGAGCCGCAGCATGATTTTGCCGTGATAGAGCTGGGCGCTAACCATATTGGCGAAATCGCTTACACCACCGCATTGACGCGTCCGCAGACCGCTTTGGTGAACAACCTGGCGGCGGCGCACCTGGAAGGCTTCGGCTCGCTGGCCGGCGTCGCGCAGGCGAAAGGTGAAATCTTTACCGGCCTGCCGGCCGACGGGGTGGCGATCATCAACGCCGATAACAACGACTGGCCGCACTGGCAGAGCATGTTGGGCGGCAAAACCGTCTGGCGCTTCTCGCCGCAGGCTGCCGAAGGCGTGGATTTCTTCGCGGATAACGTGCGGGTGAACGGTGCAGGCACGCAGTTCACGCTGCACAGCCCGTTCGGCACCGCCGAGATCGCGCTGCCGCTGCCGGGGCGCCACAACGTGGCCAATGCGCTGGCGGCGACGGCGCTGGCGATGTCGGTGGGCGCCACCCTTGAAGCGGTGCGTCAGGGGCTGAAACAGCTGCAGGCGGTGCCGGGGCGTCTGTTCCCGGTGGCGCTGGCCGAAGGCAAGCTGCTGCTGGACGACAGCTATAACGCCAACGTCGGGTCGATGACCGCGGCGGCGCAGGTGCTGGCAGAGATGCCGGGCTACCGCGTGATGGTGGTCGGCGATATGGCCGAGCTGGGCGCGGAAGCGGAAGAGTGTCACCGTCAGGTGGGCGAAGCCGCCCGTCTGGCCGGCGTCGACAAAGTGATCAGCGTCGGCGGTTTGAGCCGCGTGCTGAGCGAGGCGTCCGGCAACGGCGAACATTATCAAGACAAGACAGCAGTGATCGCGCGCGTGGCGGAATTACTGTCGGAACATGCGGTCATTACCGTGTTAATCAAAGGTTCACGTAGTGCCGCAATGGAGCAGGTAGTACGCGCGTTACAGGAGAAAGCACCATGTTAGTTTGGCTGGCCGAGCATTTGGTCAAGTATTACTCAGGCTTCAACGTCTTTTCTTATCTGACGTTCCGAGCCATTGTCAGCCTGCTGACCGCGCTGTTCCTGTCGTTGTGGATGGGCCCGCGGGTGATCAAGCGCCTGCAAGAAATGTCCTTCGGCCAGGTGGTGCGTAACGACGGCCCCGAGTCGCACTTCAGCAAGCGTGGCACGCCGACCATGGGCGGCATCATGATCCTGACCTCCATCACCATTTCGGTGCTGATGTGGGCCTACCCGTCCAACCCGTATGTCTGGTGCGTGCTGTTCGTGCTGGTGGGTTACGGCATCGTCGGCTTCGTCGACGACTACCGCAAGGTGGTGCGTAAGGACACCAAAGGGCTGATCGCCCGCTGGAAGTATTTCTGGCAGTCGGTGATTGCGCTGATTGTCGCATTCGCCATGTACGCCGTAGGAAAAGACACGCCAGCCACCGAGCTGGTTGTGCCGTTCTTTAAGGACGTGATGCCGCAGCTGGGCCTGCTGTACATCCTGCTGGCCTATTTCGTGATCGTCGGCACCAGCAACGCGGTCAACCTGACCGACGGCCTGGACGGCCTGGCGATTATGCCGACGGTATTCGTGGCGGCCGGCTTCGCGCTGGTGGCCTGGGCGACCGGTAACATGAACTTCGCCAACTACCTGCATATTCCGTATCTGCGTCATGCCGGTGAGTTGGTGATCGTGTGTACCGCCATCGTCGGCGCCGGCCTCGGGTTCCTGTGGTTCAACACTTACCCGGCCCAGGTGTTTATGGGCGACGTCGGTTCGTTGGCGTTGGGCGGCGCGTTGGGTACCATCGCGGTGCTGCTGCGTCAGGAGTTCTTGTTGGTGATCATGGGCGGCGTATTTGTGGTAGAGACGCTGTCGGTGATCCTGCAGGTGGGATCGTTCAAGCTGCGCGGACAACGCATTTTCCGCATGGCGCCGATTCACCACCACTATGAATTGAAAGGCTGGCCGGAGCCGCGCGTTATCGTGCGCTTCTGGATCATTTCGCTGATGCTGGTGCTGATTGGCCTGGCAACGCTGAAGGTGCGTTAATCATGGCAGACTATCAGGGTAGAAAAGTCGTCATCATCGGGTTGGGCCTCACCGGCCTGTCCTGCGTCGATTTCTTTATGGCGCGCGGCGTGACGCCGCGCGTGATGGATACCCGTATCGCGCCGCCAGGCTTGGACAAACTGCCTGAAAGCGTGGAGCGCCATCTGGGCGATCTGAATCAGGACTGGCTGCTGGCGGCGGATCTGATCGTTGCCAGCCCGGGCGTCGCGCTGGCGACCCCGGCATTGAGCGCCGCGGCGGATGCCGGCGTGGAAATCGTCGGCGACGTCGAACTGTTCTGCCGTGAAGCGCAGGCGCCGATCGTGGCGATCACCGGCTCCAACGGTAAAAGCACCGTCACCACCCTGGTGGGCGAGATGGCGAAAGCCGCCGGTTGGGCGGTGGGCGTGGGCGGCAATATCGGCCTGCCGGCGCTGAGCCTGCTGCGTCAGGAATGCCAGCTTTACGTGCTGGAGCTGTCCAGCTTCCAACTGGAAACGACGTATAGCCTGCGGGCGGCGGCGGCGACCATCCTGAACGTGACCGAAGATCATATGGATCGCTATCCGTTCGGCCTGCAGCAGTATCGCGGCGCCAAGCTGCGCGTGTATGAAAACGCCGCCGCGTGCGTGGTGAACGCGGACGATGCGCTGACCATGCCGGTGCGCGGCGCCGACGAGCGCTGCGTCAGCTTCGGCGCCGACGTGGGCGACTATCACCTGAACCGTCAGCAGGGGGAAACCTGGCTGCGGGTGCGCGGTGAGAAAGTGCTGAATACGCGCGAGATGAAACTGACCGGCCGCCACAACTACACCAACGCCCTGGCGGCGCTGGCGTTGGCGGATGCGGTCAATATCCCGCGCGCGTCCAGCCTGAAGGCGCTGACCACCTTCACCGGCCTGGCGCACCGCTTCCAGCTGGCCTGGGAGAACAACGGCGTGCGTTGGATCAACGACTCCAAAGCCACCAACGTCGGCAGCACCGAAGCGGCGCTGAACGGCCTGCAGGTAGACGGCACGCTGCATCTGCTGCTGGGCGGCGACGGCAAGTCCGCCGATTTCTCGCCGCTGGCGCGCTACCTGCAGGGCGATAATGTGCGTCTGTATTGCTTTGGCCGCGACGGCGCCCAGCTGGCACAGCTGCGGCCGGAGGTGGCGACGCTGACCGAGACCATGGAGCAGGCGATGCGCACCATCGCCGGCCGCGTACAGCCCGGCGACATGGTATTGCTGTCGCCGGCCTGCGCCAGCCTCGATCAGTTCCGTAATTTTGAAGTGCGCGGCGATGAGTTCGCCCGCCTGGCGCAGGAGCTTGGCGGATGAAACTACGCTTGCCGAACTTCGGGCTGACAGAACGGCTTAAAGACTGGGTGACCGGCGCGCGCGACAACGATGCGGTCAACATGGTGCTCTACGATCGCACCCTGCTTTGGCTGACCTTCGGGTTGGCGATCATCGGCTTCGTGATGGTGACCTCGGCGTCGATGCCGATCGGCCAGCGCCTGGCGGACGATCCGTTCCTGTTCGCCAAACGCGACGCGCTGTACCTCGGCCTGGCGTTCGGCCTGTCGCTGGTGACGCTGCGCGTCCCGATGGAGATTTGGCAGCGCTACAGCAACGTGATGTTGCTGATGTCGATCGTGATGCTGCTGATCGTGCTGGTGGTGGGGAGTTCGGTGAACGGGGCTTCGCGCTGGATCGCGCTCGGCCCGCTGCGTATTCAGCCGGCAGAGCTGTCCAAGCTGTCGCTGTTTTGCTACCTGGCGAGCTATCTGGTGCGCAAGGTGGAAGAGGTGCGCAGCAACTTCTGGGGCTTCTGCAAGCCGATGGGCGTGATGGTGGTGCTGGCGGTGCTGCTGCTGGCGCAGCCGGACCTCGGTACCGTGGTGGTGCTGTTCATCACCACGCTGGCGATGCTGTTCCTGGCCGGCGCGAAAATGTGGCAGTTCCTGGCGATCATCGGTTCCGGCGTGTTCGCCGTGGTGCTGCTGATCATCGCGGAACCGTACCGTATGCGCCGCGTGACCTCGTTCTGGAACCCGTGGGCCGATCCGTTCGGCAGCGGCTACCAGCTGACCCAGTCGCTGATGGCGTTCGGCCGCGGCGAGTTCTGGGGGCAGGGGCTCGGCAACTCGGTGCAGAAACTGGAGTATTTGCCGGAAGCGCACACCGACTTCATCTTCTCCATTTTGGGTGAAGAACTGGGCTATATCGGTGTGGTTTTAGCCCTGTTAATGGTATTCTTCGTCGCTTTTCGCGCGATGTCCATCGGGCGCCGCGCGCTGGAGATCGACCAACGCTTTTCCGGCTTCCTGGCCTGCGCGATCGGCGTGTGGTTCAGCTTCCAGGCGCTGGTTAACGTCGGCGCCGCCGCGGGCATGCTGCCGACCAAAGGTCTGACGCTGCCGCTGATCAGTTACGGCGGTTCGAGCTTGCTGATTATGTCGACGGCCATCGTGCTGTTGCTGCGAATTGATTATGAAACGCGCCTGACGAAGGCTCAGGCGTTTGTGAAGAGGTAAGGGATGAGCGGGAAACCTAAGCGTTTAATGGTGATGGCAGGCGGTACCGGCGGGCACGTGTTCCCGGGGCTGGCGGTCGCGCATCATCTGATGGCGCAGGGCTGGCAGGTGCGCTGGCTCGGAACCGCAGACCGAATGGAAGCCGATCTGGTGCCGAAGCACGGGATCGAGATTGATTTTATCCGCATCTCCGGCCTGCGCGGCAAAGGCCTGAAGGCCCAGCTGACTGCGCCGCTGCGGATCTGGCAGGCGGTGCGCCAGGCGAAAGCCATCATGCGCAGCTATCAGCCGGACGTGGTGCTGGGGATGGGGGGGTACGTGTCCGGCCCCGGCGGCCTGGCGGCCTGGCAGTGTGGCATCCCGGTGGTGCTGCACGAACAAAACGGCATCGCCGGCTTGACCAACCGCTGGCTGGCGCGCATCGCCGCCAAAGTGATGCAGGCCTTCCCCGGCGCGTTCCCGAACGCCGAGGTGGTGGGCAACCCGGTACGTACCGACGTGTTGGCGCTGCCGTTGCCGGCGGAGCGGTTGCAGGGGCGCGAAGGCCCGATCCGCGTGCTGGTGATTGGCGGAAGTCAGGGCGCGCGCGTGCTGAATCAGACAGTTCCTGAAGTCGCGGCGCGTTTGGGCGATAGAATTACGCTCTGGCATCAGGTTGGCAAGGGCGCGCTGGAAACGGTGCTGCGCGACTACGAAAGGGTAGGGCAGACGCAGCACAAGGTGACCGAGTTCATCGACGACATGGCCGCCGCCTACGCCTGGGCCGACGTGGTGGTCTGCCGCTCCGGCGCGTTGACCGTCAGCGAAATCGCGGCGGCGGGGCTGCCGGCGATCTTCGTGCCGTTCATGCACAAGGACCGTCAGCAGTACTGGAACGCGCGTCCGCTGGAAGAAGCCGGTGCGGCGAAGATTATCGAACAGCCGCAGTTCAACGCCGATGTGGTGGCCGAACTGCTGGCGAGCTGGGATCGCAAGACGCTGCTGGCCATGGCCGAGAAAGCGCGCGCGGTCGCCATTCCGGATGCCACCGAGCGTGTGGCGGCGGAGCTGGTGCGGCTCGCCAAGTAACGAGTGCAGGGGTTCGGTGCGCCGAACCTGAATAAAAGCAATGTGATGTAGGGCCGGGGTACCGGATCCGGATTAGAGAGAGTGATGAATACACAACAACTGGCGAAACTACGTACTATCGTGCCCGAGATGCGTCGCGTCCGGCACATTCACTTTGTCGGCATCGGTGGCGCCGGCATGGGTGGTATCGCCGAAGTGTTGGCAAACGAAGGGTATCAGATCAGCGGCTCCGATCTGGCGCCGAATCCGGTGACCCAGCAGTTGAGCGCGCTCGGGGCGACGATTTACTTCAATCACCGTCCGGAAAACGTGCTGGATGCGAGCGTGGTGGTGGTTTCTACCGCCATCTCCGCCGACAACCCGGAGATCGTCGCCGCCCGTGAAGCGCGTATCCCGGTGATCCGCCGCGCAGAGATGCTGGCGGAGCTGATGCGTTTTCGCCACGGCATCGCTATCGCCGGCACGCACGGCAAAACCACCACCACGGCGATGGTTTCGAGCATTTACGCCGAAGCCCGCCTGGACCCGACCTTCGTTAACGGCGGGCTGGTGAAGGCGGCGGGCACCCACGCACGACTGGGGTCCAGCCGTTATCTGATCGCGGAAGCGGATGAGAGCGATGCGTCGTTCCTGCATCTGCAGCCGATGGTGGCCGTGGTCACCAACATCGAAGCCGACCATATGGATACCTACCAGGGCGACTTCGAGAACCTGAAGCAGACGTTTATCAATTTCTTGCACAACCTGCCGTTCTACGGCCGTGCGGTGATGTGCATCGACGATCCGGTAGTGCGCGAGCTGTTGCCGCGCGTGGGTCGCCATATCACCACCTACGGCTTCAGTGAAGATGCCGACGTGCGCATCGAAGACTACCGGCAGATTGGGCCGCAGGGGCACTTTACCCTGAGCCGTCAGGACAAACCGTTGCTGACGGTGACGCTGAACGCGCCGGGGCGCCACAATGCGTTGAACGCGGCGGCGGCGGTGGCGGTGGCGACCGAAGAAGGCATCGACGACGAAGATATCCTGCGCGCGCTGGCGGGCTTCCAGGGCACCGGGCGTCGCTTCGATTTCCTCGGCGAGTTCCCGCTGGAGCCGGTCAACGGCAAAGCGGGCAGCGCGATGCTGGTGGACGACTACGGCCACCATCCGACCGAGGTGGACGCCACGCTGAAAGCGGCGCGCGCCGGCTGGCCGGACAAGCGTTTGGTGATGATCTTCCAGCCTCACCGTTATACGCGCACCCGCGATCTGTACGACGATTTCGCCAACGTGCTGTCGCAGGTGGATGTGCTGCTGATGCTCGACGTGTACGCCGCCGGCGAAGCGCCGATCCCGGGCGCGGACAGCCGCTCGCTGTGCCGCACCATCCGCAGCCGCGGCAAGCTGGATCCGATCCTGGTTTCCGATGCCGATACCGTGCCGGAAACCCTGGCGCAGCTGCTGCAGGATGAAGACCTGGTGCTGGTGCAAGGCGCCGGCAACGTGGGCAAAATCGCCCGTAAACTGGCTGAGCTGAAGCTGCAGCCGCCGAAGAAAGAGGAGGTGCACCATGGCTGATAAAGTTGCAGTTCTGCTGGGCGGCACCTCCGCTGAACGTGAAGTCTCCCTGCAATCCGGCGCCGCGGTGCTGGCCGGATTGCGCGAAGCCGGTATCGATGCGCACGGCGTCGATACCCGCGATTTCCCGGTGACCCAGCTGAAAGAGCAGGGGTTCACCAAAGTGTTTATCGCGCTGCATGGCCGCGGCGGCGAGGACGGCACCCTGCAGGGGCTGCTGGAGTTCCTCGAACTGCCTTATACCGGCAGCGGCGTGATGGCCTCGGCGCTGACCATGGACAAATGGCGCACCAAGATGGTGTGGCAGTCGATGGGCTTGCCGGTGGCGCCTTACGTGGCGCTGAATCGCCAGCTGTACCTCGGCGGCGAAAAAGCGGCGCTGCTGGCACGCGTGGCGGAGCTCGGCCTGCCGCTGATCGTCAAGCCGAGCCGTGAAGGCTCCAGCGTCGGCATGAGCAAGGTCACCGAAAGCGGCGCGCTGGAAGCCGCGTTGGAAGAGGCCTTCCGCCATGACGACGACGTATTGGTGGAGAAGTGGCTGAGCGGCCCGGAATATACCGTGGCGATGCTGGGCGACCAGGTGCTGCCGTCGATCCGCATCCAGCCGGCCGGCGTGTTTTACGACTACCAGGCCAAGTACATTTCGGACGACACGCAGTACTTCTGCCCGAGCGGTTTGAGCGCCGAGCAGGAAGCCGAGATGGCGGCGTTGGCGCTGCGTGCCTATCGCGGCCTGGACTGCAGCGGCTGGGGCCGCGTCGA
This sequence comes from Serratia sp. SSNIH1, assembly GCF_002935055.1. NCBI lineage: Bacteria > Pseudomonadati > Pseudomonadota > Gammaproteobacteria > Enterobacterales > Yersiniaceae > Serratia > Serratia sp. SSNIH1. The sequence continues at coordinate 1,231,621 of NZ_CP026383.1, forward strand.
CGTGATGCAAGACAGCGATGGCAGCTTCTATCTGCTTGAGGTGAACACCTCTCCGGGCATGACCAGTCATAGCCTGGTGCCGATGGCGGCGCGCCAGTTTGGATTAAGCTTCTCGCAGTTGGTGGCGAGAATTTTGGAGTTGGCCGACTGATATGTCGCAAGCTGCCCTGAATGCGCGCGATCGCGAGGTGGATAACGGCCCGCGCCGCAGCAATGGAACCCAGTTGGCGGGAATGATTTTCCTGCTGATGGTGTTGGGAACGGTCGTGTGGAGCGGTTGGGCGGTGCTTGGCTGGATGAAAGACGCCAGTCGCCTGCCGCTCTCAAGGCTGGTGGTGACCGGCGAACGCCACTACACCACCAACGATGATATTCGTCAGGCGATCCTGGCGCTGGGCGCGCCCGGCACCTTTATGACGCAGGATGTGGACGTCATCCAGCAGCAGATCGAACGTCTGCCGTGGATCAAGCAGGCCAGCGTGCGCAAACAATGGCCGGATGAGCTGAAGATCCATCTGGTGGAGTACGTCCCGGTGGCGCGCTGGAACGATTTGCACATGGTGGACGCCGAAGGCAAAGCGTTCAGCGTGCCGGCGGAGCGGGCGGGTAAACAGAAGTTGCCGCTGCTCTACGGGCCGGAAGGGAGCGAGCAGGATGTGCTGGAAGGCTATCGGGCGATGAGCGCCACGTTGGCGGCCAGCAAATATACGCTGAAAATGGCGGCGATGACCGCGCGCCATTCCTGGCAGCTGGCGCTGGACAACGATGTCCGGCTTGAGCTGGGGCGCGATGACCGCAACGGGCGTTTGCAGCGGTTTATCGAGCTTTACCCGGTATTGCAGCAGCAGGGCCAGGCGGAGAGCAAGCGTGTCAGCTATGTCGATCTGCGCTACGAGTCCGGCGCTTCGGTAGGGTGGGCTCCGGTGTTGGTCGATCCGCAGGCGCTTGGCGGTCAGCAAAACAGTAATCAGCAACAGAATCAGGCACAGGCAAAACAACAATGATCAAGTCGACGGACAGAAAACTGGTAGTTGGACTGGAGATCGGTACTGCAAAAGTCTCCGCGTTGGTAGGGGAAGTTCTGCCCGATGGCATGGTCAACATTATCGGGGTGGGCAGCTGCCCGTCTCGCGGCATGGATAAGGGTGGCGTAAACGACCTGGAGTCGGTGGTGAAGTGCGTACAGCGCGCCATCGATCAGGCCGAGCTGATGGCGGACTGCCAGATCTCCTCGGTGTACCTGGCGCTGTCGGGCAAACACATCAGCTGCCAGAACGAAATCGGCATGGTGCCGATCTCGGAAGAGGAAGTGACGCAGGACGACGTGGAGAACGTGGTGCACACCGCCAAATCGGTGCGCGTGCGCGACGAACACCGCATTTTGCACGTGATTCCTCAGGAATACGCCATCGATTATCAGGAAGGCATCAAAAACCCGGTTGGGCTGTCCGGCGTGCGCATGCAGGCCAAGGTGCATCTGATTACCTGCCATAACGATATGGCGAAGAACATCGTCAAGGCCGTGGAACGTTGCGGCCTGAAAGTTGACCAACTTATTTTCGCCGGTCTGGCCGCGAGCTACGCGGTGCTGACCGAAGATGAACGCGAACTCGGCGTTTGCGTGGTGGATATCGGCGGCGGCACCATGGATATGGCGGTGTACACCGGCGGTGCGCTGCGCCACACCAAAGTGATCCCTTACGCCGGGAACGTGGTCACCAGCGATATCGCCTACGCCTTCGGCACGCCGCCGACCGACGCGGAAGCGATTAAAGTTCGACACGGCTGTGCGCTTGGGTCGATTGTTAGCAAGGATGAGAATGTAGAGGTGCCTAGCGTCGGGGGACGTCCTCCGCGCAGTCTGCAAAGACAGACGCTGGCTGAAGTCATTGAGCCACGCTACACCGAACTGTTGAATCTGGTTAACGATGAAATTTTGCAATTGCAGGAGCAACTGCGTCAGCAAGGGGTGAAGCATCATCTGGCAGCCGGTATCGTGCTGACCGGTGGCGCTGCCCAGATTGATGGCCTGGCAGCCTGTGCGCAACGGGTGTTCCACACTCAGGTACGCATCGGCCAACCCTTGAACATCACGGGTCTGACGGATTATGCGCAGGAGCCTTACTACTCGACGGCGGTAGGTCTGCTGCACTATGGAAAAGAGTCTCACCTGAGCGGTGAGACGGAAGTAGAAAAACGCGCCTCGGTGGGCAATTGGTTTAAACGCATCAATAGCTGGCTGAGAAAAGAGTTTTAATGTTTCAACAAAGAGATCATGCTGAGTAATCTTTTTATGATCTCGCAGCGACAGGCACAAAACGGAGAGAAACTATGTTTGAACCAATGGAACTAACCAATGACGCGGTGATTAAAGTCATCGGCGTCGGCGGCGGCGGTGGCAACGCCGTTGAACACATGGTGCGCGAGCGCATCGAAGGTGTTGAATTCTTCGCTGTGAACACGGACGCCCAGGCGCTCCGCAAAACGGCGGTTGGCCAAACCATCCAGATCGGTAGCGGTATTACCAAAGGTCTGGGTGCGGGCGCGAACCCTGAAGTGGGTCGCAATTCAGCGGAAGAAGACCGCGAAGCCCTGCGCGCAGCGCTGGACGGTGCAGACATGGTCTTCATCGCGGCCGGCATGGGCGGCGGCACCGGTACCGGTGCGGCGCCAGTGGTGGCTGAAGTGGCTAAAGATTTGGGTATTCTGACCGTGGCCGTGGTGACCAAGCCTTTCAACTTCGAAGGCAAGAAGCGCATGGCATTCGCGGAGCAGGGTATCGCTGAGCTGTCCAAACATGTGGACTCGCTGATCACTATCCCGAACGATAAGTTGCTGAAAGTTCTGGGTCGCGGCATCTCTCTGCTGGACGCGTTCGGCGCGGCCAACGACGTGCTGAAAGGCGCGGTGCAGGGTATCGCCGAGCTGATCACCCGTCCGGGCCTGATGAACGTCGACTTCGCCGACGTGCGCACCGTGATGTCCGAAATGGGCTACGCGATGATGGGTTCCGGCGTGGCTTGCGGTGAAGACCGTGCCGAAGAAGCGGCCGAAATGGCGATCTCCAGCCCACTGCTGGAAGACATCGACCTGTCCGGCGCGCGCGGCGTGCTGGTCAACATCACCGCCGGCTTCGACCTGCGTCTGGATGAGTTCGAAACCGTGGGTAACACCATCCGTGCGTTCGCGTCCGACAACGCCACCGTGGTTATCGGTACCTCGCTGGATCCGGAAATGAACGACGAACTGCGCGTAACCGTGGTTGCAACCGGTATCGGTATGGACAAACGTCCTGAAATCACCCTGGTGACCAATAAGCAGGCCAGCCAGCCGGTGATGGACCACCGTTATCAGCAGCACGGCATGTCGCCTCTGCCGCAGGAAGTGAAACCTGCCGCCAAGGTGGTCAACGACCAAGCTGCGCAGCCGAATAAAGAGCCCGATTATCTTGATATTCCAGCCTTCCTGCGTAAACAGGCAGACTAAGAATATCCTGAGAATTTGGAATCTCCGCTCTTTGTGCTAAACTGTCCCGCCAGCCATGCTGTATGCTTGGCTGGTAGGATGGATAACATTGCGAGATAAAACGATGATCAAACAAAGGACATTAAAACGTATTGTTCAGGCGACTGGCGTCGGTTTGCATACCGGCAAGAAAGTCACGCTGACAATGCGCCCAGCGCCGGCTAATACCGGGGTCATCTATCGTCGCACTGACTTGAATCCACCGGTTGATTTTCCGGCTGATGCAAAATCCGTGCGTGATACCATGCTCTGTACTTGCCTGGTGAATGAGCATGACGTGCGTATTTCGACCGTTGAGCACCTCAACGCCGCTCTGGCTGGGTTGGGCATCGACAACATCGTCATCGAAGTCGACGCCGCTGAAATCCCAATCATGGACGGCAGCGCCAGTCCGTTCGTGTTCTTGCTGCTGGATGCCGGCATCGAAGAGCTGAACTCGGCGAAGAAATTCCTGCGTCTGAAAGAGACCGTGCGCGTTGAAGATGGCGACAAGTGGGCCGAGCTGTCCCCGCATAACGGGTTCCGCCTGGACTTCACCATCGACTTCAACCACCCGGCTATCGACGCCAGCTCTCAGCGCTATCGTCTTGATTTCTCGGCTGAGTCGTTCGTGCGTCAAATCAGCCGCGCGCGCACCTTCGGGTTTATGCGCGACATCGAATACCTGCAGTCCCGTGGCCTGGCCCTGGGCGGTAGCTTCGACTGCGCCATCGTGGTAGACGACTACCGCGTGCTGAACGAAGACGGCCTGCGTTTCGAAGACGAATTCGTACGTCACAAAATGCTGGACGCCATCGGCGATCTGTTCATGTGCGGCCACAACATCATTGGCGCGTTCACCGCGTACAAGTCTGGCCACGCGCTGAACAACAAACTGCTGCAGGCCGTGCTGGCCAAGCAGGAAGCGTGGGAATACGTGACCTTCCAGGACGAAGCCGAAATGCCGCTGGCATTCAAGGCACCGTCTACCGTATTGGCGTAAGGTCTGCATTCCTCGCCTGCGAATAACGGCAGGCGCATCCCCTGAGAGCCTGAGCATTCAGGCTCGTGATGCCGCTTGATGTTTTGCAGCTGTGTCGCTGATTACTTATCACGACTGGTTGTGTTGGTACCCTCTCCGGCCAATGCAGCCAGCCGTTCCAATATCTTGCGCAGCTTCTCCGGGCTACGGCTCGCCAACCCCCTCAGCTCTTCCGCACTTTCCAGACTCAAATGCCGCATCGGTACGGGTTTTTCCGGCGCTTTTTCGGCGTTTTGCACCTGGTTGTTGCCTTTCGCCATCAAGGCCGGATTAATCCTGATGTCGATCGACGACAATGATGGTAGAATTTGCGCTCGTAGTGCAGACAGCAAAGCGGGTTGTTCGTAGCGCAAGCGCATCATCCAACTGGCATTTGCCGTTTCGAGCACTAAAATACCCTGTCGGAAATTCGCGACGCGGCACCAGGGATGCAGGGGAGCGGGCAACAGGCCCTTCACTGCACGGTTAAGCTTGAGCAGCGCCACCGCGCGTTGCTGGACGTTATGCAGCGGCCCTTTGCTGCCGGCAGACGCGTCGTCGAACAGGACATCTAATAATTGTGGACGGCTATCGCGCATAATGGGCTCCGGCGGATTATAAACTCGTGATCGGTATTCTAAATCGTTGGCGACAATTTGGCAGACGTTATTTCTGGCCCCATCTCCTGTTAGGGATGGTTGCGGCCACGCTTGGCGCGTCTTCCAATTTGCCCGGCGCCCCCGATCAGGCCGCACTGCCGAGCACATCGTCCAGCCTTAACCGGCAAAATTCGGCCAACGGCACCTTCAACAGCCTGGCCCTGCTGCAGGACGCGCACCGTCGCCCTACCTTCAGCGTAGATTACTGGCAGCAACATGCGCTGCGCACCGTCATTCGTCACCTCTCTTTCGCGCTGGCGCCGCAGGCGGTTTATGCGCGGGTGCAGGAGAGCGAAGCCGAAGCCGAACCGCCTTTGCAGGTAGCGCAACTGGCGCTGCTTTCTACCCTCAACGCGCTGCTGACGCACGAGCCGAAGCCGCCGACCATCATTCGCCATACCCACCTTGAGGTGCTGCCAACGCTGGCACGGCACCAGACCGGTCTGTGGGTGGCGCAGGTACAGGGCATTCGCGCCGGGCCTGCCGCGCTCGTCTGACTCCGCCCTCAGGGCACAAAAACCATAAATAATAGCAAGTTGACTGCCGTATTCGGCCGTCATGACAGAGATATCAAACATCATGTTAGTGAAATTATTAACCAAAGTTTTTGGCAGCCGTAACGATCGTACCCTGCGCCGCATGCGCAAAGTGGTTGAGCAGATCAACCGCATGGAACCGGACATGGAAAAATTGTCCGATGACGAGCTGAAAGCGAAAACCAACGAGTTCCGCGCGCGCCTGGAGAAAGGCGAGTCGCTGGAAAGTCTGATCCCGGAAGCCTTCGCCGTGGTGCGTGAAGCGAGCAAGCGCGTGTTCGGCATGCGTCACTTCGATGTGCAGCTGCTGGGCGGCATGGTGCTGAACGACCGCTGCATCGCCGAAATGCGTACCGGTGAAGGTAAGACCCTGACCGCGACGCTGCCGGCCTATCTGAACGCCCTGAGCGGCCGCGGCGTGCACGTCGTGACCGTCAACGACTATCTGGCGCAGCGTGACGCCGAAAACAACCGTCCGCTGTTCGAGTTCCTCGGCCTGAGCATCGGCATCAACCTGCCGGGCATGCCGGCGCCGGCCAAGCGTGAAGCTTACGCCGCTGACATCACCTACGGCACCAACAACGAATACGGTTTCGACTACCTGCGCGACAACATGGCGTTCAGCCCGGAAGAGCGCGTGCAGCGCAAACTGCACTATGCGTTGGTGGATGAGGTGGACTCCATCCTGATCGATGAAGCGCGTACGCCGCTGATCATCTCCGGCCCGGCCGAAGACAGCTCCGAGATGTACATCAAGGTCAACAAGCTGATCCCTAAATTGATCCGCCAGGAAAAAGAAGACTCCGACACCTTCAAGGGTGAAGGGCATTTCTCGGTGGATGAGAAGGCGCGTCAGGTCCACCTGACCGAACGCGGCTTGATCCTGATCGAAGAGATGCTGGTGGAAGCCGGCATCATGGATGAAGGCGAATCGCTGTACTCGCCGACCAACATCATGCTGATGCACCACGTTACCGCCGCGCTGCGCGCCCACGTGCTGTTTACCCGCGACGTTGACTACATCGTGAAAGACGGCGAAGTGATCATCGTCGACGAACACACCGGCCGTACCATGCAGGGCCGCCGTTGGTCCGACGGTCTGCACCAAGCGGTGGAAGCCAAAGAAGGCGTGGAGATCCAGAACGAGAACCAGACGCTGGCTTCGATCACCTTCCAGAACTACTTCCGTCTGTACGAGAAGCTGGCCGGGATGACCGGTACCGCCGATACCGAAGCCTTCGAATTCAGCTCGATCTACAAGCTGGACACCATCGTGGTGCCAACCAACCGTCCGATGATCCGTAAGGACATGCCGGATCTGGTGTACATGACCGAGAAAGAGAAGATCGGCGCCATCATCGAAGACATCCGCGAGCGTACCGCCAAAGGCCAGCCGGTGCTGGTGGGTACCATCTCAATCGAGAAATCCGAAGTGGTTTCCCATGAGCTGACCAAAGCGGGCATCGAGCACAAGGTGCTGAACGCCAAATTCCACGCCATGGAAGCGGATATCGTTGCCCAGGCCGGCCAGAGCGGTGCGGTAACCATCGCCACCAACATGGCGGGCCGTGGTACCGATATCGTGCTGGGTGGCAGCTGGCAGGCCGAAGTGGCGCTGTTGGAAGAGCCGACCGAAGAGCAGATCGAAGCCATCAAAGCGGCCTGGAAAGTGCGCCACGACGCGGTGCTGGCGGCGGGCGGCCTGCATATCATCGGCACCGAGCGCCACGAATCGCGCCGTATCGATAACCAGCTGCGCGGCCGTTCCGGTCGTCAGGGCGATGCCGGTTCATCCCGCTTCTACCTGTCGATGGAAGATGCCCTGATGCGTATCTTCGCTTCGGATCGCGTGTCCGGCATGATGCGTAAACTGGGCATGAAGGAAGGTGAAGCAATTGAGCACCCGTGGGTGACCAAGGCGATCGCCAACGCCCAGCGCAAAGTGGAGAGCCGCAACTTCGACATCCGTAAGCAGCTGCTGGAATACGACGACGTCGCTAACGATCAGCGCCGCGCCATCTACAGCCAGCGTAACGAATTGCTGGACGTGTCCGACGTGAGCGAAACCATCGCCAGCATCCGCGAGGACGTGTTCAAGAGCACCATCGACAACTACATCACGCCGCAGTCGCTGGAAGAAGAGTGGGACATTCAGGGGTTGGAAGAGCGCCTGAAGAACGACTTCGATCTGGAGATGCCGATCGCACAATGGCTGGACAAAGAGCCGGAGCTGCACGAAGAGACGCTGCGCGAACGCATTCTGGAGAACGCCAAAGAGCAGTACCAGCGTAAGGAAGAAGTGGTCGGCAGCGAAATGATGCGCAACTTCGAGAAGGGCGTGATGCTGCAGACTCTGGATTCCCTGTGGAAAGAGCACCTGGCGGCGATGGACTACCTGCGTCAGGGTATTCACCTGCGCGGCTATGCGCAGAAGGATCCTAAGCAGGAGTACAAGCGTGAATCCTTCAACATGTTCGCCACCATGCTGGAATCGCTGAAATATGAAGTGATCAGCGTGCTGAGCAAGGTTCAGGTGCGGATGCCGGAAGAGGTGGAAGCGCTGGAACAGCAGCGCCGTGAAGAGGCCGAGCGCCTGGCGCAGCACCAACAGCTGAGCCACCACGACGAGAACGCGCTGGTGACCGAAGATCCGAACGCGCCAGCGACCGCCGAGCGTAAAGTGGGCCGCAACGATCCGTGCCCATGCGGCTCCGGTAAGAAATACAAGCAGTGCCACGGCCGCCTGCAGTAATGCCGGCTGCGGTTAACCGATAATACCCAGGGGTTCAGCTTGCTGAGCCCCTGTTTTTTGACACCCATCAGGAGGGTGAGATGAAACATCTGAATATCGCCGTGGGCATCATCCGTAATGCGCAACGGGAGATCTTTATTACCCGCCGCGCCGCCGACGCGCACATGGCCGGATTCTGGGAGTTCCCCGGTGGCAAGATCGAACAGGGTGAAACGCCGGAGCAGGCGCTGAGCCGCGAACTGCGGGAAGAGACCGGTATCGAAGCCGAACGCGCCGAACTGTTGGAGGTGGTGGAGCACCGCTTCAGCGATCGCATCGTGACGCTGAATTTTTATCTGGTGGAAGCCTGGGCGGGCGAGCCGTACGGCCGCGAGGGGCAACCGATGCGCTGGGTTAAACAGGCGGAGCTGCGTGAAGACGAGTTCCCGGAAGCCAATGCCGGCATTATTCAGCTGCTGGTGGCGCAGGCGAACGCCGCGCAATAACAAGGTTGGCCTGGCGGGCGCCAGGCCAATCGTGGACGATCAACGATCGTCCATTTCACTCCAGTCTTCGCTTTCCGACAGATCGCTGTTGCTCGGAATACGTTTCTCTTCATCAGCCCACTCGCCAAGATCGATCAGCTGGCAGCGCTTGCTGCAAAACGGCCGGAACGGGCTGACTTCACCCCAAACCACGCCGGTGCCACAGGTTGGGCATTTTACTACGGTCGTCATAACGGTTCCTTACGCCTTCTGTCAGTGCTGGGAAGGCTTTCTTGCACAAGTTCAACAACAGGCCAGTTCGAACGTCAGGCGTTCAGGCACCACGCCATTTTCGCTATCCAGCGGCAGGAAACGAATGGCATAGCGGGTCTTGTGGCCGGAAATCTGCGGATAAAGCTGCGGCGCCAGATGGAGGCGCAGGCGCAGCAGATCTGCCCCTTCGGCGTTGTCCTGGAAAAAGCCGTTCAGGCTAATTTGATTGCGGAACGGCCCCGACTGACGGATCAGATCCAACACCATGATCAGCGCCTGGTTCAGCGGATCCAGCGACTGCAGCCAGGTGGCGACGTCGGCATCGCGATCCTGCTGCGGCGCGTGCATCCACATGTGCAGGGTTGGCAGATCGAAGCTGCAGCAGCCGCCGGGAATGTTCAGCCGCTGGCGCACCAGGCCGATCAGCCGATCTTCGCGCAGCGCCTGGCCGAGGCGCGGCGCCGCCATCAGCGCCGATGAGCGCGACTTCAACTGGCCGCGCAGCTGGTCGATCAGCGCCATATCCACGCCCGGCACATCGGCCCAGGCCAACAGTTTCTGCTGCTGGCGCTCCAGCTCTTTGAGCAGTTCGGTGCGCACTTCGCCGCGCTCCAGCACGTCCAGCAAGTCGGAGACGGTGCGAAAGAAGGTGAGGGCGATGGCGGTTTCACTCAGGGCGCGTTGGCCGTGCAGCTGTTGCAGCAGAAATTCGATGCGTAGCCAGGTGCGCATTTTTTCGTTCAGCGGGTGTTCAAAGAGAACGGTTGGGGAAACATCACTCATGCAGTTTAATCCTGTTGGGGCGCTGTTGCCGCCAGTTCAAGGTAGCGACGATGCAGTGCGGCGACCTGTGGCTCTATCCCCTGAGCGGCGCCGCTGTTGTCAATAATGTCATCCGCCACGGCGAGGCGCTGCCGGCGCGTGGCCTGGGCGGCGAGAATGCTCTGCGCTTGCTCACGGCTGACGCCGTCGCGCGCGATGGTGCGAGCCAGCTGGGTTTCGGCGTCGACGTCGATCACCAGCACCCGATCGGCGCGATCTTGCAGACCGTTTTCCACCAGCAGCGGCACCACCCACAGCGCGTACGGGCTGGTGGCCTGCGCCAGTTGGCGCTGGGTTTCACGGTGTATCAGCGGATGCAGCAGCTGGTTCAGCCAGGTTTTGTCATCGGGATGGCTAAAGATGCGCTGACGCAGCGCAGCGCGGTTCAATGCGCCGTCCGGCAGCAACATTTCATTACCAAATCGCTCGGCGATCGCGGCCAAAGCAGGGGTGCCCGGCTCGACGACCTGACGGGCGATCACGTCGGCATCGACGAGGGTTGCGCCGTGGCGCGCAAAGGCGTTCGCGACGGTCGTCTTGCCGCTGCCTATGCCCCCGGTCAACGCAACAATGTAGGCCATGGTGTTAGGTGCATCCGATGTTCATAAAAAAATAATAGTCGAATCATAAAGCGATCGCGCAGAAGTGCAAGTCGGCAGGCGGCGCTTGCGCATCGGCACCGATCGGACGGCGAGAAAAAGCGCAGCGGCACGGCAAAAATGAGCGGGCAATCACACTGCGGTTATGCAGGTAAATTTGTCGGATTGTAGCGTAAATAAAGGCGAATTCGCAGTCTTGTTCGGCGATTATTAGCGCGTATTATAACGTCACTGGAACTGGCATTAATCTCGCCGCCGTCTTTTTGCGCCACCGGAAAGCCGTCGGGCAGAGATTCGAACATCCTCCTTGCGATCCGTCGCCATTAACCAGGACATCATAAGTCATGCGTATTGAAGAAGATTTGAAGTTGGGCTTTAAAGACGTGTTGATCCGCCCTAAGCGCTCTACGCTGAAAAGCCGCTCCGAGGTTGAACTGGAACGTCAGTTTACCTTCAAGCATTCAGGTTGCAGCTGGTCCGGTGTGCCGATTATCGCCGCCAACATGGACACGGTGGGCACCTTCCGCATGGCAGAGGCCCTGGCTTCTTTCGACGTTCTCACCGCGGTACACAAACATTACAGCGTCGAGCAATGGGCTGACTTCGTGCAGCGCATGCCGGAATCGGTGCTGCGCCACGTGATGGTGTCCACCGGCACTTCCGAAGCCGACTTCGTCAAAATGCAGCAGATCCTGGCCCTGTCTCCGGCGCTGAAATTCATCTGCATCGACGTGGCCAACGGCTACTCTGAACATTTCGTCGACTTCCTGCAGAAAGCGCGCGAAGCCTGCCCGAATCACGTGATCTGCGCCGGCAACGTGGTGACCGGCGAGATGGTGGAAGAGCTTATCCTCTCCGGCGCCGATATCGTTAAGGTCGGCATCGGCCCGGGTTCAGTCTGTACCACCCGCGTGAAGACCGGCGTGGGCTACCCGCAGCTGTCGGCGGTGATCGAATGCGCCGATGCGGCCCACGGGCTGGGCGGCCAAATCGTCAGCGACGGCGGCTGCTCGGTGCCGGGCGACGTTGCCAAAGCCTTCGGCGGCGGTGCTGACTTTGTGATGCTGGGCGGCATGCTGGCCGGCCACGACGAGTGCGAAGGCACCGTGGTGGAAGAGAACGGCGAGAAGTTCATGCTGTTCTACGGCATGAGCTCCGAGTCGGCGATGAAACGCCACGTCGGCGGTGTGGCGGAGTATCGCGCGGCCGAAGGCAAAACCGTCAAGCTGCCGCTGCGTGGCGAGGTGGAGTTTACCGTGCGCGATATCCTCGGCGGCCTGCGTTCCGCCTGCACCTACGTTGGTGCCGAGCGCCTGAAAGAGTTGACCAAGCGCACCACCTTTATCCGCGTGGCGGAGCAGGAAAACCGTGTCTTCGGCAGCAAATAAGCCGCACCTTGCATTCGGGCGCAGCGCACAGCGGCGCCCGCTATCCTCTTTTTTATCCCAGCACGCTGCCCAGTTGAAAAATAGGCAGGTACATGGCGATCACCAAAGCACCGACAATCCCGCCCACCACCAGCATCAGCAGTGGCTCCAGCGTTTGCGCCAGCGTATCGGCCAGCTCGTGCGTCTGCCGTTCGTACCACTGCGCCAATTTATCCAGCAAGGCGTCCAGCGAACCGGATTCTTCGCCCACCCGCACCAGTTGCCGGCACAGCGGCGGAAACAGCGGTTGCAGGCCCAGGGCATGATGAAACGCCTCGCCTTCGGCGATCTGCCGCTGCACCTGCTCCAGCGCCTGTCGGTACAGCAGATGATCCGCCGCCAGTGCCGCCGCGTTCAACCCTTCCACCAGCGTCAGCCCCGCGCGTTGGGTCATGGTCAGAATACGAAAGGTTTGGCTCAGCGCGCCGCCGCTCACCAGCCGGGCGATCAGCGGCAGGCGCAGCAAGGCGGCCTGTTCACGTCGGCGCCATGGCGGGTGTGGATGCAACCAGCGGCAATAGCCGAGCAGCAATGCGCCGAGCAGCAGCGCCAAATAGGGGCCAACGGCGATCAGCAGCGCGGACACCCCCAATAACCCTTGGGTAAACCAGGGCAGCGGGGCATCGAACGACTGATAAACCTTGGCGAATTCCGGCAGCACCATCACCAGCATCAGCACGCTGACCAGCAGCGCCACCGCACAGATGAAGAGGGGATACCGCAGCGCTTTGGTCACTTTGCGGCGCAGCATCAGCTGGGCTTCCTGTTGTTGTGCCAGCTGCAGGCAGCAGCGATCGAGGTTGCCGGTCAGTTCGCCGATGGCGATCAGTTGGCGATAGATAAGTGGAAAAACGCCTGGCTGCGCGGCAAGGGTTTCGGAGAGCGGCTGCCCTTCGCGCACCTGCTCTGCCAACTGGCGCAACAGGCAACGCCAGGCTGCCGAAGGATGCTCTGCCGCCAGCAGCTGCAGCGTATTGACCAGCGGCAACCCGGCCTGCAACAGGGTGGCAAGTTGGCGGGTGAAGTGGATTAAGGGTTCTCCGCGCCACTGGCCGGGCGTGATGCGTTTGCCGTGCCCAATCCGCCAAGGTTGCAGGCCTTGTTCGATCAGTAACCGGCTCACCTGCCGTTTTTCATCGCTCATCAGTTCGCCGCGGCGCAAGGCGCCCTGGGCGTCGAAAGCCTGCCAAAGGAACAGCCGGCGCGCTTTCATGGCGCGGTTACGCCGAGCTGGACGACGTCGATCACGCGGTACAGTTCTTCCAGCGAGGTCGTGCCTTCGCTGGCCAGCGCCAGCCCGGCCTGCAGCAGCGAAAGCTGCCCCTGCTCGCGGGCGACATCCGCCAGCAGGCTGGGCGCGGTGTTCGTCAGCAACGCCGCCTGTATTTCCGGCGTAATGGCCAACAGCTCATACACGCCGATGCGCCCATAGTAGCCGCCGAAGCAATGTTCGCAGCCGTCGGCGCGCCAGGCGATCAGCGGCTCCGGCCAGACCGAGGCAGGAAAATGCGTCGGCTGGCTGTGCGGGTAGCGGCAGTGGCGACACAGCCTGCGCACCAGCCGCTGTGCGATGACCAGCTTCAGGCAGCCGGCGAGCAGGTAGCCGGGGATACCCATGTGCATTAGCCGCGTCAGGGTTTCGCCGGTGGAGTTGGTATGCAGCGTCGACAGCACCAGGTGGCCGGTTTGCGCGGCCTTGACTGCAATCTCGGCGGTTTCCGCATCGCGGATCTCGCCGATCATGATGACATCCGGATCCTGGCGCAGCAGGGCGCGCAGCACCCGGGCGAAACTCAGCTCGGTTTTGGCGTTGATCTGGGTTTGATTGACGCCGAACAGCGGTATCTCGATCGGATCCTCGACGCTGCACAGGTTGCTTTGCGCATCGTTCAACTGGCGCAGACCGCTGTACAGCGTGACCGTCTTGCCGCTGCCGGTCGGGCCGGTCACCAGGATCAAACCTTGCGGGCAGGCCAGCGCCGCCGCGTAGCGCGCCAGATCCGCCCGGCCCATGCCCAGTTGATCCAGCGGCAGCTCCTGCTGCTCACCTTGCTGAACGCGCAGCACCACCTTTTCGCCGTGCAGCGTCGGTAGGGTGGCGATACGCATGGCATAGCGCGCGCTGTCCAGCGTCAGGCTGAGTTGCCCGTCCTGAGGCTGACGGCGCTCGGCGATATCCAACTGGCCGAGGATCTTCAGCCGGGCGATGAGGCGCGCGGCCAGCTGCGGCGGCGGTGAGGCGAGGGTTTGCAGCACGCCGTCGATGCGCAGGCGAATGCGAAAATGCTGCCGAAAGGGCTCGAAGTGGATATCCGAGGCGCGGCGCTGGATGGCCAGACGCAGCGTCTGGTTGATGAACTGCACCACCGGCGCATCGCCGTCGTCGGGGTAGGCGATGTCGGCGGTGTCTTCTTCGGCTGCCAGCGGCGCCGGCAGCGATTCGTGGCGTTGGTTCAGTGCCTGCTCCAGCCTGGCCGCCGGCCAATGTTCCAGATGGATGCGTTTGCCGGTGGCGAAACGCAGCGCCGCCAGCAGCCCCTGCGGCGCTTCTTCGTTGAGCGCGATCGTGAGAGTGGTCGGGTCTTCGTTCAGCGCCAACGCCTGATAGCGCCGGCACAGGGCGTGAACCTCTTCGCTGATTTGCGCGTTCATCGCCGTTACTCCGCCGCGTTGTCGAAGCGGAAGACTTCCTGGCACACCTCAACCAGCGTTGCGTTTTCGCTGCTGCACAGCCGGCTCCAGCGGGTCAGCCCATCGGCGTTCGCTTTGGGGGTTAATGCCACCGCCAGCCCCTGCAGCGTTTGGGTGCCGGTCAGCGTGATCACGCCTTTGGCGACTTTCACCCCGCTGACGTAACGCGACGCGCCGCCGGTGGGAATGCCTTTGCTGCCGGCCTCACAGCCGGTGGGGGCGCCTTCGTCCAGCACGCACAGCTCGACCGCCAGTTTATACGGCGCCATGGTTTGCAGCATGTCGGTCATTGCCGCTTTCTGGATGTAGCGCTGGTAGGCAGGGATGCCGATGGCGCTGAGGATGGCGATGATGGCGATCACCACCATCAGTTCTATCAGGGTAAAGCCGCGTTGCGTTTCCATGCGTTGTTTTCTCCATTGGGGTGTGGAAGACAACGGTAGCGGCTTGCTCGGAGGCTCGGCGAGGGGCTTTTGCGCGTTTCTCGGCGCGCTTCCATCAGTAATGATGTCGTTTGCAGCGGTGAAAAAAACGGTGGGAGGAGGTTCGCAATTTTACGGTAACGCCCCCGACAGCGGCCGGGGGCGAGGGGGATCATTTGAAGCGCATCGACAGATCGAGTGCAGTGATGTGCTTGGTCAGCGCGCCGACCGAAATGTAATCCACGCCGGTCTCGGCAAAGGTGCGCAGCGTCTCGCTGGTGACGTTGCCGGACACCTCCAGCTGGGCGCGGCCCTGGGTTTGGGCGACCGCCTGACGCATCATCTCGACGCTGAAGTTGTCCAGCATGATGATATCGGCACCGGCATCCAGCGCCTGCTGCAGCTCATCGAGCGATTCGACCTCCACTTCCACCGGCACGTCGGCGTGCAGCCAAAAGGCTTTTTCCACCGCGTTCTTGATAGAGCCGGAGGCGATGATGTGGTTTTCCTTGATCAGGAAGGCGTCGGACAGCCCCAGCCGATGGTTGCTGCCCCCCCCGCACAGTACGGCGTATTTCAGCGCGGTGCGCAGGCCGGGCAGGGTCTTGCGGGTATCGAGCAGGCGAGTCCGGGTGCCTTCCAGCAGGGCCACGTAGCGGTTGACCTCGGTCGCCACGCCGGAGAGCGTCTGCACGAAGTTCAGCGCGGTGCGCTCGCCGGTCAGCATCACCCGCGCGGGGCCGCGCAGCCGGCAAAGCGGTTGGTTCGGCGTCAGACGGTCGCCGTCAGCCACCAGCCACTCCACCAGCACCTGGTTGCCCAATTGAATAAAGACCTCATTCAGCCAGCGGCGGCCACAGAATATGCCGGCTTCGCGGGTGATGACGGTGGCTTCGGCCTGCTTGTCCGCCGGTAACAATTGCGCGGTAATATCGCGCCCGGCGTCGACTTCACCCCCCAGGTCTTCGCGCAGCGCCTGGGCGACGGCATAGGGAATATCACTTTCAATTCGTTCAAGAAGCTCGGTGCGGCGACTGTCGGCACTGTAGCGGCGTGGCGGCATGGAAAACTCCGAAATGGACGGTTAGATCGTAGGGGAACATGCTACTCTGTTGCAGGAATAAGTACCACCGCAGAGAGGTGTCTGATGCAGTTGGAAAATGGCTGGATTGTCGGGGTGACGCGAGTGGTGTCGCCGCACTGCGATCGGCGTCCGGATGACGAGCCCCCCTCGCTGCTGGTCATCCACAACATCAGCCTGCCGCCCGGCGAATTCGGCGGCCCCTATATCGACCAGCTGTTTACCGGCACGCTCGATCCCGCGCAGCACCCCTATTTCGCCGAGATCCATCAGCTGCGGGTGTCGGCGCACTGTCTGATCCGCCGCGACGGGGAGATCGTGCAGTATGTGCCCTTCGACCAGCGCGCCTGGCACGCGGGCGTTTCTCTGTATCAGGGGCGCGATCGGTGCAACGATTTCTCCATCGGCATCGAGCTGGAAGGCACCGACCTGTTGCCTTACACCGAGGCGCAATACCGCACGCTGCAGGCGGTCACCGCGCTGCTGGCCGAACATTATCCGCCGCTGGTGGCCAATATCGCCGGGCATTGCGATATCGCCCCCGGCCGCAAGACCGATCCCGGGCCGGCGTTCGATTGGGATCGCTATCTGGCATCTCTGGAACAACGCGACGCGCCCGCCGACGCTATGCTTGAGACAAGAAAAAGGGAGAGGAATCGCTAATGACGCTGTTTACGCTGTTGCTGGTTTTGGCCTGGGAGCGCCTGTTTAAGCTGGGAGAACACTGGCAGTTGGATCACCGTCTCGAAGTGGTGTTTCAGCGGCTGCATCGGGTTTCGCTGGCGCAGACGCTGGCGATGACCGCCGCTTGGATGGTGATCGTCTGGGGCGTTCTGTGGCTGTCTCACGGGTTGTTCTTCGGCGTGGTGACGCTGCTGCTGTGGATCGTCATCGATCTGCTGTGCGTCGGCGCCGGCATCAAGCGCAAACACTACCGCGCCTACCTGAAAGCGGCGCGGCAGGGCGATACTCACGCCAGCGATCAGATGGCGGAAGAGCTGGCGTTGATCCACGGTTTGCCGGTGGACTGCAGCGAAGAGCTGCGCCTGCGCGAGCTGCAAAACGCGCTGCTGTGGATCAACTTCCGCTATTACCTGGCGCCGCTGTTCTGGTTCGTGGTCTTTGGGCCTTACGGGCCGATCGCGTTGGCGGGGTATGCCTTCCTGCGCGCCTATCAAACCTGGCTGGCGCGCCACAATACGCCGCTGGAGCGTTCGCAGTCGGGTATCGATCATCTGCTGAACTGGCTGGACTGGATCCCGGTGCGTTTGGCTGGGGTGGCCTACGCGCTGTTCGGCCACGGCGAGCGTGCGCTGCCGGCCTGGTTCGCCTCGCTGGGGGATCGGCATTCGTCGTCGTATCAGGTGCTGACGCGGCTGGCGCAGTTCTCGCTGGCGCGCGATCCGCATATGGATCCGGTGCAAACGCCGCGGGCGGCGGTGACGCTGGCGCGCAAGGTGACGATGATCATCGTGGTGGTGGTGGCGCTGTTGACCATTTACGGCACGCTGCTTTAAGCGGCTGCGAAAAACAAAACGGGCGCCGAGGCGCCCGTTTTTTTGGCCATTCGGCCGGGATTACAGCTTGGCGAAGCAGCGACGCGCGGCGTCGATGGTGCGCTGAATGTCTTCCTTGCTGTGCGCCACGGACATGAAGCCCGCTTCGAAGGCGGACGGCGCCAGATACACCCCTTCCTCCAGCATCAGGTGGAAGAA
Organism: Serratia sp. SSNIH1; assembly: GCF_002935055.1. Taxonomy (NCBI): domain Bacteria; kingdom Pseudomonadati; phylum Pseudomonadota; class Gammaproteobacteria; order Enterobacterales; family Yersiniaceae; genus Serratia; species Serratia sp. SSNIH1. Next base: position 1,249,587 of record NZ_CP026383.1, read on the forward strand.
ACGCTTGAAGCGTTCCACATCGCACTGCATCACGTCCTGATAGCAGGTCACTGTCGGCGCCTCGGTGAAGAACAGGCCGAACATGCCGCCGACGTTGTTGACCACCAGCGGGATATTCTCTTCCTGCGCCGCATGCAGCAGGCCTGCAGCCAGCATTTCGGTCAGTTCGGTCAGCGTCTGGTGTACGCCTACCTGTGATACTTCGGTCAGGCAGGCATAGCCCGCCGCCATGGCGATCGGGTTGCCGGACAGGGTGCCTGCCTGGTAGACCGGGCCGGTCGGCGCCAACGCGTCCATCACGTCGCGGCGGCCGCCGAAGGCGCCCACCGGCATGCCGCCGCCGATGATTTTGCCGAGGCAGGTCAGATCCGGCTCGACGCCGTAATAGGACTGCGCGCCGGCCAGCGCCACGCGGAAACCGGTCATCACTTCATCGATGATCAAGAGCGCGCCGTACTTGTCGCACAATGCGCGCAGGCCCGGCAGGAATTCCGGCAGCGGCGGCACGCAGTTCATGTTGCCGGCAACCGGCTCGACGATGATACAGGCGATCTCGGACGGGTACTGCTCGAAGGCGGCGCGCACCGAATCCAGGTCGTTATAGGTGCAGGTCAGGGTGTGCTTGGCGAAGTCGGCCGGCACGCCCGGTGAGTTCGGCTGGCCGAGGGTCAGCGCGCCGGAACCGGCTTTCACCAGCAGGCAGTCGGCGTGGCCGTGGTAGCAGCCTTCGAACTTGATGATTTTGTCGCGGTTGGTGTAGCCGCGCGCCAGGCGGATGGCGCTCATGGTGGCTTCGGTGCCCGAGTTCACCATACGCACCATATCCATGGTAGGCACCAGTTCGGTGACCAGCTGCGCCATTTTGACTTCCATCTCGGTCGGCGCGCCGAAGCTCAGGCCGCGCTGCGCCGCTTCGATCACCGCGTCGCGGATCGCCGGGTGGTTGTGCCCCAGCACCATCGGCCCCCAGGAACCGACATAGTCGATATAGGCCTTGCCGTCGGCATCGAACAGGTAAGCCCCGTCAGCCCGCTCGATAAACAGCGGCACACCGCCTACGCCGGTGAATGCACGCACCGGAGAGTTCACCCCACCGGGGATCAACTGTTGCGCCTGGGCGTACAGACTTTCGGACTTGCTGTGTAGGCTCATAAATCGGCTCCTGGATTCTCTTTTGAATGATTTGACCGCGCTATTCTAGAGGAGAGCGCCGCGTTATGAAACGATCACAGTCAGATACCATTAACGGCAGCGCCCGCCATCGGGTTGGGGTAGAATAACCGCCTTGCCTATTTGTATTACAAATTACCTGACGAATTACTCGCGATGACGGAATCACAATCACAGCCAGTCGGGACGTTGAGCCCGCGTCTTAGCCGCAGCGATGCGGTGCGTCAGTTTATTCGCCGCGATAAGACCCCGGTGGCGATCCTGGTGATGGCCGCGCTGGTGGGGACGCTGGCCGGTTTGCTCGGCGTGGCCTTCGATAAGGCGGTGGAATGGGTGCAGCAGCAGCGGCTGGCTTCGTTGGCGCAGGTCGCCGACTCCTGGCTCCTGGTGTGGCCGCTGGCGTTTATCCTGTCCGCCGCGCTGGCGGCGCTGGGCTATTACCTGGTGCGGCGCTTTGCGCCTGAGGCGGGCGGCTCGGGCATTCCGGAGATCGAAGGCGCGCTGGAGGAGCTGCGGCCGGTACGCTGGTGGCGCGTGATCCCGGTGAAATTCATCGGTGGCATGGGCACGCTGGGGGCGGGCATGGTGCTGGGGCGCGAAGGCCCCACGGTGCAAATGGGCGGCAACGTCGGGCGCATGGTATTGGACGTGCTGCGCATTCGCGGCGCCGAGGCGCGTCATACGCTGTTGGCGACCGGGGCCGCCGCCGGGCTGTCCGCCGCGTTCAACGCGCCGCTGGCCGGCATCTTGTTCATCATCGAAGAGATGCGGCCGCAGTTCCGCTACAACCTGATCTCGATTAAAGCGGTGTTTATCGGCGTTATTATGTCGAGCGTGGTGTTCCAGCTGTTTAACGGCCAGGGATCGGTGATCGCGGTCGACAAACTTTCTTCGGCGCCCATCAATACCCTGTGGCTCTATCTGGTGCTGGGGGCGATATTCGGTGCGGTGGGCGTGGGATTCAACGCGCTGATCTTCCGCACTCAAGACATGTTTGCGCGCCTGCACGGCGGCAGAATGCGCAATATCTTGCTGATGGGCGGGCTGCTCGGCGGCGTGTGCGGCATTCTGGGGCTGATCCAGCCGGAGGCGGCGGGTGGCGGCTTTGGGCTGATCCCGATCGCCGCGGCGGGCAATTACAGCGTCGGCATGTTGATGTTTATCTTTATCACCCGCATCTTCACTACGCTGCTGTGCTTCGGCTCCGGCGCGCCGGGCGGCATCTTTGCGCCGATGCTGGCGCTGGGCACGCTGTTCGGCACCGCCTTTGGGCTGGCGGGGGCGCATCTGTTCCCGCAGTACGGCATCGAGGCGGGCACCTTCGCCATCGCCGGCATGGGGGCACTGTTCGCCGCCACGGTGCGCGCCCCGCTGACCGGCATCGTGCTGGTACTGGAAATGACCGACAACTACCAACTGATTTTACCGATGATCATCACCTGCCTCGGCGCCACGGTGGTGGCGCAGCTGCTCGGTGGCAAGCCGCTGTATTCGTCGATCCTGGCCCGCACGCTGCAAAGGCAGGAGGCGCAGCTGGCGCGGGAAGCGGCGGAGAAAACAGGTAAGGAAAATACAACAAATGCGGTGAATACTTGAACGCAACACTCAGGTATCGGATAATCGTTAATATTAATCAGGCAGCCATAGTCGCGATCTGATGCTGAACAATGTTGGGAGTAAAGAGTATGAGTGATCAAACGGCACTGCCCCTGCAATTTACCGAGGCAGCAGCAAGCAAGGTTAAGTTCCTGATTGCTGACGAAGAAAATCCGAACCTGAAGTTGCGGGTTTACATTACCGGCGGCGGCTGCAGCGGATTCCAGTACGGCTTCACTTTTGACGACAAGGTCAACGATGGCGACATGACCATCGAGAAGCAGGGCGTGGCGCTGGTGGTTGATCCGATGAGCCTGCAGTATCTGGTCGGCGGCTCGGTGGACTACACCGAAGGGCTGGAAGGGTCGCGCTTCGTGGTGACCAATCCGAATGCCAAAACCACCTGCGGTTGCGGTTCGTCGTTCAGCATCTGAGTTTGCCTGTCAGAATATCAACCCGCTCGCCTTACGGCCGGCGGGTTTTTTTATGCCTACCATTCCACGAGGATCACTTCCGCACCGTTCGCCTGTGCCGATGGGCTGTGGATGATGTTCGGCTGCGCCGTCGCGTGGCTGCATTCGGCCTGTGGGGCGGCGGCCTCGAGGCGCACGGTGCATTGCGGTTCAATGGTCAGGGTAACGCCGATCTGGCCGCTGACGGCATCGGCATACGCGGCGCCACTCAGCAGGGTGCCACAGCAGGCAAGCAGAATTTTTTTCATCATTGCGGGAATAGTCATCCGTAAGCCATCTTGTGATGACTTATCGGCAAAAAGTTAAAAAGTTTTAACAGCGTGGGAAAGGAATTAACCTGCGGATAACAGAATTTTACATCGTCACTACGCTATTTTTCGGTGGAAAATAATACCATCAACCCCGTTAATAGTCTAATAAATCACCAGGCGCGGCGTTGCCAAGCGTCGCCCCGCAGGGCGACGGCTCAGCGTTCGAGAATAAAGGCGGGCAGTTTGAGGTGCCAGCGGATGGCCGCCAGCCGAATGGCCAGGGTGATGATCATGCCCAGCATCATGGCCTGTTGCAGCGGCATGTGGAAGGTGTAAAACGCCGTGGCGTGCACGATGCCGCCGATGATGCAGGCGGTGGCGTAAATTTCGGTGCGCAGGATCATCGGGATCTCGCGCGCCAGCACGTCGCGGATAATGCCGCCGCCGACGCCGGTGATCACTCCCATGCAGATTGCCACCAGCGGGCCGGTGCCGGCCGCGAAGGCCTTGTTGACGCCGATGCCGACGAACACCGCCAGCCCGACGGCGTCCAGCACCGGCAGCACCCACTTCGGCAGACGGCGCGGCTGGCGCACCAGCAGCAGCGTCAAGACGCAGGTGATCATCGCCACCACCAGATCGGTGGGATCCTTGACCCAGAACACCGGGCCGTTGGCCAGCGCCATGTCGCGGATAGTGCCGCCGCCGACCGCTGTGACCACGCCCAATACCAGCACGCCGAAGGGATCCATGCGCAGCTTACCGGCCAGCAGCACGCCGGAGACGGCGAATACCGCCGTGCCGAGAATATCCAACCAGAACACCAGCATCAGCGGATCTCCGCCAATTGGCGGCACAGCTGCTGCGCCGCCAACGCAATGCGCGGCCCGCCGCGGTTGAACCAGTCTTCGTTCAGCGCGATCACCGGCACCTGCAGCTGCGGGGCCCAGAAAGCTTTCACACTGGCGGCTTCTTTCGCGCCCCCGGTGATGACGATGGCCTGCGGCTGGCGCGCCAACACCTGCTCGCGGCTGATCTGCGGCCAAGGGGTGCGGCTGTCGGCGAAGACGTTCTGCCCGCCGCACAGCGCCAGCACCTGGCTCTGCAATGTGGCGCCGGCGCTGGTGAACAGCGGCTGGGTGCCGAACTGCAGCAGCACGCGCCGCGATGGGTTAGCGGCATACTGTTGTTTGAGAGCGGCGAACTGGCGGCGAAGGCCTTCCGCCGCCTGATGCGCCTGCTCCGGGTGCGGGCTGTATTGCGCCAGCTTGTCCAGCAAACCGGCGATCCCTTCGAGGGTGTCGGCGTCCGCATAGAAGATCGGGATGCCGAACGCGGCGAGCTGATCCAGCACGCGCTGCGGATTGCCGCCGCGCCAGGCGAGGATCAGATCCGGCTTGAGCGCCAGCACCCGCTCCAGATTGATGCCCTGCCAGGAGGCCACCTGCTCCAGCTTGGCGGCCTGCGGCGGATAATCGGAATAGGCGCTCGCCGCCACCAGCACATCGCCCATGCCGGCGGCATAGGCGAGTTCGGTCGCGTTGGGCGCCAGGCTGATCACCCGCTGAGCGGCGCCGGCCGGCATGGCCAGCCAGAGCGCCAACAGACAGAGCATCGAGGTGAAGCGCAGCCTCACATCAACCGCGCTTGGCCAGGGTTTGCAGCATGGCGTTGACCATCAGCGTAGACTGCTTGGCCGCTACCACCAGAAACTCGTCGAAGCTCATGTGCGACTCGCTGTCGGCGACGTCGGAAATGGCGCGCACCACCACGAACGGCGTACCGAACAGATGGCAGACGTGGGCGATCGCTGCGGCTTCCATTTCCACGGCGGCGACGCGCGGGAAGGTGGCGCGAATGCGCGCCAGCGGCTCGGCGCCGTTGATGAAGGCGTCACCGCTGCAGATCAGGCCGCGCACCGCGTGCAGATCCAGCTGTTTGATGCAGCCTTCTGCCAGCGCGATCAGCGCGTCGTCGGCGACGAACGCCGCCGGGCAGCCGGCCATCTGGCCCGGCTCGTAGCCGAAGGCGGTGACGTCGGCGTCGTGGTAGCGCACTTCTTCCGACACCACGATATCGCCCACGCGCAGGCTGCTGGCCAGGCCGCCGGCTGAACCGGTGTTGATCACCAGATCCGGGCTGCAGTGTTCCAGCAGCAGGGTGGTGCCCATGGCTGCCGAGACTTTGCCGATGCCGGATTTCAGCAGGGCCACGTCAACGCTGCCGATCTGGCCGGTGTAGATTTCGCAGCCCGCGCGCTGGATGGTTTGACGGTTTTCGATTTGATCGCGCAGCAGGGTGACTTCCTGCTCCATTGCGCCGATGATGCCTACTTTCATAAATAACACTCGCTGATTGGCCGTGAGAATTGCGGCATAGTCTATCATGGCTGTGTATGAGAGATAATGCGTTGCATCCGCTGCCGGGAATTGTTATCACGGGGGCAGGGTGCAACGGCGGAGAAACAGATGTCCGGGATCGACTTCAAGCAAAAAATCAGCTTCCAACGGCCTTTCAGCAAACCGATCGAGGCCGAGGAAGAGTACGACATCGTGCGGCAGTTCGAGAGCGATCGCGGGCGCATCGTCAACTCGGCCGCCATTCGCCGTCTGCAGCAAAAAACCCAGGTGTTTCCGCTGGAGCGCAACGCGGCGGTACGCAGCCGCCTGACGCACTCGATGGAGGTGCAGCAGGTTGGGCGCCACATTGCCAAAGAGATCCTCAACCGCTTCAAACAGGCGGGGAGAATTGATGAGCTCGGCCTGACCCGGCTGCTCGATCCGTTTGAAAGCATCGTGGAAATGGCCTGCCTGATGCACGACATCGGCAATCCGCCGTTCGGTCACTTCGGCGAGTCGGCGATCAACGACTGGTTCGCCCAACGGCTCGATCCCGCCAGCTGCGGCAGCGAGCCGGGCAGCCACGATCGCTGCCAGGTGGCGACGCTGCGCCTGCATGAGGGGGAGAGCGATCTGAACCGGCTGCGCAGCCGGATCCGTCAGGATCTCAGCCACTTCGAGGGCAATGCCCAGGCGATCCGCATGGTGTACAGCCTGCTCAAGCTCAACCTGACCTACGCGCAGGTCGGCTGCATTTTGAAATACACCCGCCCGGCCTACTGGGCGAGCGACATCCCCGCCAGCCACAGTTACCTGATGAAAAAGCCCGGCTACTATCTGGCGGAAGAGGCCTTCGTCGATCGGCTGCGGCGCGAGCTGCACATGGGCGAGTTCGATCGTTTCCCGCTGACCTATATCATGGAGGCCGCCGACGATATCTCGTACTGCGTGGCCGATCTGGAAGACGCGGTGGAGAAGAGCATTTTCACCGTCGAGCAGCTGTATCAGCACCTGATTCAGGAGTGGGGCGAGGTGGTGCCGGGCGATCTGTTCGACAAGACCGTCGCCAGCGCGTTTCGCAAGATCGATCGCGGCGGCGCGCGGCGCAGCGCGGAAGATCAGTTCTTCATGTATCTGCGGGTGTTTACCGTGGCGCGGCTGGTGCCGCACGCGGCGCAGCGCTTTATCGACAATCTGGACGCGGTCTATCAGGGCAGTTTCAATCAGGCGCTGCTGGAGGACTCCAGCCCGGCGTACCGGCTGCTGAAAATATTTAAAAATGTGGCGTTCAAGCACGTGTTCAACCACCCGGAGGTCGAGCAACTCGAGCTGCAAGGCTACCGGGTGATCAGCGGCCTGCTGGACATTTACAGCCCACTGTTGGCGATGTCGCTGGCGGACTTCAGCCAACTGGTGCGCGAGGACAGCCATCGCGCTTACCCGATCGAAACGCGCCTGTTCCACAAGCTGTCCACCAAGCATCGGCTGGCGTATGCGGAGGCGGTAGAGGGGCTGCAGCATTTATCGCCGGAGCAGCAAGCCATTCGGGAATATTATTTCCGCGCGCGTTTATTGCAGGACTATATCAGTGGAATGACCGACCTTTACGCCTATGACGAATATCGTCGATTGATGGCGGCGGAATAATTACGCTGAAGAATAAATTCAGCAATTCCAATTGGTTGGCTGTCTCGAGTTTTGTAAAGACGGACAATATTTGTTTACTATTGCCAATCATCTGTGCCGGAACTTCGGGCTATTAATTAACTCTGAATAAGCACGCAAGACAGCCATTCTTTTTGAACGACTTTATAAGAGACACACAGATGAAAAAAACCGCATTAGTTCTGAGCGCACTGGCATTCAGTATCGGTATGGCGATGGGCCCGGTCACGGCCAGCGCCGCTGAAACCGCCTCATCCAGCACCCAACAGCTGCCGAGCCTGGCGCCGATGCTGGAAAAGGTAATGCCTTCCGTGGTGAGCATTAACGTTGAGGGCAGCACCACGGTCAATACGCCGCGCATGCCGCAGCAGTTCCAACAGTTCTTCGGCGAAGATTCGCCGTTCTGCCAGGACGGCTCGCCGTTCCAGGGCTCGCCGATGTGTCAGGGCGGCGAACAGCCTGGGCCGGATGGCCAGCCGCAAGGCACGCAGCAGAAATTCCAGGCGCTGGGCGCCGGGGTGGTCATCGATGCCGCCAAGGGCTACGTGGTGACCAATAACCACGTGGTGGACAACGCCAACAAGATCCAGGTGCAGCTGAGCGACGGCCGCCGTTTCGACGCCAAGGTGATCGGCAAGGATCCGCGTTCCGATATCGCACTGATCCAGCTGAAAGACTTCAAGAACCTGACGGCGATCAAGATGGCGGATTCCGATCAGCTGCGCGTCGGCGATTACACCGTGGCGATCGGCAACCCGTACGGGCTGGGTGAAACCGCCACTTCAGGTATCGTATCCGCCCTGGGGCGCAGCGGCCTGAACATCGAAAACTACGAAAACTTTATCCAGACCGATGCGGCGATCAACCGCGGTAACTCCGGGGGGGCGCTGGTTAACCTGAACGGTGAGCTGATCGGCATCAACACAGCGATCCTGGCGCCGGACGGCGGTAACATCGGTATCGGCTTTGCCATTCCGAGCAACATGGTGAAAAACCTGACGGCGCAAATGGTCGAATATGGCCAGGTGAAACGCGGCGAGCTGGGCATCATGGGTACCGAGCTGAACTCTGAGCTGGCCAAGGCGATGAAGGTCGACGCGCAGCGCGGGGCCTTCGTCAGCCAGGTGATGCCGAAGTCTTCTGCGGCGAAGGCGGGCATCAAGGCCGGCGACGTGATCGTCACCATGAACGGCAAGGCCATCTCCAGCTTCGCCTCGTTCCGGGCGGAGATCGGCACGCTGCCGGTCGGCAGCAAGATGTCGCTGGGCATTATTCGCGACGGCAAGCCGGTGACGATTGACGTCACGCTGGAGCAAAGCGCGCAGACCCAGGTGGCCTCGGGCAATATCTACACCGGCATCGAAGGCGCCGAGCTGAGCAATACCCAGGTTGGCAACGTGAAGGGCGTCAAGGTCGACAGCGTGAAAGCCGGCAGCGCCGCGGCGCGCATCGGCCTGAAAAAGGGCGACGTGATCCTGGGCGTGAACCAACAGCCGATCCAGAACCTGGGTGAGCTGCGTAAAATCCTCGACAGCAAGCCGTCGGTACTGGCGTTGAATATTCAGCGCGGCGAGAGCCAGCTGTACCTGCTGGCGCAGTGATAGGCGTCAGGCGTTAAAAACAAAGGCACGCTGCGGCGTGCCTTTTTGCGTTATGGCCTGAGGATTCAGGCGGGTTGCGCCAGATGCGCGCGCGCCGCGTGGATCACCAGTTCAATCTCATCCAACAGCTCCAGCCACTCCGGCTCCAGTTCGTCGTTGGTGATGCCCTGACGCAGCTGCCGCTCGAGGTAGAAACACAGCTGCTTGAGGCGCGGCACGCCGCTGTAGCTGCAGCTGCCGTGCAGCTTATGGACCAGATCGAGGATCTCGTCGTCATGCTGGCCGTCGAGCAGTGCCTGTACCCGTTCGCGCACCTGCGGCAGGAAATCGAGCAGCATTTGCAGCAGATCGCGCGCCAGGTCCGGTTTGTTGGCCGCTTGACGCAGTGCCAGCGGCCAGTCGAGCGACAGCGGTGCGTCGTCGGCGATGGCGTTTTCCACGTCGCCGCTGTGGTAGCGCGACAGCACGCGGGTCAGCATTTTCTCGTCGATCGGTTTGGCCAGATAGTCGTCCATCCCGGCCTGCAGCAGGTGCTCGCGCTCGCCGCTGGCGGCATGGGCGGTAACGGCGACGATCGGCGTGGAGTTGTGATGCGGCAGCTGGCGGATCAATTCACTGGCGTGAATACCGTCCATCTTCGGCATCTGAATGTCCATCAGGATCAGATCCAGCACGTTGTCGCGCGCCAGCGCCAGCGCTTCCTCACCGCTCTCGCACAGCAGGGTTTTTTCTACCTGTTCCCCCAGCAGCGTGCCGATCAACTTCAGGTTGGCCGGGTTGTCGTCAACCGCCATCACCGTCAGCGGCAGGCGTTTACGCTCAGGCTGCGCGGTGAGGCGTGCCGGCGCTTCCATCCGGAGCAGCGGGAACAGTCGGGTGCTGGTGATCGGCTTGATCAGACAGCCGAGCGCGCCTTGTTGTTTAAGCAGCTCGGCGTCGATCTGCGCCTGGCACGGCAGCGCCAGAATCACCCGATCGGCCAGCTTCAGCGAGGCCAGCAATTTGTCCTCGTGCTGCGCCATGTTGTCGCGGAACGGGATGGGCACGCCCGCCAGCAGGAAGTCATAGTGGCCTGGCGGCAACTGGCCCAGCGTCGGCGAGTGGGTGATCACCAGCTGCGTGATGCTGAGCATGTTGAGCGTCGCCTGCGCCGCCGTCGGGTTGGACTCGATATAGGCGAGCGTTTTGCCGCTCAGATCCGGCAGGCTCGGCGCCAGCGACAGCATGCCCTCGTTCAGATCCAGCGTGATATGGAACCAGAAGGTCGAGCCGCGGTTCAACTGGCTGTGGAAGCAGATATCGCCCCCCATTTCTTTCACCAGTTTTTGCGTGATCACCAGCCCCAGCCCGGTACCGCCGTGGCGGCGGGAGATGCTGGCGTCCGCCTGACGGAACGCCTGGAACAGCTGCGACTGCTGGCGTTCGGAGATGCCGATGCCGGTGTCGTGGATCTGCACTTCCACTTCCACCCGGCGATCCAGCTGTTTGCGCAGCTCGACGCGAATGTCGATATTGCCGGTTTCGGTGAACTTGATGGCGTTGCCCAGCAGGTTGGTGATGATTTGCTGCAGACGCAGCGAGTCGCCGATCACCTGCTCCGGCACGTCGTTGTGTACATCCAGCGTCAGCTCCAGCCCCTTGTCGTGGGCGCTGGGCGCCAGCAACACCACCACTTCGTCCAGCGTTTCACGCAGGGCAAAAGGAATATGCTCCAGCACCAGCTTGCCGGCTTCCAGCTTGGAGAAGTCCAGCACGTCGTTGATGATGGTCAGCAGGTTGTTGGCCGAGCGTTCGATGGTCTGCAAATAATCGGTCTGGGTCGCGCTCAGATCGGTTTTCAGCATCTGGCGGGTGAAGCCGATCACGCCGTTGAGCGGAGTACGCAGCTCGTGCGACATGTTGGCCAGGAATTCGGACTTGATGCGCGCCGCCTCCTGCGCGCGTTTTTTCGCCAGATCCAGCTCGACGTTCTGGATCTCCATCTGCTCCAGGGTTTCACGCAGATCGGAGGTGGCCTGATCGATGTTCTGCTGCATCTCTTCGTGATAGGCGGTGAGCGACATCGCCATCGAGTTGATGCCGTTCTTCAGCATGTGCAGCTCGCCGAGCATGTAGCCCTCCACGCGGCTGTCGAGCTGGCCGCGGCGGATGCGGTCGACGGTGTTCACCATGTTGCGGATCGGGCCGGTCACGTCGCGCATCAGGCGGTAAGCGAACAGGATGGCGATGCACATGCACAGCAACAGCAGCAGGGTGGAGACGAACACCTCTTTATATTGCTGCAGCCGCACCGACTGCAGATCCAGCTCGATCGCCACATAGCCCAGGTTGTTGTCGGGGTGGCTGCCGCCGTCGGCGGTTTCATCCGGATACTGGCTTTCCGACAGGATCGGCGTGCGCAGGATCAGCGAATCGCCGCGTCGGGTGAGCATCAGCTCGGTGGGCAACGGCACGCCTTTCGGCAGCTGTAGCTGAGCGAAGTTGTGATGATAATTGGAGGTGACGAACAAATTATTCTGCGCATCGAACACGGTGATCGAACGCACGATGTCCGAATGGCGACGGTGCAACAGGCTGACCAGTTGCCTGACCGATTCGCGGCTGCGGAACGTCATGCCGTACTCGCTGGCCACCGCCAGCGGCTCGATGATGCTGGCGCCGGCGTCGACCAATTGCTCCTGCAGCTCGTTATAGCGGTGCACCACGAAGAAGGTGCTGAGCAGCAAACCAATCAGCAAGGTCGGGGCCAGAATCAGGATCATCATGCGCGCACGCAGGCTGTATTTGGTCATGGGATTCCAATGTGGGAGAATTGACAGCTGACACTAGCTTAATGAACCAGCACACAATCGACAAATATGGCGCAATTCTACTCTCCCAAACGCCGCGTGACGACCCGGCAGAGCTCACAAATCTTCACCGTGACGGTGAGCGATCTCGATCCTTTCGGCCAGGGCGTGGCGCGCCACGACGGCAAAGCGGTGTTCGTGCCGGGCGTATTGCCGGGCGAGCAGGCGGAAATCCAGCTGACCGAAGACAAGCGCCACTTCGCCAAAGGCAAGCTCAAACGCCTGCTGAGCCGCAGCCCGCAGCGGGTGGCGCCGCGCTGCCCGCATTTCGGCGTCTGCGGCGGCTGCCAGCAGCAGCATGCGGATGAGGCGCTGCAACAGCAGAGCAAGGCGGCGGCGCTGGTGCGCATGATCGCCCGCGAAACCGGGGTGACCCCGCAGCAGGAACCGGTGATCGCCGGCCCGGAATACGGCTATCGCCGCCGCGCCCGCCTGAGCCTGGCGTGGCAGCCCAAGCCACAGCGCCTGATGATGGGTTTTCGACAGGCGGCCTCCAGCGAGCTGGTGGCGGTGGAGCACTGCCCGGTGCTGCGGCCGGAGCTGGAACAGCTGCTGGCGCCGGTGCGCGCCTGCCTGAGCGGGCTGCAGGCGGTACGGCGGCTGGGGCATGTGGAGCTGGTGCTGGCGGATAATGGACCGCTGCTGGTGCTGCGCCATCTCGACGCGCTGAAAGAGGCGGATCGGCAGGCGCTGTTGGCCTTTGGCGAGCGGGAAAACGTCGCCGTTTATCTGGCGCCGGACAGCGATCGCGTCGAGAAACTGTGCGGTGACACGCCGTATTATCAGGTTGACGGGCTACGCTTAGACTTCAGCCCGCGCGACTTTATTCAGGTCAATGACGCCGTAAACCAACAAATGGTGGCGCAGGCCCTTGAATGGCTCGATATTCAACCCAATGATCGGGTGCTGGACCTGTTCTGCGGCATGGGTAACTTCACCCTGCCGTTGGCGCGCCGGGCCGCTGCGGTGGTGGGCATCGAAGGTGTTGCCACGCTGGTAGCGAATGGGCAATATAATGCACATAAGAATAAGCTGAATAATGCATCGTTCTTCCACGAGAATCTGGAGGACGACGTTGCGCGGCAACCTTGGGCAGCACAAGGGTTTGATAAGGTGATGCTGGATCCCGCCCGTGCCGGTGCGGCCGGGGTGATGTCACACATTGTAAAACTGGCGCCGGCGCGGGTGGTGTATGTTTCCTGTAACCCCACCACGCTGGCTCGCGACAGCAAAGTGCTGTTGAGCGCCGGTTATCGTCTTGCGCGCGTGCGGATGTTGGATATGTTTCCGCACACGGGGCATCTTGAATCAATGGCGCTGTTTATCAACGAGCGCGCGCCAGAGGTCGCTGCAAAGTAGGGAGAAGTTATGGTTGCGGTAAGAAGTGCACATCTGAATACGGCGGGTGAATTCGCTCTCGATGAGTGGATCGCCGGCTTGGGGCTACCTAACCCGCAGTCATGTGAGCGATTGGCCGCAACCTGGCGTTATTGTGAGCAGCAGACCCAGAACCATCCCGACGCCTCGCTGCTGCTGTGGCGCGGTTTGGAGATGGTGGAAATCCTCTCGACGCTGAGCATGGACAACGACAGCATGCGTGCCGCGCTGCTGTTCCCGCTGGTGGACGCCGGCATCGTGCAGGAAGAGACCCTGACCGAAGCGTTCGGCAAGGGCATCGTCGCGCTCGTGCACGGCGTGCGCGACATGGACGCCATTCGCCAACTGAAAGCCACCCAAAACGATTCGATGGCCTCCGAACAGGTCGACAACGTGCGCCGCATGCTGTTGGCGATGGTGGAGGATTTCCGCTGCGTGGTCATCAAGCTGGCGGAGCGCATCGCCCATCTGCGTGAGGTGAAAGACGCGCCGGAAGACGAACGCGTGCTGGCGGCGAAAGAATGTTCCAACATCTATGCCCCGCTGGCCAACCGGCTCGGCATCGGCCAGCTGAAGTGGGAGCTGGAGGATTTCTGCTTCCGCTACCTGCATCCGGAAGAATACAAGCGCATCGCCAAGCTGTTGCATGAGCGCCGCATCGATCGCGAACAGTTCATCGACGATTTCGTCGCCGGGCTGCGCACCGAGATGGCCAGCGAAGGCATTCGGGTGGAGATCTACGGCCGGCCGAAACACATCTACAGCATCTGGCGCAAGATGCAGAAAAAGCACCTGGCGTTTGACGAACTGTTCGACGTGCGCGCGGTGCGCATCGTGGCGGAGCGCCTGCAGGATTGCTATGCGGCGTTGGGCATCGTGCATACCCACTTCCGCCATCTGCCGGACGAGTTCGACGACTACGTCGCCAACCCGAAACCCAACGGCTACCAGTCGATCCACACCGTGGTGCTGGGGCCGCGCGGCAAAACCGTCGAGATTCAGATCCGCACCCGGCAAATGCATGAAGACGCCGAGCTGGGCGTGGCCGCGCACTGGAAGTACAAAGAGGGCGCGGGCGTGACCGTGCGCTCCGGCTACGAAGAACGCATCGCCTGGCTGCGCAAGCTCATCGCCTGGCAGGAAGAGATGGCGGACTCCGGCGAGATGCTCGACGAAGTGCGCAGCCAGGTGTTCGACGATCGGGTCTATGTGTTTACGCCGAAAGGCGACGTGGTGGATCTGCCGGCCGGCTCCACGCCGCTCGATTTCGCTTACCATATTCACAGCGACGTCGGTCACCGCTGTATCGGCGCCAAGATCGGCGGCCGCATCGTGCCGTTTACCTATCAGCTGAAGATGGGCGATCAGATTGAGATCATCACCCAGAAGCAGCCGAACCCGAGTCGCGACTGGCTGAACCCGAACCTGGGCTATGTCACCACCAGCCGCGGGCGCTCGAAGATCCATAACTGGTTCCGCAAGCAGGATCGCGACAAGAACATTCTCGCCGGTCGTCAGATGCTGGACAACGAACTGGAGCATCTCGGCATCAGCCTGAAAGAGGCCGAGAAGCTGCTGATCCCGCGCTACAACATGAACTCGCTGGACGAGGTGTTGGCGGCGATCGGCGGTGGGGACATTCGCCTGAACCAGATGGTGAATTACCTGCAGGGCAAGTTCAACAAGCCGAGCGCCGAAGAGCAGGATCGCGAGGCGCTGCGCCAGCTGGTGCAGCAGAAAGCGCCGCCGCCGGCTCGTAACAAGGACAACGGCCGAGTGGTGGTGGAGGGCGTGGGCAATCTGATGCACCACATCGCCCGCTGTTGCCAGCCGATCCCGGGCGACGACATCGTCGGCTTTATCACCCAGGGGCGCGGTATTTCGATCCACCGTGCGGACTGCGATCAGCTGGTCGATCTGCAATCGCACGCGCCGGAGCGCATCGTTGACGCGGTATGGGGTGAAAGCTACTCCAGCGGTTATTCGCTGGTGGTGCGCGTGATGGCCAACGATCGCAGCGGGCTGCTGCGCGACATTACCACCATTCTGGCCAACGAAAAGGTCAACGTACTGGGCGTCGCCAGCCGCAGCGACACCAAGAAGCAGTTGGCCACCATCGACATGGATATCGAAATCTACAACCAGCAGGTGCTGAGCCGGGTGCTGGCGAAGCTGAACCAGCTGCCGGACGTGATAGACGCCAAGCGTCTGCACGGCAACTAAGCCCACATCGCCTTTCGGGTCGTATCGATAGCGGATGCGGCCCGAAATCCATGAATTCGGCGGGTGCTCCCCTGCACCCCCATGCTTTTTCAGAGATTTTTTATGACCCAATCCACTCCGCTGCAGCGCCTGCTGAACATCATGAAAACGCTGCGCGACCCGCAGATCGGCTGCTCGTGGGACCGCAAGCAAACCTTCGCCACCATTGCGCCTTATACGTTGGAAGAAACTTACGAAGTGCTGGACGCCATCGAGCGGCAGGACTACGCCGATCTGCGCGACGAGCTGGGCGACTTGCTGTTTCAGGTGGTGTTCTACGCCCAGATGGGGCAGGAACAGGGGCTGTTCGATTTCGATGAGGTGTGCACCGCCATCAGCGACAAGCTGGAGCGCCGTCACCCGCACATCTTCGGCGACGCCGAGGGCGGAGACAGCGAAGCCGTGGCGGCGCGCTGGGAGCAGCTGAAGGCCGGTGAGCGCGCCGAGAAAGCGTTGCACTCGGTGCTGGACGACATTCCGCAGGCGCTGCCGGCGTTGATGAAAGCGCACAAGATCCAGAAACGCTGCGCCTCGGTCGGCTTCGACTGGAACACCCTGGGCCCGGTGCTGGACAAAGTGTACGAAGAGATCGACGAAGTGATGCACGAAGCCCGCCAAGCGGTGGTCGACGAGAGCAAGCTGGAAGAGGAGATCGGCGATCTGCTGTTCGCCACGGTGAACCTGTCGCGCCATTTAGGCCACAAGGCGGAGAACGCGCTGCAGGCGGCGAACCGCAAGTTCGAGCGCCGTTTCCGCCAGGTGGAAGCGATCGTCAAGCAAAGCGGGCTGCGGCTTGAAGACGCCACGCTGGAGCAGATGGAAGAGGCCTGGCAGCAGGTGAAGAAATCTGAAATCTGATGCGCTTCCGGCGTTCATGGCGCCGGGGTGAACATGAAGGGCGTTCCGCGCAGACAAAGGAAGGTGGCGTCATGATCAAGAGGCTAATGCTTTTAGCATGTTTTTTCCCCGGTTTCAGCATGGCGTCTCCTCCTGCTGATGTTGGGCGGCTGCGGTATGATGAACGCAGGCTGCCATTAGTCGATGTGCAGATCGATAACCGTTTACACACGCTCATGCTGGATACCGGCAGCGCAGAAGGGATACACCTTTATCAACACGATCTGGAGCGTCTGGTCGCGCAACCGAGTCTGAAGGCGGTGCGGCTGGCGCCTCGGCGGTTGAGAGATCTCTCTGGCGGTGAAAATCAGGTGCCTGCCTGGCGGATTAGTCGGCTGTTTATTGGCTATATCCCGTTTAACGACGTCGAAGTGGTGAGTTTTAAGCCCTGGGGACTCAGCCTGGGAAACGAGCTGCCGGTAAGTGAAGTGATGGGGCTTGGGTTGTTCCGCGATCGAAAGGTGCTGATGGATTTCGAAAACGACCGCTTGCAAATGTTGACTCATCTGCCTTCAGACATTGCAATATGGGCTTCATATCCATTCGAACAGACCGATGAGGGGCTGAGCGTGACGGCCTTCGTTGGCAATAAACCGTTGCGCCTGATTGTTGATACCGGCGCCAGCCATTCTCTTTTGTTTGCCGCAGGCTTGCCGGCTGGCCTCTTGTTTTCCGGCTGTCGTTCCATTGAGCCTGAGGCCGAGAATCTGGATTGCCGAGTGACCAGATTCACCTTGACCGATCGCCGGGGCCGGCATCACAACGATTTGGCCATCGTTACCGAAGGCCCAACGTCTGAGGCGCTGGGTTTTGATGGTCTGCTGGGAATGGGCTTTATGCGGGGTCATCGTGTGATTGTTGATATGCCTGAACGCATGCTCTACATCAGTCGTTAACCCGAT
The DNA here is from genome assembly GCF_002935055.1 of Serratia sp. SSNIH1. Classification (NCBI taxonomy): domain Bacteria; kingdom Pseudomonadati; phylum Pseudomonadota; class Gammaproteobacteria; order Enterobacterales; family Yersiniaceae; genus Serratia; species Serratia sp. SSNIH1. The sequence continues at coordinate 1,266,969 of NZ_CP026383.1, forward strand.
GCGCTTCGATCCCAGGCTAATCGGGTTTAGGGAAGCTGAACCGCCGCTACAATGTTGATCGCCGACAAGGTTCACTCAGGCTGAAACGGTTAAGCTTGCGGTCAGGTCACAGGCGCAGGGCTGCCGTCGGCAGCAAAAGGCCAACAAATTGAAATCTAAGGCGTTTTATCGCTCGAGAGGGGCGGTAAAAAGAAAATTTCTCCGCTAACTCTTTGTTTTATCTGAAGGGTTTATGCGGCGCCGGCGGAGTAAACCCTGATGAACACGGGAGGGCGGCCGAGATGATGGACAGCAAAACGATCGTTTGTAGGTCAGGAGAGGTTCGGGTATACTACTTTCCCGTCCTGGTTCTTCCATCGTCTTTAAACCTAAACTCTCAGGTTCAGCATGACAACTAATTATATTTTTGTGACCGGCGGGGTCGTATCCTCTCTGGGTAAAGGCATTGCCGCAGCCTCTCTGGCGGCTATTCTTGAAGCCCGTGGCCTCAACGTTACCATCATGAAACTGGACCCGTACATCAACGTGGATCCGGGCACCATGAGCCCGATTCAGCATGGGGAAGTTTTCGTCACCGAAGACGGCGCAGAAACCGATTTGGATTTGGGTCACTACGAGCGCTTCATCCGCACCAAAATGTCGCGTCGCAACAACTTCACCACTGGCCGCATCTACTCCGACGTGCTGCGTAAAGAACGCCGCGGCGACTATCTGGGTGCGACCGTGCAGGTCATTCCGCACATCACCAACGCGATCAAAGAGCGCATCATCGAAGGTGGCGAAGGCCACGATGTGGTGCTGGTGGAAATCGGCGGCACCGTCGGCGATATCGAATCGCTGCCGTTCCTCGAAGCCATCCGTCAGATGGCGGTAGAAGTGGGCCGTGAGCACACCCTATACATGCACCTGACGCTGGTGCCGTACATGGCGGCGGCCGGCGAAGTGAAAACCAAGCCAACCCAGCATTCCGTAAAAGAACTGCTTTCCATCGGTATTCAGCCGGATGTGCTGATTTGCCGTTCCGATCGCGCGGTTCCTGCTAACGAACGCGCTAAAATCGCGCTTTTCTGCAACGTGCCGGAAAAAGCGGTTATCTCTCTGAAAGACGTTGATTCTATTTATAAAATCCCAGGCCTATTGAAATCTCAGGGGCTGGACGATTATATTTGTAAACGATTCAGCTTGAACGCACCGGAAGCCAACCTGGCCGAATGGGAACAGGTGATCTACGAAGAAGCCAATCCGGGCGGCGAAGTGACCATCGGTATGGTCGGCAAATACGTTGAGCTGCCGGACGCCTACAAGTCGGTGATCGAAGCGCTGAAGCACGGCGGGCTGAAAAACCGTCTGACCGTGAACATCAAGCTGATCGACTCGCAGGACGTGGAAACCCGCGGCGTGGAAGTGCTGAAAGGGCTGGATGCGATCCTGATCCCGGGCGGCTTCGGCTACCGCGGCGTGGAAGGCAAAGTGATGACCGCACGCTATGCGCGCGAGAACAACATTCCTTACCTGGGCATTTGCCTGGGCATGCAGGTGGCGTTGATGGAGTTCGCTCGCAACGTGGCGGGCATGGAAAACGCCAACTCCACCGAGTTTATGCCAGACTGTAAGTACCCGGTGGTGGCGTTGATCACCGAATGGCGCGACGAAGACGGCAACGTCGAAGTGCGCAGCGAAGAAAGCGATTTGGGCGGCACGATGCGCGTAGGTGGCCAACAGTGCAACCTGAGCGACAACAGCCTGGTGCGTCAGCTGTACGGCGAACCGACCATTGTCGAGCGTCACCGTCACCGTTACGAAGTTAACAACATGCTGTTGAAGCAGATCGAAGCCGCAGGGCTGCGTGTCGCCGGTCGTTCCGCCGACAACAAGCTGGTCGAGATCATTGAACTGCCGAATCACCCGTGGTTTGTAGCCTGTCAGTTCCACCCGGAATTTACGTCTACGCCGCGTGATGGGCATCCGCTGTTCGCCGGCTTCGTGAAAGCCGCAGGCGAGCATCAGAAGCGCCAGGTAAAATAAAATATTTGGTAGGCGGCGCGCGGTGAGAACCGCGCGCTGTTTGTCTGGAGTTTTAGTTTAACTTGTACTGAGGAAAACCTAATGTCCAAAATCGTTAAAGTCATCGGTCGTGAAATCATCGACTCCCGCGGTAACCCGACTGTTGAAGCCGAAGTTCATCTGGAAGGCGGTTTCGTAGGCCTGGCTGCTGCGCCGTCAGGTGCTTCTACCGGTTCCCGCGAAGCGCTGGAACTGCGTGACGGTGACAAGTCTCGTTTCCTGGGTAAAGGCGTACTGAAAGCCGTTGCTGCAGTAAACGGTCCGATTGCTCAGGCAGTACTGGGTAAAGATGCCAAAGACCAGGCGAACATCGACAAGATCATGATCGATCTGGACGGCACCGAGAACAAATCCAACTTCGGCGCCAACGCCATTCTGGCGGTTTCCCTGGCAGCAGCGAAAGCGGCCGCAGCCTCTAAAGGCATGCCGCTGTACGAGCACATCGCTGAACTGAACGGCACCCCAGGCAAATTCTCCATGCCACTGCCGATGATGAACATCATCAACGGCGGCGAGCACGCTGACAACAACGTCGACATTCAGGAATTCATGATTCAGCCGGTTGGCGCGAAAACCCTGAAAGAAGCGGTGCGCATCGGTTCTGAAGTATTCCACCACCTGGCGAAAGTCCTGAAAGCCAAAGGCATGAACACCGCCGTGGGCGACGAAGGCGGCTATGCGCCAAACCTGGGTTCCAACGCCGAAGCGCTGGCGGTTATCGCTGAAGCGGTAAAAGCGGCGGGCTACGAGCTGGGCAAAGACGTGACTCTGGCGATGGACTGTGCGGCTTCCGAATTCTACAAAGACGGTAAATACGTGCTGGCCGGCGAAGGCAACAAAGCCTTCACTTCCGAAGAGTTCACTCACTTCCTGGAAGACCTGACCAAACAGTACCCAATCGTGTCTATCGAAGACGGCCTGGATGAATCCGACTGGGCGGGCTTCGCTTACCAGACCAAAGTTCTGGGCGACAAAATCCAGCTGGTGGGCGACGATCTGTTCGTTACCAACACCAAGATCCTGAAAGAAGGCATCGAGAAAGGCATCGCTAACTCCATCCTGATCAAATTCAACCAGATCGGTTCTCTGACCGAAACGCTGGCTGCTATCAAGATGGCGAAAGACGCTGGCTACACCGCGGTGATCTCTCACCGTTCCGGTGAAACCGAAGACGCGACCATCGCCGACCTGGCGGTAGGGACTGCGGCTGGCCAGATCAAAACCGGTTCCATGAGCCGTTCTGACCGCGTTGCCAAATACAACCAACTGATCCGTATCGAAGAAGCGCTGGGTGACCGTGCGCCGTTCAACGGCCTGAAAGAAGTTAAAGGCCAGTAAGTTCGACCGATTCGGTTGCTGAATAAAAACCCGCTGCGGCGGGTTTTTTTATGGCCGGCGTTTGGCCAAAAGCGCAATAAAAAACCCGCCGCAGCGGGTTTTATCAGAAGCGAGCGTTACATCTGCTGCGTTGCCGCGCTCACCGGCGAGCCGCCGCCTTTCTTGCGCACCCACAGCCAGTAAGCCACGGTGAGTAAAGCGATCCACACCAGCCCGACGTACAGCGCGATGCGGCTCTCTTCGAAGTAGCCGAGCAGGCCGATGACAAATGCCATAAAGGCGGTCGCCAATGCCGGCGCCACCGGCCACCACGGCACCGGGAAGCTCAGCTGACGGGTTTCCTCCGGCGACAGCGTGCGGCGCATGACGATCTGCGACAGCAGGATCATCAGCCACACCCAGACGGTGGCGAAGGTGGCGATCGAGGCGATGATCATGAAGACTTTCTCCGGGATCAGGTAGTTGAGCACCACCGCCAGCAGCAGGGCGATCGACATCACCAGCACCGTCATCCACGGCACGCCGCCGGCGGTCAGTTTGGTGAAGCTGCGCGGCGCCTGGCCGTCCTGCGCCATGCCGTACATCATGCGGCCGGCACCGAAGATGTCGCTGTTAATGGCCGAGATAGCGGCGGTGATCACCACCACGTTCAGCACGTTGGCGGCGGAGCTGATGCCGAGGTTGCTGAAGATCTCCACGAACGGGCTGCCGTTCTGGCCGATGCTGTTCCACGGATAGATCGCCATCAGCACCGTCAGCGTCAGCACGTAAAACAGCAGGATGCGCACCGGCACGGCGTTGATCGCTTTCGGCAGCACTTTGGCGGGGTCTTTTGCCTCGCTGGCGGTAATACCGATGATCTCGATGCCGCCGAAGGCGAACATCACCACCGCCAATGACGCGACCACGCCGCCGATGCCGTTAGGCATAAAGCCGCCGTGCTGCCACAGGTTACTGATACCGGTGGCGTGCTGGGTTTGGCCGAAGCCGAACAGCATCACCGCCGCGCCGCCGACGATCATCGCCACGATGGCGGCGACTTTGACCAGCGACAGCCAGAACTCCAGCTCACCGAACACCTTGACGCTGCACAGGTTGAGCGCGCCGATAAACAGAATGATGCTGAGTACCCAGACCCACTGGGCGACCTCCGGGAACCACAGCCCCATATAAATGCCGAAGGCGGTGACGTCCGCCAGGGCGACGATCACCATTTCGAAGGTGTAGGTCCAACCGGTGAGGAACCCGGCCAGCGGGCCGAGATAGTGGCTGGCGTAGTGGCCGAACGAGCCGGAAACCGGCTGGTGCACCGCCATTTCACCCAGCGCGCGCATCACCATGAACACCGCCGCGCCGCCCACCAGGTAGGCCAGCAGCACGGCCGGGCCGGCCAGCTGGATGGCGCCGGCGGAGCCGTAGAACAGGCCGGTGCCGATCGCCGAGCCGAGAGCCATGAAACGGATGTGCCGCGCGTTTAGTCCGCGTCTGAGTTGTGTCGTTTCGTTACGCATGTTGCTTCCCGTTAAGTGTTTGCCGAACAGGCACGCGCTGCCCGCGCCGGGTGGAACGCACCCGGCGGGGCAGAACAAACTGCGTGATTCAGTGTGTGATGATTATGCCTGGCTAGGCAGCAGCGCCGCAGGCAGCAGCGATGTCAGGTGACCGGCCGCCAAGAGTTGGCTGGCGGCTTCAATGTCGGGGGCGAAGAAACGATCCTTGTCGTAGAAACTGACATGCTCGCGCAGCAGACGGCGTGCCTGCTCCAGACCTTCCGAGGTCTTCAGGCCGTTGCGGAAATCCAGGCCCTGGCAGGCAGCCAGCCATTCAACCGCCAGAATGCCGCGCACGTTGTCCGCCATGCTCCACAGGCGACGACCGGCGGCCGGCGCCATGGAAACGTGGTCTTCCTGGTTGGCGGAGGTCGGAATGCTGTCGACGCTCGACGGGTGCGCCAACGCTTTGTTTTCGCTGGCCAGCGCTGCGGCGGTCACCTGGGCGATCATGAAGCCGGAGTTCACGCCGCCGTTCTCCACCAGGAACGGTGGCAGCTGCGACATGTGCTTGTCCATCATCAGCGAGATGCGGCGTTCGGACAGCGAACCGATTTCGGCAAACGCCAGGGCCAGGTTATCGGCGGCCATCGCTACCGGTTCGGCGTGGAAGTTGCCGCCGGACAGCACGTCGCCCTGTTCGGCGAACACCAGCGGGTTATCGGAGACGGCGTTGGCTTCAATTTCCAGCACCTCGGCGGCCTGGCGGATCTGCGTCAGGCAGGCGCCCATTACCTGTGGTTGGCAGCGCAGGGAGTAAGGATCCTGCACTTTTTCACAGTTGCGGTGCGAGTCGGAGACTTCGCTGCGCGCGCCGAGCAGGTGGCGATAGGCGAGGGCGGCGTCGATCTGGCCGCGCTGGCCGCGCACCTCATGGATACGCGCATCGAACGGGCTGCGGGAGCCCAGCGCCGCTTCCACCGTCAGGCTGCCCGCCACGGTCGCGGCGGCGAACAGGTCTTCCGCGTCGAACAGGCCGCGCAGCGCGAAGGCGGCGGAGACCTGGGTGCCGTTCAGCAGCGCCAGGCCCTCTTTTGCCGCCAGCGTCAGCGGTTTCAGGCCGGCTTTAGCCAGCGCTTCGGTCGCCGGCAGCCATTGGCCCTGATGGCGCGCCTGGCCTTCGCCCAGCAGCACCAGGCTCATGTGCGCCAGCGGCGCCAGGTCGCCGGAGGCGCCGACGGAGCCTTTCAGCGGAATATGTGGATAAACTTCGGCGTTGACCAGCGCGATCAGCGCCTGAATGACTTCCAGACGAATGCCGGAGAAGCCGCGCGACAGGCTGTTGATCTTCAGCACCATGATCAGGCGCACCAGGTTGTCGTCGGTCGGCTCGCCCACGCCGGCGGCGTGTGACAGCACGATCGAACGCTGCAGGTTTTCCAGATCGTCGCGGGCGATGCGCGTCGAAGCCAGCAGGCCAAATCCGGTGTTGATGCCGTAAGTGGTGCGGTTTTCTTCAACGATGCGTTCCACGCAGGCCACGCTCTGCTGGATTGGGGCGTAGGCGTTGTCGTCCAGCGTCAGCGTCACCGGGTGTTGATAGACGTCGCGTAGCTGGGCCAGCGTCAGTTTGCCAGGGCGAATAGTCAGCGCTTTCATGCTTTTTCTCCTTGGGTCGCGGCAACCATCGGCAGGTTCAGGCCTTGCTCACGGGCGCAGTCGATAGCGATATCGTAACCGGCGTCGGCGTGACGCATGACCCCGGTAGCCGGGTCATTGTGCAGGACGCGAGCGATGCGCTCGGCGGCCTCGTCGGTGCCGTCGCAGACGATCACCATGCCGGAGTGTTGGGAGAAGCCCATACCGACGCCGCCGCCGTGGTGCAGGGAAACCCAGGTGGCGCCGCTGGCGGTATTCAGTAGCGCGTTCAGCAGCGGCCAGTCGGAAACGGCATCTGAGCCGTCTTTCATCGCTTCGGTTTCACGGTTCGGGCTGGAAACGGAGCCGGAATCCAGGTGGTCGCGGCCGATGACGATCGGGGCGGACAGTTCGCCGCGGCGCACCATCTCGTTGAACGCCAGGCCCAGCTTGGCGCGCTGGCCGAGGCCAACCCAGCAGATGCGCGCCGGCAGGCCCTGGAAGCTGATGCGCTCGCGCGCCATGTCCAGCCAGCGGTGCAGGTGCTCGTCATCCGGGATCAGCTCTTTCACCATGGCGTCGGTTTTGTAGATGTCCTGCGGATCGCCGGACAGCGCCGCCCAGCGGAACGGCCCGATACCGCGGCAGAACAGCGGACGGATGTAGGCCGGCACGAAGCCCGGGAAGTCGAAGGCGTTGTCGACGCCGGTTTCTTTCGCCATCTGGCGAATGTTGTTGCCGTAGTCGAAGGTCGGCACGCCCATCTGCTGGAACGCCAGCATGGCTTTGACGTGATCGGCCATCGATTGTTTGGCGGCGGCGACCACTTTGGCCGGCTCGGTTTGCGCGCGCTGGCGATACTCTTCCCAGCTCCAGCCCTTCGGCAGGTAGCCGTTCAGCGGATCGTGGGCGCTGGTCTGATCGGTGACCATGTCCGGGCGCACGCCGCGGCGAACCAGCTCAGGCAGGATTTCCGCCGCGTTGCCGCACAGGGCGATGGAGATGGCTTTGCCTTCTGAGGTGTATTTTTTGATGCGAGCCAGCGCGTCGTCCAGATCTTTGGCCTGCTCATCGACGTAGCGGGTTTTCAGGCGGAAATCGATGCGGCTCTGCTGACATTCGATGTTCAGCGAGCAGGCGCCCGCCAGCGTCGCGGCCAGCGGCTGCGCGCCGCCCATGCCGCCCAGGCCGGCGGTCAGTACCCAGCGGCCCTGCAGGCTGCCGGCGTAATGCTGGCGGCCCGCTTCGACGAAGGTCTCATAGGTGCCCTGAACGATGCCCTGGCTGCCGATGTAGATCCAGCTGCCGGCGGTCATCTGGCCATACATGGCCAGGCCTTTGGCGTCCAGTTCGTTGAAGTGTTCCCAGGTCGCCCAGTGCGGCACCAGGTTGGAGTTGGCGATCAGCACGCGCGGGGCGTTGCTGTGGGTTTTGAAGACGCCGACCGGCTTGCCGGACTGCACCAGCAGGGTTTCGTCTTCTTCCAGCGTTTTCAGGGTTTCGACGATCTTGTCGTAGCAATCCCAGTCGCGTGCGGCGCGGCCGATGCCGCCGTACACCACCAGCTCGTGTGGGTTCTCCGCAACTTCAGGATCGAGGTTGTTCATCAGCATGCGTAACGGCGCTTCGGTCAGCCAGCTTTTTGCGTTTAATTGTGTGCCGCGTGGCGCGCGTACATCGACATTGCGAACTTTGTTATTTGTAGTCACAGCAGTTTCCTCAAACAGTATCGGTGCAGATTCCATGCCGCGGTGGGGATGAGTACCACGGCATAACAATGCGTAGGGCTTATTAACATATACTTGTATGTACAAGCATATGCAACACTGACCAGTTGCCGTTGAAAAGTGGCATAAGAAAAAGTTATTTTCTTTTTATATCAGGTTGATATGCGGTTTTTTATCGCCGGACTCAGGTACGAAAAGCCGGAGAAAAGTGAGCTGTTCGGCAAAAATGAATTAAAAATGACTCATTTTTGGGCTGCTAGTCACAATATTTTTACAGACTGATTACAGTTGGCGACGGAGGATAAACAAGCCCTATCACCGCGGGAAGAAAGCCCGCCGTGGGCGGGCTTGCCAGGCTCAGGCGGCCGGTTGCAGCATCGGCTTGCGGCTCATCTTGCATACCGTGGCGATGGCGGCGATCAGCGCCGGTACGCACAGGAACATCAGGATGCTCTGCACTTCCCATTGCATCGCCAGCAGTTGGGCGCCCATCATGGTGCCGGCGACGCCGCCGAAGCGGCCGATGCCCTGCATCCAGGCGATGCCGGTGGCGCGGCTGTGGGTGGGGTAGAAGGTGGCCGCCAGCGTTTGCAGCCCGGACTGCGCACCGTTCATGGTGACGCCCATCAGGAAGATGAAGGCGCCCAGCAACACGATCTGCTCGTCTTCGGTCGCCATCGCCACGATCAGCAGGGCGGTGACGACAAAGCCACTCGAGACGACCTTGTGCGCATTCCAGCGATCCATCAGCCAGCCGGCTACCAGGATGCCGAGCGTGCCGCCAAAGGTGAACAGCGAGGTGAGCATCGCCGACTGTTCCAGCTGATAGCCCAGCCCCTGCATCAGGATTGGCATCCAGCTCAGCAACACGTAGTAGATCACCAGCCCCATGAAGTAGGTCACCCACAGCATCAGCGTGCCGAGCAGGTAAGGGCGGCTGAACAGCAGGCCGACGCTGGTCTTGGCCTGCGTCAGCTTCTCTTCGTATAGATAAAAACGCGTCACGCCGTCAAGGCTCTGGCTGACGAAGCGTTGCGCGATGCGCTTGATCTTCGCCGCATCTTGCCCGCGGTTGACCATATATTTGACCGATTCCGGCAGCAGCAGGATCAGCAAGACCGTCAACGCCAGCGGCGCAATGGCGCCGAGCAACAGCACGCTGTGCCAGCCGTAGCTCGGGATCAGCCACGATGAAATGGCACCGCCGCCGGCCGCGCCCAGCGGAAAGCCGCAGTACATGGTGTTGATCGCCAGCGAACGGCAGCGCTGCGGCGCGTATTCGGAGATCAGCGTGATGGCGTTGGGCATCGCCGCTCCCAGCCCGAGGCCGGTGAGGAAACGCCACAGCGTCAGGCTATTGAGCGAGCCGGCGTAGGCGGTGGCCAGGCTCGACAGGCCGAAGAACAGGCAGGAAAACACCAGCACGCGCTTGCGGCCAATGCGATCGGAGATTGGCCCGGCGATCAGCGCGCCGAGCGACAGCCCCAGCAGCGCGGCGCTCAGCACCGGCCCCAGATCCTGTTTGACGATGCCCCAGTCTTTGGCGAGCGAGGGGGCGATATAGCCCATGGCGGCGGTATCGAAACCGTCGATGGCGAGGATCAGGAATCCGAGAATGATCAGGGTCCAGTGAAACAGCGAAAACTTGCTGTCGTCGATGGCCTGCTGAATGTTCAACTCGCTGGTGGAATGAGTCATGGCACCCTCTAAACGCAGATGTAGTCGTGATGGATGGAGCGTGGCCGAAACTGGCGCTCGGCTTGTGTTTGCTTGTATATACATCTGCGCGTCGGCGCTTTATGTCAAATATAATTATCTTATTTGTTAATTGCGTGTTGTTTTCTGTGGGGCAGGTTGCACCGTGGATGAAAGGCCAAAGCCCGACTCACAAATTAAATGAGCGCCATTGGCGGTGGGATATGCTGGCGGCGGCGCGGAGAATAAAATTTAATACAATTTTGGCCGTTTGGTCGGCGGGCCGGAATCTGCGATAATCGCTTTTTACTTTTCCAGATTGAGAAACTGATGCAGTACCCGATCAATGAGATGTTCCAAACCTTGCAGGGCGAAGGCTTTTTCACCGGCGTGCCGGCCATTTTTATCCGCCTGCAGGGCTGCCCGGTAGGGTGCAGTTGGTGCGATACCAAACATACCTGGGAAAAGGAAGCCAATCGGGAAGTCGACCTGCAACGGATCCTGGTCAAAACAGAGGAAAGCGACGCCTGGGGCAATGCCGGCGCCGAGCAGCTGCTGGCGGTGATGCGCCAACAAGGTTACACCGCGCGCCATGTGGTGATCACCGGCGGCGAACCCTGCATCTACGATCTGACGCCGCTGACCGAGCTGTTCGAACAGCATGGCTACGGCTGCCAGATTGAGACCAGCGGCACCCACGACATTCGCTGTTCTGCCAAAACCTGGGTGACGGTTTCGCCAAAGGTGAATATGCGCGGCGGCATGAAGGTATTGGATCAGGCGCTGCGGCGCGCCGATGAGGTGAAGCATCCGGTGGCGCGCGAGCGCGACATCGAGGCGCTGGACGCGCTGCTGGCGACGCTGCAGGACGACAAGGCACGGATTATTGCGCTGCAGCCGATCAGCCAGAAAGAAGAGGCGACCCGCCTGTGCATCGAAACCTGCATCGCGCGCAACTGGCGGCTGTCGATGCAGACCCACAAGTATCTGAACATCGCCTAAAATCAGGGCGCCTTTGCGGCGCCCTTTCTTTTAACCTTTATATACGCATCCCGCAGTACAGGTCTCTTTCACCATCACCGCAGTCAGTTCCGGCAACTGGGGCTTGAGCTGCTGCCAAATCCAGGCGGCGAGCACTTCGCTGGTGGGATTTTCCAATCCTGGAATATCGTTCAGATAATGGTGATCCAACCGCTCCCAGATCGGGGAAAACACAGCCTTGAGCTCGGCGAAATCCATCACCCAACCGGTGTGGGGGTCCACTTCACCGGTCACTTCCAGACGCACCATAAACGAATGCCCATGCAGGCGGCCGCATTTATGGCCCTCCGGCACGTGCGGCAAACGGTGTGCGGCTTCAAACTGAAAATCTTTAAACAGCGTGGTTGCCATTATTACGGCCTCATTGACTCAAAAACCGCCGCATAGTACCGGAAAGCGCGTCTGCTTGCCATTTATACCGTTATGGTCTAGCGCCGCGATAACCGCGCCCGGTTAACACTTTTTTTGTTTGGTGTTTGCGGCACCTATCGGCTGGGGTAATGAGCCGAAATGTTGAACGGTGAAAAAACGATGAAAAAAAGCGCTTTAATTTCATCTGGATAAAAAACTTTGTTTAACGGTTTAAGCGTTATCCCTTACCAGAAAAACAGCTTAGTCATTTTGGTTATGATTTATTGCTATCCCTTATTTAATCGTTGCTATTCTGCTCGGTAACCTTACAAACTCTCCTGATCTTTTCCGCACACCCGACGCAGCGAAGAGACAGCGACTGACACTGGCGCGCGCCTGGCAGGAAAGGCGCTAAGTATAGGAAATAAGTACTGCAATGACGACTCAGGCTCCTCCAACATCTTTGCTCCCGCTGACGCCCGAACAGCTGGCGCGCCTGCAGGCGACGATCGGCGACTATTCGCCGACGCAGCTGGCGTGGCTGTCCGGCTATTTTTGGGGCATGGTCAATCAACAGCCCGGAGCCGTGGCCATTGCGCCTGTCGCCCCTGCGGCTGCCGCCGGCATCACCATCATTTCCGCTTCGCAGACCGGCAATGCGCGCCGCCTGGCGGAGCAGCTGCGCGACGATCTGCTGGCCGCCAATCTGAGCGCCACGCTGATCAGCGCCGGCGACTACAAGTTCAAGCAGATAGCCCAAGAGCGCCTGCTGGTGATCGTCGCCTCCACGCAGGGGGAGGGCGAACCGGCGGAAGAAGCGGTGGCGCTGCATAAATTCCTGTTCTCGAAGAAGGCGCCGAAGCTGAATGATACCGCTTTTGCGGTGTTCGGGCTGGGCGACACCTCTTATGAGAATTTCTGCCAGTCAGGTAAAGATTTCGACGGCAAGCTGGCCGAGCTGGGCGCCGAGCGCCTGGTGGAGCGCGTGGACGCCGACGTGGAGTACCAGGAACTGGCCGCCGCCTGGCGTAAACAGGTGGTATCGGTGCTGAAAGCGCGCGCGCCGGCGGAAAGCGCCGCGCCGGGCGTGTTGGCCAGCGGCGCGGTCGATCTGATCGACAGCAGCCCGTACAGCAAGGAACAGCCGCTCACCGCCCAACTGGCGGTCAATCAGAAAATTACCGGCCGCGCGTCGGATAAAGACGTGCGCCATATCGAGATCGATCTGGGCGACTCCGGCCTGCGCTATCAGCCGGGCGATGCGCTCGGCGTATGGTTCGACAACGATCCTGCGCTGGTGGACGAACTGGTGCAGCTGTTGTGGCTGAAAGGCGACGAGCCGGTCGAGGTGGAAGGGCAAACCCTGCCGCTGGCGCAGGCGCTGCGCAGCCATTTCGAACTGACGCAGAACACCACGCCGATCGTCGATAAATACGCCGCGCTGTCGCGCGACGAAACGCTGATCGGCCTGTTGGCGGATAAAGCCGCGCTGCAGCGCTATGCGCACAACACGCCGATCGTCGACATGGTGCGTCAGGCGCCGGCGGATCTGAGCGCCGAACAGCTGGTCGGCCTGCTGCGCCCGCTGACGCCGCGCCTGTACTCCATCGCCTCTTCGCAGGCGGAGAACGAAAGCGAAGTGCACATCACCGTGGGCGTGGTGCGTTACGATATCGACGGGCGCGCCCGCAGCGGCGGCGCCTCCGGCTTCCTGGCGGATCGCCTGGAGGAAGACGGCGACGTGCGGGTGTTTATCGAACACAACGACAACTTCCGCCTGCCGGCCAATCCGGAAGCGCCGGTGATCATGATCGGTCCGGGCACCGGCATCGCGCCGTTCCGCGCCTTTATGCAGCAGCGCGACGCCGACGGCGCCGGCGGCAAGAACTGGCTGTTCTTCGGCAACCCGCACTTTACCGAAGATTTCCTGTATCAGGTCGAATGGCAGCGCTACGTGAAAGACGGCCTGCTGACCCGCATCGATCTGGCCTGGTCCCGCGACCAACAACATAAAATATACGTACAAGACAAACTGCGCGAACAGGGCGCGGAAGTGTGGCGCTGGATTCAGGAAGGCGCGCACATTTACGTCTGCGGCGATGCCAATCGCATGGCGAAAGACGTGGAAAACACATTACTGGAACTGGTGGCCGAGCACGGTGGCATGGATACCGAGCAGGCGGATGAATTTTTAAGTGAGCTGCGCCTTGAGCGCCGTTATCAGCGAGATGTTTACTGATGAGTGATAAACACCCCGGGCCTTTGGTAGTCGAAGGCAAACTGGCCGATGCGGAGCGCATGAAGAAGGAGAGCCACTTCCTGCGCGGCACCATCGCCGAAGATTTGAACGACGGCCTGACCGGCGGCTTCAACGGCGACAACTTCCTGCTGATCCGTTTTCACGGCATGTATCAGCAGGATGACCGCGATATTCGCGCTGAACGCGCCGAGCAGAAGCTGGAGCCGCGCCACGCCATGATGCTGCGCTGCCGCCTGCCGGGCGGCATCATCAGCCCGCAGCAGTGGCTGGGCATCGACAAGTTCGCGCAGGAGAGCACGCTGTACGGTAGCATTCGCATCACCAACCGCCAGACTTTCCAGTTTCACGGCATTCTGAAAGGCAACGTCAAACCGGTGCACCAGCTGCTGAACCGCCTGGGGCTGGACGCGCTGGCGACCGCCAACGACGTGAACCGTAACGTGCTGTGCACCTCCAACCCGGTGGAGTCCGAGCTGCATCAGGAAGCCTACGAGTGGGCGAAGAAGATCTCCGAACACCTGCTGCCGCGCACCCGCGCCTACGCTGAGGTGTGGCTGGATCAGGAAAAGGTGGCCACTACCGACGAAGAGCCGATTCTAGGGCCGACCTATCTGCCGCGCAAATTCAAAACCACGGTGGTGATCCCGCCGCAGAACGACGTCGATCTGCACGCCAACGACATGAACTTCGTGGCGATCGCCGAAAACGGCAAGCTGGTAGGCTTCAACCTGCTGGTGGGCGGCGGGTTGTCCATCGAGCACGGCAACAAGAAAACTTACGCGCGCCAGGCCAGCGAGTTCGGCTACATTCCGCTCGAACATACGCTGGCGGTCGCGGAGGCCGTGGTGACCACGCAGCGCGACTGGGGCAACCGCACCGATCGCAAGAACGCCAAAACAAAATACACGCTGGAGCGCGTCGGGGTGGACGTTTTCCGCGCCGAAGTGGAAAAGCGCGCCGGCATCACCTTCGCGCCGATCCGGCCGTATGAATTCACCGGCCGCGGCGATCGCATCGGTTGGGTGAAGGGCATCGACGATCGGTGGCACCTGACGCTGTTTATCGAGAACGGCCGCCTGCTGGACTATCCGGGGCGCCCGCTGAAGACCGGCATGGCGGAGATCGCCAAGATCCATAAAGGCGACTTCCGTCTGACGGCGAACCAAAACGTGATCATCGCCGGCGTGCCGGAAAGCGAGAAGGCGAAGATCGAATCCCTGGCGCGCGATCATGGCCTGATCGATGACGAGATCAGCGAGCAACGCAAGAACTCGATGGCCTGCGTATCGTTCCCGACCTGCCCGTTGGCGATGGCGGAGGCCGAGCGCTTCCTGCCGCAGTTCGTCACCAAGGTGGAAGGGATCATGCATCGGCACGGGGTGGGCGACGAGCATATCGTGCTGCGCATCACCGGCTGCCCGAACGGCTGCGGCCGCGCGCTGCTGGCGGAGCTGGGGCTGGTGGGCAAGGCGGTCGGCCGCTATAACCTGCATTTGGGCGGCAACCGCGAAGGCACGCGCATTCCGCGCATGTACCGCGAGAACATCAACGAAGACGAGATCCTGGGCGAGATCGACCTATTGGTGGGGCGCTGGGCGAAGGAGCGCAACGCCGGCGAAGGCTTCGGCGACTTCACCGTTCGCGCGGGCATCGTCAAACCGGTACTGGATCCGGCGCGGGATTTCTGGGAGTGAGACCGGGCGGCCCCTGGGCAGAGGGGCCGTACAGGTAATTTCAAGTAGCAGGAGAGACAACATGGCTGAATTCGTTCTGGCGGCGCTGAACGCGTTGCCCAAATCCGGGCAGGCGCTGGCATTGGCGGTGGTCAACGGCCAACTGGAGACCCTCAGCGCCGAACAACGCGTTGCATGGGCGCTGGAGCATCTGCCCGGCGAGTTCGTACTCTCGTCCAGTTTCGGCATTCAGGCGGCGGTATGTCTGCACCTGGTGACGCGCATCCGGCCGGATATCCCGGTGATCCTGACCGATACTGGTTACCTGTTCCCGGAAACCTACCGCTTTATCGATCAACTGACCGACCAGCTGAAGCTGAATCTGCAGGTGTTCCGCGCCGAACAGTCTCCCGCCTGGCAAGAGGCGCGCTACGGCAAGCTGTGGGAACAGGGCGTGGAAGGGATTGAAAAGTACAACCAGATCAACAAGGTTGAGCCGATGAACCGCGCGCTGGAGACGCTGGGGGCACAGAGCTGGTTCGCCGGCCTGCGGCGCGAGCAGTCCGGCAGCCGCGCCAATCTGCCGGTGCTGGCGGTGCAGCGCGGGGTGTTCAAGATCTTGCCGATCATCGACTGGGACAACCGCAAGATTTACCAGTATCTGACCGAGCACGGGCTGAGCTATCACCCGCTGTGGGAGCAGGGCTACCTGTCGGTAGGCGATACCCACACCACCCAGAAGTGGGAACCGGGTATGAGCGAGGAAGAGACGCGTTTCTTCGGGCTGAAGCGCGAGTGCGGCCTGCACGAAGGCTAAACGAGGCGAATCACACGACAGGGCTCAGCAATGCTGGGCCCTGTTTTTTTGCGGGCTACTTTTTCTTCTGTGCTTTCGGCGGGTGCGCCTGCGCCAGCTCTTTGATCAGCGGCAGCAGGATCTGCACGCTGTCGCGGCTGCGTTTGTCGATCCGCCCCGGCAGGTAGCGATCCAGGTACTGCAGGTTGTCATACTGCGGGCGGTGCCAGGTGATGCCCTGCGGGAAGTGCGGGCTGACGGCGCGCTGCTGGTAGCCGTCCTTGTCGCCCAGCGACCAGTTGGTGGCCTCCACCGACAGCACCGGGATGCCCGCCGCATCGAACACCTCTTGATCGGAGCAGCAGCCGGTGCCCTTCGGATGCTGTGTGCTGCCCGGATTGCTGGCGGCGGCGATGCCGTAGCGATGGGCGATATCCAGCGCGCGATCGCGGGAGCGTTTCGCCATCTGCGGCGGCGTGTTGCGCCCGGCGTTGAAGTACAGACGATCGCCGGTGATCAGGCTGTCGAGGTTGATCACCAGCACGGTGTTGCTTTTCTCTTCCGCGCTCATGCGCTGCAGGTAGTTCTGTGCGCCCAGCGAGCCGAGCTCTTCGGCGCTGGTGGCGACGAAGCGCAAGCCGTAGGCGGTGGGGATGCTCTTCAGGCGCTCCGCCAGTTCCAGCATTACGCCGATGCCGGAGGCGTTGTCGTCGACGCCCTGCAGCGTCAGGCCGCCGAGGTTGTTATCCAGATCTTCGTCGCTCTGCGGCGTGTAGGTGTCGAAGTGGGCGACGATCACTATCTGTTTCGGACTGTCGCCGTTGCGGGCGGCGATCACCGAGCTGGCGGTGACGTTGTTCCAGTTCTTCTTGCCGTCTTTGCTGGTGTAGAGATAGCGCGTGTTGACGCTGCGAATGTCGCTTTGGTAACCCATCTTGCTGAACTGCTGCTTCAGGTAGTCGGCGGTGAGCAATTCGGCCGGGCTGCCCGCCATGCGGCCGGGGAAGTAAGTGGCGATGTGGCGGGTCTGTTCGGCGGCGAAACGGCCCATTGGCGCGTCTTTTGCGGGCTGTGCGGCACAAACGCTGAAGACGCCGCCGAGTGCGAGGGCCAGCAGGCTGGTCTTCAGGTAAAAACGGGAAAACATACCGAAAAATCCTTCTTTGCTATCGGCGCTGCCGATCATTTTTCTGCGGCACCCAGTATGAGACGCCGGGCGGCATTACACAATTTCCCCGTCTCTTAATTTTCGCGCGAATGCGCAAACCGCCGCCGCAGTTATCACCGTTTGCCTCTGGCGTTGCGGCCTATATTCCATAAAGGAACTAATCATTCCTTTTCGTCATTTCAGAGGCTAAATCTCAGCCCGTATAGTCACACTATCTTTCTGTTATATGAAAAGGCTGTTGTGGACTATCTACCAATATTCGCCGATCTGAAACAACGTCCGGTGCTGGTCGTTGGCGGCGGTGACGTGGCTGCGCGCAAAGTCGATCTGCTTCAGCGCGCCGGGGCTGAAATACGGATAGTTGCGCAGTCGCTCTCACCGGAACTGGAACTACAACGTCAGCGAGGGCAACTGCTCTGGCTGGGGAAAACCTTTGACCCGCCGCAGCTGGACGACGTGTTTCTGGCGATCGCCGCCACGGACGACAACGCGCTGAACGCCGCGGTGTTCGCCGAAGCGGATAAACGCCGGGTGTTGGCCAACGTGGTGGACGACCAGCCTCGCTGCTCGTTTATCTTCCCATCGATCATCGATCGCTCGCCGCTGGTGGTGGCCGTATCGTCCAGCGGCCAGGCGCCGGTGCTGGCGCGGTTGCTGCGCGAAAAGCTGGAGGCGCTGCTGCCCGCCAGTTTGGGGCAGATGGCGCAGGTGGCGGGCCGCTGGCGCGGCCAGGTCAAACAGCGGCTGGCCTCGATCGGCGAGCGTCGCCGTTTCTGGGAGAAAACCTTCGGCGGCCGTTTCGCCACGCTGGTGGCCAACGGCCAGACGGCGCAGGCGGAGCGGCAGCTTGAGCAGGATTTGCAAAGCTTCGCCGCAGGCGATGAAGGCGCGCAGGGTGAGATAGCCTTGGTGGGCGCCGGGCCGGGCGACGTGGGGCTGTTGACCCTGCGCGGGCTGCAGGTGATGCAGCAGGCGGACGTGGTGCTGTATGACCATCTGGTCAGCGGCGAGATCCTCGATCTGGTGCGCCGCGACGCCGAGCGCATCTGCGTGGGCAAGCGCGCCGGCGCGCACTCGGTGATCCAGGAAGAGACCAACCGGCTGTTGGTGGAGCTGGCGCAGCAGGGCAAACGCGTGGTGCGCCTCAAGGGCGGCGACCCGTTCATCTTTGGCCGGGGCGGCGAAGAGCTGCAGGTAGCCGCCGCCGCCGGCATTCCGTTCCAGGTGGTGCCGGGCGTCACGGCCGCTGCGGGGGCGACCGCCTACGCCGGCATTCCGCTGACGCACCGCGACCACGCGCAGAGCGTGACCTTTATCACCGGCCACTGCCGCCCCGACGGCGATGGCCTGGACTGGGCCGATCTGGCCCGGGCGCGGCAGACGCTGGCTATCTACATGGGCACCATGAAGGCGGCGGACATCAGCCAACGCCTGATCGCCCACGGCCGCGCTGCCGATACGCCGGTGGCGGTGATCAGTCGCGGCACGCGCGCCGATCAGCAGGTGCAGATCGGCACGCTGGATCAACTGGAACATCTGGCCCAACGGGCGCCGCTGCCGGCGCTGCTGGTGATTGGCGAAGTGGTGGAACTGCATCATCAAATCGCCTGGTTCGGGCATCAATCGCAGACGGAAGGGGCCGCGCGCCCGGCCGTCGTGAATTTGGCATAGGCAAGGCTTTTAAGGACCTGTTATGGACGAAAAACGACTCACTCATTTGCGGCAATTGGAGGCGGAGAGTATCCATATCATCCGTGAAGTCGCCGCTGAATTCGCCAACCCGGTGATGCTTTACTCCATCGGCAAAGACTCTTCCGTGATGCTGCATTTGGCGCGCAAGGCGTTCTTCCCCGGCACGCTGCCGTTCCCGCTGCTGCACGTCGATACCGGCTGGAAGTTCCGCGAAATGTACGAGTTCCGCGATCGCACCGCGAAAGAGTACGGCTTCGAGCTGCTGGTGCATAAAAATCCGGAAGGGGTGGCGATGGGCATCAACCCGTTCGTGCACGGCAGCGCCAAGCATACCGACATCATGAAGACCGAGGGCCTGAAGCAGGCGTTGAACAAGTACGGTTTCGACGCCGCCTTCGGCGGTGCGCGGCGCGACGAGGAGAAATCGCGCGCCAAAGAGCGCATCTATTCGTTCCGCGATCGCTTCCACCGCTGGGATCCGAAAAACCAGCGGCCGGAGCTGTGGCACAACTACAACGGCCAGATCAACAAAGGGGAGAGCATCCGCGTCTTCCCACTGTCGAACTGGACCGAGCTGGACATCTGGCAGTACATCTTCCTGGAAAAGATCGACATCGTGCCGCTGTACCTGGCGAAACCGCGCCCGGTGGTGGAACGCGACGGCATGCTGATGATGGTGGACGACGATCGCATCGATTTGCAGCCGGGCGAAGTGATCAGCCAGCGCATGGTGCGTTTCCGCACCCTGGGGTGCTGGCCACTGACCGGCGCAGTGGATTCGCAGGCGCAAACCCTGCCGGAGATCATCGAAGAGATGCTGGTCTCCACCACCAGTGAACGCCAGGGGCGGATGATCGACCGCGATCAGTCCGGCTCGATGGAGCTGAAAAAGCGTCAAGGGTATTTCTAAGGAGCCGCCGGATGAACAACGCAATCGCACAACAAATCGCTGACCAGGGCGGCGTCGAATCCTACCTGCACGCGCAGCAACACAAGAGCCTGCTGCGCTTTCTGACCTGCGGCAGCGTCGACGACGGCAAAAGCACCCTGATCGGTCGCCTGCTGCACGATACCCGCCAGATCTACGAGGATCAGCTGTCGACGCTGCACAGCGACAGCAAACGCATCGGCACCCAGGGCGAGAAGCTCGATCTGGCGCTGCTGGTGGACGGCCTGCAGGCCGAGCGCGAACAGGGCATCACCATCGACGTGGCCTATCGCTATTTCTCGACCGAAAAACGCAAATTTATCATCGCCGATACCCCAGGGCATGAGCAGTACACCCGCAACATGGCCACCGGCGCCTCCACCTGCGATCTGGCGATCCTGTTGATCGACGCGCGCAAAGGGGTGCTGGACCAGACTCGTCGCCACAGTTTTATCGCAACCCTGCTGGGCATTCGCCATCTGGTGGTGGCGGTGAACAAAATGGATCTGGTGGACTACCAGGAAACGGTGTTCGAGCAGTTCAAACAGGATTACCTGACCTTTGCCCAGCAGCTGCCAGGCGATCTGGATATCAAATTCGTGCCGCTGTCGGCGCTGGACGGCGACAACGTGGCGAGCGAAAGCGCCCATATGCCGTGGTACAGCGGCCCGACGCTGCTGGAAGTGCTGGAGAGCGTTGACGTGGTCAGCGAGCGAGAAAACCAGCCGCTGCGCTTCCCGGTGCAGTACGTCAACCGCCCGAACCTCGATTTTCGCGGCTATGCCGGCACGCTGTCCGCCGGCGTGGTGCGGGTGGGGCAACGGGTCAAAGTGCTGCCTTCCGGCGTGGAGTCCAGCGTGGCGCGCATCGTGACCTTCGACGGCGATCTGCAAGAGGCGGTGCCGGGCGAGGCGATTACGCTGGTGCTGAAGGATGAGGTGGACATCAGCCGCGGCGATCTGCTGGTCGACGCCGGCGAAAGCCTGCAGGCGGCGCAGAGCGCGCTGGTGGACGTGGTATGGATGGCCGAGCAGCCGCTGGTGCCGGGCCAGAGCTACGACATCAAGATCGCCGGTAAAAAGACCCGCGCCCGCGTGGAGAGCATCCGCCATCAGGTGGAGATCAATACGCTGGCGCAGCACCCGGCAGACACGTTGCCGCTTAACGGCATCGGTCTGGTGGAGCTGACCTTCGACGAACCGCTGGTGCTGGGCAGCTATCAGAGCAATCACGACACCGGCGGGCTGATCTTCATCGATCGCATGAGCAACGTCACGGTAGGCGCCGGTCTGGTGCGCGAAACGCTGCAGGCCACCCCGGCGGCGCACGGTGAGTTCAGCGCCTTCGAGCTGGAGCTGAATGCGCTGGTGCGCAAGCACTTCCCGCACTGGGGCGCACGCGATCTGCTCGGTGGTCGATAAGGTGGCCGCCGAACTGAGGGCGACCGGGCCGGACGATGAGAACGTGGTTTGGCATCCGCACGCGGTGACGCGCGCGGATCGCGAAGCGCGCAACGGCCATCGCGGCGTGGTGCTGTGGTTTACCGGGCTGTCCGGCTCGGGCAAATCCACCGTCGCCGGCGCGCTGGAGCAGGCGCTGCACGGGCTCGGCGTCAGCACCTATCTGCTGGACGGCGATAACGTGCGCCACGGCCTGTGCCGCGATCTCGGCTTCTCTGACGAGGATCGGCGCGAGAACATCCGCCGGGTGGGGGAAGTGGCCAAACTGATGGTGGATGCCGGGCTGGTGGTGCTGACCGCGTTCATTTCGCCGCACCGCGCCGAGCGCCAGATGGTGCGCGAAATGCTCGGCGACGATCGCTTTATCGAAGTGTTCGTCGACACGCCGTTGGCGATCTGCGAGGCGCGCGATCCGAAGGGATTGTATAAAAAAGCGCGCGCCGGCGAGCTGCGCAATTTCACCGGTATCGACGCGGTTTACGAGGCGCCGCAGCAGCCGGAAATCCACCTTGATGGCCAACAATTGGTAACAAATTTGATTGCGCAATTGTTAGACGTGTTGCGTGGTCAGGCTATTATCAAACCCTGAATTCAAAAAAAAGCGTGTGGCGTTTTTCGCCATGCGCTTTTTACTCTAAGCCGCCGCAGAGCGAGCCGAATAACCAGGGATCACTATGCAAAATGTCACGCCTATCTTGATCGACTCCAAGCAGTCAAAACAGGAGAGAGAGGAGCCTTCTTATTCTTTCCTGGGCGGCGTCAGCGGCTTTGTTTTCTACTGGCTGGCGTTCGCGTTGCCGTTCCTGGTTTACGGTTCCAACACGCTGTTTTTCCTGCTCTATACCTGGCCGTTCTTCCTGGCGCTGATGCCGCTGTCGGTGCTGATCGGCATCACCCTCAGCATGCTGTTGCGCGGCCGTCTGATCCTGACGCTGCTGCTGACCGGCGCCATCGTGCTGTGCCTGTTCTGGCTGGTGTTCAGCTTCTTGACCGGGTGGTGAGAGAGCGGGCGCCGCTGCCGGCGCCCGAAGGATTGCAAAGCGGTGCCGAAGGTTACAAAACTTTGCTCAGAAACGCCTGTGTGCGCGGATTGGCCGGATGGCTGAAGATCTGCTGCGGCGCACCTTCCTCCTGAATGATCCCCTGATCGATAAACAGCACCCGATCGGCCACCTCGCGGGCAAAGCCCATCTCATGCGTGACCACCACCATGGTCATGCCCTCGTGTGCCAGCGATTTCATCACCGCCAACACTTCGCCCACCAGCTCCGGATCGAGCGCGGAGGTGGGTTCGTCGAACAGCATGATCTTCGGCTCCATCGCCAGCGCGCGGGCGATCGCTACCCGCTGCTGCTGGCCGCCGGATAGGCTGTTGGGGTAGGCGTCTATCTTGTCGAGCAGCCCGACCTTGTGCAGCAGCTGCTCGGCTTGCGCGATGGCTTCGGCGCGCGGCCGTTTCTTCACGCACACCGGTGCCATAATGATGTTTTCCAACACCGTCATGTGCGGGAACAGGTTGAAGCGCTGGAACACCATACCCACGCTTTCACGCATCTTGTTCAGGTCGGTTTTTTGATCGTGGACGGCGAAGCCGTTGACCTCGATCTCGCCGCCGGAGAGCGTTTCCAGCGCGTTGATGCAGCGCAGGAAGGTGCTTTTACCCGAGCCGGAAGGGCCGATGACGCACACCACTTCGTTGGCGGCGATCCGGCAGGAAATGCCGCGCAGCACGTGGCTCTCGCCGAACTGTTTTTGCAGGTTATGTACGCGAATCACTTTTACCGAACCTCTTTTCCATGTGTTGCACTAACAGCGAGAGCAGGAAGGTGATGACCCAATAGACCAGCGAAATGGTCAGGTAGGGCTCCCAATAGGTGGCGTAGGCGCCGGAGACGGTGCGGGCGGCATAGGCCAGATCCGCCAGGCCGATGGCGGAGGCCAGCGACGAATCCTTGACGATGGCGATGGCGTTGTTGCCCAGCGGTGGCAGCATACGGCGGAAGGCCTGCGGCAGGATCACCTGGCGCATGGTCTTGCCGTAGCTCATGCCCAGCGAGCGCGAGGCCTCCATCTGGCCGCGATCGATCGATTGGATCCCGGCGCGGAAGATCTCCGATACATAGGCGCCGGCGTTGAGCGTGATCGCCACTACGCAGGAGAGAAAGGCACCGTAGTCGGCGCGCAGCGCGCGGGCAAAATCGACGCTCATCAGGCCGCTGGTGACCAACAGGCCGTCGCGTGGGTTGATGAACAGCGGTACCAGCGCGAAGTGCACCACCATGATTTGCACGAACAGCGGCGTGCCGCGAAAGGCGCTGATGTAAATGCGCACCGGCCACTGAACGCCGTAATGCAGGATGGGTTTCCAGATGCCGTGCGGCGCCTGCGCCAAACGGCCCAGCCCGAGGATCAATCCCCAGGTGGTGCCGAGCAGTACGCAGATAATGGTGCATTTGATGGTCATCCAGGCGCCTTCCATAAACAGCGGCGCGTATTCCTGGATGATCTCCCAGCGGAAGTTCAAAGGGTATTCCTTCTTGGTAGGCTGAAACGGGGGGCGCCGACGGCCTGGCGGGCGCCGGCGACAGGGCATTATTCCGCCGGCAGCGTCGGTACGTTGCTGTCGAACCAGGTTTGGTAAATCTTGGCGTAGGTGCCGTCGGCGACGATTTTCTTCAGGCCGGCGTTGATCTTGTTACGCAACTCATCGTTGCCTTTGGCGACGGCGATGCCGAAATACTGGCGCTCGAACTTGGCGTCGGGCACCAGCTTGAAGGCTTTCTCAGGGTGGGTTTTGATATAGAACTTGGCCACGCCGACGTCGCCGACCGCCGCGCCGATGCCGTCTTCATACAGCTCCTGCAGCATCAGCGGCGTATTGTCGAAGCGCTTGATGGCGGTGCTGTTTTTGCCCAGTACGTCGGACACCACGATGTCGCCGGTGCTGGAGTTCACCACGCCGACCTTCAGCGCTTTCAGCGCGGCGATGGAGTCTACCGTCGAGTCCTGCGGCACCACGATAGCCTGCTCGGCCGGGAAGTAAGGCGCCGAGAAATCAACCATTTGTTTGCGCTTGTCGGTGATGGTGATGCCGGAAATGATGATGTCGCGATCGCCGGAATTCAACGTGGCGAAGATCCCCTCCCACGGCGTATTGATCAGTTTGATCTGGAAGCCTTCGGCCTTGGCCACCGCTTTGATGATGTCGATGTCGAAACCTTCCAGCTGTTTTTGGCTGTTTTCAAATTCGAACGGCCGATAGGTGCCGCCGGAACCGACGACGTAGGTAGATTCAGCCGCCAACGCGGCGGTGGAGAAGGTGGCGGCCAGGCAGGCGCCGATCAGAACTAAACGTTTTAACATCGCGATCCCCGATAATGAAAGGTTATATATTGGAATTATTTATGCACTAGTAATGCATAAAAATAAGTCTCAATGAATGAAAGTACAAGCCCTGCATAAGGAATATTATTTGTATGGTGTTAAATATTCACTTTTTGCGTTGCGACGGAGTAAGCGATGGGGCAGAAAGCGGGGAGGCAGTGGTTCTTGCTGCATAATAGGTGAAGGGCAGTGTGTGCCTCATTGGAAAACACGTCGTGCGCATCCGGTGTAAGGGGCTTTTTTTGCCGCTTTCGCCGCGGAATTAGGCGGTAAACTCGGTAACCCTTCATCCGTATTCTGAATTTGGCGTTGAAATGCCGCTCTCAGTGTGGAGTCCAACGAAAAGTTGTGGGATGATTGGTCGGTTTTTCAGGGGGCGGAGATGGGAAAACTTACGCTGCTATTGCTGGCATTGCTCGGTTGGTTACAGTATTCACTGTGGCTGGGCAAAAATGGTATTCACGATTACGTGCGAGTCAATGAAGACGTTGCGGTCCAGCAGGGCAACAACGCCAAGTTGAAAGCGCGTAACGATCAGCTGTTTGCCGAAATCGATGATTTGAACGGCGGTCAGGAAGCGATCGAAGAGCGAGCGCGTAATGAGCTGGGTATGATCAAGCCCGGTGAGACTTTCTATCGTCTGGTTCCTGACCAATCCAGACGCAACGCGGCGTCTTCCTCGCAAAATAACGCACAAAAATAACGCATGAATCACTCCGCAGGCACCTTTCCTTCGGTGATTGCCGTCCTGCCCGCTGCCGGTATCGGCAGCCGCATGCAGGCGGAATGCCCGAAGCAATATTTAACCATCGGCCGGCACAGCATCGTCGAGCACGCCATCCACGCCCTGTTGCGTCATCCGCGCATTGAGCGGGTGATCGTGGCGATCGGCCCCGAAGATCGCCAGTTCGAACAGTTGCCGATCGCCCAGGATCCGCGGGTGATCGTCACTGAGGGCGGCAAACAGCGCGCCGATTCGGTGATGGCCGGGCTTAAACTGGCGGGCGATGCGGACTGGGTACTGGTGCACGACGCTGCACGCCCCTGCCTGCACGCCGACGATCTCGAGCGCCTGCTGGCGATCACCGCACACAGCAAGGTCGGCGGCATTCTCGCCGCACCGGTGCGCGACACCATGAAACGCGCCGAACCCGGCAGCGAAACCATCGCTCACACCGTCGAACGCCAGGATCTGTGGCACGCGCTGACGCCGCAGCTGTTTCCGCTGCCGCTGCTCAAGCAGTGCCTGCAGCGCGCGCTGGATGAAGGTGCGAACGTCACCGACGAAGCCTCGGCGCTGGAGCATTGCGGTTATCATCCGCAGCTGATCGCCGGCCGGGCGGACAACATTAAAGTAACGCGGCCGGAGGATTTGGCGCTGGCGGCGTTCTATTTGACTCAGTTGGACAATAAGGAGCGCACCATGCGTATCGGTCACGGTTTTGACGTACATAAATTCGGCGGCGAAGGCCCGTTGGTGATCGGTGGCGTTCGCATCCCTTACGACAAAGGTTTGCTGGCCCACTCCGACGGCGACGTCGCGCTGCATGCCGCGACCGACGCCCTGCTGGGCGCGGCGGCGCTGGGCGATATCGGCAAGCTGTTCCCCGATACCGATCCGGCGTTCAAAGGCGCCGACAGCCGCGAGCTGCTGCGCGAAGCCTGGAAACGCATCCGCGCCAAAGGATACCGCCTCGGCAACCTCGATATCACCATCATCGCTCAGGCGCCGAAAATGGCGCCGCACATCCCGCAGATGCGCGTCTTCCTGGCGGAAGATCTGCAGTGCCATATGGATGACGTCAACGTGAAGGCCACCACCACCGAGCAGCTCGGTTTCACCGGGCGAGGCGAGGGCATCGCCTGCGAAGCGGTCGCCTTGCTGATCAAGGAATAACCGCATGGATATGGCGAATCTGACCTGGCTGCATGGCCGGCCGCAGAGCACCGGGGTGTTGAAAGCCAATCCGGAAGATTTCGTGGTGGTGGAAGACCTGGGCTTTGCGCCGGACGGTGAAGGCGAGCACGTCCTGGTTAACATCCGTAAAAACGGCTGCAATACCCAGTTCGTGGCCGATTACCTGGCGCGCTTCGCCGGTATTCACGCCCGTTCCGTCAGCTATGCCGGCTTGAAGGATCGCCACGCGGTGACCGAGCAGTGGTTCTGCCTGCATATGCCGGGTAAGGACACGCCGGACTTCTCCCGGTTTACGCTGGAAGGCTGCGAGGTGCTCTCGTACGCCCGCCATCTGCGTAAAATGCGCATCGGCAACCTGAAGGGCAACCACTTTACGTTGGTGCTGCGCCAGATTTCCGACCGGCAGGACGTGGAACGCCGCCTGCAGGCCATCGCCGTGCAGGGCGTGCCGAACTACTTCGGCAGCCAGCGTTTCGGCCGCGGCGGCAACAACCTGGTGATGGCGCGCCGCTGGGCGAATGACGAAATTCGCGTCAAAGAGCGCAGCAAGCGCAGTTTCTACCTGTCCGCCAGCCGCAGCGCGTTGTTTAATCAGGTCGCGAGCAGGCGTCTGGCCGACGGCCTGCAGCGCACCGTGCTGGAAGGTGACGCCCTGCAGCTGAGGGGCCGCGGCAGCTGGTTTGTCGCCAAAGCCGATGAGCTGGAGACGCTGCAACAGCGCTTGGATGCCGGCGAGCTGGTTGTCACCGCGGCGTTGCCGGGCGACGGCGAGCCGGGTACTGCCAGCGATGCGTTGGCATTTGAACAACAATGCTTGGCGGAGCAGCCGGAATTGCTTACGCTTTTAAAGCGCGAGCGTGTCGAACCCGCTCGTCGGGCCCTGCTGTTGCAGCCGCAAAATATGCTGTGGAACTGGTGGGATGACGTTACCGTGGAACTGCGCTTCTGGCTGCCGGCAGGCAGCTTCGCCACCAGCGTAGTTCGCGAGATCATGCAGCAGGATGACAGTGATGCGGATATTGCTGAGTAACGATGACGGCGTCAGCGCTCCGGGCATTCAGGTGCTGGCGGCGGCGCTGCGGGAATTCGCCGAGGTGCAGGTCGTGGCGCCGGATCGTAACCGCAGCGGCTCTTCCAATGCTCTGACGCTGGAATCGCCGCTGCGCACGCAGACGCTGGCCAACGGCGATATTGCGGTGCTGCAGGGGACGCCGACCGACTGTGTCTATCTTGGCGTCAACGCACTGATGCACCCGGCACCGGATATCGTGGTCTCCGGCATCAACGCCGGGCCGAATTTGGGCGACGATGTCATCTATTCCGGCACCGTCGCAGCGGCGATGGAGGGCCGGCATCTGGGGCTGCCCGCGTTGGCGGTGTCGTTGAACGGCCACCAGCACTATGCGACCGCCGCTGCCATTACTTGCCGTATCCTGCGCGCGTTGCGGCGTGAGCCGTTGCGTACCGGAAAAATCCTGAATATCAACGTACCGGATCTGCCCCTGGCGGAGATTAAAGGCCTGCGCGTTACCCGCTGCGGCAGCCGCCATCCCGCCGACAAGGTATTCTGCCAGCAGGATCCGCGCGGACAAAATCTCTACTGGATCGGGCCGCCTGGTGATAAATTTGATGTCGGGCCGGATACCGACTTTGCGGCGGTGGAACAAGGCTATGTGGCGATCACGCCGCTGCAGGTGGATTTGACAGCCTACGCGGCGCAGGAAGTCGTGAAAACATGGTTAACCAAGGCAGAGGTTAGCGGGGAATGGTGAACAAGCGTATGCAAACATTGCTGACGCAGCTGCGGCAGCAGGGGATCCGGGACGAAAAGCTGCTGCGGGCGATCGAAGCGGTGCCGCGCGAGCGTTTTGTCGACGAAGCGCTGGATCATAAGGCCTACGAAAACACCGCGCTGCCGATCGGCTCCGGCCAGACCATTTCCCAGCCTTATATGGTGGCGCGGATGACCGAGCTGCTGAATCTGAAGCCCACTTCACGGGTGCTGGAGATCGGCACCGGTTCCGGTTATCAGACCGCTATCCTGGCACATCTGGTGCAACACGTTTGTTCCGTCGAGCGCATCAAGGGGCTACAGTGGCAGGCCAAGCGCCGCCTGAAGCAGCTCGATCTTCATAATGTTTCCACCCGCCACGGCGACGGCTGGCAGGGCTGGGCGTCGCGTGGCCCGTTCGATGCGATCATCGTCACCGCCGCGCCGCCGGAGATCCCGCAGGCGCTGGTGGAACAATTGGACGACGGCGGCATTTTGGTGCTGCCGGTGGGCGAGCAGGCCCAAACCCTCAAACGCATTCAACGCCATGGCAACGAGTTCGTTGTCGATGCGGTGGAAGCGGTGCGCTTTGTCCCGCTGGTGAAAGGCGAATTGGCCTAGCGATTGTCTGATTTTTCGACCGTCTGCAAAATCTGTTGCACTTTCATCACGTCCGGATAAGGTTTTCTCGTTCCAATCAGGCTAATTTTCACTAGAATTGGCCTTTCTACGTAGTTGTCTTATGGTGCGGCAACGCCAATGTGGTTAGCATTGGCGCGCGTTTTGATGCTCCGGCGGGAGATGACCTGGCGTTCAGGGATCGGCCGGCGGCGCCTTTACATCGCAGGGACTGGGAAGTGGCAAAAGCTCGGCTACGATGTAAAGGGTATTTTGGATATATCACTGATATTGCTGTCATGGGGGAAGCATGAGCACGGGAAGCCCAATGATTACGTTACGCCGGGTAGCGGTGTGTACGATGGTAAGTTTGTGGTTGGCGGGTTGTACGAACAATGCCTCGACGTCGGCCCCTATCAGCAGCGTGGGTGGCGGCGGTGCCGTTCCATCCGGCAATAATAATGGCGGGGCGCAGCAGGTCAGCCCCGAGGGCCGTATTGTCTATAACCGCAGTTATAACGCTATCCCTAAAGGGAGCTACAGCGGCGGTGAAACCTATACGGTCAAGCGCGGCGACACGCTGTTTTATATCGCCTGGATCACCGGCAACGATTTCCGCGACCTGGCGCAGCGTAACAATATTCCCGAGCCATACAGCCTGAATGTTGGCCAAACCATTCAGCTTGGTAATGGTTCTGCCAACGGCGGCGGCGGCATGCTGGCGACGACAGACGCGACCAAAGGCGGCGTTCCGAAGCCACCTTCCAGCTCCCAGATCCAGACGGCAACGGTTGATTCTCAATCAACTAACGCGTATTCTGAAAACTCGGGTAAACAGAATGTAGGTAAGATGTTACCTGCAGCAGGTGCCGCAGCGGTTGGGACCGCGACTGCGCCTGTTACCGCACCGGAAGCCGCTCCACCCGTGAGCAGCACCGTCAGCAACAGTTCTCCGGTCAGTACCTGGAGATGGCCGACTGACGGTAAGATTATTGATAACTTTTCCTCATCAGAAGGTGGGAATAAGGGCGTCGATATCGCCGGTTCCCGTGGGCAGCCTATCTTCGCTACCGCCGATGGCCGCGTAGTGTATGCCGGCAACGCTTTACGGGGTTACGGTAATCTAATCATCATCAAACACAATGATGATTACCTGAGCGCCTACGCTCATAACGACACAATGCTGGTCCGGGAACAACAAGAAGTGAAGGCGGGTCAAAAAATAGCCACTATGGGTAGCACCGGTACCAGTTCAGTACGTTTGCATTTTGAAATTCGTTACAAGGGGAAATCCGTAAACCCGCTGCGTTATCTTCCGCAGCGATAGATTGGGCAGAATACGCTGAGATTCTGCTCGCGGTATCACGGGTAGGAGCAGCATATGAGCCAAAATACGCTGAAAGTTAACGAGTTACATGATGATGCGGATTTCGACGAGAATGGAGCTGAGGCTGAGTCGTTTGATGAAAAAGCGCTGGTAGAAGAAGAGGCCAGCGAGAACGATTTAGCGGAAGAAGAGCTGTTGTCTCAAGGCGTTACGCAACGCGTATTGGATGCGACGCAGCTCTATCTGGGTGAGATCGGTTATTCACCTCTGCTGACCGCAGAGGAAGAAGTCTATTTTGCGCGGCGTGCTCTGCGCGGTGACGTGCCGTCCCGCCGCCGCATGATTGAAAGCAACCTGCGGCTGGTGGTGAAAATCGCCCGCCGCTACAGCAACCGCGGTCTGGCGCTGCTGGATCTGATCGAAGAGGGTAACCTCGGTCTGATTCGCGCAGTGGAAAAATTCGACCCGGAACGCGGTTTCCGCTTCTCCACTTACGCAACCTGGTGGATCCGTCAGACGATTGAACGGGCGATCATGAACCAAACCCGTACCATTCGTTTGCCTATCCATATCGTCAAAGAACTGAATGTCTATCTGCGCACCGCACGCGAGCTTTCCCACAAGCTGGATCATGAACCGAGCGCTGAAGAGATTGCCGAGCAACTCGACAAGCCGGTGGATGACGTCAGCCGCATGCTGCGCCTGAATGAACGCATCACCTCGGTGGATACGCCGCTGGGCGGGGATTCGGAGAAAGCGCTGCTGGACATTCTGGCCGACGAGAAGGACAACGGGCCTGAAGACACCACGCAAGACGACGATATGAAGCAAAGCATCGTCAAATGGCTGTTCGAACTGAACGCCAAACAGCGTGAAGTGTTGGCGCGTCGTTTCGGCCTGCTGGGCTATGAAGCGGCGACGCTGGAAGACGTAGGCCGGGAGATTGGCCTGACGCGCGAGCGCGTCCGTCAGATTCAGGTTGAAGGTCTGCGCCGTCTGCGTGAAATTCTGCAGATGCAGGGGCTGAGCATTGAGGCACTGTTCCGCGAATAATGCCGGTTGTTGAACCGCATCAAATAAAAACGGTGAGCATGATGCTCACCGTTTTTTTATGCCCGCGTTTGGCACCAGACTACACCATATTTTTCAGCCGGTAGATCCATTCCAGCGCCTGGCGCGGCGACAGGGAATCCGGATCCAGTGCCTCCAGGGCTTCTACCGCCGGCGAGGTCTCTTCCTGCAGCAGCGTCATCTGGGTGGCATCGACGCTGCCCGAGGCGGTGTGGCTGGAGATAGACTCCAGCTCGCGCAGCTTCTGACGGGCGCGCTTGATGACGTCGCGCGGTACGCCGGCCAGCGCGGCGACCGCCAGGCCATAGCTTTTGCTGGCGGCACCGTCCTGCACGCTGTGCATGAAGGCAATGGTGTCGCCATGTTCGAGCGCGTCCAGGTGCACGTTGACCACGCCTTCCATTTTCTCCGGCAGGGTCGTCAGCTCGAAGTAGTGGGTGGCGAACAGCGTCATCGCCTTGATGCGGTTAGCCAGATTCTCGGCGCAAGCCCAAGCCAGCGACAGGCCGTCGTAGGTGGAGGTGCCGCGGCCGATTTCATCCATCAACACCAGGCTGTGCTCGGTGGCGTTGTGCAGGATGTTGGCGGTTTCGGTCATCTCCACCATGAAGGTAGAGCGGCCGGAAGCCAGATCGTCCGCCGCGCCGACGCGGGTGAAGATGCGATCCACCGGGCCGATGGTGGCCTTGGTGGCCGGCACGTAACTGCCGATGTGCGCCATCAGCACGATCAGCGCCGTTTGCCGCATATAAGTGCTTTTACCGCATATTCGGGCCGGTGATGATCAGCATGCGGCGCTGTGGCGACAGGGTGAGCGGGTTGGAGATAAACGGCTCGCTCAGCACCTGCTCTACCACCGGGTGGCGGCCTTCGGTAATGCGGATCCCCGGCTGTTCACTCATGGTTGGGCAAGCGTAGTTCAGGGTATCGGCGCGCTCGGCCAGATTGGCCAGCACGTCCAGCTCGGCCAGTGCGGCGGCGCTTTGCTGCAGTTCCGCCAGGTGCGGCAGCAGCAGATCAAACAGCTCGTCGTACAGGCTTTTCTCGATCGCCAGCGCCTTACCCTTGGAGGTGAGCACTTTGTCTTCGTACTCTTTCAATTCCGGGATGATGTAGCGCTCGGCATTTTTCAGCGTCTGACGGCGCACATAGTGGATCGGCACCAGGTGGCTTTGGCCGCGGCTGACCTGAATGTAGTAGCCGTGTACGCCGTTAAAACCGACCTTGAGCGTATCCAGCCCCAGCTTTTCACGCTCGCGGATCTCCAGCCGGTCGAGGTAGTCGCTGGCGCCGTCGGCGAGTGCGCGCCACTCGTCCAGCTCGCTGTTGTACCCGGGGGCGATCACGCCGCCGTCGCGTACCAGCACCGGCGGCGATTCAATGACCGCGCGTTCCAGCAGCTCACGCAGCTCGTCGAACTGGCCCACCTGTGACAGCAGCTGCTGCACGTGCGGGGTGTCCACGTCTTGCAGCAGCGCACGGATGTCCGGCAGTTGCTGGAAAGCATGACGCATGCGCGCCAGATCGCGCGGCCGGGCGGTGCGCAGCGCCAGACGCGCCAAAATTCGCTCCTGATCGCCCACCTGACGCAGCGAAGGCTGCAGATCGGTAAACAGCTCCTGCAATGCGCCGATCGCCTGTTGACGAGCGGTGAGAACCTTGATATCGCGGGTCGGCATGTGCAGCCAGCGTTTCAGCATGCGGCTGCCCATCGGCGTGACCGTACGATCGAGGATCGCCGCCAGCGTGTTGTCGCTGCCGCCGGACAGGCTCTGCGTCAGCTCCAGATTGCGGCGGGTCGCGGCGTCCATGATGATGCCGTCCTGCTGGCGCTCCATGGTGAGGCCGCGAATGTGCGGCAGCGAAGTGCGCTGGGTATCTTTGACGTACTGCAACAGGCAGCCGGCGGCGCGCAGCGCCTGGTGAGCCTGCTCGACGCCGAAACCGGTCAAGTCGCGGGTACCGAATTGCAGGTTGAGCTGCTGACGCGCGGTCTCAAGCTCGAATTCCCACAGTGGGCGGCGGCGCAGGCCGTGGCGCTGTTCGATCAGCGCCATTTGTTCGAAGGTTTCCGGGTAGAGCAGCTCGGCCGGATTGGTGCGCTGCAGCTCGGCGGCCATGGTTTCCAGATCCTGCGGCTCGGCGACGCGGAAGCGGCCGGAGCTGACGTCCAGCGTGGCGTAGCCGAAGCCGCGCGCGTCCTGCCAGATCGCCGCCAGCAGGTTGTCCTGACGCTCTTGCAGCAGCGCTTCGTCGGTGATAGTGCCAGGGGTGACGATACGCACCACTTTGCGTTCGACCGGCCCTTTGCTGGTGGCCGGATCGCCGATCTGCTCGCAGATGGCGACGGACTCGCCGAGCTGCACCAGCTTGGCCAGGTAGTTCTCTACCGCGTGGTGCGGCACGCCGGCCATCGGGATCGGTTCACCCGCCGAGGCGCCGCGCTTGGTCAGCGAAATATCCAGCAGTTGGGAAGCACGCTTGGCGTCGTCGTAAAACAGCTCGTAGAAGTCGCCCATGCGGTAGAACAGCAGGATTTCAGGATGCTGGGCCTTGAGGCGCAGGTACTGCTGCATCATCGGTGTGTGGCTAGAGAAGTCCTTATCAATGTCTTCATTCATATTGATTTTACTCATTTTTTAATTCTTTCAAGTGCTCATATGGCCCCAGGTAAAACCCCTTTAAACCCACATAAACCCATAAATTTGTAGCTCACTTGTAGCCCAAGGCGTGATAGATTGGTTGTACTCCTTCTTTGGGCTACAAATGGTGGTGATACTTTGAAAACAACTCTCAACCAGGCTTTTATTATCAAAAAGTTAAGTATTAATGTTAAGCCTGAACTCAGTAGCTCTGGAAAAGTCGTTTTCGAAGCCAACCCTGACCAAAAGCCTTACATAGTTTTTGACGATCATCGAGATTCACCTGTTGGCTTCGGTGTGAAGGTCAGTTTGACGAAAAAAACCTATGTAATCCAGCGAAGAGTAGCCTCGTCAGATCGTAATGTCAGCGAGGGTAAGAAGCCAAGCTCTGTCTTGAAAGTAAAGGTTGGAAATGTGTCTGATTTTCCGAGTATCGATCAAGCCCGTGAGGTAGCTCGACAGTTGGTTCAGACCATGATCGCAACAAAGAGAAATCCCAACAAGATTAAGAGGGAACTCGATCTTGCTGAATTGACCGTGAGTGAAGCTTTTGCCCAATACAGGAGCCACTTACTTGGCAGAACCAAACCCGCTAAACCAAACACTCTCAATGTGTTAGACAAAGCTGAGAATCGGTTGAAAGAATGGCAAAACCTTCGGATAAAAGATCTTACGGGTACTGAAATCCTTAGTAAGTTTGATGAAATTGCTTCAAGAGCAAGAACGGCTGCTGAACAAACTTTCCGATGGGCTAATGTTGCAGTTAAACATGCGATTGAAATTGAAGCTGGCAATGCCCAGACACAACAACGACAACCTTCGCTGTCCTATAATCCTTTTTCAATTTTAAAGGTACAGAAGAAGTTCAGAACGCGATCTGAACTGGAGGATAGCTATCGTGCCAAGGGAGTACGAAACCCATTGTCTCCCAAAGATACCCTGGGACGTTTTCTAACTGCATTACACAATAAGCGAGGTTTTAATCGGTTGGGTTGTGATTATCTGTTGCTAACCGTTCTGATTGGAGCCCGGAAAGAAGAAACCGCTGCACTGTGCTGGCGAGAGACTCTGACAGAAGAGGAAGCCAGAACGACAAGCTACGTCGATCTTGAAAACCGAATGATTCGATTCTACGACACCAAAAACCGTAATGACCATGAGTTGCCAATCTGCGATGCTACAAAGCGAATTCTGGAAGATCGAAGAGATATCGTCAACGATAACGAAAAGCGAGCAGATAAACGCAAATGGGTTTTTCCGGCTCGTTCATCACGAAGTAAGGTTGGACACTATTCCGACAGTAAAAGCCTACGTGAGTATATCTGTCAGGAAGCAGGCATAACGAAGTTGGGTATGCATGATCTGCGCAGAACCTTTGGCCGTGTTGCAGAAGAGCTAACTTCATATGCAGTTGTGAAAAAGTTGCTTAACCACCGCAATACCACCGATCCTACGGAAAGGTATGCTGTGCCAGATAATCAGCGAGTTTTTGAGGCACTTCAAAGGATTGAGTTGCATATGCTAATGACTGCACCTAAATTGTATAATGCACTTTTAGCATCTGCGAAGTATCCGCCATTACCAGAAAGGAAAGAGGGATGAGTGTTGTTGAGACGTTAAGAGAGTTTTCAGAAGTATGGAAGCTTTTTAGTGAGATTCCTGATGACGCGACACTTAATGTTGAGTTGGCATCTCTGTATCTTGGTATTAGTGTAAAATCACTTGCTCGATATAGGCAAAATGGCGGGGGACCAGCATATATCCAGTACCAAGTAGAAAATAGCAAAGCGAGAAACCAGCGAGTAAATTACTTGCTAAAAGATCTTCGAGCGTGGCGTGATAATCATAAGGTCCAAAATACTATGCACGCAGCTCAAATCCGTGGATTAACATTTACGTCATTAACCGATTTATGTGAGCCACATCCATTTTGGCTGTCTAATTTTTCAGGACAAAAAATAATATCTCATGCTTTGACAACCTCTGATGATCTTTTTAGAAAGTTATTGTCAGAGCCTAATGTTGATATAGTCTGGATTTCTGTTGAGCAGGCTATTTTCAAAGAGTGGGAAAATAAAAATGAACGAATTATTTGGCACAATATTTTCATAACAATTCTAAATAATTTGAGCTATGCTTCAGAAGCAGCGCAAGAAAGATATACAATGAATGATGTCTTGGGGAGTTAAATATAAAGACCCTTTTCTGGTTGAGTTAAAATATCAGTATGCAATATTGATTTATTTTCTGTGTGTGATAAGAATCTATAATAGAAGCAATAATTTCTTAGAGATTTAAAAAATAAAAAAGATAAGTAAATACTAAATTAGAAAGAAAAAAAATCACGGTCTTTACTTTTCTATTTTCTCTCATTTTATTCTGGATTGAAATTATTTATAGAGTTTTCTTTTTGTTATTTTGATATATCCATGGCTATTAAATGTTCTCTATTAATTCCTTTTGACACATTAAATTCCAACCAGAAACCATATAATATCTGATATGGTTAAAATAGACACTTGACAATGTTTTATATTGTATTATTTATAGAGTGGTAAATAATTTAATATATAACACTCCTTTTTTAATTAGAGGTATTTAATGATATTCGGAGGGGTAATATGAGAGGGGGATGATAATGAGAAAAGAAATATATAATGAGGATAAATACAAGAGCCAAATACAAAAATATGCTCTATGCTGTGATGATTTTAATGATGGTGTATACAGGAAACCGCGAGAGAAAGCTACCTTAAAGAAATATATAGGATATAACAATAAATATTTTATAAATGGTTTTGTTTTTGATGTGGATCATGAATATGGGGCAATTGCGTGGGATATGGCTGGACTGCCTAAACCAAATGCGATCATACAAAATACAATAAATGGTCATGCTCATTTACTTTATGCTCTAAAAATACCAGTATTAAAAACAAACTCTGCAAAAATAAAACCACTAAGATTAGCTTCTGTTGTGCAGTGTGGATTTACAGAAAGATTAAAAGCAGATAAATCTTACGCTGATATTCTAATGAAGAACCCTCTTAACATCTTTGAATGGAGAACCACGTGGACAGATATTAAAGCGTATGATCTATACTATTTAGCTGATTTTGTTCCTGATGTAATTAGAAAGAATGATAGCAACAAAAGAAATATATATGGATTAGGGCGCAATGTTAATTTATTCGAAGATCTAAGAGTAATTGCATATAAAAATATACTAAAATATCAAGAGAGTAAAAATGAGCATGAATTTTATAATTATTTGTATTTAACGGCTGATATAATTAACAAACAGAGCAACTCTAACAACCCATTATCACATAATGAAATTAGGCAAATTTGCCAAAGCGTTTGTAAGTGGACGTGGAAAAATTTCTCAAAAAAACAGTTTTCAATTATTCAATCTAAACGAGGGATGAATAATGTTGGAAAAATAAAAAATACTGATACCAAAGAAAAATTAGAAAAAGCATTGAGGATATTATTATGATTATAAACGGTAAAAAAATAAAAGCGAAAGATTTAGCGAAATTAGCAGAAGTATCACGTTCAACTGTTATTAAATACTATGGTGTTTCTCGTGAGGATTACTTGAAAGAGGCATCTAAAAAAAGAAGTCTTTCATTTCAGTTGAGATCGTCCGGTTTGAAATGGAAAGAGGTGGCTCAAAAGATGAACACTACACAGCACAGTGCGATTGGGTATTATAGAAGATATTTAGCATCACATAAAACCGAATAATTCTTCTCTCATTAAATAAATAACTTTAGTGTTATGTGCAGCAGATAAAATCTCACTGTGTAATATTTTACGGATGATTAGTGGCTATTGACACTTGTAAAAAATGTGATAATTGTATTAATAATTCAAGGTTTTTATCATAATAGGAAAGGTTAATATGAAAAATACAAAGCTTGATCTTATGGAGAGGTATTTAATTATTCTCGATAAGTTTGTGAGTAAAATATCAGAATCTGGAGTGCCGCAACAAAAAGTCATCGAACAATCATATCTATTTTGTTCTGGCTTTTATATTAAATATAAGCAAGAAATTGAAAAGATAAAATTCTCTAATAGCGATGTTGTTTTGACGTTTCTACTCTATTCATACTATAAATTTATTAATAAGTTAGATGATGATTTAATTGATAAGAGACGTATAAGGAAAATATGCTCTTTGCTTATTAATTTTATTGTCGATAATGGTAGTCAATCAGAGAAGGTCTATGTTCAGGAAAAAAAGAAGTATGATGCTTTCCAGTTACAAAGAGATTTATCAATGAAAAATAAGAGAAAAAAATATGGGTTGTAATGATAGTAAAAGCCTGTAGATTTGATACAGGCTTTTGCTCTATTAGAAGTCTTATCTTTTAGTAGTTTCGTCTTCACACTGTCTTGCGTCTTATTTTTAAGGACTGATTTTCAACCGAGGAGCAGCCAACCAGAGCCAGAAATGTGAATGAGGAGATAATTATTCTTTCTTATATAAATCGACTATCCTTATGATAATGTTTTATTTTTAACTAACTTATAAATAATATTTCTGATTTCGTTATCAAACCTTGAACTTTTTCTTTTCATCCATTGGATGCAGATAAAAGTTGCTGAGCGAGATAGGAGATATGTTAACCACTCATATTTGTGTTCATTGAAAACATACCCATCTTTATATCCTGCAAGTAAAATACAGAAGGCAATGAAAGAAGCTAAGCAAAGCAAAGTGAAAAGGATATAAAAAAGTTTGGGAACAGGCATCACTTTGTAGTGTGATGCCATTGATACATTATTTAATAACATTGTCATGAATGCAGGTATGACAATGAGTTTTCTGCTTAAATTTACTTTATACTCACCTGTATTCTCATTTACGATCAGAGCATCGTAATTTACACTACACCGCTCATATCCACTATATTGGCGCAACTCATATTTATGAATGCGGTGTGAATTCCTGAATGTAATACCGTAGTCAGAAATTTTTGTTTCCTCACCTGAATCATTCCTTACTAAGATCTGTTCATTAAATGATTCGATGACTTCGCCTGAAAAAGTTTCAACAAACTCGTAGGTTTCCCCTAAGAAAACGAATTTAGGAGCAACAGTTTCTGCTTGTTTACTGTTGCTCTTCATAGAGTAAATGCTCATACCGATTCCTTTTAAGTAAATGACGTTCATATTCGATGTATGAAGCAATTCAAGCTTTTGAATGTGCTGAAACTGGGCATAAAAAATCTACTTTTCTCGGTTTTAAATAAATAGCCTAGATAAATCAGTCTGTTATGTCGGTTATTACAAATTTTCATTTTGACTGATTTTGAAAAGAAGGCAAATCACTTGTACCGATCGATTGAGCAATAATGATAGTTATAGGCTATCGTGATTGATTTATCGATCGGTATAAACGATCGATTGTGATGCGCGTTCTATCCATCCAAAGACCGAAAAAGAAAAGTTATGCCTACAATGATGGTGATCGTTTGCGGTGTACCGAGACAGGCTCATCTGTTGTGGCGAGGCATAAAGGGGCTATCTTCGCAATCCTTATGTTGCTGATAATACTAGGGTTTTTTGGGCGTTTAAGTGTTAGTATTTTGATGTTTTTTAGTAGACTAATAACTGCATCAATATAGGGAATTGTTTCTAGCCATCTAAACTTAGGTATTTCTAAGCTTAATTTTGGAGCATCAGTTAACAGCCCTTCGCTATTACTAGGAATTGTCGAGATACATTCTTTGGTATAATCGGTATCGTATCTATCGTCATGAGAAGTTTTACAAAGTGCAAGCATTTCTATCGTGGGATTAACCTCTTCTATTACAATCCCAGAAGGAGGTATCATATCAAGAGTTTCACTGCAAGATGCTTTTAAATTGAAAAGAAAACCGTTGTCGCGATCTGGAATATAATTGATCCTGTTCTGTAGAGCAGACCATGAGTAGGTTTTTCCTAATTGCGATGCTTTGAAAGCCATATTTCCATATTTAAACGAGAAGCCATTCATACGACCAGTAGATGAGATGTTTGGAACAGCTACAATGTTCTTTTCTTTGAGTTGATGTACAAATTCTATAGTCGAAAGATTTTTGACAAGCAAGGTTTCAATGGCTTCCTGGATTATGACTTTAGAACATGGCTTACCAGTTCTTTTTTCCAACATATCCTCACCACGACTTTTTTTATTTTTCGACTTAGATGATTGCGCTCCAATAGCTGATGGCCCTCTAGTTCGGGTTAATTTATAATCTTCTTCCAGTTCTTGGATAATACGTGTACTGATGAGATTTTCATTTTTACCTAAGTAGACTCTGCCATCAATGAGATCAATACGACAGGCGATAATGTGGATATGTTGACCGCTAATATCATCATGTAAAACATAGCATTTTAGATGTGTTTCCGAGAAACCCATACGTGCCATGTAATCATCAGCGATATTAGACCACTGATTATCTGTAAGCGTATCATCTTTTGGTAATCGAAGTGAATTGTGCCACACCGGTTTTACTATATCTTCACGAAGCTTTTTGGCTGTATTAAATTCATCGATTAACTCAGTAGTAGAGCTTCCCAGCATGTTTCCACCGATTACTCTTGGTACAGTTTTATGATGAGATACTGATTTCAAAGCATAGTGAATAATTCCTGAGAAACATTTTCCTCTTTTAATCTTCTGCATTCCCTTCATCAGATATCCTCCAAAGATCAATATTTATGAGATGCAAACGAAGCTCAGAGATTTGACGTCTAACGGCAAAAAGTTCTGTATTTGTCAAACAGCTTCCATCACTCTTGTTATCAAGATGGATATTGAGCTTATTTAGGTTTTGCGATATCTTCCCTAATTCTTTCCAGGCATCGAGATTGATTGGAGGAATGAGGGTGGGGGTTGTGTTCAGAAAGCTCTTTCGAAGCCATTCACCTTTTCTTATGTTTCCTCGTTTTTCATTTAAAAATTGTAATTCCTCTTTATTAAGTCTAACACTAACACAGTGTTGCCTTAGTTTATCTCTATATAAATTAGCGTTATTGGATTTTAACTCAATGTTTTTATTTTTGTAATTGTAGACGCCAGTATTATTTTCAAACATACAAACTCCTTTTTTATTTTTATAAATTTATTATTCTTTATTTGCTGTAATGTCAAGTGGTGTTTATTGATATATGTTTATTTATCAGCATTACTCTTGACATTTTATAATGATCAGATAACTTGTGGGAAATATAATAACAAAGCGGAGGGAATATGAAAAAATATATTTCAGCATTCAATGAGATTGATTTGCTTATGGAAGGGTTATTCGAGAGATTAAATATAGGGATAGGCGAAATTAATGCATATCCAAGTGAAGATATGTTTAGAATTATCGTAAATAAGACAGAAGTTGAGAGTTTGAAATCAATAAATGAGATGTTTGCAAAGAATTATTTTTCGGAAGCTCATAGGCTTATGAGCCAGAATGTGTATATATTTGTGAATTGGTGGTGCGATAATTTAGATTTTATGTCGGTAGATATACCTTCGCTAATTGCTTCAAAAGAAAAAGAATTAATCATTTCAAATGCTGGGAAATTACGTTCTGGAAATTTTGATAAAAAAAGACTATGACCTGCATCTTTCAGTGTAATTTAATAAATGGTTATTTATAGTCTCTTTAAGAAGTGTGTGCGTATTTTTTTTCGACTGAAAGGAGAAAAAACAAGGGAAACTTTAATAAGCGTAGCTTCTTAAAGTTAGCCCTTGCTTATCTTACAAACAATTTGTTGATGGAGATCTTCACGGTTTTTAGCTATAATTGTCTTCCAATGATATGGCATATCACGAAAAGGTGATTTAATGAGTGAAACTAAAAATTTAAAAGAATCGAATAAAACTACTATATATGCAGTTATAACTGTACTCTGCGTTGTTATATTTTTAATTCAGTTAGGCATCGAAGGATATGTTAATATCAAGAATATTTATGCGGGGCTCGGTATCTCTGGAGGGGTATCCGTCATATCGTTGTTATTAGTTAATATCATTCCTCAAAACTTCAAACATATTCTGGTCTTTTGGCGGGTTAAACGAGTATTGCCAGGAAATAGAGTTATTGAACTTTGTCGTAAAGATGAACGTCTGAACATGAATGATTTACAAAACAAATGGCCTGAGCTTTTTCTGCATGATATGCCAGAGCAAGATAGGAATCCCTTTTGGTATAAAAATATTTATAAGAAAACTGATTCAAGTGCTCAGGTGATTGATGCTCATAAAAATTTTCTTTTATTTAGAGATTTATGTAGCGCAACCTTAGTTATGTTTTTATGTGCTGGTTTATTGAAATTTATTTCAATTGATGGCTTGCATATAAAATGGATTGTGCTTGCCTTTCTTTTCATAATGACCTTTATTTTCTCAGTTATTTCAAGACATTATGGTAATAGGATGGTTACAAGTGCAGTGGCTGTCG
This sequence comes from Serratia sp. SSNIH1, assembly GCF_002935055.1. Taxonomy (NCBI): domain Bacteria; kingdom Pseudomonadati; phylum Pseudomonadota; class Gammaproteobacteria; order Enterobacterales; family Yersiniaceae; genus Serratia; species Serratia sp. SSNIH1. The sequence continues at coordinate 1,309,480 of NZ_CP026383.1, forward strand.
GTGCTGATAGTTAGTATTTAGTTCTTAGTAATAAGAGTATAGTTTGAAATTATACTCTTATTTTTTAAAAATAGAGATTAATATTGCATTTTGAATGTGAATCTATAACGTATATTCTTTTTCTACTGTAAGTGAGCCGATGTAGTACCCGAGAGATGCGTCATATACTTGTTCATCAATCAAAGAGTCTTTTTCATAGGCTGCATTCGATACGTAAAAATGAACTTTATCATCGATGCATTTCATTGTAATATCACCGGCTCTGTTTTGGGTTATTTTTTGGTATCCGGTATAGTAATTTAAATGTCGAGATGGGGCTTCTCCGATAATAATATATTGAGGATCTAACTTTTTCAGCCATGAATCTGGTATTTTTCCTGACTTTCTACCATGATGTGCTGCAAAAACAATTGTGGTTTTTTCTAAGTGTATGTCATTAGCAATATTTTCCATAAATTCAGTTTCAAGGTCTCCTAACCACATTATGCTGGCACCATTATTGAGGCTATATCTAATTACTGCTGAGGCATTGTTATAACTTTCACCTGTTTCGCAGGCACTTAACGCCTCAATAAAGAAAGGGTTATTTAGTTCAGGCCATAGAACACTTATTCCTGAGCTTGAACGGTTTTCATCACTTTTATTCATCCATTTACGTGTGCATCCCTTAGAAATATAAAAAGCTTTATCACAATCATCACGTAAGGAACAGTATCTCTCAAATGAAACTGTAATATCTTTTTTTATCGCTTTATTTTTTATTACATAAAAGTTATGGATTTTTATTTCATCATCAAGCAGATGAATACCCCCGAAATGATCTTCATCAGGATGAGTTGAAATAAATCGCATTATACTCTTTTGAGCTGATTGCTCTTTTATTTCTTCTATAATGCCTTTGGCATTTCCAGTATTAATGTTACAATCAATGATTGTGAAATTATCACTATTATGCTTTATATAACACATATCACCATTTCCTACTGAAAAACTTTTAATTATAGACACTTTGCTCTCCTTAATTTATAGTCTTTTCTAAATCGTTGTTGTTTGATTTTGATATTTAAATTGGTATATCTTTTTTCCATCTGCCGCTGCCAAATAACAATTAGATATTACATTTTGATTAGGGATTATTAAAATTATAAAAAATGGTCTGTTATGTTTAGATTTGGTAAATAACTCATGAATGCTATTAATATCAGTAGGTGATGGGTTTGCAATAGTCTCGTTGTGTGTATGCCAGTCGCCTAAATAATGGAAACCATTTTCAAATTGTATTAGTACTTCTTGTTTCGCTTTTTTCTCATCTAATTTGAAATAGTTTCTTTTCCTTATATCAGATGAGCAAGGTATTGAGATTTTATTTATTTCTATTTCTGTGTTGTCAAGTTTATTTGTAAATAACATTCCTCCAGACTCTTTACTTAGAAAATTTTTCTGTCTATAAGAAAATAACTCTTCCATAATGTCTTCACTGATGCATATATAAAAATTTAAATCATAACTATAAAATTTATGCATCGTTATTCATCCAGCTTGAGTTTTCATAAATCAAAGAAATGATTCGATCGCCTTTATTTGGATTGCCAAATTTATTTATCCAACAATTATTCCATTGACCACCAAGTTCTACCAGTTCTTCTTGTCTACCAAGATAGCTATATGCAAAGGAACTGTCAGGAAATCTATTCAATATTAAGTCAATTATTGTTCTTGCAGCAAGTGAATGTAAGTTTGCTAAAGGTATCGCTCCATAAGGCTGAAATTCTCCAGCACAAGCAGCAATTCTTTTTTTTGTATTTTCTTTCCAATATGTAGCAGGATATCTCAATGCACCTATTTTTTCACCTTGTGTGTAATGCCAGGCATTAAAGGCACCAGAATCTATTTGATTTACTATTACATGTCCAGCCATTGCATGGGCTTCAACAAAAGCAAAAACAAGAACTCCCAAATTACACTGAGATTGTTTACTTAACAGTTGTTGCTCGGTATTCCAATCGGCAGTGCAGCTTAGGATAAGGTCAGCCTCAGTAATTCTTGTACTTGATTCGGCGTTTTCGGACCATTCTTCATTAAAATACTCTATATTGGTGTTTGGAAATTCTAAACGAAGTTTGGATGCGAGAGCAGATGCTTTATTTTTGTTAGCAGAATCGAACCCCAGGAGATGTCGTGAAGAATTTTCTGATTTCATAGAGTCTTCATCCCAGAGCATTATATTTGTAATGCCAGATTGTATTAACAGCCTCGATATAGATGAACCGACTGAGCCACATCCGATTATAGCTACTGTATGCTCAGATATTTTTTTATAAGTAGGATTATGATCTCTACCCATTATCCATGAATTATCGTTACGTTCAACTAAGATGTTTTGTGCTTTTAACTCACCAATTCTATTCTTTAAAATGCGGCCATTGATATAATCTCTATGACCATCTAATAATGAATTAATGTGGAATCGACCGTTAGCGATAGCTCTTGTATCATATCTATCTGTATGACGATCACCTACATTCTCAGAAATTCGAATTCCTATAATATTCATTCCTGAGGGCGTAGGAAATGCTATTAAAACAGTTGGGTTGCGATTATATATATTTGCTATTGATTTTAAAATAAACTCATCAACTATATCTGGTTCATTATGATATTCATTGATTAAATTGAATAAATCTCTTATTGTTCTTGGATATTGTTCTGGATACCATGCATTTTCAAAAAATATTAATGGAATAGATATTATTCTGGAAAGTTGTCTTTGACGTAGGTGTTTATCTCTTGCATTAGAGTTATCTGAATTGGAAGATAGTAGTTTCTGATTATCTAACCAATTAATTAATTTTTGTTCACCATCAGAATATATCCATCCTAATGTTTTTGCTTTGTAGCCGTATACTAATCTTGTGTTCTTTATGTTCAAATCACATAGGCTAATAACACGTTCTATTTTATTGCAATGATAAATCCAGTAATTCTGAAACTCGTCAATAAAATCATCTCTAAGATCTCCTTTGATGCCTTTTTTCAACATCGAATAGGCATCACTTAATAATTCAAGAACATATGAATTATCACTCAAATCAATAATGTATGTATTTGGCCAAACACATAGTTTACCATTTTTTTCTATATGAGGTAATTGACATACATTTATTACTGGAGATGATACAAATACTTCTGGGATATCATGCTGTGTTAAACTTTTATACCTTATTTGTAATACAATTGAGTCGTCATTGAATACTAAATCTGTAGATAATTCCCAGACACATATATATTTTTCATCAAGAATAGATAATTCAGTATTGGACAGCTTCCTTGCACCATAAGGTGCAAGGATTTTATTTAACTGATCTATCTTTTTTTTAAGACAATCAGGCATAACCACCACCACCTTGTCTATTTACGACAGTATTAGATGATTCTGCCATACCTAATGTAGATGCTGCTATCTTCTTAATACCATTACTGGAAATTTCAATTTCCAAAGGAACATTTTTCCCATTTTTTTTATGATCAGATACGCACAGAAATTGACCGTTTTTATCATCTGTTATTTTTTCATACTCTTCTTTTGCTCGGTAAGCTGGAGGATCTTTTTCATCGTCTTCAATTGTTTTCGAACTTGATATAATGAAAGCATTTTGTTTTGCACGGTTAAATACCTCCATTGCTTTTTCAGAGGTTTTTGCATCATCGCCTTTTTGGCTTAGACTATCATGAGATATACTGTGCCAAGAACAATGATGTGGTGTTTGTAAGATATCATAATCTAACCATGACATTTCATTCTTGTCTGACAGACGATCTTTCACACCTTCCCAGCACACAACCTCAGCATCACCTCCACTTAAAAAATAAGCAGTTTTGTTATCACCTTTTAATTCAAAGTTTATGATAACACTCGAATGATTTTTACCTAATTTATCTTCTAACTCGTCGAGATCTTTCTTGGGTGATGGACCTAATAACCGGGCTTGAAAAACTGATGAAGATTCTCCGTTAATATAACTGGTTGTATTATCTAATTCTAAAAGAATATATGGTATATTATCAGTTTTACCATTCTCGTCTTTTCCTAAAACCAAGACTTGATTTCCGACACCATCCAAATAGCCCTTCTCTTTGTAAAGATTAACTCTTCTCTTCACTTCTGTATTTAACGCTATTGCATCATCACATAATGGATGATTTTGAGCATGATGGCGTCTAAATACAATTGGGCTTGACCAAATTTCATTGATAAAAATTTTATCGCTCTTTTCACTCCAATTTTCAGGTTTCCCCAAGTGAAAGTGATCAGATACTCCATCACAATGATCTGAATCAGGATGCGTCCAAATAAAAAGATTGACGAAAAGACGCCCTTCGCTATCTCGAGAGAGTTTTTCTCTAAGTTGTGAGCGGACATCAGGATGTTCTTCTCCATCCCTAATACGGCAATCGATTAATATATTTTTTCCATCTTCAGTTTGAATAAGTGTCATATCCCCATTACCTACGGGGAAGAAACATAGTTTTGCAGCCATATTATTTCCTTTTTAACTGTTTCTTGATGGTACTATGTTGTCATTGCTGTGTAGGATTTTAAAATCCCAAAAAAGTAGTCATAACTACATCAACAATTTTGCCAACAGGCTTGTTTACATTCAACCCTCAAAAAATGGCAAATCATATGCTCATAGTTTCTACTACCGCATTTTTGTGATGGATTTAACATTTTGAAACTAGTTAAGAAATAGAGAAACCAAGAAAACACATACTTAACCCATAGTCCTCGACAGATACCATACGTGCCAACTACCATCCAAACAGTTTTTGACGTATTACCTAGAAACGCCATACGCAGCGGAGATGGCATCGGATTTCCTAAGACACAACAGTAAACCTGCTGTGAATTATGTTTTTGCCGATGAGTTTTTAGAGGAAAACTTACCTTTTAGAAATCCAGCTTATACAAGAGCAGCCAGATTGATTTCACTATTTGTAGCCTATAGGTAGCTTGTTGTGTTTGTTTTTATTTAAATATTCATACATATCAATTTACTATAATCTTATTTTCTATACTGCTGCATCATCGGCGTATGCGAATCGAGTTTATCGGTGCTATTCATGCGATTATTTTTCCAATCCATTGAATGTAAAGGGAACTGTGATTTTCATTGTCGTCATTCGCTATCACATTGTTTCAGCAGGCGCCGCCCCATTTAGCGCTTGCCGGGCGGCGCAAATCAAATCATCAAAACGCCAAACGGCGCGCTCAAACCCGAGGTTTGCACAGACGCTTATACTAGCCCAGCGGGCAATCGGCTGTCACAGGTAAAAATGGGAAGCGTAGCGCAAGGCGGGTTTGCAACGAAGCGTGATTGTTGTTCGCCTGCTGGCAACAACGCAAGCCGCCGCCCGCAGTGGTGGTGGAAAGGTTATTGCGCGGCGGTGAGAGGCAAAGGCAGTTGATAGAGGCGGAAGCTGTCGGGCACTTCGGTTTCATGGCCGGGCAGCAGGCGGTGGCGGATGCGCGATTCGCTGACAAAGGCGCAGCCTTGTGGGGGGATAGTCAGGTTGACCGGCGACTCCATGCCTTCGCGCAAGATCTCAATCCGGTGCATGCCTGCCGCCTTGGGGGAAGGGATCCGCAGGATCTGCCCCTGGCCGCTCTGGAGCGCGTTTTCCAGCACGATCAGCGCGCCGTCCGGTGCCAACCCCATCCCGTCCGGGTTTTCGATGAGGCGCGGCAGCTGCATTTCCGTCAGCTGCGGCTTTGGATCGTTATAGCTGAGGGGGGTAGAGCTTACCGGTGCCGAAATTGGCGACTGCCATCAGCCGGTCGTCGAACAGCACGATCCCGGCGGCTCCCAATACAGTGTACTAAATGCCGTTTCGCCCGGCCGCAGGCGCAGGATGCCGCCGCCGCGGGTTTCTGTCACGTACACCGTGCCGTCTGCGCCGAGCACGATATCGTTGCTCATTTCCCCCGACGGCAGCGCCAGGTTGCGGTTGAGGGTGCCATCCGCGACGTTCAGCGCATAGATGCGGTTGGCGCGCGTTTTGCCGCCGGAGAGAAAGTCCGGCGAGTTCCCCCACAGCAGCCCGCGCTGTTCGTCCAGCCGCAGCGCGTTTGAGGCGAACACCGTGTCAGCGCCGGGGAAGAAGGTTTCCCACTCCTGACCCGGCCGTTTGCGCAGCACGTTGCCGCTGGTGATCAGCCCGACATACAGCGTACCGTCCGCCGCGCCGCCGCCCGATTGGGCGTGACGCCGCCGACGCTGACCCACACCCTGCGCGAGCTGGAAGCGCAGGTGGGCTTCGCCTGCTGAACCGTACCACCCGCAACGTCTCGCCGACGGAGGCCGGTGAGCATCTGTTGGCACAGCTGGTGCCGGCCTTTACCGACATCGACGCCGCGCTGGAGAGCCTGAATGCGTTTCGCGAAGGGCTACGCGGCCTGGTGCGCATCAACGCGCCGCGTTCGGCGATCGATCTCGCCATCGTGCCGCATCTGGGGCGGTTGGCCAGCAAGTACCCCGGCATTACGCTGGAGGTGGTGGCGGACGAAGGGTTTGCCAACATCGTCGAGCAAGGCTTTGACGCCGGTATTCGGCTCGGCGAGGATCTGCACAACGATATGCGTGCGGTGCGCCTGACGCCGGATCTGCGTTTCGCCATCGTCGCCACGCCGGACTATTTTCAACGGCACGGCGAACCGACGCATCCACAGGATTTGTTGCAGCACCGCTGCATCGGTTGGCGCAAGGCCTCTTCGGGCGAGCGCTACAAATGGGCATTTCACCAGGGCGAGCAGCGATTTTCCGTGGCGGTCAACAGCCCGCTTATCGTGGATGACGCCAGGCTGTTGCTGCAGGCGGCGTTGGCGCACGTCGGCATCGCGTTCGTCATCGAACAGGAGGTGGAAGAACACCTCGCGAGCGGGCGGCTGCGGCGGGTGTTGGCCGACTGGTGCGCGCCGTTTCCCGGTTTTTACCTCTATATCCCAACCGCAGGAATCATTCCGTGGCGCTGACCACGGTGATCGAGTTGCTGCGTCTGCCCACCTAATCTTCTTCACCGGCCATCGCGTTCGGATGGCAAGTAAGCGAATCAAGCTTGAACTATTTTTATTCCCTCTTCGTTTGTTCGGGCGCAAATAATCCCTTAAATTCCCGGCGAGTTTATAACTGGCTGTTTATAATTGCCATTTGCGTATTTATTGCGAATATTCCGAGTTTTTATCGGTTATTTGAGAGCCCGGTCACACTATTTTTTTATGTGAAATGTGAAGGGGGTCAAGCCAGCAGGTCAAGGAGAGACGGTTATTATCCTCGCTGGCTTACCGATCCGTTTTTCATGCTCCGTATACTGTCTGCAACCAGGGCAACGTGACGGAAATTTTCATAAGGAATGTGCGTGAAGCAATCGTGATTGCATCTGGCATACAAATAACACGGGGTTTTTTTGATTATCTGAGGTGCTTGGTATGGAAAAGAAAAAAATCTATCTGTTTTGTTCTGCCGGTATGTCCACTTCCCTGTTGGTATCAAAAATGAAGGCGCAGGCCGAGAAATACGAAGTACCGGTGATCATCGCCGCCTATCCGGAGGCGCTGGCCGCGGAGAAAGGCGTTGAAGCGGATCTGATCCTGCTGGGGCCGCAGATCGCCTACACCTTGCCGGAAGTGCAAAAACAGCTGCCCAACAAACCTGTTGAAGTCATCGATCCGCTGCTGTACGGCAAGGTCGATGGGCTGGGGGTGCTGAAGGCCGCAGTGGCCGCCATCAAGAAAGCCAATCAATAACAGGAGGCCGCCGTGAATACCCTCATTGCCTCGCTCGAGAAGGTTATCCTGCCTTTCGCCGTAAAAATCGGTAAGCAGCCCCACGTCAACGCCATCAAGAACGGCTTTATCCGCCTGATGCCGCTGACCTTGACCGGGGCGATGTTCGTGTTGATCAACAACGTGTTCCTGAGCTTCGGCGAAGGATCGTTCTTCTATTCGCTGGGCGTGCGCCTGGATGCCTCCACCATCGAGACGCTGAACGGGCTGAAGAGCATCGGCGGCAGCGTTTACAACGGTACGCTGGGGATCATGTCCCTGATGACGCCGTTCTTTATCAGCATGGCGTTGGCCGAAGAGCGCAAGGTCGATCCGTTGGCTGCGGCACTGCTGGCGGTGGCGGCCTTTATGACCGTCACGCCGTTTAACGTCGGCGAGGCCTATGCGGTGGGCGCCAACTGGCTGGGCGGCGCCAACATCATTTCCGGTATGGTGATCGGGCTGGTGGTGGCCGAGATGTTTGCTTTCATCGTGCGGCGCAACTGGGTGATCAGCCTGCCGGACAGCGTGCCGGCTTCGGTGTCGCGCTCCTTCTCGGCGCTGATCCCCGGTTTCATCATCCTCTCTATCATGGGGCTGCTGGCGTTCGCGCTGGCGCACTGGGGCACCAACTTCCACCAGATCATCATGGACGGCATTTCGGCGCCGCTGGCCAAGATGGGCAGCGTGGTGGGCTGGGTGTACGTGCTGTTCTCCTCGCTGCTGTGGTTCTTCGGGGTGCACGGCTCCATGGCGCTGGCGGCGCTGGACAGCGGCATCATGACGCCGTTCGCGCTGGAAAACGTGGAGCTGTATAACAAATACGGTTCGGTCGAAGCGGCGGTGGCCGCCGGGAAAGAGTTCCATATGTGGGCGAAGCCGTTTGTCGACTCCTACATCTACCTTGGCGGCACCGGCTCGACGCTGGGCCTGATCATCGCCATCTTCATCGCCTCGCGCCGCGAAGATTACCGCCAGGTCGCCAAACTGGCGACGCCGTCCGGCATTTTCCAGATCAACGAACCGATTCTGTTCGGCCTGCCGGTGATCATGAACCCGGTGATGTTCATTCCGTTCATCCTGGTGCAGCCGGTGCTGACCATTATCACCTCGCTGGCTTATTACTCCGGGCTGATCCCGCCTATCACCAACATCGCACCCTGGACCATGCCGGTCGGCCTGGGGGCGTTCTTCAACACCAACGGCAGCATCATGGCCCTGTTGCTGAGCTTGTTCAACCTGGCGGTCGCCACCGTGATTTATCTGCCGTTCGTGGCGATCTCCAACAAGGCGCAGAGCCAGATCGACGCGGCGACGGAAAGCGAAGAAGACATCGCCAAGGCGCTCAAATTCTAACAGTGGAACGGGGCGGCGTGGCCGCCCCGCGAGGGACGCGAGTATGGAATATCAATTTGCCGACGGGTTCTGGTGGGGCAGCGCCACCTCCGCGCCGCAGTCTGAAGGGGCGGCCGCACGGGACGGCAAGAGCCGCAACATCTTCGACTATTGGTTTGAGATCGCGCCCGAGCGCTTTCACGATCGGGTGGGGCCGGGCGAGGCCTCAACCTTTTACGACCATTTCCGCACCGATATCGGGCTGCTCAAAACGCTGGGCCACAATACCTTTAGAACGTCGATCTCGTGGTCGCGGCTGATCCCGGACGGCGACGGAGAGGTGAACCCGCAGGCGGTGGCCTTCTATAACGCGATGATCGACGAGCTGCTGGCGCAGGGCATCACCCCGTTTATCAATCTCTACCACTTCGATATGCCGCTGTGCATGCAGCAGCGCGGCGGCTGGGAAAGCCGGGCGGTGGTCGAAGCCTATGCGCGTTACGCCGATACCTGTTTCGGTCTGTTTGGCGATCGGGTCACCCACTGGTTCACCTTCAACGAGCCGATCGTGCCGGTGGAGGCCGGTTACCTGAATGACCTGCACTACCCTTGCGTGGTGGATTTCAAACGGGCGGTCACCGTGGCGTATCACAGCGTACTGGCGCATGCCATGGCGGTGCAGCGTTTCAGAGCGCGGGAGCTGCCGGGGAACATCGGCATCATTCTCAACCTGAGCCCCACCTATCCGCGTTCCGACGCGTCGGAGGATCGGCAGGCCGCGCACGACGCCGATCTGCTGCTCAACCGCAGTTTCCTCGATCCGGTCGCCAAAGGGCGTTATCCGGCGGCGTTGCTGCAGCTGCTGGAGCGGCATGGGCTGATGCCCCACTGCGAGCCGCAGGATGCGCAGCTGATTGAAGACGGCGTGGTGGACATCCTCGGCGTCAACTATTACCAACCGCGCAGGGTGCTGGCGAAAGAGGGGCGCCGCGCCGAGGGGCCGATCGCATCGCCGGAGGATTTGTTCAGTTACTATGCAATGCCGGGCCGCAAAATCAATCCGCACCGCGGCTGGGAGATCTACGAAAAGGGGCTGTACGACATCCTGATGGATCTGAAAGAAAACTACGGCAATCTGCCTTGTTATATTTCGGAAAACGGCATGGGCGTTGAGGGCGAAGAGGCGTTTATCGGCGCCGATGGGCGGGTGGAGGACGATTACCGCATCGACTTTATTCGCGAGCACCTGAAATGGCTGCACCGCGCGCTGGCGGAAGGCTCGCAGTGCAAAGGCTATCATCTTTGGACCTTTATCGACTGCTGGTCCTGGCTGAACGCCTACAAGAATCGTTATGGGCTGGTGCGGCTGGATCGGGCGGATCAGCGCCGCACCATCAAGAAAAGCGGCTACTGGTTTGCCGAGGCGGCCAGACGCAACGGATTTGACTAACGGGAGGCCGGCGCCGTGTCCGACAACCGAATTTCGCTGAGTGCGAACGACGTGAAGCTGATTCGCGAGCAGGATTTTTTTAACTGCAAAGATTTTCACCTGTTTATCTACAACAAGGTGGAAAGCGCCACCGGGCTGCATCAGCACGACTATTATGAGTTCACCATCGTGCTGAGCGGCAAGTGCTACCAGGAGATCAACGGCAAGCGGGTGCTGCTGGAACGCGGGGATTTCGTCTTTATCCCTATTGGCTCCCACCACCAGAGTTTTTACGAGTTTGGCGCGACGAAAATCTTCAATGTGGCGGTCAGCAAAGCGTTCTTTGAAGAGCACTATTTGCAGCAGCTGCCGCGCTGCTTCGTCGCCTCGCAGGCCTACAGCCTGAGGAGCGAGTTTTTGGCCTATATCGAATCGGTGGTGAGTTCGCCGCAGTTTCGCGAGGATGATTTCGCCGAATTTCTCGAAACGCTGACTTTCTATGTGATCAGCCGCATTCGTCACTATAAGGAAGAAAACGACGGCGGCGATGATATCCCGCAGTGGCTGAAGAACACCCTGGCCGGCATGCATGACAAGGCGATGTTCGGCGAAAGGGCGTTGGCGAACATGGTGGCGCTGTCGGGGAAGACTCAGGAGTATCTGACCCGGGCGATGCGGCGTTACTACCATAAGACGCCGATGCAGGTGATCAATGAGATCCGTATCAATTTCGCCAAGACGCAGCTGGAGGTCACCAACTCTTCGGTTTCCGATATCGCCTTTGATTCCGGCTATGGCGATGTCAGCCTGTTCATTAAGAACTTCAAGCGGCTCACCGACGTGACCCCAGGCAACTACCGAAAAAAGTGCTACGGCCCTCTTTAGGGCCGCTCCCGATCAGTATCAACGCCGATATGCCGATGAGCTTCAGGCCGCCGGCCGGTTAATCATTCGATTTTTACCTTAGCGAAGGGGAATGCCGCGTCGGTCGGTCGGGCTTCCCTTGCCAAAAATCCATCTCGCGGGAGCCACTATGGAAAAACTACTGATCGTGAATGCCGATGACTTCGGCCTGAGCAAGGGGCAAAACTACGGCGTCATCGAGGCGTATCAGCATGGCGTGGTTTCTTCTACCACGGCAATGGTGAACGGCGGCGGCGCCCAGCACGCGGCGGCGCTCAGCCGGCAATATCCGGGGCTGCCGATCGGGCTGCATTTCGTTTTGACCCATGGCAGGCCGCTGGGCGCCATGCCTTCGCTGGTCAACGAGCATGGCGAACTGGGTAAATGGCTGTGGTGCCGCGCCGAGGCCGGCGAGCTGCAGCTGGACGAGATTCAGGAGGAACTGCAGCGCCAGTTCGCGCGGTTTGTGACGCTGTTCGGCAGGCCGCCGACGCACATCGACAGCCACCACCATGTGCATATGCAGCCGCAGATTTACCCGCTGGTGGAGGCGTTTGCCCAGGCACAGGGTCTGCCGCTGCGCCTCGATCGCGAAGAGGCGAAACGGCGCGATATTACCTTGCAGACGCCCTGCAGTACCGACGTGTTTGACGCGGGATTCTACGGTGAAATGATTTCCGAAGCCTTGTTCCTGCAGCGGTTGACGCGTGCCGACGAGCAGGGCGCCGAGTCATTGGAAATGATGTGCCACCCGGCATTCCTCGACGCGACGATCCTGCAGAGCAAATACTGTCATCCGCGCCTCGTCGAGCTGGATGTGTTGACCGCACCGACGCTGAAAGCGGCGATCGCCGAACGCGGTTTTATGCTGGGCTCCTTCCAGGATCTGTAGCGCCGCCGTTTACAGCATGGCGTGCGCCTTTTTCAGGCCGGTATCCTCTTGCGGATCGGCCCCCTGAGGCAGGGGCTCTGCCTCCTGTTCCTCGGGCTGCGGCTCGTCGACATCGGGCGCCGCTTCCGGCGGCGGCATGGTGTCGTGAATGATCTGCTCATCGAAGGTCGGATTGAGCGCCGGCGACAGCGGCGAACTGGTGAGGCTGTCCGGCAGCGGAATATGCGGCACCGGTGCGTCCTGCGCCAGCTGAGGTTCCTCCGCTTTCGCCGTGCGGCTGAGGGCCGCCAGCAGCACGCCGCACAGGGCGAAGAAGGCGTACAGGATATTACCGCCAAGCGGCTCGATCAGCGCGCCGACCGCCAAGGGCCCGATGCTGGCGCCGACGCCGAACGCCATCAGCAGGCAGGCGGCCAGCGATACGCGGCGCTCCGGCTCAATCAGATCGTTGGCCAGCGCCACTACCAACGGGTAGAGCGTAAACTGCAGCATGCTGACGACGAATCCCACCGCCAGCAGCAGCGGGAAATCGATGTGCGGTAGCAGCGCCAGCGGCAGCGCCGCCACGATCAGGAAAATAGCGTTGAGTCGCATCAGCAACGGGCGGCTATAGCGATCCGACAGCCAGCTGAGTGGGAACTGCGCCACCAGTCCGGCGAAGATGGCCAGCGCCATGAACAGGCCGGTTTGCTGAGTGGTTAAGGACTGCAGGCTGGCGTAGACCGGCGCCAGGCCGTAAAACGAGCCCACCACCATACCGATCACCAACGTGGTGGCCAGCACTTTGGGAATGGCGCCGACAAAGTAGCGCAGCTCCATCGGCGCCGGCGACATGTGGCGCGCATTGGTGCGGGTGGTGAGGGCGATGGGCACCAGACAGAGCGCGAAGCACAGCGCGATCACCAGCAGCGTGGTGATGCCCAGGTTGCTTTGCAGCATCAGCACGATCTGGCCCAGCGACATGCCGAGATAGGTCGCCGCCATATAGAAGCCGAACACCATGCCGCGCTGGTTGGATTCCGCCTGGTCGTTCAGCCAGCTTTCCAGCACCATGTACTGACACATCATGCACAGCCCGATCACCAGGCGCAGGGCGACCCAGGCGGGAATGAACTCCGTCAGGCCGTGCCCCAGCACCGCAGCGGTAATGATGCCGGCGCAGGCCACGTAGGCGCGGATATGCCCGACGCGGGCGATCAGAAAGTGGCCGACCTTGCCACCGATCACCAACCCGATGTAGTTGGCGGCGATGATGGCGCCGATCAGCGCGCTGCTGACGTGGATAGAGGCCAGCCGCAGTGAGACGTAGGTGGTGAGCAGTCCCGAGCCCAACAGCAGCAGCAGGGTGGTGGTGTACAACGGCAAGAATACGCCCAACGTTTTTTTCACGCTATCATCCTAATCTCTTCTGGTGCGCCCTGAGGCCGCCGCCGCAGCGTGCCGCCTCCGTGATGTTCCTTGTGCTGGTGCGCCGCCGCTCGCTGGGGCGCTTCTTTTGATACTAGCAGCTTGGCCGGGCGCTTAAAACCGCATCTCCTGCGAGGCGCTGCGCATTTCCACGCGTCGGCCGTCGCATCGCCTTGATAAATGCTACTATCGGGCGCATATACCTGAATTCGCGAGGGAGAGGTTATGAGTGAAAACCAACTGCGCCGGCTCAGCGTGCTGGTGGGGGAAAAACTGAAGGCTCAGGGCCGCTGGATCACCTGCGCGGAATCCTGCACCGGCGGCGGTATCGCCAAGGCCATTACCGATATCGCCGGCAGCTCCGCCTATTTCGATCGCGGTTTCGTCACCTACAGCAATGCGGCGAAGCATGACCTGTTAGGGGTGAGCGAAGCCACGTTGGCGGCGCACGGCGCGGTCAGCGAAGAGGTGGTGCGCGAGATGGCGATAGGGGCGCTGCGGGCGGCGCAGGCCGATCTGGCGCTATCGGTGAGCGGCATCGCCGGCCCGGATGGCGGCAGCGCGGAAAAGCCGGTCGGTACCGTGTGGTTCGGCTTCGCCGGCAGCGATGGCCGGGGGCTGTCGCGCATGATGCAATTCGAGGGCGACCGCGACGCGGTGCGGCTGCAGGCGACGATTTTCGCGCTGCAAACCGCCATCGACGAATTTTTGTAAATTAGGCTTGATACTGTATGACTATACAGTATAATTAGTGACATTTCCTGCACAACATACATTCAGTGGCAGTGTGGGGTAACACCGGCATTGCGAAACGAAGGAGCAAAAATGGCTATTGATGAGAACAAGCAAAAGGCGTTAGCTGCGGCACTGGGCCAGATTGAGAAACAGTTCGGCAAAGGCTCCATCATGCGCCTGGGTGAAGACCGCTCCATGGACGTGGAAACGATCTCCACCGGCTCACTGTCACTCGATATCGCTTTGGGCGCCGGCGGCCTGCCGATGGGCCGCATCGTTGAAATCTACGGCCCGGAATCCTCTGGTAAAACCACCCTGACGCTGCAGGTGATCGCCGCTGCGCAGCGCGAAGGCAAAACCTGTGCGTTCATCGATGCCGAGCACGCGCTGGATCCTATCTATGCGAAAAAGCTGGGCGTCGATATCGACAACCTGCTGTGCTCCCAGCCGGACACCGGCGAGCAGGCGCTGGAAATCTGTGATGCGCTGACCCGCTCCGGCGCGGTTGACGTCATCATCGTCGACTCCGTGGCGGCGCTGACGCCGAAGGCGGAAATCGAAGGTGAAATCGGCGATTCGCACATGGGCCTGGCGGCACGCATGATGAGCCAGGCGATGCGTAAGCTGGCCGGCAACCTGAAAAACGCCAATACCCTGCTGATCTTCATCAACCAGATCCGTATGAAAATTGGTGTGATGTTCGGCAACCCGGAAACCACGACCGGCGGTAACGCCCTGAAGTTCTACGCTTCGGTGCGTCTGGATATCCGCCGCATCGGCGCCATCAAAGAGGGCGACGAAGTGGTGGGCAGCGAAACCCGCGTGAAAGTGGTGAAGAACAAAATCGCTGCGCCGTTCAAGCAGGCTGAGTTCCAAATCATGTACGGCGAAGGCATCAACAGCCGTGGCGAGCTGGTCGATCTGGGCGTGAAGCACAAGATGATCGAAAAAGCCGGCGCCTGGTACAGCTATAACGGCGAGAAGATCGGTCAGGGCAAGGCGAATGCCTGTAACTTCCTGAAAGAAAACCCGGCTATCGCCGCTGAGCTGGATAAGAAGCTGCGTGACCTGCTGCTGCACAGCGGCGGTGAGCTGGTGGCCGCTTCCGGTGACGACTTCGAAGACGACGAAGCGGAAACCAGCGAGCAGTTCTAATCGCTGAAGGTATGCGCCGCCGTTCGTGTGGCGCATATCCCATAAATTCAGGCTTGAATGATGAATGACTTGCTAAGCCGCGCCATGCGCCTGCTGTCGCAACGCGATCATAGTGAAGCTGAACTGCGCCGCAAACTTGCGGCGCAGCCGTTTGTGGCGAAAGCCCGTTTTGGCGGCAAGGGGCCACATGCGCCGGCATCACCGCCGGTGGCTGAAGAGCCGGTGGATCCTGCGCTGATCGAGCAGGTTATTACCTACTGTTACCAGCATAATTGGCTAGACGATAAGCGTTTCGCTCACAGCTACATCGGCAGCCGCAGCCGCAAAGGTTACGGTGCGCAGCGCATCCGCAGTGAACTGATGCAAAAGGGCGTCGACAAAGCGCTGGTGCAGGACGCGCTGGCGGAATGCGACATCGACTGGTGCGAACAGGCGAAACAGGTGGCGCAGCGAAAATTTGGCGATGCGTTGCCAACCGACTGGAAAGAGAAAGCCAAAGTGCAGCGCTATCTGCTCTATCGCGGCTTCTTCCAGGAAGAAATTCAGTCAATTTACCGTGATTTTGCGCAATGAGCGCACACGGGGTTTTACTTCCCTCTGAAGAAAATTTATCTTATCCCCACTTTTTGTTCGTGAGCTGGTTGTCATCGTCGGGATGACGCGTCACCGGCTCACGTGTCGTTATTCTAGCCTTTCCAGGAAAATTATGAGCAAGAGCACCGCTGAGATCCGTCAAGCGTTTCTCGATTTCTTTCATAGTAAGGGTCACCAGGTTGTAGCGAGTAGCTCCCTGGTGCCTAACAATGATCCGACATTGCTGTTTACCAATGCCGGCATGAACCAATTTAAGGATGTTTTCCTGGGGCTGGACAAACGCGCCTATTCCCGTGCCACCACCTCGCAGCGCTGCGTGCGCGCAGGCGGCAAGCACAATGATCTGGAAAACGTCGGCTATACCGCCCGTCACCACACCTTCTTTGAAATGCTGGGTAACTTCAGCTTCGGCGATTACTTCAAGCATGACGCGATCAGCTACGCGTGGGAACTGCTGACCGGTGAAAACTGGTTCAACCTGCCGAAAGAGCGACTGTGGGTCACCGTGTATGAAACCGATGACGAAGCGTTCGACATCTGGCAGAAGCAAATCGGCGTACCGGCCGAGCGCATTATCCGCATCGGCGACAACAAGGGCGCGCCTTTCGCTTCCGACAACTTCTGGCAGATGGGCGACACCGGCCCATGCGGCCCGTGCACCGAGATTTTCTACGATCACGGCGATCACATCTGGGGCGGCCCTCCTGGCAGCCCGGAAGAAGACGGCGACCGCTACATCGAGATCTGGAACATCGTTTTCATGCAGTTCAACCGCCAGTCCGACGGCACCATGCTGCCGCTGCCGAAACCTTCGGTGGATACCGGTATGGGCCTGGAGCGCATCGCGGCGGTGTTGCAGCATGTGAACTCCAACTATGAAATCGATCTGTTCCGTACCCTGATCGCCGCCGTGGCAAAAGTGACCGGTGCAACCGATCTGGACAACAAATCCCTGCGCGTTATCGCCGACCACATCCGTTCTTGCGCCTTCCTGGTGTCGGACGGCGTGATCCCGTCTAACGAAAACCGCGGCTACGTGCTGCGCCGCATCATTCGTCGCGCGATCCGCCATGGCAACATGCTGGGCGCGAAAGACACCTTCTTCTACAAGCTGGTGGCGCCACTGATCGAAGTGATGGGCCCGGCGGCCGACGAACTGAAACGCCAGCAATCGTTGGTGGAGCAGGTGCTGAAAACCGAAGAGGAGCAGTTTGCCCGCACGCTGGAGCGTGGTCTGGCGCTGTTGGACGAAGAGCTGGCCAAGCTGCAGGGCGATACCCTGGACGGCGAAACCGCTTTCCGTCTGTACGATACCTACGGCTTCCCGGTCGATCTGACCGCTGACGTCTGCCGCGAGCGCGGTCTGAAAGTCGATGAAGCGGGCTTTGAAGAAGCGATGGAAGCGCAGCGCCGCCGTGCGCGCGAATCCAGCGGTTTCGGCGCCGACTACAACAGCCTGATCCGCGTGGACGGCAGCAGCCAGTTCAGCGGTTACGATCACGACGAGCAGCAGGCAACTGTCATCGCGCTGTTCCGCGACGGCCAGCCGGTCGATCGGATCAACGCTGGCGAAGAGGCGGTGGTGGTGCTGGATGAGACGCCGTTCTACGGTGAATCCGGCGGCCAGGTCGGTGATAAAGGCGTGCTGAAAGCCACCGGCGTAGAGTTTGTGGTCAACGACACCCAGAAATACGGCCAGGCTATCGGCCACCAGGGCAAACTGGCGCAGGGCTCGCTGAAGCTGAACGATCGCGTGGATGCGCAAATCGACGCTGAGCGCCGCAACAGCATCCGTCTGAACCACTCCGCGACTCACTTGCTGCACGCCGCGCTGCGCCAAACGTTGGGTGACCACGTCGCGCAGAAAGGCTCGCTGGTTAACGACAAATATCTGCGTTTCGACTTCTCGCACTTCGAAGCGATGAAGCCGGAGCAAATCCGCGCGGTGGAAGATCTGGTGAACCAGCAGGTGCGTCGTAACCTGCCGGTACAGACCGAGCTGATGGCGTTGGAAGATGCCAAAGAGAAGGGCGCGATGGCGCTGTTCGGCGAGAAGTACGATGACAACGTGCGCGTACTGACCATGGGCGATTTCTCCACCGAGCTGTGTGGCGGTACTCATGCCAGCCGCACCGGCGATATTGGCCTGTTCCGCATTCTGAGCGAGTCGGGCACCGCGGCGGGCATCCGTCGTATTGAAGCGGTGACCGGCGCCGGCGCTATCGCCACGCTGCACCAGCAAAGCGATTTGTTGCAAGACGTTGCGCAGCTGGTTAAGGGCGACAGCAATACCCTGACCGATAAAGTGCGCTCGGTGCTCGATCGCACCCGCGCGCTGGAAAAAGAACTGCAGCAGCTGAAAGATCAGCAGGCGGCGCAGGAAAGCGCGTCGCTGTCCAGCCAGGCAAAAATGGTTAACGGCGTGAAGCTGTTGGTCAGCCAGTTGGACAATGTCGAAGCCAAAATGCTGCGCACCATGGTGGATGACCTGAAAAATCAATTGGGTTCGGCCATCATCGTGTTGGCAACGACGGCTGATGACAAAGTCAGCCTGGTTGCAGGCGTGACCAAGGATCTGACTGACCGCGTGAAAGCCGGCGAGTTGATCGGCAACGTGGCGCAGCAGGTAGGCGGCAAGGGCGGTGGTCGCCCTGATATGGCGATGGCGGGGGGGACGGATATCAACGCCCTGCCAGCGGCGTTAAACAGCGTAGAAGCCTGGGTGGCCTCGAAGCTGTGAACATAAATAAATAGCACGCGCAAACGCCATAATACTTTGTTGATTATGGCGTTTTCATACTGTGCTAACACAATTTAGTTACAATTGCGGGAACAAAGTTTTTCAGGTCGGCTAAACTTACCATTATCTGAGGTGGGACCAAGTCTGCTTACACTTATTGTGGGCTGCGCGGCTTACGTTTTCACCACATATGATGGATAATGACGGGGAAACTGAGAGACCCGACTCTTTTAATCTTTCAAGGAGCAAAGAATGTTAATTCTGACTCGTCGAGTTGGTGAAACCCTCATGATTGGCGATGAGGTTACGGTCACTGTGCTAGGGGTAAAAGGCAACCAGGTGCGTATTGGTGTGAACGCCCCCAAAGAGGTTTCGGTTCACCGTGAAGAAATCTATCAGCGCATTCAGGCAGAGAAGTCTCAGCAGACGACTTACTGATTCCGAAGCAGCGTCTCGTTGCCAGACGAGACGCTACTGCATCGTTTTATCCACTTCTTTCGTTCTCCCCTCTCTTTTTCGTGATTATTTTCCCGGTTAGTTTTCTGCTTTGTTGCTACAGACGCTGCGGTTGCCTGTTGATAAAACGCCCTTTTTGCCGTGAAATCGCCCATGTTGGGTGCGAATTGTGCAAACGCACATGAGTTGGGAAAAATTGTTTGACTTAAAAGTCGGAGAAAGTAATATGTGCGCCACGCAGTGCCGATGAGCTTCTCTAAAGCAAGTTAGGCACAATTCGAAAGAAGCGTTTGGTGAGGTGGCCGAGAGGCTGAAGGCGCTCCCCTGCTAAGGGAGTATGCGGTCAAAAGCTGCATCCGGGGTTCGAATCCCCGCCTCACCGCCATTTGCATCCGTAGCTCAGCTGGATAGAGTACTCGGCTACGAACCGAGCGGTCGGAGGTTCGAATCCTCCCGGATGCACCATATTAGCCGTATGGTAGAGTTGGGAACAAAGTACCATAGGGTATCAAAGAATTACTGTGCATCCGTAGCTCAGCTGGATAGAGTACTCGGCTACGAACCGAGCGGTCGGAGGTTCGAATCCTCCCGGATGCACCATTCTTTAAGTCTGGCTTCATTAGCGAAGCAGGCAAGCAGTAAAAACAGTAATGCATCCGTAGCTCAGCTGGATAGAGTACTCGGCTACGAACCGAGCGGTCGGAGGTTCGAATCCTCCCGGATGCACCATCTAAGAGAAACCCGCTTCGGCGGGTTTTTCGCTTTTCAGCATTTAGCCATTCTTTCCCCCCTGTCCTCCTTTGCGCCCGATCGGGCACAGCACATTCCGTTATGACGCAGTCAGCGACAACCCAACGGCTTTACGCTAAAGTAGTTTTCTTTCCTCAACGATCATGGAGTAACGATGTACGACCGCTATCAGGGTCTTATTTTCGACATGGACGGCACGATTCTGGACACCGAGCCAACGCATCGCAAAGCGTGGCGTGAAGTGCTGTCCCGTTATGACATGACGTTTGATGAAGCGGCCATGGTGGCGCTGAGCGGTTCACCGACCTGGCGCATCGCTCAGGCGATTATCGCCAGCCATCAGGCCGATCTCGATCCCCATCACCTGGCTGCGGAGAAAACCCGCGCGGTGGAAGCGATGCTGTTGGACAGCGTGCGTCCATTGCCGCTGATCGAGGTGGTGAAGTCCTATCATGGCCGCCGTCCGATGGCGGTCGGTACCGGCAGCGAGCACCGCATGGCGGAAATGCTGCTGCGTCATCTTGGCCTGTTCAACTGCTTCGACGCGATCGTCGGTGCGGACGACGTGCAGCGCCACAAACCGGAGCCGGACACCTTCTTGCGCTGTGCCGAACTGATCGGCGTGCCGCCGGAAAAATGCGTGGTGTTTGAAGACGCCGATTTCGGCATTCAGGCGGCGAAAAGTGCCGGTATGGCTGTGGTAGACGTCCGTACGCTGTGAGTAGTACGCTAGCCGTAATATCGTTATTTGGCAGTAGCTTCCTCAGTGCGACGCTGCTGCCGGGAAATTCAGAAATCGTTCTGGTCGCCTTGCTGACCCAGAGTCGCGTCTCGCCGGAGTTGCTGGTGCTGGCCGCGACCCTGGGCAATACGCTGGGTGGCTTGACCAATGTCATTATCGGGCGCCTGTTACCGGCGTTGAAACCACAGCGGGGGCTGGCAACGGCGCTCGGGTGGCTGCAACGCTTCGGCCCGGCTGCGCTGCTGCTCAGCTGGGTGCCGGTGGTGGGCGATTTGTTGTGCGTGTTGGCAGGTTGGCTGCGCATGCCCTGGGGCTCTGTCGCGCTGTTTCTGTGTATCGGAAAGGCGCTGCGTTACATCGTTTTGGCTATGATAACGGTACAGGGTATCGCCTGGTGGCAGTAACCAAGTGAATATAACTCAATATTCTCTCGGGTGCGGATTCAGTATGCTTACGAGTTATTGTTTTTAGAAGCGGGAGGTCAATTTGATCCCGGACGTATCACAGGCGCTTTCTTGGTTGGAAGCCCATCCCCAGGCATTAAAAGGCATTCGTCGCGGCATCGAGCGTGAAACGCTGCGGGTCACGCCGAACGGCACCTTGGCGACCACCGGGCATCCGGAAAAGCTGGGCGCGGCATTGACGCACCACTGGATCACCACGGATTTCGCCGAAGCGCTGTTAGAGTTCATTACGCCGGTTGATGACAACATCGATCACCTGCTGACGTTCCTGCGCGATATTCATCGTTACGTGGCGCGCAATATCGGCGATGAGCGCATGTGGCCGCTCAGCATGCCGTGCTTTATCGAAGCCGAGCAGGATATCGAGCTGGCGCAGTTTGGTTCGTCGAACATCGGCCGCATGAAGACGCTGTACCGCGAAGGGCTGAAGAATCGCTACGGCGCGCTGATGCAGACCATTTCCGGCGTGCACTACAACTTCTCGCTGCCGCTGGAGTTTTGGCAGGCCTGGGCCGGCGTGCAGGACGCAGAAAGCGGTAAAGAGCAGATCTCGGCGGGGTATTTCCGCCTGATCCGTAACTATTACCGTTTCGGTTGGGTGATCCCGTATCTGTTCGGCGCATCGCCGGCCATTTGTTCTTCGTTCCTCAAGGGGCGTGAGACCAATCTGCCGTTCGAGCGCACCGAGCAGGGGATGTGCTACCTGCCGTACGCCACCTCGCTGCGTCTGAGCGACCTGGGTTACACCAACAAGTCGCAGAGCAATTTGGGCATCACCTTCAACGATCTGCACAGCTATGTGGCCGGTCTGAAGCGGGCGATAGCCACGCCTTCCGAAGAGTTCGCCAAGCTGGGCGTGAAAGAGGGCGATCGCTACCTGCAGCTGAATAGCAACGTGCTGCAAATCGAGAACGAGCTGTATGCGCCGATCCGGCCGAAGCGCGTGACCCAAAGCGGCGAGACGCCGTCTGACGCGCTGCTGCGCGGCGGCATCGAATACATCGAAGTGCGTTCGCTGGATATCAACCCGTTCTCGCCAATCGGCGTGGACGCGGTGCAGGCGCGTTTCCTGGATCTGTTCCTGGTGTGGTGCGCGCTGGCCGATGCGCCGGAGATGAGCAGCGATGAACTGCTGTGCACGCGCAAGAACTGGAACCGGGTGATTCTGGAAGGGCGCAAGCCGGGCCAGACCATCGGCATCGGCTGTGGCGCCAGCCATGAACCGCTCGAAAAAGTGGGTAAGGCGCTGTTCGCCGATCTGCGTCGGGTGGCGGAAGTGTTGGACAGCGAAGCCGGCAACCGTCAATACCAGCAGGTGTGCGACGAGCTGGTTGCCGCGTTCGACGATCCTGAGTTGACCTTCTCTGCGCGCATTCTGAAGGCGATGAAGGCGGAAGGCACTGGGCGCGTCGGGTTGCAGCTGGCGGAGCAGTATCGTCAGATGTTGCTGGAAGAGCCGTTGGAAATCCTGAACGAAGCCGAGCTGGATAAAGAGCGGGAAGCCTCGTGGCAGCGCCAACGCGACATAGAAGCCAATGATACGCTAAGCTTTGAAGCGTTCCTGAAGCAAAATGGCGGAAGCTGAAAAAGAAAAAGGCCACATCAATGTGGCCAAATATGCATCTCTGATGACAGGGATGATGATAACAAATGCGCGTCTTTCACATACTCAGACTCGCAGGGTTGGAAAAGGTTTCCCGGTTAGGAAAAAAAGTTTCGAAATAAATGCTCTTTTACGAGGAGGTAGCGAAATGCCATTGCTGGATAGCTTTACCGTCGATCATACCCGTATGGCAGCTCCGGCTGTCCGCGTTGCGAAAACCATGAAAACGCCTCATGGCGATACCATCACGGTGTTTGATCTGCGCTTTTGCCGCCCGAACCTGGAAGTGATGCCCGAGCGCGGCATTCATACGCTGGAGCACCTGTTCGCCGGCTTTATGCGTGACCACCTGAACGGCCAGGGCGTGGAGATTATCGACATCTCCCCGATGGGCTGTCGTACCGGTTTCTACATGAGCCTGATCGGCGTGCCGGAAGAGCAGCGCGTAGCCGATGCGTGGAAAGCGGCGATGGCCGACGTGCTGAAAGTGACCGACCAGCGCAAAATCCCTGAGCTGAACGAATACCAGTGCGGCACTTACCATATGCACTCGCTGGAAGAAGCGCAGGAGATCGCCAAGCACATCCTGGATAACGACGTGGTGGTTAACCACAACGACGAGCTGGCGCTGCCGAAAGAGAAGCTGCAGGAACTGCATATCTAGCCGCGATTTTCCCGCAGAGATAAAAAAAAGACGCGATTTCGCGTCTTTTTTACTTTCAGGCCGGCGGTCAGTGGTGGCCGACGCTGGACTGCAGCGAGGTGATCGGCGTGACCCGCACCTGTTTGATCATGTTGCCCTGCACGTCGAGAATGTCGATATCGTAGTGGCCGATACGCACCCGGGTGCCGGTTTCAGGGATCTCTTCCAGCTCTTCGAGCAGCATACCGTTGACGGTGCGAGCCTCGCTGGCCGGCAGGGTCCAGTTAAAGGCTTTGTTCAGCTCGCGCACGTTGGCGGTACCGTCGATCAAGACCGAGCCATCGCTCTGCGGCGTGACCTCTTCCGCCAGCGTTGGTGACATTGAGGTGGTGAAGTCGCCGACGATCTCTTCGAGAATGTCTTCTACCGTGACCAGGCCCTGAATGTCGCCGTACTCGTCGACCACGATGCCGACCTTCTCTTTGTTGCGCTGGAACTTCACCAGCTGCACGTTGAGCGGCGTGCCTTCCGGCACGAAGTAGATTTCATCGGCGGCGCGCAGCAGGTTCTCTTTGTTGAACTCTTTTTTCTCGGTCATCAGGCGGTAGGCTTCCCGCACGCGCAGCATGCCGATCGCGTCGTCCAGCGAGCTGCGATACAGCACGATGCGGCCGTGCGGCGAGTGGGTCAGCTGGCGCATGATCGACTTCCAGTCGTCGTTGACGTCGATGCCGACGATCTCGGTGCGCGGCACCATGATATCGTTAACCGTCACCTTTTCCAGATCCAGCACCGAGATCAGCATGTCCTGATTGCGGCGGGAGATTTGCGACTGGGATTCGCGCACGATAGTGCGCAGCTCATCCTTGCTGACGGCGTCGCTGATGCGCACGTTGGTGCGGATGCCGAACAGGCGCAAGGTCAGGCTGGTGATACCGTTGAGCAGCCAGACCAGCGGGAACATCACCTTTTGCAATGGCGCCAGCAGGACGCTGCTGGGGAAGGCAATACGTTCCGGATAGAGGGCGGCGAAGGTCTTTGGCAGCACTTCGGCGAACAACAGCACGGCGAAGGTCAGTATGCCGGTCGCGATCGCCACGCCGAGATCGCCATACAGCCGCATGCCGACGATGGTCGCCAGCGCCGAGGCGAGGATGTTGACCAGGTTGTTGCCGATCAGCACCAGCCCGATCAGCCGATCCGGTTTTTGCAGCAGCTTCTCCACCCGACGCGCCGAGCGGTTGCCCTGTTTGGACAGGTGACGCAGGCGATAACGGTTGAGCGTCATCATGCCGGTTTCGGAAGCGGAGAAGTAAGCGGAGACCACGATCATGATCACCAGGATAATGATGAGGGTCCCCGTCGACACATGCTCCAATGCAGTATTCCTTATAGAGAGGGAGAATTGAACCGGGCTGGCTTAGCGCACCATCACCTGCTGAATCAGACGGCTGCCGAAGTAGGCGAGCGTCAGCAGGAAGGCGCCGGCGAAGCTGAACCAGACGACGCGGCGGCCGCGCCAGCCTTCATGGTAATGGCCCCACAACAGCACGATATACACGAACCAGGCCATGATCGACAGCACGGCTTTATGCACGTTCTCTTTGCTGAACAGATTATCCATGTACAGCAGGCCGGTGCACAGGGTGAGCGTCAGCAGCACCACGCCGATCTGGGTGATATGGAACATCTTGCGCTCGATGCTCATCAGCGGCGGCATGTCGGCGCTAAAGGTCAACTTCTTGTTTTTCAGAAGGTAGTCGAGCCAGGCGAGCTGCAAGGCGTAGAGCGCGGCGATGATCAGGGTAGCGTAAGAGAACAGCGCCAAGCCGATATGCACCATCAGTTCCGGGCTGGCCTCCAGGTGAGTGATGAACTCGCCGGGCATGAAGCTGGCGAAGGCCAGGTTGATCATCGCGAAGCTGTAGACGATCGGCAGCAGGAACCAGCCGCGGTCGCGCGAGGCGACGAAGGTCATCACCGAGCAGATGATCAGGCTGACGATGGAGCCAATGTTCAGCAGGCTGAGATTCTGCCCGGCGCTGACGTCAAAGATGCGCTGCTGCAGCGCGATGGCATGGCAAATCAGCGCCACCACCGCCGAGACGAGGGCAAGCCGACGGTATGCGCTGTTCTTCCGCAACAAGCTGGGAATGATCAGTCCAAGGCTGAGCAGGTAGGCCATCAAAGCCACAATGGAGAAAACTGGCATAGCGTTTAATTTTGCTTCGGCGTGGTTAATTGGAGTGTCAGTATAACGTTGCGCGCGTTTCACTCCAACCTATCTCCAACGCTGAGGCAGAGATCCGCCGCGCTTCGTGTTATCATCGGCGCAATTGTGTCGCCGGAGCGGCCTGTCATTACACGTTGAGCATGAGACGATGTTTGAAAATTTAACCGATCGATTGTCGCGCACGTTGCGCAATATCAGCGGCCGCGGGCGGCTGACCGAAGAGAATATCAAGGAAACCCTGCGTGAAGTGCGTATGGCATTGCTGGAGGCGGACGTTGCGCTGCCGGTGGTGCGCGACTTCATCAACCGCGTCAAAGAGAGCGCGGTCGGCCATGAAGTCAACAAGAGCCTGACGCCGGGGCAGGAATTCGTCAAGATCGTCAAGGGCGAGCTGATCGCCGCGATGGGCGAAGTCAACACCGAGCTGAATCTGGCGGCCCAGCCGCCGGCGGTGGTGCTGATGGCGGGCTTGCAGGGTGCCGGTAAAACCACCAGCGTCGGTAAACTCGGCAAATTCCTGAAAGAAAAACAGAAGAAGAAAGTGTTGGTGGTTTCCGCGGACGTTTATCGCCCGGCGGCGATCAAACAGCTGGAAACGCTGGCGGAAGGCGTCGGCATCGATTTCTTCCCGTCTGACGTCAAAGAAAAACCGATCGACATCGTCAATCGCGCGCTGCAACAGGCCAAGCTGAAATTCTACGACGTACTGATCGTCGATACCGCCGGCCGTTTGCACGTTGACGAAGCGATGATGGACGAGATCAAACAGGTGCACGCGGCGATCAAGCCGGTGGAAACCCTGTTCGTGGTCGACGCCATGACCGGCCAGGACGCCGCCAATACCGCCAAGGCGTTTAACGAAGCGCTGCCGCTGACCGGCGTGGTGCTGACCAAGGTCGACGGCGACGCGCGCGGCGGTGCCGCGCTGTCCATCCGTCATATCACCGGCAAGCCGATCAAATTCCTCGGCGTGGGCGAGAAGACCGAAGCGCTGGAGCCGTTCTACCCGGATCGCGTGGCATCGCGCATCCTGGGCATGGGCGACGTGCTGTCGCTGATCGAAGATATCGAAAGCAAGGTCGACCGCGAGCAGGCGGAGAAGTTGGCCAACAAGCTGAAGAAGGGCGACGGTTTCGATCTGACCGACTTCCTGGAGCAGCTCAAGCAGATGCGCAACATGGGCGGCATGGCCAACATGCTGAGCAAGCTACCGGGCGCCGGCCAGCTGCCGGACAACGTCAAGTCGCAGATGGACGATAAAGTGCTGGTGCGCATGGAGGCGATCATCAACTCGATGACGCTGAAAGAGCGCGCCAAACCGGAAATCATCAAGGGCTCGCGCAAGCGCCGCATCGCGATGGGGGCCGGCATGCAGGTGCAGGACGTCAACCGCTTGCTGAAGCAGTTCGACGAAATGCAGCGTATGATGAAGAAGATGAAGAAAGGCGGTATGGCGAAGATGATGCGCGGCATGAAAGGTATGATGCCGCCGGGCTTCCCAGGCCGCTGACGGGCTCCCGCACGCCGAGTGCGGGCGCTTTCAGCATTCGCCGTTCGCGGTGAAAACCGCCCGAAATTTGACAGGCTGCAAAAGTTGTCCCCTGCGATCGACGCTTTAGATTGCTTTTTGCGCCAAAATGAGTAAAATTTTCGGGCTTTTTATATTGCAACCGGGCCCCGTCCCTCAATGGGGCCCGGCTGTTTTATTAACTAAAGAGGATGTTATGGTAACAATTCGTTTGGCACGTGGCGGCGCTAAAAAGCGTCCGTTCTATCAAGTAGTAGTGACCGACAGCCGCAACGCTCGTGATGGTCGTTTCATCGAGCGCGTAGGCTTCTTCAACCCGATCGCTTCCGGTCAGGCTGAAGCACTGCGTCTGGACCTGGACCGCATCGAGCACTGGGTTGGTCTGGGTGCAACCGTTTCTGATCGCGTTCACGCGCTGATCAAAGACGCTAAGAAAGCAGCTTAATCTGTCGCGGTGGTGGCAATGAGCAAGCAACTCAAACCGGTAGCGCCTAAGCAGCCGATTGTACTCGGTAAAATGGGGTCCGCTTACGGCATTCGTGGTTGGCTCAGAGTGTTTTCATCCACCGAGAACGCCGAAAGCATTTTTGACTATCAGCCGTGGTTTATCCAGCAGGCGGGTCAGTGGCAGCACATCGAGTTGGAAGACTGGAAGCGCCACAGTCAGGATCTGATCATCAAGGTCAAAGGCATTGACGATCGGGACGCGGCGAATCTGCTGACTAATCGCGAGATTATGGTGGATTCTGAGCAACTTCCTCCGCTGGAGGGTGACGATTACTACTGGAAAGACCTGATGGGCTGCCAGGTAGTCACCACCGCCGGCTACGAGCTGGGTAAAGTCATCGATATGATGGAAACCGGCTCGAACGATGTGATGGTTGTGAAAGCGAACCTGAAAGATGCGTTCGGCATGAAGGAGCGGTTGATTCCGTTTCTTCATGGGCAGGTTATCAAGAAAGTCGATCTCACTGCCCGCGTGATTGAGGCAGATTGGGATCCTGGTTTTTGACCCCCGGATCAAACGGTCGAAGCAAGTGGAATAACGGTAAGGGGATTGGCTTGTGTTCATCGGTATTGTAAGCCTGTTTCCTGAGATGTTCCGCGCTATCACCGATTACGGGGTGACTGGCCGGGCAGTAAAAAATGGCCTGCTGAGCGTGCAGTGTTGGAGTCCTCGCGACTTCACCTACGACCGGCATCGCACCGTGGACGATCGCCCCTATGGCGGCGGCCCGGGAATGCTGATGATGGTGCAACCTTTACGGGAAGCCATTCATGCGGCGAAAGCAGCGGCAGGCGAGGGAGCAAAGGTGATTTATCTGTCACCTCAGGGGCGCAAGCTGGATCAAACCGGCGTGTGCGAACTGGCGGCCAATCAGAAGATGATTCTGGTGTGCGGCCGTTACGAAGGGATAGACGAGCGCGTAATCCAAACCGAAATTGACGAAGAATGGTCAATCGGCGATTACGTTCTCAGCGGCGGGGAACTGCCGGCGATGACTCTGATTGATTCAGTCGCCCGTTTCATACCGGGTGTGCTGGGCCATCAGGCCTCAGCGGAGGAAGACTCCTTCGCCGACGGATTGCTGGACTGCCCGCACTATACCCGCCCAGAGGTGTTGGAAGGGATGGAAGTACCGCCGGTTTTGCTGTCGGGCAACCATGCCGAGATACGTCGCTGGCGCTTAAAGCAGTCGCTGGGCCGAACCTGGCTTAGAAGACCTGAACTTCTAGAAAGCCTAGCTCTGACTGACGAGCAAGCGGTGTTGCTGGCTGAGTTCCAACGGGAACATCAGGCCAGGCAACAGGACTATGAAGGAAACGTCTGACATCAGACGGGACCGATATATCAGTTTACCTAGGGTAAGAGACATATTATGAGCAACATTATTAAGCAACTTGAACAAGAGCAGATGAAACAAGACGTACCTGCATTCCGTCCGGGTGATTCCGTGGAAGTGAAGGTATGGGTCGTTGAAGGTAGCAAAAAACGTCTGCAGGCATTCGAGGGCGTGGTTATCGCTATCCGTAACCGCGGTCTGCACTCTGCATTCACTGTTCGTAAGATTTCCAACGGCGAAGGTGTTGAGCGCGTATTCCAGACTCACTCCCCAGTAATCGACAGCATTACTGTTAAACGTCGTGGTGCCGTTCGTAAAGCTAAACTGTACTACCTGCGTGAACGTACTGGTAAGGCTGCTCGTATCAAAGAGCGTCTGAACCGCGTTAACTAACGCTGCATCCAAAAGTTAATAGTTATCAGGGGTTGGCCTATGCCAACCCCTTTTTTTATCTGAAAATCCGGCTTCGTTGCATTTGCGAGATTTGGCCACGTTGTCGCGACATCAAAAAGCCTGCATCAGCAGGCTTTTTGCATTACAGTGCGGCAGCGCTTTGTTTATGCTGATTCTCCGGCGGGTGCGGCTGCGCCGGGACAATGTCATCGCCGGGCTTGACGATCACCCGTGCCACGGATTCGTGCGTGGCGAACGTGCAGCTGCAGTTGATGTTGCGGCATTGATGGTAACGCTCTTTGGTTGACTCGCTCAGATAGCGACTGGAGCGAGTGTGGGCCACGTGACCGCATAGTGGACAGTGCATCATAAGAACCTCCCTTGAACAAATTAAGTGAAATTGTTGTGGCATCATCACTTAGGCGAGCGAGCCCGTCATGATGAGGCAATGCCTTGCAAGCACAGTGCGCGTTCCGTGGCGCGTCGCTGTTCCAGCCCCTTGTTTTTCTTTCCGTTTACGTAAACCCAACGTGGCAACTGATCGCAAGCCTGTTGCCACTGGCGCTGCTGCAGCAGCGTGACCAGCGTGGAGTGGCAGGCGGCGCTGATGCCCACGTTGAAGGCGAAGGCGATCACCGCGTCATAGGTTTCTTGTGGGAGCGTTTGCGGCAGGCAGGCAGCCATGCCACGCTCGGTGCGGCGAACATCGTCTACCAAATCCACAGCGGCTTGCCGCTCATCGATAGCCTGGTCCGGGATGACGCCGGCGGTGTGTCCAATGCCCTGTGTCCACACTCCGGCGCTGCACTGGTAAAGCGACAGGCGGCAACCTTCGAGATCGGCGATCAGCCTGAGGCCGGCTTCTGAGGTTTGCAGCTCGCCAAATGACGGTAACAGCACGGCGATGGCCAAAACGGCGGCGACGCTGCAGCGCTTAACGATTGCACTCATCGTAAATTTTCCTCCGTGATGCCGCATTACGCTCAATAGCCTTCAAGATCTGCAGGCTTTTACGTCGGTAGTACCAGTTCACCAGAAACGTGCCGATTCCTACCGCCGCACCGACTAAAAAAGCAATGTCCTGCGGAGAGAGCCTGCCGAGCCAGGCGAGAAACAGCGCCATGACGTAGGTGATGAATGAGGTGATTTTCTCCATAGCTTATGCTCACTTTGTTTACAGTCTCTCGGAGCTGGGGGGGATCGATGCGTTGTTGGCCACTCGCTATCGAAATCCATCATGCCCCGAGGCTGGATAATAACTACTGTTCATACATACAGTATTAAGCTATTTGCTAAAATCGTCAATGGGCGAGATGAATATTTTTAGCAGATTGTGCAAGAGAGAGCGGCGGGTATAAAAAAAGGTTCATCGCGCTTTAGCGTGAACCAATAGAAAACGGCAGTCAGAACGTTTAGGTTTGTATTCGCCAAAACACACCCTAAACCTTCAAAACTGCCGTCACTATGAATGCTAACCTTTGCTCCCTGTTCTGGGAAGGCTTTATCGTCAATTCCTTCTCGCATCCTTCTGCCAACTCCCTGCTTATCCAGCTCCAGCCTGACGCTGCCGTCATGCCCTGTTGTCGTCGTTGTGAGCGGCGGGTGCCTGTTGTGCATGATGTTTCCTTCCGCCGAGTGCGTGAACGCCAGCTGCTCGATTGGGTCGTCTGGCTCAACGTCCCCGTCCGGCGCCTGTGTTGCCCCCATTGCGGGGTCACCACCGAAAAAATCAGCTGGTTGCCTGAACGCCAGAGATATACCACGACGCTATCCGTATGGGTTGAGTCACTGGTCCGTTTACTGCCGATTAAGCACGTTGCACAACTCACCGGCCTGCACTGGCATACGGTCAAGAATATCGACTACCGGCGTCTGCTGCGGGAACGGACAGAGCCGCAGCGCCATACCCTCCGCCGTCTGGTGATGGATGAGTTCGCCCTGTTCAAAGGACATCGTTATGCCACCGTGGTGATGGATGCGGATACGCAACAGGTGTTGTGGGTGGGCGAAGGCCGCAGCAGAGCGGCCTTCCGCCCCTTCTTCGTCTGGCTGGGCGCTGAAGGCTGTGCCGCTATCCAGTCTGTCGCCATGGATATGAATACGGCGTTAGACCTGGAGGTCAGGCATCACTGCCCGCAGGCGGAAGTGATCTATGACTTGTTCCATGTGGTGGCAAAGTATGGCCGGGAGGTTATCGACCGGGTCCGCGTCGACCAGGCCAATCAACTCCGTGATAACCCAAAATCGCGTCAGGTCATCAAACGCAGCCGCTGGCTGCTGCTGCGCAACCCCGAAAACCTGCCCGAAGGGCATGAGGTAAAGCTCACGGAGTTGCTGGAGGCGAATCAGCCGTTGAATGTGGTCTGGCTGATGAAAACAGCGCTGAAAGAACTGTGGTACGCCCCGAGTGAACAAGAGGCGCAGAGACGCTGGATAAGCTGGTACAGGCAGTCTCAGGAAAGCGGAATCAAGGCGTTGCAACACTTCGCCGAGAAACTGAAAGGGTATGCCGGTGGCATCATCGCGAGTGCCAGACACAGGTTGAATACCAGCGTGCTGGAAGGGATGAACAATAAGATAAAAGTGATGAAGCGGATGGCCTATGGATACCGGGATAACGCTTACTTCTTCCTGAAAATCAAAGCAGCGTTCCCCGGTAAAGCGCGATGAACCTAAAAAAAGCCCATCGATGATGGGCTTCGAGAGATTCTGGGCGGGGGAGGTTACAGGCCGTAGACCAGCGTGACCGAGGTGGTGGTATCGGTGTTCTTCGGCGCAGAGGCCGGTGGCTTGCTGTTATAGGTCACGGTGTAAGCTACGCGTAGTGAGAAGCGATCGTTGATCGCTACGTTCAACGCGCTTTCCGAGTTCAGCGTGGTTTCCTCGTTCGCCAGCGCGGAAACGCCCTGAATGAACTTGGTGTTGTCGGTCAGCTGATAGGAATAGTTGGCCGCACCGTAGGCCAGCCCTTTGGTCGAGCGGCCGCCGCCGTGGTATTCGTCATGGCGCACGCCGGGACCGAATTCCACACGCAGATCGCTGAGCGGCCCGTTGAGGAGTTGACGGCCGTAACCGCCGGTCAGCGTAGAGCGCGAGTCATAACCGTTGAAACGGTCGCTCAGCCAGCTGGCCTGGCCGAACAGGTAGTTGCGATCGGTCAGGTTATAGCGCGTACGGCCACCGGCCTGGTACTTTTCGGACGAGCGCACGTTGGAGGAGGTGGTGTTGTTGGCTGCCCCCCACAGGCTATATGCCGCGTCGGTATTGAACCAGGTCATGTTGGTGTTGGCCAACAGGGTGGAGCTTTGCGAGTTGCCGGACTGGGCGTTGTAGCCCGCCTGTACGTTGCCTTCGAACGGTTTCTTGGCGGTGGCCGGATCGTCCATCGCGGTGAAAAGCGTATTGTCGGCAAGGGCTGAAACACTGGTGAAAGTCGTTAAGCAGCAAATATACAGCGGAAAAGCGCGACGAGCGCGAGAAGAGAGCATCTTGGATCCAGTTGTTAAGGGTGGTTATTGTTGATGACGGTCACATTATATCGGTTCACTTCGGCGACAAAAATAGCCGCCATTAGCTTAAGTTTTTAATTTTTATTCCTCATTTATTCGCTTTTCTTCTACTTAAATTCATCGCTTTCGGCGGCATTTCGTGCTGAGTCTGACGGTATCCGCTACTGCCCGTTCGTGGGTGCCGAGACGGGCGGTTTATCTTCCCTGTAAAATCGATTGTACATATATGTTTACGTCCTGAATTTTGATTGGCAGGGGGCATAGGTGCGTTTTGATGATCTTGTCATTTAATTATGACATTGAATTAAATGTATTTAATTGTGTTTTTGTGATGTTTTTATACATGTTTTTTCATAAGTAAAAGCACGGTAATTTTTTATTTACGGAAATTGGATTGAAAACTTTACATTGCGTGATAAGGTAGAGCCCTGAAACGCTCAATGTTCCATTTCAACGCATAACGCCAAACGACAGGAATAGCATCATGCAAAAAGACGCGCTCAATAACGTACACATCAGTGCAGAACAGGTTCTCATCACGCCGGAGGAGCTGAAGAATCAGTTCCCGCTTAGCGCCGACGACGAAAATGAAATCGCCACCGCGCGCAACACCATCGCCAACATTTTGCAGGGGCGCGATCATCGCCTGTTGGTGGTGTGCGGGCCTTGTTCGATCCACGATCCGGATGCGGCGCTGGACTACGCCCGTCGTTTGAAAATCCTGGCGGCTGACTTGAGCGATCAGCTGTATATCGTTATGCGCGTCTATTTTGAAAAACCCAGAACCACTGTCGGCTGGAAAGGTTTAATCAACGATCCGTACATGGACGGTTCGTTTGACGTTGAAGCAGGCCTGCATATCGCGCGTCGCCTGTTGCTGGATCTGGTGGGCATGGGCTTGCCGTTGGCTACCGAAGCGTTGGATCCGAACAGCCCGCAGTACCTGGGGGACTTGTTCAGCTGGTCGGCGATCGGCGCGCGCACCACCGAATCGCAGACCCACCGCGAAATGGCTTCCGGCCTGTCGATGCCGGTCGGGTTCAAAAACGGCACCGACGGCAGTCTGGGTACCGCCATCAACGCCATGCGCGCCGCCGCTATGCCGCACCGCTTCGTCGGCATCAACCAGGCGGGCCAGGTTTGCCTGCTGCAGACCCAGGGCAATCCGGACGGGCACGTGATCCTGCGCGGCGGCAAAACCCCGAACTACAGCGCTGAGCACGTTGCGGCCTGTGAAAAACAGATGCTCGAGGCGGGACTCCATCCGTCCTTGATGATAGATTGCAGCCATGGCAACTCGAATAAAGACTATCGCCGTCAGCCGGCGGTGGCCGAGTCCGTGGTGGAGCAGATCAAAGCGGGCAACCGTTCGATCACCGGCATTATGCTGGAGAGCCATCTGCATGAGGGCAATCAGTCTTCCGAACAGCCGCGTGCAGACATGCGTTACGGTGTGTCCGTCACCGACGCCTGCATCGACTGGGAGAGCACGGAAACGCTGCTGCGTCATATGCATCAGGAACTCGGCGCTGTGCTGACGGCACGCACGGGAGAAAAGTAAGTTATGGTGGCAGAACTGACCGCGCTGCGCGATCAAATCGACGAGGTGGACAAAGCGTTGCTGGATCTGCTGGCAAAACGCCTGCATCTGGTAGCGGAAGTGGGGGAGGTGAAAAGCCGCCACGGTTTACCGGTTTATGTGCCGGAGCGCGAGGCGGCGATGCTGGCCTCGCGCCGTCAGGAGGCGGAAAACCTCGGGGTGCCGCCGGATTTGATCGAGGACGTCTTGCGCCGCGTGATGCGCGAATCATACGTCAGCGAGAACGATAAAGGCTTTAAAACCCTGTGCCCGCAGCTGAGGCCGATCGTCATCATCGGCGGCAACGGCCAGATGGGCCGGTTGTTCAACCGTCTGCTGACGCTGTCGGGTTATCAGGTCAGGGTATTGGATCAGGAAGATTGGCCGCAGGCGGAACAGCTGTTGGCCGACGCCGGCATGGTGATCGTCAGCGTGCCGATCCATGTGACAGAGCAGGTGATAAGCCGCCTGCCAACGTTGCCCGACGACTGTATTCTGGTGGATTTGGCGTCGGTGAAGAACCGTCCGCTGCATGCGATGCTGGCGGTGCACAGCGGCCCGGTGGTGGGGCTGCACCCGATGTTCGGCCCGGACGTTGGCAGCGTGGCGAAGCAGGTAGTGGTCTACTGCGATGGCCGCCGGCCGGAGGCTTACCAGTGGTTGCTTGAACAACTGCAGGTGTGGGGGGCACGGCTGCATCGCATCAGCGCGGTCGAACACGATCAGAACATGGCGTTTATTCAGGCGCTGCGGCACTTCGCCACCTTTGCCTACGGGCTGCACCTGGCGGAAGAGAACGTGCAATTGGAGCAGCTGCTGGCGCTCTCCTCGCCGATCTACCGGCTGGAGTTGGCGATGGTTGGCCGCCTGTTTGCGCAGGATCCGCAACTGTACGCCGACATCATTATGTCGTCGGAGGAAAACGTGGCGCTGATTAAGCGTTACTACCAACGCTTCGGCGAGGCGATAAAGTTGTTGGAGCATGGCGACAAACAGGCGTTTATCGACAGTTTCCGCAAGGTGGAGCACTGGTTCGGCGATTACGCCCAGCGCTTCCTGGTGGAGAGCCGCACGCTGTTGCGGCAGGCTAACGACAGCCGGCAGTAAAACGCGGGCGGTAAACGTAAACGTAAAGGTAAAGGGTTCGGCTTGGCCGAACCCTTTTTTTATGGTTTCAGGATGGGTTGACCGGCACCACGGTGTCGCTCGGGTAACAGCCCAGTACCTTCAGCGAGCGGGTGATTGGTGCCAGATCGCGCAGCGCTTTTTGCATCGCGTCGGCACGCAGATTGGCCTGCACATCGATATAAAACATCTCTTCCCACGGATTGCCGTTGATCGGGCGTGACTCCAGCTTGGTCATGATGATGCCGTTGTCGCGCAGTACCAGCAGTGCTTCGACCAGTGCGCCGGATTGCTGGCCGGTCGCCATGATCAGCGTGGTTTTGGCCGGTACCTGTTCGGAGACATCAATCGCTTTACGCGCCAGGACGATAAAGCGGGTGATGTTCTGTTGCTGGTTGGCGAGGTTGTGTTCCAGCACCTGCAGCCCGTACAGTGCGCCGCCGGCTTCGCTGCCCAGCGCCGCTACCTTCGGTGAATTCAGCTTGGCGACTTTCTCCATCGCGGCGGCGGTGCTTTCGGTGTATTCGATTTTCCAGTGCGGGAAGCGGTTCAGGAACTGGCTGCACTGCTGGAACGGCTGCGGGTGGCTGTAGACGGTTTCAATCTGGCTCAAATCGCTGTCTCCGGCCACCAGAACGCAGTGGTTGATCGGGTTGGTCAGTTCACCGACGATCGACAGACTGGTGTGTTGCAGCAGATCGTACACCTCGTTAATCGAGCCGGAGCTGGTGTTCTCGATCGGCAGAATCGCGTAGTCCGCTTGGCCGGTTTCCACCTGGGCGAAGATATCCTGAAACTTCTGGCAGCCGCATTCGATCAACCGATCGAAGTGGCGGGCAGCGTATTGGCGCGCAGCCAGATGCGAGTAAGAGCCTTTCGGGCCGAGGAAGGCGATGCGGGCGGAGTGCTGGCTGACGGGGTTGAGCTGGTGCTGCAGCAGCGCCTGCTGGGTCAGAACGGAGTCTTCAATGATCAGTTGGAACAGGCGGGTGACGTAGAAGCCGTCCAGGTCGTAAGGTTTGGCGGCGGCGATCAGCGCGTCCAGCAGGTCGCGCTCGCGTTCTTTATCGCGGATCGGGCGGTGAGAGTGCAGCTTGGTCCTGCCGACTTCGATCGCCAGCTCACGGCGTTCCGCCAGCAGGGCCAACAGTTTCAAGTCCAGTGCGCTGATGCGCTCGCGCAGCACCAATAACGGGTTGTCAGTCATAATCAGCTTCCGCCTTCAGTTCTTATTCGTTGTTAAATAGCCATAAAAAAAGCCCCCTGTTTCCAGGAGGCCTTGTTGTTCGTCTTCGCATTCTTTCTCACACGACGAAACGCCTCCCAGTCAGGGGAAGGTAAAAAAGAATGCGAAGAAAAACGGTGTGCGTGGCATGGTCTACCTAAGGTTAATGCGATCAGGTTTTAAAGTAACCGCTGGCTTTTACCCCGTCAACAAAAATACCCGACAAAAAACGCGCCCTCGGGCGCGTTTGATGTGGCAATCGCTGTCGGACGGTTATTCTTGCTCTTGCGTGACTTCCGGCACGATGTCTTTCACGCTGGCATTGCAGCGGCGCGCTTCGCCTTTGTGCTGCACCTTGTTAAGCTGGCGTTCCAGCTTGGCGATCAGCTCATTAACGGCGGTGTACATGTCGTCATGTTTGGCGCTGGCGACCAGCGGGCCGTTAGGCGTGGTAATGGTAGCGTCGGCGACAAACCCCTGCGGTTCTTTGGATAAGACGATATGCGGGTTTATCAGCTGGGTCTGCCATTTTTCCAGTTTGGTGAGACGGTCTTCGACGTGATTGCGGATTGCGGGAGTGATATCCATTTGTTTGCTGGTAATGTTCAATGTCATATAACTTACCTCTCTGTCTTTCCGTCTTGGTGAATCCAGCATACCCCGCTTTTTGTTTAAATGCGTGATGTAAATCACGATTTTTTGTCACTTTTTGCAAAGTTAGTTCAATCTGTGATTCAGCATCTGAATTGGTTATCTAATGCTTGAGAGTTGTCGCCGGATGGCGCATTATCGATGAGTTGACCGGTGAGGAGCGCTAGCTAACACCGTGTTTTTACTTGTGTATTTCTCCAGTAAAAAACCGCTCCACGCCAATGAAAACGGCAGCCGAGGCTGCCGTTTTGTTTTTCTGTCGTTGCCGACGCGCGGTTATTGCGGGTTGGCGGCGATCACTTTGGCCACTTTGTCAGCCTGGCCGTTCAGCTGCAGCTGCTTGTAGGCATTTTCCATCAGCGGCAACACGTCGTGCGTCGCTTTGGTATCCGGGAATTCACGCAACATCTGCTCGGCGCGATTAACGACCGCGACGTAAGCACCGCGTTTAGTGTAGTATTCCGCCACCGAAAGCTCATACTTGGCCAAACGGTCTTTCAGATACACCAAACGCTTGTTGGCGTCGGTCGCGTATTGGCTGTTCGGGTATTGCTGAATCAACTGGCTGAAGTCGCGGAACGCAGCGCGAGCGTGCTGAGGATCGCGGTCAGAACGGTCAACCCCGAAGAAGCCCTGCAGTGCGCTGTCATCGAGCGCCATGTCGGTCAGGCCGCGCATGTACATCACGTAATCGATGTTCGGGTGCGTCGGGTTCAGACGCATGAAGCGATCGATGGATGCCTGAGCCATCGGCAAGTCGGCAGCCTTATAGTAGGCGTAAATCAAATCCAGCTGGACCTGCTGGGAATACGGCCCGAAAGGATAGCGGTTATCTAACGCTTCGAGTTGCGTAATCGCGCCCTTGAAGTTACCGTCCTGCAGTTTTTGCTGCGCGGTAGCATAGATTTCCGAAGGTGGGTTGTCGGGAACCGCATCCTTGGATGTGGAGCAACCTGCCAGCGCCAGGCTCAACGTGGCTGCCGCCACCAGATATTTCATACGCGTCATGACGTTTTGATTATCCTCAGGGTGTTATTCCGGGAGACTGTCCGTTAAGCTCCCGACAAAGACCAGGTACAATAGCACATTATATTAAACGGCATCGCCGTGAAAACCCAACGTTAACGAAGAAGCTGCATATGGCACAACAAGTACAACTCACCGCAACGGTGGCCGAATCTCAACTCGGACAACGTTTAGATCAGGCTTTGGCCGAATTGTTCCCTGATTATTCACGATCTCGCATAAAAGAGTGGATCCTGGGCGATCGGGTGAAGGTCAATGGCAAAACGTCAAATAAACCGAAAGAGAAGGTGCTGGGCGGAGAGACCGTCGCCATCGATGCACAGATTGAAGAAGAGGCGCGTTGGGAGCCACAGGATATCGCGCTGGATATCGTCTATGAAGACAGTGACATCCTGGTGATCAACAAACCGCGCGATTTGGTGGTGCACCCTGGCGCCGGTAACCCGGACGGCACGGTGCTCAATGCGTTGCTGCATCATTACCCGGAAATCGCCGACGTGCCGCGTGCCGGCATCGTGCACCGTCTGGATAAAGACACCACCGGTCTGATGGTGGTGGCGAAAACCGTGCCGGCGCAAACCCGGCTGGTGGAAGCGCTGCAGGCGCGTGAAATTACCCGTGAATACGAAGCGGTGGCGATCGGCACCATGACCGCCGGCGGCACGGTAGAAGAGCCAATCGCGCGTCACTCCACCAAGCGCACCCACATGGCGGTACACCCGATGGGTAAACCGGCGGTGACGCACTACCGCATCATGGAACACTTCCGTGCGCACACCCGACTGCGCCTGCGCCTGGAAACCGGCCGTACTCACCAGATCCGCGTACACATGGCCTATATCAGCCATCCGCTGGTGGGTGATCCGCTGTACGGCGGCCGTCCACGTCCGCCGAAGGGCGCTTCGGAAGCCTTCATCAACACGCTGCGCGGCTTTGACCGTCAGGCGCTGCATGCCACCATGCTGCGTTTGTACCACCCGATCAGCGGCATCCAGATGGAGTGGCATGCGCCGCTGCCGCAGGACATGGTCGATCTGATCAACGCGCTGAAGGCGGACACCGAAGAATTCAAAGATCAGATGGACTGGTAATGAATTCACTCATTCTGCCCGACTGGCCGTTGCCTCCCGGCGTTAAGGCCTGCAGCACCACGCGCGGCGGCGGCACCAGCCTGCCGCCTTATGACTCGCTGAATCTCGGCACCCACGTCGGTGACGAGGAGCAAGCGGTGAAGCGCAATCGGGAACGGTTGGTTACCGTCGCCGGCTTGCCGCAGATGCCGGTGTGGCTTGAGCAGGTACACGGCACCCGCGTGGTGACGTTGACGGGGCATCCGCCCGCCGATCTGCGGGCGGATGCGGTGTACAGCAACGTGCCTGGGCAGGTGTGTGCCGTGATGACGGCGGATTGTCTGCCGGTGCTGTTCTGCTCGCAGCACGGCGACGAAGTGGCCGCCGCCCACGCCGGCTGGCGTGGGCTATGCCACGGCGTGCTGGAGCAAACCGTGGCGGCGTTCAGCGCCGCACCGGGCCAGATCCGCGCCTGGCTGGGGCCGGCGATCGGCCCGCAGCAGTTTGAAGTCGGGCCGGAGGTGCGTGCCGCCTTTATCGCGGAAGACGCCGAAGCCGCGGCGGCGTTTACGCCGCACGGCGATAAGTTTTTGGCTAATATTTACTTACTGGCGCGCCAACGTTTGTTGCGGGCAGGCGTGCAGGCCATCTATGGCGGCGACCGCTGCACGGTTAACGAAAAGAGTCATTTTTTCTCCTATCGACGCGATGGAATAACCGGACGTCTGGCAAGTTTAATCTGGCTGATATAACCTATTGAATTAGGACGATCCAACGACGCATGGCGTTGTACCGAAAATTTAGCGTCGAGATAACCTTGAAAATTTGAGGGATGACCTCATTTAATCTCCAGTAGCAATTTCGACCCATCTTGGAGGTGTTATGCGTCTGGATCGTCTTACCAACAAATTCCAGCTTGCCCTCGCCGATGCCCAGTCACTAGCCCTTGGGCACGACAACCAGTTTATTGAACCGCTACATCTGATGAGCGCCCTGCTCAATCAGGAAGGGGGCACGGTTCGTCCACTATTAACTTCCGCAGGTATCGATGCCGGGCGCGTGCGCACCGAAATCGAACAGGCGCTGTCCCGTTTACCGCAGGTAGAAGGTACCGGTGGCGACGTTCAACCGTCCCACGAGCTGGTGCGCGTCTTGAACCTGTGCGACAAGCTGGCGCAGAAGCGCGCGGACAAATTCATTTCTTCCGAGCTGTTTGTGCTTGCGGTGCTGGAAGACCGCGGCTCGTTGACCGACTTGTTGAAAGCGGCCGGCGCAACGGCCGACAAAATCAGCAAAGCCATTGAACAAATGAGAGGCGGTGACAGCGTGGAAGACCAAGGCGCCGAAGACCAACGGCAAGCATTGAAGAAATACACGATCGATCTGACCGAACGCGCCGAGCAGGGCAAACTTGACCCGGTAATCGGCCGTGATGAAGAGATCCGCCGCACCATCCAGGTGCTGCAGCGCCGTACCAAAAACAACCCGGTGCTGATCGGCGAACCCGGCGTGGGTAAAACCGCCATCGTCGAAGGCCTGGCGCAGCGCATCATCAACGGCGAAGTGCCGGAAGGGCTGAAGCACAAGCGCGTATTGTCCCTCGATATGGGCGCCTTGATCGCCGGTGCCAAGTACCGCGGCGAGTTTGAAGAGCGCCTGAAAGGCGTGCTCAACGATCTGGCCAAGCAGGAAGGCAGCGTTATCCTGTTTATCGACGAACTGCACACCATGGTCGGCGCCGGTAAGGCGGATGGCGCGATGGATGCGGGCAACATGCTCAAACCGGCGCTGGCGCGCGGCGAGCTGCACTGTGTCGGTGCGACTACGCTCGACGAGTATCGTCAGTATATAGAGAAGGATGCGGCGCTCGAACGTCGTTTCCAGAAAGTGTATGTGGCGGAGCCGAGCGTGGAAGACACCATCGCTATCCTGCGCGGCTTGAAAGAGCGTTACGAACTGCACCACCACGTGCAGATCACCGACCCGGCCATCGTGGCGGCGGCAACGCTTTCGCACCGTTATATCGCCGATCGTCAATTGCCGGACAAGGCTATCGACCTAATCGACGAAGCGGCGTCCAGCATTCGTATGCAGATGGATTCCAAGCCGGAATCGCTCGACAGGCTTGAACGCCGCATCATTCAGTTGAAGCTGGAACAACAGGCGTTGAATAAAGAGTCTGACGACGCCAGCAAGAAACGCCTGGACATGCTCAGCGACGAGCTGGGACAGAAAGAGCGCGAATATTCGGAGCTGGAAGAAGAGTGGAAAGCGGAAAAAGCCTCGCTCTCCGGCACCCAGAACATCAAGGCCGAACTCGAACAGGCCAAAATCACCCTGGAGCAGGCGCGCCGCGTCGGCGATCTGGGGCGGATGTCGGAACTGCAGTACGGCAAAATTCCTGAGCTGGAGAAACAGCTCGCCGCCGCCACGCAGGCCGAAGGCAAGAGCATGAAGCTGCTGCGCAACCGGGTGACCGATGCGGAGATTGCCGAAGTGCTGGCGCGTGCGACCGGTATCCCGGTGGCCAGAATGCTGGAAGGGGAGCGTGACAAACTGCTGCGCCTGGAGCAAGAGCTGCATTCGCGGGTTATTGGCCAGGACGAAGCGGTCAGCGCGGTCTCGAATGCTATCCGCCGCAGCCGCGCCGGGTTGTCCGATCCTAACCGGCCGATCGGTTCGTTCCTGTTCCTCGGCCCGACCGGGGTGGGGAAAACCGAGCTCTGCAAAGCGCTGGCTTCGTTCCTGTTCGACAGCGACGACGCCATGGTGCGTATCGACATGTCCGAGTTTATGGAGAAACACTCCGTTTCTCGTCTGGTCGGCGCGCCTCCGGGTTATGTCGGCTATGAAGAGGGCGGTTACCTCACGGAGGCCGTGCGCCGCCGGCCTTATTCGGTGATTCTGCTGGATGAAGTCGAGAAAGCGCACCCGGACGTATTCAATATTCTGTTGCAGGTGTTGGATGACGGCCGACTGACCGATGGTCAAGGCCGTACCGTCGATTTCCGCAATACCGTGGTGATCATGACGTCCAACCTGGGCTCCGATCTTATCCAGGAGCATTTCGGTCAGATGAACTACGCACAGATGAAAGAGTCGGTGATGGAGATGGTGAGTCACCACTTCCGTCCGGAGTTCATCAACCGTATCGACGAAGTGGTGGTGTTCCATCCGCTGGGCGAGAAACACATTGCTGCAATTGCCAAGATTCAGCTGTCGCGTCTGTACAAGCGTTTGGAAGAGCGCGGTTACGAAGTG
The DNA here is from genome assembly GCF_002935055.1 of Serratia sp. SSNIH1. Classification (NCBI taxonomy): domain Bacteria; kingdom Pseudomonadati; phylum Pseudomonadota; class Gammaproteobacteria; order Enterobacterales; family Yersiniaceae; genus Serratia; species Serratia sp. SSNIH1. Next base: position 1,352,591 of record NZ_CP026383.1, read on the forward strand.
ACCATGACCGAACCGGCCCTGGCGCTGTTGAGCAAAACCGGTTACGACCCTGTGTATGGTGCGCGTCCGTTGAAACGCGCTATTCAGCAGGAGATCGAGAATCCGCTGGCGCAGCAAATCCTGTCCGGTAAGCTGATCCCCGGCAAGCTGGTCACGCTGGATGTGGAAAACGACCATATCGTTGCTCGCCAATAACGGCGATTAAGGATAATAAAGATGAAAGGGAGCGGGGGACCGCTCCCTTTTCTTTATCTTCGTTTGTCCCTATTTACAGGGGTTGCCGCTATTACTGCCCTAAAACCAGCATTTTTTGACTAATAAACATCCTAAAAAGGCATTTTTGGTGGTTATTTGAGCGCTTGAAAAGTTTTTTGCAATTAGGGGTTGCGGCCCGCCGAGAACTCCCTATAATGCGCCTCCACTGACCGGGAACAACGACTGAGAAGCCGCCGGGTCAGCGAGACGAAAGCGAAATAAACGCTTGACTCTCTGGGTGAAAAGCGTAATATACGCAGCCCGCGCCGATGAGTTTCTCGGCACTGCTCTTTAACAATTTATCAGACAATCTGTGTGGGCACTCCACAAGACGATATCCAGCATCTTCGGATGCAAAAAAATATCAAGTCTTGAAGAGTGACTAACTGAAGTAAAATTCATGCAGTAAATCTTTGAGCATCGCTTCTCGAGTGGAAGCAAATCAAGCTTTTAATTGAAGAGTTTGATCATGGCTCAGATTGAACGCTGGCGGCAGGCTTAACACATGCAAGTCGAGCGGTAGCACAGGGGAGCTTGCTCCCTGGGTGACGAGCGGCGGACGGGTGAGTAATGTCTGGGAAACTGCCTGATGGAGGGGGATAACTACTGGAAACGGTAGCTAATACCGCATAACGTCGCAAGACCAAAGAGGGGGACCTTCGGGCCTCTTGCCATCAGATGTGCCCAGATGGGATTAGCTAGTAGGTGGGGTAATGGCTCACCTAGGCGACGATCCCTAGCTGGTCTGAGAGGATGACCAGCCACACTGGAACTGAGACACGGTCCAGACTCCTACGGGAGGCAGCAGTGGGGAATATTGCACAATGGGCGCAAGCCTGATGCAGCCATGCCGCGTGTGTGAAGAAGGCCTTCGGGTTGTAAAGCACTTTCAGCGAGGAGGAAGGTGGTGAACTTAATACGTTCACCAATTGACGTTACTCGCAGAAGAAGCACCGGCTAACTCCGTGCCAGCAGCCGCGGTAATACGGAGGGTGCAAGCGTTAATCGGAATTACTGGGCGTAAAGCGCACGCAGGCGGTTTGTTAAGTCAGATGTGAAATCCCCGGGCTCAACCTGGGAACTGCATTTGAAACTGGCAAGCTAGAGTCTCGTAGAGGGGGGTAGAATTCCAGGTGTAGCGGTGAAATGCGTAGAGATCTGGAGGAATACCGGTGGCGAAGGCGGCCCCCTGGACGAAGACTGACGCTCAGGTGCGAAAGCGTGGGGAGCAAACAGGATTAGATACCCTGGTAGTCCACGCTGTAAACGATGTCGATTTGGAGGTTGTGCCCTTGAGGCGTGGCTTCCGGAGCTAACGCGTTAAATCGACCGCCTGGGGAGTACGGCCGCAAGGTTAAAACTCAAATGAATTGACGGGGGCCCGCACAAGCGGTGGAGCATGTGGTTTAATTCGATGCAACGCGAAGAACCTTACCTACTCTTGACATCCAGAGAACTTAGCAGAGATGCTTTGGTGCCTTCGGGAACTCTGAGACAGGTGCTGCATGGCTGTCGTCAGCTCGTGTTGTGAAATGTTGGGTTAAGTCCCGCAACGAGCGCAACCCTTATCCTTTGTTGCCAGCGGTTCGGCCGGGAACTCAAAGGAGACTGCCAGTGATAAACTGGAGGAAGGTGGGGATGACGTCAAGTCATCATGGCCCTTACGAGTAGGGCTACACACGTGCTACAATGGCATATACAAAGAGAAGCGACCTCGCGAGAGCAAGCGGACCTCATAAAGTATGTCGTAGTCCGGATTGGAGTCTGCAACTCGACTCCATGAAGTCGGAATCGCTAGTAATCGTAGATCAGAATGCTACGGTGAATACGTTCCCGGGCCTTGTACACACCGCCCGTCACACCATGGGAGTGGGTTGCAAAAGAAGTAGGTAGCTTAACCTTCGGGAGGGCGCTTACCACTTTGTGATTCATGACTGGGGTGAAGTCGTAACAAGGTAACCGTAGGGGAACCTGCGGTTGGATCACCTCCTTACCTAAAGATATTAGTTCGAGTGGCGTGCTCACACAGATTGTCTGATGAAAAAGTAACGAGCAAAGCGCTACCTGTTGATGCCATGAGTTACTCATGCTGATACGAACCGATTAAGTTATTCAGTTTAATCGGATTTTCGTGTCCCCATCGTCTAGAGGCCTAGGACACTGCCCTTTCACGGCTGTAACAGGGGTTCGAATCCCCTTGGGGACGCCATTCCGATAATGAGTGAAAGACATTATCACCGGTCACGACAGGCCGAAAAAATCTTAAAGATGACTTGCGAGTCATGTTTAAGATATTGCTCTTTAACAATCTGGAACAAGCTGAAAATTGAAACATGACGGCTGAAATTTATCCCTCCGTAGAAGTACTGGGGTAAAGAGTAACCTGTCATAGAGTCTCTCAAATGTTTGCAGCGCGAACGATGGAAACATCTTCGGGTTGTGAGGTTAAGTGACTAAGCGTACACGGTGGATGCCTAGGCAGTCAGAGGCGATGAAGGGCGTGCTAATCTGCGAAAAGCGTCGGTAAGGTGATATGAACCGTTACAACCGGCGATACCCGAATGGGGAAACCCAGTGTGTTTCGACACACTATCATGTCATGAATACATAGTGGCATGAGGCGAACCGGGGGAACTGAAACATCTAAGTACCCCGAGGAAAAGAAATCAACCGAGATTCCCCCAGTAGCGGCGAGCGAACGGGGAGGAGCCCAGAACCTGAATCGGCTTGTGTGTTAGTGGAAGCGTCTGGAAAGTCGCGCAGCAAAGGGTGATAGCCCCGTACACTAAAATGCACAGGTCGTGAGTTCGATGAGTAGGGCGGGACACGTGACATCCTGTCTGAATATGGGGGGACCATCCTCCAAGGCTAAATACTCCTGACTGACCGATAGTGAACCAGTACCGTGAGGGAAAGGCGAAAAGAACCCCGGCGAGGGGAGTGAAATAGAACCTGAAACCGTGTACGTACAAGCAGTGGGAGCACCTTCGTGGTGTGACTGCGTACCTTTTGTATAATGGGTCAGCGACTTATATTTTGTAGCAAGGTTAACCGTATAGGGGAGCCGTAGGGAAACCGAGTCTTAACTGGGCGAATAGTTGCAAGGTATAGACCCGAAACCCGGTGATCTAGCCATGGGCAGGTTGAAGGTTGGGTAACACTAACTGGAGGACCGAACCGACTAATGTTGAAAAATTAGCGGATGACTTGTGGCTGGGGGTGAAAGGCCAATCAAACCGGGAGATAGCTGGTTCTCCCCGAAAGCTATTTAGGTAGCGCCTCGTGAACTCATCTTCGGGGGTAGAGCACTGTTTCGGCTAGGGGGCCATCCCGGCTTACCAAACCGATGCAAACTCCGAATACCGAAGAATGTTATCACGGGAGACACACGGCGGGTGCTAACGTCCGTCGTGAAGAGGGAAACAACCCAGACCGCCAGCTAAGGTCCCAAAGTCATGGTTAAGTGGGAAACGATGTGGGAAGGCATAGACAGCCAGGATGTTGGCTTAGAAGCAGCCATCATTTAAAGAAAGCGTAATAGCTCACTGGTCGAGTCGGCCTGCGCGGAAGATGTAACGGGGCTAAACCATGCACCGAAGCTGCGGCAGCGACGCTTAGGCGTTGTTGGGTAGGGGAGCGTTCTGTAAGCCGTTGAAGGTGGCCTGTGAGGGTTGCTGGAGGTATCAGAAGTGCGAATGCTGACATAAGTAACGATAAAGCGGGTGAAAAGCCCGCTCGCCGGAAGACCAAGGGTTCCTGTCCAACGTTAATCGGGGCAGGGTGAGTCGACCCCTAAGGCGAGGCTGAAAAGCGTAGTCGATGGGAAACAGGTTAATATTCCTGTACTTGGTGTTACTGCGAAGGGGGGACGGAGAAGGCTAGGCTAGCCGGGCGACGGTTGTCCCGGTTTAAGCGTGTAGGGGGTGTGACCTGGTAAATCCGGTTGCATACCAACCCTGAGGCGTGATGACGATGCACTACGGTGCAGAAGTAGTTGATGCCCTGCTTCCAGGAAAAGCCTCTAAGCTCTAGGTAACATTAAATCGTACCCCAAACCGACACAGGTGGTCAGGTAGAGAATACCAAGGCGCTTGAGAGAACTCGGGTGAAGGAACTAGGCAAAATGGTGCCGTAACTTCGGGAGAAGGCACGCTGGCATGTAGGTGAAGTCCCTTGCGGATGGAGCTGAAGCCAGTCGAAGATACCAGCTGGCTGCAACTGTTTAATAAAAACACAGCACTGTGCAAACACGAAAGTGGACGTATACGGTGTGACGCCTGCCCGGTGCTGGAAGGTTAATTGATGGGGTCAGCCGCAAGGCGAAGCTCTTGATCGAAGCCCCAGTAAACGGCGGCCGTAACTATAACGGTCCTAAGGTAGCGAAATTCCTTGTCGGGTAAGTTCCGACCTGCACGAATGGCGTAATGATGGCCAGGCTGTCTCCACCCGAGACTCAGTGAAATTGAACTCGCTGTGAAGATGCAGTGTACCCGCGGCAAGACGGAAAGACCCCGTGAACCTTTACTATAGCTTGACACTGAACATTGAGCCTTGATGTGTAGGATAGGTGGGAGGCTTTGAAGCGTGGACGCCAGTCTGCGTGGAGCCATCCTTGAAATACCACCCTTTAATGTTTGATGTTCTAACTCGGCCCCATAATCTGGGGTGAGGACAGTGTCTGGTGGGTAGTTTGACTGGGGCGGTCTCCTCCCAAAGAGTAACGGAGGAGCACGAAGGTTAGCTAATCACGGTCGGACATCGTGAGGTTAGTGCAAAGGCATAAGCTAGCTTGACTGCGAGAGTGACGGCTCGAGCAGGTACGAAAGTAGGTCTTAGTGATCCGGTGGTTCTGAATGGAAGGGCCATCGCTCAACGGATAAAAGGTACTCCGGGGATAACAGGCTGATACCGCCCAAGAGTTCATATCGACGGCGGTGTTTGGCACCTCGATGTCGGCTCATCACATCCTGGGGCTGAAGTAGGTCCCAAGGGTATGGCTGTTCGCCATTTAAAGTGGTACGCGAGCTGGGTTTAGAACGTCGTGAGACAGTTCGGTCCCTATCTGCCGTGGGCGTTGGAAGATTGAGAGGGGTTGCTCCTAGTACGAGAGGACCGGAGTGAACGCACCACTGGTGTTCGGGTTGTCATGCCAATGGCATTGCCCGGTAGCTAAGTGCGGAAAAGATAAGCGCTGAAAGCATCTAAGCGCGAAACTTGCCTCAAGATGAGTCTTCCCTGGGCCTTTAAGGCCCCTGAAGGAACGTTTAAGACTAAGACGTTGATAGGCTGGGTGTGTAAGTGCAGCGATGCATTGAGCTAACCAGTACTAATGATCCGTGAGGCTTAACCTTACAACACCGAAGGTGTTTTTAGAGAGATTTTCAGCGAAGTTCCGAGATTGGTTCTGATGGCGACACGAGAGTGAAGCGGTTGGAATAAAACGAATTTGCCTGGCGGCAATAGCGCGGTGGTCCCACCTGACCCCATGCCGAACTCAGAAGTGAAACGCCGTAGCGCCGATGGTAGTGTGGGGTCTCCCCATGCGAGAGTAGGACACTGCCAGGCATCAAATAAACGTTATCAGTGTGACGACTGGTAATGCGCAATTCGCAGAGCGCGATTTTGCCGGCATCGAGAGATGCAACGTAAAAGAATCGGTGGAGCGGTAGTTCAGTTGGTTAGAATACCTGCCTGTCACGCAGGGGGTCGCGGGTTCGAGCCCCGTCCGTTCCGCCACTTAATTGATAAACCCTGAGTCTCTGACTCAGGGCTTTTTCATATGCAAAATTCACGAAATATCGTCGAATTTTCCACCGCTCCTGCCGCTTTTTCTCAATATTGTTGCCTGCTAGGCAAAAGTTTTATGCCGAACCTGGCATTTTTGCTCACTAAAAATATTGCCATACTCTTCGCATCGCTATTTATCCACTAATGAGAGAGTAAACATTGTGAGCATTCCTGCATTTGGTTTAGGTACTTTCCGCCTTCAGGATCAGGTCGTTATCGACTCGGTAAGCACGGCGCTGGAACTGGGCTATCGGGCTATCGATACCGCACAGATCTATGAAAACGAAGCGGCCGTCGGCCAGGCTATCGCCGCCAGCGGTGTGCCGCGTGACGAGCTGTTCATCACGACCAAAATCTGGATCGCGAATCTGGCCAAGGGGTCATTAATTCCCAGCCTGCGAGACAGCTTGGTCAAACTGCAGACCTCGTATGTCGATCTGACATTGATTCACTGGCCATCGCCAAACGATGAGGTGCCGGTCGCCGAGTTTATGGCTGAATTGCTGGAAGCCAAGCGATTGGGGCTAACCCGTCAGATAGGGGTATCCAATTTCACGGTCGATCTGATGCAGCAGGCGATTGACGCGGTCGGTGCCGATCAGATCGCAACCAACCAGATCGAACTGTCGCCGTTCTTGCAGAATGAAAAAGTGGTGGCGTTCGCACGGCAGCATGGCATTGCCATCACCTCTTATATGACGCTGGCGTATGGCAAAGCGTTGCAGGAGGAGACGATAAAGCGTATCGCGGCGCGGCACAATGCGACGCCGGCACAGGTGGTCCTGGCCTGGGCGCTGAAGCTCGGCTACGCGGTGATCCCTTCCTCGACCAAGCGTGAAAACCTGGAAAGCAACCTGCTAGCGCAGCAGCTACAGCTGAGTGATGAAGATATGGCACAGATTGCCGCGCTGGAAAGCAACGGCCGGTTGGTCAGCCCGGAAGGTCTGGCACCCGATTGGGACTAATCTTCAGATATGATGACCTCAGGCGCTCTAGAGAGCGCCTTTTTTATCACTTTAACCGCTCGCTGATAAAATCGATAAAGCTGCGCAGGCGGTTACTGACGGCGCTATCGCTGTAGTACACCGCGTTGATCGGCATTTCGAGTGGCAGCGTGTCCTCCACCAACAGGGGGACCAGATCCCCGCGTTTGACGTCTTCATCACTCATAAAGTCCGACAGGCAGGCGATGCCGTTGCCGTGCAGGCACAGGTGGCGCTGGGTTTCGCCGCTGTTGGTGGTCAGCCCTGGAACGATCTCCAGTTGGCGGCCATCGGCACAGGCCAGCGGCCACCGGTTTAGGTTAGGCAGGTCGTTAAAGCCGATGCAGCAATGGTGTACCAGATCGGCCACCGTCTTTGGCGCGCCATACTGCGCCAGGTAGGCGGGGGAGGCCAGGATGCGCCGATAGCTGGCCATCAGCTTGCGCGCTTTCAGCGTAGAGTCCGTCAGCTCGCCGACGCGGATTGCGATATCCACTTTCCGTTCGATCAAATTGATGAAGTTTTCCGAAGAAACCAATGATAGTGACATTTCCGGATAGCGTTCACGAAACTCGGCGACCAGCGGCGTCAACAGATGCAAGACGACCGGCGTTGCGGCATCGACGCGCAGCAGCCCCTGCGGGCGTTGGCGGCTTTCCAGCAACGCATTTTCCGCTGCGGCCATATCGCTCAACACCTTTTGCACCTGCCGAAAGTAGTTTTCGCCTTCCTGGGTCAGGCTGATTTGGCGTGTCGTGCGGTTGAGCAGGGTCACGCCCAGTTTGCTCTCCAGTTTTTTTACCGTACGGCTAACCACGGAGTTGGCCTGCTGCAGGCGCTCTGCCGCTCGGCTGAAGCTGCCGCTCTCCACTACGGTGACGAAGGTGATAAGCTCGTCCGAATTCGCTTTCATTTTCATTCTTGCTCCACAGGCAAACATCGTTTGAAATTTTGAGCGATTTCGTCATTTAATCACGTCGAGGCATCGCCGTCACCCACTTGAGCGCGAACCTGTACATTCCTTTATCCCGTGCGCATTTTGCTGGCCTTTTCGCATTTTTCACCTCTGATGCGTCACCTTTACACAGCTATACCCTCAGAATATTGAAATCACCGCAGACGGCCCCTATAACTGAAAAGGTTATGCCTGTAAAAGCCATGCCCTCTGTGCGGGGCAGGCGTATAATCAATTCACCGTTGGCGAAGTCTTCATCGCCAGTTTCATGCTAATGGGTAATAGGCGAATCGCGTGCCGAAACGAACTTATGCAATGAGGTATGTTGCAGGCCAACCAGTCGAGCGAATTTTTCCTGGCGCCGTTAACCAGCCGTTACCGCCAGGGGCTGCGCTGCCGACGACCGGCGCTCTGCGTGTCATGGTATGGAATATTTTCAAACAGCAACGAGCCGACTGGCTTTCGGTGTTGAAAAATCATGGCAAAGATGCGCAGCTGGTGTTGTTGCAAGAGGCGCAAACCACGCCGGAGCTGGTGAGCTACGCTACCGCCAACTATCTGGCGGCCGATCAGGTGCCGGCCTTTGTGTTGCCGCAACATCCTTCCGGCGTGATGACGCTGGCAGCCGCTCATCCGGTTTACTGCTGCCCGCTGCGTGAGCGTGAGCCGCTGCTGCGGCTGTCCAAATCGGCCTTGATCACCGTTTACCCGCTGTACAATGGCGAGCTGTTGATGGTGGTGAATATCCATGCGGTGAACTTCAGCCTGGGAGTCGACGTCTACAGCAAGCAGCTGGGGCCGATTGGCGAGCAGATCGCCAGCCATCGGGGGCCGGTGATCATGGCGGGGGACTTCAACGCCTGGAGCCGTAAACGTATCAACGCGCTGTATGACTTTGCCGGCGAAATGGCGCTGCGCGAGGTGAGCTTCACCGACGATCACCGCCGCAAGGCCTTTGGTCGCCCACTGGACTTCGTGTTTTACCGTAACCTGGGTGTGGTGGAGGCCTCGGTGCTGGTGACCAGCGCGTCGGATCACAATCCGTTGTTGGTGGAGTTCCACCCGGAAAAAGACTCCCCCGTCTGGTGAATCGCAGGTAATAAAAAAGCACCCCGAGGGGTGCTTTTTTTGTGCCGGTAATTTAGGTATCCGGCGTTAGCTTGTTGCCGACAAACAGGGTCAACTTCAGACCGGGTTGTAGACTGCCTTTACCGAGCGTTGAATTCCAACGCATCACGTCGTTAATATCGACGCCGTGACGACGTGCAATGCTGGCGAGCGAATCACCTTTGCGAACCTGATAGGTGATACTGCTGTTACTGCCCGTATTGCTGGCCACTTGCAGGGTTTGCCCAACTTTTAGGGCGCTCTTGGCGCGCAAGTTGTTCCAACTCTGCAAATCGCTGGTCTTAACGTTCAGCCGCTTGGCAATGCCCGATAAAGTGTCACCGGAGCGTACTTTATACGAACTGCCACCGGACAAACCGCTGTTCTTCGCCAACTGCGTCGTTGGCTGAGTCACGGCGATCTGGCCATCGGCCAGCGAGTCTTTCAGCTGATCGGCGTGCCCTTTTGGAACCATAATGTAATGGGGCCCGTTAGGTGCCGTAACGCCTTTTTTGTAACCTGGGTTATACGCTTTCATCTTGGTGACCGAAAGCCCTGCCATCTCAGCCGCCTGAGTCAGCTGGATCTGCTGTCCGACATCGATACGCGCCAGCGCACGGGTTTCATCCGTTTTCGGGAGTTTCACGCCGTACTTCTTGCTGTTCTTGATGATGTCGCTCAGCGCCAGCATTTTCGGGACATAGATTGACGTTTCACGCGGAAGCGACAATGCCCAGAAATTGGTTGGCTTACCCTGGCGTTTGTTTGCCTTCACCGCTTGCATCACGCGGCCTTCACCACTGTTATAGGCGGCTACGGTCAATAACCAGTCGCCGTCAAACATGCGGTTCAAGCGTTGCATCATGTTAAGCGCAGCGGTTGTCGAGGCGACGACATCGCGTCGACCGTCATACCACTGATTGTTTTTCAAACCATAATTTCGACCCGTTTGCGGCACGATTTGCCATAGCCCTGCGGCGTTGGCACTTGACGTGGCGTGTGGGTCAAAAGCGCTCTCCACTATGGGTAGCAGTACCAGTTCCATCGGCATATTACGTTTCTTAATCTGCCCGACTATCCAGTACATGTACGGCTCTGCCCGTAATGTTACATCGTGGAGATAGCTCTTACTTTTTAAGTACTTTCTTTTCTGATCACGGATCCGGGAATTTTCCGGAACCTCCATCTTCAGCTCGTCGCTAATGAAGTTCCACAGGTCCTGTTGCGCGGCGGGACTGTTGTTATCCAACCACCGCGCCGAGCTCGCTCGGCCATTTGCTGTGTACTCTCCTGCTTCACCATCTTGACCAGCCGAAGACAAACTCTGTGCATGCTGTTCTGGCGCCGGTGCGTCCTGCCTGGACGACTGGCAACCCACTAGCAAGACTGAGGCGAGAAATATCGCTTTAGCCTTCATGTGTGTGTCAATGTAGTTGCTTAAAAGACGAGCAATAATACTTTGCTTCGCCAAATAACACAACTAAAAGCTTAGAAGTTATCTTTCCGCAGGCGTAATTCGGAAAAAACTGAATGAAGGCTTTCTGGTGGTGAGTTAAAGCCTAATTTCTTTTGTAAATCAGCGTCATGGCAACGTAAAAACAGGTTAATTTTGCGCTCTAATTGCAATGTGGTCGGCACGCTGGCTTGGCCTTTTGCCCTTAACGCTTCAACATGTTGTTGATATGTTTCAATCTCTCGATCTTCCGGCAAAATAGCCCGCGCAAACTTAAGATTTGAAAGAGTATATTCATGCGCGCAGCAAATTAAGGTGTTATCGGGAAGTTGCGCGAGTTGTTGAAATGAGTCGTACATTTGTTTGGCGGTGCCTTCAAACAGCCTGCCGCAGCCGGCAGAGAACATTGTGTCGCCGCAGAACAGATAAGGGGCACTATAGAATGCCACATGGCCTAACGTATGGCCGGGGACGGCTAACGTCCTGTACTGGCGTCCATCGATGTTAAAGGTGTCGCCGTCGCGGACGATGTGATTGGCGCCTTTGTCTGCGGTTTCTTGCGGCCCATAGACGGCCAGGCCGGGATACTGAGCCACGATCTGCGCCACGCCGTCGACGTGATCGTGATGGTGGTGGGTCAGCAGGATCGCCGCCGGCACCAGCTGCAGGCGCTGCAGCGCTTCGAGCACCGGCTGCGCCTCACCCGGATCGACGATAATGCAGCGTCCCTGCCGGTCATCCAATAACCAAATGTAATTGTCCTGGAAGGCGGGAATGCTGATAAGATTCATGGTGTACCTCTCGTTGGCAACGGCTTGAAAGAAGATAATAAATCATGAAACCAGCCCATTCTCTACAAAAGCTCACCGGCCCGCAGTCCTGGGCGGAGCTGCCGTGGGGGGAGTACTATCGTGAAGCGCTCGAGCGGCAGTTGCAACCCTGGTGGCCGAAGCTGTTCGGTTTCCATCTGCTGAAGATGGGCATGCTCAGCGCCGAGTTGGCCACGGACAAATGCGCGATTTCCCATCAGGTCAACGTAGGGCTGGAGGGCGAAGGGCTGCAGGTGATCGCCGATGCTTATCAACTGCCGTTTGCCGCCAAGTCGGTGGATGCCTGCCTGTTAGCGCATACGCTGTCCTATGCGGACGATCCGCATCGCATGTTGCGTGAGGTGGACAGGGTATTGATCGACGACGGCTGGTTGGTTATCAGCAGCTTCAATCCGTTCAGCCTGCTGGGATTGGGCAAGCTGGTGCCCGGGTTGCGTCATCGCCAGCCCTATGTCAGCCGCATGTTTACCCAGATGCGGCTGTTGGATTGGCTTAGCCTGCTGAATTATGAGGTGCTCCACCAGGCGCGTTTTCACGTGCTACCGTGGCATCGCCTGGGCGGAAAATTTTTATGCACCCATTTGCCGGCGCTGGGCTGCATGAGCGTGATTGTGGCGCGCAAACGCACCTTGCCGCTGACGCCCACGCCGATGAAACTGGGGGCGAGAAAACCGTCTCTCAGCCGCGCGGTGGGCGCGACCAAGAGCTACCGCAAACTGCCTTAGGCTTCCGGTTGGTAACCGACGTCTTCCTGCGTCGGCTTGCCGGCCGCTTCGCGCGCCAGCACGTCACAACGTTCGTTCTCCGGGTGGCCGGCGTGGCCCTTGACCCATTCCCATTTTACCTCGTGGCGCTGAATGGCCAGATCCAACCGCTGCCACAGATCGACATTCTTGACCGGCTTTTTGTCGGCGGTTTTCCAGCCGCGCTTCTTCCAGTTATGGATCCAGCTGGTGATGCCCTGGCGCACATACTGGCTGTCGGTGCTGAGCGTCACGGCGCAGGGTACGGTCAGCGCTTCCAGCGCCACGATCGCCGCCATCATTTCCATGCGGTTATTGGTGGTCAGACGAAAACCCTCGCTGAAGGTTTTTTCCGTCTGCTTATAGCGTAATATCGCACCGTAACCCCCGGGGCCGGGATTGCCAAGGCAGGAGCCATCGGTGAAAATTTCTACCTGTTTGAGCATCTCTGGTAGACTCTTCCTATCAGTTTTTAAAAGCCAAGTCTGACATAAACGAGCGCTGTGAGCACTGCAATATGATCTCTACAACCACCAGACAGATTGTCCTCGATACCGAAACCACCGGTATGAACAAGCTTGGGGTGCACTACGAAGGGCACCGCATCATCGAAATCGGTGCGGTGGAGGTGATTAACCGCCGCCTGACCGGGCGCAATTTCCACGTTTACATCAAGCCGGATCGGCTGGTGGATCCGGAAGCTTACGGCGTACACGGCATCAGCGACGACTTCCTGGCCGACAAGCCGACCTTCGATCAGGTTGCCGACGAATTCCTCGACTTTATCCGCGGCGGCGAGCTGGTGATCCATAACGCGGCGTTCGACATCGGCTTTATGGATCACGAATTCCGCATGTTGCAGCAGGGTATCCCGAAGACCGAGACCTTCTGCACCATCACCGACAGCCTGCTGATGGCGCGCCGCCTGTTCCCGGGCAAGCGCAACAACCTCGATGCCTTGTGCAGCCGTTATGAGATAGACAACAGCAAGCGTACGCTGCACGGCGCATTGCTCGATGCCGAGATCCTGGCGGAAGTCTATCTGGCGATGACCGGCGGTCAGACCTCGATAGCGTTCCAGATGGAAGGTGATACCCAGCAAAACGACGCCGCGCAAGAAATTCAGCGCATTGTCCGCCCGGCGACCGCGATGAAAGTGGTCTACGCCAGCGACGAAGAAGTGAAGGCGCACGAGGCGCGTCTGGATCTGGTGGCGAAAAAGGGCGGCAGCTGCCTGTGGCGCGGTGCGCCGGCCGAGTAGCGGCATTTTTGCACGAAAAAAACGCACCGGATGAACCTTCGTTGAAAAACTGTGCAAACGGTTCATTTGGTGAGAAAAAGGCGTTGACGGAACCGAGAGGCGTCCGTAATATGCGCCTCGTTCCCCCGCAAGAGGGAATGGCGCGGAGCGGTAGTTCAGTTGGTTAGAATACCTGCCTGTCACGCAGGGGGTCGCGGGTTCGAGCCCCGTCCGTTCCGCCACTATTCAGAAGCCCTGAGTTAGCGATAACTCAGGGCTTCGTCGTTTCTGCTCTCGGCAAAACGGTGCGGCCCAATGAACGGGGCCGGCAGACCGGCCCCTTATCCTCAGAACAACACCGAGTAGTTCAAGCCGAAGGTGCGTCCGCGGCCTTTATAACTGTACAGCTCAGGTGAGCCGTAGGTCGGGCTGTACAGGATCGGCGCGCGTTGGCCCCAAACGGTGGTGTACTCTTTGTCCAGCAGGTTTTCCACGCTGAAGCTGATTTTCCCCACCGGCAGGGTATAGCTGCCGAGGAAGTCGAGGGTGTTGTAGCCATCGATCTTGCGGCCCCGGGTGGAGTTGGCCTTGGTGTAATCGCCGTCGTCCGACACGTCGAAGGTTTGCTGCGACTGTAAGCGCAGATTCCAGTCGCCCGGCGCCCAGCCGACATAAGCGGTAACTTTCGATGGGCTGGCGGTATCCACCACCAGCTTCTTCCATTCGCCGTTGACCTTGGTTTCGGAACGGATAACGTTGAAGTTGGTGCCGGCGCTCCAGTCGCTGTCTTCAAAGAAATAATCCACCGCGCCTTCCACTCCATAGATGCGGCGCTTGTCCGCATGGACGTTGATGGTCATGTCGGTTTTGTTGATGGCGATGCTCTTGTCGGACAGCGAATAGTAGGCGGCGATTTGCGTGCGCAGGTTATCGCCGCTATAGCGCCAACCCAATTCGTAGGCATTGACCTTGATGCCTTGCAGCTTGGAATCACCGACGTTGACGCTCTTCAGCAGCCGGTAATGGCCGCCGTTCAACGCGTAGGTGCCGTTGCCGTAATACTTGCCCGGGTCCGGGATCTCGAAGCCCTGAGAGAAGTTGAACCAGGTTTGCTGGCGATCGGTCAGGTGCGCCAACAGGCCGGCGTTGAACAGCGCGTTGTTATAGTCGGTTTTCCCTCCCGGTATCGCGTCGGCGGACGTCGCGGCGCCGGTGGCCATCGCCTGCTGTTGGTTATAGCCGACGAAGTCGTCAATCTTGTTTTCGGTGTACTGGTAACGCACGCCACCGCTCAGGGTGAAGATCGGGTTGATGTCGTAGCTGGCCTGCAGGAACGACGCCAGGTTGCTGGTGGTATAGCTCGGGTAGCGGCCGGTATTGTAGGCGTTCTCCAGCGTCATGCCGCCGGACTGTTGCGCTTTCGCCAGGTTGAAGAACTGTTGGTTGGCGTTGAAGCTCTCATGCTCGGCGTCGATGCCGTAAGTCAGCGTCAGTGCATCGACAGGCTTGCTGTTTAACGTCAGCTTGCCGCCGTAGAAATCGGTTTTTTGCTGCGAAGCGCCAATGCTGCTGACGTAATAGTTCGGCGCTTTGCCCGCCAGCGTCGGGAACGGGTAGAAGGTCAGGGTTTCGTCGCGGTAGTAGACCTGTGCCACCAAATCCTGGCCGAGGAAATCGGTGTTGGAATACTGCAGGTTGATCAGATGGCGTTCGGTGCCGGGGATACGGTCGGAATTTAAGTTGCCGCTGTTGTATGCCTTGGCGTTGCCGGTCACCGCCGCAAAGTTCTCTCCCAGGAACAGACCGTGATCGCCGTCGGATTGGCTTTTATAGTATTGAGTGGTCAGCTGCAGCTGTTGGTGTTCGTCGATGTTGAGGGTGCCGGTGCCCATGACGTCGAGGCGATCGGAATACTGCAGGCCGGTTTGGGTATTGTCGATCAGCACCTCGTTGCCTTTACCGTCATACCAGCCGCCGTAGCGCTGATAAGAAACGGACAGGCGCCCCGAGGCGTTGTCGTTGCCACCGCTGACCGCCGCCGCTACGTTTTCGTCGTGATCGTTATGGCCGCCAAAGCCGGTTTTACCGCCGATCTGTAATTCGACCTGCTGTTCCCGCTGCCCCTTTTTGGTGACGATGTTGATCAGGCCGCCGGTGCTGCCACCGCCGTACAGCGAGGTCGCGCCGGAAATCACCTCAATATGATCGATATTGAACGGATCGATAGAATCCAATTGGCGGCTGTCGCTGCGCGATGAATTCAGGCGTACGCCGTCGATCATCACCATCATCGAACGGCCGCGCATATTCATGCCATAGTTGGTGCGGCCCTGGCCGCTGACGTCCATGCCGGGGATCAGCTGCGCCAACATGTCCTTGATCTCTTTACCACCCTGAACCTGCTGTTCGATCTCCTGGCTTTCAATGATCCAGGTCGTCTGCGCCATTTCCGCCGCGCTACGGTGCGAACGGCTGGCGGAGACCACCAACTGCTCTTCGTTGCCGGCTTTCTGATCCTCTGCCCAAGCCGCCGGCGCAAGCATTGCCAGCAAACAAGGTTTCAATACCCAAAGGTGTTTGCGTTTCATCGTTATTTCCCAGGTGATATTGTTATTACGTTATTTTTGAGAATGATTCTTTTATCAATAACGTTTCTTGTTATCAATAAAATCATGATATGATTTTTTGCGATACATTAACGTAATTAATTAGTTTTATTAACATTTTACCCCCTGCACGATCGCGCACTCCACGCCGTCAAACGGTAGCCGATCGGCCATACGTATAAGCGACAGCCGTTGCCGGAGAATCGAGAACATGTCCGCCAGCTACAGAATTTTTGATATCACCTTGAAAAGCAAAACGCTGATTTCACCTTCGCTGGTGCGCTGCGTGTTTGAAGGTGCGGATATTCATCGGATGAAGCTGGAAGCGCCGGATCAGCGCATCAAACTGTTGTTCCCGGCGGCGGACGGCAAGATCCCGCAGTTGGTCAACGGCCCGGACTGGTACGGCGATTACACGGCGATCCCCAAAGAACAGCGTCCGGTGATGCGCACCTATACGCTGCGTGCGCTGCGCCGTGAGCAGAATCAGATGGACGTCGAATTCGTGCTGCATGGCGTGAACGGCCCGGCTTCCGCCTGGGCGACCCACGCCGAGCCGGGTGACGCCCTTCAGACGGTCGCCCCCAACGCTGACTTCGACGGCGACAGCGGCGGCTACGAATGGGTACCGCCGGCGCAGTTGCAGCAGGCGCTGTTGATCGCGGATGAGACGGCGGTGCCGGCGGCGATGGGGATTCTGGAGCAGCTGGCGCTGCAGGCCAATCCGCCGCGAGTGCAGGCATTTTTTGAGGTGCCGGTGGCGGGGGATTGCCTGGATTTGGCCCGTTTCCCGTTCGCCGAGGTTTACTGGCTGCCGCGTGACGTGGGCCAGCAACTGGCGCATGGTACGCTGCTGGTGGAGGCGGTGCGCCAGCGGGTCGATATCCCCGCGTCGGCGTGTGCGCAGGCGCAGTCCCTGGCGGAAAGCAGCCTGAGCGATGAGGTGTTGTGGGAGCGTGCGGCCGGCGGTAACGCTTTTTATGCCTGGGTGGCGGCCGAGTCTTCCACGGTGAAAACGCTGCGGCGTTATCTGATCGGCGAACGCGATCTGGATCGCGCTACCGTCAACTTCATGGCCTATTGGTGCTGAACGCGCGGCCCTTTTCCGGCATTGACGCGGGAGAAGGGCATGCCGCTGCCATTCCCAACCAGCGAATAATCGCTTGCCAGCGGGTAGTTCGACCGTGTTATGTTCCGCTGAAACGAAGGTTACAGCGAGAACGATAATGCAACGGTTCGACGAACGCCTGCGCCGCGACTACCCACAGCTGACGCCGCAGGAGCAGCGGGTGGCTGACTTCATCTTCGATCACTATGACGATTTGATCGGTTACAACAGCGCCGAGCTGGCGCGCCTGAGCGGCGTTTCCAAAGCCACGGTCAGCCGCTTGTTCAAACGGCTGGGCTACCCCAACTACCGCGCCATGCGCGATGAGCTGCGCACCCTGCGCCAGAGCGGCATGCCGCTGACCGACAGCCGTGATGCGGTGCAGGGCGATACGCTGTTGGCACGGCACTGTCAGCAGGAAATGGCTAATCTCACCCGCTGGGTAAAGCAGATCGATGCGGTGCAGTTCAGCGCGGCGATCGCCGCACTGGCGCAGGCGCGAGGCGTACTGCTGCTGGGGCTGCGCAACAGCTATCCGGTGGCGATGCACCTGCGCCAGCAGCTGATGCAGGTGCGTGAACAGGTGCTGTTGGCGCCGCAGCCGGGGCAGACGCTGGCGGAAGATCTGGCGGGGCTGACGCCGCAGGACGTGGCGGTGGTGGTGGCGTTCCGTCGCCGGCCGCGCCAGATAAAGGCAGTGCTGGCGCTGTTGCAAAGCCGCGGGGTGCCGACGCTGTTGATCTGTGAACCGCAGGCGCAGGCGTTGTTCCCATTGGCCAACTGGCACTTGACCGTGCCGCTCGACAGCGTGTCGGCCTTTGACAGCTATGCTGCCGCCATGAGCCTGGCCAGCCTGCTCAGCAATGCGTTGCTGCATGAGCGGCTGGCGCAGGGGCGGCAGCGCATTCATCACGTCGCCGAACTGTTCCAGGCGCTGGACGAACTGGAGCTGCGTTAAGCGCGGCAGGTCATTTCCCTTCCTGCACCTTCCGCCGTTTAAGGCGGATCGGTCACCTCATTGTGTTACTTTGGTTTCATTAATTGATCATAAGAATCTTTTGTTTCAACTGAATCCCTATCGGGAGTAGGCTGTTGGGCAGCAAACAAACGTCATGTCGACGCTGACGGCATAACTCAATAACTTACTAAGCTGACAGGGAATGAACATGTTGGATATCTCGCAATTCGATCAGATTAACCCGCCGGCGCGCCTGCTGATGGGGCCGGGGCCAATTAACGCCGATCCGCGCGTGCTGCGTGCCATGTCGAGTCAGCTGATCGGCCAGTACGATCCGGCGATGACCGGTTACATGAATCAGGTCATGGCGCTGTACCGCGCGCTGTTCCGCACCGAAAACCGCTGGACGATGCTGGTGGACGGCACCTCACGCGCCGGCATCGAAGCGCTGCTGGTTTCCGCCGTTCGGCCGGGCGATAAGGTGCTGGTGCCGGTATTCGGCCGTTTCGGGCATCTGCTGTGCGAGATTGCCCGCCGCTGCCGTGCCGAGGTACACACGATCGAGGTACCGTGGGGCGAGGTGTTCAGCGCCGATCGCATCGAAGACGCGATTAAGCGAGTGCGCCCGCGCCTGCTGCTGACGGTGCAGGGCGACACTTCCACCACCATGCTGCAGCCGCTGCATGAGCTGGGCGATATCTGTCGTCGCCACGGCGTGCTGTTCTATACCGATGCGACGGCTTCCTTCGGCGGTAACCCGCTGGAGACCGATGCCTGGGGGCTGGATGCGGTCTCCGCCGGGCTGCAGAAGTGCCTGGGCGGCCCCTCCGGCAGCTCGCCGGTCACTCTCAGCCCGCAGTTTGAAGAGATTGTGCGCCGCCGTAAATGCGTGGAGGAGGGGATCCGCACCGCCGAGCACGCCGACGGCGACGACGAGATGATCTACTCCAACTATTTCGACATCGGCATGATCATGGATTATTGGGGGCCGGAGCGCCTCAATCACCATACCGAAGCCACCAGCATGCTGTTCGCGGCGCGAGAATGCGCGCGGGTGATCCTCGAAGAAGGGCTGGATCATGCCATCGCCCGCCACCGGCTGCACGGCGCGGCGATGCTGGCGGGCATCCGGGGCATGGGGCTGGCGGTGTTCGGCGATGTCGAGCACCGCATGAACAACGTACTTGGCGTGATGATCCCGCCGCAGGTACAGGGTGAACAGGTACGGCAGATGATGCTGAACGACTTTGGCATCGAAATCGGCACCTCGTTCGGCCCGCTGCAGGGCAAGATCTGGCGCATCGGCACCATGGGCTACAACGCGCGCAAAGATTGCGTGCTGCAAACCCTGGCGGCGCTGGAGGCGGTGCTGAACCGCCTCGGTTTCGCCAGCAAGCAGGGCGAGGCGTTGCAGGCTGCCTGGAACGTTTATGACGCAGGCAAGCGTGGATGACGCCGCTGGAGGCACAGCAGGCCGCCGCACGGGTGATGGCGCGCTGTGACGAACTGGCGGCGATCAGCGCAGAGCCCGATCGGCTGACGCGTCTTTATCTCTCTGCCGAACATCGGCGCGCCAATCACCGGGTCGGGGAGTGGATGCGTGAGAGCGGCATGCAGGTTTGGCAGGACAGCGTCGGCAATATCTGCGGCCGTTATGAGGGGCACACGCCCGGTGCCCCCGCGCTGCTGCTCGGTTCGCATTTGGACACGGTGCGTAACGCCGGGCGCTATGACGGCATGCTCGGCGTGCTCACGGCGCTGGAAACGGTGGCGCACTATCACCGTCAGGGGCATCGATTACCGCTGGCGCTGGAGGTGATCGGCTTTGCCGACGAGGAGGGCGCGCGCTTTGGCGTCACGCTGCTCGGCAGCCGCGGCCTGACCGGCCAGTGGCCCGCAGAGTGGCTGGCGCGCACTGATGCCGACGGCGTGAGCATCGCGCAGGCGATGCGCGACTTTGGGCTGGATCCGGCGGCGATCGCGCAGGCGCGTCGCGCACCAAACGAAATTCGCGCCTATCTCGAATTACATATCGAACAGGGCCCATGTCTGGAGGCGGCCGATTTGGCGCTGGGCGTGGTGACGGCGATCAATGGCGCGCGCCGGCTTAACTGCACTTTCAGCGGCGAGGCGGGCCACGCCGGCACGGTGCCGATGGGGCAGCGCAAAGATGCGCTGGTGGCCGCGGCAGAATGGATCACGGCGGTAGAAACGCTGACCTGCGCCGCTGATTCGCCACTGGTGGCCACCGTCGGCTGCATCGAGAGTCTGCCGGGCGCGGTCAATGTGATCCCCGGCGAGGTGAAATTGACGCTCGATGTGCGTGGCCCGCAGGATGCGCCGCTGGCGGCGCTATTGACGGCGTTGCTGGCGCAGGCGCAGGCGATCTGCGCGCGGCGCGGTGTGCGCTTCGCCAGCGAGGCGTTTTATCGCATCGATGCCACCGCCTGCGACGCGGGCCTGCAGCGCCGCTGGCAGGCGGCTGTCGCACAAGTGCAGGGCCGTAGCTTGGCGTTGCCGAGCGGCGCCGGACACGACGCCATCGCCGTGGCGGCGCAATGGCCGGTCGGCATGCTGTTCGTGCGTTGCGCCGGTGGCGTCAGCCATCATCCGGACGAAGCGGTGCGGCAGGTGGACGTGGCGCTGGCGATCCAGGCCTATTGCCTGATGATCGCCGGCTGGGAGAAGGGGGAATCAGTCTAAACGCAGAAAGCTGTCGGCATCGCGCCAGGCCGGGAAGGCGCTGCGGTAACTCTGCAGGGTTTCCAGCGACAGCTCGGCGTCCAGCTGCGTGGCTGCGCCGGGCTCCGCATTCGCCAGGATCTCGCCCTGAGGGCTGATGATTAAGCTGTCTCCGCTGTAGCTCAGGCCGTTGGGATCTGCGCCCACCCGGTTGCAGCCCGCCACGTACACCTGGTTTTCAATCGCCCGCGCCGCCAGCAGCGTTTGCCAATGGCTGCTGCGAGGTGCTGGCCAGTTGGCGACGTACAGCGCCAGATCGTAATCCTGCTGATAGCGCGCCCAGACCGGGAAACGCAGGTCGTAGCAGATCTGGGGCAGGATGCGCCAGCCGCGCCATTCGAAAATTTCACGCCGGTTGCCGGCTTGGTAGTGCAGATGTTCGCCGGCCATGCGGAACAGGTGGCGTTTGTCATAGGCATGCACCTGGCCGCCCGGCTCGACCAGCAGGAAGCGGTTGACCGCACCCTCGTCAGTTTTCAGCGCCACGCTGCCGCCGATTAACGCGTGGCTTTTCACCGCCCAAGCGTGTAGCCAGTCGATCACCTGCTGTTCGGGCAGGGCGCTCTCGCCGGCATCCATGGCGAAACCGGTGGTGAACATCTCCGGCAAGACGATGAGATCTCGGCCGACGATCGGCGCCAGCAACGCATCGAAAGCCGCCAGGTTGGCGGGGCCGTCGCGCCAGACCAGCGGTTGCTGCAACAGGGTAATTTTTAAAGTCGACATAACCGCTCCGCAGCTGCATCCAGCGTAGCGTCTTGTTTAGCGAAGCACAGCCGGATCAATTTATGGGGGAAAGGATCGGCACAGAAGACCGACAGCGGAATGGCCGCCACGCCCACGTGCTCGGTTAACCAATGGCAGAATGCCACATCGTCCAGATCGGAGATGGCGCTGTAGTCCGCCAGCAAGAAGTATGTACCCGCGCAGGGTAAAATTTCCAGTCGGCTGCTCGCCAGCGCCTGCACAAAGCGGTCGCGTTTGGCGCGATAGAACGCCGGCAGCTGTCGCCAGTGCTCCGGCTCGGCGCGCAGGCTATCCGCCAGCGCCAGCTGGGCCGGGGTATTGACCGAAAAGGTCAGGTATTGATGCACTTTGCGCACCTCGGCGCTCAGCGCGGCGGGCGCCACGCAATAGCCCACTTTCCAGCCGGTCATGTGGAAGGTTTTGCCGAAAGAGGACACCGCGATCGCGCGTTGGCGCAGCTGCGGGTGGGCCAGCACGCTGGCGTGCCCGCCTTTGGCGAAGCAGATGTGTTCGTAAACCTCGTCGCTGAGCACGTAGATTTCGCGTTCGGCGATAGCGTGCCACAACTGCTGCATGTCTTCCGCCTGCCAGGCGGTGGCGGACGGGTTGTGCGGCGTGTTGACGATCACCAGGCGGGTGCGCGGCGACAGCGCGGCGGCGAACCCTGGCCAATCCACGGCAAACGCGGGCGGCTGCAGGGCGATGCGTTTGAGTATGCCGCCGGCCAACGTGACCGCCGGCGCATAGCTGTCGTAGCTGGGATCGAAGCAGACCACTTCGTCGCCGGGGCGCACCAGCGCGCTGATGGCGGCGAACAGCGCTTCGGTGGCGCCGGCGGTGACGGTCACTTCGGCGGTGGCGTCCGGTTGCCAGCCATACAGCTCGGCGGTTTTGTCGGCGATGGCTTCGCGCAGCGGCGTCACGCCGGTCATCGGCGCATATTGGTTGGCGCCCTGGGCGACGTGCCAGGCCAGACGTTCTTTCAGGTAGTCCGGGCCGTCGAAATCGGGGAAGCCCTGTGACAGGTTGATCGCCTGGTGCTGCTGCGCCAGCGCGCTCATCTGGGTAAAGATGGTAGTGCCCAGTGAGGGCAGTTTACTTTCGGGAACCAATGCGGAAGTGCTCATAGCAGGTGAATACTCCAGGCGCTTATATTGCCGTCAATATAACACGATGCTAGTATTTGGCAATCAAGACGCTTAGATGGCTAAATGCAAAGGTGCTTAGCCCGCCACGCGGCACGCCAAGCCTCATCTGCCGGCCGCCTTACCGAACGGGAAACGATAATAATGACGGAGAATCCGCAACTTACTGCATTGCTGGCGGCCTGCCACTGGATTGGCGACAAAGGCTGGTGCCCGGCGACCGGCGGCAACATGTCGCTGCGCCTGGACGAACGTCAGTGCCTGGTCACCGAGTCCGGCAAAGACAAGGGTAGCCTGAGCGCCACCGATTTTCTGCGGGTGGATATCGCCGACAATCATGTGCCGAGCGGCCGCACGCCATCGGCGGAGACTGGGCTGCATACGCTGCTCTACCGCCTGTCTGCGCACATCGGCGCGGTGCTGCATACCCATTCCGTCAACGCTACCGTCCTGTCGCGGGTGGAGCGCGGCGATGCGCTGGTGCTGCAGGGGTACGAAATGCAGAAGTCGCTGGCCGGCCAGCGCAGCCACCTGGACAGCGTGGCGATCCCCATTTTCGATAACGATCAGGATATCCCTCGGCTGGCGACGCGCGTGGCGGCCTATGCCGAGGGCACGCCGCTGCAATACGGCTTTCTGGTACGCGGCCACGGCCTGTATTGCTGGGGGAGCCAGGTGGCGGAAGCCCGCCGCCATCTCGAAGGGCTGGAATTCCTGTTCCAGTGTGAACTGCAACGCCGCTTACTGGAGGCGAAATGATCCGCGCTATCGTGACCGATATTGAAGGCACCACCAGCGATATTCGCTTTGTGCATCAGGTACTGTTTCCTTACGCCCGCGAACGGCTGGCGGATTTTGTGCGCCGCCATGCCGCTGAGAGCGAAGTCGCCGCGCCGCTGGCGGCGCTGCGCGCTGAAATTGACCAACCACAGGCAGATCTTGATGCGCTGATCGCCGCGCTGTACCGCTTTATGGATGAAGACCGTAAATCTACCGCGCTCAAGGCGTTGCAGGGCATCATCTGGCGCAGCGGTTACCGCGAAGGGGACTTCCGCGGGCATCTTTATCCGGAGGTCGCCGGGCAGTTGGCCGCCTGGCAGCGGCAGGGGGTGAAGCTTTATGTCTATTCCTCCGGTTCGGTGGAGGCGCAGAAGCTGCTGTTCGGCCACAGCGACGCGGGCGATCTGCAGCCGCTGTTCAGCGGCTATTTCGATACGCACGTCGGCGCCAAGCGTGAAACCGCGTCGTACCGCAACATCGCGCAGGCTATCGGCATCGCGCCCGACGAGCTGCTGTTTTTGTCCGACATCCGCCAGGAGCTGGATGCGGCGCAGGCCGCCGGCTGGCATACCTGCCAGCTGATCCGCGATGACGCGGACGAGCAGAGCCGGCATCCGCAGGTTAACCGTTTTGATCGTATCGATTTAGGGGAGTTCGTCTCATGAGTGGATTGACCATTTTCAGCGATAAAGCGCCGCAGCAGCCGCTGTGGCAGAGCCGCGATGCGCAGGAGATCAAGCGGCAGTTGGCGCAGATCGGCGTGCGCTTTGAGCGCTGGCAAGCGGATCGCGAGCTGGGCGATAACCCGCAGCCGGAGGCGGTGATCGCCGCCTACCAGCATGAGATAGACCGGCTGGTGGCGGAAAAGGGTTACCAGAGCTGGGATGTGATCAGCATGCGGCCGGACCATGAGCAGCGCCAGGCGCTGCGTGAAAAATTCCTGTCCGAACATACGCACGGCGAAGATGAAGTACGCTTTTTCGTCGAAGGCGCAGGGCTGTTTTGCCTGCATCTGGACGGCAAGATCTTCCAGATCCTATGCGAAAAGAACGATCTGATCTCGGTGCCGGCCAACACCCGGCACTGGTTCGATATGGGATCGGCCCCGCATTTCACCGCGATCCGGGTGTTCGACAACCCGGAAGGCTGGGTGGCGCATTTCACCGGCGACAAGATCGCCGATGACTATCCACGTCTGGACTGAGCGTCAACCCGCGGGCGTTACCCCAGCGCCCGCCGGAAAATCCCCGCTTCAACCTGCTGCGGCGTAATCACGCCGCTGTCGAATACCCAGCCGCTGATGAGCTTGGCCGGCGTAACGTCGAACGCCGGATTGTAGACCGGTGCCTCGTTCGGCGCCCACTGGCAGGCGCCGAAGCTGCCTGAAACGCCGGTGACTTCGGCCGCCGCGCGCTGCTCGATCGGAATGGCGGCGCCGTCCGGGCAGTGCGGATCGTGGGTGGTATGCGGGGCGGCCACGTAGAACGGGATGCCGTGGTAGTGCGCCAGCACCGCCAGGCTGTAGGTGCCGATTTTGTTGGCGACGTCACCGTTGGCGGCGATGCGATCCGCGCCGACCCACACCGCATCGACCTGGCCCTGTGCCATCAGGCTGGCGGCCATCGCATCGCAGATCAGGCGATAGGGAATGCCCAGCTCGCCCAGTTCCCAGGCGGTCAGGCGGCCGCCCTGCAGCAGCGGCCGGGTTTCATCGACCCACACCTGCTGCACCTTGCCCTGCCGGTGGGCGCGCAGCAGCACGCCGATGGCGGTGCCGACGCCGGCGGTGGCCAACCCGCCGGTATTGCAGTGGGTCAGCAGGCGGCTGCCGGGCTTGACCAGCCCAGCGCCGTGATCGGCAATGCGATCGCACAATCGGCGATCTTCTTCCACCAACCGCAGCGCTTCGTTCACCATCGCCGGCACCCAATCAGGCTCCGCTAGCGCCAGCTTCATGCGATCCAGATTATTCATCAGGTTGACCGCCGTCGGGCGCGCAGCGCGCAGCGTGTGCAGCGCCTGCTCCAGCCCGGCGCGCGGCAGACCGCGTTCCGCGAGCAGCGCCAACAGCAGGCTGGCAGACAGCCCGATCAGCGGCGCGCCGCGCACCCGCAGGCTGTGAATGTGCCCGACCAACTCTTCCACGCTGTCGCAGGCGCGCCACCGCTTTTCCTGCGGCAGGGCTTGCTGATCGAGGATCCAAAGGCGGTTGTCCTGCAGGGTCAAACTGGTGGTGTTAAGCGCTTGCATCGGCGGTTAATTCCTTGTTGCGTGGTTATTGCATCTGAAACGCTATTCTGCCAACATGACTTCCAGATGTATAGACGTCCAAATGCTTTTACGTCTAAATAAACAGAATCGCTGGGATCGGTGAGAGAGAACAGAGGGGTTGGGGAATGTCGCTTTATCGTACGTTTACGGCTGCCGACGCCGTTGAATACGCCCGCCAATACGGTCGGGTGTCTGAACCGCAGGCACTGGTCAGCGCCGACGAGATCGGTGACGGCAACCTGAACCTGGTGTTCAAGATCCGCGATCGCGAAGGGGTGAGCCGGGTGATCGTCAAACAGGCGCTGCCCTACGTGCGTTGCGTGGGCGAATCCTGGCCGTTGACGCTGGATCGGGCGCGCATCGAAGCGGAAACGCTGCTGGTCCACGGCGGCTTCTGCCCGCGGCATACGGTAAAAGTCTTGCATCACGATCCCGAATTGGCGGTGATGGTGCAGGAAGACCTTTCCGACCATCGCATCTGGCGCAGCGAGCTGGTGCAGGGCAACTATCACCCTCTGGCGGCCGGGCAACTGGCGGAATACCTGGCGCAGACGCTGTTCCACACCTCCGATTTTTATCAGTCGGCGCAGCAGAAGAAAGCGGAAGTCAGCCGTTTCACCAATCCCGAGCTGTGCCAGATCACCGAAGATCTGTTCTTTACCGATCCTTATATCGATCATGAGCGCAATCGCTTCGAGGCGGCGCTGTTGCCGCAGGTGCAGGCGCTGCGTGAGGATACGCCGCTGAAGCTGGCCGTCGCCGGCCTGAAACATCGCTTTCTCAGCAAGGCGGAGGCGCTGCTGCACGGCGATATTCACAGCGGTTCGATCTTCGTGGCGGAAGGGCGGTTGAAAGCGATCGACGCCGAATTCGGTTTCTACGGCCCGATCGGTTTCGATATCGGCACCGCATTGGGCAATCTGCTGCTCAACTATTGTGGGCTGCCGGGGCTGTTCGGGCCGCGCGACGCCGCCGCCGGGCGCGAGCAGCGCTTGCAGGATGTGCGCGAGCTGTGGCTGATCTTTGCCGATCGCTTCCTGGCGCTGTGCCATCAGCAAAGCCGGGATGCGGCGCTGGCAACGCCGGGTTACGCCGAGCAGTTCTTGCAACAGGTCTGGGCCGATGCGGTCGGGTACTGCGGTACCGAACTGATTCGGCGCACCATCGGCCTGGCGCACGTCGCCGATCTGGACAGCATCGCCGACGCCGATATGCGCCTCGACTGCCAGCGTCATGCGCTGGGACTGGGGCGCACGCTGATCGTCAATGCGCCGCAGATCGCGCATATCGACGCGCTGTTGGCGCGTATTCGCCAGCAAGGTTGAAAAGACGGGTGCTCGTGGATCCTGCCTGACACCATCGGCCAACGGGCGGGGCGAACCCCGCCGTTGGGTTGCCTTACCGTTCGGATTCGTAAGCCAAAGTGGCCGCAACCTCCGAGTCTCCCAGCCTGATGCGCAGTTCGCACAGCGAACCGCGGGTTAGCCAGATGAACGCGATCAGCGTCATACAGAGGATCACCAGCTTAAGCATGACCCGTTCTTGCTGCATTTTTGACCTCCCTATCCTTGCCTTGCGGCGGGTAAGAGGCTAACCTGATGTTGCTAGGCATCAGAGTGGCCTCGGGTTGATAATATCGACTCGGGGCCTTTCTCTTTCTCTCCTTTGCCAAGGCTCCGGACAGAAAGATCCAGAGCACCCGCCGCGCAGTCTACTCGAACTTCCTTCCCGTGAAATCCGCCGTTGCGCCAACCTGCGGCGCGGTGCGCAGTTTGTGATGGAATAAAAGAAAAAGGGGCGATGATGATCGCCCCTTGGATGCGTGGAGTGGGAATTAGCGTTAAGCCGCTTCGGTCTGCTGTTGGCGCTTAGACTGCGCCGCCGGCTTTTCCGGTTTGGCGGCCGCCAGCGCATCCGGCGCAAAGTCGTCCACGTTGATGGAACGCAGACGGCTCTCTTCGGCTTTCACCAGAATTTTCGCTTCGTCGGCGCTGATCTTGCCTTCTTCCAGCGCGCGTTCCGCCAAACGATCCAGACGGGTGAACGGCAGGTTTTTGCCGACCGCCTTGCACAGACGTTCGTGAATCGGCTCGGCGGCCATCACGTCGGCCAGCGCCGCTTCCAGCAGGCCGATTGGGTTATGTTCGCTCGGCGTCAGGTACTGGCCGCGCCCCAGACGGCTGCGGGTGGCGGAAGGCACCTGCAGGATCTTGGCCAACTGGTGATCCAGACGATCGGACGGTGCGGTATGCACACGGCCGAGCGGGAAGACCACGAAGCGCATCGCGCCGGCGATAAAGCGGTTCGGGAAGTTGCGCAGCAGGTCATCCAGCGCCTGTTCGGCTTTATGCAGGCTGTCTTGCACGCCCCAATGCACCAGCGGCAGATCTTCTTTCTGACGGCCTTCGTCGTCAAAGCGTTTCAGCACGGCGGAAGCCAAATACATCTGGCTGAGGATGTCCCCCAGGCGAGCGGAGATGCGCTCGCGGCGCTTCAGGCTACCGCCCAGCACGCCCATGGAAACGTCCGACAGCAACGCCAGGTTAGCGCTCAGGCGGTTCAATTGCTGATAGTAACGACGGGTCGCGTCCTTGGTCGGCGTGGCGCTGGTGCGGCCGTTGGTCAGGCCCAGCCAGAAGCTGCGTACCTTGTTGCTGCCGACGTGGCCCAGATGGCCGAACAGCGATTTATCGAAGGCGTTCAGATCGTTGCTCTGCGCCGCCGCCATTTCATCCAGCACATAAGGATGGCAGCGGATCGCGCCTTGACCGAAGATCATCATGGTGCGGGTCAGGATGTTCGCGCCTTCCACCGTGATGGCGATCGGTGCGCCCTGATAGGCGCGAGCCAGGAAGTTGGATTCGCCGAGCATGATGCCTTTACCGCCGGCGATGTCCATGGCGTCAACGATCGACTGCTGGCCGCGGTGCGTACAGTGGTATTTGACGATGGCCGACAGCACGGCCGGCTTCTCGCCCTGCACCAGCGCATAGGTGATCAGCGAAGCGGCGGCGTCCATCACATAGGTGTTGCCGGCGATGCGCGCCAACGGCTCTTCGATCCCTTCCATCTTGCCGATGGAGATCTTGAATTGACGGCGAATGTGCGCGTAGGCACCGGTCGCCAGGGCGATGGATTTCAGGCTGCCGGTAGAGTTGGACGGCAGGGTGATGCCGCGACCGACCGACAGACACTCAACCAGCATGCGCCAGCCCTGGCCGGCCATTTTCGGGCCGCCGATGATGTAATCGATCGGGACGAATACGTCGGTGCCGCGGGTCGGGCCGTTTTGGAACGGCACGTTCAGCGGGAAGTGGCGGTTGCCGATTTCCACGCCCGGCGTGCTGGTCGGGATCAGCGCACAGGTGATGCCCGGGGATTCGTTGTCGCTCAGCAGGCGGTTCGGGTCATGCAGTTTGAACGCCAGGCCCAGTACGGTGGCGACCGGCGCCAGCGTGATGTAGCGCTTGTTCCAGGTCAGGCGCATGCCCAGCACCTGCTTGCCCTGCCAGTCGCCCATGCACACGGTGCCGACGTCCGGAATGGCACCGGCATCGGAGCCCGCTTCCGGGCTGGTCAGTGCGAAGCAAGGGATCTCGTCGCCGCGCGCCAGGCCCGGCAGGTAGTGGTTTTTCTGTTCTTCGGTGCCGTAGTGCTGCAGCAGTTCGCCCGGGCCGAGGGAGTTCGGCACGCCGACGGTGATCGCCAGGATGCCGGAAACGCCGGCCAGTTTTTGCAGCACCATCGCCTGAGCATAAGGAGAGAATTCCAGACCGCCGTACTCTTTCTTGATGATCATCGCGAAGAAACGGTGTTCTTTCAGGTATGCCCAGAGTTCAGGCGGCAGATCGGCCAGTTCGTGGGTGATCTGGAAGTCGTTGGCCATGCGGCAGGCTTCTTCCACCGGGCCGTCGATAAACGCCTGCTCTTCTTCCGTCAGGCGCGGTTTCGGGTAGCTGTGCAGCTTGTTCCAGTCCGGCGCGCCGCGGAACAGATCGCCTTCCCACCAGGTGGTGCCGGCGTCGATCGCCTCCTTCTCGGTGGTGGACATCGGCGGCATCACCTTGCGGAAGGCGCGCAACGCCGGTGCGGAGAGCAGGGAACGGCGCAGGGAGGAAAGGTTCAGCGGCAGCAGCACGATCGCCAGCGGCAGCAACAGCCAGAAGCTCCACAGGCCAATCGCGCCCATGGCGGCGGTGTACGCCACCAGGATCAGGCTGCTGAGGGTAAGGTTCACTCGGTGGTAGAACACCACGCCGAGGAGAGCCAGTAAAACGACAATACTAAGAACCATCATAAGAAGCTCCGAAGTAGTAAGAGGTCTGACCTGTTGTGTGTATGTAATAGGTTTTAGTACAAGGCAGAATTTTTATCAATGCGTTTACAGTTTAATTACAACTCAGGTCACAAACTGACAGCACCAATCATCAAAAACCTCTCCGCTTCCTTAACCGGCGCGCTGTTTGGCTGAGAATGCTTCTCGCTGTTTCCGCGATCCGGTACACTGCGGAGCGGAAGATTTGACGATAACAAGAGGTTCCTCATGTACCACGACCTTATTCGCAGTGAACTGAACGAAGCGGCTGATACCCTGGCGAAATTTATCAATGACGACGCCAACATCGACGCCATCCAACGTGCGGCGGTGCTGCTGGCGGATTCCTTCAAAGCCGGCGGTAAAGTGATTTCCTGCGGCAACGGCGGTTCCCATTGCGACGCGATGCACTTCGCCGAAGAGCTGACCGGCCGCTACCGTGAAAACCGCCCGGGCTACCCGGCGATTGCCATCTCGGACGTGAGCCACCTGTCCTGCGTCAGCAACGACTTCGGCTATGAGTACGTCTTCTCTCGCTATGTGGAAGCGGTAGGCCGCGAAGGCGATGTGCTGCTGGGCATTTCCACCTCCGGCAACTCCGGCAACATCATCAAGGCCATCGACGCGGCGCGCGCCAAGGGGATGAAAGTGATCACCCTGACCGGCAAGGACGGCGGCAAGATGGCGGGTTCCGCCGATGTGGAAATTCGCGTGCCGCACTTCGGCTACGCCGACCGCATTCAGGAAATCCACATCAAAGCGATTCACATCTTGATTCAGCTGATCGAAAAAGAGATGGTTAAGGCTTGATAGCCTGCGGGGAGCTGTGGCTCCCCATGAATAAGACTGCGGGCGCCGCATGGCTCGCCCGCACAGCCTGTGTCAGTGTGGTTAAGGAGTGCTGGCGATGTGTGAACTGCTCGGGATGAGCGCAAACGTACCGACCGATATCTGCTTCAGCTTTACCGGCCTGGTACAGCGCGGCGGCCGCACCGGGCCGCATAAGGATGGCTGGGGCATTACCTTCTATGAAGGGAACGGCTGCCGCACATTCAAGGATCCGCAGCCGAGCTTCAACTCGCCGATCGCCCGCCTGGTGCAGGACTACCCGATCAAGTCCTGTGCGGTGGTGTCCCATATTCGCCAGGCCAACCGCGGCGAAGTGGCGCTGGAAAACACCCACCCGTTCACCCGCGAACTGTGGGGCCGCAACTGGACCTACGCGCACAACGGCCAATTGAAAGGCTACCGTCAGCTGGATACCGGCACGTTTCGCCCGGTCGGCCAGACCGACAGCGAATACGCGTTCTGCTGGCTGCTGCATCAGCTGGCGCTGAAATACCCGCGTACCCCGAGCCAGTGGCCGGCGGTTTTCCGCTACATCGGCCTGTTGGCGAGCCAGCTGCGCAAGAAAGGGGTATTCAACATGCTGTTGTCGGACGGGCGCTTCGTGATGGCCTATTGCTCCACCAACCTGTATTGGATCACGCGCCGTGCGCCGTTCGGCAAGGCGACGCTGCTCGATCAGGATGTGGAAATCGATTTTCAGCAGCAGACCACACCGAACGATGTGGTCACGGTGATCGCCACCCAACCGCTGACCGCTAACGAAACCTGGCACAAGATTGAGCCAGGCGAGTTCGCGTTATTTCACTTCGGTGAGCGGCTTGTTCTGAGCGAAGGGGTTGGTGTTGGGCGTCGGGCTGGCTGACGCGTACTGCGTCATCTGGCCGCTGCTCATCAACGGTTGACCCAGCACATACTGGCCGTTGTCCACGGTCATCATCGGTGGCTGGTGGTTCTTCGCGAAGTAATCGTAGCCCGGCTTCAGCTGGCGCCAGAAGGCGATATAGCTGGATGACGCATGGCGCTTGAGGTTTTGCTCGGTCATGCGGAACGGGTAGATGCTGATGTCGACGCGGCTTTGGCCATAGGCGAAGGCGGCTTCGACATAGCGATAGATCTCATCCATATAGGTGTTGGTCATCGCGTAACAGCCGATCGATTT
Source organism: Serratia sp. SSNIH1 (assembly GCF_002935055.1). Taxonomy (NCBI): domain Bacteria; kingdom Pseudomonadati; phylum Pseudomonadota; class Gammaproteobacteria; order Enterobacterales; family Yersiniaceae; genus Serratia; species Serratia sp. SSNIH1. The sequence continues at coordinate 1,384,624 of NZ_CP026383.1, forward strand.
ACATTCGCCGTGGATCATCAGATAAGCGCCGGAATAGCCCTGCGATTTATCGTAATCATTAGGGAAACCGATATTGATCGCCCGATAATACTTGCTGTCGGGTTTCAGATGGTGCGCGTCAACGCTATAAAAGCCTTCCGGACTTTTAAAATCGCCTTCACGACGTTTAGGACCCAGCCCGCCGGAGAAATTACAGATCGGGAACGTGTTGACCAGGCGGAATTCATTGCCCATTTTGGCATACAATTCCAGCTTGCGTTCCTCTTTGAAGATCTGAATATAGACCGGCGAACCCAATAATTGCTGTTTAACTACCGGTGCTTCGGGTACCTGCTCGCTGGCGCTGCAGGCCGTGATCATCGGCATAGAAACAAGCATCGCAAACAACAGCGCGATTTTGCTCATTATTATTCCTGCTTATATTTATCTGCCGGCGCAATGACCTTGGTCGGCATGCCACTGATTATTGTTTTTACTGCCGCAAAACACCGCCAGATTACCAGCGCGTTTATTTTTAGCAATACGTGATATGTATAAAAAAACGACAAAGCTCGATAAAAGTGAAATGACCGGCAGATTTTAACGATAAGTAGTGAAAAACAGGCGAAATTTAATTGCGTTTGCTTGACCCAAGTCACGACGGAACGCAGAACAATGTTGCGAACAATGTTAATATTCCCTCTTCAATTTAACGCGCTGTGGCGATTGAAGCGGCAGGGGGTATGGCATATAACCCGGCCGTTTTGATGGTTATTTGGCTACAGGCCGTTAACACATCGACTGTCGAGCAAACAACGGAAAGGGGGAATCAAGGGAATGCGCGTTACCCCGATTTTTCACTGCGAGAAAGTTCATGTTGGGCGTGACGCCATGCGCACTGCCCGGCAATCCTGGCATCGTCAGCACCCGCCTCTGGGGCCGGGCAGACGTGTAAACCAAACTACATCGTATAAATCCTATGATTAAGATCAGAAAAGGGTTAGATCTGCCGATAGCCGGGGCTCCGGTTCAGGCGATCCAAGACGGCCCGAACATTCAGCATGTCGCCCTGCTTGGGGAAGAGTATGTCGGAATGCGTCCCTCCATGCTGGTGCAGGAAGGCGATACCGTTAAGAAAGGCCAGGCGTTGTTCGAAGATAAGAAAAACCCCGGGGTTTTCTTCACGGCTCCCGCCAGCGGCCGCATCGCCGCGATTAACCGCGGCGAACGGCGCGTATTGCAATCGGTGGTGATTGCGCTGGAAAACGGCGGTGACGATCAGCTCGAGTTTGCGCATTACCCGCTGGGGGAGTTGGCCCAGCTGCCGCGCGAACAGGTCGAGAGTGAACTGATCGCCAGCGGCCTGTGGACCGCGCTGCGCACCCGTCCGTTCAGCAAAACGCCGAGCCCCGGCAGCGAAGCGCGCGCCATTTTCGTCACCGCGATGGATACCCAGCCGTTGGCCGCCGATCCGCAGGTGATCATCGCCGAACAGCAGGCGGCGTTCAACGCCGGGCTGCTGGTGTTGGCGCGCCTGACGACGGGCAAGGTACACGTATGCCACGCCGCCGGTGCCTCCGTTGGCCAGCAGAGCAGCCCGCAGATCGCCTACAGCGAATTTGCCGGCCCGCACCCCGCCGGGCTGGTGGGCACTCACATTCACTTCCTGGAACCGGTCAGCCTGAAGAAAACCGTTTGGCACATCGGCTACCAGGACGTCATCGCCATCGGCACGCTGTTCACCACCGGTAAGCTCGATACCCGTCGGGTCGTGGCGCTGGCCGGGCCGCAGGTGGCGCAGCCGGCGCTGCTGCGCACTCGCCTGGGGGCCAGCCTCGAGGAGCTGACCGCCGGCCGCCTGAAAGACGGCGAGAACCGGGTGATCTCCGGTTCGGTGCTGAACGGCATGCACGCCGCCGGCCCGAATGCCTGGCTCGGCCGTTTCCACTCGCAGGTGTCGGTGCTGGAAGAAGGGCGCGACAAAGAGCTGTTCGGTTGGATCGTGCCTTCGCCGAACAAGTTCTCCATTACCCGCACCACGCTGGGGCACTTCCTGAAGAACAAACTGTTCGCCTTCTCGACCAGCACCCACGGCGGCGAGCGCGCCATGGTGCCGATCGGCAACTACGAGCGGGTGATGCCGCTGGACATTTTGCCGACGCTGCTGCTGCGCGATCTGCTGGCGGGCGACAGCGACAGCGCGCAGGCGCTGGGCTGTCTGGAGCTGGACGAGGAAGATCTGGCGCTGTGCACCTTCGTTTGCCCCGGCAAGTATGAGTACGCGCCGGTGCTGCGCGAGGTGCTGACCAAGATTGAGCAGGAAGGATAACCGATGGGCCTGAAGAATTATTTTGAGAAGATAGAGCACCACTTCACGCCGGGCGGCAAACTGGAAAAGTGGTACCCGCTGTATGAAGCGACCACCACGGTGTTTTATACCCCCGGCACGGTGACGCGCGGCGCTTCGCACGTGCGCGACGCCATCGATTTGAAACGTATGATGATCCTGGTGTGGCTGGCGGTATTCCCGGCGATGTTCTGGGGCATGTACAACGTCGGCCAGCAGGCAATCCCGGCGCTGCACCATCTGTACAGCGGCGACGAGCTGCAACAGGTGTTGGCGGGCGACTGGCATTATCGCCTGGCGCAGTGGCTCGGCGCCTCGCTGGCGGCCGACGCCGGCTGGGTCAGCAAGATGGTGCTGGGCGCCTGTTACTTCCTGCCGATCTACGCCGTGGTGTTTGTCGTCGGCGGCTTCTGGGAAGTGCTGTTCGCCATTATCCGCAAGCATGAGGTCAACGAAGGCTTCTTCGTCACCTCTATCCTGTTCGCGCTGATCGTGCCGCCGACCCTGCCGCTGTGGCAGGCCGCGCTGGGCATCACCTTCGGCGTGGTGGTGGCCAAAGAGATCTTCGGCGGCACCGGGCGCAACTTCCTCAACCCGGCGTTGGCCGGCCGTGCCTTCCTGTTCTTCGCCTATCCGGCGCAGATCTCCGGCGATCTGGTGTGGACCTCTGCGGACGGTTTCTCCGGCGCGACGCCGCTGGCGCAGTGGAGCGCAGGCGGGGCGCACAGCCTGAGCAACGTGGCCACCGGCCAGTCCATCAGCTGGATGGACGCCTTCCTCGGCAACATTCCCGGCTCCATCGGTGAAGTCTCCACGCTGATGATCCTGATCGGCGGGGCGATTATCCTGTTCGGCCGCGTGGCCTCCTGGCGCATCGTCGCCGGCGTAATGCTCGGCATGGTGGCTTCCGCCCTGTTGTTCAACGCCATCGGTTCCGATACCAACCCGATGTTCGCCATGCCGTGGTACTGGCATCTGGTGCTGGGCGGTTTCGCCTTCGGCATGATCTTTATGGCGACCGACCCGGTTTCCGCTTCCTTCACCAACAAGGGGAAATGGTGGTACGGCATTCTAATCGGCGTGATGTGCGTGCTTATCCGGGTGGTCAACCCCGCCTATCCGGAAGGCATGATGCTGGCGATCCTGTTCGCCAACCTGTTCGCACCGCTGTTCGATTATCTGGTGGTGCAGGCCAACATCAAGCGGAGAAAAGCCCGTGGCGAATGAAGCGAAAAACGACGGCATCGGTAAAACGCTGCTGGTAGTGCTGCTGCTGTGTCTGGTGTGTTCAGTGGTGGTGGCGGGCTCCGCCGTCGGCCTGAAGTCCAAACAGCAGGAGCAAAAGCTGCTCGATAAGCAGCGCAATATTCTCGACGTAGCCGGCCTGTTGCAGCCGAAAATGGAGAGCGAGCAGGTCAAGCGCCTGTACAGCGAGCGCATCGAACCGCGCCTGGTGGATCTGAACAGCGGCGAGTTTGTCGCCGGCAAGGCGGCGGCGTTCGATCTGGGCGCCGCGCTGCGCGACGATGCCAAAAGCGTGGCGCTGGCGGCGGGCGACGATCCGGCCGGCATCAAGCGCCGCAGCAATCAGGCGGAAATCTACCTGGTGCGCGATGAAAGCGGCCAGGTGAGCAAGATTGTGCTGCCGGTATACGGCACCGGCCTGTGGTCGATGATGTACGCCTTCGTGGCGCTGGATAACGACGGCAACACGGTCAAGGGCATCACCTACTACGACCAGGGGGAAACCCCGGGGCTGGGCGGCGAGGTCGAGAACCCGTCCTGGCGCCAGCAGTGGGTCGGCAAGCAGCTGTTCGATGACAACGGCCAGCCGGCGATCCGCGTGGTGAAAGGCGGCGCGCGTCAGGGGGATGTGCACGGGGTGGACGGCCTGTCCGGTGCCACGCTGACCTCCAACGGCGTGCAGCATACGTTTGATTTCTGGTTGGGCGAGCACGGCTTCGGCCCGTTCCTGAAAAAAGTTCGTGAAGGAGCGCTGAAAAATGGCTGATTCCAAAGAGATAAAGCGGGTTCTGCTGGGGCCGCTGTTTGACAATAACCCGATCGCCCTGCAGGTGCTGGGCGTCTGTTCTGCGTTGGCAGTGACCACCAAGCTGGAGACGGCGGTGGTGATGACCATTGCGGTGACGCTGGTGACGGCGTTCTCCAGCTTCTTCATCTCGCTGATCCGTCACCATATTCCCAATAGTGTGCGCATCATCGTGCAGATGGCGATCATCGCCTCGCTGGTGATCGTGGTCGATCAGCTGTTGCGCGCCTACGCGTTCGAGATCTCCAAGCAGCTGTCGGTGTTCGTCGGCCTTATCATCACCAACTGTATCGTGATGGGGCGCGCCGAGGCTTACGCCATGAAGTCGCCGCCGATCGAGAGCTTTATGGACGGTATCGGCAACGGGCTGGGCTACGGGGTGATCCTGGTGCTGGTCGGTTTCCTGCGCGAGCTGATTGGCTCCGGCAAGCTGTTCGGCGTCCCGGTGCTGGAAACGGTGCAGAACGGCGGCTGGTATCAGCCGAACGGCCTGTTCCTGCTGGCGCCGAGCGCGTTCTTCATCATCGGCCTGCTGATCTGGGTGCTGCGCACCCTGAAGCCGGCGCAGATCGAAAAGGAGTAAAGGCCGATGGAACACTATATCAGCCTGTTTGTGCGCGCGGTGTTCGTCGAGAACATGGCGCTGGCGTTCTTCCTCGGGATGTGTACCTTTCTGGCGGTCTCGAAGAAGGTGTCGACCGCCTTTGGCCTGGGCATCGCGGTGACCATCGTGCTCGGCATTTCGGTGCCGGTGAACAACCTGGTCTACAACCTGATCCTGCGCGACGGCGCGCTGGTGGAAGGCGTCGATCTGAGCTTCCTCAACTTCATCACCTTCATCGGCGTGATCGCGGCGCTGGTGCAGATTTTGGAGATGATCCTCGATCGCTTCTTCCCGTCGCTGTATAACGCGCTCGGCATCTTCCTGCCGCTCATCACCGTGAACTGCGCCATCTTCGGCGGCGTGTCCTTCATGGTGCAGCGCGACTACAACTTCGCCGAATCGGTGGTGTACGGCATCGGCTCCGGCACCGGCTGGATGCTGGCGATCGTCGCCATGGCGGGGATCCGCGAAAAACTCAAGTATGCCAACGTGCCGGCGGGACTGCGCGGCCTGGGCATTACCTTTATCACCACCGGACTGATGGCGCTGGGCTTCATGTCCTTCTCCGGTGTTCAGTTGTAAAGGCGGGAAGAATTTATGGAAATTATTTTAGGCGTAGCAATGTTCACCACCATCGTGATGGTGCTGGTATTGCTGATCCTGTTCGCCAAATCGAAGCTGGTGAACACCGGCGACATCGCGGTGGAGATCAACGGCGATTTGGATAAGAGCTTCCATGCGCCGGCGGGCGACAAGCTGCTTAACGTGCTCTCCAGCCAGGGGATTTTCGTCTCCTCGGCCTGCGGTGGCGGCGGTTCCTGCGGCCAGTGCCGGGTGGTGATCAAAGAGGGCGGTGGCGATATCCTGCCGACCGAGCTCTCGCACATCAACAAGCGCGAAGCGAAAGAGGGTTGCCGCCTGGCGTGCCAGGTGAACGTGAAGCAGAACCTGAAGATCGAGTTGCCGGAAGAGATCTTCGGCGTGAAGAAATGGGAGTGCGAGGTTATCTCCAACGATAACAAAGCCACCTTTATCAAAGAGCTGAAGCTGAAGATCCCCGATGGCGAAGACGTGCCGTTCCGCGCGGGCGGTTTCATCCAGATCGAAGCCCCGGCGCACGACATCAGCTACGCCGACTTCGACGTGCCGCAGGAGTATCGCGGCGACTGGGACAAGTTCAACCTGTTCCGCTACCGCTCGACGGTGAACGACACCACGGTGCGCGCCTACTCGATGGCCAACTATCCGGAAGAGAAGGGCATCATCATGCTCAACGTGCGTATCGCCACGCCGCCGCCGAACAACCCGGACGTGCCGCCGGGCATCATGTCTTCCTATATCTGGTCGCTGAAAGCCGGTGACAAGGTGACCATCTCCGGGCCGTTCGGCGAGTTCTTCGCCAAGGACACCGACGCCGAAATGATCTTCATCGGCGGCGGCGCGGGCATGGCGCCGATGCGCTCGCACATCTTCGATCAGCTCAAGCGCCTGAACTCGAAGCGCAAGATCACCTTCTGGTACGGCGCGCGTTCGCTGCGCGAGATGTTCTATGAAGACGACTTCAACCAGCTGCAGGCGGAGAATGACAACTTCACCTGGCACGTGGCGCTGTCGGATCCGCAGCCGGAAGATAACTGGACCGGCTACAGCGGCTTTATCCATAATGTTCTGCTGGAGAACTACCTGAAGAATCACCCGGCGCCGGAGGACTGCGAGTTTTACATGTGCGGGCCGCCGATGATGAACGCTGCGGTGATCAAGATGCTGAAAGATCTGGGTGTCGAAGACGAAAACATCATGCTGGATGACTTTGGTGGCTAAATGCGCGCATTGGCGATGAAGAACTGGCTGACGGGCGTGGCGCTGAGCGCCACCCTGCTGCTGACCGGCTGCGGGCCGGAACAGGTGGACCTGACGGGTAAAACCATGGGCACCTCGTATTCGATCCGTTATGTGACCGGCGACGATACGCCGTCGGCGCGCGAGATGCAGGCGGAGATCGATAAACGGCTGGAGCAGGTGAACGACCAGATGTCCACCTATCGACCGGACTCCGAGCTGAGCCGCTTCAACGCCAGCCGCGACATCGACCGGCCGTTCCCGGTTTCGCCGGCGACCGCCGAGGTGGTGCGCGAAGCGCTGCGCATCAACCGCGTGACCGATGGCGCGCTGGACGTGACCGTCGGGCCGCTGGTCAACCTGTGGGGCTTCGGCCCGGAAGGGCGGCCGGATAAAGTGCCGAGCGAGGCGGAGCTGGCGCACCGTCGCGCCTGGACCGGTGCCGATAAACTGGCTGTGCAGGGCAGCGCGCTGGTGAAAAGCATCCCCGAGCTGTATGTCGACCTGTCGTCGATCGCCAAAGGATACGGCGTGGACGTGGTGGCGGAGTACCTGCAATCGCAACACGTGCAAAACTACATGGTGGATATCGGCGGTGAAGTCCGCACTCGCGGGCGCAACGGCGAGCAAAAGCCGTGGCGCATCGCCATCGAGCGCCCGACCGCCGGTGCGCAGCAGCAGGCGCAGTTGGTGATCCAGCCGGGGGAGATGTCGATCGCCACCTCGGGTGACTATCGCAACTACTTCGAGCAGGACGGGGTGCGCTATTCGCACACCATCGATCCGATCACCGGCCGGCCGATCAACCACCGCCTGGTGTCGATCACCGTGCTGAGCCCGACCTGTATGACCGCCGACGGCCTGTCCACCGGCCTGAACGTGATGGGGCCGGAGCGCGGCCTGGCACTGGCCAACCTGCTCGGTATCCCGGTGTTCATGATCGTGAAAACCGCCGACGGGTTTGAGGAGCGTTATTCGGACGCGTTCAAACCCTACCTGAAAAAGAGTTCGTGAGGTTGCTATGCTGACGGTATTCGCCGCCACCTTCGTGTTGTTCCTGCTGATCGTCGGCGGGATGTCGCTGGGCTACGTGTTCAAACGCAAAAGCCTGCAGGGCAGCTGCGGCGGCATCACCGCATTGGGGATGGAGAAAGTCTGCGACTGCCCGGAACCTTGCGATGCGCGCAAAAAGCGCGAAGCCAAAGCGGCACAGCGGCGCGAGCAGCTGGACAAGCACCGCATTCTGTAGCTATAGCGAAAACCCGGCTTTGGCCGGGTTTTTTATTTGGGCCTTGCCGAAAGGCGTATGAAAGTCTGGCTGGTGCGATTAACAATGGCGTGAATTTTCAGGGTGTAACGGATAAAACGATCGCCAGAAAATACGAATATGCGCTTTCTCAGTTTTTTAAGCAGAGGTAACAGGATGAACCGCATTATTTTGGCTGGAACGCTGACTTTGCTGCTCGCCGGCTGTATGCACATGAACGATCCGAGGCCAAAGAACTACGCGGCCAGCGTCACTGTGGTTGATAACCACGTTTGCGTGCGGGTTCAACCGGAAGGGGACGAGCGGTTGGCCGGCGTCATTATCGAAGAAATCGGCAACGCCAACGCTATCTTCGGCAAGAACTTCGCGGATAACGAGATGCCTGCGGTCACTGCGGCTACGTGCATTTCTGACGATAACTATAAATTCGAGGGCGGGAGGTCTTACGGGGTTTCGGTAACGCTGTTGTCGCCGGATAAACGAAGTAAAGGTATTGAGCCTGCCGCCCGGTTATTTGGGGCAGGGTTTAGCGTACGCAATGAAAATGGCACCATCCAGGTGGTTCCTGCTCACTAACGGATGTTTAAAGCCGGGGGGCATAAGGTGGGTTTGTCGAACCGCCTTATGCCCGTGGCCGATGATTTATTTCGCCTTGTGGAAGCTTTTCGCCTCGGCCGGTGAGTTGACCATCACGCCGTCGGCGCCCAGCGCCAGCGCCTGCTGATACTCCTGCGGCGAGTTGACGCCGAACAGGATGATATGCGCCGGGCCCTGCGAGCGGAAGCAGTCCATCGACTCTTTATCCCAGGTCAGAAACGCCTTCGAACGCCCTTCGCCGAGGGTATATTTCTCCACCACTTCCACCTCGCGCTTCAGCTCCAGCCCGTACCAGCGCGGCTGCCGGTTATCCGGTTTGACGTCACACTGGTGCGCCATGGTGATATTGGCCAGCAGCGTGCGGGTCTCGTCGCGGCTTTCGAAGCGCGGGATGGCCGTCGGCAGCGCCTGCAGGTATTTGGCGTCGGTGGAGTAGACGCGGATGCGGTTCAGGCTGTCGGTGCTTTCCAGCGTCGCCAGCAGCGCCTGGCCAAACTGCGCCGGATCGGCGTCTGGGGATTTGATGTCCAGATAGAAGGTGACGTGCGGAAACGCTTTAAGCACGTCGTCCAGCCGCGGAATGTCGATGCCCTGGCCGCGGAACGGGTGCGTATCCCCTCTGGCGAAGGCCCAGCCGGCGTCGGTCTCGGCCAGCTGCGCGGTGGTATAGGCGGAGACCGGGCCCTGCCGGTTGGTCAACGCTTTCAGATCCGAAGGGCGATACAGCACGATGACGCCGTCTTTGGATTCTTGCAGGGTGATCCAGATGGCGTCAGCGCCGTTTTTCAGCGCGGTTTCGATGGCGATGCGGGTGTTCTCCGGTGCATCGGCGGTGCCGCCGCGGTGGGCGACGATCGCCGGCGCGTGACCGACAGCGCTGGCCGCCAGCGCGCTCAGCGACAGCGCGGAAGCCAGCAGCAAATAAGAAAATCTGACCATGTAGGGTACCTTGTCGTTATCGTTGTGGTGAGCCGCACGGGATGGCGGAAATCATACTATTGAAAAATTAAGCTTTTTTAACAACGCGGAAGTATCTGGCGGAAACGGTGCTTTCGTCGAATCCTGCGGCCTTGAGCTTTCGGTATCTGACTGTATACTTATACAGTGTTACTGGAGGGTGCGATGCGTAAAATCATTCATGTCGATATGGACTGCTTCTTCGCGGCGGTGGAAATGCGCGACGATCCCAGCCTGCGCGATATCCCGCTGGCGATTGGCGGCAGCGCCGATCGGCGCGGGGTGATCAGCACCGCCAACTACCCGGCGCGGCGCTACGGCGTGCACAGCGCCATGTCCACGGCGATGGCGCTCAAGCTGTGCCCGCATCTCACCCTGTTGCCGGGGCGCATGGCGGCCTACAAAGAGGCCTCGCTGCACATCCGCGAAATCTTCGCCCGCTACACCCCGCTGATCGAGCCGCTGTCGCTCGATGAAGCCTATCTCGACGTGACCGACAGCCCGCAATGCAATGGCTCGGCGACGCTGATCGCCCAGGAGATCCGCCAGGCGATCGCCGACGAACTGAACCTCACCGCCTCGGCCGGTATCGCGCCAATCAAGTTTCTCGCCAAAATCGCCTCCGAGATGAACAAGCCGAACGGGCAATATGTGATCACGCCGGCGCAGGTACCGGCGTTTTTGCAGCAGCTGCCGCTCAGCAAGATCCCCGGCGTCGGCAAGGTGACCGCCAAGCGGCTGGAAGAGGTGGGGCTTATCACCTGCGCCGACGTGCAGCAATACGATTTGGCGCAGCTCCTCAAGCGCTTCGGCAAGTTCGGCCGGGTGCTGTGGGAGCGGTGCCAGGGCATCGATCGGCGCGAAATCTCGTCGGAGCGGCTGCGCAAATCGGTGGGGGTGGAGCGCACGCTGGCGGAAGACATTCACGACTGGGAAGACTGCGAAACGCTGATTATCGACAAACTCTATCCCGAGCTGGAGATGCGGCTGCGCAAGGTGAAGCCGGATCTGCACATCGCCCGGCAGGGCGTGAAGCTGAAGTTTCAGGATTTTCAGCAAACCACTCAGGAGCACGTGTTCCCGGTGCTGAACCGGCAGGATTTGCTGGAGGTGGCGCGGCAGGCGTGGCGCGAGCGGCGCGAAGGGCGCGGCGTGCGGCTGGTGGGGCTGCATGTGACGCTGCTCGATCCGCAGCTGGAGCGGCAGCTGGCGCTGCCTTGGGAATAAAAAAGCCGGCAAGTCGCCGGCTTTTTGCGTTAAGCGCGCAGCTTACGCGCGCTCAGGGATTGCTTTCAGCAGCGAGGTCAGCAGCTTCCAGTACAGACCGACGCTTTCGATATGCACCTGCTCATCCGGCGAGTGCGGGCCGGTGATGGTTGGCCCGATCGATACCATGTCCATGTTTGGATACGGCTTTTTGAACAGACCGCATTCCAGACCGGCGTGGATCACCATGATGTTCGGCGTCTTGTCGAACAGCTCCTGATACAGCTCGCGCACCAGGTGCATCACCGGCGAGTCGGCGTCCGGCTGCCAGCCCGGGTAGCCGCCCTTCGGCGCCACCTTGGCGCCGGCCAGCTGGCCCAGCGCGGTCAGCATCTCGACCACGTAGTCTTTGCCGCTGTCGATCAGGGAGCGGATCAGGCAGATGATTTCCGCTTCGTTTTCGCTGGTGGTGACCACGCCGACGTTCAGCGAGGTTTCCACCACGCCTTTTACCGCGTCGCTCATGCGGATCACGCCGTTCGGCGTGCCGTTCAGCAGCGCCAGGAAACGTTGCTGGCTGTCGGCGCTCAGCGCCTGCGAAGCGCTGGTGGTCGGCTCCAGCAGCACGGTGATGTTCTTCTCTTTGGCGGAGAGTTCGTTCTGCAGCACCGCCAGGAACTCCTGGCTCAGGGCTTTCAGCGCGTCGGCCTTGTCCGCCGGCACCGCAACCACCGCGGAGGCTTCACGCGGGATGGCGTTGCGCAGGGTGCCGCCGTTCAGATCCAGCACGCGCAGGTTCAGCGCCGCCGCATGGGCGAACAGGAAGCGCGCCAGCAGCTTGTTGGCGTTGCCCAGCCCAACGTGGATCTCGGCGCCGGAGTGGCCGCCTTTCAAGCCCTTGAGCGTCAGCTTCAGGGTTTGGTAACCGGCCGGCACCGCTTCGCGCTGCAGCGGCAGGGTGGTGATGAAGTCGATACCGCCGGCGCAACCCATGTAGATTTCACCTTCCTCTTCGGAATCGGTATTGATCAGGATGTCCGCCTGCAGCCAGTTCGGCTGCAGCCCGAAGGCGCCGTCCATGCCGGCCTCTTCGGTCATGGTCAGCAGCACTTCCAGCGGGCCGTGCTCAACGCTGTCGTCGGCCAGCACCGCCAGGGCGGAGGCCATGCCGATGCCGTTGTCGGCGCCCAGCGTGGTGCCGCGCGCTTTCACCCACTCGCCGGCGATATAAGGCTGGATCGGATCCTTGGCGAAGTCGTGCACGGTGTCGTTATTCTTTTGCGGCACCATGTCCAGGTGCGCCTGCAGCGCGACCGGCTTGCGGTTTTCCATGCCTTTGGTGGCCGGCTTGCGCAGCAGGATATTGCCGACCCGATCGCGCTCGGCGTGCAGGTTCTTTTCTTTGGCCCAGGTGAGGATGTGCTGCGCCAGCGCTTCTTCATGATAAGAAGGGTGTGGGATAGAACAGATCTTGGCGAAAATATCCCACAGCGGCTGTGGCGAAAGCTGAGACAATTCAGACACTATAAGTCTCCTGTGACGGCAGGCTCCGACAGGACGGGCGTGCCGCGCGGTTAAGGTGAGTGGGCATCTGTGCGTCGTGGCACGATCGTCAGAGAATATCACTTTATTTCCGGCGGTGCGCGCCCCGTATTGTGCGGTTTAAGCGCTTGATCACACAGCTTCGCTGCGGGAACGTTCGTTTTTTCAGCATCAATCACCGGAAAGCCGCGCGGCGGAAATCGCGAGGTTTTCCTCGGTACAGCTGGAATTCAACGCGGCCAGTCTCTATAATCTCGCGCAACCTTTTTTCCCCTGAACTATAAAGTAAGCCGCTTCACCACCGGCTGGGACACGATTCTATGAGCGAAAAATACGTTGTTACCTGGGATATGCTGCAAATACACGCACGCAAGCTGGCGCACCGCCTGCTGCCTGCCGACAAATGGACAGGCATCATTGCCGTAAGCCGCGGCGGTCTGGTACCGGCGGGCCTGCTGGCGCGCGAACTCGGCATCCGCTATGTGGATACCGTCTGCATTTCCAGCTATGACCATGACAACCAACGCGAAATGAAAGTGCTCAAGCGCGCCGAAGGCGACGGTGAAGGCTTCATCGTCGTGGACGATCTGGTGGATACCGGCGGCACCGCGAAAGCGATCCGCGACATGTACCCGAAAGCGCATTTCGTCACCATCTTCGCCAAACCGGCGGGCCGCCCGCTGGTGGACGACTATGTGGTCGACATCCCGCAGGACACCTGGATCGAACAGCCGTGGGATATGGGCGTCAGCTTCGTTCCCCCTATCGGCGGCCGCTAAGCCCAGCCAGTTCCAGCCAAACGCCCGGTTATGCCGGGCGTTTGCGTTATCTTGGTTTATCCCGCCAGAGTTAGGTACACTACCTCCAGTTAAGTAGGCCTTTTGCGGCCTATCGCCAGATTTACGGAGGCTGTTGTTACCATGGCACAGGCCAACCTTTCTGAAATTCTTTTCAAGCCTAAATTCAAACACCCTGAAACCTCGACGCTGGTGCTGCGCGCGCGCAACAAAGTGAGCGCCGCCATGCATTCCGCGCTGGAAGGCGACACCACCGGCAGCTGGTACCGCATACTGAATCCGCTGCTGTGGGCCTGGCGCGGCGTCAGCCCGATCGAAATCCACGAAGTGCTGGCGCGCATCGCCGCCTCGGACGCCGAGCGCAGCAATCCGCAGCGGCTGGATACCGTGGTGGGCTACCGCAACGGCAACTGGATCTACGAATGGATCCATCAGGGCATGCAGTGGCAGCAGCGGGCGACGGAGCAGCAGGATCCGCTGCTCGGCGGCGAATACTGGCTGAAGGCCGCGAGCCTGTACAGCATCGCCGGTTACCCGCACCTGAAGGGCGACGAGCTGGCCGAACAGGCGGAGATGCTCGCCAATCGCGCTTACGAAGAGGCGGCGCTGCTGCTGCCGTATCAGCTGAAAGAGCTGGAGTTTCGCATCGAAGGCGGCGGCAGCGTCACCGGTTTCCTGCACATGCCGGAGAAGGGCGAAGCGCCATTCCCGACGGTGCTGATGTGCGGCAGCCTCGACACGCTGCAGACCGACTACCACCGCCTGTTCCGCGACTACCTGGCGCCGCAAGGCATCGCCATGCTGACGCTCGACATGCCGTCGATCGGTTCCTCCTGCAAATGGAAGCTGACGCAGGACTCCAGCTACCTGCACCAACAGGTGCTGATCCAGCTGGCCTCGGTGCTGTGGGTGGACCATCAGCGGGTGAGCGCCTTTGGCTTCCGCTTCGGCGCCAACGTGGCGGTGCGATTGGCCTACCTGGAGCCGCAGCGGCTGCGCGGCGTGGCCTGCCTGGGGCCGGTAGTGCATCGCCTGCTGTGTGACAGCAGCACCCAGCTGAACGTACCGGACATGTATATGGACGTGCTGGCCAGCCGCATGGGCATGGCTAACGCCTCGGACAACGTGCTGAAGGTGGAGCTGAACAGCTACTCGCTGAAAATGCAGGGGCTGCTGGGGCGCCGCTGCCCGACGCCGATGATCTCCGGCTACTGGGAGCGCGATACGCTCAGCCCGAAAGAGGAGTCGCAGCTGATCGTCACCTCTTCGGTGAGCGGCAAGCTGGTCGCCATCCCGCGCACCCCGGTTTACGACAGCTTCCACCGGGCGCTGCTGCAGATGTCCGGCTGGCTGAAGGACAAAATGCGTTAATTAGTTGCTAAATTTTAACAGTTTGTTAAAAAGAGTGGTCTACATTGAGGAGGTTAGAGAATGACGTTACCGAGTGGTCACCCTAAAAGCCGACTAATGAAACGTTTTGCCAGCTTGGGGCCGTACCTGCGTGAAGGGCAATGTGAAAACGACCGTTTTTTCTTTGATTGTTTGGCCGTCTGCGTCAATGTAAAGCCCGCTCCGGAGAAGCGCGAGTTCTGGGGCTGGTGGATGGAGCTGCAGGCGGAAGAGGCGCGTTTCACCTATTCTTACCAATTCGGCCTGTTCGACAAAGAAGGCGACTGGACGGCGCAAAACATTAAGGATGATGAAGTGAGCGCCAAGCTGGAAGACACCCTGCGTGACTTCCATCGCCGCCTGGGCGAGCTGCTGGCGACCATGGAACTGGGGCTGGAACCCGCCGACGATTTCAAAGAAAAACTGATCAAACTCTCCGCCTGACCCCGTTTGACCACGTATTGTGCTGATTTCGCGTTGTGCCTGTTGGCATAACGCGTCTCTCCTGTTACAAAGACCTTTGCACTCTTTTTCTCATCATTACACACGGCAGAAATACTATGAACGGCAGCCAGACATTGGTTGTGAAATTGGGCACCAGCGTGTTGACCGGCGGATCGCTGCGTCTGAACCGCGCCCATATTGTCGAATTGGTGCGCCAGTGCGCGCAGCAACACGCTGCGGGCCACCGCATCGTCATCGTCACCTCCGGCGCCATCGCCGCCGGGCGCGAACACCTGGGCTACCCCGAGCTGCCCGCCACTATCGCTTCCAAGCAGCTGCTGGCGGCGGTGGGGCAGAGCCGGCTGATCCAGCTGTGGGAACAGCTGTTCTCCATTTACGGCATCCACGTCGGGCAGATGCTGCTGACGCGCGCCGATCTGGAAGACCGCGAGCGCTTCCTCAACGCGCGCGACACCATGACGGCGCTGCTGGACAACCGCATCGTGCCGGTAATCAATGAGAACGACGCCGTCGCCACCGCCGAAATCAAGGTGGGCGACAACGATAACCTGTCGGCGCTGGCGGCCATTCTGGCCGGGGCCGATAAACTGCTGCTGCTGACCGATCAGCAGGGCCTCTATACCGCCGATCCGCGCAACAACCCGCAGGCCGAACTGATCCGTGAAGTGCACGGCATCGACGACGCGCTGCGCGCCATCGCCGGCGACAGCGTCTCCGGCCTGGGCACCGGCGGCATGGGCACCAAGCTGCAGGCGGCCGACGTGGCCTGCCGCGCCGGCATCGACGTGGTGATCGCCGCCGGCAGCAAGCCGGGCGTGGTGGCGGACGTGATCGAAGGCAAACCGGTGGGCACCCGTTTCCACGCGCTGGAAACCCCGCTGGAAAACCGCAAACGCTGGATCTTCGGCGCGCCGCCGGCCGGTGAGATCACCGTCGACGATGGCGCGGTGGAAGCGATGATGGCGCGCGGCAGCTCGCTGTTGCCGAAGGGCATTCGCGAAGTGAAGGGCGACTTCTCGCGCGGCGAAGTGATCCGCATCCGTAACCTGGCGGGGCGCGATCTGGCGCACGGCGTCAGCCGCTACAACAGCGATGCGATGCGCATGATCGCCGGGCACCACTCGCAGGAAATCAGCGAAATCCTCGGTTATGAATACGGTCCGGTGGCAGTGCACCGCGACGATATGATTGTCAGTTAAGGAGTGAGCATGCTGGATCAGATGGGGAAGGCCGCCAAGCAGGCCTCCTGGCAGCTGGCGGTGCTGAGCACGGCGAAGAAGAATCAGGTGCTGTCGGTGATGGCCGACAGGCTGGAAGCCAACAGCGAAGCGATCCTGCTGGCGAACGAACAAGACATGGCGCAGGCGCGCGCCACCGGCATGAGCGAAGCGCTGCTCGATCGCCTGCTGCTGACCCCGGCGCGGCTGGCGGCGATCGCCAACGACGTGCGTCAGGTGTGCCGCCTGAACGATCCGGTCGGCCACGTGCTGGACGGCAACCTGCTGGACAGCGGGCTGAAGCTGGAGCGCCGCCGGGTGCCGCTCGGCGTGATTGGCGTGATTTACGAGGCGCGGCCGAACGTCACCATCGACGTCGCCAGCCTGTGCCTGAAAACCGGCAACGCGGTGATCCTGCGCGGTGGTAAAGAGACGCACAACACCAACCAGGCGACGGTGAAAGTGATCCAGCAGGCGCTGGAACAGTGCGGCCTGCCGGCGGCGGCGGTGCAGGCGATCGACAGCCCGGATCGCGCGCTGGTGAACGAACTGCTGCGCCTGGATCGCTATGTCGACATGCTGATCCCGCGCGGCGGCGCCGGCCTGCACAAGCTGTGCCGCGAGCAATCGACTATCCCGGTGATCACCGGCGGCATCGGCGTGTGCCACACCTACGTGGATGCCGACGTCGATTTCGACAAGGCGCTGACGGTCATTGAGAACGCCAAGATTCAGCGCCCGAGCGCCTGTAACTCGCTGGAGACGCTGCTGGTGAACCGCAGCATCGCCGCCGAGTTCCTGCCGGCGCTGAGCGCCAAAATGGCGGCGGCGGGCGTGACGCTGCACGCGGCGGAAAACGCGCTGCCGCTGCTGCAGGGCGGCCCGGCGACGGTGGTGCCGGTGAACGCGGAAGATTACGACGATGAATGGCTGTCGCTGGATCTGAACGTGTTGCTGGTGGACGATATCAATCAGGCCATCGACCACATCCGCACCCACGGCACCAACCACTCCGACGCGATCCTCACCCGCTCGCTGAGCAGCGCCGAGCACTTCGTGCGCGCGGTGGACTCCTCGGCGGTGTACGTCAACGCCAGCACCCGCTTCACCGACGGCGGCCAGTTCGGCCTGGGCGCGGAAGTGGCGGTAAGCACCCAGAAACTGCACGCCCGCGGCCCGATGGGCCTGGACGCGCTGACCACCTACAAGTGGATCGGCTACGGCGACGATCTGGTGCGCAGCTAAGGCCGGATTGCGGTAGTAAAGACCTCAGGGTGCAGCGTGCTGCGCCCTGATTGTTTTGGAAGGGACAACGCGCGGTAGTGTGGCTGCTTGCAAAACAACCAAACGCCCCGGCGGCTATTGACTCATTTCGTGCACGGGTCTACCTTGTTCAACGCACTTCCGGCTTGCCCTGCAGGCCCGGCTCGATGCCGATATAGCTCAGTTGGTAGAGCAGCGCATTCGTAATGCGAAGGTCGTAGGTTCGACTCCTATTATCGGCACCAGTCACTCTTATATTATTGATTTAGTTAAAATTAAATTCATTCAGAGTGAAATCGCGTAGCCTCTACTACATAGAGGTCATACAGCCGATGGCTCAACGTGATAATCTGTATCGCCGTAGCAGCGGTATTTATGTTGTCCGTATTGCAGTTCCCGCCCGATACCGTCTCTACACGGGACAGCGTGAGATTCACGCTTCAACAGAAACAAACGACATCAGAAAAGCGCGAGCGATTGCCGCACTCCTATTGGCTGTCTGGCAGCGATGTTTGGGTGAGTATCAAAAATTGGATAGAGAAAAGTTGGTGAGCAGTGCGCCTGCTTTGGCGGGCGAAGGAATGATCAGCCTTGCTGAATTTTGCGGTTTAACGAGTGCTTCCCTGCAACAAGTTGCTCAGTGCTTGCTTGATACGAATATCCCGCTGTTTTGGCTTGCTGATGGGCGTCCTGCTTACTATGTGGAAGACCTTTCACTCGTTGATAAAGACGATCCTGAGGTTTCTGGATTTATCATCGATAGTGCCATTAACATCGGTATCAGAGGTTCTCTGATCGGTTATGTTCAGCCCTTGGTTTCATCACGTATATTACGTCAGATGATCGCTGGCGAGCCGCTGGATGCAGAAACCGCATTTAAATCCTCAGAGGCTTCATCCAAAGCCGCTTGGTTCGTTGACTTTCCCGGTGTCGAAATCTCGCCTAATTCATTGATGATTCATCGTGTTCAAGCCGAGCGCTTACGATTATTTTGGCTGTCACATAGCACCGCAGTTTCTCCAGTCATGCCAGAGAAACCAAAAGCAATTCCCCCTGTATTATTGCCCTCATCAATACCGGATAATGAATATGTAAATCGTAAATACTACTCAGTGAAAATGAGCGAGTTATGTGAAAAATATATTCGCTACAAGCGCGGGGGGAAATTTACGGAAAAGGCAGAGAATCGAGTCCGGGAAGGTTTTGGCTTACTCCTTGAAGTCATGGGTGATTCAACGCTTGAAAAGGTTGACCGTGACTTTCTCCGTAAGTATGAGAGCTTACTAAGGTCGATACCTGCAAGACGCGATCTGGCGAAAATAAGATATAAAATCAATGATGCTCATGAATTGATTGGCAAGGCAAAAGAGAATGGCGACCCTCTAATGAGCGATAATGCCGTTCGTAAATATATGCGAATTCTCTTCGAGGCTTTCCAGTGGGCTGATGGAGAAGGCATTTTTATTAAGTCTCCTGCGAATAAATTCTTTGCACCTGTTGAAAATGAAAAGATGGATCAGGATTTCAAATCTGATTTCACTGATGAGGATTTAAACGCTATTTTTGGTATGCCTTGGTATAAGCGTGGGACTGTCGATAAAAACAGTCAGGGGCAATTCCATCATTATCGTGCATTTCATTACTGGCTACCGCTAATTGGCTTTTTTACCGGTGCGAGGATAAATGAGTTATGTCAACTTTATCTAGATGATATTAAGCAGGATGCTACCGGGTTTTATTTCTTTGAAATCAGCAACGAACGGGTCGATCAGTCACTGAAAACGATTAATTCACGAAGAAAAATACCGTTGCATCCGACATTGCTCAAACTTGGATTAATCCGCTATTGTGAAGCATTGAAGAAAGCAGGTCATGAGCGTTTATTTCCAGAGCTTCCTTACCACTCTGTAAAAGGATACGGCGATAAGGCTTCTGACTGGTTTAACCGTTCGTTGCTCAAAGAACGGTTAGGCTTTGAAAAAGACAGCAAAAAATCTTTTCATTCATTCCGCCACACGTTTTCTACCAGGCTCAAACAAGCTGGAATCGACAGCGAGACGCGTGCGCAGTTTGTTGGACATATCCGCGGTTCTGGCGAGACAGAGAATCGGTATAGCAAAGATCATCCACCAGCAGCCCTTTATGCTGTGCTTGAGAGCGTTACGTTAGGGCTACCGGAAGTTGCTCCATTTGTTTGCGAAGATGGTGTAGATGCGGTAGCTGATGCTCTTAGAATCAAACAAATTAATCAACAACGTAGATAAAGGTAACATTTAGTTATTCATTTTAAAATACACCATAGCTCCGTCGAATTTATGGGGCTATGGTGTGTGTTTCTTTTTAGATAAATAGAGTTATCTAAATCCGTTCACTTTCCCAAGCGTGACTGGTGCTAAGATCCCCATTTTCGCTTGCTTTGACATAAATCATATATTTTGAACCGATAGCGCTATTGGTTATTTCTTGAGAGCATCTCATTACTTTTTTCCCTTGTGGGAAAATTTGGTTTTTATCTACAACAACCTCATTCTTACCATTTGCATCAAGAGATACGACTACTGTAATACGAGGATATTTACTATAGCTTTCTTTAGGAGGACTTATATCTTGTATAAAACTTACCACACCTTCCGTGCGGCAAAGAGAAAGTGCTCTTAAACTTCTCATTAAGCTTATTTTTGAAAAAAGTGGAAGGTTATCAGATTTAGACATTGCAGGTTTTTTTGTAATTATGCCGAACTCAACTTTATAGTCATTTCCATCGATTACTCGCTTGAAACTATCTAAATCACGATGTTGTATTTTTTCTTCAATGAGATTTTTTAATTTATCTCTACTGTGTCCTTCAAGAATTAACAACTCCATAGAGTTGACACCCTGATTAAAAAGATGACTAAGCTGAGATGAGCGTGAGGATATTTTTATATGGTGGAAAATGCACGTATTTCCATTATAACTAACTATGTCACAAGGCTCTATTTGCGTATATCCATCAGGGCTTATGTCTGTTTGATCAAGACAGATGTGTGTAAGTGAGTTACGGGCAACATCTTCATTGTAGTTTTCTTCACTATAACTTCTTTTGTTTGCTGCTATGTTATCGTGATTGTATGGTGGAAGTGAGGTGTTCTCGCATCTTTGATCGATATAATCTTTCAAAATTGCTAAATAATCTTGATCAACTTTATACCATTCTCCTTCGCAAAGATGATAAACAACTCCCTCATCGTCAAAGGGAATGTCATAAATAAAGCTTCTGTAAATATTATATGCTTTAGTTGTAATCCCTTCTTCATTACAGAGGTTTAATGAAAAGCTTTTTATTTTTTCAATATCAAATGTATTTAAATCAATGTCTCCTAGATAGTCATAAAATTCATCAAGACTAATATCAGTATATATTGGGGAGATTCCTTTTCTTCCTTTGAATACACAATATATATTGTCACTATAATCAACAATGTCCGGAATTGATAAGGATAATTCATCACTTTTATTTATAAATGCCTCTAAAAGTGAAGTGTCTAACTTTTCTATTTTCAGAGGGTCTTTTTCCGGGGCTATTTTTTGTATGTTAGGGAAAGACTCTAAATATTCATTGCTTGCATATAAATCCAGTAGCTGTTCACATAAAACTATAAGCTCATCCGGTTCTAATTTTAGACCTACTTTTAAATTTGTAGAGCCAGTGGCATTTTTAAATAGTTCTATATACTGTGGCTTAACTTTTCCTGTTAAGCTTTTTAAAATCTCGCTATTACTGTCAAAATCCAAATAGGTTAAGTCAGACATGACAGGAACTTGCATTCTTTTTCTTCTTGATGCACCAGGATCCACTATGTCAGCACTTTTTAACTCTTTAGGTTCAAGGCTATTTAATGTTACTTTAAGACCAAAGTCATACTCATAGGAAACATCGCGTAGATTGTGATAAATGTGCCCAAAAGTTAGTGCGAAACATCGATCTCTTACTGGAAGAAAAATTAACGCTCCCTTACTTTCTTGTTCTAAATTCCCGCCAATTGAGAAGTAATTCACCCACCAAGGAGTTGTTTTAAATCTGTCAGAAATAAATAAACTTGCACCCTGTGGGAGGTTTTGAGCCTGAAAGTCATCGAGAAGTTGATGATCTGGCTTGAGGGAGTTATGTGCGTTGTAGCCTGCTTTAAGCAAAAAAATAGAAAAAGACCTTGTTTTCATATCATTTCAGCCCTTTGAGAGGTAAGCAGTTATGAAGTTACTTGTATTTTAGAAAAGTTTACATTTTTACTCATACTAATCGTGATATAGGTCAAACATACCGCCTACTGGTGACTATGCTTACCCACTGAGTCATAGAGGCGGTCACTAACTGAAGTATTGTTTCAAGAGCACTAGGATGCTCTCTGCGCGGTTTTTCTTTAAAAGTAGTGTATTTCATAGTGCCAAATTTGGAGACACTCAAAACGCGTCTGGTGAAGCTATGTAACCTATGATTGCAACCGCAGACCTTCCACGCTTTCTGATGGTAGATTCATCACTGTTTTAATGCTGGTTTCGATGCTGCGAATAATGTCTTCGCGTGGGCCGCTGCGCCAGTCATCACTTGCATAAAAAGCATTGAGCACCGCAGCCATTTTTTCAGCGCTGTCAAAGGTGCGAATGAGGTAGTAGCAATCCGGGTCATGAAGCGAGTTGCCAAACGAAACAACATCGATACCATGGCGGCGGTATAAAGTGTCTGCTGAACTGACCGATAAACTAGTTACACGGATTGTTACGACCTGACATGTAACCTTTCATGCATGGTGCTCGGGTCAATAAAACACATCTTACAGGGTTCGCTTGATCAGGATTTTTTGCCATGAATAAAAAGGTTATTTTTTTGTTGCTGTCCATTATCTCCTCTCCAGGTTTCGCCGTTAGCATACCTGACCCGGTTCCTTCAGATGCTTGCCATTTTCTTTCAGGAATGCCATTCATTAAAACTCCGTCAACCTATAAACCATATGCTGAAGGCAGCGAAGACTATACGTGCGGAACACCCTATTTTGAGATAGAAACGCCGAATAGTGGCGACACTATGAACAATAACATCGCTTACTACGTATCAGGTAAACAGGACAAAACAAAGAAATTGATGCTCATGCTTAATATGAATAATCAAGATCCAAATGCCGTCAAAATTGCCCGAGGTTATTTTATAAACGGTTCATTTGAAATAATGAAAAAGATGTTTCCTCATTCTCCCGGAAAAGTTGCCGACATTGTTGGTTTACTCAGTGATGGGAAAGAAGGTGAATGGAGCGCCGATGGGTGGAAAGTCTCTTCAGTAAAAAAAGTCTGGCCTACTGGTAGAGGTTATGAACTTCGTTTCATCGTGACATCTGGCTGATTGTATAGGTGATGACATGCGCATTTAACCCGCCAGGAAGCTCTCTGGCGAGTTTTTTCAAGAAGGTAGTGGAAATCATGGCGCGGAATTTGCGGCGCTCTCATAGAGTTGCTCGCGTAGCCAAGTGAAACAGGTTGCTTTCGAATGGAATAAAAATGCCATGTGATAACCTGTCATAACTATCATTATGCGGCCACACCTAATCCCAGATATAAAAGCTCAAAAACTAATCCGGCAAGTTTTTGAGCTGATGGCTGTTACCAGTCTTTTGCTGCAGAGCTACTTTCAGTCACGATCTCGCGTTTGTATTGTTCCACAATATCATTCAACGCTTTTTTGGCTTTTGCTTGTCCACCAACAGTCATATTTGGCGAATCTATGGCAGGGAACGCAATCCCGCTGGTTACATGGGCCGGACGATAAATGTGGATATCATCAAAGGTGATGCGAGCTTTATCATCCTTTGTGTCGATTTTCATAGTGAATTTATATCGAACATCTTCATTAGCCAAGCAATCATTAAAACCGTCACATGGGTATTTAACATTCCCCTTGCCAACAATCGAACCTTCTTCTTTATCGGCATATTGGATTACGCTGTTAGAATCAGTGAAGGCCTTTGCAACCCAAATTTTGGAACTACTGTAAAGTGCATCCTTTTTAACCCCGGGAACGTTAACAACACTGACTATACTACCCAGCGGTTGTTTAGCTGCTTCCATATCTGGTGAGGTCACACAACCCGTCAACACAGTAATACTGGATACAACCAAACTGGCTAAAACAGTTTTCATCATTACTTTTTTCATTCGATTTGTCCTTATCGCATTTTTATTAAGTGCAGTTTGTAAATATGGTGTGGAATGAAGTTGGTTTCTCAAAACCGCAGGACAGGTCTCGCTTTTCTATTATCAGCCGTAGTGGATATAGGCAAAAACAGCGACAGCAACGAGCGCGCCAAAACGTAATAACCCTTTATGATGCTTGGTTAACCATTTCCGCTCGTAACGCAACGGCGTGTAGAAAGGTGTTACCCATTTAAGAAACTCTGCATTGAGGTTGTCCAAAGACTCTTTGGGCCCTTTAAGATTGCTGCCGACAATGTATTGGCGTCTTATCAAATCGATACGGCAGTTACCGATGTGTCCCCTTTCAGTTATAAGCTCCGATTCATCAACGAAATCAAAGGACTCTACGAGAACTTGGTGTGCTGCCTGCAAATCTTTATGGGTGACAAAAGCATCACAGGTGATCAGGTCGCCTTGAGAGGTGATGAATGTCAGGAGATCAATCCCGTGAGTTGCTTGTAAATTATCGATTAGTTGTTGTCTGATGGCTCTATCAAATGGTCGGATGTATCCCCATTTCGGATCGATATCTCGACCATACTCCTCATAGCTGAAAAACTCGCCTTCTAGGGAAATCCCACCCCAATCAAAGCGCACATAACAATCCGGTTGGGCTTGGCAATAATTGGATACGGGCATAAGCTTCCTTGAGAAAGGAGATCAGAAAAATCCTAAGTGGTTAATTGAACTATGCGGGAGAGAATTTTTCAACAATGTTTATCTGCAAGTATAAGGATGATTTTGCCACCACCGAAGTTTTTGGACGCAATGCCTGAGAGGGGCGCTTGCCGATCTAGGAGATCGACTTTCCCGCGCCCAACTTATTCGGCTGCATTTACAACGCGAGCACTTTGCACGTTAACAGCGTTCGGTTCGGATTTGTTTGTCTCGAAGGTGAGATAAAAAACGGTAGGTTTACTTCGGAAGTGAAAGGTTTAAACCATAGAAAATCACAAACTTTTAAAGATGTTAAAACACTACTTGTTTTTATGTGTTTAACCCTTTCCTCGGGGGGGAAGCCGGACATATCAACCCTAAGGCCATCTGAGAAGATAGCCTGTAGGTTTGCTCGGTTCCCCTTGCCAGATGAAGATCAAGTCTTCCTCGTGGTGTGACGACCTTTCTTGAAAGATGCATTATGCGCAAAAGTAGCTACTCAAGAATCCGCCGATAGCTACTTTCACCCTCTGCTTGGCTGCATCAAACGCTTTCGCGCCCTACCTACCACAATCAACGTTTTGCAGAGTTCCCGTCCTAACGTTACCCGCAGATACGCGGTAAAGCTCCACCAACCCGGACCGGTTTACCGTATGTGGTTAGTGTCACCCCCACAATAGCACATGCTGAATTTCGAGAAAAGTTATAGATATCAGTCAAGTGCGTTCATATTTTGAAAGCACTTGAGGTAAGTTTCTATTTGTTATCACTTTTCTCGTTTTAGATCCTTTGGGTAGGGTATGATTGAAAGATCAAAAATATTTCCTTTGCGCTTAGGGAGCTTAACCTCATGGATTCACTAACTTTTATCAGCGCCATAAGTTGGCCTGTTGTTTTTTTTGTTGTCGTTCTAATGTTCAGAAAGTTGATTGTTCAAAGGCTTAAGTCTTTCGAGGGGTTCGGGCTTAAAGTTAATATGGTGGAGGAGCAAAAAGATCTGATCGAAAATCCAAGAAAAGTCGCAACGGATCACCGAGCGCTTTTGCGCCAAGTCGCCTCTTCTCATTTTAACGCTGAAGGTGATATAGGATACGCTTTATATTCTAATGGTATTTTAATTCAAAAGCTTAAAATGACGCTGTCAGATGTAAACCGCTTTCGTGATACGCCAGTTAATTTCCCAATTGCTTTTCCTATTATGGCCCTGAACGTGCAATTTATCGGTGGATCGACCCCTGATGTGATTGAAATGAACAGAGGTAGTATGACTTTGCGCTTTACGAATCACAAACCCAGTGAAGATAATGAGTTAATTAACATCATCGTAGTAGGTATGTAGGTTTACACGCGCCAACAAACGACCATTTTCTGGCACCTCTTCGCAGGTATCTTCCGGGATGTTGAAAAATTAGCCTTGGCAATTGTTGGCAGGCGTCCTATTGTTGACACCGTTTTCTGGCAGGGGCCGGATGAGGAGATGATTGTGGCGATTTTTGGCTACGGGCGTGTTTCGACATCGCAGCAGGATACTGAGAACCAGCGTCTGGAACTTGAGCAAGCTGGATGGACTTTCGACTTTTGGTTTACTGATGTTGTTAGCGGGAAGGTTCCTGTGGTGCAACGCAAAGCGTTTTCTGAAATGCTCAGCAAAATCCGCGATGGTGAAACATTGGTAGTTGCAAAACTAGACCGTCTGGGACGTGATGCGATTGACGTTCTGCAAACGGTCAGAAAGTTGGCTGATCGAAACATCAAGGTTATTGTCCACCAGCTTGGCACGACTGATCTCACCTCCGCTGCGGGTAAGCTTCTGCTGTCAATGCTGGCAGCGGTTGCAGAGATGGAACGCGACCTGCTGATTGAGCGGACCCAGGCGGGTTTGTTGCGGGCAAAAGCCGAAGGTAAGAAGCTGGGAAGACCGCCGATAATCGCCCCAGAAGACCGTAGAGCGATTATCGAGAAAAAGAATAATGGAAACAGTGTCAGTGCGTTAGCGCGCGAATACGGCGTTTCCAGAGCAACTATTACCGCAATCTTTGATTAATCTTGAATTTTCACATACCTGATTGGCAGGTTTGATAAACCAATGCTTCGACTTCTTGTGGTTTTTTTGCGGCCATGTCTTTGTAAACCATGCCAGCAAGGGCGTGGGCAAAAACAATATTACTCTCAGTGATGCCGGGTTTGCCTCTGAGATCTTCAATTTGTTGTTGGTAGACAGAAATTGGGTTGTGTTCGTCTCGCCCAATGGCAATATTTTTTGCCATCGTTGACCATGCAGTGCATACAGTATCGTTAGCATCTCTCTTCAACGAGCTTTCCAGCGCCTTATCACCTGTAATGGCATGCTGCGCCCATGCTGAATTGTTGGCGATAAACTTTTTGGAGCCAGTCGCAATACCGTATTCGATGCGAATGCCATTATCGTGATAGCTACCGTCAGCATCTTTAGTCGCTAGCTTTAGAGATATGCGGCAACCAGGGAGCGTTTTGTGTTCTTGCACCGAGATAATAACGGTGTCCGTATCGCAATCAGCAAAGCTGTATTCGGGGTTAACGTAGGTGTTAGTTTTGATGAGCAGCCCGGTAAGTCCGTTTTTATAGCCTTTTGCCGGCAGCGTTTTGAAGGCGCTGCGATCACCCTTTTTGATCGCTTCCCGGAAGTGATCCATACCGATGCGCGTCGCCAGTTGATCGATGCTTTCTGCTGCATAAGATGCAGATGACGCAGCGATTAACATAATGGTCAGCACAGACTTGGCTGAAAAACCGGGCTTACTAAGCCGTGTTTTTGACATATTGTTATCCCTCAGAATCCACCCCAGCGGTGTCAGTTATCGCATCATAGACCATTGATTCAAAATGTCACTATTGGAGCGTGGCTCTTTAGTGGACATCTGCGCAAATTCAGGTCATGAAAATGACCCTGAGAAAACTGTTTGGACAACGAGTAAAAGAGTTGCGCATTGCCACCGGAATGAGCCAAGAAGCGTTTGCTGATCGGTGTGGGTTCGCACGTAGCTATATGAGCCGCATTGAACGCGGCGGTTCTAATGCGTCTCTGGATGCGATTGAGGTGCTGGCTAACGCTCTCAGTGTCGAGCCGTGGCAGTTATTAGCGTCTGGCTCATCTGAAGATAACGACCCGGAACTGTTGGTTCCATACGCGGCCGATGGTTCCTGTTTTCACCCCGGTTTGGCGAGCACCCGCGATGGTTCGTTTGGAGTAGGTGATAAAGCGGCTCAGAAGCGTTTTGGCACCTTTTCCGAAGCGCTTGAGTATCTCCGTAGTATGGCGACGGCAAAATGGCGTAGGCCCAATGCCAGTGGCAACTGGGGCATTGTTTCGGCAGTGCGGTGGGACAAACTCGAGAAGTAGCGCAGGTATAAGTTTATAAATTCTGGCTGCTGTGTGAATGAACAGTATGTATAGACGATTGACCATCCCCAGTTGAACATTCTTCTTATTTCTAAAAGGGCGAAAAACATCGAAATACAGGTGCGTTACATAGGCGTTACGGTGGCGTTTTACCTTAGCCATGGAGCCGCGTGTTGCAAAAAATCATGAGAAATTGTAATGCCTTGTAACCTCGTTGATTTGTCCCAACAACTGATGACCTTGCTCTGATACGCGATAACGTGGTCTCGATGAGTTTTCGTTATAAACAGTATCGACCATCCCCTCGTTCATCAAGTTGGTTACTATGTTCGCAACATTGCTAAACCCGGGAATACCCCGTATAGCAAGGGTGCGATCTAGCCTCATCCAAGTCCAGTAGATGTCTTTTTC
This sequence comes from Serratia sp. SSNIH1, assembly GCF_002935055.1. Lineage (NCBI taxonomy): Bacteria > Pseudomonadati > Pseudomonadota > Gammaproteobacteria > Enterobacterales > Yersiniaceae > Serratia > Serratia sp. SSNIH1. The sequence goes on from NZ_CP026383.1 coordinate 1,412,812, forward strand.
TGCCATGACTTTCAAGACATTGAGTTCTGTAGTGGTTAATGAGTATGTCTCTGTTATCATGATGAATTATGTCAAGCGAGTATGGCGTTTTCCCAAGTGGCTTTAAGGCGTGATACCTCACTTAGTAATTCATCCTCGTTTAAATCATCTTCGTCGATTAACTCAGGATCTGAACAGTAAGAATCGACTAATGAGAAAACTGAGTCAAAAAACTTCTGGGTGGCTATATCGGCTTTTTTTGTATCAGTTGAATCCCTGTAAGTTCGCCATGCGGCGGAGTATTCTTGTTCAAAATCCGGTGCAGCAATGTTACCGCACGTAAATGCGTCAATAAGATCCAAAATCGCCGATTCATTTTGATTAAAAGACATTGCCGTTACCTATTAGGTCGGTTGATTGAGTATCTGACAGCTTCCATCCGGAAATGAAGTTGCCATCTGTTTTTGTCATAACATTTAGTTTGGTTTCTGGATTGTAGTAGTGATAGACATCCTGATTCCATCGATATTTACCTGTAATTCTATTGGTTAACGGATCGTCTATATGACTTTTTAACGCCTGTTCAAATGATTTTAATCCTTCTGCGTTTGGATTGCCGGAAACGTTGAAATCAACAGCATGTTTGAACTTTTTCTGTAGCTGTCGTGACTCGAAACTAACCAACGTTGAAGGCGATGGTTTAGGCGTTTTAGACAGATTGGATAGTGTTTCTATTTCATTTACTGGGGTTAATCTTCCGATGCCAAGTGCCGCTGCAACTGACGCACCGGTGATGAGTAACCCTTTGTTATCCATTACCTGATTGTAACCTGACGGAGCATCCCCGCCGAGCTGCTCTGCGGTCTTTCTGAACCCCTCAACATTTCCGTTGTAAACACCGCCTGCGGCCAGAAGCCGACCCGCTGCTTTGCTGTTGATGGTTTTTGCCGCCTGAGCATGTTGAACGGGCGCTGATGGGCGAACGTAGTATACCGGGCGTTTTAGTTGATGTGAGATGAGGTAGCTAAGACGAGAGTGGAGGAGCAGGGGCAGATCACTGCGGAGGTTACCAGAGGATGTTTGCACCCCCGTGATGATATGACCGATTGTGCCCTTTCTCAGTAAAACGACCTTCCCGGCTCGAATGTCATTCAGCACGTCCCGGTATGCCATCCAGGGCTGCTGATAATGGAACTGACGATATCGACTGACAAAAAGACCATAGTTGCCAGGTAAATCCCACTCCCGAATGATTCTATTTGGCTGGGCAGTCTCCTCAAGGTAACGCGCTGCCATATCCGGGTGGATGATGTGGGGAAAGTCATCAAGGTATATATCGTCCAGTGACTTTGCCTGATAGTGATGAAGCATAATGTCCCTATTAGCGCCACCATCGCGCATAGCTTAAAAGCGACCGATGTTGAGTGAGGTTTAAGATTACCCCTTCGTTTGTGAAGAGGGAAGTGTCTGGCGCTAATGCAAAGAGCATTTTGGGGTAGCGAACAAACTGTTTGTAGCACCTACTACAAATGCGTCCTACAATCGAACCTCACAAACTCATGTGGTTACGCGAGTTTCGGTAATGCGAAGGTCGTAGGTTCGACTCCTATTATCGGCACCGCTAAACCCTCCATATAGTTCCGTGCATCTCCAAAAAATGATGATTTTATTAGGTTTTAATGTTTTCCCTGTCCGTGGTTGTCCGTCTATTTCCGTTGCAATCCGCGTCCTAAACGGGTAAAAACCCGGGTATCCAGATTCGATAACGGGTACCTATGAAACTCAACGCGCGACAGGTTGAAACCGCCAAACCAGGTGAGAAGGACTATAAGCTTACCGACGGCAACGGGCTATTTTTGCTCGTAAAAAGTAATGGCGCCAAGTACTGGCGTTTCCGCTACACCTTTGCAAGCAAAGAAAAGATGCTGGCGCTCGGGGTCTACCCGGCGGTTTCCTTGGCCGCCGCCAGGTTGAAGCGTGACGAAGCCCGCCAGAATGTAGCCGCCGGTATAGATCCGGTGAGGGCGAAGAACTACGGCGCGGCTACTGCGGCCGCGCAGGCGATCACGTTTCGCGAGATAGCAGCTGAATGGCACGAGTTTAGATCCCCTCGCTGGTCGGCGGGCTACGCCAGTGACATTTTGGAGGCCTTTAAAAAGGTTCATCGCGCTTTAGCGTGAACCAATAGAAAACGGCAGTCAGAACGTTTAGGTTTGTATTCGCCAAAACACACCCTAAACCTTCAAAACTGCCGTCACTATGAATGCTAACCTTTGCTCCCTGTTCTGGGAAGGCTTTATCGTCAATTCCTTCTCGCATCCTTCTGCCAACTCCCTGCTTATCCAGCTCCAGCCTGATTCTGCCGTCATGCCCTGTTGCCGGCGCTGTGAACGGCGGGTGCCTGTTGTGCATGATGTTTCCTTCCGCCGAGTGCGTGAACGCCAGCTGCTCGATTGGGTCGTCTGGCTCAACGTCCCCGTCCGGCGCCTGTGTTGCCCCCATTGCGGGGTCACCACCGAAAAAATCAGCTGGTTGCCTGAACGCCAGAGATATACCACGACACTATCCGTATGGGTTGAGTCACTGGTCCGTTTACTGCCGATTAAGCACGTTGCACAACTCACCGGCCTGCACTGGCATACGGTCAAGAATATCGACTACCGGCGTCTGCTGCGGGAACGGACAGAGCCGCAGCGCCATACCCTCCGCCGTCTGGTGATGGATGAGTTCGCCCTGTTCAAAGGACATCGTTATGCCACCGTGGTGATGGATGCGGATACGCAACAAGTGTTGTGGGTGGGCGAAGGCCGCAGCAGAGCGGCCTTCCGCCCCTTCTTCGTCTGGCTGGGCGCTGAAGGCTGTGCCGCTATCCAGTCTGTCGCCATGGATATGAATACGGCGTTAGACCTGGAGGTCAGGCATCACTGCCCGCAGGCGGAAGTGGTCTATGACTTGTTCCATGTGGTGGCAAAGTATGGCCGGGAGGTTATCGACCGGGTCCGCGTCGACCAGGCCAATCAACTCCGTGATAACCCAAAATCGCGTCAGGTCATCAAACGCAGCCGCTGGCTGCTGCTGCGCAACCCCGAAAACCTGCCCGAAGGGCATGAGGTAAAGCTCACGGAGTTGCTGGAGGCGAATCAGCCGTTGAATGTGGTCTGGCTGATGAAAACAGCGCTGAAAGAACTGTGGTACGCCCCGAGTGAACAAGAGGCGCAGAGACGCTGGGTAAGCTGGTACAGGCAGTCTCAGGAAAGCGGAATCAAGGCGTTGCAACACTTCGCCGAGAAACTGAAAGGGTATGCCGGTGGCATCATCGCGAGTGCCAGACACAGGTTGAATACCAGCGTGCTGGAAGGGATGAACAATAAGATAAAAGTGATGAAGCGGATGGCCTATGGATACCGGGATAACGCTTACTTCTTCCTGAAAATCAAAGCAGCGTTCCCCGGTAAAGCGCGATGAACCAGAAAAAAGCCTACCGTTTACCCTTCCGACCGGAATACGTTTTCACTGGTATCCACAAGGGCGCCCGCCTGCTGGTCGAGGGGAAAGATTACCGCCTTACGGACACCGGTATCGAGTTCGCCGCACCGCCTGACGTGCTGGTCGATTGCTATGCCGATTGCGAATGGCCGGAACGCTTCGATCGGGAAGAGATGGAAAAGCGTCGGAAGAAAACGCGTACGGTCAATGCCTGGGATAGCCAGTATCAACTTCACAGCAAACCGGTGGGTGATGTTCGTCTTAACCCTGACCGCATCCGCGCTTACGCCGTACAGCCTGAGGTGCGTTTTGCTAATGGCGGCTGCTCTATGTGGCTGGGCAGCACGCAGATTATCGGGGCTACAGCTTACTGGGATGTTGCCCTGGGTAAGATCAAGTCTGACGCCAGCGCCTTCACCCTTATGTTGACCGATGTACGCGGCCACCTCTATTGGCACAAATGCGAGGGGCTGGTCGGTGACCTGGCAGATTTTGACGAACACGACAAAATCATCGGTGGTCAGGTTATCCAAATCCGAGACCTGGTGGTGAAATACCAAATCCCTCGGGTAGTCGTCGAAGTTAACGGCCCCGGCGGTTTTGCGCCAAAACTACTGCGCCAGGCGCTGAAGGGTACCGGTTGCGGCGTATCGGAAGAGTTCTCCATTACTAACAAGCAGAAGAGCATTCTGGACGCCTTTGAAGCGCCGCTGTAGTCCAAGTTCCTATGGGCGGATGTCGACGTGCTGGACGGCCTGATGTACGACCAAATGCGGGACTTCAACCCAGAGCTTACCAATCAAGACGACTATATCGACTCTGGCGCCGGCGCTATTGGTCAGACTCCAGTGCGTATCGGTAAGTTAGTCAAGATTTCGAATGTGCAGACGCGGGAACATTGGCAGCCAACAAATGGCGATCATGAGGCCGCAGTAGACTATTAAAACCGAGGCTGCCTTATGTCAGTACCTAATCAGACCCCGTACAATATTCACACGGCCAATGGCCTGACAACTGTATTCCCCTACGAATTTTATCTGCTGAATGATGGTGATTTGGCTGTATCCCTCAACGGCTCGGTAATCACTTCCGGCTATACTATTTCCGGCGTTGGTAACGTTGATGGCGGTGAAGTTACTTTCCTGACGTCTCCTGCGAATGGCGTTACCGTTATGCTTGAGCGCGCGGTCCCTACATACCGTCTGACCGACTACCAGGACAACGGCGATCTGCTCGCTGATACCGTAAACAAGGATTTCGATCGTTTGTGGATGGCCATTCAGCAGGCGTTTATCTATCTTGGTCTGGCGCTTACTCGCCCGCTGCTCGGTGGCCCGTTTAATGCTAAGGGGTACCGGATCGAAAATCTGGGCGATCCAATAGAGTCGCAAGATGCCACAACAAAAAAATATGTGGATCAGGTTGGTAATATTAATCTTGGACGCACGTTGCGGGTTCCTGAGAGTTATGTTGAAGCTATTCCGTCGGCCGCACTTCGCGCAAACAAAATACTAGGTTTTAACAACGATGGGCAGCCAGTGTCACTACCTCCAGAAAACGGGAGTGCCGCCGATGTACTTCTTGAACTTGCTAGTTCGGAAGATGGTCAAGGGGACGCATTAATCACAGTTAAGCAGCCCTACATCGGCAGCGTTGCGAGAACCCAGCATGATTTCAATTCCCAATTTGTTAGCGTGAAAGATTTTGGGGATGGTTTTGAACAAGCTCACATTTCTACCCCTGCATCTAAATGGGTATTGGTTCCACCTGGTGACTATGGGATTCCTTCAGATATTGATTGTGCTGGTAGGGTTTTCATTTTCGAAGAGCCTGTAAACATTATCGGTGTTGGAAAAATGTTAGGCGCAGTTATCCATAGACATCACCAAGATGGTTCTGTTTCGCATGGTGTGGGCGAGGTTCGGCAATATAAGTCCAAGTATAGATTTGGAAGTTCGGGGCATGGTCTTCTTGGCTTGCAAATAGGTGGCGCAGAGCCAGCGGATGGCGTAGCTGGCAATGTAATGTTCCCTGAAGACAATGGCTCTTGGACTACGATGCAACCTTCTGAATTTGGGTCTTCTATAGAGTTTTCAGTGCAGCCTTCAAGCGTTTCGGGGAGGCTTAGAACTATTGCAGGTACTGACAGAGTCGAATGGGTTTCTGGCGAGAAGTTTACACCGACAATGTTACTAAGCCGCATTTATTGGGCGGGTTTAACTTATCGGGTTTCTGTATATGTTAGCGATACAGTAGTGCATGTTACAGAGGTTAATAGTACAGCGGTTTCTTTCCTAGCCACAGAAGAAAAACCATACCAGACAACAGGTGTAATTATGTCTGGTGTTGGTTTTGTCTCAGGTGATGTCCTGACGCGTATCTCGGGCGACCCTTTCGTACGCACGGATAAAGATGAATACGCAGTATTCATTAACGGAAAAGCTTACCGTGCTGCTGCTCTTCCGGAAAATAACACTATTAAGTTACTTACAGTGCCGAATGAACAGGGTGAAGTGTCGTACTTAATAAAAACAACGGTAGATGACATTGCGTCTGTGGTCAGATTGCAGAAAGTTTCTGGCGCCGGTTTTGAAGAAAACTTAACATTAGGTGCTTATACATTAGGTAAGTTCCAAATTCATGCCGGTTCTTCCGGTGGGCCAACATATCCTTTAGTAATTGGTTGCCAGTGGGATTCGGATGGTGAAGAACGCAGTTCTATTTTTGTAACCCCTGATGGTCAAACTAAAATAGGTGGTAAAAATGGCGGGGCTTTAGTTGTACCGTATAATGAAAACTCCGCATCGGCATTTATAATAATTGAAGGTAATACATTTGGTGAAGCGTACATTAGGGCAAATTCACCGGGGGATAATGCTAATATATACATTATCCCTAAAGGGAATGGGTATGTTTCTTTCGGGCGTGTAACGTCGGGCAGTGGTTCAATCAGTGGGTGCATAGAGATTAAAGACGCCACAGGCGTAATAAGAAAATTGGCAGTTATTGATTAGACTATGGCGGGGTATCCCCGCCATTTTACTTATCTTTATCGATGTATATAAAAATTTTAGAACTTAGAAAATTAAAAGACATACCTGCTACACTGCCGATTGCAACACCTATAATCGGCCTTTCACCGATGTATACGCTTGCCATGACAGATGATGAATATGTAACTATGTTTATAATACCGCCAATAGACATCAGAGATAGGTAATGGATAAACTCAAGCCACAGGCTTTTATTCTTATATCTAGTAGCATCGAAAGTAAAATTTCTATTAAGAACCCATGTTGTTACAACGGCGAACATGAACGATAGCAGCCTAGCGTAGTACAGGCCCAGCGAACTTTTAAATACATAAAGTACTGCGGTATCGACAATGAATCCAACCGCGCCAACAGCGCTAAATCTGAGAGATTCTTTCAGTAACTTATTCATGGTCTTTATTTGTTCGTACGGAAAGATATGCAAGCCGTTTGCTTTCATGACGACCGACAGTGACACTATCGAGTATAAGTCCACAGAATATCGATAAGAAACTCGCTAGCATCAGCGTTGCTGAAAGAACAGCGGTTGGAAGTCTCGGAACTGTTCCTGAATCGATATATTCAAAAAGTACCGGTAGAGACAGGACAACAGATAGTATGCAGAACATCGCTGATATTATACCGAAGAACCACATCGGGCGTTCGCGCATAAACAATCGCATGATGGTTTTCAATATCCGATAGCCATCTTTATAAGTTGATAACTTGCTTGTTGACCCTTCTGGTCGCTCACCATACGCAGTGTTTACTTCTCCATACGGCATACGTAACTCTAAAGCATGTACTGTTAGTTCTGTTTCAGTTTCAAACCCAGTTGCCAGGGCTGGGAAAGACTTCGCGTAGCGTCTTGTAAATGCTCTGTATCCCGATAACATATCTGTAAAGTTTCCGCCAAAGATGTGTGTTACGCTTTGAGTTAACGCCTTATTACCCAACTGATGTCCGTGTCGGTATGCTTTTCTCGCATTGTCTTCAGTTACTTTCCTGCATCCAACAACCATATCCAAGTTTTCATCAATTAACTTGTCTACTAGCTTATGAACTGCGGATGCCTCGTAGGTTGCATCACCATCAACCATCACATAAATATCAGCATCAACATCTGCGAAGATACGACGAACGACGTTACCTTTGCCTTTTTGATTTACGGATATAACTTTTGCACCTGCTTTTTCCGCCTCTGTCTTTGTGTCATCAGATGACATATTGTCAAAGACGTACACTTTAATCTCTGGCATTGCCTGTTTAAAATCTCGAACAACTGTGGCTACTGTTTGCTCTTCGTTATAGCACGGCACGACCAATGCAACGTTTAGATTTCTGTACTTCATTTAGCAATCATCCCTCTTATTGATAATTTTATCTATCGATACAAATATTAAAGTTAATGTCCCGAAAACAATCCATATACCATACCTGAAATCTGCTGCAGGGAGAACAAGAACGCGCAGAGCTTCAAGTAAGATGCTTGCTGATAGAGCGTTATTGACTATGGAGAATTTCCTCATGGCATTCATCGCTAATGTAATAAATATTACAACCACAAGATAATACCAGTATCTGAACATTGGTGATGATGAACTTGCATCAAAGAACCAATAAACGTCCAAGTTAAGGTTGCTTCTATCTGACTTTTGGCTAAAGTTATAGTTATTAAATATTGGGGCAGGATAAGGGTAATGTACTGATGGCGTATCAAATCCCAAAAATACTTTTGCCACGCACATGCGATGTTCAACGTATGACACAGGATGTTTTATAATGCTGCTAAACCATAGTTTAAAGAAGTATGAACTTTCTTCTTTCACTGGAGTTACATAGTCACCTTCGGGTAGATTAACTGAGAACCTTTTTGTGTCACCCCATACCAGAGGGTCTGATGTATTGCAGTTATAAATGGAACTAAGATCTTTCTCTCCAGATCTTTGCTCAATACCCACGATGTCCCATGCTGCTATAGTCACCCATGGATTCAGTTTCTTTTCAATGCCAACACTAAGCGTTTTGTTTATGATAAAAACTGATGTTAATACTATTAACACGTAGTAAGAAAACCTTGTAAATGCTTTTTTGGTGTTTAGATAATCTATGGAAAAGGTCGCCGCTAACATAAACGGTAATATCACTATAAAGTAATCAATTCTTGTTAGAGAAACAAGAATACATGATGCAATTAGTAACGATAAGTTGCACTTTGTTTTCTTATTGCAGTAACTTATTAGGAGTGCATAACTTATTAATGTGAATATTGCTGCGAAATCATCTTTCCATAGAGCACCCATATTTGTCATGATTGGCGGGTAAAACAATGTTAGCACAAGAAACAAAATGCCAATAGTAGTGCTTTTAATTTTCAATGACATGAAGGTGGCAGATAAAACAAGGAGAAGTATTTGTATGCTCCAAATACCTCCGGCACTTTTGAATACGTCATAAAAAACGCCCCATAGGCGGGTGATGAAGATTGGATGCCAGTTGCTGAGGGGAGCTATTCCGTTTGTTTGGTACAAAATGTAAGCGCTATCTGGAGTCAGGTAGCCAGGGTAAAAAATCGAATTGTATATTGCTATAGCGATAACTGAGACCGCGAGCGTGAGCATTAACCTAAAATTTTTAGCTTTGCTGTCCATCTGCCCATCTGTCCATAGGAATTAATCTGAATTTTTCAAGGCATAGTATCACAAAAATAGTAAGGATTAAACAGGGCTTGCACCCCCGTTTATTTACATCTTCCAGAACGCGTGGTCGATGTAATGGGCATGGGTCTAGATATCAAACAGCTCAGCCTAGCGAAGCGTTATGGGATGACAAAAGCACCCCTGAAATGCCGGTGATAGTCAGGATTTCGAATATGTACGAGGTATAACTTGGGGGGGCTATCAACGTTAGGAGCCCTTGCGGGGGGGGGGGGGGGGGGGGATGAAAATGAATGACCAGCAACCGGTAAATATCGTGACACAGTTTTTCGCCTGGTTGGCCGCAATTGCATCTGCGGCGGGCATAACCACGCAGGATCTTATTATATCGCATTCGGCGCCATAGGCGTGCTGGTTTCTGTGCTCTCGTTTGTGTTTGGGCGAATTGATGCCAGGGCGAAACGCAAGCAGGAAGAGCGCCGAACGGCGCTCTATGAGGACTATTTAGGGAAGCGTAGCGCCAGGGCTGGCGCCTCGGTTGACGAGGCGGACCAGTACACGCGGTTGCCCGGCGGGGAGGGGGAGGTGTGAGCATATCTAAAAAGACTGGCGCAGCCGGTGCCGTCTGTTCTGTGATGGTGATCATCGGCCTGGTGCTTTCGAGCGGTGAGGTAAAAACCAGTCGCGCCGGCCTGGAGCTGATCGGCAATGCTGAGGGCTGTCGCAGGGACCCATACAAATGCCCTGCGGACGTGTGGACTGACGGGATCGGCAACACGCACGGCGTTAACCCTAGTATGCGCAAAACCGATCAGCAAATCGCCGCGGACTGGCAAAAGAACATCCTGGCCGCCGAGCAGTGTGTAAACCGCTACGCAGCTGGCGACAGGCCGCCACAGGGGGGCGTTCGATGCGGCGGTGAGCATCACGTTTAATGTCGGCTGCGCGACGATGCAGAAATCGACGATGTTCCGGCTGTTCCGCCAGGATGAAAAGGTAGCCGCCTGCGAGCAGTTCCCGCGCTGGGTATACGCCGGCGGCGTAAAGCTCAACGGCCTGGTGATCCGCTGTGACAAGGAGTGCGAACTATGTCTGGCAAAATAACATCTGCGGTGGTGATCCTGCTGGCGCCTGGCTGGGCGACACTACCAGCCAACGATTGACCGTCTCAACCAGGCGCTGACGCAATGCCGCGATACTGGCAGGCAGCAGGCGGCGATGATTGATAACCAGAACGCTGGCATTGAGGCGCTGCGGCTCGCAGATGCAGAACGAGAAGCCAAGGCCAAGGCAGAGCAGGATAAAGCCCGTAGGGAGGCGCAGGGCGACTATGAGAGGGCTAACGCAGTTATGGCCGAGCGAACCACAGGAGAGGTGTGCGCCGGCGCATCTGCTGCGTTTGACGAAGAGCTGCGCCGGGAGCGTGCTAAATAAAAAACCTATGTTTATTAGCCGTGATGCTGCTGGCTGGGTGCGCAGATACGCCGCCGGCACCGTCCTATGTTGAAGTGAAAGTCCCGATCTCGGTGCCGTGCAAAACAGCAGACGTTGCGCGCCCGGCGTTCGCGGTTGGCCAGTTACCTATTGGCGCGCCCATCGATATGCAGATGCGAGCGCTGCGCGCGGAGCGTCACCAGCGGATCGGCTGTGAGCGGGAATTACTGGCAGCGATTGAGGCGTGTAAGTAGGTTTCGCTCCCGTATAGGGATTGAAACCTATTGGATGGGTATCTTTACGGGTACATAATGTTTTTATGATAAATAAACTTTATAATATCAGTCGGTTAATTTATTAAATTAACTCCTATTATGGCACCATCTCAATATCCCAGACATTCGAGAAAGCAAAAGAATTCTAACGGGTTGGGACTAAGCGAATAAGATTGTGTTTGGCTGGCGACAGAAAATGTCGTTGATTGTAGTTCGGAAAAAGATTTTTTAAATAAAAATAATGGGGTGTTTGGCCTTTTATTATAAACATGCGCTGATGAATCATATCCTGTTGCTCTTCATCGCTGACAACATGTTGTAACCTCGTTAAGTCCTCGATTTTATTTCCTATCGTTTGTGAGTTTTAAAAGCACCGTTTTCGCCGATATCCAAATATCCTCACGTGGCTTATTCATTTTGCGAAACATCGTAGGGGAAACGCCATAGTGGTTTTTAAAGATGCGACAGAAAGCCTGCTGTTCCAGATAACCATATTCAAGTGCAATATCTATGATCTTCCTGTCTGTAGATAAAATCATTTTCGCCGCCTCTGTCATTTTCCTTGATCTGATGTAAGACTTCATCGATATACCGGCCAAAGCGCAGAACTTACGTTGAACATACCATCTGGAATATCCAGTTTTATCAATCAGGTTGATGATGTTTACCGGTTGCCTGAGATGCATTTCCAACAGATTGATAACGCTATTAATAAATATTCTTGATTGTTCAACTTTGCTCATTTCCATTGCATCGACTCCCTATATCTTCACCTGTTGGCGCTATTGAAATCTCGATTATTGCTTAACTTTGTCAAGATGTTGTCAATTTCTGTTCTTTTTATTTTGGGGTTTATGGTGTTTCGTTTGTAACCATTTGAATTTTAATGTTATTGTATTGCCTTCTTTGTCGGGCTGATTTTGAATGAAGTCGTGCTGACTTTATTTTTAACCGCCTGATATGTACTATCTTAGTTTTTTGTTTATTCTTTAAATAAAAAAGTGCTAAGCTTATTATATTTTTCACTTGGTTAGCGTGACTGAATAGCAGGTTAATATATGGCAGAAAAAAGAATTTTAATCATCGAGGACGATATGCATGCTGCAGAAGTCCTGGAAGCTTATCTAAAAAGAGAGTGCTTTGCCGTTGCCAAAGTCGGCGATGGTGTTAAAGGGCTAGAGATGGTTTTTTCCTGGCAACCTGACTTGGTTTTATTAGACGTCATGCTGCCGGGAATAAATGGCAATGAAATATTGGCACGTGTGCGTAGAAAGAGCGATGTGCCGGTCATCATGGTGACGGCAATCGGCGAGATTCAGGATAAGATCTCCTCGTTGAGGCACGGCGTTGATGATTACATCGTGAAACCCTACAACCCGGGTGAGGTCGTTGCTCGGGTTCATGCCGTGCTGAGAAGAGCGACTGCATTAAATATAAAATCCGAACTTATTATTTGTGGCCCGGTACAACTTGATGAAGAGGCGATGCTGGTTCACGTTTGCCACGCCGAAAGCGTTAAAATTGCAGTGGATCTTACACCGACTGAGTTCTTACTGTTATCTGTGCTAATGCGTGCGCCAAAAAGAGCGTTTTCCCGCCAAACATTGTTAAATATGTGTTTGCCGGAAAGTGATGCATTTGAGCGGGTTGTCGATACGCATATTTATAACTTGCGCAAAAAACTCAATTCGGTAGGGGTGGAGGATGTACTGCTGACCGTTAGAGCGATGGGCTACAGGTATTGGAATAAATGAATAATAAAAGCAAAAGAGTTTCGCTTTGGAAGTGGATTTGCGTGAGGGTAATTTCTCAATCTGTCGGTGTGGTTGTTATTATTGCACTCTGTATGTGGTTGCGCTATGCCATTTATAGCACCTGGGTTCTATATCATGAAATGCCGGTGGATATCCGAAAGGAATTCCTGCACTTGCTTAATAATCCCAATGAAGATTTGTACAGGTTTTATAGCCTTTTTCACTATTGGTATGGCATTGACTTTGCTAATCCGTCTATCACCTCGGGGGATTGGATTATGCTGGCTATTTTGGTGGTCGTCGCTATACCTCTCATGGTCTTACTGGGGCTCTATATGTCGCGGCCGTTGGCGAAGCAATTTTCCTACCTGGTCGCTGCCGCGAGAAAAGTCACTGAGGGGGATTTCTCTGTGCAAGCAAAATTAGAAGATAAAGCGCCGGAAGAACTTCTTACTCTAACTCACGATTTCAATGAGATGACCAAAAAACTGACTTATTATGAAGGGGAGTTACGTGCTTCTCATATCGCTATGGCGCATGAATTACGCTCGCCGTTGACGGCTTCAATCGCACGCCTTCAGGGAATTATGGATGGCGTGTTCGAGCCGGACAAGCATCAGTTAAATCTGGTCATGCAGCCCTTGGCAAGCCTTAATCGCCTTATTGATGATCTTCAAACGCTGTCCTTGTCACAAGCCGGGGCCTTATCACTAGAAAAATACCATGTGAATCTGTGTGATTTGATTCAGGAGCGTTTACAATGGCTAAAGGCTGAAGTTTCGCAGGAGGATTTCACGATTGAATTTGAATGTCCTGCTCCCGTATTCGTCTACGCCGATCCGTTCAGAATTGGGCAAGTTGTTACGATTCTTATAAAAAATGCAATTCGTTACGCGCATTCCGGCAAGAAATTGACCATCACTGTTAACCATGCTGATGATAAGGTTATCGTCGGTTTTCGCGATTATGGGCCGGGCGTCAGTGAAGCTTTTTTACCCTTGATGTTCGAGCGCTTTTCCCGGGAAGAGCGTTCTCGATCGAGAAATTTGGGAGGGAGTGGACTCGGCCTCTCTATCGCCATGGCGATAAGCCGCGGGCACGGCGGCAGTCTCAGTGCTCAGAATCATCCTGAAGGTGGGATGCTGCTTCTACTCATTCTGCCAATGAAAATAGAATCTTGATGGTTTCTTGAATAATCATGGATTTAATCTACACATAAAAAAGGTTTAATTCTTCAACAGACTATCAGGAGAATGTCTTATGTCAGTTGGTTTTTTCAGGTTAAAAAGTGCGGTCAAGAGCGTGTCCCTATTTCAAAACTGGAAACTCTTTATTATTCCCGTGTTTGTGTTTTTGGTGGGGTGTGATGATAAAGCAAAGACAGAAGAGGTGCCTACACGTCCCGTACGGACGCTTGCCGTCGATAATCCGGTTGGCGGAGTCTTAATAAAGCATACCGGAGAAATTCGCCCCCATGAGGAATCTCAGCTCTCGTTTCGCATTGACGGCCGGATCCTCAGCCGGCCGGTCGATGTGGGGGGACAAATTAAAGGCGGGGCAAACGATCGCGACGTTGGAGCCCAGAAATAACGAGAATCAGGTGCGCAGTGCGCAGGCCGAACTGGCCGGTGCCGTTTCTTCAGAGCGTCTGGCTGCTCTCAATTTCAGAAGGCTGCAATCATTGCTCAAAACCGGTGCTATCGCGCAGGCTCAGGTTGATGAAGCGCGGGTCAATCTTGAAGTCGCGGCGGCAAAACGCGTCTCTGCTCAATCGAATTTGAAAATCGCTCAGGAGCAATTGGGTTATACCCGTCTCGTTGCGCCTTCAGATGGCGTAGTGACTTCGGTTAATCTGAATCCTGGACAAACTGTCAGCGCAGGGCAGGGGGTCGTGACGCTCTCACTCAATCAGGGAGTGGATGCCGTATTTGACGTTCCAGAAGCAATTTTGTACAGCAATCTGTCCGATAATAAAGTCAAGATTGCGCTGCTTTCCGATCCTTCCGTCGTGACTGAGGGCGTGATCCGAGATGTGAATCCACAGGCGGATAAGCAGACGCGCACCTGGCGAGTCAGAGTCTCGCTGTCGAACCCTCCAGAGAAAATGGCTTTGGGCGCGACGGTGCAGGGAAGTATCGTGATCCCGGGGCAGGCAGCGTTTGTTCTGCCGGCGTCTGCGATGACCCGTGATGGTGCGGATCCTGCCGTTTTAATCGTTCAACCGGATACATTAACCTTGGCATTGCGCAAAGTTAACGTTATTCGCTATAGCTCTGAGGACGTGTTTATTGCTGATGGCCTCAAACCTGGTGACAAGGTGGTGATCGCCGGCGTGAGCAAGTTACGGCCAGGGGAGAAAGTGAGTTTGGAGGATAAATTCTGATGAATGCCTCTGAACGCGAGAAGTTTAACCTGTCTGCCTGGGCGCTTGCCAATCAGCAACTGGTTGCCTTTTTTATGTTGGTTCTCACCATTGCCGGGGTGATGAGCTATTACAACTTGCCGCGCAATGAAGATCCGGCGTTTACCATTAAAACGGCGGTGGTTTCCGCGAGTTGGCCTGGGGCCTCTGTGGAGGATACCGTCAATTTCGTGACCGATCCGTTGGAGAAGAAACTTCAGGAAGTTCCTTATCTTGATTATTTGGAGAGTTACAGCCGGCCCGGCGAGTCGGTTATTTTTATCTATCTGCGTGATAATACGCCGCCGGAGAAAGTGAAGGAACTGTGGTATACGGTCAGGAAAAAAATCAAGGACGTTTCCCCTCAGCTGCCTGCCGGCGTCAGTTCACCTGCCGTCAACGATGAATTTGATGATACCTACGGCACCATCTATGGCTTTACGCGTGAAGGATTCAGCGAGCGCGAACTGCGCGATCTGGTTGATAAAGTTCGCACGGACGTCTTAACGCTGCCAGACGTCGGGAAAGTGAACCTGCTGGGCGTAAAAGAAGAGCAGGTCATCTTATCATTTTCACCGCAGAAAATCGCGGGCATGGGGCTGACGCTCGACCAAATCAAAAACGCCATCAGCGCGCAAAACGCCGTGACTCCGGCCGGAGAAATCAGAACAGACAAAGATAAAGTCATGTTGAGAGTCAGCGGCGCTTTCGCATCGGAAGAAAGCCTCAAACAGCTGACACTGCATATTCAGGATAAATTCGTTCCTCTGACGGATATTGCGACTATCTCTCGCGAGGCGGTCGATCCGCCGACGCCGGCCTTCAGGGTTAACGGGGAGTCGGCGATTGGCCTGGCCATCTCCATGGCCCCGACAGGCAATATGCTGGATTTCGGCAAAGCGCTTAACGAAAAGATGGATGATATCTCCAGCCGCTTGCCTGCGGGTATCAACGTGCTGAAAGTGGCCGATCAGTCGACGGTGGTGCATGACGCGGTGGGGAGCTTTATGAAAGTGCTCCTTGAGGCGGTCGTCATTGTGCTGGCTGTGTCTTTCTTGTCATTAGGCACTCGTGCCGGGTTAGTGGTTGCAGCATCCATTCCGCTGGTGCTGGCCATGACGTTTATCGGCATGGAAATTGCCGGCATAGGCATACAGCGTATCTCACTCGGCGCGTTAATTATTGCGCTGGGGTTGCTGGTCGATGATGCCATGATCACTGTAGAGATCATGATGTCGCGCCTGGAGAAGGGAGACCCTGTCAAAAAGGCGGCGACAAAAGCCTGGACGACGACGGCTTTCCCGATGCTGACCGGCACATTGGTCATGATCGCCGGTTTTATCCCGGTCGGTTTCGCAACGTCGAGTGCGGGGGAGTACTGTTATTCTCTGTTCATGGTGGTGCTGATTTCACTCATCAACTCCTGGATTGTTGCCGTACTTTTTTCACCGCTGATAGGCGTGTGGCTTTTACCTAAGGTGATGAAGGAACACGCCCACGGTAAAGGTAAAGTCATGCAAAAGTACGAAAGTGCATTGCGATATATCCTTAAGCGCCGAGGGATGACCTGCATCGTGGCGGTTCTGTTGCTGGCCATTTCTTTTATCGGATCCTCACACATGGAAGAGGAGTTTTTCCCCGCTTCTGACAGGCCGGAGTTGCTCGTCAGCCTGACTCTGCCGAGAAATGCCGTGCTGGAAGATACGGCGAGGGAAGCCATTCGCTTGGAGGAAATCCTCAAGAAGGATCCCGATATTGATCATTTTACGACGTACGTTGGATCGGGTGCCGTGCGGTTTTATTTGCCGATGGACCTGTTGCTTGATAACGAAAATATCGCTCAATTGGTCGTGGTTACCAAGGGACTTGAAGAGCGTGACGCCGTGAAGTCCAGGCTTGAAAAAATTCTGCAAAAAGATTTCGGCCATCTTGTTACGCGTGCTTCGCCGTTGGAGCTGGGGCCCCCGGTAGGTTGGCCGTTGAAATATCGCGTTTCCGGCCCGGATCTGACCAAAATCCGTGAGATATCCATGGAGTTGGCGGCGAAATTCGGCGACAACCCGCAGACAAGAGAGGTCAACCTTACTGCGGGAGAACCACAACGAGAACTCTATATAACGCTTAATCAGACGGAAGCGAGAGCCTTGGGATTAAGCTCTCAGGATGTCGCAAGCGCTCTTGCTGAAATGTATTCGGGGTCCGCTGTAACGACGATCAGAGACAGAAATCGTCAGGTTAACGTGGTGCTGCGAGCTTCGGAAAACACGCGGAGAGACATTGAAACCGTCGCGGATTTGCAATTAACGACGGCCGATGGGCGCGTGGTGCCATTAAAGCAGATCGCAACGATAGGCTATACGTTGGCCGAACCTATTCAGTGGCGGCGGCAACGAGAGCCTTTCATTACGGTGCAAATGGATATTGCGCCAGGGCTGAATGCGTCCGGCGTATCCAAGAGTTTGGCGCCTGTGGTCGATGAATTGCGCAAAAATTTACCGCCGGGATATCATATTACCGAGGGGGGAAGCGTCATTGAAGCCATGAAAGGCAACCGTTCAGTATTCGCGGTTCTGCCAGTGACCCTATTGGTGATGCTGATCTTGCTGATGGTGCAGTTGCGTAGTTTCTCACGCATGATGCTGGCGCTGTTGATTGCCCCCTTCGGTTTGATTGGCGTTGTCGCTGCCATGTTACCTACCGGAACGCCGATGGGGTTTGTCGCGCTTCTTGGCGTGATTGCGTTGGCGGGGATGATTATCCGCAATGCCGTGATCCTTATTGAAGAAGTGGAAATAAACAGGGCGCAAGGTGCGGATAATACTGAGGCGATCGTCGAGGCGTCACTGCATCGCTCCAGACCGATACTCTTGACGGCTTGTGCAGCAATATTAGGGATGATACCTATCGCGCATCAGGTATTTTGGGGGCCTATGGCCTATGCCATTATTGGCGGGTTATTCGTTGCCACCCTATTTACCCTGACGGTATTGCCGGCTGCCATCAGCGCCGTTCTGCAGTGGGAGAAGTCTCGATAGAACTTACCCCCGGAGATAACTCCGGGGGAGTCTTAAAAAGGAGGTAGGCAGATGTTTGAGTTATTTAAACTTATTGGGCTAGGGTTGGTTTTATTGCTGCCGCTGGTAAACCCATTGACCACTGTAGCTCTTTTTCTTGGGCTTTCAGGCGACATGTCTGAACAAGAAAAAAAGAAGCAGTCAGCGATGGCGGCTTTCTATGTCTTTGTGATTATGATGGTTGCATGGTATGCCGGTAAGGCTGTTATTAATACCTTTGGCATATCCATTCCGGGATTACGAATTGCAGGTGGAATGATCGTTGCCTTTATTGGGTTTAACATGCTGTTTCCGCAGGATGTGAATAAGTCTCAAAGCGGCGAGAAGGGAAAAAGCAAAAATATAGCATTTATCCCCTTGGCAATGCCCAGTACGGCAGGCCCGGGTACCATTGCTATGTTGATCAGTGCCGCGTCGACATTCAGCGCTGAAACATCGCATCTGGATTTATGGGTCGCCTATACCGCGCCCCCCCTGATTGCGATAGCCATTTCTCTGATTTTATGGGTATCTCTGCGGGCGTCACTGGGTGTTATGAAGCTTGTAGGAACATCGGGAATCGATGCTATTTCCCGAGTGATGGGATTCCTGCTGGTCTGTATGGGGGTTCAGTTTGTTATAAATGGCGTCGTTGAACTCGTCACAATGCAATAAACGTGAACGTTTCAGTGTCTGATATGCATGAGGTTGCGCTTATCAGACGAGAATAATATCTAAAACCTTATATCTATATCAGTTCTGATAATGCTCTGATGCTCTTGGCGGCCATAAAGTTTTTTTGCATGGGCAACGCTGTGAGCGCCAGCGGTAATGACTGTCGTCATGCTGTTATTTTTTATCAAAAAGTTCCCAAGTAGGATGGGAACTTTTTGTACTTTTTATTTTATTCTGGTGCGTCGTCAACAGGCCTAATCCCGAATCTGATCCCATCACCATAAGCCGTCACCGGCGCATTATGGCTGTTGAGTGCCATTTCAGGGGGACAACACCTTGGCGATAGCCTGAGCTTCCTGCTGCCAGCCCTGCGCCAGCGTGCGCACCAGGGCATCATAGCCGTCCTCACCCTGTTTCAACTCCAGGCTGAAAGGCCGTTTGATCAAGCGCCCCTGGCGGTTCAGCACCCACTCGCCGCGAACGATCGCCTTGCCGTCAAAGCGGCCATGGAAACCGCTGATGGTCACGTTCAGCACATCCTGATCGCTGCTCATCGGCTGCGAAGAAACCACCCAGCCCGGCAGCGCGCTGCTCAGGTTGGTGACCAGCGTTTGCTGCAGCTGCTGGTCAAGCGGGCTGGCCCACAGGTTGTTCTGGGCTATCACATACTGTACGTCGTTGGTCTGATACACCACACCGCTCTGCGCCAGATAATCCGCCACGCTCACGTGCTCCAGCCACAGCTGGCGCGTGGAAGCGCCGCTGCTGCCGGCCGTGGCCGGCGCCCCCAGCGCCGGCAACTGATAGTAGGTCTTCTGTGGCGAACTGCTGCAGGCGCTGAGCAACAGCGCCAGGGCTACCGGGATCCATTTCATCATTTCGTGGCCTTCTTCGGCTGAGGGTCAGTGCTGCCGGCGGCTTCAAACACCAGCGCGTTGCTCTTCTCATTCAGGGTGCGCAGCACCGGTTGCAGCTCACGCAACACCTGGTCGAGGCGCTGCATATCGCCCACCATCTTGTTGTAAGCCGGTGAACCTGGCTGGAACCCTTTCATGCTGCGGTTCAGCTCCAGCAGCGTTTTTTGCATGTCCTGCGGCAGCGCCTGCATCTCTTTACTGGCGATGATGTCGTTCAGCGACTTCATGGTCTGCTGCGTCGACTTCATGGTTTTCTGACTTTCCGCCAGCGTCTTGGTCGCTTCGTTGATCATCGGATTGATCGGCATCGCGTTGATCTTGTCCAGCGTCTGCATCAGTTTCTGCTGGATCTGCGCCAGCCCGCCGCTGGTGGTCGGCATCAGCGGATAACCGAACAGCTCGCGCGGCCCTTTCCACGGTTTTTCCTGCGGATAGAAGTCGAGATCGATATACAGCGAACCGGTCAGCAGGTTGGCGGACTTCATCGAGGCGCGCATGCCGCGCGATTCCGCGTTTTTCAAGTGCCCTTCAATATCGAAGTTGCCGCCCAGCTGTTTCTGGAAGCGATCCGGCTCGATGCGGATCAGCACCGGAATGCGGTAGTCGTTATCCAGGCGCTGTGCCATGCCCTCTTTATAGAACGGCACCTGCGCTACCGTGCCCAGGCGGATGCCGCGGAACTCGACCGGGGCGCCCGGCTGCAGGCCGCGTACCGAATCGGAGAAGAACAGCAGGTAATTCTTATACACGGTATACAGCGAATCCTGCGTGCTGCGCTGGTTGTCGAACAGCCGGTACTCTGCCTTCTCTTTCGCCGGTTCACCGCGATCCCAGCCGTCCGGCACGTCGAAGCTGACGCCGCCGCTGAACAGCGTGGTCAACGAGCCCATCTCCACCCGCATGCCCTGCGCCGACATGTCGAACGCCACGCCGCTGTCTTTCCAGAAGCGTACGTTGGTGGTGACCAGCTGGTCGTAAGGCGCGGTGATGAACAGCTGATAGCGCATGGCGCGTTCTTTAGGATCGAAGTAGCTGGTTTCCACCGACCCGACGCGATAGCCGCGGAACAGCACCGGGTCGCCGGCGTTGAGCTGGCCCGATTTCTCGCTGTCCAGCACGATGCGCAGCCCCTTGGCGTCCGGGGAGGCGAGCGGCGGCGCATCGAGCAGCTGATAGTTGTCTTTGCCGTCTTTGCCCTTGCTGCCCGGCTGCAGTTCGATATAGGCGCCGGACAGCAGCGTGCCCAGCCCGGAAACGCCTTCACGGCCGATCTGCGGCTTCACCACCCAGAAGGCGGAGTCCTGACGCAGCAGTTTCTCCATGCCGGCATTGAGACGCGCCTGCACCATCACCTTGCTCAGATCATCGCTCAGCGTGACGGTTTCCACCACGCCGACGTCCACGCTACGGCTTTTGATTTTGGTTTTACCCGCTTCCAGCCCTTCCGCCGTCGTGGTGACCAGCGTCACCACCGGCCCCTGATGGCTGAAGTGGTAAAACAGGATCCAGGCGCCGATCAGCGCGGTCACGATGGGAATGATCCACACCGGCGACCAGCGTTTGATCTTCTCAACGTCTGCGACGCTATGATTATTTTCCGTCACCTTGCGGCTCCTTGTTGATTGTTTCACTTGCGCGATCCCAGGTCAGCCGGGGATCAAATGTCATGGCGGCGAACATGGTGAGGATCACCACCAGCGCGAACAGCACGGCGCCCGTCGCAGGATAAATGCTCATCAACTGCCCCATTCGCACCAGCGCCGACAATACAGCGATCACAAACACGTCGATCATTGACCAGCGGCCAACGAACTCGACCACTTCATAAATCAGGTGCATCCGCTCGCTGTCGGCACGCGGCTTCTTCCTGCCGTTGGCATCCCAGCATAACCAGCCGATCGCCAGCATTTTCAGCGACGGCACCATGATACTGGCGATGAAAATCACCATCGCCACCGGATAAGAGCCGCTCCCCCACAGCAGGACCACCCCCGCCATGATGGTGGAATTCATCTTGTTGCCCAGCGCCTCGGTCACCATGATCGGCATCAGGTTGGCCGGGATATACAGCATGATGGAGGTCACCAGCAGCGCCAGCGTCCACTGCAGGCTGTGGCGGCGGCGCACGTAGCCGTTGGTGTGGCAGCGCGGGCAGCGCACCTGATTGGCCGGCAGGATCGCCGTGCAGCAGGCGCAGGAGCGCACGCTCTGGCGCATGCCGGTGCGCCCCACCGTCAGCGGGCGATCGAGACGCGGTGCCGGTTCGATGTCCTGCCACAGCCAGCGCCGATCCACGCACTGGAAGGCGCGCACCTGCAGCAGGCAAAACAGGCAATAAGGTACGAAGCTGCTGCCGATGCCGATATCGCCGTAGGCCATCAGCTTGACGAAGCTGACCAGCACCCCGGCGAGGAAAATTTCCACCATGCACCAGGTTTTGAACTGGAACAGCACCCGGGCCATCCACGCTTTGAGCCCCAGCGGCAAGCGCACTTTGGCGCACAGCAGAACGATCGCCACCATGCAAAACGCCGGGATCAGCTGCACGAACACCATAAACAAGGTGGCCATGCTGGCGTAGTCTTCCGCCACCATGACCTCCGGAATTTGAATCAGCCGGATTTCGTTGCCGAGGCCGGCGACGCGCATGTTGATAAACGGGAAAATGTTGGCCAGTACCAGCATGAACAAGGCGCTGAGCGCGTAACCGATCGGCCGCTTGCGCGGTTCGTCCCAGCGGGTGCTGAGCGTGGTTTTGCAGCGCGGGCATACCGCTTTGCTGCCATAGGCCAGCGGCGGCAGCGCCACCAGCATGTCGCATTGTGGGCAAAGCGTCTTATCGTGTGACGACGCGTCGATGTGCTGTAGCGCTGGCCGACAGAAGGATGGCAACTGGTTTTCCCTGCGATTGGGGGGCAATGTACGGGATATTTGACTCAAAAAACTGTCCCAAGAATGATCATGATAGCTTCATTAAGCGATTTTCGCGTAGAGGTTAGTCGCATTAAGCGTGCGAACTTGCTCTGCTATATCGTCTATGATCTGAAAACGTCGGCGATACTCCGCCCGCTTTTTACTGGGTATATGTTCCAATGATTTTCTTTCAAACGTCAAGGGCAGCTGCCAGCGCCACGAATTCTGTTTTACCCCACCGATTAACGACCAGAAATCGTCGTAACTTGCATGCAAATGTCGGCCTTTACTCATTCGATACCGCAGTGAGCGAAAAACGTGTCCATTATCGCTGACGCCATAAATAGCGCGCACCGCGGTGAGATCAGCAAGGTGGCTAATAAACTCTATCAAAACACGTTTGGGGAAAATACCCGACAGAGCGCGCGTAGCTTCTTTGATGGTCTCATGGGGGACATGTCGTCCAGGACCTTGCAGGCCACCAATGACGAAATGCCATTCGGCCCTCTCGGACACGGCAGAAAAGGTCGCGCTGGCGAGCAGTTCTTTATTGTCGCCACGCAACCATAGCGTTGACTCGCCCTCGCGTTCTGCTTTGTGCGCACAAGAGGCCGAAATGGTAAAACGAGCCTTCTCTCTGCCGGTGAATTCCGCCAAAATCGTTTCTTCTCGTGATATCAGCGCGCTGGACAGTGCTTTGTTACTGAGAGAGGACACATACCGGTAATGGCTGACAATTGCCGATGCACGTTGTTTGGCATTGAGGTTGCGCGTCAGGTATTGCCGGTGCGTTTTACACGGGAATGTGTCTTGATTATATAGCATCGATTTCAACTCACTCTGTAGAGTTAAAATGGATAGTGATTTTTTAGTCGATGAATAGTATAAAATAAGGCGAAGCAAGAACTTTGCACGGAAGCTCTTTTTCCTCCACGCCGGACCAGGGACGATCTGTCCCGAGAGTAATTCTAAGATAATATTTCTTTCCAAGATTTTCATCCTATAAGTGCGTTTTTTATTTTGATTTTTCGTTTATTAATTGATGGTATTTTTGATATTTTAATGGGTGATTCTTAATTTATTATCCATGATCTATCAAGGTTTGATGGAGGGGACGCTTTTAACTGGACCGCATGTCGCCCTGAGTCTGCTTCGGCCGGCCTTTTGCGCATGCGGTTCAGGTTGTGCACCTGGTTGGTGAGCAGTACTAGTTGCGGAGAATGTAGCTGCAACCTTAATCAATGTATTGAAGTGACATGGTAAGGTTGAAAATAGTGCATAGGGTGAACGGCTTTCCGATAAATTTTTTCTTAATAGGACAATTATTGGTAACGCCTGCCTTGTAAGAAAAATGCGGTGCCGGCGTCAAATATCTATTTGTGGGAGAGTTCTCTGTTTGTTGCTGAGTGATAATGTGCTGCAAGGTATATATCAGCGTATTTGTTTAATCATTCACACAACCAGCAAGTGTCGTAAGCAGAATAATCTGTTGCTACGGTTGAATCTCACCGTCTTTTCTCTTCTCTGGGAAACGACATTATCGCCAATGTTAAACCATTGGCTTGTTTATAAAGTGAGGTTGTTATGTGTGGATGTTTGATTTCAAGAACGAAGGACTTTAGCTTTAATGGTCAGCGTTATAGCGTTTTTATTGCGCATGACAAGCAAGCGCATGGCGATTTAAAAGCGCTTTACTTTCTCGATGCCAATACTCAGTTCTCCAGGCTGACTGAACGCCATCGGTGCAGAAGTAACGACAATATTCTTTATGTCGGCATCGGCTATCAGGATGGGGTGGATATACTAAAAGCAAGAACCCGCGACTATACGGTTCCCTCTGATGATAAAGAGTTTATTGACGGTGGCGGAGCGCCGGCATTTTATCAGTTTATCACCACATGCGTTAAGCCCTGGGTTGAGTCACACTACTCAATCAATATAGACAAACAAACGCTGGCAGGTCATTCACATGGCGGGCATTTTGTACTTTATACGTTGTTGAACCATCCTGACGCGTTTCAAAATTATCTGGCGGCCAGCCCATCGATCTGGTGGGGGAATGGGGCGTTGCTTCCTGATGGCAAGTTAACAATCGCTGAAAGCGTTAATAAAATAACCCTGATGATCGGCGAGTATGAAGAAAAGGTTCATCCGCAAAGCAATCAAACGGAAAGAGAGCGGGTGACAAGAATTAATGCAACACCCAAATTGCGAGTCAGGCATCTGGCAAAAAAACTGATCGAAGATGAGCAGCGCTGTGATTTTATTTTCTGCTCAGGGCGTCGTCACGCGGGGGTCATCAAGGATTATGCCCTGATGGCGAACGCGATCGCGGCGCATAATATTCAAAGTGATGGGCTTTAGTGGCGTGATGTGATCATTTTTTTGAACGCCTGCAAGTGAGCCGCTTTTAGTCGTCTGCAGGTATTCACCAGGGAAACTAAAAATGAGAACGGTATGCCAATATCAGGCAATGAAAATCTGTTTTAACCTTATCTCTTACAATGACTGCTGCGGGATCATTGTCGTCCATCTATTATGCCGACGAGATCCTGCAAGCGTACGTGTTTTTTGAGCCGAAACCGGGCGTCTGTCGCCTTAGTTCCCATGCTTCCCTCTGCTTATCCTTTCGCCGGTTAAACAACCGTTTAATCATCCGCTGTTATAATTACCCCTGTTGAGTCTTGATGGATGAATGTTTTTCTCCTCAAGCATTGCGATGCGGCGCTCTGCGGAGCGGCATCCGTTTTCGGGACATGCCGGTGGTTCGGTGAGAAGTAAGGAGAAGTGCACTATGAGCAGAAAAGACAAGCTCGCGGCGGCCCTACTGGCCATCTTCCTGGGTGGGCTGGGCATTCACAAGTTTTACTTAGGGATGAAGTGGTGGGGGCTGTTCTACCTGCTGTTCTGCTGGACGGGGATCCCGGCGATTGTCGGCTTTATCGAAGGCATTATTTATCTGTTCCAATCGGAAGAGAAGTTCAACCAGAAATACAATCCTGGCCTGATCTGATTTTTATTGCGGCGCTTCCTGCTAAGGGGAGCGCCGCTTTTCATTCCGCTACTGTTTTTTCATCATCATCTTGCCGCGCATCTCTTTGCTCATCATTTTATTCGAGCTGGAGATTACGCAGTTATATTGCTTGCCTTGGTTGATGATCATAAAGGTGCTGACCGGATTTTTAAAATCCTTGTCGATGGTGAAATAAATATAGGCCTGCGGCAATGCGGCCGGTTTAAAGGCGCCGAAGGCATACACATCCGCCAGGCCCAACGCGGAGAGATCGACCGTCAGCTCCATGGGCTTCATGGAATCCGGCGATGGGAACATCGATTTGGCCGACATCATCATGGTGCTACTGTTGATGGTGTAATCGGTTTTAACCTTCATGCCCATATATTTCGATTCCGGCATGGAAAGTTCTTTTTTGCAGGCGGCGTCGTGCTGCGGCGCCGGGCTGCCGTTTTCCATCACGGCGTGCACGTGTTCCAACATCACCGCCGCGCTGCCGGTGGTAGGCTGCGCATCGGCCGCGTAAGCCACGCCGCTGAAGGCGGCTACAGAGGTAAGGATAATGCCTGTAACGATTTTCATTGTCGCTCTCCGGAATACTAATAATGATATTAATTGCGGTGTGTAGCCTATTGGCTTGATAAAACGCAAGGTTACCCGTTCCGTGGAAATAACATCCCCCCGGAATATTGCTATGAAATGGTTTCCACCCTCGTGGCTAGCGGGGTTGATTTAACTTTAACAAACACCTTTGTCTTTTTTGTTTGGCGTTTTTATCTGCATATAAATAGTATGTCTAAACATAGTCAATGTTTAGAATACACACAAATTATTGCAGTTTTTTTCTGCATTCATTTTTAATTTTTTAATCTGGTTATAAGTATTTCATTGATATTAAGAGAGTTGTTTCTTTACGTTGGAATCACTCTGTGAAGCGTTATTTATGTGATTCGTGCAGTTACATAAATAACGTCAAGGGTAATATGGATATATTGCCAGGCTTATTATTCACTTCGTTTGGAATAATCACCTTTACCTGCTGTTAGCGGTCGTCCAGCAGCGGCGGTATTTCCCGGCAAAAAAATTCGATCAGCGCTTTTACCGCCGGTGGCACACCACGCCGTGATGGGTAAAGCAGCACCAGCTCGCCATTTTGTGGATGCCACCCGCTGAGCACCTCTTGTAAATCCCCCCGCGCGAGCGCCTGGCGGCAGGCATAGTAGGGGATACCGCAAATGCCTTGTCCATCAAGGGCGGCATGCAGGATGACCTGCAAATTATCGCTGCTTAACCGGGGCGAGAAGGGCACGTTAATCACGGCGTTTTCCGGCCCGTAGAGCCGCCAGCCCGGCGCGCCTTGCTGTGGCGGGTAAAGCAGGCAGGGCATATCGCTCAGCTGCTGTGGTGTTGCGGGGGCGCCGTGTCGCGCCAGCCATACCGGGCTGGCGGCCAGCAGCCATTTGGCGGTGCCGAGCCGCCGTTGAATGAGCCCTGCGGCCTCGTTGGCGATGCCAAGTCCGCGGAGGGTGAAGTCCAGCCCTTCTTCCAACAGATCTACCCGTCGGGCAGTGACGTGCGTTTCCACGTTCACTCGGGGGAAGCGCGCCATGAACGTCGGCAAAATAGATGCGATCACTTCGTCCGCCAGCAGCGGTGACACGCTGAAGCGTACGGTACCGTTCGGTTCCGCCAGCGTGCGCAAGGCCGCCTGCTGGGCCTGGTGCGCTTGCTGCATCATTGCGACGCAGTGCTGATAGACCTCGTGGCCGACGTCGGTGAGTTGGAGACGCCGCGAGGTTCTTTGCAGCAACCGCAGGTTGAGTTGGCGTTCCAATTGCGCCACCTGGCGACTCAGGCGAGAGGTTGGGATGCCCAGCGCTTTGCCGGCAGCGGTAAATCCTTTGTGCTCAACGACCTGGGTGAAAAAATACATGGCGTTGAGATCGAGCGGAAAAACAGACATCGCGCACCTCATTGTGATCATTTTTGCAATGATAGCTTCTATTGTCGCCTATTTAACCCTCATTGATGCGGTTTTATCCTGCAGGCACACCATTGTTGAAATGAGGATAAGCATCATGAAAACCTTTTACCGCACGTTGGCCTTGACCATTGCGATGGCCGGGGCGGCGCAGCCGGCCTTCGCCGCGCCGGCTGCGTCGCAGCCGCATACTCAGACGCAGCAGGCGTCTGGCTCTTTGCAGCTGTTGGATCGCAACAACTCGGTACTGTTGTTGGTTGACCATCAGATCGGCCTGATCACCGGCGTGCGTGATATGGACAGCGCGGCGCTGAAACATAACGTCGTGGCGCTCGCCAAAGCGGCCCAGGTGATGGGGATCCCGGTGGTCGTGACGTCGACCGGTGCCAACGGTCCGTTCGGGCCGATCATTCCGGAGCTCAAGGCTGCGTTGCCGGGTGTGAAAATTATCGATCGCCACAGCGTCAACGCCTGGGACGACGCAAACGTACGCAAAGCGGTCGAGGCCACCGGCCGCAAAAAGATCGTGATCGCCGGCGTATCGCTGGAAGTGTGTGCCGGGTTCCCGGCGATCACCGCCAAAGCGGCGGGGTACGACACCTATGTGGTGATCGATGCCTCCGGCACTTTCAACCAGTCCAAGCATGAAGCGGGGATGGCTCGGCTGATTCAGGCCGGAGTGATCCCGACGGATTACGGTACGGTGGGAGTCGAGTGGCTGGGGGATAATGGCGATGCCAAAGCCGTTGAGCTGTACGGGGCGCTGGATATGCCGGCGACGACCTTGGTGAATCAGCTGTTCCAGGCCAAGGGCAAATAGCGCCTGGCCTGATGGCGATATTTTTCAACTCCGCTAACCGCCTGAGCTAGAATCAGGCGGTTTTCTCGTGGAAAAGGATATCGCCATGGCCGCCTGGGCCCTTTTGATCGTCGGTTGGTTGTTGATTTGGCGGGATTACCCGATTTTCGGCGTGCTGTGCATCGCGCTGTTCGCCGTGCTGCAATGGGCGAAGTACGTCGCTAAAGGCGCGCAAGACCCCGAAGAGGCCGCAGAGTGGCGCAAGACCGACTGGCGCTCGCAGCCGATTGAGATGGCGCACGCCGGCGACAGCGATCGGCAGATTGGCGGCGTGGGGGAGCTGGGCATGGGCGGCCCCAATTTTTGGACGCTGCTGCTGCGCGACGGGGCGATTGTGCATAGCGCCTGTGCCGCGCCGCAGGACGTGGACGGCGGCAAGCTGCGCCTGATCCCGACCCGCAGCCGCGAGGGTGAGGGGGTGACGGTGTACGAGCCTGCCGCCCGAATGATGTACGCGCTGCCTGCATTGACCGATCGCGAGCAGGCGGCATTGGCCGCCGGTTCCGCTGAGGCGCTGGCGCGGCTGCGGGCGAGGTGTCGGCAGGCGGAGGCTACGCCGCTGCGTCAGGTGCGCGGTCTGTGGGTGCCTCAGTGGGCTGAGGATCCGGCGGATCGTCTGGCGATCGCCTTACCCAGCGGGCGGGCGCTGGCGGCGCGCTCGATGTTGCCGACGGATTTGCGCCATGCGGACGATCCTGCCGCGCTGCTGCACGCGCCGCCTTATGAGCTGTTGCTGGATAACAGGCCGACCAATTTCTTCGTGTGCGATCTCGATCGCGTGGCGGAATCCCCGGCGGGTGACGGCTTGAGCGTCGGCGGCTGCCAGTTCCACGGCGAGCATATTGTCGATGGCCTGTACCATCTGC
This sequence comes from Serratia sp. SSNIH1, assembly GCF_002935055.1. Lineage (NCBI taxonomy): Bacteria > Pseudomonadati > Pseudomonadota > Gammaproteobacteria > Enterobacterales > Yersiniaceae > Serratia > Serratia sp. SSNIH1. The sequence continues at coordinate 1,442,107 of NZ_CP026383.1, forward strand.
ACTTCGCCGGCGAGTGGTTCAGCCTGCTCTCTCACGCGCACAAACCGGCGGGCGGGCGCGGTTCGGACAGCACTTTTTTCGTCGAGCGGGTCGAGCCGCAAGACGGCGGGGTGTTCGTGATTGAATGGGATGCCTACGGTGCGGGGCTCGGCGGACGTGAGGCGCGCGTAGCGGCGCCGCCGGTCTTGGTTATCGCGGTGAGCTGGCAGGAGCTGCCGTTGCAGCTGCCCACGGCCAATAACCGCGTGACCGTGCGCTTGCCCAACGCCACGGCGTAAGGCTTAAGGCCGCACCCTGACTTCGCCGTTGTGCAAGGTCAGCACGGCGATCGGGCTGCCGGAGAAGCACTCCCTAAAGGCCCAACCGCTGGGCCGAAATGCCGCCGCTGGCAGCCCGGCCTGCCACTCCTCCCACTGCGGAGCCGGCCGATCCGACGGTAAAGAGAAAGAGACCAGCCAACCGGCTTCGCAGTGCACCCTTTGGCCGGTTGGACGGGTGAAGGTATGCGCACCTGCCAGCTCCATCACCGGCGGTAAAACCTCGAAGGCGATGATCGGCACGCCGGCCACGCTCTGTGGCTGAGGAAAACGCACGGCGGTCACGCCGTCCATCGTGATAGGGCTGTCTTCGGTGCCGGGCCGGCGTGGCTCCTGCCGATTTACCCAGCTTCCCTTCGGCAGCGTGATTTCACCGAGCGGCTTTGCCTCGTCGAGCGTCAGGTAGCTGCGTTGATTCCAACGATCTTCCGCCCGCTGGCTCTTGATGTCCTGGATGGCCATGCCGATCAGCATCAGCGCGCACGCCACCGGGTAGACCGCCAGCGCCGAGGCCAGCAGATAGCCGCCCCAGGAGAGCGGCGGTCGCGGGCGGCCGCAGCGGGCAGAAGCGTAGCGCCAGCCCCACCAGGTGAGCAGGATGCCGGTGAGCAGCAGGGCCAACAACAGCGCCAGCAATCCTGCGGCGCCGGCGCCATAACCTAGCAGCATGGCAGGTTCTTCATGTTCACGGCGTGGTGGAACGATAGCGGACGAAGTAGGGCAGTGGGGGGGCTCCCCGTCATCGCCATAGTGGCTTTCCGGTTCGATCACGGTCTGGCGTGCGTCGTCGCGCCCGTTGTAGCGGTACTCCAACGGCTGCCGGTAGCGCACGTCGGATGAGCGCAGATCGAAAATCAGCGAAAGACGCGCATCGCCGTTATCCGTTTGGGCGACCAGCTTGTCGTTGCCCGCCCACAGCTGATACAGCGATTTATCGCCGTTTTCCAACAGCACCGTCAGCTGCCCGTCAGATTGATAACGCAGGAGCTGATACAGCCCTCTGTCCAGCGTTTGTGCGATCAGGTAGATGCCGCCATCCGGGGCCTGGGCGCTTTCCTTCACGCGCACTGCGAGCCAATGCAGTTCGGCCACCTCGCCGGTTTTGCCGTTAACGGCGATGTGCAAGGCGCCGGAACCGAGTACCGGGTTCATCCAGAACAGCACGCGATCGCCATCAACGGCGGTAAAGATCTCGGGCATGGATTTGCGCTTACCGGAGGCGTTAGCCGTCGGTGAGTCCTCCTCGCCGCGCTCAAAGCCCAGCAGCTGCCGCGCTTCCAGCTGTGCCGGCAGATCCAGCGTTTGCCGCCAATGGGCGCCAAAGTCCGGGCTGTAGAATACGCCTTCGGTGCTGATGAAATACAGCGTGCGTTTCCCCGGCTGCGCCACCAGTTTGCCGCCGATAAAAGAAGGCCGGCTATCGTCGCCCTCGGGCCATGGGATCAGCGCCCCGAGGGTGCCCCGTTGCACATCGACCAGCCTGCGCCCCTTGGACAGAAAAAGCACGCACTCCTGCTCGGCGCAAACCGCATCATAGATCAACTCGTCGAGTTGCCCCAGCATCTGCAGCCCCTTCGGGCCGGTGAATAACACCTGGCTGAGGTAGTTGGCCGCCCAGCCGTAAAAGCTATTGTAAGCCCCGCTCTCGCTCCTTTTGCTGATGAGCAGCAGAGCGCCGTCCTGCGCCGGGTAGCTGTGGATGAGATCGTAACGGGCTATCGTCGGCAAGGCCTCGTCGCTCTGGGTCCATTGCCACTGTGCATAGCGTTGTTCAGGGGCGAGAAAATAGACGCCCAGCGCGCTGGCCAAAAACAGCGTCAGGATAATAAGGGGTCTTTTATAAAGCGCTAACGTCATCATTTCAGCTCCGTCACCTGTTCCTGCCGCCATAGCCTGCGGCGCAGATTGCGCAGGTATTTGAACGTTTTAAACGTGCGGTGCTGCTCAAAAGCGTAGAGGCGGCAGATCTGGGCGAAGCCCTCGATCAGCAGCGCCAGGCCGCTGATCATCAGCATCATCAGCAGCAGAATCGGCGGCAATTCACTGCCGAGGCGCCTCAGGGTCCAGGCATCCAGGTAAAAGCCCGCTGGGGTATCGGCGTTATCCCACACGATCAGGCCGAGCATCAAACACATCACGATCGCGCCGAGGATGAAGACAACGCGCGCGCTCAGGTTAAGGCCGGCTTCGGTGAAGTATCGGCTGCCGCCGATGAGATAGGTCTGGCGATCGCGATGGTTGATGATCCCACGTACCGTAGGCAGCTCGGGGACGGTGTCGTTTTCACAATACAGCACCTGCAGCGGATCGCCTTTGGCGATGAAAAGCGGATGTTGCCGACGAAATACCGGATGCAGTTTGGTATTGGGGACGTTGAGCGCGCGGGTTGTCAACGCGAAGTGCGTCTCCTTCTGGCGCCACGCATAAGTGTCCAAATACTGTACCTGGCGCGGGATTTCATAGTGGAGGAGTTCGTAGCTCAGGGCGTTGACCGTCTCGATGCCGGAGGCCTCGACGCCGTCAGGGAGGGGAAACTCGGTTTGTTGCGTTGTGGGCACTGGCGTTGCGTCTGCACGGACGGCCCGGTATTTGATGCCGGGGATTTTCAGGCTGAGCGAGCCGGGCGGCGTGACGTCTTGCCCCAGCAGCACGCGATCCAGCGCCCTGAGCAGGCGCCTGCGGCCGCGGTGCGCGATCAGCAGGAGTTCCGAACCGACGAACAGCACCAGGCCGATGCCGATAAGGCCGGCGATGATGGCGATAAAGAACAGGGCGATGGTCAGCCAGGAATCTTCCCGGTCCATGATGAAAAAGCCCGTCGGGAAACCGCCGGCCAGCACCGCGCCCAGCAGCAGCAGGGCAACGTATTTTAGCTTGTATTTCAGCGTTCTGTCGGGCTCCAGGCGGCCTTTAGTGCCGTGCAGCAGCCAGTGCAGCCAATAGCTGCCGTCCCGCAGGCGGTGGGCGCCAATCTTCACCCGATCGCCGGCGGCGAGCCTGGCCAGCAAATTTTCGCTGTCGCTGAAGTCGTCACGGTAAAAAAAGAACGCTTGGCCGGAGGCGATGATCCTCACCAGGTTGTCGGGCGCCGTCTGTTGGCAAGCGCATTGCTCGACGGTCACATTAAAAAATTGGGTTTGCATGTCATTCCCTGTCAGCGGGCGTGGCCCGAAAATTCATCCCTGGCGCCGGGTAGTCAGCGCTTTTTCATCAGTGGCAGCATGCGCACCAGCGCATTGTCCTTGACGATATAGTGGTGGAACAGCGCGGCGGCGGCATGCAGGCCGATCAGCCAATAGCCGAACGACGCCAGCGTTTTGTGCCAGCCGATAATCGTCCGCGCTTGCGGCCGATCCGCCACGTCGGCGAACGGCATCGGCAGGCCGAACAGATACCACTCCTTGCCGCCCAGATAGCGCGAGTACACTCCCAGTACCGGCAGCGTCAGCAGCAGCAGGTAAATCAGGGTGTGCGTCAGGTGCGCCAGGCCGGTTTGCCACTTCGGCGGTTTGGGCACGATAGCGGGCGAAGGGTGGCGCCAGCGCAGAAACAGGCGGGCGATCATCAGCGCAAACACCGTTACGCCGCAGCTGAAGTGGGTGACAACCAGCACGTACCAGGGGGCGCTGCCCGGTTCGGCAAAGCCGCGCAGCTCGATGGTGACGCAGGTGATGACCAGCAGGATCGCCACCAGCCAGTGCAGGCGAATTTGCCACGGCATGTAGGTGTTCTGCACCGGGTTACCTTTTGATGTTAAAGGGTCTGTGCGCCGATGGTAACGAAATGTTACAGGCGAGGAAAGCGCCTGCGCGCAGTTTAAGCAAAATGCCAGGGATTAAGCCGCTTATTAAGCTATGAATTTAGTGGGTTAAGTGCCTGGCGGCAGGGGCGGGAGCTGGCATCGTAAGTTGTGAAGCTAATGCGCGGTAGGTTCAGAGGCTGACAGCTTATTAAGCGATGAGGCGAGTAGCGCCGCAGCTCTCGCCGCGGCGCCTGGGATCAGTTCAATTTGGCCTTGGCGAAGTCGCTGCCGTTCACATCCACCACGTAGCCGCTCAGGTTGCTGCGGGTGGCGTAGAACACTTTGCCGGTGGCCAGCGGCAGCCACGGCGCCTGTTTGGCGAAGATTACCTGCGCCTGTTGATACAGTTTGGCGCGCGCCTGAGGCTGATTTTCCTGAATCGCCTGCTGGATCAGGCTGTCGTAATCCTTATCGCACCAGCGCGCCACGTTGGCGCCGCTCTGTACCCCGGCGCAGCCGAGCAGGGTGGCGAAGTTGTCCGGATCGCCGTTGTCCGACACCCAACCGTACAGCGCGCTCTGCTGTTCGCCTTTGCGCAGCCCGGCCAGATACTGGCCCCACTCCCAGGTGACGATCTTGGCTTTCACGCCCACCTTCGCCCAGTCGCTCTGGATCATCTCGGCGATGCGCTTCGAGTTCGGGTTGTAGGGGCGCTGTACCGGCATCGACCAGATGTCGGTCTCAAAGCCCTGCTCCAGCCCGGCCTGCTTCAGCAGCTCGCGCGCCTTCTGCGGATCGTAGGCGTACTCCGGCAGTTTATCGTTGTAGCCCAGCATGCCCGGCGGCAGCAGCGAGTTGGCCGGCGTGCCGCTGTCTTTGAACACTGCGGCGACGATCGCTTTCTTGTCCACCGCATAGCTCAGCGCCTGGCGCACCAGCAGGTTGTCGAACGGTTTTTTCTGGGTGTTGAACGCCAGATAGCCGACGTTCAGCCCGGTAATGTCGTGCAGCTGCAGGTTGCCGTCGGCCTTGATGGCGGCGAACTGTTCCGGCAGCGGCGCGGGGATGATCTGGCATTCGTTGGTTTTCAGCTTGGCCAGCCGGGTTTGCGGATCCGGCGTAATCGAGAAGATCAGATGCTTGCTGGCCACTTCGCCCTGCCAGTAGTGCGGGTTAGCGATGTAGCGGATCAGCGAATCCTGCTTATACTGCTGAAGCGCAAATGGCCCGGTGCCGATCGGCCAGTTGTCGACGTATTCCGGCGTGCCCTTTTTCAACATTGCGTCGGCGTATTCGGCGGACAGGATCGAGGCGAAATCCATCGCCCAGTCGGCGACGAAGGCGGCGTTGGGCTGGCTCAGCGTAAAGCGAACGTGATGCTCGTCCACCGCTTCCACCTTGGCGATCAGTTTATCCAGGCCCATGTCGGTGAAGTATTCATAGTTGCCGCCGGAGACCTTGTGATACGGGTTAGCGGGATCCTTCTGCCGCATCACGGTGAACACCACGTCTTCGGCGTTGAAGTCGCGCGTTGGGGTGAAATATTTGTTGCTGTTGAATTTCACGCCTTGGCGCAGGGTAAAGGTGTAGGTCTTGCCGTCCGGGCTGACGCTCCACTCGGTGGCCAGCGAAGGGGCGGGGGTTTTATCGCTTTCGCGCAGTGTTACCAGCCGGTTGTACAGCACCTGCGAGGTGGCGATAAAGGTCGGCCCGGAGCTGGAGAGCTGCGGGTTGAACGATTCCGGCGAGGCGACGGTGCAGTACACCAGCGCATCGGAAGCGGCCAGCGCGCTGCCCGCCGACAGCAGGCCGGCGCTTGCCAGCGCCAGCGCGGCGATAGGGTGTTTTGAAAACGTCAAGGCAAGATCCTCAGGTGGGGGGAGCCGTTAGCGGCGAATTGATTTAACTATAGATAACGGATGGCGCGACGGGTAACAAGCGCCTCAGCTGCGCATTCTGTGCGCCTTGCGTTGCCTGCCGCCACAGCGCAGATCTACACTGCTGGGCAATCACTCACTCGCAAGGATTTCCCGATGAGCCACTTTCGCCCTGTCGCCCTCGAACACGCCAGCCGCCTGCTGAACCACGGCCCGACGGTATTGATCACCAGCCGCAGCCGCGACGGCGCCAAACGCAACGTGATGGCCGCCGCCTGGTCGATGCCGGTGGAGTTTAGCCCGCCGCGCATTGCCATCGTGGTGGACAAAGGGGCGCACAGCCGGCAAATGATCGAGGAAAGCGGCGCATTCGGCATTTGCGTGCCGGCGGCCATGTTCATCGACGCCACCTACGCGGTCGGCAGCGTGTCCGGATTGGATGACGACAAGTTCGCCCGCTTCCACATCGCCGCGGCGCCGAGCGCCACCCTGCAGGTGCCGCTGATCGAACAGGGCTGCGTGGCGTGGCTGGAGTGCCGCTTATTACCGGAAAGCGGCGCGCAGGAAAAATACGACACCTGCTTCGGCGAGGTGCTGAGCGCGGCGGCGGACGAGCGGGTGTTCCAGCAAGGGCGCTGGAATTTCACCGCCGCCAATGCGGATCTGCACACTATTCATCATCTGGGGGCGGGCAACTTCGTGCGCAGTGGCGAGACGCTGCGGGCCAAACCGCTTTAATCGGCCGCGCGCTTGCGGTCGGCATCATAGCGCTCGCGGGCGGCGTCCAGCTCGGGGAAATGGTATTCCGCCCATCGGTCCAGCGCCGTCAGCGTCTCGACCAGCGAGCAGGCGACGGCGCTGAGCCGGTATTCCACATGCGCCTGATTCTTTTCACTTAAATCCAGCCGTTCGAGCAGCCCGTTGCGTTCCAGCTGGCGCAGCGTTTGCGTCAGCACCTTCTGTGAAATGCCGTCGATGCGGCGCAGCAGCTCGCCGTTGCGCATAGGCCGCTGCGCCAGCGCGGGCAGGATCAGCATCACCCACTTGCCGGAAATCAGCGCCAGCGCATCGCGCGCGGAGCATTTACTCGAATAGACGTCGCCGGGATAAGCCATTGGGAGTTACCTTCAGGTGCGTAATTGCCAAGGGTGCGATAAAGCCACAGCATAGCAGCACCACCTTACAGCGGGAGAAACAGGATGAACGTGCTGATTGTGCTGGCTCACCCCGAGCCGCATTCTTTCAATGCCCATTTGGTCGAACAGGCGCGGCAGGCCTGGCTGGCGCAGGGGCACCAGGTGAAGACGGTCGATCTGTATCAGGAGGGATTTGATCCGCGCGAGGGCGCCGGCCATTACCCCAGCAGAAAGCAGGCGGGAAGGTTCGATGCGATGCAGGAGCAGCGTCATCATTGGACGATCCAGGCGCTGCCGGCGGAGATCCGGCGGCATATCGAGCTGCTGCGCTGGGCGGATACGCTGGTGCTGCAGTTCCCTTTCTGGTGGTTCGGCGCACCTGCCATCCTCAAGGGCTGGATGGATCGGGTGTTCGTTTACGGCGGGGTGTACGACAGCCGCCACCGCCATGAGAACGGCGTGATGCGCGGCAAACGGGCGCTGCTGACCGTTACCGCCGGCGCTTCCGCTCAGGCCTGCGCGCCGGACGGGCGCGACGGCGATATGCGGCTGATGCTGTGGCCGATCATGCATGCGCTGCACTATATCGGCTTTAGCGTGCTGGAGCCGTTCCTGGTCTATGGCGTGCGCGGCGGGTTGGCGGGCGAGGAGCGGCAGGCGCAGAACGCTGCTTTGGCGCAGGTGACGCAGGCGTATCGGGAAGGCTTAAGCGATCTTGCCGCCTGGCCGGCGGTGCCGTTCAACCGCAATGACGATTTTGACGCCGATCTGGCGCTGAAGCCCGGCGCGCCGGTCTACAGCCCGTTCGTGCGGCACCGCGATCCGGTTTAGAAACCGGCCTTCAGCAGTTCCTCGCGCAAGTCGTCGATAATCGCCGGTTCGATATCGGGGAACTGTTGCTGGATATCGGCGATGGCGTCGGCCACGCTCGGGCCGGCGAAGGTGCCGGAGAAGGGCACCAGCGGCAGGTTGGCGTCGCTGTCCGGCAGTTCACCGCGGATAGTGCCGGTGATCATGCCCGCTTTTTTTTCCGCCGTGAGGTCGTACTCCCCCACGTTTTTGTCGATCGGTTTCATTGGCCGCCTCGCTGTCGGTGAGTGTTTACCCTATTCTGTTAAAGCATAGTGTTTCAGGCAATGAATACCAATCAATGCATATAATATTAATATAAAACAATATGATGCGATTTTTTGTCGTTTGACGTTCACCGGGGGCCGGCGCTATGCTCTTGGTGCTAAAGGACCTTCCTCACTGACAGGGACAGACGACATGAAAAAACTGAAACGCGCGGCGCTGTTGTTGCCGCTGTTGGCGCTCAGCGCCTGCACCCACCACCTCAGCAGCGCGGAGCTGCATGCCAAGCACTACATTTATCAAACCCGCGACGATTTCGATCCGCAATTCCGCACCGATGTGAACGGCAGTATTAAGAACGCCGTGCCGATGTTCGAACAGTTCTACCAGCTGGGGAAAAAGGATCGCGCGGCAGGCGTGGCGCGCAGCGAGGCGCAGAAAAAGGCCGACTATCTGGCCAGCCCGGAATTCCAGCAGAACATGGAACACAAAACCATTTTCATCAACCGCACTTACAGCGGCTCCGACAACCCCAAACGCCGCCAGGTGTTCTCGCAGGAAGCGGTGGGCGCTTATTGGGACGGCTACGAAGGGCGCTGAACATAATCCCTCACAAATATACCCGTCATACTTGAAGCTGCATCTGTGTTGACTGCGAGCGCTCACCCCAGTTACTTACTTGAGTAAGCTCCTGGGGACTCCCGCTCTTGCCGCCGTGATGCAACTCCAATTATTTAGGGTATAGAAGGTAATAAAAACTGGTCTTCTGGCGGTTATTTGATTATAAGAACCGCCGCTAAGGACGATGTTCATAGATGAAACCAGGAGTGTTTATGTTGGCAAAAGTTAAGCGTTCGCTCGCCGCCGCCGTCGTATTGATGTTGGCGCTGCCCGCGGTTCAGGCCGCGGATTACCGCGCGGGCGAGCAATACACCCGGCTGGATAAGCCGGTGGCCGCCGCGCCGGCGGTGGTGGAATTTTTCTCCTTCTACTGCGGCCCTTGCTATCAGTTCGCCGAAACCTACCGCGTAGGCAGTACCGTAGCTCAGGCGCTGCCCGCCGGTGAGAAAGTCACCAAGTATCACGTCAGCCTGATGGGCAAACTGGGCAATGAGCTGACCGAAGCCTGGGCGGTGGCGACGGTGCTGGGCGTGGAAGACAAGATTGAAGGGGCGATGTTCGACGCGGTGCAGAAACAGCGCGCCGTCAACGGCGCCGAAGATATTCAGCGGGTGTTCACGGCGGCCGGCATCGATGCCGCTACCTATGAAAATGCGCGTCACAGCCTGCTGGTCAAAGGATTGATCGCCAAGCAGAACGAAGCGGTGAAAGCGTTCGAGGTACGCGGCACCCCGTCGTTCTACGTGGCAGGCAAGTACAAGATAGACAATGCCGGCATGGCCAGCACCCGCGTTGAAGGTTACGCCAAAGAGTACGCGGCGGTGGTGCGTTACCTGTTGGACAAACAGCCGTAAACCGGGCCGTCAGGGCCCGGTGTTAGCCGCCGGATCTATTTTGCCGCAGGCAAATCCAGCGCCTGGCGCAGCTCGTCGCGCGCTTGCCGGTACTGCTGCTGGAAATCCTGCTGCTGTGAAAGCTGCTGGCTGATCACGCTGCCGGCGATGCGGCCCATCTCGATATCGGAAGGGTAGTGGATCCCCGCCACTACCCGGTTGTCACCGTATTGCCAGGCGCGCGTCATGATGGCGGCGCGCTTTTCCGGCACCATGTTGGCCAGGGTGATGCCCATTAGCGTGCCCAGCGTGGTGTGGCCGGAAGGCCAGGAGCCGGAGCTGGAGCGCTTGACGATCGGCTCGATGCGGCTGTCCAGCATATGCGGGCGCGGGCGCTTCCAGAAATCTTTCGCCGGATCGACCACCGCCGCTTCGGTGGCGACGATGCGATCGAAGAAGGCGCTCACGGCCGGCAACGCTTTGGCGTTGAACTTCGGCCCCATCACGTTGCCGTACACCCAGACGTTCTCTTCCGCATCCGCCTTAGCCTGGCTGGCCATTTCCGGCGTGCGTTTCTGCTGCATGTCGAGCACTTCCCGCAGTTCACGCTGGGTCTGCGCCGAGTCGTTGGCCGGCGGCGGCGGCAGGATGTGGGTCAAATCCACCTGCTGCGCGGTGGTGAACGGTTGAGCTTCCTCGGCCGCCTGCGCGTGGAGCGCGGTCAGGGCGCTGGTGGTAAACAAACACAGCGCTAAAACGGATTTCTGCAACGATTTCATCGGGTCATGTCCAGGGGGTTAAAGTGAAAGGGGAGCAGTCTGTATCTTTGGCGAGGCCTGTGACGATGAGATGACGGTTTCGTGGCGGATGGATGACGGGCGCCGGGTGAACTGTGATCGCGGCGCCAAATCCCCCGCTCGCCATTGATTGTATGTTAACGGATTGTTATGGTGTTTTTCTGTTCAACGGCGCAGCACCGCTGCTGTTTGAAGGGAGAGATCATGACTGCATTGGCAACGCTCCGGGACGTCGGCTTCGAAGAGTGGCTGGGGAAAATCAACACCGCCTGCGGCCGATTCTGCGCGAAAACGCTGGGGCCGGGCTTCAGCGGGGCGATGCAGGAATTTCGCGCCCATGCGCTGCGTCTGAGCGTGGTCGACGTGTCTCAGGCCCGGCTGTACCGCACGCCGCGCGAAATCGCCCGCAGCGACGGCGCGCACTTTTTTACCGTCTTCCAGCTGCGCGGCAGCGCGTTGATGGAACAGGGCGAGAGCCAGACGGTGCTCTCTCCCGGCGACATCACGCTGATCGACGCCTCACGGCCCAGCAGCTTCACCTTCCAGCGCGATTCGCGCCAAATCTCGCTGCTGTTGCCGCGCGGCTGCCTGCCGGTGCCGCCGCCCTGTGCCCAGCGTCTCGGAGCAGAGCTCAGCGCGGTGCGCCTCAGCCGCCAACTGGTGCTGAGCAGCATGCAGGATCCTCAGCTCGCCGCGGCGGAAAGCGAGGCGGTGCTGAATGCGCTGGCGGCGCTGCTGCGCCCGGCGCTGGCGCTCGAACAGGCGCGCCCGGAGGGGCAACAGCCGGTTTTCGACAAGGCGCTGGCGTTGATCGACAGGCATATTCAGTCGGCGCAGCTGCGCCCGGAATGGGTGGCGGCCGAGTTGGGGGTGTCGCTGCGCAGCCTGTATCGGCTGTTCGCCCGCCAGGGGCTGGTGGTGGCGCAGTACATCAGAAATCGCCGGCTGGATCTGTGCGCGCAGGCGCTGCGCAGTGCCGCCGGGCAGGAAAAGCTGGCCGGCGTCGGCCTCGACTGGGGTTTCGCCGATCACAGCCATTTCTCGACCGCTTTCAAGCAGCGTTTCGGCATGTCGCCGAGCGAGTACCGCCGGCAATATCAATAAGTCAGGGCGCGGGCCAGGCCCGCGCCGCTTCACTCAATAGCGGATGCAGACCGATTTGGTTTCGGTGTAGGCATCCAGCCAATCCGGGCCGAAGTCACGGCCGCTGCCCGACTGTTTGAACCCGCCGAACGGCATGTTCGGGTCGATCAGCGTATGGGTGTTGACCCACACGGTGCCGGCCTGAATGCGCGGCGTCAGCGCCATCGCTTTCTGCAGGCTGGTGGTCCACAGGCTGGCGGTCAGCCCGAAGTCGGTGTCGTTGGCCTTGCTCAATGCCTCTTCGGCGCTCGCTACCCGAATCAGGTTAACCACCGGGCCGAACACTTCCTCGCGCGTCAGGTTCAGCCTGTCGTCCGGGTTGATCACCAGCGTTGGCGGGATGTAGAAGCCGTTGGCATCCGGCCCGGCCGCGCCGCCGATAAGCTCGGCGTTTTTCGCCCGGGCGTCGTCCAGGTAGGCCGCCACCTTGTTGCGGTGCGCGAGCGACACCAGCGGGTTGATTTGCGCGCCGGTGTCCATTCCCGGCCCGACCGACAGCGATTTCACCGCCTGTTCGAAACCGGCCACCAGTTGGTCATAGATCGGCGCTTCGATATAAATCCGCGAACTGGCAGCGCACACCTGCCCCTGGTTGAGGAAGCTGCCGAGCATCAGGCCTTCGATCACCTGCTGCGGATCGGCGTCTTTCAGCACGATGGCCGGGTTTTTGCCCCCCAGCTCCAGCGTCACGCGGGTCAGGCGATCCGCCGCCGCGCGCGCGATGCTTTTGCCCACCGGCGTGGAGCCGGTAAAGCTGACTTTGGCGATCAGCGGATGTTCGGTCAGCGCCTTGCCGCACAGGGTGCCGCGGCCGGTGACCACGTTGAACACGCCCGGCGGCACGCCGGCTTCGCTCGCCAGTTCGGCCATGCGCAGCAGGGTGAGCGGGGTGGTTTCCGACGGCTTGATGACGATGGAGCAGCCCGCCGCCAGCGCCGGCATCACTTTCCACATGCCGATCATCAGCGGGAAGTTCCAGGGCACGATGCCGGCGACCACGCCAATCGGCTCTTTACGGGTATAAACCTGATATTTGGCGCCCGGCGGCATCGGAATGGAGACGTCCAGCGTCTGGCCGGTGATTTTGGTTGCCAGACCGGCGGTGTAGCGCATCCAGTTCAGGGTGCTGCCGACTTCGAAGGCGCGGGCGATGTTGATGGATTTGCCCTGCTCCAGGGTTTCCAGCTGCGCCAGCTCCTCGGCGTGTTGCTCCACCAAATCGGCGTAGCGCAGCAGGATGCGTTCGCGCTCTACCGGCAGGCGCTGCGCCCAGACGCCTTCGCTGAAGGCTTTGTGGGCGGACTGCACCGCCAGCGCGACGTCGTGTTCGTTGGCGTCGGCGGTGGTGGCGATCTGCTGCCCATTGGCGGGGTTATACACCGCCAGGCGGTCTTCCGCGGCGGACGCGCGCCACTGGCCGTCGATATACAGCCCATGCTGACGATCGAGAAAACGCGACACGCTATCCAGCACGGCTACGGTATTGTCAGACATACATCCTCCGATCAGGCTCATCAGGTTATCGTTAACCCTGCAAGTCTAGATCAGCGGGAAAGCGGCGGCTTTGGTCTGCCTGACATTCGGTTTGCCCTGCGTGTCATTTTGCCGTGACGAAGGAGTAAACCGCGGCCGGCGGGCGCCGGCCGGGAGGGATCACGAGCTCAGGGTCGCCAGACGGGTGGCGAAGCCGAGGAACAGCAGGCCGATCAGGCCGTTGCCGAGCTTCGCCAGGCCTTTCTTGTGATTGAAGAAATGCGCCAGCATCGCGCCGGAGAAGATCAGCGTGCTCATGTAGATAAAGCTGACGGCTTCGAGGATCAGCGCCAGAATGGTGAACGACAGCCCGGTGTGCGCGTAGTTGAAGTCGATAAACTGCACGAAGAACGACACGTAAAACAGAATAGCTTTCGGGTTGGTCAGGCTCAGCGTCAGCGACTTGCGCAGAATGCTGTGGCCGCCCTCAATCTGCTGCTGTTGCGCCTGCGCCTTCTGCACGAAGGTGGCGTAGAGGATTTTTGCGCCGAGGAACAGCAGGTAAATCGCGCCGAGAAAACGCACCAGGGTAAACAGGAACGGCGTGGTGCGGATCAGCGAAGCCACGCCGATATAGGCGCAGAAGATCAGGATCGCATCGCCGATGAACACGCCGAGCGCCGCGGTGTAGCCGGCGCGCACGCCGCGCGATACGCCGGTTTTCAGCACGTACAGCGTATTCGGCCCCGGCAGAATGATAATGAAGACCACCCCGGCCAAATAGGTCCATAAATTCAGGACGCCAAAACTCTCTAACACAATAACCTCTCCATGCGCGCAACTAACAGGCAAAAACACTGGCCACGCCCGTGGCCGGCCGCGATCCTAACGCTGTGCAACCGGGTTGGCAACGTAATAAACTTCATGTTGTTGGTTAAAAATTGTCGAAACATTGTTGAAAACGTCGGCGCCGAATTAAAAAGCAAGAGTCGGCGTGTTTCGCCAACGGCCCGTCACTATGCTGGTTAACATCGAAACCGCAGTGAGGAACGGATGATGAAAAACGTAATCGACAGCGCCGATCCGCGCTGGCTGGCGATCGTCAGCCGCGATAAGCACGCCGACGGCCGCTTTATCTACGCGGTGAAAACCACCGGCGTGTATTGCTCGCCTTCTTGCTCGTCACGCCAGCCGAACCGGCAAAACGTGGAGCTGTTCGACGACGCTGAGCAGGCGGAAGCGGCGGGTTATCGGCCCTGCAAGCGCTGCCGCCAGGGGCTGACGCCGTTGACGGAGCAGCATGCGCGGCAGATAGCCGAGGCCTGCCGCTATATCGAACGGGCGGAGAAAGCGCCGTCGTTGCAGACGCTGGCGCGCCACGTCGGGTTGAGCCAATACCATTTCCACCGGCTGTTCAAAGCGATCACCGGCCTGACGCCGAAAGGCTATGCCGACGCGCAGCGCAGCCAACGGCTGCGCACCGGTCTGACGCAGCAGGAGACGGTGACCGACGCGATCTTCGACGCCGGCTATGGTGCCAACGGCCGCTTCTACCAGCAAGCCAACGCCGCGCTGGGCATGACGCCGAAGGCCTACCGGGCGGGTGGCAAAGGCATGCGCATCCATTTCGCCGTCGGGCGCTGTTCGCTGGGCGAGATCCTGGCGGCGCAGAGCGAGGTGGGCATCTGCGCCATTCTGCTGGGGGACGATGCGCAGCGGTTGGTGCAGGATCTGCAGGACAAGTTCCCTAATGCCGAGCTGATCGGCGGCGACGCGCAGTATGAAGCGCTGATGGCGCAGGTGGTGGGGCTGATTGAAGCGCCGGAGAACGGGCTGGCGCTGCCGCTGGATATTCGCGGCACCGCGTTTCAACAGCGGGTCTGGCAGGCGCTGCGGGCGATACCGGTCGGCGAAACCGTCAGCTATGCCGATATCGCCCGGCGCATCGGCGAGCCCAAAGCGGTGCGCGCGGTGGCCGGCGCCTGCGCTGCCAACGTGCTGGCGGTGGCGATCCCCTGTCACCGGGTGGTGCGCAACGACGGCGCCCTGTCCGGCTATCGCTGGGGCGTCGAGCGCAAGCAAGCCTTGCTGGAAAAAGAGGCGCAGCGATGAGCGGCCCGCTGGGGGCGCGGCTGGCCGAATTGGACTGGGCGGTGATTGAACGCGAACTCGATGCGCAGGGCTGCGCGCGGCTGCCAGGCGTGCTCAGCCAAGACCTGTGCCGCGAGCTGGCGGCGCTCTACCCGCACGATGCGCACTTCCGCAGCCGCGTCGTGATGGCGCGGCACGGTTTTGGCCGCGGCGAGTACCGGTATTTCGCCTATCCGCTGCCGCTTCCGGTGGCCGAGGTGCGCAGCCTGATGTATGCACGGCTGGCGCCGGTGGCCAACCGCTGGAATACCTTATTGGGCTTGACGGTGCGCTATCCCGCCGAACACGAGGCCTACCTGGCCGAATGCCACCGGGCCGGCCAACGGCGGCCGACGCCGCTGCTGTTGCGTTACGAAGCGGGGGATTACAACTGCCTGCATCAGGATCTGTACGGCGAGCGGGTGTTTCCGTTGCAGGTGGCGTTTTTACTTTCCGCCCCTGAACGGGACTTCACCGGCGGCGAATTCGTGCTGACCGAACAGCGGCCGCGGATGCAGAGCCGGCCGGAGGTGGTGCCGCTGCAGCAGGGCGACGCGGTGGTGTTCGCCGTGCATCACCGGCCGGTGGCGGGAGTGAAAGGCTACTATCGGGTCAATCTGCGCCACGGCGTCAGCCGGATACGCGCCGGCCAACGCCACACGCTGGGGGTGATCTTTCACGACGCGCTATAGCTTGCGTGCCAGCAGGGTGGCGAAGCGCAGCGAGATGCGGTTGCCGGCGGCGTCGGTCTTGTGCAGTTGGCCGACGTCTTCGTTGTATTTGAGGATCCCCCAGTCGCGATAATAATGCTTCAGCTCACCCGGGCTGAAGGTGAACGGGAACGGCAGCGGGCAGGGATAATCCTCGGTATCCATCGCCGCCACGATCAGGTTATGGCCGCCGCGCACGGTGCTGTCCTGCATGTTTTGCACGATAGGCGGGATTTGCTGGCGTTCGAGGAACATCATCACCACGGTGGACAGGATGAAGTCGTATTCGCCGCTGAAGCGGTGGGTATTGAGATCCTGCACCCTGGCGCTCAGGCGGGTCAGCTGTTCGGCGTCGATGATTTGATTGAGGCGGTCTATCGACGGCGCGTGCTTGTCCCAGGCGGTGACGTCGAAACCTTTCAAATTGAGATAGAGCGAATTGCGGCCGCCGCCGCAGCCCAGATCCAGCGCCTTGCCCGGCGCGATGCGCGCCGCCGCCTCGATCACTTCAGAGTGGGTGCGTGTCAGTTCGTATTTCTTGTGGTAGTAATCTTCCGGCGTGCAGTAAAACGCCAGCCGGCAGATCATGTCGTCCGAGAAGGAAACGATGCGATGCCACTGCTGCGGTGCGATAAACGGCGGCTGGCTTTCGGGGCTGAACTGCCAGGTCTCGGTGGTGGCGCCGTCTTCGGTCATCATGGCGAACGTCAGGCTGCCGCTCAGGACGGTGAGCTTCGCCCAGGTGCCGCTCTGGGTGTTGTGGCGCTGGCGGAAGGCTTCCGGCAGTGTGTCGCTGTTCCATTCCGGCAGGGTTTTGTAGCAAAGCAGCTGCTGCTCCATAAGGGGCTCCTCTGGCTGGGCAAGCAAAGTGATTTATATAATGCATATAAAATACATCTTTATGGGGCATTTGAACATAGCGGCCTGACGGAAAGGCGCGGCGATATCTTTATACTGGATTGTGCGCGGCGGCTGGGCTAATTTCAGTGCTGTTCATGTCATCACGTTCAGGGAAAAGATGCCGATATCTCGTTTATTTCACCCGACGCCCTTCCGTTGGCTGAGCCTGGCCGCGCTGCTGGCGCTGGCGGGCTGTACCAGTAAAACCCCCACCACGGCGCCGGCGGCGCGCCCCGCCGATGTCAAAGCCCGACTGATGACGCTGATCCCGGCCAACGCCGGCGATCGTCGGGGCTGGGCCACCGATATTACCGCCGCCTTTGCCGCGCAGGGCATCGAGCCGAGCGATGAGAACCTGTGCTCGGTGCTGGCGGTGACCGAACAGGAGTCGACGTTCCAGGCCAACCCGCAGGTGCCGGGGCTGCCGAAGATCGCCTGGAAGGAGATCGATCGCCGTGCCGATCAGATGCACATCCCGAACTTTTTGGTGCACACCGCGTTGAAGATCTCGTCGTCGAACGGGCAGAGCTACAGCGAGCGGTTGGATAAGGTGCGCACCGAGAAGGATCTGAGCGATATCTTCGATGACATGATCGACCGCGTGCCGATGGGGCAGAAGCTGTTCGGGCATTTAAACCCGGTACATACCGGCGGCCCGATGCAGGTGAGCGTCGCCTTCGCCGAGGCGCACGCCAAAGGGTACCCTTATCCGATCGACGGCTCGATTCGCCGCGAAGTCTTCAGCCGGCGCGGCGGTATGTACTTCGGCATTATGCATTTGCTGGGGTATCCGGCCGATTACAGCCGGCCGATTTATCGCTTTGCCGACTTCAACGCCGGCTGGTACGCCAGCCGTAACGCGGCGTTCCAAAACGCGGTCAGCCGGGCGAGCGCGATCCCGCTGGCGCTGGACGGCGATCTTATCGACTTCGGCAGCGATAAGCCCGGCTCGACCGAGCTGGCGGTGCGCACGCTCGGCAAGCGCCTGAACATGAGCGACAGCGCCATTCGCCGGGCGCTCGAGAAAGGCGACACGGCCGGCTTTGCCGACACCGACCTGTATAAGAAGGTCTACGCGCTGGCGGGCGGCAAGCTGCCGCGTGAGATGCTGCCGGGTATTCAGCTGGAGAGCCCGAAAATCACCCGCAAGCTGACCACTGCCTGGTTCGCCAAGCGGGTGGACGAACGCCGCCAGCGCTGTATGGCGCGCGCCGGCGGATAATGACATAAAAAAACGCCGCCGGTGGCCTGAACCACCGGCGGCGCGACCGCGCCTCAGGCACTGCGGCGTGGGTTGGTCAGGCCGAAGTTAAAGCTGTTGCAGCGATTGCAGAACTCTTTCATCACCGGCGGCGTGTCCATCATCGGCACTTTCACCTCGATAAACGCCAGCCGATCCTGCCGCGAGGCGCGTTCCAGGGCCATTTCCAGCTGCTGCGTGGTCTCCACCGCCACGCTGAACGGCTGCGCCTGAGTATTCAGCACCGCCGGCAGTTTGGCGTAGTCCCACGGGCCGATGTCGTTGTAGGACGAGTTTTCGCCGAGGATATACCGTTCGATGGTGTAGCCGTCGTTGTTGATCAGGAAGATGATCGGCTTTTGCTCGCAGCGCAGCAGGGTAGACACTTCCTGCGCGGTGAGCTGGAAGGAGCCGTCACCGATGAACAGCAGGTGCCGGCGCTCCGGCGCCGCCATCAGGGTGCCGAGCAGCGCCGGCAGGGTATAGCCGATCGAACCCCAGATCGGTTGGTTGACCACCTTGACGCCGCCGGGCATGCGCATGCCGCCGATGGCGGCGCCCGAGGTGCCGTTTTCCACCACCACCACGTCATCCGCCCGGATAAATCGCTGGATCCGTTGCCACAGATAGGCCTGATCGATGGGGGTATCGCTCGGCGTCGCCAGCTTCTCACGCGGATCGGGCAGCGGCGCCAGGGGCTGTACCGGCGTGTCTTCACTCAGATCCAGCAGCGCCTGCAGCAGATCCGCCGTCGCCACCGCTGGGTAGGAGGTGTTGTCCAGCTTCAGCGAGAACGGCTGGATATCCACCTGAGCGGCGGCGGGAATTTGCTGCGAGAAATAGCCGGTGGTGGAGTCCACCAGACGCACGCCGAAGCTCAGCACGCAGTCCGAGTGGGCCATGCGCTCATACAGTTCGGGGCGCGACAGGTTGCCGCTGTAGCCGCCCATCCAACCGGCGGTATCTTCCGGAATAATGCATTTGGCGGTCGGCATATTGGTCAGCGGAATGGCAAAGCGATGAGCGACCTCGATCACCCGCTGCTGCAGCTGATAGCGATCCACCATTTGGTCGACCAACATGATTGGGCGCTGCGCGCGTTTTATTTTGGTTAACAGCGCCATCGCTGCCAGTTGCACATTGTATTTATCGCTGGCCGGCAACTGCGGCGCCGCTGCGGCTGCGGTGATTTCAATTTCGACGTCGCAAATATCGGAAGGCAGCTGTAAATAGACTGGTTTCTTCTCTATCCAGGCGCGGGAAATAACGCGCGGAATTTCCTGCGCGGCATTTTCCGGCGTTATCAAGGCTTGAGCAACGGTGAATTGTTTAAAACAGTTCATGACGTTGTCGAAATTGCCGTCGCCCAGGGTATGGTGCAATAGCTGATGATTCTTCATCGCGTGCAGCGGCGGCGTGCCGGCAATGCAGATCACCGGCGAGGATTCGGCATAGGCACCGGCGATGCCGGACAGCGCGGCCAGATCGCCGACGCCGTAGGTGACGATCAGCGCGCCGGCGCCTTTCATTCGGGCGTAGCCGTCGGCGGCGTAGGCGGCGTTCAATTCATTGCAGTTGCCGATAAACGCCAATCGGTCGTCGCTTTCCAGCAGCTCCAGCAGGCTGAGGTTATAGTCGCCGGGCACGCCGTAAATACGATCGACGTTCAGGGCGTGAAGCTGTTGCAGAATGAATGACCCGATAGTTATTTTCATTGATTGCTCCGGATTATTTATCTTTTTTTGTCAGGCGAAAATCAGCAAAAATAAATTGCTGGCGATGTTGTGTCGTTAGCTTTAACAGTTATTTAAAGCGTCGACTTGTTCAAGACCGGGTTGGCAGCCGGAAAATGGGCGGTTTGTATTCGGCGCTTTACGCGATTGAGTAAGACATAAAAAGTAGGGGTATTGTGTATTGGCGTGCGGCGGTATTTTTCCTTGATGGAATATCAGCAGAGAAACGGCGCCGCGTTGGCATTGGTCATGATGCAGGGGGAGTTTACCGGTACTTTTGATGCCGCGTTAAATCCTGCCTGGCGGTACCCGGCAGTAAGCCTGGAAAAGAAAAGCCGACGCTGACGCAAAGGGGGATTTTGGTGATCTGCCGCACGCTTATTTCAAGAAACTATCCCGTAACCAATTAAAAACAAAAAATTAACAAGGATCGTTTTTTATTCGTCGGTTTCCGTCAGCTTTACTTGACGGGGACGGCGGTGCGCGCCACGTCGGGCCGGCGTTAAAATACGCCGCCACGGGGGTTAAGATAACGTGGTGGCCATCACATTCCGTGGGAAGTGATACGTAAACTTTTCTCTACGTGCGCGCAGATGGCGTATACCTACCAAAGAGGGCAGTGCCTCAATGGCACTGACCAACGGGGGAAAGAGCGATGAAAAGCTATCGACACATTCTGGTACTGATTCACGATGAGCGCGATGGGCTGCCGTTGCTGCGTCAAACGGTGGCGATGGTGGGCGGGCTGCCGATCGCCATCACCGTCGGCCACCTTAACGCCGACTATGCGGAGCTGGAGTACGGCAGCGATGCGCTGGTCAAAGATCGCCAGGCGCAGGAGGTGATCGCCGCCAAGGCGATGCTGAGCCGGCTGGTGAGCGCCGTCGAGGCGCCGGTTGCGGTCAAGGAAATCGTCACTATCCGGCGCTTTAAGGACGTCAGCGATTTCATTCATCAGGCCGGTATCGATCTGGTGGTGGTCGGGCACCAAAATCGCCTGTTCGGTCTCTATTCCTCTTATTCCCTGGAGTTTGTGAACCGTCTCGATGTCGATGTGTTGGTCAAGCACCTTGCCCGCGAGTCGTGTGCGACAAAGCGGATTTTTCCCACGGCTTTGCCGCCCGAAAGGCGATAGCATACGCAGGCCGGTGCAACCTGTTAAAAGTTATCGGGAATTTTCCGGTGCTAAACTTAACCAAAGCATAACGGGCGTTGGATAAATTAGATACAGCTTGATCTTGCCTGGGCTATCGGTAAAAATCTGCGGCCGTATTTTTACAGGAGCTTTACGATGTTTCTCAAACGGACTCTTTTGGCATGTTCTCTGGCGTTGATATTTCCTGCACTGCCTTCTTACGCTGAGGTTGGTACAGAAAGTGGCAATACCGCGCAGGCTGAAAAACCGGGTCTATGGCAGCGTTTTACCCATAACGTGGCGGAGACCTGGAACAACTCGCCTAACCACGATCTCTATATCCCGGCCATCACTTGGCACAACCGTTGGACTTACGACGACGAGAAGATCGATAAGTACAACGAGCGCCCGTGGGGGGCCGGCTACGGTATCTCCCGCTACGACAGCGACGGTGACTGGCACGGCATCTACATCATGGCGTTTAAGGATTCCTTCAACAAGTGGGAGCCGATCGGCGGCTACGCCTACGAGAAGATCTGGCGCCCGCTGGATGACAAGGATTTCCGCCTGGGGCTGGGCTTCACCGCCAGCGTCACCGCGCGTGATAACTGGAAATACATTCCTATCCCGGCCCCGCTGCCGCTGGCCTCTATCGGCTATCAGCGGCTGACGTTCCAGGCGACCTACATTCCCGGCACTTATAACAACGGCAACGTGTTCTTCGCCTGGCTGCGCTGGCAGTTCTAAATTTCCTGAATTCCGAAAAACGGCGCGGCGGCGAGATAAAAGGAACTTGTCGCCGCCGGCGGCGTCGGAAGGGTATCCCGGCGCGCTGCGCCGATCGCATGCCGTTATTACAGGAGTTTCACCACTATGATCACCAAACATCGTTTACTGCTGGCCTTGGCGCTGTCCGCTACCTTGGCCAGCGGCGCCACCCAGGCCGCCGGGCTGATGGATTCCCTCAGTAGCGCGGCGGGTGAACTGAGCAAGTCGGGCGGCGACAGCAGCGGCGGCATGTCGCTCTCCTCGCTGACCGGCCTGTTGAACGGTGGCGACAAGGCGTTGAGCTCCAGCAGCATGACCAATGCCGCCGGTATCCTGCAGTACTGCGTGAAAAACAACGTGCTGTCGGCTAACGGTGCCGAAGGGGTGAAAGATCAGCTGCTCAGCAAGCTGGGCATCACCAGCACCGAAAACGCCAAGAGCCAGGATTATCAGCAGGGCCTGGGCGGCTTGCTGCAAACCGGCGAAGGCAAGAGCCTGGATCTGAACAGCCTGGGCACCTCGCAGATCACCGAGAAGGTGAAACAAAAAGCCTGCGATCTGGTGCTGAAACAGGGCAAATCCTTTATTTCATGATGAGCGAACGGCGGAGCGCTCCGCCGTTCTTTTTGCATAAGCTGGAAAAATGAAAAAAACGTTGATGCTTTCCCTGTTGGCAGGGATGACGATGTTGCAGGGGTGTTCCGTGAAATCCAACGATGCGCCGCCACCGCCGCAGGTGAAACCGATCGGCATGGCGAACCCGGCCGACGTGTATTGCACCCAAATCGGCGGCAAGCTGAATGCCAAAGAGAACGCGGCAGGCCAGTATTCCACCTGTACCTTGCCGAGTGGGCAGGAAATTGAAAGCTGGGAACTGTTCCGCCGCGATCACCCGGTGAAAAAGTAACCCTCGCGGCGCCGGCTCTTCCGCCCGGCGCCCGATCAGAATTGGTGATCCCCTATCGACTGCAGCTGCAGGCTGCCGTCTTTTTGTAGCGTCAGCGGCATGCGCCAATCGCTCTGTTTATCCAGGTTGAACGGCCGGGAGCGGAACATGCAGCCGGTCTTGATGTTCTTGATTTTCATGACGTGTTCCGCGTCCGCATTGATTTTCACCTCGAAGCTGCCGGCGGGCGGAATAAAGACTTCCGCCAGCTGTTGCGGCGCCGTCGGCGTTTCCAGCTTGACCAGCACCGCGAAATCGTTGCCCTGATTATCCAGCGTCAGCCGATGCAGACCGGTTGCGGGCAGCCGCGTCGGCTGATGCAGATAACCGGCTGAGGCGGGCCACGGCTGCCCGGCATTGTCGTGCAGCGGCCCGCCGCACTGTTCACGCGCCTCGCGCAGCGGCATTTCGCGCTTTATCGCGCGGTTGTAATCGGTGGGGGCGGCGAGGCTGAACTCGTCGTCATATTGGTGAGCGCGCAGATAGCGCTTGGCGCCGAGCACCGCGATGGCGACCAGCATAAAGAACAAAAATATCCTCAGGCGATTTTTAAAAATCAGCCCGAACAGCTTCCCGGGGAGTTGAAACAGCCACCTTGCGATCGTCAATAACATCGTTTTCCCTTTACGCCCAAGCCGTTACGTCTGCGGTAACTTCGCCTGCCTCAGTATAGCCAAAGCGTTGCCTCCGGGCGGCATGCGCCATGAAATTCCTGCTTTTTTACCCCAAACCTTCCTCTAACAGCAACAGCAGCAGGAAGCCGGCAAAGAACATCGCGGTGGCGAACGGTGTCTCTTTTCCGCCTTCATGCGCTTCGACCAGCAGCTCTTCGGTGACCAGGTAGAGCAGGGCGATCAGGCCAAAGGCCAAAAAGGCGGTCAGCCAAAATGCGCCCAGCATGGCCACCGGCGCCCCCAGCAGGCCACCGATAGGCAGCAGCAGCGCCAGGCCGACTATCGCCGCCATGGCCCGCAGCCGCCTGCCGAGAAAGTCTTTCAAATCGCCGACGATCGACAACCCCAGGAACAGCACTTCCAGCGTTAACGCCAGTGTCAACAGCAGACCGGCCTTGGCGCCAGCCGCGAAGGCAATACCCAGCACCAGCCCATCGATAAAGATATCGACGCCGACCGCGGCGATAAAACCGACCGGCCCCTGCGCTTTTTCACCCAGCTGCCTAACCAGCAGCATTAACAGCACCCCCGCAGCGCCGCCCAGCAACACGGCCACAGGCGACTGCTGCTTGAGATCGGGCAGGATTTCGGTGGCGGCGGCGGCGAAAACGATGCCGGCGGTAAAGTGATGGATGACGCGCATCGTGGCGGCACCGGGGCGGCGATAGAGTGCCACCGCAGCGCCGATGACGGTGGCTGCGGCGGGAAACAGCGTATAAAGCACGGCGGAGGTCATCGCGTCATAATCCCTTATCGGTGATGTCACTCTCAGTCTAGACGAGTGCCGCCGCTTCAGCGTGGCGAAAAAAATGATTGTTCGATTGTGTACGTTTGTGTACATTCGTGATCACTTTAGCGTCACCGGATTTACGCGATGTCCAAACTGTTACCGAATGAACGCCACCAGGCCATTCTCGACGCGCTTCGCCAACAGGGGCGGGTGCTGGCCCTGGAGATGGCGCTGCGGTTGAATACCACCGAAGCCACCATCCGCCGCGATCTGCGCCAGCTGGCGGCGCAGAACCTGTGTAAACGTATCTATGGCGGCGCGCTGGCGCCGACGCCGGCCGAAGGCCCCGTTGCGGCGCGCATGACGCTCAGCGGCGATGAGAAGCTGACGCTGGCGCAGACCGCGCTGGGGTTGATCGGTGAAGAGCAGCTGATCTTCCTCGATGCCGGCAGCACCCACCTGTATCTGGCGGATCTGTTGCCGCGCGATCGGCGTTTGACGGTGGTGACCAATGCATTGAGCATCGCCGGCAAAATGCTGGAACGGCCGGGGATCCGCACCATCCTGATCGGCGGTGAGCTGGATGCGCAGGTCGGCGGCTGCGTGGACGCCAAGGCGGCGGAAGAGATAGACGGTTTCCACTTCGATCTGGTGTTCACCGGCATCTGCGCCTACGACCCGGACGGCGGCTTCTCCGCGCTGAGCTACCAGGACGCCACCTTCAAAAAGCGGCTGCTGACGCGCGCCGGCAGCGTGGCGGTGCTGTGTACCCGCGACAAGCTCAATACCTACGCCCCTTACCCCTTCCTGCCCGCCGGGCGGGTGGATCATCTGGTGACGGCGCGCGGCGCGCACCCGCAGCTCGAGCTGCAGGTGGCGCAGGGCGGCGGCCAGGTTTGGCACAGCGATTTACCGACCGGAGAATGATGATGAAAATAGCCCATGTTGCCCTGTGGACCCGTGATATCGACGCGCAGCTGGCGTTTTGGCAGCGCTATTTCAACGGTGAGGCGGGTGAGGAGTACGTCAGCCGCAACCGGCCGGGGTTTGTTTCCCGTTTCGTCAGCCTGGCGGCCGGGCCGACGCTGGAGATCATGCGCGTGCCGACGCTGTTGCCGGCGCCGGCCCAGGAAGAACGGGTAGGCTGGGCGCACATCGCGCTGTCGCTGGGGGATGAACGGCAGGTCGATCGATTGGCGCAGCGTGCGCAGCAGGAGGGTATCCTGCAGTCCGCGCCGCGCTGGACCGGCGACGGCTTCTATGAGGCCGTCATCCGCGATCCGGACGGCAACGCGATCGAAATTACCGCCTGATCACTCCTCTTCGATGCTGGCGAACTGCTCGCCCAGATAATCGAGCAGCAGCCGCACCGCCGGCAATAAACCGCGGCGCGACGGGTAGACCGCATGCACCACGCCGCCCTGCGGCTGCCAGCCGGGCAGCAGCTGGACCAGTTCGCCGCGCAGCATGTCGTCACGCATCATCATCGCCGGCAGCTGAACGATGCCGGCGCCGGCGATGGCGGCGGTGCGCAGCATCAGCATGTCGTCGGTGACCAGCCGCGGCGTGTGTTCCCACTCGATCCGTTCACCCTGCGGGCCGGTCAGCCGCCATTGGTGCTGAGCGCGCGCCGGGCCGAGATCGAGCGTCGGGTATTTACGCAGGTCTTCCGGCGTGTGCGCCGGCCCGAGGGTGCGCACCAGCGCCGGGCTGGCGGCGACGCACCAGGTGCGCTGCGCCAGGATCTTCAGCACCAGATCGCTGTCTTCCAGCGGCGGCGGCCGCACGCGGATCGCCAGATCCAACCCTTCCCCCACCACGTCCACTCGGCGGTTGGTGGCCTCCAGATGCACCGTCACCTTCGGATAGTCGGCCATAAAGGCCGCCACCATGTTGCCGACGCGGGTGTGCAGGATCGCCACCGGGCACGACATGCGCACCGTGCCGCAGGGCTCGGCGCGCGTCTGTTCGATCGCCTGCTGCGCCGCTTCCGCTTCCACCAGCATCGCCTTGCAGTGCGCGTAATAGTTTTGGCCGACCTCGGTCACCGAGAAACGCCGCGTCGAGCGCTGGATCAGGCGCACGCCCAGCCGCTCTTCCAGCAGCGCCACGCGGCGGCTGAGCTTGGATTTGGGAATGCCCAGCGCCCGGCCGGCGGGAGCAAATCCCTGGTGATCGACCACGCTGGCGAAGAAAAACAGATCGTTCAGATCGGTCAGCATCTTATCCCTTATCGTTCTACCAGTAGAACGCTGAGTGTACATCTTGCCTACTACTGCAGCAAACCCCGGCAGATTAAACTTCTGCCATCAACTTAAGGCCGTGAGGTCTGAAACGGGAGTTCAAGATGAAAAAAATCCTCGGTATTCACAACAGCCCGGAAGCACATTGGGTCGGTAACGGTTTCCTGGTGAATTCGCTGTTCTCTTATAACGATTTGGGGGCGGAAATGAGCCCGTTCCTGCTGCTGGATCATGCGGCGCCAACCAAATTCCGCTCTGCCTCCGGCACCCGCGGCGTGGGTCAGCATCCGCATCGCGGGTTTGAAACGGTGACCATCGTCTATCAGGGCGAAGTGGAACACCGCGACTCGACCGGCAGCGGCGGGGTGATTGGCCCCGGCGACGTCCAGTGGATGACCGCCGCCTCCGGCATTCTGCACGAAGAGTTCCATTCGCGGGACTTCTCGCGCAAGGGCGGCACCATGGAAATGGTGCAGCTGTGGGTCAACCTGCCGGCCAAGGACAAAATGGCCGAGCCCGGTTACCAGACGCTGCTGAACGCCGATATTCCGGTGGTTCCGCTGGCGGACGGCGCAGGGCAGGTGCGAGTGATCGCCGGTGACTTTGGCGGCCACGCCGGCCCGGCACGCACTTTCAGCCCGCTCAACGTGTGGGATATGAAGCTGAATGCCGGCCACACCACCACGCTGACGGTGAAAGAAGGCCATACGCTGGCGCTGGTGATGCTGCACGGCGCGATCCTGGTCAACGGCGAAGAGGTGGTGCGCGAAACCCAAATGGTGCGTTTCGACCGGGCGGGAGATTCGATCACTATTGAAGCCAACAACGACGTCGCGCTGCTGGTGCTGAGCGGCGAACCGATCGATGAGCCTATCGTCGGCTACGGCCCGTTCGTCATGAACAGCGACGCGGAAATCCAGCAGGCGTTCCGCGACTTCAACAGCGGCAAGTTCGGCAGCATGAACGCCGAAGCAAGCGCCGGTTGACCTTGGCGCCTGGGACGGGACGTGTTCCCCGGCTCAGGCGCTACACTTAAACCTCAACGCCCCGTCCCAGCGGCGGGGCGTTTCATCCGCAACATCAACCCCCACAGGAGTAAAACCATGACTGCAAATTATAAGCGCCTCGACAAGGACCAGGCCGCCGTATTGCTGGTGGATCATCAGGCAGGGCTGCTTTCGCTGGTGCGCGATATCGATCCCGATCGGTTTAAAAACAACGTGCTGGCGCTGGGTGATTTAGCGAAGTACTTCAATCTGCCGACCATTCTGACCACCAGTTTCGAAAACGGCCCCAACGGCCCACTGGTGCCGGAGCTGAAGGCCCAATTCCCCGATGCCCCTTTCATTCCTCGCCCCGGCCAAATCAACGCCTGGGACAACGACGACTTCGTCAAGGCGGTAAAAGCCACCGGCCGTAAACAGCTGATCATCGCCGGTGTGGTGACCGAAGTGTGCGTGGCATTCCCGGCGCTGTCGGCGCTCAATGAAGGCTTTGAGGTCTTCGTGGTGACCGACGCCTCCGGCACCTTCAATGAGCTGACGCGTCAGTCGGCCTGGAGCCGCATGGAAGCCGCCGGCGCGCAGCTGATGACCTGGTTCGGCGTCGCCTGCGAGCTGCACCGCGACTGGCGCAACGACATCGAAGGCCTGGGCACGCTGTTCTCCAACCATATCCCGGACTACCGCAACCTGATGACCAGCTATAACACGCTGACGAACGGTAAGTAACACGGCGGCCCTTTACGCCACCTTTTGCCTTTCATCACGTTAGACGCGGGATGTAAGCAAAACGTAGCGGGGCGAAAAGGTAGCGAAAAGCGGCTTTCTCATGGGCCGGGGGCGGGGTAGCGTAATCCCGAACCCGGCAAATGAGGCTAATTCAATGAAACAAGCAATCAAGATCCTGGCGCTGCCCTGCATGGGCATGGCGCTGTTGTTCAGCGCGAGCGCGATGTCGGCCCCCGAGGCGCCTGCGGCCAAAGCGTTGCCGCCCGCGGCGGATGAACCGATGCGCATGCCGTCTTTCCCGGGCGGGCACCCGCCCAAACCGGGGTTCTGCCACGGCGGCGAACTGTTCTGCGCCACCTCGGCCAGCGACAATCCGGTGGAGACCATCAACAAACTGACGGCGGTGATCCCGGCGGGCAGCGCCAAGCATTACGAGGTGCGCGTCGCGGTGGTGGCCGTGCCTGACGCCCCGCCTACGCCTTAACGGGCCCTGTCATCCCGCTCTGGTTCGCACGCTCAAGGCGCGTTAGGCTAAGGCGAGCGTTTATCGGGAGGCGGGATGACCCTTTTAGCACAACTGCCCTATCTCCAGCCCGGCGAGTGCGCGCTGTTGTTCGACGGCGAATGCAATCTGTGTCACGGGCTAGTGAGGTATCTTATTCGCGCCGATCGGCAGCGGCGCATTCTGTTGGCGACGGTGCAATCCGTCGAAGGGCAGGCGATCCTGCAGGCGTTTGGGTTGCCGACCGACCGTTTCGATTCCGTGGTCTATGTTGAGCAGGGGCGTTATTGGCTGCGTTCGGCGGCGCTGTTCCAGGCGTTGCGCCAATTGGGGTGGCCGTACCGCGTGCTGGCGCTGGCGCGTTACCTGCCGCAGCGGCTGGCGGACAAGGTCTACGATGCGGTCGCCGGCAATCGCTACCGGCTGTTTGGCCGCAACGACGGCACCGGTTTGCCGGGCGCCGACCAGCCCGGGCGCTATCTGCCCAAGCGGCGGGAACCGCCGGCCTGAGCTTTACGCTTCTTTACCATCCAACCGCTTGAAATATCAGCACTCCAGCTCCATATAATGGAACGTTCAGCCAACAAGGAGCGCGTATGGGAATCAGTGAAGAAGAGCACATCCGCCGTTTGACCCAGGAGAAGAACGACATGGGCAATACGGCGAAATGGGTGGCGATCGTTTCCGCCGTGTACTTTGCCTTGATGGTGTTTTACGGCCACCCGACCGGCGTATTGGCGATGTCGGGCACGGTGTTCATCGTTTCTACCGCCACCTGGCTGAAAAAACGTCAGAAGGTCAAATCTTACCGCATGGCGTTGGCCAAAATCAGCGACGATCAGCCCTGATAGTCGCCGCGCTTTAGCGTATACACCAGGCTCGGCGCTGCGCCGGGCACGTCATCCAGCGTATCCACCCGCTGCATGCCAATCTTTTCGAGCACCCGCCACGAAGCCTGATTCTCCGCGCGCACAATGGCAGAAATCTCACCCAGCTCCAAACCGACAAACCCGTATTGCAGTGAAGCCAGCGCCATCTCGGTGGCCAGCCCCCTGCCCCACACCCGGGTGTCGAAGCGATAGCCGAGGTTAACGGTGCGCTGCGCGCCGAGCGGCTTCCAGGACAAGCCGCCAAAACCGATAACCCAATCCGGCCGTTCGCGCAGGGCGAGCGCCCAGGAGCCGTAGCCGTGTTGCCGCCAGACGGCGAGCCGCTCCTGCAGCGCCGAAGCGGCCTGCGCTTCGCTGGTGAGCGGGCCGGCGGGGTTGAAGCGTTGGGTTTGCGGATCGCCAAAGATGGCGTAGAAACGTTCGAGGTCCGCCATCACCGGCGGCCGCATCTGCAGGCGCTCGCTGAAGTACGGGGCTGAAGGATTAAAGCTCGGCATCGTTTCTCCCGGCCGGATCAATGAACAGCGTTCACTGTAGTCCAGATCGGCGAAACGGGAAATCCCCCTCTGCGGGTGAGAGGGGGAGAGGGGCATTACAGGAAGGAGTCGTCGTCGTTGTAATCGTCGTCGGCGTAGTCCGTGTCATCCTGGTAGTTGGCGTTCTGGAAGCCGTTGTCCTGATTCAGGAAGCTGCCGCCGTCGCCGTTGTTGAAGGTATCAAGGTTGTTGGAGGCGTCGAAATTGCGCATCGCGCTGTCGTCCAGCGGCGCCGGGTTTTCTTCGATAATATTCACGATTTCCTGCGGTTGCGAATGGCGGAACATGCCGGTCAGCATGTCGGCCAATACCACGCCGCCGGCGACGCCCGCCGCGGTTTGCAAAGCCCCACCCAGGAAGCCGCCGGCTGCGGTTGGGCATAGGCTGGCTGCTGCGGCTGTGAGTAGCCCCCTTGCTGCGCGTTGTTCCAGGCCGCCGTATTTTGCTGCTGCGCCTGATACTGTTCACGCGGGCTTGGCGTACTGCGGCTGCCGCCGCCGAACAGGCCGGCCAGGAAGCCGCCGCTGCTCTGTTGGCCGTTGGCGGTTTGCTGCAGCTGCGCGACCTGGGCTTCCAGCTCTTTGACCCGCTGGTCCATCTGTTTGAGCGCCGCTTCCTGAATGATCATTGCCTGCGCCATGTAATAAGGGGCGGAAGGCTGCTCGCGAATATGCTGATTGATTTGCTGCTCTGCCTGGAGATCCCGTGGGCCTGTCTTGGTCTCGGCTTCTTTCAGGCGGCCAAACAGACCATCGATAAGGCGTTGTTCTTCGGATTGCATAGGCGTACCTCGGGAGATAAATAACGGTGCTGGATGATCGTTGTCATCGGTAGCAATCACCCTAGCGCGTTTGCATGAACCAATAAATAAATGGCGGGTAAACCTGTCTATGAATTTGTTACCAATTACGGCAGCGGGATCAGCATCACCAGCTTCAGCCCGCCGTGCTCCGCCGGATGGAAGGTGAGCTGGCGATAGCGCAGCGCTCCTTGCTGAGGGTGCTCGAACGCGCGCTCGCCGCCTTCGCGCGCCATCACGTCATGCTGTTTCCACCAGTGATTAAAGTCCGCGCTGTTGTGCGTCATGTTCCGCACGAAGGCGCGCATCTCTTCGGTGTTTTGGTGATGGCTGGTCTCGGCGCGAAACTCGGCCACCACGCGGCGGGCACGTTCTTCCCAATCGCTGACCAGCGTTTTCGCCAATGGGTGGAAGAACATGAAGTGCAGCAGGTTGGGGCTGTTGGCCACATCCAGCCAGCCGCTGAACAGCGCCGCCGCCTGCGGGTTCCAGGCGACGACGTTCCAGGTCACGTCCAGCAGGTAGCAGGGCACCGTCATCTGGTGCACGCTCTGCAGCACCGCATCGTTGGCGGTTTCGCGGTGCGTTTCCTGCTCGGGATCGGCGACGCGCGCCAGGGTAAACAGGTAGTGACGCTCTGCCGGGCCGAGCCGCAGCGCCTTGGCGATGCGTGCCAGCGTATAGGGGGAAATGGACACCTCGCGCCCCTGTTCGATCCAGGTATACCAGGTGGCGCTGATGCCGCTGATTTGCGCCAGCTCTTCGCGCCGCAGGCCGCTGGTGCGGCGGCGCGAGGAACTGGGCAGGCCGAGCATTTCCGGCGTGATGCGCTCGCGGTGCGCGCGCAGGAATGCGCCGAGGGCCTTTGGCCCGGATAAGGCTTCTGATGACATAGCGTGGTACCTATTTATACCAGGATAACTGCTCATATTGTACCCGTATAGTAGCCTGATTATAGTAGCCGAAAGCCTTCAGGCACAGGCGCAAGCCGGATAATAACGGGAGCAAACATGAGCATCAGCAACAGCCATAAAAACGCGGTAGACCGGCAGTTCGGCGAGCAGGCCAACGCCTACTTAACCAGCGCGGTGCACGCGCAGGGCAAGGATTTGCAACGCCTCACGCAGTTACTGGAACCGCACGCCGGCGCGCGCCTGCTCGATCTGGGCTGCGGCGCCGGGCACGCCAGCTTCACGGCGGCGGCCAGGGTGGCGCAGGTGGTGGCCTACGATCTGTCGGCGCAAATGTTGGCGGTGGTGGAGCAGGCGGCGGCGGAAAAAGGCCTGAGTAACATTCAGCTGCAGCAGGGCGTGGCGGAGTCTTTACCGTTTGAGGACGCCGGCTTCGATCTGGTCATCAGCCGCTATTCGGCGCACCACTGGCACGATGTCGGCCAGGCGCTGCGTGAGGTCAAGCGGGTACTCAAGCCGGGCGGCAGAGCGATCTTCATGGACGTGGTCTCGCCGGGGCATCCGCTGCTGGATACCTACCTGCAAACCGTGGAAGTGCTGCGCGACACCTCACACGTGCGCAACTATGCGCCGGGCGAGTGGCTGGCGTTATTGACCGAGGCCGGGTTGGTGGTGCGCGAGGTGACGTCGGATCGGTTGATGCTGGAGTTCGGCAGCTGGGTGGCGCGCATGCGCACGCCGGCGCATTTCGTTACCGCGATCCGCGCGTTGCAGCAAAGCGTGTCGCAGGAGGTCGCGGCGCACTTCGCCATTCAGCCGGACGGCTCCTTTACCAGCGATATCATGATGTTTGACGTGACGAAGGGCTGAAAACAACGGGGCAGCCGATGAAGGCTGCCCCATGAAACGCTATCGGCTGCGATGCGCTTATTTTTTGTCTTCCAGCAGGCAGCGGTAGATCAGGCCGCCGATAATGCCGCCGACCAGCGGCACCAGCCAGAACACCCACAGCTGCTGCAGCGCCCAGGTGCCCTGGAAGATCGCTACGCCGGTGCTGCGCGCCGGGTTGACGGAGGTGTTGGTCACCGGAATGCTGATCAGGTGGATCAGCGTCAGCGTCAGGCCGATAGCCAGCGGGGCAAAGCCTGCCGGCGCGCGCTTGTCGGTCACGCCATGAATAACGATCAGGAAGAAGGCGGTCAGCACCAGCTCAATCACGATTGCGGCTTGCAGAGAGTAGCCGCCTGGCGAGTGTTCGCCGTAACCGTTGGAGGCGAAACCGCCTGCGGTGGCGTCGAAACCGGCTTTGCCGCTGGCGATCAAATACAGCACCGCCGCTGCGGCGATACCGCCGATCACCTGTGC
The DNA here is from genome assembly GCF_002935055.1 of Serratia sp. SSNIH1. Classification (NCBI taxonomy): domain Bacteria; kingdom Pseudomonadati; phylum Pseudomonadota; class Gammaproteobacteria; order Enterobacterales; family Yersiniaceae; genus Serratia; species Serratia sp. SSNIH1. The sequence continues at coordinate 1,475,062 of NZ_CP026383.1, forward strand.
GATAACGTAAGGGATCACGTCTTTCGCCGCGAAACGGCCGCCGGCGAATAAGCCAACGGTAACCGCCGGGTTAAAATGCCCGCCGGAAATATGGCCGACGGCATAGGCCATCGTCACCACGGTCAGACCGAAAGCGAGCGCGACGCCGAGGAAACCAATACCCAGCTGTGGGAATGCCGCTGCCAATACTGCGCTACCACAACCACCAAACACCAACCAAAATGTGCCAAAAAATTCAGCAAAAAGTCGCTTTGACATAGATTCCATCCTGCGGAATAGACTAACGGGCGTTAGCACTAAAAACTATAGAACAGCTTTTTCAGTTCATGCAGATATTCTATAGAATTTTCTTAATGCACCTTGAATAACGGCGGTATTAAATCCCCGGCATTTTATTTTGTCTATGAGAAAAGCGCCGTTTTTCACCGTGTTGACGTGCGTTTGCCGATTTTTTTATCTTTGCTATAAGAATTTACCCTAAGCAAAATAGCGGGCTATTTCCGGACAGTTTTTTCCAGCCGTTTTCTCCATTCAATATGCTCAGGTTAATTGCTAATTTCTATTTGCCAGCCAACCTTATTGCCTGGTGTACATTTGACCAAACGCCTGTTGTCATCTCAGTGTCATGCTAAATTAATATCTTCTTCTGCCTGATAACGCTTCGTTCAACCTCGGGTAAAAAACATGAAAATAAAATCGCTCTCCCTGCTGTTGGCTTCACTGTTTCCTGTATTCACCTACGCTGCAGATATTGAGGTGGCGCGTTATGTGGTCGGCTTCCCCGGCGGGGAACGCGTCGCCTATCAGGGGGCGTTCGCCAAGAATTTCCCGCAGGGGCTACCGGTGGGGATCGGCTCCGGGCTGACGTTCAATAGCAAGCGGGGCGACGATCTGGTGCTGACGACGCTGACCGATCGCGGCCCGAATGCCGATGCCCCTGCGGTGGGCAAGCAAGAAGCCAAAATTTTCGCCAACCCACAATTCGTGCCTCTGTTGATGGACATTCGTATCGGCGGCGGCAAGGCCGTGGCCGAGAATGCACGGCCCTTGCATGACGAAAAAGGGCCGATTAGCGGGCTGCCGTTGCCGGGCGAGCTGATTGGTTCCACGAACGAAGTGGCGTTGAACGACGCGTTGCAGCCGCTGTCCGGCGATCGCCGCGGGTTGGATACCGAAGGGGTGACCGGTGACGGCAACGGCGGCTATTGGCTGTGCGATGAGTACGGTCCGTTTCTGATCCATATCGACGGCAAAGGTAAAATTCTCGCCAAATACGGCCCAACGCCGCAGGCCGGCGAGCAGGCGGTGGCGGGCGGTTTGCCGAACATCCTGAAGTGGCGCCAGCCCAACCGCGGTTTTGAGGGGCTGACCCGGATGCCGGACGGGCGCATTCTGGCGGCGGTGCAGAGCACGCTGGATGTCGATGGCAAAAGCAAAAACAAGGCGCAGTTTACCCGGCTGGTGAGCTTCGATCCGCGCAGTGGCAAAACCGCTATGTACGGCTATCCCATCGATATCGACAGCTATAAAAAAGCCAAAGACGCCAAGATTGGCGATGTCGTGGCGTTGGACAACCAGCGCATCCTGTTGATTGAACAGGGAACCGGTAAAGATAAGACGATGATCAACAAGATCTATCTGGTGGATCTCGCGCAGGCCAGCGATCTGAGCGCGTTTGACGGCCAGGGTAAAGCGCTGGAGTTCGACGATGCGAAAGATCTCGCTAAACGCGGCGTGAAGCTGGCGCAGAAACGGGAAGTGGCGGATCTGCGCCAGTTGGGCTGGCGCCAGGAGAAAGCGGAAGGGTTGGCGCTGATCGACGATCGCACGCTGGCGGTGATTAATGACAACGATTTCGGCCTGCAGGCCAAGCTGGTGGACGCATCGCCAAAAAGCAAGAAAATCGGCGATTATCAGCTGGAGAAAGAAGGGCGGCTGAGCCTCGACGGCGACAAGACCAACGCCCGTATCGAATTGCGCCCGCTGGAGCAGCCGGAGTCGCTGAGCGAGCTCTGGGTGCTCACCTTGCCGCATCCCTTGAAGTGAGACAGCGGGGGCGATAGCGCCCCCGTCAGACCGTTGACAAAGGAGGAAAAAACGTGGTTTTTCCTCCTTTGTGGCCATCAGCCGAAAATCAATAAATTGATTTTCCTTGTTTTTTTATCCGCTGCTCTCTGCAAACCCGGCAATGGCATGAGGTTTGTCATCAATCTCACAGCGGGGGCGGTGACGTCCCCGTTTGCTTCAGGCTTCCGCGTGCCGCCGCGGCGCTCTGCCGCGCGAGATGCTCTCCCACACCGCCACTACCACCATGATCAGCGTCGTCAGGCCATTGACCATCAGCAGATCGGTTAAATAGGCGACGGGGGCCAATACCGCCAGCGCCAGCAGCCCCACCAGGTGTGACAGCGGGAAGCGATGATACACCAGCCGTTTATACATTGCGTTGGCGAACAGGTAGAGTGCCGGCCCGAGCAGCAACACCGCCGCCGTGGCGTTTTGGATGCGGCCGTCGGGATGGGTGATCACCAGCTCGTTGGCCACGGCGCAGACGATGATCGCCCCCACCAGCGCGACGTGCACGTAATGGAAGTAAGCGCCCAGCTGGCCGGGGTTTTCCGCCTGGCTGATGGCGTGGCTGCCGGCTTTGCTGCTGGTGTCGAAGTAGATCCACCACATCGCCAGGCTGCCGAGAAAGGCCACCAGCGAGGCGATGAGCACCGGCAGGTTCCAGCTTTCCATCTCGCTCAGGGTGGCGCCGGTGATCAGAATGGTTTCCCCCAGCGCCACGATCACGAACAGCTGGCAGCGCTCCGCCAGATGGTGACCCTCGATGCTCCATTCGCTGCTGCTGTCCGAGCGCCCCAGCACCGGTAGCCGGAAGCCGAACATCGGCGAGACGTATTCGCACAAGACCGCGACCGCCCACAGCGCCAGGCGGGCGTTGCCTTCCGCCAGCCCACCGGCGATCCAGAAGACGGCGGAGATGCACAGCCAGCCGAGAATGCGGTGAAAGTTTCGTTTTAACGGATGACCGGGCACCAGCAGGCGCAGCACCGTGACGGAGCGCCCGACCTGAATGGCGACATAGAACAGCGCGAAGATCAGGCCGCGCTCGCCGAACGCCTGCGGCAGTGCGGCGGCGGCGAACAGCCCCAGCAGCATGATAGCGAACAGCAGCAGGCGGATCTGACGGGTATCCGGATTGAACCAGTTGGTGACCCAGGCGGTGTATTGCCAGGCCAGCCAGACGGCGAACCACAGCAGCAGGGTTTCCAGCGCACCGGTCAGCGTCAGGTGGTGCAACAGATAGTGGGAAAGTTGGGTCACGGCGAAAACGTAGATCAGATCGAACAGCAGCTCGGAAAATGAGACCGACGCGCCCTGACCGTCACGCACACGCAGCAGGTTTTGCGACATAAGCGTTCTTCCTTAAAAGGGTAAGCCACAAAATTCAGCGTAGCTCAGCGCGCTCCGGCGGGTAAAAAATCTTAAATAGACGCGGCGCGCATTCTTTATCACGCGCCGTCTTTAATTGTTCATCAAATAGGGGTAAGGTGAAGCCTATAAAGTCATTCTCGCCTGAAAATACACACCCGCTCTCATTTCCTCCTTATTCTCCTCACAATGATTGATGTTCTTTACGTTGCATGACGTCCGTTTTCATTGGCTAGCGGATAATTAACATCACTGACAACGAGCTAATAAACAAGAACACCTGGAGTCAATCATGAAACTTATCCCAAGCATCGCAGCCGTATTGATCGCCGCCGCTTCCTTCTCCACTTTCGCCGCGCCGCTGTCGTCGGTGAAACAGGTCAACAGCGAACAGGCCGCCAATCTGCAAAGCCTCGGTGTGGTGTCGGTTTCCGGCATTAGCGGCTCACCGCATGACGCCATTCACGCCCTGAAAGAAAAAGCCGCGGCGGACGGCGCCGGCCATTACCGCATTATCGGCCTGGACACCCCCGGGGATTCCAGCAACTGGCGCGGCAATGCGGAAATTTATCGCTAAGCGTTGGCTTTTTACTCTCTGGCTACGGCAACGTGGCCAATAAAATAAACGGTCGTAATAATTATCTGATAGGGCGCACGTGGGCGGCTTATTTTCAGGTCATTATTACGGCCGTTTTTCATTTTTCCGCTGCGGCTGAGGTTGCATTTTATTACAACTGTGTCCGCCGCTTTCGGAATCATGTTAATAAATACTTAAGAAATTCGGCTCACATTGAGGGCTTAACCCAAGGAGGCCTCAATGTTAAATGCGACCCGGCTGCAACTGATGAATCACTTCGCTTACCTGCAGCAATTTATGGCTTCACCGCGCACCGTCGGTACGCTGGCGCCTTCTTCCCCGTGGCTGTGCCAGGCGATGCTGAACCAGGTTGAATGGACCCGGGCGCTGTCGATCGCGGAGCTGGGGGCGGCGGACGGCGTATTGACCAAACGCATTCTGGGACGAATGCGCGCCGATGCGGGGCTGGAGGCTTTCGAGATCCAACCGCATTTCGTGCATCGGCTACGGGGGATAGACGATCGGCGGCTGCAGGTGATGGCCCATTCGGCGACCCAAATGGCCACGGATTACGACGTGGTGTTTTCCTGCCTGCCGCTGCTTTCGATCCCGGTCAGGATCAGCGTGCGCATTCTTCAGCAGGCCCGGCAGCGGCTGCTGGCGCGCAACGGCACGCTGGTGCTGTTCCAATACAGCCACCTGTCGGAAAAATTGCTGTCCTGCTATTTTCACTGGAAGCGCCTGCGGGTGGTGCGCAATTTCCCGCCGGCGCTGGTGTATGTCTGTACGCCACGTTAACTACAGCGTTTTCACCATCACCACCACGTCTTCGTCATACTGCCGCCGGCGTTCCAGGGGCTGCCAACCCCAGCCGGCGTACAGCGCTTCCGATTTGTCGGTGATGAGATGCAAAATCGAATGATGGCGCTGCCGCGCCGCTTCGACGATCGCCATCTCCAGGCGGTGGGCAATGCCCTTGCGGCGGTGATCGGGATGCACGAAGACGCCGGCCAGCCACGGGGTGAGATCGTGGCGCTGATGATCGTCGCTGGGCCACAGGCTGGCCATGCCCACCGGGCGATCGCCGTCGATCATCATCAACGTCAGATGATCGTCGCTCGGCCGGCTGCATTGGGCGAAGCGCTGCTGGGTGCGCTCCAGCGATCCGCCGTGCTGTGAGCCCCACTGGCCGAAGGCCCAGGCGGCGCACACATCGGCAAACTGCGGGCACTCCGACAGCGGAATAATGCGTTGACCCATGGATGTCTCTCTATTTTGGTGGTTTCCGCTCTATTTAACCGATTTCCCCGCCATTTTTTTAACTTTTTAAAGCCGCTCTTTTAGCGGTTTCGCCATGTTTCGCCGTGCGCCCGGCGCCATTTCCCGGATTTCTTTTGGCAATCGCCGTGCAGGATTGCAAGTGCTAATGAGAGTGATTATCATGCGCACACTATTTCCCCCGTGTCGGCTCAATCATGCGCAATTCACTCATTTTACTGCTGCTTTCCCTGTGCTTCGGCGTGTTCTCCGCTCAGGCGAAGACGGTGACCGATATCACCGGCCGCCAGGTCGTGGTGCCGGACAACCCGCAGCGCATCGTGGTGGGGGAAAGCCGCATGCTGTATACGCTGGCGCTGCTGGAGCCGGGCAACCCGGCGCAGCGCATCGTCGGCTGGCCGGCGGATCTGGCGCGGTTCGATGCGCAAAGCTGGCAGCTCTATACGCAGAAGTTCCCGCAGATCGCCGCGATCCCCATTATCAGCGGCAATAATTTCCGCCAGGTCAATATTGAAAGCCTGCTGCAGCTGAAGCCGGATCTGGTGATCCTGGCGCGCTACGCGCGTGAAGACGGCGACAACGATCTGCTGGTTTCCGCGCTGAACAAGGCCGGCGTGGCGGTGATCTACGTCGATCTGCGCATCGATCTGCTGAACAACACCGTGCCGAGCGTGCGGCTGTTGGGCGAAGTGCTCAATCGCCAGCAGCGCGCCGAGCAGTTCATCGAATTTTATCAGCAGCATATGGCGGTGATCCGGCAACGGCTGGCGGGCTATCAGGGGCCGAAGCCCAAAGTGATGCTGCACCTGCATCTGGGGCGGCGTGACACCTGCTGCACCACCGCCGCGCACGGCAACCTCGGCGATCTGCTGACCTTCGCCGGCGGCGACAACATCGCCAACGCCAGCGTCAAAGGGGTGTACGGCGAGCTGAACCCGGAAACCATCCTGAGCGCCAACCCCGACGTTTACCTCGCCACCGGCATGGCCGGGCCGCAGGGCAAGCGGCTGTCCGATCTGCGCCTCGGGCCGCAGGTCAGCCAACAGGACGCCGCCGACAGCTTCCGTCGGCTGATCGCCACACAGCCGATGCTGGCCAGCCTGCAGGCGGTGAAGCATCACCGCGCCTGGAGCGTCTGGCACAACTTTTACCTCAGCCCGTACCACGTGGTGCTGGTCGAGATGTTCGCCAAAGCGTTTTACCCGGATCTGTTCGCCGACATTAACCCGCAGCAGACCTTCCAACAGCTGTATCAGCAGTTTTTGCCGTTACCTTTTTCAGGGACCTATTGGAGTCAGTTAGATAATGAATAACAACAAGCGCGGCTGGTGGTGCGCATTGCCTTTGGCGGCCTGCGCGACATCGCCGACGTGGGCGGCGGAGAAAGCCGCGCCGCAGGAAGAGAGCCTGGTCGTGGTCGGCCGCAAAGATGCCGACGGCGTGCAGAGCTATCAGCCGTTGACCAGCGTCACCGGCACCCGCAGCGAAACCAACCTGTTGAACGTGCCGCAGGCGATCGACGTGGTGCCGCAGCAGGTGATTACCGATCAGGCGGTCAGCAGCCTGGACGAAGCGCTGTACAACGTCAGCGGCATTACCCAGGCCAACACGCTGGGCGGCACCCAGGACGCGGTCATGAAACGCGGCTTCGGCGACAACCGCGACGGCTCCATTCTGCGCGACGGCGTGCGCTCGGTGCAGGCGCGCAACTTTACGCCGACCACCGAGCGGGTGGAGGTGCTCAAGGGGCCGGCCTCGATGCTGTACGGCATGGGCGAGCCGGGCGGGATGATCAACATGATCACCAAAAAGCCCCAGCTGCAGCAGCATACCCACGTGGAAGGCTGGGGCAGCAGCTTCAACGGCGGCGGCGGCCAGCTTGACGTTACCGGGCCGCTCGGTACGTCGGGGTTTGCCTATCGCATGATCGTCGATCACGATGAAACCGATTACTGGCGCAACTTTGGCCGCAATCGCCAGACGGTGATCGCGCCGTCGTTGATGTGGTACGGCGAGAACACCACCGTGCGCTTGGCCTATGAACATATGGAATATCTGGTGCCGTTCGATCGCGGCACCATTATCGATTCGCGCAACGGCAAACCGGTGAATACGCCGCGCGATCGCCGTTTCGACGAAGCCTATAACGCCACCCGCGGCGATCAGGACAGCGTCACTCTGCAGATCGATCAAACGCTCAACGAGCGTTGGAAAAGCTCGCTGACCTACGCCTACAGCCGCAACAGCTACAGCGACAACCAGGCGCGCGCCACGTCGTTGAACCCGGTGAGCGGCGTGTTGAGCCGCCAGGCCGACTCGACCGCCAACGCCGTCAGCCACGCCAACGCGGTGCAGCTGACGCTCAATGGCGACGTGGACTGGGGCCGCATCAACCACCAGATGCTGTTCGGCTTCGATTTTGAAGATAACCGCACCTACCGCGGCGACATGATCCGCGGCAAAAAGAACAGCGATTTCAATATCTATCATCCGGTATACGGCCTGATGCCGCCGTCGACGGCGGTCAGCGCCAAAGACAGCGACCAGCGGGAAAACCTCACCAGCTACGGTTGGTTTATGCAGGACTCCATCCAGCTAACCGATAAATGGCTGGTGATGGGCGGGCTGCGTTACGACGCTTTCGATGTCTATGCCGGCAAGGGGCGGCCGTTCCAGGCCAATACCGACAGCTCGGACAGCAAGTTGGTGCCGCGCGCCGGGGTGGTCTACAAACTGACGCCTTATGTGTCGCTGTACAGCAGCTATACCGAGTCGTTCAAGCCGAACTCTTCCATCGCCACCCAAATTGGTTCGCTGCCGCCGGAGCAGGGCAAGTCGTGGGAAGTCGGTGGCAAGCTGGCGTTGCCGAACGGCGTCACCGGCACGCTGGCGCTGTTCGACATCACCAAGCGCAACGTGATGGTCAATGAGTTGGTGGAGGGCGAAACCGTGACGCGCACCGCCGGGCGCGTGCGTTCGCAGGGTGTGGAGCTGGACGTAGCCGGTAACCTCACCGATTCGCTGAGCCTGATCGGCTCCTATGCGTATACCGACGCGCGGGTGGTGGACGATCCGGACAACAAAGGGAAAGAGATGACCAACGTGGCGCGCCACACCGCCTCGCTGTTCCTGACCCAGAACCTGGGCAGCCCGGGTTTCTACAGCGGCGATGAGGTACGCATTGGCGCCGGTGCGCGCTACGTAGGACGCCGCCCGGGTGACGCTGCCAACAGCTTCTCCCTGGATAATTACACCGTTGCTGATGCGTTCGCCGCTTACACCATGCCGATCAACGGCTATCGGGTGAAATGGCAGCTGAACGTGAAGAACCTGTTTGATAAAACCTACTACCCGTCCAGCGGCGGCAATTTGCGCGTGGCGGTGGGGGAACCGCGTGAGGTGGTGCTGCGCGGCAGTATCGATTTCTAAGCTACGGGCGGTGAAATTTGCTTAAATAACCGCCCCAACGTTAAGGAGAACCCATGAGCCTGCAGATTCGTTTGGCGCAGCAGCGGGATATCGTGCATCTGATGGCGGTTGAACGTTCGGCGGCGCAGCTGTTTCGCCAGCAGCCGGAGTGGCGCTTTATCGCCGAAGGCGAGGTGATGGCCCCGCAGCAGCATGCCGCGTTTATTGCCGAACGCCGTGAATGGCTGGCGGAAAGCGACAACGGCGAGTGCGCCGGTTTTATCGCCGTGCAGGTTCAGGGGGGCGATTGGCACATCGCCGAATTGTCGGTCGCCGGCACCTGGCAGCGGCAGGGCGTCGGCCGTCGCCTGATCGGCGCGGTGGCGGAAGAGGCCAAACGGCAGGGGGCCGGCCGCCTGACGCTCACTACCTTCATCGAGGTGCCGTGGAATGCGCCTTACTACCGGCGGCTGGGATTTCGGCCGCTCGAGGACGCGCGGCTCACGGCCGCCCTGCGGCGGCACCTGGATGAGGATTTGGCGCATGGCTTTGCCGCCGGCAGTCGCTGTGCCATGGAATTTACACTATCGTAAATATTGAAATACAGAGCGGGCAGGGTATGATGCTGCCACCACGCCATCGCACCCGCTCGATATTTTGGTATGCAATGCACTCAAGTCACCGCATAAGGGACAACCCGTAATGACACAAACCCTGTTCATGATAGGCGCTCGCGGAGCCGGCAAGACCACGGTAGGCAGCGCATTGGCGTTGGCGTTGGGCTATCAGTTCGTCGATACCGATCTGTTTATGCAGCAGGCGGCGCAGATGAGCGTGGCGGAAATGGTCGAGCGCGAGGGCTGGCTGGGGTTCCGCCGCCGTGAGACCATCGCGTTGCAAACCGTGACCAGGCCGTCAACTATAGTTGCCACCGGCGGCGGGGCGATCCTGGCGGAGGAGAACCGTCAGTTTATGCGTCAGCATGGCACCGTTATCTACCTGCGCGCGCCGGCCAGCGTGTTGGCGCAGCGGTTGGCAGAGTACCCGGAAGATGCGCAGCGCCCGACGCTCACCGGCAGGCCGATCGCCGAGGAGATGCTCGAGGTGCTGGCAGCGCGCGAAGCGCTGTATCAGGACGCCGCGCATTACGTGATAGACGGCGCCGCCGATCCGCAGCGGGTGGTGGAACAAATCCTCGCGGTGCTGCCGCGTGAGACGGTGAAGTAACCCTTTCTTCTCTTCGGGCGCTGGGCGCCCGTTTTCTTATTCCGTTTGCCGAGCCGGCGCAAAGTACGCCCCGGGCGTGACGCCGAAGCGGCGGCGAAAGGCGGCGATATAGGCGCTGACGTTGTCATAGCCACAGGCGTCGGCCACCTCGCTGACCGCTTCGCCGCGTGATAATCCCTCCAGTGAACGCAATACCCGCGCCTGCTGGCGCCACAGCGCGAAGCTGATGCCGGTTTCCTGCAGAAAACGGCGGCTCAGGGTGCGCGGGCTGAGCCCGGCCCAGGCGGCCCAGTCGCACTGGCTGCGCAGGCTGGCGGGATCGTTCAGCAGCGCCCGGGCGATGTTCAGCAACCGGGTGTCCTGCGGCAGCGGCAATTGCAAAGGGGCGCGGCTTGCCGCGTGCATTTCGTCCAGCAGCACCTGCAGCAGCCGCCGTTGCGGCGCACTCAGCGGGCCGGCGGGGAACTGCGCGATGCGCTCCACCAGGGCCTGCAACAGCGCAGAGGCCGTGAACAGCTGCGGCTGCGGCGGCATCTCCGGCACGCTTTTCACCGGCAGATACAGACTCCAGCCCGCCACGTCGCCGCAGGCCAGCGCCTGATGGGCGCATCCCGGCGGCAGCCAGCCCAGCGTACCGCCGGCGATCGCCCATTGACGGCCCGGGAGTTCCATTGCCAGCATGCCGCGCGTCAAGAGATAGATCTGGCCGCTTTCGTGCCGGTGCCAGGGCGTCAGGTGCTTTTTTTCATGCTGAAGGCGTTGGCTGCGGATCTGCGTCATGTTGGCCGTTTAACGTTATTGAAAGTCTTGATGTGGTTATTATGCCATCGTCGGACCGGGATAGGATCGTCGTTCACCCTATTTCGGAGAAACGTGATGACTCAACTTACCCCACTGGATCTGGTACTCGATACGCTGCAGCTGGTCGTCGCCAGCCCGGAGCACCGGCCGACGCAGCTCGCCGCCCGTTTCAGCGCAGACTACCGCCAGCAGGTGGATGGCAAGGTGCTGAACTTCGAGCAGTTTGAGCAACACATGGCGCTGTTGAAGCGGCAAACCCGCCGCATGACGCTGAGCGTGATCGCGGCGGCGGCGCAGGGCGAGGCGGTGCTGACCCACCATCTGGTCGAGCTGGAAAAGCGCGATGGCGCCTGCAGCCGCGTGCGGGTGCTGGCGCACTTCACCGTGCGTGAGGGCCGCATTTGCGCCTGTGACGAACTGACCGAGCTGTTGGCGGGCGCCCCCGGCGATCGCGATCTTGGCTCGCGCGTGTCGGAATGAGGGCGGCTGCTATACTTGCTACTGTGTGAAACACACGGGAGAACGGCATGCGCGAAAATGATCAACCTGCTTATCCACGGAGCGCCCGCGTCGTAGAGGTGTTTCGGGGCGACCCGAACCTGCATCTGCGCCGTTTTGAAGTGCGCACCGACGACATTGAGCCGAATACGCTGCTCAGTGAACATGAAACCGAGCAGGAAGCGCTCGACGCCAAGCATCGCTATGAGGACGAGGCGTTAGAGCTCTGACCTGCAGCCCGGCGGAAACCGGCGCCAGGCCGGTTTCCTGTTTATGGTTTGGAAACCGACGCCCTTGCCATTTTTCAGCGCGGATCTCGCCGCTTGCCCCGCCTTACGCTGCGCTCCGACTTTATTCCGCTATCCGCCCATTTGCCGGTAAGCGTCCCGGCCGCAGGTTTACCCTGCGTCGCGATCGCATTTCGCGCGAAAAACCAGTGACAGATCAACCGCAATCCCCCAATATGGATTTTCCATCAAGATGATTACGCGGGTGCCAGTCTATGCTGAAAGTGAATGAGTATTTTGCCGGAAAAGTGAAGTCTATCGGTTTTGACAGTAGCAGCATCGGTCTTACCAGCGTGGGCGTGATGGAAGAGGGGGAATACACCTTCTCCACCGCACAACCGGAAGAAATGACGGTGATCACCGGGGCGTTGAAAGTGCTGCTGCCGGGCGCGCCGGACTGGCAGGTGTTTACGCCGGGCGAGAAGTTCTTCGTGCCGGGGCACAGCGAATTCAACCTGCAGGTGGCCGACGCGACCGCCTATCTGTGCCGTTACCTGAGCAAATAAATTTTGTTCGTGAGGGGATCGCAGGGCTCAGCAGATGCTGGGCCCTGGTCGTTTCTGCGGCGGGATTAACGCTGGGCTTCGCCGCCGAGCGCTTCGATGGTGTTTTTGATCAACGCCGCCAGCTCGCTGGTCATCAGGATAAAGTCGGCGTCAAAGCGCTGAGCGAAGTCATCGCGATCGATATCGTCATTCTGCTCGCGCAGCGTGTCAGCGAACTTCAGGCGCTTGAGCGAGCCGTCGTCCGACAGCATCAGCTGAATGCGCTCCTGCCAATCCACCGCCAGTTTGGTCACCAGCTTGCCGGCTTCGATATGCACCGCGATTTCGTCGCTGATCAGATTCTGTTTCTTGCAGCGGATCACGCCGCCTTCTTCCAGAATCGCTTTCAGTTCCGCTTCATCCTGAATGGCGAAGCCGGCCGGCATCTCGCCGGAACGCACCCATTCGGTCAGCGTCAGTTCGATCGGGCTTTCCATGGTCAGCGGCACCACCGGCAGCGAGCCGAGGCTCTTGCGCAGCAGCGCCAGCGTATCTTCGGCGCGTTTGGCGCTGGCGGCATCGACCATGATCAGATCGTTGACGGTGTCTATCCACATGAAGGTCTGATTGAAGCGGCTGAACGCGCGCGGCAGCAGGCTGTGCAGCACTTCGTCCTTCAGCGCGTCTTTCTCGGTTTTCTTCAGTTTGCGGTGTTGTTCCGCCTCCAGGCGCTCAATCTTGGCCTGCAGCTCTTGCTTGATGACCGGCGACGGCAAGATTTTCTCTTCCTTGCGCGCGCAGATGACGATCTGGCCGTTGACCGCGTGCGTCAGCGCATCGCTGTGCGAGCCCATCGGGGAGACCCAGCCGGTCTTCGCCATGTCCTGGCTGCCGCACGGCGTGAAGGCGAACGCGCTGAGTTGTTTTTCCATTTCATCCGCGTTTAACGCCACTTCGCGGCTCAAACGGTAAACCATCAAATTCTTAAACCACAGCATAATGTTATCCCTGGCTGGGCGTGCGTTCGGCACGCTGATTCGTCAAAAGCAGGGCGGCATGATAACGAATTGACGCTGAAAAATCGCCCCATTCTCTCCGAATTGCGTCGCCGTACGCGGCGGAAAAGGCCTGGCCGGGGAGAGGGAAACAGGTGATTCATCCGCGCGCTTACATTAGGCTGTGGCAACGCTGCGCTGCATCGAGGAGAAAAAAACGTGCGTATTGGCATCGATTTGGGCGGGACAAAAATTGAAGTGATTGCGTTGGCGGACGACGGGCGGGAGCTGTTCCGCCATCGTATCGCCACGCCGCGCCATGACTACGGGCAAACCCTGGCGGCGATCGCCGGGCTGGTGAAACTGGCGGAAGATCATACCGGTGAACAGGGATCGGTCGGGATCGGCATTCCCGGCACGCTGTCGCCGTTTACCGGGCGGGTGAAAAACGCCAACTCGGTATGGCTCAACGGCCAACCGTTGGACAAGGATCTGTCGGCGCTGTTGGCGCGCGAGGTGCGTATCGCCAACGACGCCAACTGCCTGGCGGTGTCGGAAGCCACCGACGGCGCCGGCGCCGGCGCGCAAACCGTGTTTGCGGTCATTATCGGCACCGGCTGCGGCGCCGGCGTGGCGCTGAACGGCCAGGCGCATTCCGGCGGCAACGGCATCGCCGGCGAATGGGGCCACAATCCGCTGCCGTGGCAGGATGACGATGAGCTGCGTTACGCCCGCGAAGTGCCGTGCTACTGCGGCAAGCCGGGCTGCATCGAAACCTTTATTTCCGGCACCGGTTTCGCCACCGACTATGCGCGCCTGAGCGGCAGCGTGCTGCAAGGGCACGAGATCATGGCGCTGAGCGAGCGGGGCGATGCGCTGGCGGAGCAGGCGATCGTGCGCTACGAAATGCGGCTGGCGAAAGCGTTGGCGCACGTGATCAACATTCTGGATCCGGACGTGGTGGTGCTCGGCGGCGGCATGAGCAACGTGGATCGCCTGTACCGCACGGTGCCTGAAAGGGTGAAAGGTTGGGTATTTGGCGGCGAGTGTGAAACGCCGATCCGCAAGGCGGTTCACGGCGACTCCAGCGGCGTACGCGGTGCGGCCTGGCTGTGGCCGCAACAGCAGCGCTAAGCGTTGCAACAAAGCGCGAGCCTGCTCGCGCTTTAAACGACTCACTGTACAAAAACTGGACGGCGCTTTATGCTTTAGCTAACTTAGCTAAGGAGGACGCGTATGGCAATTCAGGCCAATATGCACGAAGCCAAATCCAATCTGAGCCAGCTGGCGGACAGAGCCGCGGAGGGAGAAACCGTGATTATTGCAAAAGCAGGGAAGCCGTACGTACAGTTGGTCGCCATCCAAGGCGAAGCGCGCCGCCCCGGTGCCGCCAAAGGCAAGTTCACCGTGCCGGCGGATTTCAACGCGGGGGATGCGGTCATTGCGGCGCTGTTTGAGGGCGATGAATGAAGCGTCTGCTGCTGGATACCCACACATTGCTGTGGTGGCTGATTGATGACGCCTGCCTGGGCGCAAACGCCAAAAGGCAGATCGCCGATCCGGGCAATGCGGTGTACGTCAGCGCGGCCAGCATTTGGGAGATCTCGATCAAACAGGCGCTGGGCAAGCTGGCGCTGCCGGAAGACATCTTTGCGATCATCGAGGCCGAAGATTTTCTGGCGCTGCCGATGGACGCCTTTCACTGCCAACAGGCCGGGCAGCTGCCACCCTATCATCAGGATCCTTTCGATCGCATGCTGATCGCACAGGCGCAGGCCGAGGGGCTCACGCTGATCTCCGCCGACGCGGTGTTTCCGCAGTACGGCGTGCGGGTGGCGGACGCCCGCCGTTAAGCCGGTTTTTCCTCGCTTTCGCTGCGCACCCGTTCGATATGAATGGTCAGGAACATCATCTCTTCCGTGGTGAGCTGATGCTGATAGTGCTTTTCGATGTGGCGGTTGATCTTGCCGGCGCAGGCGAATGACTCACGGTATTTCTCTTTCACTACCTGATACAGCGAGTCGTCGTCGCTGTCGACGTAGTTTTTCCCCAGCAGGCGCTGGGCGAAGAATTTCAAATGGGTGACGAAACGGTGGTAGCTCAGGGCTTCCTCGTTGTAATCAAAGCGGAAGTGGTATTTGACCAGGTTGAGGATCTCTTGCATCACGCGGGTGATGTGCAGCGTATTGTGCATCTCGTCGTTAAGCTGGGCGTTGACCAGGTGCAGGGCGATAAATCCGGCTTCATCTTCCGGCAACGCGGTATTCAGCCGTTGGGCGATCAGGGCCAGCGCCTCCAGGCCGACGGCGAACTCGGCCGGATAGAGCTTTTTAATCTCCCACAGCAACGCATTTTTGATATCCAACCCTTCCGCGTGGCGCTGCAGAGCGAAATGGATGTGGTCGGTCAGCGTGATGTAGACGATGTTATGCAACTTGCCCGGCAGCCGTTCGCGGGCGAGGGTAATAATCTTGTCGGCGGTGGTGACGCAGGCCAGCGGGATCTCGGAGAGCAGCTCTTTATAACGCTCGGCGATTTCGCCGCCGTTATGGGTGAACACCTTTTCGATCAGGCTTTCGTCCAGCGTGTCGCCGGGCTTCTTTTTAAAGCCGATTCCTTTTCCCATTACCACCGTCTCTTCCTGACGGTCGTCCAGCGTAATCACCACGTTATTATTGAGTATTTTAGCGATTTTCATGGTCTTTCCCGGTGTTTCAGCATCCTGAAAACGAAAAAACCTGACGCCCGGAAGCGATCCCGGGCGTCAGGTTTTGCCTGTATTTTATGTTTCTGTCCTGCGGCCTGAGCGGCGGAGGGGATACAGTAACAATCCTGTTATGCCTGCATAATAACCCGTGCTCGCCGCGGCTCAACGCTTTTCACCGCGGAGTGCCGCCGCGGTCACACTTCTGTGCCGCGCACGGCGGGATCATTCCAGCCTGAAGTGCGCCTCCAGCCGGCTGACGCCGAGCCCATTGACCTTTTTCACTTTGATCTGCACCGGAATGCGCTCTTTCATCGCCTCGACGTGGCTGATCACGCCAATGGTTTTACCGGAAGCATTCAGGCTGTCCAGTGCATCCAGCGCGGTATCGAGGGTTTCGGCGTCCAGCGTGCCGAAGCCTTCGTCGAGGAACAGCGAGTCGATGCTGGTTTTGTGGCTGACCAGATCGGACAACGCCAGCGCCAGCGCCAGGCTGACCAGGAAGCTCTCGCCGCCGGACAGGGTACGGGTATCGCGCAGCGCGTCGGCCTGCCAGGTGTCCACCACCTGCAGCTCCAGCGCGTCGCTGGTTTTGCGCTGCAGCAGGTAGCGCCCGTGCAGCCGGCCGAGCTGAAGGTTGGCCAGATAAACCAGATGATCGAGCGTCAGCCCCTGCGCGAAGCGGCGGAACTTGTCGCCTTCTTTCGAGCCGATCAGCTGGTTGAGGTAGCTCCAGTCGTCGTAGTCTTGCTGGCTGCGGGCGATTTGCTCGAACAGCGCCTGTTGATTGAGACGGCGGGCGGCGTCGCTTTCCAGCTGGTTGCGCAGCTCGCCCTGGCTCAGCTGCAGCGCCTTCAACTGCTGTGCCAGCTCGGCCAGCGATTGGGTGAGTGCGTCGAGATCCGCGTTGGCTTCATCCGTCCCTTCCGGGCGGTTCTGCCGATGCTGCTCCAGCGTTTGCGTCGCCTGAGCCAGCAGGGCCGCAGCCTCTACCTGCCGCTGTTGCAGCTGCTCTTTGCGCTGCTGCAATTCGCGGCGCAGGGCGTCGTCCAGCAGCGCGGCGGCGAAGGCAGTTTCATCGGCGAATTCGCTGTCGGCCAGCGCCTGCTGCCATTGCTGCTCCGCCTGTTGCAGCCGTTCCTGCATTTGGGCGTGCTGTTGTTGCAACCCGGCCTGCTGGCCGGCCAGGCGCTCGCGCAGTTCCTGCGCCTTTTGCCACTGCTCGGCGGCCTGTAAGCTGGCCTGTTCACAGGCGGTTTGTTTGGCGCGCAGCTGTTCCCGCACCTCGGCGACTCGCTGTTCGCCAAACAGTGCCAGCCGCTGCGCGCGCCGCTCGGCGAGGGTCTTCTCGCCTTCCTGCCAGCGTTGAAGCAGGTCTTGCTGCTGTTGCAGGCTGTCGGCGTGGGTTTTCTGCAGCAGCGTAAAGCGCTCTTCGAGCAACGCCAGCTGTTGCTGCGCCTGTTGCTGCTGCGTTTGCAGAGCGGCGAGCGCGTCTTTTGCCTGTTGTACCGCCTGCGCCGCCTGTTCATGCTGCTGCAGTGCGTGCTGCCCGTGCCGCTCTTCGTCGTCGCAGCCGCTCAGCCAGGCGCTGAGTTGCTCGCCCTCCGCCAGGGTAAAGTCGAATGCCAGCGGTGCGCTGAGCTGCTGCCACTGCTGCTGTTGGGCAGCCAGCTGCTGCTCATCCTGCGCGATAGCCTGCTGCTGGCGTTGCTGCTGCTCTTGCAGGCCTTCACAGCGGGTGCGCAGCTCGGTGCCCTGGGTTTGCAGTTTCTCGGCGAGGGTGCGCATCTCAACCAAGCGTTGTTCCGTCGCCGAAGGCTGCACCGCCTGATATTGCTCCACCGCCGGGTGGCTGGTGGAGCCGCACAGCGGGCAGGGTGCGCCGCTCTGCAACAGGGCGCGCTCCGCTTCCAGACTGACGATGCGTTTTTCCAGCTCGTGGATCCGCTCCACTTCCTGCAGCTGCGCCTTGTGCTGTTTGAATTGCTGACGCGCGTTCTCCAGCTGGTGTTGCAGCCCGGCGAGCTGCGTTTGCCGCTCGGCGTGCTCCGCCTGTTGCCGGGCCAGACGCTCGCGGGTCTGACGGTAAAGAGAAGCGAGCGTAAATAACTGCTGGCGCGTCGGGCGCAGATCCGCCAGGGCGCTCAGGCGCTGGCGCAGCGGGGCCAGCGGGGTTTGTGCCTCCAGCACCTGCTGCCGTTGCCGTTGAGCGGCCAGCGCTTCGATCAGCGCGTTCAACTGCTGCTGATGCTGTGCGGCCTGCGCCGTCAGCTGGCTGCGCTGGGCGGTGAGCTGCTCCAGTGCGGTCTGCTGCTGGGCGCACTGCTGCGCGGCGGCATCGCCGGCCTGTCGCCGCTCGGCCTGCGTCGACTGCAGTTGGGCGATCTGATGGTCGAGCGGGGCGACCTGGTCATCGATCAGCTGTTGCTGTTGCCGCATATGCTCGGCATGGGCTTGCTGCGCCAGACGGGCCTTTTCCACCGCCTGCTGCAGCGGCGCCAGCTGCGCCGAGTGCTGCTCCTGTTGCTGCGTCAGCTGGGCTGCCTGCTGTTGTATCGTCTGCAGCTCGGCGCGGCAGCGATCGCGTTCGCCGCGCAGCGGCCGCAATTTCTCGGCCGGTTCGCTCAGCGCCAGCCGCTGCAGCTGCGGGGCGGCCTCGGCCTGCTCGCGCAGGGCGGTTTCCAGCCGCCGTTGCCCCTCGTTTTGCTGTTGCTGGAGGCGCTGCCATTGCTGCAGCCAGCTCAGCGCCTGTTGCTGTTGCTGGGTTTGCTTGCCGAGAGCGCTTTCCTGCGCGCTCAGCGCCGTCAGCCGTTCCGTCAGGGAGTGGCGCTGTTCATCGTTCAGCAGCTCGATGCCGCTGGCGCGCTGGTGCAACGCATCCAGGTCAGTTTTGGCCTGCTTGTGGGATTCGAACACCTGTTCGGACAGCCGCCCGTAGATTTCGGTGCCGGTCAGCTCTTCCAACAGCTCGGCGCGATCGTTGGCGTCGGCGTTGAGGAACGCGGCGAACTGCCCCTGAGACAGCATCATCGATTTGGTGAAGCGGCCGAAGTCCAGCCCGGTGATGGCCGCGGTGATCTCCAGCTTATCGCGCACTTTATCCGCCAGGATCTTGCCGTCCTCGCGGCGCGCCAGTTCGACCTTCGGCGCCTGCAGATTGCCGTCCGGCGCGTTTTTGGCGCGGCGCTGGCTCCAGAAGGCGCGATAGCCGACGCCCTTGACCTCGAATTCGACCTCCGCCAGCGATTCGGCGGTGTGGCGGGTCATCAGTTCATTCTGGCTCGGCGTGACGTTGAGACGCGGCGTCTGGTGGTACAGCGCCAGGCAGATGGCGTCCAGCAGGGTGGTTTTGCCCGCGCCGGTCGGGCCGGTAATGGCGAACAGGCCGTTGCTGGCGAACGGCTCGGCGGTGAAGTCAATTTTCCACTCGCCCTGCAGCGAGTTGAGGTTTTTTAACCGCAGGCTGAGGATCTTCATGGGTGGGTCTCCTCAGGATTGTGCTGCACCGCATCGACCACCTGGCGGAACAGTTGATGCATCCGCCGTTGGCGCGCTTCGGGCATGTCGGCCTCCTGCGCCAGGCGCCGTTCGAACACCTCGTTGACGCTCAGCTCGTTCAGCGTTTCCTTGTCCTGCTGCGCGATCGCCTGGCGGCGTTGCTCTTTGCTGCGCCGCAGCAGCACCACTTCCACCGGCAGCTCATCCGCCATCAGCTGGATACGGCGCTGGATATCGCTGAGGTAGTCCTGCGTCGCCACTTCGATATCCAGCCACACCGGCAGCTCGCCGGCATAGTCGGCAAATTGCTGCAGCTGCCGTTCGATTTCGGCCAAATCGCCTTTGATCAGTTGCATGGGCTGGAACTGCGGGATCGTTAACGCTTCTACCTGCTGCAGGGTGCCGTCGGCGAAATCCACCAGGAAGACGCTTTTGGCTTTGCCCAGTTCATCGAAGCTGAGCGGAATCGGTGAGCCGCTATAGCGAATATGTTCCGACTTGGCGACGTTTTGCGCGCGGTGAATGTGGCCCAGCGCGATGTAATCGGCAGGGGGGAAGGCCTGCGCCTGGAAGGCATCGAGGGTGCCGATATAGATGTCGCGCACCGAGTCGGAGGTGGTGACGCCGACGGTGGTCAGGTGGACGGTGGCGACGATCGGCAGCGGCAGGCCCAGCCGCTCGCGGCGTTCGCAGGCCGCCTGATACAGCGCTTGGTAATGTTCGGCGATGGCTTCCTGCAGCGCCTGCTGTTTCTGCGCGCCGGATTCGCCGGCGCGGCTGGTGAGCAGATCGCGCGGCCGCAGAAAAGGAATGGCGCACAGCACGGCGCCCGGCTGGCCGTCGCGCCGGTTAAGCACCACGATCTGCTGCTCAAGGGAGCCCTGCGCGCTCGCGATCACCGTGGTGTTCAGGCAAGAGAGCAGTTCCCGCGATTCGTTCAGCGTCGCTACCGAGTCGTGGTTGCCGCCCAACACCACCAGCTGGCAGCCGGTGCGCTGCAGTTCCACCACGAAGCGGTTGTACAGCTCACGGGCGTAGCTGGGCGGCGAACCGGTATCGAACAGATCCCCGGCGACGATCAGCGCATCCACCTGCTGCTGTTCGATCTGTTCGATCAGCCAGTTCAGAAAAGCCTGGTGCTCGGCGGCGCGGCTTTTGGTGAAAAAGTACTGGCCAAGATGCCAGTCAGAGGTGTGGATTAGGCGCATGACACTCCCGGATGCAAAGGTAATGGCGATGATTATAAAGGCCGCGGCTGCGGCTGTCCCGGCGCAATGGCGACGACTACGGAATGATTTTTCTTTGCGCCGGGAAATAATCGCTATGCTTACTGCCTATAACAGCCGCTTTTTTTCATAAAAGTGTCACAAAACTGACGCATAATGGCGCCCGCAAAGTCGCTAACACATTGGCAGGATTGACGATGGCAAGACGCATACTGGTGGTGGAAGACGAAGCGCCGATCCGTGAGATGGTGTGCTTTGTGTTGGAACAGAATGGTTACCAACCGTTGGAAGCCGAGGATTATGACAGCGCCGTGACGCGCCTGTCTGAGCCGTTCCCTGATTTGGTGTTGCTCGACTGGATGTTGCCCGGCGGTTCCGGCATTCAGTTTATCAAACATATGAAGCGCGAAGCGCTGACCCGCGATATTCCGGTCATGATGCTGACCGCGCGCGGCGAAGAGGAAGACCGCGTGCGCGGCCTGGAAGTGGGGGCGGATGATTATATCACCAAGCCGTTCTCGCCCAAGGAGCTGGTGGCGCGCATCAAGGCGGTCATGCGCCGCATTTCACCGATGGCGGTGGAAGAAGTGATTGAAATGCAAGGGCTGAGCCTGGATCCGTCCTCCCACCGCGTGATGGCTAACGATCAGGCGTTGGACATGGGGCCGACCGAGTTCAAGCTGCTGCACTTCTTTATGACCCACCCAGAGCGGGTTTATAGCCGTGAGCAGTTGCTTAATCACGTCTGGGGCACTAACGTTTATGTGGAAGACCGTACCGTTGACGTGCATATCCGTCGGCTCCGCAAGGCGTTAGAAACCAGTGGGCATGATAAAATGGTTCAAACCGTTCGGGGCACCGGCTACCGGTTCTCAACGCGCTACTGATCGCGCCGCGCTGGAGAATATGCCGTGTTAGAACGTCTGTCGTGGAAGAGGCTGGCTCTGGAGCTGGCTCTTTTTTGTCTGCCCGCCTTACTGCTGGGGCTGATTTTCGGTTATCTGCCCTGGTTCCTGCTGGCCTCCGCGCTGGCTGCGCTGGTGTGGAATTTCTACAACCAGCTCAAACTCTCCCATTGGCTGTGGATCGACCGCAGCATGACGCCGCCGCCCGGCCGCTGGAGCTGGGAGCCGCTGTTCTATGGCCTGTATCAGATGCAGCAGCGCAATCGCCGCCGCCGGCGCGAGCTGGCGCTGCTGATCAAGCGCTTTCGCAGCGGGGCCGAATCGCTGCCTGATGCGGTGGTGATGACCACCGTCGAAGGCAATATCTTCTGGTGCAACGGGCTGGCGCAGCATCTGCTCGGCTTTCGCTGGCCGGAAGACAACGGCCAGCACATCCTCAACCTGCTGCGCTATCCGGAATTCAGCCACTACCTGCAACAGCAGGAGTTCTCGCGCCCGCTGACGCTGCAGCTGAACAACGCACACTACGTCGAATTCCGCGTAATGCCTTACTCCGAAGGGCAGCTGCTGATGGTGGCGCGCGACGTCACCCAGATGCGCCAGCTGGAGGGCGCGCGGCGCAACTTCTTTGCCAACGTCAGCCATGAGCTGCGCACGCCGCTGACGGTGCTGCAGGGCTACCTGGAGATGATGGGCGACGAAGAGCAGGACGGCTCGCTGCGCAGCAAGGCGCTCGGCACCATGCAAGAGCAGACCCGCCGGATGGACGGGCTGGTCAAGCAGCTGCTGACGCTGTCGCGCATCGAGGCAGCGCCCAATGTCGACATGAACGAGCGGGTGGATATTCCGCTGATGCTGCGGGTGTTGCAGCGCGAGGCGCAATCGCTGAGCGGCGGCAATCACGAGATCAGCTTCCGGGTGAACGAACAGCTCAACGTGTTCGGCAATGAAGACCAGTTGCGCAGCGCGGTGTCTAACCTGGTGTACAACGCGGTTAACCACACGCCGAAGGGCACCCATATCGAAGTGAGCTGGCAGCAGACGGCGCACGGCGCGCAGTTCCAGGTCAGCGACAACGGGCCGGGCATCGCCGCCGAACACCTTCCGCGCCTGACCGAGCGTTTTTACCGCGTCGACAAGGCCCGTTCGCGCCAAACCGGCGGCAGCGGGCTGGGGCTGGCGATCGTCAAACACGCGCTCAGCCATCACGACGCGCGGCTGGAGATCCTCAGCGAGCCGGGGATCGGCACGCGCTTTATCTTTACCTTACCCAACCGGTTGATTGTTCCCGCCGCTTTATCAGAGAATGCGGTGAAAAATTAACGCGAGACACCGGTATGACCCGAATAACCCGAGGGCTGTTGCTTTGCCTGGCGCTGCTGGCCGGACGCGGCGCGCTGGCGCAGCCCGAAGGCATGCTGGCGGGCAACCTGTCCAGCGTCGGTTCTGACACTCTGGCGAATCTGATGGCGCTGTGGGCGCAGGATTTCAGCCAGCATTACCCCAACGTTAACCTGCAGATCCAGGCCGCCGGCTCCTCTACCGCGCCGACCGCGTTGGCGGCGGGCGCCGCGCAGCTGGGCCCGATGAGCCGGCCGATGAAGGCGGCCGAGGTTTCGGCGTTCGAACACCGTTACGGCTATGCGCCGCTGGCGGTGCCGGTGGCGGTGGATGCGCTGGTGGTATTGGTGCATCAGGATAACCCGCTGCGCGGCCTCAATTTGCAGCAGCTCGATCGCATTTTCTCCGCCACCCGGCGCTGCGGTGAAAGCAAACCGCTGACGCGCTGGGGCGAGCTGGGGCTCAGCGGCGACTGGGCAACGCGCTCGCTGCAGCGCTTCGGCCGCAACTCGGCGTCCGGTACCTACGGCTATTTCAAACTGCGCGCGCTGTGCGGCGGCGATTTTATGCCGCGCGTCAATGAGCTGCCCGGCTCAGCTTCGGTGGTGCAGGCAGTGGCCGGTTCGCTCAACGGCATCGGCTATGCCAGCATCGGCTTTCGCGCCAGCGGTGTGCGGCTGCTGCCGTTGGCGGAGTCGGGAGAGGACTATGTCGCACCTACCGCCGCCAACGTGCGTAACGATCGCTACCCGCTGTCGCGCTATCTCTATATCTATATCAACAAAGCCCCCAATCAACCGCTCGAACCGCTGACCGCCGCGTTCCTCGACCGCGTGCTGTCGACCGCAGGGCAGAGCCTGGTCAATCACGACGGCTATCTGCCGCTGCCGCCGGCCGCCCTGCAGAAGACCCGCCAGGCGCTCGGCTTGCAGCCGCTCGCGTCGGCCACGGTGCAATAAGCGGCAAAAAACGGCGTAATTTTCGCCTTTTTTCACGGCCAAACGGAGCTTATGCCACGCGAAAACCGGGCATTTATTGGCGTTTTCGCGCGGTAAAGTGATATATGCTTCACGTTTCGTGAATCTGTTGTTCAAAAATGATACAAATCATGTAGTGTATATTTATTGATAGCCAATATGATCGACTGGTGGTAAAAGTTTATATGGTCGATAGTTCTGCTTTTCGCCGTGCGCCTTGCCTTGAAGCGCTATAAACGTTTACCTTAGCCTTCGTTGTCGGATTAAACCTCCATTTTTATAACTCCTAAAATTTTGCCCATCTTCATGAGCGGCCACTTTCGAATAGGGACATAAACGCCGGATCTATTGCGTTTAGGGTGCTTATTTGGCGCTGCAACGATCGGGCATGCCGGCAACCGGGTGGGGCGTCACGCCACCACGCTATCGGACACTATTTTTCATTTGAACAGGCAACACGACATCGTATGAGTCATCGTTTAACGTCAAAAGATATCCTGGCACTGGGCTTTATGACCTTTGCCTTATTCGTCGGGGCCGGGAACATCATCTTCCCGCCGATGGTCGGCTTGCAGTCCGGTGAACACGTCTGGACCGCGGCGCTGGGCTTCCTGATCACCGCCGTCGGTCTGCCGGTCATCACCGTCATCGCGCTGGCGCGCGTCGGCGGCGGCATCGACGCCCTCAGCTCACCGATCGGCCGTGGCGCCGGCCTCTTGCTGGCGACCGTCTGCTACCTGGCCGTCGGTCCGCTGTTCGCCACGCCGCGTACCGCTACCGTGTCCTTTGAAGTAGGCATCGCCCCGCTGACCGGCGACGGCGCCATGCCGCTGTTCATCTACAGCCTGGTGTACTTCGCGCTGGTGATCGGCATCTCCCTGTATCCGGGCCGCCTGCTCGACACCGTCGGCCACGTGCTGGCACCGCTGAAGATTGTGGCGCTGGCCGTATTGGGCATCGCCGC
Organism: Serratia sp. SSNIH1; assembly: GCF_002935055.1. Classification (NCBI taxonomy): domain Bacteria; kingdom Pseudomonadati; phylum Pseudomonadota; class Gammaproteobacteria; order Enterobacterales; family Yersiniaceae; genus Serratia; species Serratia sp. SSNIH1. Next base: position 1,499,671 of record NZ_CP026383.1, read on the forward strand.
GCTGCTGTGGCCTGCCGGTGCGCCGATCCCGGCGACGGCGGCTTACCAGAGCGTGCCTTTCTCCTCCGGCTTCGTTAACGGCTATCTGACCATGGATACGCTGGGCGCGCTGGTATTCGGCATCGTTATCGTCAACGCGGCGCGATCGCGCGGCGTGAAAGACGCCGGTCTGTTGACCCGTTACACCATTCTGGCCGGTTTGATTGCCGGCGTGGGCCTGACGCTGGTTTACCTGAGCCTGTTCAAGCTGGGCTCCGGCAGCGGCGCGTTGGTGCCTGACGCCACCAACGGCGCGGTGATCCTGCACGCTTACGTTCAGAACACCTTCGGCGGCCTGGGCAGCTTCTTCCTGGCGGCGCTGATCTTCATCGCCTGTATGGTAACCGCGGTCGGCCTGACCTGCGCCTGCGCCGAGTTCTTCGCGCAATACCTGCCGTTCTCGTACAAGACGCTGGTGTTTATCCTGGGCCTGTTCTCGATGGTGGTGTCCAACCTCGGCCTGAGCCACCTGATTCAGATTTCCATTCCGGTGCTGACCGCGATTTACCCGCCGTGCATCGTGCTGGTGGTGCTGAGCTTCACCCTGCGTTGGTGGCACAGCGCGCCGCGCATCATCGCGCCGGTGATGCTTGTCAGCCTGTTGTTTGGTATCCTTGACGCGGTTAAAGCCTCCAGTTTCCAGCAGCTGCTGCCGGCCTGGACCACTCACCTGCCGCTGGCGGAGCAGGGGCTGGCATGGTTGCCGCCTTCGCTGCTGATGCTGGTGCTGGTCGCGATTTATGATCGGGTGTGTACGCGTTCCCAAGTGACCGCGCACTGATAATCCCCCGGCTTAATCCAGGGCCACGGACATGTCCGTGGCTTTTTTACGTTTAAAACTATGGGTCATCTTCATGCAACAACAGTCACCCACCACGGCCCCCGACAATAAGCTGAAACGCGGCCTCAGTACGCGTCATATCCGCTTTATGGCGCTGGGATCGGCCATCGGCACCGGGTTGTTCTACGGCTCGGCGGACGCCATCAAAATGGCCGGCCCGAGCGTGCTGCTGGCTTACCTGATCGGCGGCATCGTGGCCTTTATCATCATGCGCGCACTGGGGGAGATGTCGGTCAACAACCCGCAGGCCAGCTCGTTTTCCCGCTACGCGCAGGACTACCTCGGCCCGATGGCGGGTTACATCACCGGCTGGACCTACTGCTTTGAAATCCTGATCGTCGCCATCGCCGACGTGACCGCCTTCGGCATCTATATGGGGGTCTGGTTCCCTGAAGTGCCGCACTGGATCTGGGTGCTGAGCGTGGTGCTGATCATCGGCGCCATCAACCTGATGAGCGTCAAGGTATTCGGCGAGCTGGAGTTCTGGTTCTCGTTCTTCAAGGTCGCCACCATCATCATCATGATCGCGGCCGGCATCGGCATCATCATCTGGGGCATCGGCAACGGCGGGCAACCGACCGGCATTCATAACCTGTGGTCGAACGGCGGCTTCTTCAGCAACGGCTTTATCGGCATGATCCTGTCGCTGCAGCTGGTGATGTTCGCTTACGGCGGCATTGAAATCATCGGCATCACCGCCGGCGAAGCCAAAGATCCGAAAAAATCGATTCCGAAGGCCATCAACTCGGTGCCGTGGCGCATTCTGGTGTTCTACGTCGGCACGCTGTTCGTCATCATGTCTATCTACCCGTGGAACCAGGTGGGCACCAACGGCAGCCCGTTCGTGCTGACCTTCCAGCATATGGGCATCACCGTGGCGGCAGGCATTCTCAACTTCGTGGTGATCACCGCTTCGCTGTCGGCGATCAACAGCGACGTGTTCGGCGTCGGCCGCATGCTGCACGGCATGGCCGAGCAGGGCCACGCGCCGAAGATGTTCAGCAAGGTGTCGAAACGCGGCATTCCCTGGGTGACGGTGGTGGTGATGATGCTGGCGCTGTTGCTGGCGGTATATCTCAACTACATCATGCCGGAGAGCGTGTTCCTGGTGATCGCGTCCCTGGCGACCTTCGCCACCGTGTGGGTGTGGATCATGATCCTGTTCTCCCAAATCGCCTTCCGCCGCAGCCTGAGCAAAGAGCAGGTGAAGCAGCTGGCGTTCCCGCTGCGCGGCGGGGTGTTCACCTCGGTGGTGGCGATCGTGTTCCTGGTGTTCATCATCGGCCTGATCGGCTACTTCCCGACCACGCGCGTCTCGCTGTACGCTGGACTGGTCTGGGTGGTATTGCTGCTGGCGGGATACTGGTTCAAGGTCAACCATCAGAAAAAACGCGCGCCGTTGGCGACGCAGCAAGACTAAATGGAAAAACACCGGCTGAGGCCGGTGTTTTTTTAGCGTTTGTCTTCCACTTCATCCTCCCCGGCGGCGCGCGCTTCGATACGCATGTCGCCGCCGTTAAGGCGTTCTTCCTCTTCCTCGCCGGCGCAGCGCGCCAGCACTTCGCGAATGTCCTGCATATTGCTGCTGAGGGCGCTCAGCGAAGGTTGCAGATTGCGTGGCATGCGGCTTTCGTCCAGCGAAGCGCTGTGCAGGCAGCCGATAAACAGCAGGGTGGCCATCAGGGTAAACAGCCGATGACGTAACCGTTTCAGCAAGGGCTTTCCCTCTCGGTGGTGAAGGTGATGGCGCATTAACGCCGTTTTCGCCGGGGAAAAGAAGGGGATGGAGATATCTGCTGGCAATTGAAAGAACATCATTACCAGCAGACACAGTTACGTCAGCCGACGTCAGGAAGCGTTCGCGTTTTGTAGCAGCATGCCGCGCAGGTCATTGCCGGTTGGCGTTTGATGCACGCGCAGGCCGAACTCGTCGATCACCGCCAGAATATGGTCGAAAATATCTGCCTGAATGCTTTCATACTCCGCCCAGACCGTGGTGTTGGTGAAGGCGTAGATTTCCAGCGGCAGGCCTTCCGGCGTCGGTGCCAGCTGGCGCACCATCAGCGTCATGTTCTGGTGAATGCGCGGGTGAGCGCGCAGATAGGCTTCCAGATAGGCGCGCAGCGTGCCGAGGTTGGTCAGGCGGCGGCCGTTGAGCGGCGAGGCCAGATCGACGGCGATCTCCTGGTTATGCTGGCTCAGCTCTTGGGTCTTGACGTTCAGGTAGCTGTGCAGCAGCGGGTTGCGCTGCAGGCGGCGCTGTTCCTCTTCCGACAGGAAGTGCACGCTGCCGGTGTCGATATTCAGGCTGCGCTTGATGCGACGCCCGCCGGATTCCGACATCGACCGCCAGTTTTTGAATGAGTCGGAGATCAGCGCGTAGGTGGGAATGGTGGTGACGGTGTTGTCCCAGTTACGCACTTTGACCGTGGTCAGGCCGATGTCGGTGACCGCGCCGTCGGCGCCGTATTTCGGCATTTCCAGCCAGTCGCCGATCTTCAGCATATCGTTGGCGGAGAGCTGAATGCCGGCCACCAGCCCGAGGATCGGATCCTTGAACACCAACATCAAGACCGCGGTCATGGCACCCAGGCCGCTGAGCAGCAGCAGCGGCGATTTGCCCATCAGCAACGAAACGATCATGATGCCGATCAGGATCGCCGCCACCAGTTTCAGGCCCTGGAAAATGCCGCGCAGCGGCAGCTGATTGGAAATCGGGCTTTGGCGCAGCAGCGCCAGCAGCGTATCCAACAGCGAGAACAGCGACAGCAGGGTGAAGGCGAGGATCCACACCTGCGCGGCGGTGACGATCACCGCCTGGGTTTGGCTGCCGCTCTGCAACCACAGCGTCGCCTGGATGCTGATGATCACCCCTTGCAGCAGCAGCGCCACGCGCTGGAACAGTTTGTATTGGGTGATGGCCTGTTGCCAGACGCGCTGCGATTGCTGGCCACGGCGCTGAAGGGCGGCCAGCACCACCCGGTGCAGCACCAGGTGGATCGCGACCGAGATCAGGACAATCAACCCCAATACCATCAACAGCGACATCACTCCGCCGAATTCCAAACCAAACTGTTCCAGCCAGCGCGTTATCTGTTGTTGCATTACCGCTCCTTAAAAAATGCGCAAAAAATATCCTGTAAACTTAAAACGCGTTAGCCTAAGGGGTAACGCGCAGGATTTGTGCCTGTTTACCTTTTTTTACATCGAGTTAGCGTTATTTTTCGGTCTCCGCCCCCCGGCTCATCCCCGGGTTTTGCGGCCAGAGAGGAGGGGGAGTTGCACTTAACGTGGCATTGTTCGCTTCTTGAAGAACGCCGTCGATTTCGTTTGGTACAGCAGGAGAAACAGTATGCTTAACGCCTGGCATCAACCGGTCCCGCCTTTTGTGGTGAAGCAAGGGCAACGTTTGGATATCACGCTGTGGTTACAGGGGGATGAACTGCCGGAACGGGTGTTTTTGCGCGCCGAACCGGACAACGAAGAGTGGCTGCTGGTGATGAAAGCGCAGCGTCACGAGGGAATGCGGCGCTACCAGGCCAGCCTGACGCTGAATGAGGGCGAGCCGACGCGGCGTTACTGCTTCAAGCTGCTGTGGGCCGATAGCCAGCAGTGGTTCGGCCCGCAGGGCTGGTCGCCAACGCCGCCGGGCCAGCTGGCGCAGTTCGCCGTCGACGAGCCCGACCATGGCCCCGAATGGGTGGCGGATCAGCTGTTCTACCAGATTTTCCCCGATCGGTTCGCCAGCAGCGGCGGCGAACACGGCATCCAGAGCGGCAGCTACCGCCATCACGCGGCCGGTGCCGAGGTGATTCGGCGCGACTGGCAGCATCCGCTGGAGGATCGCCACGCCGCCTCGACCTTTTACGGCGGCGATCTGGACGGCATCAGCGCCAAACTGCCGTATTTGCAGCAGCTGGGCGTGACGGCGCTGTATCTGAACCCGATTTTTACCGCGCCGAGCGTGCATAAGTACGATACCGAGGACTATTACCAGGTCGATCCGCACTTTGGCGGCAACGCGGCGCTGCAGCGTTTGCGAGTGAGCACTCACAAGGTGGGCATGAAACTGGTGCTGGACGGGGTATTCAACCACACCGGCGACTCGCATCCGTGGTTCGACCGCCATCGCCAGGGCGAAAACGGCGCCTGTCACCACCCCGATTCACCGTATCGCGGCTGGTTCAACTTTTACCCGGACGGCCGCGCGCTCGACTGGAAGGGCAACGCCAGCCTGCCGAAGTTTAACTTCGCCGAGCCGCAGGTGGCGGAAGCGATCTATCGCGGAGAAGGCAGCGTGGTGCGCCACTGGCTGCGCCCGCCGTACAGCATCGACGGTTGGCGGCTGGACGTGGTGCACATGCTGGGGGAGAACGGCGGCGCCACCGGCAACTTGAACCACCTGGCTGGCATCTATCAGGCGGTGAAGCAGGAGAACCCGCAGGCCTACGTCTTGGGCGAGCATTTCGGCGACGCGCGCCGCTGGCTGCACGCCGGCGTGGAGGACGCGGCGATGAACTACATGGGGTTCGCGCTGCCGGTGCGGGCATTTTTGGCGGGGCTGGACGTGGCCTATCACCCGGTGCGGCTGGACGCCGCCGGGTGCGCGCAGTGGATGGACGGTTACCGCGCCGGGCTGCCGCACGGCCGCCAGCTGATCCAGTTCAACCAGTTGGACAGCCACGATACCGCGCGTTTTCTCACGCTGTTGCAGGGGAACGCGGCGCGCATGCAGATGGCAGCGGTGTGGTTGCTGAGCTGGATTGGCGTGCCTTGTCTCTACTACGGCGATGAGATTGGTCTGGACGGCGGCAACGATCCGTTCTGCCGCAAGCCGTTCCCGTGGGACGTCGGCGACTGGGACCGGCCGCTGTTGGCGCTGTTCCAGCGCATGGCGGCGCTGCGTAAACAGAGCGTGGCATTGCGTCGCGGCGGCTGTCAGGTGCTGTATGCCAGCGGAGAAACGCTGGTGTTCGTGCGCCTGTATCAGCAGGAGCAGGTGCTGGTGGCGCTGCAGCGCGACGGCAGCGGCCAGGCGCAGCTGCCGCACAACCCGCTGTTGGCGCGCGGCCCGTGGCGGCGTGTGGAAGGGCGGGGAGAGTTGAGCGAAACGGCAGGCGGGCTGCGCCTGCAGCTGGCGGAAGAGTCGGCCACCGTGTGGCGCTGCGAAGGCTAAAGCAACTGCGGGGGCCAAAGGGCCCCCGCGATAAAAGTGAGTAGGCGTTTACATCAGTAACCGACCGCAGAACCTGCCGGGCGACGCACGTCGTTGGCGCCATACAGATAGCCTTCGCGCACCTTGCCGGAAACCGCCGAGTCGTTGCCGGAGTTGGCCGGGCTGACGCCCGCCGCGCCCGGCAAACCGACCAGAATCAGTTCGGCGGCGCCCCACGGCGTTTGCTCGACCATCTTATAGCCCATACCGCTCAGCAGCTTCAGCGTATCGGCGGAAACGCCGCGCTGTTCGTAGTACACCTCATCCGGCAACCATTGGTGATGGATGCGCGGTGCGTCCACCGCTTCCTGCGGCGCCATGCCGTGGTCGATCACGTTCAACGCGGTCTGCAGGGTGATGGTGATGATGCGCGAACCGCCCGGCGAGCCCAGTACCATAAAGATCTTGTTGTCCTTGGTCACCAGCGTCGGGCTCATCGACGATAGTGGGCGCTTACCGGGGGCAATGCTGTTGGCGGTGCCCTGCACCAGTCCGTACAGGTTTTTCTCGCCCACTTTGACCGTAAAGTCGTCCATCTCGTCGTTGAGGAAGAAGCCGGTGCCCGGTGCGATCACCACGGCGCCGAAGCGGCCGTTGACGGTATAGGTGGTGGAGACGGCGTTGCCGTCGTGATCGACGATCGAATAGTGGGTGGTTTCCGGTTTTTCATGCGGCTCCATGCCGGGCTGCACGTTTTCCGATGGCGTGGCCTTGTCCGCGACGATTTTCTTGCGGATCTGCTCGGCGTAGCTCTTGCTCACCAGCCGGTCGATCGGGTTCTTGATGAATTCCGGGTCGCCGAGGTAGGTGTTGCGGTCCATGTAGGCATGGCGCATCGCTTCGGTCATGGTGTGAATGGCCGCCGCCGAGTTGAAGCCCATGCTTTTCAGGTCGTAGCCTTCCACCACGTTGAGGATTTCGCACAGCGTCACGCCGCCGGAGCTGGGAGGCGGCGCCGACACAAACTTGTAGCCGCGATAGCTGCAGGTAATCGGCGGGGTTTCGGTGACCTTGTAATTGGCGAAGTCGGCGGCGGTCAAGATGCCGCCGCCCTGTTTGGCCGCCGTCTCCACCGCCTGCGGGATCTTGCCTTTATAGAAGGCGTCGGTTCCCCCTTTGGCGATGGCTTCCAGCGTATTGGCCAGATCGGTTTGCATCAGTTTGTCCCCTGGCTGCAGCGGGCTGCCGTCCGGGCGCAGGAAGATTTTGGCCGACTCGGGATCCTGTTTGAAGCGTGCGACGGTGGTGTCGAGAATATCGGTATCGGCGCGGGTCAGCACAAAGCCTTCGCGCGCCAGCCTGATAGCCGGCGCCAGCACCTGTTCGCGGCTCAGCTTGCCGTACTTCTCACGCGCGGTTTCCATCCCCAGCACGGTGCCCGGCACGCCCGCTGCCAGATAGCCGTACAGGCTGGCGTCTTTCTTTACCTTGCCGTCGGCATCCAGATACATGTTGGCGCTGGCCGCCGCCGGCGCGGTTTCACGGAAGTTGATGAAGGTGTCGGTGCCGTCCGCCAGGTGGACGGTCATAAAGCCGCCGCCGCCGATGTTGCCGCAGCAAGGGTTAACCACCGCCTGCGCATAGCCCACCGCCACGGCGGCGTCGATGGCGTTGCCGCCCATCTTCAGGATATCCACGCCGACCTGCGAGGCCAGGTGTTGCGAGGTGACCACCATGCCGTTTTTGGCTTCCACCGCCGGGTTGGATGCCGCATACAGGCTGCCGCTGACCAGCAGCGCCGCCATGGTCAGGGGTTTGCTCCATTTCTGTAAAAACATAGTTATTCCTACCCTGTCAGTTTTTTATTGTGTTGTGTTTGCTTGCCGCTGTTCACTTGCAAAGCGCGAGCCAGCGTTATTGATAGTAGCCGCAGATGGGCGTGCGCGCGGCGAGCAGGGTGGGAAATGTGAGCGGAAACAGGGAAATAAAGCACTGAAGGTGGGCGGTCTGCCCCATAAAGGGGCATAAAAAAACCGGCCGCGTGGGCCGGTTGATTCACTATCAGGCTGAAATTACAGCTTGGCAGCGTTTTCAGACAGGTATTTTGCAACGCCGTCTGGGGAAGCGCCCATACCTGCTTTGCCTTTTTCCCACTGAGCCGGGCACACTTCACCGTGCTCTTCGTGGAATTGCAGCGCATCAACGGTACGGATCATTTCGTCGATGTTACGGCCGATTGGCAGGTCGTTAACAACCTGAGCACGCACGATGCCGTCTTTGTCGATCAGGAAAGAGCCGCGCAGCGCAACGCCGGCTTCCGGGTGTTCGATGCCGTAAGCTTTCTGGATTTCACGCTTGATGTCAGCAACCATTGCGTATTTCACTTCACCGATGCCGCCTTTGTCGACAGGGGTTTTACGCCATGCGTTGTGGACGAACTCTGAGTCGAAGGAAACGCCAACCACTTCAACGCCACGCTTCTGGAACTCTTCATAGCGGTGATCGAAAGCGATCAGCTCGGAAGGGCATACGAAGGTGAAGTCCATTGGCCAGAAGAACAGCACGGCCGGTTTGCCGTTCAGGTGCTTCTTCAGGTTGAAGTTTTCAACGATTTCGCCGCTACCCAGTACGGCAGCTGCAGTGAAGTCAGGGGCTTGACGAGTTACCAGGACCATAATTACTCCTGTAATAGGTGTTAAAGGGTGGATGTAAAAACAAGGGCCAGTATAGGGGCCGCGACGTGGTGAATAAAGGGTAAAAGACCAATCGATGAGATAGCTTTCACCTATCAAAGTCGTTGATATAATTTAGCGAGCTTTAAAAATAACCTTTTCCCACAAAAGGGCAAGCGGCAAAACGTAAATTCTTGCAAGGCGTTGCAATTTCAATGGCTTGGGCTTGACCTCAGAGCGCTTTGTCCTTCGCCTGCCGCATCATTTGCGGGTAAAACTGCCAGAACTGTGTTTCAAGCTGATGATAATGTTGCTCGACGTCGGCGAACGAGCCGGCCAGCGCATCGAGGCGCGGGCGGCGGCTGGCCATGCCCTGCAGCACCCGGGCAATGAACGGCAATTCGGCGTAGCGTTCCAGCCAGCGTTCCGGCCACAGGTAGCCGTTCAGGTTCTGAAAGCGCGGCGGCGTGAGCGGCAGAAAAGGTTCGATCTGGCTGCGGGCTTCCTGGGTAAACTGGTGCAGGTCGCGCGAAGGCTCCAGCTGCTGCCAGTGGCGCGCCAGAAAATGGTCCCACACCACGTCGAGGGTGATCGGTGCCACGCGGCGGTAAGGGGCGCTGAAATAGTCGCGGCTGGCTTTGACCTGCGGCAGGCTGTCGGTCAGCACGTCGACGCGGCGGTGCATCATGATGCCGGCCACCACGTCGGGCTGGTAGTCGGCGGCGGGGTTGCCGCGCACGAAATCGGCCAGCAGGTTGCCCAGCAGCGAGCTGTTCGCCAGCATGGCCAGGTGAAGATGAGCGAGAAAATTCATCCCTCAACTATACCCGAAGTCAGGCAAATCCTCCTTATTTCTTGCCGCTGACCGCCCCCGGCTTTAGACTAGGCCGCCTGTTTTTTACCAACCAGCCCTAAATTGAAGAAGTGAATACCCATGCGCGTCGCTGATTTTTCGTTTGAACTTCCCGAATCCCTGATTGCCCACTATCCCCAGGCCGAACGCAGCGCATGCCGCCTGCTGCAGCTGGACGGGCCGAGCGGGGCGCTGACGCACGGTGTATTCACCGATCTGCTGGATAAGCTGGAAGCCGGCGACCTGCTGGTGTTCAACAATACCCGCGTGATCCCGGCGCGCATGTTCGGCCGCAAGGTCAGCGGCGGCAAGATTGAAGTGCTGGTGGAGCGCGTGCTGGACGACCATCGCGTGCTGGCGCACGTGCGCGCGTCGAAAGCGCCGAAGCCGGGCGCCGAGCTGCTGTTGGGGGATGACGAGAGCATCGCCGCCACCATGGTAGCGCGCCACGAGACGCTGTTCGAGCTGCGCTTCAACGACGAACGCGACGTGTTCACTATCCTCAACGCCGCCGGCCACATGCCGCTGCCGCCTTATATCGCCCGCCCGGATGAAGACGCCGACCGCGAGCTGTATCAGACGGTCTACAGCGAGAAACCCGGCGCGGTCGCCGCGCCGACCGCCGGCCTGCACTTCGACGAACCGCTGCTGGCGGCGCTGCGCGCCAAGGGCGTAGAAATGGCGTTCGTGACGCTGCACGTCGGCGCCGGCACCTTCCAGCCGGTGCGCGTGGAAACCATCGAAGATCATGTGATGCACGCCGAATACGCCGAAGTGCCGCAGGACGTGGTCGATGCGGTGCTGGCCTGCAAGGCGCGCGGCAAACGCGTCGTGGCGGTGGGTACCACCTCGGTGCGTTCGCTGGAAAGTGCCGCGGCGGCCAGCAAAGAGGCGCTGATTGCGCCGTTCTTCGGCGACACCAGCATTTTTATCTATCCGGGCTATCACTATCAGGTGATCGACGCGCTGGTGACCAATTTCCACCTGCCGGAATCGACCCTGATCATGCTGGTGTCGGCCTTCGCCGGCTATAAAAATACCATGAACGCCTATCAGCAGGCGGTGGCCGAGCAGTATCGCTTTTTCAGCTACGGCGATGCGATGTTCATCAGCCGTAACCCGCAGGCGGAAAACGAGTCCGTCGGCGGTTAATTTCCCGGGCTGCGCCCACGGCGCGGCCCCGTTTCAACGACATCAGACTGTTTCTCTGATGCTGGAGGCTTTGTGAAGTACGAACTACAAACTACCGATGGCCGCGCGCGTCGCGGCCGCCTGATCTTCGACCGCGGCGTGGTGGAAACCCCGGCCTTTATGCCGGTCGGTACCTACGGTACGGTCAAGGGCATGACGCCGGAAGAAGTGAAAGAGACCGGCGCACAGATCCTGCTGGGCAACACCTTCCACCTGTGGCTGCGCCCGGGCCAGGAGATCATGAAACTGCACGGCGATCTGCACGACTTCATGCAGTGGCATGGGCCGATCCTCACCGACTCCGGCGGTTTCCAGGTATTCAGCCTGGGGGCGATGCGCAAGATCAAAGAGGAAGGCGTGTACTTCCGCAACCCGATCAACGGCGATAAGGTGTTCCTGAGTCCGGAAAAATCGATGGAAATCCAGTATGACCTGGGTTCCGACATCGTGATGATCTTCGACGAATGTACGCCGTACCCGGCCGACTGGGACTACGCCAAGCGTTCGATGGAAATGTCGCTGCGCTGGGCGGAACGTAGCCGCAAACGTTTCGACGAGCTGGAAAATAAAAATGCGCTGTTCGGTATCATTCAGGGCGGCGTTTACGAAGATTTACGTGATGTTTCAGTCAAAGGGCTGGTGGATATCGGCTTTGACGGGTACGCTGTGGGCGGCTTGGCTGTAGGCGAGCCGAAAGAGGATATGCATCGCATTCTTGAACACGTTTGCCCGCAAATTCCGGAAGATAAGCCACGCTATTTGATGGGCGTCGGCAAGCCGGAAGATTTGGTGGAAGGCGTGCGTCGCGGCATCGACATGTTCGACTGCGTCATGCCGACCCGCAACGCCCGCAACGGCCATCTGTTCGTGACTGACGGTGTGGTAAAAATCCGTAATGCCAAGCACAAGGATGATACTTCTCCGCTGGATAAGGACTGTGATTGCTACACGTGTCGCCATTACAGCCGCGCCTACTTGCACCATCTCGACCGTTGCAACGAAATATTGGGTGCTCGACTGAACACGATTCATAACCTGCGTCACTACCAGCGCCTCATGGCGGGTTTACGCCAGGCTATCGAAGAGGGTAAATTAGAGCAGTTTGTTGCGGATTTCTATGGTCGGATCGGCAAGCCGATTCCGCCTTTAAACGCTTGATCTAATAATTGATAACTTAATGAGGGAATTTCAATGAGCTTTTTCATTTCTGACGCCGTCGCATCCGCAGGGGCTCCGGCTCAGGGAAGCCCGTACTCTCTGATCATTATGCTGGTGGTGTTCGGCCTGATCTTCTACTTCATGATCCTGCGCCCACAGCAGAAGCGCGCGAAAGATCACAAGAAGCTGATGGACTCCATCGGTAAAGGCGACGAAGTGCTGACCACCGGCGGCCTGATCGGTCGCGTGACCAAAGTGGCCGACACCGGCATCATCGCCATCGCGCTGAACGACACCACGGAAGTGATGATCAAGCGTGACTTCGTGGCGGCCGTTCTGCCGAAAGGTACCATGAAGGCCCTGTAATCTTTTTTCCCGAAGGGAATTGCCGTGCTAAACCGTTATCCTTTGTGGAAGTATCTGATGTTGATCGTCGTGATCCTCGTCGGTCTGCTTTATGCGCTTCCCAACATCTACGGTGAGGATCCGGCCGTACAAATCACTGGCGCGCGCGGCGTCGCCGCCAGTGAAACTACGCTGGACCAGGTCCGTACCGTATTAGAAAAAGACAACATCGCGAGCAAGTCGATTGCGCTGGAAAATGGCGCCATCCTGGCTCGCTTTAAAGATCCTGACGTTCAGCTGCGCGCCCGCGAAGCGCTGGTGACCGAGCTGGGTGACAAATTCGTCGTGGCGCTGAACCTGGCGCCGGCCACGCCGACCTGGCTGGCCATGCTGGGCGCAGAGCCGATGAAACTCGGCCTGGACCTGCGCGGCGGCGTGCACTTCCTGATGGAAGTGGACATGGACACCGCGCTGAGCAAGCTGCAGGAACAGACCATGGATACCCTGCGCAGCGAGCTGCGCGAGAAGGGCATTCCTTACGCGTCTATCCGCAAGCTGGACAACAACGGCGTGGAAGTTCGCTTCCGTGACGATGCGGCCCGCGATCAGGCCATCAGCTACATCGGCCCGCGTCAGCGCGATCTGGTGCTGTCCGCCAACGGCGCCAACACCATGAAAGCCAGCCTGACGGACGCCCGTCTGAGCGAAGCGCGCGAATACGCCGTCCAGCAGAACATCACTATCCTGCGTAACCGCGTCAACCAGCTCGGCGTCGCCGAACCGCTGGTGCAGCGCCAGGGCGCCGACCGCATCGTGGTCGAGCTACCGGGCATTCAGGACACCGCGCGTGCCAAAGAAATTCTGGGCGCTACCGCGACCCTGGAGTTCCGTCTGGTGAACACCAATGCGGACGCCACTGCGGCGGCCAACGGCCGCGTGCCGGGTGACTCCGAGGTGAAATACACCCGTGACGGCCAGCCGATCGTGCTGTACAAGCGTGTGATCCTGACCGGTGACCACATCACCGACTCCACCTCGAGCACCGACGAATACAACCAGCCGCAGGTTAACATCTCGCTGGACAGCGCCGGCGGCACGTCCATGTCCAACTTCACCAAGGACAACATCGGCAAGCCGATGGCGACCCTGTTCGTGGAGTATAAGGACAGCGGCAAGAAAGACGCCAACGGCCGCGCGGTGCTGGTGAAACAGGAAGAAGTGATCAACGTGGCGAACATTCAGTCGCGTCTGGGCAACAGCTTCCGCATCACCGGTATCGGCAACCCGAACGAAGCGCGTCAGCTTTCGCTGCTGCTGCGTGCGGGCGCGCTGATCGCGCCGATTCAGATCGTCGAAGAGCGCACCATCGGTCCAACCCTGGGTCAGCAGAACATCACCCAAGGTCTGGAAGCCTGTCTGTGGGGCCTGGTGGCGTCCATCGTCTTCATGGTGGTCTGGTACCGTAAGTTCGGCGTGATCGCCACCACGGCGCTGGTTGCCAACCTGGTGCTGATCGTCGGCGTGATGTCCCTGTTGCCGGGGGCGACGCTGACCATGCCGGGCATTGCCGGGATCGTGTTGACGCTGGCGGTGGCGGTTGACGCCAACGTACTGATTAACGAACGTATCAAGGAAGAGCTGAAGAACGGCAGGTCCGTTCAGCAGGCGATCCATGAAGGCTATAAAGGCGCGTTCTCCAGTATCGTCGACGCCAACATCACCACGCTGATCACCGCGGTCATCCTGTACGCAGTCGGCACCGGTTCGATCAAAGGCTTTGCGATCACCACCGCTATCGGTGTGGCGACGTCCATGTTCACCGCGATTGTCGGTACCCGTGCCATCGTCAACCTGCTTTACGGCGGCAAACGCATTAACAAGCTGTCTATCTGAGGAGTGCGTTGTGGCACAGGATTATACTGTTGAGCAACTCAACTACGGCCGTAAAGTCTACGACTTTATGCGCTGGGACTATTTGGCCTTCGGCATCTCGTTGCTGCTGTTGGTCGCGTCGATCGCTACCATGTCGGTGCGCGGGTTTAACTGGGGTCTGGATTTCACCGGCGGTACGGTGATTGAAATCAACCTGGAGAAACCGGCTAACCTCGACCTGATGCGCGACACGCTGGAGAAGGCCGGGTTCCAGGATCCGATCATCCAGAACTTCGGCAGCAGCCGCGACGTGATGGTGCGCATGCCACCGGCGACCGGCACCGCAGGCCAGGAACTGGGCAACAAGGTGATCGGCGTGATCAACGACTCGGTGGATAAAAACGCCACCGTGAAACGCATCGAGTTCGTCGGCCCGAGCGTGGGCAGCGAGCTGGCGCAAACCGGCGGCATGGCGCTGCTGGTGGCGTTGATCTGTATCCTGATCTACGTCGGTTTCCGCTTCGAATGGCGCCTGGCGCTGGGGGCGGTTATCGCGCTGGCGCACGACGTGATCATCACGCTGGGCGTGCTGTCGCTGTTCCACATCGAGATTGACCTGACCATCGTCGCGTCCCTGATGTCGGTTATCGGTTACTCGCTGAACGACAGCATCGTGGTCTCTGACCGTATTCGTGAGAACTTCCGCAAGATCCGCCGCGGTACGCCTTACGAAATCATGAACGTGTCGTTGACCCAGACGCTGAGCCGTACGCTGATGACTTCCGGGACCACCCTGATGATGGTGCTGATGCTGTACATCTTCGGTGGCGCGATGCTGCAAGGCTTCTCGCTGGCGATGCTGATCGGCGTGTCGATCGGTACCGTTTCCTCCATCTACGTCGCGTCTGCGCTGGCGTTGAAGCTGGGGATGAAACGCGAACACATGCTGCAGCAAAAAGTGGAAAAAGAGGGCGCAGATCAGCCTTCGATTCTGCCTTAATCGCCGCAGTATTCAGCGAAATGAGAAGGAGCGCCATGGCGCTCCTTTTTTTTGCTTCGGGTTTCAGTGCGGCTGTACCACCGCCGGTTGGGCGGTCGAAACCAGACTGTGCAGGCGGATATAGCCCAGCTGTTCCGGCGTCAGGCCGCTGAAGCGCAGCTCGAAGTCCTGGCCGGGTTTCGGCAGCAGCGAATCGGCGCTGGCGATCGGTTGCGACAGCGCTTCGGCGGTCAACGGCCGGCCGGTGGCTTCATCCAGTGGGCCCCATTCGACCACTGCGTTGAACGGCGGCAGCGTGGCCTGCGAGAGGATGCGCACATGCAGCTGCGCCTGCGTGCCGTTGGCTTCGCTCTTGATGTGGCTCAGCGAAACGCTCAGCTCGCCGAGGCTGCTCTGCAAACGGGCGGCGCTCCGGGCTGCCGGCAGCAGGTAGACGCCGTTGTCGGAGTGCTGATTGAGCAGATTCTGTCGCTCCAGCGCGGTGGTTTGATCGGTCAGCACGCTCACTTTCTGGTTCAGCGCGGCGACCTGATGGCGCAGCTGAGGCACGGCGGCGTTGTGCGCGCAGCCCGTCAGCAATACGGCGGCGGCGAGCAGGGCGATTTTGGGGTAACAGGTTGTCATGACGGCGATTTCCTATGCTGAATCTCCTGCTATCAGCTTAGTCCGCCCGGAGGGGAAAGTCATATCGGCGCCGCTTCCTGGCCGCGTGTCGCAACAAATGGCCGCCGCCCTTTGTTGTGGCTGCACTTCGGGGTAAACTGCATTTATCTATAAAAAACGTTTATCAGGACGTGTTATGCATTGCCCTTTCTGCGCCGCCGTTGATACCAAAGTCATTGATTCCCGCCTGGTGGGGGACGGTTCGCAAGTGCGCCGTCGCCGCCAGTGTCTGGTGTGCAATGAACGTTTCACCACCTTCGAGGTGGCCGAGCTGGTGATGCCGCGAGTGATTAAAAGCGATGAGGTGCGCGAGCCGTTCAACGAAGACAAACTGCGCCGCGGCATGCTGAAAGCGCTGGAAAAGCGCCCGGTTAGCTCGGACGACGTGGAAAACGCCCTTAATCACATCAAATCTCAACTGCGCGCCACCGGCGAACGCGAAGTGCCGACCAAACTGGTGGGCAATCTGGTGATGGACGCGCTGAAAAAGCTGGATAAGGTCGCCTATATTCGCTTCGCGTCGGTGTACCGCAGCTTCGAAGACGTGCGCGAGTTCGGCGAAGAGATTGCCCGCCTGCAAGACTAAAGGATCTTTCATGTATCACGACGAATTTTACATGGCGCGTGCCTTCGAACTGGCGCGGCTGGGGCGTTTTACCACCGCGCCCAATCCGAACGTCGGCTGCGTTATCGTGCGCGACGGCGAAATTGTCGGTGAAGGCTATCATTTGCGCGCCGGCGAGCCGCACGCGGAAGTGCACGCGCTGCGCATGGCGGGCGACAAGGCGCGCGGCGCCACCGCCTATGTCACGCTCGAGCCGTGCAGCCATCACGGCCGCACGCCGCCCTGTGCCGATGCGCTGGTGGCCGCCGGCGTGACGCGGGTGGTCGCGGCGATGCAAGATCCTAACCCGCAGGTGGCGGGGCGCGGGCTGTACAAGCTGCAGCAGGCCGGCGTCGAGGTGCGGCACGGCCTGATGCTGGCCGAGGCCGAAGCGGTCAATCTGGGCTTCCTCAAGCGCATGCGCACCGGCTTCCCTTACGTGCAGCTGAAGCTGGGCGCGTCGTTGGACGGCCGCACGGCGATGGCCTCCGGCGAGAGCCAGTGGATCACCTCACCCGAAGCGCGTCAGGACGTTCAGCGCCTGCGCGCGCAGAGCGCCGCCATCCTCAGCACCAGCGCCACCGTGCTGGCGGACGATCCGTCGCTGACGGTGCGTTGGGATGAATTGGACGCCGAGACGCAGCGCCTCTATCCGCGCGACAATCTACGCCAGCCGCTGCGCATCCTGCTCGACAGCCAAAACCGCATTACCCCGCAGCACCGCGTGGTGCAGCAGCCCGGCGCCACCTGGCTGGCGCGCCTGCAGGCGGATGAACAGACCTGGCCGCAAGACGTTGAGCAGTTTATCTGCCCGGCGCACGGCGGCGGCGTCGATCTGGTGGTGATGATGATGCTGTTGGCCAAGCGCCAGGTGAATTCAATCTGGGTGGAGGCGGGCGCATCGCTGGCCGGCGCGTTGCTGCAGGCCGGCCTGGTGGATGAGCTCATTTTGTACATCGCGCCGAAACTGTTGGGCGATAATGGCCGTGGCCTGTGCCACCTGCCGGGCCTGGAGCGATTGGCCGACGCGCCGGAATTCGTCTTTAGCGACGTGCGTCAGGTCGGCCCCGATCTGCGTTTGCGCCTGCGGGCGAAACACTGAATCTCGCGCCCGCGCGCCGGTTTTACAAAAGCGCCGCGCAGGCGATGAAAGAATATGATAGAATCCGCCCCCCTGCGGGGTATTGAACCCATTTTTAAGGAAAGCCCATGAAAGTTATCGAAGGTGTTGTTGCTACTCCAAATGCCCGTGTGGCGATCGCAATTGCACGTTTTAACAATTTCATCAACGACAGCCTGCTGGAAGGCGCCATCGACGCGCTGAAACGCATTGGTCAGGTTGCTGACGACAACATCACCGTTGTCTGGGTCCCGGGCGCTTACGAGCTGCCGCTGACGGCGAGCGTATTGGCCAAAACCGGCAAATACGACGCGGTTATCGCGCTGGGCACCGTTATCCGTGGGGGCACCGCGCACTTCGAATATGTGGCGGGTGAAGCCAGCTCCGGCATCGGCAACGTTGCGATGAATGCCGAAATCCCGGTTGCTTTTGGCGTGCTGACCACCGAAAGCATCGAGCAGGCGATCGAACGCGCCGGCACCAAAGCGGGTAACAAGGGCGCTGAAGCCGCGCTGACCGCACTTGAAATGATTAATGTTATCAAAGCTATTAAAGCCTGAATTTAGTTAAGGGGAATTCCGTGAAACCTGCTGCTCGTCGCCGCGCTCGTGAGTGCGCTGTTCAAGCGCTTTACTCTTGGCAGTTGTCTAAAAACGACCTTGCCGATGTTGAACACCAGTTCCTGACGGAGCAGGATGTCAAAGATGTTGACGTCGCCTATTTTCGCGAGTTGCTGTCCGGCGCGGCAGTGAATGCAGGTATGCTGGACGAACTGATGGCGCCTTACCTGTCGCGTCAGCTCGAAGAGCTGGGCCAGGTGGAGCGCGCGGTGCTGCGCGTCGCGCTGTTTGAACTGAAAATGCGCGAGGATGTCCCTTACAAGGTGGCAATCAACGAAGCGATCGAACTGGCGAAAACCTTCGGCGCGGAAGACAGCCACAAGTTTGTGAACGGGGTGCTGGATAAAGTGGCGCCAACCCTTCGCAAGAAAAAGTAAAACTTTAAGGCCGGCATTCCCGGCCTTAATTTCTTCTAGTGGAATATCGATATGGCATGCGGCGAATTTGACCTCATTGCCCGCTATTTTGACCGGTTTAAGCGCGTGCGCCGGGATGTACAGTTGGGCATTGGAGATGACTGCGCACTGCTGGCAGTGCCGGAAAAACAGCTGGTGGCCGTCAGTACCGATACGTTGGTCGCGGGCATTCACTTCCTGCCGGACATCGATCCGGCCGATCTCGGTTATAAGGCGCTGGCGGTCAATCTGAGCGATCTGGCGGCGATGGGCGCCGATCCGGCCTGGCTCTCGCTGGCACTGACCCTGCCGGAGGTGGACGAGCCCTGGCTTAAGGCCTTCAGCGATAGCCTGTTCGATCAGCTCAACTATTACGGCATGCAGCTGATCGGCGGCGATACCACGCGCGGCCCGCTGAGCATGACGTTGACCATTCAGGGGCTGATCCCGGCCGGCCGGGCGCTGACCCGCAGCGGTGCGCGCATCGGCGACTGGATCTATGTGACCGGCACGCTGGGCGACAGCGCCGCCGGTCTGGCGATCCTGCAGGATCGCCTGGCGGTGACGGATGCGGCGGCGCGTGATTATCTGGTCGCCCGCCATCTGCGGCCGCAGCCGCGGGTGCTGCAGGGGCAGGCGCTGCGCGATCTGGCCAGCTCGGCGATCGACATCTCTGACGGCCTGATTTCCGATCTGAAGCATATCCTGAAGGCCAGCGACTGTGGCGCGCGCATCGTGCTGGACGAGCTGCCGATGTCGCAGGCACTGAGCAGCCACGCCGATGCCGAGCAGGCGCTGCGTTGGGCGCTGGCGGGCGGCGAAGATTATGAGCTGTGCTTCACCGTGCCGGAGATCAACCGCGGCGCGCTGGAAGTGGCGCTGAGCCACCTCGGGGCCGACTACACCTGCATCGGCCAAATTGGCCCGCTGTCTGAAGGCATCCGCTATTATCGCAACGACGAAGCGGTAGAGCTGGATTGGATTGGGTTCGATCATTTCAACGCGGAGCCGGGCACCCATGGATGAAGCCAAGCGTCGGCTGCGGATGAGCAATCCGTGGCACCTGCTGGCCACCGGGTTTGGCAGCGGTTTGTCGCCGGTGATGCCGGGCACCATGGGATCGCTGGCGGCGATCCCGTTCTGGCTGCTGCTGATCCAGCTACCGTGGCAGCTTTACTCGCTGGCGGTGATGTTCAGCATCTGCATCGGCGTCTATATTTGCCACCGCACGGCAAAAGACATGAAGGTGCACGATCACGGCAGCATCGTCTGGGACGAGTTCGTCGGCATGTGGATCACGCTGATGGCGCTGCCGGTCAACGACTGGCGCTGGGTTGCCGCCGGTTTCGTCATCTTCCGCATTCTGGATATGTGGAAACCGTGGCCGATCCGCTGGTTCGACCGCAACGTGCATGGCGGCATGGGCATCATGGTCGACGATATCATCGCCGGCGTGCTGTCCGCCGGCATCATCTACCTGATTGGGCACCACTGGCCGATCGGGCTGTTCTGACAGACGGGCGCGCTGTTTCGCGCCCGTTTCTCTTATTCAAATCCCGTCACCCGATGCGGCACGTAAGCCGTCTCCAGCTCCGCGACCTCTTGCGGCGACAAACTCAAATCGACCGCGGCGATGGCGTCATCCAGCTGCTCGCTGCGCGAAGCGCCGACGATCGGCGCGCTGACCGCCGGTTTGTTCAGCAGCCAGGCCAGCGCGATCTGCGCGCGTGAAACACCGCGTTCCTCGGCGAGGCTGGCGACGCGTTCGGCGATAATGGCATCGATGCCTTCAGTTTCTTCGTACAGGCTCTTGCCGAACTGGTCGGAAACCAGCCGCGCGGTGGTTTCGCCCCAGGGGCGGGTCAGGCGGCCGCGCGCCAGCGGGCTCCACGGCAGCACGGCGATGCCTTCGGCGGCGCACAGCGGATGCATTTCGCGCTCTTCTTCGCGCTGAATCAGGTTGTATTGATCCTGCATGCTGACGAAGCGCGTCCAGCCGTGCAGATCGGCGGTATACAGCGCCTTGGCGAACTGCCAGGCGTACATCGAAGAGGCGCCGATGTAACGCGCCTTACCGGCTTTCACCACGTCGTGCAGCGCTTCCAGCGTCTCTTCCAGCGGCGTTTCGTAATCCCAGCGGTGGATCTGCAGCAAATCGACATAGTCGGTGTCCAGGCGCCGCAGGCTGTCGTCGATGGACTGCATGATGTTGGCGCGCGATAAACCGCGCTTCAGGTTACTCAGCGGGAAATACACCTTGGTGGCGACCACCACGTCTTCGCGGCGCGCATAGTCGCGCAGCGCCCGGCCGAGGATTTCCTCGCTGCTGCCGTCGGAATAGCTGTTGGCGGTGTCGAAAAAGTTGATGCCGGCTTCCAACGCCTGTTTCAGCAGCGGGCGGCTGCTCTCTTCCGGCAGCGTCCAGGCGTGATTGCCGCGGTTCGGTTCGCCGTAGGTCATGCAACCCAGGCAGATGCGTGAGACGTTCAGATCGGTGTTGCCCAGTTTCAGGTACTTCATGCTTGCCTCCCATTCACAGCTCAGACAGTAACTGTAGCGCGGATCTCGGGGAGAGGGGGCGGAAACAAAAACGCCCCCGAAGGCGGAGGCGTTTTGTCAGGCGCGAGTGGCGATTACTGCGCCAGCCAGGTTTCGATTTGCCGCTGAATGCCGGCGGCGTCCAACCCCAGGTCGGCGCGCAGTTCTTCCTGGGTGCCCTGCGAGACGAAGCTGTCCGGCAGGCCGAGGTTCAGCACCGGCACCGGACGGCGTTTGGCCATCAGCAGTTCGTTGACGCCGCTGCCGGCGCCGCCCATGATCGCGTTCTCTTCCAGCGTGACCAGCGTTTCATGGCTGGCGGCCAGTTCGAGCACCAGCTGCTCGTCCAGCGGTTTGACGAAGCGCATGTCGACCAGCGTGGCGTTGAGCGCTTCCGCCGCTTGCGCGGCCTCCGGCAGCAGGGTGCCGAAGTTGAGAATGGCGATCTTTTCCCCCTGGCGGCGCACCACGCCTTTGCCGATCGGCAGCAGGCTGAGCGGCTCCAGCGCCGCGCCGGTGCCGGTGCCGCGCGGATAGCGCACCGCGCTCGGGCCGGCATTGTAGTGATAGCCGGTATACAGCATCTGGCGGCATTCGTTCTCGTCGCTTGGCGTCATGATCACCATGGTCGGGATGCAGCGCATGAACGACAGATCGAACGCCCCCTGGTGGGTCTGGCCGTCGGCGCCGACGATGCCGCCGCGATCGATGGCGAACATCACCGGCAGGTTTTGGATCGCCACGTCATGGATCAGCTGATCGTAGGCGCGCTGCAGGAAGGTGGAATAGATCGCCACCACCGGCTTATAGCCGCCGATCGCCAATCCGGCGGCGAAGGTGACCGCGTGCTGCTCGGCGATCGCCACGTCGAAATATTGCTGCGGGTAGTCGCGGGAGAACTGCACCATGCCGGAGCCCTCGCGCATCGCCGGTGTGATCGCCATCAGCGAGCTGTCTTTGGCGGCGGTTTCACACAGCCAATCGCCGAAGATTTTCGAATAGGTCGGCAGACCGCCGGCGCTTTTCGGCAGCGTGCCGCTGGCGGGATCGAACTTCGGCACCGCGTGGAAGCTGATCGGATCCTTCTCCGCCGGCGCGTAACCGCGGCCTTTCTTGGTCATGATGTGCAACAGCTGCGGGCCTTTCAGATCGCGCATGTTTTTCAACGTGGCGACCAGCCCCTGCACGTCGTGCCCGTCTACCGGGCCGATGTAGTTAAAGCCCAGCTCTTCAAACAGCGTGCCCGGCACCACCATACCCTTCAGATGCTCTTCGGTGCGTTTCACCAGCTCTTTGATCGGCGGCACGCCGGCCAGCACTTTCTTGCCGCCTTCGCGCAGGGTGGAGTAAAGCTTGCCGGACAGCAGCTGCGCCAGGTGGTTGTTCAGCGCGCCGACGTTTTCCGAGATCGACATCTCATTGTCGTTCAGCACCACCAGCATGTCCGGATTGATGTCGCCGGCGTGGTTCATCGCTTCGAACGCCATGCCGGCGGTGATGGCGCCGTCGCCGATCACGCACACCGTGCGGCGGCCTTTGCCTTCACGCTCCGCCGCCACCGCCATGCCGAGGCCGGCGCTGATTGAGGTCGACGAGTGGCCGACCGACAGCACGTCGTATTCGCTTTCGGCGCGCCACGGGAACGGATGCAGGCCGTTTTTTTGCCGAATGGTGGCGATACGGTCGCGGCGGCCGGTCAGAATTTTGTGCGGGTAGGCCTGGTGGCCGACGTCCCACACCAGGTGATCGAACGGCGTGTTGTAGACGAAATGCAACGCCACCGTCAGTTCGACGGTACCCAGCCCGGAGGCAAAGTGGCCGCTGGAGCGACTGACGCTGTTCAGCAGGTATTGCCGCAGCTCATCGCACAGCTTCGGCAAGCTCTCTTTGGGCAGTGAGCGGAGTTCCTCGGGGTTTTCCGCTAGCGCCAGGGTTGGGTATTTGGCTATATCAAGACTCATTCGATACTCATATCAGAGGAGTTAACGTCACACGTTAATTGTCGCGTTCAATAATGAAGCTGGCTAACGCTCGCAATGGCGCTGTGTTATAAGATTGCGCTGCCAAAGTGTCCAATGCAGCTAATGCTTCCTGATAGAGATCCCACGCTTTTGCTTTCGCGCTGTCAAGCCCGAGCAACGCCGGGTAGGTACTCTTTCCGTGTTGTTGGTCCGCTCCCTGGCGCTTGCCGATTTTTTCAGTCTCGCCGACAACGTCCAAAATGTCATCCTGTACCTGGAACGCCAGGCCAACCGCGGCGGCGTAACGATCCAGCTGCGGCAACGCCGCACGTCCGGCTTCGCCGGCGCTCAGCGCGCCCAGGCGCACCGCGGCGCGGATCAGCGCGCCGGTTTTATGGCGGTGTATCTGCTCCAGCGCCTGCAGATCAACGCGCTTGCCTTCGGCTTCCAGATCCAGCGATTGGCCGCCGCACATGCCGGCTACGCCGCTGGCGGTCGCCAGTTCGGAAACCATCGCCAGCCGATCGCGCAGGGTCACGTCAGGCATTTCGGCATCGGCCAGGATCGAAAACGCCAGCGTTTGCAGCGCATCGCCGGCCAGGATCGCGTTGGCTTCGCCGAATTTAATGTGGCAGGTCGGCTGGCCGCGGCGCAGATCGTCGTCGTCCATCGCCGGCAGATCGTCGTGGATCAGCGAGTAGGCGTGAATGCATTCCACCGCCGCCGCCGGCGCGTCCAGGTTGGCCAGCGACACGCCGAACATCTGGCCGGTGGTGTACACCAGGAACGGGCGCAGGCGCTTGCCGCCCAGTAAGGCGCCGTGACGCATCGCCGCCACCATGTTGCCGTCGTTGAACGGCAGCGGGGCGATGAAATCCAGCAGCGCGCGATCGGCGCGCTGGCGGAAAATCTGCAGTTGATCGGCAAAAGCGGCCGATGGGGCGATCTCAGACATGTCTGTTACTCGGCATCCGGTGTGAAAGGCGCCAGCGCCGCATCGTCGGCGCTGTCGTTAAGAAGTATCTGCACACGCTGTTCCGCCTGTTGCAGTTTCTGCTGGCCCTGACGCGCCAGCTGTACGCCGCGTTCGAACTCGTTCAGCGCGTCTTCCAGCGGCAGTTCGCCCGACTCCAGACGCGTCACGATGCTTTCCAGCTCGCCGAGGGCGTTTTCAAAGCTGGCAGTTTGCTCTGTACTGGCTGATTGTGCTGGTTTTTTCGGCATAATTTTCTTTTTACGTCATCATGTGAACCGTGGCGCCAGAGCCTATCCTAGCGGATCTTGATTAGCAAATCATGGCGCTCATGTGTGGTTTTGTGCGCAGAGCACGGCGATATGGTGATATACTCCGCGCCGTAATTCTTATCTGACAACAAAGACCGCCATGAAGTTTATCATTAAATTGTTCCCGGAAATCACCATCAAGAGCCAATCTGTGCGCTTGCGCTTTATCAAGATTCTCTCGACCAATATTCGCAACGTCCTGAAGCAGTATGATGAAACGCTGGCGGTCGTCCGTCACTGGGATCATATCGAAGTTCGCGCCAAAGATGAAAACCAGCGGCCGATCATTGCCGACGCCCTGACGCGCATTCCCGGTATCCACCATATTCTGGAAGTGGAAGATCGCGCTTATACCGACATCCACCACATCTTCGAGCAGACGCTGGAAGCCTACCGCGCCCAGCTGGAAGGCAAAACCTTCTGCGTGCGCGTCAAGCGCCGCGGCAAGCAGGCGTTCAACTCGCAGGACGTGGAGCGCTACGTCGGCGGCGGCCTGAACCAACACATCGAAAGCGCGTGCGTTAACCTTACCCGCCCGCAGGTCACGGTAAACCTGGAGATCGAAGACGACAAGCTGATGCTGGTCAAACGCCGTCTCGAAGGCATCGGCGGTTACCCGGTCGGCACTCAGGAAGACGTAATGTCGCTGATTTCCGGCGGTTTCGACTCGGGCGTGTCCAGCTACATGCTGATGCACCGCGGCTGCCGCGTGCACTTCTGCTTCTTCAACCTGGGTGGCGCCGCACACGAGATCGGCGTGAAGCAGGTGGCGCACTACCTGTGGAATCGCTTCGCCAGCTCGCATAAGGTGCGCTTCGTCGCCATCGACTTCGAGCCGGTGGTGGGTGAGATCCTGGAGAAGGTCGACGACGGCCAGATGGGCGTGGTGCTCAAGCGCATGATGGTGCGCGCCGCTTCGCAAGTGGCCGAACGCTACGGCGTGCAGGCGCTGGTGACCGGCGAGGCGCTGGGGCAGGTCTCCAGCCAGACGCTGACCAACCTGCGTTTGATCGACAATGCGTCCGATACCCTGATCCTGCGTCCGCTGATCTCGCACGATAAAGAGCACATCATCAAACTGGCGCGCGAAATCGGCACCGAAGACTTCGCCAAAACCATGCCGGAATACTGCGGTGTGATTTCGAAGAGCCCGACGGTGAAAGCGATCAAGGCCAAGATCGAAGAGGAAGAGAGCCACTTCGATTTCAGCATTCTCGACCGGGTGGTGAGCGAAGCGAAGAACGTCGATATTCGCTCTATCGCCGAGCAGGCGCAGGAGCAGGTAACCGAGGTAGAAACCGTCGCGGCCTTCGGCGCCGACGAGGTGATCCTGGATATACGCTCCAACGACGAGCAGGAAGAAAAGCCGCTGCAGCTGGAACAGGTTGAAGTGAAAGCGCTGCCGTTCTACAAGCTGAGCACCCAGTTCGGCGATCTGGATCAGAGCAAAACCTATCTGCTGTATTGCGAGCGCGGCGTGATGAGCCGCCTGCAGGCGCTGTACCTGCTGGAGCAAGGCTTCAGCAACGTGAAGGTTTATCGCCCGTAATTTCTCCGCCGGCGTCGCCAGACGCCGGCTTTTTTCGTACAATTCTTTATTCCCCGATTTAATAACCCTGCTCATTGCATTGTTTTATTAATGATAAAGCCAACTTGAGTTTTGTTTCTATTTAAATATCCTTAATCAATATATTAAATATCTATTGATTTTTTTATTTATTTTTATGGTTATTATTGCTGTCGAATGCTGACAGACCTGTCGGTTTTTATCTGCCAACTCCCTATTGAAATTATGTTTCGGCATTTGATTGCGCATGTTTTTCTCTTACTGTGCAAATTTTATTTTTGCTGAGCATTGGCCATTAATATTTTATGGTTATCAGGGTAACGCACATTGCATAAGGATATATCCCTATGGCCATTAATGTTTTCGACATTAGTCTGAACATCAGTTAATGGTTGACTGGGATTAAGGAGAGCGATTAATGAAAATGAATAAGACGACATTGCTGTTGTCGGCAGCGGCGTTTCTGGTGCCCAGCGCGCCGCTGTTGGCGCAAATAGTACCTCAGACGGGTGGGGCATCAGTTGAGCATATCAATCAGGTGCCGGTGGTGAACATCAATCGTGCAGGTGCGGACGGTGTCTCGCATAACGTTTACACGCAGTTTGATATTGGCGTTCAGGGCGCTATTTTAAATAACAGCCTTTCGGGCGCTAATACGTCATTGGCCGGTGCTGTTGGGGGAAACGCTCAGTTAGAGGGGCGTGCAGCTAAGGTAATTCTGAATGAAGTGAACTCGGCGAATAAAAGTATTTTGAAGGGGATGGTAGAAGTCGCCGGGCAACGCGCCGATGTCGTTATTGCCAATAAATCCGGCATTACCTGTAACGGCTGTGGTTTTATCAACGCCCGTAATGGCGTATTAACTACCGCCGATTTGCAGTTCAAGGACGGCGCTTTTAACAGCTACCGGGTTAATCAAGGAAATATTCGCGTTGAGGGGGACGGGCTGAAGAAAGGCGATGTCGATTATACGGCGATCATTGCGCGTACGGCTGAAATCAGCGCTGCGGTTCATGCGGACGCGCTGTTAGTCTCGGCGGGGAAAAAACGGTTTCAGCGGATTTATCCCGCTTCAATAACGTTGAAGCTTCTAAAGATAAGCCTGAAGTGTTGGTCGACGTCGCCGAGTTGGGCGGCATGTACGCCAACAAAATTAAGCTGGTCGCCAATGAAAACGGCGTAGGTGTCAATAGCGGCAATGTCAATGGGGCTGGTTCCAACACCGGCACTTCGTTGAATAATGTCAGTATCGTCAGTATCCAGAGCGACGCGGGAAGTTATGAACGCGTGCAAATCGGCAACGGTGCCCAAAATGTATCCCGCGCTTCTGTCGGTGTTGCTAACCGCGGGCAGATTCAGGCGAAAAATGGCGGCGTTGACATCAGTACCGACTCGCTGGTCAACCAAGGGAACATCGCTTCACAGGGGCAATTGAACATCAGCGCCACCCGGCTGCAAAATGAAAAGAATGTGAGCGCGCGTTCGGCATCCATCACTGCCACACAGTTGGACAATACCGGCGGCATTCAATCCGCGCAGGCTTTGCAACTCAACGCCACCAGCTTGTTTAACGCTGACAATGGCGTGATCGAAGCCCAAAACGGCGCGGCTATCCAGGGGACGTCCATTACCAACCGCGGACATATCGTTTCCCGCACCTCCTCCGTCAGCTTGTCGGATACCCGCTTCAGCAACTACGGCAGGATTGAAGCGTTTGGCGATATCAGCCATCGCGGCGTCTCTTTCAACAACTCCGGCACGATGCGCTCCACGTCCGGCCTGGTCACCAACAACGGTCGGGACATCAACAAACCCGTGAATAACTGGGGTTGGGGATACGGCGGTTTCGGCTGGCCTTACGGTTGGTCTTATTGGATGTGATAGGCGTTTCCCCCACCCTTGGGTGGGGGAATGAGTGAGAGAGCATGAAAAGGGAATTTTTTATTCTTTGTCTAGCCGTGTTGTTCAGCGGTTTCAGCCGTGCGGATTCTGTACCGGCTCCTGTGAAACAACTCGTCAGCCAAGAAAACCTCATCGGCGATACGCAGCGCAAACTGTTACCGTCTACCCCCTCTGTCTTGTCACCGCTGCCGGAACAAAACGCGCCAACGGATATTTTTGTCAACGAGTCCCCCTGTTGGGTGATCGGCTCTGTCGAAATGGCGATGGCGCCAGCAAGCCTTACTTCTTTCGAACGGTTGGCGCACGCTGCCCGCGGGCGCTGTATGGGGGGGCAAGGGTTGGCGAAATTGCACAAGAAGCTGCAAAATGAGCTGATTGCACAAGGCTATATCACTTCGCGGGTGCAGTTTGACGTGCAAGCGGTACCGGCAGGAATACTGAAGGTTCGCGTGCATTATGGCCGTATCGGCCAGTTGAGAATGCAGGCGGGCAGCAGCACCTATTTTCGCCCCGATACGCTTTTTCCCATTGCTGCCGATGATGTGCTGAATTTACGCCGCATTGAGCAAGGGCTGGAGAATATGGGCGGAATTCCGGGCGTTATCAGCGATATTCGCATTGTTCCCGCCGAGCGACCTGGCGAAAGCGATATCGAGATTTTTCGGCGACAAGATAAATATTGGCGTTTTACCGCCTGGGCGGATGACGCCGGCGTCAGCTCCGCGGGGCGTTATCAGGCAGGCGGCGCGTTATATCTCGATAATCTGACTTCACTGGGCGATATTTTCTATCTGTCGATGGCGCGCAGCATTCTGGCGCCGCCGGGCAAAGGCAATGAAAGCCGCGCCCTGTACTATAGCTTGCCTTGGGGGTACTGGCGCTTCAGCGCGTTGGGCGGCGACAGCCGCTATCACCAGACTTTCGCCGGTAACTTCACCGATTATCGCTATAACGGCCGTTCGCAGTATTGGGGGCTGCAGACTGACTATACGTTGGCGCGCGGGATGAATGAGAAAACGGCGTTGAACGCCCAGTTGTTGCAACGTCATTACCGCTATTACCTCAATGACACGGAGATTGCCTTGCAGAGCGCGCGGTTAACCAGCCTGAAGCTGGGTGTCAGCCACCTGTATTATGGCGCTCATTCGCAGATCGCGTTGACTGCCGACGCCCTTGCCGGTGTCGGGAAGGGGAGTTCACATGCCGAACAACAGCTGCGAGCGGGCGGCAGTATGCTGAAACCCTTCAATGCATTTGGCCATCGCCTGCGTTATCTCGGGGAGTTATCGGGGCAATGGGCGAGCGCCGCACAGCCGATCCAGGATAAGTCGTTTATCGGCGATCGTTCTACGGTGCGTGGGTTTAGCGGCGACAGCAAATTGATCGGCAGCAGCGGAGGGTATCTGCGCAATACGCTGACGTTGGAACGTGACATGCTGCAACCTTATATTGGGTTCGACTATGGGCAGTTGGCCAAACAGCAGGGGGACGGCGGCCGGCTGGCGGGGAGCGTCATTGGCCTGCAGGTGAATCAGGGGCGTTTTGCTGCGGACGTTTTCGCCGGCACGCCGATGGTCAAACCCGGATCGCTGGCGAATGAGCGCCTGGTTTTGGGCTTCTCCAGCCAGCTCAGTTTTTGACGCGTTGCGGGGCGCGGATCAGCGCCCCGCATTTCAACACGTTAACTCAGTTTTCTTCACTGTCGCGATAGTCGTACATCCCCGGGATCAGCACCAGCTGCGCGGCGATCTCCGCCGCTTTGGCCTTGCCGAGCAGCAGGTCTATCAGCTTCAGCGCGAACTCCATCGCGGTGCCCGGCCCCTGGCTGGTGAGCAGGTTGACGCGTGCGTCGTACACCACGCGGCGCTCCATCCATTTATCCGCCGGGATCTGGTCTTTCAGGCCAGGGAAGCCGGTCATGTTGCCGACCGGGAACAGATCGTGGTGCTGCAGCACCAGCGCCGGCGCCGCGCAGATGGCGGCGACGATGTTGCCCTGCAGATGCATCTGCCGCACCTTTTCCACCAGCAGCGGGCTGTCGCGGAAACATTCTGCGCCTTTCAGGCCGCCGGGCAGCACGATGGCGTCGAACGGCTCATCGACGATCGCCACCAGCGGCGCGTCGGCCAGCAGTTTGACGCCGCGCGAACAGACGATAGTCAGCTCGCCGTCGCCGGCAACGCTGGCGGTAGTGACTTTTACGCCCGCCCGCACCAGCAGATCGATGGTGGTGACGGCTTCGGTTTCTTCGCTACCAGGTGCCAGGCAGACCAGCGCCGATACGCTCATATTCATTTTCCTTTCGTTTAATCAGTTCAAACAGCCGCGCATTTTCCGGCAGCGCGAGGCCGTGGCTGCGCGCGCGGCGCAGCAGGTAACCGGTGATGTAGTCGATCTCGGTGTGCCGCTGGTTGCGGATATCCTGCAGCATCGACGAAACGTTGTCGGCGGTGCTGTGTATCACGTCCATCACGTATTGCATCAGACCTTCGCAGGAGGTGTGGTAGCCCTCCATCGCCATCACGCTGGCGACTTCACGACACAGCGTTTCGATCTGTTCCGGGTAGCGCTGCAGATCGCCGTTACGGCAGCCATACAGCGCCGTCAGCGGGTTGATCACGCAGTTGACCGCCAGCTTGCGCCAGTTGGCCGAGGCGATGTTGTTGTGCCAGGCAACGTCGGGCAGCGCCTGATGCAGCACTTCCGCCAAGTGGCTGAGGTGCTGGGCGGCAGGTGAGCTCGGGCCGATGTGGGTGATGCCGGTGGCGACGTGGATAATGGTGCTGCCTTCGTGGCGCGCGGCGTGGGTGGTGGTGCCCTGCAGGATCGGCTGGCCGTTCGGCGGCAGCTCCTCTTGGGTGCCCATGCCGTTGTGCAGCAGCAAAATGGCGCACTGGGGGTTCAACTTC
Source organism: Serratia sp. SSNIH1 (assembly GCF_002935055.1). Classification (NCBI taxonomy): domain Bacteria; kingdom Pseudomonadati; phylum Pseudomonadota; class Gammaproteobacteria; order Enterobacterales; family Yersiniaceae; genus Serratia; species Serratia sp. SSNIH1. The sequence continues at coordinate 1,530,360 of NZ_CP026383.1, forward strand.
GGCAGTAGCGCGCTGACCGCGCTGGACACCTGCCAGGCTTTCAGCGTCACCAGCAGCAGCTCGCTTTGCGCAAGGTGCTCCGGATCGTTGGTGGGCAAGTTGCGATTAAACGAGACGCCTTCCGGCTCTATCACGTTCACCGCGCAAAAAGGCTGCGGCACTCTTAGCCATCCCTGTACATCGTGGCCCTGCTGATACAGCCGGGAGAGCCACAGTTGTCCGAGCGCGCCGCAACCAAGAATGGTTATTTTCATTCAGTCTCCTTGGAAACACGGGAATACCGCTCAATTACCGTGAATTAACTATAGGCTTTATGGCAGCCCGAAGCGCTATCCCTGCGTGCGTTCAGCAGATTTTGTCTGAGGCGGCAAAGCGGTTATCATGCTCGGCATCAAAATCGCCTAAGCTATTAGGCACTCATTCAGGAGGAAGAAGTATGCCATCTTTCGACATCGTTTCCGAAATTGATATGCAGGAAGTGCGTAACGCCGTTGAGAACGCCACCCGCGATCTCGGCACCCGCTGGGATTTTCGCAACGTGCCGGCCAGCTTTGAGCTAAACGAGAAAGACCAAAGCATCAAGGTTGCCACCGAGTCTGATTTCCAGGTGCAGCAGCTGCTCGACATTCTGCGCGAAAAGCTGAGCAAGCGCAGCATCGACGGCGCTGCGCTGGAGATCCCGGAAGAGTTTACCCACAGCGGTAAAACCTACAGTGTGGAAGCCAAGCTGAAGCAGGGGATTGAAACCTCTGTGGCGAAGAAAATCGTCAAGCTGATCAAAGACAGCAAGCTGAAGGTGCAGGCGCAGATCCAGGGCGAAGAGGTGCGGGTGACCGGTAAGTCACGCGACGATTTGCAGAGCGTGATGGCGCTGGTGCGCGGCGGCGATCTGGGGCAGCCGTTCCAGTTCAAGAATTTCCGCGATTAATCTCTACGGGGCCGGCATTGCCGGCCCTGATTCTTTACAGCGAATTGACCAGCGCTTCCAGCTGACCGCGATTGGTCTGCTTGGTATCCACCTTGACGTAGGCGCTGCGCTCTTCCGGCACTACGATCGCCTCGGCCACGCCGGGCTGCGCCTTCAGGCGGCTTTCCAGCGCCGAATCCTTCACCGCCAGTTCCGACAGCGTAATGCGCAGGCTGCTGACATACGGCGGTTCTTTCATGGTGCTGCTGACCAGGAACCAGAGCGCCGCCAGCACTGCGCCGGCGATAAACACCAGGCCCGCCCCCTGCAAACCGTACAGCCAGCCGCCGAGGCTGCCGCCTATCGCCACGCCGATAAACTGGCTGGTGGAGTAGACCCCCATCGCGGTGCCCTTGTAGCCGGCCGGTGACTCTTTGCTGATCAGCGAAGGCAGAATGGCTTCCATCACGTTGAAGGCCATAAAGAACAGCTGCACGCCGGCGATGATGCCCCACAGGTGCGCGCCGGAGAGCCACAGCAGCACTTCGGCGCAGAACAGCACCGCCACGCAGCCCATAAAGACCTGCTTCATGCGGCGATATTTTTCGGCATAGATGATGAAAGGCACCACGGCGGCGAACGATACCAGCATGGTCACCAGGTAGACGATCCAGTGTTCGCTGGCCGCCAGCCCGGCTTTTTCCATCGCCAGCGGCAGCGCCACGAAGCTCGACATCAGCAGAATGTGCAGACACATGATGCCGAAGTTGAGCTTCAGCAGGCGCGAGTTGTTCAGCACTTTGCGGAAGCTGCCGCGCACGATGCTGGACTCGCGGTTCAGCAGGTGAGTGTCGGCGGAAGGCACTACCGCCAGGGTGATGACAATGCCGGCCAGCGCCAGTACGGCGATCATCCAGAACAGCGCATGCAGTCCGAAGGCGTGGGTGATGATAGGGCCCAATACCATGGCGATGGCGAAGGTGATGCCGAAGCTGACGCCGATAAACGCCATCGCCTTGGTGCGGTTCTGCTCGCGGGTCAGATCGGAGAGCAGCGCCATGACCGCGGCGGCGATCGCGCCGGAGCCTTGCAGCGCGCGGCCGAGGATCACGCCCCAGATCGAATCGGTCGCGGCGGCGATCACGCTGCCGAGGGCAAAGATCAGCAGGCCGCCGACGATCAGCGGCTTGCGGCCGATGCGATCGGACACCAAGCCGAACGGGATTTGAAACACCGCTTGCGCCAGGCCGTAGATGCCGATGGCGATGCCGATCAGCGCTTCGCTGGCGCCGTTGAGCGCCATGCCGTAGGTGGTCAGCACCGGCAGTACCATAAACATGCCGAGCATGCGCAGGGAGAAGACGGTGCCCAATCCCCAGGTGGCGCGGCGCTCCTGTGGGGTCATTGAATTATCGTTCACATCAAACCTCGGTAAAAACCATGCCATCAGACGTTGAAACCGCGCCTGATGGCATGACTTCTGTAAAGCTGCGTCATTTTAGTGTGCAGGGCAGGGGGGGTAAATCGAATGTTGTTTAACAGATATTACAGTTCGGCCGCTTTTCGGCGTGACAAATAAAATGGGCCGCAAAAGCGGCCCATTCACAGATGATTTGGCTTACCAAACGTAGGTCACCAGCGCTTCAGGCGCCGCCGTGGCGCTGAAGTCGATCGACATCATCACGCTCAGCGAGGTGATGGCGACGATGGAGAACACGAACAGTTTACGCGCCCAGACGCTGTCGTTTTCGGTCTTGTAACCGCGCAGCGCCATGCCGAGCCACCATACGCTCACCGCCGCAGCGACGATCAGGTACTTATAGCCGGCATAACCTACCAGGGTCAGCATCAGCGTGGCGATCATAAATGCCAGGATGTAGACCGTGATGTGGTTCTTGGCGACGGAAATGCCTTTCACCACCGGCAGGACCGGAATGTTGGCCGCCTGGTAATCTTTAAAGCGGAAGATAGCGATCGCATAAGAATGCGGCATCTGCCACAGGCTAAAGATAGCCAGCAGGATCAACGCGCCGGCGTCGAACTCGTTGGTCACCGCGCAGTAGCCGATAACCGGCGGCGCAGCGCCCGACAGGCTGCCGATCAGCGTGCCGTAGACCGAGTGGCGTTTCATGTACAGGCTGTAAACGCCGACATAAACCACGAAGCCCATCACCGCCAGCCACATGGCCAGCGGATTGGCCGCGATATACAGCAACGCGAAGCCCGCAATACCCAACACGGTCGCATAAACCAGGGTGACACTCGGCGCGATCAGGCCTTTTACCAGCACCCGATTCTTCGTTCTCTCCATTTTCTTGTCGATGTCGCGGTCGATGTAGTTGTTAAACACACAGCCCGACGCGACCACCAACGAGACACCCACCAGGGTGGCGAGAAACAGGGGATAGTCGATGCTCCCTTTGGAAGCGAGCAGGAATCCCCCAACGACAGAAATTAAATTGCCGAAAATAATTCCTGGTTTAGTGACTTGCAGGTATTGCTTAATCATCACGTGCAGCTCAGCTCTTAATCGACCATCATATTGATGTTGAGGTTGTACATAATCCAGAGTGAACCTACAACAACGATACCGATGATCATAGCGGTGAACAGCAATGCCACCAGGTTCCAGCGCTCTTCCGATGAGGTGTTCATGTGCAGGAAGTAAACCAGGTGAACAATCACCTGGATAACCGCCATACCGACAACAACCGCCAGGATGGTGGAATGAGAGGCAGTGCCGTTCATTACCATCGCAAATGGAATTACCGTCAGGATGATCGACAGGATAAAGCCGACCAGGTATGACTTCACGCTGCCGTGGCTTGCGCCGCCGTGAGAGGTTTCATGGGATGAATGGCTCATTACATAACCCCCAGCAGGTAGACAACGGTAAATACGCAGATCCAGACCACATCCAGGAAGTGCCAGAACAGGCTCAGGCACATCAGGCGGGTTTTGTTGGTTGCGGTCAGGCCGAACTTGCTCACCTGAATCATCATCACGATGATCCAAATCAGGCCGGAAGTTACGTGCAGACCGTGGGTGCCGACCAGCGCGAAGAAGCTGGACAGGAACGCGCTGCGATCCGGACCGAAGCCTTCGGCGATCAGGTGATGGAATTCATAGATTTCCATCGCCACGAAGCCCAGACCAAACAGGAATGTCAGGAACAGCCAGGTGTTTACACCGCCAACTTTACCCTTGTTCATGGCGATCATCGCCATGCCGTAGGTGATGGAGCTGAACAACAGCAGGAAAGTTTCGACCAGGACAAACTTCAGGTCGAAGATGTCTTTGCCTGAGGGACCGCCCGCGGTCCCGTTCACCAGGACTGCATAAGTCGCGAACAAGCTCGCAAACAAAATACAGTCGCTCATCAGGTAGATCCAGAATCCGAAGACTTTGGTCTCACCCGCATCGTGGTGCCCATGCTCTGCATGGGCTGCGTTATGATTGGTCAGAGTTTCAGTTGACATGGTTCACGCCTGCTTTACGGATTTGTTCGTAGTGTTGGTTCTCAATGCGCTCGATTTCATCAACCTGCACATAGTAGTCAACATCGTGATCGAAGCTCTTGCCGATCCAGACAACGATCATACCGATGAAGCCGGCCAGAGCCATCCACCAGATTTCCCAAATCATTGCGAAACCGAAGACCAGGCTGAAGAAGGCGATGATAACGCCGGCGCCGGTGTTCTTAGGCATATGAATCGGTTCGTATTTAGCCGGTTTCTTATACGCTTCACCTTTTTCTTTCATGTCCCAGAATTCATCACGGTCATGAATCTGCGGCACTACGGCAAAGTTATAGAACGGCGGTGGAGACGAAGTTGACCACTCCAGAGTACGAGCACCCCATGGGTCACCGGTCAGATCGCGGTTCTGTTCGCGGTCACGGATACTGACGAAGATTTGGATCAGCTGGCACAGGATGCCGCAGGCGATCAGCGCCGCACCGCCGGCTGCAACCAGCAGCAGAGGGTGGAACTCAGGGTTGATGTTCTGGCTGATACGACGGGTCATGCCCATAAAGCCCAATGCGTACAGCGGCATGAAGGCGGTGAAGAAGCCGATAATCCAGAACCAGAACGCGCGGATGCCCCATTTTTCGTTCAGCGTGAAGCCGAAGGATTTCGGGAACCAGTAGGTCAGGCCCGCGAAGCAACCGAACACCACGCCGCCGATGATGACGTTGTGGAAGTGAGCGATCAGGAACAGGCTGTTGTGCAGCACGAAGTTCGCGCCCGGCACCGCCAGCAGAACGCCGGTCATACCACCCACGGAGAAGGTGATGATGAAGCCAACGGTCCACAGCATCGCGGAGTTGAGCTTGATACGGCCCTGATACATGGTGAACAGCCAGTTGAAGATTTTCACCCCGGTCGGGATGGAAATGATCATGGTGGCGATACCGAAGAAGGCGTTAACGTTCGCGCCGGACCCCATGGTGAAGAAGTGGTGCAGCCAGACGATGAACGACAGAACGGTGATCGCAATGGTTGCCCATACCAGTGAGGTATAGCCGAACAGGCGTTTTCTGGAGAAGGTCGCGGTGACTTCGGAGAACACGCCGAACACCGGCAGAACCAGAATATACACCTCTGGGTGACCCCAGGCCCAAATCAGGTTGATGTACATCATCATGTTGCCGCCCATATCATTGGTGAAGAAATGGGTGCCCAGATAGCGATCCAGGGTCAGCAGCGCGATGGTGACGGTCAGAATTGGGAAAGAAACGATGATCAGGACGTTAGTACACAGGGCCGCCCAGGTGAACACCGGCATCTTCATCATAGGCATGCCAGGGGCACGCATCTTCAGAATGGTGGCGAAGAAGTTCACGCCGGTCAGCAGGGTACCCAGACCGGAAATCTGCAGACTCCAGATCCAGTAATCGACCCCGACGCCAGGACTGTACTCTTTACCCGACAGCGGCGGATACGCCAGCCAACCGGTCTGAGCGAACTCACCGACCCCCAGGGAGATGTTGATCAGCACAACGCCCACCACGAAGAACCAGAAGCTCAGGGAGTTCAGGAACGGGAAGGCGACGTCGCGCGCACCGATTTGCAGCGGCACCACGACGTTCATCAGGCCGACCACGAAAGGCATCGCCATGAAGAAGATCATGATAACGCCGTGCGCGGTGAAGATCTGGTCGTAGTGATGCGGCGGCAGGAACCCGGCTTCGCCGGCGGACGCCAACGCCTGCTGGCTACGCATCATGATGGCGTCGGCGAAGCCGCGCAGCAGCATGACCATCGCCACGATGATGTACATGATACCAATTTTTTTATGGTCGACCGAAGTCAGCCATTCGCTCCACAGCCACTTCCATTTGCCGAAATATGTCAGCAGCGCCAGCACTGCCAGGCCCCCGACAATAATTGCGGCTACGGTGACCATGATGATCGGTTCGTGGTACGGAACCGCATCAAGTGTTAATTTTCCCAACATCAGTTATTCCTCGGCTCCGGCGTGAGCAGCATGTTCACCCATGTCCATACCTTGGCTCATGTCCATGCCTTCGTGCGCGCCAGCGCCCTTGTGCATATCCATGTCACCCATGAATTTGGCAATTGTTTCTTTGAACAAATTCGGTTTGACAGCGGCAAAGTACTCAACCGGGTTGTTTTCACTCGGCTCTGCCAGTTTGTTAAAGTCGTCGGTGGTGTTCAGGTTTTTAGACGATGCCTTCACCTTGGCCACCCACTGATCGAAGTCGCCTTCGGTCGGGGTAACGATCGCGGTGAATTTCATACCGGAGAAGCCTGCGCCGCTGTAGCTGCTGGAGATGCCCTTGTAGGCACCGGCTTCGTTGCCGATCAGGTGCAGTTTGGTCTGCATGCCGGCCATCGCATAAATCTGTCCACCCAACTGCGGGATAAAGAACGAGTTCATTACCGAGTTAGAAGTGATCTTGAATTCGACTGGAACATCTTTCGGGAAAGCCAGCTCATTAACGGTCGCAATGCCTTGTTCCGGGTAGATGAACAGCCATTTCCAGTCGAGCGACACCACTTCGATCGTCATCGGCTTCTTGTCGGTGACAATCGGCTTGAACGGGTCGAGTTCGTGGGTAGTCTTCCAGGTAATGGTGCCAAGGATGGCGATGATAATGATAGGAATGGTCCAGACGACCGCTTCGATCTTGTTGGAGTGGGCCCAGTTCGGACTGTACTTGGCGTCTTTGTTGGAAGCGCGATACTTCCAGGCAAAGGCGAACGCCATGAAGATAACTGGCACCACCACGATCAACATCAACGCGATTGCAGTGATAATCAGTGTCCGTTGCTCAACACCAATTGCTCCTTTGGGATTCATCAAAACCATATCGCAACCACTGAGCAATACAGTGGCTGCGATTAATGACAGCATCCCAATACTTTTATTGTATTTCTTAAGTCTCATCTAACGACCTCAATAACAAAGGCTCAATTGTCGTTTCATGTGTGCGGGCATTTTACGGGAAGGTTGCAGTACTGTAAACATGCTTAAGGGAGTGTCAGCGGCTTGTTGACACTTTCTGTTAAGGGGGTCACAGATGTAACCCTGCGTGACAATTTACCAATGACAACAACGCGTTGGCACGCTGAATCGTGACGAGCAGTCCGTATGTTAAGGAAAACTAAAGGTATGATGAATTTGGCGAAGAAATGCGCGGCGGGGAAATACGCAGAAAAGGTTTATTTAATGTAAAATAATTGTGTCTTAAAAGTGAATTTAATTTTATTTCCGAGTGCGGCAGTCGGATAAAAAAATAATTTCCGCGTCGATTATCTTTTTTTACCAAATAAATATACCTGCGGATCGCTTTTTTTTCGGCCGGCGAAATCGCCGGCCGGTCAGATTATGCCAAACGGGTGCGGCGCAGGGCCAGGTAATCCAGCGCGCTGCCCATCGCGACGCCGAGCAGGCTCAGCGCGGCGCCGACCTGCAGCAGCCGATCGGCCAACTGCGGTGCCTGCGTCCAGTCCAGCGCATTGGCGATCAGTAACAGCAACCACAGGCCCAACAGCGAACAGCCCAGCGTCAGCAGGCGCAGCGCCCAGCGGTAAGATCCGGAAAACTCGGTACGCGGCAGAAAGTCGCCATGTTGCTGGGTGTGTTCCAGCGTTTGGCGGCAGATGCCGAGCAGCAGCAAGCCGGGCAGGGCGGCGGCGATAGAGAACAGGTAGAACAACGGCCAGCCGTGGGCTTCGACGAACCAGCCGGCGATCGGGCCGACATAGACGCGCCCCACGGCGGACAGCGCCGACAGCAGCGCGAACTGGGTGGCGGAGAACGAACGGTTGCACAGCGTCATCAGCAGCGCCACGAAGGCCGCGGTGCCCATGCCGCCGCACAGGTTTTCGAGGAAGATGGCGCTGCCCATGGTGAGCAGGCTCTTGTCGGTCACCGCCAGGATCCAATATCCGAGGTTGGAGACCGCCTGCAGGACGCCGAACAGCATCAGCGCGCGGAACAGGGTGAGACGCTGCATCAGCACGCCGCCGAACAGGGCACCGACGATGGTGGCGAACAGGCCGAGCGTTTTGTTGACCAGCCCGACTTCACCGGCGTCGAACCCCACGCCGCGGATCAGGAACGTGGTGCTCAGGCTGCCGGCGAAGGCGTCGCCCATTTTGTACATCACGATCAGCAGCAGGATCAGCCAGGCGTTGTTGCGGCCGAAGAAATCACGCAGCGGCGCGACGACCGCCTGTTCCATGGTTCGCGGCGCCGGGATGCTTTCATCCGGCTCCGGCGCCATCAGCGTGGCGGCCACGCCGATCAGCATCAACCCGGCCATCAGCCAGTAGGTGGCCTGCCAGCCGAAATAGCGATCCGCCAGCCACAGCGCCAGGCCGCCGGAAACCAGCATCGCCAGCCGGTAGCCCAGCACCGAGATCGCCGCACCCGCCCCGCGCTCTTCGGCTTTCAGCAGGTCGGTTTTATAAGCGTCGAACACGATATCTTGCGAGGCGGAGCAGAACGCCACCAGCACCGCCAACGCCGCCAGCCACCACAGGTGCTGCGCGGGCTGCATGAAGCCCATCGCCACGATCGCCGCCACCAGCAGCAGCTGGCTGATCAGCAGCCAACCGCGCCGCCGCCCGAGAAACGGCGGGGTATAGCGGTCCATGAACGGCGACCAGAGGAATTTGAAGACGTAGGCCTGGCCCACCAGCGAGAAAATGCCGATGGTCTTCAGATCGATGTTTTCGACGGTCATCCAGGCTTGCAGCGTGCCGGAGGTCAATGCCAGCGGCAGACCCGACGCGAAGCCCAGCAGCAGCAGAATGGCGGAGTTACGCTGGGTGAAGATGTTCAGATAGTGTTTCGACATGAGGTCCCTGTCTGCGCCGCCCGATCCGCCGGGCGGCGCAAGGCGCGTCGATTAGCGCGCGTTTTGCTTGATAAAGTCGTTGACGCTGGTGTCCTGCGCCATGTCGGCGATCACGTCGCCCAGCACGGAGTTGACGGCGTCGGTGATCTTCTCGTTGGTGGCCGTGAAGGCGCCCTGCACGTTATACGTCGAGCGGTAATTTTTCACCTGCTTGTTGCCGTTCTTCGCCTGGGCGATGATCGAGATGTCGGCTTTGGTGGTGATGTTGTAGCGCAGGTTACCTTCGGAAACGTCCGCGTACAGGTTATTGACGACGATCTGCAGCGCCACCGGGCCGTCGGCGCCGATCATGTAGCCGCGAGCGCCCATCTGTTTCTCCAGCACTTCCTGCAGCAGGAAACGCAGATCGCGCGATGGCGTCAGCGTGACCAGTTGGCCGTCGCGATTCACCTTGGCCAGCGCCTGATCGGTGCGCTGATCCGCGCCGTTGATGCTGATGGTGATGCCCTGCAGGGTAGGATCCTGCTGCGGCAGAACGATTTTCGGGGTGACGTTCAGGGTGTTGCTGCTGGTCGCGCAGCCGGCCAGCAGCAGGGCGGCCAGCAAAGGAAGACAAAGTTTCTTTAACATGTTTTCTGTCTCATTCTCGATGGATTTAGCAATAATCAGAGCGGGATAGCCGACAACAAATTGCCGACATCATAGCATCGCCGCCGTGCGGTGGAAGCGCGGAAGGCGCCTGAGTGACAAATTTTTACCTGCCGTTGATAAAAACACGCTTTTTTGGCCCGCTCAATCGGATAATCCCCCAAGCGGCGGGGATGACGCTCATCATCTGACCGCAGAAAAGAGAAATTTGTCCCAGCGATGGTCTAAACGGGGGAAAACCGGCTAATATTGAACTAGATGGGCACGGTCCTCTGCCGGTGTTGTAAGGAGATCCTATGATTCGCGAGCAAATAGAAGCAAAGTTAAGGGCGGCGTTTGAGCCCGCGTATCTGGAAGTCGTTGATGAAAGCTATCGTCATAACGTTCCGGCGGGTTCAGAAAGTCATTTCAAAGTGGTATTGGTCAGCGATCGCTTCGTCGGCGAACGGTTTTTGACGCGTCACCGCTCTATCTACGGCGTACTGTCGGAAGAACTGGCTGATGGCGTACACGCGCTGGCGCTGCACACCTATACGCTCAAAGAGTGGGAAGGTTTGCAGGATACCGTGCCGGCCTCGCCGCCGTGCCGCGGCGCCGGGACGCTGGCCTGAGGGGGAAATTTTCAGGTATCAGTGGAACTTTGCCCTCGAATTAGGGTATTACTACTGACGAATTTTGAAACGGCCTGCGGGCCGTTTCTGTTTTTGACGACGACACGGCCGACGCGCAATATGGCCAACGTTCGGTCTGTTTTGGCGGCCTTTTGGCGATTGAATCGGCAAAAGTGTGAGTTTTAGCGCGCCTGCGCCGCCTAGCTTTCCTCGACTCGCCATGCATGCGCCGCTATAATGTCGCGTCTTATTTTTCCGGAATGGTTTCGGGACGCTTCTGTCATCAGGGAACTCGGTTCTTATTTGTAGCCGTCCTGGTTCTTGGAACGGAGTTGACCGAGCACTGTGATTTTTTTGAGGTAACAAGATGCAAGTTTCAGTAGAAACCACTCAAGGCCTTGGGCGCCGTCTCTCTATTACTGTACCGGCTGATACTATCAAGCAGGCGGTGAAGAAAGAGCTGATCAACGCAGCGAAAAGCGTGCGTATCGACGGCTTCCGCAAAGGCAAAGTGCCGATGAACATCGTGGAACAGCGTTACGGCGCCTCTGTTCGTCAGGACGTGCTGGGCGAAGCGATGCAGCGCAGCTTCGTTGACGCGATCATCAAAGAAAAGATTAATCCGGCCGGCGCACCAAACTACGTGCCGGGCGAGTACAAAGAAGGTGAAGACTTCACTTTCGCCGTTGAATTCGAAGTGTATCCAGAAGTTGAGCTGAAAGGCCTGGAAAACATCGAAGTTGAAAAACCTGTGGTTGAAGTGAACGACGAAGACGTCGACGCGATGCTGGACACCCTGCGCAAGCAGCAGGCGACCTGGAAAGAAACCGATCGCGCAGCGGAAGCTGAAGATCGCGTGACCGTTGACTTCACCGGTTCTATCGACGGTGAAGAGTTCGAAGGCGGCAAAGCGTCCGACTTCGTACTGGCAATGGGCCAGGGCCGCATGATCCCAGGCTTCGAAGAAGGCCTGGTCGGTCACAAAGCGGGCGAAGAGTTCTCCATCGACGTGAACTTCCCGGAAGATTACCACGCGGAAAACCTGAAGGGCAAAGCGGCCAAATTCGCTATCGTGCTGAAGAAAGTTGAAGAGCGCGAGCTGCCGGAACTGACCGAAGAGTTCATCAAGCGTTTCGGCGTGGCGGACGGTTCCGTTGCCGGTCTGCGCACCGAAGTTCGCAAGAACATGGAGCGCGAGCTGAAAGGCGCCGTGCGTAACCGCATCAAGTCTCAGGCGATCGACGGTCTGGTGAGCGCGAACGAAATCGACGTGCCTGCTGCCCTGATCGACGGCGAAATCGACGTACTGCGTCGTCAGGCTGCACAGCGTTTCGGCGGCAACGAGAAGCAAGCGCTGGAACTGCCACGCGAGCTGTTCGAAGAGCAAGCGAAACGCCGCGTAGTGGTTGGCCTGCTGCTGGGCGAAGTGATCAGCACCAACGATTTGAAAGCTGACGAAGACCGCGTGAAGACGCTGATCGAAGAAATGGCTTCTGCCTACGAAGATCCGAGCGAAGTCATCGAGTTCTACAGCAAAAACAAAGAGCTGATGAACAACATGCGCAACGTGGCTCTGGAAGAGCAAGCGGTTGAAGCCCTGCTGGCAAAAGCGAAAGTGACTGAAAAAGCCACTACCTTCAGCGAGCTGATGAACCAGACTCAACAGGCGTAATGCCGGCGTGCCGGGCGCGATGAACGGCGCCCCCGGTTTCGCCTGGCGAACCGGCGCACGATGAAAAAGCCCGCAACCTGAGGTTGCGGGCTTTTCTTTTTGCCACGTTGCTGATTAATCTCAGGTTAAGCGGGGCAATATGCACTATATTTACCCTGTTGCCTGGGGAACTGGCTGGCATGATAACGGTCAGAATAACGGCATCGTTTTCGGCGCGCGGAGAAAATCGGCCTCTGGGCTTGAAATCGCGCCGGGATCCCCCAATCTGTTAAGAATAATTCTGGGGCTGTTTGCCAAAGTGCGCGGGATGAAATAACCGTCGGGTACGTGTGGCGCGGGTCGAATGCTTGAGCATAGTCATCATGGCCGTTCTCAAGTAGAATCGGCGTATTAGGGTGACACCCTGGCCGCCAAGGCAATTTCTATTAGGAGACGGTAATGTCATACAGTGGCGAACGAGATCAATTTGCACCGAACATGGCGCTGGTGCCGATGGTGGTAGAGCAGACTTCACGCGGGGAGCGTTCTTACGACATCTATTCCCGCCTGCTGAAAGAGCGCATCATTTTCCTGACCGGCCAGGTGGAAGATCACATGGCCAACCTGATCGTGGCGCAAATGCTGTTCCTCGAAGCGGAAAGCCCGGAAAAAGACATTTTCCTCTACATCAACTCGCCGGGCGGGGTGATCACCGCGGGCATGTCGATTTACGACACCATGAAGTTCATCAAGCCGGACGTCAGCACCATCTGTATGGGCCAGGCGTGCTCGATGGGCTCCTTCCTGCTGACCGCGGGTGCCAAAGGCAAACGTTTCTGCCTGCCGAACTCGCGCGTGATGATTCACCAGCCGCTGGGCGGCTACCAGGGCCAGGCGACGGACATCGAAATCCACGCGCGTGAAATCCTTAAGGTGAAAGCGCGCATGAACGAACTGATGGCCGAGCATACCGGCCAGCCGCTGGAGCAGATCGAACGCGACACCGAGCGCGATCGCTTTATGACCGCGGAAGAAGCCGTGGAATACGGCCTGGTTGACGGCATTCTGACACACCGCAGCTAGAACCACGCGGCGCCGATGGACTATAGTAATCAGAGTGGGCAGGGGCTCGCTCTGTTGTGGCTCCTCGGCGTTCCCGATATGAGTTTGGGCGCACTGCCGCCGTGATTTTCCTGCGGGACAAGACTAAAAAAGAGGTTTGACTGATGACAGATAAGCGCAAAGACGGTTCAGGAAAGCTGCTGTACTGCTCTTTTTGCGGCAAAAGCCAGCATGAAGTGCGTAAGCTGATTGCCGGGCCGTCAGTGTATATCTGCGATGAATGTGTCGATCTGTGTAACGACATTATTCGCGAAGAGATTAAAGAAGTTGCCCCGCATCGTGAGCGCAGTGCACTGCCGACGCCGCACGAAATTCGCCACCACCTGGATGACTACGTCATCGGCCAGGAGCAGGCGAAGAAAGTGCTGGCGGTTGCGGTGTACAACCACTACAAACGCCTGCGCAACGGCGATACCAGCAACGGTATCGAGCTGGGCAAGAGCAACATCTTGCTGATCGGCCCGACCGGCAGCGGTAAAACTCTGCTGGCGGAAACGCTGGCGCGCTTCCTGGACGTGCCGTTCACCATGGCCGACGCCACCACGCTGACCGAAGCCGGTTACGTGGGTGAGGACGTGGAAAATATTATCCAGAAGCTGTTGCAAAAATGTGACTATGACGTGCAGAAAGCGCAGCGCGGCATCGTTTATATCGATGAAATCGATAAGATTTCCCGCAAGTCCGACAACCCGTCGATCACGCGTGACGTCTCGGGTGAAGGCGTGCAGCAGGCGCTGCTGAAGCTGATTGAAGGCACCATCGCCGCGGTTCCGCCGCAGGGTGGGCGCAAACATCCGCAACAGGAGTTCCTGCAGGTTGATACCTCCAAGATCCTGTTTATCTGCGGCGGTGCTTTCGCCGGCCTGGATAAGGTGATCGGTCAGCGCGTCAACACCGGCTCCGGCATCGGCTTCGGCGCGACCGTCAAGGGCGAGTCCGAGAAGGCCACCGAGGGCGAACTGCTGCTGCAGGCCGAACCGGAAGATTTGATCAAGTTCGGTCTGATCCCAGAGTTCATCGGCCGTCTGCCGGTGGTGGCGACCCTGAGCGAGCTGAGCGAAGATGCGCTGATTCAGATCCTGAAAGAGCCGAAGAACGCCCTGACCAAGCAGTATCAGGCGCTGTTCAACCTGGAAGGCGTGGAGCTGGAGTTCCGCGACGAAGCGCTGAACGCCATCGCCAAGAAAGCCATGGCGCGCAAAACCGGCGCCCGCGGCCTGCGTTCCATCGTGGAAGGCGCGCTGCTCGACACCATGTACGATCTGCCGTCGATGGACAGCGTAGACAAAGTGGTGATCGACGAGTCGGTCATCGCCGGCCAATCCAAGCCGCTGCTGATTTACGGCAAGCCGGAAGCCCAGGCATCTGGCGAATAATTAGCCAGTTAAACCAGAGCGTTATCAGCAAAATGGGGGATTTCATCCCCCATTTCTTTTTCCTGCATTCTTGCCGTTGAATGTAAGAGATTCATCCCCATATACTCATTAACCAGATTTTATGAAACGTTAGATGCTTGCGTCTCATGAGATTCCTCCTCAACCTGGCGGAAATTAAACTAAGAGAGAGCTCTATGAACCCTGAGCGTTCCGAACGCATTGAAATCCCCGTCCTGCCATTGCGCGACGTGGTGGTTTATCCGCACATGGTGATCCCGTTATTTGTTGGCCGGGAAAAATCGATTCGGTGCCTCGAAGCCGCAATGGATCACGATAAGAAGATCATGCTGGTGGCACAGAAAGAGGCCTCAACGGATGAACCAGGCATTAACGACTTGTTCTCGGTTGGCACCGTAGCGTCGATCCTGCAGATGTTGAAGCTGCCGGACGGCACGGTAAAAGTGCTGGTCGAGGGGCTGCAGCGCGCACGCATCACTACGCTGTCCGACAGCGGTGAGCATTTTGCCGCGCAGGCGGAATACCTTGAGTCGCCAGCGATCGACGAGCGCGAGCAGGAAGTGCTGGTGCGCACCGCGATCAATCAGTTTGAAGGCTATATCAAGCTGAACAAAAAAATCCCGCCGGAGGTGCTGACTTCACTGAACAGCATCGACGACGCCGCGCGTCTGGCGGACACCATCGCTGCCCACATGCCGCTGAAACTCAGCGACAAGCAGTCGGTGCTCGAGATGTCCGACATCACCGAGCGTCTGGAATACCTGATGGCGATGATGGAGTCGGAGATCGACCTGCTGCAGGTCGAGAAACGCATCCGCAACCGCGTCAAGAAGCAGATGGAGAAGAGCCAGCGCGAGTACTATCTGAATGAGCAGATGAAGGCGATTCAGAAAGAGCTGGGCGAGATGGACGACGCGCCGGACGAGCACGAAGCCCTGAAGCGCAAGATCGATGCGGCGAAGATGCCGAAAGAGGCGCGCGAGAAAACCGAAGCGGAACTGCAGAAGCTGAAGATGATGTCGCCGATGTCAGCGGAAGCGACCGTGGTGCGCGGCTACATCGACTGGATGCTGCAGGTACCGTGGAATGCGCGCAGCAAGGTGAAAAAAGACCTGGTCAAGGCGCAGGAAGTGCTCGATACCGATCACTACGGCCTGGAGCGCGTCAAGGATCGCATCCTCGAGTACCTCGCGGTACAGAGCCGCGTCAGCAAAATCAAGGGGCCGATCCTGTGTCTGGTGGGGCCGCCGGGCGTGGGTAAAACCTCGCTGGGGCAGTCGATCGCCAAAGCGACCGGCCGCCAGTACGTGCGCATGGCGCTGGGCGGCGTGCGTGACGAAGCGGAAATCCGCGGTCACCGCCGTACCTACATCGGTTCGATGCCGGGCAAACTGATCCAGAAGATGGCCAAGGTTGGGGTGAAGAACCCGCTGTTCCTGCTGGATGAGATCGACAAGATGTCTTCCGACATGCGCGGCGATCCGGCCTCCGCTCTGCTGGAGGTGCTGGATCCGGAACAGAACGTGGCGTTCAACGACCACTACCTGGAAGTGGATTACGATCTGTCCGACGTGATGTTCGTCGCCACCTCGAACTCGATGAACATCCCTGCGCCGCTGCTGGACCGTATGGAAGTGATCCGCCTGTCGGGTTACACCGAGGACGAGAAGCTCAACATTGCCAAGCAGCACCTGCTGCCGAAGCAGCTTGAGCGCAACGCGCTGAAAAAAGGCGAGTTGACGGTCGACGACAGCGCCATCATCGGTATCATTCGCTTCTACACCCGCGAAGCCGGGGTGCGTAGCCTGGAGCGTGAAATCTCCAAGCTGTGCCGTAAAGCGGTGAAAACGCTGCTGATGGACAAGAAGCGCAAGCATATCGAGATCAACGGCGACAACCTGAAAGATTACCTGGGCGTGCAGCGCGTCGATTACGGCCGTGCGGATACCGAAAACCGCGTGGGCGAAGTCACCGGGCTGGCGTGGACGGAAGTGGGCGGCGATCTGCTGACCATCGAAACCGCCTGCGTGCCGGGCAAAGGCAAGCTGACCTACACCGGATCCCTGGGTGAAGTGATGCAGGAATCGATTCAGGCGGCGCTGACCGTGGTGCGCGCGCGCGCGGAGAAATTGGGCATCAACGCCGATTTCTACGAGAAACGCGACATCCACGTGCACGTGCCGGAAGGGGCTACGCCGAAAGACGGCCCGAGCGCCGGTATCGCGATGTGCACCGCGCTGGTCTCCTGCCTGACCGGCAACCCGGTACGCGCCGATGTGGCGATGACCGGCGAGATCACGCTGCGCGGCCAGGTATTGCCGATCGGCGGCCTGAAAGAGAAGCTGTTGGCGGCGCATCGCGGCGGCATCAAAACCGTGCTGATCCCTTACGAGAACAAGCGCGATCTGGAAGAGATTCCGGACAATGTTATCGCCGATCTGGAGATTCATCCGGTGCAGCGAATCGATGAAGTTTTGAACATTGCGTTGCAAAACCCGGCCTTCGGCGCACTGCCGGTAGCGGCAAAATAGTGACGAATCGCAAAAACCATTGATAAAACTTATACTGGCAAGCCATTTCGGACTTGCCAGTATTTTTTTGTACCGCTAAGTTAGATCTCTGTCGGCCCGCGTTTTGCCACCCAGTCGGTGGCTTGCCAAGGTTCGATGGGATTGATATAACAGCTGCGCTGTCGCAACCGTAGGGATTTTTCGGTGCGACGATAGAATTCTAGAGGGGATGATAGAGTGAATAAGTCACAACTGATCGACAAGATTGCCGCAGGTGCTGATATTTCCAAAGCGGCAGCGGGACGTGCTTTAGACGCAGTAATCGCTTCCGTTACCGACTCTCTGAAAGCAGGGGATGACGTGGCTCTGGTAGGTTTCGGTTCCTTCACCGTGCGTGAACGTTCGGCTCGTACCGGCCGCAACCCGCAGACCGGTAAAGAGATCAAAATCGCGGCAGCCAAAGTACCGGCCTTCCGTGCAGGGAAAGCGCTGAAAGACGCTGTAAACTGATTTAGCGTCTAACCGTTTAGCGTAACAGGGTTTTGTAATAAACAATCACCTGACGCAGCGGTGCTGGTAAGGTAAGATACAAGGCGCATCGGACTGATGCGCTTTTTTTATTTTTGTCGCAGGGAACGCGCCTGCACAAGGGTTGTTAATCCACATCACAGCGGAGTGTTGTCACACTATGATGGACAATTTACGCGCGGCTGCTAATCACGTCGTGCTCAAAATCATCCTGGCCCTGATCATCCTGTCATTCGTTCTGACCGGGGTGGGTAACTACCTGATCGGCGGCTCCGGCGATTATGCTGCGAAAGTAAATGGTCAGACGATCGAACGCGCTCAGCTGGAACAGGCTTTCCAAAGCGAGCGTAGCCGCATGCAGCAGCAGCTGGGTGACCAGTTCTCCGCGCTGGCCGGCAACGAAGGCTACATGCAGCAGATGCGCCGTCAGGTGTTGTCCCAGTTGATCGACAACATGCTGCTCGACCAGTACGCCAAGAAGCTGGGCCTGGCGGTCAGCGACGATCAGATCAAGGACGCTATCCGCAAGGCGCCTTACTTCCAGACCAACGGCCAGTTCGATAACGCCAAATACCTCGACCTGATCGGCCGCATGGGCTACACCGCAGACAACTTCGCGCAGTCGATGCGCCAGCAGCTGGTCAATCAGCAGCTGATTCAGGCCTTCGGCGAGTCCGGCTTCGTGCTGCCGTCCGAATCGCAAGCCATGGCGGCGCTGGTGCTGCAGGAGCGCGATGTGCGCCTGGCGACCATCGATCTGAAGGCGCTGCAGGCGAAACAGAGCGCCGGCGACGACGAACTGAAGGCGTATTACGATCAGAACAAAAACAGCTTCATCGCACCGGAGCAGATGAAGGTGAGCTATATCTCGCTGGACGCCGCGTCCATGCAGGACAAGGTGAAAGTGAGCGAAGAAGACATCAGCGCTTACTACGACCAGCACAAGAGCAGCTACGGCCAGCCGGAGCGTAAAAACTACAGCGTGATCCAGCTGAAAACCGAGGCGGAAGCCAACGCCGCGCTGGACGAGCTGAAGAAGGGCGCCGATTTTGCCACCCTGGCGAAAGAGAAATCCACCGATATCATCTCACGCCGTACCGGCGGCGAGCTGGGTTGGCTGGAGCCGGAAACCACCGCCGACGAGCTGAAGCAGGCTAACCTGACCGAGAAAGGGCAGCTGTCCGGCGTGGTGAAATCTTCCGTCGGCTTCCTGATCGTGCGTTTGAACGATATCGAACCTGAGAAAGTGAAGCCGCTGAGCGAAGTGCATGACGCCATCGCCAAGCAAGTGCAGCAGGAGAAAGCGGTAGACGCGTATTACGCGCTGCAGCAGAAGGTGAGCGAAGCGGCGACCAGCGACAACGAATCTTTGGCCTCGGCTGAAGAAGCGGCCGGCGTGAAAGCGGCGCAAAGCGACTGGTTCACCCGTGACAACATTCCTGCCGCGCTGAACTTCAAGCCGGTCGTGCAGGCGATCTTCGACGGCTCGCTGATCGGCGAGAACGGCGCGCCGGGCAGCAACTCCGACGTGATCACCGTAGATGGCGACCGCGCCTTCGTGGTGCGCGTGAGCGGCCATAAGCCGGAAGGTATCGAACCGTTCGACCAGGTGAAAGACCGCGTGGCCGAGCTGGTGAAGCGCAACAAAGCGGTGCAGGAAGCGAAACTGCAGGGCGAGAAGCTGCTGGTTGAGCTGAAGCAGGGCAAGGGCGACGAGGCGATGAAAGCCGCCGGCCTGAGCTTTGGTGCCGTGCAGAAGATGGCGCGCGCGCCGGAAGACAGCCAGCTGGTGGAGAGCGTGTTCGCGCTGCCGCACCCGCAGGACGGAAAACTGGTGTACGGCATGTCGCAGGATCGCCAGGACAACGTGGTGCTGATCGCGCTTGATGCGGTGAAGCCAGGCACACTGCCGGAAGACGAAATGAAAACCTTCGTCGGCAAGATGGAAGAGGGCGCGACCGGCGTTTCCTTCGATTCGCTGCTGGCGAGCCTGCGTAAAGAAGCCAAGATCAAAATGGGCGCCGCTGAGCAACAGCCTCAGTAATCGCCGCATTTTTCTGCAACGCAGTGCAACAAACAAAGGCCGCTTTCGCGGCCTTTTCCACATCTGATATCCGCCGATTGCTGAATATTCGCCGCCGCGGCAAGGTAGCCTTGCTGTCACACACAAGGAGGATACAGCATGAAACATACTGAGAAAAAATCAGCGTTATCAGGTTACCCGCATCACATCAAAGCTGCGCTGACCGCGCTGCTGTTGTGCCTGGCGGGGCCGGCTGCCGCGGTGGATAAAGCCGAGGCGCCGGCACCCATGCTCTCAGCACCGGCGAGCAATGGCGGGCAATCGGTGATGGCCAAGACAGCCGAGGAGGCGGCGGTCAGCATCAATCAGGCTACCGCCGAACAGTTGGCCGCCGCCTTGAGCGGCGTCGGTTTGAAGAAGGCGGAAGGCATCGTGCGCTACCGTGAGCAGAATGGGCCGTTCACCCAGGTTGAGCAGTTGCAGGAGGTGCCGGGCATCGGGCCGGCGCTGTTTGAGAAGAACCGCACCCGGCTGAAAATGTGATCCCGGTCGCGGCTGCGTGGCAAAATGCCGCTGAGGCCGTCACTCCTCTGCTACATTTTACAGGTCTTACCAGTTTGGCGCGTTGACCAAACGGGCGAGGGAGCCGCTGCGGCTCCCTCTTTCTGTAATCACCAGGCAGGAGCGATCGTTCCCTATGCAAACCTTTATCAAAGTTCGCGGTTATCACCTTGATGTTTACCAGCACGTTAACAATGCCCGCTATCTGGAGTTTCTGGAAGAGGCGCGCTGGGAATGGCTGGAGAACGAGGCCGGGTTCCGCTGGATGACGGAAAACAACATCGCTTTCATCGTGGTGAACATCAATATCAATTACCGCAGCCCGGCGGTATTGGGGGATAAGCTGCGTATCGACAGCCAGATGGTGCAGCTCAACGGCAAGAGCGGGGTGCTGAGCCAAAAGGTGACGCAGGATCCGGCGGGGACGCCGGTGGCCGACGCGCTGCTGACTTTCGTGTGTGTCGATCTGAAAACGCAACGTGCGCTGCCGATCGAAGGAGAATTGCGCGAGCACCTGGAGGCGCTCACGCCGAAGGATAATCTGCAGTAAGCTTACGGGCGGCAGAGGCTGCCGCCATCACTGCCTCAGGCCAGAGCGGCCTTCTGTTTCAACGCCGCCATCACTTCCGCCTGGTTGGCCCGGTACTGCATCAGGCCATTGGCGCGCAGGTTGCAGGCGGCACATTCGCCGCAGCCGTCACCTTTGATGCCGTTGTAGCAGGTCAGCGTATCCTGGCGTACGCGATCCAGCTGGTGGTAATAATCCGCCAGCGCCCAGGTTTCGGCCTTGTTCAGCCACATCAGCGGCGTTTCAAAGCGGATATCGCGGGCGATGCCCAGCGTCACCGCCTTGTTCAACGCTTTAACGAACTCGTCGCGGCAATCCGGATAGCCGGAGAAATCGGTTTCACACACGCCGGTGATCACCGCTTCCGCTTCCACCTGGTAGGCGTAGATCGCCGCCAGCGTCAGGAACAGGATGTTGCGGCCCGGCACGAAGGTGCTCGGCAGCGCATTTTTCTGATTGGGATCGTAGGCGGGAACCGGAATATTGTCGCGCGTCAGGCTGCTGACGGCCAGCTCATTGAGCAGCGTTACGTCCAGCACCTTGTGTGCCTTGGCGCCGAGGGCTACCGACAGCTCTTGAGCCACTTCAATCTCGGCGCGATGGCGCTGGCCGTAATCGAACGTGACGCAGTGAACTTCATCATACTGTTGCAATGCCTGGATCAAGCAGGTCGTGGAGTCTTGTCCACCGCTGAAAACGACAACCGCGCGCTTCATAAAATCACCTTTTTGGGCTTTGGCCTCTCCCGATACACATTCGGGCGGCAGGATAAAAATTGCGTTGCGGCGACAATAGTAGCAGAAAGGGCCGCCAAGCGCAGGGCGGTTCGGCTCAGGCCGGTGCGTCGTCCACCGGCGGCGGCAGCCACGCCTGGCAAAAATCGAACCAGCCGTGGGCGGTTAGCGTGACGCCATGCATACGCGGCGGCGCGCTGATCTGATACTGGTAGTGAAACAGCGGCGTGATGATGGCGGCGGCCATCAGCCGTTGATAATAAGCCTGCAGCTGTGCGAAGCGCGGTTGCTGCGCCTGCAGCTGCTGGATCTGCCGCAGCGTGTCCTGCTGCTGCTGCCAGCGGCTTTCCGTCAGGATGCCGCGCCACAGCGTATCCTGCCGCAGCCAGCTCTCCAGCGTCGCCTCCGGCGCTTCACCGATCAGGTTGTCCGCCAGCAGCAGGTCGGCCTGGGCGATCTGCGCCTCGCTTTGCCAGCGCTTACCGGCGTAGTAACGCACCTCCAGCTCGCAGCCGTGCTGCGCCAGCAGCCGCCGCAGCGCGACCGTCACCGTTTCCAGCTCGACCGGCGGCCGATACAGCAGCGTCAGCCGGGCGGGCAGAGGGACATCTTCCTCAATCCGTTGGCTGGGAATACGCCAGCCGGGCAGCATTTCATGGCTGGGGGTGATCACGCTGTTGGGAATAGGCAGCCGGCTCAGCAGGCCGGACTGCTGGATCAGCATCAGCAGCTTTTGCCCCTGGGCTTCGCTCAGTACGCCGTGGCGCAGGTTCAGCGCCAGATAACACCAGCCCAGGCTCATGCTGCGCTGCACCGGCCTGGCCTGCGCCAAATCGTCTTGCTGACCGATGGTGATGCGCACCGGATGCTGGCAACTGGTGTCGGCGCCGGCGGTGGGCAGGTCGGGGGTGATCCAGTACTCGATGGTGTCCAGATACGGATGCTGCAGATGGTAACCGGCGTGCTGTTCCAGCCGCACCAGCTGCGGCTCATTCAACGCCAGCTTGAACGGGCCGGCGCCGATGGTCGGCAGCTCCGGGTGGGTCATCAGGCAAGGCAGCTCCGCCAGCCGGTGAGCCAGCCAATAGTCCGCCAGGCGCAGATCGAACTGGATGCACAGCGGATGTGGCAGGCTGATGTGCGCGACGTTGGCCAGGCTGGGTTGGCTGCGCGGGTGGCGCTGCAGCTTTTCCAGCGTTTGCAGCAGCTGTTGGCCGGTCAGTGGTTCACCGTTGTGCCAGCGTAGCTGGCTGCGCAGAAAGAAGCGCCAGCGCAGGCCGTGCTCGCCAATCTGCCAGTGGTGCGCCAGATCGGGCTGCGGTTCCGGGTTACCGGTCATCAGGCGCGTCAGCCCGGCGTGCAGGGTCGATACCAGATGTTGCTCGGCGCGGCCGGTCAGCGTGAGTGGGTCGAGCGCTTCCAGCGTGCGGTAATAGGGAATGCGCAGCGTCGGGCTGCCGGCCTGCCATTGCCCGCCGAGGTGCGGGCTGAGCAGATCCTGCAGGTGCAGCGGATCGAGCTGCGCCATCTCCAGCGCCCCCTGATGGTTGCCCTGTTGCAGCAGCTGTTGCAGCAGCTGCGCGCGCAGTTCATCCGGGGTTTTCAGGCAATGCAGGCGGGCGCGTTTGCCGCGGCCGGGCTGCGAATGCCAGCTCAGCCAATCCTGATCCTGCAGCTGTTGCACCAGCGTGCGGGCGTGCCGTTCGCTGCAGTAGAACATCGCCGCCAGCTCGCCGATGGTCACGGCGACCGGCGCGTTGCCGAGCTGCTGGTACAGGCGTTGATATTGGCTGAGACGGTGAACCAGGCGCATGGGCAGAAATCCGGAACAGTTTTCTCAAATTGTTCACTATTACTTCCGCAAATACCATCCCATACTGCACTGATTGTAATCGCGTTCACATTCAAGAGGTCTTTATGTATCGCCTGGCAGCTTTCGATATGGACGGCACGCTGTTGATGCCGGATCACCGGGTTGGCCCGGAAACGCTGGCGGTGCTGAACCAGCTGGTGGAGCGGGAAATGGTGGTGACGTTCGCCACCGGGCGGCACTACCTCGACGCGCAGCCGATCATGGCGCAGCTGGGGCTGCAGGGTTACCTGATCACCGGCAACGGCACGCGAGTGTATGACAACCGCGGCCAACAGCTGCACGCCACCGATTTGCCGGCGGCGGTCGCCGAAGAGGTGCTGCATCATCATTGGCGCACCCGCGCCAGCATGCACGTGTTCCGCGATGAAGGTTGGCTGACCGAGTTTCCCGTGCCGGAAGAGATGCTGCAAGCGCACCACCTGAGCGGCTTTCGTTTTCAGCTGGCCGACGTGCGCCGCCTGCCGGCGTTCGGCAACAGCAAGGTGTGCTTTGTCGCGCCGCATGAGGAGCTGCTGGCGTTGCAGGTGCAGCTGCGGGCACAGCTGGGCGGCGAGGCCGATCTGTGTTTCTCCGCTTACGATTGCCTGGAGGTACTGCCGCTTGGTTGCAACAAGGGCGCGGCGCTGGACCGGCTGAGCCGTCACCTGGGATTGACGATGGCCGACTGCATGGCGTTCGGCGATGCGATGAACGACAAAGAGATGCTGGGCGCGGTGGGACACGGCGTGGTGATGGGGAACGCCCTGCCGCAGCTGAAATCCCTGCTGCCGCAGCTACCGGTTATCGGCCATTGCCAGCAACAGGCGGTGGCCCACTATTTACAACATTGGCTGCGTTCACCTTGCCTCACCTATTCCCCCGAAGAATGAGGTTCTCCTTACAGCCGGCCGGGTATGACTACCCGGCTTTTTTTTATCCGGAGCCTGGCGTTACAAATCCGCCAGCTGCGCCAGATACGGCTGCAGATCGCCGATGTTGTTGCTGACCCATTCCGGGTTGTAATAGGTATCCAGATAACGCTCGCCGCTGTCGCACAGCAGGGTGACGATCGCCCCTTGCTCGCCGTTTTCCCGCATCTGTTTCGCCAGCTGCAGCGCACCCCAGACGTTGGTGCCGGTGGAAGCGCCAACCTTGCGGCCTAACACGCCTTCCAGCCAGTGAATGGTAGCGACGCTGGCGGCATCCGGCACCCGCAGCATGTTGTTGACCACCGACGGGATGAACGACGGCTCGGCGCGCGGGCGGCCGATGCCTTCGATACGGCTGCCGCAGCTGCCGATCAGGGTGCGATCGCCGTGGTGGAAGCAGTCATAGAACACCGAATTTTCCGGATCGACCACCGTCAATTGGGTGTCGTGCCCCTGATAGCGGATGTAGCGCCCCAGCGTGGCGGAGGTGCCGCCGGTGCCGGCGCTCATCACGATGTGTTTCGGCACCGGGAAGGGTTCGCGCGCCATCTGGCGGAAAATGCTGTCGGCGATGTTGTTGTTGCCGCGCCAGTCGGTGGCGCGTTCGGCGTAGGTGAACTGATCCATATAGTGGCCGTTCAGCTCTTTCGCCAGCTGTTCGGAGGCGGCGTAGATCTGGGCGGCGTGATCGACGAAGTGACAGCGGCCGCCGTAAAAGGCGATCTGCTCCACCTTGCGGCGCGCGGTGCAGGATGGCATCACCGCGATGAACGGCAGGCCGATCAGACGAGCGAAGTAGGCTTCGGACACCGCGGTGCTGCCGGAAGAGGCCTCGATGATGGTGGTGTTCTCGGTGATCCAGCCGTTGCACAGCCCATAAAGGAACAGCGAGCGCGCCAGGCGGTGTTTCAGGCTGCCGGTCGGGTGGGTGCTCTCATCCTTCAGATACAGGCAGATGCCGGGAAACGCCGGCAGGTTCAGGCGAATCAGGTGCGTATCGGCGGAGCGCTGAAAATCCGCTTCTATTTCACCGATAGCATATTTTACCCAAGAGTTTGTCATGATTTGGCCTCAAAATAGGGGGCTGGTTTATGGCGTAGCATAGCCTGTCGGCAGGAAAAAAGGATTGCCATTTTCCCTGTTTAATCGCCTAATGAGAGAAAATTTTTCTCCTGGTGGCCGCTATGTTAGATAAAACAGACCGTAAGCTGCTGTGCATGCTGCAGCAAGATTGCACCCAGTCGCTGCAGGCGCTGGCCGATGCGGTCAATTTGACCTCGACGCCGTGCTGGAAACGGCTGAAGCGCCTGGAGGACGAGGGCTATATCCGCGGCCGGGTGGCGCTGCTGGATAACGAAAAGCTCGGCCTGGGGCTGACGGCGTTCGTGCTGATCAAGACCCAGCAGCACAGCAGCGAGTGGTATCAGGCGTTTGTGCAACTGACCAGCCAGATGCCCGAGGTGCTGGCGTTCTACCGCATGGCGGGGGAGTACGACTATCTGATGCAGGTCGAAGTGGCGGACATGAAAAGCTACGACGGCTTTTATAAGCGCCTGGTGAACGGCGTACCGGGCCTCATCGATGTCACCTCGAGCTTTGCCATGGAAAAAATCAAATACACCACCGCGCTGCCGGTGCCGGAGTGAAAAGTTCACCGGACGGGCGGCTCAACGGTGGTATCCTGCTCTGCTGAAGCAGAAAAAGAGACAAATCCCATAAAACCCTGGAATCAAACTGCGTGAGATTATTTGCTCAAATCGGCTGGTACTTCCGCCGGGAGTGGCGCCGCTACCTCGGGGCGGTGGTGCTGCTGATCGTCATCGCCATCCTGCAACTGCTGCCGCCTAAGCTGGTCGGCATCATCGTGGACGGCGTCACCGAAAAACAAATGTCTACCGGCGTGCTGATGGCCTGGCTCGGGCTGATGATCGGCACCGCGATCGTCGTTTACCTGCTGCGCTATGTGTGGCGGGTGTTGCTGTTCGGCGCCTCCTACCAGCTGGCGGTCGAGCTGCGCGAAAACTTTTACCGCCAGCTCAGCCGGCAAAACCCGGCGTTCTACCTGCGCCACCGCACCGGCGATCTGATGGCGCGCGCCACCAACGACGTGGACCGCGTGGTGTTCGCCGCCGGCGAAGGCGTGCTGACGCTGGTGGATTCGCTGGTGATGGGGTTGGTGGTGCTGGTGGTGATGAGCACCCAAATCAGCTGGCAGCTGACGGTGTTGGCGTTGATCCCGATGCCGCTGATGGCGATCGCCATCAAATATTACGGTGACCAGCTGCACCAGCGCTTTAAATCGGCACAGGCGGCGTTTTCCAGCCTGAACGATCAGGCGCAGGAAAGCATGACCAGCATCCGCATGATCAAGGCCTTTGGGCTGGAAGATCACCAATCCAACCGCTTCGCCGAGGTGGCGGCGCAGACCGGCGCCAAGAACATGCACGTGGCGCGGGTGGATGCGCGCTTCGATCCGACCATTTATATCGCCATCGGCGCCTCTAACCTGCTGGCCATCGGCGGCGGCAGCTGGATGGTGGTGAACGGATCGCTGACGCTCGGGCAGCTGACCAGCTTTGTGATGTATCTCGGCCTGATGATCTGGCCGATGCTGGCGCTGGCCTGGATGTTCAACATCGTCGAACGCGGCAGCGCGGCCTACAGCCGCATCCGCAGCCTGCTCGACGAGGCGCCGGCGGTGCAGGACGGCCCGCAGGCGTTGCCGGCCGGCCGCGGCGTGCTGGACGTGGATATCCGCGCGTTCCACTACCCGGAAAACCCGCATCCGGCTCTGCATGACGTGGCGCTGACGCTGAAGCCGGGGCAGATGCTGGGGCTGTGCGGGCCGACCGGCGCCGGCAAGTCGACGCTGTTGTCGCTGATCCAGCGCCAGTTCGACGTCGACCAAGGGCAGATCCGCTATCACGGCCTGCCGTTGCCGCAGGTCAAACTCGACGACTGGCGTTCGCGGCTGTCGGTGGTGAGCCAGACGCCGTTCCTGTTCTCCGATACCGTGGCGAACAACATCGCGCTGGGCCATCCGGGGGCGACGCAGGCGCAGATTGAACAGGCGGCGCGGTTGGCCAGCGTCCATGAGGACATTCTGCGGCTGCCGCAGGGCTATGACACCGAAGTGGGCGAACGCGGCGTGATGCTGTCGGGCGGGCAGAAACAGCGTATCTCCATTGCGCGTGCGCTGCTGCTGGATGCGGAGATCCTGATCCTCGACGACGCGCTGTCGGCGGTGGACGGCCGTACCGAACACCAGATCCTGCACAACCTGCGCAGCTGGGGGCAAGATCGCACGGTGATCATCAGCGCGCACCGGCTGTCGGCCTTGACCGAGGCCAGCGAGATCCTGGTGATGCAGCACGGCGGCGTTGCGCAGCGCGGCGATCCGGCGGCGCTGGCGGCGCAGCCGGGCTGGTATCGCGATATGTACCGTTATCAGCAGCTGGAAGCGGCGCTGGACGAAGCGCCGGAAAACGGCGAGGAGGCGTTGGCCGATGAATAAAGTGCAAAAGCTGTGGCCGACGCTGAAGCGGCTGCTGGCCTATGGCTCGCCGTACCGCAAACCGCTGGGGCTGGCGGTGCTGATGCTGTGGATCGCGGCGGCGGCGGAAGTCGCCGGGCCGATCCTGGTGAGCTATTTTATCGATAACTACGTTGCCAAAGGGCAACTGCCGCTGACGATCGTCGGCGGGCTGGCGGCGGCTTATATTCTGCTGGAGCTGCTGGCGGCGGCGCTGCACTACTTCCAGGCGCTGCTGTTCAACCAGGCGGCGGTGGGGGTGGTCCAGCGGCTGCGCACCGACGTGATGGACGCCGCGCTGCGCCAGCCGCTCAGCGCCTTCGACACGCAGCCGGTCGGGCAATTGATCTCGCGCGTCACCAACGACACTGAGGTGATCAAGGATCTGTACGTGATGGTGGTCTCCACGGTGCTGAAAAGCGCCGCGCTGATCGGCGCCATGCTGGTGGCGATGTTCAGCCTCGACTGGCGCATGGCGCTGGTGGCGGTCTGCATCTTCCCGGCGGTGTTTGTGGTGATGGGCATCTATCAATACTACAGCACGCCGATCGTGCGCCGGGTGCGCAGCTATCTGGCGGACATCAACGACGGTTTCAACGAAGTGATCAACGGCATGGGCGTGATTCAGCAGTTCCGCCAGCAGGTGCGCTTCGGCGAACGCATGAGCGCCGCCAGCCAGTCGCACTATCTGGCGCGCATGCAGACCCTGCGGCTCGACGGTTTCCTGCTGCGGCCGCTGCTCAGCCTGTTTTCGGCGCTGGTGCTGTGCGGGCTGCTGATGCTGTTCGGCTTCAGCGGCGAGGGGGTGATTGGCGTCGGCGTGCTCTACGCCTTCATCAACTACCTGGGGCGCCTGAACGAACCGCTGATCGAGCTCACGTCGCAGCAGTCGATCCTGCAGCAGGCGGTGGTGGCCGGTGAACGCATTTTCGAGCTGATGGATCGCAGCCAGCAGAGTTACGGTGCCGACGATCGTCCGCTGGCCGGTGGCCGCATCGACATCACCGATCTGAGCTTCGCTTACCGCGCGGACAAAAAGGTGCTGCAGCACATTTCGCTGGCGGTGCCTTCGCGCGGTTTTGTGGCGCTGGTCGGGCATACCGGCAGCGGCAAGAGCACCTTGGCCAACCTGCTGATGGGCTATTACCCGGTCAGCGAGGGGGAAGTGCGTCTCGATGGCCGCCCGATATCCAGCCTGTCGCACCGCACGCTGCGCCAGGGCGTGGCGATGGTGCAGCAGGATCCGGTGGTGATCGCCGATTCGGTGCTGGCCAACGTTACGTTGGGGCGCAACATCGAGGAAGACGCCGTGTGGCAGGCGCTGGAAACGGTGCAGCTGGCGAGTCTGGTGCGCGGCTTCCCGCAGGGTATTCACACTCGGCTGGGGGAGCAGGGCAATAACCTGTCCGTCGGGCAGAAACAGCTGCTGGCGATGGCGCGGGTCTTGGTGCAGGCGCCGCAGATCCTGATCCTCGACGAGGCGACCGCCAATATCGATTCGGGCACCGAACAGGCGATCCAGCGCGCGCTACGTGCGATCCGCGAGCACACCACGCTGGTGGTGATCGCCCACCGGCTGTCGACCATTGTCGATGCCGACTCCATCCTGGTGCTGCATCGCGGCCAGGCGGTAGAGCAGGGCAACCATCAGCAGCTGCTGGCGCAGCAGGGGCGCTACTACCAGATGTACCAGCTGCAGCTGGCGGGCGAGCAGCTGGCGGAAGCGGTGCGCGAAGAGAGCCAACCCGCCTGAGCATGGGCCGCGATCGCGGCCCTTCTTTTTTTCTCCACGCACCACAAGCAGGCAACCCGCCTGCACCATGCCCCCTTTCTGCACTTTTTCGACGCGATGCGCACCAAATCAGTGCGCGATATTTAATCAATTCAGGGTATCGGTATGGCGCCGCGGCCTGATGGT
Source organism: Serratia sp. SSNIH1 (assembly GCF_002935055.1). Taxonomy (NCBI): domain Bacteria; kingdom Pseudomonadati; phylum Pseudomonadota; class Gammaproteobacteria; order Enterobacterales; family Yersiniaceae; genus Serratia; species Serratia sp. SSNIH1. Next base: position 1,560,180 of record NZ_CP026383.1, read on the forward strand.
GCCCGCGTTCCCGCTAATCCGCTGAATCGTCATGCAAAATCAAATCTGGCACAGGCCTTGCTACATATGACGCGTACCAGGGGTGAGTTTGGGCTTAATTCGTGGAGGGGCAATATGAAGCTGGTGACCGTGGTAATCAAACCGTTCAAGCTGGAGGACGTGCGCGAGGCTCTGTCCTCCGTGGGTATTCAGGGGTTGACCGTAACCGAAGTGAAGGGCTTTGGCCGCCAGAAGGGGCACGCCGAGCTGTATCGCGGCGCCGAATATAACGTCAACTTCCTGCCTAAGGTCAAAATCGACATCGCCATCGCTGACGATCAGTTGGATGAAGTGGTTGATGTGATTAGCAAAGCCGCCTACACCGGCAAAATCGGCGACGGCAAAATTTTCGTTGCCGAGTTGCAACGCGTGATCCGCATTCGCACCGGCGAAACCGACGAATCGGCACTGTAACCGCGAACTCAGTTAAGTGATGGGGATGGATTGATAATGAAAAGACTGTTATCCATGTTGGGCCTGAGTTCGGTAACCCTGGTTCCTTCTTTGGCCCTGGCCGCCCCGGCGGTCGCTGATAAGGCCGACAACGCCTTTATGATGATCTGCACCGCGTTGGTGCTGTTCATGACGCTGCCGGGCATCGCGCTGTTTTATGGCGGCCTGCTGCGCGGCAAAAACGTGCTGTCGATGCTGACGCAGGTCACCGTCACCTTCGCGCTGGTCTGCGTGCTGTGGGTGCTGTATGGCTACAGCCTGGCGTTCAGCGAGGGCAATGCGGTGTTCGGCGGGTTCGAAACGGCGATGCTGAAAGGCATCGGCATCGACAGCGTCACCGGCAGCATCAGCCAGATGATCCACGTCGCCTTCCAGGCGTCCTTTGCCTGCATTACCGTGGCGCTGGTGGTGGGCGGCTTCGCCGAACGCATTCGCTTCTCGGCGGTGCTGATCTTCGCGATAGTGTGGTTTACGCTGTCCTATCTGCCGATCGCGCACATGGTGTGGGGCGGCGGCTACCTGGCCACCGACGGCGCATTGGACTTCGCCGGCGGCACCGTGGTGCACATCAACGCCGCCAGCGCCGGGTTGGTCGGTGCCTACCTGATCGGCAAGCGTGCCGGCTTCGGTAAAGAGGCCTTCAAACCGCACAACCTGCCGATGGTGTTTACCGGGGCGTCCATCCTGTATATCGGCTGGTTCGGCTTTAACGCCGGCTCCGCCAGCGCGGCCAACGGCATTGCGGCCCTGGCATTCCTCAACACCGTGGTCGCCACCGCGGGCGCCATTCTCTCCTGGACCTTCGCCGAATGGGTGCTGCGCGGCAAGCCTTCGCTGCTGGGCGCCTGCTCCGGCATGATCGCCGGGTTGGTTGCGGTGACGCCGGCGGCGGGCACCGTGGGCGTGGGCGGGGCGTTGATCATCGGCCTGGTGGGCGGCGTCGCCGGCCTGTGGGGCGTCGTGACGCTGAAGAAATGGCTGAAGGTGGACGACACCTGCGACGTGTTCGGCGTGCACGGGGTGTGCGGCATCGTCGGCTGCCTGCTGACCGGCGTGTTCACCGCCTCTTCGCTGGGCGGCACCGGCTACGCCGAAGGGGTGACGATGGGCCATCAGGTCTGGATCCAGCTGGTGAGCGTGCTGATCACCCTGGTGTGGTCGAGCGTCGCCGCCTTTATCGCCTTCAAGATCGCGGGCGCCATGGTGGGCCTGAGAGTACCGGAAGAGCAGGAACGCGAGGGGCTGGACGTCAACAGCCACGGCGAGAGCGCCTACAACCAATAAGACTCGAAGCAGGGCAGTGCGCTAAAGACTAAAATAATGATGAAGCCGAAAGGGGCGATGGAAACATCGCCCCTTTCTTTATGCTGCGGATCAGGCGTCGCGCTGGCGAATCACCCCTTCCTGCACGGTGGTGGCGACCAGGACGCCGTCGCGGGTGTAGATCTGACCGCGTACAAAGCCCCGTGCGCCGGAAGCGGAGGTGCTCTCCACCGCGTACAGCAGCCAGTCATCCATGCGGAACGGGCGATGGAACCACATGGAGTGGTCAATGGTGGCTACCTGCATGCCCGGCTCGAGGAAGCCGACGCCGTGCGGCTGCAGCGCGGTCGGCAGGAAGTTAAAGTCCGACGCGTAGCCCAGTAGGTATTGGTGGATGCGTTGATCGTCCGGCATATTGCCGTTGGCGCGGAACCAGACGTAGCGATGCGGTTCTTCCACGCTGCCTTTCAGCGGGTTGTGGAATTTCACCGGGCGCATTTCGATCGGCTTCTGGCCGATAAATTTTTCGCGCACTTTTTCCGGCAGCATATGCGCCAGCTTTTGGGCGATCTCTGATTCGGACAGCAGCCCTTCCGGCGGCGGCACGTCCGGCATCAGGTTCTGGTGCTCAAAACCTGCCTCCGGGCTCTGGAAGGAGGCGGTCATATAGAAGATAGGTTTGCCGTGCTGGATGGCGCTGACGCGGCGTGCGCTGAAACTGTTGCCGTCGCGCAGGGTTTCCACGTCGTAAACGATAGGCTTGCTGCTGTCGCCCGGGCGCAGGAAGTAGCTGTGGAACGAATGCACGCTGCGTTCGTCCGGCACCGTCTGCTTGGCGGCGTACAGCGCCTGGCCGACCACCTGCCCGCCGAACACCTGACGCAGCCCCAAGTCTTCACTCTGGCCGCGGAACAGCCCTTCTTCGATTTTCTCCAGATCCAGCAGATCGAGGAGGTTTTGCAATGCCTGGCTCATAAAGTTGTTACCTTTCTAATAATCATTTTGCGCAGTGTGCGGAATATCACGGCGCGGCGTCAACATCTTGCGTTATGGGGCCGATGAGAATGCTCTTAATAGTGGGCGCTTTGGACAGGCTAAGTGATTAATAGGTGGAGCAAAGTGGATTTGTCAGTGTTTTGTGCTAAGTTTAATAGGTACGGCGGTGAAAGCCACCAACATGTTGATAATAAAAAAGGAGACCGATCCATGAAACTCTGGCAAATCGTAGGCGGTGCCGCGGCACTGACGATCACGCTGGCAGGATGCGCGCAAAAGAGTGCTTATGTGCCTACACAGGCGGCCGGTAACCCGGCAGCTGCGCAAACGCAGATTCAGGGCCCGGCGGTGACAGGTTCGGTTAATATACGTCAGCGCATTGCGCTGCCGCCGGACGCCGTACTGACGGTCACCCTCTCTGACGCCTCGCTGGCGGATGCGCCGTCTAAAGTGATTGCACAGCGCGCGGTACGCACTGAAGGGCAACAGGCGCCGTTCAGCTTTACGCTGCCGTATAACCCGTCCGACATCCAACCGAATGCGCGTATCATTCTGAGCGCGGCGGTGACGGTCAAAGGGCGACTGATGTTTATTACCGACACCATCCAGGAAGTGGTCAACCGCAACGGCACCCGTGCCGATCTGCTGCTGGTTCCGGTTCAGGGTGTGCCGATTCAGGCTGCGCCAACCGTCATGCAGTAATCTTACTGCGGTACAGCAAGATGAAATCAACAGCCTTTGCGCTTCGGCCAAAGGCTGTTTTGTTTTACCAGCGCCAGCCGTAGCGATCGAAATCGACCGTGCTGTGCGGGCCGAAAATAATCCCCTCCGCCAGCAATGCCTGCCGCTGCCGTTGAAAATCCTCTCCCTGCTGCGATATCTGCCCGTGGCGGTTGATCACCCGGTGCCAGGGCAGCGTGCTGCCTTCCGGCAAACGCCGCAGCACGCCGCCGACCTGACGCGCGGCGCGCGGTGAACCGGCCAGCCGGGCAACTTCGCCGTAGGTGGTGACTTTGCCGTAAGGAATGGCGGCCACGATGTGGAATACCCGCTGGCTGAAAGAGGCGTCTTCTGGTTGCATGTTGCTGTTCCTGCGCGAGTCAAAACCCAGGCGGAGAGTGTGCCACAGCGCAGGTGGGTAAGAAAACAGCGGTTGGTCCCGGTTGGCTTGCTATTTGATAGGGCATCGCCGATAATGCCCACCGCTTCGGAGTACAGAAGCCGTCAATGGGGGCCCTGTTGGTTCTCCCGCAACACTAACTTGTGAACTCGGTCAGGTCCGGAAGGAAGCAGCCGCAGCAGGTGACGTGTGTGCCGGGATGTAGCTGGCAGGGCCTCCACCCATTTCGGCCCGCCATTTTCCGTCATCGTACGCCCTGATTACCGGGCTGGCGTGCCGCGCGAACTTTCCCTGATAACCAGCTGTGGCTCGAGCTTCAGCGACGCCGGCGTTTCCCCTTTCATTTTTTTCAACAGCAATTCCATCGCGCGGTAGCCCATATCCCGCATCGGCGAGTGCACGCTGCTCAGTGCGATCGGCAACTGGGCGGCCAGCGGCGTATCGTTGAAACCGACGATGGCGATATCGCGGCCTGGCGTCAATCCGCAGTCGCGCGCCGCACCCATCAAACCGATCGCCAGAAAGTCGTTGACGGCGAAAACAGCGGTTGGTGGCCGCGGCCCGGAGAGCAGCGGAATGCCGACCTGGTGACCGGACGCGGTATCGAAATGGCTGGGGATGATGTTGGCGTCCGGCATGTCAATGCCGGCCTGGCGGCAGTAGCTGATAAAGCCGGCCGTTCTGTCCAGACCGGTACTGGCGAAGGGTTCGCCGGAGACGACGGCGATGTGGCGGTGCCCTTGCTCTATCAGGTGTCGCGCCGCCAGCTCCCCGCCGCGATAGTCATCGCACGTGACGGCGCAATGCTCGCCGGCGCGGCGGCTGACCAGCACGAAAGGCACGCCTCGCGCGGCGATGTCCGCCAGAAAGCGATTGTCCGACGTGAGGTGAGCGTCGCCGATAATCAGGCCGTCCACCCGCCTGGCCAGCGCCATTTCTCCGCGCTCTTGCTGCGTATCCGGCCGATCGTGGGTATTGGAGACAAAGGTGGATATGCGGCTTTTGGCCGCCGCCTCGTCAATGCCCTCGTAAATGGTGGCCAGCACCAAATCGGAAAGGCGAGGCACCAGAACGCCAATCACCTGGCTGCGCTGCGTCTTCAGGCTGGTGGCGTGCGGGTTGGGGCGATAGTTCAATTCTGTGGCGAGCTGTCTGATGCGCTGTACGGTTTCCGGCGAGGCTGCCAAAGAAGCGTCATCTTGCGAGCCGTTCAACACACGGGAAATGGTGGAAACATGCATGCCCAGGCGAGCGGCGAGCGCCTTCAGCGTAATGGGTTTATCGGTGTTCTCCATGCTTTCCTTCTTGGCTGGGCGAATTGGCGGAAACAGCGCAGGGCGATATGCCGCCGGGCATCGTCATCATGCCACGAATTCGATCACAACGCGGCCCATGTTCATTTATTAACCATGATGCGGCTCACGTTATTTAACAAAACAACAACAACTCGTATTGACTTGGTTGGCTTACGATCATAAACCTAGCAAACCCAAACGTTTGGGTAAAGGCGTATTGGTCAACCCAAACGTTTGGGTTGATGATGATGACAAGAACAACCGGGGAAAAGAGAATGGACGAAAATAACAAATCGAGTGTCAGTCCGGTGCGGGTCGCCGTCGTTCAGTTCGATCCGCAGGTGGGCACGGAGAACCGCGAACGCAACTTGCGATACGGGTTGGGGCTGGCGCAGCAGGCTGCTGCGGCGGGGGCGAATTTGATTGTACTGCCCGAACTGGCCAATACCGGATACCTGTTTACCCACCGGCAAGAGGCGTTCGACCATGCCGAAGAGGTGCCAAACGGCCCCAGCGTTCAGGTTTGGATGGACTTCGCCAGAAAGCACGATGTTTATCTGGTCGCCGGCGTGGCGGAGCGCGATGGCGCGCAGCTGTACGATACCGCCGTGCTGGTTGGCCCCGACGGGTTCATCGGCCACTACCGCAAGGCGCATCTGTGGAATCTGGAAAAGCTGTGGTTTACGCCGGGCAATCTGGGCTTCCCGGTGTTCGATACGCCGATCGGGCGCATCGGCATGCTGGTGTGCTGGGACATCTGGTTCCCGGAAGTGCCCCGCCTGTTGGCGCAGCAAGGCGCAGATATCATTTGCAGCGTGAATAACTGGGTGTGGACGCCTCCGCCGCTGTTTGATGAAGCCGGCCGCTGCATGGCGTCTTACCTGACGATGACCGCCGCGCACGTCAACAACGTCTTTATCGCTGCGGCGAATCGGGTGGGGAGCGATCGCGGCGAACGTTTCCTGGGGTGTTCGCTGATTGCCGGCACCAACGGTTGGCCTATCGGCGCGATCGCGTCGGCGGAAGACGAAACCATTTTATATGCGGATATCGATCTGTGCGCGGCCCGCAGCGCGCCAATCTGGAACAGTCTGAACGATTTGCATCGCGATCGCCGCACCGATGTTTACGACGCGATGCTGGGCTATCGCGTTCATCCGGCATTCCCTCGGTGAGGCGGCCCTTATGGAGAACAGGTCGGTTTCAACCCGGGGAATAAAATGTGGGACGGCGGCGCTGAATATCGCGGCTGCCGCCGCGCTGGTGGCCGCATTGGCGCTCGCCGCGCAGTTGGCGGCGGCGGTGGGGCGCACGGCGCATTGGCCCGATTACGCGTCGATGCTGGCGCAGTGGCCGGCGCCGCTAGCCTGGCTGAGGTGGGTGCTGGGGGATATGAGCGAGGCGACGTTTTATAAACATGAGCTGGCCTCTCTCGGCATGTTGGCCGGCGGTGCGCTGGCCTGGCGGGCGAGCCGCAGGGGCAAGCGCTGGCAGGGGTTCGCCATTTCTTACGCGACGGGACTATGGCCCTGGCTGCTGCTCAGTTCGACGCTGGGGTTGGTGCTCAGCAACCTGCTGTGGGGGTGGACGATCCGCGCCGGGCAAGAGTGGCAACCGACCTTTGTCGCCTTTGTTTCACTGCCGGCCGCGACGGTGCTGATGTATGGCCGGGGATGGAAAATCGCCGTTGTCGGCGCGGTACTGGGGGCGTTGTTGGTGACGCCGTCTTCGCTGTTGTTGGTCAACTTTGTCTTCGCGCCGTTGGCGCTGCCGGGGGTGATCGGTAACGTGGGCGGCATGGCGTTGGGAAGCGTGACGGCGTTTATGCTGTATCGCCGCCTGCCGTGGCTGACGGCCCACGACAACGCACCGCCGATCGTCGCCGCAGCTCCTCCTGAACAGGTTTTTGGGCCGGGCTGGATCGTGCGCAGGATGCTGGCGGACTTTACCGAATCGCCCTTCTTTGGCAATGAGTGGGCGAGCGCCGGCCTCATTGCGGGGGTGCTGTTGGCCACCGCGCTGAACGCCTTGTCGCCCGCTTACGGTTCCGGACTTTTGGCGGAAATTTTGACGGCCCAGGCGCTGGCCGCCGCGATTGGCGTCGTGGTCTGGCGGCGCCAGTGGATCGCCAAAGGCTGGTATCCCACCTACATCCCGGTGGTGTCGGTGGCGCCGGCCGCCGTGTTGGCCTATGGCGGCACGGCGACGGCGATCGTCGGCGGCGCTTTGCTAGGCGCGCTGTTGGGGCCGCCTTTGGCCGCGGCGCTTTCTCGCCGTCTGCCCAAGGATTTTCATCCTTATGTGGGCAATGTGCTGTCAATGGCGTTCAGTACACTGCTGATCGTGCCGGCGTTGGGGCTGTTGCCGGGGAGCGGCGGGCATTAACGGCCGCGCACATCGTTTTATCTGTAGGAATTCACTATGTCGCTAACGACTGCGAATGTTGCATTAACGGACGGTTATTTTGCGGGAAAAAACCTGGAACAACTGGCGCAGGCGCTGCGTAGCCGGCGAACGAGCGCGGTTGAGCTGACAGAACACGCGTTGGCCGGCATCGCCGCGATCGATCCTGTGCTGAATGCCTTCGCTCATGTTGCCGCGGAACAGGCTCGGCGCAGCGCAGCCGAGGCTGATAGCCTGCTGGCGGCGGGGAAGGATTTGGGCATATTGCACGGGGTGCCCGTCGGCATTAAGGACAACATCATGACGGCCGGTATGCCGACGACCATGGGGTCCGCGCATTTTCGGGACTTTGTGCCTGAGCATGACGCCGGCTGCGTTGCGGCCTTAAAAAAGGTCGGCGCCATCATACTCGGCAAGACGATGACGCACGAGTTTGCCTATGGCCCGACCGGCGATTGCGCTTTGCAGGGGGCGACCCGCAATCCCTGGGACAGGTCGAAAATGACGGGTGGGTCGAGCTGCGGCAGCGCCGCTGCGGTGGCCGCCGGCATCGTGCCCGTCGCGTTGGGCACGGATACCGGCGGTTCGGTGCGGATCCCCGCCGCGTTGACCGGCGCGGTGGGGTTTAAACCCAGCTATGGCGCCGTCTCAACCGAGGGGGTTTTCCCGCTCTCGCGCAGCCTGGATCACGTGGGGATCATCGCCGGCTCTCCCGCCGACGTCGCCGCCGTTTACGCGGCATTAGTGCCCGACGCTGCGCCGTCGACAGTGGCCGACGTCGCCGGGCTGCGGCTGCATTGGGTGCCGTCGGCGGCTTTTGGCCCGCAGGATCCGCGGGTCGTCACGATGACGGAGGCCTGGCTGCGTGCAGTCTGTGGGCGGAGGCTGCCGGTGGCTGCCGAGATCGCGCCGTGGGCAAGTGAGATGCAGCTGATTCTCGGGCAGATACAAAAGAGTGAGGCCTATGAGGTGCACGCCGAGCGCGTGGCTGAGCGGCCGGAGCTCTTTCAGCCCGAAGTGTTGCAGCGGCTCGTCGCTTCGCGCGAGGTCAGAGGATGGGAATATGTGCGTGCGCTGGCGCGTCGTGAGGTGTTGTCGCGCCGTTTCGCGCGCCTGTTCGAACGCTGCGATGTGCTGCTGATGCCGACGGTGCCCGTTTGCGCGCCGGCGCTGTATGCGCGGACGCTGTTTCTCGACGGGCGCGCCTGCGGCGTTCGCGACGCATTGCTCAGCCTTACCAGCATATGGAATCTGCTGGGGCTGCCGGCGATCACTATCCCGTGCGGGCGGCTGGATGGACTCCCTGTGGGATGTCAGCTGATCGCGGCGAAAGGGCGGGATCGGTTGCTGATAGACACGGCACGGCAGCTCCTGGCCGCCGCGCGGTGAGTTGACAGCGCAAGGCGATCCGGCCGATCGCCTTGCGCGACGTAATGCGATTACACCTGGTAGCGAGGGTAATCGTTCATGCTGAATCCGCCGTTGAAGTGCGCGCCGGTGTTGTTGCAAAGGTTGATGATGGTATCAATGGCGCCGCGCAGCGAAGGCTCCGTCCAGCCGGCATCGACGGAGAAAGACTCGCCGGCCAAATAGAGCCCGGAGTGCGCTGCGGTGTCGCGGTTGTAGGCCAGCAGGCTCATGGCATCGGCATAGGTTCCCGCACGGTAAAGCTTGGCGCAGCCGAGCGAGTTCGGCTCGGTGATCCAACGCACGACGCGCGCGTGCTCGGTTTGAATGTAGGGTGAAATGGGTTGGCCGATGTTTTGCGAACGCAACAGGATGCGGTCCAGCTCCGCCACGCATTTTTCGACCAGAGCGGCGTCGCTGAAAGACGCCAGTTTGGTGGCGTCGTCTTCCCAGGTATAACTGAGAAGAATACAGGGCGTTTCATAACCGCCGACGCTGTATTGATAGGCGTAAACGTCGTGAACGAAGGTGTCGGTCACCAGAATTTGAGGGATTTTATTGCCGGGATCGGTGAAAAATGTCGGATCCAACGGCGCATAAACCTTACAGCTGGTTTCCCAATGGGCGGTTTTGTAAGCACGGGTGATGGTTTGCGGCAGCTGCTGTGGCGAGAAACCTTGCAGTTCCACATCGACCTCCAGGATCCAGGAGGGCACCGTAACCACCACCGAGTCGAAATCCTCGTACAGCGTTGCGCCGCCGACGGCATAATGCACGCGCACGCCGTTATCCCGTTTTTCGATGCGCTTCACGCGCTGCTGCGTGGCAAACCCGGCCTGGCGCTGCATGGCGTGCTCATAGAACGACTGCGCTTTGCCCTGCGGCGGCAGGAACAGCATGCAGTCGTCAAACGTGCGCACCCCACGGTAGCGGGGGCCTTCAAAACGGCGGCCATAGGCGTCCGGCAGCGTCTGCTCTTCGGCAAAGGGGCCGGGATTAAAGGCGCCGTCCGGATCATAACGCCCGTGGATGAGCTGCAGCTGGCTACCGAAACCGAATATCGCCGTGCGCAAGGGGTAGAGGGTGCAAACATCGTAGAAGGCACCCCAGCTGCCATCGCCAAAGCCGATGGAATAAAAAATGTTGGACTCTTCATCGCTCATCGCCAGCCCACCGAAGTTTCCCGGGTTCTCCGGATCCCAATGCTCGATGGCCGGCGCTTTGACAAAGTCTCGGAAGGCCGTGCGGGAATAGGTCTCGACAATGGCTTGCCACATGGCCTCCCAATCGTCGGAGCCATAAGTTTCACTGACTTTGTCGACCATCAGTTTTTCAAACGTCTTCCACTTGTCGAACACCGCCTGCAGTTGAGCGGTCGGCGGCGGCGTCGCGCCATCAGGGTTGACCCATACCTGCATGATCGGTTCAACGCCACCGTGCACCAGGCCTTCTTGCAGATAAATGCCTGTTGAAGCGACCCATCGCGTGCCGGGGTTGGGGAAATCTTGAATCGAAAGCCCAAATTCACTGGCGTAGTAGGCCAGTAGCGAACGGCCATCGTCAGGCGCTTCTCCAGTCAGATTAAAGTAAGGCATGCGCATCGCCGCCATCTCGAAGGGGGCGTAGCGGGTCGCCAATCCCTGGTTTGCGACGTCAGTAATGGTGTAATGGCGGCCGGCGATGCGGTCGCCCGCCTCCATGACGGTCACGTTATTGAAGCCGCAGCGATACAGTTCGCGCGCCGCCGTCAGGCCGGTGATACCTGCGCCGATGATGCAGATCTTATGGTCCGGCGCCGTCGCCTGAGCGATGCCGCCGGTTTGCTCTACCAGCCGGCGGTAATCGAACGACAAATCGGGCGGGTTTGGATAACGGCTGCCCCAGGCGCCGGAGGTATGCAGTTTTTGCGCGGCCGCCAGTTGTGCGGCGCGCTGTGCGGGGTAGTTATAGCTGCTGCCAATCGTCATCGTGTTTCCTTTAGGGTGAGGTTGAGTTTTTTAGACGCTATCGGCAGTTGAATATAGTGAAGTTTGTTTATAATTATTTATTTGTTTGATGGGGAATGATCCAGATCAACCCGCATTGAAATTTGGATTTTATGGCTTGATGAAAGATTTTTTATATATTATCTGTTGTTATTTATCATTTTTTTGTTTTTTGTTGGGGTCGGCGTTAAGTTTTTGGTGATGTGTCTAATGATTATTATTGATAATGTTTCTGGGTGGGCGAATGAAGGGGGCATGTGCGTTGAAAGAAGCGCAGTCGTGATGCGTCTCATCATGCGGAGACAAGTGATCCGATGAGATTTTTACCTAAATAATATATTATGTGTTAATAATGTTGGCGCACCGTATTTTCATTTTCTCGGCATCATCGAATGAAATGGCAATTATCTTGAGGTTGAAATATAAGCTGATTTGGGTTAATTCGGCGTTTTTCCGTTATTATTTCGAGCGCCGGTAGTGATAAATGGCGTTGAAGTTGATCGTTATAGGACAGAGAGAAGCCTGAATGGTCCACGGGTGTGAAATTAGGCAGCAATATGATTTATATCATTGATAAAGATATTACATTTAACACTGAAAACGGTTCATTAAAGAGCATAACGAAAGGGCGGGAAGTTTTCTTATCCAGCGTAAATGCAAGGGTATTCAAATGCTTGCTCGAACACAGCCATGAGGCGGTGAGCCGTGAAACGCTCTTGCGGCAGGTGTGGACCGATCATGGATTGAGCGCTTCTTCAGCGACGCTAAACCAATATATCTGCTTGACCCGGCGTGCATTGGCGTCTGTTGGTTTCAACGAGCGGTTGATTGTCACCCTATCCAAAAAGGGGTATAGACTAAATAGAATTATTCCGATCAATAGGCAGTCGGTTGATTTCCCTGAGCCGCCTGAAACCGCCGAGGCGCCCGTTTCTCCCGTCACGGAGCCGCCAAAAAACAGCCACTATCTTTTTATTTTGCTGCGCAGCTTATCGATCGTCGTGCCTTTGTCCTTCTTGGTGCTGTGCTTCATCTATTACAAGCACCACCGCGACGGCGAAAGAAAGCAGGTGCTGTCGTATCTTGGCAGCATTAACGGTTGCCCGATCTACTATGTCGGCAATTTCTTCGGGCATAGGCAGGACGATTATTTCCGGCTTTTGGCCAGGAACGATCTTTATGGCCAGCGTTGCCGCCCCGGTGAGATTGTCATTACCAAGGTTAACCGTTCTCATAATGCCAATGAAGACAGCGGACGCCAGTTTATCGCCAAATGCACGAAGGACAGTGCGGCCGTTTTGCATAATTGTGAGAGCGAGTACATCCGGGCATGGAAAAAAAGTTAAATATTTTGTCAGCCACGCTGGTCGGCCTGTGCGTGTTGACTGGCAGCGTGGTGTATTCCCTGGTTCGCAGCCATCATGAGTTCGGTGATTTTTCCTGCGAAGCGAACGCCACGTTCAATTATTTCAATTCGCTGGACGCGCAGGCGGCACACGATGACATCCAGCTGTCGCTAAAAATAAACTACATCTTTTTGTCGGGCGATAAGGGCGTGATGATCTTGTCGGGCCTGGCCAACGACGGTGAAGAGAAGTATTTCGTCAACCGACGGGTTAATTTCAGCTATGTCTCGCAAGGCAGTTTCTATCGTTTCCACTATGGTGAGGTGAATTATTCACCGCGCGATACCTTGCCGGAAGAGGTGTATACTTACTTTTTCAGCAATGAATCGACGTTTTATCATATTCGCAGCGTGGACAAGAATACGTTGATGTTTAGCAATGCCTACTCGCCGATGTTTTTATGTAATATCGAATCCTGATTTTTATCTCGTTTTGTATGTGAGCTTAAGGTGTATTTCTGTTACCCTTTACATCCTCGAGCCCTGCCTTTTTAGCACGCAACTAATAACATGGGTTATTATGCGTGAATGCCTATTTTCTTCATCATTAATCAAATTTAATGGTGATTTAGCTATTTTATAAAACCCGCTATCATCATGTTTTTAAATGATTTAATGAATCTAAGGTGATGTGATTCGGCCATATTAATTTTATATTGTTTATTTTAAAGAAATAAGTTGCATGAATGTTTTTCGCATGATTAATTGAGGCCGCTCTTGAAACGGCGAACCATTAACCTTCATTGAGAATGCATCTCGCCGCATGCGTGCAAAGGTGATGGCACAGAGAGCCTTTGAACTTCATTAAACTGATAGGCGAGAGATGGACATACATAACATTGCCCTGAACGAGACTCTGTTGGAAAATGAGTTGGTGATATTAAACAACAATGAAAAAACGCTGTTGTTTAAAAAAGAGAATGTGCTCATTGAAATGACCGAATTACAGCGGCGCTTCATGCTGTGCCTGTTGAGCGGTATTTATAAGAAGAACGACATTATTCGCGCTGTCTGGTTTTGCAACCATGAGACCATCAGCGACAATAACTATTATCAGATGATATTCCAATGCCGCTCTTTGCTCTCCCGCCACGGTATTCCCGGCGAGGTGATCAAGACCATTCCCCGATTTGGCGTGATGTTGAGCTTTCAAGCCTGCGAGCGTGCGGCCGCTAATTTGCAGGGGGAATGCCCGTCGTCATCGGTTAATAAACGCCGGCGAACGTGGCTGGACGCCGTGAATTATAAAGTGGCTCTGGTCATCACGCTGCTGTTTTCCGTCGCGATGGTGGTCGGTATTTCCGCTTAGCGTTGGCGCCGTTGAATAACCGGGGGTGCCGTGAGCAAACGGTTGATAGACTTTTTTATGCTTCTTTTTTTTCTGACGAATCTGGCGTTCATGCTCCAGCTGGGATGGCGAATGATGGCCGGGGATGGCGCGCCCGTTGAGCCGAGCCGTGAAAACGCGCCCGGGCCGGGGCGTCATATTGTCTTTCCTCAGGAAGAGGACATCGGAAAAATTAATGACGCGCACTGGTTTGGCCGCTATCAAGCGGCGAAAGACGGCGAAAAGGCGCACGGGTATAAAGTCGGCGAATGGGCGATCGATGCCGAGCTGCTGGCTAACGCACCGGAAGCCGCTGCGCTTGGCAAGATAGCGGGTCTGCTGTTCAGCGATAACGCCAAAAAAAGCCTGGTCATCGTCGAGCATGGCGGCAAGCAAACCGGTTATGGCGTTGGCGACCGTCTGGCCGGCAGCAATGCCGTCATCGTGCGGATAGTGAAAAATAAAATACTGCTCGATGAAAACGGCTATTACGCCACGCTGACGTTTAAAGAGTAGCCGGCGCGCCGTTTCGGCGCGGGGTGTTTTATAGCATAAGGCGACATTGTGATTACGCATTTTATTTATCGTTCCGGCCCAGGCTGGAGCGCCGGCTTATGGCGCGCGTTAGCGGCGATGGCCGTCATGATTGTGCTGGCTGGCGCGGCGCGCGCGGAGCAATTCTCCGCCAATTTCAAAGGCACGGACATTCAGGAATTTATTAATACGGTCAGTAAAAACCTGGGCAAAACCATCATTATCGATCCGGCGGTGAAAGGTAAGGTCACGGTGCGCAGCTATGAACAGCTCGACGAGAAGCAGTATTACCAGTTCTTTCTCAACGTGCTGGATGTCTATGGCTATACGGTCATCGGCATGCCCAATAACGTCTTGAAGGTGATCGCCGCCAAAGAGGGAAAAAGAGCCGCGCTGGCACAAAACGGCGGTGAGGCGATCGCCGAAGGGGATGAAGTGGTGATGCGCGTGGTACCGCTGCGCAATATCGCGGCCAAAGACGTTTCGCCGATATTGCGCCAGCTCAACGACAGCATCGGCGTGGGCAGCGTGGCGCATTACGAGCAGGGAAACGCGTTGTTGATCACCGGCCGGGCCAGCGTGGTCAATGGCCTGCTCGAGCTCGTCAGGGAGATGGATCAGGACGATGGCAATCGGGTCGAAACTCTCGCGCTGAAGCATGCGGCGGCGCCGGAGATCGCGCGCATGGTGAACGAACTGTTTCGCGAAGAGGGCAAGCGGCGCACGGCCGGCGCGAGCTCGCTGCGGCTGGTGGCGGATGAGCGGACCAACAGCGTGATGATCGCCGGGGACGATCGGAGCCGCGAACACGCCAAAGAACTGATTGACCAGTTGGATAACAAGAGCGTCACCCAGGGCAATACCCAGGTTATCCCTCTCAAATACGCTAAGGCGCAGAGCCTGGTCGAGGTGCTGACCGGCGTGAGTGCGGGCCTGCAAAACGAGAAGGAGAGCGCCGCCGCCAACGTGGCGCTGCTGAAAAATGTGGTGATCAAGGCCGATGAGCAGACCAATGCGCTGATCATCACCGCCGCACCGGATGTGATGCGCGATCTGGAGGCGGTGGTCGCCAAGCTCGACGTGCGCCGCGCGCAGGTGCTGGTCGAAGCGGTGATCGTCGAAGTGCAGGATGGGCAGGGGCTGAACATCGGCGTGCAGTGGGCCAACAAATACGGTGGCGGCACGCAGTTCGCCGGCCAGATGCCCGGGGTGTCGGCGGGGTTCGAAAACGGCATGAGCGACGTGTTCGGCAAGGCCAACGGCCTGATGACCGGTTTCTACAGCGGTAACTGGGGCGTATTGCTGACCGCCATCGCCAGCAACAACCAAAATAATATCCTGGCCACGCCGAGCATCGTCACGCTGGATAACGCCGAAGCGGAATTCAGCGTCGGGCAGGATGTACCGATCCTGACCGGTTCGCAAACCACCAATAGCGATAACGTCTTCAATACCGTGTCGCGCAAGACGGTGGGGATCAAACTCAAGGTCAAACCGCAGATCAACCAGGGCCAGTCCGTGCTGATGCAGATCGAACAGGAGGTCTCCAGCGTTGCCGACAGCGCCGGCGCTACGCCGGATTCGCTGGGGGCGACCTTCAATATCCGCACGGTTAACAACACGGTTCTGGTGGACAGCGGCGAAACCGTAGTGGTGGGTGGCCTGTTGGACAAGTCCAACTCGGAGCTGGAGAGCAGCGTGCCGATCCTGGGCAAGATCCCGCTGGTGGGGGCGCTGTTTCGCTCGACCGCCACCAAAGCGAGCAAGCGTAATTTGATGCTGTTTATCCGCCCGACCATCATTCGCAGCACCGAGGGATATGCCCGGCAGAGCCAACGCAAGTTAGGCAAGTTCGACGCCGAGCAGCAGGACGATCGTGAGCTGAATGACGCACTGCGCGGTGAGATCGCCGGCGATAAGAAGGCGCTCGACAATCGGGCGTTTCTCGCCACCGTTGCCAGTATCGACGCGTTTTATTTGCGGGGAGTGCGCCCGTGAAGCCCCGTTCTGCGGGGCCGCTGCTGCCTTTTTCCTGGGCGCGCCAGCATGGCGTGCTGGCCGTTGACGGGCAGCACGGTATCCAAATTTATTGTCACCCTGACACGAGCCACGCCGCATTGATGGAGGCCTACCGCTGCCTGCCCGGCGAGCCGGCGCTGGCCCGGCTGGAGGCGGAGGCTTTTGATCAACGGCTGGTGGCGCACTACCAGCAGGAAAGCGGCCAGGCGCAGAAAATGATCGACGACCTGGGCGGCGAACTGGATTTTTACGCGCTGGCCGAGGAGCTGCCGCAACAGCAAGACCTGTTGGACGAACAGGACGATGCGCCGATTATCCGCTTGATCAACGCCTTGCTGAGCGAGGCGATCAAAGAGCGCGCCTCCGATATCCACATCGAAACCTACGAGAGCGAGCTGGTGATCCGCTTTCGCATCGACGGCGCGCTGCGGCGGATTCTGGCGCCGCAGCGCAAGCTGGCGGCGCTGCTGGTGTCGCGCATCAAGGTGATGTCGAAGCTGGATATCGCCGAGAAGCGCGTGCCGCAGGATGGGCGCATGGCGCTGAAGGTCGGCGGGCGGGCGATTGACGTGCGGGTGTCGGTGATGCCGGCCAGCCACGGCGAGCGCGTGGTCATGCGCCTGTTGGACAAACAGGGCGTGCGGCTCGAACTGCCCAGCCTGGGCATGGCGCCGGCGCACCAGCAGGCGTTGCTGCGCCTGATCCGCCAGCCGCACGGCATCATTTTGGTCACCGGGCCGACCGGCTCCGGCAAGAGCACCACGCTCTATACCTTGCTCAGCCAGATCAACGATGAACAGCGCAACATCATGACGATCGAAGATCCCGTCGAATATGAGTTGGCCGGCATTGCGCAGACGCAGGTGAATCCCAAGGTGGACATGACCTTCGCGCGCGGGCTGCGCGCGCTGCTGCGTCAGGATCCCGACGTGGTGCTGATCGGTGAGATCCGCGACGGCGAAACGGCGCAGATCGCGGTGCAGGCCTCATTGACCGGGCATCTGGTGCTGTCGACCCTGCATACCAACACGGCGATCGGTGCCGTGACCCGGCTGCGGGACATGGGGGTCGAACCGTTTCTGCTTTCGAGTTCGCTCAGCGGCGTGTTGGCGCAGCGCCTGGTGCGCCGGCTGTGCCCGCAGTGCCGTGAGCCTTATGCGTTGCCTGACGCGCAGCGGCGCCTGCTGGGGCTGCCACCGACACAGGCGGTGACCTGCTGGCGCCCGTTGGGGTGCGAGGCCTGCGGCGGGCAGGGATATCACGGCCGAATCGGCTTGCACGAACTGTTGGTGCTGGATGAACCGATGCGCATGGCGATCCATCGCGGTGATGGCGAGCTGGACATCGCGAAACTGGCCGCCGAACGCTATCTGCCGCTGCGCCAGGATGGGATCGCCAAGATGTGCGCCGGGGAGACCAGCCTGGAGGAAGTGCTGCGAGTGACGCGCGAAGGGGACGGCGATGAAGTTTGATTATCGCGCCTGCGATCGTGAGGGGCGCGCCCAGCGCGGCGTGTTGGAGGCGGATTCTCTGCGCCACGCCCGCGATCGCCTGCGTGAAAAGGGGTGGCAGGTGCTGGCGGTGCAAGCGCGCAGGCGGCCCGCTTTCGCCGGCATGTTTGCCGGCCGCTGGGTGAGCGGCGTGAGCAGCGGTGATGTGGCGCTGTTGACCCGGCAGCTGGCAACGCTGCTGTCCGCTGCGCTGCCGCTGGAGGAAGCGCTGATGGCGGTAGCGCGACAAACGGAGAAAAAAGGTCTGCAGGCGGCGTTGGCTCAGGTGCGGCAGCGCATTCTGGAGGGCTTTCCGCTGGCGCAGGCGCTGGGTCAGTATCCGCAGATTTTTGACCGCCTCTATTGCGCCATGGTGGCCGCCGGTGAGATTTCCGGCCATCTGGCGTCGGTGCTGGAACGGCTGGCCGACTACGTCGAACAGCGCCAGCAAATGAAGAACAAAATCGTGCAGGCGCTGGTGTACCCGATGGTGTTGACGGCGGTGGCAATCGGCGTGGTGGCGATCCTGTTGACGGCGGTGGTGCCGAAGGTGATCGAACAGTTTGCGCATATGAAGCAGACCTTGCCGCTGTCGACCCGGATGCTGCTCGGCGCCAGCGACGGGCTGCGCCGATGGGGGGCGTTGGCGCTGATATCGGTGCTGACGGGCCTTGGCGCTTTCCGCTATCGCCTGCGGGATCCGGCGCGGCGCGTGCGCTGGCATGCGTTCATCCTGCGGTTGCCGGTGGTCGGCAAGCTGTCGCTGGCGGTGAACACGGCGCGCTACGCCAAAACGCTGAGCATTTTGAACGCCAGCGCGGTGCCGTTGCTGGAGGCGATGCGCATCAGCGCCGGCGTGTTGGGCAACGATGCCGCCCGCGAACGGCTGCTGGCGGCGATGGAGCGGGTGCGGGAGGGCGAAGGATTGTCGCCGTCGCTTGAGGGCACCGCGCTGTTCTCACCGATGATGCGGCACATGATCATGTCCGGCGAGCGCAGCGGTGAGCTGGACATGATGCTCGAACGGGCGGCGACGATGCAGCAGGAGGCATTCGGCCGGCAAGTCACGCTGGCGCTGGGGCTGTTTGAGCCTTTATTGGTGATCGCGATGGCCGGTTCGGTGCTGTTTATCATTTTGGCCATCCTGCAGCCGATATTGCAGCTCAATAATATGGTCGGCTAATCATGCCGTTAATGGAGAGTAAAGTGAGTCATATCAGCAAGATGCGCAGGTCGCGGCAGCGAGGATTTACGCTGCTGGAAATCATGGTGGTGATCGTCATTCTGGGGCTGTTGGCCAGCCTGACCATTCCAAGCCTGATGGGAAATAAGGAGAAGGCCGATCGGCAAAAGGCCGCCAGCGATATCGTCGCGTTGGAGAACGCGTTGGATATGTACAAGCTGGACAACGGGCGTTATCCCAGCGCGGAACAGGGGCTGGCGGCGCTGGTGACCCGGCCGGCGCTGGCGCCGATCCCGAGAAATTATCCCGAAGACGGTTATATCCGCCGGTTGCCGCAAGATCCCTGGGGGCAGGAGTACCGTCTGCGCAATCCGGGGCGTCACGGCAAGCTGGACGTGTTTTCTCTGGGGCCGGACGGCATCGCCGACACCGATGACGATATCGGCAACTGGGTGGCCGACGCCGACGCGCCATGAGGCGTATACGTGGCTTTACGCTGCTGGAGATCATACTGGTATTGCTGCTGCTGGGGGTGACCAGCGGCCTGGTGATGCTGAGTTTTCCGGCGGATGAGAAAGCGTTGGCACGGCAGGGGGAGCGGCTGAACCATTGGTTGAATGCCCTCGCCGAGCGGGCCGAGCGCGAAGGGGTGAGTTATGGCGTGGCGTTCGGCAGCGGCGGTTGGCGCAGCGTTGCCGCTGCGGGACAGGCGAGCCGGGAGGCATACGCCCTGCCGGACGGCATCGCGCTGTGGCTGAGCGTTGAAGGGCAAACCGTCGCGCTCGATGACGCGGCGGCGCGGCCGCCGCAGGTGTGGCTGTATCCGGGGGGCGAAACCACGGCGTTCAGCGTAGCGCTGTCGCAGGGGCGGTGCCTGTGGCGATTGCAGGCGCCCGGTTACTTCGTATTTGAAACGACGGACATTCGTTGCGATGACGCGGAAAATGAGACGCCAGCAGGGCATGACGCTGCTGGAAGTGATGGTGGCCTTGATGATCTTCGCCATCGGTTGCCTGGCGCTGATCAACAGCACCGGCGGCCAGGTGCGTAGCCTGAGCGAGATCGAAGCCAAGACCGTTGCGCTGTGGGTAGCGGACAACCAGCTGACGCTGCTGCAGCTCGATCCGCAGCCGCCGACGCTGGCCTGGCATTCGGGCACCACGGTGATGGCCGGTGAGACCTGGCACTGGCGCTATCGCGGGCAGGAAACCAGCGACGCCGGAATGCGGGCGATCGCGATCGAAGTCAGGCGCGATCCGCAGGATCGCAACGTGTTGGCGGAGTTACAGGCTTACCGGGGGTTGCCATGAAGCGCGCTTTGCAACGCGGCTTTACGCTGGTGGAAATGCTGCTGGCTATTGCCCTGTTCGCCATGCTGTCGCTCACCGCCCTAGCGGTCTTCAGGGGCGTACTGAAAAACGACGAAATTACCCAGCGCAAATCGACGCAGCTGACCCAGCTGCAACGGGCGTTGGCGATCGTCGAGCGCGATTTTGCTCATGCGCAGGTGCGTGCGCCGATCGGTGATAAACGCAGGCCGGCGGCGCCGGAATTCGCGGTGCTGCAGACGGCGGAGGGGGAAGACGTGGATTTTCAGCTGTTGCTGATCCGAAGCGGCTGGTCGAATCCGCAGGCCCGGCTGCCGCGTGCCACGCAGGAGCGGGTGGCCTATCGCCACCGGCAGGGGCGGCTGGAGCGCCTCAGTTACCCGAATTTGAGCAGCCCGCAGGCGACGGCGCGCAGCGTGCTGTTGCTGCCGGAGGTGACGCGGTTCCGCCTGCGTTTTTATCGGCAAGGCGAATGGTTGACGGCCTGGCACGCCGGCGGGCTGCTGCCGCAGGCGGTGGAGATCACCGTCGAAACCCCCGCGTTGGGGGAAATACGGCGCATCATCGCGCTGCCCTCGGCGAGGCCATGATGAAAAAACAACGCGGTATGGCGCTGTTGATGGTGCTGCTGATGATGTCGCTGATGGCGATCGTGGCGGTCAATATCAATGACCACTGGCAGCGTTCGCTGGCGCGCACCCAGTCTCAGCAGGATCGGCTGAGGGCGAAATGGCTGCTGTTGGGCGGGGAGATCTACGCCCAACAGCGGTGGCGGCAGGCAGGAGAGCAGCGCAAGGCCTGGGGAGCCTCTGGGCCGGCGTTCAGTATGCGTACCGAAGAGGGGGAAGTGGCGATACGCCTGCGCCGGGTCGATGCCTGTTTCAACGTAAACGCCCTGATCCGCGCCGCCGGCTCAACGGAGGTCGGAGATAGCGAGGGGGCTCCCCCCAATAAAGAGAGGCGGATATTCATGCTGTTACTGAACAACCTGGGGATCGCCGACGCGCAGGCGGGCGCGATTGCCGATGCGATCGTCGCCCGGGCTTATGGCGAAGGGTACCTGATGGGGGATATCAGCGAACTGCGGGAGCTGGCCGGTATCGATCGTGAGCTATACCTGCGCCTCGCGCCGCAGCTTTGTGCGGCGCCGGATGCTGAATTGCAGATCAACCCGGACGCCGTGGATGAGGCCCGGTTGCCGCTGCTGCGGGCGATGCTGATGAACGCCCTGGGCGGAGAACGGCTGCGGACGTTGCTGGCGGCCCGCCCGTCGCAGGGGTGGCAGACGCTGACTTTTTTGTCGCAGGAAAAAGCGCTGCAAGCCTTGGATGACGACGCTCTCGACGAGCGATTGAAGTTCGACGACAGCCGCTGGATTGCGCAGCTGCAGCTGACGCTGAATGACGGGCGCTATCGGCTCGTCAGCGCGTGGCAACCGGGCCAGTCAGGCATCACGGTCAGCGGACGCCAGTTCGACAGAGGGGAGGGGTAAAGGGTGGCGAACACAATCCTGCTTATCGCGCTGAGCGAGGACTCGATGGCCGATGTGCGCTGGGGCCACGTCGGCGAGACGCGCTGCCGCTTTGGCGCCCGCCTCGATCTGACCGCCGGCGGCGGCGAGTTGGCGGCCATGGCGCAGGGCAGCCGGGTCGTGGTACTGGTGCCTGCCCGTCATGTGGTGCTGAGACAAACGACATTCCAGGGCAAGGCCCGGCAGGCGACGCCGCTGGCGCTGGCCTACGCCCACGAGGCCGGGCTGTTGACCGATACCGATCGGATGCACTGGGCGGTGCTGGGCAAGGCGCAGCGTGATTTCACCCTCGCCGGCGTCGCGCTGGCGCAGATGCAGGGCTGGGTCGAGCGCCTGAGCGCCTGCGGCATTCGCGCCCATAAAATGCTGCCCGACGTGCTGGCATTGCCGCTGCCGGGCCAATGCAGCGCGCTGCGCTGGCGCGATCGCTGGCTGATCCGAACGGGGAGTGGGCAGAGCATGTCGCTGCCCGATGCCTGGCGGGATTGCACTCCGTTGCCGACGCCGGATTGGTGTCTGCACTGCGGCGGGGAAATTCCGGCGGGCTGGGAAGCGGCGCGCATTGACGAGGATCCGCTCTGGCAACTGGCGCAAGAGGCCTGGAGCAGCCCCGCCACGCTGCTGCAGGGGCGTTTCAAACCGAGCGTACGCTGGCTGCGTCGCCTGTCCGATAAGACCGTCTGCGCGCTGCTGTTGCTCAGCGGTTCGCTGCTGGTGGGCGGTTTGCATCACCAACAGATGGCCCGGCAGAACGAGAGCCGGATAGCGGTACTGTCTCAGCGCCTGCTGCCTGGCCAGACCGCGCCGGCGTTTGCGGAACAGGCGGCGAAAGCGCAGGTGCGGCGTATGCAAGACGCCCTGAATGCGCCGCAGCTGTTCAGGCTGTTGCCCTACGCGGCCGGGGCACTCGCTTTATGGGCGCCCCCGCAGCTGCAGGCACTGGCTTTCGACGCTGCCGACGATCGTCTGGTGGTGACGGTGAACAGAAACGACGTGCCGCTGCCGGCACCGGTTAACGATGGCGAGGTCAGCATGACGTTCAGCGAAGGCGGCGCACCCAACCAGGCGGTCCTGACGGTGAGAGGTGAGCGATGAATATCGGGTGGCGCGATAAGGCGTTGCGGCGGGCTGTGTTGTTAAGCCTGTTGTTGTTGGTAGCCTGCGGCTACTGTCTGTATCAATTTTCACTGGCGCAGAAAAGCGCACAACGGCTGGCGGCGCTGCAGGGGCAGGCACGTGTCATCCAGCAACTGCAGGCTCGCTTGCCGCCGGGCGCCGCTGCGCGCGAGCAACTGCCGGAGCGGCTGCGGCAGAGCGCGCAAGCGTACCGCATTCCTATCGCCGACCTGACGGAAAGTGACGCGGAGATGCTGGTGAGGCTGCCACCCGTGCCGTTCGAAAGCCTGCTGTCGTGGCTGGCTGCCCTGCAGCGCGAGCACGGTATCCGCGTGCTCGCGCTCACCGTGGAGCGCGCGGGGCAGGCGCCGGGCGTAGTGCAGGTCAGCCGGCTGCAGGTGACGACGCAGCCGTCGATGTAACCAACGCTAACGAATCATCAGGAATCAGAAAAAATCATGCTATTCGCCCTAAACGCGGCGGCGGATGAACACTGGCTGTTATTTAGCGCCGTGTTGAGTCTGTGCGTCGGCAGTTTTATTAACGTGGTCGTTTATCGGCTGCCTATCATGCTTGAGCGTGAAATAGAAACGACGCAGGCCGAGCGGTTTGATCTCGTTTGGCCGCGTTCATTTTGCCCGTCATGCACAAAACAATTATCGGCGTTCGATAATATTCCATTATTAAGTTGGCTGCTGTTGCGTGGCCGCTGTCGTTATTGCCGCAGCCCTATTTCCGTGCGTTATCCACTGGTGGAGTTATTTCTGATGCTGATGGGAATCATGCTGGCCTGGCGTCTCGGCATCGGAGTTGATTGGTTTTTCATGCTGGCGTTTGTTGCGTTGTTGCTGGCGCTGGCGGCGATTGACAGCGAGCGCCAACTCCTGCCGGATTGCCTGACGCTGTCGCTGTTGTGGGGCGGGTTGCTGTGGCATTGCCTGGCGCACCCGGCCTTTTTGCCGGCGGCGGTTGTCGGCGCGATGGCGGGCTATCTGACGCTGTGGCTGCTGTATTGGGTCTTTCGTCTGGCAACCGGCCGCGAGGGGCTGGGATACGGCGATTTTAAACTGTTGGCGGCGCTTGGCGCCTGGGGCGGGTATGCCGCTTTGCCGTCGATCCTGCTGTTTGCCTCCGCCGGCAGCCTGCTGTGGCTGTTGCTGCGCGTATGGCGCGGCGGTGATGGAACTCAGCCCCTGCCTTTCGGGCCGGGGCTGGCGACGGCGGGCGCAGGCGCGGTGGCCTGCCAATGGTTTGCGCTGCCGCTGGGGGGCTAACGGAGCTGGGCTAAAAAGGGCGCCAGTGACCGATTGAATTCGCTGCACTTCTCCTGCAGCGGCGTGGCGTCGGCTGCCAGCTGTACGGCGACGTGTTGACCTGCAGCAAGCAACTGGGCGCGATTGAGCGCCGGTGACCACCCTTTTTTCTCTGCTTCCTGCAGCGCCGCCGCCGTGAGCTTATCGTCGGCCGGGATGTCGGCGCGATTGCAACGCTCTCTCAAAAACACGCCGGCGCCGACCAGCGACGACAGCTGGTCGCGTTGGGCGGCGGCGTCAGGGGCCGATTTGGCGGCGTGCTGGCAGCCGGAGAGCAGCAGGGAGGCCAAGACCGCTGCGGCGATATTTTTCAATGTCACGTTATTCTCTCTGTGGAATAGGAACGGTGCGCTTATTTCTTTCGCCGTACGGCGGCGCTTCGCGATTTCCGGATTATTTTAAACGTTTGTCATGCCATTTAATATCTTGGCCGTATTAGGTTTTATTATTTTAATGCATTCTAAGTGCCGGGCGTTCAGGGCTTCTACTTATTATTCCTCTCGCGGTATCGCCGCATCTCTTTGAGTTTCTTCTCACTCAGTTGGAATCCAATAAATTTAACTGGAGTCGTAATGAAATTATCCAAAATCGCCCTGATGATGGCAACGCTTGCTGCCTCGTCGGCCGCCTGGTCGCATGGGTATATCGAAGTTCCCGAAAGCCGCGCCTACAAGTGCAAGCTGGGCAGCAACACCGACTGCGGCCGGGCGCAGTGGGAACCGCAGAGCGTTGAGCAGATTTCCGGCTTCCCTGGCGGCGCTACGCCGCTCGACGGCCAGCTGGCCAGCGGCGGAGTTAATGGCTTCGAACCGCTGGACCGCCAGGGCGTCAACGTCTGGGCGTTGAACACCATGAAGCCGGGGCCGCAGACGTTCACCTGGTACCACACCGCCAAGCACAAAACCAATAACTGGCGTTACTACATCACCAAACAAGACTGGGACGTGAACAAGCCGCTGTCGCGCGAGGCTTTCGAAAAAGAGCCGTTCTGCGAGGTTGATGGCCATGCTCAGGCGCCAAAAGATCGCGAAGTGCACCAGTGCGTGGTGCCGGAGAGAACCGGCTATCAGGTGATTTACGGCGTGTGGGAAATCAATGACACGGTGAACAGTTTCTATCAGGTGGTTGACGTCAACTTCGAGGATGACGGCGTCGTATCCGAATGGCGCAAGCAGCTGCAGGGATCCCTCACCGGTAAAAACCTGCAGGTTGGCGATAAAGTGATCGCTCGCTTCTTCGACGCGAGCGGCGAAGTGCTGGCGATGAAAACCGAGCTGGCGATCGACAGCGAGGCGCTGACCGACAAAAACCGCTGGAGCCACGCACTGGCTACCAAGATCAACGTCGAGCAGAAAGCGGTGCGCGCCGGGGTGAAAGACGGCAAAGGCAACGTCAACCCGGTATTTGGCAACAACGCGGTCTTCGCCAAGCAGGGCAGCCCGATGAAGAGCGTAGTGATCTCCTATGAGGAAGAAACGCCGGCCATTACCGAGGAGCTCCGCATCGGCAATCTGTCCAGCACCAAGATCAAGGACGGCAAAGCCCAGCTGACCTTCAATGCCGAGGTCAAAGGCAAGCTGACGGTTGAAGCGCGCGTTTACGATCATGGCCAGACGGAGAAAGGCTATGTGAAAGAGACGCTGGAAGACGCCAGCCAGCCGCTGACCATCGCGCTGACCAACGTCAGCGAAGGCCACCACATGCTGAAAGTGATCGCCAGCAACGACAACGGGCAGAGCATTCAGCCTGATATCGAAAACTTCAACCTGGAAGCAGACTCCACCGGCGGTGGCGGCAACGGCGACTACAACTTCGTCTTCCCGAACGAGCTGAGTAAATACACCGCCGGCACCACGGTGCTGCAGCCGAAGGACGGCAAGGTGTATCAGTGCAAACCTTTCCCTTACAGCGGTTACTGCATGCAGTGGAACAGCGGCGCGACTCATTATGAGCCGGGCGTGGGATCCAACTGGCAGGATGCCTGGATCCTGAAAAAGTAAGCGTAAATCGGATAGCCAAGCGGCCAGCGATGGCCGCTTTTCAAGGAGTTTTATGTCACACGAACCTGCCCGTTACGATCTTTTCAGTCGGTTACTGCATTGGGGCATTGCCGCGGTCATGATCTACGTAATGATCGTTGGTTATTCGCTGCATTTTATGACGGATGCGCGCATCTTCGCTTTTTTCTCCGTGACCAATATGTCGTTGGCTTTGGTGCTGACGCCGCTGATGGCGGCGCGCTTTATCTGGCGCTTTTTCCGGCCGAAGGTGCCCTATGGCGATATGTTGCAAGGGCACCAGAAGGGATTGGTGCATTTGCTGCACGAAATATTCTACCTGCTGATTTTCGTGGTGCTGCTCAGCGGATTCCTCATGCTGGAGCACGGCTTTGCCGTTTTCGGCGCGATTGACTTCCCACGCCCGATTGCAAATCTCGACGTTAACCGCTTCTTTTTCGCCGTGCACCGTTATGCGTGTATCGCGCTGTCGGCCATGATCGTGCTGCACGTCGCGGCGGTGATTAAACACCACTGTTTTGCCCGGCAGGCGATTTTGCGCCGCATGCTCTGATTTTACGGGGCGATCACGCCGCCCGGGAGGCAGTGCGGCGGCGTGGCCGCGAGGAGCATAGGGGAGTTGGCGGCATTGCCGTTACGCTGGTGGACATTAAGCAGGGGCGAGAGTCATCACGCGTTAATCGCGTTATACCCCGAACAGGAACAGAGAAGTGTGTCTATTTATTATTAACGATAAAGATGAACGTAATTAACATTTCATTGTCAATAGGAAAAATACGTATTCAACGTGGACATTGAAGCCGATAAAAGCATCGGCTCAACGCGTTGGGGCCTGATTACCTGACATATTTCCAAACGGAGGTGGGGATTTTGTCATACAGTTTGTTCATGGTGAGCTCCGCCAGACGGTGATCGGCCGCTGAGTAAAACAGCTCCA
Organism: Serratia sp. SSNIH1; assembly: GCF_002935055.1. NCBI lineage: Bacteria > Pseudomonadati > Pseudomonadota > Gammaproteobacteria > Enterobacterales > Yersiniaceae > Serratia > Serratia sp. SSNIH1. The sequence continues at coordinate 1,587,342 of NZ_CP026383.1, forward strand.
GTTCATCATCGGAAAGCTCGTACTTATTTTTCTCAATAACACGTTCGAGAGTATCAATCGTGGTGCATTTACGTAAACGCATCAGATAGTCGGTTTTAGTCATGGTGGCCTTTTAGTTTAATAACCGTAAAATAGCTCGGGAATAATTATCCCCTAAGTTTTCATTGTCGTACAGATGTCCTCTCCTGAGAACATTCTGAATAATCTCGCCTTGGTCTTTTGCCAGCGGCGCAGGTCGGAATCATTGATACCGTAGCTGCTGAACAGCGTATAAGTATCGTCGAGATATTCTTCGACTAACTCCGACAGGTCTGATTCGTCCATGTATTTAATTTTATAACTCATCACAAACGAAGCGATATGTTCGATCAACTCATTAAGCTGCAGGTTGACGGAGGATGTCGGATCGTTGACCCACCCGTGGTGGCTGTCTCCCAAGGTCGCGATACCTTCATCATACAAATTTTCGCACAAGAATTTGAGCTGAGCAATGTCGTGTCGCTTAGGCGAATACTCATCCATATCATCCCCTCCGTAAGTCTTAATTGCGGTGTGATAACACTATGTGAGTAAGCTGATTTACATCATGAACGGAGGCAGCTTAACGGTGGTTAAATAAACTTCCCGTAAAATGAATATAAATCATTTTTTCGCGTTTGGCCTGCAGTTATTACGTAAACTTACAATTCATCCGCAGTTGATGGGCGTGAGTTATCAATGATGTCGAAGATTAAACCCCGCTCCGTCACTCGAAACCGGACGCTGTCGTTGATGATATCTTCGCTGTTGATATCCAGACAGGCATTAAAAATGCCCCACTTATAGCGATAACTCATTGAATAACCGCCGTCATCTTGTAGCACTATATCAAGTATTTCTAATGAATCCTCGGCATAGCGTGCGCTTTCAGAATAAAAACTGAGTCCGCTGGTCAGCGCCGGCACTAACTCCGCTATATTGTCATTAATCACTTTCTTTAATTTTTTAACAGAAAGTGCGTTCACTTCCAGGCTACAGGCAAGGGTAACAAGCATTAATCTTGGCCAACAGCAATGTTATCTGCTTATCTTACTCCTTTTCCGGCCTCGTCGGTAAATTTTTCGATTTACCGCTGTTCTTTACCCTATGCCAACATTTCTGTCGAACGGGAATATCCCTGAGGTTGATAAGGGGGAACGTGGCGGGGGAGAGCGCGCTGCGCGGGGCTGTTACGTTCCGTTGCATTAATTGGCACGGCAGGGCTTGAGACGTCGCAGTGAGTGTGATGTTATATTATAACCATTAATTCATCGCGTTGATCACGACATTGACTCCCTCTTCACAACATGACGCCGCGTCGTCACTGAATTCGTTGTTTACCACCTCCGCTGCCGTGCGCTGTGCGGGGGCCGTTGCGCTGCTGGCCCTGCTGTGGCTCGGCATTTTCTGGGCGGTCTCGCTGCCATGATTACCTTGCGTCAGCTGGCGATAGGCTATGGGGCCACGCCGCTTTTCCCGCCGCTGAGCGGGCAGTTTACCGCAGGATCGCTCACCGCGGTGGTGGGCGTCAACGGGGCAGGGAAATCGACGCTGCTGAAAACCTTCGCCGGATTGTTGCCGCCGTTGGGAGGCAGCCTGAGTTTTAGCGGCGGAAAGCCACCGCGCAGAGCGTATTTACCGCAACAGGCGGAGCTGGATCGGCAGTTCCCCATCGCGGTGAGCGATCTGGTGGCGATGGGCTGTTGGCCGCAAAGCGGCATGTTCGGCGGTATGAACAAGCGTGCGGCGAGCCAGGTCAATGAGGCGCTGGCGAACGTTGGCATGAGTGCGCTGGCGCACAGCCCGGTGGGCGAGCTGTCCGGCGGCCAGCTGCAGCGAGTGCTGTTTGCACGCCTGCTGGTCCAACAGGCGCCGCTGATCCTGCTGGATGAGCCTTTCACCGGCATCGACAGCGCCACCACGCAGATTTTGCTGCAGGTAATTGCGCAACTGCACCGGCAGGGGAGAACGCTGATCGCCGTGCTGCACGATATGTCGATGGTTGCCGAACATTTTCCGCAGGCGCTGTTGCTGACTCCGCAGGCTTGCCACTGGGGCGCGGCCGAGCGGGTGCTGGAACAGGTGCCGAGGTATCACGCCGCCGAACGGCAGCCGGATCTGCAGGCGGTGGCGCCATGATGCTGTGGCATGCGCTTATCGATCCTTTCCTCTCATTCGGTTTTATGCGCCGCGCGCTCATGGCGTGCCTGGCGTTGTCGCTCAGCGCCGCCCCGCTGGGCGTGTTTCTGCTGTTGCGCCGCATGAGCCTGGTAGGGGATGCCTTGTCCCACGCGGTGTTGCCGGGCGCGGCGATCGGCTATCTGATCTCTGGCATGTCGCTGGTGGCGATGGGCGTGGGCGGCTTTATTGCCGGGCTGGCGGTAGCGATGCTGTCCGGCCTGGTGAGCCGCCGCACGCCGCTGAAAGAGGATGCCAGCTTCGCCGGGTTCTATCTGGGATCGTTGGCGCTGGGGGTCACGCTGGTCTCGCTGCGCGGTTCCAGCGTGGATCTGCTGCACGTGCTGTTCGGTTCGATTCTGGCGGTGGATGCGCAGGCCATGGTGATGGTCGGTGCGATCGCCTCGGTTTCGCTGCTGGCGCTGGCGGCGCTGTATCGTGCGTTGGTGATCGAATCCTTCGACGTGACTTTTCTGCGCGTTAACGCGCCGCGCCGCTTGGCGCTGATCCACGGCCTGTTTCTGGCGCTGGTGGTGGTCAATCTGGTGGCGGGATTCCAGATCCTCGGCACCTTAATGTCGGTGGGGCTGATGATGCTGCCCGCCGCCAGCGCGCGCTTTTGGGCGCGCAATCTGCCGCAGACGCTGGCGACGGCGATGGGCATCGGCGCGCTTTCCAGCGTGATTGGGCTGGTGTGGTCCTATTACGCTTCGCTGCCTGCCGGCCCGGCGATCGTGCTCAGCGCCAGCGTCATCTTTTTCGTCTCGATCCTGTTTGGAACGCGCGGAGGCATTTGCGCCTTCGCGCGCCGTTGAGAAGTGCCATTTGCAAGGAGAAAGTATGAAACGTTTACCTCTATCGCTGGCGGTCGCTGCTCTGCTGGCCAGCCCATGGGCGATGGCGAAGACCGTTGACGCCGTCGCCAGCTTTTCCATTCTGGGTGATATCGTCAAACAGGTGGGCGGCGATCACGTCAAGGTCAGCACGCTGGTGGGGCCGGATGGCGATCCGCACAGCTTCGAGCCCTCACCGCAGGACGGCAAGAAACTGGCTCAGGCTGATGTGGTGTTCGTCAGCGGCCTGGGGCTGGAAGGGTGGATCGATCGCCTGGTCAGCGCCTCGGGTTATAAAGGGCAGGTGATCACCGCTTCACAGGGGATCAGCACCCGTCAGATGGAAGAGGACGGCAAACCGATTACCGATCCTCACGCCTGGAACAGCATGAAAAACGGCGTGCAATACGCTACCAACGTGATGAATGCCCTGATTGCCGCCGATCCCGAGGATGCCAACTATTTTCGTCAGCGCGGAGCCGACTATATTCAGCAGCTGCAAAAGCTGGATCTGTGGGCCAAAACCCAGTTCGCGGCAGTACCGCCACAGGAACGTAAGGTGCTGACCAGCCATGATGCTTTTGGCTACTTTGGGCAAGAGTATGGCGTCACCTTCCTTGCCCCGGTTGGATTTTCCACCGAGGCAGAAGCCAGCGCCAGCGACGTGGCGGGCCTGATCAAGCAGATCAAGCAGGAAAAGGTGAACGCTTACTTTATCGAAAATCAGACCGATCCGCGGCTGGTGAAACAGATTGCCGCCGCCACCGGCGCCAAGGCGGGCGGCGAGCTGTACCCTGAAGCGCTCTCCCGCCCGGGCGGCCCAGCGGCCACCTATGAGCAGGCGTTCAAGCACAATGTCGACGCGCTGCTGAGCAGCATGAGGTAATCTCCGCCCCCGCCTGCCGGCGGGGGACGGCTTGCAGGCACGTTCTCGCCATAAAAAAAGCCCCGTTGAGCAGCAACGGGGCTTTGCGACAGATGACACTTTGGAGTTAACGCTTTTTCTTACGTCCCTGTACCGCTTTGAATCGCGGATTGCTTTTACAGATCACATAGATGCGGCCACGACGACGCACGACTTTGCAATCCGGGTGGCGATTTTTCGCCGAACGCAATGAACTCAATACCTGCATGGGGGTTCCTTGTTACTTATTGCCGATAAAGCGGCCAAAGCGCTGCTGGAAGCGCGCCGTGCTGCCTTCTTTGGAATAGTCTTTCTGCTTGCCGGTGTAATACGGATGCGAAGCGGAAGAGACGTCGAGGGTGACATAAGGCCAGCTTTCGCCGTCAAGTTCGATGGTGCGATCGGTTTTGATGGTCGATCCCACTTTGAAGTAGGCATTAGCGCTGACGTCGTGGAAGACCACGGTGCGGTAATCGGGGTGGATGCCGGTTTTCATAATGGTTCTCTCATGTAATGTTATACTATAACAGTAATTATGCGCCGATCTGGCATCGCGATCAAGCGCAAATTGCATACAAGAGTGAATTAATGAGAACGGTTTGCATTAAGCAACTGAAGCAAAAGAAAAAGGCCGCATGCGCGGCCTTTTCGATTATCGGGTGGAGCTCACATCACTGAGCGATCAGTGGTGCTCTACCGGATGGCTGTGTTCCAGGTCCTCGTTCTTCTTGCTGAAGCGGCGGCGAACCACCACGAAGAACACCGGTACGAAGAAGATCGCCAAGACGGTGGCGGTGATCATCCCGCCCATTACGCCGGTACCTACCGCGTTCTGTGCGCCGGAGCCTGCACCGCTGCTGATAACCAGCGGCAGAACCCCGAGGATGAAGGCCAGAGACGTCATCAGGATTGGACGCAGACGCATACGCACCGCTTCCAACGTCGCTTCGATCAGGCCTTTGCCTTCTTTCTCCATCAGGTCTTTGGCGAATTCCACGATCAGGATGGCGTTCTTCGCCGACAGGCCTATGGTGGTCAGCAGCCCCACCTGGAAGTACACGTCGTTGTTCATGCCGCGCATCGTCGCGGCCAGCAACGCACCGATAACCCCCAGCGGCAATACCAGCATGACCGAGAACGGCACGGACCAGCTTTCATACAGCGCCGCCAGACACAGGAATACCACCAGAATCGAGATGGCGTACAGCGCCGGCGCCTGGTTGCCCGACAGACGTTCCTGATAGGACATGCCGGTCCAGTCGTAACCGATGCCGCTCGGCAGTTTGGACGCCAGCTGTTCCATCAGGTTCATCGCTTCACCGGTACTCTTGCCCGGTGCGGCCTGGCCCAGAATTTCCATCGACGGCAAGCCGTTATAGCGTTCCAGACGCGGTGAGCCGTATTCCCATTTCGCCGAAGAGAAGGCGGAGAATGGCACCATCTGGCCGCTCGTACCGCGCACGTACCATTTGTTGATGTCTTCCGGCAGCATACGGAACGGCGCCTCGGCCTGTACGTACACTTTCTTCACACGACCGCGGTCGATGAAGTCGTTGACGTACGAACCACCCAGGGCGGTGCTCAGCGTGCTGTTGATGGTGGTGATGCTGACGCCCAGCGCCTTGGCTTTCTCCTGATCGACGATCAGTTTGAACTGCGGCGTATCTTCCAGGCCGTTCGGGCGCACGCCCACCAGCACGTCCGGATGTTGAGCAACCATGCCCAACAGCTGGTTACGCGCTTCGGTCAGTTTTTCGTGCCCCAGGCCGCCCTGGTCAATCAGCTCGAAGTCGAAGCCGGTTGCGGTACCGAGTTCGATAATCGCCGGCAGGTTGAACGGGAACACCAGGCCTTCTTTAATCTGCGAGAACGCGCCCATGGCACGGCCCGCGATCGCTTCGACCTTGTTCACTGCCCCTGGACGCTCGCCCCAGTCTTTCAGGCTGACGAATGCCAGGCCGTTGTTCTGGCCGTTACCGTTGAAGCCGAAGCCCGCGACGGTAAACACCGAAACCACGTTGTCCTTCTCCTTGTTCAGGAAGTAGTCGGAGACTTCTTCCAGCACTTTGGTGGTGCGGGACTCGGTGGCACCGGCAGGCAGCTGCACCATGGTCAACAGGATGCCCTGATCTTCGTCCGGCAGAAACGAGGAAGGCAGGCGCAGGAACAGCAGGCCCATGCCAACCACGATCAGCAGGTAGATGATCAGATAGCGGCCGGTGCTGCGCAGGATGTTGCCCACGCTGTCGGTATAGTGATGCGTGCTCTTCTCGAACATGCGGTTAAACCAGCCGAAGAAGCCTGTTTTAACCCCGTGATCGCCTTTCGGGATCGGTTTGAGCATGGTGGCGCACAGCGCCGGTGTCAGGATCAAGGCCACCAGCACCGACAGCGCCATCGCGGACACGATGGTGATCGAGAACTGGCGATAGATGGCGCCGGTTGAACCGCCGAAGAACGCCATCGGCACGAATACCGCCGACAGCACCATGGCGATACCCACCAGCGCGCCCTGGATCTGGCCCATCGATTTCCGGGTAGCTTCTTTCGGCGGCAGGCCCTCTTCGGCCATGACGCGCTCGACGTTTTCCACCACCACGATGGCGTCATCCACCAGCAGGCCGATCGCCAACACCATGCCGAACATCGTCAGGGTGTTTATCGAGAAGCCGAACGCCGCGAGGATCGCAAAGGTCCCCAGCAGCACCACCGGCACCGCGATGGTTGGGATCAGCGTCGCGCGGAAGTTCTGCAGGAACAGATACATCACCAGGAATACCAGGATGATGGCTTCGATCAGCGTTTTCACCACTTCGTTGATGGAGATTTTAACGAACGGGGTGGTGTCGTACGGATAAACCACTTTCATCCCTTGCGGGAAGAATGGCTCCATCTTGGCCAACTCGTTTTTCACACCTTTGGCGGTGTTCAGGGCGTTGGCGCCGGTAGCCAGTTTGATACCCAGACCGGCGGCAGGCTTGCCGTTATAGCGAGCGGTAACGGCGTAGCTTTCCGCACCGCGCTCGATGTGAGCGACGTCGCGCAGGCGCACCTGGGAACCGTCGGTATTCACCTTCAGCAAGATCTTGCCGAACTCTTCCGGCGAAGTCAGACGGGTCTGCGCGATGATCGAGGCGTTCAACTGCTGCCCCGGCACCGGCGGCAGGCCGCCCAGCTGGCCTGCGGCGATCTGGTTGTTCTGCTCGGTGATGGCGGAGGTCACGTCCGTGGTCGTCAGCTGGTAGTTGTTCAGCTTGTTCGGATCCAGCCAGATACGCATCGCATACTGGGCACCGAACAGCTGCACTTCACCCACGCCGGACGAACGGCTGATCGGGTCCTTGATGTTGGACGCCACGTAGTCCGCAATATCGTCCTGAGTCATGTTCGGATCGTCGGAAACGAAGCCGGCCACCATCAGGAAGCTGCTGCTGGATTTTTCGACTTTCAGGCCCTGTTGCTGAACTTCTTGCGGCAGCAACGGGGTGGCCAACGACAGTTTGTTCTGGACCTGAACCTGCGCGATGTCAGGATCGGTGCCGGAATCAAACGTCAGGGTAATGGTGACGCTACCAGAGGAATCACTGGTGGAGGACATGTACATCAGGTTATCGATACCGTTCATGTTCTGTTCGATAATCTGTGTGACGGTGTCCTGCACCGTTTTGGCATCTGCGCCCGGGTAGGTGGCGGAAATACGCACCGCCGGTGGTGCAATAGTGGGATACTGCGCGATAGGCAGTTTCATTATTGCAAGCACCCCCGCCAACATGACGATGATGGCGATTACCCAAGCGAAAATTGGGCGGTCTATAAAGAACTTAGCCATGTATTACAGGCTCCTTTTTATGACTTCTGCGCTTCAGACTGCGGCTGTTTTTGCGCCTGAGTGTCAACTTCCTGCACTTTTACCTGCGCGCCCGGCTGCACTTTCATCAGGCCGGTGACGATCACGCGATCGCCGGCTTTCAGACCATCGGTAACCAGCCATTTGTCGCCAATCGCCTGGTCTGCCTTCAGCGTGCGCAGCTCAACTTTGTCGTCTGCCCCTACCACCAACGCCGTCGCCTCGCCGCGCGGGTTGCGGGTAACGCCTTGCTGAGGCACCAGCAGCGCATCGCTGCGCACGCCTTCGTCCAGGCGGGCGCGCACGAACATGCCCGGCAACAGCGTATCATTCGGGTTAGGGAACAGGGCGCGAATGGTGATGGAACCGGTGGTCTCATCGACGGTGACGTCGGAGAACTCCAGCGTGCCTTCCTGCGCGTATTCAGCGCCGTTTTCCAGCATCAGCTTCACCTTGGCCTTGCCGTTTTCCTGCTTCAGCGCGCCGCTGGCCAGTTCTTGCTTCAGGCGCAGGAAGTCGGTGCTCGACTGGGTGACGTCGACATACATCGGATCCAGCTGCTGCACGGTGGACAGGGCGGTCGCCTGGCCGTTGCTGACCAGCGCGCCTTCGGTCACGGCGGATTTGCCGATGCGGCCGGAGATCGGGGAGGTCACCTTGGTGTACGCCAGGTTGATGCGCGCGGTTTCCACGGCGGCCTTGGCGGCCACCACGGCGGCATCCGCCTGCTGCAGCGTGGAGACGGCGTTGTCGTAGTCCTGCTTACTGATGTAGCTGGTACCCAGCAATGGCTTGTAGCGGTTTACCGTCACGCGCGCGATGGAAGCGCTGGCCTGTGCTTTGGCCAAATCGCCTTTTGCGCTGTCGTAGCTGGCCTGATAGGTGGCAGGATCGATTTGGTACAGGGACGTCCCGGCCTTGATATCGCTGCCTTCAACGAAATTGCGCTTCAGGATGATGCCGCTGACCTGAGGGCGAACTTCGGCGATACGATACGCAGCGGTACGGCCAGGAAGATCGGTAGTGATGTTGAGAGGCTCGGCCTTCAAGGTCACCACGCCCACTTCAGGAGCCTGCTGGTGGGCGCCTTGCTGTTGGGTTTCTTTATCGTTACATCCTGTTAGCACTAAGCTGCCTGAAAGCATCAGAACGGCCGCCAGAGGCGTTAACCCTCTGTTTTTGTTCATAGAAAAACCTCAAGTGTCCGATTTCAAAATGATCAATGGATCACAAGCTTTAAAACCCATTGCTGCGTTAATTATATGTGCGTGCTATGGTACATACATTCGCGAATGTATGTAAATCACACTCCCCCTAAATAACAATGCCATGGCACGAAAAACCAAACAGCAGGCGCAAGAAACCCGACAGCAAATCCTTGATGCTGCGGTGAGAGAGTTCTCTGAACGTGGCGTTGCTGCAACGTCACTGACAGATATTGCCACCGCTGCCGGGGTTACGCGTGGAGCCATCTACTGGCACTTCAAGAATAAGGTAGACCTGTTTAATGAAGTTTGGGAATCTACCGAGCCGAAAATTGACCAGCTCGAAACAGAGTATCAGGCAAAGTTTCCCGATAATCCACTGCGGGTTATCCGAGAAATTCTGATTTACATTCTGACGTCTACGGTTGAAGACGGGCGTTGATGGAGATTATATTCCACAAATGCGAGTTTGTCGGTGAAATGATGCCGCTGCTGGATTCGCGCAAGGTGCTGTACCTCGCCGGCTACGAACGTATCGAGGCGGTGCTGTATAACTGCATTCACCACGGGCAATTGCCCGCCGATTTGCATACCCGTCGCGCGGCGATCATCCTGCGGGGTTATATTACCGGCCTGATGGAAAACTGGCTGTTTATGCCGGAAAGTTTCGATCTGCGGGCCGAAGCCGAAGCGCTGGTGGACGCGTTTTTGGATATGCTGCAGTTTTGCCCCACCTTGCGCCTCAAACCCGATGCGGCGACGCCTGACGCCGACCGCCTTCCTTTATAAGGAGAGATTTCATGTCATCCATCGTTCTTATCGCCAATGGCGCCGCCTATGGCCATGAATCCTTGTTCAATGCGCTGCGGTTGGCCATCGCCATGAAAGAGCAGCAGAGCAGCCTCGACCTGCGGCTGTTTCTGATGTCCGACGCGGTGGTGGCCGGGCTGGCCGGGCAGCAGCCGCACGAAGGGTATCACCTGCAGCAGATGCTGGAGATCCTCACCGCGCAGCAGGTGCCGGTCAAGCTGTGCAAGACCTGCGCCGACGCGCGCGGCGTCAGCCGCTTGCCGCTGGCGGACGGTGTGGCGATCGGCACGCTGGTCGAGCTGGCGCAGTGGACGCTGGCGGCGGAGAAAGTGCTGACTTTCTGATTTCGCGACAACGGGACATCACCGGCAACGCTTTTGTTGTTCGTTGCCCGCCGGCGATCGTGATAATCTGCAGGCTTCTTTACCGATCCGAAGCCAAATCATGCATCGCTGGTTGACTCTGCCTTCTCTGGCGCCGCTCACGTTTGTCGGCGCATGCCGGCGGCGCATCGCCGCTGCGACCCTTCTTTTCCTGATTTTTGCGTGCTGTTTGCCGGCACAGGCGGCGCTGAATGGCGATTTGCCGCAGCGCAGCGAAGTGCAAAGCCAGCTGGAAGCGCTGAACAAGCAAAAAGCCCTGACGCCGGTCGAAAAGCTCTCCCAACAGGATTTAACCCGTACGCTGGAGCTGCTGGACGCCATCGAGCGCAACCGGCAGGACGCCGCACAGCTTAAACAGCAGGTGCAGCAGGCGCCGGCGAAGCTCAATCAGGTCACCGCCGAACTGGATGCGCTGAAGCGGCCGACGGACAACGCGGCCGCGCGCGCCGCGCTGTTGCCGCTATCGCTGCGCCAGCTGGAAAGCCGGCTGTATCAAACGCTCGACGAGCTGCAAAGCGCGCAGGAGAGCCTCTCCACCTACAACAGCCAACTGGTGTCGCTGCAAACCCAGCCTGAACGGGTGCAGAGCACCATGTACGCCGCTTCGCAGCGCCTGCAGGAGATCCGCAGCCAGCTCAGCGGCCAGACGCCGGGGCAAGATTCGCTGCGCAACAGCCAGCAGGTGATGCTGAACACCGAACAGGCGCTGCTTAACGCGCAGCTGGAGCTGCAGCGCAAGAGCCTGGAAGCCAACACTACGCTACAAGATCTGCTGCAAAAACAGCGCGATTACACCACGGCGCATATCGACGCGCTGGATCGGTCGGTGCAGCTGTTGCAGGAGCTCGTCAACAGCAAGCGCCTGACGCTGTCTGAAAAAACCGCCAAAGAGGCGCAGAATCCGGAAGACGCCACCGATATCCAGCACGATCGGTTGGTCAGCAAGCAGCTGGACGTCAACCGCCAGCTGAGTCAGCAGCTGATCGCCGCCACCGAAGAGAGCAACACCCTGTTCCAGCAGAATATTCGGGTCAAAAACTGGCTCGATCGCGGTCTGCAGGCGGAACGTAACCTGAAAGAGCAGATTCAGGTGCTGAAGGGCAGCCTGGTGCTGTCGCGCATTCTGTATCAGCAGCAGCAGAGCCTGCCGCAGGGTACGCTGCTGGCGGATATAGACACGCGCATCGCCGATCTGCGGCTGGAGCAGTTCGATATCAATCAGCAACGCGACGATCTGTTCAAGGGGGAGGATTACATCAACCAGCTGGTGGCCGAAAGCAAGGAAAAGGCCGGCCCGGAAGTGATCGACGCGCTGAACGAAATTGTCGACATGCGCCGCGAGCTGCTGGATCAGTTGAACAAGCAGCTCAGCAACCAGCTGTCGTTATCGATCAACCTGCAGATCAACCAGCAGCAGCTGACCAGCGTCTACGGTTCGTTGCAGGATACGCTGACCCAGCAGATTTTCTGGGTCAACAGTAACAAGCCGGTCGATCTGGCGTGGCTGAAGGCGATGCCTGAGGCGGTGCGCGATCAGCTCGCCGGGCTCGATATCAAATTCGACGGCGGCAAGCTATTGCAGGGCGGCTTGAATGCGCTGGTGTTCCTGATCCCGATGCTGCTGGCGATCGGACTATTGCGCTGGCGCTACCGGCTGATCGACGGCCATCTGCAAAAGCTGGCCAACGACGTGGGGCAACTTAAACGCGACGGCCAGCTGCATACGCCGAAGGCCATCGCGCTGACCTTACTGAAGGTGTTGCCCGGCGCCGCGCTGCTGCTCGGCGTCGGTTTCTGGATGTATCGCGCGGACTTCGGCATCAGCGACTTTATCTGGGCGCTGTCGCAGCAGCTGGCGCTGTCATGGCTGGTGTTCGGCTTCAGCTACCGCATGCTGAAACCGGGCGGCATCGCCGAGCGGCATTTCAACTTCGGCGCCAACCTGTGCGCGCATTACCGTCGCCAGACGCTGCGGCTGGGGCTGGCGCTGCAGCCGCTGATCTTCTGGTCGGTCTTGGGCGAAAAAGCGCCGCTGCGCCTGGTGGAGGACGTCATCGGCCAGATCGTGGTGATGTTGACGTTGGCGCTGCTCACGGTGCTGGTGTTCCCGCTGTGCCGCGACAGCTGGCGTGAAAAGGGCTCGCACGCCGTGCGGCTGGTGGTGGTCACCGCGCTCGCCGCCACGCCGCTGATCCTGCTGGGGCTGATGTTCGCCGGCTACTTCTATACCACGCTGCGGCTGGCCAGCCGTTGGATAGACAGCCTGTATCTGTTCTTCCTGTGGAATATCGTGTACCTGACCGCGCTGCGCGGCCTGAGCGTGGCGGCGCGGCGTCTGGCCTACCGGCGCGCGCTGGCGCGGCGGCAAAACGTGGCGAAGGAGGGGGCCGAAGGCGGCGAGCCGGTGGTGGAGGAGCCGCCGTTGGCGCTCGATCAGATCAACCAGCAGTCGCTGCGCCTGACCACTCTGGTGCTGTTTGCTATCTTCGCCAGCGCCTTCTACGCCATTTGGTCGGATCTGGTGACGGTCATCGCTTACCTGGACAGTATCACGCTGTGGCATTACACCAGCACCGTGGCGGGCAGCAGCGTGTCGCAGGCGGTGACGCTGGGCAACATGATGGTGGCGATCGCCGCGGTGATCGTCGCCTACGTGCTCACCCGCAACCTGCCCGGTTTACTGGAGGTGGTGGTGCTGTCGCGGCTGCAGCTGCGGCAGGGGGCATCCTATGCCATCACCACCGTGCTCACTTACCTGATCACCGCCGTGGGCGCGGTGGTTGCGCTGGGATCGCTGGGCGTCTCCTGGGACAAACTGCAATGGCTGGCCGCCGGTCTGACGGTCGGGCTGGGCTTCGGCCTGCAGGAAATCTTCGCCAACTTCGTCTCCGGCCTGATCATTCTGTTCGAACGCCCGATCCGCATCGGCGATACCATCACCATCGGCACCTTCTCCGGTTCGGTCAGCAAGATCCGCATTCGCGCCACCACCATTACCGACTTCGATCGCAAAGAGGTGATCATTCCGAACAAGGCGTTCGTCACCGAGCGGTTGATCAACTGGTCACTGTCCGACACCATCACCCGCGTGCTGATCAAGGTGGGCGTGGCCTACGGTTCCGATCTCGACAAGGTGAAAAAGGTGCTGCTGCAGGCGGCGCACGACAACCCGCGGGTGATGACCGATCCCGAACCGCAGGTGTTCTTCCTCAGCTTCGGCGCCAGCACGCTGGATCACGAGCTGCGGCTGTACGTGCGCGAACTGCGCGATCGCAGCTACACCGTGGACGAGCTGAACCGCTCAATCGATCGTTTGTGTCGGGAAAACGACATCGACATCGCTTTCAACCAGCTGGAGGTCTATCTGCATAACCAGCAGGGCAACGAAGTGCAGGAAGTGAAAAGAACGCTGTCGCCGGATGAAGGCGGCCAGACGGCGGGCTGATAAGCGTTGAAAGACGAAAGGGACAGCGGCGCTGTCCCTGCTCACTGTCCGGCAGGCAGATAGGGAGAGGTGACGCCGGCGCGCTGCAGCTTTTCCTGATAGTCCCGTTTGACGATATCCAGCGCCGCCAGCGCGGTAGCCGGATCGATCTCGTTGCACTCCAGCAGGTAAATCAAGTCTACCGCCAGCTGCAGTTCGGGTGACGCGTTTTCCAGAGACATAGCACCTGCGCTTATATTAATTAATGGGATGAATAACTCGCGTACCGGCAGAGTATAGTGAACCCGGCGCGCAACCGGGAATAATCATTAAAATATTGTGATAAATCTTCAAAAACCGTTTTCTTTGCGCTCGATATTGCGTTCGATGCGCGCCAGCGCCTGGCGGCAGCGCATCAGTCTCCCCTCCAGCGCCGCCAGCTCGTGCTGCAGCTTTTGCTGCGCCGCCAGCGTGGTCTGGCGCCCCAGCAGGCTTTCCCGATCCTGAATCATGCCGATCAGCCGGCGTTCGTAGTCCTGATGCTCGGCCAGCTTGTGGTACAGATCGGCCTCGGGGGCTTCTTTCGGCTGGTTCTTGCGCCGCAGCGCCTGGGTTGCCAGCTCGCGCTGCAGGGCAGCGATCTGAGCCACCAGTTTTTCGGCCAGAAAGGCCACCTGGCTGGTGCGGCTGTCGTTGGCGGCGCTTTGCAGCTGGGCGAAATTCTTTTCCACCTCGGCCAGGTAGTCGCGCAGCCGCGTGCCGCGGTTGGCGAACAGGGCGGCGTCGAAGCGCGCCTGCGGGATTGGCACATCGCCGCGCGGGGTCACTTCGGCCGCCAGCGCCGCGATCTGCTGTGCCAACACCTGTAATAGACGCTGAGTGCTCACATAGGCTCCCTCTTGATTTCAACAGGCGTAAGCTTGCCCGCGATCCTGCCGTGAAACAAGCGCCGCACGCATATTCCGCCGGCGCGGCGCCGATGCTACAGTAGGCGGCAACCGATTGAGGAGCGAAGAGCCGCATGACGCGTGGGTTATTGATCATTTTAGGCTGGCTGGCGGTGGTGCTGGCGACGTTGGGCGTGGTGCTGCCGCTGCTGCCGACCACGCCGTTCCTGCTGTTGGCCGCCTGGTGCTTCGCCCGCTCTTCGCCGCGCTTTCATCACTGGCTGCTGCACCGCTCCTGGTTCGGTCCCTACCTGCGCCACTGGCAGCAGCATCGCGCGTTGCCGCCGGGGGCGAAGTGGAAGGCGGTGCTGGTGATCGTGCTCACCTTCGCCTGTTCGCTGTGGCTGGTGAAAATCTGGTGGGTGCGCGGGCTGTTGCTGCTGATGCTGGCCATTTTGCTGACCTTTATGCTGCGCCTGCCGGTTATTGACCTGTCGCAACAAAAACAGCGCTGATTGTACCTTAAACTCCCCAATAGCTTTCAAGCCGCAGCCAGGCGGCAAACGCAGGCATCCCCGGGAGCTTACTTAGGTAAGTGACCGGGGGGAATGCGTGCAGTCAACAACGCTGCGGGTTGAAAGATGCAGGGGAGAGTTGCATTTGTCCGCCAGTTTGCATAGATTTGGGCGTTTTCGTGCGCGGATCGCCTGCCATTTCTTCTCCGGTGTGTTTCACCCGGGGGCGGTGGGTGAGCGGCGCGCCGGTTTTCAGGCAGTTTTATCAGGCAACAATTATGACCGCTACTGCGCAGCAGCTTCAGTTTATTAAAGACAGTATCAAAACCATCCCGGATTATCCGAAGCCGGGCATCCTGTTCCGCGACGTGACCAGCCTGCTGGAAAACCCGTTGGCCTACGCCGCCAGCATCGAGCTGCTGGTTGAGCGCTATCGCGAAGCGGGCGTGACCAAGGTGGTGGGTACCGAAGCGCGTGGTTTCCTGTTCGGCGCGCCTGTCGCGCTGGCATTGGGCGTCGGTTTCGTGCCGGTGCGTAAACCGGGCAAACTGCCGCGCGCCACGCTCAGCGAAAGCTATGAGCTGGAGTACGGCACCGACAAGCTGGAGATCCACACCGACGCCATCACCGCGGGTGACAAAGTGCTGGTGGTGGACGATCTGCTGGCGACCGGCGGCACCATCGAGGCGACCACCAAACTGATCCGCCGCCTGGGCGGTGAAGTGAAAGACGCCGCGTTCATCATCAACCTGCCGGATCTGGGCGGGGAAGCGCGTCTGAACAAGCTGGGCATCGACTGCTACTGCCTGGTGGACTTCGCCGGCCATTGAGGCGGCATCGCCCCTTGGGCACAACGGCCTCGCGGATCGCCGCGGGGCTGTGTTAGCATGACCCTCCAGATTCCTCGACTTCTCCGGTATTAATGAGCTATCAGGTTCTCGCCCGTAAGTGGCGCCCTCAAACGTTCGCAGACGTGGTCGGCCAGGAACATGTCCTGACCGCGCTGGCCAACGGCCTCTCGCTGGGGCGGATCCATCACGCCTATCTGTTCTCGGGCACCCGCGGCGTGGGGAAAACCACCATCGCGCGCCTGCTGGCCAAAGGCCTGAACTGTGAAACCGGCATCACCGCCACGCCGTGCGGCCAATGCGACAACTGCCGCGAGATCGAGCAGGGGCGCTTCGTCGATCTGATCGAGATCGACGCCGCTTCCCGAACCAAGGTGGAAGATACCCGCGATCTGCTGGATAACGTCCAGTACGCGCCGGCGCGCGGCCGCTTCAAGGTCTACCTGATCGACGAAGTGCACATGCTCTCGCGCCACAGCTTCAACGCGTTGCTGAAGACGCTGGAAGAGCCGCCGCCGCACGTCAAATTCCTGTTGGCCACCACCGATCCGCAAAAGCTGCCGGTGACCATTCTCTCGCGCTGCCTGCAGTTCCACCTCAAGGCGCTGGACGTCGATCAGATCCGCCAGCAGTTGGAAACGGTGCTGACGGCGGAGCAGATCACCAGCGACGCCCGTGCGCTGCAGCTGCTGGCGCGCGCCGCCGACGGCAGCATGCGCGATGCGCTGAGCCTGACCGATCAGGCGATCGCCATGGGGCAGGGGCAGGTGACCGCCGCCACCGTCAGCCAGATGCTCGGCACGCTCGATGACGAGCAGCCGCTGGCGATCCTCGAAGCGCTGGTCAGCGCCGACGGCGAAAAGGTGATGGCGCAGGTCGCGCAGGCCGCTTCGCGCGGCGTGGACTGGGAAAACCTGCTGGTGGAGACGCTGGCGCTGCTGCACCGCATTGCGATGGTGCAGCTGCTGCCTTCGATGCTCGACAACCACTACGCGGCCGTGGAACAACGGCTGCGCGAGCTGGCGCGCACTTTGCCGCCGGCCGACGTGCAACTTTACTACCAGACGCTGCTGGTGGGCCGCAAAGAGCTGGCCTATGCGCCGGATCGCCGCATGGGGGTTGAGATGACCCTGCTGCGCGCGCTGGCGTTTCATCCGAAAGCGGTGATCCCGGAGCCGGTGGCGTTGGTGCAGACCGCGCCGGCGCCGATGGCGCAGCCGCAGGCCGCTGCACCGCAACAGCCGCCGCAGTTTCAGGACGCGCCGCCGCCGCTAGGGCAGCCGGCCGCGCCACCGCGACAATCATCGACCCCATTACCGGATGCCACCGCCCAGCTGTTGAAAGCGCGGTCCCAGCTGCAGCGGCAGCAGGGAGCATCCACACCAAAAAAGAATGAGCCGGCGGCGCCAGGAATAGCGCGGCCGGCAAACTCGGCGCTGGGGCGTTTGGCTTCCGTGACCGAGCGTAGCCAGCAGCGTCTGGCAGAGAAGAAGGTGCCGGAAAAACCGGCTAAGCCGGAAGCCTATCGCTGGCGCGCGCAGACCGAGCCGGAAGCGGCGCCGGAACCGCTGGCGACGCCGAAAGCGCTGCGCACGGCGTTGGAGCACGAGAAAACGCCGGAGCTGGCCGCCAAGCTGGTGGTGGAGTCGCTGGAGCGCGACGCCTGGGCGGCGGAAATCGACAGGCTGAAGATCCCGAAACTGGTGCAGCAGCTGGCGTTGAACGCCTTCAAGCAGCAGCCGGAAGCGGGCAAGATTTGCCTCCATCTGCGGTCTTCGCAGCGTCATCTGAATTCGCCTTCGGCGCAGAAGACGTTGGCCGAAGCGCTCGGTGAGCTGTACGGCAGCCCGATCGAGCTGACCGTGATAGAGGACGATAATCCGGCGGAGCGCACCCCGCTGGAGTGGCGACAAGCCATCTATGAAGAAAAGCTGGCGCAGGCGCGCCAGTCCATCGTTGCGGATACCCATATTCAGACGCTGTGCCGGTTCTTCGACGCGGATCTGGATGAAGAGAGTATCCGCCCCCTTTAAACGCCGCGCGAGGTGCGCGGCCCTAGCGACGAGAGACGACTATGTTTGGTAAAGGCGGTCTGGGCAACCTGATGAAGCAAGCCCAGCAAATGCAAGAAAAAATGCAGCAGATGCAGGAAGAAGTCGCCAAATTGGAAGTGACCGGCGAATCTGGCGCGGGCCTGGTGAAAGTCACCATCAACGGCGCGCACAACTGCCGCCGCGTGGAGATCGATCCTAGCCTGATGGAAGACGACAAAGACATGCTGGAAGATCTGATCGCCGCCGCGTTTAACGACGCCGCGCGCCGCATCGAAGAAACTCAGAAAGAGAAAATGGCTTCCGTCTCCAGCGGCATGCAGTTGCCGCCTGGCTTCAAGATGCCGTTCTGATGCAAACCAGCCCGCTCCTTGAATCCCTGATGGAGGCGCTGCGATGCCTGCCGGGCGTCGGCCCGAAATCGGCGCAGCGCATGGCGTTTCAGCTGCTGCAGCGCGATCGCAGCGGCGGCATGCGCCTGGCGCAGGCGTTGACGCGCGCGATGTCGGAGATCGGCCACTGCGCCGATTGCCGCACCTTCACCGAGCAGGACGTTTGCACCATCTGCGCCAATCCGCGCCGTCAGCAAAACGGCCAGATTTGCGTGGTGGAAAGCCCGGCGGATATCCACGCCATCGAGCAGACCGGCCAGTTCGCCGGGCGCTACTTTGTGCTGATGGGCCATCTGTCGCCGCTGGACGGCATCGGGCCGGGCGATATCGGTCTGGATCGCCTGGAGCAACGGCTGGAAAAGGAAAGCATCACCGAAGTGATCCTCGCTACCAACCCGACGGTGGAAGGGGAAGCGACCGCCAACTACATCGCCGAGATGTGCGGCCAGTATGGCGTGCTCGCCAGCCGTATCGCCCATGGCGTGCCGGTGGGCGGCGAGCTGGAAATGGTCGACGGCACCACGCTGTCGCATTCGCTGGCCGGGCGTCACGCCATCAAGTTCTGATGTTTTCCCGGACGGGGCCATTCGGCCCCGTCTTTTTTTTTTGCCAAAAATCTCCCGCCGTCCGCTTGAAAAACAAGACCCTGACCCTCATCTGATCCTCATTGTTCGATTTTGGTAGCCATTGTCTTTTGAGGTAATCAATGAGTATGAAAGGTCAAGAAACCCGCGGGTTCCAGTCTGAAGTAAAACAGCTGCTTCATTTGATGATCCATTCGCTGTACTCCAACAAAGAAATTTTCCTGCGCGAGCTGATTTCCAACGCCTCTGATGCCGCCGACAAGCTGCGCTTCCGCGCCCTGTCCGCGCCAGAGCTGTACGCCGGTGACGGCGAGCTGCGCGTACGCTTGTCCTTCGATAAAGAGCAGCGCACCCTGACCATCGCCGACAACGGCATCGGCATGCGCCGCGAAGAAGTGATCGAAAACCTCGGCACTATCGCCAAGTCCGGCACCAAAGCGTTCCTGGAATCCATTGGTTCCGACCAGGCGAAAGACAGCCAGCTGATCGGTCAGTTCGGCGTCGGTTTTTACTCGGCGTTCATCGTGGCGGACAAAGTGACCGTGCGTACCCGCGCCGCCGGCGCCGCCGATGACGAAGGCGTGTTCTGGGAGTCCGCCGGCGAAGGCGACTACACCATCGCCGATATTACCAAAGAGACCCGCGGCACCGAGATCACCCTGCATCTGCGCGAAGGCGAAGAGGAGTACCTCGACGCCTGGCGCCTGCGCTCGGTGATCGGCAAATATTCCGATCACATCGCTTTGCCGGTAGAGATCGAAAGCAAAAACGAAGAAGACGATACTGTCACCTGGGAAAAGATCAACAAGGCACAGGCCCTGTGGACCCGCAGCAAGGCTGACGTGACCGATGAAGAGTACAAAGAGTTCTACAAGCACATCGCCCACGATTTCACCGATCCGCTGAGCTGGAGCCACAACCGGGTGGAAGGCAAGCAGGAGTACACCAGCCTGCTGTATATCCCGGCGCAGGCGCCGTGGGACATGTGGAACCGCGATCACAAGCACGGTCTGAAACTGTACGTGCAGCGCGTGTTCATCATGGACGACGCCGAGCAGTTCATGCCGAACTACCTGCGCTTCGTGCGTGGTCTGATCGATTCCAACGATCTGCCGCTGAACGTGTCGCGCGAGATCCTGCAAGACAGCCGCGTGACGCAAAACCTGCGCGGCGCGCTGACCAAGCGCGTGCTGCAGATGCTGGATAAGCTGGCCAAAGACGACGCCGAAGGCTACCAGAAATTCTGGCAGCAGTTCGGTCTGGTGCTGAAAGAGGGCCCGGCGGAAGACAACGGCAACCAGGAAGCGATCGCCAAGCTGCTGCGCTTTGCCTCCACCCACGGCGACAGCTCGGCGCAGACCGTGTCGCTGGAAGAGTATGTCGGCCGCATGGCGGAAGGGCAGGAGAAGATTTACTACATCACCGCCGACAGCTACGCCGCCGCCAAGAGCAGCCCGCACCTGGAGCTGTTCCGCAAGAAAGGCATCGAAGTGTTGCTGCTGTCCGATCGCATCGACGAGTGGATGATGAGCTACCTGACCGAGTTCGACGGCAAGCCGTTCCAGTCGGTCAGCAAAGCGGATGAAACGCTGGATAAATTGGCGGATGAAACCGAAGAGCAGAAGGCCGCCGAGAAGCAGCTGGAACCCTTCATCGAACGCGTGAAAACCCTGCTGGGCGAGCGCGTGAAGGATGTGCGCCTGACGCACCGCCTGACCGATACGCCGGCGATCGTGGTAACCGACGCCGACGAAATGAGCACCCAGATGGCCAAGCTGTTCGCCGCCGCCGGCCAGCAGGCGCCGGAAGTGAAGTACATTTTCGAGCTTAATCCTGAGCATGCGTTGGTCAAACGAGCATCCGACGTGGGCGATAACGAACATTTCGCCGAATGGATCGACCTGTTATTGGATCAGGCGCTGCTGGCTGAACGCGGCACGCTGGAGGATCCGAACCTGTTCATCCGTCGCATGAATAAGTTACTGTCCGCCTAAAGCTGAAGATATGCGCCCTTAACGGCACCGTTAGGGGCGCATTGCCGATTTTTCCCCGCTTTTTCTCGCCTTTTGCTTGCCCGCTTTTTTGCACATTCCGCAATCGATTTCCTTCGCGCGCCTTGAGCCTGCCCCCCCTGAAATGGTATCGTTGAGCGTTTTCGCAATTTTATAAAAACTACATAGCAAGGGGATTTACGCAATGCGTATCATTCTGCTGGGCGCTCCGGGCGCTGGTAAAGGTACTCAGGCTCAATTCATCATGGAGAAATACGGCATTCCGCAAATCTCCACCGGTGATATGTTGCGCGCAGCCGTGAAGGCCGGCAGTGAACTGGGCAAGCAGGCGAAAGAGATCATGGACGCCGGCAAGCTGGTGACCGATGAGCTGGTGATCGCGCTGGTCAAAGAGCGCATCGCTCAGGAAGATTGCCGCAAGGGCTTCCTGCTGGACGGTTTCCCACGCACCATTCCGCAGGCTGACGCGATGAAAGAAGCCGGCATCAACGTGGACTTCGTGCTGGAGTTCGACGTGCCGGACGAGCTGATCGTTGACCGCATCGTTGGCCGCCGCGTGCACGCGCCGTCCGGCCGCGTATACCACGTGAAGTTCAATCCGCCGCAGGTGGAAGGCAAAGACGACGTGACCGGCGAAGAGCTGACCACGCGCAAGGACGATCAGGAAGAGACCGTGCGCAAGCGCCTGGTGGAATACCATCAGATGACCGCGCCGCTGATCTCTTACTACAGCAAAGAAGCGGCAGCGGGCAACACCCAATACCGCAAAATCGACGGCACCCGCAAGGTCGCCGAAGTGAGCGCAGAGCTGGCGACCATCCTCGGTTGATCGCAAGCGGATTGTGCATGACGCCGGGCCTGTGGCCCGGCGTTTTTTTTGCCGTTTTCCCGCCAAATTGTGATCGCGGCGGCTTGTTGCGGCCGTGCCCGTTAATCGCCCGCGCCAAATGGCGTATAACAAGCCTGCGTTTTCACCCTCAGCAGGGAGCCGGGCATGCTCAGACAAACCAATCTTCTGGCGGAAGCCACCGCGCGCCAGATCGTCCAGCGGGCGATGGGCATCATCAGCCATTCCGTCAACGTGATGGACAGCAACGGCGTGATTATCGCCTCCGGCAACCCCCAACGCCTGTTCCAGCGCCATGAAGGCGCGGTGCTGGCGCTGGCGGAGAATCGGGTGGTGGAAATCGACCGCGCCACCGCCGAGCACCTGAAGGGCGTGCGGCCCGGCATCAATCTGCCGTTCAGCTTTCGCAACCAGCGGGTGGGGGTGATCGGCATCTCCGGCGAACCGGCCGAGGTGCGCGCCTACGCCGAGCTGGTGAAGATGGCGGCGGAGATGATGGTGGAGCAGGCGGCGCTGCTGGATCAGCACCAGTGGGAAAAGCGCTACCGGGAAGAGCTGGCGAACCAGCTGCTGCAGCCGCAGCCGAACAACGCGTCGCTGGAAGCGATGGCAGCGTATCTGGGATTGGATCTGCGCCAGGCGCGCATCGTGTGGATCGTCGAGCTGCAAGAGGCGCAGCCGCACCTGCTGCGCGAGCTGCTGGCGGAGCTGGAGGCCACCCAGCGCGATGCGTTGATCGCCATTACCGGCTTCAATGAAATGACCCTGCTGCGCCCGGCCTGCATGGCGCAGGGCGAATGGAGCCTTAAGCTGGAACGCCAGCAGGCGCAGCGTTTGCAAAACCAACTCAAACACCGCTTTCGGGTGCGCTTGATCGTCGGCGGTTTTTATGACGATCCGCAAAGCGCCTACCGTTCCAGCCTGACGGCGCGCGCCACCCAGGCGATGGCGCAGCGCCTGAAACTGCGTCATGCCACGCTGTTCTACCACGACTACCCGCTGCCGTCGCTGTTGTGCGATCTGGGGGAGGACTGGCGCGCGCAGGAGCTGGGGCGCCCCTGGCGGACGCTGGGCGAACAGGACGAAAAAGGCGTGCTGCGCGGCACGCTGCGCCACTATTTTTCGCAGAATTGTGATCAGACGCAGACCGCCGCGCAGCTGCATATCCACGTCAATACCCTGCGCTATCGCCTGCAGCGCATCGAAGCGATAACCGGCATGAAAATCAATCAATTAACCGACGCTCTGCGGTTGTATATCGGCATGCTGATGCACGACTGAGTTGTGCCAACCCACAAATTTCACGCCGTTCACCCGGCGATTTTTTGTTGTTTCCCCTCAGGCCAACGCCGGGCGTGCGGGATATGTTGGCCTGCACATCAACCACGGAGAAAACAACAATGACAACCGTATCCACTCTGGGGGCACTGGTGGCGTTAGCCGTCGCCATCGTCCTGATTCTACGCAAGGTGCCACCGGCTTACGGCATGATCGCCGGCGCGCTGGCGGGCGGGCTGTGCGGCGGCGCCGACCTGGTGCAGACCGTAACGCTGATGATCGGCGGGGCGCAGGGCATCACCAACGCCGTGATGCGCATTCTGGCGGCGGGGGTGCTGGCCGGGGTGCTGATCGAATCCGGCGCGGCGCACACCATCGCTGAAACCATCGTGCGCAAGGTGGGCGAAACCCGCGCGCTGCTGGCGCTGGCGGTGGCTACACTGATCCTGACGGCGGTGGGGGTATTTATCGACGTGGCGGTGATCACCGTCGCACCGATCGCGCTGTCGATCGCCCAGAAGGCCGGCATTTCGCGCGCGGCGATCCTGCTGGCGATGATCGGCGGTGGCAAGGCCGGCAACGTGATGTCGCCCAACCCGAACACCATTGCGGCGGCGGACAACTTCCACGTGCCGCTCACTTCGGTGATGATGGCCGGCATCGTGCCGGGGCTGTGCGGCCTGGTGGTGGCCTATCTGCTGGCGCGCCGCCTGAGCGATAAAGGCAGCAAAGTGATGGCCGAAGAGCTGACTCAGCATGGCGAAGGGGCGCGGCCGGGCTTCGCTGCGGCGATCAGCGCGCCGCTGGTGGCGATCCTGCTGTTGTCGCTGCGGCCGATCGCCGGTATCGCCGTCGATCCGCTGATCGCGCTGCCGGCCGGCGGGTTGGCGGGCGCGCTGCTGATGGGGCGTATCCGCCAGTGCAATCATTTTATGGTCTCCGGCCTGTCGCGCATGGCGCCGGTAGCGATCATGCTGCTCGGCACCGGCACGCTGGCGGGCATTATCGCCAACTCGGCGCTGAAGGATGTTTTGATTAACGGCTTAACGCACACCGGGCTGCCGGCCTGGCTTCTGGCGCCGCTGTCCGGCGCGCTGATGTCGATGGCGACCGCGTCGACCACCGCCGGCACCGCCGTGGCTTCCGGGGTGTTCAGCTCTACGCTGCTCGAGCTGGGCGTGAGCGGGCTGGCCGGTGCGGCGATGATCCATGCGGGCGCCACGGTGTTGGATCACCTGCCGCACGGCAGCTTCTTCCACGCTACCGGTGGCAGCGTCAATATGGCGGTGCACGAGCGGCTGAAGCTGTTGCCGTATGAAACGCTGGTGGGATTCACCATCGCGGCAATCTCGGCGCTGATGTTTGGCGTGTTTAACCTGGCGGGATAAGGAACAGTGATGAAAACGCTGAAAAAAGTGGTTATTGCCCCGGATTCTTTCAAAGAGAGCCTGAGCGCGCTCGGCGTTGCCGACGCCATCGAGCGGGGATTCCGCCAAATTTATCCGCAGGCGCACTACGTGAAGCTGCCGATGGCGGACGGCGGCGAAGGCACGGTGGAGTCAATGGTGGCGGCCACCGGCGGCGAAATCGTCCAGGTGACGGTCACCGGGCCGCTGGGGGAGCCGGTACAGGGGTTCTATGGCCTGCTGGGCGACGGCGAAACCGCAGTGATTGAAATGGCCGCCGCTTCCGGGCTGCACCTGGCGCCGCCCGGCCGGCGCGATCCGCGCATCACCACCAGTTACGGCACCGGCGAACTGATGCTGGCGGCGCTGGAGCGCGGCGTGAAGGCGATCATTCTCGGCATTGGCGGCAGCGCCACTAACGACGGCGGCGCCGGGATGATGCAGGCGCTGGGCGTGAAGTTGCTGGATAAGGATCGCCGGCCGCTGCCGGTGGGCGGGGCAGCCCTGGCGCAGCTGGCGCACCTCGATCTCACCGGGCTGGATGCGCGTTGGCAACGGGTGAGCGTAACCGCCGCCTGCGACGTCGATAACCCGCTGTGCGGCGAAAAGGGCGCCTCGGCGGTGTTTGGGCCGCAGAAGGGGGCGACGCCGGAGATGGTGGCGCAGCTCGATGCGGCACTGCATCACTATGGTGAATTGCTGGAACGGGAAACCGGCCGCGCCGTGCTCACCCAGCCGGGCGCGGGGGCGGCGGGCGGCATGGGGGCGGCGCTGCTCGGCATGCTCAGCGCGCGCTTGCGGCCGGGCATCGAGATCGTCACCGAAACTCTGCGTCTGGATGAGGCGGTGCGCGATGCCGATTTGGTGATCACCGGCGAAGGGCGGCTGGACAGCCAGTCGATCCACGGCAAAACGCCGATCGGCGTGGCTCGGGTGGCCAAGCGCCACGGGGTGCCGGTGATCGCCATCGCCGGCAGCCTGACGCCGGATTACCAGGTGGTGCATCAACACGGTATCGACGCGGCGTTTTCGGTGCTCGACCGCATCGTAACGCTGGAGGAAGCGCTGGCGGACGCCGATTGCAATCTGCAGGTGACGGCGCGCAACGTGGCGGCGGTGTGGCAACTGGCGCAAAGGGAAGGCCCACAGGCATAGCCTGTTGCTGTTATCGGTTTCGATGCAGGACTTTTCCGTTACAATAGCCGGCATTAATGGCTGCTGACATCCCGACCCAGAACGGAATGCCGGCCGGAAAGGAAATGAGGGGAACTGAGATGAAGCAAGAGAAACACGGCGTATTGCTGGTGAACCTGGGCACACCAGATGCGCCGACCTCGTCGGCGGTCAAACGCTATCTGAAGGAATTCCTCAGTGACGATCGCGTGGTCGATACGGCGCCGCTGATCTGGTGGCCGATCCTCAACGGCGCGATCTTGCCGATCCGTTCGCCGCGCGTGGCGAAGCTGTATCAATCGGTGTGGATGGAAGAGGGCTCGCCGCTGCTGGTGTACAGCCGCCGCCAACAGCGGGCGCTGGCGGCGCGCATGCCGAATACGCCGGTGGAGCTGGGCATGAGCTACGGCTCGCCGAGTCTGGCGGAAGCCATCGACAAGCTGCTGGCGCAGGGCGTGACCAACCTGGTGGTGCTGCCGCTCTATCCGCAATATTCCTGTTCCACCAGCGCGGCGGTATGGGATGGCGTGGCGCGAGTGCTGAAAGGCTATCGCCGTTTGCCTTCTGTGGCCTTCATCCGCGATTACGCCGAACACCCGGCCTACATCGCCGCGCTGCAGCAAAGCGTGGAGCGCTCGTTCGCCGAGCACGGCCAGCCGGATCGGCTGGTGCTGTCGTTCCACGGCATCCCCAAACGCTATGCGCGCCTGGGCGACGACTACCCGCAGCGCTGCGAGGATACGCTACGTGCGCTGAGCGCCACGCTGCCGCTGGCGCCGGAGCGAGTGATGATGACGTACCAATCGCGCTTCGGCCGCGAGCCGTGGCTGACGCCGTACACCGATGAGACCCTAAAGGGGCTGCCGGCGCAGGGCGTGAAGCACATTCAGCTGATTTGCCCGGGTTTCTCGGCGGACTGCCTGGAAACGCTGGAAGAGATCAAAGAACAGAACCGCGAGATCTTCCTCAAGGCCGGCGGCGAGAAGTTTGAATATATCTCGGCGTTGAACGACGAGCCGGCGCATATCGATATGATGCAGCAGCTGGTGGCGCAGCGCCTGTAATCATCCATAATCTGTATATTAGATGCATCGTGATCGGGCGGGGATGTGTTAACATTCTCCGCTTGTTAAACCGTCACCACCGCCAATCACATGAAATTTCCTGGTAAACGCAAGTCCAAACACTATTTCCCGGTGAGCGCCCGCGATCCGCTTCTGCAGCAGGCCCAGCCCGAAAGTGAAATCAGCACCTCGTATATCGTCGGCATCGATCAGACGCTGGTGGATATCGAGGCGAAAGTGGACGACGCTTTTGTCCAGCGCTACGGCCTGAGCCTGGGCCACTCTCTGGTGATTGAAGACGACGTCGCCGAGGCGCTGTATCAGGAACTGAATGAAAACAACCTGGTTACCCATCAGTTCGCCGGCGGCACCATCGGCAATACCATGCACAACTATTCGGTGCTGGCGGACGATCGCTCGGTGCTGCTCGGCGTGATGTGCAGCAACGTGAAAATCGGCAGCTATGCCTACCGTTACCTGTGCAATACCTCCAGCCGTACCGATCTTAACTATCTGCAGGGCGTTGATGGCGCCATCGGCCGCTGTTTCACGCTGATTGGCGAAAGCGGCGAGCGCACCTTCGCCATCAACCCGGGCCAGATGAACCAGCTGCGCCCGGAAAGCATTCCTGAAGAGGTGATCGCCGGCGCGTCGGCGCTGGTGCTGAGCTCTTATCTGGTGCGCTGCAAGGAAGGGGAGCCGATGAAGGCTGCCACTCTGCAGGCGATCGAATACGCCAAAAAACACGACGTGCCGGTGGTATTGACGCTGGGCACCAAGTACGTGATCGCCGACAACCCGCAGTGGTGGCGCGACTTCCTGAAGGAAAACGTGACGATTCTGGCGATGAACGAAGACGAAGCGCTGGAGCTGACCGGGCTAAGCGATCCGTTGACCGCCTCGGACATGGCGCTGGAGTGGGTGGATCTGGTGCTGTGCACCGCCGGGCCGAACGGCCTGTATATGGCGGGCTACACCGAAGAGGCCAACAAGCGGCAGACCCAGCACCCGCTGTTGCCGGGGCATATCGCCGAGTTCAACCGCTACGAATTCAGCCGCGCCATGCGCCGTGAACACTGTGAAAATCCGCTGCGCGTTTATTCGCACATCGCGCCGTATATGGGCGGGCCGGAGAGGATCATGAACACCAACGGCGCCGGCGACGGCGCGCTGTCGGCGTTGCTGCACGATATTGCCGCCAACGGCTATCACCGCCATAACGTGCCGAATTCCAGCAAGCACGTGCGCAGCTACCTGACTTATTCCTCCCTGGCGCAGGTGTGCAAATACGCCAACCGCGTCAGCTACCAGGTGTTGAACCAGCATTCGCCGCGCCTCACCCGTGGCCTGCCGGAGCGGGAAGACAGCCTGGAAGAATCCTACTGGGAGCGTTAACCCGCTGAAAAAGAAAAGGTCCGGCAATGCCGGACCTTTTTTTGTGCGCCGTGGCGCTTCAGATCGGGCAGCCGCCCATTTTTTCTTCTTCGCTCAGGGTATCCAGCTGCAGGATGTTCAGCATGCTGTTGGCGATCTCCCGTTCGCCCATCACCACCTGGTTGGCGCCGCGATCGGTGATGTAGGCCACTTCGTCGTCGTAGTGGGCGCGGGCGATGATCTCGATGTTCGGCCGCTTGGCGCGCGCCGAGGCGACGATCTCGCCGGCCTCATAGCCGTTGGGGATGGTCAGCAGCAGCCAGCGCGCGCAGTCGAGCCGCGCCAGATCCATCACTTCCGGATTGGCGGCGTTGCCCAGCACCGTCTTGATGCCCTGTTCGCGCAGCGCTTCCACCCGCGGGCGGGAGTTCTCGATCACCACCAGCGGAATGCCCGCCTCGGCCAGTTTGCCGCCCAGCAGGCTGCCGACGCGGCCGTAGCCGACCACCAGCGCGTGGTTGCACATGTCCACCGGGATCTGCTTCTCTTCTTCCACCGCCTCTTCGAGAATTTGCTCTTCGATGGTTTCGGTTTTGGCCAGATAGCGCTCCAGCAGGGTGAACAGCAGCGGGTTGAGCATGATGGACAGAATGGCGCCGGCCAGCACCAGATTGCGCCCGTGTTCCGACATCATGCCCAGCGCGATGCCGAGGCCCGCCAGAATAAAGGCGAACTCGCCGATCTGCGCCAGGCTGGCGGAGATGGTCAGCGCGGTGCGCTTGGAGTGACCGAACATTTTCACCAGCAGGAACGCGGCGGCAGATTTGCCGAACACGATGATCGCCAGCGTCGCCAGCACCGCCAGCGGTTCGTTAATCACGATCATCGGATCGAACAGCATGCCGACCGAGACGAAGAACAGCACCGCAAACGCGTCGCGCAGCGGCAGGGTGTCGTGCGCCGCGCGGTGGCTCAGCTCGGACTCGTTCAGCACCATGCCGGCGAAGAAGGCGCCCAGTGCGAAGGAGACGTCGAACAGCTTCACCGCGCCGTAGGCGATGCCGAGCGCCAGCGCCAACACCGCCAGGGTGAACAGCTCGCGCGAGCCGGTGCTGGCGGTTTTCGACAGGATCCACGGCACCAGGCGGCGGCCGACCACGATCATCAACGCGATGAAGGCGATGACTTTACCGATGGTCAGCGCCAGCTCCATCAGCAGCTGGCTGCTGCTGGCGTTGTCGTTGCCCAGCATATTGCCGAAGGCGGGCAGCAATACCAGCGTCAGCACCATCGCCAAATCTTCGACGATCAGCCAGCCGATGGCGATTTGCCCGCGCTGGCTGTCGATCAGCTGCCGTTCCTCCAGGGCGCGCAGCAGCACCACGGTGCTGGCGGTGGAGAGGCAGAGGCCGAACACCAGACCGGAGATCAGATCCCAGCCGAGCAGCTTGGACAGCCCCATACCGAGCAGGGTAGCGACGGCTATCTGCGCCACGGCGCCGGGAATGGCGATAGATTTTACTGCGAGGAGGTCTTTCAAAGAGAAGTGCAGGCCAACACCGAACATCAACAGGATAACGCCGATTTCCGCCAGTTCCGGCGCCAGTGAGGTATCGGCGACGAAACCGGGGGTGAACGGGCCGGCGAGCACCCCTGCGGCCAGATACCCCACCAGAGGGGAGATGCGCAGGCGGTTCGCCAGCATGCCGAGGAGGAAGGCGAGTACTAACCCTCCGACGATGGTGGTGATGAGCGGTGTTGAATTATGCATCCATACTCCTTCTGGCTATGCATCGCGGCACGGGAGAAACGCAACAAAGTTACGAAAAGATACATTTAGTTTATTGCATTTGTTCGCGGCTTGCTTGGCTAATTTGGCATTTTTTGTAAAAAAGCAGAGGATTTCACTTAAGGCGCGGCAATGAGGAGATTTTGTGTCAGATAAGCCAAATAACATTGGTTTATCCGTGGGATAACCCGGATTAATAAATAATTTCATCCGGGCATTCAGCGGGGTTATTGCGCTTTATGTTCCATATTAGGCAGTAGCGCCGTGATAATGCCGATCAGCGGCAGGAAAGCACAGATTTGGTAGACCAGCTCGATACTGGTCAAATCGGCGACATAACCAAGAACTGCCGCACCTAACCCACCCATACCGAAAGCAAAACCGAAGAATAAGCCGGAAACCATGCCGACTTTACCGGGGATCAGCTCCTGCGCGTAGACCAGGATGGCGGAGAACGCCGAGGCGAGAATAACCCCGATGATCACTGTCAAAATGCCGGTCCAATACAGGGATGAGTAGGGTAAAATAAGGGTAAACGGCGCGGCGCCGAGAATGGAGCCCAAAATAACATATTTACGCCCTATCTTGTCGCCGAGAGGCCCGCCGATAATGGTGCAGACCGCCACTGCGAACAGGAATGCGAACAGGTGAATCTGTGCATTCTGCACCGAAATGCCGAACTTATGTATCAGATAAAAGGTGTAATAGCTGCTGATGCTGGCCAGATAGAAGTATTTGGAGAAAATCAGCACCAGCAGGATGCCCAGCGAGTAGGCAACGGTACGTTTTGGCAGCGGTTTCAGCAGCGACGGGCTTTTCGGCTGCCCTTTAGTTGCCCGGTGCTGATGTTGATACCACTTGCTGACCTGCAGCAACACCACGATCGCCAGCAGCGCCGCCAGCGAGAACCAGGCGACGTTGCCCTTGCCGTAAGGCGCGATGATCAGCGCCGCCAGCAGCGGGCCGAGCGAGCTGCCGAAGTTGCCGCCGACCTGGAACAGCGACTGCGCCAGGCCGTGCCGGCCGCCGGAGGCCATGCGTGCCACGCGCGAGGATTCCGGGTGGAACACCGATGAGCCGGTGCCCACCAGCGCCGCCGCCAGCAGCACCAGCGGGAAGGTGCTCGCCACCGACAGCAGCAGCAGGCCGGACAGGGTAAAGCCCATGCCGATCGGCAACGAGTAAGGCTGCGGGTGTTTATCGGTGTAATAGCCAATCAGCGGCTGCAGCAGCGAGGCCGTCAGCTGATAGGTCAGGGTAATCATGCCGATCTGCACGAAGCTGAGGTGAAAATCGGCTTGCAGGATCGGGTAAATCGCCAGGATCAGCGACTGGATCATATCGTTGAGCAGGTGAGACACGCTGATGGCGCCAAGGATGGAGAAGGCGGTTCCCTTCACTGCGCTGCCCTTGGCGGGCGGCATCGCGCTTTGGCTACTGTCGGTCATATTATTATTAGCCTGATAAGTTGTTGAGCACAGAGATGACATCTTAGGCAGGGCGCTCAATTTTTACCATATCTGAAATAATCAGACTCACATCGCAAAAATTTGAAATCAGCTGTCATTAATTCGCGCTACAATTTCGCCCTCATCATAAAAGCCATTTAATACACGGAGATTCGCCATGCGTTTTTCGCTGAAAACCACCGCATGCGCGTTGGCCGTTTCCCTGACGTTGCTGTCGGGGGCCGCCAGTGCCTGGGAAAAGGATAAGACCTACGCCATCACCATTCTGCACACCAACGATCATCACGGTCACTTCTGGCAGAACGATCACGGCGAATACGGCCTGGGCGCGCAGAAAACGCTGGTGGACGGCATTCGTCAGGAAGTGGCGGCGCAGGGCGGCAGCCTGCTGCTGCTGTCGGGCGGCGATATCAACACCGGCGTGCCGGAATCGGATCTGCAAGACGCCGAGCCGGACTTCCGCGGCATGAACCTGGTGGGTTACGACGCGATGGCGATCGGTAACCACGAATTCGACAATCCGCTGAGCGTGCTGCGCCAGCAGGAAAAATGGGCGACCTTTCCGCTGTTGTCCGCCAACATCTATCAGAAAAGCACCGGCCAGCGCCTGTTCAAGCCTTACGCCTTGTTCGACAAGCAGGGCATCAAGATCGCGGTGATCGGCCTGACGACCGACGACACCGCGAAAATGGGCAACCCGGAGTACTTTACCGACATTGAATTCCGCGTGCCGGCGCCGGAGGCGAAGCGGGTGGTGGAGCAATTGCGCAAGGACGAGAAGCCGGACGTGATCATCGCCGCTACCCACATGGGGCACTATGACAACGGCGAACACGGCTCCAACGCGCCGGGCGACGTGGAGATGGCGCGCAGCCTGCCGGCCGGGTATCTCGACATGATCGTCGGCGGCCACTCGCAGGATCCGGTGTGCATGGCCGGCGACAACCGTAAGCAGGTGGACTATGTGCCGGGCACGCCGTGCTCGCCGGATCGCCAGAACGGCACCTGGATCGTGCAGGCGCATGAGTGGGGCAAATACGTGGGCCGCGCCGACTTCGAATTCCGCAACGGTGAGCTGAAGCTGGTGCATTATCAGCTGATCCCGGTGAACCTGAAGAAGAAGGTGGAGAAGGCGGACGGCACCAGCGAGCGCGTGTATTACACCCGGCAGATCGCGGAAGACCCGGCCATGATGAAGCTGCTGACGCCGTTCCAGGAGAAGGGCAAGGAGCAGCTGAGCGTGAAGATCGGCAGCGTTAACGGCAAGCTGGAGGGCGATCGCAGCAAGGTGCGCTTCGTGCAGACCAACCTGGCGCGGGTGATGTTGGCCGCGCAGAGGGAGCGCGCCGATGCCGACTTCGCGGTGATGAGCGGCGGTGGGGTGCGTGATTCCATTGAAAGCGGCGATATCACCTACAAAAACGTGCTCAAGGTACAGCCGTTCGGCAACACCCTGGTGCATGTCGATATGAAAGGCAGCGAGGTTGAGCAGTACCTGGCGGTAGTGGCCAACATGAAGCCGGATTCCGGCGCCTACGCCCAGTTCGCCAACGTCAGCCTGGTGGCGGACGGCAAGGGCGTCAGCGAGGTGAAGATCAACGGCCAGCCGCTGCAGGCGGATAAAACCTACCGCATGGCGACGCTGAACTTCAATGCGCTGGGCGGCGACGGCTATCCGAAGCTGGATGGGCTGCCGAGCTACGTCAACACCGGCTTTATCGATGCCGAGGTGCTCAAGCAGTACATCGAGAAACACTCGCCGCTGGATGCGGCGGCTTACGAACCGAAGGGCGAGATCGTTTATCGCTAATCGCCACCGCGGCGGCCTGCTCCCCTGTGGGTGGGCCGCCTGTTTTCCCGCCGAAATCCTCCTTCAAACGCACGCAAAAGTCGCCGCCGCCGCCTTCCAATGTTAGCCTGAGCAACAATTTGGTTTTGATAACGCAAGCAGGGAGATGACATGTTGAAAACCGCAGGCTGGCTGCTGCCCGCCATCCTGGCACTGGCGGGGTGTTCGTCATCCGGCCAACGCCATGAGCAAACGCTCAGCCAGGCGCTGGCGACCATCGGCCAAGACAAGGCGCTGGTTGGCGCGTCGAGTGGCGTGATGGTGCGCGATGCCGACAGCGGCACCGTGCTGTATCAGGCGCACGCGCAGCAGCGCCTGGCGCCGGCTTCCAACATGAAGATGTTCACTTCTCTGGCGGCGTTCGGCGTGCTGGGGGCGGATTACCGGTTTGAAACACGGCTGTTGACCACCGGCGAGCAGCGCGGCGACACCTTGCAGGGGGATCTCTATCTGCAGGGCAGCGGCGATCCGACGTTGCATCCGGACGATCTCGACACCTTCGCCGCCACGCTGGCGCAGCGCGGCATTCGCCAGATTCATGGGCGGCTGATCCTGGACGCCAACGCGTTCGATCAAACGCCCTTCGGCGCCGGCTGGAGCTGGGACGACGAACCCTTCGCCTTCGCCGCGCCGATCTCGGCGCTGAACTACGCCTTTACCCCCGGCGGCGATATCAACGTGGTGCGGGTAGACGTGCAGCCGGGTGCCCGCGCCGGTGCGCCGGGGCAGGTGAGTTTCTATCCCGCCAATGACGCGGTGACGCTGGTCAACCGCACCACCACCGGCGGCGACACTGCACTGACGTTCGATCGCCAGCCGGGCAGCAACCGAATCGTGGTCAGCGGCACCATCGCCGCGCAGGCGGAGACCCGCTCGCGATTGATCACCGTCGATCAACCGGCCCGCGTGATCGGCGCCTTATTGCAACATGCGCTGCACGCGCACGGCATCACGCTGCGCGGTAACGCGGAAGAGGGAGTGACCCCTGCTGATGCCCGGTTGCTGGCCGAAAAAAACTCGCCGCCGCTCTCCCGCCTGGCCGTCACCTTCCTGAAGGTGTCCAACAACGGTTACGGCGAGGTACTGACCAAGGCGATGGGCCGCAAGACGCAGGGCAAGGGGGATTGGGCCGCCGGCCTGCAGGCGATCGGCCAGTTTGTGCAAAGCCAGGGCATCGCGGCCGGCGCTTACCGTCAGGTAGACGGTTCCGGGCTGTCGCGCATGAACCAAATCACGGCGCAGCAGCTGACGACGCTGCTGCTGGCGGCCAGGAAACAGCCGTGGTTTGCCGCCTGGTATAACGCCTTGCCCATCGCGGGCCAGCCGGGGTTGCTGGTGGGCGGTACGCTGCAGAGCCGCATGGTGAAGACGGCGGCGGCGGGCCGCGCCCACGCCAAGAGCGGCTCCATGACCGGGGTCTCGTCGCTCAGCGGCTATGTCGACTCGGCGACTGGGCGGCCGTTGGCGTTCGCCATCATCAGCAACAACTATCTGGTGCCCGGCGCGGAGGTGAAGGCGCTGGAGGACCGCCTGGTCGAGACGCTGGCGGCCTGTGACGCCACGGTGGTGTGCCGCTGAGCGCGCGGCGTCAGTCGCGTTTGGCGATGTCGGCGAAGCTGCCGGCCAGCAGGCGGCACAGATCGGCGGCGGCCAGCTCGATGTCCAGCCCGCGTTTGCCGCCGGAAACGTAGATGGTGGCGAACGCTTGCGCCGGGCTGTCGATCACCGTCGGCAGCCGTTTTTTCTGCCCCAGCGGGCTGATGCCGCCCACCAGATACCCGGTGACGCGCTGCGCCAGCTGCGGATCGGCCATCTCGGCCTTTTTGGCACCGAGGGCGCGGGCGACCTTTTTCAGATCCAGCTGGGTGGCGACCGGCGTGACCGCCACCGCCAGGTGTTTGGCGTCGCCGTTCAGCGCCACCAGCAAGGTTTTGTAAACCCGATCGGCATCCAACCCCAGCTTTCTCACCGCTTCGTCGCCGAAATTAGTTTCTTCGCTGTCGTGGTGATACGGATGAAGGGTAAAGGTGACCTTTTGTTTTTCGAGCAGAACGACTGCGGGCGTCATGATGTGTTGTCCAGAATGTCCCCTGCGGGGGAAGGGTGATAACCAGCTTTAAAAATACAAAAATCCGACCTGCCCGGCAACCTGAGCGGCTGTTACATAAAGCGGGTTGCCAAGATATTCACCGGGTTGCTACCCTGTTTACTGTAACCGTTAACACGGTTGCTATGCGTATAACTAGAATACAAGAAATTCCTCTTTGACTGGCCAATAGCGATATTGGCCTCTTTTTTAGCCCTGTGGCTGCAGCATCGCCGGCAGGTTATCCTCGCCGTACAGGTGCAATGCGCCAACTGCCACCACATAGTCCCCGGCCGGCAGCGCCTCCAGCTGACGCCGCCAGTCGCGATTGCGCTGATGCATCAGCACGTCGTACAGCCCGGCGCTGAAGGTGGCGGGCAGGGTGTCCAGCGTGCCGCGCGGTTTGGCGTCCAGCCACCAGCTCACCATGGTTTGCAGCAGCCGCGCGTTGGTGTGCCAGTGCTCCAGCGTATCGCGCAGCAGCGCAATACCGCCTTCCGGCAGCTGTTCCAGCATCGCCAGCTGCTGCTGCGCCCCTTCCAGCTCGATCACCGGTTTGTCCTGCGCCCGGGCGGCCTGCAGCAGCTGATAGTCCACGCCGTACTCTGCCCGCAGCCCCAGACGCTGAGCCTGGCGCGCCTGCATCATCAGCGCGACCTGCCAGCCGGGCAGGGTGACGAAGGCCTCTGGATCGGCGCCCAGCTCATGGCACAGCGCCAGCAGCCGTTGATATTCTTCGGCGGACAGGCGCTGTTCCAGCGCCGGCTGCAGCTCGGCGTGGTCGAAAGGCGAGGCGGAATCGGTGATATCGGCTTCGACGATCAGCGCGTCGGCCTGTTGCAGCCGGGCGGCCAGCCGGGATGGCAACGGCGACATATCGACGGTGCCCATATGGATGCTGCCCACCAGATGCAGCCGACGATCGCCCGGCAGAGTGATGTCCAACGCCGGATAAGCGTAACGTTTGGGCGAGATCAGGCCGAGAAAGGCGGCGAGGCGGCGTAACAGTTGACCCATACGGCGTGGCTCCTGAATAACGGGTGCGCGTTTCAGCATGAAAGGCGAGGGAAAATCGTCATTCATGCTAAACGCTATCCGCCGCGCAGGAAAGCCCGGAAAACAGCGGGGCGCCATGTCGGCGCCCCGGCGATCACTTCCTGGGTTTAAAACGCAGCAGCCGGTTGGCGTTGCTGACTACGGTAATCGACGACAGCGCCATCGCCGCGCCCGCCACCACCGGGCTGAGCAGCGTGCCGGTCAGCGGGTAGAGCACGCCGGCGGCGATCGGGATACCCAGCGTATTGTAGATAAAGGCGCCGAACAGGTTCTGCTTCATGTTACGCAGCGTGGCCTTCGACAGCGCTACCGCATCCGCCACGCCGTGCAGGCTGTGGCGCATCAGGGTGATGGCGGCGGTCTCGATGGCGATGTCGCTGCCGCCGCCCATCGCGATGCCCACGTCGGCCTGCGCCAGCGCCGGGGCGTCGTTGATGCCGTCGCCGACCATCGCCACGCGCTGGCCCTGCGCCTGCAGCTGCTTGATCGCCGCCGCTTTGCCGTCCGGCAGCACCCCGGCAATCACCCGATCGATACCGGCCTCTTTGGCGATGGCGTTGGCGGTCACCGGGTTGTCGCCGGTCAGCATCACCAGCTGATAGCCCTGCTGGTGCAGGCGCTGCAGCGCCGCGACGCTGTCCTCGCGCAGCGGATCGCGAATGGCGAACAGCGCGGCCGGTTTACCGTTAACGGCCAGCAGCACCGGCGTTACGCCGCGTTCGGCCAGGGCGCGCATCGGCGCCTCCAGTTCGGCGGTCGCAACCTGATGCTGCTCCAGCAGCGCGGCGTTGCCCAGCAGCACCGGCACGCCGTCGATCTCCCCGCTGACGCCGGCGCCGCGCAGGGTGCGGAACTGCGCGACCTGCGGCAGCGTTTGTCCGGCGGCGCGTTCCATGATGGCGCGCGCCAGCGGGTGGTTGGAACCTTGCTCCAGCGCGGCGGCCCAGCCGATCGCCTGCTGCTCGCTGACCTGATTGAAGGTCAGGATCTCTACCACCTGCGGTTTCCCTTCGGTCAGGGTGCCGGTTTTGTCGAACACCAGGGTGTCCAGCTGGCTGGCCTGCTGCAGGGCGTCGGCGTCGCGTACCAGCACGCCGAACTCCGCCGCGCGGCCCACGCCGGAGATGATCGACATCGGCGTCGCCAATCCCAATGCGCACGGACAGGCGATGATCAGCACCGTGGTGGCGATCACCAGCGTATAGACCAGCTGCGGCTGCGGGCCGAAGAAGTACCACATCGCCGCGCTGAACAGGGCTATCCCCACCACCGCCGGCACGAACACCGCCGAGACGCGGTCGGCCAGTTGGCCGATCGCCGGTTTACTGCTCTGCGCCTGGCGCACCAGTTTAATGATGCGCGCCAGCGTGGTTTGGCTGCCGATGGCGGCGGCGCGGAACAGCACGCTGCCGTCGTCAACCACCGTCCCGGCATGCACCGTGTCACCAGCACCTTTCTGCTGCGGCACCGCTTCGCCGGTCAGCATCGCTTCATCGAGCCAGACTTCACCCTGCACGATTTCACCGTCGACCGGCACGCGATCGCCGGTGGTCAGCCGCAACGTCATGCCGAGCTGCACCTCCGCCAGCGGGATATCGCGCTCGCCGTCGTCGGTTACCAACCGCGCGGTAGGCGGCGTCAGATCCAGCAACCGCTCCAGCGCCTGCGAAGAACGCTGACGGGCGCGTTGCTCCAGCGCATGGCCGAGGTTGATCAAACCGATGATCATCGCGCTGGCCTCGTAATAGAGGTGGCGCGCCTCCATCGGGAAGAAATCGGGCCAAATGTTGACGGCGATCGAGTAAAGCCAGGCAGCGCCAGTACCGAGCGCCACCAGGGTGTCCATGGTGGCGCTGCCGTTCATCAGCGCACGCCAGGCATTGCGGTAGAAGTGCCCACCGGCGAACACCATCACCGCCAGGGTGATGACGCCGACCAGCAGCCAGGGGCGCTGGGTTTCCGGCGTCAGCGTCATGCTGCCGCCGAACAGTCCCCAGGCCATCAGTGGGATACCCAACGCCAGACCCAGCGCTGCCTGCCAGCTAAAGCGCTTCATGTTGGCGCGTGCGGTCTGCTGTTGGCGCTCGCGGCGTTCGGTTTCATCCTGAATCATTTCGGCGCCGTAGCCGGCTTTTTCCACCGCCGCCACCAGCGCCTGCGCATCGGCGGCGCCGGTCACCAGCGCGCTGCGTTCCGCCAGGTTGACGCGCGCATGCTCTACGCCGGGAACGCTTTGCAGCGCCAGCTGCACTTTATTGACGCAGCTGGCGCAGGTCATGCCGCTGAGCAGCAGCTGTACGCTGTCGTCCGCGCCGTCGGTTGCCGGAAGGGGAGATTGCGCCGCTGGCTGATCGTCCGGCAACGAAGGTGTTGCGTCAGTCAACGGCTCAGTTTTTGGGGCGACGGCGCCCGCCACGCCGGCGTGATAACCGGCATCTTCTACCGCGGCGATCAGCGCCTGCGGATCGGCATCGCCGTACACTTTCGCGCCGTCGATAGCGACGTCGGCGGCGAACACGCCCGGCACCGCTTCCAGCGCCTTGCGGGTGGTGCCGACGCAGTGCATGCAGCTCAGGCCGCTCAGCTGCAGTTCGGTA
Source organism: Serratia sp. SSNIH1 (assembly GCF_002935055.1). Classification (NCBI taxonomy): domain Bacteria; kingdom Pseudomonadati; phylum Pseudomonadota; class Gammaproteobacteria; order Enterobacterales; family Yersiniaceae; genus Serratia; species Serratia sp. SSNIH1. The sequence goes on from NZ_CP026383.1 coordinate 1,626,221, forward strand.
TCGGCGTGCGGCGCGACTTCGGCCTGATAACCGGCGGCGATCACGCTGTCGATCAGCGCGCTGTCCGGCGCGTCGCCGGTCACTTTGGCGTAATGCACGTTAACGTCCGCCTGTTCGACATCGCTGCGGCTTTCCAGGGCTTTTTTCACCCGCTGCGCGCAGTTCATGCAGGACAGCCCCTGCAATGCCAGCATAGTGGTGTGTGACATGATTGGACTCCTTGCTTAGAAGGCGGTGTTTAAAGGTTGACCGCCTGACCTGTTTTCACTAAGAATGGAGCTTAAACCTTCCAGCAAGGGTAAGGTCAAGGAGGGAAAATGAATATTAGCGACGTCGCGAAAAAAACCGGGCTAACCAGCAAGACGATTCGTTTTTACGAAGAGAAAGCGCTGATTACCGCCCCGATCCGCAGCGATAATGGTTACCGCCACTACTCCGCCAGGCACGTTGAAGAGCTGACGCTGCTGCGCCAGGCGCGGCAGGTGGGCTTCAACCTGGACGAGTGCCGCGAGCTGGTGGCGTTGTTCAACGATCCGGCCCGCCACAGCGCCGACGTGAAGGCGCGCACGCTGCAGAAGGTGGCGGAGATCGAAAGGCACATCAGCGAACTGGGCGAAATGCGCCAGCGCCTGCTGGCGCTGGCCGACCAATGCCCGGGTGACGAGGGGGCGGAGTGCCCCATCATTAATAACCTGGCGGGGTGTTGTCATCAGGTGACTGCGGCCAAATAACCCGGACTCCGGGTTGTCCATCTGCGTGTGGCACAACCCGCTGTTTTGGCGCTATGAAGGACCGAGTTTTAGAGTCTTGGTGTCGATTGCGACGCGCAGACTTCAAAGAGGAGGTTCTATGAATATCGGTTCTGATCGTGCTACCGCGTTTGCTGTTATCTCGAGTTTTGAGGCTTTAAGAGCCTATGTGCCCGCGCAAGCGGGAGTCAGGGTTACGCTTAATTCGTGGAAGGACGGTGGGATATACGGTGGCGGTGATTTCGTCTCTGTTGCTGGTGTAAAAGCCGATGATGGCGGCCACGTTGCGCAAACGACCGGATTTTATTGGGAAAGAATTGCCTGCACGGTTAATCTTTATGATTACGGGATAGAAGCTACGGATAGAACGACATCAAATTATATTGATGTCACCGGCAGCTTGCAGGCGGCTATAAACAAAGCGATTGAAAAGAAATGCACTCTGGTGAGCGAGTTTCCTAAAGCGGGTTCGTATGCGCAAGTGGGCTTATTTATTTCCTCTTCTATCAATATTAGCGGGCTGACTTGTTTATCTGGAGCCCTGCATTTATTCATTAAATCTTCATCATTTATTCCAAAGACTGATATCGGGTTAAAATTGCCTTGGGTCGTGCTTAATCAGAATGGTCAGTATGACGGAAAAGGTTTAGTGTATGGAACGACTCAGGGTAATCAGGATCTGGATACCATCACGATTTACAATATGGATGGTTACACGGGTAAAGCGATTAATGGTCAACTGCACACGCTTTCAGGTTCCAGAGTTCAATTTCTCTCTTCAATGCACATGAATGGCGCAGGCGTCTATTTTGCTTCTACCTTTGATAACGTATTTAATGACGTCAGGGCACTGTTCTGTGGCAATGAGACGATGTTCGGTATCGACTTTACCAGTTACCCTGCTGCAACCGGATCGACGTTTGATGAGTCTAATGCCAATACGATCCACTCTTTAATGGCTCATGACTGTAGAGAGAAAGCTTGGCGAGTATCAGGCTCAAAAAATTGGCTGGCCAAAGTTCATGAAGAAGGCACGTTAGTCACCAAGGCAACTGTTGAAACCCCCAACTCTGCCGAAAAAAGAAACGGATATGGCTATATGAATAGCTACTTTTCTTCCGTCGGTGGCGGTGCCGGCGTGATTAATATCTATGCCTCTAAAAATAGCACGGTTGAGCATGTTCATACTTTCGGTGCAACGGCAACTGCTGTCGGGAATGTTTCGTCAACCGCGAATGTGTCAATTATACCTGGTGATCCCGCTCCGAATGGGGGGGCTATAGGAACAGTCTTTGCCAAAGACATTGTGGTTATGGCTAATGCCCGCGTCAATTTAGATTCTGTCAGAACGACAGGGTGGGTAGATATTCGTGACGATAACTCATCAGTATCCAGAGGCAATATTGCGGGTAACCTACAGCTCTCTTCTGCCGCTAAGATTTTGAATAGTTACATCGGTGGCGATGTAATTTCTACGTCGATGCCACGACTCACCAATTGCGATCTGCAAAAGAGCTTTACCGGCGGCGGAAGCCTGCAAAATACGAGAGTCGTTGGTGATGTCACAACGGTCGATGCATTACGCTTGGTTTTGATTGATGTCTCTTTAGCGACGCTGATGGTCACCGGGAAGGGGGTTTTGTTGGATGTGCAAGGGGGCAATTTTAACCGGATTACCTTTGTTGACGGCGTTACGGGGCGATGGATAATTTTCCCGTCACCCAGGGTGAATGTGACGGTAGATAATTGGTTACCTCCCACCTCTGCCGCTGGTTACGGATTATTCACTATCAACCCGCTGTCGAACAAGATTTACACGACGCGTAGCGGAGTGTGGGTCGATTATAAAACGTAAAACACGGCTCTGCTGAAAGGATGAGTGAGCCGGGGTGAGTCAACCCGGCTTACTCGTTAGCGCAATGATGAAGGCAGGGCGCGGATCACCAGCGTGACGCCTTCCACCGCCACCACTTCTACTTCGGTGCCGGCGGGCAGATCTTCAGCCGCCTGCGCGCGCCAGCTGCTGTCGCCGATATTGATGCGCCCCATGCCGTTGTGCATCGGCTCCGTCAGCGTAGCGCGGGTGCCGATCAGCTGGCGGTTGCGCTGGTTGAGCACCGGCGATCCGCCGGATGCGGCCGCCGGGCGCCGGCGCAGCCAGTACCACCACAGGTAGGCGACGACGACGGTCAGGACGGCGAAAATCATGCCCTGCCACGCCCAAGAAAGCGGCGGCAGCAGCCAGATCAGAGCGCCGACCAATAGCGCCGCCACGCCGCTCCACAGCAGGTAGCCGCCGGCGCCGAGCATTTCCGCCGCCAGCAACACGCCCCCGAGGGAGAGCCAAAACCACAGCGGATTCGCCGCGATCAGTTCGAGCATGATTATTTGCCTTTGCTTTCTTTCAGCAGTTCGGTAATGCCGCCGATCGAGCCGAGCAGGCTGCTGGCGTCCAGCGGCATCATCACCACTTTGCTGTTGTTGGAGGAACCGATCTTCTGCAGCGCGTCGGTGTATTTCTGCGCCACGAAGTAGTTCACCGCCTGAATGTTGCCGCTGGCGATGGCGTCGGACACCAGCTGGGTGGCGCGCGCCTCGGCCTCGGCGGCGCGTTCACGCGCTTCCGCCTGCAAGAACGCCGACTGACGTTCGCCCTCGGCCTTCAGGATCTGCGATTGTTTCTCCCCTTCGGCGCGCAGAATGGCCGCCTGACGTACCCCTTCTGCCTCGAGGATGTCGGCGCGCTTGGTGCGCTCGGCCTTCATCTGGGCGTTCATCGAGGCGATCAGTTCCGCCGGTGGCCGCACGTCGCGGATCTCGATACGGGTGATTTTCACCCCCCACGGATTGGTCGCTTCATCGACGATGTGCAGCAGGCGGCTGTTGATGCTGTCGCGTTGCGACAGCATTTCGTCCAGCTCCATCGAGCCGAGCACGGTACGGAAGTTGGTCATGGTCAGGTTGACGATCGCCTGTTCGAGGTTGCTGACCTCGTAGGCGGCGCGCGCCGGATCGACCACCTGGATAAAGCACACCGCGTCGATGGCGACGTTGGCGTTATCGCGGGAAATCACCTCCTGCGAGGGAATGTCCAGCACTTGCTCCATCATGTTGATTTTACGGCCGATGCGGTCCATGAACGGCACCACCAGGTTCAGGCCCGGCATCAGCGTTTTGGTATAGCGGCCGAAGCGTTCTACCGTCCATTGGAACCCCTGCGGCACAATTTTGACGCCGGCGAACACCACAATCAGTGCGACGACGATCACGATGGGAATAAAAGTAAGCATGCAAACCTCCTGTCAGACATATGTAAACAGATATTACGTCAGCGCCGGAAAAATGCCTACCGTTACCGCGACTTAATCCAGGGCGCTGACCAAACCCGCGATCAGCGGATCCCGCGTCTGGAACAGGCCGATCAGGGTACGCACCGCCTCACCGCCGCGAGCATCGGACCAGGCCAGCGACAGGGGAGAGGGCTGGCGCGGATATTTGAGCTGCTTAGCCACCAGCTCGCCGCTATCAAGGTAAGCTTGGCACAGCTGGCGCGGAAGGAAACCGATCCCGAGACCGCGCAGGTGACACTCCAGCTTGGTGCGCAGGTCCGGCACTTTGATCTCTTGCTGGCCCGACAGCAGCCAGGCGGTGCGCTTGGCCAAATGGCGCGCGGTATCTTCGACGTTGATCGCCGCGTAAGGGCGCAGCTGCGTTTCGTTCAGCGGATCGGCGGCGGCGGCCAGCGGATGCGTCGGCGCGATGGCGAACACCCACTCTATTTTGCCCAGGGGCAGCACCTTGATGCTGTTTTCCAGCGATTCATTGCCTGCCGCCCCGATCGCCAGATGGCAATCCTCATTCAGCAGCGCATCCCACACGCCCATGTACACCTGGCGGGAAATGTGGAATTGGGTGAACGGGTATTTGTCGTGCAGGTGGGTCAACAGCCCGGCTACGGCGGCGGCGTCATACAGCAGGTTGTTGATCACGATATTCACCTGGTGCTCTACACCGTCGTTGATTTGCCGCAGTTCGCCCGGCATGGCGTCCAGCCAGGTGTGCCACTGGCGGCAGCGCTCCAGCAAATACTCTCCGGCCGGCGTCAGGTTGACGGTGCGGGTGGTGCGGATAAACAGCTGCGTGCCGATGCTCTCTTCCAGCGTTTTGATGCGGTAGCTGATGGTGGCGGTGGTTTTGTGCAGCAGCTCCGCCGCGCGGGAGAAACTTTGGCACTCGGCAACTTTGATAAACGAACGAATGGTTTCGTGATCCAGCATGAGGGGTCCTTGGCTGACACCGCCTTTTCGGTTATCGGTGAGAAGAATCTACTGATGTTGCGGCGCGATAGGCAGCGGCAAAACCCAACCCCACGATCCCGGTCACAGAATCCCCCGATAGCGATGAACGCGCGCCGCCCCATTTTGCCCGATGATGAATTGGGCTGTTTTTTAATTCATTGATTTAAAGCAACTAATATTGCTCTTCGATCGTAAAGTGTGCGGGTGATCTTGTTGTGGAAAAATTTTCCAAAAAATGCTGTCAAATTCACCACGCGCTGTCTAGAGTGAAGGCGTTGGGTGAAATATCGCCGTTCAATCGCCGTCTGGGTCATGCGCTTGGGAGAATCACATGGATTTAGTCATCGAAGAATTAACGCCGGCGGCCTTTGCGCCTTACGGCGATGTATTGCAGATAGAGGGCTCGCGTTTCTTTCATATCAATGACGGAAAAACCGAGCGTTATCACGATCTCGCCAAGATAGAGGTGTCCGACGGCAACCGGGTGCTGGCCAGCATCAACCGGGCGGAACCCTGCGATCTGCCGATGACCTTTTCCCTGTTGGAAAAGCATCCGCTCTCGTCGCAGGCCTTTGTGCCGATGAACGGCGAACGCTTCGTGGTGATCGTCGCCGAACCGGGCGAAACCATCCCCATCGGCACGCTGCGCGCCTTTATCACCAACGGCAAGCAGGGGATTAACTATCACCGCAATGTCTGGCACCATCCGCTGTTTGCCTATGCGAAGGTCACCGACTTTTTCACCATCGATCGCGCAGGTGCCGACAACTGCGTGGTCAGCCGCTTGCCGGAGCCGTATCGCATAGTTTTGGCATAGCGCTGGCCGCACGCCGCGCAGGGCGTTTATCATAGCGTCACCCATGCCGTTACTGACAAAGGAAGCTTGAATGACCGAATTACGCAGGAAAGGACGACCCGCCACCGAAGCCGGCGCCACCAAAGGGGCGCAGGCGTTGGATCGCGGGCTGGAGATCCTCCAGTACCTGGCCAACGCCGGGGGAAGCTCGTCGGTTTCCGTGCTGTCCGAAAAGCTGGAGTTGCCGCTGTCCACCACCTTCAGATTGTTGAAAGTGTTGGAAAAATCGGAATTCGTCTTTCAGGATCCACAGCTGGGCTGGTGGCATATCGGCATTCAGTCGTTCACCGTCGGTTCCGCTTACATGAACGACCGCGACGTGGTATCGGTGGCCGGGCCGTTCATGCGCCGGCTGATGCTGCTGTCCGGCGAGACCGCCAACCTGGCGATCCGCAACAATTTCGACGCGGTGCTGATTCGTCAATGCGAGTGCCAGGCGATGGTGCGCATGTGCGCGCCGCTGGGCAGCCGTTTGCCGCTGCACGCCTCGGGTGCCGGCAAAGCGCTGCTGTACCCGCTGGCGGAAGAGGAGATGCTGGATCTGATCGTGCGTTCGGGGCTGCAATCCTACACGCCCAAGACGCTGACCAGCGTGAACCTGCTGCGCAAGGATCTGCATCAGTCGCTGGCGCAGGGCTACACCATCGACGATGAAGAGCACGCGCTTGGCCTGAACTGCTTGGCTTCGGCGATTTTCGATCGCAACAACAACGTGATCGCCGCCATTTCCATCTCCGGGCCGAGTTCGCGGGTCGGCAAGGAGCGGTTCAAGGAGCTGGGCGAACTGGTGGGTGAAGTGGCCAGAGATATCAGCACCGCGCTGGGCGAATCGCGCAGCAAGGCGTAAACGTCGCGCGCCGGGCTGAACCGGCGCGGAGCAAGACTCCCCGTTTGATGAGCAAACGGGTTTTTTTGACCGCAATTTTAATTTGGAAAAATTTTCCAATAAATTAAGGAGAGCATCACATGGCAATTATGCGAGCGGTAGACGCGGCAATGCACGTGCTGGAAAAAGAAGGGATCACCACCGCGTTCGGCGTGCCCGGCGCGGCGATCAACCCGTTCTACGATGCGATGCGGCGGCACGGCGGCATCAAACACTATCTGGCGCGGCACGTGGAAGGGGCCTCGCACATGGCGGAAGGTTACACTCGCGCCGCCGCCGGCAACATCGGCGTGTGCATCGGCACTTCCGGCCCGGCGGGCACCGACATGATCACCGGCCTTTACTCCGCCTCCGCCGACTCGATCCCGATCCTGTGCATCACCGGCCAGGCGCCGCGTGCGCGTTTGCACAAAGAAGATTTTCAGGCGGTAGACATCGAATCGATCGCCAAGCCGGTGACCAAGATGGCGGTCACCGTGCAGGAACCGGCGCTGGTGCCGCGTGTGCTGCAGCAGGCGTTCCACCTGATGCGCTCCGGCCGGCCGGGCCCGGTGCTGATCGACCTGCCTTTCGACGTGCAGATGGCGGAGATCGAGTTCGATCCGGACACCTACTCTTCACTGCCCGCCTATAAGCCGGCGGCCACCCAGGCGCAGATCGACAAAGCGCTGGATCTGCTGTGCGCGGCGAAAAAACCGCTGATCATCGCCGGCGGCGGCATTCACAACGCCGACGCGGCGGATCTGCTGCAGCAGCTGGCGGAGATCTGCAACGTGCCGGTGATCCCGACCTTGATGGGCTGGGGCGCCATTCCGGACGATCACCCGCTGATGGCGGGCATGGCGGGCCTGCAAACCTCGCACCGCTACGGCAACGCCAACCTGCTGGATTCGGATCTGGTGTTCGGCATCGGCAACCGCTGGGCCAACCGCCACACCGGCTCGGTGGACAAGTACACCGCCGGGCGCAAGGTGGTGCACATCGATATTGAGCCGACGCAGATTGGCCGGGTGATCTGCCCGGATCTGGGCATCGTCTCCGACGCGCGCATCGCGCTGCAAATGCTGGTGGATACGGCAAAGCGCCGCTTCGAGCGCGGCGAGTTGCCGAATCGCGACGCCTGGTGCGCCGCCTGCCTGCAGCGCAAGCAAACGCTGCTGCGCAAGACCCACTTCGACAACGTGCCGGTCAAGCCGCAGCGGGTGTATGAAGAGATGAACCGCGCCTTCGGCCGTGACGCCTGCTACGTCACCACCATCGGGCTGTCGCAGATCGCCGCCGCGCAAATGCTACACGTTTTCGAGCCGCGTCACTGGATCAACGCCGGGCAGGCCGGCCCGCTGGGTTGGACGCTGCCTGCGGCGCTGGGCGTATGCGCCGCCGATCCCCAGCGCAAGGTGGTCGCGCTGTCGGGCGACTATGATTTCCAATTCATGATCGAAGAGCTGGCGGTCGGCGCACAGTTCAAGCTGCCCTATATCCACGTGCTGGTGAACAACGCCTATCTGGGGCTGATCCGCCAGGCGCAGCGCGGGTTCGATATGGATTACTGCGTGCAGCTGTCGTTTGAAAACATCAACAATGCGGAGATTGGCGAGTACGGCGTCGATCACGTCAAGGTGGCGGAAGGGCTGGGCTGCAAGGCGCTGCGGGTGTTCAAACCGGAAGAGATCGCGCCGGCGTTCCGTCAGGCCCAGGAGCTGATGCAGCAGCACCGGGTGCCGGTGGTGGTGGAAATCATCCTGGAGCGCGTCACCAATATTTCCATGGGCACCGAGCTGGATAACGTCAACGAGTTCGAACCGGTGGCGGCAACGCCGGAAGACGCGCCGACCTCGGTCAACTTCTTTGATTACCGTTGAGGGTCTTACCATGCCGAAATTTTCAGCCAACCTGTCCATGCTGTTCACCGAAGTCGATTTCATGCAGCGCTTCCGCCGGGCGAAGGAGCAGGGCTTCAGCGCGGTGGAATACATGTTTCCCTATGACTACCCGCTCGCCGCGCTGCGTAGCGAACTGGAGGCGCATCGCCTGAGCCAGGTGTTGTTCAACCTGCCGGCCGGCGACTGGGCGGCGGGCGAACGGGGCATCGCCTGCTTGCCGGGGCGCGAAGCGGAGTTCCGCGACGGCGTCGGGTGCGCGATCGAGTATGCGCAAGCGCTGGGCTGCGATCGCATCAACTGCCTGATCGGCAATCCGGATCCCGCCGTCGGCCGCCACGCCACCGACGAACGGGTGAAGGAGAACCTGAGCTACGCCGCCGACACTCTGGCGCGGCAGAATATCCGTCTGCTGATCGAACCGATCAACCGCTACGACATGCCGCAGTTCTACCTGCAAACCTCCCGGCAGGCGATCGAACTGATCGACGCGATCGGCAGCCCCAACCTGTATCTGCAGTACGACCTTTACCACATGCAGCGCATGGAGGGAGAGCTGACGCAGACCCTCGAGCGCCTGCTGGCGAAGATCGACCACATTCAGGTCGCCGACAATCCGGGGCGGCACGAGCCGGGCACCGGTGAAATCAACTGCGAGTTTATCTTCGCGCAGCTGGATCGCATGGGTTATCGCGGCTGGATCGGCTGTGAATACAAACCGCTCACCACCACGGAAAGCGGCCTGTCATGGATTAAAAAATACCTGTCTTGAGGAGATGAAAATGAAAGTGGGATTTATCGGTCTGGGCATCATGGGCGCGCCGATGGCGGAAAAGCTGCTGGCGGGTGGGCACACGCTTTACGCCCACACCCGGCATGAGGTGCCGGCGGCGCTGTTACAGCAAGGGGCCATCGCCTGCCGCGATCCGCAGCAGGTGGCGGATGAGGCGGAGGTGATCTTTATCATGGTGCCGGATACGCCGCAGGTGGAGGAGGTGCTGTTCGGTGAACGCGGCTGCGCCGCCGGCAAGCTGAACGGCAAAGTGGTGGTGGACATGAGCTCCATTTCACCGCTGGAGACCAAGCGGTTCGCGCAGCGCATCAACCAGCTGGGCGCCCAGTACCTGGACGCGCCGGTTTCCGGCGGCGAAGTGGGCGCCAAACAGGGCACGCTGACCATCATGGTGGGCGGTGAGGAAGCGACCTTCGAACGGGTGCAGCCGCTGCTGGCGCTGATGGGCAAGAATATCACGCTGATCGGCGGCAACGGCGACGGGCAAACCTGCAAGGTCGCCAACCAGATCATCGTGGCGTTGACCATCGAAGCGGTCTCCGAGGCGCTGGTCTTCGCCTCGCGCGCCGGCGCCGATCCGGCCCGGGTGCGCGAAGCCCTGATGGGCGGTTTCGCCTCGTCGCGCATTCTGGAGGTGCACGGTGAGCGGATGATCAAGCGGGCGTTCGCGCCGGGATTCCGTATCTCGCTGCACCAGAAGGATCTCAACCTGGCGCTGCAGGGCGCGAAGGCGCTGGCGCTCAGCCTGCCGAATACCGCCACCTGCCAGGAGCTGTTCAACGTCTGCGCCGCCAATGGCGACGGAGAGCTGGATCACTCCGCGCTGGTGCGGGCGCTGGAAATCATGGGCAACCACCAGGTGGCCGGCTAAGAGCACCCCCGGCATTTGATTTGCCGGCTTATCGTTAGAATCAGAGATGTTCGACATTAATAACGCCCTCTTTATGATAAATAAAGAGGGTCCCCGCCAATCCAATAAAAAATGATTCAGCACAATAAAAAGTAAAAAGCAGGATGCCAACCGAGGAGACACTGAATATGGCAACCGATAATGCTGTTATTGATAAAGATATTCTTACCGCCCCTGACAAAAACCGTTTATATCGAAAAATCGCCTGGCGCATTATGCCCATTTTATTAGTGAGCTATATCGTCGGTTATCTCGATCGGGTTGGGATCTCATTTTCGAAATTTCAAATGATGCCCGATATTCTGAACGGCAATGTCTCGATGGCCGAAGCCGTTTACGGGCTGGGCGCCGGGGTGTTTTTCATCGGCTATATCATCGCCGGGGTACCCAGTAACATTCTGCTGAGCCGCTACGGCGCCAGAAAGATCATCGCGCTGCTGATGGTGGTGTGGGGGGCGATTTCGATGCTGAGCATCTTTATCACCAATCCCTGGCAATTCTACCTGGCGCGTTTCCTGCTGGGGCTGGCGGAGGCCGGCTTCTACCCCGGTGTGATCCTCTATCTGACGCTGTGGTTTCCGTCCAGCCAGCGCGCCAAGATGACCGCGCTGTTCGTGTGCGGCATCCCGGTCAGCAACATCATCGGCGGCCCGCTGTGCGGCTGGATCATCGAGCACATGAACGGCCTGATGAACCTCTCCGGCTGGCAGTGGCTGTTCTTTATCAGCGGCCCGCGCGCGCTGCTGATCGCCGTTGTCATCTTCTGTTTCCTGGATAATACCTATCAGAGCGCCAAGTGGCTCAGCCCGCAGGAGAAGGCGCTGATCAAAGAGGATATGGCGCAGAGCGCGCCGCGCCAGGGCGCCGCCGGCGGGCAGGAATGGACGATGAAAAGCATGCTGAGATCGTCCGCGTTCACCAAAATGTGGCTGATTTGCTTCTGCACCGTGATGGGCCAGGGCGGGCTGGCGTTTTGGGTTCCGACCATCATTCGCGACACCGGCGTGACCTCGGTGATGGATATCGGGTTGCTGACCATGCTGCCGTACATGCTGGCGGTGGTGGCGATGCTGGTGGCCGCGCGCAGTTCGGACAAGCATCGCGAGCGGCGCTGGCACATCATCGTGCCGTTCTGCATCGCCGCGGTGTCGCTGATCTTTATCGGCCTGTTCCCGGACAACAAGCACGTGGTGATGGCGGCGCTGTGCGTGGCGGTGGCGTCGAGTCTGGTGCCGTCGCCGCTGTTCTGGAGCCTGCCGAACGCCATCTTTACCGGCACCTGCGCTGCGGCGGGTATTGCGCTCATCAATTCCATCGCCAATATCGGCGGTTTTATTTCGCCTTATATCATCGGCTATTTCAAACAGCTGACCCACAGCAATTTGGCGGCGATGTGCGTCTTGTCGACAATGATGATACTGGGGGCGATATTAACCTACAGCGTGCCGGCGAAATGGGTCAATAAATAACACCTTCCTTCATCTTCATTAAATAGTCGGCAACAGTTTTATTTTATTTCGCCATGCATTTCTCATCTGATTATTTCAGCGGGGGAAGGCATGGCCATTTTTATTTCATCTCGAATAAAGGAGGCAGCATGAAAATTGTTATTGCACCGGATTCATTTAAAGAAAGCGTCAGCGCGGAGCGGGCGGCGCGGGCGATCGCGCGCGGCTTTCACGAGGTTTATCCCGATGCCGAGTGCGTCTGCCTGCCGATAGCCGACGGCGGCGAAGGCACGGTGGACGCGCTGGTGGCGGCCACCGGCGGGCGCAAGGTGAGCGTGACCGCCACGGGGCCGCTGGGGGAACGGGTGGCGGCGTTTTACGGCGTCAGCGGCGACGGCAAGACGGCGGTGATCGAAATGGCGGCGGCCAGCGGGTTGATGCTGACGCCGGCGGAGCGCCGTAACCCGCTGCTGGCGACCAGCTACGGCACCGGCGAACTGATCCTGCATGCGCTGGATCAGGGCATTCGCCACCTGATCCTCGGCATCGGCGGCAGCGCCACGGTGGATGGCGGCGTCGGCATGGTGCAGGCGCTGGGCGGGCGCTTCTACCGCCCGGACGGCAAGGCGCTGCCGTGGGGCGGCGGCGAGCTGGCGACGCTGAGCGGAATCGATCTCAGTACGCTGGATGCGCGCCTGCGGCAGTGCCGGATTGAGGTCGCCTGCGACGTAGACAATCCGCTGGTGGGGCCGCGCGGCGCGGCGGCGGTGTTCGGGCCGCAGAAGGGCGCGACGGCAGCGATGGTGGCGCAGTTGGAACAGGGCCTGACGCAGTATGCCGAGGTGATCCGCCAGAGTACCGGCCGCGACGTGCGACAGGTCGCCGGCGGCGGAGCGGCGGGCGGCATGGGGATCGCCTGCCAGGTGTTTCTCGGTGCAACGCTGAAGCCGGGCATCGAGATCGTGATGGCGGCGCTGGGCCTGGAGGAGGCGCTGGCGGAGGCCGATCTGCTGATCACCGGCGAAGGGCGCATCGACAGCCAAACGCTGGGCGGCAAGGCGCTGTCCGGCGTCGCTCGTCTGGCGCGGGCGCGCGGCCTGCCGGTCATCGCGCTGGCCGGCGTGGTGGAGGACGGGGCGGAAGCGCTGCACGCGCAGGGGATCGACGCGATGTTCAGCATTCTGCCGCGCCTGAGCTCGCTGGCGGTCGCGCTGTCGCAAGGGGAACTCAACCTGCAGCGCAGCGCCGCCAACGTCGCCCGCGCGATGCGTATCGGTAGGCGATTGGGATAAATAAAAAGAAGGCCACGCTGCGCGAGCAGGTGGCCTTGGTTTTGGCGGCGAAGCGCTTACGGCTCGACGTCGCGGTTGCAGTCCTTGGAGTAGATGTAGCTGAAGGTTTCCTGGCCCACCGCATAGCCCGCCTGTTGCACATAGGCGCCCATGAAGATGTAGTCGCCTTGTTTCACCGGCATCCATTCATTGTCCAGGTTGTACACGCCGGCACCGCTGAGAATGTAGGCGCCATGCTCCTGCACGTGAGTCTCGATGTAGCCGTGGCTGGCGCCGGGGGCGAAGGAGAGGATGTGCATATTCATGTCGAAGCCCAGATCTTTTGGCAGCAGATCCTGCAGGATCACCTCGCTCATGCCCTCGTAGTGGATCTTCTCCAGGTTGGCGACGTTGTTGCTGACCACGTGCGCCTCGTAACCCTTGATGCGCTGATAGCGGCGCTTGTAGAGGAACAGGCGGCTGGATTGGCCGCCGTTGGCGTTTTCCAGCCGCAGGGTGACGCCCGCCGGGCAGTAAAGGTAGCCGCCGGCGGTCAGCGGGTAGTCGGTGGCGTCGGCGGAGGCGGTGATGGCGCCGTCGATGACGTACACGAAGGTTTCTAGCTCTTCGCCGCCAAAGCCTTTGGTGTTGCGGCCGCAGTCGTGCAGCGTCACCAGATAATCGACGAAGGTGGCACCCAGTTTCGGCGTCGACAAGATGGTGACGTCGCAGTTTTCAAAACCGGGAATGACGTTGCGCACCAGGCCGTTCGGCGGGATCAGCGCATAGTTGCCGCGTTTGATGATGGCGCGCGTTGACAGAATGTCGGTTGGATAACCGGTTTGATTGTTGAAGTAACCCACGTTGATTCTCCTGATCGTTGAAAGGGCGCCGCAGCGGCGCCCGGTAAAAAAGCGCCGTCAGGCCTCGGTGGCCGTTCGGGCTGCCGTAGTGCGTTTCATCAAGACGTTGACGGTGAAGAAAATGGCGGTGCCCACCAGCAGGATGGCGGCGGAGATGTAAAAGCCCATCACCTTGGAGCCGGTGCTGTCGGAGATCACGCCGGTGAGGAAGGGGGCGATCACCGACGAGGACATACCGAAGAAGTTGAACACGCCGAAGCTGGTGCCATAGCCTTTCTTCGGCGCGTTGTCGGCGACGAAGGAGATCATGATCGGATCGACCGCCAGCTTACCCAGCAACCCGTACAGGATCAGGCTGATCAGCAGCATGGTGGAGTCCGGCGAAATGACGGTGCAAACCAGCATCACCGCCGCGCACAGCTCGAGGAAAATGATCAGCTGCACCTTCTTGTTGCGGAAACGGTCGGACATGCGGCTGAAGAACAGCGCGCCCGGCACCGAGGCGAACGCCACCAGGGCGGAGGAGAAGCCGATGGCCACCCCTTCAAAGCCGCGCTCTTGCTGCAGGAACGAGGGCAGCCAGGTGACTATCATGTAGTAGCCGTAGCAGGTGGCGAAGTACATCGCGTAGGCGGAGATCATGCGCAGGCTGAACAGGCCGCTGGCCTGGCCGTCCTCTTCGGGCTCGGCAGCCGTCGGCGCAACGGTCTGGCTGACGGCCGCCGGTGCTTGAGGCTGCGAGCCTTTGATGACCACGGCGAACACCAGCGTCATCACCACCAGCAGGCCGGTGATGATGAACAGCATGATCTGCCAGTTCATGTTGAAGCTTTTCACCAGCAGGCTGGAGGCGATCAGGCCGATGGCCATGCCGAGCGCCGAGCCGCTGTTGATCACCGCGGTCGCCAGGCCACGGCGTTCCAGCGGGATATTCTCCGACGACAGGGAGTAGGCCGAGCCGTAATAAGAGCCGCAGCCCATGCCCGCCAGCAGGCTGCCGGCATAGACCATGGTCAGGCTGGTGGCATTGCCGATCAGCAGCGTGGCGATGATGAACAGGCAGAAGCCCGGGATCAGCACCACCTTCTTGCCGAATTTGTCCACCAGGATGCCCGCCGGGATCTGCATCCCGGTGTAGGCGAAGAAGTAGAAGCTGGCGATCAGCCCCATTTCCGCATTGGAGTGCGCGCCGATGGTTTGTTGGATCTCGGGGAAGATCGGCGTCAGGACGGTGCGATAGATCCAGATCACCGTCCAGCCCAGACAGAGCACGACGACGATCTTTTTCCAGTAGCGCGGGTCGATGTCGTTGCTCATGCCTCGGCCCCCTGTTCGGTGTAGGCCAGCTGATACAGCGTCTGCGCCAGGATTTTCACCCCTTCGTTCAGATCGGCGACGGCGGTTTTTTCCGCCGGGTTATGGCTGATGCCGGCGATGCTCGGCACGAACATCATCACCGTCGGCACGCGCGGGGCGAAGATTTGTGAGTCGTGTCCGGCGCCGCTGTGCATCATGCGGTAATTTAGCCGCTGCGTTTCGCACAGGCGGCTGACGCAGGCCACCAGCTGTTCGTTCATCGGGATCGGCGCTTCGTCCATCCACAGATCGATCTCGGCCTCGATGCCCATCTCGGCGCAGATGCGCTGGATATCCTGCTCGATCTCCTGCGTAAAGCGCAGCAGCGCGGCCTGATCGGTGTGGCGGCAGTCGAGGGTGAAGTGGGTGAAGCCCGGCACCACGTTGACGGTGTTCGGCTTCGGCTCCACCTTGCCGAAGGTCAGCACCAGCGGATCGCCCTCGGCGCGCGCCTTGGCGATCGATTCGCAGCAGATGCGGCTGAAGGCGTGCACGGTATCCCGGCGATAGCTCATCGGGGTGGTGCCGGCGTGGTTGGCCTCCCCCTGCAGCCGCACGTCATAACGCCGTTGGCCGACGATGCTGGTCACCACGCCGATGGTTTTGCCTTCGGTTTCCAGCACCTTGCCCTGTTCGATATGGATCTCGACGAAGGCCGCGATGTCGCTGCGCAGCGGCTGATGCGGCGGGGGGAAATCGAAACCGGCGTCGCGCATGGCGTTGACGAAGCCGACGCCCTTGGCGTCCGTAATGTGCTGCACGTCTTCCCGCCGGGCCAGGCCGACGATGTTCTTGCTGCCCCAGAACACATAAGGGAAGCGGCTGCCTTCTTCTTCCGCCAGCGCGATGACTTCCAGGCTGCGCAGCGGCGGGCCGTAGGTGTCTTTGAGGTGTTTGATCGCCATGAAGGCGGCTTCGATACCGAACTGGCCGTCGAGGTTGCCGCCGTTGACCACCGTGTCAATGTGCGAACCGGAGAGAATCACCTGGTCGGGGTATTTGCTGCCCTCCAGTCGGCCGAACAGGTTGCCGACCGCATCAAAATGGGTGTTCAGCCCGGCGGCCTCGAAGGCGTTTTTCAACGCGTGCTGCGCTTCGATCCATTCCGGGGTATAAAGCAGACGCGTCATGCCGCCGCTGGGATCGGCGCCGATTTTCGATAACCAGCCGGAAATATCACGGATTTCTTGTTGGAAGTCTTTCATGTTTACCTGCCCGCATGTTGTGTCTCAGCGGCGATGCGGCCAGGGCTGATGCTATTCGCCGCCGGCCGACCTATTGCGCTGAGCGCGCTGATGAAGGTTTTCTTTTTTCTCCCCGGCTCTGACATATCAACCGCGAGCCGCGGCGTAAAAAGCCCACGATAATAAGAGTGTGTTAACTGGCGAAGGGATCTTTATGGTCGTAAGAACGCTGGTAAATAGCATTTGAAATTAAGTATTGATAAATATCGTCGACGATTTCGATGCCGTTTTTCTCGCTTTCCATTTCACGCGCATGGCTATTCTGCCCCGGGTAAAGCACTTTGCTGACGCCCGGCGCCGGCTTAACGGCATTCAATTCTTTCATGACCTGGCTGATATTTTTACGGAATGCGGATTCGTTGGTGAAATAACCCGGGTTCAGAACGATATGCAATTGGCCCAATTCCCGGCCGGCGCTGAGATCGTGATACATCGAGCTGACGTGTTTGCCGAACGGCAGGCCGAGCAAAATGCCCGACAGCACGTCGACCATCATCATCAGGCCGTAGCCTTTCGGCCCGGCGATCGGCAGCAGCCCGCTGACGGCGAACGGATCGGTGGTGTGCTTGCCCTCGGCGTCCACCGCCCAGGTATCGGGGATGGCGGCGTTGCGCGAGCGGGCGTCCAGCACTTTGCCCCAGGCCTGTACGGTGGTGGCCATATCGAAGGTGATCAGCTCATCGCTTTCGCCCGGTGCGGAGAAGGCGATGGGGTTGGTGCCGTAGTAGACCTCGGCGCCGCCGTACGGCACCACCATCGGATCGGACTGGCACAGCGAAATGCCGACCATGCCGGCGCGCGCCGCCTGCTGCACGAAGTACGACAGCGCCCCGCTGTGGCCGATGCGGCGCACGCCCACCACCGCCACGCCGTTCTCTTTCGCCATCTCGATGGCGCGATCCATGCTCAGCTTGGCCGCCACGTGTCCGGCACCATTGTCGCCGTCGAAAATGGCGCTGCAGGGGCCGGTTTTTTCAAAGGTGAAATGCGGGTGATTGTTGGTGCCGCCTTTGCTGATGCGTTCGGAATAGTATTCGACCCTGACCGCGCCGTGAGAATGAATGCCGCGCGCATCGGCATGAACCAGCACGTCGGCGACGATGCCGGCGTGTTCCTGGCTCAGGCCGGCGGCGTGAATTTTTTGCTGGATAAGCTGATGTAATTGTTGTTTAGAGACCTTCATATACAGTCCTTTTATCACTACGGTTTATTTAATTCGCCTCTGCGTTGTAATGTATAAATACCGGGGGGGAATAATGTGATCCAGATGCGTTTTATCCGATTGGATTAAAAATTCGTTGAATTAAATCGCCATTGTTAGAAGTTTTTTACAAATGCTTTTTTCCGTCTGGATTAACTAATATTCAGGCGATTAAGTTATTTTTTCTAACAATAGATAAAGTGTGACCATACTCACCTCCGGGCGTGGTTTTAATTTGTAGCTTGATCATTAACCTTTTCGCTGGATTCAATGCATCGCCGCGCCGCCGGTGCGGGAAATATTGCCGATATTATTAAATGCTGTCTTAAGGATATCACCATGATCCATGCTTTTATTAAAAAGGGGAGCTTTCAGGATTCCGTCAGCCTGATGTTGATCTCCCGCAAACTCAGTGAATCTCCCAAGGTCGAGGAAATATCCGTCATGATGGGGACACCGGCCAATAAATCCTTATTGGAGGTGACCGGTTTCTGGCACCCGCAGTTTAGCGAAGCGACGCCGAACGATATTTGCGTGGCGATCAAAGCGGAGTCCGCCGACGAGACGATCGCCGAGGAGATCGGCGCGGCGCTGGAGGCGGCGCTCAAGGCGATTGCGCAGGGGAGCCAGGGCGGTAAAAAACTGCTGCGGGCGCGCAGCTGGCGCACCGCCAGGCAGAAGCTGCCCGCCGCCAATCTGGCGCTGATCTCGATCGCCGGCGAATACGCGGCGGAGCTGGCGGATAGCGCGCTGGAAGACGGCTGCAACGTGATGATGTTCTCCGACAACGTCAGCGTGGCGCAGGAAGTGGCGCTGAAAACCAAGGCGCGCGAACGCGGGCTGATCGTGATGGGGCCGGACTGCGGCACCGCCTGCATCGCCGGTACGCCGCTGGCGTTCGCCAACGTGGCGCCCGCCGGATCTATCGGCGTGGTGGGCGCCTCCGGCACCGGCATTCAGGAGCTTATTTCGCAAATTACCCTGGCAGGCCAGGGCATCTCGCACGCCATTGGCCTCGGCGGGCGGGATTTGACGGCGGAGATCGGCGGCATCAGCGCCATCAGCGCGCTGCGCATGCTGGCGGCGGATCCGCAGAGTCTTGTGCTGGCGTTCGTGTCCAAACCGCCGGCGCCCGAGGTGCGCCAACGGGTGATCGACGAGATGAAAGCGCTCGGCAAGCCGGTGGTGGCGCTGTTCCTCGGCGCGCAGTCCGCCGTGCGCCAGGAGGGCAACATCACGTTCGCCGCCACGCTGGATGAAGCGGCGCGGCTGGCGGCGATGCTGGGCTGCGTGCAGCAACAGGCGGCGCAGCAGCCTGCGGTGCCCGGCGGCAAAATCGCCGGGCTGTACGCCGGCGGCACGCTGGCGGCCGAATGCGCGATGCTGCTGGCGGAAAAACTGTCCCTGCCGGTGGATAGCGAACACCCGCGCGGCGCCATGCTGGTGGCCGACGGCCATCGCATCATCGACATGGGCGATGACTTTTATACCCAGGGGCGCCCGCACCCGATGATTGACCCGACCGCCCGCAATCAAGAAATCGCCCGCCTGGCGCAGCAGCCGCAGACCGGCGTGTTGCTGCTGGACGTGGTGATCGGCTTCGGCGCTCAGGACGATCCGGCGGCGTCGCTGGCGGCCGAGGTGGCCAACGTGCGCGCGGCGCGCGGCGCGGCCCACCCGCTGGCGGCGATCGCCACCGTCACCGGCACTGAACAGGATCCGCAGCAGCGCTCGCGGCAAATCGCCACCCTGCAGGAAGCCGGCATTGCGGTGATGCCGTCGCTGCCGGCAGCGGTCGCGCTGGCGCATCAGCTGATTACCCCCATCTTACCCGCACCTGAACGCGAACGGCCGGTCTTGCTGGACGGCGTCGCGGTGATCAACGCCGGGCTGCGCAGCTTCGCCGATGACCTGCAAACCAGCGACATTCCGGTGGTGCATTACCAGTGGGCGCCGGTGGCCGGTGGCGATCAACGATTAGCCAACATCTTGAAAAAATTAAAGTAAGGAACCGCTATGTACGCAACGATTGAGCAAGCAAACGCCGCCGTTATCGCCCGTATCCGCGAGGCGCGCCCGCACTGGCAGGATGTGGATCTGGCGCACCGCTTGATCCCGCAGCTGGCCGAAGGGCGCAAGCTGCTGCACGCCGGCCCGCCGGTCACCTGGCAAGAGATGAGCGGCCCGGTGCGCGGCGCCTGCATCGGTGCCTGCCTGTTCGAAGGCTGGGCGCAGGATGAGCAGCAGGCGCTGGCGCTGCTGGCGCAGGGGGAGATCGAGTTCATCCCGTGCCACAGCGTGAGCGCGGTGGGGCCGATGGGCGGCATCACCTCGGCCCACATGCCGATGGTGGTGGTCAGGAACACCGTTCACGGCAATTACGCCTACTGCAACATGAACGAAGGCATCGGCAAAGTGATGCGCTTCGGCGCCTACGGCGAGGACGTGCAGCAGCGCCTGCGCTGGATGCGCGACTCGCTGGCCCCGGTGCTGAAAGCGGTGCTGGCGACGCTGGAGGAGGGGATCGATCTGACCGCGCTGATGGCGCAGGCGATCAGCATGGGGGACGAATTCCACCAGCGCAATATCGCGGCCTCGGCGCTGCTGATGCGCAGGCTGGCGCCGGAGATCAGCCTGTTGCCGCGCGATAAAGCGGAGCTGGCGCAGGTGATGCAGTTCCTCAGCATCACCGATCAGTTCTTCCTCAATCTGGCGATGGCCTACTGCAAGGCGGCGATGGACGCCGGGGCGGAGATTGAGCAGGGCACCATCGTCACGGTAATGACCCGCAACGGCAAGAATTTCGGCATCAAGATCAGCGGGATGGGCGATCGTTGGTTCACCGCGCCGGTGAACACGCCGGAAGGGCTGTTCTTCTCCGGCTTCAGCCAGGCGGACGCCAACCCGGACATCGGCGACAGCGCGATCACCGAAACCTTCGGCATTGGCGGCGCGGCGATGGTGGCGGCACCGGGCGTGACGCGCTTCGTCGGGGCTTCCGGCGGCATGAGCGCCGCCACCAACATCTCCGAGGAAATGGCGGAAATCTACCTCGAACGCAACATGATGCTGCAGATCCCGACCTGGGACTTCCAGGGCGCCTGCCTGGGGCTGGATGCCCGGCGGGTGGTGGAAACCGGCATCACGCCGCTGATCAACACCGGCATCGCCCACCGCGAAGCCGGGGTCGGGCAAATTGGCGCCGGCACGGTGCGCGCGCCGCTCGGCTGCTTCGAGAAAGCGATCGAAGCGCTGGCCGATAAGCTCGGCATTACGGCGTAAGCGAACGGAGGCGCATATGGACATTATCGCGTTGGCCGGCAGCCGCCATGCGACGCAGGATTACGGCGCGCTGCGTTGCGTCGGCAGCTTCAACAACGCGATCAATTTCCTGACGGAAAGCGCACGGCTGCTGACGCTGCACCGCGCCGGCAGCGGCCTGAGCCCGATGGGGTGGCAGCTCGGCGCGCGGGATTTCGATCGCGTGCGGCGTGCGGTGCCGTCCGTACGACGCTGCGCTTTCTCCGCCACAGGCATCACGTTGGATGCGTTCCTGGTGCGGCCCGCCGCCGCGGCGCGGGATCTGGCGCTGGCGCCGCGCGCGGCCATTGCCGATCGGCCGCTGACGGCGGTATTGCAGCGCTGCACGGCGCAGTGCGGGTTGCACGGCGAGCTGGGCCGATTGGTGAGGCAGCCGTTAACGCCGGAGCCGGCCGCGCTGGTGCGGGATTTTTCCCGTTGGCTGCGGGGCGACACGGTCGACTGGCACCAGGCGCTGGGCAAGGGGCCGGGGCTGACGCCGAGCAACGACGACACCTTGCTCGGCCTGCTGCTGAGCGCCCACCTCGACAGCCGCATCCCGGTTACCGGGCTGGCGCCGTTTTTCGCCCAGACGCCACCGCTGGACGCGCTGACCACGCTGGTGAGCGCGCACTACCTGCGTTACGCCGAGCAGGGCGTGTTCGCCACGCCGCTGCATGCGTTGGCGCAGGGGCTGCGGGCGCCTGAAGAGGTATCGGCGGCGGTGGCGGCGATGTTGAGCCTGGGGCACTTCTCGGGAGCGGACACGCTGCTGGGCGTGTGGCTGGGGGTGACGACGATTAACGCACTGTGCGGCGCGCGGTGTGAACACGAGGGCCGGATCGCGGATCCGGTCGGGACGGTATGATTTCAACTACGGGTGCAAACCATGAAAACCTTGGTCATTGCGTTGGGCGGCAACGCCCTGTTGCAGCGCGGAGCCGTGCTCTCTGCGGAAAATCAGTATAAGAGCATCGCCCTTATCGCCGACGCCATCGGCAAGCTGGCGCAGAAATACCGCATTGCCATCGTACACGGCAACGGGCCGCAGGTGGGACTGCTGGCGTTGCAGAACCTGGCGTACCGCGATGTGCCGCCCTATCCGCTGGATATTCTGGTGGCCGAAAGCCAGGGTATGATCGGCTATATGCTGGCGCAGCAGCTGAGCGCCAGCCATCCGCAGCAGCCGGTGTCCACGCTGCTGACGCGGGTGCTGGTGGATGCGCAGGATGCGGATTATCAGGCGCCGAGCAAGTTTATCGGGCCGGTGTATGCGCCGGAACAGCGGCAGGCGCTGGAGGCCAAATACGGCTGGACGCTGAAGGCGGACGGCAACTACATCCGCCGGGTGGTGCCTTCGCCGGCGCCGCAAAAGATTCTCGACATCGAGGCGATCACGCTGCTGCTGTCGCAGCGGCACATCGTGATCTGCAACGGCGGCGGCGGTATCCCGATGATCACCGGCGAGCATGGGCTGACGGGCAGCGAAGCGGTGATCGACAAAGATCTGGCGGCGGCGCTGTTGGCGGAGCAGGTGGGGGCCGATCATCTGGTGATCCTCACCGATGCCGACGCGGTTTACCAGGAGTGGGGCACGCCGCGCCAGCGCGCCATTCGGCGCGCCACCACGCAGGAACTGGCGCCGATGGCGGTGGCGGACGGCGCCATGGGGCCGAAGATCATGGCGGTCAGCCGCTTCGTCGACCGCACCGGGCGGACGGCCCATATCGGTGGCCTGCAGGATATCGACGCGGTGCTGGCGGGCCAGGCCGGCACCTCTATTTTGCCTTAGCCGCCGTCGGTTTATCCGCGCCCGCGCCGGCGCGGATAAGTATGCCTAAATGGCATGATTTCAATAATTTTTATTCATTTCATGATGTTGCTCGCCTTGGCTAGAGTAAAAACACCCCGGTATTTACCGTCAAAAATTTGTCATTTTTATTTGCGACTATGCTTTTTGAAATGACATTTCGGCCAAGGATTGTTATGGATTCGCTCAGTGTTGATGAACTCGCCCAGAAGAAGGATCGCTGGTATCGCATTGTGGAGGAGATGTTGGCGGAAGCCGGCGTCGCCATCAACGGCCCGCGCGCCTGGGATATCCGGGTGCACAACCCGGCGCTGTTCAAACGCATTTTGCAGGAAGGCTCGCTCGGTTTCGGCGAAAGCTATATGGACGGCTGGTGGGAGTGCGAACGGCTGGACATGCTGTTCACCCGCATTCTGCAGGCCGGCGTCGATGAGCGGCTGCCGAAAAGCCTGAGCGACATCGCGCGCGTTGCCTATGCCCGGCTGTTCAACCGCCAATCGCGCAAGCGCGCCTGGCAGGTGGGCAAAGAGCACTACGACATCGGCAACGACCTGTTCCGGGCGATGCTCGATCCTTACATGCAATACTCCTGCGGCTACTGGAAAGAGGCGCAGACGCTCGAGCAAGCGCAGCAGGCCAAGCTGCGGATGATCTGCGAAAAACTGCAGCTGAAGCCGGGCATGACGCTGCTGGATATCGGCTGCGGCTGGGGCGGGTTGGCGCAGTTTGCGGCGCAAAACTACGGCGTCTCGGTGCACGGCGTGACCATTTCCGCCGAGCAGCAGAAGCTGGCGCAGGCACGCTGCGCGGGGCTGGACGTCGAGATCTTGCTGCAGGACTACCGCGATCTGGATCGCCAGTTCGATCGCATCGTGTCGGTCGGCATGTTCGAGCACGTCGGGCCGAAAAACTACGAGACCTATTTCAGCGTCGCGGCGCGCAACCTGAAGCCCGACGGCTTGTTCCTGCTGCACACCATCGGTTCCAATCAGACCGATCTCAACGTCGACGCCTGGATAGACAAATACATCTTCCCCAACGGCTGCCTGCCTTCGGTGCGGCATATCGCCGAGGCCAGCGAAGGGCGTTTCGTGATGGAGGATTGGCACAACTTTGGCGCCGATTACGATCGCACGCTGATGGCCTGGCTGGAGAACTTCAAACGGGCGTGGCCGCAATTGGCCGGCGGCTATTCCGAGCGCTTCGAACGCATGTTCACTTATTACCTGAACGCCTGCGCTGGCGCGTTCCGTTCGCGCAACATTCAGCTGTGGCAGGTGTTGTTCAGCCCGGCGGGCGTGGAGGGCGGGGTGCGGGTCTATCGCTGATATCCCCGTCATATTTCAAGCTGCATCTGTGTTGGCTGCGTTTGCGCGCCCCGGTCGCTTACTTGAGTAAGTTCCCGGGGACTTACAAACTTGCCGCCTTGATGCAACTCGAACTATTTAGGGGATACCCTTCAATATTTACTTTGGGACAACACATATACCCAATGGATTTGCAGTTGCGTCTAGGCGGCAAACGTGAGAAACCCCAGGCGCTTAGATAACTAAGTGACTGGGGTTCAAACGTGCAGCCAACAACGATGCGGCTGGAAAGACGAAGGGTATATCAGTACAGCAGGGAGTACAGCTGGCGGCGATATTTAGCGGCCAGCGCGTCGCCGGTGCCGAGTGCGGCCAGAATGTCCATCAGGGTCTTGCGCGCGTTGCCGTTGGCGGCGGCCAGATCTTTCTTCAGATGCCCCATCAGCAGTTCCAGCGCTTCTTCGTTACGCCCGACCTGATGCAGCTGCAGCGCCAGCTGCACTGCCAGCTCGACGTTGTCCGGCTGCTGCTGTACCTGCTGTTGCAGCTGTTGGATTTCCGGCGTGTCCGCCGCCTGCTTCAACAGTTCAATCTGCGCCACCAGCCCCTGATAGCGGGTATCGCGATCCTGCAGCGGGATGGTTGCCAGCACCGCTTCGGCGTCTTCGCTGCGGCTGAGCGCGATCTGGGTTTCGGCCAGGGTCAGGCCGATGTCGCTGCGCTGTTGGCTGCTCTGCCAGGCGTCTTTCAGCAGCGGCAGCGCTTCGGCGGCGTTGCCGGCGGCCAGCAGTTCCTGCGCCTGCGCCAGTTTCAGGTCTTCTTCCTTCGGCAGGAAACGCTGCAGCAAGTCGCGGATCGCTTCTTCGGGCTGCGGGCCCTGGAAGCCGTCGACCGGCTGGCCGTCTTTGAACAGGTAGACCGTCGGAATCGAACGCAGCCCGAACTGGGAGGCGATCATTTGTTCGGCGTCGCAGTCCACCTTGGCCAGAATGAACTGACCGGCGTATTCCGCCGCCAGCTTGTCCAACACCGGCGTGAGCTGCAGGCAGTGTTGGCTGCGCTCGGACCAGAAGTAGAACAGCACCGGAATGGACATCGATTGTTCCAGCGTCTGGTGCAGGTTAGTTTCGTTAATATCAACAACAGCTTGAGCTAGCATCTTTTTTCTCTCTGATCGTGCGGAGCCATGGGGTGTAGATGGGGGCGCGCCGCCATTCTTCAACCCCGGCGGGCGAATTAAGCGTTGCCGCGCAGCAGCCAATCCAGACAGCGGCCCGGCAGAATGCGGCGCAGCACGCTCATGGCGTGCGCCAGCAGGGTCACCGGGTAGCGCAGTTTGGCGCGCGGGCTTTCCAGCGCGTGGCGCAGTTTGGGCAGAATGGCCTCCGGCGGCAGCGTCAGGCGCTTGGCGATGCCGGGGTTGTGCACCGGCTTGTCGCTCTGCGCCTGGTTGACGTTCTGGCTAAAGTGGGTAGAAATCGGCCCCGGTTCGATCAGGCTGACCTGAATGCCGCTGCCGTGCAGCTCCATGCGCAGCGCGTCCGACCAGGCCTCCAGCGCGAACTTGCTGGCGGCGTAGGCGCCGCGCCCGGCGCTGGAGACCAGCCCCATCACCGAACTGGTCTGGATAATGCGCCCTTCGCCGTGCGGCAACATCGCGGGCAACAGCAGCTGGGTCAGCTGGTGGGTGCCGAACAGGTTGGTGGCGAACTGCCGTTCCAGCTGGCTGCGCGAAATGCGGCTGAGCGGGCCGTAAACGCCGAAGCCGCCGTTGTTGAACAGGCCGTACAGGCGGCCGCCGGTCAGCGCGATCACCTCGGCGGCGGCGCGCTCGACGCTGGCGCTGTCGTCCAGATCCAGCTCGATACCTTCCAGCCCGAGCTGGCGCATGTTTTCCACGTCCTGCGGCTTGCGACAGGCGGCCAGCACCCGGTAGCCGCGGTTGCGCAGATCCTGCGCCGCAATCAGTCCAATCCCGCTGGAGCAGCCGGTTATCAATACTGCTTTTTGCATAACTTTACCTAGTGTACGACCCTAATTTAGTGAGACTCATGTTTTACTAGCGGTTCCAGGCGCTCCGCCATCCAGGAGGCGATAAACGGCTGGGCGTCCCCATTGGGGTGCAATCCGTCATCCTGCATCCATTCCGGCTTCACCACCACCTGTTCCATATAGAACGGCAGCAGCGGAATGTTGAACTGCTTGGCCAGCGCCGGGTAGACGGCGCTGAACGCCTCGGTATAGCGGCGGCCGTAGTTCGGTGGGATGCGGATCTGCATCAGCAGCGGCTGTGCGCCGGCCTGCTGCACCTGTGTGATGATCTGGCCGAGATCGCGCTGTACGTCCTGCGCCGGGAAGCCGCGCAGGCCGTCGTTGGCGCCCAGCTCGATCAGCACCCAGCGCGGCTGATGCTGTTTCAGCAGCGCGGGCAGACGCGCCAGCCCCTGTGCGGCGGTGTCGCCGCTGATGCTGGCGTTGACCAGCTGCGGCGCGCCCGGTTTTTTCTGCCACTGTTCGGCCAACAGCGTCGGCCAGGCCCGCTCGATCGGCAGGCGGTAACCGGCGCTTAAACTGTCGCCCAAAATCAACAAGGTATCGGCGGCGACAGCGCGTAAACTGAATAATCCCAACAGCAAAAGGAAGGGAAGATGCCAGCGGAAAACGTTCTTGAAGTTCATCATCTTAGTAAACACGTTGGTCAGGGTGAGCATCAGCTCACCATCCTTACCGGAGTCGAGCTGCTTGTCAAACCCGCGCAGACGATCGCCCTGAGCGGCGAATCCGGATCGGGGAAATCGACCCTGCTGGGCATTTTGGCCGGGCTGGATGACGGCAGCGAGGGCGAGGTGCGCCTGCTCGGCGAGTCGCTGACCGCGTTGGACGAAGAAGGCCGCGCCGCGCTGCGCGCCAGGAACGTCGGCTTCGTATTTCAGTCGTTCATGCTGGTGCCGACGCTGAACGCGCTGGAAAACGTGCAGCTGCCGGCGCTGCTGCGCGGCGAGAGCGACAGGCAGAGCCGCGAGCAGGCGGTGCAGCTGCTGGAACAGCTGGGATTGGGCAAACGGCTCGATCACCTGCCGGCGCAGCTGTCCGGCGGCGAGCAGCAGCGTGTGGCGCTGGCGCGCGCCTTCAGCGGCCGGCCGCGGGTGCTGTTCGCCGATGAACCGACCGGCAACCTCGATCGCCAGACCGGCGATCGCATCGCCGATCTGCTGTTTTCCCTCAACCGCGATTTTGACACCACCCTGATCCTGGTGACCCATGACGAAACCCTGGCGGCGCGCTGCCAGCGGCGGCTGCGGCTGCGCGAAGGCAAGCTGTGGGAGGAAGCATGATCTGGCGCTGGTTCTGGCGCGAATGGCGCTCGCCGTCGCTGCTGATCGTTTGGCTGGCGCTGACGCTCTCCGTGGCCTGTGTGCTGGCGCTGGGCAGCATCAGCGATCGCATGGACAAAGGGCTCAGCCAGCAAAGCCGCGACTTTATCGCCGGCGATCGGGTGCTGCGCAGTGCGCATCCGGTGCCGGAAGGCTGGCTGCTGGACGCGCAGCAGCAGGGGCTGAAACTGAGCCGTCAGCTGTCGTTCACCACCATGACCTATGCCGGCGATCGGCCGCAGCTGGCGGACGTGAAAGCTACCGATCTGGCTTATCCGCTGTACGGCAAGCTGGAAACGCGCCCGGCCAACATCAAACCCGAACCGGGCAGCGTGCTGGTGGCACCGCGTCTGCTGGCGCTGCTGAACGTGAAAGTGGGTGATTCGCTCGAGGTGGGCGACACCACGCTGCGCATCGCCGGCGAAATCATTCAGGAGCCGGACGCCGGCTTCAACCCGTTCCAGACCGCGCCGCGCATCATGATCAACCTGGCGGACGTCGATAAGACCGGCGCGGTGCAGCCGGGCAGTCGCCTGACCTACCGCTACATGTTCGCCGGCGCCGAGCCGGATATTCAACGTTACGAAGAACGGCTGACGCCGCAGTTGACGCCGGATCAGCGCTGGTTCGGGCTGCAGGAGTCCGGCAGCGCGCTCGGCAAGTCGCTGCAGCGATCCCAACAGTTCCTGCTGTTGTCGGCCCTGCTGACGCTGCTGTTGTCGATCGCCGCCGTGGCGGTGGCGATGAGCCACTATTGTCGCAGCCGCTACGATCTGATCGCGGTGCTGAAAACCCTCGGCGCCGGGCGCGGCGCGCTGCGTAAGCTGATCGTCGGCCAGTGGCTGGCGGTGATGGCGCTGGCGGCGGTGTGCGGCGGGGCGATCGGGCTGGCGTTTGAAGCGCTGTTGATTCGCCTGCTGAAACCGGTGTTACCGGCCGCATTGCCCGCCGCCGGCGCCTGGCCGTGGCTGTGGGCGCTCGGCGCGCTGGTGCTGATTTCACTGCTGGTCGGGCTGCGGCCGTACCGTCAGCTGCTGGCTACCCAACCGCTGCGGGTGCTGCGCCGCGATGTGGTGGCCAGCGTCTGGCCGCTGCGCTACTTCCTGCCGGTGACGGCGGCGGTCGTGGTGGCGCTGCTGGTGACGCTGATGGGGGCCAGCACGCTGCTGTGGGCGATCCTGGCCGGTATGGCGGTGCTGGCGCTGCTGCTGGGCGGCATCGGCTGGGGCAGCCTGTTGTTGCTGCGCCGCATCACGCTCAAGAGCCTGGCACTGCGGCTGGCGGTTAACCGCCTGCTGCATCAGCCGTGGGTGACCATTAGCCAGCTGGCGGCATTTTCGCTGTCGTTCATGCTGTTGGCGCTGCTGTTGGTGCTGCGCGGCGATCTGCTCGAACGCTGGCAGCAACAGCTGCCGCCGGACAGCCCGAACTATTTCCTGCTCAACATGACCGAGGCGCAGGTGCCGCAGGTGAAAACCTTCCTGCAGCAGCATCAGATCAAGCCGGAAACCTATTATCCGATCGTCCGGGTGCGCCTGACCGAGATAAACCAGCAGCTGGCGACCGAGCGGGTGCATGAAGACGATCCGGGCGGCGAGGCGGTGAACCGCGAGCTGAACCTGACCTGGCTGGCCGATCTGCCGGATCATAATCCGCTGGTGGCGGGCAGCTGGCCGCCGAAAAGCGGCGAAGTCTCGATGGATGAAGGCATTGCCGGGCGGCTGAAGATCACGCTGGGCGACACGCTGACCTTCAGCGGCGATACCCAGGCGTTCAGCGCCAAGGTCACCAGCCTGCGCCAGGTGGATTGGGAAAGCCTGAAGCCGAACTTTTACTTTATCTTCCCGCCGGGCGCGCTGGACGGCCAGCCGCAGACCTGGCTTACCAGCTTCCGCTACGACGGCGACGGCCGGATGCTGACCCAGCTCAATCGCCAGTTTCCGACGCTCAGCCTGCTGGACATCGGCGCGATCCTGAAACAGGTCGGCGGCGTGCTGCAGCAGGTCAGCCGCGCGCTGGAGGTGATGGTGGTGCTGGTGGTGCTGTGCGGCGGCTTACTGCTGCTGGCGCAGGTGCAGGTCGGCATGCGTCAGCGCCGCCAGGAGCTGGTGGTGTACCGCACGCTGGGGGCCGGCAAACGGCTGCTGCGCCGCACGCTGTGGTGCGAGTTCGCCCTGCTGGGGCTGGTGGCGGGCATCGCGGCGGCGGTGGGCGCCGAGGCGGCGCTGTGGCTGCTGCAGAGCCGGGTATTCGACTTCCCGTGGACGCCGACGCCGGTGCTGTGGTGGGCGCTGCCGCTGGCCAGCGCGCTGCTGCTGTCGCTGTGCGGCGGCTGGCTGGGCGTGCGCCTGCTGCGCGGCCGGGCGCTGTTCCGCAGTTATGAGGGGTGATGTTGACTTAGCGGGATGAAAAAGGGGTTAGCCTAAGGCTAACCCCTTTTACTTTCGGCGGCGGCGCTTTAGGCCAGCTTCTGCTGTGCCCAGGCCAGCCCGCTTTGGTATTCGCCCGGCAGCAGCGGCGCCAGCGCCTGCAGCGCCTGGCGCAGATCGGCGGCGCTCGGGTCGTTCAGATTGAGGTGGCCGACCTTGCGGCCCGGGCGCACCTCTTTCTCATACCAGTGCAGATGTACCAGCGGCAGCGACAGCCACTGTTCGTTGACGGCGGTGCCGATCAGGTTGACCATCACCGACGGCGTGCTCACCACCGGCTGCGGCAACGGCAGGCCAAGGATGGCGCGCAGATGCAGTTCGAACTGGCTGATGGACGCGCCGTTTTGCGTCCAGTGGCCGCTGTTGTGCACGCGCGGCGCCAGTTCGTTGATCAGCAGCCGATCGCCGACGATAAAGCACTCCATCGCCATCACGCCGACGTAGTTCAGCTCGTTCAGGATCGCCGCCAGCATCTGCTCGGCCTGTTGCTGCAGCGCCGGGTTGGGCTGCGGCAGCGCCACGCTGGTGCGCAGGATGCCGTCTTCATGCAGGTTGTGGGTCAGCGGGTAGAATACCGAACGGCCGTCGTGGCCGCGCGCGCCCACCAGCGACACTTCGCCGGAGAAATTGATGCCTTGCTCGACGATGCACTCGCCATAGGCATCGGCCGGCAGTTCGGCTTCCTGGCCCGGGCGCAGGCGCCATTGGCCGCGGCCGTCATAGCCGCCGACCCGGCGTTTGACGATCGCCAGCTCGCCCAGCGAAGCGAATACCTGCGGCCATTCGGCGGCGCCCGCCAGCAGCTGCCACGGCGCGGTCGCCAGGCCGAGCTGGTCGAGCAGCTGTTTTTGCGTCAGGCGATCGGCCAGGCGCGGGAAGATGTCGCGGTTGACGAAGGCGCTGTGGGTCGCCAGCTCGCGCGTTAGCGCGGTTTCCGGCCAGCGTTCGATCTCGGCGGTAATGACGCTGTTCTGATACGGCACCGCCTCGGGCTCGGCATCGATGCCGACGGGATAAACGGCGATGCCCAGCGGTTCGCCGGCCTGGCGCAGCATGCGCCCCAGCTGGCCGTTGCCCAGTACGCAAACCGGCTTCATGCGTCCTCCCGCGGATCGGGGTGGTTCAAGACGTCTTCGGTCTGCGCCCGACGCCAGTCCGCCAAACGCTGCGCCAGCGCGGCGTCGTGCAGCGCCAGGATTTGCATCGCCAGCAGCCCGGCGTTGGCGGCGCCGGCTTTGCCGATCGCCAGCGTGCCCACCGGAATGCCGCGCGGCATCTGCACGATGGAGTACAGGCTGTCTACGCCGCTCAGCGCGGCGCTTTGCACCGGCACACCCAGCACCGGCACCAGGGTTTTCGCCGCCAGCATGCCCGGCAGGTGCGCCGCACCGCCGGCGCCGGCGATGATCACGTCAAAGCCGTTGGCGGTAGCCTGCTCGGCGAAGCTGAACAGCTTGTCCGGCGTACGGTGGGCGGAAACGACTTCGACATGGAAGGGGACTTCGAGCTGGGTCAGGACTTCGGCGGCGAACTGCATGGTGGCCCAGTCACTTTTCGATCCCATTACAATTGCGATTTTCGCCCCGGTAGTGGCGGCTGAAGCGGCGTTGGCTCCCATGGGTGTAAGGCTCCTGTGATTTGTCTGGCGTCGGCTGAGGGCCGAATGAGGGCGTAGAGCATACCATGAGCGCACGGCAAGGAAAACGGTTGCGTCGCCGGTTTTCACCGCCAAAAGCGCGAATTTTCACTCGCGCGCCAGTCCGGGGCTCAGAATGGGAATTGGATCAGCTCGACGGCGTCGGCGCTGACTTTGATCATCGATCCTTCGACGTGCCAGGCGCCCAGCACCGCGCGATGGGCTTCGCCGTTGCTCAACGCCAGCCGGTGCACCGCCGGGCGATGGGTATGGCCGTGGATCATCCAGCGCACGTCGTGGCGCAGCATCGTCTGTTCGACTGCCTGCGGGTTGACGTCCATGATGGCTTCCGACTTGTACTGGTTGGATTGCTGGCTGCGGGCGCGCATGTTGGCGGCGATCTTCAGTCGCCAGCGCAGCGGCAGCGCCAGGAACAATTTTTGAATCAGCGGGTTGTGCACTTTACGGCGGAATTGCTGATAGGCCTGATCGTCGGTGCACAGGGTGTCGCCGTGCAGGATCAGGATCCTGCGGCCGTACAGCTCCAGCACTTTCTCTTCCGGCAGCAGCTGCATGCCGCTGGCGCGGGCGAAGCGCTTGCCGAGCAGAAAATCGCGGTTGCCGTGGATGAAGTAGCAGGGCACGCCGGCCTGTTGCAGCGCTTTCAGCGCCGCGGCGATCTCCGCGTGCAGCGGCTCGGGATCGTCGTCGCCGATCCAGGCTTCAAACAGGTCGCCGAGGATGTACAGCGCGTCGGCGTGAACCGCTTCGCGCTGTAAAAAACGCAGAAAACCGGCAGTGATTGCCGGTTCCTGTGCGCACAAGTGCAGATCTGCGATGAACAGCGTACTCATGCAGCTGCGATTACTCGCTGACGGTTACGCTGTTGATCACGACGTCTTCTACCGGTACGTCCTGGTGCATGCCGCTGCGGCCGGTTTTCACGCCTTTGATCTTGTTGACCACGTCCATGCCTTCAACCACTTCAGCGAACACGCAGTAGCCCCAGCCCTGCACGTTTTCGCCGCGGAAGTTCAGGAAGTCGTTGTCAGCCACGTTGATGAAGAACTGTGCGGTGGCGGAGTGCGGATCGTTGGTGCGCGCCATTGCCAGGGTGCCGATGGTGTTTTTCAGACCGTTGTTGGCTTCGTTCTTGATGGTCGCGTTGGTCGCTTTCTGGTTCATGCCCGGCTCGAAACCGCCGCCCTGGATCATGAAGCCGTTGATCACACGGTGGAAGATGGTGTTGTCGTAGAAACCGGCGCGGCAGTAGTTCAGGAAGTTTTCAACGGTAACCGGTGCTTTGTCAGCAAAGGTCTTGATAACGATATCGCCGTGATTGGTGTGGAAAGTAACCATAGTTTTAATCCTAACAAGGTGAAGTGAGACGTCACGTAAAGCGAGTGAACATTCAGACCGCCCTTATAACATATCCGCCCCAGCGAGTCAGCAGCGGCTCAACCGCGCACTGTCTGTGGTAATTGCATTTATGTTATATTATAACAATTACGCCAGCCGTCGAATTTCGCGCATTTTATTCGCGTGAAGTCAGCAAAGCATGGCCTTAACCTTGCAATAGATCAGGCTTCAGGTTTCAATACGCTACCGGGCGGAAAACCTGAAGCCCGGTTATCTTTTTTGTTATCACGCACACCACGGAATCTCCCGATGCTAAAGATTTTTAATACCCTGAGTCGTCAAAAAGAGGAATTCAAACCCATTCATGCCGGGAAAGTGGGCATGTACGTGTGCGGGGTAACCATCTATGACCTGTGTCACATCGGCCACGGTCGTACCTTTGTCGCTTTCGACGTGGTGGCGCGTTACCTGCGCTACCTCGGCTATTCGCTGAACTACGTGCGCAACGTCACCGACGTGGACGACAAAATCATCCGCCGCGCGGCGGAAAATCATGAAACCTGCGACCAGCTGACCGAACGCATGCTGGCGGAAATGCACGCCGACTTCGACGCGCTGCTGATCGACCGCCCGGATCAAGAGCCGCGCGCGACCCAGCACATCGCCGAGATCATCGAGATCACCCAGCGCCTGATCGATCGCGATCACGCCTATGTGGCCAGCAACGGCGACGTGATGTTCTCCATCGACAGCGATCCGCAATACGGGCTGCTGTCGCGCCAGGATTTGGATCAGCTGCAGGCCGGTGCGCGCGTAGAGATCGACGACGTGAAACGCAACCCGATGGACTTCGTGCTGTGGAAGATGTCCAAGCCGGGCGAGCCGAGCTGGCAGTCGCCGTGGGGGCCGGGCCGTCCGGGCTGGCACATCGAATGCTCCGCCATGAACTGCAAACAGCTGGGCACCCACTTCGACATCCACGGCGGCGGTTCCGATCTGATGTTCCCGCACCACGAGAACGAGATCGCACAGTCGAGCTGCGCCCACGACGGCCCGTACGTCAATTACTGGATGCACTCCGGCATGGTGATGATCGACAAAGAGAAGATGTCCAAATCGCTGGATAACTTCTTCACCATTCGCGACGTGCTCGGCCATTACGATGCGGAGACGGTGCGTTACTTCCTGATGTCCGGCCACTATCGCAGCCAGCTGAACTACAGCGAAGAGAACCTCAAGCAGGCGCGCACCGCGCTGGAGCGCCTCTATACCGCGCTGCGCGGCACCGATGCCGACGCCGCGCCGGCCGGCGGCGAAGCGTTCGAAGCCCGCTTCCGCGAAGCGATGGACGACGACTTCAACACCCCGGAAGCCTACTCGGCGCTGTTCGATCTGGCGCGCGAGGTTAACCGCCTCAAGGGTGAAGACATGGCGGCGGCCAACGGCATGGCGGCGGAACTGCGTAAGCTGGCGAACGTGCTCGGCCTGCTGCAGCAGGAGCCGGAGCAGTTCCTGCAAGGGGGCGCTCAGGTTGACGACGGCGAAGTGGCGGAGATCGAAGCGCTGATCAAACAGCGTAACGAAGCGCGTGCCGCGAAGGACTGGGCGCTGGCGGATGCCGCTCGCGATCGGTTGAACGAGATGAACATCGTGCTGGAAGACGGCCCGCAGGGCACCACCTGGCGCCGCAAGTAATCCGGCCGCAGGGAAAAACAAAAAAGGCGCTGAATTCAGCGCCTTTTTCTATGGCTGCGGGTTAGGGTTTAACCATGACCTTGCCGCCGTTGAATTCCACCACCTGATCGGCGACGATCTTGCAGCGCTTGCGGGTTTCGACTTTGCCGTCGACTTTCACCCGCCCTTCGGCGATGACTTCTTTGGCGGCGCCGCCGCTTTCACACCAGCCCTGGAACTTCAGCAGATCGCACAGTTCGACGTGGGGATGATTGTCCAGATTGAAAATTTCCATACTGCCTTACTTATTTAGGTTGAACGTCGTGATATTCCTCGCAGGCCTGCAAGGTATTTTGGATCAGTGTAGCAACGGTCATCGGGCCGACGCCACCCGGCACCGGGGTGATGTAGGCGGCGCGCTCGCTGGCGGCGTCGAAATCGACGTCGCCCACCACTTTACCGCTTTCCAGACGGTTGATGCCGACATCCACCACGATGGCGCCCGGTTTGATCCAGTCGCCCGGAATGAAGCCCGGCTTACCGACCGCCACCACCAGCAGATCGGCGTTCTCGACGTGGTGACGCAGATTCTTGGTGAAGCGGTGGGTGACGGTGGTGGTGCAGCCGGCCAGCAGCAGCTCCATGCTCATCGGGCGGCCGACGATGTTGGAGGCGCCGACCACCACGGCGTTCAGGCCGTAGGTATCGATGTTATAACGCTCCAGCAGGGTGACGATGCCGCGCGGCGTGCACGGGCGCAGCTTAGGCGCGCGTTGGCACAGGCGGCCGACGTTGTACGGGTGGAAACCGTCGACGTCTTTGTCCGGATGAATGCGTTCCAGCACCTTGACGTTATCGATGCCGGCCGGCAGCGGCAGCTGGACCAGAATGCCGTCGATTTCCTCATCGGCGTTCAGCTGGTCGATCAACGCCAGCAGCTCGGCTTCACTGGTGGCAGCGGGCAGGTCGTAGGAGCGGGAAAGGAAGCCGACTTCATCGCAGGCGCGGCGCTTGCTGGCGACGTAAATTTGCGAAGCCGGGTTCTCGCCGACCAGCACAACCGCCAGCCCTGGGGCGCGTTTGCCGGCCGCCAGACGTTGTTTCACTTGCTCAGCCACTTCGTTTCTAACCTGCTGCGCAATCGTTTTACCATCAATAATCTTTGCTGACATCAGTGTGGAAATCCATCAATTAAGAAAAGCGGGGATGCCGCTATTCTGGCAGAAGCTGAGCGCGCTGTCAGGCGCAGAATCACCCTCGCGGCCGTTGCCGACGCCGATTTACGCTTTTTTTATGCCGGCCTCAGGATCCTCTACGTCATTTTTACCTGCATTTGCATACGCTGGGGCCGTTCACAGGGCGAAAGAGGGCAGGATCATGAGAGCGATAACCCGGCTTTACCCGTTGCATCATCAGCCTGACGAGCAACCGGCAGAGCCTAAACACGTGGGGGAAACGGTGTTCGATTCTTCGCTGCATCCGGCGGACAGTGCGCAACTCACCGCGCTGCATCAGCTCGGCAAGCATGAGGCGGCGCCGTCGTGGCGGGCACGCCTGAATGCGCTGTGGCGGAAGTTATGCGTATGAAGGGCTGCGCCTGGGCAGGCTGCACGCTGTTGCTGGTTTGGGCATCGGGGAGCCAGGCTTCTTTAAACAGCGCTCGCCCCGACGCCACACTGGGGGAAAGGGTGGCGGCGACCTGCAACGCGCGGGTGGTTGAGCACGCCGATTGGGGCGACATCGCCGCAGTCGTGCAGTCCGCTCGCCTTTGCCGGTGGCGGGGCGACGGGCGGCAGTGGTCTGAGCGCGCGCCGATTTACGTAGGCGTCGGCCTGGTTCAGCATGGCAGCGCCCGGTTGACGGGAACCCTCGCCGCGCGGGCGCTGGCGGAAAAAACGCCATAAAGCACGGCCGCCGCCGTAACGTCATGAAAAGGCATTGACTCGCTAACCTCTGGCCGTATAATCCCAACCCGCAGCCGCAGGTTGCCGCATCTCAATGCGCCCTTAGCTCAGTTGGATAGAGCAACGGCCTTCTAAGCCGTAGGTCATAGGTTCGAATCCTATAGGGCGTGCCATTAAGTATCAATGAGTTACGCTCATTCTCCCACTGCAAGATTTTCCAAAAGTGCCAGATTAGTGACATTGCCCGCCAAGACTTCGTCAATTTTTCTCGCATGTTCGGTTAGATGGGTTGGGGATAGGTGAGCATAGCGCTGAACCATTTCTATGCTCTCCCAGCTACCCATTTCTTGCAGTGCCGAAAGCGGCACGCCTGCCTGAACCAACCAGCTCGCCCACGTATGCCGCAGATCGTGAAAGCGGAAATCAGTTATTCCTGCTCTCCGCTTCCCGGTGTTCCATGCTGAGTTATCATCAACTCGCATTTTACTGCGTGTTTATCGAGTAACTGACGGAGGGTTAAATCGTTGGAAGGGGAGTCGAAATCTCTTAAAAGCTCTCTGGATGTACTGCGGAGAAGGTTTTTCTTTGCTGAGTCCATATCATGCAATGCTTGCCTCCATGATTATGCTCTTTCCTATGCTCAGGAGCTCGTCCCTGGATATGGTTGAGAACTGGCACCGCGGCTTGATAAATTGTCGCCAGATGAATAGCAGGCTACTTTTACTGTTGCCGTTCTTCCCCGGCTTTCCCGTCGTGGAATTAATAAACGCCAGGCGGCCATCGGTGATAGGGCGGACTTCATCGACTGACTGCAGCGCCAATGAAAACCAACCCGTTGACGTGTCCGCCGGCAACAACATCACGATCGACTGATTCTGCACGCGGCATTGCTCCGCAGCCTTAAGCATCCACGGGGTGATGTGCTGTATGGCGGATTGCACCAGATAGAGCCGTAGCTCACCAAGTCGATAGACAGCGCGTTATCCTGCTCTGTCTGGTAGTGAGCGCATAGCGCGTTACCATCGTCTGCTGTTGCATCCAGGAAGAAGCCAAACTCAACGTCCAGTGCGTTGAAAATTTGCCGTCGGTCTTTGTGTTCTGGTGGCGTGTTGCTGGCAAAAACAGTACTCAATTCTCACCTCACCAGCAGCGCGCGGCTGCGTTGACGCAAAACTCTATACGGGTTTTAATCCACGGAGTGTCGACTGCTCGCGCGAGTTTGAGGGATTTTTCCCAAACTTCAGCGGCCTTTCATACCATCCACGTTGTTCACATTCAGCCGCAATTCTGGCGATATTGCGGTATGCATGATGACTGGTCATGTTTAAATCCTGATTGGGTTATTGTAGCGCTCGTGGGACATAATCTCCCATGAGTTGCCGTTGTCTTTTAACAGCAATCGCCAGCAGCGGGCCACTGGCAACGTTAAATGCTTGTGTTGGTAGTCCGGTTGGGTTTCGTTTTGCCCTCCCTGTAGGCGCATGAACCCCCTCAGCTTTGACGCTGATTCGTTGCGGAATTCGTGGTTTCATATTTTCGGTGGATTATTTGGTGATTGGCGCCCAGCATGCGGAGTGAATGCCAGAGCGGCGGACTTTCTCAACGGCTTTTTCTAGCTTCATCAGTCGGTGACGGATGGACCTACTGGCCATATTTTTGCATTTTTAAAAGCCATTTCACTGCCAACATCAAACCCTGAAACGTCATATATCTCCCCATCACCGGACTCAATATAACCGCCGATTGAGTGCTGACATCCATGCGGGCCATAATGCTCCCACGGCCACGGCGTTCCTTTAAATCCACATATCACATAACCTCCATCAGTCCAATAACTACGCCATACCAGAAGATGGCGCATGAAACCAACATCCAAAACCAAACCTTTCCTCTAAAGCTCATGCTACCTCGACGTTTAGGCGTAAAAAAATCCGCTATCGGAAGCCATGCGTTGGTGCTCCGAACAGCTTTATCAATCTGCGCTGGCCAGGTTGCTACGTTGAACCAGTGGAGCGCATCGGTGGGAAAATAAAAAAAAAGCCCCGGGGTAGGGGCGAAAGATGATGATTACTTTTTTAGTGCAGCGAGATAAATCTAACAATTGTCGCGTATTTTTATTGTGGATTATCGTGCTGTCATTCATGAAAAAAACAGAGCATCAACCCACAAAACCAATAGCAAGCAAATTAAACGTGCTGTTTATGTTCGCAAGGAGAATAACCAACTACTGGCGATACACCGACTCGAAGAAGAGAGAAAGCGATGAATAAATGCCGTAACGGCGTAATTGTCTCGATTATCTCATTAGCCTTTCTGACCGTGTTGGGTACGGGGAGATTGTAGATTAAGCTATGGTAACTATGGTAGCCGCTGCATACTGGGTAATCATGCTGTTTGGCTCGTTAACTCTGATTGTGAGTTATGTGATGCGGAGTGAGAAATATGAGCAAAAATTATCAGTAATTGAAGTTAATCAATGATATGGTGAAGAGTAATCTCCTGTGTAGAGCGATAGACAGGATCTGCTTTATCATCATCGCTTGCTCACTATCGTTGTCGGGCGGGTATTTACCGCAGTCTGCTAAGAACCCACAGACGCAATCGACCCGCTAGATAGTTTCCAGAGCGCCTGGCAGGCTATTTCAAAGGGTTGGAAGCTAAGCAAGGCGTCACCCGCAATAAACGCCAGAAAACCAGGTAGCTCGCCAAAGAGAATCCCCTTGGTGATGACATAAAACATGAGTATCTGATCATACCCGGCAGAAGCTTTCCAACAACCGTTAGAAGGTACGCATTACGCTAAGGCGTTTCGCAGGCTGTACACCAATATGCCTGATAACTCTTATCTCCCGGTTCACACATTCTGGAGCATTGGTGTAGATGGCTCAAAGACGATTGCACCTAGAAGGATACCGAAAATAGTGGGATGACAAGCGTGGGGGCAGGAAAGACAGACTTCTCACGAGCACACATCATACGGTTTTCGCTACTAGGCTGGAGCGTAAATTTGTGTGGGGACACTTGACTCCATCCAACCTCCACATAATCTCAACATAAAAGCAACCTATCTTAGCTAAGATAGAGTAAGGATAAATGTTATCGTGGAAAACACTATATGATTTTTTTTGGTGGCTATTTTAGAAAGGGAGCGATAGCAATTCCGGCATTGATATTATTGAGTGGCTGTGTTGGCTCCAATAGACCTGATTTAACACAAAAAGTGCCTGATAAGTGGGACGTGGCTATGCCTGCATGGGGGCATCTCGTAGATTTACGCTCCTGGTGGCAAACTTTTAATGACCCGGTGTTAGACGAACTTGTAGAAAATGCGCTTGCTAATAACCTGAATATTGCCCAAGCCGAACAGTGGTTGAAAACAGCGCAAGCTCTGAATGGTGCTACCGCCAGTAGCTATTTACCTCATCTCCGAGCGGGAGTTCAACCTGTGCAAGATGCCGCTGCCCGGGATAATTACCTCCATGGCAGTATTGATATGGTATGGGAGCTCAGCCTCTATGGCGAGTCAGCCAACCGGCAACAGGCTGGGGAAGCCGTTGTTCTATCGGCTCAAGCCCGGGAGCAAGGGGTGCGTATTTCTGTCGTTGCAAACGTAGTGCAAAATTATTTACGTTTTATATATGCTGGCCGACAGTTGTCTCTACTGTCCTCTCAGGAGGCTGTTGAGAAACGTTTACATACATTAGCGGCGATCCGTAAAACCGCTCACATTGGTGATGCGGAAGAACAGATCAGTTCTTCTTTGCGTATGGCACGTTTACAGGCCAACATCATTGAATTACAGCAAGTTAGAGAGCAATCATCCCGGGCACTGGCGCTACTGACGAACAAGACACTGACACAGACGGTGCAACTATTACATGATAAAATAAATTTAACTCCGGATATTCGTATTAAAGAGATACCCGCCGATTTGCTGCGTACGCGCCCTGATATTAGACAAGCAGAAGCTGATGTATTGCAATCTGCCGCTGATGTGGGGCTGGCTCAAGCTGCGCTTTATCCTCGTCTGACGTTAAGCGGTTCATTATTATATGCATATAACCAGACAGAAAATTATCGCCGCAGTGGCAGTAATAGTATCCCTGCCCTTGGTCCTATCATTGATATTCCATTGTGGGATTGGGGGATGCGTTTAGCGAATAAACATGCCAAAGAACACGAGCTTCAGGCAGCACTGCTGGGATATCGCAAAGCGGTGCAAGATGGTGTTGGTGAGACTGAGGATGCGCTATCTTCGCTGAACTACCAAAATCAATGCCTTCAAGCTCTGCATACTGCTTTTGAGCAACAAAATCATTTACGCATTATGCAACAGAAACTAAACCAACTGGGGTTATCCAGTGAATATGATGGTTTAAGTGGGAAGAGCACGATGTTGCAAGTAGAGTCTGAATTAGTTGAGGCAGAGTTTAAGCATGCTTCTGCTTTCGTCACCTTATTCAAAGCGTTGGGCGGTGCGCCGTTGTCAGCAGTCTCCGAGTCATTTACTACACACGCAGAGGGCCGGTAATGATTTCACTCGCGCGGAAATCACTGATTCACGAATGGCGACGTTTTGTCCCTGTGGGACTCTCTGTTGGTTTTTCCGGTATTTTATTGATTGTTCAGGTGGCGTTGGTGCTTGGGATTTTTGGCAGTGCGGCAATATACATAAACGCTTCCTCTGCTGATGTTTGGATTGGATATCCCGGTACCCAAAGTGTTAATTATGGTCGACTGATTGGGCCGGATGTTAAAACCCACTTGCGTATGGATCCTGAGATCGCAGAGGTTGAGTCTTATCTCTGGGTGGATGGCGACTGGTACACCCCGAATGCGGACGGTGGTAGTGTGTCTGTTTATCTTTCTGGTATTTCAACTCGCCCTGAAGCGATGATGTTTTCGCGGCTTCTTCCTGTTGAACTGCGAGAAAAGCTGCGTGAGCCTGGTGCTGTTATCGTTGATCCCGCTGATTTGGCTACGCTGGGTTCACATGTAGGGGGGCATGCTTGGATTAATAAACAGCCTGTATATATCGTTGGCATACTGAAAGGTTTACGCGGATTGGGCGGTATTAATGTGCTCTCCTCTCATGAAAGTGCTTTAACGATCGCTGGGCTGCAGGAAGGAGAAGGTAGCACCTATTATCTTGCGCGGTTAAAGCAACCAGGGCAGCTCTCTAGTGTATTAGCGCGCTTCTCACAACCGGACAAACGCTTCGGCCTATATGAAATGTGGTCGTCCAATGACTTTGCCTCACGTTCGCAGCTGTACTGGTTGCTGGATACAGGTGCGGGTGTAGCCGTGTTATTTATGGCGGGATTGGTCTGCTTGGTTGGGGCCATGATTACCAGTCAGTCACTTAAAACAGTCATTACTAGCTACAGCCGCGAATATGCCACGCTCAACGCATTGGGTGCAAGTCGCTTCGCTCTTGCAAAGGTTGTGGTGGAGCAATCCTGCTGGATTGGCAGCATTGGGCTTCTCTTCTCGGCTATAGTAAGTGCACTGTTACTCAGTATTGCCAAACACTATCAGGTACCGGTAGAGATCACACCCTTTGCCATGCTGAGTTGTATATTCTTGGTGGCTTGTATGGTGCTACTTTCAAGTTTGTCAGCTGTAAGGGAACAGTTAAATATCGATCCTTCACTACTGTTACGCTGACTAAAAGGTTAAGAAACATGGTTAATTTTTACAGCCACTCATCACAGCCTGTTTTGCAGGCTCAGGACATCAGTAAATCGTTCCTGACCGGAAGTTTGACCGTACCGGTGTTAAGGCACCTTTCATTAACGGTAAACCCTGGGGAGTTAACTCTCATTTCCGGTCCTTCTGGGTGTGGAAAAAGCACGCTCTTGTCTTTGCTCTCTGGTCTGCAACAACCAGATAGTGGTAAGGCTATTGCGCTAGGAATCGATCTCAGCACATTTAGCAGGGCAGCAATGGAAAGGTTTCGCCTTGAACATACTGGTTTTATATTTCAAGGATTTAATCTATTCCCCTCTTTAACAGCGATCGAGCAAGTGCAACTCCCTATGGGGTACCTAGGGGTAAGCAAGCGAACAAGTGAAGAGCGTGCTATGGCGGCACTTGAGGACGTTGGGCTAAGCCACCGGGCGCACATGTATCCGGCACAGCTTTCCGGTGGGGAGAAGCAACGGGTAGCAATTGCGCGCGCAGTAGCAAAAGCACCGAAGCTGTTATTTGCAGATGAGCCAACCAGCGCATTAGATGCGGAAAGCGGGCAGCGAGTGATCAACATTCTACACCGGATTGCCCGAACATATGGCGTTACGACGCTGTGTGTAAGTCACGATCCGCGTTTGATGAGTCATGCAGATCGCCTTTTGCATATGGAAGATGGCGCTATTCAGCAAGATGCACAGACATCGAATCATAAGAATTGAGGCAAGAACGATGAATTTGAAAGAATTAAAGTGGGGGGGGATATCTGTCATCGTTAGCTTATGGATGCTGTCTGGTTGTGATGATAAACCGGTAAAACCTGTTGCGACAGCCCCAACCCAAGCGGTAGTGCCAGTGGCGATTGCTCGCGGAAAAGTCGATGTGGATGGGGGGATCGTAACCTTATCATTTCCATCAGAAGGCGTGGTCGACAAAGTCTTGGTCACTGAAGGTCAGGCAGTTCAGAAAGGGCAAATACTGATGCAACAGGATCA
Source organism: Serratia sp. SSNIH1 (assembly GCF_002935055.1). Taxonomy (NCBI): domain Bacteria; kingdom Pseudomonadati; phylum Pseudomonadota; class Gammaproteobacteria; order Enterobacterales; family Yersiniaceae; genus Serratia; species Serratia sp. SSNIH1. The sequence goes on from NZ_CP026383.1 coordinate 1,669,452, forward strand.
TCGCCTATATTACGCAGATAAACGTGTAGCAGAAAGTGAAATCGCTGTGGCAGTTGCGCAGTTACAAGGGATAGGTGAACAACTACCGGGGCTAAAACAAAAAGCGACTCGCTTGAAGATGGCTGCCCAAGCTGGAGCTGCTCAAATGCAGCTCAGCGATGAGGCTTATGAGGCTGTGCAACAGGCAAAAACAGCCGTTACTGTTGCTCAGGCTCAAGCAAATCTGGCTGAAAGACGCTTAGCTAAACTAGTTGAACATGGCGCGCAACTTGACCTGCGAGCTCCTTTTGCTGGTTCTATTGTGAAATTAAATGCTCAGGAAGGCGCGTTTATTTCGAGCGGCCAGCCCGTCATACTCTTTTTGCCTAACAAACCGTTCATCATCCGAGCCGAGCTGAATGAAAGCTATCTAGCAGGCGTAAAAGTGGGTATGAAAGCCAAAGTGCAAATTGATAATGACAGTGAAAGAAAGGATTTGCCCACCGCCCACGTTATTCGCATTAGTTCCACTTTCGTGCTGAGCCAATTGCAAGAAAACGCCCAGCAGAGTCCTCGGCGCGTCGTAGAATGCATTCTGGCATTTGATAGTGAGCCATCCACGTTGGTCGGGCAAAATGTAGTTGTGAGTTTTTATGACAATCCGTAATGTATTTTAATAAAATTTAGAGAAGAGTTTCATGAATATAGTGATTCCCCCCAGTCAGCAATTGGACTGGGTTGTACAGTGTGATTTTGATGGCACTATCAGCTTAAATGATGTCGCCGATACTTTGTTAGAGCGTTTTGGTTTGCCGGGTTGGGAGCACCTCGAACAAGAGTGGGAAAACGGCATTATTGGTTCCAGCGACTGTATGCGTGGTCAGGTTGCGCTTTTGGACATGACTCGAGAGCAGCTTGATTCGCATCTGGATACCATTGAAATTGATCCCCAATTTCCAGCGTTTGTCGCTGCAGCCAGTCGTTTGGGATGGGCAGTTCATATCGTCAGTGATGGTTTGGACTATGCAATTAGCTCAATCCTGGCCCGCCATGGCTTAGGGCATTTGACCGTTTTTGCCAATCATTTAGTGCAAGAGGGGGAGCGAAAATGGCGGCTGGAAACGCCTTGGTTCCGTGGCAGTTGCTTAAAAGGGAGTGCAAATTGTAAATGTCACTTGCTGAATCTACAGAAGCAGCGCAGGCAACAGGTACTATACGTGGGTGACGGCAGTTCTGATTTTTGTGTCTCAGGCAAAGCGGATATAGTGATGGCTAAGTCACGTTTGCTCGCTTATTGCCAGCAGCACGATATCCCTCATTTAAGAATGAACAACTTTAAAGATGCTACCAATTTGCTGTATTCATTCGTAGCACGGAACTTGAGGGATAAAGCTGTATGAGCATGAATGACTACTGGCTCGAAGGGCGAGGGGAGCGAGCTGAAACCGGAGTTCTATTGATTCATGGGCTGACAGGAACGCCTAATGAGATGCGCATTCTGGCCCGAGGGTTGAACAACGCGGGCTTCACCGTCTACGCTGTTCAGCTTGCCGGACATTGCGGTACTCTAAACGATCTGTTGGAGTCGACTTGGCAAGAATGGTTGGCCAGCGTGCGTGCCGGGGCTGACAAACTCATGGTAAAGGTAAAGAAACTGATCGTGGGTGGCCTTTCGATGGGAGCGGTGTTGGCATTGGCATTGGCAACTGAGAGGCCGCAGCAGATCGCTGGGGTTATGGCACTTTCCAGTACGTTTCGCCATGATGGTTGGAGCATGCCAAAATATACCCGCCTGGCATTTATTCTACCGTATCTTCGGATGCTCGGTATTGGCCGTCAAAAAATGTTTTACGAGAAGCCACCTTACGGTATTAAAGATAAGGCACTTCGCAAGCGTATGGTCTCGCAGATGCATGCGGGTAATAGTGCTGAGGCGGGATTACCCGGCAATCCATTCTGGTCTGTAGTGGAAATGCAGAAACTGTCCTCCTACGTGTTGAAGCGTCTTGCGCGTGTGCAAGCGCCCAGTTTAGTGCTGCATTCTAGTCACGATGATATTGCTTCAGTAAAAAATGCGATGGATATTGTCAAAGGCGTCCGCCATGCACCAGTGCAATTGGTACTGCTTGAAGACAGTTATCACATGATTACCATCGATCGTGAACGGCGTAAAGTGAATGAACTCTGTATTAATTTTGCTATAGAACGATCTTTAGCAGACGAGAATGTTGCGGAACTAATATCTACCCCTGGAACGCTAAGTGAACCTTCTGGAGGGTGTTTATGAGTATGACTGTTTTAATCTTGTGGGGCCTCAATGCTATCCTTGATAGTGTTGGGCAGTTAGCGTTTAAAGCAGCTGCAGTGGATTCGCTGAAAGATAAAAGTCGTTCGAGTTGGATACGAATGAGTCTTAGGCCTTATGTTTGGTGTGGGATAATCTGCTATGTCGCCGAATTCTTGCTGTGGATCGCCTTTCTGTCGCTGGTTCCGCTGTCTGAAGGGGTTTTGCTCGGCTCGATTAATATTGTAGCCGTTATGGTGCTTGGCAGGATTATCTTCCGTGAGACTATGTCTCCAATGCGAGTGCTCGGCATTGCTTGTGTGTCTCTCGGTGTCGCCGTTGTTGGATTACAGGGTTAATTATGAAACGTTTCTATTTCATTGGCTTTATGGTCTTAATGGTTTTTGATACTATAACACAAATCAGTATCAAGTACGCTGGCGACCAAGCATTGCCATTTGAATTATCAACTAATTGGTTGGGGCGACTCTTTGGTCAACCCTGGATTTATGGTGCAGTAGTTGGGTATATTGGTGCTTTCTTTACTTGGATCACGTTGCTTAAACGTGCGCCGATAGGACCAGCCTTTGCTGCTTCACACTTGGAAATCATTTCTGTGTTGGTGCTTTCTTCCCTTCTGTTTAACGAAAATATTGGTTGGGCTAAAATAGTCGGTTGTGGTCTTATCTTGCTGGGAATTCTTTTACTCGCGATCAGTGAAACCTCTGAGTCGGAAAAAAAGAAAGACAAGAACAACGGTTATACAACCAAGGCGGAAGGAATGTAGCCCATTTATTGGGTAAGCAAGCGACGTCTTGTTAAACACATCTGCTTTATGAGCATTCGTCCATGTTACTGATAAAGGAGGAAAACGGTTGTTTCCTCCTTTGTGGCTATCAGTGAGCCAGCATGTATATGAGTTTATCATTACACTTTTCGGCTGAATGCAAGGGCTTCAAGCAATTGCAGGTTCAGCGTAGCATGCTCATTATGGAGCTCATTTAGCGTTTCACCAAATATCAGCTGCTGACCATCGGCGGCGCTAAGCCAGCGCTTCCAAGCCGTTTGGTACTGCCATTCAGAGACTTCCCCCGTAATGTCGCTACCCACCAAACTACCGCTGAGTGCTTTAATGATGCGTAACGCTTCGGGGATCGTCATCTGCCCTTGATCCCAATTAGTACGAACGACGGATGGGGAAAACACGTCTTTATCAATACTAAGGTAAGTCGGCTCAGGTTGTTGTGCCAGCATCGAACAGAAAGCCTCACATAGCGTCTCGCTGCTGTTAAAATGCTGGAATGCCTTGCCAATTCCGATGTTCTTTCCCCAGCCTACATTTACTCCTGTACTCCAATAAGTCACCCTACCACGAAAAAGCGGCGCCAGATAATTTTCCCAGGCGTGTTTTACGCTAATATCCTGAGAGGTGACCCCCACCACGTGAATATGGCTGATCTGTGGGAGTAAGGCAGCATGGCGTACCCAAGACCCACAGTGAATACCCCAGGGAAATCGCATATTATCTGGATGATTATCTAATACGATAAGGCGCATAGATCCAGTTTTGTTTTTAAGGCAGTGTTGTACCAAGGGGAGGGTCAAGTGATGAAAGTCTCCGCTGCCTATTAACACAGTGCCATATTGCTCTGTGGGGGGAAGCGTCTTTTCTGTCTCAGCCCAAAACTGGCGAAAATGCTTAATGCTACACCCAAAGCGGACTTGCTCACGCCAGTGAGTTGCTGGGCGTAAGCGGTTTTCATTGGGCAAGCGCCGGATAGAATCATCTAAATCAAGTACGAGGGTCGGCAGTTTCATTTCATGTCCTCGCATCCAACTTAGAGCGGTCACCTTCAAATGAATTAGAAAACCTGCGTATCAAGGTGCGCAAAAGCGGACTGCGAATATAAACCGCATGACGGGTAAAGGTAAATTTAGCTCCCAAGCTAGCTTTAACCTCGGGATCTGTCCAACCAGCGATATAGTGCTTCAAGCCATGCTGCAGCGCGTACTCTAGGTTCACTATCCAACTTAAGAAATAGAGATTCAGTTCTCGAGCATGAGGGTAACGCAAGCCAATATATTTATCGATCAGATTCCCCCTAAACGCGTAACACAAATTCCAGCCAATCAGGAGGTTATCGCTGCGCCGACGATATTCGAAAACAATACCGTTGCTGTTATTATCTCGCAACAGTTGACATATGAAATCGTAAGTCAGGTGATCAAAATGTATTTCACTCTGAGAATATACTTCTTCGTACAGATCATAATATTCACGGGTAACTCGCTCGTCAATTTCATTATAGAACCTTCCTGTTGGAATGACAGTTACGATAACATCATTCCGACTTTTTAGTTTACGACGTAGATTTTTACGTCGACTATAGGAAAGTTGTGCAAGATAGGATTCAATAGAGTCAAAATCCACTGGTACATAGGCGAGAGCTTGGCCCTCTACGACAATATAACCTTGCTTGACGGCGCTTTTTATTACTGCATCAGCATAGTCATTTTCCATTTCTGATAATAATGGTGAGCTTTGCGGAATATCCTTAATAATAGTGATTTTACATAAAGGGGAAATCTGTTGCTGCAAGAGTTCAATAAAATACTCAGGAAGGAGATCAGCGCTAAACGGTACATATTCGCTGACGGTTGTACCTACAAACGCCGTGTTAATCGATAACCATTTAGCCCATCGTGCATATAATGGTAGACGTTGAATACGGGCTCTTGCCTTGTCTTCCATGGTGGTAAGCAAGTGAAAGCGCATGAAAAAAGCTAAAATTTGTTCATGCCCCAGAAGACGAAAACTGTCTGGGGGCATTTCCCCAAAGGCCTGTAACAGACCTTTGGGTTCAAGTTGGTTCAACCAAGTCATTAAGCGTTCTTAGCTCTGCTGATCAGTTGATCCAACAGGGTTAGAGCTTCATCGATTTCTGCTTTGGTAATCATCAATGATGGGGCAAAGGTAATGACGTTCTTGTAATATCCGCCAACATCCAGGACCAAGCCACGTTTCTGGCCTTGATACTCCAGATTTCCTTCCAAGCCCATATCGACCATTTTATCTAAAAGTTCGCGGTTTGGAGTAAAGCCGTCTTCGGTACAGATCTCTGCACGCAGTGCTAGACCCATTCCATCCACATCGCCGATTTCTTTATGCCGTTTTTGCAGCTCTTGCAGTCCATCAAGGAAGTAAGCGCCGCTGTCACGCACTTGTTTACCGAAATCAACTTCATGCGTCATTTTCATAACTTCCAGACCCAGTGCAGTTCCCAGTGGGTTAGATGCGAAGGTTGAGTGTGTTGAGCCTGGTGGGAAAACGCCTGGGTTAATCAGTTCTTCACGCGCCCACAGACCGGACAATGGATTCAGACCATTAGTCAATGCTTTAGCGAAAACCAGCACATCTGGCTTGATGCCGAAATTTTCTACTGACCAAAGTTTACCTGTCCGCCAGAACCCCATCTGGATTTCATCAACCACTAATAAGATGCCGTGAGTGTCCAGTACTTTTTTTAGGCCTGTGAAGAAGTTTGCAGGTGGGATGACATAACCACCAGTCCCCTGAATAGGCTCAATATAGAATGCTGCATATTCGCACTGATTGGTTTTCGGATCCCAGATGGCGTGATATTCGTTTTCGAACTTGCGGGCGAACTCACTCACGATGTGATCCGCATACTCTTCTGATGTCATGCCTTTAGGACGGCGGAATGGATAAGGGAACGGAACAAACTGTGCTCGATCGCCGAAATGACCGAAACGACGACGATAACGATAGCTGGACGTAATTGAAGAAGCGCCTAATGTGCGTCCATGATAGCCCCCTTCAAAGGCGAACATCAAACTTTTGCCATTGCTTGCATTACGTACTACTTTGAGTGAATCTTCAATCGCCTGCGCGCCACCGACGTTGAAGTGCACGCGACCACTATGGCCCCATTTCTGTTCTGCGTCTTGGGCAATGAATTTGGCCAGCTCTATTTTAGTTGGGTGTAAGTATTGGCTGGCGATTTGCGGCAAGGTATCAATCTGATTTTTAAGCGTTTCTTCCAATCTAGGGTTTTTATAACCAAAGTTAACTGCCGAGTACCACATCTGCAAATCCAGATATGCAGTGTCATTCTCATCAAACATATAACTACCGTTGCAATGCTTGAAGATTTTCGGCGGGTTTACATAGTGAACGGTGTCACCGTGCGAACAGTATTTTTCCTCATCGGCAAGAAGCGCTTGTATATCTAGGGACATGAAAATGATACTCCGAATGGTCCAAAAAACGTTAGTGGCTAACAGTATAGATGGGTTCTGTGGAGTTTATGTGGAGTTAAAGATGTAAGATAATAAATTTGATAAAGAGCACTGACCCTGACACAAAATCCTGCGCCATTCAGAAACCGAATCCCGGCATGATCGACACTCCCTGAGCAGAGGTGGTGCCGATGAAAAAATCACGATTCACCGTAGAGCAGCTTGTCTTTGTCCTGAAGCAGGCAGATCTGAGCCTCGACAAGGCGTTGCTGCAGGACGTGTGGAAAGATAGATGAGGAAGGGCGTTCCTACAATGTCGCATTGACGCAGTTAGGGAGCGAGATTTCAATACAGGTACCACCAAGCTCGCTGTGACGATATGTGGCTTGCCCGCCGTGCGCTAGAGCAATGGCGTTGACTACCGCCAGGCCGAGTCCGCTGCCGTTGATTTCTTTCTTACCGCTAGTGTGGGAACGGAAAAATGCTTCGAAAATGGCAGTACATTCCTCATCTGCGATACCGGGCCCTTCATCTTCCACTGTTATGATAATATCGCTGCGCCTTGCTGAGCAACGCATCCGCAGCAGACCGGGGTCGGCATATTTGCAGGCGTTGCTGAGCAGGGCTATAAAGATTTGGCGGAGGCGTACCTCATCGACATAACACACCACATCCGCGGCTTCGATGACGGGCTTAAGACCACTGGCGGTGAGGTGGCTATTAAACGTTTCTACGCAATTGTGTAACAGTGCTTTCAGATGTACCGTTTCACGGTAAATGTATAATTGACCGCTGTCCGATAGGCTGAGTACGCGTAAATCGTCGATCAAACGGGACAGTCCTTCAGTTTGCCGAATCAGCATGTCGAACTGCCTACTGTCGTTCGCAAATAGGCCGTCCCGTAGACCTTGCAGACGGCCCTGAATAACTGTAACCGGGGTACGTAATTCATGGGCGATAGCTGCATTCCATTTTTTCATATCATCAGACATTGCTTCGAGCTTGCCTGCCATAGAGTTAAAATCATTGATAAGCCGGACTATTTCGATGGTATGGCAGTGATGGTGGTTCACTCGTTCGCTAAGCTGGCCTTCAGAGATTTTTCTGGCGCTGTGAGCCACTGACTGTAATGGTTTAATAAGTCTTTTGGCAAAACTCAACGATAGATAACTGGCGAGCACCGAAGAGAGTAGAACGGATAATATCGTCATTAGGCTGTCATGTATCCAGGAAAACGCCGGAGGAGAATGCCAATCGTAGAAAATCATGAAGTAGGTGCTATAGACGGCAGAAATGAGCACTAATGTGGAAATCACCACTTTTAGCGTTAGGAGGAAAAGCTGACTATTGATGCTGCGATGTACCATATCAATCCCCCAGCCGGTAACCAAAACCACGGATGCTTTCAGGAATATTAGATAATCCAGCTTGGCTAAATTTCTTTCTGAGTTTGCTGACATGACTGTCTACTGTGCGCTCATTAGCATCATTCTCCGGCAGGCAGTTCTCTAGTAACTCTTGTCGCGTAAAAACCCGTTTGGGATAACGAATAAGGTGTGTTAATAATCTGAACTCGGTTGATGTTAGCTTATCACCGATGTCTTCGCCGGTGTTTTTTATTGTAACTTGGTGATGTTCAATGTTTATTTCAATGTTTTTTGTGGAATAAACTGAAAGATCTTTGTTGTTACGGTGAAACGAAACCCTGCGCAAAATAATGTTCACTCTGGCAATCACCTCTGCTGGATTAAATGGCTTGACAATATAATCGTCAGCACCATTACGCAGAGCATGGATTTTGTCAACATCCGTATCTAATGCGGTTAGCATCATGACTGGTGTATCGTGCGTCTTGCGAATTTCATTCAGCACCTGCCAGCCGTTCATTAACGGCATTTTGATATCCAGAATCACGAACTGTGGTAGCGTGGCCTGAAACAGTGCGATGGCTTGCCGTCCGTTGTGCGCAGGCACGACCTCGAAACCTTCGTTTCTAAGATAAGCAGTAAGGATCTCGGTAATTTCATATTCATCTTCCGCAAGAAGAATTTTAATGGTTTTCATTCAATCTCCCAAGCATGAATGCTACTTTCCACATGAAACCTCCACACTATCTCCACACAATCTTGTTATAAGAATTTTATACTAAGCTCAAGCATCCAGTCTTCTGAATATTTCGACATGGCCGCTTAGAAAACTTGGATTTTCAGCTCTACGAGCCAAAAGGGGAGTTCATATGCGACTGTCAACAGAACGTATGTGATAATGGCGTTATGACGTAGGTGAGTCAATAGGTCTGATGGGATAATGGTTGCTCAAAAAAAGAGCATAAAATGGTGATGCCGTGCTGGCTACTCTCTCAGAAATGGAGGCCCGGGGAATGAGTGAGTTAGAGATAAAACTTGTTGGGATTGTGCGGGTGAGTTACGGTGTACGGTTCGGGAGCAAGTTAGTCGCGGTGAATTTTAGCAGAGCGATTATATCGCATGGGTTGCTAGATGTTGCCCGTGTGGATACTGTAAACTTGCCAGATAAATCTATACGGTGGATGTTGGTTAGAGTGTCGTCGACTAAATTTGTGCTTCTGGTTATCACTATTTGAGCGTGAAGAACACATTAATTAATACTCTTTAACAACGAATTAATTTCCCTCTCTCATAGGTGAAAAGTAGCATAATGAAGCATCACTCCCACCCATCGATAAGAACGCAGTATATCTCTAGGCCAAAGACTTATTCTTATCTATTTCTGCTAATTATTGCAGCCATAATTATTTTGGTTGGCAATTCTCCTGATGACATTTATCCTCTCGTTACTGCTATTAGTGCATTTGTTTTCGTTGTGGGGATAGGATACTTACTCTCCGCGAAGGTACTGTTTGCCATATCGACCGGTAGTGTGCTAGTTATCGTGCTGCAGTTTATTAATCAGCTTAAAGTGCATTATTATAAAGACAAATTGATGTTCTCCGATCTCTTTATGCTGACCGACCTCTCAAATGTCGGCACGTTGTTTCATTATCCGGAAGCTGGGTTGGCCTTGGTCGGATTGGGAGGGATTGTTGCTATTACGCTCATCGTTGGCTGGCGTGCAGTACCCCGTCGACGTGGGGTTACGCCGAGAGTCGTTGCTCTTTGTATGATGTCCGTTAGCGGTGGCGTGCTGAGCCAATGTGTGCTCTTTTATCAACAAGACTGGGCCGGCACTTTACCGGGCGGAACAGGCGTGGTGTCTAATCTGGTGATGTCGAGCAGCCAGATGAACTATGACTCTCCCTCCTTTCCCGATGACAGTTCTGAGAACTTTACTACCCGCACATCTGTGCTAAATAAAGTATCCCAGGCATCTGATAATATGCACCCAGATATTGTACTGCTGCTGCAGGAGTCCACCACTGATCCTCGATTGTATCAGCTTCCCGATCCGGCATTGCTGCCGCATTTTTCCATGTTTGAACAAGGGACGGCGGTGAAAGCGCATACGCTGATGCGAGTACAAACTTTCGGAGGGGGGACTTGGTTATCGGAGTTTTCAGTCCTCACGGGGTTGCGCAGCGATGATTTTGGTACCAAGAAAAATGCGGTTTTTTACTCGGTTATCGACCATGTGAATGACAGTCTTTTCAAGCAGATGAAAGCTAATGGTTATTATACCGTGGTTCTCACTCCCTTTAATAAGTCAGCTTATAACGCCGGCCACGCCTATACCATGATGGGAGTCGATAAAATTATCCAACCCCAGGAATTAGGTTATCCTGGTAGCTTGCAGGATAACCTGTGGCATATCAGCACCGCCGACATACTGCATTACATCAAAAAAATACTTGATACCCATACTGACAAGCCAGTGTTTGTTTATGCGTTGACCATGTATGAGCATGGGCCTTATGACGCTAGCCACAAAGATAACTATCAACTGAGGCCAGTGGTAACAAACAAAACTTCCGCAGCTAAGTTCAGCCACTATATGGAAAAAATACAAACCTCCGACGCAGCGATGTCAGAATTTTTCCAGTTTATCGATCAGCGTCAAAAGCCCACAATGTTTATGTATTTTGGTGATCATCAGCCGAATATTGATTGGGAGAATGGGTATTCGACATCACTACCAGATGCCGCACATTTGACGCAGTTCAGTTTGCGAGACAATGCCAATATGCAGCCTGTTGCAGACTTGGGGTCGATAACTGATATCGCCTTTTTAGGAGGGATTCTGCTTGAACAAGCCAGACTAAAGGTGTCGCCCTTCTATCAGGCTAATATCGACATGCGACACTTGTGCAAAGGGGCTTTGAACGATTGCGAAGATCAATCACTTTTTAACAGCTATAGGCACTACATTTATAATATTCTTAAGGTGGCTTCTCAGGACTGAGTAATTGAAACAGGTGCAGAGATAATGCAATAATAAATTTATCTTAAAGGGTTTTTTGCGTTATGCTTGCTCCCCGAGCGGTGCAAGCATTTAGCCAACATTCCAAATCTATCCTGTCGGAATGCCCGTCCTTCTCTTATTCGTACTGTACTGTCTTATCTGAGAAGTATTGATGTTCAGCTAGCTAAATTTTCCAAGAGACTGGTCGGGCTTAGCGGAGATAAGCCGTGGCGGGATGCTCTCTTTGTAACGATTGCGCCAGTTGAAAAATCGACAGTGTTGATGGCGGAATTATATAATTATATGGTAGATTTCATACTATTAGTGTGATGGTAACAGATTTATTTATGTTGTTTCGGTAGGGGGGATATACATATGAATGGCAGAATGGCGTGGTTTTATCGCAAAAATCTAACAAGTAATAATATTTATATAAAGTTGTGATCTTAGCGTTCAAATCAAAAAAGAATAAAATATGACATTATTCTGAATAACAAGTGAGTTGCCGTGATTTTAGGGGGGGGGGGGGGGGGTTGGGAGGGGCGGGGTTGCTCTGTTTTATTGACTCCAATATCTATATCATGCCGTTCTTACGATAATTAAAAGCATCGTGCACCCCAGCCGAATTCGGCTTTTTCCGTAAATTATAAATATGAGCGTCAACAACACGTTCACAAGTATCACTCTCTGGCAAGCACTTACTCAACAATGTCTGCTGTGAGTAGAATTTTCTTGGTGAACGCATTAATATTGATAGCTACAAGAATTCTGTTGGCGTAAGGCTTAAAGGGGTTTTAATATCATCGGCGTAATAAATTTGAGCTAAAATTGCATTTTCATCAAGTTGTACTTGGCCGCAAGTAATGAGGACAGATTTTATGTTCGGTGCAGTTGTTCTTCTTAGTACCGCATGTACCCGTGCGACAACCTCTTCCAGATTATATGACCTCGCAATATAGTCATCAATACCGTGCCTTAGTGAAGTGTTCTTATTCTGTATTTCTCCTGTTACTGTCAACATTATTATAGGTACGACACTCTTTCTACGTATACGTGCTAGTATTTCATAGCCATTGATTCCTGACAGTTGGGCATCAAGTAAGATTAAGTAAGATTGCCAGGAAAAAACATCTCTAGTCCTTTAGGACCATCACCTGCTTTGGCCAAGGCGAAGTCGTCTTTTTCTAGATGCTTTTCTAGGGCTTCCGTCGTATGTATACCAGCTTCAATGATTAGCACTCTCTTTTTTCCATATCCTACCCTTTTCCTGCCATTCAAGTCACGGTCATTGATGGCAGGTAGTAGACATTGATGCTGTATAGCATATGGCTATGAATTTCTCTTCATATTGCCTGCAACTATAAAAAATTAAATATTCCTATAACAATTATTTTATGTATATAAATGCGTATAAATAGATGATAATGTTTTTATTCACCTTTGCCAGTAAATAGATGCCACTAGCGATCAGTTTGATTTATCATCAATCTTATTCCCATTGATTAGTTCGTCATATATGCAAGCCAGCAAAAACATAAAGAAGAAATTATTAATGTTTATCGCGCTAGGTTTACGTAGAATCTCCTCATTTATTTTATCCGAGTGGTTAAGTAGGACATCTGATCTGTTTTTGCAAAAATCATAGAGTTGTTGGAAATTGAATATTTCAAAGTCATGAAGGCATGATGCAAAAAATGACAGGTTAGAGTCTAGTGTTCTAATTCCTTCGCGATCAAAATCTGCTAATTTTTCCACTCCTGGGACGTTGAGTTCTTTGTCGGATTTATTGTTCAAAAACTCGTCCCTGATTTTATAGATAATTGAGTTTTTGTCTTTAAAGAATAAAGGAAGCGTTATTTTGTTTAGTGCGACGTTTTCAGGTTTTTCTTTGTTTAACGATAGCGTTGATTCATCGATCAGTTCATTTTCAAAATCTTTGAGAAGAACCAGCTGAGAGTCAGCAGTTTCTAATAAACTGGATAAGCTTGATAGTTGTCTTCTAATTTTATACGGTAGCGCGTCACTATTTTTGTACTGAAGGCCATGTTCCATCTCAGCCCAGGAGTGTTGTAATGATGTCCTGATTTGTATTTCTGCTTTTAATCCAGCGAATTCTTTATATTCTGGTAAATTGGTTCTGTTTTTTTTCATCTGAATTACATAATGAAGAGACATATAGCCAAATTTATCAGGAGACTCACTTTTACGTTTGTCTATAGAGTTTTCAATATCAACGTCAAACTCACTTTCAACTATTCTCGCCACGCCATCAACGTCATCGGAGAATAATGTAATTACTCGGACGCCTACGATATCTGTGATTTCGTTTATATCATTGTATTTAGACTGTTTCTTAATGAGCTTATCCGAAAGGCTTTCTAATGTCTTAACTCTTTTGTTTACATTTATAATCTTTATGCCTTTAATTGCGTGTAATAAAATATCCTCAACCTTTGCTGAAAATTTATGGTAAACCGATTCCATTTTCTTATACTCTAGCAATATACTTTCATTTTTACTGTTGTCACTGACATTTAACATACTAACCTCTTTAATCGTTCAAATTCTCGAATTATACTCGTATAAAGGTACATATGCCACTCTACGTCGTAAGTTATACAATCCACAACGGGATACGTGCATAGGGTGCGAAAGAGATATGGACTACAACGCCATCAACAATTATCTGGCCTTCTTCTTGTAATAAATCGGCTCGCAGGCGCTGGAGGCATTGTCCAGAACCTGAGCCGCTACTGTCAGAACTGGCTTTGATGAAAGGAATATATATAGCATGGTGTAAAGGTACGTTCGCTGCCGTGCTCATAGATGTTCCATGATGCATCCGGACGGGCCTGGTTCAATCACGATTTTGGTGGGGAGTAATGTCTTAAAAATCAAAACTGTGATAGGTGGCTTTGTGGTTTCGTGCAAGCGAAGGTTTTGTCTTTTTTTTGTTTTTTTGTTTTTTTGTTTTTGTTTTTGTTTTAAGCCTGCTTTGGGAAGTCCCTGGTGTGGCAATAGAAAAGCATCCTAGTATCTTTTAAAAAGCGAATACGTGTTAGCGCATGTGCCCAGCCAACAGGGATAGCAGCGTGCCCGACAGGCAGGTCGGAAAGTCATGCCCCATACCAGGTAAGAGAACCAGGTTGGAGCCACGAATCGCCGCAGCCGTGGCGAACCCACCATTAGTTGCGACCATCAGATCTTTCTCCCCATGAATAATCAGCGACCTGCAACGAATTCGCCGTATCTCCGCGGTGCGGTCACCGGAATTAATGATGGCGCCAACTTGTCTGGCGGTTCCTACGTTGCTCGCCTCACGGCCACCTCGGTCCCAGGCTTCCAGGGCATAGTCACGCAGCGCTTTCTCGTTCCACTCGAGCGTTGAACCAATAAGCCTCATTATGTCCAGATAATTCCGAACACTTTCCAGCTGATTCCGGGGGGGGCGGCGCACGAGATGCAAGATAGTCTTGTATGCTGGCTGGCCTACGCGTAGAGAGCCGGTTGTCGAGAAAATGGAGGTTAGTGTCCTGATGCGCTCAGGATAGCGGGCAGCGAGTGTCTGGGCGATCATTCCCCCCATCGACATACCCATTACATGCGCCATTTCTAGTTTCAAGCCATTCATGAGACCGATCACGTCTTCGGCCATATCAGCCAGGTTATAACCGGAAGTCCGTTTACGGAACAACTGCTGCAAGATCGTGGGAGGCGCCACGTCAGTAAAGAACGATTTGCCCGAATCGCGGTTGTCTAATGTTATGACGCGAAAACCTCGCTCAACCAGCCCGGCAATCAGCGTTTGTGGCCAATAGGTCAACTGTAGTCCTAAACCGACGATAAGAAGAACCGCAGGAGCGTCTTCTGAGCCGTGGCTACGATAGCAGAGCTTGCGTTGCATCGCTAACTCACAGAAGTGGTCGGTGCTCATGGGTGGCTACCTTGCTGCTGCAGTTCGATGTCGGCATGTAAGGGGGAATGGCTTACTGTCATGAACGAGAGATGCTTATCATCCACTTTTCCACGGCGCAATAACTTGATATCGCGAAAATAATCCATCGACATCACCCAAGGTTCGCGTGGTCCCTGTCGTGGCATGCTGTCCAGTACGCGCTGCACGTAGCCGGCTCCGAAGTCCAACAAGGGGCGAGTCTTGATACCATCCGGTGCTTTAGGCTCGCAAACGTTATAATCTTTGCGTTCCATGAAACCCAGCAAGCGGCAAAAATGGTCGCACAGCAGGCAAACTTTCAAGGTCCAGGATGAATTGGTGTAACCCACCGCAAACGCAAAATTGGGTACGCCGGAGAGCATCATGCCTTTGTAGGCGATGGTTTCACTCAGCACGACCGGTTTGCCGTCCTTGTATAGGGTGATGCCGCCAAACAGTTGTACGTTAAGCCCCGTGGCAGTAATGATAATGTCAGCCTTAAGCATCTTGCCCGATTTGAGCAATACACCGTGTTCGGTGAACCGTTCGACATGATCGGTCACGACGTCGGCTTTCCCTGCGCTGATAGTTTTGAACAAATCGCCTTCGGGAACTGAACAAAGACGTTGATCCCATGGGTTGTAGGGCGGATTAAAATGCACATCGACCGGGTAGTCTTTCGGCAATTCCTTACGGGTCAACCAAAGAAGCAGTTTTCGCGAGAGCTTAGGGAAGCGTTGGCAAAATCCCCAGAAAGCCAAAGTAATCTTGGCATTTTTATAGCGTGTCAGTGAGTAAGCTGTTTGTTCCGGTAGAATCTTGCGTAGAAAAGCTGCAACGGAATCATTCGCAGGCTGATTGATGATGTAGGAGGGAGTGCGCTGTAGCATGGTTACACTGGCAGCTTTGTCCGCCATGGCGGGAATCAAGGTCACCGCCGTTGCACCACTGCCAATGACGACGACTCGCTTGCCGGTGTAATCCAACTGTTCTGGCCAGTGTTGTGGGTGAATGATTTGCCCCTTGAAATGCTCACTGCCTTCAAAACGAGGACTGAACCCCTGATCGTAACGATAGTAACCGCCTGCACTGAACAACCAGCGGCATTCGATCACACGGATCTTAGCCGTATAACCGTCCTCGACTTGTACAGCCCATAAACCTTTGTCCGTTTGCCAGTTCGCGGAGATCACCTGCTGCTTATAATGAATGAAGGGAGCTAGCGCATATTCATCAATGGTTTCGTGAAGATACTCGAGAATGTCCGACGCATCGGCCAGAGATTTGGCTTTCGTCCAGGGTTTAAAGTCAAAACCAAAGGTATACAGATCCGAGTCCGAACGAATACCCGGATAACGGAACAGATCCCAGGTGCCGCCCATTTGTTCACGGGATTCGAGAATCGCAATGACTTTGTGTGGCTGATCGCGTCGCAGATAGGCTGCCGCACCTATGCCAGACACGCCAGCTCCCATGATCAATACGTCAAGTGGCTCAAGAGGAAGATCAGTATGAGAGGGCATGTCGAGCTCCTGATAGAGTGCTGTAGAAAATGATTTTTTGACTTGATCAAGTGAACATGTTAGTGCTGACAATTGGGGGGGGCAAGGTGCAAAATGCACCGCTTCGCTGCCATTTTAGGGGGATTTGCACTACAACCGATATTGGTCTGATTGAAGCACTGCCTTCAACCGAGTGTTGGATGATGGAGAGAAGAACAGATCGGTATCTTGATGGGGAGAGCGTGCAGAGCGTTGCAGTGAAGTATGCTCGTCGAAGGTTTGAATAGAAAGGGGGAGGCGCGAATAGTCATGCGGCAGCGCAGTACGGTTGATTCAAGGAGCGTTCTGGTAGCTGGCTATCAGCAGCTTGACGGCTCGGCAAGCTGTTTCGGTCTCTTTTTCCAGACGTTCAAGGTTGCCATGGGCTGACCAACTCAGCAACAAGCCGTCGAACAGATTGATCAGTAGATTGCTAATGGCGGTTAACGTGGCCGGTTTTAGTTCTGTAGCGGTAATACTCACGATCGCTTGCTTGGTCGCTTCGATAGAGGCGGTGTAAATTTTGTTTGCTACGTCCGGGTTGTTACGAAGATTCCAGAAGAACAATTCGAATTGCGTAGTTGCCAAGTCAGGGTTGGTAGTGAACCACCTGACCAGACTGCGTAGTATCTCTCCCACTGCTTCCGCTGTTGTCGAATTTTCCGGCATGTTCTGCAACGACTTCTGAGGCATGTTAATAAGAGACTCGTATACTGCACAGAACAATTCGTCCTTCGTGTGAAAGACATAGTGCAAGGAGGCTAACGGAGAACCTGCTGCCTCCGCAATACGCCGCGTAGTGGCATTAGCCACGCCATGTTCCGTAATCACCTTGATGGTGGCTTCAATAAAGTCCTGTCTCCGCTCTCTAGCACTTATCCGAGCCATTAAATGTTCTCCTTTTTTGATGTTGTCGCCAGCGAAGCTCTGGCTCCGTGGATAAGGAATACTATCGCAGGGTCAAGCCCCAATCCATAAATCGATGAAACCCCTTTGCTGACAGGCATGCTGCGTGCCTTTGTAAACCTGCGAGAAAAAACAGGCGAAAATTATCAGATCACTCAACTTGATCAATTGACCATGTTCGACAATGCTGAATTCTCCAGCTGGTCATCGCCGAATGGGGGTGATAGGGCGGGGACAAAAGGCGTCCTGGGCCGGCCATGTATGCGCTGGGTCTGGTTGCACAGGTTGCTAACTGAATAACCATAAAGGTAGACAGCATATGAATACACGAAAACTCTCGACGCTCAGTAGTGATGCATCGATCGATCAGGTGGTAGAAGTCATCAAGCGCGACGGCGGGGTCATAATTTCCGACTTTGTCTCACCAACAGTGCTGAAGTCTCTTGCCAACGAGCTGGACACTTACCTGAATGCCACACCTTTTGGCGTGGATCCCTACTTCGCGGGTACTCAGACTCGCCGTATCGCCCGCATAATCGGGCGAAGTGATACCGCCGTGGAGGTGGCACTCAATCCGCTGTTCATCGGTGCCGCCAGAAAGATCCTACAAACACCCACCCACGTTTGGGTCGGCAATGACCGTGCAGAGATCGAGCCTGATATTCAACTCAGCATTACTCAGGCTATTCAGATCGCCCCGGGCCAAGGCCGCCAGCCTCTGCATCGTGACGATGCCACGTCGCTCTGGCGCCATCCACAGTATGGCCGTGAAGCAAGGCTGCAAATGATGTTGGCCATTTCAGAATTCACCGAAGAGAATGGGGCAACGCGTGTTATTCCAGGGAGCCATCTATGGGATGACGAGCGTATGCCTACTCAGGAAGAAACTGTCGCTGCAGAAATGAAAGCAGGTTCCGCGCTGTTATGGATGGGCTCTGTGTATCATTGTGGTGGCTCCAATAATTCCACGTCTCCTCGCACTGGACTGACGATGGCCTACGATTTGGCGTTTCTGCGTCTTGAAGAAAATCACTTCCTTTCCATTCCCGTTGAACGCGTTCGTCAACTTCCTGCTGAAATGCAGCGTCTACTGGGCTGGAGTGCCAGTTCGACACTGCAGGGGTGGGTGGAAATCGATGGCCAAATGCGCGATCCCCAGGAACTTCTGACCATGTCGAACTTCTCCGAACCTGGAAAAGGGTTCTGACATAGACAACCCCATGGGGTAACCCATGGGGAGAGCAATGGCTTCCAACTAAAGTAAAGGCCCGGTCACTACGATAGCGGTAGCGTGGCCGTGAGTGCTGGTCGTCGAACCGGACGGGCTGATGGTAAATGACGTTTGCAGTAAAGCAGTTCACGGACGATGTTTTGCAGAGGCTGCGTTATTCAAGATCGACGGGACTGCTGTGTTGTTTTCGGGCCGTGTGTGGCACGCCCCATTCAGAATGAAAACTGTTCTGCTGTGCATGCCGGAGGGGGCTCTGTTGCCATCAGACCACCGCTATATTCGTGTACCTTTTGAGTGATTGGTATCGTCCATGACCATTACGTTGTCTGTTTCACTACGTCCGTCAGAAGCAGTTTGTGAACTCATGCGCAAAGGCGCCGAACTCGCTCAGACACTTCCAACTGAGTGGATCGAGCGTTTGAACCAGTCGCTTGCCGCTTCTCAAGAAGGTATGAGAATACTGGAGGACCCGGTCATGCTGGCAGCGTTCCGGCGCGCCAATCGGGCAGAATTGTTGCACTGGGCAAATGCGAATCTGCAGCGCCCCGGAGAACCCGTGCAACCCTACGTGTCTGCTGACATTCTGGACACGGCCCGAGAGCTGGTTCATAGGGGCGAAGGGGAGCTGCTGATGAAGATCGCCCGATCGACGCAAAACGCAGCTTGGGAGCTTTGGATGGCGCTTGCGTTTAACCTTACGCAAGATCCCATAGAGCTAAAGGAATTCCTCGAAGTTTCGTTGCGCTCGATCTCGACATTCATCGACAGCAACATGTGTACATTGACTCAAATTCTCCTGGAGGAAAAGAGAGCTCAGTTCCATGAGGGTTCTATCGACAAACGCAGCCTGGTCAGCCGGTTGCTTGATGGTGGAAACGTGGATGTTGAGCAATTAGGCAGGCAACTGGGTTACAGTCTTTTTCAGCGGCACCGTGCCTGTCTAATCTGGAGCGAGATCGAGGATATGGATATTCGCCGACTGGAGACAATGGCGTATGCGGTGGCACATCTCATGGGTTCGACAGCTCCCCTCATCGTCTTCGCTGGCCCTGCGACCTTATGGGTTTGGTGCCATACGACAAAAGTATTGGATTTAAACGAACTGCAAGATATTGCTCGGCGTTTCCCAACACTACGAGCGGCCATCGGCTCACCGATCGCAGGAATAGGCGGCTTCCGCCGATCTCATCTGGAAGCCTTGACCACCCAGAGATTATTAGGGCGATTAACTGGTGCGCCGGCCGTTGCTACGATAGACCAGGTGAGGATGGTGTCCCTGATGACCCACGACGCCCGTGCGGCTAGGCAGTTTGTCTTGAGAACGCTCGGACGCCTAGCGACAGATTCTGTGGTACTTCAACGATCGCTGCATGCTTTCCTGGCCAACGGTTGTAATGTCACCCAGACCGCTGAAGCACTGCGTACGCATCGCAATACATTGCTGCGCCGCCTGGATCGCGCTCAGCATCTACTGCCTCTCCAGTTTGCCGACCACCGTATTCAAGTTGCAGCAGCCCTTGAACTGTTGATTTGGAATATCCCGCTGAATGACGAGGAAAGCAGATGATGAGATGAGCAGGGCACGTTCTTGCGGCTCACTCAGGGCTGTCTTGAGGCGACGCAGGATGGAAACAATAAGCGATATGCTGGGGGTTATATAATGAATGCAGGGAACAAAGCATCTTTTGGTGGCGTTGCACCATTGAAGTTTCGCAGCCTGGGGGGCTGGGTGGAGCCGCCTGCCGACCTACAGCCCTCGCTTGAAGGGGATGTGAAGGCTGATGTCATCGTGGTCGGTGCCGGATTTGCCGGGCTATCGACTGCGCTGGAGTTGCGGGCGCTGGGGGCGCAGGTCATCCTGCTGGAGCAGGAGTTCGCCGGCTTCGGCGCCAGTGGCCGCAATGCCGGCTACCTGCTGGGCAGCATGGGAATCGAGTACGACATGTTCGTCAAACGGTTAGGTGTGGCACAGGCGACGCAGTTCGTCAGGTTCTACGACGAGGCAGTGCCCTACGTGGAAGGTCGAATGAAAACGTTAGGTATTGACTGTGATTACAACCCGTCCGGTGTGTTGCGAGCAGGTATTCATCTCAGCCAGGAAAAACGCCTGCGGCAAAACATGGCATTGGGTCAAAAGTTAGGGGCAAAGACCCGCTTCGTGGACAGTTCCGAAATGCGGGCGCGGGGAATTCCGCCGGCCTTTCTTTTCGCCGCCGAGCAGTGTGGTGGCACGTTGAATCCTGGGAAGTATGTCGGCGGTCTGCGCCGTGCGGCTATCGAGGCGGGGGTGAAATTTTACGAGCGCACGCCATTGCTCTCCTTCAGCGAGGGTTCGAGCATTGTCTGCAAGACTGCGCACGGTAGTGCGACCGCTCCGGTAATGGTATTGGCGGCCAATGCTTACCTCCCCCAGCTAGGCGTGCTGCGCAACAAGGTTGCAGCGATTCGGGTGTCGGCGATAGAAACGCAACCGCTCTCGCCGCAACAACTTGCTGCTCTGGGGTGGCAGGGAAGAGAGGGGATCATCACGCCGCACTATACCATGGAGAGTCACCGCCTGACGGCGCACGGCACCATGGTATTGACTGTCAAGAAGTTGGGCTATGCCTATGGTTCAAAGACGCCCAACATCCCCGATCAAGGCGCCTATGTGGCATTGGAACAGGTACTACGCGCACGCTATCCGGCCTTGCACGACCTAGGTATCAAGCATTGTTGGAGTGGTTATGTCAGCGGCGCCTATGACTTCCTGCCGGTACTCGGCGCAATGGGCGAAAAACAAAATATTTTCTATACCGCCGGTTGCTCGGGCCATGGACTCGGCACCCAATCGTTTATCGGCTTGCTTTTGGCCAAGCAAATCAACGGCAGGACGCCAGAGCTGTTGGCTGCGTTGCACCACAAGACGCCATCCATGCTGCCTGAGCCCTTGCAGTGGTGCGCCATACAGTCCGCGTTTGCGGCGACTAAGTTGATGGATGACTGGATCGATAGGAAAGTACGTAAAGATATTGCCATAAAAGGCTGATTGCATTTGATGTCGTTGCCCTTGGTTCGTGACGGCGGAGCAACGACGTAACTCTAGTGACAGAGGCTGTTATCGTGGAATTAATAGATATATTCGCGTTGTTCTCGTGTGTACTCCTGGTGGTGTGCGGTTTGTATTATGGTGCGGCATTTGTCAGGCGCAAAAACTACCTGCTTGGCGTGGAATTTTTGATAGTTGGTATTTCCGCGACAAACTTTACGACCTTCATCGCTACCGGCTGGCAAACCAACTACGATGTTGCCATTTTTCTTGATGCCTTTTCCCGAGGTGTCGGTGTGCCGATTGTTGGAACGCTTGGCTTGATGGCCGTGACGCATGGCTACAAGCCGTCGCCGGCGAAGGATTTCATCTTGTTCTTGGCCGCTTTCAGTGTCACGGCTATTTACTTCCTGTCGACGGCATTCAAACCGTGGCTGCCCTATTTTTATGTGCTGATGTGGGCGCTGTACACATTGTATCTGCTGTATTTCATTTGGTGTCTGGTGCGTGCCGGCGAATTCCTGCATGCGCTGGCGACTCTGCTGGGGGGGGGCGCAGGGGGGACGATTGCGCTGAAGTATGACTTCTTCCCGATCCTGGGAGATGGCACGAAGATGGTCTTTATGACCTGTGCCTTCCTTACTTGGTCTTACATGATGGCGCAGTTATTCTATGCTTATTGCGCACTTCAGCGCTCAATGAAAACCTCTACGCACACTATGGTTCATTCTCGTTGACGCGTACCGGTTTGTTGAATCAATTAGATCTGGAATGAGCCGTGTAAAAGGCCATTGCTTTCTGGCAGGGGCTGTACAGCACTCTGAGTAAAGACTTTTTTTCAGTCAGTGGCAGAGTGAAAAATGCAAAGTTTATTCGTATACGGCACCCTGGGGCCGGGCAGACCCAACGCGCACATTATGGAAGCCATCGGCGGCAGCTGGGAAGAAGGCAGCGTTGGCGGATCGCTGCTTAACGAAGGCTGGGGCGCCGAGATGGGCTACCCAGGCATCGTGTTGGATAACAGCGGCAATCGGGTGAATGGTTTTCTGTTCCGTTCAGCTAATCTCGTCAACCACTGGCCGACTCTCGATGCGTTCGCAGGCGAGGGGGATGAACGGGTAGCGGTCAGCGTCACCACCGCCGGCGGCGAAACCGTCGATTCGTTTATCTACATGTTGAAGAAATGATCTGAAGCCGCCTCGCCGAGTGGGTGCGAGGCGCATGACCCGCCGGCAATTGAACCTTCGTTTATTTTGCCGCGCTACAATAGGCGAAAATTTCCCCATGGAGCCTATCGTGCGCAAATCCAGATTCCTGCTCGTGACCTTGCTGTGCCTGTGCGCCGCCGCCGTGCTGTACGTGATGGCTTACCGGGCGCTGGGGCATTACCTCAGCGACGGCGAGAAGGCCTACCCGGATATCAGCGTTGAAATCCGCTGAGAGTCGTGCGGCGCTGCGGTGATTGCGCCGACTTTTTCGCACTGATTTACCCGCCATTTACCCGCCGTCGGCAATGATGACGCTGCGTCTCCACACTGTGTGGTTCTCTTGGGCGGAATGCGGTTATGTCACTGCAACAGGTTTCGAATGTCTCTTTGAGCAACAACGGCTTAAAGGGTATCAGTTACAAACATTACGCGTTGGCGATCGTGGCGTTTTCGGCGATCGTGCGGTTTATTTCCTTAACGGATCGGTACTTTTGGTGCGATGAAGCCTCCAGCGTGCTGACCAGCCGCTATGATGTGGGCGCTTTGCTGTACCACGCCTCCTTCGACGTTCACCCGCCGCTTTATTATCTGTTGCTGCATGGCTGGATGGTTCTGTTTGGCGACGGCATCATGGCCGCCCGTTCGCTGAGCCTGGTGTTCGGCGTGGTGACGGTGGCGCTGGCAATGCGCTTTACCCGTTGGTTGGCCAACGAGCGGGCGGCGCTGATAGCGGGATGGCTGATGGCAATCATGCCGATGGCGGTGCGTTACAGCCAGGAGGCGCGCATGTACGCGCTGATGGGGATGCTGGCGATTGCCGCCGCCATGGTGCTGGCGAAGTGGCTGAAAACGCCGGATAACCGCCGCTATCTGGCGCTGTATGCGCTGTTGATGACGCTGAGCTTTTATACCCATTACTTCACCATTTTCACGCTGATCGCCCACTGGCTGGTGGTGTTGGCGCTGTCGTGCCGCCGTGAAGGCGTACGTTACATCAAGCAGCCGGCGTGGTGGCTGGCCAATGTGGCGATCGGGGTGGCCTACATTCCCTGGCTGCTGGTGCTGTTCAATCTGCTGGCGCATATCGCCGAACTGCGGGTCGGCGGCGACGTCGGTTGGATCCCTCAGGTCTCCTGGGGCGATCTGCCGGCAATGTATTGGCGTTTTCTCACCAGCCATGACGGCAGCAACTATCCCACGGCGATTCTCTGGCTGCTGCCGGCGATGTTTATCGCGTTGTGCGCGCTGCTGCTGAAACGGCGCGCGATGCCAAGGACATTCTCGCTACTGCTGCTTGGCGGCATTCTGATCCCGGTGACGCTGGTATTCGCCATTTCCTGGCGCACGCCGCTGTTTGTCGATCGCTACCTCTATTCCGCCGCGCTCGGCATTCCGCTGGTGTTGGGCGTGTTGATCGCCGGAATGAAAAGCCGGGTGCGCGGGATCTCTTTGCTGTTGTTCTTCAGCCTGCTGTTCGGCTGCGGCGTGCGTAACGACTACCCAGTCGAGAAAGATGAGTTCAAGGTGATGGTGCACTATATCAACAGCCACTATCAGCCTAACGATGCGGTAGTGGTCAGCAACATGTTTAACTACCTGAGCTACGTGTATTACAACAAGAAGGGCTATCGCGCCTTGCTGTATACCCCGGCCAGGCCCAACGGCATTTCGGGCAAGCCCAATGCCTATGGCTTCGGCACCTTTTTCCACGATCGGGCGGCGCAGACCTATGTCGATAAGCTCAGCGATTTATCGAAAGGCCATCGCCGGGTCTGGCTGGTCAGCGGCGGGGATTTCAATCAGGACTTCGGCCGTTCGCCGCCGGGATGGGTCAATACCGCCACCTTCAAGAGCGGCGGTTTCGAATCGCGCCTGTTTGTGGTGCGTTGAGCGAAATGTCATATTTCCCATTCGGCGTTACATCTGGCCGAGCAAACTTACGCGGGGATGACAGTTCTATACATTGGGATTGGTACTGTAGCTCTACCCGATGATGTTGTGTGTTATCCATTCCCTGTAGTGTATTACCCCATCCCTGTTAAGTTTATCCCGCCTTGCGCGGGATTTTTTTTATCTGCGCCGGGCGAGATGCACGCTGCCGGTCATGATGTTGCGTGTGGCTGGCAGGGCGAGAAAATCGTGTGGGAATCCCAGCTCGATGGCGCTGAGATCGTCCAATCGTCGCCAATGATCTTCCGCCAGCGCCACCTTCAAGGCGCCGAGGTTATCTTCCAATTGCGCCAGGGTTCGGGCGCCGACGATCGGCGCGGTGACCGTCGGGTGACGCAGTGTCCAGGCCAGCGCGATTTGTGATGGGGAATATCCAGTCTCATCAGCTATCTGGTTGACGGCGTCGGCGATATCAAGATTGTGTGCGTTCAATGTCCCCTTGGCTCGCACGGCTTCACGCCGAGAGCCCGCTTCATCGGGCGACGGTTGCAGATCCTGCCGCCGGTATTTGCCGCTTAATACGCCGCCGGCCAGCGGCGACCAAGGGATCACGCCCATCCCCAATTCTTGCGCCATCGGCATCAGCTCGCGTTCGACGGTGCGCTCCAGCAGACTGTACTCGATTTGCAGAGCGATCAGCGGCGACCAACCACGCAGGTCCGCCAGCATTTGCATTCTCGACGCCTGCCAGGCGGGAAGGTCCGATACTGCTACATACAGCACTTTTCCGGCGCGTACCAAATCGTCCATGGCGCGCATGATCTCTTCCACCGACGTGGTGAAATCCCAGGCGTGCAGATAGAGCAGGTCGATGTAATCGGTATTGAGCCGTTGCAGGCTTCCCTCCACCGTTCGCAGCATGCTTTTGCGATGATTGCCGCCGGAATTGGGATCGTCCGGCTGCATCGGCAGGGTGTATTTGGTGGCGATCACCAACCGATCGCGGCGCCCGGCGGCGAATTCCCCCACGAAACGTTCGGCGCTTCCCTCGGTATAGCGGTTGGCGGTATCGATAAAGTTGCCGCCGCGTTCGACATAAACGTCAAACAGACGGCGAGCCTCGGCCAGTTCGGCGCCCCAGCCCCAGTCGGCGCCGAAGGTCATGGTGCCCAGCGCCAGCGGTGAAACGCGCAGGCCGGAACGGCCCAATAAACGATAGTGATCCAGCGATAGTGACGTGTTCATAGGCATTCTCCCGTGTAGGTAGCGTCTACGGTAGCGCCCGCAGGTTGTTTAAGGAATGCACTATAATCTTCATGAATTATTAAGGAGGGAGAGCAGAATGAGGGGCAGTGATTTCGCCGAGTTGCGCGCCTTTGCCGCGATTGTTGAGCATGGCGGTTTCGCTCGCGCCGCTGCACATTTGGGGATGTCCGCTTCGGCGCTCAGCCAAACGCTGCGCAACCTGGAGGAACGTCTGGGTGTGCGTTTACTGAATCGTACCACTCGCAGCGTGGCGCTGACTGAAGCCGGAAGACAGATGTTGGCGCGCCTGACGCCCGCGATGGCCGAGATTGACGCGGCGGTGGCACAGGCGGTCGAGCAACGCCAGAACCCCTCAGGTCTTTTGCGGCTTAATGTAACCCGCGTGGCGGCGTTACATTTTCTGGCGCCTTTGATCGCGCCGTTTCATCATCAATATCCTGATATTACGCTCGATCTCAATGTTGAGGAGCGGTTGGTGGATATCGTTGCCGGCGGTTTTGACGCCGGCGTGCGGCTGCACGAGAAACTGGCGAAAGATATGGTGGCGGTCAAGCTGGGCGGGGAGGTGCGGATGCGTGTCGTTGCTTCACCGGCGTATTTGGCGCGTCACGGCCGGCCGTCAACACCGGGCGATCTGCATCGACATCGCTGCTTGAATTACCGCTGGCCGACCAACGGCAGTTTGTATCGTTGGGAGTTTGAGTGCGACGGTGAAAAGCAGGAGATCGCCGTGGAAGGGCCGGTGATAGTCGATGAGCCGGAAGTCTTGGTGCGGGCTGCGATGGATGGGGCTGGCATTGCCTACCTGTTTGAGCAACAGGTTGCCGCCGGTTTGGCCGATGGCCGGTTGTTGCCGCTGCTCGATGCCTGGACGCCGCCGTTCCCCGGTTTCTATCTGTACTATCCGGCAAACCGCCAAATGCCGCGCCCGCTGCGTGCTTTTATCGACTTCGCCCGTCAACAGGCAGAGCAGGGCGCATAACGCGATTTTTTTGAATAACACCGTCAGTTTTATTCGGTATTCAGCCGCTGCGCGCTTGATTAGATTGAACGCGAGAGGGGCGCCGTCGGCGCCTTTGTGCAATGAGTGGAGAATTTCTATGGCGAAGACAGTAGTGGTGTTTCATTCAGGCTACGGCCATACCGAGCGTTTGGCGAAAGTGGTGGCGGAAGGCGCCGGGGCGGCACTGATCGCCATCGACCAGAACGGTGATATCAGCGACGAAGCCTGGCAGGCGCTGGATGAGGCGGACGCCATCATCTTTGGTTCGCCAACCTATATGGGCGGCCCATCCTGGCAGTTCAAGAAATTCGCGGACGCCAGCTCCAAGGCCTGGTTCGGCCGCAAGTGGCAGGACAAAGTGTTCGGCGGCTTTACCAACAGCGCCAGCCTGAACGGCGACAAGCAGGTCACGTTGATCGCGCTGCAGACGCTGGCTTCGCAACATGGCGGCCTGTGGGTCAGCCTGGGGCTGCTGCCGGCCAACACCAAATCGGCGCAGCGCACCGACGTCAATAACCTGGGCGGTTCGGTGGGGCTGCTGGTGCAGACCCCGGCGGATGCCGGCGTGGATGAAATGCTGTCGGGCGATCTGGCGACCGCCAAGCTCTATGGCCAGCGCGTAGCGGGTTTTGCCGCCAAACTGGCGTAAGGTCTCCCGTGCAGAGAGGGCAGCGACGCGACTGAACGGACGCCGCATTCATTTTCTCTGCACAATTGGCGTGTAAGCCGCGAAATGTTATTAGCCTGCTTGGGCTAACAGTGCATTTCGTACAAATATTCCCGGTTCCTAGGCCGGGTTTTTTGTTGCTAAGGTCTGCTTAAGCTTTCACCGCTATACTGCGCGGCAGCACAGGCATGCAACGTATGGCTGTGTCGTAACTGTCGATTTGCTGTTGTTCAAGCAAGCCCGCGCTATGCGGGCTTTTTTGGGGTTGTTATTGCACGGGCGGCCCAGTTGCAGGAAAATAATCGCGTAGTTATTCAAACATCATTCAACGACCAATAACCACAAGCTTATTAATGTAATTAACGCCGGCGGCGGCCTATTACGCTATGCGCTATGCTGACAGCAGAGTCGGCATTATTTGCTGACGCTATGCGGGTGAGCCCGCCGCGGTCGCATCAGGCTAAGAAAAGTCTGTTAATTAAATGTTAACGTTTTTTATTATTGATTTGTCTGGCTTTTTTGGTTGAAATCCGAGTTGACTATCCCTCACTGGCCGGGCGAGAGAGTATGCACATTATTATTCTGGTTATTAGCGAAATATGGGCGAGGCGATGAACGTCAGAATAAACGCCAGGCATGGCCTGCCTCTGACGGTTCAGCTGATCAATCTTTTCATGCTGGCCTTTTTACTTTCTCTGGTGGGTATTCTTAGCCGGCCGATTGGTTCGCTTTCTTTATTTTGGCCGGTGAATGCGATTCTGCTCGGTCTGCTGCTGCGCAAACCCGTTTACGCCACGCCGCTCGGCTGGCTTACCACTTACCTGGGCATGGTCGCCGCCGATCTCAGCACCGGCGAAGGCTGGTCCCTGGCGCTGTGGCTGAACGCCTGCAACATGTCGCTGATCGCCGTCGGTTACGGCATCATGCTGATGCTGCCCCAGTCGCAACGGCGCATGGGCAAACCCCAGGCGATACTCTATATGTTCAGCGCCAGTCTGGCCGGTGCGGCGGTGGCGTCGACGCTGTCGGTGCTGCGCAACGACAGCCTGTACAACAACACGGTGGTGGTCGCGTGGCTGGCCTGGTTCAGCGAGCAGTTCTCGACGACCTTGCTGCTGTTGCCGGTGCTGATGGCGGCGCCGCGGCTGAAGCAGCTGTTGCGCATACAGGTGCGTTGGCGTTTGAAAGGCTGTCTGCCGCTGCTGGCGCTGCTGCTGTCGCTGATCTTCAGCGTCTATATCGGCGGGCCGGGCGCTATCGCCTTCCCGATCCCGGCACTGCTGTGGTGCGCGGTGCGTTACCAGCTGTTCCCTGTAACGTTGCTGACGCTGTTGACCGGCATGACCGAGATCAGCAGTATTTCCGCCAACCTGGTGCTGTACGAAACGCCGAACAACCACAACGCCTTCCTCGACACGCTGATGTCCGCCCGCTTGGGCATCGCCATGTTGGTGATGGGGCCGCTGATCCTCGCCAGTTCTATCGCCGCCAACCGCAAGCTGATGCGGCGTCTGGAGCACAGCGCCAACCACGATTTTCTGACCGGGGTGCTGGCGCGCAGCGCGATGACGCGCAAAGCGGGCGAGCTGCTGGAGCACAAGCACCGCTCCAAAGAGGCGGTGTCGCTCCTGCTGATCGACATCGACCATTTCAAGCAGATCAACGATACGCACGGCCACAGCGCCGGCGATCAGGTTTTGGCGTCATTTGCGCACATCGTACGGCGCGAGCTGCGCCACGATCAGCTGTTCGGCCGCTTGGGCGGGGAAGAGTTCGCCATCATGCTGCCGCGTGCGCTGGCGGCACAGGGCGTGGCGCTGGGGGAACATCTGCGCCGGCTGGTGGAGCAGGCGGAACTGCAGGCGGAAGGCAAGCAAACGTTGAAAATTACCATCAGCGTCGGCGTCGCCAGCCTGGCGATGAACGAGGTGAAATCGCTGGAGCAGCTGATGAATATGGCGGATATCGCGCTGTATCGCGCCAAATCGCAGGGGCGTAATCGGGTGGAGTCGTTCAATGTGGTGAACGGCAACAGCGTCGAGCATATCCTGTTCCGCTAACCGTTTTCAGCCTTGCCTGGGCTCGAAGCGGGTTTCGCAATTAGGGCAAATCAGTATCACGTCTTGCAGCATTGCCGCGCATTTTTGCCGGGTAACATAGCCGCATTTAGGGCAGACGATTTGGGTGGAGCGGTTGATAAAACCTTTAACGCTGATGGAATCGGACATATCAATAGCCTGTGTCAGGTGAAAACTCACGCTAACACAGGCGACGCCAAATTTCGTTGGTTATTTTCTGTACGCAGAAGCTTACAGGCTTTTCAGCGCCTTGATGGTCTCATCCATGTCGATCTCGTGCTCGGAGAAGGTATGGGTGGTGTTCTGGAAAGTGGTAATGGTCAGCATGCGCAGCGTTTGCATGGTCTGCGCCTGGTCTTCTGACTGCGGGCGAATGCGGTTCATCAGCAGGCCGACCGACAGCACGGTGTTCTCTTTATCCACGTCGGCTTTGACCGGCACTTCCTTGGTGAAAGTATTGAAAGACTTGATGCTGGCGATCTTGATTCTTTCGTTGGCGATGATGATGTATTTGCTGGGCGCCAACACTTTGACCGCATAAGCCGACGGGCCCTTGGTGTTGTTGGTCGGTTCGAAGGTCACCGCCGCATTTTTCTTAATCAGCTCCGGGTTCTGCACTTTAATCACGTGAAAATAACGATTTTCTCCGTTCTCGTCGGTAATAAAGCCGAAGCCTTTGTCTTCAAAAAAAGTCGTTATCTTGCCGTTCATCGCTATTCTCACAAAAGGGTTCTATACAGCGCTTATGATAGCGCGGAATGCCTTGCAGCGACAGATTGCGCGGGCGGCATTTAGTCATGCGATAACGGCATTTAGCGGCTTTCTCCCCACATGCTATGTTCATGCTGACTTCATTCAATGCGAAAAAGGAATAGCGATGGGCATCAAACGTCTCAATCACGCCGTGCTGTATGTCAGCGACGTGCGGCAGAGCGCCGACTTTTATCATCAGGTGTTGGGGTTCAAGCTCAAGCCGTCCGACAGCCCCGATCGGGCGGTGTTTACCCAGGCCGCCGATTCGGACAACGATCACGATTTGGCGCTGTTCAGCAAGAACCTGGGCCAGCAGCGCGCCGGGGTCTTTCGCGCCAACAACGAACCGCCGGCGGAGCATGAGCCACCGGCCGGGCTGTACCATCTGGCCTGGGAAGTGGATAGCCTGGAGGAGCTGGAGCGTATTCGTCACCAGCTGGCCGAACGCGGCATTCTGGGGCTGGAAGAGGATCACGGCGTGCACAAAAGCATTTATGGCCACGATCCGGACGGGCTGCTGTTCGAGGTGACCTGGTTTATTCCGCCGGCGTTGCTGACCGACGAGGACAAAAACCAGCAGGGGATCCGCCCGCTGGACTTCGCCGCCGAGAAACGGCGTTTCGCCGGCCGGTAAGCGGCTCGGGTACGGGGCGCCGCGGCGCCCTGACGATCACAGCACTTTGTTGAGAAAGTTGACGGTGCGCGGATGCTGCGGCTGAGCCAGCACTTGCTTGGCGTCGCCCTGCTCGACGATTTGTCCGTCGACCATAAACACCACCCGATCCGCCGCTTCGCGCGCAAAGCCGATTTCATGGGTGACCACCACCAGCGTGACGCCCAGATCCGCCAATCCCTTTATCACGTCCAGCACTTCGCCGACCAGCTCGGGATCGAGCGCGGAGGTCGGTTCATCGAACAGGATCACCTTCGGGTTCAGCGCCAGCGCGCGCGCGATGGCGATGCGCTGCTGTTGGCCGCCGGAGAGGTGGCGCGGGTAGGCGTCCGCCTTATGGCGCAGCCCGACCGTATCCAGCAGCTCATAGGCTACCGCTTTCGCCCGTTCACGGGAGTGGATCTTGTGCACCACCGGCGCTTCGATGATGTTTTCCAGCACCGTCAGATGCGGGAACAGGTTAAAGTTTTGGAACACGTAGCCGACGTTGATGCGCTGCCGGAGGATGGCCTTTTCCTTCAGCTCGTACAGCCGGTTGCCCTTGCGGCGGTAGCCGACGTAGTCGCCGTCGATGCGGATAAACCCCTCGTCGACGCGCTCCAGATGGTTGATCGCCCGCAGCAGCGTCGATTTTCCGGAGCCGGAAGGCCCGAGGATCACGGTCACGGTGCCCGGCTGCAGCGTCAGGCTGACGTCGTCCAACGCCTTGTGTTTGCCGAAGAACTTGCTGACGTTGCTGATTTCGATCAGGCCGCGCGCCGGCACCGGGGTGAGGTTGCGTACCGGCTGTTCGGGCAAGGCGTAATAATCAATGGCTTCAGACATGCGGGTCTCCTAACGTTTTAGCCAGCCGGCCAGTTTCTGCCAGGGCGTCGGCGGCAGTTCGCGCACCGCGCCCCGGGCGAAATAGCGTTCGATGTAGTATTGGATCACCGACAGGGCGGTGGTGATGAACAGATACCAGACGGTGGCCACCATCAGCAGCGGTATCACCTGCTGGGTGCGGTTATAGATCACCTGGATGGTGTAAAACAGCTCCGGCAGCGCCAGCACGTAAACGATTGAGGTGCCTTTCGCCAGACTGATGATCTCGTTGAATCCGGTCGGAATAATGGATCGCAGCGCCTGCGGCAGAATGATGCGGAAGGTGCGGCGATAGCCCGGCAGGCCCAGCGCCGCCGCCGCTTCGTGCTGGCCGTAATCCACGCCCAGGATGCCGCCGCGGATGATCTCGGCGGTATAGGCGGACTGCACCAGCGTCAGGCCCAGCACCGCCACGGCGAACTGGCCGAGAATGTCGATGGTCGGATAGCTGGCGAACACCACGGAGGTGAAGGGAATGCCCAGCGAGATGGCGTCGTACAGGTAGGAAAAGTTGTACAGGATGATCAGCACCAGAATCAGCGGCAGCGAGCGAAACAGCCAGATATAACCCCAGGCCAGCGACGCCAACAGGTAAGAGCGCGACAATCGCGCCAGCGCCAGCAGGGTGCCGAACAGGATGCTGAACAGCGTGCCGAGCAGCGTCAGCAGCAGGGTTTGCCCCAGCCCAGCCAGCACCGCCGGCGCGAAGAACCACTCGGCGAACACGCCCCATTCCCAGCGCGCGTTGCCCGCCACCGATTGCACGATGGCAGCCAGAATAAACAGCGAAAACAGCGCGCCGATCAGCCGCAGCGGATAGCGGGCGGGCACCACTTTCAAGACTTCTTGTTTGGACATGTCATGTCTCCTGATACAGATAAAGGGGCCTTAGGCGATTTTCCTTTCCGACGCGCAACAACACGCGCCCTCTGCAATCAGGCTTTTGCGGAACGGCAGGCGGCCATCGTAGGGTGGGCGGCTGTAAACCTCGCTGTCGACGGTGGGATCGAACTGCGGCTGATACCCGTTGCTCAGATACAGGCCCACCGCTTCGGGCTGGCGAAAGCCGGTGGTCAGATAGAGCCGGCGATATCCCTGCGCCAGCGCCAGCGTTTCGAGCTGCTGCAACACCCGCTGTGCCAGGCCCTGGCGACGCAGATCGCCCCGCGTCCAGATGCGCTTCAGCTCGGCGGTTTGTGCGTCATAGCGTTTAAAGGCGCCCATGGCGATCGGCGCACCGGCGCGCAGCAGCACGATGAAGGCCCCCTGCGGCGGCGCGTACAGATCCAGCGGTTCCGGTTCCTGGTCACCAAAATAGTCGCCGTAACGCCGGCGATATTCGCCGAACAGCCCCTCGATTACCGGGGCGATCAGCGGGTCGGTCGGCAGCGTCTGAATGAAGGTGTCTTGCGTCATCGCGCGCTCCTAATCGCCCAGGCCGGGCGGGTTGATTTCCGACTGCGCAAGGCGTTCGACGCTCTCGCCCCAGCGGTTGAGCACCCGATCGTACTGCCCGCCGCGGATCGCGCCGTTCAGCGCTTCGTTCACCGCCTGCACCAGGCCGTTGCCTTTACGGGTGGTGACGGCGATGTGTGCCGCCTTGGGCCAACCGCCTTCCACCGTGCCTGCCAGCCGGGTGCGGCCGTTCAGCGCCGCTTTATAGGCGCCCAGCACGTTCGGCCCGAAGTAGGCGTCGGCCCGGCCGGATTGGATCGCCAGCGTGGCGGCTGCATCGTCGGTCACGTAGATTGGCTGGAAAGGTTTAAGCCCCTGCTGCCGATTCTGCTTGTCCCATGCCAGCAAGATGGCTTCCTGATTGGTGCCGGAGCCGACGATAATTTTTAATCCGGCGATATCGGCAGGCTGTTTGATCGTCGCGATCTTGCCGCCGGTTTTGACATAAAAGCCGAGCGAGTCGATGCGGTAGGTAGCGAAGTCGAAGCGGGTTTTGCGTTCTTTGGTCACGGTGACGTTGGTGATGGCCGCGTCATACTTGCCGGAAACCACCCCCAGCGGCCAGTCTTCCCACGAGGTTTGCACCACGTTAAGCGTTAGGCCCAGGCTGTCGGCCACCAGCTGAGCGATATCCACCTCGCTGCCGATCAGCCGCCGGTTGTCGGCGGCGAACAGCGCCAGCGGCGGCGTGTTGAGCGCGGCGATCGCGACGGTGAATTGGCCCGGCTTCACGAAGTGGAAATCGGCCGGCAGTTTGGCGATCGCCTGCGGGTTTTTCGGCGCGTGGATCGGGGTTTCATTGGCCTGCAAATCGATGCCGGTGCCCGCCTGTGCGGCGCCGGTCAGGCTCAGCAAGGCCGCCACGAGGGCGGCAGTAACGGTTTTCTGCATAGCGGGTATCCCTGAAAGCGATCTTATCATTGGGTGAATCTGTTCAGCGGGCGCTTCAGGCCCAGGTGCTCGCGCAGCGTGTCGCCGTGGTACGCCTGGCGGAACAGGCCACGCTGTTGCAGGACGGGCACCACCCGATCGACGAAGTGGCCGAAGGCGTTGGGCGTACCGCCGCTGATGATGAAACCGTCGGCGGCTTTGCCGTCGAACCAGCGCTGCAGACCGTCCGCCACCGCTTCCGGCGTGCCGCTGAACACCGGGCGCGGCGAGGCGGCTTC
Organism: Serratia sp. SSNIH1; assembly: GCF_002935055.1. Classification (NCBI taxonomy): domain Bacteria; kingdom Pseudomonadati; phylum Pseudomonadota; class Gammaproteobacteria; order Enterobacterales; family Yersiniaceae; genus Serratia; species Serratia sp. SSNIH1. The sequence continues at coordinate 1,704,015 of NZ_CP026383.1, forward strand.
CAGCGCCACCTGGCGCAGCGTGAGGTTGCGCTCGCGGGCGCTGCGCTTGATGGCGTCGGTGGTGCTGCGAAAGCTGTTTTGCCCCAGATCGCCGATGTCGGGGAAGGGCGCGTCCAGCGGATGGCGGGCGAAGTCGTAATGCTCGAAGTAGCGGCCGAGGTAGTTGAGGGCGTTCTCGATGCTGACCAGGCGGGCGGTTTCCTGGTACTGGCGCTCGACGTCCGCGTCGTCGTCGCCGACGATCACGCTGACGCCCTGGAAGATGCGCAGATCGTCCGGTTCGCGCCCCTGTTCCACCAGCTGTCGCTTCACGTCCTGATAGAAATCCTGTGCCTGTTCCAGCGTGTCGTGATGGGTGAAGATCGCATCGGCGTGTTGGGCCGCCAGCCGTTTGCCGTCTTCGGAGGCGCCGGCCTGGAACAGGATCGGGCGCCCCTGCGGCGTGCGGCCGATGTTCAGCGGCCCCTGTACAGAGAAGAACTCCCCCTGGTGATTGAGAGTGTGCAGTTTGCCGGTGCGGAAGAATTCGCCGCTGGTCTTATTACGCACGAAGGCGTCGTCTTCCCAGGAGTCCCACAGCCCTTTGGCGACGTCGAGAAATTCGCCGGCAATGCGGTAACGAAGGCTGTGTTCCGGGTGTTCAGTGCGCGAGAAGTTTTTGGCCGAGCCTTCCAGCGGCGACGTCACCACGTTCCAGCCGGCGCGGCCGTGGCTCAGGTGATCGAGGCTGGCGAACTGGCGGGCGACGGTGAACGGATCGCTGTAGGAGGTGGAGAGGGTGCCCACCAGGCCAATTTTATCGGTGGCGGCGGACAGCACGGCCAGCAGGGTGAGCGGTTCGAAACGATTAAGAAAATGCGGAATGGATTTTTCGTTGATATATAACCCGTCGGCGACGAAGACGAAATCGAATTTCCCCTGTTCGGCTTTTTTCGCCGAGGCGATATTAAATTCGAGGTTAATGCTGGCGTCGGCGGTGGCGTCCGGGTGGCGCCAGGCGGACATATTTCCCGATGCGCCATGCAGAATGGCACCCAGGCGCAATTGCCGTTGATTATTCGCGTTGTCGCTCATCGTGATTATCCTGTCATGCGCCGCAGAGGCGCGCGGTGTTTGATGGGTCCACTATTGATGAGCGGCGGCGGGATGTAAAACAACAAAACAGCATATTCAAATGTTGAAAATTGCAAATATCACGGCGAGCGAAATAATAAGGCCCGACGCGGCATGTGCGGCGTCGGGGAAATACTATTTTCATTATTCAGGCGTTGCTGAGGGCTTTTTCCGGCGCGGTGGTTAATTGTTGCAGCGTGCGTTCCGCCAGCAGCGTGAAATATTGCGCCGCGGGGAACAGGGCCCGTTCATCGGGATTGAAACGCGGATGATGCAGGCCGAACTCGCTGGCGGAGCCGATGCTGACAAATACCCCCGGTACATGATGCAGATACAGCGCGAAATCTTCACCGCCCATCTGCAACTCCGCCTCTTCGACCCGGTAGCCGGCCTCGGCGGCAACGGTTTTGCTGAACGCCGCCCAATGCGGGTCATTGATCACCGCCGGCGGCCCCGGCTGCCAGCGGAGTTCGGCCTGCGCACCCAGCGCGGCGGCTATGCCGTCGATTACCTGGCGAATCTTGTCCGGCATCTGGCGGCGCACCGCGTCGCTGTGGGTGCGCACCGTGCCTTCCAGCTCCACGGTTTGCGGCAGCACGTTCCAGGTATTGCCGCCTTCGATGCGCGTTACGCTCACCACCAGCGATTCCAGCGAGCTGAAGCTGCGGCTGGGCAGCGTCTGCAGGGCGCCGACGATCTGGCTGGCGGTGACGATGGTGTCGACGCCCTGTTCCGGTTTGGCGGCGTGCGCACCCTTGCCGGTGATGAGGATCTGGAAGCGATCGACGTTGGCGTAGAACGGCCCGGCGCGGGTGGCGAAGGTGCCGGTGGGCAGCTCCGGCGCATTATGCAGGCCAAACACCGCGGCGACATTATCCAGCGCGCCGGCGTCGATCAGGTGCCGGGCGCCGTTGAAGGTCTCTTCCGCCGGCTGGAAGAAGAGGCGTACCGTGCCGGGCAGGTCGGCCTCACGCGCTTTCAGCAGGTGTGCGGCGCCGAGCATCACTGAGGTATGAAAGTCGTGGCCGCAGGCGTGCATCACGCCGCGGTTTTGCGAGCTGAAGGGCACGTCGGCGATTTCGTCGATCGGGAGAGCGTCAATGTCGCCGCGCAGCGCGATGATCGGCCCCTTGCCGCTGCCGATCTCTGCCACGACGCCGGTTTTCAGCGCCAGCGGCAGCAGGCGAATGCCCGCTTCTTGCAGCCAGCGCGTCAGTCGGGCGGTGGTGGCGAATTCGTGATTGGAAAGCTCCGGGTTTTGGTGCAGCTCACGCCGATAGGCGATGATTTTGTCTGCCAACTGGCTGGTCATAGGCTTGGCTCACAGTGGGAAATAAACCCTAACCCTAGTGCAGCGGCCGCCGAAGCAAAAAGACCATCTGGTTATATTTCATAGCGATTGCGTCTGCACGGGAGCGTCAACGCTGGGGGAAACGGGCGAGTTTGGGCGTTCGCTCGTTGTTCGCCGGTGGGTGGAGAGGATTGACCTGGCACGGTAACTTATCGCAACCGGTGCAATCAATTTACACCGGACAACACGGATTTTTTCACTCTTTATCGGATTTCTGTGATCGCGGTGGTGGACAAAATCCTGCCTGCTTGCTGTACTGTAATAGACACAGGTTTTGTGTCTTTCATTCACGTTAAAGGTAAGTTTGATGTCTAAGATTAAAGGTAGCGTTAAGTGGTTTAATGAATCCAAAGGCTTCGGTTTCATTACTCCGGAAGATGGTAGCAAGGACGTTTTCGTTCACTTCTCTGCCATCGTTAGCAACGGTTTCAAAACGCTTGCTGAAGGCCAGCGTGTAGAATTTGAAATCACGAACGGTGCCAAAGGCCCATCTGCCGCTAACGTTACTGCTATCTAAGCTGCGTAGCTGAATTTCTTAAAACCCGCTCATTGAGCGGGTTTTTTATTGGGCGCGTTATGCCTCGCTGCGGCGGCCTAACAGGCTGAACAGCAGGATGGCGACGGCGTAGCAGCCGACGATGGTCAGCGCCATCGACAGGCTGGACGTGCCGCCCAGCCCGGTGAGCGGCACGGCGCAGGCACCGAGCGCGAACATGCACACGCCGATCAAGGCCGACGCGCTGCCCGCTTTGTCACCCTGGCTTTGCATGGCCAGCGAAGAGGCGGTTGGGCCGACGATGCCGATCACCGCCACCGAAAAGAACAGCGGCACCAGCAACACCACCAGCGGCGCATGCAGCGCGGCGGCCAACAGCAGCAACAGCGATGCGACGGCCGCCAGCGTTAGCCCGCTCTTCAACACGCGACGCTCTCCCCAACGCGAACTGAGGCGGCTGGCCAGCTGCGCCGCAATGATCAGCCCGACGCCGTTAATGGCGAAGCACAGGCTGAACATCTGCGGGCTGAGGCCGTAGATCTGCTGCAAGACGAAAGGCGAGGCGCCGATATAGGCGAACATGCCGGCCATCACGAAGCCCTGTGTCAGGCACAGGCCCATGAAATAGCGCTGGGTCAACAGACTGCCCAGCGACATCAGCATCGCCAGAATGCCGCCCTGGCTGCGGCGCTCGGCCGGCAGGGACTCGTGCAGTTTCAGCGCCGACAGGCTGAACAGCAGCACGGCGATGGCCGCCAGCACGCCGAAGATGCCGCGCCAGTTCATCACCTGCAGCATAACGCCGCCCAGCACCGGCGCGACGATCGGCGCCAGGCCGTTGACCAGCATCAGCAGGGCGAAGAAGCGGGTCAGCTCATGGCCGGCATACAGATCGCGGGCGATGGCGCGGGAAATCACCGCGCCACCGGCGCCGGCGATGCCCTGCAGCAGGCGTGCGATCAGCAACTGGTCGATGGTGGGCGCCAGCGCGCACCACAGCGAAGCGCCCAGCAGCAGGATCAGCGACAGCAACAGCGGGCGCATGCGGCCCAGTTTGTCGCTGTAAGGGCCGAAAATCAGCTGGCCGACGCCCAGGCCGAGCAGCCCGGCGGTCAGGCTGAGCTGCGCGGCGGCGGTGGAGGTATTCAGTTCGCCCGCCATTTCCGGCAGGGCGGGCAGATAGAGATCGGTGCACAGCGGCCCCAGCGCGGCCAGCAGGCCAAGCACGACGGCGTACACCAGACGTTGTCTGGCTAAGTGTTTGGTCATGGGAGATTAGCGTTTCCTGAACAGGTGAGAAATGGCCTGCTGATACAGATCGCGCAGCAGGGACGCATCGGCTTTTTGCGTGGTAAGGATGCGGTAACCGGTGCCTTCACTCATGACGGCGATAAACTCCACCCGCGCGGCGATCTCTTCCGCGCTGAAATGGGGATACAGCCGCTGCAGGTTGTGGCACACGTGGCGAAACAGCCGCGCTTCCGCATCGCTGAGCATTTTGGCTACCACCGGGTTGCGCGTGGCCTCGGCGGTCACTTCCAGCATCAGCATGTGATCGGTTTCGCTCTCGCCCGGCTGCTGAAACAGCGTGCGCGCCGCCAGCGTGCCGGCGATCAGGTTAATGTGATCGCCAAGGTTTTCCAGCCGCTGCATCTTGCTGGCGATGATGCGGTTGACGATTTCCTCGATAATCGCGTCTTTATTGGCGAAATAGCGATAGATTTGCCCGACGCTGAGCTGCGAGCCCTGGGCGATTTCCGCCATGCTGGCGGCGTGGAAGCCGTGGCGGCGGAAGCTGGTTTTCGCCGCTTCGACGATCTGATCGCGGCGGGCCTGCACCTTGGCCTGTTTACTGTCGTTGGGGGAGAGCATTTGCCCGATCCTTTGCTACGCGTGAGCCGGGTTCACATTTTTGGGTGTGAACGTTCATTCTCAATTGTAGTGTAGTCGGCCGGAAAGACGCAAGATGAACGCGTGCTGTGGGGAAAAGGCGCTTAAGCGAACAGGTAGGATTTGATAAAGGCGGCGACGATCAGCACACACAGCGCAACGGCAATCGCTTCGGCGGCGGTTTTCGGCAGGCTAAACATAGCGGTTTCTCATCCAGTCAGAAGTACTGGATGAGATTATGCGCATGCAAGATTAAGGAAACATTAAGGGCTTAGCGCCCGTTGACCCACATCACCAGCATGAAAGCCAGCAGCGTCATCGCCAGCGAGCCGGCCAGGTTGAGCAGCATGTTGGCCAGCGCCCAACCGAAGCGGCCATCCTGCATCAGGTACACCACCTCCAGCGAAAAGGTGGAGAAGGTGGTCAGGCCGCCGCAGAACCCAGTGGTGATCAGTAATTTCCAGGTGGGGTCCAGATGCGTCATGCGGGTGAAAATCGCCATCGCCAGGCCGATGATAAAACCGCCGATCAGATTGACCATCAGCGTACCGAGCGGAATGTGGGCGTTCAGCGGATTCATTTTCATACTTACCGCCCAGCGCAAAACGCTGCCGACGCCGCCGCCGATAAATACGGCCAGTAAAGAGCTCAACATGGGGCAACTACCTTTCAATCAGAGAAATTCACGGGACTCGGAAAGGGACAGGCGTAACGCTACGCGCCTCTCTCCGAGAGGTTACGTAGACATCATCAGCCTGTGAAGGCGGTTAGGGAGGAATGTCATCTCCAGCGTGCCGCACGGCCTTTTTTACCGTACCCGGTGGATGTTACACCTAACGCCGCCTATTTTGTAGTATCGACAATCTGCGAGGTCACCCCATGGAAATCAGAACGGCGCGCCTGAGCGATCGCCAGGCTATCGCCGAATTAATGACGGCGTTGGATTATCCCGGCACCGAGGCGTTTCTGACGCAGCGAATGCGCCAGCTGCTGGCGCATCCGGACGAGGCGCTGCTGGTGGCAGTGGAGGGCGAGCGGGTGCTGGGCGTGCTGTCGCTGCATTTTCTGCCGCAGCTGGCGTTGGCCGGCGACATTGGCCGCATCAGCTATTTTTGCGTCGACGACCGAGCGCGCGGCGCAGGCGTAGGGCGGCGGCTGTTGGCGGAGGGCGAGGCGCTGGCGCACCGTCGCGGCTGCGATCGGCTTGAAGTCCATTGCCACAGCCGCCGCGAGCGGGCGCATACGTTTTACCGGCGTGAAGGCTTTGTCGAAGCGCCGAAGTATTTTGCCAAGTTATTAAACCAGTAAGTTAGTCGCCCGTCGGCGCCGCCGTTTCCAGCCGGTTGCGGCCATTTTGCTTCGCTCGGTAAAGCGCACCGTCGGCCGCTTTCAGCCAGTCCAGATAACCGCCCAGCGCGGGGTGGTAGTTGGCGATGCCGGCGCTGATCTGTAGCCGCAGCTGTGGCGCCTCTTTGAAGATAACGGCGTCCAGCCGCTGCTGGATGCGCCGCAGGACGGTTTCCGCCTGTTCGGCGCTGGTGTTCGGCAGCACTGCGCCAAACTCGTCGCCGCCGTAGCGACCGACGATATCCACGTTGCGCAAGCCAATCAGCAGCTCTTCCGCCAGCGCCGCCAGGGCCTCATCCCCCAGCGCATGGCCGAAAGTATCGTTGATGGTTTTGAAACGATCGATATCCATCAAGATCAGCGTGGCGTTGTCCTGGTAGCGGCGGCAACTGTCGAACTGACGATGCAGCAGATGCTCCCAATGGCGGCGGTTGTACAAGCCGGTCAGCCCATCGCGGGTGCTGATGCGTTGCAGCTCCTGTTTTTTTTCCGCCAGCCGTTTGGCGGTGCGGTAGGTCACCAGGCCGAGCAGCGTGGGATAAAGGTAGATCATCGGCAGGCACAGATAGATTTGCAGCGGCGTGCTGTGCGGGTGGAACGGGAAACCGAGCAGCGCGCCGGTCAGCGCCGCCGCGGCCAATTGAATCGCCAACCCTTTGACAAACAGGGCCTTACCGGCCGAAGCGATGTTGTTCATGCTCATCATCGACAGGATGACGATCGCCGGCAGCGCGTTGAACGCCATCATCGCCGCCCAGAAGCCGCCGAAGGCGGAGTCGATCAGCAGGTTGCGGATCTCGGCTTTGAACGGATCTTTGGCGCGGCAGGCCAAGCGGTAGGCGAGATGCGGCCAGAGAAAACCGTGAAAGGCCAGCAATAGCCAGACCGCCGTGGGCGGAGCCAAGGGATAGAGTGCGGCGCAAACGCAGATAAAGCCGAGCCCCAGACCGGCGACGCGGGGCAGATAGGTGCGTTTGGCGAAGCTGAGGCCGGATTTTCGGGCATCGAAAATGGGGGGGGCAATATACATCCGGCATCTCCCTGATAAGTATCATGGCAGCGTATCATGCGGGTGATAAACTAAGAATAGTCTGGGGTTCACGCCGTGAGGCGGCGTGGCATTCCTGCGACGGATCTCACTCTGTTACATGTTGCGGTTGTGCGAGCAGGGGGAAAGTCGCTAAATATTCGCAGGCAAGGTCAGTTTTTCTCGCTGTTCACGCAGCGCTCTATGATAAGAAGGTGAGTATGGAAGGTATCAGTATTACCAAACTTCTGGTGATTGCGGTATTGGTGATTTTACTGTTCGGCACCAGCAAACTGCGCACGCTCGGCGCCGATCTTGGCGCGGCGCTGAAAGGCTTTAAAAAAGCCGTGGGTGACGACAGCACGCCGCCGGCCGCCGGCAGCAACACTGCCGAGAGCCAGTCCGCTCAGCAGAGCGTCGAGAAGAAAGACGTTTAATCCCGTCTGAGGGCGCGCAATAAAAAACGGATGCCTTGCGGACATCCGTTTTTTGGCGTTTCCGCCGTCTTTAGCGTAACAAACTATTACGCGTTATTTCACTTCCATCCCTTTGGCCTGCAGATCGGCGTGATAAGACGAACGCACGAACGGGCCACAGGCGGCGTGGGTGAAGCCCATTGCCATCGCTTCTTCTTTCATCTCGTCAAACTCGGCCGGGCTGACGTAGCGCTGCACCGGCAGGTGGTGGCGGCTCGGCTGCAGATACTGGCCCAGCGTCAGCATGGTGACGCCGTGACGGCGCAGATCGCGCATCACTTCGACGATTTCCGCGTTGGTTTCGCCCAGGCCGACCATCAGGCCGGATTTGGTCGGGATATTCGGGTGCGCCTCTTTAAAGCGCTCCAGCAGCTTCAGCGACCACTCGTAGTTGGCGCCCGGGCGCACCTGGCGGTATACGCGCGGCACGTTTTCCAGGTTGTGGTTAAACACGTCCGGCGGCGTGGCGGTGAGGATCTCCAGCGCGCGGTCCATACGACCGCGGAAGTCCGGCACCAGCGTTTCAATTTTGATGTTCGGGCTCTTGGCGCGGATGGCGGAGATGCAGTCGGCAAAGTGCTGAGCACCGCCGTCGCGCAGATCGTCGCGGTCAACCGAGGTGATCACCACGTAACGCAGCGCCATGTCGGCGATGGTTTGCGCCAGCTTTTCCGGCTCGTTGGCGTCCGGCGCGATCGGGCGGCCGTGGGCCACGTCGCAGAACGGGCAGCGACGGGTACAGATGGCGCCGAGGATCATAAAGGTGGCGGTACCGTGGTTGAAACACTCGGACAGGTTAGGGCACGAGGCTTCCTCACAGACGGAGTGCAGGCCGTTTTTACGCATGGCGGCTTTGATGCCCTGAATGCGCGTTGAATCGGCAGGCAGTTTGATCTTCATCCACTCGGGTTTACGCAACAGCTCCTGCCGTTCGGTGACCACCGTTTTGACCGGGATCAGCGCCATTTTGTCAGCATCGCGGTATTTGACGCCGCGTTCCATCTGAATTGGTTTACTCATAATCGTGCAGGTTCCAGTTACGAAGCTCGACCGTCTGGTAGCCGAGTAAATGAACAAATTCCTGTACCAGGATTGGGTGTATGTCTTCAATGCCAACGCCGGGCGCCAGCGCGCTGACCTGCGTCATTTGCATGCCGGCGTAACCGCAAGGGTTGATGCGTTGGAAGGGGCTGAGATCCATCGCCACATTCAGGGCCAGGCCGTGGAATGAGCTGCCTTTGCGGATCCGCAAACCCAACGAACAGATTTTCTGCTCCCCCACGTACACGCCAGGCGCATCGGGACGGGCGCGCGATTCGAGGCGGAAGTGGGCGAGGGTGTTGATAACCGTATCTTCTATCGCCGTAACCAATTGGCGTACGCCGACCTTGCTGCGTTTCAGATCGACCATCACGTACATCACCTGCTGGCCCGGCCCGTGGTAGGTCACCTGGCCGCCGCGATCGCTCTGGACCACCGGGATATCGCCGGGCATCAGCAGGTGCTCGGCTTTGCCGGCCTGGCCCTGGGTGAAGACCGGGTGATGTTGCACCAGCCACAGCTCGTCCGGCGTAGTCTCGGTACGACTGTCGGTGAAGTTGTGCATGGCTTGGGATACAGGCGCGTAGGGCTGCAACCCCAGCTGACGCAAAATGATCTTGTCTGGTTGCAAAAGAGTCATCGTCAGGTTACAGAAGTGGTAAAGCCATTATACCGGGCGCTCCGGCCCGCGACCAGCCTTTCGCTGACCAAAAATGCGCAACCCGGGAAGACGCTGCGCCATCCCGGGTTGATAAGCAGGGGTTTATGCTGGAATTACAGCACCATGCGAACAATTTCAATGTTGCCCAACTCTTCGTACAGGGTTTCGACCTGCTCGATGTGAGTAGCGTTGATGGTGATGGAAACGGAGTGGTAGTTGCCTTTGCTGCTCGGCTTAACCTGCGGGTTGTAATCGCCCGGTGCATGGCGCTGCACCACTTCAACTACCTGGTCAACCAGCTCAGGCTGCGCCAGGCCCATCACCTTGTAGGTAAACGAGCAAGGGAATTCGAGCAGTTCGTTCAGTTTAGTTTTTTGCATGTGCGTGCGCTCCAGAGTGCTAGCTAATCTATAAATTATAACTCCCGCCGGGGCGGGAGTTAATGTTATTCAGTATATGGGGGCAATTTCGCCCGATTCAACCGTTAACCGAACCAGTGGTGGAACATCAGTTTGATGTAGTCCACGATGCGGCTGAAGAAACCGCCTTCTTTCACTTCGTTCATCACCACCAGCGGACGCTGGTCGATGGTTTTGCCGTCCAGCTGGAAGTTGATGCTGCCGACCACCTGGTTTTTCGCCAGCGGCGCGTGAATTTCAGGGGTGTTCAGCACGTAGCTGGCCTTCAGATCTTTCATGCGGCCGCGCGGGATGGTCAGGTAGACGTCTTTGTCCACGCCCAGCTCAACGCGGTCGGCATCGCCGAACCAGACCGGCTCGGAGGCGAACTCTTTACCGACTTTCAGCGGCGCCACGGTTTCGAAGAAGCGGAAGCCCCAGGTCAGCAGTTTCTTGCTTTCGGCTTCACGGCCTTTGTAGGTGCGGCCGCCCATCACGGCGGAGATCAGGCGCATTTGGCCTTCGGTCGCCGAAGCCACCAGGTTGTAACCCGCCGCGTCGGTATGGCCGGTTTTGATGCCGTCGACGTTCAGGCTGTTATCCCACAGCAGACCGTTGCGGTTCATCTGGCGGATATTGTTGAAGGTGAACTCTTTTTCTTTGTAAATCGCGTACTCTTCCGGCACGTCGCGGATCAGCGCCTGGCCGATCAGCGCCATGTCGCGCGCCGAGCTGTATTGGCCCTGGGCATCCAGGCCGTGTACCGTCTGGAAGTGGGTGTTCTGCAGGCCCAGCTTGCTGACGTAGGTGTTCATCAGGTTAACGAACGCGTCCTGGCTGCCGGCGACGTAGTCGGCCATCGCCACGCAGGCGTCGTTACCGGATTGCAGGTTGATGCCGCGGGTCAGTTTGGAGACCGGCACGCGATCGCCCGGCTTCAGGAACATCAGCGAGGAGCCTTTGAACACCGGGTTGCCGGTCGCCCAGGCGTCCTGACCGACGGTCACCAGATCGTCCTGGCCGATTTTGCCCGCTTTCAGCGCCTGGCCGATGACGTAGCTGGTCATCATTTTGGTCAGGCTGGCCGGATCGCGACGCGCGTCGGCGTTCATCTCGGCCAGCACCTTGCCGGAGTTGTAATCAATCAGGATATACGCTTCCGCATCGATCTGCGGGACACCTGGGATCATGGTTTTGATATTAACGTCATCGGCATGTGCAACGGAGGCTGCGCTCATTGCGATAACGGTGCCGAGTGCGATGCTTTTGATTAAGCGAAAAGAAGTTACTTGTTTCATGATCGGGACTACAACATCCGTGAAAGTAAAGTTAAAAAACGAGCCACACTATAGCAGATGCGATCCCGGCAGGCATTACCCATTCATCTGACTAATTGCGGTTAGAGAACTTTTAGCTGCAAGAAAATGTTTCAGCTAAATAACCGCTTATCAGCCGCGAATGCCCGCCGGGCTTAACGCTTAGGGTGCAGCAGTAACGAAAGACTGTTGTTGCGCTTCGCTGGCCAGGCGTTGCTGCAGCTGGGTTGCCTGCTGACGGCTGCTGAACGGGCCGAGCTGGACGCGATAAACGTTGCCGTTAGCCGCCACTTTGCCCGGCACGCCAAACTGCTGGCTCAGGCTTTGCTGCCAGCTCTGGGCGCGCTCGGCGCTGCTCAGCGCACCGACCTGCACCACGTAACCGCCGGAGGAAGACGCAGCAGCCATGCCGGCAGCCGCGGTGCCGGCCGCGACCGGCGCGGCCACGGCCACGGCTTCAGGTTCTGATCCTTCCAGCACGCCGGCCGGTACGGCGCTTGGCGCGCCGAGGAAACCGCTGCGGCCGCCGGTTGCGTTGCCGCCGGCGGCTGGCGCGTTGTTGTCGTCGGTGCGCAGGCTGCTGTTATCGATCGGGCGCACCGCCGCGCCGCTGGCGACCGGCACGTCCTGTTGGATCGGGGTGCCCATGCCGCTGGAGCCGAGATCCGGGCGTGCCGGCAGGGCGTAGCTCTGTTTCGCCACGATGGTGCCGATGGTGCCCGGGCCGCTCAGCGTGCCGTCCGGCGCCACGTTGATGAAATCGACTTTGACCTTGGTGTTGTTGGACAGGTTGAGGCGATCGGCGGCGGCTTTCGACAGATCGATGATGCGGCCCTTGGTGTAAGGCCCGCGATCGTTGACGCGCACCACCAGCTGACGGCCGTTGGCCAGGTTGGTGACACGTACATAGCTAGGGATCGGCAACGTCGGGTGCGCCGCGGTCAGGCCGTTCGGATCGAACTGCTCGCCCAGCGCGGTGGTGTTACCGTTGGCTTCTTCGCCATACCAGGCCGCCAGGCCGGTCTGCGAGAAGTTCTGCGGATCTTTTACGATGCGGTAAGTATCGCCATTAACCTTATAATCCTGCATGTTATTAGGGTTATAGGGTTCATATTGAGGCTCGACGCCACCGATTTCCACCACCGGGCCGTTGTACGGCTGCTGTGGCGCCTGCTGTTCCGTGGTCGGGGCGGTACAGGCGGAGAGCAACACTGCCGCGACGCCGATCCAAAGCCATTCCTTACGCATTACTCACCTCTTATAAACTTTTAGACAGCATTTTCCGATGCGTGTGGATCGACATGATGATGCCGAAACCGGCCATCAACACTATCAGCGCCGAACCCCCGTAACTGACCAGAGGCAAAGGTACGCCAACTACCGGCAAAATGCCACTGACCATACCGATGTTAACAAAGACATAAACGAACAAAATCAGCATCAAGCCGCCAACCATCACGCGGCCGAAGGTGGTTTGCGCCTTGGCGGCGATCATCAGCCCGCGAATGATCACCAGCAGGTAAAGCGCCAGCAGCACCAACACCCCGATCAGCCCCAGCTCTTCGGCTAACACGGCGAAGATAAAGTCGGTATGGCGTTCCGGCAGGAACTCCAGCTGCGACTGGGTGCCGTGCAGCCAGCCCTTGCCGGACAGGCCGCCGGAGCCGATGGCGATCTTGGATTGAATGATGTGATAGCCGGCGCCGAGCGGGTCGCTTTCCGGATCGAGCAGCATCATCACGCGGTCGCGTTGATAACCGTGCATCAGGAAGAACCACAGCACCGGGATAAAGGCCGCCAGCGCGACGGCGGCGACGGCGATCAGTTTCCAGCTCATGCCCGACAGGAACAGCACGAACAGGCCGGAGGCGGCGATCAGGATCGAGGTGCCCAGATCCGGCTGCGCGGCCACCAGCAGCGTCGGCAGGAAGATCAGCACCAGGGCGATGGCGGTGTTTTTCAGCGAAGGCGGGCAGACGTCGCGGTTCATAAAGCGCGCCACCATCAGCGGCACGGCGATCTTGGCGATTTCCGACGGCTGGAAGCGCACCACGCCGAGATCCAGCCAGCGCTGCGCGCCTTTACTGATCTGCCCGAAGGCGTCCACCAGGATCAGCAAAATCACGCAGAAGATATACAGATAGGGCGCCCAGCTTTCGTATACGCGCGGCGGGATTTGCGCCATGACGGCCATCACGATCAGCCCCATGACGATCTGCCCGATCTTGCGCTCCATCATGCCGATGTCCTGGCCGCTGGCGCTCCACATCACGAAGGCACTGTAGACCAGCAGGGCCAGGATCAGCAGCAGGAACGTCGGGTCGATGTGGATTTTGGTCCAGATCGAGCCTTTTTGTTGGCTTTCAGTCATGTTCTACCTTAGTCACCTTCTACGCCAGGCGGCAGCGGGGCTTCGCTTGGCAATTGCGTATTGTTGTCGCCCAGCAGAATATGGTCGAGGATCTGGCGGGTGATGGTGCCCACCGCCGGACCGGAGCCGCCGTTTTCCAGAATGATGGCGACCGACACCGTCGGATTGTTGAACGGCGCGAAGGCGGTCATCAGTTTATGATCGCGCAGGTGCTCCGCCAGTTTATGGGCGTTGTAAGTTTCGTAGCCGAATACCTGTGCGGTACCCGATTTCGCCGCGGCTTTGTAAGGGGCGTCCGCAAAGTATTTGCGCGCCGTCCCGTTCGGACGGTTGGCCACCCCGTACATGCCGTCTTTGGCGATTTCCCAGAAGCCGGAGTGAATATCGCCGATCTGCGTGTCTTCTTCCTGTTTGAACGGCACCAGCGCGCCGTTGACGCGGGTGCTCTGCAGCAGGTGAGGCGTTTTGACGGTGCCGTCGTTGATCAGGGTGTTCAGCGCCTTGGCCATCTGAATCGGCGTGGCGGTCCAGTAGCCCTGGCCGATGCCCACCGGAATGGTGTCGCCCTGATACCACGGCTTTTTATAGCGCTTCAGCTTCCATTCGCGCGTCGGCATCAGGCCGGAGCGCTCTTCGGACAGATCGATGCCGGTGTACTGGCCGTAACCAAATTTGGTCAGCCAGGTCGACAGCCGATCGATCCCCATGTCATAGGCGACCTGATAGAAATAGGTATCTGCGGACTCTTCCAGCGCCTTGGTGACGTTCAGCCGGCCGTGGCCCCATTTTTTCCAGTCGCGGAAGCGTTTTTCCGAGCCGGGCAGTTGCCACCAGCCGGGATCGAACACCACGGTGTTCTTGGTGATCACCCCGGCGCTGAGCGCCGACACCGCGATGTAAGGCTTCACCGTCGACGCGGGCGGGTAAACCCCCTGCGTGGCGCGGTTGATCAGCGGGCGATTCGGATCGTTCAGCAGCCCCTGATAGTCCTTGCTGGAAATGCCGTCCACGAACAGGTTCGGATCGTAACTCGGGTTGGACACCATCGCCAGAATGGCGCCGGTGCGCGGATCGCTAACCACCACCGCGGCGCGGCTGCCTACCAGCAGCTGCTCGATATAGCGCTGCAGGTTGAGATCGAGCGTCAGGTAGACGTCCTGACCGGCGGAAGGCGGCTGCTCGTGCAATTGGCGGATCACCCGGCCGCGGTTGTTGACCTCGACCTCTTCGTAGCCGGTTTTGCCGTGCAGCGTGTCTTCGTAATAGCGTTCGATGCCCAGCTTGCCAATGTCGTGGGTCGCGGCGTAGTTGGCCAGCTTGCCGTCTTTGTCCAGGCGTTCGACGTCGCGGTCGTTGATCTTCGACACGTAGCCGGTGACGTGGGTGAGGGCGGAGCCGTAAGGGTAGTAGCGGCGCTGGTAGCCTTTCACTTCCACGCCGGGGAAGCGGAACTGATTGACCGCAAAGCGGGCGACCTGCACTTCGGTCAGCGCGGTTTTCACCGGAATGGAGACGAAACGTCGCGAACGCTTGCGCTCTTTTTCGAAATTGGTGATGTCGTCGTCGGTCAGGTCGACCACCGTGCGCAGCGCCTGCAGCGTGGCTTTGAGGTCGTCAACCTTCTCCGGCATCAGCTCCAGCTGGTAAATGGTGCGGTTGAGCGCCAGTGGGGTGCCGTTGCGATCGTAGATAATGCCGCGGCTGGGCGCGATAGGCACCAGCTTGATGCGGTTTTCGTTGGAGCGGGTGCGGTAATCCTCGACGCGGACCACTTGCAGATTATACAGGTTGGCGATCAGGATGCCGGACAGCACCAGGATGACCAAGAACGCCACCAGGGCGCGGCGTACAAACAGGGCGGATTCAGCCGTATAGTCGCGAAAAGGGTTACGTTCTATTTTCATCCCGCTGCTTTATTTCACTCTGTCACGGTCACCACCGGCTATTCCCGGTGGTAAGGATGATTTGTAGTAATACTCCAGGCGCGGTAGAGGCTTTCGGCCACCAGGACGCGCACCAAAGGATGCGGCAATGTCAACGGAGAAAGTGACCAGCTCTGCTCGGCAGCGGCTTTGCAGGCGGGCGCCAACCCTTCTGGGCCGCCGATCAGCAAGCTGACGTTACGGCCATCCTGCTTCCAGCGTTCAAGCTGCTGCGCCAGCTGCGGCGTTTCCCACGGCGTGCCTGGGATATCCAGCGTAACGATGCGGTTGCCTTTGCCCACCGCCGCCAGCATCTGTTCGCCTTCTTTGTCCAGAATGCGCTTGATGTCGGCGTTTTTGCCGCGTTTGCCCGCCGGGATCTCGGTCAGCTCAAACGGCATATCTTTGGGAAAGCGGTGCAGGTAATCCATAAAGCCGGTTTGCACCCAGTCTGGCATTTTGGTGCCGACCGCCACCAATTGCAGTTTCACCGCTTAGCTCCAGAGTTTTTCCAGCTCGTACAGGCGACGGCTCTCTTCCTGCATCACGTGCACGATAACTTCGCCCAGATCGACCACGATCCAGTCGGAGGCTTCCTGGCCTTTCATGCCGTACAGCTCCATGCCAACGGCACGGGATTCCTGCACCACGTGGTTGGCGATCGACATCACGTGGCGAGTCGAGGTGCCGGTGCAGATGATCATGCAATCGGTGATGCTGGATTTGCCCTGGACGTCCAGAGCGATAATGTCTTGGCCTTTCAGGTCATCGATTTTATCGATGACGAAATCTTGGAGCGCTTTACCTTGCAAAGGTTCCCCCTCGGGTGTGTTCTGTTCAGTCGGCTGCGGCGGGCAAAATGCGCGCGCCGCGGCGTAACCGGATAATGGTTTCGGCAGGCTGCCGCTGAAAGCCAGCTAACTGGTGACTGCCCGGCCAGCTAAGGTTTCCGGGGTTTTCAGCGGATACCTGAAAAATAGCGGCGCAGTATATCACGCACCTTTCGCTAGCGATATAAACCCTGCAACTCGATGTAGCGCTGCACCGGGCGTGGCAGCAGGTCGTCGCAGTTGAGGCCCTGATGGCGGCGCTGGCGGATCTCGGTGGCGGAAATTTCCAGCTCCGGCGTATCGGCCAAATAGATATGGCCGTGTGGGCGACGGCTGAGCAGCGCCGGGTCGGCGGTGCGATGGCGTTCCAGCCACTGCTGCAGCTCCGGCGTGTCCATGCGATCGTTATAGCCCGGGCGCGCCAGCACCAGCAGATGGCAGACGTCTAATAGCGCCTGCCAGCGGTGCCACTTATGCAGCGTCAGCAGCGAGTCCTGGCCAATAATAAACGCCAGCGGCTGGGCGGCGCCACGCTCTTTACGAATCGTTTCTAACGTCTCGATGGTGTAGGAGGGGGTGGTGCGGTGCAGTTCGCGATCGTCGACCGCAAACAGCGGGTTGCCGGCGATAGCCAGCTCCACCATCTTCAGGCGCTGCTGCGCATTGGCCTCCGGCTGCGGGCGGTGCGGCGGCACGTGGTTAGGCAGCAGCGTGACGCGATTCAGGCCCACTTCGGCGGCCAACGCTTCGACCGGCCGCAGGTGGCCGTAGTGGATCGGGTCAAAGGTGCCGCCGAACAGCGCGTGCAAAACGGTGGGGTGTTCCGGATTAGTGGGCATCGCTAAAACTCGTGGCCAGGGGTTTGCCGCACAGCAGCATCGACAGGGTTTCCAGTTCCGGCCAGACCGACTGGCCATAGTCCTGCTTGAGGGTCAGCTCGATTTGCGTCAGCAGCTGTACCGCCTGCTGCAGCTGGGGGCCGGACAGGCGTTGCAACGCCTGGGTCACCAGCGGGCGGCGGTTCTGCCAGACCTTGTGCTGATCGAACAGCGTGCGCAGCGGCGCGGAAGCCATGCGGCGCTGCAGCGTCAGCAGCAGCAGCAGTTCGCGCTGCAGAGTGCGCAGCAGGATCACCGGCTCCACGTCCTCTTGCTGCAGCTGCTGCAAGATATGCCAGGCGCGCTTGCTCTTGCCGGCCAGCAGGGCATCCAGCCAGTGGAACGGCGTGAAGTGGGCGGCGTCGTTCACCGCCTGTTCGACGCGCGGCAGCGTGAGCTTGCCGTCCGGGTGCAGCAGCGACAGCCGCTCCAGCGCCTGCGACAGCGCCAGCAGGTTGCCTTCGTAGCAGTAGCACAACAGCTGATTGGCGGCGTCGTCCAGCTCCAGCTTCATCGCCTTGGCGCGCGTGGCGACCCAGCGCGGCAGCTGCGCCTGTTCCGGCGTCTGGCAACTGACGAGGGCACCGTGCGGGCTGAGCGCCTTGAACCAGGCGCTGTTTTCCTGCGCTTTGGTGAGACGTGGGCCGCGCAGGATCAGCAGAATATCCTCGTGCAGCAGCGTGGCGAGCTTGGTCAGCTGTTCGCCGATCGGCGCCGTCGGGCCGTTTTCCGGGAAGATCAGCAGCAGCGTCTGGCGGCTGGCGAACAGGCTCATCGCCTGGCAGATGCCGAAGATGGCGTCCCAGTCGGTATGGGCGTCAAGGGAAATGCTGTAGTGCTCACTGAACTGCTGCTGTTGCGCGGCCTGCCGGAGCAAATCCTGGCTTTCCTGCAGCAGCAGCGGTTCATTGCCGCTCAATAAATAACAAGCGCGCAGCCCCTCTCGGAGCTGCGCGGCAAGTTGTTCCGGATAAATGCGGATCATTGTGCGGTTTGGCTTGCCGCTCGTTCGCCGGCGGCAGCGGCTTTCTGCCGGTTCTCTTCTTCCGCCGCATGCACGGTCAGCAGTTTGCGCACCAGCTGTTGCGCCGCCTGCTCACGCATTTCCTGGCGAATGATCTCCTGTTCGGAGTCCTTGGCCAGCGCGGTCAGCGGGTTGTCGAAGAAGGAACGGAACACTTTCACCGACAGCGGATACAGGTCATGGCCCGGGATCAGCACCTGCGCCTGTACGGTCAGCACCAGCTGGTACTCGGCGGTTTTACCGTCCTGGAAGATCGAGGCGGTATCCTGGCTTTCCGTCGCGCCGACGATGCGCAGGGAAGGCACGTCTTTACGTTTCGGATCGCTGACGATAGTCACGTCGTTAAGACGCAGCTGCTCACGCACCGCGCGCGTCAACGGGCCGTAAGGATCCGAACTGTCCAGGATCAGCGTTTTCATTTCATTCGGCACCTGCGTGGTGCCACGCAGGTGAAAACCGCAGCCGGCGGTGACCAGCACCGCCAACCCCAGCAACAGCGTCAGAATACGTTGTCGCACAACTCCTCCTTGTGTTAACCCACAACCAGGTTAAGCAGTTTGCCCGGAACGTAGATCACTTTGCGAATCGTGACGCCGTCCAGATATTTAGCCACCAGATGCTCTTCGGCAGCGCGCGCACGCACCTGCTCTTCGGTCGCATCGGCAGATACGGTGATTTTAGCGCGAACCTTGCCGTTCACCTGCACCACCACCAGCTTGGAGTCTTCGACCATCGCCTGCTCGTCGGCAACCGGCCATGGCGCGGTGTCCACGTCGCCTTCGCCGCCCAGCGCCTGCCACAGAGTGAAGCACACGTGCGGGGTGAACGGGTACAGCATGCGAACCACGGCCAGCAGCGCTTCCTGCAGCAGCGCGCGATCCTGCTCGCTCTCCTGCGGCGCGCGGGCCAGCTTGTTCATCAGCTCCATCACGGCGGCGATCGCGGTGTTGAAGGTCTGACGGCGGCCGATATCGTCGGTTACCTTGGCGATGGTTTTGTGCAGATCGCGGCGCAGCGCTTTCTGATCTTCGTTCAGCGCCGCTACGTCGAGCGGCTGTACCGCGCCTTTTTCCACGTGATCGTAGGCCAGTTTCCACACGCGTTTCAGGAAGCGGTTAGCCCCTTCCACGCCGGATTCCTGCCACTCCAGCGTCATTTCTGCCGGTGAAGCGAACATCATGAACAGACGCACGGTGTCCGCGCCGTATTTTTCCACCATCTCCTGCGGGTCGATGCCGTTGTTCTTCGACTTCGACATTTTGCTCATGCCAGCATAGACCAGTTCACGGCCTTGCGGATCGGTGGCCTTGATGATGCGGCCCTTATCGTCGCGCTCGACGGTGGCGTCAACCGGAGATACCCAGACGCGCTCGCCGCTGTTGCCGGTGTAGTAGAAGGCGTCGGCCAGCACCATGCCCTGACACAGCAGGCGCTTGGCCGGCTCGTCGGAATCCACCAGGCCTGCATCGCGCATCAGCTTGTGGAAGAAGCGGAAGTACATCAGGTGCATGATGGCGTGTTCGATACCGCCGATATATTGATCGACCGGCAGCCAGTAGTTGGCAGCGGCCGGATCCAGCATACCCTGGTCATACTGCGGGCAGGTGTAGCGCGCGTAGTACCAGGAAGACTCCATAAAGGTGTCGAAGGTGTCGGTTTCACGCAGCGCCGGCTGGCCGTCGACGGTGGTCTTCGCCCACTCAGGATCGGCCTTGATCGGGCTGGTGATGCCGTCCATGACCACGTCTTCCGGCAGGATCACCGGCAGCTGATCTTCCGGCGTCGGCATCACGGTGCCGTCTTCCAGCGTCACCATCGGGATTGGCGCGCCCCAGTAACGCTGACGGGAGACGCCCCAATCGCGCAGACGGTAGTTGACCTTGCGCTGGCCCACGCCCTTGGCGACCAGTTTGTCGGCGATGGCGTTGAAGCCCGCTTCATTGTCCAGGCCGTCGAATTCGCCGGAGTTGAACAGCGCGCCTTTGTCGGTCATCGCTTCGGCGCTCACGTCAGGCCGGCTGCCGTCGAGGTTCAGGATCACCGGCTTGATCGGCAAATCGTATTTGGTGGCGAATTCCCAGTCGCGTTGGTCGTGCGCCGGTACCGCCATCACGGCGCCGGTGCCGTATTCCATCAGCACGAAGTTGGCGACCCACACCGGCAGCTTCTCGCCGCTCAGCGGGTGGACAACGAACAGGCCGGTCGGCATGCCTTTCTTCTCCATCGTCGCCATTTCGGCTTCGGCAACTTTGGTGTTGCGGCATTCGTCGATGAAGTCGGTCAGCGCCGGGTTGTTGCGCGCGCCCTGTTGCGCCAGCGGGTGGCCCGCGGCGACCGCCACGTAGGTGGCGCCCATGAAGGTGTCGGGACGGGTAGTGTAAACCGTCAGCTTCTCTTCGCTGTCCGCCACGTCGAAGGTGATTTCCACGCCTTCGGAGCGGCCAATCCAGTTGCGCTGCATGGTTTTCACCTGCTCTGGCCAGCTTTCAAGCGTGTCCAGATCGTTCAGCAGCTGATCGGCGTAGGCGGTGATTTTGATGAACCACTGTGGGATCTCTTTACGCTCGACCTTGGTGTCGCAGCGCCAGCAGCAGCCGTCGATAACCTGTTCGTTGGCCAGTACGGTCAGATCGTGCGGGCACCAGTTCACCGCCGAGGTCTTCTTGTAGACCAGGCCTTTTTCATACAGCTTGGTGAAGAACCACTGTTCCCAGCGGTAGTATTCCGGCTGGCAGGTGGCGATTTCGCGATCCCAGTCGTAGCCGAAGCCCAGCAGTTTCAGCTGGTTCTTCATGTATTCGATGTTGTCGTAGGTCCACGGGGCCGGTGCGGTGTTGTTTTTCACCGCCGCGCCTTCCGCCGGCAGGCCGAACGCATCCCAGCCGATCGGCTGCAGTACGTTTTTGCCCAGCATGCGCTGATAGCGCGAGATCACGTCGCCGATAGTGTAGTTACGAACGTGGCCCATGTGCAGTCGGCCGGACGGGTAAGGCAGCATGGATAGGCAATAGTACTTTTCCTTGCTGTCGTCTTCGGTAACTTTGAAAGTCTGCTTCTCTTGCCAGTGAAGCTGTACGTTCGATTCTATGTCTTCTGGACGGTATTGCTCTTGCATGGCGGCCGGTGGTCCTGTAGGTGTAAACCGTTGCCCCGGTCAGAGGCAACGCAATGAACATTTAGTATTCGTAGATCCGCATAGCATAGCTGATAAGACCTCCCGGCAACAACTCCAAGCGCCTGACTCGGCGCATTTAAAAAAAACGCCGCCATGACGCGGCTCACAACCTGCGGATCCCGCGTCTTGCCAAGTGACATCAGTCATTTACGGCTAAAATAAGAACAAGTAGCTTAGGGGGTTCCCTACAGCCAAGTCCGGCGCAGCGTTTATCGAGGAGAGTCTATGAACAAGGTTGCTCAGTATTACCGCGAATTGGTGGCATCGCTGACCGAACGCCTGAAAAACGGTGAACGCGATATCGACGAACTGGTGGCCAGCGCGGAGCGGCGGTTGAACGAGGCCGAAGATCTGACCCGCGACGAGGTGCGGCAGGTGACGCAGGCGGTGCGGCGCGATCTGGAAGAGTTCGCCCGCAGCTATCAGGAAAGCCGGGATGAGTTTACCGACAGCGTGTTTATGCGGGTGATCAAAGAGAGCCTGTGGCAAGAGCTGGCGGATATCACCGACAAAACCCAGCTGGAGTGGCGCGAAGTGTTCAAGGATGTCAGCCACCACGGCGTTTACCACAGCGGTGAAGTGGTGGGGCTGGGCAATCTGGTGTGTGAGCAGTGCCACTACCACCTGGCGTTCTATACGCCGGAGGTGTTGCCGCTCTGCCCGAAATGCGGTCACGACCAGTTCCAGCGCCGGCCGTTTGAACCTTGATGACGTTCCCCGCTGCGGCGGGGAACGCTAAGGCCGGCATTTAACGGAGCAGTTTCTTCAGCAGGTTGCTCAGGAAACCGCCGCTGACGGCTGCCGGGGCGGCTTGCGCCTGCGCCGGTGCGTTGGCCGCTACGGCGATGCCGGCCGGGATTTTCTGCGCGACCGCGATGCGGCTGTCCTGGGCGGCTTTCTCTGCCGCTTCCGGGCCGTAGGCGAAGCCTTCCGCCAGCACGAACTCAACGTCGGTGATGCCGATAAAACCCAGGAACAGCTTCACGTACGGCGTGATCAGGTCCGTCGGCGTGTCGGCATGAATGCCGCCGCGGCTGGAGATGACGATCGCTTTCTTGCCCGTCACCAGCCCTTCGGCGCCGGCGGAGGTATAGCGGAACGTCTGGCCGGCGCGGGCGATCAGATCGAAGTAGATCTTCAGCTGCGTCGGGATGTTGAAGTTGTACATTGGGGCGCTGATGATCAGCGTGTCGTGCGACTTCAGTTCGGCAATCAGCTCATCGGACAGCGCCAGGGTACTTTGCTGGTGCGGCGTCAGCGGCTTGTCGCCGGCGGTAAAACCGGCCATCACTTCGCCATCCAGCTCCGGCAGGGTCGGGTTGGCCAAATCGCGCACGGTGAACGTGTCTTCAGGGTGATTTTCACGCCATTGTTCAACAAAAAAATCGACTAATTTTCCAGACTGGGAATATTCACCCAGAATGCTTGATTTCAGGACCAGTACGCGGCTCATTGGCTTATCTCCAGGCGAAGTCTAATCGGTAACGATGTCATCGGTGTAAACGCATGGTAGAGGCAAGCCAAGAACAGTGATAGCGCAAAAATTCGCTTAGTTAAATCAAAAAAGTTGAATGAGGGCGCGAGCGCGCCCCGATGGGATCAATAACGCGCTACGCGCTCGGCCAGCAGATCGATAAAGCCTTCGCGGTTGATGCCGGTCAGCACTTCCACATTGGCCGCGTTGCCGGTTTGCTGGAAATAGTCCACCACCGTCATGCCGACGGTGTATTCCCCTTTGGTTTCCACCCCCACCCAGCGCTCTACGCCGGTAAACAGCTGCGGCGCCAGCAGCCAGGCGATGGTGCAGGGATCGTGCATCGCCGCGCCGGGCAGGCCGCGCGGATGGCTGAGGTACAGCGGCAGGTAAAAATCGAGCATCTCCGCGACCGCCTGCGCGACCGGATTGTCTATCTGGCGAATGCGCTCGATATCCTGCGGTAACACCAGCGCCTGATGGGTGACGTTCAACCCGGCCATGGTCAGCGGCACGCCGGATTTCAGCACCATTTCGGCGGCTTCGGGATCGACGAAGATGTTGAACTCCGCGACCGGCGTGGTATTACCGGCGTTCATGCCGCCGCCCATGAATACGATGCGCTCGATGCGGCTTTTCAGCTCGGCATGCTGGGCCAACAGCAGGGCGATGTTGGTCATTGGACCGGTCACCACCAGAGTTATCGGCTGCGGGCTGGCGCGCAGCAGGTCGGCGATCAGCTCAACGGCGCCGCGGGGATCGGGTTTGATTGTCGGCGTCGGCAGATGGGTGTTGCCCATGCCGGTTTTGCCGTGGACATAGTCGGCGATCACCAGTTCGCGCATTAGCGGGCCGCCGGCGCCGGCGGCGACCGGTATGTCCTCGCGCTGCATCAGGGTCAACAGACCCAGCGCGTTATGCAGGGTTTTCTCCGGCGTCTGGTTGCCGGCGGAGGTGGTGATGGCTTTGACGTCCAGCTCCGGCGAACGCAGCGCCATAGCCAGCGCGATGGCGTCGTCGAGGCCGGGATCGCAATCGATGATAATAGGGCGGGGCATGTTCTTTCTCCTCTGTTTGTTATCCAGCGAGCATCGGATCAAAACCGGGGAGAAACAAGCGCTTTTAGTGCCGGGCGTTTGCGCGACGGGATAAGGCGTTCAGACACCGCAGAGTTCATGAGCGCTGCGTTTCCATTCTTCCACCTCGGTTGGGTGCAAGAAGGAGTAATAGACGGTAGTGCCGTCGGGCAAGATATTTTGCAGTGCCTGCATGCAGTTGGCCTCGCAGGGGCGCAGCTCGATATACACGTTGGTGATCGGCACCTGCTCCTTATCGGCGTCAAAGCGTTCGATGCGCCTTATCGCCGCAACCAGCGCGGCCATTTCGGCATGTAGCTTGACCCAGTTATGGGTGTAGATATCCGGCGGCATCTCCATTTTCATCTGGCTATTGCCAAAGGCATAGCGAGTGCTGCCGCGCAGCTGGTATTCGATGGTGGCGCAACAGGACTCAGGCCCGAAACCCGGTTTTTCAATCAGTTTCTTCTTGTCTTCCAACGTGCGTCGAACAATCGGATAACCGGATTTGATGTTGTACTCCGCTTGTACCAGTTGAATCATGCCAGCCTCTCTGGTGGGTGAGTTAATCATCAAAGGTAGGACAGCCTGCAGGGTCGCGCGTTGTTTACGGTCATCGCGACGGGGAGTTTAAGATAAATCCTAACTTTGTGGAGGCGGCAATGAGAGGCATTCAGGCGCATGGGCGCCGAAAAACAAGCGCCCCTTGGGGCGCTTGGGTTTAGGGGACTGCGCGATCAGTGCAGGATCTTGGCCAGGAAGTCCTTGGCGCGCTCGGACTCGGGGTTGTTGAAGAAATCGTCTTTGTTGCGGTCTTCGACGATTTTGCCTTCGTCCATAAAGATCACCCGATTCGCCACCTTACGGGCGAAGCCCATTTCGTGGGTCACCACCATCATGGTCATACCTTCGTTCGCCAGTTCGACCATGACGTCCAGCACTTCGTTGATCATTTCCGGATCGAGCGCCGAAGTCGGTTCATCGAACAGCATGGCGATAGGATCCATGCACAGCGCGCGGGCGATGGCGACGCGCTGCTGCTGGCCACCGGACAGCTGACCGGGGAACTTGTTGGCATGGGCGGAGAGGCCGACGCGCTCCAACAGCTTCAGGCCCTTCTCGCGCGAGGCGGTCTTATCGCGCTTGAGCACTTTCACCTGCGCCAGCGTCAGGTTGTCGATGATAGACAGGTGCGGGAACAGCTCGAAGTGTTGGAACACCATGCCGACCTTGGCACGCAGCTGCGCCAGGTTGGTTTTCTTGTCGTTGACCGGTGTGCCGTTCACCAGGATGTCGCCCTGCTGGATCGGTTCGAGGCCGTTGACGGTTTTGATCAGGGTGGACTTGCCGGAACCTGAAGGACCGCAGACGACGACCACTTCGCCTTTTTTCACTTCGGTGGTGCAATCGGTCAACACCTGAAAGTGATCGTACCACTTAGAAACATTTTTCAGGGATATCATCAAACAGTCCTTTTCTTCAAATAGCTTACCAGCGCCGAGGCGGTGAGGCTGATAACAAAATAGACAAAGCCGGCGAACAGGATCATTTCAACCTGGGTGCCGTCGCGTTCGCCGATGGTCGACGCGGTGCGGAAGAAGTCGGCCAGGCTCAGTACGTAAACCAGCGAGGTATCCTGGAACAGTACGATGCCCTGGGTCAGCAGCAGCGGCACCATGGCGCGGAATGCCTGCGGCAGGATCACCAGCCGCATGGATTGCCAATGGGTCATGCCCAGCGCCAGCGCGGCGGAAGATTGGCCGCGCGAGATGCTGATAATGCCGGCGCGGATGATTTCCGAGTAATAGGCCGCTTCAAACAGGGAAAAGGCTACCATAGCCGAGATCAGGCGAATATCGGTTTTCGGCGATAACCCTAGAACCTGTTGTAATAAGCTTGGAACCACCAGATAGAACCACAGCAGCACCATCACCAGCGGCACTGAGCGGAACAGGTTGACATACAGGGTGGCGAACCAGCTGATCGGTTTGAACGGCGACAAGCGCATCACCGCCAGCACGGTACCCCACAGAATGCCGACCACGATGGCGGTCACGGTGATCTTCAGCGTGATCACCATGCCCTGCAGCAAATAAGGGAAGCTTGGGACGATCGACGCCCAGTCAAATTCGTACATTATTTACTCCCCAGGTTGCCAGGCAACTGCACTTTCTTTTCGACCAGACGCATAAACAGCATGATAACGGCGTTGATGCCGATATAAGCCAGCGTGATGGCGGTAAAGGATTCATAGGCGTGTGCGGAGTAATCCAACAGCTTGCCGGCCTGCGCGGCCATGTCCACCAGCCCGATGGTGGAGGCGATGGCGGAGTTTTTGACCAGGTTGAGCATTTCCGAGGTCATCGGCGGCACGATCACCCGGTAGGCGTTCGGCAGCAGCACGTAGCGGTAGGTTTGCGGCAGCGTCAGGCCCATCGCCAGCCCGGCGGCTTTCTGGCCGCGCGGCAGGGACTGGATGGCGGCGCGCACCTGCTCACAAACGCGGGCGGCGGTAAACAGCCCCAGGCAGAGCATGGAGGAGACGAAGAACTGCACGTTGGGATCCAGCTCGCTTTTGAACCAGGTGCCGATATTGGCCGGCAGTAGCTCGGGGATCACCAGATACCAGGTAAAGAATTGCACGATCAGCGGCACGTTGCGGAACAGTTCGACGTAACAGGTGCCGAGGGTGGAAAGAAAGCGGTTGGGCACGGTACGCAAGATACCGAACAGCGAACCGACGAAGAAAGCGATAATCCATGCACAGACGGAGAGGGCCACGGTGACCTGAAAGCCGGACCAGATCCAGCCGAGGTAAGTGGTGTTCCCAAACGGGGCCTGCTGCAGGAAGATACCCCAGTTCCAATCTATTGACATAACAAACTCCGGTAAACGGGCGCAGGGCGCCGAAGATTGATGACTTGATGAGCGCCGATCGCCGCGCGGCCAGTCTGGCTGGCTTGTTGTGTACGGATGTCGGTGGCGCGCGTTGGGGAAAATGAGGGAGGGGAACGGCCCCCCTCATTCCTGTCTGTCCCAGTCATCAACTGGGCCGGTTTGGCCTGTGGCCGCCCCGGCTCTTGTTCTATTTAGTTCAACGCTTTGTCGTTAGGCTCTTTGAACAGCTGCTTCATGTCGTCCGACAGTTCGAAGTTCATGTTGAGGTTTTTCGGTGGAATAGGCTGCTTGAACCATTTGTCAAACCACTTGGCCGCTTCACCGGAGGTTTGCGCCTGGGCGATGGTGTCATCGACCAGCTTTTTGAACTCAGGATCGTCTTTGCGCAGCATGCAGCCGTAGGCCTCTTTCGACTGCGGCGTGCCGATGATTTCCCACTGATCCGGCTTCTTGGCCTTGGCGCGCTCGCCCGCCAGCAGGGCGTCGTCCATCATGAAGGCCACTGCGCGGCCGCTTTCCAGGGTGCGGAAGGAGTCACCGTGGTCTTTGGCGCTGATGATGCGCATGTTCATTTTGTCGCTGTCGTTCAGCTTGTTCAGCAGCACTTCGGAGGTGGTGCCGGAGGTGACCACCACCGGTTTGCCGGCCAGGTCTTTAAAGTCTTTGATGTCGGAGCCTTTTTTCACCAGCAGACGGGTGCCGACCACGAAAATGGTGTCGGAGAAGGCGGCCTGTTTTTGGCGCTCGAGGTTATTGGTAGTGGAGCCGCACTCGAAGTCATAGGTGCCGTTTTGCAGCAGCGGGATGCGGTTCTGCGAGGTAATCGGCAGCATTTTCACCTGCAGATTCGGTGCATTCAGTTTTTTCTTAACGGCTTCAACGATTTGGTTGGAGTAGTCCTGAGAGTAGCCCACAACTTTTTGTTGGTTGTCGTAGTAGGAAAAGGGCACTGACGATTCGCGGTGGCCGACAACGATCACGCCGTTGTCTTTGATTTTCTTCAGCGTACCGGACAGGTCTTCCGCATGCGCCACGCTACCTGCCATACCGAGCAGCAGTAACGATAACGCCAATTTACGCATTTGCATGGTCCAACTCCTTTGCTGTTGTGGTGGCTCTGACTAAAGAGCGTCAGGTTAAATCGGCTATTTATTGTTCAAGTTATAAAGATAGTCTTAGAACGGATAGCCGTTAAAAAATAACCGATTGTGAATATCTTGAAACTAAAATGTTTCATTTTTTGAGACGCCGCGCGCACCAAATCAATGCAACGAAACCCTGACGCCCCCGCGTGGTGCGCTCAATGCACCCAAAATGTGCACAGGTGCGACAAAACGTCAGCAAAAGTAAATCGGCGCGCGATGTCACCAGAGTTAAAGCAAGGAGTGTGCCAGCCGCGTTGATTTAACGGCGTTTTCTGACCAAGGAGGGGACAGTGACGAGAACGCGGGGCGCGGCGGGCGCGCCCCGGCGAGAAGGACTATTTGCGGCGCAGGCCCAACATCAGCGCCCAGCCGCCCAGCAGCAGGGTTATCACCCACAGCGGCGTGGCGCCGAAGCGCGCGTAAGGCGTGACGCCGGTGGTCGGCGTGACCTTCACTTCGAGCACCTGACGGGTAAACTGCGGGATCTCGGCGATCACCTCGCCGTTCGCATCCACCGCGGCGGTAACGCCGTTGTTGGTGCTGCGCAGCAGCGGCCGGCCGAGCTCCAGCGCCCGCATGCGCGCCATCTGGAAGTGCTGCCACGGGCCGATGGAGTGGCCGAACCAGGCATCGTTGGAGATGGTCAGCAGGAAATTGGTGTCCGGGCGGAAGTTATCGCGCACCTGCTGGCCCAGCACGATTTCGTAGCAGATGGCCGCCGTCAGGTTGTACCCGCGCACGCTGAGCTGCGGCTGCACGTAGTCGCCGCGGCTGAAGGAGGACATCGGCAGATCGAAGAACGGCGCCAGCGGCCGCAGCAGCGTTTCCAGCGGCACGAACTCGCCGAACGGCACCAGGTGGTGCTTGTTGTAGCGATCCTTGGCCGGGTAGCTGTACGGCGTCGGTTCGCCGAGCACGATGGCGCTGTTGTAGATCCGCTGGCCCTGTGGCGTGGCGCGTACGTCGACGATGCCGGTGATCAGGCTGCTGTTCTTCGCCCGCATCAGGTCGTCCATCATGGTCAGGAAGCCGTTCTGGTTGGCTTCATAATCCGGGATGGCGGACTCCGGCCAGATGACGATCGGCGCCTTGCCCACGTACGGACGGGTTTCGTCCAGATAGGTTTGCAGCGTGCTGACCAGCGCTTTCGGATCCCATTTCATCGACTGCGCGATGTTGCCTTGCACCATGGCGACGTTCACCGCTTTCTCCGGCTGCGGAGTAAACCACTGCAGCTGGCGCAGCGGCCACGGCAACAGCAGCAGCGCGGCGGCGATGACCGCAGCCGACAGGCGGCGCTGATTGACGGCGTACACCAGCAGGCCGGCGATGGCCATCAGCACAAAGGTGATGGCGTCGACGCCCAGCAGCGGCGCGATGCCCTTCAGCGGGCCGTTGATCTGGCTGTAGCCGAACTGCAGCCACGGGAAGCCGGTCAGCACCCAGCCGCGCAGGAATTCGGTCACCTGCCACAGCGCCGGCGCGGCGATGGCCAGCCGCCACCAGCGGGTGGTCGGCCACAGGCGCGTCAGCAGCCCGGCGAACAGCCCGGTATACAGCGACAGGTAAGCGGCGAGCAACACCACCAGGAAGACGTTGACGGCGAAAGGCATGCCGCCGAAATCGGCGATGCTGACATACACCCAGTTGATGCCGCTGCCGAACAGCCCGAAGCCCCAGACAAAGCCGAGCAGGGCAGACTGTTTGGTGGTGCGATTGAGGGTAACGGCCAGCAGGCCGAACAGGGAGACGATGGCCGCGGGCCAGAAGTCGTAGGGCGAGAACGCCAGCGTCCCGCCGGCACCTGACAACAGCGCCAGCAGGGCGCGAACCCGCTGGCGTTCAAGTAATGAGGCTTTAGCCATGTTGGATTTAATCTTCCAGTTTCGGTGGTGGAGAATCGTCCGGAATTTTTACATGAACCTGGATAATACGTCGACTGTCGGCCATGGCAACTTTAAATAGGTAACCTTCGATTTCAATGGTTTCCCCGCGCGCCGGCAGGTGACCGAAGGCCTGCATCACCAGACCGCCGATGGTATCGACCTCGTCGTCGCTGAAATGGGTGCCGAAGGCTTCGTTGAAGTCTTCGATCGGGGCCAGCGCGCGCACGGTGTACATGTGGCGGCTGAGCTGGCGGATATCCAGATCGTCTTCGTCGTCGTATTCGTCTTCGATCTCGCCGACGATCAGTTCCAGAATGTCTTCGATGGTGACCAGGCCGGATACGCCGCCGAATTCGTCAATGACAATCGCCATGTGATAGCGCTGGGAGCGGAACTCTTTCAGCATCCGGTCGACGCGCTTGCTTTCCGGCACCACCACCGCGGTGCGCAGCACCTTGTCGATGCTGAACGGCTCGGAGTCTGCGCGCATGAACGGCAGCAGATCCTTGGCCATCAGGATGCCTTCGATGTGATCTTTGTCTTCGCTGATCACCGGGAAGCGCGAGTGGGCGGAGTCGATAATCACGTCCAGGCACTCTTCCAGCGTCTGGTTGCGCTTGAGCGTCACCATCTGGGAGCGGGGGATCATGATGTCGCGCACGCGCTGCTCGGCGATATCCATCACGCCTTCCAGCATGTCGCGGGTATCGGGATCGATCAGGTCGTTTTGTTCGGAATCACGGATCAGCTCGACCAGATCGCCACGGTTTTTGGGCTCGCCGTGGAACAGCTGGTTAAGGATAAGAGTAAAGAACCCCTTCTTGGGACTGGGGCTGTCATTGCTTTGTGAATGGTCGTCGCTCATGGCGTTTTCGTTACTGTCACTCATGTCAGAGTTAAGGGGCGTCAGCGACAGCCCCGCAGGGGGCTGTAGGGTAAACGGCTGACGTCAGACGGGGTCTTTTTCCGCCAGGTACGGATCAGGATAACCCAGTCCGTGCATGATTTCGGTTTCCAAAGACTCCATTTCTTCGGCTTCATCGTCTTCGATGTGGTCATACCCTAGCAGATGAAGACTGCCATGGACAACCATATGCGCCCAGTGGGCCTCCAGCGCCTTGCCTTGCTCAATCGCTTCCTGTTCAACCACCTGGCGGCAGATGATCAGGTCGCCAAGCAGCGGCAGCTCGATGCCCGGCGGGGCCTCGAACGGGAAAGAGAGCACGTTGGTCGGCTTGTCTTTGCCGCGGTAGGTCAGGTTCAGCTCGTGGCTTTCCGCTTCGTCCACCAGACGCACGGTCACCTCGGCCTCTTCCTGAAATTGCGGCAGCACGCCTTCCAGCCAGCGCTGGAAGGTGGCCTCATCCGGCAGGCCGTCGCCGCTTTCACAGGCAATCTGCAGATCCAAAATCACCTGGCTCATGGTGTCTCCTGCTCGGAGGCGGCGAGCGCCTCGCGCTTACGTTGTTCGGCAATCGCGTCTTTGCGTTTCTGTTCGGCCGCTTCCCAGGCCTCATAGGCGATGACTACGCGGGCCACCACCGGGTGGCGCACCACG
This sequence comes from Serratia sp. SSNIH1, assembly GCF_002935055.1. Taxonomy (NCBI): domain Bacteria; kingdom Pseudomonadati; phylum Pseudomonadota; class Gammaproteobacteria; order Enterobacterales; family Yersiniaceae; genus Serratia; species Serratia sp. SSNIH1. The sequence goes on from NZ_CP026383.1 coordinate 1,735,368, forward strand.
TCCTCGCTGTGGAAGAAGTTGAAGCTCAGTTCTTCCACGTCCGACAGCACTTCCACCGCGTGGCGCAGGCCGGATTTCTGGTTGCGCGGCAGGTCGATCTGGGTGACGTCGCCGGTGATGACCGCCTTCGAGTTAAAGCCGATGCGCGTCAGGAACATCTTCATCTGTTCGATGGTGGTGTTCTGGCTCTCATCCAGAATGATAAAGGCGTCGTTCAGCGTACGGCCGCGCATATAGGCCAGCGGCGCGACTTCGATCACGTTGCGCTCGATGAGCTTCTCCACGCGCTCGAAGCCCAGCATCTCGAACAGGGCGTCGTACAGCGGGCGCAGGTAAGGATCGACCTTCTGGCTCAGATCGCCGGGCAGGAAGCCCAGTTTTTCGCCGGCTTCGACCGCAGGGCGGGTCAGCAAAATGCGGCGAATTTCCTGGCGCTCCAGCGCATCCACCGCGGCGGCAACCGCCAGGTAGGTTTTGCCGGTGCCCGCCGGGCCGATACCGAAGGTGATGTCGTGATCGAGAATGTTGGCGATGTACTGCGCCTGGTTAGGCGTACGCGGTTTCACCATGCCGCGCTTGGTTTTAATGGTGACCGCCTTGCCGTAATCCGGCACGCTGTCGGCCACCTGTTCCAACACCCGGCTCTCTTTGATAGCCAGGTGGATTTGCTCCGGATCGATATCCGGGATCACGCCGCGAATCGGCGCGGTATCCACGTACAGATGGCGCAGGATATCGGCGGCGGCAACCACGCACAGGTTTTTGCCGACCAGCTTGAAACGGTTGTCGCGGCGATTGATTTCAATGCCCAATCGGCGCTCGAGTTGCTTGATGTTGTCATCAAACGGGCCGCACAGGCTGAGCAAACGCTTATTGTCTGCGGGCTCTAACAAAATTTCTTGTGTTGCGACGTTCAAACTATTCCTCTAGGTCACATCGGGCCTGGTTGATGTCACATAGCGCGTTCGGGACGCGCGCGTTCAGGACGAGCCTGAATACTCTCTTTCTTGAATTATTCATGGTGCGCCGCAACGGCGCAAGTTTACCGCTGATCTATCTGTGCGCCATCGGCGGAATTCAAGGGAAGATAAGGAAAAAACGCGGCGGGGCGCAAAGCCCGCCGCGTCATCACTGAACAAGGCCGCCGTGAATCAGTTCTTTTTCACGAACTCGGATTTCAGCTTCATCGGGCCGAAGCCGTCGATTTTGCAGTCGATGTTGTGATCGCCTTCGACCAGGCGAATGTTTTTCACCTTGGTGCCGATCTTCAGCATCGAGGAGCTGCCTTTGACCTTCAGGTCTTTGATCACGGTGACCGCATCGCCGTCCGCCAGCAGGTTGCCGTTGGCGTCTTTGACGATCAGCGCGTCCTGATCTTCCGCCGGGGTGCTGTCGCTCCACTCGTGGGCGCACTCAGGGCAGATGAACAGGGCATTGTCCTGGTAGGTGTATTCTGAGTTGCACTTCGGGCAGTGTGGGAGTTGCATGTTATGTCGCCTCTTCAACAATAAAAAAATAAAAAAGAAAATCACCGGGCGCGGGCGCCCGGCGGAGAAACGGTAAGGAGTAGCGCGAATGGGCGGCGATAAGGCGGCCGCCGCGGCGTCAGGGCTGGTAAATGCCGACGCCCAGCGCGTTTTCTTTGCGGGTACGGGCGATCACCGACTGCGGGGATTCATGTACGCGCAGATCCATCTGCTGTTCGGTGCGCACTACTGCGCCACGCAGGGTGTTGGTCAGCACCTCGGTAATTTCCACGTCGACGAACTGGCCGATCATGTCGGGCGTGCCCTCGAAGTTTACCACACGGTTGCACTCCGTGCGCCCGGCCAGTTCCATCACGCTTTTGCGCGAGGTGCCCTCCACCAGAATGCGCTGGACGGTGCCGAGCATGCGGCGGCTGAACTGCAGCGCCTGCTGGTTGATGCGATCCTGCAGAATATACAGCCGCTGTTTTTTCTCTTCTTCGCTGACGTCGTCGACCATGTCCGCCGCCGGGGTGCCCGGGCGCGACGAATAGATGAAGCTGAAGCTGACGTCGAAATTGACGTCGGCGATCAGGTTCATGGTCTGTTCGAAGTCGGCCTGGCTTTCGCCCGGGAAACCGACGATGAAATCGGAGCTGAGCTGAATGGCCGGCCGCGCCTTGCGCAGCTTGCGGATAATCGCCTTGTACTCCAGCGCGGTGTGCGCACGTTTCATCATGGTCAGGATGCGATCCGAACCGCTCTGCACCGGCAGATGCAGGAAGCTGACCAGCTCCGGCGTGTCTTCGTACACCGCGATGATGTCATCGGTGAACTCGATAGGGTGGCTGGTGGTGAAGCGAATGCGATCGATGCCGTCGATGGCCGCGACCAGGCGCAGCAGTTCGGCGAACGAACAGATCTCGCCGTCATGCGTGGCGCCGCGGTAAGCGTTGACGTTTTGGCCGAGCAGGTTGACCTCGCGCACGCCCTGCGCCGCCAGTTGGGCGATTTCGAACAGCACGTCGTCGCTCGGGCGGCTCACTTCTTCGCCGCGGGTGTAAGGCACCACGCAGAAGGTGCAGTATTTGTTGCAGCCTTCCATGATCGACACGAATGCGGTCGGGCCTTCGGCGCGCGGTTCCGGCAGACGGTCGAATTTTTCGATCTCCGGGAAGCTGATGTCGACCACCGGGCTGCGGGTGCCCTGAACGTGATTGATCATTTCCGGCAGGCGGTGCAGGGTCTGCGGGCCGAATACCACGTCGACGCAGGGCGCGCGGCTGCGGATCAGTTCGCCTTCTTGCGAGGCCACGCAACCGCCGACGCCGATGATCACCGACGGATTCTTTTCTTTCAGCAAGCGCCAGCGCCCCAGCATGGCGAAAACTTTCTCCTGCGCTTTTTCACGGATTGAGCAGGTGTTCAGCAGCAGCACGTCCGCCTCTTCGGCATTTTCGGTCCACTCGAAGCCGTGCGTGCTGTTCAACAGGTCGGCCATTTTCGATGAATCATACTCGTTCATCTGGCAGCCCCAGGTTTTGATATGTAGTTTTTTCGTCATTGACTTGCCATTACTCAGTGCGGAGCGAAAGTTGCGTTACGCGACATGCAGGGCGCGTATTGTAATCATTTGCCGCCGTTGTGACCAGCGCGGGGGAAAATGGCACGCGACCTGAAGCCGAAGCGAAAATCCGGTACACTGCGTAAAACGCCATGCCGGGTGGGATGGCGACCATTCATACAGAAAACATAGCCAATATGAAGACATCTCAAAATCGGTATGACGCGGTGGTGGTGGGCGGCGGCATGGTCGGCGCGGCGGCGGCCCTGGGGCTGGCACAGGCGGGCTGGTCGGTGGCGTTGCTGGAACATCAGGCGCCGCAGGCGTTCGAGGCGCAAAGCCCGCCGGATCTGCGCATTTCCGCTATCGGCTGCACTTCGGTGGGGCTGCTGAAACAGCTCGGCGCCTGGCAGGCCGTGACGGCGATGCGCACGGCGCCGTATCGCCGGCTGGAGACCTGGGAATGGGCGTCGTCGCGCGTGGCGTTCGACGCGGTGTCCCTGGGGTTGCCCGAGCTGGGCTTTATGGTGGAAAACCGCATTCTGCAGCTGGCGCTGTGGCAGCAGTTCGCGCAGTGCGCCAACCTGACGCTGCTGTGCCCCGCCAGGCTGCAATCGCTGCAGCGGGCGGACAATGCCTGGCAGCTGACGCTGGACGGCGGCGAGACGCTGCAGGCGCGCCTGGTTGTCGGCGCCGACGGCGCCAACTCGCAGGTGCGCAAGCTGGCGGCGATCGGCACCAACGGCTGGCAGTATCGTCAGGCGTGCATGTTGATCACCGTCGATACCGGCGCGCCGCAGCAGGATGTGACCTGGCAGCGTTTCTTCCCGTCCGGGCCGCGTGCCTTCCTGCCGCTGTACGACAGCTGGGCGTCGCTGGTGTGGTATGACAGCCCGCAGCGCATTCGCCAGCTGCAGGCGATGCCGCCGGCGCAGCTGGAGCGTGAGATCGCCGCCGCTTTCCCGGCGCGACTGGGCCCGGTCAAGGTGCACGCCGCCGGTTCGTTCCCGCTGACGCGGCGTCATGCGCAGCGTTACGTGCTGCCGGGGTTGGCACTGCTGGGGGATGCGGCGCATACCATCAATCCGCTGGCGGGGCAGGGCGTCAATCTGGGGTATCGCGACGTGGATGCCTTGCTGAACGTATTGAGCGATGCGCGGGAGCAGGGAGAGGACTGGAGCAGCGAGGCGGTACTGCTGCGTTATCAGCGCCGCCGCCGTACCGACAATTTGCTGATGCAGAGCGGCATGGATCTATTCTATACCGCTTTCAGCAATAACCTGGCGCCGCTGAACGTGGCGCGCAATCTGGCGCTGATGGCCGCGCAGCGGGCGGGCAAGCTGAAAGAGCATGCGTTGAAGTACGCGTTGGGATTGTAACCGACAGGGCTCAGCTGCGGCTGGGCCCGTTAGGATTGGCTGAACGCCGGACAGCAAAAAGCCCGCCGAAGCGGGCTTTTCTAAATATGGCTGGGGTGCCAGGATTCGAACCTGGGTATGCTGGTATCAGAAACCAGAGCCTTACCGCTTGGCGACACCCCAATTATGGTGGCTACGACGGGATTTGAACCTGTGACCCCATCATTATGAGTGATGTGCTCTAACCAGCTGAGCTACGTAGCCGATGTTACTTTTTACTTCTTTGATTTGCAAGCAGTTTGTTATGGCTGGGGTACCTGGATTCGAACCAGGGAATGCCGGTATCAAAAACCGGTGCCTTACCGCTTGGCGATACCCCACCTGCAAACAAATCTTATGTTGAAACCCCATTCTCGAAAGAATATGGCTGGGGTACCTGGATTCGAACCAGGGAATGCCGGTATCAAAAACCGGTGCCTTACCGCTTGGCGATACCCCATCAACATACTGCGCCGACGATGAAGAGAAATGGTGCGGGAGGCGAGACTTGAACTCGCACACCTTGCGGCGCCAGAACCTAAATCTGGTGCGTCTACCAATTTCGCCACTCCCGCAATGCAAAAAAGAGATGGTGGCTACGACGGGATTCGAACCTGTGACCCCATCATTATGAGTGATGTGCTCTAACCAGCTGAGCTACGTAGCCCTCTTTTTTTGCTTTGCCTTCATCGGCGTTGCGGGGCGCATTATGCGTATATGACCGATTTGCGTCAACAAGTTTTTTCCCGAAAAAGTGCCGGGAAGCGCCGTTTGTCTGGGTTGTGAACATTATGGCGATAAAATCGGCAATTCAGGCAGTTGGCGGGGGGAAAAGGCAACAAAAGGCGGGCCAAAAGGCCCGCCTTGGGGAAAACGCCGCGCGATTATTTATAGGCGGCCTGGTGCACGCCAACGGCGCGGCCGGAAGGATCGTCCATCTTCTTGAACGATTCGTCCCATTCGATGGCCTTGGCGGACGAGCAGGCGACGGACGGGCCGCCCGGCACGCATTCGGCGGCGCTCGGCAGCGGGAACAGCTCCTCGAAGATTTCGCGATACAGGTAGCCTTCTTTAGAGGTCGGCGTGTTGTACGGGAAGCGGAAACGCGCGGTTTCGAGCTGTTGATCGCTGATTTGCTGCGCAGCGACCTCTTTTAGCGTGTCGATCCAGCTGTAGCCAACGCCGTCGGAGAACTGCTCTTTCTGGCGCCAGGCCACGCTGGCCGGCAAATAGGACTCGAAACATTCGCGGACGATGTGTTTTTCCATTTTGCCGTTGCCGCACATTTTATCTTTCGGGTTGATGCGCATCGCCACGTCGAGGAATTTCTTGTCCAGGAACGGCACGCGGGCCTCAACGCCCCAGGCGGACATCGCCTTGTTGGCGCGCGCGCAGTCGAACATATGCAGCGCCAGCAGCTTGCGCACGGTCTCTTCGTGGAATTCGCGGGCGTCCGGCGCCTTATGGAAGTAAAGGTAGCCGCCGAACACTTCGTCCGCACCTTCGCCGGAGAGCACCATCTTGATGCCCATCGCCTTGATTTTGCGCGACATCAGGTACATTGGCGTCGAGGCGCGAATGGTGGTGACGTCATAGGTTTCGATGTAGTAAATCACGTCGCGGATGGCGTCCAGGCCTTCCTGCACGGTGAAGTGGATCTCATGGTGCACGGTGCCCAGATGGTTGGCGACCTCCTGCGCGGCGCGCAGATCCGGCGAGCCTTCCAGGCCGACGGCGAAGGAGTGCAGCTGCGGCCACCAGGCTTCGCTGCGTTCCTGATCTTCCACGCGGCGCGCGGCGTACTTCTTGGTGATCGCCGAGATGACAGAGGAATCCAGCCCGCCCGACAGCAGCACGCCGTAAGGCACGTCGGACATCAGGTGGCTTTTCACCGACTCTTCCAGCGCGGTGCGCAAGGCGGCGGCGTCGGTCACGTTGTCTTTGACGCTGTCGTAATCGAACCAGTCGCGGCGATAGTATTCGCGGATCTCACCGTCCTGGCTCCACAGGTAGCTGCCGGCCGGGAATTCCTTGATGGTGCGGCACACCGGCACCAGCGCTTTCATTTCCGAAGCGACGTACAGGTTGCCGTGCTCGTCGTGGCCCATGTACAGCGGGATGATGCCCAGATGATCGCGGCCGATCAGGTAAGCGTCTTTTTCGGTGTCATACAGGGCGAAGGCGAACATGCCTTGCAGATCGTCGAGAAAGTCCGGGCCTTTCTCCTGATACAGCGCCAGGATCACTTCACAGTCGGACCCGGTCTGGAACGCGTAGCGGTCGCTCAGCTGTTGGCGCAGCGCCTGGTGGTTGTAAATTTCGCCGTTGACCGCCAGAACGTGGGTGTGCGCGGCGTTGTACAGCGGTTGAGCGCCGTTGTTGACGTCGACGATCGACAGGCGTTCGTGGGCCAAAATGGCTTTGTCGCTGGCGTAGACGCCGGACCAATCCGGGCCGCGGTGGCGCATCAGGCGCGACAGCTCCAGCGCTTTCTTACGCAGTTCAACGGGATCGGACTTCAGATCGAGCACACCGAAAATAGAACACATACAACTCTCCTAACGGGCTTTCATGACTGTGATGTTGTTTTTTACTGTTATGGGCAGCATTGCCGATTCATCAGCGATAAAGCGGTTTTGCTGCGCTGTGGTTATGAAAATGCGCCTAAAGCTGCAGGAGATGCAAGCGTTTTAGCCATACGCTGAGAAATAGTTGTTTGCGTGGCTGCGATTTTTAACGGATTTTCAGTTATTGGCGGGAAAAATTGGCGATTATGCAATTTTTAGCGTAATGACGGGATTGCCGGCCGGTCTGGCCGGCAATCGATTAGCGATTAGGCGATGAGCTGCCACAGGGTGAAGGCGGCGTCCGGCGTCCAGCCGGCGTTGGAGGTGTGCGCCTGGATACAGGTGTATTTCTTGCCTTTATAACTCACCACGTCGCCGGCTTTGTAGCTGTGGTTGTTCTGCCACTCGGGCGCCCCCGGATCGGGCGGCGTGCCGTCGTTGGCGGTTTTGACCGCCAGCGCGCTGCTCGGCAGCGAGGTATTGCCTTGGCTGTCGGTTGCGGTAACGAAGTAGCTGTACTGGGTGGCCGGCGTCAGGCCGCCGTCGGCCAGCGACAGGCCGGTGGTCTGGCCGATCGGGTTGCCGTTGCGGTAGACGGTGTAGCTGGCGATCGGTAAGGCCCCGGTGGCGGCGGCCCAGCTCAGCTTCAGCGAGGTGGCGCCCAGCTCGGCGACCGTCAGCGCCGTCGGCGCATTAGGCTTTCCCGGCGGCGGGGTGACGCCGCCCTGAATCAGCGGCGCGTAGCGGGTTTTGAACTCCCAATTGTAGGCCACGCCGGCCTTGCTCTTGCCGTTGTCCCAGTTGATTGACCAGGTCATCAGGCCTTTGATCGACAGGTTCTTGGCGTCGAGACGGGAGAAGGCGTTATATACCGCCTGTTTGTTGACTACGTAGCCGGTGGCGGCGGCATCGTTGTTGCTCGGCAGACCGATGACGAATTTTGCTGCAGGGATCTTTGCATAGCCGCGGGTGCCGGTGACCAGGCTTTCCGTCAGGTAGTAGAGGAAGTCCTCTTTCATGGCGTCGTTATTTTGTGTGATCCAGGCGTTGAGCTCGTCCACCCAAATACCGTCGCCACCCTGGTTATAATATTGCGGCGCGATAAAGTCATAATAGCCTTCGAGGGCGTTGATATAATCCAGGTAGGTGCCGTTGGTGCGTAAATACGGGAATTCCGGCGCCATGCTGATAATAAAGTTTTTCCCCTGCGCGGCGTAATAGTCTTTTACTTTTTTCAATGCCGCAGGCAAAACGGTTTTATTATTGGCGGCGCCGATCGCCGCCTGTTCCAAATCGATATCCAGGCCATCGAAGCCATAGACTTCCACCAGACGAATAATCTCGTCTTTCAGCTTATCTTCGTCGCCGGTTTTCAGCTCGATATGCGCGTCTGCGCCGCCGAGGGAGATCAGCACCGCGCGGCCCTGGCTGTTCAGCACGCCCACCTGGCGGCGGAACTCGGCGTCGGACAGGTTGTAAGGTTTGAAGGTTGGGATGCCCTGGCCTTTCATAAAGGCGACGGCCACCACGTTGTATTCGGCAGGAATATCGGTCAGGTTCATATTGGCGAACTGGCCTTGCTGATAGCCGTCACTGGCGCCGGCGGCCCAGTTGTGCCAAAAACCCATCAGGATTTTTTTATTGGCGATAGTCGGCATAATGGCTGCGTCATCGGCGGCGGCATTGATCATGTTATCTGTGCTCATGGTAGCCTCATTAATTAGGGGTAAAGGTTTTCCGCTGGCCGGCAATATCAGCTATTGGCGGGGCGTAAGGTTATAATGAGGATTTTTAGCGCAGGCAGGCTGAAACCTTTTGTGGCCATGAACGAATTAAATTCAAACTGCGGTCAGGAAGAGAGAAATAATGGCGGCCGGGCAGCCGCCATAAATGCATCAGAAGATGGTGATATCGGCAACGGAAGGGTAGACGTAGCTCGGGCGGAACGGCATGGTTTCGATGTCGCTCAGCGTGGAGACGCCGGACAGCACCAGCACGGTTTCCAGACCGGCCTGGAAGCCCGCCAGAATGTCGGTGCGCAGGTTGTCGCCGACGATCACCGTCTCTTCCGAGTGCGCCTGCATTTTGTTCAATGCGGCGCGAATGATCCACGGGCTGGGCTTGCCGACGTAAAACGGCTTGCGGCCGGTGATCTTCTCGATGGGGGCGCACAGCGCGCCGCAGGCCGGCGAGAAGCCGTGGCCGTGGCTATCTGGGTTGGTGGCGATAAAGCGTGCGCCGTTACTGACGAAGTAGGCGGCCTTGTGCATCATGTCCCAGTTGTAAGAGCGGGTTTCACCGACGATCACGAAATCCGGGTTGATGTCGGTGATGGTGAAACCGGCTTTGTACAGCTCATGGATCAGGGCGCCTTCGCCGACCACGTAGGCTTTTTTGCCTTCCTGGCGGCGCAGGAAATCGGCGGTGGCCATCGCCGAGGTATAGAACGCGCTCTCCGGCACTTCCAGCCCGGCGGCGGCGAAGCGGTTCGCCAGATCCTGCGCGGTCTGTGACGGGTAGTTGGTCAGCACCACCAGCGGCATGCCTTGTTCCTGGATGCGCGCCAGGAACAGATCGGCGCCGGGCACCGGCGTATTGTCATGCAGCAGCACGCCGTCGATATCGCATATAACGTTTTTGATTTTCATTTGTTGCTGTTTCTCATGATTACGGCAGGCAAGGGGTGACGATAACACACCTGCCAGAAGCGGCGGATCAGCTTTCCAGCAATCGCTGCAAGAGCACGCCGTTGAGCATCGCGCGTTTGGCCAGGGCGAAAGCGCCGATCGCCGAGCGATGATTGAGTTCGGAGGTCACCACCGGCAGATTTTTGCGGAAGTCCTTCAGCACCTGGGTATTGATGCAGCTCTGGATCGCCGGCAGCAGCACCTTGTCCGCTTCGGTGATCTCACCGGCGATCACCACCTTCTGCGGGTTGAACAGGTTGATGGCGATGGCCACCGCCTTGCCCAGATAGCGGCCGACGTGTTCGATCACTTCGCTGGCCAGCAGATCGCCGCGGTTGGCGGCCTTGCAGATGGCGTTGATGCCGCAGTCTTCCAGCGTCAGTTTGCTCGGGTAGCCCTGGCTCAGCAGCTGGCGCACGCGCTGTTCGATCGCCGCGTTGGCGGCTACGGTTTCCAGGCAGCCGAAGTTGCCGCAGTGGCAGCGTTCACCCAGCGGATCGATCTGGATATGGCCGATTTCGCCGACGTTGCCGTTATTGCCGAGAAAAATCTGCCCGTTGACGATGATGCCGGCGCCGGTACCGCGGTGCAGTCGCACCAGAATCGAGTCTTCGCAGTCGCGGGTAGCACCGAAGTAGTGCTCCGCCAGCGCCAGGCTGCGGATGTCGTGGCCGACGAAGCTGGTGACGTTGAAGCGCTGCTGCAGGTTGTCGACCAGCGCCCAGTTGCTGACGCTGATGTGCGGCATGTAGCGCACCACGCCCAGCGCCGGATCCACCAGGCCGGGCAGGATCACCGCGATGGCGATCAGCTCGCGCAGGCGGCGCTGGTTTGCTTCGATGAATTGGGCGATGGCGGCGAACAGCGCATTTTCCAGCGTTTCCTGGGTGCGTTCCGGCAGCGGATAGTGTTCTTCGCTGAGCGATTTACCGCTCATGTCATACAGGGTGATGGTGGCGTCGTGGCGGCCGAGACGCACCGCGACGGTATGGAAATGACGGGTTTCCGACACGATGGAGATCGCGCGGCGGCCGCCGGTGGAGGCTTGCTGATCGACTTCTTTGATCAGCCCGCGCTCCAGCAGCTGGCGAGTAATTTTGGTGACGCTGGCGGGAGCAAGCTGGCTGAGTTCGGCAATTTGAATGCGCGAGATCGGGCCCTGCTGGTCGATCAGGCGGTAAACTGCCGCGCCGTTAAGCTGTTTGACTAAGTCAACGTTCCCTATTTGTGCTTGTCCGCCAGTGCTCATCAATAATGTTACTCGCTGTTCATTGAATTAAACCTCGTTACCGTTAACGAGCGTTTTGGTGATCTTGAAATCACGGGTGAAGGCGGTCAGGTTAGCCACCTTGCCGGCTTCGATAGTGCCCAGACGCTGCTCGACGCCGATGGCGCGCGCCGGATACAGCGTCGCCATGCGCAGCGCTTCGTCCAGCGCGATGCCGATATGCTCGACACTGTTTTGCACCGCTTCGATCATGGTCAGCGCGGAACCGCTCAGGGTACCGTTCTCATCCACGCACAGCCCATCCCGATAGTATATTGTTTTACCGGCGAAAATAAATTGGTCAATATCTGCACCTGCCGGTGCGGTCGCGTCGGTGACCAATACCAATTTATCACCTTTCAGGCGTTTGGCGTTACGGATACTCGCCCAGGCCACGTGATGGCCGTCGGCGATGATGCCGGTATAGACCTCCGGCGTATCGAAGATCGCCCCCATCAGCCCCGGTTCGCGGCCGGTGATATACGGCATGGCGTTGTACAGGTGGGTGGCGAAGCTGATGCCGGCGGCGAAGCCGGTGCGTGCCTGATCGTAGGTGGCGTTCGAGTGGCCGGCGGAGACCACGATGCCGGCCTCGGTCAACTGCTTGATAACGTGCGGCTCAACCATTTCCGGCGCCAGCGTCACCTTGGTGATCACGTCGGCGTTGGCGCACAGGTAATCGATCATGTCCTGCGTTGGCTTGCGAATGAACGCCGGGTTATGGGTGCCTTTTTTCACCGGGCTGAGGTAGGGCCCTTCCAGGTGCAGGCCCAGCGCCTGGTTTTGGTGCTTTTTCAGATAAGCGCGCATCACGTCGACGCTGTGCTTCATGAATTCGTCGCTGCTGGTGATCAGCGTCGGCAGATAGCTGGTGCAGCCGGATTTCTCGTTGGCGCGCTGCATGATCTCCAGCGTTTCTTCCGAAATCGCTTCCAGCGAATCGTTGAACTGGACGCCGCCGCAGCCGTTCAGCTGCACGTCGATAAGCCCGGGGGCCAGGATGGCGCCACCCAGGTCGCGCGTTTCGATGCCGGCGGGCAATTCAGCCGCCGGGCAGACTCTCTCGATCAGCCCATCAGCGATAATGACTGCATGGTCATCAAGTACGTCGTGGCCGGTATAGATCCGGCCGTGGGTTAAAGCGAACATCGTAGCCCCCTGCAAAGATTAAAGACTTTTTACGCTTTCCGCTTCTAACTCACGGAAATATTTGACGGTTTTGACTTTCAGCTCCATAGTAGCCGGCTCGTCGCACACCACGACCGCTTTGGCGTGCAGCTGCAGGCAGCTGATGGTCCACATGTGGTTGATGTTGCCTTCCACCGCGGCTTCCAGCGCCTGCGCCTTGGCGTGGCCAGTCACCAGGATCATCACTTCTTCCGCGTCCAGCAGCGTGCCCACGCCGACGGTCAGCGCATATTTCGGCACCAGGCTGACATCGCCGCCGAAGAAGCGCGAGTTGGCGATGCGGGTGTCTTCGGTCAGCGTTTTGATGCGGGTGCGCGAACCCAGAGACGAAGCCGGCTCGTTGAACGCGATATGGCCGTCGATGCCCACGCCCCCCATGAACAGGTTAATTTTGCCGTAAGACTTGATCTTCTCTTCGTACTGGCGGCACTCGGCGTTGACATCCGCGGCGTTGCCGTTCAGCAGGTTGATATTTTCACGAGGGATATCAACGTGGTCAAAGAAGTTGCGGTACATGAAGGTGTGGTAGCTTTCCGGGTGTTCCTGCGGCAGGCCAACGTACTCGTCCATGTTGAAAGTCACAACATGCTTAAAGCTTACTTCACCTGCTTTGTGCATCGCAATCAGATGTTTGTAGGCTTCCAGCGGCGTACCGCCGGTGGGCAGGCCGAGGACAAACGGGCGCTCTGCGGTTGGCTTGAATGCGTTGATGCGTTGAACGATATGACGCGCGGCCCATTTGCCGACTTGTGCGGTATCTTTCAGTGGGATAAGTCTCATCTAACACCTCTTGGGATAAGTAAACTAAAGCTATACTGTACGGGCCTGCGGGAGTCGTAAGCGTAACCCAGCTTTATGATTCTCGCGTGAATCGTCCGTCCGGTTGATTTTTTGAATGATAAAATAAGTTTTGTGTGATGGCCAGCAATCTGGGAGGTAAAGACTACTTTTTGGTGATATTTATCACAAAAAGGGAGGTTTTAATTTGCGATACAAAATAAATTTTTTACACTCGGCATGAGTGATACGTGCCAAGCATTGTTTCTAAAAAGGTAGTGAGAGATCCAAATAAACTACTAATAGGGTCCGTCCGCGGACAACATAGGGGGAAAAGGTGAACATTCTTAGTTATTTGCAAAAGGTGGGACGGGCGCTGATGGTGCCGGTGGCCACGCTGCCTGCCGCCGCCATCTTGATGGGCGTCGGGTACTGGATTGACCCTGTTGGTTGGGGCGGCGACAACGCGCTTGCCGCATTATTTATCAAATCCGGTTCAGCCATTATCGATCATATGGCCGTGCTGTTCGCCATCGGTGTGGCCTACGGCATGTCCAAAGACAAGGACGGCTCTGCCGCACTGACCGGCTTCGTCGGTTTCCTGGTGCTGACCACCCTCTGTTCACCGGCCGCCGTGTCGATGATTCAGAAGATCCCCCTCGATCAGGTGCCTGCCGCGTTCGGCAAAATTGAAAACCAGTTCGTCGGTATTCTGGTGGGGATCATCTCCGCCGAAGTGTATAACCGCTTCAGCGGCGTCGAGCTGCCTAAGGCGCTGTCGTTCTTCAGCGGCCGCCGCCTGGTGCCGATCCTCATTTCCTTCCTGATGATCCTGGTTGCTTACATCCTGATGTTCGTCTGGCCAGTGGTGTTCGGCGCTCTGGTGAGCTTCGGCGAACACATCCAGAAATTGGGCTCCGTCGGCGCGGGCATCTATGCCTTCTTCAACCGTCTGCTGATCCCGGTCGGCCTGCACCACGCACTGAACTCGGTGTTCTGGTTCGACGTGGCCGGCATCAACGATATCCCTAACTTCCTCGGCGGCCAGCAGTCGATCGAAGCCGGTAAAGCGGTCGTCGGCATCACCGGCCGTTATCAGGCGGGCTTCTTCCCGATCATGATGTTTGGTCTGCCGGGCGCAGCGCTGGCTATCTATCACTGCGCGCGCCCTGAGAATAAGGCGAAAGTGCTGGGGATCATGATGGCGGGGGCATTCGCTGCCTTCTTTACCGGCATCACCGAACCGCTGGAATTCTCCTTCATGTTTGTGGCGCCGGTGCTGTATGTGCTTCACGCGATCTTGACCGGGATTTCCGTCTTCATCGCCGCCAGCATGCACTGGATTGCCGGTTTCGGCTTCAGCGCCGGTTTGGTGGATATGGTGCTGTCGTCGCGCAACCCGTTGGCGACCCACTGGTACATGCTGATCCCGCAAGGTCTGGTGTTCTTCGTTATCTACTATGTGGTGTTCCGCTTCACCATCAATAAATTCAACCTGATGACCCCGGGCCGCGAGCTGGCGGTTGCCGGTGACGAAACCGACGGTTATGACGTCAACGTCAACAGCAACGCCGGTAAAGACGAGAACGAAACTACCACGCTGGCCCGTCGCTACGTCGGCGCGATTGGCGGTTCCGACAACCTGACCGGCATCGACGCCTGCATTACCCGCCTGCGTTTGAACGTGAAAGATTCCGCGCTGGTGAACGACGCATTGGCGAAACGCCTCGGCGCATCCGGCGTTATCCGCCTGAACAAGCAGAGCGTGCAAGTGATCGTCGGCACCCGTGCTGAACTTATCGCCAGCGCAATGCGCAATGTGATTGCCGCCGGCCCGGTAGCGGCAGCGGCGGCCCCGGCGGCGGCTCCTGCGGCGGAAGCCAAACCGCAGGCGGTACCGAACGCACCGAAAACCGCGTTTGAAACGCTGGTGGCGCCGGTGACCGGTGAAGTCGTGGCGCTCGATCAGGTGCCGGACGAAGCTTTCGCCAGCAAGGCGGTAGGTGACGGCCTGGCGATTCGCCCGACCGACAACATCGTCGTGGCGCCGGCGGACGGCACCGTGGTGAAAATCTTCAATACCAACCACGCGTTCTGCCTGGAAACCGACAAGGGCGCCGAGATCGTGGTGCACATGGGGATCGACACCGTCGCGCTGGAAGGCCAGGGCTTCAAACGCCTGGTGGAAGAGGGCGCGGAAGTGAAAGCCGGTCAACCGATTCTGGAACTGGATCTGGATTATCTGAACGCTAACGCGCGTTCGATGATAAGCCCGGTGGTGGTCAGCAACTCTGACGACTACGCCGGCCTGGCGGCGCTGGCCAGCGGCTCTGTCGTCGCCGGTCAGACCAAGCTGTACGAGATCCAAAAGTAAGGCCGTTTTTACCTGAGTAGTACCGGGGGCCGGCCACGCATCATGGCGGAGTTTGCCCCGACTTGGCGGGAAGAGAGCGATCTCTTCCCGCTTTTTTTATTCCGTTTCGCCCCACGGCGGTGCGCTGCGCGCCGACGGTGCAACGCGCCGCATTTTTCGTGAAACAAACGGTTGTTTCCAGACGTGGCTTGTTGGATCATAGGCGGTTATGTGTAGCGCTTTGCATTGAGGAACAGTGAAATGAGTGAGGCTGAAGCCCGCCCAACCAATTTTATCCGTCAGATCGTCGATGAAGATCTGGCGTCGGGGAAACACACGTCGGTACATACCCGCTTCCCACCGGAGCCTAACGGCTATCTGCATATCGGCCACGCCAAGTCCATCTGCCTGAACTTCGGCATCGCCAAGGACTATCAGGGCCAGTGCAACCTGCGTTTCGATGACACCAACCCGGTGAAAGAAGACATCGAGTTCGTGGAGTCAATCAAGCACGACGTGGAGTGGCTGGGCTTTGAGTGGAGCGGCAACGTTCGTTACTCCTCAGACTATTTCGATCAGCTGCACCAGTATGCGGTTGAGCTGATCACCAAGGGCCTGGCCTACGTCGATGAGCTGTCGCCGGAGCAGATCCGTGAATATCGCGGCACCCTGACCGCGCCCGGTAAAGACAGCCCGTACCGCGGCCGCAGCGTGGAAGAGAACCTGGCGCTGTTCGAGAAGATGCGCAACGGCGAGTTCGCCGAAGGCGCCGCCTGCCTGCGCGCCAAGATCGATATGGCTTCGCCGTTTATCGTGATGCGCGATCCGGTGCTGTACCGCATCAAGTTCGCCGAACACCACCAGACCGGTAACAAATGGTGCATCTATCCGATGTACGATTTCACCCACTGCATTTCCGATGCGCTGGAAGGGATCACCCATTCGCTGTGCACCCTGGAATTCCAGGATAACCGCCGTCTGTATGACTGGGTGCTGGATAACATCACCATTCCTTGCCACCCGCGTCAGTACGAGTTTTCGCGTCTCAACCTCGAATACGCCATCATGTCGAAGCGCAAGCTGCACCAGCTGGTGGCCGAGAAGATCGTCGAGGGCTGGGACGATCCCCGTATGCCGACCGTCTCCGGTCTGCGCCGTCGCGGTTATACCGCCGCCTCGATTCGCGAGTTCTGCCTGCGCATCGGCGTGACCAAGCAAGACAACAACGTCGAGATGGTGGCGCTGGAATCCTGCATCCGCGACGATCTGAACGAGAACGCGCCGCGCGCTATGGCGGTGCTGGATCCGGTGAAAATCGTCATCGAGAACATGGGCGATGCGGTGGAAATGGTCACCATGCCTAACCACCCGAACAAACCGGAAATGGGCAGCCGCGATGTGCCGTTCAGCCGCGAGATCTATATCGATCGCGCCGACTTCCGCGAAGAAGCCAACAAGCAGTACAAGCGTCTGGTGCTGGGCAAGGAAGTGCGTCTGCGCAATGCGTACGTGATCAAGGCCGAGCGCGTCGAGAAGGACGAAGCGGGCGAGATCGCCACCATCTTCTGCAGCTACGATGCGGAAACGCTGAGCAAAGATCCTGCCGACGGCCGCAAGGTGAAGGGCGTGATCCACTGGGTGTCAGCGACGCACGCGCTGCCGGCGGAAATTCGCCTGTACGATCGCCTGTTCAGCGTGCCTAATCCGGGCGCGGCGGAGGATTTCCTCTCCACCATCAACCCGGAATCGCTGGTCATCAAGCACGGCTTCGTCGAGCCGAGCCTGGCGGCTGCACAGCCGGAGAAAGCCTATCAGTTCGAGCGTGAAGGTTACTTCTGCGCCGACAACCGTCACTCGTCGGCCGAGCATCTGGTGTTTAACCGCACCGTCGGCCTGCGTGACACCTGGGCGAAAATCGAAGGCTAATCTTATTCGCCTCGAAAATTAATGAATCAGCGCGGCTTTAAGCCGCGCTTTTTTATGCCTGCGCTCAGCTCACGCTCTATTTCTCTCTCATTTTATCCGGGATGCGTTTAATTAATGGCGACGCATTAACCCATTAGTTCTCTTATATTGGCTCTATTAGTCTTCATTTTTTCTTATATATTCGTGATGCGAATTAATTTCATTTGGAGAGCGCTCTCAATTTTTATCGTCTGACTGACGAATTTGGTCAGGCTGAAACCATTAATCGTCTCTGGTTGACCTGGTATCTCAATTTATTCTGATTTAATTGAATTTTTTATTCGACAGCCTCTATGATCGCCAGCGTAACAAATTCTCACTGATATGTGCTCCTTGTCATACTTTGACAAATCCCCCGCATTTTTTGTTTGATAATTCGCGTCGCGAAAAATAGTCTGTCTGTAGCAATTAGTGCTGTGGGAATAACATCTCGTCGGCAATATTTTTTACCCGTTCGGGTTTTTTATTGGCAGTCGTGCAGGGCAGTGGTGAACACAGGCGGCTGCAACTTTTAAGTTAAGTCAAAGAGGAATTTCAATATGGGTACGCACGGTGCTCAGCGTAAAACGCTGGCGCTCGCAGTCGCGGGCGCGCTGTTGGGAACAGGGTTTGCCATGGCGCCTGAGGCGAAAGCCGCAGGGTTTATCGATGATTCCACGCTGACCGGCGGCATTTATTACTGGCAACGTGAGCGCGACCGTAAAGATCTCAATCCGGACAGCAAGGATTACAACCAATACACCACCAACCTGTCGCACTCCACCGCCAACCTGAGCCTGGATTTCGCTTCGGGCTACGCCTGGGACATGTTTGGTCTGGACGTCGGTGCCTTTACCGCCATCGAGCTGGCAGAATCCAGCGCCAGCGGCCACCCGAACGAGATCGCGTTCTCCTCGAAAAACCGTACCTACGACGAAGACTATTCCGGTGACAAAGGCGGCGTGAGCCTGTACAAAGCCGCCGCCAAATTCAAATACGGCCCGGTCTGGGCGCGCGCCGGCTATATTCAGCCGAGCGGCCAAACCCTGCTGGCGCCGCACTGGAGCTTTATGCCGGGCACCTATCAGGGGGCCGAAGCCGGCGCCAAGTTCGACTACGGCGACGCCGGCGCGTTGAGCTTCTCCTACATGTGGACCGACAAATACAAGGCGCCGTGGCATATCGAGATGGACGACTTCCGCCAGAACGATAAGAAAACGCGCGTCTCCTACCTGCACTCGCTGGGCGCCAAGTACGATTTCAAAAACGATCTGGTGCTGGAAGCCGCCTTCGGCCAGGCGCAGGGTTATGTGAATCAATACTTCACCAAGGCGTCTTACAAATTCGATGTGCTCGGCAACCCGCTGACCACCAGTTACCAGTTCTACGGTGCGGAAGACCGCATCAGCGACAAGAACGATCCGAACAGCATCTACGACGGCCTGGCCTGGCTGCAGGCGCTGACCTTCGGTTACACCACCGGCCAATTCAACTGGCGTCTGGAAGGCACCATGGTCAAGGCGGAAGGCAACCAGGGCTTCTTCCTGCAGCGCATGACCCCGACCTACGCCTCGTCCAACGGTCGTCTGGACGTGTGGTGGGATAACCGCTCTGACTTTAACGCCAACGGCGAGAAAGCGGTGTACGCCGGCGTGATGTATGACCTCAGCAACTGGAACCTGCCGGGCATGGCGGTCGGCGGCTCCTACGTTTACGCCTGGGACGCCAAGCCGAGCACCAACCCGATCTACGATCAGAGCCAGCGCCTGAAAGAGAGCGCCTGGAGTCTGGACGCGATGTACACCATCCAGGAAGGGCGCGCCAAGGGCACCCTGATCAAGCTGCACTACACCCAGTATGACAACCACACCAACATCCCGAGCTGGGGCGGCGGTTACGGCAACATCTTCCAGGACGAGAAAGACGTCAAGTTCATGGTCATCGCGCCATTCACCATCTTCTGATGTGTTCCCCGGCCTCGCCGCCGGGGGCAGTTAAGGGAATTCAACGATGAAAAAAATCATGCTGATGTTGGCGGCCGCCGCGGCCTTGAGCGCCTGTGCGCAACCCGCCGCGCCGCCGGAAGACGCCAAATTGAAGCAGGCTTACAGCGCCTGCATCAACACCGCCGAAGGTTCGCCGGAGCGTCTGCAGCCCTGCAAGGCGGTGCTGAACGTGCTGAAACAAGAGAAGCAGCACCAGCAGTTCGCCGCGCAGGAAACGGTGCGGGTGATGGATTATCAGAACTGCATTATGGCGGTGCACAGCGGTAACGGTCAGGCTTACGACGCCAAGTGCGGCAAGCTGTGGCAAGAAATTCGCGATAACAATAATTAAGAAGGACAAGAACATGAACGCATTCAAACTGAGCGCATTAGCCGCGTTGACGGCAACGATGGGGTTCCTGGGCGGCATGGGAAACGCCATGGCCGATCAACAGCTGGTGGATCAGCTGAGCCAGCTGAAGCTGAACGTAAAAATGCTGGATAACCGCGCCGGCGAAAACGGCGTGGATTGCGCGGCGCTGGGCGCCGATTGGGCCTCTTGCAACCGGGTGTTGTTCACCCTCAGCAACGACGGCCAGGCGATCGACGGCAAAGACTGGGTCATCTATTTCCACAGCCCGCGCCAGACCCTGCGGGTAGACAACGACCAGTTCAAGATTGCTCACCTCACCGGCGATCTGTACAAGCTGGAGCCGACCGCCAAATTCAGCGGCTTCCCGGCCGGTAAGGCGGTGGAAATCCCGGTGGTCGCCGAATATTGGCAGCTGTTCAGAAACGACTTCCTGCCGCGCTGGTATGCCACGTCCGGCGACGCCAAGCCGAAAATGCTGGCGAATACCGACACCGAAAACCTGGACCAGTTTGTGGCGCCGTTCACCGGCGACCAGTGGAAGCGCACCAAGGACGACAAAAACATTCTGATGACGCCGGCTTCGCGCTTTGTCAGCAATGCCGATCTGCAGACGCTGCCTGCCGGCGCGCTGCGCGGCCAGATCGTGCCGACGCCGATGCAGGTGAAGGTTCACGCGCAGGACGTCGATTTACGCAAGGGGGTATCGCCGGATCTGAGCACGCTGGTCAAGCCGGCGGCGGAGGTCGTCAACCAGCGCTTCGCGCTGCTGGGCGTGCCGGTTCAGGCCAACGGCTATCCGATCAAGACCGACATCCAGCCGGGCAAGTTTAAAGGCGCGATGGCGGTGCCGGGCGCCTATGAGCTGAAAATCGGCAAGAAAGAGGCGCGGGTGATCGGCTTCGATCAGGCCGGGGTGTTCTACGGGCTGCAGTCGATCCTGTCGTTAGTGCCGAGCGACGGCAGCGGCAAGATTGCCACGCTCGACGCCAGCGATGCGCCGCGCTTCCAGTATCGCGGCATTTTCCTCGACGTGGCGCGCAATTTCCATAAGAAGGACGCGGTGCTGCGCCTGCTGGATCAGATGGCGGCCTACAAGCTCAACAAATTCCACTTCCACCTGAGCGATGACGAAGGCTGGCGCATCGAGATCCCCGGTTTGCCTGAGCTGACGGAGGTCGGCGGCCAGCGCTGCCATGATCTGAGCGAAACCACCTGCCTGCTGCCGCAGTATGGCCAGGGGCCGGACGCCTACGGCGGCTTCTTCAGTCGTCAGGACTATATCGACATCATCAAATACGCCCAGGCGCGCCAGATTGAGGTGATCCCGGAGATCGACATGCCGGCACACGCCCGCGCCGCGGTGGTCTCGATGGAAGCGCGCTATAAAAAGCTGCATGCCGCCGGGAAAGAGCAGGAGGCCAACGAATTCCGCCTGGTGGATCCGACCGATACCTCCAATACCACCTCCGTGCAGTTCTTTAACCGTCAGAGCTACCTGAACCCATGCCTGGATTCTTCCCAACGCTTTGTCGATAAGGTGATTGGCGAGATTGCCCAGATGCATAAAGAAGCCGGTCAGCCGATTAAGACCTGGCACTTTGGCGGCGACGAAGCGAAAAACATCCGCCTGGGCGCCGGCTACACCGATAAGGCGAAACCGGAGCCGGGCAAAGGCATCATCGATCAGAGCAACGAAGACAAGCCGTGGGCCAAGTCGCAGGTGTGCCAGACGATGATCAAAGAAGGCAAGGTGGCCGACATGGAGCATCTGCCGAGCTACTTCGGCCAAGAGGTCAGCAAGCTGGTGAAGGCGCACGGCATCGACAGAATGCAGGCCTGGCAAGACGGCCTGAAAGACGCCGAGAACGCGAAGGCGTTCGCCACCTCGCGCGTGGGCGTCAACTTCTGGGATACCCTGTACTGGGGCGGTTTCGATAGCGTCAACGACTGGGTTAATAAAGGGTATGAAGTGGTGGTTTCCAACCCGGACTACGTCTACATGGACTTCCCTTACGAGGTGAACCCGGACGAGCGCGGTTACTACTGGGGCACCCGCTTCAGCGACGAGCGCAAGGTGTTCAGCTTCGCGCCGGACAACATGCCGCAGAACGCGGAAACTTCGGTCGACCGCGACGGCAACCACTTCAACGCCAAGAGCGACAAGCCGTGGCCGGGCGCCTACGGGCTGTCCGCTCAGCTGTGGAGCGAAACCCAGCGCACCGATCCGCAGATGGAATACATGATCTTCCCACGCGCGCTGTCGGTGGCTGAACGCGCCTGGCACCGCGCCGGTTGGGAGCAGGACTATCGCGCCGGCCGCGAATACAAAGGCGGGGAAACCCACTTTGTCGATACCAAGACGCTGGAGAAAGACTGGCTGCGCTTCGCCAATATCCTGGGGCAGCGTGAACTGGCCAAGCTGGACAAGGGCGGCGTCGCTTACCGTCTGCCGGTGCCGGGCGCACGCGTAGCGGGCGGCAAGCTGGAGGCGAATATCGCGCTGCCGGGGTTGGGCATCGAGTACTCCACCGACGGCGGCAAGCAGTGGCAGCGCTATGACGCCAAGGCCAAGCCTGCTGTGTCCGGTGAGGTGCAGGTGCGTTCGGTTAGCCCGGACGGCAAGCGCTACAGCCGTGCCGAGAAGGTCTAAGCCCGGTGCAACGGCCTGCTGCCCTGGCGGCGGCCGTATAACGAAGGGGGAATGCGTTCGCCCGCGCGTGTCGGCGTAGGGCGGACGTTGTAGTGAGAGTAGTACGTGGAGTCGCTGTGCCGCTGCAATTGTGATATTTCATGACATGATTTTCCCCGGCTGGTCCGGGGATTTTTTT
Organism: Serratia sp. SSNIH1; assembly: GCF_002935055.1. Lineage (NCBI taxonomy): Bacteria > Pseudomonadati > Pseudomonadota > Gammaproteobacteria > Enterobacterales > Yersiniaceae > Serratia > Serratia sp. SSNIH1. The sequence goes on from NZ_CP026383.1 coordinate 1,757,764, forward strand.
GCCCTTTGCACGGCGGGCATAAAAAAACCGCCTCGGCGTGAGGCGGTTTTTCATAGCCGGTCAGGCTTATTTCTTGTCGTGCAGCGTTTCGTCTTCGCGACAGTCACCGGTTTCACAGTGGCCGTACAGGTACAGGCTGTGGTTGGTGAGCTTGATGCCGTGCTGCTTGGCGATGTCACGCTGGCGCACTTCGATGGATTCGTCGCTGAATTCGATCACTTTGCCGCAGTCCAGGCAAATCAGGTGATCGTGGTGATGCTGTTGGGTCAGCTCGAACACGGACTTGCCGCCTTCGAAATTGTGACGAGTCACAATGCCCGCATCGTCAAACTGGTTCAGTACGCGATAAACCGTTGCCAGCCCGATCTCTTCGCCCATATCAATCAGTTTTTTGTACAAATCTTCCGCACTGACGTGATGGCATTCCGGATTTTGCAGTACTTCCAGGATTTTGAGTCGCGGAAGCGTGACTTTTAAGCCGGCCTTCTTCAATGCGATGTTGTTGTCGGTCATGCGAATTCAGTCCTGTTACTATGCTAATCAAGTTGAGGCGTACTCGCCTGTGGCATCGGTCGGCACAAAGAGTTAATGCGTCTCATTATAGAACCGGTTGTACTAAATGGAAACCGCCGGTTGTTAACAAAGATATAATTGCACTATTGCATGTTTTGCATGCAACGCCTTGATGGATGGGATAAACCGATATCTCAGTCTACCGTGACGGGGTGGGAAGTTACAAATCTGTAGCTTCTATCGCAGCAATCCCTGCTGCCGATGACGGCCCTGTGGGCACACTATGCACTTTACAGGGCCTTTGTTCAACCTTTCGCCAGCGCCGGGGCTTAGCCGACGATATCGGCCAGGCTCAGCTCTTCGACGATTTGTTTGACCCAGGCGTCCACGCGCTCGTTGGTCAGCTCAGGCTGACGGTCTTCGTCGATCGCCAGACCGATGAAGTGGTTGTCGTCCGCCAGGCCTTTGGAGGCCTCGAAGTGGTAGCCTTTGGTCGGCCAGTGGCCGACGATGGCCGCGCCGCGCGGTTCGATAATGTCGCGGATGGTGCCCATCGCGTCACAGAAGTATTCCGCGTAGTCTTCCTGGTCGCCGCAGCCGAACAGCGCCACCAGTTTGCCGTTGAAGTCGACTTCTTCCAGCGTCGGGAAGAAATCATCCCAGTCACACTGCGCTTCACCGTAGTACCAGGTCGGGATACCCAGCAGCAGGATATCGAACCCTTCCAGGTCTTCTTTGCTGCTTTTAGCGATGTCATGCACTTCAGAGACGTCGTCGCCAAACTGTTTCTGGAGAATTTTCTGGATCATTTTGGCAATGTTTTCGGTATTGCCAGTGTCGCTGCCAAAGAAAATGCCTACAGTAGCCATATCGCGTATAACCTTTAAATTCAAGTAATTGCATTACTCGACGCCGGCACTGCCGCCGCTGACGCCGATTAAAATGATGCCATGGCAAGAGCCTTTCGCCTCCGGGGCGGGCGCCGACAGGCGCAGTCTCTTACCGGTAAATGCGTATCATGCCAGAAAGTGGCGCCGGGGTTTTATCGCATTTATGCGATGCCGGAGAATGAAGAAAAGCGTGGTCGATCCGGCGTTGTCCTTAACGCCGCGCCGCGCGTGCGGCCGAAGAGATCAATGTTCCGGCTGTTCTTCCGCCAGTTGTGCCAACAGCATCTGCTCGATGAGTTCGCTGCGGCTGATGTTGCGCTGTTCCGCCAGTTTGTTCAGGGCGTCCACCGCATCCGCGTTGATTTTCAGCTCTACGCGCCGCAATCCACGCACTTTATCGCGCCGTAACTGATTGCGCTTATTGATTCTAAGCTGTTCATCGCGGGAAAGCGGGTTGGTTTTCGGGCGCCCCGGACGGCGTTCATCTGCGAACAGATCCAGCGTCGTGCGATCCGTTTGTTCTTTTGCCATAGGTAGCGGTACTGCAAGGGAGTTTGCATCAAAAAGCGCTCGCACGCTTCCGGAGGCATCGGTTAACACACTTCGGGCCAATAAACCCTAACCCAAATTCACCCCCGAACCGGCGTTCGCGAACGCGCTGGCGCGGCGGCAAAATTATAGCGCGCCATATTACCCCAGCAGATGGAGCGACGACAATGCCTAACTGCGGGCTAAACGCGCTAAGCCGTTATCTTTAGCGCGTTTTTTCGCCAGGTGAGCGAGTTTTTCAGGCTTCGTCGAGGAAACGGTGGATGGCGCGCAGCACCGCTTCCGGTTTTTCGGCGTGAACCCAATGGCCGGTGCCGGCGACGACGTGTGCGCGGGCCTGAGGGAATTGGCGGGCGATGGCCGCACGGTAGCTGTCCTGCACGTACGGCGACAGGCCGCCGCGAATGAACAGGGTCGGGTGCGGCCAGGCCGGCACATCCTGCCAGCCGGTGATGTCTTCGTAGCGTTCGATCAGCACCGGCAGGTTGAAGCGCCATTCGCCGTTGTGGAAGGACTTCAGCAGGAACTGGATCACGCCTTCTTCCTGCAGGTAGTCGCGCATCAGCTGGGCGGCCGCCTGGCGCTGGGTGATGCCGGCGGCGCTGACGGCCTTCAGCGCGGCGAAGATCTCGTCGTGACGGCGGGTCTGGTAATCCACCGGCGCCACATCGATGACGATCAGCCTGGCGACGCGCTCGGGCGCGATGGCGGTCAGCGCCATCGCCGCTTTGCCGCCCATCGAATGACCGATGACGATCGCTTTCTCCAACTGCAGTTCGTCGAGCAGCGCCAGCAGATCCTGCGCCATGGCGGGGTAGTTCATGTCGTCGGCGCGCGGGGAGAGGCCGTGGTTGCGCAGATCGACCTTGATCACCGTGTGCTGTTTATGCAGATCGCGCGCCAGCACGCCCAGGTTGTCCAGATTGCCGAACAGCCCGTGGATCAGCAGCACCGGCAGCGCGTCTGACTCGGCGGCCAGCAGTTGATAATGTAATTTCATGGCGAAGTTCATACTGAGAGAGATTCAGATTAGGGTATCATGATTGAATCGCACGATGAATCATGCGGAATTTTCGCGGCGCGGGCTTGGCAGTGCCGGCTATAGGTATTAGTCTGCATTTTCCGTCCGGAGGCACATTGTTGTGTTCGCCCCAGCGCTTTTAACCTTATAATCCCATGGCTTGAATGCAGGATCTGGCTTCAGGTTCTAAGTAGAAAAAACAGTATTGGATAAAGATGAAAACTATTGAAGTCGACGAAGAGCTTTACCGTTATATTGCCAGCCACACGCAACACATCGGTGAAAGCGCGTCCGATATTTTACGCCGCATGTTGAAATTCACCGCCGGGCAACCGGTGCGCGCGTTGCCTGCCGCCAGTGCGCCGCAGTCCGGCGAGCTGGAAAAAACGGCGCCGGCGCAGCGTCCGCGCGATCGCGTGCGCGCCATGCGCGAGCTGCTGCTGTCGGATGAATATGCCGAGCAGAACAAAGCGGTCAACCGTTTCATGCTGGTGCTGTCCACGCTGTATACCCTCGATGCCGCCGGTTTCGCCGCCGCCACCGAGGCGTTGACCGGCCGTACCCGCACCTATTTCGCCGGCGATCAGCAGACCCTGCTGGCCAACGGCACGCATACCAAGCCAAAGCATGTACCGGGCACCCCTTACTGGGTGATCACCAATACCAATACCGGCCGCAAACGCAGCATGATCGAACACATCATGCAGGCCATGCAGTTCCCGGCGGAACTGATCGAGAAAGTTTGCGGTACCGTCTAATTTAGCGAACAGCCCGTCATGATGGCCGTGCGCGACGTATTTGCCCGGTCACCGACAGGGATGAGGGAGATATGTCGATGGCGAATAATCCACGTGCCGGGCAGCCCGCCCGCCAAAGCGATCTGATCAACGTAGCCCAGCTGACGTCGCAGTACTATGTGCTGCAACCGGAAGCCGGCAATCCCGCACATGCGGTGAAGTTTGGCACCTCCGGCCACCGCGGCAGCGCGCAGCGCCACAGCTTTAACGAAGCGCACATCCTCGCCATCGCTCAGGCGATCGCCGAAGTTCGTCATCAGCAGGGCACCACCGGCCCGTGCTACGTGGGCAAAGATACCCATGCGCTGTCCGAGCCGGCCTTCATTTCCGTGCTGGAAGTGCTGACCGCCAACGGCGTCGATGTGATCGTGCAGGAAAACAACGGCTTCACGCCAACGCCGGCGGTATCGCACGCCATTCTGTGCCACAACCGCCGCGGCGGCGCGCAGGCCGACGGCATCGTCATTACGCCGTCCCATAACCCACCGGAAGACGGCGGCATCAAGTACAACCCGCCGAACGGCGGCCCGGCCGACACCAACCTGACGTCGGTGATCGAAAAGCGCGCCAACGAACTGTTGGCGCAACAGTTGAAAGGCGTTCAGCGCCAGTCGCTGGACAAGGCCTGGAAAAGCGGCCACCTGCACGCCAAAGACCTGGTGCAGCCTTATGTCGAAGGCCTGGTTGAGGTGGTCGACATGCCGGCTATCCAACGTGCCGGCCTGAAATTGGGCGTGGATCCGCTTGGCGGTTCCGGCATCGCCTACTGGCAGCGCGTGGCGGAGCACTACAAGCTGGATCTGACGCTGGTGAACGATTCCATCGATCAGACCTTCCGCTTTATGCACCTGGACCACGACGGCATCATCCGCATGGACTGTTCGTCCGAGTCGGCGATGGCCGGCCTGCTGGCGCTGCGCGACAAATTCGATCTGGCGTTTGCCAACGATCCGGATTACGACCGCCATGGCATCGTCACGCCGAAGGGCCTGATGAACCCGAACCATTATCTGGCGGTAGCCATCAACTACCTGTTCCAGCATCGCCCACAGTGGGGCGCCGATGTGGCGGTAGGTAAAACGCTGGTGTCCAGCGCAATGATCGACCGCGTGGTGGCCGACCTGGGCCGCAAGCTGGTGGAAGTGCCGGTCGGCTTCAAGTGGTTCGTGGACGGCCTGTTCGACGGCAGCCTGGGCTTCGGCGGCGAAGAGAGCGCCGGGGCCTCGTTCCTGCGCTTCAACGGCAAACCGTGGTCGACGGACAAAGACGGTATCATCATGTGCCTGCTGGCGGCTGAAATCACCGCGGTAACCGGTGAAAACCCGCAGCATCACTATGACGATCTGGCCAAGCGCTTCGGTGCGCCAAGCTACAACCGCATTCAGGCGCCGGCGACTGCGGCGCAAAAAGCGGCGCTGTCCAAGCTGTCGCCGGAGATGGTCAAGGCCAATACCCTGGCGGGCGACCCGATCACCGCCCGTCTGACTGCGGCACCGGGCAACGGCGCGTCGATTGGCGGCCTGAAAGTGATGACCGACAACGGCTGGTTCGCGGCCCGTCCTTCCGGTACCGAAGACGCATACAAGATCTACTGCGAGAGCTTCCTCGGGGCGGAACACCGCGAGAAGATCGAGCACGAAGCGGTCGAGATCGTCAGCGAAGTGTTGGCTTCCGCCAAGTAATCGCTTTTCTTGATTGATAAAAAGCGCTGTTTTTACAGCGCTTTTTTTATGCCTGTAATTTAGATATATCTTTTTATCGGCGCACGCTTGCGCATTTAGATATATCGATCTAGATTAGCGTTATCGATGCTGTTTAGATATATCTAAACAACCTCGTATTGATGTTTACTGTTAAAGCGAGGTATCACCCTATGTTTCATCGATTAGGTTTACACCGGCATCACCACCACCATCATGAATGCGAAGACGGTCGCCGTCATCGCGGTGGGCGCCATCACTTCGGCGGCGAAGGCGAGGAGCACGGCCGGGGTGGGCGCGGCGGCCGGGGCGGGCGCCACCGTCTGTTCGAGCACGGCGATCTGCGTCTGGTGCTGCTGGCGCTGGTGGCGCGCAAGCCCAGCCACGGCTATGAGCTGATCAAGGCGATTGAGGAGGCTTCATCCGGCCTGTACGTGCCGAGCCCGGGGGTGATTTACCCCACGCTGACGCTGCTGGAAGAGCAGGATTTCCTTGAGCCGCTCACCACCGGCAACGGCCGCAAAAGCTACCGCATTACCGCCGCGGGCGAGGGCGAGCTGCAAAAGCATCAACAGGTGGTTGACGTCATTCTGGCGCGCCTGGCGGGCGCCGGCCGCGAGCATCATCGGCACGGCAATCTGGCGGAAGGCATTTATGACGCCATGAACCGCCTGCGCAGCCTACTGCGCGGCAACGTGATGCGCGCCGATCTTACGCCGCAGCAGGTGGAGCGCATCAACGCCGCGTTGCTGACCGCCGTGGCGGCGATCGAAAGCGAAATGCATATTCAACCCACGCAGCAGGAGAAGAACTGATGCCCGGCCACCGTTTTACTATTACCGTTGAAGCCCTGAGCGATCGCCAGGGCAATCCCGTTGAGAAAGCGCCGCTGAGTTTTGACGTGACCAACCACGACGATATTCTCGATATCGTGGAGCGCATCCGGGCGCGTGACGATCTGAACTTCGGCCCCGAGCAGAGCGCGGCCTTCGCCGTAGGCTTGAAGCTGTTCTCCGAAGTGATGATCGAAAACCGCAAACACCCGGTGTTCGCTCCGCTGCGCGATGCGTTTAAAGAATTTATGGTCGGATTGAAGAAGGGGCCGGCGGCGTAAAGGCGCGGCAAACCGCGCCCGCCGGGGTTAAGGCATGAAGCGATAGCCGACGCCGGTTTCGGTCAGCAGGTGTTTGGGCCGGGCCGGATCGGCTTCGAGCTTCTGCCGCAGGTGGCCCATGTAGATGCGCAGATAGTGGCTGTGCTCCACGTAGTTCGGCCCCCAGACGTGGCTCAACAGCTGGCGTTGGGTGATCACCTTGCCGGCGTTGGCCAGCAGCTCCGCCAACAGGCGAAACTCGATCGGTGTCAGATGCAGATCTTCGTCGTTGCGCAGTACCCGGCGATTCACCAGATCGACGGTGATTTCCGAAAAGCTTATCAGCGGGCTTTCCTGTTGGCTGCCGGAGTGGCGACGCAGTGCGACCCGCACCCGCGCCAGCAGCTCGCCGATGCCGAACGGTTTGCTGAGATAGTCGTCGGCGCCGGCGTCCAGCGCGGCGATTTTGTCCTCTTCGGCGTTGCGCGCCGACAGCACGATCACCGGAATGGCGCTCCACTGCCGCAGATCGCGGATGTAGCTCAGCCCGTCGCCGTCCGGCAAGCCCAAATCAAGAATGATCAGATCCGGTTTGCGCGTGCCGGCTTCAATCAACCCGCGCTGCAGCGTTTCACTTTCAAATACCCGCAGGCCTTCGCTCTCCAGCGCGGTGCGCACGAAGCGGCGGATCTCTTTTTCATCTTCAACAATTAGAATGTTGGTTGGCGTTATGCTCACGTTTCCCCTGCGTTGATTACAGATCGAAGGCGTCGCCGTCGATCTCGGGCGGTTTTTCCAGCGGCAGCACGAAGCGGAAGCTGGCACCGCCGTTGGCGCCGTTTTCCGCCCAGATGCGGCCATCATGCACTTCAATAATGGCACGGCAAATCGCTAACCCCAAGCCGACGCCGGGGATTGCCGACTCTTTATTGCCGCGTGAAAACTTGTCGAAAATCAGCTGCAGCTGATCGGCGGGGATGCCGGGGCCGTTATCCCAGACCTCGACTTCCAGCCACTCGGGCAGCGTGCGCGCGCGAATGCCGATGGTGGCCTCGGTGCCGGCGTATTTATTGGCGTTTTCCAACAGGTTGGTGAACACCCGCTCCAGCAGGCTGCCGTCGCAGTTCACCAGGATCTGTTCCGGCGGCAGCTCGACCACGATCGGATGCTGGCTGAGCAGCGGCTCCAGCATGTGCAGCGAGGCGCCGACGATCTCTTCCAGCGACTGCCACTCTTTGCGCAGGCTGAAACCGCCGGACTGGATGCGCGCCATATCCAGCAGGTTGTTCACCAGCCGGGTGGTGCTCAGCACCTGCTGGCGGATCTGGCTGGCCTGGGTGGCGTGATTGGAACCTTCGGCCGCCAGGTCCAGCGTGAGAATTTCCGCCTGGCCGAACAGCACCGTCAGCGGCGTGCGCAGATCGTGCGACAGCGCCGCCAGCAGCGAGTTGCGCAGCTGTTCGCGCTCGGCGTCCAGCTTGGCTTCTTCGGCGCTGCGCGCCAGGTGCAGCCGCTCCAGCGCGCTGGCGATCAGCACCGCGAAGGTCTGCAACAGCCGCTGCTGTTCCGGCACCATCAGCTGGCGCAGGTTATTGGGCTCGATCGCCAGCAGGCCGAAGGTCTGCTTGGGGGTATTGAGCGGCAGCAGCTGGTAAGGCACGCCGGGCAGGGTGTCGGTGCCGGCGCCGGCCGGCAGGCCTTTGTCGAAGCTCCAGCGTGCGATAGCCTCGTCTACCGACAGCAGCCCGCCTTCCTCGCCGACCATCTGTTGCAGGCGGCCGTCTTCCTGCGGCAGCAGCAGCACGGTTTTCGCCTGGAAACTGCTGGAGAGGAAGTGGCGGCTGGTGTTGGCGATGTCGGCCACGGTCAGCGCGCGGCTCAGCCCGCGCGACATTTCGTACAGGTGACGCGCCCGCTGCTCGCGGTAGCGCGCCACCCGGGCCTGATAACGCACTCCGGCGGTCAGGTTACCGATGATGATGCCGACGGCGAGCATCACGCCGAAGGTCAACAGGTACTGCATGTCGCTGACGGCGAACGACCATTCGGGCTGGACGAAGAACAGATCGAAACTGGCGACGTTGATCACCGCCGCCAGCACCGACGGCCAGCGGCCGAAGAACAGCGCGACGATCGCCACGCCGAGCAGATAGACCATCACCAGGTTGGCCTGATCGAAGCCCGGCAGCAGCCACTGCGAGAGCAGGGTAATCAGCGCGCACAGCGCCACCGCGACCGCGCAACCGCGCAGCTGCATGCGCCATTTATCATTGAAGCTGCGGCCGTCGTGCTCCTTGCCCGGCGGCGGTTGTGCGGTGTCGCTCTCCAGCGCCACGATCACCAGATCGAGATCCGGCCCCAGCCGGCCGAGGCGATCGGCGAAGCTGCCGCGCAGCTTCCAGCGCTGCTCGCTGCGGCGGCCGATGATGATTTTGCCGAGGTTATGCTCGCGGGCGTAGCGCAGCACCGCGCGCTCTTCGGAAGGATCGGCCAGCGTGGCGGTTTCTGCTCCCAGTTCCTGCGCCAGCCGCAGCGCGCGCAGAATGGCGCGGCGCTGGTTTTCCGGCAGCCGGTGCAGCTTGGGGGTTTCCACATAGACCGCATGCCAGTGGCAGCCGAGCCGCGCCGCCAGCCGGGCGGCGATGCGCACCAGCTTTTCGTTGCCGCTGTTGTGGCCGACGCACAGCAGAATGCTGTCGCGGGTGTGCCACACTTTCTCGCGCCCCTGGGTGTCGCGAAACTCGCGCATCTGGTCATCGACCCGATCGGCGGTGCGGCGCAGCGCCAGCTCGCGCAGGGCGATCAGGTTGCCTTTGCGGAAGAAGTGCTCAATGGCGCGCTCGGCCTGGCCGGGAATATACACTTTGCCTTCGTGCAGCCGCCGGCGCAGATCGTCCGGCGGCAGATCGACCAGCACCACTTCGCTGGCCTCGTCAAACACGTGGTCGGGCACCGTTTCGCGCACCCGCACGCCGGTCACGCCGCCCACTACGTCGTTCAGGCTTTCCAGATGCTGTACGTTGACGGTTGTCAGCACGTCGATGCCGGCATCCAGCAGCTCTTCCACATCCTGCCAGCGTTTGGGGTGGCGCGAACCGTGAGCGTTGCTGTGCGCCAGTTCATCCATCAACACCAGCGCCGGGTGGCGCGCCAGCGCGGCGTCGAGATCGAATTCATGCACCAGCCGGCCGCGATGCTGGATGCGTTTTTGCGGCAGCAGCGTCAGGCCGTCGAGCAGGGCGGCGGTCTCGCTGCGGCCGTGGGTTTCCACCACGCCGACCAGCACGTCCAGCCCCTGAGCGCGCAAACGCTGGGCTTCCTGCAGCATGGCGTAGGTTTTGCCGACGCCGGCGCAGGCACCGAAGAATACCTTCAATCGGCCGCGCGGTTTTTCATTGGCCATCGCCAGCAGGCTATCGGGATCGGGGCGCTGCTGCTCTTCTTCGACCATGACAATTCCTTGTGTTACCAAGCAAAAAGGGGTTCGGCATGCCGAACCCTATCACTATGCTGAATACGGCGCGTTACTTCAACGCATCCAGCGCCAGGTTCAGCTTCAGTACGTTCACCACCGATTCCCCCATGAAGTTGGGCGTGGCCCGATCGGTGTTGTCTTCGATCAGTTTGGCTATCTGTTCCGGCGGCAGATGCCGCGCCGCCGCGACCCGTGCCAGCTGATACTGTGCGGCGGCGATCGAGATCTGCGGATCCAATCCGCTGCCGGAGGCGGTCAGCAGATCGACCGGGATCGGGCCGCTCATCGCAGGGTTGGCCTGGCGCAGCTGTGCTGCGCGCTCGGCGATAGCCTTATCCAACGCCGGGTTGGTTGCCGCCAGGTTGCTGCCGGCAGAGGCCAGTGGATTATAGGCCGAATCGCCGGTGGCCGATGGGCGGCCCCAGAAATAGTCGGCGCGCGTGAAGTTCTGGCCGATCAGCGCGGAGCCGACCGCCTTGTCGCCCCGGTACAGCAGCGAACCGTTGGCCGCACCCGGAAACAGCAGCTGCGCCAACCCGGTGGTCAGCAGGGGATAGGCGATGCCGGTGATCAGCGTCAGCAGGATCAGCATCACCAGCGCAGGTCGTAAATAAGTCATGTTCATTTCCCTCAATGGTTAACCGGCGACGTGCAGCGCGACCAGGATCAGGTCGATCAGTTTGATGCCGACGAACGGCACCAGCAGGCCGCCGACCCCGTACAGCCACAGGTTGCGGCGCAGCAGGGCCGCGGCGCTCATCGGTTTGTAGCTCACCCCTTTCAACGCCAGCGGGATCAGGAACACGATCACCAGGGCGTTGAAGATCACCGCCGACATGATGGCGGAGGCCGGGGAATGCAGATGCATCACGTTCAGCGCGTTCAGCTGCGGATAGGTGGCCGCGAACGCCGCCGGAATGATGGCAAAGTATTTGGCCACGTCGTTGGCGATGCTGAAGGTGGTCAGCGAGCCGCGCGTCATCAGCATCTGTTTGCCGATGTGCACCACTTCGATCAGCTTGGTCGGGTTGGAATCCAGATCGACCATGTTGCCTGCCTCTTTGGCGGCCTGGGTGCCGGAGTTCATCGCCACCGCCACATCGGCCTGCGCCAGCGCCGGGGCGTCGTTGGTGCCGTCGCCGGTCATCGCCACCAGGCGGCCTTCCGCCTGGTACTGGCGGATCAGCGCCAGCTTGGCTTCCGGCGTGGCTTCCGACAGGAAGTCGTCCACCCCGGCTTCGGCGGCGATCGCCGCCGCGGTCAGCGGGTTATCGCCGGTGATCATCACCGTTTTGATGCCCATCTTGCGCAGCTCATTGAAGCGTTCCTTGATGCCGCCCTTGACGATATCCTTCAGCGCTACCACGCCCAGCACCCGGGCGCCTTCCGCCACCACCAGCGGTGTACCGCCGGTGCGCGCCACGCTTTCCACCAGATCGTCCACCGCCCGCGGGAAGTGCCCCTGATTGGATTCGACGTGACGGCGAATGGCATCCACTGCGCCTTTGCGGATCATGCGCTCCTGCACGTTGACGCCGCTCATGCGGGTCTGGGCGGAGAAGGGCACGAAGGTGGCGTTCAGCGCCTGCAGATCGCGTTCGCGCAGGTTGAATCGCTGTTTGGCCAACACCACGATGCTGCGGCCTTCCGGCGTTTCGTCCGCCAGCGAGGCCAGCTGCGCGGCATCCGCCAGCTCTTGCTCTTTCACGCCCGGCGCCGGCAGGAACTCCGAAGCCTGGCGGTTGCCCAGCGTGATGGTGCCGGTTTTATCCAGCAGCAGCACGTCCACGTCGCCGGCGGCTTCCACCGCGCGGCCGCTGGTGGCGATCACGTTGGCGCCGAGCATGCGGCTCATCCCGGCCACGCCGATGGCGGACAGCAGGCCACCGATGGTGGTGGGGATCAGACAGACCAGCAGCGCGACCAGCACGGTGATGGTGACCACGCTGCCGCTGCCGGCCGCTTCCACGCTGTATTGCGAGAACGGGAACAGGGTGGCGGTGGCCAGGACGAACACGATGGTCAGCGCCACCAGCAGGATAGTCAGTGCGATCTCATTCGGCGTTTTGCGGCGTTTGGCGCCTTCCACCATGGCGATCATGCGATCGAGGAAGGTTTCCCCCGGGTTGACGCTGCACTGCACCACCAGCCAGTCGGACAGCACGCGGGTGCCGCCGGTGACCGAGGAGAAGTCGCCGCCGGACTCGCGGATCACCGGCGCGGACTCACCGGTGATGGCGCTTTCATCTACCGAGGCGCCGCCTTCCAGCACTTCGCCGTCGCACGGGATGGTGTCGCCGGCTTCCACCAGCACGATATCGCCCTTGCGCAGGCTTTCGGCGGCCACTTTCTCCGTGGCGCCGTCGCGGCGCGGGCCGGCCAGTTTTTTCGCCCAGCTGGTTTTCTTGGTGCCCTTCAGGCTTTCCGCCTGGGCCTTGCTGCGCCCTTCGGCCAGCGCTTCCGCGAAGTTGGCGAACAGTACGGTGAACCACAGCCACAGGGAGACGCTGCCGGTAAAGGCGGCGGCGCCGTCGGTTTGGCCGGTGAGGATCGCCAGCCAGATGGCGGTGGTCAGAATGCTGCCGATATACACCACGAACATCACCGGGTTGCGCCATTGAACGCGAGGGTCCAGTTTTTTCACCGCATCGATCAGCGCGGTGCGCACCAGGGCCGGTTCAAACAGCGCGCGTTGTTTGCGAGTCATCTCTTATTCTCTCTCTGTGACGTCTGTTAGTTTGCCAACCAAAGCTGCAAATGCTCGGCCACCGGGCCCAGCGCCAGCGCCGGCACGAAGGTCAGCGCGCCCACCAGCAACACGGTGCCGATCAGCAGGCCGATAAACAGCGGCCCATAGGTCGGCAGGGTGCCGTTGCCCGCCGGTTGGCGTTGTTTGGCGCTCAGCGAACCGGCGATCGCCAGCACCGGCAGGATCACCCCGAAGCGGCCGACAAACATGGCGAAGGCCAACAGCAGGTTGTAGAACGGCGTATTGACGCTCAACCCGGCGAAGGCGCTGCCGTTGTTGTTGGCGGCGGAGGACAGGGCATACAGCACTTCGCTGAAGCCGTGGGCGCCCGGGTTGAGGATGCCGGCGCGGCCCGCGTCGGTGCCGATGGCCAGCGCGCTGCCCAGCAACACCAGCGTCGGCGTGACCAGGATCGCCAGCGCGGTCATCTTCATGTCGTAAACGTCGATTTTCTTGCCCAGATATTCCGGGGTGCGGCCGATCATCAGACCGGCGATAAACACCGTCAGCAGCACGAACAGCAGCATGCCGTACAGGCCGGAGCCGACGCCGCCGAACACCACCTCACCGATCTGCATCAGCCACATCGGCACCATGCCACCCAGCGCGGTGAAAGAGTCGTGCATGGCGTTAACCGCCCCGCAGGACGCGGCGGTGGTCACCACCGAGAACAGGCTGGTGGCAAGAATGCCGAAGCGCGACTCTTTGCCCTCCATATTGATGTTGCTGTCGGCGCCCAGCGCGCTCAGGTGCGGGTTGCCCGCCAGTTCGGCGTACATCACCACCACCACTGCTACCACGAAGATCAGCGCCATTGCCCAGATCAGTGCATGGCCCTGGCGGTTTTCACCGGCCAACTGGCCGAAGGAGAAGCACAGCGCGCAGGGGATCAGGAAGATGGCCAGCATCTGCACGAAGTTGGTCAGCACGGTTGGGTTCTCGAACGGGTGCGCCGAGTTGGCGCCGAAGAAGCCGCCGCCGTTGGTGCCAAGCATCTTGATCGCTTCCTGCGAGGCGACCGGCCCCATCGGCAGCGTCTGCTGCGCGCCTTCGAGCGTGGTGACGTGCAGGTAAGGCAGGAAGTTTTGCAGCGTGCCCTGGCTGACGAAGAACAGGGCGATCAGCAGCGCGATCGGCAGCAGCACATACAGCGTGATGCGGAACAGATCGGCCCAGGCGTTGCCGACGGTGTTGCCGGCGCGGCGGGTAAAGGCGCGGATCAGCGCAAAGGCCACGGCGATGCCGGTGGAGGCGGAGACGAAGTTCTGCACCGCCAGCCCGGCCATCTGGCTGAAATAGCTGAGGGCGCTTTCGCCGCTGTAGGCCTGCCAGTTGGTGTTGGTGACGAAGCTGACGGCGGTGTTGAGCGCCAGATCCCAGGAGAGGCCCGGGAAGCCTTGCGGGTTGAGCGGCAGCGAGCCCTGCGTCATCAGCAGGGCGAACAGCAGCGCCAGGCCGAGCAGGTTGAACGCCAGGATCGCCAGCGCGTACTGCCACCAGTTCATCTCGGTGGCGCGGATGCCGCAGGCGCGCCAGACGCCGGCTTCCACCCCGCGCAGCGCAGGCAGCGGCTCACCCTCGATCAGGCGCGCCATAAAGCCGCCCAGCGGCCGGGCCAGCAGCAGAAGCACCAGCAGGAAGCTGGCGATCAGTAAAAAGGCTGAAGCCGCCATCAGAAATCCTCCGCGTTAAACAGGGCGTAGACCAAATAGGCCAACAGCAGCAGAACCAACAGCGCACCACCAATAACGCTGAAACTCACGGGACACCTCCAGAGGTGTTGTTTTTGATAGAGGCAGTGTAGGGAGAGGGGTAGAAAGAAGATGAAAAAATCGCGCGGGTGGGTGTAAAAAAAGTATAAAAATGGCTGAAATTTCAGCGGAAATTCAGCGCTTCAACCATCAGGCCGGTGGCGAGATTGCCCCTGATGGGGGAGGGAGAACGGGCGTAAGCGGGAAATAACCACCCGGATAATAACCACAATGTAACCCATGGTAAGTTAAAAATTAACCTGGCTGTAACAAAATTACGGATCGCTGCGGCGATTAGCGATTTTTTGTGCGATTTAGTGGTCGGATGAGTAGTAAAATTTCATCAAGTGCGCTAAAATTTTGCCCAGTTACCAAATTACCGATTGTTCATTTGATACGCCGACGCCGTTTTCCCTGACAAATCAACGGCAGGCGTTTTTAAGGAGGTTCGCATGTCTACTACCTATCACGCTTATTCACTGCATCGGATTCTCCTGCGCCGCAGCGCAGTGGTTATCGCGGGCATTTTGGCCCTGCCGGTGATGCTGTTCCGCAGCGACCGCGGGCGTTTTTACAGCTACCTGCACCGCGTCTGGTCAAAAACCAGCGATAAGCCGGTCTGGCTGCAGCAGGCGGAACTGGCGTCCTGCGATTTCTACTGAGCCACTGCCGATTCACGAAAAACCCTCGCCCTGCGGCGGGGGTTTTTTTATGCCTATAGCCGCCCCTATCAAGCGCAAGGTCGTATTCGGCAAGCCATTCTTCTACACTTTCCTCATCGGCCAACAACACGGGAGAGCGATATGAGCGACAAGATCCCTATCGGTATCAGCGCCTGTTTACTGGGCGAGGCGGTGCGTTTCGACGGCGGCCACAAGCGGCTGGCCTTTGCGGTGGAACAGTTGGCACCCTATGTGCGCTTTGAGCCCGTTTGCCCGGAAATGGCGATCGGCCTGCCCACGCCGCGCCCGGCGCTGCGCCTGGTGAAGCAGGCGCAGCCGTGGCCGGCGATGCGCTACAGCAACGACGCCGGCGTGGATCTTACCGAGGAGATGCGCGGCTTCTCCGCGCAGCGCGTGGCGGCCTTGCAGCATCTGTGCGGCTATATCGTCTGCGCCAAGTCACCGAGCTGCGGCCTGGAGCGGGTGCGGGTCTACAGCGAAAACGGCAAGGACTCGCGTAAAAACGGCGTCGGTCTGTTTACCGCCGAACTGCTGCGCCAGATGCCGTGGCTGCCGGTGGAAGAGGATGGACGATTGCAGGACGCGGCACTGCGGGAAAACTTCATTGAACGGGTATACGCGCTGTACGAGCTGAACATGCTGTGGCGTCAGGGGCTGACCCGCGGCGGGCTGATCGCGTTTCACAGCCGCTATAAGCTGTCGCTGCTGGCGCATTCGCAGCCGGCGTATCGGGAGCTGGGGCGCTTCGTCGCCGATATTCACCGCTGGGACTCGCTGGAGGCCTTCGCCGTGGAATACCGCAGCCGCCTGATGGCGCTGTTGGCGCACAAGGCAACGCGCCGCAACCACACCAATGTGCTGATGCACGTGCAGGGCTACTTCCGCCGTCAGCTCAGTACGGCGCAGCGCCAGGAGCTGGCGCACCTGATCGACCGCTACCGGCAGGGCATGCAGCCGCTGTTGGCGCCGATCGCGCTGCTCAAGCATTACATGGCGGAATACCCCGATCGCTATCTGGCGGAACAACGCTATTTCGAACCTTATCCGGAGGCGCTGCGTTTGCGTTACGGCCATTGATTGACAAGGAGTTTTATGACCACGCATCTGGTCTGGTTGCGTAACGATCTGCGTATCACCGACAACAAAGCGCTGCAGGCGGCCTGCAGCGATCCCGAAGCCCGGGTGCTGGCGGTGTTTATCGCCACGCCGCAGCAGTGGCGGCAACATGAGATGGCGCCGCGGCAGGCGGCGCTGATCCACGCCAGCCTGCAGGCGGTGCAGCAGGCGCTGGCGCACAAGGGCATTGCGCTGCATTGCCATTCCTGTGCGGACTTTGCCGCGTCGATTGATTGGCTGTCGGACTATTGTGAGCGGGAGCAGGTGGATGCGCTGTTTTACAATCGCCAATACGAACTGAACGAACGGCGGCGAGATGCGCGGCTGGAACAGCGGTTGAGTGGCCGGGTGAGGTGCCACGGTTTCGATGACAGCCTGCTGTTGCCGCCGGGCAGCGTGCTCACCGGCGGCGGCGAGATGTACAAGGTCTATACGCCGTTTCGCAACGCCTTTCTTCAACGCCTGACCGAGTCCGACGTGAGTTGCCTGCCGGCGCCGAAGATCCGCGCCGGTGGTGCGTTACCCATGCCTGAAGCGCCGGTGGCGTTCGATTATCCCATGGCAGACATCGGGGATGGCTATCCCGCCGGTGAGGAGGCCGCGTTGCAGCGGCTGCGCGCCTTTTGCCGCGAGCAGGTGCAGGATTACCTCCGGCAGCGCGATCTGCCGGCCCTCGCCGGCACCAGTAGCCTGTCGCCCTATCTGGCGATCGGCGTGCTGTCGCCGCGCCAGTGCTTCAATCGCCTGCGCGCCGAATGCCCGCAGCTGCTGGAAGATCGCGAAAGCGGTGCCTTCGCCTGGCTCAACGAGCTGATTTGGCGCGAGTTCTATCGCCATCTGCTGGTGGCCTATCCCGATCTGTGCCGCCATCGGCCGTTTATTGCCTGGACGGACAAGGTGCGCTGGTGCGATGACGCGGCGAAGCTGCAGGCCTGGCAGCGGGGCGAGACCGGCTACCCGATCGTCGATGCCGCCATGCGCCAGCTCAACGCCACCGGCTGGATGCACAACCGGCTGCGCATGATCAGCGCCAGTTTTCTGGTGAAGGATCTGCTGATCGACTGGCGCGCCGGGGAGCGCTATTTCATGTCGCAACTGCTGGATGGGGATCTGGCGGCCAACAACGGCGGCTGGCAGTGGGCGGCCTCTACCGGCACCGACGCCGCGCCGTATTTCCGCATTTTCAACCCGACGACTCAGGGTGAACGTTTTGATCCACAAGGCACTTTTATCCGTAAATGGTTGCCGGAACTGGCGGATGTGCCCGACAATGACATCCATCATCCCCATCGCTGGGCGGAAAAGCAGCGATGCACGCTGAACTACCCGCTGCCGATCGTCGACCATAAGCAAGCTCGGCTGGAGACGCTGGCGGCGTTCGAGGCGGCAAAACGGGGAGAGTCTTGAGGCAACTGCAAGGAGCGACGCAATGATGAAAAAGGTGCTGGCCCTGTGCCTGAGCGGCTATTCGGCGCTGGCGATCGCCGGCTTTGACGTGGTGGCGCTCGGCGTCGACGGCGGCGTCAGCGACGGGAATCTGACCTCCTACCTGATCCGCAGCGACAATCAGCCGCGTTATGTGGCGCTGGACGCCGGTTCGCTGCTGCCGGGCATCGCCAAAGGGCTGGAGAAGGGCAGCTTCCCGCAGGTGACGCCCGAGCTGGCCGCGCCTTACACGCCGCAGGGCTATGTGTTCCGGCAGTTGATCGGCAGCTACTTTATCAGCCACGGCCACCTGGACCACGTGGCGGGGCTGATCGTCGGCTCACCCGAGGACAATAAAAAAACCGTTTACGCCCAGGCGGACACGGTACTGACCCTGCGTAATCACTACTTCAACTGGAAGGCGTGGCCGAACTTTACCGACGCCGGCAACGGCTCGCGGCTGGGCACCTACCGGCTGCAAACGGTGCGGCCGCAGCAGCGGTTTACCCTCGGCCTGACCGGATTGACCGGCGTGATGTACCCGCTCAGCCACGATCGCTATCCGTCGTCGATGCTGCTGATTTCCAACGGCAACGAGTTCTTCGCCTACTTCGGCGATACCGGGCCGGATAAGGTGGAGCAGTCGCGCGATCTCGATACCGTCTGGCGCGCGCTGGGGCCGCTTGTCGAGCAGAAGAAGCTCAAGGGCATGATTATCGAAACCTCTTACCCTAACGGGGTGGAGGATAAACATCTGTACGGTCATTTGACGCCGGCTTGGCTGCTGAAGGAGCTGAAGAACCTGACGCAGTACAGCGGCGGCGATGGCTCGCTGAACGGTTTGCCGGTGGTGATCAGCCACATCAAGCCCAGCCTGAAACAGGGCGAAGACACGCGCGCCGCCATTGCGCAACAGCTGGCGCAGGGCAACGATCTGGGCGTGAAATTTATCCTGATGGCGCAGGGCGACCGGCAGACATTTTGACTATGAAGAGAGAAGAGAATGCGTAACCTCGATCTGGAACAACTGATCAACACGGAACTGAACGTCGCGGCGTTTCAGGACTACGCCCCCAACGGATTGCAGGTAGAAGGCTGCCCGCACGTGCAGCGTATCGTGACCGGCGTCACCGCCTGTCAGGCGCTGCTGGACGCCGCGGTGGCGCATCAGGCCGACGCGATTATCGTGCACCATGGCTATTTCTGGAAAAACGAGGCGCCGGTGGTGCGCGGCATGAAGCGCAACCGCCTGAAAACGCTGCTGACCCACGATATCAACCTGTACGGCTACCACCTGCCGCTGGACGCGCATCCGGTGCTGGGCAACAACGCGCAGCTGGCGCAGGCGCTGGGCATTCGGGTGATTGGCGAAGTCGAGCCGCTGGTGCCGCACGGCGAATTTGAACAGCCGCTGACCGGCGAAGCGCTGCAGCAGCGAATCGAAAGCCGGCTGGGGCGCGCGGTGCTGCACTGCGGCGATAACGCGCCTGAGCACATTCGCCGGGTGGCCTGGTGCACCGGTGGCGGCCAGGGCTTTATCGACAGCGCGGCGCGCTTCGGCGTCGATGCGTTCATCAGCGGTGAAGTGTCTGAGCAGACCATTCACAGCGCGCGCGAAATGGGCGTGCATTTCTTCGCCGCCGGCCACCACGCCACCGAGCGCGGCGGCGTGAAGGCGCTGGGCGACTGGCTGGCGCAGCACCACGGCTTTGATGTGACCTTTATCGATATCCCGAATCCCGCCTGATTTTTTTCTTCCCCGGATCCAGCCCGGCCTGTGCGCCGGCTGAATCCTTTTACCGCGCTATTTCCTTATTTTCCTTATGGTTGCGTTCTATTGACAGCCGGGGCCGCGTCACGCATAACTGGTGTGTTTTTCATCGCGATAATAATAAGGAGAATAAGGGTGCAACAAGCACGTTATTACCTGTTGGGTGAAAGAGCGGTAGTGCTTGAACTGTCGCCGCCGGTGACCTTACCGAGCCAGCAGCGCATCTGGGCGCTGGCGGAAAAGCTGAATCACCACCCCGACGTGCGGGAAGTGGTGCCGGGGATGAATAACCTGACGCTGTTGCTGCATACGCCGCAGGCCGACGCCGAAGCGATGCTCGCATTGTTGCAACAAGGTTGGGAAAGCAAAGAGAGCCTGACGCCGGAATCGCGTCAGGTGGATATTCCGGTGGTCTACGGCGGGGAGCAAGGCCCCGATCTGGATGAAGTGGCGCGCCATACCGGCATGACGCCGCGGCAGGTGGTGGAATGCCACGCGGCGGCGGCCTACGTGGTCTATTTCCTCGGCTTTCAGCCGGGTTTCTCCTATTTGGGCGGCATGCCGGAACAGCTGGCGACGCCGCGCCGCGCTGAGCCGCGTCTGGCGGTGGCGGCCGGCTCCGTCGGCATCGGCGGCGGCCAGACCGGCATCTATCCGCTGGTGACTCCCGGCGGCTGGCAGCTGATTGGCCGCACGCCGCTGGCGCTGTTCAATCCGCATGAAATGCCGCCGACGCTGCTGCGCCCGGGCGATAACGTGCGCTTCGTGCCGCAGAAGGAGGGCGTATGCTGATTATTCTGCGTGCCGGCATCTATACCACGGTGCAGGATTTGGGCCGCGAGGGATTCCGACGCCTGGGCATCAGCACCGGCGGGGCGCTGGATCAACCGGCGTTGAAGATCGCCAACCTGCTGGTGGGCAATGCGCCGGAGGCCGCCGGGCTGGAGATCACCCTCGGCCAGTTCAGCGCCGAGTTTACCCGCCCTGGCTGGATCGCCCTGACTGGCGCCGGCTGCGACGCGCAGCTGGACGGCAAGCCGCTGTGGACCGGCTGGCGCTACCCGGTGAAAAAGGGGCAGCGGCTGGCGCTGGGCACGCCGAAACGCGGCATGCGCAGCTACCTGGCGATCTCGGGCGGCATCGCCGTGCCGGAAATGCTGGGCTCGTGCAGCACCGACATGAAAGCCGCCTTTGGCGGCCATGAAGGCCGTAATCTGAAGGACGGCGATCGGCTGCCGCTGGGCAAATCCCACGCGCTGCCGCAACACCGCTGTGGCGTGAAGCAGCTGCTGTTCACCAACCGCATCCGCGCACTGCCGGGGCCGGAGTACGCTGAGTTCAGCGAAGAGGCGCAGGACACGTTTTGGCGCACCGCCTGGCAGCTCAGCCCGCAGAGCAACCGCATGGGCTACCGCCTGCACGGCGGCACGCCGCTGGAGCGCACCACCGACCGCGAGATGCTGTCGCACGGCCTGCTGCCCGGCGTGGTGCAGGTGCCGCACAACGGCCAGCCGATCGTGCTGATGGCCGATGCGCAAACCACCGGCGGTTACCCGCGTATCGCCTGCGTGATCGAGGCCGATCTCTACCACTTGGCGCAGATCCGTCTCGGCGAACCGATCCACTTCGTTCTCTGCTCACTGACCGAGGCGCAGCGCGCCAAAGCCGAGCAGGATCTCTTCCTTCGACAGATTGCCTGGGGGTTACATGATCGTTGATTTAAACGCCGATCTCGGCGAAGGCTGCGCCAACGACCAGGCGCTGTTGCAATTGGTGAGTTCGGCCAACATCGCCTGCGGCTTCCACGCCGGCGATGCGCAGACCATGCGTCAGTCGGTGCGCTGGGCATTGCAGTACGGCGTGGCGATCGGCGCTCACCCGAGTTTTCCCGATCGGGAGAACTTCGGCCGCACCCGCATGCAGCTGCCGCCGGAAACGGTCTACGCGCAGGTGGTGTATCAGCTCGGGGCGCTGGCGGCGATCGCCCGCGCCGAGGGCGGAGTGATGGTGCACGTTAAGCCGCATGGCATGCTGTACAACCAGGCGGCGGTTGAGCCGGCGCTGGCGGAAGCGATCGCCCGGGCGGTGCAGGCGGTTGATCCGGCGCTGCGGCTGGTGGGGCTGGCCGGCAGCGAGCTGATTCGCGCCGGGGAACAACTCGGTCTGACCACCCGGCAGGAGGTATTCGCCGATCGCGGCTATCAGGCCGACGGCACGCTGGTGCCGCGCGGTTTGCCGGGGGCGTTGATCGACGATGACGAACAGGCGCTGGCGCAAACGCTGGAGATGGTGCGCCATCACCGGGTGCGCAGCGTGGATGGCGTCTGGACTGCCGTTCAGGCGGAAACCGTCTGCCTGCATGGGGACGGCGAGCATGCGCTGGCGTATGCGCGCAGGCTGCGGGACAGTTTTGTTCAGCAGGGCATCCGCGTCAGCGCGGAGCAGTAAAGCAATAAAGCAAGACACAACATCACAAGCAAAAAACTATTAGAAAATATCGAGGGAAGACTATGGAACAGGCCGTGAATCTCTGGCCACTGATTGGCATCGCCGCCATCGTGGTCGGGTTTATATTGCGTTTCAACCCGGTGCTGGTGGTGATCGCCGCCGGCATCATCACCGGTTTGGCGGCGCTGATGCCGCTGGATGTCATTCTGGAAAAGCTCGGCGAGGGCTTTCTCAACACCCGTAACCTGCCGCTGATCCTGCTGCTGCCGCTGGCGGTGATCGGCCTGCTGGAGCGCCACGGGCTGAAAGAGCGTGCGCAGGCGTGGATCGCCAAGATCAAAAGCGCCACCGCCGGCCGTTTGCTGATCGTATACCTGTTCGTGCGCGAGATTACTGCAGCGATGGGGCTGACCAGCCTGGGCGGGCATCCGCAGATGGTGCGGCCGCTGCTGGCGCCGATGGCGGAAGGAGCGACGGAAAACCGCTACGGCGAGCTGCCGGAGCGCACCCGCCACCGTCTGCGCGCCATGTCGGCCGCGACCGACAACGTCGGGCTGTTCTTCGGCGAAGATATCTTCGTCGCCTTCGGCGCGATCATCTTCATGCACAACTTTATGCTGGAGTCCGGCGGCATTCAGACCGAGCCGCTGCATATCGCGCTGTGGGGCATTCCGACCGCGATTTTCGCTTTCCTGATCCACGCGTTGCGGCTGTATCGGATGGATAAGCAGCTGAGCGCCGAGCTGGCGCAGCTGAATCAGGCGGCGCTGCAGGCGAAGGGGGAGGCACGATGAACTTCCAGCAACAATATCTCTACTGGCTGGCCGGCGCGGTGCTGCTGATTGTGGCGGTGATGTCCTTCCGCGATCGCGCCAACCCGCGCCGCATCACCACCGGGCTGTTTTGGGGGCTGTACGGCCTGGTGTTCCTGGTCGGCGACTGGACTTACCGCCTGCTGGGCGACGTACTGGGCGAGGGCAGCAACGAAAAACGCATGCTGCATATCATCGTTGGCGGGGTGGTGGTGGTGATGGCCCTGATTGCCGGCTTTGGCGGTGTGCGCCTCGGCAGCTATCACCAGCGGACGCCGCAGGAGCGCGAGGCCAGCGCCAAGCGCCTGGGCAACAAGCTGTTTATCCCCGCCCTGGCGATCCCGGTGGTGACGGTGATCGGCGTGCTGTTGTTCAACAACGTGCCGGCGTTGCAAACCGCGGTGTTCGGCAGCGGCAACCATGCGACGTTGATCACCCTGTTCTCGATGACCGTCGGCTGCCTGATTGGCCTGGCGATCGCGGTGAAAATGACCCACGAGAAGGCGCTGCAGCCGGTGCAGGAAGCGCGGCGCTTGCTGGATTCGATCGGCTGGGCGTTCATTCTGCCGCAGATCCTCGCCACGCTGGGGCTGCTGTTTACCGTCGCCGGCGTCGGCACCGCGATCTCGCATTTGACCCAGGAGTATCTGGCGGTCGATAACCGCTTTATCGCTGTGGCAGTCTACGCTATCGGTATGGCGGTGCTGACTATGGTGATGGGCAACGCCTTCGCCGCTTTCCCGATCGTTACCGCCGGCATCGGCATTCCGATCCTGGTGTTGCAGCACGGCGGCAACCCGGCGGTGATGGCGGCGATCGGCATGTTTTCCGGCTATTGCGGCACCCTGATGACGCCGATGGCGGCGAACTTCAACATCGTGCCGGCGGCGTTGCTGGAGCTGCCGGACAAGAATGCGGTGATCAAGGCGCAGGTGCCGACCGGCGTGCTGCTGCTGTTGGTTAACGTGTTCCTGCTGTATTTCCTGATGTTCCTGTAGGAGTAAGGATGCAAAAAGTATTGATTACCGGCTTTGAGCCGTTTGGCGGCGAGCGCCTCAACCCCTCCTGGGAAGTGGTGAAGCAGCTCAATGATATGGAGCTGGTCGGCACGCGCATCGTGGCGCGCCAGCTGCCGTGCGTGTTCGGCGCGGCGTTGGACGCGCTCAATGCGGCGATCGACGAGGTGCAGCCGGTGATGGTGCTGGCTATCGGCCAGGCCGGCGGCCGTACCGACATCACGATTGAACGGGTGGCGATCAACGTCGACGACGCGCGTATCCCCGACAATCAGGGGCAGCAACCGGTGGATGAGCCGATCGTCGCCGGCGGTCCGGCGGCCTATTTCAGCACTTTGCCGATTAAAGCGATGGTCAGTTCGATGCGCGAGGCCGGCATTCCGGCCGCCGTTTCGCAGACCGCCGGCACCTATGTGTGCAACCATGTCATGTATGGCCTGCTGCACCGTTTGAGCGGCCAGCACGAGGTCAAGGGCGGGTTTATCCATATCCCGTACCTGCCGGAACAGGCGGCGGCACACCCGGGTGCGCCGAGCATGGCGGCCTCGACGGTGCTGTTTGCATTGGAGCTGGCCGTTTCCATCGCTTTGCAGGTGGATCACGATCTGAAAGTGGTGGGCGGCGCGACGCATTAATCATGTCATCCCCGGCGCATCGGGCTGCGCCGGGTCTACGCAAGGAGTGGTCTATGCCGGAAGGACCGGAGATTCGCCGGGCGGCGGACAAATTGGCGGCGGCAGTGATCGATCAGCCGCTGACCGCCGTCGATTTCGCTTTTCCCCAGCTGAAACACTATCGCCAGCGTCTGCTCGGCGAGCGCATCGTCGCCATCGAGCCGCGCGGCAAGGCGCTGCTGACCCATTTCTCCAATGGGCTGACAATGTACAGCCACAACCAGCTGTACGGCGTGTGGAAAGTGGCGGCGGCAGGGGAGACGCCGGAGACCAAGCGCGATCTGCGGGTGCGGCTGGAAACCGCCCGCAGCGCGATATTGCTTTACAGCGCTTCCGACATTACCGTCGGGCCGCGCGAGGAAATAGAGCAACACCCGTTTTTGCAACGCATCGGCCCCGACGTGTTGGACATGTCGCTGACGGTAGACGATGTGGAGGAGCGGTTGCTGACGCCGCGTTTTCGCCGCAGGCAGCTGGGGGGCATGCTGCTCGACCAGGCGTTTCTTGCCGGATTGGGCAATTATCTGCGCGCCGAAATCCTGTGGCAGGCCGAACTGGCGCCGCAGCACAAACCGCAGGATCTGACGCCAGAGGCGCTGCGCCGCCTGGCGGAGGCATTGCTGGCGGTGCCGCGCCTTTCCTACCAGACGCGCGGGCAGGCGGATGACAACCGGCATCACGGCGCGCTGTTTCGCTTCAAGGTATTTCATCGCAGCGGCGAGCCCTGCGAACGCTGCGGTGGGATGATCGTGCGTACCGAACTGTCGTCGCGGCCGTTTTATTGGTGCCCGGGCTGCCAGAAATAACCAAAAAAAACGCCGCCCGAAGGGGCGGCGCTGTGCGGTTTCAGCCGGGAAAGCGGCTTACTTGTTTTTCAGCTGGGATTTGAAATCACGCTCGGCATAGCCGGTGTACAGCTGACGCGGACGGGCAATTTTGATGCCTTCGTCGTGCATTTCGTTCCAGTGGGCGATCCAGCCGATGGTGCGCGCGATGGCGAAGATCACGGTGAACATGGAAGAAGGAATGCCCATCGCCTTCAGGATGATGCCGGAGTAGAAGTCGACGTTCGGGTACAGTTTCTTCTCGATGAAGTACGGGTCGTTCAGCGCGATGTGTTCCAGCTCCATCGCGACCTGCAGCAGGTTGTCGTCCTTCTTGTTCAGCTCTTTCAGCACTTCGTGACAGGTTTCGCGCATCACGGTAGCGCGCGGATCGTAGTTCTTGTACACGCGGTGGCCGAAGCCCATCAGGCGGAAGGAGTCGTTCTTGTCCTTGGCGCGCTTGATGAATTCTGGAATGTGCTCGACGGTCTTGATCTCTTCCAGCATTTTCAGCGCCGCTTCGTTGGCGCCGCCGTGCGCCGGTCCCCACAGGGAGGCGATACCGGCCGCGATGCAGGCGAACGGGTTGGCGCCGGAAGAGCCGGCGGTGCGCACGGTAGAGGTAGAGGCGTTCTGCTCATGGTCGGCGTGCAGGATCAGAATGCGGTCCATGGCGCGTTCCAGCACCGGGTTCACCACGTACTCTTCGCACGGAGTGGCGAACATCATGTGCAGGAAGTTGCCGGCATAGGACAGATCGTTGCGTGGGTAAACGAACGGCTGGCCCAGGGAATATTTGTAGCACATCGCGGCCACGGTCGGCATCTTGGACAGCAGACGGAACGCGGTGATTTCACGGTGACGCTCGTTGTTGACGTCCAGCGCATCGTGGTAGAACGCCGCCAGCGCGCCGGTCACACCGCACAGCACCGCCATCGGGTGCGAGTCGCGACGGAAACCACGGAACAGATGGGTGATCTGGTCGTGAATCATGGTGTGGCGGGTGACGGTGGTCTTGAAGGTCTCGAACTCTTCCGGCGTTGGGGTCTCGCCGTACAGCAGGATGTAGCACACTTCCAGGTAGGAAGATTCTTTCGCCAGCTGCTCGATAGGGAAGCCGCGGTGCAGCAGCACGCCTTTGTCGCCGTCGATGAAGGTAATCTTGGATTCGCAAGAAGCGGTGGAGGTAAAGCCGGGATCAAATGTGAAATAACCTTTGGAACCCAGAGCGCGGACATCGAGGACATCAGGGCCCAGTGTCGGTGTCAATACGCCCAGTTCGATCGGAGCTTCGCTGTCGTTAATGGTTAGCGTCGCTTTCTTATCAGTCATTTACTGTCTCCTTAGCGCCTTATTTTAAAAACCACTAACAACTGAAATACCTTAAATCTCTGCAGGTTGCCCGCAAAAAAATGGTGCGGACGCTAACTCTGTGAGCGACTGCGCAACTGTGCGCGGGTAGGGTACAGAGTGCTGACCAGGCGAACGAGACGGGTGACCAGTTGTTAACGATTCATAGTAATTCGTTATAGTCTGTTAATCTTACCTATGAGCTGTTCGAAGAGATGTGAACCTATCCCAATAATCTGTTTTTATTTGCTTTATTTGCTTTTTGACGCCGGCAAAATCGAGCGGGAAACAACGGCTATTGGGATAGGTTCGTCAAATACACTGTTGCATAACTCGAACCCGGGGGGAAGTGTATCTGCTGACCCATAGCGCATCATAGGACCGTTTGTGCCCCTATATGTAATGGAAATGTTGATCTCTTGTCAAATCAGATAATTAATTTTGCACTAATTGTGAAATCCGTGATCTGAATCACTGTTCGGGGGAAATGTTATCAAAGCGGTTGTATGAGAATTGTAATCAGAATGTGATCCTCCTATACTGCCGCCAGGTCTCCGGATTACCCTGAAGTAGGAGCACCCAGCGTTATAAATGCGCGCCGTTTGAGCACAGAGGATGTTGATGTTTGAGCGCGTGACGTGTAAGGGTTTTAGGCTCTTAACGCTGTCTGATCCCCGCCCAGGCCCGGAGGAAGGAAAATAATAAGAGCTGTGTGGGCAAATACGTGAAAAAACAACGACCTGTCAACTTGGATCTGCAAACGATCCGGTTCCCCGTAACTGCGATAGCGTCTATCTTACACCGAGTCTCTGGCGTAATTACCTTCGTTGCCGTGGGTATCCTCCTCTGGCTGCTGGGCCTGTCACTCTCTTCCCAAGAGGGGTTCCTGCAGGCGGCCGCCATCATGAATAGCTTCATCGTCAAATTCATATTCTGGGGCATCCTCACGGCGCTGGCCTATCACATTTGCGGTGGCATCCGTCACTTGTTAATGGATTTTGGCTACATCGAAGAGAGTTTGGCCGCCGGTACCCGTTCCGCCCAGGTGGCGATCGGTCTGACCGTCGTGCTGTCAGTTCTGGCTGGAGTCCTCGTATGGTAAACAACGTTTCTGCATTAGGGCGCAACGGCGTGCACGATTGGCTGCTGCTGCGCGCTTCCGCTATCATCATCACCCTGTACGTCCTGTATATCCTGGGCTTCTTCGTCACGGCCCCGGAACTGACTTATGACATCTGGCGCGGTTTCTTCGCCACTTCCATTACGAAAGTGTTCACTCTGCTGACCTTGCTGTCGATTCTGGTGCACGCCTGGATCGGGCTGTGGCAGGTGCTGACGGACTACGTCAAGCCACTGGCGGTTCGCCTGGTGTTGCAGCTGGCTGTCGTGGTCGCGTTGCTGGTCTATTTACTGTACGGAACAATCGTAGTGTGGGGTGCTTAAATGAAACTGCCAGTCAGAGAGTTTGATGCCGTCGTAATCGGCGCCGGCGGTGCGGGCATGCGTGCCGCGCTGCAAATTTCCCAAGCGGGCTCGACCTGTGCCCTGCTGTCCAAAGTTTTCCCGACCCGTTCCCATACCGTGTCCGCACAGGGCGGCATCACCGTCGCGCTGGGCAACAGCCACGAGGATAACTGGGAATGGCATATGTACGACACGGTGAAAGGTTCCGACTATATCGGTGACCAGGATGCCATCGAATATATGTGTAAAACCGGCCCGGAAGCGATTCTGGAACTGGAACACATGGGCCTGCCGTTCTCTCGTCTGGACGACGGCCGCATCTATCAGCGCCCGTTCGGCGGCCAGTCGCTGAACTTCGGCGGCGAGCAGGCGGCGCGTACCGCAGCCGCAGCCGACCGTACCGGCCACGCGCTGCTGCACACCCTGTACCAACAGAACCTGAAAAACCACACCACCATCTTCTCCGAGTGGTATGCGCTTGATCTGGTGAAAAACCAGGACGGCGCGGTGGTCGGCACCACGGCTATCTGTATCGAAACCGGTGAAGTGGTTTACTTCAAAGCCAAGGCCACCGTGCTGGCGACCGGCGGCGCAGGCCGTATTTACCAGTCCACCACCAACGCCCACATCAACACCGGCGACGGTGTCGGCATGGCGCTGCGCGCCGGCGTGCCGGTGCAGGACATGGAAATGTGGCAGTTCCACCCGACCGGCATCGCCGGCGCGGGCGTGCTGGTGACCGAAGGCTGCCGCGGCGAAGGCGGTTACCTGCTGAACAAACACGGCGAGCGCTTCATGGAGCGTTATGCGCCGAATGCCAAAGATCTGGCGGGCCGCGACGTGGTTGCCCGTTCGATCATGATCGAAATCCGCGAAGGCCGCGGCTGCGACGGTCCTTGGGGCCCGCACGCCAAGTTGAAGCTGGATCACCTGGGTAAAGAGGTGCTGGAATCCCGTCTGCCGGGCATTCTGGAACTGTCCCGTACCTTCGCGCACGTCGATCCGGTGAAAGAGCCGATCCCGGTTATCCCAACCTGCCACTATATGATGGGCGGCATTCCGACCAAGGTGACCGGCCAGGCGTTGACCGTGAACGAGAAAGGCGAAGACGTGGTGATCCCGGGGTTGTTCGCGGTGGGCGAAATCGCCTGCGTATCGGTGCACGGCGCCAACCGCTTGGGCGGCAACTCGCTGCTCGACCTGGTGGTGTTCGGCCGTTCCGCCGGCATGCACCTGCAGGAATCGCTGGAAGAGCAGGGCGTGAGCCGTGACGCCAGCGACTCCGACGTGGAAGCCTCGCTGGACCGTCTGAACCGTTGGAACAACACCCGTTCCGGCGAAGACCCGGTCGAAATTCGCAAGGCGCTGCAGTCTTGCATGCAGCACAACTTCTCGGTATTCCGCGAAGGCGATGCGATGGCCAAGGGCCTGGAAGAACTGAAAGTGATCCGTGAACGTCTGAAGAACGCACGCCTGGACGATACCTCCAGCGAGTTCAACACCCAGCGCATCGAGTGCCTGGAGTTGGATAACCTGATGGAGACCGCGTATTCCACCGCCGTGTCGGCCAACTTCCGTACCGAGAGCCGTGGCGCACACAGCCGCTTCGACTACCCGGAACGCGATGACGCCAACTGGCTGTGCCATTCGCTGTATCTGCCGCAATCGGAAAGCATGACGCGTCGTGAAGTGAACATGCAACCGAAGCTGCGCCCGGCATTCCCGCCGAAAGTGCGTTCTTACTAATTGCGGAGATCGACAGATGAAACTCGAATTTTCCATTTATCGCTACAACCCGGATGTCGATGACGCGCCGCACATGCAGGACTACACCCTGGAAGCGGAAGAAGGTCGCGACATGATGCTGCTGGATGCGTTGATCCAGCTGAAAGAAAAAGACCCGACCCTGTCGTTCCGTCGCTCATGCCGCGAAGGCGTGTGCGGTTCCGATGGCCTGAACATGAACGGTAAAAACGGCCTGGCGTGCATCACCCCGATTTCGTCGCTGCGCAAAGGCAACGGCAAGATCGTGATCCGTCCGCTGCCGGGCCTGCCGGTGGTGCGCGATCTGGTGGTGGATATGGGCCAGTTCTATACCCAGTATGAAAAGATCAAGCCATACCTGCTGAACGACGGCAAGAACCCGCCGGCGCGCGAGCACCTGCAGTCGCCGGAGCAGCGCGCCAAGCTGGACGGTCTGTACGAGTGCATTCTGTGCGCCTGCTGCTCGACCTCTTGCCCATCGTTCTGGTGGAACCCGGACAAGTTCATCGGGCCTGCCGGTCTGTTGGCGGCATATCGCTTCCTGATCGACAGCCGTGACACGGAAACGCAAGAACGTTTAGATGATCTGGACGACGCTTTTAGTGTTTTCCGCTGCCATAGCATTATGAATTGTGTCAGTGTATGTCCTAAAGGCTTGAACCCGACGCGTGCTATCGGGCATATCAAGTCCATGCTGCTGCAACGCGGCGCATAAACGGAATGAGATGCTGCGCCGGGCTCTTTTCCGGCGCACATCCCATAGGGGAGGGAACCTCTAAAAACTGACCTGCGGCTGCGGCGCTATGCAGCCTGGTTCTTCCGCCGGTTTTTAGAGGTTCCTTGTAAGGGACCGCAAGGTCCATAACAGAACGTATCGGGCCGTCATGGCCGCAAGTACGTCGAGTGAACCGTTTTACGGCAAACCGTATTCATCACGGTAATTATGTTAACCACGGCGAAAACTAAAGCTTCAAAGCTTAAGGGATCATGATGCAGAACGGCGCAATGAAGGCCTGGCTGGATTCCTCCTATCTGGCGGGCGCGAACCAGTCTTACATAGAACAGCTCTATGAAGACTTCTTAACCGATCCGGGTTCCGTTGAAGATAGCTGGCGTTCCATTTTTCAACAGCTACCAACCGCGGGTGTCAAACCCGATCAGCTTCACTCTCAAACGCGCGATTACTTCCGCCGCCTGGCGAAAGACTCCGCGCGCTATAACACCACCATCACCGATCCGGAAACCGACGCCAAACAGGTCAAGGTACTGCAGCTGATCAACGCCTTCCGCTTCCGCGGGCATCAGCATGCCAACCTCGATCCGCTCGGCCTGTGGCAGCGCGAGCAAGTTCCTGACCTTGATCCCGCTTACCACAACCTGACCGAAGCCGATTTCCAGGAAACCTTCAACGTGGGCTCTTTCGCCATCGGCAAAGAAACCATGAAGCTGGGCGATCTGTACGCCGCGCTGAAGCAGACCTATTGCGGGTCGATCGGTGCTGAGTATATGCACATCACCAACACCGAAGAGAAACGCTGGATCCAACAGCGCATCGAGTCAGTGGTGGGGCGCGCCAGCTTTACCGCCGACGAAAAACGCCGTTTCCTGAACGAGCTGACCGCGGCGGAAGGCCTGGAACGTTACCTGGGCGCCAAATTCCCGGGTGCTAAACGCTTCTCGCTGGAAGGCGGCGACGCGCTGGTGCCGATGCTGAAAGAGATGGTGCGCCACGCCGGTAAGAACGGCACGCGCGAAGTGGTGTTGGGCATGGCCCACCGCGGCCGTCTGAACGTGCTGATCAACGTGCTGGGCAAAAAGCCGGCAGACCTGTTCGACGAATTCGCCGGCAAGCATAAAGAACACCTCGGCACCGGTGACGTGAAATATCACCAGGGCTTCTCTTCCGACGTGGAAACCGAAGGCGGCATGGTTCACCTGGCGCTGGCGTTCAACCCGTCGCACCTGGAGATCGTCAGCCCGGTGGTCATGGGCTCGGTACGTGCCCGTCGCGATCGTCTGGACGAAGCGCGCAGCAACATGGTGCTGCCGATCACCATCCACGGCGACGCCGCCATCACCGGCCAGGGCGTGGTTCAGGAAACCCTGAACATGTCTCAGGCTCGCGGCTACGAAGTGGGCGGCACCGTGCGTATCGTCATCAACAACCAGGTTGGTTTCACCACCTCCAACCCGCTGGATGCGCGCTCTACCGAATACTGCACCGACATCGCCAAAATGGTTCAGTCGCCGATCTTCCACGTTAACGCGGACGATCCGGAGGCCGTGGCCTTCGTCACCCGCCTGGCGTTGGATTTCCGTAACACCTTTAAGCGTGACGTGATGATCGATCTGGTCTGCTACCGTCGCCATGGGCACAACGAGGCCGACGAGCCGAGCGCCACCCAGCCGGTGATGTATCAGAAGATCAAGAAACACCCTACGCCGCGCAAAATCTACGCTGACGTTCTGACCGAGCAGAAAGTGGCCAGCCTGGAAGATGCCACGGAAATGGTCAACCTGTACCGTGACGCGCTCGACCGCGGCGATTGCGTGGTTGAAGAATGGCGTCCGATGAACCTGCACTCCTTCACCTGGTCTCCGTACCTGAACCACGAGTGGGACGAAGAGTACCCGAGCAAGGTCGAGATGAAGCGCCTGCAGGAGCTGGGCCGCCGCATCAGCACCGTGCCGGAAGCGATCGAAATGCAGTCGCGCGTGGCGAAAATCTACGCGGACCGCGCCGAGATGGCGGCGGGCAACAAGCCGTTCGACTGGGGCGCCGCCGAAACGCTGGCCTACGCCACCATGGCGGATGAAGGCATTCCAATCCGCATCTCCGGCGAAGACGCCGGCCGCGGTACCTTCTTCCACCGCCACGCGGTGGTGCACAACCAGAAAAACGGTTCCGTCTACGTTCCGCTGGCGAACATCCACAGCGGCCAGGGCGAATTCAAGGTCTGGGACTCCGTGCTGTCCGAAGAAGCGGT
Organism: Serratia sp. SSNIH1; assembly: GCF_002935055.1. Classification (NCBI taxonomy): domain Bacteria; kingdom Pseudomonadati; phylum Pseudomonadota; class Gammaproteobacteria; order Enterobacterales; family Yersiniaceae; genus Serratia; species Serratia sp. SSNIH1. Next base: position 1,790,636 of record NZ_CP026383.1, read on the forward strand.
GCTGGCGTTCGAATACGGCTACGCGACGGCGGAACCGCGCACGCTGACCATCTGGGAAGCGCAGTTCGGCGACTTCGCCAACGGCGCGCAGGTCGTTATCGACCAGTTCATCAGCTCCGGCGAGCAAAAATGGGGCCGTATGTGCGGCCTGGTGATGCTGCTGCCGCACGGCTATGAAGGCCAGGGCCCAGAGCACTCTTCCGCGCGTCTGGAACGCTATCTGCAGCTGTGCGCAGAGCAGAACATGCAGGTGTGCGTCCCGTCCACGCCGGCGCAGGTTTACCATATGCTGCGTCGTCAGGCGCTGCGCGGTATGCGCCGTCCGCTGGTGGTGATGTCGCCGAAGTCGCTGCTGCGTCACCCGCTGGCGATTTCTTCGCTGGACGAACTGGCCAACGGCACCTTCCTGCCGGCGATCGGCGAGATCGACGACTTGGATCCGAAAGCGGTCAAGCGCGTCGTGCTGTGCTCCGGTAAGGTCTACTACGACCTGCTGGAACAGCGTCGCAAGAACGAGCAGAAAGATGTGGCCATCGTGCGTATCGAGCAGCTGTATCCGTTCCCGCATCAGGCCGTGCAGGCCGTGCTGGAGCAATACTCGCACGTGCATGATTTCGTCTGGTGTCAGGAAGAGCCGCTGAACCAGGGCGCCTGGTACTGCAGCCAACACAACTTCCGTGAAGTGGTACCGTTCGGGGCTTCTTTACGTTACGCAGGACGTCCGGCCTCCGCTTCTCCGGCGGTGGGCTATATGTCCGTACACCAGAAGCAGCAGCAGGCTCTGGTGAACGACGCGCTGAATATTGACTAATGTTCGCTCGCTTGCCGGCCGAGGGGCCGGCAAGCAGATGATAAAAAACTTAAGGGAAAGCTAAATGAGTAGCGTAGATATTCTGGTTCCTGACCTTCCTGAATCGGTTGCCGATGCGACCGTAGCCACCTGGCACAAAAAACCGGGCGACAGCGTGCAGCGTGATGAAGTCCTGGTTGAAATCGAAACTGACAAAGTGGTGTTGGAAGTGCCGGCCAGTGAAGCGGGCATTCTCGATGCTATCGTGGAAGAAGAGGGCGCGACCGTGCTGTCTCGCCAGCTGCTCGGCCGCATCCGTCCGGGCGACAGCTCCGGCAAGCCGACCGCTGAGAAGAGCCAAGAGAAAGAAGCCACGCCTGCCCAGCGCGCTACCGCGAGCCTGGAAGAAGAAAGCAATGACGCGCTCAGCCCGGCGATTCGTCGCCTGATCGCCGAACACGATCTCGATGCCGGCGCCATCAAAGGCACCGGCGTGGGTGGCCGCATCACGCGTGAAGACGTGGAAGCGCACCTGGCCAAAGGCGGCGCCGCTGCCAAACCGGCCGCCGCCGCTGAAGCCGCTCCGCAGCCTGCTCTGGCCGGCCGCAGCGAAAAACGCGTGCCGATGACTCGCCTGCGCAAACGCGTCGCCGAGCGTCTGTTGGAAGCGAAGAACAGCACCGCGATGCTGACCACCTTCAACGAAATCAACATGCAGCCGATCATGGACCTGCGCAAGCAGTACGGCGAAGCCTTCGAGAAGCGCCACGGCGTGCGTCTGGGCTTCATGTCCTTCTACATCAAGGCGGTGGTTGAAGCGCTGAAGCGCTTCCCGGAAGTGAACGCGTCGATCGACGGTTCCGACGTGGTTTACCACAACTACTTCGACATCAGCATCGCGGTTTCGACCCCGCGCGGCCTGGTGACGCCGGTACTGCGCGATGTAGACGCCATGAGCATGGCTGACATCGAGAAGAAAATCAAAGAGCTGGCCGTTAAGGGCCGCGACGGCAAACTGACCGTGGAAGAGCTGACCGGCGGTAACTTCACCATTACCAACGGCGGCGTATTCGGCTCCCTGATGTCTACCCCGATCATCAACCCGCCGCAGAGCGCCATCCTGGGCATGCACGCCATTAAAGATCGCCCAATGGCGGTTAATGGTCAGGTGGTGATCCAGCCGATGATGTATCTGGCGCTGTCTTATGACCACCGCCTGATCGACGGTAAAGAATCCGTCGGTTATCTGGTGACGGTCAAAGAGATGCTGGAAGATCCGGCTCGTCTGCTGCTGGACGTCTAGTAACCCTTGCCGGGCGCGGCATGCCGCGCCCGCACTCTGTGCTATGTGGCCGGAAAACCATGCGGTTTACCGCGTAATAATGGTCCGGCTAAAAACCTTCAGAACTGAATGGATAGAACATCATGAATTTACACGAATATCAGGCAAAACAGCTGTTTGCTCGGTATGGCATGCCGGCACCAACCGGTTACGCCTGTACCACTCCGCGTGAAGCAGAAGAAGCCGCATCCAAAATCGGCTCCGGCCCGTGGGTGGTGAAATGTCAGGTTCATGCTGGCGGCCGCGGTAAAGCGGGCGGCGTTAAAGTCGTCAACAGCAAAGAAGATATCCGTGCCTTCGCGGAAGCCTGGTTGGGCAAGCGTCTGGTGACTTACCAGACTGACGCGCTGGGCCAGCCGGTTCACCAGATCCTGGTAGAAGCGGCGACCGACATCGATAAAGAGCTGTACCTGGGCGCGGTAGTGGATCGTTCTACCCGTCGCGTGGTGTTCATGGCGTCTACCGAAGGCGGCGTGGAAATCGAGAAGGTGGCGGAAGAAACCCCTGAACTGATCCACAAAATGACCATCGATCCGCTGGCGGGTCCACAGCCTTATCAGGGCCGTGAGCTGGCCTTCAAACTGGGCCTGACCGGTAAGCAAGTCAGCCAGTTCGCCAAGATCTTCATGGGCCTGGCGACGCTGTTCCTGGAGCGCGACCTGGCGATGGTTGAGATCAACCCGCTGGTGATCACCAAGCAGGGCGATCTGGTGTGCCTGGACGGCAAACTGGGCGCCGACGGCAACGCCCTGTTCCGCCAGCCGGAACTGCGTGAAATGCGTGACCCTTCCCAGGAAGACGAGCGCGAATCCCGTGCGGCTCAGTGGGAGCTGAACTACGTTGCCCTCGACGGCAACATCGGCTGCATGGTTAACGGCGCCGGTCTGGCGATGGGCACCATGGACATCGTTAAACTGCACGGCGGCGAACCGGCCAACTTCCTGGACGTTGGCGGCGGCGCGACCAAAGAGCGCGTGACCGAAGCGTTCAAAATCATCCTGTCCGACGATAAGGTGAAAGCGGTTCTGGTTAACATCTTCGGTGGTATCGTACGTTGCGATCTGATCGCCGACGGCATCATCGGCGCAGTGGCCGAAGTGGGCGTTAACGTCCCGGTGGTGGTGCGCTTGGAAGGGAACAACGCCGAACTGGGCGCCAAGAAACTGGCGGACAGCGGCCTGAATATCATTGCTGCGACCAGCCTGACTGATGCGGCTCAGCAAGTTGTTGCAGCAGTGGAGGGTAAATAATGTCCATTTTAATCGATAAGAACACCAAAGTAATTTGCCAAGGCTTCACCGGTAGCCAGGGGACTTTCCACTCCGAACAAGCTATCGCTTACGGCACCAAAATGGTTGGCGGCGTAACCCCGGGCAAAGGCGGCACTCAGCACCTGGGCCTGCCGGTGTTCAACACCGTGCGCGAAGCGGTTGAAGCGACCGGCGCCACGGCCTCGGTCATCTACGTTCCAGCGCCGTTCTGCAAAGACTCCATCCTGGAAGCGATCGATGCCGGCATCAAACTGATCATCACCATCACCGAAGGCATCCCGACCCTGGACATGCTGACCGTGAAAGTGAAGCTGGACGAAGCCGGCGTGCGCATGATCGGGCCGAACTGCCCTGGCGTGATCACCCCAGGCGAGTGCAAAATCGGCATCATGCCTGGCCACATCCACCTGCCGGGCAAAGTGGGCATCGTTTCCCGCTCCGGTACCCTGACCTATGAAGCGGTGAAACAAACCACCGATGCCGGTCTGGGCCAGTCCACCTGTGTGGGCATCGGCGGCGACCCGATCCCGGGCTCCAACTTCATCGATATCCTGAAGATGTTCCAGCAGGATCCGCAGACCGAAGCGATCGTGATGATCGGTGAGATCGGCGGCAGCGCTGAAGAAGAAGCGGCAGCTTACATCAAAGAACACGTCACCAAACCGGTTGTCGGCTACATCGCCGGCGTGACCGCGCCGAAAGGCAAGCGTATGGGCCACGCGGGCGCCATCATCGCAGGCGGCAAAGGCACGGCGGACGAGAAGTTTGCTGCGCTGGAAGCCGCGGGCGTGAAAACCGTTCGCAGCCTGGCAGACATCGGCGACGCGGTAAAAGCGGTGCTGAAGCGCTAAGAATTTAGTACGAAATAACAATATCTCGACATGTTTGGCCACCCATTGGGTGGCCTTTTTTATTGGCGCAGATCAGAAGTCGTTGATCGCCTTGATCAGTGCGATCCGATCCTGCAGGCGGCGCTGTTGCACCGGATCCGTAGCGGCTTGGCGCTGTTGCTCCAGCGCGGTGAGGGCGGCGCGGTAATCGTCGGCGTTGCGGAACAGCGCGTCTTTGACGTTGATCGACGCGACGTTGGTGTAGCGGCCGTCGTCGGTGGTCGGTACCTGGATAATGCCCTCATTGAGCAGCCGTTTGACGATCGCCCGCTGTGGTTCGTAACCCTCCATGCCGATCAGCTTCCAGCGCTGCGGCGGCACGCCCTGATAGTGGCCGTGTTTCACCTCCGTCAGGTAGCGCAGAGTCAGGTGGCGGATAGTGCCTTCTTCTTCACCGTATTGCGCTTTGCTGTCGAACAGCACCGGGAAGGATTGCCCCTCCAGCGCGCCACCCTTTTGCGTCAGGTGGCCCATGCGGTAACTGTTCATGCCCAGGCGGATCGGCATATCGTCGGTGACCGGCGTGCCGTCCGCCAGGCGCAAGTCGACGATGCGCGAACCGGCAGGTTGGCGCAGGTCGATGGTGTAAGTGACGCCGTCGAAGAAATCATTGGTGGAATATTTGGACGATCGCCGCGCCGGGTTAAAGCTGTAGGTGACATCGCCCGGCTGCAGCTGATTGAAATAGTCGGCGGACCACTCCATGTAGCGTTTAAGCACTTTGCCGTTGAGCTGATACACGGTGATCTCGCCGCCGGCGTATTGGTAGTTAAAGGCGATATCCTTGGCCTTGATGTCGCCGACGTCCAGCTTGGCGCGATCGTTGTCGATCTGCAGGGCGACCACCTGCGCCAGCGGCGCATAGTGGCGGGCGGCCTGCTGGAACAGCGCGCTGATGCCGGTATCCTGCACGTGTACCTGGGGAATGCCGCGGAATTCGTCGGCGGGCACCAGATCGCTGCCGCTCAGTTTCGCCACGACCCGGTTGGCATTGGCGCGCAGAATGTCATGGTACGGCTGGTAGAGCGCTTGCATGGCGCTGTCCGGCGTCATCCCTTTGATGGAGTAGGTGTAGCTGTTTTTGTCGATCAGCGCGAACTTGCCGTCGCGGCGCTCAAACTGCAGATCGATACGCGACAGCGCGCGGCCGTATTTATCCGGCTCGGTGATGATGACGCCGTTAACCACCGCTTTGTCGATCTTCACGTGCATATGGCCGGCGACGATCGCCGCCAGCTCCGGGTTGGCGTTGGCGATGTCGGCCACGCCGGTGCCGGGGCGCTGATTTTCGTTGTCGATGCCCATATGCGCCACCAGCACGATAGCGTCGACCTGGCCGTCGATTTGCCTGATGACCTGTTTCACCGCCTGCACCGGATCGGTGAAGTTTAGCCCCTTGATGCGATCGGTGCCCTTGGCGAATTCCGCGGTCATCGGCGTGTCCATGCCGATAATGCCGATCTTCACGCCCTGGCGTTCGACGATGGTGTAGGCCGGCAGATAGGGGTTGCCGTTGTCCCAGACGATATTACCCGCCAGCGCCGCGCCCTTAAACTGCTTCAGCGGGGGGGGCAGCACCGGCAGGCCGAAGTCGAACTCGTGGTTGCCCATCACCCAGACATCGTAATTGAGCGCGTTGAGGCCCAGCATCATCGGGCTGATGGCCTCATGCTTGAAGGTTTCGACGAAGTTGCCCTGAATGGTGTCGCCGGCGTCCACCAGGATCAGGTTGGGCTGCTCGGCCCGCACTTTTTTGACCTGGGTAGCTATCTGGCTCAGGCTGCCCGCCAGATTTTCCGTGTCGCTGGCGTAGTCCCAGGGCACGAAGGTGCCGTGCAGATCGGAGGTGCCCAGCAGGGTGATATTTACCGTTTCGGTGGCCATGGCGTTTCCCGAGAGTCCCAAGACAGAGGCAAAGATGATTTTTTTCATAAGTTATTGTCACTCAATGCAATTTTAACATAAGTGGTCATTTTGCTACAAAAACGCAACCTTTACGATCCCATCGCGAGAAATAGACTAATATTGGAGAGAGATTTGTTGTTTTGTGACTGCTATCACTGTCACGGCTTATTGGAAATAAAAGGTTAATTATGTCGCATAATAAGCGCGTAATAATACAATGGCGGCTCTTTTAAATTACATTTATTTAACACAAAAATATCATTAAAAAACAATTAAACCATTGCGCAACATGACCCTAAGAAAATTATGCGAAATGTGCTGATGAATATGGAAATAAGATGCGGATAGGCTTAAATTGTCTCAGATCAAATTAGCCCGAAGTACCTCTTTCGGCTAAGATTTGACCTGTAACCAAAAGTCTAACCCACGTCACGTAAAAACCTATTTATTGTGTGGGATTGGGCGAGTATCATCCATGTTGTGATTATGGATGGTTGATCTTGTTGCATTTGTTACCCGTTGTCGGTTTTCAGTGGCGTGCTTGTCGGCGGCCCGAGGGGCTATTGGCCGAGTGTGCGGTTGAAAGCGGAGAAGCTGGATCAAATTTGTTGTGTTTAAGGGCATTCACTGCGGGGCGTTACTGGCGGCTTTGAAAGAGGCGTGCCGATAACCGCGTGTCGGAGTCTTCCTGCGAGGAGCAAGGAGTCAAGATGTTTGATATTGTCGAACTGTCGCGCTTACAGTTTGCTTTAACGGCGATGTATCATTTCTTATTTGTCCCATTAACGCTCGGTATGGCGTTCTTGCTGGCAATTATGGAAACGGTATATGTCCTGTCTGGCAAACAAATCTATAAAGACATGACCAAATTCTGGGGAAAGTTATTTGCGATTAACTTTGCTCTGGGTGTGGCCACCGGTTTGACCATGGAGTTCCAGTTCGGGACTAACTGGTCGTATTTCTCTCACTACGTCGGCGATATCTTCGGGGCCCCTCTGGCTATCGAAGGTCTGATGGCGTTCTTCCTTGAATCGACGCTGGTCGGCCTGTTCTTCTTCGGCTGGGATCGTCTGAGCAAGGTGCAGCACATGGCGGTAACCTGGTTCGTGGCCCTCGGCTCCAACCTGTCCGCGCTGTGGATCCTGGTCGCCAACGGCTGGATGCAGAACCCGATCGCTTCGGATTTCAACTTCGAAACCATGCGCATGGAGATGGTCAGCTTCTCCGAACTGGTGCTTAACCCGGTTGCGCAGGTTAAATTCGTTCACACCGTGGCTTCCGGCTACACCTGCGGCGCGATGTTCGTTCTGGGCATCAGCTCCTACTACCTGCTGAAAGGCCGCGACATCGCCTTCGCCAAGCGCTCCTTCGCCATCGCTGCCAGCTTCGGTATGGCTGCCATTCTGTCCGTTATCGTTCTGGGTGATGAATCCGGCTACGAAATGGGCGACGTGCAGAAAACCAAACTGGCCGCTATCGAAGCGGAATGGGACACCCAGCCGGCACCGGCGTCCTTCACCCTGTTCGGCATTCCCGATCAGGACAAGATGGAAAACTCCTTCTCTATTCAGATCCCGTATGCGCTTGGCCTGATCGCCACCCGCTCCACGGACACTCAGGTCACCGGCCTGAAAGATCTGATGGCGCAGCATGAAGTGCGCATCCGCAACGGGATGAAAGCCTACCAGCTGCTGGAAGAGCTGCGCGGCGGCAACACCGATCCTGCGGTGCGCGCCGAATTCAACAAAACCAAGCAAGACCTGGGCTACGGCATGCTGCTGAAGCGCTATACCCCGAACGTCACCGACGCGACGGAAGCGCAGATCCAGCTGGCGACCAAGGACTCCATTCCGCGCGTGGCGCCTCTGTACTTCGCCTTCCGCATCATGGTGGCCTGTGGCGTGATCATGCTGTTGATCATCGGCCTGTCGTTCTGGAACGTGATCCGCGGCCGCATCGGCCAGAAAAAATGGCTGCACCGCGCGGCACTGTACGGTTTGCCGCTGCCTTGGATCGCGATCGAGTCCGGTTGGTTCGTGGCGGAATACGGCCGTCAACCGTGGGCGATTGGTGAGGTGCTGCCGACGGCGGTCGCCAACTCTTCGCTGACCGCGGGCGACATTCTGTTCTCGATGGGGCTGATCTGCGGCTTGTACACCCTGTTCCTGGTGGCTGAATTGTACCTGATGTTCAAGTTTGCGCGTCTGGGTCCAAGCAGCCTGAAAACCGGCCGCTATCACTTTGAACAACCGACTGCCGCCGTGCAGGAAGCGCGCTAAACAGGAGTCCACGTATGTTTGACTATGAAGTACTGCGATTTATTTGGTGGGTCCTGGTTGGCGTACTGCTGATCGGCTTCGCCGTCACCGACGGTTTCGACATGGGCGTCGGCATTCTGGTGCGCATCATCGGGAAAACCGATACCGAGCGCCGGGTGATGATCAACTCCATCGCCCCGCACTGGGACGGTAACCAGGTGTGGCTGATCACCGCCGGCGGCGCGCTGTTCGCCGCCTGGCCGATGGTCTACGCAGCGGCCTTCTCTGGCTTCTACGTCGCCATGATCCTGGTGCTGGCCGCCTTGTTCTTCCGCCCGGTCGGTTTCGACTACCGCTCCAAGCTGGAGAGCAGCCGCTGGCGCAACATGTGGGACTGGGGCATCTTCATCGGCTCCTTCGTGCCTGCCGTGGTATTCGGCGTGGCGTTCGGCAACCTGCTGCAGGGCGTGCCGTTCCACATGGACGAGTACATGCGCCTGTTCTACACCGGTAACTTCTTCCAACTGCTGAATCCGTTCGGTCTGTTGGCGGGCGTGGTCAGCCTGACCATGCTGGTTACCCAGGGGGCGACCTACCTGCAAATGCGCACCACCGGCGAGATCCACCTGCGTTCACGCGCTGCGGCGCAGATCGCGACGCTGATCATGGCGGTGTGCTTCCTGCTGGCGGGCGTATGGCTGGTGAAAGGCATCGACGGTTTCGTCGTGACGTCGGCGCTGGACACCCTGGCGGAATCCAACCCGATGCGTAAAGAAGTGGCGCATCAGGCCGGTGCCTGGTTGATCAACTTCAACAAGTATCCGCTGCTGTGGGCGTTGCCTGCGCTGGGCGTGGTGCTGCCGTTGTTCACCATCCTGTTCTCGCGTCTGGAGAAAGGCGCACTGGCGTTCGTCACCTCGTCGCTGACCATCGCCTGCGTCATCCTCACCGCCGGGGTCACCATGTTCCCGTTCGTGATGCCGTCCAGCACCGTGCCTAACGTCAGCCTGACCATGTGGGACGCGACGTCGAGCCTGTTGACGCTGAAAGTGATGACCGTCGTGGCGGCGATCTTCGTGCCTATCGTTTTGGCGTACACCAGCTGGTCGTACTACAAAATGTTCGGTCGCCTCGACAAGAACTACATCGAAAACAACAAGCATTCGCTGTACTAAGGATAAGGAGCTAAACCATGTGGTATTTTGCCTGGATTCTCGGAACGCTTCTTGCCTGCGCCTTCGGCATCATCACGGCGCTGGCGCTTGAGCAGAGCGAAGCGACCAAAGCTCAGCAAGACGGTAAGTGATGAGCTCGTCCGTGATTGACAAGCTGTACGCTGTCACCGACAAGGGCCCGATCCGGGCCCTTTCCCTGGTGCTGGCGTTGATTTTGGCGGGGTGCGTGTTCTGGGATCCGACGCGTTTCGCCGCCAAAACCAGCTCGCTGGAGATTTGGGAAGGGCTGTTGCTGATTTGGGCGGTGTGCGCCGGGGTGATCCACGGTTTCGGATTCCGCCCGCAGCGCAGCATCTGGCGCGCCTTTTTCGCGCCACTTCCCGCAATTGTGATCCTGTGCGCAGGATTACTTTACGTTTCTTTATAATCTCCCTGATGTCCCCACGTTATGGGCCCTCACGGCCCATAATTATTTTCATTCCCATCTTGTAACCCATTCCCAACCCGATCCGTCTTGCGTATAGTAGCAGCGTTAAATTGCATTGCTGGGAAGTAGAGTGAGTAATACGTTGTTTCGATGGCCGGTTCGCGTTTACTACGAGGATACCGATGCCAGTGGTGTGGTCTATCACGCCCGCTACGTCGCCTTTTTTGAAAGAGCGCGCACAGAGATGCTGCGTCAGCACAACTTTCATCAACAGCAGCTGCTCAGTGAACAAGTCGCTTTTGTCGTCCGGCGCATGACGGTGGATTATCTGGCTCCGGCTCGTCTCGACGAGCAACTGGAGGTTCAGAGCGAAATCACCTGTCTGCGCGGGGCTTCTCTCACGTTTGCTCAACGCATTGTCAATTCTGACGGGGCCCTACTGAGCCAGGCAGATGTCCTGATTGCCTGTATTGATCCACACCAAATGAAGCCAAGAGCGCTTCCTAAGTCTATTGTCGCGGAGTTTAAGCAGTGACTGACATGAACATCCTAGATTTATTCTTGAAGGCGAGCCTGCTGGTTAAGCTTATCATGTTGATTTTGATATGCTTCTCGGTAGCCTCTTGGGCGATCATCATTCAGCGCACCCGCATCCTCAATGCGGCGACGCGTGACGCCGAAGCCTTTGAAGACAAATTCTGGTCCGGTATCGAGCTTTCCCGTCTGTACCAGGAAAGTCAGGCGCGTCGCGATAGCCTGACCGGTTCCGAGCAGATCTTCCATTCCGGGTTCAAAGAGTTCGCCCGCCTGCACCGCGCCAACAACCATGCGCCGGAGTCGGTGATCGAAGGGGCGTCGCGCGCGATGCGCATTTCGATGAACCGCGAGCTGGAAACGCTGGAAACCCATATTCCGTTTCTCGGCACCGTCGGTTCGATCAGCCCGTATATCGGTCTGTTCGGCACCGTGTGGGGGATCATGCACGCCTTTATCGCGCTGGGCGCGGTGAAGCAAGCCACGCTGCAGATGGTGGCGCCGGGTATCGCCGAAGCGCTGATCGCCACCGCGATCGGTCTGTTCGCCGCCATCCCGGCGGTAATGGCCTATAACCGTCTCAACCAGCGCGTCAACAAGCTTGAGCAGAATTACGACAACTTTATGGAAGAGTTCACCGCTATTCTGCATCGTCAGGCCTTCTCCAGCGACAGCAAATAAGTAGGAGGTAGCATGGCGAGAGTACGTGGACGTAGTCGGCGCGAGCTGAAGTCCGAAATTAACATCGTTCCGCTGCTCGACGTGTTGCTGGTGCTGCTGCTGATCTTTATGGCAACCGCGCCAATCATCACGCAGAGCGTGGAGGTTGACCTGCCGGACGCCACCGATTCCAAAACGGTGTCCAGCGATGACAATCCGCCGGTGATCCTCGAGGTTTCCGGTGTAGGTCAATACACCCTGGTGGTGGATCACAACCGTATGGAGCTGTTGCCGCCTGAGCAAGTCGCGGCCGAAGCCAAGTCGCGTTTGGCGGCTAACCCGAAAACGGTCTTTTTGATCGGCGGTGCGAAGGAAGTCCCTTACGATGAGATTATCAAGGCATTGAATATTCTCCATCAGGCGGGCGTGGCTTCCGTGGGGCTGATGACCCAGCCGATCTGACCGTAAGGCGAACGGCAACCCGGTTCCTGCGCTGCGGCCCAGGAACCCCGTATAAGCAACACCAGTTTTTGGGAATCTATTTTGGTAAAGGCAACTGAGCAAAACGATAAGCTGAACCGCGCCGTTATTGTTTCGGTCGTTCTGCACTTCATATTGATTGCCCTGCTGATTTGGGGATCGCTGCAGGAAAAGGTCGACATGGGCGCCGGCGGTGGCGGTGATGGCACCGTGGTGGGCGCAGTGATGGTCGATCCCGGCGCCGTGGTGGAGCAATACAACCGCCAGCAGCAGCAGAGCAACGATGCGCAGCGTGCCGAGAAGCAGCGCCAGAAAAAGGCGGAGCAACAGGCCGAAGAGCTTCAGCAGAAGCAGGCGGAGCAGCAACAGCGCCTGAAGGAGCTGGAGAAAGAGCGTTTGGCGGCGCAGGAGAAAGCTGCGCAGGACGCCAAAGTGCAGGCTGAGCAACAGCAGAAGGCAGCGGAGCAGCAGAAACAGGCCGCCGAGCAGCAAAAAGCGGCGGAAGCCGCCGCTGCGAAGGCCCAAGAGCAACAGAAGGTCGCCGAAGCCGCCGCCGCCAAGGCGAAGGCCGAAGCGGACAAGGTCGCCAAGGCGCAGGCGGACGCGCAGAAGAAAGCCGAAGCGGAAGCCAAGAAAGAAGCGGCCGCTGCCGCCGCCGCCAAGAAACAGGCGGAAGAGGCGAAGAAAGCCGCCGCCGCCGCGGCAGAAAAGAAAGCTGCAGAGGCCGCAGAGAAGAAAGCGGCTGCTGAAGCCGAGAAAAAAGCCGCAGCGGAAGCCGAGAAGAAGGCTGCCGCCGAGGCAGAGAAGAAAGCGGCGGCCGAGAAAGCCGCTGCCGCCAAAAAAGCCGCTGCGGACGCCAAGAAGAAGGCCGCCGCCGAGGCTGCGAAACAATCGGAGGAAGTTAGCGATCTGTTTGGCGGCTTGGCGGATGGCAAGAACGCGCCGAAAGGCGGCGGTGCTAAATCGAAAGGCGACGGTAAACCGGCCGGGCAGGGCAATGCCAAAGCGGCTGGGGCCAGCGGGGCGGATATCAGCGGTTATATGGGGCAGATTCAAGGGGCGATTCAGAGCAAGTTCTATGACGCCAGTTCGTTCGCCGGCAAAACCTGCGACCTGCGTATCAAGCTGGCGCCGGACGGCCTGCTGATAAGCGTACAAGCGGCGGGGGGCGATCCTGCCCTGTGTCAAGCAGCAGTGTCTGCCGCCAAGTTGGCGCATATACCGAAGCCGCCGAGCGATGCCGTTTATCAGCACTTTAAGAATTCTATACTTGAATTCAAGCCGCAATAACGGTTGATTGAGTGAGTGATATCACAGGGATGTACTAAGGTAACCAACAGGGATTATGTAGTTTTACGTAAGTTGGTTTGTTAAAATTCTGCTAATTTATCGCAGGCATCCCGCCTGGATAAGGGAGATGAGATGAAGCAGGCATTTCGAGTAGCGCTAGGTTTTTTAATTCTGTGGGCGTCCGTGCTGCACGCGGAAGTTCGCATTGAAATCACCCAAGGGGTCGACTCCGCTCGTCCGATTGGCGTGGTGCCGTTTAAATGGGCGGGCCCAGGCACGCCGCCGGAAGATATCGGCAAGATTGTCGGCGCGGATCTGCGCAACAGCGGCAAATTCAACCCGATCGACGTGGCGCGCATGCCGCAGCAACCGACCTCCGCGTCTGAAGTGACGCCGGCGGCCTGGACTGCGCTGGGCATCGACGCCGTGGTTGTCGGCCAGGTTCAACCTGGCGCCGACGGCAGCTACCTGATCTCCTACCAGCTGGTGGATACCTCGGGTTCGCCGGGCACCGTACTGGCGCAGAACCAGTATAAAGTGACCAAACAGTGGTTGCGTTATTCTGCCCATACCGCCAGCGACGAAGTGTTCGAAAAGCTGACCGGCATCAAGGGCGCGTTCCGTACCCGTATCGCCTACGTCGTGCAGACCAACGGCGGGAAATTCCCGTATGAGCTGCGCGTAGCGGATTACGACGGTTACAACCAATTCACGGTGCACCGTTCGCCTGAGCCGCTGATGTCACCGGCCTGGTCGCCGGACGGCAGCAAACTGGCTTACGTAACCTTCGAAAGCGGCCGTTCCGCGCTGGTGGTACAGACCCTGGCTAACGGTGCTATCCGCCAGATCGCCTCGTTCCCGCGCCACAACGGTGCGCCGGCGTTCTCGCCGGACGGCAGCAAGCTGGCCTTCGCGCTGTCCAAGAGCGGCAGCCTGAACCTGTACGTGATGAACCTCGGCTCCGGCCAGATCACGCAGCTGACCGATGGCCGCAACAACAACACCGAACCAACCTGGTTCCCGGATGGCCAGTCGCTGGCGTTTACCTCCGACCAGGGCGGGCGTCCGCAGATTTATAAAATCAGCGCCAGCGGCGGTGCCGCACAGCGTCTGACGTGGGAAGGCTCTCAGAACCAGGATTCTGAAGTCAGCTCCGACGGTAAATTCCTGGTGATGGTAAGCACCAACAGTGGTGCACAACACATCGCCAAACAAGATCTTGGATCGGGCGCCGTTCAGGTTTTGACCGGCACCTTCCTGGATGAAACGCCTAGTATTGCGCCAAACGGCACCATGGTGATCTATAGCTCCACGCAAGGTATGGGCTCCGTGTTGCAGTTGGTGTCAACTGATGGGCGTTTCAAAGCGCGTCTTCCGGCAACTGATGGACAGGTCAAATTCCCTGCCTGGTCGCCGTATCTGTGATGCATGTGTAAATATGTATGGCAAACTATAAAAGGATCAAAGAAATGCAACTGAACAAAGTGCTGAAAGGGCTTCTGCTGGCACTGCCAGTTCTGGCTGTAGCAGCTTGTAGTTCTAACAAAAGCGCAAACAACGACCAATCTGGTATGGGCGCTGGCACTGGTATGGAAAACGGCAGCAGCAACCTGTCTTCCGAAGAACAAGCTCGTCTGCAGATGCAAGAACTGCAGAAGAACAACATCGTTTACTTCGGCCTGGACAAGTATGACGTAAGCTCCGAATTCGCTCAGATGCTGGACGCGCACGCTGCATTCCTGCGTAACAACCCGTCTTACAAAGTGACCGTTGAAGGCCACGCTGACGAACGCGGCACGCCGGAATACAACATCGCTCTGGGTGAGCGCCGTGCTAACGCCGTTAAAATGTACCTGCAGGGTAAAGGCGTTTCCGCTGACCAGATCTCTATCGTTTCTTACGGTAAAGAAAAACCAGCAGTACTGGGCCACGACGAAGCGGCTTATGCTAAAAACCGTCGTGCCGTTCTGGTTTACTAAGAGAATCGCATGAACAGTAACTTCAGACGTCACCTGTTGAGTCTGTCGTTACTGGTTGGCGTAGCGGCCCCCTGGGCCGCTACTGCCCAAGCGCCAATCAGTAATGTCGGCTCCGGCTCGGTCGAAGACCGTGTCACCTCGCTTGAGCGCATCAGCAATGCTCAAGGCCAGCTTTTAAACCAACTCCAGCAACAACTCTCTGATAACCAACGCGACATTGATTCTCTCCGTGGGCAAATCCAGGAAAGTCAGTATCAGTTGAATCAGGTGGTTGAACGCCAGAAGCAAATCTATCAGCAGATGGATAGCCTCAGCCAGGGCGGCGCTCAGAGCGCCTCTGCGGCCGCGGGCGCTGCCGGTGGGGCAGTCGCAGGCGCATCTTCCGATGCGGGCGGCAGCGCGCCTGCAGCCGCTTCTGCAACGCCGAGCGGCGGTGATGAGAACAGCGACTACAACGCCGCTGTTTCTCTGGCGCTGGAAAAAAAACAGTATGACCAGGCGATTTCCGCCTTTCAGTCCTTCGTAAAACAGTACCCGAAGTCTACCTACCAGCCCAACGCCAACTATTGGCTGGGCCAGTTGTTCTACAACAAGGGTAAAAAAGACGACGCGGCCTACTATTTTGCGGTGGTGGTGAAGAATTACGCGAAATCACCGAAGGCGCCGGACGCCATGTACAAGGTGGGTATCATCATGCAGGAGAAAGGGCAGGCTGATAAAGCCAAAGCCGTGTTCCAGCAGGTGATTAAACAGTACCCAACCAGTGCGGCGGCCAAACAGGCGAAAAGCCGCGTAGGCGGTTAACAGTCAGAAAAATGAGCCCAGAAGTTAGTCGATTTGACCGATTTCTGGGCTCATTCGCGTGAAGAACAAGCAGTTGAACGCATCAGTAAAAAATTTAGGTTGCGCTGCCAAGATAAATTAGTAATATATGCCGCCGTTGCCAAGATATCTTGCAAGATGTTAAAGCGGCAGGGAAATTGGGTCGTTAGCTCAGTTGGTAGAGCAGTTGACTTTTAATCAATTGGTCGCAGGTTCGAATCCTGCACGACCCACCAATTTCTGAAGTAGCAGTAACCACAACAGTGGGTGATTAGCTCAGTTGGTAGAGCATCTCCTTTACACGGAGGGGGTCGGCGGTTCGAGCCCGTCATCACCCACCACTGTTATGGGTCGTTAGCTCAGTTGGTAGAGCAGTTGACTTTTAATCAATTGGTCGCAGGTTCGAATCCTGCACGACCCACCATTCTTTAAGAATGGCTGCGATAGAGAATCGTAAAGGATGAGAACCGTAAAGGTTCGAGTCTCGCGAAGCGAGACAACATCACTCCGGTGATGGCCCGCAAGGGCGAGGCCAAAGGCCGAGTTATCCTGTACGATCCACCATTCTTTAAGAATGGCAGCTTCAGGATCGGTTTGATGTGGCAAAGTAAAGGTCCGAGTCGAGTACCCGTCGAGTTGTCCTGAACATCCCCATCCTTGTTTTCCGCGAGTCGGTTTCAATAGCCTATTCGCCATCAGCAGTAAACCACATCAGTGGGTCGTTAGCTCAGTTGGTAGAGCAGTTGACTTTTAATCAATTGGTCGCAGGTTCGAATCCTGCACGACCCACCACTCTTTGATAGAGCAAGGTGTTAAATCGTCAGGATGAGAACCGTAAAGGTTCGAGTCTCGCAACGCGAGACAACATCACTCCGGTGATGGCCCGAAGGGCGAGGCCAAAGGCCGAGTTATCCTGCACGACCCACCACTCTTTGAGAGTGAAAAATAGCAGTACCACAGCAGTGGGTGATTAGCTCAGTTGGTAGAGCATCTCCTTTACACGGAGGGGGTCGGCGGTTCGAGCCCGTCATCACCCACCACACTGCGGGTCGTTAGCTCAGTTGGTAGAGCAGTTGACTTTTAATCAATTGGTCGCAGGTTCGAATCCTGCACGACCCACCAATTCAGAGAAAAGCGCCTTTTGGCGCTTTTTTCGTTCTGTAACATCTAAACCTGACCTTATCTTCTCGCCAGCACCGTCACCTACATTCGCGCTTTCTCGTTTCAACACCGCACCGATCGTCATCACGCTGTTCTCTGAACGGCTATACGGTCTCGTCAGGCCATTATCCGCTGTGAGCTGTGCAGCCAATGTCTGTGTTTTTTAATTCATTAAACAATAGGTGCGCAAATATGAAAATATCAGCGGACTTTTCGCGCGGTTTTAGGTATTTTGTTTAGTATATAAAACGAAGGGCGTTGCGGCAGGCGATATTCACGCGGCAGGCGCCCAGCCTAGCATGAGATTGCAGCGATGAGTGAAATGTTTGATGTCAATGCGGCGGTGTATCCCTTCCCGCCTAAACCGGTTCCGCTGGACGTAGCCGAAAAAGCCTTTTATCGCGAGAAGATCAAAACCCTGCTCAAGCAGCGCAATGCGGTGATGGTCGCCCACTATTATACCGATCCGGAAATCCAGGCGCTGGCGGAAGAAACCGGCGGCTGCGTGGCGGATTCGCTGGAAATGGCGCGCTTCGGCAGCGCCCATCCGGCTTCCACGCTGTTGGTGGCCGGCGTGCGCTTCATGGGGGAAACCGCCAAGATCCTCAGCCCGGAAAAGCAGGTGCTGATGCCGACGCTGTTTGCCGAATGTTCGCTGGATCTGGGCTGCCCGGAAGAGGAGTTTCATGCGTTTTGCGACAGCCACCCCGATCGTACCGTGGTGGTCTATGCGAACACCTCGGCGGCGGTCAAAGCGCGCGCCGACTGGGTGGTCACTTCCAGCATCGCCGTTGAGCTGATCGAACACCTGGACAGCCTGGGCGAGAAGATCATCTGGGCGCCGGATCGCCATCTCGGCAGCTACGTGCAGAAGCAGACCGGCGCCGACGTGCTGTGCTGGCAAGGTGCCTGCATTGTCCATGACGAGTTCAAGACTCAGGCGCTGCGGCGCATGAAGGCGCTTTATCCGCAGGCGGCCATCCTGGTGCATCCCGAATCGCCACAGGCGGTAGTTGAGTTGGCGGATGCGGTGGGATCGACCAGCCAACTGATTCAGGCGGCGAAAACATTGCCGCATCAACAGCTGATCGTCGCCACCGATCGCGGTATCTTTTACAAGATGCAGCAGGCCTGCCCGGACAAGGAGCTGTTCGAAGCGCCGACCGCCGGAGAGGGGGCGACCTGTCGCAGCTGCGCGCATTGCCCGTGGATGGCGATGAATGGCCTGAAGGCGATTGCCGAAGGGCTGGAGCAGGGGGGCGCGCAGCATGAGATCCACGTGGACGCCGCGCTGCGTGAGAAGGCCCTGGTGCCGCTGAACCGCATGCTGGATTTCGCCGCTCAGCTTAAGATGCAGGTTAAAGGCAACGCTTAACCGTTTAAAAGGATGACTTCATGAGCTTCTTCAGTACCAGCAATATTCTGGTGCACATTCCGCTTGGCGCGGGCGGTTACGATCTGTCGTGGATCGAAGCCATCGGCACGCTGTTCGGGTTGCTGTGCATCTGGTACGCCAGCAAGGAAAAAATCATCAACTACCTGTTCGGCCTGATCAACGTCACGCTGTTCGCGGTGATTTTCTTCCAGATCCAGCTGTACGCCAGCCTGCTGTTGCAGCTGTTCTTTTTCGGCGCCAACATATACGGTTGGTATGCCTGGAGCCGCCAAACCCAGGATAATCAGGCTGAGCTGCAGATCCGCTGGCTGCCGTTGCCGAAAGCGTTGGCCTGGGCGGCGGTTTGCGTCATCGGCATTGGCCTGATGACCTTTAACATCGACCGTGTGTTCGCCTGGCTGACGCAGGTTGCGGTGGCGGTGATGCAAGGGCTGGGGCTGAACGTGCAGATGCCCGAGCTGCAGCCGGACGCGTTCCCGTTCTGGGATTCGGCGATGATGGTGCTCTCCATCGTGGCGATGATCCTGATGACGCGCAAGTACGTGGAAAACTGGCTGCTGTGGGTGGTTATCGACGTCATCAGCGTGGCGATCTTCGCCTACCAGGGGGTGTACGCGATGGCGCTGGAGTATGTCATTCTGACGCTGATTGCCCTGAATGGCTCCTGGCTGTGGATCAAGAGCGCCGGGCGCAACCGTTCCAACCCGCTCTCGTCCGCACCGTAGCAACAGCAGAGGGCGCCGTGGTGGCGCCCTCTTGGCTTAGTGACGATGTTCCAGATGGGAGTGCGCTTCGGCATGTGAGTGTTCACTCGGCTCCGGCGCCCGGTTGATACCGCAGTCCGGTGTCTCGCAGTGCCGGTACTCCATCTGAATGGTCACGTGGCCAATCTTGTAGTGTTCCAACAGATAAGCCTGAATGCGTTGCAACAGCCCATCGTGGTCATGCGGCGGGATCACCTGCGCATGCAGCGTCATCAGCTTCTGTTCGCCGATCTGCCAGACATGCACGTGATGGATGTTGCGCACTTCCGGGATATTCAGGCACAGGTCTTTTTGCAGCTTGGCGATATCGACCTCCTGCGGCGTGCCTTCCAACAGCTCGTGGAAACTCTCCTTCAGCAGCCGCCAGGCGCTGCGTAGCACCAGACAGGAGACCAGCACCGACAGGATCGGGTCAATCGGCGTCCAGCCGGTGGCAAGAATGACGATGGCGGCGACGATAGCACCCACCGAACCGAGCAGGTCGCCCAGCACATGCAGCGCGGCGGCGCGCACGTTGATATTTTTCTCTTCGCTGCCGCGATGCAGCAACCAGAAGGCGAACAGGTTCGCCAGCAGCCCCGCTACGGCGATGATCAGCATCGGGGTACCCATCACCGGCTGCGGTGCGAAGAAACGCCGTATCGCCTCCCACAGGATGAATACCACGATCACCAGCAGCGCCGCGGCGTTGAGGAAGGCCGCCAGGGTGGTGAGGCGCAGATAGCCGAAGGTGTGGCGCGCGTTGGGCTTGCGCTGGGAGAAGTGCACCGCCATCAGGGCCACCAGCAGCGCGGCGGCATCGGTCAACATATGGCCGGCGTCGGCCAACAGCGCCAGCGAGCCGGACAACAGGCCACCGACCACCTCGGCCACCATAAAGACGGCGGTGACTAAAAAAGCGGTCAGTAGGCGTTTACTATTACTGTCTTTCGGCAGGTGTACGTGTGGAGTGTCCGACATTATTCATCCTTATGCATAGCGAAAGAGGGGGCGGCGGCGAGCAGGGCGTCCAGCTCCGTTTCTATCTGCGCCACTAACGCCTTTAATTTAGTATAAGCGGCGGCGGCAAGCTCGCCCCGACGTGCGGTATCCACCAGCTGCTGGCACAGCTGCGCGGCTTCCGGCAGCTGCAGCATCAGCAGGCTGCCCTTGATGCGGTGCGCCGCCTGCTCCAGGCGCGGCCAGTCGCTCGCGGCGACGGCGTCCGCGAGCCGCTGCCGGTCTTGGCGCAGCGTATCGCCGAGCGTCTGCGCCAGCCGCTGCAGCATGGCGCGATCGCCACCTGCCATTTCGGCCAGCGTTTGTCGCAGGTCAGTAAGGACTGACTTTTCTTCCTGAGCCTGCGGTTGCTGAGCCAATACCTGGCCGATCGCCGCCAGTGAAATCGGTTTGGTCAGGAAGTGGTCGATCGCCACCAGCCCCGGCGGGATGCGGGTAAACTCCTGCACGTCTGCCGAGCAAAGCACGATGCGGCAAGGCGGGCGTTGCAGCCGCTGTTCGTCGCGGCGGATCAGCCTGGCCAGCGTCAGCCCGTCCGGGCGCGGCATGTTATAGTCGATAAACAGCAGATCGAACGGTTGCCGGCGCTGGGCCTTCAACAGCGCATAGCCTTGTTCAAAGCGGGCGGGTTGCAGCCCGAAGTGGCGCAGCTGGCGTTCCAGCAGCAACAAATTGGTGGGGTGATCGTCGATCAGCGCGGTACGCAAGGCGGAAGACGGCAGAGCATAGGTGTGCTCCTCCTGGGCGACAGCCGGCGCGGCGCCGCTCAGCTCGACCGGTATCGCGACCTCGACGCGGGTGCCGACGCCCGGCTGCGAGTGCAGCTCGATGCGGCCGCCCATCTGTTCGACGATCTCTTTGCAGATAGACAGTCCCAAACCGGTGCCCTGCACCGAAATGCGTTGCGCGCCGCGCGCGCGGTAAAACGGTTGGAACAGCTTGCCTATCTCATCGGCGGCGATGCCGCAGCCGCTGTCGTTCACCGTTAATCGCAATTCCCCCTGCCGCTCATCCTGCGCGCGCCAGCCGATCTCGACCTGAATAGTGCCGCGCAGTGTAAACTTTATCGCGTTGTTTATCAAGTTGTTAGCCACCTGAAGTAAACGCTCACCATCAATTATCACCGCCTCCGGCAGCGCCGGATCCGCCAGCACGCTCAGCGTCAACGGGCGTTCGCCGATCAGCGGCCGGTAAAGGGCGTCGATGCGCGCTACCCAGGGGTGCAGCGCCACCGGTTTCGGCGCCAGCGTCAGCGAACCGGTTTCCAGCCGGGCGTGATCCTGCAGGTCGTTGAGCAGATTGAGCAGCGAAGAGGCCGAGCTGTATATCACAGGCAGGCCTTCCGGCGCGGGTTGGCGTTTGAGCTCCAGCTCCAGCAGGCCGAGGATGGCGTGCATCGGCGTGCGCAGCTCGTGGCTGACGGTGGCGAGGAATTTGCTCTTCATGCGGTTTTCCGCCTCGGCGCGGCGGCGCGCGTGCTCGAGTTCTTCGCGTTCGCGTTTTTCACGGCGCTGCAGCATGAAACGGCGCAGCGTTAGCGCCAGCAGCAGCACGGTGGCGGCGGCCAGCAGCGCCAGCAGCCAGGTGGTCTGCGGCGGCATACGGTTGTCATTCACTGCGTCGATAAGATTGCTGCGGTCGACGATCCACTCGTCGCGCAGCGATTGCAGGGTGTCCGCCGGGATCTGCATCAGATTCTTATCGAGGATCGCCAACAGAAGAGGTTGATCGCGGCGCACGCCGAAGGCCACCGGGTAGGGGATGTTGTTGGCGGCAAAGGCCAGCTTGATGGCGCCGGAATAGCGCGACAGCGCCAAAAAGTTGGCGGAGATGACGTTATCCACCAGCGCATCCAGCTGGCCGTTGGCCAGCGCGTCGTACATCGACTTGCTGTCGGCGAAGCTGACGGTCTGCTCCTGTTCCGGCACCAGCCCCTGCGCCAAATCGCCCTGCAGCACGCCGATGCGCTTGCCGGCCAAATCGCTCCAGGTGGAAATGCCGTCGGCGTGCTGGCCAACGTAAACGCCCCACAGCGAACGGTGGATCGGCATGCTGGCGCCGTAGCGCACCTTGACGCCGCGCGCCAGCGGCAGGGCGGCGCGGAAGCTGGCCTGGCCGGACTGCACCAGCTGATCGGCTTGCTCGGCGTTGCGCGCCCACAGCGGTGCGAAACGCAGCCCGGTGTTTTGCGCGATGATGTTGAGAATGTCGATGGCGTAGCCGCGCGGCTGGCCGTCAGAGCCGCGGTAGGCGAACGGGAAGTTGTTCTCGATGGCGGCGTAGTAAACCACGCGGTGGCTCGCCACCCAATTCTTCTCCATCGTCGTCAGGTCGGCATTGCCGGTGTCGAGGTAGCTGGGGATCTTTTTGCTCCAGCGGCTCTGCAGGGCGTTCATCAGCTCCATCGGCGCGTCGGCGATGGCGGTGTCCAGCGTGTCTATCAGCCGTGAGTCGGCGGCGGCGAACACAAAGGACAGGTTGCCCAGATTCTCGTTGCTTTCAATCTGATAGAGCTGGCCGAGCTGCAGTTGGTCGATGATAAAGCTGGCGCTGGCCTCGTCGGCGATAAAGTAGTCGCTGCTGCCGTTGAGCAGCGAGTAGACCGCCTGCAGATTGTTGTCGTAGCGCTGGATCTGCGACGCCACGGCCTGCAGAGCGCCGCCGGACTGCATGTCGGTCAGCGCGCCGATCGCGACGCGGGCGTTGGCGGAGTTGAGCATCACCGGCCGATCGTTGCTGCGATCGCGCAATACGCGCAGGTTGCTGACGTAATAGGGCTGAGAGATCGCCAGGCCGTGCAGCGCCTCACTCTGCGGGATGCCATACAGCAGATCGATCTTGCCGTCGTGCAGCGCCTGCTCCAGCTGCGTCAGATCGGCAAAGCCGTAAATGGCGAAGCGAATGCCGGTTACCTGCTGGATATAGCCGAGGTAGTCGGCGTTCAGTCCGTACAGATCGTCGTCCACGATGATGTTGTACGGGCTGGTGTTCTCACTGATGATGCCGATGCGCAGCGTTCGGTCGCGCCAGGGGTTTTTCTCGCCGACGATCAGCATGTTCTCGGGGGTATTCAGGTTGCTGACCAGCTGATAGCGTACCGGCTCCGCCGCCTGCGCCAGACCGCACCACAGGAGCAGCAGCAGCAGAGCGCGGCGCATCATGGCGCCAGCTCTTTAAACACCGCCACCAGCTCCAGCAGGTTGCCGGCGCCGGTTTTGCGCTGGATGTTCTTCTTGTGCGTGCTGACGGTCTTGTTGCTGATGTGCAGCCGATCGGCGATCTGCAGGTTGGACAGCCCCTGGCTCAGCAAGCCCAGCACTTCGAGCTCTTTAGGAGTGAGCAGCCCGCCGTCTGCCGTCGGCGCTTCTTCGGCCAGCGCGGCGGCGGGGAAGTGGGTTTCACCGTCCAGCACCTGCTCGATCGCCTGTACCAGCTCTGCCAACGAGCTGCCTTTATTGACGAAACCGTTGGCTCCGGCGGCATGGGCCATGCGCGCATAGACCTCGGCCTCCTGCGCGGTATAGATCAAGATCGGCTGCTGCGGGTAGCGGCGGCGGATTTTTTTCAACAGCTGCAGCCCGTCGACCTGCGGCAGGCCGATATCCAGGATCACCAGGCCGAAAGCGGCCTCGGCCAGCAGGGCCAGCGCCTGGACGTCGTCCTGCGCCGCCTGCAGGCGGTAAGGGCGGGATGATTTCATTAGCGCCGCTTCCAGTGCGACATGAACCACCGGGTGGTCATCAACTAATAACAGAGAGGGCATGTTCAACTCGGGTCGCTTTATATTCCGATCGCTAGCATAGCGAAAAAGGAGGCTCTGCGCTCCCCTGATGAAACAGCACAATATGCTGTTAATTTGGCGGTTCCAGCGGAGGGGGGCAAAGGTGATTTACAGCGCCATTCCCACAGGCTAGATTGTTGGGATCTACACCGTTACGCACTGCGAAATACCCCTCGATACCGAATGGAAAAGCTATGAATTACCAAAACGACGATTTACGCATTAATGATATTAAGGAACTCTTGCCGCCGGTGGCTTTGCTGGAGAAATTCCCGGCCACTGAACGCGCAGCAAAGACGGTGTCCCAGGCCCGCAGCGCAATTCACAATATCCTCCGCGGCAGCGACGATCGCCTGCTGGTGGTGATTGGCCCTTGCTCTATTCACGATACCCAAGCCGCCAAAGAGTACGCGGGGCGCCTGCTGGCGCTGCGTGAAGAACTGAAGGGTGAGCTGGAAGTGGTCATGCGCGTTTACTTCGAAAAACCGCGCACCACCGTGGGCTGGAAAGGCCTGATCAACGATCCGCAGATGGACAACAGCTTCAACATCAACGACGGTCTGCGCCTGGGGCGCAAGCTGCTGGTGGAGATCAACGACAGCGGCCTGCCGGCCGCCGGCGAATTCCTCGACATGATCACGCCGCAGTACCTGGCGGATCTGATGAGCTGGGGCGCCATCGGCGCGCGCACCACGGAATCGCAGGTGCACCGCGAGCTGGCCTCCGGCCTCTCATGCCCGGTCGGCTTCAAGAACGGCACCGACGGCACCATCAAGGTGGCGATCGACGCCATCAACGCCGCCGGCGCGCCGCACTGTTTCCTGTCGGTAACCAAGTGGGGCCACTCGGCGATCGTTAACACCAGCGGCAACGGCGACTGTCACATTATTCTGCGCGGCGGCAAAGAGCCGAACTACAGCGCGGCGCACGTGAAGGACGTCAAAGCTGGCCTGAGCAAAGCCGGGCTGCCGGCGCAGGTAATGATCGATTTCAGCCATGCCAACAGCAGTAAACAGTTCAAAAAGCAGATGGACGTGAGCGCTGACGTTTGCGGGCAGATTAGCGGCGGTGAAAAAGCGATCATCGGCGTGATGATCGAAAGTCACCTGGTGGAAGGCAACCAGAACCTCGAAAGCGGCGAACCGTTGGTTTACGGCAAGAGCGTGACCGACGGCTGCATCGGCTGGCAGGACACCGAAACCGTGTTGCGCGATCTGGCGGCGGCGGTGAAAGCGCGCCGCGGTTAATCGCGAAAATGACAAGGGCCCGGCAGTGGGCTCTTGTTTTAATTCTCATCATTGCACTTCTCTATCTCCCCCTTCCGATAATTTAAGGCTTACAATTAATAGGCCAATGAAATCATTAAGCGACCTCCTTCGCATTATTCCTATTTAATAAAAGAATAATTGTCACTGCTCATGGCATTGTGCTTATATAAGACGCTTTTTTATTCCACAAACCCCGCATGACAAATAAGCGGGGAGTGGTATGACCTATTCCTTTCAGGACGAAAGAATTATGACAAGCAATACCTCGCAGCCGCTGGGGCTGCACCGGATTAAATTCCATGGGAAAGGCGGCGAGTACTTCGCTATTTGGTTAGTCAATGCATTATTGACCATCGTGACCCTGGGCATCTATTCCGCCTGGGCGACGGTGCGTCGTCGCCGCTATTTTTACGGCAACACGGAATTGGACGGCGATCGTTTCGATTACCATGCGCAGCCGCTGCAAATTCTGAAAGGGCGGCTGTTGGTGATCGGTGGCATCATCGTGTTTTATATCCTGCTGGCGGTGGCGCCGCTGCTGGGGCTGCTGGCCTTATTGGCGTTGCTTGCCCTGCTGCCATGGGTGGTGATTCGCAGCTGGCGCTACAATGCGATTATGTCGAGCTATCGCGGCGTACGTTTTAATTATGTTTGCCGCACCGGGCGTGCTTATTGGGCGCTACTGTTCTGCCCGCTGTTACTGATTATCGGGCTTTATGTCGGCTTAATCATTTTGCTCAGTATTGGCAGCAGCTTTGACAGCATTAACGCCATCGGCCTGATGCTGGTGTTGACGTTGCTGCTGGCCGTGCCGGCATTCGCCGCCGTCAACGGTATTATTAGCGCGCTGCAGCACGATCTGTACGTTAATAATCTGTTCTTCGGCCGCACGCCGTTTATTGCCGAGCTGAAAAAGTCGGCCTTTATCAAATTTGCCTTGATCGGCCTGCTCATTTTCCTGCCGTTTATGTTGGCGGCGCTGGTGTGTATGGGGTCGTTCATGCTGTCGCTGTACCAAATGGTATTGATGGGCATACTGACGGATGAAACCGCTGACTTGCTGGTGTTGGAGAATATTGGCAGCCTGCTGCTGATGATGGTGGTGTTGCTGGTTGGCGCCTTGATTGCCGGCAGCTACCAGATTGTCGCCCAACGCAACTATCTGTATAACCAAGCGACGCTGAATGGCAACGTTAAACTGCGCTCTTCCATGCAAACCCTGCCGTATATGGGGCTGTTGATCACCAATACCCTGATCACGCTGTTCTCGCTCGGCTTTGCTGCGCCGGTGGCGGAAGTGCGTCACGCCCGTTATCTGGCGGAGTGCACGGCGGTTGAAGGCGATCTGGCATTGCTGGACATCGCGGCGCATCAGGAAACCGCCAACAGCGCGGTGGCCGAAGAAGCGGTGCAGGCGCTGGATCTGGGCGGCAGCTTCTGAGGCGCCAATGATCCTTGAGGGCGCCTACCAGTTGCCGGGGCGGGCCGCACGTGAGGCGGCCCGCCTGCTGGTGAACGAAAGCGGCGAGGGCGTGACGCTGCAGCGGCAGGATGAGCAACGTTACATCCCCTTGGCGGACATCACCGTCTCTGCGGCGCTGGGCAATATTCCGCTGACGCTGACCTTTAAGGACGGCGCACGCTTTGTGCCGGACGACGACGCGGCGTTTCGCCGCTGGTTCTATCAGCGCCGTTCGCCGGGCTGGGTGCATCGTCTGGAACGCCACAAACGCGGCGTCGCTCTGGCGCTGCTGATGACGCTGCTGGCGGTCGTGGCCTACGTTTACGTCGTGCTGCCGTGGGCGAGCAGCGAGATCGCCATGCGCATCCCCACCTCGGTGGAACAAACGCTGGGCGAACACACGCAGACGTTTTTAAGCCAGAGCGGCTTCAAGCCCTCTGCACTCCCGGCCGAGCGGCAGCGGGCGTTGCAGCAGCTGTTCCGGCAGGTGATGCCGGCTGAGATGCGCGAGGAGCGTACGCCGCTGTCGTTGAAGCTGATGGCGGTGCCCGGTGCGCCGAACGCCTTTATGTTGCCGGACGGCACGCTGGTGCTCAGCGATAGTCTGGTCGCCCTGGCGAAAAACGACGATGGGCTGGCGGCAGTCATGTTGCATGAGATGGGGCACCACGCTCATCGTCACCCGATGCGCATGTTGGTGCGTTCGTCGCTGGTGGCGTTGACGCTGATGTGGATGACCGGTGACGTCAGCGGCATCGGCGATACGCTGCTGCAGTCTGCGTCCTTCGTGAATGAGATGCAGTTTTCCCGCGGGATGGAGCGCGAGGCGGATGCGTTCGCGATAGCGGAAATGCAGCGCCAGGGGCGTTCGCTGGCGCAAATGGCGGCGATCTACCGCGCGTTGGCGCAGGCGCCTGAACGAGAAAAGGCCAATGACTGGGCGCCGCCGGCCTGGCTCAGCACCCATCCGGCAATGCAGGAACGGCTGGACGCGGTGAACGAGGCGATGGCGCAGCAGCCGCGACAGTAATAAAAAAGCCCCCGGTTTTCACCAGGGGCTTTTTCGTTAACGGGCGAAATTACTTCGCTTTACCCTGGTTTGCCACGGCGGCCGCTTTTGCAGCGATCTCGTCGGCGTTACCCAGGTAGTAACGTTTGGTTGGCTTGAAGTTCTCGTCGAACTCATACACCAACGGCACGCCGGTTGGGATGTTCAGCTCGAGGATTTCGTCTTCGCTCAGGTTATCCAGGTATTTCACCAGCGCGCGCAGCGAGTTGCCGTGCGCCGCAACGATCACGCGCTCGCCGCTCTTGATGCGTGGCAGGATCTCTTCGTCCCAGTAAGGAATCACGCGATCGATGGTCAGTGCCAGGCTTTCGGTCAGCGGCAGCTCTTGCTCGGTCAGCGAGGCGTAGCGCGGATCGTGGCCAGGGTAACGTTCGTCTTCTTTGGTCAGTTCAGGTGGGGTCACCGCGAAGCCTCGACGCCATTGTTTCACCTGCTCGTCGCCGTATTTTTCAGCGGTTTCCGCTTTGTTCAGACCCTGCAGCGCGCCGTAATGACGTTCGTTCAGCTTCCAGGATTTTTCGGTCGGCAACCAGGCCTGATCCAGCTCGTCGAGGATGTTCCACAGGGTGTGGATCGCGCGCTTCAGTACGGAGGTGTAAGCGAAGTCGAAAGTGAAACCTTCTTCTTTCAACAGCTTGCCTGCTGCTTTCGCTTCGGTACGGCCCTTGTCGGACAGATCGACATCATACCAACCGGTGAAGCGGTTTTCTTGGTTCCACTGGCTTTCGCCGTGACGCACCAGAACCAGCTTAGTTACAGCCATAGCTTAACTCCTTAATAATCTGACATTTCAATGATAACGAAAATCATTATATTGCCGCGGGCCGGGGCTCGGCAATCGATAGTGTCTAACCATAGCCAATTTCTTGCCGCAAAGTAAGGGCTGGCGAAAGGAAAAAGCTGAATCGTTCAGGCTGGCGCTGCGAGGGAGAAACGGCGCGCCGAAATTGCTCCGGGCGCGCCGTGGCGTGGGGAAAGTCAGGCCGATTTTTTCAGGCAGTTGCTCATGAAGGTTTTACGCGCGTCGCCCTTCAGATCCTTGGTCTTGGCGTCGGCGTTGCAGCTTTTCATTTTCTGCTGCTGCGGCGTCAGGGTTTTGCCCGTCGCGGCGGCGCCTTCGGATTTCAGACAGGTGCTCATAAAGGTGGAGCGATCCGCGCCTTTCAGCGACTTGGTGGATGCCTGCTGGTTGCAATCGGTCATGCGTTTCTGTTGGGCCGCCTGCGCCGGCGAAGGCGTTTTTGTCGCCGTCGTCGCGTCGGCCGCCATCAGATTGGTACTCAGCATTAAGCCCGCCAGCAATGGAAGTGCAGTAATCAGACGCATAGGTGTTCCTTCAGCTATTGATTGGCCGCCATCGGCCGAAAATTGTGACGTTGCACAAGGCGTTGTGCTTATCACGGTAGCCTGAGTGTAGTGCGCGCTTTGGAATAAGGGAAGGTGGGCGCCGGTGGGGGGATAGCGCTAAAAGGTAAGCATTTATAACAAATCGCCCCCGGCCGCACGGCGAGGGGCGTGGCGGGTCAGATAGGATAAAACTGATAATGCGTGGCGCTGCGGTAGCGGCTCCCCGGCTGCAGCCAACAGTCCGGCTGCGGCCATTCGGGATGGTGCGGGCTGTCCGGCAAAAACTCGCTCTCCAGCGCCACGCCGGCGTGGTTGGCATAGCTGCCGCCGTCGCGCGCCGGCGTGCCGGCCAGATAATTGCCGCTGTAGAGTTGCAGTGCGGGCGCGTCGGTGAACACGCTCATCTGCACTTGCCCGTCGGCGGACCATAAATGGGCCGCCGGGCACTCCAGCGCGCCGCAGGTGCGGTGCAGCAGAAAAGCGTGATCGTAGCCTTTTACCCGCTGCTGGTCGCGGTCGTGCAGAAAATCCTGCAGCAGCGTTTTCGGCTGGCGAAAATCCATGCCGCTGCCGTCCACCGGCGTCAGCCCGGCACAGGGAATGCCCTCGGCGTCGACGGGCAGATAGCGTTCGGCGAACAGCTGCAGCCGCTGGGCGCGGGCGTCGGTGCCGGCACCGTCCAGATTGAAATAGGCGTGGTTGGTCAGGTTGACCGGGCAGGGGCGATCGACCTGCGCCAGATAGCTGATTTCCACGCGATTGTCGGGGGTCAGGCGGTAGCAGACCTGCACGTCGAGATTGCCCGGGAAACCCTGATCGCCCTCCGCTGAATGCAACGCATAGCAGACCTGTTGCGCATCGTGCTGTACCCGGCGCCAGCGGCGGGCATGGAAACCGTCGGGGCCGCCGTGCAGCTGGTGGGCGCCCTGATTGGCGGCCAGCGCATGGGGTTTACCGTCGATGGGCAGACTGGCGTTGGCGATACGGTTGGCGTAGCGGCCGACGGTGGCGCCCAGATAGGCGCCCTGACGTTGGTAGTCCGCCGGGCTGCGGCAGCCGAGCAACAGCTCGCGGCTTTCACCGGATTTGAGCGGCAAGACGGCGGACAGCCAGGTAGCGCCCCAGTCCATCAGCGTCACCGTCATGCCGCCGGCGTTTTGCAGCTGCGTCAGCTGATAAGGTTGCCCATCGGGGGCGAGTGCCGCCGTTGCCGTCAGCATAGGCCGGCGCCTTGCGAAGCCTGGCAGACATAGAAGGTTTCCCGCAATCCGCCGGTTTGCCGCGGATACTCGTACGCCACGGCGGCACGCACCGTCTCCACGAGATCTTGCGGTATCAGCGCGACGATGCAGCCGCCAAAGCCGCCGCCGGTCATGCGCACGCCGCCGCGTGGGCCGATCGTCGCTTTGACGATCTCGACCAGCTTATCGATCGGCGGCACGGTGATTTCAAAGTCGTTGCGCATCGAGGCGTGCGACTCCGCCATCAGCCGGCCCATGCGCTGCAGATCGCCGGCCGCCAGCGCCTCGGCAGCTGCCAGCGTGCGGGCGTTCTCGCTGATCACATGGCGCGCGCGTTTGGCCACTAACGGATCGAGCTGGTGTTGACGCGCCTCAAACTGTTCGGGGCTGACGTCGCGCAGCGCCTTGACGCCGAAGAACCGCGCCGCTTCCTCGCACTGTTTGCGGCGGGTGTTGTATTCGCTGTCCACCAGCCCGCGTTGCACATTGGAGTTGACGATCACCACCGCGACGTTGTCCGGCATCGGTACCGCACGGGTTTCCAGCGAGCGGCAGTCGATCAGCAGAGCGCTGTCGCGCCGGCCGAGCGCGGAGATCAGCTGATCCATGATGCCGCAGTTGCAGCCGACGAATTGGTTCTCCGCCTCCTGGCCGTTCAGCGCCAGCGCTACGCCGTCCAGCGGCAGCTGATAGAGCGCCTGCAGCGCCTGGCCCACTGCCACTTCCAGTGCGGCGGAGGAGCTGAGCCCCGCCCCTTGCGGCACATTACCGGCGATCACCAGATCCGCGCCGCCGAAGTCGGCGCTGCGGCGCTGGAGGTGCTTCACCACGCCGCGCACATAGTCGGACCAGCGCTGATCGGGGTGGCTGACGATCGGATCGTCGAGCGAGAATTGATCCTGCTGATTCTGATAATCGGCGGCGAGTACGCGGATCTGGCGGTCGTCGCGCTTGGCGCAGGTGATGACGGTTTGATAATCGATGGCGCAGGGCAGCACGAAGCCGTCGTTGTAATCGGTATGCTCGCCGATCAGGTTCACCCGCCCCGGCGCCTGGATGGTCAACGCCGGCGCGTAGCCGAAGTGTTCGGTAAACAGGGAATGGGTAAGCGGTTTCAGGCTCATGCTTGGGCTCCGGCTTCACGGTAATGAATATCGCTGACGGCGCGCAGACGCTCTGCGGCCTGTTCGGCGGTCAGGTCGCGCTGGGTTTCTGCCAGCATCTCGTACCCGACCATAAATTTGCGCACGCTGGCTGAACGCAGCAGCGGCGGGTAGAAATGGGCGTGCAGCTGCCAGTGTCGGTTGTCGGCACCGTTGAACGGCGCACCGTGCCATCCCATCGAATAGGGGAAGGAGCACTGGAACAGGTTGTCGTAGCGGCTGGTCAGCTTCTTCAGCGCCAGCGCCAGATCTTGGCTTTGCGCCGCGCTGAGATCGGTAATGCGCTGCACCGCCGCTTTCGGCAGCAGCAGCGTTTCAAACGGCCAGGCGGCCCAGTAGGGCACCACCGCCAGCCAGTGTTCGGTGTTCACCACGATGCGTTCGCCGGCGGCCAGCTCGCGCTGCGCGTAGTCCAGCAGCAGCGGGGTGGCGTGTTCCCGAAAATACTCGTGCTGCAGGCGATCTTCGCGCTCGGCCTCGTTCGGCAGAAAACTGTTGGCCCAGACCTGCCCGTGCGGGTGCGGGTTGGAGCAGCCCATCGCCGCGCCTTTGTTTTCGAACAGCTGTACCCAGGGGTACTGCCTGCCCAGCTCATCGGTTTGCGCCTGCCAGGCGGCGACCACCTGCTCCAGCGCCGGCAGCGGCAATTCGGGCAGGGTCTTGCTGTGATCGGGAGAGAAGCAGATCACCCGGCTGACGCCGCGCGCGCTCTGGCTGCGCATCAAAGGATCCTGGCTGTCGGGCGCCGGCGGCGTATCGCTCATCAGCGCGGCGAAATCGTTGGTGAAGACGTAGGTGCCGCGATAATCCGGATTGCGATCGCCGGTGACGCGCGCGTTGCCCGGGCACAGGAAACAGTCGGGATCGTGCGCCGGCAGCGTTTCCGTAGGGACGGCCTCTTGTTGGCCCTGCCAGGGGCGCTTGGCGCGGTGCGGTGAGACCAGCACCCACTGGGCGCTCAGCGGGTTGTAGCGGCGGTGTGGATGATCGATAGGGTTAAATGCCGTCATACGGTTCCTTTCTTGGCGTCGACGAGGTGTAATCGCTTTCAGCCGCCGTCTTGATACGCCCATTGCTGAAAAGGGAGAGTACATTGCGCAAAAAGATAGCATGCCCGCGGCGATAAAAAGGTGATCTAACGCGAAAAATGGAATCGTTTACACTTCATTGAAAAGCGCCGGATAGGCGGAGATGAGCCGGTGGCTACGTGATTGAGGGGATTGCGATGAGCTGCCGGTGATAGCGTTTTCACCTGGTCAACCGGCAGAGAGAGGCTCTCTGCCGGCGTCAGCCGTCAGGGGTGCTGATACAGCGGGTAGGTGAAGAACAGCAGATGGGTCAGGTTAAGCCCGAAATGGAACAGAATCGGCACCCACAGGCGGCCGCTCCACATCCATGCCAAGCCGTAGATCACGCCGGCCAGCGTCGCGAAGATCACCATCAGCATGCCGCCGGCCAAATGCGCGGCGCCGAACACCAGGGCGGCGACGATCAGCGCCGGCCAGGCCCCCAGCCATTGGCTGAGGCGCTGTTGCAGGTAGCCGCGAAACAGCGCTTCTTCGGCCATGCAGACGAAGAACAGGTTCGCCATCACGAACGGCAGGATCCAGGCGGGCGCATGCAGTTCGATTTTTAAACCGCCCAGCGCCACGGCCAGCAGCAACAGCGCCGGTACGCTGATGATCAATGCAATCCAGGAACCCGAGGCGACGCTTTTTTCCGCTTTATCGGTTCTGAACAGCGTGGGCAAGCAGGCGAACAGCAGGAAGGGCACCATCGCCTTGTCGAAGTTGTAATACATGGTGAACGGCGCGCTGAGCGGGCCGGCTTTTTCGCCGTCGATCATCAGCTGGTTGTGGATGCCCGGCACCAGATGCAAGAACAGCGCGATGCAGCCGGCTACCACCAACCCTTCGAACGCGACCGCCAGATTACGCTGCTCGCGAAAATGGTGACGCAGCCCCGCCAACGCTACGATCGCCAGCAGATAACTCAGGCTGAGCGGCGTCAGTACCCCATGATAAAGCCCCATGCCCGCCGAGGCGGCCAGGATCACCCAGGCTATCAGCCGGTTAAACGGCAAGAAAAATAACGAAGCAGCCAGTACGCCCCACATAATATGTCCCTTTAAAATATGTACACGGCGCTCAGCGCCTTTGCGGCGTGCGATGATGGCGAAATTGAGCGCTAAAGCGGATAGTAGCACACCCAAATGACGCTAAAGGTCGGGGCAGTGACGGATTTGTGCATGATGCCGGCCCATACGACCGGCGACAACGCGGGTCAGCCTTTCATCCAGGCCTGCGAGCGGGTGATTTCGGCCAGATTTTGCAGGGTGTCCAGACTCTGCTGATGGATCTCCTGCGTGGGGGCCGCGCACAGGTCGTGCAGCACGGTCACCTGAAAGCCGGCGTCGTGCGCCTGACGCGCGGTGCTCTCGATGGCGAGCGGCGTGCTGACGCCCGCCAGCAGCAGATGATGGCACCGATGCTGCCGTAGCCAGGCTAACAAATTGTTACCGGAGAAGGCGCTTACCGCCGTTTTTTCAAACAGCAGATCGGTCTGTTCCTGATGCAGTTCGGGCACCCAGCGGCAGCCCGGGCTGTTAAGCCGCAGCGCGCCTATCTGTTTTAAATGGTTGAACAGCGGCGAATGGGGGGGAATATCATGATAATCGTCGGCGAATCCCACCCGCACCCAAATCACCGGGATTTTTCGCACTCGGGCGTAGGCCGCGGCGGCATTGACGTTGGCGAGCAGGTGGGTCGCCACCACCTGTTCGCGGCAGTAGTTGGCGCGCCCTTTGGGCCCGATCAGCTCCTCGATCAGGTCGATAATAATCAACGCAGCGGACATGGCGTCTCCAGAAAATGGCCTTCTTTCTTTCTATGATAAAAGGCCAAATGTGATGTGCTGCGGTGAAGTGTTGCCGGATATGTTTACGCCGCGCTTCAGGCGGAGGCCGCCTCCAGCCGTTGCTGTTGGTAGCCGTAGCCGCCCTCGCCGTCGGGCACGAAGCTGAGGCGGTGAGTGATGCACTGCGGCGCGTCTTCGGCATGGTGCGAGACGAACAGCAGCTGGGTGGCGCCCTGGCCGATCAGCACGTCGATGAAGCGACGCACCAGCTGGCGATTGAGCGGATCCAGCCCTTGCAGCGGCTCGTCGAGGATCAGCAGCGCCGGGTGTTTCACCAGCGCGCGGGCGATCAGCGCCAACCGCTGTTGGCCCCAGGAAAGGCTGTGGAACGGGGCATCGCCGCGCGCGCCGTCGAGCCCGAGCAGCGCCAGCCATTGTTCGGTCAGCTGCCGCTGACGATCCGACACCGCCTGATAAATGCCGATCGAATCGAAGAACCCCGACAGCACCACGTTGTGCACGCTGGTGTTGACGCGATAGTCCAGATGCAGGCTGCTGCTGACGTAGCCGATATGGCGCTTGATCTCCCAGATGGTTTCCCCGCTGCCGCGGCGGCGGCCGAACAGCGTCAGATCGTTGCTGTAGCCCTGCGGATGATCGCCGGTGATCAAACTGAGCAGCGTGGATTTGCCGGCGCCGTTCGGGCCGACGATCTGCCAATGTTCACCGGGGTTAACCTGCCAGTCGAGATGATTGAGGATCGGCCGATCGTTATAGCTGACCACGCCGTCGCGCAGAACGATCAGCGGCCGATCTGCCGGCAGCGTCACCTTTTGCGTCGGATCCTCGGTCTCCGGCAGCGCCAGCCCGCTGAGGTTTTCGCTGTGCGCCAGCTGCGCCACCAGCGCGTCCGCCATCACCTGGCGGCGCGGCCCGCGGCTGGTCAGGGTGCAGTCCGCCAGCACGCCCACCTGCCGCACAAAATCCGGTATTTCGTCGAACCGGTTGAGCACCAGCACCACGGTTTGACCCTGGGCGGAAAGCTCGCTCAGCAACGCGGCGAGCTGCGCGCGCGAGTGAACGTCCAGCCCGTCGAAGGGCTCGTCGAGGATCAGCAGGTCAGGCTCGGGCATCAGCGCCCGGCACAGCAGGGTTTTACGCGTTTCGCCGGTGGAGAGGTATTTGAAGCGGCGCGTCAGCAGGGCGGTGATGCCGAACTGCGCGGCCAGCCGCTCGCAGCGCGCGGCGTCTTTCACCTCTTCCTGAATGATTTCCGCCGCGGTGCGGCCGGTGTCGTCCTCGTCCGCGCTGAGCAGATCGGTGTTGTTGCGTTGCCACTCGTCGCTGACCATTTTTTGCAGCTGTTCGAAGGAGATGCGCACCGCGTGCTGAAAATCGCTGCGGCGTTCACCGCTCAGCAGAACCAGTTCGTCCACCAGCGCGCGCGCCAGGGCGGACTTGCCGCTGCCGTTGGCGCCGACGAAGGCCCAGCTGTCGCCGGCCTGGATTTCCAGCGCGTCCAGCGTCAGGGTGCGGGTATCGCTTAAGCGGAATGAACCTTGCGAAATGTGCAACGACGACATCACCTGTTCCTTTTTTTGCAATTACTTGCCTTAGAAATAGGCGCATTGCAGGGGGATGTCAATCAACAAAAACGCAACGTCACGTTGCGCTTAACACAACGTGGCGACAATCACGCGATCGGCGTTGAACAGGGCGTGTACGGCGGCGCCGACGCTCAGCTGCAGACGCTGCAACTCCGCCGTCGTCAGGGTGGCGCACAGGGTTTCGCCGCCCGCCAGCGTCACCAGCACCTCGCTGTGTTCAGCGCCCGGCTGAATGCCGGCCACCACGCCCGCCAGCGCGTTATCTGCGCCGGTATGCTCCGCCGTATCGACGCTTAACCGCACCCAGGGCGCCTTGATCAGCGCCAGCACCTCTTTACCCGGCGTCAGCTGCAGCCGGTCGGCGCTTTGTTGGGTGACGGCCGCCATCAGGCGAGTGGTGCCGTCGTTCAACAAAATCGCCAGGTGCTGCTGCACCTGCTGATGATCGCGTTCGATGACGGTGCCGAAGAACTGATTGCGCGCGCTGGTTTGCAGCGAGAAGCGCGAGATGGCCGCCAGCAGGCTGTCGAGCGGCAGATCGTCCTGCTGCAACACGTCGAAAGCTTTTTGCTGCACCTGGCCCAGCAGGTCATACAGCTGGATCAACCGCTGGCCATAGTGGGTCAGCTGCGCGCCGCCGCCGCCTTTACCGCCGGTGGCGCGTTCCACCACCGTTTGTTCCGCCAGCTGGTTCATTTCATTGATGGCGTCCCAGGCGCTTTTATAGCTGATGCCCGCCAGTTTGGCGCCCTGGCTGATCGAGCCGGTGTGCTGCACCTGTTTCAGCAGCGCGATGCGGCGCGGATCGGCGAACAGCTTTTGCTGGAGTTTGAGAGTCAGAAGAATTTCGGCCTGCATAGCGCATCCTGTCGGCGGCAAAAATCTTATTGTCGCCGATTTGGCGGCAAAGCGCCAAAGGGCACGTTTAGCCGATCACAATTTCGCCCCGCTGGCTAAAATAACTCCGGTTTTACCGATTTTTTTGGGTTAGAATAACCCGATATGCGGTGAAAGGCATTTGCCGCTCAATGGGCAGTTAAGCGAGGCTATCATGTTGGAATTATTGAAAAGTCTGTTGTTTGCCGTGGTCATGGTGCCGGTGGTCATGGCGCTGATCCTCGGCCTGATCTACGGTTTTGGCGAAGTGTTCAACGTCTTCTCCAAAGTGGGCCGTTCGAAAGAAAACCGCACCCAGCACTGACCGTTCCCCATCCCGATACCCGCCGGCGTCGCCCGGCGGGCATTCCTCAAGTTATCTCACGCTTTGCCGATAAACCGCATGACAAGCTTTCGCGCAACGTTATATTATTTTTTATATAACGAAGAGTGATAATGCACGTTAACTTGCGGAGAAAAACAATGAAACAGCAATGGACCAAATGGGTTGGCGGGATCGTGTTGGCATCGGGCCTGGTGGCACAGGCTTCGGCGGCGGAAAAGATCACCGTGTTCGCCGCCGCGTCGCTGACCAACGCGCTGCAGGACATCGCCACCCAGTATCAAAAAGGCAAGGATGTGCAGGTGGTTTCCTCCTTTGCGTCCTCTTCGACGCTGGCGCGCCAAATTGAGCAGGGCGCCCCAGCCGATCTGTTCATCTCCGCCGATCAACAGTGGATGGATTACGCCATCGACAAGCAGCAGATGGTGAAAGACACCCGCTATACGCTGCTGGGTAACGAACTGGTGCTGATCGCCGCCAAGAGCGATAAGCAAGATAAGATCGCCATCGACAAGCAGACCGACTGGACCAAGCTGCTCAACGGCGGCCGTCTGGCGGTGGGCGATCCGGATCACGTACCGGCCGGCATCTACGCCAAAGAGGCGCTGGAACACCTGGGCGTCTGGAGCGCGCTGGAGCCGAAACTGGCGCGCGCTAACAACGTGCGCAGCGCGATGGCGCTGGTGGAGCGCGGTGAAGCACCGCTCGGCATCGTCTACGGCTCCGACGCGGTCGCCAGCGACAAGGTGAAAGTGGTGGGCGTATTCCCGGAAGACAGCCACAAACCGGTTGAATATCCGATGGCGATTGTGAAAGATCGTCAAAATCCGACGGTCAGCGCTTTCTATACCTATCTGAAGGGCCCGGAAGCGGCCGCTATTTTTGAACATTATGGATTCACCCCGCGTAAATGATTCTGAGTGAGTACGAGTGGCAGGCGGTTGAGCTGAGCCTGAAAGTCTCCGGTTTGGCGGTGGTCTGCAGCCTGCCGTTCGGCATTCTGATGGCCTGGGTGCTGGTGCGTTGCCGCTTTCCCGGCAAGGCGCTGCTGGACGGCGTCATTCACCTGCCCCTGGTGCTGCCGCCGGTGGTGGTCGGCTATTTGCTGCTGATCGCCATGGGGCGGCGCGGCGTCATCGGCGAGTGGCTGTACGACTGGTTCGGCTTCAGCTTCAGCTTTAGCTGGCGCGGCGCCGCGCTGGCATCGGCGGTGGTGGCGTTTCCGCTGATGGTGCGCGCCATCCGGCTGGCGCTGGAGGCGGTGGATACCCGGCTGGAGCAGGCGGCGCGCACGTTGGGCGCCAACCCGTGGCGGGTGTTTTTCACCATCACGCTGCCGCTGTCGCTGCCCGGCGTCATTGTCGGCGTGGTGCTGGCCTTCGCCCGCTCGCTGGGGGAGTTCGGCGCCACCATCACCTTCGTCTCCAACATTCCCGGTGAAACCCGCACCATTCCGCTGGCGATGTATACGCTGATCGAAACGCCGGGGGCGGAAGCCGCCGCCGCGCGGCTGTGCGTGATCGCCATCGTGCTGTCGCTGGCTTCGCTGATGGTGTCCGAATGGCTGGCCCGCTGGGGCCGCAAACGGATGGGGGTGTAAATGCTGGAGCTGGATTTCTCGCAGCAGCTGGGCGACCTTAATCTCAACGTCCGCGCCGATTTGCCGGCGCAGGGCATCACCGCGATTTTCGGCCTGTCCGGCGCGGGCAAAACTTCCCTGATCAACGCCATCGGCGGCCTGACCCGTTTGCAGCAGGGGCGCATCGCGCTCAATGGCCGCACGCTGGTGGATACCGCCGCGGGCCTTTGCCTGCCGCCGGAAAAGCGCCGTATCGGCTACGTGTTTCAGGATGCACGGCTGTTCCCGCACTATCGGGTGCGCGGCAACCTGCAGTACGGCATGGCGGCCGGCATGCGTGCGCAGTTCAACACCATCGTCGAGCTGCTGGGCATCGGGCCGTTGCTCAATCGGCTGCCGCTGACGCTGTCGGGTGGTGAAAAACAGCGGGTGGCGATCGGCCGCGCGCTGCTGACCGCGCCGGAACTGCTGCTGATGGACGAGCCGCTGGCCTCGCTCGATCTGCCGCGCAAACGCGAGCTGCTGCCGTATCTGGAGCGGTTGGCGCAGGACGTCAACATCCCCATCCTCTACGTCAGCCACAGCCTGGACGAGATCCTGCGCCTGGCCGAGCGGGTGATGGTGCTGGATCGCGGCGAGGTGCGCGCGTTCGGCGGGCTGGAAGCCGTCTGGGCCAGCAGCGCGCTGCGGCCGTGGCTACAGCGTGAAGATCAGAGCAGCGTGCTGCGCGTCAGCGTGATTGAGCATCATCAACGCTATGCCATGACCG
The DNA here is from genome assembly GCF_002935055.1 of Serratia sp. SSNIH1. Lineage (NCBI taxonomy): Bacteria > Pseudomonadati > Pseudomonadota > Gammaproteobacteria > Enterobacterales > Yersiniaceae > Serratia > Serratia sp. SSNIH1. Next base: position 1,830,140 of record NZ_CP026383.1, read on the forward strand.
CGCTGGCGCTCGGCGATCAAAGGCTGTGGGTCAGCGGCATCGACGCCGAACTGGGCACCCAGCTGCGCATTCGCATCAACGCCGCCGACGTCTCACTGGTGCTGCAGCCACCGGTCAACAGCAGCATTCGCAACGTGTTGCCGGCCAAGGTAAGCGAGTGTCTGGACGTGGACGGGCAGGTGGAAGTGAAGCTGGCGGTCGGGGAACACGTGCTGTGGGCGCGGATCACGCCCTGGGCGCGCGATGAACTGGCGATCCGCCCCGGGCAGTGGCTGTACGCGCAGGTGAAGAGCGTGTCGATCAGCCGCGAGAGCCGCTAAGACAGGCCCTCCCGACGGGAGGGCGAAAAAACTAGAGTACGCGGGTGCGGATCACCTCGGCGATGCCCGGCCGCAGGTTATCGGCGATCACCAGATCGGCGCGTTCCTTGATCGCGTCATCGGCGTTGCCCATCGCCACGCCCAACCCAACCGCTTCCAGCATGCTGATGTCGTTGTAGTTGTCGCCGAACGCCACCACCTGATCCATGCTCAGCCCCTGCGACTCCACCCATTGGCGCAGGCGCTTGCCTTTGCTGTTGCCGCCTTTGGCGATATCCACCTGATCGTGCCAGGACCATTCGCACGCCAGCCCCAGCTCTTTCTCCACCGTGTCGGCAAACTCGCGCAGCGCCAGGGTATCGGCGTGCGAGGTGGCGAATTTCCAGATCGCCTGCGCGTCGTCGGCCGCCTGCGCCAGGCTGCCGACCTGCAGCAGCGTTGGGCGCTGCGCTACCGGCAGGGTTTCGGCCCAGGCCAGCGAGCGGGTCACGTGGCCGCTCGGCTCCTGATAGAGCATGGCGTCGTCGACGTACATCAGCCCGTGAATGTCGGTCTGTTTGAGCATCTGCAACACCTGCTTGGCCTGATCTTTCGCCAGCGGATCGGCGGCCAGCACCTTCTTCTGCTGAAAATCATACAGATAGGTGCCGTTGCAGCAGATGGCCGGGGTATCTATCTGCAGCGCCTGGTAGAACGGATGGATGGCGACATGATGGCGGCCGGTGACCACCACCACCTGGATGCCGGCGGCGCGCGCCTGCGCCAGCGCTTCCAGCGATTGCGGTAAGATGCGTTTTTGGTTGTCCAGCAGGGTGCCGTCAAGATCGAGGGCGATGACGCGGTAGCTCATAGGGTTCTCGTTATCGTTAGCCATGAAATTAATCCGATGGTACACCGGATAGCCAACGGAGAAAACCGCGTGAGCTTCCGGTGCTAAGCGGGGTTGCCATGCGACGGATGTGCGGTAAGCTAGGGGCAATCGAACGGCCTGAAACCGGTTCCTCTTTTACCCTTTGCAAGGAGAACACATGAAGCAAATCGTTTATGTCGCCAGCCCGGAGAGCCAGCAGATCCACGTTTGGCAGTTGGACGATGCCGGCGCGCTGGCGCTGCTGCAAACCGTTGACGTGCCGGGCCAGGTGCAGCCGATGACCCTTCATCCGGACAAGACCCACCTGTACGTCGGCGTACGCCCGGCGTTCGGCATCGTCAGCTACCGCATCGAGGCGGACGGCACGCTGCAGCAGGCCGGCATGGCGCCGCTGCCGGGCAGCCCGACCCATATCTCCACCGATTTGCAGGGGCGTTACCTGTTCTCCGCCTCCTACAGCGGCAACTGCGCCAGCATCAGCCCGATCGGCCACGACGGCGTGGTGACGGCGCCTATTCAGCAGATCGACGGCCTGACCGCGCCGCACTCGGCGAACATCGATCCGACCAACCAGCTGGTGCTGGTGCCATGCCTGAAAGAAGACCGCATCCGCCTGTTCAACCTGAGCCTAGCGGGCCAGCTGACGCCGCACGCGCAGGAAGCGGTGGCGACCGCCGCCGGCGCCGGGCCGCGTCATATGGCGTTCCACCACAACGACAAGTTCGCCTACTGCGTCAATGAGCTGGACGGTACGGTGGACGTGCTGGCCATCTCGGAAAACGGCGGCCACTACACCGTGACGCAGACGCTAGACATCATGCCGGCCGACTTCGACGGCACCCGCTGGGCGGCGGACATCCACATCACGCCGAACGGCCGCTTCCTGTACACCAGCGATCGCACCGCCAGCATTCTGACCATCTTCAGCGTTTCCGATGACGGCGGCACGCTGAGCGTGGTCGGCTATCACCCGACCGAAGCGCAGCCGCGCGGTTTCAACATCGATCACAGCGGCCGCTTCGTGATTTCGTCCGGCCAGAAATCCGGTCACATCGCGGTGCATGAGATTGATCAGCGCAGCGGTGAGCTGACCACGCTGGCGCGTTATCCGGTGGGCAAAGGCCCGATGTGGGTGAGCGTGCTGGCGAAGTAATTCGGCGGTCAGACGAGTATGGAAAAAGCGCGGTTCGGTTGAATCGCGCTTTTTTATTGGCGGGGGATCAGTTGAACGTTACCGTCAGCGTGGCGCTGCCGAGGCTGTGGAAATGGACGTTGAAGCCCACCAGCGCGCCGCTGGATCCCTCATCCACCTCGATATGTTCCACGTCCAGCGCATGCACGGTGAACTGGTAGCGGTGGCTCTCGCCCTCTGGCGGCGCCGCGCCGCCGTAGCCGGCCGAGCCGAAGTCGGTGCGGGTCTGCAGTGCGCCGGCGGGCAGCGGGGCTTTGCCGGAGCCCGCGCCCTGCGGCAGCTCGCGCACGTCGGCGGGAATGTTGGCCACGATCCAGTGCCACCAGCCGGAGCCGGTTGGGGCATCGGGATCGTAAACGGCGATTACGAAGCTCTTGGTGCCGGCCGGCACGCCGTCCCAGGCCAGGTGCGGCGACAGGTTATCGCCGTGGTAGCCCATGCCGTTGAAGACCTGCGCCTGCGGCAGCTTGCCGCCGTCCTGCAGGTCGTTGCTGTACAAACGAAAAGCCATAGTGACTCCCAGTTGCGATAAAAGCAGAGCCCTTAAGCTAGATCTTTTTGGTGGAACAATACAACCCCTTGCGCCAGCGGCGGGCGGTTGATCTCGACGGTGACATGCACCAGTTCGGGATGAGCGGCCAACAGTTGGCGCACCCGATCGGCGGTGAGGGCGCGATCGGTGCTGCTCAAGGCGATGACGCAATGATACTTTCCTTTGCCGATGCGGCCTAAATGCAAATCGGTCAGCGTGAGCGAGTGGCCGGCAGTGGCCAGAGTTTGACGAATCTCTTGTGCAACGGGAGCGTCCATTTCGGCATCCAGCAAAATCTTTCCGCTATCGCGCATCAGGCTATAGGCCCAGGCGGCCACCATCATCGCGCCGACGATGCCCATCAGGGGATCGAGCCAAACGGCGCCCCAAAGCTTACCGCCGAACAGTGCGACGATAGCCAGCACCGAAGTGGCGGCGTCGGCGAGGACATGGACATAGGCGGAACGCAGGTTGAGGTCATGATGATGGTCATCGTGGTCATCCCCGTGATGATGGTGGTGGCCGCCGCCGCGCAACAGCCAGGCGCAAAGCAGATTGACGGCCAGCCCAATCGTACCGATGGCGATGGCTTCGTTGTAATGAATCGGGCTGGGATTCATCAGCCTCTGTGCAGACTGGAACAGCATCAGCGCTGCCACCAGCACCAACAACACCGCGCTGGTGTAACCGGCCAGCACTTCTATCTTCCAGGTGCCGAGGCTGAAGCGGCTGTCTTTGGCCAGCCGTCGTGCGGCGCCGTAAGCCAGCACCGACAAGCCCAGAGCCAGCGCGTGCGAGCTCATATGCCAGCCGTCGGCCAGCAATGCCATCGAGTTAAACAGCCAGCCACCGGCTATCTCGATGGCCATCATACCGGCGGTGAGTATTACCGCCCATCTGGTGTTTCTTTCAGCCAATGGGTTACCATCGTCAAAAACGTGGCTGTGCTCGCGGTGCAAAGCGGGCGCGTGAGAAGTCATGATGAAGTTCCTCAGCAAAAGGTAGTGTGCTGAAATATACTATACCCCAGTATAGTAAATGACAATCAGGCGGAAATGATGAGCCATACTCTCAGAGATCAAAAGAAGCTGTTGGCGCGGGTGCGTCGCATTAAAGGGCAGGCCGAAGCGCTGGAGCGCGCGCTGGAAAGCGGCGGTGAGTGTTCTGCTATTCTGCAGCAGATCGCGGCGGTGCGCGGCGCGGTCAACGGTTTAATGGCGCAGGTGCTGGAAGGGCATGTGCGCGAACATCTGGCTGCCGCGGACGCTACGCCGCAGCAGCGTGAGCAGGACATCGAGCAATTGATGACCGTTTTACGTTCTTATATGAAGTAATCATGATCTCACTGAAAAAACGCACGCCGTGGTTCGGCTGGCTGCGCCGTTGGGCCAAAAGCATCAAGCGCGATATTTACGCGCTGTGGCTGGCCGCCCGTGATAAGCGCACCCCGTGGTACGCCAAACTGATCGCGCTGCTGGTGGCCGGCTATGCGATCTCGCCGATCGATCTGATCCCGGACTTCATTCCGGTGCTGGGCTATCTGGATGACGTAATCATCGTGCCGTTGGGCATCATGCTGGCGGTGCGCCTGATCCCCAAGCCGCTGATGGCCGAGCTGCGCGAGAAGGCGCAAAAGCGCGTCGATAACCCCACCGGCCGCATGGCGGCGGCGATGATCATTTTACTTTGGCTGCTGTGTCTGGGATTGCTGGCCCGCTATCTGGACCAGCATTGGTAAGGCATTAACGCGCGGCGGCGGCGACGGCGGCGGTCAGGCGGCTGAGCTGTTCCGCTTCGATGATGTAAGGCGGCATCAGGTAAATCAGCTTGCCGAACGGCCGGATCCACACCCCGCGTTCGACGAATCCGCGCTGCAGCTCGGCGACGTCCACCGGTTCACGCATCTCCACCACCCCAATCGCGCCCAGCACCCGCACGTCCGCCACCTTCGGCAGCGCCGCGAGCGGCAGCAGTTCCTGTTGCAGCTGGGCTTCGATGGCGTTCACCTGCGCCTGCCAGCGATTTTCCGCCAGCAGCGCCAGGCTGGCGTCCGCCACCGCGCAGGCCAGCGGGTTGCCCATAAAGGTTGGGCCGTGCATAAAGCAGCCGGCCGCGCCGTTGCTGATGGTCTCCGCCACATGGCGGGTGGTCAGGGTGGCGGACAGCGTCATGTAGCCGCCGGTCAGCGCCTTGCCCAGGCAGAGAATGTCCGGCACCACCTGTGCGTGCTCGCAGGCGAACAGCTTGCCGGTGCGGCCGAAGCCGGTGGCTATCTCGTCGGCGATCAGCAGCACCTGATGGCGATCGCACAGCTCGCGCACCCGCTTGAGGTAGGTCGGGTGGTAGATACGCATGCCGCCGGCGCCTTGCACCACCGGTTCCAGGATCACCGCCGCCACTTCACCGGCGTGCTGCTCCAGCAGCGCGGCGAACGGCGCGATGTCCTCTTCGCGCCATTCCTCGTCGAAGCGGCACTGCGGCGCGGTGGCGAACAGGTGCGGCGCCAGGTAGCCCTGATAGAGGCTGTGCATCGAGTTGTCCGGATCGCAGACCGACATCGCGCCGAAGGTATCGCCGTGATAGCCGTGGCGCAGCGTCAGGATGCGCTGCCGGCGCTCACCGCGCGCCTGCCAATACTGCAGCGCCATCTTCAGCGACACTTCCACCGCCACCGAACCGGAATCCGCCAGGAACACGCACTGCAGCGCTTCCGGCGTCATCGCCACTAACCGGCGGCACAGCGAGATGGCGGCCGGATGGGTAATACCGCCGAACATCACGTGCGACATCTTCTCCAGCTGCCGGCTGGCGGCCTGATTCAGGCGCGGGTGGTTGTAACCGTGGATCGCCGCCCACCAGGAGGACATACCGTCCACCAGACGCCGGCCGTCCGCCAGCTGCAGCTCGACGCCGCTGGCCGACTCGATCGGGTAACAGGGTAACGGGTGGCTCATGGAGGTGTAGGGGTGCCAGATATGACGTTGGTCAAACGCCAGGTCGGAAGCGGTGACAGACATGCTTGTAAACCAAATTGAATCAAGATTGGTTGACAGTATATCCACAATATTTAAACTGGCGACACTTTTTCGTTTTGGAGACGCCATGATGGCCGATCGCATTCACTGGACAGTAGGGCAAGCCCAGGCCCTGTTTGATAAACCTCTGCTTGAACTGCTGTTCGAAGCGCAAACCGTACACCGCCAGCACTTTGACCCGCGTCAGGTGCAGGTCAGCACGCTGCTGTCGATCAAGACCGGCGCTTGCCCGGAAGACTGCAAATACTGCCCGCAAAGCTCGCGCTACAAGACCGGTCTGGAGTCGGAGCGGTTGATGCAGGTCGAGCAGGTGCTGGAATCGGCGCGCAAGGCCAAGGCGAACGGCTCGACCCGTTTTTGCATGGGCGCGGCGTGGAAGAACCCGCACGAGCGCGATATGCCTTATCTGCAGCAGATGGTGCAGGGCGTGAAAGCGATGGGCATGGAAACCTGCATGACGCTGGGCACGCTTGACGGCACTCAGGCCGAGCGGCTGGCGGAAGCCGGGCTGGATTATTACAACCATAACCTCGATACCTCGCCGGAGTTTTACGGCAGCATCATCACCACCCGCAGCTACCAGGAACGCCTGGATACGCTCGACAAAGTGCGCGACGCCGGCATCAAAGTATGCTCCGGCGGCATCGTCGGGCTGGGTGAAACGGTGCGCGACCGCGCCGGGCTGCTGGTGCAGCTGGCCAACCTGCCGAAGCCGCCGGAGAGCGTGCCGATCAACATGTTGGTGAAGGTAAAAGGCACGCCGCTGGCGGATAACGACGACGTCGATCCGTTTGACTTTATCCGCACCATCGCGGTGGCGCGCATCATGATGCCGTCTTCTTATGTTCGCCTCTCCGCCGGCCGTGAACAGATGAACGAACAAACGCAGGCGATGTGCTTCATGGCCGGCGCCAACTCGATCTTCTACGGCTGCAAACTGCTGACCACGCCGAACCCGGAAGAAGACAAAGACCTGCAGCTGTTCCGCAAGCTGGGGCTGAACCCGCAGCAGACCGCCACCGAACACGGCGACAACCAGCAACAGCAGGCGCTGGCTAAGCAGCTGCTGAACGCCGATACCGCCGAGTTTTACAACGCGGCGCCGTGATGAGCTGGCCACAACGCATCGAGCAGGCGCTGGCAGAGCGGCGCCTGAACGCCGCCTACCGTCGGCGACAGACCACCGAGGGCGGCAACGGCCGCCAGATCCGGCTTGGCGATCGTCTCTACCTGAACTTCTCCGGCAACGACTACCTGGGGCTGAGCCAGGATGCGCGGGTGATCGCCGCCTGGCAGCAGGGCGCGCAGCGTTACGGCGTCGGCAGCGGCGGTTCGGGCCACGTCACCGGCTTTTGCGCAGCGCATCAGGCGCTGGAGGAGCAACTGGCGGAGTGGCTCGGCTATCCGCGCGCGCTGCTGTTCATCTCCGGTTACGCCGCCAACCAGGCGGTGCTGGCGGCATTGATGCAGAAAGGCGATCGCATTTTAGCCGATCGCCTCAGCCACGCCTCGCTGCTGGAGGCGGCGGCGCAGTCGCCGGCCGAGCTGCGCCGCTTCCAGCACAATCAGCCGCAGGCGCTGGCGGATCTGCTGGCCAAACCCTGTGAAGGGCAGCGGCTGGCGGTGACCGAAGGGGTGTTCAGCATGGACGGCGACGGCGCACCGTTGGTGGAACTGCATCGCTTAACCCGCGCGGCGGGCGCCTGGCTGATGGTGGACGATGCCCACGGCGTCGGCGTGCGCGGCGAGCAAGGCCGCGGCAGCTGCTGGCAGCAGGGCGTGCGCCCTGAACTGCTGGTGGCGACCTTCGGCAAGGCGTTCGGCGTCAGCGGCGCGGCGGTGCTGTGCGATGAGGCGACCGCCGAGTATCTGCTGCAGTTCGCCCGCCATCTGATCTACAGCACCGCGATGCCGCCGGCGCAGGCCTGTGCGCTGCAGGCGGCGCTGGCCTGCATTCGAGAGGGGGATGAACTGCGCGCCCGGCTGCAGGACAACATCTGCCGTTTCCGCCAGGGCGCGGCGCCGCTGGCGCTAACCCTGACGGATTCCGACACCGCCATCCAGCCGCTGCTGGTGGGGGACAATCAACGCGCGCTCGATCTGGCGACCCGCCTGCGCGAACGTGGGCTGTGGGTGAGCGCCATCCGCCCACCGACGGTGCCGCCGGGCGGCGCGCGGCTGCGCATCACCCTGACGGCGGCGCATCAGCCGCAGGACATCGATCGCCTGCTGGAGGTATTGCATGACGTCAGCCAATGACGCGGTGAACAAACAGGCGGTCGCTTCGGCCTTCAGCCGCGCCGCCGGCAGCTACGACGCCGCCGCCGCGCTGCAGCGAGACGTTGGCGAGCGCTTACTGGGGATGGGGAATGCCCATCCGGGTGAACGGCTGCTGGATGCCGGCTGCGGCACCGGCTATTTCAGCCGCCTGTGGCGCGAGCGCGGCAAGCAGGTGACCGCGCTCGATCTGGCGCCGGGCATGCTGGACGTCGCCCGCCAACGGCAGGCGGCGCACCATTATCTGCTGGGTGATATCGAACAGGTGCCGCTGCCCGATGCGGCGATGGACATCTGTTTCAGCAGCCTGGTGGTGCAGTGGTGCAGCGATCTGCCCGCCGCGCTGGCGGAGCTGTATCGCGTGACCCGCCCCGGCGGCGCGATCCTGTTTTCCACGCTGTCGGCGGGATCGCTGCAGGAACTGGGGGACGCCTGGCAACAGGTAGACGGCGAGCGCCACGTGAACGCTTTCCTGCCGCTGGCGCAGATCCGCGCCGCCTGTGCTGACTATCGGCACGAGCTGGTCACGGAGCTGCGCACCCTGAACTACCCGGACGTGATGACGCTGATGCGTTCGCTCAAGGGCATCGGGGCCACGCACCTGCATCAGGGGCGCGAGGGCGGCCTGATGTCGCGTGGCCGTCTCGCCGCGCTGCAGGCGGCTTACCCGTGCCGGCAGGGGCAATTCCCGCTCAGCTATCATCTGGTTTATGGAGTGATTTATCGTGATTAAACGTTGGTTCGTGACCGGCACCGATACCGAAGTCGGAAAAACCGTCGCCAGCAGCGCCTTGCTGCAGGCCGCCAACCGGGCGGGCTACCGCAGCGCCGGTTATAAGCCGGTAGCTTCCGGCAGCGAGATGACCACCGAGGGGCTGCGCAACGGCGACGCGCTGGCGCTGCAGGCCAACAGCGGCGTGGCGCTCCGCTACGACGAAGTGAACCCTTACGTTTTTGCCGAACCGACCTCGCCGCATATCGTCAGCGCCGATGAAGGCCGGCCGATCGAGGCGGCGCGGCTGTCCGACGGCCTGCGCCGGTTGGAGCAGCGCGCCGACTGGGTGCTGGTCGAGGGCGCGGGCGGGTGGTTTACCCCGCTGTCGGCGCAGTACACCTTCGCCGACTGGGTGCAGCAGGAGCAGCTGCCGGTGATCCTGGTGGTGGGCATTAAACTGGGCTGTATCAACCACTCGGTGCTGACGGCGCAGGCGGTACAACAGGCGGGGCTGACGCTGGCCGGTTGGATTGCCAACGACGTGACGCCGCCGGGGCAGCGGCATCAGGAATACCTGGCCACGCTGCGCCGTATGCTGCCGGCGCCGCTGCTGGGCGAAATCCCGCATCTGCCGCAGGCCGAGCGGGCGCCGCTGGGGCAGTATCTGGATATCAGCCTGCTGGCGCAGTGAGGGGTTTTGGCTGATTGGTAACAACGCCGAGTCTTATGATGATCCGGCGTTGGCTTTTACATGGCGGTAATGCAGGCGTTATCGAGGTAAAGCACGCCATTTTTCGCCAGGGCAAACAGGTTGAACGTCAGGATGACATGGGTCGCCCAGACCGGGACTTTTCGCCGATTGGCGTTGAAACGATATTCGGCGTACTCGGTGTAAGCATCGGCTTTCATGACGGCATCCCAGGCTGCCGGCGCGGCTTTGGCGACGATCGAGATGCCGTTGTCCGCATGCTCCTGAATACAGGCGTACTGTAGCGTCGCAAACAGATTGCCGGTGCCGCCGTTGACCGTTTTCAGGGTAAAACAGGCACCCAGCTGTTCATATTGCGCGACGGGCACGCTCACTCTCACCCCGGCGTTGGTATTGGCGTTGCCCAATTTGCTCACTTTCAGGGCGTTGCCGCCGCCGATGCCCGCGCCGGCTTCGATACCGATAGTCACCGCGTCTGAGGTAAAGGGATCGTCGATCGTGCCGCCGGTCACTTCCCAGCCGAACGGTTTGGCGAAAAAGGCGAAATCGCCGTCTTTGAGTTTGTTATTCACGGCGCCGACCAGCGTCTGGATCCCGGCGCCACCCCCACCGCCATCCAGTCGGCTATTGGCGATGACAAAGTCACCGGTACCGCTGAAATAGCGACCGCTGGCGGTTCTTACGCCATAGAACTTCACGCTGTCGACGATAATCCCGCTACTGCCGGTCTCGGCATAAAACAGCGACGCTTGCGCCAGTCGGCCGCCGGCGACGATGATTTCGCCGCCGTGAATCAACAGCGATGCGTTTTGATTGGCGCTGCAGCGGAAGGGGATATCCGTGAGCGGGCTATTGCCGTTGTTGAATTCCATATGGCAGCCATGCAGCTCAATGCTACCAGCTTCGACGTAGGCTATCGAACCTGCATAGTCGATCGAGGTGCCGAACAGGCGGAAGGCGCCGTTGGGGTTGGCGTTGCGAACGGCCAACCCCTGGGAATTGCCGAGGGTGCCGCCGAAGAAGTTGATACCTTCACCGAAGTTTTGGGCTCCGCTGCTCGTTGAGGGCATATGCAGACTTTCAAAACAGCGGATGACTTCACAAGCATAGTGGTGGGCGATATAGGCATTGGTGCCATAATACAGGCCGTAGTAGAAGCCGGAAACATAGACGTTATTGACCGAGAAGTTGCCCAGCGGCCCTTCAGGCGAATGGAAACGGATACCATCGGTGTAGTTGTATTCGGTCGGGGTTTCATCCTTGCCTTTGTTAATTTTGGCGCCAATGCCTTTGACGGTGAAATCTTTTAAGATCGGCGCCGGTCGAATAGGAACGTTGTTATCCAGTGCACCGCTGCTGGTATAGCAACGCAGGAAATAGTTATGGTCGCTTTCCGTGCCGTTGGGGATGATGGCGTTGATGCTGACGCCGTTGCCGTCAAGATAAACGAAGCCGACATTGATATCGGTTTTCGGCGCGGTCCAGGTGGCAAAAGGCGCGGCGAATCTGACGATCGTCGGGCGTTTTAACGTGTTGATGATGAAATCCTGCGCACTGACCAGTTCATCACGTGAGCTGACATAAATACCTTCGACATTGAGTCGTTCCTGCAGGCTCCAGTTTTTGTTGCGCAAATCCGCGTATTGAATAAATGCCGCGTTGTTGTCTGTCATGCTTACATCCCTCGATATTATGGTGTCGGTGTGACCCCTATCGAGTATGAAAAGACGGCGGGCCCATGCCTATTGGGCGCAGACCGGCCGTGACTGATACAACAGCAACCTAATCGCTAACCTGAACGCTCACTCTGCCAGCCCGGCGCCGATCAACGCCTCATCCAGCTGCGCCAGCGCGCCGTGCGCCACCGTGCGCCCGCTGTCCAACAGGCAAAAACGGTCCGCCACCCGGCGCACGAACGGCAGCTGATGCTCCACCAGTAAAATGGTCATGCCCAATTCGCGGTTGAGTCGGCGGATCACGTTGCCGATATCGGCGGCGATCGAGGGGGGGACGCCCGCCGTCGGTTCGTCGAGGATCAGCAGCGCCGGCTCCTGGGCCAGCGCCCGACCAATCGCCAGCTGGCGTTGGGCGCCCACGCAAAGATCGCCGGCGCGGCGTGCCCGCATCTGGCGCAAATGGGGAAACAGGCTGTAGATCAGCGGCGGAATGCGGCGAGGGGCGCCGCGCCCGGCCATTTGTGCCACCTGCAGATTCTCCTCCACGCTCAGCTGCGAGAAGAGCTGCCGCCCCTGGGGCACGTGGCTGATGCCCAGCGCGGCGCGGCGCTCCATCGGCTGCAGCAACAGGTTTTGCGGCGGCTGATCCGCCGGCTGCCAGGTCATGCTGCCGCTCACCACCGGCACATGCCCCATAATGCAGTTGACCAGCGTGGTCTTGCCCACGCCGTTGCGGCCGAGCAGCACGGTGCACTGGCCGCGCGGCAGCTCCAGGTTGATGTCCCACAGGGTGTGGTTCTGCCCGTAAAATTGATTGACCGATCTCAGGCTCAGCATTTGGCATTCTCCTCATAGACGCCCGTTTCACTCGTTGGCGGGGGACTGCAAAGGCCGCATGCGCGGCGGATTTCCCGAGTGTGGCAATGTCTGGAACAAAATGCCGTTCGTCCGATGAGCCAGAGCAAGGTCTGCGGTGGACGGAATGACAGTCAATATGTCGTTAAAAACGACGCTTGTGACGACTTGGTGTCGTTCTTGCGCTTTTACGGGCGATAGCACCGCGGAGATTACGCGTCGCGACAGGCAGCGCATCATGTTGCCGCATCGCGTTTATACGCAGGAAGATAAAGCAACTCTCAGGCCAGTTTTGCCGCCGGGTGAAAACGGGGGTTGTTATCGCCTTGTTAACCACGCGTCAGGCCTGACACGCGCTGCCGTGGCGGCCCGAAAATACGCGGGGAAGTTAACCCGGACGTTTTTTGCACTCTTGTGGTGCTCTTTGGTCAGGGCATGGTGCAAGGCGTTGCGCTGCCGTCAAGCGCGATCCGCGTGAAAGGGGGCAATGCGATTTTGGCAATGGGGATTTTTAGTATTAATCGGCATAAACAAAGCGATATTTTTATGAAAAAATAACTAAAAAAGGCATTTTGGCGAGTGTAAAGGGCGAAAAGCTTTCTTTCTGTAACTCCCGCCCCGGGCGGGGCGGTGAGAGTTATCCACTATTCCTGTGGATAACCTTGTGTATTAGATTTAGAAAAACGCTGTAAAGCGAGAGCCGACGCGGGTTCTGTTCGCTTTGTCCGCATTCTCGTCTTTTTATTAATATTATTAAATATCAATAATTTAATTAAAATCAAGACACAGGGGTATTGATCAGGCCTCTATGTATGATTTTTCGACGCCGTGCTATCAATAAGTTAATTCGCGGCAAGTTCTGGGGATAAATCTGTTATTGACAATAAAAATGTCACCGGGCTGTAACGCCACGGTGCAGCGGCGTTGCTGCGGCGTCGATCCCGGTGACGAATCCGCTTGAAGCTGGTTTTATATCCAGTATCATGGGCACTGGCGCAAATCGCCGACACTTTCCATAATTAGGGGCCATGCCCGGCGCAGAGCCGGCTGGCCGCCTGAGCGCGCGCATCTCCACAGGGTAGCCGAGCAATGAGTAAACTTTTCAAACTGCATTCAGAGTTCAAACCGGCCGGCGATCAGCCTGAAGCCATCCGCAAGCTGGAAGAGGGGCTGGAAGACGGCCTGGCGCACCAGACGCTGCTGGGGGTCACCGGTTCGGGCAAGACATTCACCATCGCCAACGTGATAGCCGATCTGAATCGGCCGACCATGGTGCTGGCGCCGAACAAGACGCTGGCGGCGCAGTTGTACGGCGAGATGAAAGAGTTTTTCCCGGAGAATGCGGTGGAATATTTCGTCTCCTACTACGACTACTACCAGCCTGAAGCCTATGTGCCCAGCTCCGACACCTTCATTGAAAAAGACGCTTCGGTGAACGAGCACATCGAGCAGATGCGTCTTTCTGCCACCAAGGCGCTGCTGGAACGGCGCGACGTGGTGGTGGTGGCGTCGGTGTCGGCGATCTACGGCCTGGGCGATCCGGATCTTTACCTGAAGATGATGCTGCACCTGACCCAGGGCATGATCATCGATCAACGATCCATTTTGCGCCGGCTGGCGGAGCTGCAGTATTCCCGCAACGATCAGGCCTTCCAGCGCGCTACCTTCCGCGTGCGCGGCGAGGTGATCGACATTTACCCGGCGGAGTCGGACGAGCTGGCGCTGCGCGTCGAGCTGTTCGACGACGAAGTGGAACGGCTGTCTCTGTTCGATCCGCTGACCGGGCAGATCGAGCAGGTGGTGCCGCGTTTTACCATCTACCCGAAATCGCACTACGTGACGCCGCGCGAGCGGATCATGCAGGCGATGGAAGAGATCAAGGTCGATCTGGCGGACCGCCGCAAGGTGCTGTTGGCCAACAACAAGCTGTTGGAAGAGCAGCGCCTGACGCAGCGTACCCAGTTCGATCTGGAGATGATGAACGAGCTGGGTTACTGCTCGGGCATCGAAAACTACTCGCGCTACCTGTCCGGGCGCGCCGAGGGCGAGCCGCCGCCGACGCTGTTCGACTACCTGCCGGCGGACGGCCTGCTGGTGGTCGACGAATCCCACGTCACCATTCCGCAGATCGGCGCGATGTTCAAGGGCGACCGCGCGCGTAAAGAAACGCTGGTGGAGTACGGCTTCCGCCTGCCGTCGGCGCTGGATAACCGCCCCTTGCGCTTCGAGGAGTTCGAGGCGTTGGCGCCGCAGACCATTTATGTCTCCGCGACGCCGGGCAAATATGAGCTGGAGAAATCCGGCGGCGATCTGATCGATCAGGTGGTGCGGCCGACCGGGCTGCTGGATCCGATCGTGGAGGTGCGGCCGGTCGCCACCCAGGTGGACGATCTGCTCTCCGAGATCCGCAAGCGCGCGGCGATCAACGAGCGTGTGCTGGTGACCACCCTGACCAAACGCATGGCGGAAGACCTGACCGAATACCTGGAGGAGCATGGCGAGCGCGTGCGTTACCTGCACTCGGACATTGATACCGTGGAACGGGTCGAAATCATCCGTGACCTGCGTCTGGGCGAGTTCGACGTGCTGGTGGGCATCAACCTGTTGCGTGAGGGGCTCGACATGCCTGAGGTGTCGCTGGTGGCGATTCTGGACGCCGACAAGGAAGGCTTCCTGCGTTCCGAGCGTTCGCTGATCCAGACCATCGGCCGCGCGGCGCGTAACCTGAACGGCAAGGCGATCCTGTATGGCGATCGCATCACCGATTCGATGGCCAAGGCGATCGGTGAAACCGAGCGGCGCCGCGCCAAGCAGCAGGCCTACAACGAAGCCAACGGCATCGTGCCGCAGGGGCTGAACAAGAAGATCGGCGATATTCTGCAGATCGGCCAGCCGGTCAACCGCGCCAAGAACAAAGGCAAAGGCAAGGCGCTGGACGGCGGCGCGCCGCTTCAGAACCTCACGCCGAAAGCGCTGGATCAGAAAATCCGCGATCTGGAGGCGCAAATGTACACCCACGCGCAAAACCTGGAGTTCGAACAGGCCGCTGCGCTGCGCGACGAGATCCACCAGCTGCGCGAGCAGTTCATCGCGATTTCCTGACCGTTGGATGGCGCCCGCGCCGCGGGCGTCAAAATTCCTTGTCGGCGGCGCCAAAGCTGTTATGGTGTGCGGCCCGATTTGACCACGAAGAGTACCGAACATGAGCCAACACCAGTCCAAAGACCCGCTGCACGGCGTGACGCTGGAGCAACTGCTGAATAAACTGGTGGATCACTACGGTTGGTCCGAGCTGGGCGCGCGCATTCGCATCAACTGCTTCCGCAGCGATCCGAGCATCAAGTCCAGCCTGAAGTTTTTGCGTCGCACGCCCTGGGCGCGCAAAGAGGTGGAAGACCTGTATATCGATATGGTCAGCCATCCCGCCCCAGCCAGCGATAATCCCTGGCTGCGTGGGCGAGACGGTTAAATTCGATCAGCGGCGATCGGCCAGCGCCACCAGCGCCCGATCCAGCGCCTGGCGCAGCAGCTGGCGATCGTGTCTGTAGGGGATGTCGCTCGCTTCCAGCGGCTGTTGAATCACCACCCGATCTTGCACTTCACTGGCGTCCACCGCCGGGCCGACGATCAGCGCATCGATCATCCGGCGGCCAATCTTCTCTTCCATCAGCGTCAGCTTATCCTGTAGCGACAGCGCCGCGGCGGCCACGCTCAGCTCGCGACCGAGGTTGCCGATATAGATCATGCTGGCGCTGCTGCGGCGCAGTGCCTGGGTCAGATCGTCCAGCAGCAGCAGCGGCATCAGGCTGGTGAGGAAACTGCCCGGCCCGATCAGGATCACGTCGGCCTGCGCGATGGCGTCCAGCGCTTCGCGCGTGGCGCTGACCGGCGGTGACAGCATCAGTTCCTGGGGCATATGGGCCAGCTGGTCGACATTCACTTCACCGTAAACGTGATTGCCTTCGTGATCGTGCGCCATCAAATCCACCGGCTGTTCCGACATCGGGATCAGCGCCGCGTCCACCTTCAGCAGGCTGCGCACCAGGTTGATCGCTTCCAGCGGGCGCACGCTCAGGTGATCCAGCGCTTTCAGCATCAGGTTGCCGAGGTTGTGGCCGGCCAGTTCGCCGTTGCCGCTGAAGCGGTATTCGAACATCGCCGAGGCGACGCTCGGTTCGGTGATCAGCTGGTTGAGACAGTTACGGGTATCGCCCCAGGCAATGCCGCCTTCCGAACGGCGGATACGGCCGGTGGAACCGCCGTTGTCGGTGGTGGTGACGATGCCGGTCAGGCGGGAACCTAAGGACGACAGGGCCGACATCACACGGCCCAGGCCGTGTCCGCCGCCTAACGCCACCACGCGGTCGAGATCGGCCAGGGTACGATTACGCATAAATTTCCTTACAAAGGGGCTGAACTGCCCGCATAAGGTAGCGGATCCGGCATAAAAACGCGATAAGAGTGTCATTTGCGTGATTCCGGTCAATTCGTCCGCGCAAGTGATGTTTATCATGGTTTACCAGAATACGCGGCGTCTAAAATCGCTGTATAGACAATTATATAGCGAATTTACGCGTTGGCTATCGTTGCCGATTAGCGCTAGAATTCTGCTGAAAACCACGGTTTCGTTCCGGCTACTCAAGGTAGCGGGAAGAGAAATCAAACTCCTAGCCCCTGCGCCTACGTTGTTCATCAGGAACGATATGGCGCCTGGGCCGTGGCGAAGTCAGCCACCAGGGTGCAGAGGGGAAACGCTCGCATCTCCCGACTTTGGAAAGGTGTTATGGTGCCGCAACTCATTGATGCTTATGAGCGCAAGTTCTATTACCTGCGCTTGTCGATCACCGACGTGTGCAACTTTCGTTGCACCTATTGTCTGCCCGACGGCTACAAGCCGAGCGGCAGCCCGAAAAGCTTCCTGTCGCTGGATGAAATCCGCCGCGTCAGCCGCGCGTTCGCCGAACTGGGCACTGAAAAGGTGCGTCTGACCGGCGGCGAGCCTTCGCTGCGCCGCGATTTTACCGAGATCATCGCCGCCGTGCGGGAAAACCCGGCCATCCGTACTCTGGCGGTCACCACCAACGGCTACCGTCTGGCGCGCGACGTCGCCGCCTGGCGTGATGCCGGTCTGACGGCGATTAACGTCAGCGTCGACAGCCTGGATCCCCGTCAGTTTCACGCCATCACCGGTCAGGACAAGTTCCGCCAGGTGATGGACGGCATCGACGCCGCCTTCAGCGCCGGTTTCAGCAAGGTTAAGGTCAACGCGGTGCTGATGCGCGACGTTAACCACCAGCAGCTCGGCGCCTTTCTCGCCTGGATCAAAGACCGGCCGATCCAGCTGCGTTTTATCGAACTGATGGAAACCGGCGAGGGCGGCGAGCTGTTTCGCAAACACCACGTTTCCGGCGAAGTGATTCGCCGGCAGCTGGAGCAGCAGGGCTGGCAGCGCCAGGCGCGCGGCCGCAGCGACGGCCCGGCGCAGGTGTTCAGCCACCCGGACTACCAGGGTGAGGTGGGGCTTATCATGCCGTATGAGAAAGACTTCTGCGCCAGCTGCAACCGGCTGCGCGTTTCTTCCATCGGCAATCTGCACCTGTGCCTGTTCGGTGAGCAGGGGGTGCCCCTGCGCGATCTGCTGGCAGAGGACGGCCAGCTCGACGCGCTGAAGGCGCGCATCCAGAGCGGGCTGCTGAGCAAGAAGCAGACCCATTTCCTGCATCAGGGTAACAGCGGGATCACCCAGAACCTGTCGTTTATCGGCGGCTGATACCCACATATTTCAAACCGCAGCGTTGTTGGCTGCGTGCGCTCACCCCAGTCACTTACCGGAGTAAGCTCCTGGGGATTTACGCACTGGCCGCCTGGCTGCAACTTGAAATCTGTTGGGTATCTCAGAATAGGAGCTTATTGAACCATGAGCCATGCGAGCAGCGAGTTTATTCCGGCGCATATCGCCATCCTGACCGTGTCCGACAGCCGCGGTGCGGCGGAAGACACCTCCGGCCAATATCTGCAGGAAGCGGTGCAGGAAGCCGGCCATCAGGTGGTGGATCGCGCCATCGTCAACGATGATATTTACCAGATCCGCGCGCGGGTTTCCGCCTGGATCGCCGATGACAACGTGCAGGCGGTGCTGATCACCGGCGGCACCGGTTTTACCGCCCGCGACAACACGCCGGAAGCGCTGCTGCCGCTGTTCGACAGAGAGGTGGAAGGGTTCGGCGAACTGTTCCGCATGGTGTCGTACGAAGAGATCGGCACCGCGACGATCCAGTCGCGCGCGCTGGCCGGCCTGGCCAACCGCACGGTGATCTTCGCCATGCCGGGCTCCACCCGCGCCTGCCGCACCGCCTGGGAGCGGATTATCGAAGAGCAGTTGGACGCGCGTCATCGCCCGTGCAACTTCCAGCCCCATTTGAAGAAGCCCTGAGTCATGACACAGCTAACCCACATTAACGCCGCCGGCGAAGCCCATATGGTTGACGTGTCCGCCAAGGCCGACACGGTGCGCGAGGCGCGCGCCGAAGCCTTCGTCGAGATGCTGCCCGCCACGCTGGCGATGATCGTCGACGGCAGCCATCACAAGGGCGATGTGTTCGCCACGGCGCGCATCGCCGGCATTCAGGCGGCCAAACGTACCTGGGAGCTGATCCCGCTGTGCCACCCGCTGATGCTGAGCAAGGTCGAAGTGCAGCTGGAGGCGCAAACGCAGCACAGCCGGGTGCGCATCGAAACCTGCTGCCGGCTGACCGGCAAAACCGGCGTCGAGATGGAGGCGCTGACCGCCGCCTCGGTGGCGGCATTGACCATCTATGACATGTGCAAAGCGGTACAGAAAGACATGGTGATCGGCCCGGTGCGCCTGCTGGCGAAAAGCGGCGGCAAATCCGGCGATTTTAAGGTGAACGTATGATCGATATTCTTTTCTTCGCGCAGGTGCGCGAACTGGTGGGCACCGGCGGCCTGTCGATGCCGGCGGATTACCCGACCGTCGAGGCGCTGCGCCAGGCGCTGTGTGCGCGCGGCGATCGCTGGGCGCTGGCGCTGGAGTCCGGCAAGCTGTTGGCGGCGGTCAATCAGTCGCTGGTGGCGGCGGACCATCCGCTGCGCGCCGGCGATGAAGTGGCCTTCTTCCCGCCGGTCACCGGGGGATAAGCATGGAAAATACCCGCATTCGCGTGGGCGAGGCGCCGTTCAACGTCGGCGACGAGTACCAGTGGCTGGCGCAGTGCGACGCCGATGGCGCGGTAGTGACCTTCACCGGCAAGGTGCGCAACCATAATCTGGGTGACGACGTCAGCGCGCTGACGCTGGAACACTACCCCGGCATGACCGAGAAGGCGCTGGCGGAGATCGTGGCCGAGGCGCGCAGCCGTTGGCCGCTGCAGCGGGTGACGGTGATCCACCGCGTCGGCGCGCTGTATCCCGGCGACGAGATCGTGTTCGTCGGCGTGACCGGCGCGCACCGCAGCATGGCGTTCGCCGCCAGCGAGTTCATCATGGACTACCTGAAGACCCGCGCGCCGTTCTGGAAGCGCGAAGCCACCGGCCAGGGCGATCGTTGGGTGGACGCCCGCGACAGCGATCGCGAGGCCGCGCAGCGCTGGCACAACGCGACTAAATAACGCGTCAACAGCGGAAACAAATCAAGACCTTTGCCGCTTTCGCCCGGCATATTCTGTGGTACGCTTATAGCAGGCGAAGCCCCGTTCGCGGGGCTTCGGAATCTTGTTTACAACGCAAAAGGTAACCGTCATGGACCGATATCCACGCTCTAATGGTTCAATCGTCGAACGTGCCAACAGCGGCATTCAGGCCTACATGGCGCAGGTTTACGGCTGGATGACCTGCGGTCTGCTGCTGACGGCGTTCGTTTCCTGGTATGCGGCCAACACGCCCGCGATCCTCAACTTCATCTTCTCCAGCCAGATCACCTTCTTTGGCCTGATCATCGCCCAACTGGCGCTGGTGTTCGTGATTTCCGGCATGGTCAACCGCCTGAGCGGCGCGGTGGCCACTTCGCTGTTCATGCTGTACTCGGCGCTGACCGGGCTGACGCTGTCGAGCATCTTCATCGCCTACACCTACAGCTCGATCGCCAGCACCTTCGTGGTCACCGCCGGCATGTTCGGCGCCATGAGCCTGTACGGTTACACCACCAAGCGCGATCTGAGCGGCTTCGGCAGCATGCTGTTCATGGCGCTGATCGGCATCGTGCTGGCCTCGCTGGTGAACATCTGGCTGAAAAGCACCGCGCTGATGTGGGCGATTACCTACATCGGAGTGGTGGTGTTCGTCGGCCTGACCGCGTACGACACGCAAAAACTCAAGGCGATGGGCGAGCAGCTGAACGCTGATGATAAAGACAGCTTCCGCAAGTACGCCATCGTCGGCGCGCTGACGCTGTATCTCGATTTCATCAACCTGTTCCTGATGTTGCTGCGTATCTTCGGCAACCGTCGCTAAATCCGTGGCCTTTCAAGCAGTAGCTTGAAATCCACAGGACTTACCAGGCTCTGCATGTGACATGCAGAGCCTTTTTTATGCGATTTTGCGGCGGAACAGCGCGTAGGCGGCGCTGCCGGTGGTGGCGGTGATCACCAGCAGCGGCCACAGGCTGTGCCAGATGATGTCGAAGCTGGCGTCCTTCAGGTAGATCTGCTTGGTGATGTCGGTGAAGTGGCGTATCGGGTTGACCCAGGTCAGATCCTGCAACCACACCGGCATATTCTCCACCGGCGAGACGTAACCCGAGAGCAGTATCGCCGGCATCATGAACACGAACACGCCGATGAACGCCTGCTGCTGAGTGGCGCACAGCGACGAGATCAGCAGGCCGAAACCGACCAGTGACAGCCCGTAGATCAGCATGGTGGCATAGAACAGCAGCAGCGATCCGGCAAACGGGATCTGGTACAGGAAGATGCCGATCAACAGCACGATGGTAGCCTGGAAGCTGGCGACGATCAGCGCCGGCACCGCCTTGCCGATAAAGATCTGCCAGGTGGTGAGCGGCGAGACCAGCAGCTGTTCCAGCGTGCCCTGTTCGCGTTCGCGCGCCACCGACAGCGAGGTGACGATCAGCACGCCAATGGTGGTGATCATGGCGATCAGCGACGGCACCACGAACCATTTGTAGTCCAGATTCGGGTTATACCAGTTGCGCACCACCAGCTCGCTGTTGTTGGGTTTGGCGCGGTTGCCGAGCAGCTCGTTCTGATATTCCTGCACGATCTGCTGCACGTAGTTGGCGGCGATCTGTGCGCTGTTGGAGTTGCGCCCGTCGAGCAGCAGCTGCAGCGGCGCGGTGTTGCCGGCGGCGATATCGCGCGAGAACTGCGCCGGGAAGCGGATCAGCAGCAGCGCCCGCTGGTTATCGATGGTGGTCTTTATTTCCTGCGGGCTGCGCAGCAGCAGCACGTGTTGAAAGGCCTTGGCCTTGGCGAAGCGCTGGGTCAACTCCACTGAGGCTTGGCCACTGTCCTCGCTGTAGACCGCGATGGTGGCGTTGGTGACTTCCAGCGTCGCGGCGAACGGGAACAGCAGCACCTGCAGGATCACCGGCATGATTAAAATGGCGCGGGTTTGCGGATCGCGCAGCAGCGCCTGCATTTCCTTGATGATGAGCGTCAACAGACGATGAAACATCGCTCTTTCTCCTCAATCCAGCCGGCGCTGGGTTTTCCAGGCCGTCAGGCCGATGAACACCACGGCGGAAGCGATCAGGAACAGCAGATTGATCAGCAGCACGGTGCCGACGTTGCCCGCCAGGAACAGCGTTTGCAGCGTGCTGACGAAGTAGCGCGCCGGAATGATGTAGGTCACCGCGCGCACGATGGCCGGCATGCTGTCGATCTGGAAGATGAAGCCGGACAGCATGATCGAAGGCAGGAAGGCAGCGTTCAGCGCCACCATCGCCGCATTGAACTGATTGCGGGTGACGGTGGAGATCAGCAGGCCCATGCCGAGGGTGCTGGCGAGGAACAGGCTGCTGATCAGCAACAGGATCGGCAGCGAACCGCGATAGGGCACGCCGAGCACCCAGACCGCCACCGCCATGCACAGCGCCATGGCGGCCATGCCGAGGAAGTAATAAGGGATCAGCTTGGAAAGCAGCAGCTCGCTGCGCGTCACCTGGGTAGACAGCAGGGCCTCCATGGTGCCGCGCTCCCATTCGCGGGCGATCACCAGCGAGGTGAGGATGGCGCCGATCACCGTCATGATGATGGTGATGGCGCCGGGAATGATGTAGTGCCGGCTGATGGCCGCCGGGTTGAACCAGTAGCGCATCTGCACGTCAATCAGCGGTTTGTCGCTGTTCCCCCGATCGGTGGCGCGCTGCTGCTGCCAAATTTGCCATACGCCCTGGGCATAGCCCTGCACGAAGTTGGCGGTGTTCGGCTCGCTGCCGTCGGTGATGATCTGGATAGGGGCGCTGTCGTGCGGGCGCGCCATGCGCTGGTCGAAATCCACCGGGATCACCACCAGGCCGCGGATCGTGCCGGCCTGCATCTGCTGGATCAGCTGTTGGCGGTTGTCGCTGATGGTTGGTTCGATATAGGGCGAGCCGGCGAACGCCTGGGCCAGATCGCGCGCGTCTTCGCTCTGCTGCTCCATCAGAATGCCCAGATGCAGCTTGCTGGAGTCCAGGTTGATGCCGTAGCCGAAGATAAACAGCAGCATCAGCGGGATGACGAAGGCGATCAGGCCGCTGCTGGGATCGCGCAGTATTTGCCGCGTTTCCTTCAGGCACAGCGCGCGCAGCCGGCGCCAGGAGAAGCCGCCGTCGTCGATTGGGGTTCGGTTATCGCTCACCGTGATTCCTCCTCATCGTAACCCTGCACCAGCTCGATAAACGCCTGCTCCATCGAGGGGTTGGGATTGTCGTCGCGCGCCACCTGCTGTTTGAGATCGTCCGGCGTGCCGGCGGCGATGATCTTGCCGCGGTACACCAGGCCAATGCGGTCGCAGTACTCCGCTTCGTCCATAAAGTGGGTGGTCACCATCACCGTGACGCCCTTGTCGACCATGCCGTTGATGTGCAACCAGAACTCGCGCCGCGTCAGCGGATCGACGCCGGAAGTCGGTTCGTCGAGGAACAGGATATCCGGTTCGTGCATCAGCGCGCAGGCCAGCGCCAGGCGCTGTTTGAAGCCGAGCGGCAGCGCGTCCGGCGTCTGATCGAGGATCGGCGCGAAGTTGAAGGCGCGCGACATCTCGTCGATTTTGTCGCGCTGCGCCTTGCCGCTCAGGCCGTAGACGCCGGAGAAGAACTTCAGGTTCTGCGCCACCGTCAGGTTGCCGTACAGCGAGAATTTTTGCGCCATGTAGCCGAGGCGCTGGCGCGCCTGGCCGGAGCTGGTCTTGAGATCCATCCCCAGCACCAGCGCCTTACCGCTGGAGGGGATCAGCAGGCCGCACATCATTTTAAAGGTGGTGGACTTACCGGCGCCGTTCGGCCCGAGCAGGCCGAAAATTTCGCCGCGCCGCACCTGAAAATCAACGTGATCGGTAGCGGCGAAGTCGCCGAATTTTTTGGTCAGCTGCACCGCTTCGATCACCGTTTCACCGCTTGCTCCGTTGACGGTCGGCATGATCTCCGCCAGCGCCGAGCGGTGGTTGGGGCCGCCGCCGAGCAGATCGATAAACGCATCCTCGAAGCGCGGATCCGCTTCGTCCAGTTCGGCGTCCGGCAGGTCCAGCGCCTGCAACAGCTGCCGGTGATCTTCGCCTTCCTTCAGGATCAGGCGCAGATACTTGCCCTGGATCACCCCGTCGGTGACCGCCGGCAGGCAGATCGCCCGCTGCAGCAGCGATCGATGGCTGCCGGGGGGCGCGGCGATCAACACCGTGCGCCCGGCCATACGGCGGGTCAGTTCCTGCGGCGCGCCGCTGAACAGCAGCTCGCCCTCGTTGAGCAGCAGCACTTCGCGGCACTGTTCGGCCTCATCGAGATAAGACGTGCTCCACAGGATCAGCATGCCGTCGTTGGCCAGTTCGTGCACCATGCGCCACAGCTCGCGGCGCGAGATAGGATCGACGCCGACGCCCGGCTCATCCAGCAACAGCACCTGAGGTTCGCCCACCAGCGTGCAGGCCAGGCCGAGTTTCTGCTTCATACCGCCGGACAGCTTGCCCGCCAGGCGCTCGGTAAAGCGGGTCAGATCGGTGAATTTCAACAGCCGCTCGAAGGTCTGGCGGCGAAGATCGCCGGTGACGCCGCGCAGATCGGCGTACAGCGTCAGGTTCTCCATCACCGTCAGATCCTCATACAGCCCGAACTTCTGCGGCATGTAGCCGAGGATCGCGTGCAGTTGACGATCCTGCGCGATCGGATCCAGCCCGGCGACCCGCAGTTTGCCGCTGCTGGGCTGCAGCAGCCCGGCCAGCATGCGCAGCAGGGTGGTTTTGCCGGCGCCGTCCGGGCCGACCAGCCCGATCACCGCGCCGCTGCGCAGGGTGGTGGTCAGGCTGGCGACCGCCGGTTTCTCAAGCGACGGGAAGCGCTTCTCCAGCCCTTCCAGCTCAATGGTGTGCGCCTGTTGCATGGCCGGCCTCAGGGTTTGGCGAAGCGCAGGGTGACCGGCATGCCCTGGCGCAGCGCGTCGTCGGCGTCGGTGACGATCACCCGCAGGCGGTACACCAGATCGGTGCGCAGATCCGGCGTTTCAACGCTTTTCGGCGTGAATTCTGCGGTCGGCGAGACGAAACCGATCTTACCGTGGTAAGGCTTGTCGGGACGGCCGTCGGTGTAGATCTCCAGTTCGGTGCCGGGCACCGCCTGGTTCAGGCTGGTTTCGTTGACGTAGGCGCGCACCCACACCGGCCGGGTCAGCGACAGGGTGAAGACCGTGCCGCCGGCGCCGAGCATGGTGCCCGGCTCCACCGCGCGGGTCAGCACCGTGCCGGCGGAAGGGGAGACCAGCGTGGCGTCTTGCAGGTTCAACTGCGCCTGTGCCAGCGCCGCCTCGCTCTGCGCCACGTCGGCCTTGGCCTGTTCGATTTCTTGCGGGCGGTTGCCGCTGAGGTATTGCGACAGCTTGTCTTTCGCCGCCTGCAGGTTGGCCTGAGCCTGATTGCGGGCGGTGCGCGCATCCTCCAGCGCGTCGGCGGAGGTGGCGTTTTTCGCCCACAGCCCCTGCTGGCGTTTCAGGAAGCTGTCGGCGTAGGCGAAGGCGGACTGGCGCTGCGCCATTTCCGACCGTACCTGGGCGATCTCTTCGCTGCGGTAACCGGCCTGCAGCAGCGACAGCTTGGCGTGCGCGCTGCCGACGTTGGCTTCGGCCTGCTGCAGCGCGTTGCGGTAGGGCGCGTCGTCCAGTTTGCCGAGCAGCTGGCCCGGCTGAACGGCATCGCCTTCATCCACCGTCAGCGACGCCAGGCGGCCATCGACACGAAAGCCGAGGTTCACCGTGCGGATGTCGACGTTGCCGTACAGCGTCAGCGGCTTATCCTGCTGTTGTTGGTAATGCCATACCCCGTAAGCGGCGGCCGCGATCAGCAGAATTAACAACACGATCAAGGCACTGCATTTTTTGTTCATAACACTCCCTGCCTGAATTTACGCGCCGTGACGTTGGCGCAGCCCGGTAACCAGAATCTCAATATGTTCGCTCAGCACGGCGCCGATCTGCGCCGCTTCGTCCTCGCCAATCTCTTGCCAGCCGGCCTGGCGGCGGATGGTTTCGCGCGCCACGCGAAACGACAGCACCTCGCCGATCAGCGCATGGGTATGCAGCACGAGGCGGATCGCCTGGTCGTCGATGCCGGTCGCGGCCGCCAGCAGGCGGCACAGCCGTGCGTGCATCGGCGCGATCACCTGGCTGTGGATCAGCGGGTAGGCCTCGGTCGGGGCGAGCTGTTCGCGCGACATGATTTTGCTCAGGTTCAGCGTGTGCGGCTGGGTCATCAGTTCGCTGAAGGCCAGCAGGCCACGCTGCAGCAAACGCAGCGCCGCGTCGGGTGAGCGCTGCGCGGCGGACTGTTGCCAGAAGCGATCGACTTCGTCGGCCAGCGGGGCGAACGCCTGCTGGATGAAATCGGCGAGCGACTGCGCCACGGCCAGGTACAGCCCCTCTTTGGAGCTGAAGTAATAGGTGATGGCGGCGATATTCTGGCCGGCCCGTTGGGCGATGTCGCGGGTGGTGGCGCCCTGCAGGCCGCATTCGCCGAACAGTTCGGTCGCCGCGGCGAGCAGCTGCCGGCGCGTTTGCTCGCCGCGCGCTCGGCCGGCGGCCTGATGAGGGACGGAAGCTGGCATGGGTCACGCTCGAAGTTAATCAATCATATGATTAACTTTATGCCAGATTGTTTAAAACGCAACCGCTAATCACAATGAGTTATGTGATCGGCTTCAGACAATGCTGAATTTACGGCAGATTGTGCTCTGGGTGCGTAAAAGTGCTTTTTATTGCGCGACTTCTGTTACAATCGCCGCCTGGTGCACTGCAGTTTGTGCCAATCCCTCGTGGTCATGCTTAATGCCCCGTCTGATCATCCTCCCAGGAAACTGCACCGAACACCGTTAGGTTAGGGGGGATCTGGAGTTTTTCTCTTTATGTCATTTGAAACCCTCGGCTTAAGTGCTGAAATTGTGCGCGCTGTTGAAGAACAGGGCTATCGCGAACCGACGCCGATTCAGCGTCAGGCTATCCCTGTCGTGCTGGAAGGTCGTGACCTGATGGCCAGCGCCCAGACCGGCACCGGTAAAACCGCCGGTTTTACCCTGCCGCTGTTGCAGCTGCTGAGCAAGCATGACCATCCGGTCAAGGGCCGTCGCCCGGTGCGCGCGCTGATCCTGACGCCAACCCGTGAGCTGGCGGCGCAGATTGGCGAAAACGTCGATGCCTACAGCAAACACCTGCGCCTGCGTTCGCTGGTGGTGTTCGGCGGCGTGAGCATCAACCCGCAGATGATGAAGCTGCGCGGCGGCGTCGATATCCTGGTGGCAACGCCGGGCCGTCTGCTGGATCTGGAACATCAGAACGCGGTTGACCTGTCCAAAATCGAAATTCTGGTGCTGGACGAAGCGGACCGCATGCTGGACATGGGCTTTATCCACGACATCCGCCGCGTGCTGGCCAAGCTGCCGGCCAAGCGTCAGAACCTGCTGTTCTCCGCGACCTTCTCCGACGACATCAAGGCGCTGGCCAACAAGCTGCTGCACAACCCGGCTTCGGTAGAAGTGGCGCGCCGCAACACCGCGTCTGAGCAGATCGAGCAGAGCGTGCACTTCGTCGACAAGAAGCGTAAGCGGGAACTGCTGTCGCAGATGATCGGCGAAGGCGACTGGAAGCAGGTGCTGGTGTTTACCCGCACCAAGCACGGCGCCAACCACCTGGCGGAGCAGCTGAACAAAGACGGCATCACCGCAGCGGCGATCCACGGCAACAAGAGCCAGGGCGCCCGTACCCGTGCGCTGGCCGACTTCAAAGACGGCCGCATCCGCGTGCTGGTGGCGACCGACATCGCGGCGCGCGGCCTGGATATCGACCAGCTGCCGCACGTGGTGAACTACGAGCTGCCTAACGTGCCGGAAGACTACGTGCACCGCATCGGCCGTACCGGCCGCGCGGAGCGCACCGGCGAAGCTATCTCGCTGGTGTGCGTGGATGAGCACAAGCTGCTGCGCGACATCGAGCGTCTGCTGAAGCGTGAAATTCCGCGCATTGCGCTGCCGGGCTACGATCCGGATCCGACCATCAAGGCCGAGCCGATCATCAACGGCCGCCAGGGTGGCGGGCGCGGCAACGGCGGTGGCCAGCGTTCCGGTAACGGCGGCGGTCAGCGCAGCGGCAACGCGAACGGCGGCCAGCGTGAAAACCGCGGCAACGGCAACGGTAACGCCCGCCCGCAGGGTGATGGCCAGCGCCGTTCCGGCGCACCGGCTTCGCGCCGCCCACGCAACCGCAAACCGGCTGAATAAGCCTGATTGCTCAAAGAGTAAGCCGCCGATACGGGCGGCTTTTTTTTTGCCTGGCGGAACGGCATTTTCGTACTAGGCTGGACGGTGGCTAACCCTACATTCCAGGAGACGGAGATGAAATTGAAGTGCGCAATTCTCGATGATTACCAGCAGGTGGCGCTCAAGATGGCGGACTGGTCGGCGCTGGCCGATCGGGTGGAGGTGTCCGCCATCAGCGCGCACTTTACCGATGAAACGGAGCTGGCGGTGCATCTGCAGGAGTGCGACATTCTGGTCATCATGCGCGAGCGCACGCCGATGACCGCCTCGCTGCTGGCGCGGCTGCCGAAGCTGAAGCTGCTGATCACCTCCGGCATGCGCAACGCTTCTATCGATTTGGCCGCCGCCGCCGAGCGCGGCGTCGTGGTGTGCGGCACCAGCAGCGGGTCGGCGGCGCCGATGGAGCTGACCTGGGCGCTGCTGCTCGGGTTGGCGAAGCATATCGTGCCGGAAAGCGTCGGGCTGCAAAACAACGGCCCGTGGCAGCGGGATCTCGGCGTCACCCTGCAGGGGAAAACGCTGGGGCTGGTGGGGCTGGGCAAGATCGGCGGCCAGATGGCCCGGGTGGCGCAGGCGTTCGGCATGCGGGTGCTGGCCTGGAGCCAGAACCTGACGGCGGAACGGGCGGCGCAGGAGGGCGCCCTGTTGGCGCCGTCCAAACGGGCGCTGTTCGAGCAGAGCGATTTTGTCTCCATCCACCTGGTGCTGAGCGATCGCAGCCGCGGGCTGGTGGGGCGCGACGAATTGACGGCGATGAAGCCCACCGCTTACCTGATCAACACCTCGCGTGCGGCGATCGTCGATCGGGCGGCGTTGGTGGACGTGCTGCAACAGCGGAAGATCGCCGGCGCCGGTCTGGACGTGTTCGAGACGGAGCCGCTGCCGGCCGACGATGCGTTTCGTCAACTGCCCAACGTGCTGGCGACGCCGCATGTGGGTTACGTGGCGGACGACAACTACCGCGCCTACTTCACCGAGGCGGTCGAGGACATTGCGGCGTTCCTCGCCGGCCAACCGATCCGCCGGCTGGGCTGACGGCGCTTTTAATGCCCGCAGAGGCTTGTCTGGCGCGGGCATTCACCCGTATCATTGCGGGTCTTTTTTTAGCTGGGATTGGTCATGCGCGTATTATTGGCTCCGATGGAGGGCGTTCTCGATTCTTTGGTGCGTGAGTTGCTCACCGACGTGAACGACTACGATCTGTGCATCACCGAATTTTTGCGCGTGGTCGATCAGCTGCTGCCGGCCAAATCGTTCTACCGGCTGTGCCCGGAACTGCGCCACGCCAGCCGCACACCGTCGGGCACGCTGGTGCGCGTACAGCTGCTGGGGCAGTACCCGCAGTGGCTGGCGGAGAACGCCGCGCGCGCGGTGGAATTGGGCTCTTACGGCGTCGATCTCAACTGCGGCTGCCCGTCCAAGCTGGTGAACGGCAGCGGCGGCGGGGCGACGCTGCTCAAAGATCCGGAGTTGATCTACCAGGGCGCCAAAGCGATGCGCGCGGCGGTGCCGGCCCATCTGCCGGTCACGGTGAAGGTGCGCCTGGGCTGGGACTCCTCCAACCGCAGTTTTGAAATCGCCGATGCGGTGCAGCAGGCGGGCGCCAGCGAGCTGACGGTGCATGGCCGCACCAAAGAGGACGGCTACAAGGCGGATCGCATCAACTGGGCGGCGATCGGCGAGATCCGTCAACGGCTGAGCATCCCGGTGATCGCCAACGGCGAGATCTGGGATTACCAGAGCGCGCAGGATTGCCTGCAGGCGACCGGCTGTGACGCCATCATGCTGGGGCGCGGCGCGCTCAACGTGCCGAACCTGAGCCGGGTGGTGAAGTACAACGAACCGCGCATGCCCTGGCCGCAGGTGGTTGAGCTGCTGCAAAAATACGTCCATCTGGAAAAGCAGGGCGACACCGGCCTGTATCACGTGGCACGCATCAAACAGTGGCTGGGCTATTTGCGCAAAGAATATGACGAAGCCACCGAACTGTTTAGCGAAATACGCGCGCTGACGACGTCAGGGGATATTGCGCGCGTCATCTGCCGTAGCTAAAAATAAACCCGCACGCGGCGGGTTTATTTAAATCGGTATTATCAGGCGGCTTTGTCGAGACGGTTCAATTCTATCTCGATATCCTGAATGGTTTTTTCCAGCCCTTCCAGGCAGGCGCCCTGCTTATTCAATAGGTCGTTAATGGCTTCGGCGAACGCCTTATTTTTGCATTCCCCCTGATCGAAGGCCAGCCAGTGTGCGGAGAGCGTCTCGGTATTCGCCTGCGCATAGTGGCGCATTTCCTTCAGCTGGGAAGCGACGTTGCGTAAATTATCCAGCTGCGCCTGTGCGTTTGCATTGTTGCTCATGAATTTCTCCTTGAGTTGGCCGTTAAATAATTTCGACTGCGGGATTAAGCTTACCCCATCTAAATAAAAATATCACCCTTGGTTGCCTTGGATGTTATTTTTCAATGAATGCGGATATATTTATTTCTCGGTTGAACAAGGACTTGGGTGGAATTGTAAAAATAGATAAATACGGTTTTTTTTTGGCGGCTATTTACGGCCATTCCATGCGGAATGACCGTTATTCTAACGCTAAAGAGTGATGCCTATTATGCCGCGTCCGCCAGCATAAACATGCCGTAGGGGTGAATTTCCAGATAATAATGTTCACCGACGTTGGGCTGCAGGCGGGTGGCGTTAACCTGCAGTAAAATCTGCTGCCCATGCCACGCCACCGTGACTTCATACTGCGGCCCCATGTAGGCGACATGCTGGATCACGCAGCGCTGGCTTTCCTCGCCGTGCTCGCTCAGCGTGATCGCTTCCGGCCGCACGCCCACCGTGCCGGCGCCTTCGGTGGCAAAGTGCGCGGGGCGCGGCAGGCGATAGCCGCTGATATCGACATAGTCCGCGCTGAAGCCGGCCGGGAACAGGTTGGCGTCCCCCATAAAGCTCGCCATAAAGCGCGACGCCGGCTGCCGATAGAGATCCTGCGGCGAGCCTATCTGCATGATGTGCCCCTTGTTCATCACCAGCACCGTGTCTGAGACCGCGAAAGCCTCGCTCTGATCGTGGGTGACGTACAGCGACGTGATATCAAACTGCTTTTGCAGCTCGCGGATCTTTTCGCGCATGCTGCGGCGCAGGTTGGCGTCGAGGTTGCTCAACGGCTCGTCGAACAGCAGCACTTTCGGCTTGAGGATTAGCGCGCGCGCCAGCGCCACGCGCTGCTGTTGACCGCCGGAGATCTGATCGACATAGCGATCGTCGAACCCCGCCAGATCCACCATCGCCAGCGCTTCCTGCACGCGCGCTTTCACTTCGGCGCGCGGAATGCCGAGCATCTTCAGCCCATAGCCGACGTTTTCCCCCAGCGACATATGCGGGAACAGGGCATAAGACTGAAACACCATGCAGATGTCACGCTGCTGGATGGAACGATGGGTAACGTCTTCACCATCAATGAATATCTGCCCGTCGCTCGGTTTCTCCAGCCCGGCGACCAGGCGCAAAATGGTGGTCTTGCCGCAGCCGGAAGGGCCGAGCAGCGTCACCATCTGCCCCCGAGGGATGGTGAGCGTGATGTTGTCGATCACCGTGTTGCTGCCGAACCGTTTGGAGACGTTGCGCAGTTCAACGAAATTTTTCTGGCTCATCATGGGCTCCATTACGCCTGGTTTTTGGCTGTTGAACGGGAGATGCGTGCCTCGCCGATCAGCCAGTCAAAGAGGAAAATAATCGCCAGCATCACCACGATCAGAATTGAACCGTAGGCGATCGCCACCCCGTATTCGCCGTCTTCCACGCGGTTGAGGATGTAGGCGGTGGCCACGCGGGTATCGGGCGTCACCAGGAAAACGATGGCGCTGACGGTGGTGATGGCGCGCACGAAGCTGTAGATCAGCGCCGACAGGATCGCCGGGCGCAGCAGCGGCAGCAGGATGTGCGTGATGGTGCGCAGCGAGCCGGCGCGCAGGCTGAGCGAGGCTTCGTCCAGCGATTTGTCTATCTGGCCCAGCCCGGCGATCCCGGCGCGAATGCCCACCGGCACGTTGCGCATCACCATCGAGATAATCACGATGGCGGCCGTCCCGGTGAGGTACACCGGCGCGCTGTTGAAGGCGAGAATGTAAGAGACGCCCGCCACGGTGCCCGGCACCGCAAAGCACAGCATGGTGGTGAACTCGATGGTCTTTTTGCCCCTGAACTGCTGGCGCACCACGATCCAGGCGATCAGCAGGCCGAAGGCGGCGGTGATCGGCGCGGCGATCCCGGCGTACAGCAGCGTGTCGAGCAGCGAAGGCCACGCGCCGTCGCTCATGCCCTGGCCGAACAGCTTGATGAAGTTATCCAGCGTCAGCGTGTAATCCACCCCCCAGTTGACGGTGAAGCTGCCGTAGAAAATGCTGCCGTAGAGCAGGGCGTTAAAGGCTACCCACACCGCCA
The DNA here is from genome assembly GCF_002935055.1 of Serratia sp. SSNIH1. NCBI lineage: Bacteria > Pseudomonadati > Pseudomonadota > Gammaproteobacteria > Enterobacterales > Yersiniaceae > Serratia > Serratia sp. SSNIH1. Next base: position 1,862,734 of record NZ_CP026383.1, read on the forward strand.
GCAACGCGATCACGCTCCACACCAGCGTGACCGGCAGCGGCTGTACGTCGCCGCGATAGGATTTGCCGGACACGGTGACGTAGGAACGCTTGCCGATCCACAGGTACTGGATGCAGAACACCAGCAGCGAGAACAGCAGCAGGAAGGCGCCGAGGGTGCTGGCGGCCTGATAGTCGAGCTGCGAGCCGGTGATGTAGAAATAGATTTGCGTCGCCAGCACGTCGAAGTTGCCGCCGAGCACCAGCGGGTTGCTGAAGTCGGCCAGCGATTGCACCACCACGATCAGAAACGCGTTGGCCAGCGCCGGTTTCAGCAGCGGCACGAACACGCCGTTAAAGGTTTGCCAACGGCTGGCGCGCAGGGTGTAGGAGGCCTCTTCCAGCGAAGGATGAATGGTCTTGATCGCGCCGTCGAGGATCATGAACGCCATCGGCGTGAACGCCAGCACCTGCGCCAGCCAGATGCCGGTAAAGCCGTACAGCCAGTTGGTGTTGGTCAGGCCGAACCAGGCCACCATCCACTCGGTGACGTAGCCGGAGCGCCCCATCATCAGCGTGACGCCCAGGCCGACGACGAACGGCGGCGTGACGATGGGCAGGATGGAGAAAATGCGGCCGATAATGGCGCTGCGTTTGGCGATGCGGGTGGTGTAAATCGCCAGCACCAGGCCGAAGAAGGTGCAGCCGGCGCCGACCGCGATCGACAGGGCGATGGAGTTGAGGATCACCTGAACGATATGCGCCTGCGACAGCACGTTCATAAACGCCAGCGGCGCGAATGCCCCCGCCTGGTCGGTGAACATCGGGATGAAAATCGCGATGCTCGGCCAGACGATGAAGACGCCGATCAGCGCCACGATGGTGACCAGCGCACCGATAACGAAACGGTCGCCGCCCAGCCATTCGAGGCGGGTCAGCGCCAGCGTCATGATGGCGCCCAGCGCGGTCAACTGCACCAGGGTGGCGTAGCCTAAACCGCGCCCCGCCACCGTGGCGCTGACGACGATAAAGGCCATGCACAGCAGCGCCCAGCCGGCATCGAACGCGTGGCGCCGCCGCCGTTCACCGCCCGCCGGGGCGTAAGGACGAAGCAGCAGCAGGCTCGGCAACAGGCACCATAGCCAGCTGACATTGCGGTGTGACCAGCCGTAGGCCGCGAGGATTTCATCGCCGGTGGACTCCAGCAGGCCGTAATCCAGGCTCCAGCTCGGCAGCAGGGCGAACGCCAGCCAGCCAAGCAAGACCCAAAGGAATATCGCATCTCGTTTTTTCACGAGATGGAGTGCATGTGTATGTGACATAAGTTTCCCGGATGTTCAGGCCGGGTAAGGCGTGAGGCTTACCCGGCAACAGGCGCAGAATGTGGGCTTATTTACCCATCTTGACTTCGCTGACCCATTTATTGATCAGCGCCTTGCGGACCTCGGTCGAGCCGTATTTGTCCATGTCGTAGTTGATCAGCTTCAGATCGTCGAGCTTCAGCGAGTTCGGCGAGGTAGCGGCGGTGGTGTTGGTCAGGATCTGATAGGACTTGCCTTTCTGCCATGCCAGTTCCTGCGCCTCTTTCGATAGCACCCAATCCACAAACAGCTTGGCGTTGTCGAGGTTACGTGCGCCTTTGAGGATGCTGACGCCGCCGATTTCGTAGCCGGTGCCTTCACAAGGCGAGATCAGCTCAAGCGGCGCGCCCTGTTCTTTTTCGAGTGAGTAGTCATGCAGGAAACCGATGCCGATCGCCGTTTCACCGCGGGCGGCGTTGCGCGCCGGGGCAATGCCGGACTTGGTGTACTGCGAGACGTTGGCGTTCAACTGCTTGAGGTAATCGAACGCCTGATCGTCTCCCCACAGCTGGGCAAAGGTCGCCAGCGCAGTGTAAGCGGTGCCGGAGCTCTGCGGATCGGCGATTTGAATCTCGCCTTTGTATTCCGGTTTGGTCAGGTCTTTCCAGCACTGGGGCACCGGCAGGTTTTTCTCTTTGAGGCGCTGGGTATTGACGCCGAAGCCGAGGATGCCGACGTAGACCGCCGAGGAGTAGTTGCCTTTCAGCTTCGCCGGGTCGCGGAATTGTTGCATCACCTGTTCGAGGTTCGGCGATTTGTAGGGCTGCAGCAGCCCCATTTCACCGGCCTGGGATTGCGGATCGAGCGTGCCGCCGTACCAGACGTCCGCCTGCGGGTTTTTCTTCTCGGCGTCCACTTTTGCCAGCGTGCTGCCGGAGCCGTTGCGGATGAACGAGGTTTTCACGTCATATTTCTCGCCGAAGGCTTTGGTCTCCGCTTCGCACATTTCATTGGTGGCGCTGCAGTAAACCACCAGGCGGCCCTTGGCGTGCGCGGTGCCGCTCAGCGTGGCCAGCGCGATGCCGGAAGCTATCAGGGTAGTGACCCACATTTTTTTCATTGTTTTATCCTTCTCTCGGTAGAGGTGGCGACGCTCGCCATCAGCAGCGGCATCAGCAATAAACCCATAAGAACGGCGGCGATCGACAGCAAACTGAACATGCCTGACCAGCCGTAGCCTTCGATGACCTGCGACAGCGGCCAGCCCGCCAGCGCTGCCCCCAGGTAGGCGAACAGGCCGAGAAAACCGGTGATGGAGCCCGCTGCGCCTTTGTGCCCGCATTCCACGGCGGCGAGGCCAATCAGCATCTGCGGGCCGAAGACAAAAAAGCCCACCGTAAAGAAACAGCCCGCCAGCAGCGCGTAGTGATGCACCGGCGCCAGCCACAGCGCGGCGACGGAAACCATCAGCCCGAGCGTGAACAGCAAAATCATCGGCGCGCGCTGCCCGCCGAACAGCACATCCGAACCCCAGCCGGCGAACAGCGCACCGAGCAGGCCGCCTATCTCGAACAGCATCACCGTGGCGTTGGCGCTGAGCAGGTTGACGCCGTGGCTTTCGGTCAGCCAGAGATTGCCCCAGTCGTTCAACGCGATGCGGATCAGGTAGACCAGCACGTAAGAGACGCCGAGCAGCCAGATCATCGGGTTCTTCAGCATCGTGGTGCGCAACATCTGCCACAGCCCCATCGGCGGGCTTTGCTGTTCCTGGCGCAGCTCCAGCGGATCGTGGCGCCACTGGCCGACCGACGGCAGGCCTTCTTCCTGCGGCGTGCCTGTCAGCTGTCGCGTGAGCCAGACGCCCAACACCATGCTGACGGCGCCCGGGATCAGCATTGCCGCCTGCCAACCCCAGCGCTGGGCGGCGAAGGCGCTGATCAGCGGCACGATCGCGCCGCCGAGGTTGATCGACATATTCCAGCAGCCCCACCAGAAGCCGCGCTCGTTGCGCGAATACCAGTGGGTCAGCAGCCGCGCGCAGGGCGGCCAGCCCCAGCCCTGAAAGAAGCCGTTCAGCGCCCAGACCGCCAGCAGCAGCGTCAGCGATTCGCCGAAGGCGAACGCCACGTTCAGCAAGCCGGTGGCGAACAGGCCGATCCCCATAAATCCGCGCTGCCCATGGCCGTCGTGCCACAACCCTGCGGCGAATTTCGACAGGCCGTAGCTCAGATAAAACAGCGAGCCGAGCAGGCCGATGTCCCCTTTATCCAGGCCCAAATCCGTTTGCAGCGCCGGCAGCACGTAATTCACGCTTTTGCGCGTCAGGTAAAAGGCGGCGTACCCGATGACCATGTACAGCAGCAGTCGCGGGCGCAGCGCGCGGTAACGATGATCGATTTCAGATGCCGAGCGTGCCTGCATAGCCGCCTCCCTGGTGGTGACTATAAGAAGGTGAAAGGGAAAGGGGATGAGATAAAGTCCGCAGTGGCTAAGACTTTTTCTTAGTTAGTCGGCGGTTTGTTGCAAATTTGTGGGCAGGTTAACAATTACCCGCGTGCCGCAATGCGTTTCCAGCGTCAGCTCGCCGCCCAGCGCGCTGACCCGCTCGCGCATCCCCTGAATGCCGAGGCCGGGCACCTTGTCCGCACGGATGCCGATGCCGTTGTCCCGCACCTCGAGGTGCAAAAGCGGCCCCTGTTGATACAAGACGATGGCGACTTCGCTGGCCTCGGCGTGTTTGCACACGTTGTTGAGCAGCTCTTGCAGCAGGCGGTAGAGGGTGAAGCGCACCGTTTCGCCGGCGGGCGTGTCGCTCAGCCGGTAATCGAAACGGCAGTGGATGCCCCGTTCGGCAAAGGCGAATTCGCTCAGCAGGTGGTGAAGCGCCTCTTTGAACGCCAGTTCGTCCAGCGCGGGCGGCCGAAGCTGGCGCAGCAGCTGGCGCGTGGAGTGATGAATGCGCCGGGCGAGCTCGCCTATCTGGTGCGCGGCGGCCTGGGTTTGCGCCGGATCGCGCGCCCGTTTGACCAGCTGCGACTGGATTTGAATCGCGGTGATGTTCTGGCCGATTTCATCGTGCAGCTCGCGCGCCAGGTTTTTCCGCGTGTCTTCTTCGGTGTGGATCAGTTTTTCGGTCAGTGCCCGCCGCGCCGCCAGCTCTTCTTCCAGGCGACGCTGATAGTGGTGCAGGTTTTGCGCCAGGTGCTGCTGGCGGCTGATGGCGATGCCCAGGCAGATGCCGAGCAGCGCCTGCGTCGCCAGAAAGATCTCCAGCTCGACCAGATTGCCGAACCCCACGCCGACCTGCCGGGCGAGGGTGATCATCATGCTGCCGAGCAGGCCGGACAGCACGCCGCCCTGCCAGCCGAACTTCCACGCCATCACCACGTTCGGCAGAAACACCACGATCAGCAACAGGCGCTCGATTTCCGGCGACAGCACCATCTGCGTGCCGATACCGATAACGAAAAACAGGCTGCACCAGATGATCAAAGATGCGCGCAGCGGCGGGTTGGGGGTGTCCAGCCCCAGCAGGTGGTAACGGTGCTGTTGGCGCAGAAATTCAAAGATCAGATAGACGAACGGGGTCAGCAAGACGCCGCCGGTAAACGACGCCAGGCCAAGCAGCATCGCCGGGCTTGGCACAAACGGCGAAAGCAGGGCGGTGTTGAGCAGCGAGGCGGCGGTCACCGCAGCCAGCAGCAGCGTCAGCCGCTGCCAGTAGAGCGGAAAACGGTGCCAGAGTCGTTGCGCGACCGCGGCCGGAAACAGGGTGATAAACGGCGCGGCCAGCAGGCCGTAGCCGCTCAGCAGGCGTTCGCCGTGCAGCCATAACAGCAGCAGGATCGGCGGTACGATCAAGGCGGGCCAATAGCGACGCGCCAGCAGGATCAGCAGCGCGAGATAGACGCCGTGCGGCAGAAACAGCGCTGCCTGGTTGCCGTTGCGGGTCAGATAGAAACCGAGCGTCCACAGCATCAGCCAGCCGCTGCCCCAGGCCAACAGGATAAACAGCGAGATAACCCAGGGCCGGAAGCGGGGCGACATCAATGCCCCGCCAGCAGCTGATGATCGAGGGCGAAATGCACCAGCTCGATGGTGCTGTTGCACTGCAGCTTGCCCAGGACGTTGGCGCGATGCACGTGCACCGTTTTATGGCTGAGATCGAGCTTGAAAGCGATCTCCTTTACGCTGTCACCTTTGACCAGCAGATCGAAGATTTCACGCTCGCGCGGGGTCAGCACTTCCAGCGCCGTGGCCGGCCGCTCGCCGCCGCGCAGCGCCCGCAGCGCGTCGGCGCACAGGTAATGGCCGCCCATATCGACGGAACGCACCGCCTGCACCAGCTCTTCCGGCCCGCAGCGTTTGGTCAGATAGCCGCTGGCGCCGGCGTCCAGCGCGCTCTGCACGAAGGTGGGGGAGTCATAGATGCTGAGGATGATCGCGCGGAACTGCGGCTTCTGCGCCCGCAGGCGTTTCAACAGGCTGAGGCCGTTTTCATCCGGCATGGCGATGTCCATCACCGCGACGTTGACGTCGCCGCGCAGCAATGCCGGCCAGGCCGCCGCCGCGCTGCTGTATTGCCCCACCACGTCGAGATCGTCCTCGAGGTTGAGCAACTGCGCAAAGCCGGAGCGCACCACCACATGGTCATCCACCAGTATCACACGGATCATTTTTCGCACTCTGTTGCCGAATCATGGCCCTATGATGCCTGCCGCCGCGGTGCTGGCAATCAGCCAAGCGCGGTTATGCAATCGGTGTAACAGAATCGTAATAAAAGGGCGCCGCCGGCGCCGTCAACGATCCAAATCGATGGCGAAATGTTGCCACAGCGCGGCGCGGCGTTCCTCTTCCGAATGCAACGTCGTTTCGTGGCGCTGGTGATCTTCGGTTACGATCAGCTTCATGTCGCTGAGGGTCACCCGGCCGTGGTCCGTTGGCCGTGAACACACCAGGCGCTGGGTGAAATGCGACTGCGGCGAGGTGCTGTGGAAGCGGCACATCTCGTCGAACTCATGCAACTCGCGCGGTTGAACCGTAAAGCGATACAGGGTTTTGGCATGCGAGCGTTGGTCGCCGTTGCGGCGCTCCAGCAGGTAATACTCGCCTTCCTGTTCCAGGTGGAAGGTGCCGCTGGCCTGCGGTTGCGGCTCGGCGACGACGATCTTTAGCGGCGTCAGGAAGGAATCGCCGAAACCGACGTCCACCAGCCATGCTTGGTCTTCCAGATCCACCCGCAGCGCCAGATGGTCGTAGGGCGGGCCGAAATGGCCGTCGCGCGCGCGGATCTCGCCGGAGATGAAGCTCACCCTGAAACCGATCTCGCGCAGCAGCAGAGCAAACAGCGTGTTCAGCTCATAACAGAAACCGCCGCGGTTGCGCTCGACCACCTTGCTAAACAGCGCCTCCGGCGCCAGCCGGATGCCCTGATGATAAATAATGCTCAGGTTCTCGAACGGGACGCTCAGCATGTGGCGATGGTGCAGCTGTTGCAACGTGGGGAGGTCAGGGCGGGCGGCGCCGGTAAAGCCGATATGCTGCAGGTAGCGTTGGGTATCCACAGGGTGTCTCGCATGAGAAAAAGTAGGCATAAAATAGCGGGCTTTGCGGCGTTTGTGAGCGCATTACGTGCTGCTCTGTTGCTGCTGCCGCAAACTGTCACTGGTCGGCGCTAGCCTGTTCCCCTGAGTTCAACGTTGCAGGAGAACGGCTATGCAAGATTTCAAACATCGGGTGGCGCTGGTGACCGGCGCTTCCACCGGCATCGGCGAAGCGATCGCCGCCGAGCTGTTTCGGCGCGGGGCCACGGTGGTGATGACCGGCCGCCACGCCGCGCCTCTCGCCGCAGCCGCCGCGCGGCTCGATCCCGAGGGCCGACGGGTGATGACGTTGCGGATGGACGTGCGCGATGCGCCGTCGGTGCAGCAGGGCATTGAAGAGACGGTGCGGCGCTGCGGCGCGCTGCATCTGTTGGTCAACAACGCCGGGATCACCGGCCCGCACGAGGTGAACATCGATCGGTATGCGGTCGAAGACTGGCAAGAGGTGATCGCCACCTGCCTGAGCGGCACGTTTTTCGGCATGAAGTACGGCCTGCCGGCGATCGTCGCCGGCGGCGGCGGGGCGGTAGTGAACCTCTCTTCCGCCAACGGCGTGGTGGGCATTGCCGGGATTGCGTCTTATACCGCCGCCAAGCATGGCGTGCTGGGCCTGACGCGCTCGGCGGCGCTGGAGTTCGCCACGCGCGGGGTGCGCATCAACGCCGTCGGGCCGGGCTATGTGGATACGCCGGCGATGGGGGCGCTGCCGGCGCCGGTGCGGGCGCAGATGGCCGCTTCGCACCCGATGGGGAGAATGGCGACGCGGGAAGAGGTGGCGAAAACGGTGGTTTTCCTGCTCTCGGACGACAGCAGTTTCACCACCGGCGCGTTTTACAGCATCGACGGCGGTTATACCGCGCGTTAATGGAAAACAGGCCCCTTGCGGGGCCTGTGCGGTTACCAGGATTTATGTGGGTTGCGTGAGACGATGTCGATCTTTTGACACAGCAGTTGGGTCAGGTCCACCGAGGTGGGCTGAGCGGCGCTGCCGGTAAAGTTTTTCAGCACGATGGCGATACGGGCGTAATTGACGTAGCCCTCAGGCAGCGGCAAATACTCGGCGACGTCGAGTGCGGTAATGCGATCCGAGGTCATCGTTGCCGAAGTGGTCGGCGTTACCGTACCGGTACGGCCCCACTGGCAGGCTTTTTCCAGCACGGTGGTGACGCCGGCATCGCCGTTCAGGACATACTTGCCTTGGTAGGTGCCGATGATGACATCAAGGCTGCTCTGACCTTTCAGGTTGGCCAGCGTGGCGCGCCACAGCACCAGATCGTTTTTCGCGATCGGGAAGTAGATCTCGACGCGTTTGTCCGCCGTCGTTGCCGTTTTGGTGGTGGCGGTCAGCACGCCGTTTTGCAGCGTTACCGCCAGATCGGCGGTCGCCGTTTGCGAGAGACGTGCGCCGCCGAAGGCGTAGACGTTATTCAACGCCAGCGCGCCGCTTTCTTTCCAGCTCGGCTCCGGCAGATGGTTGACGCCATCACCCAGATAGAGCAGGCGCCACATGTTGACGTAGCCGGGTGCGACGATCTTTTTCATCTCGATGTGGTTGTTGGACCAGCCTTTTTTAATGTCGGCGTTCACCAGATCGAAACCGTCGATATAACATTTTCCGCTCAGATCGCTGGACTTATCGAAGAAGAAATACTCGACGTATTGGTAGGGCACGCTGCTGCCGGCATCGGTGTTGTTGGTCATCACGCTGTGCCATTGGCTGTCTTTGATTTTTACCGTACCGCCGTTGTTGCTGGTAAAGACCGGCCGGTAGTTGCGGCAATTGGCGTTACCCCATTCGAAGTGGCAATTTTTAAAGTCCAGCGTGCCGCCTTTAAGGTCGAACAAGCCATAGTCGGTATTGGCCAACTGTTCGGTTTCATTGCTAAAGCCGCTGTAGTCGAACGAACAATCGCGGAAGGCCAGGGCGTGCACCCCCTGATAATAGTTTCTGCTGTCGCCGAACAGGCATTTGTAGAAGACGATTTTTTCGCCGGCGTTGGCGGTGGTTTCAGACCAGATCGGCCAGAAACAGCCGCGCACCATGATGCTGTGCCAGCTCTGGATATAGGCGTTATTGCCGAAGACGATGCCTTTGTACAGGTTGGTTAGCCAGACGTTTTGCACCAGCAGCTGACAGGCCGGCAAGCCGTGCATGTTAGAGGCATCGCTGTAGACGCACAGGCCGCGCAGGTTAGCCGCCGCGCCAGGGGCACCCACGATGCGCAGGTTATAAATCGCCGGCGCTCCCAGCGAATATTGCACGCGTACGCACTCGATGTTGGTGGCGCCGCTGAAGTCCAGAATGGTGCCCTTAAAATCGACGGCGTTTTTCCACAGCTTTAGGTTGGCAGTGGTTTTACAAGGGCGAACGCCGCCGGGGCCAACCAGGGTAATCCCCGCCGGGGTAGTTGGGATAGGCAACTGCCACCACTCTTCGCCTTTGACCTGCAAGAAGTTGCACGCGCGGGTAATGGTCAGCGAGTAATCCAGCTCATCGCCCGGCAGGTGCCACCAATCGATGCTGTAATCGCCGTCATTGATGATGCGCTTCCAGCGGCGGTTTTGCGCATCGACGATCAGGGTAACGCCGTTGTCCTGGCTGGTGGTATCCGCATCGTCTCGGGTAAATACGCCGTGATGGTAGCGGTTTTCGAGCATCACCGCGGTTTCGCTACCGGCATAGCTGCGCAGGTTGGCGTAATCATTTAATGAAATCATGGAATAGCCCTCGTTTTGGACAATAAGAGGCCGATGCAATATGGCGATTGCAGGGGCGGCGGCATAGGGAAATGGCATTGTGGCCGAAGGGCGAATCGGTTCGCGGTCCCGGTCGGCAGAGATAAATTAACAGGCTGAGGTGAGAGGCTTAAGCGTTCAGGGTTGTGCCTGACGCCAGCAAACATCGCCGCCGGGGTTCAGGTTTGGTCTGTAGATGCGAGGGTTTGCAACCAGGCCAGAAACGCCGCTGCGCCGGGTTTTTCCAGCGTGCGCGGTGGGTAAACTACGTAGTAGGGTTTGCTGAGCGGCAGCGCCGGTTCGGCCAGGGTGACCAGCTGGCCTTCCGCCAGTTCACGGGCGATCAGCCGCCGCTGGCCGAGCAGCACCCCGCGCCCTTGCACGGCGGCGTCGATAGCCAACGAAGTCAGGTTATAGGTCAGCCCGCGCCGCGCCGGCGGTGACCGATCGGCGGCGGTGAACCACTCGTGCCAGCCCGGCAGAAACTGGCTCTCCTTGCCCCAATCGACATGGATCAGCGGCAGCTGCGTCCAGTCGCCGCGATCGCGCAGCGCCGGGCTGCACACCGGCTGCACCCGATCCTGAAACAGTTGCATCTTTTCCAGCAGCGGATAGTCCTGATCGCCGAAGCACAGGGCGAAGTCTGCCGCCGAATGGGCGAAATCGACCGCCGCATGGGTGGCGTGCAGCCGCAGATCGCCGTCGGGGCACTGCGCCAGCCAGTCGCCCAGCGCCGGGTTCAGCCACTTGGAGGCTAACGCCGGCAGGGCGAACACCGTCAGCGCCTGTTTGCCGCGCTGGCGCTCGACGTGCTGCTGCGCCACGCGCAGCGTTTCGAACGCCTCCTGCACGTAGGCCAGGTAGTCCGCGCCCTGTTCGGTCAGCGTGACGCCGCTTTTGGCGCGGATGAACAGCGTGATCCCCAGGTGTTGCTCCAGCTGGCGGATCTGCTGGCTGACGGCGGCGGCGGTCAGCGCCAGCGTATCCGCCGCGCGGGCCAGGCTGCCGGTGCGGGCGGCGGTTTCGAACGCCAGAATGGCGCTCAGCTTGGGCAAGCGCGCGCGGGACGGTGAGTGCATGGGCAGGGCTATCGCTAAGAATTGGTTAGCTTATCCATAACGTATTTTTGTTATGGCGGCAATGCGCCATTCGCTACAGTGAGAGGCATCCGGCTATCGCACACGAGGGGAACGTCATGCCGCAACTTGCCGATATTATCGATCTGTCCGCCCATCCCATCGACGACGCCGAGTTCCGCGCCCGTTGCCGGCAAACGCTGGAGCGCAGCGGTGCGTTAGTACTGCCGGGATTTCTGCGCGCCGCCGCGCTGGCGACGGTGCGGTTGGAAGGCGCCGAACAGCACCACGCGGCGTTTTATGCCACCAGCAAACACAACGTGTATCTGCGGCCGCAGGACGACGCGCTGCCGGCCGATCACGCGCGCAACCGGCTGGTGGTGTCGTCCAAAGGCTGCATTACCGACGAAGATATTCCGCCGCAGTCGCCGCTGCGTGCGCTGTACGATGCTCCGGCGTTTCGTGCGTTCCTCTGCGCGGTGCTGGATGAGGCGCAGCTGTATCCCTACGCCGATCGGCTGTCGTCGATCAACCTGCATTACGCCCACACCGGCCAGGAGCTGGGCTGGCACTTCGACAATTCGTCGTTCGCCATCACTCTGCTGATCCAGAAACCGGCGGCGGGCGGGCGTTTCGAGTACGTGGAGAACCTGCGCGACGCCGATCGCGGCGAGATGAACTATGCCGGGGTCACGCAGGTGCTGGACGGGGAGCGGGTGGCCAAACGGCTGGCGATGGAGGAGGGGGATTTGGTGCTGTTTCGCGGGCGCAACGCCATGCACCGGGTGACGCCGACCGAAGGCGACATCACGCGCATGCTGGTGGTGCTGGCCTACAATGCGCAGCCGGACGTGATGCTGTCTGAAAGCGCCAGAATGACGTTCTACGGCCGGTTATAGCGGATAAAAAAACCGCCCCGGAGGGCGGTTTGTCGAATCAGTGCGGGTTTTGTTCTTCGTGAGCCTGCTGTTCCAATTTCACTTCCTGCGCGCGCTTGCGCAGGCCGAACCAGCCCAGCGTCAGCAGCACCGCCAGCACCGGGATGGTGGCGATGGTCCAGGTGCCGTTCGGGTAGTCGAACGCCATCATCACCACCACGATCAGCAGGAACGCCAGCGTCAGCCAGGAGGTGAACGGCGCGCCCGGCATTCTGAACGAGACCGGCTGCGCGCGGCCTTCGTGCACGGCTTTGCGCAGGCGCATCTGGCAAACGATGATAAATGCCCAGGAGGCGATGATGCCGAGCGAAGCGATGTTCAACACGATCTCGAATACCTGCGACGGCACCAGATAGTTGAGCACCACGCCGATCACGTAGATGCCGCAGGTGACCAGGATGCCGGCGTAAGGCACCTGCTGGCTGCTCATTTTGGCCATCAGCTTCGGCGCGGAGCCGCCCATCGCCAGCGAGCGCAGGATGCGGCCGGTAGAGTAGAGGCCAGAGTTGAGGCTGGACAGCGCGGCGGTCAACACCACGATGTTCATGATGGTGCCGATATAAGGCACGCCCAGCTTGCTGAAGAAGGTGACGAACGGGCTTTGGCCGGCCTGATAGGCGTTCCACGGCAGCAGCAGCACCAACAGCACCACGGAGCCGACGTAGAACAGGCCGATACGCCAGATCACGCTGTTGATCGCTTTGGGCATCATTTTGGCCGGATCTTTACACTCGCCGGCGGCGGTGCCGATAAGCTCGATGCCGGCGAAGGCGAAGATCACCCCTTGCACCAGCACCAGCGCCGGCAGCAGGCCGTGCGGGAACATGCCGCCGTTTTCGGTGATCAGGTGCATGCCGGTGGTGTGGCCGGCGACCGGGGTGCCGGTGCCGAGGAACACCACGCCGACAATCAGGAACAGCGCGATGGCGGCGACCTTGATCAGCGCGAACCAGAATTCCATTTCGGCGAACCATTTCACGCCGATCATGTTCATGGTGGCGACGATGCCGAGCGCGCCGAGGGCGAACAGCCACTGCGGCACGTCGGCGAAGGTACCCCAGTAGTGCATGTACAGCGCTACCGCGGTGATGTCGACGATGCCGGTCATCGCCCAGTTGAGGAAATACATCCAGCCGGCGACGTAAGAGGCTTTCTCACCGAGAAATTCGCGGGCATAAGAAACGAAGCTGCCGCTGGAAGGGCGATGCAGCACCAGTTCGCCCAGCGCGCGCAGGATGAAGAAAGAGAAGATCCCGCACACCAGATAGACCAGCGCCAGCGCCGGCCCGGCCAGTTCGAGGCGGCCGCCGGTACCGAGGAACAAGCCGGTGCCGATCGAACCGCCGATGGCGATCATTTGGATCTGCCGGTTACCCATGCTTTTGTGATAACCGGATTCATGGGAGTCTAGCCAGCGTCGTCTGGCGGCGTGTTTATCGTCCGCCGACTTTTTTTGTGAGTGCATTATCCGTCCTGTTTACCTGTCTATGATGAACTCCGCCCTGAGCGGCAGGGCAAACGATTGCCATCAGCAATCGTAATGAGAATGAGGTCGTAGCATCATTCCGCTGTTTATTGTGTATACAGCTGCCGTTAAATAACGGCGTGGCATGCTACCGTTTCCCGATAAATGTGGCAAAAAAACCTGTGCGCAAAGCGTGAGCAATTGTGTGTATTTTTTAAGCTGAAAACAAAAGCGCATATTATTCAGTAAGATGAGTCTCATTATCAACACGGAAATATCGAACGATAAAAGTGATTGAAATCACAGAATAATAATTACCGTGCAAACTAAAGGGATTTGAAGGTTATTTCGCGTCGGGGTAAAGGCGGGCGGAAAATAAAGCGATGGCGCCTGCGCGGCGATGGGCGTGCGCAGGCGAATGGGACGAGGGGGTTTTTAGGCGGATTCACCGGCCGGCAGAGCCGAAGCCGGCAGGCCGAACAGCTTGTCGAACGCCCAGTTAAACAGGAAGGTGTAGCAAGGAATGATGACGATCAGCGCCATGTCCAGCAGCAGCGCCTGCCACAGCGTGATGCCCATCCACCAGGCGATCAGCGGGATCAGATACACTACCAGCGTCAGCTGAAAGCCCACTGCGTGCAAAATGCGGCGCTTGAGGGTGCGGGTGCGCGACGCCTGGCGGCTTTCCCACCACTCGAACAGGTAGTTGTAAATGAAGTTCCAGCTGACCGCGAGGGTGGTGATCACCACCGCCAGCGGCCCGGTGCTGCTCGGCGCGTGGCCCGACAGCAGCGCCAGCCCCAGCGCCGAGATCGTCATGCCGATAAGTTCATAAGCGGTGACATACACCAGTTTGCGTTTGACGCCTTGCATTGTTTTCTCCCGATCTGTTTTTAGTTGCCTCTGTGGCGGCGGCGGCTAAGATAGCGTCAATCACATTGATAGAAAAAGTCAGGAGCTGTCAGTTTTACTGACAGGTTAAACGATGAACTTTTCCAGCGACAATATCGAACTGTTTCTGGCGGTGCTCGATCGCGGTTCGTTTTCCGCCGCCGCCCGCGCGCTGCGGCGCGTACCGTCCGCCGTCAGCATGGGTATCGCCAACATGGAGGCGGAACTCGGTTTCGCATTGTTCGATCGCTCGCACCGCGAACCGACGCCGACCGCGCTGGCGTTGGCCCTGGCGCCGCACGCCCGCCTGATCGCCGGGCAGCTCAAGCAGCTGCAGGTGCACGCCATCGAACTTTCACAGGGGCTGGAAAGCACGCTTTCGATCGGCGTGGCGTCTGACATCAACGGCGCCGGCCTGCTGGTGGCGGTGAAAACGCTGTCGCAACGTTATCCGCTGCTGAACATCGAAGTGCTCAGCGCGCCGCAGGACGACGTGCTGCATATGCTGCATCAGGGGCGCATTGGCGTCTGCCTCGCGTTCGGCGGGCTGAACATCAACAGTGCGGAGCAGTTCCACTCCGTCGGCGCGGAGTCGCTGGTGGCGATGGTGTCGCCGCAGCATCCGGCGCTGGAGGGCGCGGCGGGCGAGCTGTTTCTCGAGGATCTGATCAACGTGCGGCAGATCATGGTGGCCAGCCGCGATCTGCCGATCGGCGATCTGCGCCCGCAGGTGGCGGAGGCCTACTGGCGCACCGACAGCCTGCCGATGGCGCTGAACATGGTGGAAGCGGGCCTGGGGTGGGGCAATTTCCCGCTGTCGCTGGCCGAGCCGCTGCTGGCGCAGGGGCGGCTGATGCGGCTGAAATTCAAAAACACCAAGAACGAGCTGCGCTTGCCGATGCATCTGATCTGGCTGAAGAGCCGCCCGCTGGACAAGGCGGCGCGCGAGCTGGTCGAGCTGATGCGCGCGGCGCCGCAGGAAAGCTGACGCCAGGCGCGCTGGCTTATTCCGCGTGGCGTTTGCGCCACCAGAAGCGCACCAGCAGGATGGCGGCGATCGCCAGCGCAACAAACAGCAGGCTGGAGAGTTTTTTATTGAAGCCGGTAAAGAAGCTTTCGATCGCCTGGCCGCCAAAATAGCCGAGCATGACGAAGATCGTCGCCCAGAGAATGGCGCCGAGGATGTTGAGCGGCACAAAGCGCGACGGCGGCAGCCGGCTGGCGCCGATCAGCACCGGGCCGATGATGCGGAAGCCGTACATAAAGCGCACCCCGATAACGAACAGCATCGGGTGGCGGGCGATCAGCCTTCTGGCGCGCGCGATGCGCTTTTCCTGCCCTTTGAGCCGCGAGATGACCCGGCCTTCGAACCGGCGGCCGATGAAGTACAGCAGCTGATCCCCCAGCGTGCCGCCGAGCGCCACCACGGCTATCACCCACGGCCAGTGCAGCAGCCCTTCGTGGGCGGCGATGCCGCCCAGCAGCGTGATGGTTTCTCCCTCAGCCAGGCAGCCGATAAACAACGCCCAGTAGCCGTAGTCCGTAATGTAGTGGGCCAAATCGGTCATTCCTTACTCCTTATGTGACTGACGCATAAGGGCAAGTATACGCGCGATCGCTAGCTTTGGGCGATCTGGGCCACCAAGGCTCTGCGCCGCGCCAGACTTTCCGCCATTTGTGCCTGCACCTTGGCGTAAATGTGCGGCGGGGCCAGTTCCGGTGTGCCGCCCGTGAACGGCGGAGCCGGGGCGTACTCCAGATAGAGTTGGATCGTTTGGGCGGTGTCTTCGCCGTGCAGTTCGGCGATCAGCGCCAGCGCAAAGTCGATGCCGGCGGTGACGCCGCCGCCGCTGATCACGTTGCCGTCGCGCTCTACGCGTGCAGCGCTGGGTATGGCGCCGAACAGCTTCAGGCTGTCGCGCATCGACCAGTGGCAGGCGGCGCGTTTGCCCGGCAGCAAGCCGGCGGCGGCCAGGATCAGCGAACCGGTGCACACCGAGGTCAGGTAGCGGGCATCGGCGCCCAGCCGCCGGATTTGCCGCATGAACGCTTCATCCTGCAGCGCCTGGGTGCAGCCGCTGCCGCCCGGCACGCACAGCACGTCGCAGCGCGCGATCTCCGGCAGCGGGCGCAGCTGGGTGAAGTGCAGGCCTTCCGATTCGACATCCGCGCCGTCTACCGAAGCGACGATGATTTCCGCGCCCGGCATGTGGCGCAGAAACTGCAGTGGGCCGGTGAAGTCGAGCTGGGTGACGCCTTGATAGATGGGAAATACAATCACGAGTGGTTCAGACATGACATTCGCCTCATTTTTATCGTTGGACCTGGGCCATAATAGCCGCCCTGTTTTTGGCTGATATGACAGATAACCCTCAAAAAGCGCCATCATGAAAACGATCGGTTTTGTGGTTTTTCCCGGTTTCAACCTGCTGGACTTTGCCGGCCCGCTGGCGGCGTTCGATAACGTCAGCCAATTTACCGACCCGCCGGCCTACCGCTGCGTGGCGATCTCGCCGCAGGGCGGGATGGTCGCCAGCTCGGCCGGGGTGGAGATCGCCACGCAGCCGTGCGGCGACGAGCGTTTCGATACGCTGGTGGTGGCCGGCGGCAGCGGCAACGTGATGGCGGCGCAGTCGCCGGCGCTGGTGGCGTTTCTGACGAGCCACAGCCGGCGAGCGCGGCGCATCGCCAGCGTGTGCACCGGCGCGTTTATTCTGGCGGCCTGCGGTTTGCTGGACGGCAAGCGCGCCACCACCCACTGGTATCATGCGGCGCGGCTGCAGCAGAGTTATCCGCGCATCCGCGTCGACAGCAACCGTATCTTCATTCGCGACGGCGATATCTGGACCTCGGCCGGCATCAGCGCCGGTATCGATCTGGCGCTGGCGTTGATAGAAGACGACCTTGGCGCCACGATGGCGGCGGGCGTGGCGCGGCAGCTGGTGGTCTACCACCGGCGCCCCGGCGGGCAGTCGCAGTACTCGCTGCTGCTGGCGTTGAACCCGTCGTCGGATCGCATGCGCGCCGCGCTGTCGTTCGCGCGCGAGCACTTGCACCTGCCGCTGTCGGTGGCGGATCTGGCCGACGCCGCCTGCCTGAGCGAGCGCCAGTTCGGTCGGCTGTTCCGCGCCGAAACCGGGCAGACGCCGGCCAAGGTGATCGAACAGCTGCGGGTGGAGGCGGCCAGGGGGCGCATCGAAGAGAGCACCGAGCCGCTGGAGGCGATCGCCCGTTCGGTGGGATTCAGCGATCCGGAGCGCATGAGGCGGGCGTTTATCCGGGTATTTGGCCTGTCGCCGCAGGCGATCCGCCGGCTCGGCCGCGCGGGGTAACTTTTTTGCCACGCCTGGCGGCGGGGCACACCAGAGGAGCAACGGATGTATCAGGATTTCGAGAGCGAATTGAACTGGGCGATGCGCCATATGCCGCGCACCCGGGCGGCGGTGGCGGCGTTGCCGGACCTGCACGGGGTGCGGCTGGCGTGCAATATGCACCTGGATCTGAAAATGGCGCCGCTGGTAGCCGGTTTGCTGGACAAGGGCGCGGCGATCTTTCTGACCACCTGCAATCCCACCACGGTGCAGAACGACGTGGTGGCCTGGCTGGAACGACGGGGCGCGCAGGCTTACGCCTGGCGTGACATGAGCGCCGGCGAGTGGTCGGAATCTTTCGACCGCGCGTTGGCCTGGCAGCCGACTCACCTGTGCGAAATGGGGGCGGATTTGACCACCCGCTTGCACCAATCGCCGAACGGCCCGCAGATCGTCGCCGGGCTGGAAGCCACCGGATCGGGCATCAGCCGTTTGAACGGCGTGGCGCCGCGCTACCCGATCTTCAACTGGGACGATCTGCCGGTGAAAGAGGGGCTGCACAATCGGCATATGGTTGGGCTGACCGCCTGGCACACCTTCTTCCAGACCACCCATCTGACGCTGCACGAAAAGCGCGTGCTGGTGATCGGCTACGGCCTGGTCGGGCAGGGGACGGCGGCGGCGGCCAGGGCTTACGGCGGCCAGGTGATGGTGGCGGAAATCGATCCGGCGCGTGCGCTGCAGGCGCGTTATGACGGCTGGCAGGTGGTGGATCTGGCGAGCGCCGTCGCGCAGGCGGACGTGATCGCTACCGCGACCGGCGCGAAAAACGTGCTCTCGGCGCAGCATCTGCAACAGGCGCAGGACGGCGTGTTTATCCTCAACGTCGGCCACGTGGCGGAAGAGATCGACGTCGGCTTCCTCAAGGGCCTGTCGCACCACGAGCCGATGCCTTATGTGAACGCTTACCAACTCAATGAGAAGACGGTCTATTTGCTGGCCAACGGTTCGATGTTCAACCTGACCGCCGGCTACGGTGACAGCCTCAATGCCTTCGACGTGACGCTGGCGGTGATGGCGGCCGGCATCGGCCATATCGTCGGCGCGGGGGCGCGGCAAACGCCGGGGTTGTACCTGCTGCCGCAGTCGGCCTGGCAGCCGGCGCTGTAACTTTTTCTACGCGGGCGTTCATCCCAGAGCGCCCGCGGGCTGCGTCGTTTTTCGGCCGACAGAATTTGTCACAAATCCGCCCTATAATCCCAGTGCCAAGCGCCGAACCCTCACATATAATTCGCTGAGTTCAAGCCCCCATTTCAGAGTAATGCCTGTGAAAATACGTGTTTTGGTTCTGACCCTGCTCGCTTTGCAGGCGGGCGCAGGCTTTGCGCCGCGTGCGCTGGCCAGCGACAACGCCGCCGCCCTGCACGCCACCCAGCCGGAGCTGGCCTCCGGCAGTGCGATGGTCGTCGATATGCAAACCCATAAGGTGATGTACGCGCGCAACCCGGATGAGGTGGTGCCGATCGCCTCGATCACCAAGTTGATGACCGCCATGGTCACGCTGGACGCGCACCTGCCGCTCGACGAGATGCTGGCGGTGGATATCCACCAGACGCCGGAGATGAAAGGGGTGTATTCGCGGGTGCGGCTGAACAGCGAAATCAGCCGCAAGGATATGTTGCTGCTGGCGCTGATGTCGTCGGAAAACCGCGCCGCCGCCAGCCTGGCGCACCACTATCCGGGGGGCTACAACGCCTTCATCAAAGCGATGAACGCCAAGGCCAAGGCGCTGGGCATGACCAATACCCATTATGTGGAACCGACCGGGCTCTCTATCCATAACGTGTCGACGGCGCGCGATCTGACCAAGCTGTTGATCGCCACCAAGCAATACCCGTTGATTGGCCAGCTCAGCACCACCACCGAGCGCATGGCCAGCTTCAAAGATCCGAACTATACGCTGCCGTTCCGCAATACCAACCATCTGGTGTATAACCCGAAATGGAACATCCAGCTGACCAAGACCGGCTTCACCAACCAGGCGGGCCACTGCCTGGCGATGCGTACGGTGATCGGTAACCGCTCGGTGTCGCTGGTGGTGCTGGACGCCTTCGGCAAATATACCCACTTCGCCGATGCCAACCGGCTGCGCAGCTGGATTGAAACCGGCAAGGTGACGCCGATCCCGGCCGCCGCCCGTGACTATCGTCGGCAAAAAGACGCCAGCCTGGCGAAAAACGCCACCGAATGACCCGCCTGGCGGCCTGCTCGTTTGCAGCAGGCCGCTATCGGCCCTCGGGCCGCCTGATGACAAATCCCCGCTCGCGATCGCCGTCGAAACCCGCTTTGAGGTAAAGCTGGTGCGCGCCGGTGCGTTGCTGCCCCGACAGCAGCATCACCTTGTAACAGCCCTTGCGCCAGGCCAGCTGCAGCGCGTATTCGATCATCGCGAGCGCCACGCCGTGGCCGCGATAGGGCTCTGCCGTCACCACGTGTTCGATGACGCCGAACGGCTGTGCCTGGTGCGCCAGCCCCGGGATCAGCGCCAGCATGCAGGTGGCGATCGGCTGTTCCTCGTCCGCCGCCACCACCAGACGGATCGCCGGATCGTCCAGCAGGCGCTGCAGGGTGCGGCGTGCGTCGTCGGTGCGCAGCGGCGCATCCTGTGGGCGCAGCTCGCGATACAGAGCCAACAGGCCGTTGAGATCGTCCGGCTGCGCCAGGCGATGAATGATGCTCATGGTTGCTCCTTTCCGCCGCTTCAACGGTAATCCGCTATCCTCCATTAATACTACAACGATTGCCGGAGAGGATGTTATGAGTCAGGTTTCGACCTTTGTCATGTTCCAGGGGGAGGCGCAGCAGGCGATCGACCTCTACAGCCAGGTGTTTGCGCGCTTTCGTCTCATGCAGGTGCAGCATTACGACCCGACGCCGGACGGCCGGCGATTGATCAAGCATGCCGCCATCGATTTCGACCGGCAGAACCTGGTGTTTATCGACAGCCCGATCAGCCATGATTTCAGCTTCACCCCGGCGGTGTCGCTGTTCATCAACCTGCCTAACGAAGAGGCGCTGGAGCAGGCTTTCCACCGCCTGGCGGAAGGCGGCAAGGTGCTGATGCCGCTCGACGACTACGGCTTCAGCGCCCGCTTCGGCTGGCTCAACGATCGCTTTGGGCTCTCCTGGCAGCTCAATGTGCCGGCGGGGGATCTGCCCTGAGGCTAAGGGGGAGCGCGCAAAAGGCATGGCAGTTCCTGCTGTTGTTTCATATGCTTATCGCCGGGGCAGCGGCTCTGCCGTGGGGAATTCCGACAACATCATGGAAAGGTGCGAATTGATTGATTTTGACCGCTATGTTGAGCAAGCGAAGTCTTACGGTGAGTGGCCGGGGGCACAGGTGGGCACGTCGTCCGGCCGCATTGAGGGATTGAGCTACCGTCTGTATCGGCAAACTGTCGAGAGTGAAGACGTGATCGTGGTTTATCACGGCGGCGGGGTTAACAGCGCCGCCGGGTATGACATTCTTGCGCGCCAGCTGGCCGCCGAGCCAACGCTCGCGGTGTGCCTGGTCGATATTCGCGGGCATGGCGATTCCACGGGAGAGCGGGGGACGGTTGAGCGGCCTGAGCGTATTTGGCGCGATGTCGATGTCATCCTGGCGGAAATGCGCCTGCGTTTTCCGTTGGCGCGCAGGCACCTGCTTGGCCATTCCAGCGGTGCCGGGATGTTGCTCAACTACCTGACCCGTTATCCTTGCGAACAGCAGGTGGACAGCCTGACCCTGCTGGCGCCCGAGCTGGGGCCATTTTCCGGGATGGCCCGCGATCTGCCGGCGGCGGCCCGTTTTGCCCAGGTGCGGCAATGGCCTTTTGTGGCCAATGCGCTCAGCGGCGGGCGGTGGTTTGGGCAATCTCGGGCGGTCAGCCTGAATTTTCCCCCGGCCGTGCTGGCCGCCGCCCCCGATGTTGTCTGCCAATACAGCGTTAATATGGCTAACGCCTTGACACCACGTACCCCGGCAAAGCAACTGGCGGCGCTGCGATTGCCGACCTTGCTGCTGGCGGCGGCGCAGGATGAGTTGTTCAGCGCGCAATCCTTGCAGCGTTTCGTCGAACAGCATGGCAGCGTGCATGTTGCCTTTGGCTTGCTTGAGGGCAGTACGCATTTATCGTGCGTCTTTGAGGCCCACGATCATGTTCTGCGCTACCTCTCGCGCGTATTCGCTGGTGCGTCTGATAGAGACGTAACTGCGTAGCTGTTTGTTTTTTAATCACTTCTTCTCCGCCATTAACTGGACGGAGGAGTGGTGATTAAGATCACGAAATTAGTTAATAAATCTTTATGAATTTGATTGCAAAGTGTTAACATCCTGCCGCTTTCATTAGGCTTGCTAATGATATTCTTATTGTCAAGGAATGCTCAGGATGGATTACCAAAACGTCTTTCAATTGACGGATCAGGAACGAAACGAGTTATTTTCGGCATTAGATAAAATTGCTTACGATCCCGCCGGCGGTGATGCGTATATTCACGCTATACGATCGGCCATGATTACCCATTTGCCCCACAGATTAAGCGCCGCATTAAGCCAGCAAAAGGCGTCAATCAAACCACGGCCTTATCTTATTTAAAAAAATGTGCCGGTGGATAAAGAAGTTTTCTTTTCCCCTTGTCCGAACCAATACACGCCTTCGGCCAAATCCGGGAATATCAGTGAAAACCTGTTGGTGGGTATTTCTTCGTTAATCGGCGAGCCCTATTCGATGTATTTCGAGGGGAAGGAGCTGATTAATAATCTGATCCCCAAACGCGAAGCCAAAAAAGAGTATACCGGTCTGGGGTTCGATGTTGAACTGGACTTCCATATTGAAAATGCGGCGCTGAAACACCTGGAGCAGTTCAACGTCTCGCCGATGGGCCTGCTGCTGGCCGGCGTGCGCCGCGATCCGCACAGCCCGATGACGCGCATCTCCGATTCGCGTCTGGCGATCGCTCAGCTGAGCCGCGAGGACGTCGAAACGCTCGCCAGCCCGCTGTACAGCATCAAACTGCCTTACCGTTGGCGCCAATCCACGCAGGCCGGGCGGGAAGAAACCGCGCTGGTGCCGCTGATTTCGCAAAATCACGTATTGCCGGATGTGAGCGCCGTCTTCTATCCCGGCATGATTGCGGCCAGCACGCCGCGAGCGGAAGCCGCGCTGGAGCGTTTCTACGGGCTGGTGAAAGAAAACGCCATCGGTATCGATATTTGCCCAGGCGATTTGGTGTATATCGATAACCGCTTTGCGCTGCATTCGCGCGATAAATTCACGCCTTCTTTCGATGAAAGAGATACGCCGTTGCGCTGGGTGCAACGCGTCTTCATTTCGGCAAGCTTATGGAATCACCGCAACCTCAATCAGGTTGAAGAGCGCATTTTCTCGATTTAAGGTTATTATTCATGCTGAACGTTTTTCTTTCTATATTGCCGATTTTTTTGTTAATCGTGCTGGGCTATTTGTCAAAACTCTATGTTAAAGATGTCGCCGTATTTTGGGGCTTCTCAGACAAATTCGTTTATTACCTTTTTTTTCCGGCACTGTTGATATTGGATATCAGTGAGGCGGATTTTAGCGGCGCTGACAGCTTTTATCCCGTAGTGGCGACGATTGTTTCCACGCTGGCCATCGCGTTGATTATTTTCGTTGGCAAACTGTTCTTCAATACGTCGGCCGATCTGTTTACCTCCATTTTTCAGGGCGGAGTCAGATACAACTCTTATGTATTCATCGCGCTGTCGCAATCGCTGTTTGGCAGCGAGGGGGTGGCGCTGTCCGGTTTCTTCGTGGCGTACATGATCATTCTGACCAACATCATGAGCGTGTTGGTGATGAACCACTACGGCACCGGCAGCAAGAAAAGCCTGAGCGGCGCGCTGCTGGCGCTGACGAAAAACCCGCTGATCATCGGCGCGTTGTTCGGGGTGCTGATGAACCTGTGCAACCTGCACATCACCGGCGCGCTTAAACAGCTGTTCGTTTATCTCTCCAACGCCGCCACGCCGCTGAGCCTGATGTCGGTCGGCGCAGGGTTGATCGTCAGCATGCATATCCGCAAGCTGGTTTCCATCTCTTATGCGACCGTGCTGAAGCTGGTGGCCATGCCGCTGATTACCATTGCGCTGGTGCACTATTTCGGCGCCACCGGCGTGCCGGCCAGCATCGCCATTCTCTACTCCGCCGTGCCTTGTGCCGGCAACGCCTATATTCTGGCGCGGCAAATGGGGGGCGATCATGAAGCGATGGCCTCCATTATCACCTGGACGACGCTGCTGTCGGTGATTACCGTGACGTTCATCCTGGGCAGCGTAGCGCTCTAACGCCGGCGCCGGGCGGCATTCGCCCGCCCGGCGTTTTCCGCGATCCTCCCATATCCTTTCATGACGCTTTACCGCTATGCTAAACATAGAATGGCCCGTGAATATGAAAAGGATGAATCATTTTGGCAGGAAGTAGCTTACTTACCCTCATCGACGACATCGCCTCGTTGTTGGACGACGTCTCGTTAATGAGCAAAATGGCGGCAAAAAAAACCGCCGGGGTGCTGGGGGACGATCTGGCGCTCAACGCGCAGCAGGTCACCGGCGTTAAAGCCGATCGCGAACTGCCGGTGGTGTGGAGCGTCGCCAAAGGTTCGTTGATCAACAAGGCGATCCTGGTGCCGCTGGCGCTGCTGATCAGCGCTTTTGCACCCTGGGCGATTACGCCGCTGCTGATGGTGGGCGGCGCCTACCTGTGTTACGAAGGGTTCGAAAAGGTGTTTCACAGTCTGAGCCACGGCAAGGCGGCGCAGGTGGAAAGATCGGACGGGCCCGGCACCAATGAGGACGCTGCGGCCTATGAGAAGCGCAAGGTGAAAGGCGCAATACGCACCGATTTCGTGCTCTCCGCCGAGATTATCGCCATCACGCTGGGCACCGTTGCCGGCGCCACCTTCAGCCAGCAGGTGATCGTCTTGTGCGGCATCGCCGTCGTGATGACGCTCGGTGTGTATGGCATCGTCGCCGGCATCGTCCGGCTGGACGATCTGGGGCTGTATCTGAGCCGCAAAAGCAGCGCGTTAGCGCGCTCCCTCGGCGGCGGCATCGTGCGTGCCGCGCCTTATTTGATGAAAACGCTGTCGATCGTCGGCACGGTCGCCATGTTTATGGTCGGCGGTGGCATCCTGACCCACGGTCTGCCGCCGGTGCATCACCTTTTCGAAGACTGGGCCTCGTACACCACGGTGGTGCCGACGTTTGGCCATATCTTGCAGGGGGTGGTTCCGGCTCTGCTGAACGTGGCGTTCGGGCTGGTGGCCGGCGGCGTGGTGCTGGCGGTGGTGTCGGCGCTGGGCGCGGTACGCGCGCGTTTCAAGGCATGATGAAAAATCTCGCCCCGAGAGGGGCGGGACGGTGCAGACGCTTTAAAATATCAGTTTGAGAACGCCGGTAATCGTCAACAAACCCACGATAAAGATGATGGCGACAATCCACAGAATAATTTTCATTTGATTCTCCCTTACCCGTTAAATGTGGTGCACAACTGGCGCTAACTCAATGAAATCACTCTTCACTATAGACGCTAACTTCCTATCGTGCGTCGCCATGCATTCAGGGATGCCGATTGTCGCCCGCGCCCAGCGCGCGCTGCATGATGTGGGTGTCGCGCCATTCCCCCAGTTTGAACCCCACTGCCTTTAACGTCCCGACGCTGGTAAAACCGAGCGACTGGTGCAGCGCCAGCGAACCGCGGTTGGCGGCGGAATCGCCGACGATCGCCAGCATCTGGCGCCAGGGGCCTTGCTCACAGCGGGCGATCAGCGCGCTCAGCAGAGCCTTGCCGACGCCTTTGCCCTGTTGCCCCTCGGCGATATACACCGAGTCCTCCACGGTAAAACGATAGGCCGGCCGGGGGCGATACGGCGTGGCATAGCAGTAGCCCACAATACGGCCTTCGCTTTTCGCCACCAGCCAGGGCAGCCCGGCTTCCCGCACCTTACCCAGCCGCAGCTGCATTTCCGCCAAGGTCGGCGGCTGTTCTTCAAAAGAGGCGGCACCGTACAGCACGTGGTGGGTGTAAATGCGCAGCACGGCGGCCATATCGTCCGGCGTGGCATCGAGGAGGCTGAGTACGGGAGCGGAGAGCGTCATGGTAATGCCTGTTTACCTTGGAAATCAGCGGATAAACGCCATTATGCGCGCCGCTCGCCGCCGGGGTAAATCGGGTTTTCTTATGGTGAGATAAGAAAACCCTATGGGGTTGTCAGCCGCACAATGCGGCGCTCTGTGCCAACTGCGGGTCCAACATGGCGAGCTGCTGCTCAATCACCGCCGGAAGCGCCGGCCCTGAACGCGCCAGAATTGCCCCGGCTTCCGCCAGTGAAATGCCCATCCGGCGCGCCAGTTCGCCGACTTTCAATAACCGATCTAGCGCCTCCCTTGTGCGTGACGGGATACTACAGCCTGACGCCACGTAAGGGACAAGAGCGGGAAGAAAAGATGACGTTTTAAAAATCGGTGGGCGCCAGAGAGGCAAAAGCCCAGCTGGATGGCTGGGCTTCGCAGGTCCCTGAAAGGGAGGGTATAGCATAAGGGCCTGTATCGGCTACGGCGACAATTTCACCTGATTTGTCTGTTTTGTCAACAACAGCGTACTGGTCAGAACAGCATATTTTTGGCATTGATCGACTTAATGACGGCGCGTTGTATGTCAGCAACAAGCTCGCGCGACAGACACTGGGTAAGAAAGCCTCTCTCTTTACGGGCTCTGTTCAGCCGTTGGCGGCTGACTTGCTGCACCAGATCGCCCTTTGCCCAGCGCGTTTGCGGATGAAAGAATCTCATATCTTCGATGAGTTCACGCGTAATTTCGATGTGCAATCCCCGTTCGATCTTGTTCGAATCTCTGGTGGTCGACAGCGGTACGATAATGCAGGCGTTGCCGTTAATTTTGCCGTTTAACACAACAACTAAACGGTTCTTCACCATTTCTGGTGGAATGTGGCCATCATAAAAGCCGGTTTCATGCGGTTGGCAGACTGATAGGGGATAGTTGCCATAGTTGCACTCGAGAATTTCCCCGACCTTGGGGGCAAATTTGATCGGCATCGAGACACTCCTTTGTTGTGAACAATCCGTGTTATGGAGGAATGAGCATGCGGGCGTTTTGCTTATAGAGAAAGGTGTGGCGTAAGGAAACGGGGAATGAAAGTGAAATATTGCGGATTCGTACGCAGAATCCGCCTTGATGGTGGCCGAATTTACCAGCCTTTCACCGCGCCGCCGTTGAAGATTTTCTCGGCGGCCTTGGCCACTTCGTCAGACTCATAGGCCTTGATGAAGTTCTGCACGTTCGGCGCGTCCTTGTTGTCTTCGCGGGTGACGATGATGTTGGTGTACGGCGAGTCCTTATCCTCGATGAAGATGCCGTCTTTGGTCGGCGTCAGACCGGTCTGGTTGATGTAGGTGGTGCTGATGACGGCAACGGTGACCTTTGGATCGTCCAGCACGTGCGGCAGCTGCGCGCCTTCCAGCTCCATGATTTGGTAATGGTGCGGGTTGGCGCTGATGTCCAGGGCGGTGGGCAACAACCCCTTGCCTTGTTTCAGCGTAATCAATCCGGTTTTTTCCAGCAGCAGCAGGGCGCGCCCCAGGTTGGTCGGATCGAGCGGGATGGCGATCACCGCGCCGTCCGGCAGCTCTTTGAGCGATTTTATCTTTTTGGAGTAGCCGGCCATCGGGAAGACAAAGGTATTGCCGACCGCCACCAGCTTATAGCCGTGATCTTTGTTTTGCTGTTCGAGGAACGGGCGGTGCTGGAATACGTTGGCGTCCAGTTCGCCCTTGTCGGTAGCGTCGTTCGGCAGCAGTGAACCGCTAAAGCCGACCAGCTCGACGTCCAGCCCGTATTTCTCTTTCGCCACCTGTCTGGCGACTTCTGCCACGTCCTGTTCCGCGCCGTTGATGACGCCGACCTTGATATGATTCTGATCGGTTTTTTGATCGCAGCCCTGAAGCGCCAATACGGCGGCGAAGGCCGCCGCCAGAGGGGTGATACGCCAGCGTAAGGTCATCGAAGTCTCCCTGAAAAGAACAATAAAATCAGTTGTTTTTTGTCCTTACAGCTAAGCCTGAACCGCCGATGAAGTCAAACGCTCGTTCAGCATAAACGGCTATAGCTTATAGCCGTTATGCGGCGGGGGGTTATCGGCTGAGCGAACGCAGCACCACGATGCCCGGCGTAGCCATCACGTAATCCATAAAGGGCGAATCGACCACCCGCATGTTGGCCTTGCGTGAAGAGGCGTTGCGCAGCACCGGGCCGCTGTCGGTCATCACGAAGATGCCGGTGTGGGTCACGTCCAGCCCGTCCAGGTTGGTGTAAATACCGATGTAATCGCCCGTGCGCAGCTGGGCCAGCACCTTGTTGTCGACGTTGTCGCTGGGGATATAGGTCACGCTGCGCTGCACGACGGGCAAGCCGGGCAGGTAGCTGCTGCCGTCCGCCTTGCGGTTGAGGGTTTTCACGAGGGTAACGGCGTGCGGGCTGAGCTGCGCGGTGATGTCTTCGGCCACCTGGTGCGGCCGCTGCGCCCAGTCGGTGAAGAAGTGTTTGCGCTGCGGGAAGGCGATTTTGCCGTCGACGTAGCGAATGTCTACCAGATGTTGTACAAACTCGCCTTCGCTGTGGGCAGTGCTGAGCGCTTCCACATAATCGATGTAGGTGAAGCAATCCAGCCCGCGGAAGTCGATCACCAACTGCTCGGGCGTGCTCTGCGAGCCGATCAGGCGGTTGGCGAGATAGGGCGTGCCGAGAAACTCGCGCGAAATCAAATCGACGGTGCGGCCATGCGGCTGTGCGGCGGGCCAACCGGCGCGCAGCGCGAGGATCTCACGCAGCTTGCTGCGGGTGCTGGCGTCCATCTCCGGCTGCACGCCCGGCGGAGAAACGGCGGCGTCGGTCGGCGGCGTTGCGGGGGTGACGGCGGTGGGGCGATCGGCGCATCCGCTCATGGCGATAGCTAACATCAGTAAAACAGCCTTGTTCTTGTTCATACGGCCCTCCATGGGTGTCGCTGGTTTATCAGAGTAAGTGATAACAGTTCTCATCCGATGGTAGGGGTTAAAAAGTAAACATAACCTCAATGGCAATCGATAAATCAGTAACCGATTTCGCTATTGAACGGCAAATACCAGAACAGCGCGATTTCATGATCGGCGATCTCCGGTTCGGCGCGATACAGCAAGCGATCGATGCCGCCGAGGATAAACCCATAGTGCTGGTAGCAGCGGCAGGCCGCCAGGTTGTTGTTCTGCGTTTCGAGCATCATACCTGAGGTTTCCTGCTGCCGCGCCCACTGTTTGGCGCAGTCCAGCAGCGCCCCGGCGATGCCTTGGCGGCGCGCGTCAGCGCTGACGGCGATCTCGTCGATCAGGGTGTAGCCGTTCCAGTTTTTGCTCAGCGTGATGTGGCCAACGGCGTCGTTCTGGCGATAAGCCAGGAAGGTCACGCTGTCTTCGTTGGCGAACGGCGCCAGGGGATAGCGTTTGCGAAACGGCGCCACCGGGCGAGTTGGCCAGCTGTCCACCGGGCTGTCGAACTGCGGCAGGGCGTAACAGGCGATGGTGAAGCTGAAATCGCCGCGGGCCAGATAATCGTCGGGCAACGTCTCAATGGCCGCGATGCGGATGGCCGGGTTCATTACGGCAGCTCCCGCAGCAGACGCGCCGGGTTGCCGGCGTAGATCCCCTTGCGGGTGATGTCGCGGGTCACGACCGCCCCGGCGCCGATCACCGCGTCGCTGCAGATCTCCACCGCCAGGATCGTGGCGCCGGAACCGATGGACACCCGATCGCCGATGCAGGTGCGCCCCCAGCTGGCCGGATCGGCATTGGGCGCGCCGTCTTTGAACAGATCGTTGGCGAAGGTGACGCCGTGGCCGACAAAACACGCTTCCCCGAGGGTGACGTATTCGCAGATAAAGCTGTGCGACTGAATTTTACTGCGCGCGCCGATGCTGACGTGGCGCTGGATCTCCACGAACGGGCCGACGAAGACATCGTCGCCGAGCCGGCAGCCGTAAAGATTGCAGGGTTCTACCACGGTGACGTTGCGCCCGGCGTCGACGTCGACGATCCCCGCCTGGCGGGTGATGATAGCGGATGACATAACCTTCCTCACAGCCTGGGTTTAATGGGGGAGTATAAGACAAAGCGCCGCGCCTTTCGCTTTCCGCACGTTTTTTCGCCGAAAGACTATAATTAGTACAGGGGAGAGAGCCCCGTGGCCGCAATCCTCGCACGGGTAGCTGTCCGTCAGAGGTGTGAAATTCGTTCGCCGATCGCGGCCTACGGCGAGATAGGAGGTGTCTCATGGTCAGTCATGTTTGGGGACTTCTGGCGCATCCCAGCGCCGAGTTCGAACAGATCAAAAGCGAGAATGAAAGCGTCTCGCACCTATACACCCATCACGTGTTGCTCTTGGCAGCAATCCCGGTGGTCTGCGCCTTTATCGGCACCACCCAGTTGGGCTGGCTCTCCGGCGAGGGACATGCCATCAGGCTCGACATGTTTACCGCGCTTTATACCGCCGTGGCGTTTTACCTGCTCATGCTGGCGGGCGTAGCGGCCATGGGGAAAGTCATTCACTGGATGGCGCGGCGCTATGAATCGCGCCCCAGCCTGCACCGCTGCATGGTGTTCGCCGGCTACGTGGCGACCCCGATGTTCCTCAGCGGGATTGTGGCGCTCTATCCGGTCGTCTGGCTGTGTCTGTTTGTCGGCATTATCGGCCTGTGCTATTCGGGCTATCTGCTGAATCTGGGGATCCCGCACTTCCTGAATATCGACAGTAAGGAAGGGTTCATCTTCTCCAGCTCGACCTTCGCTATCGGTATCCTGTTGCTCGAGCTGCTGCTTGGGGTGACGGTGCTGCTGTGGGGGTACGGTTCCTGGTTGTTCTGAGTTAACGGCTGTTGTTATCGCCCCCGCGCCGGTGGAACGGCGCGGGGGCTTTTGCTTTATACGCGGCGGAAAACCAGCATCACGCCGAGCACGATGCCCGCCATGCCCAGCAGGCTCAGCGCCGCCAGCGCGTGGCCGAGCAACAGGTAGTCCAGCAGGGTGGTCACCGCCGGGATCAGATAGAACAGGCTGGTGACCTGCACCAGGTTACCGCGCTGGATCAGGCGATACAGCAAGAAGGTCGCCAGCACCGAGATCACCACCGCCATCCACAGCAGCGGCAGCACGAACGCCGGCCCCCATTCGACCCGCAGCGGCTCAAACGGCAGCGCCAGCGTACACATCAGCAACCCGACGGCATACTGCAGCGGCAAGACCGCCAGCGGCGGCTGCGTCATGCCTTTTTGCAGCAGGGTGCCGGCGGTCATGCAGCCCAGCGCGATAAAGGCGAACAGCATGCCGCTCAGCGAGAAGTGGGCCACCATCAGGCTTTGGTACACTACCAGCGTCAGCCCGACCATTGCCAGCGCCAGGCCGAGCGCCCGCAGCCCGGTGCAGCGCCGTTCGGTGATGAACTGGGTGAGGATCGGCTGTACGCCGAGCAGCGTCGCCAGCACGCCGGGCGTAATACCCTGTTCCAGCGCCAGCAGATAGCAGATTTGATAGCTGCCGATCATCAACACGCCAATCAGCGCGACGCGCCGGCGGGTGCCGGGAGCGGGCAGGCACTGGCGCTGCCACAGGCCGATGGCCAACAGCACCGC
The DNA here is from genome assembly GCF_002935055.1 of Serratia sp. SSNIH1. Taxonomy (NCBI): domain Bacteria; kingdom Pseudomonadati; phylum Pseudomonadota; class Gammaproteobacteria; order Enterobacterales; family Yersiniaceae; genus Serratia; species Serratia sp. SSNIH1. The sequence continues at coordinate 1,893,782 of NZ_CP026383.1, forward strand.
CAGTGCGATGGCGCAGCGGAAGAACAGGAAAGCGAAGGCGGAAGCGTGCTCCAACCCCCAACGGGAGAAGATCGCGCCGCTGCTCCAAAGCAGGACGAACAGCGTAGCCAGGCCGGCATTGGCCCAGAGAGAAGGTAATCGCATATCAATTTCACCTGTCGTGAAAATTACAGGCTCCGGCGCGCGCGGCGGTCTACGCCTGAACGCAACAGATCAATAAGCCGGAGGTAAAAAGTCGGTTTGGCTTAGCGCACAACCACAATGCGTGGTGGGTAAGCGGCAACCGCTGAAACGACAGAGGAAACGGCGGGTGGGGCGGAGGAAGCACACAGCAAAACGACGGCCGGAACGGTCGCGTCTGTCGGATCTGTACTGTGCGCCAGGTAGGTCATGTGAGTTCCTGAAAACAGGGAATGAAACCAATCGCTTCAAACATAACCAAGTTCAGCGGGGCGTGCAATCGGAAATCATCATGATTTTAATGATAATGAAAATCATTATCATTAATTGAAGGGTGTGCTATGTTGTTTTGGCCGCGCAGTGTTGATGCAGGGGCGCGGCTTGGTCCCTCCTCGGTTCACGCAACGCGTGCGGCAAAAGACGTTGCGATTCGCTTTTGCAGAAGGCGCGTAATCGTGGTAAAAATATTGATATGTTATAATATAACAATTGATGCGTGATGAATTCAGTTCGCAACATCCTCCACGTTGATGGAGTTAGCCTGACCGGCCACGGCGGGGCATTGATACTCGACAACATCCATTTCGCGCTGCGCGCCGGTGAGAAGCTGGCGGTGATCGGTCCTAACGGCAGCGGCAAGTCCAGCCTGCTGCGTGCCCTGATCGGCGAAACGCGGCCGGACAGCGGCGGCATTCACTGGCGAGGGCGGGCCTTGTCCGAGTGGCCGGCGGCGGAACGCGCCAAAAGCATCGCCTTTCTGGCGCAAAACGATTCGCCGGATTTGCGGCTGTCGGTTGAGGACTACGTGGCGTTGGGCCGTTTACCGCATGGCGCACGCTCTGCGGCGGGAAAACGCATCGTTGACGAAGCCATCGGGGAAACCGAGCTGGCGCCGCTCAGGCACCATCCGCTAGGGCGGCTCTCGGGCGGCCAGCGTCAGCGCGCCGCGCTGGCCCGGGCGTTGGCGCAGTCTCCCGATCTGTTGTTGCTGGATGAACCGACCAATCACCTCGATCCGCCTGGGCGCGCGGCGCTGCTGTCGTTAGTGAAAAATAAAGACATTGCCGTGATTGCGGTGCTGCACGATTTGCCCGTGGCAGAGGCGTTTGCCGATCGGATCCTGGTGCTGAACGAAAGCCGCCAGGTAGCCTGTGGTACGCCCGAGGCGGTGTTACAGACTTCGGTGATTTTGCCGGTGTTCGGCATGAACAGTTTCAAGGTGGCGCATCCCGTCAGCGGGAAAACGCTGCGCATTTTTGACGTTCCCCATTGCGCTTGATCAACCAGAGAGAAACATGAACGCACGCGTATTCATCCTGCTTCTGTTGCTGGCCGCCAGGTCGGCGGCGGCCGAACATTTTCCCGTCACCGTAGAAAGCTGCGGTGTGCCGGTCACCTTCAACCAGGCGCCGCAGCGCGCCGTCATCAACGACATCAACATGGCCGAGATGGCCTTTGCACTGCATTTGCAGGATCGCATTGTCGGGCTGACCGGCATCACCGGCTGGTACAAACCGACGCCCGACTTCAAGGCCGCGATGGGCGCCATTCCCGAACTGGCGCCGAAATATCCCGCTTTGGAAACGCTGCTGGCGGTCCAGCCGGATTTCTTTTTCGCCGGCTGGAATTACGGCATGAAGATCGGCGGCGACGTCACGCCGGAGAAGCTCGCCCCGTTCGGCATCAAAACGCTGGTGCTGAGCGAGAGCTGCGTACAGGCCGGCGGGCGGCCGCAGAAGGCCGATATGAATCTGCTGTATGACGATGAGCTGAAGCTCGGCAAGATTTTCGGCAAGCGGCAAGAGGCCACCGCGCTGGTTGAGGGCTGGAAGCGCCGGTTGGCTGCGCTGCCCGCCAGGCCGGCGGGCCAGGCGCCGCTCAAGGTGTTCGTCTATGACTCGGGGGAGGAGAAGCCCTTCACCAGCGGCAAATACGCTATGCCGACGGCGATCGTCGAAGCGGCGGGCGGCCGCAACGTGATGGACGGCTTGCCGGCGAGCTGGACGACGGCGTCCTGGGAGGCGGTAGCGGCGGCCGAGCCCGACTTCATTATTCTGCTGGATTACCAGACCGGATCGGGTGCCGATGCGCTGCGGCGCTTCCTCGAGTCCCACCCGTTGATGAAATTAACGCCTGCCGTACGGCACCACCGCTATCTGAAACTGCAGTATGCGGAGCTGACGCCGGGGCCGGCCAACATCGGCGCGGTGGAAAAGCTGGCGCGGGCGCTGTACGCGCCGGAGGCTGAATGAACTCGCCGACCCGGCGGTTTATGCTGCTCGCGCCGTTGGCGCTGTCGGTATTGTGCGGGTTAATGGTCTGGAGCCTGCAGTTGGGCAGCGTCGTGCTGTCATGGCGGCAGACGATGGCGGCATTGGGGCTTTCATCGGCGCCCCTCTCCGGCATGCTGGACACTATTGTCGTGCAACTGCGTGTGCCCAGAGCCTTGCTGGCGGCCTTGACCGGCGCCGGGCTGGCGATGACCGGCGCGCTGCTGCAGACCACCACGCGCAATGAGCTGGCCGATCCTTTTTTGTTTGGTCTCTCCTCCGGCGCCTCCGCCGGCGCGGTGCTGGTCATCACGCGCTTCGGCGACGCGTTGGGCGCGCTGACGTTGCCGCTGTCCGCCTTCGCCGGCGGCGTTTTGTCTGCCTTGGCGGTGATGATCCTGTTTCGCGTCGGCCGGGTCAGGCGCGCCGAGCAGCTGATCGTCTGCGGCCTGGCGGTCTCGTTTTTGTTCAGCGCGCTCACCAGCTACCTGGTGTTTTCCGGCGATCAGCGGGCGGCCGGTTCGGTGTTGTTCTGGTCGCTCGGCGGGCTGGGGCTGGCGCGTTGGGATAATCTGTCCATTCCGCTGGCGAGTTTCGTGCTGCTGGCCGGGTTTACGGCGCTGCGTTGGCGGGCGCTGGACGCGCTGCTGGCGGGCGAGCAAACCGCCCATTCGATGGGGGTCAACGTGGCGCGCCTGCGCACCGAGACCTTTCTGTGCTGCGCACTGTCCACGGCGTTTCTCGTTTCGCTGACGGGCGTGATCGGCTTTGTCGGGCTGATGGTGCCCTATCTGGCCCGGCGCCTGGTGGGCGTGCGCCACCGTTTGGCCGTGCCGATGTGCGGCCTGCTGGGGGCGACGCTGCTGACCGGCGGCGACATGCTCAGCCGCAGTCTGATCCCCAATCAGGAGCTGCCCATCGGCATCATTACGGCGGGGCTGGGGGGCGCGTTCATCGTCTCCTTGCTGCTGCGCGCGGAACGATGAACGCGCACCCTGCGAAGATAAAGTCGTCTATCAAAAGCCCGCGCCGGGTGCGGCGGCGGGCCTATCGGGCGGTCTTAGCGGGGGCCTTCGGCCCAGCCTTTACGTTTGCTGGTTTTGCCGATGCCGGGGTTGAAGCTGTTGGTCGGATCGGCGGTGCGGTAGAACGCCTGCAGATCCGCCTTGGCGTGGTACAGGTGGCCGACGTTATGCTCCGCGGGGTACTCGGCGCCGCGCCGGTTAAGGATCTCGAGCATCTTTTCCTTTAGCGCGTGGCTGTCGACGCCCTTTTTCACCACGTAGTCCTGATGGAAGACGTGGCACATAAAGTGGCCGTAATACAGCTTATGCACCAGCTGGCTGTCAATCTCCGGCGGCAGGGTTTCGAACCAGTCGGTGTCGTTGCGGCGCAGGGCGATATCCAGCGCCAGAATATCCTCCACCTTGTCGGCGTGCACCGCATGGTAGCGCACGGCGGCGCCGGCGGCGGCGAAGCGGTGCAGGAAGGCCTTTTTGCCTTCGTCAGGCGTGCAGGCGAAGAAAGCGCCTTCGGCCTGGGCGAAGTACTCGGTCAGGTAGCGCTGCGCTTCGTCTACGCCGGGGCCGGCCATCTTCAGCAGCAGGTGATGTTCGAAACGTTCGCGGTATTCCTTCATGCGCTTCGGCAGGTGGCTCGGCGCCAGATGGCTCAGGCCCTGCATCAGCCGATCGGTCAGGTTGTGTGGCAGCAGCGGCAGCTTGTTGAGGCTGGCGTCCATACGGCCTTTCAGGGTGAAGAAGCGCGGCATCTGATCGGTGCCGAGCTTGTCGATCATCATGAAGGTGTCTTTGCCGTACACCTCGGCGATGTCGAAGATATCGCGGTGCATGTACTCACCGGCCACCGGCAGGTTTTCGAACTGGCTCAGCATGTGGCGGCGCAGTTCGGTCAGCACCGCGGTGTCGTTGGTGCCGATATAGAACACCTGCTCTTTGCCTTCTTTCTCGAAGGTGTCGAGCCGCACCGCGAACACCGCCAGCTTGCCGGCGCAGCCGGAGGCCTCGTACAGGCGGCGTTTGTCGGCGTTGAAGCGGGAAGGGGTGTCGGCATCGACGTCGCGCACCCGGCTGGCGTACTCGTTATCCGAGGCGCGCAGCTCGCCGTATTCGACGTCTGTCGGGCGATAGTCGCCTTTTTCCAGCCGGGTGAGGATCTCTTCCGGCGTGTCGCCGAGGCGGATGCCCAAATGGTTCACCAGGCGCAGCTGGCCGTCTTCCCCTAGCTGGGCGTACAGCGCCATTTCGGTGTAGGCCGGGCCGCGTTTCACCAGCGAGCCGCCGGAGTTGTTGCACACGCCGCCGATCACCGAGGCGCCGATGCAGGAGGAACCGATCACCGAATGCGGTTCGCGGCCGTAGGGCTTGAGCAATTTCTCGAGGTGGTGCAGGGTGCTGCCGGGGAAGCCGACCACCTGCTTGCCGTTGTCCAGCACCTGAATATGGTCGAGGCGCAGGGTGCTGACGATGACGATGTCGCGGTCATAGTCGTTGCCGCTGGGGGTCGATCCTTCGGTCAGGCCGGTATTGGCGGCCTGCATGATGACGATTTTGTCGGCGGCCACGCAGGCCTGCAAAATGCGCCACAGCTGCAGCAGGCTGGTGGGAAACGCCACCGCCAGCGCCTGGCCTTCGCCGGAGCGGAACCCCTTGCGATACCGCTCGGTGTTGCGATCGCCGGTCAACAGCTGCGGGCCGCCGACGATGTCTTTAAGCTGGTTGATAAATGCCTGATTGCTTGACTGCATGCTGCCTGTCTCCCTGTCATCCCCGTTGCTTTAACCGCGGCGCCGGAGTGCCACATATAAGCTAAGAGGCTATCAATTAAATAACTTATTAAGCTATCAGCTTGCCAGGCTAATGGCTTGCGGGTTTAGTAGCGTTCGGCGTAGCCGGCCCGGCGCTCTTCGTCGCGCAGCGTCAGGATCTCTACGCCGTCGGCGGTGACCGCCACGGTGTGTTCCCACTGTGCCGACAGTTTTTTGTCGCGCGTCACCACCGTCCAGCCGTCTTTCTTCTGCTTGATGCGGCGGTCGCCCTGGTTGATCATCGGCTCGATGGTGAACACCATGCCTTCCTGCAGCACCATACCGCTGCCGGGTTGACCGTAGTGCAATACCGCCGGCTCTTCATGCATATCGCGGCCGATGCCGTGGCCGCAATACTCCCGCACGATGCTGTAGCCGGCCTGCTCGGCGTGCCGCTGGACGGCATGGCCGATATCGCCCAGGGTGGCACCCGGTTTTACCGCGCGAATGCCCTGCCACATCGATTCATAGACGTTGTTCACCAGCCGTTTGGCCAGCGGCGTCACCTGGCCGACGCAGTACATCTTGCTGGAGTCGGCGATATAGCCGCCGTTTTCCAGCGTGATGTCTACGTTGATAATCATGCCGGAACGCAGGATTTTGCTGGCCGACGGCACCCCGTGGCACACCACATCGTCGATTGAGGTGTTGAGCACATAGGGGAAATCATACTGCCCTTTGCTGGCCGGGCGCGACTTCAGCTCTTCGACGATAAACGCCTCGGCGCGGTCGTTGATCTCCATGGTGGAGATGCCTTCGACGATGACCTCATCGAGCATAGCAAACACTTTCGCCAGCAGGGCGCCGGAATGGCGCATTTTGGCAATCTCTTCCGGCGTTTTAATCACAATCTGTTTCACCCGACAATCTCCTTCAGCGTCAGCGCGTTATCTTTCATCATCTTTTTTACCAGCTGCGGGTAGGTCAGTTCCGGATGGAACTCCGCCAGCATACCGATCTTGATCCAGTATTCGGCCTGCGCGTTGATCGAACGCGTCATGGTCAGGCTGGCGAGGCGCAGATCGTCATGCAGCGCGTCTGAAATTTTTACGATGCCCATCGGCGTCTCCCTAAGTGAACGATATACGAAGTGTATACGTTTAGGATGGTGGCGATGTGGCATTCTGTGGCGTAAGAAGATTCTGGCAACAACGATTGCCGCCGCCAGACAATGCGTTTATTGTGATGAACGACTTTTTTGCCATGATTTTTCAGAAGGATTTAAGGCGTGACTAAACTACGTGTTGGGGTGATTTTTGGCGGTAAATCGGCGGAGCATGAGGTGTCGCTGCAGTCGGCCAAAAACATTGTGGATGCAATCGACAAAGAGAAGTTTGACGTCACGCTGCTGGGGATCGACAAACAGGGGCAGTGGCACATCAACGACGCCTCCAACTACCTGCTCAACGCCGAGAACCCGGCGCTGATCGCGCTGAACCGCTCGAACAAGAACGTGGCGCTGATCCCGGGCCAGGAAAAACAGCAGCTGATCGAAGCGGGCAGCGCCGGCGCGCTGGGCCAACTGGACGTTATTTTCCCGATCGTGCACGGCACGCTGGGGGAGGACGGCTCGCTGCAGGGGCTGCTGCGCATGGCCAATATGCCGTTCGTCGGCGCAGGCGTGCTCGGCTCGGCGGTCAGCATGGATAAAGACGTGACCAAGCGCCTGCTGCGCGATGCCGGGCTTGCGGTGGCGCCGTTCGTCACCCTGACGCGCGCCAACCGCGCCGGATTTACGTTTGAGCAATTGAGCGAGCGCCTCGGCCTGCCGCTGTTCGTCAAGCCGGCCAACCAGGGCTCCTCGGTCGGGGTCAGCAAGGTGGAAAACCGCGCCGAGTTCGACGCGGCGGTATCGCTGGCCTTCAGCTTCGATCACAAGGTGCTGGTGGAGTCAGCGATCGTTGGCCGCGAGATCGAGTGCGCGGTGCTGGGCAACGACGATCCGCAGGCCAGCGTGTGCGGCGAGATCGTGCTGAGCGACGCCTTCTATTCTTACGACACCAAATACATCAATGAGCAGGGCGCTCAGGTGGTGGTGCCGGCGGCAATCGCGCCGGAAGTGAGTGACCACATCCGTGAGGTGGCGCTGAAGGCGTTCCGCGCGCTGGAGTGCTTCGGGCTGGCGCGGGTGGATGTGTTCCTGACGCCGGACAACCAGGTGGTGATCAACGAAATTAACACGCTGCCGGGCTTCACCAATATCAGCATGTATCCCAAGCTGTGGGCCGCCAGCGGCGTCAGCTATCAGGCGCTGATCACGCGCCTGATCGAATTGGCGCTGGAACGCCACCAGCAGGATCGTGCGCTGAACAGTTCGGTATTCGATCGCTAAACGCGGGAGGGGGCGGCGGTGCCGCCCCCGTCCATCACTTCACCGTCACGTCGATATCGCCGAAATACTTCTTCGACAGCGCCGTCACTGTGCCTTGCTGTTTCACTTTGGCGATGGCGGCATCCAGTTTCTTCTTCAGCGCCTCATCCCCTTTGCGCAGGCCGAAGGCGATGCCTTCACCGAGGATCTTGTCGTCGCGCACCGCCTCGCCGACGAAGGCGAAGCCTTTGCCGTCCGGCTGCGACAGGAAGCCGCTTTGCCCCGACGGCGCCATCACCAGCGTGGCGTCGAGCCGACCGGCCGCCAGATCCAGATAAACCTGATTCTGATCCTGGTAAGACACCACGTCCACGCCCGCCGGCGCCCAATGGGTTTTGGCGTAAATCTCCTGAATCGATCCTTGCAGCACGCCCACGTGTTTGCCCGCCAGCGATTTGGCGTCCGGCAGCAGGCCGCTGTCGGCCTTGGCGATCAGGCGGTTCGGCACCTGATAGATGGCGTCGGTAAAGGCGATCGCCTGACGCCGCTGTTCGGTCACGTTCATCGCCGAGTTGATGGCGTCGAACTTGCGCGCCTGCAGCGCCGGGATCAGGCTGTCAAACGAGGTTTCCACCCAGCTGCATTTCAACTGCGCGGCGGCGCACACCGCGTCGCCCAGTTCGATGTCGAACCCTTCCAGTTTGCCGCTGGCGGATTTGGATTCGAACGGCGGATACAGCGCTTCCAGGCCGAAGCGCAGGCTGTTTTCCGCCGCCAGCGAAGTGCCGGCGGCCAGCAGGCATCCGGCGGCGAACAGCGTTTTCAGTGCTTTCATAGGCAGTGCCCCTTTCCCATGGTCGGACAAAAAATTACGCCTGGCTCAGGCGGCGCGCGCCTTCCAGCAGGGTCTCGTTATCTTTGGAAAAACTCAGCCGGATTAGGCCGGTATTGGTGCCGTCGCTGTAGAACGCCGACAGCGGGATCGTCGCCACCTTCGCTTCGCGGATCAAGCGGACGGCGAAATCATTGTCGCTTTCGTGACTGAAGCCGCTAAAGCGGGCCAGCATGAAGAAGCTGCCGCGGCTGGGCAGCAGCTCAAAGCGCGAATCCTGCAAGGCGCTGGCCAGCAGATCGCGCTTTTGTTGGTAAAACGCCGCCAGCCCCAGGTAGCTCTGCGGGTTGGCGAGCGCGGCGGCGAAGGCGTGTTGCATCGGCGTATCGGCGGAGAACACCATAAATTGGTGCACCTTGCGGATCTCGTCCATCAGCGCCGCCGGCGCCAGACAGTAGCCGACGCGCCAGCCGGTGACGTGGTAGGTTTTACCGAACGACGACACGATCACGCTGCGTTCCGCCAGCTGCGGATAGCGCGCCATGCTGTGGTGAATTTCGCCGTCGAACACCACGTGTTCGTAGACCTCGTCGGACAGGATCACGATGTCGGTGTCGCGGGTCAGGGCGGTCAGGCGTTCGATGTCGTGCTCGTCAAACACCGCGCCGGTCGGGTTGTGCGGCGTGTTGACGATGATCATGCGCGTTTTGCCGTTGATGGCGGCGGCCACTTCGTCCCAGTCGACGCGAAAATCCTGCAGCGACAGTTTGATCGCCACCGGCGTGGCGCCCTGCAGGCGCACGATCGGCGCATAGCTGTCGAACGCCGGTTCGAAATAGATCACCTCGTCGCCGGGATGCACCAGCGCGCTGATCGCCGAGTACAGCCCTTCGCTGGCGCTGGCGATCACCGTGATTTCTTCGTCGGCGTCATAGCGTGCGCCATACAATCGTTCAGCTTTTTCCGCCAGAGCAGCACGTAACGCCGCCACGCCGCTCATCGGCGCGTATTGGTTATGACCTGCGCGCATGGCTTGCGCCGTTGCCTCGATCAGCTGCGGGTCGCCGGCGAAGTTGGGCGCACCCTGCGACAGATTGAGGGCCTGATGTTCGGCGCTGAGTTGGCCAATGACGGTGAAAATGGTGGTGCCGACGTCCGGCAGCTTCGAGCGGGATAAACAGGCGCTCTGCATGGTGGGCTCCAGGCAAACAGGGAAGTGTTGAGCGATTAAGCATCAGCCGGCGTAGGCGGACAAGGGAAAGTTTGTCATACTTGCCATGCACTGTGATCATATCTAATCGAGGCCTGCTATGCCGATATCCCTGCCGTCGCTCGACGTGTTGAAAACCTTCGTGGTGGTGGCGCAACGCCTCAACTTTACCCATGCCGCCCGGGAGCTGCACCTGACGCAGGGGGCGGTCAGCCGGCAAATTCTCGGGCTGGAGCAGCGCCTGGGTTATCCGCTGTTCAGCCGCCAGCCGCGCGGTTTGGCGCTGACGCCGCAGGGCGCGCAGCTGCTGGCGCCGGTGCAGCAGGCGCTGGGGCAGCTGGACGAGGCGCTGACGCGGGCCGCCGCCCCACCGGGGGCGCTGCGCGTCAAATGCCCGACCTGCGCGATGCGCTGGGTGCTGCCGCGTGTGATTCGCCTGCAGAATGAACGGCCGGACATGCATATCGAGCTGACCGCCTCGGTGTCGCACGGTCTGGATTTCAGCACCGAGCAGTTTGACGCCGCGGTGGTATTCGGCCGGCCATCGGGTAAAAAGCTGACCGCGCACCTGCTGTTCGACGAAATCCTCACGCCGGTCTGCACGCCGACGTTTCTGCCGCCGGCACCCCGGCTGGCGGATTTGACGGACAAAACCCTGCTGCATCCGACGCGCGATCGCCGCGACTGGCTGCGCTGGCTGAAGGCGGCGGGGGCCGATGCGCTGCCGTCCGGCAAGGCTCAGCATTTCGATACTCTCGATCTGGCGATGAGCGCCGCGCTGCAGGGGTTCGGCATCGCCATCGGCGATCTGTGCCTGCTGGAGGAGGATATTCAGGCGCGGCGCGTCGTCACGCCGTTCCCGCTCTGCGTCAGCAGCGGCGCGGCCTATTATCTGGTCTATCCTGAACGCGGGGCGCCGCCGCCGGCGTTGGCGCCGCTGATCGATTTTCTGACGGCGGAGGCCGCCGACAGCCGCGCCCGGCTGCAGAATTACCTGCCGATAACCTGTAATGCTTTGTAAACATTGCCGATGCGAATTCCCTTGGCGATGAAACAGAGTGTGGCAAACTGTTTCTTCACTCCGATTAAACCCCGCGGCGTTGGCAGCGGAAACACGCCTGAGATAAAACAAGATGAAATGGCTTTGTGTGGTGAGTATGTTGTCCGGTCTGGCCCTCAGCCCGGCTTTTGCGCAGGAAACGCCGATAATGCAGGGCATTCACGCACAGCAGCGCGACGCCTTCGTGTCCCATTTGATGAAGCAGATGACGCTGGAAGAGAAGATCGGCCAGCTGCGGCTGATCAGCGTCGGGCCGGATAACCCGAAAGAAGCGATCCGCGAGGGCATCCGCAAAGGGCAGATCGGCGCCATTTTCAATACCGTCACCCGCCCGGACATTCGGGTGATGCAGGATCAGGCGATGCAGCTCAGCCGCCTCAAAATTCCGTTGTTCTTCGCCTATGACGTGGTGCACGGCCAGCGCACCGTGTTCCCGATCAGCCTGGGGCTGGCGGCCAGCTTCGATCTGGAGGCCATTGCGCTCAGCGCCCGCGTGGCGGCGCAGGAGGCCAGCGATGACGGCCTCAACATGACCTTCGCGCCGATGGTCGATATCACCCGCGATCCGCGCTGGGGCCGAGTCTCCGAAGGCTTCGGCGAAGACACCTGGCTGGTGTCGAAAATCGCCAAAGTGATGGTCGACGGTTATCAAAACGGCGACCCGGCCAAGCCCGGTTCGGTGATGGCCAGCGTTAAGCACTTTGCGTTGTACGGCGCCGTCGAAGGCGGCCGCGATTACAACACCGTCGACATGAGCCCGCTGCGCATGTATCAGGACTACCTGCCGCCTTACAAAGCGGCGGTGGATGCCGGCAGCGGCGGGGTGATGGTGTCGCTCAACTCGGTGAACGGCGTGCCGGCCACCGCCAATCCGTGGCTGCTGAAAGACCTGTTGCGCGACCAGTGGGGCTTTAAAGGCATCACTATCAGCGACCACGGCGCAATTAAAGAACTGATTAAACACGGCGTGGCCGCCGACGCGCGCGACGCTGTACGCCTGGCAATCACCTCCGGCGTCGACATGAGCATGAGCGACGAGTTTTACGACAAATACCTGCCGGGTCTGGTGAAAGACGGGCTGGTGCCTGAAAGCGATATCGATCGCGCCTGCCGCGACGTGCTGAACACCAAGTACGACATGGGGCTGTTCACCGATCCGTATGTGCATCTGGGCCCGGCGGGTTCCGACCCGCAGGACACCAACGCCGAAAGCCGCCTGCACCGCGCCGAGGCGCGGGTGGTGGCACGCAAAACGATGGTGTTGCTGAAGAACGATAAGCAGACGCTGCCGCTGAGCAAGCAGGCGACCATCGCGCTGGTCGGGCCGATGGCCGACAGCCAGCGCGACGTGATGGGCAGCTGGTCGGCCGCCGGAGTGGTCAAGCAGTCGGTGACCCTGCGCGAAGGGTTGGAGCGGGCGGTGGGCGACAAGGCGCGCATTCTTTACGCCAAGGGCGCCAACGTCACGCAGGATAAAGGCATTATCGACTACCTGAACGAGTACGAGCCGGCGGTGGCGTTCGACACCCGTTCGCCGCAGCAGATGATCGACGAAGCGGTACAGGCGGCGAACAAGGCCGACGTGGTCGTGGCGGTGGTGGGGGAATCGCAGGGCATGGCGCATGAGGCCTCCAGCCGCGCTGACATCACGATCCCGCAGAGCCAGCGCGATCTGATCGCCGCGCTGAAAGCCACCGGCAAGCCGCTGGTGCTGGTGCTGATGAACGGCCGGCCGTTGGCGCTGAGCTGGGAGAGCGAGCAGGCGGACGCGATGCTGGAAACCTGGTACAGCGGCACCGAGGGCGGCAACGCAGTGGCGGACGTACTGTTCGGCGACTACAACCCGTCGGGCAAGCTGCCGATGACCTTCCCGCGCTCGGTCGGCCAGATCCCGATGTACTACAACCACCTGAACACCGGCCGCCCGTTCGGCAAGGAGAATCCGGGCAAGTACACCTCGCGCTACTTCGATTCGCCGAACGGCCCGCTGTATCCGTTCGGTTACGGCCTGAGCTATACCACCTTCAGCCTGTCGGATCTGAAACTGTCCAGCCCGACGATGGCGCGCAACGGCAAGCTAACCGCCAGCGTCACGCTGAAAAATACCGGCAAGTACGACGGCGCCACGGTGGTGCAGCTGTATCTGCAGGACGTGACCGCCTCGGTCAGCCGGCCGGTAAAAGAGCTGCGCAACTTCAAGAAAGTGACGCTGAAGGCCGGCCAGTCGCAGCAGGTTGAGCTGCCGATTAGCGAAGACGATCTGAAGTTCTACAACGCCAGCCTGAAATGGGGGGCGGAGCCGGGCAAATTCAACGTGTTCGTCGGCCTGGACTCCGACAACGTGCAGGCGCACAGTTTTACGCTGAAGTAACCCTGTCCCCCTCGTTCGCCGCGCTGAGCGAGGGGGTATCCATTCCCGCTAACGTCATCGGAGCTTGCCTCATGAAACGCTATCTGGACTGCAGCGCCAGCGATCTGGCCGATATCGGCAAAGCCGACCTGCTCTATGCCATCCGCGCCAGCGAAGGGCGCATCTTGGTCAGCGAAACCATCGCGGTCACTCAGCCGCTGCTCAATAACGTCACCAACGCCGAACTGGCGGCCAGCCAGGGCGCCGACCTGCTGCTGCTGAACCTGTTCGACGTTGACCATCCGCACATCGCGGGCCTGCCCGCCGACGTGCCGCCTCAGGAGGCGCTGCGCACGCTGCAGCGCCTGACCGGGCGGGTGATCGGGGTGAATCTGGAGGCCGTCGATCCGGCCTTCGCCACCGAACATAACGATTTCTGGCAGATGACGGCGGGGCGCGCCGCCACCGCCGAGAATGCCCGCAAGCTGTATCAGCTCGGCGCGCGCATGCTGGTGCTGACCGGCAACCCGAACAACGGCGTCAGCAATCAGGCGATCGCCGTCGCGCTGAAAGCGATTCGCGATGAAGTGGGCGACGAGATGGTGCTGGTGACCGGCAAGATGCACGGGGCCGGTATTGTGCGCGAAAGCGGCAGCCAGCTGATCGGTGAGCAGGACATCGCGCTGTTCGTGGAGAACGGTGCGGACATCGTGCTGTTGCCGGCGCCGGGCACCATTCCCGGCATGTCGCAGGAGAAAGTGGCGGCACTGATCAATTTTGCCCAGCGGCAAGGTGCGCTGGCGATGACGGCGATCGGCACCTCGCAAGAGGGGGCCGACGTGCAGACCGTGCGGCAGATTGCGCTGATGAGCAAAATGGCCGGGGCGGATCTGCACCATATCGGCGATACCGGCTATCTGGGGCTGGCGCTGCCGGAAAACATCTTCGCTTACAGCGTGGCGATTCGCGGCGTGCGCCACACCTACAGCCGCATGGCGCGCTCGGTGAACCGCTAAGCCTGGGGTTTTTGCGCCGTCACGATGCTGAAATAGCCGAGCGACGGCAGCACCTGAGCAGGCCCGAAGCCGACGTCGTGCAGCAGGTCGCGGATTTCCCTGCCGGAGTATTGGCGGCCCTGCGTCCATCCCATCATCATCAGGCTGTACCCCGCGGCGGCAGGCGGCCCGTCGCCGTCATCGTTGTACAGCACTTCGTGGATCACGATCCTGCCCCCGGGCGGGAGGGCCGCATAGCTCTTTTGCGCCAGGAAGCGGTTCTTGTCCATCGGCCAGTCGTGGAAAATATTGGAGTACAGGTGCAGATCCGCAGCCGGGTAGGGATCGCGCCACATATCGCCGCTGTGGGTGCCGATGCGCTGGCTGAGACCGTAATGGCGCGCGTAGTCGGCGGCGAGCGGGCACACCTCCGGCAGATCGAACACGGTGCAGGTCAACGTCGGCCAGTGGGCCGCCAGGCTGATGGCATGGGCGCCGGAGGCGCCGCCGATATCCAGCGCCGCGCGGCAGGCGCCGAGGGGTAACAGCGCCGGCCAAACGCTGGCCGAGCCCATGCTCAGGCTGTGCATGGCGTGGGTAAACCGCCGCATTCTATCGGCGTCGAGCGTATGGGTTTCAAACAGCTCCTGCTCGCCGTACGCCTGCGAGGTATTTTTTCTGATGGCGTTTTCCAGGTTTTTCAGCGAGAAAATTTCGCTGTTTTCAATCATCAAATCCCAGAAGTAGCCGAAATAATGCGGGTTGTTTTTTAACAAAAAGGTTTCCGCTTCCGGCGTGAGAGAGAATGTTTCACCGTCTCTGTCTATCAATTTCAATGCCAATAACGCCATGACCAACGTTTCCGCCGGGCGTCTTTCCACATTGGCCTGAGTGCATATATCGGTCAGGTTACGGGGGTGCAAAGCAATAAATTCAAAGATGCCCAGGCGATGCGCGATAAGCACCGCCGGATAGAGATATAAATTCATCGTGATATCGAGAATGGTTTTGTCGTCGCATTGCGGCGGCCGGACGGAATGGTTCATGTGAATCCCCTCCCACTAAGGCATGGCGCGTCTTAACAGGCTATGTCACGCCTGTGATTTTAGCAAAGGGTGGGAGCGCGATTGACCGCAGGCCAACGCTTCCGTTGCAAATAATTCCTGGGTGAGATTATTTTTAATATGAATTGAACGCGGCCAATATCGAGCGTGAAAAAATGATACCGGGCGGAGGTCATTACCCTATCGTGCGTTTTTATTTTATTGGGGGTTAACTTAATCACAGTTATTAACGCGTTAGGGTTGTGCTAATCTAGGCCGCCGTTATACCGTAGCGGTGTTCACATTCTTTTTGTGAATAATTAAAACTTAACTATTTCATTATTAAAACGAGTTAACAATGAAAAAAAGCATTCTGACCGGCATGATTGCCGCGACTCTGGGCCTGTTCAACACCGCTAACGCTGAAGGGATGGATCCTGCCGCATTAAAAAACGTTTATGACATCACGCGCAATACCGCCGGGCTGATGTCTTACTGCGTCGATAAAGGCTTCCTGAAAGCCGACAGCATCGACAACGCCAAGAAAATGGTGGCCTACGTGGCGGCTATTCCCGGCGGCGTCGACACCCGCGACGGCGACAAGCGCGAAGCGATGGGCCGTGAAGGCAATGTGCTGAACGACGACGGCAAAGTGGTTGCGTTGGAAAAAGAAGCGCCGCAGGGGCTGCAGGCATGGTGCCAGCAGGCTGACGAAGGGATCCGCCAGGGGCTGACGTCTATCGGTCAATAAGCGCCGGTGAAGAGAATCTCCGGGCCAGGCGGCCCGGGGAATCTTACCAGAACAGCGGGGTGGTGTTTTCAGCCAGAAACGCCAGCAGGGTTTCGTTGACCGCCGCCGGATTTTCCTTGTTGCTGATATGCCCGGCGTTGGGGATCAGCACATGTTGACAGCCGAGAAGATCGGCCATGCGCTGGCCTTCCGCCGGCGGGCGCGGTTTATCCTGCGCGCCGGTGATGACGATGCTGGCGGCGGTGATGTTTTCCAGCAGCGGCAGCTTGTCGGGGCGACCGAAGATCATCCGGCCCAGTGGCACGATGCTCTCGCGCAGGCGATCGGCGGGCAGGCTTTGCAGATGGGCCAGCAGTGGCTGCGACAACGCATCGGGCACCTCGTCGGAATAAAACTGCGCGGCGATATATTCCAGCAGCGGCGAAGTGATGGTGCCGGCCTGTTCAACGGCGGCCAGCATGCCCATATAGCGCTGCCGCGCCTCCGGCGTTTCGTCGCCCAGGTAGCTGTCCATCAGCGCCAGCACCTTGACCCGTTCCGGCGCCAGCGCCGCCAGTTCGGCGCCCCACATGCCGCCGACGGACAGGCCGACGATGCCGAACTCTTCAATATCCAAATGATCCATCAGCGCCAGATGGTCGGCGGCGATATCCGACAGGCTGTTACGCCCGGCCGGCAGCGCCGGTGAGTCGCCGTGGCCCCAGAGATCCGGCACGATCAGGCGATAGCGTTTCGCCAGCGCTTCGAACTGCGGCGCCCACATGTTCAGATCGAACAGATAGCTGTGGCCCAACAGCAACGGAAAGCCTGAGCCCACGTCGAGATAATGCAGGGATTTGCCCATCGTTGGCATCTTATCGGTTCCTTATATAAAGAGAGTCCGGCTGCTTATATCACACTCATATTCAACCTGCGGTATTAATTTACCTTAAATTACTTAGGTAAACCCTTATTTTTAATTTCTCTTGATAACAAGACGTCAATGAAAGGTGATGCTAAGGATAATATTCTGGTGACGATAAGAGCCTTGGTTTATGCTGGCGCTCCTTTCAAGATGGAATAAGTAAACAGGGAGTCACGATGAAAAGACTTTTCAGACTATTAATTATTTTGCTTGTCATTTTGCTGCTGGCGGCGGTGCTGTGGTGGTTCTTCGGGCGTGGTAATCCGAATGCGCTGTGGCAAATCGTCAGCCAACAGTGCGTGCCCAATCAGCAGCAGAACAACGATCCGGCGCCCTGCTTAAAGGTTGATTTAACCGAGGGTTATGTGCTGTTCAAGGACAGTAAAGGCCCCTATCACGATCTGGTGATGCCAACCGAAAAGGTCAGCGGCATCGAGAGCCCGGCATTGCAGACGGAGCACGCGCCGCCTTATTTCGCCCAGGCCTGGAATAACCGTGAACATATATCCGGCGAGCTGGGTAAACCGCTAAAAGATGCATGGCTTTCTCTGGCGGTCAATTCGAAATATGGTCGCTCTCAGAATCAGCTGCATATTCACGTTGCCTGCCTGCGTCAGGATGTCTATAACGCGCTGGGGCAGCAGGCGGAGCAATTAGATCAACAGTGGCGCCCGCTGGCGGTGAAATTGGTCGGCCATCAATATCTGGCCAGAAAATTGGCGGGCACCGATTTAACCCAGGAAGATCCTTTCCGTTTACTGCACAACTATGTGGTCAAGCAGGGCGACAGCATCGGCAATTATGGCCTGGCGCTGGCGGTCAGCCCACAGGGCGAGATGTTGCTGTTGGCGAACCGTCTGAAGCTGACCGATCTGAATCTGGGGTCGGCCGGTGAAATCCAGGACTATCAGTGCGCGGTGGCGGGCAACTGAAGATGATGACAACCCGCCGGCTGCATTAGCCGCCGGCTGCCGTGTGGTCAGAGCTTCTTCAGCAGTTCCAGCAGCTGCGCTTCGCTTTTCTCCGCCAGCCCGTCGATCGCCAGCTTGATGATGTCGGAGCGGGTGATGCGCACGATGCCGCTGCGCGCCGCCTGGACGATCACCTCATCGATGGCTTCAATGTGGTTGTCCGTCAGGCTGACGGAGATCGCCTTGTAGGTGCGCTTGCGGCCGGCCGGTTTGGCTTCCGGCGCGGGCACCGCGACCGGCAGCGTGTGCGAGGTGGCGCTGTTGATGAATTCGTCTTCCGACATGCGGTGGGTGGGGGTGCGCTTCTTCACAGGATCACCTCTTTCACCAGGCATTCAATTTCGCTCTGCGCCTTTTCGTTGTTTGCCTCATGCACGGTGATGGCTTCGCCCCAGGCATCGCGATAAATCTTGCGGTCGCACAGGCGGTGGCTCACCAGCGTGAACTCCGGGTATTCGCTCAGCACCTGCGCCGCTTCGTTGGCTTCGTTGATGAAGATATTGGTCGGGCACATGTTCAGCACGATGTAGCCTTTGACCTTTTCGTTGTACTCCTGCGCGGTGGAGAACATCTCCGACAGATAGCCGACGGTGTCGAGATCCATCTGCGAAGGGCGCAGCGGCGAGAGGAACAGATCGGCGGCCAGCAGCCCGGAGCGCAGTTCGGCGCTGTCGCGGCCGGCGGTGTCGACGATCACGTAGTCGTAATGGCGATCCAGTTCCAGCAGCGTTTCCTTGATTTTGCCCGACGCTGCCACCACCGGAATGTGCGGCAGCCCTTCGACGTTCTGGCGGTCGTTGTACCAGGTCATGATCGATTTCTGGTCGTCGGCATCGACGATGATCGCCGTCTTGCCTTGCTTAAGAATCAGATACCCGGCGATATTCACCGCTTTCGTCGATTTGCCGACGCCGCCTTTTTGCGAGCCAATCAGGACAATCATGCTGCCATCTCTCAAGTTATTAAGCTGATAACTTATTAAGTTAATGTGCTTATTAGGTTGATAATCAAACAGGTTAACAAGAACAACTCGCGAACAATATGCACCAACTGCGGCGGCTTGCCAAGCCAGTATGTCGTTAACTGCGCAGCTTATTTTGCGCTGGATGGCCCGGATGGGTAAGTAGGAATTCTCTGGGAAGTGGCGATGCGGAGGCGGGTTTTGTTAATTTAACAGCTTAATAAGTTAGTGACCCATTAAGCTGTTGTCGACATTATTTCTTCATCATCGCCTTCAGGTTGGCGAACGGGTTGTGGGTGGCGACGCCGACATCTTTCTGTGCGTCTTCACCGGCCACCACCGTCGAACCGTATTGATCGGCTTCGGTGTATTTCGAGTGCTCGTGGTCGTGGCAATACAGGCACAGCATTTCCCAATTGCTGCCGTCTTCGGGGTTGTTGCTGTGATCGTGATCGATGTGGTGCACCGTCAGTTCGCGCAGGTTGGAATAAACGAACTCGCGCGAGCAGCGCCCGCACACCCAGGGGAACAGTTTCAGCGCTTTTTCGCGGTAGCCGGTTTCCAGCTTCGCATAGTTTTTGGGGATATAGGCCATGGTGGTCGTCCGTCGTGAATCACTATGCGGCAAATAATACCACATTGCGTGCGGCTACAACGTGCGGCTCATCCTGCCGCTAGCGAAACGTCTCCACCGCCCAGTCGATAAACGCCCGCAGTTTGCCGCTGAGGTGGCGGTTGGACGGGTAGACCACGTACATCTGCTCCGGCGGCGGCTGCCAGTCGTGCAGCAGGCTGACCAGCTCACCGCTGTCGAGGTGCGGCTGCGCCATAAAGCGATAGGTCTGGATGATGCCCAATCCGGCCAGGCTCGCCGCCAGCAGCGCGTTGCCTTCGTTGATGCTGACCGGATAGCGTTGCTGGATGGCGATCTCTTTGCCGCGCTCGACATAGCGTTGCGGATGGATGCGGTCGTTGACCGGATGGCGATAGTGCACCATCGGGAAACCCTGCTCCAGATCGCACGGGTGGCGCGGCGTGCCGTGGCGCGCCAGGTAGGCCGGGGTGGCGCAGCTCACCCAGTCCAGATCGAACAGGCGGCGGGCGATCAGGCTGGAATCGGCCAGCGGGCCGCTGCGGATCACGCAGTCGGTGCTGTCGCTAATGAGATCGATAACGCGGTCGCCGACGCTCAGATCGATCTGTATCTGCGGGTAGCGCGCCAGAAAATCGGGCAGCGCGGGCAGCAGCAGCCGGCGCGCGGTGCCGCCGCCGGTGTCGATGCGCAATACGCCTTGCGGTGAGCTTTGCGATTCGGTCAGGCAGCCTTCCATCTGCTCCAAATCCGCCAGCCATTTCACCGTATTCTGGTAATAGCATTCGCCTTCGCGGGTGACCGACACGCTGCGGGTGGTGCGCTGAAACAGCTTGGTCTGCAGGTGATCTTCCAGGCTCTGGATCAGCTTGGTCACCGTGGCTTTCGGCATGCCCAGCGAATCGGCGGCGCGGGTAAAGCCGCCGGTTTCCACCACGCGGTTAAACACCCGGATGGCGAGTAGATGATGGTCCATAGGCTCTCAGCGCAACGCCCCGGCGGCGGCCGGGGCGCGTTTCTGCGGATAAATAAGGATTAACACTGTTTAGCGCCAATCGCGCCGGAGCGCAAGCTGAGGCCGAACACCAACGCGGCGGAGAGGATCAGTGCGCCGCCGAACAGCATGGCGCTGCTGACGCCCTGCCAGTCCACCACCTCGCCGCCCAGCAGTGCGCCGGAGGCCAGTGCGATCTGCACCACGCATACCAGCAGCGCCTGGCCGGCTTCCGGCGCCTGCGGCACCGCGGCGAACATCCAGTTGGTGGCGCATACCGGCACCGCGCCGAAGGCCAGCCCCCAGACCATCACCATCAGTGTGGCGCCGCCAAGGCCGCTGAGCAGCGGCGAGACGATGAGGATGGCTGCCAGCATGGCGGCGATCAGGATGAAGGTGGCGCGCAGGCTGTATTCCCCCAGACGCTCGCCGAGGAAGGTGCCCAGCAGGCCGATGGCGCCATAGGCCAACAGCTGCAGCGAGATTGCCGACGGGCTAAGGACGAACACCTGTTGCAGCAGGGGCCGCAGATAGGTGTAGGCGGCGAAGTGGCCGATGAACAGCAGCACGATAGCGATCAGGCCGATGCGCGCCATCGGCAGGCGCAGCGGCAGCACCAGATCGCGCGGCGTGACCGGCCGGGAAGGCGGCACCGAGGTCAGCAAACGCAGCTGCGCCAGCAGTACGCCGACCGCCAATGCCGCACCGCCGAAGAAGGCGGCGCGCCAGCCGAACAGATCGCCGATCAGCGCCCCCGCCGGCACGCCGCACACCGCGCCGACCGAGATGCCGCTGAGGATCAGCGCGGTGGCGCGGCCCTGGTTGGCTTCCGGCACCAGATGGCGGCCGTAGTTGGCGGCGAACGACCAGAAGCCGCCGACGCAGATGCCCAGCAGTACGCGGCCCAGCAGCATCATCGGGAAGTTGACGGCCAGCGCCGCCACCAGGTTGGAGACGATCAGCAGCAGCGACAGTCCCAGCATCAGTAAACGCCGGTCCAGGCGGCCGGAAATCAGGCTTAATGCGGGGGCGGCCACCGCCGCTACGATGCCGGGCATGGTGACCATCAGCCCGGCGGTGCCGGTGCTGACGCCGAGCGAAGGGGCGATGTTGGTCAGCAGGCCGATCGGCAGAAACTCGGTGGTGACCATGACAAAACAGGCGACCGTCAGCGAGAAGATCGCCGGCCACGGGGATGATGCAGGTTTATCTTTATTATTCAGCATAATGCCGCTCGTCTTGGGTGAATGCGCAGGCCGCGCTCGGGGCGCGATGTGACCGAAGTCACAATCTACGGCAGGCCGAAGCCGCGGATAAATCCGTTTGCGGTGGTTACACTGTTTCTGAGGGGAAACAATCGCCGGCGGCGGGTGAAAACGCGGCTTGCGCCGCGCTGAGGGGAAAGGAATAAAACGGCATAAGGTTATGACCGAATGCCGCGTGGCGTTCACAGCCCCGGCGCTTTCCACAGCGAAGTGGTCAGGCCGTTATCCACCAGCGTCAGCTGATCGGCGTAAACCTGCCGCCAGGTTTCTTTCTGTTCCTGATACAGCGCGTGGTGGGCCATGTCCGGCTGGTGTTCGCGTTCCCAGCGCACCAGGCGCTCGCCGGTTTCGGCCAGCGACTCGTACAGCCCGGCGCCGACGCCGGCGGCGATCGCACAGCCCAGCGCGGTGGCCTCTTTCACCACCGGCACCCGCACCGTCAAACCGGTGACGTCGCTGAGGATCTGGCTCCACAGCTTACCCTTGGCCCCGCCGCCGGCGAACACCAGCGAGCGCGCCTGTACGCCGGAGAAGGCGGCGATCTGCTCCAGGTTGCAGGCGGAGACGATGGCGGCGTTCTCTTCCAGCGCGCGGAACAGCGTCTGTTTGTTGCAGCGCTCCGGGTCGATCGACATATTGATGAATGACGGCGCCGCGTGGTACCAGGTTTTGAAATGCATGGCGTCGGAAAAGATCGGCATCACGCCGTAGGCGCCCGGCGGCACTCTGGCCGCCATCTCTTCCAGCAGGCTGTAGGCATCGACCCCCAGCCGCTCCGCCAGCAATTTTTCCTCCGCGCAGAAGGCATCGCGGAACCAGCGCATGGTCAGGCCGGTAAAGAAGCTGATGGATTCCGCCTGCGCCATGCCGGGAATGACGTGGGGGTTGATGCGAATGTTCATCTCCGGATCGATGGCCGGCTCCGGCAGGTTGACGATCTGCTGCCAGAAGGTGCCGCCGAGCACCGCCGTCTGCCCGGCGCGCACGATGCCGAGCCCCAGGCTGCCGAGCTGCACGTCGCCGCCGCCCATCACCACCGGGGTGCCGCGTAGCAGCCCGCTCTCCTGCGCCGCCTGTTCGGTGACGCGCCCCAGCACGCTGCCGGTCTCTTTCACCGGCGACAGAATATCGGCGCGCAGCCCGGCCATGTCGAGCAGCGCCGGGCACCAGTCGCGGCTGGTCAGATCCAGCATGCCGGTGGTGCCGGCGTTGGAAGGATCGACCGCCAGCTCGCCGCTGAGCATGTTGGCCAGCCAGTCGCTGATCATGGTCAGCGTCGCCGCCTGGCGGTAGATGTCCGGCCGATGGTGCGCCAGCCACAGCAGGCGCGGCATGGCGCTCAGCGCCAGCGTCTGGCCGGAGTATTGATACACCTCGCGTTCGAAGCCGTGGTTGTGCAGCTCTTTCAGCTCGCTGACTTCGTGGCTGGCGCGCGCATCGACGTTGGCGCAGGCCCAGATCGGCACGCCGTTGCGGTCGTACAGCACGATGCCTTCACGCATCGAACAGCAGGCCACCGCGCGGATCGCCTGAGCGCTCAAGCCTGCACGTTGCATCGCCTGGCGAATGCACTGGCAGGCCAGCTGCCAGTTGTGGCTGAGGTCAAACTCCATCGAGCCGGGCACGCCCGGCACCGCCAGGTGTTGCCACTCCGCCTGGCCGTGCGCTATCTGGTTGCCCGCCACATCGAAGATCACCGCGCGAATGCTGCCCGTTCCTGCGTCCAGCGCCATCAAGTAGTTATCCATAGCCTATGCTCTCAGGGGGAGGAGTGTTAACTATAGATGCCGCCGCCTTACCCCGCCGGGGGAGGAGTGGGCGTCGCCGATGCGATTTGTGAGCCAGGCGGCAAAATTGCCGTTGCGGCGGGCAATCGACGGGAATAAACCTATGGTTGGAAAGAGTCATTTTGCGGTACGCCGTTTAAACAAGGAGTTGCCATGCACGTCACATTGGTTGAGATCAACGTTAAACAAGACAAAATCGACGAATTTATCGATGTTTTCCGCGCCAATCACCTGGGGGCAATCGAAGAGCCGGGCAACCTGCGCTTCGACGTGCTGCAGGACGAACAGATTCCGACGCGGTTTTACATCTACGAAGCCTATCGCGACGAGCAGGCGGTGGCGGCGCACAAGCAGACCCCGCACTACCTGCAGTGCGTGGAGAAGCTGGAAGCGCTGATGACCGGCCCGCGCAAGAAGACCACCTTTATCGGCCTGATGCCTGAATAATCGCCGGCGTTTGCCGGTGTCCATGCGCCCGGTTTGGTTGTAACCTGCAAGCTAAAGCGAATTTTCAATGGGATAAGCGGGGCGAGGATGACATTGCGCGATCGGCTGTTGGCGCTGTTGGTGGTGGTGATCTGGGGCGTGAATTTCGTCGTGATCAAGTTCGGTTTACAGGGCATGCCACCGTTTCTGCTGGCCGGGATGCGTTTCTTGCTGGTGGCGTTGCCGGCGATCTTCTTTATCCCGCGCCCGACGATCCCGTGGAAATGGCTGCTGCTGTACGGCATGACCATGAGCTTCGCGCAGTTTGCGTTTCTGTTCGTCGCCATCAAGGTGGGCATGCCGGCGGGGCTGGCTTCGCTGGTGCTGCAGGCGCAGGTGTTCTTCACCCTGCTGTTGGGTGTCGTGCTGATGGGCGAAAAGCTGCGCGTCAACCATTTTGTCGGCATCGCTATCGCCAGCGGCGGCATGCTGGTGCTTATGCAGGCCAGCCTGCATAAGCCGGGCAGCGGCGCGGTCCCCCTGGCGGGCCTGCTGCTGACGCTGGCGGCGGCGTTTTCCTGGGCGCTGGGCAACCTGACCAACAAGAAGATCCTGGCCGGTTTCCCGCAGCGTAATATTTTATCGCTGGTGGTGTGGAGCGCGCCGATCCCGGTCGTGCCGTTCCTGGCCTGCAGCTGGCTGTTCGACGGCCCGCAGGCGGTGCTGAGCAGCCTGAGCCATGTGCAGGTCGGCACCTGGCTGGCGGTTGCCTACCTGGCGTTCGCCGCCACGCTGTTCGGTTATTCAGTGTGGGGCAGCCTGCTGGGGCGTTATGAAACCTGGCGGGTTGCGCCGCTGACGCTGCTGGTACCGCTGGTCGGGCTGTTCGCCGCCTGGCTGCTGCTGGACGAAGCGCTGTCGCCGGCGCAGTTCGGCGGCGCATTGCTGGTGCTGGCCGGCATGGCGGTCAACACCTTCGGCCTGCCGCGCCGCCGGGCGGCGATCGCGCGTTAAACCGAACAGGGCAATTCTGTTCAATACGGTGTCGGCGGCGGCCGGCATTCTGGGGCCTGTGAATACTTTCTCAGGTACCCATCATGAATATCTACCTTTCCATGGCCGCGTTTGCGCTGGCGGCCTCCATTACCCCCGGTCCGGTCAACATCGTCGCATTGAGCGCCGGGGCGCAATTCGGCTTTAGCGCGACCCAGCGCCACGTGTTCGGCGCTACGCTGGGGTTTACCCTGTTGCTGGTGCTGCTGGGATTGGGCATGCACCAGCTGCTGACCCTGTGGCCGGCGCTGACCCGCTTGATTCAGTGGGCCGGCGTGGCCTTCCTGCTGTTTATGGCCTATCGGCTGGCGTTTGACGACGGCAGATTGGGCAACGGCGCGGCGCGGGCGCCTTCCTGTTGGTACGGCGCACTGATGCAATGGCTGAACCCCAAGGCGTGGCTGGCGTCGGTGGCCAGCCTCGGCGCCTTTGTCGGCGACGGCGACATCCGGCTGCTGTGGCAGTTCGCCGGGCTCTACTTCGTGATTTGCTATACCTCGGTGGCCTGCTGGGCCTATGTCGGCGCGATGCTGCGCGGCCTCCTCAGGCAGGCGCGCAACGTTCGGCGTTTCAACCGGACGATGGCGCTGCTGTTGGCGGCCAGCGCCTGCTATCTGCTGGCGGAGGGTTTTTGATACTGCCCCGGCGTGGCGGCCAGCAGCTGCTTGAAGGTGCGCTGGAAGTGCGCCTGATCGGCAAAGCCGCTTTCGCTGGCGGCCGCGGCGATCGGCAGGCCGCTCTTCAACAGCCGATGGCCGTGCTGCACGCGGCGATTGACCAGATAGGCGTGCGGCGTCATGCCGTAGCGCTGGCGGAAGGCGCGGATCAGGTAAGAAGGGGACAGCGCGGCGGCGCGGCAAATGTCGTCCAGCGTCAGCGGCCGGGTACAGTGCGCGTCGATAAACGCCGCCGCCGCTTCCAGTCGGGTATGCGCCGGTGTCTCCGGCTGGCGGGCATCGCCCAGCCCGCGCTGCAGGGCGCTGAAATACTCCACCATGGCGATCTGTTTTTCCAGCGCGCAGCACAGCGGATCCGTCAGCAGCGCATAAAGCCGGTTCAGGCCGTGGAACAGCGCCGGATCGCGGCTGAGCGGCTGGCTGAACGGAACAAAACGGTCACCGTCGCCGCCGAGCAGCTCCTGCTGCAGCGCGCCGAGCCAGGCGAGATCGAGATAGAACATGATGTACGACCAACGGCGATCGGCGATGGGGTTGCAGGCATGCGCCTGCTGCGGGTTGATGACAACCAGATCGCCGGCGCTGACCTGCATGCGCCGCTCGCCGTTCACATAGGTGCTGACGCCGCCGGTGATGGCGCCGATGGAAAAGAATTCGTGGCTGTGCAGGCTGTAGCACACCTGGCGGCCATCCGCGATGGCGCGGGCTTCGACGAACGGCAACTGCGGATCGCGCCAGAACTGCGGCGTTTTTTCACTCATACGCTTTCCTTTTCACTGCGGCGGCATCACAGTGTTATAGCCTGAAAGTGACGAGAGGGGGAATGGCGGATGATGATTTTTAACGTATTCGGCCGTCTGCTGGGCGTGAAGCGCATCGGGGACGAATGGCGGCTGTTCCGCGTGACGCTGCCGGAGCGCAAATATGCCCCCAGCTACGATATCGTGCTGCCGGCCGATCTGCGTGAAGAGGAGATCGCCGGCTATCTGGGGGATATCTATCACGAGGCGGCGACGCCGCAGCGGCCGGACGTGTTTCGCGTCGAATAGCGCGGCGCGTTACTCTTCCGCGTTGCGCGCCATCATGCGGCGTTGATGTTCCTCGCCGGCGGCCTGGATCTCTTCCAGCACCGAGCCGACGTCGGCGCGTTTCAGGGTTTCGCTGAACCGGCCGCTGAGGACGCTGTCCGGCGTCAGGTTGCCTTCCTGATACAGCGCCCAAATCTCTTTGGCGTATTGGCTGTCGCGCAGCTCCGGCGCGAACTGGCCGTAATACTCGGCCAGATTGCCGATATCGCGCTCGAACATGCTTTTGGCGTGGTTGTTGGCGGCGGCGTCCACCACCTGCGGCAGATCGATGATCACCGGCCCGTCTTTATCCATCAGCACGTTGAATTCCGACAGATCGCCGTGCACCAGCCCGGCGCACAGCATGCGCACCGCGTAGTTCATCATCAGGGCGTGATCGGCGCGCGCCTGTTCCGGCGTCAGGATGACATCGCTCAGGCGCGGCGCCACCAGGCCTTCTTCGTCGGTGATCAGCTCCATCAGCAGCACGCCGTCCAGGCAGATATCCGGCTGCGGCACCCGCACCCCGGCCTTGGCCAGCAGATACAGCGCGTCCACTTCGGTGTTTTGCCAGGCTTCTTCCTGCTGCTGACGGCCGAATTTGGAGCCTTTGCTCATGGCGCGCGCGTCGCGGCTGTTGCGCACCTTACGCCCTTCCTGATAGTGAACGGCCTGTTTGAAGTTGCGCTTCTCGGCCTCTTTGTACACTTTGGCGCAGCGGATCTCATCGCCGCAACGCACGATAAACACATCGGCTTCTTTGCCGCTTTTCAACCGGCGGATGACGTCGTCGATTAACCCGTCATCAACCAGCGGCTGGAGTCGTTTTGGAATTTTCATGCAGCCTTGTACCCTATTTAGGCTCCGGTGTGAATGGCTTGCGCAGTTGATAGCGTAAGTTAGACCCGAAAGGCAAACATTAGTTTTGCCGCCGCGTCATCATTACGCGGCGGCGGGCGCTCACAGGCTGGCGGCCGGCACCCAGACGCTGACGCTGCCGGCGTTGACCGGGAAATGGGCGCTGCCCTGGTCGTCGGTGGTGATTTCCTCCTGACGGTTGCCGAGGAAATCGCGCCAGGCGGTGTGCGCCAAATCGGTGCCCAGTGCGACGGTCTTGCCGCCCTCGCCGCCGTTGGTCAGCACCACCACGCAGCCGGGGGCCTCGGCGGTGCCGGCGCGGCTGAAGGCCACGCAGTGGCTGTCGTCGAAGTAGTCGGTTTGCGGGCCGTTGGCGAAACGCTGGCGGGCGGCGATCAGCTTCTCCAGCTCCGGGATCGCCGGCATGTCAATCTGGTACTCGCCGCCGTCGCGCCCCTTGTCGCGGTAGCTGGCGCCATACAGGTCGGGGTAAAACACGCAGGGCACGCCCTGTTCGCGCAGCAGGATCAGCGCGTAGGCCAGCGGCTTGAACCAGGGTTCTACCGGCGCTTCCAGCGATTGCAGCGGTTGGGTGTCGTGGTTGGCGACCAGCGTCACCGCGTGGGCCGGATCGGCGGCGGTCAGGGTATCGGTGAAGATTTGCGCCATGTCGAAGCCGTCGCCCTGTTTCGACGCCTGATGAAACTTCAGGTGCAGCGCCACGTCGAACAGCATCACCTTGCCGTCCACCAGCTCGATGTATTGTTGCAGCGCGCTCAGATCGTGCGACCAGTATTCGGCGACGATAAACAGGTCGCGCTGCGCGCTGCCGCGCACGTGATCCGCCCACTCTTTGAAGAACCAGGCGGGAATGTGTTTGGCGGCGTCCAGGCGGAAGCCGTCGCACGGCAGGCTTTCCAACAGCCAGCGCGCCCAGTATTTGAGCTCCTCCGTCACGGCGGCATTGCGGAACTCCACGTCGGCCCCCATCAGATAGTCGTAGTTGCCTTTTTCGTCGTCGACCTGATCGTTCCAGCCGTCGTCGCCATAGTCGTTGGCGATTTTGAACACCCCCTTGTCGTCCGGCTGCTCAACGTAATCGACGCCGCTGAAGCATGTGTAATCCCAGATGAACTCGGAATGCACGCCCTGGCGGCCGGGAAAGGTGAAGCGGGTGTAGGCCAGCGCGTCGAAGCCTTGGTCGTCGATGTCGTTGCGGTTGTTGGCGTCCACCTTGAACACGTGTACCTGTTCTTTCTCGTCTGCGCCGAGCTTGTGGTTGAACACCACGTCGTAGAGCACCCCCACGCCGTGTTCGCGCAGCGTAGTGGCGGCATGTTCGAGCGCCGCCTTGTCGCCGTATTTGGTGGCCACGCTGCCTTTCTGGTCAAATTCGCCGAGATCGAACAGATCGTATGTATCGTAGCCGACGGAGTAGCCGCCGGAAGCGCCCTTGTAGGCAGGCGGCAGCCACAGGTCGGTAATGCCCAGTTCGGCCAGGTGCGGGGCGCGCTCGGCGGCCTCCTGCCACAGTTTGCCGCCGTCGGGGTAGTACCAGTGGAAGAATTGCAGCAGGGTGGTTTTTTTCGTCATGAGCCAGCGTCCCGGTTAGCAAGAAGGAGAGGAGCCGTTAAAGCATGGGCTACTTTTGCCAAAAGGGACAATGGCGCAGGGAGGCGCGGGAAGGCAGGCGTAAATATGTAACCGACGTTGACCAGATAGCGGTTAAGTTGTTGATATCAAGTTTTCACATTTTAATTTTTATATCTTATTTTTCAAATAGATATTTGTTTTATTTTTTTATTTATCAAATTTTGATGTTTTTACTCTCATTATTATTGGTTTTTTATTTTAATTTTAAATTTAAGTTTGGATTTTAGTTTTTTAAATAACTAATTAATTGGTTTTAAATTCTAGTTAATGAAATATTTTGACATATTCAGATATCCCGTTGGTTATTCATTCGCGATTGTTTATGCGTTATCGTTATGCTCGAAATTAGGTAACACTATCAACCAATAATCCATCCAACCTAGCGTGAAGGTGGAAGAACAGGGGAGCATAACGTCGTGAACATCAGGGATTTCAGAGCATTGGCGCGCAGTTTGGTCAGAGAATTCGGCATGTTGAACAAGCAGAGCAACGGCTCGCGCTTTTCGCCGCTGCAGATCCATCTGATGATTGAAGTCAGCGAGCAGCCGCTGGGCGTCACCGAGCTGGCGGCCCGGCTTTGCATCGACAAAGCCAGCGCCAGCCGGGCGCTGCGCAGCCTGGTTGCCGCCGGTGTGATAGAAACGGTGGATCATCCGGATGACAAGCGGCACAACCTGCATCGGCTGAGTAAAAAGGGCGGCAAGGCGCTGGCCGGCATCGAGAGCGACGCCGACGGTTTTATGCAGGCGGCGCTGGCGCAGTTGGACGACGATGAGCTGGCGAGCACCACCGCGGCGATGAAAAAGATGACTGCGGCGCTGCGCAGCGCGCGCAAACAGCGCGACGCTAACCTGCGGGTGCGGCCGATTGCCGCGCGCGACGATGCGGCGATGGCGGCGATCGTTCGCGACGTGTTTCGTGAGTACGGCATGGACAAGATGGAAGGCGTCAGCCTGCACGATCCGGATCTCGATCGTCTGACCGGTCTGTATCGCGACAACGGCGGCCACTACTGGGTGCTGGAGCGTGACGGGCAGGTGGTGGGGGGGCGTCGGCATGGCGCCGCTGGCGGGCGAAGAGCCCGGCTATTGCGAGCTGCAAAAGCTGTTCTTCAAACCCGGCGCGCGTGGGCTGGGCATGGCGCGCTATATGGTGGTGCAGGCGCTGAAGGCGGCGCGGGCGGCGGGGTATCGCTACTGCTACCTGGAAACCACCGAACAGTTGAAAGAGGCGATCGGGTTGTACTACGCGCTGGGATTCACGCTGCTGACGGAACGGCGCGGCAACACCGGCCATCACGGCTGTAACGTGTGCATGCTGAAAAATCTGAAGAACGACGATATGTGAGCGGTTTCAAGGTTAGCGCCCGCGCCTTGTGCCACCCTGTTAACCGTTTGATAACAATCACAACGTTTTATCAGGGAGGAAACTATGTTGGGGGATCCGATGGCGCTGCCCGCGCTGGTCACGCTGGTGGTCATCACGCTATGGGCCAGCGCCCGCTTGCCGGAGTATTTGGTTGCGCTGCTGTTCTTCGCGGCGGTGATGGTGTTGCAGCTGGCGCCCGCCGCGGTGACCTTTTCCGGTTTCGCGTCTTCCGCATTCTGGCTGGTGCTCAGCGGTTTCGTGCTGGGCACCGCCATCCGCAGCACCGGCTTGGCGGATCGCCTGGCCAACCGGCTCTTGCCGCACCTGGCCGGCTCCTGGCTCCGCCTGGTGGGCGGGGTGGTGGCGATAAGCTACGCGCTGGCGTTTGTCATGCCTTCCAACATGGGGCGCATTACGCTGCTGATGCCGATCGTCATGGCGTTGGCCGATCGCGCCGGTCTGGCTGAGGGCACGCGCGGCCGCATCGGTTTGGCACTGGCGGTGGGGTTCGGCACCTTCCAGCTCTCCGCCAGCATCCTGCCGGCCAACGTGCCCAACCTGGTGATGAGCGGCGCGGCGGAAAGCGCCTACGGCAGCCACTTCGCCTATCTTTCTTACCTGCTGTTGCACGCCCCGGTGCTCGGGTTCGCCAAAGGCGCGCTGCTGACGCTGTGCATCTGCGGCCTGTTCCGTGCGCGGCCGCAGCCGGTGGCGGCCGAGGCGGCGCAAACTCCGCTCAGCGCCGCTGAATGGCGGCTGATCGCGCTGTTGGGCGCCACGGTGTTGCTGTGGATGACCGACAGCTGGCACGGCATCGCTCCCGCCTGGATAGGGTTGGCGGCGGCCTGCTTCTGCCTGTTGCCGCGTATCGGGTTTCTCAACGGCGAGCAGTTCGCCGCCGGGGTTAACGTGCGCACCTGCATCTACGTGGCGGGGATCCTGGGGTTGACCGCGCTGGTCAGCCACTCAGGGCTTGGCGATCGGCTGGGCGGTGCGCTGCTGGCGATGATGCCGGATCTGCACGGCAAACCATTCACCGCATTCGGGTCGCTGGTGGGGATCACCGCATTGCTGAATTTCGTGGTGACCGCCAACGGCGTGCCGGCGCTGTTTACCCCGCTGGCGCAGGCGTTGTCTGCGGGCAGCGGCCTGCCGCTGCTGACGGTGCTGATGACCCAGGTGATTGGTTACGCCACGCCGCTGCTGCCGTATCAGGCTTCGCCGATCGTGGTGGCGATGGGGATGGGCAAAGTGCCGGCGCGAGAAGGGTTGAAGCTGTGCCTGCTGTTGGCCGCGCTCAGCTTTGCGCTGCTGGTGCCGTTGGATTATCTGTGGTTCAGACTGCTGGGGTGGATCCCGTAAACCGACCGGCGCGTTGGCGGGCAGATAAAACAAAAGGCGGCCTGAGCCGCCCTTTTGCGCGATTGCCGGTGTGGCAATTAATTGTAGATGATCGCGGTACCGTGCAGTTTGTTGTCGCCGGTGGTTGCGATGATCTGGAAGGATTTGGCGCCGGCTGCGTCGGCTTTGGCCGCCAGTTTGTTTTCCAGGCTGCTCAGGTCGGACGCACCGCTGACGGTGACGACGCCGGCTTTTTGCAGATCGGCCGGTTGAGCGTTGACCAGTTCGGCGGCGAAGCTGCCGAAGGAGACGGAAGCCAGTGCGATGGCGGCGATGGTCATTTTCAGGTTTTTCATAGTCTTATTTCCTATCTGTGTTCTTTACAATGTTTGTTTGGTAAGGTCGTTAAATTAATTAACGATCGATAATTTAATGTTAGATGCCGGTTTGACAGATTGCAAGTATTTTTTTAATGCTCGTTAATTAATTTTTTTTACGCCCTGGCGTTGTGAGCAAATGAACAGGCAATCTGTTGGCTTAATGCGTTGTTATTGATAGATTTCTGCAGTGCCGTGCAGCTGGTTGTTACCGCCAGCGCCGATGATGCGGAAGGATTTTGCACCGGCCTGATCGGCTTTGGCTGCCAGACTGCTTTCCAGCGAGGTCAGATCGGATGCGCCGCTGACGGTGATGACGCCCACTTTCTGCTGGTCACCCGGTTGGCTCTGGACTAAATCGGCGGCGAAGCTGCCGAAGGAAAGGCTGGCCAGAGTGAGAGCTGCTAAGGTTAATTTTAAGTTTTTCATAATGTTATTTCCTTTCCGATAACGGTGAATAGAGGGTTTTAATCCGCTTCGTTAACTTATCTTAACGATCGATAACTAAATGCTAATAGGTTCTCGACGAGGGCGCAATATTTTTTTATAATGATCGTTAAGTTATTTGTGCTAACCCTGCTGTGGAGCGGGAGAGGAGAGGACGATGAGCATCAATGAAACGGTCTGCGGCAAAAAAAGCCGTGGCAGACCGAAACAATTTGATCGCGAGCGGGCGCTGGAAAGCGCGCTCGATCTGTTCTGGCGGCACGGTTATGAAGCTACCTCGCTGGCCGATCTGGTGGAAGTGACCGGCGCCAAGGCGCCAACGCTGTATGCGGAATTCGGCAACAAAGAAGGGATGTTCCGCGCGGCGGTGGAGCGCTATCTGCAGAAATATACGGTTTGCGCCAACCAAATGCTGGAGCAGGATCTGCCGGTGGCCGAGATCGTCGAAGCCTACGTGCGTTCTTCCGCCGAGATATTTACCGACCCCGACACGCCGTCAGGCTGCTTTATGGTGTGCGCCTCCGCCGCGCTGTCGTCGGCATCCGATGACGTCGCCCAGATGCTGCGCAGGAAGCATCATGCGCAGGAAGCGGCGCTGAAGGGCTGCTTCGATCGCAAGGTGCAGCAGGGCGAACTGCTGGCGAAAACCGACACCGCGCTGCTGGCGAAGTACGTGATTTGCACCATTGAAGGCATGTCGGTGCAGGCGCGCGAAGGGGCAAGCCGGAGCGATCTGCTGCGGTTGCTGGAGGCGTTGATGCTGGTGTGGCCGCGGCTCAGCCAGATTGGCAATAAGGTGTAACAACCGGCCCGGCTTTTACCGTAATGCCGCTCAGTTAATCCTGAGTGGCATTTTTTATCCAGCCTCTGGGCGTTCTGTGCAGGGGAATTGCCGTAAATGTCCTGCATTTCTCTGTGGCCAACATGAACGGCAATTGGAGGGGCCGAAGGCGCGGCCCCTGGCTCGGTCGAGGTGCGTGAGCCACATAGAGCATCTCACTTTTATCGACCGAAAATTTCACGAACGCCTGCATAAAACGCTAACTGACCAGCATTACGGCTTTTACCGGGCCGTGTAACCCATTACTGATTGACCGGGATCACCGCGCCCTGGTATTTCTCGCGGATAAAGTCCTGAATCGGTTTGGAGTGCAGTACCTTGACCAGCGCCACAATCTCCGGTTTGTTCACGTCGGCCTTGTGCACGGTGATGATGTTGGCGTACGGGTTGTTTTCGCCGCTTTCGACCGCGATCGGATCTTTGGTCGGATTCAGCCCGGCGTCGATGGCGTAGTTGGCGTTGATCACCACCGCGTCGCCTTCGTCATTGTTGTACATTTGCGGCAGCAGCGCGCCCTCAACGTTGGCCTGGAACTTCAGGTGTTTCGGGTTTTCCACCACGTCGCTGATGCGCGCGTCCACCTTGCTCACCCCCGGCTTCAGCGTGATCACGCCTTCCCGCTCAAAAATAGACAGGATGCGGCCTTCTTCTGCCACCGCGTCGCGCATGATGATTTTGCCGTTTTCCGGCAAATCCTTCAGGCTCTTGTACTTCTTCGAGTAGATGCCGATAGGCTCAATATGGATCGCGCCGGCGCTGACGAAGTCGTAGCTCTTGTCGTCGGCGTGGTCTTTCAGCACCGAGTTCAGGTAAGGCACGTGCTGGAAGTAGTTGGCGTCGATGTCGTGGCTGGCCAGCGCGGTGTTCGGCAGGATGTAGTCCTGAAAGCGCTTGATCTGCAGATCGATGCCTTCCTTCGCCAGTATCGGCTTGGCCTGTTCGAGGATCTCGGCGTGCGGCACGTTGGAGGCGCCGACCACCAGCTTGGTCGCTGCCGTGGCGCCAAAAGAGGCGAGGGTGGCGACGGAGGCGAAAGCCAACATCAGTAGGTGCTTTTTCATCATCGTTTTCCTTGGTTAATTAACGTTTATCGAGCGTTCTTGTCAGGGTGTCGCCGATGAACTGAATGACGAAAACGATCAGCAGAATCGTCAGCGTCGCCACCAGCGTCACGTCACTGTGGTTGCGTTGGAACCCTTCCAGATAGGCCAGGTTGCCCAGGCCGCCGGCGCCGATCACCCCGGCCATCGCGGTGTAGCTCACCAGCGCGATCAGGGTGACGGTGATGCCGGAAACCAGCGCCGGCGAGCTCTCCGGCAGCAATACGCGGAAAATCAGGGTGCGGTTTTTGGCGCCCATCGAGCGCGCCGCTTCGATCACCCCTTTGTCGACCTCGCGCAGCGCGATCTCTACCAGCCGGGCGTAGAACGGCGCCGCGCCGACGATCAGCGCCGGCAGGGCCGCGTCCGCGCCGAGAATGGTGCCGATCAGCGATTTGGTGAACGGGATCAGCAGCACGATCAGAATGATGAACGGAATGGAGCGGAAGACGTTGACCAGTACGGAGATCAGCGAGTAGACCGCCCGGTTCTGCCACAGCTGGCCCTTCGAGGTTAAAAACAGCAGCACGCCGAGCACGATGCCCAGCACCAGCGTGGCCAAGCCGGCGAAGCCGGTCATGTACAGCGTTTCCCAGGTGGCGTCCCACAGTTGATCCAGACGCAGGTGGGGGAACAGGGATTCAATCATGTTGGATAACCTCGACGGCGATGTCTCTTTCGTGTAGCAAGCTGAGCATGTCGGCGACTTGTTGTTCGTTGCCTTCGGCGTGGATGTACAGTTCGCCGAACGAACCGTTGAGGGTGTGGCTGATCTTGCCGTGCAGAATGTTGATGGTCAGGGCGTAGCGCCGGATCACTTCGGCGATCACCGCCTGGTGAGTTTGCACGCCCACGAAGGTCAGCTTGAAAATCGCCCCCGGCAGATGGGCGGTGAGCAGCGGGTTGAAGCTCTCTTCGGTATCCGCATACTGCGACACTTGTTTGACGAACTGCCGGGTGATCGGTTGCTGTGGCCGGGTGAACACGTCGAGCACCGGGCCTTCTTCGACGATGCGGCCGTTTTCCATCACCGCTACGCGGTGGCAGATTTTGCGCACCACGTGCATCTCGTGGGTGATCAGCACGATGGTCAATTTCAGCTGGCGGTTGATGTCCAGCAGCAGGTCGAGAATGGCGTCGGTGGTCTGCGGATCGAGCGCCGAGGTGGCCTCGTCGCACAGCAGCACGCTCGGGTTATTGGCCAGCGCGCGGGCGATGCCGACGCGCTGTTTCTGGCCGCCGCTGAGCTGCGACGGGTAGGCGTCTTCGCGCCCCTGCAGGCCGACCAGCGCGATCAGTTCCGCCACGCGCGGCGCAATCTGCGCCTTGGGCACGCCGGCGATCTGCATGGAAAAAGCGATGTTTTGGCTGACGGTGCGCGACCACAGCAGGTTGAAGTGCTGAAACACCATGCTGATTTTCAGGCGCGCCTGGCGCAGGTGGCTGCCTTTGGCGCGGGCGATATCGAAGCCGCCTACGTCAATGCGGCCGCTGGTGGGCGTCTCCAGGCCGTTAAGCAGGCGGATGAGCGTGCTTTTGCCGGCGCCGCTGTAGCCGATGATGCCGTAAATTTGCCCGGCCTCTACCGCCAGACTGACGTTGTCTACCGCCACGACGCGGCCCTGTGTGCTGTCAAAAGTTTTGCAAACGTTCGAAAGAACGATCATAGCGAAGCGGATCCTTATCGATACATCACAGCATTCCGTCCAGAGCGCGGTACGCCGGACAGGGATCGTTCGGCTTTTCTGCGGGGCACAACCCGGCGGGGAGTGGCGGACGGAATCTCTGTTGCGGGTGAATACCGGGCAATCCTACCGAGGGTTTATAGTGACAGGAAGAATGTAAATTCTATTACTTATTCTGATTTGATATATAAAACGGTGGGTGAAACAGGGGGGAGAAAACCGGCCGCCGGGCGGCCGGCGGTAGGGCTAGCGTTTGTCCAGCTTCATGTGCAGCAGCGGGAACGGGTTGCCCTGGCCGTCGAGCGGTGAGCGGCCGGTGATGACAAACCCGTAGTGGCGGTAGAAGCCGCTGGCCTGCGGGTTTTGCTCGTTCACGTCCAGCTGCAGTTCATCGTGCAGCGTTTCCGCGTGGGTCAGCAGCGCTTTGCCCACCCCTTTGCCGCGCTGACCGGCGTCGATAAACAGCATCTCCACCTTGTTGCCGTTCAGGCCGATAAAGCCGCAGGGGTGCCCTGGCCGCTCTTCGGCTACCCAGACGTTAACCGCCGGCAGGTAGTCGTTCAGCACCAGCGGGAACAGCTGTGCGATGTTGTCTTCGGTTAAAAAATGGTGAGTGGTGCGCACCGAACGCAGCCAGATATCTGCCAATTGCGCGTTGTCTTCCGCCGCGCGTGCTCTGATGGTAATCATCGAACTCTCTGCTATCTAAGTTGGAGGAAAAAAACTAGATAGAGGTTTTGTGGGGTTAGTGCCGAATTAACGTGGGTTAACGCCCTGCAAAGCGCCTCTGCAGTGGATCGAATAGGCCCGCCTTTCTGCCAGCGGTATAACAACTGTAATTCAGTAAGTTAATGCTTTCAACCGCCGCAGGGCGCAATGGGGCGCCCGCCGCGTGATACACTGGCCGCTGAATGAGCGAGAGGGCAGCAGGATGGAAGCGGTACGCGCAGCGATAGAAAAACAGGTGCTCAGCCTGACCGGGCTGGCGCTCGGCGGCGTCGATTTTGAGAACCCACCGGGCGATCCGGGCTTGTTCGGCCCGCAGTCGGTTATCTGGCAGGTACACCGCGATTTCACCTCGATGCTGTGCGGCGGCGTCAGCGCCTTGCTGCTGCAGATGCTGCACCCGCTGGCGCTGGCCGGGGTGTGGGATCACTCCAACTTCCGCGAAGATATGATTGGCCGCCTGCGCCGTACCAGCCAGTTCGTGTCGGTCACCACCTTCGGCCCGACCGCCGAGGCGGAGCGGCTGATCGCCAAAGTCAAAGCCATCCATCTGCGGGTGACCGGCGTCGGCAGCGACGGCACGCCTTATGCCGCCAGCGATCCGGCGCTGCTGACCTGGGTACACGTCGCGGAGAGCAGCCGTTTTCTGGCCAGCCACCTGCGCTACCGCAACCCCCATCTTTCCCGCGATTTGCAGGATCAATACTACCGCGAAGCGGCGCGCGTGGCCGCCGCGCTGGGGGCGACCGCAATTCCTCAGTCCTGCGCGGAGGTCGAAGAGTACCTGCAGGCGATGCGGCCGCAGCTGGTCTGCGATGAACGCACGCAAGAGGTGGCGCGCATTCTGCTGAAGGCGCCGGCGCCGAGCGCATTGGCGCGCCCGCTCGGTGGGGTGGTGATGCAGGCGGGCATCGATCTGTTACCCGATTGGGCGCAGCGGCAGTTCGGTTTTCATCCGGGCGCGCTGCGGCGGCGGCTGGTGCGAACGGGCGCCGCAGGCCTCGGCAAGGTGCTGGGGGCGTCGATGCGCAACGGCTCCTATCAGCGCGCGGTGCGGCGCATCACTCAGCCGTCATGAGCCACAGCCGCTATAATTAGTCTTTGTTTATCTTCGTTTACGGCCGCTTTTGAGACTTTTACGGGTGATCCGGCCAGTAATGCGTTTTACACTTGGGGGCAAAGCCACATTCCATTTTTGGCGCGCAGCCGATTCTGCCGCGCCCTGACCCTATTGAGGTGATATGAACGAGTCATACGTACTTGCTGAAGTCAGCAATGAGAACCAGACGCTGGTTGCGGTGGTTCAGCAAGATCACCGGGCAGCCTATTTTTACATTTATCCCGCCGAAGCCTACAGCGATCGCTATCAGGTTCGCGCCTGCTGGCTGCGCAACCTGGCCGCCGCGCCGCTGCAGGAAGATCGCGCCGCGCTGGAACAAGGGCAGCCGCCGATGCTGGCGGCGGAGTATTGCCGCAACCTGGAAGGCGAAGCGCCGCTCAACCCGGAAGGGCTGATGGTGGTGTGGAGCGAAAGCGACGACGGCGCGGCCCTGTGGTATTACGGCCAACTGCTGGCGGTGATCCCCGGCTGGAGCCTGTATATCGACCATTCGGTGTGCTATTCCGCCAGCTGTATCAAGGAGAGCCCGTTGGCTTATCCGCTCGGCTCGGCCTCGACCAACACCCAGTATGCGCAGGCGGAGAGCACCCGCCAGTTCTGGCGCAGCTGGCAGCGTGAAGAGGGCAATCCGTGGCCGAAGATGCAGCGCGATTTTCAGGCGCGCTATGAGCTGCATTTTGGCCCTTCGGTGAAGTACTACGCCATCGATCAGGGCAAGTGGCCACCGATGGCCATCACCCAGCACGAGCGCGACGGCATCTATTACTTCCTCACCATGGGGGTGAGCATCCGGCCGATGCCGTGGGTGGAGATCCTGTTCAACGACGAGGCTTCGCGCTATCGCCGCATGGAGATGGCGATCGCCATCGACAGTCAATACATGACCGAAGACAACGCGGTGCAGATGGCCAGCGCGCTGGCCGGTTTCGCGCACGCGCCGTGGGCGCGGCTGACCTGGATCGGCGAAGGGCATACGCTGGAGTCGGACGTGGCGCCGCTGGGCTACGAGGGTTATATTTTATCGTCGTCCTTCTACCCGCATAGCGCGCACCTGGCTCTGCCGCAGCAGTACGGCGATCCGGTGAACCTGTTCTGGGCCAGCCCGGTGTTTACCGCCGAGCGGCAGCTGGCGCACGCCACGCCGAACGGCGGGCACGATCTGGTGAACCGGCTGCGTGAGCAGGGCGTCGACCATATTTTCCGCCCGCGCCAGCCGGTGTGCTGACGCCACTTATCTTCTCTTCGGGAGCCGCCATGCCCACCACGCTGTTGATTATCGATGTGCAGGAAGGATTGTTTACGCCGCCGCCGGCGGACATCGTGTTCTGAGAACGGAAAAACGGGGGCCGAGGCCCCCGTTCGTTATTTGAGGCCCGCCCGCCGCGCCGCCACCTTGGCCAGCGCGGCCCAGTCCAGATCCGCATCCCCCTGCGCCATCGCGTCGAGGAAGTTGTCTTTCAGCACCCCGGCGAACGGCATCGGCGTATGGCTGTCGGCCCCGGCGGCCAGCGCCAGCCCGACGTCCTTCAGCCCCAGCGCCAGCCGGAATCCGGCGGGGGAATACTTCTCGGCGGCGATCAGCGCGCCATAGCCCTGATAGGCCGGGGCGGCGAAGACGGTGCTACTCAGCATCTGCAGGTAGTCGGCCCCGGACACGCCGTAGTTGCGCACCAGCGCGCTGCCTTCCGCCATCGCTTCAATGGCGCTGGCCAGCGTAAAGTTGGTGGCGATTTTGACGACGTTGGCCTGCGCCGGATCGGCGCCGAAGTGCCAGGTTTTCTGGCCGAGGGCATCGAACAGCGGCTGCGCTTGCTTCAGTAGCTCGCTATCGCCGGCCGCCAGAATATTCAGCTTGCCGGCGGCGGCCACGTCGACCCGCCCCAGCACCGGCGCGGCGAGATAGCCGATGCCGTGTTCTGCATGCAGCGCCGTCAAACGCTTGGCGAGTTCGACTGAGATGGTCGCCATGTTAATATGCAGCGCACCCGGTTTCATCCGTTGCAGCAACCCGCTGTCGACCACCACCTGTTGCGTGGCGGCATCGTCGGCCAGCATGGTGATCAGCACGTCGGCATCGGCCAGCTGTTCCGGCCGTTCGGCCTGCTGCGCGCCGGCGCTCACCAGCGGCTGCGCCGCCTGCGGCGAGCGGTTCCATACCGTTAAGGCGAAGCCCGCCTGCAACAGGTTGGCCGCCATGGCGCTGCCCATCCCACCCAGTCCGGCAAATCCGATCTTCATCATGCGCTCCTTTTTCAGGTTGAAGATTTTACCCTAACGCGTCAGGCCAGGAACGCAAATGCCGGAGTGTAACGCCGTCTTACGCGCCGGCGGCGGGCTATTGACGCGCTGTCGCTGCGGGTATACCTTGATGGCATGAATATATCGATGCACTCCACCCACAATCAGTCATGGTGGCGCCCCTTCTGAGGCGGCACGAGTATTCACATCTCTTTTTAATGCCGCCGGTTTGGCGGCATTATTTTTTGTGGCGTTGATCCGGCGGTCTACAGACCTTCAGGAGCACTGTCATGAGCTACACCATTCTTACCGGCGATCGCGCCACCGGCCCACTGCATTTAGGCCACTTCGTCGGCTCGCTGCGCCAGCGCGTCGAACTGCAGCACCAGCATAACCAAACGGTGATGGTGGCGGATCTGCAGGGCCTGACCGACAACGGCAACAACCCGCAAAAAATCAGCGCCAACGTGCTAAATGTAGTGGCCGACTATCTGGCGGTGGGCATCGATCCGCACAAGACCACGATCTGCCTGCAGTCGGCGCTGCCGGCGTTGGCCGAGCTGACGATGTACTACCTCAATCTGGTCAGCGTGGCGCGGCTGGAACGCAACCCGACGGTGAAAAACGAAATCGCCGAGAAGGATTTCGCCCGCCGCCTGCCGGCCGGTTTTTTGATTTATCCGGTCAGCCAGGCGGCGGACATCACCGCCTTTGGCGCCACCCACGTGCCGGTCGGCGAGGATCAGCTGCCGATGCTGGAGCAAACCAATGAGATCGTGCGGCGTTTCAACCACATCGTCGGCCAACCGATATTAACGGAGTGCCAGCCGTTGTTGAGCAACGTCGGGCGTCTGCCGGGGCTGGATGGGCAGGGCAAGATGTCGAAATCGCGCGGCAACGCTATCCAGCTTGGCGCCGGCGCCGACGAGGTGCACAAGGCGGTGATGAGCATGTTCACCGACCCCGGCCATCTCAACGTCAGCGATCCCGGCCGGGTGGAGGGCAACATGGTGTTCACCTACCTGGACGCCTTCTGCGAAGACGCCGCGCTGGTGGCGGATCTGAAGGCGCACTATCGGCGCGGCGGGTTGGGGGACGTGAAAATCAAACGGCTGCTGGAGGATTGTCTGCAAAGCCTGCTTGAGCCGATCCGCACCCGCCGCGCCGAATTCATCGCCGATAAAGGCGAGCTGACGCGCATCCTGCAGCACGGCACCCGCCGCGCGCATCAGGTCAGCCAACAGACGCTGCAGCAGGTCAAGACGGCGCTGGGGCTGGACTTCTTCACCCTGGCGTGAGGCGAACGCCGGGGCGGCACGCGTCACGCCCCGGCCATAAAACGATCATCCCACTGTCATAAACTTATCCGTTAATAGGTGCCCATAATGATTAGCCACTGAAACCAGAGAAATCATATGGCTCAGGCACTGTTAAAATTGGCACAGCACGACTTTCCAGGGCAGCACGCCGCCGCATCCCGCAAAGTATTATCGGTAAAGGGACTCGGCAAGGCCTACAAAGCGCAGCAGCGCGTGCTGGATGACATCAATTTCGATCTGCACGCCGGCGAATTCGTGGCGGTGATCGGCCGTTCCGGCGCGGGCAAGTCCACGCTGCTGCACACCCTGAACGGCACCATTCCTTCCAGCTGCGGCGAGATGCTGCACTTCGAAGACGATGGCGCGGCGCAGGATATCGCTCAGCTGGCCGGCCGCCAGATGCGCCAGTGGCGCGCGCGCTGCGGCATGATCTTCCAGGACTTCTGCCTGGTGCCGCGGCTGGACGTGATGACCAACGTGCTGCTGGGCCGTCTGAGCCACACTTCCACGCTGAAATCCTTCTTCAAACTGTTCGATGACGCCGACCGCGCTCGCGCCATCGAGCTGTTGCAGTGGCTCAACATGCTGCCGCACGCGCTGCAGCGCGCCGAGAACCTCTCCGGCGGCCAAATGCAGCGCGTCGCCATCTGCCGCGCGCTGATGCAAAACCCGCAAATCCTGCTGGCCGATGAGCCGGTCGCGTCGCTCGATCCGAAAAACACCCGCCGCATCATGGACGCGCTGCAAAAAATCAGCGAAGACGGCATCGCGGTGATGGTGAACCTGCACTCGGTCGAACTGGTGAAAGAGTATTGCTCGCGGGTGATCGGCATCGCCCACGGGAAGATCGTGTTTGACGGGCATCCTTCGCAACTGAACGAACGGATCCTGCACCAGCTGTATGGCGAAGAAGCCAATCAGATCCATTGAAGCACTTTTGACCTTTACCCTTTACACACAAGGCACACCTAATGAAAAAAGTATTGAGTCTGACCACCCTGATGGCCGGCGCGATGATGGTATTTAATGCTGCCGCAGCGGATGCGCCGAAAGAGCTGAACCTGGGCATTCTCGGTGGCCAGAACGCCACCCAGCAGATCGGCGATAACCAGTGCGTGAAGCAGTTCCTGGATAAAGAGCTGAACGTCGATACCAAGCTGCGCAACTCGTCCGACTATTCCGGCGTGATCCAGGGCCTGCTGGGCGGCAAGATTGACCTGGTGCTGAGCATGTCGCCGTCGTCGTTCGCTTCGGTCTACATCAAGGATCCGAAAGCGGTGGACATCGTCGGCATCGCGGTCGACGACGTCGACCAGTCGCGCGGCTACCACTCGGTGGTGGTGGTGAAGGCCGGTAGTCCGTACCAGAAACTGGAAGACCTGAAAGGTAAGGCCATCGGCTTCGCCGATCCGGATTCCACCTCCGGCTTCCTGATCCCGAACCAGGCGTTTAAAAAGCTGTTCGGCGGCACGGTCGACAACAAATACAACAACACCTTCTCCAGCGTCACCTTCTCCGGCGGCCACGAGCAGGACATCCTCGGCGTGCTGAACGGTCAGTTCGAAGGCGCGGTGACCTGGGCGTCGATGATCGGCGACTACAACACCGGCTACACCAGCGGCGCGTTCACCCGCATGATCCGCATGGATCACCCGGACCTGATGAAACAGATCCGCATCATCTGGCAGTCGCCGCTGATCCCGAACGGCCCGATCCTGGTGAGCAACTCGCTGCCGGCCGACTTCAAGGCCAAAGTGGTCACCGCCATCAAGAAGCTGGATAAAGACGATCACCAGTGCTTTATCAAAGCGATGGGCGGCAAACAGCACATCGGTGACACCACCCTGGCGGAATACCAGAACATCATCGATATGAAGCGCGAGCTGACCAAAGGCGACCGTTAATTCCCGGCTGCCTCGGCCGTCCGAATGAAGGGGTTCAGCGTGCTGAACCCCTTGTTCCATAAAGATGGAAGACCTCTTTTGAATACCGATTTCGCACACTATTACCAACGGATCCGCAGCAAGCAAAAGCGCGAAGCGCTGCTGTGGTCGCTCGGGCTGGTGGTGCTGTACCTGGGCGCCGGCAACCTCGCCGAGTTCAACCTGCACACCGTCTGGGTGTCTATTCCGCACTTCTTCGACTACCTGGCCGAAACCATTCCGACGCTGCATTGGCCTCTGCTGTTCGCCGACGGGCGCACCGAGGGCTCGCTGGCCTACTGGGGTTACCGTCTGAATATCCAGCTGCCGCTGATCTGGGAGACCCTGCAGCTGGCGCTGGCGGCGACCATTTTCTCGGTGCTGGTGGCGACCGTGCTGGCGTTTCTGGCGGCCGGCAATACCTATACCCCGGCCTCGGTGCGGCTGGCGATCCGCACGCTGGTGGCGTTTTTGCGCACCATGCCGGAGCTGGC
Organism: Serratia sp. SSNIH1; assembly: GCF_002935055.1. Taxonomy (NCBI): domain Bacteria; kingdom Pseudomonadati; phylum Pseudomonadota; class Gammaproteobacteria; order Enterobacterales; family Yersiniaceae; genus Serratia; species Serratia sp. SSNIH1. The sequence goes on from NZ_CP026383.1 coordinate 1,937,797, forward strand.
GTGGGCGGTGATGTTCGTGATGGCGTTCGGCATCGGCGCCATTCCCGGCTTCCTGGCGCTGGCGCTGCACACCATCGGCAGCCTGACCAAGCTGTTCTACGAATCGATCGAAACCGCCTCCAACAAACCGGTGCGCGGGCTGGCGGCCTGCGGCGCCACGCCGCTGCAGCGCATGCGTTTCGGCCTGTGGCCGCAGGTGAAGCCGGTGTTTCTCTCCTACAGCTTCATGCGGCTGGAGATCAACTTCCGTCAGTCGACCATTTTGGGGCTGGTGGGCGCGGGCGGCATCGGCCAGGAGCTGATGACCAACATTAAACTCGACCGCTACGATCAGGTCAGCATGACGCTGCTGTTGATCATCGTGGTGGTTTCCGTGCTCGACTACGTGTCGGGCGAGCTGCGCAAGCGCGTGGTGGAGGGGGCAAAATGACAGCGGGCACTCCGGCGTCGGCGGAAACGCTGCGCCAGTTGAAACAACAGCATCCGGCGATCTTCGCGCAGCAGGGGCGCTACCTGCGCACCGTCGGCCTGATCGCGCTGGCGATCGTACTGTATTACGTGTTCTTCTTCCTGGTCTTCGGCATTAGCTGGCCGCAGTTTATCAACGGCTGCCAGCAGCTGGGGCGCTATTTCCTGCGCATGTTCGTCTGGCATGACTTCGTCAACTGGCCGTTCATGTACTACTTCCAGCAGATCGGCATCACCATCGCCATCGTGTTTGCCGGCACCATCACCGCGTCGCTGATCGCGCTGCCGCTGTCGTTCTTTGCCGCGCGCAACGTGATGTCGACGCCGCTGCTGCGGCCGATCTCCGTGCTGGTGCGCCGCTTGCTGGACGTGCTGCGCGGTATCGACATGGCAATCTGGGGGCTGATCTTCGTGCGCGCCGTCGGCATGGGGCCGCTGGCCGGGGTGTTGGCGATCGTGATGCAGGACGTCGGGCTGCTGGGCAAACTTTACGCCGAAGGGCACGAGGCGGTGGACAAATCCCCCAGCCGCGGCCTGACGGCGGTAGGCGCCAACGGGTTGCAGAAGCACCGCTACGGCATCTTCACCCAATCGTTCCCCACCTTCCTGGCGCTCAGCCTGTACCAGATCGAGTCCAACACCCGCTCTGCGGCGGTGCTGGGCTTCGTCGGCGCCGGCGGCATCGGCCTGGTGTACGCGGAAAACATGCGGCTGTGGAACTGGGACGTGGTGATGTTCATCACCCTGATCCTGGTGGTGGTGGTGATGATCATGGATAAGGTCTCGTCGATGCTGCGCAACAAGTACATCATCGGCGAAGACATCCCGCTGTATCAGCAAAAAAGTCAAATCGATTGAGAAACCCCTTGCCGATCCCTATACTGCCGCACATTCAAGGTGTGCGGCCATACCCGTCATACTTGGAGCTGCCTCTTTGTTGGCTGCATTTGCGCGCCCCGGTCACATAGTTAACTATGCTCCGGGGGCTTACAAATTTGCCGCCGCGATGCAACTCCAATTATTTTGGGTATGGGGCATTTTTTTACAATGCGCACGTCCCCGTTAGACAAGTAAAGGCAATGCAATCCCATGATGAACAACGACGTGCTGCGCAGCGTGCGCTATATGCTGAGCATTAACAACGCCAAAATGGTCGAGATTATCAAACTGGACGATTTCGAGGTGGCGGTGTCGGCGATGGACGCTTACGTGATCAAAGAAGGCGAGCCGGGCTACGAGAAGTGCCCGGACGAAGTGATGGCGCACTTTCTCAACGGCCTGGTGTTCTTCAAGCGCGGCAAGGACGACAAGTTCCCGGCGCCGGCGGTTGAGCTGCCGATCACCAATAACCTGGTGCTGAAAAAGCTGCGCGTGGCGTTCGAGCTGAAAGACACCGACATGCACCAGATCTTCACCGCGGTGGACTTCCGCATCTCCAAGCCGGAGCTGAGCGCGCTGTTCCGCAAAGAAGGCACCAAGAACTACCGCCCGTGCGGCGATCAGATGCTGCGCTACTTCCTCAAAGGGCTGGCGCAGCGCGTTCGCGGCGAGTAACGCACAGCGTTCACCGAACATCGGGCGCAATCGCAAGGTTGCGCCTTTTTTATTGCCGCTCTCCCGCCCATCGTTGTTGTACAGGCCCTCAGCCATCCGCCATTGATGGAGGGCGGGCCGCCCCTCCGGTTACTTTTTCATGGTCAATTCAATCACCCAAACCATGAGGAAAGCAGGATGCCAACCATCACGAAAACCCAATCACTTTACACGTTGACCCGGCCGGTCTGGCTGGATGCGGCGGGCATGAGCAAAGGTATCGATCACGATCGCCAGCACCTGGGCATCATTCTCGCCGCCGGGCAAGTGCTGCGAGTACGTCAGACCAACGCGGCGTTTACCGGCAAGTTAACGCTGCGCTTGCTAAATGACGACAGCAAAACGGAGGCGGAATTCAGCGTCGGCGCGAGCTGGGTCGAGGCCCAGGTCAACGCCGTCTCGGTGCCGTTCATTGATACGCCGTATGGGCAGGGCGAGCCGGCGCTGGAGTTCGAGTACCCGGACACGGCGAAAGCGCTGCCGGTTTATCGCCGTGGCGAAAACGAAGCCGCATTCTTTGCCCGTTGGGACGACCGGGACGCCGAGTTTGCCCTGGTCGATGCGGAGTACGCGGTGTTGCTGGTGCCGAAAATCAGTAAACCGGCGCTGAAGGCGCTGGGCGAAGCGAAAAACATCGACGGGCTGATCGCCTACTACGATCGCATTTTCACTTTCTACAATGCGCTGACCGGCGTCTCGTTCGAGGCTGAACACGAATCCGATCGCAATATTCGCAACCGCTACTTTATGAAGGCCGATAAGCACGGCGCCGGCGCCGCGTATTACGGCGGCCGCTGGACGGCGGAAACCAGCAACTCGGTCAGCAGCTTCTGGCTGACGCCGAAAGACAGCAACTGGGGCAGCCTGCATGAGATCGCGCACGGCTATCAGGGGCATTTTATGGGCGACAAATATTTCTCCACCGGTGAGATGTGGAACAATATTTATGCCGCTTGCTATCAGGACGTGATGCTGGGGGAACGCAAATACCAGGAGGGGTGGCTGTATGACTACGGCAACGCGGCCGGCGTCGAGAAGAAAATCATCGATTTGATCGCTCAGGGCACGCCGCTCAACCAGTGGGATCTGCGCTCCAAGCTGTTCTTCGCGATGCTGATGGTCGACAAGGCAGGCAAGAACGCCTTCACGCACTTTAATCAGCAATATCGCAAAAGCTGCAACACGCCGGGCTTCGTGCCGTCCGAACATGCCTTGCTGGATCTGCTGTCGGCAAGCTTCGCCGCGGCCGGCGAGCAGATCGACGTGACGCCGTTCGTCGAGCTGACCGGCGGCATGATCACCCAAGCGCAGCGCGATCGCAATGTGTTCAGCCACGCCAAGGTGGTGTATCCGCTCTATCAACTGGTGGACGCGCAGAGTCTGTCGGCGGTGCAGGCGCAGCTGAAACTGGATTCCTCGCTGCGGCTGGTCGACTCCTGCCAGCTCAAGGCCAGCGGGCTGAAAGGCGACGTCACCCTGAGTCTGGATATCGATGACTTTGCGCAGATCTACGGTGAAGACCTGATCCTGATGGAAGGGGCGCGCTATGCCCACAAAGTTCGTATCGACGCGCCGACCCTGGCCCTGACTGCGCTGCCGATCGGCGTGTATACCTTGCGGTTGCCGACCGGCAAAGATCGCAAATATCGGCCGACGGCGGGATACCTGACGGTGAAACAGGGGAAAAATGCGGTGACGCTTCGTTTTGAGCGCAAAGCCGCTTCGCCGATCGTGTCGCAGGAGATCAATCTGTTGGGCCTGAGCGATGCGCTCTTCGCCACCGTGGTCGTCGATCGCGCCAAAGGCGCGGTGGTGGTTGACGTGACCAGCACCATGCCGCACGCCTACTTCCCCGGTGAAACCTATGCCCGGGTGATGCTGCGCGATCGGCAGGGCGCGGTGCGCTTCAGCAAGGAGATTCAGGGCACTCAGGCTACGTTAAGTCATGACGAGCTGCCGTTTGCCGAGGGCGATGACATCGAGATTTACCATGTGGAGCCGAGCCGGGTGCGTTTGAATCCGCCGGCGGCCGGCATCATCGATAACAAAAACGAAACCAACGTGCTGCGTATCGAAACCAGCGGCCTGAAAAACCCGGCGTTGCCCGGCGATCCCGAGCAGGCGCTGCTGGCGCGCCTGGAACAGGCGGCGCAGCGTTTACGTCGCCTGTTGCCGGCTTACTATGCGTCATCGTCGTCGTTCAAGGATGATATTTATCTGGCGATCGGTGCCTTTGCCGAGCCGCAGCGCGAGTCACTGTTGGCGACCTATCGGGATTGCCTGCCGGCCGACAATACGCCGCCGGGCGCTAACGTCGGCAATGCGTTTACCGTGGCGTGCAAAGGGATTGGCGATCGCCAGTTCCTGACCGGCGCCATCGATCTGGTGAAGAAAACCGTCACTGTCACGCTGGCGGCGGGGATTGCTCACCACTACTTTGCCGACAGCTACGCCTTTCTCAGCGTGACGGATGCGGACGGCAACACCTTGCTCAGTTACGACGTCATCGGCAGCCAGAATCAACCGGCCAAAACCTGGGTGTTGCCGCTGTCGGGTTACGGCGGTGAGGTAATCCATCTGCGGCATGAAGAACCGGACAACCGCCTGGCGATCGTCAACGAAATGCAGCACCTACGGCTGGCGGAGAAGGGCAAGCAACAGACCTATTGCATTACGCCGGTCGGTTTGAAACGCATTAACGACTGATCCCCATCGGCCTCCGGGGCGGCGAGTGTCGTCGCCCCGGTTTTCCCTCTGTGTCATCCCGCCATTGCACTCTTTTTGTTCTCCCGCTGCGCGCCGCTGGTGCAGGCCGCTCGCCGTCGCTGTCATAAGTTTTAATTATAATTTATTGAAATCATGAGATTAAAAATTGGCACGCCGGTTGCTCTGTTGAATCCCATCTTGTGTACCAGATGGAATTCAGCCGATGAGCGACCCTGTTGAAGCGTGCGGTTTTACCCTCAGTGAATGGCAGCACCATTATCAAACCCGTCCGGCGGGCGAGCGCCTCGCCTGCGTCAGCGCGACGATCGAAACGCTGATCGCCGGGCTGAACCCGGACGATAACGCCTGGCTGTATCTCGCCACGCCGGCGCAGCGCGAGCAGCAGTATCGGCAGCTCGCGCAGTTGCTGGCGGCGGTCGACGGCGATCTCAGTCGCCTGCCGCTGTTCGGCGTGCCCTTCGCCATCAAAGACAATATTGACGTCGGCGGCTGGCCAACCAGCGCCGCCTGCCCGGCGTTCACCTATCAGGCTGCGGCGGACGCCACCGTGGTCGCCAACCTGCGCGCCGCCGGAGCGATCGCCCTCGGTAAAACCAACCTCGACCAGTTTGCTACCGGGTTGGTGGGCACCCGCTCACCTTATGGCGCGGTGGTCAACAGCTTCGACAGCCGCTACGTCAGCGGCGGTTCCAGCTCCGGCTCCGCCTCGGTGGTGGCGCGCGGCCTGGTGCCGTTCGCGCTGGGCACCGACACCGCCGGATCGGGGCGCGTGCCCGCCGGGTTCAACAACATCGTCGGGCTGAAGCCGACCAAGGGCCGGTTGTCCAACCGCGGCGTGGTGCCGGCCTGCAGGTTGAACGATACGGTGTCGGTCTTCGCGCTGACGGTGGCCGATGCGGCGCAGGTGGCGGAACTGGCGAGCGGCTTTGACGAAGCAGATCCGTATTCCCGCCTCGATCCGCATACCGCGCCGGCGGATATTCCCGCCGCGCCGCGTTTCGCCATCCCCGCCCAGCTGGAGTTTTTCGGTGACGTTCAGGCCGAGCGGGCGTTTCACCGTGCGCTGGCGCAGCTGCAGGCGGGCGGCGCCACGCTGGAACCCCTCGATTTCGCGCCGTTTCGCACCCTGGCGGAGCAGCTGTATTACGGCCCTTGGGTGGCGGAGCGCACGGTGGCGATTGAGCAGGTGCTGGAAGCGAGTCCGCAGGCTATCGACCCGGTGGTGCGCGGCATCGTCGGCAACGGCCTGGGCTACAGCGCCTGCGACGCCTACAAGGCGGAATACCTGCGCGCCGAGCTGGCGCGGCAAATCGCCCAGCGGCTGGCACCGTTCGACGCACTGGTGGTGCCGACCGCGCCCACTATCCGCACCCTGGCGGAGATGGCGCAGGAGCCGGTGCTGTTCAATTCGCAGTTCGGCACTTACACCAATTTCACCAACCTGGCCGATCTGAGCGCGCTGGCGTTGCCGGGGCCGCTGCGCGAAGACGGTCTGCCGGCGGGCATCACCCTGATTGCGCCCGCCTGGCATGACCGGGCGCTGGCGGCGTTTGGCCTGCGCTGGCAACGGCAAAGCGCCTTACCGCTCGGGGCTACCGGCCGGGCACTGCCGCCGCAGCCCGCGCCGGCGCCGTCTTCGGGACACGTGCGTCTGGCGGTAGTGGGCGCTCACCTCAGCGGTATGCCGCTCAACGTCCAGCTGACGCAGCGCGACGCGGTGCGGGTGGAGCAAACCGTCACCGCCCCCTGTTACCGCCTCTACGCGCTGGCTGATACCGAGCCGCCGAAGCCGGGGCTGGCGCGCGTGGCGCAGGGAGCGGCGATCCGTCTTGAGCTGTGGGACATCCCGCTGGCCCGTTTCGGCGAGTTTGTGGCGGAAATCCCGGCGCCCTTGGGCATCGGCACGCTGCTGTTGGCGGACGGCCGGCGGGTGAAGGGGTTTATCTGCGAAGCCTGGGCGCTGGAAGGCGCCACGGATATCACTGAGTTTGGCGGCTGGCAGCCTTATGTCGCCAGCCTTAAGGGGCACGAACATGTTTAATACCGTACTGATTGCTAACCGCGGCGAAATTGCCTGCCGCGCCATTCGTACCCTGAAACGCCTGGGCGTCACCAGCGTGGCGGTTTATTCCGACGCCGACCGCAATGCGCCGCACGTCACCGAAGCCGATAAGGCGGTGGCGCTCGGCGGCGACAAGGCCGCCGACAGCTACCTGCGCATCGACAAGATCCTTGCGGCCGCCGCCGCCACCGGCGCGCAGGCGATCTACCCCGGCTACGGTTTTTTGTCCGAGAGCGCCGAGTTTGCCGAAGCCTGCGAGGCGGCGGGCATCGCCTTTATCGGCCCGACGGCGGCGCAGATCCGCGAGTTCGGCCTCAAGCACCGGGCGCGCGAGCTGGCGGCGTTGGCCGGGGTGCCGATGACGCCGGGCACCGGCTTGCTGGAGAGCGTTGAGCAGGCGGTTACCGCCGCCGGGCGCATCGGCTACCCGGTGATGCTGAAAAGCACCGCCGGCGGTGGCGGCATCGGCCTGACGCGCTGTGACGACGAGGCGGCGCTGCGCGACGCCTACGACAGCGTCAAACGGCTGGGAGAACAGTTCTTCCGCGACGCCGGCGCCTTTATCGAACGTTTCGTCGATTGGGCGCGCCACGTCGAGGTACAGATTTTCGGCGACGGCCAGGGGCGGGTGGTAGCGCTCGGCGAGCGCGATTGCTCGCTGCAGCGCCGCAACCAAAAGGTGGTGGAAGAAACCCCGGCGCCACACCTGCCGGCGGCGACCCGCCAGGCGCTGCATCGGGCGGCGGTGGCGCTGGGCGAGTCGGTGAATTACCGCAGCGCCGGCACCGTGGAATTCATTTACGATGCCGCGCGCGACGAGTTTTACTTCCTGGAAGTGAACACCCGCTTACAGGTCGAGCATCCGATCACTGAGATGGTCACCGGCCTGGATCTGATCGAAGGCATGCTGCAGGTGGCGGCGGGCGACGCGCTGGATTGGGCGGCGTTGCAACGCGCGCCGCAGGGTGTGGCGATTGAAGTGCGCCTCTACGCCGAAGACCCGCTGAAGAACTTCCAGCCCAGCCCCGGCGTGCTGACCGAGGTGCATTTCCCCGCCGACGTGCGCCTCGACGGTTGGGTGGCGACCGGCAGCGAAGTCTCGGCGTTTTACGACCCGATGATCGCCAAGCTGATCGTGCACGGCGCGGATCGGGAGCAGGCGCTGGAAAAACTGCGCGTGGCGCTGGCGGCGACCCGTTTGCACGGCATCGCCACCAACCTCGACTATCTGCGGCAGGTGATCGCCACGCCGCAATTTCAGCGCGGCGAGGTCTGGACGCGCCTGCTGGACGATGTGGGTTTCCAGCCGCACTGCCTCGAAGTGCTGCAACCCGGCACCTACAGCAGCGTGCAGGATTATCCCGGCCGTCTCGGCTATTGGGACATCGGCGTGCCGCCATCCGGGCCGATGGACGACTTCGCGTTCCGGCTGGCCAACCGCATCGTCGGCAACCACCCGGCGGCCGCCGGGCTCGAGTTTACCCTGCAGGGGCCGACGCTGCGCTTTCACTGCGACGCCACCATCGCGCTGACGGGTGCCAGCTGCCCGGCCGATTTGGACGGCGAAGCGGTCGCTTACTGGCGGCCGATCGCGGTGCGGGCCGGGCAGGTGCTGACGCTGGGGCGCGCCACGCACGGCTGCCGCACCTATCTGGCGGTACGCAACGGCTTTGACGTGCCGGTGTATCTCGGCAGCCGCTCCACCTTTGCGCTCGGGCAGTTTGGCGGCCATGCCGGGCGCACCTTGCGCGTGGCGGACATGCTGGCGCTCGCCCAACCGGCGCTGGCCGCCAGCACCACGCCGGCGCCGATCGCCGCGCCGCAGGCGATGGACGACAGCCTGATCCCGCACTACGGCGACCAGTGGCACATCGGCGTGCTGTACGGGCCGCACGGCGCGCCGGACTTTTTCACCGCCGAATCGATAGAGGCCTTCTTCGCTACCGACTGGCAGGTGCATTACAACTCCAACCGTCTCGGCGTGCGCCTGGCGGGGCCGAAGCCCGAATGGGCGAGAGAGGACGGCGGCGAAGCCGGTTTGCATCCTTCCAACGTGCACGACTGCGAGTACGCCATCGGCGCGATCAATTTCACCGGCGACTTCCCGGTGATCCTGACCCGCGACGGGCCCAGCCTCGGCGGCTTCGTCTGCCCGGTGACCATCGCCAAGGCCGAGCTGTGGAAAGTGGGGCAGGTGAAGCCGGGCGACCGCATCCGGTTCCATCCGATCGGCTTTCGCCAGGCGCAGTCGCTGGAGCAGGCACAGCTTGGCAGCATCGAAGCGCTGGCGGCAGTGAAGGCCATCACCCTGCCGCCGCCGGATCTGGCCCCGGCGGAGACCGTTTCCGCCGCGGTGCTGGCGGCGCTGCCGGCGGCGGAAGGGCGCCCGGCGGTGGTGTATCGCCAGGCGGGGGACGGTTACATCCTGATGGAGTACGGCGACAACGTGCTCGATCTGGCGCTGCGGCTGCGCATCCATCTGCTGATGCAGTCGCTGCGGCAGGAGGCGATACCGGGCGTGGCGGAGCTGGCGCCGGGCGTGCGTTCGCTGCAGATCCGCTACGACAGCCGGCTGATAAGCCAGGCCGACCTGTTGCAGCGCCTGCTGGCGCGCGAACGGGCGCTGGGGGACGTCAGCCGCCTGAAGGTGCCGACGCGCACCGTCTGGCTGCCGATGGCGTTCGAGGATTCGGCCACGCTGGGCGCGGTGGATCGCTATCAGCAGACGGTGCGCGCTTCGGCGCCCTGGCTGCCGAACAATGTCGATTTCATCCAGCGCATCAACGGCCTGAGCCGACGCGAACAGGTACGCGACATTCTGTTCGACGCCAGCTATCTGATCCTCGGGCTGGGGGACGTCTACCTCGGCGCGCCCTGCGCGGTGCCGCTCGATCCGCGCCATCGCCTGCTGAGCTCCAAATATAACCCGGCGCGCACCCACACCGCCGAAGGGACGGTCGGCATCGGCGGCATGTACATGTGCATCTACGGCATGGATTCGCCGGGCGGTTACCAGCTGGTGGGGCGCACGCTGCCGATCTGGAACAAATTCCTCAAAAACCCGCAGTTCACCGCCGGTGAGCCCTGGCTGCTGCGCTTCTTCGATCAGGTGCGCTTCTACCCGGTCAGTGAGCAAGAGTTGGACGAACAGCGCGAAGCGTTCCGTGAAGGGCGCATGCAGGTGCGCATCGAAGAGAGCGAATTCGACTTCGCTGCCTACACCGATTTCCTGGCCGACAACGCGGAGGCGATCGCCGACTTCCAGCATCGCCAGCAGCAGGCGTTCAGCGCCGAAGTGGCGCGCTGGCGCAGCGATGACGACGAGGCCGAGGCGCAGCTGTTGCCGCCGGAGGAAGAAGACGCCATCGACGGCGATCTGGTCAGCGCCGATCTGAACGGCAGCGTGTGGAAGATCCTGGTGGAGCCGGGGCAGGCGGTGGCGGCCGGGCAGCCGCTGATCGTGGTCGAGGCGATGAAGATGGAATTGGCGGTCACCGCGCCGCGCGCCGGGATCGTCAAACGCATCAGCTGCCGGCAGGGGCGGCCGGTCGGGCCGGGCGACGCCCTGCTGTGGCTGGAAAAAGCGGTCTGAACGGAGGGGCGATGATGCAAATCACCAACGGGGAGCACAAGGCGCGGCCTGAGGGGCTGGCGGAGCGCATTTATCTGCAGCTCAAGGCCGACATCTTCGAGTTTCGCCTGCTGCCGGGCGATCGCTTCAGCGAAAGCGACGTGGCGCAGCGTATGGCGGCCAGCCGCACGCCGGTGCGTCAGGCGCTGTTTCGGCTGGAGCGCGAAGGCTATGTCGAGGTGCTGTTTCGCAGCGGCTGGCAGGTGCGGCCGTTCGACTTCGCCTACTTCGAAGAGCTGTACGACCTGCGCATCGTGCTGGAACAAGAGGCGGTGAAACGGCTGTGCGAATGGCCGGCCGGGGAAACGCCGGCCGCGCTGGCGGCGCTGAACCGTTTTTGGACAGAAGCGCCGCGTCTGGCGGACGGCCAGGCGGTGTCGCAGCACGATGAGCAGTTTCATCAGGCGTTGGTGGCCGCGGCGGGCAACGGCGAGATGGCGCGCATTCACCGCGAGCTGACCGAAAAGATCCGCATCATTCGCCGGCTTGATTTCACCCAGCAGGCGCGGGTGGACGCCACCTACCGCGAACACGCCGCCATTTTGCAGGCGATCCTGCAGCGACAAAGCGGGGCGGCGCAAGCGCTGCTCGGCGAGCATATCGCCGTCAGCAAGGCAGAGGTACGAAAAATAACGCTGCACATGTTGCATCAGGCGCGGGCCCAGCAGCCCGCGCGCTCGGCGCAACGATTTTGATTTCACACACATCAGGAGTTTGAACTATGCAACGTCGTCGTTTTATCAAAGCTTTTGCGCTGTCCGCCGCCGCTATCGGCCTGGGCCTGGCCTGGAGCGCGCAGGCCGCCGACACCATCAAGGTCGGCATTCTGAGTTCGCTCTCCGGCACCATGGCGATTTCCGAGACGCCGCTGAAGGATGTGGCGCTGATGACCATCGACGAGATCAACGCCAAAGGCGGGGTGCTCGGCAAAAAGCTGGAGCCGGTGGTGGTGGATCCGGCCTCCAACTGGCCGCTGTTCGCCGAGAAGGCGCGCCAGCTGCTGAGTCAGGATAAGGTGGCGGCGGTGTTCGGCTGCTGGACCTCGGTGTCGCGCAAGTCGGTGCTGCCGGTGTTTGAGGAGCTGAACGGGCTGCTGTTCTACCCGGTGCAATACGAAGGCGAAGAGATGTCGCCGAACGTGTTCTATACCGGTGCGGCACCGAACCAGCAGGCGATCCCGGCGGTGGAATACCTGCTGAGCGAGGACGGCGGCGGCGCCAAGCGCTTCTTCCTGCTGGGCACCGATTACGTCTATCCGCGCACCACCAACAAGATCCTGCGCGCCTTCCTGCACAGCAAAGGCGTGCAGGACAAGGATATCGAAGAGGTCTACACGCCGTTCGGCTACAGCGATTACCAGACCATCGTCGCCAACATCAAGAAGTTTGCCGCCGGCGGCAACACGGCGGTGATCTCCACCATCAACGGCGACTCCAACGTACCGTTCTACAAAGAGTTGGCCAACCAAGGCGTCAAGGCCACCGACGTGCCGGTGATCGCCTTCTCGGTCGGCGAGGAAGAGCTGCGCGGCATCGACACCCAACCGCTGGTGGGCAACCTGGCGGCCTGGAACTACTTCGAATCGCTGGATAACCCGACCAACAAGCAGTTTGTCAGCCAGTGGAAAGCCTACGCCAAGGCGCACAACCTGCCGAATTACGCCACCGCGGTGACCAACGATCCGATGGAGGCGACCTACGTCGGCCTCCACATGTGGGCGCAGGCGGTGGAAAAGGCCGGCACCACCGACGTCGATAAGGTGCGCGCCGCGATGGCCGGGCAAACCTTCGCCGCGCCGTCGGGCTTCACGCTGACCATGGACCAGACCAACCACCATCTGCACAAGCCGGTGATGATTGGCGAGATCGAAGGCAACGGCCAGTTCAACGTGGTGTGGCAGACCGAAGCGCCGGTGCGCGCGCAGCCGTGGAGCCCGTATATCGCCGGCAACGACAAGAAGCCGGATTACCCGGTGAAGGGCGGCAAGTAACGTCACTCAGCGCCGGCGCGGCCCAACGCCCGCCGGCCCAACAGAAGAGGCAGCTGATGCAATCTCCGTTTTTATCTTCTCTGCGCGTCGGGCTGTGGCTGCTGTGCGCCTGGCCCCTGCTGGTGCAGGCCGGGCCGGCCGATGAGTTTGCGGCGGCCAACCGTGCGCAGCAGGCCAAACTGCTGCAGGCCTGGGCGGCCGAGCCGGACGCCGCGCGCCTGCCGCTGCTGCAGGGGCTGCAGCAGGAAACCGTGGCGATCGACGGGGCGAAGCGCGCCTTTATCCGCCAGGGCGATCGCTATCTGCCGCTCGAGGGCGAGGCGGCACCGGTTGGCGAACTGAAGAAGGTGTGGCTGAACAACCGGCTGCGCATTCTGATTGCCAACGCATTGTCGGCGCAGCGGCTGGTCAGCGCGGACGCGGCGGTGCGGCTGCAGGCGGCGAGCGCGCTGCAGCGCGAAGCGAACGGCGAGCAGCTGCCGCTGTTGGCTCGGCAGCTGGCGCGGGAAACAGACCCGCAGGTGCATCAGGCGCTGAGCCTGGCGCTGGCTAACCTGCAGCTGACCGACGGCAATCCGCAGGTGCGTTTCAATGCGGTGCGGCTGTTGGGCGAATCGGGCGAGCCGGAAACCCGCGCCCGACTGCAAGCGTTGACCGACGCCGCCCACGAGCCGGACGCCGCGGTGCGCGCCGAGGCGCAACGCAGCCTGCAGCAGGTGCAGCACCGCCTGATGATCGGCGATCTGCTCGGCCAGGCGTTCAGCGGCCTGTCGCTCGGTTCGATCCTGCTGCTGGCGGCGCTCGGGCTGGCGATCACCTACGGCCTGCTCGGCGTCATCAATATGGCGCACGGCGAAATGCTGATGCTCGGCGCCTATTCCGCCTACCTGGTGCAGGGGCTGTTTCAGCAGTTTGCGCCGCAGTGGCTGGCGCTCTACCCGCTGGCGGCGCTGCCGGTGGCGTTCGCCATCACCGCCGGGATCGGCATGCTGCTTGAGCGCACGGTGATCCGCCACCTGTACGGCCGGCCGCTGGAAACCCTGCTGGCCACCTGGGGCATCAGCCTGGTGCTGATCCAGCTGGTGCGGGTGCTGTTCGGGGCGCAGAACGTCGAGGTCGCCAACCCGGCGTGGCTGTCGGGCGGCGTGCAGCTGTTGCCGAACCTGGTGCTGCCGTGGAACCGCATCGCGGTGATCGCGTTCGTGCTCTTGGTGCTGGCGATGACCTGGCTGCTGCTGAACAAGACCCGGCTCGGCATGAACGTGCGCGCGGTGACGCAAAACCGCGCGATGGCGGCCTGCTGCGGCGTGCCCACCGGGCGGGTGGACATGCTGGCCTTCGGGCTGGGATCCGGCATCGCCGGGCTCGGTGGGGTGGCGCTGTCGCAGTTGGGGAACGTCGGGCCGGAGCTGGGGCAAGGTTACATCATCGATTCGTTCCTGGTGGTGGTGCTCGGCGGCGTCGGTCAGCTGGCGGGGACGGTGGCGGCGGCTTTCGGCCTCGGCATCGTCAACAAGATCCTCGAGCCGCAGATCGGCGCCGTGTTGGGCAAGATCCTGATCCTGGTGCTGATCGTTCTGTTTATTCAAAAGCGCCCGCAGGGGCTGTTCGCCCTCAAGGGCAGGGTGATTGACTGATGAGCCAACCATTGACCGTAACCGGCGTGCAGAAAGCGCCCCGGCTGGCGTTGAGCATCGGCGGGCTGGCGTTGCTGGCACTGCTGGTGATGCCGTTCATGACGCTGTTGCCGGCGGATCATCCGCTGGCGGTGTCCACCTATACCCTGACGCTGGCGGGCAAGATCCTGTGCTACGCGGTGGTGGCGGTGGCGCTCGATCTGGTGTGGGGCTATGCCGGGCTGCTGTCGCTCGGCCACGGGCTGTTCTTCGCGCTCGGCGGCTACGCCATGGGCATGTACCTGATGCGGCAGGCGGCGGGCGACGGGCTGCCGGCGTTTATGGCGTTCCTCTCCTGGAATGAGCTGCCGTGGTTCTGGAGCGGCACCCAGCATTTCGCCTGGGCGCTGTGCCTGATCGTGCTGGTGCCGGGCCTGCTGGCCTTCCTGTTCGGCTACTTCGCCTTTCGCTCGAAAATCAAAGGGGTGTATTTCTCGATCATGACCCAGGCGCTGACCTATGCCGGCATGCTGCTGTTCTTTCGCAACGAAACCGGCTTCGGCGGCAATAACGGCTTTACCGGTTTCACCACGCTGCTCGGCTTTCCCATCACCGCCGCCGGCACGCGGGTAGCGCTGTTCCTGGCGACGGTGCTGCTGCTGGCCGCCAGCCTGGCCATCGGCTTTGCGCTGGCGCGCAGCAAATTCGGCCGGGTGCTGACCGCGGTGCGCGATGCGGAAAACCGGCTGACCTTCTGCGGCTACGATCCGAAGGGTTTCAAGCTGTTCGTCTGGACGCTGTCGGCGGTGCTGTGCGGGCTGGCCGGCGCGCTCTATGTGCCGCAGGTCGGCATCATTAACCCCGGCGAAATGTCGCCGACCAACTCGATCGAGGCCGCCATCTGGGTGGCGCTCGGCGGGCGCGGCACGCTGGTGGGGCCGCTGCTCGGCGCCGGCATCGTCAACGGCGCCAAGAGCTGGTTCACCATGGCCATTCCCGAATACTGGCAGTTCTTCCTCGGCCTGATGTTTATCGTCGTCACGCTGTTTCTGCCCAAAGGGGTGATCGGCCTACTGCGCCGGAGGAAAACCTCATGAAAGCGATGCAAGTGACCGACGAGCTGTTTACCCACCCGTTGCCGGCGGATAAATACCGGCAGCAAACCGATCCGGTGCTGCAGCTCGACAACGTCAACGTCAGCTTCGACGGTTTTCGCGCGCTGACCGATCTGTCGCTGCGCATTGGCGTCGGCGAACTGCGCTGCGTGATCGGCCCCAACGGTGCCGGCAAGACCACGTTGATGGATGTGATCACCGGCAAGACCCGGCCGGACAGCGGCAGGGTGTTTTACGATCAGACCGTCGATCTGACCCGGCTGGCGCCGATGCAGATCGCCCACGCCGGCATCGGCCGCAAGTTTCAAAAACCGACGGTGTTCGAGGCGCTGACGGTGTTCGAAAATCTGGAGATCGCGCAGAAAACCCGCAAATCGGTGTGGGCCTGCCTGCGCGCTCGCCTGAGCAGCGAACAGCGCGACCGCATCGACGAGATGCTGAAGATCCTGCGGCTGGGGCATGAACGCCACCGGCCCGCCGGGCTGTTGTCCCACGGGCAGAAACAGTTTCTCGAGATCGGCATGCTGCTGGTGCAGGAACCGCACCTGCTGCTGCTCGACGAACCTGCGGCCGGCATGACCGACGCCGAAACCGACTACACCGCCGAACTGTTCCGCGAGCTGGCGGGCAAGCATTCGCTGATGGTGGTGGAACACGATATGGGGTTTGTGGAAACCATTGCCGATCGCGTGACGGTGCTGCACCAGGGGCAGGTGCTGGCGGAAGGATCGCTGGCGCAGGTGCAGGCCGATGAACGGGTGATTGAGGTATATCTGGGGCGCTGAGGA
Organism: Serratia sp. SSNIH1; assembly: GCF_002935055.1. Classification (NCBI taxonomy): domain Bacteria; kingdom Pseudomonadati; phylum Pseudomonadota; class Gammaproteobacteria; order Enterobacterales; family Yersiniaceae; genus Serratia; species Serratia sp. SSNIH1. Next base: position 1,953,787 of record NZ_CP026383.1, read on the forward strand.
GGCGTAACGATGCTGCAGGTAGAGGAATTGAATCAATATTACGGCGGCAGCCACATTCTGCGCGGCCTGTCGTTCGAGGCGCGCATCGGCGAGGTGACCTGCCTGCTGGGGCGCAACGGCGTGGGCAAGACCACGCTGCTGAAATGCCTGATGGGGCTGGTCCCGGCGCGCAGCGGCAGCGTCCGCTGGCAGGGCGAAACCATCACCGGTAAAAAACCGCATCAGCGGGTGCAGGCGGGCATCGCCTATGTGCCGCAGGGGCGGGAGATTTTCCCGCGCCTGACGGTGGAGGAAAATCTGCTGATGGGGCTGGCGCGCTTTTCCGGCGCCGCTGCGCGCACGGCGCCGGATCCGATCTATGACTTGTTTCCGGTGCTGCGGCAAATGAAGGATCGGCGCGGCGGCGATCTCTCCGGCGGGCAGCAGCAGCAGCTGGCGATCGGCCGGGCGCTGGCATGCCGGCCGCAGCTGCTGATCCTCGACGAGCCGACGGAAGGGATCCAGCCTTCGGTGATCAAGGAGATCGGCGCGGTGATCAAGCAGCTGGCGGCGAAGGGCGATATGGCGATCCTGCTGGTGGAACAGTTCTATGACTTTGCCGCCGATCTGGCGGACAGCTATCTGGTGATGTCGCGCGGCAGCATCGTGCAGCGCGGCGCCGGCAGCAATATGGAACAGGACGGTGTACGCGGGCTGGTGGCGATTTGAACGAGGCAAAGGGAGCCGCATGTCTGAAAGTCGTGCAGCTGTTTCTCCTTACGGATGTTATGGACTAATCTAAAAGGCGTTTTTTATTAATCCCTTGCCATGGATAGCTAGCATCATCATGAACGAAATCACTGTGTCACGCCTCGGTTGCATCGTCCTGTCCCTGTTTCCGGCCCTGTGGGGGCTGTTCAGCCTGTTGAACAATACGGCGGATTTCACCGGCACCGCGCGCAATGCGGTGGGCCCGCTGCTCGCCATGCAAGATACCTATCAGACGCCGGGGTTGATGTGGCGCGCGATCAGCGCCGACTGGGCCTGCATGTTGGGGTTGGCTGTCATCACCACGCTGGAAACGCTGGCGGGCCTATTCGCGGCCGCAGGCGTGGTGCTGATGATCGGGCGATTGAGAGGCCCTTACGCCGCTTTCGCCAAGGGCAAAGCCTGGGCCATGCTGGGGGCGATTTGCGCAATTGCGGTGTGGGGCGTCGGCTTTATGGTGCTCGCCGGCGACTGGTTCATGGCCTGGCAGGCCAAGAAGGATCCGCTGGCGGTGCAGCTGGGGGCGCTGATCTACCTGGCGCCCAATGCGTTTGCCTTACTGTTCCTGATGCTGCAGCGGGAGCCGCGCTAAACGACGGCGGAGCGGGGCGCGGTTACAGCGCCTTGCTCATATACCAGATGCCTATCGAGCCCTGGGCGCTGGTGTAGCAGGTCTCGCCACAAATGCTCAATCCCTGGCGCTGATAAAAGCGTTGGGCGCCGGTGTTACGTTGCAGCACTTCCAGCCACAGCGTCTTCTGCCGGCGCTCGATGGCCCGCTGTTGCACCTGTTCGAACAGGCGCTGGCCATAGCCGTTGCCGGCATGGCCCGGCAGGAAATAGATTTTCTGCAGCTCTGCGCCGCGGGTTTGCGTTGGCGCCAGCAGGCTGTCGACGTTGAGCCGCGCATAGCCGACCAGGGCGTCATCCTCATAGGCCAACAGCCAGCACACGTCGGGATCGCGCAGCGTCCGTTCCAGCGCGGAGACGGAAAAATCCTCGGCGAGAAAGGCCTCGAGCTCGTGCGGGTAGCGCCACAGCTCACCGAAGTGCGCGCGATAGGTGCGGATGCCGATATCGCGCACCTGCGTTAAATCTTCCAGCAATGCCTGACGGACGGTGAACATGAATGAACCTCATCGAAGCGGGAACCGATGAGTATAGCGAGTTAATTTTCAAGATGTCGCGGCGTTTCACGACGAAAACCCAGGCCGATGATGCGGCCGAACAGGCGCGGCAGCCAGCGGCTGTTGCCGACGCGGGCGATCAGGCGCGAACCGCCCGCCGCGCGGCGTTCGCCCGGCTTGCGCTGGCTCATTTTGATCTGCAAAAACTGGATGGCCCGGGTGGGGAATTCGCGCCGGCGCTGCACGCTCAGCAGATGCTTCAGCTGCAGCCGATGCTGGCGCAGCGGCGGGATCAGGGCGTTGGCGGCGGCCACCGCGTCCTGAATCGCCAGGTTGACGCCCACGCCGCCGATCGGTGACATGGCGTGCGCGGCGTCGCCGATGCACAGCACCCCCGGTTTGGCCCAGCGATCCAGACGATCGATGCGGATGCTCAGCAGCTTCACCTGATCCCACTCGACGATCTCCTGCAGGCGATCGTCCTGGAATGGCGCCACCTCGGCGAGGTGCAGCAAAAATTTCTCCAGGCCGCTGCGGCGGATCGCGTCGAAGCTGCCTTTATCGATCGAGTAGCCGCACTGCCAGTAGTCGCCGCGGTCGATCATGATGAAGTTCTGCTTCGGCCCGGTATGGCCCATCGACCAGGCCGGATCGCCCGGCTGCTTGCTGAGCTTCATCCACAATACGTCGCGCGGGGCACCGAAGGAGCGGCTGCTGAGCGCCGCCTGCTCGCGCACCACCGAGTTGCGGCCGTCGGTGCCGATCACCAGCTGGCTGCGCACGCGGATCGGGCCTTCCGGCGTGTCGGCCAGCACGCCGCATACCTGGCCGCGGTCGTTGAGTAGCTGATGAACCTGCGTTGAGGTAAGCAGCCTGAAATGGGGGAACGCGGCGGCCTGCTGCGCCAAAAAGTTGAGGAACTCCCACTGCGGCATAAAGGCGATAAATTTGCAGCGCGTCGGCAGGCGGGTGAAATCCGCCAGCTTAATGTCGCGCCCGGCGACTTCGGCGTGCAGGGATTCGGCGCGCTGGTGTGGCAGCGTCAGCAGTTCGTCGAGCAGGCCCAGCTGGTGCATGACTTCCAGCGTCGACGGATGAATGGTGTCACCGCGAAAATCGCGCAGGAAGTCGGCGTGCTTCTCCAGCACCGTCACGTCGATCCCCGCCCGCGCCAGCAGATAGCCGAGCATTAGCCCGGCGGGGCCGCCTCCCACGATGCAGCAGGTGGTGGCGTAAGGTGTGATCGGTGATGACGGCATGGCGCTTGACCCCAGAGAGCGGCCCGCATCCCGCGAACCGCAAATGAATGTTTAGTGTTGATAATGATTATCAATATCATGTTTGGCTGTCAACCCGCGGCGCAGTGTGGTCAAAGGGGGCGGACAGATGGCCGACGCGGAACAGCTGGCCGTTTTGCACGGGGGACTGCGGCGGTTCACGCCATAAATCCAGCCGCACTAATCGCCAGTCGGCGGGATCGAACGCCACGATGGAGGCCAGCGCGCTGGGGGCCGCCTGCTGTTGCCGACGCAGCGCAGGCAGATCGCTGTAGGGGGCGATAATCTGCTCCTGACAGGTCGCCCAGGCGGCCCCGGCCAGATGAGGGCGATCGAAATGCGCCAGCCACGGCAGCCAATGATTGACACGCGGCCAGCCGAACGCCTGGCTGAGCCCCCTGAAACCCTCGTCGGTCAGGAAGTCGCTCATGCCGGCGCTGCTGTTCCACAGGTAGAAGGGAGCGTAGAGGTTCTCGGCGCTGCCTTCGCTGCGCTGCGCGTACAGATAGGCTTTGACGATCAGCTGCGGGCAGGCGTCGAGCCGGTGGCCGAAATTGGCGATGCGGCGGCGGACGATGGCCATGTCGTAATCGGCGGGCAGGGTGAAACGGTATTGCATCGCGAGCATAAGGATTCTCCGCAAAGACATTGACCGGGAGAGCGTGATACGCCATCTTTATCAGTAAAATCGGTATTATTTTGATTGATGGTTCAGAAAATCAGGATGGTCAGCATGGGGCGAATAACGTTCGATCTCGAGGATTTGCGCAGCTTTGTTACCGGCGTCGAACTGGGCAGCTTTGCCAAGGCCGCTGAACGGTTAGGGCGCTCGACTTCAGCGGTCAGCGCCCACCTGAAAAAGCTGGAACAGCAGGTTGGCGCGCCGATCCTGCGCAAGGCCGGACGCGGCATGGTGATGACCGAGGCGGGGGAAACCTTGCTCGGCTACGCGCGCCGTCTGCTGGAGCTCAATGACGAAGCCGCCGCCGCGGTGCGCGGGTTGGATCTGCAGGGCACGGTGCGGCTGGGGCTGCAGGAGGATTTCGGCGAGACGTTTTTGCCGCAGGTATTGGGCAGCTTCGCGCGCGCCAATCCGAAGGTGCGCATCGAGGCGCGCATCGCCCGCAATGCCGAGCTGATCGACTGGGTGCTGAAAGGCCAGCTGGATCTGTCGCTGGCGTGGGATGGCGGTTTGAGCACGCCGTTTCATCAGGCGCTGGGGCAGCGGCAGCTGCACTGGATCGCCTCGCCCGGCTTCGCGCTGGCACCCTGGCGAGAAGGGGATGAGCCGCTTTCGCTGGTGATGTTCGACGCGCCTTGCCTGATGCGCAGCGCGGCGACGCAGGCGCTGGATCGCGCCGGTATTCCCTGGCGCATTGCCTTTACCAGCCGCAGCCTGAACGGCGTTTGGGCGGCGGTGAACGCCGGGTTGGGCGTTACGGTGCGCACGGCGGCGGGTTTGCCGCCCGGTCTGGCGCCGCTGGCGCCCGAACTGCTGCCTGCTCTCGGCCAGCTCGGCGTGGTGCTGCACCGCGCCGAGGATCAGCCTTCCGCCGCCGTGCAGCGGCTGGCGCAGATCGTGGTCGAGCGGATCGGCACTAATCTTTAGCGATAGGCTGCTTGCCGCTCAGCTGGCCCCATTCGCTCCAGGCGCCGTCATACAGCTTGACCTGCGGCGCGCCGAGCGACAGCAGGCCGAACGCCAGCACCGCCGCCGTCACGCCGGAGCCGCAGCTGGTGATGATCGGCCCGTTGATGTCCACGCCCTTGTCGCTGAAGGTTTGGCGCAGCGCTTCCAGCGATTTGAAGCGGCCGTTCTCCAGCAGCTCGCCGTACGGAATGTTGATGCTGCCGGGAATATGACCGCGGTGCAGGCCGGGGCGCGGCTCCGGCGCTTCGGCATAAAAGCGCGGCGCGGCGCGCGCGTCGAGAATTTGCACCGGCGTGCCCAACGCCTGTTCCACTTGCCGCATATTCACCACCGCGTCGGCGTTGAACCGGGCGTTGAACGTCTGCGGCTCAGGCTGCGCCGGGCCGGTCTCCAGCGCCTGGCCCAGCGCTGCCCAGCCGTTCAGCCCTTCGTCCAACACGTAAACATGCCGGGCGCCGAAATTGCGGAAGGTCCACCAGCCGCGCGGCGCGGAGAACTGGTTGCCCTCATCGTAAATCACCAGGGTGTCGCGCTCGCTGATACCCAACTTGCCCACCGCCACGCCAAACTCCGCCGCCGTCGGCAGCATGTGCGGCAGCGCGGTGTTTTTGTCCGCCACCTCGTCGATATCGAAATAGACCGCGCCAGGGATATGGCCGCGTTCGAACTCGGCAAGCATGTCTTTCTTCGGCGTCAGCCCGACCGGCGACATCCGGACGTCGATCACCACCAGATTTTCATCGTTGATATGCTGCGCAAGCCATTGGGGAGTCACCAGAAACGGAGAGTTCATCGTCATTGTTCGCCTGTTGTGAAAACGGATTTTCACTATACACCAGGCCGTGCGGGGATGAAGTATGATGTTCAGTCAAAGAGGATGGGCGGGGAGCGGAGAAAACATGACGGATCAGGCGTTTGGCGGGGCCAAAATCGCGCTGCTGTGCGACGATCGCTTGCTGGTTTACCAACGGGACGACAAACCGGGCATTCCGTGGCCCGGCCTGTGGGATCTGCCCGGCGGCGGGCGGGAAAACGGCGAAACGCCGCTGCAGTGCGTGCAGCGGGAGACGCAGGAAGAATTCGGCGTGGCGATCGCCGAATGCCAGGTGACCTGGCGGCGGCGCTACGACGGCATCCTGCCGGGCTCCCCGCCGACCTGGTTTATGGCCGGCGAGATCGCCCCGGCGCAGATCGCCGCCATTCGCTTCGGCGATGAAGGCCAGCGCTGGCAGATGATGCCGGTGGCGCAGTTTATTCACCATCCGCAGGGCATCGAACATCTGCGCCGCCGGGTGGCGGAGTTTTTGCTTCAGTCCGTCTGAGGTTGCAGCACGCTGCTCGGCATCAGCCGCTGGATGGTGGCGCCGACCCGCTGCACCGCCTGTTCGATCTCCGCCGTCAGCTTAGGCGCATAGTTGATGCGCAGGCAGTTGCGGTATTTGCCGGCGGCGGAAAAGATGCTGCCGACGGCGATCTGCACGCCCTGCGGCTCAAGATGGCGGTTCAGCCGCAGGGTGTCGAACGCCTCGTCCAGTTCGATCCACAGCATAAAGCCGCCGCGCGGCCGGCTGACGCGGGTGCCGGCCGGGAAGTACTTCAGGATAAGGTCGGTCATGCGGTCGCGGTTCTGCTGGTAGCGGGCGCGCATGCGCCGCAGGTGCTGCAGATAGTGCCCGCTGCGGATAAATTCGGCGATCGCCAGCTGCGGCTGGGTGGCGGTGGCGCCGGAGCCGATAAACTTCATGTGCAGCACCCGCTCCAGGTAGCGGCCGGGCGCGATCCAGCCCACCCGCAGCCCCGGCGCCAGCGTTTTGGAAAACGAGCTGCACAGCAGCACGCGGCCGTCTTCGTCGAACGACTTGATGGTGCGCGGCCGCGGGTAGTGATAGGCGATGTCGCCGTAGACGTCGTCCTCGATGATCGCCGCGTCGTGGCGCTGCGCCAGCGTCAGCAACCGCTGTTTGTGGGCGTCGGGCATGATGTAGCCCAGCGGATTGTTGCAGTTGGGCGTCAGCAGGATGGCCTTGACCGGCCACTGTTCCAGCGCCATCTCCAGCGCCGCCAGGCTGACGCCGGTGAGCGGGTCGGTGGGGATTTCCAGCGCCTTGATACCCAGGCCCTTCAGCGTCTGCATGGTGCCGTGGAAGCAGGGCGAGTCGACCGCCACGATGTCGCCGGGTTGGCAAACGGCGCGCAGCCCGGCGGAAATCGCTTCCTGGCAGCCGGTGGTGATCAGCAACTGGTCGGGGCCGATTTGGCAGCCGGAATCCAGCAGCAGGCGGGCAACCTGTTCGCGCAGCGCGGCCACGCCCTGAATGCTGTCGTAATACAGGCTGCGCAGGTCGCCGTGGCGGGCGGCGTTGCGCAGGGCGACGATCAGCGGTTTCATCGTCGGCTCGGCGATATCCGGCATGCCGCGCCCCAGCTGGATCAGGCCCTCGTGCGGCCGGCTGCGCACCAGCTCCAGCACCTGCTCCCATTGCGAAATGTCTACCGGCCGCTGCACCGGCGCCGTCATGGCAGGCAGCTCGGCCTGCGCGCGCTGCGTATGCACGAAGTAGCCCGACTTCGGCCGCGCTTCCACCAGGCGCTGTTCCTCCAGCAGCCGGTAGGCTTGCTGTACCGTACTGATGCTGACGCCGTGCTCCTGGCTCAGCGTGCGCACCGAAGGCAGGCGGTGGCCGGCCGGATACAGCCCTTGCTGAATACGTTGGCTGAGAATGGCGGCCAGGGTGGCGTAGCGTGTCATACAGAGGCCTCTTATCGGGATGAATGATTAAAAAACCGGTACAGATTCTTTCAAAGTAAACCATTCAGCGATTTTATTGGCGCATCTGTATGAAAAAAATAGCGCCAGCGTGAATCTGTATTGTTTTTCTCCCGGCGAGCATGATGACTGCAACGCGAAAACATCAGGGAGAATAACAACATGGCTCTTTTTGCTGGTATGCCGCTGCGGCGCTCGGTAGGTTGGTCACGCTGGCGTCTCTATCTGCTGCGGCACAGAACGAGAAAGGAGCTGTTATTGTTGAACGACAGGCAGCTGGCGGACATCGGCCTGACGCAGGTGGAAGCCCGGCGTGAAGGCTATAAACCGTTCTGGAGAGAATAAGGAAAGCGAATGCTGAAACTATTGGGCAAGGCTTCATCGATCAACGTGCGCAAGGTGCTGTGGACCTGCCAGGAGCTGGGGCTGCCGCTGGTGCGGGAGGACTGGGGCAGCGGCTTTCGCTCCACGCAGGAGCCGGCGTTTCTGGCGCTGAACCCGAACGGCCTGGTGCCGGTGCTGATCGACGGCGAGCGGGCGCTGTGGGAGTCGAACACCATCTGCCGCTATCTGGCGGGGCGGGAAGGGTGCCGCGATCTGCTGCCGCAGGAACCCGGTGCGCGTGCGGCGGTGGAGATGTGGATGGACTGGCAGGCCACCGATCTGAACGGCGCCTGGCGCTATGTGTTCATGTCGCGGGTGCGTGGGCATGCGGATTATCAGGATGCCGCCAGCCTGGCCGCCGCCGAGCGTGAGTGGAACCGGCTGATGGGGTTGCTGGACAAGCATTTGGCGCAGCACGGCCCTTATGCCGCCGGCGACGCCTTCACGTTGGCGGACGTGGTGCTGGGGCTGTCGTTGAATCGCTGGTTGATGACGCCGTTCGAGCGGCCGAATTATGCGGCGCTGGCGGCCTATCAGCAGCGCCTGCTGCAACGCCCCGGCTACGTGCAGCACGGCGCTAACGGTTTACCGTGATATGAAATAAACGGTTCATTTTATCTCACCGGATACGGCAAGCCGTGTCTGGGCTTTCTGCGTTGCATCCTCCCGTCAACGTTTCATGAACGGCATCACGAATATGAATTTTATTTTCCCGTGCGCTTGTTATTGAAATTTACATTCCATATAAACCCGTTATCAGACGGCGCGTTTCATTGAGCGGCGCCTGGTTCTACGCAGGATTTCGATCACGGGAGAAAATGATGAAACAGGTACGCGTTGGGTTAATCGGCACCGGTTATATCGGGCGTTGTCACGCTATTGCCTATGCGCAGGCCCCCACGGTCTTTCCTCTGAAAGGGGAGCTGGTGCTGGAGATGTTGGCGGAAGTGACGCCCGAGCTGGCGGCGCAGCGCGCCACCGAGTTCGGTTTCGCGCGTTCGACCGGCGATTGGCGGCAGCTGGTGGCCGATCCGGCGATCGACGTGGTGGACATCTGCGCGCCCAACTTCTTGCACAAAGAGATGGCGTTGGAGGCGATTCGCCACGGCAAGCACGTGTATTCGGAAAAGCCGCTGGCGCTGGGCGCCGCCGACGCGGCGGAGATGGTGCAGGCCGCCCGCGCCAAGGGCGTGAAAACGCTGGTCGGTTTCAACTACATGAAGAACCCGACCAGCCAGCTGGCGCGCGAGATCATCGCCAATGGCGAAATCGGTGAGGTGGTGCATTTTTACGGCACCCACAATGAGGATTATCTGGCCGACCCGCGCACGCCGATTGACTGGCACTGCCGCCGCGCCAGCGCCGGGCTGGGTGCGCTGGGAGATCTGGCGGCGCATATCGTCAATATGGCCCACTACCTGGTGGGCGATATCGTGGCGGTCTCCGGCGATATGCAGACCGTGATCAAACAGCGCCCGGATCCGCAAGACCCGGCGCGCCTGCTGCCGGTGGAAAACGAAGATCAGGCCAGCGCGCTGCTGCGTTTCGCCGGCGGGGCGATGGGCACTCTCGAAACCTCGCGCATCGCCTGCGGGCGTAAGATGGGGCTGACCTATGTGGTCACCGGCACTAAAGGCACGCTGAGCTATACCCAGGAACGGATGGCGGAGCTGAAGCTGTATCGGCACGATGAGCCGGCGGAGCGGCAGGGGTTCAAAACGCTGTTGGTAGGGCCGAAACACCCGGACTACGCGGCGTTCTGCATCAGCGCCGGGCACGGCATCGGCTTTAACGATCAGAAGACGGTGGAGATCCGCGATCTGGTCAACGGCATCGCCGCGGGCGATCGCATGTGGCCGGACTTTGAAGAAGGCTGGAAGGTGTCGTGCGTGCTGGATGCGATAGCCGCCTCCGCCGAGCAGCGGCGCTGGCTGGAGATCAACCGCGATTGAAAATGAAATGGCGCTCTCTCGTGGACAGCGCCATTAGGTTGCTATGTTACTAACTTAATATCTTATTAAGCTAGTTGCATAATAAGTTGCTGACCTGGCAACTTAGAACGAGAAGCACGAACAGCCGAACGCGCCCCAGAAGGCATTCTCGTCCGACACCGGGATGCTGGAGCGGCGCGCAATGTCATGCTGATGCGCGTGTACGCCACACGGGCCACAGCATTGGTGCGCCTGGCTCAGCACGCCGACTTTGGCCGCCGCCGACGGCGGCGCGGAGCGGTAGTGGCCCGGCACCTGGGTGACCGGCGACCACTCCGGCAGCACCGGCAGCGGCGGCGGCGCCAGCGGCGAGAAGCTGCCGGCGGCGTAGACCACCTTGCCGTCCACCACCGTCATTACCGACTCGATGCCTTTGATCTGCTCTTCCGGCACGCTGAAATAGTCCTGCGACAGCACCGCCACATCCGCCAGCTGGCCGACCTTGATCTGGCCTTTCTTGCCTTGTTCGGTGGAGAACCAGGCGCTGCCTTGCGTCCATAGCATCAGCGCCGTTTCGCGATCCAGCCGGGCGCTGTCGTCGTACATCGCCATGCCGCCGACGGTGCGGCCGGAAACCAGCCAGTACAGCGCCGTCCACGGGTTGTAGCTGGCGACGCGGGTGGCGTCGGTGCCCAGTCCGACCGGCAGCTCAGCCGCCAGCATTTTCGCTACCGGCGGCGTATGTTTGGTGGCTTCGATGCCGTAGCGGTCGGCGAAATATTCGCCCTGGAACGCCATGCGGTGCTGCACCGCAATGCCGCCGCCCAATGCCTTGACCCGCTCGATATTGCGCTCGGTAATGGTTTCGGCGTGGTCGAACAGCCAGTGCAGCCCGTTGAACGGAATGTCGCGGTTCACCTTCTCGAACACGTCCAGCATGCGGCTGATGGATTCGTCATAGGTAGCGTGCAGGCGGAACGGCCAGCGGTGCTCGACCAAATGGCGCACCACCCGCTCCAGCTCGTCTTCGGTACCCGGCGGCAGATCCGGGCGCGGCTGCAGGAAGTCTTCGAAGTCGGCGGCGGAAAACACCAGCATCTCGCCGGCGCCGTTGTGGCGATAGAAGTCGGTGCCCTGACCCGGCTTGAGCATGTCGGTCCACAGCTCGAAGTCTTCCAGCTCCTGCTTCGGCCGCTGGGTGAACAGGTTATAGGCGATGCGGATGGTCAGCTGCTTTTTCTCGTGCAGCTCGGCGATCACCTGATAATCCTCCGGATAGTTCTGGAAGCCGCCGCCGGCGTCGATGGCGCTGGTGAGGCCCAGACGGTTCAGCTCGCGCATAAACTGGCGGGTGGAATTAACCTGCTGTTCCAGCGGCAGCTTCGGCCCTTTCGCCAGCGTGGCGTACAGGATCATGGCGTTGGGCTTGGCGATCAGCATGCCGGTCGGGTTGCCGTTGGCGTCGCGCTGGATCTCGCCACCCGGCGGGTTCGGCGTGTCTTTGGTGTAGCCGACCACCTTCAGCGCCGCGCGGTTGAGCAGCGCGCGATCGTAGAGGTGCAGAATGAACACCGGCGTGTCCGGCGCCGCCTGGTTGATTTCGTCCAGCGTCGGCATGCGGCGCTCGGCGAACTGGAATTCGGTCCAGCCGCCGACCACCCGCACCCACTGCGGATTCGGCGTGCGCAGCGCCTGTTCTTTCAACATGCGCAGGGCGTCGGCCAGCGAAGGCACGCCTTCCCAGCGCAGCTCCAGGTTATAGTTCAGGCCGCCGCGGATCAGGTGCAGGTGCGAGTCGTTCAGGCCCGGAATGGCGGTGTGACCGTGCAGATCGATCACCTGGGTTTCCGGCCCGGCGTGCTGCATGACTTCGCTTTCGCTGCCGACCGCCAGAAACTTGCCGTCGCGGATGGCGACCGCCTGTGCGGTGGGATTTTGGCGATCGACGGTGTGAAACTTGCCGTTGGTGATGATCAATGAAGCGTGGTGGTTCATAACATTCTCCCGGCGAACCGCCTAGCGGCGGGTCAGCCATTGATGAAAAACGCGAGTCACGATAGGCATCCACAGGTACACCACCAGGGCGACCACGGTGGCGTCATTGAGAAAATGGCCGAGCAGCGTGCCGTCCAGCTGCGGCAGCACCACCCCCCAAAACCAGGGCACCAGATTGGTGGAAGGGAAGATCACCAGCAGGGTGATGATGAACTGCTTCCACTGGGGCGGCTGGCGCACGCCGGGGTTGGGCGGGGTAAACCAGAACTCCGCGCCGGGGCGGATCTCGATATGGTCGCTCTCCAGCAGCAGCGGGGTGACTTCTTCGATGTATTGCTTGCGCAGCGGCGAGTGGATCCAGCGGTACAGGTTGTCGAGGTTGTCGAAGCGGACCAACACCGTATAGGCCTGTTCGTCGCCAGCAGGGCGGATGACGTTGACGCCCAAATGGCCGGTGAAGCCCGCGGCGTCGGGCATGATGCGGTTCAGCCAGGCCTCATAGGCCTGCTCGTTCCCCGGCGCCAAACGGTGGGTGATCACCAGCGTGACATGCTGCGGATGGGCCATAAAACCGACTCCTGAAAATACCCCGGCGCAGGGCCGGGGCAAGGGGATTATTTCACCGTGCGAGCCGGTGCGTGGTGCACCATGGTGTAAGCGTAGTCGACGCCCATGCCGTACGCGCCGCTGTGTTCGCGCACCAGCGCCATCACCGCGTCGTAGGTATCTTTGCGCGCCCAGTCGCGCTGGTACTCCAGCAGCACCTGCTGCCAGGTCACCGGCACGGCGCCGGCCTGCACCATGCGGTCGATTGAACGCTCGTGCGCATCGACGGAGGTGCCGCCGGAGGTGTCGGTCACCACATACACTTCATAGCCGGCTTCCAGCGCCATCAGCGCCGGGAAGGTTAGACACACTTCGGTCCACAGCGCGGAGATCACCAGCTTTTTGCGGCCGGTGGCTTCCACGGCTTTAACGAAGGCCGCGTCTTCCCAGGAGTTCATCGAGGTGCGTTCAATCGGGGTGATTTCAGGGTGTACCGCCAGCAGTTCCGGCCAGATATAGCCGCTGAAGCTTTCGGTTTCTACCGAGGTGAAAAGGGTTGGCACGTTGAAAATCTTGCCCGCCTTCGCCAAACCAACAACGTTGTTTTTCAGTTGCTGACGATCAATATTAGCCACGCCGAAGGCCATTTGCGGTTGATGGTCGATAAAAATCAGTGCGGAGTTGTCTTTATCAAGTAGTTGAAACTTGGACATAATTTACCTTCCCAGTGATATTTCGGTTGAACATCTGATGAGTGTAACGCCGATAAAACGCATGGTAGGCAGAGGGCGATTTCAAAGATACCGCAGAATTTTTGCCGACTTGTTGAGTTTTTTTATACACGGGAGAAAGCATGAGATTAAACCTGGAAGCGCTGCTGATTTTGGACGCGCTGGACCGGCACGGATCTTTCGCCGCCGCAGCCGCCGCACTGTTTAAAACCCCTTCGGCACTCAGCTATATGGTGCAAAAGCTGGAGAACGATCTCGACATCACCCTGCTGGACCGCTCCGGCCACCGGGCGAAGTTCACCGATACCGGCAAGCTGATGCTGGAAAAAGGCCGGGTGCTGCTGCGGGCGGCGCAGGATCTGGAGCAGCAGGCGCGCTACGTGGAGAACGGCTGGGAAAGCGAGATCACGCTCGGGATCGACGCCTCCTTCCCGTTCGCCCGCCTGTTGCCACTGATCGACGAGTTCTATCGGCAACATCATCATACCCGGCTGCGCTTCAGCCACGAGGTGCTGGCCGGCTCCTGGGAATCGCTGGTTTATGGCTGCGCCGACATTATTATCGGCGCCATCTGCGAGCCGCCGTCGCGGGTGGGCTATGCGTTCAGCCGGCTGGGGCAGCTGGATTACGTGTTCGCCGTCGCGCCGCAGCATCCGTTGGCGGCGCTGCCGGAACCGTTGCCGAAGGACGAAATCCGTCAGCACCGGGCGGTGGTGGTGCGCGATACCTCGCGGGTCAACGCGCCGCAGAGCCTGAACCTGCTCGAAGAGCAGGATACGCTGACGGTCTTCGGCTTCGACGCCAAGCTGCAGGCGCAGTTGGCCGGGTTGGGCTGCGGCTATCTGCCGCGTTCTCTGGCGGAACCTTACCTTAACAGCGGCGAACTGGTGGCGAAACGCGTTGAATCTGAGCGCTGCAGCGACGTTGCCTATTTCGGCTGGCGGGAAAGCGCCAGCGGTCTGGCGGCCAAGTGGTGGCGCGAGCGGCTGCAGCGTTACGCGGATGACGGCGAGGCTTACCCGGCGGCGCAGTGAGGGCCGCGCGATAAGGATAAATCCCCCCAATAAGGACATAGGGAATGAAAAAGACACTAAGCCTGTTGGCGCTGTTGCTGCTGAGCGGCTGCGGCGCCGGGCGTCAGGCCGGCATCCCGTTGCCGGAGCCGCAGGCCGAGGCGCAGGCCACGGCGCCGCTCAGCTATCCGGTGCGGGTGCATAACGCGGTGAGCCGCGAGCTGCGTTTGCCCGAGCATGCGCGCGGCCAACGTTGCACCATCAGCATTCGGCTGCGGCCGGACGGCAAGCTGGCGAGCAGCAAGATCGTAAGAGGCGACGCGCCCCTGTGCGCAGCGGCGAGCGCGGCAGTGCAGCACGCGCAGTTTCCGCCGATGGCCACCGCCACCGAGTACGCGCTGTTCAACGCCGTGGTGCTCGATTTCGTTCCCTGAAGGGCGGTAACGGACGGGCCGCCTGCGCGGCCGTTTTTTCTCGTTTCGCCGTTTGCGTATTCACGCTTTTCCGCCAATAGTGTTCTCCGGGCATGTATCAAGGTGATTTTTCATTGGCCAGCCAACGGGAGAAAAAGGCATGAAAGGCGAGCATCATTATCAGGTGGCGGTCACCTGGCAGGGGAATTTGGGCGCAGGCACCGAGGATTACCGCGCCTACGGGCGCGATCACCTGATCGGCGCTGCGGGCAAGGCTGACATCGCCGGTTCAGCCGATCCGGCCTTCCGCGGCGACGCGACGCGCTGGAACCCGGAAGATTTGCTGGTGGCTTCGCTCAGCGCCTGTCATAAATTATGGTATCTGCATCTGTGCGCCACCTCGGGCATTTCCGTGCTGGCCTATCAGGACAACGCCGTCGGAGTGATGCGTGAAGACGCGGCGCGCGGCGGTTTTTTCACCTCGGTGACGTTGCGGCCGCAGGTCACCGTGCGCGACGGCGACGATCTGCAGCTGGCGCAACAGCTGCATGAGAAGGCGCATCACCTGTGCTTTATCGCCAACTCGGTGAATTTCCCGGTAGCGTGCGAACCGCAGGCCGAGTACGCAACCCGCTGAATTTTCACTTAGCTTTGCCATTTTCGTTATTTTGAACGTCGCTACGGCTCGCGGATACTGGGAGAACATCTCTCACCGCGAGCCGCAGCATGTCCCATGCCCACTATTTGCACCCCGAACAGCGCGAACGAATCAGGCAGCTTTATCGGCGCCGCTATTGGCGAATGGAATTGCCCACCTGGGGGATCATGGCGGCGGTGTACGGCGGCTGGTTCGGTGTGGTGCTGGGGTGGCAAACGCTGGGCCCGTGGCTTGGCGCGCCGCTGTTGATTCTCCTGACCGCCTGGTACATGTCGTTGCAACACGAGCTGATCCACGGCCATCCGACGCGCTGGCCGCGCGTCAATCAGCTGTTCGGCCTGTTGCCGCTGGCGGTGTGGTATCCCTATGGGCTGTATCGCGATTCGCATCTGCGCCACCACCGCAACGACCACCTGACCGATCCGCACGAAGATCCCGAAAGCTATTACTTCAGCGCCGCGCAGTGGCGGCGCTATCCCCGCCTGTTGCCGCTGCTGGCCGCCGTGCGCAATACGCTGATCGGCCGGGTGCTCCTCGGCCCGGCGCTGGATATCGCCGCGACCCTGGCCGGGGCGGTGAAAGCGCTTGCCTCTGGGGAGTGGCGCACCTGGGGGATGTGGGGAGTGCACCTGTCGCTGTTGGCGATGTTGCTGAACTGGCTGCAGGCGCAGGGTATCGGCGCGGCGTTTTACCTGCTGGCCATCAGCTACCCGGCGCTGGCGCTGACCAAGGTAAGATCGTTTTTTGAGCATCGCGCCGTGGACGCACCGCAGGCACGTTCTATTATTAATGAGGCGGGCTGGCCGTGGCGGCTGCTGTTTCTCAATCTGAACTACCATTTAGTGCATCACGATTTGCCCGGCCTGCCTTGGTATGGTTTGCGTGACGTCTATCTGGCGGAGCGTGAGGCGTATCAGCGGCGCAGCCAGGGATTTGTCGCGCAAGGCTACGGCGAGTGGCTGCGCGATTACGCCCTGACGCCGATCGACGTTGGCGTGCATCCGTTGCGCGCCGATGAACCGCAGGGAGAAGGCGATGCCCTGCCGACGAAAAAATTTATTGCGCGCTGGAAGCGCGTTTCTCAGGATTTTCCAACCTAACCGGCCCATGAGCCGGAAAACGTATAACCAGAGGAAAAGTATGGCAATCACCTTATCACGCGGACGTTCCTTTGCCGTCGCGCTGGCCCTGCTGGCCACCGGCGGTCTGGCGCAGGCGGCCGACTCGGTGCGCGTCGGCTCCAAGATCGATACCGAAGGTTCGCTGCTCGGCAACCTCATCGTGCAGGTGCTGGAAGCCAACGGCATCAAGACCACCAACAAGCTGCAGCTCGGCACCACCAAGGTGCTGCGCGGCGCCATTACGTCCGGCGAGATCGACATCTATCCGGAATACACCGGCAACGGCGCGTTTTTCTTTTCCGATGAGAAAGATCCGGCATGGAAGAACGCCCAGGCCGGCTTCGAGAAGGTGAAGCAGCTCGACTACGACAAAAACAAAATCGTCTGGCTGGATGCGGCGCCGGCCAACAACACCTGGACCATCGCCATTCGTCAGGACGTGGCGGAGGCCAACCATCTGAAGACGCTGTCGGATCTCGGCAAGTGGATCAACGGCGGCGGCAAGTTCAAGCTGGCGGCCTCGGCGGAATTCATCGAGCGGCCGGATGCGCTGCCGGCGTTCCAGAACGCCTACGGTTTCAAACTGAATCAGGATCAGCTGCTGTCCCTGGCCGGCGGTGACACGGCGGTGACCATCAAGGCGGCGGCGGAGCAGACCTCCGGCGTCAACGCGGCGATGGCCTACGGCACCGATGGCCCGGTGGCGGCGCTGGGGCTGCAAACCCTGGCGGACCCGAAAGGCGTACAGCCGATCTACGCACCGGCGCCGATCGTGCGCGAAGCGGCGCTGAAGGCGCACGCCAATCTGCCAGAGCTGCTCAAGCCGGTGTTCGCCTCGCTGGACGGGCCGACGCTGCAAAAACTCAACGCGCAGATCGCTGTGGAAGGCCAGGACGCCAAACAGGTGGCGGCCGCTTACCTGAAAGAGAAAGGGTTTGTTAAGGGATAATGCCGAGGTGCCCCCTCTGCCGTCGGGAGAGGGGGTAAACCGAGGGAGCCGGAGCGTTTCTTTGACTATCGCCGTAAAACATCGCGTCTTGTTGACGCTGTTCATGCTGTTGCTGCTGGCCGCTTTCGGCCTGCCGTTCCTCAGTTATGCCCCCAATCGCCTGTTGTCGGGCAAAAGCCTCTCCTTGTTCTCCCTGCTGCACGGCCCGGCGCTGTGGCTGCTGTTGCCGCTGGCGGCATTGGCGATCCTCAGCCTGTTGCCGCCGACGCGGGGGCGGGCGCTGCTGGCGGCGCTGGCCGCCTGCGGGGTGCTGACGCTGGCCTTATGGATTAGCGGGCAGGCCGCCGAACGCCTGGCGCAGGAGGGATCGCGCCTGGCGCGCACCTCCTGGGGCAGCGGATGCTGGCTGACGATGGCGCTGAGCCTGCTGATCGCCGCCGACGCCATGGCGCGCATCACCGCGTCGCACCTGTGGCGCATGCTGGGCAACGCGCTGGTGCTGGTGCCGCCGGTGCTGCTGCTGTTCGGGCATCAGCTCGATCAGCTGTCGCTGCTGAAGGAGTACCACAATCGCCAGGAGGTGTTTGACGCCGCGCTGCTGCAGCACCTGACCATTCTGCTGGCGACGATGGCACCGGCGCTGGCGATCGGCGTGCCGCTTGGGGTGCTGTGTTTTCGCTCCGAACGCTGGCAGCGGCCGATTTTCTCCGCGCTGAACATTATCCAGACCGTGCCGTCCATCGCGCTGTTCGGCCTGCTGATCGCGCCATTGGCGGGGCTGGCGACGGCGGTGCCTTGGCTTGCGGAACACGGCGTCAGCGGCATCGGCATGGCGCCGGCGATCGTGGCGCTGGTGCTGTACGCGCTGTTGCCGCTGGTGCGCAGCGTGGTGGCGGGGCTGCAAAGCGTGCCGGCCGGGGTGATCGAATCCGCCACCGGCATGGGGCTGACGCGCGGGCAGATCTTCCTGCGCGTGCAGCTGCCGTTGGCGCTGCCGCTGTTCCTGACCGGCGTGCGCATCCTGGCGGTGCAAACCGTCGGCATGGCGGTGGTGGCGGCGCTGATCGGCGCCGGCGGCTTTGGCGCCATCGTGTTCCAGGGGCTGCTCAGCAGCGCGCTGGATCTGGTTTTGCTGGGGGTGATCCCGGTGGTCATGATGGCGGTCATCGTCGATTCGCTGTTTAAATTTTGGGTTTCAATCCTGGACGTATCGCGCCGATGATTCACTTTGAGCAAGTCAGCAAAATTTTTCAGGGCAAGCCGGCGGTCGACGATCTCACGCTGCACATCGCCGAGGGCGAATTCACCGTGTTGATCGGCACCTCGGGTTCCGGCAAGTCCACGACGTTAAAAATGATCAATCGCCTGATCGAACACGATCGGGGCAAGATTCTCTTTGCCGGCGAAGAGATCCAGTCGTTCAAACCGCAGGATCTGCGGCGGCGCATGGGCTATGCGATCCAGTCGATCGGCCTGTTCCCGCACTGGACGGTGGAGGAGAACATCGCCACCGTGCCGCAGCTGCTGAAATGGCCGCGCGCGCGCATTCGCGATCGGGTGACCGAACTGCTGGAGCTGTTGCATCTGGAGCCGGATCTGTTTCGCCGCCGCTACCCGCATCAGCTGTCCGGCGGGCAGCAGCAGCGGGTGGGGGTGGCGCGCGCGCTGGCCGCCGATCCCGAGGTGTTGCTGATGGACGAACCGTTCGGCGCGCTGGATCCGGTCACCCGTGCGGCGCTGCAGGCGGAGATCGCGCGCATCCATCAGCTCTCCGGCCGCACCATCGTGCTGGTGACGCACGACATCGATGAAGCGCTGGGCTTGGCGGATCGCCTGGTGCTGCTCGATCAGGGGCGGGTGGTGCAACAGGGCACGCCGCTGGCGCTGCTGACCGCGCCGGCCAACGACTTCGTGCGGGATTTCTTCGGGCGCAGCGATCGCGGCATCAAGCTGCTGTCGCTGGGAACGGTGGCGGAGCGGGTGCGGCCCGGCGCCGCCGAGGGCGAACCGATCGCCGCCGCCATGAGCCTGCGCGAGGCGCTGTCGGTGTTTGTGGCGCGCGGCAGCGACTGCCTGCCGGTGGTGGATGAACGGGGCGAAGCGTTGGGGGTGTTGCACTTCAACGATCTGATCGCCGGGCAGGCGCTGTCATGAGCGGGCGCATCTGGCGCCTG
This sequence comes from Serratia sp. SSNIH1, assembly GCF_002935055.1. Classification (NCBI taxonomy): domain Bacteria; kingdom Pseudomonadati; phylum Pseudomonadota; class Gammaproteobacteria; order Enterobacterales; family Yersiniaceae; genus Serratia; species Serratia sp. SSNIH1. Next base: position 1,973,271 of record NZ_CP026383.1, read on the forward strand.
CTGCGCGATCCGCTGCCCTGGACGCTGGCGCTGCTGTTGGCGCTGGTGTTCGGCATGGATCATCTGCGCGGCCTGTTCGCCGCCTGGTTCCCCGATCTGGAGCGGCCCATTTATCAGCAGGACAGCTTTATCGCGCTGGTGGGGGCGCACCTGTCGCTGGTGGCGATCTCCAGCCTGATCGCGGTGGCTCTCGGCGTGGCGGCCGGCGTGGCCGTGACCCGGCGCAGCGGCCGGGAGTTTCGTTCGCTGGTGGAAACGGTGGTGGCGGTGGGGCAGACCTTCCCGCCGGTGGCGGTGCTGGCGGTAGCGGTGCCGGTGATGGGCTTCAGCGAACAGCCGGCGATCATTGCGCTGGTATTGTACGGCCTGCTGCCGATCCTGCAGGGCACGCTGGCGGGCATCGAATCGGTGCCGCCCGCCACGCGCGAGATTGCCCGCGGCGTGGGGATGAGCGCCTGGCAAATTCTGTGGCGGGTCGAATTGCCGCTGGCGGCGCCGGTGATCGTCGCCGGGATCCGCACGTCGGTGATCATTAACATCGGCACGGCGGCCATCGCTTCCACCGTCGGCACCAAAACCCTCGGCTCGCCGATCATTATCGGTCTGAGCGGGTTTAACACCGCCTATGTGATCCAGGGCGCGGCGGTGGTGGCGTTGTTGGCTATTATCACCGATATGCTGTTCGAACGTTGGGTGCGTTATCTCACCGCCTGGCGTCAGCAGACGCTGGCGACCACTCCGGCGGGGTAAGGGGGAAATGATGCAGGTGTCTCTACCGATGTACGGCGTTGGCCGGGAGCAGGCCGAATCCTTCTGGCAGGTATTGCGCGACAAGCTGCTGCGGCTGGGGCTGCCGGCAGCGCCGGAGCGGCTCAGCTGGCCGGACGATCTGGCGCAGCACTGGCGGCGCGACGATCTGCTGCTCAGCCAAACCTGCGGTTATCCGTTGGTCAGCACCCTGTCGCAGGTGCAGCTGATCGGCACTTACCATTACCGGGTTGAAGGGTGCGACGGGCCGAATTACCGCAGTTGGTTGGTGGTGCGCGCGGGTGACCCCGGCGAACGGCTGGCGGACTTTCGCGGCCGGACGGTGGCCTATAACAGCACCGATTCCCAGTCCGGCTACAACGGCCTGCGCGCGCTGATCGCACCGCTGGCGCAGGACGGGAAATTCTTTGGTGCGGCGATTGCCTCCGGCGCACATTACCAGTCGCTGAAGCTGATCCGCAGCGGGCAGGCGGATATCGCCGCCATCGATTCGATCAGCATGGAACTGCTGCGTCGCGCGCAGCCGCAGGCGCTGGAGGGGCTGAAAATCATCGGCCGCACGGCGGCGGTGCCCGGCCTGCCGCTGATCACCGCGGCGGGTACGCCGCCGGAACAGGTGGAAATCCTGCGCGCCGGCGCCCGGGCGATGCTGGATGAGGCGGTCAGCGACCGCCTGCTGATCGGCGATTTCAGCCTGGTGCCGCGTTCGGCCTACCAGATTATCACCGTGCTGGAACAGCAGGCCGCCGCGCAGGGCGTGACGGCGCTCTAGCCGCCGTTACAACAGGCCGCCGCCGTCGATGTCGATCACGCTGCCGGTCACGAAGCCGTTCTCCATCGCCAGCAGGTAACCTGCCGCGACGTCGGCCGCCTGGCCGACTCTGCCGACCGGCAGGCTGTCGCCAACCCGTTCGAACAGCGCCTGACGCTGCGCGGCGCCCATGCCGTCGTAGGCTTCGGTGGCGGTGATGCCGGGGCTGACCACGTTCACCCGCCGCGGCGCCAGCTCCTTCGCCAGCTGTTTGCCGGCCGCTTCCAGCGCGGCGTTGATGGCGGTTTTGACCAGCTGACCGCCGAGGTATTTACGCGACAGCTGGCCTGAAGTCAGGGTGATGGAGCCCTGCGGTGCCAGCGTCGGCAGCGCCGCCTGCACCGCGCGCAAACTGCCCCAGAATTTGACGTTAAAGTCGGCCTGCGCCTGTTGGATGGCCGTTTCAGCCAGCGGCTTGGCCTCCACCAGCGGCCCGGCGGTGATCACCAAATGGTCGAAGGCACCGACGGCGGTAAACAGCGCGCGCAGCGACGCTTCATCGGTCAGGTCGGCCTGCATCAGGCGCAGCGCGTCGTTCTGCTCCCCGGCGTGGGGCAGGCGGCGCGAAGCCAGCACCACTTCAGCGCCGCGCGCCGCCGCCGCGTAGGCCACCGCGGCGCCAATGCCGCTGGTACCGCCCAGGATCACCAGTTTTTGTCGTTTCAGGGGGGAGTCGGGAATCGTCATGCTAAGGCCTCTTTCAGGGTAAGTTTCAACGGGATCTATCTTTCCTGATTGAAAATGACCTAACAATCGGCCTTGCTGACAAACACTTATTAATATCTTTTAAATATCACGCAGCGCTAAAGCGGGCATTTAACTTCTGATCCACGATAATTTCGAAATCGGTAAACAGCGCTCGGGGCTTTACCGAGCGCCCCTGTTTTTCCAGTGCCACCAGGCCGTGCCCGCTCAGCGTTTTCAGCGTGGTTGACAGGTTGCTGACCTGCCGGCCGGACAGTTCGGCCAGTTGGCTGATGGTCTCGGGGCGGGCGGTGTCGATAAGACGCAGCAGGGCGATATTCTCGTTGCTGAGCACCTGGGCCAGCGCAATCATCGACGTGAACCAGACTTTGGGTTCACGTTCCTGCGGCTGGTATTCCCCTTTCGCGATCGCCGGTATGCGCTTGCGAATCAGTTCTTCAGGCATCACACCAATCAGTGCTTTCATCATCAACCTCGGTTTTCTCTCTTGCGTATGACTTCGTCTATCCGGGTAAAAAAATCTTCCACCCACTGACAGGCGGAATGAAACTCCTAGGGTGAGCCTTTGTCCGTCGGGGTGTCATGTTGGCGATCGTAAACGACGCGGCCTGAAAATTTACCTTTGCGAGGGGTTTTAATGGCATGCGCGTTATCTATGCTAAAAAACCGGGTATTGTGGTTATCATGCAAGGTCAAATTGTAACGGATGCCGTGAGGGATAAAGGCCGTTTGGGTCACCGTCCAAGCCTCGATTTTCCACCAATAGCCATCCTCACGATTGACCCGCGTGCCGTGCAGGCTAAGGATGTAGTCCGGTCCATTGTGTTCATCCATTGTTCAAAGCTTCATTTATTATGATCTAGTCATAACTATTGAGCGTTTTATCGTCAACCCGTTACGCCGTGAAACCGGCTCTCCTAGAAGGGAAACGCATGACCTCATTTGTCGATCTCGAGGTGTTTGTCCGCACGGTGGACGGCGGCAGTTTTTCCGCCGCGGCGCGCGCGCTGGATATGACGCCGGCGGCGGCCAGCATCGCGGTGAAAAGGCTGGAACAGCAGCTGGGCGCGCGGCTGCTGGTACGTTCCACCCGCAGCCTGCGATTGACGGAGGAGGGTGCCCGCTATCTCGACAGCGCGCGCCTGGCGCTGGGCGCGTTGGCTGAAGGGGAGCAGGCGATCCGCGAAAAGCACCAGGGGCTGTCTGGGGTGCTGCAGATTTCCGCGCCGTCGGATTTCGGCCGTAATCTGCTCTTGGGCTGGCTGGACGAGTTCCGGCAACAGCATCCGCATATTCAGCTGCAGCTCCTGATCAACGATCGGCAGGCCGATCTGTTCCGCGAACCGGTAGACGTGGCGTTGCGTTTCGGGCCGCTGGCCGACTCTTCGCTGGTGGCGCTGCCTATCTTGCCGCAGCACCGGCGGTTGATCTGCGCCAGCCCGGATTACCTGCGGCGGCATGGCTCGCCGCAAACGCCGGCCGATCTGGCCCTGCACAGCATTCTGGTGTATCAGCCCAGCGGCAAACGGCAGGTGGAATGGCGGCTATGGCGCGGTGAGGAGCTGGTCGAAGTGCCGCTGAACGGCAGCTATTTTACCGATGACGGCGAGATCGCGCGGCGCTGGGCGCTGGCCGGCCACGGGGTGGTGCGCAAGTCGGCGATCGACGTGGTGGCGGATATTCGCGCCGGGCGGCTGGTGCAACTGCTGCCGGAATGGCGCAGCGACGCGGTGCCGATCAATCTGGTCTGCCCGCATCGCTCGCAGGTGTCGGAACGCGTCAGGCAGCTGCAGCGCTTTTTACAGCAGCGCTGCCAGCGTTGGATGGACGATCACTTGGCCTGAAGGGTTTCGGTTTGCGCCGGCGTGGCGGCGGCATCCCCGGCAGGCGCGCTTTCTTCGTGCGGGGTAGTAGAACGGGTGTAGATGTTCAGCCCGGCGAGAAATACGCCGCCCAAAGAACCGAAGGCGCACAGGGCGATGACGATGACGAACGCTTTTTTCAGCATAGGAATAATTTCGCAGGTTGCTTGGAACAGCGGGAATTATAGCCCCTTCACCGGGTGAAACAAGAATCGTTTTTAACGGCGGCCCACAGACCGCCTTTTGCGATCGCTACCGTTCGCTGTCGATGGCCTGCACGCGGGCCGGGCGGGCGAACAGATATTTCCCCAGCGTCACCAGCACCACCGCCGCCACGATGATCGCCAGCGCCAGCCACTCGCGCGGCGCCAGCGATTCGCCGGCAAAGCCGATGCCGAGCAGCACCGCCACCACCGGGTTGACGTAGGCGTAGCTGGTGGCGACCGCCGGGCGCACGTTCTTCAACAAAAACATATAGGCGCTGATCGCCAGCATCGAACCGAAGACGATCAGGTACCCCAGCGCCAGAAAGCCGCTGGTGCTCGGCAACTGAGTCAGGTGTTCGCCGCTCAGCCGGCTGGCGACCAATAACACCACGCCGGCGACCAGCATCTCCGCCGCGCCGGCCATCGGCCCGACCGGCAGCGAGATGCGCGATCCCAATACCGAGCCGAAGGCCCAGCTGGCCGACGCCAGCAAAATGAGCAGCGCGCCGGTCGGGTTGCCCACCAGGTTGTTGCCGGTGTTGAGCAGCACGATGCCCACCAGCCCGAGCGCGATGCCCGCCCATTCCAGTTTGGTGTTGCGCATGCCCCACAGCAGGCTGAAGCAGAGGGTGAACAGCGGCACCGTCGCCACCATCACTGCGGCGATGCCGGACGGCACGTGTTGGTGCTCCGCCACCGTCACCAGGCCGTTGCCCACCGCCAGCAGCAGAATGCCGATGACGCCGGCGGCCAGCCACTGCTTCGGCGTCGGCAGTGCGTGGCCGCGCCAGGCCAGGAAGCTGAACAGCACGATGCCGGCGGTCAGAAAGCGAATGCCGGCCATCATCAGCGGCGGCCACTGCGCGACGCCGAGGCGAATGACGAAATAGGTGGAACCCCAAACGATATATAACGTGAACAACGCCCCGATCAACGGCAGGACGCTACGGCTTGGTTGGCTAAGCATAGGATTGTATTTTGCAGGGATGATTATTATTAGAACGCTCAGTAAACCCGATCGGGCAACCGATAAGCAATGGCCTGCGGCATTATTTTTCCCGGCCGCTGCCCGCCGTTCAGCTGTCCCGTTGTTTCCACTGCAGCCAGCTGACGGCGGGCAGATAAATCGACCAGCCGACCGCCAGCAGCAGCAGCATGAACTCCGGTGGCACGTCGGGCAGCAAGGCGTCCAGCTTCCAAGACACGGCGTAGGCGAAGGGGCCGACGGCGGCGCCCAGCACCGCCAACGGCCAGGGGGCCGCTCTGACCACGTCCAGCAGCCAATACCACCAGCAGCCGAAGCCGATCCAAAGCGCGATGGCCCAGAGCGGCAGGCCGTGTTGCCCGCTGTAGTGCAGCACGCCGCTGTAGCTCCAAAGCCCATCCATGCCGATGCCACCCAAGGCAGCGAGGGCCGCGCCTTTGCGGCGGGCGGCGGGGGTAAAAATCAGCGCCAGCGCCGCGCCGGCCAGCAGTATGCCGTTGAGCCGATCGCGAGTCAGCAGCGCCAGCAGCCAGCAGACGCCCAGTCCCAGCGTCGCCAGCCAGAATCCGGCATGCGGCTTCTTCATCGTTCAACTCCCGTGGGGTTACTCTGCCGCTAGCGCGCCAGGCGCCAGCGGATTTCTCAGGGCGGGCGCGAGGCCCGCTGTTTGCCTGAATGTTCGTTAATTCAACCTTAGAAGGGAAGGTGCGGGGTGCACAAGCAGAATAATCTGTACCGGTTGAAAACGTGGGCAAAAACCGGTGTTACAGGAGCGAAATGCGGTAGGCGCAGCGCCGCGAGCCGGCCAGAATGTGTTCGGCACGCTCTACCTGCGCCTGCAGCACTTCGGTGAAGATACTCAACTCCGCCCGGCAGAAGCCCTGGCAGACGGTGGCGGCGGCGCAGATCGGGCAGTGATTTTCCACCAGCAGATAGGTACCGTCCTCTTCCTGACGCCATTCGGCCATATAGCCTTCGCGGCAGCGGATCTCGGTCAGGCGCGCCACGCGCTCCTGCAGATCGGCGGCGCCGATCATCGCCTGCTTGTAGTTGATGCGGTTTTCCTGCTCGCGGGTCTCGATCAGCACGTCGAGCGCCTGTTCGCCCAGCTTGTCGCGCACGGTGCGCAGCAGCTGCACCGTCAGATCCGCATGGGTGTCGGGAAAGCGCGCGTTGCCGGCGGAGGTCAAATGCCACAGCTGCACCGGGCGGCCCACGCCGCGCGTTTCCGCCACCGCTTCGACCAGCCCCTCTTTCGCCAGCTTGACGAACTGCTGGCGGGCCGCCTCACCGGTGGTGCCGAGCACCTTTCCTGCGTCAGAAGCTTGCTGCGGGCCGCGGGTTTTCAATAGCGTCAGCAAGCGGTCACTGACCGATTGTGCGGTGCTGTCGCTATTTTCCAAGTTTATTCTTGACATATTTCTCCGCCTCGCCCTAACTTATTCCAAGATAACTCTTGTTAAATTTAACGCAATCTCATGACCAACTCAATGCCATTCCTCTGAAAACAGGACGACAACCGTGATAACCCATGACGATAGCCGCTGGAGCGACCTTTTCTCCGGCAAAAATGCGGCCAGTGCGATCGCGCTTTCGCTCGGCGTAGCGCTGCATGCCATCAATATTTTGGTCGCCACCACCATTCTGCCCTCGGTGGTGCAGGATATCGGCGGGCTGGATCTCTACGCCTGGAACACCACGCTGTTCGTGGTGGCGTCGATCCTCGGTTCCGCGCTGTCGGCCCGGCTGCTCGGCGGCTACGGCGCGCGCAGCGCCTATCTGGTGGCTTCGCTGTTCTTCATCGCCGGGGCGGCGCTGTGCGCGCTGGCGCCGAGCATGCCGGTGATGCTGGCTGGCCGCACGGTGCAGGGCTTCGGCGGCGGGCTGATCTTTGCGCTCTCCTACGCGATGATCAACCTGGTATTCGAGCAGCGATTGTGGCCGCGCGCCATGGCGCTCATCTCGGCGATGTGGGGCATCGCCACCCTGGTGGGGCCTGCGGTGGGCGGCATTTTCGCTGAACTGCACGCCTGGCGTTGGGCCTTCGGCATTCTGCTGCCGATCATGGCGCTGTATGCCGCGTTTACCTTCCTGATCCTGCCCAAGGGCAAAGCGCAGCAGGCGGCCGCGCCGTTGCCGGCCGCCCAGCTTCTGCTGTTGACCGTGGCGGTGCTGGTGGTGTCCGCCGGCAGCCTGGCGCACAGCGCCTGGATCAACCTGGCGGGCATCGCACTCTCGCTGCTGCTGATGGCCTGGCTGCTGAAGCGTGAAGCGCACTCGAGAGCCCGCCTGTTACCGCGCGGCGCACTGCGGCGCGGTTCATCGTTGGCGGCGCTCTACATCACGACCGCGTTGCTGGTGATCGGCATGACCAGCGAGATCTTCGTGCCTTATTTCCTGCAGCTGCTGCACGGCCAGTCGCCGCTGATCTCCGGCTATATCGCCGCCGCCATGGCCGCCGGCTGGACGCTGTCCGAGATCCTCAGCTCCGGCTGGCGCGGGGCGGGTATTCGCCGGGCGATCGTCAGTGGGCCGCTGTTTGTGCTGGTGGGGCTGCTGGCGCTGGCGATCCTGATGCCGGTGCCGTCCGGCGGCCACTGGCAGGCGCTGGCGCCGATCGTCATTGCGCTGTTGCTGGTGGGGTTCGGCATCGGCTTCGGCTGGCCGCACCTGCTGACGCGCATTTTGCAGGTGGCGCCTGAGGCGGACAAAGACATCGCCGGCGCTTCCATTACCACGGTGCAGCTGTTCGCCACCGCGTTCGGGGCAGCGCTGGCCGGGATGACGGCCAATCTGGCGGGGCTGAACGATCCGGGCGGGGCGGTGGGCGCGGCGTCGGCGGCGCGTTGGCTGTTCCTGGCGTTCGCGCTGGCGCCGCTGCTGGCGGTATTCAGCGCCTGGCGCTGCGCGGCGATCGCGCCGCCGGGCGCCGAGACGGGCAATTTTGTACAAACCCCGCCCTCGCGCGAGTGCTAGAATGGCGCTCATTCAGCGGAGGTAGGCAAGATGAAGGTGGAAGGCGCAGCGCGCCAAGCATCCCGGGAACAGGCCCATTTCATGCACGTCGACGATCTCGGCGGGCTGGAAGTGCTGCAGGCCACCTACCGCCGCCAAACCTTCTCGCGCCACAGCCATGAAGGCTTCTGCGTGGGCGTCATCGACGACGGCGCCCAGCGCTTCTACCGCACCGGCGGCGAACACGTGGCGCCGCTGGGCAGCATCATTCTGGTGAATGCCGACGACATCCACACCGGCAGCTCCGCCACCGAAGAGGGCTGGTCGTATCAGGCGATGTACCCGACGCCGGAGCTGCTGGCGTTTTTGTCGCGCGATCTGAAAACCGGCGCCGGCGCGACGCCTTATTTCCCCAACCCGGTGGTGCACGACGTCGGCCTGGCCGGCCAGCTGCGGATGGCGTTCAGCCTGCTGCGCAGCGATGAGAACCGGCTGATGAAAGAGACCATGGTGTTCTCGGCGCTGACCTGGCTGATGCTGCGGCACGGCAAAAGCCGCATCGATCCCACGCCGCAGAGTCGGGCGCAAAGCCAGGTGGCGCGGGTTAAAGCCTTTCTCGACGATTTCCCCGAGGCGGACATTTCGCTGCTGGAGCTGGCGGAGCGAGTGGCGCTCAGCCCTTATTACCTGCTGCGGCAGTTTCAGCAGGCCACCGGTCTGCCGCCGCACGCCTATCAAATTCAGGCGCGGCTGCGTAAAGCGCGCGGCATGCTGAAGGCCGGCAGCAGCGTGCTGGACAGCGCGCTGAGCTGCGGTTTTCACGATCAAAGCCATTTCCATCGCCATTTTCGCAAGTCGGTGGGCATCACGCCGGGCGACTACGTCAAATCGCTGAAATAGTCGGGCAATCGGGTGCAATACCCGTGTGCGCCTGCGCCGTAAGCTGGCTTCTTCAACCGAAGGAGAAGCCCATGACTGATTCAATCCCCCTCATCACGCCGCCGTCTGCCCGCCTGCGCCCCGCGCTGCAGGGGGGAGTGGCGATCTTGCCGCTGTGCCTGGCGGTGGTGCCGTGGGGCATACTGGCGGGCTCGATGGCCCTGCAAAACGGCCTGACGCCGGCGCAGGGGTTGGGCATGTCGGCCATCGTGTTCGCCGGGGCGGCGCAGCTGGTGGCGATGGGCATGATCAAGGGCGGCGCCGGGCTGCTGGCGATCCTGCTGTCGATCTTTTTCGTCACCGCCCAGCATTTTCTCTATGCGCTGCGGCTGCGGGAGCGCATTGCGCCGCTGCCGTTACGCTGGCGGCTGACCCTGGGATTCTTGCTTACCGATGAACTGTTCGCGCTGATCGGCGAACAGGCGCCGGCGCGTTTCGACCGCTGGTATGCGCTGGGCGCCGGGCTGACCTTTTACCTGTGCTGGTTTCTCTCCACGCTGCTCGGCATCGTAGCCGCCGGCAGCGCCGGGGATCTGGACGGTTATGGGCTGGATTTTTCCATCGCCGCCACCTTTATCGCCATCGTGGTGCCGCTGGTGCGCAGCCTGCCGGTGTTGGCCTGTGTGCTGACCGCGCTGCTGCTTTCCATCGTGCTGCACCATTTCCAGACGCCGGGCGCACTGGTGATCGCCACCGTGGCGGCGATGCTGGCCGGGCTGCTGTGCAGCGGGGGGCGCCGATGATCTGGCTGACGATAGTCTTGATGGGGCTGGTGGTATTCTTCAACCGCTACTGCTTTTTGGCGCCGGGATTGCCGCTGCGGTTATCGCCGCGCGTCAAAACCCTGCTGAGCTTTTCCGTGCCGGCGGTGCTGACGGCAATTTGCGGGCCGATTGTCGCCTTCAGCGGCGACCAGCTGCGCGCCGCGCCGGATAACCCTTACCTGTGGGGGGCGGTGTTTGCGGTGATATTGGCGTTCTTTCTGCGCAACATGCTGGCGGTGGTGTTGCTGAGCCTGCTGATATTTATCGCGCTGCGCGGCATTTTTTAAAATTCGCTTGCTATATCTCTAATTTGAGATTATTTCTCTTATATGGGATTTTGTGGCGGAGTGTGAGCGATGGATAACGGTTTGGAGACGGCCGACCAGAGGTTGGCGCAGCGGTTGGCGGATTTGCGCCAGCGGCAGGGGTGGTCGCTGGAGGCGCTGGCGCAGCGCACCGGCCTTAGCCGGGCGACGCTCTCGCGGGTAGAGCGCGCCGAAACCAGCCCGACGGCGTCGCTGCTGAACCGGCTGTGCGCCGCCTACGGGTTGACCATGTCGCGCCTGCTGAGCGAAATCGAAGACGAACCGCCGGAGCTGCTGCGGCCGCCGCAACAGCCGGTATGGGTCGATCGCGCCAGCGGTTTTCACCGTCGCTCCGTTTCCCCGCCTGCCGCGCTGTATAAGGCCGAATTTATCGAAGCCCGGCTCGATGCCGGCGCGCAGATCGATTACGACCTGCCGTCGATTCCGGCGCTGGAGCATCACCTCTGGCTGCTGTCCGGGCAGCTGGAGCTGACGCTGGAAGGGCGCGTTTTCCGGCTGTCGCCCGGCGATTGTCTGCGCTACCGCCTGTTCGGCGCTTCCCGTTTCCATGTCCCCGGCGATGAGCCGGCCCATTACACGCTCGTTATCTGCAGGCCATAGCCATGATTGAATTGCAACAGTGGGACGCCGACGCGGCGCAAAACGCCATGGCCGACCTGGCCGAGATGCTGCACGCCAGCGTGGCGCACGGCGCCAGCATCGGTTTTGTCATGCCTTTTACGCTGGAACAGGCGCGGGCATTTTGGCAGGGGCTGCTGCCGGCCCTGGCGCGGGGAGAGCGCGCGATGCTGGTGGCGCTCGCGAACGGTCGGCCGGTCGGCACCGTGCAGCTGCTGTTGGCGATGCCGGACAACGGCCGCCACCGGGCGGAAGTGGTCAAGCTGATGGTGCACCCGCAGGCGCGGCGGCAGGGCATTGCGCGGCTGTTGATGCAGGAAGTGCAGGCGCTGGCGGCGCGTTATCGCCGCAGCCTGTTGGTGCTGGATACCCTGAGCGGCAGCGCGGCGCAGGGGTTGTACCGCCAATTGGGGTTCGAAGCGGCAGGTGACATCCCGCAATACGCCCGCGCCAGCGACGGCGGAGCGTTGGAAGCCACCTGCTATATGTACAAACTGCTGTGAGGCTTAGCGCCCGCGCCAGGCTTTGATCGCCTGTTGGCGCACCTGCAGCTTCTGCTGCGGCGTCAGCTTGTTGTAGTCGCGGGCCAGTCCGCTTTCCCAATCGCCGTACATCGGGTTGGGCAGCACGATGAATTCGGTGCCGAACTTGCCCTGGTTCTCGCTGACGAACGCCCGGCGCTGCGCATTGTCCTGGTGGTAAGTCGCGGCGCCGAAGTCGTTCAGGTTGTCGCCCGCGTACACCACGATGTCATAGCCGGCCCGTTTGATGGCGTCGAAGCGCGCCTGCTTATTGGAGGTGTCGGTGCTGAGCAGCACGGTCTTTTCCGACATGCCGATGAAACCGAGCTTCTGCATGTTGGCCACCGTGGCGGCGTATTCGCTCTGCTTGCGGTTCGACACATAGAACATCGTCCCCTGATGGGTGTTAACGTAACGGGCAAACGACACCGCGCCCGGCACCGCGCCGGCCTGTTCGGCCTGCGTCCATTGGGCCCAGGTGGCGCCGTCGTACGGCTGGCCCTGCTGCGCCTGCCAGCCGGAGTAGGCGCTGTTGTCCAGCATGGTTTCATCCAGATCGACCACCACCGCCTTTTTACGGCCCGGCGCGGCCTTGGCCTGATCGAAGGCGCGTTGCGCGCTGTTGAACGCCTGATGCGCCAACGCCCGGTATTCGCCGGACTGTTGGAACCAATTCACCGCCAGCACCGACTGATCCGCCAGCCGTTGCTGGGCCTGGGCCTCGGTGTGCGGCGGCTGCGCGCAACCGGCCAACATCAGCAGCGCGGCGCCAACCGCCGCGCCGAGGGTGAATTTCCTTGCCTGTTTTCCTGCCATCGTTATCTCTCGGTTTTATTCTTGTGGGCTGTCCAGCAGCATATCCATCTCGAACTGGCGCAGGGGATCCTGCCGCCAGCCAAGATGCGTAAAGAAGGGGGCCGCCACCTCGGGCACAAAGACGTTGGCGGTCAGCGGCAAAGGGGCGAACCGCGTTTGCAGGGCGGCCAGCAAGGCGCGCGCATGCCCCTGGCCGCGGTGCTGCGGCGGCACGTAGATCAGGCGCAGCCAGCAGTGCTCGGCGCCGGGCATCACCACGGCGTAGGCTTGACGATTGAGCGTATAGGCCTGCGGTTTGCCCGGCAGCTTGAACAGCGATTCGGGGGCGATCAGCCAGGGCAGGTCGGTGGCGCCTTCCGCCGTCAGGCGATGGCTGACGGTCAGCGGATCGACCGCCTGCAGCCCCGCCGTCGTGCCTGGCGGCGCTTCCGCCGGCGCCTGATGGCCGGTCAGGGTGCGCACGATGCGCAGCCCGGCGCGATGATACAGCGCCAGCGCGGCTTCGTTGCCTTCGATTACTTCCAGCGACAGCCGTCGGTCGCCGCGCTGGCGGGCATCCGCCACCAGCCGCTGCATCAGCGCCTTGCCCAGCCCCTGGCCGCGCATCTCCGGGCGCACGGAAAAGGCCGCAACCCGGCTGTGCCGGCCGCGGCGGGCGATCAGCGCCACCGCCACCGGTTCATGGCGGTGGGTGACGATCAGGCTGTCGTTCAGGCTGAGATCCTCAGCGCCGAAGCGGGCGGCGAAGGTCGGCCCGTCGAGCACGAAGCGCACGATGTAGTTTTCAAAACAGTGGCTGAGGATTTTCGCCAGTTCGTCGCTGCTGTAGCGTAGGGCGTTGTGGTAGTCGAAGCGTCCGTCGTTATGCATGGCTGATTCCGCTCGGGGGGAAAGCTATACATGTAGACCCGTTTGTTTTGCAAGGCAAGCGGGGACATTCGTTGGTGGGAAAATAAAAACAAAAAAGCCGGACGCAGCCGCCCGGCGAAATAAAACTCTGGGTATCAAGTGACGCTAAAGTTTGCAGTGGTGGTTATTCATTCATCACATCAGAACTGGTAGGTCAGGGCGACGGCAATCACATTGTCGTCTTTCAGACCCAGCTTGTTATTGCTGTCGAGCTGGTTGATTTTATAATCGACATAGGTCGACATGTTCTTGTTGAAATAGTAGTACGCGCCGACATCGATATATTTCACCAGGTCGGCATCGCCGATGCCTTCAATATCTTTGCCTTTCTGCTGAACGTAGCCCAGCGATGGGCGCAGACCGAAATCGAACTGATATTGCGCAACCAGTTCCAGGCCTTCCGCTTTATTGGCGAAGCCGCTGACGGAGGTGGAACGGTTATTGATGGTGGCGGTGCCGGAAATAGGCGCGATGTTGCGGCTTTCCGAGTAGGTGGCAGCCAGGTAGACATCGTTGTTGTCGTATTTCATACCGGCGGCCCAGATATCGGCCTTGTCGCCTTTGCCGAAGGTGCCCGCTTTCTGGCTGGCGGTACGGTTGGAAGAGGCATAGGCGGCGCCCACGCTCAGGCCGTCGATAATTTCATAGCTGGAGGAAAGGCCCCAACCGTCGCCGTTCGCCTTGCTGGCGGAGCGGCCGTCGTTTTCGTTCTTGCCCTGGTACTGCACGGCGAATTTCAGGCCGTCAACCAGACCGAAGAAGTTGTTATTACGGTAGGTGGCAACGCCGTTGGTGCGGCCGTTCATGAAGTTGTCGGTCTTGACGTAAGCATCGTCGCCGAATTCAGGCAGCATATCCGTCCAGGCGCCGACGTCGTAAATAATGCCGTAGTTGCGACCGTAATCGAAAGAGCCGAAGTCTTTATATTTCAGACCGGCGAAGCCCAGACGTGTTTTAGTGTCTTTGGTGCCATCGGATTCAGAATGGTTGGCGGCGATCTGATATTCCCACTGGCCGTAACCGGTCAGCATGTCATTAATCTGGGTCGCGCCTTTAAAGCCGATACGGACGTAGGTTTTATCGCCATCGTTGCCGGCATCATCGGAGAAATAATGCAGGGCTTTCACACGGCCGTAAAAATCGAGTTTGTTGCCGTCTTTATTGTAGATTTCTGCTGCCTGTGCCGCTTGCGCAAGTAAAAGTGCCGGAATAATAACGGCCAGAAGATTACGTTTCATGGGTTACCCTGCTTTATTCGATTGAAAGACGCTTATCATCAGTTGCATTGCTGTTTTACTGTGCCGCCCGATTGTTTGCGGCGGAGAATTTTTACCGTAGTAATGTGATCTATTTATGACAAAAAATTCATTTTCATGTCGAACGATTAAAAAAGTCGCGCAAAGGGTGAATTTTTTCTTCAGCCGACGGTCGGCGGCTGGTCTACAGTTACCGATACCTTGTTCCGCTGCGGGAGGAATCATGCACGATACTTATACATTGTTCGGTACGCAGGGCTGCGGCTCGACGATCGTGGCCGCCGCGTTGGCGTTGACGGCTTTCCCCTGGGGCTATGAGGAAGTGGACTACACGCAGGACGGCCCGGAGCGCGATCGCCTGCTGGCGCTGAACCCGCTGGGTCAGGTGCCCACCTTGGTATTGCCCAATGACGAAGTGATGACGGAGAGCGCGGCGATCATCCTGCTGCTGCACGATCGCGCACCGCACGCCGAACTGGCGCCACCCGGCGGTTCGCCGCTGTTGCCGCGTTTTCTGCGCTGGCTGCTGTTCATCAACGCGGAGATTTACCCCACCTTCACCTATGCCGACCATCCGCAGCGCTGGCAGCCGCAGGCGGCGGGGGCGGAACAGCTGAAAAACGCGGTAATGGCTTATCGTGAGCGTTTATTGCAGCAGCTGAACGCCGCCGCCGGCGCAGCGGGCCCGTGGTTTCTCGGCAAGAGCTTCAGCGCGTTGGATCTGTACGTGGCGGTAATGTGCCACTGGCGGCCGGGCCGCGCGTGGTTCCGGCAACACTGTCCGCGGCTGTACGCCATCGCTGAACGGGTGGAACAGCGGCCGGAGCTGAATGCGCTGCTGAGCGCTCAGTTCGACGGCGTTGCCCCGCTGGAATCCTGAATCCTCCCCGCCGCCCGGCGGGGAACCCTCCCGTTTTTCTGAACCGAGACTGCCGAAAATCCCGATTTTCACTCGCTGCGGCGGCGGGTAGCGTAAGGCTATCCGCAACTGACAGGAGAGTGTGATGCCATCAGAATCCCAGGCCGGGCAACAGGCGTTCGGCGATATTGCCCCCAAGCTGGCGCAGCTCAGCGACCGAGTGTTGTTTGACGATATTTGGCAGCGGCCGGCGCTGAACCCGCGCGAGCGCAGCCTGATCACCGTCGCCGCGCTGGTGGCGCTCAACCGCGTGGAACAGCTGCCGTTTCACCTGCAGCTGGCGCAGCGCAACGGCGTGACGCGTCAGCAGCTGGCCGAGCTCATCACCCATCTGGCGTTCTACGCCGGCTGGCCCGCGGCGGCGTCGGCCGTGGCGCGCCTGCGCGATCTGGAACAGGAGGCCAATCATGCCGTTTAGCCGTATCGCCCTGCATCAGGGCAAGTCCGCCGACTATCTGCAAACCCTGTCCGACAGCCTGCATCAAGCGCTGGTGGAGGCCTTTGAGGTGCCGCCGACGGATAAATTTCAGGTGATCGATCAATACCGCCCCGGTGAGCTTATCTACGATCGCGACTATCTCGGCGGGCCGCGCAGCGCGGATTTCGTGCTGTTTTACATCACCGCCGGGCGGCCGCGCGACACCGATACCAAGCGGCGCTTCTACGGGCGGCTGGCGGCGCTGCTGGCGGAGAACCTGCGGCTGCGCCCCGAGGATGTGATGGTGGTGATCACCACCACCCAGTTGGACGAGTGGTCATTCAGCGCCGGGCGTGCCTCGATGATCGATCCGCAGACGTAACTCGGGCTGACGCCGCCGGCGGTCTGTGGGACAATAGCGCCATCATTTCGTTTAGATAAGAGTTGAATGGCGCTCTCCTCCGCAGTTAAAGATCAGATTGGCCAGTGGTACAAAGCCCTGCAGCAGCAAATACCGGATTTTATTTCCCGCGCGCCCCAGCGCCAGATGATCGCCGAGGTGGCGAAGACCCTGGCCGGTGACTACCCGCGCCATCTGGCGATCGAGGCGCCGACCGGCGTCGGCAAAACGCTGTCTTACCTGATCCCGGGCATCGCCGTCGGGCGGGCGGAGAGCAAACCGCTGGTGGTCAGCACCGCCAACGTGGCGCTGCAGGATCAGATCTACAGCAAGGATTTGCCGCTGCTGAAGAAGATTATCCCCGATCTGAAATTTACCGGCGCCTTTGGCCGCGGGCGCTACGTGTGCCCGCGCAACCTGGCGGCGATGAGCACCGACGTCAGCCAACAGGGCGACCTGACGCTGTTCCTCGACGACGAGCTGGCGCCGTCCAGCGGCGAAGAGCAGGCGCTGTGCCAGAAGTTGACCAAGGCGCTGGCCCGTTTTGAGTGGGATGGGCTGCGCGATCACTATCAGCAGAGCATCGACGATCCGCTGTGGGCCAAGCTGAGCACCGACAAGGCCAACTGCCTGGGGCGCAACTGCCACTATATTCGCGAATGTCCGTTCTACATCGCCCGCAAAGAGATCGAGAGCGCCGACGTGGTGGTGGCCAACCACGCCCTGGTGATGGCGGCGCTGGAGACGGAATCGGTGCTGCCGAACCCGAAAGAGCTGCTGCTGGTGCTGGACGAAGGCCACCATTTGCCGGAGGTGGCGCGCGATGCGCTGGAGATCGACGGGGAAATCACCGCACTGTCGACCAACCTGCAGCTGGACATGATCGTGCGCCAGGTCGAGCAGTGCATGACCCAATACCGGCCGAAGAATCCGCCGGGGCTGGCCAACAGCGAGCGGCTGAAGAACCATTGCGAGGAGCTGCGCGAGCTGGTGCAGATCTTCGAGCATCAGGTCAGTGCCTATCTGCCCGGCGACAGCGTGGCGGCCGAGCACCGTTTCGAGATGGGCGAGCTGCCGGCGGAGATGGTGGAGAGCTGCGCGCGGCTGTTCAAACTGACCGATGCGCTGCGCGGGCTGGCGGAGTTCGTGCTTAACGATCTCACCGAGCAGACCGGCAAGCATGACATCGTGCGCCTGCACCGGTCGATCATTCAGATGAGCCGCACGCTGGGTTATCTGGAGGCGATGAGCAAGCTGTGGCGACTGGCGGCGCTCGACAAATCCTCCAACGCGCCGATCTCCAAATGGGTCACGCGCGAGCTGCGCGATAACGTCACCCATCTTTACCTGCACTGCGTCGGCATCCGCGTCAGCGACCAGCTGGAGAAGCTGCTGTGGCGCAAGGTGCCGCACGTGGTGGTCACCTCGGCCACGCTGCGTTCGCTGAACAGCTTCGCGCGTTTGCAGGAAATGAGCGGGCTGAGCGAGAAGGCCGGCGATCGCTTCGAAACGCTCTCTTCGCCGTTTAATCACGTCGAACAGGGCAAGATTGTCATTCCGCAAATGCGCTATGAACCGGCGATCGCCAACGAGGCGGAGCACCTTGAGGAGATGGCGCGATGTTTCCGCGCCGAGCAGGCGAGCGGTAAACACAAAGGCATGCTGATCCTGTTCAGCAGCCACCGGGCGATGCAGACCTTCCTCAGCTACGTGACCGATCTGCGGCTGATGCTGCTGGTGCAGGGCGACCAGCCGCGCTACCGGCTGGTGGAAGAACACCGCAAGCGGGTGGAGAAGGGCGTCGCCAGCGTGCTGGTGGGGCTGCAATCGTTCGCCGAAGGGTTGGATCTGAAAGGCGAGCTGCTGACCCAGGTACACATTCACAAAATTGCGTTCCCGCCGATCGACAGCCCGGTGATCATTACCGAAGGCGAGTGGTTGAAATCGCTGAAGCGCTATCCGTTCGAAGTGCAGAGCCTGCCGAGCGCCTCGTTCAACCTGATCCAGCAGGTCGGCCGTCTGATCCGCAGCAACCAATGCTACGGCGAGATCGTGATCTACGATCGCCGGCTGCTGACCAAAAACTACGGTTCGCGGCTGTTGGCGTCGCTGCCGGTGTTTCCGATCGAACAGCGTGCGGTGCCGGAGGCCGACAAGGCGCATCTGGCGGCGCTGAAATCCGCCGCCGACGCGGCCAAAAAAGAGAAGAAGCGCGGCAACCCGTTTTCCCGCAAGCGGCGGCGTTAATCAGAGCAGCGGCGGCAGGCGGCGTTTGACCGGCGTGGTTTTCACGATCGAGGTGTTGCTCTGCGCATGCTCGGCCAGCCGATCGAGGGTGTGGTCGAGCTGCTCCATCGAGTGCGCCACCAGCCGCACGATAAAGCAGTCTTCGCCGGTCACCTTATCGCACTCGACCACTTCCGGGATCGCCTGAATCAGCTGCTCGACCTTCTTCAGCATGCCCGGCAGCGGCTTGATGCGCACCAGTGACTCGAAGGCGTAGCCCACCGCCTGCAGATTGACGTTCAGGGTATAGCCCTGGATCACGCCGCTTTCCTCCAGCCGCCGCAGCCTTTCCGACGTGCTCGGCGATGACAGCCCCACCTGCGCGCTCAGCGTCTTCAACGACGCACGCGCGTCCTGCGCCAAAAGAGTCAGGATCTGGCGATCGATATCATCCATAACGCCTCCGTTAGGTATTTTCTTTATTCTAGCTACGAGAAAAAGGCAGTTAAGCATATCTGCCTTTTTTATGCTATGGAAAGCCGCCCCGCGAAGCCGCAAGCTATGCCTCTGGGCAAGTTTGGAGGAACGCAGAATGAATGCAGAGATAAAACGCGGCTCGCTGGAGATGACGGCGGCGATGCTGATTTCCGGCTCCATCGGCTGGTTTGTGCTGATGTCCGGCCAGCCGGTGGTCAATGTGGTGTTTTGGCGCTGCGCGGTGGGGGCGCTGGTGCTGCTGGCGGTGTGCGGCGCGCTGGGGCAGCTGCGGCGCGATGCGCTGACGCGCGTCACGTTGCTGCTGGCGATCGCCGGCGGCGTCGCGCTGGTGATCAACTGGCTGCTGCTGTTTGCCGCCTATTCCTATGCCTCTATCTCCATCGCCACGGCGGTGTACAACACCCAGCCGTTTATGCTGGTGGGGCTGGGGGCGCTGTTTCTGGGGGAACGGCTGACCGCCCGCAAGCTGTTGTGGCTGGGGTTGGCGTTCGGCGGCATGATGCTGGTGGTGCTGGCGCAGCCGCGGCAGGCGGGGGAACAGAGTCATTATTTGGCGGGCATCGCGCTGGCGCTCGGGGCGGCGTTTTTCTACGCCCTGATGGCGCTGGCGGCCAAGCGGCTGAAGGGCACGCCGCCGCATCTTATTGCGCTGATCCAGGTGGCGGTGGGGGCGGTGATGCTGTTGCCGCTGGTGGATTTCCACGTTTCGGCCAGCGTTGGGCAGTGGGGAATGCTGGCGACGCTCGGCGTGCTGCACACCGGCCTGATGTATGTGTTGATGTACGGCGCCCTGCAGAAGCTGCCGACCCACCTGATCGGCTCGCTGTCGTTCATCTACCCGGTCGCCGCCATGCTGGTGGATCGCCTGGCGTTTGGCCACCGCCTGTCGGCGTGGCAGCTGCTGGGCGCGGCGATCATTCTGCTGGCGGCGGCGGGCATGAACCTGCTGGGCGAGCGGCGAGCGCGGCTGCTGCCGGCCTCGGACGGCCGGCGCGCCGGCTGATGCTCAGGCCGGGTGTTTCAACCGGCGCCATAAGGTGGTGCGGCTGATCCCGAGCAACCGGGCGGCGGCGGCGTGGTCGCCCCCACATCGCGCCAGCGCTTCGTGGGCGGAGACGGGCGCTGGCGGCGTCCCGGGCGGCGTGCCCGCCGCCAGCTCCGGCAGCAGCCACCGCAGCGTCTCGCCGCTCGGTGCGGCGCCGGTGCTCAGCATCAGTGCCACCCGCTCCATCATGTTGCGCAGTTCGCGCAGGTTGCCGGGCCAGGCGTAATGATTCAGCGCGGCGTAACAGCCGGCCAGGGCGGCGCGCAGCGGCTCCGTCAGCGGCACGTCGAGCGCCGCCAGTGACCGTTTCAGAAAGTGTTCCGCCAGCATCGCGATATCGTCGCCGCGCGCCCGCAGCGGCGGCAGCTGCAGCCGCAGGGCGCTCAGGCGGTAGAACAGATCGGCGCGAAAGTCGCCCCGTTGAATCGCCTGCTCCAGGTGGTTGTGGGTGGCGCTGATGACGCGAAAGTCGACCGCCACCGGCTGCTGCCCGCCGACCCGGGTAACGGCCTTCTCTTCCAGCGCGCGCAGCAGCCGGGTTTGCAGGTGCAGCGGCATTTCGCCGATCTCATCCAGAAACAGGGTGCCACCGTTGGCGGTTTCCAGCAGCCCGCGTCGGCCGCCGCGCCGTGAGCCGGTAAAGGCGCCTTCCTCATAGCCGAACAGCTCCGCCTCCAGCAACGATTCGGCGATGGCGCCGCAGTTGATGGCGACGAACGGCGGCGTCGCGCCTCTGGCCGGTGCGCCGCGCCGGGAAAAGTATTCCCGGTGGAGCGCCTGCGCCGCCAGCTCCTTGCCGGTGCCGGTTTCTCCTTCAATTAATACCGCCGCCGGCGAGCGGGCGTACAGCATGATGGTGCGCCGCGTTTGCTCCATCTGCGGGGACTCGCCCTGCAAATCGCCCAGCCCATAGCGCGGCTGCAGGGTATTGCGCGCGGCGTAATCGCCGCCGCGTTTGCCGCCGCCCAGCATCAGGCGCGTCACGTCCAGCGCATCGCTGAAGGCGGCGCGCAGGGTGGCGGCGGAATAGAGAAAAATGGCGGTGAGCCCGGCCTCTTCCGCCAGATCGCTGATGAGGCCGGCGCCGACCACGGCCTGAATGCCGGTGGCTTTCAGCTCGGCGATCTGGCCGCGCGCATCCTCTTCGGTGACGTAGCTGCGCTGCTCCAGCGGCAGATCGAAGGTTTGCTGGAACTCCATCAGCGCGGGCAGAGGGGTTTTATAGGTGATGACGCCGATCCGATCGGCGGTTCTGCGCGCCTTGCTCAGCGCCTGCAGCAGATCGAAACCGCCGGGCTTGACCAGGATGACCGGCACCGACAGGCGGCTTTTCAGGTAGGCGCCGTTGGAGCCGGCGGCGATGATGGCGTCGCAAGGCTCGGTCGCCAGGCGGGCGCGGATGTGCTGCACCGCCTCCTCAAAGCCGAGGCGGATCGGGATGATGGTTGCCAGATGGTCGAATTCGAGGCTGATGTCCCGGAACAGATCGAACAGGCGGGTGATGGAGACGGTCCAGATCACCGGTTTGTCCGGCGTGCGGGGCGGCGTGACGTGATCGCTCATGGTGGGTTACCGAATGGAAGAGGCTGCATTATACCCGTCATACTTGAAGCTGCCTCTTTGTTGGCTGCGCCTGTGCGCCCCAGTCACATAGTTGTCTATGTTCCTGGGGACTTACAGGCTTGCCGCCTTGATGCAACTTCAACTATTTAGGGTATAGGTGTAGCCCGGTTTCAGTTATGTTTCAAATTTACTGCGTGAAACAGCGATTGAAACGTTAACTGAAACGTTTTTTACCCCTTTGCCAGGAAAATGGCGCTGAATAGGTTGTAACTCACTTATTTTTATCGCGTTTAATTTTTTCCCTCACCGAAGTACAACCTGGCCCGCCCCTTGCTCTGTCTGTTTCATCTGGCTAATCGGAGAAAACGTCATGACGCTGCGCTCACCCGGGCTCGCCTTTCGTCAGGCCCTGAGTAAAGAAAAACCCCTGCAAATCGCCGGCGCGATCAACGCCAACCATGCGCTGTTGGCCCAGCGGGCCGGATTCCAGGCCATCTACCTTTCCGGCGGCGGCGTGGCGGCCGGTTCGCTGGGGCTGCCGGATCTGGGCATTTCGACCCTGGACGATGTGCTGACCGACATTCGCCGCATCACCGACGTTTGCCCGCTGCCGCTGCTGGTGGATGTGGACAGCGGTTTCGGCGCT
Source organism: Serratia sp. SSNIH1 (assembly GCF_002935055.1). Classification (NCBI taxonomy): domain Bacteria; kingdom Pseudomonadati; phylum Pseudomonadota; class Gammaproteobacteria; order Enterobacterales; family Yersiniaceae; genus Serratia; species Serratia sp. SSNIH1. The sequence continues at coordinate 1,995,427 of NZ_CP026383.1, forward strand.
TCGGCGTTCAACGTCGCCCGCACGGTGCGATCGGTGAGCAAGGCCGGGGCGGCGGCGCTGCATATCGAAGATCAGGTCGGCGCCAAGCGCTGCGGCCATCGCCCCAATAAGGCCATCGTCTCCACCGAAGAGATGGTGGATCGCATCAAGGCGGCGGTGGATGCGCGCAGCGATCCGGACTTCGTGATCATGGCGCGCACCGACGCGCTGGCGGTGGAGGGGCTGGAGGCGGCCATCGAGCGCGCTCAGGCTTACGTGGCGGCCGGGGCCGACATGCTGTTCCCGGAAGCGATTACCGAGCTGGGCATGTACCGCCGCTTCGCCGAAGCGACGCAGGTGCCGATCCTCGCCAACATCACCGAATTCGGCGCGACGCCGCTGTTTACCACCGACGAGCTGCGCAGCGCCCAGGTGGATATGGCGCTGTATCCGCTGTCGGCCTTCCGGGCGATGAACCGCGCGGCGGAGCGGGTATACCGTGCCCTGCGCGAAGAGGGCACGCAGAAAAGCGTCATCGACACCATGCAGACCCGCAACGAGCTGTACGAAAGCATCAACTACTATTTGTTCGAAGAAAAACTCGACGCTCTGTTCGCTCGCCAGCGCGACGAATAAGCGCCATTCACGCAGAAGCCAAATGAGGACAGTATGAGCCAAGCGATCCCCGCGCAAAGCCCGACTGGCGATAAGCCGAAAAAATCCGTGGCGTTATCCGGCGTGCCCGCCGGGAATACCGCGCTGTGCTCCGTAGGGCGCAGCGGCAACGATCTGCACTACCGCGGTTACGACATTCTCGATCTCGCGCGCCACTGCGAGTTTGAAGAGGTTGCCCACCTGCTGATCCACGGCAAATTGCCCAACCGCGACGAGCTGCAGGCCTACAAACACCGTCTCAAAGCGCTGCGCGGCCTGCCCGCCAGCGTGCGCACGGTGCTTGAGGCGTTGCCTGCGGCGTCTCACCCGATGGACGTAATGCGCACCGGCGTCTCGGCCCTTGGCTGCACGCTGCCGGAAAAAGAGCAGCATGGCGCGGCCGGCGCGCGCGACATCGCCGACCGGCTGCTGGCCTCGCTGGGATCGATGCTGCTGTATTGGTATCACTACAGCCACAACGGCGAGCGCATTCAGCCGGAGACCGACGACGATTCCATCGGCGGCCACTTCCTGCACCTGCTGCACGGCGAAGCGCCTTCCGCCAGCTGGGAACAGGCGATGCACGCTTCCTTGATCCTGTACGCCGAGCATGAGTTCAACGCCTCGACCTTCGCCGGCCGAGTGATCGCCGGCACCGGCTCCGACGTCTATTCGGCGATCGTCGGCGCCATTGGCGCGCTGCGCGGGCCGAAGCACGGCGGCGCCAACGAGGTGTCGCTGGAGATCCAGCAACGCTATGAAACGCCGGAAGAAGCGGAAGCCGACATTCGCCGCCGCATCGACAACAAAGAGGTGGTGATTGGCTTCGGGCACCCAGTGTACACCGTCTCCGATCCGCGCCATCAGGTGATCAAAGAGATCGCGCTGCGCCTGTCGCAGGAAGCGGGGGCGATGAAGCTGTATGACATCGCCGATCGGCTGGAAAGCGTGATGCGCGACACCAAAAAGATGTTCCCCAACCTCGACTGGTTCTCGGCGGTGTCTTATCACCAGCTGGGGGTGCCCACCGAAATGTTCACGCCGCTGTTTGTCATGGCGCGGGTGAGCGGCTGGTCGGCGCACATCATCGAGCAACGGCAGGACAACAAAATCATTCGCCCGTCCGCCAACTATACCGGGCCGGAAGCGCGGGCGTTCGTACCGCTGGATCAGCGCTGAGCGCCGATCGTTATCGTGTCGTTTTCACTATGGAGCCTTTGGGAATCATGATGCTTGAGTCTGCCAATACCCGCCGTCCGCCGTTCGATCGCGAAATGGTCGATATCGTCGATTATGTGATGAAAGAGGCCGTCGATACCCCGGCGGCGTACCGCACCGCCCACTATTGCCTGCTCGATACCCTCGGCTGCGGGCTGGAGGCGCTGAGCTATCCGGCCTGCAAGAAACTGATGGGGCCGGTGGTGCCGGGTGCCGAGGTGCTGAACGGCAGCCGGGTGCCGGGCACCCGCTTCCAGCTGGATCCGGTGCAGGCGGCGTTCAATATCGGCGCCATGATCCGCTGGCTCGACTTCAACGACACCTGGCTGGCGGCGGAGTGGGGCCACCCGTCGGACAACCTGGGCGGGATCCTGGCGGTGGCCGACTGGCTCTCGCGCCAGGCGGTGGCGGTGGGCAAGGCGCCGCTGACCATGCGGCAGGTGTTGATCGCCATGATCAAGGCGCATGAGATCCAGGGCTGTCTGGCGCTGGAAAACGCCTTCAACCGGGTGGGGTTGGATCACGTGCTGCTGGTGAAGGTGGCGTCCACCGCGGTGGTGGCGCAGCTGCTCGGCCTGAGCCGGGCGGAGATCCTGAACGCGGTGTCGCTGGCGTGGGTGGACGGGCAGTCGCTGCGTACCTATCGCCACGCGCCGAACGCCGGCACCCGCAAATCCTGGGCGGCGGGGGATGCGACCGCCCGCGCGGTGCGGCTGGCGCTGATGGCCGCCACCGGCGAGATGGGCTACCCCTCGGCGCTGACGGCGCCGACCTGGGGGTTCTACGACGTCTCTTTCAACGGCAAGCCTTTCCGCTTCCAGCGGCCGTACGGCGCGTACGTGATGGAGAACGTGCTGTTTAAAATTTCGTTCCCGGCGGAGTTCCATGCCCAGACCGCCGTGGAGGCGGCCATGACGTTGCACCGCCAGATGCAGGCCGCCGGTAAAACCGCCGCCGACATCGCCAGGGTGAGCATCCGCACGCACGAGGCCTGCCTGCGTATTATCGACAAGCAGGGGCCATTGGATAACCCGGCGGATCGCGATCACTGCATTCAGTATATGGTGGCGATCCCGCTGCTGTTCGGCCGGCTGACGGCGGCGGATTATGAGGATCGGGTGGCCGAGGATCCGCGCATCGACGCGTTGCGCGGCAAGATCCGCTGCCATGAAGATCCCGCCTTCACCCGCGATTATCACGATCCGGAAAAACGCTCGATCGCCAATGCGCTGACGGTGGAGTTCGCCGACGGCAGCCGCCTGGATGAGGTGGCGGTGGAGTACCCTATCGGACATGCCCGGCGGCGCGAAGAGGGCATCCCTCTGCTGATCGAGAAGTTCAAAACCAACCTGGCGCGCCAGTTCCCGGCCCTGCAGCAGCAGCGCATTCTCGAGGTGTCGCTGGACCGGCAGCGGCTGGCGCAGATGCCGGTCAACGAGTATCTCGATCTGTGGGTGATCTGACGCGAGCGACGCTGACAAGCCACGTCGGCGTCGCTATGATGGACGCTCCATTCCCGTCCATCTTCTTATCAGGTGATTCATGATTGACGCCGCAACGCTGTTGTTGTTTTCCGGTGCCTGCGTGGCGCTGGCGCTGACCCCAGGCCCGGATATGCTGTTGATCGCTTCGCGCAGCGTCAGCCAGGGGCGGCGCGCCGGTTTCGCTTCGCTGGCGGGCATTCAGCTCGGCACGTATTGCCACGCGTTGGCGGCGGCGCTGGGGTTGTCGCAACTGTTCGTCGCCGTGCCGCTGGCCTACGACGCGGTAAGAATGCTGGGCGCCGCCTATCTGCTCTATCTGGCGTGGAAAACGCTGCGATCCGGCAGCAGTTTGCAGGCTTCCTCCGGGTTGCAAGCGGTGCCGACGGCGCGCATTTTCCGCCAGGGGCTGTTCACCAACATGCTCAACCCGAAAATGGCGCTGTTCGTGCTGGCGCTGTTCCCGCAGTTTATCGATCCGCGTTCAGGCTCGGTGGTGGTGCAGATGCTGGCGCTGGCGACGGTGCTGAATCTGGTGGGGTTGCTGATTAACGGCGGGGTGATCCTGGCGGTCAGCGGCATGAAAAGCCGCTTCGCCGGCCGCCGCTTCAGCGCCCGCTGGCCGAACTACCTGCTGAGCGGGGTGTTCGCCGGGCTGGCCTGCAAGCTCATTTTCGACAGCCGTCGCTAACCCTCGCGCAGCAGCGCTTCAAACGCCGCGCTGGCCGGATCGTCCGGCAGCGCGCTGTACATCACCAGCCGCAGGTGATTCTCTTCGTCGACGATGAAAGAGGCGTGGTCAAAGGTGACCGGGCCGATTTCCGGGAGGGTGAAGCTGCGCCGCCCCTGGCAGCGTCCGTGGATATCGTGCTGCCGCCAGAGCCGGCGGAACGGCGGCGATACCCGCTCCAGTGCCTGTACCCGTTGGCGCATTACCTCATCCTCCGGCGCGCGGGCGTAGTCGCGGCGGAAGCTGGCCAGGATTTGCGGCGCCTGCGCCTCCCACTCCAACAGGCGTTCATTGAGCTGCGGATCGGCAAACAGCATCCACAACATGTTGCGCTCTTGCGCCGGGCGTTCACCGATGGCGAACAGCCGCTGCGCCGCCGGGTTCCAGGCGATGATATCCCAACTCAGGTTCATGACGTAGGCCGGCCGCAGCGGCAGGTCGTCCAGCAGCCGCCGTACCAGCGGCGAGACCTGGCACCACTGATGGCCGACCGGTACCGGCGGGCGCTGATGCGCCAATAAAAACAGGTGGTAGCGGCCGGCGGCGTCGAGCTGTAGCACTCGCGCCAGGTTTTCCAAAAATGCCACCGACGCATTGATTTCCCTGCCTTGTTCCAGCCAGGTGTACCAGGTGAGGCCGACGCCGGCCAGCGCCGCGACCTCCTCGCGCCGCAATCCCGGCGTGCGGCGGCGGCTACCGCTCGGCAAACCGACCGCTTCCGGCGACAGCTGTTCTCGCTTTTGACGTAGAAAATCCGCCAGTTCGTGGCGGGTGCGCTCGAGGGTACGTGGGGGCATGGCGGCCGTCCTGTTGCTGTTAGTAATAGTATAACTGGCTATATAGTAACAGTTTAAACCCTGTTCCATACTGCGGCCATCATAATCGCTGGAGGTGGTATGGAACATTCATTATCTCGTGAACGGCGGGCATTGCCCGGCCTGCCGGTACTGCTGTTGGGCGGCTTCGTCACGGTGTTCGATCTGTTTGTGGTCAACGTGGCGGCGCCGGTGATCCAGCGGCAGTTCGCCGCCGATTTCGCCGGTGTCGGTTTGATCGTCGCCGGCTATGAACTGGCGTTCGGGGTGCTGCTGATCGCCGGTGGGCGCCTGGGGGATCGCTTCGGGCGCCGGCGTCTGTTCAGCCTCGGCATGTTGGGATTTACGCTGAGCTCTCTGCTGTGCGGGCTGGCGGGATCGCTCAACCTGCTGATCGCGGCGCGTATCCTGCAGGGGGCGGCGGCGGCGCTGCTGTTCCCGCAGATCTATGCCTTGATGCGGGTGTTGTACGTGCCGCAACAGCGGCGGCGCGCCTTCGCCTGGCTGGGCATGACGCTGGGATTGGCGGCGATCTTCGGCCAGATCCTCGGCGGATTTATCATCGAGGCCAACCTGTTCGGCAGCGGTTGGCGCATGATCTTTCTGATCAATTTGCCGATCGGCGCGCTGGCGTTGTGGGCGGCGCGGCGCATTCCCGAATCGCGGGTGGCGCAGGCGCAGCGGCTGGACGGCGTTGGCCTGTGGCTGGCGGCGACCGGCCTGTCGCTGTTGCTGCTGCCGCTGCTGGAGGGGCCGGCGCGCGGCTGGCCGTGGTGGATAGCGCCGATGCTGGCGTTGGCGATGGTGACGCTGTGGGGCTTCCTGCGTTGGGAGCGCCGTCTGGCGCGGCGCGGCGGTGATGCGGTACTCGATCCGGCGCTGTTACGCCAGGCAGGCTTCGCGCCGGGTATGGCGGTGGTGCTGGCGATTTATGCCACCGCTTCCTCGTTTTTCTTGTGCTTCGCGCTGCTGCTGCAGGCGGGGGCGGGGCTGACGCCTTTTCAGGCGGGCAGCCTGTTCGCCCCGGCCAGCGCGGCCTTTATGCTGGCGTCGATGCTGGCGCCTCGGTTGGCGCTGCGTTGGGGCAACGGCGTACTGAGCGTGGGCGTAGCGATTTACGCCGCCGGGTTGGCGCTGTTGATGGCCCAGGCGCTGTGGGGCGCGGCGCTGGCGCATCCGCTGCGGCTGCTGCCGGGGTTGGTGGTGCTGGGATTCGGCCAGGCGCTGAGCATGACGCCGCTGCTGAATTTGGTGCTCGGTTTGGCGCAGGAGCGGCAGGCGGGCATGGCGGCGGGCCTGGTTGCCACCGTGCAGCAGGTGGGAGGCGCGCTCGGCATCGTGGTCAGCGGCGTCGGCTTCGTGCCGCTGCTGGCGAACGGCGGCGCGGCGGAACGCTATGCGCAGGCCTTTGCCGGCGCTATGGTATTTAATCTGTTGGCGATGGGCATTGCCCTGATCTTGTTAAACCGGATCACTCGAAATAGTCAGAAAGCGGATCTTAAGTAGGCCGCCGGCGGGTGCTTTACTGTCGTCATGATGAGAGAGCGTAAGGAGCCACACTGATGTTTCAACCCGCCGCATTTCGCGAAGACGATTTGGATGCCCAACTGGCGCTGGTGCGCGCCCACCCGCTGGGGCTATTGGTCAGCCACGGCGAGCAGGGATTGACGGCCGATCCGCTGCCGTTTCTGGCCGATGTCGAACAGGGGCAGATCCGGTTGCGGGCGCACCTGTCGCGCGCCAACGGGCACTGGCGGCGGCTGCAGTACGCGGCGGAATGCCTGGTGATTTTTCAGGGCGCGGAAGGTTATGTGTCGCCCGGCTGGTACCCGAGCAAGCGCCAGACCGGCAAAGTGGTGCCGACCTGGAATTACAGCGTGGTGCAGCTGTATGGCGTGCCGACGGTGATGGACGACCCGGCCTGGCTGCGCCGCCAGCTGATCGACCTGACGGCGCAACAGGAAGGGCGCCGCCCGGCGCCCTGGCGGCTCGACGACGCGCCGGCCAACTACATCGCCGCGCAGCTTAAAGGCATCGTCGGTATCGAGATCGCCGTCACCCGGCGCGAAGGCAAATGGAAGATGAGCCAAAACCGCAGCGCCGACGATGCCGATGGGGTGATCGCCGGGCTGAGCGATGGCGATGAAACGCAGCGGCGGCTGGCGGCGGAGGTTGAGCGGCGGCGCGGATAGGGTATGCTAACCGAAGAGTGAGCAAGGGGAACCTTCGGATGGATTACACCAAAATTATCAAAGAAATAGGCCGCGGCAAAAATCATGCGCGCGACCTGGACCGGCAGACCGCTTTTGAGCTGTATCAGGCGATGCTGGCCGGGGCGGTCCCCGAGCTGGAGCTGGGCGGCATTCTGATCGCGCTGCGCATCAAGGGGGAGGCCGAAGAGGAGATGCTGGGCTTCTACCAGGCGATGCAGCAGCAGGTGTTGCCGCTGCAGGCGCCGCAGGGGCGGCCGCTGCCGGTGGTGCTGCCGAGCTACAACGGCGCGCGCAAGCAGGCCAACCTGACGCCGCTGCTGGCGCTGCTGCTCGCGAAAGTGGGCCTGCCGGTGGTGGTGCACGGCGTGCTGGACGACAGTACCCGCGTGACCAGCGCCGAGATTTTTCGCGCCCTGGGGCTGCCGTGGTCGGAACAGGCCGCTCACGCCCAGCAGCGTCTCGATAACGGCGAAGCGGTATTCATGCCGGTTTCCGCGCTGTCGGCGCCGCTGGCGCGTCAGCTCGGGCTGCGTTGGCGCATGGGGGTGCGCAACAGCGCCCATACGCTGGCCAAGCTGGCGACGCCGTTCGGCGAACAGGATGCGCTGCGCCTCGCCAGCGTCTCGCACCCGGAGTATGTCGGCCGGGTGGCGTCGTTTTTCCGCCAGATCGGCGCTCGCGGGCTGTTGATGCACGGCACGGAAGGCGAAGCCTACGCCAACCCGCTGCGCTGCCCGCAGATTCACTATATTGCCGGCGGCGAACAGCGCGTGTTGCTGGAGCGCACCTTGCAGGATGAAACGCCGACGTTGCCGGCGGCGAAAAACGCGGAAACCACCGCGCGCTGGACCGAGCGCTGCCTGGCGGGCGAGGTGGCGATCCCGCAGGCCATCCAGCGGCAGATCGCCTGTTGCCTGGTGGCCGCCGGCGAGAGCGAGACGCTGGAACAGGGGCTGCAGCGCCTACATCAGGCCTGAGTGCGACTATACTGGGATATTTCCTCATCGGCTGAGAAGGACGGTTATGCAACAGGCTCTCGATTACTTCAATCAATTGAACCAGGATTACCTCGACGTACACCGCGCCAAAGAAGATCTGTTCTGGCAAAACTACATGGGCACCGGCGGTGAAGACGTGTCGGCGCGCTTTTCCGCCGCGGAAAGCGCCTATAAGCGCTTTATCGCCGAACCGCGCCGGCTGGCGGAGATCCGCCATCTGCTGGCCGGATTGGAAACGCTGCCGCAGGAGGCGCAGCGCGATGCGCTGATCCACGGCCTGCAAGGCTGGCTGCGTTTCTTCGACTGTAACACCATTGAAGATCCGCAGGCGCAGGCGCTGTTGGATCAGATCATCCACGCCGAATCCGATCTCTACTCGCGCCGCAAGGGCTACCAGGTCACGCACCTGAACGCCGAGGGCCAGCGGGTGGCTGCCTCGCTCGGCGAGCTGTTGACCAACCAGGCGACCAACCCGAACGAAGACTATCGCCGCAGCTCGCAGCAGGCGCTGCGCGATCTGGAGCAATGGCTGCTGCATAACGGCCTGCCGGCGCTGATTGGCTTACGCAACCGCTTTGCGCGCCAGATGGGCTATCGCAACTATTTCGACTACAAGGTGAACAAAACCGAGCGCATGACGCCGGAGCAGCTGTTCGCCATTCTGGATCGTTTCGAGCGGGAAACCCGCGAGGCCAACGCGCGCAGCCTGCAGCAGCTGGCGGCCGACAAGGGCAGCCAGGCGCTGGAGCCGTGGAACGTGCGCTTCGCCAGCGCCGGCGACGTCACCCGCCAACTGGATCCTTACTTCCCGTTCTCGCGTTCGCTGGAACGCTGGGTCGACAGCTTCAAACGCCTGCACATCGGCTTTGGCGGCGCCGAGATGAACCTCGATCTGCTGGTGCGCAAAGGCAAGTATGAGAACGGCTTTATGCACGGCCCGGTGCCGCCGTTTGTGCGCCAGGGGGAATGGGTGCCGGCGCGCATCAACTTCACCAGCCTGGCGCAGCCGGGGCAGGTGGGCAGCGGCGCTTACGGGCTCAACACCCTGTTCCACGAAGGCGGCCACGCGGCGCATTTCGCCAACATTCGCCAGAATGCGCCGTGCTTCTCGCAGGAGTTCCCGCCGACTTCAATGGCCTATGCCGAAACCCAGTCGATGTTCTGCGACAGCCTGCTGGACGACGCCGACTGGTTGAAACGCTATGCGAAAAACGCCGCCGGCGAAGCGGTGCCCGATGCGCTGATCGAAGCCGGCATCGCGGCGCGCCAGCCGATGCGCGCGTTCAACGAACGCCATATCCTGCTGGTGCCGTACTTCGAGTGGGCGCTGTATCAGTGGGATGACGAGCAGCGCACGCCGGAAGCCATCACCGCGCTGGCGCGCGAGGTCGAGCAAAAGATCCTCGGCATCAGCGGCAGCCCGCGCCCGACGCTGGCGATCCCGCATCTGCTGTCGCTGGAGTCCGCCTGCTCTTACCAGGGCTATCTGCTGGCGATGATGGCGGTGGAACAAACCCGCCAGTTCTTCCTGCAGCGCGACGGTTACCTGACGGACAACCCGGCTATTGGCCCGGATCTGGCGCAACACTACTGGTTGCCGGGCAACAGCGTCAGCCATGACGACACGCTGCGCAGCCTGACCGGCGAAGGGTTCAACCCGGACTCTCTGGCGCAGGCCTGTAACCAGACGGTGGCGCAGGCGTGGCGCGAGGCGCAGCAGACGATGGCCGCCGCCGCCGCGCGCCCGCAGCCGCCGGCGGATTTCGATTTGAAGGCGCACATTCGGGTGGTGGACGGCGAGACGGTATTGGCGGATAACGCCGACGGTGACGAACGGATGTGCCGCGACTTCGCCGCGGCGATAGAGGCGCGTTTGGTTTAAGGCTGACGATAAAATCCACGCGGCAGCGTGGATTTTATTTAATGGTTAAAACCGGGCGTTATTTTATTCGAAATAGACGTCGGGATTATCGGCCAGGGAAACGAAGCTCTTGGTGTTTCTGTCCAGCGTACGAATTTCGCCGCTTTCGATGTCGTACACCCAGCCGTGCAGGCGTAGCCCGCTGTTGCGCAGACCCACCGCAACAGAAGGGTGGGTTTTGATATTATTTAGCTGAGCTATGACGTTCTCTTCCACCATAGCGTTAACTTTGTCTGTTTCGCTATTCCAGGTTTTCTTCTCGACCACCGCTTTGGCCGCATCCGCGTAGTGCAGCCAGTGGGCAACGGCAGGCATAGGGTCGAGGCATTGGCAGGACGCGATAGCCTTCATGGCGCCACAGTTCGAGTGGCCACAAATCACAATATCAGTCACGCCCAGCGCCACCACCGCGTATTCGATAGTCGCAGAAACCCCACCCGGCTCCGGGCCAAAGGAAGGGACGATGTTACCGGCGTTGCGGATAACGAACAGTTGCCCAGGCTCTTGCTGCGTCACCAACTCGGGCACCAGGCGGCTGTCAGAACAGGAGATAAACAGCGCTTTAGGATTTTGGCTGGAGGCCAGGCTGCGAAAGAGTTCCTTACGCTGCGGGAAAATCTCTTTCTGGAAACTGAGGAAACCTTCAATGATATGTTGCATACAACGCTCTCTGCATCTGTAGTCTGCGTAACATGATAATCATCCTCTCCCGTTAGTCCAGCAATGGGGTGGTAAAAAAATGTGTGCTCATCCCTCCTGCAAACCCCATTAAATACGGGGTTTCTACCCGTTTTCGGCAGCATTGTCCGGTTCGTTTACGCGTGGGTTGCTGACAAAGCGGATGGTAAGAAACCAGTTACCTTACTTATTCAAATAATAAATATATTTTATTTAGTCCATCATAAATAAAAATTTTTTCCGCAATAACAAGGGGAGACCATCAATTTTTCCGGGAGAATTATCCCAAACTATCAGGGCATTCCCGTACAAGGTGGCTATTTATGCTAGGGTGTTTTTTCACTTGTCAATGGAGCTGACGATATGATTACGGCTAAAGGAATGGCGCGAAAGCTCACCGTGGGTGAGATAGGAGTTGCCCAGATCATTTTTAAGAATGCTATCGATTACTCGAGGGTGAGTGTGCATAACGCGGGTTATTTCCCTTTTGGTTTGCAAAATGACAATACGGCCGTTACACCGAACGGCGAAATTTATTTCACTCCAAAGAATTTTCGTGAAGATTATTCAAGAGAGAGCGCGGGTTTTCAACATTGGTTTATCCATGAAATGGCGCATGTTTGGCAGTATCAAATGAAGATGAATGTGTTGCTCAGAGGCACCATGAGCTGGGCGGCAACTTATGAATACTCTCTTCCCAACTATAACACTCTCGCTGATTACGGAATGGAGCAGCAGGCCTCCATCCTTGCCGACTACTTTTTACTTATTCGTTTTAGTCGAGAAGAGTGGCGTCGTAACAAACGGATGGCTGGCTTGGAAGGGCCAGATCTTAAAACTCGCTATGAAACCGTGTTACGGTTGTTCATCCAAGAGCCGCGTAACCCTAAGGCAATGAAATGAAAAAACTGACTTTTTTAGTGGCGCTGGTATTACTGAGCGGCTGTGTGCAGGAGCGTCCCTGGTTCTATCCGGCAAATGTCAGCGTTAAAAACAATCGCGTATGCATTAGCGTGCCGGACGATATTGCCGGAAAACGCGAGCTGGTGGGCATCGGAATTTATCAACCAGGGGCCGGCGGGAAGGCGGAATGGTCCACTTCTGTTGCGCCAGGTCAGCAACCGATAGCGGTCATGCCAGGCGAATGCCTGGCGGTGGCTTTCGACGGGTTCCAGATTGGGCATAGCTATTCGGTTGAGATTGCGACGGTCGGCAATGCGTCAAATGAGGCGCCGCGCAAATATTGGACTGAATTTACATTGGTTGCTGACAAAGCAGACGGTAAGAAACTCGCTGTCGTACCCATTCAGCGCTAATGCACTTGAACATAAAAAAGCCCGCCGGGGTGATAGCCGGCGGGCTTTTTGACGTCTGGGGCGGTGATTATTTGTAGATAACCGCGGTGGCGTGCATCAGGTTGTTACCGCTGGTGGAGGTGATGGTGAAGGCCTTGGCGCCTGCCGCATCGGCTTTGGCGGCCAGTTGAGACTTCAGGCTGCTCAGGTCGGTTGCGCCGCTGGCGACGATCACGCCGGCTTTTTCGAATTGGGCGGCATCCTGGGCGCTGACGTGCTCAGCGGCGAAAGTGGTGAAAGAAACGGTGGCCAGGGCGATAGCAGCAGCAAAAGTTTTGATGGTTTTCATGTTCGTCATTCCTGTCAAAGTGAATTAGGGAGAAAGGGGGTTGCCTTTCGATGGGAAGATTATTGCGCAGTGACAGGCGGGATGAAATCGGAGAGTGTTGATAGTTTTGTTCAGATTTTTTGATTATTTATTCCCCGTTCATCTTCTGCCTAAACGGGGAGAGACGATCAGCGCGTCGGGCGCGCCAGATCGAAACGGTGCTGTTCGGAAATGCCATAGTAGGCGGTCGGGCCGCCGGCGCGCAGGATCGGTTCGGCGGCGGCGGTCTGGTAGACGCCGTGTTCGTCCAGCAGCGCCGGATCGAGGTGCACCGCCACCACTTCGCCCAATATCAGCCAGGTTTCCACCTGTTCCCCGGCAGCGGTTTGCAGCTGAATGCACTGGGTCAACCGGCATTCGAAGTTCACCGGGCTTTCGGCCACGCGCTCGGCTTTGACCCGGCGCCCGGGCAGCGGCGTAACGCCGGCGAAGGCGAATTCGTCCTCACCGCGCGGCAGGGTGATGGAACTGTTGTTCATCGCTTCCGCCAGCGGGCGCGTCGCCAGGTTCCAAACGAACTCACCGGTTTCCACGATATTCGCCACGCTGTCTTTCCAGCCGGTGCTGGCGAAACCGATGATGGGCGGGCGATAGTTGAAGCAGTTGAAAAAGCTGTAGGGCGCCAGATTGCGCAAGCCGGCGGCGCTGCGGGAAGAGATCCAGCCGATGGGGCGCGGGCCGACGATGGCGTTCAGCGGATCGTGCGGCAGGCCGTGGCCGGCGGCGGGTTCATAATAATAACGAGATTCACGGCTCATGGGGGACCCTGTGGCAATCGATGAAGCTTTCATTGTGCCGGGTTTCCCGCCGCTGCGCCATTGCGGGCGGGATGTGTTATCTTACGCATCGGAAATACCTTCAAGAGAGCCCGTCACGGTGGAAAAAAAGAAAACCTTCCCGCAGCAGAAAAGCGGCCTGCATCCGCGCAACCGTCATCGTTCGCGCTACGACTTCCCGGCGCTGATCGCCAGCTGCCCGGCGCTGGCACCGTTCGTGAAGCCGAACGCCTGGGGCGATGTCTCGGTGGACTTCGCCGATCCGGCGGCGGTGAAAATGCTCAACCGTGCGTTGCTGCAACACTTTTACGGCATTGAGCACTGGGATATTCCGGCGGACTACCTGTGCCCGCCGATCCCCGGCCGCGCCGACTATCTGCACCACCTGGCGGATCTGCTGGCGACCAGCAACGGCGGCGAGATCCCGCGCGGCAAGGGCGTGGCGATCCTCGACGTCGGCGTCGGCGCCAACTGCATCTACCCGATCGTCGGCCTGCGCGAATACGGCTGGCGTTTCACCGGGTCTGAAATCGATCCGGTGTCGCTCAACTCGGCCAAGATGATCGTCGAGATGAACCCGACGCTGCGTAACAGCGTGCGTCTGCGGCTGCAAAAACAGCCTGAGCTGATTTTTAGCGGCATCATCGGCGCGGCCGAGAAATTCGACGCCACCCTATGCAACCCGCCGTTTCATGCGTCCGAGCAGGAAGCGCGCGCCAGCACCCGCCGCAAGCTGCATAAATTGGGCAAAGGGGAAGTGGCCGCCAAGCCGGTGCAAAACTTCGGCGGCAAGAACAACGAGCTGTGGTGCGAAGGCGGCGAAGAGGCCTTCGTGCGCAAGATGGTGGAAGAGAGCGTCGGCAAGGCCAACAACTGCCAGTGGTTTACCTCACTCATCTCGAAAAACACCACGCTGCCGGCCATTTACCATGCGCTGAACGTGGCGGGCGCGGCCGAGGTACGCACCATCGAGATGGCGCAGGGGCAAAAGATCAGCCGCTTCGTCGCCTGGACCTTCCACGACGCCGAGCAACAGGCCGCCTGGGCAGCCGAACGCTGGCGCTAACCCTTCCGGCGCCGGTTATCCTGACGGCGCCGACAAAAATCCGCATTTTACCTTTCAATTTTCATCACTTACGTTATTCTCAATACGGGTTTAATAATAAAAATCTTAGGCTATTGGTTTATTTAAATTCTAATAATTACTTTACTGAATAAATAAATTTAATCCGGTTAATAGCAATAACCAGAAGGAACGACGCTGCCCGTTCCTTCCGCGATGGCACGTCTGCGTGTGGGCGCGGCATGTGGCCAGGCAAAAATAAGAAAAGCGCCATCATCTGCCACAAGGACTACACCTTATGCTGTTACGATTCAGTCAGTTAACTACCCACAAAGGCGCCGAACTGAGCGCGATAGAACACGCCGTTCCGATGATCGTATTCTCACCCGACGGCACGGTATTGCGCGCCAACGATCTTTTTCTCAGCACGCTGGGATTTCAACGCGATGACGTGATTGGCCGACATCACCGTATTTTCTGCGATCCGAACTATGTCGCCAGCCCGTTATATCGCAAGCATTGGGAGACGCTGAATAAGGGCCAACCCATCACGGACACCATAAAACGCATCGCGAAAAACGGCGAGACGGTATGGCTGCAGGGCACCTATGCACCGGTGCTGAATAAACAGGGTAAGGTGGTGGAAATCGTCAAGATCGCCAGCGAAGTGACCGAGCGAGTGACCCAGGCGCAGGAACACCGCAGCCTGCTGGCGGCGCTGAATCGCTCGATGGCGATGATCGCTTTCACGCCGCAGGGCACCATTGTCAGCGCCAACGACAATATGCTGGCGCTGATGGGCTATCGGCTGGAAGAGGCGTGCGGGCAGTCGCATGCGGTGCTGTGCCCGCCGGAGTTCGCCGCTTCCGACGATTATCGGCGGCATTGGCAGCGCCTGGCGCGCGGCGAGTTCATTACCGGGCGTTTTGAGCGCCTCAACCGGCGCGGCGAACGGGTATGGCTGGAGGCCAGCTACAACCCGATCCTCGACAACGAAGGCCAGGTGGTGAAGGTGGTAAAGATTGCTCAGGACATCACCCGGCTGATGCAACAGCAGCAGCATGAAGAAGAGATGGTACGCAACGCGCATCATCTGTCGCTCGATACCGATCGGCAGGCGGCGCAGGGCGCGATCATCGTGCAGCAGGCGGTGAAAGGCATGCAGCAGGTCGAAGCGGCGGCGCGCGAAACCTCGGACGTGGTCACCGAGCTGGGCAAGTGTTCTCAGCAGATTGGCACCATCGTCGAAGCCATTCGTAAAATCGCCTCCCAAACCAACCTGCTGGCGATTAACGCCTCCATCGAAGCCGCCCACGCCGGTGAGCACGGGCGCGGTTTTGCCGTGGTCGCCAACGAAGTGCGCACGCTGGCGGAACAGTCGCGCAAGGCGGCGACCGAGATCGAACGCATGACCAAATCTATCCAGCAAGGCGTGGCGGCGGCGATTGCCGGCATGGCAACCTGCGTGGAGCAGGCCGGCGGCGGCGTGGCGCTGACCCACGATGCCGGGGAAGTGATCAACCAGGTCAACATCGGCATGCACGACGTCGTGAAACTGATGCAGGCGTTTACGTCGGTGAAGCAGGGCGACGCGCTGCACTGAGTTTTCATCGCGCCGCCCGCCGAAAACGGGGCGGCGTTTTTTATCTTCCCACCGATTCGCACGCCGTTGAGCCGCGGTTCAATTTTACCGGCCTATGCTATCCTTAAATGTGAACGAACGTTCGTTCATTAATTCATGTTCATTCGATGGCGCCAGGCGCCCCCCTTCACCGTTTCGGGAGTTGCCGATGGGAAACCGAGAAAAGATTGTCGAGGCCGCGCTGCACAGCTTTACCCAGAAGGGATTTCACCAGACCAGCATGCGGGATATCGCGCAGGCGGCGGGCGTCAGCGTCGGCAACCTCTATAACCACTTTACCGGCAAGGAGGCGTTGATCGGCGAGATTGCGCTGCTGGAAAACGGCGTATTCACCGAGTTTGCCGCCGGATTGCGGGCCGACAGAAAGCGGCCGAAGCAGGCGCTGTCGGCATTTTTTACCGCCTATCACGCTTTTGTCGCCGAGCCGGCCAATGTGCAGCTGTCGGCTGAGATCGTGGCGGAGGTGGCACGCACCCCGGCGTTGGCCGAGCCGTTCGGCGCTAACCAGCGGCAGCTGATTGAGGCGCTGGCGACGGTTATCGCCGAGGCTCAGCAAACCGGTGAGATTGCACCGGCGATAGCGCCGTTACCGCTCGCGCAGCTGGTGCTGGACGTGATCGAAAGTCAGGCCTGGCGGCAGGCGATCTTTGCGTCGTCTGCGCCGGAGGAGACCACGCCGGTGCGGCTGTTGGAACAGCTGCTCTACCGGCATCCCTAGTCGAGGTGGATATGCTGCACATTGAGCCGTACCGCGATGCTGACCGCCTGCAAACGGCGGCGCTGATCTACGCCGCGTTCTGCGACAAGTTCCAGCGCGCGCGCCGTCTGAGCCCCCGCCTTCAGTGGCGTCTGTTCTATCGGCTGTGGAGTTGGAAGCAAGGCGGCAGCCGGGAGCGCAGCTTCGTGGTGAAGCAGGATGAACAGGTGGTGGCGGCCTTTGCCCTCAATGCGGCCGCTGGCGAGAACAACGCCGGGCGGCGTCCGCATGCCTTGCCGATTTGGCGGCTGTGCCGCCGCTATGGTTGGCTGAACGTTTGGCGCATGTATCTGCAAATGGCGGTGTTGCGGCACACCCCGGCGGCCGATGAACTGTATCTCTCTTACCTGGCGGTGGCCGAGAATCAGCGCGGCAAAGGGGTGGGCAAGCGGCTGCTGCAATGGATGAACGACTACGCTGCCGGGCAAGGCGCGGGCCGGCGCCTGAGCCTGCACGTCAGCCGGCGCAACGTGGATGCGCTGCGCCTGTATCGGCACTGCGGTTTTCAGGTGCGGCGAGAAGAGCATTACGCTTCGTTGGGATGGCTGTTCGGTCAGGCCGACTGGGTGTTGATGGAGAGACGCTGTGGGGAGGCGACGTGCGCAAAATAGGACTGTGCAGCGTGGTGCTGTTTCTGCTGGCGCTCGGGTGGGTCATTTTCGTCAACGACTTTCGCTTCGTCACCGAACCGGTCACGGTGACCGCCGGCGGCAACCGGCTGACCGGCACGCTGGTGTTGCCGCAGCATGCGCCGGTCAAGCCCGGCGTCGTGGTGTTCGTGCACGGCGATGGGCCGGCTAACGCCAGCCGCGACGAAGGCTATTTCGGCATTTGGGAGGCGATGGCGCAGCAGGGCTACGCGGTTTTATCCTTCGATAAGCCGGGCGTTGGCGGCTCGGGCGGCAACTGGCTGCATCAGACCATGGCGGATCGTGCGCGGGAAACCGCCGATATCATCGACTGGGCCCGGCGAGACGGGCGCTTCGATGCGCGCTGCGTGGGGCTATGGGGCACCAGCCAGGCGGGGTGGGTGATGCCGGAGGTGGCGCGTTTACGCCCCGACATCGCCTTCACGCTGGCGCTGGCGCCGGCGATCAACTGGCTGCGGCAGGGGCGCTATAACACCCGGGCGGCGATGGCGGCCGCGGGGGATGATGAAGTACAAATCCAGGCGCGCGAGGCGCATTGGCGCCACATTCAGACGCTGCTCGAACAGCCGGACGGCTACGCGCAGTACCGCCGCGAGTATGGTGCCGCCGCCGCATTGAACGCCGACCGCTGGCGCTTTATCCGCGCCAACATGGCCAGCGATGCGACGGCGGGATTGCGGCATTTCAACACGCCGGTGCACCTGATCCTGGGCGGGCGCGACGTCAACGTGGACGCGGACGAAACCGAGCGCGTGTATCGGCAAACGATCCCGGCCTCGCTGCTGACGGTGACGCGCATCGACGAAGCCGACCACGTGATGATCAAACCGCTGTTCGCCCGCCATCCGTGGCTGATCAACGTGGTGGGCCTGTTTGCGCCGCGCTCGGTGCAATACGACGCCTACCGACAGGACGTGGCGGCCTTCTTGGCCGCTCAGCCCTGCGGGCGCGGGCGCTAACTGCCGGGAGCCGCGGGCGGTGCCTGTTCTTCGTGCGGCTGCGGCGCGCGGGAGATTTGCATCGCCTGCTGAGGCATGCCGATGCCGGCCCGATCGAAATGGATTTTCACCAGCCGATCGAGGGCGTATTGCACCACCCACTGTTTCAGCGCCTGCGTGCGCACCGTCACGCGGGTGGTGAACGAGCGGTCGCCCAGCGCCACCACGCCGTTGAAAACCGGCTCGCCAATCAGGAAATGCTTCACCTGTTCATCTTGCTTCAGCGCCGCGACGGCCTGATGCAGCACCTCATTGACCCGATCAATATCCTCGTCGCGGCTGACGGTGTAGTTGGCGCGATACACCCCGAACTCACGCGCATAGTTGGCCAGCGTAGTGATCGAGGAGTACGGTACGATGTGGTAGACGCCGTAGTCGTCGCGCAGGCCGATCGAGCGAATGGTCATGCGCTCCACGGTGCCGGTGATGCCGCTGACGGTGACGTATTCGCCGGTGTTCATGCCGTTTTCGAACTGGATGAATACGCCGGTAATCACGTCTTTCACCAGCGTCTGGGCGCCGAAGCTGATAGCCAGCCCCAGCGCGCCGGCGCCCGCCAGCAGCGGCGCGATGTTCAGCCCGACCTGCGACAGCACGATCATCACGGTAATGGTGCTGATAACGATAGCCAGCACGTTGCGAAACAGCGTCAGCAGCGTGCGTTCGCGCGCGCTCGGCCGCACGCCGTTGCTGAGCTCCAACGCCAGGCGGTGCTCGATGATGCTGGCCATCAGCGTCCAGCTGAAGACGGCGATCAGCAGGATCAGCAGGATATGCACCAGCCCGCCGAGCGTCCGCTGGCCATTTTCGCTGCCTGCCCACTGGTACAGATTAATCAGGTGCCAGGCGTCAAGCAGGAACAGCGTCACCGCCAGCACCACCATCACCCGCAGTATCTTCAACCCGTTGGGGATGTAGGAGTTAATGCGCCGCTCAAGCATCGGATAGCGCAGATTGACGTCGGTCGGCAGCGAAATGCGGCGGAAAATCCAGCGGGTCAGCATGCCGGACAGCAGAGCGCCGACGCCGACCACCAGCAGGCTTTTCACCGTGGCGCTCATCATAAAGCGCAGGCTGTTGCCGATGTCGAACTGGGACAGCACGAACAACACCAGAAAATAGGCGATCGCCAGCAGGTGCCAGATATGCCCCAGGCCGCGCAGGATCACGCTGAAAAACGCCATCGACCGTTCGGCCAGCAGGTTGATCTGTTGCTGTATCGGCTTGCGGTTGTGCAGGATCAGCCAGATGGCATACAGCGTCAGCGCCAGCATCACCACCAGGTTGACGGCGGCGGCGGCCGGGTAGCTGATTTGCACCGCCACCACCGGCACCACCACCATCAGGCCGTAGCCGATCAGCCCGCTGAGCCAGGCGAGGCGCGTGTTCCAGTAGCGCGCGCTCGGGTCGCTGAAGGGGAAGGGGCGCAGGTAGTCGAAGTTGGGGGCGAAAATCAGCCGCAGCACCGCCTTGAAGAACTCAATCACCGCGAAGGCGCTGAGAAACAGGGTCTGCAGCCGCAGAATGGTGGCGCTGTCGGCGTGGACGTGGCGGGCGAACAGGTTGCCCGCCGCCAGCGCCAGCAGCAGCACCAGCAGATCGACGGCGAAAGCGCCGAGAATGGCGGCGGGGCGTTTATACCACGGGCCGCGCTGCAGCCGGGCGTTGTGCCCCCAACTGCCCATGCGCTTGTACAGCGGCGCGATCAGCCGCCGGATCAGGTGGAACAGCGCAAAGGTGACCGCCACCGTCAGCAGAAAGTAGCCCAGCGCGCGGAAAAAGCCGGCGGGATTGAAAACGCGCTTCGGGCCGGAATCGATCAGCTTTTGCAGCGCGCCGAGCTTCTGGTTAAAGGTGCCGATGCCTTCCTGCGCCAGCGAGTTCAGGTTGTCGCTCAGCGTCGCCGGCGTTGATTCCACCGGCGTTGCCGGGGCGGCGGCGGGGGCGTCGCCGGCGGCCTGTTTCAGGTGGTTGATGAGTTCCGCGCGCGCTTTGTCGTCCTGCAGCAGATCGGCCAGCGCGGCGTAGGCGGCTTTCTGCTGCTCGCTCTTGTCGGCGGGCGCGGGCGGCGCGTTTTGCGCCAGGGCCGGTGGTGCGAAGACGTTCAGGGTCAGCAACAGCAGCAGGAAAAGCAGGTGTTCTCGCAGATGAGAACCTCGTCGGGAGTCTGCGTTTGGCGGCATTGTTCCTCTCTTTGGCGTTCTGTGATCGGCGGATGTAAAAGCAATACGATGAAAAACAATCAATATAGTAGGAAAGATGGCGCGCTGGGGCGTGGGAGAGCGTGCGGAATGAAAGCGGCGGGCGCGTGGCGCGCCCGCCGTTAAACCGCCGGGATCAGGACACGTGCTGCAGGAACTCCTGCAGACGCGGGCTTGGCGGATGGTTGATCAGATCGTGCGGGTTGCCGTCTTCGGCAATCCGGCCCTTATCGATAAAGATCAGGCGCGACGCCACTTTTTCGGCAAAGCCGACTTCGTGGGTGACGATGACCATCGTCATGCCTTCTTCGGCCAGATCCTGCATGACCTTCAGCACTTCATGGCGCAGCTCCGGATCGAGCGCGGAGGTCGGCTCGTCGAACAGCATCATTTTCGGCTTCACCGCCAGCGCGCGCGCAATCGCCACGCGCTGCTGCTGGCCGCCCGACAGTTCGGACGGGTAGTGGTGGGCACGCTCCGCCAGACCGACCTTGGCCAGCAGCTCGCGCGCCAGCTTTTCCGCATCGGACTTCTTCGCGCCGCGCACGCGGATCGGGCCAAAGGCGACGTTTTCCAGCGCCGTCAGGTGCGGGAACAGGTAGAACTGCTGGAACACCATGCCGGCTTCCTGGCGGATCAACCGATCGTCCACTTTCGGATCGTTGGCTTTCAGGCCGTCGACGATCAGATCGCCGCTGGTGACTTCCTCCAGCTTGTTGATGCAGCGCAGCAGGGTGGATTTGCCCGAGCCCGACGGCCCGATGATCACCACCACTTCGCCTTTGTCGATCTTCAAATCGATGTTGTGCAGCACCTGGGTTTGGCCAAAATGCTTAGAGACGTTTTTAAATTCAATCACAGGATTTTCATCCTTCTTTCCAGACGACGCAGCACGAAGCTCAGCACCAGGGTAATAATCAGATAGATAACCGCCACGGCGCTCCAGATTTCCAGCGCGCGGAAGTTACCGGCAATAATTTCCTGACCCTGACGGGTCAGCTCCGCCACGCCGATCACGATGAACAGCGAGGTGTCTTTGATGCTGATGATCCACTGGTTGCCCAGCGGCGGCAGCATGCGGCGCAGCGCCAGCGGCATAATGACGTAGCGGATGGTTTCGCGGCGCGACAGGCCGAGCGCCAGGCCGGCCTCGCGGAAACCGTTATGAATCGACAGCACCGCGCCGCGGGTGATTTCCGCGATGTAGGCGCCGGAGTTGATCATGATGGTCACCACCGCCGCGGTGAACGGATCGATGCGCAAGTCGCTAAATGCCATCGGCAGGGCGAAGTAGATGAACATCACCTGTACCACGATCGGCGTGCCGCGAATTACTTCGATAAACACCAACGCGATGTGGTTGGCGATCCAACCGCCGTAGGTGCGGGCAAAGCCGGCGACGAGGCCGATGATCAGGCCGCCAATCAGACCGAGGACCGAAATCCACAGGGTCATTTTGGCGCCCTCTAACAAGATAGGAATGGCGGGCCAGATGGCGCTCCAGTCGAACTGCATGATATTTCTCCCGGTGATCCCAAACGTGGGTATCAGATACAACGAAGCGCAGGGGGTTAAGCGACCCCCTGTGCTTAAGTTAACAGCTTGCCAAATTCACAGCTTACTTAGGTTCGGTGCCGAACCACTTCTTGTAGATCTCGTTATAGGTGCCGTTCGCGCGCAGGGTTTTCAGCGCGCCGTTCACCTTCTCGCGCAGCTCGTCGCTGCCTTTAGGGAAGGCGATGCCATACTGCTGTGCTTCCAGCGAATCGCCTACGGTTTTGAACTTGCCGGCGCCGGCCGTCTTAATGAAGTATAGGATGTTTGGCGTGTCGTGCAGCACCGCATCGGCGCGCTTGGTGCCCAGTTCCATGTAGGCGTTGTCGATGTTAGGGAACTGGCGCAGATCCTTGGTTTTGATGTGCTGCTTGGCGTAATCCACCGAGCCGGTGCCGCTCTTCACCGCCACCACTTTGCCGTTCAGATCGTCGATGCTTTTCACGCTGTTGTTGTCGGCGTTGACCATCACCAGCAGGCCGCTCTTGTAGTAGCCGTCGGAGAAGTCGATGGCTTTTTTGCGCTCATCGGTGATGGTGATGCCGGCCAGCGCCAGATCGACGTTTTTGGTCTGCAGCGCCGGAATGATGCCGCCGAAGTCCATCGGTTTCAGGGTGTAGTCCAGCTTCAGCTCTTTGGCGACGGCGGCCCACAGGTCGATGTCGAAGCCGACGTATTTGTCGCCTTGTTTGAACTCAAAAGGAACGAAAGCGGTGTCGGTGGCGACCACCAGTTTGTCTGCTGCGTGGGAACTTACGGCAAAGGCCAGAGAGAGTGCGGCCAGGGAGACTTTAAAAATCGACTTCATGAGAGGAATTCCTGTACAGGTTGCGGATTACCCATTTTTTATATTGCAGTTGGTGCCATGAAAAAATCGTGCCATGTTTTCAACTACTATAAAAACAAAGAGTTAGTGCGTGATGTTGTGCCGGAAAGGCGAATTGTTATGGTTGTGCACCAAGGTGAGGCACCAAAATGGTGCGTAAGAATTATCTTGGTGCACGGGGCTATCATTAACCAAATTTTGGCTGTGAAACAACCGTTCTTTAACGTTTTTGCTTCAATATTGATAACTAACTCTAACTTTCATGATGCACTGACGGTGCAAGCGGGGCCGCGAGGGCGCAAAAGGGGGAGCAGATAATGCTAGCACAACTGGCTGTCTTTGCTGCCGCGCCGGTTGTACAGGCTGGCGGCCGCGTGTTTTTTGTCTTGTTCGGTCTGGCAGGCGAGGCAAAAACGCACGCCCGTTAACGCCTTGCGGCGCGCCTCGGGGATCGCCTCTCCGCATTCCTGGCAATAGCGTTCGCTCTCGCCGTGCCCGAGCGCTTCACGCGCGCGCTGCACCGCATCGTCGACGGTGGAATCAATCTGATCTTGTACGGCGCCGTCCGCCGCCCAGCCGCTGGCCATCATTACCTCCTGACAAGGGAATCTTACCGTTAATATGGGCCGTTTTTTGTACAATGCAACGGTCGCGCAAAAGAAAACAGGCCGGGCAAAGCCCAGCCTGTTCTGCCCGGAACGACGGGCGCTCTGCAACGCTTTCGCGTTATTCGATATTGGATTCGATGAACCACAGGAACTTGTCCAGATCGCGCGAGGCGGCGGTGAACATGTCGGCGGTGTCTTCGTCTTCCACTTCGGTAATCGCCTTGCGGATGTCATTCGCTACCGCGCCGTAGCGATCGGCCAGCGCTTTCAGGTGCTCCTGCACGCTGTGGATATTGGTCGGATAGCTTTTCAGCGGCGTGCGATCGTTGACCACCTGTACGGTGCCCAGTGCGACGCCGCCCAACTGCACCACGCGCTCGGCGAAGGTGTCCTGATGCTCGATGATGGCGGTGCGGAAGCCGTCCAGCATTTCATGGACCGCGATGAAGTTCGCGCCGCGCATGTTCCAGTGCGCTTGTTTGGTGATCAGCGAAAGATCGATAAATTGCACGACCTGATGGTTCAGCGCCTTGATGGCGGCCAGTTTGACTTTTTCGTCCAGATCGTTACGGGTATACAGCAGATCAGAAGATTTCGTTTTCACCAGTTTAGCGGTACTCATATCAGATATCCTCTTGATTAGTCGTTGTCCTATTTCGTTACGGGATTAATTATAGCAGGGGTATTTATTTTTGCCGTACGAAAATGGCTATTGCACAAATAGGATTAGCCTAATGGCAATATTTTAATGTGGCTTTTGTTTTTGATTAATGAAATTGATTTTATTGGTTTTTTTTTATTTTTTGTTGCAGGTCTATTATTTACCGTAGTGACGGTTTATCCCTGTTATTTTATTTTCATTGAGCATGCCGGCCCCAGAAGAATATCCACTTTGTTATCACGGTGTTAATTTCAAACCTATTCAGATTGATAGCCGTAATTGATGCAGTTACAGTAGGGAGATTATCTCCTCTCTATGAGTGGCGAGTGATGAAAATTAACGTCGTCGGCACCAGCGGCAGCGGTAAAAGCACCTTGGCGCGTCAATTGGCAGAACGGCTTGATGTGCCCTATATCGAGATGGACAGGCTCTATTGGCGGCCCGAGTGGCAGGGAACGCCCGATGATGCATTCCTGGCGCGGCTTGAGCAGGCGCTGGCCGAAGCGGGCGAAGGCTGGGTGCTGGACGGCAACTACAGCCGCACGCAGCCGATCAAGTGGCGCGAGGTCGACTATATCCTGTGGCTGGACTACGGTTTCGGGCGCACGCTGTGGCAAGCCGTACGCCGCGCGTGCCGACGCGCGGCCAGCAAACGAGAGCTGTGGCCGGGCACCGGCAACCGGGAAAGTTTTCGCCGTTCTTTCTTCAGCCGCGAGTCGATCGTACTGTGGACGGTCCGCACCTACGCCAAAAATCGGCGAAAATACCTGGCGGAAATGGCCGGCGCCGGGCGCTGCTTCATACGCTTGCGTTCTCCCCGCCAGGCCGCCGATTTTTTACGGGCGTTGCCGCAGGGTCACAGCAGCAGGCGGTGATGGATCCTCACCACCGCTTTCTTGATGTGCTGCGGCCGCTGCCACAGGCAGCCGGTTTTGTGCGGCTCCATTTGGAAAAAGATCGCGAACATGCCGTGCGTCATGTGCAGCGTTTGCGGGTGGCGTTTGATGTCCAGCAGCAGAAGGTCGCTATTTTCTGCGTGGGGCTGCTCGCGATGCCCGTCGCCCGCCAGACCGTATTCGATGCGCTCTTCACCGCTGATCAGCAGATGGAGCGCGATGTACTCCTGATGCATCTCGGCGCGCTTCTGCGCCGCAGGCGTAGTGGTCAGCGTCATGACATCCATAAAGATGTTGTCGCCGTCGATCGGGTGATGGCCCGGGGCCAGTTCGGGCAGGTCGCATCGACGCAACTCGGTCAAGGTTGAAACCAGCGCCGGCGCGAGTCCGCGGCCGAAGCGTGGGTTGAACAGGCTGTTGTGAATCACTGTTATTCTCCATGTGAGCGAAAGTCCAAAGTGCCTGCGGTACAGGCTAAGGGGAAGTATGCCGACTTGTCACGAGGAAAACAGTTAACCCGCCTGCATTCCGGCGTTGCGGTCGGCAGGCGGGTTAGCGATCAGGAAAGGCTTTCGAGGCGCGGTTTAGGGCGGATGGTCAGGGCGGAGCCCATAGACGCGGCGATGATGGCCGCCAGCGCCAGCCATTGCACGCCGCTCAGGTGTTCGCCGAGGAACAGCATGCCGGACAGCGCCGCCATTGCCGGTTCCAGGCTCATTAAGGTGCCGAAGGTGCGCGCCGGGATTTTGGGCAGCGCGATGATCTCCAGCGAATAAGGCAGCGCGGTGGAGAGGATCGCCACCGCCAGCGCCACCGGCAGAATATCGAGGTTGAACAGCACGCTGCCGGTTTGCCAGGCGCCGATCGGGCAGAACACCAGCGCGGCGATCAGCGAACCGAGCGCCACCGTGCCGGGGCCGTGATCGCCGCCGGCCTTCTGGCCGAAGATGATATAGACCGCCCAGCAGGCGCCGGCGCCGAGCGCGCAGGCGGCACCGAACGGATCGATCCCCCCCACGCCGTGGCCGAGCGGCAGCAGGAACCACAGCCCGGCAATCGCCAATGCCACCCAGAGGAAGTCGATGGGCCGCCGCGAGGAGAACATGGCCACTGCCAGCGGGCCGGTAAACTCCAGCGCCACGGCGATGCCGAGCGGCACGGTGCGCAGCGACAGGTAGAACAGGTAGTTCATCGCGCCGAGCGACAGGCCGTAAATCAGCAGTGGCAAGCGGCTGCCGGCGGCGAGGCGCATGCGCCACGGGCGGAAGATGATGAACAAAATCAGGGTGCCGATGAAAAGGCGCAGCGTGGTGATGCCTTCCGCACCCACGATCGGGAACAGGCTTTTGGCCAACGAGGCACCGCTCTGGATAGACACCATGGCGATGATTAACAGACAGATAGGCAGCAGCGCGGAGGGCGCTCTGCCGGAAGTAGGTAACGACATCCTTAACGGGCCTTTTATGCGCCGTTCCTCAGCCTTGAGAAAACGGTCGAAACGGGGATGCGAGCAGTGTAAATGAAATGCGAAAATCTGTCTGAGAAAAGCGCGCATCGCGGTGAAATCCGCCGAACCTCGGATGAGATGTGGCGGATTTGGTCAAAAAGTGCGCTTTTTATTAAGAATTATCTGGATATTAAATAGGTGATTTTTGTCACAGAAAGCCGTAGAATACGGCCGAAAATAGAGCGAAAAGAAGAAGATACACTGTTCTTGAAATCTTCTGTTACACGATATAAAGCATTAGACACTCATTTCAAGGCAGAGTTTCACGCTAATTTTTGTTATATTTTCAAAGCATGAACAAATGGATGTACTTAATAATAAAACGCGTTTGAGGTGGTTATGAAAAAAATTGCATGTCTTTCCGCAGTAGCAGCTTGCGTATTAGCAGTTAGCGCAGGTACCGCATTCGCTGGTCAGAGCACCGTATCCGCTGGCTATGCGCAGGGTGATTTCCAAGGCGTTGCTAACAAAGCCGACGGTTTCAACCTGAAATACCGTTACGAGTTCGACAACAACCCACTGGGCGTAATCGGTTCCTTTACCCACCTGGAAAAGGACGGTTCTCAGGGCGGTTTCTACAACAAAGCTCAGTACAACTCTATCTCTGCCGGTCCAGCATACCGCATCAATGACTGGGCGAGCATCTACGGTCTGGTTGGTCTGGGTTACGGTAAATTCACTACCAACGCTCAGAACGGTACTTCTCGTCACGACACCGCTGACTACGGCTTCACCTACGGTGCCGGTCTGCAGTTCAACCCAATCGAGAACGTTGCCCTGGATGTCGGTTACGAGCAGAACCGCATTCGTAGCGTTGACGTTGGCACCTGGAACGTTGGCGTAGGCTACCGCTTCTAAGTGTGTTCATGCCTGAGGGCATGAACCTGCGGCAGATTTTGCCGCACCGATAAAAAATCCGCCTCCGGGCGGATTTTTTTTATCTGTTATCGGCCGCCGCGCCCCGTCGGCTGCGTTGAAAAGCGTGCGCTGCGGGCATCGCGCTCATAGCCTTGTGGTTCGGTCAATAGCCCGTACAGCTCGGGGCGGCGTCCGTAAATCCAGCGGCGGCCGGTGCTGAGCGGGATCAGCGTCAGATCGAGTTCGGCGCTGACCATCCGGTCTTCCGCCGCCCAGGTCTCTGCCACGATGCGGCCGTAAGGATCGAGGATCATCGCGTTGCCGGTGCGTATCTCATCGTCATCGCGGCCCACGCCGTTGCTGAACAGCAAGAACAGCCCGTTGTCGTGAGCGCGCGACGGTAGCCAGCGCATCAGCCAGCCGCGGCCGTGTTCGCCGCGAAAGGCGGCTTCTATTGCCTGCGGATCTTCCGCACGCCGTTGCCACAGCGCCTGCGGGATCGGCTTCATGCCGTGCGGGCTGCGCGAATGGGTGCCGCCGGTCTGGTGCGGGGCGATCAACACCTCCGCGCCCAGCAGCGCCGTGGCGCGCACATTCTCCACCAGATTGTTGTCCCAGCAGATCAAGATGCCCACGCGCACGCCCCAGGGGGTATCGAACACCGTGTAGCGGTCGCCGCTGGCGATAGCCGGGTGTTCGAAGGCGTGCAGTTTACGGTGCACATGCAGCTCGCCGTCCGGCAGACAAACGGCATAGGCGTTGTAGCAACGGCCGTCGTCGCCCAGCTCGATCAGCCCGACGCCGATCGCCATGTTGTAACGCTCCGCCAGCGGGCGAATGCGCGCCAGAGAAGGGCTGCTCGCGATCGGCTCCGCCAGCGCGCGCACCTCGGCGTCGGACAGATGGCGCACGTGCCAATAGCCGGTGATGCACATTTCCGGGAAGGCCAGCAGCTGTATCTGTTGCTCGGCCGCCTCCGTGATAAAGCGTTCCATGGTCGACAGGTTGTAATTCTTATCGTTGGCGCGGTGCTGGAATTGCACCGTGGCGGCGCGCAGTGAAGGGGTCATGGTGTCTCTCCGGTTGGGGTCTGCGTTGATTACAGCAGGTGGATTGATTACTGTATAATCAATTAAATTCCCTATTCGATAACCTGATGGAATGGATATAAAACAACTGCGCGCCCTGGTGGCGCTGGCCGAACAGGGCAACTATCGGCAGGCGGCGAGCCTGCTGTGCATCAGCCAACCGGCGCTGAGCAAGCAGATTCAAGCGCTGGAAACCCAGCTCGGCGTTCGGCTGTTCGAGCGTGGCCGACAGGGGGCGCTGCTCACCGCCGGTGGGCAGCGGCTCTACCCGGAGGCGCAGGCGCTGGTGGAACAGTACCAGCAGTTTCAGCGGCGCGCCCGGCGGGTAGCGCTCGGGCAAGCGGGGCGGCTGGCGCTGGGATTTGGCCTCTCCAGTTTTCATCTGGCGCCGCAGCTGGTGGCCGCCTTTCGCCGGCGTTTTCCCGAGGTGGCCGTTGGGCTGGAGGACATGCCGTCGGAGCGGCAGTATCAGCTGTTGCTGCAGGGCGAGTTGCAGGTGGGGTTCGTGCGCTTACCGGTCACGACGCCGCTGTGCGGCGCGGCATTGCTGAGCGACCGGCTGGTGCTGGCCGCGCCGGGCGCGCTGGCGCTGCGGGCCGACGACCTGATGGCGCGTTTCAATCAGCTGCCGCTGTTGCAGCTGACGCCGAAACGCGGGCGCGGGCTGAGCGATCAGTCGCTGCGGTTTATCGCCGCTCACCGGTTGACGCCGAACGTGGTGCAGCAGGCCGGCGATATCCAGACGCTGCTGGCGCTGGTCGCCGCCGGCGTTGGCGTCGCGTTGCTGCCGCACAGCATCACGCACATCGCGCCGGCCGGCATCGACATTCTGCCGCTGAGCGGCGAAGAGACGGAGTGGCAGGTCGGTATCGCCTGGGATCCGCAGCGCGCGGACGCGCTGCGGGACAACTTCATTCAGACGGCGTTGGCGGTGCAACGCGCTTAGGCATTCAAAGCGGGCAGTGCATCACGACGATCGGGCTCTGGTGATACTCGCTGCGGTGGCTTTCGCAGAAACCGACCTTTTTCGCCAGCGCCAGCGAAGCCTGGTTTTCCGGCGAGATGATGCAGACGGTTTTCTCGCCCGGCAGGTGCGTTTTACCCCAGGCCAGCGCTGCCCGCAGTGCCTCGGTGGCGTAGCCTTTGCCGTGCGCCGAGCTCACCAGCGCCCAGCCCATTTCCGGCGCATCGAGCGCCGGGGTAATGTCGCGCAGGAAGTTGGAAAAGCCGATGCTGCCGAGGTACTCGCCGCTCAGTTTGTCACGCACCGCCCAATACCCGTATCCCAACAACGCCCAGTGGCCGACGTAGCGCATCAGGCGCCCCCAGGAGTCCTCCCGGTCGCGCGGCGTGCCGCCGATGTAGCGCACCACCTGCGGATCGGCCCACAATGCGGCCAGCGATTCGAAGTCGTCCAGCGTGTGAGCGTCCAGCCGCAGACGTTCGGTGATAAGCGTTGGCGCGGTGTTGATTACGGTCATGTTGCTGCTCCTGCACAGGGTGAAAGGCGATGAAAAACAACGGCGTTCAGTATGCCAGAGAAATCACACCGCCAGCCACAACAGCCAGGTGAACAGAAAGCCGCTCAGGCCGAGCAAGGTGGTCAGCACCGTCCAGGTCTTTAGGCCATCGGCCACTGACAGCCCCAGATAGCGCGTGACGATCCAAAAACCGGAGTCGTTGACGTGGGAAAGCCCCAGTCCGCCGAAACAGGTCGCCAGCGTCACCAGCACCAGCTGTAGCTGATTTAAGCCGCTGACCGCTTCCGACAACAGGCCGCCGGTGGTCAGGATAGCCACGGTGGCGGACCCCTGCGAAGCGCGAAGTGCCAGCGAAATGATAAAGGCGGCGGGCACCAGCGGCAGGCCGATGGCCGTCAGTACTTCAGCCAGCGCTTTGCCGACGCCGGATTCCACCAGCACCTTGCCGAACACGCCGCCCGCTCCGGTCACCAGGATCACCACTGCGGCGGTCGGCAGCGCGGCGCCCATCACGTCGCTGGCGTGCTGCAGGCTCCAGCCGCGGCGCAGCGCCAGGAAATAGAAGGCCAGCAGCAGGGCGATCATCAGCGCCACCGCCGGTGAGCCCAGCAGCGACAGCGTATCGCGCAGCGCCGAGCCGGCCGGCAACAGCGTAGCGGAGACGGTGCCGAGCATGATGATGGCGATTGGGATGACGATTAGCGCCGCCACCAGGCCGGCGCCGGGCGGGTTGATGCGATCGCTGAGCGGCGCTTGCCCTTCCGGACGCGGCTCCGGCGCCGCCAGCTGCAGTTGTTCCAGCACCTCTATCGATAACGGATAGTTTTTGCGGTTGAGGTAGTTGGCGGCGAAATAGCCGATCGCGCCGACCGGAATACAGATTGCGAGGCCGATGATGGTCAGCCAACCGATGTCGGCGTTGAGCAAACCGGCGGCGGCGACCGGGCCGGGGTGCGGCGGCAGCGCGACGTGTACCGTCAACATCACGCCGGCCATCGGCAGGCCGAACTTCAGCGGCGACACTTTGGCGACCTTGGCAAAGCCATAGATAATCGGCGCCAGAATGATAAAACCGACGTCGAAGAACACAGGAACGCCGAGAATGAATGCGGCGAGGGTCAGTGCGGCGACGGTATGTTTCGGCCCCAGCCCCTGGCTGAAGCGTTGTGCCAGCGACTCGGCGCCGCCCGAGTGTTCGATCATGCGGCCAAGCATCGCGCCCAGACCGATGATAATGGTCACCGAACCAAGTACGCCGCCCATCCCGGCGGTCATCACTTTCATCACTTCGCCGGTTGGAATACCGCTGGCCAACGCCACCAGCAGACTGACCACCAACAGCGCGACGAAGGGCTGTACCTTCGCCTTGATGACCATCAGTAACAGCAGCACCACGCCGAGTACGGCAATCAGCAACAGCAGAGAGGTAGACATGAAAAAAGCCTTTCGTTGGGTAAGCGTTGGGCACCGCGATCGCCGCGTGGCGATACGGGTGCGTTTCATTGTTATAAAATCGATTTCCTGGTGTTGGCGGCAGCGTTAGCGGTAAGGCTTCAGCCACCCGAGCCCGGCGGCGGTGTCGCCGCGCGGCCGGTATTCGCAACCTATCCAACCCGGATAGCCGAGCGCATCCAGCCTGTCGAACAGCCATGGATAATTCAGTTCGCCCTCGTCCGGCTCATGGCGATCCGGCACTGAGGCTATCTGGATATGCGCGTAGCGTCCGGCCAGCGTCTCCAGCAGCCTGCTGATATTGCCGTCCACTAACTGCGCGTGGAAAAAGTCGAACTGAATGAACACGTTCGGTCTCTCGATCGCCGCCACTGCTTCCGCCACTTGGTGTTGACTGGCAAACAGGTAGTTGGGTTTGACCGGCGGGCTGAGCGCTTCGATCAGCACCTTGACGCCGTGCGGGGCGAAGGCGTCGGCGGCATAGCGCGCATTGGCGATAAAGGTGTCGAGATAATGCCGCCGATCCGCGCCTGCGGGCACCACGCCGGCCATCAGGTGCACGCTGGGGCAGGAAAGGGCGATGGCGTAGGCCAGCGCGCGGTCGATATCGGCGCGCGCGTCCTGCTCTCGGCCCGGCAGTGCCGCCAGTCCCCATTCGCCGGCGGCGGCATCGCCGGGCGCGGTGTTGAACAGCACCTGTTGCAGGCCGTGTTCGCGCAGCTTTTCGGCCAACAGCTCGGCGGGATAGTCGTAAGGGAACAGGAATTCCACCGCGCTGAAGCCCTGTGCGGCAGCGGCGGCGAAGCGCTCGAGGAACGGCACTTCGTTAAACATCATCGATAAATTGGCGGCAAATTTAGGCATGGTTCAGCTCCGTAATTCGGCAATTTCATCATCGGTTAAATAGCGGATCGGACGATCGCCGAGGGTGAAGATCAGCCGCGCCGCATCTTCCATCTCTTCGGTATTGTCCGCCGCCGCTCGCAGGTCTTTACCCGTTACCACCGGCCCGTGGTTGGCCAGCAAAAAGGCGCGGTGGGTCGGCGCCAGGCGGGCCAGATCCTGCGCCAGCCTTTCGTCG
Organism: Serratia sp. SSNIH1; assembly: GCF_002935055.1. Lineage (NCBI taxonomy): Bacteria > Pseudomonadati > Pseudomonadota > Gammaproteobacteria > Enterobacterales > Yersiniaceae > Serratia > Serratia sp. SSNIH1. The sequence goes on from NZ_CP026383.1 coordinate 2,027,896, forward strand.
CCGGGCCGGTAGTAAGGCACCACCGGCACCTTGCCGACGCGCATCACCACATAGGGGGTGAACGGTTTGATAGCGTTGTCGACGTCCAGCCCCTGCAGGCAAGAGAGCGCCGTGAGGTAGGTGCAATGCAAGTGCACCACCGCTTTGCATTCCGGATTGTTCAGATACAGTGCTCGGTGAAAGCTGATCTCTTTCGACGGCTTGTCGCCGGAGAGCCAGTCGCCGCTCAGGCTCACTTTAGACAGGCGATCGGCCTGCAGCTCGCCGAGACAGGAGCCGGTCGGCGTCGCCAACAGCGCGCCGTCCGGCAGCAACAGCGAGAGGTTGCCGGCAGAGCCGGTGGCGTAACCGCGTTGGAAAAACGAAGCGCCCAGGCGCACCATCTCTTCACGCGCCTGCTGCTCGATGGTCATGGTCATACTGGAAACTCCGTTTGCGCGCGCGTGAAGAAGGCTTCATCGCCAAAATTGCCTGACTTCAATGCCAGTGAAATGGTCCGGTCGTTGGCGCGCACCCAGGGAACGCCGGGGGAAATGCTGGGGCCGATATGGAAGCCGCGAATGCCCAGCGCCTGCGTGACCACGCCGGCGGTTTCGCCGCCGGCGACAATAAAGCGGCTGAATCCCAACTGGTACAGCTGCACCACCAGCTCGGCGAACAAGGCCTCCACCGCCTCGCTGGCGGCGCTACCGTACTGCCGTTGCGTTTGCTGCAGCGCTTCCGGCGCTGCGGTGGCGTAGATCAGCGGGGCAAGCGCCTCCCCGGCGTGGCGCTGCGCCCAATGCGCCAACTCGGCGGCGTAGGCGGTGCGCGCCTGTGGCTCGAGGCAGCGGCTGATATCGATGGCCTGCGCCGAAGCGCGTTCGCGATAGTGCGCCACCTGCCGGTTAGTCATGACGGAGCAGGAGCCAGACAGCACCGCCGCCTTTTCCCCCTACGGCGCGCCGGCCGCTTCTGCCGCGCGATCGCCGTTCTGCGCCCATTGCCGCGCCAGACCGATCGCCAGGCCCGAACCGCCGGTCACCAGCTTCATCGTTTTCAACGCTTCACCCTGGGTAAGCAGATGCCGTTCGTTGAGCGTATCCAGCACCGCGTAGCGCACGCCGTCCTGCGCCAATTGCCGCAGCTTCTCGCTGACTGCCTCGGCGCCGCGATCCATTTCCGCCGCCGTCACCAGCCCACAGCGTCCGGCGGCCTGGGACTCCATCAGGCGCAGCAGGTTGCTGTCGGTCATCGGCGTGACCGGGTGATGACGCATGCCGGATTCAGACAGCAGCTGCTCCCCGACGAACAGGTGGCCCTGATAGACCGTGCGGCCGTTTACCGGCAACGCCGGTGAGACAACCGTGAAATTCTCTCCCAGTGCGGCGAGCAGGGCGTCGGTCACCGGGCCGATATTGCCCCGTGCGGTGCTGTCGAAGGTGGAGCAGTACTTGAAGTAGAACTGGCGGCAGCCCTGTTTTTGCAACCAGACCAGCGCCTGCAACGACTGTTCGACCGCCTGCTCTGCCGGGCAGGAACGCGATTTCAGGCTAATGACCGCCGCCTGTGCGTTTATCTGCGTTTCGTCTTGCGGCACGCCGTTCAGCTGCACCGTCGGCAGGCCGTTTTGCACCAGAAAACTGGCGATGTCGGTCGCGCCGGTAAAATCATCCGCGATTACGCCAAGCAGCATCAGAGCGCCTCCTTTTTCTGCGGCAGATCGATGCCGGCAAAGATTTTGATCACTGCACTGTCGTCTTCTTTACCGTAACCGGCGTTGCTGGCGGCGGTAAACATGGTGAAAGCGGTGGAGGCCAGCGGCAGCGGGAAGTGCAACGCCTTGGCGGTATCCGCCACCAGCCCCAGATCCTTGACGAAGATATCCACGGCTGACTTGGGCGCATAGTCGCCGTCGACCACGTGACGCATGCGGTTTTCGAACATCCAGGAGTTGCCGGCGGCGTGGGTGACCACGTCATACATCACGTCCAGCGGGATGCCCGCGCGGGCGGCCAGCGCCATCGCTTCCGCGCCGGCGGCGATGTGCACGCCAGCCAACAGCTGGTGGATGATTTTTACCGTCGCGCCCAGGCCGATCGTCTCGCCGATGCGGTACACCTTGCCGGCGATGGCGTCCAGCACGGGTTGCAGGCGCTCGAAGGTGGCGTCGGTGCCGGCGGCCATCACCGTCATCTGGCCTTCCTCCGCCTTGGCCGCTCCGCCGGAAACCGGCGCATCCAGCATCGGTAGCCCGTAGTCCAGCAGCCGTTGCTGGATCTGCTTGGCGTCATCGGCGGAAATGGTCGAAGAGACCATCACCGCGGTGCCTGGCCTGAGCTTTGGCGCCAGGCCTTGTTCACCGAACAGGATCTGCTTCACTTGGGCGGCGTTCACCACCAGCAACAGCACGGCGTCCAGCTCGGTCGCGAAGTCGCGCGCGCTGGGCGCCGTTTGTTTCGCGCCGGCTTGTTGCAGCACCGCCAGTGCCTGCGGATTCAGGTCCGCCCCGTAGGTGGTCAATCCGGCGCGGAGGCACGAGCGCGCCGCGCCCATGCCCATCGCGCCCAGCCCAATGATGCAGACGGCATATTTCCCTGGGTGTGTCATACTGCACTCCTGTTAATTTTAGTGATAATTTGTTTTGTTGTGTTAAATATAAGCGCTTGTTGGCCGTTTATCCGCGAACTTTATCACAATAATTAACAATGGGTGAGACGGGTTTTTTGTGCGTTTTATGGCCTTACTCAGTGTTAATATTATGTTTTTTAAATAAGTTCATGCTTATCTGGCGTCATTGCACGCGCCGTCACGCCGTGAAAAATTAGGGCTATCGGCGAACGAAAATTGACGTAAAATCACAATTATTATCACCGCAGCAACGAGAGGGAACCGTGATACCTGTAGAACGCCATCAACAAATTCTTGCGCTGGTATCCGAACGCGGCGTCGTTAGCATTGCCGAGCTGACCGAACGGCTGGGGGTGTCGCACATGACGATCCGCCGCGATTTGCAAAAGCTGGAGGAACAGGGCGCGGTGCAGTCGGTCTCGGGCGGCGTGCAGGCGCCTGAGCGGGTGGCGAGCGAACCTTCGCACCAGGCCAAAGAAGGGATGTTCAGCCGGCAGAAAATCGCCATCGGCCGGCTGGCGGCGCGGCAAATTCCCGCCAATAGCTGTATTTATCTGGATGCCGGTACCACCACGCTGGCGCTGGCGAAACAGGTCGGTGAACGTGACGATTTGACGGTGGTGACCAACGACTTTGTCATCGCCGGCTTTCTGATTGAAAACAGCCAGTGCAGAATCATCCACACCGGTGGTACCGTGTGCCGGGAGAATCGCTCCTGCGTCGGCGAAGCGGCGGCGCAGGCGCTGCGTGGTCTGTTTATCGATCTGGCGTTTATCTCCGCCTCTTCGTGGAGCATGCGCGGTCTGTCGACGCCGAACCAAGACAAGGTGATGGTAAAGAAGGCCATCGTCGAGGCCAGCCGCCGCTGCATTCTGCTCAGCGACACCTCGAAATACGGCAAGATCGCGACCTATCTGGCGCTGCCGATCGCCGCCTTTGACGCCGTCATTACCGACGAGGGGTTGCCCGCCGCTGCGCGGGAGGCCATCGAGCAGGCGGGGCTTGCGTTGTTGACGGCAGGGGAAGAAGAGTAAGAAAGAACCGGAATTAGGATGAAAGTTCGGTATCGATGCCACTGGCGGGCAGTTCACTTGCTTCAGCACCGCCGCGTTCGTGCCATTGGCGGCGTCTTTGTTCAGCCCATTCTTCGTGGAAGGCTTGCATTTCTCTTTGGTGCCGTTCCTTTATGCTCATAGGAGTTGGGTGGGATTCTGCCGTTAACAGGCGGTATTTCGATGACATGTAATCCTTCCTCAACAAGCTCTTGGTTGTACAAATAATGTACGCAATGCGCATGTTTTTTCAAGAGCGAGTCATAAATTCTGGCTAACGCTGGCCTGAGCGGTACGCTGAAAACCAATCTCGCTTGGTATTGCGCCACAAAAGTGACGATCGCCAGGCCGATACCATTAATGATTAGCTGTTCTCGTTCATATCGGGTGTACGCCATCCTGGTATAGGTATCAAATAAGGATTTGGTTACTTCGGCGCGGGTTTCCAACGCCCTTACATCGTACAGTTCCATGACGTAAGCATTGTCCAATATTTCCGAGGCAGGATAAGCCCCAATAAGCCATTGACGCATCCTTGCTGAACTACAGTCGGCTGGATGTGGCGCTGGAGCTGCGGCGGGTGGCGGATTACTTCGAGGGGCTGGCGGAAGAACGCGGCATCGCGCTGAGCTGCGCAGGTGAGGGAACGCTGAAGGCGGACGCGATGCTGTTCCAGCGCGCGTTGAGCAACCTGGTGGCTAACGCAGTGCGTTATGCCGACGAAAACAGCCGGATCGTCCTGCGGGCTGAACGGCGCGCCGATGCCTGGTGGGTACAGGTTATCAATCAGGGGCCGCCGATCGCGCCGGCACAGCTGGAAAAGCTGTTCGATCGCTTCTATCGCGCCGATCCCGCGCGCAGCGCCGGCAATCATGCCAGTGGGCTGGGGCTGTCTATCGTGCGCGCCATCATGACGCTGCACGACGGTGAGGTTCGCGCGCAGTGTTCCGATGGCCGAGGTTCTGCTTGCTTGACCTTTAGCCTGATATTCCCCTCATCAGTTCAATGAGCTACCGCGAATGTTTTCGCCTGTTGCGGAAAACGCGACAGGCGTCATTCGTAAGTTTTTCCTTTCATTATTGTTTCCCATCGCCTTGGCTGAACCTAAAATTTAACATTTGCGACGCGGCAAACGCGTTAATTCGTCGGGCTAATACGGATGGACTGCGGTCTGTGATTATGCTCAACATTCACGTGTTATTATTTTTTTATTAAAATTTAGTTCTGCGGTCTTCTTTTGAGATGATTTTCCTTAAAATTGATAATTTGCGACACAAAAAACTAACTTTGTGGTTTTTGTCGCGTCAATATATCAATGAATGAGGTGATTGGTTAACCTTTGGTTATGGTTTGCAAGAAAAATCCTATATAAACGGTGGTGAGGTGACAAAGCGTATTTCGTGGCGTTAATTGAGTGGTTTTTCTTGCCTGTGCTTGGGTATTTTCGCGAATTACCTGATTAAATATTTATTTAATATTTCATTAACATTTGACGCCAAACTATAAATGATCGCTATAGTGAAAACATGTGAATAAAATGAAATATAGATTTAATGACCATATTCTCTTTGACGCAGACACCAGAACCCTTAGCCCAACAGATTTTTCTGACGATCCCATATCCATATCCAGTCCTTCCAAACGGTTGTTGCTGCTGTTGATTGCCCACCATGGCGAGGCCGTAGGGCGTGAACTGATATTCAAGAAGGTCTGGGACGATTACGGCATGGTGTCCAGCAATAATAATCTCAATCAGTGCGTCAGCAAATTGCGTCGGGTGATTAAAAACCTTGGCGTCGAGGATGAGGTCATTGTTACGGTTCCTAAAGTGGGTTTTATGTTGCGTGATGAGATTACCATCGAGTCTTATGAGGACGCGGAAGATATTCACGACGCGGAGCCTGCCGCGGCTGTGCCGGGATCTGCGCCCGCAGCGGCGGCCAATCCGGCGTCCGACACCGTCATCGGCGGGGCCTCTTCTCATCTTGGTTATTCCCGCCGTGGGTGGCTGATGTTCAGCGCGATGGTTCTGGGGGGGATCCTCATGGCTATTGCTGTCACGGCCTATTTCAGCGGCTCGGGAGCCCGGCAGGAGAGCTACCTGGGAAAGTCAGGCAACTGTAAGGTTTTCATGTCGTTGCCTGATGCCTCGGCGACGGTCAACGCCAGCCTGAATCGGGATATTCTGGCTTACGCCGCGCACCAAACGGGAGAATGCAGCGGCGATGAGTTTTTGCTGGTGGTGCGCAGCAATCAGGTCAGGGCTTACATTTCCGGTATTTCCCGCTTATTCCTGCTGCGCTGCAAGATCTTGCGTGAACATAAAATGGAGATCTGTTCAGGCTTGGAAAGCGACAATGCTGAATTTATTAATTGACCATTGATAGCCGCTGCCCAACGCGATTGAAGGACGGTGGATATGACAAAAATATTACAGTGTTGAAATAAAACGTTCGACTTTCATTTGGCGGGTTGCCGTGTGGCGCTTACGAGAGGTATTTCCCTTTCTCTACCGCTTTCTACCTCATTATGGTGATTATGTATGGTTAAAGCCGATTTCGGTGATGCGCTGCTATTTTTTGAACCCAGCTATTTAGTGAGAAGAGGAATGGAAGCATTTCTCGTTACCCAATCAAGTGACAGCTATTTTATCGACACCCTGAGGGCGCTGGAGGGGGTATTGAAAGAGGGAAAGCCTCGCGCGCTTATTATGGAGTTATATCATCAGAGAGAATATTTGTATGATGTATTACGGTTCGTTCTGACGGCAAAAAATGTCTGGCCGGAAATACCCTTGGTGATTTTCACCGCGGTAGAACACCCTGGTATATTAGCGTTGTTGGCGGCAGATGCGCGCATAGCTATAGTGGCAAAGGGGGAGCCATTGCACTGCCTGAGTGACGCCATTGCGGCTGCGGGCAAGTTCTCCGGCTATCGTTCCCCGCATATTCGCGCCCGGCTGGTGCATTCGGCAGCCGCATTATCTGACAGTGAATGGCGAGTTTTGGCCATGATGGTTGCCGGTGCATCTCCAGGCAGCATCGCCAACGTGACCCGGAGAAGTTACAAAACCATAAGCTCCCATAAACTGAATATTATGCGAAAACTGGGCCTCAATCAGGCCGGTTTTATGCGGCTTATTCTTTCCCTGAGAACCCGATACCCTTCCTGACACAGGGCGAGAAGCCCCCTTTTTCTCTACAGCGGCCGATCTGGATTGGCTGCTGCTCCTGCGTAAATCCAATCAATCTTTTCCCTCACCGAACAACGCCGGCGCTGAAATTTCACACGGCCATGGGAAGGACGAACAGAGCGTATTTGTGGTTAAACAATAACCGCCCCGCAGGGGTTAAACCACAATGTGATTGTGCTTTCATCAAAGGTTTAACCCGTTTTTTAATGTGATTGACGGGGGTTAAAACATTAATGGCAGTATTTAAATCTAAATATTTGAACTTTAACAGTTAATGATTCTTTTTTGATCGGCCGGGGATATTCTTGTGGCGTCAAGCAGACTGGCTAAACGCAGTGATGCAAACGGCTGGCTGAGAATGGACGAAAGAAAGAAAACATATTCAACATTGAAGGGAGTTATACCATGAAGAAAATGACACTGGCTCTGGCGATCGTTTCCGCCTTTGCAGCGGTCAGCACTGCTCAAGCCGCCGACGTTACCGCTCAGGCGCTGGCAACCTGGTCTGCGACCGCCAAGAAAGACACCACCAGCAAACTGGTTGTGACGCCGATTGGCAGCCTGGCCTTCAACTATGCAGAAGGCATTAAGGGTTTCAACAGCCAGAAAGGCCTGTTTGACGTCACCGTGGAAGGCGATACCACGGCCACCGCTTTCAAACTGACCTCAAAACTGGTCTCCAATACGCTGACTCAGCTGGATACTTCCGGTTCTACGCTGGAAGTCGGGGTGAACTATAACGGTGCGGTGGTCGGGAAAACGGCTGAAACCACCATGATCGACACCACCGCCGGCATTTTGGGCGGCAATCTGAGCGCCCTGTCCAACGCCTACAACCAGGCCGGCCGCACCAGCGCGCAGGATCAGTTCACTTTCAGCATCATCGGCGCGACGTCAAACGGCACCACCGCCGTCACGGATTTCAGCACGCTGCCGGAAGGTATCTGGAGCGGCGACGTCAGCGTCGAGTTCAACGCGACCTGGACTTCCTAATCCCCCGAACGATCTGCATCTGGCAGGGGGGAGACCTCCTGCTATTTATCGCTCATCAACGCCAGTGGAATACCGCAATGACACGCTTTTCTCTCGCCGTCACCCTGATGTTAATGCTGCTGCGGCCGGCTTTGGCGCTCGATGTGGGTGAGATCAGCGCCTTCATGCCTGGCGACAGCGCGCGCCTGAGCAAGGAAATCAAAAACACCACCGACAGCGGCCGGCTGGTGACCATCAAGATCGAACGCATTTCCAGTCCCCTGGCCTCCGGTACGGTGATCCCGATGAGCAGTCGGGATGAAATGCTGCTGTCGCCCGCCAGCCTGATCTTGCCGGCCAACGCCAGCGATGTGATCCGCTTTTACTACAAGGGGCCGAATGATGCCCAGGAGCGTTACTACCGCATCGTTTGGTTCGATCAGGCGCTGAGCGAGGCGGGGCAAAATTCGGCTCGGCGTAATGCCGTGGCCACCACGTCGGCGCGCATCGGCACCATTTTGGTGGTGGCGCCTCGGCAGGATCGCTTCGCCTATCAGTTCGCCAACGGACGGATCAAAAACACCGGCAACGCCACGTTCAAAGTGGTGGCCTACGGCAATTGCAGGAACAAGCAAGACGGCAGCGACTGCAAGGAAAACTATTTCGTGATGCCGGGGAAGGATCGCGCCTTCAGCAAGGTTGACGTCAACGATAAAAAAGGACGCGTCGCGCTGTGGCACGGCGAACAGTTTATCCCGGTGAAGTAATGCGCGCGTTATCCACGATGGATGCAAAACAATCACGCAAGGAGTGGCATGTGAACGCTGTGCTGTTGAGAACGCTTTTGGCTGCCGGTGCGCTGGCGCTCCCGATGCTGTTGCCTGGCCGTATGGCGATGGCGGCCGGTTTGACGCAGATTAACGGCGTGCTGATCCCGCACACTTTCAGCCTGGCGTTGCGCGAGGGGATGAGTATTCCGCTGTTGTTGCATTATGAAAAGAGCGATGGCGTCAAAGACGACAGCCGCATCGGCCATGCCTTTCTCTACCTGGATCAGGACCGGCTAAAGATTCGTCGGGTGACGCTGGAGGATAACGACGACGGCGCCCGGCTGACGGCGGCGATTGCCGGCCAGCTGCAGGCTTTGCAGGATGCGCCATTCGATCGGCAGCAGCATATCCGGATCGCGGACGACGCCTGGCTGGCGCTGGATGTCCGGCAGCTCAACCTGCAGCTGGTGGTGAAAGAATCCGCGTTGGGGACGGTGCTGCGCGCCCGCTCCAGCGACATCGGCGCGTCCAGCGTGGATGCCGTAAGCAGCACGCTGGATTATAACCTCGGGGTCTACGATAACCGGGCCCGCGCCAGCGAAGGCAACACCTCCAGTTATTTATCGCTCAACAGCGTCACGGCGTTGCGTGAACACCACGTGGAGTTGAACGGTTCCATCTACGGTATCGGCAGCGGCGATGAAAACGCCACGCTGTACAAAGCGATGTACGAGCGTGATTTCGCCGGCCGCCGTTTCGCTGCCGGCATGCTGGACAGCTGGAATCTGCAGTCGCTGGGGCCGGTCACGACCATCAACTCGAGCAAGATTTATGGTCTGTCCTACGGTAACCGCGCCAACTCGACGGTATTCGATAATTCCCAATCGCTGACGCCGATCGTGGTTTTTTTCCCCTCGGCCGGCGAGGTGCATCTGTCGCGCGACGGGCGGCTGCTCAGCGTACAAAACTTCACGATGGGCAATCATGAAGTGGACACCGGCAGTTTGCCCTACGGTATCTATGACGTAGAGGTGGAGGTCGTGGTCAACGGCAAAGTGGTCGATAAACGCATGCAGCGAGTGAATAAATTGTTCAGCCCCAATCGAGGTGCGAATGCGCCGCTGGCCTGGCAATTCTGGGGCGGGATGCTGCGCATGGACGACTGGCGCGGCGAACGGGAACGCCACCGCCCGGCAAAGGACTCTTATTTGCTTGGCGCTTCGGCTATCGGCAATCTGCAAACGCTTAATTGGGCGCTGTCGGGGTATTCGTTTGACGGCAACGCCGTCGGCGAGAGTCGCGTCAGCCTGCCGGTGACCGAGTCGATTCAGATCAACCTGCAAAATATGGCGGCATCCGATCGCTCCTGGAGTTTGGTCAACAGCGTCAGCGCCGCGTTGCCCGGCGGCTTCAGCAGCGTATGGATCAATCAGGAGAAAACGCAGATTGGCGATCGTCTGTTGCAAAATGACGCCTATAACCGCGCCGTTGGCGGCAGCCTTAATCTGGGGGCGCTGTGGTCTCCGTTGGGCACCCTGAGCGCCAGCTACAACGACGATAAGAAGAACGACAGTCACTATTACAACGCCGACTATTACCAGAACATCTTTACCGGCCGCTTCGGCACGCTGGGCGTACGGGCGGGCGTGCAGCGCTACAACAACGGCAGCAGCAACGCCAATACCGGCAAGTACATCGCGCTCGATTTTTCACTGCCGATGGGGAACTGGCTCAGCGCCGGCGTTTCCAATCAAAACGGTTACACCACCGCCAACCTGGCGGCGCGCAAGGACATCAAGGACGGGCCGATCCGCACCCTGGGGGCCAACCTGTCGCGGGCGATTTCCGGTGATACCCGCGGCGACAACCGCTTCAACGGTGGTGGCTATGCGCGCTTCGACACCAAGTATTCGGCCGGCACGCTCAACGTCAGCAGCTCCGCCGACGGCTACGTTAACAGCAGCCTGACCGCGAGCGGCAGCATGGGTTGGCAAGGGCGTGATATTGCCATCAGTGGCCGCAACGAAGGCAACGCCGGGATTATCTTCAATACCGGCATTGAAAACGACGGCCTGCTGACCGCGCGGGTTGACGGCCGGATGGTGAAGCTGAGCGGCAATAAGAATTACCTGCCGTTGTCGCCGTACGGTCAGTACGACGTTGAGCTGATGAACAACAAAAACTCGGCGGAGAGCTTCGACATCGTCACCAGGCGCAAGAGCAAGCTCACCCTGTATCCGGGCAACGTGGCGGTGATCTCGCCGGAGATAAAACAGATGGTGACGGTGTTTGGCCGCATCAAAGCGGAGGACGGCACGCTGCTGGCCAACGCCTATATCAAGAACCATATCGGCCGCACCCGCACCGATGAGAAAGGCGAATTTATCATGGATGTCGACAAGAAATTCCCGGTTATCGATTTTACCCACGGCGGCAATCAGACATGCGAGGTGGATTTGGATCTCAGCAAGGCGCAAGGCGCCGTGTGGGTCGGCGACGTGATCTGCACCGGGCTGAAAACCTATGCAGGCAATATGTCATCCGGGGAGTTTGACCATGAGAGCTAACGTTGCGCTGTTGTTGTTCTTGTTGGCGCTGGTCGCCCCCGCGCTGCAGGCGGCGGTCAGCCAGACCAACTGGCCGGATGCGGCGGTAATGAAATTTGTCTTCGTGGAGAACAACGCCGACGACAACTTTTTCGTCACGCCGGCCGGCGGGCTGGATCCGCGCATGACCGGCGCCAATAAGTGGACCGGGCTGAAATACGGCGGTTCCGGCACTGTCTATCAGCAGAGCCTGGGGTACGTGGATAATGGTTACAACACGGGGCTGAATGCCAACTGGCGCTATGACATGTGGCTGGAAAATGCGCCGATAAAGAATCCGTTCCTCGGCCTGCGCTGCATCAACTGGTATGCCGGTTGCAATATGGATACCAGCTTGATTCTGCCGCAGACCACCGACGAAAAGGGATTTTACGGCACCGTGGTCACGCCCGGCGGCGCAAAATGGATGCACGGCATGATGTCGCCGAGCTTCTATCAGTATCTGAAGCAGATGGCAGCGGGTGAAGCTTTCAGCATGCAGATCAACGGCTGCCAAACGTCGGTGGCTTACGACGCCGCGGCCGGCGGCCGCTGTCGGGATCAGGCCAGCGGCAGCTGGTACAAGCGCACCGTCACGCACAGCAAGGCGGCCCACCTGCGCTTTATCAATACCAACGCCGTATCGGAGGTGTTCGTCAACAGCGATGGGGTGCCGATCATCGGCGAGGGCAATGCCGATTGCAAGAACCAGACCATCGGCGCCCGCTCAGGCATCATGTGCAAGATGGTCAGCTACGATTTGCAGACCGACGGCAGCGTGAGCAATACCTCGATTCATATTTTCCCGGCGATTAACCATGCGGCGCTGTCCTCAGCGGTGAACGCCGCCGATCTGCAGTTCAGTCTGAACGGCAACACCTGGAAAAACACGTCGGGCACCGGCAGCTACTATACGTTTAACGAGCTGAAGAGCAGCAACGCCGTCTATGTGTTCTTCTCCAGTAACTTCTTCAAACAGATGGTCGCGCTGGGGATTTCCGACAGCGGCACCCGCGATCTGATCAATTTCCGTTTTCAGAACACCACTTCGCCGGAGTCGGGATGGTATGAGTTTTCCACTTCAAACCAGCTGATTATCAAGCCGCGCGATTTCAGCATCAGCATTATTTCCGATGATTACGACAACAGCCCACACCGTGAAGGTTATGTCGGTCCGGCGGAGCCGGCGCTGGAGTTCGGCTACTTCGTGACCACCAGCGGCAAAACCGCCGCCGATCAGGTGAGGGTGATGGCGACCGGGCCGACTCAGGCGATCAACGGGGTGAACTATTGCCTCTTTTCTTCTGCGGATAACAGTACCCAGGTGCCGTTCCCCGCCACCCTCGGCATCACCACCAGCACCAACGGTCAGCAGAGCTTCGCCGCCGGCTGCGATGGCCAGTGGCACGACATGACCAATGCGCTCTGGAGCAGCACGCCGTGGAATGATATCTCCGGTGAAGTGGGGGTGCTGAACAAGACCCGCGTGACCTTTAGCATTCCGATGAACAATCCGATCTCGCTGAGAACCGTCGACGGCAACGGTTGGTATGGTGACGTCAGCGCCGCCGGTGAAATTCATGTCGAAGCCACCTGGCGTAACATCAATTGAGGGCAGGGCGTGAAACTTGTGCTGATAGGGTTGCTGGGTTTGTCCTTCCCCTTTACCGCCGCCGCGATCAATGTCGGTACCCTGACGTTTGCCATGGATCAGGATCGCTCATTCACCGCCAAGCGGGTGTTGAATAACAACCGCGGCGCGCGCCTGTATCAGGTGAGCATTCGCGCCATCGATCGGCCGGGAGAGCGCGAGGTGCGCAGCCGGCCGGCGGACGGCGAGCTGCTGTTTGCGCCGCGCCAGCTGACGCTGCAGGCCGGGCAGGCGGAGTACTACAAGTTTTTCTACCGCGGGCCGCAGGATAATCGCGAGCGTTATTACCGGGTGTCATTTCGCGAAGTGCCGACCCGATTGTTCGAGCCGGGGCCGCGTCGGGGCGCCGGCGTCAACCTGGAGCCGATCGTGGTGATGGACACCATTCTGGTGGTGCGCCCGCGTCAGGTAAACTTTGCCTATCGGCTCGATACCCAGCGCGGTACGCTCACCAACACCGGCAACACCTACTTCAAGTTCCTGCTCAAGCCGGGCTGTAACAGCACCGATGAAGAGGGCGTCACCGAATACCTGCGCCCCGGCGATACGCTGACCCATGCCGGTATTCGGCTGAAGGGGCAGAAATTCATTATCTATAACGACAAATTTATCAGCGTCGATCGCAGCTGCCTCGATTAACGCGGCGGAATGGCAAAGCGGAAGCAGGCGCCGCTTTGCGCTTGTTCGATCAGCTGAATATCGCTGTCGTGCAGCTGCAGAATGCGTCGCACGATCATCAGGCCCAGTCCGCCGGAAGGGCGCCGGGCGCCGCTCAGGACAGACGGGCGCACGAACAGATCGGCGCGCAGCGTCTGCGGAATGCCGGGGCCGCTGTCGCTGACCTGCACCATCACCCGATCGTCCTGCCGCCACAGCCGCACGCCGATGTCGCCGCCGGGCGGCGTATGGCGAATGGCGTTGTCCAACAGGTTGGTCAGCACCCGCTCAATCATGCTGAGATCGGCGAACACCGGCGGAATGCCGGGGGGAATGTCGGCATGCAGCCGCTGGTTGCGCGCCTCCGCCGCCAGCTCGAACTTTTGGAACACGTCCTGCAACAGCTCGCTGAGGGAAAAAGGCTCTTTCTGCGGTTTCACCACGCCGTACTCCAGCCGCGCCAGCTCGAACAGCTCCTGCGCCAGCTTGCCCACCTTGCGGCTCTGAGCCAGCGCGATCTCCAGATAGCGCCGCCGATCGGCTTCGCTCAGGGTGGCGGCCTTGACCGACAGCGTTTCCAGATAGCCGTGCAGCGAGGTGAGCGGGGTGCGCAGATCGTGCGAGACGTTGGCGATGAACTCACGCCGCAGCCGATCCTGCTGCGCCAGCGTTTGCCACTGTTCGGCAAGGCGCTGCGCCATGCGGTGGAAAGCCTGCTGCAGCTGGCTGACTTCGTCGCGCCCGGCCCGTACCGCCGGCAGCGCCGCGTAGGCCTGCACCGCCTCGATGCCGCCGCTGTCCAGTGCGCTGACCTGCCGGGTCAGGCGACGGATAGGGCGCGTCACCCAATAAAACGCGAAACCGCCGGCCAGCAGACTGAACAGCACCATCAGCCCGGAGGTCCACAGCGCCATCCTGACCGCCGAGTTGAACTGGGCGTTGCTGGCCAGCGCCGTGTACTCTTCGCCGAGCAGCACCACGTACAGATAGCCTTCGATCCGGCCATCGACCTTAAGCGGCGCGACGCTGAACACCTTGCGCTCGTCCGCGCTGCGCGGATCGTCGCCATACACTGGCATCGGCGCGCCACCGAGCAGCGCCTGCAGCGGCGGCAACGCGACCCGCTGCCGCTTCAGATGCCCGGCCGGCGCGGCGTTGCCGATAATCGCGCCCTGTTTGTCGAGCAGGTAAACCTCAACGCTGGGATTCACCGCCATCAGCTGATCGAACAGGGTATGCACCGCCTGCGGATCCGGCCCGTTCACCCCCAGCAGCGGGTTGCTGTCGGCAATATGCTGCGCCAGGTTGCCGGACAGGCGCTGGATCACCGCCTGGCTGTACTGGGTGCTGCTGCGCACCTGCATCCAGCCGGAAAAGGCGCAGCCGATGACGATCAGCAGCGCGAAGATCAGCGTGAGGCGTTGCGCTAACGTAAGGTTTTTCATGGCTCACTCTTGCGGCGCGGCCGCGAATTTATAGCCCATGCCCCACACCGTGAGGATGCGCTCGGGTTCCGCCGGGTTGCGCTCGATCTTGATGCGCAGCCGGTTGATATGGGTGTTGACGGTGTGCTCATACCCTTCGTGCTGATAGCCCCAGACCTGATTCAACAGGCTCAGGCGTGAGAACACCTGGCCCGGGTGGCGGGCGAAAAAGTACAGCAGGTCGAATTCGCGCGGCGTCAGCTCGACCGGCTGCTGATGCAGGTGCACTTCGCGGGCAATGGGGTCGATGGTCAGATCGTTGAAGCTGAGCACGCCGGCGTCCATGCGCAGGTTGCGGCTCATCGCTTCCTGGCGGCGAAACAGCGCTTTGACCCGCGCCACCAGCTCCAGCATGGAGAAGGGCTTGGCCAGATAGTCGTCGGCGCCCAGCTCCAGCCCCAGCACGCGGTGCACCTCGCTGGAGCGCGCGCTGGTGATGATGATCGGCGTGTAACGCGTCATGGTGCGCGCCCGGCGGCAAATCTCCAATCCGTCCACGCCCGGCAGCATCAGATCGAGGATGAGGGCGTCCCAGCCGCCCTGTTCCAGCATCGCCATGCCCCGGTTGCCGTCGGCGGCGTGGCTGATGGCGTAACCTTCGTCGCGCAGATGCAGCTGCAGCAGTTCGGCGATGTCGCCGTCGTCCTCGACGATCAAAATTCGTTTTGGCTTGTCCATTCTCATTACCGCTGATTGCCCGTTTCTCTCTGAAGTCTACACAACCCCCACCGGCGGAGTTATCACATTTTATTTAACTTTGCGTGAGGTCTTGGGGAACAAATCCGGGGAATACTCGGCTCATCGCCTCATTGGTCGCCAGGAGTTCGCATGAGCCTCACTCTCACCCCGGAACAACGACAGACGGTGCATCCGCTGTGGCTGCGGTTGACGCACTGGCTGAATGCGCTGGCGATGCTGATCATGGTGACCAGCGGCTGGCGCATCTACAACGCCTCGCCGCTGTTCAACTTCAGCTTTCTCAATGAGCTGACGCTCGGCGGCTGGCTGGGTGGCGCGCTGCAGTGGCACTTCGCCGGCATGTGGCTGTTCGGCGTCAACGGGCTGTGCTACCTGCTGATCAACCTGGCCAGCGGGCGTTTCAAACGCAAGTATTGGCCGCTCAGCCCACGGCAGTTTCTCGCCGATGCAGGCGCCGCGCTGCGCGGCAGGCTGCAACACGCCGACCTGCGCCACTACAACATGGTGCAACGCGTGGCCTATCTGTCGGTGATGATCCTCGGCGTGATGAGCGCGCTGTCCGGGCTGGTGCTGTGGAAATCGGTGCAGTTTCCGCTGCTGCGCACGCTGCTCGGCGGTTATGAGGCGGCGCGCTATATCCACTTTTTTGCCATGTCGGCGCTGGTGGCCTTCGTCGCGATTCACCTGGTGATGGTGGCGCTGGTGCCGCGGACGCTGCTGGCCATGCTGCGCGGACGCTAAGGAGTGAATGATGGAAAAGGATAAACAGATCATGACGATCATTGAAGGGCAGGCGATCGTCAAAGAAGCGCAGCGGCTGTTGAGTGCGCCTTCGCGCCGCCGCTTTTTGCGCAACGGCCTGACGCTGGGCGGCATCGCCATGCTCACCGGCTGCGATCTCAGCGATAACGCCAACGTCGAACAGGCGCTGAGCCGCATCTCGCGCTTCAACGATCGGGTACAGGGCTGGCTGTTCAATGGCGATCGCCTGGCGCCGGTCTACCCGGAATCGATGATCACCCGGCCGTTCCCGTTCAACGCTTTCTACGCCGAGGAGGACGCGCCGGACATCAACGGCGACGACTACCGGCTGGAGGTGGCCGGACGGGTGCAGGACAAACGCGCCTGGAGCCTGCCGCAGCTGCACCGGATGGCGCAGGTCAGCCAGGTGACGCGCCATATTTGCGTCGAGGGCTGGAGCGCCATCGGCAAGTGGGGCGGCGTGCCGTTCGCGACCTTTCTCAAGGCGATCGGCGCGGATCTGAGCGCCCGCTACGTCAGCTTCAAATGCGCCGACGATTACTACACCAGCATCGACATGGCCACCGCGCTGCACCCGCAGACGATTATTGCGCTGACCTATGACGGCCAGATCTTGCCGCGCAAGTACGGCTACCCGATGAAGCTGCGCATGCCGACCAAGCTGGGCTACAAGAACCCGAAACACATTCAGGTGATCGAGGTCACCAACCGCTTCCCGGGCGGTTACTGGGAAGACCAGGGTTACAACTGGTTTGGCGGCAGCTGAGGCGGCCGCCGGCCATTCTCCGGCACCCCGGTGCCTTTGACATGACGAAAGGAAATACCATGAAAAAGTTATTCGCAATGATGATGTGCAGCGCGCTGATGCTGGGCGTGGCCGGCGCCAACGCCGCCGATGGCATGAGTAAAGACGCGATGAAAAAGGACGGCATGAGCCAGATGTCGCACGACGGCATGGCCAAAGACGGCATGAAGAAAGAGTGCATGGGCAAGGACTGCATGAAGAAAGACAAGATGGGCAAAGACGCCATGAAAAAGGATGGCATGGCGAAAGACGGTATGGCCAAAGACGGCATGAAGAAAGACGAAATGAAGAAGGACGCGATGGGGCACTAAGCCGCCGCACCCCGCGGCCGCAAGCGGGCGATCCGCGGCGGCCGTGGGCAACATAAGGAGAGAGGATGATGCTGGCGACATGGCTGCGGCGCTTTCAGCGCTCGAACGGGGACGTTATCTTTATGCGCGCGGCGCTGGTGGTGATCTTCGCCGCCTTCGGTTACGCCAAGTGGTTTGATTACGAGGCGCAGGGGCTGGTACCGCTGATCGGCAACAGCCCGCTGCTGAGCTGGATGCATCAAGCGTTCGGCATCCGCGGCGCCAGTTATGCGCTGGGCGTCGCCGAGTGGAGCTTCGGCTTGCTGCTGCTGGCGGGATTCTGGTCGCGGCGGCTGGGGTTGCTGGGGGCGATCGGTTCGACGGTGACCTACCTGACTACGCTGACGCTGATCTTTTCCACGCCGGGGGCCTGGGAGCCTTCCGCCGGCGGTTTTCCGGCCATGGCCGGCGCCACCAGCTTTTTAATCAAGGATCTGGTGTTGCTGGCCGGTTCCCTGGTGCTGCTGAAAGCCGACTTGCCGGCCGAGCAGGCATAAAAAAGGGCGTAGCCTGGCTACGCCCTTTCGTTATTTATCGACCGTCACATATCCGGGAAGGTCAGGGTGCCCCCCGGCGCTTCGCGATGAATGTGCAGGAAGTTCAGGTGCTTCTCGTACTGGTCGAGGATATCGCCAATCACCTGTTCCTTGCTGTAGTCCATCAGGTCGTTGCCCTGGGTGCCTTCCATCAGGAAGGTTTCCAGCCGGTAGTAGTGCGACTTGCCGGAGCGGGCGCGGTAGGTGAAGCCCGGCACCGAGTAGCGCATCGGCCAGATCTGATAGATAAAGTTCTGTTCCTCGCCCAGGCGCACCAGCAGCTCCAGGTGGTTCAGACGCTCGTCTTCGGTCGGCGGCACTTCGCTGAACTCCACTTTCGCGCCGCGCAGCTCCAGCTCGCGCGCCACGTCCTGCATCGCCGGACGGCAAACCTTATCCAACATTTTCTGCGTGTACTGGGTGCCCGGGTAGTTCATCACCCGCGACAGACGCTGTTTCCAGTTGAGCACGTCGTGGCTGGAGACCGGCACCGGCGCCAGGGTGCTGAGCGCACTGGCCTTACGGTAGTCTTCCACCCGCAGCGATTTATACAGCCCGGCCATCACGAAGAAGATCACGAAGCTGAACGGCAGGCCCATGATCACCGTGGTTTTCTGCAACGCCGGCACGCCGTCGGTCATCAGCATGCCGATGGTCAGCAGGCCGATGGCCACCGACCAGAAAATCCGCAGCCAGTTCGGCGCATCATTATTGATGTCGGCCAGGCGCGAGGTGAAGTTGCCCAGCACCAGCGAGCCGGAGTCCGCCGAGGTGACGTAGAACAGCAGGCCGGTGATGGTGGCCACCGAGGCGCTGAAGGTGAAGCCGGGGTATTGCGCCAGCAGGCTGTAGAAGCCGCGCTCCGGGAACTGCATCACTTCCTGCGCAAACTCGGCGTTACCGTGAATGATCTGGTACAGCGCGCTGTTGCCGAAGATAGACAGCCACAGCAGGGTGAACACGAATGGTATGATCAGCGTGCCGACCACGAACTGGCGAATGGTGCGCCCGCGCGAGATGCGCGCCAGGAACAGGCCGACGAACGGCGACCACGCCACCCACCAGGCCCAGAAGAACAGCGTCCAGTTGTTCATCCACTCCACCGGCCGATCGAAGGCGAAGCTGTTGAGCGTCATGCCCATAAAGCGATTGACGTAATCGCCGACGTTGAGCACCAGCGCGTTGAGCAGGAACTCGGTGTCGCCGAAGAACAGCACAAACAGGATCAGGCCCAGCGCCAGCAGCACGTTCAGCTCGGACAGGATGCGGATGCCCTTGTTGACGCCCGAGGTGACCGAGATGGTGGCCATGATCACCGACAGCAGGATCAGCGAGCCCTGCACCGTCAGGTTTTCCGGGATCTCGAACAGCACCTTGAGGCCGTAGTTGAGCTGCACCACGCCGATGCCCAGCGTGGTGGCGATGCCGAAGATGGTGCCGAGCACCGCGGCGATGTCCACGCTGTGGCCGATCGGGCCGTTGATGCGCTTACCGAAGATCGGGTACAGCGCCGAGCGGATGGTCAACGGCAGATTGTAGCGATAGCTGAAGTAGCCGAGGGCGATGCCCATCAGCGCATACATCGACCAGCCGGTCAGGCCGTAGTGGAAGAGCGTCCAGACCATCGCCTGGCGCGCGGCTTCCAGCGTTTGCGCGTCACCTTCCGGCGGCATCATGTACTGGGTCACCGGCTCGGCGACCGAGAAGAACATCAGGTCGATGCCGATGCCGGCGGCGAACAGCATCGCCGCCCAGCTCATCAGGCTGAATTCCGGCTTGGACTGCTCCGGCCCGAGCTTGATCGAACCGAAGCGCGAAGCGGCGATAAACACCACGAACACGATGTACAGCGTCGCCGCCAGCAGGTAGTACCAACCGAAGGTGGCCGACACCCAATTCAGCGTGCGGGTGATCCACTGCCCGGAGAAGTCGGTGAAAAAGATGGTCATCAGCGAGAAGGCCAGGATCAGCCCCGCCGAGGTGAAGAAAACCACAGGGTTGAGGCGGTCCTGCTGCGATTTGGAGGAGGTTTCGTGGGTTGTCATCGTCATCCTCTGAACTGAGAAAATCGTGCCGCTCCGTATTCCGGGGCGCGTTGGCCTCTGAAAAACGGGCGAATGAAGGCGGCGGCCGTCTCCGTAGAGGAGGGCCTGAATGATGCCGCTTTCGCCTGTGAATGAAGCGCCGGCGCGCTTCGCGGCGGGAACCGCTTACAGCCACTGATTTTGGTCAGATTCGTTAATTACCTCACAAAAATCAGCCAGTTCCACAACCAGATAGTACAAATTTTTAACCAGGCGGCAATAAAATATATGCAATTTTTATTGAACGTTCAATCAAAAAAAAGTTTAATAGTCCTCATGATGACCTGAATCACGGGCGAAACGGCAGTGAAATTTGCCCGCTGAGATAAGGCCGAAGTCGGTTTTGTGAGAGTCGAAATATGCCAAAGGTAGGAATGCAGCCAATCAGAAGGCAGCAGTTGATTGATGCCACGCTCGCCGCGGTAAACGAAGTGGGAATGCATGACGCCACCATCGCGCAGATCGCGCGGCGGGCCGGCGTTTCCAACGGCATCATCAGCCATTATTTCAAGGACAAGAACGGCCTGCTGGAAGCCACGATGCGCTATCTGATCAGCCATCTGGGCGAGGCGGTGAAGCTGCGCTTGCAGGCGCTGACCGATAACAGCCCGGCGGCGCGGCTGCAGGCGATCGTCGCCGGCAACTTCGACGACAGCCAGATTAACAGCGCGGCGATGAAGACCTGGCTGGCCTTTTGGGCCAGCAGTCTGCACCAACCGCAGCTCAACCGGCTGCAGCAGGTGAACGGCCGCCGGCTCTATTCCAACCTGTGCGCCGAGTTTCGCCGCGTCATGCCGCAGCCGCAGGCGCGGTTGGCGGCCAAGGGGCTGGCGGCGCTGATCGACGGACTGTGGTTGCGCAGCGCGCTGCGCGGCTCGGCGTTCAATCAGTCGCAGGCGCTGGCGCTCACGACCGAATACATCACGTTCCAACTCCGGGGGCAGACGCCGCCCGGAGGATAACCCAAGGAGATCCTATGTCCCGTTTTGGCTTGCAGAAGCTCTATATTCATGGCGCCTATGTAGACAGCACCGCTGGAAAAACCTTCAACGCCATTAACCCGGCGAACGGCGAAGTTCTGGCTGAAGTCCAGTCCGCCGGCGCTGAAGACGTCGATCGTGCGGTGGCCAGCGCGGCCAGCGGGCAGAAGGTGTGGGCGGCGATGACGGCGATGGCGCGTTCACGCATCCTGCGTCGCGCGGTGGATATTCTGCGCGAGCGCAACGATGAGCTGGCGGCGCTGGAAACGCTGGATACCGGCAAAGCGATGTCGGAAACCACCGCGGTGGACATCGTCACCGGCGCCGACGTGCTGGAGTATTACGCCGGCCTGATCCCGGCCATTGAAGGCGAACAGATCCCGCTGCGCGAAACCTCCTTCGTCTACACCCGCCGCGAACCGCTGGGCGTGGTGGCCGGCATCGGCGCCTGGAACTACCCGATTCAAATCGCGCTGTGGAAGTCCGCGCCGGCGCTGGCGGCGGGTAACGCGATGATCTTCAAACCGAGCGAAGTCACGTCGCTGACGGCGCTGAAGCTGGCGGAAATTTACACCGAAGCCGGCCTGCCGGACGGCGTATTCAACGTGGTGACCGGCAGCGGCGCGGAAGTGGGGCAGTACCTGACCGACCATCCGGGCATCGCCAAAGTCTCTTTCACCGGCGGGGTGAAAACCGGCAAGAAGGTGATGGCCAACGCGTCGGGGTCGACGCTGAAGGACGTCACCATGGAACTGGGCGGCAAGTCTCCGCTGATTATTTTCGACGACGCCGATCTGGATCGCGCCGCCGATATCGCCATGATGGCCAACTTCTACAGCTCCGGCCAGGTATGCACCAACGGCACCCGCGTCTTCGTGCCGGCGGCGCTGCAGGCGCAGTTTGAGGCGAAAATCCTCGAGCGCGTGAAGCGCATTCGCCTCGGCGATCCGACCGATCCGCAGACCAACTTCGGGCCGCTGGTCAGCTTCGCGCACATGGAGTCGGTGCTGCGCTTTATCGAGAGCGGCAAGAACAGCGGCGCGCGCCTGCTGTGCGGCGGCGAACGCGTTACCCACGGCGAATTCGGCAAGGGCGCTTATGTGGCGCCGACGGTATTCAGCGACTGCCGCGACGACATGGAAATCGTGCGCGAGGAGATCTTCGGGCCGGTGATGAGCATTCTCAGCTATCAGAGCGAAGAGGAAGTGGTGCGCCGCGCCAATGACACCACCTTCGGTCTGGCTGCGGGCGTGGTGACCAACGATCTGGCTCGCGCGCACCGCGTGATCCACCAGCTGGAAGCCGGCATTTGCTGGATCAACACCTGGGGCGAGTCGGCGGCGGAAATGCCGGTCGGCGGCTACAAGCAGTCCGGCGTTGGCCGCGAGAACGGCCTGACGACGCTGGAACACTACACCCAGATCAAATCGGTGCAGGTTGAGCTGGGCGAATACGCCTCGGTATTCTGATCTTCCCGCCGTCTTTCGAGCCGCAGCCGCGTTGGCTGCGGCCGACAATCTCTAGAGAGCCAAAATACACAGCCTGTTGCCGAGCCGCGCTTCGCGTCTTTGCCTGACCAGGCCTCTATAAAGTAAGGAGATAATGAATGGAATTTGACTACATCATTATCGGTGCCGGTTCCGCCGGCAACGTGTTAGCCACCCGATTGACCGAGGACGCCGATGTCAGCGTCCTGCTGCTGGAAGCCGGCGGCCCGGATTACCGGATGGATTTCCGTACCCAGATGCCGGCCGCGCTGGCGTTTCCGCTGCAGGGCCGCCGCTATAACTGGGCGTATGAGACCGATCCTGAGCCGCACATGAACAATCGCCGGATGGAATGCGGCCGCGGCAAAGGGCTGGGCGGTTCGTCCCTGATCAACGGTATGTGTTACATTCGCGGCAACGCGATGGACTTCGATAACTGGGCCAAGGCGCCGGGTCTGGAAGACTGGACCTACCTGGACTGCCTGCCGTATTTCCGCAAGGCGGAAACGCGCGATATCGGCCCGAACGATTACCACGGCGGCGAGGGCCCGGTGAGCGTCACCACGCCGAAAGCCGGCAACAACGAACTGTTCCACGCCATGGTGGAAGCCGGCGTGCAGGCGGGTTACCCGCGCACCGACGATCTGAACGGCTACCAGCAAGAAGGCTTCGGCCCGATGGATCGCACCGTGACGCCGAAAGGGCGCCGCGCCAGCACCGCCCGCGGTTATCTGGATCAGGCACGTTCGCGGCCGAACCTGAAAATCGTCACCCATGCGCTGACCGACCATATCGTGTTCGACGGCAAGCGTGCGGTGGGCGTCAACTATTTGCAGGGCGACAGCAATCAGCTGACCCACGCCAAAGCGCGGCGCGAAGTGTTGCTGTGCGCCGGTGCCATCGCCTCGCCACAGATCCTGCAGCGTTCGGGCGTCGGCCCGGCGGCGCTGCTGAAAAGTCTGGATATCAACGTGGTGCACGATCTGCCGGGCGTCGGGGAAAACCTGCAGGATCACCTGGAGATGTACCTGCAGTATGCCTGTAAGAAACCGGTGTCGCTGTACCCGGCGCTGCAATGGTTCAACCAGCCGAAGATCGGCGCGGAATGGCTGTTCAACGGCACCGGCATCGGCGCCAGCAACCAGTTCGAGGCCGGCGGTTTCATCCGCAGCCGCGCAGAGTTCGCCTGGCCGAATATTCAGTATCACTTCCTGCCGGTGGCGATTAACTACAACGGCAGCAACGCGGTGAAGGAGCACGGCTTCCAGGCGCACGTCGGCTCGATGCGTTCGCCGAGCCGCGGCCGGGTACAGGTGAAATCGAAAGATCCGCGCCAGCACCCGAGCATTCTGTTCAACTACATGGCGACCGAGCAGGACTGGCAGGAATTCCGCGATGCTATTCGCATCACGCGCGAGATCATGGCGCAGCCGGCGCTGGACGAGTACCGCGGCCGCGAGATAAGCCCGGGGCCGGAGGTGCAGACGGACGAGCAGCTGGACGCTTTCGTGCGCGAGCACGCCGAAACCGCCTTCCACCCGTCCTGCTCGTGCAAGATGGGCGAGGATGAGATGGCGGTGGTCGATGGTCAGGGCCGGGTGCACGGCATGGAAGGATTGCGGGTGGTGGATGCGTCGATCATGCCGCTGATCATCACCGGCAACCTGAACGCCACGACCATCATGATCGCCGAGAAGTTAGCCGATCGCATTCGCCAGCGCGCGCCGCTGCCGCGCAGCACCGCCGACTATTACGTCGCCGGCGATGCGCCGGTGCGCAAGCTGTAACCGATACGCCCTCTCGCCGTTGAGGGGGAGGGCCGCCGTAGCAAGCAACCCCTCTCCATATGCTCTTCCCCAAGGCGAGGGGGCAACTCCCTTTTATTCCTTATCCCATCATGCCGCCGGCAGCGAGATCGCCTGATCGAAACTGGTGGGCGTCGCCATACGCCACATGCGGGCATAGAACTCGCTTTTGATCTCCGGCTGCAGCAGCGCGCCCGGCTCCAGGTAGTAATAGATATCGGCGTACACCTTGATCTCGGTCGGCGTGATGCGGCGCAGCATATGGTGCGAGGTCAGCTGCTCCGGGCGGCTGACGCCGGCCGCCGCCAGCATGTCCGCCAGCGCTTTCACCGTATTTTGGTGGAAGTGGTAGACGCGTTCCGCCTTGTTCGGCACCACCAGCGCCTTTTGCCGCAGCGGATCTTGCGTCGCCACGCCGGTCGGGCAGTGGTTGGTATGGCAGCTTTGCGACTGGATGCAGCCGACGGCGAACATAAAGCCGCGCGCCGAGTTCACCCAGTCGGCGCCGAGCACCAGCACGCTGGCGATGTCGAAGGCGCTGATGATCTTGCCGCTGGCGCCTATCTTGATCTGGTCGCGCAGGCCGCAGCCTACCAGCGTGTTATGCACGAACAGCAGCCCTTCGCGCAGCGGCATGCCCATGTAGTTGGAGAGTTCGAGCGGCGCGGCGCCGGTGCCGCCTTCCTTGCCGTCCACCACGATGAAATCCGGCAGGATGCGGGTGTGCAGCATCGCCTTGACGATGGCGACGAACTCCCACGGGTGGCCGATGCACAGCTTGAAACCGACCGGCTTGCCGCCTGACAGCTCGCGCAGCTGCTGGATGAAATGCATCATTTCCAGCGGAGTGGTGAAGGCGCTGTGCGAGGCCGGCGAGATGCAATCGACCCCTTCCGGCACGCCGCGGGTGGCGGCGATTTCCGCATCCACCTTCTTCGCCGGCAGAATGCCGCCGTGGCCGGGTTTGGCGCCCTGGCTGAGCTTGATTTCAATCATTTTCACCTGCGGGCTTTGCGCCTGTTCGGCAAAGCGCCGCGGGTCGAAATGGCCGTCGGCGGAGCGGCAGCCGAAATAGCCGCTGCCCAGCTCCCACACCAGATCGCCGTTGTTTTCCCGGTGATAGCGGCTGATGCTGCCCTCACCGGTGTCGTGGTAGAAATTGCCCTTGGCCGCACCGAGGTTGAGCGCGCGGATGGCATTGGCGGAGAGCGCGCCGAAGCTCATAGCCGAAATGTTAAAGATCGACGCGGAGTAGGGCTGGCGGCAGTCGGCGCCGCCGATGGTGATGCGGAAACTGGTCGGGTCGGCGGCTTCCACCGGCCGCATGGAGTGGCCGATGCACTCATAGCCGGTTTGGTAGACATCCAGCAGGGTGCCGAACGGCTTGTCGCCCATCTCGTTTTTCGCCCGGCGATACACCAGCGTGCGCTGGGTACGCGAAAACGGGATCTCTTCATTATCCTGCTCGAGGAAATACTGGCGCAGTTCCGGACGGATGAATTCGAAGAAGAAGCGCAGGCGGCCGATGATCGGGTAGTTGCGGCAGATGGCGTGGCGCTGTTGCGTGAGATCGTAGATACCCAGCACCATCAAGCCACCGCAGGCCAGGGCCGGCAGCCAGAACCACGGATGGTTGCGCATCATGATTAAGAAAACCAGGGTAAGCAAGATGCTCAGCACAAAGCAGGTGTAGCGGCTGAATAAGGACGACTTCATAACATCTCCTGATGTTTATTTTAATCTACACGACATGACTCACGGATAATCCGTGTGCAAATCGTAGCCAACAGGAGAGGATGTTGTGTGTCTGTTGCTGCTTTGTCGCCGGTTGTTACATTAATTTAACTGGGCGGGGGAGGGCCGGTTGCCGCGCGGCGTACCGCGCAACAAGCCAGGGCAGGTTATTTGCCGGCGACGAAGATGGTGCTCATGCTGCGCAGCCGCAGCTTTTTCATCGCGCTGTATTTCTGCGAGAAGATGGTTTTTGGGTGCGTACCGCGCTTTTCCGCAATGTGCAGCAGGCTGTCGCCGCGCAGCAGATTGAAGATCACGTCACTTTCCGCCGGGCTGAGCTCGCGGGTTTTCTGCACTCTGATGCCGCCCGGTTCTTTGCTTTCCAGCAGCCGCTGGATTTTTTCCTGCAGCGAATAAAGCGGAATACGGGTGGAGACCAACTCGACGGAAATCCCCAGGATCGACAGCAGTTTCACCACGCGCTCGTCGTCATAGAACACCAAAAGGCGCGTTTTGCTGTTGTACTGCTGGTGCAGGGACACCAGGCTTTCGATCACGTTGACGCTCTGTTCGAGGTTTTGCGAGGTGAAAATCAGCGCGATATCGTGCTTGGTGATCTTCTCTGCTTTGGCGCCGCCGTGCATGAAATCGGAAAACAGGCGGATATCGTACGCGCCGTAGTGTTTCTTCAGCAGCACCGACAGGCCAACATAGCTGTACTTACACTCACTAATCACAAGAACGTTGTTTTTAGACATAGGGCAAACACCAATACCGAGTTAAAAGTATTCAGCTGTAAGAAGCGAGTTCAAATCCTTGATGCTGGATTCCTTCCACAGCTTTCCCTGCAGTGCGTAATATGGCATTTCGTCCAGCCATTTCTTGTGTTCGGGAGTTTCAACTCCTTCGATAATTACCTTGTAATGATTAAGGTAAAAGAAGCGCAGTAACGCGCGCATCAAGCCCTCACCGCCGGACTTTTTCATGAAGTCCCAAAGCAGAAAACGGTCGAGCTTAACGAAGCGGAACTGGCTGTTGTACAACGCGGAAAAACCCGCATAGCCAGAACCAAAATCATCGAGCCAAAATGAATAACTATTCAATGACGGATCGCCGTGCACGCGATCTTTCACCAGCCGGGTTGAATTCTCGCTGATCTCGAAATGAATACAGCGCATAGCGTTAATTCTTTCGGCAAAGTGAGTATTCGCCAGCGATTGCAGGGAATAATCGTCAACATTCAAAGTGGCTATCACTTGGTTTTCATGAAACCAGTGTTTGTATTTATCGATCAGATTGATCTGATCCATCAAAATCTCAATCCGAGTGGCACTGTCGGCGTGGCGAAAGAACTGTTCAGGAGAAAAATGGGCATATTCGCTATTAAACGTAAAGCGAGACAGACATTCAACGGCCAGCAATTGTCCCGATTTCGCGAACATTGGCTGAAAAACATAATTAATGCCGTTATTTTTCTCTCTGAAAGAACCGCTCATTTCCCAATCCTTGGATTGATATTTAACTTGTTGATTTTAAATGATTAAAAAGAAAGTTACTCCGGGTTTATTGGTAAATTTCTTATTTAAAACGTCAGGATGGCCGAAGCGTATCGGCAGACCATTTAACGCGTAATTCGTGCCAAAGTCCAAACGTCGCAATCTGTTACTAAATGTAAATATTCGGGATAATATTCTGATTTTCAGGCCTTAATGCAAAATCTTGAACTCTGCAGCTTTCCCAAACACAGATTATTCCTATTCATATGAATCGTCAACATCGATCGATAGGTATCCGCCGATAGTTTATTCCTATCAAGAGGGGCCTTATGAATGTTTTAAACGATTTAACATTAAGAATATGCTTAGTCTATATTTCGTCCGGCAATGAGTTCATCGAGGCAACGCTCCTTTTCAGCAAGGGAGTGCTATCGCTGAGTGTATGCTCAGTGGCGGCAATATATATATAAGCCCGCCACTGAATCGATTATTTTATTGTTCTATGGAGCTGGAAATGAAAAAAGTATTATTGCCTTTGGCTGCCCTGGTATTGTCTGCAACTGCTTCCAACGCAATGGCAGCAAGCGGCACTGTTAAATTCACCGGTGAAATCAAACAGTCTACCTGCCAGGTAACTAGCGATACTCAGAATAAAGAAGTTTACCTGGGTACTTACCCAACTTCTGCTTTCCAAAACGTGGGTGACAAATCTGCATCTAAAGCTTTCCAGATCTCTCTGGAAAAATGTGATGCCGGCAATTACAGCCTGCGCTTCGACGGTAACACCGTTGCCGGCAACCCAGACCTGCTGTCCGTAAGCAACGTGGGTGGCACCGGCACTGCAGCTACCGGCGTGGGTATCGAAATCACTGACAACAACGGCAAGCCATTCGCTATCGGCGACGGTTCCAACATCAAAGACGACGTAGCGAAAGTCACCATCGCTGCTGACGGTAAAGCGACCTTCAACCTGCAGGCTCGTTACCGTTCATTCGCTGCAGTGACCGCGGGTCTGGCTAACGCCACCAGCCCGTTCACCATCGAATACAAATAATCGTCTTTCAGGACACACACGGCCAAGGATGGCCCGTAGAGGAAACCGATGAAAAAGTTCTTTGCTGCTCTGCTGATGCTGGGCGCCTTTAACAGCTACGCCGGTATCCAGGTAGATGCCACTCGCGTGATTTATAAAGGCGATGACAAATCCGCCTCGCTGCCAATCCATAACGATGCTTCAGAAGCTTATATGGTGCAGACCTGGCTGGACACCGGTGACAGAAATCAAGTGCCGAAAAATCTGCCTGTCGTTGTCGTTCCACCGATTCTGAAATTGGACGCCGCTAAAACTGCAGTTCTGCGCTTTATCTATTCCGGTACGGGTTTACCTCAGGATAAAGAAACTCTGCTGTGGATTAACGTGCAGGAAATTCCACCGGCACCGAAGCAGGAAAACGTGCTTCAGGTTGCGGTGCGTACCCGAATCAAACTTTTTTACCGGCCGGTGGCGTTGAAAACGACGCTGGACGAGCAAGTACAAAACTTGCGTTGGCAGCGTGAAGGTTCACGTCTGCAAGTGATTAACGATGGTCCGCTGCATATCACCTTTGGGGCGCTGCATTTGAAAAACAGCGCGGGTAAGACCGTGGATGTGGACGCCAATATGGTGAACCCGAAAGATCGCTTATCGATCAACATCCCGGCGGGCGTCAGCGTCGGCAACAAGATTGCTTTCAGTTATATCAACGATTTTGGCGGTAGAACGGAAGTCAAGGACGTTCCAGTACAATAAGAGAGACAGGGAATGGCAAATCAACGAAAAGTAGCAGGCGGAACGACGCGGCTGACACAGCTGATCCGAATTGCAATCATTGCCGCCAGTGCGCCGATGTTATGGAGTGAAGCGGCGCTGGCAGAGTTTAACATGTCGTTTATTCACGGCGATGAAAACCTGAGCAACGCGGAAGCGGTCGCCCAGGGCGATGCTTTGCAACCGGGCGTTTACCCATTCGACATCTACGTCAACCTGACTCAGGTCGATCATAAGGATGTTACTTTTCGTCAGGCTAAAGGCCAGGCCGCGTCTCAACCCTGCCTGAAAGTTGAAGACCTGCGCAACTACGGCATCAAACTGCCGGAAACGCTGCAGGCCGGCAGCTGCGTTGATCTGCCTGCGTTGATTAAAGACGCCACCGTCAGCTATGACGCGGCGGTGCAGCAGATCAACATTTCCGTGCCTCAGACCATGATGGATCTGAGCGCTATCGGCGCGATCCCGCCAAGCATGTACGATGAAGGCATCAACGCGCTGTTCGCCAACTATAACTTCAACTACAACAAGAACAGCTATCGCCGAGATGATGCCGACGACAGCGAGTACATGTTCCTCGCGTTGAACAGCGGCCTCAACCTGGGCAGATGGCGCCTGCGCAACAACTCCACCTGGGACAAACAGAGCGGCAGCAGCAGCAGCTGGACTAACGTCTCTTCCTGGGCCGAGACCGACATCGTGCCATGGCGCAGCCGTTTGGTGATGGGGCAGGCGAGCACCAACAACAGCGTGTTCAACAGCTTCCAGTTCCGCGGGGTGCAACTCT
This sequence comes from Serratia sp. SSNIH1, assembly GCF_002935055.1. Lineage (NCBI taxonomy): Bacteria > Pseudomonadati > Pseudomonadota > Gammaproteobacteria > Enterobacterales > Yersiniaceae > Serratia > Serratia sp. SSNIH1. The sequence continues at coordinate 2,058,202 of NZ_CP026383.1, forward strand.
CCAGCGTTGACGACATGCTGCCGGACAGCCTGCGCGGTTATGCGCCGGTGGTGCGCGGCGTGGCGGCAACCAACGCCCGCGTCGAAATTCGCCAGAACGGTTACGTCATCTACAGCACCAACGTCGCGCCGGGTCCTTTCGAGATCCACGACGTCTATCCGCATACCAACAACGGTGACCTGCAGGTCACCGTGAACGAGGCCGACGGTTCGCATAAAACGTTCAGCGTCGCCTACTCTTCCGTGGCCAACATGCTGCGAGAAGGCATTTGGAACTTCCAGCTGACCGCCGGTAAATACCACACCGGCGGCGACGGCTATCAGCCGAAGCTGATCCAGGGCACCGCGGCATACGGCATGAACTATGGCCTGACGCCGTTCGGCGGTGCCATCATCGCCGAACACTACCGTTCCGCCGCCGTGGGTATCGGTAAGAGCCTGGGATCGTGGGGGGCCATCTCCGTGGACGGTTCGATCTCCGATACCGAGCTGGCGAACGGCGATCGCAAACAGGGGCAGAGCTTCCGTTTCCTGTACTCCAAGTCGCTCAACCAGATGGGCACCAACTTCCAGTTGGCGGGCTATCGCTATGCGACTTCCGGTTATTATGATCTCAGCGATGCGGTCCAGGAGCGCAACCGCTGGCGCAACGGCTTTTATGCCAACGATTACTGGGATCCGAACGATCTGCAGCCGGGCCAGCCTTCCTGGAGCAACAACCAGAAACGTACCCGATACACTGCGCGCTACGGCAACAAACGCGAACGCGTCGAGCTGTCGCTCAGCCAGCAGCTGTGGGCGGGCGCCAGCCTGTACGCCAACGTGAGCCACCAGAACTACTGGGGCGTGTCCGGCAACGATCGCACGATTCAGCTGGGCTACAACGATGGCTTCAAGCGCATTTCCTACGGCGTTTATCTGCAGGATACGCGCGGCCAGTACGGTTATTCCGATCGCAGCGTGAACTTCACGATGTCGATCCCGCTGGATTGGGGACAGAACAACAACTCGACCACAGCCAACTTCAGCGCGGCGCACAGCAAGCAGAGCGGCGACAGCTACTCGACCGGTATCAGCGGCACCATGCTGGACGACCGTCGCATGAACTACTCGGTCTCCACCGGGCATACGCAGTCCTCCGGTCAGAGCAGCAACCTGAACCTGGGCTACAGCAGCAGCATCGGTAACATCGACGGTAGTTATGCCTATAGCTCGAAATACCGACAGCAAGGGCTGGGCCTCTCCGGTGGCCTGCTGGTGCACTCCGGCGGCGCGACCCTGACGCAGCCGTTGCAGAACACCATCTTGCTGGTGGAAGCGAAAGATGCCAAAGGCGTGCGTCTGGAAAACCAGCCGGGCGTGACCATCGACCGCTTCGGTTATGCAGTGGTGCCGTCGGCTACCGCTTACCGCTACAACTATGTCGCGCTGCGTACCGAAGACTTCGGCCCGGGCCTGGATGTGCCGGTGGCCAGTAAACAAGTGGTACCGACCGAGAAATCGGTGGTGAAGGTGAGCTTCGATACCTTCAAGGGCGTCAGCCTGCTGATTCACGCTCGTCTGGGTGATAACGGTTATCCGGCCATCGGTGCCGGCGTGTTCAACGAGTCCGGCCGCAACAGCGGCACCGTGGGCCTGAACGGCGCGACCTATGTTTCCGGCGTGCAAGCGGGTGAGAAACTGACGATCAAATGGGGCCCGAAAGCCGATCAGCAATGTGTACTGCCGATCCCGGCGAACGTGGGCGACAAACAAGTGGCCATGGGATATCAGGAACTGACCCTGCAATGCCAAAAACTGTAAGGTATACCATGAACTTGAGCAAATTAGCACGTAACACACTTCTGTCGGTGGTGGGGCTGGCGGGGTTGGCGATGGCGCAACAGGCGTCGGCGATGCAGTGCCGCTTCGGCAACTCGACGGGTTCAAAAGAGCCGGTTGGCAGCGTGACGCAGGATATCGACGTCGGCCGCCCGATCGTGCTGGCCGTCAGCGACTTTGTGGCGGGCAACCTGATTTGGCGTTCGCAGAACTTTACCTCCACCTTTACCTGCTGGGATACCGATAAATACCCGCAGGGGGAAAACGCCTACATTTACTGGAACCCGCAAAACTCGTTCGGGGCGCTGGATAAGTCGTTGTCTATTGGGGTGTCTATTAATGGCATCGACTATGATTCGGTCAACCTGCTGCAAAGCGGCAAAACACCGACCGGTCCAAATTTGGGGCCGGGTACCAAACCGGGCCGTAACAGTAGGAAAGCCGATCCTCAGGCGGTGACCGCCACCTATTCTGTGTATATCAAGGCTACCGGGGTGAAGCCGCCGGCGGGTAATTTCCCGCCGCTGGCGCGCGCGTCGCTGTTCCAGATTGACGGCGTGGGTGGCCTGAACGCCACCAAAGACAGCAACTTTAACGCCTATATCAAGGGGCTGGACAAGATCCGCGTGATCCAGTGCAACCCGCAGATCACCGTGTTGGCCAACAACGGCGCCAGCGTTGATTTCGGCGTGCTGACGACTTCCAGCGCCAAAACCGGCACTATCGCCAAGCAGGTGCCGTTTGATATCAAGGCCAGCCTGAGCGGCGGCGAATGTGCCGGCCAGTCTTTGCAGGCCAGTTTCAGCAGCACCAACGCCGATCCGTCAGACAACACGCAGATCCTGCCGACCACCAAGCCGGGCGTAGCGATCTTCCTGACTCAGCAGCGTGATACCAATAAAAAACCGATCCCACTGCAAACCAACGTGGATTTCGGCGGCGTGCTGCAGGATAAGCAGAACGAGGTGAAAGAGACCTTTATCGCGAACCTGAAGTGGTTGACCAATACGCCGAAGACCGGGGTGTTCAACGCCACCGCCAACGTCGACGTCACCTTCAAATAATCCGGTGTCGCTTCAATAAAAAAAGGGTCAGTTCTCGCGAACTGACCCTTTTTTGTGCCTGATGCCGTGCTGATTAACGCAGCCCCATCCAGCTGGTGCAGACGCCTTCCGGCGGCTTGCCCGCATACCAACGAGGCAGCGTAGGGCCATCGTGGCGCGGTTCGGCCTCCGCCTTTACCGGCTGCGCCGGCCATTCCGAGACGTCCCAGCGGGTGGTGCGGCGATAGACCGCCGGGGTTTTGCCAAACTGTTTCTTGAAGGCGCGTGAGAACGAAGGCTGAGAGTCGAAATGGTATTGCAGGGCGATATCCAGGATCGGGCGTGGGCTGGAACGCAGCGCCTGCGCCGCCTGCGAAAGACGCCTCTCGCGGATATAGCTGCCGAGCGCGTGGCCGGTGGTGCTGCGGAACATGCGCTGCAGGTGCCATTTGGAGTAGCCCGACTTGGCGGCGACGTTATCCAGCAGCAGCGGCTGGTCCAGATGAGTTTCAATCCAGTCTAGTAAATCGTGAATGATATTGACGCGATCCATGGTTTTAGTTCTCCCGCAAAAACGACATTCAGGTCACAGTGACTTAGCTTAATTATCCAAGAATATGCTTTGATAATAGGCGTGAGTACGCCGTTACGCAAGGGTAAACCGGGGGTAAAAAGGTGGCCAAAAATGCTCTTTGAACGGCAGGGGGATAAAAGAAAGGCCGCATAAAGCGGCCTTTTCAGCAGGAAATGAGTGGAAAATCAGTTAGTTTCCGGCTTCACTTCAATGTAGTTCAGACCCAGTACGCTGCTGGTGTAGCTGCGGATCTTGTTGGTCATCTCGATATCGCCGTTCAGCTTGTGGCCGTAGGACGGGATGATCTCTTTCAGCTTGCTCTGCCATTCCGGCGTCGCCACTTTGTCTTTGAACACGGTTTCCATCAGGTGCAGCATGATTGGCGCAGCGGTGGAAGCGCCCGGTGAAGCGCCCAGCAGAGCGGCGATGCTGCCGTCTTCAGAGCTGACGACTTCGGTGCCGAACTGCAGCACGCCGCCTTTATCTGCGTCTTTCTTGATGATCTGTACGCGCTGGCCTGCGGTCCACAGTTTCCAGTCTTCCTGCTTGGCGTCCGGGAAGTACTCTTTCAGCGCGGCGAAGCGATCGTCGTCGTTCATCATCAGTTGGCCGACCAGGTATTTCACCAGATCGAAGTTATCCAGACCAACGTGAGTCATCGGCATCAGGTTCGAGGTGCTCAGCGAGTGCATCAGATCGAACAGCGAACCGTTCTTCAGGAACTTACTGGAGAAGGTGGCGAACGGCCCGAACAGCAGCACGCGCTTGCCGTCCAGCATGCGGGTATCCAGGTGCGGCACGGACATCGGCGGCGAACCTACGCTGGCCAGGCCATACACTTTGGCCAGGTGCTGGTTGGCGATCGCCGGGTTGGTGGTGACCAGGAACTGGCCGCCGACCGGGAAGCCGCCGTAGCCGTCGGCTTCTGGGATGCCGGATTTTTGCAGCAGGGTCAGGGACGCGCCGCCGGCGCCGATGAACACGAACTTGGCGTTAACGGTGGTTTCTTTACCGTCGCGGTTCAGATCGGCAACGGTCACGCTCCAGGTCTGGTCGGCGTTGCGCTTGATGTCGCGCACTTCGTGGCTCAGGTTCAGCTTGAACTTGTCGCTGGTGCTCAGTGCGTCAACCAGCTGGTGGGTGATCACGCCGAAGTTAACGTCGGTACCCAGCGGCATGCGGGTCGCGGCGATTTTCTGTGCCGGATCGCGGCCGTTCATCACCAGCGGCGCCCACTGTTTGATTTGCGCAGGATCTTCGGAGTATTCCATGCCGCGGAACAGGGTGCTGTGCTGCAGCGCCGCGTAGCGTTTACGCAGGAAGTTGACGTTGTCGTCACCCCACACGAAGCTCATGTGTGGCACGCTGTTAATGAAGGATTTCGGATCTTTCAGGACAGCGTTCTTCACCTGATAAGACCAGAACTGGCGGGAGATTTCGAAAGACTCGTTGACCTTCACCGCCTTGCTGATGTCGATGGTGCCATCGGCTTTTTCCGGCGTGTAGTTCATTTCGCTGAAGGCGGAGTGGCCGGTACCGGCGTTGTTCCAGCCGTTGGAGCTTTCTTCCGCCACGCCGTTCATGCGCTCGTACATGTCGATGGTCCAGGTCGGCTCCAGCTCATGCAGATAGGTACCCAAGGTCGCGCTCATGATGCCACCGCCGATCAACACCACGTCGACGGTTTTATTCTTCTCTTCAGCCGCTGCCTGCTGCGTAACGCTAAACAGGCTGAGACTGAAAATCAGGACGAGTAATTTTCTCATTGAATTAAATCTCTTGTGTGTAAATTCTACTCATTGCAGGTGAAAGAATTTAGCGGGAGTTACCCTGGAAAATAATGAAGCCGATCGCCCGGCGTGAGCCGATAGGCAGCGATAATGCCTTTTTGTTAATAGGGTTTTTAACGAAAAGTGAACTATTGCAGGCCGTCCGGATGCAAATTGATCGGTTCACGTTACTGGTGGGGTATTATTGTTTGCGAGAATGTTAAAAACTACTTTTGTAACTAAAAAAAATGAATATAAGCAAAAAACGGCCGGTTGCTGTCGCAGGAATAAACAGAGAGGGGAGAAAGGCCGTATAACCATGTTATTTACAGGGTTTAATTGTCGCGCAATTAAACGTTATTTCGTTATCACACAATAATTGCGGTTAAATTGCAAATACGCATCGGTAACCAATAATAAATGGCCGCCGTTGCGGGCGGCCAGGATTCACAAGGCGGTTACTTGATGCCCATCGCATCGCGCATGGTGAAGAACAGATCGGTCTGATCGGTCAACCCCACCACGTTGGCGGCGTGCGGGCCATAGGCCGCGACGCGCAGCTGGGTGCCGGTGTGCCCCTGCGATTCCTCTTCCGAGTTGCCGTAGCTGAGGGTCATCGGCGCGCCGTCTTTGGTGGTCAGTGTCTGGGTCAGGCCCGGCGCTTTGGCGTCGGCGGCGACGATCTGGCTGGAGTGCGCGTGGTCGGCGGTGACGATCACCAGCGTGTTGCCGTCGGCGCGGGCGAAGGCCAGCGCTTTTTGTACCGCTTCGTCCAGATCGACGGTTTCACCAATCTGCCCGCACGGGTTGGCGGCGTGATCCTGCTTATCGATCGACGCGCCCTCTACCTGCAGGAAGAAACCGTTCGGGTTGTCTTTCAGCAGCGAGATCGCTTTTTCGGTCATCGCCGCCAGCGTTGGCGTGGCCGCGGTGCGCGCCGGGTTGTTTTCGCAGGTTACCGCCGGCTTGTCGAGGTTGCCGTGATAGCTGGCTTTCGGCCCCAGCCAGCGCACCGGCATGTTACCGTCGGCGAACAGGCCCAGCAGCGGTTTTTGCTGATTGACCAAGGTAACGGCCTGCAGTTCATCCGCATTGCTCACCCACTGGTAACCCTGGGCTGCCGCCTGGTCCTTCAGCGATTTTCCTTGCCATTCGCCGCTTTTCGCCAGTTGGTTGAAGGACTTCGCGCCGCCGCCCAGCGTGACGTCGGCGCGGGTTTTCAGCAGCTGCTCGGTGATGGAGCCGCGGCCGCCGTTTTCCAGCGCGTTAGCAGCGCATTTCTCGCTGGTTTCCTCCGGGCCGTAGCATTTGCGCGAGGTGACGTGCGACACCAGCGCCGCCGGCGTGGCGTCTTGCAGTTCGGCGGTGGAGACGTTGCCGGTGGCCTTGCCGGCCGCTTTGGCGATCTCCAGCAGCGTTGGCTGGTCTTTGCCGTTCACGTCCACGCCGAGCGCGCCGTTATAGGTTTTCACCCCGGTGGCCCAGGCGGTGGCGGAGGCGGCGGAGTCGGTTACGTAATCCGGTTTGTGGGTTTTCTTATCCAGCGAGTAGTGGGTGTATTGCCCGGTCAGCGGCAGAGCGTCGATGCCCTTGAAGTAACCGCCTGCGCCTTCGGCGTAGTTACGCGCGGCGGTGATCTCGGAATCCCCCATGCCGTCGCCGATCAGCAGGATCACGTTTTTCACCGTTTTGTCCGACAGCGACGCCTTCAGCGCGGCGGTCTGATCGCCGGCCAGACGACGGGCGCCGCCCGGCTCGGTGAGGGTGCCGCGCGCGGCGCGCTCGGTCAGGCTATCGGCATTGGCCGAGGTTTCCGCCGCGATGGCGGAGGAGCAGAGCAGGGCGGACAGCACGGCGCCGGCGATCAGGGATACAGCAGGTTGCATGGGGTAAGCTCCTTGTCGTAATACAACAATGTAAATAACATCAAATTGTTACGTAAGGAGAGTAGAGCAGAGGGATGACAATTTTATGACAGAGAAAGACGGGATGGCCCGGCGGCCACCCCGTTTGGCGTCAGGCCGCGCGCGCCGGAATAGCCAGCCCACGCTGCACCGCCGGCCGCGCCAGACCGCGCTCCAGCCACTGCGCGACGCGCGGGAAACTGTCGAACGCCACCAGCTCGCGCGCCTCATAAAAGCCGATCAGGTTACGCACCCAGCCCAGCAGTGAGATATCGGCGATGGTGTAGTCCGCGCCCATGATCCAGTCGCGGCCTTCAAGGCGCGTTTCCAATACGCCGAGCAGGCGTTTCGATTCGTTCTTGTAGCGCTCCAGCGGCCGTTTGTCTTCATACTCGCGCCCGGCGAATTTGTGGAAGAAACCGAGCTGGCCGAACATCGGGCCGACGGCGGCCATCTGGAAGAACACCCACTGAATGGTTTCATAACGCTGCGCCGGATCTTGCGGCAGGAAACGGCCGCTCTTTTCCGCCAGGTAGAGCAGAATGGCGCCGGATTCGAACAGCGGCAGCGGTCGGCCGCCGGGGCCATCGGGATCGATGATCGCCGGGATCTTGCCGTTCGGGTTCAGCGCCAGAAATTCCGGCGTCCAGGTTTCGTTGTTGCCGATGTCGATCAGGTGCGCTTCATAAGGCAGGCCGATCTCTTCCAGCATGATGGACACTTTGACGCCGTTCGGCGTCGGCAGAGAATAGAGCTGCAACCGTTCCGGGTGCTGAGCCGGCCAGCGTTTGACGATCGGGAATTGGGTGGAATCGAGCATGGAAACTCCTCGGGTTGGCGGGGTCACTTAAGCGTACCCCTTGAGTATTGCAGTAAAACTACCCCGCCGCCGGGTTACACCGTGAGCTCAAAATGTGCGGCCAGCGCTTTTTTACCGGCGGGGGTCAGCTGCAGCTCGCGGCTGTCGAGCCGGCGGACGATCCAGCCGCGTTGAATAAAGGCGGCCAACAGCGCGGCGCCCAGTGCGCCACCGAGGTGAGAGCGGCGTTCGCTCCAGTCCAGGCAGCCGCAGGCGAAGCGGCGGCGGGTGGGGGCGGGGGAGCAATCGACGCCCAGCCGCGCCAGCGAGGCCTGACCGACGTCGCTTAACCGGTAGTCTTCCACACCGCTCAGCCAGTTCAGCGCATGCAGCCGATCGTGCAGCTTCACCGCCACCTCGCCCGCCATGTGGTCGTAGCAGGTGCGGGCATATTGCAGCGTGGTGGGCGTGCTGCTTTTCGCCGACGGGCGTGGTACGCCCGCCAGCGCCATCAGGCCTTCCAGCGCTTCGGCCACCGGCTGACCGGCCAGCCGAAAATAGCGGTAGCGCCCCTGTTTGACGCAGGCGATCAGCCGCTGCTCCAGCAGTTTCGCCAGATGTGCGCTGGCGGTGGACGGGGCGACCTCGACCGCCGCGCTGAGCTCGGTAGCGGTGTAGGCGCGCCCATCCATCAACAGGCACAGCATGCGTGCCCGGGTGCGGTCGGCGATGGCGGCGCTCAGCGCCGCTAAACGATCTTCTATGTCGATGTTATGCATACTTCGAGGTTAGGCGAAGTATGACTGCGCGTCCAGCGCTAGCCTGTGGTTATCGCCATCTGGTACCGAGGGAGAAAACCATGTCCGAATGTCCTTATGCCGCCGCGCTCGCCGCCGAGCCGCAGATGCACTATCGCACCTTGCCGCCCTTGAGCTGGGATAGCGCATGGCAATGTTGGGTGGCCGCTACGCCGCAGTGGGTGAGGGAAGCGCTGCTCAATGCCGATCTCGGCGTGCGGCCGGCCGATGAGCCGGTGCCGACGGCCTTGCTGGAGACGCCGATGGCGCCGCTGTTCGCCGGGCTGGCGCGGATGCGCGACGGCGAGGAGCATCGCACGCTTAAGGCGGCGCTGCAGCGGGCGTTAGCTTCCTGCGACGATACTCTGATTCAGCAAACCGCGGCGCAGTGCGCGGCGCGGTTAGCGCCAAAGGCCGCCGAGGCGGCGGCGATCACCCGCTTTAACTACGGGTTGCCGGTCTGCACCCTCGGCGCATTGTTGGGCGTACCCGAAGCGCAGTGGCAACATCTTATTGACGACAGCCTGGACTTTGTCCGCTGTATCGCCCCCGGCGGCACGCCGCAGCAGCTGGCACGCGGCATTGCGGCGGCACAGCGGCTCTGTGCCCGGCTGGCGACGGGGAATGGCGTGCTGCGCCAGGCCCTGGTGCGGGAGATCGGCGACGCCCGGCTTGTGTCGGCCAATGCGCTCGGCCTGCTGTTTCAGGCCTGTGAGGCGACGGCGGGCTGGATCGGACTGGCGTATTTGCTGGCACGGCAGAACGGTGAAGTGGACACCGCGCTGGATCGTGTGCGGGCGCTGACGCCACCTATCCAAAACACGCGCCGTTTCGTCTTACGCGAAACGCAGCTTGCCGGTTGTACGCTGCGCGTGGGGCAGACCGTCTTGCTGTTGCTCGGCGCCGACGGTGAACTGGCCTTCGGCGCAGGGGCACACCGCTGCCCGGGCGAACGCTGGGCGAGAATTATCGCGCGCTGCGGCGTGGCGCATCTGTGTTCGCTGGATATTGATGAGCGGGCGTTGGAATCGGTGCGGTGGCGCCATTCCTACAATGCGCGCGTACCTGAATTTTACCGTTGAGAGGAAACGATAATGATCGCCGTGATTTTTGAACTGCAGGCCGCTGACGGGCAGCGTGATACCTATCTGGCGCTGGCGGCTGAGCTGAAGCCGCTGCTGGCGCAGATCGACGGATTCATTTCCATCGAGCGCTTTCAAAGCCTGGCCGATCCTGCGCGCCTGCTGTCGCTCTCCTTCTGGCGCGACGAGGCGGCGGTGCAGCAGTGGCGCAATCTCGAGCAGCACCGGGCGGCGCAGGCGCGCGGCCGTGGCGAGGTGCTGGCGCAGTATCGGCTGCGGGTGGCGGAAGTGGTGCGGGACTACGGGCTGGAGAGACGCGAACAGGCGCCGCAGGATAGCCGTTGTTATCACCGCACTTGAAGAAAGCCCGCCGGCGGCGGGCTTTCTTCGCCCGTTATTTCGCTTCGCTGCCCACCTTCATCGCCCCGGCGTAGCTGGCGCCCATCCCCCAGGCGGCGCCGTGGTCGCGGGCGATCTGCAATACGCTTCCCGCCGTGGCTTTGCGGCTCCAGTCCTGCTGCCATTCCAGCATCAACGCCACCCAGTTGATGGGCGTGGCGCCCGCCTGTATCAGGCGCTGCATGGCGTTGTTTTGGCTGTCTGGCGTAATGTCGCCGGTGACGTCCGACAGAATATAAACCTCATATCCCTCGCCCAGGGCGGACAGCGCCGGCAGCATCACGCAGCTGGCGGTCCACAGCCCGCCGATGATGATTTTCTTGCGGCCGGATTGTTTGATCAGGTCCACCACGCGCCGATCCTGCCAGACGTTGATGGCGGTGCGATCGTACACCTGCAGGTCCGAGCGTGCCTGCGTCACCTGCTGGAATACCGGCCCGGCGAAGCTTTTGGCGTTGGCCGAGGCCAGAATGGTCGGCACGTTGAACACCTTGGCGGCCTTGGCGATGCCGGCGGCGTTATTCACCAGATTGGTTTGGTCGATAGAGGAAATGGTCATGCCGAACATGTCCTGCAGATCGACCAGCAGCAGCAGACTGTTCTCGGCGGTCAGCGGCTGCACATAACCCGTCTGGCGGCTGTCGGCGGCGGGGGATTGCGCCAGCGCGGCGACGGGGGCGGCGGCGGCGCTCAGGCCGAGCATCAGGGCAAACAGGGTCTTTTTCATTATTAACTCCATGATTATCAGTAGATTAAATTCACTTCCCATTCAGGGAAGCGGTTGAATAAAGTCTACTGAGGTTGTTGAGGTTAATAATCTGTGTTTTATTGAATTTATAATTAACCAATAGGACATAATGTGGACGTGCTACTGACGATGCGCGCCTTTCGCCGCGTGGTTGAGCGCAACAGTTTTTATAAGGCGGCGGAGGATCTGGCGATCACGCCGGCGGCGTTGAGCAAGCAGATTAAGCAGTTGGAGAACCGGTTGGGTACATTGTTGCTGGTGCGTACCACCCGCAGCATGAGCCTGACCGAAGCCGGGCTGCTCTATTACCAGGAAGCCTGTCGTCTGCTCGGCGAGTTCGACGCGCTGGAGCAGACGGTTGCCGCCAGCGCGCAGCAGGTCTCCGGCACGCTGCGGGTCAATGCGCCGCTCTCGTTCGGCCTCACGGTGCTGTCGCCGCTGCTGCCGCCGTTTATGCAACGCTACCCGCAGCTGCAGGTGGAACTGACGCTGGACGACAGGGTATTGGACGTGGTGGCGGCCGGTTTCGATATTTCCTTGCGCATTCGCCGACGGCTGCCGGATTCTTCCCTCAGCGCCCGGGCACTGGGTGAAGTGCACCAGCGAATTTGCGCCGCGCCCGACTATTTGGCACAGCACGGCGTGCCGCAAACGCCGAATGACTTGCCGCGGCACAGCTGTCTGGCCTATTCCCTGGCGGAAAGGCCGGGGCAGTGGCAGTTCACCGCCGGCGAGGAGAGCCTGAGCGTGACGTTCGCTCCCCGGTTGATCGCCAACAACAGCCTGATGCTGCGGGACATGCTGGTGGCGGGACTGGGCATCGGTTCGCTGCCGTCGTTCGTGGCGGATCCCGAAATCGCCGCCGGCAGACTGGTGCGGCTGTTCCCTGAACAGATTGCCGAAGCGCATCAGGTCTTCGCGGTTTACCCGACGCGCCGGCATGTGCAGCAGAAAGTGAGTTTATTCACCGAGTTTGTGCGAGAACAGGGATTGATGACGGCGAATTGACAACGGCGCACGGTTGTCATATTCCTTAGTTATGAAAAGATCCTATCGCCCATTCGCGCAAATTATTATCACCATGCTTCGTGTGGTGGGATAGCGCGTGTGTCGCCAATAAAAAACCCGCCGGCAAGGCGGGTTTTTTTATCCCCTTCCGGCAACGACCGGAGAACGGCATGAAAACCTACCCTGCAGTTTTACACCTGATGTGCGGCAAGGCCGGCGCAGGCAAATCGACGCTGGCGCAGCGTTTGGCGCAGCAACCGCAAACGCTGTTGCTGGTCGAAGATGCGTTGCTGGCGACGCTGTATGAACAGGAGATGGCCAGCCTGCAAGACTATGCGCGCTGTTCCGAACGGTTACGGCGGGCGCTGGGCGGGCACCTCGTTCAGCTGCTGCGCGGCGGCTGGTCCGTGGCGCTCGATTTCCCGATGAATACGCCGGACAGGCGGCGTTGGGCCAAAGCATTGGCGGAGGAGGCCGGCGTCGCGCACTGCCTGCATTTTCTCGACGTCAGCCATGCGCAGTGCCTGAGCCGGATAACGCTGAGAAACGCGCGCGGCGAGCACCCGTTTACACTGAGCGAAGCGGAGTTTGAGCACCTGGCGCAGTACTTTGTTCCCCCGGCGGAAGAGGAAGGGATGACCGTCTTGCATTATAGCGAACAGGACTGAAAACCGGCGCCATGACGGCGCCGGCAACAGGGTTAGGCTTCGGCGTTAAACGCGTTGTGGAAGGCGACTTCCGCACACGGCAGCGCGCCCTGGAAGGCGATGGCGCGGAAGTAGTCTTGCGGCACGCCCGGCAGGGTCAGCGCGGTCTGCGCCTGGAAGCCGAAACGGCCGTAATAGTTCGGATCGCCCAGCACCACGCAGCCTGCGGCGTGCCGTTCCTGCAGTTCGGCCAATAGCTGGCGGATCAGCCGGCTGCCGATCCCCCGGTTCTGACTGGCCGGCAGCACCGACACCGGTGCCAGCCCGTACCAACCGGCGGCGCCGTTGCTGAGTATGACCGGCGAGACGGACGCGTGCCCGATCGGTGTGCCATTGTGCTCCGCGACCAGCGACAGGGTGAGGGCGCCTGCCGCGCGCAGCGCGTTGACGATAAACTGCTCGGTGTGGCTGCTGTGTTCGGCATGCAGGAACGCGGCGGCGGTCAGGGTGGCGATGGCGCCGACGTCGGCCGGCGTTTCGTGGCGTAAAGTGATGTCCATGGTTGTATCCTGATTAAATAAGGCTGAGCCGACCGGGCTGCCTGCCCGGCCGATATCGATGATTAACGGTTATCCAGCTGCGCCCGCACGGCCTTGAGCCCGGCGAAGGTGACGCGATAAGGGCGCCCCTGGCGAGAGAGGATCAGGCGTTTGGTTTTGAGTTTGGTGAAGACGGCCAGCGAGCAGTCGGCCAGGCCGAGCCCTTCGCGGGTGTAGCATTCGACGTGGGTGACGCGACCGGCGTCGTTGCGGGTGAAGGCGATATAGCCGCCTTTGGCCAACACGTGCAGCACGCGTTGTTCCGCTTTGGAAATGTTCATGTTGGGAGATCCTGTAATAACCCCAGATACGCGCATCCCCGCGCAAACGCGCGTCGGATACGTCAGAGTCCCTCGCCATACGGCAAGGAAGCGACTATCGGGTGGTTACAATCTCCAACATACAGGCCTCGGGCAGTGAAAAACGCCAGGGCGGCGTTTCAGCGCAGTTAATGTAGCCAATGGCCGGTTGGCTGTCAATTTGCCGGCGGCGCGGGCCGCCGGCGCAAGGCCAATCAGAAAGGCTTGGTCGGCAGGTACTTGCCGTCCAGGGTGATCACTGCGCGTTCGCCGCCGTCCGGATCGGCGACCTTTTTGATATCCAGCTTGAAGTTGATGGCGCTGATGATGCCGTCGCCGAACTGCTCGTGCACCAGCGCTTTCAGCGTGGAGCCGTAAACCTGCAGCATTTCATAGAAGCGATAAATGGTCGGATCGGTCGGCACGCCGCCGGGAATGCTGCCGCGCAGCGGGATGGTTTGCAGCAGCAGCACCGCCTCTTCGTCCAGCCCCAGCTTGGCCGCTACCGTGCGCGCCGCCGGTTCCGGCAGCGCATGCTGCCCCAGCAGCGCGGCGGTGACGAACGCCAGGCTGAGACCGGTGCCCTCGGCCAGCGCGTCGAAAGTCAGGTTATGGCGGATCTTGGCGGCCATGATGGTGTCGGTGAGCGCTTCGCGCGGGGCGGCGTTGTGCAGAGAGTGTGTCATGTTAGCTCCTTTTGTTGGCTTAAAAACGGGCGATCGCCGGGGTGGCGGTCACCTCGGGATGGGTGGCGAGCGGCACGAAGCGGCGGGTTTCGCCGTCCAGCGCCTCGATAGCGCCGCTGGCGATGTCATAGACCCAGCCGTGCAGCGTCAGGCGGCCCTGATCCAGCGCCAGGGCGACGGAAGGGTGCGTTTTGATGTTGTTGAGCTGGGCGATGACGTTTTCGCGCACCATCGACGCGACCCGGGCCTCGTCGGAGGCGTGCGGATAAGCCTGATTGACCGCCTTGGCGGAATCGGCGTAACGCAGCCAGCCGGCGACCGTCGGCAGGTGTTCCAGACACTGGCAGGTGGCGATGGCGGTCATCGCGCCGCAGTCGGAATGGCCGCAGATCACGATATCCTCCACGCCCAGCACGGCGACGGCGTACTCGACCGAGGCGGTAACCCCGCCGGGTTCGGGGCCGAAAGAAGGCACGATGTTACCGGCGTTGCGGATCACGAACAGATCCCCCGGCTCGCGCTGGGTGACCAGCTCCGGCACCAGGCGGCTGTCGGAACATGAGATAAACAGGGTGCGCGGGTTTTGGCGGGTCGCCAACTGCTGAAACAGCGCCGTGCGTTCAACAAAGGCTTCGCGCTGGAACTTCAGGAAGCCTTCAATCACCTCTTTCATCCGTTTCTCCATTGGGTGTCGTTATGCGATGGCGGCATGATGAACGCTTCTGGCTATAGGGTCTAAGACCCATTTATAATGCTGGCTATAGGTTTTACTAATAGCTGGGGCGCTATGCTGCTGCGACACATCCGTTATTTTCTGGCCGTTGCCGAACAGGGTAACTTCACCCGCGCCGCCGAAGCGCTGCACGTCTCGCAACCGACGCTGTCTCAACAGATCAAGCAGTTGGAAGACACACTGGGGGCGCCGCTGTTCGATCGCAGCGGCAGAGCCGTGCGCCTGACCGACGCCGGTGAGGCATGGATGCGCTATGCGCGCTTGGCGCTGCAGGATCTGGACGCCGGCGCGCGGGCGATCCATGACGTGGCGACGCTCGAGCGCGGCCATTTGCGGCTGGCGATGACGCCGACCTTCACCGCCTATCTGGTGGGGCCGACGATCGATGCGTTCTACCGCCGCTACCCGGGGATTACCCTGAGTATTGAGGAGATGGCGCAAGAGCGAATTGAGACGCTGCTGGCGCAGGATCGGCTGGATCTGGGGATCGCCTTCGAGATGGCGCAGTCGGCGGAGGTGGAAGCGGCGGCGTTGTTCAGCGAGACGCTGGAGCTGATGGTCGGTGCCGGGCATCCCCTGGCGGCGCGGCATCGGCCGCTGACGCTGGCGGAGTGGCAACATCTGCCGCTGGCTTTGCTGAGCGGCGACTTCGCCACGCGCCAGTTTATCGATCGCTACTGCACGCAGCTGGGATTTCGGCCGCAGGTGGCGGTGGAGGCCAACGCGCTGGGCGCCATCGTCGAGATCGTGCGGCGCGGGCAGCTCGCCACGCTGCTGCCGGCCGCCATTGCGCGTGAGAATCGGCAGTTGAAAAAAGTGGCATTGGCCAACGCCATGCCGGTGCGGCAGGCGGTGTGGCTGCAGCGCAAAGGCGCTTACCGCAGCGCCGCCGCGCAGGCGTTTATTGCCGTCTTGCAGGAACAGGGCGTTACGCCAACGCCCCCCAGCGCTGCGTCATCCCCAGCAGATGCACCAGCCCGAAGCCGAGGCAAATCAGCGAGCTGACGACGATAAAGCGCTGGCTGCGGCCGGTATCGCGCAGGGCGAAGGGGCCGGCGACGCCGCGCAGCAGGTAGATGAAGGTAATGATAAACAGCGCGGGCCGCAGCAGCGGCAGCGGCGCGATCAGGCCCGCGCCGGAAAGCGCATACAGCGACCAAATAAACAGCACCAGCGCGATACCGGCGGTGACAACGGCCGGGAACTTTTTACCCGCTTCCGCCGCCTTAATGAAGCGATCGCCGGCGCCGCATAGCCGGTAGCCGCGCGGCCCGGCGGCGATCACCCAGATATGCAGCAGCGCGGCGATGGCGCTCAGCGCGGCACCGATCAGCAGCGCGGTGTTATAGAGGTGCGGCATGGTTCAGCATCCTTGTCCTAAATCAGTCTGGTATCAAGCGTAGACCAGAATGGGTAAGTCAGGCTGGGGGGAGCTCAACGGCCGACATTTGCAACGCGTCTTCAGGCACCACGCGGCCCTGCGCATCGAGCAATGCCAGCTCTACCGGCAGCCCGCTGCGTTTATCCACCAGTTGAACGTGGGGGTTGTCATGCAGAATATGCCGGTGACCCCACGCCATCAGAGCAACCAGAATGGGCCCCAGGCTGCGCCCCTTGTCCGTCAAGACATATTCATGTCGCTCGCGCTCGCCCGGTTCCCGGTAAGCGCGTTTGGCCAACAGCTCCTGTTCTACCATGGCGTTCAGACGGTTGCTCAACGCCTGACGCGACGCGCCGATATTTTCACGCAGTTCTTCAAAACGGCGGCCGCCGTAGAATGCCTCGCGCAGGATCAGCAACGTCCAACGATCGCCAAGCAGATCAGCCGCCTGCGCCAGCCCGCACAGGGCAAGTGAAACGGTGGGGAGATCGGGAGATTTTGACATGGGCATTTTCCTTCGCTAACCTAAGTCTTGTTTTTAGACTTATCTATGTTCAAGGAGATTATAATGCCATTTGTTAATGTGCAAACCGTAAAAGGCATGCTGGATGACGGACAAAAACGTGAATTGCTGGCGCGTATTACCGATTTGCTGGTGGAGATAGAAGGGCGCGGCGATCCGGCGTTCAGGCCGTCGGTTTGGGTCAGAATCGATGAACATGCGCCAGAACAATGGAGCCTCGGCGGTTTGCAGCCCACGGCGGCGATGATTGCCGCTAAATTTCCGCCGCGCGAGTGCGCGAAATGACGCCAGTCTGAGCGCGTGTCCGCAGGCGGGAATGTCTTCTCGCTCCAGAGGCGTTTACCGCCTGCGGCAGAATCGGTATTGACGGCACTTTATTCGGTGTGACGCTCCCGGAACAGCAAAGTGGCAATCAGACTGACGGTCAGCATGCCGGTCACGTACCACGCCGGCGCCAGCGGGTTGCCGCTGGTCTCCAGCAGCCAGGTGACGATCAGCTGCGCCGAGCCGCCAAACAGCGTCACGCCGAAGGCGTAAATCATCGAGGTGCCGGTGGCGCGCACGTGGCGCGGCAGTGCCGAGACGATCAGCATGGTGCTGGCCAGCATGTTGATGCCCAGCGCGCCGATCAGCAGGATGCGGAAAACGATCGCCAGCCACAGGGTTTGCGTGGCGCTGAGGAACCAGAAGGTTGGGTAAATCAGGATCAGCGCCGCAAAGATGGAGAACAGCAGCGGCCTTTTGTAATTCTGTATCCGATCGACATAGCGCCCGGCGTAATAGACCGCCACGATCTGCACCACGGAGGCGATACAGCTGAACAGGTAGGCGGTCGGACCGGCGATGCGGTAGGTCTGCATCATGTAGGTCGGCATGTACAGCAAGACTACGTAAACCATCACGGTGCCGGACATGATGACCAACACCCCCAGCAACAGATCCTTGGCGTGGTTGCTCACCAGATCCCATACCGGATTCAACGGTGCTCGCGCGCGATCCGGCTGTTCGCCGCTGTAGGTCTCTTCAAGGTGCTTACGGATATAGACGCCGACGGGAATGATCAGCAGGCCGATGATGAACGGCACGCGCCAGCCCCAGGCATACAGCGCCTCTTCCGGCAGAAAATAGGTGAGTGCCAACCCGCAAGAGGCGCCGAGCAGGGCGCTGACGCCCTGGCTGATGGCCTGCCAGCTGACGAAAAAGCCGCGCTGATTGGCCCCGGCGGACTCCAGCAGCAGCGTGGTGGCAGAGCCGACTTCACCGCCGGCGGCGAAGCCCTGAATCAAACGGCCGACCACGATCAGCACCGGCGCCAGAACGCCGATTTGCGCATAGGTCGGTGCGAAGGCGATCAGGGCGGTGCCGATGCCCATCAAGACGATAGTCATCAGCATGGCGGCCTTGCGGCCGACCCGGTCGGCATAGGCGCCCAGCACCATGCTGCCCAGCGGGCGCATGATAAAGCCGACGCCGAACACCGCCACCGACATCAACAAAGAGCCGTAGGCGCTGTCGCTGGGAAAATAGAGTTTGCCGATGATGGCGGCAAAGAAGCTGTATACGGTGAAGTCGAAAATCTCCAGGCCGTTGCCCAGGCTGGCGCCGACAATGACTTTGTAATTTACCGCGCCTTTCTCTGCCGTTTGGCTTTTGGGCAAGGTTTTTTCAGCAGTGTTCATCGTTATCTCTCGCGATAGGTGGACGGTGTGTTGTTATTATGTTCTGGCCGTGATGGCATTATCCGGGACGGCGATAACCGCCACACGAAGCGGCAACAGAATGGCAACGTCTCCTTTACATATACTTGTATGTACAATTCTATGCAACATGAGGGTGGTTAACGGGATAACGCTGGTTTGATTTTTCTTAAGATTTTGTATTTATATGTTTTTTTTGGATTTATGACGTGTAGCAGTGAGGTGGTTTAGTGCCGATTTAGTGAGCTGGAGCGCATTAATCATCGAAAAAATCCTGGCATTTAAGAGGAGGGTCACAAAATGTCGCGTATAGCAGAATATGCGGCGATAGTCGGCAAGAAATAGAATTAAATAGAGGCGTATTGACTGTATCAATGATTCCCAAGAGGTATTCAAGTGCGATTTATTCGTACCTGGTGCGGTATCTGGAGAGAATAAATGTAATTTTTTATTTTAATTAATGCCGCTAATTAATATGTTTGGTGAATTTGTTT
This sequence comes from Serratia sp. SSNIH1, assembly GCF_002935055.1. NCBI lineage: Bacteria > Pseudomonadati > Pseudomonadota > Gammaproteobacteria > Enterobacterales > Yersiniaceae > Serratia > Serratia sp. SSNIH1. Next base: position 2,077,204 of record NZ_CP026383.1, read on the forward strand.
CAGCTATTGTACAGCTTGCTGTGCGAAGCCTCCCCGTGATTTTCATCGGCATTATTAAATGCAGGTATGACTCATCCGTCGGTAACGCTCAAAATGTCACCAAAACTTCCCGCGATCTCTGAACCCCGTTGTGGCATAATGCGCGCCAAATCACATTCCCTATGTATAAAGAGCGAGCGCTGTGTTAAGCACCAACAACATCACAGTGTTGTTTCATATGTAAAATTTTTATATGTATAAAATATCTGCTAAGTATCAGTCTTAGAGAATTACCTTTATAAATTTCATATACGCGAGAATACGACATGAATTGGTAATATATACCCAAAATAATTCCAGTTGCTTGGAGGCTGCAACGCAGTGAGTCCCCGGGAGCTTACACCAGTAAGTGACTGGGGTGAACGAGGAGAGCCAACACTCAAGCAGCTTGAAGTATGACGGGTATATTAATCTTATTGTATGTTGGTGCATTAATATCAAGCCATAGATAAGCGAATGATGCTGTTAATACTGACGCCAGATATGGTTGTAGGTTAAGAATATAGTCGCAAGTGTACCTCTTAATTTTGTTTATCTTGCTTATGGACATATCCATACGGGAAAAGTATACAAAAAAACAGATACCATAAAATAGATAATTAGGCAACCAAGTGTAAATTAAAATTCACCGGATTGCCTGTTGTTTTACAAAAAACCAATTAAATTAAACAATCAACTCAATGTACTTGAGAGCTATTTAAATTAATTTCTCGCCGTTCTCTCTCCAGCGTTTTCTAACTATACTTTCGAAATCAATGTCTTTTAATTGCAGCTTGTCAGCATGCTCAAGAATTATAACTTGTGGCATGAAATTAGATTTGTTTTTTATGTGCTCTAAAACGGAGTTTATAGTATTGAATATATTTTCTACTTGTTTGATGTCCGAGTCTTTTGCTGATTTTCGATCCGCATCAGAAGGGAAATAAACTTGGCTTGGCTGATCTAAAAACAAAAAAGCAGGGATGCAAGATTTTTCCTCTATTGTTAGTAAGAATAATATCCCTAAGAATAGAGATAAATGGCAAGCCAACCAGTTAGCACCACTTCCCATTTCATGTAAACTTATTTTTTCTCCTGCATGAGCATGATAAAAATTAAAATCTCTCAACGAAAAATGTAACTCTGCTGGTTTTAATTCTTCTTCAAAATCTAATTCGTTACAAATTTGAGTCATTATTTTAGAAATACGAGCTTCACTAGATGAGTATTTTTTATCCAAATTATATTGTGATAACTCAAGTTCTATTTTTTTCAACTTATCTCTTAAGTCTTTTAAGCTGTCACTTGAATTAATAATATCATTGTTTTTGAAAAAAGAGGAGATCAGCGAGGACACCTTTCCTCTCATGAAACTAGCTTTTTCTCTAAAATTATTAAGCTTGCTTAGTTCGATCTTGTTTTTTTCATAATTTTTTATTTTTGCATTAGATACTCTGATGTCCTTTTTTATACTATCTTTTTGCTTGATTAATCTCTCCAGTTCCTGAGATGTATCCTCTTGGAAATATTGCAACTTATTCAAGTCGGTAATTAGCTGTTCCTGATGGGTCACTAATTCCTTTAATTCATGGGTGATCTGAGGTTGTTCACTAGCGCAAAGTGGGCAAGTAATTATTTCACCTGGTTCAAAAATATCGAATGTGCTCTTTATTTTTTTTAAATCGATTGCATGATGAATAGATATATCGGAGCAATTCTCTAGTATGGCAATTTTCCTATTTATTTCAATAAGTTTTGAACTTAACTCCGAAAGTAAATTATTCTCATATTGATAGTTTTTTTCCGTTTGAGGAGAGCCATGTGGAATGTCAGGTACTGGAGGAAGGTTTTTAGCCAATGTTAACAGTTTAGAGTAACTGATGTTATCATCTATTTTATAATCAATAGCAGAAAGATACTCCTCAACAAGATTTTTTATTATTTTGTTATTTTCTTCTTGAGAGTTTTTCGCGTGCATCTCAATTTTTTCTTGGGTGCGTACTTTTTTCAATATATCTTCGCGTTCTCTTATTAACCTATAGTAGTTCCCCTCCACCCAGCCTAGAAAAATAGGTAGTTCTTTTATTGTTCTATCTCTTTTTACAAAATCATGGAATCTATAGAATAATGCGTGCTTATTTGCTATTAGATTTTGGTGTTGAAATAACAGTGAAACGGCATTTCTAATTGAAGCCTTACCATGGTGAAAACTATTTACTTCATCTTTCATATCTAAAACTGAGAGGCCTAAATATGTCTCAAATTTAGATTGAGCTGCTTTTAGCGTGGTAGGAGATTGATCTTCGAAATAGCTAAGACTTAAAGGTGATATATTTTCTTTATTAGTTTCTAATTTAATGAATGCTTTTGATCCTAGATTAGTTTTAGGAGCATGCCTGCCAACTATTATATAACTATCTCTAAGCTTGAAAACGACAGCATAAAAATATGAGAATGTAGTAATAACACCTTTTGGAATACTTGATGTTTTTGAAAATAAACAATAGTCGACTATTTCTAATAGAGCGCTCTTTCCTGTTTTAGAGTCACCTGTAATAACATTAAGACCATTTGTTAACTCAATGAATCGATGCTCTCCTGCCTCATTAAAGATGTTTATTGACTCTATGATGGCTTTCATTATTTTGCTCCAAACCTAATAAGTAACTCCACAGATTCTTCTTTAGCTAAAATTGCACCTAAATTGTATGCCGCTTTACAGTGCTTTTTTACATGTGAATCTGTTAGTGAATTAAAGTTTATAGTCACTGACCTGCTCCCCGTTGATTAGTACACCCCGATGTTAGTAATGTCTTCATAAGCCACATGAGGACATCCCCATGAAGAAGCGTTTTTCCGACGAACAGATCATCAGTATTCTCCGCGAAGCCGAAGCTGGGGTACCCGCCCGTGAACTCTGCCGCAAGCATGCCATTTCCGATGCCACGTTTTACACCTGGCGTAAGAAGTATGGCGGTATGGAGGTGCCTGAAGTTAAGCGCCTGAAGTCGCTTGAGGAAGAGAACACCAGACTCAAGAAGCTGCTTGCCGAAGCCATGCTGGATAAAGAGGCGCTTCAGGTGGCTCTTGGGCGAAAGTACTGACGACAGACCAGAAGCGGGAAGCCGTGATGTTGATGTGTGATGCGACCGGTCTGTCGCAACGTCGTGCCTGCAGGCTTACAGGTTTATCCCTGTCGACCTGCCGCTATGAGGCTCACCGTCCGGCTGCTGATGCGCATTTATCAGGGCGCATCACTGAGCTGGCACTGGAGCGCAGGCGTTTTGGCTACCGTCGTATTTGGCAGTTGCTGCGCCGTGAAGGGCTTCATGTTAATCATAAGCGCGTGTACCGGCTTTATCACCTCAGTGGCCTGGGCGTAAAACGCAGAAGACGTCGTAAAGGGCTGGCAACAGAACGTCTGCCGCTGCTCCGTCCGGCGGCGCCCAATCTGACCTGGTCGATGGATTTCGTCATGGACGCACTTTCCACCGGTCGCAGGATCAAGTGTCTTACCTGCGTCGATGATTTCACAAAGGAATGCCTGACGGTCACTGTTGCCTTTGGGATTTCAGGCGTTCAGGTCACGCGTATTCTGGACAGCATTGCACTGTTTCGAGGCTATCCGGCGACGATAAGAACTGACCAGGGGCCGGAGTTCACTTGCCGTGCACTGGATCAATGGGCCTTTGAGCATGGTGTTGAGTTGCGCTTAATCCAGCCGGGCAAGCCAACGCAGAACGGATTTATTGAGAGCTTTAACGGACGATTTCGCGATGAATGTTTGAATGAGCACTGGTTCAGCGATATCGTTCATGCCAGGAAAATTATTAATGACTGGCGGCAGGATTATAACGAATGCCGCCCGCACTCCACGCTGAATTATCAGACACCGTCTGAATTTGCAGCGGGCTGGAGAAAGGGTCATTCTGAGAATGAAGATTCCGACGTTACTAACTGAGTGTTGTATCTAATCGTGGGGGCAGGTCATCACATTTTCTAAATATATTTTATTGCCTATTTTCAAATTGCAAGATGAGGCTAGTGTTATCAATCCGGTTTTTACTATAGATTTATAAAATGTTATTAAATCACGTGATGCAATAAATTCTCCCCGCAGCATAGGATTTGTAGTTATTTTGCTCAGGTTAGAACTTTTATTGCCATGTGATAGCTCATCTACAACTGACTCATTTAATATAAATGGAATGGAAAGATATATTACCTCCAAGTCTATTCCATTCTTTTTTATCTTTTGTGCTCCTGATAAAAAGTATTTTAATAATAAAGCAATCCATAACGGAGAGTTTAATAATGAAGAAATTTCTTTTGGTCTCATTTTTTATTCTCCGAAAATAACCAAGAAAACTCCTTTCTATCGACAATTGAGTGTATCCTACCTTTTTGGTAATACCCTGCTATTTCCTGTATTCCTAGGATTTTTTTATTATTTAACAGCAAGCATTCCGAGTATAGTTTCTTTGATGTCGATATTATCTCTAATTCTTTCTGTTTTTCGCGAGAGATTATTGTGGAGTGCTTCAGTTTGACTAAAGAAAGATCTTCACTAAGAGTATCATCAAAGTCTTCAAGATTGTCAGCCATAGACGTATGAAGTTTTAATATTTTTAGCGTGCTCCTTTCTGCACGAAGAAAGTCTACTATGGCATTGTTTACTATAGTGTCATCAAGATCAATTTTTTTTAGTTCATCAATAAAATGAAAGCTAGATACATTGCTTCTATTTACATCCCTTTTAGCGACTAACGGAAATGGATAATCTTTATCTATGAAAACCTTTGCAAAGCCTTCCATCTCTCTTTTAAAATCATTTCTTTCTATGTGCCATCGGTCCATATTATCAATAGCCTTCATTGAAATATAACCTAGCATTTTATGCATAAAGCTATCTACATGCAGGTCTGGTATTGTAAGAAAAGACGCATGTGATTTTAACTCTTCATATTTCTCATCTATCGATGGCTGAGAACCGGTGATAGTAAATTTCTCTAATATACTGAGTAATTCTGAATGATCATAATTTAAAACGAAATCATAATATTTTGATATGGTTTTATTGGATTTAACTGCTATTATTTTTTCGAGTTTGCTTTCTTTTGAAATGTTATTCCAATTGAAAAATATAGAAGATGAGTCTATTTCCGACGTGGTTAATAACTCAAATCTATTAAAGTTGTATAGTATTTTACATTCACTTACTAAATTATATAATGTTTTCCAAAAGTCAATGTGAGCATCATTTAAATAACCACGAGTTAAATGATGTTTCACCTCTGTACTTTTATCTGCATGAGCGATATCCCCATAGCATTCAATCCAGATTGTTTCATTTTCTTTAGCATTTAAACAGGACTCTAATGCTAGAAGCTTCTGATAATCAAAGCCAAGTAGCTTCTTCGTTGCATTATTGGATACTCCATCCATACATTGAGTCCTTGTTTTGGTTGATTTTAAAGGCTTACAACATAAGTACAACGTAATAGATGATAACTAAATGTAAGCACTTTTTGTACTGTGTTTATATCCATGAGTTAATTGGCAACTAGTCGTTATTATTGTAAGTGGAAAATAAATTAAAAATTTACACTTGTAAACCTAAAGCTAGCATGCTAATCACTTCTAATGTAGGATTCCTCACCCCACGTTCAATCCCTCTCACATAGTTACGGTATAACCCGCATCTATCAGCGAACTCTTCCTGTGACCAGCCACGCTCTTTACGTAACTCTCGAGCACGTTGGTCAAATTTGATCTGAAGTTCATTTTTCATCTAACAAGCATCATGTTTTGTTGCTTATCAGACCGTGGATTATGCTATTAGTCACAAGTATTTATTATTGACAGTTTTATTAATTTGTTTGGTTAGTTTTTTCGGGATGGACTTTGCCATTTAACTGGTATTCCCTGCATAAGTTTTGGCATGCTCTTCACAAGTCCCCTGGCGAGTATTACAACCAAAGTGAGTGGGGCCAGAAGCAACCCATTCGAACTATCTTCTTTCTATAACAATGGGATAGATAGATTTTAATGGATTTCCGCCACTTTCGTAGCTTTGGCTCATCTAATTATCTGGGGTAGATACGTCGCAAAGATAGTAGTCTGCGTGCAGAATGTAGCTGAGTTAATTACAGCTCATCGGCTAGAGAGTCAGTAATTAGCATTGAAAGCAATATGATAACTGTCTTTATTTAATTTAAATTACACCGTTCACTCAGGACTTTCATCGTACACTTTTTTAACCGCAAACCTGAAAATGACATATCCTAAGAAAACTCCCGCTATTGATATCGCAACCCACAGATACTTCAAATGGTCGTCGGAGTAAAATACGAACCAGGCAATGGCCAATAGCGAGAGGGCTATCACTCCACACCCTATGCCCTGAATAATTCTGGATAAAGCCACCAGCATAAAGTTCTTCATACGTTAACCTTTGCAAAAAAGTACTGACAAATTTGGTTGAATTTCTTTCGATCTCTTTCCCAAACCGAGACGGCATCCTCGAATGGTCGGACTTTGTTTTCTAACAGAAAGTACAGCAGATCGAGGTTTCCCAGGCGTCTGAGTTGATCATACATCCGCGAGTTTCTTGCCCTCAAGTCGCGTGATGTATAGACAGAGCGCGATATGCTTGCCCCAGCGGTGAGAATTGAGCCAACGGCAACACCCGAGACAAGTCGTGGAATGATTTGTTTAGAGAATATATATCCCATGTTTGCGGTGGCTAACTGATTAAATGCGAATTTGCCGATGAGTTTGCCTGATGTTCTTATGGTCATGTCCTTAACATCTTCAAATTTGACTTTGCTGGCGAAGTTTTCGATGAAGATATGAGCCACTTTCTCGATGCTCGCTTTATTGGCCAGGCCTGACTTGATGAGTCTGATAAATCGCTCTTTATCTTGCGAGTTTAACCATCTGTTTTCAGTATCAATATAGTCGTAGCCCAGGTAGTAGAAATCGACCGGTACACTGATAAAACCTTGTGCAAACCCGCGTACTAAATTGCTGTCAATGTTTACGGCATCCGCCATGTCGTTGGCTATCTGCTTTGCGCTTTTCATAGAAATCCTTTTCAATATGAATCGCCGAATCTAGCAGACTTTTTGTACGCAAGCCAATGCCCACCGGCAAACGGTGTGAACCCACCGCTCAAAATGTCACCAAAACTTCCCGCGATCTCTGAACCCCGTTGTGGCATAATGCGCGCCAAATCACATTCCCTATGTATAAAGAGCGAGCGCTGTGTTAAGCACCAACAACATCACCATGCAGTTCGGCAGCAAGCCGTTGTTTGAAAACATCTCTGTCAAATTCGGCGGCGGCAACCGTTACGGCCTGATCGGCGCCAACGGCTGCGGCAAGTCCACCTTTATGAAAATCCTCGGCGGCGATTTGGCGCCGACCGGCGGCAACGTGTTCCTCGATCCGAATGAGCGCCTGGGTAAACTGCGCCAGGATCAGTTCGCCTTCGAACAATACAGCGTGCTGGACACCGTGATCATGGGCCACACCGAGCTGTGGGCGGTGAAGGAAGAGCGCGACCGCATCTACGCCATGGCGGAGATGAGCGAAGAAGACGGCTATAAAGTGGCCGATCTGGAAGTCGCCTACGGCGAGATGGACGGTTACACCGCCGAAGCGCGCGCCGGCGAACTGCTGCTTGGCGTCGGCATTCCGGTGGAACAGCACTACGGCCCGATGAGCGAAATCGCGCCGGGCTGGAAGCTGCGCGTATTGCTGGCGCAGGCGCTGTTCTCCGATCCGGAAATTCTGCTGCTCGACGAACCGACGAACAACCTGGACATCGATACCATTCGCTGGCTGGAGCAGGTGCTGAACGAACGCAACAGCACCATGATCATCATCTCGCACGACCGTCACTTCCTGAACATGGTCTGCACCCACATGGCGGATCTGGACTACGGCGAACTGCGCGTTTATCCGGGCAACTACGACGAATACATGACCGCCGCCACCCAGGCGCGTGAACGTCTGCTGGCCGACAACGCCAAGAAGAAGGCGCAGATCAACGAGCTGCAATCGTTCGTCAGCCGCTTCAGCGCCAACGCCTCCAAATCCAAGCAGGCCACCTCGCGCGCCCGCCAGATCGACAAGATCCAGCTGGAAGAAGTGAAGGCCTCCAGCCGCCAGAACCCGTTCATCCGTTTCGATCAGGACAAGAAGCTGTTCCGTAACGCGCTGGAAGTGGAAGCGCTTACCAAGGGCTTCGACAATGGCCCGCTGTTCAGCAAGCTGAACCTGATGGTGGAAGTGGGTGAGAAGGTTGCGGTACTGGGCGCCAACGGCATCGGTAAAACCACCCTGCTGAAAACGCTGGTGGGCGACGCACAGCCGGACAGCGGCACCGTGAAGTGGTCGGAAAACGCCCGCATCGGTTACTACGCGCAGGATCACGAATACGAGTTCGACGATACCCTGACCGTGTTCGACTGGATGAGCCAGTGGAAGCAGGAAAAAGACGACGAGCAGGCGGTGCGCAGCGTGCTGGGCCGTTTGCTGTTCAGCCAGGACGACATCAAGAAGAAAGTGAAGGTGCTGTCCGGTGGTGAGAAGGGCCGCATGCTGTTCGGCAAGCTGATGATGCAGCGCCCGAATATTCTGGTGATGGACGAACCGACCAACCACCTGGATATGGAATCCATCGAATCGCTGAACATGGCGCTGGAGATGTACGAAGGCACGCTGATCTTCGTCTCCCACGACCGTGAGTTCGTCAGCTCGCTGGCGACGCGCATTCTGGAAATCACCCCGAACAAGGTGATCGACTTTACCGGCAACTACGAAGACTATCTGCGCAGCCAGGGCATCGTGTAACCCTCGCGGCAACGCATCAGGGCGGGAATTATCCCGCCCTTTTTTTATCCGTCACTCCCCGCCGCACACTTCGCAGTGCGGATCCTTCGGCAGTTTCATCTCGCGGAACTGCATGCTCATCGCATCGAACATCAACAGCTTACCGCGCAGCGGCTGACCATAGTCGGCCAGCAGCTTAATGGCTTCCATCGCCTGCAGGGTACCGATAGTGCCGACCAGCGGGGCCATCACGCCCGCTTCGACGCAGGTGAGAGCGCTGTCGCCGAACAGCCGGCTCAGGCAGCGGTAGCAGGGCTCGCCCGGTTGATAGGTGAACACGCTGAGCTGGCCTTCCATGCGGATCGCCGCGCCGGAAACCAGCGGCCTTTGCTGCGCGTGGCACAGGCGGTTCAGGGCGTCGCGCGCCGCCACGTTGTCGGTGCAGTCCAGCACCAGATCGCAGGCGGCGATCTCTGCCGCAACCGCCTCATCTTCCAAACGGCCGTCGATCGCGTCGATGCGGATATGCGGGTTGATGGCGCTCAGTTCCTGCCTGGCGGAGGCGACTTTGCTCTGGCCGATGCGATCGTCGCGGTGCAGGATCTGGCGCTGCAGATTGGAGAGCGAGACGGTGTCGAAATCCACCAGTACCAGATGGCCGACGCCGGCCGCCGCCAGGTAAGGCGCGGCGGCGCAGCCCAGCCCGCCCAGCCCGGCGATCAGCACGCGGGCGGCCTTCAGCTTCTCCTGGCCGTCGAAGTCAAAGCCGCGCAGCACGATCTGGCGGTTGTAGCGCAGCGCTTCGGCGTCGGTCAATTCCGGCAGCATGCTCAGCTCCTCAGCAGGGCGTTGAACGGCTCGATCTCCACCGTTTCGCCTACCGCCACCGAACCGCGTTCGCGCTCCAGCACGATGAAACAGTTGCCTTGGCTGTAGGAGCTGAAAACGTGCGAGCCCTGGTGGCCGGTGGTGCTGACCTCCAGTTCGCCCGCGGCGTTGCTGCTGAACACGCCGCGCTGGAAATCGAGGCGGCCCGGCGATTTCTTCAGCGGCGTCAATGCGCGCGCCCGCAGGCGCGGCGGCAGGCGCCAGTCGCTGTGGCCGGCCAGCTTCGCCAGCAGCGGCTGCACCAGCTGGTAGAAGGTCAGGGCGGCGGAAACCGGGTTGCCCGGCAGGCCGCAGAACCAGGCGTGGCCCAGTTTGCCGAAGGCGAAGGGTTTGCCGGGTTTGATCGCCAGCTTCCAGAAGCTGACCTGGCCCAGTTCGTCGAGCATCTGTTTGGTGTAGTCGGCCTCGCCGACCGAGACGCCGCCGCTGCTGATGACCACGTCGGCCTGACTGTCCGCCCGTTCGAAAGCGGCGCGCAGCGCATCGCGAGCGTCGCGGATAATGCCGAGATCGAGCACCTCGCAGCCCAGCTGTTCCAGCATCAGGCGCACCGCGAAACGGTTGGTGTCGTAGATCTGGCCCGCCTGCAGCGGCTGGCCGACCGGCTGCAGTTCGTCGCCGGTGGAGAACACCGCCACCTTCAGCTTACGCATTACCTGCACTTCGGCGACGCCAAGCGAAGCCAGCAGCGGCAGCTGCGCGGCGCCCAGCTTCACGCCGGCCGGCAACACGCTCGCGCCCCGGCGAATGTCTTCACCCGCCAGACGGATATTCTGGCCGGCTTCAACCGGCGCGGTAAAACGCACGCCCTGGTCGCTCACCTCGGCCTGCTCCTGCATGACCACCGCGTCCGCCCCGGCCGGGATCGGGGCGCCGGTCATGATGCGCACGCAGCTGTTGGCCGGCCATTGGCCGTCGAACGGCGCACCGGCGAAGGCCTTACCGGCGACCGGCAGCGGCGCATTGGCCGCCAGATCGGCGAGGCGCAGCGCATAGCCGTCCATCGCCGAGTTGGCGAACGGCGGCACGTCGAGCGGCGAGACCACCGGCGCGGCGGTGATGCGGCCGGCGGCGGCGGTCAGGGCAACGGATTCGGTCTGCTGCAGCGGGGCGATCTGCCCGAGCATTTTTTCCAGCGCTTGCTCCAGGGAAATGAGATCGGAAGTATGGCAATGATCCATAAAGGGAACTCCGTAATCAGGGTGCGCTAAATTAGCGACAAAGTGCGGGTATTATGGCAGAGAACGCCGGGGGGGAGAACGGGTTATGCTTGCCATCTTTCGTACTGCGGCGCCGGGGCGAACGGGTATAAACTGCGCAAAACAGAGGAGAATCATGATGCATAAACAGGTTATCGAGTTCTGGTTCGACGAGATCGAACCGATCATGTGGTTTAAAAAGGACGACGATTTCGATCGTCTGCTGCACAGCCGTTTCGGCGAAATTTGGCGGGCAGCGGCGGCGGGGGAGCTGGCGCACTGGCGCGATACCATCGAAGGACGCCTGGCGGAGGTAATCGTGCTCGATCAGTTCAGCCGCAACCTGTTCCGCAGCACGCCGCAGTCGTTCGCCTGCGACGGCATGGCGCTGATCCTGGCGCAGGAGGCGATCCGCAGCGGCGAGTGCGAACGGCTGAGCCGTGAGCAGCGCGGCTTCCTCTATCTGCCGTTCATGCATTCGGAATCGCCGCTGATCCATCAGCAGGCGCTGGCGTTGTACACCGAGCTCAACAACGGCGACCAGCTGGAGTTCGAGCTGCGGCATAAGGCGATCATCGATCGTTTCGGCCGCTACCCGCATCGCAATGCGATATTGGGGCGCACCAGCACGCCGGAAGAAGAGGCCTTTTTACAACAGCCTGGATCGGGTTTTTAATCGTTGGATCATCTGCGCCCGGCCGGAAAAAAACAGCAGGCCGGGCGCCGCAATAAGCGTTATTCAGCGCGAACGTTTATTTCCTTATGCCATGCCGCTATTTCCGCACGCGAAATTACCAATAATCTCAGCCGCAGGATCGGCGGTTTGCCGTTTTTTATAACCTGCTGTTTTTATTCCAATAAGCTATTTCAAGGTGCGAAACGGTCTAAGCGGACTACGCTAAAAGCGGGACGTGGACGTTATGCTGTACTTCCACTGTAGGACTAAATAGAGTCGAAAAAGACTGAATAATAATGATACCGCGCTCAGCTTATTCGCTGTGCAACGGCGGGATTAACACAGGGTGTCAGGCAAATGAGCAAACCAGTGATTGCCATTCATGGCGGCGCGGGCGCAATTACCCGGGCGGCGCTGAGTGCGGAAAAAGAACGGCTGTATATCCAGGCACTGTCCGAGATCGTGGCCGCCGGGCAGGCGATACTGGCGCAGGGCGGCAGCGCGCTGGACGCGGTGACCGAAGCGGTGCGGCTGCTCGAAGAGTGCCCGCTGTTCAACGCCGGTAAAGGATCGGTGTTCACTCATCGGGGCACCCACGAGCTTGATGCCTGCGTGATGGACGGCCGCACCTGCGATGCCGGCGCCGTCGCCGGCGTCAGCCGCATCCGCAACCCGGTGCTGGCGGCGCGCGCGGTGCTGGAAAACAGCGAACACGTGCTGTTTGCCACCGAAGGCGCCGAGCAGTTTGCCGCGGCCCACGGCCTGGAAATGGTCGCCCCCGATTTCTTCTTTACCCAGGAACGTTTCGATCAGCTGCACCGGGCCCAGGCGGAGCAGGGCCGGGTATTGCTCGATCACGACGGTGCGGCGCAGGCCGGCGAGCCGCTCGACCCCGATCGTAAATTCGGCACCGTCGGCGCGGTGGCGCTGGATGCGCTGGGCAACCTTGCCGCCGCGACTTCGACCGGCGGCATGACCAACAAGCAGGCCGGGCGGGTAGGCGACACGCCGATCATCGGCGCCGGCTGCTATGCCAACAACGCCACGGTGGCGGTCTCCAGCACCGGCACCGGCGAAATCTTCATGCGCGGCGTGGCGGCCTATGACGTCTCCGCCCTGATCGAATACGGTGGCCTCAGCCTGCAGGCCGCCAGCGATCGGGTGGTGATGGAGAAGCTGCCGGCGCTCGGTGGCAGCGGCGGCATGATCGCCGTCGATCGCCACGGCAATATCGCGCTGCCGTTCAACTGCGAGGGGATGTATCGCGGTTTTGGCTATGTCGGCGATGCGCCGTCCGTCGGGATTTACCGCTAAGCGTTCACCGGGAGGGTGCATGACCGACGTTTCACTTCGACCCGCCGGCAGCGGGTTGTCATTGCCGCCGCAGCGGGTGCTGACGGTGCGCGATCTGAGCATCAGCTTTCCTCAACCGGACGGCGCCGTGGCAGCGGTGCGTAACCTGTCGTTCGATCTCGAGCGCGGCGAGACGCTGGCGATCGTCGGTGAGTCCGGCTCCGGTAAATCGGTGACTTCGCTGGGGCTGATGCGGTTGGTGGAGCAGGGCGGCGGGCGCATCGTCAGCGGTGCCATGACGCTGCGCCGACGTGACGGCGCGTTGCTCGATCTCGCTCAGGCCTCACAGAGTACGCTGCGTACGGTGCGTGGTGCCGACATGGCGATGATCTTCCAGGAGCCGATGACCTCGCTCAACCCGGTGTTTCCGGTCGGCGAGCAGATCGCCGAATCGCTGCGCCTGCATCAGGGCATGGATCGCCGCAGCGCGCGCCAGGAGGCGCTGCGCATGCTCGACCTGGTGCGCATTCCGGAGGCCAAAGAGGTGCTGGGGCGCTACCCGCACCAGCTTTCCGGCGGCATGCGCCAGCGCGTGATGATCGCCATGGCGCTCTCCTGCAGGCCGGCGTTGCTGATCGCCGATGAGCCCACCACCGCCCTCGACGTCACCATCCAGGCGCAGATCCTGCAGCTGATCCGCGTGCTGCAACGGGAGATGCAGATGGGGGTGATCTTCATCACTCACGACATGGGCGTGGTGGCGGAGATCGCCGACCGGGTGCTGGTGATGCGCCGCGGTGAGCAGGTGGAGCAAAATCGGGTGCGCGAGCTGTTCGCCGCGCCGCAACAGGCCTATACCCGGGCGCTGCTGGCGGCGGTGCCGAAGCTGGGGGCGATGGCCGATCGGCCGCTGCCGGCGAAGTTTCCGCTGCCGGGCGGCGAGGGGGATACGGCGCCGCAGGATACCGTGCCGCCAGGCGCCGCGCCGATCCTGCGGGTGGAGCATCTGGTTACGCGCTTTGATCTGCGCGGCGGATTGTTCAATCGGGTCACTCGCCGGGTGCACGCGGTGGAAAACGTCAGTTTCGATCTTTACCCCGGCGAGACGCTGGGGCTGGTGGGCGAGTCCGGCTGCGGCAAGTCCACCACCGGGCGCTCTCTGCTGAAGCTGGTGGACAGCCAAAGCGGCACCATCACCTTCGCCGGGCGGCGAATCGATCAGTTGAAGGGGCCGGCGCTGCAGCATCTGCGGCGCGATATTCAGTTCATCTTTCAAGATCCTTACGCCTCGCTCGATCCGCGCCTGACGGTCGGTTTTTCCATCATGGAGCCGCTGCTGGTGCACAACGTGATGCGCGGCCGGGAGGCGGAGCAACGGGTGGCCTGGCTGCTGGAGCGCGTCGGCCTGCTGCCGGAGCATGCGCGCCGCTACCCGCACGAATTCTCCGGCGGCCAGCGCCAGCGCATCTGCATCGCGCGCGCGCTGGCGCTGAACCCGAAAGTGGTGATCGCCGACGAGGCGGTCTCGGCGCTGGACGTGTCGATTCAGGCGCAGATCGTCAATCTGTTGCTCGATCTGCAGCGCGAGTTCGGCATCGCTTTTCTGTTTATTTCACACGACATGGCGGTGGTGGAGCGCATCAGTCACCGGGTGGCGGTGATGTACCTCGGGCAGATCGTCGAGATCGGCCCACGGCAGGCGGTGTTCGACAATCCGCAGCACCCCTATACTCGCAAGCTGATGGCGGCGGTGCCGGTGGCCGATCCCGCTCATGCCCACAAACGGCAGCCGCTGCCGGCCGATGAGATCCCGAGCCCAGTGCGCGCGCTGGGCGATGAACCCGTTACCGCACCGCTGGTGCAGGTTGGCGCCGGGCACTTTGTCGCCCGCCACCCGATCGCCGGTGCTTTTTAAAGACCTCAGGAGAGACAAGCGACATGAAGCACACATTCAAACGCAATGCGCTGTTGGCCGCCGTACTGCTGGCGGCGGGAACCGGCCCGGTCTGGGCGGCGAAGGACGCGGTGATCGCCGTGGCCTCCAACTTCACCACCCTCGATCCTTACGACGCCAACGACACGCTGTCGCAGGCGGTGGCCAAGTCTTTCTATCAGGGGCTGTTCGGCTTCGATAAGGACATGAAGCTGGTGAACGTGCTGGCGGACAGCTATGAGGTCAGCAAAGACGGCCTGACCTACACGGTCAAACTGCGCCAGGGGATTAAATTCCACGACGGCACCGCGCTCAACGCCGAGGCGGTGAAGATCAACCTCGATCGCGCCAGCAACCCGGACAGCCACCTCAAGCGCTACAACCTGTTCAAGATGATCGACAAAACCGAAGCGGTGGACGCCAATACGGTGAAGATCGTGCTGAAGGCGCCGTTCTCGGCGTTCGTCAACAACCTGGCGCACCCGGCGGCGGCGATCATCTCGCCGGCGGCGCTGAAGCAATACGGCAAGGAGATCGGTTTCCACCCGGTCGGTACCGGGCCGTATCAGTTCGTGACCTGGAACCAGACCGATTTCGTCAAGGTGAAGAAGTTCGACGGCTACTGGCAGCCGGGGCTGCCGAAGCTCGACAGCATCACCTGGCGCCCGGTGGTGGATAACAACACCCGCGCGGCGATGCTGCAGACCGGCGAGGCGACCTTCGCCTTCCCCATCCCTTACGAGCAGGCCAAGGTGCTGGAGGGCAACGCCAAGCTGGACGTGGTGGCCGCGCCGTCGATCCTGCAGCGTTACATCAGCATGAACGTCACCCAAAAGCCGTTCGACAACCCGAAGGTGCGCCAGGCGCTGAACTACGCCATCAATAAGGACGCGCTGATCAAGGTGGCGTTCGCCGGTTACGCGGTGCCGGCGGAGGGCCCGGTGCCGCCGGCCATCGACTTCGCCGCCCGCTATAAGCCTTGGCCGTACGATCCGGCCAAGGCACGCGAGCTGCTGAAAGAGGCCGGCTACCCGAACGGTTTCACCACTACGCTGTGGTCGTCTCACAACCACAGCACCGCGCAGAAGGTGCTGCAGTTCACCCAGCAGCAGCTGGCGCAGGTGGGGGTGAAAGTGACGGTGACGGCGATGGATGCCGGGCAGCGTGCGGCGCAGGTGGAGAGCGTCGGGGTGAAGGACACCGGGGTGCGGCTGTTCTACACCGGCTGGTCGGCCTCGACCGGGGAAGCGGACTGGGCGCTGTCGCCGCTGTTCTCTACCCAGGCGGCGCCGCCGAAGCAGTTCAACACCGCGTTCTACAGCAACCCGCAGGTGGACAAGGATCTGACCGACGCGCTGGCGACCACCGATCGCGCCGAGAAGCAGAAACTGTATCAGGACGCGCAGGATCGCATCTGGGCCGACGCGCCCTGGATCTTCCTGGCGACCGAACGTCTGTTGTCGGCCAACAGCAAACAGCTGAGCGGCTTCTACGTGATGCCGGATACCTCGTTCAACTTTGATAACGCCGATCTGAAATAAGGCGCCCATCCCCGCCTGCGGCCAGACGGCGGCGGGCGGGGGAAGGAATGAGATGCTCAATTATTTTCTGAAACGACTGCTGGGCCTGATCCCGACGCTGCTGATCGTGGCGGTGCTGGTGTTCCTGTTCGTCCACCTGCTGCCGGGCGATCCGGCGCGGCTGGCGGCGGGGCCGGAGGCCGACGAGGCGGTGGTGCAGCTGGTGCGCAAGGATTTGGGGCTGGATAAGCCGCTGCCGCAGCAGTTCGCGCACTTCTTCGTCAACGCGCTGCGGGGCGACTTCGGCATCTCGATGGTGTCCAAACGCCCGGTGAGCGAAGAGATCGCCTCGCGCTTTATGCCGACCTTCTGGCTGACCGTCACCAGCATGCTGTGGGCGGTGGCGTTCGGCCTGGCGATCGGCGTGGTGTCGGCGGTGTGGCGCAACCGCTGGCCGGATCGCCTCGGCATGACGCTGGCGGTGTCGGGGATCTCGTTCCCGGCCTTTGCGCTCGGCATGCTGCTGATGCAGGTGTTCTCGGTCGAACTGGGGTGGCTGCCGACGGTGGGCGCCGACAGCTGGCGTCACTACATTCTGCCTTCTATCACCCTGGGGGCGGCGGTGGCGGCGGTGATGGCGCGCTTCACCCGCGCTTCGTTCGTCGAGGTGCTGCAGGAGGACTACATGCGCACCGCGCGCGCCAAGGGCGTGCGGGAAAGCGTGGTGGTGATGAAACACGGCCTGCGCAACGCGATGATCCCGGTGGTGACCATGATGGGGCTGCAGTTCGGCTTCCTGCTCGGCGGTTCGATCGTGGTGGAGAAGGTGTTCAACTGGCCGGGGCTGGGGCGGTTGCTGGTGGACTCGGTGGAGATGCGCGATTACCCGGTGATCCAGGCCGAGGTGCTGCTGTTCTCGCTGGAGTTCATTCTGATCAACCTGCTGGTGGATATGCTGTACGCGGCGATCAACCCGGCGATTCGTTATCAATGAGGGCGCGGCATGATTAAGCATTGGCGGCGCAACGCCGCACTGAAGGCGATGCCGCTTATCGACTCCAACGCGGTACGCACGCCGTGGAGCGAGTTTTGGCGGCGCTTTCGTCGCCAGCGGGCGGCGCTGGTCGCCGGCCTGTTGGTGCTGCTGCTGATTGCGGCGGCGCTGCTGGCGCCTTATCTGGCACCGTTCGATGCGGAAAACTATTTCGATTACGACCGGCTGAACGAAGGGCCTTCGCTGATGCACTGGCTGGGCGTCGATTCCCTCGGGCGCGATATCTTCAGCCGCATCCTGATGGGCACGCGCATTTCGCTGGCGGCCGGGGTGTTCTCGGTGCTGGCGGGCGGGGCGATCGGCACCCTGCTGGGGCTGCTGGCCGGCTACTATGAGGGCTGGTGGGATCGTCTCACCATGCGCGTCTGCGATGTGCTGTTCGCGTTTCCCGGCATTCTGCTGGCGATCGGCGTGGTGGCGATCATGGGCAGCGGCATGGTCAACGTGATCGTCGCGGTGGCGATCTTCAGCATTCCGGCCTTCGCCCGCCTGGTGCGCGGCAATACGCTGGTGCTGAAGCACCTGACCTATATCGAATCGGCGCGCAGCATCGGCGCCTCGGACTGGACCATCATCCTGCGGCACATTCTGCCGGGCACCCTGTCTTCGATCGTGGTCTATTTCACCCTGCGTATCGGCACCTCGATCATCACCGCCGCCAGCCTGTCGTTTCTGGGCCTGGGCGCCCAGCCGCCGATGCCGGAGTGGGGGGCGATGCTCAACGAGGCGCGCGCCGATATGGTGATCGCGCCGCACGTGGCGATCTTCCCCAGCCTGGCGATATTCATCACCGTGCTGGCCTTCAACCTGTTGGGCGACGGATTGCGCGACGCGCTCGATCCGAAACTGAAGGGGTGAGGGTATCGCTGAATTGGCATACCCCTGTTTTAGAGTTTTTTGATGAAAATTTGACGCATGTATATTACAGGGATGAGGAAGGGATATGGCAATGATGGTTTTTGAAGAAATCCGGGCGGTTAACCGCCCGGATTTTTTTATCAGCGGAACAGGTGCTCGGCGTGGAAGCGCAGGTGATCTTCCACGAAGGTGGCGATGGTGAAGTAGCTGTGATCGTACCCCGGCTGAATGCGCAGCGTCAGCGGCCAGTCGTGCTGGCGCGCCAGCTCCGCCAACCGCGCCGGTTGCAGCTGGTCGGCCAGGAACTGGTCGTCGTCGCCCTGGTCGATAAGGACCGGCATTTTTTCCGCGCCGCTGGCCAGCAGATGGCAGCTGTCGTACTGCAGCCACTGGCTTTCGTCGCTGCCCAGATAGGCGGTGAACGCCTTGCGGCCCCACGGCACCTGGCACGGGTTAACGATCGGCGCGAAGGCCGATACCGAGCGGAAGCGCTGCGGATTGCGAAACGCCATGATCAGCGCGCCGTGGCCGCCCATCGAGTGGCCGAAGATCGACTGACGATCGCTGACGCTGAAGTGCTGTTCGATCAGCGCCGGCAGTTCGGCGCTGATGTAGTCGTACATGCGGAAATGGCGATCCCACGGCGCCTGGGTGGCGTTCAGGTAGAACCCGGCGCCCTGGCCCAGATCGTAGCCTTCGTCGTTCGGCACTTCGTCGCCACGCGGGCTGGTGTCCGGCATCACCAGCACCAGACCCAGCTCGGCGGCGATGCGCTGCGCGCCGGCTTTCAACGTGAAGTTCTCGTCGTTGCAGGTCAGCCCCGACAGCCAGTACAGCACCGGCGGCGGGTTGTCATCGCGCGGCGGCGGCAGGTAGATGCTGAATGTCATGTTGCAATTCAGGCTCTGCGCCGCGTGGCGATAGCGCTGCTGCCAGCCGCCGAACATGCGGTGCTCTTCGAGAAGTTCCAATGACAACGTCATCTCTGCCTCCTGGCTTATTGGTCGAAGTGGATGACGGAACGGATCGATTTGCCTTCGTGCATCAAATCGAACGCTTCGTTGATCTGCTCCAGCCCCATGGTGTGGGTGATAAAGTCGTTCAGTGCGAATTCGCCGTCCAGATAGCGCTCGACGATGCCCGGCAGCTGCGAACGGCCCTTGACGCCGCCGAACGCCGAACCACGCCAGACGCGGCCGGTGACCAGTTGGAACGGACGGGTCGAGATCTCTTCGCCCGCGCCTGCGACGCCGATGATCACCGATTCGCCCCAGCCCTTGTGGCAGCACTCCAGCGCGGAACGCATCACGTTGACGTTGCCGATGCACTCGAAGGAGAAATCGACGCCGCCGTCGGTCAGCTCGACGATCACTTCCTGAATCGGCTTGTCATAGTCTTTCGGGTTGATCAGATCGGTGGCGCCCAGCTTGCGGGCCAGATCGAACTTGCTGGTGTTGATGTCGATGCCGATGATGCGGCCCGCGCCGGCCATCTGCGCGCCGATGATCGCCGACAGGCCGATGCCGCCCAGGCCGAAGATCGCCACGGTGTCGCCCGGTTGCACTTTGGCGGTGTTCATCACCGCGCCCATGCCGGTGGTCACGCCGCAGCCCAGCAGGCACACTTCTTCCAGCGGCGCTTCCTTGTTGATTTTCGCCAGTGAGATTTCCGGCACCACGGTGTACTCGGAGAAGGTGGACGTGCCCATGTAGTGGAAGATCGGCTTGCCGTCCTTGAAGAAGCGGGTGGTGCCGTCCGGCATCAGCCCTTTACCCTGGGTGGCGCGGATCGCCTGGCACAGGTTGGTCTTGCCGGATTTACAGAATTTGCACTCGCCGCACTCCGGGGTGTAGAGCGGGATCACGTGATCGCCGACCGCCACGCTGGTGACGCCTTCACCGACCGCTTCCACCACGCCGCCGCCCTCGTGGCCGAGGATCGCCGGGAACACGCCTTCCGGATCTTTGCCGGACAGGGTGTAGGCATCGGTGTGACAAACGCCGGTGGCGACGATCCGCACCAGCACTTCGCCTTTTTGCGGTGGCATCAGCTCGACTTCTTCGATCTTCAGCGGCTGGTTCGGGCCCCAGGCAACGGCGGCGCGGGTTTTGATCATCTCCATCATAGTCTCCTCAGTGGTTTTCTTTTTAAATCAGGCGATATCGACAACGTCTGATAAATCGTTGGGGGTGCTTTCATCAACAGCGGCGGTTTCCGTCTGTTCAATAATCAACTCTTTCAGCGCGCGCACGTTCGGCCCGAACGCGTCGCGGCGCCACAGCAACCAGGTGGCGGTGTCGGCCACGTCCGGCGGCAGGGTGTGAACCCGAACCCGCTCATGGCCCGGCAGCAGGCTCAGCACCGAATGCGGGATCATCGCCAGCCCGGCGCCGCTGGCGACGCAGGCCAGCATGGCGTGATAGGACTGGATCTCCATAATTTGCCCCGGCCGCGCGCCTTCGCGCTTGAACCAGGCCTCCAGCCGCAGGCGGTAGGAGCAGCTGGCGCGAAAGGCGAACAGCGTCTCGCCATTGGCGTCTTTGGCGCTGTGGATCGGCGCGTGATCGAGACAGGAGATCACCACCATATGTTCAGGATAGGCGATGCAGCCGTTCAGCTCGTCATAGGGTACCGGCCCGTCGACCAGCGCCGCGGCCAGCGTGCCGGCGCGCACTCGATCGGCGATTTCGCCGGAGGTACCGGTGGTCAGCGACAGCGAAACCTGCGAGAAGCGCTGGTGGTAAGCCGCCAGCAGCGAGGGCAGGCGGGTAGCGGCGGTGCTTTCCATCGAGCCGAGGGCGAAGTTGCCCGCCGGTTCGCCGGCGTGGGTGATGCTCATCGCCTCGTCGCTCAGCGCCAGGATGCGATTGGCGTAGCACAGAAAGTTATGGCCCATCGGCGACAGGCGCAGGCGCTGTTTTTCGCGGATAAACAGATCGGCGCCCAGCTCCTGTTCGAGCTGGCGCAGCCGGGTGGTCAAATTCGACGGCACGCGGTGCAGCTGCTCGGCGGCGCGGGCGACCGAGCCGGTTTCCGCCACGCAGCAGAACATGCGAAGCTGGGTCAGATCCATAATATTCTCGTTTCGTGATGAACTTGATAACTATTATTCAGTTTTTGTGAGTTTAATACTGCGGCATGATACTGGCAACTTTCTTTTAACCTTTTGGATACCGGTATGGCTTTACGTATTGCCTTGAGCGGTTTTGCCGCACTGATCGTCGCGATGGGCATTGGCCGCTTCGCTTTCACTCCCCAGGTGCCGCTGATGATCGCGGAACACCAGTTCAGCCTGACCGGCGCCGGGCTGGTGGCGGCGATCAACTATTTGGGCTACCTGTGCGGTGCCTACGACGCGATGCGCGCCACGCGCCACGTCGAGCGGCGTCTGTGGCTGGGCGTATGGGGCGCGATGGCGCTGACGCTGCTGTCGGCGCTGGCGCAGGATGAATGGACCCACGGCGCGCTGCGCTTCGTCATCGGCTGGGCCAGCGGCTGGGCGATGGTGCTGGTGGCGGCCTGGACCAACGAGCGGTTGGCGCACTACGGCCGGCCGGCGCTGAGCGCGGCGGTGTTCGCCGGGCCGGGTGCCGGTATCTTCCTCAGCGGCATGCTGGCGGTGGGCATCAACACGCTGGGGCTGACGGCAGCGCAGGCCTGGCTGGTGTATGGCGGGCTGGCGCTGGTGTTGGTCGGAGGAATTAGCGCCTTTCTGCCGCGCAGCGGCGAGCTGCATCGCCCGGACGTGGCCCCGGAGCCGCTGCTGCTGACGCCGGCGCTTAAACGCCTGGTGTGGAGTTACAGCCTGGCCGGGTTCGGCTACATCCTGCCGGCGACGTTCTTGTCGCAGATGGCGGCGGCACGTTTTCCCGGTAGCCTGTTCGCGCAGTTCGTCTGGCCGGTGTTCGGCGGCGCGGCGGTGCTGGGGATCGTTATCGGCATTTTGACTCGCCACAGGCTGACCACCCAGAGCCGGCTGGCGATCACGCTGTGGATACAGGCGCTGGGCGTGCTGAGCGCCGAAGTGGTGCCGGGCGTGGCCGGCCTGGCGTTGGGGGCGTTGCTGACCGGCGGCGGTTTTCTCTGCGTGGTGCAGCTCGCCCTTCAGCACGGCCGTGAATTGGTGCCGCGCCATGCGCGCTATATGGCCGGGTTGCTGACCACCGGTTATGCGATCGGCCAACTGGTCGGGCCGATGTTGTCGGCGCTGTCGACCGCCATGACCCATCGGCTGGAGCCGGCGTTGTATGTGGCGGTGGCGGCGCTGTTGGCGGCTGGTGCGCTGGTGGTGAATACCCCGGCGCGGCGGCTGGCGCAAAAAACGGCGATGAGCTGATTAAAATCCATACAAAAAACGTGGAATCCCGCAGCCGGCCTGATTGTGCTAAATGCGAATATTTCACCTGCGGATGAAGCACTATCACTGGATAATCGCCGCGCTCTCATCTACAGTGGGGGCAAAATCTTGACCGGGTTCACGTTATCCATCACGAAAACTCTGCCGTCACGAGAGCAAGCAATTCGCCGGCCGCACGCCCTACCAGGCCGCCGGCGGGTTCCGTCCGCAGGAGAACAAGTACATGACATCATTAAGTAAAGAAGCCGCGCTGGTGCATGCGGCGCTGGAAGAGCGTGGTCTGGAGACGCCGCTGCGCGGGGAAGTGCTGGATCGCGAAACGCGCAAGCGCCGCATCAAAGAGCACATGACCGAAATCATGCAGCTGCTGAATCTCGATCTGTCCGACGACAGCCTGGCGGAGACGCCGCATCGCATCGCCAAAATGTATGTCGACGAGATCTTCTCCGGGCTGGACTACGCCAACTTCCCGAAAATCACCGTCATCGAGAACAAAATGAAGGTGGATGAGATGGTGACGGTGCGCGATATCACGCTGACCAGCACCTGCGAGCACCACTTCGTGACCATCGACGGCAAGGCCACCGTGGCCTATATCCCGAAAGACTCGGTGATCGGCCTGTCGAAGATCAACCGCATCGTGCAGTTCTTCTCCCAGCGTCCGCAGGTGCAAGAGCGCCTGACCCAACAGATCCTGGTGGCGCTGCAGACTCTGCTCGGCACCAATAACGTGGCGGTATCGATCGATGCGGTCCATTATTGTGTCAAGGCGCGCGGCATCCGCGACGCGACCAGCGCCACCACCACCACCTCGTTGGGGGGGCTGTTCAAGTCCAGCCAGAATACCCGCCAGGAGTTCCTGCGCGCGGTGCGTCATCACCAGGGGTGATGGCGTTGCGGGGCGACCCGCACGACGACAACAGGCGCCTGCGGGCGCCTTTTTCATGAGCGGAAGACAGCGATAAAAAATGAACAGTCACCCTCTGCCGCGCATCGCCACGCTGGACTGCGTGCGCGGCATCGCCATTCTCGGCATTTTATTGCTGAACATCAGCGCCTTCGGCTTGCCGAAGGCCGCCTATCTCAACCCGGCCTATCTGGGCATGCCGTCGTCGCGCGACGCCTGGACCTGGGCGCTGCTCGATCTCTTCGCCCAGGCCAAGTTTCTGGCGATGTTCGCGCTGTTGTTCGGTGCCGGGCTGCAAATGCTGCTGCGGCGCGGCAAAAGCTGGATCCGCGCGCGGCTGTCGTGGCTGGTGCTGTTCGGCCTCGCACACGCCATCTTCCTGTGGGACGGCGATATTCTGCTGGCCTACGGGCTGATCGGCCTGGTGTGCTGGCGCATGATCCGCGAAGCCAAAGAAACCTTCCAGCTGCTGAAAACCGGCGTGGTGTTGTATCTGATCGGCGTAGCGGTGCTGCTGCTGCTCGGCTTCGTTTCGCACGGTGAACCGGGCAATTTCTGGCAGCCGGGCGTGGCGGAGCTGCAGTACGAGAAGTTCTGGAAGCTGCAGGGCGGTTTCGAAGCCTGGCGCAGCCGCGCCGATCTGCTCTCGTCCAGCCTGCTGGCCATCGGTGCGCAGTATGGCTGGGAGCTGGCGGGGCTGATGCTGTTCGGCGCCGGGCTGATGCGCAGCGGCTGGCTGCGCGGTAGTTATTCCTCCGGTTATTACCTGCGGCAGGCGGCGTGGCTGCTGCCGCTTTCGGTGCTGATCCAGCTGCCGGCGGTGGCGCTGCAATGGCAGGTCCACTGGGACTATCGCTGGAGCGGTTTCCTGCTGCAGGTGCCGCGCGAGCTGGGCGCCCCGCTGCAGGCGATGGGCTATCTGGCGCTGTGCTACGGTTTCTGGCCCGCGCTGTCGCGCATGCGCATCGCCCACTGGCTGACCCTGGTGGGACGCATGGCGCTGAGCAACTACCTGCTGCAAACGCTGATCTGCACCACGCTGTTTTATCGCTTCGGCCTCTATGAGCAGTTCGACCGGCTGCAGCTGTTGGCGTTCGTGCCGCTGGTCTGGTTGGCCAACCTGGCGTTTTCCGCACTGTGGCTGCGTTACTTCGCTCAGGGGCCGATGGAGTGGCTGTGGCGCAAGCTGACGCAGCTGGCCGCCGGCGCAGCGGAACCCAAAGCGCTGAAGTGAGCGTCTGCCGACAGGTTAAAAAAATGTATGTAAACGTTTTCTTTCCTGTGACGTAATTCACGCGAGCAGCGGACCAATCGGGGTAGGATAGCGCCACCGGCCACTACCCTGATTTCAGGATCCCACATGCCTTCAGTTCATCCGATCACCATTCGCGACGTGGCGAAACGCGCCGGGGTCTCCGTGGCGACCGTCTCCCGCGTGCTGAACCACAGCGCGCTGACCAGCAAGGAGACGCGCGAGCAGGTGCTGCAGGCGGTGGCGGAGCTGGGCTATCGCCCCAACGCCAACGCGCAGGCGTTGGCGACCCAAAGCAGCGATACCCTGGGCGTGGTGGTGATGGACGTCTCCGACCCGTTCTTCGGCGCGCTGGTGAAAGCGGTAGACACGGTGGCGCAGAAACACCACAAATACCTGCTGATCGGCAACAGTTATCATCAGGCGGACAAAGAGCGCCACGCGATCGAAGTGCTGATCCGCCAGCGCTGTAATGCCCTGATTGTTCATGCCAAAGCCCTGAGCGACGCCGAGCTGATCGGTTTTCTGGAGCAGGTACCGGGCATGGTGCTGATCAACCGGATTATCCCCGGCTATGAGCCGCGCTGCGTCGGGCTGGATAACGTCTGCGGCGCGGAAATGGCGATGCGTCTTTTGCTGTCGCAGGGCCATCGACGCATCGGCTATCTAGGCTCCAATCACCCGATCGAAGACGGGCCGCTGCGCCAGCAGGGCTATGCGCAGGCGATGGCCGCCGCCGGGCTGGCCACGCCCGACAACTGGCGCGCCTACGGTTCGCCGGATTTGCAGGGCGGCGAGGCAGCGATGGTGGAGCTGCTGGGGCGTAACCTACAGCTGAGCGCGGTGTTCGCCTACAACGACGCCATGGCCGCCGGCGCCATGGCGGTGCTGAAAGAAAACGGTATCACAGTGCCGCAGCATTTCTCGCTGATCGGCTTCGACGACATCCCCATCGCGCGTTACACCAGCCCCAAACTCACCACGGTGCGCTATCCGATCGTCTCGATGGCCACGCTGGCCACCGAGCTGGCGTTGCAGGGCGCAGCGGGCCTGGCGGAGCCGCAGGCCGCTCATCTGTTCATGCCGACGCTGGTGCGGCGCCATTCTGTCGCCCCCTGGCAAAGTGAGGCGACGGTCACTCTCTGACGATTTAATCTTGTGTAACCGTTTTCAATCTGTGAGAAAATTCACAGAATATTAACATCGCGCCGTCTATGCTCTAGGCGTTTTCCGGCGCAAAGGCCCTTGCCGCTGCAACCTTTACCTCGCGCTGACACAGCATTTCTCGGAAATAACAAGATCCACGGACGACAGGTGTTGAGTGGAAATCGCCTGGCCTGGGGTGTGCGCACTGCCGGTGACCATTGGCTCAAAGACGAGTAATACCCTACACAGAACCGGAGACTGACAATGAATAAGAAGGTTTTCACCCTGGCCGCCATGGCCGCAGCCATGATGTTTGGCGCCGCAGCCCATGCTGACACCCGTATTGGCGTCACGATTTACAAGTACGACGACAACTTCATGTCGGTGGTGCGTAAGGCTATTGAGAAAGACGCCAAGGCTTCACCGGACGTCACCCTGCTGATGAATGACTCGCAGAACGACCAGTCCAAGCAGAACGATCAGATCGACGTGCTGCTGGCCAAGGGCGTGAAAGCGCTGGCGATCAACCTGGTCGACCCAGCTGCGGCGCCGGTGGTTATCGATAAGGCGCGCGCAAACGATATCCCGGTGGTGTTCTACAACAAAGAACCTTCCCGCAAGGCGCTGGACAGCTACGACAAGGCGTATTACGTCGGCACCGATTCCAAAGAATCCGGCGTGATCCAAGGCGAGCTGATCGCCAAACACTGGAAAGCCAACCCGGCCTGGGATCTGAACAAAGACGGCCAGATCCAGTATGTGCTGCTGAAGGGCGAACCGGGCCACCCGGATGCCGAAGCGCGCACCACCTACGTGGTGAAAACGCTGAACGAAAAAGGCATCAAGACCCAGCAGCTCCAGATGGATACCGCGATGTGGGATACCGCGCAGGCGAAAGACAAGATGGACGCCTGGCTCTCCGGCCCGAACGCCAACAAGATCGAAGTGGTGATCGCCAACAACGACGCCATGGCAATGGGCGCGGTGGAAGCGCTGAAAGCGCACAACAAGACCAGTATCCCGGTGTTTGGCGTCGATGCCTTGCCTGAAGCGCTGGCGCTGGTGAAATCCGGCGCGATGGCGGGCACGGTGCTGAACGACGCCGACAACCAGGCGAAAGCCACCTTCGAGCTGGCGAAAAACCTGGCGGCGGGCAAACCGGCCACCGAAGGCACCCAATATAAAATCGAAAATAAAGTCGTGCGTATTCCTTACGTCGGCGTAGATAAAGACAACCTGTCTCAGTTTGTTAAATAAGAATTGAGATCCCGCTAAGACCCCGCCGGCGGCGCCAACACCAGGAATACCGCCGGCGGGGATGTTTACGACTGCAAGATCGTTAAGCCAGGTGTATTTATGGCCGATAGCTCACGCGAATTTCTGCTGGAAATGACGGATATCTGTAAGTCATTTCCCGGCGTCAAAGCCTTGGACAATGTCAATTTACGCGTCCGCCCGCACTCGATTCACGCCCTGATGGGGGAGAACGGCGCGGGTAAATCGACGTTGCTGAAATGCCTGTTCGGCATTTACAAAAAAGACAGCGGCAGCATTGTGTTTCAGGGCCGGGAGATCGATTTCAAGAGTTCGAAAGAAGCGCTGGAGCACGGCGTTTCCATGGTGCACCAGGAGCTGAACCTGGTGCTGCAGCGCACCGTGATGGACAACATGTGGCTGGGGCGCTATCCGACCAAAGGCCTGTTCGTCGATCAGGAAAAAATGCTCAAAGACACCCAGGCGATCTTCGACGAGCTGGATATCGACATCAACCCGCGCGAAAAGGTGGGCAACCTGTCGGTATCGCAGATGCAGATGATCGAGATCGCCAAGGCGTTCTCCTACGACGCCAAAATCGTCATCATGGATGAACCGACCTCCTCGCTGACGGAGAAAGAGGTCAATCACCTGTTCACCATCATCCGCAAGCTGAAAGAGCGCGGCTGCGGCATTGTTTATATCTCGCACAAGATGGAAGAGATCTTTCAGCTTTGCGATGAGATAACGGTGCTGCGCGACGGCCAGTGGATCGCTACCCAGCCGCTGGAAGGGCTGGATATGGACAAGATCATCGCCATGATGGTCGGCCGTTCGCTCAGCCAGCGCTTCCCCGACAGGCAGAACACGCCGGGTGAGGTGATCCTTGAGGTGAAGAACCTGACGTCGCTGCGTCAGCCCTCGATCCGCGATGTGTCCTTCGATCTGCACCAAGGCGAGATCCTCGGCATCGCCGGGCTGGTGGGCGCCAAGCGCACCGATATCGTCGAGACGCTGTTCGGCATTCGCGAAAAGGTGGCGGGCACCATCAAGCTGCACGGCAAGGCGATTGACAACCACAGCGCCAACGAAGCCATCAACCACGGTTTTGCGCTGGTGACCGAAGAACGCCGATCCACCGGGATTTATGCCTACCTCGACGTGGGTTTCAACTCGCTGATCTCCAATATCCGCAATTATAAAAACAAGCTCGGCCTGCTGGATAATGCGCGGATGAAGAGCGACACCCAGTGGGTGATCGACGCCATGCGGGTGAAAACGCCGGGGCATCACACCCATATCGGCTCGCTGTCCGGCGGCAATCAGCAGAAGGTGATCATCGGCCGTTGGCTGCTGACGCAGCCGGAGATCCTGATGCTGGATGAACCGACGCGCGGCATCGACGTGGGCGCCAAGTTCGAGATTTATCAGCTGATGACCGAACTGGCGAAGAAGGGCAAGGGGATCATTATCGTCTCGTCCGAAATGCCGGAGCTTTTGGGGATCACCGACCGCATTTTGGTGATGAGCAATGGTCAGGTTGCGGGCATCGTTAACACCAAACAGACCTCGCAAAATGAAATCTTACGTCTCGCCTCCCTGCACCTTTAAGGATCGGAATTATGAACGCGCTAAATAAAAAAACCTTATTTACCTATTTCAAGGAAGGCGGCATTTACGTGGTGTTGCTGGTGCTATTGGCCATCATCATCATTCAGGATCCGACTTTCCTCAGCCTGATGAACCTGAGCAACATCCTGACGCAGTCTTCGGTGCGCATCATCATCGCGCTGGGCGTGGCGGGGCTGATCGTGACCCAGGGCACCGACCTGTCCGCCGGGCGGCAGGTGGGGCTGGCGGCGGTGGTGGCGGCCACGCTGCTGCAGTCGATGGATAACGTCAACAAGGTGTTCCCGCACATGGAAACCTGGTCGATTCCCCTGGTCATCCTGCTGGTGTGTGCGGTCGGCGCGGTGATCGGCCTGGTTAACGGCCTGATTATCGCCTATCTCAACGTGACGCCGTTCATCACTACGCTGGGTACCATGATCATCGTCTACGGCATCAACTCGCTGTATTACGATTCGGTCGGCGCTTCGCCGGTCGCGGGCTTCGATCCGAAGTTTTCCACCTTTGCCCAGGGCTTCTTGCGCTTCGGTGACTTTAAGCTGTCGTACATTACCTTCTATGCGCTGATCGCCATCATATTCGTCTGGATCCTGTGGACCAAGACCCGCTTCGGCAAGAACATCTTCGCCATCGGCGGCAACCCGGAAGCGGCCAAGGTGTCCGGGGTCAACGTGCCGTTGAACCTGATCATGATCTATGCGTTGTCCGGCGTGTTCTACGCCTTCGGCGGCCTGCTGGAAGCGGGGCGCATCGGCAGCGCCACCAATAACCTCGGCTTTATGTACGAGCTGGATGCCATCGCCGCCTGCGTGGTGGGGGGCGTCTCCTTCGCCGGCGGGGTGGGGACGGTGTGGGGCGTGGTGACCGGGGTGATCATCTTCACCGTCATCAACTACGGCCTGACCTATATCGGCATCAACCCGTACTGGCAGTACATTATCAAGGGCAGCATCATCATCTTCGCCGTGGCGCTGGACTCGTTGAAATACGCCAAGAAGAAGTAGATTTGCCGCAGCACAGACAACAAGGCCGGCCTATTGCCGGCCTTTCTTTTGGGCGTTTGCCGCGTCAGGGCTGTTTGGCTTTCTGCTTCTCTTCTTTCAGCTTGTGCTCCAGCTCCACCAACTGTTCCGGTGAAACGGCGGGATAGCCCTGGGCGTCTTCCGGCACGGTGTGCATGGCGGAGATCGGGATCAGCGGGCCAAGGAAGCGCGGTTCGCGCTTGAGGATGTACAGATCGGTCAGCGCGCCCAGGCGAGCGAAGATCTCGCGGGCGCGCACCGTCATCATGTCTTTCGGCGACGGCACCGCGTAGCACTGCGCCTGAATGCCCATGTGCAGGGCGATGAACAGCGCGCGCTCGCAGTGGAAACGCTGGGTGATGATGATGAAATCGTTGGTGTCGAACACCTTGCGGGTGCGCACGATGGAGTCCAGGGTACGGAAACCGGCGTAGTCCAGCACGATATCGCTCGGCGCCACGCCGGCGGCGATCAGATCGCGACGCATGGTCATCGGCTCGTTATAGCTTTGCTGGGCGTTGTCGCCGCTCAGCAGCAGGTATTTCACCTTGCCGCTGTTATAGGCGTTGATCGCCCCCTGAATGCGGTAACGGTAGTACTGGTTGATCACCCCGGTGCGGTAATACTTGGCGGTGCCGAGTACCACGCCGACCTGGCGGTGCGGCAATTCCTGCAGTTCGTCGTAGACGTAAGGCGCGGTTTTCCAGCTGATCCAGCGATCCAGCGCAATAGCCGAACCCATCAACACCGCAATGATGATGAACAGGCTGATGATCAGGCGTTTCCACATGTTGTTGCCTTACGCGCGCCGGGCTGAAAAAGATGGATCAAGGCTACTTTACCTGACCGAACGACGCAAGACGCGAACCGCCTGAAGCACGCGCAACGCCGCATTTTTAGGCGGTTTTGTCGCACAAAAAAGCCCGGCGGTGCCGGGCTGGGTCAATTTAGCGCGCCAGTTAGAACGAGGTGCGCTTGTAGCTGCGGTACTGCGGCCGCCAGAAGTTGTGCTCGATGGCTTTCGACAGCGCGTCTTCGGAGGTGACGATCGCCACGCCCTGCAGCTGCGCCGCTTTACCCACTTCCATGGCGATGCACTTCGACACGCCCTGAATATCGTCGATATTCGGCAGCAGTGCGCCGTGGCCGTCGGTGGCCAGCGGCGAACAGTCCGCCAGTGCGCGGCTGGCGGCCATCAGCATGGCGTCGGTGACGCGGGTGGCGCCGGAGGCCAGCACGCCGAGGCCAATCCCCGGGAAGATGTAGGAGTTGTTGCACTGGGCGATCGGGTACAGCTGTTCTTTATAGCTCACCGGCGCGAACGGGCTACCGGTTGCCACCAGGGCGGCGCCGTCGGTCCAGTTGATGATGTCTTCCGGACGGGCTTCCACGCGCGAGGTCGGGTTGGACAGCGGCATCACGATAGGGCGTTCGCAGTGCTTGTGCATTTCGCGGATCAGCTCTTCGGTAAACAGCCCCGGCTGGCCGGACACTCCGATCAGAATGGTCGGCTTGGCGTTGCGCACCACGTCCAGCAGCGAGATGGCGTCGCTGGCGGTTTCCCAACCGGCCAGGTTGTCGCTCTTCTGTACCAGCTTGCTCTGGAAATCGAGCAGGTTCGGCAGTTTGTCGGTCAGCAGGCCGAAGCGGTCGACCATGAATACGCGGGCGCGCGCTTCGTCTTCGCTCAAGCCTTCGGACTTCATCTGCGCGATGATTTGCTCGGCGATGCCGCAGCCGGCGGAACCGGCTCCGAGGAAGGTGACGGTCTGATCGCGCAGCTGGCTGCCGGCGGCGCGGCTGGCGGCGATCAGGCTGCCGAGGGTGACCGCGGCGGTGCCCTGGATGTCATCGTTGAAGCAGCAGATCTCGTCGCGATAGCGGTTCAACAGCGGGGTGGCGTTGTTCTGCGCGAAGTCTTCGAACTGCAGCAGCACGTTCGGCCAGCGGCGTTTGACCGCCTGAATAAACTCTTCGACGAAGGCGTGGTACTCCTCGCCGGAGATGCGCGGGTGGCGCCAGCCCATGTACAGCGGATCGTTGAGGCGCTGCGGGTTGTTGGTGCCGACGTCCAGCACCACCGGCAGCGTGTAGGCCGGGCTGATGCCGCCGCAGGCGGTGTACAGCGACAGCTTGCCGATGGGGATGCCCATGCCGCCGATGCCCTGGTCGCCCAGGCCGAGGATACGCTCGCCGTCGGTGACCACGATCACCTTGACGTTCTGCTTGGTGGCGTTTTGCAGCATGTCATCGATGCGATCGCGGTTCGGGTAGGAGATGAACAGCCCGCGCGCGCGGCGATAGATATCGGAGAAGTGTTCGCAGGCCTCGCCGACGGTCGGGGTGTAGATGATCGGCATCATCTCGCTCAGGTGCGAGTCCAGCAGCCGGTAGAACAAGGTTTCGTTGGTGTCCTGGATGTTGCGCAGGTAGATGTGCTTGTCGTTATCGTTCTTGAAATCCTGGTACTGACGGTAGGCGCGTTCCACCTGTTCTTCGATGGTTTCCACCGCTTCCGGCAGCAGGCCGTGCAGGTTGAAGTGGCTACGTTCTTCCTCGGTGAAAGCGCTGCCTTTGTTCAGCAGCGGAAATTCCAGCAGAATCGGGCCGGCGTAAGGGATGTAGAGCGGGCGTTTGCTTTCGTATTCTAGTTCCATCAGTTTTACTCTTCACGTATCAGATAACTTTATTGCCGACGATCCTAAGAGATAAAGAGAAGATGTACAGCATTTGTTGCCAGATGATGAACCAGGTTGGCGTAATTATCGACAATCAAATGATTTTTTAACTAAAGAAAGTCTCTCTGGCGGCGTTGGGGCATTGTATTTGGCGGGCGGGGCTGTTAGCGGCGGAACCGGATGGCTCCGCCGTGGTGCGCTTAGAACGCGGCGCGGCTGACGTTTTGGCAGCCCAGTGCCGCCAGCGTGGCGCGGGTGGTGTCCCACTGGCTGAGGATCGCCTCTTGCGGTTCGACCAGCACGGCGCGGCGGATGTTCAGGCAATCGCCGCCGGAGAGGTTCAGCAGGATCAGCGCGGCCTGCAGCGGCGGCAGGCTCGGGTTGAAGGCGGCGTTTTCTGCATAGCGGCCGGCGTAGAGGTTACCGTCCTGCGTTTCCAGCGCCACGCCGCTGTGGGCGTTGCTGTACGGTGCGTGGCTCTGATTGGCCGCCGCCAGCGCCGCCTGCGTCAGCGCATCGTCCAGCGCCAGCCGATGGCCGTGATCGACCTTGTCCATCAGCAGCGAAGCGATATCCAGATCTTTCGGGCCGAAGGCGTCCGGCAGATAGTCCGCCAGCGTGGCCGGCGCGCGGCCCGGCAGACGGATCTGCAGTTCGCCGCCGCTGTTCAGTTCATTCATAAACTGACGGCAGTGGCCGCACGGCGTGTAGTTGACGGTGACCGAGGCCAGCGCCGGCTCGCCGCGCAGCCAGGCATGGGTAACCGCGCACTGTTCCGCATGCACGGTTTGCTGCAGCGGTGCGCCGCTGAATTCCATATTGGCGCCGAAATAGAGGTTGCCACTTTGCCCGCGCGCGATGGCGCCGACGTGGAAGTGCGATATCGGGGTTAACGAGCAGGCCGCCGCCAACGGCAGCAGTGCGAATGCCAGCGCGTCATCGTCCAATCCGCAGCCTGTGCGGATCGCCGCCGCTTGCTCGGCCGTGAACATCGCCGGAAAGTCAGGCACGTCCAGATAGGGCCGCAGGGCGGATTGCAGTGTCGCAGGCAGTGCGCTGAACGCGGTGTGAAAACGCGGATGCATAGAAAGTCTCTCTACAGGTTAACGGGATAACATTCTAGGCAGGCCAGAGACATTAAAGTGTGATTAATGTCTCTTAATTGATGAAATTAATGCAATGAGATACATAAATGCGAGATGTATCGCAGGTTTCATCCTGTTCAACCGAACAGGTGCAGCAGCACCGGGAACAGGAATGGTGCCAGCAGCGAGGTGATGATGCCGCAGATTACCAGCGCCAGCGAGCCGAAAGCGCCTTCCTGGTAGTCCATCTCCGCGCAGCGTGCGGTGCCCAGCGCGTGGGATGCGGTACCCATCGCCAGACCGCGCGCCGAGTGGGTGGTGATTTTCAACAGGTTGAACAGCGTATGGCCGAACACGGCGCCGAGGATACCGACGAAAATGACGCAGACCGCGCTGATCGCCGGAATGCCGCCGAGCGAGTCCGCGACGGCCATGGCGATCGGCGTAGTGACCGATTTCGGCAGGATAGAGGCGGCGATTTCCGGCGTGGCGCCCAGCCACAGGGCGATGGCGCCGCCGCTGATCATGGCGGTCAGGCTGCCGATGAAGCACACCGCGATAATCGACTTCCAGCGCGCGCGGATCTGGTGCAGTTGTTCATACAGCGGGAAGGCCAGCGCGACAACCGCCGGCTGCAGCAGATCGTTGAGGATTTTGCTGCCCTGAAAGTAGCGCTCATAGGGGATGCCGGTGAGCAGCAGCAGCGGGATGATCACCGCCATGGAAACCAGCAGCGGGTTGAGCAGCGGCATGTTCAGCTTGCGCGCCAGCCAGCGCGCGGCGAAATAGACCGCCAGCGTCAGCGGCAGCGACCACCAGATTTCATGGATCATGGGTTGCCCTCCGTGTCGTCGGGTTTACCGGCGATGCGGCGCTCACGGTGAAAATAGTGTGAGGTATAGCCGACCACCACCAGCACCATCAGCGTGCTGATGAGGCAAGAGATAACCAGCGGGCCCAGATGCGCGACGATCTGGTCATAGTATTTCATCACCCCGACGCCGATCGGCACGAACAGCAGCACCATGTAGCGGATCAGCAAATGGCAGCCGGGTTTAACCCATTTGGCCGGCAGGATCTGGGTAGAGAGCAGGGCGAACAGCAGCAGCATGCCGAGGATGCTGCCGGGAATGGCGAACGGCAGCAGCGCCGCCAGCGCATTGCCGACGAACAGACAAAGGTAGATGAGGAGCAGGGCTCTCAGGTATTTCCAGCACAGTGTGAGCACGTTGGCCATTGTCTTTTCCCGTTTAACTGACGTATTCATCATACAATTAAACTGTGAGCCATGCCACAGAACGCACCATGAATTCTCGCTATGGATGCCATGCCCGATCGGCGGGTTGACAGCCCACAATGACCGCTGCTGGCGGGATCAGCGCGCGTCTTCGGCGGTTGCCGCCGCGTGTTCCGCCAGCCGGTGGCCAAGGAAGAAAAACAGCAGGCTGAGCAGCGCGGCGACGATCAGCATCACGAACATCAACGGCGGCGTGGCATAGCTGAGCAGCACCCCGCACAGCACCGGGTTGATGGCGCCGCCCAGCGCGCTGAGGTTCTGTACCCCATAGTAGCTGCCTTTCAGGTGCGGCGGCGCGATAAAGTCGATGAACATGTATTCCACCGGGATAACGATGATTTCGCCGAGGGTGAACACCGCCATCGCCGCCAGCCACAGCCAGACCATCTGGCCGGCCATCATAAAGCCGAGCAGCCCGACGATGAAAAACAGCGTGCCCAGCGCCAGCCAGCGCAGCATGTTTTCCTGACGCATGCCGCGGCTGAGCAGGTATTGCAGGGCGATGACGATGCTGGCGTTGACGATCATCACCAGCCCGATGATTCTGTAGGCGAACTCGGCGCTGGAGACGGTGATCAGGTACTGCGACAGATAGCCGGTGAACTGACCGAACACGACGGCACCCAGGGTACTGCCGAGAGTGAAGTAGATCAGCCGCCGATCGCTGCGCAGGATAGTCACCGTCTGGCGGAAGTTGGGGAGCGCCGCGGGGGCGGCGGCTGGCGTTGCACGCTGTTCCCGACCGCGCAAGCGCAGGCTTAGCGTCGCCACCGTCGCCAGCGCCAACCCGCCCGACAGGTAAAACGGCAGCAGCGGGCTAAGCCCGGCCACCAGAACGCCGAGCGCAGAACCGATCGCCCAGCCGACGTTGACCAGCGTGTAGTTGATTGAAAAAGCCTTGATGCGCTGCTCGACCGGCAGCCAGTCGGCGAAGCAGGCCTTAATGGTGATGCTCAGCACCGAATAACAGGTATGCAGGATCGCCAGCACCACGATCACGCCGCCGGGGCGAGGGATCCAGGGAAGGGCGAAGAAGCTCAGCGCAAACAATAAAATCGACAGCAGGATCAGACGGTTCTTGCTGAATTTGTCCACCAGATAGCCGCCGTACAGGCTGGCAAGGATGCCGAGGGTCAGGCTGACGCCCAGGATCACGCCCACGCTCTTCGGCAGCAGATGGAAATGCTCGGTGAGGTAGATGGTAATGAACGGCAGCGTCACGCCGCGGCCGATGGTCAACACCAGCGAACTGGCCAGCAGCATGTTAATCAGCGAGGGGAATCCCTTCATTCGAGGCCTGTGTATGCATACAGTTATTGGGCAATGCAGATAACATAGCGTATTTTGGCGAGGACGGAAGGGGAAAGCCGAAAATTAGTTTAAAAACAGAGGCTGCGTCGGCAGCCTCGTCAAAAACAGCATTATTTACCGTGTTCGGCCTGCAGCGTGGCGAACCACGGCTGCACGAAGTCGCTGCTGCTGCCCCAGCCGGGGATGATCTTCGCTAGCCCGGCGACGTTGACCGGCCCCGGCTGCGCCAGCAACAGTGCCTGCGGAATGACCGTCGCTTTGAACTGATAGCTGTCCGGCGTGCTTTCCCCGGCGATCTTGTTGGCCACCAGGCGCAGGTTGACTGCGCCGATAAGTTTCGGATCCACCGCTACGCTGACCTGCCACGGGCTGCCGGCTTCGCGCATCAGTTGCAAGTCCTGGTTGGAGATATCGATGCTGTACAGCTTGATCTCGGTGCGGCCGTTCTCTTTCAATGCTTTGTAAGCGCCCTGGGTGAAGGCGTCCCAGGTGCCCCAGATGGCGTCGATCTTGCCTTTCGGGTATTTCGCCAGCACCGCGCCCACTTTATTGGCGGTATCGCCCTGTACGTCGGAGGAGACCGCGCCGATCGATTCCAGCTCGTGAATGCCCGGATGCTGTTTCAGCAGCTGCTGATAGGCGGCCTGGCGGCGTTCCATCGGCGGGAAGCCGGCTACCCAGAGTTTGATGATGTTGGCCTGGCCGTTGAAATCCTTCACCAGCTGGCCGAAGGAGGCGTTGGCCAGCGAAGCGTCGTCCTGCTGCGAGACGGTGACGCCGGGAACGCTGCCGTTGACGTCGGTATCGAAAGCCGCGACGGCGATGCCGGCCGCCGCGATGCGTTTGACCAACTCGGTGGAATAGGGGGCTCGCCCCTGCGAGAGAATGATGCCGTCATATTTCTGGCTGATAGCCTGGTTGACGAAGTCCTGGAAGCGTGCGTCGTCGCCGTTGCTGAGGAAGGTGTCCACCTTGAAGCCCAGCTTGCGTCCTTCCTGAATAGCGCCCGCCAAAAATTGCGTGGTGTTGTCGTCGGATCCGAGGTTGCGGATCACCGCGATGCGCACCGGCCCCTGATGCTGAGCGATGGCGGCCGGCACGGCGGCGTTTTCCGCCGCCTGCAGCGGCAGGGCGGCCAGCAGGCTGAGGGCGAGCAGCGAAGTCTTGAGAATTTTCATTATTATAGGCTCCAAAAAAGCGGGTAAACGGTCCCGGTGAAGGTCTGTTATAGCAGTCTTTCTGTCTGGACGTCTATTTGTTGTTGCGGAGCATCATAGCGAGATGCGGCGGGCGAGGGAATCAGAGCGGTTATGACTTTTTCTTACTGTTTATAACGTTGGGTTTGAGGCATTAAAAAGGGCCGAGCAAGCTCGACCCTTGATGTAACGCGCCGGCGCGGTTACTTGACCTGCATGCCAGGCTGCGCGCCGCTGTCCGGGCTCAGCAGGAAGATCTCTTTCCCGCCGGGGCCTGCCGCCATCACCATGCCTTCCGAAACGCCGAAGCGCATTTTGCGCGGCGCCAGGTTGGCGACCATGATGGTCAGGCGGCCTTCCAGCGCTTTCGGATCCGGGTAGGCGGAGCGAATGCCGGAGAAGATCTGGCGCGATTCGCCACCCAGATCCAACTGCAGCTTCAGCAGTTTGTCGGAGCCTTCGACAAAGTCGGCGCTCTTGATCAGGGCGATGCGCATGTCCACCTTGGCGAAGTCGTCGAAGGTGATGGTTTCCTGAATAGGATCATCGGCCAATGGACCGGTCACCGGCTTGGCGGCGGCCATGTCTTCTTTCGAGGCGTTGACCATTTCGTTGACCTTGTCCAGATCGATGCGGTTGAACAGCGCTTTGAATGCGTTCACCTGGTGGCCCAGCAGCGGCTGCGGGATTGCGTCCCAGCTCAGCTCGGCGTTGAGGAACGCTTCGGCGCGTTCGGTCAGCGAAGGCAGCACCGGCTTCAGGTAAGTCATCAGCACGCGGAACAGGTTGATGCCCATCGAGCAGATGGCCTGCAGATCGGCGTCGCGGCCTTCTTCCTTCGCCACCACCCAAGGTGCCTGCTCATCCACGTAACGGTTGGCCAGATCGGCCAGCGCCATGATTTCGCGGATCGCGCGGCTGAACTCGCGGCCGGCGTAAGCTTCGGCGATGCTCTGCGCCGCGTCGACGAAGGTCTGGTACAGTGCCGGATCGGCCAGGCTGTCGGCCAGCTTGCCGCCGAAGCGCTTGTTGATAAAGCCGGCGTTGCGCGACGCCAGGTTCACCACCTTGTTGACGATATCGGCGTTTACGCGCTGCACGAAGTCTTCCAGATTGAGATCGATGTCATCAATGCGTGAAGAGAGCTTGGCGGCGTAGTAATAGCGCAGGCAGTCGGCGTCCAGATGCTGCAGGTAGGTGCCGGCCTTGATGAAGGTGCCGCGCGACTTGGACATTTTGGCGCCGTTCACCGTCACGTAGCCGTGCACGAACAGGTTGGTCGGTTTGCGGAAGTTGCTGCCTTCCAGCATCGCCGGCCAGAACAGGCTGTGGAAGTAGACGATGTCCTTGCCGATAAAGTGATACAGCTCGGTGGTGGAGTCTTTACGCCAGAACTCGTCGAAGTCCAGATCGCCGCGCTTGTCGCACAGGTTCTTGAAGGAGCCCATGTAGCCGATCGGCGCGTCCAGCCAGACGTAGAAGTATTTGCCCGGCGCATCCGGGATCTCGAAGCCGAAGTAAGGCGCATCGCGGGAGATGTCCCACTGCTGCAGGCCGGATTCGAACCACTCCTGCATCTTGTTCGCCACTTGCTCTTGCAGCGCGCCGGAGCGCGTCCACGCCTGCAGCATTTCGCTGAAGGCCGGCAGGTCGAAGAAGAAGTGCTCGGAGTCGCGCATCACCGGCGTCGCGCCGGAAACCACGGACTTCGGATCGATCAGTTCCGTCGGGCTGTAGGTGGCGCCGCACACTTCGCAGTTATCGCCGTATTGATCCGGCGATTTGCATTTCGGGCAGGTGCCCTTCACGAAACGATCCGGCAGGAACATGCCTTTCTCCGGATCGTACAGCTGAGAAATGGTGCGGTTCTTGATAAAACCGTTTTCTTTCAGGCGGCTGTAAATCAGGGTGGACAGCTCACGGTTTTCATCGCTATGGGTCGAATGGTAGTTGTCATAGCTGATGCCAAAGCCGGCGAAATCCTGTTGGTGCTCCTGGCTCATCTCCGCGATCATTTCTTCCGGTTTCACGCCCAGTTGCTGCGCTTTCAGCATGATCGGCGTGCCGTGCGCGTCGTCCGCGCAGATGAAATGCACTTCGTGGCCGCGCATTCGTTGGTAACGCACCCAGATATCCGCCTGGA
Organism: Serratia sp. SSNIH1; assembly: GCF_002935055.1. NCBI lineage: Bacteria > Pseudomonadati > Pseudomonadota > Gammaproteobacteria > Enterobacterales > Yersiniaceae > Serratia > Serratia sp. SSNIH1. The sequence continues at coordinate 2,116,758 of NZ_CP026383.1, forward strand.
TGTGCTCGAGCATGTGGCCGAGATGGATGGAACCATTTGCGTACGGTAGCGCGCACGTCACCAATAATTTTTTCGCGACTTGAGCCATAGTGAGAACTTGCTTTCTGTAATGAATAAAAGGGCCTTCGATGTTAACCGATCGCGCCCTTCGCTGCTAGGGCGGTTTCTTACAGGTTATACGCGCCAGCCGACGGGCAGTTCTGATATGCTTAGCCGGAAGCTACCCATTCAAAATCAAGGAGCCGGGATGAACGCAAAATCCCCTGAGCAGACCAACCCCGAAGTTCTGCGCGCCCTGGTGACCGGTGTACTGGCCGCCTTTGAACACCCGACGTTGAAAAACAATCTGACCGCATTGAAGGCTATTCATCACTGCGCGTTGCTGGACGATGTGCTGCATATCGAACTGACGATGCCGTTTGCCTGGCAGAGCGGTTTTGAGGCGCTGCAGGCGAGCGTCGGCCCCGAGCTGTTGCGCGTGACCGGCGCTTCCGCCATCGACTGGAAGCTGAAACACGACATCACAACGCTGAAACGCGCCAACGGCCAGGCCGGCATCAAAGGCGTGCGCAACATCGTCGCCGTCAGCTCCGGCAAAGGCGGGGTGGGGAAATCCAGCACTGCCGTCAACCTGGCGCTGGCGCTGGCCGCCGAAGGGGCCAAAGTCGGTATTCTGGACGCCGACATTTACGGCCCGTCGATCCCCAACATGCTGGGTACCGAACATGAGCGGCCGACCTCGCCGGACGGTCAGCATATGGCACCGATCGTGGCGCACGGCCTGGCGACCAACTCCATCGGTTACCTGGTGACCGACGATAACGCCATGGTGTGGCGTGGCCCGATGGCCAGCAAGGCGCTGATGCAGCTGCTGCAGGATACGCTGTGGCCGGATCTGGATTACCTGGTGCTGGACATGCCGCCGGGCACCGGTGACATCCAGCTGACGTTGTCGCAGAACATTCCGGTGACCGGCGCGCTGGTGGTCACCACGCCGCAGGATATCGCCTTGCTGGATGCCGCCAAGGGCATCGTGATGTTCGAGAAAGTGCATGTGCCGGTGCTGGGCATCGTGGAGAACATGAGCGTGCACATCTGCAGCAACTGCGGTCACCATGAGCCGATCTTCGGCACCGGCGGCGCCGAGAAGCTGGTGCAGAAATACCACAGCCGTCTGCTGGGGCAGATGCCGCTGCATATCTCGCTGCGCGAAGACCTGGATCGCGGTACGCCGACGGTGATCAGCCGCCCGGACAGCGAATTCGCCGAGATGTATCGTCAGCTCGCCGGCCGCGTGGCCGCGCAGATGTATTGGCAGGGCGAGGCGATCCCGACGGAGATTGCTTTCCGCGCGCTGTAATCTGCCTATGGCAATGCAAGAGCCCGGCTTAAACGCTGGGTTTTTTTATGGGATGCGGGCAGGGTTGTGCAAATCCGCGCGGGTATAAGGACGTTCGATTTGCGCCAGCGTTTTGGCGATATGTTCCAGCAACCCCTGGGTGGGGGCCGGCTGACGCTGTCCCATCAGTGCCAACGGCAAGGCCAGCGCGATGGCAAGGTGTGGCCAGGAAAGGCGTGGACGAGCCTTGGCGCGTTGCAGCCACAGGAACAGTGCGCTGGCCAGGTAGCCTAAAATCAGCCCGCTGATCACCTCGGATACTGAGTGAACGCGAATTTCCAGCCGCGACACGCCGATGGTGAAAGGCAATATCCACCCGGTCAATAGCGCGAGGCTGCGCACCGGATGGGAAAATCGGCCGGTCAACGCCCAGAGCAGCGGCGGCCAGATGCTGGCCGCGAGGGCCGAATGGCCGCTGAATCCGGTGAAATCATAACTTGCGTTACCAATACCCCAGCCCATAAAGGCCAGTTTGGACAGGCAGACCAGCCCGCCGGTGAAGCCGAAGATCAGCGCCCACTGCCAGCCTGCCGCGCGGGTGGCGGAAGACGTGAGCAGCAACAAAAACAGAATCAGCGCACAGGGCAGCAGCAGCATGCTGTCGCCGAAAAAAGTCAAAAAATACCAATCCAGCACATCAATCTCCGATGAAGGGCTACGGGGAGCATAAGTCAGCGCAGGAGTGTATCTTGTTACCGCGCGTTGCCCTAGCCGTGAGATTCTTAAAATGCTGCAGGGCCGATAAGACGAGACAGCCCGAATTCGCCCGCCGTCGCGCAATATACAGTGGCGCAAACCCCGACGACTCCCTATAATTGTCGCGTTTTAGTTCCCCCCTTCACATTACGAAATCAGGTCTTTAATTTTATGACTGACAATCCGCATCAGTGCGTCATTATTGGTATAGCTGGCGCATCTGCCTCCGGAAAAAGCCTTATTGCCAGCACGTTGTACCGCGAACTCCGCGAGCAGGTCGGCGATGAGCACATCGGCGTTATTCCAGAAGACAGTTACTATAAAGACCAGACTCACCTGACCATGGAAGAACGGGTCAAAACCAACTATGACCACCCGAGCGCCATGGATCACAACCTGCTGTTCCAGCATCTGCAGATGCTGAAGGCCGGCAAGGCGATCGAACTGCCGCTGTACAGCTACACCGAACACACGCGCAAGAAAGAAACCGTCCATCTCGAACCTAAAAAAGTGATTATTCTGGAAGGTATCTTGCTGCTGACGGATATCCGCCTGCGCCAGGAGATGAACTTCTCGATCTTTGTCGACACGCCGCTGGATATCTGCCTGATGCGCCGCATGAAGCGCGACGTCAACGAGCGGGGCCGCTCGATGGATTCGGTGATGGCGCAATACCAGAAGACCGTGCGCCCGATGTTCCTGCAGTTTATCGAACCTTCCAAACAATACGCCGATATCATCGTCCCGCGCGGTGGCAAGAACCGCATCGCGATCGATATTCTGAAAGCCAAAATCAGCCAATTCTTTGAATAATGCCGCTTAATGGCCGGAAATGTGCATTTCCGGCCGGCGGCCAACTATTTGCACCCCGGCGTAGACCTTTCGCCCGTTGTGTGGCAATTTTTGTTTAGTGACGCGTTTTGATGGAGAAGAAAGACATGAGACTGTGCGACCGCGATATAGAAGCCTGGCTGGATAGCGAGAAACTGGTGATTTCCCCGCGCCCGCCGCTCGAACGCATCAACGGAGCCACAGTAGATGTCCGTTTGGGCAATCAGTTTCGCGTGTTCAGTGGCCATACCGCGCCTTTTATCGATCTTAGCGGGCCGAAAGATGAAGTTAGTGCCGCGCTGGATCGCGTGATGAGCGACGAGATTGTCCTGCCGGAAGGCGAGGCGTTCTTCCTCCATCCCGGCGAGCTGGCCCTGGCGGTGACGTTCGAATCCGTGACGCTGCCGGACGATCTGGTGGGTTGGCTCGACGGCCGTTCTTCTTTGGCGCGCCTGGGGCTGATGGTGCACGTGACCGCGCACCGTATCGATCCGGGCTGGCATGGGCGCATCGTGCTGGAGTTCTACAACTCCGGCAAGCTGCCGCTGGCGCTGCGGCCGGGGATGCTGATTGGCGCCTTGAGCTTTGAGCCGTTGTCCGGCCCGGCGGCCCGGCCATACAACAGCCGCCAGGACGCAAAATATCGCGATCAGCAGGGCGCAGTAGCCAGTCGAATCGACAAGGATTAACGGCGCGGGATGCACCGTCGGTGTGGCGCTGACAAGAGGGTGGCATGAGAAGATTACTGACGACATTGGCGATTTTACTGGTGGTCGTGGTGGCGGGGATGTCCGCGCTGGTACTGCTGGTCAATCCGAATGATTTTCGCGGCTACATGGTCAAAAAGGTCGAGCAGAAGAGCGGCTACCAGCTGACGCTCGAAGGCGACCTGCGGTGGCACATCTGGCCGCAGCTCAGCATTTTGGCCGGCCGCATGACGCTAACCGCACCGGGTGCCAAAGCGCCGGTGGTGAGTGCGGAAAACATGCGCCTCGATGTCAAACTGTTGCCGCTGCTGTCGCATCAGCTGTTTGTGAAGCAGGTGATGTTGAAAAACGCGGTTATCCGCCTCACGCCCGACAGCGAAGAGCACTCGCAGGTGGATGCCCCAATCGCACCCGCCGGTAGCGCTACTGACGCGGCAGACGCGGCCTGGAAGTTCGATATCGATAACCTTCGGGTGGTGGACAGCCTGCTGATTTGGCAGCGTGCCGATAACGAACAAATCAATGTCCGGGATATCAATCTCACCCTGCAACAAACGGAAAAACGCCGGGCGCAGCTGGAACTTTCCAGCAGGGTTAACCGCGATCAGCGTGACCTGATCTTCAGCATGGCGGCCGATGTCGATCTGCAGCAGTTCCCACGTCAGATTGGCGCCAAAGTGACCCAGTTCAATTACCAACTGGCGGGCGCGGATATTCTGAACGGCGGTATTCAGGGAGAGGGTAATGCGCAGGTGGTCTATCAGCAGACGCCGGCGCAGATTGCCGTCAGCCAGCTGAACGTCAGCGCCAATAACAGTCAGTTGACCGGCAATATCAGCGCCACGCTGGGGGCAGTGCCCGGCTATGTGGTGAACCTCAATTCGGCAAACCTCGATCTCGACGCGCTTTCCGGCTGGCAATCCAGCACCACGACCGCCGAGCAGCCCGCCGTGACTTCCGCGCCGGTGATCGCCAGCCAGGTTGACGATAGGCAGCAAAACCTGGAGGCGCTGCGCGATTTCACTGCACAGTTGAACCTGCAGGCGGCACAGGTAACCTATCGCGGTATGAACGTTACCCAGTTGGCCGTTACGGCGGACAACCAACGCGGCCTGCTGACGTTGCACAAGCTTGCCGGGCAGTTGGCCGGCGGAGATTTTTCCTTGCCGGGAACGCTCGACGCGCGCGGCAATAAACCGGTGATAAGCGTGCAACCGGTGCTGAATCAGGTTGAGCTCGGCACGGTGCTCAAGGCATTCGATATGCCGCAGATGCTCACCGGCAAGTTCAGCATTAAAGGGGATCTGACCGGCGAACGCCTCTCTTTACAGGCATTTGAGCGCCGCTGGCGCGGTACGGCGCAGCTGGCGATGCAGGATGCGCAGCTGCACGGCCTGAATATTCAGCAGCTGATTCAGCAGGCGGTGGCGCGTAATGATAACAGCGTACGTGGGCAAGACAGCTATCAGCGCTATACCGAAGTCAAAAGTGTCTCGGCGCAGGCCAGCCTGAATCAGGGCACGGTCAAACTCAGCGGCCTGACGGCGGATTCACCTTTGCTGGCGCTGACCGGCGCCGGCAGCATCGATATGCCGGGCAAACAGTGCGACATGGCGCTCAACGTGCGCGTCACCGGCGGTTGGCAAGGGCGCGGTGAGCTGATTGAGCAACTGCAAAAAACGCCGATCCCGCTGCGGGTCTATGGGCCTTGGCAACAGCTGAATTATCAACTGCAGGTCGATCAAGTGCTGCGTAAAACGCTGCAGGATCGGGCCAAGGATGCGTTGAACAAATGGGCTGAAAAGAACAAGGATTCGCGCGAAGGCCAGGATCTGAAGAAGCTGCTCGACAAGCTGTAATCTCATCTGACGCGGGCCGCATTGTGGCCCGCGTCAATCTCGATGTTTCCCGCGATAATTTCTCTCCGTTACCTTGATGAAGGTCATGAAGACTCGCGCGCAGATTGTGCAGAGTAAGGGGCTGTTCTGCTATGACTATGCGCCTGAGCGCGAAAACATGACGAGTTGAGGAAACATGATAGAGCTTCTTATTGGCGCCGTAGTGGCGGCGGGCGTGGGCCGTTACATCATCAAGGGGTATTCCGCCACCGGCGTTCTGATGGTGGGCGGGTTACTGCTGCTCGGTATCAGCGCCCTGATGGGGAAAACGCTGTTGCCGTCCGGCGCGGCGTCTACCGGCTGGCGCGCGACCGACATGATCGAATACGTCAAGATTCTGTTGATGAGCCGCGGCGGCGATCTGGGCATGATGATCATGATGCTGTGCGGTTTCGCCGCTTACATGACGCATATCGGCGCCAACGACGTGGTCGTCAAGCTGGCCTCGCGCCCGTTGCAGATGATCAACTCGCCTTATCTGCTGATGGTGGCGGCCTATTTTGTCGCTTGCCTGATGTCATTGGCGGTCTCTTCCGCCACCGGCCTCGGCGTATTGCTGATGGCGACGCTGTTCCCGTTGATGGTGAACGTTGGCATCAGCCGCGGGGCGGCGGCGGCCATTTGCGCTTCGCCGGCGGCGATTATCCTGGCGCCGACCTCTGGCGACGTGGTGCTGGCGGCCAAGGCGGCGGAGATGCCGCTGGTGGACTTCGCGTTCAAAACCACGCTGCCGATCTCGATTGCCGCCATCGTCTGCATGGCCGTGGCGCACTTTTTCTGGCAGCGCTATCTCGACAAAAAGAACAATGAACAGCATCACATCATGGACGTCAGCGAAATCAACACCCACGCGCCGGGGTTTTATGCGATTTTGCCGTTTACGCCGATCCTCGGCGTGCTGATTTTCGACGGAAAATGGGGGCCGGAGCTGCATATCATTACCGTACTGGTCGGGTGCATACTGTTGGCGGCCGTGATCGAGTTTGTGCGCAGCTTCAGCGCCAAACTGGTATTCAGCGGCCTGGAAGTGGCCTATCGCGGCATGGCGGACGCTTTCGCCAGCGTGGTGATGCTGCTGGTGGCCGCGGGTGTGTTCGCGCAGGGGCTGAGCACCGTCGGCTTTATCAGCGGCTTGATCGGGCTGGCGCAGTCGTTCGGCACTGGCGGTTTGATCATGATGTTGGTGCTGGTGGTGATCACCATGCTGGCGGCCATGACCACCGGTTCCGGCAATGCGCCGTTCTATGCGTTTGTTGAACTGATCCCGAAACTGGCGGCGCAGATGGGCGTGAATCCGGCCTATCTGGTGATCCCGATGCTGCAGGCGTCTAACCTCGGCCGCACGCTGTCGCCGGTCTCCGGCGTGGTGGTGGCGGTTTCCGGCATGGCGAAAATCTCGCCGTTCGAGGTGGTGAAACGCACTTCGGTGCCGGTAATTGTCGGGTTGGTGGTGGTGATCGTGGCGACCGAGCTGCTGGTTCCCCAGTAAAAGAAAGGCCGGGCGATGCCCGGCCTCAATGCTAAACCTCGTAGTCCCCCGGTGGGGGAGGCGGGGTGATCTTCACTTTCAGGATGCGGTGGCTGTTGACCTCCAGCGGTTCGAACAGATAGTCACCGATCTTGATTTGCTCGCCTTCTTGCGGCACACGCTGGCTGTGTTCCATCAGCAGCCCCGCCAGCGTGTGGTATTCGCGCTTGTCTTCCAGCGGCATCGGCAGGTACAGCACCAGATCTTCCAGCGGCATATAGCCGTTGGCAATCCAGCTGCCGTCTTCGTTTTGCTGAATATCATGGCGTGCGTCCACCTCTTCGCCGGCCTCCGGCAGATTGCCGGCGATGGTTTCCATCACGTCCGTCAGGGTGACGATACCTTCGACGGAACCGAACTCGTCGACCACAAAGGCAAAGTGCGTCTGTGCCTGGCGGAACTGCTCCAGGGCGCTTAACAGCGTGAGCTGTTCCGGGAAGATCAGCGGTTGGCGTATCAACGCGCGCAGATCCAGCGGCGCCTGTGCCAACTGCTGTTTGAGGACGTCGATAGTGTGGATAACGCCCAGCGGTTCGTCGCTGGCGCTGCTTTCCACCACCACGATGCGCGTGTGCTGATTACGCTCCAGTAATTGCGTCAGTTTTTCCTGCGGATCGTTCAGCTCGAGGTATTCGACGTCGTGACGCGAAGTCATGATGCTGCTGACCGTGCGCTGCGCCATGCCCAGCACGCGTTCGATCATGCGCCGCTCTTGCTGATTGAAGATCTCGCCGTTTTCGCTGTCGCTGTCTGCCAGCAGGTTGGCGGAGTGGCTGTCGACCTCCGCTTCTTCGTGTTTACCACTCAGCATGCGCAGTACTGCCTCGGCGGTGCGCTCGCGCAGTGGCCGCACCTTCGACAGGAAGCGCCGGCGGTTGAACTGGGCCAGTTGGTTCAAGGCCTCGATCATCACCGAGAAACCGATCGCCGCGTAGAGGTATCCTTTCGGAATATGATAGCCGAAGCCCTCCGCCACCAGGCTGAAGCCGATCATTAACAGGAAGCTCAGGCACAGGATAACGATAGTCGGGTGAGCGTTGACGAAGCGCGTCAGCGGCTTGCTGGCCAGCAGCATCAGGCCGATGGCGATACACACCGCGATCATCATCACCGCCAGGTGGTCGACCATGCCGACTGCGGTGATCACCGAGTCGAGCGAGAAAACGGCGTCCAGCACCACGATCTGCGCCACCACCGGCCAGAAACGCGCGCCTTTGCGTGCGCCGTGCTGCTCTTCATCCTTGCCCTCCAGCCGTTCGTTCAGCTCCATGGTGGCCTTGAACAGCAGGAATATCCCGCCGACCAGCATGATCAGATCGCGGCCGCTGAAGGGGTGCTCTGCGACGATGAACATCGGTTTGGTCAGCGTCGCCAGCCACGAGATGGAGGCGAGCAGCGCCAGGCGCATGACCAGCGCCAGCAACAGACCGACGACACGAGCCTTATCTCTTTGTTGTTTTGGTAGTTTGTCCGCCAGAATGGCGATGAAGACAAGGTTGTCTATACCCAGAACGATTTCCAGCACGACCAATGTGGCCAGGCCGGCCCAAATTGTTGGATCAGCGATCCATTCCATACGCCCAATTTCACCTGTAAGTTCTACGGCTTATGCCGCACGGGAATGATGGGCGCTGAGGCGGCAAAATTCAACTTTAATCAGAGGAAGTGGATGAAAACAGGTTATTTCGGCAGAAAAAGCACCCAATAATTTAAAGCACATTCAGGTGTGTCTGGCATCATGGGGAAACGGTGTATGAGAACGCTAACTGGGTTGTTCATAAAAGACACATGCTTTAAAAATCAATAATATCAACGTATTGAAATAGGCTTCTTATGCTATTATTTGCATAGCTCCAGCGCATTAGTAGTCTTATTCTGAAAACACCTAGCCACGGGTATCTAAGGCTTGTATCAGCAAGTCAATAGTATAAGAATCTTAGCCATATAAGCGAAGATAACTCGCGTTTTTTGGTTATAAGGGCATAGATTCTCGTTGTTCTTCAAGCTGCGAAATACCAACGTGTGATGCGAGCTCTTTGTCATGCACCGAAGCGTGCTTAGCGTTCATTGGATTGCGTACAGGAATTTTTCATAACAGCGCTTTGGCAGCTATAAGCCAAGGGCGGTAGCGTGTCTGAACGAATTGTTTGCGCTGCAATAGCTTGCCTAAAATTCGCTGTTTATACTATATAAATCAGTTAATTGCTTGTGGAAATGGAAATGCAGAAAAGACTGAAGGCTGTGATCCCAGTGGCGGGTTTGGGCACTCGTATGTTGCCGGCAACCAAGGCGATTCCTAAAGAAATGTTGCCGGTGGTCGATAAGCCACTTATCCAATACATTGTCAGTGAGTGTGTCGCCGCCGGCATTAAGGATATCGTGCTGGTCACCCACTCTTCGAAAAATGCGATTGAAAACCATTTTGACACTTCTTTCGAGTTGGAAGCGGTGCTGGAAGCTCGTGTAAAACGTCAGTTACTGGCTGAAGTGCAAAACATTTGCCCGCCGGATGTGACCGTGATGCAGGTGCGTCAGGGGCAAGCGAAAGGGCTCGGGCATGCGGTATTGTGCGCGAAACCCATGGTAGGGGATTCCCCTTTTGTCGTCTTGCTGCCAGATGTGCTGCTGGATGATGCCACGGCGGATCTTCGTAAAGAAAACCTGGCTAAAATGATCCAACGCTTTGAGGCAACAGGGTGCAGCCAAATCATGGTTGAACCGGTGCCGGAGCAGGATGTGTCAAAATACGGCGTGGTTGACTGTGCAGGCGTGACGATCGCTGCGGGAGAAAGTGCGCCGATGTCTGCCGTGGTTGAAAAACCCTCACGCGAGGAAGCGCCTTCTAACCTGGCGGTAGTGGGGCGTTACGTGCTTTCCGCCGCTATTTGGCCGTTGCTCGAGAAGACGCCTCCAGGCGCGGGCGATGAGATCCAGTTGACTGATGCGATCGCCATGCTGATGGATGAGCAAAGAGTGGAAGCCTTCCATATGAGCGGTAAATCACACGACTGCGGCGATAAACTTGGTTATATGAAGGCCTTTGTGCAATACGGTCTACGCCATGCCACAGAAGGTGAAGATTTCTCGCGATGGTTGAAGCTGGCCTTGAATAACAACTAACATGTGGCTGAGTACGTTCACAAGATTGAAGAGGACGAGCATGACGAAGTTGAAAGCTGTCATTCCTGTCGCTGGCCTTGGCATGCATATGCTACCGGCGACCAAAGCGATTCCTAAAGAGATGTTGCCGATCGTCGATAAGCCGCTGATTCAATACATTGTCAATGAATGTGTTGCGGCTGGGATTAAAGAGATCATCCTGGTGACACATTCTTCTAAGAACGCCATCGAAAACCATTTCGATACCTCATTCGAGCTGGAGGCGATGCTGGAAGCTCGCGTGAAGCGGCAGCTGTTGGATGAAGTGCAGTCGATAACGCCAAAAGGCGTAACGTTAATGCATATTAGGCAAGGGCAACCTAAAGGGTTGGGTCATGCGGTGCTTTGCGCCAAACCATTGATCGGAGACGATCCTTTCGTGGTGCTGTTGCCGGATGTGTTGCTTGACGATGCTAAAGCCGATCTGAAAAAAGATAACCTGGCTCACCTCATTGCGCGCTTCGAAGAGACGGGTTTGAGTCAGGTACTGATCCAACCCGTGGATGAGCATGTTTTGCGCGACTATTCCGTTGTGGAGTGCCAGAACAATGCGTTGCGGCAAGGTGAGTCTTCATCCATTACCGCGATTATCGAAAAACCGGACAGCGGTGTTCAACTGAAATCCAACTATTCAGCCGTTGGGCGCTACGTGCTTTCAGCCGCTATCTGGCCCATTTTGGAAAGAACCGAGCCGGGTGCCTGGGGGCGCATTCAGTTGACGGACGCGATTGCCGAATTGTTGAAACATCAGACGGTAGAGGCCACTGAGTTGGTTGGCGAGTCGTTCAACTGCGGTGAGAAAATGGGCTACTTGCGGGCATTCGTGACTTACGGGTTGCGCCATCCTACGCAGGGAAAAGCCTTCCGCGAGTGGGCTGAACAACTCTTTCTCTAGAGTTGTTCAATTACCTTTATGATGGCTGGTTTGGAGCAATATCCGACCGGCCTCCGCTATGTTTAGGCAAAAGCGATGGTGCTTATGCTGCTCTTTTTATTTAAGAACTATGCAATAATGCTCCTAGGTTTTAAGTCTAACAAATCTGAATTCAACGCTTGCTCAATGAAAGTGCGTTTTAGGATGTCTTCGTGTGAGCATTGATAACTCATTTCGCTGAGTGCCGCGGTAGGCGCCATGGTTGGCTGGGACTTGGCATTACATGCATTTTTTACTTTGAAAGTGATGATAACTCGATGGCAAAAAAACAATGGAAACTGATACCGCTTCTGGTATCTATCAGTGTGGCTAGCGGCTGTACTATCGTGCCGGGCTCTCATCTTTCAACTAGTGGTAAAGACGTAGTAAAACAGCAAGATAGCGATTTTGATCTCGATAAGTTGGTTAACATTTACCCACTGACACCTAGCCTTATCGAGAAGTTACGGTCGAAACCAGTGGTTGCACAGCCTAATTCTTCGTTAGAACGTGAATTGCAAAACTATGAATACCGTATTGGCGTCGGCGATGTGCTGATGGTGACCGTATGGGATCACCCGGAGCTGACAACGCCAGCGGGGCAATACCGCAGTGCCAGTGATACTGGTAACTGGGTCAACTCGGACGGGACTATTTTCTATCCGTATATTGGCAAAGTGAAAGTTGCAGGAAAGACAGTCAGTCAGGTACGCAGTGATATTGCCGGCCGTCTCGCTCAGTATATTGAGAGCCCGCAAGTTGACGTCAGCATCGCCGCATTCCGTTCACAGAAAGTTTATGTGACTGGTGAGGTTGAGAAATCAGGTCAACAACCTATCACTAACGTTCCATTGACGATTATGGACGCTGTGAATGCTGCGGGTGGGCTGAGTGCAAATGCTGACTGGCGAAATGTGGTATTGACACACAATGGCAAAGAACATCGCATATCCCTGCAAGCATTGATGCAGAAGGGTGATCTCACGCAGAATCACCTGCTATATCCTGGCGACATTCTGTACATCCCACGCAATGACGATCTGAAAGTATTTGTGATGGGGGAAGTGAAAAAGCAGTCTACCTTGCGTATGGATCGGAGTGGGATGACCTTAACCGAAGCCTTGGGTAACGCGGAGGGGATGGATCAGGCAATGTCTGATGCAACGGGTGTCTTCGTTATACGGCCTCTGCGTGGAAGTGAAGGGAAGAAGATTGCCAACATTTATCAGTTAAACGCCGCCGATGCTTCTGCGCTTGTTATGGGCACAGAATTCCAATTGCAGCCCTACGATATTGTCTATGTGACAACCGCACCTGTAGTTCGTTGGAATCGTGTGATTACCCAGTTGGTACCGACCATTACCGGCGTACACGATATGACCGAAACAGTACGGTTTATCAAACAGTGGAATTGACAAATGTTTGATTCAATCTTAGTGGTTTGTGTAGGTAATATTTGCCGCTCCCCTACAGGGGAACATTTGTTGAAAAACTTATTGCCTACGAAGAATATTGCTTCTGCAGGACTTGGTGCATTAGTCGGAAAACCCGCAGATCCATCTGCGGTTGATGTTGCGTTAAAGAATGGCACTTCTCTTGAGGGTCATGTCGCACAGCAACTAACAGCATCTATGTGTCGTGAATATGATCTTATACTTGTTATGGAGAAAGGCCATATTGATGCGGTCTGCCGTATAGCCCCGGAAGTTAGAGGAAAAACGATGTTGTTTGGCCATTGGCTGATGCAGCGTGAAATTGCTGATCCATATCGCCAAAGCCGTGAAGCCTTCGAATTTGTTTACCAGCTTCTTGATGAGTCTGCTAGAAAGTGGGCCAACGCATTAAGCCGATAGTCATTCAGGATATCCAATGTCAGAAAAAACAAAAGTAAGTAATGCGAGTAACGATAGGTCCGATGGGGTAGATTTAACTCGCATTGTAGGTGAGGCGATAGATAACCGTTGGCTTATTATTGGGACAACGGCTATTTTCTTAACATTAGGCATACTTTATAGCATTTTCGCTACACCAATTTATAAAGCTGATGCTTTAGTTCAGGTAGAGCAAAGTGTTGGTAACTCGTTGCTGAATAACATCAGTCAAATGTTGCCGACAAGCCAACCTGAGTCGGCTCCAGAAATCGAACTTCTCAAATCACGAATGATTCTGGGAAAGACAGTCAATGAATTAAACTTACAAATAGTCGTCAAGGAAAAGTATTTCCCGATATTTGGCAAGGGATTTACGCGATTAAGTGGCGAGAAGCCAGGTGAGTTAGCCATTTCTAAGCTTACTGTCCCCTCATCTTGGGAAGATAGTGATTATATTACGTTGACAGTGGGTGATGACTCCAGTTTTACTCTTAGTAAAGATGGCGATGAGTTTGCTAAAGGTAAAATAGGTCAGCTTATCTCTAAGGCTGATGATTTCTCTATACAAGTAGATGATATTCGTGCTGATGTAGGCACGAAATTTAAAGTGTATAAGATTAGCGAACTTGAAGCGGTCAATAATTTACTAGAGCAGCTTGATGTAGCTGATAAAGGAAAGGATACGGGGATTCTTTCTCTGTCAATGACGGGTGAAAACCCTGTTTTAATAAGAGAGACTCTTCAATCTATTACGCAAAACTATTTAGAACAGAATGTGGCACGGAAGTCTGAAGAGGATGCGAGAAGTTTAGACTTTTTGAAAGAACAACTGCCAAAAATTCGAGCTGGTTTGGATGGGGCTGAAGAGAAACTAAATCAATACAGACAGAAAAAAGACTCTGTTGACCTTTCACTGGAAGCAAAATCGGTACTGGACACTATAGTATCTGTCGATTCTCAGTTGAATGAGCTGACGTTCAAAGAGGCGGAAATATCTAAGTTGTATACTAAGGAGCATCCATCATACAAAGCTCTTTTAGAGAAGCGTAATACACTGGAAAAAGAAAGAGACAGATTGAATAAACGTGTAAACGCAATGCCTGAAACACAGCAAGAAATCTTGCGATTGAGCCGTGACGTTCAGTCCGGGCAAGCCGTCTACATGCAGTTGTTAAATAAAGATCAAGAGTTGCGCATTTCAAAAGCCAGTACTGTCGGCAATGTACGCATTATTGACCAAGCGATGGTGCAGCCAAAACCAGTAGAACCAAAGAAAATTGTGGTCATACTAGTAAGTATGATTCTTGGAACTTTCATCTCCTTTGCATATGTACTATTACGTTCGTTCCTTCATCGTGGCATTGAAAGCCCTGAACAATTGGAAGAGCTTGGCATAAATGTGTATGCAAGTGTGCCGCTTTCTGAATGGCAACGTAAAAAAGATCTCGATTTTGCTAATAAAATAAAGGGTAAAAAGAAAAATACAGATGCGAATACCTTGCTAGCATTTGGCAATCCGGCTGATCTGGCCATTGAGGCCATCCGCAGCCTGCGAACCAGTTTGCATTTTGCCATGATGGAAGCGAAGAATAATGTCTTAATGATATCAGGCGCTAGTCCTGGGATCGGTAAGACATTTATCAGTGCAAACTTGGCTGCAGTTGTCGCTAAATCTGGTCAACGCGTATTGTTTATCGATAGTGATATGCGTAAAGGCTATGCTCATGAGCTAGTAGGGCTTGCAGGAAATAATGGGCTATCAGATATTTTATCTGGAAAGCTTGAATATAAATCTACAATTAAGTCAGTCGGAGAAGGGGGGTTTGACTTTATCTCTAGAGGCCAGATACCACCGAATCCTTCCGAGCTTTTGATGCACTCGCGTTTTTCGACGCTTCTGAGTGAAGTATCAAAAGATTATGATTTAGTATTGGTCGATACACCACCGATCCTTGCAGTAACGGATGCAGCCATTATAGGTAAGCATGCCGGTACATCGCTCGTCGTTGCCAGGTTCGAAGTCAATACTCCGAAAGAGATTGATATCAGTATCCGTCGATTCGAGCAAAATGGCATCGAAATAAAAGGTGTGATCTTGAACGCTGTAATAAGAAAAGCGATAAACTACTATAACTATGGTTATGATTATTACGACTATAGCTATGAAGATAAGAAAAGTCGGAGTTAATTGGTGAGAAACGGAAGACGGCATTAGATGAATTTAATGCCGTCTTCGACTATATACAGAGTAGTCACTTGATTTCCCTGTAATTTTTAAGTTAGATATATATTGAAGATAACAAGAGAGATTTGTTAGGGTCTCTGCTTATCTAGCATTTAGGGATGGGAAAGCTTATGAGTGCCATGAGTTACTCAAAAAAAACTAATTTAGTTAAAATTTCTTTGGCATTATCAGACTTTTTATTTTTTAATCTTTCATTGTTTATTGGTGTATTTATCGTTGAGTTTTTTGGCGGTGACATAGATAATTTTTTACCTGAAACTGAAATGCCCGCAAGGCTTTTTACCCATATAATGCTTTCGTTATTATGTGTGACTTGGTTTTGGGTGCGGTTACGCCATTATACATATAGAAAACCATTCTGGTTCGAGCTCAAAGAAATTCTAAGAACGCTTCTTATTTTTTCCATCTGTGATTTGGCTCTCGTCGCTTTTTCAAAATGGCAATTTTCCCGCTATGTGTGGGTTTGTACGTGGACTCTTGCTTTGCTGATGGTGCCTTTTGCGAGGGCATGTACAAAACACTTCCTAAACAAAATTGGGCTGTGGAAAAAACATACCGTCATTATTGGAGCGGGCAAGAATGCGCGGGATGCATATGCAGCGTTACAAAGTGAAGAGGTTATGGGATTTGCCATTACGAGCTTTTTCTCACCGACTTCGAATTCAAAAAAAGAACTATTAGGTATTCCTGTTGTATATGACGAGGATAAGTTATGGGCACAGTGCGACCCGGCGACGACTCAATTTATAGTAGCATTAGAGTTAGAGGAAAATATAATCCGAGATGAATGGTTAAAAAGATTGACAACGCATAATTGCCGTTCCGTTTCCGTCATCCCAACTCTTCGTGGTGTTCCGCTGTATGGCACTGATATGTCGTTCATCTTTAGCCATGAAGTGATGATATTAAGAGTGAATAATAATTTGGCGAAAAGGACTTCACGCTTTTGCAAACGCGTTTTCGATATTATTGGAGCAACGAGTATAATTGTTTTGCTCTCACCGGTTTTGGCCATTTTAGCTTATCTCGTTTCAAAAGATGGTGGTGCTGCCATTTATGGGCATGAAAGAGTTGGGCATAACGGTAAAAAATTCAAATGTTTGAAGTTCCGTTCGATGGTTGTAAACTCGCAGGAAGTATTGCAAGAGCTATTAGAGAACAATGCCGAAGCTAGAGCTGAATGGGCCAAGGATTTCAAGCTGAAAGATGATCCCAGAATAACTGCCGTGGGTAAGTTCATTCGCAAGACGAGTCTTGACGAATTACCCCAACTCTTTAATGTAATAAAAGGTGAAATGAGTTTAGTTGGGCCTCGACCTATTATAGAAAAAGAATTGGAGCGCTATGCCGGCGATGTAGATTATTATCTTATGGCAAAACCAGGCATGACAGGTTTATGGCAGGTGAGTGGACGTAATGACGTTGACTATGAAACACGAGTATATTTTGATGCGTGGTATGTGAAAAATTGGTCAATGTGGAATGATATTGCGATTTTATTTAAAACTATTGGTGTTGTAGTCAAGAGAGATGGTGCTTATTAGTTTTCAGGAGACCATGAATTGTGACTCTGCTCAATTACTACTCTATAAGGCTATGTTTTTCATTTTTGCTATGATGTGCAATAATAACTTAAGGCTGCATGATGAATGAAAGTTATCTTAAACGATTCGAATTCTTATTTTATGCCTTTTTCTTGGTCTCTTTCTCACTTCTTGCGGCTATTTCGCCCGTGCTTGGCTTTTATGTCCCGATAATATTCTTGGCATTGAACTTTGGAAGTAATAAAACATTCAGGATATTAATCTCAATAATAATATTGTATAGCAGCATGTTTGTCTTTGCATCAAGAAATATTGCCAGTGGTTCTATAAAAGATGACTTTGCCAATATATATTTCCCTGTTTTTAATATGCTTACCCACGGAAGCACAATATTTTATTATCAATTCACTAAGGGGGCTGAATTCTTCCTGCCACTATATTTTAAAATAATCTATAACGTTTTCGGTATTTCTCAGCCAGTACCAATCATGGCTGCAGTTACCGCTTTATGCTTAGGGTTGTTTTATATTTGGCTTGAAAAGTATGGTTTGAAGAGTATTAGTGAAAATAAGCGTTCATTATGTGTTGCATCATCACTTGCCCTTTTGGTATTTGCTGTAACCACGCAAAATATGAGGCAGGCAATATCATGTGTTTTTTTGCTTTACGTTATAACTTTTTATTTTGAGCGAAAGTGGCTGCTATTTTACGTATTCCTATTCTTGGCAACGACATCACATGTTACTGCTCTCTTAATATTTCCTTTGTTCACTATTCTAATGGGGGAGAATGAAAGAAGGAAGAAGATACTTGCTGCCACAGCAGTATTTGTCTCGTTATTCTTTAACATCGTTATAGGTATTATAATCGCGAAAGGCTTGCTTGGAACTGCAACATATAAACTTCTATTTTATGCGGATGTAGACTCAGGTGATATGACACTTGGCTACCTGAAGTACTTATTTATAACGTGTGTTGTTGGTATTTTCTATTTCTCACCGGAACATAAAAAATATAAAAGTCTTCTTTTCTACGGAACATTCATTTACTTCGTCTTAACGCCGATTCCTGTTGTTTCTCATCGATTGCTTATGTTGATGGTTGCATTTATGAACGGTTACCTAATGTTTTTGGCATTTTTTAGGATATTATGGGTCTATAGAATTATCTTAATAGGATATTGTGTCTATAGAATATTTAAAATAGGGCCTTATTTCTCACCTGATACTGGCGATGATAGCTTTATGAACCTTTGGTTTAGCTACCCTTGGGTAGGTGAAACTTTCTTATATTACCTCAAGTAGAAGTGATAGTCTTTGTAATATAAGGCAATACTTGGATTCAACTAAAATGAAAATTATCATTTTTAATACGCTCTATTACCCATACCAAATTGGTGGCGCAGAGCGCTCAGTACAGCTCCTTGCTGAAAGTTTGAGTAATAACGGAGATGAAGTTACCGTTGTTACCTTACATGATAGCAATGATGTGGAACAGGTTAATTATAATGGTGTGAGTATAGTAAGGTTGCCATTGCTGAACTTTTATTGGCCTTGGAGGGAAGTGCAGGGGCGAGTAACTAAGCTATTTTGGCATATACGTGACATTTATAACAGTAAAATGCTAGAGATAATCACAAATAGGTTTGCCAGCGAAACCTATGATGTCGTACATACCAATAATCTTTGTGGGTTTTCTGTAGCTGTGTGGGAATGGGCAAAACAAAGAAATTTTCCTATTGTACATACTGCACGAGATTACTATCTGATGAATCCTAATGCGAAATTATTTCGCAAAGGGGAAAATCATTCACCGAAAACAATTGATTCATTGATTTTTTCTTTCGTCAAGAGAAGAGATGCGCGAAAAGTTACTAAGTTTGTGGGGATTAGCCAGTATATTAAGAAATTACATGTTCAAAACGATTTTTTCAGGAATGAAATATCCGAAGTTATCTATAACAGTATTGATATAAAAAGAACCCCATGGCCGAATAAAAGAAAATATAAAGACGGCGGCAGGGTTACTTTCGGGTATTTAGGCAGAATAGAGGAAAATAAAGGAATTGAGTTTCTGCTCAATGCACTAGATAAACTAGGCAGAGAAGATCTAAATTTGCTAGTGGCCGGTAAGGGGGATGACGAATACCTACAATTTTTGGAAAGAAAATATTCAAAAATTAATGTTGAATTTATAGGCACAGTCAAGATTAATGACTTTTTCCCTCAAATAGATTACCTGATTACGCCATCATTGTGGCATGAACCATTCGGCCGAGTGGTTGTTGAGGCTAATTCATTTGGTGTCCCTGTCTTAGGTAGCAATCGAGGAGGGATCCCTGAAATCATTGTTGAGAACGAAACTGGGTTTGTATTTGATGCCGATGATCAGTACTCACTAGTTACATTGTTGCAGAATGTTTTAATGTTCGACGGTCATAAATATAGCACGCTATCAGAAAATTCTGTTTTATTTTCACAAAAATTTTCGAGTGAAAATGTTATGAGAGAGTATGTAAGAATTTATGATGATGCAATTCAATCGAACAGTGCTGAAAGAATGTAGAGTATTAAAAATCGTATTGGCTATTAGCGAGTGAAATTATATGATAGAAAGAGAGTTTATCTTTGATAATAGATGGATCGGAGAACATGGGATAGGCCGCTTTGCTAAAGAAGTGCAAAAAAGTAATTTAAAATTAGAAGAAATAAAACTAGCAGGAAATCCAGCGGGGAAATGGGATGTACTGAAGTTAACGCTTTTTTTACTTGTTAATAAAAGTAAATATTATTTTTCTCCCGGGTATAACGCACCTCTTTTATGTGCAAAGCGCTCTATTATTACAGTGCATGACCTGAATCATATTGATATAGATTCAAACAGTTCTTTTTTGAAAAGAGTTTACTATAACTACGTTTTAAAAAGAGCGTGTAAAAATGCACTTATAGTTTTTACTGTGTCAAAGTTTTCCAAGAAAAGAATTGTTGAATGGTCAGGTACCAACGAAGAAAAAGTTATTGTCGTTGGAAATGGCGTATCAGATGAGTTCGATAAAAATGCAGTCGCGTATAAAAATGTATCACCTTATATTCTTATGGTTGGGAATAGAAAGGAACATAAGAATGAAGATATGGCATTACTTGCCTTTTTAAAAGCAAAAATATCTTCTGATTATCAATTATTGCTGACTGGTGATTCATCACCAAAGTTGACTGATATTTTGGCCAAGAATAATGCTTCTGATAGAGTAAGATTTCTTGGTAAGGTAACAAATAAAGAGTTAGCATCCTTGTACAAAGGGGCTACTTGCTTACTTTTTCCTTCTCTATACGAGGGGTTTGGGCTTCCTGTTATTGAGTCCATGGCTTGTGGGACACCAGTTATTACTTCTAATACGACTTCTTTACCAGAAGTTTCAGAAGATGCCGCCTTATTAGTTAATCCTAATGATTTAAATGAGATAACAGGCGCAATTGAAATAATTGTCAATAATGCAGACATTCGCGATTCAATGGTGGTAAAAGGATATAAGCAGGCTGAGAAATTTCAGTGGTCAGAAACTCGGGGTATCATAGAGAATGCAATTAATCGCCTTTAGCCTTTAGTTAGAGAAAGGCCCTGCCAAGGCAGGGCCCTTTGAGTATTGACTTACATTGAGCTCAGGCTTGTCAAAAAATCATTGAACTCGTTAACATTGATTGGATGATATTTTCTCCAAGAGATTTGTGTTTGCTTGTTTGTCGGTGAAACTATCGATATGGTTATAATTCCTTTGCTGCTTTCACTTTCTGTAAAACGATAGGAATCATCTTTAACAACTCTTGCGAGTTCTTTTACTGAAACAGCAGATTTTTTCGGTGTGTTAGTGGTACTGAAGAAACCATAGTTATTTTCCGGTTCATCCTTATTGCTGCCATCGTCAATGAGATCATACCACCAAAGTCCTTTGATATAAGGTTTACTTCTGGCTAACATAGTGAACTTTATTATATTCTGCGCAACACCGTCTTGAGATAGGTCCTTAACATTATACATTGTAGGGTAGCCATTCTCACTAATATATATATCTTTAGGCTTGCCGGTCTTGCTAACAATAAGTTTTTCAACTTTTTCTATTTCTT
Organism: Serratia sp. SSNIH1; assembly: GCF_002935055.1. Classification (NCBI taxonomy): domain Bacteria; kingdom Pseudomonadati; phylum Pseudomonadota; class Gammaproteobacteria; order Enterobacterales; family Yersiniaceae; genus Serratia; species Serratia sp. SSNIH1. The sequence goes on from NZ_CP026383.1 coordinate 2,137,670, forward strand.
CAATTCCCCTTTCCGGAGGTTTAGTTCCAGGGGTTGAAATTCTTGTTGAGTAAGCATGGACTGAGATGGCATCAGAATAATCCAAGATGCCATTGTCAATTAGTCCATCAAGCCATGTCATATATTTTGGGATAGTAGGGTTTATTGAGCCAACCATAACTATTGCGTTAGGATCGTTTTGCTTTATTCTTTTATAGCTTTCTCGTGCTAATGCCGTGTAAACTAAAGGATCTTCTGGTGGGATTGAATTTTTTTTTACACCTGTTCCTTGCAGCCATTCATTCCATATTTCATAGTATCTCACTTTATCTCTATAATGATGAGAAACCCAGTTAGCATAATTTGCGAAGGCATTGATCTGGTCTTGAGAATATGGATAGCCTGATGGAGTATATAGCTCATTGCCGTAGTCCAGCACAAGCAGTGCAGTTGTTGATTTGTCCTTACTGATTATTTGTAACAGCTCATTACTTTTTTCAAGTGGGCCCTGAATTGAGTATATTCCCTTTTCTTTTTCAGTGCTGTTCCAGCTAAAGTCGGTTCTAAATGAGTTAAACCCATACTGTTTTGCTAGATTTACATAGTTTTCTGTAGGTGCACTGAATTCCGCTGGATGAACCCCGATACCCAATTCGAAGGCGTATACAGTGCTGCATGCGAGGCTTAATCCCAGCACAGTTAAGATGTTTACATGAAGCAACGATTTTCTCATGACTAGCTCCAATTGTGTTACTATTGAGTATAGCATTACGAGTATATGATTCGCTCTCTAACATGGCAAATGACACTGAAGAGTATTTTAAAAGTAACTATTAATAGTGAATGCAAAATATTGCTTTCTCTCGTTATTTGATGTTCCGCCTGACGTTAGAGCAATTTGCGTGGACATATGATATCTTTATGTGTCAGTTTTTTTTGATTGATGTTGGCAATAGTAAATCTTACCAAGCTTCAGAGGCCGTTCGATGCTATATGTTAATGCTCGGTTTTTAACACAAGAAGTTACTGGTGTGCAGCGGTTTGCAGAGATGATCTCTCTAGAACTTTCTCGTTTAAAGAAAGATATATGCTTCTTATGTCCTCCTGAAATTTTGAGGCTTGGCACAGCAGAAAAATTGAATGTTAAGATTATCGGCCGTTTCTCGGGCCCCTTGTGGGAGCAGATTGAGTTACCTAATTTCCTCAAAAAACTTGACAATCCTCTTTTGTTAAATTTAGGAAGTACTGGGCCTGTTTTCTATGAAAATAAAATAGTCACTCATCATGATGTATCATATCTTAGGTATCCTAGAAGCTACTCAAAATCGTTCGTTTTTTTTATAAACTGATCATTCCTTTAATGGTGAAAAGATCAAGACATCTTATTACTGTTAGCGAGTTTTCAAAGTCTGAAATAAATCAAGCATATAAAACAGAGCTAAGTAAAATATCTGTTATCTATAACTCAGCCAATGTTCTGTTTGAGCAAAAAAAAATTTTAGAGCACAATGATAATCAGGAAGTATATTTGCTGGCTGTCTCTTCCCCTAATTACCATAAGAATTTCCATGGGATGCTGGACGCATTCTTGAGTGCAATGGAGAGAGTGAGTTGCAGTAATATTATAAAACTTAAAATTATCGGCGCCACTTCCCCTATATTTTCAAAACCAAAGTACCAGCGGAACAAATACTCTAATAATGTAGAGTTTATTGGTAGGGTCGATGATAAAAAACTTGCAGGACTCTATCAGAATGCTCTGGCTTTTATTTTTCCTTCTTTTTATGAAGGGTTTGGCATTCCACCTCTAGAAGCTCAGGCGTCTGGCTGCCCTGTTATCGCATCAAATAAGGCTGCTATCCCTGAGGTTCTTGGTAACAGCGTATTATATTTTAATCCCGATAGCTGTGTGGATATTAGTGATGCAATGGTGAGAATTATTGAAAATTCAGATTTACGTAGCTCATTGATTTCACTCGGTCTTGAGAATGTGCGCAGATTTTCTTGGGAACAATCTGCTCGAAAAGTTATCGCTCTTGTGAATAACATTGAAGAAAGTTATTAATACTGCTTTTTAATAGAAGTTTAATTACTGGTTTTAAGGGTTTGTTATGTCAAAGGATTTAAATGTCGGTATTATTGCTGATTGGTTGGTCAGTTATGCCGGTGCTGAGAAGGTTATTTCAGAGTTTATTGATATTTTTCCTGAATCAGAGCTCTATTCTGTTGTTGATTTTCTCTCCGATAAATCACGAGAGCTTTTTAATAATAAAAAAGCCAAAACTACGTTTATCCAAAACTTACCGTTCGCGCAGAAGAAGTATCAAACCTATCTGCCACTTATGCCACTTGCCATTGAGCAACTAGATGTTTCTAAGCATGATGTAATATTATCTAGCAGCCATGCAGTCTCAAAGGGAGTGCTTACTGGTCCCGATCAATTGCATATTAGCTATGTGCACTCACCAATTCGTTATGCTTGGGATCTGCAGCATCAGTATTTGAACGAGTCAGGTATGAGGAAAGGGGTTAAAAGCATGTTGGCCCGTTTCTTACTCCACAAAATTAGAATGTGGGACTATCGAACTGCAAACGGAGTTGACCATTTTATTGCTAATTCTAAATTCATTGCAAGAAGAATAAAAAAGGTCTATGGCCGTGAGGCTGATGTAATATATCCGCCCGTAGATGTGGAGCGTTTTTCTCTGGTATCAAAAAAAGATAACTATTATTTTACCGCCTCTCGGATGGTACCATATAAGAGAATGGACCTCATTGTTGAGGCTTTTAGCCATATGCCGGATAAAAAATTAGTTGTCATCGGCGATGGTTCAGAAATGAAAAAGATAAAGTCTAAAGCAAGTGGAAACATCGAAATTCTTGGTTATCAAAGTAATGATGTTATGAAAGAACATATGCAAAATGCGAAAGCTTTTGTTTTCGCCGCTGAAGAGGATTTCGGTATCACGCCTGTTGAGGCGCAGGCTTGTGGTACGCCTGTGATTGCTTTTGGAAAAGGTGGTTCCTTAGAGACAGTACGACCTTATGGCATTGATAATGCCACGGGTTTCTTCTTTAGAGAGCAAACTATTGCTTCGATCGTAGATGCGGTCTCACAATTTGAAAATCATGTTGATGCTGTTTCACCTGACGCTTGCAGAAACAATGCGATGAGATTTTCTTCGACCAGGTTCAAGCAAGAAATGGCACAGTATATAAACGAAAAATATGAATTATTCAAAGATAAAAAATCAATCGTTTATTAATTATCACGGAATGTTAAGTAGAGGACTTTATGCTGGTTGTTAATTTAACGACAACATCTGGACGATTAGACTTATGTGCGGTTACTCTTTGGTCCCTCATTCATCAAGAGTTGTTGCCCGACCGAATTGATTTATACATATCTCATGATGCTTACATGGCTGATAATGGAATAGATAATCTCCCTGAGTGGTATGAAAAATTAAATAATATAAAAAAAATCATTAATATTAAGTATGTCGAAAACACTGGTCCCTACCGGAAGATTTTTCCTGCATTGGCAGAGTGTGCTCAAGATGACATTTTGGTTTATGCTGATGATGATGTCGTATATGGTAGGTGTTGGTTAAAGACATTAGTTTCTACTTTTAATAGATTTAATGGTGAGGCTGTTGTTGCGGCCAGAGTCAGAATTAAAAATAAGAATTTATTTGGACGATACCAGAGTTATAATCGATATGCAGTCTCTCTTTCCGAAAGGGAGATGTCTAATGATTTTATTATTACCGGTGTGGGAGGATGTGTTCTCAAAAAGGAACATGTGCTTGAATCCTTCATAAGTAATCACGAATTTATCAATATAGCTCCGCGTACTGATGATCTTTGGATTAGCAAGTTACTTGAACTATCGGGAAGTAAGGTTGTTACTTGCCCTAAAGCGCTCGTACATGTCATGGAAATTCAGCACTCTAATGATGCGCTGAGCCAAACAAATAATATTATTTTTAAGACTAAAGGATTCTCTAAATTTATGGTAAAGGTTAAGAATTTGATTTTTGGCTATTTTGGTGTTTCTCTGTCTAACAATGATCAGATTATGCGTAAGATTGATTCTTATTTTTCCATGGAAAGAAAAATTGATTAATTTAGTGTCTTTATACTTTATTTCTGCCATCACTGATAAGTTTTTTTCGTATCCAAGAGGGCCTCATGGGGTTATTTAATAACGTCAAATGGGTTACCATATCTCAATTGATAAAAGTCGTTTGTCAGCTTTTAGGCATGATTATCTTCTCTAGGTTTTTGACCCCTGGAGAGATAGGCGTAATGTCGATGACGCTGATTGTTGTCAACTTCGTAAATGTTTTACGGGATATGGGTTCATCGGCGGCTATAATACAAAGAGATGAACTTACCGACAGCCTTAAATGTAGTGTTTTTTTTCTCAACTTATCCCTGGGATTTTTTTTGTTTATTATAGCTTTTTCACTCTCTGGTGTTATAGCTAACTTCTTCAAAGAGCCGGAGCTGGCAAACACAGTGAAAATAGTAGCGATTGCCTTCCCTATCAATAGTATGACAGCAGTACATCTTGCTTTACTTGAGAGAGAGTCAAAATTTAATAAGACAGCTGTGGTTGAAATTACTGCCTCGATATTGGCCCTTGTTATGGCTGTTTTTTTTGTCATATATGGAGCGGGTGTTTACAGCTTAGTTATTCAAACTGTATTGTATGCAATAATAAGCGCACTGGGTTTTTGGATCTATTCTGGATGGTTGCCTAAGTTTAGATTCAAACTTGATGATGTTCGGTCAATTTTCAGGTTTAGTTCTAATTTAGTGGGTTTTAATTTTATAAATTATTTTTCACGAAACTCAGATCAAATAATTATCGGTCGTTCCTTTAGTTCAGCTGTGTTAGGCCAGTATTCTCTTGCATATAGGGTAATGCTATTTCCAATACAGAACATAACATTTGTACTAACGCGCTCTCTTTATCCTGTATTAAGTCGACTGCAGGAAAATAACGTTGAGGCTGTTTCTACTTATTTTAAAGTTATTAAAACGATAGCTATTGTCATTCCTCCATTGATGTTGGGGATGGCAGTGGTAAGTCATGACTTTGTGCTTGTTGTCTTTGGCGCACAATGGACCATGGTAGCCGATATGTTAATTTGGTTGGCCCCGGTTGCCATAATGCAGTCTATGGTAAGTACTACGGGCTCAGTTTTCATGTCTCGAGCGAGGACGGATCTCCTTCTAAAGATTTCCTTGTATAACTCTATCCTGCAGGTAGGGGCATTCGTTATAGGTGGTCTATTTAGCATTGCTGTCCTCATTAAACTTTATCTTATCGCAAACGTTTTTATGTTTGTGCCAAATATGTACTTGGCTGTAAAAGAAATTGGGGGGGGCTTTATTTCTTTTCTTTCCGTGATCATTCGTCCACTGTTAGCGGCTGCGATGATGGCAATACTTTTGATGGTTATATCTGATTATATTGATGTTTTTTCAATGGAAGGTATAACCGCACTTATTCTAAAAGTGGCTTTAGGCATATTGTTCTACTGTGTTTCAATTCTTATTTTTGAATGGAAGCTTGCGTCAAGTTGGTTCAAAACCAGGAAGATGAAAAGTCTTAATTTTTAGTTAATTTTAATCTTTCCATTTTTCATAAGGGTATACCGTGGTGTTTGTATTTTTACATGAGATTTTATTATAAACACCACTTTTCATTCCTAGTTTAGTTACCATATCAGAAACCATATCTTAATCTCCTCGAGAAAATTTATTTAGGTAAAAAATCCTATACACCTCAATATCTCCGCTTTTTCCTCATGGGCTTCTCTTAAATATCCAATTCTATCTCTTTGAATTAATTCATTTTTTGGCTTTAATCTCTTTTATACTGTTGCTAATTAAACTTTTTCAACGAAAATTATTTTGTTTTTTTATTTTTTCAGGTCTAACCTAACTTATTGTATATTCAGGTTATTTTAATTTCTTTTTGCTCGCATTGACAATGCTAAAACTATGAACTGTACTCACCTTGGTTGCCATCTCATCTTTTGTGGCATCTCTTTTTGTTTATTTTATGGCTTCTTAACAGTTTTACCTATATCTCGCAGGGGGATTCTATGTCGGGGTTAGCTTATCAGCAACAAGCCGCAGCTATTCTTTATGCCGTATTGGGGACTAAAGCTACTATTTCTGCTTTTGATCAAGTTGGGGCGCAGTTTGAGAGTGGTACTCTTTCTAGCAGCGCATATGTTCAGAATCTGCTGTCTTCTTCACAAGGAGTGGCCTTATATCAAGGGAAATCAACGTCAGACGTTGTTCAGGCTATTTATACAACTGTTTATGGACAGGCACCTTCTGCCGCCGAGTTATCTAGCCTCCTTTCGCTAGGCTCTCTCCCGGTTATCTTGTCTTCTGTTATTAATAATGTATTGAATTACAGCGGTTTTGATGCGACTCAACTTGCCGCACAAGATTCTTTTACGAATACCATTAATACTATTCTTTATCCTTCTGTAAATGCTGCCGCAGCTCCTGGTGCCGCTGATGTTCAAGGGCTTTTCTACGTTTTTGGCATGGGTACAACAACCGATGCTTTAAATACATATGGTGCGGCTATTGCGTCTGGCGCTCAAACCGTTTCTGATGTTGCTGCTGCAATAATAAGTTCAAGAACGTATCTATCCGGAATCAGTAATAGTGACTTTGTAGCACGTCTTTTCACTAATGGTTATCAGCGTTCGCCTACTCAGACTGAATTAAATCAGTATCTGAGTGAATTATCTTCAGGTACAACAAGAGCTCAGGTTGCCCTGGAGGTAATTGCTTCATTGAAAGGCACAGTTGCTTCTTCCGATGCGGCTGCTCAGGCCCACTTTAATGGTGCGCTTACAGTGTATAGCCCTGGACAACTTGCCGGATTGGCTTATCAGGAACAAGTTTCTTCGATTTATTTAGCTGTCCCAGGCCGAGATATTGATGCATCTGGTGTTGATCCTTATTCGAAAAGCCTTGCAGCAGGTCAAACCTTTAATAGTTTAATCAGCACGCTTTTAGCTTCTTCCGAGTTTCAGCGTAAAGGAGCCCAGCTCACCGGTAACGACTTTGTTCAGCATGTATATACAGCTGTTCATGGCACGGCTTCGACCGCGGCTCAGTTGGCCCAATACAGCGGGTTGGCAAACAAATCCTTAATCGTCAGTGCAATTATTAATGACCTCCGCACATCAGTAGCAACTGATAATGCGACTGTTACTCAACAACATGCTTTCGAGTATGATATTGGTAGCAGCTTACTTTACAAAACAGCGGCCACGCTTTCAGTCACATCTGGGGGAGGGAATGCTACTGGTACTGTAAATACTGGTGCTAGTCATACCCTGAGTAATGCTGAAACCGCTGTACTTGCTAACGCTGTACTGAATGCCAACGCCGCCAGCCTGGTCAACCTGAAGTTCGCCGATCATCTGGCTAACCTGACCATCAATGGCACCAGCGCGGCAACGGTGAATCTGTCTGATAACGGCGTCAACCCTGGCGTGGCGGTGACTGTCAACAACGGCAACGTCATTCTGAACGCCAGCTCCGGTTCAGACAACGTGGTCGTGACTTCGACGGCTAACATCGCGACCGGTACCGCACAGTTTAACCTCGGCGCCGGCAATGACAGCCTGCACTGGGCGGGTAACGCGGTTTCCGGCGGTGCGAATACCGTTGCCAATACCGTCAAGGCTGACGGCGGTACCGGCACGGACTCCATCTCTGCCAACTTCATCACCAAAACCGTCGTGACCAACCAGAACGCCCTGGGCATTCGCACCAGCACCGTGACCAGCAACGCCAACAACTTCTCGAACTTCGAGAAGATCGACCTGACCGGCTATATCGGTAAGTCTGTCGGTACGCTGATTACGACACCGCTGATTGGTTCACCGACCACCACCAGCGTCACTACGCCAACCCACACCTTCGACTTTGGCCTGACCAACGGCACGTCTACGGTAGAAGGGACTACGGGCGGTACGGTCACCCAGAACGCGGCGGCGACCAACCTGGGGGCGCAAGGGTTCGTGATCTCCGGCCTGGCTAACGTCAACGTCATCAACGCTGCCGGCGGTAACGCCGCACAGCTGGAAGTGAAAGGGGACGCGACCTCCGCCAGTACGCTGAACTTCACCTTCGTCCAAAACGCCACCGACCACTTTAACATCAACTTCGACGCGGTAAGCTCGGCGAACGTGAATGCCGGCGCCATCAGCCTGAACAGCAGCAGCAGTGCGCTGTTGGGCACCGCGCTGACGACGGTGAACGTGGCTTCCGGCGGTACCGGCTCGTTCAGCAACATTCTGTCCCTGGCTGGCACCAATGCGCAGGTTCAGACCGTCAACGTGACCGGTGACCATGCGCTGAACTTGACGTTGGGCAGCGGCTTCAGCAACGTTCGTGATATCAATGCGTCCACCAACACCGCGGGTCTGAATCTCGACTCCAGCCATGGCGGTACCGGTGATGGTATCATCGTTCAATTGCTGAACATTCTGCCGCTGAGCGTCATTACCACCAACCTGTTGGCACCGGTGTTGACGGCGTTGGGCCTGAACGGTTACCAGATGACCGTAGAAGGCTCCAGTGCTGCCGATACCCTGGGCGTTATTGGCAACACCACGCTGACCGGTGGCGCAGGTGCCAACACCTATAACATCAAGGCGAGTAACACGCAGTCGGGTGTGACCATCAAGGACTTTAATAGCCTCAAGGACTCGATTGTCGACGTCAACCATGGCGGCCTGACTATCTCCGATAACGCCAGCGGCACCGCGGTAGCGAACTACGGTACGCGCTCTGCCGACACGTTGGATGCGTTGTTGGGGACACTGGTCGGCGGTTTGACCAATGGCGTTATCGGCCTGCTGGGCGGTATTCTCGGTCTGGATAGCAGCAACTCCCTGACGGCGAAAGTGGGTGTGGCATCCGTTGTATTCAGCGGTGGCGGCAATACCGCCAGCTCCTATGTGATTATCGACAACAACGATAACCACACGCTGGACCTCAACGATACCGTGGTATACCTGACTGGGCAAAACCACCAGCAATTGGTGGATACTCTGCACTACGCCTAAGTATGCGTTCCTGTGGGGTATAATTCCCATTGAAACTGTTAGTCAATAAATAATACGGGGTGTGTAAACACCCCGTATTCTTTGAAAATTGTGAACTACGTCATTATCTCTAATTTATTCCCTTTCGCACTAAGCTCGCTTTGCCCTGTCTGTTATTTACCCCGCTGTTTTTATTTGTTTTTTTCTGTGGTTCGTGAGGCGATTTTTTTTGCTTACGGCCTTGCTGATATCCACTTTCTCTACCTATAGTTAGAAAAAGTATCTGCAGTCTCGAGCATGTCTGGGGTGGGGGTTATTTAGGATTTATTTTATTTTTCCCTTTTTAGGATTTTCCTTATAAGAGTCCAATGCGGATTTTGACTGACAGTACACATGATGTAAGGGTAGAACGTGAATCAATTTATCCCGCGCAACGAAATTGCGGATGTTATACGGACTCGCAGCAAGGTTTTCTGGACCGTTGGCATATTTACCGCATTTATTAATTTATTAATGCTAGTTCCTTCTATCTATATGCTCCAGGTTTACGACCGGGTGCTGCCTTCGCGCAATGAAATCACGCTGTTAATGCTGACGCTGATCATGCTGGGTATGTTCGGCATGATGTCCTTGCTGGAATACGTGCGCAGCATGGTGGTGATCCGTATCGGCAGCCAGCTGGATATGCGGCTCAATACGCGCATTTATACTGCGGCTTACGAGGCGAATTTAAAAAACGGCTCTTCCGATGCCGGCCAGATGCTGAGCGATCTGACCAACGTGCGTCAATTCCTGACCGGCAGTGCGCTGTTCGCCTTCTTCGATGCGCCGTGGTTCCCTATTTATCTGCTGGTGATTTTCCTGTTTAACCCTTGGCTGGGGTTGTTCGCACTGGTGGGCTCCTTGCTGTTGATCGCCCTGGCGGTGATCAACGAAGTGGTGTCGAAGAAACCGTTGGCGGATGCCAGCCGGCTTTCAATCATGTCGGGCAATCTGGCCAGCACCAACTTGCGTAATGCCGAAGTGATTGAAGCGTTGGGGATGTTACCCAACCTGAAGGGGCGCTGGTTCAGTTTGCATCAGCGCTTCCTGAACAGCCAACGTATCGCCAGCGAGCGGGCATCACGGGTCACGTCGATCACGAAATTTGTGCGTCTGTCGCTCCAGTCGCTGGTTTTGGGCCTGGGGGGCTGGCTGGCGATCGATGGGCACATCACGCCGGGCATGATGATCGCCGGTTCCATTTTGATGGGGCGCACGTTGGCGCCTATCGAGCAGGTGATCAACGTTTGGAAAAGCTGGAGCTCCGCCAAGCTGGCTTACCAGCGCCTGGTGCGTTTGTTGGAGCAGCATCCGCCGCGCGGTACCGCCATGTCGCTGCCGCGCCCGGAAGGGGTGATTTCCGTTGAAGGGGTGACCGCGACGCCGCCCGGCTCGAAGGGGAGCGCGGTGTTGCATAACGTCAGCTTCGCCATTCAGCCGGGAGACGTGCTGGGGATTATCGGGCCAAGTGCGTCCGGCAAGTCGACGTTGGCGCGCCTGCTGGTCGGCATCTGGCCAGTCAGCGAAGGCATCGTGCGGCTGGACAACGCCGACATCTACCAGTGGAACAAGGACGAGCTGGGGCCTTACATCGGCTATCTGCCGCAGGATATTGAGCTGTTCGCCGGCAGCATCGCGGAGAACATCGCCCGCTTCAACGAGCTGGACTCGGAGAAAGTGATCGAGGCCGCCAAGTTGGCCGGGGTACATGAGCTGATTCTGCGCTTCCCCAATGGCTATGATTCGGTTATTGGCAGCGGAGGCGCCGGGCTTTCCGGTGGACAGAAACAGCGTATCGGTTTGGCGCGCGCGCTGTATGGCGATCCCTCTCTTATCGTGCTGGATGAACCCAACTCCAATCTGGACGATGCCGGCGAGCGGGCGTTGAACCAGGCCATTACGTTCCTTAAACAGCGAAATAAGACGGTGATCCTGATTACGCACCGCACCAATCTGCTGGCGATGACCAACAAGCTGCTGCTGCTGGTTAACGGGAACGTCAATGCGTTTGGCCCAACGCAGCAGGTGCTGCAGGCCTTGGCGAATGCGCAAAAAGCGCAGGTGCCTACGCAGGCGGTGCGTGCGGTGAACTCCGAGCCGGATGAAGGCGATGTTCCTAAAACTCAAATTAATTAAGCCGTGAACTGGCCTGGCGGCGCCGTTGCGTCGCCGGCAGTCAAAGGAGTTGGTATGTCTACGCATATTGGCGAGCCGAATGACTCGTACTCAGAACAGATCCCGCTGGATGAGCGCCGTTATACCCGTCTCGGGTGGTTGGCGCTGGGTGTGGGCGTGTTCGGTTTCTTGGCCTGGGCGGCGTTTGCACCTTTGGACAAAGGGGTCGCGTCTCCGGGATCGGTAACCGTTTCCGGCAACCGTAAAACGGTGCAGGCACCGGCCAGTGGCATCATCAAAAATATCGTGGTGAAAGACGGCGACAAGGTGAAAGCCGGCGAAGTCCTGGTACAGCTGAGCCAGGTGCAGGCACAGGCGCAGGTCGATTCGCTGCGCGATCAGTATTACACCACGCTGGCGACCGAAGGGCGCTTGCTGGCTGAACGGGACGGTCTGAGCAAGGTCACTTTTTCCCCTGTTTTCGCTCAGGTTAAGGATCAGCCGCGTGTCGCGGAGATCATTGCGCTGCAGACGCAGCTGTTCGCCTCCCGCCGCCAAGGGTTGCAAAGTGAAATTGACGGTTATAAGCAGTCGATGGACGGGATCCGTTTCCAATTGAAAGGCCTGCAGGACTCACGCGCCAACAAACAGATCCAACTCTCCAGCCTGCGTGAGCAGATGAACAGCATGAAACAGCTGGCGGCGGACGGTTACCTGCCGCGCAACCGCTATCTGGAAATTCAGCGCCAGTTCGCCGAGGTGAACAGCAGCATCGATGAAACCGTCGGGCGGATTGGCCAACTGCAAAAGCAGCTGCAGGAATCTCAGCAACGCATCGATCAGCGCTTTGCCGACTATCAGCGCGAGGTCAGAACGCAGCTGGCGCAAACCCAAATGGACGCCAGCGAGTTCCGCAACAAGCTGCAAATGGCCGATTTCGATCTGGGCAACACCGCTATCACCTCACCGGTGGACGGCACCGTGGTCGGATTGAATATCTTCACTCAGGGGGGCGTCGTGGGAGCGGGTGACCACCTGATGGACGTGGTACCCAGCCAGGCGACATTGGTGGTGGATTCTCGCCTCAAAGTCGACCTGATCGATAAGGTGTACAACGGGTTGCCGGTGGATCTGATGTTTACCGCCTTCAACCAAAACAAAACCCCGAAAATTCCGGGAACGGTCACGCTGGTTTCCGCCGATCGTCTGGTCGACAAAACCAATGGCGAACCTTACTACCAGATGCAGGTCACGGTCTCGCCGGAGGGCATGAAAATGCTCAGTGGCGAGGACATCAAGCCGGGGATGCCGGTGGAAGTGTTCGTGAAAACGGGGTCACGCTCGCTGCTGAGCTATCTGTTTAAACCTATTTTGGATCGCGCTCATACTTCATTAACCGAGGAATAATTTTGATTCATTCAAAACGACAGGCTGCCGGTCTGGTTATCGGCACCCTTTTGTTTGCGATGTCTGCGCCGGTTTATTCGATAGGGATTTTAGACGCATATTCGCTGGCATTAGAAAAGGACCCGACCTTCCGGGCGGCTATAAAAGAAAAAGAAGCGGGAGATGAGAACGAAAATATCGGCAGGGCGGGGCTGCTGCCGAAGGTATCGCTGAACTACCAGAATTCGCCGCGCAACTGGCAAACGCAGAAGTACCCGCAAAGCGATTTCTTTGGCAACATTACGGAAGCGACGCGTCGTCAGCAGTACCGCAGCTACTCCAGCTCGGTGACGTTGACGCAGCCGCTGTTCGATTATGAGGCCTATGCGCGTTACAAAGGCGGCGTGGCGCAGACGATGATGTCGGATGAACGCTACCGCGGCAAACTGCTCGATCTGGCGGTGAGGGTGATCAGCGCCTATGTCGAAGTGGCCTATTCCAAAGATCAAATCGCCCTGGCAGAGGCGCAAAAAGCGGCCTATAAAGAGCAGCTGGCGTTGAACGATCGGCTGATGAGCGCGGGTGAGGGAACGTTGACCGACGTTTCCGAAACGCAGGCGCGCTACAGCCTGGCCGAGGCGCAGGTGATCGAGGCGCGCGACGCGCTGGATGCCGCGCAGCGCGAGCTAGAGGTGATCATCGGCGTGCCGTTGAATCAACTGGATGAGCTGCAGGTCTTACGGCCAGGCAAGTTCCAGGTGGCACCGCTGATCCCGTCGAAGTTCGAAGAGTGGCAAAAGATCGCCCTGGAGAATAACCCGGTGCTGGCCGCCTCGCGCCACGGCGTCGATGCGGCAAAATACGAGGTAGAGAGAAACCGCGCCGGCTTTATGCCGAGTGTGCAACTCTATGCTTCGCATTCGGAGAACGATTCCAGCAGCGACAACACGGTTAACCAGAAATATCGCACCGACAGTATCGGGGTGCAGGTGAGTTTGCCGATTTACTCCGGCGGCGGCGTGGCGGCCTCAACGCGGCAGGCGGCGGCACGCTACGGCCAGGCGATGGCCGAGATGGACACGCAGGTTGGCACGACGCTGAACGATCTGCGCAAACAGTTCAATCTGTGCATCAGCAGCCGCGCCAAGCTGGCGGCCTACGAGCTGGCGGTGAAGTCGGCGACTACGCAGGTGACGGCGACCCGGCAGAGTGTTTTGGCGGGGCAGCGCGTCAACGTCGATGTGCTCAACGCCGAACAGCAGCTCTATAGCGCCCAGCGCGATCTGGCCTCTGCCAAGTACAACTACATTAAGTCCTGGATTACCCTGCTGAGCGACTCCGGCACGTTGGACGAGAAGGATGTGCTGCGCGTGGCGCAGTATTTCGCCCGCAGTAGCTAGCAACATATTCTCTATGAGCATTAATCTGAAAGAGCAGCACTAAGCTGCTCTTTTTTGCGTTAATACGTTATGTTATCGGCTCGTGATTGCTCTCGTATTTTTGCTAACCTAGCTTATTTCTACACATAATTCCCGTTAAAGGGCAGTAGGTTAGAGAAATTTATATTTTTAGTAAAAGCGCGGCGATTGGTTGACGATCGTATGAGTTTTAGAATGATGGTGCCGCTGAGGTGTGGCGTCTTCGTTATAAGCATGATTCTGAGTAAAGGGTAGATAATGTCCAAACTAATTCCTGTGGTTATGGCTGGCGGTACTGGGAGTCGTCTATGGCCGATGTCGCGTGAATCGTTTCCTAAACAGTTTTTGTCTATTGATGATAGTGGCGTAAGCCTGCTGCAACAGACGTTACAGCGTTTGTCGGGCCTGGCTGGCATTGAAGTTGCCGCTCCTCTGGTCATCTGCAACGAGGAACATCGTTTTTTAGTTGCCGAACAATTACGTGAAATTGGACAGTTAGCGACCAATATTATTTTAGAACCCGTAGGACGTAATACCGCCCCCGCAGTGGCGTTAGCCGCTCATCTTGCTGCTGAGGGAGACGAAGAGAGTATGCTTTTGGTGCTGGCAGCGGACCATCTGATCACCAAAGTGGGTAATTTTCACGCGGCTATTCAGACGGCTATTTCGTTTGCAGAAAACAACCAACTGGTCACGTTTGGCATTATCCCTGAGCACCCTGAAACGGGCTATGGCTATATTAAGCGTGGCGAGCACCTTTCCAATGCATGTTTCAAAGTTGATTCGTTCGTTGAGAAACCGCGTTTGGAGAAAGCGGTTGAATACCTCGCCAGCGGTGATTACAGCTGGAATAGCGGTATGTTTATGTTCAAGACGGCCAAGTTCCTGCAGGAACTACGGCAGTTCAGTCCTGAAATTTTCAGCACAACCCAGCAGTCTGTGAGCAACAGTCAACGCGACATGAATTTTATCCGGGTTGGGCAAGACATCTTCAAACACTGCCCGAGTGACTCCATCGACTATGCGGTGATGGAAAAGACGCATGACGCGGTGGTGATTCCTATTGATGCGGGTTGGAGTGACGTTGGTTCCTGGTCCTCATTGTGGGAAGTGTCAAAGAAGGATCATTTGGGTAATGTCAACGTGGGTGAAATTATCTCGATCGATTCCAATGATAACTACATTTCCTCTGAGTCCGCGTTGGTGGCGACCATCGGGCTGGAAAACCTGGTTGTGGTCAACACCAGTGATGCTCTACTGATTGCTCATAAAGACAAAGTGCAGGATGTCAAAAAAGTCGTCGATGAGCTTAAAAAGCGAAACCTTCATCATTTCCGCCAGCATTCAGCCTCTTATCGCCCCTGGGGCAAAATTTGCGACATCGACAGCGGCCCGCATTTCCAAGTGAAAAAGATCATTGTGCGGCCAGGCGAAGGCTTGTCAGTACAACGTCATCTCCACCGTGCTGAACATTGGGTGGTCGTGAGCGGGACGGCAAAAGTTAACGTTGATGATAAAGAGTTCTTCTTATCTGAAAATCAGTCCACCTTTATTCCTGCGGGCAGTGTCCATACGTTGGAAAACCCCGGCAAAATCGATTTGGAAATGATTGAGGTCAGATCGGGTCGCTATTTGGAAGAAGATGATATTGAACGCTTACAAGATCGTTATGGCAGAGTTTAAGAAAGGGTTTGGCAATGCAAAAGTTGACATGTTTTAAAGCTTACGACATCCGGGGAAAATTGGGCGAAGAGCTGAATGAGGACATCGCGTACCGTATTGGGCGCGCCTACGGCGAGTTTTTGAAACCCAAGTCTATCGTATTGGGCAGCGATGTACGCTTGACCAGTGAAAGCCTGAAGCTGGCGCTGGCGAAAGGCTTACAGGATGCGGGTTCCGACGTGATCGACATCGGCTTAACCGGGACCGAAGAAATCTATTTTGCCACGACCTATTTAAAAACGGATGGTGGCGTGGAAGTCACCGCCAGCCATAACCCTATCGATTACAACGGCATGAAGTTGGTGCGTGAAGGCTCTCGCCCGATTAGCGGCGATACCGGGTTACGGGCGATCCAAGAACTGGCGGAGAAAAACCAATTCCAGGTGCCGACGGCAACGCGCGGTCGCTATGTTCGCCAGGACGTATTAGGGGCTTATGTAGAACACATTCTGTCCTACGTCGACGTGACAAATTTCAAACCGTTGAAGCTGGTGATCAACTCGGGCAACGGCGCGGCGGGGCATGTGATCGATGCTATTGAAGCGCAACTGAAGGCGCAGGGTGTACCATTGGAGTTTATCAAGGTGCATCACCAGCCGGACGGCACTTTCCCTAACGGTATTCCCAACCCATTGCTTCCTGAGTGTCGTGCGGATACTGCCGATGCGGTGCGTGAGCATGGCGCTGATATGGGTATTGCGTTCGACGGCGATTTCGATCGCTGCTTCCTGTTCGATGAAAAAGGTGATTTCATTGAGGGTTATTATATCGTCGGCTTGCTGGCGGAGGCCTTCTTGCAGAAACAGCCGGGCGCGAAGATCATCCACGATCCACGTCTGAGTTGGAACACCGTCGATGTGGTCACCGGTGCCGGGGGCGTACCTGTGATGTCGAAAACTGGCCATGCCTTCATTAAGGAACGCATGCGTGCGGAAGATGCCATTTATGGCGGAGAGATGAGCGCCCACCACTATTTCCGAGATTTTGCTTATTGTGACAGCGGCATGATTCCGTGGCTGCTGGTCACTGAACTGGTCAGCGTGAAGGGACAAACTCTGGGACAGCTGGTACAGGATCGCATTGTCGCCTATCCGTCTTCCGGTGAGATCAATATCAAGCTGGTTCAGCCGGCCGCGTCTATCGAAAGCGTTAAGCAACACTATTTAGCGCATGCCGACGAGGTGGACTATACCGATGGCATCAGCATGGCGTTCGCAGGCTGGCGTTTCAATCTGCGTTCCTCCAATACGGAACCGGTAGTGCGTCTTAATGTCGAATCACGTGCTGATGTTGCGCTGATGCAAGAAAAAACCGACGAGATTTTGGCGCTGTTGTCAAACTGAGTACGTCGCGAAAGGAGCACTATAGAGCTGTCTTGGACAGCTCTTTTTTTTTGTAAGGCTTAAACTACCCATGTTCTGTCTTACACGCACTTGGGATGCTTTAGAAAGGCAGTGAGGTTTTCTCTTGATATAACCAAGAACGGGGCTAAATATTTTAGCCTCTTTGCAGGGAGCCTGGTCAAAGCCACCTGGTAGGCCGATTGTTTACTTACCGGCCAAAACCAAGTGCACCAAGGGAACTCTGGGGACATATGGATGGTCAATTATGATCGAAAAGGCGTGCGTGAGTCCAAGTTTCATTTAGAATCAATTGATTGCTTAAAGAAGACAGTTCATCTGGAGCGCCAGGGGCGCGAGTAAGGAGTTTTTATGGCGATTTTAGTCACCGGTGGTGCCGGTTATATCGGTTCTCACACTGTTCTAGCTTTGTTGGAACATGGCGAAGATGTCGTAGTGTTAGATAATTTATCGAACTCTTCCAATGAGTCTCTGCGTCGCGTTGAAAAACTCGCTGGTAGAAGTGCTCAGTTTTACCAAGGCGATATTTTGGATGCTGAGTGCCTGCATCGTATCTTCGAGGCTCACGACATCTCGGCCGTAATCCATTTTGCTGGGCTAAAGGCTGTCGGAGAGTCGACGCGCAAGCCGCTAGAGTATTATCAGAACAATGTCACTGGCACGTTGGTATTGTTGGAGGAAATGCGTCGTGCGGGTGTACATAAGTTTATCTTCAGTTCTTCTGCCACGGTGTACGGTACTCCAGAGCAAGTTCCTTTGACTGAGACGTCACGCGTTGGCGGTACGACGAATCCTTACGGCACGTCGAAGTTGATGGTTGAACAAATTCTGCAAGATTTCGCTAAAGCAGAACCGCAATTCTCCATTACCGCCTTGCGTTACTTTAACCCGGTCGGGGCGCACGAATCTGGCATGATCGGTGAAGATCCAAATGGTATACCTAACAATCTGATGCCTTATATTGCTCAGGTGGCAATCGGAAAACTGGAGAAACTGTCAATTTTTGGTGACGACTATCCGACCCAGGATGGCACGGGTGTCAGAGATTATATTCATGTCATGGATTTGGCTGAAGGTCACCTCAAGGCGATTGAACACATCGATGAGCATCAGGGCTTTACGGTCTATAATCTGGGGACTGGGGTAGGGTATTCGGTGTTGGAGATGCTCCATGCTTTTGAAAAGGCTTCAGGTCGCAAAGTAGCTTACCAAATTGTACCACGTCGAGACGGCGACATTGCAGAGTGCTGGTCCGCTCCAGGGTTGGCGTTCAAAGAATTGGGGTGGAAGGCTACCCGTGATTTGGATGCTATGATGCGTGATGCGTGGAATTGGCAGAAGAACAACCCTCAGGGTTATCGTTAAAGTAACACCGAAACAGGTGTGATTTTTTATTACACCTGTTTTATCTAAATTATATTAATGCTTGTTTTTTTACATTATATTTAAGTCAGTCTCATGTATTAAAAAAATTATTATCACCATCAGAGTTATCCTATATTAATTTTTGTCGAGTAAATGTTGACCCTGACCCAAAATCCTGTTCCATTCAGAAACAGAATTCCGGCATGATGAATACTTCCCTGAGCGGAGGTTGTGCCGATGAAAAAGTCACGATTCACCGAAGAGCAGATTGTCTTTGCCCTGAAACAGGCCGAACTGGGTACGAGCGTGCCCGAAGTCTGCCGTAAGCTGGGCATCTCCGATGCCACGTTTTACATCTGGCGAAAAAAATATGGCGGGATTTCCCCTTCTGAGCTGAAGCACATGCGGCAGCTTGAGGAAGAGAATCTCAGGCTGAAGAAGCTGGTTGCCGATCTCAGCCTCGACAAAGCCATGCTGCAGGATGTCCTGGCAAAAAAGAACCGACGCTGGCGCGCCTGCGCGAATGGGGCCGGGACCTGCAGGCACGTTACGGGGCCAGCGAGAGACCGGTCTGTTTTGCACTACAAATCAGCCGTAGCTCTTTCCGCTACCGCTCTGTGGCGGCAGACGACAGTGCACTCCGCCTGCGAATCAGGGAAATCACCGAAGCCCGGGTTCATTATGGCTACCGCAGAGTTCACGTCATGCTCAGGCGGGAGGGCTGGGGGGATAATCACAAACGCATTTACCGGCTCTATCGCGAACAGGGTCTGTCCCTGCGTCTCAAACGCCCGCGGCGGAACAAATCGGCGCAGCGGCGACAACCGCAGCCTCAGGGGCTGTATCCGAATCATGTCTGGGGCATGGATTTTGTCTCTGACGCCTTATTTGACGGGCGTCGGTTACGTCTGCTGACGGTCATTGATCTCTACACGCGCGAATGTCTGGGGATTTGCGTGGGTCAGAATCTGCGCTCAACGGAGGTCGCAGAGATGCTGAACGCCATTGCGCTCAGACGTCCCTTACCACAATTGCTGAAAACCGATAACGGCTCTGAATTTGCAGGGAAAATGCTGGACAAATGGGTATACGAAAGAGGGAGCCGCATAGACTTCTCACGACCGGGAACGCCCACGGACAATGCCACAGTGGAGTCGTTCAACGGCAGGCTGCGGCAGGAGTGCCTGAATGAAAACTGGTTCATGTCCCTGGAGGATGCCCGGTGCAAAATCGAGGCCTGGCGCATACACTATAACCAGAGAGGTCCTCATTCTGCGCTGGGCTGGATGACCCCGTCTGAATTTGCTGAAAAGTCTGCCGGTTGCCAGAACATGCAACCAACATGAAGCCGGTTATTCCTGATTATGACTGGAGCATATTCGGGGTCAGGGTCAAAATAAAGACATTACTAACATCGGGGTGTATTAATCAACGGGGGGCAGGTCAAGCCAGCTATCATTTCTATGTCTAGCCAGACATTATAACGCTTAACGATTTGATATGTTAGAGTATTGTTATTACTAATGCGGTCCCTAGAGGTGGATTGAGTGCATGCTGGAGGATGCTTTAACGGAATGAGGAAACTGTGCTATCCTGCAATGTCTTCAATAGCGAACTATCTGAAGTTGATTTAGAGGGCGTTTAGACCCATTTAAATATAGTTCAATGTGGGGTGTTCTCGGCTTATTCAGGATGACGCAGCGCTAGGGAGACACTGGTTGGGTAGGAAATTCCGAGTGAGTGAGTAGTCAAATGAAAGTAATTGATACAAAGATTGCCGGCGTCAAAGTGATTGAACCTAAGATTTTCGGTGATCGGCGTGGCTTCTTTTTCGAAACGTTCCAAAAGCAACGCTACCGAGAGCTACTTGATATTGAACATGATTTTGTTCAAGACAACTATTCTCGTTCGACACGTGGTGTACTGCGAGGTTTACACTTTCAGACCTCTCGCCCTCAGGGGAAGCTGGTCTATACCCTAAGAGGGGAGGTCTATGATGTCGTGGTGGACATCCGTCCAAATTCACCTTCTTTCAAACAGTGGTTAGGGATCAATCTGTCTGAGGACAACAAGAAACAGCTTTGGATCCCACCTGGCCTTGCTCATGGTTTCTTGGTGTTAAGTGATGAAGTAGACTTTGCTTATAAATGCACCGATTACTATGATCCGAAGAACGAGCACTGCTTGAGCTGGAACGATCCTGAATTGGCGATTGAATGGCCTATAGAGCATCCTCAGCTTTCTGAGAAGGATCTTAAAGGCAAATTATTCAGCGAGCTTTTTTAAATGCGCATACTGGTAACTGGCGGTAATGGCCAGCTAGGCCATTGCTTGGCGGATACACTGCCTGACAATTGGCAGATCATTAGCCTAGACCACAAACAACTTGACATTGCTGATTGGTCTGCAGTTCAGCAAACTGTCGCGGCGTTGAATGTAGATTTCATTGTAAATGCAGCAGCTTATACGCTAGTGGATAAAGCTGAAGAAGAAATCATCGCTGCGGAGGCTGCAAATGTTATCGGTCCAGCTAATCTGGCTATGATTGCTGAGAGCCTAAGCATTCCACTGATTCATATTTCGACAGACTATGTTTTTAGTGGCGCAGAAAAAGGTATTTCTTTGTGTGAAAATTCACCAACGGAGCCGCTAAACGTCTATGGACAAACCAAACTGCTTGGCGAACAAGCCGTACTAACCACGTGCTCACGCGCCGTGGTGATCCGCACATCCTGGTTATTCAGTGAGTATGGCAGCTCTTTTGTACATACCATGCTTAAATTGGGAAAGACACGTAAATCGCTTGCTATTATTAACGATCAATTTGGCCGTCCTACCTATGCTGGTGATTTAGCTAAATGTATTCTCACTATTATTAGCCAAGGGGTTAATGAACCCATGCTATATCATTTCTGTGGAGATAAGATTGTCTCGTGGTATGAGTTTGCTGCGGAGATTTTTTCTTTAGCTAAATTGTTTGATGATAGTTATAGATTTATGGATTTGTCTTCTATTAACAGTGAACAATATAAATGCGCGGCCAAAAGACCTAAGCATGCGATACTTAACTGCGAAAAAATATATCGTGAACGTGGGATCTGCAATAGCAATTGGCGAATGAGCCTGGACAAAGTAGTTCCGAAAATTATTTACCAGATGAATAATTAATATGAAGACATTGTTGAAAAATACAGGTTTGATTTTTAATCTTACTAAGCGGGATGTTGAGAGCCGCTATCGTGGGACCAGTCTTGGTATAGTATGGTCACTGCTAAATCCTGTGATTATGCTTTCCATCTACAGCTTTATTTTTGGTTTTGTGTTTAAAGCCAAGTGGGGGCTGACAACGACAGAGAATTACACGTTGATTATGTTTACCGGTCTACTGACGCATGGTTTTATTGCTGAGTGTCTTGGCAAGGCGACAACGATATATGTATATAATGTCAGCTACGTAAAAAAAGTTTTATTCCCTCTTGAGTCCTTGTGCTGGGTGTCTGTTTTTGGCGCATTATTCCAATTCTTTATGGGATGTATTGTTTTCGCCATTTTTTGTGTTTTATTAAAACAACCTGTTAGTCTAATGGCATTATTGGTCCCTATTGTCATTCTGCCATTGGTTTTATTATCATATAGCATTTCATTATTCTTGTCATCGCTAGGTGTTTATATTCGTGATATGGGGCAGATTGTTTCAGTTATTATTTCCTTAATGTTATTTATGTCGCCTATATTCTATCCTATTACTGCTGTTCCAGAACAATATCGCATGCTGATTTATATTAACCCGTTAACGTTTATTGTCGAAGCTTTACGCGATGTTGTCTTGTACGGAAAATTATTCAGTCTTGAAGGGTATGCACTCTATTGGGGCATCAGTATTATGCTGTACGTATTAGCTATAACTTGGTTCAAAAAGGTAAAGAGGGGCTTTGCTGATGTCCTCTAATGTTGTTGTCTCTGCGCAAAATTTGCGTAAAGTTTATCAGATTTATTCCAGCCCGATGCAGCGTCTGGGGGCTTTGCTGGGTTATCGGGGGGCTAAGGGTAGGGAATTTGTCGCTCTGGATTCCGTTAACTTTGAGATTAGAAAAGGTGAAACAGTCGGCATTATTGGTGTCAATGGTTCCGGTAAATCAACTCTGTTGCAAATGATTTGTGGTACTTTGGCGCCTACAAGTGGCAGTGTATTTACTAAAGGGCGTATTGCACCTTTGTTAGAGCTTGGTGCTGGGTTTAATCCAGAATTTACAGGGCGTGAAAACGTTTACCTGAACGCCTCTCTTTTGGGCCTAACGCGTAAAGAAATTACGGAGCGTTTCGATAAAATAGCCAGCTTTGCCGATATTGGTGAATTTCTCGAACGGCCGGTTAAGACTTTTTCGAGTGGTATGTTTGCACGTTTAGCCTTTGCAACAGCCATTCATGTCGATCCTGAGATATTAATTGTAGATGAAATTCTTGCTGTCGGAGATTCACGCTTTCAGCGAAAATGTGTAAAGAAGTTTAATGAAATCAGAAATGATGGGTGTACAATCCTGTTCGTTTCACACGATGATTATCAGGTTCGCAATATTTGTAATAGTGCACTATATCTTGAAAAAGGTGTGCAGCGTTATTTTGGAAATGCAGATGTTGCTGTTCAGCATTACCTTTCTGATATGCAGAAGAGTGTGGTGGAAGCTCAAGATGCAGAAAATAAAGCTATTGAAAATGAAATTAGTAGCAGATTGGTAAAAATAACTAATGTCTCTCTTCTCGATCAGTCTGGAAATTCAGTAATAGAGCTGGCAAGCGGCGACAATGTTAAACTGTCTTTCGATTATAAATATGAAGGAAGTGACGGGGAATTCGATGGGCTGACCTTTGTCTTTAATCTTTATCGTAAAGATGGGGTATATATCTGTGGGACGACTACAGCAATGCGTGGCTTAGAACCATTTCCCCTTAGTCGGGAAGGTCGAGTGACCATTGATTTCCCCGCATTGAAGTTGTTGTCAGGTATTTATAACTGGCGAGTAGCTGTCAATGATCAAGATGGGATCCAGATAATTAACGAAGCTGTACCGGTCTGTGAGTTTTCTGTAGCCGATAACTTCAGTGCCGTTGGAATTTATGATATTGAACATAGCTGGTCTGTGGTGGCCAAGGGGTAAGTATGGAACGGATTGAGAACGATCTTCTTAAGTTGCAGTTTTTAAAAGAAGAACATCACCAGCGTTATCAGTACGTTGCCAGTTTTGCCAAGGGAGTTGTGGTTGACTGTGCATGCGGTATCGGATATTCGGCACCTATTTTCTTGTCTAACCCTGCTGTAGTTAGTTACACAGGGTTGGATGTTGATCGTGAGGCGATCGCCTATGCAAAAGAGAATAATACGACGAATTCTCGTTTTGAGCACGGTTCGATTTTAGCCTTGCCGTTCGATGACTGTAGCATCGATACATTTATCTCATTAGAAACGTTGGAGCATCTTGAGCAACCTGAATTAGCGATTGCAGAAGTCAAACGCGTGTTGAAACCAAATGGGGTATTTATTTGCTCGGTGCCAACTAAAGATTACGAGAATTTTTGTGTCAGTTTGTATGGGCCGAATCCGTACCATATTCAGGCCTTCTCTTTGGATGCCCTGAAATCATTGTTGCAAGCCCAATTCGCGCATGTTGATATTGCTGTTATCGCTCAAGAACTCGTCTCTATAGTGCATACGTTTCAAGATCAAAAGATGCCGCTTACGGTATTTGATGCAAAAAACAAGAACGTAATGAATGGCTCTTTCATTGCGATTTCATCTAATGCTGATGTTATTTATAATAAGAATACGCTATTTACAGGTATGAGTCGCATAGAATATGATCAAGAATTGGTCTACCCATTGCGCCAAAGTTTAGAGTTTGCAGAACGCTTGGCTGAACAACGTTGGCAGTTGTTGCTTGAAGCTGAACAAAGAATCAATGAAGTAACACGTTATAAAGAACAGGCAGAGTGCATCTCTGAAGAAAGAATGCAAGCATTCAGGGACACGGAAGAGATGGTCCGTTCTCGTGATCAAGCTTTGTCTGAGGCAGAGCGGATTATTCAGTCGCTTAAGGAACAGCTGGAAAGCGTTTCAAAGCAAAATTCGAACCAATAACTCTGTGAATGGATTATATCTACAATGATTGTCACGATTGCCGATAATATCGAAACCATTCTGGTCGATTTTTTTGATACTGTAGTCGAGCGTAGTTGTCACCCTGAGGTCGTGAAACGTAAGTGGGCTGCTGCTCTCGTGGATTCATATCGTATTTCTCTATCCGTAGAGGAGCTATATACGCTACGTCTAAGAATCGAAGCGGGATTGTGCGCCAGTAGTCAAATGCAAGGCGATGACGCTGAATTCCGTTACGACGATATGTCGCTTGCCCTGTATTATGAGCTTCAACGTGCACAGATTGTGGTTCGCTTGCTTGAAAGTGAGTCCTTCGTCGCTTTTTGCCGTGATCTAGAGTTGGCTATTGAACTATCGGTGCAAAAACCGATAGTAGCAACGTTGGATATGCTGAGAGCTGAAAAAGCGAAAGGTAGACGTATTTATCTGGTTTCTGATTTTTATTTGGACCAACAATCAATTATCTATTTCGCCAAACATCATGGATTCTATGATATTTTTGATGGATTTTTCGTTTCTAGCGAAAATAAGCGGACGAAGAAAGAAGGGCGAGCTTATGACGAGGTTATTGCAAGATTAGGTTTGGATGTTAAAAAGACGATCATGTTGGGGGATAATACGCACAGTGATGTGGCGATGTCGGTAGCCAGAGGACTGTTTGCGCATCATTTACCCGTGGAACAGCACCGATATGATGAGAGCCTACGGGCGGATCGTGAGCGCCTTGCGGTGGAGAATAAAGTTAACCAAGTGATCGCTGAAGATAATTTCAGCTTCAACTGGATAAGTAGTGCTATTTATTTATTCACTCGTCGGCTTTATTGGTCTTTGGTGATGAGTAAAGCTAAAAACGTTTATTTTTTTGCAAGGGAAGGCGAGTTTCTTCAAAAGGCGTTTGATAAATTTCAAGCTAGCTTGCCGAAAGGTTTTTCGCGTATTACTAGCCATTATATGTATGTGTCGCGTCGATCAACCTACCTACCTTCATTAGGGCCTTTGGGCGGCAGCACATTCAACAAATTATTATATCAGTATGGTTCATGTAGTCTGGCTGTCTTTTTGAAAAGCATTAATCTCGATGATTATGTATCTGAGTTTAAAGTGCGTTTTCCTCAGGTGGACTTTGAAGAGCAGCACTTGAATATTGCCGGGTTACCAGCGTTTTCTGCGTTAATGGATGATGAATTCTTCAAGACTATCTACGAGCGTGAGCGTAAAGAGCAGAATGTCTATCTTAATGACTACTGTGACTCGTTGATGACGGAAAAGCATGATGAATGGGTTCATGTAGTTGATGTTGGCTGGAAGGGCAGTATTCAAGATAATTTGGTAAAAGCGACCCAGCGCAATATGTCTGGTTATTATTTCGGCATTTTGGATGGGGCAGAAACCCATAAGAATAATATTAAACAGGGGTTGCTGTTTGACCATCAGTGGGGGCAGCGCCTCGGTGATGGTATGTTTAACGAGTTCCGTGCCGGTTTTGAAGTTTTTATGGGAGCATCGCATGGCAGTCTCAAGAGATATGGCGACAGTATCGATAATTTTGTTTTCGACCACAACGATTCAGAGCTCGCTTTCTTCTATGAGCAAATAGCGCCATTCCAAGAGCGTGCATTGCATCAGTTCAATGGTTTTGCAAAAATAGAGCGTGCTTATTCGCTATCTGATCATGAGATCAGCAAAGCGGTTAAAAAGTTTTACTTTCGTGGTGTGATGTTGCCGAGCCGAGTCGAACGAGAACGGTTTTCGTTAATCAAACACTATGAGAATTTTGGAGTATTCAACTTTAGCTCCTTTGGGCAGAGCAGACGCTCCCCTCTGTCTTATTTTAAGCGCTTGGTGAGAAATCCTCGACATACCCTTGGTTCTGCTTGGTGGAAACCTTTGGATTTTCATGCGAATGGCGTGTGGTACTTGAAATATCCTTATTTTTTGGTGAAAAGAATAAAGTTTAAAGGGGCTAAATAATGAGAAAAATTGCTTTTTTACTATGGAGTCCGGATATCAGTGGCGGCACTAATGTTATTTTTGAGCATGCTACACGTATGCGAAAGAATGGTGACGATATCACGATTATCACTGAGGATAAACCGAACGATAAGCGATTGAAGTGGTTTCCAGGTGCAGAAAAAATGACCTGGATGGATTATTCTGAAGCTGCTGACAAGCAGTTTGATCTGGTTATTGCGACCTGGTGGCGTACTGTATTTTATCTTCATAAAATCAATGCGAAGAAATATGCATTTTTTGTTCAATCCATCGAATCGCGTTTCTATCCGGAAGATGAGGTAACTTTACGCACGCTTGTTGATCTTACCTACAGTTTGCAAGTTAATTTTATCACTGAAGCAACATGGATTAAAGAATACCTTAAAGAGCATTTTGACCAAGATGCGTTATTGGTCCGAAATGGGATTAGCAAGGAGTATTTTAACGATGGGATTAAACCCAAAGTGCCTCGAGCACCTGAAAAGCTGCGTGTATTAGTGGAAGGTCCGTTAAACGTTAGCTTTAAAAATACGGAACTTGCGGTGGAGTTATGCCGACAGTCTCGCGCTGATGAGGTCTGGTTTGTCACATCTACAGAAATTGGCGCTTACCCGAATGTTGATCGCCTGTTTAGCCGCGTGTCAATTTCTGAGATCGGTAGTATTTACGCCTCTTGCGATGTTTTGGTTAAACTTTCCACTGTTGAAGGAATGTTTGGCCCACCGTTGGAGATTTATCATACCGGTGGAACCTCTATCAGTTATGATGTGACCGGCTACGACGAATATATTGAGCATAATGTCAATGGACTGGTATCTATCAGCCGCCAAAACCAAGAAATCATCGAATTTATAAACCGCCTTAAGGATAACCCTAATGAGCTGGCTCAATTGAAAGCAAATGCTTTGGCTACCGCTGAAAAGTGGCCGGATTGGGAAAGCAGTTCCAAAGAGTTTGCAGCAGCATGCGAGCAGCTTATTGCATCGGGAGTTATTACCTCGGTTACCTTACTTAAGGCGCAGACCGAGCGTTTTTGGCTCTTCTATGAGGAGTCTTTGCGTCAGGTTCCTTTGAGTGGACAGGTGGGAATTCCCTCTCTAAATCGGTATGCACATTTTCGTCAGCGTGTTATCAATAAATTGCATCGTGACTATCCTGCGATTTTTTCCGTGCTTCGAAAAATAAAATGGACGGTAAAATCATATCTGCCGGGAGCTCGATAAGTGTTTGAGTACGAAGTTGTAGTTTGTACTTACAACGGTGAACGCTACATTGTCGAGCAGCTTGCCTCGATTGTAAGCCAGACAATCTGTCCGCAAAGGATCATTGTCAGTGACGATGGTTCTACGGACAATACGCTTAAATTGGTTGCTGATTTCGCTGCAACGACATCAGTTCAGTTCGATGTACAGCAGCGTGTTGCGGGTCCAAAAGGACCCGCGCATAATTTTCTGCATGCGCTTTCTTTGACGACTGCAGCTAACGTCTTTTTAAGCGATCAGGATGACGTTTGGGTAACTGATAAGATTGAACATTATCAGCGCGTAGTAAGCCAAATCGGAGATGATTCTCAGCCTTTATTGATCTTTTCAGATGCTGAATTAGTCGATAGCGAACTTCGTTTCTTGAACGCTTCTTTTTTACAAAATGAGCGTCTTAATCCTGTACAGCAGTTGGTGTTTCCTCGCTTGATTTTCCAAAACTGCATCCAGGGTGCAACCGTGATGGTGAATCGAGCATTGCTTAAGCTTCTTCGCCCTAGTCAGCATATGTTGATGCATGATTGGTGGCTGGGGTTGCTGGCCATCACTTTTGGACGCTTGGTATTCATTCCTGAACGCTTGATCAAGTATCGGCAACATGCGCATAACGTAGTTGGCAGCAGTGGCTATGGATTGAAACGTATTCTGGCGAAATTTATGCGACTGTCCTCAGTTGCACATCAGAATCGGCTAGTGATTGAGCAGGCGGTAAGTTTCTATGAGATATACGGTAAGGGGCTCAAAAAAGAGGATAAGAAATTTTTAGAGAGGATGTTAAGATCCCGTCGCTTTATGCTTTGGCAGCTTTTCTTGCTAAAATTTGCGGTTGCAAGAACAACCATTACGAGAACTGTTTCCTTATATTTCTTATATTAGAGTTTTTATGCCTGAATCTTTAGTTAAGCCATATCGGTGCTTCATTTCAGTTATATCTCACGGTCATGGCAACATGATCATTGCCGATGGATGCCTAAAACTGCTGGCTTCAAAAAATTACATTGTTGTTTTGAAAGATAACAAGCCACAGCGTGAACTTCAGGAATATTGTCAGGACTCTGGCATTCATTATCTTGTTGATCAGCCAATGGGTTTTGGCGCAAACAATAACTATATTTTCACTTGGTGCCAGCAAGAGCTTGGAATGCGAGATGAGGATCGCTTTCTGGTGCTTAACCCCGATGTTTTTATCGAACCAACCGTGCTGGCAGCGCTGCTGTCGCATGCGGAACATAACTCATACCCGATAGTTGCGATCAATCTTTTCAACGATAAAAATTTTACTTTTTATGATAAGGGGATAAGGCATTTTCCAACCATTAGCAGCTTTGTCGTTTCATTCTTGGTGCAGAAGAATAAGTCTATCTACGACAAGAGTAAAATTACCCAGGATACGGAAGTTGAATGGGCGGCAGGTTCATTTTTGCTGTTTAGTGCCCAATGTTATCGAGAGCTGGGTGGATTTGATACGCGCTACTACATGTACTGTGAAGATCTTGACATTTGCTGGCGAGCGAGGCGGGAGTTAGGGATAAACGTCGTTTATTTGCCTCAATTTAAAGCATTGCATCTTGCTCAAATGCGCAGTCGCTCACTTTTTTCTAAACATTTTATCTGGCACGTTACCAGCGCTTTGCGTTTTTGCTTGAAACAAGCGTTGAATAGATAAAATTGTCTTATCAACCTCACGAGAGTGTCGACCTATCGCACCAATCACTACCCACCCGGTTCAATCCTGAGTTAACATGTGTGCCACATCACAAAACCTGCTGGCCGACGTTGCCGGCAGGGTCATCCTCAGACAGGAGTTCCTAAATGTCCAAGCAACAAATCGGCGTTGTCGGCATGGCGGTAATGGGCCGCAACCTCGCGCTTAACATCGAGAGCCGTGGTTACACCGTTTCCATTTTCAACCGTTCTGGCGACAAGACTGACGAAGTGATCGCTGAGAACCCGGGCAAAAATCTGGCGCCGTATTACACCGTTGAAGAGTTTGTTGAATCGCTGGAAAAACCGCGCCGTATCCTGCTGATGGTGAAAGCGGGCGAAGCGACGGATAAAACCATTGCCTCGCTGACTCCGCACCTGGACAAGGGCGATATCCTGATCGATGGCGGCAACACCTACTATCAGGACACCATCCGTCGTAACCGCGAACTGTCCGACCAGGGCTTCAACTTCATCGGCACCGGCGTTTCCGGCGGTGAAGAGGGCGCGCTGAAAGGGCCTTCCATCATGCCTGGCGGCCAGAAAGAAGCTTACGAGCTGGTGGCGCCGATCCTGGAGAAAATCGCTGCGGTTGCGGAGGGTGAGCCTTGCGTGACCTACATCGGCGCTGACGGTGCCGGCCACTATGTGAAGATGGTGCACAACGGCATCGAATACGGCGACATGCAGCTGATTGCCGAAGCCTATTCTCTGCTGAAGCAGGCGCTGAACCTGAGCAACGAGCAGCTGGCCGAAACCTTCGCCGAGTGGAACAAGGGTGAGCTGAACAGCTACCTGATCGACATCACCAAAGACATCTTCACCAAGAAAGACGAAGAGGGTAAATACCTGGTCGATGTGATCCTGGACGAAGCCGCCAATAAAGGCACCGGCAAGTGGACCAGCCAGAGCTCGCTGGATCTGGGCGAACCGCTGTCGCTGATCACCGAATCGGTGTTTGCACGCTACCTGTCCTCGCTGAAAGATCAGCGCGTTGCCGCCTCTAAAGTGCTGACCGGCCCGAAAGCGGCGCCGTTCACCGGCGACAAAGCCGAGTTCATCGAGAAGGTGCGTCGCGCGCTGTATCTGGGCAAGATCGTGTCCTACGCGCAGGGCTTCTCTCAGCTGAAAGCCGCGTCTAAAGAAAATAACTGGGATCTGCACTATGGCGAAATCGCCAAGATCTTCCGCGCCGGCTGCATCATCCGCGCCCAGTTCCTGCAGAAGATCACCGACGCGTATGCGGCGGACGCCGATATCGCCAACCTGCTGCTGGCGCCGTACTTCAAGCAAATCGCCGACGAATACCAGCAGGCGCTGCGTGACGTGGTGGCTTATGCCGTGCAGAACGGTATCCCAACGCCGACCTTCTCTGCTGCGATCGCCTACTACGACAGCTACCGCTCCGCGGTGCTGCCGGCGAACCTGATCCAGGCGCAGCGCGACTACTTCGGCGCACACACCTACAAACGCATCGACAAGGAAGGCGTGTTCCATACCGAATGGATGGAATAATCCCGCTCGTTGAACGATAAAAAAAGCCGCCGAGGTTAACGCCCGGCGGCTTTTTTATTGCGCGCGATTTAACGTCACGCTTTTTTCTGATGCCGCTCGCGCAGCCGGCCGATCACCGCGCTCAGATCCAGCTCCTGGTCCTGCAGCAGCACCAGCAGGTGATAGATCAGGTCAGAAGCTTCGTTGGTCAGCTCTTCGCGATCGTTGACCGTGGCGGCCAGCGCGGTTTCCACGCCTTCCTCCCCGACCTTCTGCGCGATGCGCTTGGTGCCGCTGGCGTACAGGCTGGCGGTGTACGAGCTGTCCGGGCTGGCGTGCTTGCGCTCCGCCAACAGCTGCTCCAGCTGATAGAGGAACGTCCAGTCGCTGGCGGCCGGGTGGAAGCAACTGCTGTTGCCGAGGTGGCAGGTCGGGCCGATCGGGTTGGCCAATACCAGCAGCGTGTCGTTATCGCAGTCCGGCGTGATGCTGACCACTTTGAGGAAGTGGCCGGAGCTTTCACCCTTGGTCCACAGGCGCTGCTTGGTGCGCGAGAAGAAGGTGACGTTGCCGCTTTGCTCGGTGGTCGCCAGCGCTTCCGGCGTCATATAACCCAGCATCAGCACTTCGCCGGAAACGGCGTGCTGCACGATGGCCGGCATCAGGCCGTCGGTTTTTTCCCAGTCCAGCTGGTTGCTCTGTTGTTCTGTCAGCACACGCGAATCTCCACGCCTTGTTCAACCAGGAACCTTTTCAGTTCGCCGATATTGATGATTTGTTTGTGGAACACCGATGCCGCCAGGGCGCCATCGACGTCCGCATCGCGGAACGCTTCCAGGAAGTGCTCCATGGTGCCCGCGCCGCCGGAGGCGATCAGCGGCACTTTGCAGACCTCGCGCACCCGGCGCAGCTGCTGCAGATCGTAACCGTTGCGCACGCCGTCCTGGTTCATCATGTTCAGCACGATCTCACCGGCTCCGCGGCGCTGCACTTCCTGCACCCAGTCGAGAGTTTCCCACTGGGTGATGCGGGTGCGGCTCTCATCGCCGGTATATTGGTTGACGTGATACTTGCCGGTTTCACTGTCGAACCAGGTGTCGATGCCCACCACGATGCACTGCACGCCGAAGCGTTCCGCCAGGCGGCTAATCAGCTCAGGATCGGCCAGCGCCGGCGAGTTGATTGAAATCTTGTCGGCGCCGAAAGACAGGATCTGGCTGGCGTCCTCGGCGCTTTTAATGCCGCCGGCGACGCAGAACGGAATATCAATCACCTCCGCCACGCGCGATACCCAGCTTTTGTCCACCACCCGGCCGTCGCTCGAGGCGGTGATATCGTAAAACACCAGCTCGTCCGCCCCTTCTTGCGCATAGCGCTGCGCCAGCGGCACGATGTCGCCGATGATTTCGTGGTTGCGGAACTGCACGCCTTTTACCACTTGCCCGTCTTTAACATCCAGGCACGGGATTATCCGTTTTGCCAGCATGCGATCGCCTCCTCAACGCTAAATTTACCTTCCAGCAGGGCGCGCCCCACGATCACGCCGGCAACGCCGCTGCCGCGCAGCTGGGCGATGTCGTCCAGATTACCGATGCCGCCCGAGGCCTGGAAGGCCACCTGCGGATAACGGCGGCCGATCGCCTGATACAGCGCCACGTTGGACCCGGCCAGCGTACCGTCGCGCGAAATGTCGGTGCACAGCACGTGCTTCAGCCCGTAGGGCAGGAACTGCTCCACCACCTGTTCCAGCGTGGCGTCGGAATCCTCCTGCCAGCCGCTGATGGCCACGCGTTTCACGCCCTGCGCGTCGATGCGCACGTCCAGCGCCAGCACCAGCGCGTCGGCGCCGTAGCGCTCGAACCAGCTCTGCACCAACTGCGGCTGTTTCACCGCGGTGGAGCCGATCACCACGCGCGTGGCGCCGGCCTCCAGCAAGGCGCTGACGTCCTGCTCGTTGCGGATGCCGCCGCCGACCTGCACCGGCACGTCAACCCCCGCCAGCAGCTTGCGCAGCAGCGGGATCTGGCGCGCCGCCGGATCCTTGGCGCCGGTCAAATCGACCAGGTGCAGCACCTGTGCACCTTGCCGTTGATAATCCTGCAGGCGTAACAGCGGATCGTTGCCGTAGTCGCGCTGTTGGCCGTAATCGCCCTGATGCAAACGCACCACGTTGCCGTCGATCAAATCCAAAGCCGGAATAATCATGCTGCCTACATCTCCAGAAAGTTTTTCAACAGTTGCGCGCCGGCCGCTCCAGAACGTTCTGGATGAAACTGCACGCCGAAGAAGTTGTCTTTTTGCACGGCGGCGGTGAAGGGCTCGCCGTAGTTCGCCTGGGCGATGGTGCTGGGGCATATCGGCATCGCATAGCTGTGAACGAAATAGAAGTAGGCGCCGTCATCGATGCCGCGGAGCAGATGGTGGCCCGCCTGCGCGGACACCTGGTTCCAGCCCATGTGCGGCAGCGGCAGGCCGAAGTCGGTCATCTGCTTGACCGGCGTATCGATGAGGCCGAGCGTGGTCACGCCGCCGTTCTCTTCGCTGCTGGCCGCCAGCAGCTGCATGCCGAGGCAGATGCCCAGCACCGGCTGCGTGCAGGCCTTGATCAGTTCGATCAGATCGCGCTCGCGCAGTTGATCCATCGCCGCCTGTGCGGTGCCGACGCCCGGCAGGAACAGCTTGTCGGCGCGCAGCACGATCTCCGGATCGCGGCTCACCTCCGGCTGATAGCCCAGGCGCCGCACCGCGTAGGTGACGGAGGCCAGGTTGGCGCAGCCGGTATCCAAAATCACCACGTTCATCACAGCACTCCTTTCGAGCTCGGCAGGGTATTGCCCTCGACGCGGATCGCCTGGCGCAGCGTGCGGCCAAACACTTTGAACAGGCTCTCGACCCGGTGGTGGTCGTTTTTGCCCTTGGTCTTCAGGTGCAGCGTGCAGCCCATGGTATAGGAGAGCGAACGGAAGAAGTGCTCGACCATTTCGGTGCTGAGATCGCCGACGCGCTGATAGTTGAACTCGGCCTTGTACTCCAGGTGCGGGCGGCCGGAGATATCCAGCGCGCAGCGCGCCAGGCATTCGTCCATCGGCAACACGAAGCCGAAGCGGGCGATGCCGCGCTTGTCGCCGAGCGCCTTGTTCAGCGCTTCACCCAGCGCCAGGCCGGTGTCTTCCACCGTGTGGTGATCGTCGATATACAGATCGCCTTTGACGTCGATCTCCATGCGGAAGCCGCCGTGGGTGGCGATCTGATCCAGCATGTGATCGAAGAAGCCGACGCCGGTTTTGATCTTGCTGCCGCCTTCTCGATCCAGCCAGACGTTGACGTCGATCTGCGTCTCTTTGGTCACGCGATTAACCCGCGCGTGGCGATCGCGCAGGGTCAGCTGGCGCACGATCTCTTTCCAGCCCAGCACGCCGCGCTGGTAGCGCAGCCCCTGGATGCCCATGTTTTCTGCCAGCTGCACGTCGGTCGGCCGATCGCCGATCACGTAGCTGTGGGCGGCATTCAGCACGCCGGGTTCGAGGTAACCCTTCACCAGCGCGGTTTTCGGCTTGCGGCAGTCGCAGTTGTCCGCCGGCAGGTGCGGGCAGATCAGCACATCGGCGAACTGAATGCCCTGCGAGCTGAGGATCTGCATCATCAGGTTGTGCGGCGGATCGAAGGTTTCCTGCGGGAAACTGGCGGTGCCGAGCCCATCCTGATTGGTGATCATCACCAGCTGATACCCCGCCTGTTGCAGCGCCAGCAGGGAAGGGATCACGTCCGGCTCGAGCGCCAGCTTGTCCAGGCGGTCAACCTGGAAATCTTCCGGTGGCTCGGCGATCAGCGTGCCGTCACGATCGATAAAGAGGATTTTTTGGCTCACATTGGCTCCTGGCGAGTCTGGTTGGCGCCGGGCAGGGCGGACAAGGCGTCCACCACGCGTTGACATTCGTCGCGGGTGCCTATGGTGATGCGCAGGCAGCCGGACAACCCGGGCTGTTTGTTTTGGTCTCGTAAGATAATGCCCTGATCCCACAAGCTTTTAAACACATTACTTGAGGCGGTGAAGCGGGCCAGCAGGTAATTGCTGTCGCTGGCGAAAACCTGCTCGACGCAGGCGCATTTTTCCAGCTGTTGCTGCAGCCAGCTGCGGGTGGCGGCAATGTCGGTGACGCGCTGGCGCATGGTGCGGATACCTTCTTCGCTCAGCGCCTGTGCGGCGATATCCGCCACCGGCGTCGAAAGCGGGTAAGGCGCGATCACTTTCAGCAGCAGGGCGATCAGATCTTCATTGGCGAGCGTAAAGCCGCAGCGCAGGCCGGCCAGCGCGAAGGCCTTCGACAGCGTGCGCAGGATAGCCAGGTGCGGATAGTCGCTCAGCCACCCGGCCACGGAGGCCTGCGGGCAAAACTCGATATAGGCTTCGTCCACCGCGACGATCGCCTTGCCTTTGGCAAGCTCCAGCAGGCTGCGCAGAGAGTCCGGATCGATCAGGTTGCCGGTCGGGTTGTTCGGGCTGCAGACGTAGATCAGCTTCACGTTGTCCATGCTGTCTGCGATGGCCGGCAGATCCAGCTGCCAGTCCTCTTTGGCGGCTACGGTGCGGCGCTCCACGCCGAAGGTTTCGGCGCTGACGGCGTACATGCCGTAGGTCGGCGGGCAGAACAGAATGGCGTCTTTGCCCGGCTCGCAGAAGGCGCGGATCAGCAGCTCGATGCCTTCATCGGCGCCGCGGCTGACCAACACCTGCTCTTTCTTCACCCCGGCGTAGGCGGCGTAGCGTTCGATCACCAACGCCGGCTGGCACTCCGGATAGCGGTTGAAGGTCTGCGCGGTCAGCTGGAACTCGGGCGCGATCGGGTATTCGTTGGCGTTGAGCCACACGTCGCCCTTACCGCCGAGGCGGCGCGCCGATTGATAAGGGGTCAGCTCGCGAACGTTGGCGCGCGCCAGTTTTTCGATGCTCATGCTTGCTCCTTCAGGGCGGCGACGCGCAGGGTCACGGCGTTCTTGTGGGCGATCAGCTGCTCGGCGGCAGCCAGGGTCTCGATGGTGGCGGCCAGGTTGCTGAAGCCCTGCGGCGTCAGCTCCTGCACCGTCATGCGTTTTTGGAAATCGGCCAGCCCCAGGCTGGAGCAGGTGGCGGTGTAGCCGTAGGTCGGCAGCACGTGGTTGGTGCCGGAGGCGTAATCGCCGGCGGACTCCGGCGACCAGTCGCCGAGGAACACCGAACCGGCGCTGGTGATGCCGTCTACCAGCTCGCGCGCATTGCGGGTCTGAATGATCAGGTGCTCCGGGCCGTAGCGGTTGCTGATGGCCACGCACTCAGGCAGATCGCGCGCTACGATCAGGCGGCTGCTCGCCAGCGCCTGGCAGGCGGTCTCGGCGCGCGGCAGCTCGGCCAGCTGGCTTTCCACCGCTTCGGCCACTGCCTGCGCCATTGCCGCGTCCGGCGTCAGCAGGATCACCTGCGAATCCGGGCCGTGTTCGGCCTGCGACAGCAGATCGGAAGCGACGAACGCCGGGGTGGCGCCGGCGTCGGCGATCACCAGCACCTCCGAAGGTCCGGCCGGCATGTCGATGGCCGCGCCGTCGAGACGCTGGCTGACCTGCCGCTTGGCTTCGGTCACGAAGGCGTTGCCCGGTCCGAAGATTTTCGCCACGCGCGGCACGCTTTCGGTGCCGAACGCCAGGGCGGCGATCGCCTGCGCGCCCCCGACCTGAAACACTTCCTGCACGCCGCACAGCTGCGCCGCATACAGGATCTCATCGGCGATCGGCGGCGGCGAGCACAGCACCACCCGGCGGCAACCGGCGATGCGCGCCGGCGTCGCCAGCATCAGCACGGTGGAGAACAGCGGCGCCGACCCACCGGGAATATACAGGCCCACCGAGTCGATTGGGCGGGTCACCTGCTGGCAGCGCACGCCCGGCTGCGTTTCGACGTCCACCGGCGGCAGTCGCTGCGCGTTGTGGAAGGTGTCCACGTTGGCGACGGCCACCGCCATCGCCTGTTTGATGTCATCGCCCAGTCGGGCGCAGGCGGCGGCGATCTGCTCGGCGCTGACGCGCAGCGCGGCGACGTCCGCCTTGTCGAAACGGGCGCTGTAATCGCGCAGCGCCCGATCGCCGTTGGCCTTCACGTTGTCGAGGATCTCGCTCACCGTGCGGGTGATGCTGTCGGAAGCGGCGATTGCCGGGCGCATCAGCAGCTCGGCCTGGCGTTCGGCGCTGCACGTTGCCCAATCGATCGGCGTGTTGAAGGTCGACATGGCGTTACTCCATCATCTTTTCAATCGGCAGCACCAGAATCGAGCTGGCGCCGAGCGCTTTCAGTTTTTCCATGGTTTCCCAGAACAGGGTTTCGCTGCTCACCATGTGCATCGCCACGCGGTTCTGCGCGCCGGCCAGCGGCAGAATGGTCGGGCGCTCGGCGCCCGGCAGCAGCGCGACGATCTCGTCCAGCTTCTCGCTCGGCGCGTGCAGCATGATGTATTTGGATTCACGCGCCTGGATCACGCCCTGAATGCGGGTCATCAGGCGGTCGATCAGCTGCTGCTTGGCTTCCGGCATTTCGCCGTCGCGCTGAATCAGGCAGGCCTTGGAGCGGTAGATCACTTCCACTTCGCGCAGGCCGTTGGCCTCCAGCGTGGCGCCGGTAGAGACCAGATCGCAGATGGCGTCGGCCAGGCCGGCGCGCGGCGCCACTTCCACCGAGCCGTTCAGCAGGCAAGATTTAAAGCGCACGCCCTGCTTGTCGAGGTATTGCTTCAGCAGGTGCGGGTAAGACGTGGCGATGCGGGCGTCCTGCAGGCTTTGCG
The DNA here is from genome assembly GCF_002935055.1 of Serratia sp. SSNIH1. Lineage (NCBI taxonomy): Bacteria > Pseudomonadati > Pseudomonadota > Gammaproteobacteria > Enterobacterales > Yersiniaceae > Serratia > Serratia sp. SSNIH1. Next base: position 2,175,568 of record NZ_CP026383.1, read on the forward strand.
GGCCGGTATATTCGGCGTCGAGCGGGGTGGCCAGCGACAGGCGGCAGCCGCCGAAATCGAGGCGGCGCAGGGTGAAGTAGCGCGGGTCTTCGCCCTGAGCGCGGCGGCTGAGCAGCTCTTCTTCCAGCACGTTTTCGCCGATGATGCCCAGATCGACCACGCCGTCCATCACCAGGCCCGGAATGTCGTCGTCGCGCACGCGCAGGATATCGATCGGCATGTTTTCCGCGAAGGCGATCAGGCGCTGCTGCTGCAGGTTGATCTTGATGCCGCAGCGCGCCAGCAGCTCCTGGGATTCATCGCTCAGGCGGCCCGACTTCTGCATTGCGATCCGTAAACGTGTCTTGTCCAGCATGGTAACCTCTGTTTAATCTGTAATTTTATGAATTTATTGTAAAAACTATTCTTTTCTGTCTGTCCGGAGCCAAAAAAAAACCCTCGGAAGAAATCTTCCGAGGGCTCTCTCTTGCGTTCTGCGCGCCACTGGAAGATTAACAAACCGTCTTCCAGCACTCATCGCCTGAAAGACTAGTCAGGGTGATGGTGATGATGGTGGTTGAACTGAACGCGTGTCATGGTGTTTTTCTCTAATCAAAAGCCGGTAAAAACCGTATGCCAATTAAGCTAAACTATCCGCTGTCCACCGCGCAACCCTTTTTTAACGTCATAAATTTAATTTATTGAAACAGGTTAGGTTATTAGCCGCAGACGGCTTTACCTAACCTTAAGCCGGGCAGATTGTATCGCTGTGCGCAGTGGCGTAGCCTTAGGGGTAGGGCGCTGCGATCTTCAGGAGAGGAAGAGGATGAAAAAGGTAGCCATTATTGGTTTGGGTTGGCTGGGCATGCCGTTGGCGCTGTCGCTGATGGGCCGCGGGTATGATGTGGTCGGCAGCAAAACCACGCCGGATGGCGTCGAGGCCGCGCGCATGAGCGGCATCGAATGCTATCAACTGGAGCTGACGCCGGAGCTGGTGTGCGATCCGGACGATCTGGAATCGCTGCTGCGCGTGGATGCGCTGGTGGTGACGTTGCCCGCACGCCGCACTGTCGAAGGCAGCGAGAACTATTTCAATGCGGTGCGCATGCTGGTGGACAGCGCGATGGCCTTCGGCGTGCCGCGGGTAATCTTTACCAGTTCCACCTCGGTGTATGGCGAAACCGCTGGCACGCTGCGCGAAGAGTCGCCGCTGCGGCCGGTCTCGCCGTCGGGCCGGGTGCTGGCCGAGCTGGAGCGCTGGCTGCATGAATTGCCGAACACCTCGGTGGACATTCTGCGGCTGGCGGGGCTGGTGGGCGTCGATCGTCACCCCGGCCGTTTCCTGGCGGGCAAGCTCGATGTGAAGGGGGGGGCGCAGGGGGTGAATCTGGTGCACCAGGACGACGTCATCGCCGCCATCCAGCTGTTGCTGAAGCTGCCGAAGGGCGGTCACGTGTACAACCTGTGCGCGCCGCGTCATCCGGCCAAACGCGAATTTTATCCGGCGCTGGCCGAGCAGCTGCACCTGGAGCCGCCGCAGTTCGCCGACGAAGCGGAGCAGGATGAGCGGCTGGTGGACGGCAACCGCATCTGCAACGAGCTGGGTTTTGAGTACCAGTATCCCGATCCGGCGCGCATGCCGGTCAGTTAAGGCAGCATACGTCGTTTAAAGCGGGAAAAGGTGGCTCGTCACAAAGTCGACGAACAGCCTGATTTTGGCAGACAGGTGGCGGCCCGACGGCCAGAGGACATGAAAAACCATGTTCTCGCGGTCGTATTCATCCAGAACCGTCACCAGGCTGCCCTGTTCCAGCTGTCTGCGCACGGCGATCTCCGGCAAATAAGCGATGCCGAGCCCTTGTTCCGCGAAGCACACCTGCGGATCGAGGGTATTTGTCACCATGCTGGCCGGCCGTTCGGGGAGCATCTCCGTCTTGTCCCCCAGCGGCCAGACATCCAGTTTGCCGGTGCTGGGAAAGCGATAATGCAAACGGGCATGGCTTGTCAGATCCTCGGGCTTGCTCGGCATACCCGCTTTGTTGAAATAGCCCGGCGCGCCAACGAAAACCTTGCGGCAGGTGCCCAACCGGCGGGCAACCAGCCGTGAATCGCTCGGGGTTCCGCTGCGGATAACGGCATCGAAACCTTCCTCAATCACGTCAACCAACCGATCCGAATAATCAATATCCAGCTCGATCTCAGGATAGCGGCGCTTGAAGTCCCCCAGTTTTGGCATGAAAAGCGTGCCCAGCGACGGGAGACTGATGCGCAGCTTACCCTGGGGCATTCCCCGCGTTTGCAACAGTTCGGCTTCCGCGTCTTTCACCTCGCTCAAAATGCGTCGGCACCTTTCCAGGAACACGGCGCCTTCCGGCGTCAGGTTGACCGTGCGGGTGGAGCGGTGAAACAACCGCACGCTGAGCCGTTCCTCCAGCCGGGCGATGGTTTTGCTGACCGCCGACGCGGAGATCCCCAGCTGTTGCCCGGCCGCCGTGAAGCTGCGGCTTTCACTGACCCGCACGAAAACGTCGAGAGAACCCAAGCTTTCCATAGGCTTCCATTCTATTGATGACCTTTACGTCATGAGTGTTGTTCACTTTAGCCTGTTTTTCTTTTATCGGCGAGTGGGCAGCATGATGCAAACGTCATCCGCAATGGGCGGAAACATCTTTGAATGGGGAGTGATTGATGAATCAAACGACGATATCTGCGCCTGCCGGGAGCAGCGAACGGTTGCCGCTGGGGGGCCTGCTGGCGTTGGCGATGGCCGCTTTCATCACGCTGTTGACCGAGATCATGCCGGCGGGCGTGCTTTCTTCGATCGCGGGCGATTTGAAGGTGTCTGAAAGCCTGGCGGGGCAGTTCATCACCGCCTATGCGGTGGGGGCGTTGGTCGCCGCCATTCCGCTCACCGCATTGACGCAGGGCATGCGGCGCCGCCCCTTGCTCTTGAGTGCGATCTGCGGTTTTGCCATCGTCAACCTCGTCACGGCGCTGTCGCATGATTACCACGTCTCATTGGCGACGCGTTTCTTCGCCGGCGTTTTCGGCGGCATCGTTTGGTCCTTGCTGGCCGGTTACGCCGTGCGCATGTCACCGGCCCATCTTGGCGGCCGCGCTATTGCGATCTCCGGCGCCGGCGCCACCCTGGCGCTGGTGCTCGGCGTACCGCTCGGCACGTTGCTTGGCCGAGCCATCGGCTGGCAGGGCGCCTTTGGCCTGATGACGTTGATGGCGGTGATGCTCGTGGTGTGGATCATCGCCATCGTGCCGGATTTCCCCGGCCAGGCTAAGGCGCATCGCCCGTCTCTGAGCGGCGTATTCTTGCAATGCGGGATCCGCGCCGTGCTGTTCGTGGTGTTCACCTTCATCGTTGCCCACAACATTCTGTATATCTACCTGGAGCCTTTCCTCACGCCGTCGGGGTTATCCGAGCGGGTCGATATCGTGCTGTTTATCTTTGGGCTGGGGGCGATTGCCGGATTGGGCGTCGCCGGGATGCTGGTCGATCGGCGAGTCCAATCTCTTACGGTGATGAGCATCGTCATCTTTGCCCTCGCCGCCGTGTTGCTGGCAAGTGGGGGAAGGATAGCCCCGATGGTCTATCTCTCCGTCGCATTGTGGGGCGTGGCTTTCGGTGGCTTTGCCACCCTCACGCAGACGGCATTGTCACGCCTTTCCGGCCGCGCGGCCGACGTGGCGCAGTCCATGTATACGACGGGCTGGAATACCGCCGTGGCCGCCGGTGGCGCGATCGGTGGCATGCTGCTCGACAAGGGCGGAGCGGCCTCTTTTGCCTGGGCCATCATCGGGCTCCTCATCCTGTCTTTAACCGGCACGCTGTTTGCCATGAATCGGGCGCTGGCCTCTCAGCGATGAGGTGATTGGCGTGCGGCGCGCGCCAAATCCTCCAGCAGCGCGTTCAACGCCTCGTCGGGCTGGACAGGGCGGCTGACCAGGCTGAGCGTGGCGCGGTAAGAGAGCGCCGCGCCGCCCAGCTGCCGCAGCAGCCCCTGTTCCACCCAGCGCGCCGCGTAGTGGGTGGGCAGGTAGCCGAGACAGGAGCCGCTCAGCACCAGATGGGCGACGCTTTCCATATGATGGGCTACCGCAGCCAGGTGAGGCGGCGCGATCGGGCACAGCTGCTGCGCCAGCAGGTAGCCGCGCTTGACCCAGCGCGCGTTTTCAATCTGCTCGCGCTCCGGTTCTTCCACCGCGAACAGCGGGTGATCCGCACTGCAGTAGATCGCCTGCGTCTCCTCCAGCCATGGCTGATAACGCAACGCCTCCAACTGTTGGCCGAAGTAGCCGATGCCCAGATCGAGCTGCCGGTGCAGCAGCCCCTGCTCAATCTCGTTCGGTGAACAGATGCGGCACTGCAATTGCACGTCCTGATGTCGGCGCTGGAAGTGTTTGATGGCCTGGCTGAACGGGTTGCCCGGCAGCGAAACCAGATTATCCACCAGACCGATCTGCAGATCGCCGGTCAGCAGGCCGTTCAGCGACTGGCTGACCCGGGTGAAGTCGCGGGCGGCGTTGAACAGCGAGCGGCAGGCGATCAGCATGCGTTCGCCCTTGGGCGTCAGCCGGAAGCCGGAGCGGCCGCGTTGGCACAGGCGAAAACCCAGCCGGGTTTCCAGCGAGGCCAGGTGGGTGCTGATGGTGGATTGGTTCATCAGCAGCGTTTCCTGCGCGGCGCTGACGCCCTGGGCTTCTGCCACCGCGACGAACACCCGCAGCAGTTTCAGATCGATATCGCTTAGGTTGGTGAGCATTCCCCCTCCGCAGAACGTCGGCCGGTTAACCCATTTTTAACATCGAAGAAATAGGGGCGGCGCTGAAGATATGGCCTTCTTTATGGCATGAGGTGGAAATAAAAATCAATACTTCAATAAGTTAGTTGCATCGCGTTTTTCGATGTTTACATGCAAAAGCGGGAATGGTAGCCGGGATGGCCAACGGGGTAGTCTGCGAATGTTGCTCAAATGTTTCAATTCATCGCAGATCAAGACAAGGAAACGCCATGCTGAACCAACCCCAAAGCGGTAACGACATGCCGCGCTTTGCCGGTATTCCCACCATGATGCGCCTGCCCGCAGCCGATCAGGCGCACGGTCTGGATGCCGCCTTTGTCGGCATTCCGCTGGATATCGGTACCTCCAACCGCAGCGGCACCCGCTATGGCCCGCGCCAGATCCGCCAGGAGTCGGTGATGATCCGCCCTTACAACATGGGCACCGGCTCCGCCCCGTTCGAACGGCTGCAGGTGGCCGATCTGGGGGATGTCGCCATCAACCCTTACAGCCTGGCGGACAGCGTGCAGCGCATCGAGGCGGCTTACCACGAGATCCTGGCGCACGGCTGCATGCCGTTGACGCTCGGCGGCGACCACACGCTGACGCTGCCGGTGCTGCGCGCCGTCGCCCGTCGGCATGGCCCGGTCGGGCTGATCCACGTCGATGCGCATTCCGACACCAACGAGGAGATGTTCGGCGAACAGCTGGCGCACGGCACCACCTTCCGCCGCGCGTTCGAGGAGGGGCTGCTGGCACCCGAAAAAGTGGTGCAGATTGGCCTGCGCGGCAGCGGCTATGCGGCGGACGACTTCGACTGGTCACGCCGCCAGGGCTTCCGCGTGGTGCCGGCCGAGGCCTGCTGGCACCGATCGCTGACGCCGCTGATGGCGGAGATCCGCGAACAGATGGGCGATGCGCCGGTTTACCTCAGCTTCGATATCGACGGACTGGATCCGGCCTTCGCACCGGGCACCGGCACGCCGGAAGTCGGCGGGCTGTCGGTCTGGCAGGGGCTGGAAATCGTGCGCGGCTGCCATGGGCTGAACCTGGTGGGCGGCGACGTGGTGGAGGTGTCGCCACCTTACGATCGCTCCGGCAACACGGCGCTGCTGGCCGCCAACCTGCTGTTTGAAATGTTGTGCGTGCTGCCGGCCCGCTGAGGCCGGTGCGCTGACCCTACCGGCGGAGCGGTTGCGTCGGGGCCCCTGATAACAATAACAACGGAGTGGAGGTACCCATGAATCTCGATCTGCTGGTCGTGGTGTTTTACTTTCTGGTGATAGGCGCGGTGGGGTGGATGGGCATTCGCCGCGCCAATTCCAAAGAGGCGTATCTGGTCGCCGGGCGCAATCTGGGGCCGGGGCTGTATTTGGGCACGCTGTCGGCGGTGGTGCTCGGCGGCGCGTCGACCATCGGCAGCGTCAAACTCGGCTACACCTACGGCATCTCCGGCGTCTGGCTGTGCGGCGCGCTCGGGCTGGGCATCGTGGTGCTGAGCCTGGTGCTGGCCAAGCCGCTGCTCAAGCTGAAGCTGTATACCGTCAGCCAGGTGCTGTCGCGGCGCTATCACCCGGCCGCGCGGGTCACCAGCGGCGCGATCATGCTAGCGTATGACCTGATGGTGGCGGTGACCTCGATCATCGCCATCGGCAGCGTGATGCAGGTGATGTTCGGCCTGTCGTTCAGCGCGTCTATCCTGCTCGGCGGCGGGCTGGTGGTGCTGTATTCGACGCTGGGGGGGATGTGGTCGCTGACGCTGACCGACATCATTCAGTTCATCATCATGACCGTTGGCATGATGCTGGTGCTGATGCCGATGAGCATCGTCAAGGCCGGCGGCTGGGACGCCTTCACCAGCCTGCTGCCCGCCGGTTACTACCGGCTGTCGTCGATCGGGTTGGACACCATTCTGGTGTTCTTCCTGATCTACTTCTTCGGCATTCTGATCGGCCAGGACATTTGGCAGCGGGTATTTACCGCCCGCAGCGCTAACGTGGCGCGCTTCGCCGGGCTGGGGGCGGGCGTCTATTGCGTGCTGTACGGCGTGACCGGTGCGCTGATCGGCATGGCCGGCAAGATCGTGCTGCCGTCGCTCAGCAACACCGACGGCGCCTTCGCCGCCATCGCGCAGGCGGTGTTGCCGGTTGGCGTCAGCGGGCTGGTGGCCGCTGCGGCGTTGGCGGCGCTGATGTCCACCGCCAGCGCCTGCCTGCTGGCCTCTTCCACTATCGCGCTGGAGGACGTATTGCCGGCCATCCGGCGCAAACCTTCCGGCGGGTTGGCCGCCGGGCGCGTCACCACGCTTTTCATGGGCGCAGTCATGCTGGGGCTGGCGTTTGTGGTACGCGACGTGATGGCGGCGCTGACGCTGGCCTATAACCTGCTGGTGGGCGGCATGCTGATCCCGCTGGTGGGGGCGATCTTCTGGCCGCGCGCCACCAGCGCCGGCGCCATTGCCAGCATGCTGACCGGCAGCCTGTGTGTGGTGGGGTTGATGGCCTGGCACGGCATCGACGCCAACAGCCCAATCTACGGCGGCCTGCTGGGCGGCGGCGTCGCCTTCGTGCTGGGCAGCCTGCTGAGCCGCCCGGCGCCGCAGCTGCAGGCCCAAACCGAGCGTTGAAACGACGCGGCTAATGACCGCGATGAGGTGGGACATGAACAATCGCAATGTGGCGTCACGCCCAAAAATTGAAGTGCGCTCGATAGACTATGTGCCCCGTCACGAGCGGCATGGCAAGGTTTGGCATCAGGCGCCGTTTTGGTTCACCGGCAATTTCGTTTTGACGACGATGGTGGTCGGTTTCACCGGCCCGGCGTTGGGGTTGGGCGCGCTTTATTCGATGCTGGCCATTGCCGCCGGCGTAGGGTTCGGCACGTTCTTCATGGCGTGTCATGCCAACCAGGGGCCGCGCATGGGGCTGCCGCAGATGATCCAGTCGCGGGCCCAATTCGGCCTGCGTGGGGCCATCGTTCCCTTTGCCGCCGTGGTGTTTGTTTACATCGGCTTCAACGTGTTCAACGTTATTCTCGCGACCGATGCGATCAACACGGTGTTGCCGGGCCACCGTCTGCCCTGGTATGCGTTGCTGATCGCGGTGGCCGTGCTGTTGGCGATCGTCGGCCACGATATGCTGCATGCGGTGCAGCGCTGGCTGACCTATGTGATGATGGCGGTGTTCGGCGTGCTGACGATCGGCGCCGTGTTGTCGCTGCGGATGGACGCCGCCGTCGGCGCCGGGCATTTCTCGTGGGCGGCCTTTTTGATTCAGCTGTCGGCCGCCGCCGGCTACCAGATCAGCTACGCGGTGTACGTCTCCGACTATTCGCGCTATTTGCCGCAGGAAACGCCGTCTGCCAAGGTGATCTTTTGGACTTATCTGGGGGCGGCCGGATCGGCGCTTTGGCTGATGTCGCTGGGCGCATTTCTGGCTTCAGCCTTACCGGCCCCCGATGCGATCGGCAGCGTACAGGCAGTGGGTAATGCCGTCTATCCGGGGTTTGGCACGCTGGCCGTGCTGATCGCCGTGCCCTCGCTGGTCGGCATCATGGCGGTCAACTGTTATGGCGCAATGCTGACCAGCCTCAGCGCGATTGATGCGTTCCGTAAAGTGACGCCGACGTTGAGATTACGCATGTTCGGCATTGGCGTCGTCGCCATGACGGTGTTTGCGGTGGCGTTGGCTATCCCGGCAAGCTATCTCGCCAGCTTCAATACCTTCGTGCTGCTGATGCTGTATTTCCTGGTGCCCTGGACGGCGGTGAATCTGATGGACTTTTACGTGGTGCGCGGTGGGCATTACGCGATCGGTGAAATCTTCAGCCCGGCGGGGATCTACGGCCGCTGGGGGCGCTCCGGCCTGACGGCCTACGCGATCGGCCTGCTGGCGATGGTGCCGTTCATGACGTTGGGCTTTTACACCGGCCCCTTTGCTGTTTTACTGGGCGGCGCGGATATCGCTTTTCTGGTCGGCCTGCTGGTGGCCGGGAGCGTGTATGTCGTGATGTGCCGGAAGCTCGATCTTGAAGCCGAACGGCGGGTGGCGTTGTGCTGCGAGGGTTTATTGGAAGGAGAACGGGAGTGAAGGAAAAAATCAGCGTCGCATGCTGCCAGTTAGCGTTGCGGGTAGGGGAAGCGGAACATAACCGGGCGCTGTCCGCCCAGGCGATCCGCCGGGCGGCGCAGCACGGCGCCAACGTCATCGTGTTGCCGGAGCTGGTGAACAGCGGCTACGTGCTGCGCGATAAGGCGGAGGCGCGGGCGTTGGCCGAGGCCGAAGACGGGCCTAGCCTCAGCCTGTGGCGGGGCCTGGCGCGCGAGTTGGATGTGGCGATCGTCGCCGGTTTCTGCGAACGCCTGCTCGATGGCGAGGTGGCCAACAGCGCGGCATTGATCGATGCGCAGGGGGTGAGGGCGATTTATCGCAAAGCGCATCTGTGGCACGAAGAGAGCACTATTTTTACCGCCGGCGATCGGCCGCCGCCGGTCATCGAGACCCGCTTCGGCCGGTTGGCGGTGATGATCTGTTACGATCTCGAATTCCCTGAGTGGGTGCGGCTGCCGGCGCTGGCCGGCGCTCAGCTGCTGTGCGCGCCGGTCAACTGGCCGCTGGCGCCGCGCCCGCAGGGCGAACGGCCGGCGGAGATGGTGAAGGCGCAGGCCAACGCCTCCGTCAATCGGCTGTTCATCGCGGTGTGCGACCGTTGTGAAACGGAGCGCGGCGTTGCGTGGATCGGCGGCTCGGTGATCGTCGACGCCGACGGCTATCCGTTGACGCAGAGCCTGGCGGGCGAAGGCATGGTACTGGCATCGATGGATATCGGCGCAGCCGATGACAAGCACATCGGCCGCCACAATCACGTGCATCGCGATCGGCGGCCGATGCTGTATTGAAGCGGCGGGGCGGGCTGCTCCGCAGCGTTTTTTTGCCGGCGGGAACAGCCGCCGTTTTGGCGCTTACAGCCAGCCCGATTTTTTCAGCTTCTGATACAGGAAAATGCAGCCGACGGCGGTCACCCCCAGCGTGGCGTGATAGGCCCACGGGAATTTCAGCTCCGGCATGTCGGCGAAGTTCATGCCGTACAGGCTGAAGACCACCGTCGGAATGGCCAAAATCGCCCCCCAGCCCGCCAACCGTTTCACCACCTCGTTCTGCTTGACCGTCACCAGCGCCAGGTTGACGTGCATGGCGTTGGTCAGCATTTCACGCATGTCGTCGATATTGCTGACCACCTGATGCGCGTGATCCTGCACGTCGCGCACATAGGCGCGCAGCTCTTTTGGGATCACCTCTTCGTGCAGGCGGATCAGCTGGTTGCAGATTTCATCCATCGGCAGCGCGGCGTTGCGCAGCGCCAGCAGATGGCGGCGCAGGGTATAGACGTTCTCGATCGCCGCCTGATCGAACTCCGACTGGAACATGTTGGCTTCAATATTCTCGATGGTGCTCTCGAAGCGCGCCACCACGCTGCGGTAGTTGTCCACCACAAAGTCCAACACCGAATAGAGGGCAAAGCCCGGCCCGCGGCACATCTGCTTGCGGTTCTCTTCCGCCTTGGCGCGGATCGGCGCGTAGCTGGGCGAGGCGCCGTGGCGCACCGTCACCAGAAAGTTTTTGCCGACGAAGAAGTGGGTTTCACCGTATTCGATTTCGTCGTGCTCGCCCCACTGCGCGGTTTTGACCACGATGAACAGCGAATCGCCGTAGGTCTCCAGCTTCGGCCGCTGGTGCGCGCACAGCGCGTCTTCGATCGCCAGATCGTGCAGGCCGAACTCCTCCTGCACCTTGCGCATAAACGCCGGTTCCGGCTGCCGGAGCCCCAGCCAGACGAAGGTGTCCGGCTGTTTGACCACCTCGCTGATATCGTCGATGGTCACTTCGCCCAGCCGTTGGCCGGCTTTGTACGCCACACAGTTCACCACCATGCTTTTGCTGTCCATCCGTCCATCCATTAATCAGTCAGGGTTTTGGTGAGAAAATAACACTCATGTTCCACCGGATAATCTTTCAGCGTCATTTGCAGCTGATAGCCGAGTTTTTCGTAGAACGGCCGCGCCTGGAAGCTGAAGGTATCCAGGCGAGCGTAGCGGCAGCCGCGCGCCTGCGCCTCGCGTTCGGCGGCGCGCATCAACCGGCCGCCGAGGCCGCTGCCGCGTTGGGAGTCCGCCACCCACAGCCACTCGACGCTCAGCCAGTTGCCCCAGGTTTCGGCGGTCAGCCCGCCGATCACCGTGCCGGCCTCGTCGCGCGCATAGACGCTGAGCGGCTTGCGGTGGCTGGCGTCGATATGCGGCAGGTTGTAAGCGCGCAGGCCTTGCCTGATCGCATCGAGGGTGTGTTCGTCAATCGCGTCGGTAACGGTAATGTCCATGATTCCTCCTGGGTGATGCGTTAACTTAAGCACACTGCGGCCAAAAGGCAACCTGTTGAAATGTAATGCAAACGACCGCGCCCGCTGAGTGGGCTACACTAAACGGGTCATTTCACCCTCAGGAGGATGCCATGCCCCGATTGACTTTGCTGGCCGGTTTGCTGCTGTGCTGCGGCCTGCTGCACGCCGCGCCGACGGTCAGCCAACTGCAGGACGGCCTGGAACACCCGTGGTCGCTGGCCTTTTTGCCGGCGGAACAAGGTTTGCTTATCACCGAGCGGCCCGGCCGGCTGCGGCTGTGGCAGCAGGGCAAAGGCCTGTCGCCGCCGATCGCCGGCGTGCCGCAGGTATACGCCGAGGGGCAGGGTGGCCTGCTGGAGGTGTTGCCGGCCCCCGACTTCGCCGCCAGCCGCCGGGTGTACCTCAGCTTCGCCGAACCGGGCGAGGGCGGCAAAGCCGGCACGGCGGTCGGCTACGGCCGTTTGAGCGACGACGGCGCGCGGCTGGAAAACTTCAAGGTGATCTTCCGCCAGCTGCCCAAGCTGTCGGTCGGCAATCACTTCGGTGGCAAGCTGGCGTTCGACCGGCAGGGCTACCTGTTTATCGCGCTGGGCGAAAACAACCAGCGGCCGACGGCGCAGGAGACCGACAAGCTGCAGGGCAAGCTGGTGCGGCTGACCGCCGAAGGCGCGGTGCCGCCGGACAATCCCTGGGGCGGCCAGGCCGGCAAACGGCCGGAAGTTTGGTCCTACGGCCACCGCAATCCGCAAGGGCTGGCGATGAACCCGTGGAGCGGTGCGATCTGGGAACACGAGCACGGCCCGCGCGGCGGCGATGAGCTCAACATCCCGCAGCCGGGTAAAAACTACGGCTGGCCGCTGGCCACCTACGGCATCAATTATTCCGGCCAGCCGATCCCGGAGGCCCGGGGGGAACGGGTGCCCGGCACCGAACAGCCGCTGCACTATTGGCGGGTTTCGCCCGGCCTCAGCGGCATGGCGTTTTATGACGGGCAGCGCTTCCCCGCCTGGCGGCACTCGCTGTTCATCGGCGCGCTGGCGCAAAAGGAGCTGATTCGCCTGACGCTGGAAGGCGACAAGGTGGTGGCGGAGGAGCGGTTGCTGGGCGATCGCGGCGAGCGCATTCGCGAGGTACGCAGCGGGCCGGATGGCTACCTGTATCTGCTGACGGACGAGCGGGACGGCAAGCTGCTGAAAGTCGGGGCGTCGTAACGCCCCGCAGCGATCAGGTGAGTTCGCTCATCACGCCGCGCTGGTAGGCCGGGCGAGCGCGCAGCTGCTGATACCAGCGCTCCATGTTCGGCCGCGAGCGGCGGGCGATCGGCATCTCGAACCAGGCGTAGGCGAAGCTGCCGAGCGGAATATCGCCGAAGCCGAACGCGTCGCCGGAGAGGTAAGGCTGATGCGCCAGCGCCTGTTCAATGACGTCGAAGTGTTTTTCCAGCGTGGCGATCGCCGCTTCGATTTTCGCCATGTCGCGCAGCTCTGGCGCGGTGCGGATCAGGCCCCAAAAGACGATGGTGAAGGCCGGAACGATGGTCGAGGTGGTCCAGTCCATCCATTTCTCGGCGGCGGCGCGCGCCTGCAGATCTTGCGGATAGAACGTCGCATCGCCGAATTTCGCCGCCAGGTAGCGCACGATGGTGTTGGACTCCCACAGCACGAAGTCATCGTCCTGCAGCAACGGCACCAGGCCGTTCGGGTTCAGCGCGCGGTAACTCTCTTCGTTAACCTTGCCGAACGCGCCGCCGGCGTTGATGTGGGTATAGCTCAGTCCCAGTTCGGCGGCGCACCACAGCACCTTCCTGACGTTGTTCGAATTCTCACGACCCCAAATGGTCAGCATGGGATAACTCCGTTAGCGGATTAAAGAGCCTTAATACCTACGCCACAATGCGCTTTTTGTCACACCGCAGGGCACTTTTTGCCTGCCGCTCAGCGCTCCCAGCGGCACACTTCCCAGCCGTGCTCCGCCGCCAGCGCGCTCAACTCGCTGTCGGGGTTGATCACCGTAGCGCTGTCGACGAATTGCAGCATCGCCTTATCGTTGAGGGAGTCGCTGTAGCCGTGGCTGTGTTCGAATTTCAGGTGCGGATGCTGCGCCAGCCAGTGTTGCAGGCGGATCACCTTGCCCTGTTGGTAGGTCATGGTGCCGTAGGTGTTGCCGGTGAAGCGGCCGTCGCTGATTTCCACGCCGATCGCCAGCGCATCGTCGGCGCCGAGCTGTTCGGCGATCGGCGCCACCAGGTGCTCGCCGGTGGCGGAGATCACCAGGATGCAGTCGCCGCGCTCGCGGTGCCACTGCAGGCGTTCACGGGCGGCGGGGTAGACGCGCGGCAGGATATCGCGGCGAATGTAGCGTTGCACCCAGCCGGCCACGGTTTGCACGCTCAGGCCGGTCAGCGGCGCCAGCGTGGCCTGCATGTAGTCCTCCATCGACAGCTTGCCCTGATAATAGAGCTGCATCAGCTGCTGCTCCTGCAGTTCCAGCTCCGCCGGCGCGAAGCCCTGGCCGACCAGCCAGCGGATCCACAGGCTGGCGCTGTCATCGTCAATCAGGGTTTCATCCAGGTCGAATAAGGCTAAATCCATCAGTATTTCTCCGGCAGGCAGGGTATGAGGTCGTTTACAGGATAGCGGATAGCGCCCATCGCCAGCCAGCGGCGTCGGCGAAATTGCGCAGAGCATAAGAAACATTGATGACGGTTTTGCGACAGTTTGTTGAACGTTTGCATAACTTAGAACGCAACAATATTGGCCGCCCCGGCGAGCGCGGTGATAACTATGAGGCAAACGCAGCCACCCGCCGGGGAGAGACAATGTTGATTATTCGCCTGTACGGCAGCCCGATCGCGATCGGGGAAGAAGAGGAACCGCATGATGACGCACCTGACGACGCTGAAGACGCTGCCGCTGCTGGATCTTTCGCAGCTTGACGGCGATGCGCGCCGGCGGCGCGCCTTTCTTGACGATTTGCGCGCGGCGGCCCGCGACGTCGGTTTTTTCTATCTGCGCGGGCACGGCGTGGACAGTGCGCTGAATGCGCGGCTGCAGCAGGGCGCGCGGCAATTTTTCGCGCTGCCGGAGGCCGACAAATTGGCGGTGCAGATGGTGCATTCGCCGCACTTTCGCGGTTACAACCGGGCGGCGGCGGAGCTGACGCGTGGCCAGCCGGACTGGCGCGAGCAGTTCGATATCGGCGCCGAACGCCCGGCGCTGACGCTGTCTGACGACACCCCGCGCTGGGCGCGCCTGCAGGGGCCAAACCAGTGGCCGGCGGCGCTGCCGACGCTGAAACCGCTGCTGCTGCAGTGGCAACAGGCGATGACCGCCATGTCGCTGCGGCTGCTGCGCGCTTTCGCTTTGGCGCTGTCGCTGCCGGAGCAGGCTTTCGATCGCTTGTACGGCGAGAAGCCCAACGAACACATCAAACTGATTCGCTACCCGGGGCGGGACGCTACCGGCAGCGCGCAGGGCGTCGGCGCGCACAAGGACTCCGGCTTTCTCAGCTTCCTGCTGCAGGACGAGCAAAAAGGGCTGCAGGTGGAGGTGAGCGAAGGGCGGTGGATTGACGCCCAGCCGCGTGAAGACACCTTCGTGGTGAACATCGGCGAGCTGCTGGAACTGGCGACCAATGGCTACCTGCGCGCCACGGTGCACCGGGTGGAAACGCCGCCGGCGGGGCGCGACAGGCTGTCGATCGCCTTCTTCCTCGGCGCGCGCTTGGACGCGGTGGTGCCGTTGTATCAACTGCCGCCGCCGCTGACGGCGCAGGCGCGCGGCCCGGCCAGCGATCCGCTCAACCCGCTGCTGCGCGACGTGGGGTATAACTACCTGAAAGGCCGCATCCGTTCCCACCCCGATGTGGCACAGCGCTTTTATCGGGACGTCATCGGCGTCTGAACATCAGGCACAAAAAAGCCCGGCGCGCCGGCCGGGCTGATGGCGATTGATTCGGGCGATTATTCCGCCAGCGCCTGCTGCAGATCGGCGATCAGATCTTCCACATCCTCAATCCCCACCGACAGGCGCACCAGCTGCGGCGTGATGCCGGTTGCCAGGCGCTGTTCCAGCGGAATGGAGGCGTGCGTCATGCTGAACGGCTGGCTGATCAGGCTTTCCACGCCGCCCAGGCTTTCCGCCAGGGTGAACAGGTGCGAGCGCTGGATGACCCGGCGCGCATAGGCGTCGTCGCCTTTCAACCGCACCGAGATCATGCCGCCGAAGCGCGTCATCTGGCGCGCCGCCAGTTCATGCTGCGGGTGGCTCTGCAGGCCGGGATAGTAGACGTTTTCCACCTGTGGCTGGCTTTCCAGCCACTGGGCGATGCGCAGCGCGCTGTCGCTGTGGCGCTGCATGCGCAGGGCCAGGGTGCGGATGCCGCGCAGCGTCAGGAAGCTGCTGAACGGATCGAGAATGCCGCCGACCGCGTTTTGCAGGAAACCGAGCTGCTCCGCCAGCGCCGGGTTATCCCCCACCGCCGCGACGCCGGCCACCACGTCGGAGTGGCCGTTGAGGTATTTGGTGGCGGAGTGCACCACCACGTCAAAGCCCAGATCCAGCGGACGCTGCAGATACGGCGAAGCGAAGGTATTGTCCGCCACGCTGATAAGCTGATGCTTTTTGGCGATCGCGGCGATGGCGCTCAGATCCGCCAGTTTCAGCAAGGGGTTGGTCGGGGTTTCCACCCAGATCATTTTGGTATCCGACTCGATCGCCTGTTCCAGCCCGGCGAGATCCGCCGGTGACACGTAGGTGACGCGCAGGCCGGCGGTGCGGCTGCGCACCTTTTCCAGCAGGCGATAGGTGCCGCCGTACAGGTCGTCCACCGCGATCAGGTGGCTGTCCTTATCGAGCAGCTCCAGCACCGTGGAACAGGCCGCCAGGCCGGAGGCGAAGGCGTAGCCGCGGCTGCCGCCTTCCAGTTCGGCGATGGCGCTTTCCAGCGCGGTGCGCGTTGGGTTGGCGCTGCGGGAGTATTCGTAGCCGGTATGCTCGCCCGGCGCCGGTTGGGCGTAGGTGGAGGTGGCGTAAATTGCCGGCATCACGGCGCCGGTGGCATCCGGGGTGTAACCGGCGTGAACGGTCAACGTATCAAACTTGGCCATAATGGGTCCTTATTAACGTAATTTTTGGCGCCAGGCGTTAAGCACGTCTGTGCGGGTAATCAGGCCGAGGAAGCGCTCGCCGTCGAGCACCACCGCGACGTGGCCATGGTTGAAGGTGGCCTGCAATTCTTCGTAGCCGGCTTCTTTTTGCAGCGTATGGACCCGCTTGGTCATTGCGCTACTGGCCGGCAGGCTGAAGTGGGCGGCGTCGGCCTGGACGGCGTTCAGCAGATCCCACTCATCGATCAGGCCGACCACCCGATCGCCTTCCAGCACCGGCAGCTGCGAGATGTCGTACAGCCGCATGCGGGCGTGCACGATCGCCAGCGTGTCGTCCGGCGCGGCAGAAACGGCCGCACCTTCGTCGTGGCGGTAGGCGATCAGATCGCGCAGATCGCCGTGCTGCGGTTTGCTCAGGAGACCCTGTTCCAGCATCCAGTGATCGTTATACATTTTAGACAGGTATTTGTTGCCGCTATCGCAGACAAAGGTCACTACCCGCTTGGGTTCGGTCTGTGCGCGGCAGTAACGCAGTGCGGCGGCCAGCAGGGTGCCGGTGGACGAGCCCGCCAGCACGCCTTCCTTGCGCAGTAGATCGCGCGCGGTGGTGAAGGCTTCTGCGTCGCCGATGCGGTAAGCGTTGCGGACCTGGTCAAAGTCGCTGAGCGGCGGGACGAAGTCTTCGCCGATGCCTTCCACCAGCCAGCTGCCCGCTTCGCCGATGTGGCCGTTATCGAGATAGTCCGCCAGGATAGAGCCGGCAGGGTCGGCCAGCACGAATTCGGTCTGCGGCGAAACGTCGGCGAAGTAGCGGCTCAGCCCGCCCAGCGTGCCGCCGGAGCCGACGCCAACCACGATAGCGTCCACCTCATGCTCCATCTGCCGCCACAGTTCGGGGGCGGTGGTGGTGGTATGGGCCGCCGGGTTGGCCGGGTTGTTGAACTGATCGATATAAAAGGCGCCGGGGATCTCCCCGGCCAGGCGTTGGGCGTAATCCTGATAGTAAGCCGGATGCCCCTTGCCGACGTCCGAGCGGGTCAACAGCACTTCCACGCCCAGCGCGCGCAGGTGGAAGATCTTCTCGCGGCTCATCTTGTCCGGCACCACCAGCAGCAGCTTATAGCCTTTCAGCGCCGCCACCAGCGCCAGTCCCAGGCCGGTATTGCCGGCGGTGGCTTCGATGATGGTGCCGCCCGGCTGCAGCTTGCCGTCGCGCTCGGCCTGTTCGATCATCGACAGCGCCACGCGGTCTTTGATCGAACCGCCGGGGTTTTGATTCTCCAGCTTGACGAACAGCCGGCACGGGCCGGTATCGAACTGGGTCAGTTCCAGCATCGGGGTATTGCCAATCATCTCGATGACGGAATGGGGGATCGCCATGACTTATCTCCAGGATTATTCGGTATAAAAGTCGTTATATGGATGATAGCGCTGATGATAAGCGCTTTAAAAAGAACAAATAACGGCTCTATATGCCATTATGGAATATATTAATCTTTTTAGACGTATAGATGCGCAGATGTTTAGCGGTGCAGATGCTTGGCCGTGTAGCCGTGGGTGGATGCAAAAATGCGCGTCGCGATGCTTTTTTGAACGATAAGCGGGGGCCTGCGTACAGTTATGTAAAAATGCTGAAAATTCACGCTAAACCCTGCAAAAATAAGATAAATCACATAAACTCACAGCATGGGCATTTTCGGTGCGTTGTGTTACCCGCTATGGGCGCCGCAGGGGGTTGCGGCCGGCACGCGCGCACCGGGCCACTCTCGCTGGTTGGCTTAAAACGTGAACATGTTTGAAAGTTAACGCTATTTCAATGGTTTGAATGGACACTCTGGCGACGTCATGATGAAAAAAAACTTATCCACTTCCCTGAAAAAACTGACCTTCAGCGTAGGCATCCTGTTGCTGGCCGCCCCGGCCGTGCACGCGGCCGAGCCGCCGGCGCCGCCGCAGGTAGACGCCAAGGCCTACATTCTGATGGATTACAACAGCGGCAAGGTGCTGACCGAAGGCAATGCCGACACCCGTCTCGATCCCGCCAGCCTGACCAAGATCATGTCCAGCTACGTAATCGGCCAGGCGATCAAGGCCGGCAAGATCAAGCCGGAAGACCTGGTCACCGTCGGCAAAGACGCCTGGGCGCCCGGTAACCCGGCGCTGCGCGGTTCTTCGCTGATGTTCATCAAGCCGGGCGATCAGGTGCCGGTGCTGGAGCTGAATAAGGGCATCGTGATCCAGTCGGGTAACGACGCCAGCATCGCGCTGGCGGACTACGTGGCGGGCAGCCAGGATTCGTTCGTCGGCCTGATGAACAACTACGCCAAATCCCTGGGCCTGCAGAATACCCACTTCCTGACGGTGCACGGTCTGGATGCGGAAGGGCAGTACAGCACGGCGCGCGACATGGCGCTGCTGAGCCAGGCGCTGATCCGCGACGTGCCGGACGAATACGCGCTGCATAAAGAAAAAGAGTTCACCTTTAACAAGATCCGCCAGATTAACCGCAACCGCCTGCTGTGGAGCAGCAACCTGAACGTCGACGGCATCAAGACCGGTTACACCAGCGGCGCCGGCCATAACCTGGTGGCGTCGGCCACCGACGGCCCGATGCGTCTGATCTCGGTAGTGCTGGGCGCGCCGAGCGATCGCGTGCGCTTCAGCGAAAGCGAAAAGCTGCTGACCTGGGGCTTCCGCTTCTATGAAACCGCGACGCCGATCAAGGCCGATAAGCCGTTCGTCACCCAGAAAGTGTGGTTCGGCGACGTCAGCGAAGTGCCGCTCGGCGTGGCGAAAGACGCCTCGGTCACCATTCCGAAAGGGCAGATGAAAAACCTGAAGGCCAGCTACAAGCTGACCCAGCCGACGCTGGAAGCGCCGCTGGCGAAAAACCAGGTGGTCGGCACTATCGATTTCCAGCTGGACGGCAAGACCATCGAACAGCACCCGCTGGTGGTGATGCAAGAGGTGAAAGAGGGCAACTTCTTCAGCCGCATCTGGGATATGGTGATGATGAAGCTGAGCCAGTGGTTTGGCGGGATCTTCGGCTAAATACCCTGATGTGAGGAGCGCGCCCCGGGCGCAAGATTCTCGACCAAGCCGCAACGGAGACGTTGCGGCTTTTTTTTCGCGAGTTTCTGGGATGCGGGTGTTTAAAAGTAGTCCACCAGCATGGTGGCGCCGCTGGTGAAATCGCCTTCCGCCAGGGTGATGGCGCTGTTTTTCACCGGCACCGCATCAAGCGTCGGCGGATTGGCGTAATCGATGTTCAGCGGGGTATTGATGGCGAAGGCCTTACCGTTGGCCAACAGCTTGATGCCCAATCCATTGACGCTGCTGGTTAACACGCTGCCGTCGAAGGCCGCCGCGCCGCCCATGATCTTCATTTTCAGCTGGCGGCTGTTATCCAGAAACTCGCATTTGATGCTGTAATCGATGCGTTGCATATAGCGATTGCCGTCGATGCGCTTGATGCCGACCTTGCCGAAGTCGATATCGATGGTGCGCCCGTCATTGATCACGCAAGGCGGAGGCGCCACCACGGTGGCGGTGATGTTGACCTTGGTGCCCTGGTCGGCGGCCTGGGCGGCGGCGCTGATCAGGCTCAGCGACCACAGCAGAGCGCAGCGCGTTTTTTTCGTCATGTTCATTCTGGCTCCCGTTTCAAGGTGCGCTGAAGATCAGCGTGGCCGAGCCTGACAGCGGGCCGGTAGCGATGCTGGTGTAAGGCACATTGTTCTTCACCGGCACAAAGGTTACGGTGTCGTTGCCCAGCCCGTTGACGATGCGCGTTCTGAAGGCATTGTTGGGCTTTACCACTGTGCCGTTGTACACCATGGCCACGCCGACGTTAGGGTTGCTGGTCTTGATAAAATCGCTGGAGAAGCCACTGGCGTCGCTGACCATGCGGATCAGAATATCCTGCGTCGCGCTCTGGTCGTCGCATTGGTAGCTGAGCGCCTTGTCCTGTTTGATTTGGGCGTCGCTGGCGCTTTGAGTCAGAAAGTCCTGGCGGATCTGACCAAAGTCGACATTAATTTGCTGGCCGTTGTTGATGGTGCAACTGGTGGTGACGAAGTAGGCGTCGTTGTCGGCGATCAGGCGCCAGCGATAAACGCCGCACTGCGGGCAACCCGGCTGATCGTTGGTCTGAATAAAGTTGATTTGGCCGATGACGTCGCCCTTGTTCACCTTGATGTCCGGCGTTGGGAAACGGTTCAACACGATATAGACCCGGATGGCGACCGACTGGGTCTGTAACCCGGTAAGGCTGAGTACGCTGATACCTGATGGCACCGGAGAGTTGTAATCGCTGCCGTTGATGGTGGCACCGCTGCCGATGGTGCCAAAAATCGCACTGTTCATCGACAGTGCCGGGCTGTCGGTTTTGAGATAGTCATACCAGCTCGCGACGTCATTTTTACAGGTGACCTGGCTGACGTTGACGATTTCGTTTTTGCCATAAGAAAGCTGTGGCCCGATGCGTACCCGGACGTCAACCGGCGTGGTCGAGCCCCCGGGTGGAATCAGTCCGCCATCGGATGTGCGGCAGGTAAATGCGTTGGCATTGCCAAGCAGCATGAAGAAAGATAATGCCAGGCAGCAACGTAAAAATAGCAGGGCTGTTTTTCTCACGATAATATCCCAATATATATAAATAGTGTGCGGCATTACTCCGCAATGAAATATCGCCAATCAGGCCGGTTGGCCATATTTATTCCGTTAAAGGGGAGTGAGGGCATCTCTGTTGGGGATGCCGTCGTTATCACCGTTCAGCAACGCGGTGGGATACCACCTCAACGAGTTATTGATAGAGCCGTCCGTCACAATCACTTTTTGCCGGGCGACAAGATCCAACAACAGCCGCCGAGCCCGGTAAACACCGACGTTGACGGCATTGGCCAGTTGCCGTGTCGATAGCCATTGCTGCGGCGGCGGCAGACCGGCGACGGGGCACTTGCGGGGTGACTGCGCAAATAATGTTTGCAGCAGATCGTGCTGCAATTGCCGTATTTCCTTTTGTTTCGGAGATAACGCTTCCATAGCACTTCCTCTGTATTCCGATTGCTGTATTCCTAAGAAAAAACAAACTTTCGCTGCCTACCAACAACGAGGTAAAACGCGAACAAAGAAAAATCCTATCTATTTATCAGGATTGAAAAAAAGGCGTTGCCCGCCCCGTTTTTACCTATACCAAGGCTGGGGGGCGTCACGCTGAAACCTAAAATTTTGGTTTATTATATTCACAAAGCGCCACTTTGCGATCTGATTACTTGGGAATCCCAGAAAAACAGGATATTGCTCTATAAAAGCATCTTTTACGATCTATGAGCCTAAAAATAACAGTAAATTAACTTCAATTAGGAAATAAATTGCGAATGTTCGCCTTGATCAAAAAAAACCTTTTTTTGCTTGGAGGCATTTGCCAGAATATTCATCGCCGGACAAGAAGGGCGGATTAGAAAGTATTGGTCTCTGCTTGTTGTGATTTCGTTTATTTTTATATGACGAATTCATTAATGGGTGGGCCGCTGCGAACTTGCCGTAATCGACATGTTTATTGTCGGTGCCTTTGGGTTTTGGCAGTTAACCAACCAGCAAGATGCTAAAGAATCAGGGCTGCGCATATATAAGCGCGAGCGGGTTTCCTGTTGCTCTTTTTCTTGATTGGAATATGCATTTTTTCTTATAAGGAATATAGGTTCTATGAAACTTAACAAAATCATGATGGCTGCAGTGATTGCATTTGGCGCAAGTTCTTTTGCACAGGCAGCCGATCAGGGACACGGTAAGGTCACCTTCACGGGCTCTATTATTGATGCGCCATGCTCTATTGCACCCGAGTCGATCGATCAGACCGTAGATCTGGGCCAGGTTTCCAACGTGGCGTTGAAAAACGGCGGCAAATCCAACCCGCGTCCGTTTGAAATCAAACTGGAGCAGTGTGATATCACCACGCTGAAAACCGTTAAAACCACCTTCAGCGGCGTAGCGTCGTCCACCGACAAGGATCTGTTGGGTATCGCGGGTACCGCCAGCGGCGCCGGCGTAGCCATCTCTTACAATGGTCAGCCGATCAAACTGGGTGAAGCGACTACCGCGCAGACCCTGAACACCGGCAACAACACCCTGCATTTCGCTGCCTACCTGCAGGGTGAAGGCGCTTCCGCCGCCATCGTTCCGGGCGATTTCACTGCCGTAGCCGATTTCACCCTAGCTTATCAGTAAGTGAGTCCGAAGGCTTAATCAACCAGGCATGGGGTTCGCCGCATGCCTGGTGAATCTCCCTGTCAAAGGAATGTCGCGATGTTTTTACCAAGGAATCGAGCGGGTGCCGTTCTTTTGGCGTCGTTGGCGTTTGCGCCCGGCTATGCAACTTCCGCCGCGCAGGGGTGGGGCAAAGTCAACATGCACGGCGCCATTATCGACACCGCCTGCGCCATTGCCGCCGGCAGCCGCGATCAGACGATCGATATGGACACTATTCCTCTCGGACAGATCATTCGTGACGGCCAGGGGATGACCAAACCTTTCAGTATCGAATTGGTCAATTGCATTTTGGAACGGCCGGAAAACAAGCCTGACTGGAAATTCTTTCAGGTCACGTTTGATGGTTATGCGGAAGGCGCTCTGTTTGGCGTACAGGGCGATGCGCGCGGCGTTGCTTTGGAGATAAAAGACAGCAGCGGCACGGCGGTTATTCCAGGGAAACCTTTGCCGATGGAGGGAATAATACCGGGAAACCGAGTGCTGAATTATTCCATGACGTTGATGCCGAATCACCAGCCGTTGAAGGTGGGAGCGTATTTTTCCACAGTGCGTTTTAAGCTGGATTATTTTTGATTTTTTCTCGTACTGACGGTTAATTCGTTATTGAAAGGACTTTATTATGCTTTCACCGGCAGGGAAGTTATTTCGTCTTCAGGCCTTGGGGCTTTGCGTTGCCCTTTCTCTGGGAAATCCAATCGCGTTGGTCTATGCCGCCGACGTGATTCAATTCAATACCGACGTATTGGACATCAACGATCGTAAAAATATCGATCTGAGCCAATTTACGCGCAGCGGCTACATCATGCCGGGCGTTTATACCATGGTGGTGCACGTCAATAAGAACGATCTGCCGGAACAGCCGGTGACGTTTATGGCGCCCGAGAACGATCCAAAAGGCAGCGAAGCCTGTCTTTCGCCGGAATTGGTTAACCAACTGGGGCTGAAAGAAAAACTGTTAAGCACGCTGAATTGGACGCACGGCGGCCGTTGCCTTGACGCTTCCAGTCTGGCGGGGATGGAAGCCCGCGGCGATCTTGCCAGCTCCTCACTGTATCTCAACATTCCTCAGGCCTATCTGGAATACAGCTCGGAAAACTGGGACCCGCCTTCGCGCTGGGATGACGGTATTCCTGGGCTGCTGTTTGACTATAACGTCAACGCCCAAACGCAAAAGCATCAGAAAGGCGGCAGCAGTTACAGCCTGAGCGGCAACGGCACCGGCGGCGCCAACCTGGGCGCCTGGCGTCTGCGCGCCGACTGGCAGGCCAACCTCAACCATCAGACCGGTTCTTCTCAGCCTACCGATAAACAGTTCGACTGGAGCCGCTATTACGCCTACCGGGCGATCCCGGCGCTGCGTTCGCGGCTGACGATGGGTGAGGATTACCTGAACTCCGACATTTTCGACAGCCTGCGCTTTACCGGCGTCAGTCTGCGATCCGACGACAGCATGTTGCCGCCCAACCTGCGCGGCTATGCGCCGGAAGTGACCGGCGTGGCGAAAACCAACGCCAAGGTGGTGGTCAGCCAGCAGGGGCGCGTGCTGTATGAAACGCAGGTAGCGGCGGGGCCGTTCCGCATTCAGGACATCAATGATGCAGTTTCCGGCGAGCTGGACGTGCGTGTCGAAGAGCAAGACGGCAGCGTGCAGGAGTTCAAGATGAACACCGCCAACATTCCTTATCTGACGCGGCCGGGTACGGTGCGTTACAAGCTGGCGACGGGCAAACCGTCGGAGTGGGGGCACCATCTGCGCGGGCCGATGTTCGGCACCGGCGAGTTCTCCTGGGGGATCAGCAACGGCTGGTCGTTGTACGGCGGGGGCATCGCCGGCGGCGATTACAACGCGCTGTCGCTGGGGATCGGGCGCGATCTGATGGCGCTGGGTGCGCTGTCGTTCGATGCCACGCAGTCGCGTGCGCGTTTGCCGCAGGATGGCACGCTGACCGGCGGTTCGTACCGGCTGAGCTATTCGAAGAACTTCGATGAATACGACAGCCAGGTCACCTTCGCCGGTTACCGCTTCTCCCAGGAAGATTTCATGAGCATGGGGGACTACCTGGATGCGCGTTACGAAGGGGGGCGCAGCGGCAAGAGCAAAGAGATGTACACCATCACCTTCAACAAGCAGTTCCGCGAACTGGGGCTGAGCACCTATCTCAACTACAGCCACCAAACCTACTGGGATCGGGCGCCGAACGATCGTTACAACCTGATGGTATCGCGCTACTTCGACATCGGCGATTTCAAGAACGTCAGCGTGTCGCTGTCGGCCTATCGCAACCGTTACAACGAGCGCAACGACGACGGGATGTATCTGTCGCTGTCGCTGCCCTGGGGCAGTGCAGGCACGCTCAGTTACAACATGACGCTCGATCGCGAGGAGAACGCTCACCGGGTCGGGTACTACAACCGGGTCGATGAACACAACAACTATCAGATCAGCGCCGGCGCCGCACGCAGCGGAGCGACGGCCAGCGGTTATTACAGCCATCAGGGCGACATGGCGCAGATCAACGCCAACGCCAGCTACCAGGCCGGCCGCTACAGCGCCGTCGGCATCGGCGCGCAGGGCGGCCTGACGATGGCGGCGGAAGGGGCGGTGCTGCACCGCGTCAACACGCCGGGCGGGACGCGCTTGCTGCTCGATACCGAAGGCGTCGCCGGTGTGCCGGTACGTGGCTACGGCAGTACGGTGCTGACCAACCGTTACGGCAAGGCGGTGGTGGCGGATGTAAATAGCTACTACCGCAACAAGGCCAGCATCGATCTCAACAGCCTGAGCGACAACGTCGAGGCGACGCGTTCCGTGGTGCAGGCCACGTTGACCGAGGGGGCCATCGGCTACCGCAAGTTTGAAGTGATTGCCGGCGAGAAGGCGATGGCGATCGTCAAGCTGGCGGACGGCAGCGAGCCGCCGTTCGGTGCCACGGTGCTGAATGCCCGTAAACAGGAGACCGGCATCATCAATGACGGCGGCAGCGTTTACCTGTCCGGCCTTAACCCCGGTGAGCGCATGAGCGTGCACTGGAACGGCGCGGCGCAGTGTGAAATCCAGTTGCCGTCGCCGCTGCCGGCCGAAATGTTGATGAACACGTTGCTGCTGCCTTGCCGTCCTCTTGCCGGCAGCAAGCCGGCGGCTGACGCCAACTGACATACACCCGGCGGAGCCCGCTCCGCCGCTAAACCGCCGGGGCGGGCTCGTCCGCTTCCGGCCGACTGGAACCGTGAAGACATGATGAATCTGACTATGACCAGAAAGACCGTTTTCCTTGTGGGCCCGCTCGCTGCCGCGTTGACGATTGGCGCGGTCAGCCTGCCCGCTCATGCGGCTATCGCGCTGGATCGCACGCGCGTGATTTTCGACGGCGACCTGAAAACGGTCAGTCTCAACATCAGTAACCAGAACAAACAGTTGCCGTATCTGGCGCAGGGATGGATCGAAGACGATCGCGGCAACAAGATCCAAAGCCCTTTCACCGTGCTGCCGCCGGTGCAGCGGGTGGAGCCGGGCAAACCGAGTCAGGTGAAGATCCAGTCGCTGCCGGCGGCGCGTCAGCTGCCGCAGGACAGGGAGACGCTGTATTACTTCAACCTGCGCGAGATCCCGCCGCGCAGCAATAAGCCGAACACGCTGCAGATAGCGCTGCAGACGCGCATCAAAATGTTTTATCGCCCGGCGGCGCTCGCCCCGAAAAAGAACGCCGCACCGTGGCAGGAGCAGTTGACGCTGACCCGGCAGGGCGACAAGTACGTGGTGAACAACCCGACCCCGTATTACGTGACGATCGTTGAGGCGAGCGCCGGCAAGGACGGAAAAGGGGCG
Source organism: Serratia sp. SSNIH1 (assembly GCF_002935055.1). Taxonomy (NCBI): domain Bacteria; kingdom Pseudomonadati; phylum Pseudomonadota; class Gammaproteobacteria; order Enterobacterales; family Yersiniaceae; genus Serratia; species Serratia sp. SSNIH1. Next base: position 2,201,939 of record NZ_CP026383.1, read on the forward strand.
GCGGGCTTTGAACCGCTGATGGTGGCGCCGAAGGCCAGTGCCCCGCTGAACGTCTCCGCCGTGAGCCTCGGCAACGGCCCGTCGCTGGCATACATCAACGATTACGGTGGGCGGCCGCAGTTGAACTTCCGCTGCGCCGGCAATGCCTGCCAGGTCGTGCCGGTCGCCAAATGACGAGCCGCGCGCCAGCAGGGAAGACAGAGTGAACACAGCGGAGTGAACGAATCATGCAACGAAAGATCCCCATGCTGTTGGGAAAGGCCTATGAACGTCATCAGCGACGCACTATCGGCCTGACGGTGTTGGCCGCGCTGATGGTACCGCTGACGGCAGGCACGATGCTGATGCTGATGCCGTCGGCCCGCGCGGTGGACAACTGGGACGTGGAGGGCGCGAACGGTACGCTCCACGTCTACGGCGCGTTGACGGAAAGCGCCTGCAGTCTGGAAATGACCACCGCTCGTCAGGAAGTATGGCTGGGCGAGACGGGAACGGCGCACTTCCAGCGTCCGGGCGATCGCGGCACGCCGGTGGCGTTCGAGCTGACGCTGAAAGATTGCCTGCGGGCGCCGGCGAGCAACCGCGACGCCTGGACCGGAGTTCTGGCCTGGAGCGGCAGTCAGCCCGCAGTGTCCGTGGCGTTTGCCGCGCCTGCGGATGGCAATGCGCCGAGTTTGGTCAGGGTGGCCGGCGTCACCGGCTTGGGGCTGCAGTTGGCGGATGCCAGCGGCCTGCCGGTGCGCCTCGGCGCGCGTAACAAACCGATCTTGCTGACGCCGGGGCAAAACACCCTAACGTATACGGTGACGCCGGTGCGAACCCCGGCGACGCTGAGTGCCGGCGCCTACCGTGCGGCGATCGATTTCCGCCTTTATTACGACTAATACGCCGCTTGCGCCGGACCGGCGCAAGCCTAATCAAAGGGAGTGGCGTTATGCGCGCGACAAAGACGAACCGGCGCCGGAGCGCGCTGTTGGGGGCAGGCATGGTCATGGCGGCCGGCATGATGGCGCCGCCGGTGGCTGCGGCGGAAAACATGCGCTTCCACGGTACGCTGGTGGCAGAGCCGTGCGTCATTCAGCCGGGAGATGAGGATATCCAACTGGATTTCGGCACCATCGTCGACAAATACCTGTATCTGAACACCCGCACCCATAGCCAAACCTTCGCGTTGCACCTGACCGAGTGCGATCTCAGCTTGGGCAATACGGTGGCCATCACGTTTACCGGCACCGAGAACGCTAAGCTGCCCGGCCTGTTGGCGCTGGATGCCGGCAGCCTGGCCTCGGGGATCGGCATCGGGCTGGAGGACAGCACCGGCAAGGCGCTGCCGCTCAATCGCGCCAGCGATAAATTCCGCCTGAATGCCGGCAACACCACGCTCACGCTGCAGGCCTATGTGCAGGGGGAGCCGGAGGCCATCCAAACGAAGTCCATCGGCCGCGGCACCTTCAGCGCGGTGGCCACTTTTACGTTGGAATACGAATAAGCGTCTACAAGGACAAAAAACGCAATGATGATAAAGCCCCTCAATCGCGCTCTGCGCATGGGCCTGCTGTGCCTGTTGGCGTTGAGCGCCGCCGCCTGTCAAAACCAAAAGTCGGGCAAACCGGCCGTGAACACCAAAAATCAGGCTGTGCAAGCGCCGTCAGAAGAGGCTTTGCGCAAGCAGCGTGAGGCCGAGCAACTGCAGCAGTGCCAGCAGCAACTGGGTGCATTGCGCACGATCGACGAGAAACAGTATCAGCGCTATAAACAGGCCTTCGACAGCCTGATGAGCGGCGCTTCGCAGTACGCCAACCTGCGCGCGCGGGTAAACGGCGACACGCAGGAGACGGTGGATGCGCTGTATCGCTACAAGGTCAACTATCTGTGCGCCGGGGTGAATCAGGCGGTGTTGACCGGCTTGGCAGATCGCGGGGAGCAGATTAAATGAGGCTGCGGCTGCTGGGCTGTGCGGCTCTGCTGTTCACCGGCGTCGCGCAGGCGGACGACGGCGTGCCGGCGCTGCTGCAGTTTGCCGAGCAGTATCAACGGCAGAACACCGGGCCGGCGAGCGAAAACGCGGCGCCCGCCGACCGCGGGGCGGGGCAAAAAAAGCGTGAGCCGGCAAAGCGTCCACCGGACACCCACCAGCCGGCTTCACCGGCCAAAGCTTTTACGCTGAGCCAGGAATTATTGGCGCGTGACCAACAGCTGGCGCGCCAGCGAATGGAACTGACGGTGTTGCGCCAGGAAATTGCCGCGCTGCGGGCGGAGAAAGCGACGCCACCCGTCGCGACGTTGCCCGATTCGTCAACGCTGCAGCAGTGGATCGCCGGGCTGGGCGCCGCCTGGCGCGGCTCGCCCGATGCGCAGCGCGCCGAGGCGCTGCTGCGGCAGGCGATGCAGGAAACCGCCAAAACCAAAGCGACGGCGATGCAGGCCGAACGGCGCGTCACCGAGCTGGAGTCCGCTGCGCAGGCATCGGCACAGACGCTTGCACAACGCCAGCGCGAGCACCAGGAGGAACTGCACGCTCTGCGTACCGCGCTGGAGGCGAGTGAGCAGAAGCGGGCCGATGAGCAGAAAGTGACCCAGCAGACGCGCGAAGCGCTGTTGGCGCTGCATAAGCGGCTGCAATGGGAGGTGACGCCGGAGCAGTTGAAGGATGAACGCAAGCGTTTGTCCTATGCGGCGGGCAGTGCGCTGGGGCGGGATATTCAGGGGGTAGTGACGGAGCGTCAAAGCTGGGGCGTACCGGTGGACCGCGACAGCCTGTTGGCGGGCGTCATCGATAGCGTGTCGGGGCGTTTGCAGCTGCCGGCGGATGAACTGAATAAGCTGACGGCGCAGGCGGATGCCGCCGCCATGGCCGCGCGTGAGAAACGCGTTAACGAACAGCAGCGGCATGATGAAGATTATCTGGCGCAGTTCAGTCAACAAAAGGGCGTAAAACAATCGGCGATGGGCTTTTGGTATCGGGTGGATTACGCCGGTGAGGGCGCGCTGGCGCCAACGGCGGTGGTCGATGTGGTCGTGAAGGAGAAATTGACCGACGGCACGGTGATCCAGGATATGGAACTGAGCGGCAAGGTGCTGTCGCAACCGCTGTCCGAGTATCCGCCGCTGTTCAGGGAGGCGATAAGCCATCTGCACAACCACGGTTCGCTGACGATGGTCGTGCCGCCGGCGCTGGCCTACGGCGAAACCGGCTACCCGCCGAAAGTGCCACCTAACGCCACCATGATTTATGAATTACGCATCGACAACAGTCAGGCTCCGGCAAAGGGGGCCCAGGCGGTTAAACGGGAAGCCGGAACGGCGGGAGGGCAGGGATGAACACCATGATAAAAATCGCGCTATTTGATGAAAACCGTTACTTCAGCGCCGGTTGGCAGGAGGCCCTGGCGCTGCATTTCAGCACTTACGGCAAGCGTACGCTGTTACTGGATGCGCAGCAGGTTCATGAAGCCGATCTGGTGTTCTGCTATTTTCCTCCCGGCGTGCAAAGCTGCTTTTGTCACTTCTTTGAGGCGCAGACCGCAGGGCGCAAAACGCTGTATTTCTCGTTGCGAACGCCGGAGGGGCGGCATAAACGCACCGTCGGCACCCGCTGCTCGCTGGAGGCCGGCGTCATCTACCACGATACGCCGCTGGTATCGGCATTGTATCAGGTGAGCGCCGAACTGGAGCGGCGCGGCAAATGGCCGGGCAGGCCGGGTTGTGGCATGAACTGCGTATGCCAGCACCGAGGCCTGACGCTGCGCGAACAGGAGATCATGCGCTGCATGACGCGGGAGATGGGGGTGACGCAAATTGCGCGGATGCTGGACATCAGCGTGAAAACCGTCAGCAATCACAAAATGAGCGTTATGCGCAAGATGGGATTCCGGCGTAATGCCGAACTTTACGGTTGGCTGCGGCACAGCGCCCGTCCCGGCGCCGTGGGGGCTCGAGCCGGCATTCAGCCGGGCGTTGCGGCAGGGAAAGAGCGGCATTGAAACGGCGCCGGCCAGATCGGAACGGCCGGCGCTTTTAGTGATTCGCCGTGGCGGTCAGTTGCAGGCCACGACCTTGATCGCCAGCCCGCCCTGGGAGGTTTCGCGGTATTTGGCGTTCATGTCTTTGCCGGTTTCGTACATGGTTTCGATCACCTTATCCAGACAAACTCGCGGTTCGCTGGTGCGGCGCATCGCCATGCGTGCGGCGTTGACCGCCTTGACGGCGGAAATGGCGTTGCGTTCGATGCAGGGCACCTGAACCTGGCCGGCGAGCGGATCGCAGGTCAGCCCCAAATGGTGCTCCATGGCGATCTCCGCCGCGATGCACACCTGCGCCGGGCTGCCGCCCAGTAGCTCGGTCAACCCGGCCGCCGCCATCGAACAGGCTACGCCCACTTCCCCCTGACAACCCACTTCGGCGCCGGAGATCGAGGCGTTCATCTTGTACAGCGCGCCAATCACCCCGGACGCCAGGAAATAGCGGGTGTAGGAGTTGGCGTTTACCGGACGGATGAACTTGTCGTAGTAAGCCAGCACCGCAGGGATGATGCCGCAGGCGCCGTTGGTCGGCGCGGTGACCACGCGGCCACCGGCGGCGTTCTCTTCGTTAACCGCCAGCGCGAACATGTTGATCCAATCGACCACGTTCATCGGGTCGATATTGTTCTTGTCGCCGGTCACCAGAATGCGGCGCAGCGCGGCGGCGCGGCGCGGCACTTTCATCGGGCCGGGCAGCAAGCCTTCGGTGTTGATACCGCGTTCGATACCGGCGCTCATCACCTGCCAGACGTCGGCGAAGTGTGCGTCGATATCCGCCTTGCTGCGCAGCGCCAGTTCGTTCTGCATCACCAGGCCGGACAACGACAGCCCGGTGTCTTTGCAATGCTGCTGCAGATCGTGCGCCGATTTGAACGGGTAGGGCACCGGCGTGGCGCCCTCGGCGGATTGGCCGAAGTGCTCTTCGTCGACGATGAAACCGCCACCGATCGAGTAATAGGTTTTGCTGTGCAGCAGGCGTTCACCGGCGAAGGCGTGGATGCGCATGCCGTTTTCGTGCAGCGGCAGGTTGTCGCTGTGGAAGTTCATGCCGCCGTGCAGCGGGAAATCCACCTCGTGGTGGCCGTTGGCCAGCGGCAGGCGGCCGCGCTGTTCGACGTCGCGGATAAAGCCCGGAATGCTGTCGATGTCCACGTCGTGCGGCAGGTTGCCGGCCAGGCCCATGATGATGGCGATATCGGTGTGGTGGCCTTTACCGGTCAACGACAGCGAACCGTACACGTCGACCACCACGCGGGTGGTGTCCTGCAGCTGCTGGTGGGCGATCAGATCGTCGACGAACTGTTTGCCGGCTTTCATCGGGCCAACGGTGTGGGAGCTGGATGGGCCGATGCCAATCTTGAAAATATCGAAAACGCTGACCATGGTCTCGCCTCCTTCTTCAGGTTTCAGGCGGTGAATACGGGAAATGGGGGAGTGCGGGAGGGCCGGCGCGCAGCGGCGCCGGCCGGACGTGATTAGCCGAGCAGGCTGAACACGATAGCAGAGATGGCAATCAGACCCATCACAACCACGAACACGTTGCTGATGTGGCCGCTGTACTTGCGCATGGCAGGCACTTTACGGATGGCATACATCGGCATCAGGAACAGCAGCATGGCGATGATTGGGCCGCCCAGGGTTTCGATCATGCCCAGGATGCTTGGGTTCAGGGTGGCGACGATCCAGGTGGTCACCAGCATGAAGATAGCGGTCATGCGGTTCAGCTTGGCGGTGCTGACGGTTTTGCCGCGGCTCTTCATCGACTTGGCAACCAGGCCGTTGAAGCCTTCACGCGCGCCCAGGTAGTGGCCCAGGAACGATTTGGTGATGGCGACGAAGGCGATAACCGGCGCGATGTACGCGATCATCGGGTTGTTAAAGTGGTTAGCCAGGTAAGACAGAATCGAGATGTTCTGCGCCTTGGCTTCCGCCAGGTTTTCCGGCGTCAGGCTCAGCACGCAGCTGAACACGAAGAACATCACGGTCAGCACCATCATGATGTGTGCATAAGCCAGAATGCGGGAGCATTTTTTCTCGGCGTCTGCGCCGTACTCTTCGCGTTTGGCAACGGCGAAGGCGGAGATGATCGGCGAGTGGTTGAAGGAGAACACCATTACCGGGATCGCCAGCCACAGGGTCATGATCAGGCCGTGGCCCATGCCGGTACCGCTGCCGGACAGCGACACGTTTTCGAAGATGGCGCCGGTCCAGTTAGGGATCAGATACACCGCCAGCAGCATCAGCACCGCGACAAACGGGAAGACCAGGATGCTCATGGTTTTCACGATGGCCTGCTCACCGAAGCGCACGATGGTCATCAGGCCGACGATCAGGATCAGCGACAGGATGGCGCGCGGTGGCGATGTCATGCCCAACTGGTGGGTGATGAAGCTGTCGACGGTGTTGGTGATCGCCACGCTGTAAACCAGCAGAATCGGGTAGATGGCGAAGAAGTACAGCAGGGTAATCAGTTTACCGGCGGTGATACCGAAGTGCTCTTCTACCACGGCGGTGATGTCTTCACCGGGATTTTTGCCGGACAGAACGAAACGGCACAGGCCGCGGTGGGCAAAGAAGGTCATCGGGAAAGCGATGATGGCCATGATGATCAGAGGAATCAAACCGCCGATGCCGGCGTTGATTGGCAAGAACAGGACGCCTGCGCCGATGGCGGTGCCGTACAGGCCCAACATCCACATGGTATCCGTTTTACGCCAGGTACTGCTGGAGCCCGAGGCCGCAGAGGCAATTGTGCCGGTCTGTGTAGTGTCCATAAATATCTCCGAAGTGAACACGAATTTAAAATTAAAAGGCAAAACTTAAGGTTAAACCGTCAAACGTCCTATTCAGGCAACGCTTGCGGTAAGAATCAGGTGTTGCTTGCGGGGATGTTTTGGCGTCCCCCTGGTTGTTTATTGCGTTCATTACCAAGGCACAGCGCCGGGTAATTCACTAAAGACTTTTCACCGTCACGGGCGATAAAAGTCGTTACCGCTGCCGACAGGTCTTTGCCTGTCGATTTTTGTTGGCGGCAAGATAACGATTTACAGTAGAAACAACCGTGATCCTGCTCTCAAATGCGTAATATGTGCAGTTATCCGCTTTTTCATCGATTTTTCGCGCATTTGTTGCACATTTGTGTAAGATTTTGTGCTGAGAACGCTCTCATAAAAATTTCTGCGATTATGCGGTTTGTACAATAATTAGCCGGATAAAGCGCTGTGCTCAGCAGCAAGCCGAGCAATATATTTTATGCGTGGTTTTGGATCTAGCGAAAAACCCGGATTAAGCAGTTTTAGTGACGTAGATCACATTGTATTTTTAAGTAAAATTGAATTTATATTTTTGTTTTTAAATGATTTTTTATGAAAGGCACCGCTAATAACGAAGGGAAATTACTTACGTGGTTAGCGGATAAAAATGCGTAACCATTCATCATATAAATAACAGATACCTAACAGGTATTGGTGAGATTTGCTGCAATCGCGTAAACCGCCGTTTATTTAAACATCCCGGCCTTTGGCGCGATTTATCATATAAAAGCCATAAATAGTCGTTAATTCACCCAACCGACAGCGTGTTTAGCCTGCGAGAAAATAATCACTCGGATGACCTGTTGCATTTTATTAACCTGATGTTGCGTGCGGATAAGCGAAAAACGCGAATCGATTGCGCATTATTTGTACATTTTCGGGCGGGGAAAGAAGGGGATTGCGGCAGTGCGCCGTCGGTTTCGACGGCGCAGAAGGCGGATTAATAGCGGGTAGCGATGGCGTTGTCGTTGAAGAACGCCATGAAGTCGGCGTCCGGCTGGCGGTCGCTGATCACCCGATCGAACTGCGTCAGGGGGCCGATGCAGGCCGGTTTGGTTTTGCCGAACTTGCTGTGGTCTGCCACCAGGATCTTTTGCTGCGCCATCGCCATGGCGCGATGCTTCATCTCCAGCTCGTCGAAGTTGAAGCAGGTGGCGCCGTGCTGCAGGCTGAGGCCGGCGGCGGAGATAAAGGCGATGTTCGGGCAGATGTGATCGAGCTCGTTACGGCCGCTGACGCTGGAAAAGATGTAGTTGTTCGGCTTGAACTCACCGCCGCACAGGACCACCTTGCAGTTCGGTTTGTCCTGCAGCGCCAGGAAGGTGTTCAGCGAATGGCACACGGCGGTGAAGGTCAGCTCGTCGGCGATGGCGTCGATGATCGCCGGGGTAGTGGTGCCGCAGTCGAAAAACACCGTGTCGTTTTCATTGATCAACGGCGCCGCCAGCAGGCCGATGCGCCGTTTCTCCATCACCTGCTTGGCTTTTTGATCGGAAACGAAGTAGTTGGTCACGCCGTTGCTGCGCGGATCGGTCACCACATAGCCGCCGAGCAGTACCACCGCCGCCGGCTCGGCGCTCAGATCGCGGCGAATGGTCATCTCCGAGACCCCCAGCAGCGCGGCGGCTTCTTTCAGGTGGATCTTGTCAGCGCGTTTTAACGCCTGAACTAGCCGGTTGATACGTTCTTCGCGCCGTGTTTCCATAGGTCCGTCTTCCCACAGGTAGTAGAGGTAAAAGGGCGTGCCGGCGTGTCCGGCGCTAAACACAACAATGCGGGGCAATATCGGGCCGCCTTGGCCGCCCGTATTGTCCCGCATCGGAGTGGATTGGCTGTGCCCGTCAGGGCATGCCGACGATCAGTAGCTGCCCGCCGCCGGCTGAGCGCCGGAAACGATGGCGACGCCGGAGCTGGTGCCGATACGCGTGGCGCCGGCGTTGATCATCTTCTCGGCGGTGGCGCGATCGCGCACGGCGCCGGAAGCTTTCACGCCCATTTCGCTGCCCACGGTCTCGCGCATCAGTTTGACGTGCTCTTCCCGAGCGCCGCCGGTGCTGAAGCCGGTGGAGGTTTTCACGAAGGCCACATCGAGTTCGCGACACATTTCACAAACCTGGACGATCTGTGCATCGCTGAGCAGGCAGGTTTCCAATATTACCTTCAACGGGATCGCCGCGCAAACCTCGCGCACGGCGGCGATGTCGGCTTTCACTTCGTCCAGCAGGCCGCTTTTCAACCAGCCGACGTTGATCACCATATCGATCTCTTGCGCGCCGGCGGCGATTGCCGCTTTGGCTTCAAAGGCTTTGGCGACGGTCAGGCCGGCGCCCAGCGGGAAACCGATCACCGAGCAGACTTTCACGGTGCTTTCTTGCAGCAGCTGGGCTGCCAGCGGCACGTAGCCGGAGTTGACGCATACCGCATAGAAGTTGTGCTGCTGCGCTTCTTCGCACAGCTTGGCGATCTGCAGTTCGGTGGCGTCCATCGCCAGCAGGGTGTGGTCAACATAGCTGGCGTAATCGATGGTTTCGGTGGTCATCGCGATTCCTTAGTGAGGTTAAGACAGTAAGCGGGATGGATAATGTGAGAATAATAACATTTAGATGCCGATAAACCTAGTGATGTTTAAAAAATGTCGATTCGATCGTCGCTATCATGCTGTTATAGGTATAACTTAAAGGCGTTTCATTTGTTATTTAAATAACATTTCAGGGCTCGCGGCCTGCGCGGGCGCAACGTCGAGGGAAAAAAGATGAAGATCAACATCGATCTGGCTCCTGAAGCTTTCGGGGCGCATCGGCAGGAACTGTTCCGCAATGCGGATTTCGCGGTGAGCACGCATCGCTGCACAGAACGCGGGCCGATGCTGACGTTGGCAAATCATCGTGGCGCACTGACGGTTTTGCCGTATCAGGGCCTCGCGATCTGGGACGCCGAGTTTGACGGTTATTCGCTGAAGTCGGGCCGCCGCAGCGTAAAGGGCGCCGGAAGAAAGCGCGCTGGCGATGCCGCGTTCTGTCCTGCCTGGCCGAATCAGGACGGTGAGCCGCTGCAGATGCAACGCGTGTGGCTCCAGCTGGCGGGCGATGAGCTGTCGTTGCACGGCGAGGGGGAGCGGGCGGGGGGGCGTTGGCGCATCGGCCCGGCGCTGCGTCTGGCGGCGCAGAGCGCGCAGTTCGCCATTGAGATGCAGGTCACCAACCTGGCCGAGCGGCCGCAGCCGCTGCAGTATGTGTGCCGCCTCAATTACGATTGCATTCCCGATGCGGTATTCCGCCAGAATCTGCCGGCGCCGGCGCTGTTGGGGGATGCGCTCGGGCGGGAGCTGCTGTGCTCCGACGATCTGTCGCGCTACGTGGATCAGGCCGAGTTCTTTATGCTGGCGCCGCAAGGCCGGCGCTATGTGACGCGCTTCGCCACCGGGCAATTCAACTATGGTCTTCGACGCATCGCCGTTCAGGGCAACCGGCGGCTGCTGGCTTTTATCCAGCCGGCGAACTGTCGCCCGAATGCGCCGGAAGGAGAGGCAGAGGTGATGCTGGGAGCGGGAAAAACGCGGGCGTTTTGCGTGACCACCGGCGTGGTGTGAAATAACGGGGCGGTAACGCCCCGGTCATGTTGTGCGGTTACTCTTTCACCCAGCCACGGCGAATGGCGAAGGCGAACAGGAAACGATACAGGCGCGACAGCTTGTCGGCGATGGCATCGCCGAACAGATTCCACACCAGCTGGGCGAACAGGCAGCCGACCAGGCCGAGCAGGAAACCGCCGACCATATCCAGCGGCCAGTGCACGCCGAGGTAAACGCGTGACCAGGCGATGCCGACGGCGACGATCATCAGCAGCACGCCGGACCAGACCCGGTGCCAGAACAGGAACGCCAGCGCAAAGGTAAAGATGGCGGTGCCGTGATCGCTCGGGAACGAGCTGTCCGGCGCATGTGCCAGGAAGGTATAGCCAACGCCGGCGACGAACGGGCGCTCATGCGGCAGCAGCGCGCCGATGGTGGCGGCGGCGAGCATGGCGAACAGCAGCGCGATAGTGGTTTTCGCCACCACCTGGCGCTGCGATGCCAGCTGGCTTTGCGGCCCCCACAGCCACAGGCCGACGATCAGCAGCGGCACGATGATGATCAGATCGCGCGCCAAAAAGGTGGCGAAATCGATCATCCACTCGGGAGACGCCGGGGTCGCATTGATCCAGGCGAAAAGAAAATGGTTCAACTGTTCCATAACCGTTACCTCGTCTTGCGGCGCCAATAGCCGCTAACCGTCCAATAAATAGCCAACTGGCTTAACCAAACCCACCAACCCGCCCACAGGTTATGGGTAAGAAAATGGGCGCCGCGCATGATCTGGCCAAAGCCCATCACCATGCCGAGCGCAATGCCGCCGCACCAGCACCACCAGGCCAGGCGCGGACGCTGCGGATAAAACAGGAAAAACAACGCCATGACCGCGAAACCGCTCGAGGCGTGCCCGCCGGGGAAGCAGCGGCCGGGGCCCGGCAGCGCCGGTACCGCGCCGAACAGCGGGAAGGACATCGCCTTGCCGCCGTACTCGATCAGATCCCACGGGCAGGAGTGCGCGCTGGTGGCCTTGAGAATGCCTACCACCAACGGGCCGATCCCGATCAACAGCATGGTCACGATCAGGCGCGCGCTGCGGCGATAGATGCCCCAAAACAGCGTCAGTACCGCCCCGACGATCACTATTTGCTTCAGCAGGCGGTGGTTGATCAGATCCAGCCAATAATTGTTTTGCCACGGGAAATGCCCGCTGGCGGGATCGTACCAAGAGTTGCTGATCGCCCAGTCCAGCTGTTCGTTGCGGGAGAGCCACAGGAATACCAGGCCGCTGATCAGCAGGCCAAAAACCTGCCAACGGTAAAAGGATGCCGGCAGGGAGTAAAGGGCGGTTGTCTTAATTTGCGGTGTCGTTGAGGATTGATTTAATGACGATTCTGGATTCACGCGCAGGCTCGGTGACAGGATTGAATAACGCCACTGTAATAATTCTGTCTTAAGAAAACCTTAGTCCACCGGTAAGAAAACCCTGTCCGACGCTACCGCCTTCGGCTAAGGTAATCGTTTGCTTTTTTTCGGGATGAGAGGGTGATGATGAAGAATAAAGCGCGTGTCTTACTGTTGGCGGCCGCCGGTGCGGCCTTTTCTCCGCTGTGCTTTGGCCAACCGGCGGCCGCTGGGCCTATCGTGGTGCAGGGCGCCATGCCGGTGGAGGCGGAACGTTTCGCCCAGCGGTTGGTGAACCCGCGCGAGGAGCAGATCGGTGGCTGGCGCTTTTGGCACGGCACCGTAGACGGCTACCCGGTGGTGGTGTCGGAGACGCTGAAGGGCATGTCCAACGCTGCGGCGGCCACGGCGATTGCCGCCACGCAGTTTCACCCGGTGGCGATCATTAACCAGGGGACCGCCGGCGGCCATGACCCGGCACTGAAAGTGTATGACATCGTGCTGGGCAAATATTCGGTCAATCTCGGCGCGTTCAAAACGCCGGCCAAGGCGTTGGGGGAAGGCAGCGACTCGCGGCAGTGGCAGCCGATGGATCTGTTGGCTTCCAAGGGCAGCGCCGGCGAGGACAAAAAGGCGCACAGCCTGCGTCAGTTTCCCGCCGACCCCAACCTGCTGGCGATTGCGCAAAGCGTTAAGAGCGATTACCGACAGGGCAAGGTCGTGGAAGGGGTGATCGGCTCGGCCGACGTGTGGAACAGCGAGCTGGACCGTATTCGTTATTTCCACGACCGCTACCGGACGTCGGTCGAAGAGATGGAGACCGCCTCCGCCGCGCAGATCGCCGCCGAATTCAAGGTGCCGTTTGTCGGCATTCGCGTGTTGTCCAACAACATCACCAACCAAGGCAAGTACGATCCGCAAACCGGGCTGGCATGCCAAGATTATGTCTATCAGGTGGTGAAGGCCTATATCGCTAACCTGAAGAAACACTGAGTCATTGCTCCGGTTAATTGACGATATTAGGCGATTGTCACTACTGATAGCCTATTGTAAAGAAGATTAAACCTGTGGCGAGCTTGGCGGTAGTGTATTAGTTTATAGGCGGATTATTTGACAAAGTGTAGGGATAAAACATGAACAAGGCATCCGTTGTATTTTCCGGCCTGCTGATGGCCGTTTCCGCCGGCGCCATGGCGGCTACCTCTGGCGATGATGCGGATATCAGCAAACAGCCGCTGGAAAAGGTCGCGCCTTACCCGAAAGCCGAGAAGGGCATGAATCGCCAGGTGATCTACCTGCCGAAGCAAGAGCATGAAGAGAACTACAAGGTAGAACTGCTGATCGGCAAGGTGCTGGAAGTGGACTGCAACCGCCACATGATCGGCGGTACGCTGGAGACTAAAACCCTCTCCGGTTGGGGCTATGATTACCTGGTGCTGGAGAAGCTGTCCGAACCAGCCTCGACCATGATGGCTTGCCCGGACAACACCAAGACCAAGCAATTCATCGCCGCTAATCTGGGCGACGCCGCGATGCAGCGCTACAACAGCCGCCTGCCGATCGTGGTGTATGCGCCGAAAGACGCGGAAGTAAAATACCGCATCTGGAAAGCCGAAGATACCGTAAGCCAGGCCGAGCAGAAGTAATCGCCGCCTGATGCCACTCCGCTTGCCCTGCGCGGCAGGCGGAGACTTTTCCCCGTTACGCTTTCCCTTCGCTCGCCAACACCGCCCGTTCGGTTTCTTCGCCCATGGCGACCAGCCAGGCCAATACCGTTGAGAATATTGCATCGTCCTGGCCGTCGGCCTGGGTCATCAGCACATAATCCGTCCCGTCAGGCGCAAAGCCATATGGCGCCACCAGCGCGCCGTTGACGATATCATCCGCCACCAGCGCCAACGGGCCGATGCCGATACCGGCGCCGGCGACCGCCGCCTGCAGGCTGAGATAGAAATGTTCGAAACGCAGCTCGTTGCCCGGCCGGATCTCGATGCCGCTGTGGGCACACCAGTCGCGCCAGGCGTGCGGGCGCGTCTCGGTGTGGAGCAGGGTGCCGCGCAGTTCACGCCCCGTCGCGGCATGCTCCCGGCGGCAAACCGGGCCGACCCGTTCTTTGAGGAACGGGCGGGCGACCACGTCGTCGGCGATCGGGAAATCGTTGCGGCGAATCGCCAGATCGATGCCTTCACGCGAGAAGGCGACGGCGCCGCCGGCGGAGACCAGCTGCAAATCGCGTTCTTTCCCCACCGCCTGCTGCAAACCGGCCAGACGCGGGATCAGCCAGCGGATCAGAAAGGTCGGCTCGCAGGAGATCACCAACGGGCGATTCTGATGATGCCGACAGGCGCGGTCGATCGCCGACTGCAGGTTGTCCAGCCCCCGGCCGATCTCGCTCGCCAGCTCTTGCGCCTGCGGCGTCGGATGCACCATGCGGCTGGTGCGTTGAAACAGCGCGAATCCCAGGGTCTGCTCGAATTCGCGCACCGCGCGGCTGACGGCGCCGTCGGTGATGTTGAGAGATTTGGCGGCTTTCGACACGCTGCCGTACCGCACCGTAGCTTCGAAAGCCCGCAATACCGCCAGGTTAGGCAATCTTCGTTGACGCACTGCGCCCCCTTTTGATTGAGTTTTTGTCAATCATCGATACTACGCAAATCGTTTTTTATTGCCAGCCAAATCAGCCAAAGTGTGCATCACTTTCCACTTACGGGTAACTGCGATGATTGCCATTCTCGCCGATGATCTTACCAGCGCGCTCGACGGTGCGGCTCCGTTCGCCGCACGCGGACTGAATGCCTGCGTCATGCTGCGCCTGCCCGATGCCGCGTTGCAGGGCGCTGAGATCGTCGCCTTCGATTTAGATTCCCGCTTCGTTTCGCCGGAGCAGGCGGAGCAGCGTTTTCGTCATGCCGCCGCCTGCGTGAAGCGGGCGCGCCTCATCTACAAAACGGTGGATTCCACGCTGCGCGGCAATCTGGGGCCGGAAACGCGCGGGGCGCTGACGGGCAGCGGGCGCCGTCTCGCCATCGTCGCGCCGGCCTTCCCGGATGCCGGCCGCACCACGGTGGATGGCCGGCAATACGTCGACGGCGTCGCGCTGGAGCAGACCGCCTTTGCGCGCGATCCGAAGAACCCGATCGTCACCGGCTACGTCATGGAGCGCATGGCGGGGCTGGAGCAGACGCGCTTTCAGGTATTCGACGCCGCAGACAACGGCGAGTTGGATGAGGTCGTGAGGCGGATCGGCATTGCCGAACCGGTGGTGTGGGTGGGATCGCCGGGCCTGGCGGCGGCGCTGTCGCGTGCGTTGTCCCCCGGGGATAACGCGCCGCCCGCTCAACCACCGCTGAGAGCCCGCAAGGTGCTGGTGGCGATTGGCAGCCTGCATCCGGCGAATGCCGCCCAGCTGGCAAGCCTGCGGCAGGCGGGCGCGGTTCTGGTCACGCTGCCTGAAGCGGCCGATCCCGAGGCGGTAGCGCAAGAGGTGCGCGCGGCGTTTGCGCGTGCCGATGTGGTTTGCCTGATATCGCCCCGGGCGCGAGCGGCCGTGGCGGATCATGCCGCTGCGCTGGGCGCGGTCGTCAGCCGTTGCACGGAAGCTTTCGACGGGTTGGTGGCGACCGGCGGGGATACCGCGCGGCGCATCGTCGACGCTATGGCGGCCGGCTCATTGACGCTGTTCGGTGAGGTGGAACCCGGCGTGCCTTTCGGGTTGTTGAATCTGCCGGGCCGCAGGCTGCCGTTCGCCACCAAGGCGGGCGGTTTTGGCCGGGCTGCCACGTTGTTGAACTGCGTAACCCGGTTGCGCGCTGACCGAGAAGGAGAAGAACGATGACCCTTTCCACTTTGCCGCTGGCGATAACCATGGGCGATCCCGCCGGCATCGGGCCGGAGATCATTGCCAAACTGGCGGCCACAGAGCGGTTGAGTACGCCTTATGTGGTGATTGGCGATGCCGGTGCCCTGGCGCGCGCGGCGGCCAGTCTGGGGCTGACGCTGCCTATCCGCGAGCTGCCCGCCTCGCTGGCGGGATGGGACGAAGCCTGGCGGCGGGGGGAGACCGCCGTCTATTCCGCCGGCGTTGCGCTGCCGGGGGACTTGCCTCTCGGCAGGCTCGATAAGCGCGCGGGCGCGGCGTCTTATGCCTGGGTGGTTGCCGCCATCGATCTGGCGCTGGCGGGGCGCATCGCCGGCATCGTCACCGCACCGCTGAACAAGGAAGCGATGCGCCTGGCGGGGATCGATTATCCGGGGCACACCGAGATCCTGGCGGCGCGCTCGGGCACCCAGGACTTCGCCATGATGCTGGCCAACGACGAGCTGCGGGTGATCCTGGTTTCCATTCACGTTTCGCTGCGGGACGCCATCGACGCGGCGACCGTGGAAAACGAACTGCGCGCGTTTCATCTGGCGCAAACGGCCTGTCGGGCGTTAGGCATAGCGAAACCGCGCATTGCGGTGGCCGGCCTGAATCCGCACGCCGGGGAGAATGGCCTGTTCGGCCGCGAAGATCTTGACGTCATCGTGCCCGCCATCGCCCTGGCG
Organism: Serratia sp. SSNIH1; assembly: GCF_002935055.1. Taxonomy (NCBI): domain Bacteria; kingdom Pseudomonadati; phylum Pseudomonadota; class Gammaproteobacteria; order Enterobacterales; family Yersiniaceae; genus Serratia; species Serratia sp. SSNIH1. The sequence goes on from NZ_CP026383.1 coordinate 2,218,291, forward strand.
CGGGAACAGGGGTTGGACGTCAGCGGCCCCTGGCCCGGCGATACCGTTTTCATGCGCGCCCGGCGCGGGGAGTTCGACATCGTGGTCGCCCAATATCACGACCAGGGCCTGATCCCGGTGAAATATCTCGGGGTGGATCACGGCGTTAACGTCACCGTCGGCCTGCCGTTTATCCGCACCTCGGTCGACCACGGTACGGCGTTCGATATCGCGGGCAGCGGACGGGCGGAACACGCCAGCTTGCTGTACGCCTTCCGGCAGGCGGAAAAAATGCTGCGCGCCCAATAACTCACATCACCTGAAGACAATGACAATAAGGAAACACCATGCACACACCCGAGTTTATTTTCATGCTGACGCGCAACGACAGTACGGTGCCCGATGCGCAAGCGCGGCTACCAGAAGTGCTGGCTGCCGGCGTGAAGCATATCGGCTTTAAGGATATCGGTCTGCCGCTGGATCAACTCAAACTGTTGGCGCAGGCAATTCACGCCGGCGGCGCCACCGCTTATCTGGAAGTGGTTAGCCTGGATGAGGACAGCGAGATGAATTCGGCGCGCGCGGCGCTGGCGTTGGGCGTTGATGTATTGATGGGGGGAACGCGGCCGGAAAGCGTGCTGCCGATCATTCGTCAGTCTGGCCTGCGCTACTATCCGTTCGCCGGCCGCATCAGCGGCCACCCCAGCGTGCTGGAAGGTGACATTGACGATATTGTCGCCAGCGCCCGCCAGCGCGCCGCTTTACCGGGCGTGACAGGGCTGGATCTGCTGGCCTACCGCTTCGCCGGCGACGTGCCGACATTGATTCGTCGGGTGTGCGATGCGGTCGACAAACCGGTTTATATCGCCGGGTCCATCGACCGGGAAGATCGCATCGCCGCCGTGGTGACGGGCAATGCGGTTGGCTTCACCGTCGGTACCGCGGCGCTGGACGGCGTGTTTCCCGCCGACAAGCCGGGGCTGACGGCGCAAATCAACGCCGTGAAATGCCTGATTGGCAATGTGATCCGCAAACTGTAACGCGTCTCCATCCGGTTCTTTCCACGGCGATGGGATGGTTATCTCATTCGTTGAAGAGTTAATTTGCATGGCTTCTCTTTTTTAATGCTCTTGCGAGCAGGCACGCCCTTGGGCGCTCGCCGACGTTTACCCGGCAAAATAGCGTAATTGCCGCCAGGTTCAATATATATAGAGGGAGTGAAAAATGAGTAAAGGGTTAGGGAGTGCCGTTGTGGCGCTGAGCCTGTTGTTAACCGGCTGCGATACTTTCAGCCTGCTGCGCGATCAAAAGATCGCCGACGCCTTTCACGTCGGCGCCGACAAGCGCTCGGTCAGCCGGGATTTCGGCGCGCCGATCGCCACTCGGCCGACGCTGAACGGCCAGGGTGTGTGCCACGACTACAACCACCGCTTGCCGAACGGCACCGTGACGCCGTTCTACGTCGGCTTCAGAAACAGCGACGGCAAAGTGGTGGCCTTTGGCCCCACCACCTGCGGGGAAGCGCAGGCCAACGGCAACCTGAACAGTGATGAACCTATCAAACAGCGGTTCTAGACGGGCATTGCTGCGCCGGCCTGGGGCCGGCGCCATTAAACATCACAACAATCCTTTCCTGTGGTTGCAACCGTTACCTATTTGCATGCACACTGCTTTGCCGTGATTTGAAATATGTGCTTCATTTGAGAAAGGATATCTTAATGGCCAAACTTCTTCCTCCCGGTTATTGCATTGTTGAGCAGCCTGGGCCACTTGCCTTTCAGGCACAACAGCTTTTTGGTGGCCGCACCAACGATGCCAGCAGACAATTTATGGCGGTCAATGCCGATAGTTCGTGGTTAAAGCCGGGGCAAATTGTGCTGCTCATGGATCCAGAAAACCCCCTCACGCCTGATACCATGCGCCTTTTAAGACTGACGAAGCAAAATGTGAATCGTACCATTGCGCCGATGACCACCGATGATGCGGGATTTTTGCAACGAAACTATGGCGCCATTGCGGCACTCACGTCGGCAGGAGACAAGTTATTCGGTACTGCGAGCGATGTCGGTGAGAAGTATTTCCGACAGATTGAGTCTACGTTACAGAAAATTGAACGGAGTTATCAGAGTCAATTTCGCTCTCAAGGTAGTCTGATTAGCCAACAATTTTATGCTGAACGCGCCGCATTATTCGCAGAGCTTAAGGTTATGGTAAATAAGCCTGTTTTGTCGCGACTGGTGCAAAAGGCGGTGAAGTTTAAACCCTATGAAGATATGCGGCATGCACTTAATCTTTCCAGTAAGTCTATTGTTCACGAATGGTCTACAGCGGGGGTTGGTGCAATTAGAGGTTATGCCACTTACCTAGATGGCGCCTCACGGGCTGCCACTTTCATGAAAAGTGGTGGGTATATTGCTATTGCGTTCTCAGGTTTGAATGCAACCAATGAAGTGATGTATGCATGCACCGCTGGGCGTGAGGGGGACTGTCCGAAGGTCGCAGTCAAAGAGTACAGTCAGTTTGGTTTCAGCACTGGAGGCGCCATTTTGGGGGGAAGCGGCGGAGCTATGCTGGTTGGCGGAATTTGTGTGGCTGCCGGCGTTGCTACAGGTGGTGCCGCTGCGTTTGCCTGTGGATTGGTAGGATCGCTGGGGGGAGGGCTGCTAGGCGGAGCCGCTGGTGAAAAAGTTGGAAGCAAGTTTGGTGACAGCGTAAACACGCTATTTTTTGACTGAAGAGGATGTCGGCAGTGGAGCTGTTTTTAACAAAAGTTTTTGTGGCGCTTGGGTTTGTTTTTATCTTGCTATTTTTAGTAAGTTTAGTGCTGTTTGTTAAGAATAAGTCTAACTACGCTCAGCTAGTCGAGAACTATCTCGATGCGGGGTTGCTCATGCCAAGCTATGATAAGTTCTTGGCCCGGATGGGGTTCTTGGGGAGTTTTCCTGTCGCGTGGTTCTTTAGAAAAATTCTTGAGCGTAAGAAAATTAAAATCGCTGCTGGAGAGTATTTGCCGGAAGCTTCTTATGCTTTCCTCCAACAGCAACCCACTGAGAGGGTCGGTTGGGTTAGAAAGTATACGACCTTGTACTTCAGTTTGTTTCCCATTTTCATCGTGCTGGTTGTGTTGTCTTTTTGGATATGAACTGATAAGTAATAGAACGTATGATTTTTTCATTACTAGGATATATTATATTAATCATGTTTTTATATTCTTTTTTATATGGTACGGTCAGGTTAAAATTTTTTAGGTGAGATTTTATAGATAATGCTTTAGTATTCTGATATTATGCGGCGAATGATATTTTATTGCTGAAAAATAAAACTGAAGGTAATTAATATGACACAGGAACAGCAGATCCAAGGTAATCTTGAGCTTGATGATAATGTAACGGTAGATGATAATGAGTTAGGGAGCACGCCGTATGAGCATATTAGAGAAAGGAAGGTTGTTATTCAGCCATATGATTATGCGGTAAGAACACTTATGGACATGATCATTGATGGTGATTTAGTACTAGATCCTAATTATCAGAGAAAATATCAGTGGGATGATGTTAAAGCCTCTAAATTTATAGAGTCAATTATCTTGAATATTCCTGTGCCTGTTGTTTATTTGGCTGAGGAAAAAAATGGTACATTTAGTGTGATTGATGGCCAGCATAGATTGACATCGTTATTTAGATTCATTAAAGCAAATGAGCTAAGAGCGGTCTTTGACGATACTGCTATTGAACCTCTCACTATCTCAGGGCTTAAGATTATGCCAGAGCTCAATGGGCAGTCGCACGCTGAGCTTGACCGCTCTTATAAGTCTATAATTGCCAAGCGTCCGATTAGATGTATTGTGGTGCTCAATGAGTCAGATGAGGCTCTAAAATTTGAAGTTTTTGAAAGATTAAATACCGGGAGCGCTTCTCTAACCGACCAAGAGGTCAGAAACTGTGTTTATCGTGGTAATTATAATGAGTTGATAAAACACCTCTCGGACTATGCTCCATTCAAAGAGTTACTTTCTCTACCAGAGCATGCTGATCGTGCAATGAAAGGAACTGAATTGGTTCTGAGATTCCTTGCATATCGGGAACTTACTGCTACGACCGACTACTCTGATAATTACTCTGAGTATCTTAATTTACATATGGAAGATAATAGAGATATATCATCAGGTCGCATTGAGAATATTAGTAAAACTTTCTATGAAACTGTGGATTTAATCTACAGTACCTTGGGGCCGGGGATAGCCTTCAGAAAACCTAAGGATAGAGTTCATCCAGAACAATCAGGCTTTGCACATAATGTGATTAATGGTGCGATTTATGAGTCTCAGATGGTCTCATTCTCTCGCGTGATAGATAGTGGAGAAAAAATAGAAAATATTAGGAATAAATCGCTGGGAGTGTTCTCCATTGATGAGTATTGGAGCAGCTTATTCCAAGGAACATCGCAAAAGAACAAGGCACTTAGGAGGAGTACGATTTTGACACAAGCTCTTTTGGGGTGAGTTATGAAGATACAATGTGTACCGACACAGGTTAGAAACTTCGAGGAGATTAAGTTTCTTTCAGATACTGCCCGTGAGAAACTAAATCAACCTGGTGGTGTTACGATAGCAAATGCAATTACACGTTCAGGGTTAGTGTTGCTTTGTGGCTATTTTGAGGGATTCTTAAGGGAGATGTGTAAAGAGTTTGTCGATATTATCAATGATTCCGGTGTGTCGGCAAAGCTTTTACCTTTATCAATGCTATCAGACCATTCTGAAAGTTGTTTGATTAAGCTGAATAATAGAAGTGAGACCAAGTTTTCGCAATTTGTAAATAGTTTGGTTTCTGACCTTCCACTATCGATGAATAGTAAAAAATTATCATCAACAAATGCAAATCCCACTGTTGATACTATCGAAAAAATATTTGAAGTGTTTGGGATTGAGGCTGTGCTTGATATCATAACCATTGAAGATTACCACTTTGATGGTATGTATAACAATGAGTCCCAATTAACACATGCTATACGTAGAACCATTAGTGCCGCTGCAAACGGTGATTTGGCTAAAGAAATGGCCATTATCTCTGAGTTAGAAAGAAAATGGACCCCGAAACTGAAAAGGCGCCGGATTGGATATATTCAAGTTATCGATGATCTTTTAAAGAAAAGAAACCGAATTGCTCATGGTGAAGGATTAGAAATTATTACGCCTGATGAGTTAGAAGAAACCCAGGAAGCTGTCCTTCGATTATGCCTTAAGCTAAATTCCAAGCTTGAAGATAAACTAGTGAACTTAATCCCAAGTTATACAATGCACACTGCAGAGCAGGCAGAGCAGGCAGAGCAGGCAGAGCAGGCAGAGCAGGCAGAGCAGGCAGAGCAGGCAGAGCAGGGATCCTGATGGATGTATTGCAGCAGTATTGTGTAGGTAGGTGATGCGATGTAGCTGTTCAAATGGCAAATAATGTTCTGTTTAACAAAAAACCCGATAATCTTGAACCTAAAAGGCGGGATTATCGGGCTCCACAAAATGGGGACATCAAAGAAAAGCAGTGGCACTAATTCAGACTGCGGCCCCCAACGAAAGTTCTGGCCGGCGACAAAAAAATCAAAATATTTTTATCGCCGATCCATCTCTCCCGCTAATCGATCAGCCGAGTATCCCCGGCCATAGCACCACGATGAGTGAACCCGCCAGCGTTAACAGCACGTTAGCGATGGCGTAGGTGCCGGCATAGCCCAACGCCGGGATATTGCTGCGTGCGGTGTCACTGATAATTTCCATCGCCGGCGCGCAGGTGCGGGCGCCCATGATGGCGCCGAACAGCAGGGCGCGGTTCATGCGCAGCACGTAGGCGCCGAACAGGAAGCAGATAACCACCGGCACCAGGCTGACGATCAGCCCGGCGATCAACATCTGGCCGCCGACCGCGCCCAGGCTGTGGCCGATGCCGGCGCCGGCGCTCAGGCCCACGCCCGCCATAAACACCATCAGGCCGAATTCTTTCACCATGTTCAGCGCGCCCTGCGGAATGTAGCCGAAGGTCGGGTGGTTGGCGCGCAGGAAGCCGAGCATGATGCCGGACATCAGCAGGCCGGCGGCGTTGCCGATGCCGAACGAGAAGTTACTGAACTGAATGGTGATCTGGCCGATCAGCAGGCCGATGATGAAGAAGGCGCAGAACGCCAGCAGGTCGGTCACCTGGCTGTGGATCGAGATAAAGCCAATCTTCTCCGCTACGCTCTTCACACGGCGTGCGTCGCCGCTCACCTGCAGCACGTCGCCCTTGTTGAGCACGATGCTGTCGTCGATCGGCATTTCGATCTGGCTGCGGATCACGCGGTTGAGGAAGCAACCGTGGTCGGTCAGCTTCAGCTGGCTCAGGCGCTTGTTCACCGCGTTGCTGTTCTTCACCACGATCTCTTCGGTCACGATGCGCATGTCGAGCAGATCGCGATCGAACACTTCCTTGCCGTTGCGGAAGCTCGGGTCCAGCCGCGCGTGGGCGTCTGGGTAGCCGACCAGCGAGATCTCGTCGCCCACCTGCAGCACCGCGTCACCGTCCGGGTTGGCCAGAATGCCGTTGCGGCGGATGCGTTCGATGTAACAGCCGGTCTGGCGGTAGATGCCCAGTTCTCGCAGGTTTTTGCCGTCGGCCCAGGCCACCAGCTCGGGGCCGACGCGGTAGGCGCGGATCACCGGCAGGTAGACCTTGCGCTGGCTGTCGGTGTCCAGGCCGCGTTCGCGGGCAATCTGCTGGGCAGAGGTGGACAGGTCCTGGTGCTGCAGCTTCGGCAGGTAGCGCGCGCCGAAGATCAGGCTGACCAGACCGATCAGGTAGGTGAGGGCGTAGCCGAGGCTCAGATGATCCTGCGCCGCCAGCAGCGCCGGGCCGTTGACGATGGTGTTGCGCAGCGTGTCGCCGGCGCCCACCAGCACCGGCGTCGAAGTCATCGAGCCGGCCAGCATGCCGGCGGTCAGGCCGATGTCCCAGTGGAACAGCTTGCCGAGACCGATGGCGAGCACCATTGCCGAGCCGACCATCACCAGCGCCAGCATCAGGTAGTTTTTGCCGTCGCGGAAGAAAATCGAGAAAAAGTTGGGCCCGGCTTCCACGCCGACGCAGAAAATAAACAGCATAAAGCCGAGATTCAGCGCCTCGGTGTTAATGGCGAAGTGTTGCTGGCCGAGCAGCAGCGAAACCACCAAAACGCCAATGGAATTACCGAGTTGGACGGAGCCCAGACGGAGTTTACCGAGGCACAGCCCCAGTGCGAGTACCACGAACAGTAACAGAATGTAGTTACCGTTTAACAAACTAGCGACGTTTATGTTCACGGAGGATAACTTATTGTTTACCAGTAAGTGCTTGATATAGATAACTATAAGAGATAAATTCAGCCTTAAAACGACGTCATAAATCACCACCAGCGTAAGGCGAAGCGAACCATCGTTCGGCGGCGTTCATTCTAGACGCTATGACCGATGACAGCCAGCACAGAAAGCTGATTTCCTGCGCCGCCGTGCGCATTTAACTCTCTTTTGACCAAGGAAAAAATTCGGTTCAGCGTCACCTCACGGGTGGCCGGGCTGATTTCTATTGATGCGGTAATTGGGCGGGGGAGAATTCGCATGACGAGTTATAGATATTGGCTGAGCATCCTCAGCTGTTTTTTGTTGTTCAGCCTGGTGTTTCTCGGCCAGCAAACCGGCCTGTTCGGCAGCACGGATCATGAGCATCACGGCGAAACCGGCCTGCTGCTGTTTGTGATCCCCGGTGCGATCGCCAGCTATCTGTCGAGCCGCAAGCGGCTGCTTTGCCCGCTGCTCGGCGCGCTGTATGCGCTGCCGCTGTGCCTGCTTATCCGCCATTTCTGGCTGACACCGTCCTCTTCGTTCTGGCAGGAGCTGGCGTACGCCACCAGCGCGGTGTTTTGGTGCGTGTTCGGTGCGATGCTGATGCTGTTCGCCCTCGGCCTGTTGCAGACGCTGCAGCAGCTGCACCGGCGGCAGCGGCAATAAAAAAAGGCGCGTTAAGCGCCTTTTTTGTCTTTGTCGTTCAAAAAGTTACTGGAACAGGTTCAGGTGTTCTTTGGCGTAAGCTTCGAAATCGGTGCAACCGCCGATGTGCTTCTCATCCAGGAAGATCTGCGGCACGGTTTCAACCGGTTTGCCGACGGTTTTTTCCAGATCGGCCTTGGTGATGCCTTCCGCATGGATGTCAACGTAACGGAAGTTGAAATCGTCGCGTTCTTCAGTCAGTTTTTCCGCCAGTTCTTTAGCGCGGACACAATAAGGACAGCCAGGACGCCCGAAGATTACTGCAAACATGCAACGCTCCTTAATTGGATTTTCAATAAATTGTTCGCTACCGCAACGACATCCCGTCACCGAAAAAGTCATTACCTGCGTCAGATGGCGCCTACTATGCCCGTTGAGGCGGTGAAAAAAAAGCAGGAATTACCTGTTAATCTGATTCATGTAACCAATTAGTCGGCCGGGGCTGTCGCCGCCGACGGGAATTCACTACACTGGGGGCAGACCTTCTGGAGAAGAAAAATATGCGTTCATTCGGTGACTTACCGCGCCCGGTGCTGGTGTTGGAAGGGCTGGGCATCGTGATGCTGGTGTTGGCCTACCTCAGCATTCACGGCCACCTGCAGCTGCCGGGCTGGCTGGCGTCGCAGCAGGCGGCGGTTGGCATGATTTTCCTCGGTGTAGCGCTGATGGTGCCGGCGGCGGCGTTTCTGGTGTGGCGCGTGGTGCAAGGCTTCGGGCCGTTGATGCGCGGCGGGTTGCCGCCGGAAAACGATCGCCGCAAACCGCAATCGAAAGATAATCAGGACAGCGATCCGCGCGCCTGAGCGTCGCGGCCGCTAACTCGCCTGCCGGGCAGGCGTTGGCCTTTTTGGGGTGACGAGTGAAAATTGCCATTCTTTCTCGCGACGGAACGCTCTACTCATGCAAGCGGCTGCGTGAAGCGGCGGAAGATCGCGGGCACAGCATCGATATCATCGACCCGCTCTCCTGCTACATGAATATCAATCCGGCGGCGCCGACCATTCATTATCGCGGCCGCCAACTGGAGCGTTACGATGCGGTGATCCCGCGCATCGGCTCCGCCATCACCTTTTACGGCACCGCGGTGCTGCGCCAGTTCGAGCTGCTCGGCAGCTACCCGCTAAACGAATCCGTGGCCATTACCCGCGCCCGCGACAAGCTGCGCTCGCTGCAGCTGTTGGCGCGGCAGGGCATCGATTTGCCGATCACCGGTTTTGCCCATTCGCCCGACGACACCGGCGACCTGATCGAGCTGGTCGGCGGCGCGCCGCTGGTGGTCAAGCTGGTGGAGGGCACGCAGGGCATCGGCGTGGTGCTGGCGGAAACCCGCCAGGCGGCGGAAAGCGTGATCGACGCCTTTCGCGGGCTGAACGCCCACATCCTGGTGCAGGAATACGTGCGCGAGGCGCAGGGCAGCGATGTGCGCTGCCTGGTGGTCGGCGGCCGGGTGGTGGCCGCCATCGAGCGGCAGGCCAAGCCGGGTGAGTTTCGCTCCAACCTGCACCGCGGCGGCACCGCCCGCAAGGTGACCATCACCGCCAGGGAGCGGGCGATCGCGGTGAAGGCGGCGAGCACGCTGGGGCTGGACGTCGCCGGGGTGGATATTCTGCGCGCCGAGCGCGGCCCGCTGGTGATGGAGGTCAACGCGTCGCCGGGGCTCGAAGGCGTGGAAACCACCACCGGGCTGGACATCGCCGGCATGATGATCGAATACATCGAGCAGCGCGGCCGGCCTGGCTTTCGCCTGAAATCCGGCGGGTGACGGGGCGGGCGGCGCGCTTTTCTCGCCGAGCAATATCTTAATTAGTGAATTAAGCCGCATTGATCGTGGCGTATCGGGTGAATATTCCGTAAGCTATGCGCCTTTTCGCGTATTGAATATTGTGAGGCTGGTTATTATGGATTCACTCATTGTCCCCGATTTGGCGCTGTTGCGGCGCTGGCTGGATCAGTCGGGCATTTCTTTCTTTGAGTGCGATTCCTGCCAGGCGCTGCACCTGCCGCACATGCAGAACTTCGACGGCGTGTTCGACGCCAAGATAGATCTGGTGGACAACGTCATTCTGTTCTCCGCGCTGGCCGAGGTGAAGCCGACCGCGCTGATCCCGCTGGTGGCGGACCTGAGCCAAATCAACGCCAGTTCGCTGACCATCAAAGCCTTTGTCGACATTCAGGACGACAACCTGCCGAAGCTGATCGTCTGCCAGTCGCTGAGCGTGGCGGTCGGCATCACCTATGAGCAGTTCACCCACTTTATGCAGCAGGGTGAAGAGCAGGTCTCGATGGTGATCCTCGAAGCGCGGGCGAACGATCTGCTGTTTATGGGGGATGAAGAAGAGATCCCCGCTGGCGCCGTGCGTCAGCCGATGCTGCACTGATCCTCGCCGTACCTTAAGCATGCCGTCGCTCCGGCGGCATGCTGCCGTTATTCCCCTCCGCAATAAAATATTCTGCACTTTGGCCTTTGCCGCCCGATCTTTCTCTCCTTTTGTGCCGTTAATGGCGTATCACATAGAGAAAAACTGCATAAAAAATCGATAAAAGGCGTTTTTTACCCTGGGGGCTGGCGGGTTGCGGTAGCAGCGGCTATGCTGCTGATTCTGCAAAGGGCTTGCGATTTCCCTTGTGACCACGCGAGCAGGGCAGTGAAAAAAGGCGCATGCAATCATATGCATAGCCATTCAGTTCGCGGTTGCAACGATTGCGCTCAATCAGGAAAGGTTTTGTATCGCTGCAGATACAAGTTCAATTCTATGATTCACCCTGTTTTGGAGGAAGTTACGGATGGTCACCCAACGTAAAAAGTGGTTATCGGGTGTGGTTGCCGGCCTGTTGATGGCCGCGTCCGTCACGGCGTCAGCCGAAGAGAAAACGCTGCACGTGTATAACTGGTCCGACTATATCGCGCCGGATACCCTGGCCAAATTCCAGAAAGAAACCGGTATCAAAGTGGTGTACGACGTCTTTGACTCCAACGAGGTGTTGGAAGGCAAACTGATGGCGGGCAGCACCGGCTACGATTTGGTGGTTCCTTCGTCCAACTTCCTCGAGCGTCAGTCGCAGGCCGGCATTTTCGAGCCGCTCGACAAGAGCAAGATCCCCAACTACAAAAATCTCGATCCCGAGATGCTGAAGCTGGTGGCGCACAACGACAAGGACAACAAATACGGCATCCCTTACATGATGGTGACCACCGGCATCGGCTATAACGTCGACAAGGTGAAGGCGGTGCTGGGGAAAGACGCGCCGGTCAACAGTTGGGATCTGATCTTCAAGCCGGAAAACCTCGAGAAGCTGAAAAGCTGCGGCGTTTCCTTCCTCGATGCGCCGAGCGAAGTCTACGCTACCGTGCTGCACTACCTCGGTAAAGATCCCAACAGCACCAACGCGGCGGACTACACCGGCGCGGCCAACGATCTGCTGTTGAAGCTGCGGCCGAACATCCGCTATTTCCACTCTTCCCAGTACATCAACGATCTGGCGAACGGCGACATCTGCGTGGCGATCGGCTGGTCCGGCGACGTGATGCAGGCGGCCAACCGCGCCAAAGAGGCGAAGAACGGCGTGAACGTGGCCTATGCGATCCCGAAAGAGGGAGCGCTGACCTACTTCGACATGTTCGCCATGCCAGCGGACGCCAAGAACAAGGACGCCGCCTACCAGTTCCTGAACTTCTTGCTGAAGCCGGACGTGATGGCGGACATCAGCAATCACGTTTACTACGCCAATGCGGTGAAGGATTCCACGCCGCTGGTGAATGCCGAAGTGCGCGACAACCCGAACGTCTATCCGCCGGCCGATGTTCGCGCCAAGCTGTTCACGCTCAACGTGCAGTCGCCGAAGCTGGATCGTGTCATTACCCGCGCATGGACTAAAGTTAAAAGCGGGAAGTGATGATAGGGGGATAGCCCCCTATCGTCGGTAAACCGGCAGGCGGGTGCCCCGCCTGCATTGCCGTTTTGGGCCACGGCGCTCGCCGTGGTTTTGTGCCGCTTTACGCCGGAGAGCACCCCGATTGAACGACGCCATCCCTCGTCCTCAAGCCAAGTCGCAGAAGGTTTTCACCCCTCTGCTGGAAATCCGTAACCTCACCAAAACCTTCGATGGGCAGAACGCGGTCGAAGACGTCAGCCTCACCATCTACAAGGGCGAGATCTTTGCGCTGCTCGGCCCGTCCGGCTGCGGCAAATCCACCTTGCTGCGCATGCTGGCCGGCTTCGAGCAGCCTTCGGAAGGGCAGATCGTGCTCGATGGGCAGGATATGTCGCACGTGCCGCCGTACCAGCGGCCGATCAACATGATGTTTCAGTCTTACGCGCTGTTCCCGCACATGACGGTAGAGCAGAACATTGCCTTCGGCCTGAAGCAGGACAAAATGCCGCGGGCGGAAATCGCCGAGCGGGTGGCGGAAATGCTGGCGCTGGTGCATATGCAGGAGTACGCCAGGCGCAAGCCGCACCAGCTTTCCGGCGGCCAACGGCAGCGGGTGGCGCTGGCGCGCAGCCTGGCCAAGCGGCCGAAGCTGCTGCTGCTGGATGAGCCGATGGGCGCGCTGGACAAGAAGCTGCGCGATCGCATGCAGCTGGAAGTGACCGACATTCTCGAGCGCGTCGGCGTGACCTGCGTGATGGTGACGCACGATCAGGAGGAGGCGATGACCATGGCGGGGCGCATCGCCATCATGAACCGCGGCAAGTTCGTGCAGATCGGCGAGCCGGAAGAGATCTACGAGCATCCGAACAGCCGCTTCAGCGCCGAATTCATCGGCTCGGTCAACGTCTTCGACTGCGTATTGCAGGAGCGGCACGACGACGCGCTGATCCTGCAAAGCCCCGGATTGCGCCATGCGATCAAGGTCGATCCGGACGCCTCGGTGGTGGACGGCGTGCCGATCCAGGTGGCGCTGCGGCCGGAGAAGATCCTGCTGTGCGAACAGGTGCCGGCAGACGGCTGCAACTTTGCGGTGGGGGAAGTGGCGCACATTGCCTACCTGGGCGATCTGTCCATCTATCACGTGAAGCTGCACAGCGGGCAGATTATCAGCGCCCAGCTGCAAAACGGCCACCGTTTCCGCAAGGGGATGCCGACCTGGGGCGATGAAGTGCGTCTGTGCTGGGAAACCGACAGCTGCGTAGTGTTGACGGTGTAGTGGAGCCGGTGAGGAGTAACCCGTATGACCCTGCTTTCTGACCGCACGCCGGAACCGCCGGCCAAAACGCCCGGCACCTTCAAGGCGCTGTTCCACCGCCTGCTGATGGCTCATGGCCGCAAGCTGGTGATCGCGCTGCCGTATTTATGGCTGACGCTGCTGTTCATGCTGCCGTTCCTGATCGTGTTCAAGATCAGCCTGGCGGAGCTGGCGCTGGCGGTGCCGCCCTACACCGAGCTGCTGAGCTGGGCGGACAGCAAGCTGAACATCGCGCTCAACTTCGCCAACTACCTGCAGCTGACCGACGATCCGCTGTATATCGACGCCTATCTGCAGTCGCTGCGCGTGGCGGCGGTCTCGACGCTGTGCTGCCTGATCATCGGCTATCCGCTGGCCTGGGCGGTGGCCCACAGCAAGGCGTCAACCCGCAACATTCTGCTGCTGCTGGTGATCCTGCCTTCCTGGACCTCGTTCCTGATCCGCGTTTATGCCTGGATGGGCATTTTGAAAAACAACGGCATTCTGAATAACTTTCTGATGTGGCTGGGGGTGATCGACCAGCCGCTGGTGATCCTGCACACCAACCTGGCGGTGTATATCGGCATCGTTTATTCCTATCTGCCGTTTATGGTGCTGCCGATCTACACGGCGCTGATCCGGCTGGATTACTCGCTGGTGGAGGCGTCGCTGGATCTGGGGGCCCGGCCGCTGAAAACCTTCTTCAGCGTGATCGTGCCGCTGACGCGCGGCGGGATTATCGCCAGTTCGATGCTGGTGTTCATTCCGGCGGTGGGCGAGTTCGTGATCCCGGAACTGCTCGGTGGGCCGGACAGCATCATGATCGGCCGTGTGCTGTGGCAGGAGTTCTTCAATAACCGCGACTGGCCGGTGGCCTCGGCGGTCGCTACCATCATGCTGCTGTTGCTGATCGTGCCAATTTTGTGGTTCCACAAACACCAGAACAAGGAAATGGGGGGGGCAGGAATGAACAACTTGCCGGTAGTGCGTTCACCGTGGCGTATCGCCATCCTGACGATCGGCTTTACCTTCCTGCATGCGCCGATGCTGATGTTGGTGATCTACTCCTTCAACAGCTCCAAGCTGGTGACGGTATGGGCCGGCTGGTCCACGCGCTGGTATACCGAACTGTTCCACGACTCGGCGATGATCAGCGCGGTGGGGCTCAGCCTGACCATCGCCGCCGCCTCCGCCACCGCCGCGGTGGTACTGGGCGCCATCGCCGCCGTGGTGATGGTGCGCTTCGGCCGTTTTCGCGGTTCGACCGGTTTTGCGTTTATGCTGACCGCACCGCTGGTGATGCCGGACGTGATCACCGGCCTGTCGCTGCTGCTGCTGTTCGTGGCGATGGGGCACGCTTTCGGCTGGCCGTCGGAGCGCGGCATGTTCACCATCTGGCTGGCGCATGTCACCTTCTGTACCGCTTACGTGGCGGTGGTGATCAGCTCGCGCCTGCGCGAGGTGGATCGCTCGATCGAGGAAGCGGCGATGGATTTGGGGGCGCCGCCGCTGAAGGTGTTCTTCGTCATCACCTTGCCGATGATCGCGCCGGCGCTGATCTCCGGCTGGATGCTGGCATTCACCCTGTCACTGGACGATCTGGTGATCGCCAGCTTCGTCTCTGGGCCGGGCGCCACCACGCTGCCGATGCTGGTATTCTCCAGCGTGCGCATGGGGGTGAATCCGGAAATTAACGCGCTGGCCAGTTTGATCCTGCTGGTGGTGGGCATTCTCGGCCTGATCGCCTGGTGGTTTATGGCGCGCTCGGAAAAACAACGATCGCGTGAATTACAGCGGGCGGCCCGTAGCTGAATCGTAACAAACCTGCTATTTTTGCAATCAATAAGTATTGCAACTAACTACCTGACGTTACATGCGCCATCTGTATTGGTGGCGCGTCGTAGCGGAACACGGATATGTCAGACATGCTGAAAAGCGGGCAGGGAATGGGATCGACTTCGGATGCACCGGTGCCGGTGATGGTGGCGGGTACCGCCATGGTCGCGATCAAGTGTATCAGCGTGGTGCTGCTGTTGGGCGAACTGGGCGTCGACGGTGCGCAGGAGTTCGTCAACACCAGCGCGCAGGCGTGGGATTCTACCCTTATTTTTCTGGCCGGCCTGATGCTGCTGTGCCTGCAAATCAGCTGCGGTTTTGCGGTGATGCGCGGCCGCAACTGGGGGCGCTGGGGCTATGTGGTCTGCCAGTGCATCGTGGTGCTTTACCTGCTGTTGGCCACCATCGGCAGCGTTTTCCCCGAGGTTTTTACCGTGGAAGGGGAAACCAGCGGCCAAATCCTGCACGTTCTGATCCTGCAAAAGATCCCCGACGTGGTGATCCTGGCGTTGCTGTTCGTCCCTACCGCCAGCCGCCGCTTCTTCGCCGCGCGCAAGTGAGATTTTAGGCGCGCGGAGTGGTAAACTCTGCGCCCTTAATTCGTCATCCTGAACTTCACGGTAATCTTCATGCATTGCGCTTTGTATACGGCGGGCACCTGCCGTTCCTGTCAGTGGCTGGAAAAGCCCTATCCGCAGCAACTGGCCGACAAACAGCATCACCTGCAATCGTTGCTGGCCGGACGCGACGTCGCGCAGTGGCTGCAGCCGGTGGCGGGAGAGCTGAGCGCATTTCGCAATAAAGCCAAGATGGTGGTCAGCGGCAGCGTGGAGCGCCCGCTGCTCGGCATGCTGCACCGCGACGGCATGCCGGTCGATCTGAGCGACTGCCCGCTGTATCCCGCCGGCTTTGCGCCGATGTTTGCGGTGCTGAAAAGCTTCATCGCCCGCGCGGGCCTGACGCCGTATAACGTGGCGCGCAAACGCGGCGAGCTGAAGTACCTGCTGCTGACCGAAAGCACGCTCGACGACGGCGTGATGCTGCGCTTCGTGCTGCGTTCGGAAACCAAGCTGGCACAGCTGCGCGCCGCGCTGCCGTGGCTGCAGCAGCAGCTGCCGCAGCTCAAGGTGATCTCCGCCAATATTCAGCCGGTGCACATGGCGATCATGGAAGGGGAGCGCGAGATCGCGCTGACCGAACAGCAGGCGCTGGAGGAGCGGTTCAATCAGGTGCCGCTGTTTATCCGCCCGCAAAGCTTCTTCCAGACCAACCCGCAGGTGGCCGCCGATCTGTATGCCACCGCCCGCGACTGGGTGCGCGCGCTGGGTATCGACAGCATGTGGGATCTGTTCTGCGGCGTCGGCGGTTTCGGCCTGCACTGCGCGCAACCGCAAACGCGGCTGACCGGCATCGAAATCAGCGCGGAAGCGATCGCCTGCGCCCGCCAGTCGGCACAGCGGTTAGGGCTGCTGCACGTAGATTTTCAGGCGCTCGATTCCACCCGCTTCGCCACCGCCGAAGGTCAGGTGCCGCAGCTGGTGCTGGTCAACCCGCCGCGGCGCGGCATCGGCCAGGCGCTGTGCGACTACCTGAGCCGGATGGCGCCGGAGTATATTCTCTATTCCAGCTGCAACGCCGAGAGTATGGCGAAAGATATCGAGATGTTGCCGGGGTACCGCATCGAACGGGTGCAGCTGTTCGACATGTTCCCGCATACCGCGCACTACGAGGTGCTGACGCTGTTGGTGCGGATTTTATAAAACATAAGGCCCGGATAACCGGGCCTTATTGTTTACTGCGGGAACCACTTGTCGTTGATGGCCTTGTAGGTGCCGTCGGCCTTGATGGCGTCCAGCGCGGCGTTCAGCTTGGCCAGCAGCGCTTGGTTATCCGGGCGCACCGCGATGCCGAGGCCGGTGCCGAAGTATTGCGCATCGGTGATGTGCTCGCCCACCGGCGCCAGCTGCGGGTTGGTCTTCAGCCACTCGTTCACCACGGCGGTGTCGCCGAACACGCCGTCGATACGGCCGTTTTTCAGCTCCAGAATGGCGTTCTGGTAGCTGTCGTAAGAGACGGTGCTAATCTCCGGATGCTTGTCCTGCATGTATTTCTGGTGGGTGGTGCCATTTTCCATGCCGAGCTTTTTGCCTTTCAGATCCGCCAGCGAGCTGAACTTGCCTTTTTGCGCGATCACGATCGCCGAGTTGGCGTAGTAAGGCTGGGTGAAAGCGACCTGTTTGCTGCGCTCCGGCGTGATGTCCATACCGGAAATCACCGCATCGTATTTCTTGAATTTCAGCGCCGCGATCAGGCTGTCGAACGCCTGGTTGGTGAAGGTGCACTGCGCCTGCATCTGCTTGCACAGCGCGTTGGCCAGATCGATATCGAAGCCGACGATCTGGTTGTTGGCGTCCAGCGATTCGAACGGCGGGTAGGTGGCGGAAGCGGCGAAGCGGATGGTTTCGGCCGCGGTGGCGTTAAAGGTGATCCCGGCCAACATCGTCGCGGCAAGCAGCAGTTTTTTCATGCGTAGAGCTCCTGTCTGAATCCTGAAAGTGATTATTCGCTATCGTTTGTTTTTACTGGTAATCACCAGAGGTTTTTACGTGTGCGCCTGCTGATAACCCTGCCACTGGGTGAATTAAAATGCAATATAAATGATTAAGTATTGCTACGGGGATAAAAAAAGCCCCGCGCAATGGCGGGGCTTATGGGGGGAGGCGGCCTCAGTTGCGGCGTTCAAACGCCAGCGCGCGGCGCTCCACCAAGCGCATCAGCAGCGTCAGCAGGCCGTTGACGCACAGGTACACCAGGCCTGCGGCACCGAATACCATGACGTCGTAGGTGCGGCCGTACATCAGCTGGCTGTAACCCATCACCTCCATCAGCGTGATGGTGTAAGCCAGCGAGGTGCTTTTGAACACCAGCACCACTTCGTTGGAGTAAGACGACAGCGCGCGCTTGAAGGCGAACGGCAGCAGGATGCGCAGCGTCTGCCGACGCGACATGCCCAGCGCTTCGCACGACTGCCACTGCCCGGCGGGAATGGCGCGCACCGCACCGTAGAACAACTGCGTGGTGTAGGCCGCGCTGTTCAGCGCCAGCGCTATCATCGCGCACAGCCAGGGCTGCGACAGCAGGTTCCACAGCCACGGGTAGTCGCGGATGGCCGGGAACTGACCGGGGCCGTAGTAGATCAGGAAAATCTGCACCAGCAACGGCGTGCCGGTGAACAGCGTCACGTAGATCTTGACCAGCGGCGTCAGGATTGGCGTTTTCAGCGTCAGGATCACCGTCAGCAGCAGCGACAGCACCAGCGCGACGAGCAGCGCGGCGACGGTCAGCGTCAGGCTGGTGTGCAACCCTTTGAGGATCTCCGGTAAATACTCAATCATCAGACCGGCCCCCGCTCAAAGCGCGTGGCGCGCAGCTCAATGCGTTTGATGACGTATTGGCTGAACAGCGTCACCAGCAGGTAGATGGCCGCTGCGATCACATACCAGGTAAAAGGTTCCTGGGTACGGGTGGCGATGCTCTTGGTTTGCAGCATCAGATCGTTCACGCTGATCAGCGACACCAGCGCAGTGTCTTTCAGCAACACCAGCCACTGGTTGCCGAGGCCGGGCAGGGCGTGGCGCCACATCTGCGGCATGATCAGACGAAAGAAGATCGCCGCCTTGCCGAGCCCCAGCGCCTGGCCGGATTCCCACTGTCCCTGCGGCACCGCTTTGAGCGCGCCGCGCAGCGTCTGCGAAGCGTAGGCGGAATAGAGCAGGGCCAGAGCGATCACCCCGCACAGGAACGGGCTGACTTCGAAATTGTCGATCGCCAGCTGAATCGGCAGCTGGAACAGACCGAGGTTGAGGGTAAAGCCGTCGGAGAGCATCAGCAGCAGCTGCGACGAGCCGAAATAGATAAACAGCACCACCAGGATTTCCGGCAGGCCGCGCAGCACGGTCACCCAGGCGGTGCCGAGCCAGCTGACCGCTTTCCAGCGGGACGATTCCCATACGGCGAACAGCATCGCCAGAATCAGCCCGAGGATCAGGGCGCAAACGGCAAGGCCGACGGTCATGCCGGCGGCGCTTGCTAAAGGTTGTAATTCATTCATCGGGGCGTATTACTGCTGGAACCATTTTTTGTAGATGGTTTCATAGGTCCCATCCTGCTTGATCTTGTCCAGAGCGGCGTTGAACTTGCCCTGCAGATCGGTGTTCTTCTGGCGTACCGCGATGCCGAGGCCGGTGCCGAAGTAGTCTTTATCCGTCACTTTGGCGCCCACTGCCACCAGCGCGTCATTCTGTTTCAGCCACTCGTTCACCACCGCGGTATCGCCGAACACCGCATCAACGCGGCCGTTCTTCAGATCCAAAATGGCGTTCTGGTAGCTGTCGTAAGGCACGGTGGTGATTTCCGGGTGCTTGTCGGTCAGGTATTTCTGGTGGGTGGTGCCGTTTTGCACGCCCACTTTCTTGCCTTTCAGCGCCGCCACGTCGGCGATTTTGCCTTTCTGCGCGATGAACAGCGCCGAGTTATCGTAGTACGGCTTGGTGAACAGCACCTGCTTTTCACGCTCCGGCGTGATGTCCATACCGGCCATGACCGCATCGAAACGCTTGAACTTCAGGCTCGGGATCAGGCTGTCGAACGCCTGGTTGGTGAAGGTGCACTCGGCCTGCATCTCTTTGCACAGGGCATTGGCCAGATCGACATCAAAACCCTGAATCTTGTTGCCGGCGTCAATAAATTCAAATGGAGGATAGGAGGCTTCAGTAGCGAAACGGATCGTTTCGGCTGCGGAGGCGGAAACGCTGATGCCGGCCAGAACGGCGGCGATTATTAGTTTTTTCATCGCAAACTCCCCAAATTGCAGCAAGTTAATTGTTAGTGTGATAAGTAGTTGGCAAACTCGGTGGTCCGCGGCTGCGTGAAGTGGCTGCTGTCGCCTTGCTCCACCACGTGGCCGTTTTCCATGTACACCACGCGGCTGGCGGTCTTGCGCGCCACTTCCACTTCGTGGGTGACGATCACCTGCGTGATGCCGGTGCCGGCCAGTTCGCGAATGATGCTGACGATCTGAGCGGTGATTTCCGGATCCAGCGCCGCGGTCGGTTCATCGAACAGCAGCACCTGCGGTTCCATCATCAGGGCACGGGCGATCGCCACGCGCTGCTGCTGGCCGCCGGAAAGGTGCAGCGGGAAGCGATCGGCGAAGTCGGTCAGGCGCAGACGCTTGAGCAGCTTGTCGGCACGCTCCATCGCCTGAGCCTTGGTCAGACCCAGCACGCGGCAAGGCGCTTCGATCAGGTTCTGAACCACGGTGAGGTGAGGCCACAGGTTGTATTGCTGGAACACCATGCCGACATTTTGGCGCAGTTCGCGAATGGCTTTCTCGCCCGGCGCCTGCTTGAAGTCGAATTGGTTGCCGGCGATCTGCAGTTGGCCCGAACGCGGCATTTCCAGCAGGTTCAGCACCCGCAGCAATGAACTTTTCCCGGCGCCGCTTGGGCCAAGCAGCACCAGGGTTTCCCCGGCTGGACAATCCAGCGTGATGTCAAACAGCGCCTGGTGAGCGCCGTAATAGCAATTGATACCGTTAAGTTGAATACTCATGCGCCAGAATTGAATAGACATTGATGCCGCAAATGTTAACTTCCACAGAATACTTATGCAATCTTTGTGCGTTAAAATTTATGAGTGTGCGGCGGGACAGTAAAAGATTAGCACAAGATACCGCGACTCAAGCCGAGGGAGGGGATTTGTGGCGCAGGCTGTGAGATCGGTAGCGAAATTTTTTCTATTGGACGAAATGCGAGCGGTGGGCGGGCGGCGGGGATGACCGACGCGGCAAGCCCGCGTCGGCCGGGGTATTGCGGGTTACTGGTTTTCCAGCACCTGGCGCACGCTGCCGTTGGTGGCGTGCGCTGGAACATTCAGGTAGCGAATATCATCAACCACCCAGCAGGTGCCTTCGCGCACCATCAGCACTTCGTCCTGCCAGTTCACGCTGCTGTTGGCGTCTTTTTGGTAGCTCAAGTCAACGCGCAGCGGGATGTTTTTCGCGTCGGTGTTAGGAATGGTCGAGGCGCTGGCGACGGACGCGCTGCTTGGCCCCTGCGCATTGCCGGAGAACAGATCGCCGGTTATCCGGTGCTTGCCCGGGTTCTGGCCGGCTCTGACCAGATCCTGATACAGCACTTTGCTCAGGTAAGGTTGCAGCTGCGCGAGGCGGTTGCTGTCCGGCAGGCCGACGCCCTGCTGGATGCGCAGGTCATAGAACTTTTGCGCGACCGTATCCGGGCCGCCTTCCACACAGCTGCCGCTGCGGGTGCCGATATCCTTGTATGCCGGTTCCACCGTGGTACAGGCACTCAGCAACAGCGCTAAGGGTAAAACAGCCGCAATCGTTTTTGTTTTCATCTTATTACCTTATGTGAAAGTTTCTACCATGAAGACCGATAGCTTACAGTATAAATGCGTTTTTTTGGCCTTGCATTCGTACTGCGTGCCATTGATTAAGCGAACATAATGCCAATCCTCTGGTCATAGATACGTTGAATTAATCAAACAAGGAATTCTGATGCAGCTTTCAACTACCCCGACCCTGGAAGGGTTCACCATCACCGAATACTGCGGCGTCGTCACCGGCGAAGCGATCCTCGGCGCTAACATTTTTCGTGATTTCTTCGCCGGCGTGCGCGATATCGTCGGCGGCCGCTCGGGCGCTTATGAGAAAGAGCTGCGCAAGGCGCGCTTGATTGCGTTCGAAGAGCTGGAAGATCAGGCGAAAGAGCTGGGCGCCAACGCGGTGGTCGGCATTGATATTGATTATGAAACCGTTGGTAAAGACGGCAGCATGCTGATGGTGACCGTCAGCGGCACCGCGGTGAAAGTCAGCCGCTAACGCCATTCTCGCGCCCCGGCCGTTCCGCCGGGGCGACGTTTTCTTGCTTTACCCCACCTTGTGCTGCTCGACGATCGGGCGGTGTTCCTGCGGTTTCACCGGCGCCGGCTCTTGGCGATGCTGTATCGGCTGAACGGACGGTTGACGTATCTGCGGCGCCGGGGCCGGATGCGGCATGACGCGCTCTTGCGGCATCGGCGTCGGGCGCACTACCGCCGGGTGCGGCGCTACGGCCGGTTCGTGCACCACCGGCTGAGCGACGTGCGGCGCAACCTGAACCGGTGGCCGCACGGCAGATTGATGCATCGGCGCGACGGCCTGCATCGGATGCGTCTGTACCGGCGCGGAATGCCCGGCCATCGGCTGCTGCGCGTGGGGCGTCGCAGGCGCGGTATGTGTGAACGTCGGCATACTCATCGGTTGCTGCACATGGGGCGCGTTGACCGATTGTTGCAGGTGCGGCGTGGCCGCTACCGGCTGGTGCACGGCTATCGGCTGCTGTACGTGAGGCGGCACCGGCTGGGTATGCGCAAAGTTCGGCAGGGTCATCGGCGCATGGGCCGCAGGCGCGACGCGCGGCTGTTGCGGCGCGCCGATGGGCGTCGGTTGGCTGAAGCGCGGCGTTGGCGCGGCGGTGGTCGTATTGTAATTGTTCACCGTGCTGGTGCTGCTGCGATTCACATTGTTGACGTTGTTATATTGGTTGATGTTGGTGACGCGATTCACCACGGTGGAGGAATGCGACACGTAGGGCGCATTGCGGTAGACCACCGGCTGGCGGCGATCGTCCCAGCGCATATCCCAGTTGTGCCAGCCGCTGTTGTGCTGATTGAACAATGAGGCGACCGCGATGCCGACGCCGAAGCTGATCGCGCCGGCCGCCAGCATGTCGCCGCCGCTGTAGCCGGAAGGTTGATACTGATAGCTGGGATAGGTGGGGACCGGCGTGCCGTAGGCCACCCAAGGGTCGTAATGCGGGACGTAAACCGTATCCGGCTGGCTGGGCTCAATGACGATGGTTTCGCCCGGCGCCGCGACCACGCGCTGGCGATAAGACTGTTGCTCAACGTAACGGGTGGTGGGCGCCACGACGATGCGCTGCTGCGGGGTGTTTTTCAGCGTGCCCTGGCTGGCCGCCCGCTGGCGCATCACCTGAATGGCGTTCATCACGTCGGTGGGATCGTTGAGGTAGGCGCTGCCCAGGGCGGTGGTCCAGGGGATGTTTTTCGCCATCTGATCGAGTACGTCGGGGAATTGCACCAGGCCGCGCACGCTGGGATCCCAGGGCTGAGCGTCGGCTGCCGAGCTGAGCGCCGCCGGCTGCAGGCCGCGGTTTTGCACCAGCCAGGCATCTGCGGCGCTGATTTGGTCGGGATAACCCGCGCCGGCCAACACCTGCGCCAGCAGCTTGTCGGGGAACAGCGCCACCGGGCTGACCAGCTGGTACAGCTGATCGGCGGTCAGCGGCGTATAGGCCGGCGCACTTGCAGTGGCGGCGGGAGCGGCCGGGGGCGGGGCGCTTGCGCCCATCGCGTCGGCGACTTTTTGCCGATCGCAGCCGCTGAGCGGCAGCATGGCGGCACAGAGCAACCAGGACAGACAGCGAGGTGTGAACATGTTCGACTCCGCTCTTTCAGCGCAGATGATACTTTGAGACTATCATGGGCGTGAGAGGCCGCCAGTCGGGAGAAACACCCGCTTGCACATCGGCGTTGTCTGTCATCATTTCTCGGTGAGCGTGATGATTGGACACAGATTAATCGCGCGGCGTTACCGCTTTCACGGACGTCAATCAGGAGGATAAGTGAAAATTTGGCCAGGGATCATCGCCACCGCGCTGTTGGCGGGATGCCAAAATCCGCAGCAGGACACGCTCGTCGATCGTGGCGCTTACCAACTCGAAACCCTGCATCAGGCGCAGGGCGCCGATCAACGCATCCGGTTTTTGGTGATGCACTACACGGCGGAAGACTTCCATTCATCGCTGAAAACGCTGACCGACGAGCATGTCAGCGCCCATTATCTGCTGCCGGCGCACCCGCAGCGCGAGCACGGCAAACCGACGGTGTACCGGCTGGTGCCGGAGGCGATGCGCGCCTGGCATGCCGGCACCAGCGCCTGGCGCGGCCGCAGCAACCTCAACGACACCTCGATCGGCATCGAAATCGTCAACAAGGGCTTCACCCGCAGCATGCTGTTCACCCACTGGCAACCCTATACGGCGGAGCAGATCGCCGTGCTGATCCCGCTGAGCCGCGACATTATCCAACGCTATGGTATCCAGCCGCAGGACGTGGTGGGGCACAGCGATATCGCGCCGCAGCGCAAGCAGGATCCCGGCCCGCTGTTCCCCTGGCGGCAGCTGGCCCAGGCCGGTATCGGCGCCTGGCCGGACGAACGAGACGTGCAGCGTTTGCTGGCGGGGCGCGATCGTCATGCGCCGGTACCGATGGTGCCGCTGCTCGAAAAGCTGGCGCGTTACGGCTATGCGATCGACCCGTCATGGGATGCGCGGCAGCAGCGCAATGTGGTGGCGGCGTTTCAGATGCACTTCCGGCCCGACGATGTGCGCGGCGAGCCGGATGCAGAGAGTGAAGCGATTGTCGATGCGCTGCTGGTGAAGTACGGCGCGGCGCGTTGATTACAGGCCGTGCAGCTTGCCGTGATCTTTCAGCCAGCGGGCGGTGCGCGCGATGCCTTCTTCCAGCGAGACGATCGGCTGATAGCCCAGCTCTTGCTGCGCACGGGTGGTATCGAGCGTGAGGTCGAAGTTGAGTTTGGCGACGCCGTAGTGGGTCAGCACCGGCTCCTTCTCGCTTTTGCTGCCGAGGCGTTCCATGCCGCGCGCCATCATGTCGAGCATCGGATAGGGGACGGAGCGGATGCGGCATTTCATGCCCAGATCGTCGATCAGCTGCTGCACCACGGTGCGTAGCGGGCGCGGCTGCTGGTTGGTGATGTTGTAGGCGCGGCCGGACGGGGTATCTTCTTTTAGCGTCGCCAGCCACATGGCGTGCACCGCATTCTCCAGGTAGGTCATGTCCACCATTGCCGCGCCGCCGCGCGGCAGCAGCAGGTTGCCGTAGCGTTTTATCATCTGCAGCAGCCGCGGCAGCATCACCTTGTCGTGCGGCCCGAACAATCCCTGCGGGCGCAGAATGGTGAAATGGGTCTGCGGATTGGACAGCGCCAACTGCTGAATCACCTGCTCGCCGGCGGCCTTGCTGCGCGCGAATTCGTTGGCGTAGCGCTGCGGGCGGAAGTCTTCGGTCACGTTGCGGTGATGGTGGTAATCGAAATAGATCGCCGGGGAGGAGATGTGAATGAACTGCGCTACGCCGTAGGCCGCCGCCCATTCGCCGAGGCGGCGGGTGGCGCGGACGTTGGCCAGTTCGAAGGCCTCTTCGGTGCCCCAGGGCGAGGTAAAGCTGGAGCAGTGCCACAGCACGTCGACGTCCGCCAGCATCGCCTTGGCCTGCGAAGAGATCAGATTGGTGAGATCGGCATGAATAAACTCCGCGCCCATTTTTTCCAGCAGGCCGCCCATCGCCTGGTTGCGGCCGGTGGCGCGCACTTTGATGCCCTGGCGGCGCAGATATTCAACGGCGTTACGGCCTAACCCACTGGTGGCACCGGTGACCAATACCTTCATAACGGACTCTATTCTCACCCAAAATCGGAACACCGGCGGGCGCTTGCGGCGCTCCCAGCAAATAAGATGCCATTCTTCCGTGATTTCGTGCGCTATGCAATCGGAAAGCCCCGAAGCACAGCGGCAAACTGTGCGGTTGATCGACAAATGAACGGCGTTCAGCGCTGTTGGCGGTCCAGGCTCTCGGCAAGCTCGGCGATGCGTTTCGCCATGCCGCGAAAAATGAACAGGTGTGCGGGCATCATGGCGAACCAATACAGCAGCCCGCTGAAGCCGGCCGGATGCCACCAGGCGCGCACGTCCAGCGTGCGGCGATCGCCGTGATCGGTGATGCTGAAGCTCAGCCGCCCCAGCCCCGGTGCCTTCATGCCGAACAGCAGCGCCAGTTGCCGCAGCGGCTTCAGCGTGATGACTTTCCAGCCGTCGATCTCGTCGCCGAGCGCCAGGGTCGCGCGCGCCGGGCGGCCGTAGGTCACCCCGTTGCCGATCATGTCGTCCATGCGGGCGCGGATGCGCCACAGAATATTGGCGTAGAAATAGCCTTCTTCGCCCCCCAGCTGCTGCACCGTTTGCCACAGGGCCTCGCGGGTGGCGGCGGTGTCCAGCGAACAACCGGCCTGTTTCGGATAGTAACCGTAGCCGGGGCGCCAGCGGGCCCGCGCCGCCGGATCGTAGCCCCAGTCGGCGGAATCGACCACCTCCTGTTCGCGCTGCAGCGTGGTGGCGACCGCCTGATCAAAGGTGTGCAGCCGCTGCGGGATCAGGGCCTGCAGCGGCCGGCCGTCGGCGGGCAGATCGTGCTTCAGCCCCTGGATCAGCGCACGGGCGATCGGCGTCGGCACCGAGGTGATCAGGCTGATGAACCACACCGAAATCAGCCGCGTCGGTAAAGGGATCGGGATCAGCCAGCGCCGCTTGCCGCTGAGAGCGATAAAGCGTTTGAACATATCCTGATAGCTGAGGTACTCCGGCCCGGCAACGTCGAAGATGCGGTTTTCCTGCGCCGGGTGCGCCAGCAGATCGGCCAGATAAACCAGCAGGTTCTCCAGCGCCACCGGCGACGACTTCGAGCGCACCCAGCGCGGCGGCGTCAGCACCGGCAGGTTATAGACCATGTCGCGCATCACTTCGAACGCCGCCGAGCCGGGGCCGACGACGATGCCGGCGCGCAGCTCGGTCACCGGCACGCCGCTCTGGCGCAAGATCTCGCCGGTCAGGCGGCGGGCCGCCAGGTGCGGTGAGCTGTCGTCGTTCGGCTGCAGCGCGCCGAGAAAGATCACCTGTTTGACGGCGGCATTGCGCAGTGCGTCGCGCAGGTTTTCCGCCGCCTGGCGCTCCTTCTCGATAAAATCGTCGCCGTCGCCCATCGCGTGCACCAGATAGTAAAGCGTATCGATCTCCCACAGCGCCGCGCTCAGGGTCTCCGGGCGATACAGATCGGCATACAGGCAGTTGACCTGCGGCCAGTGCCGCTCCTGCAGCCACTCGATGCGCCGCGCGGCGGCGGTAATCTGGTGCCCCTGTTCGATCAGGTGCGGGATCAGGTTCTGGCCTATATAGCCGCTGGCTCCAAGAACCAGTACGCGTTGGGGTGTCATCGGGCCGCCTTGTGCGGTAGAGGATTGGCTGAACGACAGGATGCCAAATTCAGGGTTTAAATGCACTTTTTGTATGGGTATAAGCCGGTTGCATACGTCGCGGTGCGAGTTCACACTACGCGCCCCCTTACCGAACGAAAGACCGGATGTCATGAAGCTCAATGTGATTTGTTACGCCCTGCTGGGCGTGGCGCTGCTCGCCAGCCTGTTCTCGCTGCATCCGGTGTGGATGTGGTTGCTGTTGGCCAACCTGCTGACGTTTCTGATCTACGGCGGCGATAAGCTGGCGGCGCGCAAAGGATGGCGGCGGGTGCCGGAGGCGACGCTGTTGCTGTTCGGCGCGCTGGGCGGGTGGTTGGGCGCACTGGCGGCACAGCAGCTGTTTCGCCACAAAACCCAGAAGCAGCCGTTTAAAACCTGGTTCATCCTCAGCGTGGCGCTCAACCTGGTGGCGGTGCTGGGGCTGTGGTACTGGGCTTATGGCCGCTGGATCTTCTGATTACAACAGCAGCGGTAGGGTAGCGCTGGCGGTGGCCTGCATCGCCTGAGCGTAGGCGGGATCGCGCTGAGCCAGTTCGGCGATCATCAACTCCACCAGCAGCATGGCGCCGACTTTGGCCGGCAGGGCGCCGGCGGTCAGCGGCCCTTCCGGTTTGGCCGCCACCAGCAGCGTATCCGCCATTTTAGCCAGCGGGCTGCGTTGGGTGTTGCTGATTGCGATCACGCGTGCGCCGCGCCCTTTGGCCAACGTCACCGCATGCAGCACGTCCTTGGTTGAGCCGGAGCTGGAGATGACGATTAGCAGATCCCGCTCACTCAGCGAGGCGGCGTTCATCGCCGCCCGGTGCATGTCGCTGAACAGCTGCGCCGGTTTGCCGAGGCGCAACAGTTTGTAGTGCAGGAAATCGCCGATGATGGCGCTGGCGGCGACGCCGTAAATCTGCACCGAAGCGCAACGCTCCAGGCTGTCCGCCGCCTGTTGCAGCGCCTGCGGTTCCAACAGCGCGCCGGTATCCCGCAGCGCCTGCACGCTCTCTTCCACCAAATTTTCCGTTGCGCTTTGCCGCGTCGTCGCCTCCGGCTGGTTTTGTTGCAGGCTGAGGGCCAGCGCCATTTTAAATTCGGTATAGCCTTTACAGCCCAGATGGCGGCACAGCCGCGTGACGCTGGCTTCGCTGGTGGCGCTTTCACGCGCCAGTTCGGTGATGGTCAGGTAAACGGCGAGGGAGGGCTCCGCAAGAAGATAGTTGCCGAGCTTTTGCAGCGTGGGGCTGTACCCCGCCAAATCCTGCCGCAGCCGCAATAACAAGTTGCCTGTATTCATCACGTTACCTTTCTGAGTATTCCCGTTTCTATTGTGGCGGAAAGACGCCACCGCTCGCCAGCGAAATCGACGGATTGTGAAGCCGATCATCGTTGTAAATAAAATTTTCATTAAATTAATTTTAATGTGGTAAAAATTTTCATCATAAAAATGATAGCAGGGGAAAATTTATGTCAACACCAGAATTGTCGCGCTCCGGCGGCTGGTTCGAAAAAGCCCAGCTGTTCGGCAAGTCGTTCATGCTACCGATCGCCGTGCTGCCGGCGGCCGGTCTGCTGTTGGGGATCGGCGGCGCGCTGTCCAATCCCAATACCGTCGAGGCGTATCCCTTCCTCGACGTCGGCTGGCTGCAAAGCGTATTTACCGTGATGGCCAGCGCCGGCGCCATCGTGTTCGCCAACCTGGCGGTCCTGTTCGCGGTCGGCGTGGCGGTGGGGCTGGCCAAAAGCGACAAGGGCACGGCGGGGCTGGCCTCGCTGATCGCCTATCTGGTGATGAACGCCACCATCAATGCGCTGTTGAAAATCAACGGCACGCTGGCCACGCAGAACGCCGGCGCGCTGGGGCAGGGAACGCTTCTCGGGATCCAGACGCTGGAGACCGGGGTGTTCGGCGGGGTGGTCATCGGTCTGGTGACCTGGTATCTGCACGGCCGCTACAACAAGATAGCGCTGCCGCCGTTCCTGGGCTTTTTCGGCGGCTCGCGCTTTGTGCCGATCGTCAGTTCGCTGGCGGCGATGGCGGTCGGCGCCCTGATGACCGTGGTGTGGCCGCCTTTCCAACGGCTGATCTTCGGCATGGGCGGCCTGGTGGAGGCTAGCGGCTATCTCGGCACCTTTATCTACGGCTTCGTGCTGCGCATGCTTGGGCCGTTCGGCCTGCATCACATCTTCTATCTGCCGTTCTGGACCACCGCGCTCGGCGGCAGTGAAGTGATCAACGGACAGCTGGTGGAAGGCACGCAGCGCATTTTCTTCGCCCAGTTGGCCGACCTGAATACGCAGCAGTTCTACATCGGCACGGCACGTTTCATGTCCGGCCGCTTTATCACCATGATGTTCGGCCTGGTCGGCGCCTGCCTGGCGATGTACCAAAGCGCGCGTCCGGAGAACCGCAAGCGCGTCGGCGGGCTGCTGCTGTCGGCGGCGCTGACCTCGTTCCTGACCGGCATCACCGAACCTATCGAATTCTCGTTCCTGTTTATCGCGCCGGCGCTGTACGTGGTGCACGCGCTGTTCGACGGCCTGGCGTTCACGATCGCGCACATCCTGCATATCACCATCGGCCAGACGTTCTCCGGCGGTTTTATCGATTTCATGCTGTTCGGCGTGCTGCAGGGCGAAGCGAAAACCCACTGGATGTACGTGCCGCTGGTCGGGGTGCCCTGGTTCTTCCTGTACTACTTCACGTTCCGTTTCCTGATCTTGCGCTTCAATTTCAAAACGCCGGGGCGCGAGGCGGAAACCGTGCCGGAAGCGGTGATGACCGGCTCCGAACGCTCGCAGCAGGTGCTGGCGGCGCTGGGCGGCAAAGAGAATATCGTCGAACTGGATTGTTGCGCCACGCGGCTGCGCGTGACAGTAAAACAGAGCCGGTTGCTGGACGAAAGCGGGTTGAAAGCCAGCGGCGCGCGGGCGGTGATCGTTCGCGGCAACGGCGTTCAGGTGATCTACGGCCCGCACGTGACCATTATTAAAAACGAAGTCGAGGAGTTGTTGGATTTATGACGCTTTCCATTTTGCAGCAGATTAAGGGCCGGCTGGTGGTGTCTTGCCAGGCGCTGGACGACGAGCCGCTGCACAGCGATTTTATCATGGCGCGCATGGCGCTGGCGGCCGAGCAAGGCGGTGCGGCGGCGATCCGCGCCAACGGCGTCGAAGACGTTAAAGCCATCATGCGCACGGTGGCGCTGCCGGTGATTGGCATTATCAAGCGCGATTATGCCGGCAGCGATGTCTATATCACGCCGACCCTGCGTGAAATCGATGAGCTGATGGCTGCGGCGCCACAGATGATTGCGCTGGACGCGACCGGCCACCCTCGGCCAGGGGAGCTGCAGCTGGCGGCGTTGGTTGCCGCGATCCGCGCCAGGTATCCCCGGCTGCTGCTGATGGCGGACATCGCCACCGTGGAAGAGGCGCAAGAGGCTGCCCGGTTGGGGTTCGACTGCGTGGGCACCACGCTGCACGGCTATACCGCCGAAAGCCGGGGCACCCGACTGGCGGAGGACGATTTCGGCTTTCTGCGTGCGGTGCTGGCGGCGGTGCCGGTGCCGGTCATCGCCGAGGGCAATGTCGAAACGCCGGCGATGGCCGCACGCTGCCTGGCGTTGGGGGCGCATGCGGTCGTGGTGGGCGGCGCCATTACGCGCCCGCAGCAGATTACCCGCCGCTTTGTCGAGGCCATCGGCGGGCGGTGAAGGGCTCCCCGGCGCGCCGGGGAGGAGGGATCAGGCGTGCTGCCGGAGGAACTCCCGCCATAGCTCGACCACCCGCTGCAGATCCTGACGGCTGACGTCGAGGTGGGTCAGAATGCGCGTCAGCGGGCCGCTGCTGATCAGCACGCCGCGTTCGCGCATCCACGGGCCGAATTTGGCCGCCAGCGCCGGTGATTGGCGCAGGTACAGCACGTTGGTCTGTGCGCCGGGTTCGGCGATCTCTACGCCGATCTGCCGCAGCTGTTGCTCCAGCCAGACCGCGTTGTCATGGTCTTCGCGCAGCCGCGCGACGTTATGTTCCAAAGCGTAAAGACCGGCCGCCGCCAGGATGCCGGCCTGACGCAGCCCGCCGCCGGTCATCTTGCGCCAGCGCAGCGCGCGCTGAATGAAGGCCTCGCTGCCGCACAGCAGCGATCCGACCGGCGCGCCCAATCCTTTCGACAGGCAAATGGTGAAGGTGTCGCAGTATTGCACGATCTCTTTCAGCGGCAGGTTCAGCGCCACGGCGGCGTTGAAGATGCGCGCGCCGTCGATATGCAGCGCCAGCTGCCGCTCGCGGGTAAACTGCCACGCCTGCTGCAGGTAGGCCTGCGGCAGAACTCGGCCGCTGATGGTGTTTTCCAGGCTCAGCAGCCGGGTGCGGGCGAAGTGGATATCGTCGGGTTTGATGGCGGCGGCGAGCTTGTCCAGCGGCAGCGTGCCGTCCGCGTCGGCCTCGATCGGCTGCGGCTGGATGCTGCCCAGCACCGCCGCGCCGCCGGCCTCGTATTTATAGTTGTGCGCCTGTTGGCCGACCAGATACTCGTCGCCGCGCTGGCAGTGGCTCAGCAGCGCCACCAGGTTGGCCTGGGTACCGCTGGGCAAAAACAGCGCCGCTTCTTTGCCCGACAGGCGTACCGCCTCGGCCTCCAGCGCGTTGACCGTCGGGTCATCGCCGTAGACGTCGTCGCCGACCTCTGCCTGAGCCATCGCCTGGCGCATGGCGGCGCTGGGGCGGGTGACGGTGTCGCTGCGTAGATCGATAAGCATAGGGTTCCTGGAATGTAAGGGAGAGGAAAAGGGTACATGGCATCATATACCCTTATTTCACCGGGGGCATCTTGCTTAGCGCAGCCAGTTGGTTTTCGCCAGCTCGACCACTTCGTCGCCGCGGCCGTTGATGATGGCGCGCAGCATGTACAGGCTGAAGCCTTTCGCCTGTTCGAACTTGATCTGCGGCGGCATCGCCAGCTCTTGCTTGGCGGTGACCACGTCCAGCAGCGTCGGGCCGGGGTGCGCCAACATCTCCTGCAGCGCGCCGTCCAGCTCCGAGGCTTTTTCCACGCGGATGCCCTTGATGCCGGCGGCGTTGGCGATCGCCGCGAAGTCCGGGTTATGCAGGTCGGTGCCGTCGGTCAGATAGCCACCGGCCTTCATCTCCATCGCCACGAACCCCAACACGCTGTTGTTGAACACCACGATTTTCACCGGCAGCTTGAGCTGCGCCAGCGACAGGAAATCCCCCATCAGCATGGTGAAGCCGCCGTCGCCGCACATGGCGATCACCTGTTTATCCGGTGCGGTGGCCTGGGCGCCGATCGCCTGCGGCATGGCGTTGGCCATCGAACCGTGGTTGAACGAACCGAGCAGGCGACGCTTGCCGTTCATTTTCACGTAGCGAGCGGCCCACACCGTCGGCGTGCCGACGTCGCAGGTGAAGATGGCGTCGTCGCTGGCGTACTGGCTGAGCTGCTGCGCCAGATACTGCGGGTGGATCGGCTGGTCGTCGTTGGCGGTCGCCAGCCCGTCGAGATCCTTGCGCGCGTTGCGGTAGTGCTCCAGCGCCTTGTCGAGGAACGCCCGATCGCGCTTGGGCTCCAGCTGCGGCAGCAGGGCGGTGAGGGTGGTGTGGATATCGCCCACCAGCGCCATGTTGACCGGGCAGTGCGCGCCGATGCTGCCGGGGTTGATGTCGATCTGAATGATGTTGGCGTTGGTGGGGTAGAACGCGCGGTAGGGGAACTGGGTGCCGAGCAGCACCAGCGTGTCGGCGTTCATCATCGCGTGATAGCCGGATGAGAAGCCGATCAGCCCGGTCATGCCGACGCTGTAGGGGTTATCCCATTCGATATGCTCTTTGCCGCGCAGCGCGTGCACCACCGGCGCCTGCAGCAGCTCGGCCAGCTTGACCACCTCATCGTGCGCGCCGGCGCAGCCGCTGCCGCACATCAGGGTGATGTTCTTCGCCTTGTTCAGCGTTTCCGCCAGCTTGTTCAGCTCGCTCATCGGCGGCTGCACCAGCGGCAGCGCCGGGGTATGCCAGGTCAGGGTCGCGTCTTCCGGCGCCATGCGCAGCGCCACGTCGCCCGGCAAGACCACCACCGAGACACCGCGGTTGAGGATCGCCTTGCGCATGGCGATTTCCAGCACGCGCGGCAGCTGTTCCGGGTTGGAAACCAGCTCGCAATAATGGCTGCATTCGCGGAACAGCTCCTGCGGATGCGTTTCCTGGAAGTAGCCGCTGCCGATTTCGCTGGAAGGAATGTGTGCGGCGATCGCCAGCACCGGCACATGGTTGCGGTGGCAGTCGAACAGCCCGTTGATCAGGTGCAGGTTGCCGGGGCCGCAGGAACCGGCGCACACCGCCAGCTGGCCGGTGAGCTGGGCTTCGGCGCCGGCGGCGAAGGCGGCCACCTCTTCATGGCGGGTGCCCAGCCATTCGATGGTGCCCATGCGGTGCAGGCTGTCGCTCAGGCCGTTGAGCGAATCGCCGGTCACCCCCCAAATGCGTTTTACGCCGGCTTGATCCAGCGTTTTGGCGATCAGTGTGGCTACGGTTTGCTTCATGGTTCCCCCAAACATGGTTTGAAAAACGATGTGTACTCGATCCGGTGAGTGGCAGCAGAACAACTGCAAGCATAGCTTACCGGCTGTGGACGAGATGCGGTCAGGAAGGGTAAAGAGCGTAGGACGGAGGAAAGTGTAACCGGGCGGGGATGAGGGAGCTTGCCGATAAATGCCCCATCGCGGCGATGGGGCCAGGGGATCACGCCAGCGTGACGCCGCCCTGCAGCTGGCAACTGCAGGCCAGCACATAGCCCTGAGCTACCTCTTCCGCGCTCAGCGTCATGGTGCTGGTGGTGGTGTAGTCGCCCTCGAGGATGCGGGTTTTGCACGAGCCGCACACCCCGGCGCGGCAGGCGGCGTTGACCGGCAGGGCATTGGCCTCCATCGCCGCCAGCAGCGTGCTGCCGACCGGCACGCGGAATTCGCGCAGAGGGCGGGCGGCGCGCAGCGTCAGCCCTTCGGTGGCATCGGCCTGCGTTGTCGGCGTGTGGAACTGCTCTTTATGGAAACGCTCAGCCGGCACGCCGAGCCGGCGGCACAGCTGCTCCATCTGTTCCATGTAGGGCGCAGGGCCGCAGGTCATCACCGTGCGTTCGGCGATATCCGGCGCCGCCTGCCGCAGCGTCTGTTCATCGATGCGGCCGCTGAGGTAGCCGGGTTGCAGATCCCGCTCGGCCATCAGCGTCAGGCGCAGCTGCGGATGGGCGGCGCACAGCGCGCGCCACTGATCGGCGAAAATCGTGTCGGTGGGGGTGCGCACGTTAACGATCGCGGCGATATCGCAGGCCGGACGGTTGGCGGTCAGCCAGCGGCACATAGAGACGATCGGCGTCACGCCGCAGCCGGCGGCCAGCATCAGATAACGATCGGCCGGGTGACGCTCGCAGCTGAACTCGCCCTGCGCGTCGGACAGCCACAGCGTGTTGCCGGGCTTGACCTCTTGCGTCAGCCAGCGCGATCCGACGCCGTCCGGCAGGCAGCGCACGCTGATGCTGAGAAAGCGGCTCTGGCCGGGCGAGGAGGAGAGCGTATAGGCGCGCAGTGTCTCCTCGCTGTTGCGGATGCTGACCAGCGCGAATTGGCCGGCCTGGTAAGGATAGAAAACGTCGCAGATCAGGTTCAGCGTCCAGACGTCGGCGGTTTCACGCTGGATGGAATGCACCTGCATGCGGTTCGGGCAAAGCGGAGTGGGTTGAGTCATCGGGGCACCTCAAAAAACTAAGGGGCCGGCGCAGGCGGCCCCATAACGTAACGGCATCAGGCGAGCAGCGCTGCGATATCCTGCTCGACGGTGGTGATCGGACGCAGGCCGAATTTCTCGTTGAGGATCGCCATCAGGTTGTCGGTCAGGAAGCCCGGCGCGGTCGGGCCGGTGACGATGTTTTTCACCCCCAGCGACAGCAGCGTCAGCAGAATGACGATCGCCTTCTGTTCAAACCACGACAGCACCAGGCTGAGCGGCAGCTCGTTGACGCTGCAGCCGAGCGTGTCCGCCAGCTTGACCGCCAGCATGATGGCGGAGTAGGCGTCGTTGCACTGGCCGACGTCCAGCAGGCGCGGCAACCCTTCCAGGGTGCCGAAGTCCAGCTTGTTGAAACGGTACTTGCCGCAGGCCAGCGTCATGATCAGGCAGTCTTGCGGCACGCTGCGGGCGAAGTCGGTGAAGTAGCTGCGCTCGTCGCGGCTGCCGTCGCAGCCGCCGACCAGGAAGACGTGGCGCAGTTTTTTCTGCGACACCAGATCGATCACCGTGTCGGCGGCGTTCAGCAGCGTCTGGCGGCCGAAGCCGACGGTGATCAGGTGTTCGATCTCGGTATAAGGGAAGCCGTTCATGCCCTGCGCCTGGCGGATCACGGCGCCGAAGTCGTCGCCTTCCAGATGGTTGACGCCCGGCCAGCCGACGATGCTGCGGGTCCAGATGCGATCGCCGTAGTTGCCGACGTTCGGATCGATGATGCAGTTGGAGGTCATCACGATCGGGCCGGGGAATTTGGCGAATTCCGTCTGCTGGTTCTGCCAGCCGCTGCCGTAGTTGCCCACCAGATGCTTGAATTTTTTCAGTTCCGGATAGCCGTGCGCCGGCAGCATTTCGCCGTGGGTGTAGACGTTGACGTTTTGTCCTTCGGTTTGTTCGAGCAGCATGCGCAGATCTTTCAGATCGTGGCCGGAGATCAGAATGGCTTTCCCGGCTACCGGGCGCACGTTGACCGCGCTGGGCCGCGGATCGCCGTAGGCCTGGGTTTCGCCGCGATCGAGGATCGCCATCACGTTGAAGTTCATCTTGCCGATGCCCATGGCGTTGTTCAGCAGGGTGTCGACGTTGCGCGGCCGGGTGCCGAGCCAGGCCATAAAGGCGTGGTAGTCGGCATAGAGCTGCTCGTCGAACTGGCCGAGCACGTGCGCGTGTTCCATATAGGCCGCCGCGCCTTTCAGGCCGTACAGGCACAGCATGCGCAACCCGTGGACGTCGTCGCCGACCTCGGCCTTGTCGCTGTTGAGGGCAAACTGCGCCGCCTGTTGCAGCAGCGCAGGCATATCGTCACCGTCCAGCTGCAGCGCCGCCATCGGGTGATCGACGCGTACGCCGGCGTCCAGCAGCCGGCAACGGGCGGCCAGCGAATCGCGCAGCAGCAGGGTTTCGCGCGCGTAGCCGATGATGCGCTGAGAGTCGAAGTTAACGTTGGTCAGGGTGGAGAAGAAGGCGCGCGGGGCGAAGCTGTCGATCTGGTGGTCAACGATGCCCAGCGAACGCGCCTGCAGCGCCCAGGCGGAGAGCCCCTGCAGCGCCGCCACCAGCAGATCCTGCAGATCGGAGGTTTCCGCCGTCTTGCCGCACATGCCCTGAGCATACGCGCAGCCGTTGCCTGCCGGGGTACGGATGGTTTGTTCACATTGCACACAGAACATAGTCGCTTCCTTATATTTTTAAAGTTGCATTTGTAATGCTTGTTTAAAAGCATAGATCGGCGATCGGGGTTGCAAAAGGCTTTTGTGCGACTACTGCGGGCAAGTTTGATTTAGCGCAATTTTGCCGTGCGGATGGGAATTATTACGCTTTGGGGGCCGGAAGGCCCCCAGGGGAAAGGATCAGGAGAACAGGGCGATCAGCACCGGCGCCAGCAGGCTCAGCAGGAAGCCGTGCACGATGGCGGGGGGCACCATGTCCAGCCCGCCGCTGCGCTGCAGCACCGGCAGGGTGAAGTCCATCGAGGTGGCGCCG
The DNA here is from genome assembly GCF_002935055.1 of Serratia sp. SSNIH1. Classification (NCBI taxonomy): domain Bacteria; kingdom Pseudomonadati; phylum Pseudomonadota; class Gammaproteobacteria; order Enterobacterales; family Yersiniaceae; genus Serratia; species Serratia sp. SSNIH1. The sequence continues at coordinate 2,255,281 of NZ_CP026383.1, forward strand.
CACAGGCCGAGGGCAGTGGAGCGGCTGCGGCGCACCAGCGTCGGGATCAGCATGATCGCCACCAGCTCGCGCGCCAGATCGTTGAAGAACGCGGCGCTGCCCATCACCGGGCCGTAGGCGTCGGTGATCAGAATGCCCGACAGCGAATACCAGCCGAAGCCGGAGGCCATCGCCAGCCCGGCCTTGACCGGCAGCCCCAGCAGCTGCGCCGCCAGCGCGCCGCCGGCCAGCGACGCGACGGTCACCACCAACGCCACCAGCGTGCCGCGGCGGTTGAGCACGATCTGGCGCAGCGTCATGCCGCTGTTGCGCAGCTGAATACCGACCAGCAACAGCAGGAAGATCAGCGCATATTCACTGCCTTTATGGGCGAACTGCAGCCATTGCCACTGCGTCAGGCCGAGCAGGAAGCCGCCGAGCACCACGCCGCACAGCTTGAGCGACTCCAGCGCCATGTGCACGCGCGATGGCAGCTTTTCCTGTTTATGGCTGCTGCGCCACGGCATGCGCCGCTCCAGCAGCGCCAGCAACAGCAGATTGGCGCAGAGAATGCAGAAAAAGAACACCGCGCTGTATTGGAAGATCAGCACCAGGTTGCTGCTGAGATCTTCCATGAACGCCAGGCTGATACCCATGAAAAACAGGATCACGTACACCATCCAGCTCAGCAGCCGGTTGATCAGCACCAGCAGCGGGTGATGGCGTAAGGGAATGAGGTAACCGACAATCAGCGGTAACAGAATAATCAACAGTCCTGAGTACATGGTGCAGCTTGTGTCCTTGAGTTTTGAAGCGCGCCGAACGGCGGCGAGGAGCACACGCTAACCAAAAGCCCGGCCGGAGTAAAGCGGCAGATTTGACGTTGGCCGCTTGACCTGCAAGGGGTTTTTTGACCATGCTCTGTGAAGGTCACCTCATTGAAGAGGCGACGGCGCGCACGGGAGGCGGCGGATGTTCTTGGAGCGTATCGAAATTGTAGGTTTTCGCGGCATTAATCGGCTGTCCCTGATGCTGGACGACAACACGCTGTTGCTCGGCGAAAACGCCTGGGGTAAATCCAGCCTGCTGGATGCGCTGACGCTGCTGCTGGCGCCGGAGCAGAAGCTGTATCGGTTTGAAGCGCACGACTTTCATTTCCCCCCCGGTGAAGAGTCGGCCAAAGAGCGCCACCTGCAGGTGGTGTTCACCTTCTGTGAAAAAGACATCGGCCATGCACACCTGCCGCGCTATCGCCACCTGACGCCGCTGTGGGTCAAGGGGGAAGATGGCCTGAGCCGCATTCATTATCGCTGCGAGGGCGAGCTGGCCGACGACGGCACGGTGTGTACCTGGCGCGGTTTTCTCGACGCCGACGGCAACGCCTTTCAACTGCACCATATCGAACAGCTGGCCCACGCCATCATCCGCATCCACCCGGTATTGCGCCTGCGCGACGCGCGCTTTATTCGCCGCCTGCGCCCCAGCAGCCTCGGCGATGAACGCAAACCCGATACCCAGGCGCTGGCGCAGCAGCTGGATCAGCTGACGCGCGAGCTGGTGCGTAATCCGCAGAAGCTGACCAACGGCGAGCTGCGTCAGGGCCTGGCGGCCATGCGGCAGCTGCTGGAGCACTACTTCGCCGAGCAGAGTTCGCAGGTGGCGCGGCCGCGCCGCCGCGGCGGCGAACCGGAGCAGGATGCCTGGCGTGCGCTGGACGGCATCAACCGCATGGTGGCCGAACCGAACAGCCGCAGCATGCGCCTGATCCTGCTCGGGATGTTTTCCACCCTGCTGCAGGCCAAGGGCGACGTCAAGCTGGATCCGCACGCCCGGCCGCTGCTGCTGGTGGAAGACCCGGAAACTCGTCTGCATCCGATCATGCTGTCAGTGGCCTGGGGGCTGCTCAATCAGCTGCCGCTGCAGCGCATTACCACCACCAACTCCAGCGAACTGGTGTCGCTGGTGCCGGTGGAGCACGTCTGCCGGCTGGTGCGCGAGTCGGGGCGGGTCGCGACCTACCGTCTCGGGCCGCGCGGGCTGAGCGCCGAAGACGGGCGGCGCATCGCGTTTCACATCCGTTTCAACCGGCCGTCGTCGTTGTTCGCCCGCTGCTGGCTGCTGGTGGAAGGCGAGACCGAAGTGTGGCTGCTGAACGAACTGGCGCGCCAGTGCGGCTACCATTTCGAGGCGGAAGGGGTGAGGGTCATCGAATTCGCCCAGTGCGGCCTGAAGCCGCTGCTGCGCTTTGCCCGCCGCATGGGCATCGAGTGGCATGCGCTGGTGGACGGCGACGAGGCGGGCAAAAAGTACGCCAATACCGTGCGCAGCCTGCTGGACAATCATGAAGACAACGAGCGCGATCGGCTGACCGCGCTGCCGGCGCCGGACATGGAGCACTTCATGTTCCGCGAAGGGTTTGGCCCGGTCTATCACCGGATGGCGTCGGTGCCGCTCAACGCGCAGATGCCGGTGCGCAAGGTGATCCTGAAAGCGGTCCACCACTCGTCGAAGCCGGATCTGGCGATCGAGGTCGCGATGCAGGCCGGCGAATGGGGCACGGACTCGGTGCCGCCGCTGCTGAAGAAAATGTTCTCACGGGTGATCTGGCTGGCGCGCGGCCGGGCGGACTGACGGCCCGCCGGGCGTTATCGGGCGCAGAAATGTGCCGCCAATCCTTGTTCCAGCTCGTCCAGCAGCTGATAGCGGCGGCGATACTCGGCGCGCTTCTTGCTGGCAATCTCTTCGATCGGCTTGCGAGCGATGCGTTCGGGCAGCAGGAAATAGCCGCTGTCGAGCGGTTTGGCGCCCATCGACAGCCAGAACTGATCGTAATCGGCGTGCAGTTTGTCCTTCTTCTTACTCTGGTAACGCCAGTTTTGATAGATATGGGTGGCGTTGCCGACCGCCACGATCTGGCGGATGCCGAGGTGCCGCGCCAGCGTGCAGATGCCTTCCAGCACCAGCCGTTTGGGGAACAGGCCGTGACATTCTTTGGTGGTGTGCTGGATCTCGGCGTGCGGCACCTCATGGTTTGCGCCCTGCAGGCCGCCGATGAACAGCGTCGGCTGCTGCTGATAATGCATCAGCGCAAAGGTGATCTCCGCCAGCATCACGCCGTTGGCGTTGCGCAGCAGCAGCGTGGCTTCCCCTTCTTTATTCAGCTTGTCGATCGCTGCCAGTTCCAGCGCGATCGGCGCTTCGTTTTTGCCCATCGCTCTGGCCAGCACGAAAGACTGCGGGCCGAGGTGGCCGAGGCGCATCTTCAGCGGCATGCGCTGCGCGATGAGATCGTAATGATCGCGCAGGGCGAACAGGCATTCGATCTTGCTCATGTTGGCCGCCAGATACGGGCGATGCAGTTTGCACGGCAGGTTCGGCTGTGCGCTCAGGATCTCCTCCAGCAGCGGGTTGCTGGCCAGGGTGCTGAGCAGGCCGCTGGTAGTACGCCAGTTGAGCAGCGAACGGCCGAGAAACTTCAGGCGAAACGAGGTTTTTTTCCAGGCGTTGCTCGGGGCCTTTTCGCCATTGATCAGCGCCGTCATCAGTTGCCAGCCGTTAAGGGGCTGGGCGGAGGCGAGTGGGTAGCTGAGCTGTGACATGATGAAATCCTTGGCTGTATTGAATGGCGCTATTTCATCAAGGCTTCACTAAACGGGAGTTCAATGCTGAACTGTAACCAGGCGTGTCTCCACATTGTGTTGAGCTAAGGTTTAGTTATTCCCTACGGTGCGTGCTAATTTAGCTCCGCCGCCGCAAAGGGCGGTTGATATTCACAAGCACAGGCAGGTCAATTTTGACAGGGTTTAAAGGACATAAACGCCGCTGGATACTCGCTCTGGCGGTCATTGCTGCGCTTGCCGCGGCGGCCGTTTGGCACTTTCGCCATCCGGCGCCAACCGATTTCAAAACGGTAAAGGCCACCCAGCGCGATCTGCAGCAGAACGTGTTGGCGACCGGCCAGCTGGACGCGGTGCGCAAGGTTGACGTCGGTGCGCAGGTCAGCGGGCAGCTGAAAAAGCTGTATGTCGAGATCGGCGACAAGGTGAAGAAAGGCCAGTTGCTGGGGGTTATCGATCCGCAACAGGCGCAGAACAGCATCCGCGAAGGCGAGGCGACGCTGCGTGAGCTGCATGCGCAACTGTTGCAGGTGCAGGCCGAACAGCAGCTGGCGGCGGTCACGCTGCAGCGCAACCAGGCGCTGGCCAAACTGCAGGCAGTGTCGCGCCAGGATCTGGATCAGGCGGCGACGCAGCTGGCGGTGAAGAAGGCGCAGGTGGGCACCATCAATGCGCAGATCGCGCGGAACCAGGCCAGCCTGGATACCGCCAAGATCAACCTGGCCTATACCCGCATCGAGGCGCCGATGGATGGCGACGTGGTGCAGATCACCACGCTGCAGGGCCAGACGGTGATCGCGGCGCAGCAGGCACCGAACATTCTGACGCTGGCGGATCTCGGCACCATGCTGGTGAAGGCGCAGGTATCGGAGGCCGACGTCATTAACCTCAAGCCGGGTCAGAAGGCCTGGTTCACGGTGCTGGGCGATCCGACCCGGCGCTTCGACGGCGTGCTGAAAGACATTCAGCCGACGCCGGAAAAGGTCAACAACGCCATCTTCTATTACGCGCGTTTCGAAGTGCCCAACCCGAAAAGGTTGCTGCGCTTACAAATGACGGCGCAGGTGCATATTCAGCTGGCCGGCGTTGAGCAGGCGCTGGTGATCCCACTGGCGGCGCTGGGCGATCAGATCGCCGACAATCGCTACCACGTCTCGGTGCTGAAACAGGGCAAGGAAGAGAAGCGCGAGGTGGCTATCGGCCTGCGCAACAATATCGACGTGCAGATCCTCAGCGGCCTCGAGGCGGGCGATGAGGTGATCGTCAGCCGCGGCGGCGTGGAGGCCGGCTGATGGCGGCGCTGTTGCAGCTGAGCGGCATCCGCCGCAGTTACCGTTCCGGCGAGCAGACGGTGGAGGTGCTGAAGGGGATCAGCCTGAGCATCGAAGCCGGTGAAATGGTGGCGATCATGGGGGCTTCCGGCTCCGGCAAATCGACGCTGATGAACATTCTCGGCTGTCTGGACAAGCCGAGCGCCGGCGTGTATCGGGTGGCCGGGCAGGATGTGGCGACGCTGAGCGACGATGCGCTGGCGCAGCTGCGGCGCGAGCATTTCGGCTTTATCTTTCAGCGCTATCATCTGCTGCCGCACCTGAGCGCGGCGCACAACGTCGAAGTGCCGGCGGTGTACGCGGGGCTGGGCAAAGCGGCGCGGCGCGAACGGGCGGTGGCGCTGTTGCGGCGTCTGGGGCTGGGGGAGCGCGTCAACTACCGGCCGAGCCAGCTTTCCGGCGGCCAGCAGCAGCGCGTCAGCATCGCCCGCGCCCTGATGAACGGCGGGCAGGTGATCCTGGCGGATGAACCGACCGGTGCGCTCGACAGCCACTCCGGCGAAGAGGTGATGGCGATCCTCAAACAGCTGTGCGCCCAGGGCCATACCGTGATCCTGGTGACTCACGATCCGGCGGTAGCGCGCCAGGCGGAGCGGATCATCGAGATCCGCGACGGCGAGATTATCGCCGATTCGCGTCCGGCACCGCAGGAGAATGCGCAGGCCAAGCCGTTGGCGCTGGCCGCCGCGGCGGCTTCCTGGCGGCAGGTGGGCGGCCGTTTCCGCGAGGCGCTGGTGATGGCCTGGCGTGCGATGGCGGCCAACAAGATGCGCACCGCGCTGACCATGCTTGGCATCATTATCGGCATCGCCTCGGTGGTGTCGATCCTGGTGATCGGCGACGCCGCCAAGCAGATGGTGCTGGCGGACATCAAATCCATCGGCACCAACACCGTCGATATCTATCCCGGCAAGGACTTCGGCGATGACGATCCGACCTACCGGCAATCGTTGAAATACGGCGATCTCGATGCGCTGCGTGAACAGCCTTACATCAGCGCGCTGTCGCCGAGCATCAGCAGCAGCATGCGGCTGCGCTTGGGCAACGTCGACGCGGCGGCCAACGTCAACGGCGTCAGCGAGCAGTTCTTCCGCGTGTACGGCATGAGCTTTACCCAGGGCGTCGGCATCGATCCGCTGCAGGTGCAGTCGCAGGCGCAGACGGTAGTGATCGACGCCAATACCCAGCGGCGGCTGTTCCCGCACCAGAAGAACGTGGTGGGCGAGGTGATCCTGGTAGGCAACATGCCGGCGACGGTGGTCGGCGTGGCCAAGGAGAAACAGTCGATGTTCGGCAGCAGCAAGACGCTGAACGTGTGGGTGCCTTACAGCACCATGGCCAACCGGCTGATGGGCAACAATTATTTTGACTCGATCACCGTGCGCATCCGCGACGGCTACGACAGCAAGGAAGCGGAACAGCAGCTGTCGCGCCTGTTGACGCTGCGTCACGGCAAGAAGGACTTCTTCACCTATAACATGGACAGCCTGGTGCAAACCGCCGAGAAAACCACCCGCACGCTGCAGCTGTTCCTGACGCTGGTGGCGGTGATTTCGCTGGTGGTCGGCGGTATTGGCGTGATGAACATCATGCTGGTATCGGTGACCGAACGCACGCGCGAGATCGGCATCCGCATGGCGGTGGGCGCCCGTTCCGGCGACGTGTTGCAGCAGTTCCTGATCGAGGCGGTGTTGGTCTGCCTGGTGGGGGGCGCGCTGGGGATTACGCTGTCGTTCGCCATCGGCCTGGCGGTGCAGCTGGTATTGCCGGGCTGGCAGATCAGCTTCCCGCCGGCGGCGTTGCTGAGCGCGTTCCTTTGTTCCACCGGCATCGGCGTGGTGTTCGGCTACCTGCCGGCGCGCAATGCCGCGCGGCTGAATCCGATCGATGCGCTGGCGCGCGAGTAAGTAAAAGGCATAAAAAATGCCAGTCACACGGCGGCTGGCATTTTTATCGCAGTACGGTCAATGCAGCGCGACGCTGCCGGAAGCGTTTAGGACAGCGCCTCGCTTTCCACCGGCACAATAAGGCTGGCATGGTTCCCTTTTGGCCCTTGATGCACGTCGAAGCTGACCTGCTGGCCCGCCTTCAACGTTCTGTAACCATCCATCTTGATGGTGGAATAATGCGCGAAAATATCTTCGCCACCGCCGGCTGGGCAGATGAAGCCAAAACCTTTGGCGTTGTTAAACCATTTAACAGTACCCGTCTCCATGCTTTTACATCCCTCGCAACGCTATTTTAAGTGAGATGAATAACTGATTTCGCACCCGCCGTGGGCAGGTAGCAGCGTGGACAAAGGGTGGTTAAAAGACCACCAGCCACGAATTTACACTCTAGAGCAAATGATCGGGCCGTCAAGGGATCGGCTTTTGTCGGCGGGGAGCAGTTCACCAAAGTTTGAAGCAGGTAACGCTATTGCCACGATTCAGTCACAATTGGCCCGTTTTTTTGCGCACGTTACAGTGCGGCGGGACGAAGCCGAAGATGATAAAATAGTAACTATCCCCCACTTTGAATAACCGAAACCTGCCCCCATATAAGAGGGCAGAGCAGAGAAGATGAGCAGCGATGGGCAATAACAACGACTGGCTAAACTTTGAACACTTGGCCGAAGAAAAACAAATCGATGCGGTAAAACCGCCGTCTATGTATAAAGTTATACTTAACAACGACGATTACACACCGATGGAATTTGTGATTGACGTTCTGCAAAAGTTCTTTTCTTATGATATTGAACGCGCAACGCAACTGATGCTCACGGTCCACTATCAAGGCAAGGCGATCTGTGGTGTTTTTACCGCCGAGGTGGCGGAAACCAAAGTCGTTCATGTGAACCGGTACGCAAGGGAGAACGAGCATCCGTTGCTTTGTACGCTGGAAAAAGCCTGAATAAGGCAATCTATTGGGGAGGTGCTTATGCTCAATCAAGAACTGGAACTCAGTCTCAACATGGCTTTCGCCAGGGCGCGTGAGCACAGACACGAGTTTATGACCGTGGAGCACCTGTTGCTGGCGTTGCTGAGCAACCCTGCCGCGCGAGAAGCGCTTGAGGCATGTACGGTGGATCTGGCCGCGTTGCGCCAGGAGCTGGAAGCCTTCATCGAACAAACCACACCGACGCTGCCCGCCGGCGAAGAAGAGCGCGACACTCAGCCGACGCTCAGCTTCCAGCGCGTGCTGCAGCGCGCGGTCTTCCATGTGCAATCTTCCGGCCGCAGCGAAGTGTCCGGCGCCAACGTGTTGGTGGCCATCTTCAGCGAGCAGGAGTCGCAGGCGGCCTATCTGCTGCGCAAACACGACGTCAGCCGTCTCGACGTGGTGAACTTCATTTCACATGGCACGCGTAAAGACGAGCCGGGCCAAGCGCCGAATGCGGAAAACCCGGTGAACGAAGAGCAGTCCGGAGGGGAAGACCGTATGGAAAACTTCACCACCAACCTCAATCAGTTGGCCCGTGTGGGCGGCATCGATCCGTTGATCGGCCGCGATCGTGAGCTGGAGCGCGCGATTCAGGTGCTGTGCCGCCGTCGTAAAAACAACCCGCTGCTGGTCGGCGAATCCGGCGTCGGCAAGACCGCCATCGCCGAAGGGCTGGCCTGGCGTATCGTGCAGGGTGACGTGCCGGAAGTGATGGCGGACTGCACGCTGTATTCGCTGGATATCGGTTCACTGCTGGCCGGCACCAAATACCGCGGCGACTTTGAGAAGCGTTTCAAAGCGCTGCTCAAGCAGCTGGAACAGGATCAGAACAGCATTTTGTTCATCGATGAAATTCACACCATCATCGGCGCCGGCGCGGCTTCCGGTGGGCAGGTGGATGCCGCCAACCTGATCAAACCGCTGCTGTCGAGCGGCAAGATCCGGGTGATCGGCTCGACCACCTACCAGGAGTTCAGCAACATCTTCGAAAAGGATCGCGCCCTGGCGCGCCGTTTCCAGAAGATCGACATCACCGAGCCGACGGCGGAAGAGACCGTTCAGATCATCAACGGCCTGAAGGCCAAGTATGAAGCGCACCACGACGTGCGTTATACCGCCAAGGCGATCCGCGCCGCGGTGGAGCTGTCGGTGAAATACATCAACGATCGTCATCTGCCGGACAAGGCGATCGACGTGATCGACGAGGCGGGCGCCCGCAGCCGGTTGATGCCGGCCAGCAAGCGCAAGAAAACCGTCAACGTGGCCGATATCGAATCCGTGGTGGCGCGCATCGCTCGCATCCCGGAGAAAACCGTGTCGGCCAGCGATCGCGACGTGCTGAGAAACCTGGGCGATCGCCTGAAGATGCTGGTGTTCGGCCAGGATCAGGCGATCGAAGCGTTGACCGAGGCGATCAAAATGAGCCGCGCCGGTCTGGGCCACGAGCGCAAGCCGGTCGGTTCCTTCCTGTTCGCCGGGCCGACCGGGGTCGGGAAAACCGAGGTCACCGTACAGTTGGCCAAGGCGATGGATATCGAGCTGCTGCGTTTCGACATGTCCGAGTACATGGAGCGGCATACCGTCAGCCGTCTGATCGGCGCGCCTCCGGGCTATGTCGGTTACGATCAGGGCGGGTTGCTGACCGATGCGGTGATCAAGCATCCGCATGCGGTGGTGCTGCTCGATGAGATCGAGAAGGCGCATCCGGACGTGTTCAACCTGCTGCTGCAGGTGATGGACAACGGGACGCTGACCGACAACAACGGCCGCAAGGCGGACTTCCGCAACGTGATCCTGGTGATGACCACCAACGCCGGGGTGCGGGAAACCGAACGCAAGTCGATCGGCCTGGTGCAGCAGGACAACAGCACCGACGCGATGGAAGAGATCAAGAAGGTGTTTACGCCGGAGTTCCGAAACCGTCTGGACAACATCATCTGGTTCAACCATCTGTCTACCGAGGTGATCCAGCAGGTGGTCGACAAGTTCATCGTCGAACTGCAGGCGCAGCTGGATGCGAAGGGCGTCTCGCTGGAAGTGAGCGATGATGCGCGCGACTGGCTGTCGGTGAAGGGCTACGACCGTGCGATGGGCGCTCGTCCGATGGCGCGCGTCATGCAGGAGAACCTGAAAAAACCGTTGGCCAACGAACTGCTGTTCGGCTCGCTGGTGGACGGCGGTTCCGTGAAGGTCGAGCTGGACAAAGACAAGAAACAGCTGACCTACCACTTCCTCAGCGCCGCCAAGCGCAAGGCGGACGAGGGCGCGGTGCACTAAGGCCGCCTTCAGGCAAAGAAAAAGCGATGCTTCGGCATCGCTTTTTTTATGGGTGAGATTCACCGTACAACAGAAACGAGTGAGCCCTCTCAGTTTACCTGCGCACCTGCAACCCGTTGTATAACGTCGCTGCGGGGGTAAACGGAAAGGGCTCCCGAGGGATTACATCCTCGATGCCGCCAGCGTGTGGCGCGCGGTGAGCCGATTAACGGCTACGGAAGACAATGCGGCCTTTGCTCAGGTCGTACGGGGTCAGCTCTACAGTGACTTTGTCGCCCGTCAGGATGCGGATATAGTTTTTACGCATTTTACCGGAGATGTGTGCGGTTACCACGTGCCCGTTTTCCAATTCAACGCGGAACATGGTGTTCGGCAGCGTATCAAGAACGGTGCCCTGCATTTCAATATTGTCTTCTTTGGCCATCGAATCCTCTAGGTCTAACTACCTTAGTTTTTAACCGGCAAGATAATGCCGAAAAACCCCCATTATGTAAAGATGTGTCGGTGAACATTGCACCGTTTCCACCAATTAGTTTACTGGAGAGGGCGGTTCAGCCGGCTGTGGGGATATAACTTGCGGCTCCCAGCACGCCGGCGCCAAAGGCCGCCGTTGAAGGGTGCTGAGCTGCTGCAAAAATTGACGGCGCGGAATTTCACGCGCGCCAAGGCGGGCAGTGTGAGCGTTCAGCACCTGGCAGTCAATCAATTCCCCGCCATAAGCAGCAAAATGGCGGCAAAAGGCCATCAATGCGCATTTTGAGGCGTTGGTGACGCGGCTGAACATCGATTCGCCGCAGAACAACGCGCCCTGCGCCACGCCGTACATGCCGCCGACCAGTTGATCATCCTGCCACACCTCCACCGAGTGCGCATAGCCGAGGCGGTGCAGATGCTGATAGGCGCGCTGTACCTCCGGGCCGATCCAGGTGCCTTCATCCGGCCGGTGGGCGCAGGCGGCGATCACCGCGGCGAAGTCGTGATTGAGCGTGATGCGAAACGGATCGTGGCGCAAAAAGCGTTTCAGGCTGCGGTTGAGATGAAACTCGGCCGGGAACAGCACCGCACGCGGATCGGGCGACCACCACAGAATCGCTTCCCCCGGCGAGTACCAGGGGAAGATGCCGCGCTCGTAGGCCGCCAGCAGCCGCGGCGCCGTCAGGTCGCCGCCGATAGCCAGCAAGCCGTTAGGGTCGCGCAGGGCGCCCTCAGGCGAGGGAAACGCCAGCGACTGGGGGGAAAGCTTAACGATGCGCATACAGGCTCTCTGCGTCCTCTACGGGCCGATTACGGCGCCAGGTTGCTGATACGGTTGCGAAAGCGGGCATAGCGGCCCTGCCGGCGCATCAGGGTGGCGTGATCGCCCTGTTCGACAATCCGGCCGTCGTCCATCACGCAAATGCGGTCGAGATGCTCCAGGCCGTACAGACGGTGCGTCACCAGGATCAGCGTCTTGCCCTGACAATGCCGGCGCAGCAGCGCCAGGATCTGCTGCTCGGTTTCGGCGTCCAGCCCTTCGGTCGGTTCGTCGAGCAGCAGCAGCGGGGCTGGGTGCAGCAGCGCGCGGGCGATGCCCAGACGGCGCTGTTCGCCGCCGGACAGCTGCCGGCCGCCTTCGCCCAGCCAGGCGTTCAGCCCGCTGTCGCTGTCCAGCAATTTGCCGAGCCCCACCTGCTGCAGCACCTCGCTCAGGCGAGCGTCGTCGGCGTCCGGCGCGGCCAGCCGCAGGTTTTCCCGCAGCGTATCGCTGAAGATATGCACCCGCTGGCTGACGACCGTGGTCATCCGACGCAGCGTGGTTTCATCATAATCCTCCAGCGGTTCGCCGTTGAGCAGAATGTTGCCGCCGTCGGTGCGCCAGGCGCGGGTCAGCAGCTGCAGCAGGGTGGACTTGCCGCAGCCGGTGCGGCCGAGCAAGGCGATGTGTTCGCCGGCCGCGACCTCGAGCGTGACGTCGCGCAGCACCGGCTGCGGCTGGTCGGGGTAGGTGAAACTCAGCTGCCGCAGGCTAAGCTGAGCGCGATCGGCGGCGGCCGGGCCGGTGGCCGGGAAGGTGACCTCCGGCTGACGATCGATGATCTGTTTGACCCGCGTGGCGGAGGCGATCACCTGACCGAGATGCTGGAAGGCACCGGCGACCGGCATCAGCGCTTCGAACGACGCCAGCGCGGCGAAGACAAACAGTGCGATCAGCGCACCGGGTTGGGTATCGCCGCCGATGCCGGCGGCGGTCAGCCACAGCAACAGCGTCACCGTCAGCCCGCTGGCGAGGATCATCAACGCCTGCGCTTTGCCGCTCAGCGAGGCCTGCTGCCACTGGCGGCGTTGCCACCGCTGTTCGGTGGCGTTCAGGGTCTGGCGGAAGTCGTTGACGGCACCGAACACCACCAGCTCGGCCTGCCCCTGCAGCCAGGCGGTCAGGTCGGTACGGTATTGGCCGCGCAGGGCGGTAAGCTGGCCGCCGATCGGCTTGCCGGCGCGATAGAACACCGGCGGCACCAGCAGCAGCAACAGTAACAGAATGCCGCCCAGCGTCAGGGCGAGCGCAGGATCGAGCCAGCTCAGGCCGTAGGTGACCACCAGGATCACCACCGCCGCGCTGATCAGCGGCGAGATCACCCGCAGATAAAGATGATCCAGCGTGTCCACGTCCGCCACCAGGCGGTTGAGCAGGTCGGCTTGGCGGAAGCGGGCGACGCCGCCCGGCGTCAGCGGCAGGATCTTGCTGAAGGTGAACACCCGCAGATGCGACAGCACGCGGAAGGTGGCGTCGTGGCTGACGACTCGCTCTGCATAGCGCCCGGCGGTGCGGAAGATTGCCGCGCCGCGCACGCCGGCGGCCGGCAGCATGTAGTTGAAGGTCAACAGGCCCGCCAATCCGGCCAGCGACGAGGCGGCCAGGAACCAGCCGGAGAGTGCCAGCAGGCCGATGCTGGCCAGCAGAGTGACGATCGCCAAAAGGATGCCGAGGCTAATCAGCAGGCTATGGCGGCGATACAACGCCAAAAACGGCAGCAAAACGCGCATGATTAAAGCTCCCCGCGGCGATGGGCGATCAGAGTGGCAAACAGGCCCGGTTGGGCGCTGAGGGTGGCGTAATCACCCTGTTGCACGATGCGCCCGTTATCCATCACCCAAATCTGATCGTAGTCTTCGGTATCTTCCAGCTGGTGCGTTACCAGCAGGGTGGTTTGCTGATGCGAAGCGGCATTCAACGCCTGCATCACCCGTTGTTCGCTGTGGGCGTCGAGGCTGGCGGCCGGTTCATCCAGCAGCAGCAGGCTGCGCGGGCCGATCAGCGCCCGGGCGACCGCCACGCGCTGCGCCTGGCCGACCGACAGGCGAGCGGCGTTGTCGCCCACTTCGGTGTCGAGCCCCTGCGGCAGATAAGGGAGCAGTTCGCTGACGTAGGCGAGTTCCACCGCCTGCTGCAGCTGCGCTTCGTCGGCCTGCGGGCAGCCCAGCAGAATATTGGCGCGCAGGGTTTGCGCCGGCAGGTGCGGGTTCTGGCCGACCCAGCTCAGCTGCTGACGCCAGGTTTCGGCGGACAGTTCACGCAGCTCAATGCCGTTGACGGTCAACGACCCGCGATAGGGCAGGAAGCCGAGCAGCAGATTCAGCAGCGAGCTTTTACCGGCGCCGCTCAGCCCGACCAGCGCCACGCGCTGCTGCGGTTGCAGGGTGAAGCTCAGCGGCCCGGCCAGCAGTACGCCGTTCGGCGACAGGATTTCCAACGCGCTGGCCTGCAGCGTCAGCGGTTGATCGGTGGGCAGTTGCCGCGTGCCGCTGCCCATCTGCTCGCCTTCGGCGCTGAGGAAGGTTTCCAGCGCTTCCGCCGCGCCGATCGCCTGCGCTTTGGCATGGTAGAAGGTGCCGAGATCGCGCAGCGGTTGGAAAAACTCCGGCGCCAGAATCAACACCAGAAAACCGGAAAACAGCGTCACGCCGAGGCCGTAGCTGCCGAAGTTGAGTTCGCCGAGGTAGGAAAAGCCGAAGTACACCGCCACCACGGCGATGGAGATCGAGGCGAAGAACTCCAGCACGCCGGAAGAGAGGAAGGCCAGGCGCAGCACTTCCATGGTGCGGCCGCGGAAGTCTTCGGAGGATTTGGCGATCTGCGCGGTTTCGGCCTGCGCGCGGTCGAACAGCCGCAGGGTGTCCAGGCCGCGCAGGCGGTCGAGGAAGTTGCCGCTTAATCGCGCCAGCGCCACGAAGTTACGGCGGTTGGCGTCGGCGGCTCCCATGCCGACCAGCGCCATAAACAGCGGGATCAGCGGCGCGGTCGCCAGCAGAATGATGCCTGCGGCCCAATTGATCGGGAAGACGGCGATCAAAATCAGCAGCGGGATGAAAACCGCCAGATACATCTGCGGCAGATAGCGCGAGTAATAGTCCTGCATATCCTCGATCTGCTCGACGATGATGCTGGCCCAGCTGCCCGCCGGTTTGCCCTGGATCCAGGCCGGGCCGAGCTGCTGCAGCTTATCCAGCACCTGTTGGCGCATGCGCTGGCGGATCACCTGCCCACACAGGAAACCGATCCGTTCCCGCAGCCAGCTTAACAGCGCCCGCAGCGCGAACGCAGCGGCCAGCCAGATAAACGAAGGGATCAGCTGTTCGCGTGGGGTATGCTCGATGATCAGGGCGTGCAGCAGGCTGGCCAGCAGCCACGCCTGCGCCACGATCAGCAGGCCGCTGAACAGCCCCAACAGCATGGAAAGGCGCAGCCAACGCTGCGCTAACGAACTCTGGGTTTTAAGCCAACGGGTTAACTGTTGCTGTCTGGTTTTTTTCATCAGATATGCGTCTGCGTCGCCGGCGCCCGTTTGTTACGGGCTGGGTTAACGTACTGTTAAATAATAGTGTTTGGCGCAATCGGCGACAAACAAGCGAGGTCCCATGTTACCTCGTCACCCGGCAGACTGAAAATAATAAAGCGGCCAAATGTGGCTATAACAGACGCGTTACCGACTATTTGACTTCCTCACTCGCGGCCTCGGCTTCCAGAGCGGCGCACACCGACGCTCGCCCTGCGATCCGCGCCACATAATGCTGGAGCGGCGGCCACTCGCTCAACGAAATCTCGAAGCGCGCCATCCAGCGCAACACGGTAAACAGATAAGCGTCTGCGACGCTGAAATGCGTTCCCAGCAGATAAGTTTGCGGTGCCAAAGCTTGCGCGATATAACCCAATCGCCGCCTCAACTTGTCGCGCAACAACGTCTTGGCGCCGTCGGGCAAGGCATCATTGAATAAAGGGGCGGCGCCGGCATGGATCTCGCTGGTGATGAAATTAAGCCATTCCTGCAGCCGTACTCGCTCAAAGGCCGTCGGTGGCGGCGCCAGCCGGCACTCTGGGCGCAGGTCGGCGAGGTATTGAACGATGGCTGGGCCTTCGGTGATCACATTGCCATCGTCCAGTTGCAGGGCGGCGACGTAGCCTTTGGGGTTGATGCGATAGAAATCCTCACCGTCGGCGCAGCGCTTGCTGCGATTGTTCACCCTGATCAGGGTGAAAGGGAGCGCTAATTCGCGCAGGACGATATGTGGGGCAAGCGAGCAGGCATCGGGAGCAAAATACAGCTTCATGCTATTTCCTTGTGGGTCAATGAGAACGCTTGCCACAGCATGCCGACACGGGCAGCGGCGGGAAAATGGAAATTTCAGAAAGCCGCTATTAGCTCAGCGACTGGTCAGGGTTTGCTCCCGTTCTCGCAGGTAACTCAGCAGGGTTTGGACGGGGGGCTGGGCCGCCGCATCGGATGAGCACGCGAGGCCGAAACGGCGATAAATCGGCGCAACGAGCGGCAGAGCGCAAACCCCGAGCGCGTCGGGCGGGATCACGGAGGCGGGCATCAGCGCAACGCCCGTGCCCTCCCTGACCAGCGTCAACGCCGTTTGCCAATCGCTGACGGTGGCGCGGATATCGGCCAGCGCCAAACCTGACTGCTGCGCCAATCGTTGCGCATTCACATCACACCCGCCGGTCGCCAGGATAAAAGGCAGCCGGAACAGGGCATCCAGCGCCACCGGCCGCCGCGCTCGCGCCAGCGGGTGCGCGCTGGGCACGACCGCCAGCCAGGCATCCTCTCCCAAAGGGAAGCACAGCCGCTCCGGCGCCGGATTGAGCACCACGCCGATGTCTGCCGTTGCCGATGTTAACCAGCTCTCCACTTCGTGATCGGTGCCCTCGAGCGTAATCAGCTCAATGTCGGGGTACAGACGGCGAAATTTGCGCAGCAGCGGCGGCAACAGCTTGCTGAATGCCGACGGGAAACTGGCCAGGCGTATTTTGCCCGCGTGCGCGTTACCGGCTTGTTGCGCACACTGCTGAATGGCTCGCAGTGCTTCCAACATCGTGCGGGCATGGGTGACGATCTGTAGGCCGCTTTGGGTCAAGACGACATTGTGCGGTTGGCGAACCAAAAGCCGGGTGCTCAGCATTGTCTCCAGTTGAGCGATGGCCTGGCTGGCGGCAGACTGCGTCATACCGCAGAGCGCGGCAGCCTGAGTGATGGTGCCGCTGTCGGCGACGGCAACCAGCAGGCGCCAGTGAAGAAGATTATGCATCGGCGTGCATCCTCTTGAAGAGCGAAGACAAAAAAAGCGGCTCGAGAGCCGCTTTTTGCTGGTGGCGAGAAAGCCTTAGCAGACTTCTGCGCCGGCGATGCCGTCCAGGTAACGCTCTGCGTCCAGCGCCGCCATACAGCCGGTGCCGGCGGAGGTGATCGCCTGGCGGTAAATGTGATCCATCACGTCGCCTGCGGCGAAGACGCCGGGGATGGTAGTTTGGGTCGCATTGCCGTGAATGCCGGACTGTACCTTGATGTAGCCGTTTTCCAGCTCCAGCTGGCCGCCGAAAATGCCGGTGTTCGGGCTGTGGCCGATGGCGATGAACACGCCGGCCAGTTCCAGTTCACGGGTTTCGTTTTCCGCTTTGGTGCTGCGGATACGCACGCCGGTCACGCCCATTTCATCGCCCAGCACTTCGTCCAGCGTATGGTCGGTGTGCAGCACGATGTTGCCGCTTTTCACTTTTTCCATCAGCCGGTCGATCAGGATCTTCTCCGAACGGAAGCTGTCGCGGCGGTGGATCAGGTGAACCTCGGCGGCGATATTGGACAGGTACAGCGCTTCTTCAACGGCGGTGTTGCCGCCGCCGACCACGGCGACTTTCTGGTTGCGGTAGAAGAAACCGTCGCAGGTCGCACAGGCGGAAACGCCTTTGCCCTTGAACGCGTCTTCGGAAGGCAGGCCAAGGTAGCGGGCGGAGGCGCCGGTTGCGATGATCAGCGCGTCGCAGCTGTATTCACCGCTGTCGCCGAACAGGCGGAACGGACGCTGCTGCAGATCGACGCTGTTGATGTGATCGAAGACGATTTCAGTCTGGAACTTCTCCGCGTGCTCGCGCATGCGCTCCATCAGCGCCGGGCCGGTCAGGCCTTCGGCGTCGCCCGGCCAGTTTTCCACTTCGGTGGTGGTGGTCAGCTGGCCGCCTTGTTCCATACCGGTGATCAGCACCGGGCTCAGGTTGGCGCGCGCCGCGTAAACGGCGGCGGTGTAACCGGCCGGGCCGGAGCCCAGAATCAGTAATTTGCTATGTTTAGCCGTGCCCATGAATAACCTCTTTATTCCACAATGGCGGACAATGGAACCGATTGTAGGGAAAATGGCGCAGTAAAAAAAGCGCCGGGCGACGTTGTTAACGATTTGTATGATAGTTGTCGCCTATTAATGCACCCGCTGTCGGCAAATCGTACGCTGAACGCAGAAATTTACCTTATCAAAGCCGCATTCGGCTGCCGAATCGCCAACCGCGCAAAAACGGCGCATTCTGCGACTTCAGCCGCTCCCTGCCGGGGTTTATCTGCCAGCGATTCATAACCAAAAATGGGATGCAGACTTTTCGTGACGGTACGTTGTTCTGATTTTGCTTCTTTTACTTTGACAATCCGCTGCGCATTTGCGAAAACATCATAGGAAGAAGAAATTATCCCCGTAACACCAGCAAATCGTACGTATTTGCGCCGCGAGTCGGCAATGCGCGGTGGATGTGCGGAGCAGGGCGCGCAAGCGTTTGCTGATTTTTTCTCGACCTAAACGTCGTTACCGGCGTCGCGCGGGGTTGGACAGACAGGCTGCGCGGCGTGGAATGATGGTAGTGAAGAAGCACATGACAGGCATCGGGTCTTCGCTTGGAACGAACCCTTACACATTGACGTTGGCTAGGGTGTGGCAAGTGCACGGAAGAAAATAAGAGAGACAATAATAATGGCAGACAACAAGAAACGCCCGGGTAAAGATCTTGACCGTATCGACCGCAACATCCTGAATGAGCTGCAGAAGGATGGGCGTATTTCGAACGTCGAGCTTTCGAAGCGCGTGGGGTTATCCCCGACACCATGTTTAGAACGCGTGCGCCGTCTCGAGCGCCAGGGTTTCATTCATGGCTATACCGCATTGCTTAACCCGCATTATCTGGATGCGTCCCTGCTGGTTTTCGTGGAGATCACGCTGAACCGCGGCGCGCCGGATGTGTTTGAGCAATTCAACTCGGCAGTGCAGAAGCTTGAAGAAATTCAGGAGTGTCATCTGGTTTCCGGTGATTTCGACTACCTGTTGAAAACCCGCGTACCGGACATGTCGGCTTACCGCAAACTGTTGGGTGAAACCTTGCTGCGTCTGCCGGGGGTCAACGACACCCGTACCTACGTAGTGATGGAAGAAGTGAAACAGAGTAACCGTCTGGTTATCAAAACACGGTAAGGTGCAGGTGCAAAACCTGATTAAATTGGTTACACTCCTGTTTATTCATACAGTTTCGGCGCCGGGGAAGCTTCTCGGCGCTGTTGCTATGTCAGCTAACAGGAACCTGGAGAGCCTTTCTTGAGCCAGGAATATACAGAAGATAAAGAAGTTACCCTGAAAAGACTCAGCAGTGGCCGGCGTTTGCTGGAAGCTGTGCTTATCGTGGTAGCGATTTTTGCCGTTTACCTCATGGCTGCGCTGGTCAGCTTCAACCCGTCTGACCCAAGCTGGTCGCAGACCGCGTGGCATGAGCCGATTCACAATTTGGGCGGCGGTGTTGGGGCCTGGTTGGCCGACACGCTGTTCTTCACCTTCGGGGTGCTCGCCTACGCGATACCGCCGATCATGCTGGTCCTGTGCTGGGCGGCCTATCGCCAGCGCGGCAACAGAGACTACATCGACTATTTCGCGCTCTCCCTGCGCCTGATCGGCACCCTGGCGTTAGTGCTTACCTCCTGTGGGTTGGCGGCGCTGAACGTTGACGATCTCTATTACTTCGCTTCCGGTGGCGTGATCGGCAGCCTGCTGAGCAACGCCATGTTGCCGTGGTTCAACGGCATCGGCGCCACGCTGGCGCTGCTGTGCGTGTGGGCGGCGGGGCTGACGCTGTTTACCGGCTGGTCCTGGCTGGTGATCGCCGAGAAGATCGGCGGTGCTGTGCTGGGCGTCGCGACGGTGATGACCAACCGCTCACGCCGCGAAGAGCGCTATTTCGAGGATGACGAACGTTACGTTGACGACGAGCCTGAGCAGGCAGGGAAGGGCGCCGCAGCCGCGGTTGCCGCGACCGCCGCCGGAGCCGCGGCCGCCGATGACGACGTGCTGTTCTCCGCGCCTTCTGTCACCGAAAGCGCCAAAGAGGCGGCGGAAGACGCCGCCGATCCGTTGCTCAGCGGCCTGCGAGCCGACGATGGTGAGGTTGAAGCCGACGCCGCGCCAATCGCGCCGGCGGCTTCGCCTGCACCGGCGGTGACGGCAGAGATCCACGAGCCCGTTGCCGCACCGATCGCCACACAGGCGCCGTCGGTCACGGTGGCGCCGGCCGCGCCGGCCTCGGTCAATCAGCACCCGGTGAGCGCCCCGGCGCAAGACGCCACGCCGCCGCTGTATTCCTTCGAAATCCCGGAAGAAACGCCTGCGCCTAAGGCGACGCGTCCCGTCGATCCTTATCGGGACGACGATGAGCCGCGCCTGGGCAATTGGCAAGAGCCGGCTGCGCCGCAGCCGCCGGCGCGTTCTCCCTTTGATTTTACCGCCGCGCAGCGCGACAGTGCCGACGTCAGCGGAGCGGGGGGGTTCAGCGCCACCGGCGCCAAGCCACAGCTGGATACGGCAGCCGCTGCCGCTGCGGGCGCCGCAGCGGCGACCTTCATGCCGGCTTTCACGGCCACCAGCGACGGCAATCCGCAGGTTAAGCAGGGCATCGGCCCTGAGCTGCCGCGGCCGAATCCGGTACGTATTCCGACCCGCCGAGAGCTAGCTTCTTACGGCATCAAGCTGCCTTCGCAGCGTGCGGCCGAGCAGGAACAGCGCCAGGCCGAGGTGGAGCCTCAGCAGCCGACGGCGGTGAGCCCGCAGGAAGAAGAGGCGCTGCAGGAAGCTGCGCTGCGTCAGGCGTTTGCCGAGCAGCAAAGCCAACGCTACGGCGAAAGCTACGCGCCGGAGCAAGATGACGAGAGCGCCCTGCAGGAAGCCGAGCTGAGCAAGGCGTTTGCCGAACAGCAGAGCCAACGTTACGGCGAAGGTTATCAACAGAACGACGAAGAGGCGCTGCAAGAGGCCGCGCTGCGCCAGGCATTCGCCGAGCAGCAGCAGGCGCGCTACGGCCAGCAAGAACCGGCCCCGCAGGCGCCGGCTGCCAGCCCGGTCGATACCCGCAATGCTTTCAGCTTCTCGCCGATGGCGGATTTAGTGGACGATGGCCCGAGCGAGCCGATGTTCACGCTGTCCCCGCAGCTTGAAGAGCGCATTGAACAGCAAAGCGAGCAAGAGGACGACGTGCCGTTCGGCCAGTTTGAGCCTGCAGCGCCGGTTGCCCAACCTCAGCAACCGCACTCGCAGTCTCAGCAGTACCAACAGCCGCAGCAACAGCAGTATCAACAGCCGTCGCAGCCGCAATATCAGCAGCCCCAGCAACCGGTGCAGCAGCCGCCTCAGCAAACTCAGGCCGAGCAACATCCGGCGATGGACAGCTTGATTCACCCGTTCCTGATGCGCAACGATCAGCCGCTGCAGAAGCCGACCACGCCGCTGCCGACGCTGGATCTGCTGACCGAAGCGCCGAAAGAGGTGGAGCCGGTCGACTCCTTCGCGCTGGAACAGAAGGCGCGCCTGGTGGAGGCCAGCCTGGCCGATTACCGCGTGAAAGCCGACGTGGTGGACATCCTGCCGGGGCCGGTCATCACCCGCTTCGAGCTGGATCTGGCGCCGGGCGTTAAAGCGGCGCGCATTTCCAACCTGTCGCGCGATCTGGCGCGCTCGCTGTCGACTTCGGCGGTGCGCGTGGTGGAAGTGATCCCCGGCAAGCCTTACGTCGGTCTGGAATTGCCGAACGCCAAGCGGCAAACGGTGTACCTGCGCGAAGTGCTGGATTGCCCGGCCTTCCGCGACAACCCATCGCCGCTGTCCATCGTATTGGGTAAGGATATCTCCGGCGAGCCGGTGGTGGCCGATCTGGGCAAAATGCCGCACTTGCTGGTCGCCGGTACCACCGGTTCCGGTAAGTCGGTCGGGGTCAACGCCATGATCCTGAGCATCCTGTATAAAGCCACGCCGAAAGAAGTGCGCTTTATCATGATCGACCCGAAAATGCTGGAGCTGTCGGTTTACGAAGGCATTCCGCACCTGTTGACCGATGTGGTCACCGACATGAAAGACGCCGCCAATGCGCTGCGTTGGTGCGTGGGTGAAATGGAACGCCGCTACAAGCTGATGTCTGCCCTGGGCGTGCGTAACCTGGCCGGCTACAACGAGCGCGTCGATCAGGCCGAAGCGATGGGGCGCCCGATCCCGGATCCGTTCTGGAAGCCGACCGACAGCATGGACATCACGCCGCCGGTATTGGAGAAAGAGCCGTACATCGTAGTGATGGTCGACGAATTCGCCGATCTGATCATGACGGTTGGCAAGAAGGTCGAAGAGTTGATCGCTCGCCTGGCGCAGAAAGCGCGTGCGGCGGGTATCCACCTGGTGCTGGCGACCCAGCGTCCGTCGGTGGATGTGATCACGGGTCTTATCAAGGCCAACATCCCGACGCGTATCGCCTTTACCGTGTCGAGCAAAATCGACTCCCGCACCATCCTCGATCAGGGGGGGGCCGAGTCCTTGCTGGGTATGGGTGACATGCTCTATCTGGCGCCGAACTCCTCGATTCCGGTGCGCGTACATGGCGCATTCGTGCGCGATCAGGAAGTGCACGCGGTGGTCAAGGATTGGAAAGCGCGCGAGCGGCCCCAATATAAAGAGGGTATTCTCAGCGGCGGCGAAGACGGCGAGGGCGGTGCCGGCGGCGGTATGGACGGTGACGAAGAGCTGGATCCGTTGTTTGACCAGGCGGTGGATTTCGTGGTGGATAAACGCCGCGCCTCCATCTCCGGCGTGCAGCGCCAGTTCCGTATCGGTTATAACCGCGCGGCGCGCATCATCGAACAGATGGAAGCGCAGGGCATCGTCAGCGAGCAGGGGCACAACGGCAACCGCGAGGTGCTGGCGCCGCCTCGGCACGATTGATGGTCGTTTAGCCATTGCAATTCAATCAGAAAGGGCCGCTTAAGCGGCCCTTGTGCAAAGAAGCGTAAACCCGTTTCTTCTCGGAACATTGGCCTACCGGCCGATCGCCGGCTTCGGGTAAAGTGAGCGGGTATAGGGTTGATTTGACCCGCACGGCGTCGCCCTGCGGTTAACGCATTTCATAAGGTATCTGGAATAATGAAAAAACTGTTAGTTGCCTGCTGTCTGCTTTCGGGATTCGCTTCTACCTCCGTGCTGGCCGATGCCGCACAGGATCTGCAAAGTCGCCTGGCGAAGGTGAACAGTTTCCACGCCAGCTTCTCACAAACCGTGACCAGCGCCGACGGCGCCGCGGTGCAACAGGGGGAAGGCGAGCTGTGGGTGAAGCGGCCAAACCTGTTCAACTGGCACATGACCTCGCCCGATGAGAGCGTGCTGGTCTCCGATGGCCAGACCCTGTGGTTCTATAACCCGTTCGTCGAGCAGGTGACGGCGACCTGGCTGAAGAACGCCACCGGCAATACGCCGTTTATGCTGATCACCCGCAATAATGCCAGCGACTGGAAACAGTACAACGTGAAGCAAAAGGGCGATGATTTCGAGCTGACGCCGAAGTCCGCCAGCGGCAACCTGAAGCAGTTCGCCATCAGCGTGACCAACAGCGGTACCATTCGTAGCTTCGCTGCGGTGGAGCAGGATGGTCAGCGCAGTTCCTATACGCTGAAAAGCCAGCAGAACGTCGCCGCCGATCCGGCCAAATTCAAATTTACCCCGCCGAAGGGGGTGACGCTGGACGACCAGCGCCAGTGAGGTGCAAGTGAGTAATAATCTGTCGCTCGATTTTTCCCAGAACGAGTTCCAGCCGTTGGCCGCGCGTATGCGGCCGACCACGCTGGCGCAGTATATCGGCCAGCAGCACCTGCTGGCCGCCGGCAAGCCGCTGCCGCGCGCCATCGAGGCCGGGCAGCTGCACTCGATGATTTTATGGGGGCCGCCGGGCACCGGGAAGACGACACTGGCAGAGCTGATCGGCCGTTACGGTCAGGCGGATGTCGAACGGATCTCCGCCGTGACCTCCGGTATCAAGGAGATCCGCGAGGCGATCGAGCGGGCGCGGCAAAATCGCGACGCCGGCCGCCGCACCATCCTGTTCGTCGACGAAGTGCACCGCTTCAATAAGAGCCAGCAGGACGCTTTCCTGCCGCACATCGAAGACGGCACCATCACCTTTATCGGTGCCACCACCGAAAACCCGTCGTTCGAACTGAACTCGGCGCTGCTGTCGCGCGCCCGCGTCTATTTGTTGAAGGCGCTGACCGCCGAAGACATCGGCCAGGTGCTGGATCAGGCGATGAACGACAAGGCGCGCGGTTTTGGCGGCCAGAACGTCGAGCTGCCGGCCGAAACGCGCCGCCTGCTGTCGGAACTGGTGGGCGGCGACGCGCGCCGGGCGCTGAACAGCCTGGAAATGATGGCGGACATGGCGGAGCTCGACGTCAAAGGCGTGCGGGTGCTGACGCCCGAGCTGCTGAAAGAGGTGTCGGGCGAGCGCAGCGCGCGCTTCGACAACAAGGGCGACCGTTATTACGACCTGATTTCCGCGCTGCATAAATCGGTGCGTGGCTCGGCGCCGGACGCCGCGCTGTACTGGTATGCGCGCATCATTACCGCCGGCGGCGATCCGCTCTATGTGGCGCGCCGCCTGCTGGCGATTGCCTCTGAAGACGTGGGCAACGCCGATCCGCGCGGCATGCAGGTGGCGATCGCCGCCTGGGATTGTTTCACCCGCGTGGGGCCGGCGGAGGGCGAGCGCGCCATTGCGCAGGCGATCGTTTATCTCGCCTGCGCGCCGAAAAGCAACGCGGTCTACACCGCGTTCAAGGCCGCCATGCGCGACGCCAAAGAGCAGGCCGATTATGACGTGCCGGAGCATTTGCGCAACGCGCCGACCAAGCTGATGAAGGAGATGGGGCTGGGGGCGGAGTACCGTTACGCTCACGACGAACCCAACGCCTACGCCGCCGGCGAGAACTATTTCCCGCCTGAAATGGCCCATACGCGCTACTATCAACCGACGTCGCGCGGGCTGGAAGGGAAAATCGGCGAAAAGTTGGCATGGCTGGCTGAGCAGGATCAAAATAGCCCGACAAAACGCTACCGCTAGCGAGGCCGTTGCGGTAAGGTTAGCGGGTATCACTCTTCTTTTATGCGGCTATAAATCAGCCGCATAGAACAACAACACTTCTTTCAATAACAACAAGCACAGGATTAGCATGCTCGATCCCAATCTGCTGCGTAATGAGCTAGACGCAGTCGCCGTCAAACTGGCTCGCCGAGGCTTTAAACTCGATCTGGATCTGCTGCGTTCGCAGGAAGAACGTCGCAAAGTTCTGCAGGTAGAAACTGAAACGCTGCAAGCGGAACGCAACTCCCGATCGAAATCCATCGGCGCGGCCAAAGCGCGTGGGGAAGACATCGAGCCGCTGCGTCGCGAAGTGAACGAGCTGGGTGACAAGCTGGATGCCGCCAAGGCGGCGCTGGATGCGCTGCAGAGCGAGATCCGCGATTACGCCCTGACGCTGCCTAACCTGCCGGACGACGCCGTGCCGGATGGTAAAGACGACAGCGAAAACCTGGAAGTGACCCGCTGGGGCGAACCGCGCCAGTACGACTTCGCGGTGCGCGATCACGTCGATCTGGGCGAAATGGCCGGCGGGCTGGATTTTGCCGCCGCGGTTAAGCTGACCGGTTCGCGCTTCGTGGTGATGAAAGGGCAAATCGCCCGCATGCACCGTGCGCTGTCCCAGTTCATGCTGGATCTGCACACTGAGCAGCACGGCTACCTGGAGGCCTACGTGCCTTACCTGGTCAACCACGCCACGCTGTACGGTACCGGCCAGCTGCCGAAGTTCGGCGAAGACCTGTTCCATACCCGTCCGCTGGAAGAAGAAGCCGACAGCAGCAACTACGCGCTGATCCCAACGGCGGAAGTGCCGCTGACCAACCTGGTGCGCGACGAGATCGTGGAAGAGGAATCTCTGCCGCTGAAAATGACCGCACACACGCCATGCTTCCGTGCTGAAGCCGGTTCTTACGGCCGTGACACCCGCGGTTTGATCCGCATGCACCAGTTCGACAAGGTTGAAATGGTGCAGATCGTTCGTCCGGAAGATTCGATGGATGCCCTGGAAGAGCTGACCGGCCACGCGGAAAAAGTGCTGCAGCTGTTGAACCTGCCTTACCGCAAGGTGCTGCTGTGCACCGGCGACATGGGCTTCGGCGCGTGCAAAACTTACGATCTGGAAGTGTGGCTGCCGGCGCAGGATACCTACCGCGAGATCTCGTCCTGCTCCAACATGTGGGACTTCCAGGCTCGCCGCATGCAGGCGCGCTGCCGCAGCAAAGCCGACAAGAAACCGCGTCTGGTCCACACCCTGAACGGCTCGGGCTTGGCGGTTGGCCGTACGCTGGTGGCGGTGTTGGAAAACTACCAGCAGGCCGACGGCCGCATTCAGGTACCTGAAGTGCTGCGTCCTTATATGGGCGGCCTGGAATATATCGGCTAAACGGCAAACCACGAAAAAAGCGCCTGCGGGCGCTTTTTTTATGTCGAGAATTCAGCCCGTAGTCAGCGTATAAGCCTGTTGAATGTAGTCCGCCAGATGCTTGCTTTTCACCTCGTCGGGCGAGTGGAGCTTGATGTGCCGCCGATACTGGCCGCTGCCTTCAAGTTGCTGATAGCGATCTTCCAGTCGGTGCCCTTGGCCGAATTCCACCGTGACGTGATTGCGGTAGGCGAAAACGCCGCAGAAAAATTGGCTATGCGAGAACATGATGCCGCCGTATTTGACCGATTCGGTGACGCCGTTGCCGCTCTCCGCAGCGATCCGCCGCACCTGCTGCACAATGGCCAGCAGGTCACCTTGCGTGCTGCCGATGTCCGCCAGCAGGGCCTCTACCACCGCATTATTTGCCTGACTCATCTTGTTTCTCCGTCGTCAAATTCGCACTGTGCTGAGCATAGCGCTTTTTCAGCCGGTTAGCCGGAAACAAATCGTGCGGTGAAATGATAAGAGGCGATTGACTTTTTTATCGCCAGTGGCATGATGCGCGCACTCTCATTGCGCGTTCGGTCACAATCTCACTATGTCCGCATACTCTCGCCCAGTGCTCTTATTGCTCTGCGGCCTCTTGCTGCTCACGGTATCCATTGCCGTTTTGAATACGCTCGTGCCTCTTTGGTTAACCCATGCTCAGCTGTCGACCTGGCAGGTGGGAATGGTCAGCTCCTCTTATTTCAGCGGCAACCTGTTGGGCACGCTGGTAGCGGGCAAACTGATCCAGCGCGTCGGCTTTACCCGCAGCTATCATCTTTCTTGTCTGGTGTTCGCCGCCGCAACCGCCGGCATGGTGCTGTCGATCGATTTTTGGAGCTGGCTGGGCTGGCGCTTCTTCGCCGGCGTCGGCTGCGCCTGGATTTGGGTGATCGTGGAAAGCGCGCTGTTGCGCAGCGGCAATCTCAGCAACCGTGGCCAGCTGCTGGCGGCCTATATGATCGTTTATTACCTCGGTACGGTGACCGGCCAATTGTTGTTGAGCATGACCTCGACGGAATTGCTGCACGTGGTGCCGTGGGTGACCGCCATCGTGATCAGCGCGATGTTGCCGATGCTGTTTGCGCGGGTCAACCGCCATGAAGACGAGCCGCAGCAGGCAGCGGTGTGGACAATGCTGAAACGCCGCAGCGCGCGCCTCGGCATCAATGGCTGCATCATTTCCGGCATCGTGCTCGGTTCGCTGTACGGCCTGATGCCGCTGTACCTCTCCCATCAGGGCATGAGCGACGCCAACGTCGGTTACTGGATGGCGCTGCTGGTCAGCTCAGGCATCGTCGGCCAATGGCCGGTCGGTCGCCTGGCCGATCGTTACGGGCGTCTGCTGGTGCTGCGCATTCAGGTATTCGTGGTGATCCTCGCCAGCGTGGCGATGCTCGGTAACTACGCCATGGCGCCTTCGCTGTTCATCCTCGGCTGCGCCGGCTTTACCCTGTACCCGGTGGCGATGTCCTGGGCCTGTGAGAAGGCGCTACCGCACGAGTTGGTGGCGATGAACCAGGCGCTGCTGATGAGCTACACCATCGGCAGCCTGCTGGGCCCGTCGATGACGGCGCTGCTGATGCAAAACTACTCCGATCGCGTGCTGTTCGTGATGATCGCTGCCGTGGCGCTGGTTTACCTGCTGATGCTGCTGAAGAAGCAGAAGCCGGATCACCATCACACGCCGTTCGCTGCCGCCTGAGCATAAAAAAACCGGCCATGAGCCGGTTTTTTTTGGCGCTGCGCCAATCAGTAAATGACTTTGTGGCCGTAGCTTTCCAGGATGCCTTTGACGCGATCCATGGTCTCGGCCTTCGGCGGATGAACGCCGTCCAGCTTGTACTCTTCCCCCATCGCCACCCATTTGTGCTTGCCCAGCTCGTGGTAGGGCAGCAGCTCGATTTTCTCGATATTGGTCATGTCTTTGGTGAACTCGCCCAGCAGGTGCGCCGACTTGTCGTCGTCTGACCAACCCGGCACCACCACGTAGCGGATCCAGGTGCGCTGGTTGCGTTTCGCCAGGTAGCGGGCGAATTCCAGCGTGCGGTGGTTGGAGACGCCGACCAGGTTCTGGTGGATCTCGTCGTTCATCTGTTTCAGGTCCAGCATCACCAGATCGGTGGTGTCCAGCAGCTCGTCGATCACCGGATCGTAGCGGCGCACGAAGCCATTGGTGTCCAGGCAGGTATTGATGCCTTCGGCGTGGCAGGCGCGGAACCAGTCGCGCACGAATTCTGCCTGCAGGATCGCCTCGCCGCCGGACGCGGTCACGCCGCCGCCGGAGGCGTTCATGAAGTGGCGGTAGGCCACCGCGTCTTTCATCAGCTCTTCAACGGTCACTTCTTTGCCGCCGTGGGTATCCCAGGTGTCGCGGTTATGGCAATAGAGGCAGCGCATCAGGCAGCCCTGGAAGAAGACGATAAAGCGGATCCCTGGCCCGTCGACGGTGCCGCAGGATTCGAAGGAGTGGATGCGACCAGTTACTGACATTGCGGGGTTTTCTCCAATATTGACTGTCAAACGCAGTCTAAAAATAGGCGCGTGGCCGCCGGCCAGGTATCTGCGATGCAGTGGCGGTGTGAGCCCGCCACCGGGGGTAATGATGCCTGTCGGCCGGTCAGTTGCCGGATAACTGTTTTGCCGGCTATCCATTCAGTATAGATGTCCGGCAAAACAGACTCTACAGAGTCAGGGGAGAGCGGTGGGAGAAAAGGGCCGGCAGAACCGGCCCTGACTTTGGCACCGGGCGGTTTCCCGCCCGGTTGGCGTATTACATCGTTTGAGTGAAGGTACGAGTAATGACGTCCTGCTGTTGCTCTTTGGTCAGCGAGTTGAAGCGCACGGCGTAACCGGAAACGCGGATGGTCAGCTGAGGGTATTTCTCAGGGTTTTCCATCGCGTCCAGCAGCATTTCGCGGTTCATTACGTTGACG
The DNA here is from genome assembly GCF_002935055.1 of Serratia sp. SSNIH1. Taxonomy (NCBI): domain Bacteria; kingdom Pseudomonadati; phylum Pseudomonadota; class Gammaproteobacteria; order Enterobacterales; family Yersiniaceae; genus Serratia; species Serratia sp. SSNIH1. The sequence goes on from NZ_CP026383.1 coordinate 2,284,470, forward strand.
TTCAGGTGCTGGCCGCCTTCGATGGAGGCTTCATGGTGGAAGTAACCATCCATCAGGCCCGCCAGGTTGGCTTTACGCACGTCGTCGTCTTTACCCAGCGCGTTAGGCACGATGGAGAAGGTGTAGGAGATCCCGTCTTTCGCGTAGGCAAACGGCAGTTTGGCTACCGAGGTCAGGGAGGCTACTGCGCCTTTCTGGTCGCGGCCGTGCATCGGGTTGGCACCTGGGCCGAACGGTGCGCCTGCGCGGCGGCCATCCGGGGTGTTACCGGTTTTCTTACCGTACACCACGTTGGAGGTGATGGTCAGTACGGACTGAGTCGGTACCGCATTGCGGTAGGTGCGCAGTTTCTGAATTTTCTTCATGAAACGTTCCACCAGGTCGCAAGCGATGTCATCGACGCGGGCGTCGTTGTTACCGAACTGCGGATACTCGCCTTCCACTTTGAAGTCGATGGCCAGGCCGTCTTCGTCGCGAATGGTGGTGACTTTCGCGTACTTGATGGCAGACAGGGAGTCGGCTGCCACGGACAGACCGGCGATGCCGCAAGCCATGGTGCGATAAACGTCACGGTCATGCAGCGCCATCAGCGCAGCTTCGTAGCTGTACTTGTCGTGCATGTAGTGAATGATGTTCAGCGCGGTCACGTACTGCTTGGCCAGCCAATCCATAAAGTGGTCCATGCGCGCCATGACTTTGTCATAGTCCAGCACTTCGTCCATCATCGGCGCTTCTTTCGGGCCGACCTGCATTTTCAGTTTTTCGTCAACGCCGCCGTTGATGGCGTACAGCATGGTTTTCGCCAGGTTGGCACGGGCGCCGAAGAACTGCATTTGTTTGCCGACGATCATCGGGCTGACGCAGCAAGCGATGGCATAGTCATCGTTGTTGAAGTCAGGGCGCATCAGGTCGTCGTTTTCGTACTGAACGGAAGAGGTGTCGATGGACACTTTCGCCGCGAATTTCTTAAAGTTCAGCGGCAGCTTCTCAGACCACAGAATGGTCATGTTCGGCTCCGGAGACGGCCCCATGGTGTACAGGGTGTTCAGGAAGCGGAAGCTGTTTTTGGTGACCAGGGTACGGCCGTCGACGCCCATACCGGCCAGGGATTCCGTTGCCCAGATTGGGTCGCCGGAGAACAGCTCATCGTACTCAGGGGTACGCAGGAAGCGCACCATACGCAGTTTCATCACCAGGTGGTCGATCAGTTCCTGCGCTTGTTCTTCGGTCAGTTTGCCCGCCTTGATGTCGCGCTCGATGAACACGTCGAGGAAGGTGGACACGCGGCCGAAGGACATGGCGGCGCCGTTCTGGGATTTCACCGCGGCCAGATAGCCGAAGTAGGTCCACTGCACCGCTTCTTGCGCGCTGGTGGCCGGGCCGGAGATGTCGTAACCGTATTTAGCGGCCATCTCTTTGATCTGAGCCAGAGCGCGGTGCTGTTCAGCGATCTCTTCGCGCAGCTGGATGGTCATTTCCAGATCTTCGCCGTTTTCCAGTTTTTCCTGCAGCGATTTGAACTGGTTCAGTTTGTCGGCCATCAGGAAGTCGATACCGTACAGCGCCACGCGGCGGTAGTCGCCGATGATGCGGCCGCGGCCGTAGGCATCTGGCAAACCGGTCAGCACGCCGGATTTACGGCAGTTCAGGATGTCTTTGGTGTAAACGTCGAATACGCCCTGGTTGTGGGTTTTACGGTATTCGGTGAACACTTTTTTCAGCTGCGGATCCAGTTCGCGGCCGTACACTTTGCACGAACCTTCGACCATTTTGATGCCGCCGAACGGGATCAGCGCGCGTTTCAGAGGGGCGTCGGTCTGCAGACCTACGATGGTTTCCAGCTCTTTGGCGATGTAACCCGCGTCGTGAGAAATGATGGTTGAAGCAACGTTGGTGTCGAAATCAACCGGCGCGTGAGTGCGGTTTTCCAGTTTGATCCCTTCCATAACCTTGTCCCACAAGGTGGTGGTGGCTTGAGTTGCGCCAGCCAGGAAGGATTCGTCACCCTCATAAGGCGTGTAGTTTTTCTGGATGAAGTCACGAACGTTGACTTCATTCTGCCAGTCACCCTTGCTGAAACCTTCCCAAGCGTTGGCTAATTTCTCGTTAAGTTCGGTCATTGTACACCTACCTTTGATTGTGGATTTCTAACTCTGCGCGCGGTAACTCACAGCTTAGTGCTGTTCGCGGCCCCCGCGCAGATAAATTACCCAGTAAGTCAACCCAACCAGCAGACCGCCGCCGATGATGTTGCCGATGGTGACCGGAATCAGGTTGTCGATGATGAAGTTGCTTACTGTCAGATGAGCGAATTGCTCAGGTACCGCCCCTACGGCTTGCCAGAACTCCGGCGTGGCGAAGTGTTTGACCACGATGCCCATAGGGATCATAAACATGTTGGCGATGCTGTGTTCGAAGCCGCTGGCGACAAACATCCCGACCGGCAGCACCATGGCGAGCATCTTGTCGGTCAGAGTACGGCCGGAGTAGCTCATCCAGACCGCCAGGCAGACCATCAGGTTAGCCAGAATGCCGAGGCACACGGCTTCGATAAAGGTGTGATGCAGCTTGTGGTCTGCGGTTTGCAGGACATTCAGGCCCCACTGGCCGTTGGCGACCATATACTCGCCGGAGAACCAGATCAGCGCCACGAAGAACAGCGCGCCGACCAGGTTGCCGAGATAAACGTTCAGCCAGTTGGCGCCCAGCTGGCCCCAGCTGATGCGGCCGCTGGCCTTGGCGATGACGATAAGCACGGTAGAGGTGAACAGGTCGGCGCCTGACACCACCACCAGCATTAACCCGAGAGAGAAACAGATGCCGCCGACCAGTTTCGCCAGCCCGAAAGGCACGCCGGCGGTGCCGGTGGTCGCCGTGATGTAGAAAACGAAGGCGATGGAAATGAAGACACCGGCGGTGATCGCCAAATAAAACGTTTTCAGCGGATGTTTGGTGGCTTTATACACGCCGGCATCTTCAGCGATTTTCGCCGTTGCCGCAGGTAAAATCAGATCGAATGGGCTGTCAGTTTTCAAACTAACTCTCGCTCTTAAGGGTTAAAACAACGCAATGAGATACTAGCAAAGCAGTATAGGGGAAAATTTGATTTGGATCATAAGGCGGGGAAGTAGAGCGGCAAAATGGCGTGTTTTTTGTGTGGTTTTTTAGGTTAATTTATTGATTTTTAAATAAAAACATTTTTTTAATGTTTGCAAAATTTTTTGAATTCATCGGGTGGACGGCGTAGGGTAAAGTTAAATTTTTAGGCGTTTTGTCGCCGTTCGTCGCTGAAAGTTTAATTATCGGTTAATTATTATTTCACCGTCTGGCAACAATCGCCGGTTTATTTATTCTTATGCTCGTTTAACCGCCTATTTTTCTGCGGGAAAATAAAACAGAATGCGTTGAAATAAACCGCAAAATGAAAACGCCGCAGCGGAGTGCGGCGTTTGACCGGGGAGGGTACCCCAAAAGTGGCGGTACCCTCAATGGCGATTAGGCCTTGGCCCAGTGACGGCGCTTGGCCGCCTGCAGCTTCTCGTAGGCCGCCAGCAGCGCCTGATGGGCCGGCAGCGCCTTCAGATCGGCATCGACGGCGAACAGCCCGTTGAAGCGCTCTTCACCACTGATGGCGGCCGAGGCCGCGTCCACCGCTTCCTGGCCGTACATTTTCACGAACGCGGTATAGTATTGCGCCGCTTCGCGCTCAGGCTCCTGCGCCAGCAGCAGCAGCGTTTGCAGGCAGCGGTAGTAGTTGCTGCGCGCCGGGCTCAGCACCGAGGCGTTGAAGTCCTGCGTCCACTCGGTCCAAATCAGCGCCTGATCCAGATCGCCGCCCGCCAGCGCCAGCATCGACTTCAGCTCGCCCACGCGCAAGGTATGCCAGGCGTTGTCTTTGCCGCTGGCAATGCCCAGCAGTTCGCGTACGCGGGTGAAGTCGTCCAGCCCTTCGTCGTCCAACTGCTCGATCAGCGCCAGGTACTCTTCCGGCTCCCACTCGCTGCCCGGCAGCGCCAGCAGCGTATCGCGCAGGTGCGCGCCCATGCTGTTGTTGGCCAGCAGCAGGTCTTCCGCCGGATAAATGTCGGACATGCCCGGCACGATGATGCGGCAAGCGTAGACGCCCAGGTGCTCGTAGTCGGCGATGTACACTTCCGCGTCTTCTTTGTCGAAGATGCTCATCAGGGTGGCGAACTCTTCCTGCGTGCTGCCGCTGAAGTTCCAGTCAACGAACGGGTAATCGGCGTCCTGTTTGAACAGATCCCAGGAGATCAGGCCGCTGGAGTCGATGAAGTGCGTTTCCAGGTTGGTGTGTTCCGCCACTTCTTCGTCATCGAAGGTCGGTGCGGTGAACACGTCGAGATCTTTCAAGCTGCGGCCCTGCAGCAGTTCGGTCACCGTGCGCTCCAGCGCCACGCCGAAGTCCGGGTGCGCGCCGAACGAAGCGAAGCAGGTGCCGTTGGTCGGGTTGAACAGCACCACGCAAATGACCGGGTAGTTGCCGCCCAGCGAGGCGTCATAGGAGAGGATCGGGAAACCTTCCTCTTCCAGCTTGGCGATGGCTTCCACCACGCCCGGGTAACGGTTCAGCACTTCGTCCGGGATCGCCGGCAGGCTGATGGATTCGGCGATGATGCGGTTTTTCACATAGCGCTCGAACACTTCCGACAGGCCCTGCACGCGCGCTTCGTTGGCGGTGTTGCCAGCGGACATGCCGTTGGAAACATACAGGTTGCCGATGATATTCATCGGGATGTACACCGTTTGCTGGTCGGACTGACGGGTAAACGGCAGCGCACACACGCCGCGATCGGCGTTGCCGGATTGCAGATCGACAAGATCGCTGGCGCTCAGCTCTTGCTGCGGATCGTAGAAGGCGTGCAGGCGTTCGTCGAGGATACCGGCCGGCAGCGCGTCGTCTTCAGGGATCGGGAACCATTTTTCATTCGGGTAGTGCACGAAGTCGCCTTCGGCGATCTGCCGGCCCAGATAGAAATCGGCGAAGAAGTAGTTGGTGGACAGGCGCTCGAAATATTCACCCAGCGCGGAGGCCAGCGCGGCTTTTTTGCTGGCGCCTTTGCCGTTGGTGAAGCACAGCGGGCAATCGCGATCGCGAATGTGCACCGACCACACGTGCGGCACCGGGTTCAGCCAGGAGGCTTCTTCGATGTTGAAACCGAGATCGCTCAGTTTCTGCTGGAAACGGGCGATGGAGTCTTCCAGGGCGGCGTCTTTACCGGGGATAAAAGTTTGCGTCATTGTCTTCACTTTTTGCGCGTACTAAAAACGCGCAATGATACGGGGTTTTACGCTGGAGCTCCACGTATTCCTAAAGCGGCGGCAAAGTCACAGTTTTTTTAAGGATAAAGGCCATAATTCAGCGAGTTATCTGTCACGGAGAAATCTAATGAAATCAGTGAAACTCAGCGCGTTAACCCTCCTGTTGACCGGCTTCAGCGCCTCGGCGCTGGCGCTGCCCAACATCACTCTGCTGGCGACCGGCGGCACCATTGCCGGCGGCGGCGATTCGGCGACGAAATCCAACTATACGGCGGGCAAGCTGGGCGTCGAGGCGTTGGTCGATGCGGTGCCGGCGCTGAAAAACATCGCCAACGTGCAGGGGGAGCAGGTGGTGAACATCGGTTCGCAGGACATGAACGATCAGGTATGGCTGACGTTGGCGAAGAAGATCGACGCCGACTGCAGCAAGACCGACGGCTTCGTCATCACCCACGGCACCGATACGCTGGAAGAGACGGCCTACTTCCTCGATCTGACGGTGAAGTGCGACAAGCCGGTGGTGCTGGTCGGGGCGATGCGCCCGGCGACGGCGATGAGCGCCGACGGCCCGTTCAATCTGTACAACGCGGTGGTGACGGCGGCGGATCCGCAATCGGCCAACCGCGGGGTGCTGGTGGCGATGAACGACACGGTGCTGGATGCGCGCGACGTCACCAAGACCAACACCACCGCCGTGCAGACCTTCCAGTCGCCGAACTTCGGCCCGCTGGGGTATATCCACAACGGCAAGATCGATTACCAGCGCTCGCCGCAGCGTAAGCATACCCGGGATACGCCGTTCGACGTCAGCAAGCTGAACGAACTGCCGAAGGTCGGCATCGTCTACAACTATGCCAACGCCTCCGATGCGCCGGCCAAGGCGCTGATCGCCGAAGGCTATCAGGGCATCGTCAGCGCCGGGGTCGGCAACGGCAACCTGTATAAAACGGTGTTTGACACCCTGGCGACGGCGGCGCACAACGGCGTGGCGGTGGTGCGTTCATCGCGGGTGCCGACCGGCGCCACCACCGAAGATGCGGAAGTGGACGACGCCAAGTACGGCTTTGTTGCCGCCGGCACGCTGAATCCGCAAAAAGCGCGCATTCTGCTGCAGCTGGCGCTGACGCAAACCAAAGACGCGCAGCAAATCCAGCAGATGTTCAATCAGTACTGATCGTTTTCTCTTCTGCGGGGGCCGGTCGGGCTCCCGCAGCTATCTTGGCTGAATACAGCATAAAACACCGCGTTAACCCGCTGAATTTCCCCATGTCGCAGGGTTTTATCGTCCAAACAATCGCGACGGCCGCAGAGCCTGTCATCACCCGGCGCGGCCGTTTACCGCCGACGGGTGAATAAGCGTTGCAGCCATGGGGCGTGAGTGATAAAACCGATGGGTTGGTTAACGCGAGCGTTAACTTCGGGCGTCTTTTCGACAGGTCGCTTTTCTGCGGCGAACAGTGAATGTGGTGAGGGGAAATGACTCAGGTTTATAATTTTAGCTCTGGCCCGGCGATGCTGCCGGTGGAAGTGTTGCGTCGTGCGGAACAGGAACTGTGCAACTGGCACGGGCTGGGCACGTCAGTGATGGAGATCAGTCACCGCAGCAAAGAATTCATCGCCGTTGCCGAGCAGGCGGAACAGGATCTGCGCGATCTGCTGAAAGTCCCCTCCAACTATAAAGTGCTGTTTTGCCACGGCGGCGCGCGCGCGCAGTTCGCCGCGCTGCCGCTGAACCTGCTGGGCGACAAGGCCACCGCCGACTATATCGACGGCGGCTATTGGGCGCACAGCGCCATCAAGGAAGCGGAAAAGTATTGCGCCCCGAACGTCATCGACGTGAAAACCCGTATCGACGGCCTGAGCGGCATCAAGCCGATGAAAGAGTGGCAGCTCAGCGCCGACGCGGCTTATGTCCACTATTGCCCGAATGAGACCATCGACGGCGTGGCCATCGATGAAACGCCGGACTTCGGCGACAAGGTGGTGATCGGCGATTACTCCTCGACCATCCTGTCCCGCCCGCTCGACGTCAGCCGTTTTGGCGTGATTTACGCCGGCGCGCAGAAAAATATCGGCCCGGCCGGCTTGACGCTGGTGATCGTGCGCGACGATCTGCTGGGTAAGGCACGCAAAGAAGTGCCGTCGATCCTCGACTACACCGTGCTGGCCGAGAACGACTCGATGTTCAACACTCCACCGACCTTCGCCTGGTACCTGTCGGGGCTGGTGTTCAAATGGCTGAAAGAGCAGGGTGGCCTGGTGGAGATGCAAAAACGCAATCAGGCCAAGGCCGAACTGCTGTACGCGACCATCGATAAATCCGACTTTTACCGCAGCCAGGTGGCGATCGCCAACCGTTCCTGGATGAACGTGCCGTTCCAGCTGGCCGATGCGGCGCTGGACAAGGTGTTCCTCAGCGAGGCCGAAGCCATCGGCCTGCAGGCGCTGAAAGGGCACCGGGTAGTTGGCGGCATGCGCGCTTCTATTTACAATGCCATGCCGCTGGCCGGCGTGCAGGCGCTGACCGACTTCATGGCCGACTTCGAACGTCGTCACGGTTGATTCCGTCAGCCCGCCCGGCGCGGGCTGCTCAGGCTGTTGTCCTTTTGCATTAAAGCGGCTCCGGCATTATCCCGGAGCCGTTTCGTTTATCAGAATTGGAGAGTTTTGTTCACATGGTGGATTCCCTGACGTTACACCCGGTCGCCCTGGTCAATGGCACCGTCAACTTACCCGGCTCCAAGAGCGTTTCTAATCGCGCTCTGCTGCTGGCGGCGCTGGCGAAAGGAACGACCCGGCTGACCAACCTGCTGGACAGCGACGACGTGCGTCATATGCTGAACGCGCTGCAGGCGTTGGGCGTGAACTATCAGCTTTCCGCCGATCGCACCGTATGCGAAGTGACCGGCGTGGCCGGGCCGCTGGTGGCCGAGCAGCCGCTGGAACTGTTCCTCGGCAACGCCGGGACGGCGATGCGCCCATTGGCGGCGGCGCTGTGCCTCGGCGAAGGCGACGTGGTGTTGACCGGCGAACCGCGCATGAAAGAGCGCCCGATCGGCCATTTGGTGGACGCGTTGCGCCAGGGCGGGGCGCAGATTGATTACCTCGAGCAGACCGATTACCCACCGATTCGCCTGCGCGGCGGCTTCCAGGGCGGCGACGTCACCGTTGACGGCAGCGTCTCCAGCCAGTTCCTGACCGCGTTGCTGATGACTGCGCCGCTGGCGCCGCAGGATACGCAGATCCACATCAAGGGCGAGCTGGTTTCCAAGCCGTACATCGACATCACGCTGCATCTGATGCGTACCTTCGGCGTATCGGTGAGCCACGACAACTACCGGGTGTTCCATATCCAGGGGCGTCAGACGTATATCGCGCCGGGCGATTACCTGGTTGAGGGCGACGCTTCTTCCGCCTCTTACTTCCTGGCGGCGGCGGCTATCAAAGGCGGCACCGTGCGCGTGACCGGCATCGGCCGCAAAAGCGTGCAGGGCGACACCAAGTTTGCCGACGTGCTGGAGAAAATGGGCGCGCGCATTACCTGGGGCGACGATTTCATCGAATGCAGCCGCGGTGAACTGCGCGGTATCGACATGGACATGAACCACATTCCGGACGCGGCGATGACCATCGCCACCGCAGCGCTGTTCGCCGAGGGGCCGACCACCATTCGCAATATCTACAACTGGCGGGTGAAGGAGACCGACCGTCTGGCGGCGATGGCCACCGAGCTGCGTAAAGTGGGGGCGGAAGTGGACGAAGGCGAAGACTACATTCACGTCGTGCCGCCGGCCAAACTGCAGTTTGCCGAGATTGGCACCTACAACGATCACCGCATGGCGATGTGTTTCTCGCTGGTGGCGCTGTCGGATACTCCGGTCACCATTCTCGATCCGAAATGCACCGCGAAAACCTTCCCGGACTATTTCGAACAGCTGGCGCGCATCAGCCAGCCGGCGTAACCCGTCAAATCGTTTATTTTAGGGCCCCTTTGTGGGCCTTTATCATTTTTAACCTTTGGCAACCGGCGTTTCTTCTATACTTTTTCGCGGTTGTGCGCTTATTTTCAACAACCGGACAGTTCCAGGGTAACAGATTGCCGTAGGGCAGCGTATAATACGCCACCGTATTTGCCCCTGATTGGGCAGGTGGCAGAGAGTACGGCGCGCGGGCCTTGAGCCGAGGCGCACCGTGTCTCTGTGAGGTTTTCTACCTGAAGGAGAGAGAAATGACGGCTACAGCCCCGGTGATAACCGTTGATGGACCAAGTGGCGCAGGCAAAGGCACGCTGTGTAAAGCGTTGGCCGAGTCCCTTGGTTGGCGTTTGCTGGACTCCGGCGCGATCTATCGCGTGCTGGCGCTGGCGGCGTTGCATCATCAGGTGGATATCACTTCTGAGGAAGCGCTGGTTCCGCTGGCCGCACATCTCGATGTTCGCTTCGTTGCCCAGGACGGCAAGCTGCAGGTGATTTTGGAAGGTGAGGACGTCAGCAATGAGATCCGCACCGAAACCGTCGGCAACACCGCGTCGCAAGCGGCGGCGTTTCCGCGCGTGCGCGAGGCGCTGCTGCGCCGCCAGCGCGCATTCCGCGAGGCGCCCGGCCTGATTGCCGATGGCCGCGACATGGGCACGGTGGTGTTCCCGGACGCGCCGGTCAAGATTTTCCTCGACGCCAGCTCGGAGGAGCGCGCGCACCGCCGCATGCTGCAGTTGCAGGAGAAGGGCTTTAATGTTAACTTTGAACGTCTTTTAGCCGAGATAAAGGAACGGGACGACCGTGACCGTAATCGGCCTATCGCGCCTCTGGTGCCCGCTTCTGACGCCCTCGTGCTGGATTCTACCAGCATGTCGATCGAAGAAGTGATCCGGCAGGCGTTGACGTATGCACAGAAAGTGTTGGCGTTGCCGCAGCAATAAGCGCGGCGGCGCTATTGGCTTTTTGTCATATTTGTCATAGCGGTATCGCAATATATCGGGTAAAATTTTACCCCTGTAACCTTAAACCCTGTCGGCATGGAGCCAATGGCGGGGTATGTGAAACAACCCCATTCGGCGGGACGCTAAATGGACGTTAAACTAAAGAACCCTGAAGATTAACAACATGACTGAATCTTTCGCTCAACTCTTTGAAGAATCCTTAAAAGAAATCGAAACCCGCCCGGGTTCCATCGTTCGTGGCGTCGTTGTTGCTATCGACAAAGATATCGTACTGGTTGACGCCGGTCTGAAATCTGAGTCTGCCATCCCGGCTGAGCAATTCAAAAACGCCCAGGGCGAGCTGGAAATCCAGGTTGGTGACGAAGTTGACGTTGCTCTGGATGCTGTTGAAGACGGCTTCGGTGAAACCCTGCTGTCCCGTGAGAAAGCTAAGCGTCACGAAGCTTGGATCACGCTGGAAAAAGCTTACGAAGAAGCTGAGACTGTAACCGGTGTTATCAACGGCAAAGTGAAGGGTGGCTTCACCGTCGAGCTGAACGGCATCCGCGCGTTCCTGCCAGGTTCCCTGGTTGACGTGCGTCCGGTACGTGACACTCTGCACCTGGAAGGCAAAGAGCTTGAGTTCAAAGTCATCAAGCTGGATCAGAAGCGCAACAACGTTGTCGTTTCTCGCCGTGCGGTTATCGAATCCGAGAACAGCGCTGAGCGCGATCAACTGCTGGAAAACCTGCAGGAAGGCATGGAAGTTAAAGGTATCGTTAAGAACCTCACTGACTACGGTGCATTCGTTGATCTGGGCGGCGTAGACGGCCTGCTGCACATCACTGACATGGCTTGGAAACGCGTTAAGCACCCAAGCGAAATCGTCAATGTTGGCGATGAAATCACTGTTAAAGTGCTGAAGTTCGACCGCGAGCGTACTCGTGTATCCCTGGGCCTGAAACAGCTGGGCGAAGATCCATGGGTTGCTATCGCGAAACGTTACCCAGAAGGCACCAAGCTGACTGGTCGTGTAACCAACCTGACTGATTACGGCTGCTTCGTAGAAATCGAAGAAGGCGTTGAAGGTCTGGTACACGTTTCTGAAATGGATTGGACCAACAAAAACATCCATCCGTCCAAAGTTGTTAACGTGGGCGACGTAGTGGAAGTGATGGTTCTGGACATCGATGAAGAACGTCGTCGTATCTCCCTGGGCCTGAAGCAGTGCAAATCCAACCCATGGCAGCAGTTCGCAGAAACCCACAACAAGGGCGACCGCGTTGAAGGTAAAATCAAGTCTATCACTGACTTCGGTATCTTCATCGGCCTGGACGGCGGCATCGACGGCCTGGTTCACCTGTCTGACATCTCCTGGAACGTTGCAGGCGAAGAAGCAGTACGTGAATACAAGAAAGGCGACGAAATCGCAGCGGTTGTTCTGCAAGTTGACGCAGAGCGCGAGCGTATCTCCCTGGGCGTGAAGCAGCTGGCTGAAGACCCGTTCAATAACTACCTGTCTATGAACAAGAAAGGTGCTATTGTTACTGGTAAAGTCACTGCAGTTGACGCCAAAGGTGCTACAGTTGAATTGGCAGGCGGCGTAGAAGGTTACCTGCGTGCATCTGAAGCCTCTCGCGACCGCATTGAAGATGCAACTCTGGTTCTGAACGTAGGTGACGAAGTTGAAGCTAAATTCACCGGCGTTGACCGTAAGAACCGCGTTGTAAGCCTGTCCGTACGTGCTAAGGACGAAGCTGACGAGAAAGACGCCATCGCAACTGTTAACAACAAACAGGAAGAAGGCAACTTCTCTAACGCAATGGCTGAAGCTTTCAAAGCGGCTAAAGGCGAGTAATGACGGGGGGCGGTTTCTGACCGCCCCGATACGGTAGTTTAGCTGCAAAGCTTGGAGGTACTATGACCAAGTCTGAACTTATTGAAAGACTTGCTGGCCAGCAATCTCATATTCCGGCGAAGGCCGTTGAGGATGCAGTGAAAGAGATGCTTGAGCACATGGCCGCAACGCTGGCCGAGGGCGAACGCATTGAGATCCGCGGATTCGGCAGTTTTTCTCTTCACTACCGTGCCCCGCGTGTAGGCCGCAACCCGAAAACCGGTGATAAAGTTGAGCTGGACGGCAAGTACGTTCCTCACTTCAAACCCGGCAAAGAGTTGCGTGACCGCGCCAATATCTATGGCTAGTCGCTGACTGCTCATAGCGTTGTTGCTTGTAAAGAATATAAAACGGTGCCTTTAAGGCGCCGTTTTTTTTCGCCTGCGATTCTCCACGATACGCTAGTGAATTGCGTACTGCGCCGCATTTGCGGTGTGGCTGCTGCATAGGCCTCTCTTATTCTGCCATGCTCACCGCATCTTCGTTAAAGCCCGCTGGCGGTGACATATCGCCTCAACGATCCTGCTTGCTTGCCGTGACGCGTTTTTGCTCATGGTGGAGCCGATGGGAGAAGAGCGATCAAAATTTCGCTGGATCTGGCGATATTCGCCGTTATCTGCGGCATCCTGCCGCTGCTGGTTTTACCGCGGTTGCCAGAGCCATGGCTGCTGTGGCCGATGCTGTTTGTCGCCTGTTTACTGCTGCGCACCCGTTGGCCGATCTGCCGTTATTTGGCCTGCCTGGGTTTGGGATTCCTATGGGCGGTTTTCAACGCCGGAAGCCTGCTTGGGCAAATGGAGCGCCTAAGCCACATGCCGGATGTAACGGCGGTGGCGCAGGTGAGCAGTGTCGCACTGAAGCCTGCCGCCAGTAAGCAGACGCTGATGCGCTTCGAACGAGTCGACGGCCATTGGTTGGTGCCTGCGCTGGCGTTTACCACGACGTGGGTCCCAGAACGGCAGCGGCTGTGCGCCGGGCAGCGTTGGCAGTTGAAACTGCGTTTGCGGCCGGTGCATGGCAAGCTCAATGAAGGCGGCTTTGACAGCCAGCGTTGGGCAATCGCGCAGCGCCAACCTTTGACCGCGCAGGTCAGGCAGGCTCGTTTGCTGGATGGCGATTGCGGCCTGCGCCAGCGCATAATCAGCCATGCGGAAACCAACATCGGTGAATTGCGTTACAAAGCGGTGTTGCTGGCGCTGGCGTTTGGGGAACGCACCGCACTGGAACAGGCTTTGCGCACGCTGATGCTGAAAACCGGCATTGCGCACCTGATGGCTATTTCGGGACTACATGTGGCGATGGTCGCCATTTTGTTTTGGGCGGTGCTGCGTGCGCTGCAGTTTTTTCTTCCCGCCCATCTGATTGGTTATCGCTTTCCGCTGGTCGCGGGCTGGGTGGCGACGCTGATCTATGTCTGGTTGGTGGGCGCCCAGCCACCGGCGGTACGCACCGCGCTGGCGATGACGCTGTGGATGCTGCTTCGTTTGCGCGGCGTTCATTGTTCTTCCTGGCAAGTGTGGCTGTGGTGCGTCGGGCTGATTTTGTTGTGCGATCCGCTGGCGGTATTGTCAGACAGTTTTTGGCTGTCGGTGCTGGCGGTAGGGTGTTTGATTTTTTGGTTCGAATGGGCGCCGCTCGGCGAGCGATTTCGTTCCGCCTGGTATTGGGCGCCTGTACGCTGGCTGCATATTCAGTTGGGCATGACGCTGCTGCTGGTGCCGATGCAGGTCGCGCTGTTTTTAGGCCTGACGCTGACCTCGTTGCCGGCCAATCTCTGGGCGGTGCCCATCGTTTCATTGGTGACGGTGCCGTTGATTTTGCTGGCGGTGATCGGCGGCGTCTTCCCCTCGCTAAGTTACGGGCTTTGGTGGTTGGCCGATTTCACGTTGAGCGGGGTGTTTGTGCCGTTGCATTACCTGCAGCGAGGTTGGGTGGATTTGGGGGCTGCCTCGCTGCTGGCCAGCATAGCGGGATGGCTTATCGTTATCTGTTGGCGCTTTCATTGGTGGTGGCGCTATGCGCCGGGCCTGGCGACGATCGTGATATGCTGCGTGCTGTGGCGAGGAAAAGAACCGGGATACCGCTGGCGCGTCGATATGCTTGATGTCGGGCACGGCCTGGCGATGGTGATAGAGCAAAACGGCAAAGGCATATTGTATGACACCGGCGATCGTTGGCCTGCAGGCAGCGCCGCCGAGCGGCATATTTTACCGATGCTGAACTGGCGGGGTATTGCACTGGAACAGATCATTATCAGCCATGCTCATCTCGATCATATCGGCGGGCTGCCGACGGTACAGAGTGCGTTTCCACAGGCGACGGTGCGCAGCCCGATACGCGGGGAGGGGCACTTGCCCTGCGTCGCCGGTGAGCGTTGGCGCTGGCAGTCGTTGCAATTCGAGGTGCTGTGGCCGCCGAAAACGCTCAAAAGGCCGGTCAATGACGACTCCTGTGTGATTCGCATCGACGACGGGAAATACAGCCTGCTACTTACCGGCGACGCGGAAAAGAAGGCGGAAGCACAGCTGATTCGATTGCGCCGCGACCGTTTAGCGGCCACGGTATTGCAGGTGGGGCACCATGGCAGCAGAACGTCTTCGACGCCGCCGTTTCTGCGCGCGGTCAATCCTGAGGTGGCGCTGGCGTCAGCATCTCGTTACAACAAATGGCGATTGCCGGCGCGTCAAGTGGTCGCCAGATACCGGGCAAATGGCATTACATGGCGTGATACGACGCGCTCCGGCCAGTTATCGGTACTTTTTTTCGACAACGATTGGCAAATTAAAGGCTTTCGCGAACAATTAATGCCCCGTTGGTACCATCAGCGGTTTGGCGTAGAGGGTGATAATGAGTAAAATAGGCCGCTATTTCTTCCGATGCTGGTATTTGCATGATGAATGATAAAGATCTCTCGACCTGGCAGACGTTCCGTCGACTCTGGCCGATGATCACTCCTTTTAAGACCGGGCTGATTGTGGCCGCCATTGCGTTGATTATGAACGCAGCGGGGGACACGCTGATGCTGTCTCTGCTTAAACCGCTATTGGACGATGGGTTTGGAAAAACCGACAGCAGCGTGTTGGTGTGGATGCCGCTGGCGGTGATTGCGCTGATGCTGATGCGCGGCGTGACCAGCTTTGTTTCAAGCTACTGCATTTCCTGGGTTTCCGGCATGGTGGTGATGCAGATGCGCCGCCGCCTGTTTGGCCACATGATGAGAATGCCGGTGGCCTTCTTCGATCAGCAGTCTACCGGGACGCTGTTGTCGCGCATTACCTATGACTCCGAGCAGGTGGCCTCCTCCTCTTCCAGCGCCCTGGTGACCGTGGTGCGTGAAGGGGCCTCGATCATTGGCCTGTTCATCATGATGTTCTACTACAGCTGGCAGCTGTCGGTGATCCTGATCGTGCTGGCACCGATCGTCTCCATCGCCATTCGCCTGGTGTCCAAGCGTTTCCGCAACATCAGCAAGAACATGCAGAACACCATGGGGCAGGTGACCACCAGCGCCGAGCAGATGCTGAAAGGCCATAAAGAAGTGCTGATCTTCGGTGGCCAGCAGGTGGAAACCGAGCGCTTTAACTCGGTCAGCAACCGCATGCGTCAACAGGGCATGAAACTGGTCTCCGCGTCTTCGATTTCCGATCCGATCATTCAGCTGATCGCTTCGCTGGCGCTGGCGTTCGTGCTGTTTGCCGCCAGCTTCCCAAGCGTGATGTCAACCCTGACCGCCGGTACCATTACCGTGGTGTTCTCGTCGATGATCGCGCTGATGCGCCCGCTGAAGTCGCTGACCAACGTCAATGCCCAGTTCCAACGCGGGATGGCGGCATGCCAGACGTTGTTCTCCATTTTGGATATGGAACAGGAAAAAGACACCGGCACCCGCGAAGTGAAGCGTGCGAAAGGCGATATCGAATTCCGCAACGTTACCTTCTACTACCCGTCCAAGGAAACGCCGGCGCTGCGTGATATCAACCTGAAAATCGCCGAAGGCAAGACCGTCGCATTGGTGGGCCGTTCCGGTTCGGGAAAATCCACCATCGCCAACCTGTTGACGCGCTTCTACGATATCCAGGAAGGCGAAATCCTGATGGATGGCCACGATCTGCGCGAATATACCCTGGCCTCACTGCGTAATCAGGTGGCGCTGGTCTCGCAAAACGTGCATCTGTTCAACGACACTATCGCCAATAACATCGCCTATGCGCGCGAGAGCGAATACAGCCGCGAGCAGATTGAGAAAGCGGCCGAAATGGCGTACGCGATGGACTTCATCAACAAGATGGAGAACGGCCTGGATACGGTGATCGGTGAGAACGGCGTAATGCTGTCCGGCGGCCAACGTCAGCGTATCGCCATCGCGCGTGCGTTACTGCGCGACTGCCCGATCCTGATCCTGGATGAGGCGACTTCTGCGCTGGATACCGAGTCCGAACGTGCCATCCAGGCTGCGCTGGACGAGTTGCAGAAGGACCGTACTTCGCTGGTGATCGCGCACCGTCTGTCGACGATTGAGAAGGCGGACGAGATCCTGGTGGTGGAGGACGGCCGCATCGTCGAACGCGGCGAGCACGCCGAATTGCTTGAGCGACAGGGCGCCTATGCGCAACTGCACCGCATGCAGTTTGGTCAATAATGATTGAGCGCATCTGGTCCGGCGGTTCGCTGCTTTATCTGGCGCTGCTGCCGTTCTCCTGGCTGTATGGCCTGCTCAGTTGGCTGATTCGCCTCAGTTATCGCTGTGGCCTGCGCAAAAGCTGGCGCGCGCCGGTGCCGGTGGTGGTGGTGGGCAACCTTACCGCCGGCGGCAACGGCAAAACGCCGATGGTGATCTGGCTGGTGGAACACCTGCAGCAGCGGGGCTATCGCGTTGGCGTGGTTTCGCGCGGCTACGGCGGCAAGTCGGCGGTCTATCCCCTGGTGCTTAATCAGAATACCTCGACCCGCGAGGCGGGGGATGAGCCGGTGCTGATTTATCAGCGCACCGGCGCGCCCGTGGCGATCGCGCCCAAGCGAGCCGAGGCGGTGCAGGCCTTGCTGCAACAACAGCCGCTGGATGCGATCATCACCGACGACGGCTTGCAGCACTATGCCTTACAGCGTGACTTCGAGCTGGTGGTCATCGACGGCGTGCGCCGTTTCGGCAATGGTTGGTGGTTACCGGCCGGGCCGATGCGCGAGCGTGCCGCGCGGCTTGGCAGCGTCGATGCGTGCGTCGCCAATGGCGGCGTGGCACAGGCGGGGGAGATTGCCATGCGCCTGCAGGCGCGTGACGCGGTGAACCTGCTGAGCGGTGAACGTCGCCCGGCAGCCGAGCTGCCGCGCGTGGTGGCGATGGCGGGGATCGGTCATCCGCCGCGTTTCTTCGCGACGTTGGAAAAGCTGAACGTCGAGGTGGTGCAGGAAGTGGCGTTTGCCGATCATCAGGAATATCAGCAGCCGCAGCTGACGGGGCTGGTTACCGCAGAGCAAACGCTGCTGATGACGGAGAAGGACGCGGTGAAGTGCCGCGCCTTTGCCCAGCCTAATTGGTGGTATTTACCGGTTGATGCGGTGCTACCGTCCGCTCAGGCTGAGCAACTGCTGCAGGATATCGAATCTCTGCTGACCAAGTAACCTCAGGATGCCAGCGTGACAAGCCCCAGGGCTTGCGCGCAGGCTTCCAGCGAACGCTGCTGGGTTTGCTGATACAGCGCCAGCTCGTCGATCACCTCACTGCCCAACGCTTGTTCAAACGCAGCCCGGCTGGAAGCGGCGTTGTACTGTGCGTGGCGGCTGTCCCCCAGATTTGACTGGAAAATCCCCGCTGCGCTGACCGGCAGAAAATCTTCATACACCAGCGGCTGGAAGCGAACGTGTTCTTTCTCGAGCAGTTGCTCCAGGGTACTGTGCTTATCCAGCGACTCTTTGGCCGCCAGGCCGCATTCGGTCGGGAAATAGCGGAACCAGGCCAGCTGTTGCTCGCGCAGCGTGGCGTAATCATCCGGAAACGCCCGGAAGTTTTCCTCCAGCAGTTGGTAGTAGCGCTCGGCGTTCTTCTCGCTTGGCGGTGCCTGCAGCGCATCGTTGGTCGCCTGCAGCAGGCGGTCGTAGAGTGCGCGCCCTTTAGGCGTCAGTGCCACGCCGCGCTGTTCGATCTCGCCGAAGCGCGCGGTATGGTGACCGGCGATGGCGTGGCCGTCGTGCTCAACGAAATCGACGCTTTCTTCCAACGCCTTGAAGCTGGTCTGGCGCAGCAGGATTGCGCGGCGGCGGCGCGGCGGGCCCTCGATGACCGCTTTGGGCGTAATGCCGCGGCCGGGCATTGCCTGTTGAACGCGATCGATATCCAGCGTGCGCGGCGTCAGGTGGTTGATATGCGGCCCTTTAAACGCCACGACGTCGGCGATCAGGCGATGCTGATCGTGCAACTGCCGGTATTCTTCGGCGCTGACCGTCGCCTGATTGTGCCAGCGGAAGGTTTCCAGCGCTTGTTCGACAAATTCCTGCGCCTGCGCTGCATTCAATCCGCCTTGCGCTTCCTGCAGCGCGATCAGTTCCAACGCGCGATCGGTAAAGATGCGGCGGCGCGCCAGCAAGCGCTCGGCCAGCTCACGCAGCGCGAGATCTTCTATCAGTTCCAGGCGCAGCAGGGAGGTGAACACGCGGAAAGGACTGATCTGCAGCGCGTCTTCATGTACGGCGCGAAAAGCGGTGGAGTGCACCGGAACGCCTGCTACCGACAGGTCATAGTAACCGACCGGCGCCATGCCCATCACCCGGAACAGGCGGCGCAGGGTGGCCAGCTCGCCTGCAGTGCCGACCCGGATTGCTCCGTGGCGCTCCATGGCGAGGCGTTCTATCTCGCCGGTGATTTGCAACTGATGAGCCAGAGCGGCATCTTCGCGCAGAACCTGTCGATTGGTTTCCGCCACCAACTCCAGCAGATCGCCGTACAGCGGTACCTCCTTTTGGTACATGTCCGACATCGCGTGGGAGAATCTGGCGCGGATTTCATTAGGTGAAACGAACTGCTGGGCGGTCATGCGCATAGCTCCTTGATTCAGCATAATCTGAAAAATCGTGTTTTTAGCGGCAAAAGTGCTGGCGAAAAAGTCGTCTGCCTTGTTTTCCCCTCAAGTTTAGCCATCTGATTTGGGATTTGTTATAGAGGCGCCAAGCATATTAGAGTTTTATGCGTTAGCTCTCATTTGCAGCGCACAGACGGACAAATGATGCGCCGGCCTGGGGGAAGAGGCGGTGGATGGGCTGCGAAGAACGGTAAATTAATTCATGTGTATTCAGGGGGATAAAAATAAATTCGGCGTAATGGCGAATTTAATGCAATAAACCTCTTGTGCATTCACCAGATTTATGAGTAAATGCAAGTCGGCCTGTAATCCAGACCTATTTATGTTCGAGTTTAGAGTTAAGCAGTTCCTCCAAAAACGTTATCATCCGATTCCGCTTCAAAGACGAACCTTCTAAGTACCTCCCATAAGTAATGTTTCTGAAATGGCCCCAATTGCCTCTTATGGCAGGTTTTGTAAATATATTTAAAGGTAAATGTAATGTCTAAGAAGACTGGTCAGGTTAAGTGGTTCAACGAAAGCAAAGGTTTTGGTTTCATTGAGCAGAACGACGGCGGCAAAGATGTATTCGTACACTTCTCCGCAATCATGACCGACGGTTTCAAGACCCTGGCTGAAGGCCAGCGCGTCGAGTACACCATCCAGGACAGCCCGCGCGGGCCGGCTGCCGCCAACGTAGTTGCTCTGTAAGATTACAGGGAACGCGTATAAGAGATCTTAATACAACCATGGTGACGCTTTAGCGCCGAGTCATGCGGAAGATATTAAGCTCAACAAGCCCGCCTTAGTGCGGGTTTTTTATTTTTTTGCTCACGAGAGGTTTGTTACGAAAAACTTTAGGATGGGCTGGTAGCGTCCAGACAATATAAAAAATGACGTTGTCAAGGATGCTCAAGTAAAAGGATATAAGTTATGTTTAAAAATACTGTGTTAAAAATGGGCCGCGTGAAATGGTTTAATCAGGCCGAAGGCTATGGTTTTATTTCACCGGTAGATGGCAGCGACGAAATCTATGTCAATCGCAACGCTATCGCCAACACCAAAAATAAGTCGTTGAACGAAGGTCAGAACGTTGAGTTCTCGATCTATCGCAGCTCGCATGGGCTGTCCGCGGCAGACGTTATCGCGTTCTGATCGCATCCTCCTTCCTCGCCAGTGCCGGTGTCGCCACCCGCAAGCACTGGCGAAGATAAATCCCTCGATATCCACTATTATCAGGCCACTGCCTACTTGCCACGGATATCAGGATGACCACCCCGATAATTTCCCTTACCGCTGCTCGCGCGCTGCACCTTGCCGCCCAGGGGCTGCTTTCTCCGCTTAAACGCCAGGCTAAGCCCGATGACGTCGTGAGCGCGATCCAGCGCATGGGGCTGTTACAAATCGATACCATTAGCGTCGTCGCCCGCAGCCCGTATCTGGTGCTGTTCAGCCGTTTGGGCGCCTATCAGTCGGAGTGGCTGGAGCAGGCGCTTGCCGGCCGCAAGCTGTTCGAATATTGGGCGCACGAAGCCTGTTTCCTGCCGATTGATGATTTTGGTTTGCTGCGGCACCGCATGCTGGCGCCTCATGATATGGGCTGGAAATATTCAGCCGACTGGGTGCAGCAGCACCAGGCGGCGATGGACAGCCTGCTGCGGCACATCGAACAACAGGGGCCGGTGCGCTCCGCCGATTTCAGCGCCGAGAAAAAGGGCAACAGCGGATGGTGGGACTGGAAACCGGAGAAACGACACCTGGAGATCCTGTTTACCGCCGGCAAGCTGATGGTAGCCGAACGCCGCAACTTCCACCGGGTTTACGATCTGACCGAAAGATTGCTGCCGGCCTGGGACGATGCGCGTCATACGCTGCCTGCGGAGCAGGCGCGCAGGCAGATGCTGCGCCGCACCTGCCGCTATCTGGGTATCTTTCGCGCTGAATGGTTGGCAGATTACTATCGGCTGAAACGCGTGGCGCCAAAAGCCTTGCTGGCAGAGCTGCAGGAGCAGGGGGAGATTACGCCAGTGCAGGTAGAGGGGCTGGAAGGGCCGTTCTATGTGCATGAATCTCTGGCGGAACTGCTGCCGCTGGCGGAACAGGGCAAACTCAAATCGACGGTCACCAGCCTGCTCTCCCCCTTTGACCCGGTGGTATGGGATCGGCGCCGGGCGCTGGAGCTGTTCAACTTTGACTATCGGCTGGAGTGTTATACGCCGAAAGAAAAACGCCGCTATGGGTACTTCACCCTGCCGGTGCTGCACCGCGGTGAGCTGGTGGGGCGCATTGACGCCAAGGCGCACCGTCGCCAGGGGGTGTTCGAGATCATCAGTTTCCATGCGGAGCCGCAGGTGCGCTTCGGCAAACAGCGGGCGCAGGATATCCGGCAGGCCATCGCGCGTACGGCCAAATGGCACGGTGCGCAACGCGTCGCGCTGGGCGACATTCCGGCGGCGTTGGCCGCTGAATGGGGGGCCGGCTGGGAAGTGGGATAACGAACGACGCCGTCGGTGGGTAAAACGAAGTTCAGCGCCGCTCGTTACAAAGGGGCTCAGTGGCTGAAGTTAGCGAACAGAGCGATGATTTTATGCAGACGTTTGATCACGTATCACGGACTTTTTTTGTGATTTACATCACAAAATTCTACGCCGGGATGCGCCCCAGTTCAAGCTGTTGCCCCCGCGCGATGAGGAAATATCGGTGGGTTGGCGCCACCGGTGATTAACCTGAGGCCGGGCGTTATGCTATCCTCACAGCCTTTCCCAGATGACCTATCCCCTTACGGAGGATGCATGGACCACCGTTTACTCGAAATCGTTGCCTGCCCGGTATGCAACGGCAAACTCTATTTCAATAAAGAAAACCAGGAACTGGTGTGCAAAGCGGACGGGTTGGCTTACCCGCTGCGCGATGGCATTCCGGTGCTGTTGGAAAATGAAGCGCGTGCGCTGTCGCTGGATGAGAAGCACGCATGAGTTTTATCGCTATTATTCCCGCCCGCTACGCCTCGACCCGTTTGCCGGGTAAACCGCTGGCCGATATTCACGGCAAGCCGATGGTGGTACACGTGATGGAGCGCGCCCGCGAGTCCGGCGCCAGCCGCGTCATCGTGGCGACCGATCATCCTGAAGTCGCCAAAGCGGTGGAAGCCGCCGGCGGCGAAGTGTGCATGACCAGCCCGGATCACCATTCCGGCACCGAGCGGCTGGCGGAAGTGATCGCGCACTACGGCTTTGCCGACGACCAGATCATCGTTAACGTGCAGGGCGACGAACCGCTGATCCCACCGGTGATCGTGCGTCAGGTGGCGGAGAACCTGGCGGGCAGCCAGGCCGGCATGGCGACGTTGGCGGTGCCGATCGAGAGTGTCGAAGAGGCTTTCAACCCCAACGCGGTGAAGGTCGTGATGGACGCGCAGGGCTACGCGCTCTATTTTTCACGCGCCACCATTCCGTGGGACCGTGAGCGTTTCGCCGCGTCGAAAGAGAGCATCGGCGACAGCCTGCTGCGTCATATCGGCATCTACGCGTACCGCGCCGGCTTCGTGCGTCGCTACGTCAGCTGGGCGCCGAGCCAGCTGGAACAGATCGAGCTGTTGGAACAGCTGCGCGTGCTGTGGTACGGTGAAAAAATCCACGTGGCGGTCGCGAAAGCGATCCCGAGCGTGGGGGTCGATACGCCGGAAGATCTCCAGCGCGTGCGCGACAGCATCCAACCCTGAGCCTGAGTTCGTCGGCGCGCCGCGCAACGCGCCGACGATGCAATCCCCATGATTGTTCCCCGTTTTGTTGATCTGCGTTGAAGAATTTTTCCGCTCACCGTTCGATGATGTTACATCCCCCCTTATTAGCCTGAGGTGAATGCCTTATGGAGCAGTTACGCGCCGAACTGAGCATTGTGCTGGGTGAGTCCATCAGCCGGCTGGAGCGGGTGAGCGAGCAGCCTTATGCGCATATGTATTCGCTGTACGATCGGCAGGGCAACGCGATCCCGCTGATGGCGAAAAGCTTTATCTGTCAAGGCATCGCCCAGCAGGAGGCTTACAAGCTGTCGATGCTGGCGCGCGACGGGGATATTCGGCTGCCCACGGTGTACGGCGTGGTATGTACTCAACAGACGCCGTATAAGGAAATCCTGCTGATCGAGCGCCTGCGCGGCGTGTCGGCTGAAGCGCCGACGCGCTCGCCGGATCGCTGGAACATGCTGATGGAACAGATCGTTGACGGGATATTGGCCTGGCACCGCATCGACAGCCACGGCAGCGTCGGCAGCGTTGACAGCACGCAGGAGAACGACTGGTTTTGCTGGTATCAACAGCGGGTCGAAGTGCTGTGGGCGACGGTAGTCAATCTCACCACCCCGCAGCTGACCATGGCGGATCGGCGTTTGCTGTACCGCACGCGCGAAACGCTGACCCATTTCTTCGTCGGCTTCGACGATCCCTGTGTTCTGGTGCACGGTAACCTGTCGCTGCGCAGCATGCTGAAGGATCCCAAAAGCGATCAGCTGCTGGCGATGCTTAATCCCGGCGTGGTGCTGTGGGCGCCGCGTGAATACGATCTTTTCCGCCTGTGCGAGGCGGGTATGCCCAGCCAACTGCTATTCCGCTATCTGCAGCGCGCGCCGGTCGCCGACGCTTTCCTGGCGCGGCGCTGGCTGTATGTGGTGTGGGAAGCGGTAGGGCGCTTGGTTCATACCGGCAAGCTGGAGCGGCGGCCGTTCGACTATGCGTCGCAACAGCTGCTGCCCTGGCTGGCCGGTTGAACGGGCCTTACTCGGCGCCGGCGCGATCCGCGCCTTTCAGCCACTGCCACAGGCTGCCCAGCGTTTCATACCAGGCACGTTCGGTATGGCCGAGGAACATCGAGGACGGTGTGGCGCGATCCCAGATATTCAGCGGCGAGTCGATCGCCAACTGGTTGGCCGGCGCCGGGATCGGGTGCAGGCCTTTCGCCTCGAAGAAGCGCATGGCGCGCGGCAGATGGTTGGCAGAGGTCACCAGAATGAACGGTTGCTCGCCGACCAACTTGGCGACCTGAGCGGCTTCTTCCTCGGTATCGCGCGGTTCCCTCAGGATCACCATATCGCTGCGCGGCACGCCCAGGCTTTCGGCCACCAGCGCCGCCGTGGCGGCGTTGCTTTGCATGCTTCCGGCGGATGCGCCGGTAAACACCATTCTGGCGCCGGGATGTGCAAGGTAAAGCCGCACGCCTTCCGTCACGCGCGGCAGGCTGTTGCCGAGCAAATTCGAGCTGGGCGCCCAATCGGGATTGTAGGTATAGCCCCCGCCCAACACCACGATGTAACTGACCGGATCGTTGCCGCGATAAGTCTGGTATTGGGCTTCGATCGGCCGCAGCAGCCGGTCGGCCACCGGCTGCAGGCTGAAAAGCAGTAAAAACAGCCAGCTCAGCGTAAAAATCGTCTTACCGCTTTTTTGCCAGCGGGTGAACCACAGCAGCAGCAGCGCCAGCCCCATCAGCAGCATCAACAGCGGCAGCGGCATCAGCATGGCGCCAAAGAACTTTTTCAGGTTGAACAGCATCGAAAATCAGATCCTTTTGGGTGAAAAATCGGCATCCAGGCATAAACCGGCCGCAAGAAGATACATTCTAAGCCAGTCTGTGCCAAAATAGCAGGTTTGAATAGGCGTGCGCTTTGCCGCCGACAAGAATGAGATCAGCGGAGCCGTTGTCCATGCAGGATCGCAATTTTGACGATATTGCTGAAAAATTTGCGCGTAATATTTACGGCACCACGAAAGGAAAAATTCGCCAGGCGGTGGTTTGGCAGGATCTGACCGGGTTGCTGGCGCAGTTGCCGCAGCGGCCGCTGCGCATCCTCGACGCCGGGGGCGGTGAAGGCCATATGGCCTGCCAGCTGGCAGAATTAGGACATCAGGTGTTGTTGTGCGATCTTTCTGGTGAGATGATCCAGCGCGCCGCGCAGCTGGCTGAGCAGAAAGGTGTGAGCCAGAACATGCAATTCGTACAAAGTTCTGCGCAGGATATCGCTCAACATTTGGAACAGCCGGTTGATCTGATATTGTTTCATGCAGTGCTTGAATGGATCGCCGAGCCCGAAGCGGCGCTGCAGGCGTTGTATGACTGCCTGACGCCGGGCGGCGCGCTGTCGCTGATGTTCTTCAACGCCAACGGCCTCTTGATGCGCAACGTGGTGTTGGGTAATTTCCAACTGGTGGATCCCGAGGTCAGGCGGCGCCGCAAGCGTTCGCTGTCGCCGCAATATCCGCACGATCCGCTATTGGTCTACGGTTGGCTGGAACAGCTGGGCATGCGCATCGGCGGCAAAACCGGCGTGCGGGTGTTCCACGACTATCTGCAGAGCAGACAGCTGCAAACACAAAAATTTGAAGAGTTACTGGCGCTTGAACAGCACTATTGCCGGCAGGAGCCGTACGTGAGTTTGGGGCGCTATATTCACGTCATGGCGCATAAACCAAACCTGAAGGACGAACTATGAGTGAATTTTCCCAGACAGTACCCGAACTGGTCGCCTGGGCACGGAAAAATGATTTCTCTATTTCGCTCCCTACGGAGCGTCTCGCATTTCTGCTCGCCATCGCCACCCTGAACGGCGAACGGCTGGACGGCGAGATGAGCGAAGGTGAGCTGGTTGATGCATTTCGCCATGTCAGCAAGGGTTTTGAACAGACGCATGAAACGGTGGCGATGCGCGCCAACAATGCGATCAACGACATGGTGCGCCAGCGCCTGTTGAACCGCTTTACCAGCGAACTGGCGGACGGCAACGCGATTTACCGCCTCACGCCGCTGGGTATCGGCATTACCGATTACTATATTCGCCAACGCGAATTCTCCACGCTGCGTCTGTCGATGCAGCTGTCGATCGTGGCGCAGGAACTCAAGCGCGCCGCCGACGCCGCCGACGAGGGCGGCGACGATTTCCATTGGCACCGCAACGTGTTCGCGCCGTTGAAATATTCGGTGGCGGAAATCTTCGACAGCATCGACATGACCCAACGCGTGATGGACGAGCAGCAGCAGAGCGTGAAAAACGACATCGCGGCGCTGCTGAGCAAAGACTGGCGGGCGGCGATCTCCAGCTGCGAGATGCTGCTGTCGGAAACCTCGGGCACCCTGCGCGAGCTGCAGGATACGCTGGATGCGGCGGGCGATAAGCTGCAGGCCAACCTGCTGCGTATCCAGGACGCGACCCTCGGCAACGTGGAGCTGGGCTTTGTCGACAAGCTGGTGTTCGATCTGCAAAGCAAGCTTGATCGCATCATCAGCTGGGGCCAGCAGGCGATCGACCTGTGGATCGGCTACGATCGCCACGTACATAAATTTATCCGTACCGCTATCGATATGGATAAAAACCGCGTGTTCGCCCAACGCCTGCGCCAGTCGGTGCAAACCTATTTCGACCACCCGTGGGCGCTGACCCATGCCAATGCCGATCGCCTGCTGGACATGCGCGACGAAGAACTGGCGCTGCGCAGCGAGGAAGTAACCGGGGAACTGCCGCCGGATCTGGAGTTCGAAGAGTTCAGCGAAATTCGCGAACAGCTGGCGGCAATGATCGAAGAGGCGCTGAAGGTGTATCAGGAACAGCAGATGCCGCTCAACCTTGCAGCGGTGATGCGCGATTATCTGGCGCAATATCCGCGTGCGCGTCATTTCGACGTGGCACGCTTAGTGGTCGACCAGGCAGTGCGCCTCGGTGTGGCTGAAGCAGATTTCTCAGGGTTGCCGGCGGAATGGCAGGCAATCAATGATTACGGAGCCAAGGTCCAGGCCCATGTCATCGACAAATATTGAACAAGTAATGCCAGTCAAGCTGGCCAAGGCACTGTCCAACTCGCTGTTCCCGGCGCTGGACAGCCAACTGCGCGCGGGTCGTCACATCGGTATCGATGAGCTGGACAACCACGCCTTTTTAATGGATTTCCAGGATGAGCTGGAAGAATTTTACACCCGTTACAGCGTCGAGCTGATTCGGGCGCCGGAAGGTTTCTTCTATTTGCGCCCGCGCTCCACCACGCTGATCCCGCGTTCGGTGCTGTCCGAGCTGGATATGATGGTCGGTAAAATCTTGTGTTACCTGTATCTCAGCCCCGAGCGCCTGGCGCATGAGGGCATTTTCAGCCATCAGGAGCTGTACGACGAGCTGCTGAGCCTGGCCGATGAGAACAAGCTGCTGAAGTTCGTCAACCAGCGCTCCACCGGCTCGGATCTCGATCGGCAGAAGCTGCACGAGAAGGTGCGCACCTCGCTGAACCGCCTTCGCCGCCTCGGCATGGTCTACTTCATGGGCAATGACAGCAGCAAGTTCCGCATTACCGAGGCGGTGTTCCGCTTCGGTGCCGACGTGCGCAGCGGCGACGATCCGCGTGAAGCGCAGCTGCGCATGATTCGCGACGGCGAGGCGATGCCGGTTGAAACCAGCCTGTCGCTGAACGATGAGAATGAGGCTGAGGATCAGCAGGTTGATAACGCTCCTGACGGTGCAGAGGATGAACAGGAATGATTGAACGCGGTAAATTTCGCTCGCTGACGCTGGTTAACTGGAACGGCTTCTTCGCCCGCACCTTTGATCTGGATGAGCTGGTGACCACGCTGTCCGGCGGTAACGGGGCAGGGAAATCCACCACCATGGCGGCCTTCGTCACCGCACTGATCCCCGATCTGACGCTGCTGCACTTCCGTAACACCACCGAAGCGGGCGCCACCAGCGGCTCGCGCGATAAAGGCCTGCATGGCAAGCTGCGCGCCGGCGTGTGTTACTCGACTCTCGACGTCGTCAACTCGCGCCACCAGCGCGTGGTGGTGGGCGTGCGTCTGCAGCAGGTGGCGGGGCGCGATCGCAAGGTCGACATCAAACCGTTCACCATCCAGGGCCTGCCGACCGCGGTGCAGCCGACCGAGCTGCTGACCCAGACCGTGGGTGAGCGCCAGGCGCGCGTGCTGTCGTTGCAGGAGCTGAAGGATCGCGTGGAAGAGATGGAGGGGGTGCAGTTCAAGCAGTTCAACTCCATCACCGATTACCACTCGCTGATGTTCGATCTGGGCGTGATCCCGAAGCGTCTGCGTTCGTCCGCCGATCGCAGCAAGTTCTACCGTCTGATTGAAGCGTCGCTGTACGGCGGTATTTCCAGCGCCATCACCCGCTCGCTGCGCGATTACCTGCTGCCGGAAAACAGCGGCGTGCGCAAGGCGTTCCAGGACATGGAAGCGGCGCTGCGCGAAAACCGCATGACGCTGGAGGCGATTCGCGTCACCCAGTCGGACCGCGATCTGTTCAAACATCTGATCTCCGAGGCCACTTCCTATGTGGCGGCGGACTATATGCGCCACGCCAACGAACGCCGCATCCATCTGGACGGCGCGCTGGCGCTGCGCAGCGATCTGTTGGGCAGCCGCAAGCAGCTGGCCGCTGAACAGTATCGCCATGTGGAAATGGCGCGTGAGCTGAGCGAACAGAGCGGTGCCGAATCCGATCTGGAAACCGATTACCAGGCCGCCAGCGATCACCTGAATCTGGTGCAGACGGCGATGCGTCAGCAGGAGAAGATCGAACGCTATGAAGCCGATCTGGAAGAGCTGACCTACCGTCTGGAAGAGCAGAACGAAGTGGTGGCCGAGGCGAGCGAGCAACAGGCCGAAAACGAAGCGCGCGCCGAAGCGGCCGAGCTGGAAGTGGATGAGCTGAAGAGCCAGCTGGCCGACTACCAGCAGGCGCTCGACGTGCAGCAGACCCGCGCCATTCAGTACCAGCAGGCGCTGCAGGCGTTGGAGCGCGCACGCGCCCTGTGCCAACTGCCGGATCTGACTGCAGATAACGCCGAACAGTGGCTGGACACCTTCCAGGCCCGCGAACAGGAAGCGACCGAAGCGTTGCTGATGCTGGAACAGAAGCTGAGCGTGGCCGACGCCGCGCATGGCCAGTTCGAACAGGCCTATCAGCTGGTGGGGAAAATCGCCGGCCAGGTCAGCCGCAGCGAAGCCTGGCAGTGCGCGCGCGAATTGCTGCGCGACTGGCCTTCGCAGCAGCACCTCGCCGAGCGCGTTCAGCCGCTGCGCCTGCGCCTGAGCGAACTGGAACAGCGTCTGCGCTCGCAGCAGGACGCCGAGCGCCTGCTGCAAGAGTTTTGCAAACGCCATGGCCAAGAGTACCAGCCTGACGATCTCGATATGCTGCAGCAGGAGCTGGAAGAGCGCCTGGAAGCGCTGACGCAGAACGTCAGCGAAGCCGGCGAACGCCGCATGGAGATGCGCCAGGAACTGGAGCAGATCCAGCAGCGCATCCGTGAGCTGACGGCGCGCGCGCCGGTGTGGCTGGCGGCGCAGGACGCCCTGGGCCAGCTCAGCGATCAGAGCGGAGAGCCGCTGGAAAACAGCCAGCAGGTGACCGAATACATGCAGCAGCTGCTGGAGCGCGAGCGTGAAACCACCGTCGAGCGCGACGAAGTGGCGGCCCGCAAACGTGAAGTGGAAGCGCAGATCGAACGTCTCAGCCAGCCGGGCGGCGCGGAAGATCAGCGCCTGGTCACGCTGGCCGAACGTTTCGGCGGCGTGCTGCTGTCGGAAATTTACGATGACGTCACCATCGACGACGCGCCTTACTTCTCGGCGCTGTACGGCCCTTCGCGCCACGCTATCGTGGTGCCGGATCTGTCGCTGGTGCGTGAGATGCTTGAAGGGCTGGAAGATTGCCCGGAAGATCTTTACCTGATCGAAGGGGATCCGCAGTCGTTCGATGACAGCGTGTTCGCCGTCGAAGAGCAGGACAAAGCGGTGGTGGTGAAGATCGCCGATCGCCAGTGGCGTTACTCCCGTTATCCGGAAGTGCCGTTGTTCGGCCGCGCGGCGCGCGAAAACCGTCTGGAAGTGCTGCATGCCGAGCGTGAAACGCTGGCGGAGCGCTACGCCACGCTGTCGTTCGACGTGCAGAAAACCCAGCGCTCGCACCAGGCTTTCAGCCGCTTTATCGGTACCCATCTGGCGGTGGCGTTCGACGCCGACCCGGAAGCGGAGATCCGCGGCCTGAACGCCCGTCGTGGCGAGATCGAACGTGCGCTGAACAATCACGAAGCGCAGAACCAGCAGCAGCGTCAGCAGTATGAACAGGCCAAAGAGGGCATTTCCGCGCTCAACCGCCTGATGCCGCTGGTGTCGTTGCTGAACGATGAAACGTTGCAGGACCGCGTCGACGAGATCCGCGAAGAGCTGGAAGAAGCGCAGGACGCCGCGCGTCATATCCAACAGCACGGCGTGTCGCTGGCCAAGCTGGAACCGCTGCTGTCGGTGCTGCAGAGCGATCCGCAGCAGCATGAACAGCTGCAGCAGGACTACGCGCAGGCGCAAAGCGTGCAGCGTCAGGCTAAACAGCAGGCGTTCGCGCTGACTGAAGTGGTGCAGCGTCGCGCGCACTTCAGCTACACCGACTCTGCCGGCATGCAGAATGCCAACAACGATCTGAACGATAAGCTGCGCCAGCGACTGGAGCAGGCGGAAACCGAACGCGCCCGCGCCCGTGAGCAACTGCGTCAGTATCAAACCCAGTTCACCCAGTACAGCCAGGTGCTGGCCTCGCTGAAAAGCTCGTACGACGCCAAGCGCGACATGCTGAAAGAGCTGAGCCAGGAGCTGGTGGACATCGGCGTGCAGGCCGACGCCAATGCCGAAGCGCGCGCCCGCGCGCGTCGCGACGAACTGCATGCGGCGCTGAGCAACAACCGCGCTCGCCGCAATCAGCTGGAGAAACAGCTGACCTTCTGCGAAGCCGAAATGGACGGCCTGCAGAAGAAACTGCGCAAGCTGGAACGCGATTATCATCAGCTGCGCGAGCAGGTGGTGACCGCCAAGGCGGGCTGGTGCGCGGTGATGCGCCTGGTGAAAGACAACGGCGTGGAACGCCGCCTGCACCGCCGCGAGCTGGCGTATATGGATGGCGACGAGCTGCGCTCGATGTCGGATAAGGCGCTCGGTGCGCTGCGTCTGGCCGTGGCAGATAACGAACACCTGCGCGACGTGCTGCGCCTGTCGGAAGATCCGAAGCGGCCGGAGCGTAAGATTCAGTTCTATATCGCGGTGTACCAGCACCTGCGCGAGCGCATCCGTCAGGACATCATCCGCACCGACGATCCGGTCGAGGCCATCGAACAGATGGAAATCGAGCTGGGCCGTCTGACCGAAGAGCTGACCGCGCGCGAGCAGAAGCTGGCGATCAGTTCGAAAAGCGTGGCCAACATCATTCGCAAAACCATTCAGCGCGAACAGAACCGCATTCGCATGCTGAACCAGGGGCTGCAGGCCGTTTCGTTCGGCCAGGTGAAGAGCGTGCGCCTGAACGTCAATGTGCGCGAAGCGCATGCCACCCTGCTGGACGTGCTCTCCGAGCAGCAGGAACAGCATCAGGATCTGTTCAACAGCAACCGTCTGACCTTCTCCGAAGCGTTGGCCAAGCTGTATCAGCGCCTGAATCCGCAGATCGACATGGGGCAGCGCACGCCACAGACCATCGGCGAGGAGTTGCTGGACTACCGCAACTACCTGGAGATGGAAGTGGAGGTATACCGTGGCTCCGACGGCTGGCTGCGTGCGGAAAGCGGCGCGTTGTCTACCGGTGAAGCCATCGGTACCGGGATGTCAATCCTGGTGATGGTGGTGCAGAGTTGGGAAGAAGAATCCCGCCGCCTGCGCGGTAAAGACATCTCGCCGTGTCGCCTGCTGTTCCTCGATGAAGCGGCGCGTCTGGACGCCAAGTCGATCGCTACGCTGTTCGAACTGTGCGACCGTCTGGAGATGCAGCTGATCATCGCGGCGCCGGAAAACATCAGTCCGGAGAAGGGCACCACCTATAAACTGGTGCGTAAAGTGTTCCAGAACCACGAGCATGTGCACGTGGTGGGGCTGCGCGGTTTCGCCGGCGAGCCGCCAGCGCTGGGTACTGCGCCGGTTGAAACGCCGTAACGCAGAAAAACGCCCTAAAAATCCGAAAATAGCCGCCGCAGGGTGGCTATTTTTTTGTGCGCGTGGATGATAGTCCTGCTTTTTTATCCGTTGAAAAGCGGTTAGTTTAATCACATAAACAGTTATTCGACGCCCGCAGGGCGAAACGGCCTTTCTGTTTGTATACTGAAACTATATGCAGTTTTTGACGTTTTTTTTGTGAGCATACAGGGGGCAAGGGATGTTGCTTAAAAAGGGAAACTCTCTACGACGTTTGGCGCTGAGTGGCGCTATCGCCTGTAGTCTTGTGTTGTCGTTTTCCGCATCGGCTACCGTCACGGCGTTGCCGGTGGCATCAGCAGGCATGTCCGTTGCGCAGAGCCGTTCTGAGCTGCTGGCCGCGTTGCCGCGCGGCATGGATTTGCACTACCTTTCCACGCTGGCACCGCTGTATGCGGCGAATCACATGCAGCCGATGTGGCAGGATCGCGAAGCCGTTCAGCAGTTTCAGCAGCAGCTGGCCGAACTGGCGATGTCCGGCGTGCAGCCGCAGTTTACCCAATGGGTGAAAATGTTGACCGATCCGGCGCTCAGTGAAGCGGGCCGCGATGCGGTGCTGTCCGATGCGATGCTGGGCTATTTACAGTTCGTCTCTGCCATCGGTGCCAACGGCAACAACTGGCTGTACAGCAATATTCCCTACAAGCTTGGCTTGCCGCCCACCGCGGTGATCAACCAATGGCAACTGGCGGTGCGCCAGGCGCGTACCCTGAGCTATGTGAATTCGCTCGCGCCGCAGCATCCGCAATACGCCAAGATGCATCAGGCGCTGCGCGACATGCTGGCGGACAATCGTCCGTGGCCACAGGTGGGCAGCGGCCCGAGCCTGCGCCCAGGCCAAATGAGCAACGATATCCCGGCGCTGCGTGAGATCCTGACGCGTACCGGCATGCTGGCTGCCTCGGCGCCGGAAGCGGAGCCGGAACCGGCGGTGGTCTCGGCGAAGAGCAATGAGCCCGACGATGGCGGGCTGACGGTAGACGAAGAGAAAAGCCGCGTGACGGTCAGCCCATCGGCGGCGCCGGTAACGGAGTTGACTGCGGAGCAGACGCCGCCGCAGATTGGCAGCGTGGTGAGCGACAATCTTTATACCAATGAGCTGGTGGAGGGCGTCAAGCGCTTCCAGAAATGGCAGGGGTTGACGGCGGACGGCGTGATCGGCGTGCGCACCCGTGAGTGGCTCAACGTGTCACCGAAAACCCGCGCCGCGCTGCTGGCGCTGAATATCCAACGCCTGCGAATTTTACCGGGGCATGTCGGCACCGGCATTATGGTGAATATTCCCAACTACTCGCTGACCTACTACCAGAACGGCAATGAAGTGCTGTCTTCCCGCGTGATCGTCGGGCGGCCGAGCCGTAAGACGCCGCTGATGAGCAGCGCGTTGAACAACGTGGTGGTCAACCCGCCGTGGAACGTGCCGACCACGCTGGTGCGCGAGGACATTGTGCCGAAGGCGATGCGCGACGGTAATTACTTCCAGAAACACGGCTATACGGTACTGTCGGGTTGGAGCAACGATGCGGAAGTGATCAACCCGGCGATGATCGACTGGAGTATGGTTTCTGCGCGCAACTTCCCGTACCGCGTCCGTCAGGCGCCGGGTGCCACCAACTCGCTGGGGCGCTTCAAGTTCAATATGCCGAGCTCGGACGCCATCTACCTGCACGATACCCCGAACCACAGCCTGTTCCAGAAAGATATCCGCGCACTCAGCTCCGGCTGCGTGCGGGTGAATAAGGCTTCCGATTTGGCGAATATGCTGCTGCAGGACGCCGGCTGGAACAACAGCCGCGTGTCTTCCACGCTGAAAGAGGGGAATACCACTTATGTGAATATTCGCCAGCGTATTCCTGTAAAACTGTATTATCTGACCGCCTGGGTTTCGGATGACGGCCAACCGCAATTCCGTACAGATATTTACAATTATGATAATACGGTGCGATCGGGCGCACAAATTTTGGCTCAGGCCAAAAAATTAATGCAGTAAATGCAGTAATTATAAATAAATAACGGTCAGAATGTTTGGCTATACCGCAGGCCCTCGTCGCCGGGGGCCTGTAAACCTAGGCGTATCGCGGGTTGACTCAGCATACGCAGGCGGTTATGGTTCGGACAGTGCGCTGCTTTGTGCATTTATTTTGACATTCTTGCCGGGTTTAATAGAGTCATGGACAAAATTGATCATCACCGCCGTAAATGGCTGGCGCTAGGTGGCGCCGCTATGGGCATAGCGCTGCTTCCAGGGCAGGCGTTTGCCAGTCTTTCCACCGCTCGACCGCGTATTTTAGTGCTGAATAACCTGAATACCGGTGAATCTATTAAAGCCGAGTTCTTTGACGGCAAAGGTTACAATAAAGAAGAGTTGGTGCGGCTAAATCATCTGTTCCGCGATTATCGCGCCAACAAGGTTAAATCGATCGATCCCCGCTTGTTTGATCACCTCTATCGCCTGCAGGGGCTGCTGGGCACCAGCAAGCCGGTGCAGCTGATCTCCGGATACCGTTCCGTAGATACCAACAACGAACTGCGTGCGCATAGTCGCGGCGTGGCCAAGCACAGCTACCACACCAAAGGCCAGGCGATGGATTTCCATATCGAAGGCATCCAATTGAGTAATATACGTAAAGCGGCGTTAAAAATGCGCGCCGGTGGTGTAGGATATTACCCACGTAGCAACTTCGTACACATCGATACCGGCCCGGTTCGGACCTGGTAATCGCTGTGCCATCAGTGAATAACGCCGCCCCTTGCGGACGCGGCGTTATTGTCGTTGGAGCCTTATGAAATACCATCTTATTCCCGTTACCGCCTTTAGCCAGAATTGCAGCCTGATTTGGTGCGAAAACACGCAGCAGGCGGCGTTGGTCGATCCCGGCGGTGAAGCGGAGAAAATCAAAGCGGAAGTCGCGCGGCAGGGGGTGACGATCACTCAGATTCTGCTGACGCACGGCCATTTGGATCACGTCGGTGCGGCGGCGGAGCTGGCGGACCATTATCAGGTGCCGATCTACGGCCCGGATAAAGAAGACGCGTTTTGGCTGGACGGTTTGCCGGCGCAGAGCCGGATGTTTGGACTGGAAGAGTGCGCGCCGCTGACGCCGACCCGCTGGCTGTCGGAAGGCGATGAGATGCAGGTGGGTGAGATGACGCTCAAGGTGCTGCACTGTCCAGGGCATACGCCGGGCCACATCGTCTTTATCAATGAGCAGGCGCGTTTGGCGCTGGTGGGCGACGTGCTGTTTAACGGCGGCGTGGGGCGCAGCGACTTCCCGCGCGGTGACCATCAGGCGCTGATTGCCTCTATTCGTACCAAACTGTTGCCGTTGGGCGACGACATGCGTTTTATTCCCGGCCACGGCCCGATGTCGACCTTCGGTCACGAGCGCCAGACCAACCCGTTCCTGCGCGAAGAGCCGGCGGTGTGGTAACGATTATTTCCCGGCAGGAAAAATCAAGGGGCGCATAGAGCGCCCCTTTTTTTATGACCTTGACCCGTCCTGAATAGCGTTGACACATTTTACTCACGCACAGAGGAAAATGTGATGAACCAGTATATTAAACGCACACAACGCGATTACTCTCTATCCTTTAAACTGGCCGTCGTCGAACAGGTCGAAAAAGGCGAAATGACTTGCCGTCAGGCTACAGACCGTTATGGTATCCAAGGCAACGTAACCGTCATGAACTGGCTGCGCAAATACGGTCAGCTTGACTGGCGAACCTCTCCTTCCACCCAAAAGTGCAGAGGCAACATGCCCAAACTTCCCCTGACGCCCGAACAGCGTATTAAAGAACTTGAGCAGCAACTGGCTGAATCTGAAGTCAAAGCCCAGTTCTTCGAAGCTGTCGTCAAAGTGATGAACACCGACTTTGGCGCCACGCTGACAAAAAAGCAGCTAACCGCCTTATCGCGCAAACACAAGTACCGGGACTCACAGTAACGCGGGCCTGCCGATGGATGGGCATCAGCCGACAAGCGTGGTATCAGTCCCTGCAGCGTGAAGCAGGCAAAGAGGAGCAGGCCCGGCATCTCGTCGAACAGGTGACGGCCATCCGCTTGCACCAGCCCCGACTGGGGACACGTAAGCTGCATCACCTGTTGCGGCAACGCCCCGAACCGGCGTTGCATGTGGGGCGCGACCGGCTGTTCAGTATCCTGCGTTGCGCGCGGTTACTGGTGATGCCTAAGCGGGCATATCACAAGACGACGCAGAGCCATCATCGTTTTTATCGTCATCCCAACCTGCTGAAGGCGGGGGACAATCAGGTCATCGCCAGCCGTCCGGAACAGGTATGGGTGGCGGATATCACCTACTTGCCGCTGAGAACGGGAACGGCGTATGTCAGCCTGGTAACGGATGCCTGGTCGAGAAAAATCGTGGGGTATCATGTACATGACAGTCTGCATACCCGGCACGTCGCCAGCGCGTTCAAAATGGCGCTGGCCGGCAGACGCACGACGTTGCCGCTGGTGCACCACTCGGACAGGGGTATCCAGTACTGCTCACAGGAATATCAGGCGTTACATCAGAGATATGGCATCACCTGTTCGATGACGGATGGGTATGACTGTTACCAGAATGCGCTGGCGGAACGGGTAAATGGGATACTTAAAACGGAATACCTGCTCGGCAGGCCAGAAGACATCGTACAGGCAAAAAAGATGGTCAGGGAGTCGGTGAACCTCTACAACGCACAGCGGCCGCACCTGTCGCTGAAATACAAAACGCCCGATGAGGTTCATCGGGCGTTATCCGGCTGAAAAGTGTCAACCTATATCAGGACTAGTCACCTGCGTCGATGCTTTTAGAGCACGGCGACGATGGCTTCACAGAGCGGCGCCATGTTGTCCGGCGTCATGCCAGCCACGTTCACCCGGCCTGAGTTAACGGCGTAGACGCCGAACTCTTCGCGCAGACGCAGCACCTGTTCTTTGGTCAGGCCGCTGAACGAGAACATGCCGTTCTGCTGGATGATGA
Source organism: Serratia sp. SSNIH1 (assembly GCF_002935055.1). Lineage (NCBI taxonomy): Bacteria > Pseudomonadati > Pseudomonadota > Gammaproteobacteria > Enterobacterales > Yersiniaceae > Serratia > Serratia sp. SSNIH1. Next base: position 2,321,594 of record NZ_CP026383.1, read on the forward strand.
AGCTGAAGTCCTGCTGTGCGCCTTTCTCCTGCAGGGTGTTCACAAACAGCTGACGCATACGGTGAATACGCTGGCGCATGTCGGTCAGTTCCTGCTCCCACATCGCGCGCAGCGCGTCGTTGCCCAGAATAGTGGCCACCACGGCCGCACCGTGTGACGGCGGGTTGGAATAGTTGGCGCGAATCGCCGCTTTCACCTGGCTGAAGGCGCGATCGGCGGTTTCGGCATCGGCAGCCACAATGGTGCAAGCGCCGACGCGCTCATTGTACAGACCGAAGTTTTTCGAGTAGGAACTGGCGACGATCAGCTCTTTATGTTTGGCGGCGAAAATACGCAAGCCCTGCGCATCCTCTTCCAGTCCATTGGCGAAGCCCTGATAAGCGAAGTCGAACAGCGGCAGCCAGCCGTTGGCGACGGAAAGTTCGGCCAGCTGCGCCCACTGCTCCGCCGTTGGATCGATACCGGTCGGGTTATGGCAGCAGCCGTGGAACAGCACCACATCGCCGGCCTGCGCCTGTTTCAGGCTGTTCAGCAGGCCGTCGAAATCCAACGCGTGGTTGGCGGCGTCGTAGTAGGCGTATTCCAGCACTTCCAGGCCCACGGCGCTAAAGACGTTCTTGTGGTTCGGCCAGCTTGGGTTGCTAATCCAGATGCGTTTGGCGCTGGTCTGGTTAGCGATAAAGTCTGCCGCCACGCGCAGGCCGCCGGTGCCGCCTGGCGTCTGAGCGGTGCGCGCGCGACGATCGGCGACGATCGGGCTCTCTTTACCGAACAACAGCTCTTGCGTGCAGCTGGCGAACGCCGGGATGCCCTCAATACCGAGATAGTTTTTGGTGGTCTCATTTTCCAGCAGATACTGCTCAGCTTTTTTTACGCTGGTCAGCACCGGGGTTTTACCGGTTTCGTCTTTATAAACGCCAATCCCTAAATTGATTTTATTCGGGCGGGCGTCGGCGCGGAAAATATCGGTCAGGCCCAGTATCGGGTCGGCGGGTGCGGCGGTGATTTTTTCAAACATGTCAGGTGCTTCCAAATCTCGGAGTTAAGCAGACAGAAGCATCAGGGTAACGCCAGTTACCGGCTTTGCCAACCGTTTGCGATAAAAACACCGCGATCTTGCGAAGGGGGAGTATTAGGCAGAAAAAATGATGGGGAAGGAGAAATTGGCAGGATAAAAAATTACCGGCTGACACAAACAAAAACAGGGCCGAAGCCCTGTTTTTTAACTTAGCCGACGGTAAACCGCCGTTAAGCGAGACAACTTAGAACTGGTACACCAAGCCAACGCCAACGATGTTATCGGTAGCGATCTTGTTAGCTTCGGTGAATTCATTTTTATCCAGCAGGTTGATTTTGTAATCAACATAGGTGGACATGTTTTTGTTGAAGTAGTAAGTGGTACCAACAGAAACATATTTGACCAGGTCAGCGTCGCCGCCGTCGAAGCGAGCGCCGTGCGCGGTGCGGCCAGCCAGATCCTTACCTTTAGACTGCAGGTAAGATACTTCTGGACGCAGACCGAAATCGAACTAGTACTGAGCGGTCACTTCGAAGTTCTGAGTTTTGTCAGCGATAGAGAAGTCAGACTCACCGTATGGGGTCATGTTGCGAGTTTCTGCGTACATGGCCGCCAGGTAGACGTTGTTGGCGTCGTATTTCGCGCCCACGGTCCATGCGTCAGCTTTCTTGCCCTTAGCGGTAGAAAGGTCTTTCTGATCATCGGTACGGCTGGATGATGCGTATGCCGCACCGAAGCTTACGCCTTCGCCGATGTCATAAGTAGAGGAGATACCCCAGCCGTCGCCGTTTTGTTTCTTGATGTCGCGACCGTCGTTCTGGTTCTTGCCCTGGTATTGCAGAGCGAAGTTCAGACCGTCAACCAGACCGAAGAAGTTGTTGTTACGATAGGTCGCAACGCCGTTGGTACGGCCGGTCATGAAGTTGTCGGAGTAGGTGTAAGTATCGCCACCGAACTCTGGCAGCATATCGGTCCAGCCTTCCACGTCGTACAGTACGCCGTAGTTACGGCCGTAGTCGAAGGAGCCGTAGTCAGCGAATTTCAGACCGGCAAAGCCCAGACGGGTTTTGGTGCCTTCGGTGCCCTGAGACTCGGAGTGGTTGGACTGAACGTTGTATTCCCACTGGCCGTAACCGGTCAGTTGGTCAGTAATCTGGGTTTCACCTTTGAAGCCAAAACGAACATAGGTCTTATCGCCGTCATTATCTTTGTCTTTGGAGAAGTAGTGCAGACCGTCAACTTTGCCGTACAGATCCAGCTTGTTGCCGTCTTTGTTGTAGATTTCAGCTGCGTTTGCTGCACCAGCAGCCAACAGAGCCGGGATAACCACTGCAAGAATGTTGCGCTTCATCATTATTACCCTCATTGGTGTTATTCGGACACCTTTGCCACTGCCGCCAATAATTCTTTGGGAACTATTGTTGATAGATTGGTGTCGTCCTGTGTCTGAACGCAGTGTTCCATTCACAGGCGGGTTAATCTAGGACGAAAATGATACCAATGTCCCAATCGGGTTGCAAAAAGAAAGCATGTGTAACCAAATGTAATTTTTAGGGAACTTTGTGACGTGCGTCAATATTAAAAAATGCGAAAGGCCAGCGATGCTGGCCTTTGTTTTGTAACGAAATCGTTTAAAAAACGTTTGATCGTATAAATTAGAAGCTTGCGTTACGTGGCGTGCGTGGGAATGGAATCACATCGCGCACGTTTTGCACGCCGGTGACATAGGCGATTAAACGTTCAAAGCCCAGGCCGAAACCGGAGTGCGGCACGGTGCCGTAGCGGCGCAGATCGCGATACCACCAGTAGTCTTCTTTATTCAGCCCCATCTCTTCCAGACGCTGGTCGAGGACGTCGAGGCGTTCTTCACGCTGCGAGCCGCCGATGATTTCGCCGATGCCCGGTGCCAGAACGTCCATGGCCGCGACGGTTTTGCCGTCTTCGTTCATGCGCATATAGAACGCTTTGATGTCTTTCGGGTAGTTTTTCACCACCACCGGCGCCTGGAAGTGTTTCTCAGCCAGGTAACGTTCATGCTCGGAAGAGAGATCGATGCCCCAGGAAACCGGGTTTTCGAAGGTTTGGCCCGAGGCCAGCAGGATCTCGATGGCGTCGGTGTAGTCCACTTGGGCGAAATCGGAAGAAACGAAACGCTCCAGACGAGAGATTGCGTCTTTATCCACGCGCTCGGCGAAGAATTTCAGGTCATCGGCACGTTCATCCAGCACCGCCTGGAACACATACTTCAACATGCTTTCGGCCAGGCCGGCAACGTCGTCCAGCGTCGCGAAGGCCACTTCCGGCTCGATCATCCAGAATTCTGCCAGATGGCGGCTGGTGTTGGAGTTTTCGGCGCGGAAGGTTGGGCCGAAGGTGTAAACCTTGGACAGCGCACAGGCGTAGGTTTCGCCGTTCAGCTGGCCGGAAACGGTAAGGAAGGCTTCTTTACCGAAGAAGTCTTCGCTGAAGTCGACGGTGCCCTTGTCGGTGCGCGGCAGGTTTTCCAGATCCAGCGTGGACACGCGGAACATCTCGCCGGCGCCTTCGGTATCGGAGGCGGTGATCAGCGGGGTGGACACCCAGAAATAGCCGTTTTCATGGAAGAAGCGGTGGATCGCCTGCGCCAGGGTATGACGCACGCGCGCCACGGCGCCAATCAGGTTGGTGCGCGGGCGCAGGTGGGCCACTTCGCGCAGGTATTCGATGCTGTGGCGTTTGGCCGCCATTGGGTAAGTGTCCGGATCGTCGACCCAGCCGACCACTTTGATCGCGGTGGCCTGCAGTTCGAAGCTCTGGCCTTCGCCCGGTGAGGCGACGACCTTACCGGTCACTTCAACCGAGCAACCGGTGGTCAGGTGCAGTACTTCATCCTGATAATTCGGCAGAGAATTATTAACGACGGCCTGTAACGGATCAAAGCAGGAACCGTCATAGACGGCCAGGAAGGAGATACCAGCTTTTGAATCTCTCCGGGTACGTACCCAGCCGCGTACGGTGACTTCACTGTCAACCGCAGCACGACCTTGCAGTACGTCGACTACAGGCACTACGCTCATAGATTTCTCTCTTTAATAATTTGGTTTAGAAATAGCTTACAACCCAAGAATATGGGGGTAATGGCTATGTTACTTGCCGCGGTGCAGAGCACAAGCAGAAATCATCGGATTGGCGCAACATTTATCGTGGCTGGCTGAAAAGAGGGCGTTCGGGATAAAAACAAAAAAGCCGGCGCGTGAACCGGGCCGGCTTTCTCCCTATATAAAGAAGGATCAGCTGGCTTTCTTCACCAGCGGCAGATCGAAGGCTTTGCGCAGGGCCCTGACGAACGCCTGATCCTGACAAATGGTTTTGCCGGGGCTGTCGGAGAGCTTGGCCACCGGTTTGCCTTTGCACTCGACCAGTTTGATCACGATATTCAGCGGCTTGACGCCGGGAATATCGCAGGTCAGGCGCGTGCCGATGCCGAATCCGAGGTTGATGCGTTGATAGAAGTGGCGGTAGAGCGCCAGCGCTTTATCCAGATCCAGGTTGTCCGAGAACACCAGCGTTTTGCTCATCGGATCGATGCCCAGTTTCTCGTAGTGGGTAATGGCCTTTTCGCCCCACTCAACGGGATCGCCCGAATCGTGGCGCAGCCCCTGATAACGCTCGGCGAACTGAGGGCCGAAGTCGCGCAGGAAGGCGTCCATGGTGATGCAGTCGGTGAGCGCGATGCCAAGCTGGTCCGGGTATTCATCCAGCCAGGCTTGCAATGCGGCGCGCTGGCTGTTGGCCAGCACCGGGCTTATCTGCTGGTGCGCCTGGAACCATTCATGCGCCTGCGTGCCGACCGGCACCAGGCCGAGCTGGTGAGCCAGATCGTAATTGCTGGTGCCCGATAAGTACGGGAATTCGGCCTGCAAGGTGCTGACGATGGCCTGCTGAACGCCCTGAGAGAAACGGCGACGGGTGCCGAAGTCCATCAGCTTGAAGCGCGAAAGGTCCAGATCGCCCGCCAGCGTCTTGAACTGTGCCAGCTTGGTCTGCAGATGTGCCACCGCCTGTTCCGGCGTCACCTGCGCAGAGCGGCGGCGGTGCACCACTTCGCTGATCACCGCCAGCAGCGGCACTTCCCACATGATCACTTCGCGCCACGGCCCGGCGATGCGGATGTGCAGCTTGCCGTCACGGTTCTCGACGATCACCTGCTGCGGATCGTAGCGAAACGTCCGCAGCCAGTTCAGATAATCCTGACGGAAGAAGGGCAGGCCCGAGAGATAAGCGAATTCGGCGTCGGTCAGCGCCAGCCTGCTCATCAGCGCCACCTGGGCGCGGATCTCGTCGGCATATTCGCCCAGCAGTTCGTCGCCGCGGCAGCGGAATTCCGCCGCCACGCTGATCGCGGGATAGCGATGGAACACTGCTTGCTGCATATGAAGCTTATAAGCATCGGTATCAAGCAGTGATGTCAAAATCGGGGAAGCGTATTGAGTCATAGCGCGTTACAGCATCCTCGTCAGGCGCGTGTCCAAATCCGGATAATCATAAAAGTGGGGGTGGAGTATACCCGGATTATCCTGTTATTGAAGCTGCATCACACCATAAATCACCAAAGCGGGTCGAGGATTAAACGTGCCTTTATGGCGGCCTGGCGGCGGCGGGGAAGAAAAAAAGCCAGATATGCGTGTAAGGTGAATGACTTAGCCTAATTAGTCATAAAAATTATAATGTTAATTATTTTAAACAGCGAATCAGATAAACCCGACCTGAGTGTGTACGCTGACCCGATCCTTGCCGTTCTTTTTGCAAAAATAGAGCGCTTCGTCCGCCTGTTTGATCGCCGCCTGCAGCGCGGTGAACGCGTTGACCGGCGCAATGCCGCAGCTGGTGGTGAAACGCACTTGCCGTCCGTCGGTCAGATTTAGCGTCAGGCGATGAGTACGGGTGCGCAATTGCTCCATGATGTCCCGCGCGTTGTCCAACGAACAGTTGCCCAGCAGCACCGCGAACTCTTCGCCGCCGTAGCGGCAGAAAATGTCGCTGGCGCGGAACGCGCGTTGCAGCAGGTGGCCGAATGCCACCAGCGCCTGGTCACCCACGTCGTGGCCATAGCTGTCGTTGAGCTGTTTGAAGTTGTCGATATCGATCAGGCAAAAGGCCTGTGGATAGCTGCTGTCACCCAGCAGCTGACATTCAAGGAAGAATTTACGGCGGTTATAAATATTGGTGAGCGGATCGAGGAAGGAAGAGGCCTCGAGCTCTTTAATCAACAGTTGCTTCTCACTTTCCAGCGAGACCTTGTCCAGCTGGTATTGCCTGAGCTGCTGAATGGCGTCGCTGATGGCGATCAGTTCCCGGCTGTAGAAGGCGTCGTTGCGATCGATATTCATCTCGCCGCGGGACAGCCGAACGATATTGTTGTGGGTCTTGGTCAGCCAACGGTTGATGTTGGTGCAGAACACCAGCGCCGGCAAAATGAACAGCAACACCACCAGGCCGGCGAGCGCGATCATGCCGTAAATGGTGGTCTGGCTATCGTAAATTTTGTGACGCGAAGCGACGGTTTCCAGCTCGAAGCTGCGTTGATACAGCGCCTGCGAAAGTCCGCTCAGCTCGTCGACATAGCGCGAAATAAGCGCTGCGGGATAGGGTTTTTGGGTGTTGATGGCGGTGTATAACCCATCGGTGACCTGCTTGAGACGTTCGGCCGACACCAGGGTGAGCAACTGATTGACGAGCTCGGTGGTTTGCACGTCGTCGTAGTTGATCTTCATGAAGATCAATCGGGTGCTCAGTGCGTTCAGCACGCCGGTCAACTGAATGGACTTCAGGTAGGCGTCTTTGCGATCGAGCGGGTTGACGTTGACGTCGATAATCTGATCGCTTAACTCCGTCAGTGACATATTCAGCCGGTTGTTGAGGCGAATGGCCTCGAGAAACATAAAGGAATCGGTATCCACCATCCGGGTATCGTAGGTGTAGCGATAATAGCTCTTGCTGGTTTGCGAGATGTAATAGGCGCTGTTGATGTTGAACAGATTGGCATTGGCGTTGTTGACCTGCGAAAGCTGCAGGTTGTCGTTATCCAACAGCTGTTCCATCAGGCCGATCATCGACAGCGCGGCGATTTTTTGCCGTACTCCGAGCTGCCTGGCGACCGTGTCGTTCAGATGTTCGCGGATCCGGGTAATTTTCTCACGCGCCGCCCGATCGGCGGCCAAACATTGCGCGCGGGTGATTTGCGGATCGATCAGGCTCAATCGTTTGAGGCGGTGAGCCTGCAGTGAGGCCTGGAAGGCCTCGGAAATTTCTTTGGCGCGATCGATCTTATACAGGTTGAGCTGGTTATCGCGGTAGTCGGTATGGGCTTCGAGCAGCTCCTCGACGATGAACAGCGAGAAGGAGGTCATCAGGCACAGGGTAAAAAAATAGATTGCGTATTTGATTTTCATAGTGCGAGTCATCCCTGGGCCTGATTTGGCAATTATACCACTATGCCGCTTGTGCCGCCTCAACTATGCCGGCGCGCCCGGACGGCGTTTTTTTAGCATTAAATGCTGATTTCTATTTAGCCATTGGTCACCCGCGCTGTCGTCTGGCGGCGATTTATGATTTGCCTCTGATTTCTCTCTCGTGGTCGCCCGGCGGCTCTGGGCTTTTCGGCCAGCTGTGATACAGTTTATTCACAATCAGGTCCGCCGTGCGCCGCAGGGGAACACACCGGCTGCGGCGCGGAGGAGAAGAGCGGCCTGCACCTATAACTCACTGAGACGTTTAAGGGTTTTTATGACACAACAGCCACAGGCAAAATATCGCCACGATTATCGCGCGCCTGATTACACCACGACCGATATCGATTTGGACTTCAGTCTGGATGCGGAAACCACGCGCGTGACCGCCGTCAGTAAAATCAAACGTCAGGGTGCGGCCGGCGCCCCGCTGGTGCTGGATGGCGAAGATCTGACGCTGGTGAGCATTCAGGTCGACGGTCAACCGTGGAGTGCCTATCGTCAGCAGGATAACCAACTGATCATCGAAGAGTTGCCGGGACAATTCACTCTTACCATCGTCAACGACATTCACCCGGCGAAAAACACCGCGCTGGAAGGGTTGTACCTGTCCGGCGATGCGCTGTGCACGCAATGCGAAGCCGAAGGCTTCCACCACATTACTTATTATCAGGATCGCCCGGATGTGCTGGCGCGCTTTACTACCCGCATCGTGGCCGACAAGGCGCGCTATCCGTTCCTGCTGTCGAACGGCAACCGCATCGGCCGGGGCGAATTGGCCGATGGCCGCCACTGGGTGCAATGGCAGGATCCGTTCCCGAAACCTTGTTACCTGTTCGCGCTGGTGGCGGGGGACTTCGACGTGCTGCGCGACAGCTTCACCACCCGCTCCGGCCGTAAGGTTGCGCTGGAGCTGTTCGTCGATCGCGGCAACCTGGATCGCGCCGACTGGGCGATGACTTCGCTGAAGAATTCGATGAAGTGGGACGAGACCCGCTTCGGCCTGGAATACGATCTCGACATTTATATGATTGTGGCGGTCGATTTCTTCAATATGGGCGCGATGGAGAACAAAGGGTTAAATATCTTTAACTCCAAATATGTGCTGGCGAAGGCGGAAACCGCCACCGACAAGGACTACCTGAACATCGAAGCGGTGATCGGCCACGAATACTTCCACAACTGGACCGGTAACCGCGTGACCTGCCGCGACTGGTTCCAGCTCAGCCTGAAAGAGGGGCTGACGGTGTTCCGCGATCAGGAGTTCAGTTCCGATCTGGGATCGCGCTCGGTCAACCGCATCGATAACGTGCGCGTGATGCGCGGCGCGCAGTTCGCCGAAGACGCCAGCCCGATGGCGCACGCCATCCGCCCGGACAAAGTGATCGAGATGAACAACTTCTACACCCTGACGGTGTATGAAAAGGGTTCCGAAGTGATCCGCATGATGCACACCTTGCTGGGGGAAGCGAACTTCCAGAAAGGGATGCAGCTCTATTTCGAACGCCACGACGGCAGCGCCGCCACCTGCGACGATTTCGTGCAGGCGATGGAGGATGCGTCCAACGTCGATCTGTCGCGCTTCCGCCGTTGGTACAGCCAGTCCGGCACGCCGCTGTTGACGGTACGCGACGAATACGACGCACAAACCCAGCAGTATCGCCTGCATGTCAGCCAGAAAACCGCGCCGACCGCCGATCAGCCGGAGAAGTTGCCGCTGCATATCCCGCTGGATATCGAACTGTACGACAGCGAAGGCAACGTCATTCCGCTGCAAAAGGGCGGCCTGCCGGTCAACAACGTGCTGAACGTCACCGAAGCGGAGCAGACCTTCGTGTTCGACGGCGTGGCGCACAAGCCGGTGCCGTCGCTGCTGCGCGAATTCTCCGCGCCGGTGAAGCTGGACTATCCGTACAGCGATCAGCAGCTGACCTTCCTGATGCAGCACGCGCGCAATGAATTTGCGCGCTGGGATGCGGCGCAGAGCCTGCTGGCGACCTATATCAAGCTGAACGTGGCGCGGCACCAGCAGAAGCAGCCGCTGTCGCTGCCGCTGCACGTGGCCGATGCATTCCGCGCGGTGCTGCTGGACGAAAAACTGGATCCGGCGCTGGCGGCGCAGATCCTGACGCTGCCGTCGGAGAACGAAATCGCCGAGCTGTTCGCCACCATCGATCCGGAAGCGATCGCTGCGGTGCACGAAGCGATAGTACGCTGCCTGGCGCGTGAGTTGGCCGATGAATGGCTGGCGGTGTATCACGCCAACAAGACCGACGGCTACCGTGTGGAGCACGCCGAGATCGCCAAGCGCGCCTTGCGCAATGTTTGCCTGGGCTACCTGGCGTTCGGCGAAGATGTGGCGCTGGCGGATCGGCTGGTGAGCGAACAGTATCGCCAGGCGGATAACATGACCGATTCGTTGGCGGCGCTGTCCGCCGCGGTCGCGGCCCAGCTGCCGTGCCGCGATGCGCTGCTGGCGGCGTTCGACGAGCGCTGGCATCAGGATGGCCTGGTGATGGACAAATGGTTCGTGCTGCAGGGCAGCAGCCCGGCGGCAGACGTGCTGAGCAAGGTGCGTGCCCTGTTGCAACACCGCTCGTTCAGCCTGAGCAACCCGAACCGCACCCGCTCGTTGATCGGCGGCTTCGCTTCCGGTAACCCGGCGGCGTTCCATGCGGCGGACGGCAGCGGCTATCAGTTCCTGGCGGAGATCCTCAGCGATCTCAACCAGCGTAACCCGCAGATCGCCGCGCGCCTGATTGAACCGCTGATTCGCCTGAAGCGTTACGACGCGGGCCGCCAGGCGCTGATGCGCAAGGCGCTGGAACAGTTGAAAGGGTTGGAAAATCTGTCCGGCGATCTGTACGAGAAGATCAGTAAGGCGCTCGACGCCTGATTTTTTCACGCTGAATAGATCAAGGGACGGCTTTTGCCGTCCCTTTTTTTATCCGTTCAATTCGCCGCCTGGCGCGGGCTGGCCCCGGTAGCCGGCGGCGATAATACCCGTTCCAGCACTTCGGCTTCCAGTTCCGCCAGCCGGGCCGAGCCTTTGCGGCGCGGCCGTGGCAGATCGAGGGAGAGATCCAGCCCGATGCGTCCCTCTTCGATCAGGATCACCCGATCCGCCAGCGCGATGGCTTCGCTGACGTCATGCGTGACCAACAGCACGGTAAAACCGTGCTGTTGCCACAGCGTTTCTATCAACCCTTGCATCTCGATGCGCGTCAGGGCATCCAGCGCTCCGAGCGGTTCGTCCAGCAACAGCAGGCGAGGGCGGTGGATCAGCGCGCGCGCCAGGGCGACCCGTTGCTTTTGCCCGCCGGACAGCGCCGCCGGCCAGTCGCGGGCGCGATCCGCCAAGCCGACCGCGTCCAGCGCCTGCAGCGCCGCATCGCGCCACTGGCCGCGCAGCCCCAGCCCCACGTTGTCGATCACCGTTTTCCACGGCAGCAGGCGCGCATCCTGAAACATCAGCCGGGTATCCTCTTTAACGGCGGCAAGCGGCGCGTTGCCGCTGAGCAGCACGCCGCTGCTGGCCTGTTCCAGGCCGGCCAACAGGCGCAACAGGGTGCTTTTGCCACAGCCGCTGCGGCCGACCACCGCCACGAACTGCCCGGCGGAGATGTGCAGCTGAATATTGTCCAGCACCGTACGGTTGCCGTAACCTTTGCCGATGGACTCCAGCGTCACCGGCGTGCCTTGCGCAAGGCGAGCGGGAAGGGTCATAGCGCTTCTCCCTGTTTCAGTTGATAGGCCGGATGCCAGCGCAACCAGACGCGCTCAAGCAGCTGCGCGCCCACGTCCGCCAGCTTGCCGAGCAGGGCGTACAGCACGATCGCCACCACCACCACGTCGGTTTGCAGAAATTCACGCGCGTTCATCGCCAGGTAGCCGATGCCCGAATTGGCCGAGATGGTTTCGGCGACGATCAGCGTCAGCCACATGAAGCCGAGAGCGAAACGCACGCCGACCATAATCGACGGCAGCGCACCCGGCAGCACCACCTGTGTAAACAGGCGGAAACCGCTCAGGCCGTAGCTGCGGGCCATCTCCAACAGGCCGCGATCGATGTTTTTGATGCCGTGATAGGTATTGAGATAAATCGGGAACAGCGTACCGAGCGCCACCAGAAAGATCTTGGCGGATTCATCGATGCCGAACCACAGGATCACCAACGGGATCAGCGCCAGGTGCGGCACGTTGCGGATCATTTGCACCGAGCTGTCCAGCAGGCGTTCGCCCCAGCGCGACAGCCCGGTAATAAAGCCGAGGATCAGCCCGATGCTGCCGCCGATGGCAAAGCCGATCAACGCGCGCTGGCTGCTGATGCTCAGATGCTGCCACAGTTCGCCGCTTTGGCTCAGGCTCCAGAAGGCGGCCAGCACTGCGCTCGGCGCCGGTAAAATACGGTTGGACAGCCAGCCGGTTTCGACGGCGATCTGCCAGAGGATCACCAGCGCCAGCGGCAGCGCCCAGGGGGCCAGCCGATACAGGATGCGTTGCGCGTTCTTTGCCATCGGGGCGCTCCTCAGCTCTGCGACACTTTTTGCGGAACATAGATGTTGGCCACCACTTCGCCCTGCGGGCGCACCGGCTGAAGGCGCGCGGGTGTTTCCTCCAGCGTCAGATCGAGGTGCGGGAACAGCAGTTCGCCGACGCGGTAGGCCTCTTCCAGATGCGGATAGCCGGAAAGAATGAAGGTGTCGATGCCCAGATCGGCATATTCCTGCATGCGCGCCGCGACCGTCGGGCCGTCGCCCACCAATGCGGTGCCGGCGCCGCCGCGCACCAGGCCGATGCCGGCCCACAGGTTCGGGCTGATCTCCAGGTTATCCTTTTTGCCGCCGTGCAGCGCCGCCATGCGCCGTTGGCCGACGGAGTCGAAACGCGCAAAGGCCTGCTGTGCGTTGGCGATGGTTTCCTCATCGAGGTGCGCGATCAGCCGGTCGGCGGCGTGCCAGGCCTCTTCGGTGGTTTCCCGCACGATGACATGCAGGCGGATACCGAAGCGTACCTGGCGGCCTTTCGCTGCCGCTTTGGCGCGCACCTCTTCAATCTTCTCTTTAACCTGCGCCGGCGGCTCTCCCCAGGTGAGATACAGTTCTACCTGTTCGGCGGCCAGATCCTGCGCGGCGGCGGAGGATCCGCCGAAATAGAGCGGCGGGCGCGGCTGCTGCACCGGCGGGTACAGCAGTTTGGCGCCTTTCACCTGAATATGCTTGCCGTCGAAATCGACGGTTTCGCCTTCCAGCACCCGGCGCCAGATATGGGTGAACTCGGTTGAGGCTTCGTAGCGCTCTTCATGGCTAAGGTGCAGCCCCTCGGCCGCCAACTCTTCCGGATCGCCGCCGGTGACCAGATTGAACAGCGCACGCCCGTTGGACAGGCGATCCAGCGTCGCTGCCTGGCGCGCCGCCAGCGTAGGGGAGATGATGCCCGGCCGCAGCGCGACCAAAAACTTCAGCCGCTGGGTAACCGGGATCAGCGAGGCGGCCACCAGCCAGGAGTCTTCGCACGAGCGGCCGGTGGGGATCAGTACCCCGCCGAATCCCAGCCGATCAGCCGCCTGGGCGATCTGCTGCAAATAACTGTGATCGACGCTGCGCGCCCCCTGTGCGCTGCCAAGATAGTGGCCGTCGCCGTGGGTGGGTAAAAACCAGAAAACGTTCAGGCTCATCGTTAATCTTCTCCCATGAGTTATTGCGCGCTTGGGCGCCAGATGCGTTGCGAGATGTCAACCTTCACCGGCACCAGCCGGTTGGCGTAAAACAGGTCAGCGGTTTGCTGCTGCGCGGCGATCGTCTGCGCATCGAGCGGTGTGATGGCGGTTGGCGGGCGGTGATCCAGATAGCTGGCGATCACCGGTTCCGGCAATCCCATGGCGTTGGCCAGCAGGGTCACGCTTTGTGCCCGGTCGCTGCGGGTGAGTGCATCGGCCTGGGTCAGCACCGTCAATACCTGGCTGATAAAGGTGCCATTGGCTTCGACATAGGGGCGCGCCGCCAGATAGAAGGAACCCGTCTGGTTCAGATTGGTGCCGTCGCCGAGCACCCGCACGCCGCCCTGCAGCAGCGCGGCGGAATAATAGGGATCCCAGATGGCCCAGGCGTCGACGTTGCCCTGTTGGAAGGCGGCGCGCGCATCGGCGGGCGTCAGATAGGCGGGCTGGATATCGGTGAACTGCAGGCCGGCCTTTTGCAGCGATCGCAGCAGCAGGTTGTGCGAGCTGGAGCCTTTCTGGAAGGCGACCTTATGGCCTTTCAGATCGGCGACGGTTTTGATCGGGCTGTTTTCCGGCACCAGGATCACTTCCGCCTTAGGTTTGGGCGGCTCAACGCCGACATACAGTAGGTCAGCGCCGGCGGCCTGCGCGAAGATCGGCGGAATATCGCCGGTGCTGCCCAGATCGATGCTGCCGACGTTCAAGGCCTCCAGCATCTGCGGGCCGGCGGGAAACTCGATCCAGCTGATGCGGGTGGCGGGGAAACGTTCCTCCAGCAGCCGGTGGCTCTTCGCCAGCACCAGGCTGACCGACCCTTTTTGGTAGCCGATGCGGAACTGCGCCGGATCCTGCGCCGCGGCGGCATTGGCCCAGACCAGCGACAGCAGGCCGGTGAGGGTTGCGGCGCTCAGCCAGCGTCGTAAAGCGATGCGTTTTTTCATTCAGGCTCTCCTTTTCCAGGCATTTCAGGCGGTCTGACGCGCCGCCAGCGGCGACGCGACGCGCAGCGCGGGCGGTTTGCGGCGGCCAAGCGCCAGATAAAAACTGGCCAGCGCCTCTTCCAGCCGGGCGGCGACGGCGTCGGTGAGCGTGGCGCCTTCGCCGGTCAGCTGGATCTGGCTGTCGTCGGCGAACACGCCGTGCAGCACTTCCTGCGCTTTCAGCGCCGCCAGCACTGGTTTGAGCGCATAGTCCACCGCCAACATGTGGCCGATCGAACCGCCGGTTGCCAGCGGCAGCACCACCTTATGATCCAGAGCGCGTTCCGGCAGCAGATCCAGCAGGGTCTTCAGCGCGCCGGAAAACGACGCTTTATAAACCGGCGTGGAAATCAGCAGGCCGTCGGCCTGCGCCAGCTGGTCGGCAAATGCCTTGATCGCCGGGCTGTTGAAGTTGGCATACAGCAGGTCTTCGGCATCGAAGTCGTGCAGGGTATAAGCCGTCACGTCCACCCCTTGCTGCCGCAGCCAGTTCTGGCTCAGCGCGAGCAGTGCGGCGGAACGTGATGGGATGCGTGGGCTGCCGGCCAGTGATATAACGCGCATTGCCACTCCTTATAACTAAAAGTTAGGTTTAATTAGAAAATAAACAGGAAGTGTTTTAAACCTACCAGCAATCGGGCGCGTTTTTTAAATCTCATTTTTTGATTTCGATATGCGCAAAAGCGGATTGGCGCCGTTTTGGCGGCGAAGCGGGAAAACGGTTGCGTAAAAACCGCTTTTTTTGCCTTTAATCAATTCCAATTGGGCGGGGGATGCCGGATAATATGCCCCCGGTTTGCAACCGGGAAATCAGGAGAGTCCATGTACTACCCCCTCATCAGGAAAGCGTTGTTCCAGCTCGATCCGGAACGTGCGCACGAAGTGACCTTTCGTCAGCTCAGCCGTATTACCGGCACCCCATTAGCGTTTCTTGTCCGTCAGTCCGTGCCGACCAAACCGGTCAGCTGCATGGGGCTGTCGTTTAAAAACCCGCTGGGATTGGCCGCCGGTCTGGATAAAAACGGCGAGTGCATCGATGCGTTCGGCGCGATGGGCTTCGGCCATGTGGAAGTCGGCACCGTGACGCCGCGCCCGCAACCGGGCAACGACAAGCCGCGCTTGTTCCGCGTGGTTGAGGCGGAAGGCCTGATCAACCGCATGGGGTTCAATAACCATGGCGTGGACAATCTGGTTGAAAACGTTAAGAAATCCCATTTCGGCGGCATTCTTGGGATCAATATCGGCAAGAATAAAGATACCCCGGTCGAACAGGGTAAAGACGATTATTTGATCTGCATGGATAAAGTTTATCCGTATGCCGGTTATATCGCGATTAACATCTCGTCACCGAATACGCCGGGGTTACGATCCTTACAGTATGGTGAAGCGCTGGACGATCTTTTGGCGGCGATTAAAAATAAGCAGCAGGAATTACATGCGCGCCATCACAAATATGTGCCGGTGGCGGTAAAGATCGCGCCGGATCTTTCAGAAGAAGAATTGATCCAAATTGCCGATAGCCTGGTGCGGCATAATATCGATGGCGTGATCGCCACCAATACCACGTTGGATCGAAAATTGATCCAGGGGCTGAATTACTGCGAACAAGCGGGCGGGTTAAGTGGGCGTCCGTTGCAATCACGCAGCACCGAAGTGATCCGTCGTCTCTCCACCGAACTGCAAGGGCGCTTGCCGATTATCGGCGTGGGCGGCATCGATTCGCTGACGGCGGCGCGCGAAAAAATGGAGGCCGGCGCGAGCCTGCTGCAAATTTATTCCGGATTTATCTATCACGGCCCGCGTTTGATTAAAGATATCGTTACCCATATCTAATATTTTTCCTCTCATTTTATTCCGGGGGTTTATTTCTGCCCCCGGCTCGTCTATATTTTGTTCGTTAGCATAAATATCGTTCGCGGAATTATCCGATGTTTAAGCTATTTTATCGGTGATAAAATCGCCTTTTAGGGTGAGTGCGGCGTTGGCATAGGCAGCGAGAAGGATACGAAATGAAGATAAAACCTGACGATAATTGGCGTTGGTATTTTGATGCCGAACACGATCGGCTAATGCTGGATTTAGCTAATGGTATGATCTTTCGTTCACGTTTCCCGGCCAAAATGTTAACGCCGGACGCCTTCGATGAATGCGCTTTTTGCGTGGATGACGCCGCCCTTTATTTCACCTATGAAGAACAGTGCAAACAGGTCAAGCTCAGCCATGAGCAGCGCGCCGAGCTGGTGTTGAATGCGCTGGTCGCCTACCGCTTCCTGAAACCGCTGATGCCGAAGAGCTGGCATTTTTCGCAGCAGCATTACCCGTTGCAGCCGAAAAACGGCGAGCTGGCGGCGGTGAAAGTGATGGAAAGCGGCGCGGAAGCGCGCCTGCTGGTGGTAGAGGCCGGGGATAACGCCAGCCTGTGTCTGCTGGCGCAAAACCAGCTGACGGTCGCCGGCCGCACCATGGTATTGGGCGATGCCATCAAGGTGATGCACGATCGGTTGAAACCCTGCGCGCAGGATGAAAGCGCCGCCCCGGCTTACGACAGGGCGGTATAAGGCGGATTACGCCAGGGTCAAATCACTTTTCGGGATGCAGCTGCAGCACAGGATGGTGCCGTTGTCGCCCAGCGCGCTTTTCTTCAGGGGCGCGACTTCACCGCTCAGCAACGTAATGCGGCAACTGCCGCAAATCCCGGCGCGGCAGGAGTAAGGTACGCGGATGCCTTGCTGTTCCAGCTGCTCGAGCAAGATCTGCTGGTTATTGCCGGTAAACACCTTTCCTTCGTATTCGATAGTGACGCTGTGCTCGCTGTCTTGCGGCGCTTGCACGCTCTCCACCACTTTGCCTGCGCCATAAGGGCGCGGCGGTTTGGTCGACAGCACTTCCACCGTATCGCCCACGCGAATAATGCCGCTGTTGCGCGCGATCATGTTCTGGCCGAAATCGATGTCGCCGTTGTCGGCGGAACGGAATTTTTGCAGCGTGCTCAGCGGTTCGCCGCTCGGGTGCTTGCGGCCACGCTCGGTGCTGACGGTGGTGAGCACGCAGCGGCTGCAGGGTTTCACCAGATCGAACATGACGTCGCCGACGCGGATCACCTGCCAGCCGTCCTCGGCCCAGGCGGTCGCGCCACTCACCACCAGGTTGGGGCGGAACTGTTCCAGCTTGATGCTGCCGGGGCAACGCTGCTGCAGATCGTTGAACGAAGCCTGGTTAATCAGCAGATAAGGATAGCCGTCGGCAAACGTCAGCGGGATCTCGGGGTGCTTCTTCACTCGGCGGGTCAACTCCGGCCCCAGCCAGCGCAGCTGCACGTCACGCTGGAAATAGCCGCTCAGCCAGCGGTTGATCTCATCCGGCGCGATCAGCGCGGTGAAATGGTTGCCCCACACCTCGGTCGGCTGCGGCGCGGCGGCGAAGTCGCTGAAGCGAATGGCGGCGCTTTCGCCGTCCGGCGCGGTCAGGAATAGCCCGTCCGGCAGCAGCGCCGGCGTGAACAGCACCATCTGCGGGTATTGGCGCGCGGTAATAAAGGTGCCATCCGGTTCGGTGATCATAAAGTTGCGGTCGAAGGCCAGACCGCTGCTGCCGACCTGGGCGTAAGAAAGCTGCAGACCGCGCAGTGATTTAACCGGATGGACGTAGAGTCTGGAAAGCGTGATCACCCTTATCTCCGTGCGATTATTAAATAGAAGGGAGCAACTTTATGACAAGCGGTGCGGATTAGCTATAATGCGCAACAATTTTCTTTTTGGTGATAAGCACGATATGAACTCTTTGTTTGCCAGCACGGCGCGTGGATTGGAAGAACTGTTAAAAAGCGAGCTGGAAGCGCTTGGCGCTCACGACTGCAAAGTGGTGCAGGGTGGGGTACATTTTCAGGGTGACGATCGTCTTCTGTACCAAAGCCTGCTGTGGAGCCGCCTGGCTTCGCGCATTCTGTTGCCGCTGAACGAATTCCGCGTGCACAGCGATCTGGATCTGTACCTCGGGGTGCAGGCGATCGACTGGCCGAGCATTTTTGGCGTGGATAAAACCTTTGCCGTGCATTTCAGCGGCGTGAACGAAGAGATCCGCAACAGCCAGTATGGCGCGCTGAAGGTGAAAGACGCCATCGTCGACAGCTTTACCCGCAAACTTGACCAACGCCCGACGGTCGCCAAGCAGCAGCCGGATATTCGCGTTAACGTCTTCCTGCAGCGCGATCTGGCCAGCGTGGCGCTCGATCTGAGCGGTGAAGGCCTGCATCAGCGCGGTTACCGCGATCTCACCGGCCAGGCGCCGCTGAAGGAAAACCTGGCGGCCGCCATCGTGCTGCGTTCCGGCTGGCAGCCGGGCACGCCGATGCTCGATCCGATGTGCGGCTCCGGCACGCTCTTGATCGAAGCGGCAATGATCGCCGCCGATCGCGCGCCGGGCCTGCACCGCCAACACTGGGGCTTCAGCGCCTGGAACGGCCACAACGCCGAACTGTGGCGTGAAGTCACCACCGAAGCGCAGGTGCGCGCACGCCGCGGCCTGCAGGAAACCGCCTCTCGCTTCTTCGGCTCTGATATCGATCGCCGGGTGATTGAAATGGCGCGCGGCAACGCCCGCCGTGCCGGCGTCGCCGAGCTGATCACCTTCAACGTCGGCGACGTGGCGCGGTTGACCAATCCGCTGCCGGAAGGTCCGCACGGCACCGTGATCAGCAACCCGCCGTACGGTGAGCGTCTGGAAAGCGAACCGGCGCTGATCGCGCTGCACAACATGCTGGGCCGCGTGATGAAAAGCGCCTTTGGCGGCTGGCAGCTTTCGCTGTTCAGCGCCTCGCCGGAGCTGTTGAGCTGCCTACAGCTGCGCGCCGAGCGCCAGTTCAAGGCGAAAAACGGTCCGCTGGAGTGCGTGCAGAAAAACTATCAGCTGGCGGCGAACCCAGCCGGAGCCACTACCGGCGGCGTGCAGGTGGCGGAAGATTTCGCCAACCGTCTGCGCAAGAACTTGAAGAAGCTCGACAAGTGGGCGAAACAGCAGGGCATTGAATGCTACCGCCTGTACGATGCCGATCTGCCAGAATACAACGTCGCGGTGGACCGCTACGGTAGCAAGGTGGTGGTGCAGGAGTATGCGCCGCCGAAAACCGTCGATGCGCAGAAAGCGCGTCAGCGCCTGTTCGATGTGATCAACGCGACGCTGGCGGTGCTGGAATTGCCGTCGAATCAGCTGATCCTGAAAACCCGCGAGCGGCAGAAGGGCAAGAACCAGTACGAGAAACTGGCGCAGAAAGGCGAGTTCCTGCTGGTGGAAGAGTATAACGCCAAGCTGTGGGTCAACCTGACCGACTATCTCGATACCGGCCTGTTCCTCGATCACCGTATCGCGCGCCGCATGCTGGGCGAGATGAGCAACGGCAAGGACTTCCTGAACCTGTTCGCCTATACCGGCACCGCCAGCGTGCACGCCGGGCTGGGCGGCGCACGCAGCACCACCACGGTGGACATGTCGCGTACCTATCTGGAATGGGCGGAGAAGAACCTGCGAGCCAACGGCCTGACCGGCCGTCAGCATCGGTTGATCCAGGCCGACTGCCTGTCGTGGCTGAGCAACGCCAACGAACAGTTTGACGTGATCTTCATCGATCCGCCGACGTTCTCCAACTCCAAGCGGATGGAGAACACTTTTGACGTGCAGCGCGATCATCTGGCGCTGATGAAAGATTTGAAACGGTTGCTGCGCCGTAACGGAACCATCATGTTCTCGAACAACAAGCGCGGTTTCCAAATGGATATGGCAGGGCTGAGCGCGCTGGGCCTGGAGGCGAAAGAGATCACCGCCAAGACGCTGTCGCAGGACTTTGCTCGTAACCGTCAGATCCACAACTGCTGGCTGGTGACTCACGCCGGCGAAGGAAAATAATTACTATGTCGTTAATCAGCATGTCCGGCGCCTGGCTCTCTTTCAGCGATGCGCCGCTTTTAGACAACACCGAAATTCATATCGAAGACAACGAGCGCGTGTGTCTGGTCGGGCGCAACGGCGCCGGTAAGTCCACGCTGCTGAAGATCCTCGGCAAAGAGATCCCGCTGGACGACGGCCGGGTGGTCTACGAACAGGATCTGATCGTGGCACGCCTGCAACAGGATCCGCCGCGTAATATCGGCGGCAGCGTGTTCGACTTCGTGGCCGAAGGCGTCGCGGAGCAGGCGGAACACCTGAAGGCGTATCATGCGATTTCTCACCTGGTGGAGAGCGATCCGAGCGAGAAAAACCTGGCGCGCATGGCGCAAATCATGGAGATCCTCGACCACCAGGGGCTCTGGCAACTTGACAGCCGCATCAGCGAAGTGCTGCTGCAGCTGGGGCTGAACGGCGACGCCGAGCTTTCCTCGCTGTCCGGCGGCTGGCTGCGCAAAGCGGCTCTGGGGCGCGCGCTGGTGAGCTCGCCGCGCGTGCTGCTGCTCGACGAACCGACCAACCACCTGGATATCGAAACCATCGACTGGCTGGAGGGTTTCCTGAAAGAGTTTGACGGCAGCATCGTCTTCATCTCGCACGACCGTTCGTTTATCCGCAACATGGCGACGCGCATCGTCGATCTGGATCGCGGCAAGCTGGTTTCCTGGCCGGGCAACTACGATCTGTATCTGCAGAGCAAAGAAGAAGCGCTGCGGGTGGAAGAGCTGCAAAACGCCGAGTTCGATCGCAAGCTGGCGCAGGAAGAGGTCTGGATCCGTCAGGGCATCAAAGCGCGCCGTACCCGTAACGAGGGGCGCGTGCGCGCGCTGAAGGCGCTGCGCGTCGAGCGTTCCCAGCGCCGCGAAGTGATGGGCACCGCCAAGATGCAGGTGGAAGAGGCGACTCGCTCCGGCAAAATCGTGTTCGAGCTGGAAGACGTCAACTATCAGGTCGGCGAAAAAGTGCTGGTGCGCGGTTTCTCCGCCCAGGTACAGCGCGGCGATAAGATTGCGTTGGTGGGGCCGAACGGCTGTGGCAAAACCACGCTGCTGAAACTGATGCTCGGTCAGCTGAAAGCCGACAGCGGCCGCGTGCACTGCGGCACCAAGCTGGAAGTGGCCTATTTCGACCAGCACCGCGCGGATCTCGATCCGGAGCGCACGGTGATGGACAACCTGGCGGAAGGCAAGCAGGAAGTGATGGTCAACGGCCGTCCTCGTCACGTCTTGGGCTACCTGCAGGACTTCCTGTTCCACCCGAAACGCGCGATGACGCCGGTGAAGGCACTTTCGGGCGGTGAGCGTAACCGCCTGCTGTTAGCTAAGCTGTTTCTGAAACCGAGCAATCTGCTGATCCTCGATGAACCAACCAACGATCTCGACGTCGAAACGCTGGAGCTGCTGGAAGAGTTGATCGACGGCTATCAGGGCACCGTGCTGCTGGTCAGCCACGATCGCCAGTTCGTCGACAACTCGGTGACCGAGTGCTGGATCTTTGAAGGCAACGGCGTGATCAACGCCTTCGTCGGCGGTTACTACGATGCGCATCATCAGCGCGCCACGGCGAAACCGATTCGCCAGGCGGCGCCGAGCGCGAGCAAACCGGCGGCGGAGAAAAAGACCGAACAGCCGAAGAAAGCGGCGGCCAAGCTGAGTTACAACCTGCTGCGCGAACTGGAACAGTTGCCGCAGCGGCTCGAACAGCTGGAGGTGGAAATCGAAGCGCTGCAGGCGCAGATGAGCGATGCCGACTTCTTCACGCGGCCGCACAGCGAAACGCAAGAAGTGCTGACGGCGCTGGCTAACGCCGAGCAGGCGCTCGAGCAGGCCTTCGCCCGTTGGGAAGAGCTGGAAGCGATGAAAAACGGCTGACCGTTGCGATACCGCCCGCGCGCTGCTGCGGGTGGTATCGACGTGCCGGTGAGCAACGTTATTGAGGAGGAATATGGTGTGTTCCCACAACAATCATCAGCAGCATAGCCATTCCGTACCTTCGGCGGAGCACCAGGATAACCTGATGCTGTGCCCGCAGTGCGACATGCTGGTGGCGCTGCCGCCGCTGGCCTATGGCAGCAAAGCGGTATGCCCGCGCTGCAAAACCACGCTCAGCACCCGCTGGGACGAACCGCGCAAGCGGCCGATCGGTTACGCGCTCAGCGCCTTGTTCATGCTGGTGCTGGCCAACATTTTCCCGTTTATCAACATGCGCGTCGCCGGCCTCGGCAACGAAATCCGGCTGATTCAAATTCCGGAGGTCATGGTGGCGGAAGACTACGCCAGCATGGCCACCTTGTTTATGGTGTTCGTGCAGCTGATCCCGGCGTTTTGCATGGTGGCGATCGTTCTGCTGTGCGCCAAAGTGCGCTTGCCGCTGGGGCTCAAAGAGTGGATGGCCCGGGTGCTGTTCCAGTTCAAAACCTGGTGCATGGTGGAAATTTTCCTCGCCGGGGTGCTGGTCAGCTTCGTCAAGCTGATGGCCTACGGCGATATCGGCATCGGCAGCAGCTTCGTGCCTTACTGCCTGTTTTGCCTGCTGCAGGTGCGCGCCTTCCAGTGCGTGGATCGGCGCTGGCTGTGGCAGGACATCGAACCGGCACCGCGTCTCGATCGCCCGCTGACGGTGGGGCGCACCGGCATGCGCCAGGGCGTGCGCTCCTGCGCCTGCTGCACGGCGATCCTGCCGGCCAATCAGGTGCGCTGCCCGCGCTGCCACACCAACGGCTACGTGCGCCGCCGCCACAGCCTGCAGTGGACGCTGGCGCTGCTGGTGACCTCCATCATGCTGTATATCCCGGCCAACCTGATGCCGATCATGGTGACCGAGGCGCTGGGCAACAAGATGAATTCCACCATCATGGCGGGGGTGGTCCTGCTGTGGGGGAGCGGCTCTTATCCGGTGGCGATGGTGATTTTCATCGCCAGTATCATGGTGCCGTCGCTGAAAATGCTGGCGATCGGCTGGTTATGCTGGGATGCCAACGGCAGGAAGAAGCCGCGTGCCGACAGCGAGCGGATGCACCTGATTTATGAAGTGGTCGAGTTCGTTGGCCGCTGGTCAATGATCGACGTGTTTGTGATCGCCGTATTGTCGGCGCTGGTGCGAATGGGGCAGTTGATGAGCATTTATCCTGCGACGGGCGCCGTGCTGTTCGCGCTGGTGGTGATCCTCACCATGTTCGCCGCCATGACATTTGATCCCCGGCTGACCTGGGATCGCGCAAGTGAAACAATCAACAAGGAGCCGCAAGGTGACGGAAAATAATCATAGCGTCGCAGACGTTGAGAAGATCAAACGCTGGTCGCCGGTGTGGATCATTCCCATCGTGACCGCGCTGATCGGCGCCTGGATCCTGTTTTACCACTTCAGCCATCAGGGGCCGGTGGTGACGCTGGTCACCACGACGGCGGAAGGGCTGGAAGCGGGTAAAACCAAAATCAAAAGCCGTAGCGTGGACGTCGGCGTGGTGGAAACCGTCACGCTGAGCGATGATCTGAGCAAGGTGATGGTGCAGGCGCGTCTCAATGCCGGCATGGAGAAACTGCTGCGTCAGGACTCCGCCTTCTGGGTGGTGAAGCCGCAGATCGGCCGTGAAGGCGTTTCCGGGCTGGGCACGCTGCTGTCCGGCGCCTATATCGAACTGCAGCCGGGCAGCAAGGGCAAAGACGGCAAAGACAACTATCAGCTGCTCGATGCGCCGCCGCTCGCCTCCCCGGACGCCAAGGGGCTGCGCATCGTGCTGGACAGCGAGAAATCGGGCCAGCTCAACGCCGGCGACCCGGTGCTGTTCCGCGGCTATCGCGTCGGGTCGGTGGAAACCAGCTACTTCGATCCTAAAGAACGCGCCATGCGCTATCAGCTGTTCATCACCGCGCCTTACGACCAGCTGGTCACCACCAACGTACGCTTCTGGAAAGACAGCGGCGTGGCGTTCGACATGTCGGCGCAGGGCATGCGGGTGGAGATGGGCTCGTTGACCACGCTGTTCAGCGGCGGCGTCAGCTTCGACGTGCCGGACGGCTGGGATCGTGGTGAACCGGCGAAAGAGAAGGCAGAGTACCGGCTGTTCGACAACCAGCGCAGCACGCAGGATTCGCTGTATACCGTGCATAAGAATTACCTGCTGTTCTTCTCCGATTCGGTACGCGGCCTGCAGCCGGGCGCCCCGGTCGAGTTCCGCGGCATCCGCCTGGGCACGGTAGCGCAGGTGCCGTTCTATAAAGACGGCATGGCGCAGCGCCTGGATAACGACTACCGCATTCCGGTGTTGATCCGCATTGAGCCCGATCGGCTTCATAAACAGCTGGGGGACAACGTCGATATAGAGGCGCACCTAAAAGACGCGGAATCGCGCGGCATGCGCGCCTCGATGAAGTCCGCCAACCTGCTGACCGGTTCGCTGTATATCGATCTCGACTTCTATCCGCAGGAGAAACCGTGGAAAGGGCCGCGCGAGCTGTTCGGTTATCCGCTGATGCCGACCACCAGCGGCGGGCTGGCGCAGATCCAGCAGAAACTGATGCAGACGCTGGACAAGATCAACGCGATGCCGATCAATCCGATGATCAACGAAGCGACCAAGACGCTGGCGGAAAGTCAGAAAACCATGAAGTCGACGCAGCAGACCATGAAGTCGCTGAACGACATCATCGCCAGCAAAGAGATGCAGGCGCTGCCGCAGGACATGCAGAAAACGCTGCTGGAGCTGAACCGCAGCATGAAAGGGTTCCAGCCAGGTTCACCGGCTTACAACAAGATGGTGGGCGATATGCAGCGCCTCGACCAGGTGTTGCGTGAGCTGCAACCGGTGCTGCGCACCCTGAATGAGAAGAGCAACGCGCTGGTGTTTGAAGCCGCCGGCAGCACTGACCCTCAGCCGAAGAAGGCCACGAAATGATGAAATGGATCCCGGTAGCCCTGGCGCTGTTGCTCAGCGCCTGCAGCAGTTCGCCACAGAAGACCTACTATCAGTTGCCGGCGCTGGGGGTGCCGGCCGCGGCCGGCAGCAGCGGCGCTTCCACGCGCCAGCTGTGGCTGGAGCACGTGAGCGTGGCGGATTATCTGGCGCAGAGCGGTGTGGTGTATCAGACCAACGACGTACAGTATGTGATAGCCCAGAACAACCTGTGGGCCAGCCCGCTTGACCAGCAGCTGCAGCAAACGCTGGTCACCAACCTGAGCAGCGCGCTGCCGGGCTGGGTGGTTTCTTCGCAGCCGATGAGCAGCGATCAGGATGTGCTGAACGTGACCATCAGCGGTTTCCATGGCCGCTTTGACGGCAAGGCGATCGTTCGCGGCGAGTGGGTGCTGAACCGCCAGGGGCGCTTGATCAAACGGCCTTTCAGCCTGGAGTTGAAACAGGGTGAGGACGGCTATGATGCCCTGGTGCGCACGCTGGCGCAGGGCTGGCAGCAGGAAGCTCAGGCTATCGCAGCACAGATGGGCGGCATTTAGTCATAATTTGGTCTAAAATTGTCTAATCCCTGTCAGCTTGGAAAGTCTTTTTTCCTCCCTGGCAGGGATTCTTTTTTTATTTCAAACGGTTAAACCCTTCCCCGGCAGATCAGCCACTTAGCACTTTCCTCGGGCGTAGCTCACAAATATGACATTGGCGTGAATTTTGCGCATTGATCTTCTCTTCTTTTAGCGCTATTGATTACTCGTGGCTGCGCAAAAAGCAGCCATTGTTTTCTTTCCACCAGACCAAAATGAGGGAAACGAGGCATGAAGAGACAGAAACGCGATCGTCTGGAAAGGGCGCATTCGAGAGGGTATCAGGCAGGTATTTTAGGGCGTTCCAGGGAACATTGTCCCTACCAATCATCAGTGGACGCCCGGTCTCAATGGCTGGGAGGTTGGCGAGAAGCCATGGAAGACAGGGCTGTGACCGCTTAAGCGGCTCCCTGTCAAATAAAAGGAATAACCTCCGCCCTTGGCGGAGGTTTTTGTTTGTGGCCTCTGAGGTGGCATCACCCAGGGCGCTCTCAGCGGGGTTATTGCTTCGCGCTGGCCTGACGAGGAGCAAGAAAGCGTGATTCGTATAGACGAGGCACGCTTTAGGCGCTCTGGTGGCGGGTAAACAGGAGATCCTTAAATGGAGGGCGGAGGCGGTGCAAGGCATTGAGGGATAAAAGAAATGCCGCCACGATAGACGTGACGGCATGCGCGATCGTTGGAAAAGAAGGCGGTGGCCGCCTTCTCGTCAGCGTGATTAGAACGCTGCGGTATCCTTGAACAGGCCCACTTTCAGATCGGTGGCGGTATAGATCACTTCGCCGTCAACCAGCACTTCGCCATCGGCGACGCCCATGATCAGCTTGCGGGTGATAACGCGCTTGAAGTTAATGCGGTAAGTCACCTTCTTGGCGGTTGGCAGCACCTGGCCGGTGAACTTGACTTCACCGACGCCCAGCGCGCGGCCTTTGCCTTCGCCGCCCAGCCAACCGAGGTAGAAACCGACCAACTGCCACATGGCATCCAGGCCCAGGCAACCGGGCATGACCGGATCGCCGATAAAGTGGCAACCGAAGAACCATAGGTCCGGATTAATATCCAGCTCCGCTTCCACATAACCTTTGTTGTGAGTCCCGCCGTCTTCGCTCAGTTTGACCACGCGGTCCATCATCAACATGTTACCTGCCGGCAACGGTGGGCCACCGGCGCCGAACAGCTCGCCACGGCCGGATGCTTCGAGGTCTTCTTTCGTATAGGAATCGCGTTTATCTACCATGTTCTCAGTAAGCCTTATTTTAATGAAGGACGCAGGTTAGCTAACACGTGTACGCTGAACAAGTCCGATCAGCCGTGGTTGAACCAGTTGAGCCAGCGCAGCGGCCATGGACGACGGCGTTCCTGCAGGCTCACCTGCGCAATCCGTTCCTGAATGGCCGCCAACAAATTCGGCTGTTGTTCATCAGAGTAGAGGCAACCTGTAAGCAAAGGCAAGGCTTCCGCCGCGCTCTCTACCGCCCACAGATGGAATTGCCCCTCGCGTACCGCGTCGACGACATCTTGACGCAGGCAGAGGTGGCGCACGTTGGTCACGGGCAATACCACGCCCTGTTTGCCCGTCAGGCCGCGGCGTAAACAAACTTCGAAGAAACCTTCGACCTTTTCGTTAACGCCGCCTATCGGCTGTACGTTGCCGAATTGGTCGACGGAGCCGGTGACGGCGAGCTGCTGTGTGATTGGTTGCTGCGACAGAGCGCTGACCAAGGCGCACAGCTCGGCGAGCGAAGCGCTGTCGCCATCCACTTCACCGTAAGATTGTTCAAAGACGATGGAAGCGGAGAAGGGCAACTGCTGATCCAAATCCAGTTCGGCGATAAGGAACGCCTGCATGATCATCATGCCTTTAGCATGCAGGTTGCCGCCCAGCTCGGCTTTGCGCTCGACGTCGGTAAACTCGCCGTCGCCAAGATGCACGACGCAACTGATGCGCGAGGGCTCGCCGAAGCTGCGCGGATGGCCGGGATAATCCAGGACTGACAGGCCGTTGATCTGCCCGATCACTTCACCCTCGGTCTCAATCAGGATCTGACCCAGCTCAATCTCATCCTGCATACGCTCGGCCAGATAGCTTTCACGCCATTCGCGGGCATTCAACGCCGCCTCAAACGCTTTGGCGGTAATGCGCTCCTCTTCGGCATACAGTGCGGCCTCGGACAGCTGCTGGCCAAGCCAAACCGGCGAGAGTGGCAGGATGCCCTGATCGCCGGTGTAACGCACAGCCTGGACGATCAGCGGCGGCCAGGCGTCGGCCGCTAACATCGGCAACTGCCGATCGGCAATCACGCCGTTGACGTAGCCGCACCACTGCGCCATATCATCAACTTCAGTCAGTTGCAGATCGTCTTCGTATTCGCCATAGACGGCTTGTTCACTCAGTTCCGGCTCGATATCGTGGAAATCGGCCAGGCCGTGGCGGTCGCCGACCACAATCAGCCGCAGATCCAGCGGCATCGGCGGAATGGTTACCGGCAGTGGGCGGGTTTCGTCAGGCGAAACCCAATGGAACTGGCGCTGGCCGATCATTTGCTTCAGCCGCAGCCATAGCAACGGCTGGGCCAGCAGCGCCCTGGCCGACAGGATCAGGACGCCGCCGTTGGCCTGGTGCACCAGACCTGGCTGCAGGGTAATGTCGCCATGGTGGATCCGTACGCAGCCAAACAGCTGCTCGGGTTCAATCCATTCCTGAAACACGCAAGCACCGCCGGCGGCGAAAGGTTCATCGCCACGGCTGGCCGGTTCTACGCTGACCTTGCCATCCTGAATGACGTAGTGGCTGCCGCGGTATGTCGCGTCTTTCGTCAGCAACGGTTTGACGGCGTTAGCAATCAGTTCCAGGTACTCTCGCGTTTCTTGCGCTTTCAACAGCATGAAACGCGGTGGCGACTGAGGGTGGCAAAATAGCGTCAGGGCATTTTCCAGCCGAGGCTGAATGGCGGAAAAGGGCACGGGTGCCAACTGAGCGGCGGTATCAAATATCGCCTGATAAGGCGTTACGTCCGGCAATAAAGATTGCCATTCAAGTCGGTTATTGGTCAAAGTGTTAGATGCAATCGTTAAAAAGGGAAAGGGGGATTATACAAGAATAACGGCGGCTTGATACATGTGGAGTGCCAGTTGGCATCAGGGAGTTTGACATCGCGCGATGACTGTGCAAAAAACATTCTAAATGACGGCTTAATTGCCGGGGAAATTCGGCGCAAAGCTGTTATGCTTATTTGAAGTTACGCGGTCACTGAAGAGCTCAAGATGAAATATCAGCAACTGGAAAATCTGGAGAGCGGTTGGAAATGGAAGTACCTGGTGAAGAAGCACCGGGAAGGGGAACTTATTACCCGCTACATTGAAAACAGCGCTGCTCAGGAGGCGGTTAACGAGCTGCTGAAGCTGGAAAATGAGCCGGTAAAGGTACTTGCATGGATTGCCGCTCATATGAATCCGGAGCTGGATAACCGGATGAAGCAAACGATCCGCGCCCGCCGCAAACGTCATTTTAACGCAGAACATCAGCATACGCGTAAAAAATCTATCGATCTGGAGTTTTTGGTTTGGCAACGCTTGGCTGCCCTGGCGCGCCGTCGTGGCGTCACGCTGTCGGAAACGGTTGTGCAGCTTATCGAAGATGCTGAGCGCAAAGAGAAGTATGCGAATCAGATGTCGTCGTTGAAAGAAGATTTGAAGGCGATTCTCGGTAAAGAACCTAAGTAAACGGGGCAGAGCGCCTTAGTTACACTGGGTCTTGAATGTTCTGATAACAGCAGGACGAAAAAAAACCCCGCAATGCGGGGTTTTTTATTAGGCGAGTAAACTTAGCCCTGAGGCTGAGTTACAACGTCTTTGATACCTTTAACTTCGATCTCTACGCGACGATCTGGTGCCAGGCAGTCGATCTGAGCTTTGGTAGCGCGGCCAGCTTTGTAGCCACAGGTGTTGCCAGTAACTGGATCAGCTTTGCCCATGCCACGTGCAGAGATTTTGTCTGACGGGATGCCTTTGGAGACCAGGTAGTCAACAACGCTTTGTGCGCGTTTTTCAGACAGTTTCTGGTTGTACTGAGCAGAACCAACGGCGTCAGTGTAACCCAGAACAACTACGGAACCGTCTTTAGGATCCATGGAGCTCAGCTGGGAGTACAGCTGATCCAGAGCCTGCTGACCTTGTGGCTTCAGAGTTGCTTTGTTGAAGTTGAACAGCACGTCAGACTTCAGAGTGAAACGCTTGGTTTCAACAACTGGAGCCGGAGCTGGAGCTGGAGCAACTGGAGCAACTACGTCATCCTGACCGAAGCGGTAAGAAACGCCCAGGCTCAGCATGGTGTTGTCTGGACGTGCGCCAACGGTACCTGCGTCACCGATGTTGCTTACGAACTGGTAGTCCAGGCGGGTAGCCCAGTTTTTGGTCAGTGCGTATTCAACACCAACAGCAGCCAGCGGAGAAACGCCGGTGTCGTGGTCGCTCAGACGCTGACCAGTGCGGCCGTAGTTAGCTTTGGAGTCTGCACGCCATACCATACCACCCAGACGAGTGTAGATATCCAGATCGTCAGCAATTGGGTAGCTCAGTTTAGCAGCCAGTTGAACGCCCTGCGCTTTGAAAGCACCGTTGTTCACGCTGCCTTTGTAAGGCATACGGCCGAGCCAGTCATAGCCCAGTTCGAAGCCCAGGTATTGGTTTGCCTGGTAGCCCAGGAACGCGCCGGCACCCAGCTGATCTTTGTGGGTTGGGCCGTTGCCGATACCGTTCTGGTAACCGTTGCCGTAGAAACCAGTGTCGTGGTACTGGGACCAGCCCAGTTTAGCACCGGTGTACCAGGTGTTATCTTTTGGAGCGGCTTGCGCTACGGTAGCGAAACCTGCCAGTGCCACTGCTAATGCGATAGCTGTCTTTTTCATTTTGCGCCTCGTTATCATCCAAATAGGCAATGAGCTTTAAAGCTGTTTTAAGCCCTTGGTTAAATTCCTTCGCCAAGGTTTAAGCCCTCGTTTGTTACTCGCCAGTTTTTCTGACGTTATAGAGCAACCTTGGCGATGTAAAGTCTACAACGTGGCGCGAAAGTTACAAGTGTGATGTGATAAGGCTCTAAAAAAAAACGCGGAATCGTACATATTTGCTAACATTCTTAGCCTAAAAAAACGACGATTCATCGGGCGTTTTTGCTTGGCAAACCGCGGCCGGACTAGCTTTGTGCCTTATCCCGCAAAGGTTCCCTCTACGGGGTGCGAAAATGATGGGAAAAATCCTAAATTTACTTAATGATACAAAGAAGAGTGAATTTTTAGGGTGGAACAGTGTCCGTGAGTCGGGTCAATGTCACGTTGAGGACGCATGATAAACCCGTAGGCATTACCCAATTCTGCAGCACGTCTTAATTTTAGACGATCCTCTTCCGTTAGCTCGGGCAACCAGCCGAGTACCACGCTGTAGTTCCCCGTTTGCAGCGCTTTTTCCATTGCCTCAACCGTATTCACCGGGCTGATTTGGCTCAACTGTACCATTTTATCCACCGGCAGGCCGGATTGCTGCAGCCATTGCTTGCTTAACTTTTGCTGCGGCGTCAGCCACAGAAGCCAGCGAGACTGCTTGCCCAGTTGCTGCAGCAGGGGCAACAGCAGTTGAGCCACTGCGGGCTGGCGCTCGTTGTAAACAAGTTCACTGATCAAGCCATTCTCTTTGCCGACATTTGTGTTCTTCGCAACGCTGTTCGCGGTAAAAGAGCCATGGCTAAAATGAGGTTGGTAGAGTGATTGAGTACGCATAAAGTTCCCGCCCGTCGTGTTACTGTATGTTTATACAGTATCCCTGATTTCGGATAAGATCAACCCAAATTTTCGTAGCGGCTCGCATAATTGCGATCATTTTTTGTACCGGTGTTTTTTGTGATTGGCATGCAGACGGATAGTGCGTATTTTTCTAATTAGTTGTTCACGTTACTTTTTTCATTGATGAGAGAAATAATACGACCGGAACCTAAAAAGGAGGAACGCTATGAAAAGGATGTCGACGAGAAGAATTACGCAGGCTAAAAGTTGCTTCGCGGCGCTGGGCTCCATCACCACGCGGTCACAGTTTGGCGGCTATGGGCTGTTGGCTGAGGGGGTGATGTTTGCAGTGATAGCGGAAGGCGAGCTGTATTTGCGGGCTACAGCGAGCATGGAACCGGCCTTTCGCGCTCGGGGCATGGTTAATATGGTCTATTCCAAGCGCGGTGTGCCCATCACTTTGCGCTATTACTGGGTTGACGAGTCACTGTGGCGGGAACGTAACGAATTGGTGGGGCTGGCCTGGCAAGCTGTCAGGGAGGCCCGTCGGGAACAGCGGCTCAAGGCCGGCGACCACGGCAGATTGAAGGCGCTGCCGAATATAGATGTCAATATGGAGCGACTGTTGTGGCGAGCGGGTATCCGCAACGCTTATGACCTGCGGTTGCAGGGCGCGAAACGCAGCTATCTTAGCCTGCTGCAACAACAGACCAATCTGGGATTGCGCGTCCTGTTGTCGCTGGGCGGGGCGATAGCCGGTTATCATCAGGCGGCATTACCGGCTGAATTGCATAACGAATTGGTGCGCTGGTTCGATCATATGATGGCGATGCGCCGCCATGGACATGAGCCGGTGATTCAGGGCCCGTAGAGCAGGCCCTGAATAATTAGGCTGTCTTATTGATTTGGGTGTGCAGCGCGGTGAGTTCCGGCAGAAGTTCTAGCACCAGACCCACCTGCTGCAAAACCAGCTGTTCTTTGCTTTCAGGTTCCGGAACGGCTTGGCGAATGCGCTCCGCCAGCTGTTCCAGCGCCTGCGCAATGCGCTGGCTGTTCTGTTCTTCCTGATGCAGGGCGCCGTCCACGTAACACACGGCATCATTGAGCAGGTCGAGCGTGGCAGGGGTATTCAGCCGCTCGCGGTGCGCACCCAACGCCGAGATGTAACTCAGGAGTGTGTGGTTCAGGCAGAGCAGGCGAAAGGCGGCTTCCTGCAGAGCCTTGTCGGCCTTGGGATCGGCGGACATGTTGGAGATGACCGAAGCCAGCTCGGCATCGCTGTTGTGGGCATCTCGCCGCGCAATGCGGTAGGCGAGGCCGTTATCCTTACCCTGGTGGTATTGCACCAGAATGGCGTCCAGATAACGGCAGTTGGCATTCAGCGTTTTATCCACCACCGCCGGCAGTTGGCGGAACTTCCAGTCCGGCCAGATAAAGCTGACTGCCGCCCAAGCGATGGCGCAGCCCAGCAAGGTATCGTAAACGCGCGGAGCTGCCACTTCGAATCCTTCACCCAACAGGTTAAAGCACAACAGCACCAGCAGCGTGATGAACATCGTCGCGTGCGCATATTGTACGGTGCGGAAAGCGAAGAACAGAACGCCGGTGATGACGATCAACACCAGCTGACCTTCCAGTGAAGGCACGAAATAGAGGATTGGCAGGCCGATAAGAATACCGGCCAGGGTACCGATGATGCGCAATGCCAGGCGTCGGCGGGTGGCATTGTAGTTCGGTTGGCAGACGAACAGGCTGGTCAACAGGATCCAGTAACCGTGCTGCATGCCGGTGAATTGAATGAAGGCATAACCCACGCAAAGCACCACCGACATGCGGATCGCGTGGCGAAACAGGGCCGAC
Organism: Serratia sp. SSNIH1; assembly: GCF_002935055.1. Taxonomy (NCBI): domain Bacteria; kingdom Pseudomonadati; phylum Pseudomonadota; class Gammaproteobacteria; order Enterobacterales; family Yersiniaceae; genus Serratia; species Serratia sp. SSNIH1. The sequence continues at coordinate 2,354,863 of NZ_CP026383.1, forward strand.
TGGGGCGTCAAATGGCGGCTGATGCGCAGCCGGATATCGCTCCAGCCGGTTAAGCGGTCATCGGCCAGGCTGTTCTCTTCCGCTTGCCCGCTGGCCAGCGTCTGCTCTGATTCGATATTGGCCAGCTGCGCATCGATCGCATGCAGGTTTTTCAACAGATGCGCCAGCGCCTTGGTCTGCTCGGTATTGCCCTGGGTTTCGGCGATGCGCACCAATGCCTCCTGAATGCGGCTGAAAGCCGGTTCAAAGCGCGGGTTGTGCTGGTACTTTTGCCGCAGCAGGATCGATTGTGCCAATTGGCGGCAGGCGCGCGCCTGCATGCTCAGCAAACGCTGGAAGCGGAACAAAATGTCGCTGTGGCGGAATTGCCGGCTGAGCGCGTGGTACTGAACGTGGGAAGAGCTGGCGCGTTCGTGGATATCCTGCGCGACAAAATAGTAGTGCAAGGTGCGGCGGGTGCCACGCTGGCCGCGATCGCCTTTCAGGCGCGTCAGCAGCGAGGCTTTGGTTTGGTTAAGCAACGCGACCAAGGCGCTGTTGGCCATCGCGACATCCATCCAGGGCAGATCGGCGTCGCGCTCGGCATCGGGATCGAACAGATTGGCTTTGGCATCCAGATAGTTGGCCAACTGATCGTAGCAGCGCGCGAGGTTCTCTTGCAGCGGCCGGATAGGGAACAGCAGGTGGCCCGCCAGCATCAGCAGGTTGTACCACAGTGCGCCGATCACCAACAGCAGCGGTTGCTGATACCAGGCGTCGTACATGGCGGTACCGAGCATGGTATAAACCGCGATCAGCAGCGCGCCGAAGGCGATGGTGGCATAACGTTGCCCCAAGGCACCGAGCAGGATAAAACCGCAGGTTGACGTGGTTAAGCCAAGGGCGAACAACCAGGGGTAGGGGAACAGCAGCTCGATTGAAGCAGAGGCGACAAAGAAGCACACCAGCGTGATCAGCAGGTTGCGTAACCTGCCGGCCAGGCGGTCATCCAAATCAGTCAGGGCCGCCGCCACGACGCCCAGCGTTAGCGGGATGGTCAGCTTGGGAATGCCCAGCCACCAGGGAACGGCGGTGGTGCCGATCAGCGCAATAAGGATGCGCAGGTGGTACAGCAGGTTGCTGTTGTAGGTATAACGACGAACTGCGGGTGCAAAAGAGAGCACGAAAAACTCCTCAAACGGAGAAAAAATTAACGCTGATGATAGTGGCGGCGAGCATTCTCAATACGCGCTTGCTGAGCCATTTCTACCGAGACGACGCGGCGCCCCACCGGCCACAGCGCGATGGCGGCAATTTTGAAATTGGCGATGCCGACCGGAATGCCGATGATCGAAACGCACTGCACGATACCGGCGGCGATGTGTGACAGGCATAGCCACCAGCCGAACAGCACCAACCAGATAATGTTGAGCAGCGAACCGCCGGCGGAGAGCAGCGCATTGCTTTTTTCCGGGTAGAGTTCATCGACGTGGATTGCCTCATTGCCGAAAGGCACCAGCGACAGCTTGGTGATTTCCCAGCAGGAGCGGGTGAGCGGCAGCGTGATGACCAGCAGCACGCTGAACACCGTGGCGATGAGCCAACCCAGCGTGGTGAAGAAACCGCCCAACACAAAATTAAGAATATTCAGTACAGTACGCATAGACGTCATTCTGCTCTAATGATGGCCAAACCGCGATGCGGGCGTATTCACGATAAAAACGCAAAATCTATTCTACCCTTTTTTTAGGTTCATCGCGCTTTACCGGGGAACGCTGCTTTGATTTTCAGGAAGAAGTAAGCGTTATCCCGGTATCCATAGGCCATCCGCTTCATCACTTTTATCTTATTGTTCATCCCTTCCAGCACGCTGGTATTCAACCTGTGTCTGGCACTCGCGATGATGCCACCGGCATACCCTTTCAGTTTCTCGGCGAAGTGTTGCAACGCCTTGATTCCGCTTTCCTGAGACTGCCTGTACCAGCTTACCCAGCGTCTCTGCGCCTCTTGTTCACTCGGGGCGTACCACAGTTCTTTCAGCGCTGTTTTCATCAGCCAGACCACATTCAACGGCTGATTCGCCTCCAGCAACTCCGTGAGCTTTACCTCATGCCCTTCGGGCAGGTTTTCTGGGTTGCGCAGCAGCAGCCAGCGGCTGCGTTTGATGACCTGACGCGCTTTTGGGTTATCACGGAGTTGATTGGCCTGGTCGACGCGGACCCGGTCGATAACCTCCCGGCCATACTTTGCCACCACATGGAACAAGTCATAGACCACTTCCGCCTGCGGGCAGTGATGCCTGACCTCCAGGTCTAACGCCGTATTCATATCCATGGCGACAGACTGGATAGCAGCACAGCCTTCAGCGCCCAGCCAGACGAAGAAGGGGCGGAAGGCCGCTCTGCTGCGGCCTTCGCCCACCCACAACACCTGTTGCGTATCCGCATCCATCACCACGGTGGCATAACGATGTCCTTTGAACAGGGCGAACTCATCCATCACCAGACGGCGGAGGGTATGGCGCTGCGGCTCTGTCCGTTCCCGCAGCAGACGCCGGTAGTCGATATTCTTGACCGTATGCCAGTGCAGGCCGGTGAGTTGTGCAACGTGCTTAATCGGCAGTAAACGGGTCAATGACTCAACCCATACGGATAGCGTCGTGGTATATCTCTGGCGTTCAGGCAACCAGCTGATTTTTTCGGTGGTGACCCCGCAATGGGGGCAACACAGGCGCCGGACGGGGACGTTGAGCCAGACGACCCAATCGAGCAGCTGGCGTTCACGCACTCGGCGGAAGGAAACATCATGCACAACAGGCACCCGCCCTTCACAGCGCCGGCAGCAGGGGGGGGACGGCAGAATCAGGCTGGAGCTGGATAAGCAGGGAGTTGGCAGAAGGATGCGAGAAGGAATTGACGATAAAGCCTTCCCAGAACAGGGAGCAAAGGTTAGCATTCATAGTGACGGCAGTTTTGAAGGTTTAGGGTGTGTTTTGGCGAATACAAACCTAAACGTTCTGACTGCCGTTTTCTATTGGTTCACGCTAAAGCGCGATGAACCTTTTTTTAGCGCTAGAGTGCCACTGCTTATCACAGGTAAACTGGCAGATATCCGTTATTTAATCTCAACATAGTCATGGCGCGACGATATGGAACTTAAAGCGACATCGCTGGGGAAACACCTGGCTCAGCACCCTTATAACCGCGTGCGGTTGCTGCACGCCGGCGTTGAGGTGAGCGGGGAAAAACATGAATACCTGATCCCCTTCAATCAATTGATTCAGGTCAGGTGCAAGCGCGGCATCGTCTGGGGCGAGCTGGAATTTGAATTGCCGGACGAAAAAGTGGTGCGGCTGCACGGCACCGAATGGCAGGAAACGCAGCGTTTTCATCATTATCTGCAGCAGGCCTGGCAGCAGTGGAGCGCAGAAATGAGCGAGGTCAGCGCCGGCGTGTTGCAACAGCAGGTGGCGCAGATCCAGCGCATCGAGCAGCAAGACAAATGGTTTAAAAAGTCTGAGCTGGGCAAGTTGCAGCAGCAAATCCACGAGGCTTTCTCCGCGTTGCCGATGCCGGTAGCGCGTCTGGATGAGTTTGATAACTGCCGGGTTGATTATCATCTGTGTCTGCAATGGCTGCAGCAGGGGCTGCGCAGCGTCGAACAACGCAACCGGCAGTGGACCGAACGCATGCTGGAGCAACATCACGACTTCTTCCAGACCGTCGAGAGTTCACCGCTCAATGACTCTCAGAGCCGTGCGGTGGTCAACGGCGAGGATTCCGTTCTGGTATTGGCGGGGGCCGGCAGCGGCAAAACGTCGGTGCTGGTGGCGCGCGCCGGCTGGCTGCTGCGCCGTCAGGAGGCGGAGCCGGGCCAAATTTTGCTGTTGGCGTTCGGCCGTCAGGCAGCGAGTGAGATGAATGATCGCATCAAAGCGCGTTTGGGCGATGTCGGCATTCAGGCCAAGACATTCCATGCATTGGCGCTGCAGATCATTCAACAGGGCAGCCGCAAAGCCCCGGCCATCAGCCGATTGGAAACCGATGCCAAAGCGCGCAAAGCGTTGCTGATTACCCACTGGCGCCAACAGTGCGCAGAGAAAAAAGCCCAGGCCAAGGGGTGGCGTCAATGGTTGAGCGACGAGTTGGCATGGGAAGTGCCGGAAGGCGACTTTTGGCAGGATCAACGCCTGGCGGATCGGCTGGCGGGCCGCTTGGAACGCTGGCTGGGGCTGATGCGCATGCACGGCGGCAGCCAGGCGGAAATGATTGAGCAGGCGGATGAAGAAATCCGCGATCTGTTTTCAAAACGCATCCGGCTGATGGCACCGCTGCTGAAAGCCTGGAAAAGCGCCTTGAAAGAGGAAGGGGCGGTGGACTTCTCCGGTCTGATCCATCAGGCGGTCAATATTCTCGACAAGGGGCGCTTTGTCAGCCCGTGGAAACATATTCTGGTCGATGAGTTTCAGGATATCTCGCCGCAGCGTGCGCTGTTGCTGGCGGCGCTGCGCCGGCAAAACAAACAGACCTGCCTGTTTGCGGTGGGGGATGACTGGCAGGCGATCTATCGTTTCAGCGGTGCAGAGTTGACGTTAACCACGGCGTTCGCCACTCACTTCGGTGAAGGGGCGCAGTGCGCGCTGGATACCACTTATCGTTTCAATGAACGTATCGGTGAGGTAGCCAACCGGTTCGTGCAGCAGAACCCGCACCAGTTGAAAAAACCGCTCAACAGCCTGAGCAAGGGCAATAAAAAGTCGGTGGCGATCCTGCCGCACGAGCAGCTGGAGCCTTTGCTGGATAAGCTGAGCGGCTATGCCAAGCCGGACGAGCGCATCCTGGTGCTGGCGCGCTACCATCATCTGAAACCTGAAGCGCTGGCGAAAGCGGCCACCCGCTGGCCCAAGCTGGATCTGGAATTCATGACCATCCATGCCAGCAAGGGGCAGCAGGCGGAATACGTCATCATCGCCGGTTTGCATGAAGGGCGTGACGGTTTCCCCGCCGTGGCGCGCGAGTCGGTGTTGGAAGAGGTGCTGCTTCCGCAGCCGGAGGATTTTCCGGATGCTGAAGAACGCCGCCTGCTGTATGTCGCATTGACTCGCGCCAAACATCAGGTATGGCTGTTGCAGGATCGTGAACGCCCTTCGGTGTTCGTCGAACAGCTGCAAGATCTTGGCGTACCGGTGCAGAAAAAACCATAGGCATCAGGCCTGGCGGTAGCCAGGCCGCGAGGACTACTTCAGGCGCTCTTGCAGATAGCGCTGATAGTCGGGGATGGCGATCTCCACCTCGCTTTTGAACAGTGGAGAGTCGATCAGAAAGTCCGCGGTCGAGCGGTTGGTGGCCACCGGGATATTCCATACGGTCGCCAGCCGCAGAAGCGCCTTCACGTCCGGATCGTGCGGTACCGCGTTCAGCGGATCCCAGAAGAAGATCAGCATGTCTATCTTGCCTTCCGCAATCAATGCGCCAACCTGCTGATCGCCGCCCATGGGGCCACTCAGCATGCTGGTGACCGGAATGCCGCTGGCGCGCTGGATCAGGTTACCGGTGGTGCCTGTGGCGTACAGCTGGTGCTGCGCCAAAATGGTCTTGTGGCTCTCTACCCACTCCAACAGGGCCTGTTTGCGGTGATCGTGCGCCACCAGCGCAATGTGTTTGCGCGCGGCGATAGTGCGGGTGGTCAATTCCATCTCGGTGTCCTTCGCTAATCGGGGATGTGCGACAGATTACTGAAACTGTTTTTCACTGCCTAGCGTTTGCGCTTGAAAATGCGAAGAAAAGGCGCCTTTGCGGGGAAAGACGCCGGGAAGGATCAGCGAACCGGCTGTTTATTGGCCCACCGCAGAAAACGCTTCTGTGTTTCCTTGTCGGCTTGCTGGAACCAATATTGCAGCATCTGTTCCGACACGTTTTCCCCTTTCAGCGTGACCGTTGGGGCGTTCAGCGGCGTGCCGGCCAGCGAGGGCGTTGAGGGATTACCGGCGTTCGCCTGAACGAAGGCCGCGACGGAGGCGGAGCGATTCTGGCGGTTGTAATCCGTCATCACCTTTTCCAAATCGGCATTGAAGGTGACGCTGTCGGGATGCAGCACGTCATGCCGGAACGGCAGGGCGTTGCCGTCTTTATCGACCACCAGATAATTCAACGTCTTGTCAAAGCGTTGCGCATCGCGATCGTTCTCGATGCGCGGCAGTTCGATCGCCACCTGGCTGATCTTTTGCGTATTGAAGGAGGCAACCAGCGGCAGGGAAGCATAGGCCTGCGTATGCTGGCCGGCGCGGACGTTTTTGGTCACTTTAAACAGCAGCTGGTGCTGTCCGCCATCCAGTTCAAGACTGTCGGCGCCTTTTAACAACGAACCTGTCATTTTCTTGCCGTCGACCACCAGCAGGTCGATGTCCGGGGAGAGTTTCAGGGTCGTAGCCGCGGCAGGCATGCTGATGCTGAGCAACGCCGCAACCACCAGACCAAATTTCATCATTATCTCCTTATAAAGTGACGTAGCTCTAAGTGTTGAACGCGGCACAGGTTGTGTCAAAATTTTTCAATCGGGCGTTATGTTCACATTTTTACATATTTTATCGCGATTAGACACGACCATGAGCAGCTGAACCGCGACAGCCTCTGACCATAAGATTGCGCTGAAGTTTCCCTCGCGTTGCGTTTAGCCGAGCGGGTGCCGATCGGTTACACTCGAAGCGGAGAGTGGCGGAGTGATAAACGGGAGTTGAAGATGCAAGATCAAGAGATTATCGAGCTGTTGCAGCAGGTGAAAACTATCGCGCTGGTCGGTGCCAGCGATAACCCGTCGCGGCCCAGCTATGGGGTGATGGCATATCTGTTGGCGCAAGGCTACCAGGTGATCCCGGTCAGCCCAAAACTGGCGGGGCAGACGCTGCTGGGGCAGCCGGTTTACGCTACGCTGGCCGCTATACCACAGCCGGTGGATATGGTTGACGTGTTTCGCAATTCAGAGGCGGCTTACGGCGTGGCGCAAGAGGCGATAGCGATCGGCGCCAGGGCACTGTGGCTGCAGATCGGCGTGATTAACGAGCAGGCGGCGGAGCTGGCGCAACAGGCCGGGCTGCGCGTGGTGATGGATCGCTGTCCGAAAATCGATATTCCGCGTTTGGGGCTGGAGCGTTGAATAAAAAGGGCCTGGCGTGATGCCAGGCCCTCTCGGGTTTCTCAGGTCTTGGCGCGGTCAATTGCGCAAGCGTGGCGCCTGTAGCTGGTGGCGGATGGATTCCGCCAGTTCATCCAGCGATGGTTGCTCGGGGTGTGCCTCCTGGGCTTCGCTATCCAGCTGCGCTTCCGCCAGATAGGTGTGTACCGGTTGGCCTTCCTCGTCTTCCATCACCACGTGGTACCAAGGGGCGGAACGCAGTTCATCGTTCGCCGCTATCTCGTCAGCTTTGGGTTGTTCCAAAGAGTATTCCGGGTCGATATCGATCACGACACCTAAATACCCCAGCAGTTTATGCCTAACCTGTTGTCCGATACCGAATTTGCTGGCAATCATGATGACCTCCTGAGAAACAATGCCTTGCTCATATATGGGGGCAAGGCAGCGCATTTCAAGTTACATCACCCGACAAGCGAATCCTTTCAGGTACAGCCCCTCAGGATACGTGGCGATCACCGGGTGATCGGCAGCCTGCCGGAACTGCTCTATAAATTGTACATCACGTCCGGCATCTACAGCGGCGTCGGCCAAAATTTTCTGGAACAGGTCGGTCGGCATCAGCCCGGAGCAGGAGAAGCTGAGCAGAATGCCGCCCGGATTCAGCAGCTGTAGCGCCAGCATGTTGATGTCTTTGTAGCCGCGGCAGGCGCTGGCCAGCTGGTTTTTGTTCTCGACGAACTTCGGCGGATCCATGATGATCAGATCGAATTTCTCGCCCTGGGTGCGGTAGTTGCGCAGCAGCTGGAACACGTCATCGCGGACGAACTCCGCTTTGTTCAGATCCAGCTTGTTGAGCTCGACGTTCTGCCGGGCGATATCCAGCGCCGCCTGCGAGGTATCCACGCTGATCACCTGCGCGCAGCCGCCCATCAGAGCGGAAACGGCGAAGGCGCCGGTGTAGGAGAAGCAGTTCAGCACCCGACGGCCGGCGGAGTAATTGCGCGCCGCCAGGCGGCTGTCGCGCTGGTCGAGGTAGAAACCGGTCTTGTGCCCCTGCTGAATATCCACCAGCAGCTTCATGCCGTGTTCGGTGATCGGCAGCAGTTCCGGCGGCAGATCGCCCAGCACCGGGCCCTGCGCCAGCGGCAGGCCTTCTTTTTTGCGCACCGCAACGTCGGAGCGATCGTAGATCGAACATTCCGGGTAGCAATGTTGCAGGGCGGAAAGCAGGGCCGGGCGCTGGTATTCGGCACCGGCGGACAGCAGCTGCAGCACCAGGAAATTCTGGAAGCGATCGATAGTGATACCCGGCATGCCGTCGGACTCGCCGGCGATCAGACGGTATCCGTCCAGACCGTCGCGCTGCGCGACCCAATCGCGCCAGCTTTGTGCTTGCTGCAGGCGGCGAATGAAGAAATCGATGTTAATCTCTTCATCTTTCTGGAAGGTCCAGACGCGTGCGCGGATCTGCGACTCGGGCGAATAGGCGCCGCGCGCCAGCCACTTGCCCTGGCTGTCGAGAATATCGATGGTTTCACCGGAGAGGGCTTTACCCTCAACGCGTTGAACGGCACCGGAGAACACCCAAGGGTGGCGACGGAGTAAGGACTTTTCACGTCCTTTGGCGAGAAACAGGCGTACGGTCATAATTAATAATGCTGCCAGCTAGGAGAGAAACAGTGACACGGCGGTGCAAAGGCACGGCAATGCCATAACGAAAACTGAATAAGGGGGCGATTATGACACAAGTTTGCATAGCTGCGTATGTGTATGGCGTGGTGCAGGGGGTCGGGTTCCGCTATTCCACCCAGCGGCAGGCTGAGGCGCTGGGGGTGACCGGCTATGCGCGCAACCTTGATGACGGCAGCGTTCAGGTGGTGGCCTGCGGCACGCAGGCGCAGGTGGACACGCTGGTGGCGTGGTTGAAACAGGGCGGCCCGCGCAGCGCGCGCGTCGAGCGCGTGCTGGTGGAGCCGCAGGGCGCGGTCGATTACGTCGGTTTTGGCATTCGCTATTGAATACCCGCCGGTAGCGGCGCTGCGGGCGGAGCGGTCAGATGCATTTTACCGGTTTCGGCAATCCGGCGATCTTGGTAGCTTGTTTGGCCGGCCCCTTCGGGAACAGGCGATACAGATAGCGGCTGTTGCCTTTTTCTTCGCCGTATTTTTGCGCCATGGCCTTGACCAGCATGCGAATCGCCGGGGAGGTGTTAAATTCCTGATAGAAGTCGCGCACGAAGCGCACCACTTCCCAGTGTGCTTCGGTGAGCACGATCTCTTCCTGTGCCGCCAGCAGTGGCGCCAGCCCTTCATGCCAGTCGGCGCTGTTTTTCAGATAGCCCTGCGCGTCAGTGTCGATAACCTGACCTTCAAACTCCAACATACTGCCTCGATAACGGATAATTCGGAACGGCCGCCAGTTTAGCAAATTTTTTCGGCCGCAAAAAACAAAGCCCCGCCGGAGCGGGGCCAGGAAGGCATGTGTAACGTGCGATCAGTTGCTGCGGGCGAAGCCCAGAATGCTCAACAGGCTGATGAACATGTTGTAGAGCGACACGTACAGGCTAACGGTGGCGCGAATGTAGTTGGTCTCGCCGCCGTGAATGATGTTGCTGGTTTCCCACAGGATCGCGCCGGCGGAGAACAGGATGAACAGCGCGCTGATAGCCAGGTGCAGGGCAGGGATCTGCAGGAACAGGTTGGCGATCACCGCCACCAGCAGCACCACAAAACCGGCCATCATCATGCCGGACAGGAACGACATGTCTTTACGGGTGGTCAGCACGTACGCCGAGCAGCAGAAGAAGACGGCTGCGGTGCCGCCCAGCGCCAGCATGATCAGGTCGCCCGCGCCGGCGTTCAGGAACGAACTGAGGATTGGACCAAGGGCGTATCCCATGAAACCGGTCAGCGCAAACGCCGCCAGAATGCCCGCCGGGCTGTTGGCCAGTTTATGGGTCAGGAACATCAGGCCATAGAAACCGACCAGCATCAGCAGCAGACCCGGCGCCGGCAGACCCAGCATCGTGCTGGCGGTTGCGGTCAGGGCTGAGAAGGCCAGGGTCAGGGATAACAGGAAATAGGTGTTGCGCAGGACTTTATGCGTGCTGAGCAGCGAGTCGCGCGAAGAAGATGAGACGACAATGCGGTCCATAATGCTCTCTCTTATCAAGCCATCACAAAATAATGCCGATAATAGGCAGCGCAAGCGCTTGATTAAAGTTTGTTTACCAATCTTTACCCTTAGTTATCATTACGGCAACAGCGAGGGGATGAGGTGCGCGTTTGTTCACCGTTTGCTGCACCTTCGCCGGTTTTTCGCGCGGTTGAACGCGCCCGGGCTTTACAAGTGAATGAGGTCTGTTTATAGTGCGCGTCGTTGCGGAGGGGTGGCCGAGTGGCTGAAGGCAACGGTCTTGAAAACCGTCGACGGGAAACCGTTCCAGAGTTCGAATCTCTGCTCCTCCGCCATACATTCTGACCCCGTGCTCTCTGAGCACGGGGTTTTTTGCTTTTGCGTGCGCAGAAACTGGGGCGCTTTTGCAGGAAACGCGATCGGCTATTGATAAGGGCCACGCATCGGTGAGATTATGCGGTCATCAAGGTTGGCTGCCCGGATGCCTGCTGCTGTCAGGCGCTGCCGGGGTGATAATCAACGCCACCTTATCAATTTCGCTTAATGCTCGTATGGAGACAGAGATGAACTGGTATCAAGTCGCCCTATGGACCATGATATTTTTGAAGTCCGGCGCTTTCCTGGTGTTCGTGTGGTGGTGGATGTTCAAACGCGCGACCAAACCCTATGTGCGCCCGCAAGACGTCGTGGTGGACGATAAGCCGTATGATGAGAACCTCACCATGGAAGAGGTGATGAAGAATCACGGCATTGTCCGCACGGATATGTCGGTAAAATAGCCCCTCCCCAATCGGTATCTGGGGCGTGTTTGCCATAAACGCGCCCTTTGTGCTGTTTCGTTGTCTCTCCATTACATTCTGTTTTCACGTTAACGGCATAGCGTGACCGGGAAAAGCACGCCATGAACGATGTACGCATCCTGCCGAACTTTACGCATCGAAAAAACGCCGTTCTTAATGCCGAGAGAGAGCATGGGGATTTCTTTGATCAGCTCATCCGGTGCGTTGTCGTCGGGGGTTTTGCTGATTTCTCGGTGGGTAGTCATGTAAAACCCGTGAGCTAACCTCCTTATATCAAAGTTTATTTTTCTATCCAGGCTGTAGGTTTTTTCTCTCACGGTAATGTCCCCGCGCTGCACGATCATGGCATGGTGTTCGTCATAGATGAATAAACTGCCCGTCACTTTTAATTCCAGGTTATCGCCTGAAGCTAATCGTTTTTTAGTTATCGTATCGGCCTGGCAATTCATATGCACTGGTGCTGCGGGCGTTAAAACGCGGAACAGGACAATGAAGAGGATCACTGTCAAAAATCCGATAGTCAGTATTTTGGGATTGTGCAATACGGCCATTTATTTTCCGTTGAGAATTTTGTAGGTGACACACTGGGTATATTGATCTTGCGAACTGAAATAACACACACCAAGAAAGGTGTTATAAGTCAACGTGTGCTTTATGGAGGAGAAATAGATATCCGCCTTGCTGTTGATGCAATCGACGCCGCTGCTCTCTAACGCTTGGTTAACCATGCTTTTTTCCAGGTTGTCATCAATATGCTTGTTCGCATCCAGAGAATACAAGGTGCAGTGGTCTTTTTTTCCTAGCGGAACTAACTTTTCTCTCGGTTGATCGGGCGGTTCAATAGGATAGAACGTCGCGACGAACAACAGCGGAATAAATACGCCGCAGATAGCGGTAATAGCGCTAATCTTTGCCTTCTTCTGCGGTGACGTGATATGAGATCCGGCAACCGGCGGGGGAGGCGAAAGCGGCTCTGATGTGGAAGAGGGCGGCGTTTCGTTCACGGTTATCTGCGGTGATGGATAAATATCAATCATGGCGGTAAAGCAAAAACCGACTTTTGCCAGGGTCTTTATGGGGGCGGTTTCTCTCCCCAGCAGTTTGAATGCTTTCCTTATTTCACTGACGGCCACGTTGAGGCTGATCGATGAGCCTGAAAAACCATACTCTTCCCATACCTTTTTTATCAACATCTCACGTTTCAATGGGATATTCGGATGAGTCAGCATTTCAATTAACAGGCGTGAAGCCGGGTTGGATATCCGTATCGATGACTCATCATTGTCAATGAGTTGGAGACGACACGCGTTTGCGTCATAGATAACGCAGAGGTCGATAATATATTTCATGTATTCAGGTTTTTATAATGATATAGGCTTCCAGTTCGCGGCTAGTATTTAGTGAAACTTCGGAGAGGTCAAGGTTCCGGGCGGAAAACATAAACAATTCAGGGCTTTTTTTATTTTTTCGGCGAACGAAATGTACGGTGGATTACCCTCTTACCGGTCTTTTTTGGTGTTAAATTCTGAAAATATAATATTTTGTAGATTATAATCATTAAAATTTGCGTTAATAAAAATAATGTTCCTGTTGTTAATGGTTTGATGCAGAATTATCTTAGTGTTTTAAGGCACCGGTTTACGTGCCAGTCGCTTATTGTTTGCTCCGAACGGCAATGCGAATTTTCCAAGAAAACGGCGGGTATTTAGTGCAAGGTATCGCCGTTGTCCTTAGCCATGGATGGAGGAAGTATGCTCAGTATCGGTATCGTATCTGAAAACATCTTTTTCAGAGCGGCGATAAAAAGAATATTGATGCCAAGGATTTTTCATAAAGATCACGTTATTGCCTACTACGACGATCTGCCTTTGGCTATGGGGCGTAATTGCCACGATATTCTGATCGTCGATGATGCGGTAAAAGGCATGCTGCGCTTCAGCATGGCGATGACATTATTGTCTGCTATTCATGGCGTAAAGGTTTTTTTGACGACGGAAGACAAGCGCCGTCTGTTATTTCGTTCCGTCTCGCGTGATGTGGTTGTGCTCGATAAAAAAATCAGTATCCCCGGTATGAGTAAAGAGTTTTCTTTTCTGGTGGATAAGGTCACGCAGCACTCTGCATTAAATGGAGACGTTGAGGGCGGAACGGTTCGCAATACGAAAAATCGCCTGACGGAAAGTGAGGTGGAAACGCTCCATTTGCTTTCCTTCGGTTATACGGTGACTCAGGTTTCCCGAATTCTTGATAAAAGCGTAAAAACGGTCAGCACGCAGAAATGCAGTGCATTACGCAAAATGGGATTGAAAAATCGAGTGCACAACTTATTGGAGATTTCATCCGGTTTCTCGGAGGTTATCTAGAAGTCGTTATGTTCACCGTTTTCATTACCGGCTGATGAATAACGCTATGGCTTGATTTTATAAAAACAGGAATGTGTTCGCCCTTTTGCCTCTGTATTACGGGGAGGGATTATTTCATCCCGCCGGCAGCGGCCGTTTTTTATTTATTCCCTCAAACCAAACTGTTATGGAGTTTTATCTCATGATGAAGAAGATGCTTTCTGTTGCAATCATGGCGGCTGCGGTCGCTGCGCCAGTGGCTTTTGCTGAAGACAATTCCGCCGGTGGCGTCATTAACTTTACCGGCGCCATTACCGACACCACCTGTACGATTAACGGCGGCAAGAGCGCGGATTTCACCGTAGCGCTGAGCCCGATCTCGGTGACTGACGCGGGTAACACCGTTGGGCCAATCACCAAAAACAAGAAGTCCTTCTCGCTGACCTTCTCCGGCTGTTCGCCGGCGGCCGGTACCGCAGGCACCCCGCTGAAAATCTACTTCTCCTCGGCGGATAACATCTCGACCGACGGCAAATATTTGCTGAACAACTCGGTCAACGAGAACGACGCTTCCGTCGCGAAGAACGTGGGCTTCTCTCTGGCGGAAACCGGTTCTTCCACCCCCATCCAGCTGAACGTGCCTTATGTCACCGACATCATGGGCGACAAAGCGGCACCGGATTCAGAAACCCTGACGTTGGACGCGTACTACTACAAAACTAACGCCGAAGCGGCAAAAGTGGGCGCTCTGAGCTCCAACGTGACTTACACCATTTCTTACCTGTAATCGCGCTGACAGCCAGGCCCTTGATGGGCCTGGCCACCCGGGGGAACGATGAAAAAATACATGATGATAGCGGCGTTGTTGCTCGGTTCCGTTGGTGCCCAGGCCAATGTGGTGGTTAACGGGACGCGGGTGATCTACCCGGCAAACAACAAGGATGTGATTGTCCAACTGCTGAATAACGGCGCCGATCCCTCACTGGTTCAGGCCTGGATCGACGACGGCGATATCAATTCCACCCCGGAAACCGCTAACGTGCCGTTTTTGCTGTCGCCGCCGGTGGTGAAAGTGAACGGCAACAGCGGGCAGCAGCTGCGCATTCAGAAAGTCGGCGCCGCATTGGCGGCGGATCGCGAATCGGTGTTCTATCTCAACGTGCTGGATATCCCGCCGACGCCGGAAAACCTCCAGGGCACCAATACCCTGCAGTTGGCGATCAAGTCACGCATCAAGCTGTTCTACCGCCCGCAGACGCTAACCCGCGGCGTAGAAAACGCGATGGAAAAACTGACGCTGCAAGCCAATGGTAAAGGGTTCAACGTCATCAACAACAGCCCGTATTTCATCACGGTAGCGAATATCGGCCAGGGTACGGACAAGCATCTGCTGGTTGATTCGCTGATGGTCGCGCCGTTTTCCACCCAGTTTGCTGCCAGTAAACGATCGGTCAGTAAAAACGTCCGTTATGACCTGATGTATATCGACGATCTGGGGGCTTACAAGTCTAAAGCCATCACCGCACACTAACCTGAAAGAACAACAATGAAGCTGAATAAAAAAGTCCTCTCGCTGCTGACCGCCTCTTCATTCTTGTTGCCGGATACGGCCTGGGCGGTGACGTTCGATACTTCGCTGTTGGCCGGCGAATCACGCGATTCCGATCTCTCGCGTTTTTACCTCAATAATGACATGCCTGCCGGCCGGCAGGAGATTGATGTGTATGTCAACCATGACTGGAAAGGGCGCTATGCGCTGCTGTTTGGCACACAACGCGACGATATCCAAATCGACTACCAGGATGCGCAGCGGCTGGGCATCGATCTGAGTCAGTTGCCGAGGCCCCAGGCACCGTTGACGACGCTGTCGATCGCCACGCTGGTACAGGGTGGGCGGTTCGATATGGACGTCGGTGCGCTGAGCCTGCGGCTGACGGTGCCGCAGGCGCGGGTCAACCGGTCGGAGGCGGGATACGTGGATCCGGCCTTCTGGAATCGCGGCATCTCCGCATTGACGCTGGCTTACAACGCGACGTACTACCACGCCGAGGCGCGCGGCGACGGCAATCACAGAAATAATGACGATTTTTATACCGGGTTGGAATCCGGGATCAATCTGGCCGGCTGGCAATTTCGCGACAGCAGCAGCTTTCGCCACGGCAGTGGGCGAGGGAGCCACTGGCAGAACAACACGCGCTACCTGCAGCGCGGCTTCGCCGACATCAAATCCAACCTGATCGCCGGTGATTTTTATTCGCCGGGGGATCTGTTCGACTCGGTACGCATCCGCGGGGTGGCGCTGGCGTCGGACATCAGCATGCGTCCCAACTCGCAGCAGGGCTTTTCACCGGTCGTGCGGGGCGTGGCGCAAACCAACGCCCTGGTGAAAGTGATGCAGAACGGCAACGTGATCTACCAGGAAAACGTGCCGCCGGGCGCCTTTACCCTCGACAGCATTCAGCCGACCGGCTCGGCGGGCGATCTGTGGGTGACGGTCAAAGAGGCGGATGGGCGCGAACAGTCGTTCAGCGTGCCGTTTTCCGCCGTACCCAACATGTTGAAACAGGGTGTCAGCCAATACAGCGTGCTGGCCGGCAAGGTGAACGAAAGCAATACCGATTACGATCCCGGCTTTGTGCAGGGTACCCTGCAGTACGGTTTCAACAACCTGGTGACCGGTTATGCCGGCAGCATTTTGAGCGACGACTATCAGGCCTGGCTGCTCGGCAGTGGCTGGAACCTGCCGATAGGGGCGGTGTCCATCGATCTGACGCATGCCGATACCCGCCTGAAAAACCGCCGTGAAAGCGGGCAGAGTTTTCGTATTGCCTACAGTAAATTTCTCGACGTCACCGCGACCAACTTCACGCTGGCGGCCTACCGTTACTCCACCCGCGGTTACTACAGCTTTACCGACGCCATTTACTCCAATGACGGCTACCGCCAACTGGAACGGCAGTTTGACCGCTGGCGCGACGAGGAGGGCGTGTCCGAACTGGATATGAACACCTGGGACGCGCTGCGTTCCGCTCGGCCGAAAAATACTTTTACGCTTAACCTGAACCAGCGTCTTAACGAAGGGTGGGGCACGCTGTTCTTCTCCGGTTCCCAGCGCGATTACTGGACGGCCAACGCGAAAAGCCGCGAATACCAGCTGGGATACTCCAACAATCTGGGGCGTGTCAGCTACTCCGTTTCCGCCAGTCGGGTGCGTAATAGCCAGCGTGAGGAAGAAACGCGTTATTACCTGTCGTTCAGCCTGCCGCTGTCGGTGTTCGACAACAACGCCTATCTCAGCACCGGCCTGTCGGTGACGGACTCTCACTATCAGCAAAGCACGGTCAGCCTGAGCGGCAACGCGTTGGAATCCAACCGCCTGAGCTACTCGCTGAGCGGCAGCAATCGCAGCGGCGGAGACAACATGGCCGGCCTCAATGCGGCCTATCGCACCCGCCTCTCGACGCTCGGCGTCTCCTACAGCGAAGGCAACGATTATCGCCAGAGCGGCCTCAGCGCGCGCGGCAGCCTGGTGGCGATCCCCTGGCATGTGCTGGCGTCGAACGAAATCGGCAACACCATGACGGTGGTCGAAGCGCCGCAGGCCGAAGGGCTGATGGTCAACGGCGACGAAAGCATTGTGACCAACGCGCAGGGCCTGGCGCTGGTGCCTTATGCTACGCCGTACCGGCAAAATTCGATCACGCTGTCGGATACCGGCCACAGCAGCGGGGCGGAAATCAGCGGCAACGTTGCCAACCACGTGCCGTACTACGGTGCGGTCAGCTACCTGAAATTCGAGACTGACCCACGTCGGCCATTCCAGCTGCGAGCGCAGCGCGCCGATGGCGCACCGTTGCCGTTCGGTGCCGAAGTGCTGGATGAAAGCGGCCGATCGATAGGCTTTGTCGGCCAGGCCAGCGTGCTGTACCTGCGCGCCGAACAGCCGCCGACGGCGTTAACGGTACAACTGCGCGACGGCCGTTGCCGCATCGCCAAACCGACTCTGGCGCTCGACGCGTCGCCCGGCGTTTGCCGCTAATACAGGATAACCAAACCTATGATCAGGCTGATTTTTTTGTTGCTGCTGTCTGGGCTGTTCAGCGGCTATAGCTATGCTTCCTGCTATGGCAAAGGGGTGGAGTTTGCGTCGCCGATTTTCGTCGATCTCTCCGATAAGCTGAGCGCCAATACGCCGGTATGGGAGGCGCAATACAATACCCAGTACACCGGCACCTTTAACTGCAGCAAGTCCAAAAGCAACTTTTCCTACACCATCAAACTTCCGACGAAAGACTCGCAGGCCGCGATTTTCGGTTTTAACGATGGCCAACAGTGGGTCCGCGCAGAAATCACCCACAAGATAAGTGACAGAACGTTGAGGGGGCGAGGGGAACACTCTGCTTCAGAATTAAATTCCCCGATGACCATTCGTTATTCTCTGGTGCAAAAGCCTAAGGATGGGCGGGTGGTACCGGGCGATACACTGATGCTCGATGATGCTTTAATGGTGAGTGATGTGACCGGCATCGGCATACTGGAGTTACCGTTTTGGCTGCTGGAGCAGGTGGGGAAACTGCTCACTTGGTTGCTTACCGGCAATTGGCCTTATGAGGATCGCGATATGTATGGCCAGCCGATGAACATCAAGTACGCGCCGAAAACCACCACCTGCCGTTTTGACAACGCCGGCCTGACGGTCAGATTGCCCAAAATGGGCGTGGCGCAGGTGCTGAGTAACAATCAACCCGGCTACACGCCGTTCTCGCTGAACATCAGCTGCCAGAACATGCAGCAGGAAGGCATCGCCGATCGCGCCGTTGAGATGTTCCTGTCCAGCAATAACCTGCTGGCCTCCGACGCCAGCGTGTTGACCAATGCCAATGCGGGCGGGGCGCAAGGGGTGGGGCTGCGCCTGGTCAAGCGCGACATGCCGAGTTCACCGGTGGTACTGTCGCCTTCCAACGTCGATCGCGGCAGCGCCACCTCACTGTTTCACGTCGCCGCCGGCGGCAGCCTGAACAGTCACTTCATCATCGGCATGGGGGCTTATTATTACCCTTATCAGCGCGATGGCGTCACACAGGGGGAAATCAACACCTCGGCCACGTTGAACATCATCTATCCCTGAGAGGCTCGGGCTCGGAATAACCGGTGCGCAACCTGCTTCGCTCACCGGTGTTCCGTCGGGCGTTCGAAAATATGCGCGCCGGCGCCCTGTTGGCCCCAAATATCGTTTGGGTTGCGCAGCGGGCAGTCGGTGAGCGACAGGCAGCCGCAGCCGATGCAGCTGTCGAGATGGTCGCGCAGCACCGTCAGCCGCTGAATGCGCTCATCCAGGGTTTTGCGCCAGGCGGAGGACAAAATTCCCCATTGTTCGGCGGTCAGCTTGCTGCCGGTGGGAAAGCGGCCCAGCGTGGCGCGGATCTCCTCCAGCGGAATGCCCGCGCTTTGCGCGATCTTGATCACCGCGATGTAGCGCAACACCACCGGCGTGTAGCGGCGCTGGTTACCGGCGTTGCGCGTTGCCTGAATCAGCCCCTTGCTTTCGTAAAAGTGCAGCGCGGATACCGCCACGCCGCTGCGCTTCGCCACTTCCCCCACGGTCAAAAGCCGATAGGTGTCAATCGGTTCATTTCTTGCCATTCCACGTTCCTCAGCTTGACCTCAAGTTAACCTGAGGTTTTATAGTGCAGCCAGCCGGGCTTGGCAACCGGCATCTCTCGTCACCTGCCTGCGCTGCGTCGGGGGAAGGATGGCTTTGGCTGTAAAATCAGGAAGAAACCGTTACATGATGAAACGATACCTCATTATTGCCGCGCTGCTGGCGGCGCTCGCCGTCGCTGCCGTTGCGATGCGATCCACCGCGCGGCAAAACGAAGGCGCGCCGGCCTATCCGCCGGTGAAAGTGGCGCTGGCGCCCGCCCTGCGTGAACAGGCGGCGCGCAGTTACGCCGGCGTGGGCGAGCTGGAGGCGGCCAGCCAGGTGGCAGTGGCGGCGGAGACCAGCGGCCGCATCACGCGCATTCTGTTCGAATCCGGCCAAACGGTGCGGCAGGGACAGCTGCTGGTGCAGCTCAACGATGCGGTCGAGCAGGCTGAGCTGGTGCGCCTGCAGGCGCAATTGCGCAATGCCGATCTGCTGTTGGCGCGCATGCGCAAGCTGATGAACCTCAACGCCACCGCGCGGCAACAGCTGGACGATGCGCTGGCCGAACGGGATATGGCGCTCGGTGCGGTGCAGGAAACGCAGGCCAAAATCGCGCAAAAGGCGATCCGCGCGCCGTTCGCCGGCACCATCGGCATTCGCCGCGTGCATGAAGGGCAATACCTCAACGCCGCCGACGCGGTGGCGAACCTGGTGGACGCCGATACGCTGCGCGTCAATTTCTCGCTGGACGAACAAAGCGGCGCCGGGCTGGCGCTGGGGCAGGCGGTGTCGGTGCAGGTTGGGGCGTATCCCGATCGCGCTTTCCCCGCCGCCATTACCGCTATCGACCCGATGATCGGCAAATCCCGCACCGTGCAGGTGCAGGCGACGTTGACCAACCGCCAGGGGGTGCTGAAGGCCGGAATGTACGCCGGCATTCGCGTCACGCAGCAGCAGCGCGTGGCGGTGTTGACGGTGCCGGAAACGGCGCTGACCTACACGGCCTACGGCGATACCGTGTTCCTGGCGCAGCAGGGTGAAAAGGGCATGACGGTCAAACGCGTTTCGGTCGCCGTGGGTGAGCGCAACGACGGGCGTGTCGAGATCGTCAGCGGCCTGCAGGAAGGCGATCGGGTGGTGACCTCGGGCCAGCTCAAGCTGAGCGATGGCATGGCGGCCGAGCCGGTGGCGCAGGATACGTTGAACGCCGCCCAGGCCGGTTCTTGAGGAGAGACCGATGACATTTACCGATCTGTTCGTGCGCCGGCCGGTGCTGGCGCTGGTGGTCAGCACCCTGATCCTGCTGTTCGGCGCGCTGGCGCTCAGCCAACTGCCGATCCGTCAATACCCGCTGTTGGAAAACTCCACCATCACCATCAGCACCGACTATCCCGGTGCGTCGTCCGAGCTGATGCAGGGCTTTGTCACGCAGCCGATCGCCCAGGCGGTGTCGTCCGTCGAGGGCGTTGACTACCTTTCATCCTCGTCGGTGCAGGGGCGCAGCGTGGTGACGGTGCGCATGGCGCTGAACCGCGACTCGACCCAGGCGTTGACCGAAGTGATGGCCAAGGTCAACCAGGTGCGCTACAAGCTGCCAGAGCAGGCTTACGATCCGGTGATTGAGCGCTCCGCCGGTGAAGCTACCGCCGTCGCCTATGTCGGCTTTTCCAGTAAAACGCTGTCCACGCCGGCGCTGAGCGAATACCTGACGCGGGTGGTGGAGCCGATGTTCACCACTATCGACGGCGTCGCCAAGGTGGAAGTGTTCGGCGGGCAAAAAATGGCGATGCGCCTGTGGCTGGATAGCGATCGGCTGGCCGGCCGCGGCCTGACCGCCGCCGACGTGGCCGACGCGGTGCGGCGCAACAACTACCAGGCGGCGCCGGGCAAGGTGAAAGGGCAGTATGTGGTTGCCAACGTGCGGGTGAATACCGATCTCACCAGCGTGGAGGAGTTCCGCAATCTGGTGGTGCGCAACGACGGCAACGGCCTGGTGCGCCTGAAAGACGTCGGCACCGTGGAGCTGGGCGCCGCAGCCACGGAAACCAGCGCGCTGATGGATGGCGAACCGGCGGTGTTTCTCGGCGTCTTCCCCACGCCGACCGGCAACCCGCTGGTGATCGTCGACGGCATTCGTCACCTGATGCCGGCAATTGACAAGATGCAGCCGCCGGGCGTGAAGATGGCGCTGGCGTTCGAAACCGCACGCTTTATCCAGGCCTCGATCGATGAAGTGGTGCATACCCTGCTCGAAGCGCTGGCGATCGTGGTAGCGGTGATCTACCTGTGTCTGGGATCGCTGCGCACCGTGCTGATCCCGGTGGTGACCATTCCGCTGTCGATCCTTGGCGCCGCCGGGCTGATGCTGGCCTTCGGCTTCAGCGTCAATTTGCTGACGCTGCTGGCGATGGTTTTGGCGATCGGTCTGGTGGTGGACGACGCCATCGTGGTGGTGGAGAACGTGCATCGCCATATCGAAGAGGGGAAAACGCCGCTGGCGGCGGCGATGATCGGCGCGCGCGAAGTGGCGGGGCCAGTGATCGCCATGACCCTGACGCTGGCGGCGGTCTACGCGCCGATCGGCCTGATGGGCGGGCTGACCGGCGCGCTGTTTCGCGAGTTCGCGCTGACGCTGGCCGGCGCGGTGGTGGTGTCCGGCGTGGTGGCGCTGACGCTGTCGCCGGTAATGAGTTCTCTTCTACTGCCTGCCAAACAGAGCGAAGGGCGCGTGGCGCGCGCCGCCGAGTGGTTCTTCGGCGGCCTGACGCGGCGCTATGCGCGCGCGCTGGATTTCTCGCTGCACCACCGTTGGGTGACCGGCGCGCTGGCGCTGCTGGTGATGATCAGTCTGCCGCTGCTGTACCTGATGCCGCAGCGCGAGCTGGCGCCGACCGAGGATCAGGCCATCGTACTGACCGCCATCAAGGCGCCACAGCACGCCAACCTGAACTATGTCGAGCGTTTTGCGTACAAGCTGGACGAGGTTTACAACCGCATGCCGGAAACCGAAAGCCGCTGGATCATCAACGGCAGCGACGGCACCGCGTCCGGCATCGGCGGCATCAACCTGACGCTGTGGCAGGCGCGCCAGCGCTCGGCGTCAGCGGTGCAGGCCGATCTGCAGCGGGCGGTGAACGACGTCGAAGGCACCAGCATTTTCGCCTTCCAACTGCCCGCGCTGCCGGGCTCCACCGGCGGGCTGCCGGTGCAGATGGTGCTGCGCACGCCGCAGGACTACCCGCAGCTGTATCGCACCCTGGAAGAGGTGAAGCAAAACGCCAGAAACAGCGGCCTGTTTATGGTAGTGGACAGCGATCTGGACTACAACAACCCGCTGGCGGAGGTGCATATCGACCGCGCCAAGGCCAACAGCCTCGGGATACGCATGAGCGATATCGGCGAATCGCTGGCGGTGCTGGTGGGAGAAAACTACCTCAACCGCTTCGGCATGGACGGGCGCGCCTATGACGTGATCCCGCAGAGCCTGCGTGAACAGCGGCTGACGCCGCAGGCGCTGGCGCGGCAGTACGTTCGCACGCAGGACAATACGCTGGTGCCGCTCTCCACCGTGGTGTCGGTGGCCGTTAAGGTCGAGCCGAACAAGCTGACCCAGTTTAACCAACAGAACGCCGCCACCCTGCAGGCCATCCCCGCGCCTGGCGTTTCGATGGGCGAAGCGGTGGCCTTCCTCGAACGGCAGGCCAATGCGCTGCCGGCCGAATTTAGCCACGACTGGCAGGGGGATTCGCGCCAATATACCCAGGAAGGCAGCGCGCTGGCATTCGCGTTCCTGGCGGCGTTGGTGATCATCTACCTGGTGCTGGCGGCGCAGTATGAGAGCCTGAAGGATCCGCTGATCATCCTCATCACCGTGCCGCTGTCGATCTGCGGCGCCTTATTGCCGCTGGCGCTGGGTTGCGCCACGATGAATATTTATACCCAGGTCGGGCTGGTGACCCTGATCGGGCTGATTAGCAAGCACGGTATTCTGATGGTGGAGTTTGCCAACGAACTGCAGATGCATCAGGGGTTGACGCGGCGTGCCGCGATTTTGCAGGCGGCGCAAATTCGCCTGCGGCCGGTGCTGATGACCACCGGGGCGATGGTGTTCGGCTTGATCCCGCTGCTGTTCGCCAGCGGCGCAGGGGCTGCCAGCCGCTTCGGTCTGGGATTGGTGATCGTGTCCGGCATGCTGGTGGGCACGTTGTTCACCCTGTTTGTGCTGCCGACGGTGTATACGCTGCTGGCGCGCGATCACGCGGTGGCGTCGCCCCGGCAGCGTGAGTTGGCCGCCGCGCAAAAGGCGCTGACGGAATAAACCGCCGGCGCCCGGATGAAAAATAAACCCGCCGAGGCGGGTTTTTTCGTCAGTTTTTGCAGCCCATCAACTCCGGCAGGACGCCGGGTTTGCTCTTCAGCGAGGCCTGTACGTCGTCCGGCAGACCGGCCCAGATGATCAGGCCGGTACGCTTCTCGATCTCGTCCACCGTCACGCGGAATTGGCAGAAATCGGCGCCCTTCGGCGTGTTTTGATCGAACAGGAAGGCGGCATAGTGGTTCACCGCCGGGCTGTTGTTGATGAAAATCACCTTCCAGTAGGCGCTGGGGATGGTGTGCGCTTTCTGGGTGCCCGGCAGTTTGCCCATATCGCGCTCATACAGCGGCCCGGTCACGGTATAGACTGAGGAGATATCGGCGCGATCGATCAGCTTGCGTTCCTGATCTTCCAGCCGCGCCCAGGCGCCCTGGTTCAGATCGGACTTTTGCGGCGTGATGTTGGACAGGTAGTTCAGCGATTCCCAGTCGGAAACGCCCGCCAGCGAGGCCAGCGGCGCCTGATGACCGCGATCGACCTTCAACGCCGCATTGGCGCCGGTGTAATCGGCGGGCGCCAGGGTATCCGCCGGATTGAGCGCCGGGTCGGTTTTCCAGTTGCGCGTCTTGCCACTGGCCGGCGTGTCTTTGGTGATGTGATAGGCTACCCAGTTGGCGAATTTGGTGGTGCTGTTGTTGTTCAACGTATAAGCATGACGCACGATCGACACGTTGCTGCTGCCGCCGGTCGGGCAGCCGACCGCGCAGTTGTCGATGGATTCGAGCGTGTCGGCCGACGCCTGTACGGCGAACAGCAGGGCGGCCAGGGCCAACATCTTGTTGTTAAAGCGCATATTCATATCCTCAATAAGTTAAAAAATACTGTATATATCTACAGTGAATTAAACTTATCGCAGTGAAACGAATACAACAATGCAACATATTCATGTTGTGAATGTGTCGGCGTTGGCAGAGCGGAACGGCGCCCTACACGCCGCTTGGCCGATCAAAAACGCCAAAATGCGCGTGAACAAAGGATCAGCATCGGATAGATCTCGAGGCGGCCGAGCAGCATGGCGGCGCACATCAGCCATTTCGCCACATCGTTCAGCGTGCCGAAACCGGCGGCGGTTTCTCCGTACCCCAGCCCCATATTGTTGATGCAGGCGGCGACGGTGGCGAAGGCGGTGACCAGATCATAGCCCATCAGATTCAGCAGCCAGATAAACAGGCAGGTGAACAGTACGTAGAGGAAGAAGAAACTCCAGACGGAGCGCAGCGTTCGATCCTGGATCGGTGCATTGCCGACCTTGATGGTATACATGGCGTTGGGATGCACCAGTTGGTTGATCTCGAGCCGACTTTGCTTGTACATGATCAGAAAACGCAGTGCTTTAATGCCGCCGCAGGTGGAGCCGACGCAGCCGCCGAAGAAACTCGCCGCCAGCAGCAGCATGATGGTATGGGACGGGATCCGGGTGTAATCGGCAATCGCCAGGCCGTTGTCGGTCATCATCGAGCTGGTGAGGAAAAAGCCGTGCACGAAGGCGTCTTTGACGCCGTACATGCCTGAACGGTACAGCTCGATACACACGATCGCCACGACGATGGCCAGTATCAACAGGAAAAAGCGCAGCTCGGGGCTGCGGTACAGCGGTTTCAGGCTGCGGCGGCCGACGGCCACGAAATAGAGCGTGAAGTTCACCGCCGCCAGAATAGAGAAAATGCCGCCGACCATTTCCACCGCCGAACTGTCGTAGTACCCCAGGCTTTCGTTGCGGGTGGAAAATCCGCCGAGCGAAACGGTGGAAATGCCGTGGCATAACGCATCGAACCACGGCATGCCCGCCAGACGAAAGGCGACGGTGCAGGCTAATCCCAGCCCAAGGTAGATCAACCACAGGTTTTTCGAGGTATCGGCCAGGCGTTCCTCCTTGAACGGGCCGGGCATTTCCGACTGGTAAAGTTTGGCGCCGCCGATGCCCAGCAGCGGCAGCACGGCCACCGCCAACACGATAACCCCGAGGCCGCCGATAAAATTGAGCTGGGAACGGTAGTAGAGGAATGATTTGGGCACGTTCGAGACGTCATTCAGCACCGAGGCGCCGGTGGTGGTGATGCCGGAGACCCCCTCAAACATCGCGTCGACCAGCCGGACGTTCAGCGTATCATCCAGCCACAGCGGCAGGGCGCTGATCGCGGAAAACAGCAGCCAAAACATCACGATGATCAGAAAGCCGTCCTGAGTGCGCAACTGCACTTTCGACTGGCGGGTGCTGAACCAGCCCAATCCGCCGAGCGTGGCGGCCACCACCAGGGTATAGAAGAATGAGAAGGCGCTTTTTTCTTTATACAACAGGCCCATCAGCAGGGGCGGGATCATCGAAAGGCTGTAAAGAAGGACCAAAAAGCTGCAAAGATGAATGACGACCAGGATTTGTTTGGTTTTGACCATGCTGTTGCTCGGAATGCCTGCCGACAATGTGTCAATTTATTGAAGTGTATCAAGCATAAAGCAGGCGATATAAAAATAGCGTAAAAATTCATATCGCCGAATAAGTATGGCCGGTGAGCCTGCCGGGGAGACGTTATTCCAGCAGGTCGTTGACCGTGCGGCGCACATAGTGCGTCATTTGCGCCAGATCGTCCGGCGATACCGGGCCGCCGCCGGCGCGCACCACCTGCTGTTCAATCTGGGCGATCTCTTGCTCGACCTTGTTGGCGATTTGCACTTTGACTATCTTGTCCACCGAAGACAGCAGCACCTTCAAGACCACTTTCAGCGCGATGTTCTCGCAGAACGAGTCGTAGTGATGAACCGGCGGCGGCGGGGCCGGAGCCGGCTCGGGCGCGCGCGGAGCCAGAGCCTTGAAGCTGTCTACATTTTCAATAATAAGATCCATGTCTCTTATTAGTTCATCAAAATCTTTAGACACTGACTTATTCCCTTCGCTGTGCGCAAAAAACAGAACGCCCGTCCTCGCGCCTAAGGCTGACGAGCGACGGGCAGAACGAATTCGGGCCTGGCCTTCAGACGCTGAATGGCCGGGGGAGGGGCATTCTAACCTTGCGGCGGGTCGGCAACAAGATGGGGCCGTGCGAATGCGCGACCCTTTGAATCACAGGCGCAGGAGGGTGCTTAACTTTTCAGCTTGGCGGTGATTTTTGCCACGTGCTCGCCCTGATAGCGGGCAATGGTCAACTCTTCGTTGCTCGGTTGCCGCGAACCGTCGGCGCCGGCGATGGTGGTGGCGCCATACGGGGTGCCGCCGCGTACCTGCGAAACGTCAAACAGCTCTGGCGTGGCATAGCCGATCGGCACGATGATGAAACCGTGGTGCGCCAGCGTGGTCCAGGTGGAACTGATGGTGTGTTCCTGGCCGCCGCCGGTGCCGGTGGAAGAGAAGACGCTGCCTACCTTGCCGTACAACGCGCCGGAAGCCCACAGGCCGCCGGTCTGATCGAGGAAGGTGCGCATCTGCCCGGCCATATTGCCGAAGCGGGTCGGCGTGCCGAAGATAATGCCGTCATAGTCCGCCAGCTCCTGCGGGCTGGCGACCGGCGCCTGTTGATGTTGTTTGCCCCCTGCTTTGGCAAAGGCCTCCGGCGTCATGGTTTCCGGCACGCGTTTAATCGTCACGTCCACGCCGTTAACCCGATTCGCGCCTTCGGCCACCGCCTGCGCCAGGTGTTCGATATGGCCGTACATTGAGTAATAAAGCACCAACACTTTCGTCATGTTCCGTACTCCCGCTCAGATGATTAACAAAAACCCTTGATAAGCATAGAAGCGAATGACGAATTTGGTTTTGTCGAATGGCGGATTCAGGGCAAGCGCCGCAGCTTGTGCGCCAGCCGCTGTTCCTGCCAGCGGCTGAAGACATTGCGCAGCAGCAGGGTACGCACCGCCCGCATGACCAGCGCGAGGCTCATGCCGCCGATCGCCCACAGCGACCAGAGATATTGCGGGTGGGTAAACCAATTGATGGCGAACAACATCACGCCAATCACGGCGAAACGCACCGCCATGCTCAGCAGTTTGCCTTCTGCCGCGACCTGGCGACGAATGCGCTGTTCGTCAGGCGTCTCTTCCTCCATTGCCTGTTGCGGCTGCGCATTGAGATCGCTGACCTGCACGCCCAGCGCGGCAGCGATCGCGGTCAAGGTTTCCAGGCTGGCCTGTTCACCGTTTTCAATCCGCTGGACGGTGCGGGTGCTGAGGCCGGCGATCGTCGCCAGCTGCTCCTGCGACCAGCCTTTTTCCAGACGTAATGGCCTGATGCGGTACTTTTGCATGGTGCACTCCTGAGTTCGCTGTCACTGTCATTCAGTGTAGGGCGAGCGGGGTGGCGGCGCCACGACAGCGGCACGACAGCGACACGACATCCGCCGCCGGTGTGGGCCGGCGGGCGGTCAGAAGGCGACGTTGCGGATAAAGCGCAGGGGCAGCTCGCCGTGGTTGGCGTAAGCGTAGCGCTGATCGCTGTTGAAGGTTTGCGTGGCGCCGACGGTGAGCGTCAGCGTATCTTGTTCCAGCTCCAGCGTCAGAGTACCGGCAATCACGTAGATCATTTCGCTCCAGCCTTCGGCGTCCGGCGCAGAGTCATAGCGCTCGCCCGGCATCAGCGTCCATTCCCACAGCTCGGCCCGCTGCCGTGCCGGTACGCTGGCGGCGAACAGCGCCTGGCTGCCCGGCTGCGCGCCTTGCCAGGCCAATTCCCCGACCATATGGCTGCCGCGCGCCTCCGGCGCCTGGATCAGATCGGTAAAGGAAATCGCCAGGGCGGCGGCGATCTTGTCGAGCACCGCCAGGCTAACGTTGCGATCGCCGGCCTCGATGCCCGCCAACATACGGCGGCTGACGCCGGAAAGCTCGGCCAGCGCCATTTGGCTCAGGCCCGCCTGTTGGCGGTAGCCGCGCAGGTTGCTGCTCAGGTACTGCAGCACCTTGGGGGGATCGGTTTTTGCGTTATGCGCCGTATTGCTCATCGCCGGGCTTTATCTCATACTGGCAGGATCTGTGCATTATATTGCACTCAGCAGGAAGGGCAAGCCGGTGTCAGCAGCAAAAAAATCCTTTATTTCCGTCGTGGTTCCGCAAATCAGGCTGCCGGAAGCGGTGTTGATTTTCATCACCATGATCTGGGGCGGCACCTTTTTGGCGGTGCATCACGCGATGCAGGTCAGCGGGCCGTTCTTTTTCGTCGGCCTGCGTTTCGCCACCGCTACGCTGGCGCTGACCCTGTTTTCGCTGCGCGTGCTGCGCGGCCTGACCCTGTATGAACTGAAGGCGGGCGGGCTGATTGGGCTGGCGATTATGTTTGGTTACAGCATGCAAACCGTCGGCCTGCAGACCATCACCAGCAGCCAATCGGCGTTTATCACCGCCATGTACGTGCCGATCGTGCCACTGTTGCAGTGGCTGGTGCTGGGGCGGTTCCCCGGCATCATGTCGTGGGTCGGCATTCTGTTGGCCTTTACCGGCCTGATGCTGCTGGCGGCGCCGAGCAGCACCGACATGACGCTGAGCCTCGGCGAAATTCTGACGCTGGCCGGCACCCTGGGGATGGCGGCAGAGATCATTCTGATCGGCGCCTTCGCCGGTAAGGTCAATATCCGCCGGGTGACCATCGTGCAGCTGGCGACCGCCTCGCTGACCTCATTTTTGATGATGGCGCCGACCGGCGAGTCGCCGCCGCCGTATTCGGATTACCTGCTGTACAGCGCCATTGGGCTGGGGCTGGCCAGCGCCTTGATTCAGCTGACCATGAACTGGGCGCAGCGCAGCGTTTCGCCGACGCGGGCCACGGTGATTTACGCCGGCGAACCGGTCTGGGCGGGCATCGTCGGGCGGTTGGCCGGCGAGCGTTTGCCGGGCGTGGCGTTATTGGGGGGCGCCTTGATCGTGATTGGGGTGGTGGTCAGCGAGCTGCGCGTGCGGCGCAAGGATAAAGCGGCGGTGGCGACGGAAGCGGATTAGTGCAGAGGCACAGAAAGAAGAAAGGGGCGGAGATATCCGCCCCTTTTTGCATCATGCGGTTTTCTTCTTGCGCAGGAACACGTAAGACAGGCCGAGCACGATGAACCACAGCGGGGTGACGATCAACGCCTGGCGGGTGTCTTCACGCAGCGACAGCAGCACCAGCACAAACACGAAGAACGCCATGCACACCCAGCACATCAGTTTGCCGGCCGGCATCTTGTAGATCGATTTCTGGTGCAGCGCCGGGCGCTGTTTACGGTAGACCAGATACGAGCACAGGATGATGGTCCAGACGAACATGAACAGAATCGCCGATACGGTGGTCACCAGGGTGAAGACCGTCATCACGTTCGGGATCAGGTAAATCAGCACCACGCCACCCAGCAGGCAGATGCAGGAGAAGGTGAGGCCGTTGGCCGGCACCGCGCGCTTGGACAGATTGGCGAACGATTTTGGCGCGTCGCCTTCCTGCGCCAGCCCGAACAGCATGCGGCTGGTGGAGAACACGCCGCTGTTGGCGGAGGAGGCGGCGGAGGTCAGCACCACGAAGTTGATCACGCTGGCCGCGGCAGGCAGGCCGATCAGCACGAACAGTTCAACGAACGGGCTCTTGTCCGGCACCACGGAGTTCCACGGCGTGACCGACATGATGACGATCAGGGCGAACACATAGAACATGATGATGCGGATCGGAATCGAGTTGATGGCGCGCGGCAGCGATTTCTCCGGATCCTTGGTTTCTGCGGCGGTGGTGCCCACCAGCTCAATGCCGACGAAGGCGAATACCGCAATCTGGAAGCCGGCGAAGAAGCCGCTGATGCCTTTCGGGAACATGCCGCCGTCATTCCACAGATGGGTGAATGAGGCCACGGTGCCGGTCGGCGACTGGAACTGCATGGCGATCATCACCAGCCCGGCGACGATCAGCCCGACGATGGCGACGATTTTGATCATTGCAAACCAGAATTCCATTTCGCCGAACATCTTCACGGTCGCCAGGTTAAGGCCGAGCAGCAACAGTACGCACAGCAGCGAAGCGATCCATTGCGACAGCCCGGGGAACCAGAACTGGGCGTAGGCGGTAATCGCCACGACGTCGGCGATGCCGGTGACCACCCAGCAGAACCAGTAGGTCCAGCCGGTGAAGAAACCGGCCCACGGGCCGAGCAGATCCGCAGCGAAATCGCTGAACGATTTGTATTCCAGATTGGACAGCAGCAGCTCGCCCATGGCGCGCATCACGAAGAACAGCATAAAGCCGATGATCATGTACACGAAGATGATCGACGGGCCGGCCAGGCTGATGGTTTTACCTGAGCCCATAAACAGACCGGTGCCGATGGCGCCGCCGATGGCGATCAGTTGAATATGTCGGTTAGTGAGGTTTCGCCGTAGATGATCTTCTGAAGCGGGCGTCGCGTCAGTCGCTATTTTAGAGTGATCTACCATCTGATGATGTCCTGTTTTACCTGTCATTAGTGAAGTCGCGAGCTCTGAAGTGGCTCTTTTTTATACATTTATCCGGTTGGCCCGGCTTTAGTAAGGTAGTGCAATAACGCCACCTTTGTGCAACATGTTTACAACATTTATACGCGGGATAAAAGTCGATCAATCTTTACACGGAGGAGGCAAATCGGACGTTCAGGGAGCGGAAGATTACTCTTCAAAAGGTGGGATTAACAGACCTTATGCGGCTTATCTCGTTGATTAAACAAAGGGTTGCAAAGCTCGCATGAGAAAAAGTAATGAGTGGAAGCGTTTGACGGCGGCACTGACGAGGAGGACAGTTTATCTCGTTGGGTCGTTAGCTCAGTCGGCAGAGCCGTTGACGCTTAATCAATGGGTCACAGGTTCGAACCCTGTACGACCCACCAACCAAATCAGCGTGTTACGCCGAGGTTTTTCTCTGCTTGTTTCCTCATTGCGCCGTTTTAAGCGCGCTTTTTGCAAAAAAATTCGCATTTTTCGACTGATGTTCAGAAAGGTGATCTGGCGCAAACTGCGGTGTTGCACGGCAGTTTATACGGCAAGAGAGGCTGTGCGCTGGCGCAACGTCGGCGCATGAGCCGATCATTTGCCCAAGAATCTTTCAGGTCAAGATGCGGGGAATAAATGCGCAGCCGACATCAAGATCAGCGCCCAGGCGGCGGCCGAGAGTGCGGCGGTGGCATAGACGCGCCCCAGCGGCAGCTTCAGCATGCCGGCCACCAGCGGTACGGTATAGCGCATTACCGCCAGAAAACGCGAGGCGAACAGCAATGGCAACCCGCGCTTTTGCAGGGCGCGCTGGGCTTTGTGCAGCGGCGCATGAAAACGCGCCGGTAGCCGGCTGCCAAGATCGCGGCGGCATAGCAGTGCGCCGCAGTGGAACGACAAGATCGATCCCAGCGCGGCCCCGAGGGTGATGGCCGCCCAAACGGCGCTGACAGGCAGCGCGTGCTTGCCCGCAACGATGCCCATCAGCAGCGTGACCGAGGCGGGCGGCAGGACGGAGGAAACGAAGATCACGGATTTACCCAGCGCAAACAGGAAAATCAGCAGCAGCAACATCTCCGGCTCCGGGGTGTATTTGGCGATAATATGCGTCAATTCATCCATTTAACACCTGTGGGCGAGGGGGTTGAATGCCAGTGTCCCATCCGCAGGTTCAATAATGGCTAAATAACGCGCCGCTATCCGGCAATCTTTGCGTCTTGCTTGCTCACGTCGGTGCGCCGGTTTTTGAGCGCCCACAACAGCGCGGCGCACAGCAGTGCAAAGGCGGCCAGCACCAGCGGCCCGGCGTGCGGGCTGTGAAAACGCTGTTCCGCCTCGGTGCGGATAAGCGGGGCTAAAAAGCTGAACGCCGCGCCGAGCGTGGTGCAAAAGCCGATGCCGGCCGCCAGTGCCGGGCCGGTGAGCACCTGAGCGGGAAACGTCCAGAAAATCGGCTGTACCGCCAGGAAACTGACTGCACAACAGCTCAGTGCGGCGATAGCGAGCAAAGGACCGGCATAGGAAGAAACCACCAGCCCCAGCGCCGCCGCGACCATGCAGGCGACGGCGATCGGTAGTCTTCTGGCGGTGTTTCTGTCGGCAAAGCGCGGCAGGAAATAGACGCCCAGCGCAGATAACGCCCAGGGAATGGCGGCCACCAGCGAGGCCTTGAAGCCGAGATGGGTGCCCATCAGCGAGGCGACCTGCGAAGGCAGGAAAAACATCAGGCCGTACACGCCGATCTGCAGGGTGCCGTAGATCAACGCCAGATGCCAAACTTTGCCGTTTCTCAACGCTGCTTTGACGCTGCTGGTTTCGGTCTGCTGCTGTTCGGCGGCCAACTGTGCGACCAGCGCCGTGCGTTCTTCCTCAGTCAGAAAGCGGGCCTGCTGCGGGCTATCGTCGAGATAGAAAAAGGCGAAGACGCCGAGGGCGACGGCCGGCAACCCTTCCAGCACGAACATCCAGAACCAGCCGGGCTTACCCAGCACGCCGTGCATCTCCAGCAATGCCCCCGACAGCGGGGAGCCGAGCGTCAGGGCCGCCGGCACGCCGAGCACGAAAATGCCAATGACCGAGGCGCGCACCTTATTGGGAAAATAGATCGACGCGAGCAGCAGGATGCCGGGGTAAAACCCGGCCTCGGCGATCCCCAGCAGAAACCGCAGGACGATAAACAGTTGTTCGTTGGTCACCAGCCCGGTGCAGGCCGACAGCGCCCCCCACAGCGCAGTGGTGGCGCTGAGCCAGCGTTTGGCGCCCCAGCGGTTCATCAGCAGGTTGGCCGGGATGCCGAACAGCGCATAGGCGGCAAAAAATATCCCCGCGCCGAGCGCAAAGGCGGATTGGGACAGCGCGATATCGATAGCCATCGCGTCCTTGGCAAAGCCGACGTTAACCCTGTCGATAAAGGCGACAAAGTACATGGCGAACATCAATGGCACCAGCCTGCGCCAGGTTTTGCGAATGGCGACGTTGAGCGCAGGAGCGGCATAGGTGGTGTGATTCACTGGCGTTAACCTCTCTTCTGAGAATGACAAGCGTCGGTCACAGGACCGTCCTGATGCCGTTGCCCTCAACACGACGGTAACCACGGTTTCTCTTCGCGATCCTTAAAGGTCTAAAGGACTAAAGGACTAATGGTCAGGCCTTTGAGGGCAAAAAAAACGCCGCGTATCGGGTCGGCAGGTTGGTGCAGACATCACCATGGTAAATGGTGTGTTGCTTTTTTGTTAACCGGAAGTTCACACAGGGTCAGGGTAGGTTCAAGCGCTTTGATCGAGATCTGTGTGCGCTATCACCGAATTGACAACCCGGCGATAGGCCTGGAGCAGGGTGCTTTCATCTCGGGAGTGAGGACGCTAAGGTGAGGCACGGCAAAACAGAATGCAGGAGCGCAACATGCTGAAGGTCATCGCTGAAGACTTTATCCACCCGGAACACATTGAAACCGTTATGCCATGGTATCGCGAGCTGGTGGAGAAAACCCGTCAAGAACCGCTGTGCATCAGTTATGAACTGTGCATCGACCAGCAGGACCCCGGGCATTTTATTTTTATCGAAAGCTGGCCGGATCGCGCCGCCCTGGATGTGCATTGTCAGACCGAGCATTTCACCCGGCTGGTGCCACAGATCAATCAGCATCAGCGCAAGCCTTGCACCTTCCTGTTTATGCAGGTATTTCCCGGTTTGAACGGTGACTAGATGAAAAAAGCCCCGCAGGGGGGGCGGGGCTAATGGCTTCTCAATGCATCTTTTAATGGTTAATAAATAACCTTATTGCTTGAGGCATACCCTGAGAATGCTCCTAAATGTATTCATACTATGAATGATTATGCGCAGTGGCCTCGCTGGCGGTCCTGATGTCGCGCAACATACGGCGGCGTATCAGCCCGCTGACCAGGCGAATAGTATACCAGT
The DNA here is from genome assembly GCF_002935055.1 of Serratia sp. SSNIH1. Taxonomy (NCBI): domain Bacteria; kingdom Pseudomonadati; phylum Pseudomonadota; class Gammaproteobacteria; order Enterobacterales; family Yersiniaceae; genus Serratia; species Serratia sp. SSNIH1. Next base: position 2,389,090 of record NZ_CP026383.1, read on the forward strand.
AGGGGGTGAACCGCCGTCGGCTGGCGTCGTCGGGGCAGAAGATGCGCGTTTCCGTTACCAGGCGGCAGTGGCCGCTCGGCAAAGGGGTCACGACGTAACCCAACGCCAGTTTGGCTACGCCGGGCTGAGCGAAGGCCAGAAACCCCGGCCCGTCGGCGACGTCCTCCAGACCGTATTCGGCCTGCCAAAAGCGGCCGATCAGGCCATAGACCAGCGCCGTTTCATCCCGCTCAAGCAGGCAAAAGTTATGCAGGCCAAACGGCGGTGGGTTGGGTTTATCGCGCGGTATCAGCCGTGCGGGCAATTCGCGCAGCGCTATCATGCTGCGGAAAAAGCGATCGTGCTTGGGATCGTAAGCGGCCACGGCCGCCAGTATCCGGGCCGGCGGTGCGGCGATGGTGATGGCATGCCGCTCCGAGAACTGGTATTGCCCAAGGTATTTATTCAGCAGCGCCATGCTTTGCATTCTCCCGCCATTCGCTTTGCAGCAGAGCGAAACCGAATTCGTCGCCCCACGCGCCTTTAAAAAACACGTTTTGCCGCCAATGGGCCTCGCGCTGAAAACCCAGCTTGCCGAACAGCGCGGCGGCGCCAAGATTACGGGCGTCTACCACCGCGGTAATGCGGTGCTTCGCCAGCGGCCCGAACAGCAGGGCGATGACGGCGTTCAGCGCCTCGTGCGCCATCCCTTGCCGCTGATGGCTGGGCGCGCAGGTCACGCCCAGTTCAGCCTGGCGCCCCGCATCGAAAAAATGCACCGCGACATCGCCGAGCAACGCGCCGTCTTCGCGGCGCTCGACCGCCAGTTGAAACCAGCTGTCTTCACGGTTGAACTCGAGCCGCCGCTGCCGTTCGAAAAAGGCCTGCGCATCGGCGGCGCCGTAGTCGCTCCAGCTTTGATAGCGCGCCACGTCGGGGTGGCTGCGGTAGGCGGTAAAGTGGGGCAGATCGTCGGCCGTGAACGGGCGCAGGATCAGCCTGGGGGTCAGCAGAGGCAAAGGGCGCATTGTTTTTCCTTATCAGCGCATTAGGGCTACCGGCAGTGTAGCCCAGCGCCGAGAGGCGGGCTGCGTAAAATGAGCTGTGGCGGAAAAGCGGAAATGCCGGTTCAGGCGAACCGGCAGGGGTATTATCGGCGGGCGACAGCCTGACGCAGGCGCTCGACCGGGCCTTGTTGAAAAGCGAATGAGGGGGCTTCCTGCCGTGCCAGCCCCTGGCGCACGATGGCCTTAACCGTTTGGCTGGCGGCAAGATCTTTTCCGGCGATCTGTTCGGCGATGCGCAGTGCTTCTTCCCGGGCCGTCCCCTCGCTGATACGGGAAATGGCGCCGTGTGATAACGCCTCCTGCGCATCGACGATTCTGCCGGTCAGCAGCCAGTCGAGCGCGACATAGGGAGAAACTCGCGCCGGCAAGCGCGCGCACCCGCCTTGTGCGGCGACCAATCCGAGCCCGGTTTCGGGGAAGCTGAAGCGTGCGCCCTGGCCGGCGACGATCAGATCGCAGGCCAGGGCGAGCTCAAAGCCACCTCCGTAAGCGATGCCATCAACGGCGGCGATGATCACCTTGGCGATCTGCGCATGGATCAGCCCGCCAAACCCCTCCGGCGTGACGATGGGCAGTTCACCCTGATGAAAGGCGTTGATATCCATGCCGGCGGAAAATACCGCCGGTTGACCGGCCAGGACGATCGCGTGCACCGAGTCATCGTTATCTGCCTGCCGCAGGTAGGTGCGGATCAGCTCGGCCATCTGCAGGTTGATGGCGTTCTTTTTTTCCGGCCGATTGAGGGTGATGACCGCAACCTGCTCGCCATGGCGCTCATAAAGCACCGGAAGGGCTTCATTCATTGTTGGTCTCTCCCCGGAAAAACAGCAGCGTCAGCAGCAGGGCGATGGCGCCGAGCGGCAGCGAAAACAGCGGCAGGTAATGGGCCGGCAGCGCGTAGAGCGTCAGGCCGCCCAGCATGCCGCCCGCCGCGATGCCGGCGTACAGCACCGAGCTGTTGAGCGACACGGTCAGCGCGCCAAAGCGTTTCGACAGCGACAACAGGTGATGTTGGATCGGCACCAAATACATCCAGCCGGTAATGCCCCAGACCAGGAAGATGGCCAGTACCCACCAGGGGGAAGTGACATAAAAGGCCAGCAGAAACAGGGACAGCGTCTGGAGCGCCACGGAAAACAGCAGCACAAACTTGCTGCCGAGGGCATCGGTTAACGCACCGGAGGCAAAATTGCCGATCACCGCGCCAATACCGAACACCAGCAGCGCGAGGGGCAGAATCGCCTGCGGGCCGAACTGGGTGTTTTTCAGCAAGACGCTGACGTAGCTATAGACGATGTGTTCCGAGCAAACGGCAAAAAAGGTGATCAGCAGCGTAGTCAGCACCGCCTTTTGCCGCAGCGGGGCGAGCCGCTCTTTCAGCGAATGCTTGCCCGGTGGCGCAATGGCGCGCAGCGCCAGCGACAGGCCCAGCAGCGCAATTGCCCCCAACAGGGCGATGAACAGGAATATCTCACGCCAGCCGATCAGTTTGGCGAGAAAGGTACCGAATGGAATACCGAGCGCAATAGCCAACGTCATGCCCCCATAGACGATGGAAATGGCCAGGCCGCGGCGTTTTTCCGCCACCAGCCCCACGGCGGCGGCGGCGGCCTGCGGCGTGTAACAGGCCGCTCCCAATGCGGCCAGCACTCTGCCGAACGAGATCTGCAGGTAGCTGGTGGCCCAGGCGCAGGCCAGATTGCCGGCGATGAACAGTACCAGCGCCAACTGCAGGATATGCTTGCGGTTGACGTTGCCGAGCAGCCAGGCGGTCAGTGGCGCGAACAGCATATAAGCCAGCGCGAATACCGATATCAACTGCCCCGCTTGCGCGGGGCTGACGGCAAAGGTATCGGAAATGTCACTGAGCACGCCGGCCACGATAAAGGCGTCGGTGCCGATGGCGAACGTACCGGTTGCCATTAGACAGAGCGTGACCAGATGGCCGTTATAATCCGCTAACTTCATCCTGCCCTCCGCAGATCGTTCACCGCCCAGACCCGTCCCAGCGCCGCCAGGAACGTCTCCACGTCGGCATGGGAGTGCGCCGAGGTTGGCGTTACCCGCAGCCGCTCGCTGCCTGCGGGCACCGTCGGCGCATTGACCGGCTGCACGTAAATATCATGCTCATCGAGCAGTACTTTGCTGATGTGTTTGTTGCGGTGCGGATCGCCGACCCGCAGCGGCAGGATATGGCTGTCGGCCGACACCAGCGGAATGCCGGCGGCGCGCAGGCCGGTTTTCAGATGATCGACGATCGCCAGCAGGTGCTTGCGCTGGGTGTCATGCTCGAGGTTGTATTTAAAACTGGCCAGCGCGGCGGCCACCACCGGCGCCGGTGACGAGGTGCTGAAGACGAATGCCGGGGCCCAGCTGCGCACCGCCTCCACCACCGAGCGGGGTGCGGCGATATAGCCGCCCGCCGCACCGTAAGACTTGCCGAAACCGCCCTGAATAATGGTGATTTTATCCAGCAGGCCCAGCTGTTCGGCGTAACCCAGCCCCCGTTCGCCATAGACGCCGGCGGAGTGGATCTCGTCGAGATAGGTCAGCGCCTGATACTGTTCCGCCAGCGCCACGATCTGTGCCAAGGGAGCGAAGTCACCGTCCATGGAATACAGCGACTCGAAGGCGATCAGCTTTGGCCGCGCCGGATCGGCGGCCTGCAGCAGCTCGGCGAGGTGTGCCACATCGTTGTGGCGGAAGATCTTTTTCTCCGCCTTGCTGTAGCGGATACCGTAAATCATCGAGGCGTGATTCAGCTCGTCGGAGAATACGATCAGATCGGGAATGGCGTCACACAGGGTGGACAAGGTGGCGTCGTTGGCGCCGAAACCGGTAGTGAACAGCAGAGCCGATTCTTTGCCGTAAGCGCTGGCCAGCAGCGTTTCCAGTTCGCTGTGGTAGACCGAGGTGCCGGAAATGCTGCGGGCGCCGCAGGTGCCCAACCCGACCCGGTTAACCGCTTCGGTGGTGGCCAGCAGCACTTTGGGGTGGTGGCTCATCGCCAGATAGTCGTTCGAGCACCAGACGTTGAGACGGCGCTCACCTTGCTGTCCGTGGCTGGTGGCCCAGGGTTTGTCCTGTACGCCGCGTTCAAGGTTGAGGAACTCGCGAAAACGCCCCTGTTTTTTGGTTTCCGCCAGCTTTTCTTCAAGAATGTTCAGTACGCTCATAGCATATTCCTTGTGTTAAACGGCTTTAAGGTTTAGTGACAGACCCTGGCCGACGCCGACGCACATCGTCACCAATGCGTTGCTCGCCTGTCGGTCGCGTAATTCCAGCGCCGCCGATAGCACCAGGCGCGCTCCGGACATCCCCAACGGATGACCGAGCGCGATGGCGCCGCCGTTCGGGTTAACCCGCGCGTCGTTGGCGTCGATACGCCAGTGTTTCAGCGCCGCCAGGACCTGTGAGGCGAACGCTTCGTTAATCTCGATGATGTCGAAGTCGTTTAAGGTGAACCCGCCGCGCTGCAGTAAGCGCTCGGTGGAGGCGATCGGCCCCAGCCCCATCAGCGCAGGTTCAACCCCGGCGGCCGCGCTGTCGCCGATCTCCGCCAGAGGTTGCCACCCCTGACGCTTCACGTAGCGCCCGGAAGCCAGCAGCAGCACGGCGGCGCCGTCGTTGATGCCGGAAGCGTTGCCTGCCGTGACTGTACCGCCGGCGGAGAACGCCGGTTTCAGCGTCTGCAACTGTTGCAGCGTGCTGAGCCGGGGAAACTCGTCCTGCGCGAATGTGCGGGTCGTTTTACGATCCGCCGGCACGTCTACGGGCGTGATTTCCCGCGCCAGCCGGCCGCTGTCGATCGCCCGGCGAGCCTTCTGCTGCGAGGCCAGCGCGAACAGATCCTGTTCCTCGCGTGAGATATGCTGCCGTTGAGCCACGTTTTCCGCCGTGATGCCGAGCGGATCGCTGCCGTAGCGCTCCGCCAGCCGCGGATTAACAAAGCGCCATCCCAGCGTGGTGTCGTACAGCTTTACCCCCTTATCGAATGGCGTTTCGCTCTTGCTCAGCACATAGGGCGCGCGGCTCATGCTTTCCACGCCGCCGGCCAGAATCAGTTCGCTAAGGCCGCTGCGGATTTTTGCCGCGGCGTAGATCACGGCATCCAACCCGGAGGCGCAAAGGCGGTTGAGGGTGATGGCCGGCACCGACGGATCCAGTCCGGCAAGCAGCGCCGCCATGCGGGCGACATTGCGGTTGTCCTCGCCGGCCTGGTTGGCGCAGCCCAGAACCACTTCGTCCAGGCTCGCTTCCGCCGCCGGATGGCGCTGCAGCAGACTGCGAATGATCGTTGCCGCCATGTCGTCGGGGCGGGTATGCGCCAGGCTGCCACCATAGGCGCCGATCGCCGTGCGCGTGCCGTCGATCAGATAAACGCCGTCATCTTGAATGCTCATCATTAATCCTTAAGGCGTGGTCGTCAGCGCCGGTTGCGCGGCGTGCAGAAGGGTGTAATGCGGCGCATAGCGTGCTGCGTGCAGCAGCTGCGCCAGGTTGCTCAGCGTCGTCCTGACGTTTTTCTCCCCCAGGCTATCTAGCCAGCCGAAAATGCCGTCGGCGTAGTTAACGCCGGCGACGGCGGCGACATCGATGTCTTCCCGGCTGCAGACGCCGCTTTCCACCATGATCACCGACTCGTTGATTAGGCTGCTGAGGACGCGGGCGACGATCAGCGCCGGGGAATCCTTGATAAATTCAACCTGCGGGATTGCCGTGTGCAGCAGGCGTAAGAACAGCGCTTTATTGGCTGCAGAGGCATGGCGGCTGTGCGCTGCCACCAGATACGCCGTGTCGGCGTAATTCAGGGCGACATCGACCACAAAGGCATCCGCCGCCGTCTGCTCGGCCAGCTGGTTTGCCGTGCGGCCATCGGTGATGCTGACGCTGAAAGCGTCATTGATCCGGACGGCCGGCCCCAGGCCCGGTAATGCCGGCCGTTGTTCCACGCGCAGCTGTGGCCACTGAAGCGCGGCACGTTGTTGTAACAGGGTAAAAAAAGGGTGTTCGCCGTAAACGTGCAGCGTCTCAATGTCTGCATCGGTGGCGGCCATCACCGGCGGGGCGTTTTCTTCGGCGGCAAAATAGGAGCGGCCGTTCTTTTTTCCCAATAGACCGGCATCGACCAGCGAACGCTGCAGGTGGCCGGGGGTATAGCGCGCGTCGTATTGCATGTCCTGCCAGATTTGCCGACTGACCTGATAGTTGATGTCCTGGCCGATAAAATCGGTCAGCTCGAGCGGCCCCATACGAAAGTGCCCGCCAGCCTTGAGGGCACGGTCGATCTGCGGCGCGCGCGCCACGTGTTCTTCCAATAGGCGGAACCCTTCCAGGTAGTAGGGGCGGGCCATGCGGTTGACGATAAACCCCGGCGTGGCCTGGCAGACAACATCGCGTTTCCCCAACGCGGCCACCAGTTGACGGCAACGCTCCGTGGTGGCGTGTGCGGTAAAGTAGGCCGGGATGATTTCAATCAGTTTCATCAGCGGCGCGGGGTTAAAAAAGTGCAAACCGATAAACCGCTCGCTGTGCGTCACCGCGGTTGCCAGCTTATTCAGCGACAGTGAGGAGGTATTGGTGGCGATCAGCGTGTCGGGCTTGACTGCCGCGGCTATGGCCGCCAGCACCTCAAGTTTGGTTTGCTCTTGCTCGGCGATGGTTTCTATCACCAGCTCGCTGTCGGCAATGGTCTCAAATACCGAGGTGAACACCAGATTGGCCAACACCGCGCCTTTATCCTGCAGCGCGATCTTGCCCTGTTCGACTTTCTTGTTCAGGTCTAGCTCGATATAGTCGCGAGCCTGATTGAGGGTATTGCCGTTGCGATTATAAAGCACCGTGCGAATGCCTTTTTGCGCGAAAAGATAAGCGATGCCTCTGCCCATCGTTCCCGCGCCGATAATCGCAGCCGACTGAATTGCCGCATTACTTTCTGCCATAGAAAATCCCCGTCACTGTATGCCATGCGAAATTCGCAAATGCTTATTATCTCTTTGGATTTACGGCGGCACTGGGTGCCTGTCTGGAAAGTAATTGGCGGTGTCCTGGCTGTCTAACGGTAGAAATGACAGGTTTACGTGCCGAGGAGATTATGCTATTCGCGTAGTTTTCCTGTTCGGTGCAATAAAAAGGCTTATTTTAAAGGGAATAGCTGTTTTCGTTATAGCGTTGGTATTTTTTATTATATGAAACGGCTACTGGCGCCGGGCGACGATATTCTATAGTGAGTCTGACCTATCGATAAATCGGCATCGCTATCTGGAGAACCTGCGTTATGGATACCCGCACTCAACGGCTCATGGCGGAGGTAATTGGCAGCCTGGCCGATCGCGAATGCTTTCTGACGCAGCTGGAGCCCTGCGCCGAGGCGTTGGGGTTTGATTATTTCTCCTACATCGTGTTTTCCTGTTATCCGGCCAGCCGCCCCAAGATGCTGATCGAAGGGAATTTTTCAGCGAACTATCTCGAGGATTACCGGCGGCAGCGGGTGTATTTGCAGGATCCGGTTATTGAGCGCGCTCACCATTCCACGCTGCAGTTCCAGTGGGACGAAAGCTTTTATCACGAGCGGCCGACGCTTTGGCGGTATATGGCGCAATTCGGCCTGTGCGCCGGCTGGTCGCAGTCGGTTAAGGATTGTTATGGCCGGCTGGGGATCCTGACATTTGCCGGTAAAGCGCTACCCGAGCAAACGCCGCAAGCGCGCGCAGTAAATGAAACTTTTTTCCTTTGGCTGGCGCAAACTGCCCATAAAACGCTGCGTGAAGCCTTGATCTCGGTGAACGACGACGCGATAAAAGATGTGCTGACGCTGCGCGAAAAAGACATCTTACGCTGGTGCAGCGAAGGGAAAACGGCGGAAGAGATCGCGCTGTTGATGGGGGTGAGCGAGCGTACGGTCAATTTCCATATCGGCAACTCGATTAAAAAACTTTCTGTCGCTAATAAGACCGCTGCCACCGCCAAAGCGGTTTATTTGCAGCTGATTTAATCTCGAGTGCTAAATAATTAAGCGCCTATCCGTTATCGGTGTGATGTTTATATTTTGTTAAATTAAGAACTATCCTTATCAGTATTTACCCCCGATCACAAAAGCGTGATAAAGCGATTCACCGCGCCCGTGCGCGGCAGTATTCTGTAGGCACCCGGTTTACATAGAAAGGACGTAATATGTACAAGACTATTTTGGTGCCGATCGATATTGAAGAGGACCTGTTGACCGAACATGCGCTGAAGCATGTGGAATATTTGGCGAAGATGTCCGGCGCTAAAGTGCATTTCTTCCATGCGCTGCCGGATGCCTCGGCTTTTGTTACTGCCTATTCGTTCGGTCTCAAGGAATTTGAGAATCAGGCGGAAGTGAAGGCGGTCGAGAAGCTGAAGAAAATCATGTCGGAAATCGATCTGCCGTTGGAACGCCTCAATTACACCGTCAGCTTCGGCTCTGCGCGCGATCAGGCGCTGGAGCTGGCGGAAGAGATCGACGCCGATCTGATCATCATCGGTTCGCGCCGCCCGAGCGTGAAAACCTATCTGCTGGGGTCTAACGCTGCCGCTATCGTTCGCCATGCCAATATTTCGGTGATGGTCGTCAGATAATCCGTCTTAAGCCCACCGTTTTCGGGCGCGTTCTGCGGTTGCCGGTCGGCTGCAGAGCGTGCCTGGCGTTTTATTGCCATCTCAGCCTGAGCTGCTACGATTTTAGCTGACGTTTTTATGCCAACCTGGGCACCGGCCTTGCGCATATTCTTCATCTCGGCCAGAAGAGGGGCAGCTATGCCATTAGAAGTTGATGGGATCATCAGAGGCGATCGGGGCAGTGAACCGAGCCGTTGGCAACATGCGTCAACCAAACCGCTTATCACGCTGACCTGGCATCACACCATTCCCTGGAACTGTTTGCGTAATGTCTGGAATGGTCTGGTCGCGGGGCAGCATTGGGACGCGCTGGACGAGTTTATGAACCTGATCGGTGTGCCAAACCGCGCCGAGGTGCTCAAACAGATCAAGAATAAAAACCTGCAGGATCGCGATGGATTACACACTCTGGTGACCTGGCAAGGATGGAATATCGTCGAGGGGCCGGGTAATGAATATCGTGCGCAGGGGGACGATCCCGGTGAAAACTTCGACGGTTGGTCGGGTAAGGGGATGAGCACTAATCAGCAGGCGACGCAGCAGCAGGTCAACGTGTTGTATCAGGTGATGGCGCCGTTGGGCAACCGGGCGCTGGACGCCGCCAGACAGGCGCCGCCCATTACCACTGAGGAAGCGGGCGTTTTGCAACGGACGATTAAACAGACTCGCCCAACGTTGCGAGGAAAGGAACCGATCCGGTGGCAAGAAGACATGTGGCATCAGGTGCAGCCGGGTAAAGAGGCGAAACACTTCGCCCGCTGGGATACCAAACCGGTATGGCGCAAGCGCCTGCACAGCGACCTGGCTCAGGCAGGATAAAACTCGCCCGCGCCGGATTGCCGGCGCGGGGGAATCAATCCGGCGCTAATCGCACAGCGCCACGATTTCGTCGTACAGCGTCCTGGGGATCTCCACGCCGTCTCGTTCGCTCTGCCTCCGCTGCCGATAACGGCGTTCGCCGGGGATGCGTGCGTCTTGCGCCTGCATATCAGCAAACATCGCCTCTGCGCTGGCGAAATATTTCGCCCTATCCGCACCGAGAAAACGTTCAGGATCCAACGCGATGATCAGCTCACCGCCGTAAGGCGACGAACCGGTGCCGTCGTCGTAGGCCAGCGATTCCTTGCTGGTCATATCGCCGATCAGCGGCCCGGCCAACAATTCAACCATCGCCGCCAGCGCCGAGCCCTTATGTCCGCCGAAGGTCAGCATTGCGCCCTCCAACACGCTGGCGGCATCGGTGGACGGATTGCCTGCCTTATCAATGCCCCAGCCTTCAGGCAGCGGGGTGCCTGCGCGGCGATGCAATTCGATTTCGCCGCGCGCCGTTGCGCTGGTGGCCATGTCGAATAAAAACGGCGGGCGATTCGGGCGCGGCCAGCCGAAGGCGATGGGGTTGGTGCCGAACAGCGGGCGTGAACCGCCGGCCGGCGTCACCCAGGCGTGGCTGGGCGTGCAGGCCAAGGCCACCAACCCCTGCTCGGTCAGCGGTTCGATGTCGGCCCACAGCGCGGAGAAGTGCACGCAGCGGTTGATCGCCAACGCGGCGATACCGTTGGTGCGCACCTTATCGATAAAGGCCGGCAGAGCGGTGCGGTAGGCCAGCAAAGAAAATGCGCCGCCGGCATCGGCGCGCAAGATAGCCGGCGCTTGGTCGAACAGCCTGGGTATCGCATCGGCAGAAACCTTGCCTGCCTGCAGCGATCGCACGCAGCCCAAGAGCCGGTACAACCCGTGCGAAGCGCAGCCGTCGCGTTCACCCTGGGTGACATTTTGTGCCACCGCCTCGGCATGCGCCTGATTGAAACCGTTGCTGCGCAGTGCGCGCAACGCCAGTTGATAAGCCTGTTCCAGCGACAGAACGTGCGTGGATGTCATTTTGATGTCCTCCCTGGGTTCATTCTTCTTCATCGCCGATAAAATTGGCCTGGGGTAAACAGGTATAGGCGCCCCAGTAGTAAACCGCCAGCGCAATCACCGCCATGGTAAGGGTGTCCCACGGGTGGGCAATGGCGCCGATGCCGCCGAAGCTGCTGAGGTAGGAGAGTGAGATCACCAGCGCATAGAAGACGATCAGCCACAGCGAGGACCAAATTTGCTGCCGGAGGCTAACGGCGTGGGTCGGCACCTGATTTTTGAACAGGATGTAGATGAAGAACATCAGGATCTGCAAACCGAGCAGCCAGGAGACGGTATCCCAGCCGGACCAGAAGACGATCAGCGCCGAAATGATAAACGACAACGGGCCGAGCACGCAGAAAGCGCGCACCCGGAACGGACGCGGCATATCGGGCGCATTGCGCCGCAGCCCGGCGGCGGTGACCGGGGCGATGGCGTAGCTCAGCACCAGCGCGGCGGACACCACGCCGATCAGCTTTTCCCACGACGGGAACGGCAGCGTCCAGAATACCGAGAGAGCGAAGGTCAGCCACAGCGCCGGGCGGGGAATGCCGGACTCGCCATCTACCCGGGTGAACAGTTTGAAGAAGGTGCCGGCGCGCGCCCAACCGTAGATCACGCGAGGCGTGGCGTTCATATAGATATTGCCGGTGCCGCTCGGTGAAACGATCGCGTCGCTGACCACCAGAAATGCCAGCCATCCCATGCCCAGCGTGATGGCGATATCGCGAAACGGCAGGGAGAACTGTTGGCTGATGCCGGCCCAGCCGCCGCTCAGCATCTCGCTGGGGATACTGCCGAGAAACGCTATCTGCAGCAGCACATAGATGATGGTGGACAGCACCACCGACAGGATCAGCGCGATGGGAATGGTGCGCTGCGGCCTTTGCACCTCGCTGGCGACCGAAATGATCGGCGTCAGGCCGAGGTAGGCGAAGATGATGCCGCCGGCGGAAATGGCGGCCTCAACCCCAGCGGAACCGAAGGGAGCAAAGCCCTGGCTGTGCAGGTTTTCCGGTTTGAAAAAGCTGAACAACACCACGATCACCAGCAGCGGCACCAGAAATTTCAGCACGCTGATCAGGTTATTGGATTTGGCGAAGGTTTTGACGCTGTAGTAGTTGAGCGCGAAGAAAAAGCACAGCAGCGCCAGCTGCACCAGCCAGCCGATCGGCGTAGGGTCGCCGGAACCCGGCAGGCTGAGGAACGGGAACCAGGCGGCGGCGTATTGCCGGGCGGCGACGACTTCGATGGCGATCAGGCTTGAGAAGGCGATCAGCGTGATAAACCCCAGCAGATAACCCATCAGTTCGCCGTGCGAGAACACCGGATAGCGAATAATGCCGCCGGCGCGCGGCAGGGCGGCGCCCAGCTCGCAGTAGACGATGCCGAGCAGCAGCACCGCCAGGCCGCCGATCAACCAGGAATAGATGCCGGCCGGGCCGGCGATGGAGGAGACATGGCTGGCGGCGAACAGCCAACCGGAGCCGAAGATGGCGCCCAGACCGATGAACGTCAGATCGGTGAGCGTAAGCTGCTTCTTGAATTTGCCTTGGGTTGTCATGGTATTACCCTTTTGTTATTGAGTGGCAGGCAGATGCGGCCGGGCTAATTTGGGGCAGGTGAAACCAGGGGATCTCGGGTGAAAACGCCGTTCACCAGCCGCAGTAGGTTGAGCGGGTTGGCGTCCTGCAGCGGTGGCGGCAACAGCGCCGCTGGTGTGTTTTGCAAACAGACCGGCCGCAGGAAACGTTCGATGGCCATCGTGCCTACCGAGGTGCCGCGTGCGTCGCTGGTCGCCGGATAGGGGCCGCCGTGCACCATGGCGTCGCACACTTCTACCCCGGTCGGATACCCGTTGAACAGCACCCGACCGGCTTTACGTGCCAACAGCGTCGTCAGCCCGGCGGCCATATCGAGATCGCCGTGATCCGCCAGCAGCGTGGCGGTCAACTGACCTTGCAATGCCGACAGCGCCGCGTGCAGCTGTGCTTCGCTATTTACAGCGACCAGGATGCTGGCCGGGCCGAAGACCTCCTGTTGCAGCAGCGGATCGGCCTGCAGCAGCAGTGCCTCCTCCGCTTGATACAGCTGTGCCGTCACCCTATGAGGGGGCGTTTCGCTGCGGCCCGCCAGACGGCGCATACCCGGGTGCGCATCGAGGGCCGCCAGCCCGTGACGGTAGTGCTCCAGCGTGCCGGTATTCAGCATCGGTTGCGGCTCGGCGGCGTTGACCAAGGCGCTCATCGTTTCGGCCAGCCGATCGAAGGCGGCGCCACGCAGCGCGACGATCACGCCGGGCTTGGTGCAGAACTGACCGCAACCGAGCGTAAAGGAAGAGACCAGTTCCTGCGCGATGTGCTGCCCGCACCGCGCCAGCGCCTGCGGCAGGATCACGACCGGGTTGATGCTCGACATTTCGGCGAAGACCGGGATGGGGTGAGGGCGTCGCGTCGCCAGATCGAAGAGCGCTCGACCACCTTGCAGTGAGCCGGTGAATCCCACGGCCTGAATCGCCGGATGTTGTACCAGGTCGGCTCCCACGCGGTTGCCGAAGATCATGTTGAAGACGCCGGCAGGCATCCCCGTACGTTTCCGGGCGCGCTCGATCGCCTGAGCGCTCAGCTCGGCGGTGATCATATGGCCGCTGTGCGCCTTGAACACGACCGGGCAGCCGGCGGCGAGCGCGGCGGCGGTATCGCCACCCGCGGTGGAGAACGCCAGCGGGAAGTTGCTGGCGCCGAATACCGCCACCGGGCCGAGCGCCGTGCGGTATTGCCGTAGATCGGGGCGCGGCAAGGGGGAGCGCTGCGGCAGCGCGCAGTCGATACGCACGCCCTCGACGTCGCCGCGCCGCAGCAGCGTAGCGAACAGCCGCATCTGGCCGCTGGTTCTGGCGCGTTCGCCGCTCAACCGCGCCGGCGGCAAGGCGGTTTCCTGCATGGCGAAGGCGAAAAAAGCCTCATCCAATGCGTCTAACTCCTCGGCAATGGCGTCGAGAAAGTTCGCGCGTTGTTCCGCGCTGAGCTGCGAATAGGGTGCAAAGGCCGCGGCGGCAGCTTCTGCGGCGGCGGAGGTTTCTGCCGCCGTGGCCTGGTGGAAGCGGTAGCCGGTCGGCTGACCGTCGTCGGCACGCAGGCTGAGCAGCGCCGCTTCTCCTGTGGCGCGGCGTTGGCCGCCGATAAATTGTTGGCCGCTGATGGCGGCATAGCGATCGTTGGGCATCGGTTCCCCCCGGTAGAGAAAGCATGACGCCCGGCATGGCCGGGCGATGAAGGCGTTACAGGCCGACGTTCGGCAGCGCAGGGCGAGTGGCCAGCGCTTTATCGATCACGGCGTTGATCTCGGTGAGCGTCCCGCCCTGCAGCGGCAGGCGCGGCGGACGAGTGACGGCGCTGCCGCGGCCGACCCGCTGTTCGCAGAGTTTGATGCACTGCACCAGATCGGGGCGGGCATCGAGGTGCAGCAGTGGCATAAACCAGCTGTACAGCGCCAAGGCTTCCTCATAGCGTTTTTCCTTCGCCAGCCGGAACAGCGTTTTCCCTTCGCGCGGGAAGGCATTGGACATGCCGGAGATCCAACCTTGCGCACCAACGGCGAGGCTTTCCAGCACCACATCGTCCAACCCGGCAAACAGCACGAAGCGATCGCCGACTTCGTTGCGCAGATCGATAAAACGGCGGGTGTCGCCCGAAGAGTCTTTGAAGCACACGATATTTTCGCAGTCGACCAGCGAGGTCAGGATGTCGGGCGTGACGTCATTTTTGTAAATGGGAGGATTGTTATAGACCATGATCGGCAGATCGGTCGCGCAGGCGACGCTGCGGAAGTGCGCGGCAGTTTCGTGCGGCTTGGCGGAGTAGACCAGCGCCGGCATCACCATAATCCCGTCGACGCCGGCCTTTTGCGCTTCACGCGCCATGTTCTGCGCGAAGGCGGTGGTGAACTCGGCGATGCCGGCGATCACCGGAACTTTACCGTCGGCGGCGTCTCTTGCCACTTCGATCACCGCCAGCTTCTCTTGCACCGTCATCGAGGTGTTTTCACCGACGGTGCCGCACACCACCAGGCCGGAGACGCCGTCGCGCACCAGGTTTTTAATCACCGTATGAGTGGCATCGAGGTCCAGAGAGAAATCGTTGCGGAACTGGGTCGTCACCGCCGGGAATACGCCGCTCCAGCTTATGGCTTTATGGCTCATCGTGTTTGTCCTGTCGTCCGAAAGTGTTAATGAAAAGTGAATCTTTGGTAAGGCTCACCGACAGATTGACCGGTATTGCGCGGGGTGGCTTGACGCTTTTCGCCGATTGCCGCGACGAAATTGGCACAATGGCGCCGAATAGCGGGCGTGAAAAAAACGGGCGCCGGTGCACCGTGAAAAGAGGGGGATAACCAGATAAATCAGCGTATTAAGCGGAAAGCGTCAGGCGGAAATCGCGCGGCGTAGAGCCGGTCATCGCTTTGAATTGACGGCTGAAGGCGCTGTGATCGGTGTAGCCGCACAGTAGCGCGATGTCGGTGATCGGCAGATCGCCGGCCAGCAGTTCCGTGGCCTTTTCCAACCGCACTTTGTGGATCATCTGGCGCGGGGTGAGGTGGAAGATACGCTTGCAATAGCGTTCGATCTGCGCCACCGACAAGCCGGTCAGCACCGTCAGCTCCTCAAGTGCGATCGGCCGTGCGTAGTGGCGGCGGATGTGCACGTCGATCGCCGCCAGCCGTTGGTAGGCCGGGTGATGGGCCCTGGCCTCCTGCAGATCGTGAGAAATACCCGCCATACCGATGATTTTGCCCTGCGCGTCGTACAGCGCCAGCTTTTGCGTCAGGCACCAGCCGGTTTCGCGGCCGTTGTACAGGTGCATTTCCAGCTGATCCTGGATCAGCACGCCGTGGCGCAATACCCGCAGATCCTGCTCAGTGTAGCCGGATCCGAGCTGGGCGGGAAAAACGTCGGCGGAGGTCTTGCCCAGCAACGGCGTAACGGTTTTGAAACCGCAGCGCCTGGCCAGCGTCAGGTTGGCCAGCAGGTAGCGGGCCTGGGCGTCTTTGATAAAGAACACCACGTTGGGGATCGCGTTCAGCAGCGGCGCGATCAGCGCCAGCGTATTCAGCAGATCGCGCAGGTTGTTCGGGCGCTGCTGCGCCAGGCCGTCGCACAGGCGCGAAAGATGTTCGACGGCGAAAACGTCCTCTTGCTCCGGCAGCCCCACGAGCGAAGGCGGAGAGAGAGAAACCGGAGGCTGATAGTCTGAAGTGGATCGCATAGCTGTCCCTTTTCGGTCGTTAGCCGGAAAAACAGGCGGCTCGGATTGATGTCTTCGCATCAATATTAACTTTTCTTTAACGAATCAAGCGCTATTTCCGGCCGCCTGCCAAATATGCGGATTGCCGCATACTTTTGCCGCGCGGTGCGTGGCGGTTGCTTGAAAACTGCGGCGTTTCTCGCCACGCGGAGGTTTAGTATGAAAGTAAGATTATGATAAATAAGTTATTGTTATGGTTTTCGTTAAGGGCGTACCCGTGACGCGTCAGGCCTGACTTTTGTCACTGTGCTGATTTCTTCATTTGCCGCGCCGAAACGCATCAAGCCGTTATGGCCACATTCGTTCAGGCTAACGCCATTGGTAACATCTCATTAACCCAGGAGACGCCGATGGCACTTTCTGCGCATATCACCGCTTTGCGGGCGATCGATTCTCATACCGGCGGAGAGCCGACCCGCCTGATCGTCGAAGGCTTTCCCGATCTTGGCGAGGGCAGCATGGCGGAACGGCGGGCGCGTTTCGCGCAACATTATGACGATTGGCGTTGTGCGGTGATGCTAGAGCCGCGCGGTAACGACGTGTTGGTGGGGGCGTTGCTGTGCCGCCCCTGTTCGCCACAGGCCACCGCCGGCGTGATCTTCTTTAACAACAGCGGCTACCTGGGCATGTGCGGGCACGGCACTATCGGGCTGATCGCTTCGCTGGCGCACCTGGGGCGCATCCACGTCGGGCGTCACCTGATAGAGACCCCGGTCGGCCCGGTAAACGCCACGCTGCACGAGGACGGCAGCGTCACGGTGGAGAACGTGGCGGCTTATCGTTACCGCCGCCAGGTGCGGCTTGAGGTGGCGGGTTACGGGCCGGTGACGGGTGACATCGCCTGGGGCGGCAACTGGTTCTTCCTGATCGGCGAGTCGCCGTTGCCCATCGATAAACAAAATCTGGAGGCGTTGACTGCGTTCACCTGGGCGGTGCGGCAGACGTTGGAGCAGGCGGGCATCTGCGGTGAAGACGGCGGAGCGATAGACCATATCGAACTGTTCGGTGACGATCCGCAGGCCGACAGCCGCAGCTTCGTGCTGTGCCCCGGCAAAGCCTATGATCGCTCCCCGTGCGGCACCGGCACCAGTGCCAAACTGGCGTGTCTGGCAGCGGAAGGCAAGCTGCCGCCGGACACGCAGTGGCGGCAGGCCAGCGTGATCGGCAGCGAGTTTCAGGCCTACTATCGCCGGAATGGCGATCGCATTACCCCCTTTATTCGCGGGCAGGCCTATGTGTGCGCCGATAGCCAACTGCTGCTCGACGAACGCGATCCCTTTGTCTGGGGAATACGCTGATGGGCGTCGGGCGGAAAGCTGATGTCATCGTGATCGGCGCCGGCATCATCGGTGCCGCCTGCGCCTGGCGGCTGGCGCGGGAGGGGTATCGCGTCTCGGTGGTGGACGATCGCCGCGCCGGCGCTACGGCCGCCGGCATGGGGCATCTGGTGTGCATGGACGACAACCCGGCTGAGCTGGCGTTGAGCGCTTATTCGCTGCGGTTATGGCGTGAAGTGACGGGGTGCATGCCGCAAGCGTGTGCCTGGCGCGGCTGCGGAACGCTATGGCTGGCGGATAAAGTGGATGAAATGGCCATCGCCGAGCAAAAACGGGCGCGGCTGGCGGAGCTGGGGGTAGCCGCGGAACTGCTGACGGCGGAGCAGATCGCCGCCGTGGAGCCGATGCTGCGGCACGGTCTGGCCGGGGGACTGCGGGTGCCGGGCGACGGCATTCTGTATGCGCCGCTCGCGGCTCGCTGGCTGTTGGCCGACGGTGGCGCGGCGATCGACGTGGTGCATGGCGAAGCATCAGCGCTGGAAGAGGGGGCCGTGCGGCTGGCGGACGGCAGGCGCCTGGCTGCGCCTATAGTGGTCCTGGCCTGCGGCCTTAGGGCCAATAGCCTATTGCCCCAGACTTTGCTGCACGCCAAGAAGGGCCATCTGGCGATCACCGATCGCTATCCGCCGCGGGTGCGGCATCAGTTGGTGGAGTTGGGATACGGCGCCAGCGCGCATGCCAGCGGCGGCACCTCGGTGGCATTCAATGTGCAGGCACGGCCAACCGGGCAATGGCTGATCGGTTCTTCCCGCCAGTTCGATGCCGTCGATTCGGCGTTGGACATGCCAGTGCTGGCGGCGATGCTCACGCGTGCGCAGCATTTCTTGCCCGTGCTGGCGCAGATGAACATCATTCGCTGCTGGACCGGGCTGCGCGCCGCCTCTGTCGACGGGCTGCCGCTGCTGGGCGTGCATCCGCGGCATTCCTGGCTGTGGCTGGCGTTGGGGCACGAGGGATTGGGCGTCACGACTGCCCTCGGCAGCGCCGCGCTGATTACTGCTCAGATCGGCCGGCAAACGCCGGAGATTGACGATACCCCGTATTTGGCGGCGCGGGCGTTTGCCGCCGAGGAGCTGTCGGTATGAATGAAGGACAAAACACGCTTACGTTGAGCATCGATGGCGATCCCTGCCGGGTGCCGGTTGGCATTAGCGTCGCTGCGGCACTCAGCCTGTGTGGCGACGCTCGTTGTCGGTTGTCGATTTCACACCAACCGCGTGCCCCCTTTTGCGGCATGGGCGTTTGTCAGGAGTACCGGGTGACCATTAACGGTCTGCGTCGTCTGGCGTGTCAGACGTTGTGCCAAGCCGGTATGCGCATTGAGAGGAGCGATGATGAGTAACTTCGACTGTGAGGTGCTGATCGTCGGTGCCGGGCCGGCCGGCATGGCGGCGGCGCTGGCCGCAGCGGAAAGTGGTGGTCAGGTGCGCATGATTGATGATAATCCGCATCCCGGCGGGCAAATCTGGCGTGATGGGCCGCAGGTGGCTTTGCCTGAAACGGCGAACCGCTATCGGCATGCGATAGCGACGAGGGAAAATATTGCGCTACAGTCCGGCTGCAAGCTGGTGGCGCAGTGTGGCGTTGGCCGATTGGCCTATGAAGATGCCGAAGGTTGCGGCGTGATTCGCTATCAAAAGCTGATTTTATGCAATGGTGCGCGTGAACTGTTGCTGCCGTTTCCCGGCTGGACGCTGCCGGGGGTGACCGGCGCCGGTGGCCTACAGGCGCAAATCAAGCAGGGGCTGGCGATCCGTGGTGAGCGAGTGGCGATCGCCGGCAGTGGTCCGCTGTTGCTGGCGGTGGCGAACAGCGTGAAACAGGCCGGCGGCGAGGTAGTGCTGGTGGCGGAACAGGCGCCGCTTTGGCGGTTGGCGGCGTTCACCGGCGGGCTGTGGCGCTGGCCGGCCAAACTGCGTCAGGCGTTTTCCCTGATGCCGCGTCGTTACCTTGCCGGCAGCCGGGTACTGGCGGCGTTGGGGCAAGAACGTTTAACCTCGGTGCACGTCAATAACGGCGGGCGGGAGAGAACGATCGCCTGCGACAGGTTGGCCTGCGGTTTTGGCCTGGTGGCGAATATTGAGTTGGCGATGCTGCTGGGGTGTCGGATAGAACACGACGCCGTAGCGGTGGATCATTGGCAGCAAACCAGCCTGGCGCATATTTTTGCTGCCGGGGAGTGTACCGGCATCGGCGGCAGTGAATTGGCACTCACTGAAGGCGCTATCGCCGGTTATGCTGCCACTGGGCAGCGGGAAAAGGCAGAGCGCCTGGCGGCGCAGCGGCGGCAGTGGCGACGTTTCGCTACGGCGGTGGCAAGCACCTTTGCACTTGATGATCGCTTGAATTCGCTGGCCAAACCGCAAACGATACTGTGTCGCTGCGAAGACGTCACGCTGGAACAGGTGAGCCATCAGCCAGATTGGAACACGGCCAAGCTGAGCAGCCGTTGTGGCATGGGAGCTTGCCAGGGCAAAGTCTGTGCGACGGCGGCGAGGCAGCTTTTGGGCTGGCCTTTACCGCCACCGCGTGTGCCTTTAACGCCGGTCAGAGCGGAAACGCTGGTTGCGCTGGGAGGGCATTGCAGCGACGACGCCAATTGATGGCGCATCGCTGCGGTGACGTTTCAGTCCAATCCTACGTCGCTGCATCACCATTGCGGCCAATAGTAGGTTTTCTCACGCCAGCCTTTGCCGTACATACAGGCTTCGATGGTGGCGTCTCGGGCGGACTGATTGCGATCGGTCTGCACTGTTTTAATCGACGGTTCCTTGTCATAGCGGTATCCCGATGGACAGTCTTTCTTGTTCTTCTCGCAAGGAATGTATTTGTTTTCGTAGCTGAACTCCACGTCCCGCACCACGTCCGGGGGGGAAGCGATCATAGCCGCGGCTACGGCATTCGGCATATTCGGCATTCCGGGTACTCTCAACCGCGCCGGGCCTTTCCCATTGTGTGCAGGCGGTCAACATCAATAACGGCAAAACAATCAAACAACGGCAATTCTTCATGGTGTCCCTAATTCTTTCTCTATCCTGAGGCTCGCCGCCTAGGAATGTTCCTAACTGGCGAGGTGGGAAAGTGTAATAAACTGACGGAACAATTGGAAATGATAATTGTTATTGTTTAGGTGTGATTAAGGTAGCGCCGCGTCGTGAGAGGATGTGGCGAATTGAGGGAGGCCTGCAGGGATCGCGATCTCACGACGAGGGGGGCGATGTGACGCTAGTTTTATCCATTCTCTTTTTTGCCGCAATATACCGATCGCCATTGCATCATTTCGAGCAGAGAAACAATATGCATGCTAAGCATTTTCTTATCCTATTTTAAGGTCATTTTTATTTAGGATATTTACCCATGCCTAAAATTTAATTCCCGGTATTAATACCTTATTTTTTTATTTCTGTTTTTTTATTGTGGTTTTATTTTCAGATTTCATCCATGAAAGACTTTTTAGTTACAGGGAATTCATTTGCATTTTAAATTTGGATTTTTTAAATTCAGCTCAGATGAAGGATAACCGTTCGCGACAGAGTCAAAAAAGGAGTTTATTTTGTCTGGGATAAAGAAAACGCCTGAAAGTCATGACGGTTTACCTTCACCATCAGAGGATTATGATGCATTTAAGCACCTCTCTGATGTTGGCGCCGTGTTGGGATATGGGCGAACTCGCTTTTATCAGTGGTGCCGCGGGCGTGGATTTCTAACCCCGATGAATGTGCCTTCACATGAAATGATCAGCCTGGGATATATGGTGGCGGTGTTATCAGAGACCGGCCATACCCGGGTTTACGTCACGCCGGATGGTTTCAGTTACGTCAGTGGTGCGTTTGCGGCAGATATCCAACGTGGCATGGTCAAGTTTTAAATTTGCAATAATCGCCTTTATTTCAAGAGCTTTAATGCAGAATCTTCTTATTCCTGAGGGCTGGTGGGGGCGTGGGAAGTTGTCCGATTTTTTCGCCTCTGCGACATGAATGCTACTGGAGGCAGCTATTCTCTTGTTACGATAAGCATTATTTTCTTCTGGAGCCAAGGATGAAGCATTACGCCGCGTTGTTATTTGCCTCTGCACTGTTAACGGGATGTGCGACTCAAGCCATACCGCCGCAACAGGCTCAGTTACCGCCCCCGAGCCGTCTGATGCTCTATCAGAATATCCCGGATACGCCTTACGCCACGGTGGTGGTGGTTCGCGACAGCGGAATGCTCGCAGGCAGCTGCCGCACCGGCGTCTATGTGAATGGGGAGTTTGCCGCTTCGCTGGAGGCGAAAGAAAAAGCAGAGTTTCGCGTGCCGCCAGGCAATATCTCGGTCAGTATCGGGCAAGATATGATCGAGAATCACCTGTGCATTTGGCGTGATACCGGAGGCAGTATACCGATGACGCTGCGCGCCGGTGAAAGCCGCTATCTGCGCATCGCCGGTGACCGGCAGCGCGGTTTCGTTTTGCAGGCGGGGCGACCGTAACCCCGGCCGGGCAAGGGCGTTAACGTCCTTGCCACCATCCCCAGAGGGTAATTAATAGCCACGCCGCCGCAATCCAGCACAGCACCGCCGCCCCCAGGGCCAACGACAGCCGCAGGCTGTTAATCAGGAAATACAGAGAAATCAAATACACCAGATAGGGCAGCACTGCCCACATGCCGAAAATCAGCGTCGTTTTCAGCGCCGCAATGGAACGCTCGTTGCCGACAATGTAGTGCGCAATCAGGGCGAAGGTGGGGAAAAGCGGAACTAAACCGGCGATATAATAATTGCGCGTTTTGGCCAGCAGGCCGATCAGAACCACGACCAGTGCGCCGATCAGCGCTTTGACAAGGATGCCCATAATGGTCCCGGGTGTGGGGGAAAGCCAACACACTGCCCGAAAGCACGTGCAAGATCAATGGGGTGTGGCGTCACGCGGGGAAAAGCAGACCCGCATGAAGCGCGGGTCTGAGACGCAACGCTTACTGACGGTAAGCGTGCTTGATTTGCTGAATACTGTTCTTGAAGATTTCCGCCTGGGTGGGATCTTCAATCTGGGCGATAAAACGTTCCATGTTGATGATAACTTTCCCGGCGTCGGCCTGGCCGATCGACTTCAGGATCAGCGTCAGCGTGGCTTTGAGGCAGGCAACCTCGGTCGCCAAGATCTCCGGGTTTGCAGACGTAGTGAAATCAACGTTGCTCATTTTCTCTCCTGATTTTTTGAGGCCGTAGCCTGATACAAGCTGCTTTGGCACACCGCGCGCGGGCTAAACGTTGCCCCATGCGCAGCGGCGAATTTAACTGGGCGCGGAGTATAGCATAGCATGCGTCCATCATCTGCACCGGGCTTGCTCAGCTCACGCCGGCGGGCAGCGTCCGTTCACCGCCAGCCTGAATCATCCATTATCGGTAAGTTATTTCGGGGCGGTTAACAAGTATTTGTCCGACACGTTATTGTTGAACCATTGGGGTTATTATAATTATTTGAGGCGGCTGGCACCGATTTTGCCGATGTTCGCCGGGAATAATAGTTCTGCACGTCGGGTGTTCGGCCGGCGATGGCGGTGGTTTTTGCTACGTCTTTAAATATCAAATGATTACAAACGGCCAACCGCCGTGCTAATATTATTCATGTCGTGATTGCTTACACAGATTTCCCCCTCGCTGCATGATTATCGCGCTATCCTGTGTCTGACGCGGCGCAACGAAATTATTTTCGTCGCCCGATCTTTTCCGACGTGACGATTTATTGGCGGCATAGACGGCTAAAATTGAAAAATCAGCTCTGCTCCGCAAAGTTATTCGGAAGTATGTATTAATCTGTGTTCATTCTTGTCTGAAAAACAAGTAATATCTCAGGCGAAAACAGAGGCTGATTGCGTTACTCCCTTTTTTTGGAGATTTTTCCTTGATTAGCGTTCTTCTTGTTGATGACCACGAACTGGTGCGCGCAGGGATACGACGCATTCTTGAAGATATCAAAGGTATAAAAGTTGTCGGTGAGGCCCAATGCGGTGAAGACGCCGTAAAATGGTGCCGTGGCAACGCTGTCGATATCGTGCTGATGGACATGAATATGCCGGGCATTGGCGGGCTGGAAGCCACGCGCAAGATTGTGCGTTATGCACCCGACGTCAAAGTCATCATGTTGACTATCCATACTGAAAACCCGTTGCCCGCGAAGGTGATGCAGGCGGGGGCCGCCGGTTATCTGAGCAAGGGCGCCGCGCCGCAGGAAGTGATTAACGCCTTGCGCTCCGTGCATGCGGGGCAGCGCTATATCGCGTCTGATATCGCCCAGCAGATGGCCCTGAGTCAGCTGGAGCCCCAGGCCGAAACGCCGTTCAGCTGCCTGTCTGAACGCGAGTTGCAGATCATGCTGATGATCACCAAAGGCAAAAAAGTGAATGAGATCTCGGAGCAGTTGAGTCTCAGCCCGAAAACGGTGAACAGTTACCGTTACCGCATGTTCAGCAAACTGAATATCAGCGGCGACGTCGAACTGACCCACCTGGCCATCCGACATGGATTGTTCAATGCGGAGACGTTGTTAAGCAGTGAATGACCGTTTTGATGCCAAAGCCTTCCTGAGTACCGTCACCAGCCAGCCCGGCGTCTACCGTATGTACGACGCCACGGGCACGGTGATCTACGTCGGTAAAGCCAAAGACCTGAAAAAACGTCTCGCCAGCTATTTTCGGCAGCAGGTCAGCAGCCGTAAAACCGAGACGCTGGTTAAAAATATCGCGCAAATAGACGTAACGGTTACCCACACCGAAACGGAAGCGCTGTTGTTGGAACATAACTACATTAAATTGTACCAACCGCGATATAATGTTCTTTTGCGCGACGATAAATCTTATCCGCTGATTTTTCTCAGCGCGGATACCCATCCCCGTTTGGCGGTGCATCGCGGCGCCAAACACGCCAAGGGCGAATATTTCGGGCCTTTTCCCAACTCTTATGCCGTGCGTGAAACGCTGGCGCTGCTGCAGAAGCTGTTCCCGATCCGCCAATGCGAAAACAGCGTGTATCGTAATCGCTCGCGCCCGTGTCTGCAGTATCAGATCGGCCGCTGCCTGGGCCCTTGCGTCGCTGGCCTGGTGAGTGAAGAAGAGTACCGGCAGCAGGTGGACTACGTGCGGCTGTTCCTTTCGGGCAAAGATCAGCAGGTGTTGCATCAGCTGATTGCGCGCATGGAAGAAGC
Source organism: Serratia sp. SSNIH1 (assembly GCF_002935055.1). Lineage (NCBI taxonomy): Bacteria > Pseudomonadati > Pseudomonadota > Gammaproteobacteria > Enterobacterales > Yersiniaceae > Serratia > Serratia sp. SSNIH1. The sequence continues at coordinate 2,413,496 of NZ_CP026383.1, forward strand.
CAGCAAACTGCTCAATTTCGAAGAGGCGGCGCGCATTCGCGATCAAATTCAGGCCGTGCGCCGCGTTACCGAACGGCAGTTCGTGTCGGGCGACAGCGACGATCTGGACGTGATCGGCGTGGCGTTCGACGCCGGTATGGCGTGCCTGCATGTGCTGTTCATCCGTCAGGGCAAGGTGCTGGGGAGCCGCAGCTATTTCCCTAAAGTGCCGGGCGGCACGGATATGAGCGAAGTGGTGCAGACCTTTGTCGGCCAGTTCTATTTGCAAGGCAGCCAGGCGCGTACCTTGCCCGGCGAGATCCTGTTGGATTTCAGCCTGCCGGAAAAAGACCTGCTTGCGGAGTCGCTCTCCGAGCTGGCGGGGCGCAAGATCCAAATTCAAAGCAAGCCGCGCGGTGACCGCGCCCGTTATCTGAAGCTGGCGCGTACCAACGCGGCAACGGCGTTGACCACCAAGCTTTCGCAACAGTCGACGATCCATCAGCGGCTGGCGGAGCTGGCCAAGGTGCTGAACCTGACGGAAATCAACCGCATGGAGTGCTTCGATATCAGCCATACCATGGGCGAACAAACCGTGGCTTCGTGCGTGGTGTTCGACGGTAACGGCCCGGTGCGCGCGGAGTATCGGCGCTACAATATCAGCGGCATCACCCCCGGCGATGACTACGCGGCGATGACGCAGGTGCTGAAGCGCCGTTACGGTAAGGCGCTGGAAGAGAAAAAGATCCCGGATGTCATCTTCATCGACGGCGGCAAAGGGCAGCTCGGCATGGCGATCGACGTGTTCAAATCGCTGAACGTTACCTGGGACAAGAACAAGCCGCTGCTGATTGGCATCGCCAAAGGCGCCGATCGCAAGGCCGGGTTAGAAACGCTGTTCTTCGTGCCGGAAGGCGAGGGGATTTCGCTGCCGCCGGATTCGCCGGCGCTGCATGTGATCCAACACATCCGCGATGATTCGCACAATCATGCGATTACCGGCCACCGGCAGAGAAGGGCGAAAGTCAGAAATACCAGCGCACTGGAGCTGATTGAAGGCGTAGGGCCGAAACGGCGCCAGGTGCTGTTGAAGTATATGGGCGGACTGCAACCTTTGTTGAACGCCAGCGTGGAGGAAATTGCAAAAGTGCCGGGTATTTCACAAGCATTGGCAGAAAAGATCTACAATGCATTGAAACACTGAGGGCAATGTAGCAACATACTCTTAATTTCCACTCTAGCCAGATAGTTACCGTAGCATTATGCAATTGAATATACCGACTTGGCTTACCCTGTTTCGCGTAGTTCTGATCCCATTCTTTGTGCTGGCGTTTTATCTGCCGTTCAGCTGGGCTCCGATGGTTTGCGCCGTTATCTTTGTGTTTGCCGCCGTCACCGACTGGTTTGACGGCTTCCTGGCACGCCGCTGGAAACAAACGACGCGCTTCGGGGCGTTTTTGGATCCGGTTGCGGACAAAGTGATGGTGGCGGTGGCGCTGGTGCTGGTGGCGGAGCACTACCACAGCTGGTGGATCACGCTGCCGGCGGCCACCATGATCGCCCGTGAAATCATCATTTCGTCGCTGCGAGAGTGGATGGCGGAAATTGGCAAACGCAGCAGCGTGGCGGTGTCCTGGATCGGCAAAGTGAAAACCATGGCGCAGATGATGTCGCTGGTGGGCTTGCTGTGGCGGCCGGACCGCTCCGTAGAGTATGTGGCGATCGGTTTGCTGTATATCGCGGCGGTACTGACTTTCTGGTCGATGTTCCAATATTTGAATGCTGCGCGCAACGATCTGCTGGAACCGTGATCGATGCGCTGCAAAAATCGGCAAACGATCGTGATGAGCCAACAATTTTATTGACTCATCACGTCAGGTAAGTAGAATGCATCGCATCAGACGACAACGATGAATTGCCGAAAGATAGCAAAGAAATCAGTCAGTTCTGGTAATGCGGGAATAGCTCAGTTGGTAGAGCGCAACCTTGCCAAGGTTGAGGTCGCGAGTTCGAGCCTCGTTTCCCGCTCCAAACATTAGCCTGCTGAATCCCCGTGATTCGGCAGGTAAGCGAAAGGGGCCTCGGCCCCTTTTTCGTTTTCTATTCCCTCTCGCTTTCTGTACCTCACCCCTCTTTAATCAGCGGCTATGTTTCTGGCCGTCGATTCGATATACCGAAGCAACAGAATCGCGCGTTCTTCTTACATGATGTACTTTTTCTCTCCTCGCAAATAGTCTGGACATCCCAGTGGTTTTTCAGGCGGTATCGCCGCTCGGGGATGCTGCACAAACGACTTCAAGAAGGGATGTTTCCGCGAGTCTGATAACAAGGATTAAACCCTGCTGGGCGGCGTCGCTTGGGCGGATAGCCGCTACCGACGTTGATTCCGCCATCTTTGTTACTGATTAATCGTGATGTCGTTCAAGCCATTGTCGCCCGATGAGTTTTATCGGGCGTTTTACTATTGCGGCGAGGCGTTCTTTAGACGACAAAAGAGGGCGACTTGTAGGTTTCTATAACGTTTACTCTCTGGATAAGAGTAAATTGAACCGAGTTTGATACGGATGTACTGCGAATACGAAGAAGGGAGCCCGATGGTTTCAAAACTGAGTACGGTAGAGTTTATCATCGGCAATATCTCTGCGTCGGGTAAGCTTTCGGCGAAGAAGATGTTCGGTGAGTATGGTATTTATTGCGCTGAGAAAATGGTGGCGCTGGTCTGTGATGATCGGTTGTTTGTTAAACCGACGCCGGGTGGCAAAGCGTTTCTGAACGGACATTCAGAAGCGCCACCTTATCCGGGCGCAAAGCCTTGTTTTGTGATTCCGGAAGAGAAGTGGGGCGAAAGCGCCTGGCTTTCCCAATTAATCGCGCTCACTTATGCTCAGTTGCCTGCGGCGAAGAAAAAGGCCTCGAAGAAACCCACTTAAGCCTATGGATTACGGCGCCCGCCGGGTTGGGGCCTCTTTTTATTGCAATCCATAGGTTAAATATCCACTGCCGGTATCAAAGGAAGCGGGAACGGGAGGGAGTATGACGTCTGGCGCTATGCGGCATCTGGTCAGAAGAGTGGCAGGATGCATATTGTTCTTCGGGCTGGTCGCCCCGCCGTTAGGGGGCATGCTGATGCTGCTGCTGATGACGTTTGGTATCAGTGGCTATGTGGATCCCGGATACTTTAACGTCGGCGATGTGCTGGGAATGCTGGTGTTCATTGGGGCTTTTTCCTATGCGCTCGGTTTTCTGCCGGCATGTTTGGTGGGGGCTATCGTCGGAATCGCTCATCCCGGCATTCGCCGATTGCGGTGGTTTCTGTTGTTATGCGCGGTGCTATCCGCTGTTGCTCCTGGTTTGCTGAATGCCGATCAGCGTATTTTTGGTACGATCGCGGTTTTGCCAGGCACGATCGCTGGGTTTTTATGGTGGCGCCGGAGGTTGCGCGATGTCTCCCATGATGATGCTGTGCACGGTACCCCATCACCATAAGCAAATGAAAAGCCGGAGAGGGCGCGGGTAAGCGGTACCTGCCGAGAAAAAAGAACCGATTTGCCCGTGAATTCCTGAACCGATGCATATAAAATCAACATTCCGCTTGCCTTTGCGTCGGCATTGTGAACAGTGCGCCCACAAAATAAGCAGTTGAAAGCGTTAGAGAACTTTTTGCTATTTCGGGGGGTTGCCAAGGTGGGGGGTTTAGTCCATAATGCAGTCCATCGATTCGGCAGTAACGAAATAAATTACTTAAGAATCAGATGATTAGGATAAGCGATTTCAACATCGCCAACCAAAAGAACAAAACGAAGTGGGTGAATCACCGGCTTTGGCCTGAAAAGGCAAACAGAATAAAGGCGCGTTAACAAAGCGGTTATGTAGCGGATTGCAAATCCGTCCAGTCCGGTTCGACTCCGGAACGCGCCTCCAACTTTCCCGAGCCCGGGTGGTGAAATCGGTAGACACAAGGGATTTAAAATCCCTCGGCTTATGGCTGTGCGGGTTCAAGTCCCGCCCCGGGTACCAGGGAACAAAAATACCGAATAATCAAAGCAATAAGTAGTAATGTCGTAACCGCCGAGAGGCGGTTTTTTTGTGTCTGAAATTCGTACTGCACCGGCATTTTTTCCTTTCTTGTTATCCCCTATACCCATGGATTGCCGCGTGCTTGGGGAGCCCCGCAGGGCTCCGAAATACAACTCATAAGAAACCGAACGCCGCGGCGAGGATCCAGCCGAAGACGCAGGAGACGCTGACGCCGATCAGGCCGGGCAGAATAAAGCTGTGGTTGATCACGAAGCGGCCGATGCGGGTGGTGCCGGAGCGGTCGAACTGGATCGCCGCCAGATCGCTGGGGTAGGTCGGCAGAATATAATAACCGTAACAGGCCGGCGCCGAAGCGACGATATAGGCCGGGTTGACGCCGATTGCCAGCGCCACCGGCACCAGTGCCGCCAGCGCGGCGGCCTGCGAGTTGACGAATTTCGACACCAGCAGCAGGATCAGCGCATAGGCCCAGGGATATTCTTTCACCAGCACGCCCAGCGTGGCTTCGATCTGCGCCAGGTGCGCGCCGAACATGGTTTCCGCCATCCAGGCGACGCCATACACCGCCACGATGGCGATCATGCCGGAGCGGAACACTTCGTTTTTAGAGATAGACGCCGGGTTGGTGCGGGTAATGATGACGATCAACGCCCCGGCCATCAGCATGCACATCTGGATCAGCAGGACCATGGAGAGCGGTTTGCCGCCGAAGCTGGGCCGCAGATCGGAAAACGCCCCCAGCACCGCCACCAGTGCGATGGTGGCGAGGAAAATCCACATGGCGATCCAGTTGCTGCGTGGCAGCACCCGATCCAGTAAGGTGGCGGCATCGCCATAGACATAGCGATGGTTTTCCGGCACTGAGATGAATTTCTGGAACTCCGGGTCTTTGTCCAGGTCTTTGCCGCGGAACCAGCTGAAGATGCCGATCGCCAGAATGCCGCACAGCGTAGAAGGTATGGTGATAGAGAGCAGGTCGAGGAATTCCAGATGGCGGCCATTGAAGGTGTAACTGCTGAGCATCGCCACCAGTGAGACCACCGCCACCGAAACCGGGCTGGCGATAATACCCATCTGCGCGCCGATCGAGCTGGCCGCCATCGGCCGCTCCGGGCGGATGTTATTTTTGATCGCCACGTCATAAATGATCGGCAAGATGGTGTACACCACGTGCCCGGTGCCGCACAGGATAGTGAGAATGCAGGTCACGAACGGCGCGATGATCGAGACATAGCGCGGGTTACGTCGCAGCATCCGTTCGGCGATCTGCAGCATGACGTCCAACCCGCCCGAGGCCTGCAGGGTGGCGGAGGCCGCCACCACCGCGATGATCACCAGCATCACGTCTACCGGCGGTTTGCCGGGCTGCAGGTGAAAGCCGAACACCAGGATCATTAACCCGATCCCACCCAGTAACCCCAGCGCAATGCCGCCCTTACGCGCCCCATACAGCAGGCATGCCAATATCACCGCTAATTGCAGAAAGAAATCCATGATAAATACGCCTTAATAATGTTGAACTTAACTGCGCTCAGTTTCCGGCCGTGTTGGCTGCAGAAAATTGTTTTAAATCTAAAGGCACTAATAATTTTGTGGTTATTAACCCTAAAGAGTGATGCTGGTCACACTCAAAGGAGTCAGGGCGTAGGTGGCATCCGCACGAAAAAGCAAGCTAACAGGTCTGACCTCTACTATATGAGAGGTTTACTGACCCGAGGAGAAACCCATGGACCCGACAAAAATGACAGGACTGGCGCTGTTACAGGCTGCGATGGCCGGTAAAATCCCACCGGCTTCGATCGCTGAAACCGTGCCCATGAAACCGGTGGCGGTTGAAGAGGGGTACATCCGCATCTTGGCGCGGGCTGACGGGCGCCACCTGAATCCGCTGGGGGGCGTTCATGGCGGCTTTGCCGCCACGGTCTTGGACTCGGTGACCGGTTGCGCGGTGCACAGTACGCTGGGCGCGGGGATTGGGTATGGCACCGTCGATCTGCAGGTTAAAATGTTGCGCCCTGTGCCGAAGGAAACTGACCTGATCGCCGAAGGGCGTCTGGTCTATGCGGCCAAAAACGTGGCCTTCGCGGAAGGCACGCTCAAAACGGCGCAAGGGAAGCTGCTGGCTTCGGCAACCGCCACTTGTTTTATTATTCGCCCTACCGAACAAGCATCGCAATAACCTGCCTTTTATCGGGCTTCGGGCTATCAACCCGGGGCCTGATGCATTTCTCTTCGGTTGCACACAGCGCTGCGCTACGGCGGCAGGCGCGATACGCCATTGTGGTCTAGTATTCTGGGGTAAAAATTTATCGGAGTGATTATGCAACCGTATCCGTATAAAGAGGTTGAGTTTGATCATGAGCTTTGTTTGGCGATTGGCAAAGCCGTGTTGGACGTGGTGTCACAGGGGGATGAAACCAGCGCTCCAGGGGTGATGAACGCGATTGAGCGGTCGGTGGAACAGGGGCTGAATGACGACGAAATCGCCGCTGCCGACGATGCCCTGGATTTGATGGCGCGTCTCATCCACGGCTGCCGGTTTGTTAATCTACCGGGTGAAGAGGAGGCTTCTCGTGCATTGGTTGAATTTCAAACGCTACAAGAGTGACGTTGCCAGACAGGCCGTGCCGCCGCATTTGAATGCGGCTGAATTTGCACGGCATTACGCCGATAAGCCGCAAACCGATACGGAAGAGTATCTTTCGTTGAGCGGGGAGATGTGCTGGGATGCGGTGGTGCTTTGTGCCCACCGTTCAGGCGCGCTCAGCAAGGCGAAATACAAGCAGCTGTGGCAGACGGTGTTCGATAAGCAATACAAACATTTCGTTAGCCCGGACGATACCGAGATCCGCACGATGGCCGATATGCTGCGCGCGCCGCAGGGATGTTTTATCGGCATATTCTCCCTGCGTGACGCGGCGGCGCCCCGTTTGCTGCATGCCATGATCGGTACCGGAGCGGGATTTGCCGCAGGCAATAAAAATCTTTGCATCGGCGTGGGGGGCGCGGTCGGCTGGGAAAATCTCAATCTGGCGCGCGATCTGCGTTGGCAGCCTGAAGGCGGCTTTTTACGCCAGGGCGACAACGAAGTGCTGCGCATATTTTATCGGGCTTTCCCCGCCTGAGCCGGCCCGCATGCGTGTAGAGTAAAAAACCGCCGTCTGGCGGTTTTTTATTGGCGCGCGTCGCCCTTATTTGAACCCGCCGTTGCGAATGAATTCGAGGCCGGCGGTGGTGATCCGCGTTTGATTCGGGTCGATATCATAGTTGTTCTCGTCGATGTCGCTCATCACATAGGCCTGTATCAGGCCCTTGGTTTTGAGATAGGCGAAGGGATCGGCGAACGCATGCGGGCTGGTGGCGTCTTGTTTCCACAGTTCGTAGGTTTTTTCATCCAGCGTGCCGGGGTGATTGGCGGCCAGTCGTGTCAGGATCTGATTGTAGAACGCATAATCGGTCATGATACAGTCCCCTTTATCGCGAGCGATAATCGCGGAAAATGGCGGTAAGGTCTTTCAATCATAGCCGATGTTTTCCACCGCCTGTGCGGGTTAGCCGCGTTGGCTTTCAATCCAGTGGAACAGGCGTGAAATGGTGAAGGTGATATCGCCGATGTTGAAGAGTGCGCCGAGCCACAGGGTGAGCATAACAAGGATGCCGATGATGACGGGAAGGTCCATTTTGCTCATGATCGCGTGCTTCATCAATTAAGAGTGTGCTGTAAAGCCTACCATCAAACCCGATTGTCATAAAATGCGCTGCGTATTCTTTCGGTTGAATTCAAAGCAAAAAAGCCACCCAAATGGGTGGCTTTTGTCTTTCAGCGCCGATCAGTCCAGCTTGGGATGCTGGTCGATCAGGATCTGCTTTTTCTTTTCCAATTCGGCGATCTGTGCGTTGATGTCCTCGACTTTCTGTTCGATGTTGTCGTAGGTCTCCTGCAGCAGCTCTTTCGCCTCTGAACGGTCAGATGCAGCCGGCGTCGCGCCGCGCAGCGGTTTGTTGGCGGTTTCTTTCATGTACAGACCGGTGATAAGACCGATCACCGCCACGACCATCAGATAGTAGGCCGGCATGTACAGGTTGCCGGTCACTTCGACCAGCCAAGCGGCGGCGGTCGGCGTCGCACCGGCGATCAGCACCGAAATGTTGAACGAAATCGCCAGCGCGCTGTAGCGGATGTGCGTCGGGAACATCGCCGGCAGAATCGAGGCCATCACCCCGGTGAAGGAGTTGAGCAGCACCGCCAGCACCAGCAGACCGACGAAGATCAGGCCAATCACGTTGCTGTTGATCAGAATGAAGCACGGGATCGCCAGCGCCAACAGGCCGATGCTGCCGCCGATAATGAACGGCTTACGGCCGATGCGGTCACTGGTCAGGCCGATTACCGGCTGTACGAACAGCATGCCGATCATGATGGCGATGATGATCAGAACGCCGTGATCTTCCGAGTAGTGCAGGTTATGCGACAGGTAGCTCGGCATGTAGGTCAGCAGCATGTAATAGGTCACGTTGGTGGAAATCACGATGCCGACGCACACCAGCAAACTTTTCCAGTGTTTGGCCGCGATCTCTTTGAACGAGGTTTTTGGCGGATTTTCGATGGCGTTGCGATCCTCTTTCTCCATCTTGTCCACGTGCTGTTGGAACGCCGGGGTTTCTTCCAGCGCATGGCGCAGATAGAGGCCGATCAAGCCCAACGGCGCGGCGATGAAGAACGGGATACGCCAGCCCCAGTCGAGGAAGTTGGCTTCGCCGACGATGCTGGAGATCAGCACCACCACGCCTGCGCCCATCACAAAGCCGGCGATGGAGCCGAAGTCCAGCCAGCTGCCCATAAAGCCGCGTTTGCGGTCCGGCGAGTATTCGGCGACGAAAATTGCCGCACCGGAATATTCACCGCCGACGGAGAAGCCCTGCGCCAGCTTGGCCAGCAGCAGCAGGATCGGTGCCCAGATACCGATCGACGCATAGGACGGGATCAGGCCGATACAGAAGGTGCTGACCGCCATGATGATAATGGTGACCGAGAGCACCTTTTGGCGACCGAACTTGTCACCCATGGCGCCAAAGAACAGACCGCCGAGCGGACGCACCAGGAAGGGCACGGAGAAGGTTGCCAGCGCGGCGATCATTTGTACGCCGGGCGAGGCGCCGGGGAAGAAGACCTGGCCAAGTGCGTAGGCGACAAAGCCGTATACGCCGAAGTCGAACCACTCCATCGCGTTGCCCAGGGCCGCCGCGGTGATCGCCTTCTTGAGTTTGCTGTCATCGATGATGGTGATGTCGTTAATGTGCATCGGTTTATGTCGTTTTTTTCTTAACTTCATATAATCATCCCTTAATGAATTATTCGTTGTTCGTGAAAGCGTAATCTCCGTTCACTGTTGTTTTCGAGTTATCAAATCGGCTAATCGAATCGCGGTTCAAGACGATTCATTATCCACATTTAAGTTGAGATGTGGATCACAAAATACGGCCGTTTATACCAAGGTTATGTCATTTAGGTGACTAATTATTTTGCATCTATAGCTTAACGTTATATCTTGCGGCGATCAAATACAGCAGTTTAACTTAAGTATTTGCACCGATTTGGTGCGAGAATGGTCTAATAATTGTGCGATTTGACGGTTTTTCGTCTGATTGGCCATGTTTGAAGTATAGAGAGTGCGGGAGATAAAACAGGAAAAATTGATGTGTTTGCCGCTTAAAATCTACCTGGCCGGATGGCCAGGCAGTTTGGATTAGAGGGCCGATGAACCGCCGAATTCCAGATAGATTTTCGCCAGGTTCTGGTACTGCGCGAAGCGGTTTTCGTCCACCGCCAGCTCCGCCTGACGACGCTGCTCCTGAGCATTCAGCCAATCGGTAATGGTGACGGCGCCCTGCCGGTAACGCACCTCGTTCAGCCGCTCCGATTTGCGCGCCAGCGCCAGCGAAGCCTGTAGTTGCGCCTCTTGTGCCAGCAGCTGCGCGCGCAGCGACAGGGCGTTATTCACATCGCCCATCGCCTTGTACAGCGCCTGCCTGAATTCCAGCACCTGCTGTTCGTAGTCGTTACGGGCGATCTTGATATCCACCCCCATTTGCCGCCATTGCAGGAACGGCAGCGTCAGGCCGGCGCCGAGACTGCCCGTCGGGTTGCGCAGAAACTCCAGCAGTGCGCTGCTGCTGGTGCCCAGCGAGCCGGTCAGTCTGAAAGCGGGGTAGTATTGCAGACGTTTCTCGTCGACGTTGGCCAGAGCGGCGCGCAACCGCAGCTCTTTGGCGCTGAGATCCGGGCGACGGCTCAATACGTTGGCGGGAATGCCGGTGCTGATCTGCGGCATTGCCGCCGTCGGCAGACGTGCGGGCGCGATGGTGGTCTGGCCTGAAGGTACGCCCAGCAGCACCGCCTGTTCGTTCAACGCCTGTTGACGCTCGTGTTGCAACGTCAGCAGCCGGCTTTCCTGCGTCAGTACGTTTTGTTCCGCGTTCACCACGTCGAGTGCCGAGATGCTGCCGGCCCGGTAGCGGGCGTTGGCCAGCCGCAGCGTCTGTTTGGCGTAGGCTATGCTCGCCTGGCTGACGCCGATCTGCTGATTGAGGAAGCCGATGCGCCAGTAATTCGTGGCGGCGTTGGCCAGCAGCGTCAGGCGCGCCGTCTGCAGATCCTGCTCGGAAGCCTGGCTGGCCCATTCGGCGGCGTCGCGCTGGCGCGCCAATTTGCCCCACAGGTCGACTTCATAGCTCGTAGAGAGCGTCGCGCCGCTGGTTTTATTCCAGGCGGAGGACTCCGACAGCGGGCGATTGATGTTGCTGTTCAACGAAGCGTTGACGTCGGGCGCGGTGCTGATGCCGACGCGTTCAGCCTCGAGGCGCGCGCGGTAGAGGCGCAACACGGCGACGGCCAGATCGTTGTTGCTGGCCATCACCTGATGCAGCCAGCGGTCGAGCTCGGGATCGTGGAAATCGCGCCAGTCGAACGGCGTCGGCGCGGCGTTTTCGGCGGCGTGCTGCCAGCTCGTCGGGTAGTTGACCTGTGGCGCCCGGTAGTCGCTTTTCAGGGCGTTGCCGCAGCCGGCGGTGAGCAGGGCGGCGAGGCTTAATGCCAAGGGAGAGAAAATTTTCATGGGTTACTCGCTGGCCAATGAAACGACCGGATCCATCCTTGCCGCTTTGCGGGCGGGGAGATAACCGAAGATCATGCCGATTAAGGTTGAACAGAAAAACGCCGTCGCGGCGGCTTGCCAGGAATAGATGGCGGTGAACATGCCGCCCGCCAGCGAGGTGAACAGCGAACCGGCGGCGAACGACAGTGCGATGCCCAATGCGCCGCCGATCAGGCAGACCAGCACCGCCTCGATCATGAACTGTTGCATGATGTCGCCGCGCCGTGCGCCGACCGCCATGCGCACGCCGATCTCATGGGTGCGCTCGGTCACCGAGACCAGCATGATGTTCATCACGCCCAGGCTGCCAATCACCAGCGAGATCGAGGCCACCATCAGGATCAGCAGGCTGAGCGTCATCGAGGTGCGCTCGATCGATTTACGGAACTGATCGCGGTTGAACGTCATGAAATCCTTGACGCCATGGCGCTGGGTCAGCAACTGCGTAATGGCACTGACGGCGGCTTCGCTGGCGACGTCATCCTTCAGCCGCACGGTAATGCCGCTGAGCGTGGTTTTGCCGACCATGCGGTACATCACCGTGCTGTAGGGCATCCAGACGCTGATGCGGTTGGGCGCATAGTTGCGTTCGCTTTTGGCGACGCCGACCACCCGCGCCGGCACCGAGCCGAGAAACACGATCTGGCCGAGCGGTTCGACGCCGAAATCGCCGAACAGCGCCTGGCGCGCGTTGTCGTCGATGATCACTTCCTGCAGCGCGTTGCGATCGTCGCGGAAGGTGGCGCCTTGCACCAGCGTGATGCCGTTGACGCGGAAATAGTCGCGCCCGACGCCGGTGATTGACGCGGTGGCGGATTTACTGCGAAAGCGAATGCTGTCGGACGCGCTGACCTCCGGGCTGACGCTGTCGACGAAGCTTTGCTGCGCCAGCGCGTCGGCATCGGCCGGCACCAGGGTGCGGATGCTGTCGATGGCGTCGTCGAAGAAATCACGCCCCGGATAGATGCTTACCACGTTGGTGCCAAGTCCCTTGATATTCTCCAGCGTGCGCTGCTTGGCCCCTTCGCCCAGCGCCACGACCGTAACGACGGCGGCGATGCCGAAGATAATGCCGGTCATGGTCAGCGCGGTGCGCAGGCGATGGGCGTTCATCGCTTTCAGCGCCATGTGCAGCGATTCACGGGTGCGGTCGATCAGGCTTTGCCAGCCGCTTTGCCGGCTGCGGTTCGGCGGCGGCAGCGCTGCGGCGGGCGCCGATTGGCGGCCGCTGTCAGCGATGATCTCGCCATCCCGCAGCTCGATGACGCGCTGCGCATGTTGTGCCACGTTCATATCGTGGGTGACGATCACCACGGTGTGGCCGCGCTGATTGAGCTCGCTGAGGATCGCCAGCACTTCCTGGCCGGATTGGGTGTCCAGCGCGCCGGTCGGTTCGTCTGCCAGGATAATTTCGCCGCCGTTGATCAGCGAGCGCGCGATGCTGACGCGCTGTTGCTGGCCGCCGGAAAGCTGGCCGGGCTTGTGGTCTTCGCGTCCTTCCAGACCCAACCGAGCGAGCAGCTGTGCTGCCCGCTGCCGCCGCTGATCGCGCCGGGCGTTGGCGTAGATGGCCGGAATTTCAACGTTGCCCAGCGCGCTGAGATCGGGCATCAGGTGATAACGCTGGAAGATAAAGCCGATATGCTCGCGGCGCAGGCGGGCCAGTTCGTCCGGCGATAGGTGGGCGGCGTTCTGGCCGCTGATGTAGTAGTCGCCGCGATCCGGCACGTCGAGACAGCCCATGATGTTCATCAGCGTCGATTTGCCGGAGCCGGAGGCGCCGATGATCGCCACCAGCTCGCCGGCGGCGATGGTCAAATCGATGTCTTTCAACACCGTCAGCGCCTGACCGCCGTTGGTGTAGGTCCGGCTGATGCCTTTTAGCTCGATGATCGCGTTCACAGGAAAATGCCATCCTCAGCCGACTTGGCGGCGGGCTGCGACAGCACCACGGTTTCACCGGCTTTCAGGCCGCTGAGGATCTGAATGTCGACGTTGTTGGTGATGCCGGTGGTCACTTCGCGCGTTTCCAGCCGCTGATCCTGGGTCAGCACCTGCACCTGTTGCACTTTTCCTTCGGTTTTATGCACCGCCTGGATTGGTACCAGCAGAGCATTCTTCGCTTCGCCGAGCAGCAAGGAAACCTGCGCGGTCATGGCGATGCGCAGGCGGTTTTCCGGGTTGGGCACGTCCAGCAGCGCGTTGTAATAGACCGACGCGTTCGAGGTGCCGGAGCCCGAAGCGGAGCTGGTGCCGGCGAGCGAGTCGTCTTTCATCACCGATTCCGGCGCCAGTTCGATGGTGCGCAGCGTGGCGTCGTAGCGTTTATCCGGATCGGAGAAAATGGTGAAGTAAGCCTTTTGCCCGGGCGAAATGCGGGTGATGTCGGCTTCAGAGATCTGCGCCTTGATGGTCATCATATCCAGCCGCGCCAGCTTGACGATGGTCGGCGCACTTTGGGTGGAGTTGACCGTTTGCCCCTGCTGCGTGACCACGGCGATGACGATACCGTCCATCGGCGCGACGACGCGGGTATACCCCAGGTCGATCTTTTTCTTGTCGACTTCAATCTGCGCCTGCACCAGGCGCGCATTGAGCGAAAGCAGTTCGGCGCGGGTGGTGGCGAGCGTGGCCTCGGCGGTTTCGAAGTCTTCACGCGAGCTGGCTTCGTCGTTCAGCATGCGCCGCTGGCGTTTGAAACGCGACTCGGCCTGCTTAAGCTGTGCCTGCTTGGCCTGCAGTTCGGCTTTGATGACGTTCAGCGCCGCCTCGGCGTTGCGCAGATCGTTGCGCTGTTGCAGATCGTCGATGTCGGCGATCGGCTGTCCTTTGGTGACGCGATCCCCCAGTTTGACCTTCAGCGATTTGACTTCACCGGAGACCCGCGCGCCGACGTTAACGCGTTCGACGGCATCCAGTCGCCCGGTGGCCAACACGGCATTCTCGATATCGCCCAGGCGGGCCGGTGCGGTAACGTAATCCTGCTGCGGCGGGCGTTGCCAATAAAGGGTTAGCGCGATGGCGACGGCGATGAAAACGATGACGGCGATCAACGCCAGACGACGGGGTGTGAGTTTCAGTGATGGCATGCCCAGGTTTTCCATAACGATAAAAGCGGCGGTTCCAGTCTGCCATCATGGCAGCGCCAGCCTGAACTGGCGCTAAACGTGAGGCGCTTGCCCGCTGGAAAGGGGATAGTAAAGGCTTTCCCGCTAAAGATCACGGTGAGTTATTATCCGCCGGGTGTGCAACCGGCTGTGCGGCACGCTATACTGGCTAAAAAACCAGTATTCATTCATCAGCAGGATAACGCCGCCGCCATGATGCCAAACCGCCTCGAGCCGGAAATCGACATTTACCAATACCCGGAGCACCTGCGCGCCTGCCTGGCGCCGTTGCCCAAAGGGCCGGGCGTCTATGTGTTTCACGGCCAGAGCGAAAGCCTGCCGCTTTACATCGGTAAAAGCGTCAACGTACGCAGCCGCGTAATGGCACATTTCCGTGCCCAGGATGAGGCAAAAATGCTGCGGCAAACCCGGCACATCAGCTTTATTGAGACTGCGGGCGAGTTGGGGGCACTGCTGCTGGAGGCGCAATTGATCAAGCAACAGCAGCCGCTGTTCAACAAACGCCTGCGGCGCTCGAAACAGCTGTGCGCGCTGCGTCTGCAGGCGGACACGGTGACGATTGCCCACGCCAAAGAGATCGATTTCGCCGTCACGCCCCACCTTTATGGGCTGTTTGCCAATCGCCATGCCGCGCTGGAAAAGCTGCGCGCCATCGCCGACGAGCATCGTTTATGTTACGGCAAGCTGGGGATCGACAAGCTGCCCGCCGGGCGCGCCTGCTTCCGCTACAGCCTGCGCAAGTGCGCCGGTGCCTGCTGCGGCGTGGAGCCGGCGCAGGAACATGCGCGGCGGCTCGGCGCGGCGCTGGAACAGCTACGCATCGCCTGTTGGCCGTTCGCCGGGCGAGTGGCGTTGGAAGAGCAGGGCGAGACGCTGCGCCAGTACCATGTAATTCACAATTGGTTTTATCTGGGCTCGGTCAGCAGCCTGGCGCAGGCACAGCGGCTGCAGAGCGCGGCCAGCCACTTTGACAGCGATGGCTACAAGATTTTGTGCAAGCCGCTCATCACCGGCGATTACCGGATTATTGAGCTGCCGTAATGCCATAACGCTATCGATAACCTAAGACTTATCTGTAAATTCAGGGTATTATGCTAAAAAAGCTTGAGTCCATAAGGTTGTTGTGGATAATGGCACCCCGAAGCGAAGGAACGCGCTATTAACTCAGTTGGCAGAGTGATTGGTTTTATAATGGCTTGTTTTGGCTTGAAAATTGATAGACGCGGGTTCGAGTCCTGCATAGCGCGCCAGCTTTCTTCCCTTCATCTCACCGCGCTTACCGTAAAGCGCACCCGGGTTGATTTGCACTATCGGCTCCTCGTTGGGATTTTCGGGTGTGCTTTACCGTAACCGCTGGCTTTCCTTCCTCTTTCTCTTTCGATCCTTTGCTAAACTGTAATCAGGCAGGCTTGCTGCCCGGCAACAGGAGGTCGATATGTCTCACTCCGAGCAACTGCAGGAACTCTTGCAACGCGTCGCCGCCCTCGAGGCGAGAGAGAAAGCGCTGAGCGCCGCGTCCAACGCTTATCAGGCGATTATCACCACCATGTTGGGCAATATGGAGAAGACCGAACGTGACCGGATCATCGCGATGATCGATCAGGCTCATGAAATCGCTTACGCCCGCGCCATTCAACGCAGCAACGAACCGCAAAAGCAGAAAATCAAACAGGCCGACGATGTAGCCCAGCGCATGTTCATGTTTGCGCAAGGCAAGGCCGCCCAGCCGCGCTGAATCCGAACTATAACAGTTGCCGCCATTAAGTTGGCTAACTGATCTACCCGGCGAAACTGTACTTGTGTTACTTTTGGCGGTGAGATTTGATGGCAATGCTGTTTCCAGCATAAGGTTGTAACGATGGACGCGATTAAAAGCATCTTGGTTAAAGAGATTGAACAGATCAATCGGCGCGAAGGGCGTGACGGCAAGCCGCGCTTCAACAGCGAATTCGCCCGCACTCACCGCTATCTGTGCCTTGCCATGTTCGCCGGTTATTTCGCGGTGATCGCCGTGATGTACCAGGTGCCTTACATGGGGATATATGCCTTCCTGGGCTTCACCGCTTTCGTGCTGTTCATGTTCGCCATGCTGCTGATAGAGATCCGGCCGGTATACCGCTTCGAGGACATCGGGGTGCTGGATCTGCGGGTTTGCTACAACGGCGAATGGTACTTTACCCGCGCGCTGTCGCCTTATGCGGTGCAGCAGCTGCTGGATGAGCCGTCTATCGGCGCCGCGCTGAAACAGAAGATGCGGGTGATCATCGGCAACAAGGGCGAAATCGACTTCTACGACGTGTACGACATGGCCTACGGAAAAAAGCCGCAGGATGAGCCACCGCAGCTGGCGGCGGCAAACTGAAAGGTTTCCGGCCGGCGGCTTGTCGATTATACTCAGCGTTTGAACGTGAAGCAGAGTGAGGACCAAGCGATGAGTGATGATATTTTCGATTTTGATATCGATGCCGAACTGGCGAAAGCCGAAGAAAAAGCGGCGCAGAAGGTAAAAGAGGTCCCTGAGTTCCTCGAAGACGAAGCGGACTGCGAAGGTTGCAAGATCTGATCGCCTGACCCATAAAAAAAACCGCCGCGGCGGTTTTTTTATCTCTGAGCGTCGCGCGGTATCAATCCAGCACGAATCCCCAGATGAGGAACGCCGCCACCAGAATCAGGCAAAGCGCGGACACCGTCACCAGTATTTTCCCCAGAATGTCTTTTTCTTGTTCCCGCTGCTTCACGTTTAAATTATCCAATTAAAAGTCTATGGACCAAACCGGCGATGCTGAGATCGAGCGCCGCTACGCCCAGCGCCATGATTGTCATCACCGAAAGAAATCGAGTCTTGCCGTTCACATCCCTAATCCCTGTTGGCGCCGCTGTTAAATTGTTTTTATATCAACCGGATATAATTCAGCGGCGCCGTACTTCATGCATCATGATAGTGATTAAGAACGTTCTTAAGGCCAGAAGTTCCCTCGTCTGGTAACGCAGCCGGTGCGGCAGCGTCAGTCGGTTACGATCCGCACGCCTATTTTTCTGACTTGATTGCCGTCCATTTCGGCGATGGTCCAGGTCAGGCCGTCCCATTCCACCTGGTCGCCGATCACCGGTTCGCCGCCAATCAGCTGAATGACGAACTGGCCAAGCGTCTGCTGCTCGTCCACGTCGTCTTGCAGATTGAGGCCATAAAGCTGCGAGATGTCGCTTAAACGGGCGTCGGATTGCAGGATAAAGTCGCCGAAGAAGCGCTCGTCGAGCGTCACGGCCGGCGCCTGGCTGAACAGCTTGCCGAGGATCGGCAGGTCGTGCTCATGGCCGATGACGCACAGAATATCGTTCTCCCGCAGTCGGGTACTGCCGCTAGGGTGCAGCAGCTCTTTGCCGCGGAACAGGGCGGCGATGCGGGTGTTGGGCGGCATTCTCAGCTCACGCAGCGCCGCGCCGACGCACCAGTTTTCTGCCGAAAGCTGATACACGAACTGCTCCCACTGGTTCTCCGGGTGCACATCCAACCCAACGCGGGAGATCGGCGTCAGCGCCGGCGGCACGATCACCTTGGCTTTTTTGGCGGCAAACGACAGCGTGGTGCCTTGCAGTAGTAGGGAGACCAGCACCACAAAGAACGCCACGTTGAAGAACAGCTGGGCGTTGGGCAGGCCGGCCATCATCGGGAACACCGCCAGGATCACCGGCACTGCGCCGCGCAGGCCGACCCAGGAAATAAAGCCGCGTTCCCGCAGGGTAAAGCTGCGGAACGGCAGCAGGCCGATAAACACCGACAGCGGGCGGGCAAACAGGATCATCCACAGCGACAGCAGCAGGGCAGGGATGGCGATCGGCAGCAGTTCGTGCGGGTTGAGCAGCAGGCCGAGCACCAGGAACATGCCGATCTGGCTGAGCCAGGCCAGGCCGTCGAAGGTTTGTACGATGCCGTGACGGTTGCGGATCGGTCGATTTCCCAGCAGCAGGCCGCACAGGTACACCGCCAGAATGCCGCTGCCGTCCAGCGCGGTGGTCAGCGCGAAAATAAGAATGCCGCCGCTCACCGCCAGCAGCGGATAAAGGCCGTCCGCCAGTTTGATGTGGTTGATCAGCGTCAGCAGCAGCCAGCCGCCGCCCAGACCGAAGACGATGCCCATGCCGAACTGCTGCATCAGATGCAGCGGGAAGGTCCAGCTCAGCGCGGTTTCCCCGGCGGCGATCATCGCAATCAGCGTGATGGTGAGAAATACCGCCATCGGATCGTTGCTGCCGGACTCGATCTCCAGCGTGGCGCTGACACGTTCATTCAAGCCTTTGCCGCCCAGCAACGAGAAGACCGCGGCGGCATCGGTGGAACCGATAATGGCGCCGATCAGCAAGCCCTGCAGCAGATCGAGATTGAACAGCCAGGCGGCGGCCATGCCGGTCAGGCCGGCGGTGATCACCACGCCGACGGTGGCGAGAGACAGCGCCGGCCACAGGGCGACGCGGAAAGAGCTGACCCGGGTGCGCATGCCGCCGTCGAGCAGGATCACCGCCAACGCGAGGTTGCTGACCAGGTAAGCGACCGGATAATTGCTGAAGACGATGCCGCCGGGGCCGTCGACGCCGGCCAACATGCCGATCGCCAGGAAGATCACCAGGATCGGAATACCGAGCCGGGAAGAAAATGAGCTGAGCAGAATGCTTGCCCCCACCAGCACGGCACCGATGACGAACAAACTGTTAATGGTGCTGGCATCCAAAATATCGTTCTCCTGAGGCTGGGGGATAGGGGGCACTGCGCGTGTGTCGATGATAGCGTGTTTAGTGGGTAAAACGCCAAGGCTGATTGCGAAAACAACCGATCAATTATTGCCCTTTGGTGTGATTAACCGAAGAAAGTGAGGAGAAGAGAGAGAATCCTGCCTTTTATCCAACATTATCAGGCTGCTGTATTTCGGCTTTGGCAACAATGGCCGATCGTGGCTGAGGGAAAAACCATTAAGCCCGCGCAGGCAGGCTCAATGGTTTGCAGGCGCGGTAGGGTTAGTGGTCGAGCGATTCCAGCGCCCGTTTGATCAGCTCGCTGGCCAACTTGCTTTCCGTTTCGGAAATGCCGTCGAGATTGAAGTTGGAGAGTTCAGTGACCAAAACGCTGCGTTCTTTGCCGCTGATTGAGGCGTCCAACGCGGACAGCAGCCTACCGAGGATCTTCAGCAGGGTGGCGTTTTCCACTTCGGCTTCCTGAGCCGGGGTCTTCTTATCAGTCATTCAAAATCCTCTCTGTCGTGACGGAAGGGAGATGCAGCTAACGCCATCGAATGAAGTAAACGATCGCGCAGCCCTTCGGGGGTGTTGAGCCCAATCACTACCGTAAGGCAGGGATCCGGATTTCTACTTATGCATCGCAGTTATAACGATTAGGGTATCTATTCAGCCGTATCACTTTGCCCTAACGGACGGCGCCAGGCTGAGCAATGTGTGCTTTGCATGCAAATCACCAGTATAGGCTTTTTGCACGACGGCAAGATGACAGGAAACCCCTGCAAACGATCGGGTTTACAGGGGCGCAAGGTTATTGCGGTTTGCCGGAGAACAAGAAGCGCAGCACCGGAATACGCTTGTGCAGTTCATATAAAGCGAAGGCCAGCGAGAACACAAACAGCAGGCCCAGCAAGAATCCCAACAGGTTGTTGCCGATATAAGGCGTCACGAAAGCGCCATATATCAGGGTCAACGGGTGGTGCACCAGATATATAAACAGTGAGGCGTTGACCAGATAGGTGATGCGCGGCGAGTGATAATTCAGCAGGTTATGCCCGAAAGAGAACACCACGTTGGTCATCAGGATCCCCATTAGGGTTTTGATCACCACTTCCAGCTCGAACATATAGCTGCTGTGTGCCAACAGCTTTTGATTCAGCATATATGCGATAAACAGCAGCAGCGAGCCGAGCAACGCCAGCGGCGAGCGACGCAGAAAAATCTCCTTAAGCCACACGTACTTAAACGCATAAGCGCCGAGGATGAAGAACGGCAGGTAGAACATCGTCTCCATCACCACGAAATTGAACAGGCCGTTGGATAATAGCTGCGGCGCGACAATTAAAATAATACGGTGTGCGGCCGAATAGCATACCGCATAAATAAAGAAACACAGTGAGATGTTTCCTAATCCACGCAGTCTGTTTATTAACGCCGGAATATGTTCACGAGTTTGACGCTTGATTTTACGGAACAGATAAAAGCAGGCACAGGTTAACAACGACAGCGTCAATAAGAACCACAGATGAGAAACCAATTCCCAAACTGTTACATTTAATTTCTGATAGAGAGAAAATTCATCCCAGCCGTTTAATTTATCGGTGAAATATTTAAGCATGAAAAACTGCGGCACCGTAATTAGCGGGATGGCGCTCAACAGCGGGATCGCCACCCGCTCCAGCCTGACCTTCAGCCACTGGTGGCGCTCGTAGCGCTCGTAAAGCATGTAGGAGAAGTAGCCGGATATCACGAAGAACACCTGCATGCGGAAAGCGTGGATGAAGTCGTTCAGCACCGTGAGCGAGAAGGAGGGGGACGCGCTGTTCACCGCCCAGGCATGGCTGGAATAAATCAGGGAGAGGTGAAACGGAATCCCGAGCAACATCAAATAGGCTCGGATCGAATCGAGGAAAAACTCGCGCTGTTTGCTGCCTTTAGTCATAGATTACCGCTGGTGATTTAATCGGGTGCTCATTAACACGCTTAATAAGTCGTCAAACGTTAAATTGTTATCCGAAACCCTACTATAGCCCCCCGCATTTTTCCATAGCGTCTTGTTGCGCGGCTTGCTACGCTGGTGTTCCATCAGCTGCTTAAACAATGAGCCGTAAACATGAACCATCCATTTATCATGTTGTCGGAAAGCTGAGTAATCCATTAATATGGATTTAAATGATTTGAGCACACGAATAGGGGGGGGATGTGCTAGTTAATATATTATCCGGACAACCACGCGCCGCGAGCGTTCGTTGGTTAGGTGCTACCGTATTGTTCACGCTGTTCAGTTCGCCGGCATGGGCCTTTTCTATTGATGATGTGGCCAAGCAGGCGCAGGATCTGGCCGCCAAAGGTTTCGAAGCCCCGAAAAGCAACCTTCCTTCTCAGTTCCGCGAGATGAAGTTCGCAGACTATCAGCAGATTCAGTTCAATCACGATAAAGCCTATTGGAGCAAGCTGAAAACCCCTTTCAAGCTTGAGTTTTATCATCAGGGGATGTACTTCGACACGCCGGTGAAAATCAATGAAGTCACCTCCACCAGCGTAAAACAGATCAAGTACAGCCCGGATTACTTCAACTTCGGTTCGGTCAAACACGACCCTGAATCGGTGAAAAACCTCGGCTTTGCCGGCTTTAAGGTGATCTACCCGATCAACAGCGCCGACAAAAACGATGAGATCATGAGCCTGCTGGGCGCGAGCTATTTCCGCGTGGTGGGTAAAGGGCAGGTTTACGGGCTTTCCGCTCGCGGCCTGGCTATCGATACCGCTTTGCCGTCCGGCGAAGAGTTCCCGCGTTTCCGCGAATTCTGGGTTGAGCGTCCGAAGCAGGGCGACAAACACCTGGTGATCTACGCGCTGTTGGATTCCCCGCGCGCCACCGGCGCTTACCGTTTCACGGTGATCCCGGGCCGCGACACCACCGTGGACGTCGAGTCTAAAGTGTTCCTGCGCGACAAGGTGGGTAAACTGGGCCTGGCACCGCTGACCAGCATGTACCTGTTCGGGCCGAACCAGCCGTCGCCGACGCTGAACTATCGCCCGGCGTTGCACGACTCCAACGGTCTGTCTATCCATGCCGGCAACGGCGAGTGGATCTGGCGCCCGCTGAACAATCCTAAACACCTGTCCGTCAGCACCTATACCGTCGAGAACCCGAAAGGCTTCGGTCTGCTGCAGCGCGGCCGCAACTTCAAGGATTACGAAGATCTGGACGATCGTTACGATCTGCGCCCAAGCGCCTGGATCGAACCGAAGGGCGACTGGGGTAAAGGCAAGGTCGAGCTGGTGGAGATCCCGACGGCGGATGAAACCAACGACAATATCGTGGCGTTCTGGACGCCGGATACGCTGCCGGAAGCCAAAAAGCCGCTGACGCTGAGCTACCGTCTGAACTTCACCCGCGACGAAGACAAACTGCATTCGCAAGACATCGCCTATGTGGCGCGGACCATGCGTTCGACCGGTGACGTGAAGCAGTCCAACCTGATTCGCGAGCCTGACGGCAGCGTGGCCTTCCTGGTCGACTTCGTCGGCCCGGTGCTGAAAGGGCTGGACGCCAACACCCCGGTCGCTTCTCAGATCAGCATCGGCGACAACGGTGAAATGGTAGAAAACAACGTCCGCTATAACCCAGTGACCAAAGGCTGGCGCTTGACGGTACGTCTGAAAGTGAAAGACGACAAGAAGCCGGTAGAAATGCGCGCGGCGCTGGTCAATGGCGATAAGACTCTGTCGGAAACCTGGAGCTATCAGCTACCTGCCAATGAATAAGCCTACTCAACCCGCCCAGGATTATCTTGCGGCGCTGCCTCTGACCGCTGAGCGGTCGGAGGCGCTCAACCCTCACACGGCGGATGACGCTCAGGCACTGGAGGCGCTCCATCGGCAGATGGGCGCCGCCGACGCCAACGTCAACAGCCTGTCGGCGGATGACGTGGCGTTGGCCTCGGTCAAACCGCGCATCGAAAGCGCCTGGCCGGATGCGGTCAGCGATGACGATTTCGACACCGACGCCGAAGGGCGCGCCATTCTGAAGGCGACGCCGCCGATCAAACGAACCACCATGTTCCCGGAAGCCTGGCGTACCAACCCGGTGGCGCGCTTCTGGGATTCTCTGCTGGGGCGTTCGCCGCACAATCGGCACGCCACCAAAGAGGAGGCCGAGGCCGAGAACCGCTGGCGCGTTGTCGGTTCCATGCGCCGCTATGTGCTGCTGGTGCTGATGCTGGTGCAGACCGGCATCGCCACCTGGTACATGAAAACCATCTTGCCTTATCAGGGCTGGGCGCTGATCGATCCTATCGCCATGCTGGATCAGGATCTGATGCAGTCGGTGCTGCAGCTGCTGCCGTATGTGCTGCAAACCGGCATTCTGATCCTGTTCGCCGTACTGTTCTGCTGGGTCTCGGCCGGTTTCTGGACCGCGCTGATGGGCTTCCTGCAGCTGCTGATCGGTAAAGACAAATACAGCATTTCCTCCACCATCAAGGGCGATGAGCCGATCAACCCGGCGCACCGCACCGCGCTGATCATGCCGATCTGTAACGAAGACGTCGAACGCGTGTTCGCCGGCCTGCGTGCGACCTATGAGTCCGTCGCTGCGACCGGTCAGCTGGAACACTTCGATATCTACGTACTGAGCGACAGCTACGATCCGGACATCTGCGTGGCGGAGCAAAAGGCGTGGATGGAGCTGTGCCGCGATGTCGACGGCCACGGCCGCATCTTCTATCGCCGCCGCCGCCGTCGCGTAAAACGCAAGAGCGGCAACATCGACGACTTCTGTCGTCGTTGGGGCGGTGAGTACAGCTACATGGTGATCCTGGACGCCGACAGCGTGATGAGCGGCGAATGCCTCACCGGGCTGGTGCGTTTGATGGAAGCCAACCCGAACGCCGGCATCATCCAGTCCGCGCCGAAGGCGTCCGGTATGGATACCCTGTATGCGCGCGTGCAGCAGTTCGCTACCCGCGTTTACGGGCCGCTGTTTACCGCCGGCCTGCATTTCTGGCAGCTGGGCGAGTCGCACTACTGGGGCCATAACGCCATCATCCGCGTGAAGCCGTTTATCGAGCACTGTGCGCTGGCGCCGCTGCCGGGCGAGGGTTCCTTCGCCGGTTCAATCTTGTCGCACGACTTCGTTGAAGCGGCGCTGATGCGCCGCGCCGGCTGGGGCGTGTGGATCGCTTACGATCTGCCGGGCAGTTATGAAGAGCTGCCGCCCAACCTGCTGGACGAGCTGAAACGCGACCGTCGCTGGTGCCACGGCAACCTGATGAACTTCCGCCTGTTCCTGGTGAAAGGCATGCACCCGGTGCACCGCGCGGTGTTCCTGACCGGCGTCATGTCCTACCTGTCGGCGCCGCTGTGGTTCATGTTCCTGGCGCTCTCCACCGCGTTGCAGGTGGTGCACACCCTGATGGAACCGCAATACTTCCTGCAGCCGCGGCAGCTGTTCCCGGTCTGGCCGCAGTGGCGGCCCGAGCTGGCGATAGCGCTGTTCTCCACCACGCTGGTACTGTTGTTCCTGCCGAAGCTGCTCAGCATCGTGCTGATCTGGGCCAAGGGCGCGAAAGAGTACGGCGGGGCGTTCCGTCTGTTCATTTCGATGCTGATGGAAATGCTGTTCTCGGTGCTGCTGGCGCCGGTGCGCATGTTGTTCCACACCGTGTTCGTGGTGAGCGCCTTCCTCGGTTGGGAAGTGGTGTGGAATTCGCCGCAGCGTGACGATGACGATACGCCTTGGGGCGAAGCGTTCCGCCGCCATGGCTCGCAGATGTTGCTGGGCCTGGTATGGGCCGGCGGCATGGCGTGGCTGGATCTGCGCTTCCTGTGGTGGCTGTCGCCGATCGTGTTCTCGCTGATCCTGTCGCCGTTCGTGTCGGTACTGTCGAGCCGCGCGACGCTGGGCATGAAGAGCAAACGCGCCAAGCTGTTCCTGATCCCGGAAGAGTACAACCCGCCGCGCGAGCTGCTGGCGACGGAAGAGTACCTGCATCTCAACCGCAACCGCGCGCTGACCAACGGCTTTATGCATGCGGTGGTCAACCCGTCCTTCAACGCGCTGGCGACGGCGTTGGCGACGGCGCGTCACCATCTGCGTGCTACCCTCGATCGCAACCGCGAGGAGCGGGTGAACGAAGCGCTGCAGCTGGGGCCGGAGAAGCTGGTGAAGGGCAAACGTCTGGAGCTGCTGAGCGATCCGGTCACGCTGGCTCGTCTGCACCAGCGCGTCTGGCTGTTGCCGGAAGGCGCTGCCTGGCGTGAGCACTATCAGCAGTTGCCGCACAACCCGCTGGCACACCCAACGGGCCGACGTTAATCGCTGAACGGTAACGCTCAGACGGGGAATGCGCATGGCGCGTTCCCCGTTTTTTTTTACCTTTTGCTTACGCGCGCCGGTACCGGAAGAGAAAGGGAACTGTGATAGACTGCGGCCGATGCGTTGTTCACTCGCGAAACAACCCTTTGCTCAGAGTCAATGTCGTGAAGCTCTCTTCCTACCTTCGGCTGGCCTGCGTGGCGGCCGGCGTGATGGTCTTAACCGGTTGCGGCAGCATCATCAGCCGCACCGTGCCCGGTGCGGGGCATGGCCACCAGTACTATCCCGGCGTGCAGTGGGATTTGCGCGATACGCCCTGGCGTTACGTCACGGTGATAGATGTGCCGCTGTCGATGGTGGTGGACACCTTTATGCTGCCGTTCGATGCGCAGCATGGCCCCTATGAATAAACCTGCTCAGCGGGTGGCGAACACCACCAGCTGATAGCCTTTCTGCCCACAATGGAAAGGCGCCAGCGCCGTCATGCCCAACCCTTGCACGTGAGCGGCCAACGAATGCGGATTGTCGTCGTCGATAAACAGCGCGCCCACGTCGTAGTCATGACTGGTGTACGCTTTGACGGCGGCGTAGAGGCGTTTCAGCACGCCTTTGCCGCGCCAGGCGGCGTCGAGGCAAACCGGGCCGTAGAGAAACACCCGCTGCTCACTCAGCGCCCGCCCGGCAAACGACTGCGTGGCGAGCGTCGCCAGCATCGCATCCACCACCGGCGGCCGCGGTTGCACGTCGGCGGGCATCAGGCAAACGAACCCTGCCAGTTGGTTCTCCTGCTCGGCCACTAGTATGCCGATGCCGCGGTTGATCGCCGTCAGCTGCGCCTCATTCATGCGCGATACGATAAATCCCTGCCGTTTTCGGCGCTCGTCGAGCGCTTCCGGCACGTTTTCCCCCTGCAGCTGTAAAATGGCGGGGTAGTCGGTAGGGCGGGCCCGGCGGATAATCATGCTGCCTCCTTGGCGATAAAAACGTGGTGCGGGTTAACGTTCATCCCATTCATCGGCCGCGGCCTGGCCTTCTTCGGTATCCAGCGGCGGCTCGAGCTGGAAGTCGCCTTCTTCCCATTCGTACAGGGTATTTTCGTCTATCCACTCGGCGGTGATCTCCACCTCGTCGTAGTCACCGTCGAATATCGCCTGCGCCGCCGCACCGCTGCGCAGCGGCAGGCATTCCACCGCTTCGCCTTCATCTTCGAAGAATTCGGCCTGCCACATCGTGTCGCCATCCTGCATCACATACTTTTGCAGATTGAACTGCTGCGGCACCGGCGGTTCGTCATCGCCGCCGCCTTCGGCGGTGTCGATAAACTCTTCACGTGCGGCCTCGATGGCTTCTTCCAGGGTTGCATACAGGCTCATGTTCGCCTCCGTTGACAATCAGAGTAGAGCGCCCGGCGCACTGCCGTCGCGTGGGTGAAAACGTCAAAACTAATTGTTGTCTCACTGGCGCAGGATGCAAATTTTTTTGTTGTCCGCTTTGCGACGACGGTTGTCCGCAAAGCGGGAGAAGAAGAGGCGATGGCGGGAAATAATGACGCTATCGTTCACTCAGGTGCCAGGAGAAGCCCATGTTAATCGATCCTTCAAGCAAATACCGACCGTTCCCGCCGGTGACGTTACCGGACCGCCAGTGGCCTGCGCGTACCCTGCGGCAGGCGCCGCGCTGGTGCTCCAGCGATCTGCGCGACGGCAACCAGGCGCTGGCGGAGCCGATGGATAACGCGCGCAAGCGCGAATTCTATCACTTGTTGTTGCAGTGCGGTTTCAAAGAGATTGAGGTGGCTTTCCCTTCGGCGTCGCAAACGGATTTCGATTTTGTGCGCACGCTGATCGCCGAGCAACTGATCCCGCACGACGTCACGATTCAGGTGCTGACGCAGTCGCGAGACGATCTGATCGATCGCACCTTCGAGGCGCTGCTGGGGGCGCCACGGGCTATCGTGCATCTGTACAACGCCACGGCGCCGATGTTTCGCGACATCGTGTTCCGTCAGGATAAGGCCGCAACCGTGGCGCTGGCGGTGAACGGCGCGCGGCGCATTCGCCGGCATTGCGAGGCTCAGCCCGATACCGCCTGGTGCTTCGAGTATTCGCCGGAAACCTTCTGCTTTACCGAATTAGAGTTCGCGCTGGAGATCTGCGAGGCGGTGGCGGAGGTGTGGCAACCGGGGCCGCAGCGGCCGATGATCATCAACCTGCCGGCGACGGTGGAGGTGAGTACGCCCAACGTGTATGCCGATCAGATTGAGTGGTTCTGCCGTCACTTCAGCCGTCGCGCCGATGTGGCGATCAGCGTACATCCGCATAACGATCGCGGTACCGGCGTGGCCTGCGCGGAGCTGGCGCTGCTGGCCGGTGCCGATCGGGTCGAAGGCTGCCTGTTCGGCAACGGAGAGCGTACCGGCAACGTCGATCTGGTTACGCTGGCGTTGAATCTCTATACCCAGGGCGTGGCGCCGGGCCTGGACTTCAGCCGCCTGAAACAGGTGGTGGAAGTAGTGGAACAGTGCAATCAGCTGCCGGTGCATCCTCGCCATCCTTATGCCGGTGAGCTGGTGTTTACCGCCTTTTCCGGTTCGCATCAGGATGCGATCAAAAAAGGTTTCGCCGCGCAACGGCAGCGACAAGATGGCTGGTGGCAAGTGCCTTACCTGTCGCTCGATCCCGCCGATGTCGGCTGCAGCTATGAGGCGGTGATACGGGTCAACAGCCAGTCCGGTAAAAGCGGGGCTGCCTGGCTACTGGAACAAAATCATGGGCTGGCGTTGCCGCGCGGTCTGCAGATTGATTTCGGCCAGGTGGTGCAGCGTGCGACCGACGGCAGCGGGAAGGAAATGAGCGGCGCACAGCTGTGGCGCTTATTCCGCGACACCTATGGGTTGGTGGAGCAGCCGTGCTTGCAGCTGTTGAGCTACCAGACGGAAAGTCATGGGGTTGAGGCCTACAGTTTCAACGCGCGAGTTGCTTGCGAGGGAGAGCCACTGCGCCTGCAGGGTGCCGGCAACGGTCTGCTTTCCAGCGCGGTGGATGCGCTGCGCCGGCGCTTCGGCTTGCCGCTGGCGATCGAAGATT
This sequence comes from Serratia sp. SSNIH1, assembly GCF_002935055.1. Taxonomy (NCBI): domain Bacteria; kingdom Pseudomonadati; phylum Pseudomonadota; class Gammaproteobacteria; order Enterobacterales; family Yersiniaceae; genus Serratia; species Serratia sp. SSNIH1. The sequence continues at coordinate 2,441,931 of NZ_CP026383.1, forward strand.
ACCACGAGCATACGCTGGGGCATCAGAGCGACAGCCGAGCGGTGGCCTACATCCGCTGTACGCTGCCGCAAGGTGAGGCTACCTACGGCGTTGGCATCGACGTTGACTCCGCCAGCGCTTCGCTGCAGGCGCTGTTCAACGTTGCCGGGCGCTATCTGTCGTCGGCGCGGTCCGGCTGAAATAGTCGCTGGGCGCAACCCCCAATAACCGGCGGAACATGGCGCTGAACGCGCTGGGGCTGTCATAGCCAAGATCCAGCGCCACTTCTAACACTGAGCGGCCGGTCGCCAGCGCGTTCAACGCCGCCAGCAAACGGGCGCGCCGCACCCAATCACTAAAATGCAGCCCGGTTTCTCGCTGGAAGCGCCGCGACAGGGTGCGTCCGCTGACGCTGAGATGAGCGGACGCCTGTTCCAGCGTCCAGGGCTGTGCCAACGTGGCCTGAATATGGCGGCATAAGGCAAGCAGTGAGGCCTCACGCGGTTCGGGCAGGTGCAACGGCAGGATCGGCAGCATTCTCAACTCATCCAGGATCAGTTCCATCACGCGCTCATCGCGCCCGCCGCTCGGATAGCCGGGCGCAATCTCCATCGCACAGATAATCAACTCGCGCAGCAGCGGTGAAACCTGCACCACCTGGCATTGGGCCGGCAGATCGGCGCGCGCCAACGGATCGACGAACAGCGTCCTGGCTGCCACCTGGCCGGTGATGCGCAGGCTGTGCACCATTTTCGCCGGTACCCAGACGCCGCGGCCGGGTGGCACCACCCAACTGCCGAGCCGGGTCGTGACCTGCACTACGCCGCTCAGGCTGTGAATCAGCTGCGCGCAGTTATGGTAATGATCCGGCTCGCTGTCGCCGTGGCGATAATCCCTGGCCAACGGCCGGACGGGCTGATCGACCGGCAGAACGTCATGAAACAGCAGCATCGTTAGCGGCCTCCGCGCGGCAAAAAGGGGGATGACAGCATGCCATGCGGCGCGGTTCCACACCAGCCTGTGGCACGCGGCAGACAAATAATTTATAAAATGATATTATATAATTTTATAAATTAATTGGAGGGGTGATGGATATCGACGCGATGCGCAAGGCGGCGGCGCAGGCCGGTGCGATGCTGCGTACCTTGGGCAATGAAGATCGGCTGCTGCTGCTGTGCCGGCTCAGCCAGGGCGAGATGGCGGTGAGCGAGCTGGCGCAGGCGCTGGCTATCCGCCAGCCGACGTTGTCCCAACAGCTCGGCGTGCTGCGCGAGGAGGGGCTGGTCTCCACCCGGCGAGCCGGCAAACAGATTTACTATGCGGTAGCCGATGCCAAAGCGCTGGCGCTGCTAACGACCCTGTATCAACTGTATTGCCCACAGCCGGAGAGCCGAGATGACCATTGACTGGCAACACTTCACGCCCTATTCCGCGCTGGCGGGTGGGGCCATTATCGGTGGTGCGGTAGCGCTGCTGCTGCTGTTCAACGGCCGCATCGCCGGCATCAGCGGCATTACCGGCGGCTTATTGAGCGCGGGCGGCCGGGAGCGGGGCTGGCGCGCCGCATTTCTTGGCGGGTTGCTGATTTCTCCCTGGCTGTATGCTGCTGCGGCGGCTTTGCCTCCTGGTGAGGTCGCGGCCGGCAGCGGCTGGCTGGCGATCGCGGGGCTGTTGGTGGGGGTGGGTACCCGATTGGGCAGCGGCTGCACCAGCGGGCACGGCGTGTGCGGCGTCGCGCGGCTGGCGCCGCGATCGTTGGCCGCCACAGCGGTGTTTATGCTGCTGGGCTTTACGACCGTGTGGCTGATGCGCCATCTGCTGGGAGGGTGAAGATGCTTAAGTCTCTGTTGGCGCTGCTGAGCGGCGTGATTTTCGGTCTGGGGTTAATTATCGCCGGCATGGCCAATCCGGCCAAAGTACTGGCGTTTCTCGATATTACCGGCCAGTGGGATCCTTCGCTGGCGTTGGTGATGGTTGGGGCGATTGCGGTAGCGGCGCCGGCCTTTATGTGGGCGCGCCGACGCGAGCGGAGCCTGTTGGGGGAACCGCTGCAGATCCCGGCCGCTAGGCGTGTGGATCGCCGTTTGCTGGTGGGCAGTGCGTTGTTCGGCATCGGTTGGGGCATTGCGGGCATCTGCCCTGGCCCGGCCTGGGTGTTGGCGGGGGCGGAGATACAACGGGTATGGCCGTTCCTGCTGGCGATGCTGGCGGGTATGGCGCTGTATGAGATTATCATGAGGTGGAGGCGTTCATGTCGATAGCCAAGGCGGTGCTGCGCATTGCGCGCCCGACCGATAGGTTGCAAGAGATTGCCACGCTGTATTGCCGCGGGTTGGGGTTTGAAAGGCTGGGCGAGTTTGTCGATCATCAGGGCTTTGACGGCATTATGATCGGGCATCCGCAGCATGCCTACCATCTGGAGTTCACGCAGCATCGCGGGGTGCGGGTCGGGCAGGCGCCGACGCAGGATCATCTGCTGGTGTTTTACCTGCCGGATGAGAACGAATGGCGAGCCGGGTGTGAGCGGATGCGGGCGGCGGGATTCTTGGCGGTCGTCGCCTATAACCCCTATTGGGATAGGGCGGGGCAAACCTTTGAAGATCCTGACGGCTACCGGGTGGTCCTGCAACATCAGGCCTGGCAAGCATAAAAAAACCGGCGCCTCGAGCGCCGGTTTGCGAGATAAAAATGGGTTATCCGTCAGGCGGTGGTCGCCGGTTTTTGCGCGCTCTTGGACTGGGTATTTTCCAGCATGCGGCGAATCGGCACGATCAGCACAATCAGCACGGCGGCGCAGATCAGCAGCGCGACGGAGCAGCGCGCGAACAGATCCGGCAGCATATCCAGCTGGTCGGCCTTGACGTGGCCGCCGATCAGGCCGGCGGCCAGGTTGCCCAGCGCGCTGGCGCAGAACCACAGCCCCATCATTTGCCCGCGCATTCTCTCCGGCGCCAGCAGCGTCATGGTGGCCAGCCCGATCGGGCTCAGGCACAGCTCACCCAGCGTCAGCATCAGGATACTGCCCACCAGCCACATCGGCGATACGCCGGCGCCGCCGTTGCTCAGCACATTCTGCGCGGCCAGCATCATCAGGCCGAAACCACCGGCGGCGCACAGGATACCGATCACGAACTTGGTGATGCTGCTCGGGCGCACGTTATTGCGCGCCAGCGCAGGCCAGGCCCAGCTGAACACCGGTGCCAGCAGGATGATGAACAGGGCGTTGATCGACTGGAACCACACCGCCGGGATCTCGAAGTCGCCGACCATGCGATTGGTGTAATCGTTGGCGAACAGGTTGAACGAGGTCGGCTTCTGTTCAAACGCCGACCAGAAGAACGCGGCGGAGATCAGCAGGATGAAGCACACCAGCAGGCGTGCACGCTCTTTGCGGCTCAGGCCGGCAAAGGCGAACAGGTAGATGAAATACAGGGTGACCGACGCGGCGATGACGTACACCAGCACGCTGGCTACCTCAACCGGGTTGATGACGATGGTGCCCTGAGCGATCAGCACGATGACCGCAGCCAGGACTACCGCCAATGCCAGCAGCCAGGCGCCGACGCCTTTTTTCTTCGCGACCGGGCTGTTCCAGGTGGAATCCAGGCCCACTTCGCGGTCATAGCGTTTCATCGCCGGTACGGCGAACACCCGGAAAATCACCAGCGCCACCAGCATCCCGATACCGCCGATGCCGAAGCCCCAGTGCCAGCCGTGTGACTTGATCAGCCAGCCGGAGATCAACGGGGCGATGAACGAACCGATGTTGATGCCCATGTAGAACAGCGAGAAACCGCCGTCGCGGCGCGCATCGCCTTTCTTGTACAGCGTGCCGACCATCACCGAGATACAGGTCTTGAACAGGCCTGAACCGAGCACGATGAACATCAGGCCGATGAAGAACAGGTTGGTGCCCATCACCGCGGACAGGGCGATCGACAGGTGGCCGAGGGCGATCAGGATAGAACCGTACCAGACGGCCTTGCGTTGGCCGAGCCAGTTGTCCGCCAGCCAGCCGCCCGGCAGTGCCGCCAGGTACATGCTGCCGGCGAAAATGCCGACGATCGCCGACGCGTTCTCACGCGCCAGACCCAGGCCGCCGTCGTACACGGTGGCGGCCATAAACAGGATCAGCAGCGGACGGATGCCGTAGAACGAAAAGCGTTCCCACATTTCGGTGAAGAACAGAGAACCCAGCGGATAGGGATGGCCGAAGAAGGTCCGGCTTTCTGACTTATTGACAGAGGATTGCATAACGATTTCCCAATAAAAAGGCGCTGCATGGCTGCAGCCCGTACTGTGGTTGTATGTGTATTTAATGAAGGCGATCCGCCCAATGCGGATTACCCGACAAAACCGCGGCTGCAACGCTGATAAACCGTGGAAAGCGTGCTGACCTTTTTTCACTTGGCCGATGGTTCACATCTGGCGTGATATTATTTAACCATTTGATAACTGGTCGTTGGTTTTGTCTAGTACCTGTATCCCATTTTTTAGACGAAAAGTCGACAAGCATCTCCTTTTCTGGTTTTTCTGTTGGTTGTGGCGGGAATATGATTGACAGCGGGTTTTATGCGCTGAAAGTTAATTAATTGTTGATAAACAAGATGTTGAGGTAAGAATGTTCCGAGTTGGCCGAAAATTCGCAGGCCCGAAGGAAGCATTATTAAAAGTAGGGGAAACGCGGCGTTGATCCGGCCAATGGCGGAAATTGGCGATAAATGCAGCTATTGTTCTTCCTGCAACGTGTCTTCCCGCATGTAGCCCGGCCGCCGCCGCAGACACCACCAGGAGTAACCGGCGTTGAACAGCACCACCAAAGCGGTGACGCCGAAGACCGCGCGAAAACCGTAGCCGGCGGAGACCGCGGCACCAAGCAATGGGCCGCTGACGTTGCCGACGTCGCGGAACGATTGGTTATAGCTGAAAATGCGGCCGGCCACCTGATTGGTGCAGTTGTAAATCAGCAGCGTCTGTACCGCCGGCAGCAGCGCGCCGTCGGCCGCCCCCAGCAGAAAGCGCAGCACCCCGAGCTGCCACGGCGTTTGCACGAAGGCCATCGGGATCAGCAACAGCACCGAGACGATCAGCATACATATCAGAATGCGCTCCGGGCCGATGCGATCGCCCAGCTTGCCCAGCCGTGGGGCGCTCATCAACGCCGCGACGCCGGGCACCGAGGCGATCAGCCCGCTGATAAACGCCAGGTTATGGGTGGCGCCGGCCAGATCGCGCACATACAGCGTCAGGATCGGCGCAATCGAGCCGGTAGCAATCTGGATAATCATGGTAGTCACGAACAGGCTGAGCACCAGCTTCGGGTTTTTCAGCGAGGCAAACACCTGCCGTGCGTGCAACATGTCGCGTTTCTGTACCGGGGTGAATTGCTCTTTGACATACAGCAGCGTCAGCACGAAGCAGACGAACAGCACCGCGGCGGTGATGTAGAACACCGGGCGCAGACCATAGAGGTCGGCCAACAGGCCGCCGATGAGCGGGCCGATCAGCGCACCGCCGACGCCGCCGGTTGACAGGGTGCCGAGCGCCCAGCCGCTGCGGTTGCGTGGCACCTGGGTGGCGATCAGCGCGTTGGCGTTGGGTATGAACCCGCCGAGCAGGCCCAGCACCGCTCGCAGAACGAGAAATTGCCAGACCGTTTGCGCCATGCCCATCAGTACCATGACGATCGCCATGCCCAATGCGGAGCGCAGCAGTATCAGTTTACGGCCGCGTCGGTCGGCCAGGGCACCCCAAAATGGCGCGGCGATAGCGGAAAACAGGAAGGTGATGCTGAACAGCAGACCGGACCACATGTTGAGCGCCTGATGGCCGGTTACGCCCAGCGTCTCTACATACAGCGGAAGAAACGGCATCACCAGGCTGAAGGCGGCGCCGGTGAGGAAACACCCTACCCAGGCGACGAAAAGGTTACGTTTCCAGTTAACGGGTTCTGCTACCGAAGCCATAAATGTCCACTGCCGAAAGGTGACGCGCTTTGCCGGCGGCAAGATGAAGGGGCAAAACGTGAAAGTTAGCGTGGTAAGTATGCGCCGCAAGCGCGGCGACGGCAAACGAGGGGGCGAAGATTGGGCAAAAAATGAAATAAAGTTTTAAAAATGGCGTTTTAACCTTATTCCGCGCTTGGCGCGCGGAATTTACAGCGTTTTATAGTCCGGCCAGCGCCTCGAAACCGGCGGCGGTGGTGGTGGCGCTAAAGTCGGTGACCTCGTAGTGAGCCACGGCGTTGAAGGGATCTTCGGCCAGGATGGCGTCCAGCCGCGCACGGTCAATGCCCTTGGCCAGGATCACGCCGCCGGTGCGGGGATTTTTGCGGCCGGAGGCGATAAAGGTGCCGTCCTGGAAATAGGTCTTCAACCAGGCGATGTGCCCGTCAAGGTGGCTGTCGACTTCGGCGATCGGGCGATGGTAGGTCAGGCTGACAATGTACATAGCGGCTCCGGGTTGGCGGCAAAGGCTTTACCATCCCACCGTCGCCGTCGATTCTCAAGAGGCGCGCAATAAAAAACCCGCCGGTGGCGGGTTTGCTTTATCAGTAGAGCGAAGGCTCGCCTTCCGGGCGGGTCTTGAAGCGACGATGCAGCCACATATATTGGTCAGGCGCCATCAGGATCTCTTTTTCCACCACTTTATTCATAAAGGCGGCGGCCTCGATTTCATTATCCAGCGGGAAGTTTTCCACCGCCGGTTGCATGATCAGCTCATACCCTTTGCCGTCCGGCAGGCGGCGCGGGGTGAACGGAATGATCGCCGGTTTGCCCATCCGCACCAGCACGTAGCTGCCGGTGGTGGTAGCGGCTTTGTCCACCGCGAACAGCGGCACGAAAACGCTGCTGCGCGGGCCGTAGTCGTGATCCGGCGCATACCAGATGATATCGCCCTGTTTCAGCGCGCGGATCATGCCTTTGACGTCCTTGCGATCCAGCATCGACTTGTTGGAGCGCATGCGCCCCCAGGTTTGCAGCCAGTCCATCAGCTTGTTGTCGTGCGGGCGGTAAACGCCGATGCCCGGGTTATGAATGCCGAAGATGCGCGCGCCCAGCTCCAGCGTCAAAAAGTGCAGGCCAATCAGCAGCACGCCCTGGTGGTTGTCGCGCGCCTTTTGGATGTGTTCCAGGCCGCTGACCTTGAACCAGCGCTCGATGCGCCAGTTAGGCCAAAACCACGCCATGCCGGTTTCAAACAGCCCCATGCCGACCGATTCGAAATTCTTTACCACCAGCGCATCGCGTTCGGCCTGCGGCATGTCGGGAAAACAGAGCTCGAGGTTGCGTTGGGCGATAGCGACGCGGCGCTTGAGAAAGCGCATGGCAAACCGCCCGATCGAGGTGCCGAGCCAGTAGATGACGGGGTAAGGCAGCAACACCAGCAGATACAGCAAGCCGATGCCGACCCAGGTCAGCCAATAGCGTGGGTGCAATAAGGAGCGATTGAAAGTAGGAACTTGAGTCATGGGTTCTCTGTTTGAATACGGTTGTTTAAGTGTAATGACAGAGTCATAGCATGGTCTGGCAGCCGGGTGAGTTCGGCCGCAAGGTTCGTTTCTGCCGTTTGTTTGCGACTATTGTGGCATTTTTCTCGCGCTCCGGGAAAAAACAACGCATTAAAACCCCCTTTTCGGCGTTAAATATGCATCAGGTGCCGGATTTTTCCACAATATTTCCCGCTAAAGGCCAACGGCAATATCATGGCCGGGCATTATTCAGGCGCAACCGTGTAGGCATTATGGCGGGGCTGCGCGGCGGCGGTTTTTCGGGTATCATGTGCGCCGCGCGCGGGCCGGCAGGCTGCGCGCGATAATCAGTCACCTCCCGAAAGACAGGAAAGTACACCATGCCAGTGTTACATAACCGAATTTCTAACGAGGAACTGAAGGCGCGCATGCTGGCGGAAACCGAGCCTCGCACCACAGTTTCTTTTTACAAATACTTCTCCATCGACGATCCCAAAGCGTTTCGCGACAGCCTCTACGTTCAGTTCGAAAAACTGAAGGTGTTCGGCCGCATCTACGTGGCGAAAGAGGGCATCAACGCGCAGATCAGCGTGCCGCAGCATAATTTCGACGCGTTCAAAGCCGCGCTGTTCGCCTCGCACCCGGCGCTGGATCAGGTGCGCCTGAACATCGCGCTGGAAGACGACGGCAAATCCTTTTGGGTGCTGCGCCTCAAGGTGCGCGAGCGCATCGTGGCCGACGGCATCGATGACGAGAGCTTTGACCCAAGCAACGTCGGCGAGTATCTGCAGGCCGATCGCGTCAATCAGATGATCGACGATCCGAATACGGTGTTCGTCGATATGCGCAACCACTATGAGTACGAAGTCGGTCACTTCGAAAACGCCATCGAGGTGCCGTCGGATACCTTCCGCGATCAGCTGCCGATGGCGGTGGAGATGCTGCAGGACAGCAAAGACAAAAACATCGTCATGTACTGCACCGGCGGCATTCGCTGTGAAAAAGCCAGCGCCTATATGCTGCACAACGGCTTTAAAAACATCTACCACGTGGAAGGCGGGATCATCGAGTACACCCGCAAAGCGAAAGAGCAGGGGTTGCCGCTGAAGTTTATCGGCAAAAACTTCGTGTTCGATGAGCGCATGGGCGAGCGCATCTCCGACGATGTGATCGCCAACTGCCATCAGTGCGGTGCGCCGTGCGACACCCACACCAACTGCAAGAACGACGGCTGCCATCTGCTGTTCATTCAGTGCCCGAGCTGCGCCGCCAAGTTTGAAGGGTGCTGCAGCGAGATTTGCCGCGAAGAGCTGAAGTTGCCGCGCGAAGAGCAGCGCGCGCGCCGTGCCGGCCGTGAAAACGGCGTCAAGATCTTCAATAAGTCGAAAGGCTTGTTGCAGACTACGATGCACATTCCGGCACCGGAAGAAGAAGGCCCAGCCCGCTGAGCCTGAGGAAATGAGAAGCCCGGCCGCCAAGCCGGGCTTTTTTTTATTTCTCGCGTACGCCTTCTACGGAGATGATCAGCTCAACGTCTTGCGACGCCGGGCCCAGATCGGTGGTGATGCCGAAGTCTTTCAGCTTGATCTTGCCGTTGGCTTCAAAGCCGGCGCGGTAGCCGCCCCACGGATCGTTGCCCTGGCCAATCAGTTTGGCGTCCAGCGTGACCGGCTTGGTCACGCCGTTCAACGTCAGGTTACCGACCACCGCATAACCGTCGCCGCTTTTCTTCACTTCGGTGGATTCAAACTTGGCCTGCTTGTTCTTCTCTACGTTGAGGAACTCGGCGCTGCGCAGGTGCTTGTCGCGTTCGGCGTGGTTGGTGTCGACGCTGGCGGTATTGATGGTCACGTTGACCTTGTCCTTGGACGGATCTTTTTCGTCGAAGGTGAAGCCGCCGTCGAAGTCTTTAAAGCTGCCGTACAGCCAGCTGTAGCCCAGGTGCTGGATGCGGAATTCGATAAAGGCGTGCTGGCCCTGTTTGTCGATCTTGTAGTCCGCCGCCAGTGCGGAACCGGCGCTAAGCAGCAGGGCGCCTGCGGTCAGGCCCAATACGGTCTTTTTCAACATAGCAATCTCCATAAATCCAAAGGTTAATCGGCGCTGCTACCCAGCATCCGTTTCAAAGTGACATCACGATCGATAAAGTGATGTTTAAGCGCGGCCAGCCCGTGCAGTACCGAGAGCACTACCACGGCCCAGGCCAGGTAAAGGTGAATGGCGCCGGCGGTATCGGCTTGCTCCGCCATGCCGGTCACGGTGGCGGGCACGTCGAACCAGCCGAATACGCTGATCGGTTGGCCGTCGGCGGTCGAGATCAGATAGCCGCTGATCAGAATGCCGAACAGAACGGCGTACAGCGCCAGATGCGCGAGAATGGCGCTGACGCGAGTGAGGCGACCATAGCTGGCCAGAGGCTTGGGCGGCGGCGAGACAAAGCGCCAGATCACGCGGATCACCATGACGATGAACAGCAGCGCGCCGATGCTTTTGTGGATCTCCGGCGCCTGGTGGTACCAGACGTCGTAATAGCCCAGCGTAACCATCCACAGACCAAGTGCGAACATGCCGTACACCGTCAGCGCCACCAGCCAGTGGATTAACACTGACACATGACCGAAACGATCGGCGGTATTTTTCCAGAGCATCCTGTTTCCTTCGATTACCGATTGGCTGGCTGCAATAATTAAACTTTAGGAAACATAAAATCAATAATAAATTTAACTATGTTACTTCTTAGAAATATTAGTCAGTGAATTTGTTTGAGATGTTCGGAGTTCATCAGATAAATCGTTGAAGATGATATTATTTCTTTCACGTAACGATTATGCTAGTTGTTGAAAATTAGGCTTATTATCTATTAATGTCAGCTTTTGTCATTTTACGTAAACCGTCCATAAATTGCTCGGTGGGATTATTTGTTGGCAAAGGTTATGCCTATTTCTCGCGGCGAAGAGCAGATCGAAAGATTAATTTTTTCGAACGGTTACGCTAAATCCTCTGCGGCATAGCGGCGGACTTTGCTACCATTAGCGCCAAGCGTCGGCTCTTGATGGCCGGCTAACCCAATGAAATAACAAGGAAACATCATGGGCCGAACCCGTGTAACCGACAACAGCCTGCGTTTGGCCATCCTGCTGGCGATGTTGGTGATCATTCTGGCTGGGGTGAAAGCCGCCGCCGACATCGTGGTGCCGTTTCTACTGGCGGTGTTCCTCGCGATGGTACTGAATCCTCTAGTGGCTATGCTGGAACGCCGACGGGTGCCGCGCATCCTTGGGGTGACGCTGCTGGTAACGGCGGTGATTGTGGTCGTGATGCTGTTCATCGGCATGCTGGGCGCTTCGCTGAACGAGTTCGCCCGTTCGCTGCCGCAGTACCGCGGCATGATGATCGAGAAACTGCGCGAGCTGCAGTATTACGCCGATCGCTTCAATATCAGCCTCTCCAGCGAAGCGATGCTGCAATATGTCGATCCCAGCGCGGCGATGAATCTGGTTACCCGCATGCTGGGGCACCTGTCTGGCGCCATGACCAACGTCTTCCTGCTGCTGATGACCGTGGTGTTTATGCTGTTTGAAGTGCAGCTGCTGCCTTATAAGCTGCAGCAGGCGCTGGATAAGCCGAATGAAGGCCTCGCCGCGATGCGGCGGGCGCTGGACGGCGTGACGCGTTATCTGGTGATTAAAACCATCATTAGCCTGGCCACCGGGGTGATCGTCTGGATCTTCCTGGCGGCGGTCGGCGTACGCTTCGCCTTTATCTGGGGGCTGCTGGCGTTTCTGCTCAACTATATTCCCAATATCGGCTCGGTATTGGCCGCCATTCCGCCGCTGATTCAGGCGCTGCTGTTCAACGGATTGGGTGATGCGCTGGTGGTGGCGGGAGGTTTTATCGCAATCAACATGGTGATCGGCAATATCCTCGAACCGCGGGTGATGGGGCGCGGGCTGGGGTTGTCGACGCTGGTGGTGTTCCTGTCGCTGATTTTTTGGGGCTGGCTGCTCGGCCCGGTCGGCATGCTGCTGTCGGTGCCGCTGACAATTGTGGCGCGCATCGCGCTGGAGACCACCGAGGGCGGCTATCGGCTGGCGGTTATCCTGGGCGACGGCCGCCCTCCGCGCCAGCCTCCGGCAGAGCCGGAGTGAGGAGAATTCTTGTAGCCACGTTGTGCCCGGGGTTGTTAATGCGTTTGAATAACCCCCCCCAACGGTGGCTTAACGCTTCTATCTGACTGTTTATAGTTTGCGTGGTTGACCAATACATTCACTCTGGTTTATTTACTGTTCATTAAACGGACTGCCTGTTTTATTAAGGGTAAATCAACCATCGAGCCACCAACCTGAAAAGCATAGTTATCTCTGGATTGTTTTAACACCTCTTCAGCCCATTTAATTTGTTCCTCCGTAGGGCTAAATGCCTTGGCAACCACATTGATTTGATCCGGATGAATACATAATTTAGCACCGAATCCAAGGGAACGAGCATGACAGCAATCCGTTAACAACGTTTCGGACGTACAAAATTCGGGGGTGACGCAATCAATAGGGGGCGATAGGTTGGCAAGCCGTGAAGCCACCACGATACGACTTCTCGCATAGAGAAGTGCCTCAGGTGTTTGCAGACAATTAATATCGTGTGAATAATCTAAAGAGCCGAACGCTAATCTGACCACACCGCTACAGGCTATACTCTCACAGTGATACAATCCTCGCGCCGTTTCTATGATGCCGATAAAGGGTAGTCTTGATATTCCGGAATTAAGCCTTGAATTTATATGGACTATCGTTTCACTGCATTCCAGTTTTGGCACCATCACACCCGTAATCAATGGCTTATTTAATGAATTGAGCAAGCTGATGTCGTCATCAAACTCCTTGTCGTTTGGATGATTTATCCGGATATATATTCCGGTTTTAATGCTGCTCTTATTAATTTTATGCAGCCAACTCAGAACGTTATCGCGACCAAGGGGCTTTTCGTTCGGATGAACGGCATCTTCAAGATCAATAATGATCGCATCGGTACCACTGGCCAACGCCTTTGAAAACATAACCTCTTTATTAGCAGGGACAAACAAATAGCTAATCTCTACACTCATACCTTTACCGCCTAAGTGATTGATATAAATTTGTAATCTCATCATTGATTACGGTTATGAGAATGATATTGATTATCATTTACATGAATTTATTTTGATGGTAGCGTAGTGACTGAAAGTTTTCAAGGAGCCTGAGAGAGCAATGAAATATCACGTTGACCTTAAGATGCTCAATTTACACCTAATCGTTTCAACCCTCTTACATTGGGAGAAAATATGATGGAGTTGGCAGATGAGAATGGCTTTGCAGGACAAGCACTTTCAACACAACCTGATTTTTCGGCACGTAACGCACTCTCTCGCATAATTCGTTGTCTTTTTGCGGAAAAACTACTTGATGAAAAGAAACTTGAGGTTTTCGGTGAAGAAAGTAGGGTTAATTACCGCCTCTCTGATGGAGAACATATCCTTCAGCTAAATCTAACGGCGGTTTTTCCGGCGAATAGTGTTATTAATCGTGGTGATATTATCCTCGAGGCAGCCGACGGGAGCAAAACCCCGATTCAGTCACATGAACAACTGATCGACGTCCTGAAAAATGAATTTAGTTTCAGCCCATCGGCTGAGGGTATAGCTAAATTCAATAAAGATGTTGCTAACAGTATCCATAATGATCGGCTGGCCAGAGCGCATCGGTCAAAATGGCGGAATAGCATTGCTAAAGATATGGAGAAAGAGGGGGAGTCTTATTTTGTTAAATGGGTAGGACGCCATCACAGTTTGAGAGAGGGGGCGACCCTCCTGGACCAGTGGGGATCTCTGGAAGGCCACCCTTATTATCCTACCTGGAAGTCCCGGCCTGGATTAAACGATGAAGACATCGAAGCCCTGTCCGCCGAATTTGGAGCCCGAGTCACTCTTCGCATGGGGGCCATACAGGACGACATGGTTTATTGCGAGAAGATGCCTCATGTTCAGGATATCCGTCAATGGCTGTCATCGGCCTTTCCTGGCGTCTGGAGTGAATGGTGCGACTGGCTCGAAAGTCAGCATCGCAACCCTCAAGAATGGCTGCCCATTCCCCTTCACCCCTGGCATCTTGAACATTGGATCTTGGGTCATTTCGCCAAAGAAATAGACGAAGGAATTCTTTTGCCATTTGGTCCCGAAATTGAAACCGCACCCTCAATGTCGTTCAGAACAATGCTTCCGACGGCCCCGGCATTGCCTTTTATAAAATTGCCCGTTGCCATATGGATGACCAGTGAGATGCGCAGCCTCCAGGCTAAATCCATTCACATGGGGCCGCGTATTAGTACGATTATTGAGGATATCCTGGATGTGGAGCAAGGTTTTGACGGCAAGCTCGACTTTTTCCGGGAAGATGCCGCATGGCACTTTCGTCATAAAGATCGTATGGATGACGCTGAGGGTAAGTTTCTCTCCGTCGTGTTTCGTAGTACGGATGCGTGGACAAGAAACGATAATTCATTGGCTATCACGGTTGCATCGCTATTTACCGCGCTCCCGCATAAATCCGATCCCCTTATCAGTGAGCTGATTGCCTTGTCAGGAGACACGCCTGAGACATGGTTTCGTCATTATACCCGGATCATACTGAAGCCGGTCTTGGCTATGTATTTGATTTATGGCGTGGCGCTTGAAGCACACCAACAAAATACGCAGGTTTTATTTGATGATTCCGGCCGCGCTGTGGCCATGCTTATCCGTGACTTCGGTGATGGCCGCAGCTGGGCCCCGGCACTCCGTAAGCAAGGTTACGAACTCAAACCTTATATCTGGCCTGGCATTTTACCCACGGTGTTTGAAGATGATATTGAACCCGTCAGAACCTTCGTCGTGGATGCTTGCCTTGTCAGTCATTTACATGAAATCGCCCTTTGCCTGACTCACTTCTATTGCATCCCAGATAACCGTATGTGGAAAGTTATTGGCGAAGAACTTGACCGTGTATTTAAAGAACTTCACCCAAGGCTGGATGCCAGTTTCTGGCATCAGGAACGCGAGCATTTTATGAACCATCCCTGGTATACCCGCTCATTAATGAGCATGCATTTACAACAATATACTGATTATCGACTTCAGCACGGTCTTAATAATCCTTTAGCTGATTGATACGCCGGTAACTCTGGGACTAGAGATAATGGTTATGAATCGTAGAAAGAAGTTTCTGGTTTTGGCTGTTGTAGAAGTTTTAATTCCTTATATTGCGAACGCGGAAGATACCGTTGTCGTTAGCGCCGACAGTACAGTTACACAAACTGAAGATGCACTATCCAAACAAACCCATATTGGCTTATTAGGAAGTAAAGTCATTCATGATACGCCATTCAGTATCAAGGTATATAACTCGCGATACATTGAAAATAGGCAGGCTAAATCTCTCGGCGATGTTATAAAAAATGATTCATCCGTGCGGGTTACCTCTCCTTCAGGTGGGATCCTGGATTCTTTCATGATCCGTGGATTCCCTATTGGCGAAGGCAATACCGGTGAAGTGGCACTCAATGGTGTCTATGGTGTGGCACCAAATTATCAATTATTGCCGCAATATCTCGAACGAATAGAGTTACTGAAGGGGCCGGGCGCGGGACTCTATGGGATGTCCCCGAACGGAGGGGTTGGCGGTGTCATCAACGCAGTGACTAAAAGGGCTACAGCTCAGGATATTAAACGCCTCACCACCGCCTGGGAGTCCAACAACCAACTCGGTGCATATGTCGATGTCGGTAAATTGTGGGTTAACCCGGACGGGGAGATGTGGGGAATCCGTTTTAACGGTGGCGGTAGTGGTGGCGATTTGGCACTCGACAATGCCAATAAAAATACGGCATTAGGCGCGCTTGCTCTCGATTATGGGAACGGAGGGGTGAGGGCTTCCCTTGACCTGCTTGATCAATATCAGCGAGTCAAATCCCCAAATCGCCCCTTCACCGTCGCTGCAGGCATTGATGTTCCGGATGCTCCTGATGGCAAGACAAACATCGCACAAAAGGGGATGTGGTGGAAAATCCGGGATCAGGGGGCATTGCTACACACAGAATACGATATTAATGACAACGTGACCGTTTTTGCGAATGCAGGCGGTGGACGCTCGATGGTTTCACGCATATCAGAGCAAACCCCTAATATTATTAACGACAAAGGGGATGTCGTCTCGACGATTACTAATTTCCGCTTTAAGGTGAATCGTTATATTTTAGAAACTGGCGCAAGAAGTTATTTTTCAACCGGTTCCATTGATCATCAGGCGACGCTGCAGGTCAGTTATTACCATGATCGCCTCGCTATCGCCAGCACCTGGGGACAAACGGTAGATTCCAATATTTATTCCCCGCCAGACGTTGATGTCACCCTGCCTTCTGCGCCAGCCAGAGTATCAAAAACCTCCTCCAGCCAGTTAAGTGGTCTCGCGCTTGCCGACACAATGACCGTACTGGATGGAAGTGTTGACATCACGCCAGGCGTGCGTGTCCAAAGGGTTCGTGCCGATAACTTCGCCGCTAATGGCGATCGTTCATCCTCCTATGATGAATATGCCGTCACTCCGATGCTTGGCCTGGTCTACCGTCCCTGGAAACCCGTTTCGCTGTATGCCAACTACATTGAGGGGCTCAGCAAAGGTGATGTCGCCCCTGGTACGGCACAAAACGCAGGTCAGGTGATGCGTCCATACCGATCGCGTCAATACGAAGTGGGCATTAAATACGATGAGGCGGGAATCCAAAGCAGTCTTGCTCTTTTCCAGATCACGAAGCCAAGCGGTGCAATCGACGGTAACAATACATTCAATTCCAACAGCGAACAACGGAACCGTGGAATTGAACTGAATATCTCCCATGAACCTCTGGATAATTTGCGAATGTCAGGAAGTCTTTCCCTGATTGATGCTGAGCTCACCAAATCTCCCACCACTGGCGTTCGTGGTAACAAACCCGTTGGTGTATCCCCGATACAAGCAAACACGAGTGTGGAATATGACCTCCCTGTCCTACGGGGATTGTCCCTGAACAGTCATGTCAATTACAGCGGGAAGCAGTACGTCAATCAGGCGAATACGCAGTCTATCCGTTCTTGGACCACGGTAGATATGGGGGCTGCCTATAAAACGCGTGTTTACGGTACACCGGCAACTTTCCGCTTTGATGTTCAAAACGTGTTAGATCGCCATTATTGGGCTGGCGTGGCGTCATACAGCACCATTGCGCAGGGAGCGCCACGCACCTTCCTTGCATCGGTAACCATTGATTTCTGAGAGGATTTAATATGGCTTCGCTGTTAAATACCTATTGCCGGGAAACAACTTCATGGCGGTTAAGCCCGGCCAGAGAATTACCCCCCTATGTGGATCCTGTTATTGCCCGATGGTTAGAGACGTCCCCTGATACTCTTGTTCGCTTATCAGAAATTTACGGTTCTCCGCTCAATATTGTTTGGCCGCATACCGTGGAGAATAATTTCAATGCGATGGCTGCTATTACGGCGGGATTTGGCATTGAAGCGAAATTTTATTATGGCGTTAAAGTCAATAAATCACAGTCGTTATTACAGGCGGCCGTCACTGCCGGAACAGGGGCTGATGTATCCAGCCTGCATGAACTCAACGATGCTATCCGCGCTGGATGCAGAGGCAACGATTTGTGTGCCACTGGGCCTGCAAAAACAATACGTTTTTTGCAGGAGTTAATTCTGCAGGGGGCGCGGATTGTTGTGGATTCAGTCGAGGAAATGGACGACCTCATGGAGGTAGCTAAACGCTGGAAAAGCCCGACAGGCCGGATCAGTATACTACTGCGCCTTCGCCCCGCGTTCAGCCATACCAGCCGTTTTGGTATGTCATCCCGTGAAGTGAGTGCTGTGCTTCAGAAACTCGAGACCTGTAATCCCTTAAAAATCGATGGCTTCCATTTCCATCTTAGTGGCTACTCGCCCGTATCCAGGGTTAACGCTTTTTTTGACACTTTACCGTTAATTGCCTGCGCCCGTAGCCTTGGCCATTCCCCATGCATTATCGATATCGGGGGAGGATTGCCCGTTCAGTATGTAGAGGGGAATTGCTATAAGGCATGGCTATCCTCACAAACGCAGGAAAACTATCGTACTCGACGGGTCCCGGATGCTTTCTATCCCTATGGTGGCGATATAAACGCTGAGCACTGGCTCACTCAGTTTCTTGGCGGCGCGGACCCTGCGGGTAAAAGAGTCTGCGATGCATTAATCGATGAAGGATTAACGCTGTGTGTCGAGCCCGGAAGAAGTCTGGCCAACCAGAGCGCCATAAGTGTTTTTCGCGTATGTCGAGTCCGGCCTCACGGTGATTCCGGATACGTTATTTTTGTCGAGGGAAGTAGCTTCAGTGCATGCGAAACGTGGTTCAACTCTGAATTCCTGAGCGATCCGCTCCATATTCGTCAGAATTCTCATGAGCCACCTCCTGCTGCGAAAGCATGGATTGCGGGTCATAGTTGCCTTGACGAGGACGTTATAACTAACCGTCTGATTACATTCAAGCACCTGCCTGAACCGGGCGACTTGCTGATATTTGCCAATACTGCTGGTTACCAAATGGATTTACTGGAAAACCAGTTCCACCGGCACCCGCTCCCCACAAGACTGACCGCGGTCATGAGCTCGCGCCAAAATCTCATTTTTACCGTTGACAATTAAGGAGTTGTAAAATGATCTTCAGAAAAGTAACTGATTTGATTGGCAATACTCCCGTCATTCAATTACCGCTGGCGCAATCTGAATCTCGCCTTTATATCAAAGTGGAGAAAAACAATCCTGGCGGGAGCATGAAAGATCGCATGGCCAGAAATATGATTGTTGCGGCGCTGAAATCAGGGCGGATCCAACCAGGCGGGACAATTGTTGAATCATCGTCAGGCAATACGGGGATCGGCCTGGCCATTGCGGCTATCGAATTCGGGCTTAAATTTATTGCAGTGGTGGACCACCATGCCGCTCAGGATAAAATTACCATCATGCGAGCTCTGGGAGCAGATATTCGTTACGTTAAGGGTAATTACGGCGAAAATGAAGTCGCGGTTGTGGAACGACAGCGTATGGCGGCTGAAATTGCGAGTGAAATACCCGGCGCAGTGTTCATGAACCAATCAGATAATGCAGCCAATGCCGGTGGATATGCAGACCTGGTGCGTGAAATTATCTGCCAGATTGGCAAAGTCGACGCGTGGGTTGGATGTGTTGGTACTGGCGGTTCGATGACAGGGATAGCGCATGGCCTCAAGGTTCATAATCCGGATACAGTCACGATCGCCGTAGAGCCAGAAGGCTCTATCGTATTTGGAAAGCCGGGAAAGCCCTATTATCAATCAGGAACCGGCACACCGGAAGGAGACACCGTCGGATTAGTTCTGGATTACAGCTGCATTGATTATGGTGAACAGGTTTCCGACGTCTGCGCTTTTGAAACTGCACGCTATCTTGCGCGCCGTTTCGGGCTGCTTGTTGGCGGTTCTACCGGTGGTGCAATATATAAAGCGTTGGAATTTATCAATAATGGAACGATTCGGGGGAATGTGGCTCTCGTTATTGCAGATGGCGGTGAAAAATATCTAAATACGATCTTCAATGAGGAGTGGCTCAAAGAACGGGATCTTCTCTCCGAGCAAGTTTGGGGGCAACTTGATAGCTGGTTTGCACTCTCTTCTGTTGAGGAGGGAGAATAATGTTCTCAGGCGAGAAGTTAAGGGTAACAATATGTGGGGCCGGCCGTACGGGCCATCTTGCTGCCATTTTATTCAGTCAAAATCCCGCAGTTGCAGTCACTCTCTACACTAGCCGGCCAGAAACTGTCACCGCATATCAAGGCAGTGGCGCTCAGTTGCATGCGATCATGCCTGACGGAAATGTTATAAAAGCCCCTGCCGTCAGGATGACGGCGTCAGCCGATGAAGCCTGTAGCGCTGCAGATCTCATTATCATTACTGCCCCAAGCCATGTGCGCGAAAGCGTGCTTCACAGCATCGCGCCAGCGCTGCCCCGGCATAAGCAGGTCTTCGTCGGAGCCATTCCCGGTTTTGGCGGATTTGACTGGATGGCAGAAAAAGCATTTGGAGGCTTATCGAATATTGTTATATGGGGCATGAAAGATGTCCCCCATATTGCGTTTGATCTTGTACCTGGAAAAAGTGTCAGGATGGGGGGGGCGAAATCACAGTTGTACGTGGCTGTTCATTGCCGGGAAACACCTGAGAATACCGATATTCTGCTTGATTACCTAAAGCAGCTTTATGAAGCTCCCGTCACTCTGCTTTCTAATTACCTGGAGATTACCCTTACACCAGGAAATCCAATCATGCACAGCTCCGTCATTTATGGTCTCATCGGTCCATGGGGGCAGTGGCACGGGCATGCTTTCAATCATATTCCGTGTTGGTGGAGTGACTGCCCGGAACTCGGTGCTTATTTCCTCGCTCGCTGTGATGAGGAAAATCAGGCCTTATGTAAAGCGGCCGAACTTTCACTGGGTATCGATCTCAGCTCTGTGCAGTCATTGCAGCAGGAAATAGTCGAGGCATACGGTGACTCAATTTCTGACCCCAGAACACTCCTCAGCGTTTTACGAACGAATAAGGCCTATGAGGGTATCCCGCTGCCTCTGATCCGCGAAGGGCGATCCGACACTTTTATTTTTGATAAAAACCATCGGGTTTTTCGGGAAGATATTGGCTGTGGTTTAAGCCTGCTGGTTTCGATCGGCCAGAGGCTCAGGGTGCCAACACCATATATAGAAGAAATCTATTACTGGTGTTGCGAGTATATGGGAGGGAAGATTGCCCCCTCTCCGATCCCCGCCGATTGGCCAACGATAAGGGGGGAGTGAGGATGCGCGTAACGGGCAGCGTGACTTTTATTGTCCAGTTTCTGTTTATCGTGCAACTGCTTTCGATGGGAGCGATGGAAATGAGTGGCCCTTTTTGGCCGCTTCATCTCGAAAGTATGACGTCCACAGAACTACTGAGCATCGCTGGCACGGGAGTGTATATAGCGCCGATGCTTGGCGTTATGCTAACCAGTACATTCTGGGGGCGGGTAGGCGACAAAACGGGCAATAAAGTCATGATGATCCGCGCACTGATGGGCCTGGCATTAACGCAACTCGGGCTTGCTTTCGCCAATGAAGTCTGGCTGGTGCTTATTTTACGTTTTTTGCAGGGTACCTGTGCGGGTTATATTGCGCCGGCTCAGGCCTATGGTATTGCAATGGTGCCAGCGGCACAGCGTACGAGACTTTTTGCCTGGTTACAGGTGTCAACCAACGCAGGCTCTTTGGCAGGGGCGATTATCGGGGGAGCCATTCTCGATCTACTGAGTTTCTTCTGGATAAACGTCAGCGCATTTATTATTTGTACGCTGTGTGCACTGATTGTTCTTTTCATATTACCTGCTGATGCTCCTCATGAAGTCTCGTCCACTTCAGCTGTTCATTCAAAAGATAAGAAAAGGACTCCAACTGGAATCAACAATGGCGTCATTGTTGGCTTACTGACGGTTCTTGGCTTGTTATTAATGAGCCGCATGATTACGCAAACGCCTTTTTCTCTTTATGTCAGCACGGTGTTCAATGCCCCTAATTGGCTAACAGGATTAGCTTATGGATTACAGGCTACGGGAGTGATTGTATCAGCGTCTCTCTGGGCAAGATTGTTTGAAGCGCACGATATAGCCAGCACGCTCTACCGAATGGTGGGGGTCATCATGGGATGTATCCTGGTAACACTGCTGCTGGCTACAGTAAGGGAAACCCTCTGGTTTATCGGGCTTTATTTTTTATGGGGAATTCTCCTTGGCGCAACCACGCCTGTGCTTACCGCATTAATCTCGCGTACAACAGCCGAAGGTATGCAAGGGTATATATTGGGGGTAGTCCAGAGTATCAGCCAGTTCGCCTCCATTGCAGGTATTGCTTTGGGGGGCGTAGTCCTTCTCTGGCCAGGGTTGTCAGCGTTGTTTCTTTGCGTTGCGGTCATGTATTCCATGACTTTAATTATTACGTTAAAAATCAGCCGCTCTTCAAGGGAATTCAACAAGAAAATAGGTTATGAGAAATGATATTACGACTTGTGCTCTTTATTGTATTGTTAACCTCATCAGTTGCTCATGCTGAACAGACGATGACGCCTGTAACCGATCTCTTCGGCCGGACCGTTAACATCAAATTACCGGTACAGCGTGTCATCCTTGGGGAAGGGCGCCAACTGTATCTGGTCGCCATGCTTGATAAAGAAAATCCTGCCAAGAGGATAGTGGCCTGGCGGAAAGATTTAATACAGTCAGATCCGGCAACATGGCAGCAGTACCGGCAACAGTTTCCACAACTGGAGAAAATCCCGACATTTGGGGGCCGCGAGCAAGGGGCCTTCGATATCGAACAGGCTATTAATCTGAAACCTGACGTCATCATCATGAATATGGATGCGCGAAATGCCATTGTTGACTCAGGGTATGAAGCCGCACTTGCCAGTGCGGGTATCCCAATTGTCTACGTGGATTTTCGGTATGACCCTATTGCACATATTCCTCCAACAGTGAAACTATTTGGCGAGTTATTTGGCCAATCGGAACGCTCTGAAGCCTATTTGAAATTTCGCGAGAGTGAGTTACAACGCGTCACATCCAGGACTTTAAAATTAAAGAATCCATTGCCAAAGGTATTTTTAGAACGTCTTGGAGGTTATTCAGAAGAATGCTGTATGACCTTTGGCAAGGGGAGCTTTGGGCGTTTTACTAAATTAGCCGGAGGAGACAATATCGCAGCCAATCTTGCTCCCGGTTCATTTTTTACGTTAAATCCTGAAAAGGTGATAGCTGCAAATCCTGATGTCGTCATACTCACCAGCGGGAATTTTCAGGCCTTCGTTCCTGGTGGAAGGTGGATCCCTCTCGGGCCGGGCGTCAATATCGACGAATCCAGGCGTAAGCTGGCATGGTTCACCAGCCGTCCAGCTTATGCAGATAGCACTGCACGCCGTAATAGCGCATTTTTCGCCATCTGGCATCAGTTCTACAACAGCCCGTATGATGTCATTGCCATCCAGCAACTAGCCAGATGGATACATCCACAATTATTCGCGGACCTGGACGCTGATGACACATTCCGTCGCCTGCATCAGGAATTTCTTCCCGTTCCGTATCAATCCGGATATATGGTAAGCCTGCAAAAAGAGGAGAATAACCATGACGTTAAGTCTGGCACAACTCCGCGCTGACACGCCAGGGACTGAGCATGTTATTCATTTTAACAATGCAGGAGCAAGCTTAATGCCTGTCCCGGTTATACAGGCTGTACATGAACACTATTTAAAAGAAATTACCCTCGGTGGGTATGAAGCCGCAGATCGTGAGCGCCAATGGCTTGGTGATATATATGGTTATCTGGCGAAATTGATCCAGGCAAAGCCTGCAGATATCGCGCTTGTGGAAAATGCTACCCGGGCCTGGGACATCGCATTCTACTCTCTTCCCTTGCGCCCAGGGGATATCATCCTGACTTCGACCACTGAATATGCAGGCAATTATATACCTTACCTGCAACGACAAAAACGTGATGGCATTCAGATCAACATTCTGGAAGCGGATGAGGATGGGGCTGTTTGTCTGAAGCAGTTACAACATGCCCTTGACAATCCTCGAGTCAGATTAATCAGTCTCCCAATACTGGGAACTCATGGAGGACCAATACAGCCGGTAGAAAAAATAGGCGCCCTTGCTCGTGATGCTGACGTGTGGTTTTTCCTTGATGCTTGCCAGGGTATTGGACATTTACAACTTGATGTCCAAAAAATTGGGTGCCACGTGTTAACAGCCTCAGGGCGTAAATACCTGAGAGCTCCACGCGGTACGGGTTTTTTATGGATGGACAGCACCCTGAGTTCGAATATTGAACCGGTGTGGCTTGATCACCATGCTGCCAGTCTTATAGATGAGCAGCGTTATCATATTAGCGAAGGAGCCCGACGATTCGAATGCTGGGAGGCAAATATTGCTGACAGGCTTGGCCTGGGGGCGGCCGCGAAATATGCGCTTTCGTTAGGGCAAGGTAAAGTAACGCAAAGGATTTTTAATTTGGCTAAGCAACTTCGCTCAGGCCTGAAATGTATACCGCACGTTCAGTTACAGGATAAAGGAGAGAATCTGTCAGGAATCGTTACATTTACAGTTAAAAATAAAACAGCTGAATCTGTTAAGGAATACCTATCGGCTCAACCACGTCGAATTAATGTCTCATGTTCTCGATCGAGTTCGACATTCATTGACATGCGAAATCGTGGGCTGGAGTCAGTCGTTCGTGCATCCGTTCATGCGTATAACAGTGAAGATGAGATAGATATCTTACTTAATGCCCTTGAAAATTTCAGGTGAGGTGAACATGCAGTATGAGGTAATATTACATCCAGTTGCCTTGATCCGTCCCTCTGAAGAGGTCAACATGGAACATGTTATAGCATTAACAGAGGAGATAGCGCGTTGCCAAAAATGGATAACACCCGTTCCCATTGAAAAAAACACGGGGATCATTATGGATGGCAACCATCGATATCGCGTGGCCAATAATCTTGGGCTAACGTACCTTCCTTGTATATTGCTTGACTATACTGATGTACGCGTGAGAGTACACGACTGGAATAATGGTGAGCCGTTCTGCCCGTTAAAAATCAGAGAGCACATAGTCAACCAAGGAAAAATTTTTCCGTATAAAACCACTCGTCATTTATTTTCACCGGTTCTTCCAGTTGTTGATTTTCAGCTAAGGCAGTTACTCGATATAAATTCATTAACCATGTAACTATTGTTGGCTCTGAAAAAAATTAATACCGGAGCCTTTTTTGCTGGAATAGTTTTGCACTAGGGAGTTGGCATGGACTGTGGAATCACTGAGGTTTTGCTACTTGTAGTGAATGCTTTTAGAAACTCTGTCATTACTTAGCTCATGACATTTTAATAATCGCCAATGCTTAGAGGTTTTTACAAAAACCAACTCTATCGACAAATATATACCTGCTAAAACGATTGAGCTTGTCGATAACATCTGCCAGCAGCGTGTTCCGTTGATTCAACTGACAGAGATGGCTTTTGGAAAGGGCGGAAAGGCACAAAAATCTGACTGGTCGCCGGCATCACTGACATGAGAAACGGTTTCAACTGTAGTGGCACAGTAAATTTGCCCACCTGATTAAAGGTGATATTCTCACTCCAACATGAAACAGGTGACTTAATGAACAAGAAAACTAAGCGTACTTTCACCCCTGAGTCCAGGCTGGAATGTGCACAGCTGATTGTTGATAAGGGATACTCGTATCGGCAAGCCAGTGAGGCGATGAATGTCGGCTTTACCACGCTTGAAAGCCGGGTACGCCAGCTCAGGCGAGTGTGTCAGGGGATCACGACTTCTGCGACCCCCATGACTGCAGAGCAGCAACGTATCCGCGAGCTGGAAAAGCAGGTTCGCCGCCTGGAGTAACAGAATACGATATTAAATAAGGCTACTGCGCTCTTGATGTCCGACTCACTGAACGGTTAACGATAGTTGCCAGGCTGAGTGACAGCCACACGGTTGTTACCCTTTGCTCCGCTCTGGGAATACACCGTAGCAGTTACCGATACTGGCGAAAACGACGCGATACTGTCAATCCGGCGCGAGTCAGGTTGTACAGCGAAATACGCCAAGCATGGAACCAGAGTCGGGGCTCTGCTGGTGCACGCACTCTGGCTGAAATGCTGACCCAGAACGGCGTCCCGATGAGTCGTTACCGTGCCGGGCGTCTCATGAAATACCTGAATCTGAGCAGTTGTCAGCCCGGAAAACATCAGTATAAAAAATCCCCGCCAGGAACATATCTGTTTGCCGAATTTACTCGAGCGTCAGTTCACTGTGCCGGAGCCAGACCGGGTATGGTGTGGAGATATTACGTACATCTGGGCAGGGCATCGCTGGTGCTATCTGGCAGTTGTCATGGATCTTTTTGTCCGCAGAATTATCGGCTGGAGTCTGTCAGCGAATGCCGATACAGCGTGGGTAAGTCGTGCCCTACGGATGGCCTATGAGATGCGTGGCCAACCCCGGTAGGTCATGTTCCATAGTGATCAAGGAAGCCAGTATACCGGCCTTAAATATCAACAAGTTCTTTGGCGTTACAGGATAAAGCAAAGCGTCAGTCGGCGAGGGAACTGCTGGGATAACAGCCCAATGGAACGCTTCTTCCGTAGTCTGAAAACAGAATGGTTCCGACAAATGGTTACGCGGGGAGTGATGAGGCCCGGCGTCAAATCGGCGGTTATATCCTGAATTACGACAATAGCGTCAGACCTCATCATTACAACGGGGGGCTGACGCCGGAAGAATCAGAGAACAGATACCGTTCTTACTGTAAAACCGTGGCCAGTATTACTTTACCACTACAACCCCAATCTGCTGTTGTTGCCTGGCTTGTCGTACTGGCTGAAGTTGTTTTCAGGCATCTATCAGAGGATACGTACTTAAAGGTGGCGAAGATCTCAAACCCACTAGATTTAATGAGTTCATCGTTTGACTCTTTAATTGTCATGCTCATTTTGCTATCGATCGTTATTTCTTGGGTAACGATGCGCCTTATCTCAAAGCGTAGAGATTGATAGCATAATAATGTCCGTTGCCCTAATAAAAGGGCATCTCACCACTAATAAGTTTGCATTAACGGAAAAGGCGCCTTTTCCTTCCTCCATTGTATTTTATTTATTGGGAACCCCGTTGAGTAATGGTTAATCCACCGCAATCGTCTCCGATACCGTCGGCGTAAGGAATATTTTGCCGCTTACGCCGGGTAGGGCTGCGTGCTGCAGCGCCGCTGCGTACTGACGCAAAGGATAAATCGCGGCAGGTGGGCGCAAAGCCAGCTGGCCGCGTCGCAGCAGCTGGAATAGCTGATAAAACGCCGTTTGCCACTGCGCCGGTGCTGCCTGCGCATTCCATTTGCGCAAGTGGAACAGCGAAGCGCGCAGCTTCAATTCGTCTACCACGCGCCGCCAGTCCACCTGGCGCCCACCCAGCAGGCCCAGCGCCACAAAGTCGCCGCCGGTGCGAACCGCCCGCGCCAGCTGCAATCCGTCTTCTCCGCCGATGCAGTCGATAGCGGCGCGGGCGCCAAAGTGGGTCATTTGCGCCAGCTGCGGGGCTTCAATAACGCGCCAGGCGCCGGCGGCCAGCAGCGCTGGGCGATGAGCGAGGTTGCGTACCACCACCGCCAGACGAATGCCACGCAGCGCCGTCAGTTGCGCCAACAGCAGGCTAACGGCGGAGCCGCCGCCGTTGAGCAGCAGCACGTCGCCGGCGCTGAGCGGTAGCCATTGCGTCAGCAGCACCCAGCAGGTGAGCGGGTTGATATAGATTTGCGCTGCGCTGGCGTCGTCGATGTCGTCCGGTACCCAGACCACCCGTTCTTCAGGCAACGTGACGAAGGTTTGCCAACTGCCGTCACCCGCTACCGCCAGTGCGCGTCGGCCGGTCGAGCGTCCGCTTTGCGGATCGACGATGACGCCTACGCCTTCATAGCCAGGCACCTGCGGCAGGGCGATGCGGTGCGCGTATTGGCCGTGAATCGGGATCAGGTCGGAAGGGTTGATCGGGGCATAGCGCATCTGCAGTAGCCGCCGGCCGGGGCGCAGCGACGGCATGCTCGTCTGCTGCAGCGCCAGCACCTGGGCGGGATCGCCGAAGCGGCTGAAGCTCAATCGGGGAAATGACGACGGCATGGGTTACATCACGAAGAAAAAATAGACATCCAGCGCCAGCAGCACCAGCCACAGACAAAGATACAGCACCAGGTGCTCACGCACGTTGTTGACGATAGCCGCCAGTATTCGGTTTAACATTTCAGCCGCCTGAAGAAAGAGACCTTTGATTATAGTCCTTTTCTCGGCACCTTTTATAGCGGGGCGCGCGTGAGCGCTGGAAGAGTGGCGATAAAAAAGCCTGCGTTATCGCAGGCTTGATGTTACACCGCCAGCAGCGCCAGCGGCGTCGAATTCGTTGGCGCGCTGGGCGGGTAGAAATAACGCAGCACGTTATACAGCGAGTAGAACTCCAGCCGGTTGCGCGCGTTGATCTTCTCCGTGATATGGCGCTTGTGCACATACACCGTATGCGAGCTGATCTGCAGCTTTTTCGCGATGCGGTAGTTGGGCATTTCCGCCATCCAATATTTCATCACCGTCAGTTCCTGCGGGCTGAACAGGGAACGCTCTTCGCCGTCATCGGCCAGCGCCAGCGGATTTTCGCGCAGCGTGCGCAAGGTGAGCGGCAGAATGCTTTTATTGAACAGGAACGCGTTATCGGCGATGCGCATTGGCGTTTCGCTGTAGGGGTAAGGCGTATCGAGATAGATAAACAGCAAGGCAGACTGACTGGCTTCCATAAACGCCAGCAGCTGTGCGTCCGCTTCGTTATAGCGGCACTGGTTGCTGAGGTTCACCAGAATGTGGCTCGGCTGAAAGCTGGCCAACAGCGGCGTAGCGTACTCAATGCTGTGGCAGCACTTGATCGTTGTAATCCCACTATCAGCAAAGTAGCTGGCTATACCGACCCGGGTGAAGCAGCATTCGTCCACGACAAGTAGTTTCATGGTGACGTCCTTGTTGAAAGCCGATGGAGCATATCTTCTGTAAAATAGGACTTACACTGCAAGTGTTCAATTCGGAAATTCAAATGCTGAATGCAAGAAATTTCCGTTATCAGAATTTTTACTTGGTATTTAAAAGAGTTAGCAGGTTAATAAATTGTAACCGCCAAATTTTGCTGTCCAGGGCTCTGCGGCAACCTGGACAGAGAAATCCTTCGCTTAGCTAAATCGTTTCAGACCAAAGCTGGAGACGTCGACCGGCGGCGCTTTGTCCTGCGCGAACAGCGCGGCAATCTCACCCAACGCGCTGGCGAACTTGAAGCCGTGGCCGCTCAATCCGCTGATGACCATCAGGCGATCGCACTCCGGCAGGGTATCGATAATAAAGTCTTCGTCGGGGCTCATGTCATAACTGCAGGCTTCGCCGTGTAAACATACGCCTACACCCGGCAAAAACTGCCGCAGGAAGGAGAAAACTTCGGTACCGTCGCTGGCGTAGCTACCGAAGGGTTTACGCTGCTCGGGGGCATCCATCGGCTGCCCGCCGTCGTGTTTACCCACTTTCAGGCCGTCGTTATCCGCCGGGAAGCCGTAATAGTGCGTGCCGTCCTGCGCTTCGACGGTAAAGGCCGGGAAGCGATTGTTCACGCTGTAGCGGCCGTCCGCCTGAT
Source organism: Serratia sp. SSNIH1 (assembly GCF_002935055.1). NCBI lineage: Bacteria > Pseudomonadati > Pseudomonadota > Gammaproteobacteria > Enterobacterales > Yersiniaceae > Serratia > Serratia sp. SSNIH1. The sequence goes on from NZ_CP026383.1 coordinate 2,470,734, forward strand.
GCCAGGAGAATACCTTGCGCAATGGCGTAATCGGCAGCTGCGGCAACAGCGCTTTCACCCAGGTGCCGGCGGTGACCACGGCTTTTTGCGCCGTGAAACGCCCTTCGCCGGTGACGACCTCAACGCCGCCATCGATAGGCTCCACCGCGCTGACCGGGCAGTTGAACAACTGGCTGCAGCCGGCCTCTTTCGCCAGCTTGATCAGGCTGGCCACCGCCAGTTCGGAACGCAGGAAGCCGGCGTCCGGCTCGAAAACGCCGACGTAACCTTCCGGAGCGCGGAATTCCGGCCAGCGTTGAGCGATCTGTTCGGCACTGAGGGTTTGTGCGTTCAGGCGGAATTTCTGCGCGCTCTGCTGAGCATTGCGAATGAATTCGGAGTGCTGCGGCCCCAAATTGAGCACGCCGCACGACTGGAACAGTTCCTCGCCGGATTGTTGAATCAGCGCATTCCACAACGCCTGTGCGCGCAGCACCAGCGGCACGTACTTTTCACCTTCGCCGTAAGCGTGACGGATGATACGGGTATCGCCGTGATGGCTGCCGTTGCGGTGCGGGGGAATGGCGCTGTCGATCATCAGCACTTTCAAGCCGGCCCGGGTAGCGTAATACCCTGCCGCCGCGCCGACTGAACCGCTGCCCACCACAATCAAATCATATTCCACGTGCCCACCCTCTCTGATAGCGATTTCTTATCGCCCCATGATAAAAGGTTGCCGAGCGCAATGCACTGATTGAACGGCGAAAGGCAAAGAAAAAGGCGCCGGGAATGGGGCGCGGCGCCTCAGGGGTTAGAGGACGATGAATCAATGTTTTCTGCGATCAAGATCCTGGTAATCCGTAGCTTCAATCTTGGCGATGCCGGCCTCTAAAATATTGATTAATTGACGGGCGACATCTGTGGTCAGCCAAAGCGTTCTGTCTACTTGGGCTTCTTCTGGCGTTTGGTCTAGTGAAGACAGGTAATGAAGGCGTATCATCATGGCGTCGTAAACGTCGACAGTACTGATATCCCAACCGACAAGCGGGTGCGTCTGAATTACTTCATCATTTCTGTCCATAAAGACCCCTTATTGAGTAGTAACTACCGTGAGTGACTAACGAGGATCAATGCGGCTCATCATCATGAGAGCAATTACAGTATACGCATCCGCTTTCATCGGTGGAGGGGGTTGTCACCGAAATTTGCAAAATAAATATTTATTCGAACAATTATTCTACAAACCGGTATGCGAATTTTTGGATGAGTAAAGCGCAGGGCGTTATTCCGCGCCGGCTGGCGGCGGTGAGCCGTGCAGGCATTTTTCCAGCTCTTCGGCCAAATGGGCGAAATGTTTTTGCGTTTCGGCGTCGCGGTTCTGGCTGTGCGATTCCAGCTTCAGGCTGTGGATCAGCAGTTGGTTGGCTTTGTCATCCAGGCTGAAGGCCAGATAAGAGAAAGCCACTTCCAATACGTTCAAGCGCCTTTTCTGATCGGCAATCAGCGCCAGCAGTTCACCAAACGTCATCGCGTCTTCGGATTTCACCTTGTCCGGGGCCATGCTTACTCCTTTGCGTTAACTACAGCGCTGAGGCGGATTTTGTTCCAAAGTAAGGGTAAGCGATGAATGGGCAGGGCGCCAGAAACAAAAAAGCCGGAGAGCGACCCCCGGCAAAAACAGCATTGCAGTGTTATTCTGCGCTGAACCACTCGTCCGCGCTTTCCCAGGTTTCCTGAAGGATTTCCTCGATCAGATCCCGGTCGGTTTTGGCGCCTCCCAGCACGGAGAGGCCGTTGGCGCCGGCATAACGTACTTGCACGACGGCGTCTGGAAACTGGCGATTGACCCGCTTGCCCAGTTCGCCGGTCAGCGCCTCAATGGCACCCGCCGGCAGCGGCCGGGTTTTATCTATAGTGACTTCAACACGCATAATTGCCCCCGAAGCGATTTACTGTTTATTTATACAGTTAACCGCATGCGGGGGCAAGAGGGCGGAGCAAAAATATCAGTCTTTCAGCGACCAGTTCAGGGTTTCACCGGCCAGGAAGGGGATCACGGATTCATTGCCCAGGGCGATCTCTTCCGGTTGGGTGGTTGGCACGCGCTGCAGCTCGATGAAGTCTTCGTTGAGCGGCAGACCATAGAAGCGTGGACCGTTGAGCGAGCAGAAGGCTTCAAAGTGCTCCAACGCGCCGAGTTGTTCGAACACGGCAGCGTAAGCCGGGATGGCATTCGGCGCGTTGAAGCAGCCGGCGCAGCCACAGCTGGATTCTTTGCGGTGCTTGAGATGCGGCGCGGAGTCGGTGCCGAGGAAGAAACGATCCGAACCGCTGGCGACCGCCTGACGCAGCGCTTCCTGGTGGACATTGCGCTTGAGGATCGGCAGGCAGAACAGGTGTGGGCGAATGCCGCCCACCAGCATGTGGTTGCGGTTGAACATCAGGTGCTGTGGCGTGATGGTGGCGCCGAGGAAACGATTGCCTGCCTGCACATATTGCGCCGCTTCTTTGGTGGTGATGTGCTCGAAAACGATCTTCAGCTCCGGGAACTGGCGGCGGATAGGTTCCATGACCTGTTCGATAAAGCGCGCCTCGCGGTCGAAAATATCGACGGCAGGATCGGTCACTTCGCCGTGGATCAGCAGCGGCATGCCGATTTTTTGCATCTGTTCGAACAGCGGGTAAATGCCGGTCACGTCGCTGACGCCGTGGCTGGAGTTGGTCGTAGCGTTGGCCGGATACAGCTTGGCGGCGGTAAACACCCCTTGCTCGAAGCCGTTGACCAGTTCACTGGCGGCCAGGGAGTTGGTCAGGTAGCAGGTCATCAGCGGAGTGAAGTTGTGGCCCTGCGGGACCGCCGCCAGAATGCGATCGCGGTAGGCGCGCGCGGCGGCCACGGTCGTTACGGGGGGAACCAGGTTCGGCATCACGATCGCCCGGCCAAATACCTGGCTGGTATAGGGCACCACCGTTTTCAGCATCTCGTCGTCACGCAGGTGGATATGCCAGTCGTCTGGGCGGCGGATTTTCAGAACTTGAGGTTGTGCGGTCATCTAGCTAGGCTCCGGCGGTCAAATACGTCTAATGAAAAGCGAATAATGGGTTTATTCACGCCGGGGTGTAAGGATAAGCGGAAAGTGCCTGAGATGCATCTGTTTGTTGGCGACAAGTTGAAATCAATAGGGCGGCGGGCGCATAGTGGCAGAGATTTCAACGATGCCGACGCCAATACCGTCGACCTTCATCAAGTGGAAAGGGAGAAAGCAATGGAAGTACGCGTTATCGCCACCCTGCAAGCGAAAGCGGGATTTGAAGCCGCCGTCAGCGAAGCGGTGCACGATATTATCGAGCCGAGCCGCCAGGAGTTGGGCAACCTGCAGTATGATTTGCATCGCGATCTGGAAAAACCGGGTGTCTTCGTGTTCTTTGAGCGTTGGGCCAGCAGTGAAGCGCTGGATAAGCATAATGAGACGGCGCATTTTCAGCAGTTCGTCAGCCGGCTTGACGGCAAGTTGGATGTTTTGGACATCAAGAAACTGAAAAAGATAGCCTGAGCCTTTTTACCGGCAAGAAAAAACCCGCCGATGGCGGGTTTTTTTTAGGGTTGCAGATTAACTCATTCGTTAACCGGCTGCGGCTTAGTGGCCGGCGCGGTCGCCTGGCTCACCGCCGAATGGCCGCCTGCGGAGCCTTTGCCTTCAAAGTTGAAGGAAGGGCGCTGCCAATCGCTGTGCTTGCGTTCTTCCGGCACGTAGGCCGGCGCAGGCGCTTTGGTCATCGGCGCAGTGGCGATGTGTTTGTACAGCACGTCCTGCACGGCTTTTACCGGTGCCGGCTGCTGAGCAACCACAGGCGCAGGTTCCGCGGCGATTGGCGCTGGGGCTTTTTCGACCGGAGCGGCTTCTACGGCGGCTGCCGCAGGTGCGGCTTCTACCACTGGCGTTTCTTCCGCTGGCGTGGCTTCTACCGGTGCAGTTTCGACCACAGGCTTCTCTTCCACCAGCTTGGCTTCAACCACAGGCTCTGCAGTTACGGCTTCAGCTACCGGCTCGGCTTCCACTGCCGGGGCAGTCTCTTCCGCTTTCGGCTCTTCAACTGCGGCAGGTGCCGGTGCGGCTTCCACCGATGCCGGGGTTTCCTCGGCCGGGGTGGCAACGACCGGTGCCACGGCTGCCGCTTCTTCCGTTACGGTGACGGCTGCAGTTTCAACGGCGGCTTCTGGTGCCGGCTCGTTGACGCTGGCCGCAGCCTGAGTTTCTTCCACGGCAACGCTGTGTTGTTCAACCGCTGCGGCGACAACCGGTGCCGCTGCCTGTTCTACGACTTCGGCCTGCACTTCGGTTTCTTCAACCTGAGCAACCGGGTAGCTTACCCAGACTTTGCCCGACGCCATTTCCGGCGAAGCGAATGCGCCTGCCAGCGGCATTGGGGATTGCAGCGGGTAACGCTCATCACGGTAACGGCGGCGGCGCTGGCCGCTGACGCGCAGGTGACGCGGTGAACGACGGGAGCGACGCGGCATGCCTTCGCCGTTGCCGCGGTTTTCGCCCTGGGCATCGTCTTCCGGCTGAGCGGCAACGGTTTCCGGCAGCAGCTTGACGCTGTCGTCGGCAGTCGGCTGCGCGTCGGCGGCTTTCGCTACCGGCGCTTTCGGCGCCAGCAGTTCTTCCGCTGCACGCTGCAGTTCTTCTTCCGCAGACAGGATGCGCACTTTCTGCGACAGAGGGCGGCGCTGACGGCGTTGCATGTTCTGCTGCTGGCGTTCTTCCTGCTCTTCGTCGGTGCTCTCGATCGCGTCAACGCTTTCCAGCGCTTTCACTTCCTGCTGAGCCTGGCGCTTCTCTTCCTGACGACGACGCTGGCGTTCAGCACGTTGCTCACGACGCTGCTGCTGATCTTCGCGCGGCGCTTTAGCGCTTTCTTCCGAGGCGGTTTCCTCAGCGACCGGTGCGTTCTGCTGCTGGTTGCGGCGGTTACGGCGCTGTTCATCACGGGATTCACGCGATTCACGGCCTTCACGGTTCTCACGCGGTTCACGGTTGTCGCGCTCGCGATTGTCACGGCCTTCACCGCGCTCTTTACGCTCGCCGCGTTCCGGACGATCGGCACGCTCACCGCGCTCTTTACGGCCGGTGCCTTGACGGCGTTGACCGCGACGATCCTGACGACGGTTTTCACCGTTGCCTTCCGCCTTCGGCGTTTCGGCCGGTTTGGCTTCTTCGACGGCAGGTTGTTCTTCACCGGCGAACAGGCTCTTCAAACCCCCGAACAGGCGGCCCAGGAAGCCCGGCTTGGCGGCGACCGGCGCTGTGGCTTGAGCCTTGGCGGCGGCAGCGGCAGGCTTGGCCACGGCGACAGCTTCTTCAGCCGGCGGCGGCGCATCGGCGGACAGGGAGAAGGAAGCCAGGGCCGGTTGCTCCGGACGCTTGCGTTCCATCGGCGCATCTTCCAGCGGGCGCTCCATGTCTTCTTCATGCAGCTTCGGCAGCAGGTAGCTCAGGGTAGAGGTTTCTTCACCTTTACGCACACGCAGCACCGAGTAGTGCGGGGTTTGCATCTGATCGTTCGGCACGATGACGGCTTTCACGCCGCCCTGGCGTTTTTCGATCGCGCTGACGGATTCGCGCTTTTCGTTCAGCAGGTACGAAGCGACCTGAACCGGCACGATAGCGTGAACTTCTTTGGTGTTTTCCTTCAGCGCTTCTTCTTCGATCAGGCGCAGGATGGACAGCGCCAGCGATTCGTTGTCGCGGATGGTGCCGGTGCCGTTACAGCGTGGGCACACGTGGTGGCTGGACTCGCCCAGCGACGGGCTGAGGCGCTGACGAGACATTTCCAGCAGGCCGAAACGGGAAATGCGGCCGATCTGGATGCGCGCACGGTCCTGGCGCACGGCGTCGCGCAGGCGGTTTTCCACTTCGCGCTGGTGGCGAACCGGCGTCATGTCGATGAAGTCGATGACGATCAGGCCGCCAAGGTCACGCAGGCGCAGCTGGCGAGCGATCTCGTCCGCCGCTTCCAGGTTGGTGTTGAACGCCGTCTCTTCGATGTCGCCGCCGCGGGTTGCGCGGGCGGAGTTGATGTCGATGGCGGTCAGCGCTTCGGTGCTGTCGATGACGATCGAACCGCCGGACGGCAGGCGCACTTCACGCTGGAAGGCGGATTCGATCTGCGATTCGATCTGGTAGTGGCTGAACAGAGGGATTTCACCGCTGTACAGTTTAATTTTGCTGCTGAAATCCGGGCGGCCCAGCGCAGCGATGTGCTCTTTGGCCAGATCGAGAATTTTCGGGTTGTCGATCAGGATTTCGCCGATGTCCGGGCGCAGGTAATCGCGGAAGGCGCGCACGATAACGTTGCTTTCCTGGTGGATCAGGAACGGCGCAGGGCGGCCCTCGGCGGCTTTTTTAATCGCTTCCCAGTGCTTGAGACGGAAGGAGAGATCCCACTGCAGCGCGTCGGCGGATTTGCCTACGCCCGCGGTGCGAACGATCAGGCCCATGCCGTCCGGCAGTTGCAACGAGGAGAGCGCTTCTTTCAGCTCGGTGCGATCGTCGCCCTCGATGCGGCGGGAAATACCGCCGGCACGCGGGTTGTTCGGCATCAGCACCAGATAGCTGCCCGCGAGGCTGATGAAGGTGGTCAAGGCGGCGCCTTTGTTGCCACGTTCTTCTTTGTCTACCTGAACGATGACTTCCTGGCCTTCGCGCAGCACATCTTTGATGTTCGGGCGGCCATGGGAAGAGTAATTGCTAGGGAAGTATTCGCGGGCGATTTCTTTAAGGGGGAGGAAACCATGTCGTTCTGCGCCGTAGTCCACGAACGCTGCTTCAAGACTTGGTTCAATGCGGGTGATTTTGCCTTTGTAAATATTCGCTTTTTTCTGCTCATGACCCGGACTTTCGATATCCAAATCATACAGCCGCTGTCCATCTACGAGGGCAACACGCAACTCTTCCTGCTGAGTTGCGTTAATCAACATTCTTTTCATCTTAACTTACTCGTTATTTTTACATTATCGACAAAGCTGCGGGCAAAATAACCTCATGGCCGGAGTTAAACCGAAAGCCCCGTGTCTTCTCGCAAAGCCGTCAACCTCACGGTTGTCGCCTGCATAGGGGCGCATTATCTCGGTAAGCCTGCTTTTCTTTGTGAAAGACAGCACTTTTACTAGGGGAATAGCCTCTGAATTACGTCGACAGATCTGATTCCATTTGCCGGCCAAGCTGCAACCCGCAGCCCGCTAATTGTTTGATTTCGCATTACGTCTTACGCCATTGCTGCGTTTTTGCGCGATCAGACAAATTTTATAATCCCACCGTTTTCCCTGTTTAACGGGAATCAACGCGGAAAGTAACTGCATTATTCCACTGCTGATGCCGTTATAGCAAGGTGACTTTTCCTTAACTGCGGAAGAAATCGCAAACGTTCAAATCGGCTTGCTGCCTTATTGTCCGCTGGGGTTTCGCCCGCCGTTAGAGAGACAGTTAAGCACAGAAAAAGATGTGGCGCTATTCACGCGCTCTATTTAGAATCCCGCACCATGAAAACGAACAATCCAGCAGTACAATTCATCACGATATCCGACGACGAAGCCGGTCAGAGAATCGACAACTTTCTGCTCGCTCGCCTGAAAGGCGTGCCGAAGAGCATGATTTATCGCATCGTGCGTAAGGGCGAGGTGCGGGTCAATAAAGGACGCATCAAGGTCGAATACAAATTGGCGGCCGGCGACGTGGTGCGCGTGCCGCCGGTGCGGGTGGCCGAACGCGAAGAGACGCCGGTGTCCGCCAAGCTGGATAAGGTAGCCGCACTGGCAGACTGCATCCTTTATGAAGACGACCACCTCCTGATCCTCAACAAGCCCTCCGGCACCGCGGTGCATGGCGGCAGCGGCCTGAGCTTCGGCGTGATCGAAGGGTTGCGCGCGCTGCGCCCGGAAGCCCGTTTCCTCGAGCTGGTGCACCGTCTGGATCGCGACACCTCCGGCGTGCTGTTGGTGGCCAAGAAGCGCTCCGCGCTGCGCTCGCTGCACGAACAGCTGCGGCTGAAGGGGATGCAGAAGGATTATCTGGCGCTGGTGCGCGGCCAGTGGCAATCCCACTGCAAGGCCGTACAGGCGCCGCTGCTGAAAAACATTCTGCAAAGCGGTGAGCGCATCGTGCGCGTCAGCAGCGAAGGCAAGCCTTCGGAAACCCGCTTCAAGGTGGAAGAGCGTTACGAATTCGCCACCCTGGTGAAGGCCAGCCCGATCACCGGGCGCACTCACCAGATCCGCGTGCACACGCTGCATGCCGGGCATCCGATCGCCTTTGACGATCGCTATGGCGACCGCGAGTTCGATCGCCAGCTGGCGGGTACCGGCCTGAAGCGGCTGTTCCTGCACGCTGCGGCGCTGCGCTTCGAGCATCCCTCCACCGGCGAAACGATGCGCATCGAAGCGCCGATGGACGAAGAGCTGCGCCACTGCCTGCAGGTGCTGCGCCGGCAGGCGGCCAAGTAATCCGCGTCAGACCAGCGGGTTGATGCCCTCAGCCCGCAACATCTCCAACAGCGCGATCAACGGCAGGCCGATCAGGGCGTTCGGGTCCCGGCCTTCCAGCCTGTCAAACAGCGCGATCCCCAATCCCTCACTCTTGAAACTGCCTGCGCAGTTCAGCGGTTGCTCCAGACGCACATAGGCGGCGATCTCCGTTTCGCTCAGCGCGCGAAAATGCACGTGGAACGGCTCGCACAGGGCCTGCAGCTGTTTGCTGCGGCCGTTGTACAGCGCCAGGCCGGTATAAAAAGTCACGGCCTGGCCGGCGGCCAGGCGCAGCTGCGCCCGGGCGTTCTCCTCGGTGTGGGGCTTGCCGGTGATGTTGCCATCGATCACGCAGACCTGATCGGAGCCGATGATCAGATGTTCGGGATAGGCGAGGGCCAGCGCCTGCGCCTTCGCTGCTGCCAGGCGCAGCACCAGCGCTTCGGCGGTTTCGCCCGGCAGTGGGGTTTCATCCACCTCGGGTGCGGCACAGTCGAAGGGCAGCTGCAGCTTCTCCAGCAGCATTTTTCGATAGGGGGAGGTGGAGGCTAAAAGCAATCTCTGCATAATTTTTTTCGCAAACCGTAGCGTAAATGGGTACGGCATTTTAAACTGTCGGCCGCTGTGGAAGCGAATATTGGTGAAAGGAGCCGTTTTACGGCCTTTTTCTTTGACTCTATGTCGTTACAAAGTTAATATGCGCGCCCTATGCAAAAGGTAAAATTACCCTTGACCATTGATGCGGTACGTACCGCTCAGAAACGCCTGGACTATGCTGGTGTCTATGCGCCTGAGCAGGTTACTCGTGTTGCCGACTCCGTGGTCAGTGTGGACAGTGATGTCGAGGTGTCGTTGTCGTTCAATATCGACAATCAGCGCCTCGCGGTGATAACAGGGCATGCGGACGTCACGGTAACGTTGATGTGCCAACGCTGTGGAGTCCCGTTCGAACATCAGGTTCACACAACATATTGTTTTAGCCCGGTCGTCAATGATGAGCAGGCTGAGGCATTACCGGAAGCGTACGAACCGATCGAAGTTGACGAGTTTGGCGAAGTCGATCTGTTGGCAATGATTGAAGACGAAATTATTCTTTCACTGCCTGTCGTTCCGGTACATGAATCTGAACACTGTGAAGTGTCCGAAGCGGACATGGTATTCGGCCAACTGCCTCCCGAGGCGGAGAAACCGAATCCGTTTGCCGTATTAGCCAGTTTAAAGCGTAAGTAATTGAGGAGTAAGGTCCATGGCCGTACAACAGAATAAACCAACCCGTTCCAAGCGTGGCATGCGTCGTTCTCACGATGCTCTGACCACGACTACTCTGTCTGTAGACAAAGTATCCGGTGAAACTCACCGTCGTCACCACATCACTGCCGACGGTTTCTACCGCGGTCGCAAGGTTATCGGCTAAGTAGCGATACCTTGACTCGTCTAACCCTGGCGTTAGATGCAATGGGCGGGGACTTCGGTCCCTGCGTCACAGTGCCTGCTTCGTTGCAGGCACTGGCCTCTAATTTACAGCTTCATCTCCTGCTGGTCGGCAATCCCGACGTCATCTCCCCTTTGCTTGCCCACGCCGATCCGGTTCTTCTGGAGCGTCTGCAAGTCGTGCCCGCCGAGTCCGTGATCGCCGGCGACGCCAAACCTTCACAAGCGATACGCGCCAGCCGCGGCACGTCGATGCGCATTGCGCTCGAGCAGCTCAGCAGCGGAAACGCGCAAGGCTGCGTCAGCGCCGGCAATACCGGTGCGCTGATGGGATTGGCGAAGCTGTTGGTCAAGCCGCTGGAGGGCATCGAACGCCCGGCGCTGATGACGGCGATCCCGAATCAGCAACGCAGTAAAACCGTGGTGCTGGATCTGGGCGCCAACGTTGAGTGCGACAGTACCATGCTGGTGCAGTTTGCCGTGATGGGTGCGGTGATGGCGGAAGAGGTGATCGGCATTGCGCAACCGCGGGTGGCGCTGCTGAATATTGGCGAAGAAGAGACCAAAGGCCTGGATAATATCCGCGAAGCGGCCGCTGTGCTAAAAAATACTCCGGCAATCAACTATATTGGTTACCTGGAAGGAAACGAACTGCTCACCGGCAAGACCGACGTGTTGGTTTGCGATGGCTTCGTGGGCAACGTCACCCTGAAAACCATGGAAGGGGTGGTCAGGGTGTTCTTATCGCTGCTGAAATCGTCCGGCGACGGAAACAAGCAAGCGTGGTGGCTGAAATTGTTGGGCCGTTGGTTGCAAAAACGGGTGGTTAAGCGGTTCGGCCACCTGAACCCCGACCAGTATAATGGCGCATGTCTGTTAGGATTGCGCAGCACCGTAGTCAAGAGCCACGGCGCTGCGAACCCTCACGCGTTTGCAGTCGCAATCGAACAGGCTGTGCAGGCGGTGCAGCGGCAAGTCCCGGAAAGGATTGCTGCGCGCCTTGAGGCTGTATTACCTAAGAGTGACTGATCGTACATGTATACAAAGATTCTCGGTACGGGGAGTTATTTGCCCGTACAAGTGCGCACCAATGCTGATTTGGAAAAAATGGTGGATACCTCTGACGAGTGGATCGTCACGCGTACCGGTATCCGCGAACGTCGCATCGCCGCTGCGGATGAAACCGTTGCGACGATGAGCTTCCAGGCCGCTGAGAAAGCGCTGGAAATGGCAGGTGTGGCTAAAGAAGACATTGGGCTGATCGTCGTGGCGACCACCACGACCACTCACGCGTTCCCGAGCGCGGCGTGCCTGGTGCAGCAAATGTTGGGCATCAAAGACTGCGCGGCGTTCGATCTGGCTGCGGCCTGCGCCGGCTTTACTTACGCGCTCAGCGTGGCCGATCAGTACGTGAAAAACGGTGCGGTCAAACATGCGCTGGTTATCGGCGCGGACGTCTTGTCGCGCACGCTGGATCCTGAAGATCGCGGCACCATCATTCTGTTTGGCGATGGCGCAGGGGCGGTGGTGCTGGGGGCTTCTGAAGCGCCGGGCATTCTGTCTACCCATCTGCATGCCGACGGCAGCTACGGCAACCTGCTGACGCTGCCGTACAAGGATCGTCAGAATCAAGACAAGCCGGCCTATGTCACCATGGCGGGCAACGAAGTCTTCAAGGTTGCGGTTACCGAGCTGGCGCGCATCGTCGATGAGACGTTGCAGGCCAACAATATGGACCGCAGCGAGCTGGATTGGCTGGTACCGCACCAGGCCAACCTGCGCATCATCAGCGCAACGGCGAAAAAACTGGGCATGGGAATGGACAAAGTGGTGGTGACGCTCGATCGTCACGGCAACACCTCTGCCGCCTCGGTGCCTTCCGCACTGGACGAAGCCGTGCGCGACGGGCGAATTCAGCGTGGCCAACTGGTGCTGCTGGAGGCCTTCGGCGGCGGCTTTACCTGGGGCTCGGCGCTGGTTCGTTTCTGATTTGGACAGGAAGAAAAAATGACGCAATTTGCTTTTGTTTTCCCGGGCCAGGGGTCACAGACCGTTGGCATGCTGGCCGAATTGGCCGCACAGTTCCCGATCGTTGAAGAAACCTTCGGCGAGGCCTCTTCCGCCCTGGGTTACGACCTGTGGCAGCTGGTGCAGCAAGGCCCGGCGGAAGAACTGAACAAAACCTGGCAGACCCAACCGGCTCTGCTGGCCGCCTCGGTGGCGATTTTCCGCGTTTGGCAGCAGCAGGGCGGTAAAGCGCCTGCGCTGATGGCGGGTCACAGCCTGGGCGAATACTCGGCGCTGGTCTGCGCCGGCGTGCTGGACTTCAAGGCGGCGATCCGTCTGGTCGAGCTGCGCGGCAAGCTGATGCAGGAAGCGGTGCCGGAAGGCACCGGCGCGATGTATGCCATCATCGGTCTGGACAACGACGCGATCGCCAAAGCGTGTGAAGAGTCTGCGCAAGGGCAGGTGGTTTCTCCGGTCAACTTCAACTCGCCGGGCCAGGTGGTCATCGCCGGCAACAAAGAAGCGGTTGAGCGCGCAGGCGCCGCCTGCAAAGCCGCCGGCGCCAAACGTGCGCTGCCGTTGCCGGTGAGCGTGCCTTCGCACTGCGCGCTGATGAAGCCGGCCGCCGACAAGCTGGCCGTGGCGCTGCAGGACATCACCTTCAACGCGCCGCAGGTGCCGGTGGTGAACAACGTCGACGTGCGCACCGAAAACGATCCGGAAGCGATTCGCAGCGCGCTGGTGCGTCAGCTGTACAGCCCGGTACGTTGGACCGAGAGCGTAGAATTTATCGCAGCACAGGGAGTGACGTCGCTGCTGGAAGTGGGGCCGGGCAAAGTGCTGACCGGCCTGACTAAACGTATTGTTGACACCCTGACGGCTGCGGCGGTGAACGACACCGCCAGCCTGTCGGCGGCGCTTGAACAATAAAGAGGAAAATGATGAGCTTCGAAGGTAAAATCGTTCTGGTCACCGGCGCGAGCCGCGGTATTGGCCGAGCTATTGCAGAAACGTTTGTGGCACGCGGCGCCAAAGTGATCGGCACCGCGACCAGCGAGAGCGGCGCTGAAGCGATCAGCAGCTACCTGGGCGCAAACGGCAAAGGGTTTATGTTGAACGTTGTTGATGCGCAATCTATCGACAGCGTGCTGGCATCGATTCGCGCCGAATTTGGCGAAATCGACATTTTAGTGAATAATGCCGGCATCACGCGTGATAACCTGCTGATGCGTATGAAGGATGACGAGTGGGAGGATATCCTCGACACCAACCTGACTTCCGTATTCCGCCTGTCAAAAGCGGTAATGCGCGCTATGATGAAAAAGCGGTTTGGCCGTATCATCACCATCGGTTCCGTTGTCGGCACCATGGGGAACGCAGGGCAGGCGAATTACGCGGCGGCTAAAGCCGGTCTGATTGGTTTTAGCAAATCTTTGGCACGTGAAGTTGCTTCGCGTGGCATTACGGTCAACGTCGTGGCACCTGGCTTTATTGAGACGGACATGACACGGGCGTTGACAGATGATCAACGCGCAGGCATTTTGTCATCAGTTCCAGCCAACCGGCTGGGCGATGCTAAAGAAATCGCCAGCGCTGTTGCATTTTTGGCCTCTGATGAGGCCGGCTATATCACCGGTGAAACGTTACATGTCAATGGCGGCATGTACATGATTTAAAAAATGTGAAAACCATTTGCGTTATTTGAGGCAAAAACCGCAAAATAGCGTAAAATCGTGGTTTGACCAGCCGGGATTTAGTTGCATCTTTTTCAGCATTTTATACACTACGAAAACCATCGCGAAAGCGAGTTTTGATAGGAAATTTAAGAGTATGAGCACTATCGAAGAACGCGTTAAGAAAATCATTGTTGAGCAACTGGGTGTTAAACAGGAAGAAGTTTTGAACAACGCTTCTTTCGTTGAAGATCTGGGCGCTGATTCTCTTGACACCGTTGAGCTGGTAATGGCACTGGAAGAAGAATTCGACACCGAGATTCCAGACGAAGAAGCTGAGAAGATCACTACTGTTCAGGCAGCTATTGATTTCATCAACGCTAGCCAGCAGTAAGAGAACATATCTAGGCGGTCGTTCGACCGCCTAAGTTTTTTCTATCCCTAGTGTCATATTTTTCCCTCCCTGGAGGACAAACGTGTCTAAGCGTCGAGTAGTTGTGACCGGACTGGGCATGTTGTCTCCTGTCGGCAATACGGTAGAGTCCACGTGGAACGCTCTTCTTGCCGGTCAGAGTGGCATCAGCCTGATCGATCATTTCGATACCACTGCCTATGCGACCAAGTTTGCTGGCCTGGTAAAGAATTTTAATTCTGAGGATTTCATCTCTCGCAAAGATGCGCGCAAGATGGACGCCTTTATCCAGTACGGTATCGCTGCCGGCATGCAAGCCATGCAGGATGCAGGTCTGGACATCACCGAGGCTAACGCCAGCCGCATTGGAGCCGCGATCGGTTCCGGCATCGGCGGCCTGGGTTTGATCGAAGAAAACCACAGTTCACTGGTTAACGGTGGCCCACGGAAAATCAGTCCGTTCTTCGTGCCATCCACCATCGTGAATATGATTGCAGGCCACCTGACAATCATGTACGGCATGCGTGGCCCAAGCATTTCCATTGCCACCGCCTGTACTTCAGGTGTGCACAACATCGGCCATGCGGCGCGTATCATTGCTTACAATGATGCTGACGTGATGCTGGCCGGTGGGGCAGAGAAAGCCAGCACCCCATTGGGCGTCGGTGGCTTTGGCGCAGCGCGCGCCCTGTCCACCCGTAATGACAACCCGCAGGCGGCGAGCCGTCCGTGGGATAAAGACCGTGACGGCTTCGTGCTGGGCGACGGCGCCGGCATGATGGTGCTGGAAGAGTACGAGCACGCGAAAAAACGCGGCGCGAAAATCTACGCCGAAGTGGTGGGCTTTGGGATGAGCAGCGATGCTTATCACATGACGTCACCGCCGGAAAACGGCGCGGGCGCTGCGCTGGCGATGGAAAATGCCCTGCTTGACGCCGGTGTGACCCCGTCACAAATCGGCTACATCAATGCGCATGGCACCTCTACGCCGGCGGGTGACCAGGCGGAAGCGCAGGCGGTGAAATCCGTCTTCGGCGCCGATGCCCACAGCGTGCTGGTGAGCTCGACCAAATCGATGACTGGCCACCTGTTGGGTGCGGCAGGCGCGATCGAGTCTATCTTCACCGTGCTGGCGCTGCGCGATCAGGCGGTACCGCCAACCATCAACCTGGATAACCCGGATGAAGGTTGCGATCTGGACTTCGTGCCTCACGAAGCGCGCCAGGTCAGCGATATGGAGTTCACCCTGTGTAACTCCTTCGGCTTCGGCGGCACCAACGGCTCGCTGATCTTCCGCCGAGTGTAACTCGCGCTGCGGATAGCTGACGAAAAGCCCGGTTTTTTAACCGGGCTTTTTTACGCCTGCCGTTTGGCCGCTGGCGGAGCTGCGTATCGTCTCGCCGCCTGCTATCCTGCGAGCGTAATGAAATAACCCGGCAACAGGAGGAAGCATGTACTGGATTAACGGACAGCGCCACGATGCGCTGGCGCCGAGCGATCGTGGCCTGCAGTTCGGCGATGGCTGCTTTACTACCGCCCGGGTTATCGACGGTAAAATCGAGCTGCTGCCCTGGCATCTGGAGCGGTTGCAGCAAGCGGCGCAGCGGCTGATGCTGCCTGCCACCGATTGGCTGGCTTTCGAGCGGGAGATGGCGCTGGCGGCCGAATCAATTCCGCTCGGCGTGGTCAAAGCGATACTGACGCGCGGCAGCGGCGGGCGGGGTTACAGCCCGACGGGGTGCGAAAATCCGACGCGTATCGTCGCCCGCAGCAGCTACCCAGCGCACTATTTGCAGTGGCGCGAGCAGGGCATCGCGCTTGCGCTCAGCCCGGTGGCGCTGGCGCGCAATCCGTTGCTGGCGGGGTTGAAGCATTTGAACCGCCTGGAGCAGGTGCTAATCCGCGCGCATCTTGACCAGACGGCCGCCGACGAGGCGCTGGTGCTTGACACTGCCGGTATGCTGGTGGAATGCTGTGCGGCTAATTTGTTCTGGCGTAAGGGAAACGCGGTATTTACCCCGGATCTGAGCCAGGCCGGCGTCGCGGGCCTGATGCGGCGGCGGGTGATCGCGCTGCTGGCGGGCTCGGAATACCGTCTGCACTGCGTCAGTGAACCGCCGGAGACGCTGGCCGATGCCGACGAAGTGCTGGTGAGCAATGCGCTGATGCCGCTGCTGCCGGTAAACGCTGCGCAATCATGGCGTTATGCTTCGCGCCAGCTGTATGATTTTTTGCGTCCACACTGTTAACCATGGCTGATTGATGAAGAAAAGAAAGCTGAAGGTCCTGTCTGTTATTGTTGTTCTGGTATTGGCGCTGCTGTTTTGGGGCTACCAGAAGATCGAACGCTTTGCCGATACGCCGCTGGCTATCCAGCAAGAAACCATCTTCAAACTGCCGGCCGGCACCGGCCGGGTAGCGCTGGAAGGGCTACTGGTACGCGATAAACTGGTACGCAACGGGCGCTGGTTCCAGTGGCTGCTGAAGCTGGAGCCGGAGTTGGCGGAGTTTAAAGCCGGTACCTACCGGTTCACGCCGGGCATGACGGTGCGCCAGATGCTGAAACTGTTGGCCAGCGGTAAAGAGGCGCAGTTCACCGCACGCTTTATCGAAGGCTCACGCCTGCGTGACTGGCAGCAGGTGCTGCAGCAGTCCAAATACCTGAAACACACCCTGGCGGGCAAGAGTGAGGCGGAGATTGCCGCAGCGCTCGGCATTCCTGCGGGAGAAACGCCGGAAGGGCATTTGTACCCGGATACCTATCAGTATACCGCCGGCATGAGCGACATCGCGCTGCTCAAACGCGCACACGTGCGCATGAACAAAGCGCTGCAGGCCGCCTGGGCCGGCCGCGACACCAGCCTGCCGTATAAAACGCCGGAAGACCTGCTGACCATGGCCTCGATCGTCGAGAAAGAGACCGCAGTGCCGGAAGAGCGCAGCAAGGTAGCGTCGGTGTTCGTCAACCGCTTGCGCATCGGCATGCGTCTGCAGACCGATCCGACGGTGATCTACGGCATGGGCGAAAGCTATAATGGCAACATCACGCGCAAGGATCTGGAGACGCCGACGCCGTACAACACCTATGTGATCGCCGGCCTGCCGCCAACGCCGATCGCCATGCCGGGTGAGGCCTCGCTGCAGGCGGCTGCCAATCCGGCCAAAACGCCTTATCTCTATTTTGTCGCCGACGGCAAGGGTGGGCATACCTTCACCACCAATCTGGCGAGCCATAACCAGGCGGTGCGCGTGTACCGTCAGGCGTTAAAGGAAAAGAATGAAAAGTAAATTCGTTGTTATCGAAGGGCTGGAAGGCGCGGGTAAAACCACCGCGCGCGATACGGTGGTCAATGTGCTGCGCGAACACGGCGTCAGCGACATCGTCTTCACCCGCGAGCCGGGCGGCACGCCGCTGGCGGAGAAGCTGCGCGATCTGTTCAAGCGCGGCATCGACGGCGAATTGCCGACCATCAAGGCCGAAGTATTGATGCTGTACGCCGCGCGCGTGCAGCTGGTGGAAACCGTGATCAAACCGGCCCTGGCGCGCGGCGCCTGGGTGGTGGGCGATCGCCACGATCTCTCTTCACAGGCTTACCAGGGCGGCGGCCGCGGCGTGGATCCGCAGCTGATGAGCTCGCTGCGCGACACCGTGCTGGGGGATTTTCGCCCGGATTTGACGGTGTATCTCGATCTGCCGCCGTTGGTCGGCCTGCAACGCGCACAGGCGCGCGGTCAGTTGGATCGTATCGAACAGGAGGCGCTGCCGTTCTTCGAGCGCACCCGCGCTCGCTATCTCGAGCTGGCGGCGCAGGATAAAACCATCGTCACCGTCGACGCCGCCCAGCCGCTGGAGCTGGTGACCGCGGCGATCCGCTGCTGCCTCGGCCACTGGCTGCGGCAGCAGGAAGGCGCATAATGAACTGGTACCCGTGGCTGAACGGCCCTTATCGCCAGCTGGTTGGGCAGTACGCCGACGGCCGCGGCCATCATGCGCTGCTGCTGCACGCGGCAACGGGCAACGGTGACGACGCGCTGGCCTACGGCCTGAGCCGCTGGTTGATCTGCCAGCAGCGCAACGGTGAAAAAAGCTGCGGCGAGTGCCACAGCTGCCGGCTGATGCTGGCGGGCAACCACCCGGATTATCACGTGCTGGCGCCGGAAAAGGGCAAGAGCAGCCTGGGCATTGAGCCGATCCGTCAGGTGATTGAAACGCTGTACGCCCACGCGCAGCAGGGCGGCGCTAAAGTGATTTGGCTGCCGCAGGCGGAACAGCTGACCGAGGCGGCGGCCAACGCGCTGCTTAAAACGCTGGAAGAGCCGCCGGAGAAAACCTATTTTCTGCTGGGTTGCCGTGAGCCGTCGCGCCTGATGGCTACGCTGCGCAGCCGCTGCCTGTACTGGCATTTGGCGAGCCCGGATGAGCAGCTCAGCCTGCAGTGGCTGGGCCGACAGGCGGCCGGCTCTCAGACGGACCGCCTCACGGCGCTGCGCCTTCACGACGGTGCGCCGCTGGCCGCCGAACAGCTGTTGCAGCCGCAGCAGTGGCAACAGCGCAGCACCCTGTGCGCCGCGTTGAGCGCCGCGCTGCCGCAGCGCGATATGCTGTCGCTGCTGCCGGTGTTGAATCATGAAGACGTCGCCGAGCGCCTGCACTGGCTGTGCGCGCTGCTGGTGGACGCGATGAAGTGGCAGCAGGGCGCGCATCAGTATGTATTGAATCAGGATCAGCAGCCGCTGGTGCATCAGCTGGCCAGCCTGCTGAGCAGCGCCTCGCTGCAGCAGATCGTGCAGCAGTGGCTGAACTGCCGCCATCAGCTGCTCAGCGTGGTGGGCGTCAATCGTGAGCTGCTGCTGACCGAACAGTTACTTCGCTGGGAACAGATGCTCGGCGCCGCCGGCTATTCCCACCCTCATTCGCTGTAAAGTAAAAGAGTTAAACATTATGTTGTTAGTCGATTCTCATTGCCACCTTGACAGTCTGGATTATCAAACGCTGCACCAGAATGTGGACGATGCGCTGGCCAAGGCCAAAGCGTGCGACGTCGGCTATGTGCTGGCGGTCGCTACCACGCTGCCGGGCTACCGTTCCATGACCGAGCTGATCGGTGAGCGCAACGACGTGGCCTTCTCCTGTGGGGTGCATCCGCTCAATCTGGAAGAGGGGTATGATTACGCCGAGCTGCGCCGCCTGGCGGCGGCGGAACAGGTGGTAGCGCTGGGAGAAACCGGGCTCGATTACTTCTACCAGAAAGACAATCTTGAGCTGCAGCAGGACTCTTTCCGCGAACATATCCGCATCGGCCGGGATCTGAACAAGCCGGTGATCGTCCACACCCGCGATGCGCGCGCGGATACGCTGGCGATCCTGCGTGAAGAGAACGCACAGGACTGCGGCGGCGTACTCCACTGCTTCACTGAAGATCTGGCCACGGCCGAAGCTCTGCTGGATCTGGGCTTTTACATCTCCTTCTCGGGCATCGTGACCTTCCGCAACGCTGAACAGCTGCGTGAGGTGGCCCGCTATGTGCCGCTGGATCGCATTCTGGTGGAAACCGATTCGCCTTACCTGGCGCCGGTGCCGCATCGTGGCAAAGAAAACCAACCCGCCTATGTGCGCGATGTGGCTGAATACATGGCGGTATTGAAGGGCGTCAGCCTGGAGCAACTGGCCGAAGCCACCACCGCCAACTTTTCACGTTTATTTCACCTCGAACTGTGATCTTTGACCTAGGCTATAGCTGTAGGTCATTGTCTGCGTAATTTTTTTTAAGCTCGTAATTAATCACTGAAACGGGTAAGGTTCCCTCCCGTTTCAGGGTGATTGATGCATGTTTTTTGGTCAGTTTTGCCAAAAAACAGCCGGTTTATGCAAAGTTACCGCGGCTCGATCATCGAAACGTGATTGTCATCAAACATTGCGCAGGCTATTTATTTTACTCTGCGTAATAAATTCAAGGGGTGCTCAGACACCCTGAATTGCAGGGGTTTTTCTCCCCCCCTTGCAGCGCGAATTATCGCGACAAGAAGTAGCAAAGCATTATTACTCAGGAGCACACTCAACTATGTTCAAGAACGCATTTGCAAACCTGCAAAAAGTAGGTAAATCGCTCATGCTGCCGGTGTCCGTGTTGCCTATCGCAGGTATCCTGCTGGGCGTCGGCTCCGCCAACTTTAGCTGGCTACCTGCGGTAGTCTCCCACGTGATGGCGGAAGCGGGCGGTTCGGTCTTCGCCAACATGCCGCTGATTTTCGCCATCGGCGTCGCCCTGGGCTTCACCAACAACGACGGCGTTTCTGCGCTGGCGGCGGTGGTGGCCTACGGCATCATGGTGAAAACCATGGCGGTGGTTGCGCCGCTGGTGCTGCACCTGCCGGCTGAAGAGATTGCGGCCAAGCACCTGGCGGATACCGGTGTGCTCGGGGGGATTATCTCCGGTGCCATCGCGGCCTATATGTTCAACCGCTTCTTCCGCATTCAACTGCCGGAATACCTGGGCTTCTTTGCCGGTAAGCGTTTCGTGCCGATCATTTCCGGTCTGGCGGCGATCGTTCTGGGCGTAGTGCTGTCCTTCATCTGGCCGCCGATCGGTACGGCTATCCAGACCTTCTCGCAGTGGGCGGCTTATCAGAACCCGGTCGTGGCCTTCGGCATTTACGGCGTGGTTGAGCGTGCTCTGGTGCCGTTCGGTCTGCACCACATCTGGAACGTACCGTTCCAAATGCAAATTGGTGAATTCACCAACGCGGCGGGCCAGGTATTCCACGGCGACATCCCTCGCTACATGGCGGGTGACCCAACCGCGGGCAAACTGTCCGGCGGCTTCCTGTTCAAAATGTACGGTCTGCCTGCTGCGGCCATCGCCATCTGGCACTCGGCCAAGCCGGAAAACCGCGCGAAAGTCGGCGGCATCATGATCTCCGCCGCGTTGACCTCGTTCCTGACCGGTATCACCGAGCCGATCGAGTTCTCCTTCATGTTCGTCGCGCCGATCCTGTACGTGATCCACGCTATCCTGGCCGGCCTGGCGTTCCCAATCTGCATCCTGTTGGGCATGCGTGACGGCACCAGCTTCTCGCACGGCCTGATCGACTTTATCGTACTGAGCGGCAACAGCAGCAAAATCTGGCTGTTCCCGATCGTCGGCATCGTCTACGGTCTGGTGTACTACACCATCTTCCGCGTGCTGATCGCCAAGCTGGATCTGAAAACCCCGGGCCGTGAAGACACCGCTGCCGAGCAGACTGCGCAGGGCGGTTCCGAAATGTCCGCGGCGCTGGTTCAGGCCTTCGGCGGTAAAGAAAACATCACTAACCTGGATGCTTGCATCACCCGTCTGCGCGTCAGCGTGGCCGACGTGTCCAAAGTTGACCAGGCGGGCCTGAAGAAACTGGGCGCAGCGGGCGTAGTCGTCGCTGGCTCCGGCGTGCAGGCCATCTTCGGCACCAAGTCCGACAACCTGAAAACCGATATGGACGAATACATCCGTAATCACTGATTCAGGCAGGGGAGTTACCAAGGGAGGCGAAAGCCTCCCTTTTTTTGCAAGGTCCAAAGTAGAACGAACCCGCGCCAGAGCAGGTCTGTAATGGATGAGATCGAATTATTGTGCAAAACTGCGCGGGATTTCGCCGTTAAACCGACTTAAGATTGTTGCGTTGACGTGTAGTCCCAACAACATAGGTCTAATGTCTATACCTATAACAAGGATTTTGTAAGAAGGACTCTTCGAGTGAAAAAATACTCCTATCCGTTTCTCTTCGCTGCGACCATATCATTTCTAATTGTTGTTTTTCTATTCATCGTATGGAAGCGAGAAATTTATCAAATCACTTTTCTCCGTGTTTCAACGAATCGCTGCATGGTTGTTTCTGCGATGGTGTTTTCCCTATTTATTTCATTGTATTTTATAAATAAAGGTGCTGTTAAAAGCAATAAGTACATTGATTATCTAAAGTTTTATGGTGGCGCTTGCGTTTCTTTGTTATTTATTTTTTTGATTCCAATAATCACAATTACGTATCTGGTGCCAGGCGAAACGTCCAGTTATACGGTCCACTATTCTTACGCATCAGGAAGTTACAAAAGCTGTTCTGGTGCAGATGTTGATGATCCTGATTTAGGGACCAATATCAGGATATGTTACCCCGGTGGTAACTATGAATCTGACAGGGTGATTTTTGTTCAGAAAAGGAGTAATGCCTTGGGAGCTGTGGTTTTGCATGCAACTACATCTCCTTGAAATATCAAAATGAGGAAGAGTGATCATATCCGCATACTGGAAGGGATGAACAATAAGATAAAAGTGGTGAAGCGAATGGCCTATGGTTTTCGGGATAACGCTTACTTCTTCCTGAAAATCAAAGCAGCATTTCCCGGTAAAGCGCGATGAACCTTTTCTATCAGGCACCAAGCCGCTGTTCGAGTTCGGCGAGAGAAGAGAGGAACCAGACCTGTTCGCCGCGGTTGGCTTCACGCACGAAATCTTGCAGCGCGTTGCTTTGCGCCGGCCGGGGGGGGTGATATCGCCCAGCAGCGCCACGCGCAGGCGGTAGTTGATGAATTTCTGCGATATGGCGCGGCCGCCATGCCGCTTCTGAGTTGGAAGAAGGCGGCGTCGAGGCGGTGACGGGGAGGGCAATCATCCCGGCATCGTGTTCAAAGGCGGGCGCGATAAACAGGCTGACGTCGTTTTCGTCTTTCAACAGCGGCCCGGCTTCGGCGAAAACCACCAGGCGCAGATCATGGATTTGCCGCACGGCGTAGCTCATCGGCGCTCCGGGAGTCAGGGTTTGGCGTGCTTTTGCAGGTAATGCTCAAACACCGCCAGCGTTTCGTCCGAGATATGGTGCTCAATCCCTTCGCTGTCCAGCTCGGCAGTTTCGCTCGGCACCCCGACGCACATCAGCAGATCGACCACGATGCGGTGACGGCGGCGCACCTTCTGCGCCAGCTGCTCGCCTTCTTCCGTTAAAAACACCCCGCGATAAGGGCGCGATTCCACCAGCCCAGCGCTTTTCAGCCGCGCGATATTTTTGATCGCCGTCGGGTGAGACACGCCGAAGCGGCGCGCGATGTCGGTGGTTCTGGCTTCGCGGGTGCTTTGCAGCAAATCGGCGATCAGCTCAACGTAATCTTCGATCAGCGCATTGGACTGCGCTTCGCGGGCGCGGCTAAAACGCAGGGCGTGCTCGGCCTCGTCCGGCATGTCGGTCTGGGCGTGGCGGTCGGCGTTATCTGGCGCGCGGGTAACCATAGCGTGGGGCGTCCTGTAAGCATAAAAATGGCATCTCCCGGCAATGCGGGGAGGGTTGCCCTAAGTTAGTCCAAATAGCACACATTATCAATTCGATGCCACGCATTGTGGTAGTTAGAAATATCTCTACACAAAGCCAATGAATTTCGCCTGTTGCATAAAGTGTAGCCGATGCTACATTGTCAGCATGATAGGTGGAAAAATAACCAGTGAAAGATTGAGGGTACTTCATGCGTGATGCGGCAACCACTCCATCGTTAACCGAACGGACCAACATTGCGATTGGCGCCGCCCTTGCCGGACGCAAGCGCGGTGCCTTTACGCCGTTGCTGTTCGCCGGCCCGGCGGTGATTGCCTCTATTGCCTATATGGATCCCGGCAACTTCGCCACCAACATTCAGGCCGGGGCGAAATACGGCTACAGCCTGCTGTGGGTGGTGGTGATGGCCAACCTGATCGCCATGTTGTTCCAGGCGCTGTCGGCCAAGCTGGGCATCGTCACCAATCGCAATCTGGCGGAGATGTGCCGCGACCAGTTTTCACGGCCGGTAGTGATCGGCATGTGGCTGCTCAGCGAAGTGGCGGCGATGGCCACCGATCTGGCGGAGTTTCTCGGCGGGGCGATCGCGCTGGCGCTGCTGTTCCATATGCCGCTGCTGGCAGGGATGGGGGTGACGGCGGTGATCACCTATGCGCTGTTGATGGTGGAAAAAAAAGGTTTCCGCCCGGTCGAGCTGATGATCGGTGGTCTGGTGGGCATCATCGCGCTGTGTTACCTGGTGGAGATGTTCATCGTACCGGTGGACTGGCAGGCGGCCGGGATCGGCATGGTGACGCCGCAGCTGCCGGACGCGCAGGCGCTGACCATCGCCGTTGGCATTATCGGCGCCACCGTGATGCCGCACGCCATTTTCCTGCATTCGGGGCTGACCCAGCACCGCAGCCCGGCCAGCGATAACGGCGAACGGCGCAAGCTGCTGCGTTTCTCCAATATTGAGGTGGTGATCGCGCTGGCGCTCGCCGGGCTGGTGAATATCGCGATGGTCATCATGGCCTCGAGCGCCTTCCACGCCGGTAACAGCGACGTGGCCGAAATTGGCACTGCCTACCATACGCTGACGCCGCTGTTCGGTGCAGCGGCCGCCGGCATCTTCCTCGCTTCGCTGATCGCCTCCGGCATTTCCAGCTCGGTGGTGGGCACCATGGCCGGGCAAATGATCATGCAGGGCTTCGTTGGCTTCCGCATTCCGGTGTGGGTGCGCCGCCTGGTCACCATGGTGCCGGCGTTTATCGTGGTGGCGATGGGCGTCAACGCCACCGACGCGCTGGTCTACAGCCAGGTGGTGCTGAGCCTGGCGCTGCCGGCGCCGATGATCGCGCTGGTGATGTTCACTCGCCGCCGCGACATCATGGGCGAGTTCGCCAACGGCCGTTGGACCAGCCTGGCGGCGATAGTCGGTACGGTGGTGATCGTGCTGCTCAACGTGGTGCTGCTGTTGCAGACCTTCGGCGTCGAGATCCCTGGGCTGGGGTGATCTTATGGGCCGCGCGGGGTGCGGCCGCTTCGCTAAATTATAAATTCCCCACGCCACCGTCCATCTGCAGCTCGGCGCCGACCATAAAGGCCGACTCGTCCGCCGCCAGAAACACCGCCGCTTTGGCCAGCTCCAGTGCGCTGCCCATGCGGCCGATCGGCACCAGCGCGCGGATATCGTCGCGCAATGCCTGCTCATCCGCTTCCGCCAACCCCAGCTTACCCAACGCCGGGGTTTCGGTCGGGCCGGGGCTGAGGCCGTTGACGCGAATGCCGCGCGCGTGCAGCTCACCGGACAGCGTTCTGGCCAGCGACAGCAAGCCGGCTTTGCTGGCGGCATAGGCGCTGCTCTGCGGCAGGCCGATATGGGCGCTGACCGAACCGCACAGGATCACCGAAGAAGGGTTGGCCAGCAGCGGCAGCAACGCCTGGATCAGAAAAAACGGCCCCTTCAGGTTGATGTCCATCAGCCGCTGATAGCTCTGCTCATCCCACTCCTGCAGCGGGCGATGCATAACGTCGCCGGCGTTGATGTACAGCACGTCCAGCTGCGGCCACCGTTGCCCCAGCCGCTGCGCCAGTTCGCGCTGCTGCGGGATATCGCCGGCGTCGCTCAGCAGCAACAGCGCCTTGCCCGCCAATGCCTGGCCCGCCGCGTCCAGGGCGCTTTGGCTGCGCCCGGTGATCGCCACCGTCGCGCCCTCGGCGATGAACTGGCGGGCGGTTTCCAGCCCGATGCCGCTGGTGCCGCCGGTAATCAATGCGTATTTGCCTTGCAGTCGTGACATAACCGATTCCTCTTTAGCGTTAGTTGCGGCATTATTTGCGCTATAGTTCCTTTTGCATAGTAGGCACCTTTTGGATACTAGAGGGCGAGGTGGGATGAAATGACGGCGCAAGCGCCATTAGCGGCGGAAAATAATTTGGCGGCGTTGCCGACGCCGGGCGAATCCTGCCCGATGGTGGACTTCGTCAATCTGGTGTCGGGCAAGTGGGCGATACCGATCCTGTATCGGCTGATAATGATCGATGGCCCGGTACGATTCAGCGAACTGCAGCGGGCGGTGGCGCCCATTGCGCAAAAAGAGCTGACGCGCCAGCTGCGGCTGTTCGAGCAGCGCGGCCTGGTGACGCGGCAGGTGTTTCCCGAAGTGCCGCCGCGGGTGGAGTATCAGGTCACCGCGCTCGGTAAGTCGCTGCGGCCGACGCTCGATTCGCTGGCCGAGTGGATGCGTCGGCATGCGCCGCAGCTTATCGGCGGCTAGTCGCCGATGCCCGGTGGGTTGATGGCAGAGCGCTCGACCTTTTCGTCGCCTTCGCCCCAGCGCTCCAGCACCTGCGCGTATTCGCCGCTGACGATGACGCCGTTGATGGCGGCGTTGATGGCGTTTACCAGCCCATTGCCTTTCTTGCTGGTAACCGCGACGTAGGCCACGCTGGGGCCGATGCCGACCATTTTGGTCTTGCCGGTCAGCGCCGCCTTGTAGGCGCCGGTGGAGTGGGGGCCGAAGAACGCGTCGGCGCGCCCGGACTGAATGCTCAGGTTGGTGGCGGCGTCGTCGGTCACATAGATCGGCTGCACCGGCGGCAGCCCGGCGGCGCGGTTCTGTTTATCCCATCCCAGCAGAATGTTTTCCTGATTGGTGCCGGATCCGACGATGATCCGCAGCCCGGCGACGTCCTGAGGCCGGTTGATCGAGGTGATGTGGCTGGTGGATTTGACGTAAAAGCCCAGCGTGTCCACCCGATAGGTGGCGAAGTCGAATTTGGTCTTGCGCTGTTTGGTGACGGCGATGTTGAAGATCGCCGCATCGTATTTGCCGGCGCTGATGCCCAGCGGCCAATCTTCCCAGGAGGTGGGCACCAGATTCAGCGCCAGCCCGAGGCTGTCGGCCACCAGGCGGGCGATGTCCGGATCGCTGCCGATCAGCGTTTTATTGTCATCGGCGAACAGCGCCAGCGGTGGGGAGTTCTCGAACGCCACCGCCACCGTCAGCTTGCCGGGCACCGCAAAGTGAAAGTTCGCCGGAATCAGTGCGATAGCGGCCGGGTTCGGCTCTGCGCGTATCGGCTCTCGGTTAGCCTGCAGATCGATACCGCCCGCCGTGGCCGCCTGAACGGCCGCGCTCAGCAACAGCGCGCACAGCGCCGAAATCCTCAGTGGCATAACACCCTCTACTCTTTGTTAATCATGGGGTTACTATTGGCGGCGGCACGGGGCAAGTAAAGCAACAATAGTGAATAACCAAAGTGAAAAGATGCACAAGCGGGGCGCCGGCCTGCGCGAATCTGCAGCACTCGACGCGGAAAGTGCGCAATCAGGTTGAAAGCAGTAGAATTTGTCACTCATACTGCGTACAGCTAATTGTGTAAAACAAGGAACGCCAGATGGCCGAAGAAACGATTTTCAGTAAAATTATCCGCCGCGAAATCCCTGCTGATGTGGTTTATCAGGATGAACTGGTCACCGCTTTCCGTGACATCTCCCCTCAGGCACCCACCCATGTGCTGATCGTTCCCAACGTGCTGATCCCAACCGTCAACGACGTGACCGTGGAGCACGAAGCCGCGCTGGGCCGCATGATCACCGCCGCGGCGAAGATCGCCGAACAGGAAGGCATCGCCGAAGACGGCTATCGCCTGATCGTCAACTGCAACCGCCACGCCGGTCAGGAGGTCTATCATATTCATATGCACCTGGTCGGTGGCCGCTCGCTGGGGCCGCTGTTGTCACGTTAAGCGAGGAAATCATGCGCGGTAAAAAAACTCTGCGTGGTCTGGTGGCGTTGGCGTTGGCGTTGGCGTTGCCCGCCGCGTTGCTGATGGGGTGCAGCTCGCCGTCAGGCATCGCGGTCAATAAACGCCAAACGGTGGTGATGGATCCTTCGGTGCTGACCGCCGGCATTTTGGCCGATACGCCCTCGATTTCGAACGCCTCCGGGCGGGTGATGGCGACCTCGGTGCTCAACAACAGCCAATCGACGCCGGTCACCGTGCATTATCGTTTCTATTGGTACGACGCGCAGGGGCTGGATATTCGCCCCTTCGAGAAACCGCGCGAGATCGTCGTGGCGCCCGACTCGGACGCCAAAATCTACTCGATTAACGGCAACCTGGACGCCAAAAGCGCGCGTCTGTATCTGTACCTGTAAGCGCTTGCCAGGTTTGGAGAAAAAGCATGAAAAAGTACGTCTTAGTGGCGCTGGCCGCATTAACCCTGAGCGGCTGTCTGTCGCGTCCGCCTGAGCCGGATCAGCCGCTGCCGCCGGTCACCGTCGAGCCGGATCAACCGAATCCGCCGGTCGAGCAGCCACAGCCGCCAACCAGCGAGCCGGTGCCGCAGCCGCCGAAAATCCAGCAGCTTGACTGGCTGGGCAGCGTTCAGCCGCTGGTGGGGCAGATGCTGAAGGCCGATGGCGTCACGGCCGGCAGCGTGCTGTTGCTGGACAGCGTCAAGAACAATACCAACGGTTCGCTGCAGATGGGCAAAGCTACCGCTGCGCTGTACAAGGCGCTGGCGTCGAACTCCACCTTCAGCGTGGTGCCGGAAGCGAAGCTGACCAGCGCCCGACAAACGCTGGGCCTGTCGGCGGATGACAGCTTCGGTTCGCGCAGCAAGGCGATTGGCCTGGCGCGCATCGTCGGCGCGCAGTACGTGCTGTACAGCGACGTCAGCGGCGACGTGAAGTCGCCGGCGTTGGATATGCAGCTGATGCTGGTGCAAACCGGCGAGATCGTCTGGTCGGGCAATGGCGCCGTTAAACGCTGAGGCCGCGCTGCGACGATTGATGGAAACCAGACTGCCGGCGGTGAATACCGCCGGTTGTCATTTCAGCCCGGTGCAGGGGCTGACCGGCGAGAGCTGGCGCATCGACGGTGTGGGCATCACGCTGTTGGCGCGGCAGCACAGTGCGGAAAAACGCGCGCTGGGCGTGAGCCGCCGGCGGGAAGCGCGGGTCTTGCGCCGCTGCGCGCCGGGGCTGGGGCCATGGGTTTTCGCACAAAATAATCAGTGGCTTATCCTCGAATGGCTCGAAGGTGACGTCGTCACAGATACCGAGTTTGCGGCGCTGAATCAGCGCGGCGAGCTGGCGGCGATGGCGGCGGAACTGCACCGGCGGCCGCTCAGCGGTTACCGACTGGATCTGCGACGGCAGTTCCGCCGCTACTGGCAACAGCTGGATAGGCGGCGTTTAACCCCTGACTGGCTGCGCCTGCAGCGTCATTTTTTACGCAGCGCCTTACCACGGCCACTGCGCCTGGCGCCGCTGCACATGGACATCCATCCGGGCAATCTGCTCGCCACCGGCGAAGGGCTGCGGCTGATCGACTGGGAATATGCCGCCGACGGCGACGTGGCGCTGGATATCGCCGCGTTGTTTCGCGGCAACGGTTGGTCGGCCGGCCAGCAGCAGCACTTTTTGCAGCACTACGCGCGCCAGGGCTATCACGACGTCGCCCGGCTGCAGGCGCAGGTGCGCCGCTGGCTGCCGTGGGTGGATTATCTGATGCTGCTGTGGTTTGAAGTGCGCTGGCAGCAGAGCGGCGACGCCGAATTTTTGCGCTGGGGCGCGGCGGTGCGCCGGCGACTTTGTTTATCATCATCCGAATTCTGAACGAACAATAATGAAGTGAGGTGCCCGTGGGCCCAGTAATGCTAGATGTCGCCGGCTACGAGCTGGATGCAGAAGAACGCGAAATTTTGAAACACCCGCTGGTTGGCGGATTGATCCTGTTTACCCGCAACTTCCACGATGCGGAGCAGCTGCGTGAGCTGGTGCGCCAGATCCGCGCCGCCTCGCACGATCGGCTGGTGGTGGCGGTAGATCAGGAGGGCGGGCGCGTACAGCGCTTCCGCGAGGGCTTCACCCGCCTGCCGGCGGCGCAGTCGTTCGCCGCGTTGCACGATGCGCAGGAAGGCGGTCGTCTGGCGCAGGAGGCCGGCTGGCTGATGGCGGCGGAAATGATCGCACAGGATATCGACATCAGCTTTGCGCCGGTGCTGGACATCGGCCACGGCAGCGCGGCGATCGGCGAGCGTTCGTTCCACAGCGATCCGCAGCAGGCGCTGGCGATGGCGGAGCGCTTTATCCTCGGCATGCACAGTGCCGGCATGAAAACCACCGGCAAACACTTCCCGGGGCACGGCGCCGTCAGCGCCGATTCGCACAAGGAAACCCCGCGCGATCCGCGGCCGCTGGCGCAGATCCGTGAGCACGACATGGCGATCTTCCGCGAGCTGATCAATCGCCAGCTGTTGGACGCCGTCATGCCGGCCCACGTCATCTATACTGAAGCGGACCCGCGTCCGGCCAGCGGCTCGCCTTACTGGCTGCAGCAGATCCTGCGTCAGGAGCTGGGCTTCGAAGGCGTGATTTTCTCCGACGATCTGTCGATGGAAGGCGCCGCCATTATGGGCAGCTACGCCGAGCGCGGCCAGGCGGCGCTGGATGCCGGTTGCGACATGATCCTGGTGTGCAACCACCGCGAAGGTGCGGTCAGCGTGCTGGATAACCTGTCCCCGGTCAAAGCAGAGAAGGTGAAGCGGTTATATCATCGCGGTCAGTTCACCCGTCAGGAACTGCGCGACTCCGAGCGCTGGCAGCAGGCGCACAAGGCGCTCAGCGCGCTGAGCGAACGCTGGGAGGAGCACAAGCAGCGTTCGCAAGGGTGAATCCAGGCGCCGCGCCGCGGCGCAGAGCGGAAATGATGAGGGCCGCGCCCGCGGCCCTTGGCTTGTTGCGAGGATCCACATGATTATCTATTTGCACGGCTTCGATTCCACCAGTCCCGGCAATCATGAAAAGGTGTTACAGCTGCAGTTTATCGATCCGGACGTGCGCTTCATCAGCTACAGCACACTGCATCCGCGTCACGACATGCAGCATCTGTTGAAAGAGGTGGACAAGGCGGTGCAGCAGGGCGGCGACGCGCACCCGTTGATCTGCGGGGTCGGCCTCGGTGGTTTTTGGGCGGAGCGCATCGGCTTCCTGTGCGGCATTCGCCAGGCGATGTTCAACCCCAATCTGTACCCGGAAGAGCACATGCACGGCAAGATAGACCGGCCGGAAGAGTATCGCGATATCGCCACCAAGTGCGTGGAGGATTTCCGCGAGAAGAACCGCGACCGCTGTCTGGTGGTGCTGTCGCGGCACGACGAGGTGCTGGATAACCGGCGCAGCGCCGAATTGCTGCATCACTACTACGAAATCGTCTGGGATGAACAGCAGACGCACAAGTTCAAAAACATCTCACCCCATCTGCAGCGGATCAAGGCGTTCAAGGCGCTGGGTTAACAGTTTCATAACGCCGCCGCGAGCCGCGCTCCCCGTTTTGTACCGACGGAAAGTGCGGCTTTTTTGTACGCCAAGGTAAAGTTTTTCGTGGCAATCGGCAAAATTTAAAACTGTGACTCAGCGCTAACTATTTGAATCACAATCCCCAAAAAATCCCCGCGTCCAGCCTTTAACCAAAAAAATTTGATGTACGTCAATTTTGGTATGACCAAATAACCTCGCATGTTATTCTGGCCTTAGAGAGCCGATTTATTTTAAGCGAACCCTATGTATTCTAAGGATATTATTTATTTACCCTGGAATAACAAATGGTTCACATTTAGGGGGTTATTTTGACAACGCCAAAGAAGAAAATCGTTATTGTTGGCGGCGGCGCCGGTGGCTTGGAGCTGGCGACCAGCCTGGGCCATAAACTTGGCCGCAAGAACAAAGCGGAGATCACGCTGGTGGATCGCAACCACAGCCATTTGTGGAAACCGCTGTTGCACGAAGTGGCGACCGGTTCCCTCGATGACGGCGTGGATGCGCTCAGCTACCTGGCGCACGCGCGCAACCACCATTTCAGCTTCCAACTGGGGTCGTTGACCAACATCAACCGCGAGACGCAAACGCTGCAGCTGGCGCAGATCTGCGACGAGCAGGGCGGCGAGCTGGTGCCGGCGCGCGAATTGCCGTACGACATCCTGGTGATGGCGCTGGGCAGCACCTCGAACGATTTCGGTACGCCGGGCGTGAAAGAGCACTGCATCTTCCTGGATAACCCGCATCAGGCGCGTCGCTTCCACAACGAAATGCTCAACCTGTTCCTGAAGTTCTCGGCGCAGCCGGGGCAAAAAGAGCGGGTCAACATCGCCATCGTCGGCGGCGGCGCCACCGGCGTTGAGCTGTCCGCCGAACTGCACAACGCGGTGAAGCAGCTGCACAGCTACGGTTTCGAAGGCCTGGACAACAGCGCATTGAACGTGACGCTGGTGGAAGCCGGCGAGCGCATTCTGCCGGCGCTGCCGCCGCGCATTTCCGCTGCGGCGCACCAGGAGCTGATCAAACTGGGCGTACGCGTGCTGACCAACACCATGGTGACCAGCGCGGACGCCAAAGGCCTGAACACCAAGGGCGGCGAGTTCATCGACGCCGATCTGATGGTATGGGCGGCCGGCATCAAGGCGCCGGACTTCATGAAAGACATCGGCGGCCTGGAAACCAACCGCATCAACCAGCTGGTGGTGGAGCCGACGCTGCAGACCACGCGCGATCCGAACATCTTCGCCATCGGCGACTGCGCCTCCTGCCCGAAAGAGGGCGGCGGTTTCGTGCCGCCGCGCGCCCAGTCGGCGCACCAGATGGCCTCGTGCTGCGCCACCAATATTCTGGCGCTGATGAACGGCCAGACGCTGAAGCCATACGTGTATAAAGACCACGGCTCGCTGGTGTCGCTGTCGCGCTTCAGCACCGTCGGCAGCCTGATGGGCAACCTGATGCGCGGCTCGATGATGGTGGAAGGGCGCATCGCGCGCTTCGTTTACATCTCGCTGTACCGCATGCACCAGGTGGCGCTGCACGGCTACATCAAAACCGGCCTGATGATGCTGGTAGGCGGCATCAACCGGGTGATCCGCCCGCGTCTGAAAATGCACTGATCCTGCCTTCGTCGACCAACCCGCGCCGGTTCGCCCGCGCGGGTTTTTTTATGGCGGCGCGAGGCGAACGGCGGCGGTTGTTTGATTCTTCAGCATAAGCTGTCGTCGGCATGGGTAAAATTCTTAAGATTCCTCCTAAACAGCGGCAAAACGGCCGTTTTCCCGCATTTTTGGTCCCCTTGTCTTATTGCGGGCCCTCAAATCATTGTGCAGACTTTACCTCGTTTACAGACGGCGCGTCGCGCACGCCGTAAACCGGGATACCGCAAGCCGCCCATGCGCAAAATAATAAGCGCGGTGCAGCCGGTCACAGACCCCGGACAAAATGCGTGGTAACACTTTCAGGAGGTTTCCTGTGAACAAATCAATGTTAGCCGGTGTTGGGATTGGTATCGCTGCCGCTCTGGGGATTGCCGCGGTAGCCAGCCTGGACGTCTTTTCTGCCGGTCCGCAGTACGCGCAGGTGCTCGCCGCAACGCCGATTAAAGAAACCATCAAAACGCCGCGTCAGGAATGCCGCAACGTCACCGTTACGCATCGTGCGCCGGTGCAGGATGAAAACCGCATCGCCGGTTCTGTGCTGGGCGCAGTGGCGGGCGGCGTGATCGGCCACCAGTTCGGCGGCGGTCGCGGGCGCGACGTGGCGACCGTGGTCGGCGCGCTGGGCGGCGGTTATGCCGGCAACCAGGTGCAAGGGGCGATGCAAAACAACGACGTCAGCACCAGCGTTCAGCAGCGTTGCAAAACGGTCTACGACAAGTCTCAGAAAATGCTGGGTTATGACGTGACCTACAAGATCGGTAATCAGCAGGGCAAGATCCGCATGGATCACGATCCGGGCACGCAAATCCCGTTGGACAAAAACGGCCAGCTGGTGCTGAACAGAGCCTGATCGCCACATTCGAATTAAGCCCGCGGGCAGTGTTAGTTCTGATCGTTTAACCCGGTTAAGCGAGCGGCGTTAACATTGACGCGGGTTTCTGTTTTCTGCCTGCCCAAAAATTTGCGATCGTTCTAATGTCTGCGTGCGATATCACTGGGCAAAACTTCAAAAAAGCCCCCGTGTTTGTTATATTATTGTGCAATTAAGCGGTGTGTTCGGCGCCAATCGCCGCACCGGTAAAACCCGAGTATTTCGTCTCGCAGAGATAACGACATGTTAGATTTTCGCTTTCCGACAGCGTTGCAAATGGTCCTTAGCGTCGCCGTAGCTGAGAAGCAGGGCATGCGTTCGACGAGCGCCACCCTCGCCGCCGCTCTGGAAGCCAACCCCAGCTTTATCCGCAAACTGATGGTCCCGCTGACTAAAGACGGCATCATCGTTTCTACCCTGGGCCGAAACGGCTCTATCCACCTTGGCCGCCCGGCGGAAGAGATCACCCTGCGGGACATCTATCTGGCAGTGATCGACGACAAGCGCATCTGGGCTTCCCGCCCTGAAGTGCCGGCCCGCTGCCTGGTGAGCGCCAACGCCTGCTGGTATTTCAAATCGGTGGTGAACGAGGCCGAGCAGGCTTCGCTCGCGGTGCTGGCCCGCCATACCGTGGCCGATTCGCTGGCCGAACTGGAGCGGGGCGACAAGCGCGCCTGCGCGGAATACGCCGCCGAGCAACAAGAGGCCGAAGCCGCCGGTAAATAATCGCGGTTCGCATGCATAAAAAAGGTCGGGCAATGCCCGACCTTTTTGCATGTTAAGACGATGATTACGCCGTCTGCGGCTGCGCTTTGCGTGCCACCAGGCGCCGGAGAGTGACGTAGAACACCGGCGTTAGGAACAGCCCGAACAGGGTGACCCCCAACATGCCGGAGAACACCGTGATGCCGGTGACGCCACGCACCTCGGCGCCGGCGCCGTGACCGAGGATCAGCGGGATGGTGCCGGCGATGAAGGCGATGGAGGTCATCACGATCGGCCGCAACCGCAGGCGACAGGCCTCCAGTGCCGCTTCGACGATGCCTTTGCCCTGCATTTCCAGCTCGCGGGCGAACTCGACGATCAGAATGGCGTTCTTGCAGGCCAGCCCCATCAGAACGACCAACCCGACCTGCACGAACACGTTGTTGTCGCCGCCGGTCAGCCACACGCCGAACAGCGCCGACAGCATGGTCATTGGCACGATCAGGATCACCGCCAGCGGCAGCGTCCAGCTTTCGTACAGCGCCGCCAGCGCGAGGAACGCCAGCAGCACCGCTACCGGGAACACCACCAGCGCGGCGTTGCCCTGGGTCGATTGTTGGTAGCTCAGATCGGTCCACTGGATGTTCATGCCGTTCGGCAGCAGCTTGCCGGCCATCTGCGTCAGCGCGCCCATCGCCTGGGTAGAGGAGAGCACGCGCGGATCGGCGTCGCCGATCAGGTCCGCCGCCGGGAAGCCGTTATAATGGATCACCGGATCCGGCCCGTAGGTGGTGCCGATGCTGACCATACTGCCGATCGGCACCATTTCGCCCTTGTCGTTGCGGGTGCGCAGGTTGGCGATGTCCTCCACGCTGTCGCGGAACTGGCCGTCGGCCTGCGCCATCACCTTCCAGGTGCGGCCGTAGCGGTTGAAGTCGTTGATGTAAGACGAACCGAGGTAGGTCTGCAGCGTGCTGAACAGCGCATTAAGCGGTACCCCTTGCGCCTTGGCCTTGTCGCGATCGATTTTGGCGTCCAGCTGCGGCACGTTGGCCTGATACGAAGAGATCGGGAACCCCATCCCCGGCGTTTGCATAATGGCGCCGGACAGGGTGTTGATCGCCGTTTGCAATGCGCCGTAGCCCGGCCCGGCACGATCCTGCACGTACAGTGAATAGCCGGAGCCCTGGCCGATGCCGAGGATCGGCGGCGGCATGATTGAGAAGGCGAAGCCTTCCTGAATCTGTGAAATGCGTGCGTTGATCTCGGCGTTGATCTGCGCCGCGGTGCGGGTACGGGTGCTCAACGACTCCAGCGCGAAGAACACCGTGCCGGTATTCGGCGTATTGGTGAACTGCAGCGCATTCAGGCCGGGGAAGGCCACCGCATCGGTGACGCCGTCCACGCTCAGGCCGATGGCGCTCATCTTGCGGATCACCGCATCGGTGCGCTCCAGCGAGGCGCCTTCCGGCATCTTCACGCCGCCGATCAGGTACAGCTTGTCCTGCGTCGGGATAAAGCCGCCGGGCACGGTCTTGAACATCACCCCGGCGGCGGCCAGCAGCAGCAGGTAGACGACGAACACCGCGCCGCGCCGGCCCAGCACGCGGGAGACGCCGCGCTGGTAGCGTTGCGAACCGCTGGCGAAGAAGCGGTTGAACGGCCGGAACAGCCAACCGAACAGCCGGTCGATCAGGCGCGACGGCAGATCTTTCGGCGCGCCGTGCGGTTTAAGCAAGCGCGCCGCCAGCGCCGGCGACAGGGTCAGCGAGTTGATGGCGGAGATCACCGTCGAGATGGCGATGGTGACGGCGAACTGCTTGTAGAACTGGCCGGTAACGCCGGAGAGGAACGCCATCGGCACGAACACCGCACACAGCACCACGGCGATGGCGATGATCGGGCCTGAGACCTCGCGCATCGCCTGGTGCGCCGCCGCCAGTGGCGACAGCCCCTCTTCTATATTACGCTCGACGTTTTCCACCACCACGATGGCGTCATCCACCACGATGCCGATCGCCAGCACCAGCCCGAACAGGCTGAGGGTATTGAGCGAGAAGCCCAGCATATACAGCACGGCAAAGGTGCCGACTACGGAGATCGGGACCGCCAGCAGCGGAATGATCGAGGCGCGCCAGGTCTGCAGGAACAGAATGACCACCAGCACCACCAGGATCACCGCTTCCAGCAGGGTATCCACCACCGCGCGGATCGAATCGCGCACGAACACCGTCGGATCGTAAGGCGATTTCCAGCTCATGCCGTCCGGGAAGCGGGTCGCCAGCTCGGCCATCTTGCCGCGCACTGCGTCCGACAGCTCGATGGCGTTGGCGCCCGGCGACTGGAAGATACCGATACCGACCGCATCCTTGTTGTTGAGCTGGGCGCGCAGCGCGTAGCTGCCGGAGCCCATTTCGATGCGCGCCACGTCGCGCAGCCGCACGATCTCGCCGTTGTCGCCGCTCTTGAGGATGATGTTGCCGAACTCTTCTTCGGTTTGCAGGCGGCCCTGGGCGTTGATCGACAGCAGATAGTCGCTGCGCGTCGGCATCGGCTCCGCGCCGAGCTGGCCGGCGGAGACCTGCACGTTTTGCTCCTGCATGGCGCTCACCACATCGGAGGCGGTCAGGCCACGCGCGGCAACCTTGTTCGGATCGAGCCAGATGCGCATCGCATACTCACCGGCGCCGAAAATCTGCACCTGGCCGACGCCCGGCAGACGGGCCAGCTCATCCTTGACCTTCAGGGTGGCGTAGTTGCGCAGGTACAGCGAATCGTACTTGCCGGAAGGCGATACCAGATGCACCACCAGCGTCAGCGCCGGAGACTGCTTCTGAGTGGTGATGCCCTGGCGGCGCACGTCTTCCGGCAGGCGCGCTTCGGCCTGCGCCACGCGGTTTTGCACCTGCACCTGCGCCTGATCGGGATCGGTGCCCGGGCGGAAGGTGACGGTGGTCACCAGCACGCCGTCGGAACCGGCGACCGATTTCATGTACATCATGTTTTCGACGCCGTTGATCGCTTCTTCCAGCGGCGTGGCCACCGTTTCAGCGATCTCTTTCGGGTTGGCGCCCGGGTATTCGGCGCGCACCTGCACGCTGGGCGGCACCACGTCCGGGTACTCGCTGATCGGCAGCAGCGGGATGGCGATCGCTCCGGCGACAAAAATCAGGATCGACAGCACCGCGGCAAAGATCGGCCGGTCGATAAAAAAACGGGAAAAGTCCATGGGTCAGAAGTCTCTGCTGGGAGCTTAGTTAAGTGCGGAGGCGATAGGGTTCATGGCGACGGCTTTCGCGTCGACCGGCATGCCCGGCATAAACACTTTCTGCATGCCGTCGACGATCACCCGATCGCCGTTTGCCAACCCTTTCTGCACGATGCGCAATCCTTCGGCCATGCGGCCCACGTCGATGTCGCGGCGCTGCGCCTTGCCGTCTTTATCGACGATGTAAACGAATTTGCGGTTCTGGTCGGTCATCACCGCTTTATCGTCGATCAGCATGGCGTTGAACTCGGCGCTGCCGGGCATCTGTACCCGGGCGAACAGCCCCGGCGTGAAGCGGCGCTCGCGGTTATCGAGCAGGGCGCGCATGCGGATGGTGCCGGTCCCGGCGTTCAGCTGGTTATCGGTGAAATCCACCAGCCCCTGATGCGGGGTGCCGTCTTCGCCTACCAGGCCGACTTTCACCGGCAGGCGCGCGTCGTGCCGGCCCTGCTGCTGATAGCGCAGGAAGGTGGCTTCATCCACGTCGAAATAGACGTAGACCTTGTCGAGCGACACCAGCGTCGTCAGCACGCTGGCGCTGTCGCCGGCGGTGACCAGGTTGCCGGCGGTGATCATTGCGCGGCTGGCGCGCCCGTCAATCGGCGCGGTAACGCGGGTAAAGTCGAGATTCAGCTGCGCCATATCGAGCTGGGCCTGCGCTGCCAGCACGTTGCTTTGCGCCTGCGCGGCGGACGACCGGCGCTGCTCCCAAACTTCCTGAGAGATGGCCTGAGTGCCGATCAGTTTCTCGGTGCGCGAGGATTCGCTGCGCGCCAGGGCGGCCTGGTTGCGAGCCCGCACCAGCTCCGCCTGCGCCTGTTCGCGTGCGGCGCGGTAGGTGCGATCGTCGATGGTGAACAGCACCTGGCCTTTCTTCACCTCGTCGCCTTCGGTGTAGTTGACCCGCTCGATGTAGCCGGAGACCCGTGGGCGCAGCTGCACGCTTTGCACCGCTTCGACCCGGCCGTTGAAGGCATCCCATTGGCTGATCGGCTTGACCACCACGCTGGCGGCGCTGACCACCGGCGGCGGTGGCGGGGCGTTGTGTGCGACGCTGTTGTCGCACCCGGCGAGCAGGGCGGCCAACAGCGCCACCCCGGAGAGCCGCTGGCCCAGAGCGACGGCGCGCGTGCGGCCGCCGGCATTGAACGATGAGTTTGGTTGATTTGCCATTATTTTTATTCCGATAAGTAAGCGCGGTCAGGCCCCATACCCGGCCCTGTTCTCCGGGATTCGCCCCTGCGCCGGCGTGCGGCGAGGGGGCGGCTGCGTCGTGTAGCGGCGCAGCGTTAGGTTTTGAAACACATTGGTGTCACATTAATGTATCAATATCGGTTACATTAATTTGGTGGAGTATAGTGGCGGCTTTCCGGTAAATGCAATAATAAAAATTGCATTTAAAGCGAAACTGTTGCAACGTATGTGCATCGGGCAGAGGGTGACCCTGCCGAATGATGGGAGCATCAGCATGAACACTACGGGCTTTATTACCGATTTGAAGGCGTGGATCGACAACAATCTGGAAGAAAAACTGGATATCAACACCGTGGCGGACCGCGCGGGCTATTCCAAATGGCATCTGCAGCGCATGTTCAAGCGCCAGACCGGCTACGCGCTGGGGGAGTATATCCGCATGCAAAAACTGAAAGTGTCGGCGGAGCGCCTGGCCAACAGCGGCGAGCCTATCGTCAGCGTGGCGATTTCGCTCGGCTTCGACTCACAGCAGTCGTTCAACCGCAGCTTCAAACGCCAATTTGGCCAAACGCCGGGCGACTGGCGCCGCGCGTTGGCGCAGCCGGCGTCCATGGGGCGCGCGCACCACTGAGCGGTTGGGCAGTGGGGATAAAAAAGCCTGAATTTGCGTTCGGGCTTTTGTGTCTTTACCCGTGGGGATTCAAAAGTTGGCGCAACTGCCTGACT
This sequence comes from Serratia sp. SSNIH1, assembly GCF_002935055.1. Classification (NCBI taxonomy): domain Bacteria; kingdom Pseudomonadati; phylum Pseudomonadota; class Gammaproteobacteria; order Enterobacterales; family Yersiniaceae; genus Serratia; species Serratia sp. SSNIH1. The sequence continues at coordinate 2,510,287 of NZ_CP026383.1, forward strand.
TCGCCACCGTGTCGCTGTCGCGGCAGAATATGCGAATCGCCTCGTTGAGGGAGTTTGAACGAGAAGGCGTCCAGTAGTTTTCAATGACCAGGTAGCGAACGGTGTGCTGGCGGGAGTGGAAGCCAAGGACGTCAAATATGCCTTCAATAGCGGCAAGTACAGGGTTTGACGAGTCGATTTCATAACGAATATCGACGATGGCCGCCTCCGGCGCCATCCAGGTGCGATTGGAAAGCGGCGGCACGCGAAACTTGAATGAGGCGTTCGCGGATAGGCGCTGGCCATCGAGCTCTTTAAATTCTGCGGCGGGAACATAGCTCTGGTTGCCGCCCGGCAAGGTAATCTGCCCTTTTTCGTCGCGGGTGGCATACACATCCTCGGTGACTTTGTAGATCACTTGCTGGACGTCGGGGGGAATGATGCGGAAGGAGGTTACGGTACGATCCGAAGGCGTGTCATTCGTCAGTTGGAACTCATAGGCTCTTCCGACGGATTGAACGAAAGCTAATGAAACGTTGCCGGCGAAGTACTGATAGGTGGCGCCCAATATCGCCACGAGAATCCCCGAGCCTACCAAAAATGCCGATACTTTCGCCAAACGGTTATTTGATTTTGCTTTAACGGGGCCTGTCTTTGGCCGCGGGGCATTGCCTTTCTTCTTACGCGCCACGTTTCTCCCTTGCATTATGCATTGGCCTATCTTTATGAGGGCATTATGGTCGACAGCTTATGCCGCTGTCGAGGGGGCTCCCTCCCGGTCGGTGCGCTATGCATACAAAAAAGCCTGAACTTTCGCTCAGGCTTTCTCGTTAGAATATGGCGGTGAGGGAGGGATTGATTCGCTGCGCTCACCCTGCGGGCCGCCGTTGGCGGTCCAAAACGCAGGCGTTTTGTCGAACCCTGTCGAGGGTTCTCACCCTCCCGGTCAGTGCGCTATGCATGCAAAAAAGCCTGAACTTTCGCTCAGGCTTTCTCGTTAGAATATGGCGGTGAGGGAGGGATTGATTCGCTGCGCTCACCCTGCGGGCCGCCGTTGGCGGTCCAAAACGCAGGCGTTTTGTCGAACCCTGTCGAGGGTTCTCACCCTCCCGGTTGGTGTGCTATGCATACAAAAAAGCCTGAACGCGAGTTCAGGCTTCTTCGTAGAATATGGCGGTGAGGGAGGGATTGATTCGCTGCGCTCACCCTGCGGGCCGCCGTTGGCGGTCCAAAACGCAGGCGTTTTGTCGAACCCTGTCGAGGGTTCTCACCCTCCCGGTCGGTGCGCTATGCATACAAAAAAGCCTGAACGCGAGTTCAGGCTTCTTCGTAGAATATGGCGGTGAGGGAGGGATTGATTCGCTGCGCTCACCCTGCGGGCCGCCGTTGGCGGTCCAAAACGCAGGCGTTTTGTCGAACCCTATCGAGGGTTCTCACCCTCCCGGTCAGTGCGCTATGCATGCAAAAAAGCCTGAACGCGAGTTCAGGCTTCTTCGTAGAATATGGCGGTGAGGGAGGGATTCGAACCCTCGATACACTTTCGCGTATACACACTTTCCAGGCGTGCTCCTTCAGCCACTCGGACACCTCACCATATTTTTTTGTTGCGAAATCATCGCTGCAACGGGGCGCTACTATAGGGAGTGGGGCCGATCCGGTCAAGAATAATTTCTGTGTTTTTGTTCGTCCGCTCAAGCCGTGCGCACTTTGCTGAAAACTGCGGCGAACGGCAGGGCACATGTCATGAATGGGTGAGAAAATCAGCGGTAAAGTTCGTGGATAACCGACGGTAATGGGGATCACTGTCGCAGAGGGGGAAAGATGCTCGCCCCTCTCGTCGGTGCACCATGCAAAAAAAGCCTGGACGCGAATCCAGGCTTTCTCTTTGAATTTGGCGGTGAGAGAGGGCTTGATTCGCTGCGCTCACCCTGCGGGCCGCCGTTGGCGGTCCAAAACGCAGGCGTTTTGTCGAACCCTGTCGAGGCTTCTCGCCCCTCTCGTCGGTGCACCATGCAAAAAAAGCCTGGACGCGAATCCAGGCTTTCTCTTTGAATTTGGCGGTGAGAGAGGGCTTGATTCGCTGCGCTCACCCTGCGGGCCGCCGTTGGCGGTCCAAAACGCAGGCGTTTTGTCGAACCCTGTCGAGGCTTCTCGCCCCTCTCGGCGGTGCACCATGCAAAAAAAAGCCTGGACGCGAATCCAGGCTTTCTTTTTGAATTTGGCGGTGAGAGAGGGGTTCGAACCCTCGATACACTTTCGCGTATACACACTTTCCAGGCGTGCTCCTTCAGCCACTCAGACACCTCACCGTTTTGTTGCCGGAAACGCTTTGCGCTGTCGACGGGCGCTAATGTAGGAGAATCTGATCTCAGCGTCAACCCTCTTATTCCATTCTCATGACTGTTTAGCCAAACTTGCAGCAATTTGCTGATTTACCGAACGATATTCCCACTCGCGGCCGCCGGCGGGCAGGGCAGGCAGCGGTTGGAATCCATGAAAGACGATTATTTGACCTTTTTCTGTACAGGCAGCTCAATATGTCGCCAATGAGATTGGGTTGTTTGATGTTATATGCATTAATACTGGATTATTAGTCAGATGTGTCGCTAAATGGAATCATGTCGGCGCGGCGTTTTTGGCAAGGAATATCACGACGCCGCGCAGATTGCCGGGTGACAGGCCGGCGATATCGCAGACAGGGACAGACTCATTACATAATAATGCAGTAGAGGTTCGTTTTGACTCCTTCAGATGCCATGCCGGCGCCGCAAGCGCGCCATGCCATTCCCCCCGGTGCGGGGGCGCTGTTCTTCATCCAGATCTTCGCCACGCTGGGCTTCGCCGTGCTTTACTCTACGCTGGTGCTGTACGCCACCAAGCGGCTGGGCTTCAACGAAAGCAGCGCCAACGCCATGATGGGCGTATTCGGCGCCTTCAACTATGGCCTGCACATGTTCGGCGGTTACCTCGGCGGCCGATTCCTCAGCAACCGCAATCTGTTCGTGCTCGGCATGGTGCTGCAGGTGATCGGCTGCGCGCTGATTGCCGTTGCGGGCGTGTGGGGGCTGTACTGGGGGCTGGCGATGTTCCTGACCGGCAGCGGCCTCAACGTCACCTGCATCAATATGATGCTCACCCAGCGTTTCAAGCCGGACGATGATCGGCGCGAATCGGCGTTCCTGTGGAACTACGCCGGTATGAACCTCGGGTTCTTCGTCGGCTTTACCGTCGCCGGTTATTTCCAACTGACGGAAAACTACCGCGCGCTGTTCCTGTTCGCCACGCTGGGCAACGCGGCGGCGATCATCGTCGCCGTCTGCCGCTGGCGCATTCTGGCGGATCTCAATACCCCGCTGCACGACGCCAGCCGCAGCCAATACCGCTGGCGCATGCTGGTCGGGTTAGCGGTGCTGGTGGCGCTGGTGCCGATTATCCGCGTGATGCTGACCCATGCCGAATTCAGCGGCCACTTCGTGATCGTGCTCGGTGCGCTGATCTTCCTGATGCTGTGCGTGGTGACGCTGCGCCACCATCCGCGCGATGAGCGCCGCAGAATGGCGGCCTATCTGATCCTGGCGCTGGGCTCGCTGGTGTTTTGGGCGCTGTACCAGCTGGCACCGATGGGGCTGATGCTGTTCTCCGAGCACAACATCAACCTGAACGTTTACGGCATTCAGGTGGCGCCGCAGTGGATCCAGAACATCAACACGCTGGTGATCGTGGTGGGCGGCCCGCTGCTGGCCTGGTGGTTCAACCGCCTGCGCGCTCGCGGTTGCAACATCGACATTCCGCTGCAGTTCTCCGGATCGCTGTTCTGCATCGGATTGGGCATGCTGGTGCTGCCGCTGGGTATCAGCATGGCGGGCGGCGACGGGCTGGTGGCATTCAAATGGATCGTTATCAGCTATGTGCTGCAAAGCGTCGGTGAATTGATGATCTCGCCGATCGGCTACGCGATGATCGGCAAGCTGGCGCCGCCGCGTTATCAGGGCGTGATGATGGGCTGCTGGATGATGGTGACCGGCGTCGCCTCGGTGCTGGCGGGCTACGTCTCCGGCCTGATGCCGGAAAACAGCGGCAGCACGCCGCTGCAAACCAACCCCGGCTACAGCGAAATCTTCAGCGTGCTGGGCTGGGGGGCGACGGGCGTCGGCGTGGCGATGCTGATTCTCATTCCGCTGCTGCGACGCCTTATCCGGCGCGACGGCCCGTCTGCCGCCTGATTCGCTAACATGCACAACAGCCCCACTGGTCGGGGCTGTTTTTATTTTGGGCTTTAACGCTTGCATCCGGCGGCGAATCGCGGAAGGCTGGAGGAAAACCAATAAAAACAAACGGGAGCCCGCAGTATGAACATCATTTATTACCACCCCTTGTTTAACGCCCAGGAATGGCTGGCCGGCATCAAACAACGCCTGCCGCAGGCCGAGATCCGCGAGTGGCAGCGCGGCGACGAGCGGCCGGCCGATTACGCGCTGGTGTGGCGCCCGCCGCACGAGATGCTGGCCAACCGCCGCGATCTGAAAGCGGTGTTCGCCCTCGGCGCCGGCGTTGACGCGATCCTCGATCAGGAGCGCAAGCACCCCGGCACGCTGCCCGCCGGCGTGCCGCTGCTGCGGCTGGAGGATACCGGCATGGCGCAGCAGATGCAGGAGTATGCGCTGAGCTATGTGCTGCGCTATTTCCGCCGTTTCGACGAGTATCAGGCGCTGCAGCAGCGGCAGGAGTGGCAGCCGCTCGATCCACACTCGCTGGATGATTTCACCATCGGCATTCTCGGCGCCGGCGTGCTGGGGCAGAGCGTGGCGCGCAAGCTGACCGAGTTTGGCTTTAGCGTGCGCTGCTGGAGCCGCAGCGCCAAACAGATCGATGGCGTGCAAAGCTTCGCCGGAGAGGCGCAGCGCGCGGCCTTCCTCGACGGCGTCAAATTGGTGATCAACCTGCTGCCCAATACGCCGGAGACCGTCGGCATCCTCAACCGCGAGCTGTTCGCGCAGTTGAGCACGGGTGCCTATCTCATCAACATCGCGCGCGGCGCGCATCTGGTGGAGGCCGATCTGCTGACGGCCTTGGATCAAGGGCAACTGGCCGCCGCCACGCTGGACGTGTTCGCCCGCGAGCCGCTGCCGCAGGATCACCCGTTCTGGCGTCATCCGCGTGTCACCATTACCCCGCATATTGCTGCCATCACGTTGCCGCAGCAGGCGATGGATCAGATCGTCGCCAACATCCGCGCGCTGGAGGCGGGGCATGCCCCGGCCGGCGTGGTCGACAGGCAGCGGGGTTACTGATCCTTCAGCCGCCGTTCGGTAACTGATAAGCTGTTATCGTCATCGCGCCTGTCCGTACCTTTGCGGGCGGGCCCTCTGGAAGGAGAAACAATGTACCCCGTTGATTTGCATATGCACACCGTCGCCAGCACCCACGCCTACAGCACGCTGCACGATTACATCGCCGAAGCCCAGCAGAAGGGCATCAAGCTGTTCGCCATCACCGATCACGGCCCGGACATGGCCGATGCGCCGCACTACTGGCACTTTATGAACATGCACGTGTGGCCGCGCCTGGTGAACGGCGTGGGCATTTTGCGCGGCATCGAAGCCAACATCAAAAACCTTCAGGGCGACATCGACTGCACCGGCCCGATGTTGACCGCCACCGACGTAATCATCGCCGGTTTCCATGAGCCGGTGTTTGCGCCGCAGGATAAAGCGTCCAATACTGAAGCGATGATCGCCGCAATGGCGCAGGGGGACGTGCATATCATCAGCCACCCCGGCAACCCGCGCTACCCGATCGACATTCCCGCCGTCGCGGCGGCGGCGGCCAAATACGAGGTGGCGCTGGAGCTGAATAACTCGTCGTTCACCCACTCCCGCAAGGGCAGCGAGGCCAACTGCCGGACGATCGCCGCCGCGGTGCGCGATGCCGGCGGCTGGCTGGCGCTGGGCTCGGATTCGCACGTCGCCTTTTCGCTGGGTAACTTTGAGCACTGCGAGCGCATTATCGAAGAGGTGGGCTTCCCGCAGGAGCGCATTCTCAACGTTAGCCCGCGCCGGTTGCTGGACTTTCTCGAGCGGCGCGGCAAGCCGGCGATTGCGGAACTGGCTGATTTGTGACATCGTCCCGGCAAAATTTTCCGTATTGTATAAGGCATTATCATGAATGAGTTTTCCATTGTCTGCCGCGTGCTGGGTACGCTGTTCTACCGTCAGCCGCAGGATCCGCTGCTGGTGCCGCTGTTCGCGCTGATCAAAGAGGGCAAGCTGCAGCAGCACTGGCCGCTGGAGCAGGATGACCTGCTGAAGCGCCTGCAGCAGGGCTGCGACGTCAACCAGCTGGCGACCGACTTCAACGCGATGTTCGTCGGCAGCGAATGCAGCGTGTCGCCGTTCCGCTCCGACTACGTCGAAGGCGCCAGCGAGGCGGAAGTGCGCACCTTCCTGCAGCAGCGCGGCATGCCGCTGGCGGAGGCGCCGGCCGACCATTTCGGCCAGCTACTGTTGGCGGCGTCCTGGCTGGAAGATCAGTCGCAGGAAGATGAAGCGCAGGCGCAGATTGCCCTGTTCGACGAGTTCCTGCTGCCATGGTGCGGCCGCTTCCTCGGCAAAGTGGAAGCGCACGCCACCACCGCTTTCTACCGCACGCTGGCACTGATGACCCGCAACGCCATCCAGGCGATGCGCGACGAGCTGGCGGAGTACGAGCAGGACGACGAAGCGGGCGACGAAGAAGCGTAACGCCGCAGCTCATCCCGGCGGGCCGCCCGGCCCGCCGAACCGCTAAACACAGGTTTGCATCCCCCAGACGTAAATTGACAAAAGTTCCCCTAATCTGGCGGTTTACCATCGGTTCGGCCGCGCCTGCGCGCCGCGCTTTTTCACGCAAGGGGTAGATGATGAAAAGTAACTGGATGCAGCAGATTCAAACGTTGATCGGTCAGAAGGCCGGCGCGATGGGCGGAGCGGAAGGCATCGGCAAGCTGCTGGCGCCCACGGCGCTGGGTGGCCTGGTCGGCGTGCTGTTGGCCAACAAATCCTCGCGCAAGCTGGTGGGCAAGTTCGGCAAGAATGCGCTGATCGTCGGCGGCAGCGCGGCGGTGGGGGCGGTGCTGTGGAACAAGTACAAGCAGCGGGTGAAGGAGACCCATCAGGGCGAACCGAGGTTCGGTTTGCAAACCACGCCGGTGGATCTGCGCGCCAAACGCCTGGTGCAGGCGCTGGTGTTCGCCGCCAAGAGCGACGGCCATATCGATGCCGACGAGCAGCGCGCCATCGATCACAGCCTGGCGCAGCTGCAGGTGGGGGAGGAGGCGCAGGGCTGGGTGCAGGAAGCGCTCGATCAGCCGCTCAACCCGGAATTGATCGCCCGCAGCGTGCAAAACGAAGACGAGGCGCTGGAGGTTTACTATCTGAGCTGCCTGGTGATTGACGTCGACCACTTTATGGAGCGCGGCTACCTCGATGCGCTGGCGCAGGCGCTGAAGATCCCGGCGGACGTCAAGCAGGGCATCGAGAGCGACGTCAACGAGAAAAAACGCGAGCTGGCATAGCGCCGCTTGGCAAGCCGGGGGGAATCGTGTCACTCTTGCCGCAATCTATGTAAGCGGATGATTTAGCAATGATGACCCCACCGAAAGCGGAAAAACGCCCTTATCCCATCACCATCCACGGCGACACGCGCGTGGATGACTATTACTGGCTGCGCGACGACGAGCGCGCAGACCGCCAGGTGCTGGACTACCTGCAGGCGGAGAACGCCTACACCGATGCGATGCTGAAACCGCAGCAGGCGCTGCGCGAAACCCTGTACGAAGAGATGGTGGCGCGCATTCCGCAGCAGGAACATTCGGTGCCTTACGTGCGCCACGGCTATCGCTATCAGACGCGCTATGAGCCGGGCAACGAATACGCGATTTCCGTGCGCCAGCCGCAGGCCGAGAGCGAGCACTGGGAAGTGCTTATCGACGGCAACCAGCGCGCCGAGAACCACGAGTTTTACACCCTGGGCGGGCTGGACGTCAGCCCCGACAACCAGCGGCTGGGGGTGGCGGAGGATTTCCTGTCGCGCCGCCAGTATGACATTCGCTTCAAGAACCTGGCCGACGGCAGCTGGGCGGACGAAGTGTTGGAGAACACCTCCGGCAGCTTCGAGTGGGCCAACGACTCCTCGACGGTGTACTACGTGCGCAAGCACGCCAAGACGCTGTTGCCGTATCAGGTCTATCGTCACGTGGTGGGCAGCGATCCGCAGCAGGACGAGCTGATTTACGAAGAGCGGGACGATACTTTCTACGTCGGGTTGGAGAAGACCACATCTGAGCGCTTTATCCTGATCCACCTGAGCAGCACCACCACCTCGGAGATCCTGCTGCTGGACGCCGATCGTGCGGACGCCAAGCCGCAGCTGTTCGTGCCGCGCCGCAAGGATCACGAATACGCCATCGATCACTATCACCAGCATTTCTACATCCGCTCCAACAAGGACGGCAAGAACTTCGGCCTGTACCAAAGCGAACAGGCGGACGAAGCGCAGTGGCAGACGCTGATCGCCCCGCGCGCCGACGTGATGCTGGAGGGCTTCAGCCTGTTCCGCGACTGGCTGGTGGTGGAGGAGCGCAGCGCTGGCCTGACGCTGCTGCGCCAGATCCACTGGCAGACTGGCGAAGAGAAGCGCATCGCCTTCGACGATCCGACTTACACCACCTGGCTGGCGTATAACCCGGATCCGGATACCGCGCTGCTGCGCTACGGCTATTCGTCGATGACCACCCCGACCACGCTGTACGAGCTGAACATGGACAGCGGCGAGCGGACGATGCTCAAGCAGCAGGAAGTGAAGAACTTCACGCCGGAAAATTACCGCAGCGAGCGAGTGTGGGTGAAGGCGCGCGACGGCGTCGAGGTGCCGGTCTCGCTGGTGTATCGCCAGGACAGCTTCCAGCGCGGTGCCAACCCGCTGATGGTGTACGGCTACGGCTCCTACGGCAGCAGCATGGATCCGGCGTTCAGCGCCAGCCGCCTGAGCCTGCTCGATCGCGGTTTTGTGTTCGTGCTGGCGCACATTCGCGGCGGCGGCGAGCTGGGGCAGCTGTGGTATGAAGACGGCAAGCTGTTCAACAAGCAGAACACCTTCAACGATTTTATCGACGTGACCGAAACGCTGGTCGCCCAAGGGTACGGCGACGGCAAGCGGGTGTTCGCCATGGGCGGCAGCGCCGGCGGCCTGCTGATGGGGGCGGTGATCAACCAGGCGCCGCAGCTGTTCCACGGCGTGGTGGCGCAGGTGCCGTTCGTCGACGTGGTGACCACCATGTTGGACGAGTCGATCCCGCTGACCACCGGCGAATACGACGAGTGGGGCAACCCGAACGAGCAGGCCTATTACGACTACATCAAGCAGTACAGCCCGTACGATCAGGTGAAGGCGCAGGCATACCCGCATCTGCTGGTGACCACTGGCCTGCACGATTCACAGGTGCAGTATTGGGAGCCGGCCAAGTGGGTGGCCAAGCTGCGCGAGCTGAAAACCGACGATCGGCAGCTGCTGCTGTATACCGACATGGATGCAGGCCACGGCGGCAAGTCCGGGCGCTTCAAGGCCTATGAGGATATTGCGCTGGAGTACGCCTTCATTCTTGCGCTGGCGGAGTAACGACGAACGGCGGGCGGCCAGCGCCGCCCGCCTTGTTAGCCAATCAGATAGTATTTCAGCGTGTGCTTCATGTCCGGGCTCAGATCGTCGATGGATTTCAGCATCCAGCGCAGATAGCCGGGGTCTTCCTGGGCGATGCGATCGATCTCCTGCCCGCGATACTTGCCGAATTTGAACTTCTTCAGCAGCACCGGTTGTTCGGTGATCTGCACCATTTGCTCCGGCGTCCAGCCCGAATCCTTGATGATGCGTTGCAGCAGCGCGGCGGTGACGTAGCAGTCATACAGTGCGCGGTGCGGGTACAGCGTGGCGTCTGCCGGTAGCTGCACGTCCAGGTTCAGCGCGTAGCGCAGATATTGGTTGCCGTACTTGATGTCCGGATACAGCGTGCGCGCCAGCTTGAGGGTGCAGATCCAGGCGCCGTTCATCTCCGGCAGCACGCCGCGATCGAAAGCGGCGTTGTGCGCCACGTAGTAGGGGCTGCCCTGATAGCGGCCGATCGCCACCGCGATGCGCGGTTTGCCTTCCACCATTTGCTCGGTGATGTGATGAATCGCCATCGCGTCGAGGCTGATGGGGCGATCCGGGCTGACCAGATCGCTCATCGGGTTGGTTAACTGACCGTCGAGCAGATCGAGGGAGGCCACTTCTACCACGCCGCCGTCCAGCCCGCAGGTCTCGGTATCTATTACGCGTAACGTCATGTTTTCCTCCGCGTTGCCGTCAGCCCTCAGCTTAACCGGCACCGGCGGCCGTGCCAACCGTCGGAAGTCTTGTCGGCGATGATCAGACTTGAGGCGTCATCCGGCGCGGCAACCAGGAGCGCTCCCGTGTTATCCCAGATGGCGCTGCGGCCTGCCGGGATCCAGCCACCGGTCGGTGCCGCATGGTTGGCCATCAGCGTGACCATACCGTAACGCCGGGCATAGTCTGCCAGCGCTGCGCTGTCTTTCGCGTAACCGGCTTCAGATACCAGCACGCCGGCGGCATAAATGTGCGCACCCGCCCGTGCGGCGGCGCTCGCGTGGTCGGGCTCCGAAGTATCGGCACAGATAGCCAGCGCGATGTTGTGGTGATGGAGTTCCAGCAACGAGCCGCCATCGCCGGGCGCGAAGTATTGCTGTTCCGCGCCGTGCAGATGCTGTTTGGTATAGGTAGTCAATGCGCCGTTGGGGTGAAAGATCAAGGCGGCGATATGCAATGCCGGGCCACTGCGCAAAGGCGCGCCGACGACGATTGTCATCTGCCGTGATTGCGCCGCTGCACTGAGCGGCAGCAGGCGAGGATCGTCCAGCGTCAGCGCCAGTTCGGCAGCATTGGCCAACTCATAGCCGCTCAGCGACAGCTCGGGAAAAACCAGCAGCTGCACCTGCTGATCTGCTGCCTGCGCAACAAATTCAAGGTGACGTTCAAGGTTGCAGGCGATATTGGCCGCTGCAGCGGGGTATTGGGCGGCGGCAAGGGTGAGGCAGGACATCGGCCATCTCTCCAGTGAGGCAATAAAAAACCCGCCTTGGCGGGTTTAATGACGGATGGAAGGACGCTTACTCACCAGACGGATGCGCTTTTTTGGCGCGTTTCTCCGCACGTTTCTCAGCTGGGGTTTTCAACGGCTTCTTCTTCGCATTCTTTTTGCTATCCATTCCCTTACTCATGATGGCCTCTCGTTACCTATGATTGGGTGGCTTGCTCAGCCATTAACCGCCTAAAGCCAAGAGGATGCAAGCGGCAAAGTGCAGCTTTAGGTTAACCGGCTGTTTGTGCATGAAATTTTGTTTTTGGATGACCGGGTGCTAAAAACAAATATTATGTTATAATGTTACACTTTTGGTGTTGGGAGAGCGCAATGACAGTCATGACGTTACCGGATGCGCAGCAACTGCTGGCCATGCCGGATTCTGATTATATGAACTCGGTTCAACGGGCGTTTTTCCGCCAGCTGCTGCAGGATGAGCGGCAAAAGCTGCTGCTGCACATCGATGAGCTGAAAAAGGATATCGACGGCGGCGAAGCGACGGGCGATGAAGCCGACAAGGCGGCGCGCGAAGAGGATCTGCGCCTGCTGTTCCGCCAGTTGGATCGCGAAAGCCGCCTGTTGCCGAAAATCGATGCGGCGCTGGCGCGATTGCAGAACGGCGAGTACGGCTACTGCCGGGAAACCGGCGAACCTATCGGGCTGGCGCGCCTGCTGCTGCGCCCGACGGCGGAGCTGAGCATCGAGGCGAAAACCGCACAGGAGATGCGTGAGCCGCATATGCGCAAAGGTGGCTAATTGAGTCCCGCCGGGGGGCGAATGTGCCCCTCAACCGATCGGACCTGTGGGCATTTTGCAGGCAGGTCGTTGTGATTTTGAGCAAACGCGCGCCGAGTTCTCGGGGCGCGTTCGAGTTTTCGGGTTTTACCGTTGACCTGCCGGGCGGCTTCCGCTTTGATGAAAGCATGACTCACAGAGAGACGGAAAGCGCCATGGAACAATTACGAGGTTTGTACCCGCCGTTAGCAGCATACGACAGCGGTTGGCTGGACACTGGGGATGGCCACCGGATCTACTGGGAGCTGAGCGGCAACCCGAACGGCAAACCGGCGGTCTTCATTCACGGCGGGCCGGGCGGCGGCATCTCCCCGCATCATCGTCAGCTGTTCGATCCGGAACGTTACAAGGTGCTGCTGTTCGATCAGCGCGGCTGTGGCCGCTCCCGTCCGCACGCCAGCCTGGACAACAACACCACCTGGCATTTGGTGGCCGATATCGAGCGGCTGCGCGACATGGCCGGCGTCGATCAATGGCTGGTGTTCGGCGGTTCCTGGGGATCGACGCTGGCGCTCGCCTATGCGCAGACTCACCCTGAGCGCGTCAGTGAAATGGTGCTGCGCGGCATCTTCACCCTGCGCAAGCAGGAGCTGCATTGGTATTACCAGGACGGCGCTTCACGCTTCTTCCCGGACAAATGGGCGCGCGTGCTGTCCATTCTGTCGGATGACGAGCGTAAAGACGTGATCGCCGCCTACCGGCAGCGGCTGACCTCGGCCGATCCGCAGGTGCAGCTCGAAGCGGCCAAGCTGTGGAGCGTGTGGGAAGGGGAAACGGTCACGCTGTTGCCGAGCCGCGAATCCGCTTCGTTCGGCGAGGACGATTTCGCCCTGGCGTTCGCCCGCATTGAAAACCACTATTTCACCCATCTGGGCTTCCTGGAGAGCGATGACCAGCTGCTGCGCAACGTGCCGCTGATCCGCCATATTCCGGCGGTGATCGTCCACGGCCGCTATGACATGGCCTGCCAGGTGCAGAACGCCTGGGATCTGGCCAAGGCCTGGCCGGAAGCGGAACTGCATATCGTGGAAGGAGCGGGGCATTCGTTTGATGAACCGGGCATCTTGCACCAGCTGATGATCGCCACCGACCGGTTCGCCGGCAAGTGACGTAAAAAACCCGCCGTAACGGCGGGTTTTTTGTTATTTGACTTTCGGCTCGTACGGCAGGCGCGAAAACCTGTGGGATTCCGCGCGGTAGTGCGCCACGCGCTCGCGAAAATAGTCGCGCAGCGCTTCCGGCTGCTCACGCTCCACCACTTCCGGGATCACCGGCATGTTGTAGCGCTCTTTGTACGCCACGCCTGAGGCGGCGAGATCCACGTTCACCCGGTCCATCTCTTCTTTAGACAGCTCGGCCAGATTGTAACCCACGCTATGCTCCTTACTTACTTTACCGCTTTGAACCTGCGCAGAAGGTAATCCACCCGGCGGCGCTTGGCAAGCCCGTTGCGCCGCTGCCGTGGGCGATATTTGTCCGGGAGTAATGCAATCTATTTATTCTTTTAAATAAGAATGATTCGCTTTTTGATTAGAATAAAAGATGAAAATAATTATCATGTTAATTCTTAATGTAATTAAATTATTTTAATTTGTTGATATATATGGTTTTTATAATTAATGTGATTTGAGTGTAAATAAGGTGTTTTTATTTTTGCGGCAGCAGGGCATAATGCGCGAAAATTAAATTCATGACCTGCAAAATAAAAGGAATCATTATGCTGACGCAAGAAATGACTCAAAAGCTGAATGAGCAACTGAATCTGGAGTTCTACTCCGCCAACCTGTACCTGCAGATGAGCGCATGGTGCAGCGATAAAGGCTTTGAAGGCGCCGCCGCATTTCTTAAAGAGCACTCTCAGGAAGAGATGCAGCATATGCAACGTCTGTTCGACTACCTGAGCGACACCGGCTCTCTGCCGCTGCTGGGCAGCATCGCCGCACCGCCGGTGACGTTCGAATCGCTGGCGGACGTGTTCCAGCAGACCTACGAACACGAACAGCTGATCACCCGTCAGATCAACGAACTGGCGCACGCCGCCATGACCGCACATGATTACTCCACCTTCAACTTCCTGCAGTGGTACGTGGCGGAGCAGCACGAAGAAGAGAAACTGTTCAAATCCGTGCTGGATAAGCTGGCGCTGGTGGGCACCAGCGGCAAAGGCCTGTTCTTCATCGACAAAGATCTGAAGAAAATGGGCGCGATGGGCCAGGGCGGCAACGGCCAGGCTTAATCCGCATCAGAACACCGAAAACCGCGCGCGGGCGAGCCTGACGCGCGGTTTTTTTTACCCTGCGTTTATCACGGTTATGCGGCGATACGTGCTGCCGGATCGCAAAATGCCAGTGATGCGCTCGACTTGCCGCAGCGTGGTCGTTATGATTTACCGCGATACGCTACAGGGATGGTAGAGTCAAAACAGCGGGTTAGCCGATACAACCCGTTTTTCTGTTTACCCGTGGCGCAATCATTTGCGGTGGGTTGGGGCCGCTGATACATCGCCTTGGCTGTGGCCTTAACCCTTATGACCCTCTTTATACTGTTAAGGGATACCACTGTGATCGGTAAAATTCGTTCCTCCTGTCGCCTGCTTTCCACCGTTTTTGTCCTGTTCGTCGGCCTGTCTTCGCAGCAAGCGCTGGCGCACGCCCACCTGAAAGTGCAAACGCCGAAGGCCGACGCCAGCGTCAGCCCGGCGCCGAAAGCGCTGACCCTCAGCTTCTCCGAAGGCATCGAGCCGAACTTCAGCGGCGTGAAAATCACCGGCCCGGACAACGCCGTGGTGAAAACCGGCAAGCTGCAGCTCGATCCGAACAACAACACCCAGGTCAATGTGCCGATCGAAGGCGAACTGAGTGCGGGCAAATACAACGTCAGCTGGCATGTGGTGTCGGTCGACGGGCATAAAACCAAAGGCCAGTACAGCTTCACCGTAAACTGATCGTGAGTCTGGCGACCCTGTTCGTTCTGTGTCGCTTGGTGCACTTTGCGGCGGTGATGCTGATGTTCGGCATCAGCCTGTTCACCGCCTTACTGTCACCGCAGCGCCTCTCCCCGATCCTCTCCCGCGATGTGCGCCCGCTGCTGCTTGCCGGCACCTGGATTGCCGGGCTTTCCGCCGTGGCGCTGCTGGCCATTCAGGCCGGGCAAATGGGCGACGGTTGGGAAGACGCCTGGCGGCTGGAGGTCTGGTGGGCGGTGCTCGGCACCACCTTCGGCGAAGTATGGTGCTGGCATCTGGGCCTGTCGCTGCTGGCGATCCTGAGCCTGTTGCTGCCGGAAAGGCCGCGCGCGCAGGCGTTGGCGCTGTGTTCGGCGCTGCTGCTGGTCAGCCTGGCGTTCATCGGCCACGCGGCGATGCACGAAGGCACGCTGGGCGCGCTGCACTGCGCCAACCATGCGGTGCACCTGCTGGCCGCCGGCTACTGGTTCGGCTGCCTGGCGCCGCTGCTGGTTTGCCTGCGTTACCTGCAGCCGCCGCAGTGGCGCAGCGACGCCATCACCACGCTGATCCGTTTCTCGCGCTGGGGGCACCTGGCGGTGGCGGCGGTGATCGTCACCGGCATCGTCAACAGCCTGATCATTCTCGGCGGTTGGCCGCTCAACCTCGGCTCGTCTTATCAGCGCCTGCTGCTGATCAAAACCGCGCTGGTGGCGCTGATGGTAATGGTGGCGCTGGCCAATCGCTATGCCATCGTGCCGGCAATGAGCCGCGTGCCGGCGCTGGCGCAGCGCGGCGTGGTGCTGGCCTGCTGGCTCGAAGTGGGGCTGGGGATGGCGGTGCTGCTGCTGGTCAGTTTATTTGCAACCTATGCGCCGGTTTGACATTTCGGCTTGCCGCAACCGGGCAAGCTGCGGGAAAATCGACGTGAATAGCAACCTTAAGGCCAACACATGAAATCGGTATTACTCGGCATTACGCTGCTGGCAACCGCGACTGGCGCGCTGGCGGCAGACAAACTGGTGAACATCACCAAACTGGAATACGGCAAACAGTGGGCGTTCACCAAGGAAGAAGTGACGCTGCAGTGCCGCAGCGGCGGCGCGCTGTTCGTGCTCAACAACAGCACTCTGATGCAATACCCGCTCAACGACGCAGCGGAGCAGCAGGTGAAGAAGGGCCATCAGCGCGCGCAACCGCTGGAGGTGCTCCTGCTGGACGACCCTGCCGAACCGGGGAAAAAAATGAGCCTGGCGCCGTTTATCGAACGCGCCGAGAAGCTGTGCGCTGACTAACCGCTTGTTTGCCAACGCCTTGCCCAGAGCGCGCGGATTGATGCGCCTTTGCCGCATAGTTATTTCGTCACGAAACTATCATGCGGCCGCCGGGCGGCTGGCAAAACTGGCGCGGTAGGCTACTCTTAAAGTGCACGGCTGAACAAGCCCTGCATTAAATGCCAACTTTTAGCGCACGGCTCTCTCCCAAGAGCCATTTCCCTAGACCGAATATAGGAATCGTATTCGGTCTTTTTTTGGATTGTTGATTTTAAAGGGTTTATTTTCGTTTGTCCGAAAATGTCCGAAATATGTCCGAATTTTGATATTCGGTCTTTTACAGCATCACGTATTCCTTCCCCCTCGTTTTGAGATATTTCAGCGTCATCATTTCCGTTGTATGCCCCAGCAGCTTTTGAGCAAATGCCTTGTCGTTCTGCTTTTCGTACAGGCGGCCGGACAGGCTTCGGATCTCGTGGAGCGTCGGCGGGCTTTCCTGAAACTCCAAACCTGATGCTTTCCGTGCGGCGACAAATTTTTTCGTTAGCCCGTCCGGATGTAATGAGCCATCAGGCTGTTTTTGTGGATGCCAGCGCTAATCATAAAATCTGTTGTGTTAACCAACCGACAGCGGCCAATCATGGCGCCAAGGTGAACCCCCATACATTTCAGTTATAGGTCAAGGGGGGGGTAAAGCATAGCCCCCGTCTTGCCTTGTTCAGCCTGCAGGCGGCCGTCTACAACATGGCTGAAGCGCATCCGGATCAGATCTTCGCGGCATTGGCCGAAGATTGGGGCGAGATCCATCGTCAGGTAAAATCACGGTGGTAGCAGTATAGTCTCTGCGGCATTCCCTAATGCTTCACTCCAGACTTTCGAGCATTACGACAGTTTTCGCCGCGCGGGTATGATCTTTTTGAACTCCCGACGGTTCAACCCTGCGCGAGCCGAGATCTCATTCGCAAAAATGGACAACCTAGAATTTAACGATTTGTACCAGGCCGCGCTCAACGCGCTGTGGATCTTCATCTTAAACAAATCCTTCCTAACTATCGCCGAGGCATAAAACGCCGCGGCTCAGCTTCTCGATTATGTCGCATGAGTAAACTGACAGACGAGGCACGTGGCTGTGATTATGAAATCAGGATTCTCGGTATCTGTACAGCCGACCCTGAACCAGATGGTTTACACCCGAGTGACGCAGGATGCATCGTGATGGCCACAAAAATACAGGCGTCTCTCGAATCGATTTCACAAGGTATTGGGGCCGGGATGATTCCCGGCTATTTAAGTATTTTAAAATTTTTAGTATGTTATTTTATTTATTTTTCCTAGTGGGACTTCAGATACTTTATCATCTCCATCCGTAATGAAGATGCTATCACTTGTCCTAAGTAATAGTTTGGTATTAATTTCCTTTTTATCTTCAAAGTGGATTGTTACTCTGGTTCCACCACCATATTTTATTTCCTTTAAGATGGCGCCATATACGTTACCATTAAATAAGAATAATGGAGTGCTGACTAAATAAAACAAGGTTGTAAAAGTACATGCTGTAGTGAAAAATTTTCTGTCAATTAGAGGTAGGGATGCACATATAAAGTAAGTGAATGAAACAAAAAACAAAAATAAATAAATTGGGATTGGTATTGCCTTGCTCACCCAAAAATAAGGCATCATTGCAACGGCAATGGATGAAATAAATGAGGCTACAATAGCTCCTGTAATGCTCATTGGTTTTTGTGAGGTGTTATATAACCAATGGATAGCCTTTGGAGTTTTGCTTTTCAATTGAAATGAATCAACAATTTTTCTTTGAATCTTGTTTGACCACTTATTTGATGATAGGTTTATTTTTACTATAAAATAAAAAATCATATATATGATGGCACATAATAGCATTACCGAGAAACTTATTGATGCTATTGTGACCTTTAAGTATGGTGACCCCTCGGCTGGGATTCTAAATCCATTCGATAACGCATAAAAGTAAGTTGCATATTCGCTTAGAAAACCAATGTACCCCGAACCACCAAGCGCGCTAACTATTCCGGCTAGAATTAATTTGATTGGTATTGAAAATCTCGAAGCGGTTTTAACTGTTTCTATGTTCATTGGTATTTGAAATGTCCATATTTAGATTTAACTTATGTTGTTGATTATAATGGGGGTTGTTTTTTGAAACTGGATTTTTATATTAAAAAGTTGCAGCGCAGTATTTTTATAACAGAAGCTTCAGTTAAAGTACAGATTGTTTATGTGAAAAAGCCATGAAGCTAGTAGTCGTTATGTTTAAAATTAATCGATTAACCTTGTGTTTGTCGATGGGGTAATATAGGTGCTAGTTCTTAAGATTCGAATGGGTTATTGAGAAAGATCGTATTGTTGACTGTTTTTTGAATTATTTTTAATCAAATTTGAAAGTTCGAAAACCAAGACTGCTTCTATAGCGAGGCTTATGTTTTGAATGATGTTTCCGAGACTAATGGACGGCATTGATTTTGCCAGTCGTACTACTAGTGTTGGCGTTCTTCATCTTCGGGAAATCATCTGCAAAAATCCCCATCCTCCACCCGCACATATCGCTAATTTAGCCGCACCAAAAGTCATTACGTCATCTAAGGCGCTGATAAGCTCCGTTCATTGTTCTCATTACCGGTTAAGCGAGTATAGCATTGTGATTAATATCAATATGTTAGTTCTTATAAAAGGAAGCCTGTGTTGAACGATCGGCTGAGCCAGTTGAAGAAGGCGTTGCCTGGCTATCTCGAGGCGTGGCGTGAGGGGGCTTTACCCTCTGACTGGGGGCAGATGGCCAACCCCGAAGTGGTTGCCGCCCTGTTGGCGGAGTGGGAGGCGCTAAGCGAATTGGCGTCTCTGTTCGAAACCGCGACTGAAACCCCAACCGAGCCCGCCGCGTTTTGGCGGGCGCGTGCCGAGCTGATGGCGCAGCGCAATCGTGAACTCAGTGCACAATTGGCGACGCCAATCCGTCTGCCTGGCACGCGGGTGGCTTTCTTTGGCTACGTTAAAACGGCGGTAATGGACGCCAGGCAGGTTAAGTCGGCGATTAGCATCACCGGTTTTCTCATTGATGCCGATGATAAAAATGACAGCGTACCGTCATGAACTCTGTCCAGTAATGCATGAGTTTGGAGAATAAACGCGAACGAATAATGTCACTCCTGCGATACGAAGCAAGGTTCAATTCACCCGGCCAATTTGTTAGGATCACGCAACCTAGATGACTAATGGTGCAGTACATTGAAAATTAAAGCGTTGTTATTTGTTGCGTTGGCCGCGCTGGCCGGCTGCAACCAGGAGGGAACCTTGATGAATCAGCCCGCAAACGAGAAAGGCGGCCAAACGGAAGTGTTGCTGGTGAACAGCGTGCTGGTGGACTGCGTGGGCGTCGGCCCGATGAAGTGCATGCAGGTGCGCCGCTCCGCGCAGCAGCCGTGGGAGTTGTTCTATACCGGCATCGAGGGTTTCACTTTCGAACCGGGCTATCAGTATCGGCTGAAAGTGCTTGTTACCCCGGTGGAGAACGTGCCGGCCGATGCCTCATCGCTGCGTTACACGCTGATTGAGCAGCTGGAAAAGAACAAGGCGTAATGGCTCTACCTTGTCACCACCAAATGGCGTTTCATTTGGTGGTGACGACTTCAGGATAGTTTGTCTTTTTTCTTTCTTCTGGAGGATTCGAAAGTGGCGAAGGCATGTGCAAGAGCAAACCCCAACGCACAGTAGCGTAGAGGCCAATTTTCTTTGGCCCATGTTTCAGAGTCAGCAATAAACATCGCGTTGCCGTTGGCAAAAAGGGTAAATTGCCAGCAAAGGATTAAAAAGCATATCGTAACCAGAACGACATAACCCTTGGAACCCAGAGGCGGTCTGAAGCCGTATTTCACGGCCAGACAGGCTGCGGCAGCGAGAGTAGAAAGAATATAATATAAAGTCGGTTCCATCACTGTTCCTGGCTGCCTTTATAAATGGAATTAAGGGTTGAGACATCTGCGCCACCTTCAAGCATCAAGCTGGTTCTTCCCATGTTTCTCCAACCGCGAATATAGTCTGTATTGATGTAGCGAAATAATCGCCAGGCTTCGGGTTTCAGCGACAGTTTTAGTAAACCATAGCCTGATAACAGTAAGTCTACGCCACCTAACGCCATGTCTGCTGCTGAATGGGAATAGCCTAGCGTTGAAGCCGCAGAACGGTACATCATTCGGCCTGGACCAATAGTATTCTTGCCAAATAACAGCGTATAACCGTTTTCGTAGACATTATTGATGCCATTGATTAAAAGTAACGTTCCTGGAATGGCTCCGACGCCAGTCCAATCCAAGCCCACGCCGAGTAAAATTTGTGCTATTCCCGAGAGGAAGCCAACGCCGGCTAACACGTAGGTCACTACGGCGTCATGATTGACTTTCTTTCTCATTACGGCATAAGGTGTCACGGCGTCAGTTCGCAATAAGCGCTCTTGCTCAGAAAGCGATTGATATTCTTGCTTCATTTCTCTCATTGCAACATTCGCCGCTTCACCTACTTGTTGGCATTTTTGCAATTTATCATTCACAAAGCAGTGCATCTCATGTCTGAAGGCATGACCGACTGTCCGATCTTTTAAAAAGTCCCTATTAACGCGCTCTGAGAGTTCTAAAAGCATACGTCCTTGTTGACGAGCCATCGTTTGCGAGTAGGTATTTAAACGTTCCTTTAGTAACAGTGGATTATCCATTTTTCTTTGTTCCTCCCTGGATTTCGACCAAAAAACAGCCACACCATAACGCAACGCCAGAAGCATGATCAACTTTTGCTGATTTGAAGAGGGAAGGCTTGAACGCGCTGAGGGTGCGAAGCGCGGCGCGTGAAGGTATCACGATGCGGAGTTGGGCAACCCTGATCCCTCGACTAAACTGGTCTGTTCACTGCGCTTGTTTTCGCACTTTCTTAAGTATATTGAGAAAATCAGGTATATTGTCCTTCGGTTTTTAGCTACCAAGAAAAAATTACTATGATTATCAAACCTAAAATTCGTGGTTTTATCTGCACCACCGCTCACCCGGCAGGCTGTGAAGCCAACGTCCGTGAGCAAATCGCCTACGTTAAGTCGCGCGGCGAACTGAAAAACGGGCCTAAAAAGGTGCTGGTCATTGGTGCATCCACCGGTTACGGTCTGGCCTCGCGCATCAATGCCGCTTTCGGCAGCGGTGCGGCCACCATCGGCGTATTTTTCGAGAAGCCTGGCAGCGAAGGCAAAACCGGTTCCGCCGGTTGGTACAACTCCGCCGGTTTCGACAAGGCAGCTAAAGAAGAAGGCCTGTACGCGAAAAGCATCAACGGCGACGCATTTTCCAATGAGTGCCGTCAGACCGTTATCGATCTGATCAAGAAAGACCTGGGTCAGGTTGACCTGGTGGTTTACTCGCTGGCTTCGCCGGTGCGTAAGATGCCGGAAACCGGCGAAGTGGTGCGTTCCGCACTGAAGCCGATCGGCGAGCCGTACAAATCCGTCGCGCTGGACACCAACAAAGACGTGCTGGTTGAGGCCGTGGTCGAGCCGGCCAACGAGCAAGAAATCGCCGACACCGTGAAGGTGATGGGCGGCCAGGACTGGCAGCTGTGGATGGACGCGCTGGACGAAGCGGGCGTGTTGGCGGATAACGCGCAGTCTGTCGCTTACTCCTACATCGGTACCGATCTGACCTGGCCAATCTATTGGCACGGTACGCTGGGCAAGGCGAAAGAAGATCTGGATCGCGCGGCGCACGCCATCAACCAGAAACTGCAGGCCAAAGGCGGCGCGGCTTACGTTGCGGTGCTCAAGTCGGTGGTGACGCAGGCTTCTTCCGCCATTCCGGTGATGCCGCTGTATATCTCCATCGTGTTCAAGATCATGAAGGAGCAGGGCATTCACGAAGGCTGCATCGAGCAGATCCAGCGTCTGTTCGCCACCAAGCTGTACAGCGGTGCGGCGCCGGATACCGACGAGAAACACCGTCTGCGCCTGGATGACTGGGAACTGCGCGACGCCGTGCAGGAAACCTGCCGTGAAATCTGGCAGCAGCTGAACGACAGCAACATCAACGAACTGACGGATTACCAGGGCTACAAGGCGGAATTCCTGCGCCTGTTCGGCTTCGGTCTGCAGGGCGTTGATTACGATGCCGATCTGAGCGGCGAAGCCAACTTCGACGTGATCGAACTGGTCTAAGCGCGTCGAGCGGTCAAACAAGGTCGGGTTAGCCCGGCCTTTTTTATGGTTCATCGCGCTTTACCGGGGAACGCTGCTTTGATTTTCAGGAAGAAGTAAGCGTTATCCCGGTATCCATAGGCCATCCGCTTCATCACTTTTATCTTATTGTTCATCCCTTCCAGCACGCTGGTATTCAACCTGTGTCTGGCACTCGCGATGATGCCACCGGCATACCCTTTCAGTTTCTCGGCGAAGTGTTGCAACGCCTTGATTCCGCTTTCCTGAGACTGCCTGTACCAGCTTACCCAGCGTCTCTGCGCCTCTTGTTCACTCGGGGCGTACCACAGTTCTTTCAGCGCTGTTTTCATCAGCCAGACCACATTCAACGGCTGATTCGCCTCCAGCAACTCCGTGAGCTTTACCTCATGCCCTTCGGGCAGGTTTTCTGGGTTGCGCAGCAGCAGCCAGCGGCTGCGTTTGATGACCTGACGCGCTTTTGGGTTATCACGGAGTTGATTGGCCTGGTCGACGCGGACCCGGTCGATAACCTCCCGGCCATACTTTGCCACCACATGGAACAAGTCATAGACCACTTCCGCCTGCGGGCAGTGATGCCTGACCTCCAGGTCTAACGCCGTATTCATATCCATGGCGACAGACTGGATAGCGGCACAGCCTTCAGCGCCCAGCCAGACGAAGAAGGGGCGGAAGGCCGCTCTGCTGCGGCCTTCGCCCACCCACAACACCTGTTGCGTATCCGCATCCATCACCACAGTGGCATAACGATGTCCTTTGAACAGGGCGAACTCATCCATCACCAGACGGCGGAGGGTATGGCGCTGCGGCTCTGTCCGTTCCCGCAGCAGACGCCGGTAGTCGATATTCTTGACCGTATGCCAGTGCAGGCCGGTGAGTTGTGCAACGTGCTTAATCGGCAGTAAACGGACCAGTGACTCAACCCATACGGATAGCGTCGTGGTATATCTCTGGCGTTCAGGCAACCAGCTGATTTTTTCGGTGGTGACCCCGCAATGGGGACAACACAGGCGCCGGACGGGGACGTTGAGCCAGACGACCCAATCGAGCAGCTGGCGTTCACGCACTCGGCGGAAGGAAACATCATGCACAACAGGCACCCGCCGCTCACAACGACGACAACAGGGCATGACGGCAGCGTCAGGCTGGAGCTGGATAAGCAGGGAGTTGGCAGAAGGATGCGAGAAGGAATTGACGATAAAGCCTTCCCAGAACAGGGAGCAAAGGTTAGCATTCATAGTGACGGCAGTTTTGAAGGTTTAGGGTGTGTTTTGGCGAATACAAACCTAAACGTTCTGACTGCCGTTTTCTATTGGTTCACGCTAAAGCGCGATGAACCTTTTTTATTGTCCGCGCGTTGGCGACCACCGCCTGACTCATCAGTCCACTTGATCATTGACAGCAATAAATTATCGTTTTACGATAATTTATTGCTGTTGATTAAGGGATAGAAAATTATGGGCGCTGCGCCAAGGATCCATCTGCCGCTGTATGTGCGTTGTCTGTGTTTGCTCATTATGGCGATGCTGATCGTCAGCACCGGCGTTGAGATGTTCATCATCGTGCGGGACTGGCTGCAGGGCGTAGCCTATCGCGATATCGTCGCCTCTTACCGGGAATATTACCCGGAGCTGCTCGCCTACGCGATCCCGCAGCAACGCTGGGCGCTGTTCGCCACGCTGGTTATCGACATGCTCGGTTATTTGCCCTATTACAGCGCGCTGCTGTGCGGCGCCGGGCTGTTTTATCAATTCTTCCGCGGCAACGTGTGGCATCGCAACAATATGGTGCTGTTGCAGATCATTGGCATCTTGCTGATCGTCGATGTGTTGTTCCCGTCGTTAGCCGGTCTGCTACAGGTAATGGTATTGACCGCCGATGAAAAAATGCTGTTTATCCTTTATTATGGCGTCAATAGCGAGTCGGTGCGCTCGCTGATCGTAGGCTGCGCAATCCTGGTATTTAGCCGGGTATTTCTGGAAGCGTTGCGGCTGAATGAAGAACAGCTTTCTTTCGTGTGAGAATAGAGTGGCAATAATCGTAAGTCTTGATGTCATGTTGGCCAAAAGGAAGATGCGTTCAAAGGAGCTGGCGGAGCAGGTGGGGATCACCGAGCAAAACCTGTCTCTGTTGAAAAACGGCAAGGTCAAGGGAGTCAGGCTGGAAACGCTGGACAAGATCTGCCGCATTCTCGACTGCCAGCCTGGCGATCTGCTGGCCTGGCAGCCGGACGGCGAAGAGTAAGATCCCAGCGCACTCGGAAGTGCGCTGAGCCTGCTGGCCCATTTCTGCGATTAGCGTTGTCTTATTGAACGATATTTGTTTGATTCAGGTTAATTAAAATAACGGGTGATTAACACTTGCGTATTCTTTTTGTCGCAGGCGATTGCATGCGGCGAAAGTTATTAAACTAAATAAACTCGTTTTTCATTTACCGTCACTACCAATAGCGTTATTTTAAGGGAAATAGTATGACATGGCGTAATTCTCTTCTGGCATTGTGTCTTGTATTAAACGGATGCAGTGCCATTCACCCCACTGTTTCATCCTCATCCTCCTCCACTCACTGGGGGAATTGGGGGACACCGCAGCCCGCAACGCGAGAACAGAAACAGCGCATTATCGCCGGCGAATCCGCCGCTGCCGTGCTGAATGAAGGCAGGGTCGGTATCGGCGGTACGCTGGATTGGTCGAAAATAGGGGGGCGCTAACCGCCGATCTTTATTCGGCGGGGCGGCAGACGTTATCTCAAAGATATTGTGGAACGGTTTATTATTAATTCGCTACTCTGTTTTTTCGATGCGTTATTTATCTTTAAACGATGAATCTCTGCTTGTTGAATATATATCAACATACCCAGACATCCTTACAGGAGTTTTCAATGGCAAAGCGTATTGTCGCCATATTGATAATGTCGTTGTTGAGTCTGCAAGCAAATGCGGCCCGTTACGATCGGCAATGCGAGGGAATTTCTCCCGTGCTGTTTCAGAAGAAATTGAAAGAGCTGGCGCATGGCCTGCGACAAGAGATGGCTGAGCCGACCCCGCCCACGGAGAATGAGGCCGAAACCTTGGCGCGTCTGGCGGAATGCGATGCCGAAAACGCGAAAGCGCCGGCGACGGGAGGGCAACATGCGCCCGATCCCGCGGAGCCTCAGGTGTCTTCACTCAACGGCTGTTGAACGGTTCTCTGCGTCGTTTTTCGCGGCGCGCCCCAGTCGGCTTATTCATGGAGCTTGTGTATTGAAACTACCTTCGTTAATCGCTGCGGCGCTGGCGCTGCTGGCCTCATTTTGCAGTCAGGCGTTCATCGATCGCCATTCCTCGCCCGGCGCCTCGACGGAAAGTCCCTCTGCGGCGGGGTGTCCGGCGCGGCTGGATGGCTTGTTACAGCATGTTTGGTTGGCTGAACAGATTCAGGCGGAGCGCATGCAGCTAGCGCTGCTGCGTGCGGAGCGGGAAGCGTTGGAAATCCGGTTGCAAACGCAGGAAGCGGCGAGACCTTCCGCGCAGGGGCATCAGAGCGCCCGATCGGCCTGTGAGCAGGGTGCCGATATCGTCCGCTGCCTGTCGCTGCGTCTGCGGCGGACGTCTCTGACGGGGCCGCATCGGCCGTTTGTCGGCGTTTATTGCCGCGCCTGGCTGAATGGCCGGCCGCTGAATTGCTAAAGATGAGAACAGGGATTTGTCAGGAGTTTATCGATGAAAAGGCTAGTGTTGGCCGGCGCGGCCTTGTGTTGCGCCTGCTTTGCGCAGGCGCGGGTGGATTTGGAATACCACGCGGCGGCGCCGAAGGACAATAAAGTCCCCGAGGAGTACCAGAAAAAACGCAGCGCGCTGCGCCACAAGGTGTGGAATGTCGACAGCCTGACGCAGGCCAATGAGCAGGCGATCGCGCGTGAGCAGCTGCGCGAGGCCGCAGAAGCCGCCAAGCGGCAGCAGCATCACCTGGAGCAGCAGCAGAAAAAGCAGCGCTGCCTGCGGAGATACTCGAAAGATCCTCACCGCGAGGCGAGGTGTTACATGTACAACTTCTAGCTTTCAACGTCCGGGCGCTTGCAGCGCCCGGCGTCGTTTATGCCGGGCGACAATGCTCTTTCAGCATGGCGATCGCGTCCGGCTTCAGCTGATACAGATAGACCGGGCGGCCGGTGGCGCCGTACAAAATACGGGTGCCGAGAATGCCGCTCTCCGCCAGATAGATGAGGTACTTGCGGCAGGACACCCGCGAAATGCCGATGGCGTTGGCCAGGTTGTCGGTGGAGAATTCACTGTCGTGCTGCTGTTCTATCCACTCGCACACCGTGCTCAGGGTGATGCTGGTCAGGCCCTTCGGCAGCTTTTTGCTCTCCTGGCCGCCGGGCTGGCGGCGCAGCAGGCTGTCGACGTCGGCTTGCGAAAACTCGCGCTGCGCCAGAAGCTGTGACTGCTGCCGGTAGTGGCTCAGCGCCTCTTTGAAGCGGCTGAACTGGAACGGCTTGATCAGGTAATCCACCACGCCGTAGTGCAGCGCCTTTTGCACCGTGTTCACATCGCTGGCGGAAGAGATGATGATCACATCGGTCTTCTCGCCCAGTTCGCGCAGGCCGGGCAGCAGGTCCAGCCCGTTCTCCTGCTGCATGTAGATATCCAGCAGCACCAGATCGATGCTGACGCTGGCGTCGGCCAGCAGGGCGCGCGCTTGGCTCAGGGTAGCGACCGTCGCCTGGCAGTGAAAACCGCTGACCTGGCTCAGGTAGTATTTGTTCAGCTCTGCCACCATCGGGTCGTCGTCGACAATCAGTACGTTAATCATGGGTTCTGCTCTTGGCCTGATAGGGAAGGTACACGAAAAATTGGGTCAGCTCGCCCGGTTCAGATTCGAAATCGATGCTGCCCCCCAGTTTCTCCAGATGGCTGCGGATCAGCGCCAGGCCAATGCCGCGTCCCGTTCCCTTGGTAGAAAATCCGTGTTCGAAGATGCGCGCGCCGATCGCCGGATCGATGCCGGGGCCGTCGTCGCTGACGATACAGTGTAATTGATCGTCGTGGTGATGGAAGCTCAGGCCGATCTCGTGGCCCTCAACGCCGTCGATGGCGTCGATGGCGTTTTCGATCAGGTTGCCGAGCACGCTGATCAGCACATGGGTGGTTTCCGCATCGTCGGTTTCCGGCAGCAGGCTGGTTTCCTCGATGGTCAGCTCAACGCCGGCTTCGTGGGCGCGGCTGATCTTGCCGATGAAGAAGCCCGCCACTTCCGGCGAGTGAATCTTGCGCAGCAGCGCGCCGATCTCTTCCTGATAGTTGCTGGCGGTATTGATGATGTAGTTTTCCAACTGCTGGTAGGCCTTCATGTGCAGCATGCCGAGTATCACGTGCAGCTTGTTCATAAATTCGTGCGACTGCACCCGTAGCGCATCGGCGTAGTGCGCCATGCCGCTCAGGCGCTGCAGCAGGCGGCTGACCTCGGTCTTGTCGCGGAAGGTGGCGATGGCGCCGGTCACCTGGCCGTTGACGATCACCGGGACGGTATTGGTCAGCAGTTCGCTGCCGTTGAAGTTGATCTGCCGATCGCGCAGCGGTTTGCCGCTGCCCAGCACCTCCGCCAGATGCAGCTGCGCCGGCCAATGCTTGCTGGCGGCTTCCAGCAGCAGGTTTTCCACCGGGCCGCTTTGGCGCAGCAGGCGCTTGGCCTCGTCGTTGACGATGGTGATGCGGGATTCATTATCGACCGCGATCACGCCTTCTTTAATCGATTGCAGCATGGCGTTGCGCTGTTCGAACAGGTTGGAGATTTCGTAAGGCTCGAAACCCAACATGATGCGCTTGAGTGCGGAGACCAGGAAGAAGGTGCCCAGGCTGCCGACCAGCGCGGCGAAGGCGATGGTCCAATAGATGATCCAGCGGCTTTCCGCCACCACCCGCTGCACGGTATCCAGCGCGATGCCGAGCGCCACCACGCCGATTTGCTGTTTCTGCGCGTCATACACCGGCACGAACACCCGCAGCGCCGGGGCCAGCGTGCCGCGGTTGATGGCGCTGTTGACGTTGCCTTGCAGCGCGGGCGCCAGATCGTCGCCGATAAAATGCTTGCCGATCAGCCAGGGTTTGGGGTGCGAATAGCGGATGCCCTGCATATCCACCACCACCACGAACAGCAGCTCGTTTTGATGGCGCACCTGCTCGGCGAAGCGCTGAATGGCGCCGCTTTGGTCGCGCCGCTGCAGACCGTCAACCACCGTGCTGGAGAGCGCCAGCGTATTGGCGACGGCGATGGCTTTCTGCTGCAGCTGATCTTGCCCCTCGCGGCTCATCTGTACGAAAAACAGCGCGAACACCACCAGCAGCACCGAAGCGATGATGGCGGACACCATCAGCGTGATGGAGGTGCTCAGCTTGAGCGGCACCCGTTGTTTTGGCATGGCGGTTCTCCGAATGGCGATATCACGGCGTATTCTAGCGAGGAATGAGGCAAGCTGCAGTTACCGGCAGCAGGTTATAGCATGCTGCCGGGGAGCGGGGGGCTTATTTTAGTTACAAAAGCGGGTCACTGCTGGTGGTAGATCTCCAGCGCCTGTTGGCCGCTGGCACCCTGATGGATGATTGCCATCAACGCACGCACCACCTGCGACGGATTGCTGTGTTGATAGACGTTGCGGCCGTAAACCATGCCGGAGGCGCCCTGGGCCATCAGCGCGGCGGATTTCTCCAGCACCGGCCCCAGCTCCCCCTTGCCGCCGCCGCGCACCAGCGTCGGGCAGCGCGCCGCTTCCACCACGCGGTGGAAATCTTCCACCCGTTCGGTCGGGTCGGCCTTGATGATGTCGGCGCCCAGCTCGCGCGCCAGCCGCACCAGCGGCACGATCTTCTCCACGTCGCCGAGCGAGCCGTAGGCGGCGCCCTGGCCGGCCGGGGCCATCACCAGTGGTTCGATCATCAGCGGCATGGCGTATTGATCGCAGGCGTGGCGCAGGCGGCCGATGTTCTCCACGCACTGGCGGAAAATGCCGGGCTCATCCGGGATCATATACAGATTGACCACCACCGCGGCGGCGTCCATTTGCAGCGCCGCGAGGATCGGCGCCTCCGGGTTGTGCAGCACCGCCCACATTTCGCGGTGGCGCGCGGCGTTATAGGCGTTGCCGACGTCGGTGCGCATCACCAGCGCCGGTTTTTCGCGCTGCGGCGCGCGCTGCAGCAGATCCGCCTGGCCGTAGTTGACCTGAATGGCGTCAGGGCGCGCGGCGATCAGGTTGCCCATCACCCGTTCGATATCTTCCAGGCCGATCAAGAAATCCGGTTCGTTGGCGATGCCGTGATCGATCGCCACATCCAGGCACTTGCCGTTGTTGAACAGGCGGTTCATCCGCACCTTACTGCTGAGCTGCATGTCAGGTCCTCCTGAGATAGGGATATGTCCATTATTGCCGAGTAAGGATGGTCGGGAAACGCGGAAACCGCAAACTGCGTGGCCGCTCGCAGTTTTTGCCGGCGCACGAAAGGGGGACCTTTGCCGGCGGCTTTCATTTCATTTGTTAGATCCGTGTCATGTTTTTGTTAATAAGCCATTCCAAAATGCATGTTTCGCTTGTTTGGGTTAAAAAGTTTCAATAATCTAAATTATGAAATAAACATTTAAAAACGCGCTGATGGTGCCGTTTTCTGTGCCAGGGGTTTATTTCAATTGATTGTTTTTAATCTGTTTTGAGATCTTGATCACCATTTTCCTAACGGCCTTTATACGGCGATAACGCGGTAAATTCGCCGTATCAAAGGGATAACACCGACCGTATTGTTGTTTGAATGTAAAAAATATTTTTCATTAGCTGTCAACCAACAGACCTCTTCATTCTAACGATTAAAGGGTAACGAACATGAAGCTGAAGAAACTGATCGCCGCCTCGGTACTGATGTGCATGCTGCCAGCCAGCGTGTTGGCGAAAGACATCAAGATCGGCGTTTCCATGGCTTACTTCGATGACAACTTCCTCACCATTCTGCGCCAGTCGATGCAAAACAAAATGAAGGCCGACGGTAACGTCAGCGGCCAGTTCGAAGACGCCAAAGGTGACATCGCGCAGCAAATTCAACAAATCGAAAACTTCGTCAGCCAGGGCGTCGACGCCATCATCCTGAATCCGGTGGATACCCAGGGCGTCAAGCCGATGATTAAGCTGGCCGAGAAGGCCAAGATCCCGCTGGTGTTCGTCAACCGCAAGCCGGAAGTGGCGCTGCCGGCCGGCATGGCCTACGTCGGCTCCGACTCCAAGCTGGCCGGCAAGCTGCAGATGGAGGCGCTGGCCAAGTTGATGAACGGCAAGGGCAACGTAATGATCCTGATGGGTGAGCTGTCGAGTGAAGCCACGCGCGACCGCACTCGCGGCGTGGAAGAGGTGGCGGCCAACTATCCCGGCATCAAAATAGTCGACAAGCAAACCGCCAAGTTCTTCCGCAAAGAGGCGGTGGACGTTACCACCGACTGGATTTTGTCCGGCCAGCAGATCGACGCCATCGCCTCCAACAACGACGAAATGGCCATCGGCGCTATTTTGGCGCTGAAGCAGGCCAAGAAATCCGGCGTGCTGGTGGCCGGCGTTGACGGCACGCCGGACGCGCTGGAGTTCATCAAGAAGGGCGATCTGGCGTTGAGCGTGTTCCAGGACGCCAAAGGCCAGGGCGAAGGCGCGGTGCAGACCGCCGTTCAGCTGGTGAAAGGCGAGAAAGTGGAGAGCAACGTGCTGATCCCTTACCAGCTGATCACCCAGGCCAATTACCAGCAATTCGCCGATAAAAACAAGAAATAAGCCTTGAAGCCCGCCGCGGGCGCCGGTGTGGGGCGAGCGCGGCGGAAAACGTGGGTCAGTGCGGAGGTAAGCGGTATGTACCCTTATGTTCTTGAGGCCGAAGGCATCAGCAAGCAGTTCCCCGGCGTCAAAGCGCTGGATAAGGTCTCGATTAAAATCAAACCCGGCAGCGTGCACGCGCTGATGGGGGAAAACGGCGCGGGTAAATCGACGCTGATGAAATGTCTGATCGGCATCTACCATCCGGACGAAGGCTCGATCAAAATCAAAGGTCGGCCGGTCACCTTCAGCGACACGCTGCAGGCGCTGCATTCGGGCATTTCCATGATCCACCAGGAGCTGAACCTGGTGCCCTACATGACGGTGGCGGAAAACATCTGGCTGGGGCGCGAGCCGGCGCGGCTGGGGTTCGTCAACCACGAACAGCTGAACGAACAGACCCGCGAACTGCTGGCGCGGCTGAACATCAAACTGCAGCCGGAAACGCTGGTGGGCGAGCTGAGCATCGCCAACCAACAGATGGTGGAGATCGCCAAGGCGGTATCCTACAACGCCGATGTGCTGATCATGGACGAACCGACCTCGGCGCTGACCGAAGGCGAAGTGGTGCACCTGTTTGCCATCATTCGCGAACTGCGCGAGCAGGGCAAAGGCATCATCTATATCAGCCACAAGATGGATGAGATCTTCGCCATCACCGACGAAGTGAGCATCTTCCGCGACGGCACCTTCATCGCCTGCGACAAAACCGCAAACCTGACCAAACAGTCGCTGATCACCATGATGGTGGGGCGCGAACTGACGCAGATGTTCCCCAAATTCAACAACAATATCGGCGAGGAAGTGCTGCGGGTGGCGGGGCTGCGCCGCAGCGGCTGGTTCCATGACGTGTCGTTCAGCGTCAAGCGCGGCGAGATCCTCGGCGTCGCCGGGCTGGTGGGCGCCGGGCGCAGCGAAGTGATGGAGAGCCTGTTCGGCATGCACCCGGCGGACGGCGGCGAGATCTTTATCGAAGGCCAGGCGGTGAAAGTGGATTCCCCGGCGAAGGCGATCGAGAGCGGGCTGGCGTTCCTCACCGAAGACCGCAAAAAATCCGGCCTGTTTCTGGTGCTGTCGGTGGTCGAGAACATGAGCATCGTCAACCTGTCGGAATACATCGGCAAGAACGGTTTCGTCAGCCACGTGCAGATGGCCAAAGATTGCATGGATCAGATTAAAAAGCTCAACATCAAAACGCCGACCATGGATCAGATCATCAATAACCTCAGCGGCGGCAACCAGCAGAAGGTATTGATCGCGCGCTGGCTGCTGGCGCAGCCGAAAATCCTGATCCTCGACGAACCGACGCGCGGCATCGACGTGGGGGCGAAAGCGGAAATCTACCGCCTGATCAGCGAGCTGGCCAACCGCGGCGTCGCCATCATTCTGGTCTCTTCCGAGCTGCCGGAGATCCTCGGCATGAGCGATCGGGTAATGGTGATGCACGGCGGCCGCATCACCGGCATTTTGGACAAAGACGACGCGGACCAGGAGAAGATCCTGGCGCTGGCCTCAGAATAACGAAGGGTGAACATCATGAGTAACGTAAAGATTGAGAAGCCGCTCTCCGCCGATTCAACGGGCAAGGGAACGCTGTTCTCCGGGCTGAGCGGCAAAATGCCGAAGGATACCGGCATCTTCATCGTGATGATCGGCATCGCGCTGATCTTCGAAATCCTCGGCTGGTACCTGCGCGATCAGTCGTTCCTGCTGAACCCGAACCGCCTGCTGCTGATCGTGCTGCAGGTGGCGATCATCGGCATCATCGCGGTGGGCGTCACCCAGGTGATCATCACCACCGGCATCGATCTCTCCTCCGGCTCGCTGATTGCGCTGACCGCGGTGGTGGCGGCCAGCCTGGCGCAGACCTCGGACAGCATCTCGCCGATGTATCCGGGGTTGCTCGATCTGCCGGCGGCGATCCCGATCGGCGCGGGGATCGGGGTGGGCATCGTCTGCGGCTTTATCAACGGCTTCCTGATCACCCGCACCGGTATTCCGCCGTTCATCGCCACGCTGGGGATGATGGTGTCGGCGCGCGGCCTGGCGCAGTACTACACCAAGGGCAACCCGGTCAGCTTCCTGTCGGACGGCTTCACGTCAATCGGCCAGGGCGCGATGCCGGTGATCATCTTCCTGGTGATTGCGGTGATCTTCCATATCGCACTCAAGCACACCCGCTACGGCAAATACATCTACGCCATCGGCGGCAACATGACCTCGGCGCGGGTCTCCGGCATCAACGTCAATAAGTACCTGGTGACGGTTTATACCATCGCCGGCGGCCTGGCGGGGTTGGCGGGCGTGGTGCTGGCGGCGCGCGTCAGCAGCGGCCAGTCGAGCATGGGGATGTCCTACGAGCTGGACGCCATCGCCGCGGCGGTGATCGGCGGCAGCAGCCTGATGGGCGGCGTCGGGCGCATCACCGGCACGCTGATCGGCGCGGTGATCCTCGGCCTGATCAAAAGCGGCTTCACCTTTATCGGCGTCGATTCTTACATTCAGGACATCATCAAAGGCGTGATTATCGTTGCCGCCGTGTCGATCGACATGCGGCGCAACCGTAAAAAACACTGATTGCCGTGAATTGCCGCCGGCGCCAGGGTTGGCCGGCGGCGTTTTTTTACCGGGGGACACATCATGAATTACCTGAAAGGGCTGTGGCTGGCGGTGGCGCTGTGCGCGTCTACCCCGGCATGGGCGCAAACCATCGGCGTGTCGATGGCCTATTTCGACCAGAACTTCCTCACCATCATCCGCCAGGCGATCGACAAGGAGGCCAAGGCGCGCGGCATCACCGTGCAGTTTGAGGACGCGCGCGGCGACGTCGGCCGCCAGACCGATCAGGTGCAGAGCTTTATCAGCGCCGGGGTGGACGCGATTATCGTCGATCCGGTCAACTCGGCCAGCACGCCAGTGATGACCAAAATGGTCCAGGCCGCCGGCGTGCCGCTGGTGTACGTGAACCGAACGCCGGGCGACGCCAAACTGCCCCAGGGCGTGGTGTTCGTCGGCTCCGACGAGCGGGAATCCGGCACGCTGCAGATGGAAGAGCTGGCGCGGCTGGCCGGCTATCAGGGCAACGTGGCGGTGATGATCGGCAACCTGACCGACGCCGGCGCGCTGCAGCGCACCAAAGACGTGGAGCAGGTGGTGAGCAAGTACCCGAAAATGAAGGTGGTGCAGAAGCAGAGTGCCAACTATTCACGCAGTGAAGGCATGGATCTGATGATGAACTGGCTGACCAACGGCGAAGCGATCGACATCGTCGCCGCCAACAACGACGAGATGGCGATCGGCGCAATCATGGCGCTGCAGCAGGCGGGCAAGGCGGGCAAGAAAGTGCTGATCGGCGGCATCGACGCCACGCCGGACGGCCTCAAGGCGCTGGCCTCCGGCAAGATGCAGGTCACGGTGTTCCAGGACGCGGTCGGGCAGGGCAAAACCTCGGTCGATGTGGCGCAGCGCATGATCAACGGTGAAAAGCTCGAGCCGTATTACTGGATCCCGTTCGAGCTGGTGACGCCGGCCACGATGCAGAAGTATGCGGCCAGGCCGTGAGTTAACCGTCAGATTCGCGTTGCCGGGGCGCTGCTTGCAGCGCCTTTTTTATTGGCGTCAGTTACATGTCCGTTTGCGGCCAGCGCGGCGCGGGATCTTGCTTCACACTGAGGATCTTTAAACCGCGTGAGGATGAGCGATGAACGCATTGAACGGCAAGGTGGCGGTGATCGGCGGCGCCAGTTCGGGGATCGGCAGGGCGGCGGCGCTGCTGTTCGCCCGCCAGGGGGCTGCGCTGGTGTTGGGCGCCCGGCGTGAGCGGCTGTTGGCGGAGCTGGTGGAGGACATTCGGCGCGAGGGCGGCCGGGCGCTCGCGGTGGCGGGCGACGTGCGCGATGAAGCCTTCGCCGAACGGCTGACGGCGACGGCGGTCGACGAATTCGGCGGGCTGGATATCGCCTTCAACAACGCCGGCGCGCTGGGGCCGCTGGGGCCGTCGCTGGCGCTCACCGCGCCAGAATGGCGCGAGGTGCTGGAAACCAACCTGTCCAGCGCCTACTACGGCGCCAAATATCAAATCCCCGCCATGCTGGCGCGCGGCGCGGGCTCGGTGATTTTCACCTCCACCTTCGTCGGCCACACCGCGGCGTTTCCCGGCACGGCGGCCTATGCGGCCGGCAAGTCGGGGCTGATCGGCCTGACGCAGGCGCTGGCGGTGGAGTTCGGCGGGCGCGGCATTCGGGTGAACGCACTGCTGCCGGGCGGCACCGATACGGCGATGGGCCGGCAGATGAGCAATACCCCGGAGGCGCTGGCGCAGGTGGCCGAACTGCACGCGCTGAAGCGGCTGGCGGTGCCGGAGGAGATCGCGCAGGCGGCGCTGTATCTGGCGTCTGACGCCTCCTCATTCGTCACCGGCACCGCGATGCTGGTGGACGGCGGCGTGTCCATCCAGCGCGGCTGAGGCCACGGGCGCCGTGGCCTCAGCGGGCGTCAGAAAGCGGACAGGTGGCGGCGCACGATCTCGCGGCCGATCTCCAGCGAGGCAGTCGCCGCCGGAGAAGGGGCATTGCACACGTGCAGCGAGCGTTTCCCCTGCACGAAATGGAAGTCGTCCACCAGCTTGCCGTCGGCGGTCAGCGCCTGAGCGCGCACGCCGGCCGGGCCGGGCCGAATATGCTGCTCCTGCAGCGCCGGGATCAGCCGACGGGCGTTCTCGGCAAAGCGGCGGCGCGACAGCGAACGGCGCATTTCCGCCAGCCCTTCGCCGAGGTAGTTGCCGGCGATTTTCCAAAAGCCGCGATAGCCGAGCACCTCGCTCAGATCGCGCAGGCTGAAGTCGCATTTGCGGTAGCCTTCGCGTTTGAAGGCCAGCACCGCATTGGGGCCGACGTCGCGTTTGCCGTTATACATGCGGGTAAAGTGCACGCCGAGGAAAGGGAAATCCGGGTTGGGCACCGGGTAGATCAGATGGTTGACCAGGTGGTTTTTCGCGTCGTCCAACACATAGTATTCACCGCGGAACGGCACGATCTTCATGCCGGTTTCGTAACCGGCCAGTTTGGCGATGCGATCGCTGAACAGCCCCGCGCAGTTGATCAGCAGCCGTCCCTCGAAGGTGTCGCCGGCGGCGGTGACGGTGACGCCGGTGGCGTGCTCGCGGAGGGCCTCAACTTGATGGCCGTAGGCGATCTCGCCGCCGCGTCGCACAATGATCTCCGCCAGCTTGGCGGCCACCTCCGCGTAGTTGACGATGCCGGCGTTGGGCACCAGCAGCGCTTCAAGGCCATTGACGTGCGGTTCGCGCTCCCGCAGCTGCGCCTGTGACAGCCGGGTGACCTGCAGGCCGTTTTGCAGGCCGCGCTGATAGATGTTCTCCAGCCGATCCAGTTCGTTTAGCTGGGTGGCGACAATCACCTTGCCGCATTGGTCGTGATACAGGTCGTGTTCGCGGCAGAAGGCGAACATGCTGCGGTTGCCCTGTTTTGCCAACTGCGCTTTCAGGCTGCCGGGCGTGTAGTAAATGCCGGAATGCACCACGTTGCTGTTGTGGCCGCTTTGGTGCGCCGCCGGGCCGCGTTCTTTTTCCAGGATCAGAATGCGCCGCTGCGGATCCGCTTCCTGCAGCGCATTCACCACGCCGAGCCCCACCAGGCCGGCACCGATAACGATCGCGTCGTACATCACGGCTCTTGCTCCTCGTTTTCCAGGCGGCGTAATTTGCCGCGTACGTTGTTCAGATGGCTTTGCATGGCGGCGGTGGCCGCCGCCGCATCGCCGTCGCGAATGGCGATAAACACCCGCTCATGTTCGTCGATCACCCGCTGGCGCTCGGCCTGCCGCCCTAGGTTTTTGCTGAGCGAGTACACCAGCACCCCCAGATACAGCTCGTGCATGTTATCGAGGATCTGCACGAAAAAGGGGTTATGCGAAGCCTGCATGATGGCGCGGTGGAACAGGTAGTCCTGCCGATAGCCGATCTGGCCGTCGTGCAGCGTACAGTGACGAAAGGCGAGGTGCGCCTGTTCGATCGCCTGCAATTCCTGTTCGGTACGGCGCTCGGCGGCCATGCGCGCCGCCTGCTGCTCCATGACCTCGCGCATTTCCAGCAGCGCTTCCACCTCGCGGTGGTCGGCTACCTCCATCACCAGCGGTTCGTATTTGCTCAGCAGCGAATGCTGTTCCACCCGGTGGCCGCCGCCCTGGCGTGAGGAGATGATGCCGCTGACCTCCAGCACGCCGAGCGCCTCGCGCACCGGCACCCGGCTGACGCCGAACGCGTCCGCCAACACGTTTTCCGACGGCAGCTTCTCGCCGACCGGAAAGGTGCCGTCGTTGATGCCGGCTTTCAGCTGCGCCAGCACCTGATGAGAGGCTTTCTGGCGCGTGACCTTGCGGATCATGACGCGCCTCCCGGCAGCGCGGCGCGCTGTTTATAGCGCAGCAGGTGCATGGCGGCGGCGGCGGCGATCAGGGCCGCACCGCCCAGATCGGTTATCAGGCCCGGTTTGATCAGTAAAATCGCCGCCGCGGTAAACAGCACCCGCTCCAGCCAGTGGGTCTTTATCAGCCAGAAATTGGCGCTGGCGATCGACAGGGCGTAGATCCCCACCAGCGCGCTGATCACCATATGCAGCACCGACAGCGGGTTGAGATCGTCGCCCTGCATCAACAGCATCGGGTTGTAGACCAGAATGAACGGGATGATAAAGCCCGGCAGCGCCAGCCGCACCGCGTCCCACGAGGTTTGCATCGGATCGGCGCGGGCGATGCTGGCGGCGGTGTAGCTGGCCAGCGCCACCGGCGGCGTGATGTTGGACAACGCACCGAACCAGAACACGAAGAAATGCGCCGCCAGCGGCAGCACGCCGGCTTTGATCAGGATCGGCGACACAGTCACCGCTACCACGATGTAGAGCGCGGTCGAGGGTAGCCCCATGCTGAGCACGATGCACACCAGCATCACCACCAGCAGGATCATCCACAGGGTGTTGTCGGTCATGGCGACGATGTTGAACGCCAGCGTGGAGCCGATGCCGGTCATGGTCACCACGCAGATGATTACGCCGATGGCGGCGCAGGCGATGGTGACCTGGATCGAGCCGCGCGCCGCGTCATTCAAGGCCCGCGCGATTTTTTTCGGCGTCATGCGCACCGAACTGTCGGGGGTGAGCCAGCTGGCGACGATGATGGCAATGATGCCGAGGAAGCCGGCATAGATCGGCGTTTTGCCCAGCAGCAGCGTGCCGATGACGATGACGAGCGGGAGCAGCAGCAGCCCGCGCGCCTTCAGCACCGCGCGCACCTGAGGGATGTTCTCCTTGTTGATGCCTTTTAGGCCCTGTTTCTTGGCTTCCAGATCGATAGCCATGATCAGCGCGGCGTAATAGAGCAGCGCCGGCACGATGGCGGCGATGACGATGGTGGTGTACGAGATGCCGAGGAAGCCGGCCATGATAAACGCCGCCGCGCCCATGATGGGGGGCATGATCATGCCGCCGGTGGAGGCGGTGGCTTCCACGGCGCCGGCGAAGCGGGACGACAGCCCGATGCTTTTCATCAGCGGAATGGTGAAGGTGCCGGTGGTGGCGACATTGGCCACCGCGCTGCCGCTCAACGAGCCGGTCAGTGCCGACGAGATCACCGCCACCTGGGCCGGGCCGCCGCGGCGGCGTCCGGCGGCGGCCAGCG
The DNA here is from genome assembly GCF_002935055.1 of Serratia sp. SSNIH1. Lineage (NCBI taxonomy): Bacteria > Pseudomonadati > Pseudomonadota > Gammaproteobacteria > Enterobacterales > Yersiniaceae > Serratia > Serratia sp. SSNIH1. Next base: position 2,549,200 of record NZ_CP026383.1, read on the forward strand.
CCAGATCGTTGAACAGCGCGGTTGCGCCGCTGACGCTGAGAAAGGCGCCGAACAGAATAAACACCACGATGGCCGTGGAGGCGGTGGACAGGGTGATGCCGAAAATCCCCTCGCCGGTCATGAACAGCCGATACAGCAGGCGTTCTACCGAGAAGCCCCCGTGGCCGAAGATGCCCATGAAGTATTGCCCGAACAGCGCATAGAGAATGGCGAAGCTCGCCAGGCCGGGGATGAAATAGCCGGTGGTGCGCCGCGCGGCTTCGAACAGCACGCCGATACCGATCGCCGCCATCACATAGTCGGTGGCGTTGGGGATGCTCTTGCGCACCACGTGCAGATCGAGGTAGTTAACGTAGAAATAGCCGTAGCTGACCAGCGTCAGGATGATGAACAGATAGTCCCAGCGGTTGAAGCTGCGGGTGGCGTACCGGGCCGAGAAGGGGAACAGGATAAAGCCCAGGATCAGAATGCCGCTCAGGAAAGTGGTGTTGCGGTAGAACTCCTGCGTGTTGGACAGCGCGTTGGCGTAGATGGCATAGGCGGAGATGGCGATCGCGAGGACGGTTGCCAGCTGCAAATAGACGCCGCTCAGCGGCCGGTTGCCGGCGCCGGCTTCTTTGTCCAGATCGACGGCGGGCTGCGGTGAAGAAGAGTGAGTGCTCATACGTCCTCCTGGATTAGGGGTTGGCGGCCAGCGCGGCGGCTTCCGGCGGGATCAGATAATCGGGTATCTCGACGCCGGCTTCGCGGTAGTAGCGATAGGCGCCGAGGTGCAGCGGCACGGAAACGCCTTTCAGCGCATTTTCCAGCGAGATGTATTTGGCCGAGCTGTGTACCTGGTGCACTTCCGGCAGGTTCTCGAACATCGTTTTGGTCAGGTCGTACACCAGCTTTTCATCGAGCCGGCTGAGGGCCACCAGAATATTGGGCTGTGCGATGGTGGCGACCGCCTTGGGCTGGCGCGGGTAGGTCTCCGCCTTGATGTCGAAGCGGAACCAGGAGTTGGCGATGGCGTTGATGCTGGCCAGCTGTTCGTCGGTGACTTCCAGGATGCGTGCCGGCACGCCGCTGGCATACATATCGGTGACGGCGGCGGCCGGCACCCCGGCGGGCAGGGCGCCGCCGTCCAGGCGCCCGTCGCGCATCGCGGAAACCGTGTCGCCGTAGCCGAGGTATTCCGCCGACAGCGACTTCTTGGTCAGGTTGACGCCCTGCAGGATGATCATCGTCGACTGTTCGGTGCCGCTGGCCTGCGGCCCGACGGAAAAGCGCGTGCCGGCGATATCGTTCAGCGTGCCGTCTTTCACCCGGCTTTCCAGCATCACGAAGTGTTCGACGTTGGGCCACAGCATGGAGATGGAGCGCAGATCGCCGTAGGCGCGGCCGTCGAAGTTACGCACGCCCTGATAGGCTTCGACGGCGATCAGGCTTTGCAAAATCGCCAACTGCGCCTCGTCTTTTTGCAGCAGGTCGATATTCTCGATCGAGCCGGCGGAGGATTGGCCGGTGACCTGTATCCCCTGGTGCTTCAGCCGGTTGCTCCAGACGTTGGCCAGCCCGACGCCCATCGGATAGTAGGTACCGCCGGTGGAGGCGGTGGCGACGGAGAGGAAGGTTTTATCGGCGTTTTCCGCTTTGCCGGCGATGGCCAGCAACGCGGCGCCGGCCACGGCGCAGGTAACAAGCAACGTTTTGATTTTTCTATTTTTCATTATTTTCCCCAGCGGTTTTTTTGAAACAAATAGAAAACATTTACGCAAACTTGTATACAACATGGCAGCTTTATTCACCTAAAACGCAGTGCTTGATTTGTGATCTGAGTGGGCGAAAATTGAACGGTGCGGCGGGGGGGGCAGAAATGAAAAACCCGTGGCCGGGCGCCACGGGCATGCGGGGGAAGGTTACCAGCCTTTGACGGCGTCGCCCTTGTAGATGTCGGCGGCGCTGGCCGCCACTTCGTCGGTCTGATAGGCCTTGACCAGATCCTTCACTTTCTCGCTGTCTTTGTTGTCGATGCGGCTGGCGAAGATGTTGACGTACGGCGAGTTTTTGTCTTCGACAAACAGCCCGTCCTTGGCCGGCGACAGGCCAATCTGGCTGGAATAGTTGGTGTTGATGATCGCCAGCGTCACTTTCTGATCGTCCAGCGCGCGCGGCAGCTGCGGCGCTTCAATCTCGACGATCTTCAGCTTTTTCGGGTTGCCGACGATGTCCAGCGCGGTCGGCAGCAGGCCGACGCCCTCTTTCAGGGTGATCAGCCCCTGTTTTTGCAACAGCAGCAGCGAGCGGCCCAGGTTGGTCGGATCGTTCGGCACCGCCACCTGCGCGCCGTCCGGCAGCTGGCTGAGTGCGGTTATCTTCTTCGAATAGCCGGCGATCGGGTAGACGAAGGTGTTGCCCACCGCCGCCAGCTTGTAGCCGCGCTCCTGCATCTGCTTGTCCAGATACGGCTTGTGCTGGAAGGCGTTGACGTCCAGATCGCCGTTGTTCAGCGCTTCGTTCGGCAGCACGTAGTCGTTGAAGGTCACCACCTCCACGTCCAGATCGTATTTCTGCTTGGCAACCTTTTGCACCACCGCCCACAGCGACTGATCGATACCGGCGCTGATGCCGACCTTGATGTGGTGATCGTCCTGTGCCGTCGGGCCACAGGCGGTCAGCAGCAGCGTGCCGGCGGCGGCCAGCGCCAGGGTGAGGTTTTTCAGCGTAAATGTCATTTTCCCAGGGTCCTTGTCAACATTGCCTGCTAATTTGGGCGGGCAGAATAGTGGCAGTGACTGTAGGTAATCGCTGGGCTAAAACAAAATACTGATTCACTATGACTCATAGCGATTAGCTATGAGCGGCCGCCGCCTGGCGCGGTGCGGATTGTTTTGACGGCGAATCGGCGGGCTTATTATGATAGCCGTTGGCCCGCGAGGGCAGACTGGGTACTGAAACGAAGGAAAAGACAATGCGATTGAACACTTGGAGCAAGGCGCTGCTGCCGCTGGTGGTGTTGGCCTGCGTCTCGGCGACTCAGGTTCGGGCGGCGGAGAGCGATACCGGGCCGATCCCCAAACAGCTGCTGGGCAACTGGCGCGTCAGTAAAATTGTGCCGACCCAGACCACCGGCTGCTGGGATCAACAGCAGGCGCAGAGCCTGATCGGCGGCAAAATCAGCTACAAAGCGGATGCGTTCAGCTGGAACGGCACGGCGCTGAAAAGCGAAGGGGCCACCGTCAGCACCGTAGAAGCGCAGGAGTTTGTCGAGGACAATTCCGGCAGCAGCTCCTACATCGATTTCCCGATGCTGGGCATCAGCACGCCGTCGGTCGAACGCGTGGCCATTCAGCACGCGGATACCGCCATCAAAGGCATCACCGATCAGGGCACCGCTGGGGTGCCCGGCGATAACGTGCTGGTGAAAGACGCCAACACGCTGATCCTGTCGCTGTGCAACGTCTGGTTTGAGGCGCAGCGCGAGAGGTAATTTTTTGCCTTCAGCCCCGGCAACGGGGCTTTCCCACCGTTTCGCCACCCGTCATACGCGCCATTTCTGAACTAAAATTAACCATAACGATATGACCCCGGCGTGATATCGGAGCCTCGGCTCTACCGAGTCCATGACAGGAGGCGCTATGTGTTACCACCATATTGTCATTGCCACCGATCTAAGCGATGACGGCAAACGGCTGGTTGAAAAGGGGGCGCTGCTGGCGGAGGCGCTGCAGGCCAAACTCTCGCTGATCTATGTGGACGTTCACTACGACACCTACCACGCGGCGATCGGCTTTTCGGAGCGCAGCTATGACGGCGTGCCATTCGAAGAGAAGATCCGCAAAGAGCTGGAGCCCACCACGCAAAACGTCAATTACCCGATCGCGGAAGTGATTATCGGGCGCGGCGGCTTCGTCGATGAACTGCGTACGGCAGTCGTGGATAAGAACATCGATCTGCTGGTGTTCGGCCATCACCACGATCTGTGGAGCAACCTGTTTTCTTCCACCCGCAATGCCATCAACCAGCTGAATATCGACGTGCTGGTGATCCCGATCCGCTCATAAACGCGGGCCACCGCCGGGCAACGATGGCGGTGGCCGCTGCGGCTTATTGCGTGAAGAAGTCGTTATACAGCATGTACAGGTGCGCCGCGCTCCAGGAGAAGTTCGGCGCGCCTTGCTGCTTGCCGGTGAGCGGGTTGTAGTTCTCGCGGATCGGCCCGTCGGCGACCAGGCCGTCGGCGTGGCGGAAGAAGGCCTGCGCCATCGCCACCGCATCGTCGCGATAGCCGTAGCGCTCCATGCCCTTGAGGCCGAAATACAGCTGATCGACCCACACGCGGCCACGCCAGTAGATGTCCGCGCCGAACGCCGGATTGGTCAGCGCCGCGGTGCCGAGCGGCACGTAGGTATTGAACTCGCGCGGATCCTTCATCACCCTGGCCACCGCATCGGCGTGCGGCTGGCTGGCGGCGCCGTTGAACAGCGGCGACCAGCCTTCCGGCCCTTTGCCGCGTTCGACGATCGGTTTGCCGGCGCAGCCGTTGGCCAACGGCCGGCTTTCGATGCGGATGTCATAGAAGAAACCGCTCTGCTTGTCGAACATGCAGGTGTTGATGTAGGCCGCCAGCCGGTCGGCTTTGGCGCGAAAGGCGGCGGCCTCGGCGCCGCGGCCCAGAATATCGGCCATCTCTGCCAGATAGCGGTTGTCGCTGTACATATAGCTGGCCTGATCCACCGACTCCTGCAGCAGCGAGTAGCCGAGCAGCGTACCGTCCGGCGCGCGGTTTTCGGCGAATTTTACCTGCCAGTCTTCGCGTTTGCCGCCCTGCGCCACATAGCGCGCCAATTGATCCGGATCGATAAAGCCGAATACCGCCGCATCGTCGCGGCCCGACTCCCAGGAGGCGGCGGTCTGCGCCGGGATCTCGATGCTGTCGTACTGCCCCTCGCGCACGATGCGATCGTAATTGTCGAGGCCGGCCAGCGTTTGCTCGCGCTGCCCGCGTTTGACGGCAAACAACATGCGCCCGTCGGGGGTATTGTGCGCTTTGTCGCGGGTGGCGCCGTACTCCGGCACGCCGTTGCCGTTGTGATCGCGGTTGCGCAGCCACCAGTCATGGTAGGCCACCAGCTTCGGGTACATCTCCGCCAGCCAGCCCTTATCGCCGGTGACGCGATACACTTCCATCACCGCCCAGGCCGCCAGGCTCGGCTTGGTGTTGCGCTCGTTCCAGTTGCCGCCGTCGCCGCCGCGCTCCGGGCTGGGGTTGTAGGCGATAAGGTCGGGCAGAAAACCGGCGTCCCACGGGCGCAGGGCGTCGCCCGACCGGATCTGGAAGGCGAACACTGCGCGAATGTTGTCCTTGGCCACGTCCGGGTTGAAGTGCGCCATGGCGTAGGCCTGTTTCCAGGTGTCCCACGGCCAGGTTTGGTTGCCGGAGAACCAGCGCCCGGTCACCGACGGGGTGACCGAGTCGAACTTCATCGCCCCGGCTGCGCCGCGCCAGTTGCCGTTCAGCGTTTCCATCGCTTTGACCGCCACACGGGTTTGTTCCGGCGTGGCGTGCGGGTTGCTGAGCCCAGTGGCGAGATAGCCTTCCCAACGCTGGGCCGACGCGGCCATATAGCGCTGCGGGTGAGCGAGGATATCGGCGATAGCGCGCTGTTCGCGCTGCGCCTCTTCGGCGGTGAGCAGGTGCGAGTAGGTGGTGTACAGGGTGGTGGAGCCGGTGATGCGCGCCGTGGCGCGGAAGCGGTGGCCGTCGACCGTGGTGCGTTGCGGCAGCGATTTGTGGATCTGATACTCGGACTGGCCCGAGGTCATCAGCTGCGACGGCGCGCGCACCTTGCCGAAGGTGACGCGCAGGCCGTCAGCCGTCGGCACAATGCGGCGCGTATAGTCCGGAAACGCCTGCTCGAGGGTCGCCGGCGGCTGCGGTTTTTGCTCTTTGGCCGCGTAGCGCTCCAGCAATTCACCGTCCCACACCAGCTCCAGCGGCGTGTCGGTCAGGATTTGGGTTTCCAGCAGCGAGGTGCGCGCGGCGGCGAAGCGCAGCGTCAGGTTGACGGTCACGCCCGGCGCGCTGAGCCGCTGCACCAGGGCGCCGGGCAGGCTGTAGGCCGTCATGGTGAAATGCACCGGTTTACCGTCTCGATAGACGCTGAGCCGATCGAAATTGTTGGCCATAAAGTTGATGTACTCTTCGGTCAGCAGCGCCGGGCCGGGGAAACCGCCCATGCCTTCCGGCCCGCTCGGCAACAGGTGGCCGTGCCAGGCGCCGAGATCGAAGAACGGATTGAAGCGCTGGTGATCGTCGAAATCGTAATCGAGCATAAAGTGCGGCGCGCCTCGGCGGTCGATGACGTTTTTATAGCGCTCGGCCAACGGGGCGTCGGCGTCGGGTGTGTTCGGCGCACACCCCGTCAGCGCCAATGCGAGGATGAGGGCGGTGGCCAGCGGGGTCAGGGGAATCATGTTCATCGTAGGAGCCTCAACGGTTACCAATAGAAATATTGCATCAGAAACACCGAGTTGCTGGCACCGGTGCTGTCGTTGCGCATGAAGAATTTGCTGTCCAGCGCAGTGGCCAGCTTGCCGCCGGCGTATTCGTACCAGACGCCAAACTGGGCGTATGAGGTGGCGGTATCCGCCGCGCTATCAAACCGGTGGCGGGCGTAGCTGTAGGCGGTGGAGAGATACAGCCCTTTGGCGGTTTCCGTCATCGCGCTGAGCATCAGGCCCGATTCGCTGCCGGGATGGCCGCCGCTGTCGCCTTTGCCGGTGTGGTGCCAGACGCGGCCGGCCAGGTGTGTGCCGCGCAGCCCCAGCAGAAACAGCTGCCCCAGGCCGTCGGTCACTTCCAGGCCGGTCAGCAGTGTCAGATTGTCCTGCAGGTCGTACTGGGTGTAGCCGTTGACCATCGCTCGGTAGGTATACTTGTCGGAATAGCGGTCGTATTTACCGAAGTGCAGCAGCGCCTTGCTCTCGTCGATGCGGCTTTCCGGGGCCGCCGTCACGCTGTAGCGAAAGCGCCCGGTCAGGTTTTGCAGCTTGGCGGCGTAGCTGAGATCGCGGGTGTTGGGGATCACGTAGCCATACTCCGGCGTGAAGTCGCCCCACCACTGCAAATCGTCGAGCGACGAATCGTTGCGCACGCTGAGCATCATCTCGGTGCCGTCGTCGGTGCGGTAACCGCCGTAAAAGCGGTTCAACCCACCCTCGAAGCCGCCCCAGCTGTGGTCCGGCGTCCAGGCGTGGCCCTGGCTGTCCGCCTGCACGGTCCAGCCTTCACCGTAAATCAGGCCGAACCAGTGGCCCCGTTTGATCTCCAGGCCACCTTCGATATAGGTGCCGTCGCTGTATTGATGCTGATGTTCGCCGTTCAAATAGACGCTGCCGCCGATGCCGAGCTCGCCGTAAAAACGCAGGGCGGTCGCGGTGCTATCGGGTAGCGGCGGCGGTGGGAGCTGATTGCGCTCCGCCGGGGCCACCGGTTCCTGCGCCGCCCAGGCGGGCGCATTAACGAGCAGCAACAAGGGCAACAGGGCGTGATGGCTTAGTGATTTCATGGGGCATAGCCTGGTGTTGGATGGATCGGAACGTCAGCCGAGCGGCGGCTCACGCGAGGTCGCTCCCGGATCCCTGGGAGAAGAGAAAAAGTCCGCCCTCATGGGGCGGTAAACGGCAGGTATATTAGTAAAATATTTAGTAAAAAATACGCTTAAATCAGTAAAGCGTTAACTTGATCACAGCGGGCGAAATGGGTATCTTTCGCTGCAGACGCCCGGCAACGGCTGGCATGAGCGTGCGCTGGCCCGGTCTGGGAAGGAGAGGAGGCGGGCGGCGCTGTACGCCGCGGCGCTATCCGATTAAGCTACTGTTTTTCGTCTGTGCATTGGGACTCTATGGCCACACTGAAGGAAATTGCTGAAGCCGCTAATGTGTCCGTCGCCACCGTTTCGCGCGTGTTGAATGACGACCCCACCCTGAGCGTGAAGGCGCAAACCCGCCAGAAGATCCTGGAAGCGGCGGAGCGCCTCGAATACAAGGTCGCGCCTTCCAAACGGCAAAGCGGGCAACGCCTGCATTTCGCCGCGCTGTTCACCTATACGCAGGGCGTGGAGATCAACGATCCCTATTACCTGGCGATGCGCTACGGCATCGAAACGCAGTGCGAAAAGCTGGGCGTGGCGCTGAGCGCCGGTTATGACTTCAACGGCGACAAGGCGCTGCCGGCGGCCGACGGCCTGCTGGTGATCGGCCGGCCACAGCCCGCGCTGTATGAGCAGCTCAGGCAGCAGGAAACGCCGGTCGTATTCGTCGACGGCGTGGTGGAGGATGAGCGGTTCGACTGCGTCAATGTCGACCTGTACAAGATCAGCCGCAAGGTGATCGACTACTTCATCGGCCGCGGCTATCAGCGCATCGGCTTTATCGGCGGGCGCGACGATCCGGCCGGTATCGACCAGCGCGAGCAGGCGTTCGTCGAGTATGGCCGGCAGCAAAACGTGGTGCGAGCGCAGGATATTTACCACGGTGATTTCAGCAGCCAGTCGGGCTACCAGTGCGCCAAAGCGATGTTGCAGAGCAAGAATGGCTATCCGCCGGCGCTCCTGGTGGCGACCGATTCGATCGCGATCGGTGTGCTGCGCGCGCTGCACGAACACGGCATTCAGGTGCCGGGGCAGATCGCGCTGATCAGCGTCAACGACATTCCCACCGCCCGCTTTATTTTCCCCGCCTTGTCCACGGTGCGCATCCCTTCGGAAACCATGGGCGCACAGGCCGTCAACCTGCTGGCGGAGCGCCTGCGCGATGAGCGCGCCGTCCCGCTGTCGATCTTCGTTCCCAGCTCGCTGCAGCTGCGCGACACCACCGTCACCTGACCGGCCCCCACCTCGGCGGGGCGTCGCGTTGGCGCCCCAAATTAACGTCATGATAAAAAAAGGCATTTGAGATTTATTGTGATCCCGTCGTCATTTGGTAAATATCAACTGTAGTTTTTACTAAATATTTACTATCGTTTCCGCATTGCACAGGTGTCGGGAGACGTGACGTGAATAATTGGGAAAACATTGATAAACAGTCGGAGCACCGGTTGGCGCCGCGCGCGAGCTTCTTCAGCTACGCGGACGCCGAGCATGCGCTGAGCTTCGATCGCAACGCCAGCCGGCGCTTCCAGCTGCTGAGCGGCCGCTGGCGTTTTCGCTTCTTCGAGCACCCGGCGCAGGTGCCGGCGGCGTTTTATCGGGAGCCGATGAACGATTGGGGCGATATGGCGGTGCCGGGCATGTGGCAGCTGGAAGGGCACGGCCACCTGCAGTACACCGACGAGGGCTTCCCGTTCCCGATCGACGTGCCTTACGTGCCGACCAACAACCCCACCGGCGCCTATCAGCGCCACTTTACGCTCGACGCCGGTTGGCAAGATCAGCAGGTGCTGATCAAATTCGACGGCGTGGAAACCTACTTCGAGGTGTACGTCAACGGCGACTATGTCGGCTTCAGCAAGGGCAGCCGGCTGTGCGCCGAGTTCGACATCAGCCCCTATGTGCGGCAGGGCGAGAACCTGCTGTCGGTGCGGGTGATGCAGTGGGCCGATTCCACCTATATCGAAGATCAGGACATGTGGTGGATGGCCGGCATCTTCCGCGACGTCTATCTGATCGGCCAGAGCGCCACTCACCTTCACGACCTGACGCTGGTCACCACCTTCGATGAACGCTACTGCGACGCACAGTTGGCGATCGATGCCGAACTGCATCATCTCGGATCGCAGGCCGCCGAGGGCTGCCGCCTGCAGGCGCAGCTGTTCGACGGCGATCGCTGCGTGGCGGAGCAGTGGCGCGACGATCTGCGCATCGAGCAGGCGCTGAGCTGCCGTTTCGAACTGCCGGTCAGCTGCCCGCAGCAGTGGAATGCGGAAAATCCCTATCTTTATCAGCTGCTGCTCAGCCTGTATGACGGCGCCGGCAACCTGCTGGGCGTGGTGCCGCAGCGGGTGGGTTTCCGCGAGATCGCGGTGCGCGACGGGCTGATGTACGTCAACGGGCGCTACCTCAAGCTGCACGGCGTCAACCGCCACGATCACGATCACCGCAAAGGGCGCGCCGTCGATATGGCGCGGGTAGAGCGCGACATCGTGCTGATGAAGCAGCACAACATCAACTCGGTGCGCACCGCCCATTACCCCAACGATCCGCGCTTTTACGAGCTGTGCGATCTCTATGGCCTGTTCGTGATGGCGGAGACCGATTTGGAAAGCCACGGCTTCGCCAACGTCGGCGATCTGAGCCGCATCACCGACGATCCTCGTTGGGAACAGGCCTACGTCGAGCGCATCGAGCGCCACGTGGCGGCGCAGAAAAACCACCCGTCGATCATCATCTGGTCGCTGGGCAACGAGTCCGGCTACGGCTGCAACATTCGCGCCATGGCCCGGCGCTGCAAGGCGCTCGATCCGACCCGTCTGATCCACTATGAAGAAGATCGCGACGCCGAAGTGACCGACGTGATCAGCACCATGTATTCCCGCGTGGCGATGATGAACGCCTTCGGCGAATACCCGCACTCCAAACCGCGCATCCTGTGCGAGTACGCCCACGCGATGGGCAATGGCCCCGGCGGGCTGTTCGAATACCAGTCGGTGTTCAACCGTCACGCCAGTTTGCAGGGGCACTACATCTGGGAGTGGTGCGATCACGGGCTGCTGAGCCACGACGAGCAGGGGCGCGAGCGCTACCAGTACGGCGGCGATTACGGCGACTACCCGAACAACTACAACTTCTGCATGGACGGCCTGATCTATCCGGACCAGCGACCCGGCCCCGGCCTGCGGGAATACCAGCAGGTGCTGTGCCCGGTGGAGGTGACGGCGGAAGAGGGCGCGGGTGACGTGCTGCGGGTGAAAAACCGCTATTGGTTCAGCTCGCTGGCGGACATCACGTTGAAGGTCAGCGTCAAGACCGACGGCCGCCAGGTGGCAAGTTACGAATTCAAGCTGCCGCATCTGCAGCCGGGCGAGAGCGAAGACATGCATCTGCCGGTGTTGGCGCTGGGGCAGGGGGAAACGCTGGTCGACGTGGCGGTGCATAAGGACAGCGCCACCCGCTACAGCGAGAGCGGCCAGCGGCTGGGGCATTATCAGCATCTGCGCCAGGCGGCGACGCGGCTGCCGGCTCCACCGCTGGCCGATGCGCCGGCGCTGCAATGCCGCGAGGAACATCATCAGCTGATCGTCAGCGGCGGCCGTTTCCAGCTGGCATTCTCGCTGCTGAGCGGCGAACTGCTGTCGTGGCGGGTAGACGGTGAAGACGTGGTGGGGCGCGCGCCGCGCATCACCTTCTTCAAACCGGTGATCGATAACCATAAACAGGAATATGAGGGGATTTGGCTGCCGCAACATTTCCCCATCATGCAGCAGCATTTCCGCCGCCTCAGCCGGCAATGGCAGGGCGAAGATCTGCTGCTCGAGGTGCACAGCCTGATCGCGCCGCCGGTGTTCGACTTCGGCATGCGCTGCACCTACCGCTGGCGCATCTCCGCGCAGGGCTACGTCAGCCTGGATCTGGCCGGTGAGCCTTACGGCGATTTCCGGCAGATTATCCCGAAAATCGGTCTCGATTTCGGCATCAGTCGCCGCTTCGAGCAGGTGGAATACTACGGCCGCGGGCCGGGCGAGAACTACCGCGACAGCTGCCGGGCCAACCTTATCGGCCGCTACCGGCAGCGCGCCGACGCGCTGTTCGAACACTATCCGTTCCCGCAGGACAACGGCAACCGGCAGGACGTGCGCTGGCTGAGCCTGCAGGACGCGGCGGGCAAGGGGATCTTCATCCAGCCGCGGCGGCCGATCAATTTCAGCCTGTGGCCTTACAGCGCCGAGATGCTGCACCAGGCCCAACACATCAACGAGCTGGAACCGAGCGACTGCCTGACGCTGAACCTGGACGACCAGATCCTCGGCCTCGGCTCCAACTCCTGGGGTTCCGAAGTGCTGGATACCCACCGGGTCTATCTGGCGCCGTTCAGCTACGGCTTCACGCTGGTGCCGTTCGACGGGCGGCAAACGCAGGGCGCCGCGCTTGCCGGTTATGACTTCGCGCCCGCTCACCATCACCCGCAGTCTGCGGAGGAAAACGCATGATCATTCTCGAATCCCTGGCGGAGTTCCAGCGCATTTATCACAGCGGCAAGAAGTGGCTGCGCTGCATGGAGGCGATCGCCAATGTCGATCGCATCAGCCCAAACGTGTGCCATTCGATCGGCGACTCGCTGACCTATCGGCTGAGCCTCGGCGCCGGCCGCCGGCACGGCTGGCTGGAGGGCAACCGCCGTTACTTCGACGTGCACTATTACCTCGACGGGGAAGAGACCGTCGAGGTTGCCGATAAACGGGCGCTGACGACGGTGGCGCCCTATCAGGACGAAACCGACCGCGAGTTTTTCAGCGGCGAAGGCGAGAGGCACCGGGTCGGAAAAGGCAACGTGGTGATCTTCGAAAACCACCAGGCTCACCGCTTCGCAGAAAGCGGCAAGGTAAAAAAAGTCATTTTAAAAGTGACGGTGGAAGACAGCTATTTCGTCAATAAATAGCGCGCCCGCCGATCGATAACAACAAACCGAAGTCCCCTACACCATTCGGAGAATCTCTATGGCTGCGTCGAACAGAAACACCATCGGCAAGTTTGGCCTGCTGTCGATGACGTTTGCGGCAGTGTTCAGTTTCAACAACGTGATTAACAACAATATTCAGCTCGGCATCGCCTCGTCGCCGGTATTCCTGGTGGCGACGATCATTTACTTCATTCCCTTTTGCCTGATCATCGCCGAATTCGTCTCGCTCAACCGCAACTCCGAGGCCGGCGTCTATGCCTGGGTGAAAAGCGCGCTCGGCGGGCGCTGGGCGTTTATCACCGCCTACACCTATTGGTTCGTGAACCTGTTCTTTTTCACCGCGCTGCTGCCGCGCGTCATCGCCTACGCCTCTTACGCGTTTTTAGGCTATGACTACGTGTTCACGCCGCTGACCACGGCGATCATCAGCATCTTCCTGTTCGCCTTCTCGACCTACATCTCCAACAGCGGCGCGAAACTGCTGGGGCCGATGACCTCCGTGACCTCGTCGCTGATGCTGCTGTTGACGTTTTCCTACATCATTCTGGCGGGCGCGGCGGTGCTGGGCGGCATTGAGCCGGCCGACCCGATCAACGTGCAGGCGATGACGCCGAACTTCAACTGGGCGTTCCTCGGCATTACCGCCTGGATCTTCCAGGCGGCGGGCGGGGCGGAGTCCGTGGCGGTGTACGTGAACGATGTGAAAGGCGGCAGCCGCGCCTTCGTGAAGGTGATCATCGTTTCCGGGCTGTTCATCGGCGTGCTGTATTCGGTGTCATCGCTGCTGATCAACGTCTTCGTGCACCGCACCGATCTGCACTTTACCGGCGGTACGGTACAGGTGTTCGAAGGGCTGTCGGCGCACTTCGGCCTGCCGACGATGCTGATGAACCGCTTTGTCGGCATTGTTTCCTTCACCGCCATGTTCGGCTCGCTGCTGATGTGGACAGCGGCGCCGGTGAAGATTTTCTTCACCGAGATCCCGAAGGGCATTTTCGGCGAAAAAACCATTCGCCTGAACCGGCACGGCGTCCCGACGCGCGCCGCCTGGATTCAGTTCTTCATCGTTATCCCGCTGATGCTGATCCCGACGTTGGGTTCCAGCAGCGTGCAGGACTTGATGAACACGCTGATCAACATGACCGCCGCCGCCTCGATGCTGCCGCCGCTGTTCATCATGTTGGCCTACCTGAATTTGCGGCTGAAGTACGACCGGGTGGCGCGCGATTTCAAAATGGGCTCGCGCCTGCAGGGCATCGCCATCGTCAGCGTGCTGATCGCCATCTTCACCGTCGGCTTCTTCGCCTCGACGTTCCCGACCGGCGCCAGCATCATGACCATCGTGTTCTATAACGTCGGCGGGTTGGTGGTGTTCCTGGGATACGCCTGGTGGAAGTACAACCGCTACTCGAAGACCCTGAACGCCGAGGAGCGCTACCACGAAGACATGCCGCTGGCGCGTCTCGCGCTGGAAGCGCAGGAAGGGGCGCCGGCCGGGCAACCCGCGCTGACCACGCCCGCTTGCCATAAGCCGCTGTAATCTCTCCTCTATCGGCTCCGCGCTCCGGCGCGGAGTCTCGCTTCGCGGAAAAAATTCCTGCCCCGGCGTTTGCATAATGCATAAGTGAATACTAATGTGTTTATATGAACGAAAATGACATCTTCAAAGCGTTGGCCGATCCGACCCGCCGCACCATCTTCGACAAACTCGCCGCCGGCAGCATGAACGCCAGCGCGTTGCGCGAAGGGCTGCCCATCAGCCAGTCGGCAATGTCGCAACACCTGGCGGTGCTGCGCAATGCCGGGCTGGTGCGTGAGGCGAAGCAGGGGCGCTGCGTCAACTATCAGGTCGACCCGGACGGGCTGGCGCAGATCGCCCAGTGGCTGGCGAAGTACCGCGCCTGGTGGCCGGCGCGCATCGACGCGCTGCAAACCTTACTGAAGGACATGGATCAATGAACAAACGGGCTGAACCGCCGCACGATCGGCTGGTGTTGGAATATTCGCTCGATGCGCCGCCGGAAAAAGTGTGGCGGGCGCTCAGCATTCCCGAGCTGCGCGAGCAGTGGCTGCCGACGGGCGACCTGGCGCAGGCCGAGCCGCTGGCCACCACGCCGGGCGAGGCGGTGAGCTACCGTCTGCGTGACGACCAACCGCCGTTCCTCGAAAGCGTGGTGACGCTGCAGATTGTGCCGGATGCCGGCGGTGGCAGCCTGCTGCGGATTATTCACCAGCTTGACGCCGCCAACGACGGCCCGACGACGATGATGTGCGCCGCCTGACGCGTTAAACACACTTCCCTTATTGCCAACCCAGGAGTTCACCGATGCGTGAGAAGATGATGCTCGTCCCGATGGTGGTGGAACAGACCAGCCGGGGAGAACGCTCCTTTGATATTTATTCGCGCCTGCTGCGCGATCGGATCGTGTTCCTCAACGGCGAAGTCAATGACGACGTGGCTGAAATGCTGTGCGCCCAGCTGCTGTTTCTGGAGGCGGAAAACCCGGAAAAACCGATCCACCTGTATATCAACTCGCCGGGCGGGGCGATCACCAGCGGGCTGGCGATTTACGACACCATGCAGTACATCCGTGCGCCGGTGCATACCCTGTGCATGGGCACCGCGCGTTCGATGGGCTCGTTCCTGCTGATGGCCGGCGAACCGGGGCACCGCATGGCGCTGCCCAACGCCAGCCTGCACGTGCACCAGCCGCTGGGCGGCTTTCAGGGGCAGGCCTCCGACATCTTGATCCACGCCGAAGAGATGAAGCGCACCAAAGAGCGAGTGATTCGGCTGTACGCCCAACATTGCGGCCTGAGCGATGAAGCGGTGGAGCTGGCGCTGGATCGCGATCGCTTTATGACCGCCGACGAAGCGGCGGCCTGGGGGCTGATCGATAAGGTGCTGCGGGAGCGGTAAAATGGCTCAGCGGGGCTCGGCGGCCTGCGGCGTGTGCCAAACCCGTTCAAGCCCGAATTCGACCATCGCGAAATAGAGGCTGAAATAGCGCTCTGCCATGATAAAGAACGAGCTGTTGAGTTCGATCACCACGTTATTGGTGGTGGTCAGCAGGCCCGATTTTTCCGCCGCCTGCAGAATGCGATTGACGTGCGCGCGTGAGACGGAGCATGACTTGGCGATTTTCGCCGAGGAGAGCAGCAGAAACGGGGAGTTCTGCCGGATGCTTTCGATATGCAGCATCAGCAGCACCATGTGGCCGGCGTCCTTGCTGATAAACAGCCCGGATTGCTGCACCAGATCGATCAGGTAGATCTCCTTGAGCATCAGCTGCCCGTAGGCGGCGAAAAAGGTGGGCAGAAAGTCGGGCGCCGCCAGCAGCGCCGCGATGGGCATCTGTGGCGCCAGCGCCTGATAGGGCCGCGCCATGGAGGCGATCAACGCCTGGGTTTCCGCCAGCGCGTGCGGCGTAGGCTTATAGCGCAGTTGGCGCTTGTCATGTTCGCAGGGTTTGACCTCCAGCCGGCGGCCGACCCGCAAAAAGAACAGAAAGGAGTCCAGGGAGTTCTCGCTGATCATGTTCTTTCCTTTAAAAAAGGCTTTGATGTCTTTCAGCCCGGCGGTGGGCTGGTGGTAGTAAATGGACAGGATGGTGGAACAAATGATGAACCGGCTGTTCCTGAAGATGATTTTGTAAAACAGCGGATGCTTCTTGTAGGTCTCTTTCAACAATTCCCCGTGTTTGACGATGGCGGTGTGAAATGCCGGTGACTGCCTGATGTTGTTGGCCTGTTTCTCCAGGTGAAACTGTAGCTGGAATCTGCTTAGACTCATTTTTCCCTATTTCCTGTACTTAAAAAATGTGCTGCTTTTTATCGTTATGGGTTTGCTGTGTATGACTTGACGATCTGCTGGCCCTGGTCGTTGATGAGGGTGGCCTGAACGGTGATCTGTGAAGGGAGTGTCGGCGCCGTAACGCCGTCGAGGTGATAATCCCGCATGCTGAACGGTGCGGTCATCATGTCGCTTTCTTGCCGTACCGGGTAATCGCGCCTGTCGGTTTTCACGGCGATGCGGGCGAAGGAGAGATAAAACGCCGACCGGTTGTGACAGCGCAGCAGATAGCCGCCCGGCGTTTTTTGCAGCGTGAACGAGACGGCCTCGGCTGCGTTTTCGGCATTCCCCGGCAGCGCTTTGGGGCGGTAGAAGATTTTCATCTGCGTGTTCATCGCCAGCGTCACGCGCGACGCCAGCGGCGGCGTGATCGGCTGGCTGGGTGGGATCTCATACAGGTTAAGCCAAAACACCGATTCCCTGTCGGTGGGTAGGTTCGCGCCGGCAAACAGGATCCGCAGCCCTTTCAGCGCCGAAGGCGGCAGAGCGAACACGCTGGGCAGGGTAACAAACGGCGCGTGCGACAGTTCGGGGGCGGCGTTGACGTCGCCGTTATCAACCCAGGTTTGCGCCACGATCGGGTAGCCGTTGGTGTTGAGCAGCATCAGGTTTTTTTCCGTGTCGCCCTCGCGGAAAATCACCCGGGTAGCGGAGGCGATGATGCCCGCCTGCGCCCCCATGGCCGCTAGCGCCAGCAACAAGGCGCATCCCATCGTCAGATATTTCTTTCTCATCATTATTGCACCTTAACCCAGACGTAGGCCCTGGCGTCCACTTTGCCGGCGGTGACGGTTTGCCCGGGCAGCCGGGCGAGCGTGGCGGTGAGCTGGGTGGTGTAGTGGGTAAACCCCGCCGCAGTGCTGCCGCCGCCGCTGGCGCCGTTGAGCACCGGGTACCAGCCGGCGTCGTTGCCCTGCGGGCATTGCCCGGCGCTGCAACGCGCCCAGCCGACGAAGTTCATCGGCGCGCCGTTGCCGGCGTTGGCGAGTGCGATGCCCACGCCGGTGGCGACGCTGCTGTCGGTGCCGTAGCCGCCGGAGAGTAGGTAGCTCACGCCGCCGTTGGCGCTGACCAACCCGAGCTGCTGCGCCGCGACATAGCTTTCATACGGTACCTGCAGGCCGAGGGCGGTATTGTTACTGCTGACGCCGGACACGGCGGCGTTGTCGCATTCGATATTGAGGGTGAACTGCGCCTGTGAGATTTGCCCGGCGGTCAACTGGCTGACGGAAATGGTCGGCAGGATCACCAGCGGCGTGACGTTGCGCGCCACGCAGGTGGCGGTATAGGTCAAGGAGGAGATCGGTGCGGTGCCCATGCCCATCGCGTTCCAGCGCCCGGTGCCCCAGGTGGCGTAGTTGGTGGCGGAGTCGCTGCCGATAGGATCCGAGGCGATGCCGGGCCCCTGAAAGGTGACATAGCCGTTCGGTTGCGTGCAGGTATAGTTCGAATTGCCGGTGGTCGAGGCCATGCCCACCAGCGGGTTGCCGGCGCTGTAGCCACAGTAGTTGCTGGCGCCCGCGCCCGGCAGCGAGCTGATGCGGATCAGATCGGCACGGATGGCGCTGAAGTCTTTCACCCGAATCTGAATTTTGCTGCCGACGGTGGCGTAGCGGGTAATCGGCGCCGACTGCCAGTAGCGGGTAAAAACCTTGCCGGAATCCAGATGGGTCAGGCGGATGCCGACGTAGGGGAAGTAGGTGGCGTAGTAGTTGGGGTTGCCGTCCTGGGCGCCCAGATCGTAATAGCCGCCGACGCGATCGTCGCCGTTGGTGGCGAAGACTTCATAGATCTGCCCCGCATCGCCGGCGTCGCATTCATACAACACTTTGTTGGGGTCGGGATAGCGCGTGCCGGAGGTGAGGTCGAACACGCTGGTGCCGAGCGGCGTGCCGACGGGCTGCAGGTAAGTGCTGGTCAGGTTAACCCGGCCCAGCGCCGTGCCCACCCCGCAGGGATCGCAACCGGAATCGATCCAGGGGGCGACCCGGGTGCATTGCGCCAGCGCGGTGGGCGCGCCGAACAGCGACAGGGCGAGCAGCGCCAGGGCGGCGATCGGGTAAAAAATGCGTTTCATCGTCTCTCCTGAAAATAAGTTTAATGGGCTAGCGGCACGGGGCGCTGAGCCGTTGAATCGGGCCGTCTTCCCCGGCAGACAGGCGGTAATGCAGCGTGCACTGCTGGCCGGGGGCGTCGCCCCAGTTCAGCGTCAGTTCCCCGGCACGCTTATCGCTGCGCAGATACACCTGATTGGCCTGGCCGACCATGCCCACGCTGTTGCCTGCCGCGTCAAGGACGTTGGCGCCCATCGGGATCGGTGCGTTATCGGGCCGCTGCGCGGTGATCAGCAGCGCCTGGCCGCGCACGGTGTTGAAGTGCAGGCGCACCGTGGCACCGGCATAAGGAGCCACGCGCCGCTGGCCGTCTTCCAGTTCCGCTTTGTCGTTCATGCCCTCGGGGTTCAGCGCGACGGTGTTGTAGTGATAGGGCACCAGCGACGGCGCCAGGGCGTAGCCGAAGCGATCGACGCGCGCGCCCTGGCCGTCCATCACCCGTGCGCCGCTGGCGCCGGGCGCCTCAATCAGGGCGAAGGTGTCGCCGACATACGGCCCTAATGTTACGCCGCCGCGGTGAGCCACCACCGCCCCCTGCAACGACAGGGAGCCTTGTCGGTACTGGCGCGCGGTGGAGAACGAGCCGGTGACGTTGGCGTAAGGCAGACGGGTTTGCAGGTTGCCGCCCCAGATGCTTTGTTGGCGATCGTCGTCGGTGGTGAAGTTCAGGCCGTAGCTGACCGGCTGTTCGTCGCCGACGCTGCCCGACAGCGCAGCCTGATAGTTGCCGCCCTGTCCCTGGCTGTGGTTGGCCAACAGCGAGACGCTGGGGGCGGATGACGAACGGCCGAGCGGGAAGCTCAGCGACAGGGCGGTGACGGTCTGCGCGTTTTGCGCCAGCGGCGCGCTGTAGACGTTATCCAACGGCCCGTAGCCGCGGTAGTCGCCGTTGCTGTAGCCCAGGCTGCGGGTGCGGGTGACGGAGAGGTTAAGCGCCACGCCGTTGCCGAAGGTTTTCCCCCAGCCCAGCTGGAGCTGATTGTCGCGGCCGCGCTGATCGCGGTAGTCCTGAGTCGAGCCGGACATCGTCAGGCTGCCGAACGCCCCCATCCCCTGATTGACGGCGACCTCGAAGCGCGAACGCTGGCGGTAGGAGTCGGACTGCCAGTTTTGGCCGGTAGTGGCGGCGCGCCGTACGCCGAGCACGTCGCTGAGATCGCGAAAGCCTTCGGTGGAGTAGCGGTAGCCGGCGATGGATAAGGTGGTGTCCGTCGGGCTGAAGGTTCGGCTGTAAGAGAGGTGCAGCATCCAGCCGGAGGCGCCACCGTCCGGCAGGCTGGCGTGGGAATAGGTGGTGTCCATGCCGAAGGCGCCCAGCCAGCTGCTGTATACCCCGCCCAGCATCATCGCCTGGTAGCCGTCCGCCAGCTGGTTGCCGAGGTTGAAGGTCAGGGCGTTGGTCAGGCCGTGCTGCCAGGTCACTTCGCTGAACAGATCGTTGTCGCCGACGTAGCGGGAACGGCCGACGATCGCGGAGTAGCGCGACTGGCCGGGGCGGATGGATTCCGGCACCGCAGCGAACGGCACGGTGAAGGTGCTGACGCTGCCGTCGGCTTCCGTCACCACCACGGTGAGATCGCCGGCGTAGTTGGTGGCGTACAGATCGTTGATGGCGAACGGCCCCGGCGCGACGGTGGTTTCATACAGCGTGCTTTTGCCCTGCAGCACCGTCACGCGCGCGTTGCTTTTCGCCACGCCGCGTACCACCGGCGCATAGCCGCGCTGCGAATCCGGCAGCATGCGGTCGTCCGAACTGAGCTGAATGCCGCGAAAGCCCAGGCCGGAGAAGAAGTGCCCGTCGGTAAAGCCTTCGCCCAACAGCATTTCGCTGCGCCAGGGCAAGATCGCGCGCTGTACGTAGCGGCGGCTGGTGTCCAGGTGGCCGCCGAACTCGCGATCGTAGCGGTAGCTGGACTGCTGGCGGTAGCGCCATAGCCCGAGGTTGAACCCGCCGTTCAGGTTGGCGTAGGTCGAGTCGAGATCGCGGGTTTGCCCCTGTCGGTAACTGACGTGGTACTGGTTGAGGTTGTAATTGACGAAGGCCATCGTTTCTCCGCTGTCCAGGCTGGCGGGATTGACGCTGCCGCGCGGCTGGCCGTTCAACAGCGCCTGCGGAATGCTGAGATCCAGCCGCAGCCGCGAAATGTCTGCGTTCACCGCAATGTCCTTGAGATCCCGACCGGGCAGCAGGCATTCTGCTTCGGCGGCCGCCGGCGGATTTTTCAGCCCGAAGCGCGTCAGCTGCGGCCGATCGAAACAGGGCAACACCTGCTTGCCTGCGCGCACGAAGCGAATTTGGTCGCGCTCGAGAAACTGGCCGTTGAGGTACAGATCGATCTGATAGCTGCCGGGGGCAACGGCGTCCTGTTGGTTGAACTGGCTCAGTGCGCTGTTGCTCAGCACGCTGCCGCGCAGCAGCGCGGGATCGAAGGTATAGCCGTCGGCGGCGGCGCAGCCCAGCGGCAGCGCCAGCAGCGCGCAACACCAGCGCGCGGGCAGCGGCGTCGCCTTGCGGACATCGAACATGAAAACCTCCCTGTCTGGTTTCACCGCGCGACGTTCAGGGTGCGTGAGATTTCCACCCCATAGTCATTGATGACGCGCAGTGCGACCTGCCGCACCTCCCCGTTCACCGGCCAACTGGCCTGCGAAAACGGCGGGATCAGATCCGCCTGCGGGATGGCGATGCGCTTCGCGCCGCTCAGGATCGCGGCCTGGCTGACGTTGGCGTAGTAGCCGGTCGGGTTGTCGACGCGCAGCGCGTTACCGGCCTGGCGCAGGCTGAGCCGATCGATGACGTGGTTGGCGTCGCCGGCCAACCCGGCGGGGCGATAGAACACCTTCAGCCGATTGGTGACTACCAGCAGCAGTTTGTTCTTGTCGCTGTCCGTCTGGCGCACGGCGGGCACCTGCAGGAAGTTGAGATAGAACAGCGATTCGCGATCGCGCGGCAGCGGCTGGCCGACGAACGACAGCCGCACCATCTGCCCGCTGTGCGGATTCATGCGGAAGATTTGCGGCGAGGCGACAAAGGGCGCATCGGCGTTTTCCGGCGTGGATTTGGGGTTATTGATGTCGAGCCAGATCTGCATCAGCGCCGGGGTGCCGTCGTCATTGGTGAACTGCAGCGTTTTTTCCCGCGCCTCGGCGGGGTAGATCACGCGGTTGCCGAGCAGCGTCACGCTGGCCGACGCGTGGGTAGCGGCAAAACTCATCAGGCAAAGCGACAGGGCGGCCCATCGGCGGGCGGAGCGGGTTATCTGCGGCATAAACGTGAACCGATAAAGGGAGCGAGTCATTCAGCGCCGCCCGGCGAAGGGCGGCGCTGGCATCAACAGGTATGGCGCCTGACGCCGGCTTATTTGTAGCTAATGGCGAACTGTGCGGTGGCGATCACCGAACCGGCCGCCACGCCGGTGTCTTCCGCGTAGTAGCGGGCCACCAGGTTCTGCGAGGTGGAAGTGGCGTCTTTGGCCAGCGTCATCGCCGACGTGGTGACGGTCGAACCGCTGGCGAACGACAGCGGCGTGGTGGCGTCGCTGTCCAGCAGTTGAATGGACACTTTGGCCGCATCGCCCGCGTTGCCCAGGTTGCCGTTGGTGGTTGGGTTGTTGCCCGCCAGCACGGTTTTGATCGCCGTATCGCTGGTTGCGGCCGCACAGCCGGTCACGTTGACGGTGAAGGTGGTGTCGCCGGCGGTGGCGCCTTTGGTGGCGAGTTTGCTGGCGGCGACGGTAGGCAGCAGAACGACCGGGTTGGATTGGTTGCCGTTAATATTCACCGAGCAGGTTTGTGTGCTGACTTCGCCTTTAAATTGCACCGTATTGGACGAAGCGGCCGCACAGGTGCCGGAGAGAGCCAGCATGGATAATGCGACTAATTTAACATTCATGTGAAATGCCCTTTAATTTACTTTAGAGAAAAGCTTTCCTGACAGTAATAAATTACTGACGTGCGGTTGTGGGTTAATCATGTTGCGCAATTGTTTTTTAAACGCGTCGGCAAACATGGATTTTCATCCTAACAAACTAAGAATTTTCCCTATAGGTGTTTCGAATAAGGCAATAAGACGAGAAGGCCTGTTGTTACATTTTTTTTCATTTTCGCTTATATCATACAAAATAGAAAATAGATCTATATCATTGCGTTGCGATTTTATTGGATCGCCGGTTTTTGTGATTGAAATAATTTGAAACATTCATGCCTTTTTTGCGTATTAATCAACGTGCTGACGGCTGCCTGATTATTTGAAAAACATGTTATCAAGATGTTTTATATCGGTGTGCTTTGCAGGAGAATTACCCCAAAAAAGAGCAGCGACAAGCCGCCTGAGGTGTGGAAGCATGCGTCCATGCTGATAAGGAGAATTAAAGTGAGAGTGATTTATATCGACGGTTCACCGCTGTGCCGGCTGGGCATGAAAACATTATTGGGCGGCGGGGTAATAACCTTATCCTCACCCAATATGAATATCATTAAAAATATAAGCCCGGCGCCTGATTTAATTATTATGGAGTTTCCTCAGGAGATTTACCGGTTCGAGGCGTATTTAGAATTCATTAAATATTCGCGCGGTGAATATAAAGGTGTCCGGTTACTGTTCTTCATCGATAAGACTTCACCGCTGATCCTGGCGTTTATCGCTGCGGCGCAGCCGGATGCGGTTTTGCACAAACGGGAAGCGCTGCAGGTGGTGCGAGAGACCTGCGCAACGCTGGCCCGCCAGGAGACGAGCGAACGACACGTGGTGAACCGGCAGCGGGCGGCGGCAATCACGCCTGGCGAGGCGGCGGTGCTGTGTGAAACCGCCCGCACCGAAGATATCCGCCTGACCGCGCGGCGGCTTAACCTGCACCCGAAAACCGTTTATTCGCACCTCAATAACGCCGGCAAAAAGTTCGGCATCCGCAATCGGGTCGAACTGCTGAAGATGATTGCGCTGTTGTAGCGTGCCGTTAGCGGGTTTTGCCGACGGCCAGCCGCCATCGCGTGATCTCATCGGCGCCGGGCCCGGCGGCCAGCGCCAGGTTTTGCGGCGGCAGCGATTCGCCGGTCACGGCATCGACCACGCGCAGGGTGGCGGGGTGGCCGGTCGCGCGGTCAACCACGCGCAGCGGCGGCCCGGCCAGCTCGGACAGGTTCCATTTGTCGCCAATCTGGATCATCGCCATCACCAGCAGCCCGAGATCTTTTCCCTTCTCCGTCGGCAGATACTCGTAGCGATCGGGGCGCGTTTGGTATTGCCGCTTTTCGATGAGGCCGCTGCCTTCCAGTGCCCTGAGCCGATCGGCCAACGTGCTGTTGGTGATGCCGGTCGACTGGCGCAAATCGTCATAGCGCGAGAGCCCCAGCAACAGATCGCGCATGAGGATTGCGCCCCAGCGATCGCCCAATGCCGACAGCACGTGGGCCACCGAGCACGTCATGCCTTCAAACCCTTTTGCTTTCACTTTGCCTTGCCTCCGTTTGCCGCCGTAATGCGGATAATTTTATCGCCTCGGCTTGATCACTTCAATGATTGGAGTTATTACTCTTATTATTGGAGTTTATGTTTAACAGTGGCCGATGGTCTGAACGCCGGCCGGAAACCCACGCCTTCACCGAGGAGATACCGCGATGCCACTGTGGCAGATTTACCACCCTGAACCGGCCTTCAGCACCGCCGATAAACGCGCGCTTGCGCAGAAGGTCACCGCCCTGTACCAGGACTTTTTGCCGCGCTTCTACGTCAACGTCTTCTTCCACGCGTTGCCGCCAGGTTCGGCCTATCTCGGCGGCGAACCGGCCGATGATTTCGTGCGGGTGACCATTGACCATATCGCGCGCGCCATGGACAACGATGCGGAGCAGCAGCAATTTCTGGCGGCCTGCACCCGTATCCTGCAACCCTACATCGCCGCGCATGGGCTGCGCTGGGAACTGCACGTGGACGAAACGCCGTTCTCGCTGTGGACGATTGACGGTTTGAAGCCGCCGGCGCCGGGAACGACGGCAGGCGAAAAGTGGCGCAGCGAGAACCGGCCTTCGGTGTGGGAGGGGGTGATGGGTTGAGTCTGGGGATATCAGGACAAAAAAATCCACGCCGAAGCGTGGATTTTTACGTTTCCGGCAGCCGAGAGAAACGCTGCGGGGAAGGGATTAGACGTTGAACAGGAAGTTCATCACGTCGCCGTCTTTGACGATGTAGTCTTTACCTTCTGAGCGCATTTTACCGGCTTCTTTGGCGCCTTGTTCACCCTTGTAGGTGATGAAGTCGTCGAAGGCGATGGTTTGGGCGCGGATAAAACCTTTCTCGAAGTCGGTGTGGATCTTGCCGGCCGCCTGCGGGGCGGTAGCGCCGACCGGGATGGTCCAGGCGCGCACTTCTTTTACGCCGGCGGTGAAGTAGGTCTGCAGGTTCAGCAGCTCGTAACCGGCACGGATCACGCGGTTCAGGCCCGGCTCTTCCAGGCCCAGCTCGGCCATGAACTCGTCGCGCTCTTCGTCTTCCAGCTCGGCGATGTCGGATTCCACGGCGGCGCACACGGCAACTACCACGGAGCCTTCGGCGTCGGCGATTTTACGCACGGTGTCCAGGTACGGGTTGTTCTCGAAGCCGTCTTCGTTGACGTTGGCGATGTACATGGTCGGCTTCAGGGTCAGGAAGCTCAGGTATTTGATCGCCGCTTTGTCTTCTGCGGTCAGATCCAGCGCGCGCAGCATGCCGGCGTTTTCCAGGTGCGGCAGGCATTTTTCCAGCGCCGCCAGCTCGGCCTTGGCGTCTTTGTCACCGCCTTTGGCTTTCTTCTGCACGCGGTGGATGGCGCGCTCGCAGGTGTCCAGGTCAGACAGCGCCAGCTCGGTGTTGATGACGTCGATGTCTTCGGCCGGATCGACCTTGTTGTTGACGTGAATGATGTTGTCGTTCTCGAAGCAGCGCACCACGTGGCCGATGGCTTCGGTTTCGCGGATGTTGGTCAGGAACTGGTTGCCCAGACCTTCACCTTTAGACGCGCCTTTCACCAGGCCGGCGATGTCGACGAATTCCATGGTGGTTGGCAGAATGCGCTGCGGCTTGACGATCTCGGCCAGCTTATCCAGACGCGGATCGGGCATCGGCACCACACCGGTGTTCGGTTCAATGGTGCAGAACGGGAAGTTGGCTGCTTCAATGCCCGCTTTGGTCAACGCGTTGAACAGGGTGGATTTGCCTACGTTAGGCAGGCCGACGATACCGCATTTGAATCCCATGTTATAATCACCTTAAATATCTTAACTATCAGCCGGTTAGGTTTAATCGACTGCATAAAGGGCAAAATAATGCCGCCATTATACACGTAATGGGCGTTTATCTCGATCAGACTTGCTTGGCCGGGGCGAACCCAGCGCGGGCGGCCGGTTTTTATTTGAGATTTGGATCACATTTACCCATACTGGCCGTTCCGATTAACCGACAGGAAACGCGCCGGATGTATTTCTTGCCTACGCCACCCTGAGCTGTGCCCGCCTGCAGTCTGCCGCCCCTTGCGGTACCCCATACCCGCTACGCGGGGAGATGATGCCATCTGTCATAAGTGAATAATGCATGTTTAACCTGAGTAACGTCAGGATCGCGGACGTTAAAAATGAAGTCCTGGCGGGCTTTGTGGTGGCGGTTTCGATGATCCCCGAGGCGGTCGGCTTTTCGCTGGTCGCCGGTCTTTCGCCGATCGTCGGTTTGCATACCGCGTTTATCATCGGCCTGGTCACGGCACTGTTCGGCGGCAAGCCGGGCATGGTTTCCGGCGCCGCCGGCTCCATTGTGGTGGTGCTGATGAGCCTGGCGGCGCAGTACGGCATGGGCTACGTGCTGTGGGCCACGCTGTTCGCCGGGGGGATTCAAATCCTGATTGGCGCCTTCCGGCTGGGCAAGTTCATTCGTCTGGTGCCGCTGCCGGCGATCCACGGCTTCGTCAACGGCCTGGCGATCGTCATCATGCTGGCGCAGCTGAAGATGATCGCCGGGCAGGGGCCGCTGATGTACGGCCTGGTGGCGCTGGCGATTGCGGTGGTGGTGCTGTTCCCGCGCCTGACCAAAGCCATTCCGTCTTCGCTGGCGGCGCTGCTGGTGGTTTCGGCGTTGGCGATTGGCCTCAATCTGCACACGCTGCGGGTGGGCGATCTGGCGGACATTTCCGGCGCGCTGCCGCACTTCAGCCTGCCGACGGCGCCGTTCACCCTGGAGATGGTGCGGGTAGTGCTGCCCTATGCGGTGGTGATCGCCCTGGTCGGTTTGATTGAATCGCTGCTGACCATGACGGTGCTGGATGAAATGGGCGGCAAGAAGGGGAACGGCAACCGCGAGAGCATCGCGCAGGGCGCCGGTAATGCGGTATGCGGCCTGTTCGGCTGCTTCGCCGGCTGCGCGATGATCGGCCAGTCGATCATCAACTTCACCTTGGGCGGGCGCGGGCGCATTTCCGGCACGGTGGGCGCCATTTTGTTGATTCTGTTCGTGGTCAGCCTGTCGCGCTATATCGGCCTGCTGCCGGTGGCGGCGCTGGCCGGGGTGATGCTGGTAGTGTGTTACAACACCTTCGAGTGGAGCTCGCTGCGCCGTTTGCGCCGCATGCCGAAGGCGGACGCGCTGGTGATGCTCGCCGTCACGCTGATCACCATCTTTACCGATCTGGCGGTGGCGGTGATCAGCGGGGTGATTATCTCGGCGCTGGTGTTCGCCTGGCAGCAGGCGCGCATCCGCGTGCGCCAGCGGCAGGTGACGGGCGACGTGGCGGTGTATCAACTGGATGGCCCGCTGTTCTTCGGCTCCGCTGCCGGTTTCGCCGAGCTGTTCGATCCGCAGAGCGATCCGCAGAATGTGGTGCTGGATTTTGCCGGCACCCGGGTGATGGATTCCAGCGGCGTAGAGGCGATCGATAAGCTGACGGCGCGTTATCTGGCGGCGGGAAAAAGCATTCGTCTGCGCCACCTGAGCGGTGACTGCGTGCGCTTGCTCAAGCGCGCCGGGCCGTTCTGCAGCCATGAACTGGACGATCCGCAGTATTACGTGGCGGAAGAGGGCTTCACCGCCGATGACCGCCGCGTGAGCGAGGAGACCTTCAACCCGCGCGGCTAGATGCAGGCAGCGGGCAGGGCGCCCGCTGCGGCAAGGTTCAGGCCTGCGCCTTGAAGCTGTGCAGGCGCTGAACGGTTTTTTCCAGCCCGTCCTTCATCAGCATCTCGGTGCAGCGCAGCGACTCGTCGATCGCTTCGTCAATCATCTTCTGCTCGCTGGCCGGCGGCTTGCCGAGCACGAAGCCCACCACCTTGTTCTTGTCGCCCGGATGGCCGATACCGATACGCAGGCGGTAAAAGTTCGGGTTGTTGCCGAACTTGTTCTGGATGTCTTTCAGGCCGTTGTGGCCACCGTTGCCGCCGCCGAGCTTGATTTTGGCCACGCCGGGCGGCAGATCCAGCTCGTCGTGCGCCACCAAAATCTCGTTCGGCTCGATGCGGTAGAAGTTGGCCATCGCCAGCACCGCTTTGCCGCTCAGGTTCATGAAGGTGGTCGGCACCAGCAGGCGCACGTCGTTGCCCGCCAGGTTCAAGCGGGCGGTGTAGCCGAAGAACTTGCTCTCTTCTTTCAACTGCTGATTGTGGCGCTGGGCCAGCAGATCGACGTACCAGGCGCCGGCGTTGTGGCGCGTCTGGGCATATTCCGCGCCCGGGTTGGCCAGGCCGACTATCAATTTAATACTGCTCACTGGGAGATTCGCTATGATCAGGGTAATGGAAAGGGCCTTAGTCTACCTGCCGGGGCGGCGAATGACAAAATCCGATCTCCGCCGTCGCCTTAGGTAAGAAAGACGAATGATTCATTAGCTGAATAATTCAATTTGTCCGCTAATTTTCAGCGGTGTGTTAAGAAGTGTCAATAATTCTTTACCATTTGTGATCGCCTCCGCAATCCCCTTGCCGCCACAAGGACTATACTTAACTTATCAAAGTGGGTTAACAAGTTGCAGCGTTATCCCGGTTGGCACATGGCAATCATGGAGGTGGCATATGAAACGCAGAAACGCGGACAGAATGGGCAACTTTTTTATGGGGCTGGGCCTGGTCGTGATGATCGGTGGCGTCGGATACTCCATTGTTGCTGAAGTATCCCAGTTCGATTTACCGCAATTTTTCGCCCACGGCGCCATCATGAGTATCTTCGTCGGCGCGCTGTTGTGGCTGGTGGGCGCGCGTATCGGCGGCCGCGAGCAGGTGGCGGATCGCTACTGGTGGGTAAAACACTTTGATAAACGGTGCCGTAACGACCAACATCGTTCGTCGCATTGATTAAAAAAGCAGAAGGGAAGCAAGAGCAGGGCAAGGGAATATCTGCCGTGCATTAAGGTTTGAGGTCATGTCGGACTACGAGTAGAAAACCCGTTGTTGCTCACGCACCAACGGGTTTTTCTTTTTCTGCTGTCGGGCACGCTATCTTTCCGGCACGGTGGGCGCCGCACCGGAAAGACGACGAATCAATGCTCGAACATCGCAGAGATCGACTCTTCGTTGCTGATGCGGCGGATGGCTTCAGCCAGCATGCCGGACAGGGTCAGAGTGCGAACGTTTTTCAGTGCCTTGATTTCCGGCGACAGCGGAATGGTGTCGCAGACGATCACTTCATCAATCACCGAGTTCTTGATGTTGTCCACGGCGTTGCCGGAGAAGATCGGGTGCGTCGCGTAGGCGAATACGCGCTTGGCACCGCGTTCTTTCAACGCTTCAGCCGCTTTACACAAGGTACCGCCGGTGTCGATCATGTCGTCGACCAGCACGCAGTCGCGGCCTGCCACGTCACCGATGATGTGCATCACCTGAGACACGTTCGCGCGCGGGCGGCGTTTGTCGATGATGGCCATGTCGGTGTCGTTCAGCAGTTTGGCGATGGCGCGGGCACGCACTACGCCGCCGATGTCCGGGGAAACCACGATCGGGTTTTCCAGGTTCTGCTGCAGCATGTCTTCCAGCAGGATCGGGCTGCCGAACACGTTGTCTACCGGTACGTCGAAGAAGCCTTGAATCTGCTCAGCATGCAGATCCACCGTCAGAACGCGGTCAACCCCTACGCTGGAGAGGAAATCGGCAACCACCTTGGCGGTGATCGGCACACGCGCGGAACGCACGCGGCGATCCTGGCGGGCATAGCCGAAGTAAGGGATAACGGCGGTAATACGACCTGCGGAGGCGCGACGCAGGGCGTCGACCATCACAACCAGTTCCATCAGGTTGTCGTTGGTCGGGGCACAGGTGGACTGGATGATGAAAATATCACCGCCGCGTACATTTTCGTTGATTTGCACGCTCACTTCGCCGTCGCTAAAACGACCTACAGCGGCGTCACCAAGGCTGGTGTACAAACGGTTGGCAATACGTTGTGCTAGTTCCGGGGTGGCGTTACCAGCAAAAAGCTTCATATCAGGCACGAGAAGAACCTCAGGCTTGCGTCCAGAGAAGATATTGTCATACGACATCACCAAGGGGCAGTCGGCGACGCCGGCGCAATATACATACGGGTATGTAAAACTAAAATTGAGACCGCAGGCAGCGCAGGGATAACAGGGCCAGGTGTGCATGACCCTGCGCAGCGAAACGTTGAGCTACGACTCAAACCGCCCGGAACGAATGCGATGTAGTGGGGAGACGTTAACGCCGCGCGCTACAAAACCACACAACCACTCCGGGGCTTGATTTAACACCTGACGGGCGGCGATTTCTGTGTCGAATTCAGCAAACACACAAGCACCTGTGCCAGTCAGGCGTGACGGGGCGTATTCTAACAGCCATGAAAGAAGCTGTTCAACCTCGCGAAAACGTTTTCTTGCGATCGGTTCGCAATCATTTGCGTACGGCGCCTGCAACAGCTCACTTAAGGAGCGAACCGGGGTGTCTCTTTTCAATTCGGGGTCACCGAAGATAACCGGCGTCGGGATACCGACGCCGGGATGCGCCACCAGATACCACTTTTCCTGCGGCTCGGCCGGCTGCAGGCACTCGCCGATGCCTTCGGCGAAGGCGGCGTGGCCGCGCACGAACACCGGCACGTCGGCGCCGAGGCTGAGCCCCAGCGCTGCCAGTTGGTCGTCGCCAAGACCGCAGCGCCACAGTTCGTTGAGCGCCACCAGCACGGTGGCGGCGTTGGAGGAGCCGCCGCCCAGGCCGCCGCCCATCGGCAGGCGCTTGTCGATGCTGATGTCGGCGCCGCGCGGTGCGGTCTGCAGGCCGCGCTCATCGCAATAGCGCTGCAGCAGGCGGGCGGCGCGCACGATCAGGTTCTGTTCGTCCGGCACGCCGTCGACCGGCGTCAGCAGATGAATGCGGTCGTCCTGGCGCGGGTCAATGGTCAGGGTGTCGCCGTAGTCCAAGAACTGAAACAGCGTCTGCAGCAGGTGATAGCCGTCTTCACGACGGCCGGTGATGTACAAAAACAGGTTGAGTTTCGCGGGGGAGGGCCACTGGCGAATCATTTGAGCGTCCAGTTATCCATTTTCAGCTTGATGCGCTGCTCGCCCTGCTGCAGTTCCAGGCGGTTCGGCAGCGTCGGCTGCACCTCGTTGCTGTAGCCCTGGTAATCCACTTTCCAGGTTTGGCCGCCTTGCTGGTAAGTCAGCTTGCTCAGGCGATATTGGTCATCCAGCGCAAAATCGTTGGCTTCGCCCGGCAGGCCGAGCATCCACTGGCGCAGGTTGTTCAGCGGGATCGCCATGCCGGTCAGCTTGCGGATCATCTCTTCCGGGTTGTCGCTGACGTAGCGTTTGCCCTGGTTGTCGGTCAGCTGCACCACGTTTTTCTGCACGTTGAGATCCATTTCCGTGCTGCCCAGCGGGTTGGTCAACAGCAGACGGTAGCGCTCCGGCGAGAACTGCTGCCAGAAGAAGCGGGCGTAGACTTTTTTCTGATCAGACAAGTAGGCGAAGGAGCCGCGGGTCTGATAGGTGCTGAGCTGCTGCACCGCCTGCTCATGGGCGCGCCACTGGGGAGACGTCGGGCTGGTGGCCGGGCCGGTCGGCTTGGTGGTGGTACAGGCGGCCAGCACCAGGCTGGCCAGCGGGATCAGACGGAGCAAACTAACTTTGCGTATTGGCATAACTTTCTCTTGTCCTTTTGTCCTTGCGGGCATGCGCGACGAAACCCGGATTCAGCGCTCACGCTAACGGGGCGGCGGCGGCGCGTCAATTTTTTGCTGCATCGCGTTGAATCTTGCCGTTTTTACCGGCGCAATGCCAACCCGGTACGCGCATTGGGGCGTCATTAAGATTAACACAATCGTTTCGTGCCGTTGTTCGGGGGCAACAATTTTCGATACGGCGGGGTGACCGCCGTTAGCGTTTGGTTGATGTTTGCCTCGGTATGCTGCCGGGGGTTTTTGTTGCGGGAAATAATCGAATGAAGATTGCGACGCGGATAATCATTTCGCTTCTGTGTTTTGCCGGCGCGGTATTTTTTTATTTTCAGGCCAAGCAGGTTTTTTGCCAGCAGGTCTCTTTTATCCTGGAACCCTCCTACCGTTGCGGCACGCTGGGTTGGTAAACGCGCGGATTATAAGCGGATAACCTGCAGGTTTTACCGAATCCAGTGCGGGAGATCGCATCCTGCGCTAAAATTCAGTATGTTATGTCGTCAAATTATAAATTATCTCACTGTATTTATTAATTATTCATCGATTGATGCCATCTATGGCAACGATTGAACGGAAGATGCGGTTGTTACTTTTATTGATCCTGCGCATCAAGTAGAATGCCGTTCAACGAGAACCCGTACCAACAGAAGTATTACTCGAAGCAATGACCCTGCTGGCGTTAGGTATAAATCACAAAACCGCTCCGGTTTCTCTGCGTGAAAGGGTGACCTTCTCGCCAGAGTCCATCGATGAGGCGCTGACCAGCTTGCTCCAACAACCGTTGGTGCAGGGCGGCGTCGTGTTGTCCACCTGCAACCGCACCGAGCTGTACCTCAGCGTAGAGCAGCAGGAACACATGCACGAGCAGCTGGTCGCCTGGCTGTGCGCCTACCACAACCTGCGCCCGGAAGAGGTGAAGAAAAGCCTGTACTGGCATCAGGGCAACGACGCGGTCAGCCATTTGATGCGGGTGGCCAGCGGGTTGGACTCATTGGTGCTGGGCGAACCGCAGATCCTCGGGCAGGTGAAAAAAGCTTTCGCCGAGTCGCAACGCGGCCAGTCGCTGTCCGGCGAGCTGGAGCGTCTGTTCCAGAAATCCTTCTCCGTTGCCAAGCGCGTGCGTACCGAAACCGACATCGGCGCCAGCGCGGTCTCCGTGGCTTTTGCCGCCTGTACCCTGGCGCGCCAGATCTTCGAATCGTTGGCCGATCTCAACGTCTTGCTGGTGGGCGCCGGTGAAACCATCGAACTGGTGGCGCGCCACCTGCGCGAACACAAAGTGCGGCACATGATCATCGCCAACCGCACCCGCGAGCGCGCCCAGCTGCTGGCGGACGAGGTCGGCGCGGAGGTGATCACCTTGCCGGAGATCGACGAACGCCTGGCGGACGCCGACATCATCATCAGTTCCACCGCCAGCCCGCTGCCGATCATCGGTAAGGGGATGGTGGAGCGCGCGCTGAAGGCGCGCCGCAACCAGCCGATGCTGCTGGTGGATATCGCCGTACCGCGCGACATCGAACCGGAAGTCGGCAAACTGGCCAACGCCTATCTCTACAGCGTGGACGATCTGCACGCCATCATTCAAAGCAATCTGGCGCAGCGCAAAGCGGCGGCGGTGCAGGCGGAGTCGATCGTGCAGCAGGAAAGCACCAACTTCATGGCCTGGCTGCGCTCGCAGGGCGCGGTGGAAACCATCCGCGACTACCGTTCGCAGGCCGACCAAATTCGCGCAGAGATGGAGGCCAAAGCGCTGGCCTCCATCGCGCAGGGCGCCAACGTGGAGCAGGTTATTCACGAGCTGGCCCATAAACTGACCAACCGTCTTATTCATGCCCCCACCAAATCCCTCCAGCAGGCCGCCGGCGACGGCGACGTGGAGCGGTTGCAGTTATTACGCGACAGCCTTGGGCTGGATCAGCATTAGTTTTCTCTATTAACAGGGTTTATTACCACGCATGAAGCCTTCTATTGTTGCCAAACTGGAAGCGTTACAAGAGCGCCATGAAGAAGTGCAGGCGCTGCTCGGCGATGCCGGCGTTATCGCCGACCAAGACCGGTTCCGCGCGCTGTCGCGAGAATACGCGCAGCTGACCGACGTCAGCCGCTGCTTCCTGGAATGGCGTCAGGTGCAGGAGGATCTGGAGACGGCGGAAATGATGCTGGACGATCCGGAAATGCGCGAGATGGCGCAGGAAGAGCTGAAACAGGCGCGGGCGGCCAGCGAAGAGCTGGAGCAGCAGCTGCAGGTGTTGCTGCTGCCGAAAGATCCGGACGATGAGCGCAGCTGCTTCCTCGAAGTGCGCGCCGGCACCGGCGGCGATGAGGCGGCTATCTTCGCCGGCGATCTGTTCCGCATGTACAGCCGCTATGCGGAAAGCCGCCGCTGGCGCGTCGAGGTGATGAGCGCCAACGAAGGCGAACACGGCGGTTTCAAAGAAGTGATCGCCAAAGTTTCCGGCGACGGCGTGTACGGCCAACTGAAGTTTGAATCCGGCGGCCACCGCGTGCAGCGCGTGCCGGAAACCGAATCCCAGGGGCGCATCCACACCTCCGCCTGCACCGTGGCGGTGATGCCGGAAGTGCCGGAGGCCGAGCTGCCGGACATCAACCCGAGCGACCTGAAAATCGACACCTTCCGCTCCTCCGGCGCCGGTGGCCAGCACGTTAACACCACCGACTCGGCAATCCGCATCACCCACCTGCCGACCGGCATCGTGGTGGAGTGCCAGGACGAGCGTTCACAGCACAAAAACAAAGCCAAGGCGATGTCGGTGCTGGGCGCGCGCATTCGCGCCGCCGAGATGGCCAAGCGCCAGCAGGCCGAGGCGTCCACTCGCCGCAACCTGCTGGGCAGCGGCGACCGTTCCGACCGTAACCGCACCTACAACTTCCCGCAGGGGCGGGTGACCGACCACCGCATCAACCTGACGCTCTACCGCCTGGACGAAGTGATGGAAGGCAAACTGGACATGCTGATCCAGCCGATCGTGCAGGAGTATCAGGCCGATCAGCTGGCTGCGCTGTCCGCCGAGCAAGAGTGATGGACTATCAACACTGGCTGAAAGCCGCCGCCGCGCGTTTGACCCACAGCGACAGCGCCCGGCGCGACGCGGAAATCCTGTTGGGTTTCGTGACCGGCAAGGCCAGAACCTTCCTGATGGCGTTCGGGGAAACTCAGCTGACGCCAGCGCAGCAACAGCAGCTGGAGACGCTGCTGGCGCGCCGCGAACGCGGTGAGCCGGTGGCCTACCTGGTGGGCGAGCGCGAATTTTGGTCGCTGCCGCTGTCGGTTTCGCCCGCAACGCTGATCCCACGCCCGGATACCGAATGCCTGGTGGAGCTGGCGCTGGCGCGCCTGCCGCCACAACCCTGCCACTTCCTCGATCTCGGCACCGGTACCGGCGCCATCGCGCTGGCGCTGGCCGGCGAGCGCCCCGATTGTTCGGCCATCGGCGTCGATGTGCAGCCGGAGGCGGTCGCGCTGGCGCAGCACAATGCGCACAAGCTGAAGATCGACAACGTCCGATTTCTACAGGGCAGCTGGTTTGCGCCGGTGGCGGGGCAACGCTTCGCGCTGATCGCCAGCAATCCGCCCTATATCGACGCCGCCGATCCGCATTTGTCGCAGGGCGACGTGCGCTTCGAGCCCGGCAGCGCGCTGGTCGCCGCCGATCATGGGTTGGCGGATCTGGCCGCCATCGTGCGCCAGGCGCCGCACCATTTGCAGCCCCAGGGCTGGCTGCTGTTGGAACACGGCTGGCAGCAGGGCGAGAGCGTGCGCGCGCTGCTGCAGGCCGCCGGATTTTCCGCTGTCGCCACCCACCGTGATTATGGCGACAACGACCGCGTGACGCTCGGCCAATGGCCGGGATAAGCGCCTCTCATAATAACGACGCCCGAGCCATTTAAGGGAGCATCATGACTGCATACACCGCGTTGAAACATTTCCATTTGCTGACGGTCGCCATCAGTATTACCTTGTTTGTGCTGCGTTTTTTTTGGCAATGGCGCCGCTCGCCGATCATGGGCCGCCGCTGGGTCAAGGTAGCGCCGCACCTGAACGACACGCTGTTGTTCGTCAGCGGCATCGCGCTGGTGGTGATGTTCGGGTTTTATCCGCTGCTGGGTATGGACTCATGGCTGACCGAGAAGCTGTTTGGCGTTATTATCTATATCCTGCTTGGCTACGTCGCATTGGGCAAGAAGACCAAAAGTCAGCGGCTGCGAACCGTGGCGTTCGTGCTGGCGTTGGGCTGCCTGTACCTGATAATTAAACTTGCCACGACGAAAATACCGTTTTTGATGGGATACCTATGAGTAGCATTGCTGATTTTGAATTTAACGCCTCGCCGCTGAGCGAAGGGGTGATCCTGGTGTCGCAGTCGGTGCGGCGCGATTTCCCGGTTGCTGACGTGGAGCGCAAGCTGCAACAGCTGGTGGACGAAGCGCGCGCGGCGGTGCCGGTCGATATCACTCAGGAGCAGCAACTGGATGCGCTCATCGAACTGTTTTACAAGACCTGGGGATTCGGCGGCGCCAGCGGCGTGTACCGCCTGTCGGACGCCATCTGGCTGGACAAGGTGCTGGAAGCGCGGCAGGGGACGCCGGTCTCGCTGGGCACTATCTTCCTGCATATTGCCAACGCGCTGGATCTGCCGCTGCTGCCGGTGATTTTCCCCACTCAGCTGATCCTGCGCGCCGACTGGCTGGACGAAGAGCTGTGGCTGATCAACCCGCTGAACGGCGAAACCCTGAGCGAGCACCAGCTGGAAGTGTGGATCAAGGGCAACCTGGGGCTGGGCGCCGAGCTGGAAGACGACGATCTCGACGAGTCGGAGAACATCATGGTGGTGCGCAAGATGCTCGATACGCTGAAGGCCGCCCTGATGGAAGAAAAGCAGCTGGAAATGGCGCTGCGCACCAGCGAAACGGTGCTGTGCTTCGATCCGGAAGACCCGTACGAGATCCGCGACCGCGGGCTGATTTACGCCCAGCTGGAGTGCAACCATATCGCGATTTCCGACCTCAACTATTTTGTCGAGCAGTGTCCTGAAGACCCGGTCAGCGAAGTGATCAAAGTACAGATCCATTCGATTGAGCCGAAACAGGTGACGCTGCATTAATTCAATGACTCCGTGCAGTTTGCAAGGCGACGGTTACAACCTTAACAAAGGCGAAAGCATGAAACAGAAAGTGGTTAGCATTGGCGATATCGACGTAGCAAACGATCTGCCGTTTGTGCTGTTTGGCGGTATGAACGTGCTGGAATCGCGCGATCTGGCGATGAGCATCTGCGAACACTACGTCACCGTGACGCAAAAACTGGGCATCCCTTACGTATTCAAAGCCTCTTTCGACAAGGCCAACCGTTCCTCCATCCACTCGTACCGCGGTCCGGGCCTGGAAGAAGGGATGAAGATCTTCGAAGAGCTGAAAAAAACCTTCGGCGTGAAAATCATCACCGACGTGCATGAAGCGGCGCAGGCGCAGCCGGTTTCCGAAGTGGTTGACGTGATCCAGCTGCCGGCCTTCCTGGCGCGTCAGACCGATCTGGTGGAAGCGATGGCGAAAACCGGCGCGGTGATCAACGTCAAGAAGCCGCAGTTCGTCAGCCCGGGGCAGATGGGCAACATCGTCGACAAGTTCAAAGAAGGCGGCAACGACCAGGTGATCCTGTGCGATCGCGGCAGCAACTTTGGCTATGACAACCTGGTGGTCGACATGCTGGGCATCAACGTGATGAAAAACGTGACCGGCGGCCATCCGGTGATCTTCGACGTGACCCACGCGCTGCAGACCCGCGATCCGTTCGGCGCCGCGTCCGGCGGCCGCCGCGCTCAGGTGGCCGAGCTGGCGCGCGCCGGTATGGCGGTTGGCCTGGCCGGCCTGTTCCTCGAAGCGCACCCGGATCCGAAAAACGCCAAGTGCGACGGCCCGTCCGCGCTGCCGTTGGACAAGCTGGAGCCGTTCCTGGCGCAGATGAAAGCCATCGACGACCTGGTGAAGAGCTTCCCGGAGCTGGATACCAGCAACTAAGCGCTCGTCGCCATAAAAAAAGCCCGACTTGTCGGGCTTTTTTACGTTTAGGCGCCGGTGGCCGCCAGCGCTTCCGGCAGCGTCGGGTAGAACTGCAAGCGGCCCTCGATCGGCTGCACCCGCGCGCGCGCCAGGGTTTTCAGCGGCTGGAACGGCACGTCGGTGATCACCAGCTTTTTGTCCGCAGGCAGCACGTCGATAAAGCGCCGCAGGGCGCTCAGGCCGCCGGCATCGAGCACCGGCACCGCATCCCATTGCAGCACGATCGTGCGGTAGCCTTCGCTGCGCGCCAGCAGTTCGCTAAAGATGCGCTCGGCGGCGGCGAAGAACAGCGGGCCGTTCACCCGCAGTACCAGGCGGCCGTCGCCGGCGCTCAGCTCGCTCAGCCGCGTCATGCGGGCGATGCGGCGCATAAACAGCAGCGACGCCAGCACGATGCCCACGGTAATGGCGATCACCATATCGAACAGCACCGTCAGCGACATGCACAGCAGCAGCACCAGAATGTCGTCCTTCGGTGCCCGGCGCAGCAGATAAATTACCTTGTGCGCCTCGCTCATGTTCCAGGCGACCATCAGCAGCAGCGCCGCCATCGCCGCCAGCGGCAGGTAAGAGAGCCACGGCGCCAATACCAGCAGCGCCAACAGCACCAGCAGCGCGTGGATGATGGCGGACACCGGCGAGGTGGCGCCGGCGCGCACGTTGGCGGCCGAACGGGCAATCGCGGCGGTGGCGGTAATGCCGCCGAAGAACGGCGCGATGATGTTGCCCGCACCCTGGCCGATCAGCTCGCTGTTCGAGTTGTGTTTCTTGCCGGTCATGCCGTCGAGTACCACTGCGCACAGCAGCGATTCGATCGCGCCGAGCATCGCCATCGAAAACGCCGCCGGCAGCAGGGCGGAAACGGTTTGCCAGCTCAGGGTGAACGGCTGCCCGCCGCCGCCCGGTAGATCCCAGGGCAGCAGCAACTGCGGTAGGATCGGCGGGATGCCCTGGCCGCTGCTGCCGTCGGCCAGCAGGTAGCTGAAGCGCGAGCCGATGGTTGCCACCGGGTGGTCAAACAGCGCCAGCAGACCCATTAGCGCGGTGCCCGCCAGCAGCGCCGGCAGGTGGCCAGGCACCCGTAGGCCGAGCTTGGGCCAGAAGATCAGGATCAGGAGCGTCACCGCGCCGATCAGGGTATCGCCGAAATCCAGCGTTGGCAGCGCCTGCAGCAGGGCGTACAGCTTGCCGACGTAATTTTCCGGCGTGTGCGCCAGCTGCAGGCCGAAGAAGTCCTTGATCTGCATGGTGGCGATGGTGATGGCGATACCGGAGGTAAAGCCGAGCGTCACCGGCAGCGGAATGTACTCGATCAGCCGGCCAAAGCGCGCCAGCCCCATCAGCAGCAGAAACACCCCGGAGATCAGCGTGGCGACCAGCAGGCCGGCCAATCCGAACTGCTGCGAAACCGGATACAGGATCACCACGAAGGCGGCGGTGGGGCCGGAGACGCTGTAGCGCGAACCGCCGCTGACGGCGATGACGATCCCGGCGATGGCGGCGGTATACAGGCCGTACTGCGGCGGCACGCCGCTGGCGATCGCCAGCGCCATCGCCAGCGGGATGGCGATAATACCGACCGTCACCCCGGCGATAGCGTCTTTCAGCAACCGCGTCAGGCTATAAGGTTCCCGCCAGCAGGCGTCTATCAGCGCGCTGAAGGGGCGAATTTTGTTTATTTCATGCGTTTTCATCTACGGTGCGTACCAAATCTTCAAAAGTGAAAGGAATGGCGGGCCCGATGAGGTCCGTCTTGTCACGTGACAGATACCATACGCCCTTTGTTCAGAGGATTACCAGACCTGTGTCAATTTGGCGCAGGAAATCAGAGAGTCGCCCTTTTGTTTGGCGCTAAATGCCGATAACAGATAAGTCAGCCGCAGATTCTGCGGCTGAAAAGAAAAGGAATAATCAAGGTTTTAACGGCTAGTGGAGCGCGGGTAGGGATAAGCCGAGAAAGTGGGCTAAAGTGCTTACCAGCAGCTGGTGATCTTCCTTCTGCGGCGCGCCGGAAATGCTGATGCTGCCGACGCAGCCGAGGCCGGCCAGGGTGAGCGGGAAGGCGCCGCCGTGCACCGAATAGTCGCGTACGCTCAGCCCGTAGCGCTCCTCCAGCGACGTTTGCCGCTGCTGCAGGCGCAGGCCGATGGCGTAAGAGCTTTTGTGAAAATGATTCACCAGATTGCGCTTGCGCCGCACCCAGTCGGCGATGTCCGGCGTGGCGCCCGGCATGGCGTAATAAAACAGCGTTTGCCCGGCCAGTTGGATCTCGATGGCGATGCTCAGGCCGCGCCGCTCGGCGGCGGTTTTCAGCGCCGCGCCCAGCTCCCAGGCGGTGGCGGCGTCAAAATGGGTAAAGGCCAGCGTCGCTTCCTGTTCGCTGAGCGCCTGCAGTTCATCGTCGATATTCATACGGTTCTCCCCCGATAACACAAAGCACAGAGTAGCCTGAAGCGCGCATCGTGAGATAGACGGCTTGGCGATAAGATAGAACTGCTACTCTATTAATAGACTGTGTAAAATAGCCGCCGCCGAAGCGGAGACGACAGGGATGCGTTATTCAACGTCTGCATATCAACCCCTGGCGATCCCGAGGAGCCGCTGACTATTTATGACCTACATTGCGTCCATTCCCGCCATTTACAGCGACGCCTGCATCACCTACGCCACGCTGTCGGTAAGCTATTTCGTTCTCAGTAAAAATGCGCCGTTCTCCTCTCGCTCTGCGCTGTGGAAGCGCGTCGTATTCGGCCTGTTGGCCGGGGTGGCGGTGCTGTATTTAAGCCAGGACCGGCTGGAGCTGAGCGATAAGGTGCACTACAGCTTTGCGATGATTCCGATGATCCTGGTGACTTTTTTCGGCGGCGGCATCAGCGGGCTGGTGAGCTTTTTGTTCGCCATGGCGCTGACCGGCGGTTTCACCGTCGATAACCTGTTTATCGCCTCAATCCTGGTGCCGCTGCTGCTGTCGCGCGTGTGGCTGAAGAAATCCCACTGGGTGTTTTACCTGACGATCGGCGCCATCGCGATGTATCGCATCGCGGTGGTGTGGCTGCTGGTGGACATGAGCGGGCTGTGGCTGGACGTGTTGCTGTACCAGGCGGTTTCCGCGCTCTGCCTGGCGATTTGCTACCATGCGCTGAATTTCAAAGAGCGCCACATCTACGCCTATTTCGCGATGCGCGCCCGCGCCACGACCGACAGCCTGACCCATATCAACAACCGCGCCAGCGTCGATTACCACCTGATGCTGCAGCGCGCCGAACGCCGCCCGTGCGGGCTGATGATCCTCGATTTGGATGACTTCAAAAAGATCAATGATACCTACGGCCACCCGGCCGGCGACGTGCTGCTGGCCAGCGTCGGCCGGCTGCTGCAAAACAGCGTGCGCAACGAGGACTTCGTCGGGCGTTACGGCGGCGAGGAATTTATGGTGATCACCGCCAGCTACGATCCGCTGGTTATCGGTGGGGTGGCGGAGCGCATTCGCAGTGCGGTGGAGAGCTCGACGTTTTTGCTGAATGCCCACGATGAAGCGCACATCACGCTGTCGATCGGCGTGTCGCTGTATCTGCCCGGCATGACGCTGGACAAGGCAATCGCCATGACCGACGAAGCGTTATATGAGGCGAAGCGCAGCGGTAAAAATCGGGTGGTGACCAGCCGCGTGATGCAGCTGGCGCCGCTGGGCGCCGGTTTCCCGCGCGAGTAAGCCGCCTCCCGCCGTGCCGGCGGAAGGCGTTGGCTCAGGCCGCCAGCGTGTGTTCGCGGAAGGCGTCCAGCAACTCTTCGGTGAACGTCAGGCGTTTCTGGCGATCGGCCAAATCGAGCGTGAACTTCAGCTTGCTCGGGCCGTCCAGGCGGTAAACCTGCGGATTGCCCTGTAGCAGGCCGATCAGATAACCGGGATCGACGCGGTTGTTGTCGCCGAACTCGATAAAGCCGCCGCGCTCGTTGTTCTCGATGCGTTTGATGCCCAGCTTCTGCGCATGCAGGCGCAGCGCCGCGCACTGCAACAGGTTGCGCGCCGCGTCCGGCAACTGGCCGAAGCGGTCGATCAGCTCGACTTTCAGCTCATCCAGCTCGCCGTCGCGCTTCGCGCTGGCGATACGCTTGTACAGCGAAAGACGGGTATTGACGTCGGGAATGAAATCTTCCGGCAGCAGCGCCGGCATGCGCAGTTCCACCTCGGTCTGGCTGCTGGTGAGATCTTCCAGCGACGGTTCGCGGCCGTTTTTCAACGCATCGACGGCGCTTTCCAACAGCTCCATGTAGAGCGAGAAACCGACGGTGGTCATCTGGCCGCTCTGGTCTTCGCCCAGCAGTTCACCGGCGCCGCGGATCTCGAGATCGTGGGTCGCCAGCGCGAAACCGGCGCCGAGATCTTCCAGCGATGCGATGGCTTCGAGCCGTTTATGGGCGTCGGTGCCCATGGCTTTCGGGTTCGGCGTCAGCAGATAGGCGTAAGCCTGGTGGTGCGAACGCCCGACGCGACCGCGCAGCTGGTGCAGCTGCGCCAGGCCGAAGCGATCGGCCCGCTCGATGATGATGGTGTTGGCGCTGGGGATATCGATGCCGGTCTCGATGATGGTGGTACACACCAGCACGTTGAAGCGCTGGTGGTGGAAATCGTTCATCACCCGTTCCAGATCGCGTTCGCGCATCTGGCCGTGGCCGATGGCGATGCGCGCTTCCGGCACCAGTTCCGCCAGGCGCTGCGCCGCTTTCTCGATGTTTTCCACGTCGTTGTAGAGGTAGTAAACCTGGCCGCCGCGCAGCACTTCGCGCAGGATCGCCTCGCGCACCACCAGGCTGTCATATTCGCGCACGAAGGTCTTCACCGCCAGCCGGCGCGCCGGCGGGGTGGCGATGATCGACAGATCGCGCATGCCGCTCATCGCCATGTTCAGGGTACGCGGGATCGGCGTGGCGGTCAGCGTCAGGATATCGACGTCGGCGCGCATCGCCTTGATGCGTTCTTTATGGCGCACGCCAAAGCGGTGTTCTTCATCGACGATCAGCAGCCCCAGGTCTTTCCAGCGCAGATCGCTCTGCAGCAGCTTGTGGGTGCCGATGATGATGTCTACCTTGCCTTCGGCCGCGTCATCCAGCACCTGCTGCTGCTCTTTGGCGCTGCGGAAGCGCGACATCATTTCGATGCGGATCGGCCAGGTGGCGAAGCGATCGCGGAAGTTGTCGAAGTGCTGCTGTGCCAGCAGGGTGGTCGGCACCAGCACCGCCACCTGCTTGCCGTTTTCCACCGCCAGGAAGGCGGCGCGCATCGCCACTTCGGTTTTGCCGAAGCCGACGTCGCCGCACACCAGGCGGTCCATCGCCAACGGCTGGCACATGTCGCTCAGCACCGCGTTGATCGCCTGTTCCTGATCCGGCGTGGTTTCGAACGGGAAGCTCTGGCAGAACAGCTGGTACTGTTCGCGGTTGTGTTTGAAGGCGAAACCGGCCTTGGCGGCGCGCTGGGCGTAGATATCCAGCAGCTCCGCCGCTACGTCGCGCACGCGCTCGGCCGCTTTCTGCCGCGCGCGCGTCCAGGCGTCGCCGCCCAGTTTGTGCAGCGGGGCGTTTTCGTCCGCGCCGCCGGCATAACGGCTGATCAGATGCAGCGAAGAAACCGGCACGTACAGCTTGTCCTCACCGGCGTAGGAGAGGATCAGGTACTCGGCCTTGATGCCGCCGGCCTCCAGCGTGGTCAGGCCGACGTAGCGGCCGACGCCGTGCTCCAGATGCACCACCGGCTGGCCGGGATGGAGCTCCGCCAGGTTGCGGATCAGAGTATCGGTATTGATGGTGCGCCGGTTATCCTGCCGGCGGCGGCTGACGCGCTCGCCGAGCAGATCGCTTTCGCAGATCAGCGCCCGCTGGCGCAGGCCGTCGAGGAAGCCGTGTTCGGCGGCGCCGACCATCATGTAACGGCCCGCCGTTTCCGCCTGATCGAGGCGCTGAATCAGCGCCGGCGCCAGCTTGATGCGGCCGAGCAGATCCTGCAGCGTTTCACGCCGCCCCTCGCTCTCGACGGAGAAAATCACGCTGCCGTCGAAGCCTTCGATAAAGCGCCGCAGGTTATCCAGCGGGGATTTATGCTGCGCTTGCACCGCCAGATCGGGCAGGGCATGGTAGTCCAGATTGGTATTGCCG
The DNA here is from genome assembly GCF_002935055.1 of Serratia sp. SSNIH1. Classification (NCBI taxonomy): domain Bacteria; kingdom Pseudomonadati; phylum Pseudomonadota; class Gammaproteobacteria; order Enterobacterales; family Yersiniaceae; genus Serratia; species Serratia sp. SSNIH1. The sequence goes on from NZ_CP026383.1 coordinate 2,593,130, forward strand.
GCCTTGGGCGGCAGCTTATCGGTTTTCAGCGCGATGCGCGGCCAGGCCTTCAGCTCGCCGAACAGCGCGTCGACGCGCAGCCACAGCGTATCGGGTGCCAGCAGCGGGCGCATCGGATCGACGCGGCGGCTTTCGTAACGCTGGTTGACGTCCTGCCAGAAGCGCTCGGCGGCGCCCTCCAGATCGCCGGTGTTGACGATCAGCGTATTGGCCGGCAGATAGCTGAACAGCGACGGCAGCGGCTGGCTGAAGAACAGCGGCTGCCAGTATTCGATGCCGGCCGGCCAGGCGCTTTTGCTGACCTGCTGATAGATGTGCTCGGCGTCGCGGCGCACCTCAAACTGCTCGCGCCACTGGCTGCGGAACAGCTCGATGGCGTTTTTGTCGGTGGGGAACTCGTGGGCCGGCAACAGATTGATGGCCTCGACTTCGCTCAGCGTGCGCTGGGTATCGACGTCGAAGATGCGCAGGCTGTCGATTTCGTCATCGAAAAAGTCGATGCGGTAAGGCTCATCGCTGCCCATCGGGTAAAGATCGAGCAACGCGCCGCGGGTGGCGAATTCGCCGTGCTCCATCACCTGATCGACGCTGCGGTAACCGGCCTGTTCCAGCTGCGCGCGCAGCTTGTCGCGCGACAGGCGCTGGCCTTTCTTCATCACCAGCGCGTGGCCGTGCAGGAACTCGTGCGGGCAGACGCGCTGCATCAGGGTGTTGACCGGCAGAATGATCACGCCGCGCGCCATGGTCGGCAGGTGATACAGGCTCGACAAACGATCCGAGATGATTTCCTGATGCGGCGAGAAGCTGTCGTACGGCAAGGTTTCCCAGTCGGACAGCGTGGTCACCATCTGGTCGGTGAACTGCTGGATCTCGTCGCGCAGCCGCAGGGCGTTTTGCATGTCCGGCGCGATCAGCATCACCGGGCCTGGGTGGCGTTCGACGATCTCGGCGCACTCCACGGCGCAGGCCGCGCCGGTCAGTTGCCCCAGCTGGCGCAGATCGCCCGCGCGATCGGGCAGAGAATAACGGGGGGATGAGGAACGGTTACGGCTATCGGAAGTGCTCATTCAGGTATCTTTAATCAATGTGTTAGAGGGCGTTCCGGCACGGATAACCCAGCGCCTTTATGCTGTTTATAGTAGCCCAGCGGCCGCCAAACTGACACAGCAAAAAGCGCTCTACCCTGATGTTCCGCCTGTTATTTAACCGATACGCCGCGTTAATTTTCGCCGGCCAGGGTGAGATAGTGCGCAATCTTGTCGACGTCAAGGTTGCCGCCGCTGACGATAACGCCGACCTTTTTACCGCGCAGATCGAGCAGGCCGTTCATCGCCGCCGCGGCCGCCAGGCAGCCGGTCGGCTCAACCACCATTTTCATCCGCTCCATAAAGAAGCTCATTTGCCGACACAGCTGGGCGTCGCTGACCGTCAGAATGCCTTCGACATATTCTTGAATGATCGGGAAGGTCAGCCGCCCGACCTGTTGGGTCTGCGCGCCGTCGGCAATGGTTTTCGGCACCGGGATGTGCACCGGTTCACCGCGCTGAAAGGCTTGCTGAACGTCGTTGCCGGCTTCGGGCTCGACGCCGAACACGCGACAGCCCGGCGACCAGTGATGCGCCGCCACCGCGCTGCCGGCCAGCAGGCCGCCGCCGCCGGTGCACACCAACAGCAGATCCAATGGCCCGGTCTCTTCAAACAGCTCCTTGGCGGCGGTGCCCTGGCCGGCGATCACCTGCGGATAATCGTACGGTGGCACCAGCGTCAGGCCCCGCTCTGTGGCCAGGCGTCGGGTGATTTCTTCACGATCTTCGCTGTGGCGCTGATAGATGACCACGTTGGCGCCGTAGCCGCGCGTCGCCGCCAGCTTGGCCGCAGGGGCGTCGTGGGGCATTACGATGGTGGCGCTAACGCCCAATTCGCGCGCCGCCAGCGCCATCGCCTGTGCGTGGTTGCCGGATGAAAAGGCGATTACCCCGGCCCGACGCTGCTCTGCGCTGAGTTGCGCGATGGCGTTATAGGCGCCGCGAAATTTGAAGGCGCCGATGCGCTGAAAATTCTCGCACTTGAAGAACAGCTGCGCGCCGGCGATCTGGTCGGCCTGGCGCGAAGTCATGACCGGCGTGCGCAGGGCATGCCCGGCGATAACGTCGGCGGCGGTGGCAATATCGGCGGCGGTGATGCAGCGTGGGACTGAACTCATGGCGACCTCGCACAGGTAAGGATGGGGACGATGCATTGCTTGGTGTGGTTTTTTAATTTACTCTTTGTAAAGTTATTGTCAAATGGTTAACTCAATGAGCGATCTCAGGCAGGAAAATGCGCTGTTGCTGCGCGAAGCGGAAAAAATTGTTCAGGCGTTGGGCGTGATGTTTGCGCCCGGTTGCGAAGTGGTGCTGCACGATCTGACCCAGCCCGATCGCGCCATTGTCGCCATCGCCAACAATCTGTCCAACCGCCGCATCGGCGACGCCGCGACGGAAATGGGGCTGGAGCGCATCGCGTCGCCGGAGTTTCCTGACGTGGTGCAGAACTACGCCAGCGTGTTTCCGGACGGGCGCCCGGCCAAGAGCACCTCGATCGGCCTGCGCAATAGCCAGGGCCGCTTTGTGGCGGCGATTTGCCTCAATCTGGATGTGTCTATCTTCAACAGCGTCACCGCTATCCTGCAGCAGCTGACGGCGGTGGTGCAAAGCGCCGCGCCGCAGGCGGCGGAGAGTGCACGCTCGCTGTCGGACATCGCCGCGGCGATCAACGCGTTCGCCGCGTCGCATGCCACCCAGCCGCGCGCTTTGTCTTCCGAACAGCGGTTTCAGGTGGTGCAACAGCTGAAGCAGCAAGGGTATTTGCAACTGCGCGGCGCGGCCACCATGGTGGCCGAAGCGCTCGGCATCTCGCGGGTGTCGGTCTATAACCTGCTCAAGCGAGACGCCGGATGAGGGGCCGCCCGGCGCAATAAAAGGCCGCCGGGTGTTCCCTAAACGAGGGAGAGCCTTTATTATCCATGATCACTTTGCTTAAGCCACGGCTATCAAACGGATTTCATGTATCAACCTGTCGCGTTATTCATTGGCCTGCGCTACATGCGCGGGCGAGCCTCAGACCGCTTCGGGCGGTTTGTTTCCTGGCTTTCCACCATCGGCATTACGCTGGGGGTGATGGCGTTGGTCACCGTGCTGTCGGTGATGAACGGTTTCGAGAAGGATCTGGAGAACAACATCCTCGGCCTGATGCCGCAGGCGTTGGTCACCAGTCCGCAAGGATCGGTCAACCCGCAGCAGCTGCCGGCCTCCGAGGTGCAGAAGCTGCAGGGCGTCACGCGCGTCGCACCGCTGACCACCGGTGACGTGGTGCTGCAAAGCGCCCGCAGCGTGGCGGTCGGGGTGATGCTCGGCGTCAATCCCGACGAAGCCGATCCGCTGACCCCGTATCTGGTCAACGTCAAGCAGCAACAGCTGCAGCCGGGCCAATACAACATCATCATCGGCGAACAGCTGGCGGGGCAACTCGGCGTCAAGCGCGGCGATTCGCTGCGCGTGATGGTGCCGAGCGCCAGCCAGTTCACACCGATGGGCCGGATTCCCAGCCAGCGCCTGTTCACCCTTATCGGCACCTTCCACGCCAACAGCGAGGTGGACGGCTATCAGCTGCTGGTCAACCAACAGGATGCTTCGCGCCTGATGCGCTACCCGGCGGGCAACATCACCGGCTGGCGCTTGTTCCTGCAGCAGCCGCTGGCGGTCGATACCCTCAGCCAACAGGCGCTGCCGGCGGGCACGGTCTGGAAAGACTGGCGCGATCGCAAGGGCGAGCTGTTCCAGGCGGTGCGTATGGAGAAAAACATGATGGGGCTGCTGCTCAGCCTGATCGTGGCGGTGGCGGCGTTTAACATCATTACGTCGCTCGGCCTGCTGGTGATGGAAAAGCAGGGCGAGGTCGCCATTCTGCAGACCCAGGGGCTGACTCGCCGCCAGATCATGTCGGTGTTTATGGTGCAAGGCGCCAGCGCCGGCATCATCGGTTCGCTGCTCGGCACGCTGCTCGGCGTGCTGCTGGCCACCAACCTGAATAACCTGATGCCGATCCTCGGCGCCCTGATCGACGGCGCTTCGCTGCCGGTGGCGGTCGATCCGCTGCAGGTAACGATCATCGCCGTGGTGGCGATGGCGGTTTCCTTGTTGTCCACGCTTTATCCTTCATGGCGCGCTGCCGCCGTACAACCCGCTGAGGCTTTACGTTATGAGTAACCATCTTTTGCTGCAGTGTGACAACCTGTGCAAGACCTATCAGGAAGGCAATCTGCACACCGACGTGCTGCGCAATGTCAGCTTTGCCATGCAGCAGGGCGAGATGATGGCGATCGTCGGCAGCTCGGGTTCCGGCAAGAGTACCCTGTTGCACCTGCTGGGCGGGTTGGACTCACCGACCTCCGGCGAGGTGATCTTCAAGGGCGAATCGCTGAACGCCATGTCTTCGGCGGCCAAGGCCGAGCTGCGCAACCGCCAGCTGGGCTTCATCTATCAGTTTCACCATCTGCTGCCGGACTTCACCGCGCTGGAAAACGCCGCCATGCCGCTGCTGATCGGCGGCGCCAAGCCGGCGCAGGCGCAGGAGAAGGCGCGGGAGATGCTGGCGGCGGTCGGGCTGGAAAAACGCAGCAAGCACCGCCCGTCCGAGCTCTCCGGCGGCGAGCGTCAGCGCGTGGCAATCGCGCGCGCGCTGGTTAACAACCCGGCGCTGGTGCTGGCGGACGAACCGACCGGTAACCTGGACAAACGCACCGCGGACAGCATCTTCGATCTGCTGGGCGAGCTGAACGTGCGTCAGGGCACCGCTTTTCTGGTGGTGACGCACGATCTGCAGCTGGCCAAGCGCCTGAGCCGCCAGCTGGAAATGGCCGACGGACACCTGCAGGCGCAGCTGACCCTGATGGGGGCCGAGTAATGGCGGGAGCCTCACTGTCCTTCCTGACGGCCCTGCGTTTCAGCCGCGGCCGTAAACGCGGCGGCATGGTGTCGCTGATCTCGGTCATCTCCACCATCGGCATTGCGCTGGGGGTGGCGGTGCTGATCGTCGGCCTGAGCGCGATGAACGGCTTTGAGCGCGAGCTGAAGAACCGCATTCTGGCGGTGGTGCCGCACGGCGAACTCGAGCCGGTCAATCAGCCGTTCAGCGGCTGGCCGTCGATTCTGCAGCGGGTGGAAAAGGTGCCGGGTATTGTGGCCGCCGCGCCGTACATCAACTTTACCGGCCTGATGGAGAACGGCGCGCAGCTGCGCGCGGTGGAAGTCAAAGGCGTTGATCCGCAGCAGGAGAGCCGGCTGAGCGCGCTGCCGCAGTATGTGCAGGGCGACGCCTGGGCCAACTTCAAGCCCGGCGAACAGCAGGTGATCCTCGGCAAGGGCGTGGCCGACGCGTTGGGCGTCAAGCAGGGCGCCTATGTGACGGTGATGATCCCCAACAGCGACCCGGAAATGAAGCTGCTGCAGCCGAAGCGCATCCGTCTGCACGTGACCGGCATTTTGCAGCTCAGCGGCCAGCTCGATCACAGCTTGGCGCTGGTGCCGCTGGCCGATGCGCAGCAGTATCTCGATATGGGTGACAGCGTCACGGGTATCGCCCTCAAGATGAACGACGTGTTCGCCGCCAATAAACTGGTGCGCGACGCCGGCGAAGTGACCAATTCTTATATCTACATCAAAAGCTGGATCGGCAAGTACGGCTACATGTATCGCGATATCCAGATGATCCGCGCCATTATGTACCTGGCGATGGTGCTGGTGATCGGCGTGGCCTGCTTCAACATCGTGTCCACGCTGGTAATGGCGGTGAAAGACAAAAGCGCCGACATCGCGGTGCTGCGTACCCTGGGCGCCAAAGACGGCTTTATCCGCGCCATCTTCATCTGGTACGGGCTGCTGGCCGGGCTGCTGGGCAGCCTGAGCGGTGTAGTGATTGGGGTAATCGCCTCGCTGCAGCTGACCAACATCATCCGGGGCATCGAGAAACTGGTCGGCCACTCCTTCCTGTCGGGTGATATCTACTTCATCGACTTCCTGCCTTCCGAGCTGCACTGGCTGGACGTGCTGATCGTGCTGGCAACCGCCATCGTGCTGAGCCTGTTGGCCAGTTGGTATCCGGCCAGGCGAGCCAGCCGCATCGATCCGGCGCGGGTGCTGAGCGGACAATAAAACCCACGGGGAGGCAGCGATGCCGCCCCGTTTTTTTAGCCTGGGGATGGGTTATGTACTACGGTTTCGATATGGGCGGCACCAAGATTGAGCTGGGGGTGTTCGACGACAACCTGCAACGCATTTGGCAAAAGCGGGTGCCGACGCCGCGTGAAGATTACCGGCAGCTGCTGGCCACGCTGTGCGATCTGACCCTTGAGGCGGATGCGTTTTGCGGCCGGCGCGGCAGCGTCGGCATCGGCATCCCGGGCCTGCCCAACGACGATGACGGCACGCTGTTTACCGCCAACGTGCCGGCGGCGATGGGGCGACCGCTGCCGCACGATCTGGCGGCGCTGATCGGGCGCGAGGTGCGGGTCGATAACGACGCCAACTGCTTTGCGCTGTCGGAGGCCTGGGACGACGAGTTTCGCCGCTACCCGACGGTGCTGGGCATCATCCTCGGCACCGGCGTAGGCGGTGGGCTGATCGTCGACGGCAAGACGGTGCCTGGGCGCAACTATATCGCCGGCGAGTTCGGCCATTTGCGCCTGCCGGTGGATGCGCTCGAGGTCTTGGGGCGTGATGTGCCTCGCGTTGCCTGCGGGTGCGGCCACCAGGGTTGCATTGAAAATTACATATCGGGCCGCGGTTTCGAATGGATGTACGCCCATTTCTATGGCCGGCACTTGCCTGCCACCGAGATCATTGCGCATTATCAGGCAGGTGAGCCGCAGGCGGTGGCTCACGTCGACCGCTTTATGGACGTGCTGGCGATCTGCCTGGGCAACCTGCTGACGGTGCTGGATCCGCACCTGGTGGTGATCGGCGGCGGGCTATCGAACTTCGACGCCATTTACCAGGCGTTGCCGCAGCGGCTGCCGGCGCACCTGCTGCGGGTGGCCCGGCTGCCGCGCATCGAGAAGGCGCGCTATGGCGACGCCGGCGGCGTGCGCGGCGCAGCGTTCCTCAATTTGGTCAACAGGGAAAAGTAAGGAGAGAGTTAATGCACACTCGCCATCGGCTGTGTCAGTTTCGCAAGAGTAAGCATGTGCTGCATCAGCGCTTTCGTTCACGCATTTTTCACCGTGACACCATGGCGGCGGCCGAGCTGAAAAAGCCGTTTGTGGTGGTGTTGACCGGGGCCGGCATTTCGGCCGAGTCGGGCATTCGCACCTTCCGCGCCGCGGATGGGCTGTGGGAAGAGCACCGGGTGGAGGACGTCGCCACGCCGGAAGGTTTTCAGCGCGATCCGGCGCTGGTGCAGGCGTTTTACAACGAACGCCGCCGCCAGCTGCAGACGGAAGAGATCGCCCCGAACGCCGCGCACCGTGCGCTGGCGGACCTGGAAGAGTGGCTGGGGGACAACTTCCTGCTGGTCACGCAAAACATCGATAACCTGCATGAACGCGCCGGCAGCAAGCGGGTGCTGCACATGCACGGCGAATTGCTGAAGGTGCGCTGCACCCAGTCGGGCCAGGTGTTCGAATGGCCCGGCGATCTCAGCGTTGACGACCGTTGCCACTGCTGCCAGTTCCCGGCGCCGCTGCGGCCACACGTGGTGTGGTTCGGCGAGATGCCGCTGGGTATGGACGACATTTACCAGGCGCTGAGCAAGGCCGATTTCTTCGTCGCCATCGGCACCTCCGGCCACGTCTATCCGGCGGCCGGCTTCGTGCATGAGGCGCGGCTGGGCGGCGCCTACGCCATGGAACTGAACCTGGAACCGAGCCAGGTGGAGAGCCAGTTCGACGAGAAACACTACGGGCTTGCCAGCGAAGTGGTGCCGCGTTTTGTGCACAAGTTCCTGGTGGGCAAGGTGGCGCGGGCCGACAGGCCCTGAGAAAGGCATCAGGGCGCACTGCGCGCCCTGATGGGATGGCGGGGCGTGTTAGCGCCCGGCTTTCAGCTTTTGGAAGTAGCTTTCGTACAGCGTGCTGGCGTCGCCGACGTCGTTTTGCCACTCGCCGTGCTCAATCACCGCCTTATCCGGGTAGAGTGATTTGTCGTTGGCGATCTCCGGCGACAGCAGCTTCTTCGCCGCCAGGTTCGGCGTCGGATAACCGATGGTTTCCGCCACCTGCACCGCGATTTCCGGCCGCAGCAGGAAGTCTATCAGCTTCAGCGCCCCCTCGACGTTGCGCGCATTGGCCGGAATGGCCAGGCTGTCCATCCAGAAGATCCCGCCTTCCTTCGGCCAGACGATCTCCAGCGGCGTGCCGGCCTGGCGCGCCACGAAGGCCGAACCGTTCCACACCATACCGACGTTGACTTCCCCTTCCATAAACGGGTTGCCCGGGTTGTCGGAGTTGAAGGCCAGCACGTTCGGCATCAATTTCTGCAGTTCGTGGTAGGCGGCTTCGATCTCTTTCGGGTCGGTGGTGTTGCCGGAATAGCCCAGCTTGAGCAGCGCCATCTGGAACACTTCGCGCGCGTCGTCGGTCAGCAGCAGGCGGCCTTTGTACTGCGGCTGCCACAGATCGGCCCAGGACGTGACGGTAGAGGGCTCCTGCGCATCACTGTTAACGCCGATGGCGGTGGCGCCCCAGATATAGGGGATGGAATAGTCGTTGTTAGGATCGAACGGCTTGTTCAGCAGGGTAGGATCAAGATCCTTGAAGTGGCTGAGCTTGCTCTTGTCGATTTTTTGCAGCATGCCTTCCTTGCTCATCTTGGCGATGAAGTAGGTGGAAGGCACCACCAGATCGTACGCGCCGTCTTTATAGGTCTTCAGCTTGGCGTACATGCTTTCGTTGGATTCATAGGTGGAATAGATCACCTTGATGCCGGTTTCCTTGGTGAACTGCTCCAGCAGCCCCGGCGGGACGTATTCAGTCCAGTTATAGAAATACAGCGTTTTGCCGTCAGAGGCGTTTGCAGAGCAGAAACTCAGCGCCATCATCCCGGCTGCGAGCAGATGTGACCACTTTTTCATGCAGCGTATCCTTCAGCAGTAATGAGCCGAACCCGTATGGGCAAACCGTTTGGCGACCGCGCCATACCCCAGAAAGGGGCCATTATAGGGGCCGGGGCGGGGTGGGTAAAGGCGGTTATCCCAGCGGCAAATCAGCGGGTTAACCGAGCCTGGCCGATCAAAAACGGCCGCAGTCATATCACTGCGGCGAATGAAAGAGGCGGGCGCCGCAGCGCCCGGCGGTAAGGATTACTCGGCCTTGGGCGAGCGATCGCGCATCACCCACTGGCTGGCGATCACCAGCACCAGCGACAGCAGCAGCAAAATGGTGGCCAGCGCGTTGACCTCCGGCGAGACGCCGACTTTCACCATCGAATAGATCTTCAGCGGCAAGATTTCGTAGCTCGGCCCGGTGACGAAGGAGGAGACGACCACGTCGTCCATCGACAGGGTGAAGCTCAGCAGCCAGCCGGCCGCCACCGCCGGCATCGCCAGCGGCAGTATGATCTTGCGCAGAATGGTGAGCTCGCTTGCGCCGAGATCGCGCGCAGCCTCCAGCATCTTCACGTCGAACCCTTTCAGGCGCGCGTAAACGGTCACCACCACGAACGGCAGGCAAAAGGTGATGTGCGAGAACAGCAGCGACCAGAAGCCGAGCGAAATGCCGAGCAGCATGAACAGCACCAGCAACGAGATAGCCATCACGATATCCGGCGACATCATCACCACGAACAGCATGCCGCCGACGAACGGCTTGCCGCGGAAGCGGTAGCGGTACAGCGCCACCGCGGTCAGCGAGCCGATCAGCGTGGCGAAGGTGGCGGAGAGCACCGCCATGGTCAGCGAGTGGCCGGCGGCCTGCAGCAGGCTGTCGTTATTCAGCAGCGTGCTGTACCACTTGGTGGTGGCTCCTTGCCAACTGATGCCGAAGCGCGAGGCGTTGAAGGAGTTGACGATCAGGATGACGATCGGGATATACAGGTAGGCGTATACCAGCGTCATAAAGCCGCCGCGCAGCAGACGTCCAATCATGCCAGATCCTCCTTCTTGTTCAGCAGGCGGGCGGCCCGGTAATAGACCAGCAGCAACAGCCCCATCACCAGCGTCAGGCAGATGCTGGTAGCCGCGCCGAACGGCCAGTCGCGGATGTTGAGGAACTGGCTTTTAATCACGTTGCCGATCAGCAGATTCTTGGCGCCGCCCATCAGATCGGCGACGAAGAACAGCCCCATCGCCGGCAGCACCACCAGCAGGCAGCCGGCGATAATGCCCGGCATGGTCAGCGGCACGATGATGCGGATAAAGGTCTGCAGCTTGCTGGCGCCGAGATCGCGCGCCGCCTCCAGGCAGGACTTATCGAGCTTTTCGATGCTGGAGTAGAGCGGCATCACCATAAACGGCAGCAGGATATACACCAGGCCGAGGATCACCGCTTCCGAGGTGTACATGATGCGCAGCGGCTTGTCGATGACGCCGACCCACAGCAGCGCGTCGTTGAGATAGCCGCGGGTGCTGAGAAACAGCTTTAGGCCGTAGATGCGGATCAGCGAGTTGGTCCAGAAGGGCACGATCAGCAGAAACAGCAGCAGCGGCCGCACCTTCTGCGGCAACCGCGCCAGAATAAAGGCGAACGGATAGCCAATCACCAGGCAGCACAGGGTGGCGACCAGCGCCATGTTCAGCGAGTGCAGCAGCACCTGGGCGTACAACGGATCGAACAAGCGCCGGTAGTTGTCCAGCGTGAACACCATCTGCACCAGGTTGGCGTCATCGCGGGTCAGGAAGCTGGTGGCGATGATCATCAGGTTGGGCATGAACACGAACAGCAGCAGCCAGGCGACGACGCCGACGATCACCACATTCTGGAAGACTTTACGCGATTTCTTCATCGGCCAGCACCACCTCCCAGCTTTCAACCCAGGTCACCGCCATCTTCTGGTTGAGCGAGTGGTCGACGTCCGGATCGTCTTCATTGAAGAACTCGCTGACCATCACCGTTTTACCGCTCTCCAGCTCAACCACCGACTCCAGCGTCATGCCTTTGTAGTTGCGCTCGCGCACGTAGCCGATCAGCCCGTCGTGCTGCGCGCTGTCGTTCACTTCTTCTACCCGCAGATCCTCCGGGCGCAGCAGCACCTTCAGCTTTTGGCCCGGCTCTACCGGCAGATCGGCATAGATGTCGCACTCGCGGCCTTCGACGTTGGCGCGCACCCGCTGCGGATCGAGGCGCTGCAAGACCACCGCGTCGAAGATGTTGATCTCGCCGATAAAGCTGGCGACGAACAGGTTCTTCGGCTCTTCGTAGATTTCACGCGGCGTGCCGTCCTGCTCGATGCGGCCTTCACGCATCACTACGATGCGATCCGACATGGTCAGTGCTTCTTCCTGATCGTGGGTGACGAATACGAAGGTGATGCCCAGCTTGCGCTGCAGCGCCTTCAGCTCGTTCTGCATCTGTTTGCGCAGCTTGTAGTCCAGCGCCGACAGCGATTCGTCCAGCAGCAACACCTTCGGCTTGTTGACCACTGCGCGGGCGATGGCCACGCGCTGCTGTTGGCCGCCGGAGAGCTGGCCCGGCCGCCGCTTGGCGAACGCATCCAGCTGCACCATGCGCAGCGCCTCTTCGACGCGCGGCGTCAGTTCCGCCACCGGCACCTTTTGCATGCGCAGGCCAAAGGCGACGTTGTCGAACACCGACATGTGCGGAAACAGGGCATAGCTCTGAAACACGGTGTTGACGTGGCGATGTTCGGCCGGAATGGCGGTGATGTCCTGGCCGTCGAGCACGATGCGGCCCCGATCGGCGTCTTCAAGACCGGCGATCAGGCGCAGCACCGTGGTTTTGCCACAGCCGGAGGGGCCGAGAATGGTGAGGAATTCGCCGTGGTTAATCGCCAGTTCGAGATCGGCAATGATGGTTTTGCCATCGAACGCTTTGCTCAGGGCATGCAGTTCAACAAGGGGAGTCAGAGAGGATGTCTCAGTCATTTATCGTATTACTCTATCCCGTGGGCTAATGCAGATAGAACCGCAACTGGAAAAGACTGCCGGAGCTTGCGGAATGCCCGCTGATCAAATGAAGCTCAAACCAGTTGCGCCAATGGAAATTTTTCGAGCGCGCATGATAGACGCTGAATGCCGGAATTGAAAGCCGATCCGGCCCAGATGCCGCGTTTTTCATCATGATAGCGACAAATGACCCTGTGATGACAGTGTTATTTCCCTCATAAATCATCACAAAAATTAATGATATTGGCGAATTCTGGTTAAAAATGACCTGACGCAATATTTGATCCTGATCGGTTCCGCATAATGAAACGCGATATTCTGAGGGGCCGCTACCATGGACAAATTACTTGACCGCTTTTTCAACTACGTCTCTTTCGACACCCAGTCCAAAGCGAACGTAAAGCATGTGCCGAGCACCGACGGGCAGTTGAAGCTGGCGCGTGCGTTGCAGCAGGAAATGATCGCGCTCGGCTTCGAGCGGGTGTCGCTCAGCGAACACGGCTGCGTGATGGGCACCTGGCCGGGCAACGTCGCCTGGCCGGTGCCGGCGGTCGGTTTTATCGCCCATCTGGATACCTCGCCGGATTTCAGCGGCAAACACGTCAATCCGCAGATCGTCGAGAACTATCGCGGCGGCGACATCGCGCTGGGCATCGGCGATGAAGTGCTGTCGCCGGTGATGTTCCCGATCCTGCACCAGATGCTGGGGCAGACCCTGATCACCACCGACGGCAAAACGCTGCTGGGCGCCGACGACAAGGCCGGCATCGCCGAGATCCTCACCGCCATGGTGCGCCTGCGCGCGCGCAAAATCCCGCACGGTGACATCCGCGTGGCCTTCACCCCGGACGAGGAGGTGGGCAAGGGGGCACAGCTGTTCGACGTGGCGGCCTTCAATGCCGAATGGGCTTACACCGTGGACGGCGGCGGCGTCGGCGAGCTGGAGTGCGAGAACTTCAACGCCGCCTCGGTGACGATCAAAATCCTCGGCAACAGCGTGCACCCCGGCAGCGCCAAGGGCGTGATGGTCAACGCGCTGTCGCTGGCCACCCGCATTCATCAGGCGCTGCCGGCGGACGAAGCGCCGGAGACCACCGAAGGCTACCAGGGCTTTTATCACCTCAGCAGCATCAAGGGCAGCGTAGAGCGCGCCGAAATGCACTATATCCTGCGCGACTTCGAGCGCGAGGGGTTTGAAGCGCGCAAGCGCAAGATGGTGGACATCGCCCGCGAGGTCGGCAAAGGCTTGCCGCGCGATTGCTATATCGAAGTGAGCATCGAAGACAGCTACTACAACATGCGCGAACAGGTGGCGGAGCACCCGCATGTGATCGCGCTGGCGCAGCAGGCGATGCGCGACTGCGACATCGAACCGGTGATGAAGCCGATCCGCGGCGGCACCGACGGCGCGCAGCTGTCGTTCCGCGGCCTGCCGTGTCCGAACCTGTTCACCGGCGGCTACAACTACCACGGCAAGCACGAATTCGTGACGCTGGAAGGCATGGAGCAAGCGGTGGCGGTGATCATGCGCATCGCGGCGCTGGCCGCCGAGCGGGCGCGGTAAACGGGACGCTTGCGATCGGCATAATCGCTTGCCGTAACAGGGCGTTGCTCATAGTGTGGAAGCCTATTCCCCACGCATAAGGACCGCATGATGAGCACCGAATACCGTATCGCCAGCCCGCATTTGGCGCAGTTCGTTCAGGCGATTTGGCGCCAGGCCGGCAGCACGGCGCGTGAAGCCGAGCTGGTGGCCGATCATCTGGTGCAGGCCAATCTGGCCGGGCACGACTCGCACGGCGTCGGCATGATCCCCAGCTACATGGCGTCGCTGGCGCAGGGGCAATTGCAGCTCAATCAGCATGCCGAGGTGGTGCGCAATGCCGGCGCAGTGCTGACGCTCGACGGCGCGCGCGGCTTCGGTCAGGTGGTGGCCAGCGAAGCGATGGCGCTGGGCATTGAACGCGCCGGCAAGCTGGGCCTGGCGGCGGTGGCGCTGCATAACGCGCACCATATCGGCCGCATCGGCCATTGGGCGGAGCAGTGCGCCCGCGCCGGCTTTATCTCGATTCATTTCGTCAACGTGGTGGGCGATCCGATGGTGGCGCCGTTCGGCGGCAGCGATCGCCGCTTCGGCACCAACCCGTTCTGCGCCATTTTCCCGCGGCCGGGCCGCACGCCGCTGCTGTTGGATTTTGCCACCAGCGGTATCGCCTTCGGCAAGACCCGGGTGGCCTATAACAAAGGGCTGTCGGTGGCGCCGGGCTATCTGATCGACGAACACGGGCAACCCACCACCGAACCGAAGGTGATGCACGAAGCGCCGTTCGGTTCGCTGTTGCCGTTCGGCTTGCATAAGGGCTATGCGCTGGCGGCGATGTGCGAGATCCTCGGCGGCGCGCTCTCCGGCGGCCGCACTACCCACGCTGCCACGCTGAAAACCGACAGCGACGCCATCTTCAACTGCATGACGACCCTGATCCTCGATCCTCAGGCCTTCGACGCCCCGCAAATGCAGGCCGAGGCCGAAGCCTTTATCGGCTGGGTCAAGGCGTCGCCGCCGAGCGGCGAACAGCCGATCGCCGTTCCGGGAGAGTGGGAAGAGGCTAACCGCGCAGCGCGGCTGGAGCAGGGCATCCCGATCGATGCCACTACGTGGCGGCAGATTGGCGCGGCGGCGGAGCAGGTTGGCATGGCGGCGGGGGAACTGGCGGATTATCGCGCGCAGGCGCGCCAGGCATAAAAAAGCCACCCGGCAGGGTGGCTTGTTCGCGTGACGGCAATCAGTCGTTAAAGTACCAATACCCGCTGTTGACCAGCGCGGTCAGCAGCGCCAGGAACGACGGGTCGTCCACCGCGTCGCCGAGCAGGGCGGCGTCGACGCTGAAGTTTTGGCATAGGGCGTCTGCGGCCTGCAGCTGGTCGGTGTCGATCAGCTCGCCGTTGACGAAGCAACGATCGCCGACGCGCAGCACGCGCAACCCACCCAGGCGCTGCAGCGCTTCACCCTGTTGCAGCAGCTCGTAGATTTCCCCGGCCTGATACGGTGGCTCCGGCGGCGCCAGATCCAGCTCGTGGCGCGACTGGGAGATGAACTCGCCGAACCAGTGCTGGAAGTGTTCCGGCTGTTGCACCAGATCCAGCATCATCTGCCGTAAGGCGTCCACTTCCTGCGGCAGGATCTCCGCCGGGTGTTCGCGCAGTTTAACGTCCGGATCGCCGTAGCGCTTGCTGCCCAGCTCGCGCGCCAGCACGTAGTCGGCGAAGCCGCTCACCAGCTCGCGGCCGTTCGGCGCGCGGAAGCCCACCGAGTAGTTGAGCGCGTTTTCCAGCGCGTAGCCTTCGTGCGGGAAGCCCGGCGGAATGTAGAGAATGTCGCCCGGCTCCATCTCTTCATCGATGATGGCGTCGAACGGTTCCACCTGCAGCAGATCCGGATGCGGGCAGTGCTGTTTCAGCGGCGTTTTTTCCCCGACGCGCCAGCGGCGGCGGCCGGTGCCCTGAATGATGAATACGTCGTACTGATCGAGGTGCGGGCCGACGCCGCCGCCCGGTACCGAGAAGGAGATCATCAGGTCATCCATCCGCCAGTCCGGCAGCCGGCGGAACGGGCGCATCAGCGCCGCGGAAGGCTCATGCCAGTGGTCCACCGCCTGCACCAGCAGCGACCAATTATTCTCGCTCAGGTGGTCGAAGCTCTCGAAGGGGCCGTGCGCAACCTGCCAACGGCCCTCCTGGTGGCTGACCAGGCGGCTGTCCACTTCGTTTTCCATCGCCAGCCCGGCCAGCTCATCCGGGGAGATCGGATCGATAAAGTTTTTGAAGCCGCGCTTGAGAATCACCGGACGTTTTTGCCAATAACGTTGCAAAAAATCGTTCCAGTCCAGGTCTAATTGATAATCCATGTTCTATTCCAGGAGAGAGGAGTGAGCCTGAGTGCGATTATAACGGAAGTTTGGCCCCGTGGATCGGGGCCGCAGAGGCATAATTTACTCGTTGTGGTGGGTGTCGTGCTGGCGGGCGAAGGTGACCTGCATGCGCGCGCCGCCGAGCGGGCTGTCGCTGATGACGATTTCGCCGTCGTACTGCTCGATGATCTCCGCCGCCACCGACAAACCCAGGCCCTGGCCGGGGCGCAGGGTATCCACCCGCTGGCCGCGCTGGAAGATCAGCTGGCGCTTGCTTTCCGGGATCCCCGGGCCGTCGTCGTCGATGACGATGGTGAGGTTTTTCTCGGAGTGCAGTGAGGTGATCTCAACGAACTCCAGACAGTATTTGCAGGCGTTTTCCAACACGTTGCCCATCACTTCCATAAAGTCGTTCTTCTCGCCCATGAAGGTCACCTCCGGCGAGATGTCCAGCGTGATCGCCACCCCTTTGCGCTGATAAACCTTGTTCAGCGCCACCACCAGGCTGTCGAGCAGCGCAGGTACCGAATGGATCTCGCGCGTCAACACCGTCTGGCCGGAGTTGATGCTGGCCCGGTGCAGGTAGTAACCGATCTGCTGTGAGATGCGCCCGATCTGATCCAGCATGATCGGCTCGGCTTCTTCGATGGTGGTCTGTTTGCCGCTGCGCAGCGAACGCAGGGTACTTTGCAACACCGCCAGCGGCGTTTTCAGGCTGTGGGTCAGATCCGACAGGGTGGTGCGATACTTGGTGTAGCGCTGGCGCTCGTTGCGCACCAGAATGTTCAGATTGCGCACCAGCCCGCGCAGCTCGCTGGGCGGGTTCTCATCCAGCTGATCGCGCTCGCCGTTCTCCAGCTCGCCCACCTGATTGACCAGCGCCTTGATCGGCCGCAGGCTCCAGTAGGCCGCCAGCCACAGCAGCGGCACCACCAGCAGCAGGTTGGCCAACAGCACGTAGCTGAACCACTCCCACACCACGTCGGAGCGCTGCAGCTCCTGCGGAATGCTGTCGACCACCACGATGGTCAGCGCCGGCAGGCGAGGCGTGGCGGCATAGGTGTTGACCGCCACCGAGTGAGTCAGCGCGTTCTGATCGGTATCGTCATAATTCTTCAGCTGATCCTGCGCTTTGGGGTTGTCCCCCAGCACTTCGCTACTAATGCGGGTATCGGTATCAATTTCGTAAAAGCCGGCCTCTTCCAGCCATTCCTTGTTGATCAGCTTCTCCAGCTCCGGCACGTTGCGCTGGCTCCACAGCAGGTTGCCTTTATCGTCGTAGATAAACACCAGCGTCGGGAAGTTGAGATCGATATCGGGGGGAATGGCGATGGTGAGCTTGTTGTCTTTCCACTGCGCCAGGCTGAAGAACAGGTTGCTCTCGCTGCGCAGCAGGCGGAAGGCGGTCTTGTCGAAGCTGACGATGTAGCCGACGACCGCCACCAAACCGTAAGAGAGCGACAGCGCCAGGATCACCCCGGCGGTCGCCATCAGGAAGCGGGCGCGCAGCGAAAACGGTTTTTTATCCTTGTTGAACATCATGTTCACTTCGCGTCAAAACGATAGCCCTGGCCACGTACCGTGGTGATCACTTCATGTGGGTATTCCGCCTGCACCTTTTTACGCAAGCGGCCCATCAGCACGTCGATGGTATGGCTTTCACGCAGTTCGGCGTCCGGGTAGAGTTGCAGCATCAACGAATCCTTGCTCACCACCTTGCCGGCGTTGCGGATCAGGGTCTCGATGATGGTGTATTCAAAAGCGGTCAGCTTGATTTGCCGATCGTTAACGCTCAGTTCGCGGCGCGACAGATCGATCTGGAACGGCGGCAGCACGATCACCTGCGAAGCCAGGCCGCTGTTGCGGCGCATCAGCGCCTGCATGCGGGCGATCACTTCTTCCAGGTGGAACGGTTTGGTTACATAGTCGTCGGCGCCGGCTTCCAGCACCGCCACTTTGTCCTGCCAGCTTTCGCGGGCGGTCAGCACCAGGATCGGCAGCTTGGTCTGGTGCGCGCGCCAGCGGCGGATCAGGCTCAGGCCGTCTTCACCCGGCAGGCCGAGATCGACGATGGCGATATCCGGCGCGTGTTCCTGCAGGAAGTAATCGGCTTCCTTGGCGTCTTCGGCCGCGTCGACCTGATGGCCCATCTCGCGCATCTGAACGGAAAGGTGGTGGCGCAGCAAACCATTATCTTCAACAACCAGTACTCGCATGGCGAACTCCTGTGACTGTGCGGGTGAACGTCCTGTCACCCACGCGATAAAAGGGAACACGCTCTGCGGCGTGTCAGGGGATAACGCGGCCACCTGAACCATTTTGGCAAAAAATGCTGAGGTTATGGTAGGTATAACCCGCTCGGCCCGCAAGAGAGCCGAAGCAATGTATTAAAATAAGCGTTATCAATTTGTTCGCTGACATTATTGGCAAGCTCTGATAAACGTCGGATAAACAGCGGCGGGGCAACGTTAAACGCACCTTAAACGCGGTGGGCATTGCCGGCAGGCGGAAGGGTGAACCGGATCGCTTGAAAAGCTTTAAAGGTACTAATAAGGTATTATTGATGTATCGGCACACTTTTCAGGAGCGACGGATGAAGCAGTTAACCCAGGCAGAACGCATAGCGGGCGCACTTTACGGACAGATGCTGGGCGACGCGCTCGGCATGCCTTCCGAGCTGTGGCCGCGCGAGCGGGTTAAGCGCTACTTCGGCTGGATAGACGGCTTTCTCGATGGGCCGCAGGAGAACACCGCCGCCTGCTACTTCAAGGCCGGGCAATATACCGACGATACAGCGATGGCATTGGCGTTGGCCGATGCGCTGCTGGAAGCGGAAGGCGAGGTGGTGCCGGAACTGATTGCCCGCAACGTGATCCGCTGGGTGGACGGTTTTGACGCCTTCAACAAGAACATTCTCGGCCCCAGTTCCCAACTGGCGCTGAGCGAGCAGAAAGCGGGCACGCCGATCGCCGAGTTGGAAAACAACGGCATCACCAACGGTGCGGCGATGCGCATTTCGCCTTTGGGCTGCGTGCTGCCTTCCGCGCCGCTGGAGGATTTCTACCGGCAGGTGTGGCTGGCCTCCAGCCCGACGCACAAATCCGACATCGCCGTCGCCGGTGCAGTGGCGATCGCCTGGGCCGTCGCGCGGGCGGTGGAGGGGGCACAATGGGCCTCGATTCGCCTGGCGTTGCCGGAGGTGGCGGAGTATGCCCAGCGCCGGCAGGAAACGACGTTCAGCCCTTCGCTGGCGGCGCGCATCGAACTGGCGTTTCAGGTGGTGGATGAAGCCGCTGACACCGAGCAGGCCTCCGAACGGGTGTATCAGCTGATCGGCGCCGGGGTGAGCACCATCGAGTCGGTGCCCGCGGCGCTGGCGATGGTGCAGCTGGCGCAAACCGATCCGACCCGGTGCGCCGTGCTGTGCGCCAACCTGGGCGGTGACACCGACACCATCGGCGCGATGGCCACCGCGATTTGCGGCGCGCTGCACGGCGCAGAAGCGATCGAACCCGGATTGCTGGCGGAGTTAAAACGGGTGAATCCGCTGGATATCGAGGCTTACGTTCAGGCGTTCGCGCGTTTTCGCCGCCGCCGACAGGGTGAGGCGTAAGCGACCGCGTGACGCAACGGATCAGCTTTCGCTGGTAAACTCGTACATGTCGCTGCGGCAGAAGCTTTCGCTGTATTCGATCGGCTTTTTATGGTGGTCGAACAGCGTCTGGCGCACGATCAGCAGCGGCATCGGCTCCGAGAGCCGCAGCGCCTGACGGATATCGTCGTCGGCCATCGCTGCGCTGACCTGGCTGCGCAGCGATCCCATCTCAACCTTATTGCGCCGGAAGTAGTCGTACAGCGAAATGCCAATCTCGTCGACGTTGGCAATTGCCGTCACCACCACGTAGGACACCGCCACCGACATTGGCCGCCGATCGATCAAGTGAATGCGTTTGAGTTTGTAGATCGGCGTTCCGGCCGCCAGCTGGAGCTTTTCAGCCAGTTCAGCGCCGGCGGGCATCCGCTCGCGGCTGATCCACTGGGTGTCCGGCCGGCGCCCCTGCTGTATCACCTCGCGCGAGAATCCTTTGACGTCCGCCAATGAATAGAACAGCTTCGGCTCGGGCCGCTGCGGTTGGATAAAAGTGCCTTAACCGCGCGAACGGCCGATGATGCCATCCTGTTCGAGGCAGGCCAGCGCTTTGCGCACCGTGATGCGCGAGATGCCGAGCCGTTCGGTGAACAGGCGCTCGCTGGGCAAAAAATCCCCCGAATTCAGCAACCCTTGTTCGATGGCCTGGCGCACCGAGGCGTTGAAGCGCAAATACAGCGGCATCGCGCCCGCGCTGGCCAGATCCTGCTGCAGTTTGTCCAGCAGACGCTGGTTGGTCTCCTTGCTCATAGCCGACGGAAGTCCTGTAGCCGCAATGCGATGGCTTATTTAAGGGGATTTCGCCGGGCAGCGCAACTGCCGCCGCCGGGGTGAAATGAGGTAGAGTAGTGCGTCGGCCCCCAGAGCCAGGAGAAGCAATCCCCCATGAGTGACACCCCACGACACGCGGACGACGCGGCAATCCTGGCCGCCTTCGCGCAGCAGCGTCGGCAAGGTCTGACCCGGCGTTCGGCGCTGCATCAGGCTCTGTTGCAACTGATCGCCGCCGGAGAACTGCCCTGGCGGACGAAGCTGCCGCCGAGCCGTGCGTTGGCGGCCCGGCTGACGGTGGCGCGCGACACGGTGGAACAGACCTACGCGCGGCTGGAGGCGGAAGGGTTCATCAGCCGATCGGTGGGGCGCGGCAGCTTTGTGCGTTATCGCTGCGACACGCTGCTCGGCCGCGAACTGCTGGCGACGGCGACGGGGCAAGAGGCGCGGCTGGCGGAACGCGAGCTGAGCGATCGCGGCCGGGCGCTGCTGGCGGTCAGCCATACGCCGCACACCTGTCGCCAGGCTTCGCTGACGCCTTCGCTGGCGGATCTGCGGGCGTTCCCCATCGAGCAATGGCTGCAGCAGGAAAAGCAGGCGCTGCGGCGGCACGGCGAGCGATTGTTGGGGTATGCCGATCCGCAAGGGCTGCCGGAGCTGCGCGCGGAGATCGCGCACTATCTGCAGCGGGAGCGGGGCATCAAGGCGACGGCGGAACAGGTGATCGTGGTGACCAGCTCTCAGCAGGCGCTGGCGCTGTGTACCCAGGTGCTGTTCGATCCCGGCGATGCGGTGTTCGTCGAAGAGCCGGGTTATCAGGGAGCGAAAAAACTGGTGCAGTCGGCGGGGCTGCAGGCGCGGCCGATCGGCATCGACGAGCAGGGGCTGGACGTCAGGCAGCTGATGCAGGCCTCGGGCAGCGGGCGCGGCGTTTATATCACGCCGTCTCATCACTACCCGCTGGGGTATTCGCTGAGCCTCGATCGGCGGCTGGCGCTGTTGCAGTGGGCGCAGCGGCAGCGCGCCTGGATCATCGAAGACGATTATGACGCCGAGTTCAACTACGACCGGCAAACCAAGGCGGCGTTGCAGGGGTTGGACGGCGGCGGGCGCACGCTGTACATCGGCACCTTCAGCAAGACGCTGTTTCCGGGGCTGCGTATCGGCTTCATGATCGCGCCGCCGCAGCTGGTGCGGCCATTGGTCGCCGCCAGACAGTTTCAGGACGGCTACACGTCGGCGCTGGCGCAGATGACGCTGTTCCACTTCCTGCACGAGGGGAGCTACGCCGAGCATCTGCGCAATATGCGCACGCTGTACAAGGCGCGGCTGGACGTGCTGTACGACGCGGTGCATCGTCACCTTGCGGCCTGGACGCGCCCGGCGCTGCCGCAGGGCGGGCTGCAGCTGGTTTGCCCGTTGGCGGATGCGGCGACGGAGCGGCGGCTGGTGGCGGCGGCGGCCGAGCGGGGAATTCGGCTGTACGGCCTGGCGGACTTCTACACCGGCATGCCGCAGCGCGGGGCGTTGGTGCTCGGCTTCTCGGCCTATACGCCGGATGA
Source organism: Serratia sp. SSNIH1 (assembly GCF_002935055.1). Lineage (NCBI taxonomy): Bacteria > Pseudomonadati > Pseudomonadota > Gammaproteobacteria > Enterobacterales > Yersiniaceae > Serratia > Serratia sp. SSNIH1. The sequence goes on from NZ_CP026383.1 coordinate 2,615,113, forward strand.
GATCGTGCGCTTTATCGCCACGCTGGCGCAGGTGTTCAGCGCGCTGCCGGTGGAAAGCGACGGTTAAAATTGGTCTGCTCTGCGTTTTGAATTGGTCCGTATTGCACTGTCTCCGCGCGGTGTATTCTGCCGCTATCCGATTATTTCCCTAATGGAAATAATATCTTACTCAGAGAGGCGCTATGAACCCATCAAACCCTAAAGTGACTATCCGCAGAATCAATGGCGACGACAAAGCGCAATGGCTGGCGTTGTGGCAGGGCTATCTCGATTTTTATCGCGCCGACGTGGCGCCGCAGGTGACCGAGCGCACCTTCGAACGCCTGGGGCAGGATGAACAGGTGTACGGGCTGGTGGCGGAGGATGCCGAGGGCCGGCTGCTGGGGCTGATGAACCTGGTGTTTCATCCGTCCACCTGGAGCGCGGTCGGCTATTGTTATATCGAAGATCTCTATGTGTCGCCGCAGGCGCGCGGCCGCAAGGTGTCGGAAAAGCTGTTCGAACAGGCGTATCGGCTGGCGGAGGCACGCGGCAGCGATCGGGTCTATTGGATGACCCAGGAGTACAACGCGCCGGCGCGCTCGCTGTACGACAAAATCGGCAGAAGAAGCTCGTTTATCGTTTATACCCGTTAACTGCAGGAGGCGTGTATGGCAATGAATCGTTATGGTCAGCCGGTTGGCGAACCGATGCCGGATTGGCAGCCGGCTCGCCGCCCGGGCGGCGCGACGCTCGGCGGGCGTTTCTGCTCGCTGGCGCCGCTCGAGCCGCAGCGGGATTACGCCGCGCTGTTCGAGGCGTTTCAACTGGCGCCGGACGGCCGCGACTGGACCTATCTGTCTATCGAACGGCCCGATACGCCGGCGGCGATGCTGCAACATCTGGAGACGCTGCAGGCCAACCCGGCGCTGGTCAATCTGACGGTGTTCGACGCCGCCAGCGACGCGCCGGTGGGCACGGTGGCGCTGATGCGCATCGACGAGGCCAACGGCGTGCTGGAGATCGGCCACGTCAGCTGGTCGCCGTTGATGAAACAGCGCTCCAGCGCCACCGAAGCCATCGCACTGCTGCTGCGCTACGCCTTCGACACGCTGGGCTACCGCCGCTGCGAGTGGAAGTGCGACAGCCATAACGCGCCGTCGCGCCAAGCCGCGCTTCGCTTCGGTTTTCGCTACGAGGGTAACTTCCGTTTCGCGGTGATCGTCAAGGGGCGCAGCCGGGATACCGACTGGTTCGCCATCACCGCCGACCGTTGGCCGGCGGTGCGTCAGGCGCTGGCGCGCTGGCTGGGCGCGGACAACTTCGATGCGCAGGGGCGGCAGATAGCCAGGCTGCAGGTGTTGCGCGGCGAATGATAAGCAAAAAGGCGGCCCAGGGGCCGCCTTTTTATCGGGCTAAAGCGCTTACTTCAGCTCGTCGACCATGGTAGTGGCGCGGCCGATGTAGTTGGCCGGGGTCATCGCCTTCAGACGGGTTTTCTCTTCTTCCGGCAGCGCCAGGCCATCGATGAACGCCTGCATGCCGGCGGCGTCCACGCGTTTGCCGCGGGTCAGCTCTTTCAGCTTCTCGTATGGCTTCTCGATACCGTAGCGGCGCATCACGGTCTGGATCGGCTCGGCCAGCACTTCCCAGTTGTGATCCAGTTCGTCCAGCAGGTGCGCCTGGTTCACCTCCAGCTTGCTGATGCCTTTCAGGGTGGCCTGATAGGCGATCAGCGCGTAGCCCAGGCCCACGCCCAGGTTACGCAGCACGGTGGAGTCGGTCAGGTCGCGCTGCCAGCGGGACACCGGCAGTTTACCCGCCAGGTGGCCCAGCACGGCGTTGGCCAGGCCCAGGTTGCCTTCGGAGTTTTCGAAGTCGATCGGGTTGACCTTGTGCGGCATGGTGGAAGAGCCGATTTCGCCGGCGATGGTCTTCTGCTTGAAGTGGTTCAGGGCGATGTAGCCCCAGATGTCGCGGTCGAAGTCGATCAGGATGGTGTTGAAACGCGCTACGCAGTCGAACAGCTCGGCGATGTAGTCATGCGGCTCGATCTGGGTGGTGTACGGGTTCCATGTGATGCCGAGCGAGGTCACGAACGCCTCGCTGAACTGGTGCCAGTCCACTTCCGGGTAAGCGACGATGTGGGCGTTATAGTTGCCGACCGCGCCGTTGATTTTACCCATGATCTCCACGCGCTCCAGCTGGCGGTATTGGCGCTCCATGCGGTAAGCCACGTTGGCGAACTCTTTGCCGACGGTCGACGGGGTCGCCGGCTGGCCGTGGGTGCGCGACAGCAGCGGAATATCGCGGTATTCCAGCGCCAGCCCTTTCAGCGCGTCGATGATTTTGCGCCAGTATGGCAACACCACGTCCTGACGGGCGCTTTGCAGCATCAGCGCGTGCGACAGGTTGTTGATGTCTTCGGAGGTGCAGGCGAAGTGGATGAACTCGGACACCGCGTGCAGCGCAGGCACCGCCGCCACTTTTTCCTTCAGGAAATACTCGACCGCTTTCACGTCGTGGTTGGTGGTGCGCTCGATGGTTTTGATGCGCTGAGCGTCTTCTTCATTGAATTCCGCGACGATTTTGTCGAGGAAAGCGTTTGCGTCGGCGTCAAAAGCGGGAACTTCCTTAATTTCTGCGCAGGCCGCCAGTTTTTGCAGCCAACGTACTTCAACCTGTACGCGGAATTTCAGCAGACCGTATTCGCTGAAAATGGGGCGCAGTGCGCTGACTTTATCACCGTAGCGTCCATCAACGGGGGAAACGGCGGTCAGTGAGGATAATTCCATCGGTAGCAACTCCTGGGATCGATTAACAATGAGCAACGATATTTTGCGCCTGTTTGAACAGACGATTACGGGAAAACATTAACTGCAGGCGGCTGCCGCCGACCTGTTGCCACAGCACGGCGGCGCGAATGCCGGCCAGCAGCGTGGCGCGAACCTTGGCCTGCACCTGCGGGTTCTGCAAGATTGCCGGCGAGCCGGTCACCTGGATGCGCGGCCCGAGCGGGCTGACCACGTCGACGTAAATGCCGGCCAGCGCGCTGATGATGGTGTCCGACTCAAGATCGAAGTGCGCCAGCTGGCGCTCGAGCTGGCCGAGGCGTTCGCCGAGCGTGTTCATCGCCGGTTTGTTGGCGTTAAGCTTGCGCTCCAGCACCATCAGGCTGATGGTGTAGCGGGTCAGTTCCGCACCCGGCCCTTTGTTGTTGGCGTTAAGCACGCCCATCAGGGTTTCGAGGCCGACCATCAAATTGCGTTCTTCACCGCCGAACACCGCCAGCGTGGAGGGCGGGTCCATCTGCAGCAGGCTTTTCAGCGAGGTTTGAAAGGCTTCGCGGTTGCATTGCCCTTCATGGGCCAACTGCTGAACCAAACGCGCCGCCTGGCTGATACCCGCCATGGCCAGCGTGATGTCATAATAATTCTTCGCCACGATTACTCCTGTAAACGCTGTGAACGGTACATGGCTTACTGCATAAGGTTGTGTGTATCGCCAGGATAACGGCGGCGGCCGCGAACGGGAACGATCGGGCGTGGCTGTAACAACGATGACAACGAATGCCGCGGATCATGCCACAAAATCGAGGGTAAACCCAGCGTCTAATACGCCCGTAACGAGGCGGAGGCGCCGTGCGGCGCAGAACTGTGCAAATAGGAGCCGAAAATCTCCGGCGTAGCGACGCGAACATATTGTTGCGGCGGCAAATAAAGTGCGGCGGCTGCATCTATACTGCCAACGTGAGCCCTCAAATAAAGACCTTTATATGCACGTAAAAAACAAGCAGCCGCTGCCGGCGGTGACGCTGGCGGCCATCGGCGTGGTGTACGGCGATATCGGCACCAGCCCGCTGTACACTCTGCGCGAATGCCTGACGGCAGAGGAGGGCATCACCATGACGCCGGCCTCGATCTACGGCTTTCTGTCGCTGATCTTCTGGCTGCTGACGCTGGTGGTGTCAATTAAATACATTTGTTTCGTGATGCGCGCCGACAACGACGGCGAGGGGGGGATCCTGACGCTGATGTCGCTGGCGATCCGCAAGCTGGATGCGCGCTGGGTGCCGGCGGCGGTGCTGATCGGGCTGGTGGGCGGCAGCTTCTTTTATGGTGATGGGGTGATCACCCCGGCCATTTCGGTGCTCTCGGCCATCGAGGGGCTGCAGATTATCGCCCCCGAGCTGGACCGCTTTATCGTGCCGCTCTCGCTGCTGGTGCTGACCGCGCTGTTTGCGATCCAAAAACACGGCACCGGCAGCGTCGGCAAGCTGTTCGCGCCGGCGATGGTGATCTGGTTCCTGACATTGGCGCTGCTGGGCATCGGTGGCATTTTGCATCACCCCGGTGTGCTGCGGGCGTTGAACCCTTACTGGGCGGTGAATTTCTTCCTCGAGTACAAGACGGTATCGTTCTTTGCGCTGGGCATGGTGGTGCTGTCGGTGACCGGCGCCGAAGCGCTGTACGCCGATATGGGCCACTTCGGTAAAAAGCCGATCCGCCTGGCGTGGTTTACCCTGGTGGCGCCGTCGCTGGTGTTGAACTACTTCGGCCAGGGGGCGCTGCTGCTGGCTAATCCGGCGGCGATCAACAACCCGTTCTTCCTGCTGGCGCCGACCTGGGCGCTGATCCCGCTGCTGGTGATCGCCACGCTGGCGACGGTCATCGCCTCGCAGGCGGTGATCTCCGGCGTGTTCTCGCTGACGCGCCAGGCGGTGCGGCTGGGCTACCTGCCGCCGATGCGCATCATTTATACCTCCGATCAGGAGTCCGGGCAGATTTACATTCCGGTGGTGAACTGGCTGCTGTTCGCGGCGGTGCTGATCGTGATCATCAGCTTCAAACACTCCGGCAACCTGGCCTCGGCTTACGGCATCGTGGTGACCGGCACCATGCTGCTGTCGTCGATTTTGCTGAGCATCGTGGCGGTGAAAAACTGGGGCTGGCCGCGTGCGCTGGGCGGACTGATGTTGGTTGTCATGCTGTGCATCGACGTGCCGCTGTTCGGCGCCAATCTGATCAAGCTGGCGACCGGCGGCTGGCTACCGGTGGCGCTCGGGCTGACCATTCTGCTGATCATGCTGACCTGGAAGACCGAGCGTTCGCGCCTGATCCGCCGGCTGCGCGACAACCAGGAAGGACTGACCGCGCTGATCGAGTCGCTGGAGAAGGCGCCGCCGAAGCGGGTGCCGGGCACCGCCGTGTTTATGGAACGCACGCCGCACGCGGTACCGCTGGTGCTGTTGCACAACCTGAAGCACAACAAGGTGCTGCATGAGCGCGTGGTGCTGCTGACCATCGTCACCACCGACATGCCGTACGTGCACAACGTGCAGCGGGTGGCGATCGAACAGCTGTCGGCGAGCTTTTGGCGGGTGGTGGCGAGCTACGGCTGGCGCGAAACGCCCAACGTGACGGACATCCTTTACCGCTGCGGCCTGGAAGGGATGAGCTTCACCATGAACGAGACCTCGTTCTTCATGTCGCGCGATACGCTGGTGCTGGGCAAACGGCCCTGGTATTTGCGCATTCGCGGCAAGGTGTTCCAGCTGTTGCAGCGCAACGCGCTACGGGCGCCGGACCTGTTCGAAATCCCGCCGAACCGGGTGATCGAGCTGGGGGCGCAGGTGGAATTCTGAATAAAAAAAACGCTGCGGTAAACGCAGCGTTTTTCTTTTGCCGGGCAGTTACGCCAGGCGCTGTTCGATGATGCCGCCGCCGAGGCAGATTTCGCCCTGGTAGAACACCGCCGACTGGCCGGGGGTGACGGCGGAGACCGGTTCGTCGAAACGCACTTCGATGCGTTCGTCGTCGAGCGGGGTCACGGTGCAAGGGATATCCTGCTGGCGATAGCGGGTCTTCACCGTGCAGCGGAACGGGCCGCTCAGCGGCAGGCGATCCACCCAGTGCAGCTGCTGTGCGATAAGGCCGACGGACATCAGGCGCGGATGATCGTGCCCCTGTGCGACCACCAGTACGTTGTTGGCCACGTCTTTATCCACCACGTACCACGGATCTTCGCTGCTGTCTTTCAGGCCGCCGATGCCCAGCCCTTTGCGCTGGCCCAGGGTGTGATACATCAGGCCCTGGTGTTCGCCGACGGTCTGGCCGTCAACGCTGACGATCGGGCCCGGCTGCGCCGGCAGGTAGCGGCCGAGGAAGTCACGGAACTTGCGCTCGCCGATAAAGCAGATGCCGGTGGAGTCTTTCTTCTTGGCGGTGACCAGCTCCAGCTGCTCGGCGATGCGGCGCACCTCCGGCTTCTCCAGCTCGCCGACCGGGAACAGGCTCTGCGCCACCTGCTCGTGGCTCAGGGTGTAGAGGAAGTAGCTCTGATCTTTGTTACCGTCGACGCCGCGCAGCAGGCGGCTCTTGCCGTCCACGTCCTGGCGGCGCACGTAGTGGCCGGTGGCGATAAAATCGGCCCCCAGATCTTCGGCGGCAAACTCCAGGAAGGCTTTGAATTTGATCTCTTTATTGCACAGGATGTCCGGGTTCGGCGTGCGGCCGGCCTTGTACTCTTCCAGGAACAGCTCAAACACGTTGTCCCAGTATTCCGCCGCAAAGTTCACCGTGTGCAGTTCGATGCCCAGCTTGTCGCAGACCGCTTGCGCGTCGGCCAGATCGGTCGCGGCGGAGCAGTACTCTTCGTCGTCGTCTTCTTCCCAGTTCTTCATGAACAGCCCAGCGACCTGATAGCCCTGTTGCTGTAACAGATAGGCGGTAACGGAAGAGTCGACGCCGCCGGACATACCGACGATTACTTTTTTCTGGCTGTTGTCTGACATGGGGATCTCACGAACTTGAACACGAACCGTGCTGATAAAAACAAGCGCAGGATTTTACCACGTTGGCCGCGCCGGCGCACTGTTCATCTTGTGCTGCCCGGCGCCCTTAAAACGGCCAGGCGAAGCTGCCGACCAGCGACAGCGGGTAGCGCTCCGGCTGCTGGTAGCTGCGAATGCTCTCCGCCACCAGTGCGGAACGCAGGTTGGGCGCCTGCAAAATCTCGTCGGCGCTCAGCCACAGGCAGCGATCGATGTCGCTGTCGTGCGGCTCGGTCGGCAGCGGCTGTTCCAGCTCGATAACGAAGCAAAAACGCAGGAACGGCGTGCGATCCGGCGCGATCCACTGGTGCAGGCGCAGGAACGCCTGAGGCGTGGCGCGGATGCCTGTCTCTTCCCACAGCTCGCGTTCGGCAGCCTGTACCAGCGTCTCGTCGGCCTCGAGGTGGCCGGCCGGCTGGTTCCACAGCGCTTTGCCGTTGATGGTCTCTTCGACCACCAAAAATTTGCCGGCGGCGTGCACTACGCAGGCCACGGTGACGTGCGGTTTGAACATGCGCTCTCCTTACAGCGGTTTGTCGATGCGCTGGTAGATGTCGTCCAGTTCGGCGATGCGGGTGCGGTAGCTTTGCAGCAGGCAGGCGGTATCGCCGCCGCACCGCTGGCGTTTTGCCAGCCAGGCCTGCTGGCTGTCCTGCATCGCGCCACGCGCGCCCATGGCGAACAGGCCGCGCAGGAATTGGTACTTGGTGGCCATTTGCACATCCAGATCGTTCAGCGTGCGGTTGGCGCAGATGGCTTGCTCATCGCGGTTTGCCGCCTTGGCGCAGTCGAAGCTGGCGGCCTGGGCGGCGAACGGGGCCGCCAGAGCGGCGAGCAGTAGCGCGATCGGCGTGTATTTCATGGCGCCTCCATCGGTTATCGGTCTACAGAGAATCGATGCTTTTCCATTCACCAGGCTGCAGTGAACCCAGCGAAAGATTACCCATACTGTAGCGAATCAGGCGCAGGGTAGGGAACCCGATATGCGCCGTCATACGACGCACCTGGCGGTTTCGCCCTTCATACAGGGTGATTTTCAGCCAGCAAGTGGGGATGGATTTACGTTCGCGGATCGGTGGGTTGCGCGGCCACAGCCACTGCGGCTCGGCCACCAACTCCACCCCGGCGGGCAGCGTGGGGCCGTCTTTCAGCGTGACGCCGCTGCGCAATGGCGCCAGATTGCTCTCCTGCGGCGCGCCCTCGACCTGCACATAATAGATTTTGCCGGTGCGCTTCCCCGGCTGGGTGAGCTGCGCCTGCAGCTGGCCGTCGTTGGTCAGCACCAGCAGCCCTTCGCTGTCGCGATCCAGGCGCCCGGCGGCGTAAACGTCGGGGAAGGGGATGTACTCTTTCAGCGTGGCGCGGCCGGCTTCGTCGGTGAACTGCGGCAACACGTCGAAGGGCTTGTTGAATAACACAATTCGGCGCGGCCCTTTCGGCGCGGCGGGTTTGGCGGCATTCGGCTTGCTGAATCGTTTAACGTTGTGATTTCTAACAGAGAATTTTTTCATAACAGTTGAGATTACGGATGATAAGCGCATTATAACCGAATCCGTTTCGGATTGGCGCGGACCGAATATTCAAGTAGTATCTACACGCATCTTACAAAGCATTAACAAAATTGCGCTTGAAGGAGAGGTTGATGGAAAGCAAAGTAGTTGTTCCGGCAGAAGGTAAAAAAATCACGGTTGACGCCCAGGGTAAACTGGTTGTTCCTCATAACCCGATCATCCCGTTCATCGAAGGCGACGGCATCGGCGTTGACGTGACTCCTGCCATGATCCACGTGGTTGATGCGGCCGTTAAAAAGGCTTACCACGGCGAACGTAAAATCTCCTGGATGGAAATCTACACCGGCGAAAAATCTACCCACGTTTACGGTAAAGACGTGTGGCTGCCGGACGAAACTCTGGACCTGATCCGCGACTACCGCGTCGCCATCAAAGGCCCCCTGACCACCCCGGTCGGCGGCGGCATCCGTTCTCTGAACGTGGCCCTGCGCCAGCAGCTGGATCTGTACGTGTGTCTGCGCCCGGTGCGTTACTACCAGGGTACCCCAAGCCCGGTGAAACAGCCTGAGCTGACCGACATGGTGATCTTCCGCGAAAACGCCGAAGACATCTACGCCGGCATCGAGTGGAAAGCCGGCTCCGCCGAAGCGGACAAAGTGATCAAATTCCTGCGCGACGAAATGGGCGTGAAGAAAATCCGCTTCCCAGAGCAGTGCGGTATCGGCGTGAAGCCATGCTCCGAAGAAGGGACCAAGCGTCTGGTGCGTGCGGCGATCGAATACGCCATCACCAACGACCGTGACTCTGTGACCCTGGTTCACAAAGGCAACATCATGAAGTTCACCGAAGGTGCCTTCAAGGATTGGGGCTATGAGCTGGCGCGCGAAGAGTTCGGCGGCGAGCTGATCGACGGCGGCCCATGGCTGAAGATCAAGAACCCGAACACCGGCAAAGAGATCGTGGTTAAAGACGTGATCGCCGACGCCTTCCTGCAGCAGATCCTGCTGCGCCCGGCGGAATACGACGTGATCGCCTGTATGAACCTGAACGGCGACTACATCTCCGACGCCCTGGCGGCCCAGGTTGGCGGCATCGGTATCGCACCGGGCGCCAACATCGGCTCCGACTGCGCGCTGTTCGAAGCGACTCACGGCACCGCGCCGAAGTACGCCGGCCAGGACAAAGTGAACCCAGGCTCCATCATTCTGTCCGCAGAAATGATGCTGCGCCACATGGGCTGGTTCGAAGCGGCTGACCTGATCGTTAAAGGCATGGAAGGCGCCATCGCCGCCAAGACCGTGACCTATGACTTCGAACGCCTGATGGAAGGCGCTAAACTGCTGAAATGTTCAGAGTTTGGCGACGCTATCGTTAAGCACATGTAAGTGTGTTCAGCGCTTGAATGAGAGCGGGAGCCTTAGGGCTCCCGTTTTTTATTGTTCAAATATGAGTGAGGTATCGGACAGGCTCAGCGAGCGGCGTTAGCCGATTCACGCACGACCAGCACCGGGCAATTGGCGTGGCGGACAACGGCGGTGGCATTGGAGCCGAGGAGGTAAGTGATCGCAGAAGGGCGGTTGGAACCCATCACAATAATCTCCGCGTTAAGCGCATCAGCAAGTTCCAGGATCTGATCTTTAGGATCGCCGACGGCAACGTGCGTGGTCACTCTATCTTCAGGCACGCTGAATTGTTTTGCCGCTTTTGCCAGCCCCTCGGTCGCTAGCGCAATGGTTTCATCTTTGGTTTCCACCGCCGCGGTGGCGGCAAAGCCGAAGGCCGCGTAGGTGGCGCGCGACGGGATCACCGCCAGGAAATGGACGTGGGAGTCTTCGAGCCTGGCGAGCGCGTTGACATGCGGGATGACCTGCTGTGTTAATTCCGGCTCGGTAATATCCACGGGAACCAAGATTGTTTTATACATACTCCCTCCTTATCGTTATCAAAAAACTCCACTTTTTGGATTATAGCTGCTTGATGCAGGGAAAGGAGAGATCCCTATGGCAAACCTGAGAACGTTGGCGCTAAATGTCAGGTGTTTATCGGTGTTATCGTTAAATTCACGCAAGCGCGCCGGTTTTTTGAGTAGAAAAGGAGCCATTGGCTCCCTTGGTTTTAGCTGGCTAAGGTTATCGAAATCTTAATGCGGGATCTCTGAAACCTCTTTGACTTCCGTCTTGTTGATTTGCTGTTTAACGCCATTGGCGTCGGTATAACCGATCAACCCGGCAGCGGTTTCTTTCGGCTTGCCGTCACTGATGAGCGTTCGCCCGTCGTGGGTATGGATGGCGTAGCTGGTGCGTGTGCAGCCTGACAGTGCGGCGATGGCAACCAGGGCGATCGCGGGAAGAACAAGCGTTTTTTTCATTTGTAGCTCCTTTTAGTTATCCAACTCACTCATGTTTGCAATTTGGTCTCGATTGATTTGTTCCGTTTTGCCCGTTTCTGCATTTCGATAGGAGACTAACCCGGTATCTTTATCGACCTGAGGCTTGCCGTCGGTGACAATGGTCTTGCCATCCGTTGTTTTGATCGCCTGATTGGAAGCGCAGCCCGCTATGAACATCACCGTAGTCGCAGTAAGAAGCGCGGCAAAGAGTCGTTTACTTTTCATACTTACCATCCTGGTTACTTAAATGAATTTAATAGCAGGAAAGTAAGTATAGGCAGAATCTCCAGATTGCTAGCGTTGAAACGCTTTTAATGCGATAAAAATTAAGAATTTCTTAATTTATTGATGGGGTGATTGATCGTTCGGATAACAAAGTTATCGATAGGTCAGGGTTCGCAGACGTACTGCCCGGTGAGGGTGCTATGGCTTCATGTCATCATCGGCCCAAGATACTCCGCATGCCGATGCTTGATACTAACAATGTCTCTGGTGGTTTGGCGTTAATTCTGTATAAGTATGCGCCGGGGATCTTTTCGAATACAACGTTGATTCGGCTGATAATCATCCATAAGGACAGGGATATGATAATAACGCATTCAGGCTACAAAACCGGCATCGCCATACTATTGGCAGCGATGACCGCGCTGACGTTAACGGGGTGTACCAAGCACACTGCCCCCAGCCAAAACGATCCGGCGAATAAAGAGGTCGATGATCTTTTCGCCAACCTTGGTGACCCAAAGACGCCTGCGCCGGGAAAAGAAAAATTACATTACATGACTCAGGTGCAAGCTGAGATTCAACGCCATTTAAAAGACGCCGCCACTTACTCAGGCCAACGCTGTACATTGCGTATCACGCTGGCGCCGGACGGCATGCCAGTCGGTGTTCGAACTGAAGGAGGCGATCCGGATCTTTGCCGTGCCGCCATGCAGGCGGTTGCCGATGCGCGTCTGCCTAAGCCGCCAACGCCAGAGATCCAAAATGCGTTCCAAATTATCACGTTGGAATTTCGCCCTCAGTGAATAAGCAACGCTATCCCGGTCAAGGCCGGGATTTTTTATTGCCTGCACCCTGCGTTAATGGGTGAAAATCACTAAAGCCATTGATGAATGGTGACGATAACCCTTAAAACTCCTGATTATAAAAGAGTGGCAATGCGTTTTTTCTGGGTCAACATCGGTGGCAGCGTCGCGGAAGTTTTGAAGGGCGAATTCCTGTGGGCGCCGCAATATGGAATAAATAAAACGGGGAACATGTTTAAACCTGCCGGGTGGGAAACGGTCAAAAAAGTCAAAGAGGGTGACCTGATTTTTTGCCACAAGGGTAGGAGGATAATCGGCGTGGCGACAGCGGTACGCGATGCTTACTCTGCACCGCGGCCGGAGTATCGGGCTGCGGGACCGCGGCATATTGCGGGTACCAAAGTCGATTTGAAACTGACGTGCCTTGAACTACCCATTGATGTTTCCCTTTTTAATCAGGCGTTCATACGCATGCACAACCCGACTTGCCTTCCGCGCGTTTTTAATAAGACAGGCGGATGCACCGAAAACTATATGTGCGAGATCCCCGCACCGGCAGCCGCGTTGATCGCCTGTTTTATCTCGGAAAATCTCTCGATCCATTTCCATGCGGATACCGTCGAAATCACCAAAGAGATCGGTGGTGAGCAAGCAACGGTGATTCAGGCGCGGATTGGGCATGGCCCCTATCGCGATAAAATGTTAAAGCGGTGGGGAAACCGGTGCGCCGTCACGGGGATTGCGGAGCCGTCCATTCTCATTGCCTCTCACATCGTTGCCTGGTCGATTGCGACCTCAGAAGAAAAAGTGGATCCGCACAATGGTCTGCCGTTAATCCCCAATCTGGACAAGCTGTTCGATCGCGGCATGATCAGTTTTGCCGATGACGGACGTTTGTTGTATTCACGGACGATGAGCGGTTTGTTAGGCGAGCTAAGGATCCCGTTGGACGCCAACATTAGCGGGTTGTCTGAAAAGAACAGAGCTTACCTGCGGCGGCATCGAGCGAGATGGGGTTTTGAAGTAGAGCCCTGATGCAGGTTTGCAAATCAGGGCCGGCGCTCCTACCGATACATCATCGCGCTCACGCGCTCTGCTCGATCTTTAAAACCGTTGCTGCGCATCGTTACCACGTAATAGCGGTAGTGATGTTTCTGTGCGTATTCGCGCACCAGATCTTCGGCGAACAGGCCGCTGAAGGTGACGGTGGTGACGAACGTCAGCCCTTTCACTTCGTAGGTGCCGATCTCTTGCGGGGTGCCGATATACGGCGGCGGGAACACGGTTTTGTGGAACTGGCAGCCGGCCAGCAGCAGGGTAAACAGCAGGGCGGCGGAGATTTGCGGTATTCTCATCGGGAAATGCTTTCCTTCCTTGGCGTGTGTTTTGGTAACTCTATAATAGGATTACAAAATTCGACCGGGATGTAAAAACTATCCCGCCGCGGTTGCCGTTTCGTTGATGCGGTATCGCCGCTACCCATAAACATAAGGGGGTATACATGCCTGTTCGTCTTGCCACTGAAACCGATGCCGCAGCCCTGATCGCCCTCGACAGCGTCGCCGAATACGATCCGCGGCGCGCGGCGCAGATCCGCACCTGTTGCGGGCAGGGTATCGTTATCTTGCTGAACAACGGGGCGTGGTGATGGGTTACGGCGTGCTGCACTATCACTTCTTCGGCTGCGGCTTTATCGAGCTGCTGATGGTTGGCGAGCGCTATCGTCGCCGGGGCGTCGGGCTGGTGCTGATTACGGCGTTGAAGTCCCACTGTCGGCACCCGAAGCTGTTCACCTCCACCAATCGCTCCAACCTGCCGATGCAGCGGCTGCTGTTGAACGCCGGGTTTGTTGCCAGCGGCCAGATTGACAATCTCGATGACGGCGATCCGGAGCAGGTATTTTTTATCCCGGCGCGCTAATAAAGCCGGACATCGACCGCCTGCTGTTGCAGCCAGGTGCTGACGTAGCCATAAGCGGCATAGAAGGCCAGCAGCGCGAAGAGCAGCACGGAAAGCGAGGCCAAAAATTTGACGTCGCCGTGCTTCGACAGCTGATAAGCGCAATAGAAAAAGGCCATCAGGCACAGCAGAGTGAAGGCGATAGCCAGCGTGGCGTAAAAAATAAGCATAACGAAACCCGTTCTTCCTTGTAAGCGCGGCAAGGATACCACAGACAAAAAAAGGGGCCCAACTGGGCCCCGGCGTGATTCGCTGCGGGAGGGTTACTCCGCCGCGTCGGGATGGTTTTTGCCTTCTTCGATGAATTCTTCGTCGATCTCTTCGATGTTTTCCTCGCTGTCGCGGCCGGACAGGATGTTCCAGCAGGCGATGAACAGCGCGGCGATCAAGGGGCCGATGACGAAGCCGTTGATGCCGTAGATCTCCATGCCGCCCAGGGTGGAGATCAGGATCAGGTAGTCCGGCATTTTGGTGTCTTTGCCCACCAGCAGCGGGCGCAGGATGTTGTCCACCAGGCCGATCACCACCACGAAGAACACCACCAGGAAAATGGCTTTCCACAGCATGCCGGTGGCGAAGAAGTAGATCACCGCCGGCACCCAGATGATGGCGGAGCCCGCGGCCGGAATGATCGACAGGAACGCCATCAGCGCGCCCCACAGCAGGCTGCCGTCGATGCCGGTAAAGTAAAACGCCAGCCCGCCGAGCGCACCTTGCACTACGGCGACCACCACCGTGCCCTTGACGGTGGCGCGGGAGACGGCGGCGAACTTCACGAACAGGTGGTGCTTCACGTGCTGGGAGAGCGGCAGCGCTTCGAGCGCCAGGTTTACCAGATAGGGGCCGTCTTTCAGCAGGAAGAACAGCAGGTAGAGCATTACGCCGAAACCGACGACGAAGTTGAAGGTGCCCTTGCCGATCAGGAACACGCTGCCCGCCAGGTATTGCCCACCTTTGAGCGCCACCTCGGAAAGCTGCTTTTGGATCTCGGCGGCGCTGTTGAGGTTATGCTCCGCCAGGAAGCGCTGCGCCCAGCCGGGCAGGTGGCGCATAAAGTCCGCCAGCATGGTCGGCAATTGGCTGTTGTTGGTCTGCAGCTTGGTGTAGATCACGTTGAATTCCATCGCCAGCGACGAGGCGATGATCGCCAATGGCGTGAACACGATCAGGCAGATCAGCGCCAACGTCAGCAGCGACACCACGCCGTTGCGTTCGCCGACGTACTGCTTCAGCTTCTTTTTCACCGGATGGAAAATCACCGCCAGAATAATCGCCCACAGCACCGAGGAGTAGTAAGGCCCCAGCACGTCGAGAAAGGCGGCGGTGACGATAAACAGGATCAGGATAAAGAATCCTTTGGAAATGCCTTTAGACATCATAGTCGTCCCTCAAAAGATGAATTTTCAGCATAGATGAACTGAATGAAAACAACACTATCATCACCTTTGCTTAACCGGTAGGGGATTTTTAGTGGCGTATTCCATAGGGTTATTAAGGGCAAGGCGGGTGCCACACGGTGAACAGGCGGCGGCATGAGAAAAGAAAGAGGGCTAAATAATTAATAAAATTTATCGATTGTGTTTCATTTTGTGAGCCGCGCTTGCCGCCTGCGCCAGGCTTTCCTGGTGTTGATGAGGGCGGCCGTTCGCCCGATATCACGAAGGAGTATGCAAATGACTGAACGCAAACGACTCGGCGTCATCGAGAAAACGCTACTGATCGCCTTTGCCGGCCTGCTGGTGTATTTCGCGGCCACCGGCGCCTTGTCATTATCGGGCCTTGATCATCACTGGCCTTACCCTTCGCGATAGGCAGGCACCTGCACCAGGGAAAATTCAGCACCGCTTATCACAAACAGAACGACTTTTCTGCTTATTACCCCGCATTATGCCGCCGGCTGAGAAAAGCCAGCGCCAACAGCGCCCCTGACACCGCAGCCGCCAGCACCAGCCACGCCGGGGCCGCCCAACCGGCCGCGGCCACGATGGCGCTCAGCGCGACCGGGCCGATCACCTGGCCGAGATAGTTCCCCTGCATCACCAGCCCCAGGCTCAGCGGCAGCAGCGTCGGTTCCGGCGTCGCCGCCGGCGTGGCGGCCAGAATGGTGGCGGGCAGCATGCCGGCGATGGCGCAGAACAGGAAACACAAGGGGATCAGCAGGCCGTTGGGCGTCATCGGCAGGAAAATGCCGATGCCGAAGATGCCTATGATCAGGCTGGTGGCCGCGAGCAGGCTACCGGCCCGCAGACCACGCGACAGCAAGAGCCCGGCGGCGAGGTTACCGATGATGTTCGCCGCCACCGCCGCCGCGCTGATGCCGCCGGCGGCCGCCAGCGACAGGCCGATGCGTTGCATCAGGAAGATCGGCAAGAAGGTCATCACCGAGAAAAACTGCAGGTTGTAAGTGGTGAACATCAGCGCCAGCAACAGCGGCCGACGCGCCCGCAGCATCGCACCCAGCGCTTGCCGCAGCTGTAACGGCGGAACGTGCGCCTCGGCGGCACGGCGGGAGGTGGTCAGCGGCAGCATCAGGGCGGCCAACAGCGTCAACGCCGCACCGGCCTGCCAACTTTGTTGCCAGTCGGCGAGATGGGGGCCGAAAAACAGCGAAACGGCGATGCCCGCCGGCATGAAGGTGCTCCAGATGCCGAACACCAGGCTGCGCTGCGCCGGGGCGACGAGGCGGTTCAGCACTGCTGGTGAGGAGACCACCACGATCACGAAGCCGAGGCCTTCGACAAAGCGGCTGACGATCAACCCGCCGAAGTCGTGTAGCGTGGCGCCGGTAAAGCTGGCGGCGCTGACGATCAGCAGCCCGAGCGCCAGCAGGCGCCGATCGCCCCAGCGGCGCACCAGCAGCCCGGCAGCGATGCCGCCGAACACCCCGACGAAGGGAAAGGCCGAAATCACCCAGCTCAGCGCCTCAAGCGAACGGCCAAACTCGGCCTGCAGCGCCGGCAAGGCAATGGTGGCCTTGCCCACGTGCAGCGCCGCGGCGATGCCGGCGAACAGCACGTTGACGACGGCTAACCAGGGTGTGGCGGCGGGAAGAACGCGGTCGATGGCGTCCGGTTTAATCGCGGTCATAACACTCTCCAGTGGCGGTAACGCCATCACTATGAGCTCTTGCAACGGCTGAGGTCGTTCAAATGCTGCGCTATCACGCGGAGAAATTATTCATTTCGAGCTTTATGGATTGCGCGCCTTTGTTGTTTGGTTCGCCAGCGTGCCGCCCTGCTTGGACGCGGGTGCCCGTTCAGCGGTTTACTGTTCCGGCACGCAGCGAGCGTGCCCGATCAATTTTATTTATAAGGAGCAGTGTATGTCAGAGATGATGAATGAAAACGGAGCGCCGGTGATGGAGTGGAGCTACGGCGGCCGGGGTGATGATATCAGCAGCAGCCTGAGCCTCGACACGGTTGAGGAGCAGCCGCAGGGTTTCCTGATGACGATCGATCGGCCGGTGCAGATCTTTAAAGACGCGCTGTCGCCGATGATGGCTTTTGTCACGCTGCTGCGTCCGCTGTATGCGAAGACGGGCGAGGGATTCCAGTTCGTGCCGGTTTCCAACCCCTGGACCGACGTGCAGCGCCTGCCGCCAAGCGCCGGCTATCTGGGCGTGCAGGTCAACGCCGGGCTGTTCTTCCACGGCGCCAAACCGACGCACTATAAAGATCGCGACGGCCAGATGAAACCGATCGACGGCGGTACTGTCCTGCAGAACATCACCGTGCTGCATCAGGTGGCGCAGCCGCAGGGCCCGGGCGAAGGCGGGATCTGAGTCTGAAACGTTATCACGGGGCCGGACGCGGCCCTTATCTCGCCTTGAAAACCGCCCTTGGCTTGGGTAAAAAGGGTTGTCTATTCAAGGAGAAGAGTATGTACAGCGACAACGAGAAAAAATTTTATATCATCCTTAACCGCAACCACGAACCGGCCACGCTGTTTAACGCTTCCTGCCATCTGACGGCGGGCATCACCGATCTGATCGAGCAGCGCGAGTTTCACCACTATCCGAGCAACCTCGACGGCGTCAGCGCCAATATGAGCCACTATCCGATCGTGATCCTGCAGGCCAAGAACAGCAGCCAGCTCAGCAACCTGATTCTGAAGTGCAAGGAAGAGGGCGTGTTGTCCAACTTCTTCACCACCACCATGCTGTCGCACTCCGCCGAGCAGCAGATCGCCGACACCGCCAACACCCCTTACGAACAGCTGGATTTCGTGGCGGTGGCGCTCTACGGCGACGCCGAACAGCTTAAGCCGCTGACCAAGAAATTCTCCGTCTACCGCTGAAAACGCGGGATCTCAGACGCTGGCGCCGTCGTAACTGTGGATCTGCAACGCATCCAGCGCAATGTCAGGCACGCAGCGCAGGTTGACGGCGCACATCGCGGCGCCGTCCGGCGCAGTGCCGTAGGCGAAGGGCTGGGCACCGCAGACTCGGCAGAACTGATGGCGGATCTTGTGGTGATTGAAGGTGTAGGTGCTGAGCTGGTCCTGGCCGCTGTTGAGCGTGAAGGCGCTGATGGGGAAGAACGACAGCAGCAGCCCTTTGCGGCGGCAGATCGAACAGTTGCAGCTGAGGGCCTCGGTGGGCAGTTCGGCGTCCACGGAGAAGGTGACGGCGCCGCAGTGGCAGCTTCCCTGGAATGACATGGCGGTGATCCTGTGGCAGGAGGGCGGGTTTGCCCAGTATAGTGCAATTTATCGCCATTCGGCCGCGCCGGGCGCGGTTTCCTTAATAAATGCGCGGTTTTCTGGTAGGTTAAGGTTTAACGTCATCAAAAGGAGATCGCGATGTTAGAGCATTACTATCCGGCAAACATGGGCGCCGAACCGGTCACGGACGAACAGCACAAGCGGCTGGTGGCGGTGCAGGCGGCGCTGGAGCTTATCAAGGCTACGCTGTCAGACACCAACGATGGCAATGGCGTGGATTTCCAGCTGAAGGCGGCGGAGAAGCACATCGGCCCGATGGCCGACGCCATTCAGGAAGCCCTGAAGTAATGGTTCGCCGTCACCTCAACCGCCCGCACCGGGCGGTTTTCTTTTGCGCCGATTACTGCGATTTTTTTAGTGGCGCATTGCCTTTTTCCCGGCTGGTGCCGTGAACGACGCGATCCTACTCTAGCGATCCGAGTCCTTATCAGGGTCATGCTCATGTTCCGCTTCAGCCTCTTTTCTTTCTTATTACAGCGCCGCCGGCGCTTACCCTGAGGGCGTCGCCTGGAACCCGCGCGCCGGTGCGTTCCTCGTCTCCTCCCTGCGCGGCGGGCAGCTTGGCCTGGTTTATCCCAATGGCCGCTATCGGCGGTTTTCCACCGGTAAGGGGCTTATCACCACCTCCGGCATGCTGGTGGACGCCGAGCGTAATCGGGTGCTGGTGTGCAACGAAGACGTGGGGGCTCCCTCAGCTCTGCGCCCGGTACGCGCAATCGCGTGGCGCAGGTGCTGGAGTTCAATCTCGATACCGGCGAGCTGCAGCAGACGTACGATCTCTCATCGTTAAGCCGTGGGCCGACGCTGGCCAACGATCTGGCGCTCGACGCGCAGGGCAATATCTACGTGACCGACAGCTTCCAGCCGCAGATTTACAAGATCGACCGGGCAACGCGCCAGGTATCGATTCTGATGCGCTCAGCGCGTTTGATGCCGGCCGACGCTCCCGCCGCTGCGCAGGGCACGCAGCCTTATCTCAACGGCATCGTGTCTCACCCGGATGGCTATCTGATTGCGGCGGACTACACCCGAGGGCTGTTGTGGAAGGTGACGTTGGATAACGCGCCTGCGATAAGTGAAATCAGGCTGCCGCAGCGGCTGAAAGGGCCGACGGGCTGCGGCTCAAAAATGCCCATGAATTGGTGATCGTACAGTCTTTTCCGGGGGCAAAGGGGAGCATGTCCGGCGACGTAATGCTGCTCTCCTCGAACGACGGCTGGGCCAGCGCGCATATCACGGCGGTCGACACGCCGCCGGAATTGGATGGGCCGACCGGCGCCGCGCTGCGCGATGGCCAGGTGTGGGTCGTCAACTCCCGTTACCCCCGTTTGTTTGCCGACGTCGCTCAGGCCGAGAGAACCAGGACGTTCAGCATCGTCAGGGTGGCGTTAGAGCGGAGGCCCGCCGATCGGCGACGGTTGCCAACCCGGCCGGAATAGGATTAAATGCCGCACTAACTGTATAAATAAACAGGTGCGCTGCGATGAGTCTGATGTTGAAGGGTGAAAAGATTGACCGTAACCGCTTTACCGGCGAAAAAATTGAAAACGGCAGCTTTATGCTGTGTGATTTTTCGGGTGCCGATCTGACCGGCACCGAATTCATCGGCTGTCAATTTTACGATCGCGAGAGCCGACAGGGCGGTAACTTCAGCCGCGCGATCCTGAAAGACGCGAGTTTTAGAAGCTGCGATTTATCGATGGCCGATTTCCGCCACGTTGACGCATTGGGGGTGGAGATCCGCGAATGTCGCGCGCAGGGAGCAGATTTTCGCGGCGCCAGCTTTATGAATATGATCACCAGCCGCACCTGGTTTTGCAGCGCCTATATCACCAAGAGCAACCTGAGCTACGCCAATTTTGCCAAAGTGGTGTTGGAGAAATGCGAGCTGTGGGAAAACCGTTGGCACGGTGCGCAGGTGCTCGGCGCCAGCTTCAGCGGCTCCGATCTGTCCGGCGGCGAATTCTCCGGTTTTGACTGGCGCGCCGCCGATGTCACCCAGTGCGATCTGAGCAACGCGGAACTGGGCGAGTTGGATTTGCGCACCACCGATCTGCAGGGCGTTAAAATGGACAGTCACCAGGCCGCTCAACTGCTGGAGCGGTTGGGGATCGCAATCATCGGCTGAAGAGCTGCCTGATGCCCAGGCTGATGATCAGCACGCCGCAGGCGCGATCGATCCAGGCTTTACTGCGTCGGTAGGCGCTGGCGATCGGCGCGTGCGATAGCACCAGCGCCACCAGGCCATACCACAGGCTAGCGACTACCGCGACCTCCAGCAGCATGGCGGCGAAGGTGGGCATGGAGACATGGGCAGGCGCCGCCGACGAAAACACCGCGGCGTAAAAGGCGATAGATTTGGGGTTGGCGATGTTGGTGGCGATGCCCTGCAGAAAGGCGACGCGAAAACCGCTTTTTCCGGTCACCGTGGAGGGGCCGGAAGAAGGCGCCGCTTGGGCGATAAGCCGATAGCCGAACCACAGTAAATAGCCGGCGCCGGCCACTTTTACCGCTAGCGCCAACCAGGGGAACAAGGCGAAAATTATACCGACGCCGAGCAGGGCGCTGCTCGCCCAGAACAGGTTGACCAAGACAATGCCCGCCACCAGAGCGAAAGCCTCGCTGCGGCGCGCGGAAACGGCTTTGTGGGCGACGGCGACAAAATTGGGGCCGGGGATCACCACGCCGACGATATAGACGGTGAAAACGGCGAGCACGGCTTGCATATCGATCATCGGTTAGCGGCCTGTAAGAAGGGGGAACCTAGTTCTATAATGAATCGCCGGTATGATCCAGCAGTGCGAAAAAATTTTTTCATAGGCCGTTAGCGGCAGATGCAGGCGGTGCTTTGCGGTAATAAATTTATGAGGCAGATGAATATAATTTAAAATATATCTTGCTTAAATAACTCAGCCGTGTGTAAATAGCGTCATCGGTTTGTAGTACAGACCTTATGAAAGCAGTTTTAGTAAAGCAGTTCTCAGTATTAGCGATATCCCTCAGATACCTCTTTTCCCGCGAATTTTCTTCTCTAGTGCCCCATAAGTTTCCAATAAAAACAGACCTCTATCGCCATATGGCGTCGCAAAAATATAAAGGAAATATCTCTATGTCTACTAAAATGACAGGTTTGGTGAAATGGTTCGATGCAGGTAAAGGCTTCGGCTTTATCACCCCGGCAGACGGCAGCAAAGACGTGTTCGTACATTTCTCTGCTATCCAGAGCAACGATTTCAAAACGCTGGACGAAGGCCAACAGGTTGAGTTCACCATCGAGAATGGCATGAAGGGCCCTTCTGCCGGCAACGTGGTCGCGTTATAATTTTCGGCCGAGGTACGATTTCTTACGACAGCGATGAGGGTTTAAGCCGGAGCAGTTAAGAAATAACGTCCTCAGCCTGAATAAACTCCGGGTTCACCCGGAGTTTTTACCAATACGTCATTAGCTCAGCAGGAAGAGCGGCAGCGAAATTATTCGTTGGCGGACTGGGGTTCGATTCCTCGATGACGTTCCAATAATTAATTATTATTGGCAACAGAAAAACAGATTGTCGCAGAATTAATAACGTCTCGTTTCAGTCTATTTTTCTGTTGTGAAAAAGTCGCGCTTAGGCTGCGTAATGTTGGAGTGTTGGATGGACGCTTACGCCATAACATGACAGCCGGGAAAGTCACCGGCCCGCGATTAATAGCCCCGGCCTTGGCCGGGGTTTTTTGTGCCCGCGATCTTAACGCTGCGAGTCCAGCCGTTCGTTGTTTTTCACCACGTCCTGCGCCTTGAGGTAGCTCTCGATCAGCAGCTGATAGGCCGGGAAGATTTTGGTGTAGACCTCGGCCCACTGCTGAGCGTCGGCGCGGTTCCAGCTGCCCTGCAGCTCGGAGGCCACGCCGGCGGTGTCGATCGGCACCACGCCGGCCTGTACCACGCGCGCCAGGGTGATTTCCTGCGCCATTTTCGAGTAGGTGCCGGAGGCGTCGATCACCGCGAACACTTTATAGCCTTCGGCCACCGCGCTGATGGACGGGAAGGCCATGCAGACGCTGGTGATGGTGCCGGCGATGATCAAGGTTTTGCGGCCGGTGGCTTTGACCGCCGCTACGAAGTCCGGGTTGTCCCAGGCGTTGATTTCCCCTTTGCGGGCGACGTATTGCGCGTGCGGCGCATTTTGGTGAATTTCCGGGATCAGTGGGCCGTTTGGGCCCTGCGGCACCGAGGCGGTGGTGATCACCGGCAGTTTGCTGAGGGTGGCGATGCTGGCCAGGGCGGCGGCGCGGGCGCGCAGTTCGGTCATCGGCATGTCGGCGACGGTTTGGAACAGGCCGCTTTGGTGGTCGATCAGGAGCATGACCGCGTCATTGGCATCAATAACAGGACGCTGGCCGTTGAAGTTGGCTGGAGTGCTCATGGTGTTTTCCTTTTCTCGTCGTAAGGTCAGTGGGTATCTTCTTTGATTGATAAGGCTGAAACTCAGCACTTGCCTACAGTGTAGGGAGGGGAGAAAAATCCGGTAGACCGTGCAGGCGGGATGCATTGTTCCACAGATGGAACGACGGTGCGGCAGGCGAGCGACCCCGCGCTGGGCTAAACTTAAGATGCATGAGAAACATGCGGCAAGGAGCGCCATCCTGTTTACGGAGTTGACGAGGAGGGCCGCCATCATGGCTTATCGGCATATCGTTGTCGCCACGGATCTCAGCGAAGACGCCGAGTTCCTGCTGGGCAAAGGCGCCAGACTGGCCGCCGCGCTCAAGGCCAAACTTTCCCTGATCTATATCGATATTCACCGCGCCGGTTATTACGTCGATCTGGGCGTGGGCGATTACAACTACACCGATCGCACCTTTTCGGAGCGGGTGAAGAATATGCTCAATGCGATCAAAGGGCAGTCGTCCTATCCGGTCGAAGAGGTGATCGTCAGCCGCGGCGCGTTGACGGAGGAACTGAATCGGGTGGCGAAGGAGAAAGGGTTCGACCTGGTGATCTTCGGCCACCATCACGATGTCTGGAGCCGGCTGGTTTCTTCGGCACGCCAGGCGATCAACGAACTGAATGTCGATCTGCTGGTCGTCCCCATCGAGAAGAAATAGTCGCGGCCGCCTGCGGGCGGCTGCCGTTTTTCATTCACATCTTTTATCTCTGAGTGGCCATAACCGCACACCCGCAATAGTCTCGCACGCTGACAATCCGCCAGACAAATAGTGACTTACCGTAATTTTATTTTATCCATCAATATGTTGGCCAAAATCCGATAAAGGTTAATCCAGCGCATTGAAATCACTGACATACCTCCTTTTGGTTAATAAACCGCACGTTTTGACTGGCTCTCAGGGGAGAGGCGCCTTATCCTCGGGGTAATGAGATTTGTATGACTTATATAAATACGTTCACATGGAGGAGGTCTCATGCGTTTTGACAATAAAGTCGTGGTTATCACCGGTGCGGGCAACGGCATGGGGGAAGCGGCGGCGCGGCGGTTCTCCGCCGAGGGCGCCATCGTGGTGCTGGCCGACTGGGCCAAAGAGGCGGTAGATAAGGTTGCCGCTTCGCTGCCGAAGGGCCGGGCGATGGCGGTACATATCGACGTGTCCGATCACGTTGCGGTTGAAAAAATGATGAACGAGGTGGCGGAAAAACTGGGCCGCATCGACGTCCTGCTGAACAACGCCGGCGTACACGTGGCCGGCAGCGTGCTGGAAACCAGCGTCGATGACTGGCGCCGCATCGCCGGGGTCGATATCGACGGCGTGGTGTTCTGCTCCAAATTCGCCTTGCCTCACCTGCTGAAGACCAAGGGCTGCATCGTCAATACCGCGTCGGTGTCCGGCCTGGGCGGCGACTGGGGCGCGGCCTACTACTGCGCGGCGAAAGGCGCGGTGGTCAACCTGACGCGCGCCATGGCGCTGGACCACGGCGGTGACGGCGTGCGCATCAACTCGGTCTGCCCGAGCCTGGTGAAAACCAATATGACCAATGGTTGGCCGCAGGAGATCCGCGACAAGTTCAATGAGCGCATCGCGCTGGGCCGCGCGGCGGAGCCGGAAGAAGTGGCGGCGGTGATGGCGTTCCTGGCCAGCGACGACGCCAGCTTTATCAATGGCGCCAACATCCCGGTCGATGGCGGGGCGACCGCCTCGGACGGCCAGCCGAAGATCGTTTAAGCGTTAACGCACAGGCCCGGTCAGGATGACCGGGCCTGCTGTTTTAGACGCCGATGCGGTCGCGCAGCGTGTAGTAGGCCGCGCCGATGGCGGTGAACGGGATCTGCAGATTGCGCCCGCCGAAGAACGGCAGGTGCGGCAGCTTGGCGAAGGCGTCGAAGCGTTCGGCGTCGCCGCGCATCAACTCGGCGATCAGCTTGCCTGCCAGATGGGTGCAGGTCACGCCGTGGCCGCTGTAGCCCTGCATGTAGTACACGTTATTCTCCAGCCGGCCGAACTGCGGCATGCGCGACAGCGTCAGCAGGAAGTTGCCGGTCCAGCGATAATCGATACGCACCCCTTTCAGCTGCGGGAAGGTCTTCAGCAATTTTGGCCGTATCAGGTTGTCGATGTCGTCCGGATCGCGCGCGCCGTACACCACGCCGCCGCCGTACAGCAGGCGATGATCGGCGGTGATGCGGTAGTAATCCAGCAGGTAGTTACAGTCTTCCACGCAGTAGTTCTGCGGGATCAGCGCCTGTGCGATCTCCGGCGCCAGCGGCTCGGTGGTCACCACCTGAGTGCCGCACGGCATGCTGCGCTTGGCCAGCCGCGGCTCCAGCTTGTCGCCCAGATAGGCGTTGCCGGCGACGATGACGAAACGCGCCTTCACTTGGCCGTTGGCGGTGCTGATGAGCGCCGGTTCACCGTGGCGGATGTTCGTCACCGCCGATTGTTCGAAGATGCGCCCGCCCTGCAGGCGAATCGCCTCGGCCTCGCCCAGCGCCAGGTTGAGCGGATGGATGTGGCCGCCGCTGTGATCGAGCAGCGCGCCGACGTAGCGATCGCTGGCAACTTCCTGGCGTACCCGATCCGCATCGAGCAGCTCGAGCTGGGTATTGCCGTAGCGTTCCCAGTTGCGTTTTTGCTCGATCAGCGCATGGAACTGCTTGTTGTTCAGCGCGGCGAAGATGCCGCCGGGGCGGTAGTCGCAGTCGATGGCGTAGCGGCTGATGCGGCTGCGGATGATCTCCGCGCCTTCAAACATCATGCTGCCGAGCAGGCGGGCGCTTTCCGCGCCGTAGCGCTCTTCAATCACATCGATGTCGCGGCTGTAAGAGTTGACCAACTGGCCGCCGTTGCGGCCGCTGGCGCCGAAACCGATGCGCGCCGCTTCCAGCACCACCACGTTATAGCCGGCTTCCACCAGAAACAGCGCGGAGGAGAGGCCGGTATAGCCGCCGCCGATCACGCAGACGTCGCACTCGATAGATTCATTCAGTTGCGGATAGGGCTGATGTGCGTTGGCCGTGGCCGCATAGTAGCTTTTTACGTGTTCAGTCATGAGATAAACCCTTATTCCAGCGAGATCCAGGTGGTTTTCAATTCGGTGAACTTGTCCAGCGCGTGCAGCGATTTGTCGCGACCGTTGCCGCTCTGCTTGTAGCCGCCGAAGGGGACGGTCATGTCGCCGTCGTTGTAGTTGTTGACGAACACCGTGCCGGCCTTCAGTTGGCGCGCCATGCGGTGCGCACGGGCCAGATCGCGGGTCCAGACCGCGGCACCGAGGCCGTAGTCGCTGTCGTTGGCCAGCTGCAGCGCCTGTTGCTCGTCGTCGAAGGTGGTCACCGCCAGCACCGGGCCGAAGATTTCATCGCGCGCCACGCTCATGGCGTTGTTCACCTGGGTGAGGATGGTCGGCCCCAGGTAGCCTGCGTGGTCGCCCTGCGGATGGTCGCGCCCGTCAAGGAACAGCGCGGCGCCCTGGCTCAGCCCCCGATCGATATAGCCGGCCACTTTTTCGCAGTGGCCGCTGTCGATCAGCGTGCCCATCACCGTGGCGGGATCGAGCGGATCGCCGGGAACGAAGGCCGCCGCGTGTTTGCGCAGCGCCTGCAGGAACGCTTGCTCAATGCTCGCTTCGACCAGCAGGCGAGTGCCGGCGATGCACACCTGCCCCTGATTATAGAAGATGCCGGCGGCGGCGCTGCGGGCGGCCTGATCCAGATCCGGGCAATCGGCGAAGACGATATTGGCGCTCTTGCCGCCGGCCTCCAGCCAGACGCGTTTCATGTTCGATTCGCCGGCGTAAATCATCAGCTGCTTCGCCACCAGCGTGGATCCGGTGAAGGTGAGGGCATCGACGTCGCGGTGCAGCGCCAGCGCCTTGCCGGCATCGTGGCCATAGCCGGGCACCACGTTCAGCACGCCGTCCGGCAGCCCGGCCTGCTGCGCCAGTTTGCCGAGCAGGATGGCGCTCAGCGGCGATTTTTCGGAGGGTTTGAGCACCACGCTGTTGCCGGCGGCCAGCGCCGGACCGAGTTTCCAGCAGGCCAGCAGCAGCGGGAAGTTCCAGGGCACGATGGCGCCGACCACGCCGATCGGCTCGCGCTCGATCAGCGCCAGTGCATCGCGACCGGTGGGGGCGATTTCGCCGTACACCTTATCGATCGCTTCGGCGTACCAGCGGATGCAGCGAATGGCGCCCGGCACGTCGTCGCGCAGGCTGTGGCGAATCGGTTTGCCGGTGTCCAGCGTTTCCAGCAGCGCCAGCTCTTCGTGATGCTGCTCCATCAGCTCGGCGAAGCGCAGCAGCGTGGCCTTACGCTGCGCCGGGGCGGCCTGCGCCCAGTCGCCACGCTCAAAGGCGGCGCGCGCCGCGCTGACCGCCCGATCGATGTCGGCGGCTTCACCCCGCGCGATCTGCGCCAGCTCACGGCGCCCGGCGGGATCTTCCACGGCGAAACTTTTCCCCGCGGCGGCCGGCTGGTAGCGGCCGTCGATAAACAGCTGGTGCTCAATCTTCAGGGCCTGCGCCCGTTGTTGCCAATACTGCAAATGGTGAAAGTTCATGCCTGGCTCCGTTGATCAGAATGTCGTCGGCGTATGGGCGCTGATAATCCGGCAAATGCGCGCCGACGTGTTGCTGAAACTGTGGGGGATGCCGGTATTGATGGCGTAGCTTTGCCCGGCCAACAGGTGATAGCTCTGGCCGTTGACCTGCAGCACCACTTCGCCCTCCAGCAGCGTGCCGATCTCTTCCCCTTGGTGTTTGATGCGCTCGCCGGTGGTGGTGCCCGGTTCGTAGGTCTCGATCATCATCGCCAGCGTGCGGTTCGGGTCGCCGTTGTGGATAAGCTTCATCGAAACGCCCTGGCTGCCGATTTCGATCAGATCGTCACTGCCAATCACGATCTGCGGCTCCGTCGGTTTTTCCGGCTCGGCGAAAAACGCCGACAGCGACAGACCGTATACCGTCAGCAGCTTTTGCAGCGTGCTGATGGCCGGGCTGACCTTGTCCTGCTCGATAGTGCTGATGGCGCTGTGGGTTAACCCAGACAGTTCGGCGACCCGGCGCTGCGACAACCCTAATTGTTGACGGATCTGCGACAGACGTTTTCCCGGTGCCAAGCTGACGTCGCTCATGGGCGTTTTTCCTTTTGATAGTTCCGACAGGCGGTGATGAAACCATCAAACAACAGGCGCGACAGGGCGTACTCGTCGCTGTTCCACTCCGGGTGCCACTGCACGCCGAGCGCGAAAGGCTGATCGCGCACGCTGATCGCTTCCACCAGCCCGTCGGCGGCGTGCGCCTCGATGCGAACGCTCGCGCCCAGGGTTTTGGCACCCTGGCCGTGCAGCGAGTTCACCCAGAATCTGTTGCAATCCGGTATCAGTTGCGAAAGCAGCCCTCCTTCCTGAACGATGACTTCGTGGGCGGGGGCGTATTGCTGTTCCAGCGGCAGGTCGTGATCTTCACGGTGTTCCTGCAGCTCGGGCAGTTCGTACAGGCGGCGATGCAGGGTGCCTTGGGTGGCGACCACCATCTCCTGCATGCCGCGGCAAATGGCGAAAAGGGGAATGCGCCTGTCGAACGCCTGGCGGATCAGCGCCAGGCTCAACGCGTCTCGGCCAGGATCGGCGTCAGGCTCATCGCCGTTTTCACCATAAAGGTGCGGCTGCACATTACTGGGGCTGCCCGGCAGCAAAATGCCGTCGAGGCGCGGCAGCAGTTCCGCCAGCATTTCCGGCTCTGCCAGCGCGTGCGGCAGGGCGATCGGCAAGCCGCCGGCGGTGATAACGGCATTCAGGTACTTTTCTTGCAAGGTCTGTGTGAGGTGCCCGTTTAACCTATACCTGCACATGACGACGCCGATGACTGGTCTGTTAAATATATTGTCCATGCTATCCCCTTGGTACGTTCGAAATTATGAACGATAAGCTTCTCTACCACCGATTTCGTTCAATATTCTATAAATCTAGCAGTCGATTGGGCAATATTCAAACCAAAAGTAACACTTGCAAAACAAATTTGTTTCATCTACGTTTCATTTGTGGGCATTATATTGAACAAGACGGTCAATAAACATCGACGACAGCAAAACACAAACGGCGGGTGAACCATGCAGACCAACATCGTAGAAGTGGAAAACTTTGTTCAGCACAGTGAAGAGAGACGAAGTAGCGCGTTCCAGCGCGAAGTGAAGAAGTACCTGGAACGTTATCCGTTAACCCAACATGTCGACGTACTGTTGACCGATCTGAACGGCAGCTTCCGCGGCAAGCGTATCCCGGTCGGCGGCCTGAGCAAGCTGGAGAAGGGCTGTTACTTCCCGGCGTCGGTATTTGCGATGGATATTCTCGGCAACGTCGTCGAAGAGGCCGGGCTGGGGCAGGAGCTGGGCGAGCCGGATCACGTGTGCGTGCCGGTGCCGGGCACGCTGACGCCGTCGGCGGCGGATCCGCAATATATTGCGCAGGTGCTGCTCACCATGCTGGATGAAGATGGCACTCCCTTTGACGTTGAACCGCGCAATGTGCTGAACCGAGTGTGGCAGCGTTTGCGTCAGCGCGGGCTTTCCCCCGTGGTAGCGGTAGAGTTGGAGTTCTATCTCATCGATCGTCAACGCGACGCGGAGGGCTATCTGCAGCCGCCGTGCGCGCCGGGCACGCAAGAGCGCAACACTCAAAGCCAGGTGTATTCCGTCGATAACCTGAACCACTTCGCCGACGTGCTGAGCGAGATCGACGAACTGGCGCGTTTGCAGGGCATTCCGGCGGACGGCGCGGTGGCGGAGGCGTCGCCGGGGCAGTTCGAAGTCAACCTGCACCATACCGACGACGTGCTGCAGGCCTGCGATCACGCGCTGGCGCTGAAGCGGCTGGTGCGCATGGTGGCCGAGAACCACAACATGCAGGCGACCTTTATGGCCAAGCCGTATGAGGAGCACGCCGGCAGCGGCATGCACGTGCACATCAGCATGCTGAACGCGCAGGGCAACAACGTGTTCGCCGACGACGATGGCGAAGACTCGGTGCTGCTGAAACAGGCGCTGGCGGGCATGATCGCCCTGATGCCGTCTTCGATGGCGCTGCTGGCGCCGAACGTCAACGCCTACCGCCGCTTCCAACCCGGCATGTATGTGCCGACCCAGGCCTCCTGGGGGCATAACAACCGCACCGTGGCGCTGCGCATTCCCTGCGGCGATCGCGATAACCACCGCGTGGAGTACCGCGTGGCGGGTGCCGACGCCAACCCTTATCTGGTGATGGCGACCATTCTGGCCGGCATCGTCTACGGCCTGGAAAGCGCGTTGCCGCTGCCTGAGCCGGTGACCGGCAACGGGCTGGAGCAGGACGGGCTGCCGTTCCCGATTCGCCAGAGTGACGCACTGTACGAGTTCGAACATCAGCCGGTGCTCAATGCACTGCTGGGCGAACGCTTCAGCCATGTCTACCTGGCCTGCAAAACCGATGAGCTGGTGCAGTTCGAGCGCCTGATCACCGAAACCGAAATCGAGTGGATGCTGAAAAACGCCTGATCCCGCTCACCCTGCGACGACCGCGCGCGTCCGGCGCATTTCATCGGCTCTCCTGTGGCCGGTGAGGCTGCGCGCTGCGGTACAGAATTTCTTCTATCACGGCGTACAGGACGCCGACGAGGAAATAACCATGACTCAGTCATCCCCCTGCGCAGACGTTTGCCTGTGCCGCAGTACCTACGGGCCGGTCGCCGGCCGCCCGACATTGACCCCAACCCGTTTTTCCCGCCGCCTGAGCAGCAGTTTCCCCGCGGCCTCTCTGAATGACGTTGCACGGTTGACAGCAGAGGACCAAGAGGGGAAATGCCATGACGATTAAAGCCATCGACGGCGGCCCGGCGGGCAAACCGCAGCTGCGCAAATCCCTCAAGCTGTGGCAGGTGGTGATGATGGGCCTGGCCTATCTGACGCCGATGACGGTGTTCGATACCTTCGGCATCGTCTCCGGCCTCACCGACGGCCATGTGCCGACCTCCTATCTGCTGGCGCTGGCCGGCGTGCTGTTTACCGCCATCAGCTACGGTAAACTGGTGCGCCAGTTTCCTACCGCCGGCTCCGCCTACACCTATGCGCAGAAGGCGATCAACCCGCACGTCGGTTTTCTGGTGGGGTGGTCATCGCTGCTCGATTATCTGTTCCTGCCGATGATCAACACGCTGCTGGCGAAGATTTACCTGACCGCGCTGTTCCCGGAAGTGCCGCCCTGGGTGTGGGTGGTGGGCTTCGTTATCTTGATTACCGCCATCAACCTGAAAAGCGTCAATCTGGTGGCCAACTTCAATACCCTGTTCGTACTGGCGCAGGTCGCGATCATTGTGGTGTTCATCTACCTGGTGGTGCGCGGCCTGCACAACGGCGAGGGGATGGGCACGGTGTGGAGCCTGCGGCCGTTCCTCAGCGAGAATGCGCACCTGCTGCCGATCATTACCGGCGCCACTATCCTGTGCTTCTCGTTCCTCGGCTTCGATGCGGTCACCACGCTGTGCGAAGAGACGCCCGACGCCGCCAAGGTGATCCCGCGCGCCATCTTCCTGACCGCGCTGTACGGCGGGGTGATCTTTATCAGCGTGTCGTTCTTTATTCAGCTGTTTTTCCCGTCCATTCAACGCTTCCACCAGCCCGATGCCGCGCTGCCGGAGATCGCGCTGTACGTAGGCGGCAAGCTGTTCCAGTCGATCTTCCTGTGCGTGACCTTCATCAACACGCTGGCCTCCGGCCTGGCGTCGCACGCCAGCGTGTCGCGCCTGCTGTACGTGATGGGGCGCGATAACGTGTTCCCGGAGAAATTCTTCGGTTACATCCACCCTAAATGGCGCACGCCGGCGCTCAACGTGCTGATGGTCGGGCTGGTGGCGCTATCTGCGTTGTCATTCGATCTGGTGACTGCCACGGCGCTGATCAACTTTGGCGCGCTGGTGGCCTTTACCTTCGTTAACCTGTCGGTGATCAGCCACTTCTTCATTCGCGAAGGGCGCAACAAAAGCTGGAAGGATCGTTTCAACTTCCTGTTCCTGCCGCTGGTGGGGGCGCTGACGGTGGGCGTGCTGTGGCTGAACCTGGAGAAGAGCTCGCTGACCATGGGATTGATCTGGGCGACGCTGGGCTTCGGCTATTTAGCCTGGCTGACCCGGCGTTTTCGCCAACCGCCGCCGCAGCTGGAGCGGCAACCGCAGCAATAAATTCACAGGCGGGAGTTTCCCGCCTTTCTTTTTGGCGCGTGCAGCAGTAGAGTGAAAAACCTGATAAAAAATAACCTATTGGACCTACCTTATGCCCGCTTTGCCCTCGCGTACCCGCGCCACGCTGTTCGGTTTATTGGCCATTGTGCTGTGGAGCAGCGTCGTCGGCCTGATCAGAAGCGTCAGCGAAGGGCTGGGGCCTGTCGGCGGCGCGGCGATGATCTACAGCGTCAGCGCGGCGTTCTTGCTGGTGGCGCTCGGCGTGCCGAAATGGCGCAGCTTTCCGCGGCCTTATCTCATCGTCGGCAGCCTGCTGTTCGTCAGCTACGAGATCTGCCTGTCGCTGTCGCTCGGCTACGCCAATACCCGCCTGCAGGCGATAGAAGTGGGCATGATCAACTACCTGTGGCCCTGTTTCACCGTGCTGATGGCGTTGGCGCTCAACGGGCAAAAGGCCAAATGGTGGCTGCTGCCGGGGCTGCTGCTGTCGCTGTTCGGCATCGGCTGGATCATGAGCGGCGAGGGCGGCTGGTCGCCGGCGCAAATGCTGGCCAACGTGCGCAGCAATCCGCTCAGCTACGGGCTGGCGTTCAGCGGTGCGGTGATCTGGGCGCTGTACTGCAACCTGACCAAGAAGATCGCCCAGGGCAGCAACGGCGTGGTGCTGTTTATCGTGCTGACCGCGCTCGCGCTGTGGCTGAAGTATGCCTTCAGCGCGGAAAGCGGCATGCAGTTCAGCCTCGGCGTGACCGTGACGCTGCTGTGCGCCGGGGTGGCGATGGGAGCGGGGTATGCCGCCTGGAACGTCGGCATTCTGCACGGCAACATGACGCTGCTGGCCACCGTCTCTTATTTTACCCCGGTGCTGTCGGCGGTGTTCGCCGCGCTGGTATTGCACACCTCGCTGACCGCCAATTTTTGGCAGGGCGTGGCGATGGTTACCCTCGGCTCGTTGATCTGCTGGCGGGCAACTCGCGGAAATTAACGGAAATTATCCGCCGTCGGCGCAATGTTGAACTAGAATTTAACTAGCCATGTTGCCTGAAGGAACGACGATGATGAGAAGCGACATTCAATTTATTCAACAACCCGAAATCGACGTGCATCACTATGAGCGCGGCGATACCGTGCGCCTGACCACGGCGAATCTGCGGCATGAATATCAGCTCGACGTTTATATTTTGCGTCGCGACGACAAGCTGATTTATGGTTCGGTCGTTGCGGCGGCGCCCAAGACCGACATTCCGGTCGCCAGCTGGGAGGTGAAAAACGGCGAGGAGGTGGCGTTCCGCCAGGAAAATATCGCCAAGGCGGTGCCGGCGGTGAACTGATTTGACGTTCCGCACTTTCTCCTCATTCTGATGAAGGCCGACGTTTATACGTCGGCTTTTTCTTTTCCACGACGCAATGGTGACCAGATGACGCCCTGATGTCATTTGGCTCAAAAACTGCGCTAAAAATCGCTGTGCATGACAAAAATCACAGCGAATGTGAATTTGCATGAAACATAATTTGACAAATGTGAACGCAATCGATTACCTATTCGCGAAATGCGTAACTGGATCACAGATTCTTACAGTCAGTGGTTTCTATAATGCGCGCGTCATCCGAGTTTCTGTGTGAAGACAACGCCAGGTGTCGGCAGACTCATTGTCATCTTTTCTAAACGGGCAGGAAATGGCCCTTTAAGCATGTGGTAATAAAATGAAAAAAATAGCTCTCGCAGCAGGTGTACTGCTCGCAGCGTCTTACAGTGCATCATCAATGGCTGATAGCAAAGACAGTCAATACGTCTCCGACTGGTGGCACCAGAGCGTTAACGTGGTGGGCAGCTACCACACCCGTTTCGGGCCGCAACTGAACAACGACGTGTATCTCGAATACGAAGCCTTCGCCAAGAAAGACTGGTTCGATTTCTACGGCTACGTTGACGTGCCGAAGTTCTTCGGCGTGGGCAACACCCCGGATCGCGGCATCTGGAACAAAGGTTCCCCGCTGTTTATGGAGATTGAACCGCGCTTCTCCATCGACAAACTGACCGGCACCGATCTGAGCTTCGGGCCGTTCAAAGAGTGGTACTTCGCCAACAACTACATCTATGATCTGGGCCACAACGCCGACGGCCGTCAAAATACCTGGTACATGGGTCTGGGTACCGATATCGACACCGGCCTGCCGATGAGCCTGTCGATGAACATCTATGCCAAATACCAGTGGGAAAACTACCAGGCTGCCAACGAGAACAGCTGGGACGGTTACCGCTTCAAGGTGAAATACTTCGTGCCATTGACCCAGGTATGGGGCGGCAACCTGAGCTACATCGGCTTCACCAACTTTGACTTCGGTTCCGATCTGGGCAAGGACAGCCATTGGGTTGACGGCACCGGCAAACAGGTACGCACCGGCAACTCGATCGCCTCCAGCCATATTTTGGCGCTGAACTACGATCACTGGCACTATTCTTTCGTGGCGCGTTATTTCCATAACGGCGGCCAGTGGCAGGATGGCGCGGATATCGGCACCCCGCAGGGCCCGATCAAGTCTACCGGTTGGGGTTATTACCTCGTGGTCGGCTATAACTTCTGATTTTCCGTGTTATCAGAAACAGAAAACCCCGCCTGGCGGGGTTTTTTTCGTCATCACTGGGCTTGTTCGACCGGGAGATGCTTCACCGGCATAAACAGCCTGCCTTTGATCACGTGACATTCATTATTTATCCAACTAATGATTTGTTCACGGCTGACGCCTTCCGACTGCGCGTACCGATGAAGATCGCCGTTAAAGTGCCGAGTGATGTATTCCATGAGGGTCATTTGCACGTCTTTTGCTCCTGAACGCCCACCCGTTGCCAGCCTGGCCACCGCGGGAGGTTGAGGTTTCTCAGACAGCGAATGTAAATTATCGGCAACTAAATCTCAACATAAAGCACCCTATCAGGGCGACTGCGGCGGGAAAAAGAATCCCGCACGGAGAGGCGGGAAGTGTTCGCTATTATCATTATGGATGATAAGAATAAGATTTGAGGTGCGACGAAAAAGAGCACGCTAACTCTTTTTTGTTACTTTCCCACGCTAGCGTAAGGCTTATTTTTCTTCAAGAAAAATCTGAGGTAAGTATCGGCATTTTCGAGGCGTTTTGCGTTAAAACAAGATTTTGGCGCGTCTGCCGTCTCGCGCGCCATCATCTCGGAGTTTTCCTTATACTTCGTCCGGGAACGGCCCGCTATAGTCAATAGAGTCACCCACGCAGGAATACACAACATGAACAAACGTCGTACGACCCTAACGGTGTTGGCGCTGATTGCGTCACTGGGGTTGTCATCCGCTCCGGCTCTGGCCGACAAAGGCGGCAATGGTAACGGCAACGGTAATGGCCATGGCAACAGCGGCAATCACGGCAATCACGGCAATAACGGTAACCATGGCAACAACGGTAACAACGGCAATCACGGCAACAAAGGCAATAAAGATAAAGGCGGCTATAGGAACGACGATAATCTGGTATCAGTCAGCCTCTCGCGCGACCGCGCCCGTTCGCTGGCGCACAACTATGGCCTGACCGGCTACAGCTCGCTGCCGCCGGGCATCGCCAAAAATCTGGCGCGCGGTAAACCGCTGCCGCCGGGTATCGCCAAAAAAGTGGTGCCTTACTCGATGCTGCGCGAGCTGCCGCAGTACCCGGGGTATGAGTGGCGTATCGCCGGCGACGACCTGGTGCTGGTCGCGCTCAGCACCGCGATTGTGGCCTCCGTCATCAACGGCGTGTTCGACTAACGCCTGTCGAGCGTTATCGGGCCCCGCTGCGGCGGGGCCTTTTTATTTGCCAGCGCGGGGCGGACGTGGTGAACTTTAGGCCTGACGTTTTCACCGCATCATAAGGGAGGTGCCATGTTCAGGGCGTTATTGATCGCCTGTTGTTTGACCAGTTTTCCGGCGTTGGCGGACGGCGCTGCCGCCCTCGGCGAGCTGGTGAACCAACGGCTGTCGTTGATGAAGGACGTTGCCGGTTACAAGGCCCAGCAGCATTTGCCGATCGAAGACCTGGCGCAGGAGGCGAAGGTGTTGGCCAGCGCGCAGGCGGAGGCGGGGCGTTTGGGGCTTGAACCGGCGTCGGTGCGGCCTTTTATCGCCGCGCAGATGGACGCCGCCAAGGCGATTCAGTATCGCTATCGTGCCGACTGGCTGGCGAGCCCGGAAACCGGTTGGCAGCCGCGCCCGTTGACGCAGGTGCGCCCGCAGATTGCGCGGTTGAGCAGCCAGATATTGCAACGGCTGGCGGAGCGGCTGCGTGCCGGCCCGCTTGGCGAAGCGGATCGGGCGGCGTTTATGGCGTCGGTGGATCAGGTGAACCTCAGCGCCGCCGACAAACGGCGGCTGGCGGATGCGCTGCTGGCGGTCAAAACCGGCAGCGCAGGCTGAGCGTCAGTCGTGGCCGACGGTGCTGCGGTGGAAGGTCAGCATCCGGCTGCGGTTGGCGATGAGATCCACGTTGTAACCGCGGAAATAGAGGCAAAAGCGTTTTAACCACGGGCCGTCCTGGCACTCCACCAGCATGCGGCCCTGGCCGAGCGGGCTGAGCGTACCGGTCTGCGCCGCCGGGCCGACGCCGATATGTACCCGATCGCCACGAATTTCAAAAGCGGTGCGATAGTGCGGGTGATACCACAGCCCCTGCACATGCTTCAGGCAGTCGCCGTTGGCCGTGACCGGGAGAAAACGGCGCGCCACATGCCCGACTTCGCCCTCGACCGCTTCGCCGGTCCACTTCAATTTGATTGGCATATGGGCGGACAGCGACACCGCGTACCCGTCCTCGCCCTGATACAGCGGTTCACCGCTGCCCAGATAGGCCAGGTTGCCGTCTTTAACCTCCAGCCAGTGCGGCTCGGCCAGCGTGGCGTAGAGGCCGTCGGGGATCGCCGTGCTGCGCTGCGGCAAAGGTTCGCCCAGCAGCGCCGCCATCACCTGCAAAGCCATACCGAAACTGTCGCAGTCTTCGCGGTTGGCCACCAGCGCGACGCCGACCTGGCGATCGGGCGCCAGCAGGAAATAGGTTTTGTAACCGGCGTGGGAACCGCCGTGGCCGAGCAAGCGGCGGCGGCCCAGCGGGGTTTGCGCCAGTCCCAGGCCATAGGCGCTGAACTGGCCCTGATTGAGGCGGCGCGGGGCGCCGAGTTGCGCCAGCACGCCCTGGCCGGGGCCCTCGTCGGCCAGCAGCGTTTGCAGCCAGCGGGTGAGGGCGTGGAGGCTGCCGGTCAGGCTACCGGAGGCGGAAAGGTGCAGGCCGGCGCTGGCGTGTTGCCAGCCCTGCGGCGCCCGCCAGTAACCCGGCACCAACCCCGGGACCACGTCGAACCAGCTTTCCGGCGCCTGCATCTGTACCTGCAGCGGCCGGGCGATGTGCTGTTGCACCAGTTGGTCGAAATCATACCCTTTGCTGCGCAGCGCGGCCTCCAGCAGCCGATAGCCGGTATTGCTGTAGGCGATCTCGCTGCCGGCTTCGTAGTTCAACTTCTCCAGCCCTTCGACAAACTGCATGACCGGCTGCGCCTCGCTGACGGCGTGCAGCGAGATGCCGAGCAAGCCGAGCGTCTCGCGCACGTCGGGCAGGCCGCCGGTCATGTCCAGCGCCTGGCCGACGGTGACGTCCGCCAGCGCAGGCTGCAGGGCGGGCAGCAGTTCGCCCAAGCGCTGATCGAGCCGAATGGCGCCGCCGGTGGCGTTCAGCGCCAGCGCGGCGAAGATATGTTTGGTCACTGAGGCGTAGCGCACCACGCTGTCGACGGTGAAGGGGGTATTCTGCGCCAGATCGGCCAGGCCGGCGCAGGCGGTGGCGCGGAGTTGTTCGGCGTCAAACAGGGTGATGGCGCCGCCGGGTTCGCCACGCCGTTGCCAGCCGGCCAGCAATTGTTCGGCGAGGGCGCCGGCAGCGCGCCAGTTTAACGGTGTTACAGACATAGGGCCTCCAGAGTGATGGTTTGAAACGGGCCAGCTCGGCCACACGCCGCCCGGCGCTGACGATGAGCGCGGGCTTTTCGGCTGATTGTGGCGCAGTGCGTTTTTCGTCGGCCGCTGTTTTGTGCGCTGTTTAGACCAGTCAGTGGGGAATCACGCGAAACTTTGATATAGCGCGCAGATTGCGGCTGACGTTGCGGCTAAAGGCAGAGGGAGAAACAGGCGCCCGGCGGCGCCTGCAGAGGGATCAGTTGAGTTTGGCGGCGCCGTCCAACAGGCCTTCAATCATCTGCTTGAGCAGGCGCTGCAGCGAGGCGGCGCGCTGCGGTTCGAATGCGTAAGGATACTGTTCGGACATGTAATTCACCTGCGCCAGTTCGAGCTGGATCGCATGCTGTTGCTGCTGCGGCTGCCCGTAGGCGCGGGTGATGTAACCGCCCTTGAAGCGGCCGTTCAGCACGTGGGTGTACTGCTGTTGCTGCTCGCAGCAGGCGACCAGCCGATCGCTCAGCGCCAGGGCGCAGCTTTCGCCGCCGTTGGTGCCGAGGTTGAGATCCGGCAGCTGGCCGTCGAACAGCCGCGGGATCACCGAGGCGATGGAGTGTGCGTCGAACAGCAGCGCATAGCCGTGCCGCGCCTTGAGGCGTGCCAGTTCGTCTTGCAGCTGCTGATGATAAGGTTGCCAAATCTGCTGCAGATAGCCGGCGCGTTCTGCGTCCGTCGGCGTTTTGCCCGGCAGGAAGCTTGGGCGGCCGTCGAACAGCACGTCGGGATACAGGCCGGTAGTGGCGGTGGTATACAGCGGCTTGTCGTCCGCCGGGCGGTTCAGATCGATGACGAAGCGCGAATAGTTGCCGACCAGCACGCTGGCGCCCATCGCCCGGGCAAAGTCGTACAGCTGCGGAATGTGCCAGTCGGTATCGGGCAGCGGGCGGGCGTCATCGGTCAGCCCGGCCTCGACCGCCGGCGTCAGTTGCGTGCCGGCGTGCGGGATGCTGATCAGCAGCGGCAGGCTGCCGCTCTGGAAGCTAAAAGGATCGCGAATGGTCATTGACGTACTTCTCCTCGGAAAATCACCGTACAGGGCAGCTGGCCGCCCAACCAATAAGCCAGTTCCGCCGGCCGCGACAGCGGCCAGTGAACGAAGTCCGCCACCTTGCCGGTTTCCAGCGTGCCGTGGCTGTGTTGCAGCCCCAGCGCTTTGGCTGCGTGGGTGGTAACGCCCGCCAACGCTTCTTCCGGCGTCAGGCGGAACAGCGTGCAGGCCATGTTGATCATCAGGCGCAGCGACAGCGCCGGCGAGGTGCCGGGGTTGGCGTCGCTGGCGATCGCCATCGCCACGTGGTGCTTGCGGAACAGCTCTACCGGCGGGCACTGGGTTTCGCGCAGCAGGTAATAGGCGCCGGGCAGCAGCACCGCCACGGTGCCGGCATCGCCCATGGCGCGGGCATCTTGTTCGGTGGCGTATTCGAGATGGTCGGCGGAGAGCGCGTGATGGCGCGCCGCCAGCGTGCTGCCACCGAGGGCGGAGAGCTGCTCGGCGTGCAGCTTGACCGGCAGACCGGCGGCCTCGGCGGCGGCGAAGACCCGCTCCACCTGCGCCGGTGAGAACGCCAGATGTTCGCAGAAGGCGTCAACCGCATCCGCCAGCCCGGCGGCGGCCGCCTGCGGAATGATGGTATCGCAGACCAGATTGATGTAGTCGTCGGCGCGGTTGGCGTATTCCGGCGGCAGCGCATGGGCCGCCAGACAGGTGGTTTTCACCTCGACCGGCAGCAGCTCGCCCAACTTGCGCGCCACCCGCAGCATCTTCAGTTCGCTCTCCGGGCTGAGGCCGTAACCGGATTTGATCTCCACGCAGGTGACGCCTTCCGCCAGCAGCGGCCGCAGGCGGAACAGCGCCTGCTCCAGCAGCAGCGCCTCGTCGGCCTCGCGGGTGGCTTTCACGGTGGAAATGATGCCGCCGCCCTGCGCGGCGATGTCGGCGTAGCTCACGCCGTTCAGCCGCTGTTCGAACTCGCCGCTGCGGTTGCCGCCGAACACCAGGTGCGTGTGGCAGTCAACAAAGCCGGGGGTGATGATGCCGCCGTCGAATTTCACCGTTTCGTCCGCGATCAGGCCGGGCGGCAGCGCCGCATGTTCGCCAATCCAGACGATCTTGCCGTCGCGTACGGCGATCGCGCCGTCGGTCAGGGTGTGATAGTTGCCGTCGCGCATGGTGACGATATCGGCGCCGTGCCACAGGCTGTCACAGTGAATCTCAGACGTCATTGCTTTCCTCCGCCGGAGCCGCAGCTCCTACATGGTTGTATATACAATTAAAAACAACCTAACGCATTCACCGGGATGTCACAAGAGGCGGGAGAGATTTTGTTATCAGGATGTGATCGACCGCGGAGATGCGGGCGCAGGGCGCGCCCGCCGGGGATCAGACTTCGCTGGTGAAGCGGCCGAACAGTTGATAACGGCTGCCGGGGTACAGCAGCCGGGCCGAGGTCACCACGGTTTTGCCGGACCAGGTGCGGCGATGGATCAGCAGGCCGGGTTCGTGGTCTTCCAGCTGCAGCAGCTCGCGCTCGCGCAGGGTGGGGATCACCGCTTCGACGATGTGCTCACCGGCGGTCAGCGGCGCGGCCTGCGTCAGATAGGTATAAGGCGTGACGCGGTCGAAATCCTGCTTCAGGTAATCCGGCGCCACCAGCGGGTTGACGCAGCGGTCTTCCACCTGCACCGGCACATCGTTTTCGTAATGCACGATCTGCGAGTAGAACAGCCGTTGGCCGGGTTGAATGCCCAACGCCGTCGCTTCTTCCTCGCTGGCCGCTCGGGCCTTCAGCTCGAGGATCTTGCTGCTGTGGCGATGGCCGCGCGCGGCGATCTCATCGGCGATGTTGTGCACTTCCAGCAGCGCGGTATGCGCTTTGGCTTCGGCGACGAAGGTGCCGACGCCCTGCATGCGAATCAAAAAACCTTCGCTGGTCAGCTCGCGCAGCGCGCGGTTGATGGTCATGCGGCTGACGCCCAGTTCCGCCACCAGTTCACTTTCGGAGGGCACGCGCTGGTGCGGTTGCCAATGCCCCGCACGGATTTGATTCACGATCGCCTGTTTGACCCGTTGGTAGATCGGGGCGGGGGCATCGCTCATTGCAGCCGCCAGTTGTAACACGGTCTGTTGTTCAGCCACGACGTTAACCTCGTCAAATAAAAAAATAATAACACCAGTTTACTGTTGATGTCGGCGTATGTATATGTATATACAACTAGTGGCCGTCGCGCCAGAAACTTGACGGCGACCGCCAAAAATTCCTGAATGCGCGCCATCGCCGCGCCTCATTCGCCGTTACACCAACAGTGGAATACTGCCATGCCTGCTTATTTTGCCCCACGCGCTTTGCTCCCAGAGGGCTGGGCGCATAACGTCCGGCTGGACGTCGATGCGCAAGGTTATCTGACTCAAGTTACCGCCGACGCTGAACCGCAAGGCTGCATCCGGCTGCACGGCGATGCGGTGCCGGGCATGCCGAACCTGCACTCCCACGCTTTCCAGCGCGCGATGGCCGGGCTGGCGGAAGTGGCGGGCAACCCGCAGGACAGCTTCTGGACCTGGCGCGATCTGATGTACCGCCTGGTGCAGCGCCTGACGCCGGAGCAGGTGGAGGTGGTCGCCCGTCAACTGTATATCGAAATGCTCAAGGGCGGATACACCCAGGTGGCCGAATTCCACTACCTGCATCACGACGCCGACGGTAAGCCTTACGCCGATCGCGGTGAAATGACCGGCCGCCTCAGCGAGGCTGCGCATCAGGCCGGCATCGGCATGACGATGCTGCCAGTGCTGTACAGCTACGCCGGTTTCGGCGCGCAACCGGCGCAGCCGGGGCAGAAACGTTTTATCCAGGATACCGAAAGCTATCTGCACCAGCAGCAGGTGATTGCCCGCCAGCTGGCGGATCGTCCGTTGCAGAATCAGGGGCTGTGCTTCCATTCGCTGCGTGCGGTGGAGCTGGGCCAGATGCAGCAGATTTTGGCCGCGTCGGATCGCACTTTGCCGGTGCATATTCATATCGCCGAGCAGCAAAAAGAG
Source organism: Serratia sp. SSNIH1 (assembly GCF_002935055.1). Taxonomy (NCBI): domain Bacteria; kingdom Pseudomonadati; phylum Pseudomonadota; class Gammaproteobacteria; order Enterobacterales; family Yersiniaceae; genus Serratia; species Serratia sp. SSNIH1. Next base: position 2,657,210 of record NZ_CP026383.1, read on the forward strand.
GTGAACGACTGCCTGGCGTGGAGCGGGCAGCGCCCGGTGGCCTGGCTGTATGATCATCTGCCGGTCGATCAGCGCTGGTGTCTGGTGCATGCCACCCATCTGGATCGCGATGAGCTGGAAGCGCTGGCGCGCAGCCGCGCGGTGGCCGGCCTGTGCCTGACCACCGAAGCCAACCTCGGCGACGGCATTTTCCCCGGCGACGCTTACCTGCAGCGGCAGGGGCGCTGGGGCATCGGTTCCGACAGCCACGTTTCGCTCAACGTGGTGGAAGAACTGCGCTGGTTCGAATACGGCCAGCGGCTGCGCGATCAGCGCCGCAACCGTCTGACGACGCCGGAACAGTCGGCGGTGGGCGATGTGCTGTACCTGCAGGCGCTGCAGGGCGGCGCGCAGGCGTGCGGCGCGCCGATCGGCCGATTGCAGAGCGGCTATCGCGCCGACTGGCTGGTGCTGGACGGCGACGACCCGTATCTGGCGGCGGCGCCGGACGTCTCGATCCTCAACCGCTGGCTGTTCGCCGGCGGCAAAGAGCAAATTCGCGACGTGTTCGTCGGCGGCCGGCAGGTGATCGAGCAGGGGCGGCACGCACTGCAGCAGCAGAGCAGCGCCGAGTTCCTGCAGGTGTTGAAAACCTTTCAGCAGGAGGCGTAATGAGCCTGACCCGTTTTAGCTTCGCCGCGCTGCCGGTCAGCCCGTGGCGCAACGGCGGTGGGGAAACCCGTGAAATCGTCAGCTGGCCCCCGGGCGCGCAGGATTTTGACTGGCGCGCCAGCATCGCTACCATCGCGCAGGACGGGCCGTTTTCCGCCTTTACGGGCATCGACCGCTCGATCACTTTGCTGGAAGGCGACGGCGTGCGGCTGTTCAGCGCCGGGCATATCGACCATCAATTGGCTCGCGTCGGGGAACCGTTCGCGTTCTCCGGCGACGTGGCGCTGGAAGCGACGCTGCTGGGCGGCGCCAGTCAGGATTTCAACATCATGACGCGCCGCGGCCGGCAGGCGGCCGAGGTGCGGCGCAGCACGGCGCCTGTCACCCTGCTATCCCACCAGGCGGGCGTGCTGTATGTGCTGAGCGGGGTCTGGTCGCTGCCGGGGGGCGGCGAACTGCGGGCGCGCGAGGGCGTCTGGTGGGCGGCGCAGACGGTGGGCGGTGAAGTGGCGCCGCTGACGGCCGACGGCGCTCTCCTGTGGGCGAACATCACAGCCTGCTAACGCAGAGTAGAGTCCTGCGCCCGGTTATGGGATTATTCACTTTTTCCCATTAATCATCATAAAGAAGGGCGCATGGCTTCGCTGAAAGACGTCGCAAAACTTGCCGGAGTCTCGTTGATGACGGTGTCCCGCGCCATCAATGAACCCGGCAAGCTGCGGCCGGAAACCTACCGCCGCGTCAAACAGGCTATCGACCAGTTGGACTACGTGCCGGATCTCTCGGCGCGGCGTATTCGCGGTGACGGAAATCGCGTGCAGACGCTCGGCGTGCTGGCGCTGGACACCGCCACGACGCCGTTCTCGGTGGAAATGATCCTGTCGATTGAGAAAACCGCGCGCGAGCGAGGCTGGAACAGCTTCGTCGTCAACCTGTTTGCCGACGACAACGCCGAACAGACCGTCGATTTGCTGCTGGCGCATCGTCCTGATGGGGTGATCTTCACCACGATGGGGCTGCGTGAGGTGACGTTGCCGGCCAAACTGCTGGACAAAAAGCTGGTGCTGGCCAACTGCGTCAGCCCGGCACATTCGATCGCCAGCTACATTCCTGATGACGAGCAAGGGCAGTATGACGCCACGCGCGCGCTGATCGCCAAAGGCTATCGCGCGCCACTGTGCATTCATTTACCGGCGGATACGCTGGCGGCGGGCCTGCGCCGTCGCGGTCTGGAACGCGCCTGGCGCGAAGCGGGGCGCGATGTTGAACAGCTGCGGCAGTATCATCTCGAACTGAGCGGCGGCGACCAAAGCTATCGTGACTGCGTCGCGCTGCTGGAGCGGCATTTCTCTGCAGGAAGGCGCGATTGCGATGTCGTGGTGTGCGGGAACGATCGGATAGCCTTTCTGGTGTATCAGGTATTGCTGGCGCAAGGATGGCGGATACCGCAACAGGTAGCGGTGCTGGGTTACGACAATATGGTCGGCACCGGCGAGCTGTTCCTGCCGGCATTGACGACGGTGCAGCTGCCGCATTACGAGCTGGGCCGCCTTGCGGCGCTGCATGTGATTGAGCAGCGGGAGCCGCGTGAGACGGTGAAAGTGCCTTGCCCGCTGTTGGAGCGTGGTTCGCTGTAAGCGCACCGGGTGCGTCGCTCTGCGCCCGGTGCTCATTCCCATTATCCCCAGAGGCTTGCCAACTGCCATCCCGTGATGGGCTCAAACTGTGCCCGGCCGCCTTCGGCGAACAGGCTGAGGCGGCGATCGCCCGCCGTCGGATAAATTCGGCTGGTCAGGCAGGCCTGCCCCTGATTGACGAAGATCTCCAGCGATGAGCGATCAATGAAGATCCGTAGCGACAGGCTGTCACCTTCTGGCAGCGGCACGCTGCGGCAGGTGCACAGGGCGCGGTTTTCATGAAAACGTTCCAGCACCAGCCGGTGCGCCTGATTGTCGACGAACAGCCGCGCCGCACTCCCGATGGCCAGCCCGTAGCGCTCGGCGTCGTTGTCGGCCGGTCTCAACGTCAGGGTGAGTTCCTGCACGTCGTCCGCCAGCGGCAGCTGCTGATTGGTCAGCGTCTGTGCCAAAAAGGTGTGCGATTCTCGGCGCAGCGCCGTCAGTTCACGCGCCGGGTTCATGCGGAGGCTGCCGTCGGCGGCCAGCGTCAGCTCACGCGGCAGGGTGAGGGCGCCGGCCCAACGGTGCGCTTTGCTGGGCATCGGGGATTCCCACATATCCATCCAGGCAAACAGCAGCCGACGGCCGTCGGCGGCGGTGAAGGTCTGCGGCGCATAGAAATCGTGGCCGGCATCCAGCTCGCAGAAGGGTTGGGTCACCCTAAAGTCGCTGTCAGGCCGCCAGTGGCCGAGCAGATAGCCGCTCTGGAAGCGATTGCGGTAGCGGTAGCCCTGTGCCGCCAGCCCCTGCGGTGAGAACAACAACAGGTGTTGTTCCCCCAGCGGGAAGAAATCCGGGCATTCCCACATATACCCTTGATGCGCCGCCTGCGCACCGGCCAGCACCCGGTCGAAGCGCCAGGCGCGCAGGTCTGCAGAACGGTACAGGCGCACCTGGCCCAGGCCGTTTTCTTTGGCACCGACCACCAGCCACCATTCGCCGTTCTCGCGCCAGACTTTCGGATCGCGGAAATGCTGAATGCCGTCCGGCGCGGCCAGCACCGGCCCGTGCTTGACGAAGCCTAGGCCGTCTTCGCTGGTGGCCAGACATTGCACTTCCCGCACCTGGCTGTCGTCGCCGGGCTCGCCCAGCCACACGTGGCCGGTGTAAATCAGCGTCAGCACGCCGTTGTCATCCACGGCGCAGCCGGAAAAGCAACCGTCTTTGTCATAGGGCGTATCGGGCGCCAGGGCGATGGGCTGGTGCTGCCAGCGGATCAGATCGCGGCTGGTCGCGTGCCCCCAGTGCATGGGGCCCCAGTGCTCGCTATAGGGGTGATGCTGGAAGAAGGCATGATAGACGCCGTCAATACAGATCAGGCCGTTGGGATCGTTGATCCAGCCGGCGGGCGGCGCGAGATGGAACTGCGGGTAGTATTCGTCTCGGCGCTCTGCGCGCAGGGCTTCGACCGCATGGTCGGCTTGAGCTAAGGCAGTGTTCATTGGACAGACTCACTTGATTTAATGGCGGATTGAAAGGGGGTTGCGCTGGCGGAACGTTCGCCGCGCAGCAGGAAACAGGAGACAAGCGTCGTAGCGGCGACCGCGCACCCCATCAGTAGATAGGTGTCGGCAAAGCCGATGCGGTCATAACCGTAGCCCGCCAGCGGCGACAGGAAGCTGGCCATCACCTGGGTGATGAACTGAAAGCCCACCAGGTAAAGCGTTGAGGAGAGGCGACTGTCGAAGCGGCTGGCGATGTATTTGAAGATAGCGATCAGCAGGATCGGCAACTCTACGGCGTGCAGCAGTTTCATGGCGGAGATCATCAATGCGCCGCTGACCAAGCCTGAGCCGAACATGCGCAGCGCCATCACGCCACCGGCCAGCAACAGCCCCTGTTTGGCGCCGATGCGGTTCACCAGCAGCGGCGCCAGGAACATGCCGCCGGCTTCGAGGAAGACCTGCAGCGAGTTGAGGAAGCCGTACATCTCGTTGCCCTGTTCGCGAGAAGCGAACTGCGAGGCGAAGTAGACCGAAAATTGCTGATCGAAAACGTTGTACACGCTGATACCGAGCACAAACACCACCAGCGCCCAGAAGCCCGGCATACGCAGCAGCGCCAGCGCATCCTGCAGCCGCAGATTTTCCGGTTTGCCGAACGCCAGGCCCGCCATGGCGTTCGGCTTCAGCTCGCGCACCTGGCTGAGCAGCAACAGGAATACCACGGCGGCGGCGGAGGCCAGCCAGAAATTGATGTTCGGATCGATATTGAAGATAAAACCGGCCAAAAAGGTGGCGCTGGCCCAGCCGAGCGATCCCCACATGCGGGCGCGGCCGAATTCGAAACCGCTGATGCGGCTGACTCGCTCGGTATAAGATTCCAGCGCGCCGATGCCGGCGAAGAAGGTGGCGCCGATAAATACCCCGCCGACCAGTGCGCCGAGCGGCAGGCTGCTGGCCAGCAGCGGGGCGTAAACGTAGATAAAGAACGGGCCGGTCAGCAGCAGCATCACGCCGAGAAACTGCAGCAGGTGCTTGCGCAGCCCAAGTTTGTCCTGAATAAACCCGTACAGTGGCTGTGCGCACAGCGCCACCAACGAGATAGCGGAGAAGATCAGGCCGGTCTCGGCGCCTTTCAGGCCGATCTTCTGATTCAGCCACAGTGAGATCAGCGAAAAGCTGGAAGACCAGGTGAAGAAAAAGAAGAACAGCAGGCCGCTGAGCAGCACGTAATATTTTTTAGTTTCGCGGTTCATGGGTAGGGCCCCGGTGAGTGAAGTTAGCTCTATTGTTAACGTTAACTCACAAGGGGATGAAGCTAGCAGATATCACGCGTGCGATGTTAATCACAAAAGTTAACGTTAACATTTTGGCGTTGTGATCGAGGTCACGAGTTGGCAAGGGGGGGCGATGTGCCCCCGGAGGATTAACGTTCGTTCAGCGAGCGCAGATGGTCGTCGCGGCGCAGCGTCATCAGCGCAAAGAGGCTGACCACCGAGGTGGCGACCACGTAGTAGGCGGGAATGTCGATATTACCGGTCTGTTTGATGAGGCCGGTGATAATCAGCCCGGCCGAGCCGGAAAACACCGCATTGGACAGCGAGTAAGCCAGCCCCAAGCCGGTATAACGCACCCGGGTCGGGAACATCTCCGCCAGCATCGCCGGGCCGGGGCCGGCCAGCAGGCCGACCACGGCACCGGCGATCATGACCGCCAGCCCTTTGGCCCACAGTGAACTTTGCGCATCCTGCAACAGGTGCAGCAGCGGGAAGGTGAACAGGATCACCGCCGCCACCGCCGTCAGCATCACCGTTTTACGCCCCAGTTTGTCGCTGATGATGCCCGCCGGCAGAATGGTCAGGGCGAAACCGACGTTGGCCAGCACCGTCGCCACCAGCGCCTGCTGGAAGGTGGCGTGTAATGAAGTTTGCAAATAGGAAGGCATCACCACCAGGAAGGTATAGCCGGCGGCCGACCAGCCCATCATGCGGCCGATGCCGATCAGAATGGTTTTCACCACGCCGCCCAGCTTCGCTTCCGGCGGCGCGGCGGCGTGTTCCGCCTGTTGCTGCGCCTGGGTGAACGTGGGCGTTTCCTCGAGCTTGAGCCGCAGCCACAGCGCCACGGCGCCCATCGGCAGCGCCAGCAGGAAGGGAATACGCCAGCCCCAGTCATGCAGCTGCTGCGCGCTGAGCAGCGCGGCCAGCAGCGCCACCAGCCCAGCGCCGGCCAGCAGGCCGAGCGCGACGGTCAGCGACTGCCAGGCGCCGAACAGCCCACGCTTGCCCTTCGGGGCGAACTCGGTCATCAGCGACACGGCGCCGCCGAATTCGCCGCCGGCGAACAGCCCCTGAAACATGCGCAGCAGCGTCAGCAGCAGCGGGGCGGCGACGCCGATCGAGGCATAGGTCGGCATAACGCCGATCAGCGCGGTGGCTAGCGTCATCAGCAGCAGAACCGCAATCAGCGTCGGGCGACGACCGATGCGATCGCCGATGCGGCCGAAGATCACCGCGCCGATCGGCCGACAGAAAAACGCCAGCGCGAAGGCGGCGTAGGTGAGGATCAGGCTGGTGATTTCATTTTCACCCTGCAGCGTGAAAAAATTGGCGGCGATAACGGTGGCCAGGAACCCGTACACCCCGAACTCATACCATTCGATAAAGTTGCCGACCGAGCCGGCCAGCAACGCCTGACGCGAGCGGCGCGCGTCGAGAGTCTGTTGATTCATCCCCGTTCCCATACTTTTGAATTATTGTTCGTCAGTTCTAAATTTATACGACAAAACAATCAATTGATTTCAGCGGGAACTGTGAGGCGATCAGCGCATGCCGTCTGTACGCCACCATTCGGGGCAAACATCGGCGAACGCATGTGAGGTCGGGCGCAACTCCGGCAGATTGGCCCGATCGAAGCTGCCGGTGGCCAGCGCCACCGTCGGCTCGTCGTCGATCGCCCCCAGCGTGCTGCCGCAGCGCGGGCAAAAGGCGCGGCTGGAATAGGGTGAAGAACGGTATAGGGCCGGCATGCCGCCCGGCCCGTTCCACTCGACGGCCTGACGCGGAAATTCGACCCAGCAGAGCGTCGGCGCGCCGGAGTGGCGGCGGCAAAAATCGCAGGAACAGCTGTGTGGGTTGCCTGGCAGGCCGTGCGCCTGAAAGCGAATATGCCCGCACAGGCAGCCGCCGCTATAGCAGGGATTTTCCATGATGTCTCCGTCATGAGCGCAGGGGAAAACGATGAAAATCACTATAGCAATATCGCGAAAAATTAACAGGTTCCCGCTGATGCATTACCAGAGCAACGGCGCCGGTTCGCGGCCGTTTTCGGCGTAGTACAGCGACGGCAGGAACTGCGCCAGATAGCTGAACTCGTTGTAGCAGTGGCGCATTAGGTTAAAGCCGATGTCGTCCGGCAGCTCGTCGTGGGCGTTGGCGCAGGCTTTGCCCAGCAGGAAGCGGCTGCGCAGCACGCAGCCATAGGGCGTGTCGCGCACCAGATGCAGCATCTCGCCGTCGCAGGGATCGCCGTTGTCATCCAGCGCCACCTGGTCACCGAAGCCGATGCGTGCGCAAACGGCGGCGGAGAGCGCCTGCGCGTCGCGCGCCTGGCGCAGCGGCTGCGGGGCGAAGAAGTCCTCGGCGGCGTGAAACTTGAGGCGCGCCGCGACCGGCGGCAGCTCCGCCAGCCACTCGACCGCTTCGATACTGGCGCCGACGTAGCTTTCCCCCTTTTTCCAGTGGCGATCCCAGCCGCGGTGTTCGACGTGATCGTGTGGGTGCCACCAGTTGATGTGCTGCGTGTTCTCAAAGAAGGTGAACCACCAGTCCAGCATGCGCCCCTTGCAGCCGTGCAGATCGGTACGGACCGCGACGGTTAGCAAACCGTCGGCGCTGCGACTCAGCCCCATCTCCAGCCGCAGCGGTTCAGGTTTGAGCAACTCGTTGATATCGTTAACGCCCCACGGCGCCAGCAGGGAAGGATGTGTCATAATGGGTTCCTATTTTATTTTGGAAACGAATCGTGTTTCCAAAATAAAACTATGCCGCTATGCTGAGTCTGTCAATGCTTGTGAGGAATAAATATGGCGAACCCGAATGACGAACCGCTGCGTGCTCGCGGCCGGCCGGCCACGCCGGAAACGGCACTGCGCGCCGCGTTGGCGCAGGCGACGCTGGCGCTGTTGCTCGACGGCGGCTATGCCGCGGCAACGGTGGATGCGGTGGCGAAACGCGCCGGGGTGGCTAAAAAAACCCTGTATCGCTTTGCCGCCAACCGCGACGAACTGGTGGCGCAGGTGGTAAGCGGTTGGACCGAGGCGTTTCAGCCGGCCTTCGCCCAGGATGCCGGGCAGCGGGCGGCGGTTGCGCCGCTGTTGGAAAAAGGGCTGCAGGCCATCGCGCAGCAGGTGCTGAGTGCGGAAGCGGTGGGCATGTTCCGGCTGCTGCAAAGCGAATTTCCGGGGCGCGAGGGGTTGCTGGAGAGCTACCAGCGCAACGGTATTCAGCGCGGCCGGGCGACGGTGGCGGACTGGCTGCAGCGCCAGCAGCAGTGCGGGTGGCTGCGTGAGCGCGACTGGGCGCAAACCAGCGACCTGCTGTTGGCGATGACCATCGCCGAACCGCTGCGGCAGATGACGCTGGGGCTGTTGCCGCCGGGCAGCGCGATCGACGAGCGCATCGCGGCGGCGGTGGCGCTGGTGATGCCGGGTTTGCTGGGAGAGGAGTGAAAACAAAAAAGGGCCGACGAATCGGCCCTTGAGCGGGGGAATGCCGTTACCGTTTAGGCCCGGCGTTCACCAGTTTTTCGCCCGCCGGGGTGACGGTATATTTGGCGAAGTTATCGATAAAGCGCTGCGCCAGATCCTGCGCTTTTTCCTGCCACAACGATTCGTCGGCATAGGTTTTGCGCGGATCGAGAATCGACGGATCGACGCCCGGCAGCGCGGTCGGCACGTCCAGCCCGAAGATCGGCAGCGTGAAGGTCTCGGCCTGCTCAATGTCGCCATTCAGAATGGCGTCGATGATGCCGCGCGTATCTTTGATCGAGATGCGCTTACCGCTGCCGTTCCAGCCGGTGTTGACCAGGTAAGCCTGGGCGCCGGCGGCCTCCATGCGTTTCACCAGCACTTCGGCATACTGCGTCGGGTGCAGCGTCAGGAACGCGGCGCCGAAGCAGGCGGAGAAGGTTGGCGTCGGCGCGGTGATGCCGCGCTCGGTGCCGGCCAGCTTGGCGGTGAAGCCGGACAGGAAGTGGTACTGGGTTTGCTCAGGCGTCAGGCGCGATACCGGCGGCAGTACGCCGAAGGCGTCGGCGGTCAGGAAGATGATCTTGCGCGCATGGCCGGCTTTGGACACCGGCTTGACGATGTTCTCGATGTGATAAATCGGATAGGAGACGCGGGTGTTCTCGGTCTTGCTGGCGTCGTCGAAGTCGATGCTGCCGTCGGCCAGCACGGTGACGTTTTCCAGCAGCGCATCGCGGCGGATCGCCTGATAGATTTCCGGCTCCGCCTGCGGCGACAGCTTGATGGTCTTGGCGTAGCAGCCGCCTTCGAAGTTGAACACGCCGTCGTCGTCCCAGCCGTGCTCGTCATCGCCGATCAGCTGGCGCTTCGGATCGGTGGAGAGGGTGGTTTTGCCGGTGCCGGACAGGCCGAAGAACACCGCCACGTCGCCTTGCTCGCCGACGTTGGCCGAGCAGTGCATCGAGGCGATGCCCTTCAGCGGCAGCAGGTAGTTCATGATCGAGAACAGGCCTTTCTTCATCTCGCCGCCGTACCAGGTGCCGCCGATCAGCTGCATGCGTTCCGTCAGGTTGAAGGCGACGAAGTTCTCCGAGTGCAACCCTTGCTGCTGCCAGTCCGGGTTGGTGCATTTGGCGCCGTTCATCACCACGAAGTCCGGCTCAAAGTCCGCCAGTTCGGCGTCGCTCGGGCGGATAAACATGTTTTTCACGAAGTGCGCCTGCCAGGCCACCTCGGTGATGAAGCGCACTTTCAGGCGCGTGTCGGCGTTGGCGCCGCAGAACGCGTCCACCACGAACAAACGCTTGCCGGAGAGCTGGTTGCCCACCAACGTTTTCAGATGCTGCCAGACTTCCGGGGAGAGCGGCTGGTTGTCGTTCTTGCCGGTGCCGTTGTCCGACCACCAGACGGTATCGCGCGTGGTGTCGTCGCGCACGATGTATTTGTCCTTCGGCGAACGGCCGGTGAATTCACCGGTCGCGACGTTGACCGCGCCCAGCTGGGTGAGGGTGCCGCGTTCCAGCGGCGGCAGGTCGGCGCGGGTCTCTTCGGCGAACAGTAATTCATAGCTGGGGTTATAGACGACGTCGGCGGCCTGATGAATGCCGTAGCGAGCGAGGGTTTGTGGGGTAACAGCGCGTGAAGACATATTCTACTTCCTTATGAGTCATATTATGCCTCTTTCCCGTGCGGTGCCGCGCGCAGGATTAAGGTTCGGATCAAGCTGACCGGATTCAGCTAATGCGTTTCCAGTTCTTTATTAATAAAGCAGGAGGCTTTTTCGCCCTCCTATAGCATAGCAGCGAATTTAAACCCGATTACTTTAATTACAAAATGCTGACGATAATTAATTAAAACTAACCTTGGCGGAGGGTCACAATATTGAATTCCGCCGGCGTAATTTAGTTTTGCATTTTTATTTTTTATCATATCGTCAGAGCTGTCTACTGTTTTATTTCTTATTAGAAAAAGCGAAGTCCACAATAGGATTCTTCGTAATCATTTGTTTTTACTTGGCTATGTCAGGATCGTTGCGCCAGGTGAATCTAACCGTACTGTACGCTTGTCAGCAGGGTGAATAATGAAACAGATAAATGCAGAACTGGCCTGTGATAAAAATACGGCATCGTCCGAATCCTCAGGATTAATTAATCAACTTCGTCAAATAGATATCGGTGCGGTACCGATCGCGCTGTTTATCACGATTTGCGCGATCGTGGCGATTTCCGCCTATGCCAACTTCCTGCCGAAGAATATGATCGGCGGCCTGGCGGTGATAATGACGCTGGGCTTTGCGCTGGCGCAGTTGGGAAAAAGCATTCCCGTGCTGCGCGATATCGGCGGGCCGGCCATTCTGTGTTTGATGGTGCCGTCGGTGCTGGTCTATTTCAATGTCTTCCAGCCTAACGTCATGGGCACCGTCCATTTGCTGATGAAAGACGCCAACCTGCTGTATTTCGTCATCGCCAGTCTGGTGGTCGGCAGCATTCTCGGCATGAATCGGGTGATCCTGATCCAGGGGATGATTCGCATGTTCGTGCCCTTGGTGGTCGGTACGGTGACGGCGGTGATCACCGGGCTGCTGGTGGGCAAGCTGTTCGGTTTTACCTTCTATCACACCTTCTTCTTCATCATTGTGCCGATCATCGGCGGCGGCATCGGCGAGGGGATTTTACCGCTGTCGCTGGCCTATTCGGCGATCCTGGGAGCGACGCCGGATGTCTACGTCGCGCAGCTGGCGCCGGCGGCGGTGCTGGGCAATATCTTCGCCATCGTGACCGCCGGGGTGCTGGCTCGCATCGGCATGCAGCGCAAGGCACTGAGCGGCGACGGCATGCTGATCCGTTCGGCGCAGGAGAACGCGATGTTCGCCATCAAGGAGCAAAGCGGCAACGTCGATTTCCAACTGATGGGCGGCGGTCTGCTGGTGATCTGCGCCTTCTTTATCGTCGGTGGCCTGTTCGAACACATCGTGCATATTCCCGGCCCGGTGCTGATGATCCTGTTCGCGGTGTTGTGCAAGTACTGCCGGGTGATCCCGGCCTCGATGGAAACCGGCGCGCACAGTTTCTACAAGTTCGTCTCCACGGCGCTGGTGTGGCCGCTGATGATCGGTCTGGGCATGCTGTACGTGCCGCTGGAAAGCGTGGTGGCGGTGTTCTCGGTCGGTTATGTGGTGGTCTGCGGCTCGGTGGTGCTGTCGATGGGGCTGGTCAGTTTCCTGATTGCGCCTTACCTGAAGATGTTCCCGGTGGAAGCGGCGATCGTCACCTGTTGCCACAGCGGCCTGGGTGGCACCGGTGACGTGGCGATCCTGTCGGCGTCGAACCGCATGGGGCTAATGCCGTTCGCCCAAATTGCCACGCGCATCGGCGGCGCTTCCACGGTCATCGGCGCGACGCTGCTGCTCGGTTGGTTAGTCTGAGTCCAGAATTTCTTATGGATAGCCGGGGTTGGATTGCCCCGGTTTTTTTATGCTTTTTTTCCGCTTATCGTGATAATGCTGATGATTACCTTGAAAATCATTCGTATGGCGCAAATGCATAGTCGTACTTTATCTAAGAAAATTCTGTACTCGGCGAAAATGTGTCTATTCTTTTCTCTTAAGGGATTATCGTTCTCATTCAGAGTGCCGAGGGAAGGCGCCACCGCATTACCGATATCCCCGTATTGATTCAACACCGGGCCGCTGCCGTTCAGGCAATCCGCCAGTTGGGGCATCCCCCCGATTGAATTGACGAATATGGAGATAAGGTTATGCCATCAAGCAATGCTTCCGTTAAGGCCGAAGGCGTATTAGCCCTGCTGGGCGCTTATAAACCCGATGAAGACGACACCATTACCGTGCTTCATCCGTCGAAAACGTTCGAAAACGCCGGTCTGGAGCTGGTGCGCGGCGATCGCAGTTGGCACGACAAGGGCGTGACCGACACGCCGGTCACCCTGACCTTCAGCTTCTGGGAAAAGGCGCCGGGCAACATGTCGAGCATGGGCATCAGCGGCTTCAGCAGCTTTAACGCCGAACAGCGCGAGCAGGCCAAACTGTCGTTGCAGTCATGGTCCGACGTGGCCAACATCACCTTTACCGAAACCAGCAACACCGCCGCGGCCAACATCAAATTCGGCCTGTTCGACTACAGCTCGCGCGGCTCCTATGCCTTTGCGTATAACCCGGACACCTCGCCTTCGGTTGCCGGGCAAACCTGGTATAACGCCAAGAACCATACCTTCGTCAACAATCAGATCCATGAGAACGAGTACGGTCGCCAGACCTTCACCCATGAAATCGGCCATGCGCTGGGGCTGCAACACCCGGGCGACTATAACGCCGCGCCGGGCGTCAGTATCACCTACGGCAAGGACGCGACCTATTTCGAGGACAGCCGTGCCCACAGCGTGATGAGCTATTTCAGCGAAAGCAACACCGGGCAGGACTTTAAAGGCGCTTACTCTTCCGGGCCGCTGCTCAACGACATCACGGCGATCCAGCACTTCTACGGCGCCAACATGAACACCCGCACCGGCGATACGATCTACGGCTTTAATTCCAATACCGATCGCGACTTCCTCACCGCCACCAGCGCGCAGGACAAGATTGTTTTCACCGCCTGGGATGCCGGCGGTAACGACACCTTCGACTTCTCCGGCTTTGGCCAGAATCAGCGCATCAACCTGAATGAAAAAGCGTTCTCGGACGTTGGCGGCCTGAAAGGCAACGTGTCCATCGCCGCAGGCGTAACGATTGAAAATGCCATCGGCGGATCGGGCAACGATGTGCTGGTGGGCAACGCCGGCGACAATGTGCTCAAGGGCGGTGCGGGCGATGATGTGTTGTACGGCGGCAAAGGGGCCGATCAGCTGTGGGGCGGCGCTGGCAAAGATACCTTCGTCTATTTCGCGGCGGATGAATCGACGGCGGCGGCACCGGATTGGATCCGCGACTTCGTGCGCGGTGAAGACAAGATCGATCTGACGCTGTTCAACACCGGCAGCGCGGACGGCATTCGCTTCGTCGATCAGTTCAGCGGCAAGGCGGGTGAGGCGATGTTGAGCTATGACGCGCAAAGTCACGTCAGCGACCTGGCGATCAACCTGGGCGGCGCTTTTGGCGCCAGCGATTTCCTGGTGAAAGTGGTGGGGCAGCCGCTGGATGCCGGCGATTTCGTGTTGGCGTAATGCGGGCAACAAAAATAGGGCGTTTTGGGTAAAAACCCGACAATTCCTATTAATTCCGTCATATTAGCGTGACATAGTAGCGCGCAGAAGGCCGGGCTTGCATACCTCGGGCTTCTGTCGGATCGCCAACCTTTTCGGTTGGCGATTCATTTTCCGCCTTTCAACATGTTGATGGCGGCGCCGAGCAGGATGCGCCGTTCGATATCGTTGCTGTCCGCCAGCTGCCGCGCCAGATGTTTTTCCAGCGTTTCCACCGACAGCGCTTCGCCACGATGGCGCAGCTGCATCACGCCGTCGCCGATCAGGCGTGCGACCTCATCCCATACGGGTTTAATCTCCTGTTCCGAGAACGTCATGGCCTACCTCGGCTGGTTGATTTTTGCCCAATGTAGCAGCTGAACTGCGGCTTCGCTACCGGCCACCCAAAACAGGAAGCATAAAAAACAAGCCATCAGTATTTCTTCTGGTTTTTACGCTCAATACTGGCGGTGTCGAAAAGCAGGAGAAAACATCATGAACTGGGTCGAAACCTTGGCGGAGTACTACCGCCTGAGCCGCACGGGTGAAACGCAGCATTGGCTGTGTCGCCGCTGGTTGCCACAAGGGGAAGCGCGTTTGGCCTATTTGCAGGAGCTGCTGGAGCCGACCGCGCCGCGACGGCGGTGAGCACGACGCCGGCGCTTAGGCCGGCGCCGGTTCGCGAGATTAACCGAAGGCGATCGCCGCCCAACGCAACAGCAGCAACGCCAGGCAGATCAGCAGCAGCACCACGACCATTTTACTGAGTTTGTTGCCCATGCGTTTTGTTGCCACGTTGCCTCCTTAACTGAAGTACCACCCGCCGACGAGGGTGATGAGGAAAAGCGTCACCAGGGCGACGCCGTTGAGTAAATCGCTGAAGGTATCGTCAGCATCGATGTCGTCTTGCCGCATGTTGCCGCCTGGCGGTTGCCATTGGGTGAATAATGTCCACAGTATGCGCCCGGCAGCGCGACAGGCACAGCGAAGAACGGTAAAAACTCGTAAAGGCGGCGGTGGCGGAACGCGCAGTCGCGCTTGCGACGGATGCAGACGGCCGGCAATACGTTGTACTATCCTGTCTGCATTGATGCATTTTTCCAAAAGGTATAATCATGGCGACGGCAATTCCACAGAAATACGAGCACCTTGAGCGCTGGGCGTTCGGCGATACCGAGCAGCAGGCCGATGAAGTGGTGCAATTGATCCTCAATGGCACCAAAACGGCCACCTGTTCCAACCTGGACGGCGAAGGGATCCCGCAGGCCGGCGACCTGTTCCTGGTGGTGGACGGTAAAGGTGAACCGGTCTGCGCGGTTGAACTGACCGCGGTGGAAATGAAAACGTACGATCAGGTCGATGAAGCGCACGCCTTTGCCGAAGGCGAGGGCGATCGTTCGCTGGCGCATTGGCGCAAAGAGCTGCAGCGCTTCTTCGAAGAGTATGATCTGTTCTCGCCGGACATGACGCTGGTGCTGATGAATTTCAAAGTCGTCGACAAGTTCTAAACGGATGCGCGCCGTTCCCTACGAATGCCAGTGGGCAAGCCCGGAGCTGGCCGCCGAACTGAGCGCCGGCCGCATGACGCTGGCGCAAGACGAGAATTGGGCGCGCAGCGGCGCCCGCGATCGGGCGGAGTACGTCGAGTGGGCCAACCACGTGTGCGGCATGGCCTGCCTGAAAATGGTGCTGAGCCATCGCGACGGCGAAGCGCCGCCGCTGCTGGAGCTGGCGCGGCGTAGCCTGCCTTACGGTGCCTATGTGCGCGAGGGGGAGCGGATAAAAGGGCTGATTTACGCGCCGTTCGTTGAGTACGTGCGCGAGCAGTTTGCGCTGCAAGCGGAGGTGAAGGTGGGGCTGGAGGCCGCCGAGTTATGGGCGCTGCTTAGCCAATACCGCTACTTTATCGCCTCGGTGCATCCCTCCATTCGCCGGCCCGAGAGCCTGCCGCCGCAGCGAGGCGGGCATCTGGTGTTGATCACCGCCGCCGATACGCAAAGCGTAACCTTCCACAACCCTTCGGGCGACAGCCCGGCAACGCGCGAGCGGGTACAGCTGCCGCTCAACCGCTTCACCCCTTTCTTTGCCGGCCGCGGCATCGCCATCGCATAAAAAAACGCGCTGTTTCCGATGAAAGCAGCGCGTCGTCAGCAGGCCCGGCGTATTTTCATGCCAGCCGCATCACCCAGGCGTCCGCCTGCCGATCGTAGTGCTGCTTGTACAGCAGCGACTGTTTGCCATCAAGGATCGCCGGAATGCTGGTGTGTTCATCCCAGCCGTCGAGCTGCATACACAGGTCCGGATCGGACTTGCAGGGAATGCTCAGGGTGCCGGCGCGGTCGGCGCCGGCGTGAAGATGCGCGTCATCGACCTCGAAGCTGCCAATTTTTACGACGGTTTTGCTCATGGGAACTCCTTGCTCAATGATGTGGTAGGAGGTTAGACCAGTAAGGCCATCGGTATGAGCATAGCCAAATGAGCAAAAAATGCCACATAAAAAATACATTCTGGCAACATTCTTCCTGAGCGGCTAGCGGCCACGCTAATAGGTCACGACATAGCTGACGTTATCCTGATAGGTACCGACCGGCACTTCGGTCTGCGCCGGATTGATGGCGGCGGTAAAGGGGATGCTTTGCGCCAGACCGGTGCCGGTGCCGCTTTGCGCGTTGGTGCTGCTCCACACGGTGCTGGTGTTGGGCAGGTAGATCTGATACTGCAGGAAGTTGCTGGTGCCGCTGAGCATTCGCCGCCAACCGGTGATGGGGTTGTTGCCGTTGGTAAAGTAGGAGCTGTATGACTGGGATTTGGTGCAGGTCAGGGTGATGCTCTGGTTGATCGGGTTGAATTGCCCCACCAGCGCCATGCTGCCGAAGTTGACGTTGTTGGCGGTATTGATCAGGCAGCTTTTGGTGATGACCGCGGTGACGGTCACGGTGCTGGGTTGGTTGGTGCCGTCCCACCAGATACACAGCCCTATCAGGCCCAGGCCGCAAATATGGTAGTTCCACACCAGGTTAATGGTGTCGGTATAGGTGCCGGCGCTGACGTTCGCACCCGCCACGGTTTTGACGTACACCGGAAAGTTGACGTTGGAAGAGATCAGGATCAGCGACAGCAGGTTCAGCGAGCTGTAGTCGATGGTCTGGCCGACGCTGTAGGGATATTGGTAGTTGGCATCCGGGTAGATGAGATAGGAGATTTTATCGCCGGAGCCGTTGCCGTTCAGCAGGGCCATATTGTTGGTGGTGGAGGCAATCTTGACCGTGACGGTGTTTTGCGTCAACAGATTGAGCCCCAGCCCGGTACAGTTGAGCCCGGCGGTACCCTGGGCGCTGATCTGGCCGTTGTAGACGGCGAAGGAGTTGCTGCTGGGCAGGGTCACCGTGCCGTTGGTAGTGGCGCAGTCCGCCAGCGCGCGTTGCCCGCACAGCAGCAGCAGCGCCGCCAAAAGAATTTTCACTTGCCGATACATCGTTCTTCTTCTCCGTGTGTTATTGGCAGACGAGGGGACCGACGCGCTGTAGCCCCTGCGGATTGGCCAGGCTGAAGCTGACCTGGCACGGCGCGCCGCCGTCGGCCGGGATCACGCTCAGCCGGTTGTGCTGCTGCACCGGGTCGATATAGGTCATGCCATCCCACCCGACATAGCTTTGTTGATTGCTGCCGATCACCGCCACCTGGCTGCCGTTGGCCAGCGGTTTGCCTTGCGCATCGACCAGCTCCACGTCGGCGGCGGAAAGGCGCTGGACGGGGAATTCGACCAGGTAGCCGCTGTGATCGCGAATGGCGACGGTTTTTTCTACTGACGGTAAATTGACATCCGCCGGCAGATTGAGCGGATCAATCTGGAATTTGGCGTGGTAATACGAAGTGACGGTGGGCACCAACAGGTAGCCTTTGTCGTTGGTGACGCCGATGCGCTGGTTCTCGTAGCTGACCGGAATGCCGGCGTAGCCGTTGGTCGAAACCAGGGCAAAGGCGTCGTTGATGGTGTTGGTGGCGTATACGCCGCCGTTCATCGCCACCAGCGAACCGCTGACTTCGCCCCAGCGGGTGTAATCGTTACGGTTGCCGTACAGCCCGGCGCGGGTTTCCAACAGCGAGGTGCGCCAGGTCAGGTCTGCCTGGCGGTAATCGCTGTTGCTGCCTTGACCGCCGGCGTAGGCCAGGTTCCAGCCGAAACCGCCGTCGGTCGGCGCGGCGCGGCTGTACGCGACGCGTTCGCTCCAGCGGTTGCCGGCGTCGCGGGCGGTACTGACGTTAGCGGTGCCCCAGGCATCGAACGGAATGCTGATCTGCAGCTGCGAGCTGTAGCCGTCGCCGCCGATCTCGCGGTTCGCCGAGGCGTACAGGCTGATATTGCGCCACAGCGTCAGGCTGTACGACAGGTTGACCAGGCGGGTGCGCTGGCCGATGGCGTCGCGCACGTCGAAATAACCGGCGCCCAGGCTGCCGAAGCGGCTCAGGCCGATGCTGCCGGTCAGTTGATCGGTGCGGCGGCTCAGGCGGTGGCTGCTCTTGTAGGTAGAGAGGTCGCCGAAGTCCGCGCTGCGCAGTACCCGTTGGGCATTGAGGCTGAAATATTGGTTGCTGTAGGTATAGCTCAGGCTGGTCTGATCGCCGTGGCGGCCGGTGTACTGATAAACCGGCCTGGCATCCGGTTGCTGTACCGGTTGGCCGGTGATCGGATTGTAATAAAGGGGCGTGACCGGTGGGGCGTTGAAGGCATCGCTGCCCGCCTGGCTGTAACTGTAGGAGGCGTTGAGGACCCCTAACTGCCCCAGGCGCACGCCCGCGCCGGCGCCGGTGACCGCCAGCTCAGCAGCGCCTTCCGCTCGCCCTTCGAGCGTCAACCAATCAGTGACGCCGTAACGCCCGCTGCCGCTGGCCACCCATTGGCCGTAGTCTGCGGAGCGGTAGCCGTAATTTTGACGCAGCGCCCCTGCCGACAGGCTGAAATCGCTTAGCCCGGCCTGCAGCAGCGAGCTGGCGACATAGAACGGCACCGTGGTGCTGATCTGGCGGCCGAGCGCGTCGGTGGTGACCACCGTCGCCTGGCCGGCGCCGTTGATGTAAGGCACGGTATTCAGGGTGAACGGGCCGGGGTTCACGCTGACGGAGGTATTCTTATAGCTGTTGATGTACAGATCGACGCTGCTCGGCACGGCGGCCTGGCCGGAGAACTGCGGCAGCGGATAGGTAATCAGATCCGGCCGCGTGGCGAAGTTGCGCGCCACCTGCAGGCCGCCGATGCGCACCGAACTGGTCCAGGGCAGCGAGCCGGTCGTGAGATCGCCGGCGGTATAGCTGAGCATGGTGTCGTCGTCGCTGTAGCGCCAGCTGCTGTCGTAGCGGATATAGCGATTGTTCTGCTGTGCGGCGGTCTCGCCGTTGAAGCTGCTGCGGAAAATGCCGGTGTTGGCGATAACGCCGAAGCCGTCGAACAGCCGCTGTTCGCTCCAGGCGGAAAAATAGCCCGGATTGCCGCGCCCGCCGCTCTGGCTGACGTAGGCGTCGTAATTCAGCAAGAAGCCCAGGCTGCTTTGCGCCGGCAGCCGCTGTTCCGGGTTGGCGTCGCCGAGGGTTTGCTTGGGCAGCCAGTCGTTGGGCACCGAGATCAACAGCTGCTGCGTTTCGCCGCTGTAGGTGACGTCGACCTTATCCAATTGATCGACGGCGATTTCTTTCGCTTGCTTGTCCGCCACCGGCAGGCCGGCGTCGCTCAGTTGCTGCGGCGTCAAATAGTAGTGGCCGCCGCGGTAGGTGACCGGCACCACTTTGCCGGTCTGGCGGCCGTTCACCACCGGCTCCAGATACAGCGTGGTGTCCGGCATGCTGATGGCGCTGGGCGGCGGCGGAAGGTCGTCGGCGGCGGCGTGCGGCGGCCACAGCTCCACCGCCATACAAAGTACGGCCAGGGCCAGCGGCTTGAGCTGCATGCCGCGCGTGGCCGGCGACGAGATCCGCTTCACCTGCACCTCAGGCTCAGTAAGACGGAATGGTTACGGGTTGCTTATTATCGTTGACCATCGCCTGCAGCTTGCCGGCGGCGAAACTGCCCGAAGGCGGCAGGGCAAAGCGCATCTGCGAACCCGGCAGCACATAGCCCAGCAGCCCGTTGTTGAGCGGCTTGCCCTGGATGCTGACCTGCGACAGGCGAGCGTGCACGATGCCGTCGTTGCGCACGTCGAGCCAGCGCTGGCTGTTTTGCTGCAGCAGCCGGTAGCTGAGCTTCGGCTGGTTGGCGGTGGCATAGTCGCGCGGGTGTTCGAAGTCTTGCTTGGTCCAGACGCCTTTGCCGCTGACGAACAGCGGCACCGAATAACGCATCTGGAATTTCAGCCCCATCTGCGCACCCTTGTCGGGCGCCGCGCCGTCTTTATCCTTGATTGGCACTTCGTCAACCAGTATCCGGTAAGCCCGTTCTTGCCCGGCGGCGACCGGGATCTGCTTGATCAGGCGAATCAGCTGGCGTTTGCCGGGGAGAATGGTGGCGACCGGCGGGCTGGCGACCACGTCGCTCTGGTTGCGGTAGTCGTCCTTACCGCCGGTTTGTTGCCAGCCGAGCACGCGGATCTGCATATAGACCGGTTTGCTGTCGCGGTTTTCCAGCCAAAGGGCCGTCGCCTGCTGGTTGTCTTCAATCGCCGGATCGATAGGCCAAATCAGAATGGAGGCGGCGGCGAAGGCCTGCGGTTGACCGGCTAACAGCAATCCTGCCAGCAGGGGCAGGCGGAGCAGAGTACTACGCATAATGTGATCCTTTTTAAAAGCTCAATAACTCACCGTCACTAAGACCGTATCGTTGTAGGTGCCGCTGGTGGGCAAGGTGCTGCTCGCCATTAAACTGGCGTAGATTTTTATTTCTTGCGTACTGCCGGTGGAGGAGACGGTTTGGACGGCGCCGCCGTTGCCGCCGTCGCCCCACAAAACGGCGTAGTTGGCATCCTGGTAGAGCTGGTAAACCAGCGTTTCCGAGGTCACCGAGTTCAACAGTTTTCGCCCGCCGGCGATGGAGCCGGTGACGTTATTGCCGACGTTCAATCCCAGGGTTACGCTGAGCCCGGGATTGCAGCGGATCAAAATGGAGCCGGCGCCGGCGCTGGAGACGATTTTTATCGGGCTGCTCAAGGACGCCACCTGGCCGAAGCTCATGCTGCCGAACGAGGTAACGTTGGTGACGCCGCTGCCGAGCACGCAGCCTTTGATGATCGAAGCGTTGACCGTAAAGCCCTGGCTGACGGTATCGGCACGGGCCGTCGGGGCGCCGATCAGCGCCGCCAGCAGCAGGGTGCGCAGCGTTCCGTTAATCACCAATTTATCGTCACCTGCACCGTATCCGTATAGTTGCCCGTCGCCGGCGTCGTTTGTACCGGGATCATGCCGTACACCGGCAGCCAGACGCTTTGGCCGGTGGCGGTCTGGGTGACGCCGGTGACGTTATCCCAGACGGTGGCGTAGCTGGCGCTGGTATACAGGTTGTAGTTCACGCGGGCACCCGCCGCGCTTTGCAGATAGCGCGCGGCGGTATTGCCGCTCTGTCCGCCGCTGAGCAGCACCGTGTAACTGGTGCCGTTGTTGCAGTTGATCTGCAGTGCGCCGGCGTTCGCCTGGCCGGTCACCTTTATCGCCGTATTGAGGAAATAGACCGTGCCGAAGTTAAAGGTGCCGAACGTGGTGTTGCCGCCGCTGGTGGTGCCGGCGACGCAGGACTTGACCAGGGTGGCGCTGACGCCCACCGTCGCGGTGCTGACGTCGGCGCGGCAAACGCCCGCCAACGACAGCAGCATGCAGGTGACGGCCAGGCGCGTCATGTTTACCAGGTGACGGTCATGGTGACGGTATCGCTGTACGCACCGGCCGCTGGGGTGGTGCCTGCCGCAGGTACCAGGCCGTAGACGATCAGCGGTACCGCCGAACCGGTGCCGGTGCCGGTCAGCAGGCCGGTGGTGCTGTTCCACGGTACGGCGTGGGCGCTGTCCTGGTAGAGGTTATAGCTGATATAGGCCGGTACGCTGCTGGCCATGCGCCGTTGGCTGCCGGTGGCGTTGAGGCCGTTGTCCAGCGCCACGGTATAGTTGGTGCCGGTGGTGCAGTTCAGCCCCAGCGTGCCGGTGCCGCCGCTGCCGGTGGCGCTGGCGGTGATGACGTTAGCCAGTGAGGAGTAGGTGCCGAAGCTGATGGAGCCGAAGCTGTTGGTGGTGCCGGAGCTGGTGCCGCCGGTGACCACGCAGCCGGCGCCGATGGTCAGGGTGACGCCCAGCGTGCCCTGAATGGTGCCCGCCGCGTAGGAGGTGCCAGAGGCGCACAGCAGAAGCGCTGCCGAGGTTAATGCCGCCAGAGTCTTTTTCATCGTGGTTCCTTGCCGTAGTAGAGAAGCCTGCCAAAAAGCCCGAAAAATGAGTCAAATGCATTAATCTATTTACAGATTAATTAATAGAATAAGAACGTGAGAATGTCGCGCTAAAAGATTAAAAACTTTATTTATTTTTAACCGCGATCGCAGGTTCGCTGCGGCGGCCGTGTCACGGGCATGAACACTCAGGGGGTAATGATAAGGCGGGTGGGAATATTATTACTTAATGAATAACGGAGCGCACTGACGGCGCTCCGTTGACGATGAAACTCACCAGGTGACGGTCATGGTGACGGTATCGCTGTAGACGCCCGCCGCCGGGGTCGTTCCCGCGGCAGGCACCAGGCCGTAAACGATCAGCGGTATCGCCGATCCGGTACCGGTGCCGGTCAGCGTGCCGGTGGTGCTGTTCCACGGCAGGGCGTGGGCGCTGTCCTGATAAAGGTTGTAGCTGATGTAGGCCGGCACGCTGCTGGCCATGCGCCGCTGGCTGCCGGAGGCGTTGAGGCCGTTGTCCAGCGCTACGGTATAGTTGGTGCCGGTGGTGCAGTTCAGCCCCAGCGTGCCGGTACCGCCGCTGCCGGTGGCGCTGGCGGTGATGACGTTGGCCAGCGAGGAGTAAGTCCCGAAGCTGATCGAACCAAAGTCGTTGGTGGTGCCGGAACTGTTGCCGCCGGTGACCACACAGCCGGCGCCGATGGTGATCGTTACGCCCAGCGTGCCCTGAATGGTGCCCGCTGCGTTGGCTGTGCCACTGATGCACAGCAGAGGTGCTACCGAGGTCAAAACCATCAGAGTTTTATTCATCATGATTCCTTGCCGTGTCAGAGAAAGCCCGCAAAAACGCCACCCAGAGCTGAGTTGAACGCATTAATTTACTTACATTTAAATTAATAGGATAAGAACGCGAAATTGTCTTGATCAAAGGCTAAAAACTTTTTTCTTTTCCGGCGGGGATATACGGACGGGGAGGCGGAATAGTGCAACTTGGAAATGATTAGAATAATAACGAATGACGATAGGAATATTATTAGCGTTATTTTGGCGCCGGGGGATGCGGTTCCCCGGCACCGGATCGATTACAGGTGAAAATCCAGCGCGCCGTCGCGCACCAGCTCGCGCGGCAGGTTGTTCTTGATGCGGCTGCCGATGCGCTTGGCGATGCCCAGCGGCTGGCCCTGGTAGGTGACGATGCATTCATCGCCGGCCGGCGGCTGCTCCGGGTAGAGATCGCGGCCGTGATACCACTCCTGCGCCAGCGCGGCGTCCAGTTCGAAATGCGGTTTGCCGCCGGTGCCGGCCAGCGCGATCGCCGCCTCGTGCTGCCAGCGGAAACCTTTCGGGAATCGTTCCGCCAGCTTGAGGCCGATACGCGAGAAGCGCACTTTACCGAACAGCGGTTCCAGCTCGGCCGGGAACAGCCAGAGCTCTTTGTCGCGCTCCCACAGCCGGCTGTCATCGCCCCAGGTTAAGCCGGATGCGGCGGCGGCTTGGGCGACCAGCGCCGCCTCTTTGCCGGACAGCGGGCTGAACGGGAATTTACCCACCTTGTAGGTCGGCTTCGCCAACGGCACCACGGCGCGCTGTTTGCGCAAGCGGGCGACGAAAAAGCCTTCGCTGTCGTAAATCTGCGGGAAGACGTGCAGGAAGCCTTCGGCGGTCAGCGCCTTGTCGGCGCCGGGGAACAGCGCACCCAGCGGCTCGACGCTGACCGCGTCGCCGTAGGTGTCCAGCAGCCAGCGCACCACCTGCTGGTTTTCCTGCGCATTGAGCGTGCAGGTGGAGTAAACCATCACGCCGCCCGGCGCCAGCGCATGAAACGCGCTGTCGATCAGTTCGCGTTGGGTGGCGGCGATCTCGGCCACGCTCTGTGGCGACCAGTTGCTCATGGCGTCCGGATCCTTGCGCACCACGCCTTCGCCTGAGCAGGGGGCATCGAGCAGAATGGCGTCGAAGCTCTCCGGCAGCGCGGCGCCGAACACCCGGCCGTCGAAGTGGGTCAGCGCGGCGTTCTTCACGCCGCAGCGGCTGATATTGGCGTGCAGCACTTTTACCCGGCTGGCGGAGTATTCGTTGGCGACGATGCCGCCCTGATTGCCCATCAACGCGGCGATTTGGGTGGTTTTGGAGCCTGGTGCCGCCGCCACGTCCAGCACCCGATTAGGCGCTGCGCCGCCCGAGAACAGCGCGCTGACCGGCAGCATTGAACTGGCCTCCTGAATGTAGAACAGGCCGCTCAGGTGTTCGGCGGCGCTGCCCAGACGCAGTTCTTCATCGTCGCGCTCGATCCAGAACCCTTCCGCGCACCAGGGGATGGGCTCCAGTCGCCAGTCGTAATCCTGCACCAGCGCCAGGAAGTCGGCGACGCTGATTTTCAGCGTGTTGACGCGCAGGCTGCGGCGCAGCGGGCGCTGGCAGGCGGCGATAAAATCTTCCATCGCCAGCTCGGCGGGCATGATGGCGCGGGTGGCATCAAGGAAAGCGGGGGGCAGAAAAACGGCGGTGGATTTGGCCACGGGGCGAACTCTCAGGGTGCAATAAAGACAAGGGCGAGAGTTTATCACAAAGCGGAAAAAAACAGGGCCCGGCAATGCCGGGCCCTGAGGAAAATGCGAAATTTAATCGCGCGGAATGGCGGTGCCCCAGGTTTTCCAGTCCTTCGGCTCTTCCGGATTCAGCAGGAAGTGTTTGTTCGGCGTCGCTTTCGGCGCCAGCGGAATGGTCGGCGGCGTGGCGAAGGCGATACCGCCGCGGATGAACTGCTGGAAGGTCCCGCTCTTGATCACGCCGCCGGTCAGGCCGAACTGCAGGTTGTACCCCGAAGCCAGCCAGAACACGCTGTTGTTGCGCACCAGATGCTGATACTTCTTGCTGATGCGCAGCGCGACATGCACCCGGTCTGACATGGCGCCAAGGTAGAAGCCGGTGATGGTGCCGACCTCCACGCCACGGAACAGCACCGGCGTGCCGATCTGCAGCGAGCCGGTTTCGGCGGCGTCGAGCACCACGCTCAGGCCGTCGAGATAGCGCGAGTCGGTGATGCTGGCCTGCTGCAGTTCGAAGGTGCGCAGCTCGCGGCCGCGCCCCGGCTCCACGTTGATATAAGGCTGGAGCAGGGTATCGAGGTTGCTGACGCCGGCGGCGGAGATCTCCGGCGAGACGATCGAGAAGCGGCTGCCCAGACGCGCGAAGGTCTGCACGTATTCCGGATACAGCACCGCTTTGGCCAACACTTCGTTGCGCTCCGGCGCCAGCTGCAGCGACTCCACCTGGCCGACGTCGATGCCGAGGTAGCGCAGCGGCATGCCCGCCGACAGCTTGCTGGCGTCGTAGGTTTTCAACGTGATTTGGCTGCCCACCGCGCGAGCGGCGGTTTCGCTGGCGTACAGCACGCGGTTGGCGCCCTTGTTAAGCGTCACGCCCTGCAGGTTGTCGAAGCTGATGGCGCCTTTCAGCGCGCGGTTAAGCGGCGAAGCCTGCACCGTCAGCCCGCTGCCGTTGAGCTGCACCTTGGCGCCGCCTTCGGCCCAGAAGATGCTTTCACGGGTCAGCAGCTTGCGGTATTCCGGGCTGATGTAGACGTCCACCTCAAACTCGTTGGCCTTTGGCCGCACGTTGACGATTTCGCCCACCTGGAATTTGCGATACAGCACTACCGAACCGGCCTGCACGTCCGGCAGGCTGGTGGCGCTGAGGGTCAGGGTGGTGGCCGGGGCGTTGCCGACGATGCCTTCCTCGGCTTTCTCGCTGTTGGCGTACAGCGGGTATTGGCCGCCCGGTTCCCCCTTGCTGCCGGGAATAATGCGCACGCCGCCGTCTACCCACTCCTGGGCGCTGGCGCCGAGCACTTCCATGCCGTCGATGCCCAGCTTGACGTCGAGGCGGCTGTTGACCACGAATTTGCTGTCTTTGTGCAGCAGGCCGCGATATTGGGCGTCGATGGCGGCGGTGAACACCACGCCGCCGGCGGTCAGGGTGCGGCTCAGGATCTGGCCGACTTTCACGCCGTGCACCACCAACGGCTGCCCCACGTCGATGCCGTAGCTTTGCGGCGCATTCAGCGTGACGGTCAGCACACCAGGCTGTTGCAACAGCGTCTCGCTGCTGTCCAGCACGTTGAAGCGCTGCTGCGGCTCGCCTTCACCCGGTACCAGCTCCAGCGTGGTGCCGGTCAGCAGCTGGCTGAGCTTGGCGTCGTTGAGGCTGATGCGCGGGCTGCGCATCACGATGCGGGTGCCGCTGCGCATCAGATCGACCACCGAAGGATCGATGGTCAGTTCACCGACCACTTTGCTGTCCTGCTGCAACGTCAGCTTGGTCAGGGTGCCGACCTGCAGCCCCTGGTACATCAGCGGCGTGCGGTTTTCACTCAGGTTGTTGCCGCTCGGCAGATCCAGCAGGATATTGACGCCGCGCTGGCTGTGGGCCAGATCGGGATACAGGGCATAGCTCTGGTCGCCCTTGGCCTGCTGGCCATCGGCCGGAGAATCGAAGGCGATGGCGCCGTTGACCAGCGCCGCCAGGCTCTCCATCTGTACCGTCGCGCCGGACAGGCTGAAATCGCCCTTGAAGCCGGAGACGTTCCAGAAGCGGCTGTTGTTTTTCACCAGATGGGCGAAGCGGCGATCGATCAGCACGTCGATGGTCACGCCCTTATTGCCTTCGCTGATGGTGTAGTCGCACACCTTGCCGACCGGGATTTTACGGTAGTAGACCAGTGAGCCGCTGTTGAGCGAGCCCAGATCGTCGGCGTGCAGGTGGATCATCAGCTCGCCGGTGTTCAGGCGGTACTTCGGCTGGGTATCGAGCGCGGTGAAGTGGGTTTGCTCCTTGCCGCTGCCGGGCATCATGCCGATATAGTTGCCGCCGACCAGCGCATCGAGGCCGGAGACCCCGGCCAGCGAGGCCTTCGGCGTCACCAGCCAGAACTGGGTGCCTTCGCGCAGCGAGTCTCCCAGATCGCTTTTGATGCTGGCCTCCACCACGATGCTGCGCAGATCTTTGCTCAGGCTGATTTTTTGCACCGTGCCGACCTCAACGCCCTGATAGCGCACCGGCGTGCGGCCGGCGACGATGCCCGCCGCCGATTGGAAATCGATGGTGACGGTGGTGCCGCGCTCCTGGAAATTGTTATAGACCAGCCACCCGGCGATCAGCAGGGCGATGAACGGCAGTAACCAGAACGGTGAAATGCGGCGTTTGTTCTTGACCCGCGCTTCAGTCGGTGTAGTCGGCGTTTCCTGTTGCATGTGCATCCCAAATCAATCGGCTATCGAGCCATTCAACGGCAAGAATAGTCAAAATGACCGCCGAGCCAAAGTAAAACGCGGCCGGTCCCATAGTAAAAGATAACAGCTGGTCGCGGTTTACCAGCGACATCATCAAGGCGATAACGAACAGATCGAGCATCGACCAGCGGCCGATCCAGGTGACCAGGCGCAGCAGGCGAATGCGCGTCTTCAGGCTGTGCGAGGTTTTGAAGTGGATGCTCAGCAACAGCGTGATCAGCACGATCACCTTGGTAAAAGGCACCAGCACGCTGGCGATGAACACGATGGCGGCGATCGGCACGTTGCCGGAGGTGGCCAGTGAGACCACGCCGGAGAAGATGGTGTCTTCCATCCGCACGCCGTTGGCGTAAATGATGGAAATCGGCAGCAGGTTGGCCGGTATCAGCAAGATCATCGCCGCGATCAGCGCCGCCCAGGTTTTCTGCAGGCTGTAGGGCTGGCGGTGGCACATCGGCACATGGCAGCGCGGGCAGCGGCCGCGCGCGTCAGGGTAGCCGGTATAGTGGCAGGACAGGCAAATGTGCAGTGCCGCCGGTGGGCCTTCCGGCTGTTCCTGCGGGTAGTAACGCTCCCACAGCTGCTCCAGGTTGACGTGGATCAGCGTCAGGATGCTGAGCAGGGTGAGCGACAGGTAAGCGATCAGCGCGCTGCCGGGTTGGATGTCGGCGTAATCCTGCACTTTGATCGCCGCCACCGCCATGCCGATCAGATAAATGTCCAGCATCACCCACTCTTTCAGCCGCTCCAACATCAGCAGCACCGGGCGCAGGTTCATGCCGAGCGCGTGGCCGAAGCGCAGGTAGAGCAGCGACAGCGCCAGCGTCAGCGGGGCGCCGAGGGTGCAAAACGCCACCATGCTGGCGGTCAGTGGATCGCCCTGGCGGCTCATCTGCCAGATGCCCTCCAGCAGGCTGGCGTCGATGCGCGTGCCGAGCAGGCGGATGCTGATCAGCGGTTCGGTGAAGGCGAACGGCATCAGCAGCAGCATGGCGATCGCCATGGCGGTCAGGCGCGTCATCGACCAGTCGCGGCCGCTCACCACCTTGGCGTTGCAGCGCGGGCAATAGGCGGCCTGATTGCCGCTGAGCGGCGGCAGCACGAACAGCAGGTCGCACTCGCAGCAGCGCTGGTGGCGCGCTTTGGAAAGGGGGGCGGTGATCGCGTGTATTTTCATCTTTGACAAGTAGCTGCCCTTGAGCCCGCCGGAACTGTCAGCGTAGCTGAAAAATAAACCGGCCGCGTCACCGGCGATCGGGCGCCGGACGGTAAAACGAGGTAAACCGGGATTCTGAGCGGCAAACATACCCCGAGCGGCAGGGTTTTGTGAAGCAACAGATGATTAACCTTGTGGCTATACGCATTTAATGCTTATTTTATAGGGCCTAAGCTTTGGGCTTCTGGCCATCTTCACTGTTTCAATGGTTATCACATGACAAAAGAACAATTCTACGCGGAATTAAAACGTGACCTGAGCGCGTTGCTCGGTGGG
Source organism: Serratia sp. SSNIH1 (assembly GCF_002935055.1). Classification (NCBI taxonomy): domain Bacteria; kingdom Pseudomonadati; phylum Pseudomonadota; class Gammaproteobacteria; order Enterobacterales; family Yersiniaceae; genus Serratia; species Serratia sp. SSNIH1. The sequence continues at coordinate 2,686,061 of NZ_CP026383.1, forward strand.
GAGACCAACTTTATCGCGGCGCTGTCCAACGCCAGCGCGTTGATCAACGAGCGTCTGGATGACGTGAACTGGGCCGGTTTCTATCTGATGGATGGCGACCAGCTGGTGCTGGGGCCGTTCCAGGGCAAGATCGCCTGCGTGCGCATCCCGGTGGGCAAGGGCGTGTGCGGCACGGCGGTGGCGGAAAATCGCGTGCAGCGCGTCGGCGACGTGCATGCGTTCCCGGGCCATATCGCCTGCGATGCGGCCAGCAATGCGGAAATCGTGCTGCCGTTGGCGGTTGGCGGCCGGGTGATCGGCGTTTTGGATATCGACAGCACGGTTTATCAACGCTTCGACGAACAGGATGAAGCGGGCCTGAAAGCAGTGGTGGCGGGGCTTTGTGAGCAACTGGAACAGTGTGACAGTGCGAAATATGTGACTGTAGCGGCAAGTTGATCGACGGTTAACGTGGCAATTACCGATGGCGTCATTATAATGACGCCTGTTCATGCCTGTGGCTTGTTGGCAATACCGTTGTAATCAGGAAATTTCATGGAAAATCAACCTAAGTTGAACTCTAGTAAAGAAGTCATTGCTTTTCTTGCCGAGCGTTTTCCGCTCTGCTTTAGCGCCGAAGGCGAAGCTCGTCCGCTGAAAATCGGTATTTTTCAGGATTTGGTAGAGCGCGTGCAGGGGGAAGAGAATCTCAGCAAAACGCAATTGCGTTCTGCCCTGCGCCTGTACACCTCAAGCTGGCGTTACCTGTACGGCGTCAAAGTTGGCGCGCAGCGCGTCGACCTGGACGGCAATCCGTGCGGTGAACTGGAACAGCAGCATGTCGATCATGCTCGCCAGCAGCTTGAAGAAGCCAAAGCGCGCGTTCAGGCACAGCGTGCCGAACAAAACGCCAAAAAACGTGAAGCCGCCGGTGAATCCGCCGATGCCGCGCCACGCCGTCCGCGCCCAGCCGGTAAAAAGCCTGCTGCACGTCGCGAAGGCGGAGCCGCGCCGGAAAACCGCAAGCCGCGCCCACAAACTCGCCCACAGCCAGCTCGTCAACCTCGTGCAGCAAAAGAGGAAAACCAGCCGCGTTATGCGCCAGTCACGGATATCTCTAAACTGCAAATTGGCCAGGAAATCAAAGTCAGAGCAGGCAAGAGCGCGATGGATGCTACCGTACTCGAAATCGCTAAAGATGGCGTACGTGTGCAGCTCTCTTCCGGTCTGGCGATGATTGTGCGCGCAGAACACTTGCAGTTCTGATACGGAGGCCAACCAAGGCATGAACAAATTCGTCAGATTAACAGCGATTGCAGGGCTGCTGTGGGCGGGTGTCAGTTACGGCGCGGAAACAGCCAACATCCGCATCGGCCAACTGCCCCAACTGCAACAGGAACCCCAGCACGCTACGGTGAGTGAGCGCGTGACCTCGCGCTTCACTCGCTCTCATTACCGCCAGTTCGCCCTCGACGCGGAGTTTTCAGGCAAGATCTTCGATCGCTACCTGAACATGCTGGACTACAACCATAACGTGTTGCTGGCCTCCGACGTGGCGCAGTTCGCCGGCAAACGCAACCAGGTTGGCGAAGAGCTGAAAACCGGCAAGCTGGACACCTTCTACGCGCTGTTCAATCTGGCGCAGAAACGCCGTTTCGAGCGATACACCTATGCGTTGTCGCTGCTGGAAAAGCCGATGAACTTCACCGGCAACGGCACTATCGATCTCGACCGCAGCAAAGCGCCGTGGCCGAAAGACAAGGCCGAGCTGGATAGCCTGTGGGATGCGAAAGTCACCTATGACGAGCTGAATCTCAAGCTGACCGGCAAGACCGACAAAGAAATCCGCGACACGCTGACCAAGCGTTATCAGTTCGCCATCAAGCGCCTGACGCAAAGCAACAGCGAAGACGTCTTCCAGCTGGCGATGAATGCCTTTGCGCATGAAATCGACCCGCATACCAACTATCTGTCTCCGCGCAACACCGAGCAGTTCAACACCGAGATGAGCCTGTCGCTGGAAGGCATCGGTGCGGTCCTGCAGATGGATGACGACTACACCCTGATCAACTCAATGGTGCCGGGCGGCCCGGCGGCGAAGAGCAAGGCGATCACCGTGGGCGATCGCATCGTCGGCGTCGGCCAGGCCGGCAAACCGATGGTGGACGTGATCGGCTGGCGCCTGGACGACGTGGTGTCGTTGATCAAAGGGCCGAAAGGCAGCAAAGTGCGCCTGGAGATCCTGCCGGCCGGCAAGGGCACCAAAACCCGCGTGGTCACCTTGACCCGCGAGCGCATCCGCCTGGAAGACCGCGCGGTGAAAATGACCATCAAGACCGTCGGCAAAGAGAAGGTGGCGGTGTTCGACATCCCAGGCTTCTACGTCGGTCTGACCGATGACGTGAAAGTGCAGCTGCAGAAGATGGCCAAGCAGAACGTCAAGAGCGTGATCATCGATCTGCGCACCAACGGCGGCGGCGCGCTGACCGAAGCGGTGGCGCTGTCCGGCCTGTTCATTCCGAGCGGCCCGGTGGTGCAGGTGCGCGACAACAACGGCAAAGTGCGTGAAGACGCCGACACCGACGGCGTGACCTACTACAAAGGCCCGCTGGTGGTGCTGGTCGATCGCTTCAGCGCCTCCGCTTCCGAGATCTTTGCGGCGGCGATGCAGGATTACGGCCGCGCGCTGATCGTCGGCGAACCGACCTTCGGTAAAGGCACCGTGCAGCAGTACCGTTCGCTGAACCGCATCTACGATCAGATGCTGCGCCCTGAGTGGCCGGCGCTGGGGTCGGTGCAGTACACCATTCAGAAGTTCTACCGCGTCAACGGCGGCAGCACCCAGCGCAAAGGGGTAACCCCGGACATTCTGATGCCGACCGGCGTCGATCCGGCGGAAACCGGCGAAGCGTTTGAAGACAACGCCATGCCGTGGGACAGCATCAATGCGGCGACCTACAGCAAGACCGGCGATATGGTGCCGTTCGAGCCGGAGCTGCTGAAAGATCACCAGCAGCGCATCGCGCAGAATCCGGAGTTCCAGTACATCGCGCAGGATATCGCGCATTACAAGGCGCTGAAGGATAAACGCAACATCGTGTCCCTCAATCTGGCCGTGCGCGAGAAAGAGAACCACGATGACGATGCGACCCGTCTGAAACGCATCAACGAGCGCCTGGAACGTGCGGGCAAGAAGCCGCTGAAATCGCTCGACGATCTGCCGAAGGATTACCAGGAACCGGATCCGTACCTGGATGAAACCGTGCATATCGCGCTGGACCTGGCTCATCTGGAAAAAGAACAGCCCGCTCAGCAGCCAACGCCGGCCAAATAAGGCCGCGTCAGGCAGGATGAAAAACGCACCCTCGGGTGCGTTTTTTTATGGCCGCGTTACGTGCTGCTCAGACGGCTTTCTTGCGGTGGCGCAGCCCGAGCCGGATGCAGGAAACCACCACCAGCAGGCAGCCGATCAGCGACAGCAACAGCGGGACTTCGTGCCAGAACAGCCAGCCCCAGGCAATATTGAAAACGATGCCGATATAGCGCACCACCGAGACCACGATCAGGTTATCGGAGGAAAAGGCCTGGGTTAAGACAACCTGTCCCAACAGCGATACCAGGGCGATGGCGAGCAGGATGGCAAACTGGTAGACGTTGGGCCAGACGAAGGCGTTCCACATCAGCGGCAGCGAGATCAGCGTCGCGATAAACAGGAAATAGAACACGATCTCGTAGTTGTGGTGGCGTTTGCTGAGCTTGTTGACCGACAGATAGGCGATGGCGGCAAACACCGCGCTCATCACGCCAACCAGCGACGCCAGGGTATACGTTGAGAAATGCCACGGCCGCACCAGCAGCACGGCGCCGATGATGACCAGCGCCAGCCAAAATGCGGTATTGGCACTGATCCGTTCACGCAGCACCAGCAAGGAAAGCAGAATGGAGAAAAACGGCGACAGGTAGGCCAGCATGCTGGCGTCGGCCAGCGTGAGGTGGGCGATGCTGTAAAAATAACAGATGAGATACAGCCCACCCATAGTGCCTCGCAGTACCAGCAGCGGCCGGTCCTCGCGGCTGAAGGCGACGCCGTGGCGATACATCAGCAGCAGAACCAGCAGGCAGCCGATGCTGCTGCGAAAGAACACGATTTCCCCGGTGGGGATGTCGTCGGCGATGGTTTTGACCAGCGCATTCATGACGCTGAAAATCAGCGAGGCGAAAATGGCCAGCAGCGCACCCTGATTCATGCTTGCCCCCGCCACTGACGGTAGGTGATGGCCGCCTGTTCGTCGCAGGTATCGTCCAGCAGCGAATGATGGCAATGCTCGGCGCCGATCCGGGTGACGAAGCTCTGCAGCGCCAGCTGAAAGCGCGCCAACAGGCGCCGGGCGGTGGGCATCTCGACGCCAAGCCGCTCCGCCAGCAAGACCAGCGCGCGGAGTTTTCGCACGTCTTCCAGCGGCACGCGCGGCAGGCACCACAGACCTTGAGCATCCTGAAAGACTCGGGCGACCCTGACGGCGGAAAAATCATAGTAGCGACCCTGCGCGTCCGGTTCGGAATAGGGATCGACCAGCAGCGCGGTATAGCGCGTAAACAGCGCATAGCGTTGTTCCGCCGGCGCGAGCTGCGGGAAATGGTCAATCCAGCGGCGGCTGACCATGCGGGAGGGAACCGGGTAGCTGTCGTCGTTCAAAAAGCGCAGCAGGTTGATCTCTTCGACGCCGAGATGGTTGAGCAGCCTTTTGTAATCCTCCGACAGTTCGAGCATATCGGCGATAACCTCGGGACAGAGGGGCCCTTCGGGATAGGTTTTATACAGGTATTGCACCGGCGTCTGCGGCTGGAATATCGCCTTCAGCGTGGTATCGGCCAGCGCCAGCGGCGGATGAACATAGTTGGTGATGCTGAAGCGCTCGGCGGCCAGCAGGCTGTCGCAGCGCCGGGCGTCGATAGCGTGACGCGCCAGCACCGAGCCGATCCAGTCGAGTTCGGCGCCGTCTGTCGCCGGGCTTTGGGCTGCGAGATAGATCCGCTGTTTGAAGGCCTTGGTATAGGCGCGGTAGGGCTGCGCCGCATCCTGATATTTGGTGTCGGCGTAATAACTGGACAGACTGATGATCCCGACGTGGGATTGGCCAGCCGCCTGCAGCAGGTTTTGCACCATCAGGCCGGAGCCGATGGACGGGGAAAGCAGGATCAACGAACGCAGGTGGGGTAAGGTGGCCCACGGCACCTGCCGCAGCACCTCGTAATAGCGATCGGCGGGCACGGCGAGGATCAGCCGCTGCCAGTCGCCGCCGATCAGCGACAGATCGTCGCAATAACTGTCTACTGCCACCTGCGCATCGCGCTGGGTCTGCCGCGCCTTGCCGACGCCTTCCAGATGCAGGCTGGGCGTGTGCGCGAGATGCGCCTTCAGGCGTTGTCCTTTCTCGCTTGGGCGATTGTACAGGCCGATGCGCGTGTCGGCCGCGGCTTGGATATCCGCAGCCAATTGGATCGCCGCCGGACCGGCGCCGAGGATCAGGGTAGGAAACGCGTTATTCATGGCGATGAGACTCCAAAATCAAGAGATCGTACAGCGGGGTGGCAACCGGTTTACCGCTGACGCGCCAGGGTGAACGGGCAGCCAGATGGTGATAAGGGCAGTTGAAGATCGACTTAAGGCCGTTACCGTAGCGCAGCAGCAGTTTGCCGCGCTGAGGCAGTAAAGGCCGCAGCTGCATCAGCAAGGTCTGCTTGTCCGCCACCAGAGAGGCGATGATGATGTGATCGATGTCGCGGTCGGTCAGGCCGTTCAATTTATCGATGCAGAGGATTTGCCGTGACAGCCCCAGATGGCGCGTGAGGCGGCGGGCAAAACGCTGGGCCGCCGGGTCGCAATCGTAGCAAATGACGGTGGCGGAGAGCCTGGCGACCAGCGCCAGCGCGGTGGTGGGCAAGGCGCCGCTGCCCACCAGCAACACCCGTTCACCGGGTTTGATGTCGGCGGCGGCGATCTCCAGCTGCAGGGCGCTATCGAAATTGTTCAGGTAGGCGTTGGTCTGTGCCGGCTCCCGGCAGAGCGTGGCGACGCGATGCTTCTCGTAATCGCATAAGGCGGCATTGGCCACCGCTCGCAGCTGGGTGATTTGCGCCGTTATCGAGCGATCGTTTTCCAGCTTGCGGCGATAGGCCTGCAGCTGCGGCAGATCGTTAAAGGCCTGCAGGCGGCTGAAGCGCCGTTCCAGCAGGGAAAAATGGCGCCGATCTTGCCGGGCGGAACGGTGAAGCTGGTGGATTTCCTGTTGCAAGCCGGCGAGTTGCGCCAGCATGTCCGCCTTGGTCAGAGTGTACATGGGGTTTCTCCGTGTGCGTGTAACAGCTGTGTCGGCAGCAGAAAGGGGTAGCCTTGCGGGCTGATGCCGCTTTCGATACCGACGCCAAATACGCGGGACATCATCGGGTGCCCCATCATCTGATGGGTGTCGCCGTGGCAAATGACGCGTCCGTGCTCGAGCAAGGTGAGAGAATGGCAGTAGCGCAGCGCCAGCCCCAGATCGTGGATCACCAGCAGCGTGATGCAGCGATGACGCCGGCTGTAGTCGGCGATCTGGTTGAGCACGCGCAGCTGATGGTGGATGTCCAGCGCGCTGGTGGGCTCGTCGAGTAAAATGAGCTGCGGCTGAGAGACGAAGGCCTGCGCCAACATCACCAACTGCCGCTGCCCGCCGCTGAGGCGGTTGAAAGGGCGATCGGCAAGCGCGGAAATGCCGCATTCCGCCAGCGCCTGTTCGACCGCGTCGGCCTGTGCGGCGCTGACGCGCCACCCCAACTGGCGTACCTTGCCCAGCAGCACCATGTCAAACGCGGTCAACGCCGACTCGCCGCGATTGAGCTGCGGCACATAGGCGATGCGGCTGGTTTTCGGATCGAGCGTGCGCTCGCGATAGGCGATAGCGCCGCTGTGCGGCAGCATGCGATTGATCGCTTTGAGCAGCGTCGATTTGCCGGCGCCGTTGGGCCCGATGATGCCGCCGAGCTTTGCCTCCGGCCAGGCCAATGAAACATCGGCTAACAGCTGACGTCGATGCAGCGTGACGCCGACGCCGGTGAGGGTCAGTTGAGTCATGGGCGTTTAACCTGTCGGGTGACGAAGTAGAACAGCACCGGCACGCCGATTAAGGCGATAACGATGCCGATGGGCACTACGCCGTTCGGCAGCACCAGTTTGGCGACGATCGACGCGCACAGCAGCAGCAGGCTGCCGCAAAGGGCGGAAATGCAGATCAGATAGCGTTGATCCTCGCCCACCAGAAAACGGGCGAAATGCGGGGCGATCAGCCCGACGAACCCGATGGTGCCGACAAACGAGACCGAGGCGGCCGTCAGTAAGGTCGCCAGCAGAAAGGCCAGCTTGCGCAGCGCGCTGACGTTGATGCCCAGCCCCTGGGCCTGTTCTTCGCCGGCGGACAGTGCGGTCAGGCGCCAGGCCAGCCGCAGGCTGACGACCAGCGCGCAGAACAGGACGCCGCCGGTGATCGCCACGCCGTGCATATTGGCTTTGAGCAGGCTGCCGAACAGCCAGAAGACGATTTGCTGCATGGCTTCCTGCGAGGCCAGAAACAGCAGCAGGGATTGCAGCGACTGAAAGAAGAACAGCACCACGATGCCGCTCAGCACCAAAATTTGCGGCGTCATACCGCGGCGCTGTCCCAGCAGATAGATAGGTACGCAGGCCAACAGCGCCATTAGCGAAGCCAGCAGCGGCGTGCCCAGTGCCAGCGCGCCACCCAGGCTGAATCCGGTGATGATCGACAGCGCCGCGCCAAATCCCGCCGCGGCCGAGATCCCCAGCGTATACGGGCTGGCGAGGGGGTTGGCCAGCACGGTCTGCATCAACAGACCGGCCAGCGCCAGGCTGGCGCCGACGACCAACGCGGTGAGCGTCATCGGCAAGCGAATCGACCAGAAAACCACCTGATACAGCTCGTTGCCTGGCGCGGAGCCGGGCCAGAGCATGGGCAGGATATCCGAGAGGCTAAGGTGCGCGGCGCCGACGGTCAGATCGACGACGGCGGCCGCCAGCAGCGCGCCGAGCAGCGCCAGCGTCAATAGCCCGCGGCGCAGCCTGCGCCGTTGTAAAAACGCACGTCCTGTGTGGGCCACGGCTACTCTCCTTGCCAGCGTTGCAGGAAGACGCCGTCAGCCTCTATCGGTAAGTATTGGCGGTAGAACTGCGCCAGGTTGCGTGGGGGATCAACGTCGGCAAACGCGGCCGGATAGAGGGCTTTCGCCAGATACTGAACAAAAATAAAATCGTAAATCGTGCGCGCGCCGCCATGGTAGAGCGCATAGAGGCGCTGGTTTTTTATCGCCGGCAGCTGCGGCCAACCGGCACGCCGGGCGTACTGAGCAAGGCGTGCCTGAAGGGGGGCAGCCTGTGCGCCGTAGCCCATCGGTACAGCGTTTGGCATGTTTTCCCAGTCGCCGCCGGCGAGGAAAATGACGTCCGGCTTTTGGGTCAGTACATAGTCGGCGCGTAAAGGCGCGGGGCTAGCGACGACGCCGGCGGCGATATTGCGGGCGCCGGCCAGCTGTAACAGCGGCCCCCAGACGGAGGCGCCATAGCTGCTGCTGTATTCGCCGGGCCCCTTGTCGCCGAGTTCGATATAAGCGGTCGGTGGCGGCAGCTGCGCCTCGCGAATACGCCGCTGAGTATCTTCAAGGCTCTGCCGATACTCGCTGGCCAGCCGTTCTGCACGCTCGGGGTGGCCCATCGCCTGACCCATGGCCCGAATGCTGGCGAGTTTGACTTCCGCACCCTGGTTGAAGTCGACGACGATGTAAGGAATGTTGAGCTGTTGCAGCACCGGCAGGTAGTTGGCGAAGCCGTCGAGCTGCCATTTCGCCAGGATCAGCAGGTCTGGCCGCGTGGTCAGCAGGCGTTCGAAGTCAAAGCTCTGATTGTAGAGCGAACCGACATCGACCAGCTGAGCGAGCCGTGGTAGCGCCGCCTGATAACGCGGCCATTGGCTGGTGCGCAAGGCCCAGTCGCTTTTAGAGAAGGCGGCCACCTGTTGAAAACTGTCCGGGCCGTTTACCGCCAGAAAATCTTCGTAGTAAAAGCCGATATAGGCGCGTTGTGCGGGGGCGGCCAGGGTGACCTGGCGTCCTTCTGCGTCGGTGAGGTGGATTTCAGCTTGCGCGACGTGGCAAAAGAGCAGCCACGCAGTCAGTATACAGACGAGGCGAGGTAACATGATTGACATCCCTTTACGATCAATTGTGATGTTATAATGTAACAATTAATCGCGAGATTCAAACTTTCCTGTCAGGCGAGGCGAGCGCTGCGTGAGCGAAGGCGGTGAGAGCCTGGCGGCCATAAAAAGTGTGCGGGCAATTTTTCTCGACGTCATTTTGCGTGGCCAGGAATTTTTTCTGAGAAATCTCTCCGCCTTGCGCAACAATCGTTTACAATTTGCCAAATCCCGGTCGCGCGTCGTTTTTGTAAAGTTTCGTATTTTTAGTAGGTTAATGACGCGCGACTCTTGAAACTGTGACGAATGCCCATACGATCTAGGGTATCTTAGACAGCGTTTTGTTAACATTTATGAGGAAGTAAACATTTTATGATGCGTATAGCTCTGTTCCTGCTCACCAACCTGGCGGTGATGTTGGTTTTCGGGCTGGTGCTCAGCCTGACAGGAATCCAATCCAGTAGCGTTCAGGGCCTGATGATCATGGCCGGTCTGTTCGGCTTCGGCGGCGCTTTCGTGTCGTTGCTGATGTCCAAGTGGATGGCGCTGCGCTCCGTCGGCGGGGAAGTGATTGAACAACCGCGTAACGAAACCGAAAACTGGCTGCTGGAAACGGTGCGCCGTCAGTCGCAGCAGGCGGGCATCGCCATGCCGCAGGTCGCTATCTACCACGCGCCGGACATCAACGCCTTCGCCACCGGCGCACGCCGCGACGCCTCGCTGGTCGCCGTCAGCACCGGCCTGCTGCAGAGCATGAGCCGCGACGAAGCGGAAGCGGTCATCGCGCACGAAATCAGCCACGTCGCCAACGGCGATATGGTGACCATGACCCTGATTCAGGGCATCGTGAACACCTTCGTCATCTTTATTTCGCGCCTGATCGCGCAGGTCGCCGCCGGCTTCCTGGGCAACCGTGATGGCGAAGGGGAAGGCAACGGCAACCCGATGATTTACTTCGCGGTGTCGATGGTGCTGGAACTGGTGTTCGGCATCCTGGCAAGCATCATCACCATGTGGTTCTCGCGTCACCGCGAGTTCTACGCCGACGCCGGCTCCGCCAAGCTGGTGGGCCGCGAGAAGATGATCGCCGCCTTGCAGCGTCTGAAAACCAGCTACGAACCGCAGGAAGCGGGCAGCATGATGGCGTTCTGCATCAACGGTAAATCCAAGTCGTTCAGCGAGCTGTTCATGTCGCACCCGCCGCTCGACAAGCGTATCGAAGCGCTGCGTTCCGGCCAGTACCTGAAGTAATCGGCTGAATGAAAGGAAAAACCCCGGCTCGCCGGGGTTTTTTTATGTCCGCTATTTCACCTCGCGGCTTGGCTGCGCCGTTGGCGCCGTCGATTGGGTGATGCGCAGGCTGCTGACCGCCGCCGCCAGAGTGGCGAACACACCGGCCAGGATCAGCGATGCGTGGGTGCCGGAGGTGGGGAACAGGTTGAACATCAGCGCCACCAGCGCGGCCCCCGAGGTTTGCCCCAGCAGGCGAGCGGTGCCCAGCATGCCGCTGGCGCCGCCGCTGCGGTTACGCGGCGCGGCGGAGATGATGGTGTGATTGTTGGGCGACTGGAACAGGCCGAAGCCGGCGCCGCACAGCACCATGCGCCAGATGATGTCCCCATTCGACGGATCCGCGGGCAGCAGCGCCAGCGAGAACAGCCCAAGCGCGAACACCGCCAGCCCAATGCAGCCCAGCAGGCCGGCGTGCACGCGCTCCACCAGCCGGCCGGCGATCGGCGCCATGACTACGATCGCCAGCGGCCACGGCGTCAGCAGCAGCCCGGTCGCCACTTCGTCGCGGCCCAATGCGCTTTGCAGGAAGAACGGCAACGACACCATCGCCAGCATTTGCGCAGCAAACGAGCAGATTGAGGTGCCCATCGACAGGGCGAAGATCGGGATGCGCAGTAAATCGACCGGCAGCAGCGGAAATTCCTGGCGCAGCTGGCGGCGCACGAACACCGCGCCAATCGTCAGCAGCGCGGCGATCTCGCTGAAGATCAGCGTCAGGCTTTGGCCCTGGGCGAAGCCGCTGATGGCGGTGATCAGCAGGCCGAAAGTCAACGCGTTCAGCACGGCGCTGGTGGGATCGAAACGGCGGTTATCGCTTTTTTGGCCGTTGGCCGGTAGGAACTTCATGCCCAGCAGCAGCGCGACGAGGCCGATCGGCAGGTTGATGGCGAACAGCCATTGCCAGGAAGCGACCGACAGGATCGCCGCCGCCACCGTTGGCCCGGCCGCCGAGGAGCAGGCGACGATCAGCGAGTTGATGCCCATGCCGCGGCCGAGAAAACGCTGCGGATAGATGATGCGGATCAGCGCGGTGTTGACGCTCATGATGGCGGCGGCGCCAAAGCCTTGCAGCACGCGGGCGATGGTCAGCGTAAGCAGCGAGTCTGACAGGGCGCAGAACAGCGAGGTAATGCTGAACACCAGCAACCCGGCCTGATAGATGCGGCGATAGCCGATCAGATCGCCGAGCGACGCCAGCGACAGCAGAGACACGGTGATCGCCAGCTGATAGGCGTTAACCACCCAAATGGAGCTGGCCGGGCTGGCGTTGAGATCGCGTGCGATGGTGGGCAGCGCCACGTTGGCTATCGCGCCGTCGAGCACGGATACGGTAATGCCGAGGGCGATGGCGAAGATCGCCCCATAGCGTTGCGGGACGGGGAGGCCGTCGGAACAAGGACGCATGTTGGTCTCAGCGGTATTTATTCAGGGGAGTATTATCATGCTAATCATATTCGTCCGTGATTGCATGCCCCTTGTCCGCTTTATTGTAAACGGCGGTGAGTGGACCGGGGTTATCCATTAGGCTTCAATCGCTTAGCGTTCAGCCGCGTTGCGCGCCGCGATCTGTTCCGATTATACTGAAACCCTTGTTTAAATTTCCTGAAACAAAACCGTTAAGTAGGGTATTCACCATGGCTAACGCAGATTCAGACAAGCAACCGGATGCCGTCTCATCCGTGATGAAAGTGTTCGGCATTTTGCAGGCGCTTGGCGATGAGTGCGAGATTGGCATTACCGAACTGTCCCAGCGGGTGATGATGTCCAAAAGCACCGTCTACCGTTTTCTGCAAACCATGAAAGCGCTGGGCTACGTCTCGCAGGAAGGCGAGACGGAAAAGTATGCGCTGACGCTCAAGCTGTTCGAGCTGGGCGCCAAATCGTTGCAGAATGTCGATCTGATCCGCAGCGCCGACGTACAGATGCGCGAGCTGTCGAACCGCACCCGCGAAACCATCCACCTCGGCGCACTGGACGAGGACGGTATCGTCTATATCCACAAGATAGACGCAATGTACAACCTGCGCATGTATTCGCGCATCGGCCGCCGCAACCCGCTGCACAGCACCGCCATCGGTAAAGTGCTGTTGGCCTGGCGCGATCGGGATGAGGTGGCGCAGATCCTGTCGCAGATTGAATTTACCCGCAGCACCGAGCATACCCTGACCAGCGCCGCCGAACTGTTGCCGGTGCTGGAGCGGGTGCGCGAGCAGGGATACGGCGAAGATGCCGAGGAGCAGGAGGCGGGGATCCGCTGCATCGCGGTGCCGGTATTCGATCGGTTCGGGGTGGCGATCGCCGGGCTGAGCCTCTCTTTCCCGACGCTGCGTTTTTCCGAAGCGGCGCGGGAGGAGTATGTGGCGCTGCTGCACGTCGCCGCCCGGCGCATCAGTGAACAGCAGGGCTATCACGACTACCCGTTCTAACCCTTCGCTTCGATGAACAAGGCGCTGCCATGGCAGCGCCTTGTTGCTATTTTGCGCCCGGCGTCAGCCGCTGCGCAATCCGCTCCAGCACTAACATCAGCAGCAACGTGGCCGCCACCAGGATCATGGTCAGCGTCGCGCCGTTGGCGATGCTGCCGCGATCGGTCAGGCTGAAGATAGTGACCGGCAGCGTCGCCCAGCTCGGTGGGTAGATCATCATGGTCGCGCCCAGCTCACCCATTGACAGCGACAGGCTGAGGGCGAAGGCGGAGATCATATAGGGAGCGATCATCGGCAGGGTGACGTGACGCAGGCGAAACAACGGCGAAGCGCCCAGGCTGGCGGCGACGTTTTCGTAGTCGCTCGAAAGCCGGGTCAGCCCGGCCATCACGTTGCCGAAGGTGAAGGCGGAAATCAGCACGAAGTGGGCGACGGGCACGATCAGGAAGGTACCGTTCATCTGCAGCGGCCCCTGGCTGAATGCCACCAGCATCCCTAACCCGATCGACACCGAAGGCACCGCGCTGGGTATGAAGAACAGCGTACTCAGCAGGCGCTGGCCGCGCCCCTGATAGTGGCGCAGCGCCAACGCCGCCCAGGTGCCACACAGCAGCGCGAACAGGCTGGCGCTGAAACCGATAGCCAGGCTGGAGACCAGCGCGTCCCAAGAGGCGCCACTGAAGGCCTGGTGGAAATGGCTGAGGGTGAAGCCGCTCGGCAGCACGCCGTTCCACTGTTCGCTCAGGCTGGACATCAGGATCACCGCCAGCGGCAGGCAGAAGAACAGGGCAAACAGCGTGACCGCCAGCGTGCAGGCCAGGGTGCGGCCGGTGCGAGACCAAATCAACATCGTCAGTTCCTCAGCCCGGCGCGCGCCGCGGCGTAGCGGTAAAGGGAGAACAGCCCGAGCGACAGCGCGATATTCACGACGGCGATCGTGCAAGCGACGGCGTAATCCGACTCCAGAATTGCTTTGGAGTAGACCATCATCGGCAGCGTGGTGACGCCCTTGGCACCGATAAACAGCACGATGCCGAACTCATTGGTGGTCAACAGCAAACACAGGCTGCCGCCGGCCAGCAAGGCCGGCAGCGCGGCGGGCAAAATCACCTGGCGCACCACGCGCCCCGGCCGGGCGCCGAGGATGCTGGCGGCCTCGAGCTGGCTGCGATCGATCTGCGACAGCGCCGCCATCAGCGGGCGCATCACCAGCGGCGTAAACACGGTGATTTCCGCCAGGATCACGCCCCAAATGGAGTAAAGAAAGTCCACCGGCGGCAGGGTAAAACCGAAGGCCGCCATCAGCGTGCCGTTCAGCAGGCCGGCGGATCCGTAGATAAAGGTGAAGGCCAGCGTGATCAGGAAGGTCGGCATGGCGATAAAGGTATCGATCACCCGGGCGATCAGCCGGCTGCCGGGGAACGGCGTAAACACCAGCAGCAGCGACAGCAGGGTGCCGAGCACCAGGCAGCCCAGCGTCGCCAGCAGCGCAATCTGCAGCGTGTTGAGCAGGGCGCCGACAAAGCGTCGGGATTCGAACACCTGTTGCAGCGCGGCGGCGCTGAACAGCCCCTGATCGTCGGTAAACGCCTGTTTGACGATCAGCGCCAGCGGATAGAAAAACAGCGTCGCCAGCACCAGCAGCGGCAGCAGGATCCACAGGCGGCGCGGCAAGCGCAGCCGCAGAGCCGGGTGAATAAGCGTAGAGTCGGTCATGTCAGTCCTCGATCAGTACCGCGTCGTCGGGGGCGAAATAGAGCGGCACGCGCTCGCCGATCTGGGGCATCCGGCTGCGATGGGTGGTGACCACGCGCAGCGGATGGCCTTGCGCGTCGAACTGCAGGTGCGTCAATTCCCCCTGCCAGTGAATATCGCGCAGCGTACCGATGAGGCAGTTGCTGCGCTGGGCGTCGGCATCGAGCGCAATATGCTGCGGCCGAATACACAGCAGTTTGTCGAAACCGCGTTGTGCGCCATAGGTAAAGCAGCCGATCACTTTGCCAGCGCAGCTGACGGTGGTCATGCCTTGCCCGGTAGTGGTCTCCAGCGCGGTGGCCGGCAGCAGGTTGGCGCGGCCGAGGAACTCGGCGGCGAAGCGGTTCGTGGGATGGTGGTAAAGCGCGCGGGTCCCGCCGTGGGCGATCAGGTGGCCGTCGCGCATGATGCCAATCTTGTCCGCCAGCGTCAGCGCTTCGCCCTGATCGTGGGTGACGTACAGGATGGTCAGGTCAGGCAGTTCGCGGTGCAGGCGGGCGATCTCTTCCACCATGCTGTGGCGAATTTGCGCGTCCAGCGCCGACAGCGGTTCATCCAGCAGCAAGACTTTGGGGCGCACCGCGATGGCGCGGGCGATCGCCACGCGCTGCTGTTGGCCACCGGAGAGCTGGCTGGGATAGCGCTTGGCGTAGGCGGACATGCCGACGATGGCCAACGCCTCTTCGACGCGCTCGGCGGTGAGGCCGCGCGGCTTGCCCTGGGCGCGCAGACCGAACGCCACATTGTCTTCGACGCGCATATGCGGAAACAGCGCGTAGTTCTGTACCACCATGCCCAGGCCGCGCTCATAAGGTGGCACGTCGGTGACATCGACGTCACCGATGGCAATACGCCCGGCGGAGGGCTGCACGAAGCCGGCGATCGCCCGCAGCACGGTAGTTTTGCCCGAACCGGAGGGGCCGATCAGCGCCAGCACTTCGCCGGGGGCGATGGTGAGCGTCAGGGGTTTCAGCACCTCGGTGCCGCGATACGACACGCTGACGCGGTCGAGCTGAATGCCCGACGGCCCACGACCAGACGAGAAAGTTTCATAGCTTCAGCCTCACTGTTGCGGGTTAATGTGAAACTGGTATACACCAGATATGCGGCCAAGCTAATCGGCGAATATGACAAACAAATGAAAGCGGCAAAATAGAGTTGCCGGCAACGGAGATTGGGCGTGGGAGAGAAAAGGGGGCGGCAGGCGCAGCCCCGTCATGCTGGGGGTTAAAGCGTATCGACTTCGATGCGCAGGCTGTCGTGGCGCCAGTATTCGATATCGAAATCGAGAATGCGGCCGTGCTGATCGTAATTCAACCGGCGCAGCAACAAGGCGGGTAGGCCGACCATGGCGCCGAGCGCGTTGGCGGCGCGGTAAGGCAGGGCCGTCGGATAGAACGACAGATGCATGTTGCTGTAAATCAACGCGTAATGCTGTTGATAGACCTCGGTCAGGCTGCCGTTGAGATCGTGGCTGAGCAGTGCCGGCACCCGCTGCGGCAGGCAGTGGTTTTCGCAATAGCAGATGGCGCGGCCGTCGGCGTAACGCACGCGGCGCAGCAGATACACCTGATCGAACGGCTCGAGCGCCAGCGGCTGCATCACGTCGAGCGGCACCGTGGTTTTCTCGCCGGACAGCAGCGCGGTGCGCGGCGTTCGCCCCTGCTCCTGGCAGAGGCGGTGGAAGTTGGTGTTCTGCGTCGGATCCAGCCACAGCCGTTCCGGCGTGACGAACCAGCCGCGGCGATCGGCGCGGTAGATGGCGCCGGTGGCCTCCAGCTGCGCCAGGCTCTCGCGAATGGTAACGCGGGTGGTGGAGAAGATGGCGCACAGTTCGCGCTCCGAAGGCAGCTTGTCGCCCGCCTGCAGCGCGCCGCGGGTGATGCGCGCCTGAAGCTGATCCTTGATCTGCAGGTAGTGGGGCATATCGCCCTGATGTTCTTTCATTTCATCTCGCTATGGCATCGGCCCGACATTCCGGCACGCGCTTATTATACATAGCCAGATGAATTTTTTGTTTCACCGCGCTTTGTCGTTTGACCGGGGAAGGAATTTGCCGCCACAATGCCTGTAATCTGGTATAGACCAAATAGGCAAATAACATGTCCGATCGTAACTACCTGCTGTTGACCCCCGGCCCGTTGACCACGTCGAAAACGGTAAAAGAGGCGATGCTGTTCGACAGCTGCACCTGGGATGAAGATTACAACCTGGGCGTGGTGCAAAGCATCCGCCAGCAGTTGGTGGCGCTGGTGACGCCATCCGCCGGTTACACCTCGGTGTTGCTGCAGGGCAGCGGCAGTTTTGCGGTGGAAGGCGTGCTGGGCACGGCCATCGGCCCGCAGGACAAGCTGCTGATCGTCAACAACGGCGCCTACGGGGCGCGAATGATCGAAATGGCGCGGCTGATGGATATCGACCACCACGCTTTCGACTGCGGCGAGGTCAATGAGCCGGACGTGGCGGCGATGGAGGCGGTGCTGAAAAACGATACGCGCATCAGCCATATCGCCATGGTGCACTGTGAAACCACCACCGGCATGCTCAACCCGCTGCAGAAGGTCGCCGGCCTGGCGGCGCGCAACGGCAAGACCTTTATCGTCGACGCCATGAGCAGCTTCGGTGGCATTCCGCTGGATGTGGACGCGCTGGGCATCGATTTTCTGATCAGCTCCGCCAACAAATGCATTCAGGGGGTGCCGGGGTTCGCTTTCGTCATCGCCCGCCGCAGCGAGCTGGAGAAATGTGCCGGCCGTTCGCGCTCGCTGTCGCTGGATCTGTATGCCCAGTGGCGCTGTATGGAAGACCAGGCCGGCAAATGGCGCTTTACGTCGCCGACCCACACCGTGTTGGCCTTTGCGCAGGCGCTGAAAGAACTGGAACAAGAGGGCGGCATTGCCGCGCGCCACCGCCGCTATCAGACCAATCAGCGGCGGCTGGTGGCGGGTATGCGCGAACTGGGCTTTGAGACTCTGCTTGATGATGCGTTGCATTCGCCGATCATCACCGCGTTCTATTCGCCAAAGGCCGACACTTACCGCTTCGCCGAATTTTATCAGCGCCTGAAGCAGCAAGGGTTTGTGATCTATCCCGGCAAAGTGTCGCAGAGCGACTGTTTTCGCATCGGCAACATCGGGGAAATTTACCCGCAAGATATCGAACGTTTGCTGGCGGCCGTCGGGCAGGCGATGTACTGGAATCAATAAGGATTGACCATGAAACAGATCAACGCAGTGATCCTCGACTGGGCCGGCACCACGGTGGACTTCGGCTCCTTTGCGCCAACGCAGATTTTTGTCGAGGCATTCAAACAAACCTTCGATATCGACATCAGCCTGGCGGAGGCGCGCATTCCGATGGGGCTGGGTAAATGGCAGCACATCGAGGCGCTGGGCAAGCTGCCGGCGGTCGACGCGCGCTGGCGGCAGAAGCTGGGCCGTTCGATGACCCATCAGGACATCGACGCGCTGTATCAGGCGTTTATGCCGCTGCAAATCGCCAAAGTGATCGACTTCGCCGATCCCATCGAGGGTGTGCCGCAGGTGATTGCCGGGCTGCGCGAACAGGGCATTAAAATCGGCTCCTGCTCCGGTTATCCGCGTGCGGTGATGGAGGTGCTGGTGCCTGCCGCCGCGCAGCGCGGCTACGCGCCAGATTACTGGGTCGCCACTGACGATCTCGCGGCCGGCGGGCGGCCAGGGCCGTGGATGGCGTTGCAGAACGCGATCGCGCTGGGCATCGATGCGGTGGCGCACTGCGTGAAGGTGGACGACGCGGTGCCGGGCATTGCTGAAGGGGTGAACGCCGGGATGTGGAGCGTCGGATTGGCGCTGTCCGGCAATGAGTTTGGCGCGACCTGGCAGGAGTACCGCCAAATGGCGGAAGGTGAGATAGAGCAGCGCCGTACGGCGGCCGCCGATAAGCTGTACGCGGCGGGCGCGCACTATGTGATAGACACGCTGGCGCACTTGCCGGGCGTGATTGCCGACATCAACCGGCGGCTGGCGAACGGCGAGCGGCCGTAACGACCGAGCGCGGGGCATAAAAAAACCGGGGATAATCCCCGGTTTTTTTCGTTTTGAGACGGCGTTAACGGTGAGCCAATTCGACTTCGTCTTCGCTGTCCATCACGGCTTTGTCGGTTTGCTTCATCAGCTGGCTGGTGATGGTGCCTGCCGCCATGGAGCCGTTGACGTTCAGCGCGGTACGGCCCATGTCGATCAGCGGTTCGACCGAGATCAGCAGCGCGACCAGCGTCACCGGTAGGCCCATCGCCGGCAGCACGATCAGCGCGGCGAAGGTGGCGCCGCCGCCCACGCCCGCTACGCCGGCGGAGCTGATGGTGACGATGCCGACCAGGGTGGCGATCCACACCGGATCCAGCGGGTTGATGCCGACGGTCGGCGCAACCATTACCGCCAGCATTGCCGGGTAGAGGCCCGCACAGCCGTTCTGGCCGATGGTGGCACCGAACGACGCCGAGAAGCTGGCGATGGATTCCGGCACGCCCAGGCGGCGGGTCTGCGCTTCCACGTTCAATGGAATGCTGGCGGCGCTCGAGCGGCTGGTGAAGGCGAAAGTGATCACCGGCCACACCTTGCGGAAGAACTTCATCGGGTTAACGCCGGTGAAGGCCAGCAGCACAGCGTGCACCACGAACATGATGGCCAGGCCGATGTACGAGGCCACCACAAAGCTGCCGAGCTTGACGATGTCGTGAATGTTGGAACCGGCGACCACTTTGGTCATCAGCGCCAGCACGCCGTACGGCGTCAGCTTCATGACCAGACGCACCAGCTTCATCACCCAGGCCTGCAGGGTGTCGATAGCCACCAGTACGCGCTCGCCTTTCGGCTTGTCGTCTTTCAGCAGCTGCAGCGATGCCACGCCGAGGAAGGTGGCGAAAATCACCACGCTAATGATCGACGTCGGGCTGGCCCCGGTCAGATCGGCGAACGGGTTTTTCGGGATGAACGACAGCACCATCTGCGGCACGGTCAGGTCGGCCAGTTTACCCACGTAGTTGGTCTGGATCGCCGTCAGGCGCGCGCTTTCCTGCGCGCCCTGCACCAGGCCTTCGGCGGTCAGGCCGAACAGGTTGGTGACCAGCACGCCCACCAACGCCGAGATCAGCGTGGTGAACAGCAGTGTGCCGATAGTCAGGACGCTGATTTTGCCCAGAGAAGAGGCGTTGTGCAGCTTGGCCACCGCGCTCAGGATCGAGGCGAACACCAGCGGCATGACGATCATTTGCAGCAGCTGCACATAGCCGTTGCCGACGATGTTGAACCAGCTGATGGATTCTTTCAGCACCGGGTTGTCGGAGCCGTACACCAGCTGCAGGCCCAGGCCGAACACCACGCCGACCACCAGGCCGACCAGCACTTTTTTCGCCAGGCTCCATTGCTTGTGGCGGGTTTGCGCCAACAGCAACAGGAGCGCGACAAACACCAGCACGTTAATCACGAGCGGAAGATTCATCCCCAATGTCTCCAATAATCTTTCTTATAAAAACGACTACGCATCACGTATGTCGCGATGTAAATATCGTAACAGTTTGCCGAGTGGCCTACTTATATCCAAATGGAATTTGATATAGCTTTTTGTGTGTTCTTGTTCGTTTTATATACATGAAGGTGATGAGTTGAGCGGATTTTTGTGATCAGAGTCTGATATTTCTGATTTGTTCGACATAGGATTGCACCGGCAGGGTGAAATCACCTTGCCAACAGATGGCAAACGCCACCAGGCACAGACACAGCACGCGCTCGAGCTGGTTGCCTTTTTGCGAGTTGAGCAGCGGCAGGCGAAAACGCCAGCGGCATGGCCACAGCAGCGGAACGCCGGCGGGAGTGAGCATATCGGCCAGCAGATGGCTGAAGTAACCGATGATCATGGCGTGCAGCGCGTCGGCCGGGATCGGCCAGCTGCGCGGCACGTCCAGCTGGAACAGCGCCATGCCGCCGGCGATCGCCAGCAGGCTGTGGGTGAAGCCGCGGTGGCCGAAGGCGCGGGCGATGGGCAGGGCAATCCAGCGCAGACGCTGGCCCAGTATCGACTTGGGGTGATCGATGTCCGGCAGCAGCGAGGTCAGCAGCGCGGCGGGAATGATGTGCCACCAGTCGCCGGTAGCCAGCTCTGGCGTCACTTCCGCCTTCTTGGCGAAGATCGCGCAAGCGACAGAGAATATAAGGTGTCCTTCCGCGGTCATGCTGTTGCGATTCCGGCTGGTAAACTGTTAATTTATCCAGTATATGGGAAAATTCCCAGTAGTGGAAGCAGTTACCCTGTAACCAATTGTTTATTTTTCCCGGTTTTACAACGGCTTGTTACGGCAATGCGTAACAAATCATCGCTTTTGACGGGCGTGAACAAAAAGCGGGCAATGGGCGGTGCGAAACGGAGAGAAACAAGGGCGGTTTTCAGTACGCAGCGGCGGGAGGAAGCGGCGGCCGCGAAGAGCGCTGCGTGGCAGTGACAACGTTCCGCGGACCGTCGCTTTCCCTGTCGCCCAGCATAATAACAACAGCATGCCGATTCAATAATAATGAAACGCTGTTTCGTTTGTTTTGCTGCACGGATCCCTTTTATGGCGCTGAGCGGAAAGCCGGGGCGCCGGTGGCCGGCGCCGCAGGTCAGGCAAAATGGGCGGGGGTGAGCTGTTCCAGGGTCTCCAGCTGGTGGTCCGCCAGGGCCCAGCGCGGATCGTGGCGATATTCGGCGGCCGGGATCACGATGGAGCGCATGCGCGCGGCCTTGGTGGCGATCATGCCGTTAAAGGAGTCTTCCAGCGTGATGCAGCGCAGTGGATCGCTGCCCAGCCGTTCGGCGGCGATCAGGTAGACCTCCGGGTGTGGTTTGCTGTACGGCAGGTATTCGGCGGAAACCAGCTGATCGAAGTAGCCCTCAAGATCGAACATCTTCAGCACCTGCTGTTGCATATGCAGCGGCGAGGCGGAGGCGAGACCGATGTTCAGCCCCTGCTCGCGGCACAGTTCCAACGCCTGCCGGACGCCCGGCAGCAGCGGGCGCGTCTCGTGCACCAGCTCGATGGCGCGTTCGATAATCCGTGCCGACACCTCATCGAGCGAAACCCCTTGCCACGGCATCGCCTGGTACCACATTTTCACCACCAGATCGATGCGCAGCCCCAGGGTGTCCGGCAGTTTGTGGCGATCGGACAGATCCAGACCCAGTGCGCCGAAGACATCCAGCTCGGCCTGCAGCCACAGCGGTTCCGAGTCGATCAACAAGCCGTCCATATCAAAAATTGCGGTTTCAATGCGTTGCGAATAAGCCATTAACGGTTAACTCCTGCCGGCGCGGGTGAATGTGCCCGACACTCTATCATCGCCGACGGCGAGACTAAAATCTTTGCCTGCGCGTTTGGCTTTTGCCAAAGCGAAGGATATTCCACATCTCGCGCAACTTTAGCCACCAGCGTTGGTGTTGGCGCTCGGTAACCTGTTGCAACATGCGCGCATAGTCCAGCACCAATCCCGGCGTCCAGGTCATGCTTTCGCCACGGCTGCGTAGTACCGCCAGCATCCACAGATTGGGATCCAGCACCAATAACAGAAAACGGCGCCACAGATGTTTATCGCCCAGCACGCCCTCCAGCGCACTGTCGAGCGCGCCGATGACCGTGGTGGAGCAGTTACGCCGGGTCAGGTTGTAAGTCGCATCCTGTCGGTAGCGTAACCAGAATGCGCGCAGCGCCGCCGGGTTATAGCGATAGAACTGAATTTTCTTGTCCGGGGGGCACCAGGCGGCGATCTCGCCCGACAGGTCGGACAGGAAACGTCCGTCGACGTTGTTCTGTTCGCCGGCATGCAACAACTGGCGGAAATCCTGAACGGAATGGCTGATGTCGTTGAGCGGGTAGTGACTGATATACACATCCGGCGCGAGCGCCAGGGCGGCATGACCGGTGGAGATATTGCCGCCGTTGTCGACCGCCGCGATGTATCGGTCGACGATGTAACGCCGGCGCGGATCTTTAGCCGCACCAATCGGTGTCCAGACATACACCGTGAGCGGCGCAGTCTCATCCGCCGGGTGTGGTGGCTGCCGGGTTGGGTGCTGATTCAGAGAAAAGCTTGTCAGTCTGCGGGCGATGCGCAATAAAGCCCAGCCGGAAAGCACCATCATCACGCCGAGGCAAAAGGGCACCGTCATCCGATGCGGCGCCGGCCAGCCGACAAAAATCATCAACGAAAGCAGGATTTCGCCGCCGCCCGCCAGCGCCACGGCTTTCCATCGGCTGTGTTGAATCACCGTGGAGGAGGCGATGCGCACGGCGCCGTCAAGCAGCAGCGCGCTGCCAAACACCACGGTGGCGACGATGTTATCGTCTGCGGGCACGTCCAACATTAAAAAGGCCATAAACACGAAGCCCAGCCCCTTAAGCAGCACCGGCCGGCTGGCCGAAGAGCCGATCACCAGCGCGGCGGATATCGCCACCAGCCCCTCCAGCGCCAGGATGACCGCCAGCGCATCCAGCGCCAGCACGGACCGGCCATCCTGCAGGATGTCGAACAGCATCAGCGCCCCTGCGGCTACCCACAGCCAACCGAACAGCACCAGCAGGCGGCGCTGGCCGTGCAGCGCCTGCGCGCCCAGCAATAAGATAATCAGTCGAATCATGACGCCCTCTGGTTAAACGGGTAACCTTATCTCTTCAATGATAGTGCGCGAACGTCGTTAAGCAGTTGATTTCGGCGAATTCGGCTAAGCTTGTAGCACAGCGGGAATGAAGAAAACGGTGGGCGAGTTTCGCCAACTGCAGGTAGACTTAGCCGATTCGGTTACGTCGCTAACAAGGGGAACACATGACGTATCAACAGGCCGGGCGTATCGCCATTTTGAAACGCATTCTCGGATGGGTGGTTTTTATCCCGGCGTTGCTGTCGACGCTGATTTCCGTGCTGGGCTTCATCTATCAGCACAGTGAAAAAACCAAGGGCATCAACGCGGTGATGTTGGATTTTGTTCACGTGATGGTGGACATGGTGCGTTTCAATACGCCGTTCCTGAACCTTTTCTGGTACAACTCGCCGGTGCCTGACGTGGATAAAAGCCTGTTCAGCGGCGCTAATCTGATGTTCATCATCATCTACATACTGATCTTCGTCGGGCTGGCGCTGCAGGCTTCCGGCGCACGCATGTCGCGCCAGGTCAAGTTCATCCGCGAAGGGTTGGAAGACCAGATGATCCTGGAGCAGGCCAAGGGCAGCGAAGGGCACACGCGCCAGCAGCTGGAGGCGCGCATCACGCTGCCGCACCACACCATCTTCCTGCAGTACTTCCCGCTGTATATCCTGCCGATCGTGATTGCGGTGATCGCCTGGTTCGTGATCCGCCTGTTGGGGCAGCTGGCCGGCGCGGCCTGAACCATGAACGGGGCGCCGAGCGGCGCCCCGGAACGTTATGACGCCTCGGGCTGCAACAGCGCCTCCACCGCGCGTTGCGCCGCCACCAGATGCTGGCCACCGAACAGGTTGCTGCGGTTGAGCAGGTAGTACAGCTGATACAGCGGCTGGCGCTCGATAAATCCGGCCCCCAGCGGCCATACGCTCTGATAGCCGTCGTAGATCTGCGGCGGCAGCTCGGGGTACAGCGGCAGCATCGCCAAATCGCACTCCCGGTCGCCCCAGTAGCTGGCCGGATCGAACAGAATCGGCCCGTGGGCGGTCATCGCGCAGTTGCCCGGCCACAGGTTGCCGTGCAGCAGCGAAGGCTGCGGCTGGTGGTGCTGCAAGCGCAGATACACCCGATCGACGATGTCGTCGATGTCACCAAAGGTCATGCCTTTCTCGGCCGCCAGCTGCAGCTGCCAGCCGATGCGCTGTTCGGCGAAGAATTCCGACCAGCGGCGCTGCCAGGCGTTGGGTTGCGGGGTGGTGGTCAGATCGCTGTCGAAGTCGAGGCCGAACTGCGGTTGCTCGCTCCACTGGTGCAGGTGCGCCAGCTGCTGGCCCAGACAGTAGGCGCCGTGGGCGTCGAGGGGTTTCAGCTGCTGATACTCCAGCAGCAGGAAGCTGTAGTCGCGATCGCTGCCGACGCCGTACACTTCCGGCACCCGCACGCTTTTGCTGCGCGCCAGCAACGCCAGCTGATCGGCCTCGGCGGTGAATATCGGCAGTTGTTCACGGGCGTCGCATTTCACGAACACCTCGTTGTCACCGTAACTCACGCGCCACGCCGGGTGAATGTCGCCCCCGGGCAGTTCAATCCTTTCGCGTATCTCTGCGCTGCCAAGATGTTCACTTAACAGACGGCTAACGGCTTGCCACATGGTATTTCCCCCTCTGTGCTGCCTGATAATTCATTAGGTTAGCGTCTTTCCCGTGGTGAAAACACGACGCGGCGCACAGCCGGCGTCAAAGGCGGCGATTTTTTCAGCGCCTCGCCAGCTCAAAGTATATACCCTATTGATTAATTTAAGCGCAATACCGGTTGCAACTTGATGACAACGACGCGATGAGCGGGGGGAGGCGATGCGGCGAGCAGAGGGCATCGCCGCATCGGTGAGTTAACCGCCGGTGAGAGCGCTTTGGTTACGCTGTAACGGACGCAGCTTGCTGTACAACAAGGCGATAACGAACAGCACGGCCTGTACGATGACGATGCAGGGTCCGGTGGCGCCGTCGATGTGGAAGCTGATCAGGGTGCCGAGCACACAGGAGAACACCGATACTATCGTCGCCACCATCAGCATGCGGTCGAAGCGGCAGCACAGCATAAAGGCGATGATGCCGGGGGCGATCAGCATGGCGATCACCAGGATTACCCCCACAGCCTGCAGCGAGGCGACGATGGTCATCGCCAGCAGGCACAGCAGCCCGTAGTGCAGCAGCTTGACCGGCAGGCCAATCACCCGTGCATGATGCGGATCGAAGCAGTACAGCATGAAGTCTTTACGCTTGAGCAGCACCACCGCCAGGGTGATGCCGGCGATCAGCAGGGTTTGCTTCAGCTCGCCGTCGGTAATGCCCAGCATGTTGCCGAACAGAATGTGGCTCAGGTGCTGGTCGGTATCGATGCGCGAGAACAGCACCAGGCCGAAGGCGAACATGCCGGAAAAGACGATGCCCATCACCGTGTCTTCTTTCACCCGGCTGTTCTCTTTCAGGTAGCCGGTGGCTACCGCGCAAAAGATGCCGGAGAGGAACGCGCCGATCGCCAGCGGGATGCCGACCACGAACGCCACCACGATGCCGGGCAGCACCGCGTGCGAGATGGCGTCGCCCATCAGCGACCAGCCTTTGAGCACCAGATAGCAGGAGAGCACGGCGCACACTACGCCGGTGACGATGGCGGCGACGATCGCCCGCTGCATGAACGGGTAGGCGAAGGGTTCGCTGAGCAGTTGATACAGGGTGTCCATCAGCGGCCTCCGGTTTGCGAATGCGCCACGCGGCGCCGGGACGCCAGCAGGCCGTGTTTCGGCGCGAAGAAGAACGCCGCCAGGAACACCAGCGTTTGCAGGGTGACAATCACGCCCCCGGTGGCACCGTCGAGGAAGAAACTCAGGTAGGCGCCGACGCCGCTGGTCAGCGAACCGATGATGATGGCGATGATCACCAGCCGGCTGAAGCGATCGGTCAGCAAGTAGGCGGTGGCGCCCGGCGTGATCACCATGGCGATCACCAAAATGGCGCCGACGGTTTGCAGCGCGGCGACGGTGCAGGCGCTAAGCAGGGTGAAGAACAGGATCTTCAGCTTTAGCGGCGACAGGCCGATCGACACCGCGTGGCTTTCGTCGAAGAACACCGCCAGCAGGTTTTTCCACACCAGGCACAGGATCAGCAGCGAAACGCCGATGATGATTTCCACCTGCAGCACGTCTTCATCGGCGATGCCGAGGATATTGCCGAAGATGATCGACTGTACGTTGACCGCGGTGGGGTTGAGCGACACGATCAGCAGGCCGACGGCGAAGAAGGTGGAGAAGATAAAGCCGATGATGGCGTCTTCGCGCAGCCGGGTGATGTGGCGCACCAGCGTCATCGCCAGCGCCGCCAGCATGCCGGTGAAGAAGGCGCCGGCGGCATAGGGCAGGCCGAGGGCGTAGGCGCCGGCTACGCCGGGCACCACTGAGTGCGACAGCGCGTCGCCCATCAGCGACCAGCCTTTCAACATCAGATAGGCGGAGAGGAACGCGCAGGCGGCACCGACGATGGCGCTGACCCAGATGGCTTTCACCATGTAGTTATAACTGAAAGGCTGCAGCAGAAGGTCCAGCATCAGGATTGTTTCTCCCTGGCCTGGCTGTTGGCCGGCGGATCGCTCTTGGTGTGGCCGTAGAACACCGCGGGGCGCTCATCGTCGGTTAACACCGTAACGGTGCGCGGATCGTTGTCGTCGTGCAGATCCGGGCCGGAGAGGTTGATATGGCGCAGCACGCCGCCGAACGCCTGTTCCAGGTTGCTCTGGGTGAAAGTGGTCTCGGTCGGGCCGGCGGCCAGCACCGTGCGGTTGATGAGGATCACCCGATCGCAAAACTCCGGCACGCTGCCGAGGTTATGGGTGGAGACCAGGATCAGGTGCCCCTCGTCGCGCAGCGCGCGCAGCAGCTCGATAATGGCGTTCTCGGTTTTTACATCCACGCCGGTGAACGGCTCGTCCAGCAGCAGTACCGTGCCCTGTTGCGCCAGCGCGCGCGCCAGAAACACGCGTTTTTTCTGGCCGCCGGACAGCTCGCCGATCTGTCGGCTGCGCAGCTCGCTCAGGCCGACGCGCTCCAGCGCCTTGTCGACCCGCAGCCGGTCTTCGCGCGACGGGATGCGCAGGAAGTTCATCTTGCCGTAACGGCCCATCATCACCACGTCTTCCACCAGCACCGGAAAGTTCCAGTCGACGTCTTCTGTCTGCGGCACGTAGGCGATCAGGTTCTTTTTCAGCGCGTCCGCCACCGGTTTGTCGCTCAGCGACACCTGGCCGGCAGTGGGCCTGACCAGGCCCATGATGCTTTTGAACAGCGTCGATTTGCCGCTGCCGTTGACGCCGACCAGCGCGCAGATCGAACCGCCGCTCAGGGTAAAGCTGGCGTTATGAATGGCGGTGTGCCCGTTGTTGTAGGTTACGGTGACGTCGTCCACGTTCAATTCTGGGCGGACAAACGGTTCATGGGTCATTGATCGAATCCTTTGGCGATGGTTTGCACGGTGGTGTTGAGCAGGTCGATATAGGTCGGCACCGGGCCATCGCGGGTGGACAGCGAATCCACGTACAGCACGCCGCCGTATTTGGCGCCGGTCTCTTTCGCCACCTGCTTGGCCGGCTTGTCGGAAATGGTGCTCTCGCTGAACACCACCGGAATATGGTGGGCGCGCACCGCGTCGATCACCCGACGCACCTGCTGCGGCGAGCCTTGTTCATCGGCGTTGATCGGCCAAAGATAAACTTCTTTCAGCTGGTAGTCCTGCGCCAGATAGCTGAAGGCGCCTTCGCTGGTCACCAGCCAACGCTGTGCGGCAGGAATGCGCGCCAGGCGTTCGCGCAGCGGGGCGTCCAGCGCGCCGATCTTCTCTGCGTAGGCCTTGGCGTTGCGGTTGTAGGTTTCCGCATGGGCCGGATCGTGCTCTACCAGCGCCTTACGGATGTTCTCTATGTACACCAGCGCGTTGCTCGGCGACATCCAGGCATGCGGGTTCGGGTTGCCGTTATACGGCCCTTCGCGGATCGGCAGTGGGGTGATGCCTTCGGTCACGACCGCCGCCGGCACCTGCTTGATGTTCTCGAAGAAGCGCTGGAACCAGCGTTCCAGGTTCATGCCGTTCCACAGGATCAGATCGGCGTGCTGCGCCTTGACGATGTCGCGCGGGGTAGGTTGATAGTCGTGGATCTCGGCGCCCGGTTTGGTGATGGATTCTACCACGGCGGCGTCACCCGCCACGTTCTGGGCGATGTCCTGAATGATGGTAAAGGTGGTCACCACGCGCAGCTTCTTTTCCGCCAGCGCGTGTGGGCTGGCCACGGCGGCGCCGAGCAGCAGGCAGGCGAGCGTGAAAGGGCGTAACAGTGCGGCAGCGCGGGGAAGGCGACTGCGGCGAAAAGTGCAACTTATCAATGGCATGATGACGTCTCCTGGTTCAAATGAAAATGATTATCAATATCAATTGAAGCGAAGTCAAGCGTCACTTGCCCACCGCCGGCGGGGTATTTCTCCAACTGAAAAAATAATACCGTCCGGGGAGTTATAGCATTTTATGTATCAGTATGTAACCGCTGAAGGTAGTCCTTACAGCTGCATATCGCCACCTCCGGCTGTTTTCCCAAGGCCAACTGCCCAAACCCCTGCGCCAGCCGCTGTACATCCTCTTGATCCAGCACGGTTATAAACGCAAAACTGTTGCTGCCGAGTTCGTGGTGAACGCCATTCTCGTCTGTCACCGACGTGACAAAACCCTCCCGCGTCAATTGCCCGGTCAGCTTCGCCAGGTCGGTCAATCCTTCTTCCTGATAGCGAAAAGTCACCACAAAGCAGCTTGTTGCAGATTGACTCATAAATCACCTCTTGGTATATGGATAGCTTGAGATTAGTCCAAAAAATTACTGCAGGTGTCCTTACAAGTTGTATATGCTACGCAACTCATTGAAAGGAGTGAGGGATTCTGTGAAAACAAAAATAGGTTGCCTTACGGCAATTTTACTTTTGTCGGGGTGCGCCAAAGACCCGCAAACGGCAAGCAATATTTCAGGCAGTGGCACAACGCGCGGCGGTTGGTTAAAACCCCCTCCGCAGGCACCGGTAAACCGCACAGGCACGCCGGTTGTCTATAACGATTACATTCGTCAGGCCGCCAGCAACTATGGCGTCGACGAAACGCTGATTAAAGCGATTATTCAGGTGGAGTCCGGGTTTAACCCGAACGTGGTCAGCACCTCGAACGCAGTGGGATTGATGCAGCTTAAGGCTTCTACCGCCGGCCGCGACGCCTATCGCATGAAAGGACGAAGCGGGCAACCCAGCTCGCGAGAGCTGAAGGATCCGGCGGTCAATATTGATCTGGGAACGGCCTATATCAATATTCTTCAAAGCCAGCAGCTAGCCGGGATCAACAACCCACAGACTTTGCGTTATGCCACCATCGTTTCGTACGTGAACGGGGCGGGCGCCATGTTGCGCACCTTCTCCTCGGACAAGCGCGTGGCGGTCAATCGCATCAATCAGATGAGCCCGGATGAGTTTTATCAGCACATCCAGAAAAAGCACCCGGCACCGCAGGCGCCGCGCTATTTGTGGAAGGTGACCACCGCCTACCAGGCGATGTCGCAGTAACCCTCCATCCTGTCGAATCGGCCGCTGAACGCGGCCGATTTTGTTTCCGGCGCCGTTCCAGTGCGCGACTTACTTCTCATTTTTCGTTATTTCCTCACTGCTTATCAGAAAAACCGCACAAAAAGTTAAATTTACGGTAGTAGATAAATCTTTACGTTCATTCAATAAGTTACCGGTAACATTTTTGCTTTTGCGCGCATTGTGACCTTCAATAAATATACAAATAAGTAACAAATTATTTTAAAAACCCGTATCGATCGCAAGGTTGCGGTTAAATAGTTGTGACTATCTTTGGATGGAATGTGACATGTCGAACCATAAAACCAACAATTCGCGGCGCGATTTCTTGTTGAAATCGATGACCTTAATTCCTGCGGCGGTAATTGGTGGCAGCGGCGTTGGCGCGCTGACGGCACCGACACCGGCGGTCGCGGCCTCGAACACCACAACGCAGAACGATTACCAACCGACCTTCTTCACCCCGGAAGAGTGGGCCTTCATCAAGGCCGCCGTCGCGCGCCTGATCCCGGCCGATGAACGCGGCCCCGGCGCACTGGAAGCCGGCGTGCCGGAGTTTATCGATCGCCAGATGAATACCCCGTACGCCACCGGCGCCATCTGGTACATGCAGGGGCCGTTCAACCCCGATGTGCCGAAGGAGATGGGCTATCAGCTGCCGCTGGTGCCCAAGCAAATCTACAACCTCGGCATCAGTGACGCCGACGCCTACAGTAAGAAAACCGCCGGCAAACCCTTCGCCGAACTGGATGGCGCGCAGCAAGACGCCATGCTGCAAAAGTTTGAGTCCGGCGAGGCGGAGTTCCAGCAGCTGCCGTCGAAACTGTTCTTCTCCTATCTGCTGCAAAACACCCGCGAAGGTTTCTTCAGCGATCCTATCCATGGCGGCAACAAAGACATGGTGGGCTGGAAGCTGATTAATTTTCCGGGCGCGCGCGCCGATTTTATGGACTGGGTTGAGCGAGGGGAGCGTTATCCCTTCCCGCCGGTCTCGATTCGTGGGGAGAGGGGCTAATTATGGCAACGGTAATGAAAAAAGTAGACGCGGTGATCGTCGGCTTCGGCTGGGTGGGCGCGATCATGGCCAAAGAGCTGACCGAGGCCGGCCTTAACGTGGTGGCGCTGGAGCGCGGCCCGATGCGCGATACCTATCCGGACGGGTCTTACCCGCAGGTGATCGACGAGCTGACCTATAACATTCGACGCAAGCTGTTCCAGGATCTGTCGAAAAGCACCGTCACCATTCGCCACAACAGCAGCCAGACCGCGGTGCCTTACCGCCAGCTGGCGGCGTTCCTGCCGGGCACCGGCGTCGGCGGCGCCGGCCTGCATTGGTCGGGCGTGCATTTCCGCGTCGATCCGATCGAACTGCGCATGCGCAGCCACTATGAAGAGCGCTACGGCAAAAACTTCATTCCGAAGGACATGACCATACAGGACTTCGGCGTGACCTACGACGAGCTGGAACCGTTCTTCGACAAAGCGGAGAAAGTGTTCGGCACCTCCGGCACCGCCTGGACCATCAAAGGGCAGAAAGTGGCGCAGAAGGGCGGCAACCGCTTTGCGGCGGATCGCTCCAGCGACTTCCCGCTGCCGGCGCAGAAAAATACCTACTCCGCCCAGCTGTTCGAAAAAGCGGCGCTGGAGGTGGGTTATCACCCATACAACCTGCCGTCCGCCAATACCTCGGACTCTTACACCAACCCGTACGGCGCGCAGATGGGCCCGTGCAACTTCTGCGGTTTCTGCAGCGGCTACGCCTGCTACATGTATTCCAAAGCTTCGCCGAACGTCAACATTCTGCCGGCGCTGCGCATGGAAAAACGCTTCGAGCTACGCACCAACGCCAACGTGCTGAAGGTCAACCTGACCGACGACAAGTCCCGCGCCACCGGCGTGAACTACGTCGATGCGCAGGGCCGCGAGATTGAACAGCCGGCCGATCTGGTGATCCTGGGCGCGTTCCAGTTCCACAACGTGCACCTGATGCTGCTGTCCGGCATCGGCAAGCCTTACGATCCGGTGACCGGCGAAGGCGTGGTCGGGCGCAACTTCGCCTACCAGAACATGACCACCATCAAGGCGTTCTTTGATAAAGACGTGTTTACCAACCCGTTCATCGGCGCCGGCGGCAACGGCGTGGGCGTGGACGACTTCAACGCCGATAACTTCGACCACGCCAAAGAAGGCTTCGTCGGCGGTTCGCCATTCTGGGTCAACCAGGCGGGCACCAAGCCGATCTCCGGCCTGCCGACCCCTCCGGGCACCCCGGCCTGGGGCAGCAAGTGGAAAGCGGCGGTGGCGGATGCCTACACCCATCACGTTTCGATGGACGCCCACGGCGCGCACCAGTCGTACCGCAACAACTATCTGGATCTCGATCCCAACTACAAGAACGTCTTTGGCCAGCCGCTGCTGCGCATGACGTTCGACTGGCAGGAAAACGACATCAAGATGGCGCAGTTCATGTACGACAAGATGGCGCCGATCGCCAAGGCGATGAACCCAAAACTGATCGCCGGCAGCCCGAAAAACGCCAACAGCCACTTCGACACCACCAGCTACCAGACCACCCACATGAACGGCGGCGCGGTAATGGGGGAAGATCCGAAGACCAGCGCGGTCAACCGCTATCTGCAGAGCTGGGACGTGCACAACGTGTTCTCGATCGGCGCCTCGGCCTTCCCGCAGGGGCTGGGCTACAACCCGACCGGCACCGTGGCGGCGCTGGCTTACTGGTCTGCCCGCGCTATTCGCGAGCAGTATCTGAAAAACCCAGGCCCATTGGTGCAGGCATAAGGACGGCGAACGATGAAAGCATTTGTACCGGCACTGGTTCTCAGTGCAGTGAGTTTTTCCGTTTGGGCGCAGGACGCCACCGTCAGCAGCGAGCTTATCAAGCGCGGTGAATACCTGGCGCGTGCCGGCGACTGCGTGGCCTGCCACACCGACGGCAAGAGCGGCAAAACCTTCGCCGGCGGTCTGGCGATGGAAACGCCGATCGGCACCATCTATTCCACCAACATCACGCCGGACAAGAAAACCGGCATCGGTGATTACAGCTTCGAAGATTTCGACAACGCGGTGCGTAAGGGCGTAGCCAAAAACGGCAGCACCCTGTACCCGGCAATGCCGTACCCGTCGTTCGCGCTGGTGAAAGAGGAAGACATGCGCGCCATGTATGCCTATTTCATGCACGGCGTGCAGCCGGTGGAGCAGGCCAACAAGGATTCCGACATCCCGTGGCCGCTGTCGATGCGCTGGCCGCTGAGCATCTGGCGCGGCATGTTTGCGCCGTCGCCTGCGGACTTCGTGGCTGATGCCAAGGCCGATCCGGTGATTGAGCGCGGCCGTTATCTGGTGGAAGGCCTGGGCCACTGCGGCGCTTGCCATACCCCGCGCAGCATCACCATGCAGGAAAAAGCGCTGAGCAACAGCGAAAGCGACGACTATCTGTCCGGCAGCAACGCGCCGATCGACGGCTGGGTGGCTTCCAGCCTGCGCAGCGACCGTAAGGATGGCCTGGGCAGCTGGAGCGAAGCCGAGCTGACCGAGTTCCTGAAAACCGGCCGTAACGACAAGGCGATCGTGTTTGGCGGCATGAGCGACGTGGTGGAGCATAGTCTGCAATACCTGAGCGACGACGATCTGACCGCCATCGCACGCTACCTGAAATCGCTGCCGCCGAAAGACGGCAAGCAGCAGGCGGCTCCGGTCGAAGACAGCGTGGCCAAGGATCTGTGGCGCGGTGACGACAGCAAGCCCGGCGCGGCGCTGTATGTCGATAACTGCGCGGCCTGCCACCGCACCGACGGCGTGGGCTACAAGCGCGCCTTCCCGTCGCTGAAGGGCAACCCGGTGGTGCAGACCGAGGACGCGACCTCGCTGATCCACATCGTGCTGACCGGCAACACTACGCCGGCGGTGCAGGGGGCGGTGTCCAACATCACCATGCCGCCGTTCGGCTGGCGTCTGAACGATCAGCAGGTGGCGGACGTGGTGAACTTCATCCGCACCAGCTGGGGCAACAGCGCCAAACCGGTGAGCGCCTCCGACGTGGCCGACGTGCGTAAAGACCGCTCGATGATCCGCGACGAGAAGGCGATGGGCAGCGCCGAGGTGCCGGACCATCCTGACGCGAAGAAGTAAACCGCTTAAGGGCTCCGCAAGGGGCCCTTAGTTTTTTCTGTGCATGCCGGTTTTTTCAGCATTTCCTGTTCGCAAATCGTCCGCTCGGCCGATAAAACATAGACCCGCAGCGGATTTTTCATTATCCTTTGCCGTCCTTTCATCAGGCGTAAGTATGAAATATCGCTTTAATTCACTGATTACTATTAAAAAGTTCGCGGAGAAGGATATCCCGTTAGGCGCAATCGTTGGCGCCGCAGATTAAGGTAGACTGTCTCATGAGTACGATTTCTCCCGATTCAGGCACGCTGACGGCCGCTCAGCCAGCCAAATGGAACAAAACCGACACCGTCTGGATGTTCGGTCTTTATGCCACCGCGGTGGGTGCCGGCACGCTGTTCTTGCCGATCAACGCCGGTTTGAACGGCCCGCTGGTGCTGCTGTTGATGGCGCTGTTCGCTTTCCCGCTGACCTATTTGCCGCACCGCGCGCTCAGCCGCTTCGTGCTGTCCGGCTCCAGCCGCGACGGCAATATTCACGATGTGGTGGTGGAACACTTCGGCGTGCTGGCCGGCAAAATCATCATGGTGCTGTATCTGATGGCGTTCTTCCCGATCGTGCTGGTGTACAGCATTTCGATCACCAACGCGCTGGACAGCTTCCTGATCCATCAGTTTCACGTGGCGCCGCTGCCGCGCATCTGGCTGAGCCTGGCGGTGGTGGTGGTGCTCAATCTGGTGCTGCTGCGCGGCAAAGACAGCATCGTGGCGGCAATGGGCATGCTGGTGTTCCCGCTGCTGGTGTTCCTGATGGGCATTTCGCTGTACCTGATGCCGAGCTGGAATACCGCCAACTTCGTTCACGGCCTGGCCGCCACCCGTTTCGACACGCCGGGACTGTGGCATTCGCTGTGGCTGGCGGTGCCGGTGATGGTGTTCTCCTTCAGCCATGCGCCGATCATCTCTTCCTTCGCCTCGACGCAGAAGAGCCTGTACGGCGACAAGGCGGAACGCCGCTGCGCGCGCATCATGCGCTACAGCTATGTGCTGATCTGCGTCACCGTGCTGTTCTTCGTGTTCAGCTGCGTGCTGAGCCTGTCCCATGAAGATATGCAGCAGGCGAAAGACCAGAACATCACGGTGCTGACCACGCTGGCCAACAAGTTCTCCAACCCGCTGATCGCCTATCTCGGCCCGGTGATGGCGATGCTGGCAATGGCCAAATCCTATCTCGGCACCTCGCTGGGGGTGACGGAAGGGGCGACCAGCCTGATCGACGGCGTCACGCGCGCGGTCGGCAAACCGCTCAGTTCGCGTATGACGCACCGCATCTCGGCGGTGTCGCTGTTCCTGCTCACCTGGGCGGCGACGGTGTGGAACCCCAGCGCGCTGCACATCATTGAAACCATCAGCGGCCCGCTGATTGCCGCCATCCTGTTCATTCTGCCGATGTACGCGGTGCGTGCGGTGCCGGCAATGCGTAAATACCGCGCGGCGAGCAACGTCTTCGTGCTGGTGATGGGCCTGATTGCGCTGTCGGCGCTGATCTACGGCCTGGTGTGATCCTCAGGGCGCGCCGCTTTCCGGCGCGCCTCTTCATCCCGCGTTACACATCCCTTTGCAATTAATCGCCCGGCAACGCGGCGCGACCTTTGATAATGCTAGCCATTCTCATTACTATTCCCTGGTTGAATTGTTTACCAAGGAGCTTTTCGTGCACCGTCGAATCACTCTGTCGGCGCTGGTTTGCGCCGCCGCGCTTTCCGCCCCGGCGATGGCCACTACTTATCCGCTGACCCTGACCGACACTTCCGGCCAGACACTCACCCTCCAGCAAGAGCCAAAACGCATCGTGGTGCAGGACGGGCGCGATATTCTCACGCTGGCGCTGCTCGACCGCGCCAACCCGTTCGATCGGCTGGTGGCCTGGAATAACCTGCTGAAGAAAAGCGATGCGGCGACCTGGGACATCTTGCAAAGCAAATGGCCGGCAGCGAAAAACATCATCGATATGGGGTTCAGCGACAAGGGCGAAGTCAATCTGGAAAGCGTGATCGCCAAACGCCCCGATTTGATGATCGCCCAGCTGCGCTCCAAACCTTCCCTGAACCAAACCGGCGTGCTGGATAAGCTGAAGGCGTTGAACGTGCCGGTGCTGTTTATCGACACCATGCTCAAGCCGGTGGAAAACACGCCGAAAAGCGTGACGCTGCTGGGGGAAACCCTCAACCGCGAAAGCGAAGCCAAGCAATATACCGATTATTATCAGCAGCATTATCAGGCCATTCTGGCCAAGACGCAGGCGGTGGAACCCAAGCCGCTGGTATTCTTTGAGGCCAAGGCCGGCCTCAATGGGCTGGAATCCTGCTGCTTCACCCATGCTCACGTCGGTTGGGGCGCGCTGGTAGAGGCGGTCGGCGCGCGCAATATCGGCTCTGCGCTGCTGCCGGGCGCCACCGGCGACGTGGCGCTGGAGAAAGTGATCAGCATGAAGCCGGACGCCTACATCGTTTCCGGTTCGCAGTGGGCCAGCAAGACCAACGCTGCGGTGCCGTTTGGCTATGGCGTGACGCAGCAGCAGGTGGATGAGGCTTTCAACCGCATGAAGCAGCGCCCGGGGTTCGCTCAGGTGTCGGCGGTGAAGGAAGGGCGGTTCTACGGCATCTACCATAACTTCTACAACCACCCGTACAACATCGTCGGGCTGGAGTATCTGGCGAAGTTTATCTATCCGGCGCAGTTCCCGGATCTGGATCCGGCCAAGACCTACAGCGAGATCCTCAGCCGCTTTACCGAAGTGCCGGAAGGCAAGGGCATTTTGGGCGCGCAGGCGCCGGCGGGGAAATAACGGCAACGGGCGCGACGATCGCGCCCGTTTTTTATCGTCAGGCGGCCGGCGTATAGGTGGAGATAATCTCCAGTACGCCGTTGATGATGAACTGCACGCCCATGCACACCAGCAGGAAGCCCATCAGGCGCGAGATCGCCTCGATGCCGCTTTTCCCCACCAAGCGCATGATGGCGCCGGAACTGAGCAGGCAGCCCCACAGGATCACCGCGACCGTCAGAAAGATGGCGACCGGTGCCACGGCCAGCACCCAGGGTTCAAAACCCAGCGTGTTCGCTTTGACGCTCGACGCCGAGCTGATGATCATCGCGATGGTACCCGGCCCGGCGGTGCTCGGCATGGCCAATGGCACGAAGGCGATGTTGGCCGACGTCTTATGGCGCAGCTCGTGTGACTTGCTCTCCACCTCCGGTGCCTCTTCAGGGCTCTGCTGGGGGAACAACATGCGAAAACCGATGAAGGCGACGATCAGCCCGCCGGCGATGCGCAGGCCGGGGATCGAAATGCCGAAGGTGTTCATCACCACCTGCCCGGCGTAAAACGCCACCGTCATGATGCAGAACACATAAACCGAGGCCATCAGCGACTGCTGATTACGCTCTTCGCGCGTCATATTGCCGGACAACCCGAGCAGCAACGCCACCGTGGTCAGCGGGTTGGCCAGCGGCAACAGCAGTACCAAACCCAGTCCGATGGCCTGGAATAACTGCAAAATACCCGTCATAAAAAACTCCCTGTGCAACGTTCAAGCCGCCAGGCGGCTCATGAGCTGAACAGCCTAGCCTGCCGCGTGCCTGGCGGCAATGGGGATAGCTCGGAAGGTTAATTAACCGTCGGCCGGCGTTTCCTCTTCGCCATTGCACTCGCCGGCGAGCTCCGGTTCATCCTCACAGCCCAGCGGCGCTTCATTGACCGCAATCGCTCGCGGCACTGAACGCGCGCCGAAATGCACCAGCCCATACAGCGTCGCTAATACCGCGCATAGCACGACGAGGACTGCGAGTAACCGGTTCATATTTGCATGGGCCTCGGTGGGAGCTGACTGGTTTCAGGATAGTGGCTGGCGGCGAAGACCGCCACGTGGAGCAGATATATCGCCGAGCGGCGATGACAAAATGCGCTGCGTTCGGAAAAGGTGCGCAATTTTTGTTTTTTTTATGGCCTTTTTCGCTGCAGTTGGCCGGTAAAGGCCGGCGTTTCGCATCAATTGCTACACCCTGCAGGCTCAGCTGCCTACCATAGGCGCGCTTTAAAACGATAATGAGACTGATTATGCAAGACGAGTTGAAACTTTTACTGGGGAAAATCGGCGCATTCGCGCTTTCCGGCGCTTTTTTGGCGGCCTTGGTCGGCCTGGTGTTTATCGACGTACACTGGCTGCACAACTTCGTGCATGAAACCTCGCTGACCGAAGTGGCGCAGGAACTGTTGCTGCTCGCCATCGCCGGTGGTTTTTTCGCCGCGGCCTGGCGACAGGCTGAACGCCGCTCCGCCTGGATGCTGGTCGGCGGCTTCTTTCTCTGCATGTTGATCCGCGAGATGGACTTCGCCTTCGATGCGCTGTGGCACGGTGCGTGGGTGTGGTTCGCGCTGGCGGTCGCCTTGGTTTGCCTGTGGTATGCCGCCAGGCACATCGCGGCGACGCTGCGCGGCCTGGCCGATTTCGTAACGCATCCCGGCTACGGCATGATGTGCGCGGGCCTGCTGTGCATTCTGGTGTTTTCACGCCTGTTCGGCATGAGCGCGCTGTGGCAAACGCTGATGTTGGACGGTTATAACCGGGTAGTGAAAAACATGGTGGAAGAGGGCTGTGAACTGCTGGGCTACGGCCTGTGCCTGCTGGCCACCCTGAGCTACATGAAAACCGTTTTTGCGCCGGATGACGCGAAAGCGTGAGGGCGGCGCTTTATTTATCCGGAACAATATTCTCACTCTAACACTAGAAATCCGTCTGATTGTTAAGGTGGATTCAAAAATTTCAAAGGCTGCCTTCGGGTGGCCTTTTTGATCACAACAGGTAAGAGCATTTGCGGCGAGACGGGCGGTAACGTTGCGGTTGAGCGGAGTGTTCTTTCCGTTGTGATGAAGAACAAGATGGCAGTCCGGTCGAGTCGGCAGCATCGGAACCCTTGCAGTCTCATCCGATGACCTATTGTTTGAGATTTTTGCTATATCGCTTATTGTTTAATCGATCTAATTTGTTTCTTCCTGTTAGTAAAATGGAGGTGACTATGGGTAGGATTGAAAATATAGACAGCATTAATTCCGAAATCGGACGAGCGGTTCGCAGTCTTTCCAGTAAAGGCTACGTTGTTTGCTTGAATGGCATACTAGCTAAGCTAGCAGAGGAGCGCATCAATGAACCGAATTTCACGCGTAGGCGTGTACTGACAAGGGCAATTGAGACATTAATTTAATTAATGTTTTTTAGATGCATGTTTAAGTAAGGCCACGACTGTAAGCCCCAGTAAACCGCTGGGGCTTTTTGCATTTCAGCCCCAGCCAACATCCGACACACACCGTATCGCCAAATCGTTTACGGCTGGTGGCAGAACCCTACCCATAACCCGAAGCCGGGAAAGAGCCCCGGAAGGGGGAGGTTATGAAAATGCCCTGGAAGAACGAACCCAACATTCTCTCAATGCTGATTGCGTTCGGCATGACCTTGCTGGGAGCCATTGCCAGTTACTCATTCAAAGTGCTGAACGGCGAGGCCTTCAGTTGGCGCACGCTGTTTCTGCAGCTCTTCGTTTCTATCTTCGCCGGGTTAACCATGGTGATGATCGCCCTGCACTACGACTAGCCGTCAGAAGTGATGGGTGGCGTCTGTGGAATGGCGGGTTGGTCTGGCGCTTCGCTGATTAAGGCGTTAGCGCGTCGATTCCTGAATAAAGCGAGCGATAGCAATGAATATCAGTAAAAGCGGCATTGAGCTGATTAAGCGCTTCGAAGGTCTGCGCCTGAAAGCCTATCAGGATTCGGTGGGCATCTGGACGATTGGTTACGGATGGACGCAGCCAGTTGACGGTAAGAAAGTCGGGCCAGGAATGCAGTGTAGTGGTCAACTAAAACTGGCCACCGCTTTAGAGTTTTTCCAGTATCGGTTTTCCGATTCGTTTGGGGGCAACCCACCGTTATAGTCATGCGGCCTTAGCGAGCTGTAATACCCGACGATATAGTCTGTGATCGCATGAGCAGCTTCGCTAAAGTTTATATAACCTGTCACTGGCACCCACTCGTTTTTCAGGCTCCGGAAGAAGCGTTCCATCGGGCTGTTGTCCCAACAGTTTCCACGTCGGCTCATACTCTGCCTGATCCGGCAACGCCACAGTAACTGCCGGAACTGCCTGCTTGTATAGTAGCTACCCTGGTCACTGTGGAACATCACTCCGGCTGGTTTACCGCGAGCTTCCCACGCCATTTCCAGCGCTTTGATGGTCAGCTTGCTGTCCGGTGAGAATGACATTGCCCAACCCACCGGTTTCCTTGCGAACAGATCGAGAACAACAGCAAGGTAAGCCCAACGCTTGCCTGTCCAGATATACGTCACATCGCCGCACCACACCTGATTAGGTTCTGTTACTACGAACTGTCGCTCAAGGCTATTCGGAATAACGATGTGTTCATGACCACCACGTTTATACCGGTGGGTAGGCTGCTGACAACTCACCAGTCCAAGTTCTTTCATGAGCCTTCCGGCAAGCCAGCGTCCCATTCTGAAACCTCTCAGGGTTGCCATAATCGCGATACTTCTTGCACCAGCGAGCCATGGCTGATGTTATGCAGCTCCAGAACCTGACTGCGTAACACAGCTCGCCTGCCGTCTGGCTTTTTGGGGCTTTTTTCCCAGTATTTGTAGCTGCTGCGGTGAACCCCGAACACGTGGCAAAGTGTGACCACAGGATACTGCGCTCTGAGTTTCACGATTAACGAGAACTGTTCAGGGAGTCCGACATCAAGAGCGCGGTAGCCTTTTTTAATATGTCGTTTTCCATTTCAATGCGTTGTAGCTTTTTCTTCAGCTCACGTATTTCAATCTGTACCGGGGTTATAGGGGAGGCTTTAGGTATTTTGCCCTGTCGTTCATCCCGCAGCTGCTTTACCCATCGCGTCATGGTAGAAAGCCCCACATCCATAGCACTGGCCGCAGCTGCAACGGTGTAGTTCTGATCAAGAACCAGTTGAGCGGATTCGCGTTTAAACTCTGCGCTGAAATTTCTTTTTTTCATTGAGGCACCTGTAATGTTCTGAGGTGAGCATATCACCTCTGTTCAGATGGCCAATTTACTGTGCCACTACACTCGGGGTATCTGTCGTTTTCGTTGAGAATGAAGATCTGCCGGCCGGCGAGTGTTGACTGCTCCGCTGGTGGGTTTGCAGTGATGGTAGCCTACATCGTTCCTAGCCGTTTCACTTATCATGGTGATACAATCACCTTTCCGTTATGGCGTAACAACATAGTACATTTCAAATTGTGTACATATGAGTGTACATATCTGGCAGGGTAAAGCTGGATAGCGTCGATAACATCATGTAGTTAAACAATATTGTATTTCTTCATGTGATCTGTCGTGTGGGTCACCACTGTAGATAAGGAATTATTAATGCCTGTTATTACTCTTCCTGACGGTAGTCAGCGTCATTTCGACCACCCCGTTTCCCCGATGGATGTCGCGCGCGATATCGGCCCTGGCCTGGCGAAAGCCTGTATCGCCGGCCGCGTCAACGGCGAGCTGGTTGATGCCGGCGATCTGATCGAATCAGATGCGCAGCTGGCCATCATCACCATCAAAGATGAAGACGGTCTGGAAATCATGCGCCACTCCTGCGCGCACCTGCTGGGTCATGCGATCAAGCAGCTGTGGCCGGATACCAAAATGGCGATCGGTCCAGTGATCGACAACGGTTTCTATTATGACGTGGATATCGACCGCACCCTGACGCAGGAAGACCTGGATCTGCTGGAAAAGCGGATGCACGAGTTGGCCGATAAGGATTACGACGTCATCAAGAAGAAGGTCAGCTGGCAAGAAGCCCGCGACACCTTCGCTGAGCGCGGCGAAATCTACAAAGTGGCGATCCTGGATGAGAACATCAGCCATGACGATCGTCCTGGCCTGTATCACCACGAAGAATACGTCGACATGTGCCGTGGCCCGCACGTGCCGAACATGCGTTTCTGCCACCATTTCAAGCTGCAGAAAACCTCCGGCGCTTACTGGCGCGGCGACAGCAAAAACAAAATGCTGCAGCGTATCTACGGCACCGCCTGGGCAGACAAGAAGCAGCTGAACGCCTACCTGCAGCGTCTGGAAGAAGCGGCCAAGCGCGATCACCGCAAGATCGGCAAACAGCTCGACCTGTATCACATGCAGGAAGAAGCGCCGGGCATGGTGTTCTGGCACAACGACGGTTGGACTATCTTCCGCGAGCTGGAAGCCTTCGTGCGCATGAAGCTCAAAGAGTACCAGTACCAGGAAGTGAAAGGTCCGTTCATGATGGACCGCGTGCTGTGGGAAAAAACCGGCCACTGGGAAAACTACAAAGACGCCATGTTCACCACCGCGTCGGAAAACCGCGAATACTGCATCAAGCCGATGAACTGCCCGGGGCACGTGCAGATCTTCAACCAGGGCCTGAAGTCGTACCGCGATTTGCCGCTGCGCATGGGCGAGTTCGGCAGCTGCCACCGCAACGAGCCATCGGGCTCCCTGCACGGCCTGATGCGCGTGCGTGGCTTCACGCAGGATGACGCCCACATCTTCTGTACCGAAGAGCAGGTGCGTGCCGAAGTGAACGAATGCATTCGCATGGTCTATGACGTGTACGGTACTTTTGGCTTCGACAAGATCGCCGTCAAGCTGTCTACGCGTCCGGAAAAACGCATCGGCACCGACGACATGTGGACCCGTGCGGAAGAAGACCTGGCCGCCGCGCTGACCGAGAACGGCATTCCGTTTGAATATCAGCCGGGTGAGGGGGCCTTCTACGGACCGAAAATTGAATTTACCCTGCATGATTGTTTGGATCGCGCATGGCAATGTGGTACCGTGCAGCTCGATTTCTTCTTGCCGGGCCGTTTGGGCGCCTCGTACGTTGGCGAAAACAACGATCGCGTCGTGCCGGTAATGATTCACCGCGCCATTTTGGGCTCCATGGAACGCTTCATCGGTATCCTGACCGAAGAATACGCCGGGTTCTACCCGACCTGGATCGCCCCGGTGCAGGTGGTGGTGATGAATATCACCGACAGCCAGTCTGATTACGTCCAGCAATTGACCAAAAAACTGCAGGATGCAGGTATTCGCGTGAAAGCGGACTTGAGAAATGAGAAGATTGGCTTTAAAATTCGCGAACATACTTTACGTCGAGTCCCTTACATGTTGGTGTGCGGCGACAAAGAGGTCGAAGCAGGCAAAGTTGCCGTTCGTACCCGCCGTGGCAAAGACTTGGGAAGCCTGGACGTAAACGAAGTCGTAGACAAGCTGCTGAAAGAGATTCGCAGCCGTAGTCTTCATCAACTGGAGGAATAAAGTATTAAAGGCGGAAAACGAGTTCAACCGGCGCGTCCTAATCGCATTAACAGAGAAATTCGCGCGCAAGAAGTTCGCCTAACCGGCGTCGATGGCGAGCAGATTGGTATTGTCAGTCTGAATGAAGCTCTTGAAAAAGCTGAGGAAGCGGGCGTTGATTTAGTAGAAATCAGCCCAAATGCCGAACCGCCAGTTTGCCGAATCATGGATTACGGCAAATTCCTCTACGAGAAGAGCAAGTCGACGAAAGAACAGAAGAAGAAGCAAAAAGTTATCCAGGTGAAGGAAATCAAATTCCGTCCTGGTACCGATGATGGCGACTATCAGGTCAAACTACGCAACCTGATTCGCTTTCTGGAAGATGGCGATAAAGCCAAAATCACCCTGCGTTTCCGTGGGCGTGAGATGGCGCACCAGCAGATCGGTATGGAAGTGCTTAACCGCGTCCGTAAAGATCTGTGTGAAGATATGGATCTGGCAGTGGTCGAATCCTTCCCTACGAAGATCGAAGGCCGCCAGATGATTATGGTGCTCGCTCCTAAGAAGAAACAGTAAGGCTTACAAGTAATGGAACCCGCGCGACGCTTGCGCCGTGTGGGTTTTATTCGCCCAACTGATTCGTTGTTTAACAATGCGAAGTGGATTTAATTAAAATGCCAAAGATTAAAACTGTACGTGGTGCAGCCAAGCGCTTCAAAAAAACCGGCAGCGG
This sequence comes from Serratia sp. SSNIH1, assembly GCF_002935055.1. Lineage (NCBI taxonomy): Bacteria > Pseudomonadati > Pseudomonadota > Gammaproteobacteria > Enterobacterales > Yersiniaceae > Serratia > Serratia sp. SSNIH1. The sequence goes on from NZ_CP026383.1 coordinate 2,730,280, forward strand.
TGGTTTTAAGCGTAAACATGCCAACCTGCGTCATATTCTGACCAAAAAAGCAACCAAGCGTAAACGTCACCTGCGTCCGAAAGGCATGGTGTCTAAAAACGATCTGGTCCTGGTTACCGCGTGCCTGCCGTACGCATAAGCCATTTTTTTTGAATTTAGAATAAGACTTTAGGAGAGAGCATATGGCTCGCGTAAAACGTGGTGTAATTGCACGCGCACGTCACAAGAAAATTATGAAGCAGGCGAAAGGTTACTACGGTGCCCGTTCGCGCGTATATCGTGTTGCCTTCCAGGCAGTAATCAAAGCAGGCCAGTATGCTTACCGTGACCGTCGTCAACGTAAGCGTCAGTTCCGTCAGCTGTGGATTGCACGTATCAACGCAGCTGCTCGTCAGAACGGTCTGTCTTACAGCAAGTTCATCAACGGCTTGAAAAAAGCGTCGATCGAAATTGACCGTAAGATCCTGGCTGACATCGCAGTCTTCGACAAAGTGGCCTTCGGCGCACTGGTTGAGAAAGCGAAAGCAGCTCTGGCGTAAGTCAGTAGAAGAGGGAGCTTGCTCCCTCTTTTAATCTTTGTTTTCAGCGACAAATATTGACTTTTATTGGCCGCCGCTATATCACTGGTGGGCAATCATCGACAAGGTACCGCAATCATGCACGCAGCTATTTTTCGTTTCTTTTTTTACTTTAGCGCCTGACTTCAGGAGGCTTTGCGCGTAAGAAAAGAAACGAAAAGTAGCGCCTAAGCCTCCCTCGTGGAGGCTTTTTTGTTTTTGGCCATCGTCCCGCCTTGCAAAGCGTTGCGGTGAGAGCGGCAGGCGTTGAGCGAGCCTTGTGCCTCGCTGGTGAGTCGCCTGGCCGGCAACGTATTGAAAAGTCTTTGAAGATTGCTCAAAGGCGTGTTCGAATAATAGATAACAATTACTTAGGGCCATCCCGGCCAGAGGAAGAGGAAAGCAATGCCACATCTCGCAGAGCTGGTTGCCAATGCCAAGGCAGCCGTAGAAGATGCCCAGGATGTTGCCGCGTTAGATTTGGTACGCGTCGAATATTTTGGCAAGAAAGGTCATTTCACCTTGCAGATGCAGTCTCTGCGCGACGTACCGGCGGAAGACCGTCCGGCGGCCGGCGCGGTGATCAACCAGGCCAAGCAAGAGGTGCAAGACGCGCTGAACGCGCGTAAGAACGCGCTGGAAAGCGCCGCGCTGAACGCGCGCCTGGCGGCTGAAACCATCGACGTGTCCCTGCCGGGCCGTCGCATGGAGAACGGTGGCCTGCATCCGGTGACCCGCACCATCGACCGTATCGAAACCTTCTTTGGCGAGCTGGGCTTCTCCGTTGCCACCGGCCCGGAGATTGAAGACGATTACCATAACTTCGACGCGCTGAACATTCCAGGGCATCACCCGGCGCGCGCCGACCACGACACCTTCTGGTTCGACGCCACGCGTCTGCTGCGCACCCAGACGTCCGGCGTGCAGATCCGCACCATGAAGAACCAGCAGCCGCCGATCCGCATCATTGCGCCGGGCCGCGTTTATCGTAACGACTACGATCAGACGCACACCCCAATGTTCCACCAGATGGAAGGGCTGATCGTCGATAAAGACATCAGCTTCACCAACCTGAAGGGCACGCTGCACGATTTCCTGAACAACTTCTTTGAAGAAGACCTGCTGGTTCGTTTCCGTCCGTCCTACTTCCCGTTCACCGAGCCGTCCGCTGAAGTGGACGTGATGGGCAAGAACGGCAAGTGGTTGGAAGTGCTGGGCTGCGGCATGGTGCATCCGAACGTGCTGCGCAACGTGGGCATCGATCCGGAAGTTTACTCCGGCTTCGCCTTCGGCATGGGCATGGAGCGCCTGACGATGCTGCGTTACGGCGTCACCGACCTGCGCGCATTCTTCGAAAACGATCTGCGTTTCCTCAAACAGTTTAAGTAAGGCGGGAATATCACATGAAATTCAGTGAACTCTGGTTGCGCGAGTGGGTAAACCCGGCCATCAGCAGCGAAGCATTATCCGATCAAATCACCATGGCCGGCCTGGAAGTGGACGGCGTGGATCCGGTTGCCGGCGCGTTTAACGGCGTCGTCGTGGGCGAGGTGGTCGAGTGCGGCCAGCACCCGAACGCCGACAAACTGCGCGTCACCAAGGTTAACGTAGGCGGCGATCGCCTGCTCGACATCGTCTGCGGCGCGCCAAACTGCCGTACCGGCCTGAAAGTGGCGGTCGCCACCGTGGGCGCGGTGCTGCCGGGCGATTTCAAAATCAAGGCCGCCAAGCTGCGCGGTGAACCTTCGGAAGGCATGCTGTGCTCGTTCTCCGAGCTGGGCATTTCCGACGATCATGACGGTATCATTGAGCTGCCGCTGGATGCGCCGATCGGCACCGACATCCGCGACTATCTGAAACTGAACGACAACACCATCGAGATCAGCGTCACGCCGAACCGCGCCGACTGCCTGGGCATCATCGGCGTTGCGCGCGACGTGGGCGTACTCAACCAGGTTGCGCTGACCGAGCCGGACATGAGCCCGGTAGCCGCCGCCATCGACGCCACGCTGCCGATCCGCGTTGACGCGCCGCAGGCGTGCCCACGCTATCTGGGCCGCGTAGTGAAAGGCATCGACGTCAAGGCGCCAACCCCGCTGTGGATGCGTGAAAAACTGCGTCGCTGCGGTATCCGTTCTATCGATGCCGTGGTTGACGTCACCAACTATGTGCTGCTGGAGCTTGGCCAGCCGATGCACGCCTTCGATCTGAGCCGCATCGACGGCGGCATCGTGGTGCGCATGGCGGAAGAAGGGGAAACCTTGACGCTGCTGGACGGCAACGAAGCCAAACTGAACGCCGACACCTTAGTGATCGCCGATCATCAAAAAGCGCTGGCGATGGGCGGCATCTTCGGCGGCGAGCATTCCGGCGTCAACGGAGAAACTCAGGACGTGCTGCTGGAGTGCGCCTTCTTCAGCCCGCTGTCGATCACCGGCCGCGCGCGCCGTCACGGCCTGCACACCGATGCTTCTCACCGCTATGAGCGTGGCGTCGATCCGGCGCTGCAGTACAAAGCGATGGAGCGCGCCACGCGCCTGCTGCTCGACATCTGCGGCGGCCAGGCCGGCCCGGTTATCGACGTGACCGATGAAAACGAACTGCCGAAGCGCGCTACCATCACGCTGCGCCGCGAGAAGCTGGATCGTCTGATCGGCCACGTGGTGCCGAGCGAGCAGGTTAGCGACATTCTGCGCCGCCTGGGTTGCCAGGTAACCGAACAGGGCGACAGCTGGCAAGCGGTCGCGCCGAGCTGGCGTTTCGATATGGAGATCGAAGAGGATTTGGTGGAAGAAGTGGCGCGCGTTTACGGCTACGACAACATCCCGGATGTGCCGGTTCGTGCCGATCTGGTGATGACCCAGCATCGCGAAGCCGATCTGACGCTCAAGCGCGTGAAGACCATGCTGGTGGATAACGGCTACCAGGAAGCGATCACCTACAGCTTCGTCGATCCGAAAGTGCAGGCATTGCTGCATCCGAATGAAGAAGCGCTGATCCTGCCGAGCCCGATTTCGGTCGAGATGTCGGCGATGCGTCTGTCGCTGTGGACCGGCCTGCTGTCTGCGGTGGTGTATAACCAGAACCGCCAGCAGACGCGCCTGCGTCTGTTTGAAAGCGGCCTGCGCTTTGTGCCTGATAGTGCGGCAGATCTGGGTATCCGTCAGGACGTCATGCTGGCAGGCGTGATCGCCGGCCATACGCACGATGAGCATTGGGATCTGGCGCGCAAGCCCGTCGACTTCTATGATTTAAAAGGGGATCTGGAGTCTGTTCTCGAGCTGACCGGTAAATTATCCGAAATTCAGTTCCGGGCGGAAGCCAATCCGGCCCTGCATCCAGGGCAAAGTGCGGCGATTTATTTGCACGGCGAACGCGTAGGTTTCATCGGTGTGGTTCACCCGGAACTTGAACGTAAACTGGATCTTAACGGCCGCACCGTGGTGTTTGAACTGGAGTGGAACAAGCTTGCGAGCCGCGCCGTGCCTCAGGCGCGGGAGATTTCGCGCTTCCCGGCAAACCGCCGTGATATCGCCGTTGTGGTGGCTGAAAACGTCCCTGCAGAAGATATTTTGGCCGAGTGTAAGAAAGTTGGCGCAAATCAGGTAGTTGGCGTAAACTTGTTTGACGTGTACCGTGGCAAGGGCGTGGCAGAAGGTGACAAGAGCCTGGCTATCAGTCTGGTATTGCAGGATACCGCTCGTACACTGGAAGAAGAGGAGATAGCCGCTACCGTTGCAAAATGCGTAGAGGCTCTAAAACAGCGATTCCAAGCATCCTTGAGGGATTGAACCTATGGCGCTTACTAAAGCTGAAATGTCAGAACACCTGTTTGAGAAGCTTGGGCTTAGCAAACGGGACGCCAAAGACCTGGTGGAACTGTTCTTTGAAGAGGTCCGTCGGGCCCTTGAGAATGGCGAACAGGTAAAACTGTCGGGTTTTGGCAACTTTGATCTGCGTGACAAGAACCAACGTCCGGGGCGTAACCCGAAGACCGGCGAAGACATTCCGATTACGGCGCGCCGCGTGGTGACCTTCCGTCCGGGGCAGAAGCTGAAAAGCCGGGTAGAAAACGCCAGCCCGAAAGGGTGAGTGACGTGACATCAAAAAAGGCCGCTTGCGCGGCCTTTTTCTTTTTTTGGGAAAATTCAGTTTATTCCTAATGGGCAATGTAAGAATTAAAGTTATTCATTAAAGCACTACGGCAAAAATTTATTTAATCTTATTTGCGGAATATTCTTATATCTTATTTTGTGTGATGGGTGGCCTTATTTTTCATTTCAATAACGACCATAATAATGGCCTGGGCCGTCGCCGCGGTGGCCGCCGCCCCAGTGCGGGCCCCAGCAGCAGGCGCTGAGGCTTAAGGCCAGGGCCACAACGGCCAGCAACATACCTATACGTTTAATCATCTTATTATCCTCCGGTGGGAATCCATTTAATTATAATTGTCTTGCGGCTTGAGAGACGTCAGTTATTCGTTAAACCTTGTCAGTGGTTATGATAATTAAAGGCGGCGGCAAACAGTGTAGAGATTGTGTAAGGCCGTCGAAAACGATCTGAAAATAGGCATCGATGAGATAGTCGTTAAATAAGCACGCTGATATAACCACTGCAGCAAGAAAAATAGAGTGAGAAGGTAAAATGAAAAAGATCCTGTTGCTGGTGTGTTTCCCACTGTTGCTGCCGCTGGCGGCGCAGGCCGATGTGTCCGTCGATATCAACGTGCCGGGCGTTTCCCTGCATCTGGGGGATCAGGACCGTCGCGGCTACTACTGGGATGGCTACGACTGGCGTCCACCGCAGTGGTGGCATGCGCACCAGGGCCGCGGTCTGGGTGAGCGCAATGCGCGCGGTTTGTATTGGGACGGCGGACGCTGGCAACCTTCGCCGCCGCGTGGCTATGAGCATCGCGAGCCGGAACGCAGCGGCAATCCGTTCCACGGCGATCGCGATAATCGCGACCGCCGTCATGACGATCGGGGTGACCATGATCGCCGCGATGACGGCCGCGGTCAGCCTTATCCGCCGGGCAACGCCGGCCCACATCGTTAATCCCTGAGTTTATCGGCGGCTGGTTTTGCCATCATCATGGTGATGACGGGCAGGGCCAGCCGCTGCTTTCCTGCGCCATCGCCTACGCAAGGCTTCCCCTTGCGGCGTTAACCCCCTAATATTCGACTCAGACGTCAATTATCCGGCCACGACAGCGGCCGGCAGGGAACCGCCGCGCCATGCCAACCAGCCGTACTTTCACCTTACTGTTGCAACATCAGCGCTACCGCGATAAACGCCAGGTCACTCTGCTGGCGCTGGGCGTGACGGTGGCGTTGCTGTTCAGCCTTTGCGCCGGTGATCAATGGATATGGCCGTCAGAGTGGTTCAGCGATCGGGCGCAGCTGTTCGTTTGGCAACTGCGTTTACCGCGCGCGCTGGCGGTGATGCTGGTCGGCGCCGCCCTGGCGGTGGCGGGCGCGGTGATGCAGGCGCTGTTTGAAAACCCGCTGGCGGAGCCCGGTCTGCTGGGGGTGGCTAACGGCGCCGGCGTCGCGCTGGTGTTGACGGTGCTGTTAGGGCACGGTTTGTTGCCGGTGGCGCTGATGAGCGCCGCCGCGATAGCCGGTGCGCTGGCGATGACCTTTTTGCTGCTGGGCTTCGCTCGGCGTCGGCGCCTGACCAATGCGCGGCTGTTGCTGGTTGGCGTGGCGCTGGGCATCGTGTGCAGCGCGCTGATGACCTGGGCGGTCTATTTCAGCACCAGCCTCGATCTGCGGCAGCTGATGTACTGGATGATGGGCGGTTTTGGCGGCGTCGACTGGCGGCAAAAGTGGCTGGTGCTGGCGCTGCTGCCGGTGCTGCTGTGGCTTTGCGGCCAGGGCAGAGCGCTCAACCTGATGGCGCTGGGCGAGGTACAGGCGCGGCAACTTGGGCTGTCGCTGCATCTGTGGCGTAATTTGCTGGTGCTGGCGATCGGCTGGCTGGTCGGCGTCAGCGTGGCGCTCGCCGGAGTGATTGGTTTTGTTGGGTTGGTGATCCCGCATATTTTGCGGCTCACCGGCCTGACCGACCAGCGCTATCTGCTGCCGGCCTGCGCGCTGGCGGGAGCTGGGGTGTTGCTGGTGGCCGATGTGATCGCCCGCGTTGCGCTGCTGGCGGCCGAGCTGCCGATCGGCGTGGTGACCGCCACGCTGGGGGCGCCGCTATTTATCTGGTTACTGACCCGGACAAAGGGCGTAAGGTAGTTTTCTTCATTCACCTGCCATTAAAAAACCAAAGGATGACAACCGATGAGCAAGCCAATCTACAACCTGCCGTTACACACCATCGAAAATCAGGCGACCACGCTGGGCGCCTACCAGGGCAAGGTGCTGCTGGTGGTCAACGTGGCTTCGGAGTGCGGCCTGACCAAGCAATATGAAGGGCTGGAAGCGCTGTACGAAACCTATCGCGATCGGGGGCTGGAAGTTTTGGGGTTCCCGTCCAATGAATTCCTGGGCCAGGAGCCGGGCAGCAACGAAGAGATCCTGGCGTTTTGCCGCGGCACCTTCGGCGTGCAATTCCCGATGTTCGCCAAGATTGAGGTGAACGGCGAACATCGGCATCCGCTGTACCAGGCGCTGATTGCCGCGCAGCCGGATGCTGTCGCACCGGAGGGCAGCGAGTTCCTGGCGCGGATGACCAGCAAAGGGCGGGCGCCGAAGCACGCCGGCGATATTCTGTGGAACTTCGAGAAATTCCTCGTCGCGCGCGACGGCACGGTGATCCAACGCTTCTCGCCTGACACCACGCCGGAAGATCCGGCGCTGGTGGCGGCGGTAAAACAAGCGCTGGCAGGATAAGACGGATGCTGCAACTCGTCGAGGTTGGGGTGGCGGGGCGCCTGGCGCCTTTTTCGGCACAGATTGAAGGCGGGTTGCAGGTTCATCTGATCGGCCCAAACGGCGCCGGGAAGAGCACCCTGCTGGCGCGGGTAGCCGGCATGCTGCCGGGGCTGGGCGAGGTTCGCCTGGACGGGCGCGCGCTGGCCGATTATCCGGGTAACGCGCTGGCATGCCGGCGCGGCTATCTTAGCCAGCAACAGCCGCCGGTGTCGTTGATGCCGATGTTCCAGTATTTGGCCTTGCACCGGCCAGCGGCAGCGGCGCAAACCGATGTGGAACACGCCATTCTCTATTTGTGCCAGCGGCTGAGGCTGGTGGATAAGCTGTCACGCATGCTGACGCAGCTCTCCGGTGGCGAATGGCAGCGGGTGCGGCTGGCGGCGGTGTTGCTGCAGGTGTGGCCCAGCGTCAATCCGCACAGCCGGCTGTTGTTGCTGGATGAGCCGACCAACAGCCTGGACGTGGCGCAGAAAGTCGCGCTGGATCGCCTGCTGCGGGAATTTTGCCAGAGCGGGCGCAGCGCGCTGGTGTGCGCGCACGATCTGAATCATACCTTACAGCAGGCCGATCGGGTTTGGTTGCTGCACGCCGGGCGGCTGGTGGCACAGGGGGCCACGCGTGAGGTGATGGCGCCAACGCTGCTGTCGCAGATCTATGAAGTGGACTTCCACCTGCAATGGGTGGGGGACCAGCGTTGGATCATGACCCGCACGGCTTGAGTCGCGGCGGCGGCGGGGTGTAACGTAAACGAAAACTAAACGCAGTGAATATAAATAGCCGGGTAATCATCGGTTAATATTGGGCTGCCTCTCATTTTCTTATCGATTTTCTTGAAAAACGTCGATGACGTGCTACGCTTGATTCGGCAAAAATGAAATACGTAAATAATTATTAATAAATATAAGAAACTGATTTTAATAATGATTTTAAATAGATGATGGCGACACCCACCAATCAGTTGACCCACTGATGACAAGTCTCGTCTTAAGGTTTAGTTAAGCTTGCGGCCTTACATTGGCAGTTAATCCACGGAAACGATTCTTCTCTGGCGTTTAATATCCGTTAAACGAAAGGGATTTACAGTGTCATCAAAAGCAGTTCGATACGTTTGGGGTTAACTATGGATCAATTTTTGCCTTTCTCTCGTCCGGCCATCGGCGATGAAGAAATCGCCGCGGTAGAGAAAGTGTTGCGTTCCGGTTGGATCACCACCGGGCCGCAAAACCAGCAGCTGGAAAGCGACTTCTGTTCCACCTTCGGCTGTAAGCATGCGATCGCCGTCAGCTCCGCCACCGCGGGCATGCACATCACGCTGATGGCGCTGGGCATCGGCCCCGGCGACGAAGTCATCACCCCTTCGCAAACCTGGGTTTCCACCCTCAACATGATCGAGCTGCTGGGCGCCATGCCGGTCATGATCGACGTTGACCGTGATACGTTGATGGTCAGCGCCGCCGATGTTGAGGCTGCCATCACCCCGAAAACCAAAGCGATTGTTCCGGTGCACTACGCCGGCGCTCCTTTGCAGATGGACGCGCTGCGCGCTGTGGCCGAACGCCACGGTCTGCCTTTGATCGAAGACGCCGCCCATGCGGTCGGCACGCGCTACAACGGCGAATGGGTCGGTGCGCGCGGCACGGCGATTTTCTCGTTCCACGCCATTAAAAACGTGACCTGCGCCGAAGGCGGCCTGATCGCCACCGACGACGATGCGCTGGCTGATCGCCTGCGTTGCCTGAAGTTCCACGGTCTGGCCGTCGATGCCTTCGATCGTCAGCAGCTTGGCCGCAAACCGCAGGCCGAAGTGGTGGAGCCGGGTTACAAATACAACCTGTCCGACATTCACGCGGCGATCGCCGTGGTGCAACTGTCGCGCTTCGCTGAGCTGAACGCGCGCCGTAAGGCGCTGGCACAGCGCTACCTGAGTGCGCTGGAAGGCTCACCGTTCCAACCGTTGGGCGTGCCGGATTACCCGCATGATCACGCCTGGCATCTGTTTATGGTCCGTGTCGATCCTGAGCGTTGCGGCATCGATCGCGATCGGTTGATGGAGCGTCTGAAAGAGGTTGGCGTCGGCACCGGGCTGCATTTCCGCGCCGCGCATACCCAGAAATTCTACCGTGAGCGTTATCCGCAGCTTTCCTTGCCGAATACCGAATGGAACTCGGCGCGGCTGTGCACTTTACCGCTATTCCCTGATATGACCGACGCCGACGTGGATCGCGTGGTCAATGCCTTGTCTTCTGTTGTGGAGTCTTTACGTGTCTCGCGTTGAACCGATTAAAAAAGTGTCGATAGTCATTCCGGTATACAACGAGCAGGAAAGTCTGCCGGCGTTGCTGGAGCGTACTACCGCCGCTTGCAAGCAGTTATCTCAACCTTATGAAATCATCCTCGTCGACGATGGCAGCAGCGACAGCTCCGCGGACATGCTGACCGCGGCGGCGGAAAAGCCGGACAGCCACATCATCGCCGTTTTGCTGAACCGCAACTATGGCCAGCACTCGGCGATCATGGCCGGTTTCAACCAGGTGACCGGCGATCTGGTGATTACGCTGGATGCCGATCTGCAGAACCCGCCGGAGGAGATCCCTCGTCTGGTCAGCGTGGCGGAAGAGGGCTATGACGTGGTGGGCACCGTGCGCGCCAACCGTCAAGACTCCTGGTTCCGCAAAAGCGCTTCGCGCGTGATCAACATGATGATTCAACGCGCCACCGGCAAGTCGATGGGGGACTACGGCTGCATGCTGCGCGCCTACCGTCGTCATATCGTTGAGGCGATGCTGCACTGCCACGAGCGCAGCACCTTTATCCCGATTCTGGCGAACACCTTCGCCCGTCGCACGACCGAGATCGACGTGCGTCACGCCGAGCGCGAGTTTGGCGATTCCAAGTACAGCCTGATGAAGCTGATCAACCTGATGTACGACCTGATCACCTGTCTGACCACCACCCCGCTGCGTTTGCTCAGCGTGGTCGGCAGCATCGTGGCGTTGTCCGGGTTTGTGTTGGCGCTGGTGCTGATTGCGCTGCGTCTGCTGCTCGGCCCTGAATGGGCCGCCGGCGGCGTGTTCACCCTCTTCGCCGTGCTGTTCACCTTTATCGGCGCCCAGTTTGTTGGCATGGGGCTACTGGGTGAATACATCGGCCGCATCTATACCGACGTGCGCGCACGTCCTCGCTATTTTGTTCAGAAAGTGGTCGGCGTACAGCAGGACCACAATACTCAGGAAGAAGAATGATGAAAGCTATTGTATTTGCTTACCATGATATTGGCTGCGCAGGTCTGAAAGCGCTGACTGAGGCGGGTTACGACGTGCAGGCCGTATTCACGCACACCGACGACCCTGGTGAGAACAACTTCTTCTCCTCCGTGGCCCGTTTGGGTGCCGAATTGGATCTGCCGGTCTATGCGCCGGAAGACGTGAACCACCCGCTGTGGGTTGACCGCATTCGCGATCTGCAGCCGGACGTGATCTTTTCGTTCTACTACCGCCACATGCTGAGCGACGAGATCCTCTCGCTGGCACCGCAGGGCGGCTTCAACCTGCACGGTTCGCTGCTGCCGCATTACCGTGGCCGCGCCCCGGTGAACTGGGCGCTGGTGAACGGCGAAACCGAAACCGGCGCCACGCTGCACAAGATGGTGAAACGCCCGGATGCCGGCGACATCGTCGGTCAGCAGAAAGTGACCATCGCCGACAGCGACACCGCGCTGACGCTGCACAAAAAAGTGCTGGAAGCCGCGCAGGCCGTATTGAAAGAGCAGTTGCCGAAGCTGAAGAACGGCACCGCCACCTTCACTAAGCAGGATGAGTCTCAGGCCAGCTACTTCGGCCGTCGCACCGCGGCGGACGGCGAGATCCTGTGGCACAAGTCCGCCAAAGAGATCAACAACCTGGTACGCGCCGTCACGGAACCGTACCCGGGTGCCTTCAGCTACCTCGGCCAGCGCAAGCTGATCGTCTGGCGCTCTCGCGTGTTGGATACCCAACACGACAAGCAGCCGGGCACCGTACTGAGCACCTCGCCGCTGGTCATCGCCTGTGGCGAAGGCGCGCTGGAGATCGTTGCCGGTCAGAACGACAGCGGCCTGTACGTGCAGGGCAGCCGCCTGGCGCAGGAGATGGGCATCGTCACCGACGTGCGCCTGGCCGCCAAGCCGAACGCCGTAATGAAACGCCGCACTCGCGTGCTGATCCTCGGGGTTAACGGCTTCATCGGTAACCACCTGACCGAGCGCCTGCTGCGTGACGATCGCTACGACATCTACGGCCTGGATATCGGTTCTGACGCCATCAGCCGTTTCCTCGACAACCCGCGTTTCCACTTCGTGGAAGGCGACATCAGCATCCACTCCGAGTGGATCGAGTATCACATCAAGAAATGCGACGTGGTGCTGCCGCTGGTGGCGATCGCGACGCCGATCGAATACACCCGTAACCCGCTGCGCGTGTTCGAGCTGGACTTCGAAGAGAACCTGAAGATCGTTCGCGACTGCGTGAAATACAACAAGCGCATCATCTTCCCGTCCACCTCAGAAGTGTACGGCATGTGCGACGACAAAGAGTTCGACGAAGACCATTCGCGCCTGATCGTCGGGCCAATCAACAAACAGCGCTGGATCTACTCGGTCTCCAAACAGCTGCTGGATCGGGTGATCTGGGCTTACGGCGCTAAAGAAGGTCTGAAGTTCACGCTGTTCCGTCCATTCAACTGGATGGGGCCGCGTCTGGATAATCTGGACGCTGCGCGTATCGGCTCTTCCCGTGCCATCACCCAGCTGATCCTCAACCTGGTGGAAGGTTCGCCGATCAAACTGATGGACGGCGGCGCGCAGAAACGTTGCTTCACCGACATCAACGACGGCATCGAAGCGCTGTTCCGCATCATCGAGAACCGCGACGGCCTGTGCGACGGCCAGATCGTCAACATCGGCAACCCGACCAACGAAGCGAGCATCCGCGAGCTGGCGGAAATGCTGCTGGAAAGCTTCAACAACCACCCGCTGCGCGACCGCTTCCCGCCGTTTGCCGGCTTCAAGGACGTTGAGAGCAGCAGCTACTACGGTAAAGGTTACCAGGACGTTGAGCACCGCACGCCGAGCATCAAGAACGCTCACCGCCTGCTGGGCTGGCAGCCGACCATCGAGATGAAGCAAACCGTCGCCGATACGCTGGACTACTTCCTGCGCACTACCGTTCAGGAAGGGAACGGTGCATGAAGAAAGTCGGTCTGCGGGTTGATGTAGATACCTTCAGCGGCACCCGTGAAGGGGTGCCGCAGTTGCTGGACCTGTTCGACAAGTACGACATTCAGGCCAGCTTCTTCTTCAGCGTGGGACCGGACAACATGGGGCGCCATCTTTGGCGCCTTTTGCGTCCGAAATTTCTGTGGAAAATGCTGCGTTCGAACGCCGCCTCGCTGTACGGGCTGGACATTCTGCTGGCCGGCACCGCCTGGCCGGGGCGCAACATTTCACGCGCGTTGGGGCCGCTGATGAAGCGTACCGCCGAAGCCGGCCATGAAGTCGGGCTGCACGCCTGGGATCACCAGGGGTGGCAGGCCAAGGTCGGCAAGTGGAGCGAGGCGCAGCTGACCGAACAGGTGCAGCTGGGCGTCGATGCCCTGAGCGCCAGCACCGGCCAGCCGGTGAAATGCTCCGCCGTGGCGGGCTGGCGTGCCGATACGCGCGTGCTGGAGGTCAAGCAACGCTTCGGCTTCCATTACAACAGCGATTGCCGCGGCACCCATCCGTTCCGTCCGGTGCTGAGCGACGGGCGTCACGGCACGGTGCAGATCCCGGTGACGTTGCCGACCTTCGACGAAGTGATCGGCAGCGAAGTCAGCATGGCCGACTTCAACGACTACATTCTGCGCGCCATCGAGAACGATCGCGGCGTGCCGGTGTACACCATTCACACCGAAGTGGAAGGTATGTCGCAAGCGGCGATGTTCGAACAGTTATTGCAACGCGCACGGCAGCAGGGCATCGAATTCTGTCCGCTTAGCGCGCTGTTACCACAAGATTTGGCGTCACTGCCGTTGGGCCGCATCAAGCGTGCTCCTTTCCCCGGTCGCGAAGGTTGGCTGGGTTGTCAAACCGATGTGAAGGACGTTACATGAAGGCGCTAAAAGGATCCTGGGCCATTCTGCTGGCCGTTTTTTTTGCTCTGGTTTACCTGATCCCACTTAACGGCCGCCTGCTGTGGCAGCCGGACGAGACGCGTTATGCCGAGATCAGCCGTGAAATGCTGCAGCGCGGCGATTGGGTTGTGCCGCACCTGCTGGGGCTGCGCTACTTCGAAAAGCCGGTGGCGGGTTACTGGTTCAATAACATCAGCCAGTGGCTGTTCGGCGAAAACAACTTTGCGGTGCGCTTCGGTTCGGTGTTCAGCACCGGCATGACCGCACTGTTGGTGTTCGCGCTGGCGATGCTGATGTGGCGCAATGCGCGCCGCGCCAGCCTGGCGGTGCTGATATTCCTGTCGATGGTGCTGGTGTTCAGCATCGGCACCTACAGCGTGCTGGATCCGATGATCTCGCTGTGGCTGGCGGCGGCGATGGTCAGCTACTACCTGACGCTGAAAGCCACCTCGGTCAAAGGCAAGCTGGGCGCCTACGCGCTATTGGGCTTGGCCTGCGGCATGGGCTTTATGACCAAGGGCTTCCTGGCGCTGGCGGTGCCGGTGATCGCGGTGATCCCGATCGTCATTCAGCAACGTCGTATCAAGGATCTGCTGTGCTACGGCCCGGTGGCGATCGTGACCGCTACGTTGCTCAGCCTGCCGTGGGCGCTGGCGATCGCGCAACGCGAACCCGATTTCTGGAATTACTTCTTCTGGGTCGAACATATTCAGCGTTTCGCCGAAGATAACGCCCAGCACAAGGCGCCGTTCTGGTATTACCTGCCGATCCTGCTGGCGGCGGTGCTGCCGTGGCTGGCGCTGCTGCCCGGTGCGCTGCTCAAGGGTTGGCGCGAACGCGTACAGCGCCCGGAGCTGTTCTTCCTGCTGAGCTGGGCGATGATGCCGCTGATCTTCTTCAGCATCGCCAAAGGCAAGCTGCCGACCTACATTCTGCCGTGCATGGCGCCGCTGGCGCTGCTGATGACCGCCTATGCGGAAGACTACGCCGCCACCCTGCGCGCCAGACTGTTCAAGGCCAATGCCTGGCTGAACGGCCTGTTCGGGCTGATCGGCATCGTGGCGCTGGTGGTGTTGAGTTCCGGCCTGCTGCCGAAAGCCCATCTGTTTACCGCGCAAGAGTGGCCGAAGGTGGTGCTCGGCCTGATCGCCTTCGGCGGTTGGCTGCTGTTCGCGCTGGTTTCCGCACGCGATAACGGCCGTCAATGGCGCTGGGCGGCGGCCTGCCCGGTATTGCTGTGCCTGGTGATCGGCTACGCCATCCCGCAACAGGTGACCGATTCCAAGCTGCCGCAGAACTTCGCGCGCGCCACCATGGCCGAGCTGGGCGACAGCCGTTACGTGCTGACCGACAGCGTCGGGGTAGCGGCCGGTTTGGCCTGGGAACTGAAGCGTAGCGACGTGCTGATGTACAGCCAGAAAGGCGAGGTAGCTTATGGTCTGGAGTATCCGGACGCCAAAGGCCACCTGATCAGCGACGCCGACTTCCCGCAGTGGCTGGCGCAGGCGCGCAAGCAGGGGAACGTGTCGCTGGTGCTGCAGCTGTCCCGTGGCGAAGCGCTGCCGCAGGAACTGCCTGCCGCAGACAAGGTGGATCGCATGAATCGCCTGGTGCTGATGTGGTATAAACAGCAACCATGATCGGTTTTCTGTTAGTGATAGTGGTCAGCCTGCTCACCTGCGGTGGGCAGCTGTGCCAGAAGCAGGCGGCGCACTGTTGGGAGCGGGCGGACGAAGCGCGGCTGAAGCAGACGCTGCGTTGGCTGGCGCTGGCGGTGCTGCTGCTGGGGCTGGGCATGGCGGTGTGGCTCAATGTGCTGCAACGCCTGCCGCTCAGCCTGGCTTACCCGATGCTCAGCCTGAACTTCGTGATGGTGACGCTGGCGGCGCGCTGGCTGTTTCATGAGCCGACGACCGCTCGCCACTGGTGCGGCGTGGCGTCGATTATGCTGGGGATCCTGCTGATGAGCGTGCATTCATGAGGGGCTATGCCTGGGGCGCTGCCAGCGTACTGTTGGTGACGCTGGCGCAGTTGCTGATGAAGTGGGGCATGGTGCAGATCCCGCTGATGTCGTTCGCCGACGTCTCGTTGGCGTTGATCGGCGACTACTGGCTGCCGCTTCTGGCGGTGGGCGGCGGCATCTTCGGTTATGCGCTGTCGATGCTGTGTTGGTTCTTTGCGCTGCGCCACCTGCCGTTAAACCGCGCTTATCCTCTGCTGAGCGTCAGCTACGCGCTGGTCTATCTGGCGGCGGTGATCCTGCCGTGGTTTAACGAATCCGCTACGCTGCTGAAAACGTTGGGCACGCTGTTTATTCTGTTCGGCGTCGGGCTGATTAACAGCAAACCCAAGACAAAATCGCCGGAATAGGGTCAAAACCGGCGATCCTGCTATTATCTCCCTCATGGCGCTTGCCTTTTTCCCCGTGCGGGAGATAAATTAACGCCAAATAGCGCTCTCCTTACGTGGTGCCGGCTTCGCCTCGCAGGCGGTGGTGGTGTGCCGATTGGCATAATGCGGCAGCGTGTTCAATGAAGGAATATTATGCGGATGCGTGTGTGGTTTTTATTAGCCAGTTTGATCCTCGCCGGCTGCAGCAGCCATGCGCCGCCGCCGAGCGGCCGCTTGGCGGACTCTATCGTGGTGGTGGCCCAGCTCAACGAGCAACTGCGTCAGTGGTACGGCACGCCGTACCGTTACGGCGGCCTGGATCGCGGCGGCGTAGATTGTTCCGGCTTTGTTTACCGCACGTTCCGCGATCGTTTCGACATGCAGTTGCCGCGTTCGACCGAAGAGCAAACTTCGCTGGGCACCAAGGTTTCGCGTGATGAGCTGATGCCGGGCGACCTGGTGTTCTTCAAAACCGGCGGCGGTGAGAACGGCCTGCACGTCGGCATTTACGATACCAACGACCAATTTATCCACGCTTCGACCAGCCGCGGAGTGATCCGCTCCTCGCTCGATAACGTCTACTGGAAGCGGGTGTACTGGCAGGCGCGACGCATTTAGCCTTAACCTATTGATTTGGTGTATCATGGCGGCATCACGTGTTTTGAACGGTGCCTGCCATGAACAGTCTGCGTTTACTGATCTCCGATTCCTACGATCCCTGGTTTAACCTGGCGGTGGAAGAATGCATCTTCCGCGAGATGACCACGCAAAAAATTCTCTTTCTGTGGCGCAATGCCGAAACGGTCGTGATCGGCCAGTCGCAGAACCCCTGGAAAGAGTGCAACACCCGGCGCATGGAGCAGGACGGCATTCGGCTGGCGCGGCGCAGCAGCGGCGGCGGGGCGGTATTTCACGACCTGGGCAACACCTGTTTCACCTTTATGGCCGGCAAACCGGGTTACGACAAAAGCGTCTCGACCGACATCATTCTGCAAGCGCTGCGGCAGCTGGGCGTCACGGCCGGCGCGTCGGGGCGCAACGATCTGGTGATGGAAACCGCCGACGGGCCGCGCAAAATATCCGGCTCGGCCTATCGAGAAACCCAGGACCGTGGTTTCCACCACGGCACGCTGCTGCTGAACGCCGATCTGGAGCGGTTGGCGGACTACCTCAATCCGGATCCCAAAAAGCTGCAGGCCAAGGGCATCACCTCGGTGCGTTCGCGCGTCGCCAATTTGGCGGAGTTTTTGCCGGGTATCAGCCATGAGCAGGTGTGCGAAGCCATCGTGCAGGCCTTTTTTGCCCACTATGGCGAGACGGCCGAGCCGGAGATCATTTCGCCGGACGTATTCCCCGATTTGCCCGATTTTGCCGCGCAGTTCGCCAAACAGAGCAGTTGGGAATGGAATTTCGGCAAGGCGCCGGCGTTCAGCCATCTGCTTAATGAGCGCTTCGTCTGGGGCGGCGTGGATCTGTTCTTCGACGTGGAGAAGGGAACGATTGCTCGCGCGCAGGTGTTCACCGACAGCCTGAATCCCGCCCCGCTGCAGCGGCTGGCGGAAGCGCTGGTGGGCTGCGCGTATCGCAGCGAGCCCGTTGCCGCCTGCTGCGATCGGCTGATGGTGGATTATCCGCAACAGGCGGCCGAATTGACCGAACTGCGGCAATGGCTGAGCGAAACGATCCGTTAGCCGGTATGGGATGGTGAAGGGGATGAGCGTGCTCATCCCTTTTTTTATCGCTGAAATCGACGCTTCGCAGAGGCGTAGCGCAGATTTTCTGAAAATCAAGGTGGGCATTTTTTTACGTTTTCAATGCTGAGAATAACGGGCGGAATTGATGCGTTATTAAATTTAATCAGTCATCGTTAACGGCAGGAAAAATCGGCGTTACAGCAGAAAGATTATTTTACTTTATTTAAGATTTTTCTTAAATAAAACAACGGAGATAAGTCAAATTTAGCCCGTCATCCAATCCCCTTAAGCCAAATACCTTTTCATATCACGCATTGGGCGAGAAAGGTGGCATAAGTTCAGCTGCTTTTCTTTTGCGCCTTTCGCGATTGTCGTATAGCTTTAATCTATCAATTAAATGATATTTCATGGGTATTTGCATTGATATTTCCGATTAATCCCAGAAGGATTGATCGATAAAATATATTGATATACGATGATACGCTAGCCATTCATCCTGTGGCATTAAAATGAACATCCAACTCGAAGCTGACTTTATTAGTAGCTATGTTTTTCAACCTGTTTACTCAATGGAGGGCAGGCTGTTGGCGGTGGAAATGTTGAGCCGTTTCAACAGTCTCGACGGTGATTTAGCCATGCCGGCCGAAATTGGGATTAATTTATTGGCGCCTGAACAAAGGATTGAGTTATTTAATGAGCAATTGAAACTTGCGGAGCGGCACGCGGACTGGTTTACCGGTAACAGCGTGCAGTTGACCATCAATATCGAAGAAACCATCGTCGAACTTATTCTTTCCGATCCGGCATTGTGCCAATGGATCAGGCAATATCCTTTTATTGCATTCGAAATGAGTGAGAGTTTTTCGAATCTTTCGGCCGGGAAGAACAACCCGTACGTGCAGCGATTAAGCGAAATGTTTACGCTGTGGCTCGATGATTTCGGTTCCGGTAAAGCCACCTTGACCGCGCTGTATGATGGTTTGTTTGACTATGTAAAGATAGACAAGCGTTTTTACTGGCAGCTGTTTACCCACCAGGGGTATGACGTGGTCATCGACTCGTTGTTAAAGAATATCAACCTGTTGTGTAAAGGCGTGATCGTCGGAGGAATAGAGAAAAAAGAGTACTTTAATAAACTCAGATACGCCGGTGTTTTAGGCCTGCAAGGTTTTTTATGGCCCAGCGTTGGTGTGGATAATCTGCAAACTTTGCTGGCGAAGCCCAGCGAGTTCAATAATTAAGAAGTGATATAAAAAACTACACACAATGAGGTAAATAATGCGCGGGGTGATGTTTGCCGTGATTCCGTCGCCGTTATTCGCCATCGTTTTTTGGCTGATGACACCGTTTTGTCAGCCCGCGTTAAACCGCGTTTCCTCCGTCAGGTGGAAACGCCAAACTCCCCGCATCCGTCCTGGCGACAGGCGGATGCGTTCTCCCTGCATTCCTTCGGTGTTAATCCGCCCGTCCAGGCTCTACACTACGCTGAAACGGAGGGCCTATGCCGCAGTTCGATAACGCTTACTACCAACAGTTACCCGGTTTCTACACCGCCCTGCACCCGACGCCGCTCAAGGATGCGCGCCTGCTGTACCACAGCGAGCCGCTGGCGCGCGAGTTGGGGCTGGATGAAAGCTGGTTTACCCCGGATAAAACCCCCATTTGGGCGGGAGAAACGCTGCTGCCCGGCATGCAGCCGTTGGCACAGGTGTACAGTGGCCACCAGTTTGGCGTATGGGCCGGGCAGCTGGGGGATGGCCGCGGCATTTTACTGGGCGAACAGGTCCTGGCGGACGGCAGCCACCGCGACTGGCACCTGAAGGGCGCCGGGCTGACGCCCTATTCGCGTATGGGGGACGGCCGCGCGGTGCTGCGCTCGGTGATCCGCGAGTTTCTGGCCTCCGAGGCGCTGCATCATCTGGGGATCCCGACCACCCGGGCGTTGACCATCGTGACCAGCCGGCAGCCGGTGTTCCGCGAGCAGCCGGAACGCGGCGCCATGCTGATGCGGGTGGCGGAAAGCCACGTGCGCTTTGGCCACTTTGAGCACTTTTACTACCGCAAACAGCCGGAGCAGGTGCGGCAGCTGGCGGATTTCGTCATTGCCCGTCACTGGCCGCAGCTGCAGGATCAGGCTGAGCGTTACCTGCTGTGGTTTACCGACGTGGTGGAACGGACGGCGCGCCTGATCGCCCATTGGCAAACCGTCGGTTTCGCTCACGGCGTGATGAACACCGACAACATGTCGATTCTCGGCATCACCATTGACTACGGCCCTTACGGCTTCCTCGATGACTATCAGCCCGGTTATATCTGCAATCACTCCGACCATCAGGGGCGTTACGCCTTCGACAATCAGCCGGCGGTGGCGCTGTGGAACCTGCATCGCCTGGCGCAGACCCTGTCGGAGCTGATGACCACTGAACAGCTGCAGCAGGCGCTGGCGGCGTATGAACCGGCGCTGATGCGCGCCTACGGCGAACAGATGCGCGCCAAACTCGGCTTCTTCACGCCGACGGCGCAGGACAATGACGTGCTCACCGGTTTGTTGAGCCTGATGGCGCAGGAAGGGCGGGACTATACCCGCACGTTCCGCCTGTTGAGCGACACTGAACAGCAACAGGCGCAGTCGCCACTGCGCGACGAGTTTATCGACCGCGCGGCGTTCGATTCCTGGTATCAGCAGTATCGTCAGCGTTTGCAGCAGGAGCAGGTGAGCGATGCGGAGCGGCAACGGGCGATGAAGGCGGTGAACCCGCGCCTGATCCTGCGCAACTATCTGGCGCAGCAGACCATTGAAGACGCGGAGCAAGACGACGTGGGCCGTTTGCAGCGGTTGCATCAGGCCCTGCTGCGGCCGTTCGACGATGCGCCGGAATACGACGATCTCGCCGTGCTGCCGCCGGACTGGGGCAAACATCTGGAGATTTCCTGCTCCAGCTGAGATGAAAAAGGGCGCTTAATGGCGCCCTTGACGTTATTGACGCAGGTAGACCTGCGGCAGCGACACTTCGGGATGATGCACCACGCCGAGATCGGCCTGATACCAGCGGGTGAGGATCTCCGTCTGCAACACCTCCTGCGGCGTGCCGCTCGCCACCAGACGCCCCTGATGCAGCAGCAGGATCCTATCGGCGTACAGCGCGGCCAGGTTGAGGTCGTGCAGCACACAGCAGACGCCCAGCGGCTGTTGGCGCGTCAGCGAGCGCAGCAGGCGCAGGCTGTGCTGCTGGTGGTACAGATCCAGCGCCGAGGTCGGCTCGTCGAGAAATAGCCAGGCGGGAGACGGCTGCGGTTGCCACAGCTGCGCCAACACCCGAGCCAGCTGCACCCGCTGTTGTTCGCCACCGGACAGTTGGCGGTAGTCGCGCTGCGCCAGCGCCAGGCAATCGGTCTGCGCCATCACCTGTTGGATCGCCTGATGCTCGTCGCGTTTTCCGTGCGGCGCCCGCCCCATGCTGACCACTTCCTCCACGCTGAACGGAAACGCCAGATCGCTGTACTGGCGCATCACGGCTCGGACTTTGGCCAACTGCTGCGGCGCCCACTGTTCCAGCGGGCGATCAAGCAGGCGACATTCGCCGCAGTCCGGCGTCAAATAGCCGGTCAGCAAGCGCAGCAGTGTCGATTTTCCGGCGCCGTTAGGGCCGATAATCGCTACCATTTCACCGCCGGCAAGGCTGAGCGATACGTCGTTGATCAGGCGGCGCGCACCGAGGCTGTAGCGCAGCTCTCGGGCCGTCAGGCAGGCGGCGTTATCCACCGGTTCGCTCCCGCTGGCGCATCACCAGCCACAAGAAGTAAGGACCGCCGATCAGGCTGGTCATCAACCCTACCGGCATTTCGGCCGGCGCCACCAGCGTGCGCGCCAGCGTATCGCTGACCAGAAGCAGGCAGGCGCCGCCCAGCGCGGAGCAGGGCAGCAGCCAGCGGTGATCGCCGCCGAGGCGCATGCGTACCAGATGCGGCACCACCAAACCGACGAAGCCGATCACGCCGCTCATCGCTACCGCCGCGCCGATCAGCAAGGCGCTCAGCAACAGCAACTGCAGCTTGGCGCGCTGGACGTTCACCCCGAGGTAGTGGGCCTCTTCGTCCCCCAGCTGCAACAGGTTCAACCGGCGCGCCTGCAGCAGCGTCAGCAACGCGGCTGGCAGGATCAGCGAGGCGGAAACCGCCAGCGTCGGCCACTGTGACTGGCTGAGGCTGCCCATCATCCACAGCGAGAACTGGCGCAGCTGTTGATCGCTGCTGACGTAAGAGAGCACGCCGATGGCCGCCATGCACAGGGCGTTGATGGCGATGCCCGCCAGCAGCAGCCGCGACAGATTGCCGTGCCCGCTGCGGCTGATGCCGTAGATCAACAGCGACACCAGCAGGCTGCCGAGGAACGCCGCCAGCATATGGCCGTACAGCGCGATCGTCACCGGCAACGCCAGCGGCATCACGATGAACAGGGCGACAAACAGCGCGCCCCCGCTGCTGATGCCCAGCAGGCTCGGATCCGCCAGCGGGTTGCGGAACAGCCCCTGCATCACCGCGCCGGATACCGCCAGCGCGCAGCCGATCACCACCGCCAGCAGCACGCGCGGCAGGCGGATGTTCAACCAGATGTGCCAGGCGGCGTCGCTGAAAGGTTCGCGCCACAGGGTGCGAAACGACAGCGTCAGCGCGCCCAGGTTGGCGGCGACCAGCGCCAGCAGCGTCAGCAACACCAGCAGACCGATGATGGCCAACTGAGGCGAGGTGCGACAGCGCATTACTTTTGCTCCGCCGCGTGGCGCAGTTTGGCCAGCGCCGCCGGCGTTTCCAGACCGAAGCCCAGCAGCGCCATGTCATCGACGATCAGTACGCGGCGCTGCTTGCCTGCCGGCGTCAACGCCAGGCCCGGCAGCGTCCACAGCTGCTGTTCGCCGCCGAGGGTGCGCACGCCGTCGGTGGTGACCAGCAACAGATCCGGCGCGCTGGCGATGACGCCTTCCTGCGACAGCGGACGGTAGCGGTCAAAACCCTGCATGGCGTTTTTCAATCCGGCGGCGGCAATCACCGCGTCGGCGGCGGTGTGTTGCCCGGCGGCCATCGGCGTGATGCCGCCGTGGCTCATCACGAACAGCACCTTGACCGGCAGCGGGGAGGTATCGACCGCCGCCAGCTGTTGTCGATAGCGCTCGCTCAGCTGTTTGCCTTGCTCAACGCGCTGCAGCGCGGCGGCAATCGTAGCGATTTTCTGCGGCACCGCCTGCAGGGTGGTGTCACCCGGTACGCTGACCACGTTGACGCCGCTGTCCGCCAGCTGTTTGAGCACCAGCGCCGGCTGTGCCAGCTCGGTCGTCAGCACCAGCGTCGGCTTCAGCGCCAAAATGCCTTCGGCATTCAGCTGGCGCATATAGCCGACGTCCGGCAGCTTTTTCACCGCTTCCGGGTGCAGACTGGTGCTGTCGCGGGCGATCACCTCGTCGCCGGCGCCCAGTGCGAAGGCGATTTCCGTCACGTCGCCGCCGATCGAGACGATGCGCTGCGCCGCCGCAGCGGTGAGCGGCAGCGCCAGCGCCATCATCAACGCCAGGCGGCGGATCAAGGAAGATTTCATGCGGCGATGTCCTTGGCGGCGAGCGCGGCAACCTGCTCGCGCCACTGGGTTTGTTCCGGCTGCCCTTCGGTACGCTGGCCATACAGCTGCGCAATCTGCGTGCCGTCGGCGGCGAACAGCTCCAGGCTGGTGACGATGCCGTCCTTGGTCGGCTTGCGGGTGATCCAGCTTTCGGCGATGGCGTCTTCGATCAGATGCAGCGTGAAGCGGCGGTTGAACACGTTGATCCAGCCTTCCTGCGGCATCAAACGTTCGATCTGGCCGGTGAAGATCTGCACGCAGCCGCGGTTGCCGACGAAGATCATGATCTCGTTTTGCTGCTGCTGCGCCGCTTCCAGCAGCTGCGACAGCGCGCTGTTGTCCACCTGATAGGCCAGATCGTCGCCGACGGCGCGGAACGCCTGCTGGCGCGTCAGTTTGTTGCGGCTCAGCAGCTGGAAGAACTGGTGAACGTCGGTCATCGCGCGCCATTCACCGTCGATTTTGGCATGATCCTGCGTCGTTTCATCCGCGGTGCTCGCCTCGGTGGGCTGCAGCGCCAGCGCCGGGTTTTCTTCGCTCAGATGGCGTTCCACCAGTGCCATCCAGGCCGGCAGATCGGTCTCTTCGGTGGTGTAGACCTTGTGCAGTGCATCGCCCTGTTGGTCGAAGAACTGGATGCTGTGGCGCACGCCGCGCTTGTTGGTTTCGCTCATGGCGAAAACGCTGGTCCAGTGGTTGAGGAACAGGCGCAGATCCAGCTCGCGCGGGTTGAGGATCAGCCCGGCGTGGCCGTTGAGGTGCTGGTTGCGGTAGCGGCCCATCTGCTCATGCACCGCATAGCTGTTGCGGGTGATGGACTTGGTGACGCCGATCTGCTCAAGCTCGGTCAGCAGGGTGCGCGCATCGGCCTGCAGGCGGCGAGTGTCGTGGCCGACGCGGGCGTGCGTCAGCTCCGCTTCGCTGACGCCAAGGATCGCCGCCAGATCGCGGGCGTACTTGCCGGGGTGATCGATTTTAGCCTGTTGGTAGCGTTCGTATAGGGTGTTGCTCATGCGGGATTCTCCTGCGCTGTGATGCGAACGGCGGACAACCGGGTTGTCCGCCAGATAGTCAAATGATTACCACTGGTAGCTGACCAGCAGTTTGGCGTTGCGGCCATCCTGCGGGATGCCCGGCGGCGAGTAATATTCTTTGTCGAAGGCGTTGCCCAGCACTACGGTGGTGGTCACGCCCTGCAGACGATCGCGGCCCTTATAGCTCAGATAGAAGTCGTTGACGCCGTATCCGCCTTGTTCCGAGTAGGTGGCGGGCACTCGCTTGGCGCGCTCGGCGAAGGTGGCGACCCAGCCGACGGACAGACCGGTTTCGCCCAGTGGCACGTCCAGCGAGCTGGTGACGGTATCCGGGTTGATGTCGGCCAGCCATTCACCGGTCGCTTCATTTTTGCCACGGGTGCGGTTATAGGCCAAGTCCCAGCCAAACCACGGTGTTTTATAACTGAGTGCCGTGTCCCATCCCCAGATCTTGGCGCGATCGACGTTGGTTGAAAATGTGGTGCAGCTGATGCAGTAAGGCCCGCGTGGCCCACGCCCTATCTCCATGGTGTAATCGGGAGTGATGTAATCCTTAGCCTTGGTATCGAAGTAGCTGGCTTTGAACTGCAGGCTATCATCGGCCAGCATCAAATCATCGAAACGCAGACCAAATCCGTACTCTTGGGTTTCGTTGGTTTCTGGTTTCAAATTTGGGTTAGGCACCCAATAGTTGGTGAGGGTGGTAGGCCCCATGGGTATCGAAAAGTGTTTGGAGTCGTTGTACATCTCACCCATCGTCGGCGCGCGGAACGCCTGAGAGTAGGAGCCGAACAGCATCAACCAATCGGTGGGGGTAATGCTGACTGCGCCGCGTGACGACCACTTGTCAGCATTGACATCGGCATAACCGTCGCTTGAACCTTTGTAATTGTCATAGCGGGTGCCGGCGAGCAGCGTGATGGGCAGATCGCGCAGCGTAATTTCATCCTGCAGCCAGCCGGAGGCGAAGTTGATCTTGGCCTGCGGGAAGCTGGTGGTGGCGCCGCCCGGCTGCTGTTTCTGTTCATAGACCTCGGAGCCGTAGGTCAGCAGGTGTGACGCAAAGCTGTCGGCGAACAGACGCGTGCGGTTTTCCAACTTGCCGCCGTTGGTGGTCTGCTTGCGGAATTCGTCGGTCGCACCGGCGTTGTGCGCATTGATTTTGACTTCCGAGGTATACAGTTTCAAGGTGGCGTCCAGCCAATCCTGGCCGACCGGCTTGAGCTTATAGCTCAGAGCGGCATCGCGCTGGATGGTGGAGCGGTTGGTCATCGGGTTGCTGCTCGAGATGCCCGGCGTCTGCGGGTTTTTCGGCTCCTGGGCGCTGTTGTTGTAGTAACGCAGAGCGCCGCTCAATGACTGATTGTCGTCGATTTTCCAGGTGCCTTTGGCCAGCACGTTGCTGATGGTTTCGTCGTTTGGCGCATCGAAGCCGTTGCCCTGACGCAGATTGCCGACGTCGCGGGTGCCGAACGACAGCAGGCCGTCGAGGTTATCGGTCTTGCCGTAAGCGCTGGCGCCCATGCCCAGGCTGTGATCGCCGGTGCCGGCGGACCCATAGACGCGGAACCCGGTATCGTGGCCCGGCAGCAGCAGATCGGCGGCATCGACGGTCTCGTAGGCGATGACGCCGCCCAGTGCGCCGCTGCCGTACAGCAACGCAGAGGGGCCACGCACGATTTCAATGCGCTTGACCAGCGCCGGATCGAGGAAGGTGCCGCCGATGTGACCGGTATCGGTACCCTGGCGGATGCCGTCGACCAGCGTCAGCACGCCGTTTTTGCCGTAGCCGCGCATCGTTACGTCCTGACCGTTGCTGCGCCCGGTGCCGTTGACGGTGATGCCCGGCACGCGGCGCAGCATATCGGCGGCCGAGGTGGCGGTCTGGCTTTCCGGCGAGTTGCCTTCGATCACCGTGACCATCATCGGCGCTTCAAAGCTGCTGCGTTGGTTGCCGGTGGCGACCACGGTCATGGTCTCGTCGGCGGCTTTGGCTTTTTTGGCCGCTGCCGCGTTGGAAGAGGATGTTGTGCTGGTGTTTTGTGCCAAGGCCACCGTAGGCAGAGCGCAGGCAATCGCCAGACTCAAAGCGGAAAAACGCAGCCGGGTGGAAAATGTCAGAGGCATGGTGCAACTCTCCGTATGTAATAAAACATATCAATAGATTTGCTGGCTGCCTGGATCAAAAGATCGGGGTGGCTGGCGTTTGAGGATGCTGTGGTTATTTGGTCAGGATCAATTTCCCGGCTTTGGTCTGCCGCAGCTGATAGCGCTGGCCCTGATGGGTAATGAACGCGATGCCGTCGGCGCCGAGCAGCTGTGCGCTGTCGTAGCTGGGCGGCGCGTTTGCGCTGTGCTCGGTCGGGGCCGCGGCGGCGGGAGTAGGCGTGTTGGCAGTATCCATCATCATTGTGCTTATAAAACAGATCATTAAATGGTAATTAATATCAAATTGAGAATCATTATCATGTGAAGGAAAGGTTACATCAAGGAAAATTTTCTTACCGATGGAACCTTTTTGTCGAATGGACATCCGGCGGCGGGCCAAGCGCACTCGGCCCGTAAAAAAGGGGCGTTATTTCAGCAGGGTTTCGATGCGGTCAAACAGACGTTCGGGCTTGGTGATCGGTGCAAAGCGTGTGACGCGCTGGCCGTCGGCGGTGAGCAGGAACTTGGTGAAATTCCACTTGATGCGGCGGCTACCCAAAATGCCGGGCGCCAGGCGTTTCAGCTCATTGAACAGCGGGTGCGCGCCGGGGCCGTTAACGTCTATCTTGCTGAACAGCGGGAAACTGACGCCGTAGTTGAGGCTGCAAAAGTTGGCGATCTCAAGCGGGCTGCCCGGCTCCTGAGAACCAAACTGGTTGCAGGGGAAGCCGAGCACCACCAGGCCGCGTTCGCGATAGTATTGCCACAAATTTTCCAGCCCGCGGTATTGCGGGGTGAAGCCGCACTTGCTGGCGGTGTTGACCACCAGGTAAGCGCGCGCCGGGAAATCGCCCAGCGTTTTTTGCTCGCCCTGCAGCGTGACGCAGGGGATGGATAACAGAGAGTGAATCATGCCGGGGCTCCAGGTGCGTTTCGGCGGGTGCAAAGAGGTTGTAATCAGTATAGATGAGCGGGGTGGGAGGGATAAAGCCGGGGCGAAGCCCCGGCCTAGGTTGCGTCAGAAACGGCTATCGACCGCATCCGCCAGCATCGCCAGCAGCTGCTCGCTGTCGGACCAGCTCAGGCAAGGATCGGTGATCGACTGGCCATAGGTCAGCGGCTGGCCGGCGACGATTTTCTGCGTGCCTTCCACCAGGAAGCTTTCCGCCATCACGCCGGTGATGGCGGCGGAGCCGGCGCGGATCTGCTGGCAGACGTTGTCGGCCACTTCCAGCTGGCGGCGGTGCATCTTCTGGCAGTTGCCGTGGCTGAAGTCGATCACCAGGTGCTCCGGCAGATCGAACTCGCGCAGGCTGTCGCAGGCGGTAGCGATGTCGCTGGCGTGGTAGTTCGGCGTTTTGCCACCGCGCATGATGATGTGGCCATACGGATTGCCGCTGGTCTGGTAGATGGTCATCTGGCCATGTTTGTCCGGCGACAGGAACATGTGCCCGGCACGCGCCGCACGAATGGCGTCGATGGCGATGCGGGTGTTGCCGTCGGTGCCGTTTTTGAAGCCGACCGGGCAGGAGAGCGCCGAGGCCATTTCACGGTGGATCTGGCTTTCGGTGGTGCGCGCGCCGATGGCACCCCAGCTGATCAGATCGGCGATGTATTGGCCGACCACCATGTCCAGGAATTCGGTGGCGGTCGGCAGGCCGAGCTGGTTCACTTCCAGCAGCAGGCGGCGCGCCATTTCGATGCCGCGGTTGACCTGGAAGGTGCCGTCCAGCGCCGGATCGGAGATCAGGCCTTTCCAGCCGACGACGGTGCGCGGTTTTTCGAAGTAGGTGCGCATCACGATTTCCAGACGATCCTGGTAGCGCTCGCGCAGGGCGTTCAGCCGGCCGGCGTAATCGACGGCGGCGTCGAGATCGTGGATGGAGCAGGGGCCGATCACCACCAACAAGCGGCGGTCTTCACCGGTGAGGATTTTTTCAATGCGTTTTCGTGACGCTGTCACGTTATCGGCGACGGCCGCCGAGATCGGCAGCTTGTCTGCCAACGCTTGCGGCGTGACGAGGCTGTCGATGCGCGCGGTCCGCAGTTCATCTGTTTTGTACATGTTGTTCCCTGGAAACTGTTCTTCTCTGCGGCAGGAGTGCCGGGAAGTGATGGCGATCACAATAACGCAAAAAGCGCTGAATTCAACCGTAGAGATTGCGTTCTGTTGATCAAAGCCGCGAAAAAAAGCACAAAAAAATCAGCTGCTGCTGAAATAAACGGCAGGCGGCGGGGCGCGACGGCCCCGCGAGGAAAAGATCAGAACATGCGGCGGCTCATGCCGAGGATATCGAGGATTTTGGTGGAGATCTCTTCGACCGAATAGTTGGTGGTATTGAGATAGCGGATCTGGTTTTTGCGGAACAGCGCCTCGACCTCGGCGATCTCCATGCGGCACTGGCGCAATGAGGCGTAGCGGCTGTTTTCGCGCCGCTCTTCGCGGATCGCCGCCAGGCGCTCCGGATCGATGGTCAGGCCGAATAATTTATGCTGAAACGGTTTCAGCGAAGCCGGCAGGTGCAAATTGTCCATATCGTCGGCGATAAACGGATAGTTGGCGGCGCGGATGCCGAACTGCATCGCCAGATAAAGGCTGGTGGGGGTTTTGCCG
The DNA here is from genome assembly GCF_002935055.1 of Serratia sp. SSNIH1. Taxonomy (NCBI): domain Bacteria; kingdom Pseudomonadati; phylum Pseudomonadota; class Gammaproteobacteria; order Enterobacterales; family Yersiniaceae; genus Serratia; species Serratia sp. SSNIH1. The sequence continues at coordinate 2,759,357 of NZ_CP026383.1, forward strand.
CAGCGCGACACGCCGAGCAGGATCACCTGCGCCTGATCGAGGTTGCGCAGCGAAATGCCGTCATCGTGCGCCAGGGTATAGTCGATGGCGGCGATGCGGGCATCGTACTTGCCGAGGTTGCTGGCGGTCAGGCCATGGGTGCGGTTCGGCACCGGCGTCGGTTCCACGTCCAGCTCGCCCTGCAGCGGGCCGACCAGCGCCTGCACGATATCCTGGCAGAAGCCCTGGCTCTGGACGATCACATCGCGCACTTCCGGCGAGATGATGGAGTAAAACACCAGCGGCCGCACGCCGGTTTCATTATAGATATCATCGATTTGTTGGCGAACTGCGCGTGCGCGGGCCTCGGTTTCGACAAACGGCAAGGTGTACGTGGTTGCCGTGACCGGGAACTGCGACAGCACCGCGTGCCCCAGCACTTCGGCGGTGATCGCCGTACCATCCGAAATATAAAAAACGCTTCTTTCCACCCGAGGCTCCTTACCTGAGAACGGTGTTCCTGCTGTCATCACTGCCAATATCATGAGCCGCAGACGATTCGCCGGTAAAGGGGCGAGGGAAAAAATTGTGACGGCGGGGCGGTAAACCGCCTTGCGGCGGCGCGTGAAGAAAAGCGCACTTTGACGACGGTAAAAATCGTGGCGCAGCGACGCTTTTCGATCCGAAACGCAAGTTTGCCGCTATTTTCACCAAAAACGGTAGCGTTTGCGTGGTCATTAAAACAGAAGTTTAAAAAGAACGTAATTTGTTGAGAACTAAGCTTTTCGTGCGATTGGGAACGGTTCCCAGGCAAATCAGCCGGTTAGGACATTCTCTTAAAAACCACTTTCTTCAGTGGGTTGATCGATTCACCTTTCCATTTTCCCCAGATCAGTGTGCTAGTCTGATTCGGTTCCGTGTTAGCGGCGCCGTAAAGCAAGCGAATTAAATCCGTCTTTACCCTACTGATAGCAATAAGGATTGTCTCGATGTCCAACAATGGCCCAGACTTGCGTAATGTGCTTTGGTACAACCAGCTTGGCATGCACGACGTTGACCGTGTCGGCGGCAAAAACGCCTCCCTCGGTGAAATGATCACCAATCTTTCCGATTTGGGCGTGGCCGTGCCAAACGGTTTTGCCACCACCGCACAGGCGTTTAACGATTTCCTCGAACAAAGCGGTGTTAACCAGCGCATCTATCAGCTACTGGATCAGACCGACGTTGACGACGTTGTACAACTGGCCAAGGCCGGCGCCCAGATCCGCCAATGGGTGATCGACACGCCGTTCCACGCTGAGTTCGAACGTGAAATTCATCAGGCTTACCAACAGCTCGCCGACGGCGAGCCGGAAGCCTCCTTTGCGGTGCGCTCCTCCGCCACGGCGGAAGACATGCCGGACGCGTCCTTTGCCGGCCAGCAGGAAACCTTCCTCAACGTGCAGGGCATCGACGCCGTGATGGTGGCGATCAAGCACGTGTTCGCGTCGCTGTTCAACGACCGCGCCATCTCGTATCGCGTGCATCAGGGCTATGACCACCGCGGCGTGGCGCTGTCGGCGGGCGTACAGCGCATGGTGCGCTCCGATCTGGCCTCCTCGGGCGTGATGTTCACCATCGACACCGAGTCCGGCTTTGATCAGGTGGTGTTCATCACCTCCGCCTTCGGCCTGGGCGAAATGGTGGTGCAGGGCGCGGTGAACCCGGATGAGTTCTACGTGCACAAACCGACGCTGCAAAACGGCAAGCCGGCGATCGTGCGCCGCAACCTGGGCTCGAAAAAGATCCGCATGGTGTACGCACCGTCGCAGGATCACGGCAAGCAGGTGCGTATCGAAGACGTGCCGGAAGCGCAGCGCAGCCGTTTCTCGCTGACGGATGACGAAGTGCAGGCGCTGGCGCAGCAGGCGATCCTGATCGAAAAACATTACGGCCGCCCGATGGATATCGAGTGGGCGAAAGACGGCCATACCGGCAAGCTGCTGATCGTGCAGGCGCGCCCGGAGACCGTGCGCTCCAACGAGCAGACCATGGAGCGCTACCAGCTGAACGGTTCCAGCCCGGTGCTGGTGGAAGGCCGCGCCATCGGCCACCGCATCGGCGCCGGCCCGGTGAAAGTGATCCACGACATCAGCGAAATGGATCGCATCCAGCCGGGCGACGTGCTGGTCACCGACATGACCGACCCGGATTGGGAACCGATCATGAAGAAAGCCGCCGCGATCGTCACCAACCGCGGCGGGCGCACCTGTCACGCGGCGATCATCGCCCGTGAGCTGGGCATTCCGGCGGTGGTGGGCTGTGGCCACGCCACCGACGTGCTGAAAGACGGCCAGAAAGTCACCGTCTCCTGCGCGGAAGGCGACACCGGCTTCGTTTACAGCGATATGCTGGACTTTAGCGTGCAGAGCTCCGAAGTGACCGAGCTGCCGGATCTGCCGCTGAAGATCATGATGAACGTCGGCAACCCGGATCGCGCCTTCGACTTCGCGCGTTTGCCGAATGAAGGCGTGGGCCTGGCGCGGCTGGAATTTATCATCAACCGCATGATCGGCGTGCACCCACGCGCGCTGCTGGAGTTTGACCAGCAGACGCCGGCGCTGCAAAACGAAATTCGCGCGCTGATGCAGGGTTACGATCATCCGGTCGAGTTCTACGTCGGCCGCCTGACCGAAGGCATTGCGACGCTGGGCGCCGCGTTCTGGCCGAAGCGCGTGATCGTGCGTCTGTCCGACTTCAAATCCAACGAGTACGCCAACCTGGTGGGCGGTGACAAGTATGAACCGCACGAAGAGAACCCGATGCTGGGCTTCCGTGGCGCCGGCCGTTACGTGGCCGACAGCTTCCGCGATTGCTTCGCGCTGGAGTGCGAGGCGGTGAAACGCGTGCGTAACGAAATGGGGCTGACCAACGTCGAAATCATGGTGCCGTTCGTGCGCACCGTGGCGCAGGCGGAAGCGGTGGTGGCCGAGCTGGCGCGTCAGGGGCTGAAGCGCGGCGAAAACGGGCTGAAAGTGATCATGATGTGCGAGATCCCGTCCAATGCGCTGTTGGCGGATCAGTTCCTCGAGCACTTCGACGGCTTCTCTATCGGTTCCAACGACATGACCCAGCTGGCGCTGGGGCTGGATCGCGATTCCGGCGTGGTGTCGGAGCTGTTCGACGAACGCAACGAGGCGGTGAAAGCGCTGCTGTCGATGGCGATTCAGGCGGCCAAGCGCCACGGCAAATACGTCGGCATCTGCGGCCAGGGCCCGTCCGACCACGAAGACTTCGCCGAGTGGCTGATGGAGCAGGGCATCGACAGCCTGTCGCTCAATCCGGACACCGTGGTGCAGACCTGGATCAATTTGTCGAAAAAGAAATAATGTCTCGGCATCGCTAAGGCATTAACGCCAGGCCGCAGTTTACGCTGCGGCCTTTTTATTTCTGAATGTAAATAACGGCGCGTAAAATAATCAATTTGGCGAAAAAAGAATAAAAAAAAGCCCACCGTAGGAGATGGGCAAAGACTACACACAGCAATTCACATGTATGGCATTACATAGTTCAGAAAGGTTGCTTTAAAATCAGTGATTTGAAGCAATAGATGGCCATAATACTAGATTTTTGAACGCGACTAGTCATTAAGAATCATCCTAATCGATAGCGGCATCACATTTTATTTGCGGGCGTTATCTCTTTTTACCGCTTGCAATACACAGGGATTTACATTGCACCTTTCATTCGCCGAGCCCCAATCAATATATGGCGGCATTATATTTGGCGTAGATATTACTCGAATGAGGTAGGAATAATGACGGGGCGAAATATTCCGCCCGACGATGCGGGCGGAAGGGGGGATTAGCGTTTTTCCAGATCTTCGATGACTTGCTCCGGCGCGGTGGTCGGCTCCGGCGCTTCATTCATCCAGGCGGTCAGCAGGCGATAAGATACCGCCAACACCACCGGGCCGATGAACAGGCCAATCATACCGAAGGCCAGCAAACCGCCGATAACGCCGGACAGGATCAGCAGCAGCGGCAGATCGGCGCCCATGCGGATCAGCACCGGGCGCAGCACGTTATCCAGCGTGGCTACCACGCAGCTCCAGACCAGCAGCACGGTGCCCCAGGTGGTATCGCCATGCCAGTACAGCCAGATGATGGCCGGCACCAGCACCAACAGCGGCCCCAATTGCGCCACGCAGCAGATAAAGATCAGCATCGTCAACAGGGTGGCGGCCGGAATGCCGCTCACCGCCAGACCGATACCACCCAGCACCGACTGCACCAGCGCCGTCACCACCACGCCCAGCGCAACGGCGCGGATCGCCTGGCCGCCCAACAGCACCGCCGCATCGCCGCGCGCAGAACCGAGGCGCACCGCAAAGTGGCGGATACCCAGTGCCACCTGCTCGCCGCGCGCATACAGCAATGCGCTGAACAGCAACATCAGCGCGCAGTGCAGCAGCAGACGGCCGATATGCGCCGCCTGTGCCACGAACCAGGTGGCGGTCTGGCCGAAGTACGGCTGCACCTTCGCCAGCAGCGCGGCGCCGCCGGCGTTAACCAGCGTGTGGTAGCTGGTGTAGAGCCTGTCGCCGATCATCGGCACGGACTGCAGCCAGGCGAGGTCGGGAATGTGCAGCTTGCCCGGTGAACTGGCCCAGGCGATCAGCGGCGCGCTGTTATCTACCACGCTGCTGATCAGCAGGGAGATTGGCAGAATGAACAGCAGGATCAGCAGCAGGGTCATGACCAACACCGCCAGCGAACGGCGGCCCCACAGCAGTTTTTGCAGTTTGAGCAGCAGCGGCCAGGTGGCGATCACCACCATGCCCGCCCAGGCGAAGCCGAGAATAAACGGTTGGATCACCCAAAAACAGGCGACGATCATGATGGCGATAAACAGCACGCCGAAAATAATTCGCGGTAAGTCGTAACGCGATTGCGGGAGTGGCATCAGTGGCTTCTCATCCTGGTCAATTAAATCCCTGGCACCGGCGAATCGGGGTGCCTGTCGGTCGGTTTCTCACCGCCGGGCGGCCGCCTGTGGCGGCGCTCGCAGGGCGGTAATAATGTGAATGCCTTCACTAAACGAGTATGTTAGTTTTTAGTGTCACTAAAAAATAGGGTGGGTCTGAATTAAAGGCCCGATTCAGCGTACATCAGCGCATAAAAAATAGACGGACAGGGTCAAAAAGCGAATGATCCCACAGATTTCTCAGGCGCCCGGCCTCGTTCAACGGGTGCTCGACTTTTTGGAAGCACTGAAGCAAAACGGATTCAACGGCGACACCGCCATCAGCTACGCTGACCGGCTGACGATGGCCACCGACAACAGCATCTATCAGCTGTTGCCCGATGCGGTGGTGTTCCCCCGTTCCACCGCCGACGTGGCGCTGATCGCCCGTCTGGCCGGGGAAGAGCGATTCAAGACGCTGACCTTCAGCCCGCGCGGCGGCGGCACCGGCACCAACGGCCAGTCGCTCAATACCGGCATCGTGGTCGATATGTCGCGCCATATGAACCGCATTCTGGAGATCAACGTCGAACAAGGCTGGGTAAAAGTCGAAGCCGGGGTGATCAAGGATCAGCTGAATCAATATCTGCGGCCGTTCGGCTACTTCTTCTCGCCGGAACTGTCCACCAGCAACCGCGCCACGCTGGGCGGCATGATCAACACCGACGCCTCCGGCCAGGGCTCGCTGGTGTACGGCAAAACCTCCGACCACGTATTGGGCCTGCGGGCGGTGCTGCTGGGCGGTGAGATGATCGATACCCGCGCCATGCCGACGGCGCTGGCGGAAACGATTGCTCTGGAAGAGACCGCTGAAGGACGCATCTACCGCACGGTGCTGAGCCGCTGCCGCGAGCAGCGTGCGCTGATCCTGGAGAAATTCCCCAAGCTCAACCGCTTCCTCACCGGTTACGATCTGCGCCATGTGCTGAGCGACGATCTGCAAACCTTCGATCTGACGCGCATCCTGACCGGCGCCGAAGGCACGCTGGCGTTTATCACCGAGGCGCGGCTGGACATCACGCCGCTGCCGAAAGTGCGCCGTTTGGTTAACGTAAAATACGACTCCTTCGACTCGGCGCTGCGCAATGCGCCCTTTATGGTCGAAGCCAAGGCGCTGTCGGTGGAAACCATCGATTCCAAGGTGCTGAACCTGGCGCGTGAAGACATCGTTTGGCACTCGGTGAACGAACTGATCGCCGACGTGCCGGATAAAGAGATGCTCGGGCTGAACATCGTCGAGTTCGCCGGCGACGATCGGGCGCTGATCGACGGCCAGATGGAATCCCTTTGCCAACGGCTGGACGAACTGATCGCGCAACGGCAGGGCGGCGTGATCGGTTACCAAATCTGCGGCGATCTGGCGGGCATCGAGCGCATTTACAACATGCGCAAGAAGGCGGTCGGGCTGCTGGGCAACGCCAAAGGGCGCGCCAAACCGATTCCGTTCGCCGAGGACACCTGCGTGCCGCCGCAACACCTGGCGGACTATATCGTCGAATTCCGTCAACTGCTCGACGACCACCACCTGAGCTACGGCATGTTCGGCCACGTCGACGCCGGGGTGCTGCACGTGCGCCCGGCGCTGGACATGTGCGACCCGCAGCAGGAGGTGCTGATGAAGCAAATCTCCGATCGGGTGGTGGCGCTGACCGCCAAATACGGCGGCCTGCTGTGGGGGGAGCACGGCAAGGGGTTCCGCGCGGAATACAGCCCTGAGTTCTTCGGCGAAACGTTGTATGAAGAGCTGCGCCGCATCAAGGCGGCATTCGATCCCGATAACCGCCTGAACCCGGGCAAGATCTGTTCGCCGCTGGCGGTGGATGCGCCGATGATGCAGGTGGACGCGGTCAAACGCGGCACCTTCGATCGCCAGATCCCGGTCGAGGTGCGCACCTCATTCCGCGGCGCGCTGGAGTGTAACGGCAACGGCCTGTGCTTCAACTTCGACGTGCGCAGCCCGATGTGCCCGTCGATGAAGATCAGCGGCAACCGCATTCATTCACCGAAAGGGCGGGCGACGCTGGTGCGCGAGTGGCTGCGTCTGTTGGCCGAGCAGGGCGTCGATCCTTTGGCGCTGGAAAAACAGTTGCCGCAGCAGCGAGTCAGCCTGCGCGGTTTGATCGAAAAGACCCGCAACAGCTGGCATGCCGGCAAGGGCGAGTATGATTTCTCGCACGAAGTGAAAGAGGCGATGTCCGGTTGCCTGGCCTGCAAGGCCTGCTCCACCCAGTGCCCGATCAAGATTGACGTGCCGGGATTCCGTTCGCGCTTCCTGCAGCTCTACCACACCCGCTATCTGCGCCCGGTAAGCGACTACATGGTCGCCGGCGTGGAGAGCTATACCCCGTTGATGGCCCGCGCGCCGAAGGTGTTCAACTTCTTCTTCCGCCAGCCGTGGCTGCGGGAGATGAGCCGCAACGCCATCGGCATGGTCGATCTGCCGCTGCTGTCCAGCCCGACGCTGCGTCAGCAGCTGTCCGGCCATCGCGCGACCACGCTGACGCTGGAGCAGCTGGAAGGGCTGAGCGCCGAGCAGCGCGCAGAACACGTGCTGATCGTCCAGGATCCGTTCACCAGCTATTACGACGCCAAAGTGGTGGCGGACTTTGTCCGGCTGGTGGAGAAGCTCGGCTATAAACCGGTGCTGCTGCCGTTCTCGCCGAACGGCAAGGCGCAGCATGTGAAAGGTTTCCTGACGCGCTTTGCCCGCACCGCGCGCAAAACCGCCGATTTCCTCAACCGCGTGGCGCAGCTCGGCATGCCGCTGGTGGGCGTCGATCCGGCGCTGGTGCTGTGCTACCGCGACGAATACCGCGAGATCCTCGGCGCCGAACGCGGCGATTTCCAGGTGCAGTTGGTGCATGAATGGCTGCAGCAGCGGATTGCGGATCGCGCCGAACAGCCGGCGACCGGCGAGCCGTGGTATCTGTTCGGCCACTGCACCGAAACCACCGCGCTGCCGGCCAGCGGCCAACAGTGGGCGGCGATCTTCGCCCGCTTCGGCGCCAAACTGGAGAACGTCAGCGTCGGCTGCTGCGGCATGGCGGGCACTTACGGCCATGAAGCCAAGAACCTGCAAAACTCGCTCGGCATTTATGAGCTATCATGGCATCCGACGCTGCAGCGTTTGCCGCGGCAGCGCTGCCTGGCGACCGGCTATTCTTGCCGCAGCCAGGTGAAACGCATCGAGGGCAATGGCGTGCGCCACCCATTACAGGCACTTCTGGAGATGATTGAGTGAAATTGTGGAAACGTGAAACATCGCTGGAGCAGCTGAACCGCGCCGGCGACGGCTGCATGGTCAGCCATGTGGGCATCGAGTTTACCCTGCTGGGCGACGATTTCCTCGAGGCCACCATGCCGGTCGATGGCCGCACCCGGCAGCCGTTCGGGCTGTTGCACGGCGGGGCATCGGTGGTGCTGGCGGAGTCGATGGGATCGATGGCCGGCTACCTGTGCAGCGAAGGCGAGCAGAAAGTGGTGGGGCTGGAGATCAACGCCAACCATCTGCGCGCGGTGTTCGATGGCCAGGTGCGCGGGGTGTGTCGCGCACTGCACGTCGGCCGTCGCCATCAGGTGTGGCAAATCGAGATCTTCGACGCGCGCGATCGGCTGTGCTGCACCTCGCGTCTGACCACGGCGGTCATCGACTGATCCCCGCCGGTTTCCGCAGGCGATCGGTCTGCGGAGCCTTTCGCCTTACAGCTGAAACGGCACGCGTTTGACGAAGTCCTTCTGAAACGCGTTCGCCTTCTCCCAGGTGCCTTCCATTGCATATTTTTGGCAGATCAGCGTCAGCGTGTGGCGGGCGAAGTGGTAGCTTTGCACCCGAAACAGCTGGCAGCGCTGTGGGTTGTTGATCTCGACGATCAGCCGGTTGTGCAGCTTGCTGAGTGCGTGCAGGTAGCTGTCGTCGTCGCCGTTCTCCAGACAAAGATTGGCCATGGTGAGGCTGACGCTGTTGTACCGCTTCAGATGGTCGATATTGCATTCCGGGCGCCGCAGCGCCGCTTCGGCCATATAAAAGTCCACCGTGGCGTCGCGCACGCTGAATTTGTATTCATCAATCTTGCCCAGCAACCATGCGTTGATCGAAAGAGTCATTGGCTTCGCGCTCAAATTCAAATTGAATGATAATCATTATTATATAAACTGCCGCGTTGCCGATCAATCCCGGCGCGGCGTTTTTTTATTGCTCAGGAGAGTAAAAGACCGCCGCCGACCCAACTTAATCCTGAGCGACTAAACTTTAACCTGAGGGCCACGCGCTTGCGCCGCGCCACGAAATGCCGATAAACGCACATTTACGACAGACAGAATGCAGAAATAGGTATTTTCTATGAATGTTTAGAACGGCAACGCACCGCAGCGCTGTAACGCTGACGGGCCACCGGGGAACGCGGTACGGTGATGCAGGATAGATAACGAATTCATAGGGATAGCATGTACACCTTGCCGCCTGACGCCGCAAGCCGCCACGGGTGTCCCGTTGGCTTGCCGCACGCCGCAGCGAAAAACCGCGCTCGCGGCGGATACCCCCGCAAAACAAACGGTTGAAGTGATAATCGTTATCACTAACATATAAGCAACCCAGATTGGCTGTGGCCAAACACGAGTGTGAGGTAGACCCTATGCAAACGGAAAATGTCGGCACTTTTTCTCTGGATGAAAATGTCTGGCAAGGCATTTCGCTCAGCGACAGCGCCGTACGACAAATAACGAAACTGATGCAGCAGGATCCGCAGGTGAAAGGGCTGCAGCTAGGGGTGAAACAATCCGGCTGCGCCGGCTTTGCCTATGTGCTGGATCTGACCCGCGAACCCGCTGATGACGATCTGCTGTTTGAGCGCGACGGCGCCAAACTCTATGTGCCGCTGAAGGCTATGCCGTTCATCGACGGCACCACGGTAGATTATGTCCGCGAAGGGCTGAATCAGATATTCAAATTCAACAACCCTAAAGCTCAGCATGCCTGCGGGTGCGGCGAGAGCTTTGGCGTTTGAGCGATGCAATCAACATGACACGAAGCAATGTAGAAATGCCTAATGAAGTGCAGGCTTGGGTCAGCGAAGGTCGCTACAAAGAAGGTTTCTTCACCCAGCTGGCAACCGATGAGTTGGCCAAAGGCATCAACGAAGAGGTGGTGCGCGCCATCTCGGCCAAGCGCAGCGAACCCGAGTGGATGCTGGAATTCCGCCTCGAGGCCTACCGTGCCTGGCTGCAGATGGAAGAGCCGCACTGGCTGAAGGCCAATTACGATCGCCTGAACTACCAGGACTACAGTTACTATTCGGCGCCGTCCTGCGGCAGCTGCGACGATGCCTGCGGTTCGCAACCCGGCGCCGAGCAGCAACCGGGCGCGGCGACGGAAAAAGATTACCTGACCAGCGAAGTGGAGCTGGCGTTCAATCAGCTCGGCGTGCCGGTGCGCGAGGGCAGTGAGGTGGCGGTGGACGCCATCTTTGACTCGGTCTCGGTCGCTACCACTTACCGTGAAAAACTGGCGGAGAGCGGGGTGATCTTCTGCTCGTTCGGCGAAGCTATCCAGGAATACCCGGACCTGGTGCGTCAGTACCTGGGCCGCGTGGTGCCGTCCAACGATAACTTCTTCGCTGCGCTGAACGCCGCGGTGGCCTCCGACGGCACCTTCGTCTATGTGCCGAAAGGCGTGCGCTGCCCGATGGAGCTGTCGACCTATTTCCGTATCAACGCCGCCAAAACCGGCCAGTTCGAGCGCACCATCCTGATCGCCGACGAAGGCAGCTACGTCAGCTACATCGAAGGCTGTTCCGCCCCGGTGCGCGACAGCTACCAGCTGCACGCGGCGGTGGTGGAAGTGATCCTGCATAAAGACGCCGAAGTGAAATACTCGACGGTGCAGAACTGGTTCTCCGGCGGCGAGAGCAAGGGCGGCATCCTCAACTTCGTCACCAAGCGCGCGCTGTGCGAAGGTGCCGGCTCGAAAATGTCCTGGACCCAGTCTGAAACCGGCTCGGCCATCACCTGGAAATACCCGAGCGTGATCCTGCAGGGCGACAATTCGATCGGCGAATTCTTCTCGGTGGCGCTGACCAGCGGCCATCAGCAGGCGGACACCGGCACCAAGATGATCCACATCGGCAAAAACACCAAGTCGACCATCATCGCCAAAGGTATCTCTGCAGGTCACAGCGAGAACACCTATCGCGGCCTGGTGAAAATCCTGCCGGGGGCGGAAAACGCCCGTAACTTTACCCAGTGCGACTCGATGCTGATCGGGCCGGACAGCGGTGCCCACACGTTCCCTTACGTTGAAGCGCGCAACAACAGCGCTCAGCTGGAGCACGAAGCCACCACCTCGAAGATCGGCGACGACCAGCTGTTCTACTGCCTGCAGCGCGGCATCAGCGAGGATGACGCCATTTCGATGATCGTCAACGGTTTCTGCAAGGACGTTTTCTCCGAGCTGCCGCTGGAGTTCGCCGTCGAGGCACAGAAACTTCTGGCCATCAGCCTGGAACACAGCGTGGGTTAATCGCCGCATTTTTAGCGCCGTCGGCGCTATCTGAGGACACAGCATGTTAAGCATCAAGAATTTGAAAGTCAGCGTGGAAGGCAACGAGATCCTCAAGGGATTGGATCTGGAGATCAAACCGGGCGAAGTGCACGCCATCATGGGGCCGAACGGCTCGGGCAAGAGCACGCTGTCCGCCACGCTGGCCGGGCGTGAAGAGTACGAAGTGACCGAAGGGGAAGTCACCTTCAAGGGCAAGGATCTGCTGGAGCTGGATCCGGAAGATCGCGCCGGCGAAGGCGTGTTCCTGGCCTTCCAGTACCCGGTGGAGATCCCCGGCGTCAGCAACCATTTCTTTCTGCAGACGTCGGTCAACGCGGTGCGCAAATACCGCGAGCAGGAGCCGCTGGATCGCTTTGACTTCGCCGATTTCATCGAAGAGAAAATCGCGCTGCTGGATATGCCGGCCGATCTGTTGACCCGTTCGGTCAACGTCGGCTTCTCCGGCGGTGAGAAAAAACGCAACGATATTCTGCAGATGGCGGCGCTGGAGCCGGATCTGTGCATTCTCGATGAAACCGACTCGGGCCTGGACATCGACGCGCTTAAGATCGTCGCCAACGGCGTCAACTCGCTGCGGGACGGCAAGCGCGCCTTTATCATCGTGACCCACTATCAGCGCATTCTGGACTACATCAAACCGGATTACGTACACGTGCTTTCCCAGGGGCGCATCGTTAAATCCGGCGATTTCTCGCTGGTGAAACAGTTGGAGGAGCAGGGCTATGGCTGGCTTACCGACCAACAGTAATTCAAACGCGCTGCAGCAGCTGTATCGCCTGTTCGAAGGCCGCGGCGGCGAGCGTTCGCCGCATGCGCTGGCGCACTGGCAGCAGGCGCTGCGCCTCGGCTGGCCGACGCGCAAGCATGAAAACTGGAAGTACACGCCGCTGGAGAGCCTGCTGGAGCAGCAGTTCCTCGATCCGCAGCCCGCGCCGGTGAGCGCAGAGCAGCTTGAGGCGCTGGCGCTCGGCATCGATGCCTGTCGGCTGGTGTTTATTGACGGCCGCTACAGCGCCGCGCTCAGCGATGGCGATCTGGGCGACTACCAGTTCGAATTGACCGCCTACGGCACGCCGCAGGCGCTGCCGGAGCCGATCCAGCCGGAGATTTTCCTGCACCTGACCGAAAGCCTGGCGCAGGAAACCAGCCTGATTCGTTTGCCGGCCGGCAAGGCCCCGGCCCGCCCGCTGTACCTGCTGCACATCAGCAGCGGACGCGGCGCCACCGGGGAAGTGAACACCGTGCATCATCGTCACCATCTGGAGATCGGGCGCGGGGCCGAGGCGGAAGTGATTGAACACTATGTCAGCCTGGGCGAGGCCGCGCACTTCACCGGCGCGCGCTTGACCGCCAACGTGGCGGACAACGCCGGGCTGTTGCACTGCAAGCTGGCGTTTGAGAGCCAGCCGAGCTACCACTTTGCCCATAACGATCTGGTTATCGGCCGCGACGCGCGGGTGAAAAGCGACAGCTTCCTGCTGGGCGCCGGCCTGACGCGGCACAACACCAGCGCACAGCTGAACGGCGAAGGCGCAAACCTGGTGATCAACAGCCTGGTGCTGCCGGTGGGCAAAGAGATCTGCGATACCCGCACCTATCTGGAGCACAACAAAGGCTATTGCGAAAGCCGCCAGCTGCATAAAACCGTGGTCAGCGATCGCGGCAAGGCGGTGTTCAACGGCATGATCAAAGTGGCCAAGCATGCGATCAAAACCGACGGCCAGATGACCAACCATAACCTGCTGTTGGGTAAGGTGGCGGAAGTGGATACCAAGCCGCAGCTGGAGATCTACGCCGACGACGTCAAATGCAGCCACGGCGCCACCGTGGGGCGTATCGATGAAGAGCAGCTGTTCTATCTGCAGTCGCGCGGCATCGACAAACACGCGGCGCAGCAGATGATCATCTTTGCCTTCGCCGCCGAGCTGACCGAAGGCATCGCCAACGACACCATCCGGGAACGGGTGCTGGCGCGCATCGCCCAGCGCCTGCCGGGGGAGGCTGCATGAGTTATCCGATTGAACGCGTGCGCGGCGATTTTCCGCTGCTGGCGCGTGAGGTGAACGGCCAACCGCTGGCCTATCTCGACAGCGCCGCCAGCGCGCAGAAACCGCAGGCGGTGATCGACCGCGAGCTGGAGTTCTACCGCCACGGTTATGCGGCGGTGCATCGCGGCATCCACACCCTGAGCGCCGAGGCGACTCAGCAGATGGAAGCGGTGCGGGAGCAGGCGGCACGCTTTATCAACGCCGCCTCGGCGGAAGAGATGGTGTTCGTCAAGGGCACCACTGAAGGCATCAATCTGGTGGCCAACAGCTTTGGCCGCCACCTGCTGCAGCCGGGCGATGCGATTCTCATCACCGAGATGGAGCACCACGCCAACATCGTGCCGTGGCAGATGCTGGCGCAAGAGCGCGGGCTGCAGCTGCGGGTGTGGCCGCTACAGCCGGACGGTACGCTGGATTTGGCGCGGTTGCCGGAGCTGGTCGATGCGTCCTGTAAACTGCTGGCGCTGACCGAGGTCTCCAACGTGCTGGGCACCGTCAACCCGGTGCGCGACATCATCGCCGGCGCCAGAGCCCTGGCGCCGAATTTGACGGTGCTGGTGGACGGCGCGCAGGCGGTGATGCACCAGTGCGTCGATGTTCAGGCGCTGGACTGCGATTTTTACGTGTTTTCCGGCCACAAGCTGTACGGTCCTTCCGGCATCGGCATGCTGTATGGCCGCCAGGCGCTGCTGCAGCAGATGCCGCCGTGGGAAGGGGGCGGCTCGATGATCCGCCAGGTCAGCCTGACGGCGGGCACCACCTTCGCCGATCCGCCGTGGCGCTTCGAGGCCGGTTCGCCGAACACCGCCGGCATCATGGGGCTGGGGGCGGCGTTCGATTACGTCGAAGCCCTGGGCCTGAATGTGATCCACGATTATGAACAGTCGCTGATGCACTACGCGCTGAAGGCGCTCAGCCAGGTGCCGACGCTGAAAGTCTATGGCCCGGCCCATCGCGCCGGGGTGATCGCCTTCAATCTGGGTGAACACCATGCCTATGACGTCGGCAGCTTCCTCGATCAGTACGGCATCGCCATTCGCACCGGCCATCACTGCGCAATGCCGCTGATGGCGTTTTATCAGGTGCCGAGCATGTGCCGCGCTTCGCTGGCGTTATATAATACCCGCGAAGAGGTGGACCGGCTGGTGGCCGGGCTGCAACGCATTCATCAGCTATTAGGCTAGGCCGGGGCACGTCCCCGGCGGTACAAAAGGATCCCCATGGCGAATTTGCCGGACAAAGATAAATTGGTGCGAAATTTCTCCCGCTGTTTGAACTGGGAGGAGAAATACCTGTACGTGATTGAACTCGGCGCCAAATTGCCGCCGCTGGACGAGGCCGAGCGGCAGGCCGGCAACCTGATCTCCGGTTGTCAGAGCCAGGTGTGGATTGTGATGCGCCTCGATGAGCAGGGGCAGGTCGAATTTTACGGCGACAGCGACGCGGCGATCGTCAAAGGCCTGCTGGCGGTGGTGTTTATTCTGTATCGCCAATTGACGCCGCAGCAGATTGTCGAGCTTGACGTGCGGCCGTTTTTCGCCGAGCTGGCGCTCAGCCAACACCTGACGCCTTCGCGTTCACAGGGGCTGGAGGCGATGATCCGCGCCATTCGCAGTAAAGCCACGCAGCTGGCCTGAGCCTGAACGCCCCGTCCTTGAGGGCTCATTGATACATTCGCTTTGTCAATGAGCCTTTACAATCCACGCTTTCCCCCCAGATAACATCCCCAATTCAGTGATATTTCAGCAGCTTATCCGTTGACGTTTCGTTGACAATCAGCGGCGGTGATTACGTTATAACGTGTTGATTTTTAGAGAACTTATTGCCTTTGATGCCAGCATTGCTAGTATTAATCAGGTATTGTCTGATTTACCCGCCGCCAGGCGCTCGTTAGCCTTGGGGACGAACCGTCATAAAAAATATAGGGATGATAATGAAACGTGCGTTGAGTTTAATGGGCATGGTCTTCGCCACCGTATTGGCCGGCACGCAGGCCGCCAGTGCGACCGAGTACCCGCTGCCGCCGCCGGACAGCCGTCTGATCGGTGAAAACACCACTTATACCGTGCCAAACGACGGCCGTCCGCTGGAGGCGATCGCCGCCGACTACAAGATTGGCCTGCTGGGCATGCTGGAAGCCAACCCCGGCACCGACCCGTTCCTGCCTAAGCCGGGTACGGTGCTGACCATTCCGACCCAAATGCTGCTGCCTGATACCAAGCGTGAAGGGATCATCGTCAACCTGGCCGAGCTGCGCCTTTACTACTATCCGAAAGGCGAGAACAAAGTGATCGTCTATCCGATCGGTATCGGCCAGACCGGGATGCACACGCCGCTGGAAGTGACCTCCGTCAGCCAGAAGATCCCCAACCCGACCTGGACGCCTACCGCCAACATCCGCAAACGCTATCAGTCCCAGGGCGTGACGCTGCCTGCGGTGGTGCCGGCCGGGCCTGAGAACCCGATGGGGCTGTTCGCCCTGCGTCTGGCGATGGGGCGCGGTGAATACCTGATTCACGGCACCAATGCCAACTTCGGGATCGGCATGCGCGTCAGCTCCGGCTGTATTCGTCTGCGTCCGACGGATATCGAAGCGCTGTTCAACCAGGTGCCACGCGGTACGCGGGTGCAGGTGATCAACGATCCGGTGAAGATTTCGGTTGAGCCGGACGGCAAACGCTATGTGGAAGTGCACCAGCCGCTGTCGCGGGTAGAAAGCGACGATCCGCAGACCATGCCGATTGCGTTGTCTAAAGCGGAGAAAGCCTTCGCTGCAGATGGGCAAACCGATCGCGCCGTGTTCGATAGCGCGGTTGTACGCCGCTCTGGCATGCCGGTGCTGGTCAACGTGGGGGAGAACCCGTCTGAGGTGCGTTTAACGCCTGTAGCGGCGCCAGCGGCGAATAAGAGCCCATTTAAGGCAGCACCAATCAGTTCAGTGAACTAAGTTTGCAGGACTGAGCGGTCGAAGAGGGGTTCAGCGTGCTGAACCTCTTTTTTTTGCCTGCCGAGCTGGAAAGCCCAGGCGACAAACAGGCAAAAAAAACGGCGCACAATGTGCGCCGTTTTCAATAACCAAAGCTATCTTACTTTTTGTAAGCGTGAGCTTGGTTGTCCAGACGCTGGTTAGCGCGTGCTGCGTCGTCTTTAGCCGCTTGAACGTCAGAACGCATTGCGTTCACGTCGTTGCTCAGCTGATCAACTTTAGCGTTCAGAGTCTGAACGTCAGAAGACAGTTGATCGATTTTAGCGTTGCTTGAGCAGCCAGCCAGCAGAGTGGAACCCAGGATTACCGCGCCCAGTACCAGTTTAGTACGATTCATTATAACACCCTCTAGATTGAGTTAATCTCCATGTAGCGTTACAAGTATTACACAAACTTTTTTCGAAAGAGAATAATTTTTTAGTGTTGAGGTGCTTTATTTTGATCGTTCGCTCAAACTTGCATCTGGTTTTACAAATTAGTTAAAAAAACGAGGGAAAACAGCCGGCTTCCATGGGACTACTCCGATTTGTTATTAGCTAAATAATGAGCAGTTCGCGGTTGCGTTTTGAGAAAAATAGTTTACTGCCGATAAAAAAAACGCCGCAAAGCGGCGTTTTGATCAAGATAATTATGTCACGTTTTATATTACAGCACGTGTACCGAGGCGGTGTTGGTGGTGCCGCTCGGCACCAGCGCGCCGGAAACCATCACCACGACGTCGCCTTTTTGCGCCAGGCCGCTGGCCAGCGCGGCTTCTTTACCGATGCGGTAGAAGTCGTCGGTGGAGGCGATTTCTTTGACCATCTGCGGGATAACGCCCTTGCTCAGCACCAGCTGATGCGCGGTGGTCTGGTTGGTGGTCAGCGCCAGGATCACCGCGTTCGGGAAGTATTTACGCACGGATTTCGCTGACTTGCCGCCGCTGGTGGCGACGACGATCAGCGGCGCGTCCAGTTTTTCGGCGGTTTCAACCGCACCGCGGCATACCGCTTCGGTGATGCGCAGCTTGCGGCGATCGTTCAGGGTATCGATGCGGCTTGGCATCACGCGATCGGTGCGTTCGCAGATGGTCGCCATGATGTTGACCGCTTCCAGCGGGTATTTGCCCTTGGCGCTTTCGCCGGACAGCATGACGGCATCGGTGCCGTCCAGAATGGCGTTGGCGACGTCACCGGCTTCCGCACGGGTAGGGCGCGGATTCTTGATCATGGAGTCGAGCATCTGGGTGGCGGTGATCACCACTTTACGCGCACGGTTGCATTTTTCGATCATCATCTTCTGGGCGAAGATCACTTCTTCTACCGGGATCTCGACGCCCAAGTCGCCACGGGCAACCATGATGCCGTCGGACGCTTCGAGGATCTCGTCGAAGTTGTTCAGGCCTTCCTGGTTTTCGATCTTGGAGATGATCTGGATCTGCTCGCCGCCGTGGGCTTTCAGGTGTTCGCGGATCTCCAGCACGTCGGAGCGCTTGCGGATGAAGGATGCCGCCACGAAGTCGACGCCTTGTTCGCAGCCGAAGATCAGGTCGCGCTTGTCTTTTTCGGCCAGCGCAGGCAGCTGGATCGAAACGCCCGGCAGGTTGACGCCCTTGTTCTCGCCCAGATCGCCGTTGTTCAGCACCTTACAAATGACTTCGTTTTCGGTCACGTTGGTGACTTCCATGCCGATCAGGCCGTCGTCAACCAGCACGGTGTTGCCGATCTTCAGGTCGGCGGCGAAGCCGGCGTAGGTGACCGCTACGCGATCGCTGTTGCCGATCACGCTCTGGTCGGTGGTGAAAGTGAAGGTTTGGCCGGCGACCAGCGAGGCGTCTTTGCCGCCTTCCAGTTTCATGGTGCGAATTTCCGGGCCTTTGGTATCCAGCAGGATGCCGGCGTTGATACCGGTTTTCGCCATCACGGCGCGCATGTTCTTGATGCGGTTGCCGTGCTCTTCATAGTCGCCGTGAGAGAAGTTGAGACGCATCACGTTCATGCCCGCATTGAGCAGGTTGGTCAGCATTTCTTCCGATTCGGTTTTTGGACCGATGGTACAAACAATTTTGGTCTTTTTCATGGCGGAGTTTTCTACAAGTTGTGATGGATAAAAAAACGAATTTGACCGGCGCGGTTTACGCCGGTAGGGAATTTGGGCCGTGCCTGGTGGTGAAAAACATAGTTAAGGATAGGTGACGACAGTTGAAGCGGGGCGGAAAAATTCAGCCCGCGCGGGGGCGCGGGGATGCTGCGCAACGGGGTAAGATCAGATCGTGTTGTTATAGCGTTTTCGCAGATCAAGGGCTGAAACCATTCAACTGATAGACGTTGCGCATTATAAAGGCTAAGCGGTGGGAAACAAAATAAAAAACCGCGGCGGCGCGGCGGATATGTCAAAACGGGGGCAAATGTGGCGCAAATGCAACGCGTTGCGGGTCGCTTGTTGCGCAAATAACCATGCTGTAAATACAGGTTTAACGCGTTTGGGGAATTTCCAGCAGCACGCCGGCGCTCAGGCAGAAGCAGCCGCTGGCGACGTTGGCCGGCAATATCAGGCTCTCGCCGGCCCGTACCACCCGGGTGTCGCCGCCGAGGGTAAATTCGAATTCACCGGAGATCACCTGGGTTTGCCGCGCGTGCGGGGGCTTTTGCAGCTGGCCGAAGGCGCCGGCCTCGAAACGCACTTCCGCCGCCGGTGTACCGTCGCTCATCACGCCTTCACGGCGGGCAAGGCCATTGTCGAGCGGTAAAAAGGCGGTTTTGGCGGTAAAGGTGGTCATGTGGTGTTCCTGGTGGCTGATGGCGGTAGCACGGCGCGATCGACATAAAAGTCAGGCGGTCGGGCAGAGACGAAACAACGGGAAGTATAACGCGATAGGGGGAGAGATGAATCAGCAATATGGTGCGTCCGAGTGGACTCGAACCACCGACCCCCACCATGTCAAGGTGGTGCTCTAACCAACTGAGCTACGGACGCACTGCACTGCTTCTGAAATTTGGTGCGTCCGAGTGGACTCGAACCACCGACCCCCACCATGTCAAGGTGGTGCTCTAACCAACTGAGCTACGGACGCACTGTACTGCTTCAGGAATTTGGTGCGTCCGAGTGGACTCGAACCACCGACCCCCACCATGTCAAGGTGGTGCTCTAACCAACTGAGCTACGGACGCATCTTTTCCTGTCTGTCATGGCTGACAGCGGGGACGAATATTAACGAGCTCCCCGCGTGCTGGCAAGGGGAAAAGCGCAATTTTATTCGGTATTTCACGCGATTGCTGAGGTTGTGCGCAGTCCGGCGCTTTTTTCCGCAAACCGCAGCCCGGCCGGGGATGAAACCGGCCGGGCGCGGGCTCAACGCGTGGATCGCTGCAGGATGACGGCGGTCGGCTGTTTCTGCAGCCAGCGCATGCGCAGCGCCATCATGATGGCGGCGAAGGTCAGGCCGATGATAAAGCCGATCCAGAAACCGCTTGGCCCCATTGCCGGCACTACCACATCGGTTAACGCCAGCAGATAGCCGCTCGGCAGGCCTAACACCCAATAAGCGATGAAGGTGATGAAGAAGATCGCGCGGGTGTCTTTATAACCACGCAGCACGCCGCTGCCGATCACCTGGATAGAATCCGAGATTTGGTACAGCGCCGCCAGCAGCATCAGCTGCGACGCCATCGCCACCACCGCCGGGCTGTCGTTGTACAGCAGGGCGATCGGTTCGCGGAAGGTGGCGGTAAACAGCGCGGTGCAGACGGCCATGGTGATGCCGACGCCGATGGCGGAGTAGGCAGCGACACGGGCGCCTTCAACCGAACCTTCCCCCAGACGGTAACCGACGCGGATGGTGGCGCCGACGCCCAGCGACAGCGGCAGCACGAACATCAGCGCGCTGAAGTTAAGCGCGATCTGGTGGCCGGCAACCGCAACGATCCCCAGCGGCGAAACCAGCAGCGCCACCACGGCGAACAGCGTGACTTCGAAGAACAGCGCCAGCGCCACCGGCATGCCGATGCCGATCAGGCGCTTCAGCGCCGCCCAGTCCGGGCCGCCGAGATCGCCTGCCTGGCGTTTGATGTCGCGCTGCGAGGGTGCGCGCTTCACGTACCAGCGCATCATCAGGAACATGATCCAGTAGACGCTGCCGGTGGCGACGCCACAGCCGACGCCGCCCAGCTCCGGCATGCCGAACTTGCCGTAGATGAAGATGTAGTTGATCGGGATATTCACCAGCAGGCCGAGGAAGCCGATCACCATGCCGGGCTTGGTTTTGGACAGGCCTTCGCACTGGTTGCGCATCACTTGGAAGAACAGGTAACCCGGCGCTCCCCACATAATGGCGTGCAGATAACCGACGGCTTTATCCGCCAGCTGCGGGTCGATGTTGTGCATCATGTCGATGACGAACTTGCAGTTATACAGCACCACGATCAGCAGCACGGACACGCCGGAAGCCAGCCAAAAGCCCTGGCGCACCTGATGAGCGATGCGATCGCGCCGCCCGGCGCCGTTAAGCTGGGCGATAACCGGGGTCAGCGCCAGCAGCAGGCCGTGGCCGAACAGGATGGCCGGCAGCCAGATTGAAGTGCCGACCGCAACCGCCGCCATGTCGGTGGCGCTGTAGGCGCCGGCCATGATGGTATCCACCACGCCCATGGCGGTTTGCGATATTTGCGCGATGATGACCGGGATAGCGAGAGCCAATAAACTACGCGCTTCAATTAAGTACTTCTGCACGCATACACCTTTCTATTTATATATGTGGGAGGGAGGGCTGCCGCGAGAGGACAACAATTAAAATAGCGGAATTTTGTCAAAAATATTGTACCTGCTCGGCGTCGTTAAGCAAACGCCGCAGATAAATAGTTATTAAATGCGCAGGCCCGCATTTTTTGCCTACGCGGATTTGGTTTTCAGCGCCAACTGGGGCAAACTGCCGGGAGCGTTTTAACCTATTAGTAAGAAGAGGCACATATGTTCACCGGTATCGTACAAGGCACCGCGCCGCTGGTCGCCATTGATGAGAAACCCAATTTCCGCACCCACGTGATCGAGATGCCTGCCGAGCTGTTGCCGGGGCTGGAGCTGGGGGCGTCGGTGGCCCATAACGGCTGCTGCCTGACCGTGACCGCGGTGGAAGGCAACCGCGTCAGCTTCGATTTGATCAAGGAAACGCTGCGCCTGACCAACCTCGGCGATCTGGCGCTGGGCGACATCGTCAATATCGAGCGCGCGGCGAAATTCAATGACGAAATTGGCGGTCATTTGATGTCCGGCCATATTATCTGCACGGCGGAAGTGGCCAAGATTTATACGTCAGAAAATAACCGCCAGGTATGGCTGCGCATGCCGAATGCGGAATTGATGAAATATGTGCTGCACAAAGGTTTCATCGGCATCGACGGCATTAGCCTGACCATCGGCGAAGTGGTGAATAATCGTTTCTGTGTGCACCTGATCCCGGAAACGCTGGATCGCACCACGCTGGGTAAGAAACGCCTGGGCGATAAGGTGAACATCGAAATCGATCCGCAAACGCAGGCGGTGGTGGATACCGTCGAGCGCGTGCTGGCCAACCGGGAAGCGACGCTGGCGGCGGCGATGGCGCCGGCGCACAAAGACTGACAGCGATTCTGGCGTTGCCGCCGGTATCGAATCATAAGCAGAGAGGAGAAACGCGTGAAGTTTTATGGGAAAACGTTGTTGTTAACCGCGTTGCTGGCGCTGAGCGCCTGCAGCAGCTCACCTGAGCAGGGCGCCGGCGCGCAAATGGCCGATGCGGACGATACCTGCGGCGCTTCGCAGTATCAAAACTTCGTCGGTAAGCCGATGACCTCGCTGGAAGGCGTGCAGATCGACGCCAAGGTGCGCGCCATTCCGTACAACTCTGCCGTTACCATGGATTTCAACCTGCGCCGCCTGAACTTCCTCGGCGATAGCAACGATAAAATCATTCGCGTTTATTGCGGTTAACCCGCAGGGTCCGAGAGAGCAAAAAAAAGCCCCGGCGATGATGTTGCCGGGGCTTTTTTATGGTTCATCGCGCGACGCGAATGCCGCCTTCAACGCCTTTCGGGCTGAACACCACCTGCCACAGCTGCAGATCGCGCGCCCGGAACGCGCCGGCGCAGGCGTTCAGGTAGTAGCTGAACATCCGCTCGAAGCGTTCGGAATAGCGCGGGGCAAGCTGCGGCCACGCCTGTTTGAAGCGTTCGAACCAGGCCATCAGCGTGCGATCGTAGTCGGCACCGATGTTGTGCCAGTCTTCCATCACGAAATGGCCTTCGCTGGCTTCGGCGATATGGCTCACTGAAGGCAGGCAGCCGTTCGGGAAAATGTACTTGTTGATCCACGGATCGACGTTCATGTCGGTTTTGTTGGAGCCGATGGTGTGCAGCAGGAACAAACCGTGCGGCGCCAGATTGCGTTCCACCACGTTGAAATAGGTGCGGTAGTTTTTCGGCCCGACGTGCTCGAACATGCCGACGGACACGATGCGATCGAACTGCTGATGCAGATCGCGGTAATCCTGCAGCAGGATCTGTACATCCAGCCCGGCGCAGCGCGCCTGAGCCAGCTTCTGCTGTTCGGCGGAAATGGTCACGCCGACCACCGACACGCCGTAATGCTTCGCCGCATAGGCGGAGAGGCCGCCCCAGCCACAGCCGATATCCAGCAGGCGCATGCCCGGTTGCAGCTGCAGTTTTTCGCAGATCATCCGCAGCTTGGCTTCCTGCGCTTCCTCCAGTGTAGTAGCGTCTTTCCAGTAGCCGCAGGAATATTGCATGTAAGGATCGAGCATCAGGGTAAACAGATCGTTGCCAAGATCGTAATGTTCTTTGCCGACGATCCAGGCGCGCTTTTTCGATTGCAGATTGGTCAGGCGCGCGGCGGCGATACGCAGGGTATCTTTCAGGTGGTGGGGAAGTTTCTTCTCCAGCCCGGCGCTGACCACGCGCTGGAAGAACATATCCAGCCGCTCGCATTCCCACCAGCCGTCCATATAGCTTTCGCCCAGCCCCAGCGACCCTTGTTGCAGAACGCGTTTAAAGAAATCGGGGTTTTTAACCTGAATATCGAAGGGGCGCGATCCGTTGATTTCAATGCCGGCCAGGCCGAGCATTTCATGCGCGATACGGTACCACTGACTATCCTGGATACTCAGATCTTCTATACACGATGAACTCATAGCTTCTCCATCACCTTCTTCTGACTGATGACCCGTTAGGAAACAGCTTAGACAATTTCTGCGGGTGCATACGTTTACCGGCGGAAAATAGGCCCGCGGCGTCTGATATCCGACTATGAACAGAGGAAATTTTAAGAAGCTACCCGACGCGAACGGCGCGGGATAAATGCATCCTTAAAAAAAAGAGTGTGACGCAAAGCGCGTACACAAGCGCTAATTGAGATATAGAGATTATAAGGTGTTACTTTACAAGGTTGTTTTTGAGTATAGGCGTGCCGAGGCGTTGACTCAACTGTAAATCGCACTCGGCACGCATATTCTTTAAGTGATTATTAAACTTGGTAATTATGACGCTGAGTTAGCATGTTCCCGCTGCGCCTTTCGCTGCGCATCGGCCGCTTTTCCCCGCTGCAGGAAATACCCCAGCGCGGCCAGGATCACCGTCGATACCATCACCGTCACCGTCGCCAACAGCGGCTGGGCAATAAACGCCGACACCAGCATGCTTGCCACAAAGCACAGCCCCAGCTGCAGCGTATTTTGCAGCGCGGCGGCCTTGCCGCTGCTTTCCGGGAACGGCATCAGCGCATTCGCCACCATGATTGGGTAGCCAGCGCCGTTAACCAGCGCCATCACGCAGAACGGGATCAGCAGCGTGGTGAGCGTCGGCTCGGTCAGGGTCGCCACCAGATACAGCGCCACCATGCTGACACCATAAGCTACCAGCAGCCACGGCAGCAGGGTTTTGCCATTGATGCGCTTGAGCGCGGCGCGGCAGCCGTAGCCACCCAGCAGGAAGGCCAGCGTTTGCGGCACGTAGCTCAGACCGATGTCGCTCGGGCTGTAGCCCATGTCACCGAGGATGAACGGCGAGCCGGTCAGCCAGGCGAAGAAGCCGGCCGAGCAGGCGGCGTACATGGCGACGTTGCCGCTGAACACCGGGGATTTCAACAGTTGCCAGAAGCTGACGCCGTTTTTTGGCGCATCGGCGGTGGGTTGCGTTTTGGCGCGCTCTTTGAGCATCAACGTCGGCAGCAGCAGCAGCGCGGTGATCACCAACAGCGCGGCGAAGATCGCGCGCCAGCTGGCGTGGTTCAGCAACCAGGCGCCCAGCAGCGGGGCCAGCGCCGGCGACAGCGCCACCAGCGGCATAATGGTGGCGAATACGCGGTTGGCTTGGCCTTCGCGGTAACGGTCGATCACCAATGCTTGCCAGATGGCGGTGGCGGAGCAGACGCCGACGGCCTGAATAAAGCGCAGGATCCAGAGCTGCACGGCGTTTTCCACCCACAGCATGCCCAGGCAGCCGAGGGCGAACAGCGTCAGGCCGATCAATAAGACCGGTTTGCGGCCCAGACGGTCGGAGAGCGGCCCCCACAGCAGCTGCGCGAAGGCGAAGCCGGCCAGGAAGATACTCAGGCTGGCGCTCACCGCGCCGGCGGAAATTTGCAGTTCTTCCCGCATGGCGCCGAAGGCGGGCAGGTACATGTCGGTCGCCAGATAACCCAGCATGCTCAGGCCGGCGAGGTAGAACATAAAGCCAAAGGAATTTCGCATGGTATTTCTCGTTAATATTTTAATGTCGCAGGTTTTTAGCGCCGGCCAGTGTATCCGGCTGGATCTCTGCTTGTGAAACGGTAATATTTGCAAAGTGCTGTTAAAAAAATTGAAGGCAAAGCGATGTGGTCTGAATATTCTCTTGAAGTGGTCGACGCGGTGGCGCGCACCGGCAGTTTCAGCGCGGCGGCGCAGGAGCTGCACCGGGTGCCGTCGGCGGTGAGCTATACCGTACGGCAGCTGGAGCAATGGCTGGCGGTGCCGCTGTTCGAGCGGCGTCACCGCGATGTGGAGTTGACGCCGGCCGGCGCGCTGTTTATCAAGGATGCGCGAGTTGTTATCAAAAAAATGCTCGACACCCGCCGCCACTGTCAGCAGGTGGCCAACGGGTGGCGCGGCCAGCTGAATATTGCGGTGGACATCATCGTCAAACCGCAGCGCAGCCGCCAACTGGTGCTGGATTTCTACCGTCATTTCCCCGACGTCGAACTGATGCTACAACCCGAGGTGTTCAACGGCGTGTGGGATGCCTTGGTGGACGGCAGGGCGGACATGGCGATCGGCGCCACCCGTGCGGTGCCGGTCGGCGGCGGCTTCGCCTTCCGCGACATGGGTTATATGAACTGGCTGTGCGTGGTCAGCCCGCAGCACCCGCTGGCGCAACTGACAGGGCCGCTGAATGACGAGCAGCTGCGGCCGTACCCTTCACTTTGCCTGGAGGACACCTCGCGCAATCTGCCCAAGCGCGTCACCTGGACGCTGGATAACCAGCGGCGGCTGGTGGTGCCGGACTGGACTTCGGCGCTCGACTGTTTGTGCGCCGGGTTATGTGTCGGCATGATGCCGGCACATCGGGCACTGCCGCGGGTGCAGCGCGGTGAGCTGAAGGCGTTGCAGCTGCAGCAGCCGTTTCCCGCCAGCCCTTGCTGCTTGACCTGGCAGCAGGATAAACCCTCACCGGCGATGAGCTGGCTGCTGGCGTATCTGGGCGATGGGGAGACGCTGAACCAGGAGTGGCTGAGCGAGGCGGAACCGGAAGCCGTGCAGGCTTCCGGCGCGGGGGATTAGCGGCGGTAGTCGATGAACGGGCCGTCGGCGACCGAGCGGCGTTCAATCAGCTTCGGATGCACCTCGATCACCTGCGACTCTTCGCGTTTGCTGATGATGCGATCCAGCAGCATGGTGAAGGCCATTTCGCCCAGGCGTTCTTTCGGCTGGTGAATGGTGGTCAGCGCCGGGGTGAAGTAACGGGCGTTGCGCACGTTGTCGTAGCCGATCACGGAAATATCCTGCGGCACCCGCAGCCCCAGCTCGTCGGCGGCGCAGATGGCGCCCATCGCCATGATGTCGCCGCCGCAGAATACCGCGGTCGGCCGCTGCTTTTGCGACAGGATTTGGTGCATCGCCTTGTAGCCGGACTCCGGCTCGAAGTCACCCTGGACGATCCACTCTTCGCGAATGTCGATATGCGCTTCCTGCAGTGCCTTCATAAAGCCCTGGTGACGGCCGCCGCCGGTATTGCGCGACAGTTGGCCCGGAATGGCGCCGATATCGCGGTGGCCGCGCTCGATCAGGTAACGGCCGGCCAGATAGCCGCCTTCGAACGCGTTATCGATGATGGTGTCGGTGAAGTCGCCGCGCGCGGCACCCCAGTCCATCACCACCATAGGGATGTTGCGGTAGTCTTCCAGCATGCCCAGCAGCTGATCGGGGTACTCGGAGCACATGACCAGCAGGCCGTCGACGCGCTTTTGCGCCAGCATCGCCAGGTAGGCGCGCTGCTTGTCCAGATTGTTGTGCGAGTTGCACAGGATCAGGGTGTAGCCTTTGCTGTAGCAGCTGTTTTCCACCGCCTCGATCACTTCGGCAAAGTAGGGCGCTTCGCTCGAGGTGGCCAGCAGGCCGATCGACTTGGTGTGATTGACTTTCAGGCTGCGCGCTACGGCGCTCGGCGAGTAGTGCAGCTCTTTGATGGCGGCCCACACGGCCGCTTTGGTCTCTTCGGCGACGAAACGAGTCTTATTGATGACGTGCGAAACGGTGGTGGTGGAAACGCCCGCGCGTTTGGCCACATCTTTAATCGTTGCCATGTAAGGAATGACTCCTGAACTCACATGTTTACAGCATGTAAGTGTGATGTTAATCGTTTGCCTACGTAGATCCTTCTCCAGAGAAGCGAAAACTGAGTTTTTAGTGTGTTGAAGTCTTCAGCGCTTAATCAGGAGGGGCATGGATGCCGGTACGCAGTTGTGAACTGCGAATTTTGTCGCATATTGAACAAAAGTGGAAGAGGTAATCGAGATTATAAACCGGGAAATGATAACAAGATTTTATCGGCGAACTGTGGGAAAATGATTTGACGTACTAATTGTGCGCCTTTTATCCTTAGGAAAGCCCATTTTAAAGGAGTTGTCATGGATACCGAATTGAAGATGTCGCTGTTCACCACCGTCTGCGCATTGGCGGTCATTATCGCTTTCAGCTTCGTTGCCGCGTTGAACTGATTTACCCCCGGTTATAAAAAAGGCGCAGCCTGGCTGCGCCTTATCACCTCAGAACCTGCGCTTACGCCAGGTTTTCCGCTGCGAAGGTCCAGTTGACCAACGCCCAGAAGTTTTCCAGGTATTTTGGACGCGCATTGCGGTAATCGATGTAATACGCGTGTTCCCACACGTCAACGGTCAGCAGCGGTTTGTCTTCACCGGTCAGCGGGGTGGCCGCGTTGGAGGTGTTGACGATCGCCAGCGCGCCGTCCGGTTTTTTCACCAGCCAGGTCCAGCCTGCACCGAAGTTTTTCACTGCGGCATCGGTGAACTGCTCTTTGAACGCAGCGAAAGAGCCGAAGGATTTGACGATCGCTGCCGCCAGTTCGCCCTGCGGTTCACCGCCGCCCTGTGGCGACAGGCAGTGCCAGTAGAAGGTGTGGTTCCACACCTGCGCAGCGTTGTTGAATACGCCGCCGTTAGAGGTCTTGATGATCTCTTCGAGCGATTTGCCCTCGAACTCGCTGCCTTTCACCAGGTTGTTCAGGTTAACCACGTAGGTGTTGTGGTGTTTGCCGTAGTGGTATTCCAGGGTCTCGGCGGAGATGTGCGGCTCGAGCGCGTTTTTCTCATACGGTAATGCAGGTAATTCAAACGACATTGCTTCCTCCTTTACAGCGCCATTCGCTTCCCGCCGGGGCGAGAACCATATGGGCCGTTTTTTATTGTGGTCATTCAATATTAACAATTTTCATCATAAAAAACAGGAGGAAAAGCGAGAAATGCGCGTGGGGAAGTGCGATGGACGATAGCTTGAGCAGGCGGTTGCGACCGGGGCCGCAACCGTGCAGAACAGGGCATTAACGAATGGTTTTCGGCGTCACTACGCGGCGTGCGCCGATGTAGTGGTTCTGCCAATAGTCGTTGTCGAGCTGGCTGATGCGGATCTCTTCACCGGTGCGCGGCGACTGGATGAATTTGCCGTTGCCGAGGTAGACGCCGACATGGTCCGCCACGCCGCGGTTGTTGATGCGGAAGAACACCAGATCGCCGCTTTCCAGTTCGCTTTTCTTGATCGGTGCCGCATCGCGCAGGTGATACATCTCGTTGGCGGTGCGCGGCATCTTGATTTTCACTACGTCTTTATAGGCGTAATAGATAAGGCCGCTGCAATCGAAGCCGGTGCGCGGCGAGCTGCCGCCCCAGCGGTAAGGTTTGCCCATCTGGCCCATCAGCTTGGCCATCGCGGTCTGCTTGGCGTGCTGGTAGCGTTTTTTGTGCGCGGGGCTGAGTTTCAACGGCTTTTCTTCACGCGCCAGTTTGGCGGTGGCCATACCGGCTTCGCGGTGGCGACCATAGCCTTTTTTATAGCCCTTTTTCGGCGGGGTGACTTTAATCTTGGCGGTTTTCTGCGCTTTGGCCTTGGGTTTGGCGCTGACGATCTTTTTCGCGCTTTTCTCGCTTTTCGTCTTGGCGGTCTTGGTTTTTTTCTCGGGGGCCGTCACTTTGGCTTTTTTGGCGGCTTTGTCCGCTTTCTTTTTTCTGCGGTCATCGGGCCGCGCTTCATTAGCATGGCTTTTACGCTGCTCGGCGGCAACACGCGCCTGTGGCGCAGCGTGCGCCAAATTGAAGAAGAGCTGCGTAAACAGCAGCGCAAAGAGCGTAAGAATTAAACGCATGTCGACGTCACCAACCTTGGCCCCGAAACGGATATCGAAAGAGTTACAGTATTCCCGAATTTCGCCATATAAAACAGCGAAGAACTCATAAATAATAATCCATATTGTGAGAAAACGTTAATGACATTTTTTTTGTTTCAAAATCAGCCTGTTGGTGTATGAAAAAGCGCCAGTTGGCGGTGGGGATATAATTAATCCGCGCCGTCATCGCGACGCAATATATTAGTGAAATAGTCGGATTAAAAATGTTATTCTCGACGTATGTTTTGACCGGAATGACGTGGCCGGTGAAACGCGATCGGCGGCGGGCGAATATCCTTGCAAAAGATGGCGTTTTCTTGCGACTGTTCCAGCCGCTACAATAGCCCGCGTGATGCATGTTGTAGCCATGAAATGTGGCTTGAGGAAGCAATAAATGACGACGACACTTGAAAAAATTCAGCACCAGATCGCTGAAAACCCGATTCTGCTGTACATGAAAGGTTCGCCTAAGCTGCCGAGCTGCGGCTTCTCCGCACAGGCTGTGCAAGCGCTGTCCGCCTGCGGCGAGCGTTTCGCCTACGTGGATATTCTGCAAAACCCGGACATCCGCGCCGAGCTGCCAAAATACGCCAACTGGCCGACGTTCCCGCAGCTGTGGGTAGACGGTGAGCTGGTCGGCGGTTGCGATATCATCATCGAGATGTATCAGCGCGGCGAATTGCAGCAGCTAATCAAAGAAACTGCGGAAAAGTATAAAGCGCAGGAAGACCAACAGTCTTAATCGACAGGCTTGCGGTTATCGCGCAATGGGCGGCGCCAGTGCAAACTGGGCCGCCTTTTTTGTTGGGCTTATTCGGCGAGGTCGCCGGCGGGAAGCGGCCAGCCGCCGAGACGTTTCCAGCGGTTAACCAGCTCGCAAAACAACAGGGCGGTTTGTTCGGTGTCGTACAGGGCGGAGTGCGCCTGGCTGCTGTCGAACGGCATGCCGGCGGCGATGCAGGCTTTCGCCAGCACCGTTTGGCCCAGCACCAGGCCGCTCAGCGCGGCGGTGTCGAAGGTGGCGAACGGATGGAACGGGTTGCGCTTCAGGCCGGCGCGCTCGGCTGCGGCCATCAGGAAACTGTGATCGAAGTTGGCGTTGTGTGCCACGATAATGGCCCGGTTGCAACCGCGATCCTTGAGCCCTTTGCGCACCGCTTTGAAAATGGCGTGCAGCGCGTCATATTCGCTGACCGCGCCGCGCAGCGGGTTGTGCGGATCGATGCCGTTGAACGCCAGCGCTTCCGGCTGTAGGTTGGCGCCCTCGAAAGGCTCCACGTGGAAGTGCAGGGTCTCGTCCTGCTGCAGCCAGCCGTCTTCATCCATTTTCAGCGTGACGGCGGCGATCTCCAGCAACGCATCGGTATTGGCGTTGAAGCCGGCGGTTTCAACATCTATTACTACGGGATAAAACCCACGAAAACGACCACTCAGGGCGTTAAGATCACTTTTCTCGGCCATCAGTTTCTTATCTTCATCGAATGCAGCGCGCATTATGGCAAATTTTGCGCCCGGTTGCAGGCGCTATCGCGCGGAGAATCAGCAGGGCGCAGTGCGCCCTGAAGGGGAGGCTTAGTGGCCGAGGCCCTGACCGGCATGTTTATTTTCGATCAGCTCGATTTTGTAGCCGTCCGGATCTTCAACGAAGGCGATGACCGTGGTACCGCCTTTCACCGGGCCGGCTTCGCGGGTGACCTTGCCGCCTGCGCGGCGGATGCTGTCGCAGGTGGCGGCAACGTCGTCCACGCCCAGCGCCAGGTGGCCGAAGGCGGTGCCCATGTCATAGCTGTCGGTGCCCCAGTTATAGGTCAGTTCGATAACCGCGCCTTCGCTCTCTTCCGTATAGCCGACGAAAGCCAGCGAGTATTTGTACTCTGGGTTTTCGCTGGTGCGCAGCAGGCGCATGCCTAATACCTTGGTGTAGAAGTCGATGGCGCGTTGCAGGTCACCGACGCGGATCATGGTATGGAGTAAGCGCATAATTCCTCTGAATTGACTGTGCCGTGGCAGACGGCGGGTGGATTGAAGCTCCAGCGAGTATAGCCTTGTCCCGCAAGGGAATTCAACGTGACGAATGAGTGACAATGTCACTTGTGGGTCTCGCGACGATGATGTCTAAATATTGATCGAGCGTACCGATCGATACAGATTAATTGATCTGCACAATCAATTATCTATTTCGACGGCAAGCGTGTAAAAATTGAACGGCAGTAGAGCACAACACCAGGGAACACCGGCCCGCCCCGTGCGGGCTTTTTTGCGGGCGGCGCATAAAAAACGGCCAGGCAGTCGCATGGCCGTTTGGGATCAGGACGGGTTACTTCGCCAGAAACGGATAGTCGGTATACCCTTCGGCGCCGCCGCCGTAGAAGCTTTCCGGCTTAGGTTCGTTCAGCGGCGCGTGCTGACGGAAGCGTTCCACCAGATCCGGGTTGGTGATGTAGCTGCGGCCAAAGGCCACCGCGTCGATGAAACCTTTTTCGATCAAGGCTTCGGCTTTTTCGGCGGTGTAGGCGCCGGCGCCGACGATCACCCCTTTAAAGTGGGCGCGCACCGAGTCGCGGAAGGCGTCGGAATACGGCTTGCCGCCGGCCCAGTCCGGTTCGGAGATGTGCAGGTAGGCGATATTGCGCTTGTTCAGCTCTTCCACCAGATACAGCGCCGCGTCTTCCTGATCTTCACCGTTGTCCAGCCCGTTGAACGGTCCCAGCGGCGAGATGCGGATGCCGATGTGCTCGGAACCCCATTCGGCGACCGCCGCGTCGACCACTTCCAGCGTCAGGCGGGTGCGATTCTCGATGCTGCCGCCGTATTGATCGGTACGTTGGTTGGAGGCCGGCGACATGAACTGATGCAGCAGATAGCCGTGGGCGGCATGCAGTTCGATGAAGTCGAAGCCGGCTTCCCGCGCGTTGGCGGTCGCCTGGCGGAAATCGTTGACGATGCCCGGGATCTCGCTGGTTTCCAGCGCGCGCGGCGTGGAGGTCGGCACGCGCACCCAAGCGCCGGTTTCATCACGCACGGTGGTGCGGGTCTCGGCGTTGATTGCCGAAGGGGCGACCGGCGCTTGTCCGCCCGGCTGCAGGCTGGTGTGGGAGATGCGGCCTACGTGCCACAGCTGCACGGCGATATGGCCGTTTTTATCATGCACTGCCTGCGTGATGTTTTTCCATGCGGCGATCTGCTCCGGCGTATGCAACCCCGGCGCACCGGCGTAGCCTTTCGCCTGGAAGGAAACCTGCGTCGCTTCGGTCACGATCAGGCCCGCGCCGGCGCGCTGTGCGTAATATTCCGCCATCAGCGGCGTAGGAATGTCGCCCGGCTCGATGCTGCGCAGACGCGTCAGCGGAGCCATAAACACGCGGTTGGGCAGGGTGATGGCGCCAACCTTCAGCGGAGAGAGCAATTTTTCAGTCTTCATAGTGCATCCTGTATTTAATAGACCGGTCGTCTAGTAATGGGCGATAAAAAACCACGAACTGCATTTTTCAATAAAAAGAAATTGTTACCGTTACGGTTGCGGCGGGCGCAGCAGCAACTCGATGCTTTCCAGCGCGCTGGTCAACGGCGCCAGCGAGTGGCGGATCTTGGCGCGCAGCGAAGCGCCGAGCCACAGTGAGTACAGCGTCTCTGCGGTCGCTGCCGGGCTCATGGCCACCGACAGCGAACCCTCGGCGATACCGCGTTCGATGGCCTCCTGCAGGTGGCCGATCACGCGAGCGGTGCCCGTTTCCAGCGCATGGCGCATCGGTTCTGACAGATCGCTCACCTCGGCGGAAAGCTTCACCGCCAGGCAGGCGTTATGGCATTCGCTGCGGCAGTGGTAGCTGATGGCCTGAGCGTAATAGCCCAGCAGCTGGTGGCGGGCATCGCCGTGCTCATCGGCAAACAACGCCTGCATTTCTGCATCATAATGCGCGAAATAGCGTTGCAGCATCGCTTCACCGAAGGCTTCCTTCGAGCGGAAATAGTGGTAGAACGAACCTTTCGGCACGCCCGCAGTGGCCAGCAGTTCGCTCAGCCCCATGCCGGTAAAGCCCAGGCGCAGGCTGAGAGTTTCGCCGGTGGCGAGCAGATGTTCACGTGTGTCCACGTTGCAATGCGTTGATTTGGTCATCATGGTGCCGAGCATAATAGACCGATTGGTCTAGGTCAATGGGAATAAAAAAACCGGCGCACAAAACGCCGGTTGTCTGCGAACTATTGTGCCCCAGCGGCACGAGGAAGTTAAGCGCTTACGCCGCGTTGCGGCAACGTTGCAGGATATCCAGCCGGGATTGATATTCGCGACTCTGTACGTTCAGCATGCCCAGCAGGGTATGGAACAGGTTGTCCTGCGACACATCGTCCTTTTCCGCCAGCGCGTTCAGGCACTGGCGATCGACGCCGAAGTTGCGCTGATAGTCGGCCGACATCCACATCAGGAAAGGCACGTGCGTTTGCTGGCTCGGCGCGAAGACATAAGGCGTGCCGTGCAGGTACATGCCGTTTTCCCCCAGCGACTCGCCGTGATCGGACAAATAGACCAGCGCGGTATTGAAGCGGTCGTCATACTGCTGCAGCAGCTTGATGGTGGCATCGAGCATCGCGTCGGTATACAAGATCGAGTTGTCGTAGGTGTTCACCAGCTGTTCATGGCTGCAATCCTGGATCTGATTGCTGTTGCAGGTCGGCGAAAACGTCTGGAATTCTGGCGTGCTGCGGCGGTAGTAAGCCGGGCCGTGGCTACCCATCTGGTGCAGTACGATCACGCCGTCGTCTTTCAGGCTATTGATGTAGTCGTTCAGCTTGTACAGCAGCACGTTATCCATGCAAACTTCGCCGTCACAGTCCTGCAGCAGTTTCAATTTGGTCATGTCGATGTGCGGCACCCGGTCGCAGGCGCCTTTGCAGCCGCCGTCGTTATCGCGCCACAGCACGTTGACGCCGGCATGCGCCAGCACGTCGAGCATGCCCTCCTGGTGCGCCGCCTGAGTCGCGTCGTACTCTCTGCGCGGCATGTTGGAGAACATACAGGGGACGGAGATCGCCGTCTCGGTGCCGCAAGAGCTGGCGTTCTTGAAGTAGACCACGTCGTCCTGCTTCAGGCGCGGGTTGGTTTCGCGCTCGTAGCCGCCGAGGGAGAAGTTTTCGGCGCGGGCGGTTTCGCCCACCACCAGGATCACCAGCGTTTTCTTGGCCTGCCCGGCGTTCAGCGGCCCTTTGCGCGCGTCTTCACCGATTTTTACCAGCGGCAGATTGCGGGTGAAATAGCGCTGTTCGGTAAACTTGATCGTGCCGGCGACGAAGTTGGAAGGCGTCAACATCTTCACCACGCTTTTATTGTTGCGGATCGGCGAAGCGTAGTCTTTGTAGAACAGCGCGGCGACGATCAGGATCACCACCAACGACAGCATGACGTTGGCGGCGCGCAGCCCGACCATATACCACCAAGGGCGGGTCTGGCGAATATGGGTTAAGCAGACCGCCACCGCCGGCAAAACGCCGAGCAGCGCCAGCCACAACCCCATGCGCGGCGTCAGCAGCGCCGTCGCTTCCTGGGTATTGGTTTCGAAGGCGTTCTGCATCATGTTGCCGTCGATCACCACGCCATAGCTGTACATGAAATAGTTGGCTGCGGCGCTGCCGAGCAAGAAAAAGACGATCAGCGGCTTGCGCAGGTAGGGCACGGTCAACACGCTGAAGATGATATTCAGCGCACAGAAAATCACCACCGGCATGCTGGCGGCGAAAATGACGCTGTGGACGCTATCGAAGGTGATATACGACCAGGCGCGATGCAGGAATAACGCGTTTTGAAACAGAGTGAAGAACAGGGCGGTGGCGAGGATAAAACCGAGGCTGTTGCACTGTAAGCGTTGACGTAACCACATTGCCAAATCTGGATCCTGAGAGGAGATAATGCCTTGAAATCTACCGGATGAAACTTAAGAAAACCTTAGAAATTCAGAATACTGGCGGGGGTGAACGCAGGGAAAACGCCAGGCCGGGCGGCCTGGCAATGAGGCAGTTTAGTAGGCGGCGGTGAACTGTGCGCGAATAAACTGTGGTTTTTCAATCTCATCGACGATGGCGACCGCCAGGTCTTCCACCGAAATGCTGGCCGGCGCTTCGCCGTTCATCAGCAGCTGGGTGGTGCCGAGGCGGAACTGACCGGTACGTTTACCCGGTTCCAGCAGGGCGGCCGGCGAGAGATAGGTCCAGTCGAGCACCGATTCATTGCGCAGCTTGTTGCGCAGATCGCGTACCGCCTGCGCGCCGGGGCGGATATTTTCCGGGAACTGCGGCGTATCCACCAGTTCAACGCCCGGCGCCACTTCCAGGCTGCCGGCGCCGCCGACCACCAGCAGGCGCTTGACGCCGGCCTGTTCGACCGCGGTGAGGATCTGTTGGGCGCCTCGAGCGGTCTTTTCATACAGGTTGTCTTCGCCCCAGCCGGGGTTGTAGGCGCTGATCACTGCATCCTGACCGCGCAATTGCCCCGCCAGCCAGGCTGTATCGGCAACGTCGCCCAGTGCGACGGTCAGATTGGCGTGCTCCGGCAACTCTTTTTTCTGGCGGGCGATCGCCGTCACCTGAATGCCGCGAGCCAGCGCTTCATCCACCACGCGGCGGCCAACAAAACCGGTTGCTCCAATAATGGCTACTTTCATCTGTATGCTCCTTCGGGGATGTGTTCAGTATCATGAAGCAGGCCGATATGCCTGCTGCGTGGTTTATACTCTAGCCCTTAACAATAGCCGTGATTAGTGCCATATTCATGCTTTCTTGATTAAGTAAAACTTCATAATCGTGGATAAACTCAATCGAATGGCGATATTCGCCACCGTGGTGGCGGAGGGATCGCTGGCCGGCGCGGCGCGGCGGCTGGGCATGACGCCGTCGGCGGTCAGCCAGCATATGCGCTCGCTGGAGAAAGCGCTCGGGGTGCCGCTGCTGCACCGCTCCACCCGTCGTCTGGCGCTGACCGAGGCGGGGGCGGCGTTTTACCCCGGCTGCGAGGCGATGCTGCAACAGGCGCAGCAGGCGGAGCAGCGGTTGG
Source organism: Serratia sp. SSNIH1 (assembly GCF_002935055.1). NCBI lineage: Bacteria > Pseudomonadati > Pseudomonadota > Gammaproteobacteria > Enterobacterales > Yersiniaceae > Serratia > Serratia sp. SSNIH1. The sequence goes on from NZ_CP026383.1 coordinate 2,795,871, forward strand.
CGGAGCTACGAGATACGCTGGTGGGCGAGCTGCGCATTGCCACCCCGGTCGGCATCGGCGGCCGATCGCTGGCGGAGGCGCTGGCGCCGCTGCTGCAGGCGCATCCCAAGCTGACGCTGCGGGTGCTGGCGGACGATCGCATCGTCGATATGATAGAGCAGCGGGTCGACATTGCGCTGCGGGCCAACCGGCAGCTGGCGGACGCCAATATGATCGCGCACCCGCTCACGGCGTGGCCGATGGTGCTGTGCGCCGCACCGCGTTATCTCAGCCAGCATGGGGTGCCGGAAAAACCGCAGGATTTGGTGCAGCACCGCTGGATCTCCAGCGGCTACAGCGGGGCCCATCTGGATCTGCTGCACCAGTCCGGCCAGCAGGTTAAGCTGCGGCTGGCGGAAGGGCAGATCGTCAGCGAGAGCATGAACGTGATGCGCGCCTTTACCCGCGCCGGGCTGGGCATTTCCATTCAGCCGCTGTATGAAATTGGCGACGAGCTTCAGCGCGGCGAGCTGTTGTTGCTGTTGCCGGAGTGGCGGCCGGCGCCGCTGCGGCTGCACGCGCTGACGCTCGAGCGTAACGTGCCGGAGAAAAGCCGTCAGGCGCTGCGTTATTTGCGCGACTATTTTCGCCGCAATGGCGAAAAGGGACTTGCCAGCGGCGGCGATGGCGTCTTCAATTAGCAAGAGAACGCAGGAGGCCCCGTGGCGCAGCAGCTTGAATTTTTCGACATCCCCAGCCCGTGTCGTGGCATTTGCCAGGCCGACGATCGCGGATTCTGCCGTGGCTGCCTGCGCAGCCGCGAGGAACGCTTCGGCTGGATGAGCATGAGCGACGCGCAGAAGCGCGAGGTGCTGCGCCTTTGCCGTCAACGCTTCCTGCGCCTGCAACGCGCCAATAAAGCGCCCGACGAGCCGCTGCCGGAACAGCCGTCGCTGTTTTAACCTTTCCTGATCTGCCGCACGTTCGTGTGGCTTACCGCTTCCCTGTGCCTCACCGGCTTGTGTATGCTGGCTGACAACTAATGTCATGAGGTTTTCGCAATGGTAGAACGTATACGTCTCGCGCCGCAGGGGCCTGAATTTTCCCGCATGATTTGCGGTTACTGGCGGTTGATGGAATGGGGCATGTCGCCGCAGCAGCTGCTGACGTTCATCGAACAGCATGTTGAACTGGGCGTCACCACCGCCGACCACGCGGATATCTACGGGGGTTACGCCTGTGAACAGGCGTTCGGCGACGCGCTGCGCCTGAAGCCGGCGCTGCGCCAGTCGCTGGAGCTGGTGACCAAGTGCGGCATCGCCACCACCGCCAAGCCCGGCAATCCGATCGGCCATTACATCACCGACCGCGACCATATCGTACAGAGCGCGGAACAATCGCTGCGCCATCTGCATACCGACTACCTCGATCTGCTGCTGATCCACCGGCCGGATCCGTTGATGGATGCCGACGACGTGGCCGAAGCCTTCGTCGCGCTGCATAAAAGCGGCAAGGTGCGCCATTTCGGCGTTTCCAACTTTACGCCCGCGCAGTTCCAGCTATTGCAGTCGCGCCTGCCGTTCACGCTGGCGACCAACCAGGTGGAGATCTCGCCGATTCACCAGCCGGCCATTCTCGACGGCACGCTCGACCAGTGCCAGCAACTGCGCATCAAGCCGATGGCCTGGTCCTGCCTGGGGGGCGGGCGCCTGTTCAACGACGCCGAGTTCCAGCCGCTGCGTGACGAGCTACAGCGGGTGGCGCAAGAGATCGGCGCCGATACCATTGAACAGGTGGTGTACGCCTGGGTGATGCGCCTGCCGTCGTCGCCGCTGCCGATTATCGGCTCCGGCAAGATTGAGCGGGTGCGCTCGGCGCTGAAGGCGCAGAAGCTGGTGCTGAATCGCCAGCAGTGGTTCCGCATTCGCAAGGCGGCGCTGGGGTATGACGTGCCTTAAGGCGGAGCAAAAAAAAGAGGAAAGCCGGGCGGCGAAAGCGCCCGGCTTTTTTTACGCCGCTCCTTAGGCCAACACCACCTGATCGGTGTTGAAGTGATCGAGCGAAACGCCGATCAGCGTGACCTGGCTGTGGCCGAAGGCCAGCACCAGATCGTCGTTTTGCTGCGTGGCGTAGTCGCGGATATTCCCGCTGGCGCCTTCGGTGCCAATAAACACCAGCTTATCGGTGGCGTTGAAGCCATACAGCTGGTCGCGGCCAAAATCGCCGCTGAACAGGAAGGTATTGCCGTTGCCGACGCCCTTCAGGATGTCATCGCCGCTGCCGCCGACGAAGGTCAGGTTGCCGCCGGCATGGCCGATCAGCGTGTCGTTGCCGGCGTTGCCGAACAGCCAGGCATCGTGGCTGCGAGCCTGCAGGAGGTCATCGCCGTCGCCGCCGGTGGTGGCAGCGGCATAGGCTTTGAGGCCCGAATCCGATTTCAATCCGGCCGCGGTCACCTGATGATCCACCTCTTTGTTGAAAATCAACCAGGAGGTTTCTTTGCTGCGCAGGGTGCTGATGTCGTCCGCCAGCGTAATGCCGCCTTTGGCGTCGCGCAGGTAAAGCGTATTGCCATCGTAGGCGACCTCGGTGTTCTTCAGCGCCTGCTGGGTATCGAAGATATTGTGGCCTTTGCCGCCGGCAATCAGGTTGTAGCCGCCGGCGTCGCGGAAGATATCGTTGCCGTCGCGGCCCTCGAGATAGTCGTTGCCTTTGCCGCCCTTGATCAAATCATTGCCGTCGCTGCCGATGATAAACGTCGGTCCGCTGTGCGTCTCCGCGTTGCGGTTCAGGTCTTGCACCCAGGTATTGCCGCGCGTCACGTTCGACAAGTTGGAGACGATGATGGTCGAGTCCTTGTCGGTCAACGAATAAAATTCGGAGTTCAGCACCCGCATCAGCCCGTCCTGATAGAAGAACGGCAGGTGCGACAGCCAGGCCGGAATGTTGAGAATGGAAAACGGCAGCAGGTTCCAGGCGTCCGACGCGTAATGGTCGTTGAAGTTGACGATATTGTTGGTGGCGGAGGCGTGCGGCGCATCGTGTACGCCCAGTGACGGCAGGGTTAGCGAGGTGCCGTCGAGCGCACGGAACACCGGATCGTTTTCGTAGCCGATGTTGATCACCTTGCCGCCGGCTTCGTACTGGGTCGGCGAGGCGAAGGCAACATAGTTGGACTGCGCGTAGAAGCCGCCCCAGTTGGCGTCGCTCTGAGCCGCCATGCTGTTGACCGCCAGCCCGCCGAGGCTGTGGCCGCTGACCACCACGTCCTCGCCGCTCAGCCCGTGCGCCTGCGCGAACTTCGCTACGTCGCCCAGCAGATTGCCGAAGGCGTTCAACGTGTAGCCGTCAGCGTAGCCTTTCGGCCCGAAACCGGCCAGCAGATCGTTAATCACATCGCCGATGGTATCGCCGATCAGCGACTCGCGTGGGCCGCTGGTACCGCGAAATGAGATGCCAATGGCGGTGAGATTGCCTTCGCTGTCATATTTGCCCAGCACCTCGGCCTGAGCGGTGGTGTAACCGGCGGTCTCGCCGTAGTAGGTGCCGCGTGCATCGGTTTTGCCGGCGTAACCCAGCTGCGCGGCGCTGATGACCGACCAGCCGGCATTGTTCACCGCCTCCTGCGCGGCCTGTTCTGAGTCGGGGTTCCAGGGAAGGCCGGGCAGGCCGCCCTGCGATTGGGTGCTGCCGATGAGCGCGGTGATCAGCGTCAGCGGCAGGCCCAGCCCGAAGCCGGTCTGGTGGTAGCCTTCGTCGAAGCCGTTATCGATATTGTGGTAAGCGTAGGTAGAGATGGCCAAGGCGTCGGAAAACAGCGTTTTCGACGCGTTTTCGTCCAAATCCTTATAGCTAAAGATGCCCATATCAGTTCCTTATGAATTATGCCGCCTGGCCGGGAGTGCACTCTCATGCGTCGGCGGTGGAAACAGGGAAACACGTTAGCCGAACGACAGCTGGTCAGAGGACCAACATCGGTAGAAATAGTATTAGCCCTAAATATTAGGTTTGCGAATCAAATTGGCGAGATTGTGCGTTGGTTAACAGCGCCTGCGCCGGCTCTCCTATACTGAAAGCTCAGCAGAGACATTAAGGAGACTGATTGATGAAACGTTATTGGTATGCAGCACTTGGCCTGATGGCGTGTGGCGCGGCTCAGGCGGCGACAACCGACGTCGAAATGCACCTGGTGACCGGGCAGGGGATCGGTCAGGATATCGGCAAGGTGGTCATCAGCGAAACGCCGTACGGCTTGCTGTTCACGCCGAGCCTGAAAGCGTTGCCGGCCGGGGTACATGGCTTCCACGTGCATGAAAAAGGCAGCTGCGAGCCGGGTATGAAGGACGGCAAAGCGGTGGCGGCGCTGGCGGCCGGCGGGCATTTTGATCCGCAAAAGACCGGGAAGCACCTCGGGCCGTATGCCGACGGGCATCTGGGCGATTTGCCGGCCATCTATGTGACCGCCGACGGCATGGCGAACTATCCGGTGTTGGCGCCGCGGCTGAAAAAAATCAGTGACATTGAGGGCAAGGCGCTGATGGTGCACGCCGGCGGCGATAACCACTCGGATCACCCACTGCCGCTCGGCGGCGGCGGTGAGCGTTTCGCCTGTGGGGTGATCAAGTGATCACCCGCCGCTAACGGCCGGCGCGGTGGCGGGCTGGCCCATCGCCTGCTGCAACTGCTGCAGCGAGCAGTAGAGTCGCCAAATCAGGCCGGCCAAATCGCGTGCCGCCTGTTCCGGGTGGTGCGCCAGCGCGTTGCTCATGCGCAGCAGCTCCTGCAGCGTGGCGTCCAGCGAACTGTGCTGCACGCCTTTCTCCGTCATGATACCGCGCAGGCAGTGGATGCAGACATCGCGCACCGTCGACAGCGGGTCGGAGCGGGTTTGCCAGTCGCGCAGCTGCCAGACGATATGGCTGCAGTTGAGCAGCACCACGCCCCAGCGCAGCAGCCAGGTGCGCGCTTCCTGATCCTGACTTTGATTGAGCTGGCTAATGCGATGGTAGATCAGCGATTCGAACTGGCTTTCGCTCTGCTGCGGCCGTTTGCTCAACTGATCGATAAAATCGCGCCGCAGCGCGCGGATAATGCGGCGGCTTTTTCGTTTGTCCGAGCTGGGGCGCAGGATCTGAAACGCCAGCCCGGCCAGCAGCACGCCGACGACTTTAGCGATGTTATCATTGATGAAAGACTGGTAGTCATAGCTCGGTGGGTTGCTGACGGTCAGGAACGACCCCATAAAGACGATCAGCTGCCCCCAAAGCGCGGCATAAGGCGGGTTCTGCAGCTTGAGCATCTGCATGGTCACCAGGATCGGAAACAGGAAGGCGCAGAACACCCAGAAGTCGTCAATCTGGATCATCAAACCGAATTTCACCACGAAGCAGACGACCGAGAGCAGCAGCACCGCCTTGAGCAAGGTGCTGACGCTGTTGATCGGCGAAGGCGTCGAGGAGTAGAGCACGCAGCTGATGGCGGTGAGCGTCAGCGCCGCGCTGCCGGCGTCCCACTGCGTGTTGATCCAATAGGCGCAGCCGATCACGATGCACAAAAAGGTGCGCAGACCGTTGTAGGCGGCTTCGTAGCTGTCGGTATGGCGCGCCAGCGAGGTGACGCGCGGCGGCTGGAGCTCGCTGACCGCCGTGGCGCTCTCCAGCCGCTGCAGCCAGCGGTTGCAGCGCAGGTAAAGCCAGCAGAAATGGCGCAGGCGCAGCCAGAAGGCGCGATGGCGGTAGTCCGTAGGGTCTTGCGGCGCGATCTGCTGAAGCAGGCGCGCCAAACGGTATTTGTCGGTGGCGGGATCGCGCAGCTCGTCCAGCAGTTGCGTTATCACCGGCATCAGATTGGCGGGGCGATCCGGCCAGTTCAGCAGCATGCGGCGCAGGCTGGAGATAACGCTGGTAATGCGCAGCTGCTGGTGCAGCAGATAGTTGAGCAGGTTATTTTGCCGCCGCAGCCGGTAGTGGCTCCAGAACGCCTGAATACGCAGCAGGTTCATGGTCAGGATCTGGCCGATGACCCCTTCGTGCGAGGTGCGCATCTGGGCGGTGATCTCCGGCTGCCACAGCATGGCGGCGTGCTCCAGCAGGCGTAGCTGCATGCGCCGCAGCGAGGTCAGCAGCGCTTCACCGTCGGAGGTACTGGGCAGGATCATCATCATCAACCCGCCGCACAGAATGCCGGTGATCACTTCGCAAACCCGCGCCTGCGCGATATCGAAAATCTGCTGGGTATCGGTGACGTTGACCGTGCCGAAGGCGATGATGGCGGCGGTATAGCCCGCCAGCGCGAACGCGTAAGAGACGTTGTTTTGGTAATGGTTGGAGATATAGGTGCACAGCCCGATCCAGGCGGCGATGAACAGCGTAAACAGCCAGGGATCGTTCAGACAGTGGCCGGCGATCGCCACCGACGCGGCGGCACCCATCAGGCTGCCGAAGATGCGGCCGATGCTTTTGCTGATCACGCCGCCGACGGTGGGGAAACTCACCACCGCTGCGGAGGTGAGCGCCCAAGAGGGCTCGTCGAGCTCGAGCACGAACGCCACCCACAGCGCGAGACACATCGCCAGCGAATTGCGCAGCGCATAGCGCCATTGGCCGCCGGTCGCCTTACCCCAGGGGGTACGGCTCCACTCCAGAAAGGGCAGGTTCACACTTTAGTTCCGCTGATGAATCGAAATGGTGCAGGTGGTGCCGGCGACCAGCGTCAAATCGGCGGGCACGTTGAGCAATTTTATCCGTACCGGCACGCGCTGAGCCAAACGCACCCAAGGAACATTAGGCTTAACGTCCATTAATAGATCGTTGCTGCTGTCGACGCTCTGATCGTAAATGGCGCGGCCGATGCTCTCTACTTCCCCCTGCAGCGGCGTGTTGCCGTTATATAAAACGATGTCCGCTTTATTGCCTTCTTTTATATGCTTCAGCTTGGTTTCTTCGAAATAACCGAGTACATAAAACGAATGCACATCCACCAACGCCACCAGCGGCGTACCGGCGTTGGCGTAGTTCCCGACCCGCGCCTGCAGATTGGTGATATAGCCGTCGGTTGGCGCGTAAATTTTGGTTTTGCTCAAATTCCATTTGGCCTGTTCCAGGTTGGCCAGGGCGGCTTTATAGGCGGCCTTCATTGCCTGAGCGGCTAAATTGGACGCGTCTAAATCTTCAGCGGAAATAACGTTACGCGGCAAACCGCGGCGGCGAGCGGCCTCGTGGTCTGCCTTGGCCAGATCGGATTGCGCTTTTGCCACCGCGGCCTCGGCATTGTCCAGCGCGATCTGGTAGGGCACCGGGTCGAGGGTAAAAATCAGACTTCCCGCAGGTACGAACTGATTGTCATTCGCGCTTATTTTCTCTAATCTTCCAGAGACTTCAGGGGTGATATTGACGAGTTCGGCGCGCACTTTTCCATCACGGGTCCATGGGGATTGCATATAATAATTCCAGAGCCACCAACCGGCGCAGACGGCAATGGCGCAGACGATCACCGTAGAAAAGTATTTTAATGTTTTATGCCGCATGGGTTACCAACTCGCTAAAATCCATAAGGAACCGCTGACGGCCAGCACGAAAATGGACAGGTCCATCAACATGGGATGCCAGAGTTCACCGGAATACATCCAGTCTCTCAGCAGCTGATGAATCAGCAGCCATAAGACCAGTCCTAGTAAAAAAGCTTTAAATATAGGTGGAAAATAAAGCGATGCCCCCAGGACCAAATCGGGTAAGGGGGATGAGGTGTGTAACCATGATGTATTCACATTAACAATCCCTAAGGGTGAATATGTTGAATATTTGCATAACGATTAAACAATAGCGGCTAAAAATAGTGGATATTTCCACAATATACATTATATACATTTGTGTTTTTAATGTGAGTTACCCAAAATAGTCTAAACTCTGGGAGGTAATGTTAGCATGCTAATTATAAGGAGGGGGAAGTGGAGTCAACATTAGGTTCAGATTTAGCACGATTAGTTCGTGTTTGGCGCGCGCTCATCGATCATCGGCTCAAGCCGTTGGAGCTGACCCAAACGCACTGGGTCACTTTGCACAATATCAATCGTTTGCCGCCGGAGCAGTCGCAAATCCAGCTGGCCAAGGCGATCGGTATCGAGCAACCGTCACTGGTTCGTACGCTGGACCAACTGGAGGAGAAAGGACTGATCACGCGCCACACCTGTGCCAACGATCGCCGCGCGAAGCGCATCAAGCTGACCGACGCGGCCGATCCGATCATCAGGGAAGTGGACAGTGTGATCACGTCTACACGCAGTGAGATTTTAAGCGGCATTACCGCCGACGAAGTGCATCTGTTGGTAGGGCTGATTGGCAAGTTAGAACAAAATATCACCGAACTGCAGAACAAATAATAATATTCTTATATTCTACGATTACAGTTTCACAGCATCAGAAATAAAACCGGAGGCGATTGCCTCCGGTTTGCCGTTTGTCGCCGACTGACTTACAGCGGAGAGACGGTGATGGTGTCGCCCATGCGCGCCATGCGCACGCGCTGTCCTGGGCTGAACTTGGTGTCGCCCGCTTTCTGTACCACCACGATGTTCTCTTTCTGGTCGGTTTTGATTTCCAACTCGTAGCCTGAGGTACGGCCGGCCACTTCACCGATGCTGTTGCCCGCCGCGCCGCCGGCGATGGCGCCCGCCGCGGTAGCCAGCGTACGGCCGGTGCCGCCGCCGACGGTGTTACCCAACAGGCCGCCAATCACCGCGCCGCCGATCATCCCCAAGGCGTTGGAGCCTTCGCCGCCCTGGATTTTAACCGGACGCACGGAAACCAGCGTCCCGTAGGTGACGTTCTGCACCTGCTTGGCCTGCGAGGACGAGTAGACATCGCCGGACATGGATTCATTGGCACAGCCGGCCAGCGTAACGGCGGCGACGGCAACGACGAGAAGACGCTTGATCATACAAAACTCCTGATGGTAGTAGTCCATAACCTGGCAATGTTCTCCAGGCAAGATTCAGTGAAAATGATAGACAAAGTATGGCTGAAAGTTGACACACCGCCATGCTCCATCGCTGCACGCAGCTTATCTTTTCTCTGTTCAACCAATAATAAACCGCGGTTTACCTTTATGACAGCCTTGGCCGACATTCCGTTGCCTGTTATGGCACGGTTTAACACATAACATGTGCCACAGCGGCGCCGGGAGGTGGTGTTTGGCTCACGGCCTGTAAAAAAAGCATCATAATTCATGGCGTTAATCCGGCAATTCTGGTTTATTTGTCAGGATAAAATTTGCTTACCGCGCGGGTTAGAGGATGTTGCTATGAAGTCAGGCCGCTATATAGGCGTCATGTCCGGCACCAGTCTGGACGGAATCGATGTGGTATTGGCCGCGATCGACGATCGCATGGTGGCTCAGCAGGCCAGCTATAGCCATCCGATGCCGATGGCGCTGAAAAAAGAGATTCTGGGCATGTGCCAGGGGCAGCAGACCACGTTGGCGGCCGTCGGCCGGTTGGACGCTCAACTGGGCACGCTGTTCGGCGAGGCGGTGCTCGGCTTGCTGAAGCAAACCGGCATCGACGCCGAGCAGATCACCGCCATCGGTTGCCACGGCCAGACGGTGTGGCACGAACCGGAAGGCGAGGCGCGTTTCTCGATGCAGCTCGGCGATAACAACCGCATCGCCGCGCTGACCAATATCACCACCGTCGGCGATTTCCGCCGGCGCGACATGGCCTACGGTGGGCAGGGTGCGCCGCTGGTGCCGGCGTTTCATCAGGCGCTGCTGGGGGATCCCGTCGAGCGGCGCATGGTGCTGAACGTCGGCGGCATCGCCAATCTTTCTCTGCTGTTGCCCGGTACGCCGGTGCGCGGTTTCGATACCGGGCCGGGCAACATGCTGATGGACGCCTGGGTGTGGCGCCACCGCGCGCAGCCTTACGATCAGGACGGCGGCTGGGCCATGCAGGGGCGGGTTTGTTTACCGCTGTTGCAGCAGATGCTGGCGGATCCGTACTTCGCGCTGCCGGCGCCGAAAAGCACCGGCCGCGAGTATTTTAATATCGCCTGGCTGGAGCGGCAGCTGGCCGGATTGCCGGCGATGGCGCCGGTCGATGTGCAGGCCACGCTCACGGAGCTGACCGCCGTCAGCATCAGCGAACAGGTGCTGCTGGCCGGCGGGTGCGAGCGTCTGCTGGTGTGCGGCGGCGGGGCGCGCAACGTGCTGCTGATGGCGCGCCTGTCTGCGCTGCTGCCGGGGACGGAGGTCGGGCTGACCGACGATTTCGGCGTCAGCGGCGACGACATGGAGGCGCTGGCTTTCGCCTGGCTGGCGTTTCGCACGCTGTCTGGCCAGGCCGGCAACCTGCCTTCGGTGACCGGCGCAAGCCGTGAAACGGTGTTGGGTGGGATTTATCCGGTTTTGCCATTGGGGGCCCGTTAGCTCTGTTAGGATAGCCTGTGAAGGATTTTTCTAAGGAGCAACAGCATGAAAAAAGTCATTTTCGTCGCCGGCGCGCTGGCGCTGTCCGGCTGCAGCTACATCCTGCCGCAAAGCAGCCAGACGATGCACTACCAGTGCGGCACTACGCCGCTGACGGTGGCGCTCGACGGCAAGGCGAGCGAAGTCAGCCTGCTGATGGATGGCGAGCAGCTGCATCTCAAGCAGGTGCTGGCGCTGACCGGTGCCAAATACAGCGACGGCAAATACACTTTTTGGTCGAAAGACCGTAACGCCTATCTTGAGCGTAACGGCAAGGTAGTCATGAGCGACTGCGTGTTGACGGAGTGACGGTCGGCGGCGGCGTCGGAGCGATTGAGTTCCTGGCGCCGCAGGCGCAGAATGTAACGACGGATTTTTCAGTTGGTCGATAACCCAGATGATTGAAAAGAATGAGTTTGATGTTGCGGACCTGCGCCGTGAATACACCCGAGGCGGCCTGCGCCGCCACGATCTGACCGCCAATCCGCTCGAACTGTTCGAGCGTTGGTTGAAACAGGCCTGCGATGCCCGCCTGGCCGATCCTACCGCCATGTGCGTCGCGACCGTCGACGAACACGGCCAGCCTTATCAACGCATTGTGCTGCTCAAACATTTCGATGAGCAGGGGCTGGTGTTCTACACCAACCTCGGTAGCCGCAAGGCGCAGCAGCTGGCGCACAACCCGCATATCAGCCTGCTGTTCCCCTGGCACATGCTCGATCGCCAGGTGATTTTCCTCGGCCAGGTGGAGCGTCTGTCGACCCTCGACGTGCTGAAGTATTTCAACAGTCGCCCGAAAGACAGCCAGATCGGCGCCTGGGTGTCGCAGCAATCGTCGCGCATTTCCGCGCGCGGCGTGCTGGAAAGCAAATTCCTCGAGCTGAAGCAGAAGTTCCAGCAGGGCGAGGTGCCGTTGCCGAGTTTCTGGGGCGGATTCCGCGTGAAATTCGACTCCGTCGAGTTCTGGCAGGGCGGCGCCCATCGCCTGCATGACCGTTTCCTGTATCAGCGGGACGGGAATGACTGGAAAATTGACCGACTGGCACCCTGAAGACGGAAAATCCCCTCTAAGCGCTGGTGCTGACGCCGCCGGCGCTTTATTCTATGCGCTACCCTGAATTTTTTATTTCGCCACTGGGCGAAAGGCCGTGTACCGGCAAAGGTGCATTCGTTTATACATGGAGTCATTGATGGCAAGCAGCAACTTGATTAAACAACTGCAAGAGCGGGGCCTCGTTGCCCAGGTTACGGATGAGGAAGCGTTAGCGGAGCGACTGGCGCAAGGGCCAATTGCACTGTATTGCGGTTTCGATCCGACCGCTGACAGCTTGCATTTGGGCCATCTGGTTCCTCTGTTGTGCCTGAAGCGCTTCCAGCTGGCCGGCCACAAGCCGGTGGCGCTGGTGGGCGGCGCCACCGGCCTCATCGGCGATCCGAGCTTCAAAGCGGCGGAGCGCAAGCTGAACACCACCGATACGGTGAACGAGTGGGTTGAGAAAATCCGCAAACAGGTTTCTCCGTTCCTCGATTTCGACTGCGGCAGCAACAGCGCTATCGCGGCCAACAACTACGACTGGTTCGGCGGCATGAACGTGCTGACCTTCCTGCGTGACATCGGCAAGCACTTCTCCGTCAACCAGATGATCAATAAGGAAGCGGTTAAGCAGCGCCTGAATCGCGACGACTCCGGCATCTCCTTCACCGAGTTTTCCTATAACCTGCTGCAGGGCTTCGATTTCTCCGAGCTGTACAACCGCCACCAGGTGGAGCTGCAGATCGGCGGTTCCGATCAGTGGGGCAACATCACTTCGGGTATCGATCTGACGCGTCGCCAGCACCAGAAGCAGGTGTTCGGTCTGACCGTGCCGTTGATCACCAAAGCAGACGGCACCAAGTTCGGTAAAACCGAAGGCGGCGCGGTCTGGCTGGCGCCGGAAAAAACCAGCCCGTACAAGTTCTACCAGTTCTGGATCAACACCGCCGATGCCGACGTCTACCGCTTCCTGAAGTTCTTCACCTTCATGAGCCTGGAAGACATCAACGCGCTGGAAGAAGAAGACAAGAACAGCGGCAAGGCGCCACGCGCCCAGTACGTGCTGGCGGAAGAAGTGACCGGCATGGTGCACGGTGCGGAAGGCCTGGCGGCCGCGAAGCGCATCACCCAGAGCCTGTTCTCCGGCGCGCTGCACGACATGACCGAAGCGGACTTCGCCCAGCTGGCGCAGGACGGCATGCCGACCATCAAACTGGATGGCGACGCCGATCTGCAGCAGGCGTTGGTGAATGCCGAACTGGTGCCGTCACGCGGCCAGGCGCGCACCATGATCGGTTCCAACGCGGTGACCATCAACGGCGAGAAACAGTCCGATGCCGAATACCGCTTCAGCGATTCAGACCGTCTGTTCGGCCGCTACACGCTGCTGCGCCGCGGCAAGAAACACTACTGCCTGGTGGATTGGCAATAACGAATAATGACGGTAAGGGGCCCTGGCGGCCCCTTTATTTTTGGGCAGCCGCCCGGCTGCCGTATTCCGAACGAGTTCTGTCGATGAAAAACATTCTTTCTATCCAGTCGCACGTGGTGTTTGGTCACGCCGGCAACAGTGCGGCGGAGTTCCCGATGCGCCGCATGGGCGTCAACGTCTGGCCGCTGAACACGGTGCAGTTCTCCAACCATACGCAATACGGTCAGTGGACCGGCTGCGTCATGCCGGCCGGCCACCTGACCGAGATCGCGCAGGGCATCGCCAATATCGATCAGCTGAAACGCTGTGATGCGGTGTTGAGTGGCTATATCGGTTCGCCGGAGCAGGGCGACCATATTCTGGAGATCGTGCGTCAGGTTAAGCAGGCGAACCCGAATGCCTGGTATTTCTGCGATCCGGTGATGGGGCATCCGGAAAAGGGCTGCATCGTGGCACCGGGCGTGGCCGAGTTTCACTGCCGCCAGGCGCTGCCGTGCAGCGACATGATGGCGCCGAACCTGCTGGAATTGGAGATGCTGAGCCAGATGGCCGTCGCCGACGTGGCCGATGCGGTGCAGGCCGCCCGCGCGCTGATCGCCAAAGGGCCGCGGCTGGTGCTGGTCAAGCATCTGGCCCGCGCCGGCTATCACGCCGACTGTTTCGAAATGCTGCTGGTGACGGCGGACGAGGCCTGGCACATCAGCCGGCCGCTGGTGGACTTCGGCGCGCGTCAGCCGGTCGGCGTCGGCGATTTGACCAGCGGTCTGCTGCTGGTGGATCTGCTGAAGGGCGAGGCACTGGATAAAGCGCTGGAGCACGTCACCGCCGCCGTGTATGAGGTGATGCTGACCACGCAGGAGATGGGCGAGTACGAACTGCAGGTGGTGGCGGCGCAGGATCGGATCGTGCAGCCGCGCAGCGAGTTCAAAGCGGTCAAACTGTAAGTGGCATTCGGCCCCGGCGACAGCCGCCGGGGCCGAATGTTTACTTCAATCCTTCGGCGTTCAGCGCCGCATCTACCGCCGGGCGCGCCGCAACGCGATCGAACCAGGCCGCCAGATGGGCGTGCTTGCGCACGTCGAACTGCAGGGCAAACGCCCAACGCAACACGGTGAACAGGTAGGCGTCAGCCACGCTGAAACGGCTTCCCAACAGGAAGTGCTGCTTCGCCAGCACCGAATCCAGATAGCTGAACTGCTGCTCCAGCTTGGCGCGCGCGATGGTTTTATATTCCTCGGGCGTTTTCGGATTGAACAGCGGGCTGAATCCTTTGTGCAGCTCGGTGGCGATGTAGTTCAGCCATTCGATCGCGTGGTAGCGCGACAGAGTGCCCGCCGCCGGGATCAGGTTGCGGTCCGGCACGCGGTCCGCCAGGTATTGCACGATCGCCACGCCCTCGGTCAGCAGGCTGCCGTCATCCAGCAGCAGCGCCGGTACCTGTCCCTTGGGGTTGATGGTGAGGTAATCGGCGCCGCTCTCGGTTTTCTTCTGCGCCAGGTCGACCTTCTCCGCCGTAAAATCCAGCCCTGCCTCACGCAGCACGATATGCGGGGACAGCGAACAGGCGCCGGCTTTATAGAACAGTTTCATCGGAAGCTCCTTGTTGATGACGAATGACGGGCATGCTTAACCTCTCATCGTAGTCCCATAGCGCCAAAATTACAGCGGCTTAGCTAACAAATTTAACCGATGATCGCCTCGGCGGGCTGCAGCTGCGCCAGCGTTGCGGCGATCTGCTGCTGCAGCGCCTGCGGCGCCACCTGCATCGGCGAGCGCAGCTCGTTGGCGATCAGCCCCTGCTGGGCCAGCACCGTCTTGACCGGCGCCGGATTGGGGAAGCTGAACATCTGGTGGATCATCGGCAGCAGCTCATAGAAGTTGCTGCGCGCCGCGGCCAGATCGCCGGCGGCGACCTGCTGCGTCAGCTGGACGAAGCGTTCCGGGTGAACATGGGCCGCGGCGGAGATGGCACCGGTGCCGCCGAGGCACAGCGTGGTGAGGATCAGATTGTCTTCCCCGGTCATCACATCGATCTCGCCGTCGGCGATCAGCGCCATGGTGGCGTCAGGGCTGCCGCCGCAGTCCTTGATGGCGACGATGCGCGGGTGGCGTGCGAGCCGGCGCAGCGTGGCCAGCTCCATGGCGATGCCGGTGCGCTGCGGAATGTTGTACAGGATCACCGGCACGGTTGAGGCGTCGGCCAGCTGGGTGAAATAGTCGATCAGGCCGCATTGCGAAGGGCGGATGTAGTAAGGCGCCGGGATCAGCACGCCGGCGATGTCGCGCAGCTGAATGGCCTGCTGCATTTGCAGCGTGGCGACCATATTATTGCCGGACAGGCCCATCACCACCTGATGGGCGGGCGCCACTTCCAGCACGGCATCGAGCACCGCCAGCTGTTCTTCTTTGCTCAGCGCGGCGGCTTCACCGGTGGAGCCGCAGACCACCAGACCCTCGATGCCGGCGTCGAGCAGGTGCCGCGCCAGGCGTTTCACCGCCGGCAGATCGACGGCATCGTGATTGAAAGGGGTAACCATCGCCACCCAAATACCCGAAAATGAGGCCATAAAATATTCCTTCTGTGTGACCGACAGAGAAGCCAGATGAGAAAATTGAAGGCGGGGCGTTGCGTGCCATCCAGTCAGCTCATCTGACGGGACAGCTCGCCCCGGTCAAATGAGCGTCTGTTTCTTCGATTTTACCGCCGCCAAACCGCCAATAGGCAACGCGGGCGTCATCAGCATGTCAGCGTTACGTGGGTAGGCCATGGCAGTCTCGTGAAAAGGGGAAGTGGGGTGATAATGAATAGTCTTCATCAGGCTGTCAATTTACAACAGATTGATAACATTGTTATTCATGATTCGGTAGCGAGGATGAGTTTGGCTAATAAATAAAAATCCCCGCGGCGGCGGGGAGGGTTTGGACGGCTCAGCGCGGCGGGCGGGAGCCGATGGTAGCGGACCAACTGAAGGTGTCGCCGCTCGGCCGGTAGCGGTTGGCCTTGCGTTCCGCGCGCTCAGCCTTGGCGAGTTTCGCTCTGGCGGCCATGATGCGCGTCACCACCTCGTCCTTGACCTTGTGTTGTTCGGCGTTGGTCAGTGGCCTGCCGTGACTTTTGCGTGCCTTGTCCAGTTCGGTTTTAACTTCCCGCTGTTCGCTTTCCGTCATCTCTTTCAACGTCAACTTTTTCATCTGTGCCGCCCGTTCGGTGAAGTTGGTTTTCAGTTTAACGGTGTTATGTGACCGAAAATGTTATGGGCATAACGAAAATGCCCGGTAAGCCCACGTTACACCTCTTCCAGCAGATCGTCGACAAAGCGTCGCATGCGTTCGGTGCGCAGCTCGGCCATGTGCCGCCCGGCGGCGGTCTGGAAGCTGTCTTGCAGTTTGAACAGCTTGGTTTCGAAGTGATCCAGGCTGAAACGTTTGTCGTCGTATTGACGATGTTCGGCACGCGGGTCGGCGGCATCATACAGCGCGCTGCGCATGCGGCCGCCGATATAGAAGCAGCGCGCCACGCCGATCAGGCCAATGGCGTCGAGACGATCGGCGTCCTGCAGGATCCTCGCCTCCAGCGTTTGCGGGGGGATGCCGGCGGAAAAACTGTGCGCTTCGATAGCATGGGCCACCGCCGCGATATCCGCCGGCGCCCATTCCAGTCGGGTCAGCGTCAGCGTGGCCTGCTGCGCCGCCATGCGCGAGGCCAGATGACGCTGCGGCGAGTTTTTTTCCACCGCGACGGCGTCGTGCAGCAGCACTGCCGCGCAGAGAATGCGGCGGTCGCCGCCTTCCAGCTTGCTGATTCGGCGGCAGTTCTTCCAGACCCGGTGCAGGTGCGCGACGTCATGCGAACCGTCGTCCGACTCGAGGGTCAGCGGCAGCAGCGTTTGCGCCAGCGCCTGGTAGGGGGAGAAAGGTTGTAACAGCTCTTGCGTCAGCGAGGGTAAAGACACGTTCAGCTCCTGTTGGGGGAAATCGGTCAATCAGCATAGCCGCGCCGGATGCCGGGAGAATGACAGTAAAACGGCTATTGTTTACTAAAGTGCAACCCACTATTGTCATAACTGCGGTTTTTGCAGCGAAACAAGCAACCTAGAATAGCCGCATTCCGCCGTCTCCGCTTGGTGAGAGCCTGTGTCCGCGGGGATGGCCGGAATACCCTCATCAGCCATTGGAGAAGAGACATGCCAACCCCTCTTGAGATAGTGCGCGCAACCTATGAAGGCAGTTCCGAAGAAAACGGCCGTAATCTGCTGGCTGCGCTGGCCCCCGATGCCGAGTGGACCGAAGCCGCCGGTTTCCCCTACGCCGGTACCTATATCGGCCCGGAAAATATCATCAAGAATGTGCATCAGCGCCTGGGCAGCGAATGGCAAGGCTACCGCGCCGATGTCGACCACTTTTACGACGCCGGTGACAATGTGATCGCGCAAGGTTTTTATCACGGCACCTACCGGGCCACCGGCAAATCCTTCAGCGCCTCTTTTGCGCATATTTATACGCTGCGCGCCGGCAAAATCGTGAAGTTTGTGCAGATTGTCGACAGCGCTAAAGTGTTGGAAGCGATGCAGCCTTAATCGCCGCTGCGCTTGCCGAATTTGCGGTCGAACTCGCGTCGGTAACCCCGGGCCTTGTTGCGATCGCGGATCCACAGATAGCCGCACACCAGCGCAACCGCTCCCGAGAAGGTGACGTTGCGCATATCCCGGTCATACCAAAATACCAGCAGCGCATCCAGCGCCGCAATCAGCGCGATCCATTTATACATATGGGATTGACGCCGCGTAGCGGCGTTGAGTCGCTTTAACTGTCTGGCTTCGTCCAACACCTGTTTTTGCTGCATAGCGTTTCGTTATCATCAGGCTGTTCACGCTAAATTAGCAGAATTTCCCTCACCGCCGCAAAGATTAACGCGCGGTGCCATGCGGTTTTCACCGCCCCTGGCGCGGCGCAGAAAATTTGTGCGCGGGTGCTTGAATTGTTCATTGGGCGTGGTAGGTTATTTATTCGCTATTTTTGGGTTTTTATTCAACTCTCGCCGTGTCATCAAGCTGCAGCACTGGGCGGTTAACGTGATGGGTTCGATACATGCGGCGGTTAACTTCGGCAGGAGGATGTGATGAACGATAAAACGGCACGCCCGCAGGATGTGGTTCAACAACAGCTTGACGCCTATAACGCCCGCGACATCGACGCCTTCATGGCCTGCTGGGCGGACGACGCGCAGTATTACGAGCATCCCGACACGCTGTTGGCCAGCGGCAAGGCGGCGATCCGCGAACGGCATCTGGTGCGTTTCCAGGAGCCGAGTCTGTATGGCGAACGGATAAAACGCATGGCGGTGGGGAACATGGTGGTCGATCAGGAAGTGGTGACGCGCAACTTCCCGCAGGGGCGCGGCAAAATGGATGTCATCGCCATCTACGAAGTGGAACAGGGGCAGATCGCCAAAGCCTGGTTCAAGATCGGCCCCTGTGTGCCGGATGAGGGCGCGCTCTAGCCGCGCATTATTGCAACGCCATCACCGCCTCTATCTCTACGCACACCTGCGGTGAGAACAACGCGCTGACCGCCACCAATGAACAGGCCGGCAGCGCGCCATCGAAATAGTCAAACAGCACCGGGCGCACGCCCGCCAGATCGGCAATGTCGGTCAGGAAAACGCTGATTTTAATCAATGCCTTGAGATTCACGCCTTCGCTGGCGGCGATGGTTGCCAGCTGTTCGAGGATCTCCTGCGTCTGTTCTGGCGCGCTCAAGCCTTGCGCGTCGGTGGCGAAGGCCGTCAATCCCGACACGTACAGGCGATCGCCGTGGCGCACCGCATGCACATAGGGGCCGCCCGGCGTGGGCAACTGCGGATAATTCGTGCGTTTTAATGATGTCATGATCAAACCCCGCGCAAGACCGGTTAATAAAATCGACAAACTTGGTTAGGATACTGAGGAAACGGCGGCCAGACGCCGCACACCGATGATATTTGAGAGTATCATCCCTCTTTATTTTATACGTCGTCTCTCACGCAAATGTGACAGTGCGGCGCAGATCGGCCACAAGGACGCATGAGACGATGAACCCGCTTTTTACTCCCTACCTGCAACGCTGGCAACTGGAACAGGACGGCAAAGCCTTCGAAACCCACAGCAGTTTGCTGATGCCTGTGCGTTACCGGGGCGAGGCGGCTATGTTGAAGATCGCCCGCGAACAGGAAGAGCGCTTCGGCGGCCAGCTGATGTGCTGGTGGCGCGGGGAAGGCGCCGCGCAGGTGCTGGCGTGGCACGACGACGGTATTCTGCTGGAGCGCGCGCAGGGTGAAGGTTCGCTGGCGCAGCTGGTGCGTGACGGCGACGATGAGCAGGCCACGCAGATCCTTTGTCGGGCGATCGCCGCGTTGCATGCGCCGCGTGCCGCGCCGTTGCCCGAGCTGATCCCGCTGCAGGAGTGGTTCAGCTCGCTGTGGCCGGCGGCGCAGGCGCACGGCGGCATGCTGCGTCTCAGCGCCACGGCGGCGGCGGAGCTGCTGAGCAGCCCGCGAGAAGAAAGCGTGCTGCACGGCGATATCCACCATGACAACGTGCTGGACTTCGGCGAACGCGGCTGGCTGGCGATCGATCCCAAGCGTTTGTACGGCGAACGGGGCTTCGATTACGCCAATATCTTCTGTAATCCCAACTACGGCATCGCCACCGATCCGGCCATTTTCCAGCGGCGCGTGGAACAGGTCTGTCGCTTGGCCGGGCTGGAGCGCCGGCGCTTGCTGCAATGGATCCTGGCCTGGTCGGGGCTCTCCGCCGCCTGGTTTATGGAAGACGGGCAGGCGGCGGATATCGACTTCCGCGTGGCCGAGCTGGCGGCGCGCGCATTGGATCTCCCGCTGCCGGACGGCGATTCAGGGTTCATCCTGCCAGTAATCGAGCGAGGTTGAAGGGCGCTGCAGGTAGCGTACCTGCTCGCCGTCTGCGCTGCGCGCCATCGCCTGGTATTTGCCGGAATCCGGGTACATCACCAGCTCCGGCTGCTCGCGCGTGCTGACGGACAGGTACTTCAGCGGCGCATCGGAGGTGTTGATGATCTGGTGCGGGTATTCCGGGCCCGGCGGAATGAAGATGACATCCCCGCTGACGATCGGCAGCATTTCTCCGGCCACCCGCAGCGTACCGCTGCCTTCCAGAATGATGAACATTTCCTCCTGAGCGTAGTGAAAATGGTAGGGGCAGGAACGCATGCCCGGCGCCACGCAATCGAAGGAGGCGCCCAGCTTGTTGGCGGCGGTGCCGGTGCCGAGGCGAGCGCCGACGCTGTCATACAGCGGCGGCCGCCGATCGTGTTGCTTATCTACCCGTTCGACATTGCGTATCAAGCGCTGAGCTAACAGCGCAGCTTTCTCAGTCATAGGCTTCCTTGGTGACATTGTCACTTAAAAATTGACGATAGCCAGAGAAAATCCGTCCCAGCCCTTACTGCCCACGGTTTGCAAGGCGGTGGCGGTCAAGCGGGGTTCCTGCGCCATCATCGTGAAGAACTCGCGTACGCCTTGTACACGGGCGTCCGTACTGGCGGCGTCGGTGACTGCGCCATCGCGCACCACGTTGTCACCGATAATCACCGTGCCTGGGCGCGCGAGTTTAAGCGCCCAACGCAGGTAATCGGGGTTGCTGGGTTTGTCGGCGTCGATGAAGATGAGATCAAAGGGGGCCAGGGTGTGCAGCGTCGGCAGGTGAGTCATGGCGGGGCCGACGCGCAGCTCAACCAGGCCGTCGAGACCGGCGCGAGTGATATTCTGGCGGGCGACGGCGGCGTGGCTTTCATCCGCTTCCAGCGTGATCAATTTGCCACCCGCCGGTAGCGCGCGCGCCAGCCAGATGGTGCTGTAGCCGCCCAACGTGCCGATTTCCAAAATGCGTTTGGCGTTCACCATGCGGGCGAACAGCTGCAGCAGTTTGCCCTGATTCGGCGCCACATCATGCGCCGGCAGCCCGGCGGCGGCGTTGGTCGCCAGCGCCTGCAACAGGGCATCATCTTGTTCTACCAGGCTGTCTGCGATATAGCGATCGACCTGTAACCATTGTTCCTTTTCTTTCATGCGGGCCTCGTGCGGGAAACGCAGTGTGCCCACCAAGTGAAGGCGTCGCCGCCGAGCTTGTCAATGCACGGCGTGCGTTTGGCATCTCATGCTGCCGTTCCTCGCCGCGGCAGCGACAGCAGCAGATGGGCGATGGCGCCGCCGACAATGCCCCAGAAGGCCGAACCGATGCCCAGTAATGTGACGCCGGAGGCGGTGATGAGGAAGGCGATCAGCGCTGCGTCGCGCTGTTTCTCATCATGCAGCGCGCGCTGCAGGCTGCCGCCGATGGTGCCGAGCAGCGCCAGCCCGGCGATGGTGTGGATCAGGGCGACCGGCAACGCGCTGAACAGCAGGCCGATGGCGCCGCCGAACAGCCCGGCCAGCAGGTAGAAACCGCCGGCGGCCACCGCGCCCATATAGCGCCGCTGCGGATCGGGATGCACGTCCGGCCCCATGCAGATAGCGGCGGTGATCGCGGCGATGCACACCGAGAAGCCGCCGAACGGCGCCAGCAGTAACGCGGTCAGCGCCGTCCAGGCGATCAGCGGTGACGTAGGCACGCGGTAGCCCGCCGCCTGCAGCGTGGCGATGCCGGGAGCGTTCTGCGAAGCCATGGTCACCACGAAGAAGGGTACGCCGATGCCCAGCAGCGTCGGCCAGCTGAAGTGCGGCGCGGTAAATTCCGGCATGGCGAACGCCGGCACATGCTGCGTCAGCTGGATATTGCCCTGCAACGCGGCGATCGCCAGCCCGGCCGCCAGCGTCAGCACGATGGCGTAGCGCGGCTGATAACGGCGGCTGAGCAGATAGGCCAGCCCCATGCCGGCGCTCAGAGGGAAATTGAGCTGCAGCGAAGCGAAGGCGTCCAGACCGAAACGCAGCAAGATCCCCGCCAGCATCGCGGCGGAAATCGCCTGCGGAATGTAGTCCATCAGGCGGGCGAACAGCCCGGTGACGCCGCACAGCAAGATCAGACCGGAAGCGAAGATAAACACGCCGATCGCCTCGTTGATCGGGGTGCCGGGCAGGCTGGTGACCAGCAGCGCCGCGCCGGGCGTCGACCAGGCGGTGAGGATCGGGGTACGGTAGTAAAGCGAGAGTCCGAGCGAGGTGACGCCCATCGCGATCCCCAGCGCGCTCAGCCAGCCGCCGATCTGCGCCGGCGTGGCACCCGCAGCGGCGGCGGCCTGGAAAATGATCGCGGCGGAGCTGGTGTAACCCACCAGAACGGCGACAAAGCCGGCCATGATGGCGGGCAGGGTCAGATGGCGCAGGGAAAGGGCTGGGCGCATGAGTGGCTCCAATCGGTGATTGTGCGTTATAACGCACGTTGAGAAATCAGCATAGCACCGTGCGTTATAGCGCACAAGCGGGTATAATCGGGCTCGACACGCAGAGGAGAACTGGATGCAGGAACTTGCCGGCCATTTGGCACACACCCTTCGTACGCTGCGCGCACAGCGCGGTTGGAGCCTGACGCAGGCGGCGGAATACACCGGCGTCAGCAAGGCGATGCTCGGGCAGATCGAACGCGGCGAATCCAGCCCGACGGTGGCGACGCTGTGGAAGATCGCCACCGGTTTCAACGTGGCGTTCTCCGCTTTTCTTGAGGCCTCCCCCGCGCAGCAGCAGGCGACGCTGCACCGTTACGGCGATCTGCCGGTGTACGATCAGGACAACGCCGATATGCGCGTGGTGCCGCTGTTTCCCTACGATCGCCAGCTGGGTTTCGATATGTTCGTCATCGATCTTGCGCCGGGCGCGCTCAGCGAGTCGTCGCCCCATGAGCCGGGCGTGATCGAGCATGTCATCGTGATCAGCGGCCGGTTGGAGTTGGCGATAGACGGCGAATGGCGCAGCCTGGCCGCCGGCGAGGCGATGCGCTTTCAGGCCGATCGGCCGCACGCTTACCGCAACGCCAGTTCACAAACGGTGCGTATCCACGATCTGATCCACTATCCTCAATCCTGACTCAACGCGGCGGCCGTGGGCTTTGACTCCGCGCCGCCAAACGCCTACCTTGTTGAAAATGACTCTTATTTCACAGGCTGTCGCCCACGACGGGGCGGCGTTGCAGTCGACTCAAAAGGAGCTTGATTTTGCCGGTCACCAATCGACGTCAGTTCATTAAACTCAGTGCGCAAACCGCAGGAGCCGTATTCGCGATGACTTCATTACCCAACAGTATCCGCCTGGCGATGGCGGCGGAAGGCGGCGCGGCCGCCGGCGATGAATTCCTGTGGCTGGAAGAGCTGCAGGGTAAAAAAGCGCTGCAATGGGTGCAGCAGGAAAATCAACGCACCGTGGCGCGTTTCGGTCAGGGCGAAGACTTTCAGCGCATTGAGCGCGAGGTGTTGGATATCCTTAATAAAGACACCCAAATCCCGTGGGTGAGCAAGCGCGGCGAGTACTATTACAACTTCTGGCAGGATCAGGCCAACCCGCGCGGCCTGCTGCGGCGCACCACGCTGGACGAGTACCGCAAGGCCAAACCGGCCTGGGAGACGGTGCTGGATATCGATGCGTTGGGTAAGGCGGAGGGCAAGGATTGGGTCTATCAGGGCTCACAACCGCTGGCGCCGGAATACCGCTATTGCCTGATGCAGCTGTCGCCGGACGGCGGTGACGCCACCGAAATCCGCGAATTCGATCTGGTGGCCAAACGCTTCGTCAAGGACGGCTTCAACGTGCCGGTGGCGAAAAGCCGGGTCTCCTGGGTCGATCGGGACACGCTGTTCATCGCCACCGATTTCGGCCCCGGATCGATGACCCAATCCGGTTACGCGCGCATCGCCAAACGCTGGCGGCGCGGCACGCCGCTGAGCGCCGCCGAAACGCTGTACGAAGCGCAGCCCGAGGACATGGCGGTCTTCGCCTATCACGATCGCACGCCGGGCTTTGAGCGCGATTTCGTCGGTCGCAGCCTGGATTTCTATCGCCGCGACTATTTCCTGCTGATGCAGGACGGCCGGCAGAAAAAAATCGATATCCCGGCCGACGCCGAGCTGGACACGCATCGGGAATGGCTGCTGATCAAACCGAGCAGCGACTGGGAGGTGGGCGGCAAGCGTTATCCGTCCGGCGCGCTGCTGGCGGCCAACTTCGATGACTATCTGGCGGGCAAGCGCGAGCTGCAACTGCTGTTTACCCCGACGGCGGAGCAGGCGCTGAGCGGCTACAGCGGCACCCGCGATCATCTGATCCTCAGCATCATGGATAACGTGGTCAACCGGCTGGAAGTGCTGACGCCGCAGGGCGGCAGCTGGCAACGTCGCCCGCTGGGCAACCCCGGCGCCATCAGCACCATTTCCGCCGGCGGCATCGACGAAGAGAGCAACGCCTATTTCCTGACCGTCAGCGGGTTCCTGCAGCCGACTTCGCTGTACATGGGCAATCTCGACGGCGGTGAGGCGACGCTGCTGAAACAGGCGCCGCAGGATTTTGACGCGTCAGGCTACCAGGTGAGCCAGCATTTTGCGCGTTCCAAGGACGGCACCCGCGTGCCGTATTTCCAGATTGCCGCCAAAGATCTCAAACCGGACGGCAGCACGCCGACGCTGCTGTATGGCTACGGCGGGTTTGAAGTGCCGCTGCTGCCGGGCTATCTCGGCGGCAAGGCGCCGGCCTGGTTGGAGCGCGGCGGGGTGTACGTGGTGGCCAACATCCGCGGCGGCGGCGAATACGGCCCGGCCTGGCACCAGGCGGCGCTCAAGCAGAACCGCCATCGTGCCTACGAGGATTTTGCCGCCGTGGCCGAAGATCTCATCACACGCAAGGTGACCTCGGCGCCGCATCTGGGGGCGCGCGGCGGCAGCAACGGCGGCCTGTTGGTGGGCAATATGCTGACGCTGTATCCGCAGCTGTTCGGCTGCATCGTCTGCGAAGTGCCGCTGCTGGACATGCAGCGCTATACCCGGCTTTCCGCCGGCGCGTCGTGGATCGCCGAATACGGTGACCCGAGCAAGCCGGAGGAGTGGGCCTACATCAAGACCTTCTCGCCATACCACAACATTCAGGCGCAGACGGCCTATCCGCCGGTGCTGTTCTATACCGCGACCAGCGACGATCGGGTCAACCCGGCCCACGCCCGCAAAATGGCCGCGCGCATGCAGGCGATGGGGTATCAGCAGGCCTATTTCTATGAAAATACGCAAGGCGGGCACAGCGCCGCCGCCGACAAGCAGCAGGCGGCGTTCCACAGCGCGCTGGTAAGCGAATTCATGTGGGCCAACCTGAGCGGCAAACCCAAGTCAGCGTAAGCCTTTTTCTTGCAGACATAAAAAAAACACCGGGGCGTTAACCCCGGTGTTTTTATTTACGTTCAATCTGCCGGCGATCAGCGAGCCGCGGTGGCTTCCTGCGCTTTCTGATTGGCGTCTTCGGTGGTGTCCAGCGTCATGCGGTACAGCTTCGGCGCGGTCAGCATCATCAGGATAGCGATGACGGCGGTGACGATGCCGATCTGCATAAACACATGGCTGTAGATGGCCAGCGAAGCGTGCGCGTCGTTGATGTCGCTCGGGACGGCGGTCAGACCGGCAACCTTACCGGCGATCAGCGCGGCGGCGGCGGTGGTCAGGAACCAGGAGCCCATGATGAAGCCCATCAGACGCTGCGGCACCAGCTGTGCCACCATTGCCAGACCCAGGCCGGAAATCATCAGCTCGCCGATGCTCTGCAGCGCGTAGCTCAGGATCAGCCAGTTGACCGACACGATGCCCTGTTCGTTGGCGAAGCTGGCGCCCCATGGCAGCACCAGGAAGGCGCAGGAGCAGAGGATCATGCCGAAAGCGAACTTGTGCGGCATCGGCAGGCGATCGCCCATTTTGTTATACAGCGCGGCCAGAATCGGGCTGGCGAGCATGATCCAGAACGGGTTCAGCGCCTGATACTGCTCCGGCTCGAAGGCGACGCCGAAGATGCTGTGTTCCACGTTATGGATGGCGAAGAAGTTCAGCGAGGTTGGCATCTGGCTGTACAGCACGAAGAACACCACCGCTTCCAGCATCAGCAGGAAGGCGACGATCATCTTGCGGCGTGCGGCGCCGTGCAGGGCGAAGGTTTCCTTGGCGAACACCAATACGATGCCGGCGGAAACCAGGGCCAGCGCCCAGCGCGCAATCACCTGGTTGTGCAGCAGCCAGCTGGACACGGCGATCAGCGCCACGATGCCGACCAGCACCATCAGCAGTTTCGGCAGATGCAGCGGCTTGAAGTCAGGCTTGGAACCGTTTTCCTTCACCCACTTGTGGCACATCATAAAGTTGACCAGGGTGATCAGCATGCCGACCACGCTCAGGGAGAACGCCACGCTCCAGCCGTATTTTGCCGCCAGCCACGGAGTCGCCAGCATGGAGAAGAAGGAACCGATGTTCACCGACATGTAGTACATGGTGAAGGCGCCGTCGATACGCGGATCGTCTTTCTCATAGCAGGTGGACAGCAGGGAGGACGGGTTGGCCTTGAACAGGCCGCTGCCCACGGCGATGGTCGCCATCCCCATGTAGACCCAGAAGATGTCGTGGCCGGAGTAAGCCACCATGGCGTAACCGGCGGCCAGCACCAGCGCGCCGAGCACGATCACGCGTTTGGCGCCCAGCACCTTGTCGCCCAGCCAGCCGCCGATGGCGACGAAGCCGTATACCAGGGCGCTGAAGGAAGAGAACAGGGTGATGGAGTCGGCTTCGCTCATGCCGAGCATCTTGACCAGATAAACCGCCATGATGCCCTGCAGGCCGTAATAGCCGAAACGCTCCCACAGTTCGATCGAGAAGATCAGATAGAACGCTTTCGGTTGTTTGAACGCGTTAAGGCTAACGCTCTCCGGGTGTTGGTTGTTTGCTGTTGACACTGGTACCTCTGTTTTTTCGCAGCCCGTCTTTGGAGGACGGGAAAGTACAAAAGTTGATGCGGAACGGCATCCTTTTGCGTTGTTATAGGATGGGGACGGCGGTTAATGTTCACTATCTTTGTCAACGTGGCAAGCAGTTTGTCATATTCGGTTACATTTAACGCCCGCAGGATTATGCCTCGATGTTGCAAATGTTATGCAGTATTAACTTTCGGGTTTTAATGGTTTGCCGATTTTTTGTTTTGATTAAAAGCTATACGGATTTTAAACAGGGATATATTCTGCTGAATTGCTATTTTTTAGCGCATCAGTGTATGTACGGTTATTAATCCGTTGGAATGTTGTGTATATGGCGCGTTTTGTAAAATTATAGAAATTTAGGAAAACGGGACTGGCATTTGTGAACGCCTTGTGATCCCGAAAGCGTGACGTTCACCGCAATTTTCGACTAATTTTTCGCTTGAAAATAACACGGCACTGAGTTTTTCACTGAAAACCGTGATAACGCCGGGGTTACTGCTGCGCGATATCACATTTCCGATAAAAAAGAGGCGTTGGCGGGGGGAAGGGCGCGGTGGGGTACGGTTTGCCGCACCCCACAAACTCAGGACTCCGGATAAACCTTTTCTTTATACTCGCACAGGTCTTCGATAATGCAGGAGCCGCAGCGCGGTTTGCGCGCGATGCAGGTATAGCGGCCGTGCAGGATAAGCCAGTGGTGGCAATCGACCTTGAATTCGGCGGGCACCACCTTCAACAGCTTCTCCTCCACCTGATCGACGTTTTTGCCCGGCGCGAAGTGGGTGCGATTGCACACCCGGAAGATATGGGTGTCGACGGCGATGGTGGCCCAGCCGAAGGCGGTGTTGAGCACCACATTGGCGGTCTTGCGGCCGACGCCGGGCAACGCTTCCAGCGCGGCACGGTCTTCCGGCACTTCGCCGCCGTGCAGCTCCAGCAGCATGCGGCAGGTTTTGATCACGTTTTCGGCTTTGCTGTTGAACAGGCCGATGGTCTTGATGTACTCCTTGACGCCATCAACCCCCAGCGCCAGCATGGCGGCGGGGGTGTTGGCGACCGGATAAAGCTTGGCGGTCGCTTTGTTGACGCTCACGTCGGTGGCTTGCGCAGACAGCAGCACCGCAATCAGCAGTTCAAACGGCGTGGTATACACCAGCTCGGTGGTCGGGTGCGGATTGTTGTCGCGCAGCCGGGTCAGAATTTCCAGTCGCTTCTGCTTGTTCATCAGGCCTTCTCAGCACGTCCTTGTTCCAGCAGCGGTTCCACCGCCACGGCGCGGGCTTTGCGCGCCTTCATTTTTTCGTCGATCAGATATTTGACCGCCAGCAGCAGCCCCAGGCCGATAAAGGCGCCCGGCGGCAACATCGCCAGCAGGAAGGGGCTGTCGAAATGCACCACTTCGATGCGCAGCGACTTGGCCCAGCCGCCCAGCAGCTGATCGGCGCCGTCGAACAGCGTGCCGTTGCCCAACAGTTCGCGCATCGAGCCCAGCGTTACCATCACGCCGGTAGCGCCGAGGCCGATGGCCATGCCGTCCAGCGCCGAGAGGCCGACCGGCTTCTTGGCGGCCACCGCTTCGGCGCGGCCCACCACGATGCAGTTGGTCACGATCAACGGAATAAAGATGCCGAGCGACTGATACAGGCCGAAGGCATAGGCGTTGATCAGCATCTGCACGATGCTCACCACGGCGGCGATGATCATCACGTAGATAGGAATGCGCACCTCGCTCGGCACCCAGCGGCGCACCGCGGAGATGGAGGCGTTGGTCAGCGTCAGCACCAGCGTGGTGGCCAGCCCCAGGCCGAGCGCATTGGTGACGGTGGAGGTCACCGCCAGCAGCGGACACATGCCCAGCAGCTGCACCAGGGCGGAGTTGTTTTTCCACAGCCCCTGGACGATCAATTCTTTGGCTTCACTCATTCGCTGGCTCCACACGCAGGTAAGCTTTCAAGTTTAGGCGGCAGCGTTTCCATATACAACGCCGTGCGGCGTACCGCATTGACCACCGCTCGCGGGGTGATGGTGGCGCCGGTGAACTGGTCGAACATGCCGCCGTCTTTCTTCACCGCCCAGCGCTTATCGTCCGGGCCTTCGATTTTCTTGCCGCTGAAGAAGGAAATCCAGTCGGAAATGCGCAGTTCGATTTTGTCCCCCAGCCCCGGGGTTTCGTGGTGTTCAATCACGCGGGTGCCGAGCACCGTGCCGTTGAAATCGGCGCCGACCAGCAGCTTGATGGCCCCGGAGTAGCCGTCCGGCGCGGTGGTTTCCAGCGCGGCGGCGGTCGGTTGCCCGTTTTTGCGCGCCAGGTACAAGTGGTGCGGTGCGCCGTCGCCCAGCGCTGAATCGCTGACCAGGAAGCATTCGTTTTGCATGACGTTGTCGTAGTTTTCCGGCGGTACCACCTGATCGAGCAGCGCTTTTTGCTGCAGCGCCGCCTGATGGGCGATGGTGGTTTTCGTCAGGGCGTAAACCACGGCGGTCAGGCCGGTGGTGACCGCCGCGAACACCGCCAGCGTGGTGCCGTGCTTTCTCATGGAATTCAGCATGGCGGCTCCTTAGCGATGGCCGTACACGCGCGGCTGCGTGTAGTGGTCGATTAACGGGACGGTGATGTTGGCGAGCAGCACGGCGAAGGCTACGCCGTCAGGGTAGCCGCCATAGACGCGGATCAGCCATACCAGCACGCCGATCAGCGCGCCGTAGATCAAACGGCCCTTCGGCGTAGTGGAGGCGCTGACCGGATCGGTGGCGATAAAGAACGCGCCCAGCATGCTGGCGCCGGAGAACAGGTGGATCAGCGGCGAAGCCTGATGCGCCGGATCGATCCACCAGGCCAGGCCGGAACAGAAGGCGATGGCGGCCAACATGCTGAAAGGGATCTGCCAATGGATCAGGCGGCGCGCCAGCATAAACAGGCCGCCGGCCAAGAAGCCGAGGTTGACCCACTGCCAGCCGATGCCGGCCAGGGCGCCGCCAAACAGCGGCTGCTGCAGCACCTGTTCCACGCTGTGGCCGCTGCGCAGGCCGGTTTTGAAGCCGTCGAGCGGCGTGGCCTGGCTGATGCCGTCCACGCCCATCTGCAGTTCGTGCAGCGTCGCGCCTTGCGAGGTATGGCCGCTGAAAATGGCCAGCAGCGTGTCGTGGAGCGACAGCGCGGTGGCACGCAGCTCATCCGGCGGCAGCCAGCTGGTCATCTGTACCGGGAAGGAGATCAGCAACACCACGTAACCGACCATTGCCGGGTTGAACGGGTTCTGCCCGAGGCCGCCGTACAGCTGCTTGGCGATGACGATGGCGAAGAAAGTACCGATGACGATCATCCACCAGGGGGCCAGCGGCGGCAGGCTGATGCCGAGCAGCAGCGCGGTCAGCAGGGCGGAGTTATCCGCCAGCCGGCTGCGCACCGGCAGCTTGCGCAGCTTGAGGATCGCGCCTTCCGCTGCCAGCGCGACGATCGCCGCCAGCGCCACCTGAATCAATACGCCGTAGCCGAAGAACCAAATCTGTGCCGCGATGCCGGGAATGCACGCCAACATAACCCACAGCATGATGCGACTGGTGCTTTGCTGGTTGTGGGTGAAAGGCGAGCTGGCGATGTGTAAGCCTTTGGCGGCTGTGGGTGATACCGGCCTGAACTTCATAGAGTAACGATACCTTCTGCGCCGCGCCTGCGGCAGTTTCGATGCGCCGTTCTGAAGGCGCGGCAAAAATGATAGCCGAGCATTCTACCTGATTCGATGCGAGGGTAATACGCCTTAATAATAGGGGTATTCAGCTTTTCGCATTCGCGGCGATCGGGGCAATGCAATTTGATTTTTTTTGGCCGAAAAATGGGCTAACGTAAGGAATTGTCAGTGGAACTTGTGCCGTTATCGACCGCAAAAAACCGGGTAACCGTATGAATGAGATATGATTTTTCTCCAAGTTTTCGCACAAAATAACAACTTTCACATAATCTGTGTAGGTTACTATCGCGACATTATTGAGTTAGTGAATCCATAATAATGACAAATGAAGACATTTTTTTTATTGAAGAGCTAATTGAGTGGGTGGAGATACATCTGGAGAAACGGCCAAACCTGGATGAAGTCGCGCGTATTTCGGGCTATTCCAAGTGGCATCTGCAGCGTAAATTCAAGCGTATTACCGGCATTCAACTCGCCACCTATATCCGTTCGCGCATCCTGACGCGCGCCGCGGTGGCGCTGCGCATCACCCGTCGCTCGATCATCGACATTTCTGATGAGCTGGGCTTCGACTCGCAGCAGACCTTTACCCGCATGTTCAAGCAGCGCTTCAACATCACCCCCAATCGCTACCGCGCGATGGAGCACTGGGACGTGAAAAACCTGATGCCGCGCTTTAACTTCGAAGCCAGCTACGGCGCCGGTTATTATCCGGAGGTGAAGCGACTGACGCTGCCCGAGATGCAGTTGGTCGGCTTCACGCGCCGGCTGGATTTCGCCTCCGAGCAGGAGCTGGAGTACTCTTCCTGCATGGCGATGAAGGACGAGATTTTCAACGACTTCTTCAAGGGGCTGCACGTCGACTGTCGGCGGATTTACAGCATCTACTCTCCCCATGCCGGGGAAGGCGACGAGCTGTCATCCACGCTGGTGATGGCGGTCGATTCTGAACACAAAAAAGATATTCTTTCCAACCATCAGATAGACACCTTTCATCTGCCGAGCCGCGAATTTATCTCCATCAAACATAAAGGCTCAGCGAAAGAGTGCGTGCAGTTTTTCGGCTACCTGATGTCGCATGTGATGCCGGGACTGAAGGATGAGGTGCGCGGCAGTATGGAAATGGAGATCATTCAAACCAAAGAGTGGAATCCGGAATCCAAACTGCGCCAGATTGAAGTGGATTACACCTACCTGATTTCTATCGATTAAACGGCGCCCGGCAAAGGCCCGGCGCCGCTATCGATCATTTTTCTTCCGTTTCGGCCGCCAGCGATGCTCTGGAGGCTTTCTTGGCTTTGGCGCGGGCGATAGCCGCTGCCACCGCCGCCTTGCGCGGATCTTCCTCGGCGGTTGCCGGCGCCGTTTCCTCCGGTGCAGGGGCGTCCGCCTGCTGCGCCGCTTTCTTGGCTTTGGCGCGGGCGATAGCCGCTGCCACCGCCGCCTTACGTGGGTCTTCCTCGGCGGTTGCCGGCGCCGTTTCCGCTGGAGCAGGAGCGTCCGCCTGCTGCGCCGCTTTCTTGGCTTTGGCGCGTGCGATAGCCGCTGCCACCGCCGCCTTACGCGGGTCTTCCTCGGCGGTTGCCGGCGCCGTTTCCACTGGAGCAGGGGCGTCCGCCTGCTGCGCCGCTTTCTTGGCTTTGGCACGCGCGATAGCCGCTGCCACCGCGGCCTTGCGCGGATCTTCCTCGGCGGTTACCGGCGCCGTTTCCGCCGGTGCAGGGGCGTCCGCCTGCTGCGCCGCTTTCTTGGCTTTGACACGCGCCAGGGCTGCAGCCACCGCCGCCTTACGCGGATCTTCCTCAGTGGTTGCCGGCGCCGTTTCCGCTGGAACAGGGGCGTCCGCCTGCTGCTCTGCTTTTTTGGCTTTGACGCGCGCCAGGGCGGCAGCGACCGCCGCCTTACGCGGATCGTCCTCTGCTACGGCAGGAGCAGTGCCATCTGCGGCCGGCACTTCTTTGCGTGCTTTCACACGGGCCAGCGCCGCGGCCACGGCGGCTTTGCGCGCGTCGTCGCCGGAAACGGCCGGTGAGGCTTGCTCTGCTTCGGCCGCCAACTGGGCTCGGCGTTCGCGCGCCTGCGCTTTACGCGCTTCGCGGGCGGCGATCATCTCGCTGTTATCCGGCTGCTGGCCGTTGACCGGCGTCACCGCCGCTTCGGTATTTTTGCTGCGCACGCGCGCCAGCGCGGCCTGCACCGCACTCTGATCGTCGTCGGTCAGTTTGACGGCGGCCTTTTTATGCCGCTCTTCGCGTGCCAGCTTCTCGCGCTCCAGGCGCGCGAGCTTGGCTTCGTAACGCGCCTTGGCCTCGGCGGTACGCGCCGCCTCCAGATCGATAGCCTTGATCTCGGCCTTTTCCTGACGGTAGTACTGCACCAGCGGGATGTTGCTGGGGCAGACGAACGCGCAGGCGCCGCATTCGATGCAGTCGAACAGGTTATGGTTGCGCGCCTTGTCGTGCTCTTGTCCGCGGCTGAACCAGTACAGCTGCTGCGGCAGCAGCCCGGCAGGGCAAGCGTCTACGCACAGGCCGCAGCGGATACAGGACTGCTCCGGTTCCTGCGGCGTCATTTCATCGACCGTCGGCGCCAGAATGCAGTTGCTGATCTTGACGATCGGCACGTTCAACGCGGGCAGGGTAAAGCCCATCAGCGGGCCGCCCATGACCACCATCTGCTGCGCCTGCGGGCGGAAACCGGCGAAGTGTAGCAGGTGCTGCACCGGCGTGCCGATGCGCGCCCACAGGTTGCCCGGGCGCTCGATCGCCTCGCCGGTCAGGGTCACTACGCGTTCAATCAGCGGTTCGCCGTCGACGATCGCTCGTTTGATGGCGTAGGCGGTGCCGACGTTTTGCATCAATACGCCGATAGCAGAGGAGTGCTTGCCGGGCGGCACTTCCTTGCCGGTGAGGATCTTGGTCAGCTGCTTGGCGCCGCCGGACGGGTATTTGGTGGGAATAACGCGCAGCCCAATGCCGGACTGGCCACGCAACGCCTGTTTCAGCGCCGCGATCGCTTCCGGTTTGTTGTCTTCGATGCCGATCAGCGTGACCTTGGGTTGCAGAATGTGTTGCAGGATCTGCGTGCCTTCAATGATCTGATCGGCATGTTCCTGCATCAGGCGATCGTCGGCGGTGATGTAAGGCTCGCACTCTGCGGCGTTGAGGATCAGCGTTTCCACGCCGCTCATGCCGCCCTGCAGCTTGCTGGCGGTCGGGAAACCGGCGCCGCCCAGCCCGGCGATGCCGGCCTGATGAATACGTTGAACCAGCTCCGCGGCGGGCGCCTGGCGGTAGTCCGCCACCGGATCGCGCTCGCACCAGCGGTCTTCCCCGTCCGCCTCGATAATCACGCACAGTTCCGTCAGCCCGGAAGGGTGAGCGGTGATATGCGGCGTAATGGTGCTGACGGTGCCCGAGGTTGGGGCGTGTACCGGCACGGTGCGGCCACGGCCGACGGTCAGCGGCTGGCCTTTCAACACCCGATCGCCGGCGTTGACGCACAGCTCGCCTTCGGGCCCCAGATGTTGCTGCAGCGGAATGATAAAGGTCTTGGGCAGGGGAGCGACACGCAGCGGCACACCGCTGGACTGCGTTTTCATTTCCGGTGGATGGATCCCGCCGTCGAAATCCCAGATCCGGTCTTTTTTAAAGGCGGCGAACAGATTAAGCATGTTGCTCCACGTGGATCACTTGCACCGGGATCGTCTTCATGTCCCACTTCCAGTTGGCAGTGGTGGTGGCGACCGGTCTCATTTCAATACAGTCGGTAGGGCAAGGGGCGACGCACAGATCGCAGCCGGTGCAGAGGTCGGTGATGACGGTGTGCATGGCGCGGGTGGCGCCGACGATGGCGTCCACCGGACAGGCCTGAATGCACTTGGTGCAGCCGATGCAGTTGGCCTCGTCGATATAGGCCACCTTACGCTCCGGCTCAGCGGCGGCTTCGCTGCCCAGCGGCTGCGGCTCGACGTTGAGCAGCTCCGCCAGCTTCAGCATCACCTGTTCGCCGCCCGGCGCGCATTTGTTGATCATCTCGCCGTTGGCCACCGCCTCGGCGTAGGGGCGGCAACCGGGGTAGCCGCACTGGCCGCACTGGCTCTGCGGCAGGATCGCGTCGACCTGCTCGGCAACCGGATCCTCTTCCACCTCAAAACGGCGCGCGGCGTAGCCCAGCACCAGTCCGAACAGCAGTCCGAGCGCGCTTAAAGCCGCGATAGCTATCCACAACGCAGTCATTAGAATTTCACCAGCCCGGTAAAGCCCATAAAGGCCAGCGACATCAGCCCGGCGGTGATCAGCGCGATCGAGGAGCCGCGGAACGGCGCCGGCACGTCGGCGACCGCCAGGCGTTCGCGAATGGCGGCGAACAGCACCATGACCAGCGAGAAACCGGCGGCGGCGCTGAAGCCGTAAACGGCGGACTGCAGGAAGTTGTAGCCGAGGTTGACGTTAAGCAACGCTACGCCAAGTACCGCGCAGTTGGTGGTGATCAGCGGCAGGAAGATCCCCAGCAGGCGGTAGAGCGCCGGGCTGGTTTTGCGCACCACCATCTCGGTGAACTGCACGACGACGGCGATCACCAGAATGAAGGAGAGCGTGCGCAGGTACACCAGATCCAGCGGAACCAGAATAAAGGTGTTGATCACCCAGGCGCTGACGGAGGCCAGCGTCATGACGAAGGTAGTGGCCATTCCCATGCCGATGGCGCTTTCCAGCTTCTTGGAAACGCCGAGGAACGGGCACAGGCCAAGAAACTTCACCAGAACGAAGTTGTTCACCAGTACGGTGCCGACAAACAGGAGCAGGTATTCGGTCATTGCGATGCCTAAAAAAATAAAAGCCGCCTATTATCGGGAATCGGCGGCCGGACGACAACATATGAATCGCAGGGGTATTGCCTTTTTTGGTGAAAATTTACACAAACCACCCGATAAAACGTGCTGCAATCGCCTTTAACGTTCGGTAAAGGTGCCTTTGACCCGCTGCGAACGCTTGATGTAAGGCACCAGCAGCGCCGCCATCAGCAGCGGCCAGCCGAGGCTGCGCACCGCCACTTCATCCGGCACCGGCGCGAAGGCAAAGGCTTTCACCGCCAGGATCACCGTGATCAGCAGCCACAGCAAGAACAGCTTGGGGAAGCGCAGCGACCGCCGGCAAAACAAAAGCACCAGCCACAGGGTAAAGCACCACATCAAGAGCGTGGTCAGCACCGAAAAGTACCATTGCAGGGTAAACGCCTGGGCGTTGGTCAGCAGGTAGTCGCGCGACTCGGGCATAAAGATCGCCATGGCGTACAGGAGCAGCATCAAACTGGCGCTGAGCAGGGTGACGATCAGATAGGCCAGCGGGGCCAGCAACCAACCGCCGATACGAGAGTATTCAGCTTGAGACATAAAGGCTTCCTGATTGAAACGGGGATCACAGGCGGCATAGCTTAGCGGGTAATACCGGCTTCGTCATCTCAATCAACCGGATAGCTCGGCATCGCGGCGCGTGGCAGCACGTTTGGCTACTCGACGCCGTATCGAGCCCGCTTTAAATTAACATCTCATTTACTTCTTGTTCCATCCGGCCGCATGGTGTCAAATCGAAAGGTCTGTCGTGAGCCTGCAAGAGGAAATCCCATGGCTGAGAAAATTCGTGTCGGGCTGGTCGGTTACGGCTACGCCGGCAAAACCTTTCATGCGCCGCTGATCGCCGGTACGCCGGGGCTCGAGCTGGCCGCCGTCGCCAGCAGCGATGCCGGCAAAGTGCACGCCGACTGGCCGTCGATGGCGGTGGTGGGTGATGCGCAGGCGCTGTTCGCCGATCCGGCCCTCGATCTGATCGTGATTCCTACCCCCAACGATACCCATTTCCCGCTGGCGCAGCAGGCGCTGGCCGCCGGCAAGCACGTGGTGGTGGATAAACCGTTTACCGTGACATTGTCACAAGCGCAGGTGCTGCAACAGCAGGCGCAGCAGAGCGGGTTGCTGCTGTCGGTATTCCATAACCGCCGCTGGGACAGCGATTTCCTTACCCTGAAAGCGCTGCTGAATGAGGGGGCGCTGGGCGAGGTGGTCTATTTCGAGTCGCATTTCGATCGCTACCGGCCGCAGGTGCGCCAGCGCTGGCGCGAACAAGGCGGCGTCGGCAGCGGCATCTGGTTCGATTTGGGACCGCATTTGCTCGATCAGGCGCTGCAGTTATTCGGCAAGCCCGACCGGCTGTTCGTCGATTTGGGGGAGCTGCGGCCGGGCGCGCAGGCGGTGGACTATTTCCACGCGCTGCTGAGCTATGGCAATCGTCGCGTGGTGCTGCACGCCAGCATGCTGGCGGCGGCGGAGAGCCCGCGCTACGTGGTGCACGGCACCCGCGGCAGCTATGTCAAATACGGCCTGGACCCGCAGGAAGACCGGCTGAAGGCCGGCGAGCGCCTGCCGCAGGCCGACTGGGGCTATGATATGCGCGACGGGGTGATGACGCTGTCACGTGGCGATCTGCTGGCGGAGCAACCGCTGCTTAACATTCCCGGTAACTACCCGGCATATTACGCCGCGGTGCGCGACGCGATCGCCGGCATCGGCGAAAACCCGGTGCCGGCCGCCGACGCCATTGCGGTGATGGCATTGATCGAACTGGGGCTGGAGTCGGCCCGGCTGCAGCAGGCGCTGCCGGTGGCCTGATACCGCCCGTTTCTCCAGTGGCCCGGCGCAGCGTCGGGCCTTTTTACGACTTTACGTGCAAGGAAATCCGTTTCATGTCCTGGTTGCAGCGTTTGCGCATTGATAAATTTTTGTTGGTTCTGATTTTGGTGGTGATCGTCGCCTCGCTGTTCCCCTGCGAAGGCATCTGGAAAACCTTCTTTGAGCACCTGACCACCGCCGCCATCGCGCTGCTGTTCTTTATGCACGGCGCCAAGCTGTCGCGCGAGGCGATCGTCGCCGGCATGAGCCACTGGAAGCTGCATCTGCTGGTGTTCCTCAGCACCTTTGCGCTGTTCCCGCTGCTTGGGCTGGCGATGAACCTGCTGGTGCCGGGCATCATGACGCCGACGGTCTATCTCGGCTTCCTCTACCTGTGCGCGCTGCCGGCCACGGTGCAATCGGCCATCGCCTTTACCTCGGCGGCGGGCGGCAACGTGGCGGCGGCGATCTGCAGCGCCTCGGCGTCGAGCATTCTCGGCGTGTTCCTGTCGCCGCTGCTGGTGGGGGCGTTAATGCATACCCAGGGCGGCAATACCGACGTGCTGCACGCCATCGGTTCAATCATTCTGCAGCTGATGGTGCCGTTCGTAGTCGGTCACCTGGCGCGGCCGCTGATCGGCAAGTGGGTCGATCGCCATCGCAAGCTGATCAACCTGACCGACCGTTCGTCGATCCTGCTGGTGGTGTACACCGCGTTCAGCGCGGCGGTGGTGGAAGGGATTTGGCACCGTATCGACGGCTGGTCGCTGCTGACCATTCTGGTGATGTCGCTGGTGCTGCTGACGGTGGTGCTGGTGATCAACACCTATGCGGCGCGCTGGCTGGGCTTCAATACCGCCGACGAGATCACCATCGTTTTCTGCGGCTCGAAAAAGAGCCTGGCGAACGGCATCCCGATGGCCAACGTGCTGTTCCCGGCTGCAGCGGTGGGCGCCATGGTGCTGCCGCTGATGATTTTTCACCAGGTGCAGCTGATGGTGTGTGCGGTGCTCGCGCAGCGCTATGCGCGTAAAACCGCCAAACAGCGGGCCGAGGCGGAGGCGCTGGTGGCCAAATGACGATGGGCGCGTGACCGCGCCCATAATAAAGAGAGTTAACCCTGAACTTTGGCGCGCAGCGCCTGTTTTTCCTGCTCGCTGAGGAAGGCCAGCTTCAGGCCGTTTTCTTGTGCGGTGCGGATTTCCTCCGGCGTCAGCCCGGCCTGCGGCGCGGCGACGCGGTATTCGTGCTCGATCTCGATGCCCTGAACCGCCGGATCGTCGGTGTTGATCGATGCCAGCACGCCGTGGCGCAGGAAGGTGGCCAGCGGATGCTGCGCCAGCGAAGGCACGGTGCTGGTCTGGATGTTGGAGGTCAGGCAGGATTCGATGCCGATGCCGTGTTCCGCCAGGAAGTCCATCAGTGCCGGATCTTCGACCGCTTTCACCCCGTGACCGATACGCTCGGCGCCCAGCTCGCGGATCGCCTGCCAGATGCTTTCCGGGCCGGCGGCTTCGCCCGCGTGCACGGTGATGCGCAGGCCGGCGTCGCGCGCGCGGTTAAAGTGGTTGAGGAACAGGCTGCCGGGGAAGCCCAGCTCATCGCCCGCCAAATCCAGCGCGGTAATGCCGTCGCGGTGCGCCAGCAACCCTTCCAATTCCTGCAGACAGGCGGCCTCGCCAAAGGTGCGGCTCATGATGCCGATCAGGCGAATGTCGATGTCGCGATCGCGGCAGCCCGAACGGATCCCGTCGATCACCGCTTCCACCACGCCGGCGACCGGCAGCTGGTGCTTCATCGCCATGTAGTAAGGGGAAAAACGCAGCTCGGCGTAGTGCAGGCCGGCGTTGGCGGCGTCTTCGACGTTTTCGTAGGCCACGCGGCGGCAGGCGTCCAGATCGCCCAGCACCGCCACGCCCCAGTCCAGTTTTTGCAGGAAGCTGACCAGATCCGGTTCGGCGTGGGTGATCTGCACGTGCGGGCGCAGGCTCTCCAAATCGTTGGCCGGCAGGGCGAGATTGAACTGGCGACCGAGGTCGAGAATGGTCTGCGCGCGGATATTGCCGTCGAGATGGCGGTGAATGTCGGTAAGCGGTAGGCGGGGATCGATCATGCTGGGCACTCGCTAATTTATCGTAGGTAAAGTGCAGAACAGTATAAAAACAAATGAATGAAACTTGCTATCTCGTTGCATAAAAAAGTGACTTGCATCACAAATAATACGAGGTGTATCGCATTATCGTCGTGAATCAGGCTTTCAACACGCTGACGCCCGCCTGCTGCAACGGCGCGATCAATGCGTCGTCGGTGGCGCGTTCAACGATGATGGTATGCGCCAGCGTAATGTCACCGATCGCATACTGCGAGGCGGCGTTAAGCTTGGCGGCGGAGGCCAGCACCACGGTTTCCGCCGCGCGGGCCGCGAGCGCCCGCTTGATGTAGGCTTCTTCCAGATCGCCGGTGCTCAGCCCCGCGGTGGGGTGCACGCCGGTCACGCCCATAAAATAGATATCGGCGCGAATATGCGACATCGCTTCCACCGCGGCGGCGCCAACGCTGACGATCGAATGCTTGTACAGCCGGCCGCCGATCAGGATCACCTCCACCGTGGGATGATCGACCAGGCCCACGGCGACGCTGGGGCTGTGGGTGACGATAGTGGCGTTCAGGTTGAGCGGCAGCTGCCGGACCAGTTCTGCAGAGGTGGTGCCACCGTCGATAATCACTACCTGGCCGGGGGCGATCAGCGCCGCTGCGGCTTTGGCGATCGCGCGTTTGGCGCCGGATTCCAACTGATTGCGCTCGGCGAAGCTGGCAATGGCAGAGGAAACCGGCAGGGCGCCGCCATGTACCCGTTGCAGCAACCCCTCGGCGTCGAGTTCGCGCAGATCGCGCCGGACAGTGTCTTCCGACAACCCAAACATTTCGCTGAGCTGCTTGGCCAACACCTGGCCATCCTCGGCCAGTTTTTCCAGGATGATTTTCTTGCGCTGGCTGGTCAACATGGCCATTTTCCTCTCAAATTTGCTTTGCACGAAATACCTTGATAATACACGAAACTGCACGATATTATCAATTTCCTTCCTCTGGCGGAGTAAACCGATGATAGCCACCAAAGACAGGGTTCGCATTGTCGAAACCCGGGTGTTGTCCGATGACTGGTACCTGCTGAAAAAAACCACCTTTGATTTTCTGCGGCGCGACGGCGTTTGGCAGCGACAGAGCCGTGAGACCTACGATCGCGGCGACGGCGCGGTGATTTTGCTGTTCAACCGGCAGGCGCAAACGGTGATCCTGACGCGCCAGTTCCGTTTTCCGGTGTTCGTCAACGGCCATGACGGCATGTTGATTGAGGCTGCCGCCGGGTTGCTGGACAACGCGTCGCCGGAGGCGCGCATCCGCGCCGAAGCGGAAGAGGAAACCGGCTATTTCGTGCAGAACGTGGAAAAGGTGTTCGAAGCCTACATGAGCCCAGGCTCGGTCACCGAGAAGCTGCACTTTTTCGTCGGCGAGTATCAGGCGGGCGATCGCATCAACGAGGGCGGCGGGGTGGCGGCGGAGGGGGAAGATCTGGAAGTGCTCGAGCTGCCGCTGGCGCAAGCCCTGCAGGCGATTCGCCAGGGCACGATCGTTGACGCCAAGACTATCATGCTGCTGCAGTTTGTCGCCTTGAACCGGACGTTGGAGGAAGAACGATGAAAGCCCAACAAATCCTGATCGCCGGCCCCTATCGCAGCGGCACCGATGGCGATCCGCAGCGTATCGCCGCCAATCTGGCGCGCCTGGAACAGGCGGCGCTGGCGGTTTACCTGCGAGGGCACGTGCCGGTGATCGGCGAATGGCTGGCGCTGCCTTTGGCGGCGGCGGCGGGGTCCACTCAGGTTGGCGATGCGGTGAGCGA
Source organism: Serratia sp. SSNIH1 (assembly GCF_002935055.1). NCBI lineage: Bacteria > Pseudomonadati > Pseudomonadota > Gammaproteobacteria > Enterobacterales > Yersiniaceae > Serratia > Serratia sp. SSNIH1. The sequence goes on from NZ_CP026383.1 coordinate 2,836,967, forward strand.
GACGTTTCTTTACCCGGTGGCCCACCGGCTGATTGCGCAGTGTCAGGCGGTGTATCGCATCGAAGGGGCGTCTGCGGGGGCCGATAACGACGTGCGGCTGGCCAACGAGTGGGGCCTGACGGTCTATCGCCGCCTGGAGGACATTCCGACTGTTCAGGGGTAATCGAGGGGCGGGCGGAGGCTCGCCCCCTCGCGCTATTGCTCGCCCAGCACCAACCGCAATCCGGCGATCAGCTTGTCCATGCCGGCCTCCAGCTTGCTGCGCGGGCAGCCGACGTTGAGGCGCAGGAACCCGCGGCCTTCCTCGCCGTAGGTAAAGCCCGGCATGATCGCCACCTTTTCGCGCTCGATCAGCGCCTGCTGCAGCGCCCGATCGTCAACGGCCAACGGCCGCAGATCGATCCAGGCCAGGTAGGTGGCCTGCGGCGGGCGCCAGCCCAGCGCCGGAAACGCCTGTTCCAACCGCTCGGCGACGTAGGTCAGATTATCCTGCAGATAGTCGCGCAGGGAATCCAACCAGGGTTCGCCGTGGCGATAGGCGGCCACGTGCGCGGCGACCGCCAGCACCGCCGGCGATGAGAGGCCGTCGCGGGCTTTGAGCTGCTGGAAGTAAGCTTCGCGGCTGGCGTCGTCGCTGATGAAGCCGTAGGCACCGGTCAGCGCCGGGATATTGAAACTCTTGGAACCGGAGGTCAGCAGGGCCCAGCCGCCGGTCGCCACCTGGCTCCACGGCGTATGGCGGTGTTCCCCCCAGACCATGTCCATGTGGATCTCATCGCTGATGACGCGCACGTCGTGGCGCTCGCACAGTTCGGCCATCTGCTGCAGCTCGTCGCGGCGCCACACTTTGCCGGTGGGGTTATGCGGGCTGCACAGCAGCAGGATCTTGGTCTGCGGCCGCGCCAGCAAGGCCTCAAGGTGCGCCATGTCGCAGCGCCAGTCGTCGCCGGCCTTGTGCAGCGGGCAGGCCAACAGCTGGCGCTGGTTGGCGAGGATCACTTTGTAGAAGGCGTCGTAGGCCGGAGTATGGGTCACCACGTAGTCGCCCGGTACGGACCATTGGCGGATCAGCTGCGCCGCCATGTAGATAACGGAAGGGCCGTACACCGCCGTTGCGGTGTCGATGGCGGCGTTGAAACGTTGCTGATACCAGTGGCGCAGCGCGCCGAGAAAATCCTCGTGCTGCCAGCGGCTGTAGCCCAGCACGCCGTGCTGCAGGCGCTGCTGCAACGCTTCGAGAATGCACGGCGCGGTGGCGAAATCCATATCGGAGATGGTGAACGGCAGCAGATCGGCGCTGCCGAAGCGATCGGCGATATAGTCCCACTGGGTGCACCAGGTGCCGTGGCGGTCGATCGGGGTGGCGAAATCAAACATGGGTGGCTCCCTGCAGCGCCGCGGCAGGTTGCGCCGTGGCTATCAGTGAGTCTAATTCATCCTTCACCGATTGCACCTGTGGGCCGATCACCACCTGCAGGTTATGCTCGTTGAGATGCACCACACCGATGGCGCGGTTGGCCTTCAGCGCCGCGTCGTCCACCCGGTTCATGTCATTGACCGACAGGCGCAGGCGGGTGATGCAGTTGTCCAGCGTGATGATGTTGTCCGGGCCGCCGAGCGCCGCCAAAATTGCCGGCACGTTGTAGCCGGATTTGCCCACCGCGCCGGCCGGCGCGCTCTGGCTGACGGCGCTGTCGCTTTCGCGGCCCGGCGTTTTGATGTTAAAGCGCTGGATGGCGAAGCGGAAAATGGCGTAATAGCCGACAAACCAGACGGCGGCCACCACCGGCACCAGATACCACTTGGTGGCGGTGCCGTGCAGAATGCCGAACACCACGAAGTCGATGATATTGCCGTCGGTGTTGCCGATGGTCACGCCCAGCAGCGCCATCACGGTAAAGCCCAACCCGGTGAGCAGCGCGTGGATCAGGTAGAGGAACGGCGCGACGAACAGGAACAGGAACTCGATCGGCTCGGTGGTGCCGCCAACCACGCAGGCCACCACGCCGGAAATCAACAGCCCTTTGATTTTATGGCGGTTCTCAGGTTTGGCACAGTGATACATCGCCAGCGCCGCGCCCGGCAGCCCGCCGAGGAACGCCGGCATTTTACCCTGCGACAGGAAGCGGGTAGCGCTCTCGGCGAAGCCGGTGGTGGTCGGGCAGGAGAGCTGCGCCTGGAAGATGGTCAGGGCGCCGCTGACGCTGTGGCCGCACACTTCCATGGTGCCGCCCGCCTCGGTAAAGCGGATCAGCGCCACCAGAATGTGCTGCAGGCCGAACGGCAGCAGCAAGCGTTCGCCGGTGCCGAACAGCATCGGGCCAAAGGCGCCGGCGCTGTTGATCACCCAGCCCAGCCCGGTGATGCCGGCGGCGAACCACGGCCAGATCAGCGGGATCACCAGGCCGCACAGGCCCAGCACCACGGTGGTGACGATCGGCACGAAGCGCGTGCCGCCGAAGAACGCCAGCGCGTCCGGCAGGCGGATGGTGTGGAAGCGTTCATGCAGGCGATAGACGATGATGCCGACGATCACCGCGCCGAGGATGCCGGTATCGATCGACTGAATCCCGAGAATGTTCTGGATATTGTTGGCTTTCAGCACCAGCGGATCGCCGGTGGGCAGCACGCCGGCGGCGGTCAGGTAGAAATTGGTGCCCAGATTCAGCACGGCGAAGCCGACGAAGCCGGAGAAGGCGGCGACGCCCTTGTTTTCGCGCGCCATGCCCAGCGGAATGGCGATGGCGAACATCACCGGCAGGAAGCTGAAGGCGAAGGAACCTACCTTGCTCATCCAGGTAAAGATCAGCTGGAAGATCGGGTGGCCGATAAACGGCATCAGGGTGATCACGTCGCGGCTGCTCAGCGAGCTGCCGATCCCCAGCATGATGCCGCAGAAAGAGAGCAAGGCGACGGGCAACATGAAGGTTTTGCCCAGGCTCTGGAAGAACTCCCAGAGGGTGATTTTTGGTTTGTTGGCTGCTGACATAACCGACTTCTCCTGGCGAAAAGACGAGCAAAAAGGGGGCTTCTGATTAGGTAAAAAGAAGATAAAACGTTTTACCTAGCAAAAATGCGCCACCAATCACAAATCTGCCGCCCGGTTTCTGGCGACAATGCGGCAGGCAGTAAAACGTTTTACTGAGCTAACGGATTCGGTATACCCTTGATCATTACGGCGGGTTGCCCAGGAACGGGTTCGCAGAGACTATGAGCATCAAAAAAATCACCATCACCGATGTGGCGCAGCAGGCGGGCGTGTCGGTCACCACGGTTTCCCTGGTGTTGAGCGGCAAGGGGCGCATTTCGCCGACCACCGTCGAGAAGGTCAATCAGGCGATAGAGCAGCTGGGCTATGTACGCAATCGCCAGGCGGCGACGCTGCGCGGCGGGGAGTCCGGGGTGATTGGCCTTATTCTGCGCGACATCTGCGAACCCTTCTATGCCGAAATGACCGCCGGGCTGAGCGAAGCGCTGGAGGCGCACGACAAGCTGCTGTTTTTGACGCAGAGCGGGCGCGACGGCCAGGGTCTGCAGCGGGCGTTTGACGCGCTGCTGGCGCAGGGCGTCGACGGCATCGTGCTGGCGGGCGGTATTCGCGCGGCGGCGGGCCTGAAGGAAAAGGCGGCCGAGCAGGGCGTACCGCTGGTCTGCGTGGCGCGCTCCAGCGGCCTTGATGGCGTGGACGTGGTGCGGCCGGACAACATGCAGGCCGCCAAGCTGGCCACCGAATTTCTGATCAAGCGCGGCCACAGCCAAATCGCCTACCTTGGCGGCCAGAGCGACTCATTGACACGCGCCGAGCGGCTGGGCGGCTTTTGCGCCACCCTGGTGCAGTACGGCCTGCCGTTTCGCAGCGAATGGATCGTCGAGTGCGATTGCCGGCAGCGCGAGGCGGCGGAAGCGGCGGAACAACTGCTGCGCCATTACCCGAACATTACCGCCATCGTCTGCCACAAGGCGTCGGTGGCGCTCGGCGCCTATTTTGGCCTGGCGCGCAGCGGCCGCAGCATCGGTTCGGACGGGGTAGACGCCTACTACGGGCGGCAGGTGGCGCTGATCGGCTTCGGCGACGTGCCGGAGGCCGAACTGACCGAGCCGCCGCTGACCTTCGTCTCCAGCTCGGCGCGGGAAGTGGGGCGCAGCGCCGCCGCGCGCCTGCTGCAGCGCATCGGTGACGCCGACCTGCCGGCGCAGAACGTCATTCTGCCGCCGACGCTGATCCGGCGCGGTTCCGCCTAGCCCTGCCGCTGTTCCTCTTCCGCCTCCCGGCGGATCCAGCCGATAAAGGTTTTCATCGCCGGCGTCAGATCCCGCGATTTCAAATGGGTCAGCCAATAGGCGCCGAGCGCGGCCTCGGCGGCAAACGGCCGCTGCAGCGCGCCGGCGGCCAGTTCGCGGCGGAACATGCTGACCGGCGCCAGCGCCACGCCGTCGCACTGGATCGCGCCTTCCACCATCAGCCTTGACGAGTCGAACACCGGGCCGTTGATCCGCCACGGCGTCACCTGTGCCGCCGCGAACCACTGCTCCCATTCATCCTTGCGGTAGGTGCGCATCAGCTGCTCGTGCTGCAGATCCTGCGGCGTGCGCAGGCGCGCGGCGACCGCCGGCGGGCAGAGCACCGTCAGCGGCGCGTCGAACAGCTTGATATTGCAGGTGGCGGGCCAGAGCCCTTCGCCGAAGCGGATGGCGAAATCCATGCCGTCGGCCGACAGATTGACCAGGTTGTTGTGGGTGAGCACCCGCAGATCGATAAACGGATGCGCCGTGCGGAACGCCGCCAGCCGCGGCATCAGCCAGCCGACGGCGAAGGTGCCGACCACCGCCACCGTCAGCACCTCGTGGAAATGCCCGCCTTCGAACTGCTGCAGCACTGCCTCGATACGGTCGAAGGCGTCGCTCAACACCGGCAGCAGCGCCTGGCCCTCTTCGGTCAGATCCAGCCCGCGCGGCAGGCGGCGGAACAGCTGAATGCCCAGCTGTTCTTCCAGCATGCGCACCTGCTGGCTGACGGCGGCCTGGGTGACGCGCAGCTCCAGACCGGCGCGGGTGAAGTTCAGGTGACGAGCGGAGGATTCGAACGCCCGCAGGGCGTTGAGGGGAAGTCGATTGCGCATTGTCGATAGCCATAAGTTTTTCTTTATGCTGGCTGAAATTATTATCGCTTGTCAACCCGGCGGCAAAATCCGATATTTGGCGCGGCTGCTCAGAGTGTCACGGCAGCCGTAAAGGAATGACATCATCAATCAGGGAAAGCGCCGTATATAACGCCAATAAAAACTTTTGGCCGCGGCCGATGCCCTGCAACCTAAGAGCTTCTATCATGACGAAAATGAACCGCCTGGCGGCCGCGCTGATCGCCGCACTGATCCTGCCGACCGCGCACGCCGCACAGCAGCAGGATATCGACGCCGTTATTCAGCCGCTGATGAAAAAATACGGCGTGCCGGGCATGGCGATCGCCGTGTCGGTCGACGGCAAACAGCAGATTTACCCGTACGGCGTCGCCTCGAAGCAGACCGGTAAACCGATCACCGAGCAGACGCTGTTTGAAGTGGGCTCGCTGAGCAAGACCTTCACCGCGACGCTGGCGGTCTATGCGCAGCAGCAGGGCAAACTGTCGTTTAAAGACCCGGCCAGCCACTACCTGCCCGAGCTGCGCGGCAGCGCCTTCGACGGCGTCAGCCTGCTGAATCTGGCGACGCATACCTCCGGCCTGCCGCTGTTCGTGCCGGACGACGTGACCAACAACGCCCAACTGATGGCCTACTACCGGGCCTGGCAGCCGAAACACCCGGCGGGCAGCTACCGCGTCTATTCCAACCTCGGCATCGGCATGCTGGGCATGATCGCCGCCAAGAGCCTCGGCCAGCCGTTTATCCAGGCGATGGAACAGGGGATGCTGCCGGCGTTGGGCATGAGCCACACCTACGTGCAGGTGCCGGCGGCGCAGATGGCCAACTATGCGCAGGGTTACAGCAAGGACGATAAGCCGGTGCGGGTCAACCCCGGCCCGCTGGACGCCGAGTCTTACGGCATCAAGTCCAACGCCCGCGATCTGATTCGCTATCTGGACGCCAACCTGCAGCAGGTGAAGGTAGCGCAGCCGTGGCGCGACGCGCTGGCCGCGACGCACGTCGGTTATTACAAGGCGGGCGCGTTCACGCAGGATCTGATGTGGGAGAACTACCCGTATCCGGTGCAACTGTCGCGTTTGATTGAAGGCAACAACGCCGGGATGATCATGAACGGCACGCCGGCCACTGCCATCACGCCGCCGCAGCCGGAATTGCGCGCCGGCTGGTATAACAAAACCGGCTCCACCGGCGGTTTCTCCACCTACGCGGTATTTATCCCGGCGAAGAATATCGCCGTGGTGATGCTGGCCAACAAGTGGTTCCCGAACGACGATCGCGTCGAAGCGGCTTACCACATCATCCAGGCGCTGGAGAAGCGCTGACGGTCAGGGGCGCCGGCGGGGCGCCCCTACCACCGGTGCTGCCGTTCACGCCGCTCGCGCATGAAATCGATAAAGGCGCGCAGCTTGAGCGGCAGATGCTTGCCGGCGGGAAAGTAGATGAAAAAGCCCGACGCTTCGCTGGCGTAACCCGGCAGCACTTCCACCAGTTGCCCCTGCGCCAGCTCCTGCAATACCGTGCCCTGAAAACGCTGTGCGATACCCAGGCCCGCCAACGCCGCATCTTTGATCAGCCGATCTTCGTTAAAAATCAAACTGCCGCTGACGTCCAGCGCGCGTTCATCGTCGCCCAGGCTAAAATACCAGGGTTCCCGTTTGCCGCTGCCGGGGAAACGGTAGCGCAGGCAGTGGTGAGCAGGCAGATCGTCCGGCGTGGCCGGAACGCCGCAACGCGCCAGATAGTCGGGCGAGGCGACCAGCACCCGGCGCTGGCCGTTGTCGATCGGCACGGCGATCATGTCTTTTTGCAGCATGGCGTGCATGCGAATGCCGGCATCGAAACTGCCCAGCACCAGATCGGAAAAGCGGTCTTCGGTAAACAGTTCCAGCTGCACGTCGGGATAGCGCCGTTGAAATTCCGCCAGGTGCGGCATTACCAGCAGCGAGGCGGCCAGCTGCGGCAGCGTGATGCGCAGCAGGCCCGCCGGGTGTGCGCCCAGGGCGCGCACGTCGTCCGCCGCCACGTCGATCTGGCTCATCGCCGGCGACACCTTCTGATAGAACAACCGGCCCTCATCGCTGAGGCGCACCGAGCGGCTGGTGCGGTGAAATAGCCGCACTCCCAGCTGATTCTCCAGCGCCTGAATGTTTTGTGACACCGCCGGCGGCGTGACGCCGAGCTGGCTGGCCGCGCGGGTAAAGTTGCCCAGGCGTGCGACGGCTTCGAAATAGGGCAGCAGCTGCAGGAGTGAACTCATCTATCAATAACCTATGCTTAATGATTCATTAAATTATGCCTTATTTTAATTTATGACGAACGTTTTAGACTGATTTTACTTTCCATCAGCGAGATGAAAATCATGTCGGCAGAACAACGGGCGTTAACAGAACGGATCGCGGCGATCGATCAACAGGCGATGGCCGAAGGGCGCATCGTGGGCAGCGTGGTGCTGGTGGCGCGGCAGGGCGAGATTTGCTACGCCGGGGCGGCCGGCTATGCCGATCGTGAAGTGCGGCGGCCGATGCGGCGAGAAACGCAGTTCCGGCTGTCGTCGGTCTCCAAACCCTACACCACGCTGGCGGCGCTGCGCCTGATCGAACAGGGCAAGCTGAGCCTGGACGACGCGGTCAGCGAGTGGCTGCCGTGGTTTACTCCGGCGCTCGCCGACGGCCGGCGCCCGGCGATCAAGATTCGTCATTTGCTGAGCCATACCGCTGGGCTGGACTATCGGCTGAACCAGCCGCCGACGGGCGTTTACCACCAGTTGGGGATCCAGGACGGCGTGGAGCTGTCGACGCTGACGCTGGAGCAAAACCTGCGGCTGTTGGCGCAGGCGCCGTTGCTGTCGGCGCCGGGGGAACGCTTCAATTATTCTCTGGCGCTCGACGTGCTTGGCGCGGTGCTGGAACGGGTGACGGGCATGCCGCTGCCGCAGCTGTTTGTCGAATGGGTGGCGCGGCCGCTGGGGCTCGGCAATACCGCGTTCCATGCGACGGACGCCGCGAACCTGGCGACGCCGTATTACAACACCCCGCAAGGGCCGCAGCGCATGCCGGAAGGCCTGCGGGTGGCGCTGCCGGAGGGGATGGCGGGGGGCGAAGTGCTGTTTTCACCGATGCGGGCGCTCAACGCCGGGGCCTATCCTTCCGGCGGCGCGGGCATGGTCGGCGATGCCGACGACGTGCTGAAGCTGGTGGAGGTATTACGCAGCGGCGGGCAGGGTATTTTGCAGCCGGACACGGTGGCGTTGCTGCGCAGCCCGCACGTGGGCGCGCAGGCGCAAACGCAAGGGCCAGGCTGGGGATTCGGTTTTGGCGGGGCGCTGCTGGTGGACGCAGAAGCGGCGCAGACGCCGCAGCAGGCCGGCACGCTGACCTGGGGCGGGGTTTACGGCCACAGCTGGTTCTTTGATCCACAGGCGCAGCTGAGCGTGGTGATACTGACCAACACCGCGTTTGAGGGCATGTGCGGCCGCTATCCACAGCAGATTCGCGATGCGGTTTACGCGGCGTAAATAAAAAGGGCCCCGCAGGGGGCCCTTGATCAGGCTTTCAAACGCTTACTGCGCCGGTGCCGGAGCAGGCTGTGCATCCTGCGCCGGTTCACCGTCTTCCGCCGGGGCGCCCAGCAGGCCGAACTGGCCGATGAACTCCTGCAGCGACATTTTGTTGCCGTTCAGGTCAACCTGGTTGTCGGCATAGTGGAACGTGCTCGCGATCACGCCGTCTTTCTGGGTGGTCAGCTTGAACATCTGGCCCATGGCCGCCAGGCCCTGTACTTGCTGCTGCGCCAGTTTCTGCGCGTCTTCCTCATTGTAACCCTGCAACAGCGCGGTTTTCGCGGTCACTTCGGTGGCCATCGCTTCCGGAATGGTCAGGTTGATATCCAGCTTTTTAACCGCCTGCGCGATCAGCTGATCCGGCGATTGTGCCGGGGAGGCGGCCTTGCTCGGATCGGTCAGCGCCAGATCCAGCGTGAAGGTGCTCTCGCCCTTGCTGTTTTTCCAGCTCAGCGGTGCGATGCTGAGGCTCGGGTTGCCTTTCAGCAGCAGCGGCAGGTTCTTTTGCAGCAGTTCGGCGTTTTGCTGCTCATACACGGCCGGATCCAGGTTCTCGCCCTGTTGCAGCAGCGCCATGGTCTGGCGGTTGTAGCTGTCGGCGAAGTCTTTCAGCGCTTTGCCGTCGACGTTGTCGATTTTCAGCGCCAGCTTGCCGGCGCCGAAGTCGTTGCCCTGCACCTTGAGCGCGTCCATGGTGTAGTCGATCTGGCCGCCGATGTTGCTGCTGCCTTGCTCGCCGAACTTGCTCACCAGGTTGAAACCGTCCAACGCCACGGTATCTTTACCGTCGATCGTCAGTTTGAACTGCTTCAGCGTCATCGTCTGATCGCCGAGCTTCACGCCGAACTTGCTCTCGTTGCTGTTGCCTTTCAGGTTGAAGCCCTGGAAGGTGATCTGCTCGTTTTGACCGAATTCGTTCGGGCTGGCGAACACGATATTGTCGCTATTGGCATCCAGCACGAATTTTTTCAGATCGCTGGACACGTCGGCGTTAATGGTAGCGCCGCTGAATTTCAGCGAAGACTTATCTTTTTGGTAGTCCAGCGGGATGATGTCGATGGCAGACGAGGTGTCCCCGCTGTAAGAGATGCGCGAATCGGCGGTAAACAGCGATTTGCCTTTGGTGGTGTCAAACAGACCTTTCACCGCCGGGGTATTTTCCAGCTCGGTATGCACCGACGCCATGCTCGGCAGCAGATTGAATTTTTTCAGCTGGGCGAAGGGGAACGGGCCGTGATCGATGGTTTCCAGGAACGCCACTTCTTCACCGGTTTTCAGCGCCGCGTTTTCACTGGTATCCGTGCCGTCGGAACGCAGCACATAACGCACTTTACTGCTGAACAGGCCGCGCTGGTAATTTTCATAGCTCAGCTTCACGCCGGCTTTCGGCAGGTAAGCTTTCAGCTGGCCGTTGGCGTTGTCGACGACTTCGCCCATGTGCTGCTCGATCTGTTTCCCGGTGTACCAGGATGCCCCGGTCCATGCTGCGCCAAGAACCACAATGACGCTGACAGCGACTAACGATTTTTTCATAGCTCTGTTTCATCCTTTTTTCTTATCACCCTCCGTTGCGCGGGAGGGGCAAATAGGGGCCGACAAAAAACGCCCGCAGGCGTTTAATTGTGGGGGTAGCTCTCGCTTTCAGCAAGCAATTTGCTGAAATTTATCAACGGTTAGGCCAGCTGGTTATAAACCCTGGCGATGCGGCCGCTGCCGCTGACGTTGACCGGGGATTCGAAAGCCCCGATAAAGCAGGATTCGCCCGGCTTGAGCGTCAGGCGCTGCCCTGATTTTTCCAGCGTCGCTTCGCCGGCGACGCAGAACACGATGGCCGCGCTTCGCTGCGCCAGCGCCTGCGGCGCGGCGGTCAAATCGTGCAGCGAGAAGGCGAAATCCTCCACCGGGATCGGGAAGAACAGCGCGTTGCCGCGTTGCTCCGGCTGGGTTAGCAGGCCGGACGCCGGCTGCGGGCGGAACTGCAGGTTGGCCAGCAGCTCAGGCACGTCGATGAATTTCGGCGTCAGGCCCGCGCGCAGCACGTTATCCGAGTTGGCCATCACCTCCAGCGCCACCCCTTTCAGGTAGGCGTGCGGCGTTTCCGCGTACAGGAACATCGCCTCGCCCGGCGCGAGCTGCACCACGTTCAGCAGCAGCGGTGAGAACAGGCCGCTGTCATCCGGATAAAAGCCGGCGATAAAACGCACGGTATCCCAGGGCTCGCCCTGCTGATTGTTGAGCGCGGCCTTCAACACGCCAAGCGCCAGCGACTTTTGCTCGCCGCTCATGGTCAACAGGCTGGCGAACAGGGTGGACAGATGCGCGGTGTCCGGCTGCTGCAGGAAGGCGGCGATGTCGTGGTGCGCGCCGGCGATCGGTTGCAGCAGGGAAACGATATCGGCCAGTTCGCGAAAGCCGTTCATCGCCAGGAACGGCGTCAGGGCGAACACCAGTTCGGGCTTGTGATTGGGGTCTTTGTAATTGCGTTCGGCGGCGCTCAGCGGGATGCCGGCGGCGTTCTCTTTCGCGAAGCCGATCTCGGCCGCCGCTTTGCTCGGGTGGACCTGGATCGACAGCGGTTGATCGGCGCACAGCACTTTAAACAGGAACGGCAACTCGCCAAAGCGGCTGGCGACGTCGGCGCCCAGTTGCTTTGGCAGGTCTTCATCGATTAGCTCGCGCAGCGAACGCAGTGCGCCATCGGCGCCCGGCACGCGGGAAGGGCTCTTGGGATGGGCGCCCATCCACAGTTCGGCCATCGGCTGATTATCGGGGTTGGCGATACCGTAAAGACGGGTCAGCGCATCGTGGCTGCCCCAGGCGTAATTCTGTACCGCATTGGTCATTTTTTGCATGTCGATAAACGTCCTTCTGCGTCATTGCCGCACTACATAGCAATAACTCACTGATTTTATAAGATTAACTTAATCTATGCCGACGACCATCATACGCCCGCGTCGGCGGGAAAAATCATGGGCGCGATCAAAATAACGCCGGATAACGTCGCGCCCGGCAACGGGCCAAAGTATAACGTGATAACGATCGGCGCCTCAAATGGCGCACAGGGCCTCAAGGCGGCCGTCAAAAGCCGCCAATCGATTATTCTTTGGTACAGCGGGGTTATTGCCGATAGCCCGGGCATTTTGCCTCATTATTTATTTTTCAGCATGTCAAACTATGTCGGCTGAATTTATTTTTTACCGTCTGAGCCATTCCCTTATTATTATTTTCGCGCTGCGCTGGGCGTTCACACGCCGAGCTTAAACCGGCGCGCCAGACCTCTTTACCGTAACGGCTAACGAGTCGATTTAACGAAACCAGAGGTCTGCTGCATGAAAAAATTGTTGTTGCTGTTGGGGCTTTGCACCGGCGCAGCCCAGGCGGCGGTGATTGTCACCTATCCTTACGCCGCGCCGCGCACCGTAGTGATCGCGCCGGCGCCGATCGTTGTTGCACCCGCGCCGGTAGCGGTTCCCGCCGCGATCGCGCCCGTGGCCCATCCGCTGGCGCTCACCGCCGGCGCGGCGGCCGGGGCCTATCGCCATCATGAACGGCAGGACGCCTACGACGAAATCAATCATCTGCAGCAGCGTATCGATGAGCTTAATCAGTTACAGGCCCAGCGCATCAATAATTTTAATTCGCGTCATCCGCGTTAATCGTTACCCACGCTTTTATTCTCCGGGGCATGCCCGGCCGTTTATTTCGGCGCGGGTTAACCGGCGGCAAATAACCGCGTCATGAAGGAGTAAAAGAGATGAAACGTGCTGTGAGATAACTCTCTTAATGCGAATAGTTATTATGTCACTATACTGGGAGTGCATGCCGACGGGGGGTAGCGCGTCGGCCTAACCCTACAATTTTAGGAATTATGCTAAGGAGACAATGATGGCAGGCGTTCGTATCGAAAAAGACTCTATGGGCCCCATCGAAGTACCGGCCGACAAGCTGTGGGGCGCGCAAACCCAGCGTTCGTTGGCGCATTTCCGCATTTCCTCCGAAAAGATGCCGACCGCGCTGATCCACGCGCTGGCGTTGACCAAGCGCGCCGCTGCGCAGGTGAACGTGGATCTGGGGCTGCTGCCGGCCGAGCGGGGCGCCGCCATCATCAACGCCGCCGACGAAGTGCTGGCGGACAGCCATGCCGACCAGTTCCCGCTGTCCATCTGGCAAACCGGTTCCGGCACCCAGACCAACATGAACATGAACGAAGTGTTGGCCAACCGCGCCAGCGAGCTGCTGGGCGGCGTGCGCGGTGAAGAGCGCAAGGTGCACCCGAACGACGACGTCAATAAGAGCCAGAGCTCCAACGACGTGTTTCCCACCGCGATGCACGTGGCGGCGGTGATTGCGCTGCGCGAGCACCTGATCCCCGAGCTGAAAGTGCTGCACAAGACGCTGAGCGACAAGGCCGAAGCCTACCGCGATATCGTCAAAATCGGCCGCACCCACCTGCAGGACGCCACGCCGCTGACCCTGGGGCAGGAGATCTCCGGCTGGGCGGCGATGCTGGCGCACAACCTGAAGCACATCGAAGACAGTATCCCGCACATTGCCGAGCTGGCGCTGGGCGGCACGGCGGTCGGCACCGGCCTGAACACCCATCCGGAGTACGCGGTGCGCGTGGCTAAAGCGCTGGCGGAGTTGACCCATCAGCCGTTCGTCACCGCCCCGAACAAGTTCGAAGCGCTGGCGACCTGCGACGCGCTGGTGCAAGGGCATGGCGCGCTGAAAGGGCTGGCGGCTTCGCTGATGAAGATCGCCAACGACGTGCGCTGGCTGGCGTCCGGCCCGCGCTGCGGCATCGGCGAGATTTCGCTCCCGGAGAACGAACCGGGCAGCTCCATCATGCCGGGCAAGGTCAACCCGACCCAGTGCGAGGCGATGACCATGCTGTGCGCCCAGGTGCTGGGCAATGACGTGGCGGTGAACATCGGCGGCGCTTCCGGCAACTTCGAGCTGAACGTGTTCCGCCCGATGGTGATCCACAACTACCTGCAGTCGATTCGCCTGCTGGCCGACGGCATGCAGGGCTTCAACGAGCACTGCGCGGTGGGCATCGAACCGAACCGCGATCGCATCACCCAGCTGCTGAACGAATCGCTGATGCTGGTGACGGCGCTCAATACCCACATCGGCTACGACAAGGCGGCGGAAATCGCCAAGAAAGCGCACAAGGAGGGGCTGACGCTGAAAGCCGCGGCGCTGAAGCTCGGCTACCTGACCGAAGCGCAGTTCGACGAGTGGGTGCGGCCGGAAGCGATGGTCGGCAGCATGCAGAAATAATCACGTCATGTTTAAACGGGGCGCGTTTGCGCCCCGTCTTTTCAAGCCAATCTCTCCAGCACCGACAACAGCGCCTGCGGCTCCGGCCGCCGGGTGTAATCGGCGTGCGCTTCAGCATAGGCGATACGGCCATCGCGGGCGATGATGAACCGCGCCGGCAGCGGCAGCGTCCAGCTATCATCCTGGTTGAACTGCGCCAGATCGAGGCCGAGCCGCTGTTGATACAGGGCGATCAGCGCGTCCGGCAGGCGGTAACGCAGGCCGAATTGGGCCGCCAGACGGTTGCCGGCATCGCTGAGCAGCGCAAAGGTGAGATCGTGATCGCGCATGGCCTGGCGGTTATGCACCGCGCTCTGCGGCGAAACGGCCACGAGCTGCGCGCCGTACTGCGTGATGGCGGGCAATATGGCCTGCAGGGCCTGTAGATCGAGCGTACAGTAGGGGCACCAGATCCCGCGATAGAAACTGACGACCAGCGGGCCCTTTGCCAACAACGCCGCGGAAGAACATGACCGGTTTTCGCAGTCCGACAGGGTAAAGCCGGGCGCGGCGTCGCCGACCTTCAGGGCGCGTTCGGCGATGCCGGCAGCGATCTGCGTTTGGATCGCCTTACGCATCAGCGCGTGCTCTTGTTCTGTGAGTGTGAACGGCAGTTGGCCGGATTCGAACTCCGCTTTGAAGGCATCGAGTTTGTCTTGCAGTGTCATGCGTTCTCCTGACGGGAATGAGGGTTACGCTCATCTTGCCCATTCCTGAATGGCGCGTGTAGACTGCAATAAATGCTAACCGTTATTCCATTAAGGAATGCTATGGGCAAGTTTGCCGATTACGAAACCTATGCCTGCGTTTACGAGAGCGGTTCCTTTACCGCAGCGGCGCGGCGGCTGCACGTGGGGCAGCCGGCGGTCTCGAAAGCGGTGGCGCGGCTGGAACAGCAGCTCGGCACACGCCTGATGCTGCGCTCGACCCACGGCCTGCAGCCGACGGATGCGGGGCAGCAGCTGTATCAACGCACCCGACGTATCCTGAACGCGCTGGCGGAGACGGAAGCGCTGGTGCAGAACGCCGGCGAAACGCTGAGCGGCCGGCTGCGGGTCGCCTCGGCAGCGGTGTTCGCCCGCATCGTTCCCTTGCCTGATTTGACGGCGTTTATGCGCGCCAACCCGCGTTTGAACGTCGATCTGCTGCTGGATGACGGCAACCTGTCGTTGATTGAAGAGGGCATCGATATTGCCCTGTGTATCGGCGAGCTGGAGGATTCCGGCTTTACCGCCCGCAAACTGGGTGAGGTAAAGCAATGTGTGATCGGCACGCCCGGCTATTTTGCCGCCGCCGGCATGCCGCAGCGGCCGGAAGATCTGTTGCAGCACGAGATGGTGATTTACCACCGCCGTGGCGGCGGCGAGCACTGGCGCTTCAGCCGCGAAGGAGAACAGCGCGCGCTGCGGCTGCCGGGGCGCATGCGGGTCAATGCGGCGGAGTGCGTGCGCGAACTGGTGTTGGCGGGATTCGGACCCACTATCGCCAGCGAAGGCATGTTCCGCAGCGAGCTGCAAAGCGGGGCGGCGATCGCGGCATTAGCGGACTGGCAGCTGCCGCCGCTGGCGCTGTGGGCGGTGTTCCCCGGCGGTCATTTCGTCTCGGCTAAGGCGCGGGCTTTTGCCGACTTTGTCCAAACCGCGTTATGCAGTGAGCCGTGATATGTCGCGCGCACAACGTTTACTCGATCTGATGCAGCTGCTGCGCAGCCACCGTTATCCGGTGGCGGGCCATGCGCTGGCGCAAACGCTGGGCATCAGCATGCGCACGCTGTACCGCGATATCGCTACGCTGCAGCAGCAGGGGGCGGAGATCGTCGGCGAGGCGGGCGTCGGCTATGTGCTGCGGCCCGGCTTTATGCTGCCGCCGCTGATGTTCTCGCAGGCAGAGACAGAAGCGCTGGTGCTGGGGATGCGCTGGGTCAGCCGCCGCGGCGACAGCCAGCTGGCGAGCGCGGCGGGCCAGGCGCTGGCCAAGATCGCCGACGTGCTGCCGCCGGCGCTGCGGGAGGAACTGGAGGCCAACACGCTGTTGATCGCGCCGGTTCAGGCGCCGCCGGTGGCGGATGCGATGCGGGTGTTGATCCGTGACACCATCCGCCGCGAGCGCAAGCTGCATATCGACTATCTCGATCTGGCGGGGCAGCGCAGCGAACGCCTGCTGTGGCCCTTTGCGCTGGGTTTTTTCGAGCAGTTCCAGATGCTGGTCGCCTGGTGCGAGCTGCGCCAAGCGTTTCGCCATTTTCGCCTCGATCGCATTCAGGCCGCTACGCCTTTGGAACAGCGCTATCCGCGCGGTCGGCGGCGGCTGTTGAAAGAGTGGCGCCTCAGCGAGGGCATTGCGGAGCAATAGCGGCACGCTGCTGCCATAAACTGTCAGTCGCGCCCCTTAGTCTGTACCTATCGGGAGCCGGCCGGTTCCCATCACCCAGAGGACAGACCGATGACCCTTCCCAGCATGACCCTGCTTTACGTCGACAACCCGCTGAACAGCGCCGCCTTTTATCAACGTTTACTGGGACAGGCGCCGGTAGAGCTTTCCCCCGGCTTCGCCCTGTTCGTGCTCAACAACGGCTTCAAGCTGGGGATGTGGGCCAAACAGGGGGTAAAACCTGCGGCGACCCTGACCGGCGGCGGCGGTGAACTGGGCTTTTTGTGCCAGGATCCGCAAGAGGTCGAGGCGCGCTATAACCAGTGGCGCGAACTCGGGCTGCCGATTGAGCAAACGCCGACCGAGATGGAGTTCGGTTACACTTTCGTGGCGCGAGATCCGGACGGCCATCGCCTGCGGGTGTATGCCCTCAGCGAGTAGCGTCGTCGGTATACAGGTGCAGGCGCGGCACCAGCAGCCGCAGCGGCCGGGCGTCGGGTTTGTAACGGTGTTTCACCGCGTCGACGTCGTAGTTGAGCAGCTCGCCAATCTTCGGCACTGTGGCGCCGCTCTCTGCCTGACACAGGGCGATCAGCGGCAGCGGGCAGGGATGTTGCACCTGTTTTTGCTGCTGCTGATACCACACCCGGGCGATTGGCTGCACTTTGACCGGCCGCTTGATTTTCAGCGTCGCGTGCTGCGGCAGGCGGCTGACGTCGTCTATCTCGCGGCTGACCAGGGCAGCCCACTGTTCACGGCTGTGCGGCGGTACCGCACGGCCGGCTTTCAGGCTTTTCTCCAGCTGCGCCAGGATGTCGTCCCGCTTGACGTTTTTGATGATGTGCTTGTTGGCCCAGCCGAAGCGCACGGAGTCGGGATTGGTCAGGGCAGTGAGGGTGCGATAGGCGCTGAGGGTAATCAGCCCGTGCAGATGGGTGTGCACGAACTCGAAACGCTGCTCCGGCGCCAGGCCGGAATCGACGGTGATAATCTGCTCCAGTTCGCCCTTCAGTCGGTTGATGAGCGCCAGCTGCGTTTGCAGCGCCTGATACTCCGGCTGTTCCACCGCCAGGCAGATGACGCCGGGCAGGCGCACGGCCGCCTTGCTGCTGACATTCTCCCGGTTATGGTGGATGAACAGCCGCTGATAATGCTCCAGCGCCAGATCGCGCGCCGCTTGCCCCACATGCTGTTCGACCGCGATATGCGAGATAGCCTGATGCTCCTGACCTTTTTCAACCTCCGGCAGGCTGAACACCCGCGCCGCCAGCAACCGCAGTGGGGCGATCTGCTGCTGCAGCGCGCCGAGCGCCTGCTCCAGCTCGGTAAAGCAGGCGTTCATCCGGCCAATCACATCGTATCTGCTCATCGCACGCTCCTATATTAGTTACAACATACTATAGAAGAGTGGCGGACTGGGGGCAACATCGGCCCCTGAGCCGGCGGCAGCTTCACCGGCCACCCGGCTTACCAGCGGAAATGCGCCATAGCGGCCTCTACGACAGGGCACGTAATACACCCGGTATGCGTAGTGTTTTGATTCATTGATGGATTTTCTCCTGTTCGTTTGCGTTTTGTTTAATCCATTTTCCGATCGCCGTTGTCCAAACGCTGGAACAAACAGAATGGCAGGACGCTATGAGCCCTTGGGGTTATCTTTTCTTCTGTCATTAACGGGTGCTTTAAACGGAGGTTCACTGTGGATATTAAACAGAAAGTCAAAAACATGACGCTGGAAGAGAAAATCGGGCAAAAAATCATGCTGGATTTTCGCTACTGGGATCGGAACGGTAGCAGCAATCAGGATATGGCCGTCCCCGATGAAGCCATTGGCAAGCTGATCGCCGATAACCACGTGGGTGGGGTGATCCTGTTCGCCAATAATCTTAAAGACAAGCAGCAGATCAACACGTTGACGGCCTGGTATGCCGCGATGAAAACCCACGCGGGCATTCGTTTGTTTATTGGCACGGATAACGAAGGCGGTAACGTTTTCCGGCTGCCGCGCGGCGACTATGCCTCATTCCCCGGCAATATGGCGCTGGCGGCGGCGATTGAAGGGGGCGCGGATGAACAGCTCGCCGTTGAACAGGGCAAGCTGATGGCCCAGGATATGCGCGCGTTGCATATTAATACCAACTTTGCCCCGGTCGTGGATGTCAACACCAACCCGTTCAACCCGGTGATTAACGTTCGCGCCTTCAGCGATGATAAGAATACCGTTTCTCGTCTGGCAGAGAAAATGGTGGCGGGCATGAAGCACCAGGGGCTGATCACCGCGTATAAACACTTCCCCGGCCATGGCAGCACCTCCACCGACTCGCATACCGGTTTGCCGCGCGTCGATCGCTCGCGGGAAGAGGCTTTTGCCATCGATATCGCCCCTTACAAGCAGGCCATCGATCGCTGCGCGGCGCCGGATATGGTCATGACCGCGCATATTCAATATCCGGCATTGGATAACCGCCAGATAGATACCCGCAGCGGTGAAAAAATCACCGTGCCGGCCACCATGTCGCATGAAATTCAGACCCAGATCCTGCGCAATGAATTGGGGTATGCGGGCGTAACGATTTCAGATGCGCTGGATATGGGCGCGATTGCCGAGCATTTCAGCCAGCAAGGGGCGGCTGAAAACGTCTTTGCCGCCGGGGTGGATATTGCCCTGATGCCTGTCAGCATCGCCTCGCCGGCCCAGGCGAGCCTGCTGCCGGCGTTGATCCGGTACCTTGCGGACAGAGTGAAAACGGGGCATCTCAGCGAGGCCGATATCGATGCCTCGGTCGAGCGAATTTTGCGCCTGAAATTACGCCATAGCCTGATGGGCCATAGCGATAGGTCGTGTTCTAACGATATTGCGTCGTCAGCGCACAAGCTGGAAAAACGCATCGCCGATCGTTCCATTACCGTGGTTATCAACCACCACAGTCTGTTGCCGTTAAAGGACAAGGCGCTGCGCTACTTTATTCTGACGCCGTGGGGCGAGCAGGCCAACGGCATTGCGCGCGTGATGGCGCAGGAAGGGTATCAGAACGTCGTTGCCGCGAAGGAAACGGAGCTGAGCGACGCCCAGGTCAGGGAACATATTGCCGGCTGCGACGTGTTCTTGCTCGGAACCCTCTCAACCCGCTTTACGCCGGCTGAACAGGATGGGGTCGTTACCTCCGCAACCGGAGCGGGTAATGACAGCAGCCCTTATCCGGGCTGGTTGAAATACGCCGCCGAGCAGGGGAAAAAACGCGTTCACCTCTCACTGCGCGCCCCTTACGATATTGTGAACTATGCCGCCGAGGTGGAGGCGGCCGTCGCCACGTACTCCTACTACGGGTATGACAGCGGCGTGTGGCGTGGCCCTTCAATGGTCTCTTTGGCGCAGGTGCTGACGGGTAAAATCAAACCGCACGGAAAACTGCCGGTCAACACCTGGCATGACTACGATGTGGAAACCAATACGGGCAAGGTGGCGTTCCCTCGCGGGACGGGGCTGAGCTGGTAATGGGATAAGGACACCGGCGTCGTCTGAACAGGGCGACGCCGATAGCTTGATAGCGTTGAGAAAGCGGGCAGTTTCTTGCTCTGCACGCAACGACATGGGATAACCGTCACTCACGGAAGGAGAACCAGAATGCCGACAGGCGTAACAAAATTAGGCGGATGGCTGTTGATGGCCGCCATGCTGGGCGTGAGCGGATGCGCCAAGCCGCCCGAACCGGAGAAGCCCCCGCAACCGACGCCGCCGATAACACCGATGCGGGGCATCTGGCTGGCCACGGTCATTGGCCTGGACTGGCCGCCGGCGGCCTCCCTGAAAGCGGAAACCGCGCAAGAGCGGGTTCGCCTGCAGAAACAGGGGCTGACGGACGCGCTGGACGAGATGGTGAAAACCGGGATTAACGCGGTGTATTTTCAGGTTAAACCGGACGGCACGGCTCTGTGGCGCTCAAATATCTTGCCCTGGTCAGAAGTCTTGACCGGCACCGTGGGCCAGGATCCGGGTTACGATCCGCTGGCCTTTATGCTGCAAGAAGCGCACCGGCGCGGCATCAACGTGCATGCCTGGCTGAATCCCTATCGGGTTTCTATGAATACCCGTCCACAAACGATTGACGCACTCAATCATACGCTGCAGTCGCCGCCGGCCAGCGTCTATGCGCTGCATCCCGACTGGATTCGTACCGCCAACGAGCGCTTCGTGCTCGATCCCGGTCTGCCCGACGTGCGCAACTGGATCACCGGCGTGGTGGCTGAAATTGTCAAAAACTATGAGGTCGACGGCATTCAGTTTGACGATTATTTCTATTACGAAACGCCGCAATCGCCGCTGGATGATGAACGAACGTATCGCGCATACGGCAAAGGATTTGCAGACAAAGCCGCCTGGCGCAGGGACAACACGCTGCAATTGATAAAACAGGTTTCAGCCACCGTCCGAGCATTGAAGCCTGCGGTTGCGTTTGGCGTCAGCCCGGCGGGCGTCTGGCGAAACCAGGCGGACGATCCTGACGGCTCGGCGACGCGGGCCGGCGCGCCATCGTACGATACGGCCTATGCCGATACGCGTCAGTGGGTCAAACTGGGGTTGCTCGATTACATCGCGCCGCAGCTGTATTGGCCTTTTGATCGTGAAATTGTCCGCTACGACGTGCTGGCCAACTGGTGGGCCGAGGTGGTGAAGGGCACGCCGGTCCGGCTCTATGCCGGGGTGGCGCTGTATAAAGTGGGTACGCCTGCCGCCAGCGAGCCGGCCTGGACCATCGATGGCGGCGTCCCCGAGCTGAAGAGGCAGCTGGATCTCAACGAGAGCCTGCCGGGGATGGGGGGGACGATACTGTTCCGGCAGCGTTATCTGACTGAGCCGCAAACGGACAAGGCGGTGGAGTACCTGCGCACCCGCTGGAAAACCGGCCAATAATCACAGGCACTGGCATGACGAGCCGCGGCAAACCACCGCGGCTTTTTCTTTTCAGAGACGGGCCGCTTCCGGCAGGCGTTTCAGGTAATGCACCACCAGCAGCGCCAGCAGCAGCATCAGGCTGATGAACGCCGCCACGCCATGCCAGCCGAAGCTGTGCCAGAACACGCCGCCGAGGGTGCCGGCCACGCTGGATCCAACGTAATAACAGAACAGATACAGCGACGACGCCTGGCCTTTGGCGCGGCGCGCACGACGGCCGATCCAGCTGCTGGCCACCGAGTGGGCGGCGAAGAAACCGGCGGTGAACAGCATCATGCCAATAAAGATAGCCGGCACCTGCGGCAGCGCGGTAATCAGGATCCCGATCAACATAATCACGATCGAGGCCAGCAGCACCGGGCCGCGCCCAAAGCGCGAGGTGAGCGCACCGGCTTTGGGCGAGCTGTAGGAGCCGGTGAGGTACACCACCGACAGCAGGCCGACAATCGCCTGGCTCAGGTGGTAAGGATCCGCCAGCAGGCGATAGCCGATGTAGTTGAACAGGGTGACGAAGCTGCCCATCAGCAGGAACCCTTCCGCAAACAGCAGCGGCAGGCCCTTATCGTGCCAATGCAGCTTGAAGTTGATCAGCAGGGTGCGCGGGCGCAGCGAGCTGGCGCGAAAATGCCGCGAGGCGGGCAGGATGCGCCAGAACATGCAGGCGGCGGCGAGGGCGAACAGGCCGATGACCCCGAGCGATACGCGCCAGGAGAAGAAGTCGGTCAACACCCCGGTCACCAGGCGGCCGCTCATGCCGCCGATCGAGTTGCCGCTGATGTACAGCCCCATCGAGAAGGCGACGAAGCTGGGGTGGATCTCTTCGCTGAGGTAGGTCATGCCGACCGCCGCCACGCCGCTCAGCGACAGGCCGATCAGCGCGCGCATCAGCAAGATGCCGTGCCAGCTGGTCATAAAGGCGCAGATCAGCGTGCAGACCGCCGCCAGCAGCAGCGCCACCACCATCACCGACTTGCGGCCAATGGCGTCGGACAGCGGCCCGGTGAACATCAGGCCGATCGCCAGCAGACCGGTGGAGACCGAAAGCGACAGGCTGCTTTCCGCCGGCGATACGCCGAAATCTTGCGACAGCACCGGCAGGATCGGCTGCACGCAGTAGAGCAGCGCGAAGGTCGCCAGCCCGGCGGAAAACAGCGCCAGCGTCACGCGCATAAACTGCGGCGTGCCGCGTTCGATATAGGGGAGTTTGTTGTTGAGGGTAGAGCGTTTTACTTTTGGCGCAGCGGCCGCGTCATCGTTGGCGGCCAGCGTCGACGGCATCGCGGCCGCAGAACGCACAGGGGTTGTCACAGCGTTTCCTTACCGAACTTCGGGGAGATAAACAGACACTTTACAGATAACAAAATGATAGGGAGCGGTGAATTTTTTGTCTAATATATTAATAATTCAAATTAAGACGTTTTAAATATGAATATCGAATTGAGACACCTGCGTTACTTTATCGCCGTGGCGGAGGAGCTGCATTTTGGCCGCGCCGCCGAACGGCTGCGGATCTCCCAGCCGCCGCTCAGCCAGCAAATCCAGGCGTTGGAAGAGATGGTCGGCGCGCGGCTGCTGGCGCGCAACAACCGCAACGTCAGTTTGACTCAGGCCGGAGAGATGTTCCTCAAAGAAGCCTACCAGGTGCTCGATCAGGTCGGGCGCGCGGCGGAAAAGGCGGCGCGTCTGGATCGCGGCGAGCTGGGGGAAATGACCATCGGCTTTACCTCTTCCGCGCCCTTTATCGGCGTAGTGGCGCGCAGCCTGCGCGCCTTTCGTCAGCACTCCCCGCAGGTGCATATCAAAATGCGCGAAATCAACACCAAACAGCAGATCGAACCGTTGTTGAACGGTGAGCTGGATCTGGGGGTAATGCGCAATACGCGGCTGCCGGAGGTGCTGCACTATCAGCTGCTGCTGCGGGAACCGCTGGTGGCGGTGGTGCCGGAAGGGCATCCGCTGGCGGAAACGCCCGGCGGCGCGCTGCGTTTCCAACATCTGGCGCAGGAGCCGTTCGTGTTCTTCTCGCGCGAAGTGGGCACCGCGTTGTACGACGAAATACTGCTGTTGCTCGGCAAGGCAGGCATTACCCCGTACATCACCCAGGAAGTGGGGGAAGCGATGACCATCATCGGGCTGGTCTCCGCCGGGTTAGGGGTGTCGATTCTGCCGGCCTCATTTGCCCGGGTGCGGGTGGACGGCGTGCGCTATTTGCCGCTGGCGGAGCCCGACGCCACCACCGAAGTGTGGCTGGTGCATCACCGCCGGCGGCCGCTGACCGCCGCCGCGCAGGCGCTGATGGCGTTGATGCTGAAATGACGTTGAGCTTGGGCAAATAAAAATCAATTCACGCTGAAATTGCGAGGAATTTGTGCAGCAAATCACATAACGAATCAAATAGTTGACGCTGTATGACAAAAGCCCCACCATAACCCCTAGTCTTTATTTAGAAGCGCGAAAAATAGTAGGAGCAGGTTTGTGATTGCGGTTGGGCAGCCTGGGCATATCGATCAAATCAAGCAGACCAATGCGGGGGCGGTTTATCGGCTAATCGATCAACTGGGCCCGATTTCGCGCATCGAACTGTCAAAACGCGCACAGCTGGCGCCCGCCAGCATCACCAAGATCGTGCGCGAACTGCTGGAAGCCCATCTGGTCAAGGAAACCGAGTACCAGGAAATCGGCAGCCGGGGCCGCCCGGCGGTGGGGCTGGTGCTGGACACCGAGGCCTGGCACTACCTGTCCGCCCGCATCAGCCGCGGCAGCATCACGCTGGCGCTGCGCGATCTCAGCAGCAAACTGGTGGTTGAGGAGCAGCTGCCGCTGGCGGCCGAACACCCCGAACCGCTGCTGAAACGCATCCTGACCGAAGTCGACCAATTCTTTATCCGCCACCAAAGCAAGCTGGAGCGGCTGACGGCGATCGCCATCACGCTGCCGGGCATGATCGACGTGCAGTCCGGCGTGGTGCACCGCATGCCGTTTTACGACGTGCTGGAGATGCCGCTCGGCCCGGCATTGGAAACCCGCACCGGTCTGCCGGTTTACCTGCAGCACGATATCAGCGCCTGGACCATGGCCGAGGCGCTGTACGGCGCCTCGCGCGGCAGCCAGAACGTCATTCAGGTGGTGATCGACCACAACGTCGGCGCCGGGGTGATCACCGGCGGCCATGTGCTGCACGCCGGCAGCCACAGCGTGGTGGAGATCGGCCACACCCAGGTCGATCCCTACGGCAAACGCTGTTACTGCGGCAACCACGGCTGTCTCGAAACCGTGGCCAGCACTGAGAACATGCTGGAGATCGCCCAGCAGCGGCTGAGCGGTTCGATGAGCTCCAGCCTGCACGGCGCGCCGCTGACCGTCGAATCACTGTGCGACGCCGCGCTGGCGGGCGATCAGCTGGCGCGGGACATCATTCTCGGCGTTGGGCACAGCGTGGGGCGCATTCTGGCAATCATGGTCAACCTGTTCAATCCGGAGAAGATCCTGGTGGGCTCGCCGCTCAACCGCGCGGCGGAGATCCTGCACCCGGCCATCGCCTCCTGCATTCGCCAACAGGCGCTGCCGGCCTACAGCGAGCAGGTCAAGGTCGAATCCACGCAGTTCTTCAATCAGGGCACCATGCCCGGTGCGGCGCTGGTGAAAGAGGCGCTGTACAACGGTTCATTGCTGGTACAGCTGCTGCAGGGCTAACATCAGAACTTCTTAATAATCCCGCAAAAGATTGAGCTACCTCAAGCCCCTACGTGGCAGCATCCCCTAGAATTTTTCCGAAAGACTTCTTCGCCGCCGGTGCGGCGACACATTGTTAACGGGGCATTCTGGGGCATTTTATTCATGTTGAAGCGTTTATTTGTGACAGGCACGGATACCGACGTCGGTAAAACCGTGGTTTCCCGCGGGTTGATGCAGGCGCTGGCCGCCGAGGGCCGTTCGGTGGCCGGCTACAAGCCGATCGCCGCACGCTGCCAGGAAACCAGCGAGGGTATCCGCAATAAAGACGCTTTGGTGTTGCAGGCATCTTCAACCCTGCCGCTGTCCTACGAGGAGATCAATCCCATCACCTGCCTGGATGAGGTGTTTCACGCGCATGCGACCGAGGACATCAACTATGGCGTGATGAGCAGCGGTCTGCGGGATCTTTCCGTCAAAGCCGACACGGTGGTGGTGGAAGGCAGCGGCGGTTGGCGGGTGCTGATGAACGATCTGCGGCCTTACGCCGAGTGGGTGGTGCAGGAACAGCTGCCGGTGGTGCTGGTGGTGGGCATCAAGCTGGGCTGCGTCAGCCACGCGCTGCTGACCGCGCAGTCGATCATCAACGACGGCCTGCCGCTGCTGGGCTGGGTGGCCAACCGCATCAACCCGGGGTTGGCGCACTATGCCGAAACCATCGCGGCGCTGCAGCAGCGCATTCCCGCGCCGCTGCTGGGTGAAATTCCCTATTTGCCACGCGCGGAGCAGCGCGAGCTGGCGCACTACCTCGATATTTCCACGCTGCTGTAAGCCCGCTCTAGGCGCACAGCGCCGCCAACAGCCGGGCGGCGATCAGCAGGCCCAGCCCATACACCGTGTGGGTGAGCAGGCTGAGGAGCCGCGCTTTTCGCGGGTAGGCGGTTTTCGCCGCCGCCACGCCAAAGCCCAGCGCGGGCTGCATCACCAGAAACGGCGCCGCCAGGCTCAGCCAGCCGCTCAACAGCGCGATGAGCGGCTCCGGCGCCGTATACCACCCGATGCCCGCCAAACCGATCGGGATAAAGGCAAACGCGATGCCGACGGCGTAATGCAATATCCAGCCGATTGTTCTCTCCCCCCGGCGCGGCGGCGCCGTAACGATGGTGGCGTGAAACCAGCGGCCGTCGAACATGCCGAGAAACCAGCGGCCCACCAGCGCATAATCGAGAGAAGGGATGCCGAAGCGCCGCTTCAGCAGCAGCGCCCACAGATCCATGCAGAGGGTGGCGCCGGCGCCGGTTAACAGGATGCGCACTAACAGATCGGGGGTCATAGGGGTGTCCTTGGCTCAGTGACGTGATAATGTGCGCACAGTGTGCAACTTAAAGTCGGCTTCAAGTCAATGGCAAAAGAACTGGATATCGGCGCGGTGGCGCGCCTGAGCGGGATCGCGCCTTCCGCGCTGCGGCATTACGAGAAGAAAGGGCTGATCGCGTCGACGGGCCGCCACGGTTTGCGTCGCCAATACGCCGCCGGCGTGCTTGACCAACTGCGGCTGATCGCGCTGGCGCGCCTGGCCGGCTTTACGCTGGACGAGATGAGCGCCTTGTTTGACGAACGGGGCAAGATAGCGCTCGATCGCGGGCTGCTGGCGGCGCGGGCGGATGAGCTGGATCGCCATATCCAGCGCCTGATTCAGGTACGCGACGGGCTGCACCACCTGGTTGATTGCCCTGAACCCGAGCACCTGCAGTGCCCGCAGTTCAGGAAAATCCTGCAGCAGGGCGAGTTCTAAGCCTCGCGTTTGGGCGGCGGCGCCGAGTGATACACCGACACCGGCCGCAGGCCGCGCGACACGGTGGTGGCGATCACGCACGAGAGCAGAATGCCGGGCAGCAGGGCGTACTCGCCGGTCATTTCAAACACCATCAGCGCCGCCATGATCGGCGCATGGGTGGTGGCGGCCAGCAGGGTAGCCATGCCGGCCAACGCCAGCAGCAGCGGCACCGCCGTATCCATGCCCGGCCACAGGCCAAACAGCTGACCGATGATCGAACCGAGCGCGGCGCCGACGAACAGCGTCGGGGTGAAGACCCCGCCCGGTGCGCCCGACCCGCTGCTGGCAAGGATCGCCAACAGTTTGCACACCAGAATCGCCCCCAGCAGCAGCACCCCCGGCGGCGCGATCAGCAGCGCCTGCACCACGCTGTAACCGTTGCCCCATACCTGCGGGAACAGCAGCGAAAGCAGCCCGACGATCAGGCCGCCCAGCGCCAGCTGCAACGGCGGCTTCAACCGCAGCGAGCGGAAGGCATGGCCGGTGGCGGTCATCAGCCATAAAAACAGCGGCCCGCCGGCGCCGGCCACCACGCCGACCAGCGCCATCAGCAGGTATTGCGTCGGCAAGGGGGCGGCGAGCGGCGTCACCAGATAGAGCGGCGCCTGGCCGCCGTTGAGCAGGTTGGTCATCAGCAGGGCGCTGACCGCGGCGATCACCACCGGGCCGAGCGAGGCCAGCATCAGGGTGCCGAACAGGATCTCGGCGATAAACAGGCTGCCCGCCAGCGGCGCATGATAGGCGCTGGCCATCCCGGCGGCGGCGGCGCAGGCCACCCACAGTTTCCACTCTTTCTCGTGCGTAAAGCGCTGAGCGAACAGCGAGCCCACCAGCGCCGCCAGCAGGATCATCGCACCTTCACGGCCGATGGCGCTGCCGCTCGACACCACCAGCAGCGACGCCAGGCACTTCACCAGGCTGGCACCGGTGTCCAGCTTGCCGTTGCCGGTCTCGATCGCTTCCATATAGTCGGTGGGCGCCGCCGGGCGCTGGTGGCGGTAGCGCTGGTGAATATACAGCAGCAGGCCCGCCGCCAGGCCGCCCAGCGCCGGAGTGAGGGCGCGCCGCCAGCCGGGCAGCGCGGCGGCGGCGGCCACCAGGCTGCCGTCGGCATTGCCGAGCAGCAGCCACTCGAGGCCAATCATCGAACGGTGGAACAGCCACACCGCCAGAGCGGCGGCGACGCCGATGAACACGGCGATAAACAGGCTGCGCAACAGGGCGCGATAGTGGTGCAGGTGGACCAATCTTTTCATGCGTGGGCGGCGTCGTGAGAAAAATCAAAGGGTCATCAGCGCATTGTGCTTGGCGCTCCGGCCGATGACCAGTGAATCTTTAGCAAACTGCGGCGTGGGCGGGGCGGTGAGCGCCCCTGAGTGAGTTATTGCGGCGTCAGCACCCGGCGCGTGCGGCCGGAGCTGAGGTAGTCGGCGATGTAATCCTGCGAGATTTCGCCGCTGTAGCGGCCGTCTTCATCGACGATCGGCATCCAGGAGGTGTTGTGCTCGTACAGCTTCGACAGCACCACGCGCAGGTTCTCCTCCGCACGGGCGGTGACGCGGAAACGGTGCAGACTGTCGGCGCAGACGCCCGGCGCGCCGCGCGCCTCGCGGCGTTTGACGTACCCCAGCGGCTTGCCGTCGGCGTCCACCACCGTCACCGAGCGAGCGTCGATATCGTCCATCAGCCCGAACGCTTCCACTAGCGGCGTTTCCCGCCGCACCGTCACCGTTTGTTGCTGATCGGTCACGTCGCCGGCCTGCACCAGCAGCAGGCGCTTCAGCGTGCGGTCCTGGCCGACAAAGGAGGCGACGAACTCGTTCGCCGGCCGCGCCAGCAGCTCATCGGCGCTGGCGTTCTGTACGATTTTACCCTGGCGGAACACCGCGATGCGATCGCCGAGCTTCAGCGCTTCATCGATGTCGTGGCTCACCAGCATCACGGTCTTTTTCAGCTGGCGCTGCATGTCGAGAAACTCGTTCTGGATGGTTTCGCGGTTGATCGGATCCACCGCGCGGAAGGGTTCATCCATCAGCAGCACCGGCGGATCGGCCGCCAGCGCGCGGATCACGCCGATGCGCTGCTGCTGCCCGCCGGACATCTCTTTCGGGTAGCGGTGCAAAAAGCGCTTGGGATCCAGCGCCACCATGCTCATCAGCTCCTCGGCGCGATCGTGGCAGCGTTTTTTGTCCCAGCCCAGCATGCGCGGCACCACGGTGATGTTTTCCTCGATGGTCATGTTGGGGAACAGACCGATCTGCTGGATGACGTAGCCGATTTTGCGGCGCAGGCTGACGGTATCCAGCGCGCTGGTGTCTTCACCGTTGATCAGAATGGTGCCGCCGGTGGGTTCGATCAGGCGGTTGATCATCTTGAGCGTGGTGGTTTTGCCGCAGCCGGAAGGGCCGAGCAGCACGCAGATTTCGCCTTCCGGCACGTCCAGATTGATGTTGTCGACGGCGTTGAACGGCGTGCCGTTCTTCTGCATGAACTGTTTGGTCAGATTTTCCAATTTAATCATGAACGGATCCCCTTGGGCGTTAGCGCAATTTGCAAGCGGTGCAATAACCAATCGAGAACGATCGCCAGCAGGCTGATCATCACGGCGCCGGTAATCAAATTGAGATTACGCGGATCGGCGCCTCAGCCCGCGTCAGCGCTGGGATGCGGGGAAAGTGAAAAAAAACCGCAGCAAAACGTTACGCCGTAACAATCAGTCCAAATGGTGCGATTCGCCGCCGGCAAAGGCAGGATGTGAGGGCGGATAGACTTGGCGCAGGCGCTTGCTGATATACTCATGGAAAATAAAAACGCCAGGAAACCTGCATAACGCCATGACAAATAACGTTTCACCCGCACCCATCGCCCACCGCCCGTTGATTCTGATCGCCTGCATGCTGGCGATGTTCATGTCGGCGATCGAAGCCACCATCGTCGCCACCGCCATGCCGACCATCATCGGCGATCTCGGCGGCTTCTCGCTGCTGGGGTGGGTGTTCGCGGTCTATTTGCTGGCGCAGGCGATCACCATCCCCATCTACGGCCGCTTGGCGGATCTCTACGGCCGCAAGCGGGTGTTCTTCTTCGGCGCTACGCTGTTCCTGCTGGGATCGGTGCTGTGCGGCTTCGCCCCCGACATGTATTGGCTGATCGGCTTCCGTCTGCTGCAAGGGTTGGGCGCCGGCGCCATCATGCCGATCGCCTCCACCATCATCGGCGACATCTACAGCGCCACCGAGCGGCCGAAGGTGATGGGCTACCTGTCGAGCGTATGGGGCGTGTCGGCGATCATCGGCCCGCTGCTGGGCGCGTTTATCGTCCAGCATCTGCCGTGGGCGCTGGTGTTCTGGGTCAACCTGCCGATCGGCCTGCTGGCGATGTTCTTCCTCTGGCGCTATCTGCCTGCGCATCAGCAGCTGCGGCGGCACGCGCTGGATCTGGCGGGCACCGCCTGGCTGACGCTGTTCGTTTCGGCGCTGCTGCTGGCGCTGTTGCAGATGGAAAGCCTGGGATGGTGGGTGGCGCCGTTGCTCGCGCTGGCGGCGGCGTCGCTGGCGCTGCTTGTCCGCCAGGAGCGGCGCGCGGTCGAACCGCTGTTCCCGCTGGCGCTGTGGCAAAGCCGGGTGATCGTCGCCGGTAACATCGGCGGGCTGGTGATCGGCGCGGCGATGATGGGCATCAGCGCCTTCCTGCCCACCTTCATTCAGGGCGTGATGGGCGGCTCGCCGCTGGAGGCGGGCACCACGCTGGCGCTGATGTCGATCGGTTGGCCGCTGGCCAGCACGCTGAGCGGCCGTTTGATGCTGATGACCTCGTATCGCGCGACGGCGCTGCTGGGGGCGCTGCTGTTGGTGGCCGGCGGCCTGATCCTGCTGATGCTGCAGCCGAACGGCGGCCTGCTGTGGGGCCGGGTGGCGGCGTTTATGGTCGGCGCCGGCATGGGGCTGTGCAACACCACGTTTTTAGTGTCGGTGCAGAACGCGGCGCATTACAGCATTCGCGGCATCGCCACCGCCTGTACGGTATTTACCCGCATGGTGGGTTCGGCCATCGGCACCGCCATTCTGGGCGCCACGCTGAACCTCAACCTGCAGTGGCGTTTGCCGGAAATCGACGATCCGGTGCAGCGGCTGATGGAGCCGGCGGTGCGGCAGAGCATGGGGAGCGAAGCGCTGGCGCAGCTTATCCAGCAGGTGGCGGCTTCGCTGCATTGGGTGTTCCTGGTGTCGGCGTTGGTGTCGTTGCTGGCGCTGGCGGCGGCGATGCTGATCCCGGCGCGTTGTCGACCGCAGGGCGAAGAGGAAGAGGCGGAGCAGGCTTAAGGGAAAAGGAAAGGGCGCGATGTTGCGCGCCCTGGGTAGCCGAAGCGGCTTACTGCGCGTTGGAGGTGTCCTGGCTGGTGCCGGTCTGCGCCGCGTCACCGCGATCGTCGCCGTTGTTCAGGCGGGTATAGACGATCTTCTGGGTGTCGTTTTCGCAGTGGCCGACCACTTGGCCGCCGGCCTGATCGGCCTGATCGTTAGGCACGATCTCCAGTTTGAAGCCGGACTCCGGAACGCCGTTATTGATGATTTTTTGCGAAATGTCCGCTTTCACGCTTTCGCAGGAGGCCAGGGCTGCCAACGGCGCGCCGGCCAGCAATACAGCGGTTAATATCAGCGTTTTTTTCATCACGTCATCCTTTTAGACAATGGACTTCCTGTAACAGGATAGCAGTAACGGCGGCCGGGTTTCACGCTTGCCCGCCCGCCGCAGGCGGATTAAGGAATAATCCGACGCCCGGTCTGGCGATCCAGGCATTTACGGGTGTCCGGCTCCCAGTACGCGTTGACGTTGTTGCTGTCGTTGCAGCGGTCTTCGTCATCCGCCGCGCGATCGGCCTTGTCGAACTCTTTCTCGACGCGAGTGTTAACCTTGTGGCGCAGGGTTTTGGTATCATTCCACTGCTCTTTGCTCTGGCGCGCTTCTTCGGTGCTCATCGCGCCGCTGCCTTTGCCATCGACGGTGACGCAGGTGCTGCCCTGAGTGCAGGTGGCGGCCAGCGCCGGCGCCTGCCAGGCGCCCATGACGGCCAGCATGGCGACCGGCAGCATCCCGCGTAGCAGTCGTTGGGTCGAAAATGTTTTCATCGTTTCATCCTTATGAGTGAGTGCGCCTGATGATGGCGACACTGGCGTTACCTCGCCCGCAGGCGTGGTGACAAATATACCACTGCGTTCCTGGAATTCACCAGCCAAGCGCCGATTCGTTTAATTTACCGAGAGAAAACTGCGACCGATGTTAAAAACCACGCTGTTGTTTTTCGCCACTGCGCTCGCCGAAATTATCGGCTGTTTCCTGCCTTATCTCTGGCTCAAGAAGCAGGGCAGCGCCTGGCTATTGCTGCCGGCGGCATTGAGCCTGATGCTGTTTGTCTGGCTGTTGACGCTGCATCCGGCGGCCAGCGGGCGGGTCTACGCGGCCTATGGCGGCGTGTATGTGGCGACGGCGCTGCTGTGGCTGCGGGTGGTGGACGGGGTGAAGCTGTCCGCGCTGGACTGGGTGGGCGCCGGGGTGGCGCTGGTGGGCATGCTGATCATCGTTTCCGGCTGGCGTGCGGCCTGAGGAAACAGGGCGGGAGTCGCCTCCCGCCGTTGGAGATCAGGCGCCGCGGTGGATGTTCAGCCCGGCGAAGGACTGGCTGACCGGCATCATTTCCAGCGTGTTGATGTTGACGCGCGCCGGCAGCGTCGCGACCCAGAACACCGACTCGGCGATGTCTTCCGGCGTCAGCGCATCGGCGCCTTCGTAGGTTTTGTTGACCTTGCCGTCATCGCCTTTGAAGCGCACGTTGGAGAATTCGGTGCCGCCCACCAGGCCCGGCTCGATATCGGTCACGCGGATGCGCGTGCCGTGCAGATCGGCGCGCAGGCCCAGGCTGAACTGTTTGACGAACGCCTTGGTGGCGCCGTACACGTTGCCGCCGGCGTAGGGCCAGTTGGCGGCGGTGGAGCCGATGTTGATCACATGGCCGACGTTGCGCTCGACCATGGCCGGCAGCAGCGCACGCGTCATGTTCACCAGCCCTTTGGCGTTGGTGTCGATCATGGTTTCCCAGTCATCGGCGTTGGCCTTGTGCGCCGGCTCCAGCCCCAGCGCCAGCCCGGCGTTGTTCACCAGCACGTCGATCTGGCGCAGCTCGGCCGGCAGTGCTTCGATCGCCTGTTGAATGGCGGCGCGGTTGCGCACGTCGAGCCGCACGATGTGCAGCGCTTGCCCGAGTTCTTCCTGCAGCTCTTCGAGACGCTCAAGGCGGCGCCCGGCGGCGATCACCTGATGGCCTTCACGGATAAAACGGCGCGCAATGGCCTCGCCGAAACCGGAGGTGGCGCCGGTAACAAAAATAATCATGTTGCTGTTCCTCAACTGTTTTTACCCTACATGCCTCTATCATTAGCACAAACCCGCAGGCAGTGGCAGCGGTTATCGCGGCGCAGAGAAAAAAAGGCCAAGCCGGGCCGTGGCACGGTGCGGATCAATGTTGAGGCGGCAGGTGGTAGACCACGGCGTCATACTTGACGCGTTCGCAGCGGCCGGCCAGCACGCCGCCCAGCGACTCGGCCAGGCGGCGGCTGGCGGTATTCTGTTCGGCCACCGGGTAGACAAGGTGCGGCGGCTGAAAGCGCTCGGTGGCCCAGCGCGCGATACTCTGCACGATTTCGCGGCCGTAGCCCTGGCCGTGCAGGCCCTCTTTCACCCAGATGCCCAGCTCCGGGGTGTGGCTGCGCAGGTTATGCGCGCCGCCGACGCCGACGAACTGCCGGTCTTCACGCCGGCGGGCGACGAAGATCACTTCTTCACCTTCGCGCATCAGCGGCAGCCAGCCTTGCCAGACGTTGGCGAAATCTTCCGGCGACGCCTCCGGCTCAAAGGTCATAAAGCGCGTCAGAGTGGGGGTGATCGCCTGGTAAACATCGTCGGCGTCTGCTGCGGTAAAGGGGGCAATCAACAAACGGTCGGTGTCCACGCGGCACTGAGAAAGGTCATTATGATTCATCTTATTTTCCCTCGCTTTTCAGGCCAGAACGGCAAAAAATCCGCGCCTATAAATTAGGGCGGATCGTCGATATTACGCGCATTGGCGGCAGAAGCGACTTATTTTTCGTCGCTTGGGCAAGATGGAAAGAATGGGCTTGGTGACAATGTCACGCTATAAGTGAGGCGGCGAGCGCGATGAGGTGCGCCCGCCGCTGAGTGTCAGAACTTCACCGAGCCTTGCAGATAGATCGTGCGCGGCTGGCCGACGTACAGACCTTTGTTATTGTCGTCATAGGCGCGGGTGAAATACTCGTGGTTGAACAGGTTTTTCACGCCGACGCCCAGATTCAGACCGGCCATTTCCGGGCCGAAATCATAGGCGGCGCGCACGCCCCACAGCATATAGCCGGGAATGCGGCCGGTGCTGCCGTCGGCGCTTTCCGCCACGGTGTTGGCGTTGTCGGCGAACTGGCTGGATTGGAACTCGCCGTTAAGGTTAAACGCCCAGTTGCCCGGCGTGTAGTCCAGCCCCAGCGTGCCTTTATGCTTCGGCGAGAACGGCACCTGATTGCCCTTGTAGCCGCCGTCTTCACGGATGGTGGCGTTGACGTAGGCGTAGCTGGCGTAGGCGGTCAGGTCGTCCAGTTTCGGCGTCAGCTGCGACAGATCGTAACGCAGGCTGCCTTCCAGCCCGGCGTGGCGGGTTTTGCCGCGCGCGGTCACGCTGTCGGTCACCTGGTTGGAGTCGTACTGGTTGTTGAAGTTGATCAGGAACAGCCCGATCTCACCGGTCAGCGCATCGCCGGCGTAGCGGGTGCCCAGCTCCCAGGTGCGCGCCTTCTCGGGTTCAATCTTGCCGCTGTCGACCGCTTTACCCATCTGGCTGTACTGTACGGTGCCGAAGGAGCCTTCGGTGTTGGCGTACAGGTTCCAGTATTCGTTCAGGTGATACATCACGTTCAACGCCGGCAGCGGCGCGTTATAGCTGACGTCGAGGCGGTTGTTCTTGATGTAGTTGTTCTGATACGACTTGATGTACTCGTAGCGCATGCCCGGCGTAATGGTCCAGTCGCCGATGTCGATGCGATCGTCGATATAGAAGGCGTGCGCCTCGGTGCCGGACTGGGTGTCGCGATCGTACGGGCTGGCGGTGGACGGCAGCCGGCCGGTGCCGGCCTTGCTGGTGTAGCGCAGTTCGTGGGTGGATTCGCTGACGTAGCGGTAGCCGACGCCGACCTCATGGGCCGAATCGCCCCAGCGGAAGCTCTGGCTGTAGCGCGGTTCCACGCCGCGCACCCAGTATTCGCGCGGCGACAGCGTCAGGTTTTTGCCCTGATCCAAATAGCCGCTGCGCAGGGTGTAGGTGTAGAAGCTCTGCACGTCGAACTTGTGCTGCTGATCCGGCTGATACTGATAGCCGAAGTTCGCCAGCTGGCGCCGGCCCCAGAACTTGTCGTACGGTCGCGTCGACTGGAACGGGTTGGCGTTGTAGTCCGCCCGGCTCAGGCCGCCCGGCATGTCCGCTTCGCCTTCGTAGTATTGCAGCAGGCTGTTGAAGGTGTGCACCTCGTTCGGAGCGTAACGGCTTTTCAGCATCACGTCGTCGATCTTGGTCGCGCTGTGTTCGCGCCAGTCGCTGCCGCGGGTGCCGGAGTAGAGCAGCGCCGCGCCGAGGCCGTTGTCGGCGGTGCCGCCGATCATCAGGTTGCCGGTGCCTTTCGGGTGATCCTGGCGCGAGGTCGGGCTGAGCTGCCCTTGCATACCGGCCTCCATGCCGAAGGTTTTCGGGATGGCACGGGTGACGAAGTTGACGACGCCGCCGACGCTCTGTGGCCCGTAACGCACCGCGCCGCCGCCGCGCACCACGTCAATCGCATCCATATTGCCGAGCGAGACCGGCGCCAGCGACAGCTGCGGCTGGCCGTAAGGGGCGAAGGGCACCGGGATGCCGTCCATCAACACGGTGGAGCGGCTGGCGAGGCGCGGGTTGAGGCCGCGAATGCCGAAGTTCAGCGCCATGTCATGGCTGCCGGTGCCGTTGTTCTCCGGCGCCACCACGCCCGGCACACGGTTCAACGCTTCGCGCACGGTGGTGGTGCCGGTTTTGGCGAATTCTTCGCGGCGCACTACGTCGCGCGCGCCGGGATGTTCGAACACGTCTACCTGACGGCCTTCCGCCAGCCAGTCACCGACCACGGTGATGTCTTCTTCTTTTTTCTGCGGCTGCGGCAGTTTGGCCAGCGTGTAACCGTGGTTGCCGAGCGCCTTAGCCTGCAGGCCGCTGCCGGCCAGCAGGGCGTTCAGGCCGTCATCGACGCCGTAGCTGCCGCTCAGGCCCGGCGAACGTTTACCGGCGGTCAGCGTGCCGTCCACCGAGAGCGCGATGCCGGCGCGCGCGGCGAACGCGTTCAGCGCGCCGTCCAGCTCACCGGCCGGAATGTGGTAGGTTGCAGCGGCGCTGGCGGCGCTCGCCGTCAGCGGTGCGGCGAAGGCCAGACCCATGGCCACGGCCAGCGGCGTGGCCCGTTTTCCCCAAAGCGAAGCCGGCGCTCCCTTTCCCCAAGCGTTGTTCATACCTTCTCCTGAATCATTTTTTATTTATTGCTGCAGTGTTTTCCTGGGAGTCGGATGAGCAAAGCAAAAGGGATAATCAAGAATGCGATTTTTTATCATTTTCATTTAAAGGGATTCAGGCGGGGACGATTTGCAGCCAATAGCGGGTAAAGCTCTGCAGGCGCACCGGCAGGGTCTGGCGGAGCAGGGCGAGGGCGCGATCGGTATCGCTGAGCGGGAAACTGCCGCTGACGCGCAGGCCGGCGACGGCCGGATCGCAGCTCAGGTGGCCGCGCCGGTAGCGCGCCAGTTCGGCGATCGCCCGGTCCAGCCGCCACTGGCTGACGCTCAGCACGCCGCGCAGCCAGCCGTCCTCCGCCGCAGCCGGTTGCTTTTCGCTGAAGGCCGTGGCGCTGAAGCCGATCTGTTCTCCGGCCTCCACCCGGCGCGTTTGCCGCGCGTCCTGCGCCAGCTGCGCTTCGACCGCATGCTCCAGCACCGTCAGCCGAGTCTCGCCGCCACTCTCACGCACCAAAAAGCGGGTGCCGAGCGCGCGCATCGCTCCCTGCGGGCTTTGCACCCACAGCGGCCGGGGGTCTCGTCCGGTAACCAGGCTGATTTCCCCGGCGTGCAGGCGGATCAGCCGTTGGCGATCGTCGTAATGCACGTCCACCGCGCTGGCGGTGTTCAGCACCAGCTGGGTGCCGTCGCTTAATACAATGGGTTTGATCTCGCCGGTGGCGGTGCGGTAGTCGGCGCGCAGCTCCCGGCCGAGCGGCGACTGGTAAAGAAAGCCGCTGCCACCCACGCCGAGCAACAGCAGCAGGCTCTTCAGCAGGGTGCGGCGATCGATCGCCGATTGGCGGCCGGCGCGATCGAGTGCGCGGTAGCTGAACTTGCCCGGCACGCCCTGCAGCTGGCTCTGCAACGCTTCGACGCGCTGCCAGGCCCAGCGGTGATCGTCATGCTGCTGATGCCAGGCTTGCCACTGTTGGCGCTGGCGGTCGGTGACGTGCTCATCGCACAGCAGGGCATACCAGTGTGCGGCCATCTTCAGCGCCTGGCGCTGCTCGGGGGTGATGGCGTTGCTCATGAGAAAACGTCGTTTTCCAGGCTGAACAGCAGGCAATGCTCGGTGGCCTTGGCCATGTATTTTTTAACCGAGCTGATCGACACGCCGAGGCGCACGGCGATGTCCGCATAGCCCAGGCCTTCGAGCTGCGACAGCAGGAAGGCCTGTTTCACCTTCGGCCCCAGGCCGTCGAGCATGGCGTCTATCTGCTGCAGGCTTTCCAGCAGGCTCTGGCGCTGCTCCGGCGACGGGGCATAGCCATCCGGGATCAGCGCCAGCATCTCCAGATAGGCGCGCTCCAGCGTTCTGCGGCGAAACAGATCGACCATCACCCGTTTGGCGACGGTGACCAGAAAATCTTTCGGCTCGCGCAGGGTCGCCGCGGCGTCGCTTTTCAGCAGGCGCATGAAGGTGTCCTGCGCCACGTCGTCCGCGTCGAAAGCGCAGCCCAGCCGCCTGCGCAGCCATCCCTGCAACCAGGCATGGTGGGTGGCGTAAAGGCGCGACAGCGCGGTGTGCGGTGCGGAAGCGGTGGCGGACATGGTTTTCGCATTGCTGGTCAAAAAGATGCGCGGATGATAATTGAGAATGGTTATCGTTTCAAGTTTGTCGGGTGGCCTGCGGAATGGGTCTGACCGCTTTGCATCGCGTTAAAATAACCGCAACGGCCGCGAAATTATCCGCTTGCCCCGTAAAGGTGCAGCGGCACGGTGTTATTCCGGCAAGCAAACGGTTGCTATTGGTCTGCCGCTGAAGGCCGCCTCGTGTTTTATTCTTTTTCATCGGTTGGTTTTCTTTGATTAAATTAATATATCTCTGTTTTTAAATGGAAATATATTTCATGGCCGCCTATTGGCACACGGCTTGCTATGCTTAACCCGGTCTTTGAGTTTGGATAATAAAAGGCATTGTTTCATCAGCGAAGATTATTACGCGGGTGAGCCTGGCCGGTCGTCACAAGGAAGAAAATAATGGCACTGCAATTCACTACGGCTATTCGTGGCAATTTTTTTGATATCACCGCCTGCGTGGAGGAACCGCAACAGCTTGACGAACGCCTGCGGCACATTCCCGACGGTTTGTTGCTGCTCAACGAGGGCACCATCGTCTGGTTCGGCAGCTGGCAGCAGGGTGAGGCGCTGTTGCCGCCGGGTTTCGCGGTCACGGAGTATCGCGACAAACCGATCGTGCCGGGGTTTATCGATACCCACATCCACTACCCGCAAACCGAAATGA
This sequence comes from Serratia sp. SSNIH1, assembly GCF_002935055.1. Lineage (NCBI taxonomy): Bacteria > Pseudomonadati > Pseudomonadota > Gammaproteobacteria > Enterobacterales > Yersiniaceae > Serratia > Serratia sp. SSNIH1. Next base: position 2,875,700 of record NZ_CP026383.1, read on the forward strand.
TTGGCGCCTATGGCGACCAGCTGCTGGGCTGGTTAAACAATTACACCTTCCCGACCGAAAGCCGTTACGGTTGCGAGCAGCACGCCGACGAGATGTCGGCCTTCTTTCTGCGGGAGTTGCTGAGCAACGGCACCACCACCGCGCTGGTGTTCGGCAGCGTGCATCCGCAGTCGGTCGATGCGCTGTTCACCCAGGCGCAAACGCTGAACATGCGCCTGATCGCCGGTAAGGTGATGATGGATCGCCATGCGCCGGAGGCGCTGCTGGAAACGCCGGAGCAAAGTTATCGCCAGACGCGTGCGCTGATCGAGCGCTGGCACGGCAAAGGCCGCCTCGGTTACGCCATTACGCCGCGCTTTGCGCCCACCAGTACCCCGGCGCTGCTGGCGCAGGTGCAGCGGCTGCGCGAAGAATTCCCCGACGTTTGGCTGCAGACGCACCTGAGCGAGAATCCGCAGGAAGTGGCCTGGGTAAAATCACTGTTCCCGCAGAGCCAAAGCTATCTGGACGTTTACCACCGCTATGGCATGACCGGCGGCAAAAGCGTGTTCGCCCACTGCCTGCACCTGGAGGAGCAGGAGTGGGACTGCCTGTGCGAGACCCGCTCGGCAATCGCGTTTTGCCCCACCTCCAACCTGTTCCTCGGCAGCGGGCTGTTCGATCTGCAGCAGGTCTGGCGCAAGCGGGTGAAGCTCGGCATCGGTACCGACGTGGGGGCCGGCACCACCTTCAATATGCTGCGTACGCTGGGCGAGGCGTACAAAGTCGGCCAGCTGCAGCATTACCGGCTCTCCGCCGTAGAAGCGTTCTATCACGCCACCCTGGGCGGCGCCCGCGCGCTGGCGCTGGACGACAAAATCGGCAACTTCAACGTCGGCAAAGAGGCGGATTTCGTGGTGCTCGATCCGGCGGTCACGCCGCTGCAGCAGTTGCGCTACGCCAACAGCGCCACGTCGGCGGAACAAGGGTTCGTGCTGATGACGCTGGGGGACGATCGCAACATTTATCGCACCTATGTGGACGGCAAGGTGGTTTATCAGGCGCCGCGCTGACGCAGCCGCGCCTGCAGCCAAACGCTGAGCGGCGCGACGGCGACCGCGCTCAGCGCGCACAGCCATAACAGGCGTTGCAGGCTAAGCGGGGTGAGGCCGCTGCTCAGCAACGCGGAGGAGAGCAGGAAGGCCGCCGTGGCGCTCAGGTGTATCAGGGCGGTTTGCAGTACGCCAAAGGCGGCGCGCTGCCGAGCGTCCGGCCAGCGCATGCTCAGGGAGGAGATCGCCACCAGTCGCGCATAGGCCGCCGCGAGAAACGCGACCATGAACAGCTCGCCGCGATCGCCACCGCGCGCCGCCAGCCACAGGCTGCCCAGCAGCAACAGCGTGGCGCCCACCGTCAGCGTCACGACGCCAAAGCGTTGCAGCCAGCGGCCCGCCAGAACGGTCGCCAGATAGCCGGCCACGCCGCCGATGAGAAACAGCCAGGGCAAATGCGCGTCTGCCACCTGTAGCCGCTGGGTGAGCAGCGGCGCCAGCACCGGGATCAGCAGCATCGGGCTGAACTGCGTCAGGCCGGCGGCGGCGGCGAACAGCAGCAACCGGCGATCGAGCGCGACGGGCGCGGTAGCCCGTGGCTGCGGCGCATCCCTGGGAACGAACAGCGCGACCAAGACGGCCGCCAGCAGACACAGCCCGCCGATAGTCACCAGCGCGGCGCGCCAGCTTGCCACTTCGCACAGGTACAGCATGCCCGGCATGCCGACAATGCTCACTAACGAAAAGGACGCGATCACCGTCGCCAACATTCTGCCGTGCAGCGCGGCCGGTGCGGCGTTGAGCAGCAGACCGATCCCGACGCCCATCGTGGTGCCGCCCAACAGCCCGGCCAACAGCCGCAGTGCCAGCAGCCAGTAAAACTGCTGGGTTGCAGCGATCAATAAGGTGGTCACGCCCAGCAGCGTGACGTTGAGCAGCAGAAAGCGCCGCTTCTCAACGCCGCCGATCCAGAAAAATGCGCCGATGCCGGAAATCACCGCAGCCAGCGTATAGGCCGCGCTGACATAGCCGGCGAAGCTGACGGGCACGGAAAAATCGGCGGCCATGTAGAGGAATATTGGGTTGAATACCATGTATTCCAGGGCATTGGTGAACTGAATAAAGGCGATGACCAGCGCTATCGCCGTCAGCTTTCTCGCGGGTGTCATAAGCATCCATCGGTTGCAGAATCAGGCCGGCAGTGTAGCGTTTGGCGTTGGTCGGGATTAGATGGTAGAAATGGCATAGTTTGTTATCAAATTAGGGATAATCATGCGCGCCAAATTGGATTTAAATCTGTTACGCATTTTCGTGGCGGTGGTGGAACAGGGGAGCTTCGTCGGGGCGGCGCGAGCGCTGGCGATGCCGACTTCCAACGTCAGCCGCTACATCTCTCAGCTGGAGCGTCAGCTCGAGCAGCGATTGCTCGAACGTAGCACCCGTTCGATGCGGTTGACGCCGAACGGCCAGCTGTTGCATGAACGCACCCAGCCGCTGCTGGCGTCGCTGGAACACACCGCGCAAACCCTCAGCGAGCGGCAGCAACAGCTGCGCGGGCCGCTGCGCCTGTGCGTGCCCAATGAAGTGGGGCCATACCTGTTGGGCGAGCCGCTGGCGGCGTTCGCCCTGCAGCATCCGCAGATCGAAATCAGCTGCGTGACCAACCTGGCGGGTATGACGTCGCTGCTCGACGATGTCGATCTGGCGGTGATGATCAGCCGGGGCATGCTGGACGACAGCGACTATGTCGCGCAACCGCTGGCGTCTTTCCCCTGCATCGTGGTGGCCGCTCCGGCGTTGCTGGCGCAGTGGTCGCCGTCGTCGGAGATTGAACAATTCACGCAATTGCCCTGCATCAGCACGGTGGATGCGCTGAAGGGGATGCCGTGGCAGTTCGTCCGCCCGGACGGAACCTTCGTTACCGTCCCGGTCAATGCGCGCTATCGCGTCAACAGCGGGGAGATGGCGCTGAAGGCGGCCTTGGCCGGCGTGGGGTTCGCCATGCTTTCCGAGCTCGGCTGCCGGCCGTTTCTGGCCGACGGCCGTTTGGTTGAGGTGCCGCTGGCACTGCCGCCGGCGCCGTTGCAGCTGTATGCCGTTTACCCCGGCCGCCGCTATCTGCCGGCCAAAACGCGCGCGTTGCTGACGTTCCTGATACAGCAGGTTGGCGCGGCGGCTAACTTCTAATCACTTGTTTTTGCTCAAACTGCCAACTGCGCCTAAGCTAGGTGATGACTCTGAGGGAGCCATTCCCCGAGACCTTATTCCGTGAACATGGAGGAGTTTCGATTTGATGCGTTTATCCACATTGGTGCTGGCGATCGGCATGGCGCTGGGCTCGCAGGCACTGGCAGCAGAAACCCAACCTCACGCCGACCATAGCGCGCTGCCCAGCGGCCAGGCGAAGGAGGCTACCGTGACCGGTGAAGCCAATCAGCACGACAAGCAAAAGACTCAGAATCCGTTCTTCTATCAAAGCCGTCTGCCGTTCCAGGCGCCGCCGTTCAACCTGATCAAGGAGAGCGACTACGCGCCGGCGATCGAGGCGGGCATCAAGCAAAAGCGGGAAGAGGTGGAGAAGATCGCCAACAACCCGGCCAAGCCTAATTTCAAGAATACCTTCGTGGCGCTGGAACGGGCCGGTTCGCTGCTGACGCGGGTGATGAACGTGTTCGGCGCCATGACCTCGGCCAACACCAGCGACGCGCTGCAGAAACTGGATGAAGAAACCTCGCCGAAGCTGGCGGCATTGAACGACGACATCATGCTCAACGGCAAGCTGTTCGCTCGCATCAAGGCCATCTATCAGGATCGCGATGCGCTGAAGCTGGATCCGGAATCGCGGCGGCTGGTGGAAGTGACCTACAAGAACTTCGAGCTGGCGGGCGCCAACCTGTCGGACGCCGACAAGGCCAAGCTGAAGGCGCTGAACCAGGAAGCGGCGACGTTGAGCACCCAGTTCACCAACAAACTGCTGGCGGCGAGCAAAAACGGCGCGCTGGCGATAACCGACCCGGCGAAGCTGGACGGCCTGTCGGAAGGCGAGCTGGCTGCGGCGGCCCAGGCGGCCGCCGAACGCAAGCTGGAGAAACAGTGGCTGCTGGTGCTGCAAAACACCACGCAACAGCCGTTGCTGCAGAGCCTGAAAGATCGCGATACCCGCCAAGCGCTGTTCGACGCCTCCTGGACGCGTGCGGAGAAGGGCGACGGCAACGATACCCGCCAGACCATTTCCCGTCTGGCCAAGGTGCGCGCCGAACAGGCCAAGCTGCTGGGCTATCCGAACTACGCCGCCTGGAAACTGCAAAACCAGATGGCCAAGACACCGGATGCCGCGCTGAGCTTTATGCGCAACATCGTACCGGCGGCCACCGCGCGCGCCGAGCGTGAAGCCAAAGACATTCAGGCGGTGATCGACCAGCAGAAAGGCGATTTCAAGGTGCAGGCCTGGGACTGGCAGTTCTACGCCGAACAGGTGCGCAAGGCCAGGTACGATCTGGACGAGTCGCAGATCAAGCCTTACTTCGAGCTGAACAACGTGCTGAACAACGGCGTGTTCTACGCCGCCAACCTGCTGTACGGCATCAGCTTCAAAGAGCGTAAGGACATTCCGGTCTACCAGCCGGACGTCAAGGTGTATGAAGTGTTCGACAAGGACGGCAAATCGCTGGCGCTGTTCTACACCGACTACTTCAAGCGCGACAACAAGGGCGGCGGCGCCTGGATGAGCAACTTCGTCGATCAGTCGAAGCTCAACGGCACCAAGCCGGTGATCTACAACGTCGCCAACTTCACCAAACCGGCACCGGGCCAGCCGGCGCTGCTGTCGTATGACGACGTAATCACGATGTTCCACGAGTTCGGCCATGCGCTGCACGGCATGTTCGCCGATCAGGAATACCCGAGCCTGTCGGGCACCAACACCGCGCGCGACTTCGTCGAGTTCCCGTCGCAGTTCAACGAGCACTGGGTCAGCGATCCGAAAGTGTTCAGCCACTTCGCCAAGCACTACCAGAGCGGCGAGGCGATGCCGCAGGAACTGGTCGACAAGATCAAGAAGGCCGACAAGTTCAACAAGGGCTACAGCATGACCGAGCTGCTGTCCGCCGCGCTGTTGGACATGCACTGGCACATGCTGACCGCCGACCAACCGCAGCAGGACGTGGACAAGTTCGAGGCCGAATCGCTGCAAAAAGACAAGGTCGATCTCAGCTACGTGCCGCCGCGCTACCGTTCCAGCTATTTCCAGCACATCTGGGGTAACGGCTACGCCGCGGGCTACTACGCCTATCTGTGGACGGAAATGCTGGCGGACGACGCCTTCCAGTGGTTCACCGAACACGGTGGCTTGACCGCCGAAAACGGCCAGCGCTTCCGCGACATGATCCTGTCGCGCGGCAACAGCCAGGATCTGGAGAAGCTGTACATCGACTGGCGCGGTAAAGAGCCGAGCATCGAACCGATGCTGATCAACCGCGGGCTGAAGGACGAGTAACCGCGAGTGTGCTCATGCAGAGTAAAAGGCGCAGGAGATTGCGCCTTTTTACTTGGCGATCTTGATTGAAACATGAAAGGAACATGGATATGCAGGAGCTACTGAAAATTGGAAATTGGATTTTATCAACGTTCCAAAGTGGGACTTTAAATGTCATGGCATTAGGCGCCATCTTTCTTATTTTTAGATGGCTTTTTCGTGATATTTCCTCAATAAAACTCTTTGGTTTAATGTCAGATCGTTATCGTAAAAGGCTGGTTGCTGAGAAGAAAAACGGCATTGCGGAAAAAGAGTATGCGAAGATTGTTGATTTTGAAATAAAGCGCACGTCAATTAAAAAAATCATTGGAATCAGTAATTCACACATACAGAATGAAATGATTAAAATTATCATGAACTCCCATGAGTTACTGGGCCCCAAATACTTCAGTAAATTTAATTTTTTCATGTCGTTGAAGAGTGGGAAGGTCTTTGTCGATGAGGGGAAAATAAAAAGAAGATATAAAGATGCATTCTGGATGATGCTGTTTTCGTTTTCTTTCTTGATAGCTTCCTTTGTTAACCTCAGAAGCGATCCTCTTTTTGGATTCGCGCTTTTTGTTCTCTGGGGGGTATTTCTTTTGATATCAATCGCTGCATTTCCTCCATCTTGCGGGCTTAGAAAGAAAGCTCAAGAACACATAGACGCCTATTATTCAGATTCTGGGCGGTAATGTCGGAGCGCAAAATATTGCGCCCCCATCATTAATTCAGCGGTTCACCACCTTGGCCGGCAGGGCCACCACCAGCAGCGAGCTGAGCAGCAGGCAGCCGGCGAAGGCCCAAAGCGCGCCGCCGCTCTTGCCGGTCAGATCCAGCGCCAGCCCCATCAGCGAATTGCTCACCAGCCCGGCGATGTTGGCCAGCGAACAGGCCAGCGCGAAGCCGGTCGCCGCCGCCGTGCCGCGCAGGAAGGTGGCCGGCAGGCTGAAGAATACCGGCACCGCACCGATGATCGCCGCCTGGGCGATGGAGAACAGCAGCACCGTGGCCAGCGCATTGTGGGTGAAGAAGGTGCTGCCGGCCATTGCCAGCGCGCCGACGATAAACGGCACGATGATATGCCAGCGCCGTTCGCGCAGTCGGTCGGAACTGCTGCCGATCAGCAGCATGCCGAGCAGGGCGGCGACGCTGGGGATCGCCGTCAGGTAGCCGATGGTGGTGATGTCGGTGACGCCGGCGGTTTTGATGAAGGTCGGCATCCAAAAGCCCATGGCGTAGGCGCTGAGCAGAATGGCGAAGTCGATGCCGCCGAGCATCCACACTTTCAGGTTGAAGAAGCCGTCGCGGAAGCTGTGCTTGCCGTGATCGGCCTCGGCGTCGTCACGCGCCAAATCGTCGGCGATGCGCTGTTTCTCCTCGGGCGTCAGCCAATTGGCCTGCTGATAAGTGTTAGGCAACAGCCAGAAGGTCAGCACGCCCAACAGCACGCTGGGAATGCCCTCCAGCAAAAACAGCCACTGCCAGCCGTGCAGCCCGTGGCGCATGTCGAAATGGCCCATGATCCAGCCGGAGAGCGGCCCGCCTATTACGCTGGACAGCGGCAGGCCGATCATGAACAGCGCGATGATGCGGCCGCGGCGATAGGTCGGGAACCACAGCGTCAGGTAAAAGAGCACGCCGGGCAGAAAACCGGCCTCCGCCACGCCGAGCAGAAAGCGAATGACGTAGAACTGGGTCGGCGTGGTGACGAACATGGTGGCGGTGGACAACAGCCCCCAGGTGATCATGATGCGGGCGATCCACATTTTGGCGCCGACGCGCTGCAGGATCAGGTTGCTCGGCACCTCGAACAGAATATAGCCGACGAAGAACAGCCCGGCGCCCAGGCCGAAGGCCGCTTCGCTCAGCTGCAGCGCGTCGGCCATCTGCAGCTTGGCCAGCCCGACGTTGATGCGATCGAGGTAGGCCGCCAGGTAACACAGGCAAAGAAACGGGATCAGTTTCCAGGTGATTTTGCGGTACAGCAGCAGCGATTCTGCGTCCGCTTTCCCCGCCAGCGGGGTGTCGACAATGGCCATGATGTTGTCTCCAGGTGGTGCGTGTTGGCCTCCGCAGGAGGCGCCTGTTGTGTTTGCGTTGCATGGGCGCCGCCCTGTTTCGGGCGGTCGCGTGAAGCGCTGTCTGCGCCTTCGTTATTGTCGTTGCAGGTGAATCGTTGACTCATAACCGGTTCAGGTAGTCGAGCGCCTCCCGTTTGTGCACCACGTCGCCGTATTTGCTGTCGATGTCGAACAGGTTGGCTTCGTGCGGGCCGGGGTGACGATCGCCGACGCACTCGCGCACCACCATGGCGCGAAAGCCGTGTTGCACCGCGTCCACCGCGCTGGCGCGGATGCAGCCGCTGGTGGAGCAGCCGATCATCAGCAGCGTATCGATCCCTTGCGCCACCAGCAGCGGCGCCAGTGCGGTACCGAAGAAGGCGCTGGCGTATTGCTTGCTCAGCACCACCTCATCGGCCAGCGGCGCCACCGGCGGGCAGAACGCCGCCAGCGGGTTGCCCGCCACCATGTCCTTCATCACCGGCGCTTTTTTGACCCACAGGCCGCCATCGGCAAAATGGCCTGCATGATAGCGGATGTGGGTGTGGATCACAGGAATTCCCGTGCGGCGCGCACAGGCCAGCAGCTCGCGGCTTTCCTCGACCGCGCTCACCACGCCCGGCGCGAACAGCGGCGCGCCTTCGGTGGTGTAGGCCTGCATAAAGTCGATCGCCAGCAGCGCCGGGCGCCGGCCGAAGCCGAGGCGCTGGCCCCAGACGCCGCGATAGTTGTCGCTGAGGGTGTCGTTCATTCTGCCTCCTCAATAGGCGCCGGACAGCAGGGCGCCGGCGCCGGGGACGATCGGTTCCAGCTCCAGCGCGGTCAGCATCGCGTAAGTGGTGGCGATGGCGGCGGTGATCACCGGTTTGCCGGTTTGGGCTTCCACCGTCGGAACGGCCGGCAGCGAAGGCATCTGTACGCAGGCGGACAGCACGATAGCATCGACCTCGCGTAAATCCATCTCGGCGACGATCCCCGGCAACCTGGCCGGATCGTGCCGGCCGACGTCGAGGTTGTCCGGGATCTCCAGCGCGCGCCATACCTTGACCTCAATGCCTTCGTGCTGGATGTAGTCCACCACCAGCTGGGTCAGCGGTTTCATATAGGGCGCCACCAGCGCGATGCGTTTGGCGCCGATCACCTTCAGGCCGTTGACCAGCGCGCCGGCGCTGCTGATAACCGGCGCGGCGGCCTGATTGTCTTTCGTCACCTGCGCCAGCCGAGCCTGCGATTCGCGGTGGTAGCCCAGCCCCATTGCCATGATGGCCACCAGGCAGGCGTAGCCGAGCACGTCGACCCGCGCGTCGGAGAGCTCCAGCGCGCAGCGATCGGACTCGGCGTCCATCGCCGCCAGCTCTTCTTTATTGACGTGTTTCATGCGCATGCGGCTGGAGTGAAAGGTGAAACGCTCCGGGCGTATCAGCTGGCGCGCGCCCAGCATCGCCGGGATCTCGGTTTCCATCGTGGTGTTGGAGCTGGGCACGATCTGGCCGATGCGGTAGTGGTTGCTCATGTCGGTGTTCCTCAGTTAATCCAGAAAATCGCCCAGGGCGCGGAAGAAGCCGTCGAAATCGTCCCACGGGATCATGTGTCCGGCGTTCTCGACCTCGACGATGGCGATCTCCGGCTGCAGCGCGCGGATCTCCGCCCGGTCTTCGGGCTGAATGACGCCGCCTTTGCCCGCGGCGATCAGCAGCGTCGGCAGGGTCAGCAGCGGGTAGTCACGGTGGCTGTCCACCTGATGAAAATCGTCGTAGGCGCGTTGGATCGCCGGCTCGTAGCAGGTATGCAGCCACTCGGCGCGCAGCCGGCGCTGCTCTTCGCTCCAGGTCGGGCAGAAGGCGCGCATCTGCTCGGCGCTCATGCCCGGCAGCGACTGCCGGATCGAGTCGGCGTACCACGGCCATTGGCCGGGATAGGCGCGGCGGCCGGGGCCGGAAACCGGCGGATCGACCAGCACCAGCCGCCGCACGCCGGCGGGCTGCAAAACGGCGGCGCGCAGGGCGAAGCGGGCGCCCATCGAATGGCCGAGCAGGGCGTAACTGGCCAGGTTCAGCGCGGCGGCGAAGGCGTTGACGTCCTGCGCGCAGGTCTCTGCGTCATAAGCCAGTTCCGGGCCGCTGGACGACAAACCGCGGCCGCGCACGTCGAGTACGTAGACGTCGTATTTTTCTCCCAGCCGCTCGGCGACGAAGCCCCAGGTGATCGCCGGGCTGGTGATACCGGGGATCAGGATCAGCGCCGGGCCGTGGCCGCCGTAGCGCAGGTAATGTTGGCGAATGCCGTTGGCGTGAACGTGGGCGCCGTAGAGGAAGGTGCTCATGCGGCGTTCTCCGATTTCAGCGCTTGCGCGTACAGGTCATAGCCGTAGACCCAGGCCGGATCTTCCTGAGTGCGCAGGAAGGTGTTGGCGTTGGACACCGCCTGCACCCTGGATGCGCGCTCCTTGCGGTTGGCTTCATACAGCTGGAAGGCGGTGCGGTAGTCGCCGAGGCCGGTTTCCTGCAGGCAGCGGGTCAGCATGGCGGCGTCTTCGATCGCCATCGCCGCGCCCTGCGCCATGTGCGGTTTCATCGGGTGGCAGGCGTCGCCGAGCAGCACCAGGCGGCCTTCGCTCCACAGCGGCAGCGGTTTGCGGTTCAGCAATGGCCATTTGGTGACCTGCTCGCTGGATTCGATCAGCGCCTGCACGATCGGGTGGTAGCCGGCGAAGGTCTCGAACATCTCTTCGCGGCTGCTGTCGATGAAGCTGCCCTGGAAATCCCAGGCCGGGTGCGGCACGCCGCTCACGTAGTAATACTCGTCGCGCCGTTGGGTGGTGTAGTAGACCATCAGATGGCGATCCGCCGACCACCACTTCACGCAGTCTTCGAACGTCAGGTTGTATTTCGCCAGCTTCTCGCCGCGGATCAGCGCGCGGTGGGCTACCCAGCCGCTGTAGGTCGGCGCTTCCGCCCCCAGTAGATGTTCGCGGATGCGCGAATTGATGCCGTCGGCACCGATCACGATGTCGGCATGGGCCGAGGTGCCGTCGACGAAGTTCAGCACCACCTCGTCCCCGCGATCTTCAATCTTGCTCAGGCATTTGCCGAAGTGCAGGGTGCCGGGCTGCAACGCGGAAAGCTGCAACGCCTGCAAATCGCCGCGATGCACTGTCACATAGGCAGCGCCGTACTCCCGGCGGGCGAAGGCGCCCAGTTCGATGCGCGACAAATAGTCGCCGCTCTCGGCGTCGCGGCTGAACCAGAAATCGGGATGAGACGCCATCTGCTCCAGCCGCTGCTCAATGCCGAGCCGGCGGAAAATCTTCAGGACGTTCGGCCCCATGTGAATGCCGGCGCCGAGGCGCGAGAACGCCGGGCTCTGTTCATACAGATCGACGGTAAAGCCGGCTTTTTGCAGCAGCCCGGCGGCGGCGGCGCCCCCCAGCCCGGCGCCGACGACGGCGATGCGTGGTTGTTTGCTCATCATGTTTCCCCTGTCTGTTGGCTTTTTTCAGCGTAGGCCCAACGCGTGGCTGGACGTTCGATTTATAGTGTATGCGCTAGATAACGCAAAGTTGCAAAAGTGTTAAATCAGATCTTGCTCACGCTAATTGACGGCGCATTACTGTTAAACTCATGTTAATCACAGGATTGTAGAGGGATGAAATAGGACTTTCTTATGATGGATAGTCGCAGCTTGCTTTCCTTTGCTTTTTTGACTTAGATAAAAATGAGTGTGATCACTTTAAATTGTTTGAAAAATCACCGCCGCCTTGCGGGCGTCGGACACCCTTGACGAGACAGGAGACAGGCCATGGCGGTCAATGAAACCCAGTTGGTACAGCTGTTCGAGCAGGTGCTTACGCTGTCGAAGGTCGATGCTTCGCAGAGCGTGGCGATCTTGAAAAGCCATTATTCCGATGCGCGCACGGTGCGCGCCGCGACCGACGCGGCGCTGCGGCTGGGCGCCAGGGTGTATGCCGTCGAGCTGCCGGCGTTCAACCATCCGCGGGCGATGGGCAACGACATGACCGCCTATTGCGGCGATACCGCGCTGACCGGCAACCTGGCGGCGCAGCGTGCGCTGGAGGCCGCCGACCTGATCGTCGATACCATGATGCTGCTGCATTCGCCGGAGCAGGAGCAAATCCTGAAAACCGGCACCCGCATCCTGCTGGCGGTGGAGCCGCCGGAGGTGCTGGCGCGCCTGTTGCCCAACGCGGAGGACAAGGCGCGGGTGCTGGCCGCCGCCGCCGTGCTGGAGCAGGCGAAGCTGATGCAGGTGACCTCCGCCGCCGGCAGCGATTTCCGCGCGCCGCTCGGGCAATACCCGACGGTGACCGAGTACGGCTATGCCGATGAACCGGGGCGCTGGGATCACTGGCCGAGCGGCTTCCTGTTCACCTGGCCGAATGAGGAGCAGGCGGAAGGGGTGCTGGTGCTGGAGGTCGGCGATATCTTGCTGCCGTTTAAAAGCTACGCGCGCGAACGCATCACGCTGGAGATCGAACAAGGGTTCGTTACCCGCATTCACGGCGGTTTCGAGGCGGAATACCTGCGCGAATACATGAAATACTTTGACGATCCGGAGGTGTACGGCATCTCGCACATCGGCTGGGGCCTGCAGCCGCGCGCCCAGTGGACGGCGATGGGCCTGCACGACAAGAACGACGGCATGTGCATGGACGCGCGCGCGTTTTACGGTAACTTCCTGTTCTCCACCGGGCCGAATACCGAAGTGGGCGGCACGCGCAAAACGCCTTGCCATATGGACATCGCGCTGCGCCGCTGCGACATCCGCCTCGACGGGCAAACGGTGGTGGCGGACGGGGAAGTGGTGGCGCCGGAGGCCTCGCGCGTGCGCCGGGCGTAATCGTTGCTGCCAACGGCGGGGGTTTGTACTATTCTCGTGGATTCCATAGATGGTGAGAGTAACGCAATGACGCCCCCCGAATACCCGTCAGCCGTGAGCGGCCAACCCGAAAATTATCATTTTACCGAGCAAGTCGGGCACCTGCTGCGCAAGGTTTATCAGCGCCACCTGGCGATTTTCCAGCAAAACGTCGGCGATTCGCAGCTGACGGCGGTGCAGTTCATCACCCTGTGCGCGGTGCGCGATATGGGGCCGAGCTCGCTGACCGAGCTGGTGCAGGTGACGGCGGTGGATCAGGCCACCATACGCGGCATCGTCGAGCGGCTGAAGGCGCGCGATCTGATCACGGTGACGCCGGATCCGGTGGATCGGCGCAAGGTGGTGGTCGGCTTGACCGACGCCGGCGCCGTGCTGCTGACGGAAACGGTGCCGCAGGCGGCGAAAATTACAGAGCTGACGTTCGGCACGCTCAACCCGGCCGAACGGATAGCGCTGATATTCCTGCTGAATAAAATGCTGGAAGATCCGCCCACCGGCTGATTCGCCCGCGCAACGTCGGTTGCCTGGTGGTCGGTGGCGAGAGGCCAGCCCATAAGACCATCAAGTGCAGGCGGAGACGCGAACAATGGCGATATCTGAAGTGCAGTCGCCCAGGGAAGGCGCGAAAACCACGCTGACGGAGCATCCGCTGATGCTGTCGGTAAACGGCGAACAGCTGCATGCGCAGGTGATGGCGGATACGCCGCTCTTGCTGGTACTGCGCAACGATCTGGCGCTCAACGGCCCGAAATACGGCTGCGGCTTGGGCGAATGCGGCGCCTGTACCGTGTTGATCGACGGCGTGGCGGCGCGCTCCTGCGTGATCCCGGCGCTCGGCGTGTCCGGCCGGGCGATCGTGACCCTGGAAGGCCTTGGCGATCGCCAGCGCCCGCACCCGGTGCAGCGTGCCTTTATCGAAGAGCAGGCGGCGCAATGCGGCTACTGCCTCAACGGCATGATCATGACCACCAAAGCCCTGTTGGATCGCAATCCCGCCCCGAGCGAGGCGGAGATCCGTCAGGCGCTGTCCGGCAACCTGTGCCGCTGCGGTACCCATCTCGAAATCCTGCGTGCGGTTCAGCGCGCCATCATTCTCTGCCGCGATGAGGACGCCCACGCCCATGACTGATTCCCGTCCCTCATCGCCGAGCCAGGCCGAATTGCTGCAGCGCGACGGCGTGCTGCTGATCGTCGACAGCGTGCAACCGCCGTCGGGGCCGGTGCCCAAAGGGCAAACGCCGGTGCTGAAGCCCAAGGAGCAAGGGCTGTTTATCGCCCTGTGCGGCAGCGGCGAAATCTATGCCTTTAACGGCCATGTCGATCTCGGCACCGGCGTGCGCACCGCGCTCGGGCAGATCGTCGCCGAAGAGCTGTACCTGCGCATGGATCAGGTGCGAATGGTGTTGGGCGACACCGAACGCGCGCCGAATCAGGGCGCCACCATCGCCAGCGCCACGCTGCAGATCTCCGCCGTGCCGCTGCGCAACGCCGCCGCCGAAGCGCGCCGTTGGCTGTTGCGCCAGGCGGCGCAGCGCTTCGATGCGCCGGTGGAACAGCTGACGCTGGAGGAGGGCGTGATCCGCAGCCCGCAGGGGCAGGCGCTCAGCTACGCCGAGCTGGTGGCCGGCGGTCATGTCGAACTGTCGATTTCCGGCGACGCGCCGCTGAAACCGCAGGCGGAGTATCGCCTGGTGGGCACCAGCGCCGCGCGCGTCGATATTCCGGCCAAGGCGACCGGTGAAACCACCTACGTACACGATATGCGCCTGCCGAACATGCTGCACGGCCGGGTGGTGCGGCCGCCCTATGCCGGGTACGACAGCGGCGAGTTTGTCGGCACCAGCCTGCTGGCGGTGGACGAAACCTCGATCGCGCATATTCCCGGCATCGTCAAACTGGTGGTGATCGGCGATTTCATCGGCATTGTCGCCGAGCGCGAAGAGCAGGCGATCAAGGCGGCGCAGGCGCTGCAGGTCAGCTGGAAAGACTGGCGGCGCAATTTGCCGCAGATGACCGACGTGGCGCAGGCGCTGCGCGACAACCCGCATTCGACCCGGGTGGTGCACGATACCGGCGATGTGGACGCGGCGCTGGCGGCGGCCGACAGGCGTTTCACCCGCAGCTACCTGTGGCCGTATCAGCTGCATGCCTCGATTGGCCCTTCCTGCGCGCTGGCGGACTACCGGCCGGAGCGCCTGCAGGTCTGGTCAGGCAGCCAGAACCCACACCTGCTGCGCGCCGATCTGGCCTGGCTGCTGGAATACCCGGAAGCGCAGATCGAGATCGTTCGCATGGAGGCGGCCGGTTGCTATGGCCGCAATTGCGCCGATGACGTCTGCGCCGACGCGGCGCTGCTGTCGCGCGCGGTGGGCAGGCCGGTGCGGGTGCAGCTGACCCGCGAACAAGAACATGTGTGGGAACCGAAGGGCACGGCGCAGCTGATGGAAGTGGACGGCGGGCTGGACGCCGCCGGGCACCCGGTCGCCTACGACTTTCGCACCTATTATCCTTCCAACGGCGCGCCGACGCTGGCGCTGCTGCTGACCGGCCGGGTCGAACCGCTGCCGGTGGCCTATGAAATGGGCGACCGTACCTCGGTGCCGCCTTATGAGTATCCGGCGCTGCGCGTCAGCATCGAGGACATGGCGCCGATCGTGCGCGCCTCCTGGATGCGCGGCGTTTCCGCCTTGCCGAACACCTTCGCTCACGAATCTTATATCGATGAGCTGGCCCACGCCGCCGGCGTCGATCCGCTGGAATACCGGCTGCGCTATATCCATGACGAACGCGCCAGTGAGCTGATGCGCAGCACCGCAGAGCGCGCCGGCTGGACGCCGCATACCGAACCGATGCAGACCCCGGCGGAAGACGGCGTGCTGCGCGGGCGCGGCTTTGCCTACGCCCGTTACATCCACAGCAAGTTTCCCGGCTTTGGCGCGGCCTGGGCCGCCTGGGTGGCCGACGTGGCTATCGACAAAGCCAGCGGCGAAGTGGCGGTGACGCGCATCGTGGTCGGCCACGATGCGGGCATGATGGTCAACCCGGACGGCGTGCGCCACCAAATTCACGGCAACGTGTTGCAATCGACCAGCCGGGTGTTGAAAGAACGTGTGACCTTTGAGGAATCGACGGTCTCCGCCAAAGAATGGGGGGCTTACCCGATCCTGACCTTTCCGGAGGTGCCGGAGGTGGACGTGATGATGATGCCGCGCCCTTACGATCCGCCGCTGGGCGCCGGGGAGTCGGCGTCGGTGCCCAGCGCGGCGGCCATCGCCAACGCGGTGTTCGACGCCACCGGCATTCGTTTTCGCGAGCTGCCGATCACCTCGGATAAGCTGCGAGAGGCGCTGAACGGGCCGGACGCCGAGCGGCAGGCCGCACCGCCCAAGAAAAAGAAGCGCGGCAAATGGTGGTTCGGCGGAGCGGCGGGGCTGTTCGGCGCGGTGCTGGGCATCGCGGGCAGCGCTTTGCCGTGGCGGGCGGAGATCGCGCCGGTGGCGACGCCCGGCGCCGGCACCTGGTCGGCCGCCACGCTGGAGCGCGGCCGCCAGTTGGCCGCCGCCGGAGACTGCGCGGTTTGCCATACCGCATCGGAAGGGGCGACCAACGCCGGCGGGCTGGCGATGGCGACGCCGTTCGGCACGCTTTACAGCACCAACATTACCCCGGACGTGGCAACCGGCATCGGCAACTGGTCGTTTACCGCGTTCGATCGGGCGATGCGCCAGGGCATCGCCCGCGACGGCCGCCATCTGTATCCGGCATTTCCTTACACCGCATTCAGTAAAATGACCGACGGCGACATGCAGGCGCTGTACGCTTATCTGATGTCGCAACCGGCGGTGCGCCAGAGCAATCCGGCCAATCAGATGCGCTTCCCGTTTAACCTGCGGCCGCTGATGGCCGGCTGGAACGCGCTGTTCCTGCGCCAGGGGGAATTTCAACCCGATCCGCAACAAAGCGCGCAGTGGAATCGCGGCGCCTATCTGGTCAACGGGCTCGGCCACTGCGCCGCCTGCCATTCGCCGCGCAATCTGCTGGGGGCAGAAAAGGGCGGCGCGGCTTTCCTGGCGGGGGGGGATAGTGGACGGATGGGAAGCGCCGGCGCTGAATCAATTGGCCAATGCGGACAAGCCCTGGACCGAGGAGCAGCTGTTTCAGTACTTCCGCAGCGGGCATTCTGCCGAGCACGGCGTGGCGGCCGGGCCGATGGGGCCGGTGGTCAGCGAACTGGCGACGTTGCCGCAGAGCGATCTGCGGGCGATGGCCAACTATGTGATGTCGCTGAGCACCAAGGCGACGCTGAATGTGGAACCGCAGGCGCAGTTGGCGGCCCGTGCTTTGCCGGCGGCGGGGCAGCTGGCCGGCGAGCGGTTGTTTCAGGGCGCTTGCCAGGCCTGCCACAGTGCCGCCGCCGGCGGGCCGCAGCTGTTCGGCGTCAGCCCGGATCTGGCCAATAACACCAATATCTTCAGCGATCGCCCCGATAACCTGATCAAGGTGATCCTGCAAGGGATCCCCAAGCCGGCCACCGCCGAATTGGGATTTATGCCGGGCTTTAAGGACAGCTTTTCCGATCGGCAGGTGACGGCGCTGGTGAATTATCTGCGCCAACGCTATGCCGGCGACAAACCGGCCTGGCGCGACGTGGAGGCGCAGGTGGCGCGGCTGCGTGCGGAGCCGGGGAATCATTAACATTGTAAATTGTTACATTGGGTTATTGACTGGCGGCGTTCATTCGGGGATTAATGTTAGCCTGATTTTTACCTTACCTATAAAAAACAGTAAGTTAACATGGCATTAACCACGCATAAAATGGAAAACGGCCTGGCCGTAACAGTTCGTTTACCTGATAACCCGGCCAAGGTTCCGGCGATTATTCTGTGCCACGGCTTCTGCGGCATTCAGGAGCTGTTGCTGCCGGCCTTTGCCGAGGCCTTCGTCAACGCCGGTTTTGCGGCGGTGACGTTTGACTATCGCGGCTTCGGCGCCAGCGAGGGTGAACGCGGGCGGCTGGTACCGGCGCTGCAGATTGAGGATATCCTGGCGGTGAGCCGGTGGGTGCAAACGCACCCGCAGATCGACAGCGAGCGCATCGGCCTGTGGGGCACGTCGTTTGGCGGCTGCCACGTGTTCGGCGCTGCCGCGGCCGAGCCGGCCATCAAATGCGTCGTTAGCCAGCTGGCCTTCGCCGACGGGGAAACCATCGTGACGGGGAAAATGGCCGCCGACGAAAAACAGACGTTCATCGCCACGCTGGACAAAATGGCGGAGAAGCAGCAGGCCACCGGCAAAGAGATGTTTGTCGCCGTCACCCGGGTGTTGAGCGATGACGAGTCGAAGGCGTTCTTCGAGGAGAACAAGGTGCGTTACCCGGCGATGGACATCAAGATCCCGTTCCTGACCGTGCGCGAAACGCTGCGCTATCAGCCGCGTGACAATGCGGCGCGAGTCACATGTCCGGTACTGGTGGTGGTGGCGGGCGGCGATACCGTGAATCCGCCGGAGCAGGGCATCGCACTGTATGAGGCGGTAGGCAGCGCGAAGAAGGCGCTGCATGTCGAGCAGAATGCGAAGCACTATGACATGTACGCCGGCCCGCATTTCGCCGGCATCATCGGCCGTCAGATCGCCTGGTTCAACGATCACCTGTAATTCCGCCTTCCCCCTGGCGCAGGAACGCCACGAGCCGCTGCGTCGGCAGCGGCAGCTGCGCCCATTCGCGCACCACCAGCGACAGGCGCCGGGTCGCCCAATCGTCCGTCAGCGGCAGGGCGCCGTGTCGGATCTGCGGATGGCGTTGGGCGCTCTCTTCCGGCACCACCGCCAGCCCGGCGCCGCGCCGCACCATGCGGCAGATGGCGTCGAAATTAGCGGCGCGCGCCCGTAGCCGCATCGGGCCGCCGCTGCGTATCGCCAGCTGCTCCAAATGCTGTTGCAGCGCGCTTTCTTCCGGCAGGCCGATAAACTCAAAAGACAGGGTGTCCGCGAAGCTGACCGTGCGGCGGCCGCTGAGCGCATGCCCCGGCGGCAGCGCCAGCACCAGACGATCCTGCCGGAAAGGGTAGCTTGTCAGCCCGCGCAGATCGGCGTGATCCGCCACGATGCCGATATCCGCCGCCTGTTCGGCGATCGCCTGCGCGATGACCGGGCTGGGCAGCTCCTCCAGCGCGATGTCGGTGTGTGGGTGCAGCACCAGAAAATCCGCCAGCAGCTCCGGCAGAAAAGCGTCGGCGGCGACGGTATTGGCGACGATGCGCAGCTGGCTGCGCTGGCCTGGCGCGAACTCGGCCATGTCACCCCGCAGCCGGTCGCGCTGTTGCAGCAGCACGCGCGCGTGTTGCAACAGGCGTTCACCGGCGGGCGTCGCCTGGACGCCGCGCGGATTGCGGGTCAGCAACGCCACGCCGGCCTGTTGCTCCAGCCCGCGCATGCGTGCGCTGGCGGCGGCCAGCGATAGCCCGACGCGCTCGGCGCCGGCGGTGATGCTGCCGGTCTCGAGCACCGCCGCCAACAGTCGCAGATCGATAAAGTCAAAATGCATGCGTCTTCCTCTGTTTTTGCCGCTGGCAGGCTCTGCCATTGCCGCATTGTGCCGCGCCGTGCCGTCGGCCACAATCGGGCCGTTGATTGCCATAAGGATAGACGTATGCCGCTGACGTTACTCGAGATTATCGCCCTGACGGGCATTTTTACGCTGGCCGGCACGGTCAAGGGGGCGATCGGCCTGGGATTGCCGACGGTGTCGATGGGGCTGCTCAGCCTGATGATGCCACCGGGGCAGGCCGCTGCGCTGCTGCTGTTGCCCTCGTTGATCACCAATCTGTGGCAGTTGCTGTGCGGGCCGCGGCTGGGGGCGCTGTGCCGCCGGCTCTGGCCGATGATGCTGTGCGTCACGCTGGGCACGTTGCTGAGCGCCGGCGCGCTCACCGCTACCGACGGCCGCCTGGCGCCGCTGGCGCTGGGCGCTTGTCTGATCGGCTATGCGCTGTTGGGATTCACCCGTTTCGATTGGCGCGTTTCCGCCACGGCGGAGCCTTGGCTGGGGCCGCTGTGCGGCCTGGTGACCGGTGCGCTGACCGGCGCCACCGGCGTATTCGTCATACCGGCGGTGCCCTATCTGAACGCATTGGGCCTGGCGCGTGACGATCTGGTGCAGGCGCTGGGGCTGTCGTTCACCGTCTCGACGCTGGCGCTGGCCGCCGGATTAGCCTGGCATCAGGCGCTGCCCGGCGCGCTGCCCGGCGCGCTGCTCGGCGGTTCGCTGCTGGCGCTGCTGCCGGCGCTGGGCGGCATGTGGCTGGGCGGGATCGTGCGTCGTCACAGCAGCCCGCTGATTTTTCGCCGCCTTTTCTTTATCGGGTTATTAATCTTGGGAATTGAGATTGTTTGGCGTTCAATTAATTAAATCGATAGCATTTATGTGTAATTAGGTCAGGTATATTATTCTGCATTTTATTCTAATATGATGGGTTGCAATATTTAGAACGCACTTGGCTTATTGTTTTTAATCCTGAAATACAGGATGGTTATGGATTGTTATTAGTGTGTTTTACTTTTGCCACTAAAGCTATTTTCAATGACTGTAAAACCAGTAAACCCATAGGAGAATATTTATGAAGGAAATTTTAAGTAGCCAATTTGATGCGGTGTCGGGGGGATGGCAGGATCGCGATGGCAGTGGAAAAAGATCGTCTGATAACGGAGGCTCTGGTTCTTCAGCTCGTGGTGGAAATAACGGCGGTGACCGCGGGCTTCAGTCATTCTTGTCAAAAAACAGCCCTTATGGCAGCGGTTCCGGCGCCAGTGGTTTCTGGGGGAATGGCAGTTCTACAGGAAATGGGTATGGCGGCAATGGCACTGGACCGAGAGAGACCAGAGAATCCGGAACCAAACGTTAATTAACAGTTGCAATCCCAGCACAGAAGTGAAATTCTGTGCTTTTATGGGGTATATGATGAATAAATATGTTGTTTTTATAAAGAGCGATGAATCAAGGGTGCTGAGAAAGGAAGTGGTGACACGAGCAATAATTAAAGATATGAAGCAGAAGGGGTTCAGAAAGCATCATGTTGAAGTAGACGCTGAGAACGAGAACGATGCCATTAACAAACTAAATAAGAACAGCAATGACTATTTAGATTCACTGAAAAATTTTTCCGGTGATTTATTGCTCTGTTCTATTTGCGTCATTGTTATGGTCATGGTTTATTTATTTAGCTGAGCCATAATCAGTATTGAGTCATTCAAGTTATTTATACTATATTTTGTATGGTGATTTAAATGAATCATGGCGTATTGGGTGTCGATTTGCCAAAGATAGAAAGGTTATCCGTTCCAAATATCCTGCATTTTGTATGGATCGGTGACTTAAATGAAGTAAATACTCATTATATCGACATATGGGAAAAAACGAATAAAGATAAGCAGATATTCTTTTGGTATGACAAAGACTCTTCACTGTGTCATTTACTAAACAATGCCATACAAGATTTTGTCAACGCGAAAAAAATCAGGGATAAAGTAAGGGCTGAGTTAAAAATAAAAAACTCAGCTTTTAATTATATATACCAAAGAATAAATGAGGGCTTTTCTTTTGATGAGCTAGTTATTGATTTTTTGATAAAAAATGAGATCCCTTATCAAAGGCAGCCAATGGCTATAGAAGACGCATGGTTTGATTGCAGGGGCTTTGTAAAAAAGAGTATAACAGAACTTTTTTACAACGTTTCTGACGATTTCATTAAGTATTATTATTATGAGATTATATTAAGGTGTAATCTTGCCAGTGCAAGCGACATCATCAGGCTTTTAATTATCTACCAATATGGTGGAACTTATGTCGATGTTGACACACTCCCATACACTGACAATATATATCATGGGGTAAATAAGCATATAGAAGAAGAGGGCATTGTCGAGAGTGACTCGTTTCTGTTATTTAAGACCCTGTGTTTTTTAAAAAAGATAAATTCAGAAGAGCTATGGTCTGAAGCAGTGATTGGCTGTGATGAAAATGAGTTAGGAGTAGATGCTGTTGGATTTGAAAAAATAAAACGGCTTATCGAACAGGATCTCTCTGATTTTTCTCTGGATATGATATTGCCATTGGGGGAAACATACGTTTATAAAAATTTGTTGGCGCTAGGATCGCTCAGAAGATTTAAAGGTGTGTATTTTAATAATTTCATATCTTCTCATCAAAAATCAAAAGCGATAAGGATCATCCTTAGAACTATGAAGAAAAGGTATCGCTTTTTGGAAAAAAATAATTGCATATTTGATTATTACGTTGATGATAAGACCACGTGTTACCTGACCAGGCTTTTAACATGGCGGACCGAGTTAATAACAAGGGACTATTGTGTGACTCCGGTCTTAACCGGTCCAGGATTAATTGTCGAGGTTTTATTGGGGTTGGCTTATAAAGTATTCAATATTGACTGTTCAGTTGAGCCACATATTATAGCAGAGTACATGCAAAATTCTGATTTTGGCATTGCACTATTCCAACACAACATAGATACACCTGATGGCGCCTATTCCACATGGCGAAAATAAAAAATAGCTTTGGATGCAAGGTGATTTAAGTTTCGATGGGTTATTGCCAATCTACTCGCGTGTGAATTTTTTCATGATACTTCACTAAGGGACGCTGAGTATGTTTCGCCAGGAAGCGATCGATAGTCAGAAAATGAAATGGCGTGGGCGGGCATTGCTGTTGCCCGGCATTCCCTTTTGGCTCGCTGCAGGGCTCTGCCTGTTTTTTTTCATTGCCTTTCTCACTTTCGCGATCGCCGGTACCTATACCCGACGGGTCAACGTGACCGGAGAGATCAGCACCTATCCGCGCGCCGCTAATGTCTATTCCGCCGTCCAGGGGGTGGTGGTCAAACAGTTTGTCACCGAAGGGCAGGTGATCACCGCCGGCGCGCCCATTTACCAGATCGACGTCAGCAAGAGTACTCATAGCGGTGTCGTCAGCGACAACCAACGTCGGGACATCAATAGCCAACAGGCGCGCATTGCACAAATTATCAGCCGACTGGAAAGCAGCAAGCAGGCCACGCTCACCATGCTGGAAAAACAAAAGGCGCAATATACCGCCGCGTTCTCCCGCTCCACCGTCATCCTCGAACGCGCCCAGGAAGGGATACGTATCGCAAAGGAAAACATGGAGAACTACCGGCACTATCAGACCAAGGGGCTGATCAACAAGGATCAGCTCACCAACCAGGTGGCATTGTATTACCAACAACACAACAATCTGCTGAGTCTGTCTGGCCAGAACGAACAGAATGCGCTGCAGATCACCGCGCTGGAAAGCCGGATTCAAACCCAGGCCGCCGAATTCGACAACCAAATTTACCAGATGGAGTTGCAGCGCTACGAGTTGCAAAAAGAGCTACTGAACATCGATGCCGGCGGGGCGATCGTCATCCGCGCACTGGCCGACGGTCGAGTCGACTCTCTGAGCGTCACGGTCGGTCAGATGGTCAACATTGGCGACAGCCTGCTGCAGCTACTCCCCCAAGATATCGAACACTATGCTCTGGTGCTTTGGGTGCCCAACGACGCCATCCCTTACATTACCGCCGGAGATAAGGTCAATGTGCGCTATGACGCCTTTCCGGCGGAAAAATTTGGCCAGTTCGCCGGCACCGTGTCCGTCATATCCAAAGCCCCGGCCTCACCGCAGGAAATGCGGACCTATCAGGGGGCCCCAAAAGCGGCACTGACCGCCGCCGTGCCGTACTACAAGGTGATTGTCATGCCGGAGAAACAGGCCATTGCCTACGACGGTAAACGTCTGAGCCTGGAAAACGGCATGACAGCGCAAAGTACTTTGTTTCTGGAAAAAAGGACGATTTATCAGTGGATGCTGTCACCGTTCTACGACATGAAGCACAGCGCGACGGGGCCGGTCGATGAGTAAGCCCACGTTCAAACAGCGGGTTAGACAGCTGGATTTTCGGCTGCGCCATCGGGTCCCGATGGTGCACCAGGCCGAGTCATCGGAGTGCGGGCTGGCCTGCCTGGCGATGATTTGCGGCCACTACGGCAAAAACATTGACCTTATCGCGCTGCGTCGGCAATTTAACCTGTCGACACGCGGTGTCACGCTGGTTGGACTGACCGGCATCGCCGAACAACTGGGGCTGGCCACTCGCGCTCTATCGCTGGATCTAAACGAACTCAGCGCCCTGAAAATGCCCTGTCTGCTGCACTGGGAATTCAACCACTTCGTGGTGCTGGTCAGTGTTAAACGCAACCACGCAGTGCTGCATGATCCGGCGCGCGGACGCCGGAGCGTCAGCCTGACAGAGTTGTCGCACAGTTTCACCGGGGTGGCGCTCGAGGCCTGGCCCGGCAGCGAATTCACTGCTGACAGCATCCGCCACCAAATTCGCCTTCGTACGCTGATCGGCAGCGTGCACGGTCTCAAGGGGGCGCTCTGCAAGATCTTTTGCCTGTCTCTGGTGTTCGAAACCATCAACCTGGTGATGCCGGTCGGCACACAATTAGTGATGGATCACGCTATTCCCGCCGGGGATCGCGGGTTACTGACGCTTATCTGCGCCGGATTGATGCTCTTTATCTTATTGAGGGCTGCCATCGGCATGGTGCGGGCATGGTCCGGACTGGTCATGTCGACGCTCATCAACGTACAGTGGCAGTCCGGGTTGTTTACCCACTTGTTGCGCCTGCCGCTGGGCTACTTTGAACGACGTAAGCTGGGTGACATTCAGTCGCGTTTCGGCTCACTGGATACGCTGCGCAGCACCTTCACTACCAGTATCGTTGGAGCCATCATGGACGGCATCATGGTGATTGGCGTACTGGTGATGATGATGCTTTATGGCGGCTGGCTGACTTGGGTGGTGCTCGTGTTCACCGCACTCTACGTGCTGATGCGTCTGCTGACCTATGGGCATTACCGCCAGCTTTCCGAAGAAGCACTGGTCAGGGAGGCCCGGGCCGGCTCGTATTTTATGGAAACGCTGTACGGCATTGCCACCGTCAAGATGCAGGGCATGGCGGAACGTCGCATAGCTCACTGGCTCAACCTTGAAATTGACACCATCAATACCGGTATCCGGATCACCAGAATGGACATGCTGTTTGGCGGGATCAACACCTTCATTGCCGCCTGCGATCAGGTCGTTATTCTTTGGCTGGGAGCCAGTCTGGTGATCGATAATCAGATGACCCTTGGCATGTTCGTCGCGTTCGGCGCCTTTCGCGGGCAGTTTTCCGACCGCATCGGGTCGCTGACAGAGTTTTTGCTGCAGCTGCGCATGATGAGCCTGCATAACGAGCGCATTGCCGATATCGCCCTGCATCCGCGGGAGGCGCGTAAACCCGACCATCCTTACACGGCGGGCCTGCAACCTGTTGGATTGACGACCCATGCCCTGAGTTATCGTTACGACAGCCAGTCACCGGCCATCTTTGATGGCCTGGACATCACTGTGGCGCCGGGCGAGAGCGTGGCCATCGTAGGCCCGTCCGGCGCCGGCAAGACCACGTTGATGAAAGTGTTGTGCGGGCTGTTTCCCCCGGACTCAGGGCGGGTTGAGGTGAACGGCGTCGATATCCGGCAGCTTGGTATCAACAACTACCACAAGATGATCGCCTGCGTGATGCAGGACGACAAGCTGTTCTCCGGCTCGATCCGGGATAATATCTGCGGTTTTTCGCACGACGTGGACGATGCCTGGATGGAGGCGTGCGCACGGGCCTGCTATCTGCATGACGTACTCATACGTATGCCGATGGGGTACGAAACTTTGATCGGCGAACTGGGGGAAGGATTGTCCGGGGGGCAAAAGCAACGCCTGTTCATCGCCCGGGCGATCTACAAAAAACCGGCTATTTTGTTCCTGGATGAGGCCACCAGCGCGCTGGATAAGGAGAGCGAAGCGGTCGTGAATCAGGCAATCAAGAGGCTCAATATCACGAAGGTGATCATTGCCCACCGTGAAACGACCATTGCGTCGGCAGATCGGGTAATTTATTTTGGTTAAAAATAAGGCACATGACGAGTGGCGATAATCAGCGCCCTCGCCAGGTTATAAATATGATAACCCAATGAGGGGACGTGATATCACCGGCGGCACTGGCTGCTAACACCGTTTCGGTTACGACTGCCTGCTAAACCCCCAATAAGGCTCAGGCCAGCGAGCCAACCCAAATGGTCTCCTGTATGCTGGAGAGGATGCCTTCGCCGATTTTGCTCTCCCGTTCTTCATACCCGCCGTGGGCGATGCCCCTGCCTTTGCCGTGCGTGAGTTCGCAGCGCTTGCACGTTTTCAACCCCCGTTGTTTCACTCGATAGCGGCGTCGCCCTGGCCGTAGAGGCGGCAAAAAAGTCGTGCAGGCAATGAACGGTGATGGGGCCAGGCTATTTTTTCTGCCCGCTTTGGTTTTCAATTTACGGCGCGGCGCATTGCGCGATATTCTGGTTTTCTGATGGGCTAACGGCAGATGAGGGAACCATGACAGACAGCCAGGTGTTTGAACAACAAAGCCTCGACAATCTGCTGAGCTATTGGCGGCGCCATCGCCGCCTGCCGGGCGCGCGCTATCCGGCCGGGCCGACCGACAGCCTGTGCGACGTGCCGGGCGTCAGCGTCGGGCATCACACTTTGGCCGACGGCGAATGCCAGACCGGCGTCACCGCCATCGTGCCGCCGGGCGATCTGTTCAACCAGCCGCTGCCGTGCGGCAGCGCGGTGCTCAACGGCTTCGCCAAGCCGCTGGGATTGGTGCAATTGAATGAGCTGGGGGAGTTGCAGACGCCTATTCTGCTGAGCAACACCTTCGCCGTCGGCACGCTGTTCAACGCCATGGTGCGGCGCAGCTGCCTGCGCTACCCGCAGATCGGCCGCGGCAGCGCCACCATCAACCCGTTGGTACTGGAGTGCAACGACGGCTACCTCAACGATATTCAGGCGATGGCGGTGCGTGAGGAGCACGTCTTCAGCGCGTTGGATAACCATTCAACCCGCTTTGCGCGCGGCAGCGTCGGCGCCGGGCGCGGCATGAGCAGCTTCGGCCTGAAGGGCGGCATTGGCACCGCCTCGCGCTATTGCCCGGGATTAGGCACCATGCTCGGCGTGCTGGTGCTGGCCAACTTCGGTACCCTCGACTCGCTGACGCTGAGCGGCGTGCGCGTTGGCCCGGCGCTGGGCAAGCTGTTGGCGGATCCGCCGCCGCAGGTGGACGCCGGCTCGGTCATTATCATCATCGCCTGCGATCGGGCGCTGGACAGTCGCCAGCTGAACCGCATCGCCCGCAGAGCGGGCGCGGGCCTGGGGCGGGTGGGTAGCCATTGGGGGCATGGCTCCGGCGATATCGCGCTGGCGTTTTCCACCCGGTTGCTGGGAGCCACGCTACCGGACGAAAGGCTGGAGCCGCTTTTTGCGGCGGCGGCGGACGCCACCGAATACGCGGTGCTGGATGCGTTGCTGAGCGCCGAAGGCGTCAGCGGCTTCCAGCAGCATGCGCGCGCAGCGCTGGGCCCGCTGCTCGATCGGCTGGCGGCGGCAAATTAAATAACGGGAGTGTGATGTGAAGGTCTTTATCTCTGCGGATATCGAAGGTATTGCCGGCGTGATGCGGCCGGAGCAGTGCAACCCGGCCCACGCCGACTATGCGGCGGCGCGTGAACTGATGGAACAGGAGGTCAACGCCGCCATCGACGGCGCTTTCGCCGGCGGGGCCACCGAGGTGACGGTGGCCGACAGCCACGCCATGATGCAGAACCTGCGCGCCGATCGCATCGATGGGCGCGCGCGGCTGGTGCAGGGCAAACCGCGCGGGCTGTCGATGGTGGAAGGGCTGCAACACCAACGCTACGACGGCCTGATGTTTATCGGCTACCACAGCGCTGCCGGTGAACATGGCGTGCTGGCGCACACCATCAACGGCCGGGCCTTTTACCGCGTCAGCCTGAACGGCGAAGCGGTGGGCGAAAGCGATCTGTATGCAGCGGCGGCGGCCGAATTGAACGTGCCGCTGTGGCTGGTGAGCGGTGACGACGAGCTGCAACGCTGGATTGCTGAACGTTATCCTCAGTCTGGCTATGTGTGCGTGAAGCGCGCCATCTCGCAAACCGCCGCCGAATCGCTCAGCCCGCAGCGGGCGCGCGCCGAGATCCGTGAACGGGCGATGCAACAGGTGCGCCTGGGCGGGAAGCTGCCGGTGGAACGCCGCTTCATGCCGCCTTATCGGCTGACGCTGATGGCGGCCAAACCGGTGCTGGCGGATCTGTTCAGCCTGGTGCCCGGCGTGCAGCGCCAGGACGCGCTGACCGTGGCCTTCGACAGCGACAACATGGCGGCGCAAATCAACCTGCTCAGCGTCTTCTCCTATCTGGCGACGACGCAGAACTGACTCCGGTGCGGGTTTCCTGCCCGCATCGCACGTTTTTCCAATAGAAAATCCCTCTTCAACATTAAGCCTACTGGATAATAGGCTACGCTAATTATTGCTCTGTTGCGCTATATCACCTGACGGGCGCGCCAAGCCATTCCCATAACAAGATTTGTTTCGCCGAAGGCAGTGACGCCTTCGGCTTTTTTGGAGTCATGAGCAATGAGCATATCCCAAGTTCCGCTTTCGCGGCGGCGGTTTATCGTCGGCGCCGGGGCGTTGGTGATCGGCGCCTATCTGCCGTCCACCGGCGCGCTGGCGCGTTCGGCTGCCCCGGCCGCCTCCGGCGCGGCGGCGTTTGACGCCAACGCCTTCGTTCAGATCGGCGCCGACGGCGTCGTCACCGTGATCAGTAAACACACCGAAGTGGGCCAGGGGGTCTATACCGGCATGGCGACGCTGGTCGCCGAAGAGCTCGATGCCGACTGGGCGCAGGTACGGGTCGTCGCCGCGCCGGTGGACACCAATATCTACAAAAACCTGACCTTCGGATTCCAGGGCACCGGCGGTTCCAGCTCGGTGGCCAATGCTTATGAGCAGATGCGGCGCATGGGCGCCATGGCGCGCGCGCTGCTGGTGCAGGCCGCCGCACAGAGTTGGAAAACCTCGGCGCAGGAAATTACCGTGCAGGCAGGCAAGATCCGCCATGCCGCCAGCGGGCGCGAGGCGGGCTTCGGCGAGTTCGCCGCGCTGGCCGCCACGCTGCCGCCGCCGGATCCCGCCAGCCTGACGCTGAAGGATCCGGCCAATTTCACCCTGATCGGCAAAACGCGCGGCCTGCACCGCGTCGATTCGCTGGCGAAAACCAACGGCAGCGCGCAGTTCTCGCAGGATATCCACGAACCGGACATGTTGACCGTCACCATCAAGAAGCCGCCGCGCTTCGGCGGCAAGGTGGCGACCTTCGATGCCGAACGGGCGCTGGCGGTGCCGGGGGTGGTGGCGGTGAAGCAAATCGCCACCGGCGTGGCGGTTTACGCCAAAAACACCTGGGCGGCGATCCAGGGGCGGGAGCGGCTGAAGGTGACGTGGGACGACGCGCAGGCCGAACGGCGCAACACCGAGGAGATCTACGCCGAATTCCGTCAGGTGGCGCAGAAAACCGGCGTGGTGGCGAAGAGTCTCGGTAAGCCGGACGAGGTGTTCGACAAGGCCGACAAGGTGATCGAGGCCGAATACACCTTCCCCTATGTCGCCCACGCGCCGATGGAGCCGCTGGACGGCTATCTGTTCTGGGACGGCGAGAGCGTCAAGGCGCGCTACGGCTGCCAAATCCAAACGCTCGATCACAAGCAGCTGTGCGATCTGTTCGAGTTGCCGCCGGACAAGGTGCAGATTGAAACCATTCTGGCGGGCGGCAGCTTCGGCCGGCGCATCGATTTAGGCAACCCGACGCTGGGGCCGGATCTGGCGGCAGACATGGCGGCGGCGGCCAAGGGCATCGGCCCCGGCCACGGCGTGAAGGTGGTATGGACGCGTGAGGACGACATCCGCAACGGCTGGTATCGCCCGATGATCCTGCACCGCCTGCGCGGCGCCATCCGCGGCGGCAAGGTGGTGGGCTGGACCGATACCGTGGTCGGCCACTCCTGGACGCGCCACAGCGCGATGGATGCGCTGGTGGTCAACGGCCTCGATCAGATGATGGTCGAGGGCGCCAGCGAGGTGTCATACACCTTCGAAGCCTTCCGCTGCGATGCGCACATCGTGCCGGGCAAGGTGCCGACCACCTCGCTGCGGTCGGTGGCCAGCACCCACACCGGCCATGCGGTGGAGAGCTTTATCGATCAGCTGTTGCAGGAAACCGGGCAGGATCCGGTCGAAGGGCGGCTGGCGCTGATGGGCGATGCGCCGCGTGCGGCGGGCGTGCTGCGCGCGGTAGCGAAAGCCGCTGACTGGCAGGGCGCGAAAGTGGTGGGCGGACGCGCGCGCGGCGTGGGCGTCGCCAAGGCGTTCGATACCTATGTGGCGCAGGTGGCCGAGGTCTCGATCGGCGAAGGCGGCATCCCGAAAGTGCACAAGGTGTGGTGCGCGGTGGACTGCGGCGTGGCGGTGAACCCCGACGTGATCCGCGCGCAGATCGAGGGCGGCATCGGCTACGGCCTGAGCATGGCGCTGTACGGCAATATCACGCTGAAAGACGGCGTGGTCGAACAGTCCAACTTCAATAACTTCCGGCCGCTGCGCATCGATGAGATGCCGGAGATCGAGGTGATCATCGTGCCCTCGAGCGAGAAACCGACCGGCGTGGGCGAGCTGGGGGTGCCGACCATCGCCCCGGCGGTCGGCAACGCGCTGGCGCTGCTCGGGCGGCCGCGCACCTCGCTGAGCCTGCCGCTGCATAATCCTACCGCGAACCCGGCGTCTGACAAGGAGAGAACCTGATGATTCAATTAACCGTAAACGAGCAGCCGCTGACCTTCGAGGGCGATCCGCACATGCCGCTGTTGTGGTTTTTGCGTGACGAAGCCGGCCTGACCGGCACCAAGTTCGGCTGCGGCATCGCCATGTGCGGCGCCTGTACCGTGCATCTGGACGGTGTGCCGGTGCGATCGTGCATGACGCCTGTCTCCGCCGCCGTCGGCAAAAAAATCACCACCATCGAAGCCGTGGGCGCCACGCCGGAAGGCAAGGCGGTGCAGGAAGCCTGGCTTGATCTGGATGTGGTGCAGTGCGGCTACTGCCAGTCCGGCCAGATCATGAGCGCCAGCGCGCTGCTGGCGCAAAGCAAGGATCCGAGCGATGCGGACATCGACGCGGCGATGGGCGGCAACGTCTGCCGCTGCGCCACCTATGTGCGCATTCGCGCCGCCATCCACCAGGCCGCCAAGGCGTTGGGTTAGGGAGAGATGCGATGAGCAACGCCTTGAAAGGGCTGTTATGGCTGATTATCGCCGTGGTGGTGTTGGCGGGAGGATACGCGCTGTACACGCTGCTGCGGCCCACCGGCGCGGAGCCTGCGGCGCCGATCGCCGGGGCGCCGGCCGGCATCACCGATAAACTGGCGCGCGGCGAGTACCTGGCGCGCGCCGCCGACTGCGTGGCGTGCCACACCGCGCCGGGCGGCACGCCGTATGCGGGCGGCTTCGCCTTCAAACTGCCGTTCGGCACCATTTACGGCACCAACATCACCGCCGACAAGGAGACCGGCATCGGCAACTGGAGCGACGATCAGTTCGTGCGCGCGGTGCGTGAGGGCATTGGCCCGCAGGGCAACCTGTATCCGGCGATGCCGTACACCTCGTATACCGAACTGAGCCGCGACGACGTGCTGGCGATCAAAGATTATCTGTTCAGCCTGCCACCGGTGAAGCAGGCCAACCCGCAAAACGATCTGTCGTTCCCGTTCAACCAGCGTTGGGGCATGAAATTCTGGAACCTGGCGTTCTTCCATGAGCAGCGCTTTGCGCCGGATCTCAACAAGGACGAGCAGTGGAACCGCGGCGCCTATCTGGCGACGGCGCTGGGCCACTGCGGCGAGTGCCACACGCCGCGCAATCTGGGGTTCGGCCTCAACCAGAGCAAGCACCTGAGCGGTGAAGTGGTGCAGGGCTGGTTCGCCGCCAACATCACGCCGGATAAGCAGACCGGCATTGGCGGCTGGAGCGACCAACAGCTGTCGCAATATCTGGCCACCGGCCATGCGCCGGGGCGCAGCAGCGCCGCCGGCCCGATGGCGGAAGCGGTGGAAAACAGCCTGCAGTTCCTGACGCCGGAAGACAATCTGGCGCTGGTGAAATACCTGCGCGATATCGAACCGATCGCCGGCGACGGCGCGGCGGCGGTGAACCTGCAGCCGAAGGGCGCGGGGGCCTCCACGCCGATCCTGCCGGGTGGGCAAGACAGTTCGCTCGGTCGGCGGGTGTTCGCTAACGACTGCAGCGGCTGCCACCAGTGGAACGGGCCGGGCCGCCAGAGCGAGTATGCGTCGCTGGTGGGCAGCACGGCGGTGAACGATCCGCAGGGGCGCAGCGTGGTGCAGGCCATTCTGAAGGGGACGAGTATCAGCATCGGCGATCGGCATGAAATGATGCCGGCGTTCGGCAGCGCCTATTCCGATGAGGAAGTAGCGGCGGTCGCCAACTTTGTGGTCGGCCACTTCGGCGATAAGCAGGGCAAAGTCACCGCCATACAGGTGGCGGAGCAGCGCAAGCAGTAGCGTGATACGGCGCGCGGGCCGGCTTAGCCTGCGCGCTTCTCGACCAGAAAGTCCAGCAGCGCCCTGACCTTGGAAGACATGTGCTCACGGGAGGGGATATACAGGTAGAAGCCGGGAAACGGCTGCGACCAGGGCTGCAGGATCCGCACCAGTTCACCGCGTTCCACCAGCGCCTTCACGGCGAAATCAAAGTGCTGAATAATGCCGACATGCTGCAACGCGGCGCGGATCATGCCGTCGTCGTCGTTGGTGATCATGCTGCCTTGCGGCTCGACGGAAAAGGTATGGCGCGCGTGCCGCTCGATAGTGGAAAACTCCCATTGATAAATGGCGCCGCTCGTTGCGTGGCGAAAAGCGATGCAGTTGTGGTTGACCAGATCCGCCGGCGTGGCGGGCGTGCCGTAACGGCTGAGGTATTGCGGCGTGGCCACCGCCACCAGTTCCACCTGCGGGGTGATGGGGATCGCCACCATATGCTCGGCGAGGCTTTCACCCAGCCGCACGCCGGCATCGTAGCCTTCGGAAATGATGCTGGCCATGCCGTCGTCCATCACCAGCTCAAGTTTAAGCCTGGGATAACGCGCCAGAAATTCGCCGACATGCGGTTCGATAAAGTGCTTGGCGGCCGTGCGCGAGGCATTTATCCGCAGCAGCCCCGCCGGCTCGTGGCGGCTCTCTTCCAGCGTGCCGACGGCGTGTTCGATCGCGTTGAGGGCGGGGGCCAGGGCCTCGAGCAGGCGTTGCCCTTCCTCCGTGAGCGACATATCGCGGGTGGTGCGGTAGAGCAGCTTGACGTTCAGCTGTTTTTCCAGCGCCTTCAGGTTTTGCGACAGCGCGGCGCGGGAAACGCCCATTTGGGCCGCCGCTTTGGTAAAGCTGCGGTGCTGCGCGATATGCGCGAACCACGCCAGTGAGGGAAGCAGGGAAGGGTCCATCGATATGCTCCGCATTGTAAACCACAGCTTAACACTGTAGTCCATTCCCTGTGCTTCTCAAAGAACAATACGGCATCTAAAGTAAGCGTTATCCCAGCGGAAGCGATGCCGAGCGCGTTTCCCGAGCCAGCAACCCTGTGAGGAACTCATGATGAAAACGGTCAAAATCAAGCGTCAGTATTGGGACATCGCGGCGGATATCCATTTCCCACCGGATTTCGACGAGCGGAAAAAGTACCCGGCGATCATCAGCGCCCACCCGATCGGCAGCTGCAAAGAGCAGACCTCGGGCAACGTCTATGGCGCGGCGCTGGCGAAAGCCGGCTTTGTGGTCATCGCGTTCGACGCCAGCTTCCAGGGCGAGAGCGGTGGCGAACCGCGCTTTATCGAAGATCCCGCTCAGCGCGTGGAAGATTTTCGCGTCGTGACCGATTATCTGGTGACGCTGGATTACGTTGATGACCAGCGTATCGGCGTGCTCGGCATCTGCGGCGGCGGCGGTTACGCCATCAACGCTTCGATGACGGAGCGGCGCATCAAAGCGGTGGCGACCATCACCGGCGCCAACTATGGCCGGGTGATGCGCGAGGGCGTGTTGGCCAATGGCGATCCTGTGGTTTTTCTGGAGGATATTGCCCGGCAGCGCACCGCAGAAGCGCGCGGCGCGGCGTTGCGCGTGGACGTAGGCCTGTACCCGAGCGTTGAGGCGGCGCAACAAGACGGCGCCGATATCGATCTGCGTGAGGCGACGGAATACTACCGGACGGCACGCGGCGAGAAGCCGAACGGCGTAAACAAGACGCTGTATTCCCATAACGCGGTAGCCGTGGGGTGGGATGCGTTCCACCTGGCGGAAGTGCTGCTGACCCAGCCGCTGCTGGTGATCGTCGGCAGCAAACCCGGCCTGTTCGGCGCGTTGCGCGACGGCTATGAGATCGTGCGCCGCGCCAAATCGCAGCACAAAGAGCTGGTGGTGGTGGAAGGCTGGTCGCATTACGATCTCTACGACAAGCCGGAGCCGGTAGCCCAGGCGCTGGAGAAGCTGGTGCCGTTCTTCAAAGCCACGCTGTAATCGGCAGGCCGGAGGGCGAGGGAGAGACTCCCTCGCCGTGGCGTCAGCGGCTGCGCCGCGACATCACCCGCTTGTCTTTCGGCCGATCCTGCCAGTCCTCAACCTGATTGTTGAAGTTATCCGCCAGCAGGTAGGCCGGGGTTTTCGCCAGCCAGTCGGACAACGAAATATCCTGATAAATGCCATTGTCCATCACGATCAGCACCTTCAAATCCTCATCGCCGATGTTCTCGATGTAATGGCCGAAGCCCTGCGGCACGTAGCCGACGTCTGAAGGGGCGAACTCTTCCGTCTGCGCGTGGCCGTGCGAGCTGAACACCGTCATGCGGCCCTTACCGGCAATATAGTATTGCCATTCGTTGGCATTGGGGTGCCAGTGCAATTCCCGGATCGCGCCGGGTTTCACGATCTCGATGATGCCGGTCATGGTGGTGGAAATGGGAAATTCTTTCGATGACACCAAATGTACGCTGCCGGCGTCATTTTCAAAGAACGGCTTTTGCTTCATTAATTCATAGCGGTGGGTCAGCGGGGCGTTATTTAATCCGCCGTCGTTTTTCGGCAATGGTAAGGCGGGCGGAACGGCGCCGCCAACAATATAGGCTTCACCCTGTTTGGCCTTGGAAAATACCGCCGCCGGCATGTCGACGCTTTTTTCCAATACCTCTTTCGGCATATGCGCCACCCAATCGGTGATGCTGAAGGTGCCGAATTCGGAGAAATGGCCGTTATCGAACGCCAGAATAAAATGCGCGCCGTCCGCCAGCGCCTGAATGGAATGGCCGTAGCCTTTTGGGAAATACCACACGTCGCCGGGCCCGAAATCCGCCACTTCGCATTTGCCCTCGGGATCGAGGATGGTGATGCGCGCATGGCCTTCCAGCATAAACGCCCATTCGGCGGCGATGGCGTGCCAGTGCAGCTCACGCACGCCGCCCGGCTCCAGCGTCATGTCGACGCCCGCTACGCCTTCGGAGATCGGGAATTGCTCGACGGTGGCCTCGCGCGCCCAGCCGCTGGGCAGGCTGCGTTTTTTGCTGTCGGTGAATTTGTACTTATAGAGATGCTGCGCATTAGCAGGCGGCTGATAGCTGCTGGGGGGCACGATATTGCGATGGTCGTCGGCAGCGGCATTTTTAGCGATGCCGCCGATCATGCCGGCGGCGGCCGCGCTGACGGCGGAGACTTTCAATATATCACGACGCGATAGCATAGCGTTTTCTCCAACATAAAACCGTGCGCCCGCAGAGGCAGGCGACAGGGAAGGCGCGAGCGCCATTGAAATGATTTTTGTCATCGGCGGGAACAGGCTGTGACCCTTAAATCCTAGTGGCTGGAATGTATTGGGTAGGCGCTTATTTGTTTGCGTTTGTTACTAAGTGAGAGCGGGTTTGATTAATTCCCCGGAAGTTGAATAGTCATTAATTGGAATTAATTTTAGTCGCCGCCCGGTTTAAATAAATAATAAACGAACGGC
The DNA here is from genome assembly GCF_002935055.1 of Serratia sp. SSNIH1. Lineage (NCBI taxonomy): Bacteria > Pseudomonadati > Pseudomonadota > Gammaproteobacteria > Enterobacterales > Yersiniaceae > Serratia > Serratia sp. SSNIH1. The sequence continues at coordinate 2,911,284 of NZ_CP026383.1, forward strand.
ATTTTTTATTGGCCGTTTGGGCTTTTTATGACGCCCCCACGGTCTCCAGCACCAGCTGACGAAAGTGCTCGACGATCGGCGAAGCCGGGCTGCGGCGCAGCGCCAGATAAAGCGGGGCGCTGAGCTGTGCCTCTTCGGCGAGGGTGCGATAGACGATGCCGTCGCCGCCCAGCCGCCGCATCGAGCCGGGCACCACTGACAACCCCAGCCCGGCGCCGACCAGGCTGAGGGTGGCCGGCAGGCGCGGCGCTTCCTGTACGATGCGCGGGCTGAAGCCGGCGCGGTGGCAGGCGGCCAGAATGGCGTCGTACAGCCCCTGGCCGGCCGGGCGGCGATAGAGAATAAACGCCTCGTGCGCCAGTTCGGCCAGCGGCAGCGGCTGCTGCGTTTGTTGCGCCAGTCGGTGGCCCAGCGGCAGGGCGACGATCATCGGTTCGCTGAGCACCGGCTCCACGCTCAGGCCGGGAATGCCGCTGGCCGGCGAGCGCACGAAGGCGGCGTCGAGGCGCTGTTCCAGCAACGCCTCCATCAGTTCGCCGCTGCCGGCTTCTTCCAGCTGGGTAGTGATGCCCGGCAGGATGTCGCGGTAGCGGCGCAGCAGGTTGGGCACGAACGGGTGCAGCGCGGCGGAGCTGGTGAAGCCGATGGCGATGTGCCCCTGCTCGCCGCGAGCGGCGCGCTGCACCGCTTCGCGCAGCCGTTCGGCGCGCGCCAGCAGGGCGCGGGCCTCTTCGAACAGCACGCCGCCGGCTTCGGTGACACGCACGCCGCGCGGCAGGCGCTGCAACAAAGTTACGCCCAGCTCATCTTCCAGCCCCTGCAGCAGGCGGGTCAGCGGCGGCTGCTGGATAAACAGCCGCTCGGCGGCGCGGGTGATATTGCCTTCTTCCACCACGGTGACGAACGCCCGCAGGCGACGCAGTTCGATCATAGCCATACCTCAAAGGTATCTTTGGTTGTTCCGGAATGCATTAGACATCATGGCACGGCGGCGCGCATGATACCAGACATCAAAACAAGCGATGTGGAATGGCAATGTCATGTCAGATATCAATACGTTAAAACCGCACCCGGCGGCAGCGCCGGGCAACGCAGAGCTGTTTGTGGGCTTTCTGTGGCTGGGGCTGATCGGCTTCGGCGGCGTGCTGCCGCTGGCGCGCAGCATGCTGGTGGAGCGCCGGCGCTGGCTGAGCGGTGAACAGTTTACCGAGCTGCTCGGGCTATGCCAGTTCCTGCCCGGCGGCAACGTGATCAACCTATCGGTGGCGGTAGGGATGGAGTTTCGCGGGCTGCGCGGCGCGCTGTGCGCCTTGCTGGGCCTCATTAGCGCGCCGACGGCGATCGTGGTGGGGCTGGGCGTGGTCTACGCCCGCTTCCAAAACGATCCCCATGTTCAGCATGTGTTCGCCGGGCTGGCCGCCGCGGCCGCCGGGCTGCTGCTCTCGACCGGGATCAAGATGCTGCTGCCGCTGCGCGGCAAATGGCCGGCGCTGGCGATCGTTGCGCTGGCCCTGATCGCCATCGCCTGGCTGCGCCTGCCGCTGTTGCCGACCATGCTGGTGCTGGCGCCGCTGAGCATTCTGCTGATGTGGCGGTGGCCGTCATGAGCGGGGTATTGATGGCGCTGGCGCTGATCTTCACCGAGCTCTCTCTGCTGGCGTTTGGTGGCGGTATGACCATTCTGCCGGAAATGCAGCGGCAGGTGGTGGAGGTGCATCAATGGATGAGCGCCCAGGAGTTCAGCGCGCTGTTCGCCATGGCGCAGGCCGCGCCGGGGCCGAACATGATGATCGTGCCGCTGGTCGGCTGGCACGTGGCCGGCTGGGCGGGGCTGCTGGTTTCTTCGGTCGCCAAGTTCGGGCCGTCTTCCATCGTTACGCTGCTGGTGATGGGCGCCTGGCGGCGCTTTAAGGATCGCCCGTGGCGCCGCATCGTGCAGGCCGGCCTGGTGCCGCTGACCGTGGGGCTGGTGGCGGCCAGCGGTATCTTGATCGCCGAGGCTTCCGCACCCAGCTGGCGGCTGGCGGCGATCGTGGCGCTGGCGACGGGGCTGAGCATGAGCAAGCGCCTCCATCCGCTGTGGGTGCTGGCGGGTGGCGCGCTGCTCGGGTTGCTGTTCGCCTGAGGGATTAACGCGGGATCAGCACAAAGCGCGAAGGGCCGCCGCGATCGATCAACTCATAGCGCTTCGGCGCGGTCAGGGCCAGAAACGCCACCATGCTCCCTTCGGCGTCGGTCAGCGTCATGCCGTCCGGCGTCGGCCGCCAGGCGACCGGCAACGTTTGCAGCGCCAGCGGCTGCAGGCACTCGGCGGAGGCGCTGAAGCGGAAGGCATTGGTGTTGGCTACCGCTTCGTCGCTCAGTTGCACCTTGCAGACGGCTTTACCGTCGCCGATGGCGGCGAGCTGCCACTCGCCCTTCAGCGCGGCGGGTTCCAGCAACGGCAGTGAACTGCCCAAGGCACTGCTGCACAATACGCTCATAACAACTCCTGTCAGGCTGGCGCGGCGCAAGGCGCGCGTAAGGTAATGGGCTGGCATCGGGTCACTCCTTTCGGCTGTCCGTTCACACTTTAGCATGTACCCATCCTGATGGTGAGGGAAGGGTTAGGTTTTTTAATCCTCGATAATTCTGATCTAACCGGCGATAACGTGCCCAAAAAGACGAGTCATTAGCCCACCGATACGCTTATCACTCTCATTAATACTGCGCTAATACAAATCGTTATGATTATTTCCGTCTTAACGCCCGGCGCGAAGACGCGCGGCGGCGTGGGCTCGCGCCGCCGGGGTGAGTCACTATACTGGTCAATGCTAAGCCTTGGCTTAGATTAGAACGACTGATGAATAGTCTTACAAAGCGAGTGGATTCCTAGTGTGTAAAAGGAGAATGCAATGAGCAGTCGCCACAACGACATTTTGCAAGATGACGATGAGTTCACCAGCCTGGCCGCCACATCCCCCAACGATCATAACTATCAGTTTTACTATCACCAGCCCGGCAGCCCCTATGACGGATTGGGCTACGGCGCGCTGTTTACGCTGGACAACGCCAACCTGTACAGCAACCAGCGCGGCGGAGCAGCCATCAACAACCTGGGTAAAATCCGCGATAACTTCAGCTTCGACCGCGCCGCCGATCAGCTGACGCGGCCGGGCCTGACGCACAACGGCGATCAGGTCTATCACCAGCCTGTGGCGCTGACCTATTCCTTCCTGACGCAGAGCGCGCTGAACCGCATCGGCCAGACCGGTGACGGCGACAAGGGGCTGCAGCCGCTGACTCAGGCGGCGCAGGCTCAGGCGCTGAAATCGATGCAGGCGTGGGCCGACGTGGCGAACGTGACCGAGTCCACGGTGGCGGCGTTCGACGTGATTGAAGACTTCGAGCATGGTATCGATAAGATCGATCTCTCCGGCCTGCGCTTCAACAACAGCCTGAGCGAGCTGCGCTTTATCGACAGCGGCAGCGCCTTCAGCGGCCAGAAGGGCGAGATCCAGCTCAACTTCGACGCCTTCAACGGCACCACCGATCTGCTGATGAACACCCAAAGCAACAGCTACGCCGCCGACTTCAAGATCCACGTGGTCGGGCAGGTGGAGCAGAGCGATATTCTGTTTGCCTGAGGGTGATGAAGGGGAAAGAGAAAAGGGCCGAACGGCCCTTTTTTTACGGCTGGGCCGCCGCCGCGCCTTCCGCCACGAAGGAGCCGGTCGTCACCGCGCCGCTGCGGCGGTAGTGGGCCACGATCACGCCGCCGGGCGAGACCACCGATTGGGCCAGCGTGAAGGCCGCCGGCGCCGCGTTGTCATCAAACAGCCGCTTGCCGCCGCCGAGCAGCACCGGGTAGGTGAGCAGGCGCAGTTCGTCCAGCAGATCGTTGGCCAGCAGCTGTTGCATCAGCGTGCTGCTGCCCTGCACCAGCAGCACCGGCCCCTGGGTGCGCTTCAGCTCGCGCAGCCGGGCGATGATGTCCCGCCCCAGCCACTGGCTGTTCTGCCACGCCAGCGTCTCGCCGTGGTGGGTGGCGACGTACTTGGTGGCCTGATTGAATACGCGGGCGATATCGGCGGAAAACGGATCGGCCTCGTCGGTGATCTGCGGCCAGTAGCCGGCGAAAATGTCGTAAGTGCGCCGCCCCAGCAGCAGATCGAACGGCGCCGAGAAAAGATCGCCCATCGTTTCCGCAATGGCGTCATCCCAGTAGGGGGCGGTCCAGCCGCCGAAGCGAAAGCCGCCGCTGCGATCTTCGTCCTGCCCGCCCGGCGCCTGCATCACGCCGTCGAGGCTGACGAAGGCGCTGGCAATAATCTGTCGCATGGCTGTCTCCTGCCGTTGAGTGCCAGCTGAAAGTTTAGCCGCCGCGCGGCGGCTACGCCAACCGGCCGCTCAGGGCTGCAGCGCCTTGAGCAGTGCCTGATGGAAACGCTCCGGCTCCTCCATTTGCGGCGCATGGCCCAGCCCGGCGAACTCGATCAGCGTGGCGTGCGGGATCAGCTTCGCCGCCTGTTTGCCCAGTTCCGCGTAGTGACCGATCCTGGCCTTGACCGCCGACGGGGCGATATCGCTGCCGATGGCGGTGGTGTCGGCGGTGCCGATCATCAGCGTGGTGGGGGTTTGCAGATCCTTGAACTCGTAGTATACCGGCTGGGTGAAGATCATGTCGTAGATCAGCGCCGAGTTCCACGCCACCAGGCGATGGCCCGGCCCGTTGTTCAGCCCGGCCAGCATATCCACCCAGCGATCGTACTCCGGCTTCCAGCGGCCGCCGTAGTAGGTGCGCTGCTCATAGTTGCGGATGCCGTCAGCGGAGGTGTTCAGCTCGCGCTCGAACCATTGATCGACGCTGCGCCACGGCACGCCTTTCGCCTTCCAGTCCTCGAGGCCGATCGGGTTGACCATGACCAATTGCTCCACCGCCTGCGGATACATCAGGCTGTAGCGCGTGGCCAGCATGCCGCCGGTGGAGTGGCCGATGACGATGGCCCGGCTGATTTTCAGGTTCTGCAGCAGGCCGTGGGTATTTTGCGCCAGCTGCTGGAAGCTGTACTGGTAATGCGCCGGCTTGGTGGAGGAGCAAAAGCCGACTTGGTCGGGCGCGATCACGCGGTAGCCGGCTTTGCTCAGCGCCTTGATGGTGTCCTGCCAGGTGGCGGCGCAGAAGTTTTTACCGTGCAGCAGCAGCGCGGTGCGGCCGTTGGCGGCGCCTTCCGGCGGCACGTCCATATACCCCATCTTTAACATCTGCCCCTGCGAGGTGAAGCTGAACTGCTGCAACGGGTAAGGGTAGTGAAAACCCTGCAGCTCCGGGCCGAACTTCGGCGTTTCGGCGGCGGCGGGGAACGCGGCCAGCGTGGCGCACAGCAGTGCGCTGCGGGTGAATCTTAGCATCCTGATCTCCTGAAAAGGGCGATAGCCGAGTATAGCCATAATCGGCGCGTCGGCGCGCCGGCGGTTTCAGATAATTCTGTAATGTTACGGCCCGATCCCGGGCAAGGTTCCGGCCACGGCCTTATACACAGTGAACGCGGTCACGCCGCGCAACATTGGCGGTGCCTGATGGTTTTATTTCAAGGCTAAGTTATGCGATGCTTAAGCATTATTTATGCAAAAGGATCCTCGCATGTCCGCTTTATCCCGCTGCGCTTTCAGCGAAGGCAGCGTCGCTTTGCCGGAAGGCTACGCCGATCGCACCGTCAACGTGCTGTTGGCCGGCGATGATGTTTCCCCCTCAATCAATATTTCCCGCGATGCGCTGCAGCCGGCGGAGAACCTGGAAGGCTACGTCACCCGCCAGCTCGATGCGTTGGCGCAGGGGCTGAAAGGCTGGGCGCTCAAAAGCCGCGAGCCGGCGACGCTGGGCGATGGATTAACCGCCGGTGAATGGGTGCGCGCCAGCTACCTGCGCGACGGCAAACGCATCTGGCAAAACCAGGCGGTGTTCGCGCTGGCGGAGGGCCGGGTGCTGGTGTTCACCCTGGCGATGGCGCGCAAGCTGACGCCGCAGGACGACGCGCTGTTGCAGCAGGTGCTGAGCAGCTACCGGGCGGCATAACGATGAACTCTTCACGTAAAAGGAACTTACGATGACCGAAGCGGCCCGCGTCGGCGATACCATCGGGCACTCCCATGCCCTGGCCGGCATGATTGCCGGCACCCTTGTCGGCGGCCTGATCGCCGCCGCAGGCGCGGTGGCGGCGGGTGCACTGTTCGTCGCCGGCCTGGCGGCTTCCTGTATCGGCGTTGGCGTGTTGCTGATCGGCGCCAGCCTGGCGGTGGGGTATCTCACCGGGGAGGCGGCCACCGCGGCGCGCGACGGCATTGCCGACGCCGGTGCCGGAAGCCTGACCCCCAAAGGCAATATCGTCACCGGCTCCCCCAACGTCTTCATCAACGGCAAACCCGCCGCGCTCGCCACCAACAGCCAGGTGGCCTGCAGCGACGACGGCCCGAGCATGCAGATGGCGCAGGGCTCCGACAAGGTCAGCATCAACGGTCAGCCCGCCTCGCGCGTGGGGGACAAAACCAACTGCGACGCGCAGGTGATGGAAGGCTCGCCCAACGTGTTTATCGGCGGCGGCACCGTCACCACCTTGCCGATCAAGCCCGAAGTGCCGGATTGGCTGTACAAGGTCTCTGACCTGACGCTGCTGTTCGCCGGCCTGGTGGGCGGCGTGGGGGGCGCCGCCGGCAAGCTGGGGGCGCTCGGCAAACTGCTGGGCAAGCTGCCCGGCATCAACAAGCTGGCGCGCATCGCCTGCCGCGCCGGCACCCTGATGACCGCCACCGCCGCCGTCGGCATTATCGCCCGGCCGGTGGATATCGTCAGCGGCCAGAAATTCCTCGACGGCGAAGACGATCTCGATTTCGTGCTGCCATCGCGCCTGCCGGTCGCCTGGCAGCGCTATTGGCGCAGCGGCAACCCCGGCGACGGCGTGCTGGGCCGCGGCTGGAACCTGTTCTGGGAGAGCAGCCTGCAGCCGTATCAGGACGGCCTGGTGTGGCGCGCGCCTTCCGGCGACTTCGTCGCTTTCCCTATGGTGCCGCGCGGCCACAAAACCTACTGCGAAGCCGAAAAATGCTGGCTGATGCACAACGACGACGGCAGCTGGCAGCTGTTTGACGTCGGCGAACAGATTTTCCACTACCCGCCGCTGGCGGGCGACCAGCCGAGCCGGCTCAGCATGATCACCGACGCCATCGGCAACGCCACCTCGCTGTTCTACGACGACGAAGGGTTGCTGAGCGAACTGGTGGACAGCGCCGGGCAGCGCCTGATGTGCCGCTATGCGCAGGGCCGCCTGTGCGAAGTGGCGCTGCAAACCGCCGAAGGCGAACGGACGCTGGCGCGCTACGGCTACGATGAGCAGGGCCAACTGACGACGGTGAGCAACCGCGCCGGTGAGGTAACGCGCCGCTTCGGCTGGCGCGACGGCCTGATGATCAGCCACCAGGACGCCGCCGGGCTGCTGAACGAATACCAATGGCAAGAGATCGACGGCCTGCCGCGCGTGACGGCCTACCGCAACAGCGCCGGAGAGTCGCTGGAGTTCGGTTACGACTTCGCCGGCGGGCGCCGCAGCGCGGTGCGTGGCGACGGCAAGCGGGCGGAGTGGCGGCTGGATGACGACGACAACGTGGCGCAGTACACCGATTTCGACCAGCGCCGCTACGGTTTTATCTACCAACGCGGCGAGCTGTGCAGCGTGCTGCTGCCCGGCGGCGCGCAGCGCCAGAGCGAATGGGATCCTTACGGCCGCCTGCTGTCGGAGACCGATCCGCTCGGCCGCGTGACGCGTTATCAATATTCGCGCAACAGCGGCCGACTGTTCGCCGTCGCGTACCCGGACGGCAGTAGCGAAGCGCAGCACTGGGACACGCTGGGGCGCCCGACGCGCTATGTCGATGCCCTGGGCCACGCCACGCTGTATCGCTATCCGGATGACGAAGAGAGCCTGCCGGCCGGCGTGATCGACGCGCTGGGCGGGGAAGTGAAGCTGGAGTGGGACGCCCGCGGCCAGCTGACGCGCTACACCGACTGTTCCGGCAGCGTCACGGCTTATACCTACGATGCGCTGGGGCAACTGACGGCGCAGACCGATGCCGAAGGCCACCAGACGCGCTACCTATGGGATAACGGCGGGCGCCTGCATACCCTGATCCACTCGGACGGCAGCGAAGAGCGCTTTAACTGGAATGCACACGGCCAGCTGGCCGAACATCAGGACGCGCTGGGCAGCCTGACCCGCTGGCAGTACAACGCCCTGGGGTTGCCTGTCAGCATCACCGACCGCATCAACCGCACCCGGCGCTATCACTACAGCCCGCAGGGCTGGCTGACGCGGCTGGAGAACGGCAACGGCGGCGAATACCGCTTCAGCTACGATGCGGTGGGCCGCGTGCTGGCCGAAGAGCGCCCGGACGACACCCGCCACTATTATCGCTACGGCGCGGCCGGGCTGCTGGAGGAGCACCGCGAGGTCGGCCTGCCGGGCAGCGCGGGTGAGCTGACGCAGCGCGAACAGCGCTTCCGCTTCGACGAGGCCGGGCAGCTGGTCTGGCGCGGCAATGCCAGCGCGGAATGGCATTACCGCTTCGACGCCATGGGGCGGCTGCGCGAGCTGAACCGCCTGCCGACGGCGAGCGGCGCGGCGCTGGGCATCGAGCCGGACAGCGTGCAGATGCGCTATGACGCCGCCGGGCGGCTGCTCGGCGAGCAGGGCGTGAACGGCGAGCTGCAATACCAGTGGGATGCGCTGGCCAACCTGCAGGCGCTGACGCTGCCGCAGGGCGATCGCCTGCAGTGGTTGTATTACGGCTCCGGCCACGCCAGCGCCATTAAATTCAACCAGCAGGTGGTGAGCGAATTCACCCGCGATCGCCTGCACCGGGAAACCGGCCGCAGCCAGGGGGCGCTGCAGCAGCAGCGGCGTTACGACGCCATGGGCCGCCGCAGCTGGCAGAGCAGCGCCTTCGGCCACGACAAATTGACCCGGCCGGAAGACGGCGTGCTGTGGCGCGCTTATCGCTACACCGGCCGCGGCGAGCTGGCCGGAGTGAGCGACGCGCTGCGCGGCGAAGTGCACTACGGTTACGACGCCGAAGGCCGCCTGCTGCAACACCGCGAACCCAATCAGGGCAAACCGGGCGCGCGGCTGGTGTACGATCTGGCGGATAACCTGCTGGGCGAGCGCAGCCCGCAGAGCGACATCGACGCGCACCTGCCGCTGGCGCCGATCGCCGATAACCGGCTGACGCACTGGCAAAAACTGTTTTACCGTTACGACGCCTGGGGCAACCTGATCAGCCGGCGCAACGGCCTGTACGAACAGCACTATCGCTACGACGCCGACAACCGACTGGTGCAGGCGCACGGCCGCGGCCCGCAGGGCGAATTCGAGGCGCAGTACCATTACGACGCGCTGGGCCGCCGCAGCCGCAAGGCGGTGCGCTACAAGGGCAAAACCGAACAGACGACCCGTTTCCTGTGGCAGGGCTACCGGTTGCTGCAGGAGCAGCGCGACGACGGCAGCCGCCGCAGCTGGAGCTACGATCCGGCCAGCCCGTGGAGCCCGTTGGCGGCGCTGGAGCAGGCGGGCGACAGCCGCTCGGCGGATATTTACTGGTATCACACCGATCTGAACAGCGCGCCGCTGGAGGTGACCGACGCGGCGGGCAACCTGTGCTGGTCCGGGCAATACGACACCTTCGGCAAGCTGCAGGGCCAGACGGTGGCCGGCGCGGCGAAGCGGCAGGGCGCGCAGTATCAGCAGCCGCTGCGCTACGCCGGGCAATACCAGGACGACGAAAGCGGCCTGCACTACAACCTGTTCCGCTACTACGAACCCGAGGTGGGGCGTTTCACCACGCAGGATCCGATAGGGCTGGAAGGCGGGCTGAACCTGTATCAGTATGCGCCGAACCCGCTCAACTGGATAGATCCGTTAGGCCTTTCAAAATGTGAACCGGAAAAATGGGATGTAAATTCACATCAAGGTAATAAAAATGCGGTGAAAGGGAAGAATCTAGGGAAGGTGCGAATAAGCAGGTCATTTCTTCCCAAGCTGACTCGCTGATTAAAATTTCGCGGATCTGGGCCGATTTTTTTCCCGCAAACACATCGAATCAGCCTATTTAGGCTATTTTTTCCACCATTTCTGGCGTTATTTCCGGTTTTTACTGAGATCTCTCCCACTGACGTATCATTTGGTCCACCCGAAACAGGTTGGCCAGGGTGAATAACATCGCCAGTTGGTTATCGTTTTTCAGCAGCCCCCTGTATCTGGCTTTCACGAAGCCGAACTGCCGCTTGATGATGCGAAACGGGTGCTCCACCTTGGCACGGATGCTGGCTTTCATGTATTCGATGTTGATGGCCGTTTTGTTCTTGCGCGGATGCTGCTTCAAGGTTTTTACCCTGCCGGGACGCTCGGCGATCAGCCAGTCCACATCCACCTCGGCCAGCTCCTCGCGCTGTGGCGCTCCTTGGTAGCCGGCATCGGCTGAGACAAATTGCTCCTCTCCATGAAGCAGATTACCCAGCTGATTGAGGTCATGCTCGTTGGCCGCGGTGGTGACTAGGCTGTGGGTCAGGCCACTCTTGGCATCGACACCAATGTGGGCCTTCATGCCAAAGTGCCACTGATTGCCTTTCTTGGTCTGATGCATCTCCGGATCGCGTTGCTGCTCTTTGTTCTTGGTAGAGCTGGGTGCCTCAATGATGGTGGCATCCACCAAAGTGCCTTGGGTCATCATGACGCCTGCTTCGGCCAGCCAGCGATTGATGGTCTTGAACAATTGACGGGCCAGTTGATGCTGCTCGAGCAGGTGGCGGAAATTCATGATGGTGGTGCGATCCGGCAGGGCGCTATCCAGGGATAATCGGGCAAACAGGCGCATGGAGGCGATTTCGTACAGGGCATCTTCCATGGCACCGTCGCTCAGGTTGTACCAATGCTGCATGCAGTGAATACGCAGCATGGTCTCCAGCGGATAGGGCCGTCGGCCATTGCCCGCCTTGGGATAAAACGGCTCGATGACAGCGGTCATATTCTGCCATGGCAGAATCTGCTCCATGCGGGAGAGGAAAATCTCTTTTCGGGTCTGACGGCGCTTAGTGCTGAATTCACTATCGGCGAAGGTGAGTTGATGGCTCATGATGTCCCTCTGGGATGCGCTCCGGATGAATATGATGATCTCATATCAGGAACTTGTTCGCACCTTCCTTAATCGTGCAAACACAGAGTTTATTGCTCGGATGGACGCCGATCCTTCTTTCCGGCGAGATATGTTGGGCCGATACCCGGAATTGGGAGAATGGATGAAAAACCCGAATAAAGCTTCGAGCCCGCCAGTATTAACATGGCATCATCATGAAGATGTTGGTCGCTTGGTGTTGGTTGATCGTGTAGATCATGCAGACAATCACGCTCTTTATCATCCTACGGGTAAAGGAGGACGAGAAATGTGGGGTGGAGGAGAGCCAGGGAGACGAGGTAAGCTGGATGGCGCCACGGGTAATCCTAAGCCAAGCGGAGCCAGGAGAAGATCAAAAGGGGGATGCTAATGAAAGAACTAGAGTATATGACGCCTTACAGGCTAGAAGATCTAATTATTAAAATCGTTCAAGAGGGCTATATAAAGGATAATTTCTGCCTTTATACCAAAGAGTACGAGGCAATTGCGACACTTGAGCTGACATGCTATCTCGAACGTTATCCAGAGGTTAGTGATGATGATGAAGAAGTTTATCCTGACTATGTTGAACAAAATGAGTTGGAGCTATTCTTTTATGGAGATCAATTCATGGATGTGCTCAGAAGTGCACTGAATCAAAAGCCAAGTGCAACTGTGGATGAGCTTATATCAGCATTGAATTATTACTTGGAGAATGATGCTTTCATCACGTTTTCCTAGGTGTAATAACCTTCGCTCTCCAGTAAAGATTTTTGCTGCATTTCTGAATGTCCTATAGCACTCCTGCGTGGATTCTATCCACGCAGGAGTGCACACCATGAAAACCAATACGTTGATAGGTCCAATAGCCTCGATGGCTAATTGATAGTTGTACCACTTAATGTCTCAGTTCCGCCGACTGGGCCACTGTAACCAAGGGTGATACCGTGAGGCCAGTAACGGAGTGGGCGGTAGCATGTTAAAAAGAGCAATAAGTTCTGGGATCTAGTGATTTTGACGTTGCTATTTCACATCCTGAGGTATATCAGAAAGCCGCAAGGCGGTGCGCTACAAGGGCAAAACCGCACAGACGACCCGTTTCCTGTGGCAGGGCTACCGGTTGCTGCAGGAGCAGCGCGACGACGGCAGCCGCCGCAGCTGGAGCTACGATCCGGCCAGCCCGTGGAGCCCGCTGGCGGCGCTGGAGCAGGCGGGCGACAGCCGCTCGGCGGATATTTACTGGTATCACACCGATCTGAACAGCGCGCCGCTGGAAGTGACCGACGCGGCGGGCAACCTGTGCTGGTCCGGGCAATACGACACCTTCGGCAAGCTGCAGGGCCAGACGGTGGCCGGCGCGGCGAAGCGGCAGGGCGCGCAATACCAGCAGCCGCTGCGCTACGCCGGGCAATATCAGGACGACGAAAGCGGCCTGCACTACAACCTGTTCCGCTACTACGAACCCGAGGTGGGGCGTTTCACCACGCAGGATCCGATAGGGTTGCGCGGCGGGTTGAACCTTTATCAGTATGCGCCGAACCCGCTGATGTGGGTGGATCCGTTTGGGCTTGATGTTATACGTTTACGGCATTACACAAGTAATCAAGGTTTTGCAGCAATAAAAGAAAGTATGAAGATACTTGCAGGTGATCAAAATGCTGTATTTGCAGTTAGAGCAAAAGGAAAGTCATTAAGCATGGCTGATGCAGCAGATAAATTTAAAATAAAGCAAAACCACGCTAAAAATTACATCGATTTTGATATAGATAAAAAACGAGTAGAGTTTAGAAAAAATGATTTAGGCGTTGAAGAATATAAGATAAAAGGCGATATTGAATTAGATAGGAAAACAACCAAATTTAATAAGAGATGCTAGAATTATGAGAGAGAATAACTCAGGAAGTACTAATGATCTAAAAGAGATTTTAATATCTTTGGAAGAGATTGTTACTGTTATAGATAAAATAGGCTCTGGGTTCGATAAAAGCGGAAAAACGGCATCGGCATTGTTGCTTTTCTTTAATCAATGTAATGTGTTAGACAAATTATCCAGAACAAGAAAGTATTTATATCAGGAGTTAGAAAATCGATTATCTCCTGAAGAGTATGATGAGTGGATAGAAAAAGATTTTCCCACATGGAAACCGCCTTATGAGAAAACTGAAGAGGAAATATTGGGGATGTTAAATTCAATGAGACAAAAATAAATTTTTATATAACATCAAAAAATTGATAAAATTCGGAAGGGTTGCTCGATCCTTCCGGTTGTTTTTATCCGTTATTAGATGGGGTTTATAATCGTTACTTGTCGGTACGCAAGTATATTCCATTGCTGTAGCTGTATTATCACCTTGCCGGACATCACATTGATCGCCAGCGATTGGTCGACCAAGTCGTTTTGCGTCAGCTAATCCTCAGCCAGATACAATTAGCCGTCATCTCGTTCTCTGATGGTTGGGCAGTCAATGTGCCGTGATTTTAGCCAGGGTGTCGAGTTTTACAATAATTAAAACAATGAGTTAGTATGTTTTGGTGGTGCCGTTATACTATCTGAAGGCAAAAGAACGCACGTCAGAGCGGCTGTATTTTGAGTATGTTAATAGAGTAACGGGTAATAGCCGGGAAGCCAGCAACGGTGCGGGCGGTAGCGTGCCATGAGAAAGGCCAACCAAAGAATAAAAGTGATAGGTGCTTCTAATGAGAATAAAGCTGATTACTGATAGTAGGGGGTGTGTGAATAAGACTTTCTCTTTCACAACAGATACTGCGACCTTGTCAGTTTTGATTTGGTGTCTTTAAAAAATAGAGTTAGCGACGATGCTGGTTGGTGGAGCATTCCAGAGGATGAACAGGAAGAAGTAAATAAAGGTAATGTGTTGTTTTTGAATCTTGGTGAAGACGGTCAGTATACGGTTCGAGTTGTTGATAACATAAGTGAGAACTACAAATCATTATTTTTGAATGTGCCTTCAGGAAAGGTTTTTGTTGGGGCAGGGGAAGATACCAGCGGTGGTGACCTTGAACCTGACGGTTCTGACTATATGTCAGGTGTGTTTTTGATTTTGGATATAGGAAATTACGAAGTAAGGTTTAGAAGAGACTCTCTCGATATAGTCATTTCATTTATTAAAAATAGTGAAAATAAAAATGAAGAGAGTGCATTAATTAGGAACTAATTTGTACTTTTTTACAACATGTCAACAATGACCCTCTTTTATTTTAGGGGAATTCGTTGAAAGGAACACCGCGAACCCAATCAGGGCAAACCGGGCGCGCGGCTGGTGTACGATCTGGCGGATAACCTGCTGGGCGAGCGCAGCCCGCAGAGCGACATCGACGCGCACCTGCCGCTGGCGCCGATCGCCGATAACCGCCTGACGCACTGGCAAAAACTGTTTTACCGTTACGACGCCTGGGGCAACCTGATCGGCCGGCGCAACGGCCTGTACGAACAGCACTACCGCTACGACGCCGACAACCGGCTGGTGCAGGCGCACGGCCGCGGCCCGCAGGGCGAGTTCGAGGCGCAGTACCATTACGACGCGCTGGGCCGCCGCAGCCGCAAGGCGGTGCGCTACAAGGGCAAAACCGAACAGACGACCCGTTTCCTGTGGCAGGGCTACCGGTTGCTGCAGGAGCAGCGCGACGACGGCAGCCGCCGCAGCTGGAGCTACGATCCGGCCAGCCCGTGGAGCCCGCTGGCGGCGCTGGAGCAGGCGGGCGACAGCCGCTCGGCGGATATTTACTGGTATCACACCGATCTGAACAGCGCGCCGCTGGAAGTGACCGACGCGGCGGGCAGCCTGTGCTGGTCCGGGCAATACGACACCTTTGGCAAGCTGCAGGGCCAGACGGTGGCCGGCGCGGCGAAGCGGCAGGGCGCGCAGTATCAGCAGCCGCTGCGCTACGCCGGGCAATATCAGGACGACGAAAGCGGCCTGCACTACAACCTGTTCCGCTACTATGAACCCGAGGTGGGGCGTTTCACCACGCAGGATCCGATAGGGCTGCGCGGCGGGCTGAACCTTTATCAGTATGCGCCGAACCCGCTGATGTGGGTGGATCCGCTGGGGCTGAGTGGCGAAAGTGTCTTTATACATTATACGGATAAAAGCGGTTTTGAGAGTATAATGAAAACAGGAGTTCTCGAGGCTAACGCCAAGGGGAAGGTTTATATAACAGATATACTTATGTCACCTAACGATGTCATGCGGGACATTCTTATTAATGATCCTAAGCATGTAGGAAGAGGTGATTATGCTATTATCTTTAAAGCAGATCCTGTGCAAATGAGTAACATAAAACAGTCATCCGCCCTTGAATACATTCATAATGGAAGGCTGAAATTAAAAGATGTCCTTTACTCTGGGGGGAACCCTTATTCCATAGTATCTAAAATGAATTATGAAACGAGAAGTAAATTAACCTTTAATCAGATTAAGGCAATGGGGAACTGTGGTGGATGAAAATAAAAAGAAAATGATTGTTACTCAGGCTGAAATTAGTGCGCTGAAGAAGCTTATAATGTATGTTAAGTTTTCTTGTGATGATGTTGAGTCATTAGAGTATGCTGGTAGTTATGCAATCAATAGCTTCTTTGATAAGTTGATTGCTATTGATTATCTTGGAGAGTTTGAGCGAAAATTTTATGACATACAAAACCCGGACAATGAGATTGCAGTAATGAACAAAATTAATAAATATCAACATGATTCTTTAAATAAAATGAGTGACGAGACTATGAGGGAAGTCTTTAAACAATGTCTTCATCCATTTAAACCAAGATAAAGTATCTTAATAGGAGGGCAATACTCTCTTACTAACCACATAGTTCGAAGGGTTTATAAGCCTCCTGTGGCAGCACCGTCGGTTGTCGCAGGAGTGATGTGACAACGGCGACTGTTTGGCGGATATTTTCTGGTGTTACATTGATCGGATTAGTGCGTTATTGGAAGTAAGTGACACGGTGTATAATCTAGGTGGGTAATGATTAATATGTTTGAAAATAATAGATTAATTGACAAGCTGGTATTTTTGAATGAATCTAATAAAAATGAAAGTGTCATTATGAATTTTTATTCTTGGGTCCATATTATTTATGGGGTGATTGTTTTTTATAGAAGAAAAAGTGAAGAGGAAGCAAGTTATATAATTAACAATACACCTATGTTTACAACACCACCCAAGAATTTCATGGAGGCCTGTATGTTAGGTCATGAGGATGAATATTATTGGGGTATGGTAATGTCACATGGTGATAGATATTTTGAGAAGGGTTTTCCTCGTACAGCACCGAATGATTATTTTGAATGGGAGGATAGTTATATAAAAGATCACAAGCTTGAGAGAAATACGCTAGTTTTTAATGATTAAAACAAGTGATATTGTTAGAGTCTGCAATTCTCAGTCGGTTCTAAATGTTTAGAATGAAACGTATCTAAAAGAGCAGACTTGATGGTTTTTAAATATCCATCCGTACACATTGATAAGTCACTTAATATTATGGTGTCTAACATGATTGATTTTAACGCTAGGATTGTGTCTGGTGTTTCTATAGGGAATGTCGTTCTAAATGAAAATATTTCATTATATATTAATGAGATGCAATCCAGATTTAGCGTTAAGATTAAAAACCACTCCCTACCTGACGGGAGTGAGCGAAAGTCATATACAGCCGATAATACCTTATCCGTCATAACTGATAAAGACGGTATCATTTTGTCACTTGGATGTAATGCTCATTATCAAGGGGGCTACAATGGAATCATATTCCCCGGAATGGAAATAAC
Organism: Serratia sp. SSNIH1; assembly: GCF_002935055.1. NCBI lineage: Bacteria > Pseudomonadati > Pseudomonadota > Gammaproteobacteria > Enterobacterales > Yersiniaceae > Serratia > Serratia sp. SSNIH1. The sequence goes on from NZ_CP026383.1 coordinate 2,928,248, forward strand.
AGATATAATCAAGCTGACGATATCACAGAAAATATACAATGGTTCAATAGTTATTAATGATGATTTTGGTATTTCGTTTATCCTCCCATGCCCATATGATGAGATTGCCGATTCGATAAACGATATTCCTGGTGGGGTGATAATAAACGAAATTTTCGTATCTGATTTTTCATTCTGGCGTTAGCTTATGGAACATATCAGTGAATTTAGTGAGAATATAATTAAATATGGGGTGGTGATATAATTGTTACTGGCTACATAGATTCGGATACACCACCGATTTTTCACCCGATGTATGACAGAGTTTACTTTATATCAGATGAGGCTATATTTAAATTTTACATTGATGATGATGGGGTTGTTAATTTACATTTGGTTGAAAACATCGCTCCGTGGTTTGAAGTAGATGTGGATGATCAATTTTCCATGATGTCAATCTATTCACAAGCTTTTAAAACTGAACGGGAAGTTAAAATAATTGCAGTGAATTATAGTGAAGAACCGTTCTCAGTGTTCATCGTCAGGTATAAAGATGGTGACAATGAAAATTCACTGTATTTAGAGCCAAAGAGTTTTTTTGGCTTTTTGATTTCATAGAAAAAACCATGAAATGATTAGGAGTTCAATGTGAGCAAGGAATTAAAGCTTGATGTTATGAATAACAAAATGACTTGATTGAAGGGACTTTTTGCCACTCGCTTTTTGAGAGGTCGTTCTTTGATGAAAAGCTATTAAGTGACTTAATAAATAATTCTGAGGCGTTTTTAAAAGAAAACGAATGTGATAAGGATGTTTTAAATTTGCTATCATGGGTTTTCAATGGTGTTGATCAGTGTTTTACATCCCATAATGATGAAAATGACTATTATTTAGAAGTTATATGGCTGTCTGTCTCAGGAGCCATGAAATTGAATATCATTGGGCAATGCTGATAGCTTATGGTGAACAGTATTGGCTGAAAGGTGTAGAATCCAAACAGCCTGATGGCTACTTTGACTGGGATGTGCAATACAGGAAAGAACATAACTTAGCAGAGGAAAGCTTTGTTTTTAGCAATTCATGAATCGCGACTCGATAGGGTCTAACATCCTTCCAAATGTCCAACGCCTTCCTTATCCTACATCCCCCCAAACTAAATACCCAATGTACCGTTAATCAGGGTGCGGCACTGCCCGCCGATCCAGGGTTCGCCGTCAATAAAGCGCACGCTCACGCGGCCATCTCGATTCAGTTGGGTGCCCTGGCGCACCTGGTAGCCCTGTGCGGTCTGGCCGCCGTCGGGAAAGCGATTGGCCTTCAATAAGCGCGCCAGGCAGGCGTTGGCGCTGCCGGTCACCGGATCTTCAATCAAGGCGCCGCATTCCACCATAAACGCGCGCATTTCGTAATCGGCCGGTTCGGCCGCGGAACAGGTGCCATAGATCACCACGCCATCCACATCGCAAGCCGTTTGCAGCCGTTTAATCGTGGCCTGATCCGGCGTCACCGCCAGGCAGGATTGTGCATCAGGCAGGCGCACCATCAGCCAGCGGATGCCCATCTCGGCAATCACCGGCGGGGTATCGGCTTCAATCACCGCCGGCTGTAAAGCGGCCATCAACCGTTCTGTTTCCTCAGCCGCCATTGGGCGGAACTCAACTTCGGGCGCGGCGAACGCCAATGTGCCTTCCGGCTGGATATTGACCGCCACCAGGCCGACGCCGCATTCCTGCATCACCGTTCCGGGGTGTTTAGGCGCCAATCCGGCTTCCAGCAGGGCGTGGGCGGTGCCCAGCGTCGGGTGGCCGGCGAAGGGCAGCTCTTTTTCGGTGGTGAAAATGCGCACCTTATAATCCGCCGCCGGGTGCGTCGGCTTAAGCACAAAGGTGGTTTCCGAAAGGTTGGTCCAACGGGCCAATGCCTGCATTTGCGCGGTGCTCAGCCCCTCGGCCTCCAGCACCACCGCCACGGGGTTGCCCTGCAGCGGCGTGCGGGTAAACACGTCCACCTGTTTGTAGGCGCGGGGTGTCACATCATCACTTCTGAGCATTGGCCATCATCCGTTATCAACAAACCCTGATGATAACGATATTCGCCAATGACTTCAAAGGGTTGAATTTTGTTTTGAGATACCCGCCCGTCGCCATTTCAGCCCCGGCTTGGCGAACATCACCAGGTTGCCCAGCAGAATCAGGCACAGGCCCAGCACGGCGTTGAAGTGCCACTGGTAGCCTTCGTAGATCGTTGAGATGGTCAGCGCCACCAGCGGGAACAGCAGGGTGCTGTAGGCCGCCGCGCCGGCGCCGATGCGGCCGAGCAGGCTGAAGTAAGCGGCGAAGGCGATCACCGATCCGAAAATTGCCAGGTACAGCAGGGAGCCGATATAGCGGCTGCTGTATTCCATCTGGAACGATGCGCCCTGCGCCAAGGCGATCAGCGCCATCAACAGCGCGCCGTAGGTCATGGCGTAGGTGTTGGTGGAAAAGATATCCAGCCCGCGGCGCTGATGGCGCGTGCTGATCATGTTGCCCAGCGAGAAGCCGTAGGTACCGAGCGCGCTCAGGCCGATGCCTTTGAGCAGCTCCGGCGCCATGCGGGTGGCGGCCAGATCTTGCCAGAACAGCGCCACGATGCCGGTCAACCCCAGCAGCGCCGCCGGCAGCAGGTTGGGGCTGGGGCGCTGGCGGAAAAACAGCAGGCTGTTGAGGGCGTTGAACAGTACTGCCATCGAGAAGATCACCGATTCCAGCCCGCTGCTGATGTAGGCCGCCGCGTGGTAGAAGCAGAAAAAGTTGAAGCCGAACACGCAGCAGCCCTGCAGCACGCAGAACAGATGATCGCGCGGGGCGAGGCGGCGCAGGCGGCGCGTTAGCAACAGCACGGCGAACATCACCGCGGCGGAAATGGCGAAGCGGTAAGCGATCGATACGGGAATGGCCACCGGGCCTTCCTGTTGCAGGGTGATCGCAATCCAGGTGGTGCCCCAAATCAGCACCACGGCGAGGTACAACAGCGCATTCATTCTATTTGTTACTCCGAAAAAACCGATGGCGCAGTATCCGCTTTGGCACGCGGCGGCGCTTGCAGCGCTTTGCGCCCAGTTGCATATTCTTGCGCTTTTTTTGCCAAAAGCGTGGGGCGGCGGCTGGTATGCGGCGGCGCCACTCTTTACACTGTCGGCATGTCGAACAACGGGGCCGGCGATGTCCAACTATCAGGCGTTTGAAACACTGCGTGAGCACAAGGCGCGGCTGCACGGCAGCGTGCTGCTGGGCACCGGCGTGGAGCTGGCCGCCTGGTCCAACTGCAACGATCGCGTCACGCAGGAAAGCGCCGACCACCATACCCTGAGCCTGTACGTCGCCGACGGCTATGAGTGCTACCAGCAGGTGCCGGGCGGTTGGCGCAACGGCGGCGGGCCGGATCGGTTCTGCATCATGCCGCGCCAATACGCCTCCACCTGGGACGTGCGCAGCGATCTGTCGTTCGTGCACCTGTATTGCACCGACGGGCATCTGCGGCAGCTGGCGGAGCAGACCTGGGATCGCAGCCCGGCGGCGATCAACGTAGAGCCGCGCAGCTTCGGCGAAGATCCGCAGATCACGTTGCTGTATCGCCAGTTTTTGCTCAACTGCGACTGGCGGGACAGCGCCAATCTGCTGGCACTCAGCAGCGCGTCTAACCTGCTGATGTCGCATCTGATCCAACGCTACAGCCAGCTGCAGTGGAAACTGCCGCAGGCGCGCGGCGGCCTGGCACCTGCGGTGGCCAGGCGGGTGCGGGAATATATCGAAAACCACCTCGATCGGCCGCTGCTGCTGGCGGATCTGGCGGCGCAGGCCGGGTTGAGCGAGTACCACTTCGCCCGCATGTTCAAGCACGCCACCGGCCTGGCGCCGCACCAGTTTGTGATGCGCGCCCGGCTGCAGCGGGCGGAACAGCTGTTGCGGCACAGCCAGCAGCCGATCACCGAGATCGCGCTGGCGTGCGGCTTCAGCTCCGCCAGCCATTTCAGCAACCGCTTCAAGGCGGCCTATGGATTTGCTCCGCTGCAGGTGCGGCAGGGGCGCTAACCGGAAGGGAGTGCAAGCATGGATCAACAATTTGCGGGCTTGGGCGTGTTGTTCGTCGCCGGATTCGGGCCGATCACGCGTGAGAGCGACGAGAGCAAGGCGTTTTATGTCGAGGCGCTGGGGCTGCCGCTCAAGCCGATGCCGGGCAACGAGAGCTATCTGCTGGCCGAGCAGGGTGCGCTGGACGGCGTGAAACACTTCGCCCTGTGGCCGCTGGCGCAGGCGGCGCAGTCCTGCTTTGGCGACGATCGCTGGCCGGCGGATCTCGCGGCGCCGCAGGCGTGGATCGAATTTGACGTGGCAGACATGGCGTTAGCCACTCAAGGGCTAATCGATCGCGGTTATCGGCTGCTGGTCGCAAACCGTGAAGAGCCGTGGGGGCAAAGCGTTACCCGTTTGCTCAGCCCGGAAGGGTTGCTGGTCGGCGTCACCTATACGCCCTGGCTGCGTTAAACGCCGCACCGTTCGCCGCTGTTTCCCTGCGGCGGGCGGCTTAAGAACAAATTCGCATTAGCTTAAAGCGATCTGCGCTATAGACCTATCGAATCCCCGAACTATCCCCCATCCTGAAAACAGTAATCCCGTACATTGCGTAAAAACCAAGGGCCAGAACGCGCTATTGCCATGCCATTTTACGGCGATTTCCCCCCGTCTTTTTTTTGCCGCCAGGTACCTGATAGGAATAGAGATTATTCTTATATTTCCGCTAACCGTTAAGAAATAATAATGATTCTCGTTTTCAACCACGGAAAGGAGAAGGAACGATGAAAACAGTGAAGCGAACGGGTATCGCGTTGGCGATAGCCCTGACCTTCCCCCTGGCATTGCCTGCCGCTACGGCGGCGCAAACCTCCCTGACAAACAGTAAGGCGGCGACGATGACGGAAAAACACGGGCAGTTTATTGCGGTTGGTAAAGTGGTGCAGGTGACCTTTGGCGATTTCGCCTTCAAGCTGGATTTTACCGATGACAAGACCATGACCTTCACCGGCATCGGCGAGGCGTCGCAGGGCATCACCGATACCGTACAGTACACCGCGGTGGAGATTCGGCCGAAGGTCTACATGGTCTACTGGCATGAGCCGCAGTCCGGCGACAACGTGACGCATATCGAGGACTTCGAGCGCGGCGAGGTGTACACCAACATCGCCGCCAAGGACGGCAGCTTCACCCATCTGAAAGGGCAGCTGAAAATCGTAGGTCACTCAGGAAAATAAGGAGCAGTTATGAAAAAGGCATTGATCACCTGTGCGATCGTCGGCGGCCTGCTGGCGAGTTACCCGGCGCTGTCAACGGATCAGGCGGCGTCTTACAAATCGGCCGGCAAGGGCGGTTATCATCATGCTCAGCAAAAGCTGAAGGTGGTGGAAGATCTGTACGCGGGCTTCTTCAACCGCCATGACATCGGCGTAGCGCAGAGGCTGATTGTGGAAAACTACAAGCAGCATAACCCGTTCGTCGGCGACGGCATCAAGCCGTTCCTGGATTTCTTCAGCCAGACCTTTAAGGACAACCCGCAGTACAGCGCCAAAATATACCGCAGCGCGGTCAACGGCGATTTGGTCTACGTTCACGTCAAATACCAAAATAACCCGCAGGATCGCGGCACCGCCAGCGTGGATATTTATCGGGTGAACGATCAGGGGAAAATCACCGAGCATTGGGACGTCAATCAGGATGTGCCGGAAAAATCGGCCAACGACAATACCATGTTCTGATCCGCAAGGGCCGCTGCGGCGGCCCTCAACACGCCCGCAACACTTTATTTACTTACATAAATATTAAATGCCTGCCGCGTCGAGTAGGCTACGGCCGCCTTTGGCAGTGGTGGCACGGTTGATGGGCGTCATTGTCCCACCACTGCTTGAGGCGTTTCCCCGCATTTCCCGTTATCCCGCGCGTTGACTCTCCACTTTTTTGAACTGATGGCGCAGCTGCAGCGCATTGCAAAGCACCAACACCGCCGTCACGGCGAACACCCAGCGGAACCCCATCATCGCCGAAATGCCCGACCCCAGCAGCGGGCCAACCACGTTGCCCAGGTACATAAAGGATTGGTTATAGCCGAAGATGCGCCCGGTCACCTGATCGGAGGAATACTTCAGCAGCAGCGCCTGCACCGCCGGCATCAGCGCGCCGTCGGCGAAGCCCAGCAGGAAACGCAGAATGCCCAGCTGCAGCGGCGTATTGACCCAGGCCATCACGGCGAACAGGCCGGTGGTGAACAGCAGCGCGGCGATCAGGATGCGCGCGGTGCCGATGCGATCGCCGAGCCGCCCGAGGCGCGGGGCCGATATCAGCGCCGCGATGCCGGGCACGGCGGCGATCATGCCGCTGACGAAGGCGATATTGCTGACGTTGCCCGACAGTTCGCGAATGAACAGCGTCAGGATCGGGCTGATGGAGGAGTTGGCCAGCTGAATCATCAGGGTGCAAACGAACAGGGTGACGATCAGCGTCGGATAGGGCAGCGACCGGAATACCGCCTTGCCGCTCAGCTGATCCGCTTTTTTCACCGTGATGCGCCGCTCTTTAATCAGGAACAGCGTCACCAGGAAGCTGACGAACATCAGCCCGGCGGTGACGAAAAACACCACCCGCAGCCCCAGATGATCGGCCATCAGCCCGCCCAAGAGCGGCCCGGCGATCACGCCGGAGATCTGCCCGGTCGAGAGCGTGCCCAGCGCCCAGCCGCTTTTATCGCGCGGCGCCTGCGAGGCGACCAGCGCCATGGCGTTGGGAATATAGCCGGACGTCAGCCCCATCAGGGCGCGCAGCGCGAACAGCTGCCAGACGTTGGTGGCCAGGCCCTGCAGCGCGATGACGATCGCCATGCCCAGCGAGGCGCGCAGCAGCATCAGCTTACGGCCCTTACGGTCGGCCAGGCTGCCCCACAGCGGCGACACCACTGCCGAGACCAAAAAGGTGCCGCTGAATACCAGCCCGGACCACAGGCTGAGGGATTGCGGATCGCTGACGCCGAGCTGTTCGACGTACAGCGGCAGAAAAGGGAGGATTTGGCTCATCGCCAGCCCGGTGAAGAAACACCCGAGCCAGACCGAGATCAGATTGACTTTCCACGCTTCCATCGGCTTACCGTACCACGTTGAATAAGGAGGGTTTTATTAAGCAAGGTAATAATAACACTACAAATTAATCGGCGAGGGGCAAATGCGTGAGCAAACGTAACCCTGCCGATGCAGTGTCTTTTTTGCTATATATTAATAGCTATATTATCATAGGTAACCAGGTTAGGCCAGAGCGGCGCGGTAGCCAGGAAGGGCACCGCGCGATCCGGCGGTGTAAAGCAGGGATAAACTGAACGCTAGATTGATGCCAATGAAAAAAGATCATCCTGAAGACGTGACGCTGCTGCGCACGCAGTTAATGTCGCTGGTGCGCCGTTTACGGCGCGAATCGCGCAGCGACGAAAAATCCTGGGCCCAGCTGATGCTGTTGGGGGCTATCGATCGCCACGGCGGCGAGGCGACGCCGTCGCTGCTGGCGGAATCGGAGCGCATGCGCTCCTCTAACCTGGCGGCCGCCTTGCGTGAGCTGGAGGCCGATGGCTTGCTGGTGCGCACGCCGGACGCCGAAGACAAACGCCGGGTGCGGGTGCGCCTGACGCCCGCCGGGCTGGGCCTGCTGCAGCAAAGCCGCAGCCGGCGCGAGGCGTGGCTGCTGGCGGCGATGGAGAGCTGTTTAACGGAGCGGGAGCAGGCGCTGTTGATTGAGGCGGGGGCCTTGATGGCGCGGCTGGCGGCGGCACCGTCAACGGAAACGGAATAATCGGCGGGCGGCCGGTGCGCCGCCCCTGCGGCGAGATTACGGCATCGGCCAATCGACCGGCATGGTGCTGACCACGTCCACGTAGCGATCCCAGGCCGAAGACCAGAATTGGGTGAAGGCTTCCAGAGTAAGGTGGATGCCCATCAGGCCCATCACGAACCAGCAGGCGGTAAACAGGCCCAGGCTGCTGAACATGAACGCCATGCCGTTGCGGCTGGTCTTACGGCAAACGACGTTTAACTGGCTGGCGAAGAACATCATCACGGCGCTCAGCAACTCCCAGCGCATCATGACTAAACCGGTGGCAATGGTACTCATCGAACTCGATCCTATGTAACAAAAAGCCGCATCCGGCAGGGCGCCGACAGGGAAATGCGGGGGAATATCGGGAATAGTGTGATTAAGATCACATTGTAGCATTGGGGCGAACGGCGGCTCAATGGGAAGCGCGGTGAAAAAACGCCGACGGTAACATTCCAATATGCTGAAACAGTTATGCCATTTCATTAGCAACCTTTTCATGGGGCGGTGCGCCCGATAACGCTATGCTTGCCGGCTTTTCAGTTCCCTGATTTTGCGGGGAAATGTGACGCAAAAGGTATCGGCACCGCATGGCCCTGTTAAAAGAAAAAATTCGCGACCACTCTGCGGAAGAGAGGCTGTTTATCCGCCGGGCAGGCGTAGCGCTGGCGCTGGTGGTGGTCTGTTTTGGCGCGCTGATCGTCAATCTCTACCGGCTGCAAATCCGCCAGCACGGCTTTTACCAGACGCGTTCCAACCAGAATGACATCAAGATGCTGCCGATCGCCCCCAGCCGCGGGCTGATCTTCGATCGCAACGGCATTCCGCTGGTGCGAAACGTGACACTGTATCGTATCGAGGTCACGCCCAGCAAAATCAGCGACATGGCGACGCTGCTGCGGGCGCTGACGCCGATCGTCGACCTGACGCCGGAGGACATCAGCGCGTTTCGCGACGACATGCACCACAACAGCCGCTACAAACCGGTGACGCTCAAAGCCGGGCTGAGCGACACCGAGGTGGCGCGCTTTGCCGTCAATCAATACCGTTTCGACGGGGTGACGATCGATACCTATCAACAGCGTGAATATCCTTACGGCGCCCAGCTGGCGCACGTACTGGGCTATGTGTCGAAGATCAACGACAGCGATCTCAAACGCCTGGACAAGGCCGGGCTGAGCGAGAACTATGCCGCCGACCGCAACATCGGCAAACAGGGCATCGAGGCCTATTACGAGTCAGAACTGCACGGCACCACCGGCTATCAGGAGGTGGAGGTGGATAACCACGGGCGGGTGATCCGCCTGCTGAAGGAGCAGCCGCCGAAGGCCGGCAAGAACATCTACCTGACGCTGGATTTGCCGCTGCAGCAGTACATCGAATCGGTGCTGAAGGGGCAGCGCGCCGCGGTGGTGGTGGAAGATCCGCGCGATGGCGGCATCCTGGCGATGGTCTCCAGCCCCAGCTACGATCCCAATCCTTTCGTCAAAGGTATCGGCTATCAGGCCTATAAGACGCTGCTGACCAACCCGGATTTGCCGCTGATCAACCGCGTCACTCAGGGCTTGTACCCGCCGGCGTCGACGGTGAAGCCCTACATGGCCGTTTCGGCGCTGTTCGCCGGGGTGATCACACCCACCACCACCTTTTTCGGTGCGCCGACCTGGACGCTGCCCGGCACCGAACGCCGCTACCGCGACTGGCTGAAAACCGGCCACGGCATGCTCAACGTCACCAAAGCGATCGAGGAGTCCGCCGACACCTTCTTTTATCAGGTGGCGTATGAGATGGGCATCGATCGTATCCACCACTGGCTGAGCCAGTTCGGCTACGGCCAGTCCACCGGCATCGATCTGAACGAAGAGTACCGCGGCGTGCTGCCGAGCCGCGACTGGAAGCTGAAGGTGCACAAAAAGATTTGGTATCAGGGGGATACGGTTTCGGTGGGCATCGGCCAGGGGTATTGGGTGGCGACGCCGATCCAGATGGTAAAAGCGCTGACCACGCTGATCAACAACGGCCAGGTGAAAACGCCGCATCTGCTGTATTCGCTGCAGCAGGGCAATCGGGTGACGCGCTACCAGCCGCCGATGCAAACGGCGCAGATCGGCGATCCCCACTCGCCTTACTGGGGCATCGTGCGTAACGGCATGTACGGTATGGCTAACTTGCCGAACGGCACCGGTTACAAGCTGTTCCACACTGCGCCGTATCAGATCGCCGCCAAATCCGGCACCTCGCAGGTGTTCAGCCTGAAGCAAAACCAGACCTACAACGCCAAAATGATCCCGGTGCGGCTGCGCGATCACATCTTCTATACGCTGTTCGCGCCTTACAAAACCCCCCGGGTGGCGATGGCGCTGATCCTGGAAAACGGCGGCGGCGACGGCGTGGTGGCGGGGCCGACCGCCCGCGCGATACTCGACCACATTTTTGACCCGGCCAACGCGCCGCAGCCCGGCAATCCGGCGCAAAGTAAACCGCAGTTAAACGACAGTGCGGATGTGCAACGGTGATGCGGTTTGTTTTTACTTTCTTACAAACTGCAATCTCCTGACCATTTCCGGCAAGGTAGACTGAAATAACACCATAAACCGAATAAAAACGCAGGGTTAACACAACAGTGGCGCCATCGACAAAAAAAAGCGGTAAAACCTATTCCACAGTTCGTTTCGGCTGGATTTGCGCCGGCATGCTGGTCTGTTTTTTTCTGTTGGCGTTCAGGGTCGGCTATCTGCAGCTGCTGGAGCACCAGCAGCTGGCGGATCAGGCCGACCAGCGCTCGATCCGCACCCAGGTGGTGCCGACCAACCGCGCCATGATCACCGATCGCAACGATGAGGCGCTGGCGGTCAGCGTGTCGTCCAAAGACATCGTGCTGGATCCGAAACACATTCTCGATACCCAGACCGACACCGGCAACGAGCGCTGGCAGAGCATGGCCAACGTGCTGAAGATCCCGCTGGCGGACGTGCAGCATCTGATCCAGAGCAACGCGCACAAGCGTTTCGTCTATCTGGCGCGCAAGGTGGAGGACGACAACGCCGCCTACATCAGCAAACTGCATCTGACCGGCGTCAGCACCGAGCAGGATTTCAGCCGCTTTTATCCGATGGGCCAGGACGCCGCCGGGCTGATCGGCATCGTCGGCCAGGACAATCAAGGGCTGGAGGGTATCGAGCTGGGCTTCAACCCGCTGTTGCAGGGCAAAAACGGCCTGCGGGTCTATCAGAAGGACGGCAGCGGCGCGGTGATCGGCGTGCTAAAAAGCGTGGATCCGGTGCCGCCGCCGAACGTGACGCTCAGCATCGACAAATTTATCCAGTATGTGCTCTATGCGCAGATCCGCGACGGCGTGGTGGCCAACCAGGCCGATTCCGGCTGTGCGGTGCTGGTCAAGATCGACACCGGCGAGATCCTCGGCATGGCCAGCTACCCGTCGTTCAACCCGAACAACTATGGCAGCACCCCGGCGAAAGACATACGCAACGTGTGCAGCAGCGACAGCTTCGAACCGGGCTCGACGGTGAAACCGGTGGTGGTGATGGTGGGGCTGGAGCATAAGCTGATCCGGCCGGATACGGTGCTGGATACCACGCCGTATCGGGTGAACGGTCACCTGATCAAAGACGTCGGCCACTGGTCGAAGTTGACCATCACCGGCGTCCTGCAAAAATCGAGCGACATCGCGGTATCGCACATTGCGCTGGCGCTGCCGGCCACGGTGCTGCCGGCGGTCTATCGCAGCTTTGGCCTGGGGCGGCCGACCGAGCTTGGCATCGGCAACGAGAGCAGCGGCTATCTGCCGCAGCATCGTGAACGCTGGGCCGATATCGAACGCGCTACCTTCTCCTTCGGCTATGGGCTGCGCGTGACGCCGCTGCAGATGGCGCGCGAGTACGCCGCTATCGGTTCCTTCGGCATTTATCGGCCGCTGTCGATCACCAAGGTGACGCCGCCGGTGATGGGGCAACGTATTCTGCCGGCGGATACGGTACGATCCGTGGTGCATATGATGGAGAGCGACGCCTTGCCGGGCGGCAGCGGGGTGAGCGCCGCGGTGCCGGGCTACCGGCTGGCGATCAAAACCGGTACCGCCGAGAAAATGGGCCCGAGCGGCAAATACGACGGCGGCTACATCAACTACACCGCCGGCGTGGCGCCGGCCAGCGATCCGCAGGTGGCGCTGGTGGTGATGGTCAACAACCCGAAAGCCGGCAAGCACTTCGGCGGTTCGGTGGCCGGGCCGGTGTTCGGCAAGATCATGGCCCAGGTGCTGGAGCACATGAATATTCTGCCGGATGCCCAGCCGCTTAACGTGGTGTCGTCGGTCAAGGGGTAATGATTTAAGCGGGAAATATTGGGCCAGAGAATCTCTGACCCAATATTTAATGCAACGAGTCTGACTTACGCGTTATTTCCCTTGGGTTGCCCACCATTTCGCTACGCAAGCATTGGGTGCCTGAATAGTTTTACCTTCTTTGGTGATATAAGGTACCGGTGAGTAGATTCTTGAGCAGTAGCCTGCCGGGCGTTCGGTAGCATTAACGGTGAGAGGGAGGCTAACGGTGGTGGCTAAAATCGCTGTGAGCAGCATCAGATTTGATAACTTCATCATTCTTCCTTAATTAATGAAAATAGAGTTTCATGCTTGCCGTTACACGACGAGCGCTAATGAGAGTATTAATTTGTGGGTATAACGTCTACGGCAGATTTCATTATGGATAGGCCCTGATTCATTGATTAATATTTATATCAACATCTAAAAACAACATTTACTTTACCGAACGCAATTGCTGTCTTTCATTGAAATAAATGTGCCAACAAGCGGTTAGCTGGACTCAAGGTAATGCTTCAGCGCCTGCAGATCGGCGTTCACCAGCTCGGCGTCGCGGGCGAACATCGCATCGTCCATGTCCGGCTGGCGGAACAGGGTGAAGATCACCTCGGTGCCGCGCCGGTTGGCGAGCGCGCGCAGCGGCACGTAGACCACGCCGCCGTCCGGCAGCGTCACCCAATGATCCAGTACGCCGAAGGCATTCGGCGCGCTGAAGCGAATGCGGATCCGCCCCTGTGGGGTGTCCGCCACCCAGTCTTCATCTTCCCGCCGCAAGCTGTTGGCTAACCCTTTGGCCCACAAGGGGAAGTTTTCCGGCTGGCTGAGAAAGGCATACACTTCGTCACAAGGGCGGTTGATGGCAACATGCAGCGTTTGTGCGCTCAGCATCGTGGTTTCTCCGGTTGGCGGCGATACTTCAGTGTAGATCCCGCCGCGCTTAGAAGTAGTAACCGATGTTCACGTTGGTGCGAAAATACCATTTATTGCTGCCGGGGGACTGGGTGCCGGTCCAGCCGGTGGCGTTTTCTACGCCGCCCCACGGGTTGGCGTTCTGCGCCCAGGTCAGATCCACCCACAGCATCACCGGCATGGCGAATACTTGTACCCCCAGCGTGTTCATTTTAGAGTCGGAGCCGCCGTGCCTGTCCTTCCAGAGCACGCTGTAATCGTTGTAGAACCGCAGCTTTTTCACCGGCCCCCAGGGCACGTCGACGTCGCGCGCCAGGTTGATGGCGGCGGTGGTGGCCTGCGACGGGATCAGATAGGCCGGCGTCAGGCCGTTGCCCCCCATCAGGATCACCGAATTGTTGGCCCCGGCCGGGCCTTTGGCGTCGTAACCGTAGCGGATCACCTGGCCGGACAGATGCCAGGGATCGTAATTCACCAGCGTATGTAAGCCTGCCGCCCAGAAGCTGCCGTTATCGCCGGTCGCCTGGTTGTAGAGCCGCGAGGCCGCCAGCGAACCGCCGAGCTCATTGTTCCAGCCGCCCTGATGGAAAGCGCGCGTCAGCCGCAGGTTTACCTGATCGCGTTTTTCGTTGCGCTGCAGGTGCTGTGACGCATAGTTGGTGTTCTTCAGATCGTCGTAGCTGGCGACGTCGGGGGCGTAACGCACGCCGGTCGGCATCATGCGCGGGTAGTAGGCGGCGTCGAAGGCCCAATCGTCATGTTGGTATTGGTATTTGGCGCCCAGTCCGGTGTTGACGCCAAAGCCGAGGTAAAACGGAATGCCGTACGACCAGCCGAACTGCGGGTAGGGCATCAGGCCGAACGGTTTGAACGGCGCGCCGAGCTGTACGGCGGAGCGCTCAGACAGGTGGTAGCCGACATAGGCGCGGTCGATGGCGTATTTGCGCCGATCCTGAAACCAGAATCCGCTATCGAAAAACGCATCGTTTACCTGGCCGGCGGCATCGATGCGAAAGGCGTCAAAGCGTAAATGCGGAGGATTCCGATAATTGCTGCTGTGCCAGTCTTCATAGCGATAATTGGCGCGCAGTGCGCCGCCGATATCAATATTCTTTTTATTATCCTCGCTTTGCCAATGAATATGCGGAAATGCCGGACGGCTTTTTTTTACCGGCACCACGGTGGCGGCAGCGTCGTTGGGTATTGCGGCGACGGTTGCATAACTCACTGGTGAAACAAGGAAAAAACAAAGCGTAATCTTGCGCATGCCTGGCCCCTGAAGAAAGTAGACTGTTTATTAAGGCGAGCGAGTTTCACCTGTGAACAGGGTGCTTACGCTCATCGGTTTTATATTTGAGGCGATTTTATCGGGCGTTTAATATATTAAATTCAGCGCCGGTTAATATATGAAACTTTGTTTATTTTTTTATGGGAAAACTATAAATCCGGTATTAAACAAGTCAAGAAATAAAAATGAGAGTTGACGAGCAATACCGATTATTGGGTTGTCTAGGTCGGCGGGGGCGGCACAGAGCAGGCTGAAATATTAGTGTCATCAATGCCCGTTAGACTCGCGGCATCCTGGTATTACTGACTAAAAATCATGAACATAAAACTGACACTGGGCCGCAGGGTAAAATCTGCGGCGGCGCTGCCGCGCGCGTTTGGCTTCGGCAAGAGCATGGGCTTATTAAGCGGCGTAATTTGCGTTATTGCGCTATTTTCTCTGCTGCAACTGTTTTCCACCGTATTTATTTCCAATATTCTGCGCGACGCCAAGGCTAACCTGGTGGCGGGCAACGGCTTGCATCGCCAGCAGGCGACGATGGATCGCGCCAGACTGTCGCTGCTGACGGCCAGCGACAGTTTGAACCGTGCGGGCATCTATTACCTGCAGGACAAAGCCACCGGCTCCGACGGCAGTTGGCACAGCCTGCTGGATGAATCGTTGGCGGCGCTGCAGGCCTCAGAGCAGGCCTTCGTCCAGTTCGAGCGCTTGAGCGCGGAGGCGCCCGAGGCGGCGGGCGCCCTGAAAGACAGCTACCGCCTGTTCTATGACGGCCTGAAAGAGCAGGCGCAAGGGTTGCAGGGCAGCAGTATCGATGCGTTTTTCGCCGTGCCGATCCAGGCGTTTCAGGCGGATTTTAACGAGAAGTACCTCGCTTATCAGGCGCTGAAAGAACGGCGTGGCGATGATGTCAACGTGCGGCAATTGGCGGCGCTGGAGCAGGCCAGGACCTTTGCGCTCGGCGCGCTGGCCGCGCTGGCGCTGATCGCCGTGGGGGTGTGGGTCGGCGTCTCTCGCTGGGTGATCGCGCCGCTGCGGCGGGCGATCGCGCACCTCAATGTGCTGGCCGCCGGCGATCTTTCGCGGCCGCTGCCGCCTGAG
The DNA here is from genome assembly GCF_002935055.1 of Serratia sp. SSNIH1. NCBI lineage: Bacteria > Pseudomonadati > Pseudomonadota > Gammaproteobacteria > Enterobacterales > Yersiniaceae > Serratia > Serratia sp. SSNIH1. The sequence goes on from NZ_CP026383.1 coordinate 2,943,747, forward strand.
CGGGCATTCAACCGCGAGATGCGCCAGCTGCAGACCAGCATTGGCCACATGCAGGGCGGCCTGCAGCGCCTGGTCAGCGAGGTACGCGATGCGGCGAGCGGGATCCTGAACGGCGTCGGGCGGCTGGCGGACGGCAATCGACAGTTGACGGCGCAGTCGGCGAAGCAGAACGGCGAATTGCAGTTGGCGACCGAGCAGGTGCAGCAGCTGGCGGCGCGGGTGGAGGAAAACGGCCAATACGCGCAGCAGGCCAGCCAACGAACCGAACAGGCCCGGCAGTGCGCCGGCGCCGGTGAACAGATGATGCAAACCGTCAATGTTTCGATGCAAGGGATCGTCAACCAATCGGCCAAGATGCGCGGCATCGTCGCGCTGATCGACAGCGTGGCGTTCCAGACCAATATTTTGGCGCTGAATGCGGCAATCGAGGCGGCGCACGCCGGCGTTCATGGCCGCGGCTTTGCCATCGTGGCCAAAGAGGTGGGGCTGTTGGCGCAAAAGAGCAGCCATTCGACACGCGATATTCAGCAGTTGATCAACCGTTCGCTGCAGCAAATCGATCAAGGTTCGCAGGCGGTGGAGCTACTGACGGGCAACCTGCGCCAGATTATCGATCTGGTGAACAAATGCAGTGCGCTGATGGGGGACATTTCCCTGGCATCGCTCAATCAGGGGGAGAGCATTCAGGACGTGACGGCGCGCATCTCGGCGCTGAATCAGGTGGTGCGGCAAACCGGCACGGTGGTGAACGCGGTGACCGAGGCTTCGCAGCTGTTGCAGGGCGAGTCGGAACGGTTAGAAAAAGCGATGGCGCGTTTCAGGCTGCCGGCGCAATAAATACTTCCGATGCAGGCTAATGAATAATAAAGCTGCGCTTAACGTTATTTATTATTTTCGCACACTGAGAAAGTTAAGCGGTTAAATAAAAGCGCAGGCCGACGCTTATGGATTTAAAAAGCATCGGCCTGCAGAGATTATTTTTGACGGGATGATTAACGGCTGGTCTGGTGGCCGATAATGCCGCCGAGCGCTGCGCCGCCAAGGGTGCCCAGCGTGCTGCCGTCGGTCAGCACCGCGCCGCCGACGGCGCCCACGCCCGCGCCGATCGCCGTGTTGCGATCGCGATTGGACATATGCCCACATGCGGTAACGGAAAGCGTTGCCATCACCACCACCAACACACCTGCGGCACGTTTAATATTCATAATGAGTTCCTGGTAAATTGACTGATTAATGGATTAAAAATAATCCGATTAACCTGCCGGTAGAAGTTGGGATGAATGTATTCCTCCGTAAGAAAATCGAACAGGTAAAAATTCTTAATTTTGCGGCGGTGAAAAGCGTTTGCTCGCCGAATGTGCGGCCGCCGGTAAAATCGTGGGTCTATACTGGAAAGACGCCTCGCGGGGGCGGGGCGCACACTCTGGAGGACGCCATGTCCGATCTCGTTTCCGCCTCCGGCAAACCGGTGAAAATCCCCGGCCCGGACCACCCAATCACCTTGACCCGCCATCCGGCGCGGGTTGTTGTGCGTACAGCCGGTCAGACCCTGGCCGACAGCCGCAACGTGCTCATCCTGCAGGAAGCCACCTATCCGCCGGTGTTTTACTTTCCGCGTGAGGATGTGAATCGGGCGCTGTTGCAGAAAAACGAGCACGTCATGCTGCCCTTATAAGGGCGACTGCAGTTATTTCTCCCTTGTGCTTAACGGCGCGCAGGAGGCCAATGTGGCCTGGAGTTATGAAATGCCCTACAACGCCGTGGTAGCGATCAAGGATTATCTGGCATTTTATCCCGATAAAGTGACGGAGATCCGCACCGAAGCGTGAGCCGGCGCCGCCATCGGGCGGGGGCAGGTTGACATTCTTATTGTCCCTACTCATTATGTGTATTACCGGAAATTGATACGCTTTCCTTATGTTTTAATCCGATATAAACGAAACTCTGAGCAGGTGCCAAGGTGTCTACCTCTACGCGATTTGCCGTTGCCATCCATATTCTGACCAACATCACGCTGTGTCGCGGCCAGACGGTGCGTTCTGAAGATATCGCGCGCAGCGTCAACACCAACCCGACGGTGGTGCGGCGCATCCTCGGCGCGCTGGCGGAGGCCGGGCTGACCTATTCACAGATGGGGCAAGGCGGCGGGGCGTTGCTGGCGCGGCCGGCGGAAGCGATCTCGCTGCTGGACGTGTATCGCGCGGTAGAGGATCAGCCGTATTTTATGCTGCACCGTACCCGGCCTAACGATGCGTGCTATATCGGCCACGCGATTACCCCGGTGCTGGAGCAAGAGTTCGCGCGCGTCGGTCACGCGCTGGAAGCCAGCCTGGGGCAAACCAGCATCGCCGAAATGGCCGGGCAGGTCGAGCGGCGCGCAGGCTATCCTTTTATCCCTTGTTCACCGCAATATCAAGCGGATACGCAATAAAAACCCTCGCCAATTCCCGCTACGCGCAGAGCATTTTTTGCATTGCTTTAATGTAATTGTGTAAGTTACATTAGCTCGCATCAAGTGTGATGTAGCTCACGTTTTAGACTGCCTCCCCACGATACTCAACCGATTGGCCGGAAACCTTTTCTTCCGGCGCAGATTCGCTGTGCTTATAAACCAGGAGAGAACGATGTTAGAAATGATTGAAAGCTTGGCCACCGTGGTGGTCCTGGTGCCGGTAATGGTAGCCGTCTTGCTCGGCGCGATTTACGGCCTGGGTGAAGTGTTCAACGTCTTTTCCGCTATCGGCCGCAAAAACGGCTGATGGCACGCCAGGGGGCGGTTCTCGTCCTCCGGCTCCCCTCCGAATTATCCTGTACCCTCCTTGCTTCATAGCGTAAATCCCCCTCTACTCCAGAAAAAGTCGGGCGCTCAGCGTATCGATGAACACCCTGAGTTTCGGCGTCAGGTGCTTGCTGGAAGGCCACAGGACTTTAAAGCTGCCGCTGTGGTGACTATGCTCGCGCAATATCTGCTGTAATCGCCCCTGTTCCCGTGCGCGCTTCACGGCAAAATCCGGCAAACAGGCGATGCCCTGGCCGCTTTCCGCCAGGTAAATCAGGGTATCGACGGTGTTGCAGACCAGCCGGGTGTTGATACCCTCGGCGAGCAGCTTTTCCCATCCGGCGATCGGCCAGGGTTCCACTTTGCCGGTCGAGGGAAATTTGTACAGCAGGCAGGCATGGCCTTGCAGTTCCGCCGGTTGATGCGGGATCCCCATCTGGCGCAAATAATCCGGCGAGGCCACCAGCTGCAGATGAAACGTGCCCAGCTGGCGGCTCATCAGCCGTGAGTCCTCGGTCTCGCCGACGCGAACTACGGCATCAAAGCCTTCTTCGATGACATCGACCCGGCGGTCGGAAAAATCGGTTTCCAGCTCAATCTCCGGGTAACGCCGGACGAACTCCGCCAGCACCGGATTCAACAGGCCGCCCACCAACGGCAAACTGACACGCAGCTTGCCGCGCGGCGCGCTGTGCGTATCGCTGATTTCCCGTTCCGCCGCCGCTAATTCCCCGAGAATACGCTGGCAGCGGAGCAGAAACAGCCGGCCTTCGGCGGTTAACGTCATGCTGCGCGTGCTGCGGTGGAACAGGCGTGCACCCAGCCGATTTTCCAGGCGGGCGATGCTTTTCCCCACCGCGGAGGCAGAAATGCCGAGCACGCGGCCGGCCTCAACGAAACTCAGCGTCTCCGCGGCCTGCACAAAGACGCTCACCCCAGACAGATTATCCATTGCTTGCCTCATTGAGGACGAAATTGTCCGCTATGAAAGGAAATCTAGCCTGTTTTTCCGTTAATCGCCACGCTCTATGCTCGGTGGCGACAGCATGGGCTGACTACCTGGAGCAATAAAGATGAGTGAATACGGATCCTTCGCCAACGCGATCGACGGCGCGATAGAGAAAGCCTTGCGCGAAAAACGATTGGTTGGCGCGGTCGTTTTGGTGGCGCAGGGCGGTGAGATTGTTTATCGACGCGCGGCGGGCATGGCAGATCGCGAAGCGGGCAAACCGATGGCGTGCAATACGCTGTTTCGGCTGGCTTCGGTGTCCAAACCGATCGTGTCCACGGCGGCGCTGGCGCTGATGGCGCGAGGAGACATGCGGTTGGACGATCCCGTTACCCGCTGGCTGCCGGATTTTCGTCCGCGGCTGGCGGACGGCACCGTCCCGTTGTTGACGCTGCGCCATTTAATGACCCATACCGCCGGGTTAAGCTACCGCTTTTTTCAGCCGGAAGACGGATGCTACGCACGATTGGGCGTCTCCGACGGGATGGATGAGGCGGCGGTCAGCCTGCCGGAAAATGTGCGGCGCATTGCTTCCGCGCCGTTGCTGGCACCGCCCGGCGCGGAGTGGCGTTATTCCATCGCCACCGATGTGTTGGGCGCGGTTATTGAACGGGCGAGCGGCCTGCCGCTGGCGCAGGCGGTCAAAAAATGGGTGACCGGGCCGCTGGCGATGACGGATACCGATTTCCTGGCGGTGGACGCCGCGCGCCTGGCGGCCGCTTACGCTGACCATCCCGGCGAGCCACGCCGCCTGCGCCAGCCGGATCGTTTACCCTTCATCGACGGCAGCGCCGGTTTTCATCTGTCGCCGGCGCGTGCGCTGGATCCGCAGGCGTACGCCTCCGGCGGCGCCGGCATGGTCGGTTCGGCGGAGGATTTCCTGCGCCTGCTGGAAACGTTGCGCCAGGGGGGCGGGCAGGTACTGCCAACCGATTGGGTGGCGGCGCTGACCACCAACCAAATCGGCGATCTGCCGATGCCGTTTTGGCCAGGGCGCGGCTTCGGCCTGGGCATCACCGTGCTGAAAGATCCCGTCGCCGCGCAAACGCCGGAGTCTGTGGGCAGCTGGCGGATGGGCGGCACCTATGGCCACTCGTGGTTCGTCGATCCTGCCCGGCAGCTCAGCGTGGTGGCGTTTACCAACACGGCGCTGGAAGGAATGTCCGGCGCCTTTGTCGGCGAGATTTGTCAGGCGGTTTATGCCGCCACGGGAGTGCCGTCATGGGCCTGATGCCACCGATTTTCTTCATCGCGCTGGGGTTGTTCGGCGTTTACTGCATTGAGTTCGGCGTGGTGGGTATTTTACCGCAGATCATCACGCGCTATGGCATCTCCACGGCGCAGGCCGGCTGGCTGGTCGGGGTCTTCGCCCTGACCATTGCGCTGTTCGGGCCGCTGTTGGTGCTGCTGGCGTCGCGGTTCAATCGCAAACGCATGTTGTTGATCGCGTTGGCCGTGTTTGCGGCAGCCAGCGCGCTGGCCGCTCAGGCGGACAGCTTTGCCATGCTGATGCTGCTGCGTATTTTGCCGGCGTTGTTTCATCCGATCTACTTTTCACTGGCTATGGTGGCGGCCGCGGCGCTTTATCCGCCGCATCTGGCCACCAAAGCAACCGCTTATGCGTTTATCGGCACCAGCATGGGGATGGTATTGGGCATACCGCTGACGCAATGGATCGCCGGGCAGTTCAGCTATGAGGCATCGTTCCGATTTTGCGCGCTGGTCAACCTTCTGGCGGCGCTGGGATTGCTGTGGCGCTTGCCTGATGCGGCCGTGCAGCGTCTCAGCTACGGCAAGCAGTTGGCAATCCTGCGCAGCGGCACGCTGTGGTTGAATATCATTACCTGCGTACTGATCTTTGCCGCCATGTTTGCCGTCTACGCTTACGCAGCCGAGTACCTCAGCCGTGAAGCCGGTATTGGCGACGCCGCCATCGGCTGGCTTCTGGTGGCGTTCGGTGTGGGCGGCGTCGCGGGCAACCTGTTGGCCGGCAAGTGGTTGAGCCGCCACCGCGCAGTGACGGTGCTGCTGCATCCGATAGCCTTGATTGCGGCTTATGCGCTGTTGTATCGCTACGGCAGCGCGAATATCGGCTCGATGACGGCACTTTGCCTGTATTGGGGGGCGGCGCACACCAGCGGTTTGATCGTGACGCAGGTCTGGCTGACCTCCGAAGCGCCGCAGGCGCCGGCGTTCGCCACCGGGCTGTATATCGCCTTTATCAACCTGGGCGTGGCGGTGGGGTCGCTGGTGGGCGGTTGGTTTATCGCTGCCTGGGGGCTACAGGGCAGCCTGCTGTGTGGGGCCATGTTTGCCGCACTGGCGGCGATCGCGATCGCCGCCAGGCTGTGGCTGCAACGGCAGGCTACGGTTGCGTTGCGTCAATCATCGCCATCACCTGCCGAAACATCGCGCTTTCCGCATCGGCCAGTTCGTTGACCAGCGTAAAGTGGTTGCAGTGGCGATCGGCCAGCAGCTGGACGTCGAGGCCGCGCGCCATGCAGGCGTCAAAATCTTCCACCGAAGCGCGGGCGTTGTATTGCACGGCGCGCGCGCTCAGGTCTTCAAACGTCAGATCGATGCTCATCACTTCTCCGGATTGTTATGCGTTATGCCTTCATCATCGTCCCACAGGCGAAAAGATGTTTGATCTCCGGTGCGCATCATTGCGGCTTCTCCGATGCTGTTTTCTGCTGTATATTGCTGTTTTATGCTTTTTATTGCGGAATATACCCATGCACAAAGCGGCACGACAGCGCCATTTACTGGATTTGCTCAGCGAACGCGGGCAGGCGGCGGTGGCGGAATTGGCCGGCGCCATCGGCGTTTCGGTCGATACCGTGCGCCGCGATCTGGCCGATCTCGAGCGGCAAGGGTTGGCGCAGAAACATCACGGCGGGGCGATCGCGCTCGAACCGTCCGACATGCCGCGCCAGGCGCGTGCGGCGCTGTTGCCGCAGGTCAAGCAGCGGCTCGGCCGCGCGGTGGCCGCGCAGATCCCACCCGGCAGCACCCTGATGCTGGATGCGGGCAGTACGCTGCTGGCGGTGGCGCAGGCGCTGCGTGGGCCGGCCACGGTGATCACCGCTTCGCTGGATATCGCGCAGTGCCTGAGCGACAGGCCGGAGATCAACCTGATCCTGCTTGGCGGCCAGTGGGATGCGCGCCAGCGGCTGTTCGCCGGCGGCGCCACCCTGGCGTTGTTGGCGCGCTACCGCGCGGACATCGCCTTGTTGGGCGCCTGCGCGGTGCATGCGCAGCTGGGGCTGAGCGCCGGCGAAGAGGCCGATGCTGAGGTCAAACGCGCCATGCTGGCCAACAGCGGCGAGCGCTGGCTGGTGGCCGACCATATGAAACTGGATCGCTGCGAACCGCATCACGTTGCGGATCTGGCGCAGGTCCAACGGCTGTTTACCGATCGCCCGTGGGACAACCTGGACGAACAATCACTGATTGAACTTTGTGTCGTCGCCGACGACCGCTAGAGGAGAACACTGATGAACGATACCGCACGACCGTTGCAGGTGGCGCTGATTGGCTACGGCTTCGTCGGCAAGGCGTTTCATGCGCCGCTGATTAACGCGGTGCCGGGGCTGGACCTGAGCGTGGTGGCTTCGCGCGATGCCGCCAAGGTGCATGCCGATCTGCCGCACGCGCAGGTGATCGCCGATCCGCTGGAGGCTATCCGCCGGCCGGAGGTGGATTTGGTGGTGATCGCGTCGCCGAACGACACCCATGCGCCGCTGGCGCTGGCCGCGTTGGAGGCGGGCAAGCACGTGGTGGTGGATAAGCCGTTTACGCTGGATTTGGCGCAGGCGCGCACGCTGATTGCGGCGGCGAAAAAACACGATCGTCTGCTGTCGGTGTTCCAGAACCGCCGCTGGGACAGCGACTACCTGGGCGTGAAGCAGGTGATCGAACAGGGGCTGATCGGCAAGGTGACGCACTTTGAGTCGCACATCGATCGCTACCGCCCTGAAGTGCGGGTGCGCTGGCGCGAACAGAACCTGCCGGGGAGCGGGCTGTGGTTCGATCTGGGGCCGCACATGGTCGATCAGGCGCTGCAGCTGTTCGGTTTGCCACACAGCGTGCAGGCCAACATCGCCACGCTGCGCCCCAACGCGCAGGTTAACGACTGGGCCCACGTGGTGCTCAACTACCCGACGCACCGCGTGATCCTGCACGGCAGCATGCTGGTGGCGGGGGGCGTGGCGCGCTTTACCGTACACGGCGAGAAAGGCAGCGTGGTCAAAGCGCGCGCCGACGGGCAGGAGAGCCAACTGTTGGCCGGCGTGACGCCGGGCTCGGCGGAGTGGGGCAAAGACGACGACGCGATGAGCCTGTTTATCGGCACGGAGCCGGTGCGCACGCTGCCGACGCCGGATGGCGACCAGCGTCAATATTACGTCCAGGTCCGCGACGCGCTGCGCGGCGTCGGGGCCAACCCGGTTACCGCCCCGCAGGCGCTGGCGGTGATGGCGGTGCTGGAGGCGGCCACCCTGGCGGCGGAAACCGGCGTCACCCAAGCTCTGCCGCTCACCGAGGCAGAAATCGCCGCCTGGTAACGGTTCGCGGCAGATAAGGCGTCAGACGCATGGATACAGTGCATGTCGTGCGTCTTCCGCCATCCCAACCCCTGGCATAGGCTAATCCTCAGTCTATGTCAGGAGTGTTTATCATGTTATCCCATCCTTCGCCGCAGGGCGTGCGCGGCATATTGGCCGCACTGTCTCTGAGCATGCTGCTGTCATCGCTCGGCATCAGCATCGCCAACGTCGGGCTGCCGGCGCTCGCCACCGCGTTCCATGCTTCGTTCCAGGCGGTGCAGTGGGTATTGCTCTGTTATTTGCTGGCCGTCACCACCTGCATCATCGGCATCGGTCGCTTGGGCGACAGCCTTAATCGCCGCCGCCTGCTGTTGGCGGGCATCGCGCTGTTTACCGCCGCTTCGCTGGCTTGCGCGCTGGCCCCACAGCTTTGGCTGCTGCTGGCGGCGCGCCTGGCGCAGGGGCTGGGGGGCGCGGTCATGATGTCGATCGCCATGGCGCTGGCGGGCGAGGCGCTGGGCACGGAAAAAATCGGCCGCGCGATGGGGCTGCTCGGCACGATGTCGGCAGTGGGCACCGCGCTGGGGCCGTCGTTGGGCGGCGCGCTGATCGCCGGTTTCGGCTGGCGGGCGATGTTTCTGATCAATCTGCCGCTGGGCCTGTTGGCGCTGTGGCTCGCCTGGCGATACTTGCCGGATGGGGCACGCCCGGCAGCGCGCCAGGAACCGTTCGATCGCGCCGGTACGCTACTGCTGGGCGGCGCATTGCTCTGCTATTCGCTGGCGATGACCCTCGGGCGCGGCAATTTCGGCGCGCTCAACCTGGCGTTGATGCTGGGGGCGCTGTTGGCGGGGGCGCTGTTCATCGGCGTGGAACGCCGCGCCGCCTCGCCGCTGTTGGCACCGACGATGTTCCGTCATCCGGCCCTGACGGCGGGGCTGGCGGCCAGCGCGCTGGTGATGACGGTCATGACCGCCACGCTGGTGGTCGGGCCGTTCTATCTGTCACGCGCGCTGGGGCTAAGCGCCGCGCAGGTCGGGCTGGTGATGTCGGCGGGACCGGCGGTGGCGATCCTGACCGGCATTCCGGCCGGTTATTTGGTGGATCGTTTTGGATCGCAGCGCATCGCCCAGTTTGGGCTGGCGGCGGTGGCCGCCGGTGCGGCGTTGCTGTCGCTGCTTAGCCGCGTCGGCGTGCTCGGCTATGTAGCGCCCATCGCGCTGCTGACCGCCGGCTATGCGCTGTTTCAGGTGGCCAACAACACCATGTTGATGAAGGATTTGTTTCCCGAGCGACGTGGGCTTATCGCCGGTATGGTGAACCTGGCGCGCAACCTCGGGGCGATCACCGGCGCTTCGGCGATGGGGGCGCTGTTTTATCTGGCTTCGCAGCGGGTGGCGGGCGCGGCGGCCGCCGCGGCTTACGGGATGCAGGTGACTTACGGCGTGGCGGCGCTGTTGGCGTTGGCGGCGTTGCTCATCGCCCTCGGCGGCCGCCGGCTGATGCTGCGTTACGACGCGCGCTGAACCGCGTAGCGTTCTTGCACGAACCCGTTATCCGAGGGGGTGACGGCGAGCAGGCGCAGGCGCTGCTCCGGGCCATCGGCGCCGAATAAGGGAATGCCGCCGCCCAGCAGCAGCGGCACGCGCGTGATAGTCATCTCGTCGATCAACCCGGCCTGCAGGAAGCGCTGAACGGTCTGGCCGCCGTCGATATACAGGTGACGGCAGCCTTGCTCGGCCAGCTGCGCCACGATGGCCGCCGGTTCGCCAGTCATCCAGCGAACGTGCGCGGTATCTTGTTGTGCGGGCGGTTGCGTCGACAGCACCACCACCGGCAGTTCGCCATAGGGCCACTCGGGAAAGGCGCGGACTTTCTCATAGGTATGGCGCCCCATCACCAGCGCGTCGATGTCGGCGATAAACGCCTCATAGCTTAGCCCGTTGAGCAATGAAACCGCGTACTCGGGCCGCAGCAGCCAGTCGATGTCGCCGTCCGCTCCGGCGATGAAGCCGTCCACGCTGGTGGCGATGTAAACCGAGCATTTCATCAGGCGAGATCTCCCCGGTAAACCACATGCACCTTGTTGCCGTCGGGATCGCGCAGGTAAGCACCGAAATAGCCTTTGCCGTAGTGCGCGCGTTCGCCGGGTTCGCCTTCACTGCAGCCGCCCGCCAGCAGGCCGGCGGCGTAGGCGCGCTTGACCGCCAGCTCATCGGCGGCGAGAAAGGCCAGCATGCTGCCGTTGCCGGCGCTGGCGGGCTGTCTGTCGAAGGGTTGGTAGGCATAGAAACGCGGCAGCGCTTGCCCCGGCATCACCCAACAGCGGGCGGCGGGACCGCCGTCCGGCGTCACTTCCCGCCGCTGTAATCCCAGCGGCAACAGAATGGCGTCGTAGAATGCGGCGGCAGCGTCCAGATCGCTGACGCCGACGGTAATATGACTGAACATGGCGCTTCCTTTCTGAAGAGGGATGAACGCATCAAACAGTAGCAGCGATACCGCAGGATGGACAGGCCATACGACGTCAAAATCCGTTGGCGTGGATCCAGCTCAACGTATCACCGAGCGTTTGCTCCAGCGGTCTGAAGCTCAGCGCGAGTTCGCGTTCGCTTTTAGCCGAATTGTAATGGGACCGGTCGGCTTCTTGCCTCATCAACCTTACTGTCGCCAGACTCAGCAGGATAGGCTTGCCACTGAGGCGGGAATAGGCTTCCTGCATTGTCGCCAGCGCGTACAACAGCGGGGTGGGTAAAACGCGAGTTGGCGTTTTGACATTGGCGATTTTGCCTAACATCTGCACCAGCGCTTGCATGGAGATATGCCTTCCTGCCGCCAGATAGCGCGCCCCTCGCTCTCCACGCTCGGCGGCACAGATCAGCGCCAGCGCCACATCGCGGGCATCGACCACTGAAAAACTGCCTGGAATCAGGCCCGGCAATTTACCGAGCAGGACGTCGCGAGCTAACTGCCCCGAAGAGGTGGGGCCTAAATCAGCGGGGCCCCACATCCATCCCGGTAATACCATGTTGCCGTGCATATCGGGATACCGTTGTAAAAAGTCGAGTACGGCGTGGTCGGCCATAATTTTGCTGCGGTAGTAATCATCGGCGTCTTCCTCACGGCGCAGACAGGTCTCGTCCAGCAACTGCCCGGCTTCTCCAGCTAATACGGCGACGGAAGAGGTGTGGACGAAACGTCGAATGCCCGCGCACCGGGCGTGTTCCAGCAAGCACTTCGTCCCTTCGATGTTGACGGCGTGCAGGTTGTCCCAATGGTTGCCGCCCTGGTAGTTTTCGCGAAAATAAGCGGCGGTGTGAAACAGAACGTCACATCCTGTCAGGCGCTCGGCGAAAGCGGCCACATTCAGCATATCTCCGGTGACTCGCTCAATCTCAGGAGCTTCACCGAACTGCCGCCGGCATTTTTCATCCGAGCGCACCAGCGCGCGAACATGCCACCCTTGCGCCAACAGGGCGCGTACCAGATGGTTACCGAGTAGCCCAGTAGCGCCTGTGACGAAAGCCGTTTTTGTTTTTTGCATTTTAAAATCTCAATAGTTATTCGGATTTCAGTTGATATTTAAATTAGTGGCGGACATTAAAAATATCAAGTGATATCTTGAGTGCTGTTCTACGGCAGAGAAAGGGAACTATCTCAATGAAAACGACGAAAAAACGTTTAACGCGTGAGGAGAGCCAACGGCAAACCCGCGACCGGCTTATAGAAACCGCCAGGCAGTTGTTTATCGCCAACGGCTACGGTGCGGCTTCCATACGAGATATCGCGAGTCAGGCGGGGTATTCACAGGGCGCGTTCTATTCTAATTTTGCCACCAAAGAGGCACTGCTGTTGGCGCTTTTACAACGCCATATGCAGGCGGAGGCGGGGCAATTGGCGAGTTTGACGCAATCCGATGCACGTACGCCGAAGCAGGTGCTGGCGGCGTTGGAAACCTGGGCGGCGACGCTGAATCTGGACGTGGATTGGGGCATGCTGTCGGTCGAGTTGCAACTTCATGCGCGGCGCAGCCCAACGTTTGCCGCCGAATATAACAAAATCTGGCGACATCATCAGGCGGCGATAGCGTCAGCGCTGGAAGCGTTGTTTGATCACTTGGATAAAACGCCGCCGGCAGAGCCGGAAGAATTAGCGGCGGCGTTTATGGCCATGGCGCATGGACTGGCATTGCAGAAAGCCATGCAAGGCGGTGAGCCGTACGGAAAAATCCTGATGGTATTTTTACGGGGGCTATTGTCCGCGCCGTCGGAATAGGCGCGGCCTCAATTGCTCTCTACGCGCGGGTTGGCGTGGGTCGGCTGGCTGGGATAGTCCACCTGATGCTTATGCAGGTAATCGCGGATCAGCTGGCGTACCACCTGGGAAGGGGTAACGTCCTGCTGCAGGCACAGGTCTTCCAGGGCTTTTTTCTTGTCCGGGTCAATCAGCACCGTGAGCCGCGCCGTTTTCTTTTCCATCAGGATCCTCCAGAGAATGATAACTGAATGATAATACCACGTGGGCGAAGCGGCCAGCCAGACCGCGTCGCCCCCACCTTTAGCGGAAATGCAGCCGCTCTATTTTGCGCGACAGATAGCCGAGCTCGCAGTTGAACAGTTCGCCGCTGCCGGCGGCCAGATTGCGCAGCGCGCTCAGCGGCAGCGTCACCCGGGCTAGCGTGGCGTAAATAATCACGTTGCCGCTGGGGGCGACGCAAAACAGCACGGTGCTGAATACCCGGTGCAGGCTGTGGTACAGCAGGCTATTTTCGTCGGGCAGATCGTGGTAATTCAGCACCAGCCAGCCCCCGTCGTTCAGCCGCGCAGCGCAGTTTTCCAGGAAGGTCTGGCTGCCTTGCTGCGGATCCATGGCAAACGCCGAATAGAGATCGGAGAAGATCAGATCGTAGCGCGTCTCGGCGGGCGGGCGCACGAAGTCCATGGCATCGGCGGTGCGCAGGCTGATGGTGTCGGTGGCCGGCAGCGTAAAATAACGGCGTGCGACGGCGATCACCGCGGCGCGCAGCTCGACCACGTCCAGGCGCATCGTCGGATCGAGGGCGTGCAGCGCACGCAGCAGGCTGCCGCCGCCCAACCCCAGGATCAACGCCGACGTCGGCGGCTGCCAGGCCACCGCCATCAGCATCGCTTTGATGTAGTTGTGGATCGGCTGCGCGGGGTTGCTGAGGCTCATCTTGCTCTGCTCGCAGATGCCGTCAAATCGCAGCGTGCGGTAGTCCTTGTGATCGGAAACGATGATTTCGCCCCAGGCATCGGCTTCGCGGGCAATCACCTGGCCGCGCGGAGAGAAATCGAGGGTTCTGAGTAAGCTGTCAACCAGAGACATGGTATTCGCAGGGCTCCTTTGGCAAGCGGCCTATTTACGGGCGCACATGAAATCGGCGGTGCAAATGCGTTGGCCGTCGATGCTGGCACGGCCGGTAAAGCGGGCGATCGCCCCGCGCCGGCGCACAAAGGCGACCTCCATCAGCACCTGATCGCCGGGGCGGGCGGCGCGATAAAACCGCGCCCGCTGGATGGCGGCGAAATAGTAATGTTCCCCTTCGTTCAGCGCCCCGAGATAGTAATGGGCCAGCAGGCCGGTGCTTTGCGCCAGCGCTTCTACCAACAGCACGCCGGGAAAACCGGCGAAGTGAGCGTGGCCGCTCCAGAACGTCGGCTCATTGGCGGTGATGTTCTTGATGGCGCTCAGCCGCCCTTCGGCAATGCAGGTGCCGGCGGGCAGCACGCGATCGACCAACAGGCAGGGATAGCGATGAGGCAAAATCGCCTGAATATCGTTGAATTGCAGGGGATGACCATTCAATGGCATGGGGGCGCGTGATCCTGTCTGCGGCGAAACCGGTGCGATGGCCGGCGTTCAGTCCATGGTGAGTGTAATAGGATTATAATAAAATTATCATCAGATGTGCCAGATGAAAGACATGATGGCGGAGAAACAGGCGTAGAATGGAGAGGAAGGAAGCACCCGATGCTGGCGATCGGGTGTGGTAACGCGTGGTTAGTGCTTGGAACGGATGACCTTGTCCAGATAGCCCATCACGAAAGCGGACAGCACGAAGGTGAGATGGATGATCACATACCACATCAGCTTGTTGTCCGGCACATTCTTGGCGTCCATAAACACCCGCAGCAGGTGAATGGAGGAGATGGCGACGATGGAGGCGGCGACTTTGTTTTTCAGCGAGGTGGCGTCCATTTTGCCCAGCCAGCTCAGCTTTTCTTTCCCTTCGGTGATATCCAGCTGTGAGACGAAGTTTTCATACCCGGAGAACATCACCATGACCAACAGCCCGCCCACCAGCGCCATGTCGACCAGCGACAGCAGGGTCAGGATCAGATCGGCTTCGGCGATAGAAAAAATGTTGGGCAGGACATGCAGGATCTCCTGAAAAAACTTGATCGACAGGGCGACCAGAGCCAGTGAAAGGCCGACATAAACCGGTGCGAGCAGCCAACGGGAGGCGTACATCGTGTTTTCGAGCAAGCGTTCAATCATAAAATTTTATTAATTACGTGGCTAAAAGAGCGCTCAGTATAACGCAGGAGACCCGGGCGAAATCAACCGCTTGCGCCGGTAAAGGGCGATCTCAGGCCGCTACGCGCGCCGTTTTGCGCCCGCTGCGGATCCACAGCGCCACGGCCCCCGCAGCCGTCGCCAGCGCCACGACGCCCGGCCAGCCCGCGCTTGCCAGAATGCGGCTGCCGAGGACGGCGCCGCTCGCCATGCCGATGAATACGCCGGTGAACAAGAGGGCGTTCAAGCGGCTGCGGGCCGCCGGATCGAGACCGTAGACGATGGTTTGGTGCGCGATCAGCGTCGCCTGGATGCCCAGATCGAATCCGACGGCGCTCAGCGCAATGAGCGCCAGCTGCGCCGGGAGCGGCAACAGCGGAAGCAGAAACATCAGGGCGAAGGCGGCCAGGACCAGTCCCGCGCCGATGCGGGTCACGGCGTCAGGGCCGTGCCGATCGGCCAGACTTCCCGCCAACGGGGCCGCCAGCGCACCCGCCGCCCCCGCCAGGCCAAACGCGCCGGCCGCCGCGCTGCCGATCTGGTAGCGCTCCGCCAGCATCAACGCCAGCGTTGACCAGAAAGCGCTGAAGCCCAATGACAGAAAACCTTGCGCCAGCGTTGCGCGCCGCAGCTCGGGATACGCGGCCCACAGATGCCCCAGCGAGCGCAGCAGTGCGGGGTAACTCAGCGCGTTATGGGGGCGAAGACGCGGCAACATGTGCCAGATCGCCAGCGTGATCGGCAAAACGCCCAGCGCCGCCAGCGCGTAAACGCTGCGCCAGCCGGCGTACTCGGCGAGCGCGCCGCTGAACACGCGCGACAGCAGAATGCCGGCCAATAGCCCGGTCATCACCGCGCCGACGGTTTTGCCGCGGCTGGCCTCCGGCGCCAGCGTGGCGGCGGCGGGGATAATGTCCTGTGCGACGGTGGCGGTCAGGCCTATAGCCAGGCTGCTGAGCAACAACAGCGGGAACGAGGCGGAAAACGCGCAAAGCAGCAGCGTCAGCGTCAGCAGCACGCCTTTTATCAGAATGATCCGCCGGCGATCGTACCGGTCGCCAAGCGGCGCCAACAGCAAAATGCCCAGCGCATAACCCAACTGGGTCAGCGTCGGCACCATGCCGGCATCGGCGACGCCAGCGTGAAAATCGGCGGCCATCATGCCGAGCATGGGCTGGCTGTAATAGATTGAAGCGACGCTGAGGCCGGCGCCGGCCGCCAGCAGAAATACGACGTTGTCGGACGGGGCGCCGTAGGTGGCGGAAGTGCTCATGACAAAGATCCCTGCGAAGTGAATGTGCGGCCATTTTTACCCCTTGCTTCATTCCGCTGTAGCCCCCTCGCAGGTAAAACTGTTATACACTTAACGTATGAATAAAATTAATTTACCCAACGGCGACCGCATAACTTTGCTGCATACGCTGGTGCGCATCGTCGAAAGCGGCAGCCTGTCGGCAGCGGCGCTGCAGCTCGACACCTCACAACCGACGATCAGTCGGCGCCTGCAGGCGTTGGAGCAACTGCTGGGCGCCAAACTGATCCAGCGGACGACTCACGCCCTCAAACTGACTGACGACGGCGAGCGCTGTTACCGACAGGCGCGGGGGCTGATCGAACAATGGCAAAGTCTGGAGGAAGGGCTGGGCGGCGCGCGCGACGAACCGGTCGGCGTGTTGCGTGTGCGAGCGCCGCATGCTTTCGGCCAGGATCAGTTGATCGGTCCGTTGGGCGAGTACTTGCGGCGCTACCCGCAAACTTACGTTGAGTGGACGCTGAACGATCATTCTCCGGACTTTATTCCCGAAGGCGTGGATTGCGCCATTCACGTCGGTGCGGTGACCGATCCGTCGGTCGTGGCGGTGTTGCTGGCGGAGGTGCCGCGCAGCACAGTAGCGTCACCGGCGCTGCTGACGAGCCGAGAGCCGGTCCGCTGTCTTGACGATTTGGCGCGGTTGCCGTGGTTGGCGTTGAACAGTTTTTATCGCAATGAAGTGGTGCTGACCCATGTTGAGCGCGGCGAGCAGGGGCGGTTCGATATCACGCCGAGGTTGAGCACCGACAGCCTGTACGCGGTGCGCAAGGCGGCGCTGGAGGGGCTGGGCGTCGCGATAGTCTCGTCCTGGCTGGTGCGGGACGATGTGGCCGACGGGGCGCTGCAAACCGTGTTGCCGGCCTGGCGCGCCGCGCCGCTGCCGATCTACCTGCTGTATCCCTACGCCAGCTATTATCCGGCTCGCCTGCGCAAGTTCATGGAAATGATGAAAGAAGTGATGCCGCGCATTCTCGGCGCGCGGCCGCCGGCGGCGGGCTGACGCCGTTCAGTGCCTGGCTTTCTTACCGTCGCTGTGGCCGAGAGAACGATCGGGGAAGCTGTGATCGCGCAGCCGCTGCTTCAGCTGCGCCGCATCGGGGAAGCCGCCGTCAATTTTGCGATCCCAAATCATCACGCCATCGACGCTGATTTGATAGACCCCGCCGGTGCCCGGCATCAGGGTGACGGAGGCGAGATCGTCGCCGAAGGTATTCAGCAGCTCTTGCGCCATCCAGCCGGCGCGCAGCAACCAGTTGCATTGTGAACAGTAGTGGATCGTCACTGCGGGGGCATTTTTCATCGATGATCGACCGGTAGGGGTAACGGCTCGCAATCAGCCTGATGGATCTGCAAACGATGGTGGCTTTGTCTCGCCAAATAGTCAAGCGTCTGCTGTGGCATGGGTGGCTGAGTGTGCGTCACGGTCGCTTGCTGCCGGCAAACCATTCAACCCCACGCAGCATGCCCGCCCAATAAAACCGGGGTAAAAACCAGGCTTTCAGCCACCAGGCCATACGGCTGGGTTGGGTTGCGTCGAGCAGGGGAAACGTAGGCAGCAATTTACCGTCGTAGCCAAACTCTGCCAGCACAACTTTGCCTTTCTCGACCGTCAATGGACAGGAACCATAGCCATCATAATGGGCAGTGAGGGGGGCGCCATGAATCCGTGCCGCGACGTTTTCCGCCACCACCACCACCTGCTTTCGAGCTGCCGCTAAGGTTTTGGCGTTTGGCGTTGAGCAACAGTCACCTGCCGCAAAAATATCCGGCCAATGCTTATGCTGCAGCGTCAATTTATCCACATCGCACCAGCCGGAACCCTCAGCGAGTCCGCTTTGCGAAATAAACGCCGGAGCCGATTGAGGCGGCACCACGTGGAGCATATCGAAGGGCAGGGTTAACTCGCGGGTTCCTTCTGCATTGGTCTCCACGGCGAATGTCGCTTGCCGATTCTTACCATCAACACGGATTAAATTATGATTGAAATTGACCTGTGCACGGTATTTCCCCAAATACGCGTTCAGCGGGGGGACAAATTGCGGAATGCCGAAAACCGCCGTACCTGCAAGGCAGAAATTGACGTTAATATTATTCAGAATGCCTTGGCGTCTCCAGTGATCGCATGATAAATACAAGGCTTTTTGCGGTGCGCCGGCACATTTTATGGGTAGCGTCGGTTGAGAAAATATCGCCTGGCCGCTTTTCATTTCCCGAACCAGTTTCCAGGTATATTCGGCAAGATCAAAGCGATAATTAGAGGTGACGCCGTTTAGTCCCAGGGTGTCTTCAAGGCCCTCTATTTTATCCCAGCGTAAAACGAGGCCACACGCAACAATAAGAAAGTCATAGTTTATTTTCTGCCCTTGGCGAGTCACGATGTATTTTTGACTGGGCTCAACCCTGATAACGCTATCCTGTACCCATGCGGTTCCTGCGGGCAGGACAGCGCGCAGGGAACGCCGTGTTTTATTGATATCAAAGAGCCCGCCGCCCACCAGGGTCCATGCCGGTTGATAATAATGCCAGTCGTTAGGTTCCACTATCGTTATATCGATGTTTTTAACTCGCTTCCTTATGCTTGCCGCGATACCTATTCCGGATGAACCGCCGCCAATAACAACGACGTTTTTCTGGGTGTTTATTTTTTCTGGTTTCATGCAGGCCTCCTTTCATAAGAAAGTAGGGGGTTGTTGTCCAGATTAAAAGCGAATTCATAGAACTTGTGGTTATATAAAAAATCATATATTCCATTTTGCTATATGTAATAACAAATTGAAATAAGTTATTTGACATTGCCGATGAACTGATCGTTAATAAATGGCACGAGCATCATTAAGGGATTAGGGCAGTGGATTTTTTCCATTTCAGTTTTTATATCGTGATGCTGTTAGTGGTCACCGGGGGAATTGTGGGATTCCTCCTGGCCCTGACCGGCGGCGGAGGCTCAATCGTCTGCGTGCCATTATTGCTGTATATGGTGAAAGTGCCGGATACGCATTTGATTATAGGCACCAGCGCCATGTCTGTGGCCATTAACGCGCTGGTCAATCTCGCCGCGCATGCTGCCAAAGGCAACGTCAGGTGGCAGACCGGGGTTGTCGTTTCGCTGGTCGCTGTCATGGGGGCTCTGGCGGGGTCTCAGATGGGAAAAATCACGGACGGACATTACTTGACCCTGCCTTTCTCCCTGTTGATGCTGGTTGTCGCCGGATTGACGCTGAAAAGAAATCACCTTGCCGGCACTCCCTTGCCATCCCCCCATGCTGCCGTTCATCCCGCCATCGTATGGCCCAGCGTCCTCGCTCTGGGCGGGCTGGCGGGCTTTCTGGGCATTGGCGGCGGATTTTTGGTTGTGCCGGCGCTGGTTTGGTTTTTCCGCTTTTCGATGGTTGAAGCAGTGGCAACCTCACTGGTGGTCGTGGCGGCCATGGGGCTATCGACCAGCGCCAGCTACGCCATGTCCGGAAAGGTATCGATCGCGATTACGTGCTGGCTCATCGTCGGCGGCGTTCTGGGGGGCGTGGTGGGGGTGGCGCTCGCCGAGCGTCTGAAAAAACGCGAGGACATTATCAATGTGCTCTATGCCGTCATGCTGCTGGCGCTGGCCCTGTATATGTTATTTAAAAGCCTATGAAACGGAAGGAAAAAAACATGCGCATCTGCATTTACCACCCTCAACTCTCCTTTTCGGGCGCGCCTGAAGCGAGTGATTTCAAGGCGCTGTCTCAACAGGGCTACCGCCTTATCGTCAACAATCGGCCGGACGAGGAGCCGGGGGAGTATCTTGACCATCTGCAAGAGAAAGCGTTGGCAGAACAAGGGGGAATGCGTTACGTCTATCTCCCTTATACGTTCGATACGCTGACCTGGGAGACCGTTTACACCTTCCAGTTTCTGTTGCGACAAGGCAAGAAAACCCTGGCGCACTGCAGAAGCGGGGCTCGCTCTGCCTGCCTTTCCCTGCTGTATGCGCTGCGCGAAGGTCAGATAGATGAAGCGCAGTTTCGCCGCCAATGCGACGAATACGGCGCGGACGCCGATAAGGCGCTCAGTTGGTATGACAAGCATCGGTCCGTGCGGGCCACTGCGGAAGTTCACGCGTTTTATGAGCCGGAAAGCGGCAGCCTGCAGTATGTTGTTGCCGATCCCGAGGCGCGCCGCTGTGCGATTATCGACCCGGTGCTGGATTTTGACCGCCGATCGGGCACGGTCTCGCATCAACAGGCCAAGGATATCCTGAATTTTATCCATCAACGGGGGTGGGGAGTGGCCTGGGTGCTGGATACGCACCCGCACGCCGATCATTTTTCGGCCGCCACCTGGCTGGCGCAGAAAACCGGCGCCTTCACCGGCATCGGTGAAAAAATTACCGCCGTTCAGGGGCTGTGGGAAGAGATCTATAATTTAAAAGACCTGCCTGCGGCCAACACCGTCTGGGATGTGCTGTTCGCGGACGGGGACGTCTTTTTTATCGGCAACCTGCGCGCTGAGGTTCTGCTGTCTCCCGGGCACACGCTGGCTTCCGTCACCTACTGCATTGCGGATGCGGCGTTTATCCACGATACGTTCTTCATGCCGGACAGCGGTACCGCAAGGGCCGATTTTCCTGGCGGCAATGCGGAGGCCTTGTGGGAGTCATTGCAGCGGATCTTGAGCCTGCCGGCGGATACCCGCCTGTTTACCGGCCATGATTACCGCCCGGCGGGGCGTGAGGCCCGCTGGGAAAGCACCGTGAGAGAGCAGCGCGAGAACAATCCTTGGGTGGTCAACATGGATAAATCTCGGTTTATTGCGCAAAGAAAGCAGCGGGACGCCACGCTGCCGCACCCGGAACTCATGTTGATGGCGCTGCAGGTCAATATTCGCGGCGGCGTTCTGCCTGACTGTGAAGACGATGGGCAACACTATCTGAAAATCCCCGTGAATCGATTTAAGGGATGAGTCGAACAGCAAAATTTCAGGCGGATTGGACAGAAATCGTTGGCACCGGCAGCGGGGCCGTGGTGTCAGCGGCTGGATGTTTGTTTTGCGGCAATCCGGTTGATGCCATACAGCAAGATAACGCTGACGCTGCCCACGAGCAGCGAACGCAATAGGCCGCTAACCCCCTGGGTTACTCCGCAGCTATCCAGCGCCATAAACAGCGCAACGGTAAGCAGCAACGCCAGTGGCACGCTCCACCAGCGGAACTGTATTTTGGAAAACATGTGCAGTTGCCTCTCCATTTTGCGTTGGTGGCCCAATCACGCCTCGTTGATGACACGTGTGCAACCCTGGCCATTTTTATCATCCGCCGCCGCTGGGGCGGCTGTCAATCCGAATGAGATCGCGCCGTCTGTTAATTATTTTTTATGAAATAATCATGCTGATTCATATTTAATTATTTGTTTTTACACAAAACACGCGGCGCTTGCCCTCATCGAATACAGTCACTACATTAACAACTGTACCTCCCATTCTGCTAAGGAAAACACCATGAAAGCTGCCGTAGTGACGAAAAACCATACCGTAGACATTCAGGATAAAGTGCTGCGCCCGCTGAAGCACGGCGAGGCGGCGTTGAAAATGGAGTGTTGCGGGGTGTGCCACACCGATTTGCACGTGAAAAACGGCGATTTCGGCGAGGTGCCGGGCATTACGTTGGGGCATGAGGGCATCGGCGTGGTCTCCGCCGTCGGTGAGGGCGTCACCTCGTTAAAAGTGGGTGACCGCGCCAGCGTCGCCTGGTTTTACCAGGGTTGCGGCCATTGCGAATACTGCGTCAGCGGCAACGAAACCCTGTGCCGTTCGGTGAAAAACGCCGGCTACAGCGTTGACGGCGGCATGGCGGAAGAGTGCATCGTGGTGGCGGACTACGCGGTGAAAGTGCCGGACGGGCTCGATTCTTTCGCCGCCAGCAGCATCACCTGCGCCGGCGTTACCACCTACAAGGCGGTGAAGATTTCCGATATCAAGCCGGGGCAGTGGATCGCCATCTACGGCCTGGGCGGGCTGGGCAACCTGGCGCTGCAGTATGCCAAGAACGTGTTTAACGCCAAGGTGATCGCCATCGACGTCAACGACGGCCAGCTGGAGTTCGCCAAACAGATCGGCGCCGATCTGACCATCAACTCCAAAACGCAAAACGCGGAGGAGATCATTCAGCAGCAAACCGGCGGCGCTCACGCGGCGGTGGTGACGGCGGTGGCGAAAGCGGCCTTCAACTCGGCGGTGAATGCGGTGCGCGCCGGCGGTAAAGTGGTGGCCGTGGGGCTGCCGCCGGAGAGCATGGATCTGAGCATTCCGCGCCTGGTGCTGGACGGCATTCAGGTGGTGGGCTCGCTGGTGGGTACGCGCGAAGATCTGAAAGAGGCGTTCCAGTTCGCCGCCGAAGGAAAAGTGACGCCGAAAGTGACCAAACGGCCACTGGGCGATATCAACGCCATCTTCGACGAGATGAAGGCGGGCACCATTCGCGGTCGCATGGTGATCGATCTCGGCATGGCGAAATAAATCACGCCATCAACCATGCAAATAAGAAGGCCACCTGCGGGTGGCCTTCTTGTTGTTACGCCCTAATCAGAACAGGCCCAGCGGTTTGGCGTCGTAGCTGACCAGCAGGTTTTTCACCTGTTGATAGTGCGACAGCGCCGCCTTGTGGGTTTCGCGCCCGATGCCGGAGTTCTTGTAGCCGCCGAACGCGGCGTGCGCCGGATACAGGTGGTAGCAGTTGGTCCACACGCGCCCGGCTTTGATCGCGCGGCCCATGCGGTAGGCACGGTTGATGTCGCGGGTCCACAGCCCGGCGCCCAGCCCGAACTCGGTGTCGTTGGCCAGCGCCAAGGCTTCGGCCTCATCCTTGAAGGTGGTGACGCCAATCACCGGCCCGAAGATCTCCTCGCGGAAGAAGCGCATGCTGTTGTTGCCGGTAATCAACGTCGGCTGCAGGTAGAAACCGTTTTGCACTTCGTCGCCACGCTGGGCGGGTTCGCCGCCCACCACGATTTTTCCGCCCTCGTTTTTAGCGATGTCGATGTACGACAGGATCTTGTCGTACTGCTGTTTTGACGCCTGGGCACCGATCATGGTCTCGGTGTCGAAGGGATCGCCCTGGCGGATGGTGGCGATGCGTGCCAGCACTTTCTCCATAAACTGCGGGTAGATGGATTCCTGGATCAACGCGCGTGAAGGGCAGGTGCAAACCTCCCCCTGATTGAAGAAGCCGAGCACCAGCCCCTCAACCGCCTTGTCGATAAACTCCGGCTCCGCCTGCATGATGTCTTCAAAATAGATGTTCGGCGATTTGCCGCCCAGCTCGACGGTGCTGGGGATGATGTTTTCCGCCGCACAGGCGAGGATATGGCGGCCGACCGGTGTGGAGCCGGTGAACGCGATCTTCTCGATGCGTTTGCTGCGCGCCAGCGCTTCGCCGGCCTCGGCACCGAAGCCTTGCACCACATTGAGCACGCCCGGCGGCAGCAGATCGCCGATCTCTTCCATCAGCACGCTGATGCCAAGCGGGGTTTGTTCCGCCGGTTTCAGCACCACGCAGTTACCGCCCGCCAGCGCCGGCGCCAGTTTCCAGGCGGCCATCAGCAGCGGGAAGTTCCACGGAATGATCTGGCCGACTACGCCCAGCGGCTCATAGATATGGTAGGCCACGGTGTTCTGGTCGATCTCCGCCGCGGTGCCTTCCTGCGCGCGCAGGCAGCCGGCGAAGTAGCGGAAATGGTCGACCGCCAGCGGCAGATCGGCATTCAGGGTTTCGCGGATCGGTTTGCCGTTGTCCCAGGTTTCGGTCAGCGCCAGCATCTCCAGCCGCGCTTCGATGCGATCGGCGATCGCCAGCAGCACGTTGGAGCGCTCCTGCACGCTGGTTTTGCCCCAGGCGTCCGCCGCCGCATGCGCCGCGTCGAGCGCCAGCTCGATGTCCTTGGCGTCGGAACGCGGGAATTCGGCGATCGGCTGGCCGGTCACCGGCGAGGTGTTGGTGAAGTAGTTGCCGGATACCGGTTCGACGAATTTGCCGCCAATGTAGTTGCCATAGCGTTTGCGGAACGAAACCAGCGAGCCAGGCAAACCGGGGTGGACATATTTCATGTGAAGCACCTCTCTGCAGATGATAACCGGCGCTATTGCGCTGCGCCTGTGAGTGCGGCATGCCGCCGCAGCAGGGAGAAGCACGCCCCGTGCCAGATTGATGAATGGCGAAGATGCTCGTTAAAAGAGCTTATTTATTAGCGTGTTAAAAACGGATATGGCTTGGCGAATAGAGCGGTGTCGCCGCCGGCGATGATTTTTTGTGTCCCGTGTCGCAACGCCTGGTACACATCTATGATACATATTTGCAACACTCGCGAACGGGGGAGAAACGCATGTTGCCTGACGACCGCTTGCCCACTGAGGGCGCCAGTTTGTTGACCCATCCGCTGGCGGAATCCTGGCAGCGCAGCCGGGGCTACGGCCTGGCGCGCGCCGATCAGCACATCTCGTTCATCAAAGCCGGGTTGCTCGAAGAGCGGCGCAGCCGCAACGACTGGGTGCCGCAACGGGTGCAGCCGCTGATCGAGCAGCTGGGCGCGCAAATTACGCGCCAGCCCGCCATTGTGGTCATTGCCGACGCCGACGGGCTGGTGCTGGAAACCCGCGGCAATACCGATTTTCTGCATAAGGCATCGCGCTTTGCGCTGGCGCCGGGCAACCCGTGGGGGGAAGCGGAGCGGGGCACCAACGCCATCGGCACCGCGCTGGCGCTGGGCGCGTTCTGCGAAGTGCGCGGCGATCAGCATTACCTCAACCAAAATGCCGGATTGAACTGCACCGCCGCGCCGATCTACCGGCCGGATGGCCACATTGCCGGGATATTGGATCTTTCCGCCCCCGCGCAGCGGCCGTATCGCGATGCACAGCGCCTGATCATGCAGGCGGTGCGACATATCGAACACCGCTGGGTCAGAAGCGCGATCGCCGATCGTCACTGGACGCTGCGCCTGCACGCCGACGCCGGTAGCCTGGGCAGTGCGCAGGAGCTGCTGCTGGTGTTTCACGACGAAGTGCTGGTCGCCGCCAATCGGCTGGCGATGCTGGAGTTCCAGCTTTTACCGGCCGCATTCGGCTCGGTTGAGTTCGCCCAGCTGTTCCCCGATCTGCTGCGACAGCCTTCCGGCGCACCGCACCAGACGCTGGCCGGCAATCAACGGCATTATTATTCCCTGCTCGAGGCGCCGCAGCGCCGCGTCAGCGC
Organism: Serratia sp. SSNIH1; assembly: GCF_002935055.1. Lineage (NCBI taxonomy): Bacteria > Pseudomonadati > Pseudomonadota > Gammaproteobacteria > Enterobacterales > Yersiniaceae > Serratia > Serratia sp. SSNIH1. The sequence continues at coordinate 2,969,154 of NZ_CP026383.1, forward strand.
CCTGCGTTCGGTTTCGCCGCCGGCGGAAAGGCATGACGAACAGCATCAGAAGGCGCTGCGCATTCTCAATGCCGGTCTTTCCCTGTGCGTGACCGGCGAAACCGGCTGCGGCAAGGAGCACTTCAGCCGACGCCTGTTTCAAGAGAGCCGCTGGCGCAACGGCAACTTCGTGGCGATCAACTGCGCGGCGCTGCCTGAGCCGCTGATCGAGTCCGAGCTGTTCGGCTATGCCCCGGGGGCGTTTACCGGCGCCAACCCGAAAGGCTATATCGGCAAGATCCGCGAGGCGGACGGCGGCGTGCTGTTCCTCGATGAAATCGGCGACATGCCGGCGGGCCTGCAGACGCGGCTGCTGCGGGTGTTGCAGGAAAAAACGGTCACGCCGCTCGGCAGCCGCAGCGCTTATCCGGTCGATTTCGCGCTGGTCTGCGCCACGCACCACGATCTGCCTCGGCAGGTACAGGCGGGGGCGTTTCGTGAGGATTTGCTGTACCGCATACAGGAATACAGCCTGCGCATTCCGCCGCTCAGAGAGCGGGCGCAGCTGGAAGCCTTCATTCTGCAGCTGTGGCGAGAGCTGGGCGGCGAGCGGCGCGACATTCGCCTGCTGCCGGAGGCGCTGGCGATGCTGGCGCGCTACCCTTGGCCCGGCAACGTGCGGCAGCTGTTGAGTACGCTCAAGGTGTTGCTGGCGCTGGCGGACGATCATGCGGTGCTCACCCTGGACGATCTGCCGCAGTCCATCGCGGTGCTGGCGCCGCGCCAGGATAACGCCGATACCGGCCTGGAGGCGCTGCAGGCGGCGATCGGCAGGGCGGGCGGTAATCTCAGCCGGGCGGCGAAGGCGCTCGGCGTTTCGCGCAGCACGCTGTACCGCAAGCTGGGAAAGCAGAAAGCGGCGGCGGAATGAAACATCATGATTGATCATCAATAGCCGGCCCCTCGATGCGGGGCCGGTGCATGTTTTAGTCTCCCAGTCCCGGCGGGTTAATCTCGGAATGGGCAATCTTCTCGTCGCTCTCCGCCCAGCGATCCAGCACCTGCAGATAGCTGCCGTTGGCGATGGCGCCGTTGAGCGATGCCTGCACCGCGTCCACCAGGCCGTTGCCTTTCTTCAGCGTGACGGCGATGTTGGCGGTTTTCGGCCAGCCGCCGGGCACGATGCCTACCAGCCGGGTTTTGCCGGTCAGCCGCGCCTGGTAAGCGCCGGAGACGTTGGGCCCGAAGGTGGCGTCGGCGCGGCCGGACTGAATGGCCAACGTGGAGGCGGCCTTGTCGGTGACGTACACCGGCTGCAGCGGCGCCAGTCCCTTGGCGCGGTTCTCCTTGTCCCAGGCCAGCAGCACCGCTTCCTGGTTGGTGCCGGAATCGACGATGATCTTTTTACCGGCGATATCCCGCGCGGTGTTGATCTGGGTGATCTTGCTGTCGGATTTGACGTAGAACCCCAGCGTATCCTGACGATAGGTGGCGAAATCGAATTTGGTCTTGCGTTCGTTGGTTACGGTGATGTTGTAAACCGCGGCGTCATATTTGCCGGAGGCCACCCCCAGCGGCCAGTCTTCCCACGAGGTGGGCACCAGCTTGAGTTTCAACCCCAAACCGTCGGCCACCAGGCGCGCGATGTCCGCCTCGCTGCCGATCACCGTTTTATTGTCGCGGGCATAGAGGCCGAACGGCGGGCCGCTGCCCAGCAGGGAAATGGCCACCGTCAGCGTGCCGGGCTCCACGAACTTGAAACCGGCGGGGATTTTGGCGACCGCCTCGGCGTTCTTCACCGTATGGATCGGCGTTTCGTTGGCGACGATATCTACCCCTGGCGCGGCCGCGGCGGAAAAGCTCAGCAGCGCCGCCATCACTATCATCTTTTTGCTATCTATCATTATGTTAATTACCTTCATTATTAGGATTGTCACAGGGTCGTTGCACTATCTCTGAAGGCTAAAGGTCTGTGAACGAACAAAATCAACTATCCAATCTTGGAAAAATCATGATGCGCCGCCGGCGCTGAGACATCGAGGACGAACCATGCTGTCGCGCTTCGCTACGTTGGGCCGCATACCGCGCGGCGTTTGGATCTTGGGTGGGGTGAGCCTGCTGATGGACGTTTCCTCGGAAATGATCCACAGCCTGCTGCCGCTGTTTATGGCGACGACGCTCGGCGTCAGCGTGATCGTCATCGGGCTGATCGAAGGGCTGGCGGAGGCGACGGCATTGGTCGTCAAGGTATTCTCCGGCGTGCTCAGCGATTACCTCGGCAAGCGTAAAGGGCTGGCGCTGCTGGGCTACGGGCTGGGCGCCATCAGCAAACCGTTTTTTGCCGTCGCGTCGTCGTCCGGCATGGTGATGAGCGCGCGTCTGTTGGATCGCGTGGGCAAAGGCATCCGCGGCGCGCCGCGCGACGCCCTGGTGGCCGATGTGACGCCGCCGGAAATTCGCGGCGCGGCCTTTGGGCTGCGCCAGTCGCTGGATACCGTCGGCGCCTTTTTAGGACCTCTGCTGGCCGTCGGCTTGATGCTGCTGTGGCACAACGATTTTCGCGCCATCTTTTGGGTGGCGGCGATCCCGGCGGCGCTGGCGATCGCGCTGCTGTTCTTCGGCCTGAAAGAGCCGGCCGCCGCGATAACCGACAAGCGTACCAACCCGATTACCCGCGCCAATCTGCGGCTGCTGGGGCGTGGCTATTGGTGGGTAGTGGGCATCGGCGCCGTCTTCACGTTGGCGCGCTTCAGCGAGGCGTTTCTGGTGCTGAAGGCGCAGCAGGGCGGCACGCCGCTGGCGTTGATCCCGCTGGTGATGGTCGCCATGAACCTGGTCTACGCCTGCTCGGCCTATCCGTTCGGTAAACTTTCCGACCGCATGAGCCATAAAGGAATGTTAAAAGCCGGTTTACTGGTGCTGATCGCCGCCGATGTGGTGCTGGCGTTGAGCGATCATTGGGCGGGCGTGCTGTTTGGCGTGGCGCTGTGGGGCGTGCACATGGGCATGACGCAGGGGCTGTTGGCTGCGATGGTGGCGCATACCGCGCCGGCGCACCTGCGCGGCACCGCGTTCGGCATGTTCAACTTGGTCAGCGGTGTGGCGCTGCTGCTGGCGAGTCTCGGGGCCGGCATGCTGTGGGAGCGGGTCGGTTCCGCTTCCACCTTTTACGCCGGCGCGATCGTCTGCGTGGTGACGCTTATCGGCATGCAGCTGGCGCCGTTCGGCGAACAGCAGGGCGTTTAACGGCCGTCGACAGGCTGCGGTGCTGCCTGCAGCAGCTCGGGCACCCGCTGGGGTTCCACCGCCCGGCTGAACAGAAAACCCTGGCCGATATGGAAACCGGCTTCGCACAGCGTTTGCCGCTGCTGCTCGGTTTCCACTCCCTCGGCGATGATATCGATCGACAGCTTTTGACCGAGAATGCCGATGCTTTCCACGATCGCCAGGATCGCCGGTTCGGTATTCATACGTTGAACGAAGTCGCAGTCCAGCTTAATGCAGTCCAGCGGATAATCCATGATATGGCTGAACGAGGAGTGACCGGTGCCGAAGTCGTCCAGGGCGATGCGGATGCCCATCTCCTTGAGCATTTGTAATGCGCGCAGCACGTACTTCGAACCGTGCTTGTTGAACGCGTGTTCGGTCACCTCCAGTTCGATCAGATGATGGGGTATGTGGAACTTCAGCAGGCGCTGCAGGAACGTTTCGGCGTAGTTGTCGCGTAAAAACTCGATCGGCGACACGTTCAGCGAGATGGGCTGCACCGCCACGCCGGCCGCGCGCCAGCGGGCGATATCGGCGAAGACCTTCAGCTGCATGGCTTCGCTGATCTTGGTCGCCAGCTCGTAGTCGTTGAACGCCTCGCTCACCGTCGCCGGCAGCTGCACACCGTTGATCGGGCAGTGCCAGCGCAGTAAGGCTTCAAAGCCGACGATGCTACCGTCGGTCAGGCTGACCTTCGGTTGGTAGCTGGGGCGGATGCAGTTGTCGCGCACGATCTGGCGCGCGTAGTTGAGCTGGCTGGCGCGGGCGCGCGCCTTGTCCATCATCTTGCGGTCGAACATATAGACACCGCCCCGGCCGCCGTCTTTCAGCTCATACAGCGCAGTATCGGCGCATTTCATCAGTTCCGAAGCGTCGCGGGCGTCTTTGGGGTAGATGGCGCCGCCGATGCTCATGCCGCAATGCAGCGTCTTGCCGCCGTGGGTGATCGGCGTCTCCAGCTGCAGCAGAAACTTGTTGGCGATGCGGAAAATATCCTGCTCGTTTTCGACGTCGCTGATCACCACGGCGAACTCATCGCCGCCGAGGCGAGAGACGAACGAGTGCGTATTCATGCAGGCGCTGAGCCTTTTGCCCAAAACCCGCAGCAGATGGTCGCCCGCCGCGTGGCCCAGCGTGTCGTTCACCAGCTTGAAGTGGTCAAGATCCAGCAGCATCAGCCCAAGCGACTTGTTGCCGTGCAGGGCCCGCTTCATTTCTTGCTTCAGTTTCTTCTTGAACAGGCGCCGGTTGGGCAGGCCGGTCAGTTCGTCATATTCGCTGGCGAGCAACAGGCGTTGCTCCATCACGCGTTGCGAAGTCACGTCGCGTGAGACGCACAAGATCTCGGCCACGGTGCCGTGTTCGTCGCTGACCGGCGTAAGAATGTTGTCCCAGTGCTGTTTTTTGCCCTGCGGCGTCACGCTCAATCCCGTGAAGCGCGCATTTTTTCCGGCTCTGACGCTGCGCAGCGCTTTGCGGCCGCGGCGCCGGATCTCGGGCGACAGCAGCCCCAACCAGGGCATGCCAAACTCTTTTTGCCCCGGATCAAGGCCGAGCGCCAGGCTGCCGGAGCGGTTCATGTGGCGCAGCGTGCCGTCGTGATTGATCACTTTAATGCAGTCGACGCTGGCGTCCAGCATGTCTTGCTGGATAGACAGCGCCTGAACGTTTTGCTGGCGCTGCAGCATTTGCGGGTGAATGTCGGTCGCCGTCAGGTACCAGCTGGGCTCCAGCGCCATGCCGTCCTGCCGGGCGTTAAACGCCAGCATGAACCAACGGTAGGCGCCGCTGCGATCGCGCAGGCGGGCCTCGCCGGCGAACGAGGAGAGGGCCACGATCGCCTGGCGCCATTGCGCGGCCAGCCGCTCGCGATCGTCGGGGTGCAGGGCATCGAGCCAGTCGGCGGCGCCGTGTTCCCCGGCGATGGCGCCGGTATAGTCGCGCCATTGTTTATTGAAGTAACCGCCAAGGCGGTTGCCGAAGCAAATCAGGCCGGGCAAGTCGTCTACGATTTCGCCATAGAGATCAATCGGATTTTTGTTATTGCTCTGCTTGGGCAACAGGGTCATGCGGTATTTCCTCGGAAAATTACCCATATTCTCGCTCTAGAGCAGAGCTTCTTTCAATATAGTCTTGCCAATGAAAATGGGAATAGCCAGCGGGCGCGGCTAAAAATCGGCCCGCTAGCATGGAATACATCCAGCGTGAACGCATTAGGAATACTCCTGTTATTTATAAGCATCCCTTATATTGCAGCGAAAAATAAGTGATCGGACCACGCCGCGTTATTGCCGTGAAAATTAATCATTATTGATGTTTCTCTATGGCTAAATGTTCAGTCGCCATGATGTACTCCCGACCGGTATTCTGCCTTCTCTATGCGGTAATACTGACAAAAATCGCAGTCCAGACGGGGATGAACGCCATTTTATGCACTATTCAGCGCCCGTTTACTGGGGCTTAGCGGAAAAATCATGATGCAAATCAAGAAATGTTTTGTTTCATATGTTGACACTTTGCTTACGAATGGGATAGCCTCGCGAATGAAAATCATTAACAAAATTGGATGATTAAGCGAGATGCACCCACTCTCTGATTCTCCCGCTTCGGCCGGATGGCCGAACTGCCCCGGCGTAGCGGCACCGATAAACGTACATTCGCCTCCTGTTTGCCTCTCTGCGCCATAGGTGCCAGGCGCGGCGGCATGCTCTTGTCTGCTCGCACTATTTTCGTCACTCAGCATGTCTTTTCATGCGGCCCGTATCGGGTCTGCATGCGCTATCTGTTATTTCACGATCGAGGGAGGTCGCAGGGCGGTTAAAACGTAAGTTTTCTTCTGGGTATAAATAAACATGGAGCGTAAAATGAAACTTAATAAGAAATTGAAGTTAGCGTATTGCGTTTTTCTGGGTTGTTATGGCTTATCCATTCATTCTTCTCTTGCCGCTTATCAGGATCCCGGTCGCTTGGGCGCGCCTGACAGCTGGAAAACCGCCGAGTTTAACCGCCAATGGGGGCTTGAGGCTATTTCCGCCGAGTTTGCCTATGCCAGAGGCTATACTGGAAAAGGCGTCACCATCGGCATTATCGACAACGCCATTCTTTCCCATTCTGAATTCGCCGGCAAACTGACGCGATTGGATAACGGCAGTTATAATTTCTCGTACGATAAACAAGACAATATGTCTTTCGGCGATCACGGCACCCATGTAGCCGGTATTGCCGCAGCGAAAAGAGACGGCGGCGGCATGCACGGCGTGGCTTTCGACGCGGATATTATCGGCACCAAATTGAATGACTACGGTAACCGCAACGGCCGTGAGGAGTTGATTCAGAGCGCGGCTCGCGTCATCAACAACAGCTGGGGGATTGCACCGGACATTCGCCGTGACGCCAAAGGCGATATCATCTGGTTGCCGAACGGCAGGCCGGACTACGTGGCATTCGTAAAAAGCGACGTGATCGGCGAGATGATGCGCAACAAGGCCAGTGTGGAATGGGGCAGCGAACAGCCGGTGCCTACCGGCGCGCACAGCGCGATGCCAACGCTGCTGCGGGCGGCCCGGCACGGTAAGCTGATCGTCTTCTCGGCAGGCAATTACAACAACTACAATATTCCCGAAGCGCAAAAATCACTGCCTTACGCCTTCCCGGACGTCTTGAACAATTACCTGATCGTGACCAACCTGAGCGACGAAAACACGTTAAGCGTCTCTTCGACCAGCTGCGGGCAAACGGCCAGTTATTGCGTTTCCGCACCGGGGTCCGATATTTACAGCACCGTCGGCCGGCTGGAGTCCAATACCGGCGGCGCCGTTAATCGCGAAGCTTATAATAAGGGCGAGCTTTCGCTTAATCCCGGCTACGGCAATAAATCAGGCACCTCAATGGCTGCGCCGCACGTTACCGGCGTTGCCGCCGTATTGATGCAACGTTTCCCTTATATGAGCGCCGATCAAATATCCGCGGTAATTAAAACCACCGCCACCGATTTGGGTGTCGCCGGTATTGATAATCTGTTCGGCTGGGGACGTGTCAATTTGCGCAATGCGATCAACGGCCCGAAAATGTTTATTACCAAAGAGGATATCCCGCAGGAATATTATGTACCGGGCTCCTACAGTGAAAAACAGTTCGTGGTGAATATCCCCGGTCTGGGAAATATCGTCGAACCCGGTACCTCTGTTGAGCGGCGCTGCACGTCGAGCGAATGCGACTTCGATGCGTGGAGTAACGACATCAGCGGGCACGGCGGCTTGACCAAAACGGGCGCCGGTACGCTGGCGTTGTTGGGTAATAACACCTATCGCGGTGATACCTGGGTGAAACAGGGCGTGTTGGCGATCAACGGTTCGGTGGCGTCCAACGTCTATATCGAAAATAGCGGCACGTTGGCCGGTGAGGGCACCGTCAGCGCCTTCAGAGCGGCTCGGGGCGGCAGCGTCGCGCCGGGTAACGGCATCGGCACGCTGCACGTGTTGCACGATGCCATTTTTGATCGCGGTTCGCAGTATAACGTGGAAGTGGCGGGCAATGGCCGCAGCGACAAGATCGACGCACGACGCGCGTTTCTCAATGGCGGCAGCGTGAACGTCAGCCTGGAGCACAGCAAAAACCTGCTGTCGCAGAATGAGGCGCAAAGTTTGTTGGGCAACAAATACACCATCCTGACGACGACGGACGGCGTCAACGGCCGGTTCGAAAATGCCAATCCAGCGTATCCGTTTGTTAATGTGACGCTGGATTATCAGGGTAATGACGTCGGCCTTGGCATCACCCGCACCGCCGCTCGTTTTGACACCCTGGCCAGCACTGAGAACGAGAAAGCGGTGGCTCGCGCGGTGGAAACGCTCAACGCGACGGAGCCGGTCACGGAAACGGTGAAGCGCAGCGTGGCTGCCCCTACCGCTGAGGCGCTGAGCGCACTGCAAGATGATCAAGGCAAAGCACAAGCCGTTACCGAAGAAGCGGGCATCGTCACCGGCCATCCGGTGTATGAAAGCTTCCTCGGCTTCACGTCGGCCAGAGAGCTGCAACAGGCGACCCGCCAACTGTCCGGCCAGGTCCATGCGGATATGGCTTCCGCCCAGATTAACGAAAGCCGTTACCTACGCGATGCCGCCACCGAGCGCCTGCGCCAGGCGGAAGGCCGCCGTATCGCTTCCGATATCAAAGCGGATGACAACGGCGCCTGGGCGAAACTGCTGGGCAACTGGGGGCATGCTTCCGGCAACGATAATGCCACCGGTTACCAAACGTCCACCTACGGCGTGCTGCTGGGCCTGGATGGCGAGCTGTTTGACGACGGCCGGCTTGGGGTGATGACCGGGTATACCCGCACCTCACTGGATGGCGGTTATCAGTCAGATGCTCACAGCGACAACTACCATCTGGGGCTGTACGGCAACAAACGTTTCGGTGCGTTGGCGCTGCGGGCGGGGGGCACGTATACCTGGCATCGTATCGATACCTCGCGCTCGGTGAACTACGGCGCGCAGTCGGATCGCGAGAAGGCCAGCTATAACGCGCGCACCGGCCAGCTGTTTATCGAAAGCGGTTACGACTGGACGAACGACACGGTCAATCTTGAGCCATTCGCCAACCTGGCTTATACCCACTATCGTAACGAGGGGATCAATGAGCACGGCGGGGCGGCGGCGCTGCGCGGCGACAAGCAAAGTCAATCAGCCACCGCTTCGACGCTGGGGCTGCGCGCAGATACGCAATGGCAGGCCGATAGCGTGGCGATCGCGCTGCGCGGCGAACTGGGCTGGCAGCATCAGTACGGCAAGCTGGAGCGCAAAACGCAACTGATGTTCAAACGTACCGATGCGGCGTTCGACGTGAACAGCGTGCCGGTTTCCCGCGATGGCGCGGTGCTGAAAGCGGGCGTCGATGTTGCGGTAAACAAAAACGCCGTCTTGTCCCTCGGCTACGGCGGGCAGCTATCGTCAAACCACCAGGATAACAGCGTCAACGCCGGTCTGACCTGGCGCTTCTGATCGCGTTTACCCCGTTTGACCTTACTCAGCCTCCATCGCAACGATGGGGGCTTTTCTCCAGGCCTTAGTTACGCCAATCTGATCCCGGGCACAGACATTTCCTGGGTGATCAGCATGGTGCTGACCGGTATCGCATCCCCATTGTGTTGTTCACGACGGGCTAACTGGGCAGTGCAGCTTTAAATGTCATCGCCCTGGAAAAGCCGCTGCTGCCAGTGCAACAGTTGGGTCAGCGTGACTGGCGCAGCGTCAGCAATGGCCTCGCGATCTTCCAAGGCAATTTCTCGGGCGCGCTGCAACGATTCGGTGCTGAGGCGCTGCAGGCTTTGCCGCAGCGCCTGTTGTATTTGCGCCAGCTCGCCAGCGCCAATGTGCGCCAGCTCATGGCGCATCTGCAGTAAGAATTCGTCGGTTAACTGCCGCAGCGGTTCAACGTTGAACGTCGGGGATTGCAGGGCGAACAGCATGCCCTCGGTATCGGCACAGCGGTGGAAGGCGCATTGCACCACGTAACCCACGTTGCGATCCACGCGCAACCGCTGAAAATAACGCGGGGCGTAAAGCTGAGCCAGCACGCGCAGCGCCCAACGGCCTTCGGCTTCGCCGTTTTGCAGCGGGTAAAACTGCAGTAAGGCGCTTTCGGGGCCGCTTTCCGTCAGCGTGACGGGGCGATGATGGTGAGGTGTCGGCAGCGGCGGCTCAGCGGCCACGGAATAGGGGAAACCGTACAGCAGGTGCGACAGCTGCCGTTTTAACTCGCCATCGCCGCCGATCAAGGTGGCATGCCATTGCGCCGCTGCGGTTGGCGCGCTGAGCGCCGCCGGCAATTGGGCTAACAGACGGCGAATGGCGATATCGTTTTGCTCTTTCCGCTGCGTATGGCGCAGGTTTCTCGCCGCCTCGTTGAGAACGGCCGGCGACAACACCGCCAGCGCCCGGTTTACGACGCTCAGCCCATGGCAGATCAGCGCGTGGCTGCCCGCCAACTGCAGCAGCCACACGCCCTGGTGGCGTTCGAAGCTTAAATGTCCCTCCTGATGCGCCAGTTCGGCCGCCCCGGCGCGCAGCGCCGCCTGTATGCCGCAGGCCTGTTCATCGCTGAAGGGGCTGGACGGCGCCGGCCGCAGCAACAGCACCGGCTGCGCTTCGCCAGGGAGCAGATGCCGCAGCGGCGCCAGGCCGGAAGGCAAGGTCGGACTCGGCAGCGCCGCCGCGGCGGTGAAAAAGCGAAAAGGTTCCGTTGCGGGCGTCAGCGCGGCGCCAACGAAGGGGCCAAGCGCCAGCGGCAACCCTTGAATTTCACGGGGTTCGCCGCCGCCATCGGGCCGTACGGCCAGGCGGCGGCGCGGCGCGCTAATCAGCGCCGCAATATGCCGTGGCCAATCGTCGTTCGGCTCCGCCGGCGGCAACCCAAACGCTCTGGCGCGCAGCTGATCGAGCGGCGCCAAACGGTGGAAATCGCGATTGGCCAGCCGCTCGTAATGCGCAAGCTGAGCCGGTGCCAGCACCTGCAGCGCCTGCAGCCACGCCAACAACGCGCTTTCGATGTGGGCAGCTTCAGCAGCTGAACCGTGATTGACGGTAAAGATAAAACTCAGCAGCGCGTTGTTCTCGCTGCAGCGCGAATAATCGAGCCGAACCGCATCGCACCACGCCTGAGCGCGCAGCCGGGCCAGCAGCCCGCCGGGGGCTTCGTCCAGCAGCAGGCGCTCCAGCCGCCGCAGCCAACCGCGCGCATGGGAACACGGCAGGGCAAACACCAGTCTCAGCTGCGGCGTGCCGGGAAGAGACAGGGTGTAATCTTTCGCAGCGGTCAGCGGCGGTGAGGCTTTGTGCGGTATGGCGCTGCCCGATGGCAAGCGGCTGCCGTAACGCTGGGCCAGCGCATGCAGCTGCGCCAGTGATTGTGGGCCTTGCAGCCACAGCGTCAGGTTTGGCGCGCGAAAATAGCGCCGGTGAAACTGCCGCAGCGCCTGCTGCAGGGCGGAAATGTCGCTGCCGAAAGCGGCGCGGCTGCCGATATGAAAGCGGTGCATGGCGTCCAGGCCGGTGAACATCTGCCGCTGTGCGGCTTCGCAGCGGGTTTCCACCTCGGCGCGCAGCAGGCGATATTCAGCGTCGATGACCTCAATCTCCTGTGCGATCGCCTCGGCCGCCAGCTGTGGGGCGGCGAGCATATCGCTCAGCCGCGCCAGCCCCTGCGCCAAATGATCGGCGCCCACCTCGAAGAAAAACGCGGTTTGCGTGGCCTGGGTGGTGGCATTCAGTCGGCCGCCGACCGACGGTACCCAGCCCATCAAACTATCTTGCGCGCTGAAGTTCTCGCTGCCGCGAAACAACATATGCTCCAGCAGATGCGCCAGGCCCGGCCAGGCGGTGGGCGCCTGAAAACTGCCCGCTTCAATGCGCACCAGCGCGGCGGCGCTAGCGGCGGCAGGATCGCTTATCGCCTTGACGGCCAAACCGTTGTCGAGCTGCCAGGAGGCGCCGGCGAGTGCCATCGTCAACCCTTGAAAATCAGACGGGAGTTGGTTTGATTCCGAAAACGCAGCTGATCGATACCGATCTGCGAACGGTTCGCCGCTTCCCGCGCCGCCAGAATGGTGCCGTGGTGCGGCGATTTGCCGCATACCGGGTCGGCGTTGTCGGCGTTGCCGGTCAGCATGAACGCCTGACAACGGCAGCCGCCGTAGTCTTGCTCTTTCTCCGAGCAGGAACGGCAGGGCTCCGGCATCCAGTTATAGCCGCGATAGCGGTTAAAACCGAACGAGTGGTACCAGATATGCTGCAGATCGTGCTCCAGCACCGACGGGAAGGCGATCGGCAACTGACGGGCGCTGTGACAGGGTAACGCCATGCCTTCCGGCGTTACGCTCATGAAGATCGCCCCCCAGCCGCCCATGCAGCCTTTGGGGCGCTCCTCGTAGTAGTCCGGCGTGACGAACAGCAGGTTGGCCAGCTTGCCCTCGGCGGCCATGCGTTCGCGATAGTGTTTTACCACCGCTTCCGCGTCGGCGATCTGCTCGCGGGTCGGCAGCAGGCCCTCGCGGTTGAGGTGCGCCCAGCCGTAGAACTGGCAGGTCGCCAGCTCGACGTCGTCGGCGTCCAGCTGGATCGCCAGTTCGATAATACGGTCGATCTGGCCGATATTATGGCGATGCAACACGAAGTTGAGCACCATCGGATAGCCGAGCGCCTTGACCGCCTTGGCCATGGCCAGCTTCTGCTGAAACGCCTTGGCGGAACCCGCCAGCGCGGCGTTCAGCGTTTCGTCGCTGGCCTGAAAACTGATCTGGATATGGTCCAGCCCGGCGTCGGCGAAGGTCTGCAGCTTCTTCTCGGTCAGGCCGATGCCGGAAGTGATCAGGTTGGTGTAAAAGCCGAGATCGCGCGCGGCGGCGATCAGCTCGGGCAGGTCTTTACGCACCAGCGGCTCGCCGCCGGAAAAACCGAGCTGCACGCTGCCCATCGCCCGCGCCTGGCGAAACACCTCAATCCACTGCGCGGTGGTCAGCTCTTTTTCCTGCGCGGCAAAATCGAGCGGGTTGGAGCAATAGGGGCACTGCAGCGGGCAGCGGTAGGTCAGCTCCGCCAGCAGCCAGAGCGGCGGGTTCACCGCCGGCGCGCGTGCTTCAGTCACGGAAGGTCACCCATTTTTGTTCGTAGGCGCGCTGGAAAAATTCCAGCACGTCATCCGCCAACCCCTCGGCGCCGGGAAAGCGGGCGTTCAGCTGCGCGATGATGCCGTTCAGCGTGGTGTGGCCGTCGACCAGCTGCAAGATGGCGGCGGCGCTGTCGTTCAGCTTGGCCATGCCTTCCGGGTAGAGGATCACGTGGCTGTTTTGCACTTGCTCCCATTGCAGGCGATAGCCGCGGCGGAAGACGGGGGTATGTTCAGGGTTCAGCGTCATTACACCAGCCTCTGGTTGTGCCATACCCGCGCGGCGGTCACGCTGTGATAAGGCGGGCGGTTCAGGGTATAGGCCATGCTCATGGCGTCCAGCATGCTCCACAGAATATCCAGTTTGAACTGCAGGATCTCCAGCATGCGCTGCTGCTTTTCAACGGTGTCGCAATAGTCCAGCGCCAACGCCAAGCCGTGTTCCACATCGCGGTTGGCCTGGCCGAGGCGGCTGCGGAAATAGTCGTAGCCGGCGGCGTCGATCCACGGATAGTGCTGCGGCCAGCTGTCGAGGCGCGACTGGTGGATTTGCGGCGCGAACAGTTCGGTCAGCGAGCTGCAGGCCGCTTCTTGCCAGCAGGCGCGGCGCGCGAAATTGACGTAGGCGTCGACCGCAAAGCGCACGCCCGGCAGCACCAACTCTTCAGAGAGCAGGGCGTCACGCTGCAGCCCGACGGCTTCGCCCAGGCGCAGCCAGGCTTCGATGCCGCCTTCGCTGCCGCCGTAGCCATCGTGATCCAGGATGCGCTGCACCCATTTGCGGCGGGTTTCCGGCTGTGGGCAGTTAGCCATGATCGCCGCGTCTTTGATCGGAATGCTGGTCTGGTAGTAGAACCGGTTGGCCACCCAGCCCTGGATCTGCTCGCGGGTTGCTTCGCCGTTGTGCATCGCGATGTGGTACGGGTGGTGGATATGGTAATAAGCGCCTTTGGCGCGCAGCGCCGCTTCAAATGCCGGCGGAGTCAGGGGCAGTGGTTGCGTCATGGCGGTTCCCTACAGTTCGATATTCATGCCGTCCCAGCTCACTTCAATGCCGGCGGCGGTCAGACTTTGCCGCTCTGCCGAGTCTTCATTGAGGATTGGGTTGGTATTGTTAATGTGGATCAGGATTTTGCGCCTGGCGGGCAAGGTGGCGAGCAGGGCCGCCAGCCCGTGTTCTTCCGCCAGCGCCAGATGCCCCATGTCCTTGCCGGTATTGCGGCCCACGCCGGCGTTGGCCAGCTCGTTGTCGCGCCACAGCGTGCCGTCGATCAGCAGGCAGTCCGCGCGGCGCAGCCACGGCATCAGCGCCTCGTCCGGCTCACCCAGGCCCGGTGCGTACAGCAGCCCGACCCCGCGCGCGGTATCTTCGATAAACAGCGCCACGTTGTGGCCCGGCAGCGGGCGATCGCGGTACGGCGAATAGGGCGGCGCGTTGCTGAGTAGCGGAATGGCGGTAAAGCGCACGGTCGGGCAGACCGCCGTGCGGAACGGCTCCCCGGGCGTCACCGGGTGGTGAATCAGCCCGCCGTGCCAGTGGGAGAGCATGGGAAACACCGGGAAGCCGGTGCTGAGATCGTCATGCACTTCAGGCGTGCACCAGACGTGATGCGGGCAGCCCTCGCGCAAATTGAGCAAGCCCGCGCTGTGATCGATCTGGCTGTCGGTCAACACGATCGCGCCGATACCGGTGCCGCGCAGCACATCGGGATTATTCAATTCGGGCGAGGCCAGCAGCTGATGGCAAATGTCCGGGGAAACGTTGCACAGTACCCAGTTTTTACCGTCGTCGCTGACGGCAATGGAAGACTGGGTGCGGCGCTTGGCGTTGATGCTGCGGTCGCGAACGCCCCGGCAGTTGTCGCAGTTGCAATTCCACTGGGGAAAGCCGCCGCCTGCTGCTGAGCCGAGAACTTTTATCTGCATGTCTAAACCAGAAAGAGAGGGAAAGAAATGCCCGCGCGAAAGGCGGGCAGACGGGCGATTAACGGTTGGAAATGTACAGCGTCACTTCCAGACCCAGACGCAGGTCAACAAACTCAGGTTTAGTCCAGGTAGTCATAGCGGTGCTCCTTAGCATGCATCGTAATAGTTCGAACCCAATGAGAAACGTTCGCATTCGGCCGGCCCAATGTTGACGAAATGTGACGGAGATCGCAACCTTTAAAGCGTAACCGGGTTATTCGCCCCAGGTGGTGGCGAGCACGTTCAGCCAGTTGCGCCAGGTCAGCTTCTCCAGCAGCCGGTTATCGAACCCGGCCTGTGCCAGCGCTTGCGTCAGCAGCGGCAGGCCGCCGACATCCGCCAACGGGTGCGGTACGTTGACCCCGTCAAAATCAGAGCCAAATCCCACGCGATCTTCACCAAGTTTAGCGATCAAATACTCAACGTGTTTAACAATTTCTGTTAAGCCGGTTGTTGCACTGTCACGTTTGCCGTCCGCACGCAGGAAGGCGGTACCGAAATTGACGCCGACCATCCCGCCGCTCTGAGCGATGGCGTCCAGCTGTGCGTCGGTCAGGTTACGCGGTTGCGGGCAGAGGGCGTGGGCGTTGGAGTGGGTGGCGACCAGCGGCGCGCGGCTCAGCGCGGCGGTTTGCCAGAAGGTTTTCTCGTTCATGTGCGAGACGTCTATCATGATGCGGCGGCGGTTGCAGGCGCGGACCAGCGCCTCGCCGGCCGGCGTCAGGCCGGGGCCGGTATCGGGTGAGCCGGGGAACGGCCCGCTGACGCCGGTGCCGAAGGCGTTCGGCAGATTCCAGGATGGCCCGATGCTGCGCACGCCCAGCCGGTAGAAGGCCTCCAGCTGCGTCAGCTCCGCATCGATCATACCGGCGCCTTCAATATGCAGCACCGCGGCGATTTGTCGGTTAAGTCGACACTGTTCTATCTCGGTGGCGGTGCGACAGATGCGCAGCTGCCCCTGAGAAGCTTGCTCCAGCTGCTGCAGGATGGCGATTTGCCGTTCGGCGATCGCCAGCGGATCGAAGGTGGCCTGCGCCTCGTCCTGCGTTTGGTGGCGCATCTGGGCGATATAGCTGAGCGGGGGAATAAATACCGCGAATAGTCCGCCGAAAAATCCGCCGCGCCGCATGCGGGCGAAATCGAGGTGGCCCGGCGTGACGCGGGAATAGAAGGCGGTGGCCGGATCGTCGTCATGCTGCAGCCACAGGTTGAGCAGCAGGTCGTTATGGCCGTCGAACACCGGCCAGAGAGGGGGAAGTGTCATGGGCGCTTCACTGAGTCAGGCATCGTGAACGCTATGTTCTCCCATCGCGCGAGGGGGAACAACCCTCAGGCTATGGGGGCTTTGCCGTCGGCTGGATCACTCGCCGTCAGCAGGGCAAAATTTAGTGACATTGTCACTCTGTGCGAAGCGGTTCTTGCACGCGTTGGCGGCAGACCGTCAGCAGTAGCTGGCGCAGCCAGCGGTGATCGGCCTCGGCGTCCAAGCGCGGATGCCACATTTGCGACACGGTGATGGGCGGCGTTTTCACCGGCAGCTCGAAGACGCGCAGCGGGCCGCCCGCCGGTTGCGCATGCAGGAACGAGGCGGGCAGCAACGCCAGCAGGTTCGAGGCTTGCGCCACCGCCAGCGCCGCCGGAAAGCTCGGCACCACGGCGGCGATATGGCGTGCCAGCCCCAGCTCCGCCAGCGCGGCGTCTACCGGCCCGAGGATGCGCCCGCTGCGCGAGGCCACCACGTGGCCGCAGGCGGCGTAGTCGGCGGCGCCGATCTCCGGCTGCTGCGCCAGCGGGTGTGAGGTTCTCATCACACCGACGAAGCGATCGCGGAACAGCGCCTGCAGGCGGATTTCCGGGCCCATGTCACCCAGCACGCCAATCTCCAGATCAACCAGCCCTTCACGCAGGGGGCGGTCGCTTTTCTCCGGCTTGGGCGCAAAGCGCAGTCGCACACGCGGCGCCTGTTCGGCCGCGGCGGCGATCAGCGCCGGGCCGAAGGCTTCGACGAAGCCGTCGTTAGCGCGCAGCGTAAAGGTCCGATCCAGCACGGCGGGATCCAATGCCCCCTGCGCCGGGCGCAACACCGCGCGCGCTTCGAACGCTGCGTGCCGCGCCCGTTCGCGCAGCGTTTCGGCATAGGGTGTCAGCACCATATGGCGGCCGGCGCGCACCAGCAGGGGATCGCCGGTGGCCGCGCGCAGCCGGCTGAGGGTGCGGCTCATCGCCGAAGCGCTTAAACCGAGACGCCGTGCGGCGCCGACGACGCTGCCCGCCGTCAGCAGCGCGTCGAGTGCGATCAACAGGTTGAAATCCGGATCGGTCATGCGTGGGTGTCCTGTTGTGCTGGAAATGGGGGAAGGCGTTTGCTGCAGTATATCAGCGTAAACGCTGCGTCTCCTGCGATTGATGAGCAATAAAAAAGCCGATAACGGAGGTTATCGGCTTGGGTGGCAGGCTGGGCGACGTTACGCCGGCAGCTGCTGTGCGGTTTTCTCGACCAGCGCCAGCAACAGCTTGATGTCTTCCAGCGTCACGATCGGGTTCAGCAGCGTCATCTTCAGGCAGGTCACGCCATCGAACTCGGTCACGCCGACGTTGGCGCGGCCCGATTCCAGCAGGGCGTCGCCGATGCGCTGGTTGAACAGCGCGACGGCCGCGTCGCCGTTCGCCGCCAGCTGCACCGGACGGTAGCGGAACAGCACGCTGGCCAGCTGCGGCTGCATCACCAGTTCCAGCGATTCCTGATCGGCGATGTAACGCGCCACCTGCTGCGCCAGCGTCACGCCATGATCGATGATCTCGGCGTATTGCTTCTGCCCCAGCGCTTCCAGCCCCATCCACAGCTTCAACGCATCGAAGCGGCGGGTGGTCTGTAGCGATTTGGACACCAGGTTCGGCACGCCTTGCGCTTCGTCAAACTCGGAGTTCAGGTAGGCTGCCTGATAGCGCATCAGCTCATAGTGGCGCTCGTCTTTCAGCAAGAAGGCACCGCAGCTGATGGTCTGGAAGAACTGCTTGTGGAAGTCCAGGGTAATGGAGTCCACCAGTTCCAGGCCGTCCAGGTAGTCGCGGTACTGCTCGGAAAGCAGCAGCGCGCCGCCCCAGGCCGCATCCACGTGTACCCAAATCTGCTGTTCCGCCGCCAGCCGCGCGATGTCGCGCAGCGGGTCAATGGCACCGGCGTCGGTGGTGCCGGCGGTGGCGACAATCGCCATCACCTGCTCGCCGTTGGCCTTGGCCTGCGCCAGTTTTTCCGCCAGATCGTTCACGTCCATACGGGCGAAGCGATCGGTTTTCACCAGGGTGACGGACTGATAGCCGAGGCCCATCAGCGCCATGTTCTTCTGCACCGAGAAGTGGGCGTTTTCAGAACAGAACACCTTCAGCTTGCGCAGATCGCCCACCAGGCCGTCCTGCTGCACGGAGTGGCCCTGACGCGCGAAGAACGCATCGCGCGCCAGCATCAGACCCATCAGGTTGCTCTGGGTGCCGCCGCTGGTGAACACCCCGGCATCGCCGGGCTGGTAACCGACCTGGGCACGCAGCCACTCGATCAGCTTCATTTCGATCAGCGTGGCCGACGGGCTTTGATCCCAGGAATCCATGCTCTGGTTGGTGGCGTTGATCAGCACTTCGGCGGCCTGGCTAATCACCAGGCTCGGGCAGTGCAGGTGCGCCACGCACTGCGGGTGGTGCACCGACAGGCTGTCTTTCAAAAAGTACTCGATGGCACGATCGATAGCCGCCTGGTTGCCCAGGCCTTGCGGGGTGAAGTCGAGCTTGATGCGCTCGCGCAGTTCGGCCACGCTTTTGCCCTGATACATCTCGGGCTGCTGCAGCCATTGCACGACGGCTTCACTGCTCTGCGCGATCGCCTGGCGGTAAGCCTCGGCGCTGTGCGCCGAGGAAGCCAGAATCGGGTTTAACTTGGACATCGCGGTCATTCGCTCCAATCAGACTGGCTTGACGCCGGCGGCCAACAGCGCCTGCTCAAATTTATCCAGGAAAATACCCAGCTCATCGTTGGTGATCAGCAGCGAAGGCAGCAGGCGCAGCACGCAGCCGTTGCGCCCGCCGCGCTCCAGGATCAGGCCGGATTCGAAGCATTTCTTCTGCAGCAGCGCAGACAGTTCGCCATCGGCCGGGTAGCAGCCCATGTGATCCTGCGCTTCATTCGGCTTGACGATCTCGATGCCGATCATCAGGCCCAGACCGCGGACGTGACCGATCACCGGATAACGTTTCTGCAGCTCGGCCAGTTTGCCTTTCAGCCATTCGCCTTGAGCGGCCACTTTGTCGGCGACCTTGTGCTCTTTCAGGTATTGCAGGGTGGTCAGGCCGGTGGCCATCGCCAGCTGGTTGCCGCGGAAGGTGCCGGTGTGGTGACCCGGTTCCCAGGCGTCAAACTCTTTCTTGATGCCCAGTACCGCGAGCGGCAAGCCGCCGCCGACCGCTTTCGACATCACGATGATGTCCGGCTCGATGCCGGCGTGTTCGAAGGCGAACAGCTTGCCCGTACGGGCGAAACCGGCCTGAACTTCGTCGATGATCAGCAGAATGCCATGCTCCTGCGTCACTTTGCGGATGCGCTGCAGCCACTCGGCAGGTGCCGGGTTAACGCCGCCTTCGCCCTGAACGGCTTCCAGGATCACCGCCGCCGGTTTACGCACGCCGCTTTCCACGTCGTTGATCAGGTTGTCGAAGTAGTAGGTCAGCGCCTTGACGCCGGCTTCGCCGCCGATGCCCAGCGGGCAGCGGTATTCATGCGGATAAGGCATGAACTGCACTTCCGGCATCATGCCGTTGATCGCCGCCTTCGGCGACAGGTTGCCGGTGACCGACAGCGCGCCGTGGGTCATGCCGTGATAACCACCGGAGAAGCTGATCACGCCGGAACGGCCGGTGTGCTTTTTCGCCAGCTTCAGCGCGGCTTCCACCGCATCGGCACCGGACGGGCCGCAGAATTGCAGGCAATACGCTTTGCCTTCGCCCGGCAACAGAGAGAGCAGGTAATCGGAGAAACGATCTTTTAACGGGGTCGTGAGATCGAGAGTATGTAACGGCAAGCCGCTGGTAATGACATTTTGGATGCTTTGCAGGACGTCGGGGTGATTATGTCCAAGAGCCAACGTTCCCGCCCCGGCCAGGCAATCAAGATATTGATTATTCTCAACATCAGTGATCCAAACGCCCTGGGCTTTCGCAATTGCCAACGGCAATTTGCGCGGATAACTCCTAACATTCGACTCAAATTCGGCTTGGCGCGCCAAATAGGTTTCATTGTTTCCGTTTAATGAGTTTGCAACTAAAGTATCAATACGGACTTTATCCGTCATCATATCTCTCCTACAACCGAAGGTCTCAACACGCTCCGATTGAATTAATGAATTAGAAAAGTAACTGCCTTGTGAAAAGCGCGACCAATATATGGCTTTTTCGCCTGGGACTCAATAGCCGATTTTGTTTTGAATTGTTTGGTTTTTTCTTAGGCTCATCAATATGTTGTTGATTTATTGACCGTTGATTTTGCCGGTAAAAAACAACATATCGTTAACATGGCACAAAAATCCTTTCCGCCGCCAACCTGCAGGCGGCTTTAATACGCTTATTAATAAGGTGAATTTCCGCTTAATAACATAAATAGGAATTAACGGCTTATTTTTATCTATTCACCACCTTAAGTCCTATAGCGTTTATATACACAAAATTTGTGATGAATATAAATGGCCAACCGTTAAAAGCGCAGCATCCAGATCGGTGATTTCTCTCAGATTTCACGTAGCGCGATCAAAAAAGCGCGATTTTTACGCAGCGCCGGCCGGTGCGCCGGCGCTGTTGCCGTTAACGTTGCCGTAACCAGGCGTGGTAGCGCTGCAGGATACGGCGGGTGCGCCATTGATCGACGATCAGCGTGAACAGCGGGGAGTAGCGTACGTTGCGCGGCCGATTGTCACTCAGCGCTCGCATCCGGCGCTTGACCAACGCCATGCGGGCGAGCGACGCCATCGCTTTGCTGCGCCAGGTGACCGGGGCAGGCAGCGCATGGGGAGCCGCGCCGGTTTGCCAGCGCCGCGGCAGATCGGGCACTTCCGCCATGGCGGTGGCGATGCCGGCAACCGCAACGCCGCTGTCCAGCACCCGCCGCGCCACCGAAGGACGGGCGATGCCGCCGGTGGTCATCACCGGCATGCGGGCCACCGCAGCAAGATCGCGGGCGAAGGACAGAAAATAGGCTTCTCGCGCCAGGGTGCGGCCGTCCGCCGTTTCGCCTTGCATCGCCGGGCTTTCGTAGCTGCCGCCGGACAGTTCGATCAGATCGACCGGCAGATCGTTCAGCATCAGCACCACCTGGCGGGCATCGTCCGATGAAAAACCGCCGCGCTGAAAATCGGCGGAGTTCAGTTTGACCGCCACGCAAAAGCCCGGCGAGACGCGCTCGCGCACCGCACGCACCACCTCCAGCAGCAGGCGGGCGCGGTTCGCCAACTCGCCGCCCCAACGATCGTTGCGTTGGTTGGTCAGCGGTGAGAGAAACTGGGATATCAGGTAACCGTGCGCCGCGTGGATCTCCACGCCGGTAAAACCGGCCCGTTCGGCGGCGTGCGCGCTGGCGGCGAAGCGCGCGATAACCTCGGCGATCTGCGTTTTATCCATCGCCTGCGGCTGGGCGAACAGCTTGCTGTGCTTGCCCATCGCCAGCGGGATGGCGGAGGGCGCCCATGCGTTGCCGCCCATGTTCGCCATCACCTGCCGGCCCGGGTGGTTAAGCTGCATCCACACCTGCGCGCCGCCCTGGCGTGCGGCTTTGGCCCAGGTTTCGAACGGGGCGAGCGGCGTGTCTTGTTCCAGCACCACGCCGCCGGGGCCGGTCATGGCGCGGCCGTCGATCATCACGTTGCCGGTGATGATCAAGCCGGCGCCGCCTTCGGCCCAATAGCGGTATAAGCGCCACAGCGCCGGGCCGGGCAGTTGGCCCGGGGCGGCCAGATTTTCTTCCATCGCCGCCTTGGCCAGACGGTTGGTCAGGCGGCTGCCGTTGGGCAGCGTCAGTGGGGTAAACATCGGTTTTGCGCTCCTGTCGTAAGGGGAATGGCGCTATACTAGGTTTAAAGTTAACTTTAAGGTCAATAGGGCATGAAGATCGGAGAATTGGCGCAGCGCGCCGGCGTGGCTGCCTCGGCGATACGCTACTACGAGCAGCTGGGGCTGCTGCCGAAACCGGTGCGCGGCGTCAACGGCTATCGGGTCTACAGCGATAGCGCGCTGGAGCGATTGCACCTGATCCAAATCGGCCAAAATCTGGGGTTTTCGCTGCAGGCGATCCAACGCGTGCTGGCGCTGCAGGGCAGCGCTTATGAGGATGGGTTGATACGTGGCGTCGATGAACGGCTGGCGGAGATCGAGCTGATGATGGCCACGCTGAATGAACAACGAGAAACCTTGTTGACGACCCGGCTGACCTTATTGGAGTCCGGCGTTGCCGGGCTGTGCCAAGCCAAGGGCGTAAAACAGGCCGACGCATCGCCGGCCCGGCCGGCAAAGCTTAGCGGCGTTTAAAGGCGAAACGCCCGGCATACACCGCCGCGGCGCCCAACTGATCTTCGATGCGCATCAGCTGATTGTATTTTTCGATCCGCTCGCCGCGGCTCGGCGCGCCGGTTTTCAGATGGCCGGCTCGCATCGCGACCGTCATGTCGGCGATAAAGCTGTCGACGGTTTCACCGCTGCGGTGCGAGATAAAGGTGCCCCAGCCGTTCGCCTGGCAGAGCTGTACGGCGGCGAAGGTTTCGCTCAGCGTGCCGATCTGGTTCAGCTTGATCAGCGCCGCATTGGCCAACCGTTCATCAATCCCGCGCTGGATGTATTTCACGTTGGTGACGAACAGATCGTCGCCGACCAGCTCCACCTGGTCGCCCAGGGCGTCGCTCAGAATACGCCAGCCGGCCCAGTCGTCTTCGGCCAAGCCGTCTTCAATCAGCACGATGGGGAAGTCCTGCACCAGCCGTTGGTAATAGGCCGTCATCTGGGCTGCGTCCAACTCGAGGTTCTCGCTGCGCAGGCGGTACTTGCCGTCGGCGTAGAATTCGCTCGAGGCCGGATCCATGCAGATCGCGATATCTTCTCCCGGCCGGTAGCCGGCTTTTTCTATCGCCTGCACGATCAGCTCGAGCGGCTGGCGGTTTGAGGCGACCGCCGGCGCGAAACCGCCTTCGTCACCGACGCCGACCGACAGGCCTTTTTCCAACAGGATTTGGCGCAGCGCCTGATAAACTTCACTGCCCCAGCGCACGGCCTCGCGCAGCGACGGCGCGCCCAGGGGAGCTATCATGAACTCCTGAAAGTCCGCCCCTTGCCACCGGGCGTGCACGCCGCCGTTGATGATATTCATGCAGGGCACCGGCAGCAGGTTGGCGCCGATGCCGCCCAGATAACGATACAGCGGCAGCTGCGACAATTGCGCCGCGAGGCGGGCGGCGGCCAGAGAAACACCGAGCAGGGCGTTGGCCCCCAATCGGCTCTTGTTCTCGCTGCCGTCCAGCGCGATCAGCCGGCGGTCTATCTCCTCTTGTTGGCGCACATCCACTCCGCGCAGCACCTCGTTGATCGCCGTTTTGACGCTGTGCACCGCCTCCAGTACGCCTTTGCCGCCGAAACGGTGCGGATCGCCGTCGCGGTGCTCCACCGCCTCGCGCGACCCGGTGCTGGCTCCCGAAGGCACCGAAGCCCGGGCCACGACGCCCGCCGCGCTCATTTCGACTTCGACGGTCGGGTTGCCGCGCGAATCCAGGATCTCTCTGGCGGTTACACTTTCAATCTCATCGCTCATGGGTAGTCACCTCGTTCTAGGGAATGGGAACGTGCTTTATCAGCACATCGATGGATAAATGGTTGATGAATTCGAAGCCGAAGGAGGCATAGACGCCAAACGGACGGTTCTGATGGCCGAGCAACAAAAGATCGACGCCTTCACGGGCAATCAGGGCTTCGACGTCTTTGAAGCGATGGATGCTGACCATTGCGCGCACCTCCAGGGGGATTGAGCAGTCGTCCACCAGGCGGCTGAGCATGGCTTTGGTGGCGATCACCTCGCTGGACTGGCGATCTTTGGTTTGCGCATCGCTGAGGTAGTCCAGCTCGGCATAGTCGGCGCTGATGTGCGCCACGGTAATGCGCGTATTCATCTGCTGATTGAGGCGTTCGGCATGGCGCAACAGCAGCCGGCCGTCGCGTTCATCCTGCACCAGCAGTAAAGCGTGTTGGTAGATCGGCATGACTTATCTCCCTGCGTGAGCAATCTGTAGGGTTAACCACGGTAAAACCTCTTTTTTTCGGCTCGTCATCCCGGGCAGCGACACCTGCCGAATGGCGAGCACCCGGTTCGACGAGAAATACAGGGTGGATCGGCGGTGGGTGATATCGGTAACCAGGAGCGCGGTCATCTCCAGCCCGGCTTCCTGCTTCGCCTGCTCGAGTGCCTGTTGCAGCGCGGGCAACAGCGGATCGATGTCGCTCATGGCCCGCACTTCTATCTGCGACAGCAGCAGCGAAACGGTATGGATGCGGTAATTCTTGGCATCGCGCTGCAGCAACTGCGGGACGGATTGCCCGGAGAGATCGGTTTTGGCGGCCAGTAGCCCGGTGGTGAAGGTGTCATAGTCGACGTGAGAAATTGCGCGCAACCGGGTGACCGCCCGCCGATCCTGTTCCGTGGTGGTCGGCGCACTGAGCGCGACGGTGTCGCTCAGGATGGCGCCCAGCAGCAGCGTGGCCTGTGCGGCGTTAAGTGGCATCGGTTTTTCTGCCGTCAGGATCTGCAGGATCACGGTGGCGCAACAGCCGACGGCGCGCACCCAGACATCGGGCGGGTTGCGGGTGACTAATGTGCCCAGCCGGTGATGGTCGATAACGCCGACCACGTCGCTGTCGGGCAATGAGGCCGGGCCTTGTTCGATATCGGTAAAGTCGACCAGCCAGACTTTGCGGTCACGGAGATCGTCTGTCAGCAGCGCAGGCGCCTGTACGCCGGCGGCAGCCAGTATGTAGCGGGTTTCCGGCGTCAGCTCGCCAAGGCGGAAAGCCACGGCCGGTTTGCCGAGGTGATTGAGCCAGTCCGCGACCACCAGCGCGCTGCAGATGCTGTCGCTGTCGGGGTTTTTATGGCCGAAAACGTACAGAGGCATTTCCCGTGCGACGACATCGGGCTGGAGTGGAAAAGAGGTAAAACGTGAAATTTCATTCATAGCGACTCCTGACATACCTGCCTAAAAAATAAAGCGAAGTTGTATATCAGGCGTCATCATCCGGTTCGAGTGAACGCGGCGGTTGGGAAAGGTGGAACACCATCACCTTGTGAACGACTGTAGCGCAGCGCGGGGGTAAACGCAACGTTGGAACCGGCATGGATTAATCAAATCATTGCGTCGATCATCATTTAATTGTGCCAAATCCGCTCTTAATATAATTAACAATCTCACCATTCCCGTTTGAATTAAAAATAAATTCGGCAAAAAAAAGACATTATAAAAAAAGGGGCTAGAATTTATCTGATAACTTATTGCCGTTTAACGAATATACCGTTGAATATCATTCCCGAAAGGAAGTGCAATGACATCAGAACAGCCTGTAGCTACTGCGCCGAGCGTTAGCGAGCTGAGTGCGCAGATTGAAAAGAATCTTAAATATCAACTCTGTGTGGCCTTGTCGGCGGCAACTGAAAGCGACATTTTCAATGCAGTGGCGCTGACTGTTCGTCATTATCAATACGATGACTTTCTGATTACGCAGCAAAGACAACGCGCGGAAAAAAAGAAACGTCTTTATTATTTGTCGATGGAGTTTTTATTAGGTCAGTCACTGCGCAATAACCTGATCAATATCGGCTTGCTGACGAATATGCAGCGCGCGGTTACCGAATTGGGATTCGATTTCGAGCGCATTATTGATGAAGAGCCCGATGCAGCTCTAGGCAACGGCGGGTTGGGGCGCTTGGCCGCCTGTTTCATTGACTCGATGGCCACGTTGGACATCGCCGCTTCCGGGCACGGCATCAAATACGAGTATGGGCTCTTCAAACAGGCGATCCACGACGGCAGGCAAATCGAACAGCCGGATGACTGGCACTCCACGCACTCGCCGTGGCTGGTCGAGCACCACGCCCAACAGATGCTGATCCCGATCGGCGGCCGCGTTGAGCACGGTGAAGACGCCGAGGGAAACTATAACCCGATGTGGATGGATTGGCGGATTCTCGTCGGGATCCCGCACGACTATCTCGTTTCCGGTTATCAGGGGTCTGCGACCAATAAGTTGAGGCTTTACAGCGCACTGGCTTCAGATTCCTTCAATATTCATATCTTCAACCGGGGTGACTATATCAAGGCGGTGAGCGAGAAAATCGCCTCCGAGAATATCTCAAAGATTCTTTACCCGGCGGATGAGGCGTTGACCGGCAAGGAGCTTCGCCTCACGCAGGAATATTTCCTGGTCGCCTGTACGCTGCGAGACGTGCTGGCCGATTATGCGAAGGAAGAAGCGCCGATCGCGGCGTTGCCGGAACGGGTGGCGATCCAGCTCAACGACACCCATCCCGCTCTGGCGGTGGCAGAACTGATGCGCCTGTTGGTCGATGAGCACCAGCTGCCGTGGGAGCAGGCCTGGGACATCACGCAGCGAACCTGCGCCTTCACCAATCACACGCTGATGCCCGAAGCGCTGGAAACCTGGTCGGTGAGCCTGTTTGAAAAGTTGCTGCCGCGTCATTTGCAGATCGTTTATGAGATTAACCGGCGTTTTCTGGCGGAAGTGGCCGCACGCTGGCCCGAGCAACCGCAGCTGTTGCCGTCGCTTTCCCTGTTCACGGGCGAAAACGACAAAAAGATGCGGATGGCTAACCTGGCAATCGTCGGCAGCCATCGGGTTAATGGCGTGGCAAAGCTACATTCGGAATTGATCAAGAAAAACCTGGTGCCGGATTTTTATTTTATCTCGCCGGAAAAATTCATTAACCAGACCAACGGCGTCACGCCGCGCCGCTGGGTGCAGCAGGCTAACCCACCGCTGGCAGCGTTTCTGCATCAACATTTGGCTAAGGAATGGCCGACGGATTTGCAGCAGTTGGCCGGGCTGGAGAAATTGGCCGACGATGTTGGCGCGATCGACGAAATACGTACGATAAAACGCGCAAATAAGGGCACCTTGTGTCGGCTGATTGCAGAGCGACACGGTATCCATCTCGATCCGATGGCGATGTTCGACTGCCAGGTGAAGCGGATCCACGAATATAAACGGCAATTGCTGAACATTCTCCACGTGATAGACCTTTATCTGGAGATCAAGGAAGGCGGTAAAACCATCGCGCCTAAAGTGCATCTGTTCGCCGGTAAGGCCGCGCCGAGTTATGCGGTGGCCAAGTTGATCATTCAACTGATCGGTTGCGTGGCGCAGCGCATTAATCAGGACGCTCGCGTCGGCGGCCAGCTGAAAGTGGTGTTCCTCGAGGACTATAAGGTCTCGCTGGCCGAACGCATTATCCCCGCGACCGATCTGTCCGAGCAAATCTCGACCGCCGGTACCGAAGCCTCGGGCACCAGCAATATGAAATTCGCCCTCAATGGCGCATTGACCATCGGCACGCAGGATGGGGCAAACATCGAAATCCGCGATGCGGTTGGGGCGGACAATTTTTACCTGTTCGGTGCCACCGCAGAGGAAATCGACGCCATCAGGCGCAGCGGTTACCACGGTGGCGATCATTATCGCAACAATCCGCGTATCGCCCGTGTGGTGGACTCACTGACGTCGGGCCTGTTTACGGCCGACCCTGAACTGTTTGCGCCGTTACGCAATATCCTGATCGCCGGCGACTATTTCTGTCATTTGCAAGATTTCGAGAGCTATCGGCTGGCTCAGCTGCGAGCGGCGGCCGATTTCGACGAACCGGAGCGGTGGCACCGTCGCGCCCTGTTGACCATCGCACGCATGGGCGGTTTTTCCAGCGATCGCACCATTCGCGGCTATGCCAAGGAGATTTGGGGGATGAATTACTGATATGACCACCCGTTTATTACGGCGCCTGTCCCCGCTTGCCGGCTGTCTGTTCAGCGTTTGCGGCTGGGCGGCGGACACGACGCCTAACCAACCGGCAGTGCGGGTGTTCACCAGCCCTTGGGCGCGTCTGTTCTCCGGCAGCGAATCGTCTTTCTCCGCGGCGCTGACCTATAACTCGGATTTGGCCCGGCATCCGGTTTATGTGCCCACGGGGAGCGACTCTTCCGAGATCCGCGATAAGTACAATCAGCGCCTGCTGCTGAGCATGCAGTATTCGCCGATGAGCTATTTCTTCGCCAACATGACGGTGCGAATGCCGCTGCAGGACACCAATAAATACAGCACCGATTTCGTTTACAGCTTTGGCTACGATGACTGGCACCCCGGCACCTTCAGCCTGGTCTACGGCAACTATAACGATAATAACCACTTTTATCCGGCCAGCGGCGACAGACACACCTATTTTGAACAAGGCGCCTGGACGTTTGCGTATAAATTCAGTTTGCCGGACAGCGTCGAAAAACACCTGCTGATCAACAAGGAAGACGCGTTGATCTGCCAGGTGGGATACAGCTATGTCCCGCGCTACTATTCGTTGGCCGACAGCGGCATCAAACGTAACAAAAGCTCGCTGTTGGCCAGCTGCGGTTACACGCTGCTGCAACACTATTTCCTGCGCGTGTCGTCGTTCTATTACCCCGACAGTCAGCAACAGCAGCCCTGGGACTACGACTACACCTACAGTATCGGCTATGTGTCCAGCTATTTGCCGGGCGCGGTTTCCGTGCATTACGACAACTACACCGGTACGCGCTACCCATGGCGCAGCGATGCCAATGCCAATTTTCGGCGCGGGACGATCAACCTGAGCTGGACGCTCCCGTTTTAAGCGAGTGTGACTGTGGAACCGACGGAGAAAGACAGCGCATCCCCTTTGACCATCCTGATCGTCGATGACTCCAGGAGCTACCGGCATCTGCTGGGCAGCATGCTGAGCAAATGGGGCTACCGGGTGTTGGAGGCGCAGGACGGCGTGCACGCGCTGGCGATGTTGGAGACGCAAACCATCAACGCCGTCATCAGCGATTGGGAAATGCCGCAAATGGACGGCGTGGCGCTCTGCCACCAAATTCGCCAGCGTGATTTCGGTCATTACATCTATGCCATTCTGGTGACGGCGCGCCAGTCGATCGACGATCTGGTGCAGGGGCTGGAATCTGGTGCCGACGATTTCCTCTCCAAACCGGTCAATCAGAGTCAGCTGCGCGCCCGACTTCATGCCGCCGAACGCATCCTGACGTTAGAAAGCACGCTGGCGATTCGCAACCAGCGGTTGAGCAGCGCCTACCGGCAAATCGAGCAGGATCTGCAGGCTGCCGCACGATTGCAGCGCAGCGTGTTGCCGGCGGCAGCGTTGACGTTCAGCGGCTATCAGGCGGACTGGATGTTTTTGCCTTCCGCGTACGTTTCCGGCGACCTGCTGAACTATTTTGCGCTCGACGCCCGTCATTTGGCGTTTTACTGCATTGATGTCGCCGGTCATGGGGTGAGCGCCGCGATGCTTTCCCTGGCGGTCGCCAGAGAGTTTCTTACCGGCCGGGCCGATGGGCGACTGCTGATCGACGAGGGAGGCGTCATTGCGCCTCATCAGGTGGTCGCGGCGCTCAACCGGCGTTTTTGCTTCGACAACGAAGAAATCACCAGCTATTTCACGCTTATTTACGGTTTTATCGACACTCGAACCGGGCGGGGGGCGCTCTGTCAGGCCGGGCATCCGACGCCTTTCATTATCTGCCGGGACGGTGAACTGCGTACCGTCGGCCTCGGTGGTGTCCCCGTTGGGCTTTTTCCCCAGTCGGAGTATCAAAGCTGCGAGTTTTCTCTGGCGCCCGGCGAACGGCTCTATCTTTACAGTGACGGCATCAGCGAATGTGAGAACCGCGCGGGAGAGCTCTATGGAGAAACGCGGCTGCAGCAGTTACTGACAGAGCATCGTCTGCTGGCGACGGCCGCGGTTTTCCAGCGCGTTGAACGCGAGCTGGGCGACTGGAGCCGACCGGAGCCTGACGGGCTCGCAGAGTACGGCCGTTTCTTTAATGACGATATTTCGCTGGTGGCGATCGAGCGCACCGCATAACCGCAGACAACTTCGATGAGGAAGACCATGAATTTTGAAATGTACACCGAAAATGACATCGAGATCGTGGTGCCGCTGGTGCGCCGCCTCGACGCTTCCGTCGCGCTGGCGTTCAAGCAGCAGGTGCTGGAAGTGATCGAGCGTAACGGTAATCACGTACTGCTCGACTTCAGCCGAGTCGATTTCATCGACAGTAGCTGTTTGGGCGCGCTGGTGTCGATACTCAAGACGTTGAACGGAAAAGGGGAACTGGTGCTGTGTTCGCTGAACGGCAATATTCAGCATCTGTTCAAACTGACCCGTATGGACCGGATTTTTACCATCGGCGCTACGCGGCAGGACGCGCTAAATATCCTTGCCCGCGAATAGCGTGGCGTTTAACCGGGAGGCCTTGATGGAGACAGCCACCACCACGCTGCGCCTGGGTGCGGCGCTTGAAAATCTGGATACGCTGAGCAACGCTTTTCAGCGGTTCGTGGCGCCGTTCGCGCTTGATCCGGCAGCGATATATCAGATGGATTTGGCGGCCAGCGAGGCATTCAGCAACATCGTCCGGCACGGCGTCAATTACGACGTGCGGCATAACGTGGATGTGACTATGTCACTATTTGCCGACGCGATCGCCGTGACGCTCACCGACAGCGGGCGTCCTATACCGGCGGACATTCTGCAGGCGGTAGCGGATAAACAGCGGTCGTTCCCCGAACCGGGCTCGCTGGAAAGTTGGCCAGAAAGCGGAATCGGATTGATACTGATTTATTCCATGATGGACGAAGTTCGTTACCGTTCCGCCGACGGACGCAACGAACTGATTCTGATTAAAAATACGACGGGCGATCGGACCTGAAAGGCGGCGTGGCCCGTTGGAGACGCAACAGGAGTCAATATGCTCGAACCCTGCTTCCCCGAAAACGAGGCCGAACGCCTGTCGGTATTGAATTCGCTGAACGTGCTGGATTCGAACTCGGTGGAAAAGCTGGATCGCATCACGCGGCTGGCCGCCAAATATTTCGGCGTCACCATTGCGCTGGTGTCACTGATCGACCGGGATCGCCAATGGTTTTTATCGCGCTATGGCTTGGATGCGCGGGAAACGCCGCGCAATATCTCGTTTTGCGGCCATGCCATCTTGCAGCGTGAAACGCTGGTGGTGCCCGACACTGCCAAGGATCCGCGCTTTTTCGATAATCCGCTGGTGGTCGGTGGCCCGAGGATCGGTTTTTATGTCGGGCAGCCGTTGTTATCGCTGGACGGCTTGCCGCTCGGCACGCTTTGCATTATCGACAGCCACCCTCATCCTTTTCCTCAGGACAAACTGGCCGACCTGCATGACTTCGCCGCGGTAGTGGAAGAGTATCTGCAAAGCATTGAGCGCCACGTCTATACCGAAAACCTGAAATCCGATCTGCAGCGCACGGAGGCGCTATTCGAGCAGACCTTTTCTCAGGCGGCGGTGGGCATGGCGCTGGTCTCGCTGCAGGGCTATTGGCTGCGGGTCAATCCGCGCATCTGCGAAATGCTGCAATACTCCGAGCGCGAGCTGATGGATCGCACGTTTCAGGACATCACTTATCCACTCGATCTCAATACCGATCTGGAGTACTTGCAACAGCTGCTGAAAAACGAAATCAGCACCTATTCGATGGAAAAGCGTTATTTCCGCGCCGACGGCTCGATCGTCTGGGTGCAGTTGACGGTGGCGCTCAATCGCCTGCCGAACGGCAAGCCGGACCATTTTATCTCGGTTATCGTCGACATCAGCGAGCGCAAGGCGGCGGAGGCCGACCTGTTCGCCTTGCAGCATGAGCTGGAAGAGCGCGTCGAAATCCGCACGCATGAGCTCAACGTGGTGGTTAAAAAGCTCAACGAAGAGATAGAAACCCGGGTACTCGCCGAATCTCAGCTCAGCGCGGAGAAAGAACGCCTGCGCGCCATTACCGACAACATGCCGGCGTTAATCAGCCAGATCGACGCCAATGAACGCTATCTGTTTGCCAACAGCGCCTATAAAACCTGGTTTGGTCTGGAAGAGGCCAGCCTGCAGGGCATGACGGTGCGCGAGTTTATGGGCGAAAGCGTCTATCAAATGGCCAAGCCGATGATCGAACGGGCTCTAGCGGGCGAAATGGTCAGTTTCGAAAACGAATTGCAGACCCAGCAGGGGCTGCTGATGATCCACACCACGCTGGTGCCTTGCGAAGCGCAGGGATTTTACATTCTCGCCATGGACATCACTGAACTGAAGCGCCTGCAGCAACGGTTGGAGTATGACGCGACGCACGACATGCTGACCGGATTGACCAACCGACGCGCATTTCTGCGCCGGTTATCGGGCACGCTGCAGGCCTGTTGCCACCAGCGACAGATGGCGCTGCTGTTCATCGATCTTGATGGTTTCAAGACCCTGAACGACAGCTATGGCCATGACTTCGGCGATGTGATCCTGAAGACGTTCGCCAAATTGCTCAGCGCCTGCGCCGGCGAACGCCACAGCGTATCGCGCCTGGCCGGCGATGAATTCACGGTGATCCTGTGGCCGTTGACGGCGCCGCGGCGCGAGGTCAACGAATTCTGCGAAAAGGTGTTGGCGCAGCTGGCCGGCATTTCGCAGATCGGTCAACAAAAGGTCTGCCTGTCCGCCAGCATTGGCGCGGCGATCTCTTCGAACGGAGAGGTGACGGCGGAAATGCTGTTGGCCAGCGCCGATAGCGCAATGTATCAGGCGAAATCCGCCGGCAAAGGCACTTACGCCATCTGCGAGCTGTGAACGAATGCTAAGACATCTCAGTAAGAACGAAGACGAGCGCCTGGCGGCCATCGATGCACTGGCGGCCTTGGGGGCCGGCCACGACGATGCGATCCATCAGGTGCTGAATATCACCCGTAAACTGCTGGAGGCGTCGGGTTGCCTCATCTGCCTGTACGGATCGCGCAAGATCTGGCTCCGCGCACAGATTGACATCGGCTTTGAAGAGATAGATTTCGCCAGCCCTTTGTTCAATTTCGTTCGCCTGCAGGGCGAGGCGCTGTTTTGTCCGGATACTTTCGCGGATGAACGCTTTGCATCGGATCCCATGGTCAGGGGGGAGGCGGCTGTCCGCCACTGTACCGCCATCCCGCTTTCCACCCGCGAAGGTTACACGATCGGCGCATTTTGCCTCGTTGGCCCGCGACCAAAGCACTTAACGCGTCGCCAGGTCGAACTGCTACGCAGTATGGCCACTATCGTTGCCGAGCTCATCGAAGCACAGAGCGAAATCGGCCTGGTCGATGCCATTACCCGCTTGCCCAATCGTCAACGTCTAATGGGGGAGCTGGGTAATCTAGCGGATACGGGAAAATACGCGTTATTGCTGGTCGATACGATAGATATCAAGTACGCCTACGAGATGGCACGCTCCTTCGGCCTGTCTACGGTAGAGTTACTGCTGGGGGACATCGGCCATTTCCTGAAAGAGACTTTTCTCAGCGATCGGATGTTATACAGCATCGCGCCAGGACGTTTCGCCGTCATCATCGCGGCGCAGCAAATACCGCAGGCCAAGCACGATTTGTTGCGCTGCGCCGACCGTCTGCACCGCGAAGTGAGGGGGGACGTGCCGTTGCGGCTGGAACTTTATGCCGGTTATGCGTTATTTTCCGCGCCGCATGCCGATCCTGCCGAGATTTTGCGCCAGGCGACCAGCGCGCTGCATGATTCGATAGACGAAGGCAGGATCGTTTCTCTTTACAGCGAGCCGAAAGATGCGGTGCGTAAACATAAGTTCAATCTGTTCAATGAATTGGCGCAGAGTCTTAAGCAGAATCGCGGGCTGTTTTTGGAGTATCAGCCCCAGATTGATTTGACAAGCGGCAGGATTGTCGGTGCGGAGGCATTATTGCGTTGGCGGCATGAACGCTTGGGGGCTATCCCGACGGCGGAATTCATTCCGCTGGTGGAAAATACCTCTCTGATAAAACCGCTTACCGAGTTCGTCATCGCGCAGTCGATTGAACAGCTGCTGTTGATGCGCGAAGCGGGGATCGTGTTCCCGATTTCGATCAATGTGACGGCCGGCAATCTGGCCGAGCGGCACTTTGCTGCGCGGTTGCACGAGGCCATTGTCCGGCGAGGGCTGCAGCCGGGCGATATTGAGATAGAGTGTCTGGAGTCGCAACGTATCCAGGAAAGCAGCGTGGCGCTGGCCTGTCTGCATACGCTAAAGGCTAACGGGCATCGCATTGCGCTGGATGACTTCGGCGCCGGTTACAGCAATTTAAACTATTTGCGCCATATCCCCGCCGACGTTGTCAAACTGGACGCCTCCCTGATCAAACAGCTGAAGAGCGATGCGGAAAGCCGCATTATCGTGCAAAACATCATCGATATGCTGCATAAGCTCAACTATGAAGTCTTGGCGGAGGGCGTGGAAGACCAAGAATCGCTCCACTACCTGACTCAATATCGATGTGACGTCGCGCAGGGCTTCTATTTTTCACCGGCGGTGACGTTGGAGAAGCTCTGCGCGTTAGTCGACATCCACGGACAGCAGCGGCGAAAACCGTAGCGCGGCATCGTTTATGGGATGCCCACCGAAAATTGCCGGCGATTCTCACCCAGGCGAAGGCCGTTGCTGTCCGTCAGTTCCGTCACTACCTGCAAGGGCTGTGCCGTACGCGGCGTGAGCTTGAGCTCCTTCAGTTTACGACCGCTGTCCGCCGGCAGATCGAGCGCCATCTCGCCGCGCGCCAGCTCCTGCTCGCCTTGCGTTACTCGCCAACGCAACGTGGCAGCGGTGTAGTCTTGCCAGCGATCGTTGATCGCCCACAGGCCGACCTTACCGCTTTCGCCCGGTCGCCAGTTGAGCGTGAGCGGCTCGATGGAGGGCAGCACCGGTTGATAGGCGCGTTGCAAGGCGAAGTAACCCGCTTTGGGGTGCCGTTGATAATCGATGACCGCCCAGTTGATTGAAGGCCAGGTTTCGCTGAACATAAACTGGAACAGAGCGGCGACCGGTTGATAGCGTTGGCGTCGATAGCTCTCCGCCGCCAGTTGGATGCCTTCCGCCTGATAACCCTGGGTGTTGGCGATAAAGCTCTCTATCGTAGCGCCACGCGACAATTTGGCCAGGCCAAAAGCCTGCTCGGGCTGGAAGTTGTGATATTGCCACACCTTCCAGCCCGGATCGTCGGGTGACGTGCTGGCGGGCCACAGCTTCGCCGCCGGAATGATGGTGCGCAACGTGGCGAGGCGAGGGAGCGCCTGCGCGCCAAACTCGCTGATGATCGCCGTGGTCGCCGGCTTGAGGAAATCACCGACAGAGCCGAAATACCATCCCTGCCAGTAATGCTCGGCGACCGTCGACCAGCGGTGAACGATGCGGGTGCGGTCTTCGCTCAACGTGTCCGCCACGCGTTGCGCCAGCCGGCGGTTGAGCGTGGGGGTCCAATCGGTAAACCGCTGTTTCATCCACGGGGAGTCGAAAGGCGGTTCATTTTGCCCGGCCCACACGATCACCGAAGGGTGATTGCCCCGTTGTCGCAGCAGATCGCCGGCCTGGCGCGCCGCTTCGGCGGCGAAGGCTTCACTGTCGTCATACCCCCATTGCAGTGGCATATCTTGCCACAGCAACATGCCCAGTTCATCGGCCTCGCGATACAGCGCCTGGCCGGCAACGTGCCCGTGCACCCGTACCGCGTTGATGTTTGCCGCGCGCATCAGCAGCAGATCCCGGCGATAAAGCGGGGCGGTCATGCTGCCGAGCCACGGTGAGCCGATATAGTTGGTGCCGCGAATAAACAGGCGCCGGCCATTGATCGTCCAGCCGTGGCCTGATGCCAGCTCACGAACGTCTCTCAAACCGGTTTGCGACGTGTGTCTATCCAGCAAGCCTTCAGCGTCGGATAACGTTGCCTCGATGCGATAAAGATGTTGCGCCCCATGGCCGTATGGCCACCAAAGTGCGGCGCCCGGCATCGGCAGCGAAACGGCGAGCGGTGCTTCGCCGGTCAACGTTACGCGGCGAGAAAGGCGATAGCTCTTGCCGGTGAAATTCAGCGGCGTCAGGCGCAGGATCAGGCGCGCCTTTCTCGGCCGATTCACCCGATAGTCGAGACGGATGTCCAGCGTCGGCCGCGCCAATCCCTGACGCCAGTCGGGCAGCGCCGTGAGGTTATCGATCGCCGCACCGCGGCTAAGGCGTAGCGTGACCGGCTGCCAAATACCGCCTGAGTTGGCGTCCTGGCCCTGCGGCGACCAGGCACCGCCGGGGCGGGTATCGTGCTGCGACAGTACGCCTTTAATCACGCGCTTGTGCAGCGGCCAGACGCTGCCGGGGGGTTCAAACGGACTGTCCACCCTCACCAGCAGGTGGTTTTCGCGCTGAGCCGCCTGCGTGACGTCGAACTGGAAACGCTGAAAATAGCCCTGATGCCGCCCGATAAAACGCTGATTGAGCCAGGCCTCCGTGCGATAGTCGACGCCGTCGAAAGTGAGCGTGGCCAGCCGATCGTGGGCGAGGCGCGGCAGGGTGAATGTCGTGCGGTACCACAGAGCGCCCTGGTGATCGACGCCGGCGCTGTACCAGTTCGCCGGAACCCGCAGAGGACGCCAATTCGGCGTCAGGCGCTGCCGATCGTCATGGGGCGGGTTGGCGTCCTGGTATTGCCAAACGCCATCGAGAGAAACGCTGCGCGGCGTTTGGGCAAGGGGGGATGACGCGCAGACCAGCAGCCCCAGAGAGAGCCAGAATTTTGTTTTCATGTTGCCTCCACGATGGCGATCAGCGCGTCGCGTAGCTGCCGGCTCAACGGCGCCAACTGCGACTGCAGAGAGGGGAGCGACGCGAGATCGCGGGCGCCGGCGGCCTGCTCAATGGCTTGCAAACAGGGTGTCAGCGGCGAGCCGGCAAAGTGCAGCGTTTCGCCTTTGAGGCGATGCGCGCAGCGTTTGATCTCGTCGCATGTCTGAGCGGCGATCGCCGCTTGCAAGGTATTCAACAGACCAGGCAATTCGTCGATAAACATCGCCGCCAGCTCGTTGAACAGCGCCGGATCGTTGTCCAACTGCGCGAGCGCAAGCGGATAATCGAAGGCGAGCACCGGAGCCGCGACGACCTGCGTAATTTCCTCCGCCAGTTTCTCCAGCAGGATGGGTTTGGCAATGTAACCGTCAAAGCCGAGCTGCAGGCATTTTTCTCTGTCGCCTTTCATGGCGTGTGCGGTCATGGCGATGATCCGCTGCGTCGGTTCGCCCGCCGGTTGCCGCCGCTCTGCCTGACGAATCGCCTGTACCGCTTCGACGCCGTCCATTTCCGGCATCTGCAAATCCATTAGAATGACGTCGTAGCGCGCCGTTTGCAGCCGGTTCAGCGCTTCGGCGCCATTGCCGGCCAGATCGGCGCTGTGCCCCAGTTTGCCGATAAAGCTGAGCGCCAGCTTTTGGTTGATCGGATTGTCTTCGGCGATCAGCAAATGATAGCGGGGGGCCGCCGCGTTCACCGGCGGCTCGTGGGTGGGGGGGGCGGCTGCGGGCGCGCTCGGTAGCATCGGCATCAGCGCCTGCTCCATGGCGGCAAACAGTTCCTCGGCATCGATAGGCTTCATCAGGAAAAAGGAGACCCCGACTTTTTTCAGCACCGCCTTATCGATCCGGCTGCCCGTCGAACTCAGCATAATCAGCGTGCAATGCCGCAATGATGGGGTAGACATGATCTCCAGCGCCAGCGCCATACCGTCCATTTCCGGCATTTGCGCATCCAACAGCACCAGCGGGAAAGGCGCGCGATTGTTCATCAGCGCCAGCGCCTCTTTGCCTGAACCGGCAAGAGTGGGTTTCAATCCCATATTGCGCAGCAGGTCGGACAGCAGACGCAGGTTGGTGGCATTGTCGTCCACCACCAGCACCTCGATGCCCGCGAGCGTCTGCGGCCAGCCGACGCTTTCTCTGCGCGCGCCTGACAACACCGGCAGGGAAAAATAGAAAC
Organism: Serratia sp. SSNIH1; assembly: GCF_002935055.1. Lineage (NCBI taxonomy): Bacteria > Pseudomonadati > Pseudomonadota > Gammaproteobacteria > Enterobacterales > Yersiniaceae > Serratia > Serratia sp. SSNIH1. The sequence goes on from NZ_CP026383.1 coordinate 3,007,176, forward strand.
AGCTGCCGCGCCCGGCATCACTGTCGACCTGCAATTCTCCTCCCATCATCGCCACCAGCCTGGCGGAGATCGTCAGCCCGAGACCGGTGCCGCCGTATTTTCTGGTCGTCGAGTTATCCGCCTGGCTGAACGATTCGAAAATGACTTTCTGCTTGTCTTTGGCGATGCCGATACCGCTGTCGCGGATGCTGAACAACAAACGATGCGGATCGTCGGCCACCGGCTCAATACGCAGCACCACTTCGCCAGCGGGAGTAAATTTGAGCGCGTTGCCGATCAGGTTGGTCAGTATTTGGCGTAGCCGCAACGGGTCGCCATAGATCTCGTCGGCAACGTCAGGGTGGATATCCACCAGCAGCTCTACGTTTTTCTCGGAGAACTTGGGCGTCAGCGGGCGGGTGATCTCCTGAATCAACGGCCGTAGGGCGAAATCTTCCGGATCCAGGCTGATCTTGCCCGCTTCGATTTTGGAGAAGTCCAAAATGTCATCGATAATTTTCAACAACGCGCGCGCGGAACTGTATGCCATCGTGATGTAGTCGCGTTGTTCCTGATTCAACTCGGTCTCAAGGCAGAGTTGGGTCATGCCGAGAATGCCGTTCATCGGCGTGCGTATTTCGTGGCTCATATTGGCGAGAAACTCGCTTTTCGCCTGGCTGGCCGCTTTGGCTATCTCAACCGACTGGCGGGATGAGGCCTCCGCCTCTTTGTGTTCCGTAATATCCTGCAGCGTGCCGATGACCCGCTGCACTTCGCCGTGCATGCCTTGCTGCACGATCTGGCCCTGCAGCGACACCCAGCCGTAACGCTCATCCGTGCGCTGCACTTTTGCTTCGCAGGCGAAAATCGGCAGGATGGCCCGGCTCGCCTGGCGAATACTCTGCGTGAAATGCGCCAGACAGTCGGCCGGAAAGGCCTGCGTCCACAAGCTGCCGGAAAGCACCGGATTGGTGCGCGGAATATCCAGCAACAGCAGCAACGCGTCATTGACCTGCAGCTCGTCTGTTGCCAAATCCCATTCCCAGATGCCGATGCGCGAGGTTTCGGCCGCCAGAATAAAGTCACTGTGCAGCCGTTGTTCGGCTTTAATGACGTCGGCATAGCGGCTGATATCGGTATGGGTACTGATCACGCCGCCCTCGGGCGTCCGGTGGTGCTGGATATACAGGGTGCGATCGGTGATCCGTCGAACTTCGTAATGATCTGGCCGGCGGTAGTTGGCCAGCAAGGTGGCCGCCATGCGCTTTTTGGCTTCGTCATGCAACGCCGGATAGCTGATGTCGATCATCATGCGTAAGACGTCGGCGAGCGTAAGCCCGACGCGTAACCAGGATTCAAGGCCGGGGTAATACTCGATTACGCGCCGGTTCCAATAGCTCAGCCGTTCTTCGGCGTCATAAATGGCCAGCGCAATAGGCGGGGCGTTGAGCGCGGAAAGCAGCGGCAGCTTGTTCATCCCGGCAGCCCCGATTGCGCGCTGGGATTGTGATGCAGTTCGGCCTGCCGCCGCATGAATTCCAGCCCCGGCGCCAGCACGATGGCCCAGGCGGTCAGGATCTCTTCATCGCATTCGGGATCGAGATCCCGCACGGTTTGCAGCACGGCCTTGCGCCACAGCGCATAAATCGACGGCGGCAGATTGAGGCTTTGCGGGCTGCCTTCTTGCGTCACCTGCACCAGGTAATCCGCCACGATATGGGTATTGGCGACCGAGAGCATGTAGAAAAAGGTTTTATAAATGATTTTCTGTTTTTCCAGCCGCTGAGCGATGCTGCCCGGCGAGCTAAGGTCTTCGGTGCTGCCGATAAACAACGCATAAAAATGGGTGAAGAACCGATCGCCTTTATCTCCCTGAGTGATGCGGCTGTAGCTGTTATTGAACAGCTCTTCATAATTGATGCCCATGTCATCCTCCTTTCGCGCTGGAGAGCGGTAGACGCTCCTGCGGCAGACAGTGCCCAGGCCAGTTGAAGACGTCTTTCATGCGTACGCCAAGGTAGCCGTCGTTGAGCGGTGCCTGCAGCAGCGGGCCACGGTTTTGTTTGAACAGCAATGCCTCCAACACCACGGTGTTGGTGGTGAGGGTGAAGGTGGCGTTGTAGCCGCCGTTGGCTTCGTAACGGCCTTCAAACCAGCCGCGTTTCTCATCCTGATGCAGCCGGCCCAGCTGCATCAGCGCGTCGGTGTAACGGGTGTCCCACAAGGCCCACAGGCCGAAAATGGCGCGGGTCGAGAGCAGCGCCAGCTCCGGCGCATAGCGGCCGTCGTCCGCCAGGGTATTCCAGGCATAGCCGTTGGCGAACAGGCTGTCATACACCTCCCACGGCGCCGTGCTGCGCGAATATTGCGCCCGGGCGGTGAGGATTTTCTCCCGACGCCAGCGCGTTTCCTGCGCCTGGTAAAGGCGTTGGGCCCGTTGTGCCATGCTGACGTCGGCCGCCTCGCCGGGATGGGGTGCCGGCCATCCCATCTCGAGGCCGGTCAGCAGATAGGGGGTGCTTTCGATGCCGGCGGGCGCGCCGGTGAGGCGCGGATCGCGTGCCGTAACGGCGAGGGGCTCACCGTAGACGACCGCGGTTTTGAACGGTGCCGTTCGCGTTGATGTACGCTGAAATCCCCACAGGCGGAAAGCCGCGCCGTTGTAGTCGGCATAGCCTACGTCGCTGGCTGCGGCACTGCGCCAAGCGCCGTTTTGCTCTCGTCCGTCGAGCGGCTGGCCGTCTTGGGTCAGCAGGTTGCAGAAGTTCCAGCGCAGCGCGATTCGTTCGAGGAAGGTGCGGTATTCGGGGAAGCTTTGCGCCGTGAAACGCATGCCAACCAGCAGGCGAGCCATCCCTTGCGCTTCGCCGGCGGTGCCACCGTTCTGACTGAAAGCGCCGCTGACCGCATCGTACAACGCACCGGGCGCGCCTATGCGGGTCACCGGTAAACGATCGAGCGTCGTCAGCAGCGCCGACAAACGGGCATCGAACTCCCGCTGCGGGATCAGATCCAAACGCCGCGCGGCGCTCAAGGCAATCAGGCTGTCGCCGATGTTCCACAGCGAAACGATCGGGTAACGATCTTTGCCGTTCACCAAACCGGAGCCGGGCTGCGTGTTGTTCTGCACATAGCGCCAGGCAACGTCGGCCCATTGCCGCTGCTCCTCGGTTAACGCACCACGGCGAGGCTGCTGCTGCCAGTGCTCCCACACGGACCCGGCGCCGTCGGGGCGCGCCATGACGCCCAGCAACACGACCAGCCCGAGTGCGATGACGACGGAAACGATCAGCGTCAGGGTTTTAAGCATGATGTCGCTACCGGAGGCAGTTTCATGGGCGCGTCATTCTGGCACTGCGGGCATTTACAGGCTTTGCAGGAAGGCGCATTGCGCAGCGCGACCCCCGTTTGTTGACACCAGGTCTTCAGGTTGGCGTCCGGCGTGATGAAAGGCCGGTTAAAGGGCGTGTTTTTGTCGTCAAACACGTTCACCAGCGTTTTATCCCACAGGGCCGGCGCATACTTGGCGCTGCTTGGGTCAGGGGTATTGAATTTCAGCAGTCGCCCCTGCTTTTTGAACAGCAGGGCTTCGAGCATGATGCCGTTGTTGTTGGCGGTAAACTCACGGATCGGGCCGGCGCCGTTTTCATACAGGCCTTCGTAGAAACCTTTGTCTTTTTCACTGGCGTTCTCAATCACGTCGAGCAGCCGATCGGTATACGGGGATTGCCACAGGCTCCACATGCCGAGCGCCGCTTTGAGCGAGATGGCGGCGGTATCGGGCACGTATTCTCCCTTGTCCGTGATGGTGTTCCAGTCGAAGCCGTCGGAGTAGACGGTGTCGTACACGAAATACGGCGCGCGATCGAGCTGATGTTCGGAACGCGCCGTCAGACGGCCGGTAATCTGGTAGCGATTTTCCTGCACCTGATAGACGCGGTTAGCGAAGTCTTGCATCCAGGGGTGGCTGTGTTTAGCGAGATCGTCACTGCGATCGTCGCTGGTGTCCCAGCCCATCTCCAGCCCGTGCAGCACATAGGGTTCGGTCGCCACATAGTTATGCTGACTGGTGGTGCGCGGATCGCGTGAATCATACGGCACCAGAACACAATAAATGTCCGCCAACTGGTAAGGCTCCGCGCGGGAGGCCTGGCAGGTGGAGAACCCCCACAGCTGGAAACCGCTGGCGGCGTATTCCTCATAGCCCAGCCGGCCTTCCTGGACATAAACCGGCTGTTTATTGGCATCCAGATTGGCGCCATACAGCGTGCCGCAGTCGTCGATGATATGGCTGAAATCCCAACGCAGCACGACGTTATCGACGTCGTTGGCAAATTCGGGATAGCGCTCTTTGATGATTTTCAACCACAGCAGCATTCTGCCGATATCGATGGATGAGAAGCCGATCTCGCCGGGCTTGTTGAGATAATCGACCTTTTGCGCGGTGATGGTGTTGTAGGCCTTGTTCGGCATCTGGTTTTGGAACAGCGGCACGGTGTTGAGCGTAGCGAGAAACTTGATCAGCCGCTGATCGAACTGTTCCTTGTCGATGATACCGAGCTCGCGGGCGGCCGTCAGTGCGGCCAGGTAGGAGGCGCTGTCCCACATGGTGGTTGAAGGGTAGTTGTTGACGGCGTTGACCAGCCCGGTCGCCGGTTGGTAGTTGGTGACGAAGTATTGCCAGGCTTTGACCGCCATCGCCTGTTCGCGCGGCGTCAGGTCGCCGTGGCGCTGCGGATAGGCGGCGGCGGGCAGTTGGGTATCGCCCATGGCCGCAGGCACCGTCAGCAACAAGAGCAAACAGCCGCACAGCGCGCGCCGACACAGCGTGACAAACGGCCTGACGGAATAATGATGAAACATAGTGGCTCCTTATGACTGATTACGGCCGTTGACCGTCGGCAGGATTCGCAGGGGGCGCGGGAGCGCAGTTTTGGCAAAACAGCGGCCCTTGCGCGATATAGACCAGGCTTTCCAATATCAGGGCATTGGTATTGGCACCGATCACCCGGCTCTGTTGCCCATTGGCGGCGATGATGCCTTCGTACCAGCCGCGCCCCGGCTCGAACAACACGGCGGCACGCCGGCGCATCTCGTCACTCCACGGCGTGCGAAACAGCGCGTACCACCCGAACACCGATTTGGTCGACAGCTGCAGTGCCGCCTCTTTGATTTCCGCCCGCGATTTGTCGATCAGTGCCGGGAAGCGGCTGATGACGGCATCGTCGATAAAACGCGGCAACTGTTCTTCATTGTCGGCGTTCACATAGGCGTAATCGCCGTGGCTGCGGTAGCGGCTTTCCTGTACTTTCATCACCCGCCAGCTGATTTCCGCCGAACGGATGTCGAACCCCGCCTCCAGGCCGGTCAGCAGATAGGGCATGGTGGTAACGACCGGGTGATCGACCTTGCCGATTTTGACCAGGCTGTCGTAGGGAATACGCAGGCCGTCAATACTGATGGTGCGCGGCGAGGGCTGTTGTGAACCGAGAACGATGGCGGCCAGGGGGCTGACGCGACGCAGCCCGTTGACGGCGTAAAGCTGATAACCGTAGCTGTCGCGGTTGCCTTGGGTGACGAGCTGCCATTTCTTCGCCGCGCGGAAATTCAGCGGCTGTTGCGGCTCCTGCTGCATAAATAGGGCGTCGAACCGCCAGGGGGCGGTTAAGCGCGCGATCGCCGCGGTCTGTTCCGGGTACAGCCAGGCGACGATGTCCAACGCCATCAACAGACGGCTGATATCGACGGCCGACCAATCGGGTTGGCTTTCGTTTTGGCTGAGGCTGTTCAGCCGGATCGAACGCTGGGTATGGTAATACAGCGACGGCAACTGGCCGTCGGCCAGGGGTAACGACGACAGCGTTGTCAGAACGGCATTCACGCGCGCATTGAGCTCGTCGCGCGTAATGATCCCGAGCCGTTGCGCGCTCACGGCTGCCATCAGATAACTGCCGGTATCCCACATGGTGGTATAGGGCTGGTTGTCGATGGCATTCGCCAGTCCGTTGGACTGCGTGTTGTTGACGAAGTATTGCCAGGCGATGCGCGCCCAAACGGCTTCATCGAAGGTGAGCGCGCGCGGTGCGGGCAGCGTTGGGAAATCGGCGCTCAGCGTCAGCTCGGCGCTTTCCGCCGGGGCGGGGGGGCATATGCGTCTCAACATAAACCACGATGCCGAATGCCAGCAGGAAACCTATGATGACCGCAATATAGCTCCGCGCTTGCAACAATGAGTGTTTCCACGTCATGCTTGCCCGGCCTCCTGCTGCTCGGAAGGCGTTTCTGATTCAGGACGCCACAGCGCGGCGAGCACCATCGGCAACATGGCGATAATGTTTACGCCGCCCCAGAAAATATTGATCACGTAGCCGGCCGGATCGTCCACTTTGCCGAGATACAGCTGAATGCCGCCCCATAATAGCCCCAGCAGCGTCAAGGCAATGATGGCCAGCTGAGGTTTGACCAGCGTCAGGAAGTTGCCTTGCTGGCGCTCTTTGGGCGTGACGTGGAACTTGATCTTCTCGCCGCGCAACACCGTATCCAGCGCACGCAGGTTCATGGAGTACAGCGAAAGGTAAGAGGCTTTTCCGTCCCAGGCAGAGATCCCCCAGGTGCCGAACATGAAAGCCAGCTCCGACAGCAGGAAAAACGGTAAGAAGTGCAGGTAAAAGGGCAGCGAGTAAGCGGAAACCGGCGGAATGCCGGTAAACAGATAGATTAGCGGTGAGATCAGGAACACCGTATTCCATAAGCAGGCCAGATATGACCAGAACGTGGTGCCGTACATCAGCTTCTGCGCCAGGCTCAGCCTGAAGTTCTTCGCGCTGAAGACCGCATCATGCAGCGCAATATCCAGCGAGCCCGCCGCATATTTGAAACGCTGAATCATCCAGGTCAGCAAATCCTGCGGCGACAGCATTTTCGATTCCACCTCAGGATGCATGACGGAACGCCAGCGCCGCTCGGGATCGCCGTGCAGTACGATCGAAGTATAAATGTCTTCCGACACGTGGAATTTATAAGGGGTCAACTCGGTATCTAACGCCACCTGGGGTTTCATCGCCCGCCCCAGCTCGTCGCGCAGCCCGGCATCCGTTACGTCGCGGGTATAGCGATCGATTTCCGTTTCTACGGCGCGTGCATAGCTACGCAACGCGCTCTGCATAATAGCCTCGCGCCGATGAAGCGACGCCGCGCCGCAACAGAAGGCGGCATTGGCCCAGTTGCGGCGGCGCAAGATCACGTCGTAAAACATCTTGGGATCGTTGAAGAAGGGATCGTGGCCGACGGTGAGGGGGCCCATCACCTTTTCCAGCGCGCGCCCGGCAACATAGCCGGGCTGCCCGAGCTTGCCCTTCAACCAGTACGGCAGACGCTTTCCTGCGGGCAGATCGTAAAACCATTGTGGCGTTTGCACCCAGGCGACCAAAGGATCGCGAAAATAGCCCAGCGTGTCGGTCAAGATGGACGGGAAGACACGGGTATCGGCATCGCAAATGACGATGAAGTCCCCGTCCGTGTGTTCCAGCCCGTTACGTAGATTGCCGGCCTTAAAACCGATGTTGTTCTCGCGTGACAGATAATTCACGCCTTCTTGTTCGGCGACGCGGCGCATCTCGGCGCGCTTGCCGTCATCCAGAACGTGAATGCGATAATCCAGGGGGAAGGGGTAAGTGACTCGTTTGGCATCCTGAATCGACAGCCTGACCAGTTCGGTGTCTTCGGAATAGGTGGCGATAAACAGATCGACTTTGACCGGACGCGGCGCAATCGCGTCATCGGAATCGAGGCATTGCCGTATATCGCGCGGTGGCGGCCGGCGTTCGACGTCGCGTACCTGCCACAGATTGAAGGTAAACAGGATCGTGCCACAATAGGCCAGGGTCTCCGCTATCACCAAGGGAACGGCATACCATAAGGCGTCATAATTGAGCGACGCCATCCAACGCCAGCGAATGTAGTTGGCACCGACCACAAGAGCGGCAACGGCAAGTGTTTGCCAAAGGAACGCAATTGCCCGCGAGGTTTTTAGCGGTGCAGGGGGGCTCCTTTTTTCAAAAGATGAAAAATAAAAATGCGCCATGCATTTCATTCCCGGCAAGGAGGTCGTGATATAGATAGAGAGTTTAGTTAAGGGTGAAGGATTAGCAAGAACATTGCTTTAAAATTAAACGTGCACTCCGTTCTTTTTATATGGTTGTCATGAGCAGGTGCGGCTGTAAAAAAACATGCTGCTAGCGGATAAATTTATTTTCTCATCTAAAATTCCTAGAGGCCTGCCTGGGGAATAAAATGATTAGTAAGTTATAGATTTATTCTTTAATTAATTATAGGTGCAATCAAACCGCGTGGTGCCGTCTTTCAAACCGAGTCATCATGAGATAACCAAATGAATTTACAGCAAGTTGATGAGTATCCGGCGACGGCGCTTCACTATGTTGCCATCGGGAGGCGTGATTTACGCATCGATATGCTGCGCGGCATAGCCCTGGTGATGATGGTGGCTGCGCACGTAGAGATTATGTCTGTTTTGAATGTTTTCACCTGGGAACGATTCGGTTTGACGACCGGGGCGGAAGGTTTTGTTATTTTGTCCGGCTTTATTCTCGGCAATATGAAACGGCGACAGTTACAAACTGAGCCTATGTTGACGGTGGCCTATTCTCTGTTACGGCGTGCGGTGAAGCTTTATTTCGTTAACATCGTTATTATTATAAGTATTTTGCTGCTGCAAATGCTGGACTTTATCGATACCTTTGAAGTGACGCATTTTGTCGATCGTTTTTCAGGGGCCGTGTACTCGATGTATCCGGTGAATGAACAAGTCAAAGAGGCCTGGTTTAACGAGATTATTTTTTTACAGATCGGGCCGCATCAAACGCAAATTCTGGGGCTCTATTTCTATCTGCTGTTGTTCAGCCCGTTGTTCCTCTGGCTATTGAATACGGGCAGGGGGGCCGGCCTGCTGGCGCTGTCGCTTATCGTTTATGGCTACTACCAGATCAGCGGCATGCCGATGACGTCGGCGGAGTTCGAGTTCGCTTTCCCTTTCCTGGCCTGGCAGTTGATCTACGTATTGGGCCTGTGCTGCGGGTGGTATAAAGAGGAGATTGCGTCGCTGGCCCGCACCCAGGCAGGCAAAATGGCGCGTTATGCCATGGCGGCGGTGGCGTTGAGCATGCTGTTCGTCGCGCAAAACCATACCAATCCCTTTATGCCACCGGCATTGATGATGCATGTGATCCCGGCGGCAGAGTTCAACTGGTTTTATCAGCACCTTGCCGCCAAGAATGCGCTGGGGCCCGTGCGCATCCTGAATGATTTTTGCCTGATCGCCAGCGTCTATTGGCTGCTGACCGTTTGCTGGCAGCCGATCAACAAGGCCGTAGGGTGGTTCCTGATCGTGCTGGGGCAAAACTCGTTGTATACCTTCATCATTCACGTCTATCTGGTGTTGTTCATCAGCCAGTTCGTGACCTTCGATCTCTGGACGCAACAGTGGCTCTTCAATACGGCGGTACATGTCGCCGGGTTGATGGCGCTTTGGGTGATGGCGCGCTATGGCCTGTTGAAAAAGATTGTTCCCAACTAAGGGATGTCTGCGCTGCCCGAAGAAGTCGTAGATGAAGGAAATAACAGTTCTGTCACTCCGCCGCTAGACCTGAAACGCCTGCAGCCAGGCGGCGAATTTTCTCACGACCTCATCGTCCCGATCGCGCAGCAGCAGGGAATAAGCGCCGGTTCGGATAGTCAACGCCGGGAAAGGCGACACCAGCCGGCCGGACGACAGATGTTTGGCGCAGAACAGGTAAGGCACGACGGCCAGCCCCAGGCCGTCCTCGGCCGCCTGAATGGCGGCGAAGGTATGGTCGAGCGTGAGCGGCGGCGGCGAGGCGTCCAACGCCGTCGGGTAGGTATTCAGCCAGCTGTGCCATAAATCCTCACGGGCGCGGATGCGGATGGCGGTATGCCCGGCCAGCGTGCCGGGCGCACTGACCGGCATGGCGCGCAAGTAGCTCTGGCTGCAGACCAACAGGCTCTCTTCCTGCAGAAAAGGGATCGCTTTCAGCCCGGAGAAGTGCGCGGGATCGCGCCGGATCGCCAGATCAAACGGCGTATTGCGATCGACGGCCCCTGTGCTGGTGGTGATATCAATCGCGACCTCCGGATGAATCTCATTGAACGCCGCCAGCTTCGGCATCAGCCAGTGCATGGTGAACGTCGGCAGGCTGTGCACCACCAGCCGCTGCCGGCCGGCGCTCGCTTTCAGTGCGCTTTCCGCAGCATACAGTTCGCTTATCACCCGCGAAGCGGTGCGGGAAAAATTCTCGCCGGCCGGCGTCAGCCGCACGGACTTGTGTCCGCGATAAAACAGTGTGATCCCCAGCTGCTCTTCCAGGCTGCGAATGTGGCGGCTGACCGCGCCGGTGGTGAGAAACAGCTCATCCGCAGCGGCGCTGAAGCTGCCAAGGCGGGCGGCGGCTTCGAAAGCGGACAGGTGCGGCAGGGAGTGAATTTTTTTCATAGGTTGAGTCTAGCTCAACCAAATGAGCGAGGAAAGATCGTTTGTCAGACATTGATTTTTCTCACTATTATCACGCATCTTTCCCGGTTTGCCGAGTGTGCCATGCAGCGATTTTCCTCGTCTGTCGTTCGTGTTAGTCGAATTATCCTCACCCCTCGATGGACAGGGAGGCGGCGCTGAGATGCGAGCTTTCTTTCTGCTTTGCGTGAGCCGGGCCGGCCTCTGCCTGGGCACCATGATGTTCGCCGGTGCACTGCCGACCATCAGAAGCGAGTGGCAGCTCGACGCCGCCTCCGCCGGTACGGTGCAAACGGTGTTCAGCCTGACCAACGCCCTGGCGTTGCTGGTGGCTTCCTGGTGGTGTGATTCGCTGGGGGCGCGCCGGGTTTACCTGCTGTTTTCTTGGCTGGGCGCCGCTGCGCTGATGCTGTTCGCCGTGTTTGCCCATTCTTATGCCGGCGCGCTGGTGTTGATGGCCTTCGTCGGCCTGACGCAGGGCGGCGCCTATACGCCGGCACTGCTGCTGGCGATGGGGATGAACGGCCCGGCCCGGCGCGGTTACGCCATCGGCATGATGCTGGCGGCCAGTTCGTTGGGGTATTTTCTGTCGGTTTTCATCGCCGGTTGGAGCGCCATGCGCTGGGGGGCCGGCGTGGCGTTTTCCCTGTGTGCCGCCGGTGCGTTGCTGGGGGCGCTGGCGGGTTCGTTGGCCCTGGTCGGTTATCGGGAACCGCAGCTGCGCACGCTGGGGAGGCAGACGAAACGTGAAAGCTATGCGATCACCTATGCGACCCTGCTGTTGCTGATCGGGTATATCGCCCACAGCTGGGAACTGCTCGGCAACTGGGCCTGGGCGCCCAGCCTGGTCAGCGAGGCGTTGAGCGGTTTCTCTCTGGATCCGCTCAGCGCCGGATTGATCGTCGCGGCGGTGATCCACCTGGCCGGCATGGTTGCCACGCTGATTGTCGGCACCGTTTCCGACTATTTCAACCGTGCATCGGTGCTGATGTTTATGGGCGCCGCCGGCGCGTTGGGCTCGCTGCTGATGGGGTGGTCGGCGAACTGGGGGCCGGGCTGGACGCTGCTGGCCGTCAGCATCGGCAGTTTCTTCATCCTCGGCGACTCCGGCGTGCTGTCGGCCGCGATGGCGGACAACGTGCCGCCGCAACAGCTCGGCAGCGTGATGGGCTGGCGATCGCTGCTGGGGTTCGGCATCGGTTCGTTCGCCCCTTTATCCTTTGGCGTCGTGATGGATACCACCCAGAGCTGGTGCACGTCTTATGCCGTATTGGCCTGCGGCGGTGGAGTAGCCTGTCTGGCGGCCTGCTTGCTTTGGCGGCAGCACTGACAATGAGGTACGGACATCATTAAAGGAATGGAACATCATCACGCATGGTTATCGTGGGCGCCGGGATTGTCGGGGCATCGGTCGCGCACGCCATTCCGCACGCTTATCGCCCCGAGCGATTTGACGACGGGAAATGAATATACGCTTAACCTGGCAGCGGTTTTTTGCGCCGTCGGCGAGGCTCTTATATATTTAGTAGCATGCCTGAGGCAGGTTAGGCATGAAGCGGTGGCCGTACAGGCCGCTGCAAGTACGACAGTTAATCCGTTCGCCAAGAGGCTGCGAGACGGTGCTTTCGGTAGGGACAGCCGCCAATCGTTTTTATGGCGACCGAAGGCGGAGCAGCTACTCACAGGTCACGAGGACACTTACCATGCATAAGAGAACACTGGCGTCACTGCATTACGAAAACATGCCTTACGATGGGGTGCGTTTTCATATTTTGAAACGGGAGACGCCTGGCCATACGGCGTTGCTGAAGTTGGATGCCGGGAGCCGACAACCGGCGCGTTTTCATCCGGGGTGGGTGAAACTGATGGTGCTGAGCGGTGAACTGAAGGTTGACGATCAGACGTTGCAACCCCATGAGATGTTAATCATCCCTGCCAATACCGCCTATACGGTACAGGCCATTACTGAAGTGATTTGTCTGGCGATTTCCGAACTGGACGGCGCCGAGTTGGCCCGTTGAGGTGATAACATGAATGGATAGAGGAGAGCCTAGGTGCTCTCCCTATCCCTGCAGCATTAAGCCGCCCCCCAGGCTGAGCTACCTGCTGATTGATGCGTATACCTCCTGATTTAAGCCACCGTGCTTTCCCTTTCCATCACTTTCGGCCACGTCGCCCCCGCAACGAGCCGCCATCGCGCAGCGCATGCGCAACGTCATCGCCTTTGTTTTACGCAGAACGATGAAATTTTGGTGTAAATAGTGAGTTTCTTCGCATAAGGCCCCTGGTGTGGCTTGCGAGAACGTCACTATATGGAGGATCATACGTCGCCTCTATCAAATAAAAGACATTTGCGTTATCAAAAGGGACAAACGACCATGGGATTCGAAGTCGACAACGCCGAAACGAAACGCATCGACCTCAGCAGCCACGAAAACTCCTCGTTCGAGGTAACGGGGCTGGTGAAACACTATCCGGCGGGCTTTGTGATTCCTTACCACTCGCATAAACGCTGCCATTTGCTCTATTCGCAACAGGGCGTTATGGCGGTCGAGGCGAGCAGCGGGCGTTGGATCGTGCCGCCCACCACCGCGGTCTGGCTGCGGCCGGGGGTAGAACATCAGCTGGTCATGCAGAGCAACATTTGCGTTTACGGGATTTTGGTCGATGAAGTCACCGCCGCGCGTTTGCCGCTGCGCGACGGCGTATTGCAGGTCTCACCGCTGCTGCGAGAACTGATCGCTCAGCTGGCGACGCTGGCGCCCGAAGGGGCGGAGACCAAACGCAATACGCTGCTCAGAGCGTTGTTCCTTGAGGAGCTGAGCCTGCAGCCGCAGCTGGCGCTGCATCTGCCTTGGCCGGCAGAGGCGAGAATGGCCGAGATTTGCCGGCTGTTGGTCATCACGCCGGCCGACGATAGCGGCATTGAGGCCTGGGCCGATTCACTGGCGATCAGCGCGAAAACCTTCCAGCGTCACTTCACTCAGCAAACCGGCATCACCTTTGGCCAGTGGAAGCAGCGTCTGCGGCTGCTGTCGTCCATTCCGCTGCTGTTGGCCGGCAACTCGATCATCCATGCCGCCTTCGAAAGCGGTTATGAGAGCCACAGCGCCTATTCGGTGGCGTTTAAAAAACTGTTTGGCGTTTCGCCTTCGCGCTTTACGCTATAGCCTTATTGTAGAGCGAGCTTCTCCTATAGATTGAAGCAACCTAATGACGTATAAAGCAAAGCAGTCAACCTCCGAGGCCGCTTCCCGTGATAAAAATTGTCGTATATCTGATTATCGCCGTGACGATCGCCATTATTGCGGCAAGAGTCCTCTTTCGTTTGCCGGATATTTCCCAGCGTCTGCCGCAGGCGGCATTGCCGGCGGATCCTGCCGCGCTATTGCCGGCGCGGGCCGCCGAACAGATGGCGGCGCATCCCGGCCTGAGCGGCGTGGTGCCGCTGGTCAGCGGCCACGATGCGTTCGCCAGCCGCCTGGCGTTGGCGCGGATGGCGGAAAGGTCGATCGATGCCCAGTACTATATCTGGCATAACGACACCTCCGGGCAGATCCTGCTGAAAACCCTGTATGACGCGGCTCAACGCGGCGTGCGTGTGCGGCTGTTGCTGGACGATAACGGCGTCGCCATGGATGAGACGCTGGCGGCGTTGAACGCGCAGAAAAACATCGAGATCCGTCTGTTTAACCCGTCTACCGTGCGTACGCCGAAGCTGGCCGGCTACGCCTTCGACTTTATGCGCATGAATCGGCGCATGCATAATAAGTCCTATATCGTCGATGGCGCCGTGGCGATCATCGGCGGGCGCAACATTGGCGACGAGTATTTCCAGGTCGGCGACGAAAACTATTTCCTCGATCTCGACGTGTTGAGCGTCGGTAGCGTGGTGGCGGAGACTGCCGACGTCTTCGATCGCTACTGGAACAGCGCCTCGGTATTCGGCGTTGAGCAGATTATCCGGGGCAAAGGCAATCTTTCTGCCTTCCTGACGCAGGCCACCGCGACCGAAAGCAGCGACCGGGCCCGCAAACTGGCGGTGCAGCTGGAAACCAGCGCGGTGCGCTTTCGCGATGGCGCCGTCCAGCCGGAATTCACCCAGGTAGAGCTGGTGGCCGACGATCCGGCGAAAGGGCTGGGCAAGGCGTCGCGCGATCGGCTGATGGTGACGCAGCTCGGCAAGATCATCGGCGGCGTCGGCCGGCAACTGGATCTGGTTTCCGCCTATTTCGTGCCGGGGCGGGAAGGGGCGAGCTTCTTTGAATCGCTTGCCAAACAGGGGAAGTCCATACGCGTGCTGACCAACGCGATGAACACCACCGACGTGCTGGTGGTGCATGCCGGCTACGCCAAATACCGGCGTGAGCTGCTGCAGGCGGGCGTCGAGCTGTTCGAACTGAAGCTGCGCGCCGGGCAACCGACGGGGCGCAAGGAACTCAAGCCGCTGGGGCTGTCCGGCGCGGCGTTGCATGCGAAAACCTTCGCCATCGATGATAAGCGGGTATTTATCGGTTCGTTCAATTTTGATCCGCGCTCGGCGCACCTGAACTGCGAAATGGGCTTCTTGATAGACAGCCCGACGCTGGCGGCCGACACCCGCCAACTGTTTGATGGCCCGCTTGAATACGCCGCCTATCGGCCGGTATTGACGCCCGAGGGCAAAATGGTGTGGAACGAAGCCTTCGAAGACGGCCACACCGAGGTGCATCAGCAAGAGCCCGGCGCCGGCTGGGTAAAACGCATTATTCTCACCGTGGCCGGCTGGTTGCCGATCGAATGGATGCTGTGACGGTACGGCGGGAGGGAAAAGTAAGGTTCGCCGGTTTTGGCCGGCGAACCTTGCGAGGCTCAGTAGACCAGCTTGTCACGGTGCTTGCGGATAAACGCCCTTAGCCGCAACGGCTGTCTGCCCGCGATCTGCGGGAAATTATCGAAAACCTCATCGACGCCTGGGATATCGCGAGCCGCCATGCGGTGAAATTAACTAATTCTTATAAGTTTTCTTTGTTTTTCATTTCAATGAAAATCGTTTTTATTTGAAGTAAAGTTGTAGATATCCACAATGGTAGCTAATGTTTAAATGAAATTCTTGTTGAGTTCCTTTTTAATGAGTTAATTAATTCTGTAAGTGATTGTTTTAATTAAATTTAATTTAAAGGTGGAGTGAGATGAAATTAAATGTTTTTCTGCCAATCGCTATTTTGGGCTCTTTTTCAAGTTTAGCTATGGCTGACAGTTTTAATTTAGAAAATCCAGATGGTTTGCGCTATCAGCTAAAGTATGGTGAGACTGTTGTCAAAGAGGGTAAAGACACAAGATTCTATGACTCACGAAATCCTGTAGTTCCACAGAAGAATATTTCAATCTCTGTCGAAGATGAAAATGGTACTAGCATTGCTGAAAAGTCAGTACCATCATCCCTCAATGGAAATAGTCGAGGGTGTAACTATTCAATGATTGTTACATCACATCATGGCTGGAGAATCACTGGGAATTGTATTGAAACTGAAGGTAACTACAAGCCTGATGCACCACATATCTATACTGTAGAAAATAATTCAAAGAAAAAAGTTTATCCGGCTTTTTCAGTGGATAAGGCCAATAACTTTTCTTCAGATTCTGTCTTGGGATATCTAAATCCGCATGAAACAAGGTTGTTCTCAGTAAGTACCGATTACTGGAAGGCAACATCAATTAAAGAGCATTCAATGATTCAAGTTGGCTTTTATAATCCTTTTACAACAAAATACATTCCGTGCGGTGATAAAACTGAAGAGATTGATAAGGATAGAGTCTTCACACTCAATGAAGATTTGACCTGCTCTATAAAATAATGGTTTTCATATCAATTCCCGAGACCAGCTTCGAGCTGGTCTTGTAAGCAGACCCATTTTAGTTCCACGCGCGGGCCCTTCACCAGAAGGGCATTGGTGCAATGGAAATTGCTCGGCAGCTCAACATTGCCCGTTCCACTGTTTATAAAACTCTGGAAGATACAAAGACCTCGTGATAACTGCATTTTTCTTGCTTCAAATGTAAAAATGAGTTAATGGTTAATTGCTTTACAAAGGATTACACAAGTTTAGCCAATAATCAAAAGGAGTTGTTTATGAAAGTTCTTGATCCTTCAATCTTAGATTTTGTCTCTGGCGGTCGAGGCAACAATGGCGGTGACCGTGTTGATAATGGTGGTAGAACTAGTAGTGGGAAAGGTGGTGGCAGTAACAACACTAACGGTGGTTATTACTCAAAACAGGGTGATGCCATAACAAATTGTAATAATGGAATTATCGGTGGGATGATTGCAGGTTCCCTCGGTGGAGTGGGAGGACTCGCTGTTGGGCTCGTCGGAGGAGCAATAGCAGGCGGCTGCTTCAGTAATCAAGGTTCCAATGGTGGGCAGAGTAGCAATGCAGGGAGTAAAAATAACTGTAATAACTCAATGGGCGGTTCTTGTAAGGTCTGAATTTTCAGCAATAACATGAGATTGCTATCATCAAAAGGATTGTAAAAGTGACAACGATTATAAGTTCATTAATTGTATTTTTATCTATCCTGGTTGGCTCCGTTCTTCTCAGCGGTGCAGGCGTTATTAGCTATCAAGCGTGGTTTTCTGCGCCAGTTAACTTATCAAAGTTTTTAATTACTGTTGTCACTTATTGCTCGCTTGTTTACTCAGCATTAAGAGTTTATAGGAAATTTAAAAAATAAATTTTCCATCAACATTCCATAGAGCATGGTAGTAGTAAAAGGTTAGGGGGTCTATGGAAGAGTCCCGATAAGCAGCAGAGAGTTACGTACTCAGGAAAACTCCACGCTATGGCGGTTAGTATTCACCATGTTATATTTAACATAATATACATTATGCGCACCAAGGTTGTAATGGCTCAATAGTAATGTCCGCCTGTGGCTCAATTCAGATGTCCGCGCTATGGTAAGCTTCACTGGTCCGTTTAAACTACCGGGAGGCATATCATGAGCGCAGAAAGCTCAGGAGTGTTTACTTTGAAAGAGATCAACCGGATCAAGATTATACAGGACGTCATTGAACGTCGCATCACAACGCGCCGTGCGGCCGAGCACCTCGGTATCAGCGACAGGCAATGCCGCAGACTTCTTGCCCGTTACCGTGAAGGCGGACCGCTTGGTATGGCCAGCAGACGATGTGGCATGCGTGGTAACCGCCAGTTGCCACCCGGGCTCGCAGATCAGGCTCTGGAACTGATCAAGACGCGTTATGCTGATTTCGGTCCGACTCTGGCGCGTGAAAAGCTCGAAGAACTCCACGGACTGTTTCTTGGCAAAGAAACTGTCCGGCGCATCATGGTGCGGGCTGGCTTATGGGTTCCCCGTAAACAACGTGCCGCAAGGATCCCTCAACCACGGTACCGGCGTCCGTGTACTGGTGAGCTGATACAAATAGATGGCTGTGATCACGACTGGTTTGAAGGCCGTGGCCCGGCCTGCACCGCGCTGGTCTATGTTGATGATGCAACCAGCAAACTGATGGAACTGTTGTTTGTTAAATCGGAGTCCACGTTTTCTTACTTCGAAGCCACGCGGCGCTATATCGATAAGCATGGTAAACCGCTGGCACTGTACAGCGATAAAGCCGGTGTTTTTCGTGTTAACAATAAACACGCCACAGGCGGAGACGGGCATACTCAGTTTGGGCGAGCCATGCATGAACTGAACATCCAGACTATCTGTGCAGAAACCAGTCCCGCCAAAGGGCGTGTAGAACGAGCTCACCTCACTTTACAGGATCGTCTGGTCAAAGAGCTGCGGTTACAGGGCATTTGTTCAATGGAGGCTGCAAATGACTTCGCTGAGGCCTATATGGCTGACTATAACCGCCGTTTTGGCAAAGTACCGCGACATGATTTTGACGTACACCGTGCTGTAGAACATGATGAGGACCTGGGGCTTATTTTCACTGTTCGTGAAAAACGTAAAGTCTCAAAATCGTTGACGATACAATATGATAAAATGTTGTACCTGATTGAAGACAGCGAACTGAGTCGCCGTGCAATAGGTAAATATATCGATGTGTATCACTATCCTGATGGCAGAAAAGAGCTGCGCCTGAACGGTACGCTACTTCCCTACTCTACCTACGACCGACTGTCAGAAATCGACCAGGGCGCGATTGTCGATAACAAGCGTCTTGGCCGAACCCTGGAGTTTATCAGTCTGGTGCAGAGCAAGCGGGATAACACGCGCTCTCAGTCAATTCCCGCTGGAGATGGCCCTTCCCGACGACGGCCAAAGCAGGAAGGGAAGAAATCCCAGCGCTCACTGGATAATGATGACATGCTCGAAGCACTCAAACAGCTTCAGTCACGTTCAGAGGACATTTTTGGTAAAAGAGCCCGCTGATGGTACTCACTGGCCGGACAGTGGTTGCTCACCAGTTGATATTGTCCGGCCAGACCCATGATGTATTATTCATTTCGTTCAGCATCTTTATGTCCTGCTTTTCACGGGCATACTTACCCCATAATGAATGAAAAGAACGAACAATACTGATTAACTGCTTTTTTCTTTGCTCCGGAGATAGGCTGATAAAATAGCAGCACCTGCTGTCAATATTATCCTCAATGAAATTAAAATCAGAGTCTGATGCATATTTTACTGTTAGCATAATATCATTCGACGTTGTTCTCTCAGACTCTGTTAATGCTGATTCTATCAGGTATTCAAAGGCATACATGACAGACAGCTGGTTTTTGTCTGTCTGAATATAACCCATTGAGTTTCTGAGTATTGAGGACTGTACCAGGACCAGAGGCCATAAAAGCTCAACACCATAAAGCTTATATGTATCATGTTGATCATACTGATGTTGCTCAACACGACGATTACCTTCCCGTGCTTTACGAATATCATAGGCAAGGGATAACATAAATCCGTCTTTAACTTTAATCAGTGGGCTTTCATCCACGATGTAATGAATGAGTTCATGTAATTCATTCAGGGCTTCTGAATCTCCCCACAGTATAAAACCTGCATTGTTCGGCGTTAACTCGTATCGAAGCATGGGCTCAATCATCCTGTTGTTTCAGTCGGAGGAAAGTCTATCAGTAAAGAGAATGAGAGATCAAAGTGGTCATTTTAATTGAGCTGGATAACGGACATTTCAATTGAGCCTTGACAAAGGTTGTCAGCACAAAGCGTTATTGTCGTCTCAGCACAATTCACACGCGTCGTGTACGCTAAGCCTTCATTTTGCTCAGCACAGGACCGCGATCTTATGTTGGTGACTATGACAGACAAAGAACTTTACCGGCTTGGCATCATTCAGCGAGTATTTGACCGGGCTTTGCTTCAGCGCGACGCAGCAGACATACTTAAGCTCAGTGTTCGTCAGGTGCAGCGTCTTGTGCGTCTGTACCGGACAGATGGCGCAACCGCATTTGCATCTTCCCGCCGTGGACGTCCTGCAAACAACCGGATCGATGAAGAAACACGCTGTAAAGCCCTGGATTTGATCCGGTGCCACTATTCAGATTTTGGCCCAACGCTCGCAACCGAAAAACTGGCTGAACGCCATCATATATATCTCTCCGTTGAAACCATCCGTAACTGGATGACAGCCGACGGTCTCTGGCGTCCTCATTCCCGCCGGCGAACCCGGGTTTACCAGCCGCGCTATCGTCGCGACTGTTTCGGCGAACTGGTTCAGATCGATGGCTCTCACCATGACTGGTTCGAAGGAAGAGCCCCAAAATGCTGTCTTCTGGTCTTCATGGATGACGCCACAGGTCGCCTGATGCACCTGCGATTCTGTGATTCAGAAAACGCGTTTGACTACATGATGGCTACCCGGCAATACATTGATAAACATGGTAAACCTGTCGCATTTTACAGCGACAAGCATGCGGTGTTCAGGGTCAGCGGACCCGAGAGCCGACGTACCGGCACAACCCAGTTCGGACGGGCTCTCCGGGAACTGGCGATCGAATTGATTTGTGCCAACAGCAGCCAGGCAAAAGGTCGCGTGGAACGGGTAAATAAAACGCTCCAGGATCGACTGATTAAAGAGATGCGCCTGCAGAACATCAGCTCGGTTGCTGAAGCCAATCAGTGGATTGAACATTTCATGTCTGATTTTAACCGTCGTTTCTCCCGGCCGGCAAAATACCCTAAAGATCTGCACCGTGCGGTCACACAGAGTCCACTGGAGCTGAATGATATCTTCGCCTGGCAGGAGCTACGGACCTTATCGAAAGCACTGACTTTTCAGTATGATAAAGTCATGTATATCATTGAACCCACCGAACAAAATACGCGCATAGCAGGTGAAAAAATTACCGTTTATGATTACCCTGACGGAAGCATTACTTTCCGGCATCAGCACCGGCCACTGGGTTATAAGATTTTCGATAAACTGACCTGCGTTGATCAGGGGGCGGTTGTTGATAACAAACGACTGGGTGCCGTTCTGAGGCTGGCACAGCAGAAACAGGACGAGCTGGAGGCTGAAGGAAAGCGAATGCGCAGTACAAAAATGCCCCGCAGGCGCGCTCAGGAGCGTGCACTGGAAGAGCTCAGGGCGATCAACCCGGTGCTGGCCAGTCCGCAGGATTTTATCCCCAGCCTGAAGCGATGAGCCCTTCCCTCACCTGTGGATCTGATATGGCCGACAGATGAGAGAAAAATGGACGACAACAAACCAGTGCTCCTGACACTTCACGAAGCGCTACGCCTGGATTTGATTGAAGCCTATATGGCGCGGGAAATCACGCTGGCAGAAGTGGCAGAGTCCATGGAGCTCACCCGTCGTCAGTGCTCCCGCCTGATTAAGCGCTATCGCGAGCTGGGGCCAGCCGGTCTGGTCAGCCGGCGCCGTGGAAAGCCCGGCAATCATCAGTTAAACACCACCATCAGAGATCAGGCACTGCAGCTTATTCGCTCACGCGGCCGGGGTATGAATCCGTCAGCCATCTGGCGAATTCTGACCACAGAATACGGTGTCCGGATTTCAAAAGAGACCGTACGTAAACTGATGATAGCCGAGAAAACCTGGCAACCACGTTCTTCCTCCAAAGCCTGACTCAACCTTAAAAAGGCATTGTCCAGACTCTCCACTGACGTCAGGTCAGCTTTGTTTTCAGCACGACATTTCAACATTGGCTAGACAAAGGTGATGATATGTGGATTCTGCCGTCCGGGCCTGATTCATGGGTTTTCTCCTGCGGCCAGCCATGCTGGCGCCGGCTGCTCTCATGCCGCTGAACTAATTCGTTTTTCAACCGACCATAAGCCGCCGGTTTTTGCCGGCGGTCTTCTGCTGCCTGGTGTTTGTGTTGCTCAGCAATACCATGATGCTTGCGCAGAAAATCTCTGAACGCTAACTGTCTGATCGCCTGTTCACTTGCTGCAGCAACGCCTGCCGGTAATGCCGTTCTCGCCACGCGGCGTAGACCTCATGTCATGCATCCTGTTATTCACACCATCCAACGCCGCCAGGCTTTCAAGTCCAGCAAGATAACAATTGTTGGTTTGGCACTGCTGTACTACCGATATGATGAATTACCCTTAAACACACCAGCCAATATCTCGCGTAGTTTCAGCGCTTCATCTTGATAGTGTTCCAGAGATCATAGCTCTCGACCGTGATGATGCGTGCTGCCATTTCCCGCTCAAGTAATGATGACCGGACATGATTTTCTATGGCGCAAACTGCCGGTATTGGCCAGAAATCCCCTGCTTTTTTGATCGCGCTACGTGAAATCTGATAAAACGTGGCGGCTACGATACTGCAGATTTCTCCCAAACGCGTCACTTAAACGGGCACGATTTGTATGCTAAATGCGCATTGGCGTGCGTTTGCATCGCTTTCGGCGCCCACCACGGCGTTGGCTATACTGAAGGGAATATTCTTCCACGCTCCAGGAGCCTCTCCATGTTTGACCATGTGAAATTTGGCGTCAGCGACTTTGCCCTTAGCAAAGCGTTTTTCCTCAATGCGCTGGCGCCGCTGGGCGTAAAGATCGTTGCCGAAGGCGAGCCCGGCTATGGCGTCGAACTTTGTCCCGATCGGGATAACGTGTCATTGTGCCTGTTTCAAACCGATGAAAAACCGGCACACCTGCACCTGGCATTTGCCGCAAGCAGCCGTGAACAGGTCGATGCGTTCTACCACGCCGCGCTAAATGCCGGCGGCATAGACAATGGCGCGCCCGGTTTGCGGCCCAATTACCATGCCCACTACTATGCGGCATTTGTGATCGCCCCGGATGGCCACAATATCGAAGCGGTTTGCCATAACCCGATGATCTAGTGATTTTTCCAGTTAAAACAGCACATTAATCATGAGTAATACATTGGATTTAACATAATGCGATTGTGACATCGTCACTTAACGTTACCTCGTCACGTCAATCCACTCTGCTCCGGTGATGCTGGCCAGCCGCTGTGGCGCAATTCTCACGCCGGAGTTATCGCTGCCACCTGCCGGAAGCACTTCACCGTAGCTGCACAGGCTGCGATCGCAGTAAATTCTCACCGCTGCCGGTGCGGCAAAGGGGCAAACGCCGCCGGGCGGATAGCCGGTCAGCGCCTCCACCTCCTCCGCCGGCAGCATGCGCGCCTTTACGCCGAAGAATTGTTTGTACTTCTTGTTGTCGATTCTGGCGGTTCCCGCCATCACCAACAGCACCACGCCGTCGTTCACGCGAAACGACAGCGTCTTGGCGATCTGCCCACTTTCCACGCCAAAGGCTTCCGCCGCCAGCGCCACGCGGTATTCTTTGTCAGCACCGTTACCGCCGTTTCCGGGGCGTGCTCGGCCAGAAATTGCTGAACGCGCTCTATACTCATGCCCTTCCTCCCGATGTTGCTAAGCCATTGATAATGCCGCAGTGAGGGTTTAGGTTTTAGCATCGCATGCTAAAAATGAGAATCAAAATTGTTCAAATCGGTGAATCTGAACAAAGCTTTAAGGGGCCTACGCCTTTTTACCTATCATTTTTCATGGAGATACCTGCATGACCACGCAAACCACAGCAAGGCCTTCAGCGGTCGCGGTGGCCGTCTATGAATGGCTCAATCCGCTACCCTACGGATTTTTCACCGCGGCGCTGATTTTCGACATCATCTATGCCTGCACGGCGAATATTCAGTGGGTCAATGGTGCCAGCTGGCTGATCGCCATCGGCCTGGTTTTTGCCATTATTCCCCGGCTGATTAACCTGGTTCAGGTGTGGTTCGGCAGCGGCCGGCTGCAGGGCTCACCGGTCAGGCTCCATTTCTGGCTGAATCTGATCGCCATCGTTCTCGCCATCATTAACGCTTTCGTGCATAGCCGGGATGCGTATGCCGTGGTGCCGCAAGGCCTGGTGCTGTCTGCGATCGTGGTCGCGTTGCTGAGCCTCGCCAACATTCTGCTGGCCGTGGGCGCCTGCGCAAAATAAGGAGGTTTTCATGAAGCTATCATCCACCGCGATTGCGCTTTCGGCCGTGCTGGCGCTGGCCGGCTGCGATAACAGCGCCGTCATTTCGCCAGAACAACAAATGGGGCCGGATCCGGTGTTGCCGGCGGCGCAAAACTTCCTGATGCCGCCGATGCAGGTGCCAAAAGGCGTCGGCTGGCAGCAAAACCAGATGCCGAAAGTGGCCGAGGGTTTGAAAATCGATAAGGTGGCGGACGGTTTGCTGCATCCGCGCCAGCTGCTTACCCTGCCGAATGGCGATGTCCTGGTGGTGGAAGCCAACGGGCCGGGTACGGAGGCGGTGAGCACGCCCAAGCAGCTGATCGCCGGGCTGGTGAAAGGCCAGTCCGGTAAAGGCGGCAAAGGCGGTAACCGCATCACCCTGCTGCGCCCAACCGCCGACGGCAGCTGGGAAAAGCATGTTTTCCTCGAGGGGCTCGATTCCCCATTCGGCGTCCAGCTGATTGGCAACACCCTGTACGTGGCCAACACCGGCAACATCATGCAGTACACCTATCAGCCGGGCGAAACGCGCATCAGTGATGCGGGTAAAGAGCTGGCCGATCTGCCGGACACCATCAACCACCACTGGACCAAGGCCCTACTGGCCAGCCCGGACGGTAAAAAGCTGTATGTCGGCGTCGGCTCCAACAGCAACATCACCGAAAACGGCCTGGCCGTAGAGTACCGGCGCGCCGCCGTGCTGGAAGTGGACACCACCTCTGGCGCCAGCCGTGTCTTCGCCAGCGGCCTGCGCAACCCGACCGGGCTGCAGTGGGAACCGCACAGCGGCAAGCTGTGGGCCATCGTCAACGAGCGTGACGAGATCGGCGCCGATCTGGTGCCGGACTACCTGACCTCGGTACAGGACGGCGGCTTCTACGGCTGGCCTTACAGCTATTTCGGCCAGCACGTCGATCGGCGGGTGCAGCCGGCGCGGCCGGATCGGGTGGCGAAAGCCATCAAGCCGGACTACGCCCTCAGCTCGCACGTCGCGCCCCTGGGGTTGCTGTTCTATACGGCAAACGCGTTGCCGGCCGAGTATCGCGGCGGCGCCTTTGTCAGTGAGCACGGCAGCTGGGATCGCTCGCCGCTGAACGGCTACCGGATCAGCTACGTGGCGTTCGAGCAAGGTAAACCGGTCGGCAAACTCAAAGCGGTGGTCACCGGCTTTGTCTCCGACGACGAGAAGGAACTCTATGGCGCACCGGTAGGATTAGCGGTCGACAAGACCGGCGCCCTGCTGATTGCGGATGACGTGGGCAACACCGTTTGGCGAGTCAGCGCTAAATAACGCTCACGGGCAGGTTCTGGGGAATCTGCCCGTGACATTGTCACTAAACAAGCTGCGCCAACCAGACCGTTCTTCCCCCGCAGGCGGGATCTTCCACCACATGGTCGACCACGCGGAAGCCGTTCACCTGCAATAAACGTCTGTACTCCTCCGGCGCCAGGCTGGCGTGAAACAGCGGCTGGCCTTCGAAGCTGCCGATCGCCACGCCGTCGGCTGGGCCGCTGGTGAACATCAGTGCGGCCTGCGGCCTGGCATGCCGTCTGAACAGCGGAAACATCCGGCGCTGATCGTCGCGCGCCAGATGAAAGAAGCTGTCCCAGGCCAGCAGGCCGTCGAACTTCGTCGCCAAATCCAGCTGGCGCATATCCATTTTTCGCCACTCCTGCTGCGGAAAACGCTGCCGGCAGCGCGCGATCATCGCCTGAGCACCATCGACGCCGGTGACCCGATACCCCTGTTCGATAAAATAGGCGGCGATCGGCGTGCCATTGCCGCAGCCGAGATCGAGGAGCCGCGCATTGGCCGGGGTGAACTGCAAAAAGCGATCGAGCCACGGCCGTTCAAACAGCGTGGTGGGTCTGAGACGTTCCCAGGCGGCGGCATGTTCGTCATAAAGCGGGATAATGGTGCTCGCCAGTTTTTCCGTCATTAATATTGTCCCCGTCACGTGATTGGCGCCAAAAAAAATAGCCTTTGGTCAGAATTAAAGCGCTTATCCGATAATATATTCATCAACAGACCGTTGACCAGAAATAAAAGGTTTTAACATTTCGACATAAACCAGTACAATTCCCTACCCTGTGTTAACCCTTTTTTTAGGTTGATTGTGTCGTTAATTCAGCGCTCTGCATCGCGACATCGGGCCGCCGCCTGGTTAGGGATGTTTGCCATTCTGATGTTGTTCATTGCGCCGGTGGTCTCGCGATCCCTGGAGCATGTACGCGCCGGAAGTGCTGGAACGACCGTCATGGCGGATTGCGGCATGGAGATGCCGATGCATCACGGGATGCACTCGCCGCCGCCTGAGCCTGAAAAAGCCTCACAGCCGCTGATGCAGCACGGCGGCGGCCATCACAACATGGCGATGATGATGGACGACAGCGCCTGCGGCTACTGCGTGCTGTTGCTGCACGCGCCGCTGCTGGACGTGAGCCACGCCCCGCTGTTCTGGTCCCGGTTGCTGGCTTCGCGCCCGCCGCCGATTCACTATCTCGTTCCCCTGTTTGCCCACGTCGTTCATACCGAATTACAGCCGCGCGCCCCCCCGTCTCTTTCCTCTGATTTAACAATAAACCCATTGCCGTTCTCTGTATTGCCGTTGTTCGCTTCAACCCGGCGGAATTAATTCGCCCAACGGTTAATCATCGAGACGACATTATTAATCCGGTTATTTCCACGTTGATGGAATTAACCCCCGTATTTTCCGATGGTGATTTTCGCCAGGCCACCCCACGCCTGAATAATCCCACGGCCAAGAACGGAAAAAAGTTAGCTTAAGGAAAGATGATGTTTAAACCGACTTATAAAAAGAACGCCGTTACCCGCGCCATCACCACCGCCATGCCGCTGTTCCTGCTGGCCGGCCACGCGGCGCAGGCGCATCAGCACCCTACCGACGCACAGGTTAATGATGGCGACGTGATCACCGTTACCGCGCCGCTCTACTCTCCGTTGACCATCGTCACCTCGCCGAAAACCCCGCGCCAGCCGGTGCCGGCTAGCGACGGTTCGGACTACCTGAAAACCATCCCCGGCTTTTCGCAGATCCGCAACGGCGGCACCAACGGCGATCCGGTGTTCCGCGGCATGTTCGGTTCGCGGTTGAAGATCCTCACCGACGGTTCGGAAATGCTGGGCGCCTGCCCATCGCGGATGGATGCGCCGACCTCTTACATCTCGCCGGAAAGCTTCGATCTGTTGACCATCACCAAAGGGCCGCAGACGGTGCTGTGGGGGCCGGGATCGTCGGCGGGCACGGTGCGTTTCGAGCGTGAACGCCCGCGCTTCGACAAGCCGGGCATCAAGGGCAACGCCAGCGTGCTGACCGGCTCCAACGGCCGATGGGACGAGAATATCGACGCCAGCCTCGGCGCCGAACAAGGCTACCTGCGAGTGATGGCCAACAAATCGCGTTCCAACGACTATCAGGACGGAACGAATACGCGCGTGCCGTCACGCTGGGACAAGTGGAACGGCGATCTGGCGCTCGGCTGGACGCCGGACGCCGACACGCTGCTGGAAGTGACTATGGGCCGCGGCAACGGCGAAGCGCGCTATGCCGGCCGCAGCATGGACGGTTCGCAGTTCAAGCGCGAAAGCCTGGGCATGCGGGTGGAAAAATCCAACATCGGCGAGGTGCTGGATAAGCTGGAAGCGCAGGTCTACTACAACTACGCCAACCACGTGATGGACAACGTCACCCTGCGCTCGCCGGGCAGCGGCGGCATGGGTGGCCACGGGGGCCATGGCGGTATGAGTATGGGCGGCCACGGCGGGCACATGATGTCCTCCGGCATGACGATGCAGCTCGATCGTCGCACCGTCGGCGGCCGCGTGATGGGCACCTGGCAGTGGCAGGACGTGAAGCTTGAAAGCGGCCTGGACACCCAAACCAACACCCACCGCAGCATGAGCCGCGGCAGCTGGGAAAAAGACGCCCAGTTCAACAGCTACGGCGCCTTCAGTGAACTGACCTGGTCCACCAGCGAACAGGATAAACTGATCGGCGGCGCGCGTCTTGACCGCACCCTGGTGGAGAATTTCCGCAGCGGCAGCGACGGGGAGCGTTCGGACACCCTGCCGAGCGGCTTTATGCGTCTTGAGCATACGTTGGCCGACCTGCCGCTGATGCTGTATGCCGGCGTCGGTTATACCGAGCGCTTCCCGGATTATTGGGAGCTGTTCTCGCCGAAGCTCGGCCCGAACGGCAGCAAGGATCCGTTCTCCAGCGTCAAGAGCGAAAAAACCACGCAGCTCGACATCGGCGCGCAGTACAACGGCAAACGCTTCAACGGCTGGGTCTCCGCTTACGTGGGCCGCGTCGATGATTTCATCCTGTTCAAATACGATCCGCACAACGCGCGTCTCAGCCAGGCCGATAACGTCAACGCCAACATCATGGGCGGTGAAATGGGCATGGGTTACCCGCTGAGCGAGCACTGGAAAACCGACGCCAGCCTGGCCTACTCCTGGGGCAAAAACACCAGCGACGGCCGGCCGCTGCCGCAGATCCCGCCGCTGGAGGCGCGTCTGGGGCTCACCTATGAGTACGGCGACTGGAGCGGCACCGGGCTGTGGCGTTTGGTCAGCAGCCAAAACCGCGTGGCGATCAACGAAGGCAACGTGGTAGGCAAAGACTTTGCCGAAAGCGCCGGCTTCGGTGTGCTTTCCGCCAATGCCGCCTACAAGGTGAATAAAAACGTCAAGCTGAGCGCCGGTCTGGATAACATCCTGAACAAGACCTACAGCGAACACCTCAACCTGGCGGGCAACAGCGCCTTCGGGTATTCGGCCAACAGCGCGGTGAATGAGCCGGGCCGCACCCTGTGGGCCAAGGTTAACGTCACCTTCTAAACCGTACGCCGGGCGATGGGCAACCGTCGCCCGGTCAGGCGATATGCGATCCGGTTCTTAGGATATGAGTTTTAAGTTTTTCCCATTCGGTTGAGCGGCGATTAGTATCACTCTCAATGTAATCAAGGATCCGGAGGGAATATGCAAAAGCTCACTCGTTTTCTGGCCCTGCTCGGCGAGCTGATGATTGAAAAAGCCGAAGACGCCGCGCCGCAGGCTGCTCAGCCTGACGATCGCGACGACGCGTTGCCACCGCGCCTCGAACGTGGGGTTCCGCTGGCCGACCGCTTCCTGTTCATGTAATTCCCCGCACTGTCTTTTGGTCAGGCACGTTCCGATATTTCATTATCGGACGCCTGCGTCTATCTTCTTTCGATGGTTCCAGCCGATTCATCATAGGAGATAGCAACGCAATGAAGATCAGAACGGTAACCCCGCAAGACACTGAAGCCCTGACGCAGTTATTGAATGACGTGATCGGCGCCGGCGGCACGACGGCGATAGAAACGCCCCTCACCCCCGCCGAATTCAGCGAATGGTTCATCAGCGGCAGCAATGCGCTGAGCTGCCAGGTCGCGGAGGTAGATGGGCTGTTGGTGGGCTTCCAGGCGCTGAGCGCAGATGATGCCCTGCCGCCCGATACCGCAGATATTGCCACCTTCTCCCGCCTGTCGCCGAAGGTGCGTGGCGTCGGCAGTGCGTTGTTCCCTGCCACATTAGCGGCGGCGAAGTCTCACGGTTTCAAGCACATCAACGCCACCATTCGGGCGGATAACGTCGGTGGCCTCGCCTACTATCACAAAATGGGCTTTCGCGATTACGATCGTTTGCCGCAGGTGCCGCTCAGCGATGGCACGCCGATCGACAGAATCAAAAAACGCTTCTCCCTTTAACCCGCCAACCCGCTCACACTGAACGCACGATATGTTCGCGCAGCCATCGGTGAGCGGGATCCCGATGCGATCGTTCGTGCCACAGCATGGTCATTTCAAAGCCCGGCACCGCCAGCGGCGGCTCGAGCCGTTGCAATAAAGGCTGGTTGCGCACCAGCCGCTCCGGCAGCATCGCCACCAAATCGGACTGCGTCAGCACGGAGATAACGAACAGAAAATGCGGCACGGAAAGCACCACCCGCCGCGTCAGCCCCACGTCCGCCAACGCCCTGTCGGTCATGCCATAGAACCCGCCGCCGTCCGGCGAGACCATCACCTGCTCCAATTGGCAAAATTGCGCCGGCGTCAGCCTGGCATGCAGCTTGGGGTGGCCGACCCGGCCCACCAGCGCATAGCGTTCGCTAAACAGCGTGCGCTGCCGCAGGCCGGATGGCGCACCTTCTCGGGTATGAAACACCAGGTCGATTTCCCCTTGCTCCGCCCGTTTGGCGAGGTGCGCCGGGGCGATCTCCAGCACCGCCAGCCGGGTGCCGGGCGCCGCCGTGCGCAAACCGTTCAGCGCCGGCAGCACGATGGTGGATTCGCCGTAGTCAAAGGCGGCCACGCGCCAGGTATCGGTCGCCACGGCGGGATCGAACGGCGTCGCCGGCGTTACCGCCAACTCGAGCGCCGCCAATGCCTGACGTAACGGTTCCCGCAGCTGTTCCGCTCTGGCGGTCGGACGCATGCCGCGTGGGCCGGGCAACAGCAGCGGATCGTCAAAGATCGCCCGCAGTTTGGCAAGATGCATGCTGACCGCCGGCTGGGAGAAATTGAGCCGCTGTGCCGCGCGCGTGACATTGTGCTCTGCCAGCAGCGCATCGAGCGTCACCAACAGGTTGAGATCCAGCCGCCTTAAATTATTCATAGTTATACCTGGGATAACGGTAATTCATTTCTAATATACCGACTAACGCCCTAACCTGCAGCTCTCACACCAAGGAGAGCTGTTATGAATGTGCTGATTGTATACGCCCACCCGGAGCCGCTGTCGCTGACCGGCTCACTGAAAAATTTCGCCGTTGAACGCCTGACGCAGGCCGGCCATCAGGTACAGGTGTCCGACCTGTACGCCATGAAGTGGAAAGCGGCGCTCGACGCTGACGACAGTCTGGAAGGCCCGGCAACGGCTCGTTTCGATCCTTCGCTGGATTCGCAGCGCGCGTTCGCCAACGGCATGCAGAGCGCCGATATCGCACGGGAGCAGCAAAAATTGCGCTGGGCGGATGCGGTGCTGCTGCAGTTTCCGCTGTGGTGGTTCTCGATGCCGGCGATCCTCAAAGGCTGGGTAGAGCGCGTGTATGCCTATGGTTTTGCCTACGGCGTGGGTGAGCATTCCGACACCCATTGGGGTGACCGTTACGGCGAGGGGACGCTGGCGGGCAAACGGGCGATGCTGATCGTTACTGCCGGCGGCTGGGAGTCTCATTACGCCCCGCGCGGCATCAACGGGCCGATCGACGATATCCTGTTCCCGATCCAGCACGGCATGCTGCACTACCCAGGCTTCAAGGTGCTGCCGCCGTTCGTCACCTACCGCGCCGGCAAAACCGATGAGGCACGCTTTGCCGCCCTGTGCGAGCAGCTCGGGCAGCGGCTGGATAATCTGTGGAACGCCGAGCCAATCCGCTTCCGGCGGCAAAACGCCGGTGACTATCTGATCCCGCAGCTGACGCTGAAAGCGCATCTCGCGCCGGGGCAAGACGGTTTCGGCGTTCACACCGAGTAGCAGGATGCGCGCGCCCTGGCGCATCCGAGGCGCGGCGTTAATTCAGGGCGGCGAGAAATGCCTGGTAGCCTTGCGCGCTGCGATCCAATTCGTGGGATTGCAGCGGCTCCACCGTCCCGTCCGACGCGGCCTCCTTGCCGTAAAAGGCGAAGAACGAAGCATAGTCGGCCCGCACGTAGCCGGCGGTGACTTCAAACGGCCGGAAGATTTCCTCCAGCGAATAACGATAGCGCCCGTCGCGCGCATAATCCTCTGCACGCACCCCCGCCGTGACCGCCAACGCCAGCTTCTTGTTTTGCATCTTGTAGCCGCTGCGGGAACCGTAGGCCCAGCCGTAGGTGAGCACGTCGTCCAGCCATTTTTTCAGCAGCGGCGGGCTGCTGAACCAGAAAATCGGGAACTGCAGTACGATGTTGTCATGGGCTTCAATTAGCCGCTGCTCTTGGGCGACGTCGATCTGCCAATCCGGATAGGCCTGATGCAGTTCGTGCACGGTATACCGCTCCGGATAGCGCCGCAGCTCCTCCAGCCAGCGTTTATTGACCACCGAGTTCGCTATATCGGGATGGGTCACCACTACCAAGGTTTTCATATCGATTTCTCCAGTCAGGTGTCTACCGGCGCATCATAGGTTATGCTGGAACAATGTAAAATACGCACACTCACGACACATACTTACCCTGGAGAAAGTACCCAATGACCGCTGAATCCCACTGCAGCCCAACGGGCATCAGCCTCGAAGACACCGGCTATGGCTATACGCTGTCGGTGATCAACGGCAAATATAAAATGATTATTCTTTACTGGCTGGCGTTGTATAAGCCGGTATTACGGTTCAACGAGCTGCAGCGCTGTATCGGCACCATTTCGTACAAAACGCTGAGTTCGACGCTCAAAGAGCTGGAAAAAGATCGCCTGGTGGTGAGAAAGGAGTATCCGCAGATCCCGCCCAAGGTGGAGTACAGCCTGTCCGAGCGCGGGCGTTCGCTGATCCCGGTGATCGACATGATGTGCAACTGGGGGGAGCAGCACCGGCCGGAACAGCCGGTGCCGTGAGAAATGACCTCGGCCAGGCCTCGTCGGCGCTGCGCGGTGCAGCGCTTCAGCTCAACGTACAGAACCTGGCGGACAAGAAATACGTTTCATCCTGCAGCGGCGAGTACGCCTGCATCTACGGCAGTGGCCGCAGCATCATCGCTTCGGTCAACTACCGCTGGTAACCAAAATGGGCGGCCAGCGCCGCCCATTTCTTCCGCCTTTCCCGCCGCCTTTACTCCTGCTTCAGCTCTCGCAAATGCTTGTACACCGTGGCGCGCCCCATCGACAGCACGTTGGCGATGTAGTCCGCGGCGCTTTTGGCCTTGAACGCCCCCTGATGATAGAGATCGCTGACCAGCCGTCGTTTCTGTTCGCGGCTCAGCGCGCCGAGTGCGGCGTTTTCGCGCCGCAGCCAGTCGTGCAGGAAGGTGTTGATCTTCTCCTGCCAGTCATCTTTGAACAGCGCTTGCGGCTGTGGCTGCAGCCGGGTGACCGACAGGAACATGTCCAGCGCGTTGCGGGCGTCCTCGAACATCGCGGTGCTCAGGTTGATGCACAACAGATAGCTGGGCTTGCCCTGCTCGTCGCGCGCGGCGATGCTCACCGAGCGCATCTTTTTGCCGTCCCAGTTCAGCTTCTCATAGGGGCCGGTCACGCCGGCGCCGCCGGCAAGTTCGAAGTCGTCCAGCCCGGCGTCGTCACCCGGTTTGCGCTTCGACAGGTTGTTCGCCAGATAGGCAATCTTGTTGGTGGCCAGATCGTGGATTACCACTTCCGCATTCGGGAAAAACAGCGCCGCGACGCCGTCGGCGACCGAGCGCAAAAGTTCGAGTTGAGAAGAAGAGTTCGGCACGCTGGGGTGTCTCCGTATAGCCCGGTTTGGTTTGCTGTTCAGCCGCTTAGCATACCGCAGTTGCCGCCGCTTGCCGAGTGGGTGGCGTTTGCGCTCCCTGCTCCGACGGCGGCGCTGCAAGCGCCCTTATTGTTCACACCCGGGATCAGGATTGTCCATTGCCGGTCGTCGGAAAAATATCCCCCGCCAGGCGAAAGAGGAAAGGGAAATATTTAAAGTCACTTTATTCACATGCCATTTTGTTATTTAAAAGCCGCATCTTTGCCAATGACATTAATCCCTATCCCTTTATTGAATTATTCACTTCATGCCGATAGCGAATTGATTAGCGGACTCCTTTATACAAGAAAAATCTCATAAAAATCATCATCTTTTGCATAAAGAAAAACGTCAATTCGGACTATTCCTAACTATTTCCTTCTGGCATAGAGAATAAATTTAACTTGCAGTACTGCAATAAGGATGCAGCTTAATTTGAGTTGTATAAGCAATTTAATTTAAAGGACTTTTACTATGAACCATGAATCCATGGCGGACTGTTCCGCCAACGGCTACATTATTGAAGTTTCAAGTTTTAAACTGCCGGCCTCACTCAGCCCTGAAGCGTTTGCCGTATTGGACAAGCGTGTAGAAGAGGAATTTATCTCAAACCAGAACGGGTTCATTTCGCGTGACTCAGGCATCAGCGTAGACAATGAACCTCGCTGGGTGAACATTGTAAAATGGGAGACGCTGTTGGATGCAGATGAAAACATCTACCGATTTACACGGGCTTCCGCGCCGGCGTCCGTCAAAGAATATCTGGCGAGTATCGGCGCTGAGCCGGTGGAATTAAAACGCTATCAGCATACCGGCGCGTAATGCGTGCCGGATGACCACGCCACGGCGGCGCGGTCTTCTTTAACGCTGATTGGCAAAACCTGAACGGGTGGCCGCTCGCGGTCACCCGTCCGTTTCAGGTGAGCACATTTGTCAGACCCTACCTCGACGACCGCAACACATTAAAACAGCCTCGGATTATGCTTCTCTTTGCACGATAAAAACACGGCCGCAGACGGCTTTTTAACAGGATTTTAACGCTGCCGAGGGGAAACGCCATTGTCAACATAGCAGTTAAATAAAATGAAACTTTTTGATCACATTCAAGCTTCTGAAAAATAGATGAAAAGGGTTTTTATGCGCTTTATATGCATAAAGTATGCATGCACCCGCTCAGTGCCAATGAAAAGTAATTAACTATTCATTTGCCGCCCTGCAGGCGGCGAAAAACCGTCCGCTGGCCAGATGAGAGGGGGGCTAACAACCGGCATAATTAGTGGTAAATTTAGCGTCGCAAAGTGTTATGCGCTTGCTAATCCACGGTTAAACGAAATAAATACCTCTAATATATAAAGGTTGGTTATGGAAAAGCTATCCTACGCTTCAGACAGCAGCACCACCGCTTGGGCTACATATCTGCAACAAATCGATCGCGTCGCCCCTTACCTCGGCGAGCTGTCACGCTGGGTTGATACGCTGCGTCATCCTAAGCGCGCTTTGATTGTCGATATCCCGCTGCAGATGGACGATGGCACCATCCGTCACTTCGAAGGTTTCCGCGTACAGCACAACCTGTCGCGTGGGCCGGGCAAAGGCGGTATCCGCTTCCACCCTGACGTCGATCTGAACGAAGTGATGGCCCTGTCCGCCTGGATGACCATCAAGTGCGCCGCGGTCAACCTGCCGTACGGCGGTGCCAAGGGCGGCATCCGCGTCGATCCGTTCAAACTGTCTGAAGGTGAACTGGAGCGACTGACCCGCCGCTACACCAGCGAAATCGGCTTCATCATCGGGCCACAGAAAGACATTCCTGCGCCGGACGTCGGCACCAACGCCAAAGTGATGGCCTGGATGATGGATACCTACTCCATGAACCACGGCACCACCATCACCGGCGTGGTCACCGGTAAGCCAATCCACCTCGGCGGCTCCCTGGGCCGTGAGAAAGCGACCGGCCGCGGCGTGTTCGTCACCGGCAGCGAAGTGGCCAAGCGTCTGGGCGTGCAGATTGAAGGCGCCAAAGTGGCGGTGCAAGGCTTCGGCAACGTGGGCAGCGAAGCGGCTCGCCTGTTCGTCGGCGTCGGCGCGCGCGTCGTCACCATCCAGGACCACTCCGCTACCCTGTTCAACGCCAACGGCATCGATCTGGCCGCGCTGACCGAATACCAGGCCAAGCACAAGCAGATCGCCGGCTTCCCTGGCGCCAGCGAGATCGAAAGCGAAGCGTTCTGGTCGGTCGACATGGACATCCTGATCCCTGCGGCGCTGGAAGGCCAAATCACCCGTCAGCGCGCCGAAATCCTCAGCGCCAAGCTGGTGCTGGAAGGCGCTAACGGCCCGACCTTCCCGGAAGCGGACGACATTCTGCGTTCCCGTAACATCACCGTGGTCCCGGACGTTATCTGTAACGCCGGCGGCGTAACGGTCAGTTACTTCGAGTGGGTGCAGGACATGGCGAGCTACTTCTGGAGCGAGTCAGAGATCAACGAGCGTATGGACAAGATCATGACCGACGCCATGGTCCACGTCTGGAACAAGGCGGCCGAGAAAGAGTGCAGCCTGCGCACCGCGGCTTACATCGTGGCCTGTGAGCGCATCCTGACCGCACGTAAAGAGCGCGGCATCTACCCAGGTTGATGCCCGTATCCCGGCCTGCCCCGGCAGGCCGGATTTTCCTCAGCGTAAACAGCGCTTCAACACCTTACCGGTACTGGTCATCGGCAAACGCTCGACGAACTCGACGATACGCGGATACTTGTACGCCGCAAGCCGCTCCCGGCTCCAGGCAATCAGCGTTTCTTCCTCGATCGGCTCTTCCGTCTCTTTCAACACCACCACCGCTTTGATCTCTTCGCCCAGCGACGGGTGTTCAACGCCGATCACCGCCACCAACGACACCGCCGGATGGCGAATCAGCGCCTCTTCAATCTCGCGCGGATAGACGTTGAACCCGCCGCGGATGATCATGTCCTTGGCCCGATCGACGATGAAATAGAAGCCGTCGGCGTCGCGGCGCGCCAGGTCACCGGTGCGGAACCAGCCGTTTTCCAGCACCTCCGCCGTCGCCTCAGGGCGGTTCAGATAGCCTTTCATGATGTTGTAACCGCGCACCGCGATCTCCCCGACCTGGTCGGTGCCGTCGACCGGCTGCCCGGTGGCGTCGAGCAGGCGCACCTCCACGCCCCAGATCGGTTGGCCGATGGAGCCGGGTTTGGTTACCCGATGGGGATGGTTAAAGGTGGCGACCGGGCTGGTCTCCGACAGCCCATACCCTTCGAGAATGTTGACGCCGAAGCGGCGCGAGAAATCCTCCAGGATCTGCACCGGCAGGCTGGCGCCGCCGGACACCGCCATACGCAGCGTGCTGCGCAAGCGCTCGATATCCGTGTGCTCATCCAGCGCATTCAACAGCGCCCAATACATGGTCGGCACCCCGGCGAAGAAGGTGATGCCGTACCGTTGCATCAGCGCGATGGCCTGCGCGGCATCGAAGCGCTCGACCAGCACCAGAGTGGCAGCAGCGGCAAACCCGGCGTTCATCTGCACCGTCGAACCAAAAGTATGAAACAGCGGCAAGGTCACCAGGTGACGATCGGGGGCCGTCTCCGAACCGTCGAACAGCCGCACCGATCCCAAGGCGTTGAGCACCAGATTGGCGTGAGTCAACTCCGCCCCTTTGGCGCGGCCGGTGGTACCGCTGGTATACAACACCACCGCGGTGTCGCTTTCGAGCGTCGTCGCCGAAGCGAATTCGGTAGCCTGTTCGGCTATTGCCGCGCTGAAACGCTCCCCCTCGAGCGGCAACCGATCGCCGATGATAAACACCTCGCGGCACTGCTCCGCCTTCGCCGCCGCCCTCAGCGCTTCCTCCCCCAGCGGCAGGCCGCTGCTGCCCTCGAAACAAAACAGCGCCACCGCCGCCGAATCCGCCAGGTAATAGTCGAACTCTGCGCTTTTAAGCAGAATATTCAGCGGCACCACCACCGCGCCGCTTTTGAGAATGCCGTAATAGATAGCCGGAAACTCCGGCCGGTTCGGGCAGGCCAGCGCCACCCGTTCACCGGGCCGCACGCCGCGCGCGGCCAACAAATTCGCCACCCGATTGGCCATTTCGTTAAGCGCCCGATAGCTGAGCGGGTTGTCGTCCTGTATCACCGCCGGCCGCTCCGGCCAGGTGCGCGCACTCTCTTCAAGCAAGGTAGCCAGATTCAGCATCGGGGATCCTCCCTGGGGTTGAGCGGCGAGAAAAGCGCCGCAGTATCACGAGTATAGATAGGCGCTTTGCGGTTCGCATTCCCAGGGGCGCTGGGCTATACCTTAGGCAATCCCTATCCCGCAGGAGTTGTGATCATGAGCAAGAAAAAGATTCTGATGCTGGTCGGCGACTACGCCGAAGATTACGAAACCATGGTGCCGTTTCAGGCATTGCAGATGATCGGCCATTGGGTGGACGCCGTGTGCCCCGGCAAAGCCGTCGGCGATTATATCCAAACCGCAATCCACGACTTTGACGGGGCGCAGACCTACAGCGAGAAACCCGGCCACCGTTTTACCTTAAATGCCGACTTCGCCGCCGCCAAAGAAGAGCACTACGATGCGCTCTTGATCCCCGGGGGCCGGGCGCCGGAATACCTGCGTCTGAACCCCGACGTGATCGCACTGGTGCAGGCGTTTGACGCCGCGAAAAAACCGATCGCCGCCGTTTGCCACGGCCCGCAGCTGCTGGCGGCGGCCGGGGTGTTGAAAGGCCGCACCTGCAGCGCCTACCCGGCCTGCGCGCCGGAAGTGCGGCTGGGCGGCGGCCATTATGCGGAGATCGGCATCGATCAGGCGCACGTCGACGGCAATCTGGTCACCGCCCCGGCCTGGCCGGCGCATCCGCAGTGGCTGGCGAAGTTCGCCGAGGTGTTGGAGCAATAACGCGGCGCTAGCGGAGCTGCTCGATCAGGAAGTGGATGTCGTACAGCCACCGCTTAGCGCGCGCGGAACGCACCAGCATCGATACGCACAGCGGCCGGGGATGCTCTTTGCACGCGGAGGGGGAAAACCAGCGCCCGGTGT
Organism: Serratia sp. SSNIH1; assembly: GCF_002935055.1. Lineage (NCBI taxonomy): Bacteria > Pseudomonadati > Pseudomonadota > Gammaproteobacteria > Enterobacterales > Yersiniaceae > Serratia > Serratia sp. SSNIH1. The sequence continues at coordinate 3,045,656 of NZ_CP026383.1, forward strand.
TGGTCGGCGGCCGGAAATACAGTTCGTGGTTGTAGTTGCCGCTGTCGACGCCGAAGGTATCGAAGTAGCGGCGCATCAGCGTGTTGGAATCGCTGAACGACAGGTTGAGCGCGGTGTTGATCTCGGTTTCCGGGGTGATGGCCACGCCCTTCTTCAGCCGCCCTGATGCGTTGAAGGCGGCGATAAGCGCGATGACCTGTTGCTGAATGTCTTCTGCCATGACGACCTCGAGCCGATATGAGTAAAAGATGAATGCGGTTCTCTGTCTGACTCTGCTCACCGCAGCGAGTTCTGGCCGCCGGCCGGGTTTTCTGTTTCTTTACACTTTCCATAAAAAAACCGCGCGCAGCCAAATGCCTGGCGCGCGCGGTCGGCGGGCACCGGCGCCACCGGGCGCTGGTAGTGCGGATCCAGCGACATACAGCCGGTCAGCAGCGGTAAAGTTAACATCATGACTCGTGGCAACACGTTATTCTCCTGCCTGTGACGGCGGGTTGACGGGCCGACGGGTAAACATACGGCGCACCAACACATAAAACAGCGGGACGAAAAAGATGGCCAATGCGGTGGCGGTGATGGTGCCGCCGATGATGCCGGTACCGGCGCCGCTGGATACCGCCGCGCCAATCAGCGTTTCACCCCGCTGGTGCATCTCCTCGGCGAACTCGACGATCAAAATGGCGTTCTACCATCGGTATTGCCGGCATCGACAGAACAATGCGCTTTAATATGCTGGCAACGTCAGGAAAAGCGGTTGAGGCCGCCGGAGATGTCAATACGCTGATACTGGGCAAAACCGGCAAGAGGTCTAATCGCTTATCAACGCGCATATTCAGCCACCCATTTGGGGATATTTGGCGAACCCCGCGTCAACGTGCTCAAGCTGAATATGGCGCTGCAAGCAGCGCTTGGCTCGCAGACGCGCACGCGGTGAATGTCTTACACCGGCAGCTGGTTGGTCGCGCAGTGAATGCCTCCGCCGCCGGCTGCGATAGCGTCGATCTCCAGCTGCACCACCTTGCGCTGCGGATAGAGCGCCGTCAGCAGCTCAAGCGCCGCCCGGTCCGCCTGCGGGTCGCCAAACTCCGGGGCGATCACCGCGCCGTTGATGACGAAATAGTTGATGTAGCCCGCCGCAAAATCCGGGTTGTTGCGGCTGAATCGGCTGTCGCGCGGCGCCAGCGGCGGCGAAAGCGTATGCACCTGCAGCCGGCGGCCGTCGGCGTCAGTCGCCGCCTTGAGGATCGCCAGATGTTGCTGGGTAACCGCATGGTCATAAGAGTCCGGATCGGTGTCCAGATTGGCCACCACCACACCCGGCCGCACGAAGCGGGCGTAAAAATCGACGTGGGCGTCGGTGATGTCCCGGCCTTTAATGCCCGGCAGCCAGATAATTTTGCGCAGGCCGAGCATCGCTTTCAGCTCCTGCTCCACCCGGTCCCGGCTCCAGCCTGGATTACGGTTCGCATTCACCCAGCTGCTTTCGGTCATGATGCCGGTGCCGTGCCCGTCCACTTCGATACCGCCGCCTTCGCCTATCAGTGCGCTGCGGCGCAGTTGGGCGGCACCGTAGCGGTTGGCGGCAAACGCCGCCAGGCGCGCATCTTTGGCATGCCGCTGTTTATTGCCCCAGCCGTTGAAGTTGAAATCCACCGCCCCGAGTTCGCCGGCGCCGTTGACGACGAAATTGGCGCCGAAGTCGCGCACCCAGATGTCATCCAGCTCGGTGACGACATAGCTGACATTGTGACTGCCGCAGGTGGCCTCGGCCAATTGCCGTTCACGCTCGCGGCAAAATACCGTCACCGGCTGAAACTTGGCGATGGCACGGGCGATACGGCCCTGCGCAGCCTGCACATCCGCCGTGAATTCGCCCCAGATAGCCCGCTGCGCGCCGAAGGCGAGAAATGCCCGCTGCTGCGGCTCCCCTTCGTCGGGCATCCGCCAGGCCGGATTAAGCGCAGCTTCTGCGTGACCGTGTAACGAAACGCCCAGCGAGGCCGTCAGACCGACTCCGGCGACGGCGGAAAGCTGTTTAATAAACACGCGGCGAGTTGACATTAAAGACCTCTTTTAATCATTTATAATTCAAAAAGTTAACCGAATAATTCACGGTTATGCGGTTGAATCTTATGCTAGTCTTCCCCTGCCACCGCGACAAACGATATATTTAGTGGATATCTGATTAGACAGGCTTATCGATAATGTTAAAACACTGGCCCCCCTTGAGCGCACTGCGCGGTTTCGAAGCGGCGGCGCGCCTGGGCAGTTTTCATCAGGCCGCCGAAGAATTGCACCTGACCCAGTCGGCCATCAGCCAGCAGATCCGCAGCCTCGAGGCATTTTTGGAACAGCCGCTGTTCTTCCGCACCGGCCGCAGCGTAACGCTGACCGACGCCGGCCACGATTTGTTCAGCACCGCACAGGTGATGCTGCAACAGCTGGCGGTCGGCATTCGCCGTTTGGATCAGTACCGCAAACCCAATCAGCTGATCGTCAACACCACTCCGGCTTTCGCCCGGCACTGGCTGATGCCGCGGCTGGGCGACTTCAATCGGCAGCATCCGCAGGTCGACCTGTGGCTGTTCACCAGTTTTGAACCGCCGAATATGGCGACGGACAGTATCGATCTGGCGATCCGCGACGATCTCAGCGCGCAGGCGGACTGCACCTTTAACGTGCTCTGCAGCGACCGGCTCTATCCCGCCTGCCACCCCAGCCTGCTGGCGCTAGCGGCGGAGCAGCGCATGACCCTGCACGGCGAACGGGAGATGGACTGGAGCCACTGGACGGTGGCGGGCGGCGCGCACGTCGGCCAGCGCGACAGCGGGCTGAACTTCTCCGATCCCGGTCTGCTGCTGGACGCCGCCTGCCAGGGGCTGGGCATCGCGTTGGTCAGCCAACTGCTGGCGCAGCAAGCGCGCGACGCCGGGCTGCTGCAACCGTTAACCGAACAACGCGTGCGCGGCGCCAACTGGGCGTGGCTGCTACACCGCGACAGCGAACACAACCCGCTCACCCGGCACTTCTGCCAATGGCTGCAGTCGGCGTTGCCCGCCGGTGCATAACGCGCCACGTCACGATTCGCTACTCTGGTCAGGCGGCCCCGCCTGACCGCTGCTACCTTCAATAAAGCGCCGCAACAGCCCGAAGAAAACGCGCTAACCTGCTGTTTCAAAATAATTAGTTGAATTCACCTGATAATTGAAAATCGCTAAAAGGATCTTCTATGTCTGCCGGTTTATTGAAAACGATAGCTCTGAGCGTGGCCCTGGCCTGCACCGTTCCCACCGCCTTTGCCGCCGATCTGACCGCCGGCGCGGTCGCTGCCCCGGATCAGTATGGCGCAAAAGTCGCCGCGCACATTCTGCAGGCCGGCGGCAACGCGGTCGATGCGGCGGTCGCCACCGCCTTTACCCTGGCGGTCACCTACCCTGAAGCCGGCAATATCGGCGGCGGCGGCTTTATGACGCTGTATATCGACGGCAAACCCTATTTCCTCGACTACCGCGAAGTGGCCCCCAAGGCCGCCAGCAAAACCCTGTACCTGAACGAGAAAGGCGAAGTGATCGAAAATCTCAGCCTGGTGGGCAGCCGCGCCGCCGGCGTGCCGGGCACCGTGCTGGGGCTGTGGGAAGCCCACAAGCGCTTCGGCAAGCTGCCGTGGGCCGAACTGCTGACGCCGGCGATCGGCTACGCCCGGCAAGGTTTCACCGTGGCGGATCAGCAGTATCAGTACCGTGAAGACGCCAACAAGCTGTTCGCCGGTAAAACCAACTTTGGCGACTATTTCGGCGCCATGAAGCCCGGCACGGTGTTCAAACAGCCGGAGCTGGCCGCCACCCTCGAGCGCATTGCGAAGTCGGGCGCCGACGATTTTTATCACGGCGAAACCGCGCGCCTGCTGGTGGCGCAAATGCAGCGTGACAACGGGCTGATCGGCGCGGCGGATTTGGCCGACTATCGGGTGAAATGGCGTGAGCCGATGCGCATCAGCTGGCGCGGCAACACCGTGTATACCGCCCCTCTGCCCAGCTCCGGCGGCATTGCGCTGGCGCAGCTGCTGGGGATAAAAGAAGATCGCGCCGCCGACTTCAAGGGCGTGCCGCTGAACTCGGCGCGCTATATCCACCTGCTGGCGGAAATCGAAAAGCGCGTGTTCGCCGATCGCGCCGACTACCTCGGCGACCCGGATTTCACTCAAGTGCCGGAAGCGCAGCTGATCGCCCCCGACTACCTGCAAAAACGCGCCGCAGAAATCAACCCGACGGCGATCTCGCCGACCGAACAGGTGCGGCCGGGGCTGGAAACCCACCAAACCACCCACTTCTCGATCGTCGATGCCGCCGGCAACGCGGTCAGCAACACCTATACGCTCAACTGGGACTTCGGCAGCGGCGTGGTGGTCAAAGGTGCCGGCTTCCTGCTCAACGACGAGATGGACGACTTCAGCGCCAAACCCGGCGTCGCCAATGCCTTCGGCGTGGTGGGCAGCGACGCCAACGCCATCGAGCCAGGCAAGCGCATGCTCTCCTCGATGAGCCCGACCATCATCACCCGCGACGGCGAAGTCAGCCTGGTGATCGGCACGCCGGGCGGATCGCGCATCTTCACGTCGATCTTCCAGGTGATCAACAACCTCTACGATTACCATTTGCCGCTGGCGCAGGCGGTGGCCGCCCAGCGCGTGCACCATCAGCTGTTGCCGAAGGACACCCTGTACTATGACAGCTTTGCGCCGCTGACCGGCAAACCGGCGGAAGAGCTGAAAGCCATGGGCTACACCCTCGAAGATCAGGGCTGGAACATGGGGGACATTCAGGCTATCCGCATCGATGGCCGCACGCCGGAAACCGCGTCCGATCCGCGCGGCCGCGGCGTGGGGCTGGTGGTGAAAAAGTAACCCTCCGGCGGCCCACCTCCGGTTAAACGGGCCGCCGCTCTCCCCGCACAGATGGCCGCTGTCTCCTTTTTTACTCATCTATACTGAATCGACAGGCCTGCGTTCAACGACGGCGGCGCCTGCGGTCCGCCTTGGACGATAAGGATAATATTCATAGTAAATCAATCACCTGTATTTATCGTAAGCGGTGTCGGAGGCAATCAATAATGGCGAAAAGACGAGCAGTTCCCGGGGTTCATCCCTACGATGGGCCCGCCGGCGGTTGGGGCGCGCTGAAAGCGACGGCCATCGCCGTGCGCACACAGATGGATACCCTGGAGGCGCCGGTAACGCTGATGCGCACCAATCAGCCCGACGGGTTTGATTGCCCGGGATGCGCATGGCCGGATAAAGAACATCGATCCACCTTCCAGTTTTGCGAAAACGGCGCCAAAGCCGTGACCTGGGAAGCGACCAGCAAACGCGTGACGGCCGAATTCCTGGCGCAAAATACCGTGACCTCACTGCTGCGGAAAACCGACTATGAACTGGAGGACTATGGTCGCCTGACCACGCCCCTGTTCTATGACGCCGGGACCGACACGCTGCGCCCGCTGGCTTGGGATGAGGCGTTTCAACGCATCGCCGCCGTTTTGCAGACGCTGCCGCCGGAGCAGGTGGAGTTTTATACTTCCGGCCGCGCGTCCAATGAGGCGGCCTATCTGTTCCAGCTGTTTGCGCGGGAATTTGGCAGCAATAACTTCCCCGACTGTTCCAATATGTGCCATGAGCCGACCAGCGTAGGCCTGCCGCAGTCGATCGGCATCGGCAAAGGCACCGTGTCGCTGGATGACTTTGACAGCGCGGAGCTGATTATCTCCATCGGGCACAATCCGGGCACCAATCACCCGCGCATGATGGGCACGCTGCATGAATTGGCGCGCAAAAAAGTGCCGATTATCGTGTTCAATCCGCTGCGCGAGCGGGCGCTCGAGCGTTTCACCGATCCGCAAAACGTCATCGAAATGGCGACCTACAGTTCGACCCCTATCGCCTCCACCTACTATCAGGTCAAAGCCGGCGGCGACGCCGCGGCGCTCAAAGGCATCGCCAAAGCGCTGCTGCAGTTGGATGACGAACATGGCAATGCGCTGGACCACGCCTTTATTGCCGAGCACACGGAAGGTTTTGCGGATTTTGCCGCCGATCTGAAGACCACCGGTTGGGATGCGATTGAGGCGGAGAGCGGCCTGGCGCGCCGGGATCTGGAACAGGTCGCCGCCGCTTACGCGAAATCCAACGCCACCATCGTGACCTACGGCATGGGCATTACGCAGCACAACAAAGGCACCGCCAACGTGCGCCTGATCGCCGATCTGCTGCTGTTGCGCGGCAACATCGGCAAACCGGGCGCCGGCATCTGCCCGCTGCGCGGCCATTCCAACGTGCAGGGCAACCGCACCGTCGGCATCACCGAAAAACCCTCGGCCGATTTTTTGGCGAAGCTGGAAACGGTGTTTGGCTTCACCCCGCCCAAAGCCCACGGGCATGATGCCGTGAAATGCATGCAGGCGATGATCGACGGCGCCTCGAAGGCGTTGATCTGCCTGGGCGGCAACTTCGCCGTGGCGCTGCCGGACCCCGAGCAGAGTTTCCCGGCGATGAAAGCGCTGGAATTAAGCGTGCATATCGGCACCAAACTCAACCGCAGTCATCTGTTGGTGGCGAAACAAACCCTCATTCTGCCCTGCCTGGGGCGCACCGAGCTGGATCTGCAGGCCGGCGGACGGCAATCGGTGACGGTGGAGGATTCGATGTCGATGGTTCACGCCTCGTCCGGCAAACTCAAACCGGCGTCGGAGCTGTTGCGTTCGGAACCCGCCATTGTGGCCGGCATGGCCAAAGCGGTGATGCCCGCCAGCAAGGTGCCCTGGGATGAACTGATCGAAGATTACGACGTGATCCGCGATTTGATCGAAAAAACCATCCCCGGCTTCGACGATTACAACGCGCGCATTCGTCAACCCGGCGGTTTCCGCATGCCGCTGCCGCCGACTGAGCGCCAGTGGCCAACGGCGACGGGCAAGGCGATGTTTTCCGTATTCAGCGGGCTGCATGAGGACGAGACAACGGCAGACAAAGACACGCTACGGCTCATCACGCTGCGCAGCCACGATCAGTACAACACCACCATCTATGCTCTGGACGATCGCTACCGCGGGGTCTTCGGCCGGCGCGACGTCTTGTTCATGAATGACAGCGATCTGCAACGTTTGGGGCTGGAGCATGGCGACGTGGTCGATCTGGAAACGGCGCTGCCCGGCTGCACTCAACGCCTGGAGGGCATCACGGTGATCGCCTACAACATTTCAGCCGGTTCGGTCGGCGCCTACTATCCGGAGGCCAACGTGCTGGTGCCGCTGCATTACATCGATGAGGAAAGCGGCACGCCTTCGTACAAATCGGTGCCGATCCGCGTAACGCTGAGATCCAAAGAGGTGCGCGAGGTCAACATCGCCTAGAGGAAAGCAGTTTGGAGGCCTTCTCCGGGTTGCTCGGCCCGGAGAAAGGCTTCTCATAACCCTTTATACCTGTGCCACCAACACATTGACGTTGGCCGGGAAAATCAGCCCTTCCAACGCGTTGCCGCTGTCGGAGGTCACCAGATAATCGACTTCGGGCCATTTGGCCACCAACGTCATCGCATGTCCGCGCAGCTTGTTTTCGTCCGCCAGCACGATGCATTTGCGGCTCTGCGCAATCATTTTGCGCGCGATGGCCGCTTCATTGACGTTCTGATCCATTACGCCGGTCTGCACGTTGACCGCGCCGGCGCCGATGATGGCGTAATCGGCGAAAAACGCCTCGATATTATTCAACGCGATTGCACCCAGGCACGCCATTTTGGAGTCGATGAACTGCCCGCCGATCAGCACCACATCAATGGAGTCATTTTCCAGACAGACATTGGCGATCAACGGCGAGTTGGTGATGACCGTCAACTGATCGATCGTCGCCAACTGCCGGGCGAACTCCAACGTGGTGGAGCCGAAATCCACGAACACCGTATCGCCCGGCTGAAGCAGCGTCACCGCTTTCTCCGCGATAGCGCGCTTCTCGGCCTCGGCGATTTTGGCCCGCTCGTTGAATTCATGCTCGAATTTGAACTGGCTGCTGACCGCGCCGCCGTGGATCTTCTTGATCAGCCGATAATCTTCCAGCTTGTTGAGATCGCGCCGAATGGTTTCCTGCGAAACCTGGAATTTATCCGCCAGCTCATTCACGTAAACCCGGCCGTTGGCCTGGATCAGCGCCAGTATTTCATTGCGCCTATCCACGGAATTAGAGATATCCATTCACATTACACTCGCTGCCTTAAGTAAGAGTGACTGCTTGCGCCGAGACTCGCGGCGTCAACTGACGGAATACTACGGGTTTCAGGGCGTTAGACGCAAGCCGTTGCCATCGTTCACCCGGCGGATTCGATGCTGATGTGCAGCGCGTCACGCTCGCCGTCGGCCGGCAAAGCGATGTTGCGCAGCAGGATGCGCCGTTCCGGCAGGCAGCGATGCGTTTTGCGATACAGCACTTCCTCGCCCAGCCGCACCACCACCGAACCGGACACCGCCCGTTCCACCCGCATATTGATCGTGACCCGGGTGGGTTTGCCGATCAGCGCCACGTTGGCAGGGGCGGTCAGGCGGATCCGCTCGTCGTGTCGCACCGGGAGAATTTGCCGCGCCGGCGGCAGCGTGCGCTGTAGAGAACGGGCAACGGCTTCGCCAACGCGCAGCCCTTCCTGATAACACTGGTCGCCCATGTCCGCCGGATGCAGCATGTTGCCGACGGCGAAATAGGCGGCATCGGAACAGCGGCCGAACTGATCGGTCAGCGGGCAGCCGCTGTCCGGCCGCTGCGCCAGGTGGCTCTGGCGGATCAGCGTATACTCCCCGGTGAAGCGGCCGGTGAAGATCAGGCTGTCGCAGGCGATGCGCTGTTTCTCCCCGCGGCGGTTTTGGACCTCGATAGATTCGACCCGATCGCGGCCGGCAATATCGGTCACCCGCGAAGAGTAATGGATCGGCACCCCCATCAGGCGCGCATAGAGCGCGCTCAGACGCCAGGCGACGGGTCTGTCGCCGTTTTCAATCATGGCGACGGCGCGCACGCCGGCGTTGCGCAGCGTCCACAGCGCGGAGAAACTGACCAGCTCGGTGCCGACCACCACCGGCGTCTTGCCCGGCTGCAGCCCGCGCAGATAGACGAACTGCTGCAGCGCGCCGGCGGTCAGTACGCCCTGCGGCCGCAGGCCGCTCACCAGGCGCGGATGGCGCGGCGTCTCTCGCACGCCGGTCGCCAGAATCACCCGCTGCGCTTTCAAGGTGTTGACGCCGCGGCGATCCGTGATGGTCAGCTCACCGTCCGGCTTGATGGCGAGCACCGTCACGCCGGTGCGGATTTCCACCTGCCCGGCGCGCACCAGTATCTTATCGACATAGGTGGAGCCGAGCATCGGCCGGTAAAACGTTTGCAGCCCGAAGGTGGGATGCCGACAGTGTCTCGGCACGCCGCCCGCTTGCTGCTCCCGTTCCAGGAGCACCACATCCTCGATCCCCGCCTGCCGCAGCGCGGTCGCCGCTGCGATCCCGGCCGGCCCGGCGCCGACAATCGCCACCTGATACTCAGTTTTCATCAATGCTCCCTACGGCCAGCGTCTGGCCAAAACGATCGCCTACCATTTCCGCCACCCGGCTGCTGCAATAAAAACCGTTACAGCGCCCCATCATCACGCGCGTGCGGCGCCGCAGCCCGCCGATGCACTCCGGTGGCACGGCGGAATCGAACACTGCCTCGATTTCCCGCTGGGTCACCAGTTCGCAATGGCAAACGATGCCGCCGTTGTCCGGGCGCGCGTAATCGCGCAGCGCGTAGTCGGCGAGCATCGGCATCTGCGGCCAATGCACCGTCTGCGGCGCCGTCGGCGTGAAGCACGGCGTAAAATGGTCGCGGTAAAGCTGCTCCACGTATTGCGCGATGCCGAGCGCCGCCGTCAGGCCGGTGGAGCGAATGCCCGCCACGCAGATCCACTGCCGATCGGGATAGGGCTGAATGCGGTAGTGTTTCTGTTCGGTCGCGGGCCGCAATCCGGCATAGCTGGCGGTCACGCTGTAATTTGCCAGCGTGGGCAGCAGCCGGGAGCCCTGCTCGATCAGCTCGCGCATTTTGGTTTCGTCCACCGTCGCCGTTTCGCGATCCTGCTGTTCTTCGGCGGTCGGCCCCAGCAACAGATTGCCGAAGATGGTTTTCGACAGCAGCACCCCTTTGGTGATCGCCGTCGGTACCGGCAAGATGATGGCGTTGACCTGCCCGGCGGCGGCCTTGTCGAACACCAGGAACTGCCCTTTGCGCGGGCGAATTTCAAACTCGGGCTGATGGCAGAAACTTTCTACCCGGTCGCCCTGATTGCCGGCGCAGTTGATGACGATCTTGCCGTGAAACTCGCCCCGGTTGCTGGTTAGCCGCCAGCCGGTCGGCACGCGTTCGGCGCCGGTCACCTCGGTATTGAAGCGATAGTCGCCGCCGTGTTTGACGCCCTGCGTCAGGTAAGCCAGCGGCGTGCTCCAGGGATCGATCACGCTCTCTCCCGGCACCTCTACCGCCGCCAACGCGCCGGGCGCCAGCTGCGGCTCACGGCGATACAGCTCGGCGGCGTCGATCTGCGTCACGTCAAGCACACCGTTGTCGTGCGCCTGCTGCACGATCGCGGGCAGCGCGGCCAACTGCTGCTCGTCCCAGGCCACGACCAGCGCGCCGGTGGGCAGCAGCGGCAGATTCATTCGTTCGCGGATGGCGATAAATTCCCGGTAGCCGGCCTGCATGCAACGCAGCTCCAGGCTGCCGCTGGGCGCATCGAAGCCGGTATGCAGCAGCGCGCTGTTGGCTTTGCTGGCGCCGGACAGGATATCGCCCCCCTTTTCCAACAGCAGCGTTCGGGCGCCCATCAGGCAGAATTGGCGGAATACCGCACACCCGACCACACCGCCGCCAATCACGACAATGTCCCAATCCGTTTGTTCTTCCATCATGCTGATGTCCCGTTTTGATGTGATAACCACAATAAAACCACACAACAACCGCATTTTAAATGGCAAAAACAACACAACTCCCAAAAAAAAGCCGCAGAACGCGATGATAAGCAAAAAGTATGAGGTCGATCACGCGGGGTTATTTTATCTTGTGATTTATGTTGCTTTAATGTGTGAAATTGAAGATAGATTATTAAAACAGTCACACAACCAACACCAGGCGCAATAAAAAAACAAAACCTATAAGAGAGCGAAGCAATGATGAATCAACGTTATGCCGCGATTGATCAGGGAACCACCGGCACCCGGGTCGTGGTGTTCGGCGAAGACGGCAGGCACCATTCGCCGGCCAGCATGCCGCACAAGCAGATCACCCCCAATCCGGGCTGGGTGGAACACGACGCCCTGGAGATTCTGGCGAATATCCGCCGCTGTCTCAGCCAGTGCGACATGGTGGACGCCATCGGTTTAGGGCATCAGGGCGAAAGCCTGTTGGCCTGGGACGCCGACAGCGGCCTGCCGCTGTACAACGCCATCGTTTGGCAAGATCAGCGCACCGAGCCGGAGATCCAGCGCCTGAAACGCGAAGGCGTCGAGCCGCTGGTGATGGCGAAAACCGGCCTGCCGCTCGATACCTACTTCTCCGCCAGCAAAATGGGCTGGCTGATGAACAACGCGCCGGGGGCCAGGCAGCTGGCGCAACGCGGCCGCCTGCGGCTCGGCACCATGGACGCCTTCTTCCTGTTCCACCTGTGCGGCCGGCATCTCACCGACTATAACTCCGCCTCGCGCACCTCGTTGTTCAACATTCATACCCTGCAGTGGGACGAGGAGCTGTGCCGTTTGTTCGGCGTGCCGATCGACAGCCTGCCCGAGGTCAGAGACAACATCGGCCACTTCGGCGACGTCGCGCTCAACGGCAAACCGGTGCCGCTGATGGCCTGCATCGTCGACCAGTTTGCCGGCACCTACGGCCACGGCTGCCATCAACCGGGGCAGATGAAAATCACCTTCGGTACCGGCGCCTTTTTACAGGCGATCACCGGGCCGCGCCCGATCGACGCCGGCGAGTCCGGCCTGTTGCCCACGCTGTGCTGGAAGCTGCCCGGCAGCGAGCCGGTGTATGGCCTGGACGGCGGCGTTTATAACGCGGCCTCCGCCATTAACTGGGCGAGAAAGATAGGCCTGTTCAACGACTTCGATGAATTCGGCGATTTCCCGGCCCAACCTGCCATCGCGCGCGGCCTGGCCTTTGTACCGGCGCTCTCCGGGCTGGCCTGCCCGTATTGGGATCGCTCCGCCGCCGGGGTATGGGCCGGCCTGTCGCTGGAAACCGAACGCAAGGATCTGCTGCAGTCGATCCTCGAAGGCATCGCCATGCGTTCCGCCGAGGTGATCAACGCCATGGATAAGTTGAAACCGATCGGCGACAGCATTTCGGTGGACGGCGGTCTGTCCGCCAACCGCTATTTCACGCAGTTCCTCGCCAACCTGATCCAAAAGCGCATCGTTACGCCCGCCAACAAAGAGATCACCGCTCAGGGCGTGGCGCAGTTGGCGCGCAAAGGGCTGGGCGTGGAACCGCCGCTCAAGGTGCTCAACCGCTATGAAGTGACGGAGCCCGCCGAGGTCGATATGGCGGTCTGGTTCGCCCGCTATCAGGAAATCATCGCCCGCTCGCGCGGCTTACGTTCATCGCAGGAGGAACACCATGGCTGAGTTCGGTAATTTCATCATTTATATCATCATGGCCGGCACCCTGATCGGTGCGCTGGCGTCGATCGTGAAACCGGAAGGTGAACTGGGGCGCGAGTTCGTCAACGGCATTCACGCCATCGGCCCGGTGTTTCTCGCCCAGGCAGGCATTATGGCGGCGATCCCGATCATCTCTTACCTGATCATGTACAGCATCGGCCCCTTCTTCTCGGCGCTCGGCTCCGACGCTTCGATCGCCGCGCTGGCGGTGATCGCCGTGGACATGGGCGGCTATCAGCTGGCCGACGCCATCGCCGCCAACCGCGACATGTGGATCGTCGCCATGCTGGTGGGTTACACCTCCGGCGCCAGCATCGTGTACCTGATCCCCGTCGGGCTTATCATGCTGAACCGCGACGACCATAAATATCTGGCGCTGGGCGCGATGGCGGGCCTGATCAGCATTCCGTTCGCCGTGCTGATCGCCCTGGTGACCATCACCTTCAACAACCTGCCGGTCAGGGAGATCATTTCCACCACCTCGCCCGCCGCGCACTATCTGCAGCTGGACTTCCTGCAGGCGCTGCGGCTGCTGTCGCCGCTGTTTGCCCTGTGTTTCCTGCTGGCGCTGGGCCTGAAGTTGCGGCCGGCGGCCATGGTGAAGGGGTTCCTGATCTTCGGCAAGGCGGCGGACGCCTTTATCAAGCTGGTGTTGGCGCTGTGCATCATCGAGCATTTCACCGGCGTGTTTAAAAAGGTGTTCGGCGGCTGGGTATTCGATCCGTTATTCGCCGACAAAGACGAATTATTCCGCGCTATCGAGATTGCCGGTTACATCGGCATTATGTTGGCGGGCACATTCCCCATTTGTTATTTGTTCCAGCGCTATTGCCGCAAGCCGATGCATTTCATCGGCAGAAAACTCGGCCTGTCGGATACCGGTGCCCTGGGCTTTATTATGGTGCTGGCCAATATCATCGCGGTTTATCACCTGTTCAAAGGCATGCGGGCGCGCGATAAGGTGCTGTGCGTCGCCTTCGGCATCTGTGCGCAAGCCACATTGGGCGATCACCTGGCGTTTACCGCCAACTTCCAACCTTCGCTGGTGCTGCCGATCATGATGGGCAAATTCCTCGGCGGCATGATTGCCGTGCTAATCGCCATCAAGATCTCGGTGCCGGAAGCCGAATTGCTGGAAAAAGAACAGACGCAAAGGCAGTCGACGGCCATCGCCACCGCCGCTCGCTGAATTTTCCCTAAGCCATAAAAAATAAACGGGGCGCCGCCTCACGGGGAAGCTGCGCCCTTTTTTCGCCCCGGATATCAATTATTGAGAGAGCAAACGGTAATGAGAAAGATATTTTTGGCCTGCCCCTACAGCCACACCGACGCCAACGTCGTGCAGCAACGCTTTATCGCCTGCAACGAGGTCGCCGCCGCTATCGTGCGCGCCGGCAGCGCCGTTTTTAGCCAGGTCAGCATGTCGCATCCGATCAACCTGTGTTTGCAAGAGCTCGACAAAACCGCCATCGGCAAGTTGTGGGCGCCGATCGACGCCCTGTTCATGGCGGCGATGGATGAGTTGATCGTGCTCGACTTGCCGGGTTGGCAAGAGAGCAGCGGCATCAAGCGCGAGATGGACTCTTTCGCCGCGCGCGGCTGCCGCGTCAGCCTGTGGTCCGAGGTTGCGGGCGAGTTCAATTGAGGCCTGCGCCCCGCCGCTTAGCGCGACGGGGCAGCAGCTTATTTTCCGTTGGCCAATTCGCCGTACACCACCTGACCGCGGAAACCGCGCCGCACCTGCTGGAACAGCTCGCGGAACGCCGGGTAATCCTGCGCCTGGCACAGCGCTTCCTTGCCGCGAATGGCGTTCACCTGCAGCTGATGATTGACGATCACCTGTTGCCCGTCGCGTCGCCACGCTACGCGATAGTCGCCCGCCGCATTGCGGAACTGTCTGTCTTGCGGAATGGCGATGATCGGCACGTTAGCCGGCAGCTGCAGACGGTAGGTTTCGTCGTAGCGCTGTGCGCTGCAGTAGAACGGCGTTTCGTTGCTCGGCGCCGCCGTGGTGGTATACAGCGTGCGGAACGATTTGCCGCCGGGCGGATTCGGCAGCGTCATGCCGCCCACTACGCCGAAATCGACGTAGTCGTCCGCCTTGAAGCGGAAGCGGTAACCGAACTGTTTTTTGAGATCCAGCGGATCGCTGTTCATCGCCACCTCGCCGCTGCCGTCGATGCCGGAGGCGGACATGATCGACGCTTCGGCCTGCGCCCGGTTCTGCCGGTTGATCTGCGAGAAGTAGCCCCGCAGGTCAATCTCTTCCACTTCGCTCAGCCGACGCTCGGTTTGCCCGTGCAGATTGCCCGCTTTGTCGAACACGAAATCGACGCTCAGCGCGCTCTTGACCGGCTGCTCGTCACTGCCCGGCGTACGCGCCAGTTTGGCGTCGCGCGTCAGCAGCACCGGCGCCCCCAGGTCGCCTTCCGGCAGTTGCCCGAACCGCGCCCACGGATTGGTGGAATCCAGGTACAGTTTGAACTCCGGCACGTAGGTGATGGCGTGGTTAAAGCGGCTGAGCAGCGGCACCTTAGGCAGTATCGGGCCTTCGTCCATGCCGATCAGCACCGGCGAGCTTGCAATGCCTTTGGCAGCGAGCAGCGCCTCCAGGATCACCACGTGGTCCTTACAGTCGCCGTAGTGGTTGTCGAGAATGCTCTGCGCCGAATTCGGCTCCAGCCCACCGTTGCCAAGATACACCGCCACGTAGCGAATGTTTTGCGCCACCCAGCGATAGAGGGCCTCCGCCTGCTCGCGCCGATCGCTGATGCCGGCGGTGATGTTGTCCGCCAGCGCCTGGATGCCCGGCGTCACCTGCGCCGCCGCGCCGGCCTTCAGCTGGTAGGCCTTGGCCAACTGCGGCCACTCGCGGTAGGTGCTGGCCATGATGGTCGGGCTGAAGGTCCAGCTGTCCGCCGCCCAGTTTTGTGATTTCATCGGCGCGCTGCGCGAATAATGCCAGCGCCAGTGCGCCTGCCCGTCGCGGATCTGCGGCTGGTCCCCGCCTTCCACGCCGCGCGTGAAGATATGCATCGGCAGCTTGGCCGGTGCCTGCAGCGTCACTTCGGCGTCGTCGAACTGATCGAAAACGCTGAACGTCTCCCACAGGCCGAAATAGTCGGGGAAATACGGGGTGTTTTGCGTGCGGCGCAGCTCATACACCACGCGCGATCCCGGCGCCAGGTTGGAGAACACGATGACGCGCACTTTGCGGTCTGCATACAGCGGCGCCGTGGCGCTGGAGTAGCTTTCCTGGGTATAGATGCGATCGGGCGCCACGTCGTGGCGCTGGCCGTCGGTGGTCAGCGTGTAGGCGGCGACCACCTCCAGCGTTTCCATTTTTTCGCTGTAGCTCAGGCGGATCTGGCTGAATTTCTCGACCGCCGCCTTGGTCTTCAGCAACACTTCGTAGCTTTCCGTCTTCACGTTGGTGGCGTTGGCGTTGACGCGGTAATCCGCGCGATAGCGTACGAAGCTGAAATCATTGTTGGCCGTGTCGTTCTGGCCCTGATCCGCCGCGGCGGGCGGTGCAACGGCTAACACGGTGGCCGGGTGCGTTGCCGTCAAACCGGCGAATAACAGCAGTGAAGGAATAGCGATTTTCATCTTCGGTCCTTGAAGGGCAATAAACGGCGATGCCGGGCTACGCGCCCGTCCCGGCGTCAAAACAGGCGGGCACACTAATATAATTGAGAATCATTTTCAATAAACGGACCTTCAACGCCGGGGCTAGCCCTGTTCGATCAGCATTACGGCGGTGGTCTCCGGTTCCAGCGCCTCGAAAACGTGCTCGCGATCGGCGGAGTAGCTGATGTAATCGCCGGCGCTCAGCTCCAGCGGCTGGTCCGCCGGCCCGAGGCGTGCTCGCCCGCTGCTGATAATCACATGCTCGACGGTGCCGGGGGGATGCGGCCGGGAAAGTTTGGCTTCGCCGGGCTGCACCCGCAGCCGGTAAATGTCGCGCTGCGCCCCCGGTGGGCAGGTGGCCAGCAGCGTGGCGGCGTAGTTGCCCTGCTCCGACAGCGCCGGCGTGCCTTCATGGGCGCGGATCACTTGCACCTGCCTGCTCGGCTGTGAAATCAGCCGGCTGACCGGCACGTCCAGCGCCATCGCCAGCGCCCACAGCGTTTCCAGGCTGGGATTGCCGCTGCCGGCTTCCAGCTGCGACAGCGTGGATTTGGCGATGCCCGCACGCTTCGCCAGTTCGGTCACCGACAGGTTCAACCGCTCCCGCTCGCGGCGGATTGCCGCCGACAGCAGGCCGATAGGCGTGATGTTCTGCATCCGATCGTCACTCATTGTTCGCTATACCATCCATTTGTTCGACTTGACGAACACTCGTGTTCATGTTCATCATAATGTTCGATTGTTCATTTTAATGATTAAGCCGCTTCACCACAAGTACGGCCAGGCAACGAAGGAAACAACATGAAAACGAAAACGCGCGGTGCAGTGCAAATGATCCTCGCCATGACCATCTCCGGCACCGTGGGGTGGCCGGTGCTCGTTTTGGGGCAGCCGCCTGCGACGGTGGTGTTTTGGCGCTGCGCGTTCGGCGCGCTGGCCATGCTGGCGACCTGCACCGCACTCGGTCAGTTGAAACAGGGCGCGATCAACCGCCGCCAGCTGGCCTTCGCCATTCTGGGAGGGATCGCCCTGGTGCTCAATTGGACGCTGCTGTTTGCCGCCTATAAGCATGCTTCGATCGCTGTCGCTACCGTCACCTACCACGTTCAGCCGTTCATGTTGGTGGCGCTGGGGGCGCTGCTGTTCGGCGAAAAACTGACGGCTGATCGGCTGGGCTGGCTTCTACTGGCGTTCGCGGGGATGGTGTTGATCGTCGCCGGCCGGCAAAACGGCGGCAGCGGCGATGGCTACCTGCTTGGCGTGGCGCTGGCGCTGGGCGCAGCCCTGATGTACGCCATTGCGGCGGCGATCGTCAAACAACTGGCCGCGCTGCCGCCGCAGCTGATCGTGTTGATTCAGCTGACCGTCGGCACGTTGGCGCTGGCGCCGTTCGCCGGCCTGGCTACGCCGCCTGCGGCCCCCATAGACTGGCTGCTGCTGGCAACCCTCGGCCTGGTGCATACCGGTTTGATGTCCACGCTGCTGTATGGCGCCATTCAGAAGATCCCCACTGCCCTGGTCGGCGCCCTGTCGTTCATCTACCCGGCGGTGGCGATCGTGGTGGACTGGGCGGTGTTCGGCCACCGCCTCAGCCTGCTGCAGCTGCTGGGCTCGCTGGCGATCCTGGGCGCCGCGGCGGGCATGATGTTTTATAAACGCCATTCAATCTCAGCAGCAGCCGAGCCTGCCGTCGTGAGACAGAAAAATAAGTGAGCATAAACGAATGCCAAAGTCTTTTTTGTCTAACCTTATTATCGATGCCGCCACTCAGCCTATTTAATCCATTCTAATTATTAAGCATGAAAATAATTAGAATATTTACCTTGCGTGTGGAGAAAATATCAATATGAGCAATACCGGTGAGACATTAATCAATGCCATCGTCAGCAATAATTATCTGATGGCAATAAATAATTGCCCTGGCGTCCCCGCCCAAATGAGCCGGGCCGTTTATGGCAAAACGCAGGACGATAGCGGGGCCGGAACCGCGATCGAAAATAACCGTGACATGCAAAAGAATATCAATATCGCGCTGGGGTTCTCTGGGGCGAACTCGGAAACCGCCGTTTGGCATTTCATGATTGGCCCGCCCGTCCACCATTTTGTGGTGATCCCCTGGTACCAGCATACGGCGCCGCACGGACGGGTCTACACCGTATTTATGGCCTACGAGAACCGGTATTCGGTTGGTGGCTATGTTCAGCATACGCCGCCGGCGCCTTCTGCGGTGAAAGGCTACCGTACCGTCTGGAGCGTGACCGACCTGGCGCAGATGTTTAGCGATTTGTTGACCAGTGCCACGGCGTGGCAAACCTATTTCGGTGCGGTGGGCGCAGCGCAGGCCAATAAAATAACCTATTGGAAATATAAGGTAACGTCTTTAGATTCCGCCGTGGCCAACGTCAATAAATACCGCTAATCCCATCCGGCGGGCAAGCTATGCACAATAAGGCATTCGTCTTGCGCCCGGCGCGGTGCTATTTATTTAAACCGTGTAGGGTAGAAGGAGTGTTCTATGTGGCATCACCGCCTGCAACGGCGCATCCGTTTCAGCTACTGGAACGAACTGTGCGTCGCAGAAAAATAAGGGAAGGCGCAAGCCTTCCCTTTTGTCATTCACCGTTCAGATCAGAAACGGTCGGTTTTTACCACGTCGTCGAACGGCAGTTTGCCGATGCGCGGATAAGGTTGCCCCGCCGCCTTACCGATGGCGACCATCAGCGCGATCTGATAGTGCGCCGGTTTGTTGATGATTTCGCCCACGGCGTCGAAATCAAACCCGTCCATCGGGCAAGAGTCGTAGCCCTGCGCCTTGGCCGCCAGCATCAGCGTCTGGGCGAAGATGCCGCTGCTGCGCATCACTTCGTCGCGCTGCACCTGCGGCTTACCGCGATAATACTGATCGACGGCCGGGATCATGAACTGCTGTACCGGCTCTGCCGCCTCGGCCCAAACGTTTTTTACCTGTGACTCCCAGCTCGACAGATCGCCGCACAGCACGACCAGCATCGATGCGTCGGTCACCTGCGCCTGCCCCCACGCCGCCTCGCGAATTTTCTCGCGCTGGGCGCGATCTTCGATCAGCAGCGGGCGCCAGTGCTGCAGGTTAAAAGCGCTGGGTGCGCCCTGCAGCGCGATAGTCAGCAACGCTTTTTTCTCTTCGAGCGTCATCACGTGCTGCGTATCGAACTGCTTGGTGGCGCGGCGCTGGCGGATTGCATCTAACGTATTCATTTTACTGCCTCTGTCCATGTGAAAGGCCCTATTGTCGCCAACGCGGCGTGCCTGTCCAGCCCCCGACTGCTATTTCTGCGCGGTTTCGGCGCGCAGGCGGCCGACCTGCGCCGCCAGATCGGGCCACGGCGCCTGACCGGCGTAGTGCTGCCGCAGGTAGTTGAGCAGGATCGCGATCTGCGCGTCATCCAGGTTATGGCGGAAGCCCGGCATATAGCCCAGCTCGGCGTTCGCCGGCCGCTGTATGCCATCCAGCACCACGCGAATGGCGTTGTCCGGCGCCTCGGCAAACAGGTTGGTGTTCAGCGCCAGAGACGGCCGCACTCCTGCCATCTGCGCGCCTTTTTCCTGCGCGTGGCAAGCCATGCAGGCGCCGGAAAACAGCCGCGCGCCTTGCGAGCTCAGGGGCTCCACCTGCCGTTCCGCCTGAGCGTTCAACGCGGCCGCCGTCGCGCCCACCGCCGTTTCAGGATGATAGCTGCGCAGATAGACGGCGATTGCCTGCAGATCGGCCTGCGGCAAGCGGGACAACCCTTCTTCGATCACCGGCGCCATCGGGCCGGCGGCCACGCCGTGGTTGGCTGAGTAGCCGGTACGCATGAAATCGACCAGATCCTGCTGCGTCCAATCGAGTGGCGCAGGCGAGCGGCCGGTCAACGCCGGCGCCGTCCAGCCTTCCGCCACGCCGCCGGCCAGGTGGTCGCTACCGGTTTTTTCGCCGAACAGCACGTTGCGCGGCGAGTGGCAGGCGCTGCAGTGCCCCAGCCCTTCGGCCAGATAAGCGCCGCGGTTCCAGGCGGCGCTTTGGGCCGGGTCTTCCTGCATCGCGCCCGGCGTCAGGAACAGCAGGTTCCAGGCGAAGATGCCCTGGCGGATATTGAACGGAAAGTGCAGATCGGTGGCCGGCGGCCGGGAGTTGACCGGCGGCTGCGACATCAGGTAGGCGTACAGCGCCTGCAGATCGTCGTCGCGGGTGCGGGTAAAGGCGGTATAGGGAAACGCCGGGTAAAGGTAGCGGCCCTGGCGATCGACGCCGGGCCGTCTTGCCAGTTCGCCTGTCGTTTCAGGGCTTCAATCAAGGCCACCGCACGCGGATCGTTCAGGTAGCGCAAACGAAACGCGATCGGATCCTCGCCGGCGCGCCAGGCCAGCTCGTCGATCCAGGACTCATGGGCGAACACGTTGGGCAGCGCCGAAACGCCGCGCATCCACGAAGCCCGCACGATCGGCGCGGCGTCCTGGCAGATCACCCGCATGTGCGGATACTCGTATTGCGGTATAGATAAGCCCGGTTTTATGATTGCTAACCGTGATTATTGGCGTTCGCCAACGCGGCCTCGGCGCCGTCGACCAACAGCCGGAGGCCGGCTTCGAACAGCGCGTCTGCCCCCTTGTCCTGCAGCTTTTCCCAGCCTCCACACAGCAGCGGGTAGCGCCGGCGATCGGCTTCGTTCAGCGCATCGTCGGGCTGCATTTGCTGCTCTTCCAGCACCCAACCCACCACGAAACGCCCGACGGCGAACAGTAGATTAACGGCGTGTTCCGGCGTAAAGCCCGCCCGGCACAGCAGCGCCACCTTAGCCTCGATAATGGCGAATTGCGGTTCCTGCGGCCGGGTGCCGGCGTGCAGGCGCGCCCCGTCGCGGTAAGCCAGCAACGCGCGGCGGAAATTGATCGCATTGGCGTGCCAGGGGATGTCGGCGGGCACCTCTTCGCGGTGGTCCAACATGATGGTTTCCGCCATCGCCTTCAGCAGCTCGGCCTTGTTTTTGAAGTGCCAATAGAGCGTGGGGGATTGCACGCCCAGATGCTGCGCCAGGCGACGGGTGCTCAGGGCGTCGATGCCGATGTCATCCAGTAACGCCAGCGCCCCGCGCAGGACGGTTTCACGCGTTAAACGCGCCGTAGTATTTTTTTTGCTCATCTCTCTATCACTGATAGGGTAACTATGGAATACTCCATACTCTATCACTGTTAGAGTCACAATTTTGAAAAAACCCATGCTGGTTATTTTGTTGACGGTGTTGCTGGATGCGGTGGGCATCGGTCTGATCATGCCTATTCTGCCGGCGCTGTTGCGCTCGCTGGGCGGTCTCGATGCCGGCAGCGTGCATTACGGCGCCCTGCTGGCGGCCTATGCGTTGATGCAATTTCTGTTTTCGCCGATCCTCGGCGCGCTGAGCGATCGTTTCGGGCGGCGGCCGGTGCTGTTGATTTCGCTCGCCGGCGCGGCGGCCGACTACCTGCTGATGGCGTTCGCGCCGACGCTGGCCTGGCTCTATCTGGGGCGGTTGCTGGCGGGCATCACCGGCGCCAACATGGCGGTCGCCACCGCTTACGTCACCGATATTACCCCCGCCGGCCAGCGCGCGCGGCGTTTCGGCCTGGTGGGCGCGGTGTTCGGCGTCGGCTTTATCGTCGGGCCGCTGCTCGGCGGATCGCTGGGCGAATGGCATCTGCATGCGCCCTTCCTGGCGGCGGCGATGATGAATACCCTCAACCTGGTGATGGCGTTTTTCCTGCTGCCCGAATCGCGTAAATCCCGCCCCCGCGCCGCCGAGAAAATTCGCCTTAATCCCTTCTCGTCATTGCGCCGGCTGCACGGCAAGCCTGGCCTGCTGCCGCTGGCCGGCATTTATCTGGTTATGGCGCTGGTTTCGCAGGCGCCGGCCACGCTGTGGATTTTATACGGTCAGGATCGTTTCGGCTGGAGCATGATGGTGGCGGGCCTGTCGCTGGCCGGCTACGGCACCTGCCACGCGCTGTCGCAGGCCTTTGCCATCGGCCCGCTGGTCGCGCGGCTTGGCGAGCGCAAGGCGCTGCTGATCGGCCTGGCCGCCGACGCCGTGGGCCTGGCGCTGTTGTCTGTCGCCACGCGCGGCTGGGTGCCGTTCGCCCTGCTGCCGTTCTTCGCTGCGGGCGGCATGGCGTTGCCCGCGCTGCAGGCGCTGATGGCGCACAAGGTGGACGACGATCATCAGGGCGAGCTGCAAGGGACGCTCGCCAGCATGGGCAGCCTGATCGGCGTCGCGGGGCCGCTGGTGGCGACAGCGCTGTATGCCGCCACGCGCGATGTCTGGCCCGGCCTGGTGTGGGCGTTGGCCGCCGCCCTGTACCTGGTGGTGCCGCCGCTGCTGGCACGCTCACGCGCCAGGGATGCGGCGCCATAACTTTGCCGTTCTTTCACTTTAGAAAGCAGAAACCGGCATTTTGCCGCCGGAGTAAGCTGACCTATGCTAACCCGGTGTGATGAAACGCGTTTTCATGGCATGTCTTCCGGAACGTTTTGCTTTATTTGTTCGTCGTGAACCCTGGGCCGCGCCTGACTGGTGCGGCTTTTCTTTTTGCCCGGCAGTGCCAGCAGCGGTGAATTTTGCTATGTTAACCCGCAGATAAGCTTCCCGTTTTCAGCCGCCGGACCGACTCATGTTTACCCATAAAGCAATCGCCGAGCTCAACGCCCTGGAGCTGATGGTTTATACCTACGTCAGCAAACACAAGAATCAAGTGATGTACATGACCATCCGCGAGCTGGCCGAGGCCGCCGGCGTGTCCACCACCACCGTGCTGCGGTTTTGCAAGAAAATGGGCTGTGACGGCTATTCGGAATTTCGCATCCGTTTCAAGCTGTACCTGGAACAAACCGATGCGCCGCCGGCCGATTCCGGCATCGGCGAAATCCTCAGTTTTTTTAAAAGCGTCAGCAACGAAGAGTTTAATCAGCTGATCGATCAGGCGGTGCACCATATCGCCGCCGCCGAGCGGATTATTTTCGTCGGTATCAGCACCTCAGGCGCGTTGGGGAAATATGGCGCGCGTTTCTTTTCCAACGTTGGGAAATTCAGCACCCACATCGACGATCCTTATTATCCCGTCAACAGCGACATGTATAAAAACGCGGTGGCGATCATGCTGTCGGTCACCGGCGAAACCGAAGAGATCCTGCGGCTGGCCAGCCAGTTCAGCCTGCACCACTGCAAGATCATCAGCATCACCAACAACGAAACCTCTTCGCTGGCGCGGCTGGCGGACTTCAACCTCTCCTACCACGTTCCGCAGCATTTGATCGGCGGGCATCACAATATCACCACGCAGATCCCCGTACTTTACATTATTGAAACCATCGGTAAACGGCTCGGGCATATTAATTCGGCAAAATAAAACAGGCTGTTTTTTTATTGTGACAAATCACTTTCCACGGTGATTTGTTATATCGTGACATTTCTTTCGGTCTTGCTACTCTATTCCCAACGCAGCGTTATTACCCTTCATTAAATAAACCGATGAGACATTGACGATGAAACAGTTGCCGAAGGATTTTCTGTGGGGGGGCGCGGTCGCCGCGCACCAGGTTGAAGGCGGTTGGGATCGGGGCGGCAAAGGGCCCAGCATCGCCGACGTGCTGTCCGGCGGCTCGCACGGCGTGGATCGCGTGATGACCGACGGCGTGCTCGACGGCTATCGCTACCCTAACCACGAAGCGGTGGATTTCTACGGCCGCTATAAGCAGGACGTGGCGCTGTTCGCCGAGATGGGCTTCAAATGCTTCCGCACCTCGATCGCCTGGACGCGCATCTTCCCGAACGGCGACGAAGCGACGCCGAACGAGGCCGGCCTGCAGTTTTACGACGATCTGTTCGACGAACTGCTGAAATACGGCATCCAGCCGGTGATCACCCTGTCCCACTTCGAAATGCCTTACCATCTGGTGAAGGCCTACGGCGGCTGGAAAAATCGCCGGGTGGTGGAGTTCTTCGTGCGCTTCAGCGAGGTGGTGATGCGCCGCTACCGCGAAAAAGTGAAGTACTGGATGACCTTCAACGAGATCAATAACCAGAGCAACTACCGCTATCCGCTGTTCGGCTACTGCTGCTCCGGCGTGGACTACACCCAGGAAGACAATCCGGAACAGGCGCTGTACCAGGTGCTGCACCACCAGTTCGTCGCCAGCGCGCAGGTGGTCAAACTCGGCCATCAGATCAACCCGGAATTCAAGATCGGCTGCATGCTGGCCTGCGTGCCGTTCTACCCGTATTCCTGCAAGCCGGACGACGTGATGTACGCCGTCGAGGCGATGCACCAACGCTATCTGTATACCGACGTGCAGATGCGCGGCTACTACCCAAGCTACCTGCTGCGCGATTGGGAACGCAAAGGGCTGAAGATCGAGATGCAGCCGCAGGACGCGCAGATCCTGCGCGAGGGCTGCACCGACTACATCGGCTTCAGCTATTACATGAGCAACGCCCTGCAGGCTAACGCGGTGGACGGCAGTGACGGCATGTTCGGCTTCCCGGGCAACGTGCCTAACCCGCACGTCAAAGCCTCCGACTGGGGCTGGCAGATCGATCCGGTCGGGCTGCGCTATTCGCTGAACGTGCTGTATGAACGCTACCAGAAGCCGCTGTTTATCGTGGAGAACGGCTTCGGTGCCTTCGACAAGGTGGAAGCGGACGGCCGGATCAACGATGACTATCGCATCGACTATCTGCGCGCCCATATCGAAGAGATGAAGAAAGCGGTGATTGAAGACGGCGTAGACCTGATCGGCTATACGCCGTGGGGCTGCATCGACTGCGTATCGTTCACCACCGGCGAGTACAGCAAACGCTACGGCTTCATCTACGTCGACAAGCATGACGACGGCACCGGCACGCTCGAGCGTTCACGCAAGAAGAGCTTCGACTGGTACCGCCGGGTGATCGCCAGCAACGGCGAACAGCTGTAACCGCACGGCAGGCAATCAGGGGCGATTTTCGCCCCTTTTTACTGCGCCTTATTCCGCCGCCTGCCCGGCGGCGAGATACTTCGCCATTTCCGCCGGCGGCACCATGCCGCCACCGGTCGCCCATACCAGGTGCGTCGCCTGCGCCAGACTCTCGGCGTTGATGCCTTGCTCGCTGAGCGCCTTCGCATGGGCTGCAACGCGCCACGGCCCGGCCATGCCGGCCAGCGCGGACGGCTCCAGCTGAAGATGCTCGTGCTTGTCCAACAGCCCGAGCAGCGCAAACATCTCTTCATCGCTCAGGGTGTAAAACGCGCTCAGCAGGCGCTCCATCGCCCGGCCGACAAAGCCGGAGGCGCGCCCCACCGCCAGCCCGTCCGCCGCGGTGCGGTTGTCGATGCCGAGATCTTGCACCGCAATGCCGTCATGCAGCCCGCTGTAGACGCCGAGCAGCATGCAGGGCGAATGGGTCGGTTCGGCGAAAATACAGTGAACGTGATCGCCGAACGCCAGCTTGAGGCCAAACGCCACGCCGCCCGGCCCGCCGCCGACGCCGCACGGCAGATACACGAACAGCGGGTGCTGCGCGTCCACCACGATGCCCTGCTCGGCGAACTGCCGCTTCAGGCGGCCGCCGGCCACCGCGTAGCCGAGGAACAGAGTTTGCGAGTTTTCATCGTCGATAAAGAAACAACGCGGATCGTTCGCCGCCTGCTTGCGCCCCTGCTCGACCGCCACGCCGTAATCTTCGGCGTACTCCACCACCGTGACGCCGTTTTCGCGCAGCTTTTGCTTCTTCCACGCCCGCGCATCCGCCGACATGTGCACGCTGACGTCAAACCCCAGCCGGGCGCTGATGATGCCGATGGATAATCCCAGATTGCCGGTCGATCCGACGGCGATGCGGTACTGGCTGAAGAACTGACGAAACTCGTCGGAAAACAGCCGGGTATAGTCGTCGCCGGTCTGCAGCAGCCCCGCCTCCAGCGCCAGCGTTTCCGCGTGCGTCAGCACCTCGTAGATGCCGCCGCGCGCCTTGATTGAGCCGGAGATCGGCAGATGGCTGTCCTTTTTCAGCAGCAGCTTCCCGCCAAGTTGCAGCCCATAGCGCCGATCCAACGCCTGCTGCATGGCGGGGATCGCCACCAGCTCGGATTCGATGATCCCCCCAGTGGGCTGGGTTTCGGGAAAGGCCGCGGCGAGATAAGGCGCGAAGCGCGCCAGGCGCTGCTCCGCTGCGGCGACGTCGGCGGCGGTCAGGCCGACATGGGGCAAGCCTGCGGCCAGCGTTGTCGCACGCGGATTGAACCAGGTGATAGGCTCGAGGGCGACCATTCGTTGCAGCAGCGGATGCTGCGCAACCCACGGTTGAATCTGTGATTTTTGCATAAATGTCCCTGACTGATTTGGCGTTGCCGTCACCATGCCGTGAACGCCGGCGGCTGACAAATGATAAATACTGAACTTGAGGTGCAGCAGATTGATGCAAGCGCGGCGCTAGCCGGCCGCGACGCCAAACAGCATGCCGACGCCGGAGGAAACCGCCATCGCCAGGGCGCTCCAGATCAGGATACGCGCCACGCCCGGCAAGATCGGCGCACCGCCGGTTTTCGCAGCGATGCCGCCGAGAATGCCGAGGGAAATCAGCGCCGATGCCACCAGCGCCGGACGTGTCCAGGCAACCGGCACCCACAGCGCCACCAGCAGCGGCAACAGCGCGCCGAGAGAGAAACTGAGGGCCGATGCCAACGCGGCTTGCAGCGGCCGGGCGCGCGTGGCGGCGGAAATGCCCAGTTCGTCGCGCGCGTGGGCCTCCAGCGCATCATGCGCCATCAGCTTTTCCGCTACCTGCCGGGCCAGCGCCGGATCCAGCCCGCGATGCACGTAGATAGACGTCAGTTCGCGGAACTCACCCGGATAGTCTTCGAGCAGCTCCGCCTGTTCCTCGGCCAGCGCGGCCTTTTCGGTGTCCGCCTGCGACGACACCGACACGTACTCGCCGGTGGCCATCGACATCGCGCCCGCCACCCACCCGGCGACGCCGGCGATCATCAGCGCGGAATGCGAGGCGCTGGCCGCCGCCACGCCCAGCAGCAGGCTGGCCGTTGAGACGATGCCGTCGTTGGCGCCGAGCACCGCCGCCCGCAGCCAGCCGATGCGTTCAATACTGTGCCGCTCTCGATGCATTCTTTCTCTCCCTCGTTCTCTTTCCGCTAGCCCCGCGCCGCCGCTTCCAGGCCGGCGATGTCGATTCTGCCCATCAGCAGCATCGCTTCCGTGACCCGTCGCACGCGCGCGGCGTCGGGGTCGTTCATCAACTCGGTCAGGCGCCGCGGCACGATCTGCCAGCACAACCCCCAGCGATCGCGCAGCCAGCCGCACTGTTCCGCTTCGCCGCCCTCGCTCAACGCATCCCACAGCCGGTCAACCTCCGCCTGATCGTCGCATTCCACCATCACGGAAAAGCTGTGATTGAACGGATCCAACGGCCCGGCCTCGATCGCCGCATAGCGCTGGTCGCCCAAGGTGAAGGAGGCCAGCTTCACGCTGCCGGCCGGGCCGCTCGGCGTATCCGCCGGCAGAACGGAAAACCAGTTCACGGACGAACCGGGGATCAGCGCGACGTAGCAATTCAGCGCCGCCTCCATGTCTTTTTCAAACCACAGATGTTGCGTAATTCTGGCCATCGGCGCCTCCTTCAGGCATCGAGGATCGTCGCGAACCCGCCAAAGATCATGCGTTTGCCGTCAAACGGCATTTCACCCAGCGCCTTCATGCGCGGATCGTTCATCATTTTCTGGTTGGCGGCGTCGCGCACCGCCTTGGAGGGGTACTCTATCCAGCTGAACACCACCACTTCGCCCTCCTGCGCCTTCACCGCGCCGCGAAAGTCGGTGAGTTTGCCGTCGGGCACGTCATCGCCCCAACACTCCACGATGCGCGTGGCGCCAAACTCTTTGAACAACGGCGCTGCAGCGGCCGCCAGCCGGTGATAAGCCTCCTTGTTGGCGGCCGGCACCGCCACCACAAACCCGTCTACGTATTTCATCCTGGTATCCTCTTGTCTGATTAAGGACAGTCGGTTCAGTACGGGCGGACGTTGCCCGTGCCCCTACCAGTTTAGACGGCGGGCGCGCGGCCCGGATCGGAAGTTCAGCGGCCCGGATCGTTCGGCGGGTAAGATTCCGGCGTGGCGACCCGGTTACGGCCGGCATTTTTCGCTTTGTATACCGCCAGATCCGCCAGTTTGAGCAGGTCGGCCAGGCTATGGCCGGAACCGCCCGGGCAGGTCACCATGCCGATGCTGACGGTGATCTGCAGCGGATGGCCGGCCGGCATGGTGATCGATTCCGCCTCAATGCGTTGCCGCAGCCGTTCGGCCAGCTGCAACCCCTGCTGCGGCTGGCCGAGCGTCGAGACGATGGCAAACTCTTCGCCGCCCATGCGGCCGAACAGATCGTTGACGTTCAGATCGGCGGCGATCGCACGGGTAAACGCCATCAGTGCCTGATCGCCACCGGCGTGGCCGAAACGGTCATTGATCGATTTGAAATAGTCGATGTCGAGCATCATGACGCACACCAGCTCGCCTTTCTGATCGATCACCCGCTCGCCGCGCTGCATAAACGCATTGCGCGTCAGCACGTGGGTCAACGCATCGTGATTCGCCACGTGCTCCAGCGTGCGCAACAACGCGTTGCGCGCATAGTTCATGCTGGCGACGGCGATCGGCCCCAGCGCCAGCAGCGCGATGCCCAGGCGCATGGATACCGCGTTCTGCAGCACCTTCATGTCGAGCGTGGTGCTAAGCAACCCGAAATCGATCGCCAGATGGCACCACAGCACGTAAACCAGCACCGCGATCATGGTGCTGAACAGCGAAAAGGACATCGCCAGCCACAGCAGCACCGGCATCGGGAAGATCACCGCGCCGGGGCCGCCGATCAGCACGCTGCAGACCGCCGCCAGCGCCAGCAGCGCCAACACCGCCAGTTTCCCCCCCGCCTGCGGCCATTGGCTGCGCTGTATCAACATGGCGCAGGCCGCGCGCAGGCGATGTCGCCAATCGGCGGGAAACACCAGAATGAACGGCATCAGCGTGACGTAGTTGGTGAATTCAGATGAGAACCACAGCGCCAGCGAGGTCAAATAGGGCCTGCCGAACAGCCACTGCGAGGCAGCGGCCCCCACCAAGCCGGTAGCGGCGGCGGCGGCCAGGCAGATACCGAACAGATACATGCTGGACGCACCGCGTTGCAACATGCGCGCCGGCGGCGACAGCCGCATGAACAGCAGATAGCCCACCACCACGCCGGCCAGATTGGCGGCGTTCAGCAGCAGCGCTTTCTCCAACGCGCTGCCGGTCAACAGATCCGCCGCCAGGTAGCCCAGCACCGCCATTCCCCAGCCGGCGCGCGTCGCCCACTGCGGGCGGCGCACCAAAACGGCCAGCAGCACGGCGTTAGCCGGCCAGAATAGCGCCAGAAAGCTGCCGGGACGGCTCACGATGCCCAGCAGACACAGAGTGAACACCAGTAAAAAAATAATGAGCGCGGGCCAGATTTTCCGGGTATCGGACAACGAGGTGGTTTGCATCTTGGATCCAGAGACTTCCGCTAGCGTAAGGTGACAGTCTTTGCGTGTCACAACCGTCGACGATGAGGAGAAGATAAACGGCCGACCCGCCTATTATTGCCAGTTTTGCCGGCCTGGACACCTGTTTATTCATCAAGGAAAAATATATTTGTGTATCAATATATTGACGATACTCACCCATCTGGCGCAGAAACTGCCAAGGCATCCCGACCGTCTTGATCATTATGGTCAACTCGTCGGATTTTTACCGCTAAAACCACCGTCTTTTTCTTTGATGACAAAATAAAATCGGGCAATGCGCGGATCTCTCCTTTGTCCTCTATCCAAGTCAATTAAATAATAATTATAATGATAATCGTTATTATTTATAATTCACCATGGAATGATATGCACCAGTCAGTTCTTCGCCACCCCAATAAAAGAAATAAAAATCACGTTCTGCGTACGCTGCCCCTGCTTGCCGGCCTGTTCCCCGCTCTGGCGATCGCCGCCGCGCCCGACGCAAAAAAGGAAGACGCCATCACAGTGACCGCCACCGCCCTGCCTGCCGGCAGCTATAGCGCCGATACCGCCTCAACCGGCAGCAAAACCGCCGCGCCAATCGGTGAACTGCCGCAATCGGTCAGCGTCGTTACCTCGCAGGTGATTGACGACTTCCAGGTCAAAAGCGTCAATGACGCGATGAAATTCGTCAGCGGCGTCACCCAGGGCAACACGCTCGGCGGCACCGAGGATGGCTTCGTCAAACGCGGCTTTGGGGTTAACTCCGACGGTTCGGTGTTCATCGACGGCGTGCGCAGCAACCAGGGGCTGAGCATGGACGCCACCACCGATCGCGTCGAGGTCCTGAAAGGTTCCGCTTCGCTGCTGTATGGCATCCTCAGCCCCGGCGGCGTCATCAACCTGATCAGCAAAAAACCGCAGTATGACTGGAACACCCGCATTAGCGGCGCCACCAACAGCTTCGGCGGCGGCAGCGGCAGCGTCGATGTGACCGGCCCGCTGGGCGGCGGCTTCGCCTTTCGCCTGATCGCCGAGCGCCAGCACGAGGATTACTGGCGCAACTTCGGCAGCGACGAACACACGCTGATCGCGCCTTCACTCAGCTGGTTCGGCGACCAGGCTTCCTTTAACATCGCCTACAGCGAATACAAGTACGACATTCCTTACGATCGCGGCACCGCGTTTATCGACGGCAAACCGGTCGACGTGCCCTATAACCGCCGGCTGGATGACTACGCCAACCGCGCCTGGGGCAAGAACAAACGCCTGAACGCCCATTATGAATATGCGCTGGATCCGATCTGGACCACCCGCCTCAACTACGCCTGGCTGCAGCGCCGTTACGACAGCAACGAAGTGCGCGCCACCGCGGTCGACACCACGACCGGCATCGTCTCGCGCCGCGCCGACGCCAACCGCGGCTTCAATCACCAGACCGATTATTATTCCTGGGATCTGACCGGTTCGCCGCAGCTGTTCGGCATG
Source organism: Serratia sp. SSNIH1 (assembly GCF_002935055.1). Lineage (NCBI taxonomy): Bacteria > Pseudomonadati > Pseudomonadota > Gammaproteobacteria > Enterobacterales > Yersiniaceae > Serratia > Serratia sp. SSNIH1. Next base: position 3,077,052 of record NZ_CP026383.1, read on the forward strand.
CAGCACGACCTGCTGCTGGGCGTGGACTACGAGAAGAACCAGACTTACAAGGCCTATTCCTACCGCGGCAAGGTCTCGAAGACCTTCAACATGTACGATCCGGCGTATGGCGAAACGCCGGTCACCGACAGCACCACCTACAGCGACGCGTCAAGCAACCTGCGCGCCACGCTGTTCAGCCGTTCCCTGTACGCCAAGGACAGCATTCATCTCACCGACCGGTGGATTGCGGTGCTCGGCGCACGCTATCAGTCGTATTACCAGAACAACAGCAACGGTTTCCAGAAGCCGAAAAATACGCTCAATGACAAAGACGATCAGTTTTTGCCGCAGGCGGGGCTGGTGTATAAGCTGACGCCGAACCTGTCTCTGTACGGTAACTACAGCCGTTCCTTCACGCCGTCCACCGCCATCGACGATAACGGCAACGTCGCCACGCCGGAAACCGGCACCACCTATGAGGTGGGCGGCAAATGGCAGATCGCCCCGGCGTTCGACGCCACGCTGGCGCTCTATCGTATCGATGAAAGCAATATGTCGATCTTTATCAACGGCGTGACCCGCAGCATTCCCAAAGCGCGTTCCACCGGCGTCGAACTGGAGTTGAACGGCGAAGTGGCGCGCAACTGGGATCTCACCGCCAACTACAGCTACGACAAAACCGAGATCGTCGAAGACAACCTCAACCCGACCAACGTCGGCAACCGGCTGGTCAACGCCCCGACCAACATGGGCGGCCTGTACCTCAGCCACCGCATGACGCTGCCGGTGGTGCCCGGCGAGGTGCGCGTCGGCGGCGGCGCACGCTATGTCGGCCGCCGCGCCGGCGATCCGGAGAACAGTTTCACCATGCCGGCCTATACCGTGGCGGATGCCTTTGTCGCCTGGGACAGCAAGCTGCTTGGCAAACATACCCAGCTGAAACTGAATGTGAAAAACCTGTTTAACCGCGAATACTATGCCTCCAGCGCCGGTAACCTGCGCGTGATTGAAGGCGAACCGCGCAGCCTCAGCCTCCAGGCGACGGTCGATTTTTAAGCCGCTCTCTCCGGGCGCCGTTTGGCGCCCGTTTTCTTTTCGCCAGGCGTCAAAGCACCTTGCGGTACATCACAAAACCGGGGCGTTCCGCCACTTTGTCATACAGCCGCATGGCGGTCTGGTTGGTTTCGTGGGTATTCCAGTAAACGCGCGGCAACCCCAGCTCCCGCGCACGCTCATAAACCGCCGCGATCAGCGCCCTCGCCACGCCTTTGCCGCGCACCGTCTCCGCAGTGAACAAATCCTGCAGATAACAGTTAGGTTGCAGCTGGATGGTGCTGCGGTGCAGGAGATAGTGCGTCAACCCGACCACCTGCCCCTGATGCTCCGCGATCAGCGCAAACATCGGTTCGTAGGCGTCGAAAAAGCGCCGCCAGGTGGTCTGCGTCACCTCATCCGGCAGCGCCGTTGCCCCCTCACGGCCGTAAAATGCGTTATACCCTTGCCACAGCGCCAGCCAGGCGGCGTAGTCCCGCGCTTCCAGCGGCCTGACCACAATGCTTTCGCTCATGTTGTCCTCTTCGATGATGTAAAAATGCCCCGTCTCCAGCATAGAACAGCGCACGTCAGCGCGCAGGCGGCGGCATCACATCGACGAGAAAATCCAACAGCGCGCGGTTGAACAATGCCGGCCGCTGCAGCGGCGCGAAGTGGCTGACGCCCGGCAGCGTCACCAGACGGGCGCCGGGGATGCTGCCGCTCAGGTAGGCAGCATGTTCGGCGCGGATAAACTCATCGTGTTCGCTGTGAACGACCGTCACCGGCACACGAATGGCCGCCAATTCCTGCGCGGTGTAGTTCGGCTGGCTGCTCATCATCAGGCTCACGGCGGCGACAAATTCATCGAACTCCTGCGGCGTCGGCGACAGCGCGGCATAGTCCTGCACGTGGCGCGCGAAGCAGCGCTCGACGATCGGATTGGCGGCCGGCGGTTTAACGCCGCTGGGATCCATATTGCAGCCGAAGAAAAAGACGCCGTCCACCCGCTGCGGCGCCCGATGGGCGGCGATAAGCGCGACACAGGCGCCGTCGCTCCAGCCCGCCAGCGCGGCGTGCGGGATTCGCAACGCGTCCATCACCGCCAACAGATCATCGGCCATGCGATCGTAACGGTAAGGCCGGGCGTCGCGCGTGCTGCGCCCGTGCCCACGGCTGTCGATGACCAGCACGCCATACCCGGCGGCCAGCAGCGCCGGCAGCTGATACCCCCAGTTGCCGCTGTGGCCCAGGCCGCCATGCAGCAGGATCACCGTCGGCGCCGAGCCATAGGCGGCATACCAGATGCGCGCCCCGTCATGTTCGACAAACCCCTGCCTGGACGTGGGCGGCAACGGCGGCGCGCCCTGCGCGGCAAAGCGGGTCAACTCGTCGTCGGTTTGCATCTTTTCCTCCTCATTCGCCGACGTTGTGCGCCAACAAGGCATCAAAGGAGTATATATCGCCCCGGCGAGCGGTGCCGTTCGCTTTCCCGACATATACTTAAGGGAGGAATCGCAATGGAGGACGGTGAGATGAAGAAAATAATTCTCGTGTTTTTGATGCTGATGCTGAGTGGGTGTATCGGCGGCGGCGGCCCGTCGAATGCGCCGTCGGCATCGCCGAATGAGCCTTATACCTGCACCAAATCCAGCGCCAACAGCGACTGCTCGCAATCGGTGGAGCCGTCGATGTACTAGCCGCGTTCGGCGGGCCGTCGCATAACGGCCCGCCGCCTTAGGGGGACTAGGAGGAGTGCTCCTCTTCGTTGGTCTGGTATCGCGTCGCCTGTTGCTTCATAAACACCACTTCCTGCGGGCTGGACAGGCTCACTTCCTGCGCGCGCAGCAGCTTGAGGATATTGAACAGCAGTTCGCTCTTGGTGGCGCCGACCATGCGCGGGCTCGGCACGTAGCCGGTCACGCTCAGGATAATGCCGTCCGGCCCCAGCTGGCTGAAGCGCACATAAGGCGCCGGCGTTTCCAGAATAGTTTCGTACTCGTTATAGGCGCTGAGCAAGATATTGCGCACCTGCTCCGGATCGATGGAGGTCGGGAACGTCAGCGCAATGGTCACCACCCCTTGCGCGTTGCCCATGGTGGCGTTGCGCACGTTCTGCGAGATCAGCTGCGAGTTCGGTACGATCATGGTGGAACGGTCGCTGAGCTGGATTTCGGTGGCGCGCACGTTGATGCGCCGCACGTCGCCTTCCACGCCGCCGATGCCGATCATATCCCCCACCTTCACCGGGCGTTCGGTCAGCAGGATCAGGCCGGAAATAAAGTTCTTCACGATCTCCTGCAAACCGAAACCGATACCGACCGACAGGGCGCTGACGATCCACGCCAGGTTGCTCCACTGGATGCCCAGCGCCGCCAGGGTGATCAGAATCACCAGCACATAGCCGATATTGCTGAACAGCGTCACCAGCGAGGCGCGAATGCCGACGTCCGAGATGGTTTTCGGCAGCAGTTCAGAACCCAGCCAGCGCCGCACTGCGCGCAAAATATAGATGCCGATCGCCAGGCAGATCACGGCGTTGAGCAGGTTGCCGGGCACGATGTTGAAACGCTGCAACCCTTCACCGGTCAGGATGGAGACGATTTTATCTATCAGCGAGCCCGGCGTGGTGCTGCCGAATGAGCCGTTAAACAGCGCGACGATCATCAACAGCAACAGGGAACATTTGGCCAGCGCGGTGGTGATGATCGACATCTGCTCCAGATGGCGATCCTTGAAGCTGAGCGTTTTCTTCAGCATCTTGCCGCTGACGGTCTGCGGCGAAAACAGCGCGGCGCACAAATCGGTGGCGAACAGCACCATAAAATAGAACGCCATCAGCACCAGAACCACCCAGATCAGCTGGTAGGTCAGGAAGCGGGCGAAGGCGATGTAGCCGATAAGCAGGGAAAACAGGATCACCATCGAACAGACCAGGGTGACGAGGTGCACCAGCCCGCCGACCAGCGTGCGTTTTTCCAGGGGCGCGCCCTGCTGTTCCAGACGGCGACGAATGCGCTGGCCGCGCAGCGGCGCCGCCAGCAGTACCATGCCGATCAGCCCCGCCACCAGGCCGTTGCCGAAGATGGTGGCGGCCAATGAAGCGCTGACGACGTTGTTGATCAGCTCCACGGTGCCGAACGCCAGCGCCAGGCCGGCCAGCAGCGGCGAGAAGTAACGCAGCCCGGCGGCCACGTCGTTATCCATGGACGCCAGACGCCACGACGGGCGATTCAACGACAGCGCCGCACGCCCCAGCCCGGCGATCAGCGCGCAGAAAATTCCCAGACGGTTGAAACCTTCCGCGAAATCCTCCAGCATCACCGGCAGCGGCTGCACGCGCACAAAGACGTAATACAGCAGGTTCAGCGCGATGGAGGTGGTCACCACCGTCACCGCCACGGTAACGATCGCCATGAAGCTGCGGCGCAAGCGCCCGTCCGGCAGGAAACGGATGCTGAACCAGGCGAGAAAACGCTCGGAAAAATAGCGCCCCCAGGACCAGACAATCACCGCCAGCGCCAGCAACGCCAGCGTGCCGTACCGCCACTCGTCCTGCCAACTGGCGTCCCAGGCCGCTTTCATCTCGGCGTTGAACTGATCCAGCCGCTGTACGTCATCCTCTGACGGCTGCACCACCGGCGCCCAGAATTTGATCCCCAAAATGCTGCCGGTATTCAGCGCCAGCTGGGTTTTAAACGCCACCCGGCGCAGATCGCCAATCTGCTGCCCCAGCTCGAAGGCACTACTCTTGATGGCCTGCGCGCGTTTCACCGCGTCATCCAGCTGCTTTTTGCTGTTGTTCAGCGCGTTGCGCTGCTGGGCCACCGCCGGGGTTTCCGGCAGCGCGCCGGCCGCCGGGGCCGGCCCCAGGACGTCCAGCTGCGCTTTCAGTTTGTCCTGCTCGGGCTGCAGATCGGTGGCAAGTTTTTCCATGCTGGCGACCAGATCGTCGGTCGCCAGCCGCAGTTTGCTGAGCTGGGTATCGGTGGTCGCTTTGGAAACCAGCTGCTTCATGCTGTCCAACTGCTTTTGCGCGGCTTTCAGCTGCGTGGCGGGATCGGGCGCGCTTTCGGCGGCGGGATCATCCTGGGTAGCGGCAACGGCGGCGAGTGGCGTCAGCTGCAAACCCAACAGCAATAACAACAACAGCAGGAACGGGCGAGGCTTTAACATAAATTCAGTGCTCAGCATCATTATCTGATAGACAGACGAACAGGCGGCGGATGAACCGCCGCTTAACCATAAACGCTAATTATAATAGCTGCTTAATGTCGGCCGAAATACAGTAATTATTCCCATTATGTGCCACGCGCTCCCACCGGACTTAGCCTGTTGATTATTCAGGCGCTTTTCCACTGGCGGCGCGGCGCAAAGCGCTCTATACTCCTGCCACCGATTAACCTGCAACCAATAAAAGGAGACTTACTATGCTGATGTGTGAATTGTTTTTTCACTCACACTTCTTTGGTAATCGTCGCCGCTCAAGCATTACCGGTATCGTGCTGCGATAACCCAGCTTGAGCGAAGCTTACTAAAATCCAGGATCTTCCCTCCGGCTTACCGGGTTGTCGTCAGCGATGTTTGACGATAGGCATTGTCATGCCTGTAACTCTTGAGTAAGCAATGAGCACACTACTGTCTGCACAATCTGTCGGTTACGACAACGCGTTCGGCGTCCTGCTGAACGAGATTTCCTTCAGCCTGAAAAAAGGCGATCGCATCGGTTTGATCGGCGACAACGGCTGCGGCAAAAGCACCCTGCTGCAACTGCTTAGCGGTGCCCTGCCCATCCACAGCGGAACGGTGACATTGTCACACCAATGTCTGATGGCGCGCATCGAACAACACCTGCCGCCTGAGCTGCACGCCAGCACCCTGCTGGATGCGGTACTGGCGCAGTTGCCCGCGGGCCAACACCTCAGCGAACGCTGGCGCTGTGAAGCGCTGCTTGCCGAGCTGGGGTTTGAACCGGTGAGCTGGACGTTGACCGCCGGCACCCTCAGCGGCGGCCAGCACACCCGCCTGCTGCTGGCGCGCGCGCTGATCCGCCAGCCCGATCTGCTGCTGCTCGACGAACCCAGCAACCACCTGGATCTGCCCACACTACTGTGGTTGGAGCAGTTCTTGCGCAGCTGGAGCGGCAGCTTCGTGCTGGTATCGCACGATCGCTATCTGCTCGATCAGGTGACCAACTGCACCTGGATCCTGCGCGACAAAACGCTGCAGTTCTTCCGTTTGCCCTGCTCCGCTGCGCGCGTCGCACTGGCGGAACAGGACGCTGCGGACGAGCATCGGCGCCAGGCGGAGCAAAAAGAGATAGACCGGGTGGAAAAAAGCGCCAAACGCCTGGCGATCTGGGGCAAAGTCTATGACAACGAAGATCTGGCGCGCAAAGCCAAGCAAATGGAAAAGCGCGTCGATCGGTTGAAGGAAGAACAGACCACCCTGACCGCCGGCAGCCCGTGGCGGCTGCGATTACAGGGAGAGGCGCTGGACGCCGATCGCCTGCTGGCGCTGCAGCAATGGGCCGTGCGCCCGGCGCCGGATGCGCCGGTGCTGTTCAGCCTGGAACATCTGCGCGTCAAAAGCGGCGATCGCATCGCCATCATCGGGCGCAACGGCTGCGGGAAATCGTCACTGCTGCGCTTGCTGTGGCAGGCGTATCAGCACCCCGCTGAACGCCCGGCGATCTTCCACCCGCGCGTGCGCATCGGCTATTACGATCAGAGCCTGCAACAGCTGCGCGATGAAGACACGTTGAGCGAAGCGCTGGCGCAGTTTGCGCCGCTGACCGAGGAACAGCGGAAAATGGCGCTGATCGGCGCCGGTTTCCCTTACCTGCGCCACCATCAGCAGATCCGTTCGCTGAGCGGCGGCGAGCGTTCGCGGCTGCTGTTCGTCGGCCTGACGCTGGCCAACCATTCGCTGCTGCTGGACGAGCCCACCAACCACCTGGACATGGCTGGCAAAGAAGAGCTGGCGGAAACGCTGCGCCAGTTCGCCGGCGCCGTCATATTGGTCACCCATGACCGGATGCTAATCGAACAGAGCTGCAACCGCTTTTGGCTGATCGACCAGCAAAAACTGGAGGAGTGGCACGATCTGGCGCCGGTGTATCAGCGCCTGGCGGGCGAAGCGCCGGCGCTGCCGACGGCGGACAAAGCCAACGCAGGCGGTCCGACGCCGGATGAGCGACTGGAAGGCGAAGAAGCGCTGTTGACGGCCCTGTTTGCCCTCGAAAGCAAACTGGAGGATGATCTGGCGCGCAAACCAAAGCACCAGAAACCGGCGCTTCAGGCACGCTGGCGCCGCGAGATTGCCGACATTACCGCCCGGTTGAATCTGGGCTAACCTTGACAGGCCGCCCTCCGGCGGCCTGTTTCTTGACGGAGTGCGACATGGCATTTTCCCTTGAGCAAGCTACACGCGCGCAGCGGCCGCTGCTGGCGGTCATGCTGTCCGATTGCCTTCGCGAGCTGGGCGCCGATGGCGATTACCCCTATCTGCCGCTCTACTGGCGCGAGGTCGGCCGCTACCCCTATTTGATTTTGAGCGATCGGCAAACGGCCGGTTTCGCGTTGGTCCGGTGCCTGGACAGCGCCACCGTCGAAATGGCGGAGTTCTACGTCAAGCCCGAGTGGCGGCGCACCGGGCTGGGGCAACGGGCCGCCCACGCCTTGTTCACGCAGCACCCCGGCGGCTGGTCGCTGTCGGTCAGCCCGGAGAATCCGCGCGGGCTGGCATTTTGGCGCGCGGTAATACCGGCCGGGGCCACGACCGAACCGCTTTCGGCCCCCGATGCCACAATGCAGCTGCGTTTTTCATCCCCACCGCGCTGAGCGACACATTACCTTCATCCTTTTATGGCAGGGTAAACCGATTCGTTCTTTGCTATTGAGCCTGTCATGACTTCACTTTCCCCACGGGACATCGAGGCGCGCTACCGCTTTGCGCGTGAGATCGCCCGCGCCGCCGCCGATCTCGCTTTCAGCTTTTATCAACGGCGGCAAAGCCTGGCTGTCAACTTCAAACAGGGGCTGCAGGACGTGGTCAGCGAGGCCGATCGCCGCGTCGAAGCGCTGATCCACCGTATGATCAGCCGCCGCTTTCCTCAGGACGGGTTTCTCGGCGAGGAAAGCGGCAGCACCGGCGAAAACGCCGCCTGCGTTTGGGTCGTCGATCCGATTGACGGCACCGCCTGCTTCCTGAACGGATTGCATACCTGGTGTATCGCGATAGGCGTGGTGATCGACGGCGAGCCGACGATAGGCGTGGTCTACGATCCCAACCACCGCGAGATGTTCCGCGCCTGTCGCGGCCACGGCGCCTTTCTCAACGGGGCACCGATCGGCGTGCATGCCGGGCGCAGCGTCGCGGATGGCGTGATGGGCGTCGGGATTTCACTGCGCGCTTCAGCGGCGGAATTCAGCGGCTTTCTCTGTCGCCTGCTGCAGGCGGGAGGGATGTTTGTGCGCAGCGGCTCCGGCGCGTTGATGACCGCCCAGGTGGCCGCCGGTCGGCTGCTGGGCTATTACGAACCGCACATGAATGCCTGGGACAGCCTGCCTGGGTGGGTGTTGACGCGCGAAGCCAGCGGCGTGGCGAATGACTTTATGCACAACGGCGGGTTGCGGCACGGCAACCCGCTGCTGCTGGCCAACGCGGCGCTCTACCCGCAGTTGGCCGAACTGATTCAAATGCCGGGCTTGATCGGCTCGACGTGCCCTATCGCACGCGTGATGGCAGGATAAAGCGAGCGCAGCCGGCGCTCGACCCGATCAACCGCATCGTGCGCGGCGGCGATGGTGACCGCCGGCGACACCCGGCAGTGGAAGTTGACGATAATGCCCCCGTCGGTCTTGCGCGCGCGGACGTTGTGTACGTCTTGCACGCTCTCCCCCTGCTCCAGCGCCGACTGCAAGATCCGCCGAATATCCGCCAGCTCCGTCGCATCGACATCCTCGCTGGTCAGCCAATGCGGCGTCTGCGGCTCCAGATGCGTCTCTATCTCGGTGTCTTCACCGATCGCCTGGCGCAGGATCCCCTCTATCTCCGTGGCAATGTCATGCGCCTGCGCCACGCTGGCGTTGGCCGGCACCGCCAAATCCATGCCGATCGCCATGCGCGTCGGCAGCTGCTGCAAGGTCACATTCTGCACCTGCGCACCGTGGTTGGCGGCAATCGCCCGAATGCGCGTCGCCATGTCTTCATCGCTGCGGGTCTGCGGCACCGCGATGACGGTGAATTCCGCGCTGGCGTACTGCTCCCGCAGCCGCTCGACGATCTCTCGCTTCAGCGCGTCGATGCGTTCCAGCGGCAAGGTGCGGCACACCGCCACCGTGATTTCGACGAACAGCACCGCGCCGGCGTTGCGGATACGCACGCTGTCGCAGGCCAGCACCGCCGGAAAACTTGCCAGCGTGGCGCGGATCGCCTCGGTAGCCCCGGCCGGTGCGGCATCCATCAACGAGTCAAAGGAGCGTTTGCCCAGTTTGATCGCGGCGACAAAGATAAAGCCGGCGACGATCAGCGCGGCGATGGCGTCCGCGCGGCCAAAGCCCAGCAGCACAAACACCATGCCCAGCAGCACCACGCCGGACGAAAGCATATCGGAGAAGAAATGCAGCGCATCCGCTTCCAGCGCCGCGCTGTCGGTCGCTTTGGCGACGCGGTTGAGCGCCCGCACGCGGAAGAAATCGACGCAGATGGAAATGAGCAGCACCGCAATCACCACCGGCGCGGCGACGATCTCATGCGGCTGCCCGAGCAGGCTGCTGCCCGCCTCATAAACGATCCAGCCGGCGGCGCCCAGCAACAGCAGCACCTCGAACAGCGCCGCCAGGTTTTCCACCTTGCCATGGCCAAAGTGGTGATCGTCATCGGCGGGCTTATCGCTGATGCGCACCGCCAGCCAGGTGATGCTGGTGGCGATAAAATCGGTAAAAGAGTGGATCCCTTCGGATATCAGGCCAATACTGCCGGTAAAAATACCGGCGACGAACTTGCCCGTAGCCAGCAACCCGCTGGCGATCATCGAGTTTCTGGCCACGGCCTGTTTTTCATTCTGCATTATGCTGCTCACATTCGGACGGTGATTTATTTTTTTACTTTAGAGGATAATTGCCAGACAAAGGCGATCAACAGCATACTGCCAGAAAATGTCAGCATGAGGCTAGTAAGAAAATTGGATTTTCCGGTGGAATAAAAATAAATCTCATTAACACCCACCGAGATCATTAAAATGGCGTAGAGCAATCCCAGAATAAGAATCGTCATTATTATCAACTCCCGTATCAGGCCGCACGTTCGGCGCGCCGCTAAAAATCCTCCCCATAATAAATAGCGGTTACGGGGAGGATGCATCTAGGCGGATCTTTTGCGTTCATCAATCATCCCATTTGGTGCTCATATAGGCCGCCAACAGGCCCAGTGAGCTGATCATTGCCAGGAACCCCATAAAAATAGTCATGTTTCCCATTATTTTGTCCTCAGGTTAAATGTTATCGATAAAAGCCCCTTGCGTTAAATATCGGGGTTGGTCGGTATCCATGTTTTTTAACGTCCTCCTCATTAAGGCTTTACATCTCCGCCCGCAACATCGGGCGGAGCGCGGTTAAATACCCAATACCTGCTGGGCAATTTTGAAATAAATAATCAGGCCGGTGCCGTCGATAAAGGTAGCGATAAACGGCGCCGATACCACCGCCGGATCGATGCCGAGACGTTTCAACAGCATCGGAATGATCGACGAGACAATCGCGCTCCACACGGTGATCGCCACCAGCGACAGGCTGACCACCAACGTCACCTCCATGCCGACGCCCATGATCCAGGCGCGTACCCAGGCCGCCAGGCCAATGGTGACGGCGATCAGCAGCGAGGTCGTCACTTCCTTGCGGATCACCGCGCCCAGGTTGCGCAGGCTGACCTCACCCAGCGCCATGGCGCGCACCAGCGTCGAGGTGATCTGGGTGCCGCTGTTGCCGCCGGTGCCGATCAGCAGCGGGATGAAGAACGCCAACGCGATCGCCGCTTCGAGCTGATCTTCAAACGCCTTCAGCACGTTGCCGGTGTAAGCTTCGGCGACGAACAGCATCAGCAGCCACACCGAACGTTTACGCCACAGCGCCCACGGGCTGGTCTCCAGATAAGGCTTGTCCAGCGGCAGGCTCGCGCCCTGGCGCTGTGCGTCTTCGGTGTTTTCATCCTCGACCAGGCGGGCGATCTCTCGCTCCCCCAGCACGCCGACCAGCGTGTTGTTCGCCACGACCGGCACCACGTCCAGGCCGCCCTTGCCGAGCAGATGCGCCACGTCGTTACGATCGTCGTCGGGCGAAACCTGAAAATAGCTGTGGTCCATCATCACGCCAACCGCTTTATCCCGCTCGTCGCACTGCAGCAGTTTTTTCACCGACAGCGTGCCGCGCAGATGATAATCGTCCGCGGTAATAAATACCCGGGTGGGAATTTCGTCCGTTTTTAGCTGTGAAAGTAAATATTCCCGGGCATGATTGACCGTCATCGTCGCGGGAACAGTAATGAAATCGGCGTTCATATAGCCGGCGACCGAGGTCTCGTCGAGAGTTTCGGTCGCGCTCAGCGCCGGAGAAGAATAATGTTGATGTGACTTTATCATTGTCAGTCCCTATTTCTGTTTTGAACTTCAACAGCGAATCGCATAGGGGCGTAACCACAGAGGGAGTGCAGACTGCCTATCTCCGCGTCCAGGTTTTAGCACTATACAACGTATCCGAATTGTTGCTCGGAAGTTACTTTGGGCTGAACCTTAATCCGATAAAGCCTGTCTTAACCTTGGGCATCTCTCGATGTCGTCAGATCAGTAACCTGTGTTTGTATAGGAGCCTCGCCAAACGAGATACTGCATATAAACTACCGGCGCAGTGTAGGCGGTATTTTCTTCAGCGGGAAGAAAAGATTGCCCGTCGTTTATGGAGTATTTAGGATAATGTTATTAAACGCGAATCTAAAAAAACGGCTGATATAAATCAGCCGTTTTTTTATTTCTCAGTGCTCGAGAAGATAGACGTTTTTATCGTACAAGGCACCTTGAGGGGTAAAATCGATCCCCTTCACGTAGGGTTTAATGAGCGTGGCGTTGGCCTCGTAGTACACCGGTGCCACCGGCGTATCGGCGGCCAGCACCGCCTCGGCCTGCTGGAAATATTGCTGCACCTGCTGCGGCGTCTGCGCCGCCGTCGCCTGATGCAGAATACGGTCATAGTCCGGGTTATGGTATTTAGGGCTGTTCTCGCTGCTGTCGGAACGGAACACGTTCAGGAAGGTGGATGGATCGTTGTAATCCGCCAGCCAGCGGGTAAAGGCCACGCCGTACTGCCCGCGGTTGATATTATCCAGCGTCACTTTACGCTCCTGGCTTTGCAAGCGGGCCTCTACCCCAAGGTTCTTTTTCCACATGGCGGCGGCGGCGATGACGATCTTCTTGATGGTGGCGTCGTTGCTGTACAGCACGGTAAAGCGCAGCGGGTTCTCGGCGTTGAAACCGGCCTGCGCCAGCAGTTGCTTCGCCTGGGCGTGCCGCTGTTCCGGCGTCCAGCCGGCCGCAGCGCCGGGCTGCAGGCTATAGCCACCCGCCCCCGTTGGGGTAAAGGTCCAGGCCGGCTGTTGCCCGTATCCCAGCACCTTGCCGGCGATAATCTCTTTGTCCAGCGCCAGATTCAGCGCCTGGCGCACCCGCAGGTCGTTAAACGGCGCCTGGCGGTTGTTGAAGGCGAAATAGCTGGTGGAGAGCAGCGGATAGGTCACCAGCTGTTGCTCGCCGAGCGTTTTTTTCAGCTGCTGATACAGCTCCGGCGGCGTGGTATACCCCAACTCAACCTCGCCGGCGCGAAAACGCGCCACTTCCGGGAAGCCCTGTATCGGCAAGAACGTCACCTTGTTGAGCACGGTGTTGGCGTTGTCCCAATACTGCGGGTTACGTTCCACCACCACCTTTTCGTTCACCACCCACTGTCTGAGGCGGAACGCGCCGTTGCCGACAAAATGCGCCGGTTGAGTCCAGTTCTTGCCGTACTGCTCCACCACCTTGCGGTTAACCGGCAAGACCGGGAAATGCACCAGCTGCTTGAGCAGGTAGGAATTGGGCTCCGACAGCGTCACCTGTAGGGTGTGCGCGTCCAGCGCCTTGACGCCCAGCTCGCTCGGCGGTTTGCTGCCGGCGTTGATCGCCGCGGCATTCAGCACGTAGGCCGAAGCCAGATAGCTGCCGTAAGGCGACGCGGTTTTCGGATCGGTGAGGCGCCGCCAGCTGTAGACGAAATCGTCGGCGGTCACCGGATCGCCGTTCGACCATTTGGCCTGCGGCCGCAGATGGAAGGTCCAGACGTTGCCCTGATGCTCCCATTTCTGCGCCAGCGCCGGGATCGCTTCGCCGTCTTTCCCGACGCGCAGCAAACCTTCGAACAGATCGTTGAAGATGTAGAACTCCACATTGCTCTCGGCCAGGTTCGGATCCAGCGTCGCCGGCTCATAGCCGTTGGCGCGCACCAATTCCTGTACCGGCGCCAGTTTAGTGCCCGCCGGTACGTCGGCCGCCTGAGCTGTCGTCGCGTTAAAAACCAGGAGGATTAAACCAGCCAATTTCTTGCCATTAAATGAATATTTCACGTCGATATCCCTGTTAAGTGTTTTATCGCGTTCAATATGCAATGTGGCAGTAGAATAAATTAAATCATTAATCGCTATGAGTCATAACCAAAAGCGGTGTTGAATTTCTTTCATTATCAACGAAATAGTGGCGAAAACTGACGAAAGCAAGCGGGAGGGCGCGGCGGCCGGCATCGCCGAACGGGAACGTCGCGAACCGACGGTGAAATAAATTCAGGCAATCAATACAGATTATTCCAGCCGAAACTTAACTTATCCTTAGGGCAATTCATTTTGTGAGCGATCGTCAAAAATAATTTAATACGAATCGTTTTCACTATCATTATTGATGTTCTTGGCTAAAATCGGGCTGCTTGCGCTTGCCAGGCGATATTCGTTTTCCTCATTCGAACGCTAAAAAGGATAACTGCATGAAGCTGCGTATTTCATCTCTCGGCCCCGTCGCCCTGCTCGCCTCCTCGATGATGCTGGCCTTCGGCGCTCAGGCGGCCTCCGCCGATCAGGGCATCGTCATTTACAACGCCCAACATGAAAACCTGGTGAAATCCTGGGTCGACGGGTTTACCAAAGACACCGGCATCAAGGTCACGCTGCGCAACGGCGGCGACAGCGAGCTGGGCAATCAGCTGGTGCAAGAAGGCAGCGCTTCACCTGCCGACGTCTTCCTGACGGAAAACTCCCCGGCGATGGTGTTGGTGGATAACGCCAAGCTGTTCGCCCCGCTGGACGCCGCGACGCTGGCCCAGGTGGAACCGCAGTATCGCCCAAGCCACGGCCGCTGGATCGGTATTGCCGCCCGCTCTACCGTGTTCGTCTACAACCCGGCCAAGCTGACCGAAGCGCAGCTGCCGAAGTCGCTGCTGGACCTGGCCAAGCCGGAATGGAAAGGCCGCTGGGCCGCCTCGCCGTCGGGCGCCGATTTCCAGGCGATCGTCAGCGCGCTGCTGGCGTTGAAAGGCGAGAAAGCGACGCTGGAATGGCTGAAAGCGATGAAAACCAACTTCACCGCCTATAAGGGCAACAGCACGGTAATGAAAGCGGTCAATGCCGGCCAGGTCGACAGCGGCGTGATCTATCACTACTACCCGTTCGTGGATGGCGCTAAAACCGGCGAAAACAGCAACAACATCAAGCTGTACTACTTCAAACATCAGGATCCGGGCGCGTTCGTCAGCATCTCCGGCGGCGGCGTGCTGGCTTCCAGCAAGCATCAGCAGCAGGCTCAGGCGTTCATCAAGTGGATCACCGGCAAACAGGGCCAAGAGATCCTGCGTACCAACAACGCCTTCGAATACGCCGTCGGCGTCGGCGCGGCCTCCAACCCGAAACTGGTGCCGCTGAAAGATCTGGACGCACCGAAAGTAGACGCCGCGCAGCTGAACAGTAAAAAAGTGGTCGAACTGATGACCGAAGCCGGCCTGCTGTAAGGCCCGCCGGCAAACCGAGAGTTTTTGATCGTTATGTCAAACTTGAGTACCCACGCCGCGCAGACCGCGCGGCGTTATTCTGTTATCCCCCGTCATCAGCGGCCGGGGACGATCGTAGTGACCAGCGCCGTGCTGCTGTCGCTGCTGGCGCTGTTGCCGCTGGGATTCGTTATCGGCGTGGCGTTTGAAACCGGCTGGCAAACGGTCAAAGCTCTGGTTTTCCGCCCGCGCGTGGCGGAACTGCTGTTGAACACCCTGCTGTTGGTGGTGCTGACGCTGCCGATTTGCGCCGTGCTGGGCGTGGCCCTGGCCTGGTTGACCGAGCGCACCACGCTGCCGGGCCGCCGTCTCTGGGCGGTACTGGCCACCGCGCCGCTGGCGGTGCCGGCCTTTGTGCAAAGCTATGCCTGGATCAGCCTGGTGCCGTCGATGCACGGCCTGGGCGCCGGGGTCTTTATCTCGGTGCTCGCCTATTTCCCGTTCATTTACCTACCGGCCGCCGCCGTGCTGCGCCGTCTGGATCCCGGTATCGAAGACGTCGCCACCTCGCTCGGTTCCCGGCCGCTGGCGGTCTTTTTCCGCGTGGTGCTGCCTCAGCTGAAGCTGGCGGTCTGGGGCGGTTCCCTGCTGATCGCATTGCACCTGCTGGCGGAGTATGGCCTGTATGCCATGATCCGCTTCGATACCTTCACCACCGCGATCTTCGATCAGTTCCAGTCGACCTTCAATGGCCCGGCGGCCAACATGCTGGCCGGCGTATTGGTGCTGTGCTGCCTCGGGTTACTGCTGCTTGAGGCTCTCAGCCGCGGCCGCGCGCGCTATGCTCGCGTCGGTTCCGGCAGCGCCCGCAGCCAAACGCCGCGTCGCCTTTCGCTGCCGCTCGCCGCGCTGGCGCTGCTGCTGCCGATTTCGCTGACCGCGCTGGCGCTGGGCGTGCCTTTCATTACCCTGGCCCGCTGGCTGTGGCTGGGGGGATTCGAGGTGTGGCGCAACGCCGAACTGTGGCCCGCGCTGTGGCAAACGCTGTCGCTGTCCGCCGTCGGCGCGTTGCTGATCACGCTGTGCGCCATTCCGATGGCCTGGCTGTCGGTGCGCTATCCGGCCCGGCTGTACCGCGTGCTGGAAGGCTGTAACTACGTGACCAGCTCGCTGCCCGGCATCGTGGTGGCGCTGGCCCTGGTGACCATCACCATTCACAGCTTCCGGCCGATTTACCAAACCGAAATCACCCTGCTGCTGGCGTATTTGCTGATGTTTATGCCGCGGGCGTTGATCAATCTGCGCGCCGGCATCGCACAGGCGCCGGTGGAATTGGAAAACGTGGCGCGCAGCCTCGGCAAATCGCCGGCGCAGGCGCTGTGGAGCACCACCTTGCGGCTGGCGGCGCCGGGTGCCGCAGCGGGCGCCGCGCTGGTGTTCCTGGCGATCGCCAATGAGCTGACCGCCACGCTGTTGCTGGCGCCGAACGGCACCCGCACGCTGGCCACCGGATTTTGGGCGCTGACCAGCGAGATAGACTACGTCGCCGCCGCGCCTTATGCGCTGATTATGGTGGCGCTGTCATTGCCGCTCACCTGGCTTCTTTATTCTCAATCTAAACGCACGGCGGGACTATGAGCACGCTCGAACTGCACGGTATCGAAAAATCTTATAACGCCATCAGGGTGCTGGAACACATCGACCTGCAGGTTGCCGCCGGCAGCCGCACGGCGATCGTCGGCCCTTCCGGCTCCGGCAAAACCACCCTGCTGCGCATCATCGCCGGCTTTGAAATTCCCGACGGCGGCCAGATCCTGCTGCAGGGGCAAGCCATGGGCAACGGCGGCGGCTGGGTGCCGGCGCATCTGCGCGGCATCGGCTTCGTCCCGCAGGATGGCGCGCTGTTCCCGCACTTTACCGTCGCCGGCAACATCGGTTTTGGCCTTAAAGGCAGCAAGCGTGAGAAACAGCGGCGCATCGAGGCGCTGATGGAGATGGTGGCGTTGGATCGCCGTCTGGCCGCGCTGTGGCCGCACGAGTTGTCCGGCGGGCAGCAGCAACGGGTCGCGCTGGCGCGTGCCCTGTCGCAGCAACCCCGGCTGATGCTGCTGGACGAACCGTTCTCGGCGCTGGATACCGGCCTGCGCGCCGCCACCCGCAAAGCGGTCGCCGAACTGCTGACGGAGGCCAAGGTGGCGTCGATCCTGGTCACCCACGATCAGAGCGAAGCGCTGTCGTTCGCCGATCAGGTGGCGGTGATGCGCAACGGCCGGCTGGCGCAGGTGGGCGCGCCGCAAGATCTCTATCTGCGGCCGGTCGATGAGCCGACCGCCAGCTTCCTTGGCGAAACGCTGGTGTTGACCGCCGAACTGGCGCACGGCTGGGCCGACTGCGCATTGGGGCGCATCGCCGTCGACGATCGGCAACGCAGCGGCCCGGCGCGCATCATGCTGCGCCCGGAGCAGATTCAAATCGGTTTGTCAGATCCGGCGCAGCACGGCCAGGCGGTGATCACCGGCATCGATTTCGCCGGCTTCGTCTCTACGCTCAACCTGCAAATGGCCGCCGGCGGCGCGCAAATCGAGATCAAAACCGTCAGCCGCGAAGGCCTGCAGCCCGGTTCTCAGGTCACTCTCAACGTGATGGGCCAGGCGCACATTTTCGCCGATTGACTCACTTTAGGCCGGGCTTCCGCCTGGCCTCCTCAACGGCAAGTCTTGTCGTGGCGCGGCTTTTTCGGCGCCAGCAGATAATCCACCACGCTTTCGTCAACGCAGCTGTCGATGCCGTTCAGCACCAGCGTATGCCCGTCGCGTTCGCGGGTGATCAGCGGGCTTTTAAAGGCGGCGGCCATCACTTGCGCGTTGCGGTACGGCGTGGTCGGATCGTAGCGCTGCGCGACGAACAGCAGCGGCGGCAACGCGGCAGACGCCACCGGCGTGTGCGGCCGATCTTTGCCGTGGTACGGCCATAGATCGCACATTTCCAGCGGATATTCGTGCAGCGGCAGATAGTGGGCATACATAGCGGCGGTATTGATCTCCTGCCGCTGCCGGCGCAGCAGCTGCGGATCGGCCGTCGGGTTGGCGACGTCGGCGCAGGTAATGACGTTCAGCGCGTCATCGGCATCCGGCGAATAGCTTTCGTCGATCAGATCGGAAACCTGCTGCCCGGCGATCCCGGCATCGAGCTGGCGCAGCACGGTCGCCAGCTCGTGCCAGCGCTCCGGCCACAGCAGCAGCGAACGTGTGACCGTCAGCACGTCGTCGGCGGAGATTTCATACCCCGCCGCGGTGACGAACGGCTGCTCATGCAGCTTGCGCAGCAAGGCATGATAACGCTGCAGCGCCTGATTGGCGCCGCCGCCCAGCTGGCAACTGTCGGTTTTGCCGCAGTAGGCGGCGAAGCGCAGGAAGCTTTGCTGGAAGCCCCGCTCCTGGTTCAGCCGCTGGGTGAAATCGTCTTCCGCCAGATCCACCACCCCGTCGAGCACCAGCGCGCGCGTTTTCTTCGGAAAACGTTCGGCATAGAGCGCCGCCACCTTGGTGCCGTAAGAGTACGCCACCGCCGTCAGCCCCGGTTCGCCCAGCGCGTGGCGGATCGCGTTCAGATCGTTGACCGCTTCGTCGGTGCCGATATGTTGGAGCACGTCCGCGCCGGTCTGTTTTATGCAGGCGGCAATCAGGGTGCGTGTCTGGTTCTCCGCACCGGCCACGTCGTTGTCGTCCGGTGACGGGGTTTCGTCGCCTTCGGCCACCTGACAGGAGATTTTCGGCGTCGATTGGCCGACGCCGCGCGGATCGTAACCGATGATGTCGTAGGATTTACGCAGCCTGGCGACGTGACCATCATTGCCCAAATAAGGATTGATGCCCGGCAGGCCCGGCCCGCCGCTGATTATCACCACGCTGCCCTTTTTCGGCCCGGTGGCGGGCAGCAGGGTCAGCGCCAAACGCACGGTCTGTTCGCCCGCCTGCGCCGCATGAGCGGGCGGCGTGGCGTAGGCTAACGGCACCTCAAGGTAACCGCAGCGCAGCCCCGGTGGTGGCGGCTCATCGAACCAGCGCTGAAAACCGCTGTTGAGACATGATTGCCAACGAATGCCGTTCTCAGCCGCCGCGCCGTGGAGCACAGGCTTGGCCTGGGCGGGCAACGCGGCGGCGGTCGCGGCGAGCAGCGCCAGAATACGCAGTACTGACATGGGGAGTCCTTTCAACTCAACGAATCGGTCAAAGGTTAACGATACCCGGTTAAACAGCTAGCCAATAGAACACAAAAAGCCGCGCGGGTGAAGCCGTCACCGCGTGCCCGGCAAGACTTTTCTCTGCTCGGATTGCTCTTATAACGCACAGAATGCTGCAAAAAACGGCGTCTACCTGCTAGGCTTAGGATTCGTTAACCCATAAGAATCAGGAGAGCAGCATGTTTGGTAAAGCGGAAGACAAAGCCAATGAAGCCGCAGGCGCGGTAGAAGAAGCGTTCGGCAAAGCCGTCGATTCGCCGGAGCATCAGGTGCGCGGTGCGGCGCGCAAATACGCCTCCCAGGCCAGCTATGCCGCCCGAGACGCAGCGGACAGCGTAAGAACACAGGTGGAAGCCAACCCGCTGGCCGGCGTGGCCGTTGCGGCGGCGGTCGGCATCGTTTTCGGCTTCTTGCTGGGACGCAAATAAGCGGCGAACGCGCCGCTCGACAACAGGCCCGTTACGGGCCTTTTTTTCGTCCTTTTCTCCCCCTGCGCGCAAACTTTCATCTATTACAGCCATCGCTTATAAAAACCAACGCCTTCAACTACGATTAGTTTATGACCAGAGCGAGGCTCTGCGATCCGGCAGATAACCCTATGAGGATTATCACCATTATCCATGCTGTTTAAGCCGCTCTCCTTCACGCGGCTAAGAAAGGTTGATTATGGCTCGCACCACCCCTATCGAACGTTACCGCAACATCGGCATCTCCGCGCATATCGATGCCGGCAAGACCACCACCACCGAGCGGATTCTGTTTTACACCGGGGTCAGCCACAAGCTGGGTGAAGTGCATGACGGCGCGGCGACCATGGACTGGATGGCGCAGGAACAGGAGCGCGGCATCACCATCACCTCGGCGGCCACCACCTGCTTTTGGAACGGCATGCAGCATAATTATCCGCAGCACCGCATCAATATCATCGACACCCCCGGGCACGTCGATTTCACCATTGAAGTGGAACGCTCGATGCGCGTGCTGGACGGCGCCGTGATGGTCTATGACTCGGTGGGCGGCGTGCAGCCGCAGTCGGAAACCGTCTGGCGCCAGGCCAACAAATACAAGGTGCCGCGGCTGGCGTTCGTCAACAAGATGGACCGCATCGGCGCGGACTTTTTCCGCGTGCGCAAAATGATGATCGAGCGCCTGAAAGCCAACCCGGTACCGATCGTCATTCCGATCGGCGCCGAAGACCACTTCAGCGGCGTGGTGGATCTGGTGCGGATGAAGGCCATCCTGTGGGACGAAGCCTCGCAGGGCATGAACTTCAGCTTCGAAGAGATCCCGGCCGAGCTGCGCGATTCGGCGCAGGAGTGGCGCGAAAACATGATTGAGGCCGCCGCTGAAGCCTCGGAAGAGCTGATGGAGAAATACCTCAACCAGGTACCGCTGAGCGAAGAGGAGATTGTCCACGGGCTGCGGGTGCGCACCGTCGCCGGCGAAATCCAGCCGATGCTGTGCGGTTCGGCGTTCCGCAACAAAGGGGTGCAGCGCATGCTGGATGCGGTAATTGAACTGATGCCTTCGCCGCTCGACGTGCCGCCGATGGAAGGCCACGGCGAACACGATGAAATCATCACCCGCAAAGCCGACGACAACGAAAAATTCTCGGCGCTGGCGTTCAAGCTGATGACCGACCCCTTCGTCGGCCAGCTGACCTTCGTACGCGTCTACTCCGGGGTGCTGGCCAAAGGCAGCAGCGTTTACAACCCGATCAAGGGCAAAAAGGAGCGCATCGGCCGCATAGTGCAGATGCACGCCAACGATCGTAAGGACATCGACGAGCTGCACGCCGGCGACATCGCCGCCTGCGTCGGCCTGAAAGACGTCACCACCGGCGATACGCTGTGCGACCCCGGCGCCATCATCACGCTGGAACGCATGACCTTCCCCGAGCCGGTGATCGCCCAGGCGATCGAGCCGAAGACCAAGGGCGACCAGGAGAAAATGGGCATCGCGCTGCAGCGCCTCTCTTCGGAAGATCCGTCGTTCCGCGTGCGCACCGATGAAGAATCCGGCCAGACCATCATCTACGGCATGGGCGAGCTGCACCTGGAGATCATCGTCGATCGCATGCGCCGCGAGTTCGGGGTGGAGACCACCACCGGCAAGCCGCAGGTGTCGTACCGCGAAACCATCCGCAAGCGGGTGGCCGACGTGGAAGGCAAGTTCGTGCGCCAGTCCGGCGGTAAAGGGCAATACGGCCACGTGGTGCTGACCGTCGAACCCAACGAACCCGGCAAAGGCTTCGAATTCTTCGATGAGATCAAGGGCGGCGTCATTCCGGGCGAATTTATCCCGGCGGTGAAAAAAGGCGTGCTCGAGGCGCTGAACAACGGCGTGCTGGCCGGTTATCAGGTGGTGGACGTCAAGGTGCACCTGACCTTCGGTTCTTACCATGACGTCGACTCGTCGGAACAGGCGTTCCGCATGGCGGCGATTTTCGGCTTCAAGGAAGCCTGCCGCCTGGCGGATCCGGTGATCCTTGAGCCGATCATGTCGGTGGAGGTGGAAACGCCGGAAGATTACGCCGGCAACGTGATGGGCGACCTCTCCTCACGCCGCGGTCTGGTGCAGGGCATGGAAGAGATCCCGGGCGGCGGCGGCAAGGAAATTCGTGCCAAGGTGCCGCTGTCCGAGATGTTCGGCTACTCGACGACCCTGCGTTCGATGTCGCAGGGCCGCGCCACCTACACCATGGAATTCAGCCACTACGCCGAAGCGCCGCGCAACGTGGCCGAAGAGATCATTCACCACAGCAAGCGTTAACCCTCGCGCCCGCCTTCGCGGCGGGCGTCACCCCTGCTTGTCCTCCAGCGCCACCACCACCGGCTGCGGCTTGATGCGCATGGCGTACACCACGCCGGCGATCAGGCAAACGATGCCGGCCAGCGTCAGCAGCGGCGGCCAGGTCTGGCGCAGCAGAAAGGTATAGGCCAACC
Source organism: Serratia sp. SSNIH1 (assembly GCF_002935055.1). Classification (NCBI taxonomy): domain Bacteria; kingdom Pseudomonadati; phylum Pseudomonadota; class Gammaproteobacteria; order Enterobacterales; family Yersiniaceae; genus Serratia; species Serratia sp. SSNIH1. The sequence goes on from NZ_CP026383.1 coordinate 3,099,308, forward strand.
CCGCCAGAATTTCGAACACGATGAGCGGCCCCACCAACACCGTCGGCAGGCGCTGGCTGGCTTCGTTCCAGCACAGCGCCCCCAGCCAGGAGCAGAACACGCCGATGACCAGCATCAGCGGGATAAACACCTCAGGGCGCGGGCCGAACGGCAAGGCGAACGCCGGTTCGCTCAGCGCCAATTGGCCGCAGACCGCCAGATAGCCCAGCAGCGCCAACGGCAGCGTCACCACCCCCTGCGCCGTGGCCCAGGTGGCCGGCCGCTGCGTCGGGTTCTCCCGCAGCCAGCGCGAGTTGCGCAGCGGGAACCAGGTCCAGCACGCTACCGCCAACACGGCCAGCCCCAGGCCGCTGAGATAACGCCAGCCATCGATCGGCAGCGCGTTGCCGCGCAGCTCGGCGACGTTCACGCACGCTAACCCGCAGACGATCAGCAGCAGCGCCGGCGCCAGCTTGCCCCAGGCCAGCCGCCCGTCGTGCCGGCCGTAAAACAGATTGGCGCAGAGGGCGATCACCACCGGCAGGGTACCGATGATCATGGTCGATACCGGTGCGCCGGTACGCTGAATGGCGCTGGCCAGGCACAGGTAGTACAGCAGATTGCCGATGGCCGTCAGCTTGAGCGCTTCCAGCCAATCCTGGCGCCGCAGCTTGCGCAGGCGGCGGCGATCGAACCACGCCAGCGGTAAGGTGATCAGCCCGAAGGCCAGATAGCGCCCGGTGGACTGCAGCGCGGCGGGATAATCCGGCACCAGCAGCGGGCCGACGAAGATCAATCCCCACATCAGCCCGGCGGCCAGGGCAAACACAACGCCAATGAACATAACGACTCCGACAAACGGCCGGCGCGGCCAACCCGCCCGACAAGACAGCGGCAGAGTAGCGAAAACGCGGGAAGGAATTATTGTAGCAGGTTGCTGTTTTAACCCAATTTCACCTGTTTCTGGAAACGCACTGGCGTGACGCCGTAACGATTGGCGAAGGCGCGCGTCAGGTGTGCCTGATCGGTCAGCCCCGCCGCCGCCGCCACCTGTGCGGCGGGCATGCCGCGCTCCAGCATGCGTTTGGCCTGCGACAGCCGGATCGCCATCAGCATCTGCTGCGGCGAAACGTGGTATTCGGCCTTGAACTTGCGCAGGAAATGGTACGGGCTGAGCGACACCAGCTCGGCCAGCTGATTGAGGGTCACCGCCTCGCCGAAGTTGTCGTGCAGGTAGCTTTTCACCACCTCGAAACGGTGCGCCGCCTCGGCTTTTTCCCGCCGCCCGGTGCGGATGTGCGGGTGCAGCAGCTCGACCGCCTCCAACAGCAGGCCGTCCAGCGTGAGCGGATCGTCGGTTTGCCACAGCGTGGCGAGAATGGCGGACAAGCGCTGCGCCGCCCGCGGATCGTGGCGCACCGCATCGGTGAACCACTGGCTCCGATCGCCGGACAGCTGCTCCAGCGCCTCGGGCGCCAGATAGAGCATGCGGTAACACCAGCCGCCCGGCGTTTCGGCTTCGCCGGTATGCAGCTCATCGGGGTTCATCAGCACCAGCGCGCCCGGCGCCGCCAGATGCTGCGCGCCGCGATAGCGGAAACGCTCCGCCCCGGTGTCTACGGTGCCGATAGCGAAGGCGTCGTGGGTATGCGGCTCGAAGGCATAGCGCTCGATATGCGCCTGATAAAGTTCGACGCCCGGCAGATGCGACAAATGCCGGAACTGCGCGCAATCCTTCTCGAACGGAAACTGTTGTGGTACCCCTTGCACCCGACCTCCTCGTCCGTGCTGACAATCTGCTCAGCATAGCCAAAACATCGCCGGTTGAGTAGCCACCCTGGCGCTTTCGTGCCCCTCGCCTGGACGATCGCCGCCATTCGGCGTAGGGTTAAGGTCCCTGTCCCTTTCAGGCGCGCCGCATCGCGAAGCTCATCGGCCCCTGACACTCCGCAAACAAGAGGCAACAATGTATCCGGATACTCAACTGTATATCGATGGACAATGGCGCAACGCGCTGGCCGGGAAAACCCTGCCGGTCACCAACCCCGCCACCGACGAAATAATCGGTCAGGTGGCGCACGCCGCCACAGAGGATCTCGATCTGGCGCTGGCCGCCACCGAGCGCGGATTTACCGTCTGGCGCGACACCGCCGCGCACCAGCGCGCCAACCTGATGCGCAAAGCGGCGGCGCTGCTGCGCGAACGCGCCAATGCCATCGCCGCCGTCATGACGCAGGAACAGGGCAAACCGGTGGCGCAGGCCAAAATCGAAATTCTCAACGCCGCCGACGTCATCGACTGGTTCGCCGGCGAAGCTACCCGCACCTACGGGCAGATCATTCCGTCCCGCGCCCGCGACGTACAGCAGCAAACCCTCAAGCTGCCGGTCGGCCCGGTGGCCGCTTTCACGCCGTGGAACTTCCCGATCAACCAGATCGTGCGCAAGCTGTCCGCCGCGCTGGCGGCGGGGTGTTCCATCATCGTCAAAGGCCCGGAAGAAACGCCGGCCTCGCCGGCTGAGCTGATCAAAGCCTTCGCCGACGCCGGGATCCCGGCCGGGGTGATCGCGCTGGTGTACGGCACCCCGGCGGAAATCTCGGAATACCTGATCCCGCATCCGACCATTCGCAAGATCTCCTTCACCGGCTCCACCCGCGTGGGCAAGCATCTGGCGGCGCTGGCCGGCCAGCATATGAAAAAGGCCACCATGGAGCTGGGCGGCCACGCGCCGGTGTTGATCTTCGACGACGCCGATCTCGACGCGGCGGCCAAAGAGCTGGCGCAGTCCAAGTTCCGCAACGCCGGCCAGGTCTGTATCGCCCCGACCCGCTTTCTGATCCAGCAAGGCGTTTATGAAGCCTTCGTGGAGAAATTCACCGCCGCCGTGCGTGAGCTCAAGCTCGGCAACGGGCTGGAAGACGGCGTGACCATGGGGCCGATGGTGCTGGGCCGCAGCGTCGACAATATCGAGGCGCTGGTGCAGGATGCCGTCGCCCACGGGGCAAAAGCCTGCAGCGGCGGCAAACGCGTGGCGGGCAAAGGCAACTTCTTCGAGCCGACGGTGCTGCGCGACGTGCCGCTGAGCGCCCGCGCCATGTCGGAAGAGCCGTTTGGCCCGGTCGCCCTGCTGCGCCCGTTCGCCACCTATGACGAGGCGATCGCCGAAGCCAACCGCCTGCCTTACGGGCTGGCCGCCTACGCTTACAGCCGCAACATCGCCACCGTCAATGCGCTGGGGCGCGACGTGGAGAGCGGCATGCTGAGCATCAACCACATCGGTTTCGGCCTGCCGGAAACGCCGTTTGGCGGCGTGAAAGACTCCGGTCACGGCACCGAAGGCGGCAGCGAAGCGATCGAATCCTACCTGGAAACCCGCTTCGTCACCGTCGCCGGCCGTTAATCGCGCGTCGGATGAATGAGTGCGGGTAATGCTGGTTAGTTAGCGTTTTTCTGAACGTATTTGTGTAGTTTTCGGTCGATAAAGGTGAGATGCGCCATGTGGCTCATACGCTTCGACCGAGCCAGGGGCCGAAGGCGCGGCCCCTGGCAACCCGCGCCTTTGCCCTATCAGACGGTTGGCTTTGCCAACGTTACTCAGCCCATCCCTGGGCCTCGCCCCTGCGGGGCCGCTGCAAGCAGCGTTCAAATCTGCGCCAGGCAGATTTGTCCTCTCTCCGCCATACCGCATTGAGGCCGGTTGCGACAGGCGTCCCTGCCTGTCTCGCCTGAAACCGCCGTCCATGGCGGTTTCGCCTATGCATCGCGACTGCGTTCGACGCCTTCAAGGGCGCTCAACACCGCGCTCATCTCCAACGCCTCTACCAAGGGACAGGTTGCCCGGTACCTTCCAGCTCGGGTGTTGACCTTTAGTGCGCATCACCGGCTGCCGAGCAAGACGGCGTTGTCAGGGGCAACCGGCCAGGGAAGGCCGGTTGAGGCGAGACTAACAGGGACGTTTGTCGCAGCCGACCCGCCCGACAACGCAGACGCGGCGAGGGTATCCGTGCAGCGGACAGGCGGTGTTAAGCAAAGGCGCGGGTGGAGGGGCCGCGCCATCGGCCCCTCCAATTGCCGTTCGCTACGGCATCAGAGAAATGCGAGGGGTTTACGGCAATTCCCCTGCACAGAACGCCCAGAGGATAGATAAAAAATGCCAGTCAGGCTTAACTGACCAGCATTACGCAGTGCGGGGCTTTTTTTTACTCGCGAGCCAGCTCGAACAGCCGCCGCGCCGCCGGGGTCAGCCCCAGCATGTGAATGCAGGCATGCACCATGCCCGGCAACCGTTCGCAGCGCACCGGCACGCCCGCCTCGCGCAGCCGCTGCGCATACTGCTCGGCCTCATCGCGCAGCGGATCATATTCGCAGCTCAGGATGGTGGCCGGCGGTAACCCGCGCAGCGTGGCGGCGTGCAGCGGCTCGGCGCCGGGATCGCGCCGCTGGGCCAGATACTGCTGCCAACAAAATACCATCGCGTCGCGCGTCAGAAAGTGCCCCTCGGCAAACTCGCGATAGCTCGTCGTCGCCATCTCGCGGCTGAGCGCCGGGTACAGCAGCAGCTGGCGCTCGATGTGCGGGCCGCCGCGATCCCGCGCCAGCAGCGCGACCGCCGCCGCCAGATTTCCCCCGGCGCTGTCGCCGCCCACCGCCAGGCGCTGCGCGTCGATCCCCAACTGCGGCGCCTGTTGCGCCACCCAGCAGAGCGCCTGATAGACATCTTCCAGCGGCTGCGGAAACGGGTATTCCGGCGCCAGACGGTAGTCGACTGACAGGATCACCCGGCCGGTGGCGTTGGCCAGCGCCTGACAGGGCCGATCGTACAGCGCCAGCGAACCGAGGCACCAGCCGCCGCCGTGGGCGAACAGCATTGCCGGCTGCGCGGCGGCGCAGTTTTCCCTCGCAGGGAGATAGGCGCGCAGCGCGATCCGATACCCATCGGCGGCGATCACCGTATAGTCCCTGACGCCGCCGCTCGGTTCCGCCTCGCCCTGCAGCCGGCGTAAACCGGTTTCCGTGGCCGCGCGCATTTCCGCCAGCGATGCGGGGGGCGGCGCATCGGCCGATGCCGTCAAAAAAGCGGCAATGCGTTCATCGAGCGGCATGGGGTTCTCCTGCCAGGAACGGCGTAATCAGTGCAATAAATTCCTCATGGCACTCCTCGGTAATGAAATGCCCGCAGCCGGCGACCGTTTCGCCCCGCAGATCGTGCGCATTGCCCCGCAGCGTCGTCAGCGGCGCGTCGCCGGTGGCGTGCTCCGCCCCCACCGTCAACACCGGCATCGTCAGGGGCGTGGCGGCGCGCAGGCGGTTTTGCCGCACGGTCTCCGGGATCGCCCGGTAATAGTCGAATCCGGCGCGCAGGCCGCCCGGCGCTGAGTAAGCAGCGATATACACCTCCGCCGCCACCCGATCGCGCCGATAGGACCAGCGGTTGAAGATATAGCCAAGATACTCCCGCTCACGCCCCTGGGTCAGGGTCTCCGGCAAATCCGCCAGCTGGTTGAACATGAAATGCCACAGGAAAATGTTCTCCTCCGGCGCGACGAAAATCGGCGGCGGCGGCGCCAGGCCGGGGATCACCGCTTCCGTCAGCACCAGGCGCTCCACCGCCTGCGGGAAATCGCTCGCCATGGCGTATCCAATCCACATGCCGATGTCGTGGCCAACCAGTTGGTAACGTTCATGGCCCAATTGCGCCATCATTGCGTGCAACGCCGCACCAATGCTGCCGGTGTCGTAGCCGCCAGCGGGCTTGTCAGAATCGCCGATGCCCGGCGGATCGACGGCGATCGCCTGAAAACCAGCCGCCGCCAGCGCTTGCATCACATGGCGCCAGGTGTACCAGGTTTGCGGCCAGCCGGGGATCAGCAGCACCGGCCGTCCTTCACCGGCCACCACGCAGTGAAGGCGCCGGCCGTTGACCTGGAGATAGACGTGTTCCGCCGCGAGATCCGCCAACGGGACCTCGTTCTGTAGGTATTGCATGGGGTAACTCCCTGAAAGATTAGGCTCAGCGAATGCCAAGCAAGGCATTGATCTGCTGTGGGTTGACCGGCGCGCCGGCGAAGTCGTCGAACACTTTGTCGGTGACGTGGATAATGCGATCGCGAATGAAAGCTGCGCCTTCGCGTGCACCGTCCTGCGGGTTTTTCAGGCAACATTCCCACTCCAGCGCCGCCCAGCCCGAATAACCGTACTGCGTCAGGCGTGAAAAGATGCCGTTGAAATCGACCTGGCCGTCACCCAGCGAGCGGAAGCGGCCGGCGCGATCGATCCAGGATTGATAGCCGCCGTAAATACCCTGCCGACCGGTCGGATTGAACTCGGCATCCTTGACGTGGAACATGCCGATAACCTCTTTATAGATATCGATAAACTCCAGATAGTTGAGCTGCTGCAGCACCATATGGCTCGGATCGAACAGCACCCGGCAGCGCGGATGATGGCCGACGCGCTCATGAAACATTTCGAATGTCACACCGTCGTGCAGATCCTCGCTCGGGTGAATTTCGTAACACAGGTTGATCCCCTGCTCGTCGCAGGCGTTAAGCACCGGCAGCCAGCGCCTGGCGAGCTCGTCGAACGCGGTATCGATCAGTCCTTCCGGACGCTGTGGGAACGGAAACAGATAGGGCCAGGCCAGCGAACCGGAAAAGGTGCCCAGCTCGCTGAGCCCGAGCCGCGCCGACGCCTTCACCGCCAACAGCATTTGCTGCCGCGCCCACTCGCCGCGCGCCTGCGGATTGCCCTGCAGCGCCGGCGGCGCGAAGCTGTCAAACAGCGCATCGTAAGCCGGGTGTACCGCCATCAGCTGGCCGAAGATATGGCTGGTCAATTCGCTGACCACCAACCCCTGTTCCGCCAACATGCCGGTCAGATCGTCGCAGTAAGTTTGGCTTTCCGCGGCGGTGGCCACGTCGAATAAACGCCGATCCCAGGCCGGGATCTGCAGCGCGCTAAAGCCGGTCTGCGCCGCCCACTCGGCGATGGCGGGCAGGCTGTTGAACGGCGCGTTCTCATCGCTGAACTGCGCGAGATGCAGGCTTGGACCTTTGAGGGTTTTCATCGTAAACTCCTATTAGTTGTCGATTGACAAACAATAGAAGCAAAGCGCGATGACCGCAAGAGAAATTTATAAAGACATTGGTATTCCCGCCGATTTAAGCGATCCTATGTCGCTGAATGGCACGTAAATTGGAGCAGCGAATGGCAGGCAGACCGCGCGAGTTCGACCGCGAACAGGCGCTCTTGAAAGCGCGAAACTTATTCTGGCGACAGGGTTACGAAGGCACCTCGATGTCGGATCTGGTGGCGGAATTGGGCATTGCTTCCGCACGCATCTACAAGGCGTTCGGCTCCAAAGAGCAGCTGTTCCGCGAGGCGATCGCCAGTTATGAAACCGAGGAAGGCGGCTTCGCCGATCGCGCCTTCGCGCAGGAAAGCGGCATTCGCCCGGCGATCCAACGTATGCTGGAAGATGCCGTGCGGCTCTACAGCCGGCCGGATCTGCCGCAGGGTTGCATGGTGGTATCCTCCGCCGCCAGCGTCAGTGCGGAAAACGACGGGCTCAAAACCTGGCTGGCTGAGCATCGGTTGCAGCGCACCCAGCAGATCGTCGAACGGCTGCGGCAGGCGGTGCAAGCCGGCGAACTGCCGGCCGACACCGACGCCGACAGTCTGGGTGACTTTTTCGCCGTCTTCCTGCACGGCCTGTCGATTCAGGCACGTGACGGCGTCACAGAAAAGCGATTGATGGCGGCGGTGAACGTGGCGCTCACCACCCTGGGCAACGCTTGATCTCTCTTTAACGCGAACGCGGCTAAGATCCTGGCGCGCTTTTTAAGTGGGGACGTATGGCTGAAGAGGAACTGCGTTTCTGACAAAATCCGCGACGTAAGGATTGGTATTTTCCGGCTTGTGGATCAGGGCAACCTGATACGGGATCTGTTCTCCACTCAGCGGGCAAAAAGAAACGTTTACCCAGCCGCTTTTTTGCATAAATTCAGGAACCAGGCTGACCCCTAATCCTGAAGCGACAAGGCCGACTATCGTTTCCATTTGTACGGCTCGCTGAACAACCTCAGGCATAAATCCTTCCTTTTCGCAGGCCTCAATAATAGAGCGATAAAGACCCGGCCCCTCCTGCTCCGGGAATAATATCCACGGCTCCTCGGCCAGGGCAGAGAGCGGGTCCGCAACGGCCTTAACCACCGTTCCCGTGTTGGTTATTCACTCAGGCCGGGATTTCTGGAGCCGGCCTGAAGATGTGGACGCCATCATGAAAGATGCCCCTTCAGCCGAAAAGCTGGTCATTCCTGAGGCAACCCATTTTGTCCATCTCGATAGAGATAATGCCGGCAGACAACGCTTTCTGCAGGGTGTTGTCAGATTTCTGACGCCGCCGCAGCCCAAAAACGGCGCTTAATCTTCCGGTAGATCGAAAATCACCAGCGTGCCTTCGCTGCCCGGCAACACGCGGTGCGGCATGCCGGCCGCGGCCTGATACAGCTGGCCGGCCTGCACCACAATCGTTTCCTCCGCCACCTGCAGCCGCAGCTGCCCGCGGATCACCAGCAGCCCTTCGCTGTAATCATGCACTTCATCCGCAATGCTGCGCTCATCCATGCGCAGCACTTTGATATTGGCCACACCGACGCGGCCCAGCACGGTAGAACGCCAGGCCTCAGGCAGTTCGGCCGCCTGCAGGTTTAAATCGAACAGCATCGGTATCCCCTGTGGTTATCGAACGTAGCAGCACTCTACGCCGACTGCGGCCGGCGTGGAAAGAATCCCGGGTTGTAGCTTATGCCCGCCAGGCCTATACCGGCACCCGGCGGCTGATCTCCACCACCTGATCGCTGGGCAGGTAATAATAATCCGTGACGTGCATGCCGTTGCGCACCATCAGCGCGAACAGGTTGCGCTGCCAGGACGGCAACCGGTCGTTCGCCTCGCGGCGCACCACGGTTTCATGGCCGAGATAATAAGTCGCCTCGTCGAAGTTCAGGCCGCATTTTTGCGCCTCGACGTGCTGCAGCAGCTGCGGGATGTTCGGCCGCTCCATAAAGCCGTAGCTGGCCACGCCGCACCAAAACCCCGGCGCCAGTTCGCGCATCACCAGGCGTTCGGCATTCGATACCCGCGGTTCATTGACGATGGCAATGGTCAGCGCCAGTACATTGGCGTGCAGCGAGCCGTTGCGTTTGACGTGCCATTTCATTACCGGCGGCGTGCCCTGCAGGCTGCGAGTGAGAAAGACCGCGGTGCCCGGCACCCGCGGCACGGATTCACGCTGGATTTTCGCCAGGAAATCCGCGATCGGCACTGTCGTCTCGCCAAGGGTGCGCACGGCCGCCAGCACCCCGCGATGCCAGATCAGCATCACGGTATAGACCGCGGCGGCCAGCAGCAGCGGGATGTAACCGCCCTGCAACACCTTGGTCAGGTTGGCCGTCAGGAAGCTCAGGTCGACCACGAAGAAACACCCCGCCACCAACAGGCTGGCGGCCAGCCCCCAGCGCCACACCTCGCGCATCGCCACGAACAGCAAGCCGGTGGTCATGATCATGGTCAACGAGACGGCGATGCCGTAGGCGGCGGCCAGATTGTCCGAGGATTTGAAGAACACCGTCAGGAACAGCGTCACCACCATCAGCAGCCAGTTGATGGCGCCGATGTAGATCTGCCCGTAGCTTTCCTCGGTGGTTTGTTTAACCCGCAGCCGCGGCAGCCACCCCAGCTGGATTGCCTGGCGGGTCATCGAAAACGCCCCGCTGATGATCGCCTGGCTGGCGATGATCGTCGCCAGCGTAGCCAGGATCACCAGCGGGATCAGCAGCGCCGGCGGGCACAGGCGGAAGAAGATGTTCTGCGTGACGTCGGCGCCGGCCAAAATCAGCGCGGCCTGGCCGGCGTAGTTGAGCAACAGGCTGGGAAACACAATGCCGAACCAGGCCAGCCAAATCGGCCGTTTGCCGAAGTGCCCCATGTCGGCGTACAGCGCTTCGGCGCCGGTGACGCACAGAAACACGCCGCCCAGCACCAGGAAGCTGGTCAGCCCGTTGGAGAACAGGAAATGAATGCCGTACAGCGGGTTCAGCGCCAGCAGCACCGCCGGGTGCTGGATGATGCCCCACACGCCCAGCGCGGCGATCGACAGGAACCACAGCGCCATGATCGGCCCGAACACGCGGCCGATGCGCGCGGTGCCCAGCGGCTGAATGGCGAACAGGCTGAGCAAAATCACCACCGCCGCCGGCAAAATGTAGGGCTGCGACGCCGGCAGCACGATGTTCAGCCCCTCGAGGGCGGAGAGCACCGAGATGGCCGGCGTGATGGCGCCGTCGCCGTAGATCAACGCCGCGCCGAACAGGCCGGCGAACAGCACCAGCGGCCGGGATTTCCGCCTGCTGACCAGCAGCGACATCAGCGCCATGATGCCACCCTCGCCGCGGTTGCCGATGCGCATGGCGAACATGGCGTATTTGAGCGAGGTGACGATCACCAGCGTCCAGAAAATCAGCGACAGCAGGCCAAGGATCACCGGCGCCGACGGCGCATCGCCGGAGAGAAACAGCACGGTTTTCAGGGTGTACAACGGGCTGGTGCCGATATCGCCGAACACCACGCCCAAAGCGCCCAGCGCCAACGGCGCCAGGCCGGTCTTGTTCGAGGTTTCCGTATCATTGCCGACAGACATCTGCTTGCTCCTTAGCCTTGCACAGTGAGTTGGAATTATTGTCACTTTATTGCCGCCGCGCCACTCGCACGGCAGCGACAAGCATAACCTAACCGTCATCTTCACGGGTTACAGTATCGCCCGTTTGCGGCACAGAAACCGCCGCCGGTGAGCAACGGTTTAGAATCGCCCGCGTCGGATGGTCTATAGTCCTTATGCGATTGTCACTTTCTTGTTTGCGCCCGCCGTGGGAGAAGTGAAATGAACGTCCGGCTCAACACCCATGTTTCCGCCCGGCGCCTGCTGCCCAATGGCTGGGACGTCATCGCCTTTCCGCTGATCATCGGCCTGATCGCCATGATGGCCATCGGCCTGCATCAAACTCTGCAACCGATCGTCACGCTGAAAACGCAGGCGATATCGCTCGATCCCGCCAACCTGCCGGAATACGCCCTGCGCACCACGCTGCGCATGCTGGTGGCGATGGTGGCCGCGCTGGCATTCTCGTTGGTCTATGGCACCCTGGCCGCCAAGAGCCGGCGCGCCGAGAAAGTGCTGGTGCCAATCCTCGATATCCTGCAGTCGGTGCCGGTACTCGGCTACATCTCTTTCACCGTCACCTTTTTCATCGCGCTGTTCCCCGGCCGGGTGCTGGGGGTCGAGCTGGCGGCGATGTTCGCCATCTTCACCAGCCAGGCATGGAATATGACCTTCAGCTTCTACCAGTCGCTGCGCACCGTGCCGCGCGATCTGCAAGAAGTGGCGCGCGGGTTTCACCTCAGCCCGTGGCAACGTTTCTGGAAGCTGGATGCGCCGTTCGCCATGCCGGGGCTGATTTGGAACATGATGATGTCGATGTCCGGCGGCTGGTTCTTTATCGTGGCGTCGGAAGCGATCACCGTCGGCAACAACACCTTTACGCTGCCGGGCATCGGCGCGTATCTCGCGCAGGCGATCCTCAGCCAGGATCTGCCCGCGATAGGTTGGGTGCTGCTCACCATGACGGTGGTAATCCTGGCCTACGATCAGCTGCTGTTCCGGCCATTGGTGGCATGGGCGGACAAATTCCGCATGGAAACCACCCGCTCGGCGAGCGCCCCCACTTCCTGGCTGTTGAACCTGATGCGCCGCACGCGCCTGATCCACCTGCTGCTGACGCCGCTGGGCGCGCTGCTGGCCAAAACCGCGCGCCTGAAACTGAGCCTGCCCGCCCGGCCGTTGCGCCGCGGCAATAGCGCCCAACGGCAGCGGCGTTCGCGCACGATCGATCGGTGTTGGAGCGCCATCGTCATCCTGCTGACGCTGGCGATCGCCTGGCGCGTCATTCTCTATGTACAGACCGGCGTGACGCTCAATGACGTGGGCCATGTGATGGTGCTGGGGCTGATCACGCTGCTGCGCGTGGCGGTGCTGATCGCCCTGTCGTCGCTGATCTGGGTGCCGCTCGGCGTGCTGATCGGCCTGCGCCCGACGCTGGCCGGGAAGATCCAGCCCATTGCCCAGTTTCTGGCCGCGTTTCCGGCCAACCTGCTGTTCCCGGTGTTCGTCATCACCATCGTCCACTTCCGGCTGAACCCCGATATCTGGCTGTCGCCGCTGATCGTGTTGGGCACCCAGTGGTACATTCTGTTCAACGTGGTGGCCGGCGCCACGGCGTTGCCCAACGACTATCGCGAGGCCGCCGCCAATTTTCACATTCGCGGTTGGCAATGGTGGCGCCAGGTGATGCTGCCGGGCATCTTCCCCTATTACATCACCGGCGCCATCACCGCGTCCGGCGGCGCCTGGAACGCCAGCATCGTGGCAGAGTTCGTGCAATGGGGAAGCACCCAGGTGAAAGCGCATGGGCTGGGTGCTTACATCGCCGAAACCACCGCCGCCGGCGATTTCCCCAAGATCATTTTGGGCATCGCCGTGATGTCACTGTTCGTTACGCTGTTCAACCGTCTGCTGTGGCGGCCGCTTTACGCCTACGCCGAATCCCGCTTCCGCATCGATTAAGGAGCCGTTCAGATGTCAGACCTTCACCCAACGCAGGCGACGCACTCGCCCGGCGAGGAAATTTTAGCGGTCAACGCGGTCAGCCATGGCTATGACAAGGCACACGGCGAGCTGCTGATCCTCGACGGGGTCAATCTGTCGCTGCGGGTGGGCGAGATCGTCGGGTTGCTGGGCCGCTCCGGCTCGGGAAAATCGACGCTGCTGCGCATCATCGCCGGTCTGGTTACCCCCACCGCCGGGACGGTGAACTACCTGGGGCAGCCGCTGAACGGCCCCGCCAAAGGCGTCGCCATGGTGTTTCAAACCTTCGCGCTGTTCCCCTGGTTGACGGTGCTGCAAAACGTTGAGGCTGGCCTCGAGGCGCTGGGCGTCGCCCCTGCCGAACGGCGCGAGCGGGCATTGGCGGCCATCGATCTTATCGGCCTGGACGGCTTCGAAAACGCCTACCCGCGCGAGCTTTCCGGCGGCATGCGCCAGCGCGTAGGCTTTGCGCGCGCGTTGGTGGTGGATCCGACGCTGCTGCTGATGGATGAGCCGTTCTCGGCGCTGGATGTGTTGACCGCCGAAACGCTACGCACCGACCTGCTGGATCTGTGGACCGAGGGGCGAATGCCGATCAAATCGGTGCTGATCGTCACGCACAACATCGAGGAAGCGGTCTTCATGTGCGATCGCATCCTGCTGCTCTCCTCCAACCCCGGCCGGGTGATCGCCGAAATCAAGGTGCCGTTCAGCCACCCGCGCAACAGGCTGGATCCGCAGTTCCGCCGTCTGGTAGACGATGTGTACGCCAAGATGACCGCCCGCCCGACCGACGGCAACGTCAAGAAAGGGCTGAAGCTCGGCACCCGACTGCCGCACGTTTCCACCAACCTGATCGCCGGCCTGATCGAAACCCTGGCCGCCGCGCCCTATTTCGGCCGCGCCGACATGCCGGAGATCGCCCTCTCGCTGCATCTGGAGGTGGATGAGCTGTTTCCCATCGCCGAAGTGCTGCAGTCGCTGGGCTTCGCCGACGTGCGCGAAGGCGACATCTTCCTGACGCCACCGGCGCGCGCCTTCGCCGACGGCGACGTTCAGGCGCGCAAAGTGCTGTTCGCGGAGCATCTGCTGCGCTATGTGCCGCTGGCCGCGCTGATCAAAAACGTGTTGGACGAGCGGCCAGGGCACCGCGCGCCGCGCGTGCGTTTCGAGCAGGAGCTGGAGGACTCGCTGTCGGACAGCGCCGCCAAAGAGACGCTGGATACGGTGATCAACTGGGGCCGTTACGGCGAAATATTCTCCTACAACGATCAAACGGCGTTTTTCAGCCTGGAGGACGTCGAGTTTTAAGCGAGCCGGCGCTCATCGGCCTCGCGGCGCAGCCACTGCCGCAGGTTTTCGCTCTCCTGCGACAGTTCGCTATCCAGGCGAGCGCACAGGTAATAATCCCGGCCGTCGTCTATCGGCAGATCGAACATTTTGATCAACTCGCCGCTTTCAAGGTACTGGGCGATTAACGGCTCGCGCATCAATGCACACCCCAATCCCGCCTGCACCGCCGCCAGCGTCAGCAACCCGTCTTCGAACATCGGTCCGATGCTGCGCAGCGGGCGTTTAACGCCGGCCAGCTGAAACCATTGCATCCAGGTATTACGCTCCTCGTCATGCAGCAGCGGCAGCGTCGCCAGCTGATCCGGCGTATCGAGCAAACCGTGCAGTTTGCTGAATGCCCGGCTGCACACCGGCACCATTTGGCCGGACATCAGCTTTTCGCTGCGATAGCCGGTCCACTGCCCAACCCCGAAGCGGATCGACAGATCGGCGGCGTCGCTCAGGTAATTGCGGTGGTTGGCGTAAACCACATTGATGTCGATATCCGGATTTTCGCGCAGAAAGCCGCGCAGCCTCGGAATGAACCAGCCCATGCCGAACAGCGGGATCAGGCTGATGGTGACCTGCCGCGACGCGGACTGCTCGCGAACGTGTTCGGTCGCCTGGCGCAGCACGTTAAACGCCGAGCGGATCGAGCGGTAATATTCCCGCCCCTCGCCGCGCAGCACCAGATGGCGCCCCTGCCTTTCGGTCAACGGCATCTGCAAGAATGCCTCCAGCGTTTTCAGCTGATGGCTGACCGCCGAAGGCGAAATCATCAGCTCCTTCGCCGCCGCGCTGATGCTGCCCAGGCGCGCGATGGCCTCGAACGCCCGCACGGCGCGCAGCGGCGGATCGTTCGGCAGCATCGGTAACGGCTCATCGTACTGTTCTGTTTTTTTCATATATCGATTGTTTTATGGAAAGTCCGGGAGAAGGGTTTATTTAATATACATAAAAATCAAAGCATTAAAATCACTCGTTTTTTGTATAAGAAAGTATTTTTCCGTATTTTACAATTTTTTTAAATTCTCTACTGTGAGCCTCCTGACTCATTATCTCCGGACTCTCCCTATGGATACGCTGGTACAGCAGACCGTCAACGGTTTGATGCTCGGCAGCCTCTATGCGCTGATCGCGCTCGGCTACACCATGGTGTACGGCATCCTGCGCATCATCAACTTCGCGCACGGCGACGTGCTGATGGTCGGGGCGCTCAGCGCGCTGTCGGCGATCGGCGTGTTGCAGCATCATTTTCCCGCGTTACCGCCCTACGCGACGCTGCTGCTGGCGTCCCTGTTCGCCATGGCCGTCTGCGCCATCACCTCGATGGCGATCGAACGTCTGGCCTATCGCCGGTTGCGCAATGCACCACGCCTGGCCCCGCTGATCAGCGGCATCGGCGTCTCGCTGCTGTTGCAAACCCTGGCGATGCTGATCTGGTCACGCAATCCCCTGATGTTTCCGCAGCTGTTGCCGATGACGCCCATCGCCTT
The DNA here is from genome assembly GCF_002935055.1 of Serratia sp. SSNIH1. NCBI lineage: Bacteria > Pseudomonadati > Pseudomonadota > Gammaproteobacteria > Enterobacterales > Yersiniaceae > Serratia > Serratia sp. SSNIH1. Next base: position 3,114,815 of record NZ_CP026383.1, read on the forward strand.
GACCGCAGGCAGCGCCGAACATGCGCCGGCGGTGATCACCGGCACCGCGATCGTCACGCTGGCGGTGGCCGTGGCGGTCATGGCCGGCCTCTGGCTGCTGGTCGAACACAGCCGTTTCGGCCGCGCCATGCGCGCCACGGCGGAAAACCCGCAGGTCGCCGGCCTGATGGGCATCAGTCCTGACCGCATCATCGTTCTGACCTTTGCGCTCGGCGGCACGCTGGCGGCGATAGCCGGCATCATGATGGCCAGCAACTACGGCAACGCCGGTTTCTCGATGGGCTTTTTGCCCGGCATCAAAGCCTTTACCGCCGCCGTGCTCGGCGGCATCGGCAACCTGCGCGGCGCGATGCTCGGCGGTTTGCTGCTGGGGCTGTTCGAATCGCTGGGCACCGGCTATCTCGGCGAGCTGACCGGCGGCGTATTCGGCAGCAACTACCAGGACGTATTCGCGTTTCTGGTGCTGATCGCCGTGCTGGTCTTCCGCCCCTCCGGGCTGTTGGGCGAACGCATCGCCACGCGCGCATGAGGACATCACGATGACCGTTTTAACTTCCTCGCTTCCTCTGGCCACGCCTCGGCGCGCCAGGCTGGGGCTGACGCTGTTCATTCTCGCCCTGCTGCTGGCGCCCTGGGTCGCGGGCGCCGCCGGCGGCAACTACTGGGTGCGCGTCGTCGACTTCGCGCTGCTGTACCTGATGCTGGCGCTCGGGTTGAACATCGTGGTGGGCATGACCGGATTGCTGGACATGGGCTTTATCGCTTTTTACGCCGTTGGCGCCTATCTGGCCGCGCTGCTGTCGTCACCGCATCTGACGCAGCAGTTCCCGCTGCTGCTGCAGTGGTTCCCCGATGGGCTGCACCTGTCGATGCTGTGGCTGATCCCGCTGGCGGCCCTGCTGGCGGCGGCGTGCGGCATTCTGCTCGGCGCGCCGACGCTGCGGCTGCGCGGCGACTATCTGGCGATCGTCACGCTCGGTTTCGGCGAGATCGTGCGTATTTTGATGCGCAATCTCGACCGCCCGGTCAACCTCACCAACGGTCCCAAAGGCATTTCCGGCATCGACCCGGTCAGCCTGTTCGGCCTGAAGTTTTCCGGCATGCATGAGTGGTTCGGTGTGCGTTTCTCCGGCCTGTACCTCTATTACTATCTGTTCGCCGCGCTGCTGCTGGCGATCCTGTTTATCAGCCTGCGGCTGCAAAACTCGCGCATTGGCCGCGCGTGGACGGCGATCCGCGAAGACGAGGACGCCGCGCGGGCGATGGGCATCAACACCCGCAACTTCAAGCTGCTGGCCTTTGCCATCGGCGCCACCTTCGGCGGCGTGGCCGGCGCGCTGTTCGCCGCGTTTCAGGGCTTCGTGTCGCCGGAATCGTTCACCCTGCAAGAGTCGATCGCCGTACTGGCGATGGTGGTGCTCGGCGGCATGGGGCACATCCCCGGCGTGATCCTGGGCGCGCTGCTGCTGGCCGCCCTGCCGGAGCTGCTGCGCAGCAGCATGGGGCCGCTGCAGCAGGCGCTGTTCGGCCAGGTGCTGATCGACCCGGAAATTATCCGCCAACTGTTTTACGGCCTGGCGCTGATCCTGGTGATGCTGTATCGCCCGGCGGGCCTGTGGCCGGCCCGCCGCCTAAGAGGAAATGCCGCATGACGCCTTTGCTCGCTTTACACCACGTCAGCAAACGCTTCGGCGGCCTGACGGCGGTGGATGACGTCAGCATGAGCATCCGCCAGGGAGAAATCTACGGCCTGATCGGGCCGAACGGCGCCGGTAAAACCACCTGCTTCAATCTGATCACCGGTTTGTATCGCGCCGACGAGGGCGAATTTCGCCTGCAGGGCCAGCGCTACAGGCCCCAGGCGATCGATAAAGTGGCGCAGGCCGGCATCGCTCGCACCTTCCAGAACCTGCGGCTGTTCAACGGAATGAGCGTGCTGGAAAACGTGATGGTCGGCTGCCACGTACGCACCCGCAACGGCCTGTGGGCGGCGATCGCCCGCCACCGCCGCGCCAGGGAGGAAGAACAGGCGGTGCGCGACAAGGCCCATGCGCTGCTGGAGTATGTCGGCATCGGCCAATTCGCCCATTACCGCGCCGGGGATCTCGCCTACGGCCACCAGCGCCGTCTGGAGATCGCCCGCGCGCTGGCGACCGAGCCCCGGCTGCTGGCGCTGGACGAACCGGCGGCCGGCATGAACGCCGGAGAAAAAGTGGCGCTGCGCGAGCTGCTGCTGCGCATTCGCGACAGCGGCAAAACGCTGCTGTTGATCGAACACGACGTCAAGCTGGTGATGGGCCTGTGCGATCGCCTGACGGTGCTGGATTACGGCAAAGCGATTGCCGAAGGCGAACCGGCGCAGGTTCGGCGTGAACCGGCGGTCATTCAGGCCTATCTGGGAGGCGGCGCGCATGTCTGAAGCCCTGCTGAGCGTTAAACAACTCAAAGTGTCTTACGGCGGCATTCACGCGGTCAAAGGCATCGATTTTATGGTCAACGCCGGCGAACAGGTCACGCTGATCGGCGCCAATGGCGCAGGCAAGACCTCCAGCCTGCGGGCGCTGACCGGGCTGCAGCCGTTCGAGGGCGACATCCTGTTCGACGGCCGTTCGATTCGCGGCGTGCCGCCGCACCGCTTGCTGCAACAGGGGCTGGTGATGGTGCCGGAAGGTCGTGGCATTTTCACCCGCCTGACGGTGCGAGAAAACCTGCAGCTGGGCGCCTATGCGCGCCGTGACAAACCGGCGGTGCGGCACGATTTCGAACGGGTATGCGCCACCTTCCCGCGCCTGAACGAGCGCCTGCATCAACCGGCCGGGCTGCTTTCGGGCGGCGAGCAGCAGATGGTGGCGATGGGCCGTGCGCTGCTCAGCCGTCCGCGCCTGTTGATATTGGACGAACCGTCGATGGGGCTGGCGCCGATTGTGGTGGAGGCCATTTTTTCGGTCATCAAACAGTTAGCCCGTGACGGCGTCACGCTATTGCTGGTCGAGCAAAACGCCCGCCTGGCGCTGGAGTCTACCGATCGCGCCTATGTGTTGGACAGCGGCAGCCTGAGCCACAGCGGCCGCTCTGCCGAGATGCTGGACGATGAAAAAATCAAACAGATCTATTTGGGTGAATAACCGTTGCTACCTTTAACCGCACCAGGAGTATGACATGCAGCAGAACTTTCGCATCAAGCCGTTGGCGCTGGCCGCCGTGACGATGATCCTGAGCCTTCCGGCGCTGGCGGACGACACCGTGTTGATCGGCCTGGCCGGGCCGCTGACCGGCCCTTCCGCACGCATCGGCAAAGATCTCGAAAACGGCGCGCGCCTGGCGATCGCCGACGCCAACGCGCAAAAGCCGACGCTGAACGGCAAACCGGTCACCTTCAAATTGCTGTCCGAGGACGATCAGTCCGATCCGCGCACCGCCGTGGCCGTCGCGCAGCGTTTGGTCGACGAAGGCGTGGCCGGCGTGGTCGGCCACTGGAACACCGGCACCAGCATCCCGGCGGCGCGCATCTACCACGACGCCGGCATCGCTCAGGTGGCGCCGGTCGCCACCGGCCACGGCTACACGCAACAAGGCTTTGACACCAGCTTCCGCGTGATGGGCCACGACGACGACGGCGGCAACTATGCCGGGCAGTATGCGGTGAAAACGCTGAAAGCCCAGCGCATCGCGGTGATCGACGATCGCACCGCCTTCGGCCAGGGCCTGGCGGACGAGTTCATCAAATCGCTGCAGGCCCAGGGCGTGCAGCCGGTCACCCGCGAGTACGTCGACGACAAGACCGTCGATTTCAGCGCCGTACTGACCACCGTGCGCAGCAAAAACGCCGATCTGATCTTCTTCGGCGGCGTGGACTCCCAGGCGGCGCCGCTGGCACGCAAACTGAAACAGCTGGGCATGAACGCGCAGCTGATGGGCGCCGGCGGCTTTGTCAGCCAGACCTTCCTGACGCTGGCGCAGCGGGAAGGCGAAGGCGTGGTGGCGCTGGAGCCCGGGCTGCCGCTGGAACAGATGCCGGGCGGCAAGGCGTTTGAACAAGCCTACCGCGATCGCTACCACACCCACATCGAACTGCATGCGCCCTTCGCCTACGACGCCACCCGGGTGCTGATCGCCGCCATCGAACAGGCCGGCTCGGCCAATCCGGCCGATTACCTGCCGAAACTGCGCGCCATACATTACCAGGGCGTGACCGGCGCCATTGCCTTCGATGCGCAGGGCAACCTGCAACAGCCGAGCTTCACCCTGTACCGGGTAGTGGACGGCAAATGGCAGCCGCAAACCGTGTTGGGCGGCGCCAAACCACAATAAATCAAGAGGAGCAAGGCGATGAGCTGTGCAAACAACGAATTGGGCATTTTGGCCCGCAGAAAGATCGAAGCGGAGATCATCAAACCGATCTACCAGATCCTGGTGCGTGAAATCGGCAAGGTGCGCGCTCAGGCAGTGATCGGCGAAGCCATCGAGAATGCCGCCATCGCGGCAGGCAAGCAGTTCGCCGCACAGGAGCCGAACGGCGCGGATCTGCGCAGCTTCGCCGCCTTGCAGTACCTGTGGGAAAAAGACGATGCGCTGCGCGTCGAGGTGATCAACCAGGACGAACAGCACTTCGACTATAACGTCACCCGCTGCCGCTACGCCGAGATGTATCACGAGATGGGGCTGGGGGAAATCGGCCACCTGCTCTCCTGCGCACGCGACAGCCAGTTTATCGTCGGCTATGCCCCGGATGTCGAGCTGCAGCGCAGCCAAACCATCATGTCCGGCGCCCCCTGCTGCGATTTCCGCTACACCGCCAAAACGCCGGGAGAAGAACAATGACGTATCGGGTCAACGGCGAGCGCCTGTGGCAAAGCCTGCTCGCCATGGCGCAGTTCGGTGCCATCGCCGACAACGGCGTCACCCGCCTGGCGCTCAGCGAAGAGGACCGGCTGGCGCGCGACCAGCTGCGTCTCTGGGCACTGGAGGCTGGTTGCAGCGTGCGCGTCGATCGGATGGGCAACATGTTCCTGCGCCGCGAAGGCTCGCGGCCCGAGCTGGCGCCGGTGGTCACCGGTTCTCACGGCGACTCGCAGCCCCAGGGTGGCCGTTTCGACGGCATCTACGGCGTGCTGGCCGGGTTGGAGGTTATTCGCAGCCTTAACGATCGGCAGATCGTCACCGAACGCGCAATTGAAGTGATCAACTGGACCAACGAAGAAGGCGCGCGCTTCGCGCCGGCGATGATCGCCTCCGGGGTGTTCGCCGGGGTATTCGACCTGGAATACGGGCTGACGCGCCGCGACGAGCATGGCGTCAGCCTCGGTGAGGCGCTGGAACGCATCGGCTACGCCGGTGAGCATCCGGTGGGCGGCATGCCGATCCACGCCGCCTTCGAGCTGCACATCGAACAGGGGCCGATTCTGGAAGCGGAACACCTCGACATCGGCGTCGTGACCGCCGCACAAGGGCAGCGCTGGTACGAGCTGGAAGTCGTCGGCTTCAGCGCCCATGCCGGCACCACGCCGATGGATCGCCGCCGCGACGCCCTGCTGGGCTTCACCGAGCTGGTGACGGCGGTCAACGGTATCGGCTGGGATTTCGCGCCCGATGCGCGCGCCACAGTGGGCATGGCGCAAATCACCCCCAATTCACGCAACGTGGTGCCGGGCCGGGTCTTTTTCAGCGTCGAATTCCGTCATCCAGAGGAGGCAACCCTGGAGCAGATGGAGCAGCGCCTGCTGGCGGCGGTAAACCAAATCAACGGCGGCGGCCTGACCGCTCGCGCCGAGCGCATCTTTCAGTATCCTCCGATCGCTTTCGATCGGGGCTGCATCGACAGCGTACGCCACGCCGCACAAGCCTTGGGCTATCGCCATCGCGACATGATTTCCGGCGCCGGCCACGATGCCTGTTATCTTAATCGCGTCGCGCCGACCGCCATGATTTTCATTCCCTGCGTGGACGGTATCAGCCACAACGAACGGGAAGATATCACCCCCGCCTGGGCCGCCGCCGGTGCCGACGTCTTGCTGAACGCGCTGCTGGCACACGCCGACGCCTGAACCTCGCCCCGGTTTTTCGCCGGGGCAAAAAATATTCAACAAAACGGTTGAATATTAGCCCGCCTGTTCTATATTCAACCATATGGTTGAATTATCTTCCTCACAGCTGGACGCCATTTTTCATGCGCTGGCCGATCCGACCCGCCGTTCGATGTTACGCGCGTTGGCCGGCGGTGAGCGCAGCATCGGCGAACTGGCCGCGCCGCTGCAGATGTCGTTCGCCGGCGCCTCCAAGCACGTAAAAGCACTGGAACATGCGGGCCTGGTGCAACGCACCGTGCAAGGAAGAAACCATATCTGCCGGCTCGAACCCGAGCCTATGGCGCAGGCCATGCACTGGCTGCAAACCTATGAACATTTCTGGACTGAACGGCTGGATGCGCTCGAACAGGCGCTGCTGCAGCCCGAACAGCTTCCTCCCAAGGAGTGAACCATGAATGATTACGGCATGATTATCGAACCCGGCACGCTGCGCATCCAGCGGCTGCTGCCCGGCCCCATCGAGCGGGTGTGGGCCTACCTGACCGAATCCGACAAACGCGCCACCTGGCTGGCGGCCGGCGCCATGACGTTGGAAAACGGCGCGCCGCTGGAGCTGGAGTTTCGCAACTCCGATCTGGCGGGCGAGCACGAACCACCGCCGGCCAAGTACAAACAGCACGGCGGCTGCGTCAGCAACCGCGGCCACATCACCTGCCTGTTCCCGCCGCGCCTGCTGAGCTTTACCTGGGCCGAACAGGATCAGGGCCGCCCTTCCGAGGTGACTTTCGAACTGACGGAACAGGGAAGCGCCGTGCTGCTGACGGTCACCCACCGGCGCTTGGCCAACCGCGACGAAATGCTCAGCGTCGCCGGCGGCTGGCACACCCATCTGGATATCCTGCTGGATCGCCTGCACGATCGAGCGCCGCAGCCGTTCTGGAGCACCCATGCCCGGCTGGAAGAAGAGTACCGCGCCCGCCTGTAATTACGTCTCGTCCCTGCGCCTGAACGCCAGATAACCGGCGATCAGCGTAAAACTGCCGACCAGCAACACCAGCAGGATAAAACCGTGGTGATTGCTGGCCAGCGGGATCCCCCCCACGTTCATGCCGAAGAAACCGGCGACGATATTGATCGGCAGCGCCAGCACGGTGATCACCGTCAGCGTATAGAGCGTGCGGTTATTCTGCTCCATCAGCTTGGCGCCCAGCTCCTCCTGCAGCAGCCGGATGCGTTCGGTCAGGCTGGCGAGATCGTTCAATACCACGGTGAACTCTTCGGTAAACTGCCGCAGATCCTGTACCACCTCGCGGCTCAGCCAGGTCGGCGGCCGGTGCAACAGGCGAAACAGCGCGGCCGGCTCCGGCGCCAGCAGGCGCTGAAAGCGCAATAACATGCGGCGCATGCGCCCCAGCTCGGTGCGGTTGCGTTTGACGCGGCGGATCAACAAGCGGTCCTCAATGGTATCGACATACTGGTTGGCCTGCCGCACCACCTGTTCCAGCACGTCTTCCTGCTCTTCCAGCAGGTGCGCCAGCAGCTCAGTGGACGAGGCCAGCTGCAGCGCCGTCAGGCGGCCGAGCAGCCGTTCAATGAGTCGCACCGGTTTGTGACGCACGGTGACCACCAGCCCACGGCAGCAATAGAGCCACAGCGTCGCCGTCTCCGGGTTACTGTTCTCGGGGTGGAAAATCACGTCGTTGAGCACGGCGAACAGATCGTCGCCCTGGCGCTCGATGCGCGTGGTGTGGGAGCCGTGGCGAATCTCGTGAAAGAAAAAATCGGAAATGGCGAAATGATTTTTCAGCCACTTCTCCGCCGCCGCGTGGTTGAGATTGAGGTGCAGCCAGATAAAACCGTCGCCGGGCGGCAACGCCTGGTAGGCCTGGCAAACCTGCTGCGAGTTCAGGCGCGCCGGCGGCTCACCGGAACGAAACGCATGGCCGTAGATCAGCCCGGTCACTTCATCATCGAAATCCAGCTTGTGCATCTTTTCCGCTAACCGTTGCACCATAACGCCTTATCCTGCCTCTCGCCGTTAACCCAGATCGCCCCCGCTGTTATAGCAATCTTTATCTATCGGCGTTAATGATTTTCAGCGTTCCCGATAATTAATATTTTCGTCATAAAAACGTCATCGCCATTCAACATCGTTTTCATCCCTTGCCCGCTCAGCGACTGCACAATGGCAACATGAATATAGAGACTGGTACCCTCCATCACGCAAGACATATTTACTTAAGGAACACGACCAATAAGGAGATAACAACAATGAATACGTTTATTACAGGCGGATGGAGCCAGTCTCTGACTGGCCAGCCTCTCAAAGAGTTCGATGTCATGATGTATGGCATGGTCACTAACCTTGATGGATTGACCACGGGCACATCAGCGCATCCAGGATGGAGTCCGGAAAAGCAAAACAAACCCGATACTCTCCCAGGTTTTAAAGGAAAGACGCTCTGGGTTTATGGCGGCGGCGGATGCTCCCCACAGCAAAAGCCGGCAAATGAGGATGAAGTGTTGAGGATCGTCGAAGCCACGGTAGACCGGGGCTGGGACGGCGTCGATTTTGATGACGAATGCAATATGAACACCGAACGGGTCATCGAAGCCATGAAACGGCTAAAAGAGGCCCGAAAAGAGACCAGCCTGGGTTTTATTGCCGGCTATTCCTACAATCATCCCAATACGGAAAATGGTAAAAAGCTCAACGAGAAAGTCAGAAAAATCATCCTGTCAGGCCAGTGCGATCGCTTTATTCATTACTGCTATGCCGCAGCGATGTGGAGCAATGACGATATTCTCGCTAATGTCATCCCGGCATTAAAACAATCGTTGGCCAACGGCGCCGAGAATAAAAAATGCATTCTGGCCCTGACGACCCGGGGATTGACCGACTGGAATTTAAATTACTTTATCGATCAGGTTCTGGATTTTAATCTTGGCGGATTGTTTATTTGGAATTACGCCAACCTGACGGATGAACATAATAAAATCATCAAAAACAGGCTAGGCAATTAACACACCCCGTTTGCCCTCGCCTATCAAGAGACCGTCAAGGCGGCCACTTGATAGGCATTCAGACGTTACTCAATAAAACCCAGTTTAAACTGCGCCTTGCCCGCCAGTGAGGTCAGTTCAGGATCCTCCGGGTAGGTAGCCAGAAGCGGGAAAAAGACTGCACCGCCGATAATGCTGCGGCTTTTTGAATCTGCCGGGCGCAGGCCCCAGATATTTTGGTACGTCATCGGGACACTCCGGCCGTTAATCGCCGCATTGCCGATATACAGCATGATATGGCCCGGAATGTAGACCAGCGTGGTGAACGGCTTGCCATGCTCCTTGAGATAGCGCAGCCGCTCATCCGTGTTCGCCTGACTGAGATCGACCACTCGGCTTGCCGCCTCTATCTGCGCGGCGGAATTCCTGGGAAGAAACACCCCGAAAGGCATCAACAGGCTGCGCAGTTCGGCCGAGCAGTCATTATTAAAGTTATCATTCCCCCAGCCGTAGGGCCTGCCGCTCATCGAACGCATCAGCGTGGCAAGATGGTCTGGCGTCATTCGCCACGGCATGGCGGCAAACTCCCCCTCCGTTAAATCGATCCGGCGAATTTGCGCGCGCCCCTCCTCCCGGCGTACCGGCACGGCGACGCTAAAAACGCCCTGCCGATGGCGGTAAAATGGCAGAACCGTGCCATGACGCGCCGTAAAATAAAACAGTTCCCCTTCTTGTACCGACACCGGCTGCTGAATGAATGCCCCCAAATTTTTCCCTGCCAGCGCCAGCCATTCGCTGACAAACCGCCGATCCGCCGCCGCGATATCTTCGCTATGCACCCAGCCGATCACCGTAGGCGATATGACGTATTTCCAGCGTTTATCGCGGCTTTCCGTCACAACGTATACCGGTGTACCGGGGCGGATAGAAGAGTCCTGCAAATTATCAAAGGGATAACCTTGCCCTGCCAGACGCGGATCGTCATAAGCCGGATCGTCTGTCGGCAACATCCTGACCAGCGTTTCCCTAGTCGCAATACCTCTGGCCGAAGAATGATAAGCCTTGTCAATGCCGACAGACGCATTATTCCTGACCTGCTGTTTCCAGCGCTCAGCGTGGGTCCTGAAGTTTTCCCCCCAGGAAACGCTGTCATTTCCAAGATACTTATCCATTGCGGCATCACGGTGGCTTTCCGCTTCACGGCTCAAGACGGAAGCGATGTAATGCGGATTCCAGGGGGACTCCTCATTCGGCCCCATGCCAAAATAGTGGGATTTGAGGGCAGAAAAATGACGTTGCTGCGCAGCGTCATCCAGCACGGCGACCTGCCGCTGCGGGCCGGGGGGCAGCCATTTATCGACAGACTGCGAATATTTGTCCAACGGAAAAAGCGACTTGGTAGGATCGATAGGGGCAGACGCCGTGGCGTCGTGAGGTGGCGGTCTGACCGACGCGCTGTGGCAGGCCGACAGCAACAGCAAGAGAGTCAGGCACAGCGGTTTTATTCCATTAAGCATACGTTATCCACTCCGTGACAGGTTAAAGTCCGTTCTTTATCCTGAAGAGAAATCATACTAATTGATACTTATTAACATCGGCGATTGATTTCCCGTTGAAGAAGACAAAGCCGGTGGTATAGCAAGCGCCAATCGGATTTCCCGCCGCCGCGTAGAACGCGACCTGTCTCGCTGCCCCGCGCCGCCAAACCTGCTACCCTGCGGGTTTGTTTTTTGACAGGAGTCTTCCATGCGCCAACGCATCATTGTCTGCCCGCTGATTGAAAACGATAACGCCTTCCTGCTGTGCAAGATGGCCGCCCACAAGGGCGTATTCCCCGGCCAGTGGGCACTGTCCGGCGGCGGCGTCGAGCCGGGTGAGCAGATCGAACAGGCGCTGCGGCGCGAAGTGCGCGAAGAGCTGGGCGCCGCGCTGATCCTCGACAGCATCACGCCCTGGACCTTCCGCGACGACGTGCGCATCAAAACCTACGCCGACGGCAGCCGCGAGCAAATCTATATGATTTACCTGATTTTCGACTGCCATGCCGCCAACCGCGACGTGACGATCAACGACGAGTTTGACGACTACGCCTGGGTGCCGCGCGAGCGCCTGGCGAAGTACGATCTGAACGAGGCCACCCGCTTCACGCTGCAGCAGAAGGGATTGTTGTAACAGTTTGAGCGATTATCGCCCTATTTCCTTCACATTTGCCGGGCAGACTCTTTTGATATTTTTTAATCACTTAGGGTCACTATTTCCGCCGTTATGCTTTTATCTCACGCTTTTCTCCGTCTGCCCGTCCGGCGCTTCGGCGCCGCCCTCCTGTTCAGCCTGCTGTTCGTTTTGGCGCCCGTGCATGCCGCCACGCCGCCGCGGGTACTGAATGCCAAGTCGGTGCTGGTCGTCAATCAACGCACCGGAAAGACGCTCTATCAGAAGCAGCCGAACCGCGTGCTGCCGATCGCCTCGCTCACCAAACTGATGACCGCCATGGTCGCCCTGGACAGCAAACGCCCGATGGGCAGCCCGCTCAAGGTCACCGCCGCCGATCGCGACCTGCTGAAGAAAACCCACTCGCGCCTGACCATCGGCTCGGTACTCAGCCGCCGCGACATGCTGCACATCGCCCTGATGTCTTCGGAGAACCGCGCCGCTGCGGCGCTGAGCCGCAGCTATCCCGGCGGGCGCAAAGCCTTCGTGGCGAAAATGAACCAGAAAGCGCGCGCCATCGGCATGAAACGCAGCCGCTTCTACGATCCGACCGGGCTGACGCCGCGTAATGTGGCGACCGCCAACGATCTGCTCAAGATGGTCAATCACGCCTATCGCTACCCGTCGATTCGCCACTTCAGCACCGACAAGCAGCAGATCGTGCGCCCCGGCCGCGGCCAGCTGGTCTACCGCAGCTCCAACGGCCTGATCAATAACCCGGCCTGGCAGATTCAGCTGCAGAAAACCGGCTTTACCGACGAGGCCGGCCACTGCCTGGTGATGCGCACCACCATCAAAGGACAACCGGTGGTGATGATCCTGCTCGGCGCGCAGCCGCGCTACGGCCACTACCGTGACGCCATTCGTCTGAAGGCCTGGCTCGAGGGATAACATCGCGGCGCTTTACCGTTCTTCGCATATCCAAATCCGTTTTGGATCAATGGAATATCCTATCGCCAATCAGTATTAAGGCAAGCGCCGCCCGCATGGTATTTGTCAGGCATATCTGATGAGGAAAGGAGCGGGAAAATGGCTTATGCCTTGAGCATATTGGAAAAGAGTCCGATCGCCGACGGGGAAAGCGCCGCCCAGGCGCTGGCGCGCACGCTGCATCTGGCGCAACAGGCGGAACGCTGGGGCTATCGGCGTTTCTGGCTGGCGGAGCACCACAACACGCCGCAGCTCGCCTGCCCGTCGCCGGAAGTGCTGATCGGCTACCTGCTCGGCCAGACGTCGCGCATTCGCATCGGCTCCGGCGGCGTGATGCTGCAACACTACAGCGCCTACAAGGTGGCCGAAAACTTTAACCTGCTGGCGGCGCTGGCGCCGGGGCGCGTTGATCTCGGGGTGGGCAAAGCGCCCGGCGGGCTGCCGCTCGCCACCCAGGCGTTGCAGGCCGCCCATGACCGACAAAACAAACCGGCCTTTCCACAGCAGCTTTCGCAGCTGACCGCCTATCTGAACGACGACGCCGAGCCGGGACTGAGCGCCACGCCGCTGCCGCCGCACGCCGCCCAGCGCTTTCTGCTCGGCGCCAGCAAAGAGAGCGCGACGCTGGCGGCCGAATCCGGCTGGGCCTTCGTGTTCGCCGCGCATCTGAACGGCAATCCGCAGGATATCCGCGAGGCGCTGGCGCTCTACACCGCACTGAGCGGCGGCCGCAAGGCGCTGCTGGCGGTGGCGGCGATCGCGGCGCCAAGCGAGGAACAGGCCGCGGCGCTGGCGGCGGATATTCAGCAATACCGCGTGCACGTCGCCGGTGAGCAGAGTGTGACCGTCGGCAGCCTGGCGCAGGCGGAGAGTTTCGTGCAGCAGGCCGGCGCCACCGACTACCGCATCGAACCAAGAGAAAGCCATATCCTGCTCGGCACTGCGCCGCAGGTGCATCAGCAACTGGCGCAGCTGCAGCAGCGCTACGGCGTGGACGAGTTCATCATCGACACGCCGATCGGCGAACCGAGCGCCCGGCTCACCTCACTGCAGCTGCTGGCGGAGGAGAGCCTGACGCCGGCCTAGTTGATCGCCGCGCTGGCACGCATGGCGTCGGCCAGATCCTGCGCCAGCGGCGCCAGCTGCGCCGGCACGACGTTGGCCAGGCTGACGCGGATCGCAGGGTCGCCCTTCAGGCGGAAAGGTTCGCCGCCCTGCACCAGCCACCCCCGCTGCGCCATCAGCTGCGCGGCGGCGGTTTCCGACCGCACCGGCAACCACAGATGTAGCCCTTCACCCACCGCCAGCGCCGTGTGATTCAGCGCGTTGAGCCGTCGCACCAGCTCATCCCTTCTGGCTTGATACGCCTGTTGCGCCCGCTGCAGCTGCCCCTCCTGCAAGGCCTGCCCCCACAGTCTGGCGGCAATCTGCTGCAAGATATGGCTGACCCAGCGTTCGCTGATGTACTGATCGGCGCGCATCGCCTGCAGCAACGTCGGGTTGCCGCAGGCCAGCGCGATGCGCAGATCCGGGCTGAGAAACTTGCTCAGCGACAGCACGTACAGGCCGCGATCGCCGTCGAACGGCAGATGCAGCGGCTGCTGCGACAGCGGCCCCCAGAAATCGTCGACGATCGCCAGACACTGCGGATTAGCGCTGAGAAAACGCCGCCACTGCTGCGCGCGTTGCGCAGAAAGCGAGGCGCCGGTCGGATTGTGGGCGCGCGGCGTCAGGATCACCGCGCCAGCCGCTCCGCTTTCCGGCAACCGGCATCCCTGCTCATCCATCGCCAGCGGCAGCGGCCGCAAACGCAGGTGGCGCAGCAGCGTCAATAGCGGCGGCCAGCAGGGATCTTCCACCCACACCGCCGCGCCCGGCTGCATATGGCAGCGCAGCGCCTTTTCCATCGCGTCAAGCGCGCCGGAGAATACCGCAGGCTCCCCCAGGCTAACGCCCTGGCGGCCGAGCCACTCGCGCCCCAGGCCGGTCAGTACCGGGAGATCGCCGCTGATGTCATAGCCGTTTTGTTGCGGGAATCCCTCCGCCGCGCCCAGCGCCAACGCCGGCAACAGGGCGGCATCCAGATTGCCGCTGGCCAGATCGCACATTCCCGCCGGCACCTGGCGCGGCGTATAGGCCGCACTCACCGCCGCCAACGGCGGTTCCAGCACCACCGTTCCCGCCCGTCCACGCGTTGCCACCAGACCGGCATCGCGCAATCGGGCGTATGCGCTGGCGACAGTATTCGCATTGACCTCCAGCTCCGCCGCCAGCTGGCGTACCGGTGGCAGCAGCTCACCCGGCCGCAGCGTGCCGCCTTTGATGCGTGCGGCGATCTGCTCGGCAATCTGGACAGCGCCGCCGCCTTTTGCATACAATGAAGTCATACATAAATCCTTTTGTACTAGTTCAAACAAGGTTAGCAGCTTCCGCGGCCAAAAGTAAGGGGTTCCATGGATAAACATTACGTGCTCGACATTCAGTATGCAGGAAAAGCCTTTGCCCGCCTGGAGATGTTCACCCCCTGGGCCGCCGATCAGCTGGAGCAGGCGTGCGCGCTGTTCCCGGCCGCACAGGGTTATCAGGTGCAGCTCAGCCAGGTCAGCGAACGCCGCATCGTCTATCAGAGCGGCGCGCAAGGCATCACCGTGCTGGGCGAGTCGCTGGCGCTGACGCCGTTCACCCACGCTCACGAGGTTAAACAATGAAAAAAGCCGTCGCCATTCGACACGTCAATTTTGAAAACCTGGGCATCCTCGGTTCCCTGCTCTCGCTGCGTGGCTATCAGATCGACTATTACGATGCCGGCCGCGATGATATTCGTGCTATCAATAATGAAGACACCGATCTGTTGGTGGTGCTCGGCGGACCGATCAGCGCTGCCCAGCACTTTTCCGGTGCGCTGCGCTATGATTTTCTCGATCATGAATTGGCGCTGGTCAAACAGCGCCTGGCGCAGCGGCGGCCAACCCTCGGGGTGTGTCTCGGCGCTCAGGTGATCGCCCAGGCGCTGGGCGCCGACGTGATCTCGCTCGGCGTCAAAGAGATCGGCTTCGCCCCGCTGACCACGCTAGCGGCACAAGATGACTCGCCGCTGGCGCCGCTGGCCGATACGCCGGTGCTGCATTGGCACGGCGATATGTTCACGATCCCGGAGGGCGCCCGCTGCCTGGCCGGCACGGCGGTTTGCCCGCATCAGGCCTTCGACTATCAGGGGTTTGCGCTCGGCCTGCAGTTCCATCTGGAGGCAGATCATCGCGATATCGAACGCTGGCTGATTGGCCATGCCTGCGAGCTGGAACTGGCCGGCGTCGCGCCCCAAAGCCTGCGTGAACAGGCGGCGCGCCACGGCACACAGCTGGAACAGCGTGCGCGGCAGGTGTTCGCCCGCTGGCTGGATAATAACGAACCAAGGATGTAACTCATGCAACAGACTTCACCCTTACGGTCACCGTCCATCGACGTGATCAGCATTCAATCTCAGGTGGTCTACGGCAGCGTCGGCAACGGTATCGCCTACCGCGCCCTGCTGAAAAAGGGGCTGGAAGCGCTGCAGGTGCCCAGCGTGCTGTTCGGCTGCCCGCCCTATTACGGCAAACCGCACGGTGGCGTCATCTCCGGCGAGTGGTTCGGCGGCTTTCTCGACGATCTGATCGCCCGCGGCGTGATGAAACGCACCCGGGCGGTGATCGTCGGGTATCTGGGCGACGTGATGCAGTGCCATATTCTGGCCAACTGGCTGCAGCGGGTGCGCGCCCTCAATCCGCAGATAAAGATCTATATCGATCCGGTGATGGGCGATTACGGCGAAGGGATCTACGTGGATGAGCGCATCGTCAACTGCTATCGCTCGCCGTTCCTGCGGCTGGCCAACGGCCTGACGCCGAACGGTTTCGAACTGGAGCAGCTGTGCGGCCGCTCTTTGAGCAGCCGGGAGCAGACGCAACACGCCGCGCAGGCGCTGTTGAACGACACCACCGAATGGGTGCTGGTCACCAGCGCGCCGGGCGTGGCACAGCACGAAGACGAAGTGGGTTTAATGCTGGTCACCCGGCAGGAAGCGCAGTGCTTTACCCATCCGAAGGTCAAATCGGCGGTCAAAGGCACCGGCGATCTGTTCACCGCACTGCTGGTGAGCCATCTGCTGCACGGCGCCGCGCTCGACGCGGCAGTGGTTGCCGCCGGCGGCGAAGTGTGCGACGTGCTGGCCGAAGCGGCGCATTTCGGTTGGGAAGAGATCGGCAGCCTACGGGCGTTAACCTAAACCCTGACCTGGGGCAGCCTGCTGCCCCGCCTCATCCGTCTTGATTGCTCACCGTGGCAATCATTCCGCTGCGAATTTTATTTATTACTCCGTCAATGATGCGCACAGTAATGATAAATTAATTCACTATATATAAAAGATTAAACAACTAATGATTAGAGCCATTTAAAATCATAATCACACTCAACACATTGATTTATTAAAATTAAAGCCAATAAGAAAATAAAAACCGCAAAAAACATTCTGTTTTTTTTGATTTCTTAAACTATTCATCCTCTTTTACAACGCCGTGATTTTATTGATTATCTGTTATGCAAGAATAAACACTTAATTTATTTTTATGTATGTGTTGCTTTTTCAAGCGTCATTGCTATTGTTGAATGTGAGTAAAACGCGGCGACAAAGCGATTCACCACCTCCTTTTTATACCATCCTGCGTATAAGGATCTGACTATGCCTATTAAAAAGTATGTCATTCTTGATAGCGCGCCCAAAGCTGTCGGCAATTCCGATTTTATTCTATTAGGGTTAAAGAACGAAGGTTTTGCCAGAGGTTGCCCGATGTTATTTGGCGGCACCGCTGATGCTAGAGATGGTCCGGTCGATGGAAAAAACTTTGCGTTGAATGTAATAAAAAGAGAAACTTGGGAAGAAACCAATCAGAATATCGGTGTGGAACAGGTGGTAAGATATCAGGTTTACCCCAATGACATCAGCGTTTATACCAGTAAAGACTTCACTTTCACCGGGAAAGTGGCCATTGGCGGTGAGTTTGCCTGGATTCGAAAAGTGAGCAAAGGCAAAATAAAAACCTATTTTAAAAACAAACCCGCTGCCACTAAAGACATGTTTGCTCAAGAGCTTTACACAATGACGCTGGATGTCGATATTGAACCCACCGATGCGGAGTTCGAACAGTATTTATCTTCAGATTGCCTGAGCGCCATTTACGCTTACTGTAAAGAAACCTGCAAATAACGCCTGTTAAAAACGATGGGCACGCCATGATGATGGCGTGCATCTCTGGCAATGCCATTAATTTATTGGTGCCGATATTATGCTCGCAAAAGATTATACGTCAGATGAGAAACGCATCGTAAAAAACGTTATCGACCGATACGAGAACAGCGGCGTATTTCTTATCGAGCCAGGCGATCCGGTTTTAACCGAATTTTATGATATTCAATTAAAACTGGCCGGCGTCACCGCCGCCGCCGCACCGCAATTCACCCAGCTCTGGCAGCAGACGAAACGCGTCAAACGGGTCGCGGGCCGGATGAGCGAGGCCAACACCAGCGGCGCTCAGCCGGTGTACAGCATCGTCAGGCTGGATTCCACCGACGGTAAACGTTATCAAACCGACGCCATCGGCTCTCTGCCGGTTCAGGCGACCAATGTGACGCAAACCCTCGGTCTGTTCGACGGCGGCGCCGATAACGTCGGCAAGGTGGAATACAAAAGCGACTACGTTTACACGGCGGACTGCACCATCGGTGCCAGCGGTGACTATCCGCAAAGCCAGACCGGCGGCAGCTTTCCGGTTACGGTGATCTATACCTTCGCGCAAACGGTCGGCCAGCAAACCGTTTACGGCGCCGAAATCGTCACGACGCAAAGCTACCCGAAAGAAATGATCAACGATTCCCCGAGGAATCTGTATAACCAGCGCATGATCAAGATTTGCCTGACGCGTGACGATGGCGACTGTGATTATCGCACCGGCTACGATCAGGACGGCACGGTTAAAGTGCCGATAAAAGGCAACATCACCTATTTTGGCAATATTGATCTCAGCAATGGCAAGCCGGTCAACGCCAGCAATACCATTTATCTTATCCGCACCCGCGCCGGCGGCGATCCGATCACCCCTTACGGCGGCTATAATATTTTTAATTCTGCCGCAACCCGAATCAGCGGAAGTAACATCACCTGGGATCTTGACTGGCTGAAATTCAACCGCGTCGATTTTGAATCCGGTGAGATGGTTTATTACGTTTTTAAAATTACGCTTGATGTCGAAGGCCGCAGCATCGCCGCCTTTATTACTAACGCGCCAAAAGAAAGCGACCCGGATCGCCGCCTGCTCAATACCGTACAAATCAAACCGATGCAGATTATTTATGGCTGCCTGGCAGAGGATACGTTGATTTTAATGCAGGATGGGACAGAAAAGCCGCTCAATGCTCTCACGGCAGATGAATTCGTTATTTGCGGTAATAACCACCCCAGACGCATTGAGAATATCACCACGGGGCAGGAGCAGCATTACATTGATATTACCGCCCGCGACCAGGCGGCAGGTGAATATCGTATAAAAGCCAGCCTGGGGCACCCTTTCGTCACCGCAAACGGTATTTGTCTCGCCCGTGAATTAACCTCAGGCATGCGTCTTAAAACTCGGCACGGTGAGTGCGAAATTACCGCCCTCTCTCTCCAGCCCGGTGAGTTAACCGTCTATAACCTGCAACTCAGCGCTGACTCTCCGCTGCAAAAAACGCAATGCGCCCTCAGTACTTTTTATGCTAACGGCGTGCTGGTCGGTGACGCGCTGGTTCAACACCTCTATGAAGACGAATATCACCAACGCCCTAAAAACGTGCTGAAAATGCTGCCTGCCGAGTGGCGCCAGGATTACCACAATATGATCAATGCAGCGGAAGAATAATATCATGTATGAAGGCTACCCCGACTTCCAGCGCATTATTATCTGCGATGATCAACGTTTCGTCGCCGCGTATCGGCAAAACGACGCCTATTATTTATATCCGCAGGCGCTCAGCATTCTGGCGGCCGACCCGTTGGCTTTCTCGCTGGATATCGTGCGCAGCTACAGTACCGAAAGCCTCTACGGCTGGCTGAATTTCACCACGCAATTGCAGTTCGCCGGTGAACAAAGCCTGCAGGTATTCAAGCAACAGTATCCGGATTGTGCGGTGAAGGCGCTGCCGGTCTTACCGGGCAGCCTGGGATTCGACGTGCCCATCGACTACCACAGCGAACTGTACGGCCGGCACTACGACACCACCTGGTATTCGGCACAGTGCAGTCAATTCATCATTCTGCTCAATGCGGCAAGCACTCAGTTGATCGAGCGCACCCTGCTCGATGAGACGATAGGCTTCAACGCGCGTCTGGACGGTTTTGTCGAAGGCGTATCGCCGCGTCTGGCCTACCGGGTAGAATTTGATGCACGTGCGCTGATCCTGGCCCTGGCCGCCGGCGTGGAAGGTGCCCATGCCGTGGGCGATACCGGGATTGTCTTTCCCTACGACGGGCTGACCCTCTACCTCAGCCGCAACCTCACCCGCTTGCCGCTCGACATCGACCCACCGCCGCCGGCGAACGATCCGGCCGGGGATCTGTTGCTCAGTCAGGCTTTGCTCGATCGGCTATACAACCTGTACGGTGCGCCGTCTGCCGGTCCCGCCGCCGGCAATGTGGCGCAGATCCTTCTGACGCCGCCCCCGCATGCCGGTCGGACCCGGTGCGATCTGGCCAATGTCGCGCTGACTCAGCGGCCACTTTGCTTCACGTTGGATCCGTTCGCCGCCGCGCAGCAGATCGCCAAAGTTTCGCCCGATACCATTATCCATCGCACCACCGCACCGCCGCTGCCGGCGGGAGAGCGCGAGATCAATGTCTTTTACGCCTACCCGCTGGGGTTGCAATCCGGCGTTACGATCGATATTCAGCTGAGCGTACCGCCCGGCAATATCTACCCGATCGAGCAAACGCAAACGCTGGCGCTGCGCCCCGACCGCACCTGGTTAACCTTCAAGTTTCACAACAGCGCGCTGGATGCACAGCCGTTTTTCTACCAGATCCGCGTGAATTACCCGCAAGACGGCGTTTACCGCACGTTGCCCGGCGAACAACGTCGCTGCGACGAGGATAACCTGGTGCTGGATTACGCCGCGCTGCCTTGCCGCTTCCTGACCCTGTATCTCGACCCAACGTTCGCCCTGCAAAGCCGACTTGGCGGCCCCTATTACTCCGCCGACTGGCGCCAA
Organism: Serratia sp. SSNIH1; assembly: GCF_002935055.1. Taxonomy (NCBI): domain Bacteria; kingdom Pseudomonadati; phylum Pseudomonadota; class Gammaproteobacteria; order Enterobacterales; family Yersiniaceae; genus Serratia; species Serratia sp. SSNIH1. The sequence continues at coordinate 3,135,259 of NZ_CP026383.1, forward strand.
ACATGGGCGCTCAGCGCATCGGCACCCTATTTCAGCGCACCGATCCTGGGCGCCCCGACTTTTGCCGAAGCGACCGCCTATTCGCTTTCCGGCGACGGCGCCGTCCCGTTACCCGCCCCGATCGTGCAAAACGCCACCATCGGCGCCTACAGTTTTCCGCAGTTCGGCGCACAGCAGGCGACGATCACCGTTCGGCTGCCGCCGCAGTCGCTCAGCGCCGTACTGAGTTTTCAGCCGCAGGACAGCGAGCGCATCAGCGACCGCACTTTTACGCATTCGCAGCCGAGCTTCGTCTACAAATGGAACGTCACCTCCATTTTCGCCGCCGGCTTCCGCTACAAGACTCCCACTGGCCCCTGGTCGCCTTATGTCACCGGCGACCAAACGATCGATATCAAGGGTGATACACCATGACCGACGAATTGGATCCACAACGTACGTTGCAAAACTTCTTTCTGCTTGACCGCGCGCTGGCATTTCACGACCAAACGCGCCCCAGCGGCTGTTACACCTACGGCAACTACACGCCGCAGGTGGTGCAGGAAACGCCGGCCGGCAAGATCAGCTCGCTGCATTTGCTGACCAGCCCCGGCGGCGGCCTGGCGACTTTCATTGCACCGAAGCTGCCGGTCGACAGGGCTGCGATCGAGGACTATATCCGCCGCCATTTCGTCCCCGCTCCGGAAACCATCACCCTGGAGCAGGAGGAGATCCAGCAATCGCTGTGGCTGCACTTCGCGCAGCGGCCGGCTGCTGCCGCCTACAGCGTCGAATTTGAACAGTCCAAAATGGCGTTGACCCATGAGGAGTCTGGCCGGCTGGCGGGCGCGATCCAGGGAACAAAAGACCAGGTCTATTTTCTCACTCGCAGCCGATTCAGCGTCGACAGCCGCGTCAATGCCCGTTTGCAGGCCGATTGGGTCGCGTTTGTCACCCTGGCCTTCAACGAGCAGGCGCGGCAACCGGAAGCGATCGCCAGGCTGCTGAACCAACAGATCGACGCCGGCGTCGTCATTGTGCAAGCGCAGTTCGACAATGCGCCTTCAGAACAGACGCAAGCTCGTGTTCGCCAGGCGTTGGTAAACACCGCTTCACTGCTGATCGCCAACACGCTACGCAATATCTCGTCGCCAGAACAAATCCCCAACAAGCTGAATTACCAGATCGAATACGACAACACCGTGCCCCAGCGCTATCTGCTGGAGCAGCAACGCGACATTGCCGAACTGCTGAATCGGCTGCCGGCCGACGGCATCATCTCCTTTACCGCTACGCCCCTGCCGGAACCCAGCAGGCCGGATAAGCCGATCGAGCCTCAACGCTGCACCGTCAGCCTGGGATTTGATCCGAAAGTCTTCAATATCATGGCGATAGAACTGCGCTGGGCAGATCAACAGGCGCCGATGGCGTGGCCCAGCTTCCCGCCAGTGACGCTGGAAACGACAGCGGCGGTGAGCGATATCGCACTCAAGGTGACCTTCGCCGATTACACCAGCTTCGAGAGCCGGCTGGCGTGGCAGAACGCCATCGCGCTGACGCCGCAGGATGTGGGTTTCTATAGCCTGCTGTTCGACGCCGAGTCTTTGAAGTCCGAATTCAAAACGATCTCCGGCAGCGCCAGCTATCTCCCGGCGGGCCAGGGCAAGAAACAAAACTTCACCTTCGCCTTTTCCGCCGCGCAGTGGCAGGCCACCTGGTGGATCAACGCCCATGCCGCCGGCCTCAACGGCCGGGTGGACTATCGCTGGCAAGGGAAAACGGCGGCGCTATTCCCCAAAAACTACGACTCCGGCCCCCTGCAGGCCACCACCGGCCCCATCAAACTGCAATACCACAAGTGACATAAACAAGAGGACCGCCCTATGTTAACCACCGCTTTGCAGCAATCGATAAAAATCGACGTCACCGAGTATTTGGGCGTCAAGGAATACGCGTATACCTGCTACGGCGACAGCGACAGCAAGGATATCTTCTATGTGGTGCCGGAGATCCCGGTGTTTGCCAAACGGGATACCAATACGCCGAGCTTTATGTTTTACAAATACCGCAGCGAAGATACGCAAGGCGGCTACGCACAATTCACCGTGCAGCTGCCGCAGCCGAATGCGGAAATGAAAGACCGCATCCGCCTGCAGCTGTATAACGGCCTTGGCAGAAAAGACGGCCCACTGGATAAAAAATCCGAGCTCATTGTCGCCTACATCGAGGCGAAACAGCGCTATGAAGCAGACCCGGAAAACAACGAGAAGAAGACCAAGATGGACCAGGCGCAGAAGAATACCGGCCTGAGCGATGAACAGCTCAACCGGTTTGTCGCGCTCTATGACCCTACCAAAGGCAAGAGTCAATTCCTCAGCGAACTGATGCCGGCGGACGCCGCGAAAATCGAACTGATGCAGCCGCGCTACACCTCGGCGCAGGCCATGCTGATCCTTGACGGCAACGATAAGTTCTATCGCCAGATCCCAACGCCGCTGTCCCCCTCCGGCCTCGGCGACAACAATACCGTGTTCAGCCTGTCGCTGACCGGGGAAGGCGCCACACTGTTTGAACAGGTGCTGAAAGGCACCGATAAAAACGCCAGCGTCGGCGTGCGCTTCGACCTCTCTCTGGATGCCTCCATGTCGGCGGCCAAGGTGATCGTCACCTACAACAGCGAGCAGGCCAAGTCGGTGACGCAAACCATCAACCGTCACACCTGGTCGGCCGACGAGAAAAAGATCGAGCAGGAGTTTTACGCCAAGGAGGCGATCAAGGTGGACGTCCGGATCGGATTGACTGCACAAGAGATGGGCATGGAGTCCGGCGCCTATGAAAAATGGAAGGAAAGTCTGCGGAACTGGGGACAACAGCAGGTCGAGCAGATCCTGAGCAGCCAAACCGGCATCGACATGAGTCTCAATTTGCTGAACGACGTCGACGGCTTCGACAAATTCGAGTCCAAACTCTCGCAAACCCAGAGCTTCACCCGTGAATATGAAGAAAACGCCGTGGTGTCCTCCACCATTTACCCACAGACCCAGCTTCCGTCGATACGCTCAATCGTCGGCGAAGCCGATTTGGATCAGTACTTCAAAGAGTACGATCTCCACGACCCGTTCTATCAGTACATCCAGCCGGAGTTCTTCGTCACCGAAGACATGGCGAAGTATGACATCGCCAATATCGTGGTCACCGCAGTGTACGACAACGATCTCAAGAGCACGCTGACCTTTACTCCGAAGGATCCGGGGCCGAAAAAAACCGACAAGTGGTTTATCAAACCCGAACTGGGCCGTGCCTACCGTTATCATTACACCGTCAACTTCACCGGCATGCAGGCCAAGCCTTACCTGTCTGGGGAGATCCTGGTCAAAGACGATCTGGTGGTGACCATCAACGCGGCGCAAAGCGGCATCGTCTACGCAGATATCTCCACCCTGCTCAATCCGCTGGGCTGGGAGGTCTTCAGTCAGGTCGTGGTCAAGACCCTGTACGAAGACAAAGATCGCGGCGTTCAGCTCAAGAAATACTCCCAGGTAATCAAAGAAAATAACCCGCCGGTGCCGTTTATTTATCCGATCGGCACCAACGTGGAAAAGCCGCTTTACTATTCGGCCGACTACTATACGCTGGGCGGCGACAGCCTGACCTACCTCCCACCGGGCGTGGAAAGCAACCCGCAGCTGCCGGGCTATGGCGAAACACGTGGCAATCAGATCCTGATCGCCAACGCCCTGCCGAAACAGCAGAAGTACACCATCATCTTCAAACCGTCGCAAAAAGACGTTTCGCTGATCACCTTCGAGATGACGGTGAACTACCCGAAATGGGACTTCTCGCAGACGCAGCCCATTGCGTTAACCGAGTTCGACACCAAGTCACTCACGCAGTACCTGACATTCAACCTGATGCAGCAAGAGAAAGGCAACGAGCCGCAGATCAGCTACACCGCCACGGTCTATTACGGCGATAACCAGGAGAAAACCGTCACCAAGCCGATCACGGGCACCAGCACCATCGTGGTCGTGACCTTCTGACGGCCGGTCTCCGCCGGAGCAAGCACGCCTTGCTCCGGCTCCCTCTCCGATGACGTGGGGTTGCCGCTATGCGCGATCAGGTAATCATGCAAGACATCTGTTTTATTCGGGCTGACCCGGATCGGCCCGTGTATTACTACTGTGCCGCCGCGCCGAGCGTGCAGGTCGCCGCAGGCAATCAACCCGATGTCCAACTGCAAATTTTCAGAAACCTCAACCAGCCGGACGATCTCTACTACGCCACGCTGTCGTTGCAGACCCAGCTGGCCAGTTCGCCCGAAGCGGCGCAACGCGCCGCCGACGCCAGCCCGGACATGCCGCGCGATGCGATCTTATTGCCGCTGCAGGCCATCGCCTGCAGCGCGACGCTGAATATCCCCGATCTTATCCCCGGGCAGACCAGCAAAACCTCGCTGAGCGACCAGCAATATTGCTACCTGTCCGCCAAACTGAACGACGACGACGATATCCTGCTGCTGGCGAGCCTGATGCGCACACCGGCCTCGACGCCGATCGCCGTCAGTTACAAAATCGACTACCTGCAGCAACTGCCGCCGGCCACCTTCGAGCTGGAGGCCAACTGGGACCAGGTTTACCGTTACCTGCAGCGCTCAATAGGTTTTAACCTGCTGATCTTTACCGTCGGTATCGAGCAAACATCCACCCAGTTGATCAGCGAGAAAATCGTCACCGTCAAAGTCAGGGATACCGATCCCGACGGCCATATGGCGCAGGCGGCCGCCGAACTGACGCAGATCCTCACCAGCCAGTTCTTCACGCCGGTTATCGCCAACGAACCGCAGCAGACAAGCCCCAAAGCCGGCTTTTATCTGCAACAGGTCTCGGTGGAAAACATCGATCAACGTCGCCTGAGCGGCAAGATCAGCGAAACCACCGTCGTGCAGCGTTCGCTCTATCCGCAGGCCCTGTTCGCCCAGTTGGTCAACGGCACGGACTATCAGGCCGATCGCGCGATCGTCAAACGCGATCTTCAGGATGACTTTTTCGCCTATCGCGAAGTGCGGGTCAGCCTGCTGTCGGATGCGCTTGACGCCAATATCCTGCTAGTGACGGCACGGTTGCGCTATGGCTCAAACAGCCGACAGTTGAAATTTACCCGGGACGACTTCGGGCCCAAGCAGTTTAAGGAACCCAGCCTGCTCGACCCGAAAACGGGAAAAATGCTGTGGCCGGTCGAGTATGACTTCACCGTATATTTCAACCAGTCGATAGGCGGCGTGACCTCGGTCAGCTCCGGCAGCCTGCAAACGGAGATGAGCGAGGTCTTTCTGGACGTCGAGTCGCTCTACGGCCGCTATGATTTCGCGATCGAAGCAGCGCAACAGTTTGACTGGCAGCGCTATCAATCCGTGCTGGTCACGCTGCGCTATCGCCACCGGCAACAGCCGAACAGCAGCGTGTCGCGCAGCTTCCAACTTGACCAGACCAGCCCGCGAGCCCACTACCCGGTCATGCTGCCGGAGCCGGATGAATACCAATTCGACGTCAACAAAACCTACAGCGCCGCCGTCAACTCACCGCATATTTCCGCCGAGCTGCAAGAACCGACCGGCCAGGACGTCTACCTGTTCTCGACCCTGTATCGCCAGCGCGTGCTGACGCTGTCGGCCGACATGGACTGGCGCCGGGTGGAAATGGTCATCGTTTCCGCCAGCTACGCCTGCACGCCGGCGGAAACGCTGCAGCAGGTGTTTCAATTTACCGAATCCGATGCCGCCCCGCGGTGTTTCAGCGCCGATCAGCTTGATCCGGAGCAGATGAGCGTCGAACTGGATATCTGGTTTACCTATCAACCCGGCGAAGGCGGCGATCGGCCCGAAAACGTGCAGTGCTCGACCGACGCCAACGCTCTCGATCTCGCCACCCTCAGTTAACTAAGGAAACGCCATGTTATTACTCAGAGCCAAAACCGCCACCATCAACAACATCACCTTCTTCGCCGACGATTCAGACGATAACCAGTTCTGGTATCTGCCCGGTGATATCCACATTGCGCAGAAGTCGGGCGAACCGGTGTTTTCGCTGATCAAATACACCGGCGACGCCAGCGATCCGCAAGGGGGATACATCAACTTCGAGGTCAATACGGCGATCGACGAAGCGGTGTTGAACCGTGCCTTCAACGACTATCTGCGCAAACTGAACGTTGATCCCAAGAATGCCCGCAAGGCCCAGGTGCCGTATGATAAAGGCACGGTGAACTTCTTCGTGCTCGACGCGGGCGCCACCAACGGCGAGCTGATCAGCGCCCCTTGCCCCAGCCTGTTCGGCAACAACAGCGCCATTTTCAGCGCCAAGCTGACGCCGTCTCAGGCGGTGATCCTCGAAGCCGCGTTCACCCAGGCCAAGGCGCCGGCCGCCGTCGCCTATAACCTCAGCTTCACCGGCATCACGCCGGCGCTGAAGGTCGAAGTGACCGCACAGTTCGAAAGCATCTATAAAGAATTCGATCTGAAATTCGGCGCCAACATTCCCATTCCGGTTGAGACGCCTGCCAGCTTCTGGCTGGGCTTCGACAGCGTCATCAAAAAACTGCAGCAGGATCAGAAACTGGTGATCAAGGTCACCGAAAGCATGCCGGGCGACGAAGAGGCCAAAGAGAAAGAGTGGGCACTGCAGTTCGTCAAGGAAGAGATCTTGAAAAGCTTTTTCAGCGCCACGCTCAAACCTAACGACGACAGCAACCCGCAGGCGAAATCCGCCAGCGACGCTATTCTGGATTCGCTGATCGCCAGCGACAAGAAAGAAGGCGAAGAAGCCGGCAAAGGCGGCCTGTTCCCCAGCGCTTCGCTGGAGATCAAGCTGGTGCGGATCGAGGAAACCAAAAGCCTGAACTTCAACTACACCTCGTCGAAGGCCCTTAGCCAATCCGCCGTGCCGCAAAACTTCATCGGCAGCGATATTCTGCACGCCCAGAAAACTGCGCCCTACTTTATCCAGGTCAATGTCAACGATCCGTTCTTCCAACAGCTGGATTTGACCGTGCTCGGGCCGGACAGCTTTGAGGAATATGGCATCAAGGCCACCACCTTCAACATCCGTTACAACCACCAGGTGTATACCGCCGCGCCTTTCACCAAAGATGACGGTACATGGACCAAGCGCATCGCCCGCAGCAGCGATAAGAACGAGTTGTTCCATATCACCAGTGATTTCGCCTTCAAGTCCGTCGCCGCCTCTGGCTGGGAAGGCAGCAGCAGCTATCAGTCGCTGTCCCAATCGGCCTCGACGCTGCTGAACATGGATCCCGGTTCGGTGTTGTCTTTCAACGAGATAAGTATCTTCCTCGATCGCAAATTCTCTTGGGAAAACTGCAACCAGGTCATGGTGGAGCTGAGTTATCAGGATGACAAAGGAAGCCGCAAGATCAAGAGATATACCTTTAACCAAGATGCGCACGAGAGCCAAACGTTCAAATACCGCTGTATGACGGAGAACCCCTGGACGGTCAATTACACACTGATCTACTTCCTGGTTGGCGGGGAAACCGTCGAACGCAGCGGCAGCGAAAACCCGCCGGCGATCGTCATCCCCAACCTGGTTTAGGTGAGCACCATGAACGATCGCAACGCAGTGTTACCCGCGGCATGGAACGCCCTGGTCAACGCCCTGTGCAAGGAAGCGCCCCATTTGCAAAACACGCTGGCCCCGGACGTCGCCCGCTTCAGCCGGACGAAGGCGACGCCCGGCGGTTTGTCCGCTGCGTTTACCACCAGCCTGCTCGGTTATAACGGCAGCCCGCTGGAGTTCACCGTGTCGTCGGCCAAACCGCAGGGGCTCGCCTGCACGCTGGATCCCTTTTTACCGCGCTATGCGCAGCGCCGCAGCGCCGGCGCCTTTGCCCGACACTGTGAGGCGATCACCGCGGCCCCGCTCGCCGATCCCGCTAACAGCCTGGAGGCGGTGCGACGTATGCAATGTGCAAGCGTTCAGCCGCTGCGCTTCGGCGCCTGGCTGGGGCGAAAATACGCCCCGGACGCGATCAAAACCAAGGTCTACGTTGAAACCCCCGCGGACATGGCGGCCGCACCCGATGGCTTGCAAGGGCCGCTCACCGCCGAGGCCCGCCGCGCGGCGGGATTGACGCTGCTGATGGTGGGGTATTACCCGGAATCTGCCGACTCTCCGCGCGAATATTACTACCAGTGGCACAGTGCGCGGATCACGCGTGACGATATCCTCGCCGTCATGCGACTGTTCGAGGGAGAAAGCCGTTTTTCCGCCCTGATGCCGCTGCTGGACCGCGCGCTGCGGCAGCAGGACAGGCGGGACTTCCCCCCGACCACCTACGGATTCAGTCTGGGATACGCGCCGGACGGCAATCTGGAGAGTTTTACGCTGTTTGCCATGGCGGCAAGTTTTTTCGGCGACAACCGCCGCGTTTTCGACGGTATCACCGCGCTGCTGGCGCCCGATGGCCAAGCCATGCCGCTGCTTAACCGCGCGGTGAGCGAACAGGTTCCATTGCAGTACAACGTCGTCGGCTTTTCCTGCGATCGCCAGGGCAATCACAGCGTCAGCTGCACGTTCAGCCCGCAAAACGCGCATTTCGAAATCCTGCCATGCAAAGCGCGCGAAACGGCACCGCTTGTGCCATTGCCGTTGGCGGAGCTGTTGGCGCAGCAGTGTGCCAGCGGCGCCTTTCCCTCTCATGTCAGAACGCCGGATGGCCGCTGGCACAAGGATGAAAATGCTTTTGTCACCGCCCAGGTGCTGCGCACGCTGGATTATACCGCCCAGACCGCGCCCCATATCGAGCTCGCGCTCGACTTCTTGCTCAGTTGCGAGAGCCGCCCGCACCACTTCCATTTTTGGCCTGCCGGCAAGCACCCCGCCTGGATGGCGGGCCAGCGGATCGACGCTGACATCGACGATACCGCCATTATCACTGAGCTCTTGTATCGATTTCATCGGCGCTCGTTGGCGCAAGCCAGACAGACGCTGGCGCAGATGCAGGCTTATCAGGTACAGCGCGTCGAACGACGGCTGAAGACGACGCCCTATCCCTGGGCCGAGTGTTACGCCTTTCACACCTGGATGAAAGACGACGGCGACATCACGCAACTGGACTGCTGCGTGAATACCAACGCGCTGATTTTAATCCATGCGTTGACCGCCGCTCACGGCAGCCCGCCGCCGGCCTATCCGCGCATTATCCAAATGCTGAATCAGGCGGTGAGCTGGAGCGACGGCGATTACAACCGCCTCAACGCGTTAACGCCCTATTATGCCCACCCGCATGAGTGGCTAAGTACGCTGGAATACGCCAGGCGGCAAGGGGTGCCGCAGCTTGCACCGGCGATCGATGCGCTGGCCGCCTGGCGCTTGCCGGCGACCAACGACGAAAGCCCGCTCTATCGCCGTCACGACGGTCATTTTCTTTGGACTTCCGCCTGCCTGAACCAGTTCAGACATCTGGCACGCCTTTCTTCCCTGGAGGATCGCTATGAATATCTTTCTCAATGATCTGGTGACGCTGAACAAGGTCATTTTGGACAACGCGCGCAAACAGTTTCCCGACGCCGAAGCCCCCCGTCTGCGCTACCGCGCCGCGCCCGCGCCGGTGGCCGACGAACTGCAGGCCGATGTTTGTACCGAAGTCGTCTCGGGAGAGACGCGCTATCGCATCGCCACCAGCAGTGACGGTACGCGCTGGCATATGACGGTGGATTTCGCGCTCAGCCGCGCCGTTCAGCAGGTGCCTTACGTGGTGCTAACTTTCAGCACTTTCGGCAAGATTGAAGAAATGATCTTCGAACAGGTTTTGCTGGACGTCCCGCCGACCCGCTACCGCGCCCAGCTCGACCTGGACCGCCTGGAACAGCGTGACGCGCTGCTGCGAGCGCTGTCGGATTATGACTCGCAAACCACGCTGGTGGTCGCCATCGTCACCGATAACGGGCTCCTCAACACCATCACCTCGCCGAAAGTCTTCTACTTCGCCGAGAACTACTATCCCTATATCTATCAGGGCATCCTGCCGCCGCCGCCGCGCCTGCAGCTGATCCTCACGCCGCTGGCCTTCGGGCAGCTGTGGTACAACTACTATCAGGACTATGTACGAAAAAACTATCTTTATTACCTGCCGGATACTTTCCTGCTGGCGACCAACGCCGCCGATGACGACAAACCGATGCTGTCTATCTCGTTTTCTGCAGCGCCGCACGCAACCTCGCTCAACGATGTCGAGGTGACGTTCGACTATTTCCTGTCACCCAAGGTCAATCAGGCGCGCATCGGCGACGCCACCGCACAGTTCACGCAGATGCAACCGGACGGCAAGCTGGCACCGTTCGCCAACGCGGACACCCTGACGCTGCTGCTGGGGCTGCCGGACGGTAAAACGGAGGAAAAAAACGCGCTGATCAATCTGCAGAGCGGTATCGTGGATTCATTCACGCTGCCCGCCAGCCAATTTGGATTGATTTGGGATGCCTTCTTCGATCGGTCGCCGCAAAACCTGCTGCTCAAGGGGTATCTGGCGGTGCAATTCACCGGCTTCAACCCGGATAATCTGCCCGTAGCGCTGGCGCTGGACGCCAAATACCAGAACAGGCTGCCGGATTTCATCAAGCAATCCGCACCGGCGGACATCAATAAGACCGTGGAATTCCGCAGCGACACCGGCGCCTACGATCCTGCCGGACCGCGGCCGATCAAGCGCATGCTGGTCAGCATCGACAACCAGACCATTGAGCTGGACAAGGAGCACCCCGTTCAATCGGTTAACATCAAGATTTCCGTGCTGGAACTGATCCTGCATCCGGACAAGAAGCTGGTGTATCACTACGATTTGCAGATTATCTACGTCGACGGCGGCAAAAAGTCCTACTACGACAATACGTCCAGCTTTGAGATTATTTACGTCCCCTGAACGGGGAAAGAATGGCGGCGCGGCCGGGCGGCATCCAGCCCGGCGCGCCGGAACAGAGGATCAGCGTTTTTTCTTTTTGTTGAAATCCAGCTCGAAGGCGAACACCGCGCTCTGAATTTTGCGCTCCATCGCCAGCCCCAGCTTGAGGAAGCGGCATGACAGGCGCGAGAAGTGCACCACCTGATCGTTGTCGTCGGTTTCCTGATCGTCGTTGACCACCACCAGCTCCATGTTGACCTTGAAGCTGCCGTAGCTGCCCAGATCCAGCAGCGCTTTCTTGAACTGCAAGCCCGGCTGGAAGCATTCCGGCAGCGGGCCGTCGAAGCGCAAACCGACGCCGCCGGCGGACAGATCGTGGATCCGCAGCTCATAAGGCGTACCGTCCGGGTATTCGCCGGTGCAGAAGAATTGGCGCCAGTGCGGCGTGGTGATGCGGAACTGGCGACGGCGCTGAATGTAGACCAGCTCCTGCGGCAGACGGGTCGAGCAGGCCTGGACGCCCTGATGTTCGGTCAGCTCCGCCTGGCCGACGGAAAACTCGATTTTGGCGTCGTTGCTTTCAATCACGATGGTGCAGGCGCCGTCGATGGCGCTCGCGGCTTCCTCACCGCTAAACACGATATTGTCCGGCCCGACGCTCAATAACAGACTTTGAAACCGGTGCTGCTGATTTTCTACGCGCAGCGGCGTGCGTTGTTTGCAAATTTCACGCAGAATCGCCAGAACTTCAAAACGCTCCCGTTTGATAAACAGTCCGTTATCGCTGTGCTCCACACGTCTCTCCTGACTTTTTTTCTAATGACGTCTTACGTATTCCTTACGGTTATCATCTCTGGGAATATTCCTAAAGTCAAATTTGCCAGCGTTGCCAGGCCTGTGGCAACAGGCGCGCGAAACGTTTCGCCCACGCCTGCTGCCCGCGTTCGTCGGCGATCAGATCCTGGCGAATTTCGATGCCGACATAAGGCAAACCGCGGCGTTCAGCATGAACCGGCAACGTATAGTCGGTGGCGTCCGTCATTGCATAAGGTTCGTTGATGCCCACCTGCAAATCCCCTTCTTCACGCAGCAGCTCGGCCAGCAGATGGGCAAACTCCGGGTAGCGGTTAAACAGCAGCCCCACCTGCCAGGAGCGCGATTCCCCCTTGAACACCGGCGTAAAGCTGTGCATGGCGATCACCGCCGTCGGCAGTTCACGCAGTTGGCGTTGCCCCAAATGATCGTCGATGGCGTGATGATACGGCAAAAACACCTCGCGCTCGCGCGCCAGCGCGTGTTCGGCGTCGATACCGATATTGCCGGGGATCGGCGTCAGCTCGGACAAGTGCGGGATCGAGCTGGCGATGCCTGGCGCCCGGTTGCAGTCGATCACCAACCGCGAATAGCGCTGATGGATCAGCGTCGCGTCCAGCTGGCGGCTCAGATGGCGCGACACGCTCAGCGCGCCGATATCCCAGCCGATGTGGCGTTCGATCTCCCCTGGCGGTAAGCCGAGATCGCCGAGGGATTGCGGTATCGTCTTGCCGGCGTGATCGCACAGCAGCAAAAATGGCGCTTTGCCATGCGGGATTTCAACGGCGGCGGCAGAGGGTTCATCGGCGGACAATAACGGCGGGATAAAGGAGTGTGGCATGCAAGGCTCCGGCGGTGGAAAGCGAAACGTTTATCGTAGCGCTATCCCGTCACCGGCCCCAAGGTCGTGCTTAGATCAAAAAGGCATGAGTCAGACTACAATCATGCCGTCTCGGCTGGCTGCGGCTGATGCACCGCAATATAACGTTGATAGCGCGACGGCTTGAGCCGCGTGGTGTCCACCAGCACCAGCCCGTCGATGCAGTTGTTGAACGCCGGATCGGTGCCGAAGTCGATAAACTGCACCCCGCCCGGCTCGCACAGCTCGGTGTACTGTTTGTACAGCGTCGGAATCGAACAGCCTATGTTGCTGAGCAGGCTCTTCAGCCGCACCAGATCTTCCTGGTAGTTATCCCCGGCAAACTGCGCCAGCACCTGCGGCAGCGACGCCGGATAAGGCCGGCGCGACTGCGCGAAGGCATGGTCCGGCGAGAAGTAGAGCCGATAGAAGGCGATCAGCAGATCGCGCGCCGCCAACGGCATGCCGCCGGAGATCGACACCGGGCCGAACAGATAACGGTACTGCGGGTATTTCGACAGGTAGGCGCCGATGCCCAGCCACAAATAGTCCAGCCCGCGTTTGCCCCAATAGGCGGGCTGAATGAAGCTGCGCCCCAGCTCGATGCCCTGCGCCAGGATCGGTTCCATATCGCGGTCGTAGTGGAACAGGCTGTTGCTGTAGATGCTTTCCAGCCCTTTGCGTTCGATTTGTTCGGCGGTAGGGATAAAGCGATAGGCGCCGACGATCTCCAGCTCCTCCTCATCCCACAGCACCAGGTGATAATAGTCGTCGTCGTAGCTGTCCAGATCGCGGCGGCGGCCGGAGCCTTCCCCTACCGCACGGAAGGCGATCTCGCGCAGGCGACCCAGTTCGCGCAGGATCGGCGTGCGTGCTTCGTCGTGGCGGCGGTAGAGGTAGATGGTTTTACCGTCCGGCGTCACCCCCAACCGTTCGCAGTTCGCCAGCGCCTTTTTCAGCTCCAAACGCTCTTCCGGCAGCGCGATCGGCGATTCGCTGGCGAACAGCCCCGGTTTGCTCTGGCCCAGGCGATACACATGGCGGCGAAAACGCTCCGCCAGATCCTTGGCGCTGGTGTGACCGTCATGCCAGTTGGCGAACGGCACGCGGCCGCCGATGCGGATCTTGATGCGCCCGCCCCGCTGCTGGAACATTTCGCGCACCAGCAGCAGCGTCGACAGCGGCCGGTAGATCAGCGAAGTAAAGTAGAACAGGTTGCTGTTGCGCGCGCTGATGTGGATCGGCACGATCGGCGCGCGCGCCTTGGCGGCCAGGCGCAGAAAGCCGGTATGCCAGTGGCCGTCGCGGATGCCCTTCGGGCTCATGCGCGACACTTCGCCGGCCGGGAACAGGATCAGCGCGCCCTGATTGTCCAGCTGCTGCTGCATGCCTTCAATCTGCTTGCGGCTGGTTTTATAAGCGACGTTATCCACCGGCACGAACAGGTTGCGCAGCGGTTCGATGTAGGTCAGCAGCTGGCTGGCCACCACTTTCACATCCGGGCGCACCGCCGCGACGGCACGCAGCAGCACCAGGCCGTCGAGCGAGCCGATCGGGTGATTGGCCACGAGCACCACCGGCCCCTGGCTCGGAATGTTTTCCAGATCGCCGTCCACCAGCTCGCAGCTGAGGTTGAAGTAGTCCACCACCTGCTCGATCAGATCGAGCCCTTTCAGGTGGGGATAGTCGGCGGCGAACTGTTTGAATTCTTTTTCGAAGAGAAGGGTTCTTAGCAGGCTGCGCTGCCAGGCAGGGGTATTGCGGTGTGGAAATGCATCTTGCAACAGAGAATCCAGGCTGAACATCGCGTTATCTCCTGACGTAGTCGCTGCAAACTTAAGCCAGAGCCGTGACTCTGACGTGTCAGTTACATGACAATAAAATGAATCCATCGACTATCAGGTATAGCAAAGTAATGGCGATTCGGGAGCGAAAGACGCATTTTCGCCCCCATTGCCCCTCACATCGGCGCCAGCAACGCTTCGATGCGGCGGTTCACCGCTTCTCGCAGGCGCAGCAGCGGCCCGGCCTGGTGCGGATAACGCTTGAAGGTGATGCGCATGCCCAGCTCGCGTTCGATCAGCGCCTCCACCGTCGCCCGGTCGGTCAGACTCTCCAGCAGCTGCAGCGCGCGCATATCCTGCAGCCCCTGGTGCAGCACCCGCAGGCGCAGCGACTCCACCGGCTGCAGATCCTCGCCCGGATAGACCACGAACGGATCGCCGGAGGGAAACGCATGGCCGCTGTCGGTCACCGCGTACGGATTGATGCGCTCGCGCGAATGGGCGCTGTTATAGAAGTTGAATCCCCAATGCAGGAAGCCGGCGATGCGATACAGATACAGCTGCACGCCCAATATGCGGTTGCGCGCCGAAGGCTGGGCGAAGAACCGATTGGCGACCTCGGTCTTCTGCACGCAGCAGTAATAGGCCCACAGGCCGGGCACCCGGTGCTCGATAAAGGGATCGATATGATCGGTCGCGGCGACCGGGGTTTCCACCAGGCCTTGCTGATAGAAAGCGAAATCCGACAGCGCGTCGAAGGTGCGGAAGCCGTCCAGCAACGGCCGCAGCGCGGCGGCGGCGCGCCGGTAGGCCGCCAGGTTGTCCAGCGTCGGCTCATCGGAAACATGGAACCACACCTGCCGTTCCAGCCCCCGCTCGCGGAACCAGGCGGTCAATTCGGGCAGCAGCGCCTGCAGGAAACGCTGATACGGTTCGCCCTGCGCATCGGTGTGCCAGCCGAAAAGCGGTCGCGCCTCGCCCTGCTCCTCCACCACGATCTTCGGCGCATGCGCCGCGCCCCATTGGGTAAACAGCGGCGCGATTTCGAAGTGCTCTATGCCCTCTTCCTGCGCCAGCGCCACCCACTGCGCCAGGCGGCTGAAATCGAAGCCATACCCCTGCGCCGAACGCGTCACCCTCACCAGCTGCACCGTGGTACGTTCGCCGCCGACGGCGGTATCCAGCGGCGGCGTAAACAGCGGCGTCAGCAGCATATTAACCCCGGCATGCACCGCGCAGCGCACAAAGTGGCGCACTGCGCGCCAGTAATCCGGGCTGAACACCGCCAGACGGTAGTAATCCGCCAGGCAGTCGGTGTGCAGCCACTCGGTGTGCAACAGCGTTTGCGGCGGCAACGCCGCCGGCACCAGATGCAGCGTCAGCCTGGCCTCGGCCAGCGCCTCGCCGCTCTGGGCATCCAGCAGCCGCAGGGTCAACGGAAAGTCGCCGGCCAGTTGCGCGTCGGCCGGTGGCGTCAGGGTCAGCCACAGGCTGCCATAATAGCGGCAGGCGGCGAAAAAACGCCGTTGCGGCAGCGGCATCAGCGGATCGGGAAATAAGCCCGGCTCGGTCGTCAGGTAATTCTCGTCGGTCTCGCGATAACAGGGAAAACCGCTCGGCACCGATTGCACCTGGCGCACGCTGATATACTCCGCCAGCGGCCCGTCGAGTTGATAACACAGCTCATGGCGGGTTTCGTTGCCCGACGTTTGCAAACAGTACACCGCCTGCCAGGAAAGCACCTCGTTATTTAACCCGCTCAGCCGTTCTTCCACGGAAATAGGTGGCACACTGTGGCGATGAAATACTTTCTCCAGGCAATGAGTAAATACCAGAGACAGGCGCATGATGTTCGACTCTCTTTATTTTTAATGAATAAACACGGTGAAAATTCAGGCTAGCGCCTTTTATCGCCACAGACAATAGCCGGTAATAAAAATCGTTCCCATGCCCTTCTTTGACTGCCGCAACCCGATTTTTTTGTTTATTTGCATCACAAAAATGAAAGAAGCTGATGCTTGCACAATAAAAATGTTTTTAATCCCCATTATGGTGCAAGGGTTATCAGTTATTCCTATGCCTGCGAGGGCCGCTAAATGCCGCGACAGCAGGGAGAAAACCCATTGGAAGGTTAACAAAATGTGAATTAATCCACCTTTCACTTGGCCGTGAAAGCCTTTCGATTTTAACAACAATGAAACATTAGCGCCCCATTTTTGGGCGTCCGGGGGTGTATTGACACATTGAAAGTTAAGGGATAGAAAGAATTTACGTTGCGAAAAACGTTATTCGTCGCTCACCGAGGGGAAAGCAATGTCACCGATAAAAAATACCGGACGCCTGCTGGTGCACTCTATTCTTGCCAGCGCATTATTATTACCCACCCTGCTCCACGCCGCAGATAAAATAACATTGCGCTATGCCGTTTGGGACAGAAACCAATTACCTGCCGAACAGGAGATCGCCAAACGCTTTGAACAGGCCAATCCGGATATAAAAATAGAAATAGAATTAACGCCCTCTGCGCAATATTTCGTTAAATTGGATTCCGCTGCCGCCGGCGGCGTGGCGCCGGATATATTCTGGATCAATATGCCTTATTTTGTGCAATATGCCAAAAACGGCATTATGGAGCCGCTGGCGCCTTATATTAAGGACAGCGGCCTTAAGCTGGATGACGTGGTCGCCAGTTCGGTGAAAGCCTACCAGTACGACGGCCAACAGATGGCCATTCCGCGCGACGTCGACTCCATCGCCGTGTGGTACAACAAAAAACTGTTCGATCAGGCCGGCGTCAGCTACCCCACCAGCGACTGGAGCTGGGACGATCTGAAACACAAAGCCACCGCCCTGAAAAGCGGGCTGAAAGACGCCGCCTTCCCGCTGGTGATGGATCTCAGCATCGACGGCCAGGACAGCTATATGAACCTGCTGTTCCAAAACGGCAATCATATCGTGCCGAAAGACGGCCAACCCACCGACATCGCCAACGACAAATCCATCTGGGTCTACCAGCAGCTGCAGGGCATGATGAAAGACGGCCTGATGCCGAGCGCCCAGCAAATGAGCGAAGTCAAAACCGAGAACATCTTCCAGTCCAACCGCGCCGCGATGGTCTATGCCGGTTCCTGGCTGGCGGCGCCGTTCGCCAACAACCCGCTGATCAACGATCACATCGGCGTGGTGATGATGCCGAAAATTGAACGCCAGTCCGGTGTAGCGCACAGCCTGGCCTTCGCCATGTCGGCCAAAAGCGCCCACAAGCAGGCCGCCTGGAAATATATCGCCTTCATGAGCAGCGAAGCCTCGCAGGCGGAGCTGGCCAAGGTGGTGATCCCGGCCAACAAGACGGCGGCCAAGGTCTGGGCGCAGCAGATCCAGAAAGTCGACGTCTCGCCTTATATCCAGACCCTTGAAGTGACCCAGGCTTACCCCACCGCCGGCACCAATACGCCGAAATGGCAGAACATGTGGATCGCCAGCCTGAAGAAAATCTTTATGGGCGCGGACGCCAAGCAGGAAATGGACAAGTCGGTCAAGAAGATCGCGCGCGTCATGGAGCAGTAATCGCCCCGCCGCGGCGCGCTACCCCGAGTGTGCGCCGCGGTGGACCCACGCTGAAAGTGATAGGTGAGGAATGGCAACATGTCGCTGGCAGAAACGGCTACGGTCACCCTGAAATCATCCCGGCGCACCGCCCGCCCCGCGCTCAATCGGCTCGAACGCGCCGAACGCTTCTGGGGCTGGGTGATGATCCTGCCGCTGTTGTTGGGGGTGACGGTGTTTTACCTGATCCCCTTTTTGCAGAACATTTTTTACAGCTTTACCGATCTGAACCAGTTCATGCGCTGGAGCAGCATCAGCGTCGATAACTATCTCAACCTGTTCGAAGACGACGACTTCTACACCGCCGCCGCCAACACCCTGTTCTACGTGGTGGTGTGCGTACCGATCAGCCTGAGCCTGTCGCTGCTGTTGGCGATCGGCCTCAACCAGAACATCCGTGGCAAAGGCCTGCTGCGCACCCTGCTGTTCCTGCCGGCGGTCACCATGCCCGCGGCGGTGGCCATGGTGTGGCAATGGCTGTTCAACAAGGATTTCGGCCTGATCAACCAGGCGCTGGGCCTGCTGCACATTGCGCCGGTCGCCTGGCTGTCCGATCCGGACGTGGTGCGCATCAGCGTGTCCATCATCATCATCTGGTCGTCGCTGGCGCTGAAGATCATCATTTTGCTGGCCGGGCTGCAGAGCATTCCACGCCAGCTGTACGAGGCGGCGGATATCGACGGCATCGGCACCCTGCGGCGCTTCTTCTGCATCACGCTGCCGATGATGGTGCCGACGCTGTTCTTCGTGTCGGTGATGAGCTTTATCGAGATCCTGCAAATCTTCGACGTGGTGTTCCTGATGTTCGACCGCGCGCTGGTGGAAAACGACGTGATGACCGTCACCAACCTGTTCTACAAGTACGCGTTTTACCTGCAGGAAAAAGGCTACGCCTCCGCCATCACCGTGGTGCTGTTCGCCGTCACGCTGGTGATCACCCTGATTCAAATGGCGATCGGCAAGCGCCTGAAAGTCAGCTGAGGAGCTGCACATGAACGCAAGCAAGAAAACGCTGGTGTACCTGTTTATGGGGCTGGCGGCGCTGGCCTCGGTCGTGCCCTTTATCTGGATGCTGGTGACCTCGTTGAAAACCCAGGCCGAAAGCATCCAGATCCCGCTAACGCTGCTGCCGGCGCACCCCAGCCTGCAGGCCTACGGCCGGGTGATGCACGAAATCCCGTTCGCCGGTTTTTATCTCAACTCGCTGCTGGCGACCTTCTTCACCGTCACCCTGCAGATGGCGATCGCCACCCTGGCTGCCTATGGTTTCTCGCGCCTGCATTTTCGCGGCCGCGACGCGGTGTTCCTGGTGTGCGTGTCGATCCTGATGGTGCCCGGCCAGGCGTTTCTGATCCCGCAATTTCTGGTGGTACAGAAGCTGGGGCTGGTCAACAGCATCACCGGGTTGGTGCTGCCGGGCATTTTCAGCGTCTACGCCACCTTCCTGCTGCGCCAGTTCTTTCTGGCGGTGCCGAAGGAAATGGAAGAAGCGGCCTTGATCGACGGCTACAGCTACTTCGCCATCTTCTGGCGCATCATGCTGCCGCTGATCCGGCCGGGCATTATCGCCTGCGTCATCATCAACGGCCTGTGGAGCTGGAACAACCTGATGTGGCCGCTGATCGTCAATACCACCACCGAGAAGCTGACGCTGCCGGTTGGCCTCGCCTCGCTCTCCAGCCGCGCCGGGGTGGAATACCCGTTGCTGATGGCCGGGGCGCTGATGGCGGTGATCCCGATGCTGATGCTGTTCATTATTTTCCAACGCTATTTCATCCAGGGCATCGCCAGCGCCGGGGTGAAAGGCTAACGCGCAGATAAGGTAAATGACATGGCCGGAATTCAGTTAAACAGCGTTAAAAAAGTCTACCCCAACGGTTTCCACGCGCTGCACGGCGTCAATTTGGACATTGAGGACGGGGAATTTATGGTGTTCGTCGGCCCGTCCGGCTGCGCCAAATCCACCCTGCTGAGGATGATCGCCGGGCTGGAGAGTGTCAGCGAGGGGCAGATCCTGATCCACGATCGCTGCGTCAACGACAGCATGCCGAAGGATCGCGGCGTCGCCATGGTGTTCCAGAACTATGCGCTGTATCCGCACATGACGGTGTACAAGAACATGGCGTTCGGCCTGATCGGCAAAGAGAGCAAGGCCGAGATCGACCGCCGGGTGCGCGACGCGGCGGAAAAGCTGGAGATCACCAACCTGCTGCAGCGCAAGCCGGGCCAGCTCTCCGGCGGCCAGTGCCAGCGAGTGGCGGTCGGCCGCGCCATCGTGCGCAAGCCCAAGGTGTTCCTGTTCGATGAGCCGCTGTCCAACCTCGACGCCAAGCTGCGGGTGTCGATGCGCGTACAGCTGATTGAACTGCACAATCAGCTGAAACAGGAAGGCGCCGCCGCCACCATGGTGTACGTCACCCACGATCAGGTCGAGGCGATGACCATGGGCGATCGCATTTGCGTGATGAACCGCGGCGCCATCATGCAGGTGGATAAGCCGATCAACCTGTATCACCACCCCGCCAACCGTTTCGTCGCCGAGTTTATCGGCAGCCCGTCGATGAATTTGCACGATCTGGCGATCGTGCGCGACGGCCAAACGGTGCGGCTGCGCATCGGCCGGCAGCACCCGCTCGAGCTGCCGCCGGCGCTGCAACGGCAGTTGGCGGACTATCCGCATGCGCGGGTATGCCTCGGTATCCGGCCGGAATCCCTGCGGCTGTGCGCGCCCGGCAGCGCCAACTGCTTCCCGGCGCAGATCGTCACCATCGAGCGCATGGGCAACGAGGAGCTGCTGCACTGCGAACTGGCCGACCTGCGCTTCGTGCTGCGCATGGCGTCGCTGCCGGACTGGGAGCCGCGCCTCGGCGAAAGCGTTCATCTGGCATTCGATCTGACGCGCGCACATTTGTTCGACGAGCTCAGCGGCCAAAACCTCAAATAACAACAGCGGAGTATCAGCAATGTCGTCAACACAATCCAATAACGTTGCCCAGCGCCCGGTGCGGGTACTGGTAGTCGGCGCCGGCGCGCGCGGTGAAATCTACTCGCGCTATGCGCTGGCGCACCCCGATTTGATGCAGGTGGTGGCGGTGGCGGAACCGCGCGACGCCTACCGCGAGCAGTTCGTGGCACAGCACGCCATCGCGCCGGAAAACGTCTTCACCGACTGGCGCCAGGCCGCCGATGCCGGCAAGCTGGCCGACGCGGTGCTGATCTGTACTCAGGATCAGATGCACCTGGAACCGGCGCTGGCCTTCGCCCGCCAGGGCTACGCCATGCTGCTGGAAAAGCCGCTGTCGCCGGACGCCGACGAGTGCCGCGCCATCGTCGCCGAGGTGGTGCGCCAAAAGCTGATCTTCTCGGTCGGCCACGTGCTGCGCTACACCCGCTATACCCAAAAGCTCAAGCAGCTGCTGCGCGACGGCGCGATCGGCGACATCGTCAGCCTGCAACACCTGGAGCCGGTCGGCTACTGGCATCAGGCGCACTCCTTCGTGCGCGGCAACTGGCGCAACGATCGGCAGGCCGCCTTTATGCTGCTGCAGAAATCCTGCCACGACATCGATTGGATCCGCTACGTGATGGAGCAGCCCTGCGAACAGGTCAGCTCCTTCGGCAACCTGCGCCACTTCCGCCGGGAAAACCAACCGGCCGGCGCGGCGGACAACTGCCTGGATTGCGCGGTGGAGGCGTCCTGCCCCTATTCCGCCAAACGCATCTATCTGGGCGACGACCACAAGGCCACGCCCGGCTTTCTGCGCGTGCTGACGCCGGAACCCGACCAGACGACGCTGCGGGCGGCGCTGCGCGACGGGCCCTACGGCCGCTGCGTTTACCGCTGCGACAATAACGTGGTCGATCATCAGGTGGTCAACATGCAGTTCGCCGGCGGCCGTACCGCGTCGTTCACCATGACAGCCTTTACCCGCCACGAAGATCGCCACACCCGCATCTTCGGCAGCCGCGGCTGCCTGGAAGGTGACGGCCGCCATATCCGCATCACCTCGTTCCTCGACGACGGCGAAACGCATTACGACACCGACGCCGGCCAGGATCTGCACGCCATGGCCGGCCACGGCGGCGGTGACTACTACCTGATGCAGCACTTTATCGCGGCCATTCGCGCCAACGATCCGAGCCAGGTGCTGGCCGGCCCGGCGGAAGCGCTGGAGAGCCACCTGATGGTGTTCGCCGCCGAACGCGCGCGCCGCGAAGCGGCGGTGATCGCCCTGAACGGAGCCTGACCATGAGCACGAGAGAGATGCGTTACGGCTTCGACATCGGCGGCACCAAGATCGAAATGGCCGCTTACGATCGCCGGCTCAATCAGGTGCTGCTCCAGCGCGTGCGCACCCCAACCGGCGATTATGGCGAGTTCGTGGCCTGCATCGCCGGGCTGGTCGAGCAGGCGGACCGCGAGCTGCATACGCGCGGCAGCATCGGCATCGGCCTGCCGGGGATCACCGATCCCGTCAGTCGCCGCCAGCTGGCGGTCAACGTGCCCTGCCTGACCGGGCATTGCCTGGCGGATGATTTGACGCAGGCGCTGGCGCGGCCGATCGCCATCGAGAACGACTGCCGCTGTTTCGCGCTGTCGGAAGCCAGCACGCCGCAAACCGCCCATCTGCCGCTGGTGTTCGGCGCCATCATCGGCACCGGCGCCGGCGGTGGCCTGGTGGTGAACCGGCAATTGCACAAGGGGCGCAACGGGCTGGCGGGCGAATGGGGCCATATGCCGATCTCCGCCCAGCTGGCGCAGCGTTACGATCTGCCGCTGTTCGGCTGCAACTGCGGGCTGACCGGCTGCTTTGAACGCTACGTCTCCGGCAGCGGGCTGCTGGCGCTGAGCCGCCACCTTGCCCATCCGGCCGCCGACGTGCCGGCGCTGGTCGCCAGCTATCGCGCGGGGGATACGCTCGCACAGTGGCTGATGACCGTCTACGTCGACATTCTGGCCAGCGCGCTGGCCGGTTTGCAGCTGCTGCTGGACGTCGACGCCTTCGTGTTGGGCGGTGGGTTGTCGAACGTCGGCGAGCTGTATCGGCTGCTGCCGACGGCGATGCGGCACTGGCTGCTGCCGGGCGCGGAACCGGCAGCGGTATTCCCGCCGGTGCACGGTGACAGCAGCGGCGTGCGTGGCGCGGCGCTATTACAGGCGGCGGCATAAAAAACAGTGAAAGCCCGGCGGCTGTCGAATGCTCGCTGCGGCTTTCGCCGCCGCAGGGCCGAATAAAGCCATCGCGAGAATTGTCGACTGAAAAATAACGAATTTGCCGTTTTCACTTTGTGTTAATACCGCTTTCGGTTACCGCTAAACCGAAAGCAAAATTAAATATAACCAACTGATAGATATAGATATTTTAAAATTAATCGATTGCATTTCAGTATTTCGTTTGCTGTAATTCGTCACGAACAACTGAAAGCGCTCCGGTCGGTATCGCTGCGGCTTATTAAGCCGCGGTCGGGCACGGCTACAGGTAAATCAGGAGTCTGCGTTAATGATCAATACCGCAAAACGCCGGGAATTAATTATCGACCAGCTGTGCCGCGAAGGCTCGGTGCGCGTGGAACAGCTCAGCCAGCAGTTTTCGGTGTCCAGCGTCACCATCCGCAGCGATCTGCGCCAGCTGGAAAAACACGGCTGCGCGGTGCGCGCTTACGGCGGCGCCATGTTGAACAAACAGTTCGCCTTCGACCGCCCGCTGCAGGACAAGGGCCGCATCAACCGCGACGTAAAACACGCCATCGCCTGCGCGGCGGCGGCGCTGATTGAAGACGGCGACGCCGTCATCCTCGACTCCGGCTCCACCACCAGCCAGATGGCGCCGCAGCTGGCGGGGAAAAAGGATCTGGTGGTGATGACCAACGCGCTGAACATCGCCTTCGAGCTGGCCAACAACGAGCAGATCGATCTGATGGTGGTCGGCGGCAGCGTGCGCCGCAAGGCCTGGTCGCTGTACGGCCCCGCCGCCGAACAGCAGCTGCGCCAGTACCGGTTCGACAAGCTGTTTCTCGGCGTCGACGGTTTCGATCTGGCGGGCGGCATCACCACGCCGGATCCGGGCGAAGCGCAGCTGAACCGCGTGATGTGCGAGGTAGCTCGCGAAGTGATCGCCATCGCCGACGCCAGCAAATTCGGCCGCACCAGCTTTTGCATGATCCGCGAAATCGGCCAGATCCACCGCCTGGTCACCGACAGCCGCATTCCGGAACACTATCTGCAGGCGCTGCACCATTTAGGGATCGACGTGATTATCGCCGACCGTTAACCGAGGCTTTTAAGGAGTTGTCATCATGAACGCGTATTTCTCTTACGAGGCGGATTGGCTGAAGCAGCGCAACGCCTGGCACACCGCCGCAGAGATTTGGCAGCAGCCGGATCTGTGGGCGGCGCTGCACCGGCAACTGCAGGATCAACAGGCGCAGTGGCAGCCGTTCCTGGCGCCGCTGTTGGCCAATCCTCGGCTGCAAATCGTGCTGTGCGGCGCCGGCAGCTCGGCGTTCGCCGGCCGCGCCCTGGCGCCCTGGCTGCGCGAACGAACCGGCCGCGACGTGGCGGCCTACGGCACCACCGATATCGTCGCCAACCCGCGGCAGTATCTCGATCCTGAGCGGCCGACGCTGCTGGTCTCCTTCGCCCGCTCGGGCAACAGCCCGGAAAGCGTGGCGACGGTGGAGCTGGCCGACCAGCTGCTGCCGGAAAGCTACCACCTGATGCTGGTCTGCAACCCGGACAGCAAGCTGGCGCAGTATGCGCATCGGCGCGACAACGTCTGTTCGCTGGTGATGCCGCAAGGCTCCAACGATCAGAGCTTCGCCATGACCTCCAGCTTCAGCTGCATGATGCTGAGCGCCGCGCTGCTGCTCGGCCCGCTTTCGCTTGAGGCCGCCCAGGTGCCGCTGAACGCCATGGTGCAGCGCTGCCGCGCACTGCGCGAAACGCTGCAGCCACAGGTAAAGGCGCTGGCCGCCAGCGGTTTCCGCCGTTATATCACCCTCGGCGGCAGCTGCTTTACCGGCCTGGCGGAAGAGGCCTCGCTCAAGATGCTGGAGCTGACCGCCGGGCGCATCGTTACGCGCTACGACTCGCCGCTCGGCCTGCGCCACGGCCCGAAATTTATGATCGACGGCCAAACATTGGTGGTGGTGATGTTCTCCCACGACGACTACGCCCGCCAGTATGACCGCGATCTGTGGAACGAGCTGCAGCGCGACGGGTTGGTGATGCAATTGGTCGGTTTGACCGGCGAGCCCCGGACACCGTGCGATGCCCTGCTGCCTATGCACCAGGCCACGGACGACATCTGGCTGCTGTTCCCGTATCTGCTGTTCACCCAGATGCTGGCCTTCGAGAGTTCGCTGGCGCTGGGACTGACCCCAGACAACCCTTGCCCGACCGGCGAGGTTAACCGGGTGGTGAAAGGCGTGACGATTTACCGTTTCCCTTCCCCCGTGCTGTAAGGAGATCCCATGTATCTGATAGCCAACAGAGAAATGCTGCTCAAGGCGCAGCGCCAGGGTTACGCCGTCCCGGCGTTTAATGTCCACAATCTGGAAACCGTGCAGGTGGTGGCGGAAACCGCCGCCGAGCTGCGCTCGCCGGTGATCATGGCCGGCACGCCCGGCACCTTCAGCTACGCCGGCACCGACTACCTGATCGGCATTTGCCAATCGGCCGCGCACCACTACGATTTGCCGCTGGCGCTGCATCTGGATCATCACGAGGAGCTGGACGACATCGAGCACAAGGTGAAAAGCGGCATCCGCTCGGTGATGATCGACGGTTCCCATCTGCCGTTCGAGCAGAACATCGCCAAAGTGGCTGCTGCGGTCGCCTTGTGCCACCGCTATGGCGCCAGCGTGGAAGCGGAACTGGGCCGCCTGGGTGGGCAGGAAGACGATCTGATCGTCGATACGGCGGACAGTTTCTATACCGACCCGGTGGCGGCACGCGAGTTCGTCGCCGCCACCGGCATCGATTCGCTGGCGGTGGCGATCGGTTCCGCCCACGGCCTGTATCACGGCGAGCCGAAGCTGGACTTCGAGCGCCTGGCGTTGATCCGCGAACAGGTGGACGTGCCCCTGGTGCTGCACGGCGCCTCCGGCATTCCGGAAGCGATGGTCAAACGCGCGATCTCGCTCGGCGTCTGCAAAGTCAACGTCGCCACCGAACTGAAAATCGCCTTCGCCGATGCGGTGAAAAGCTACTTTTCACAGCATCCGGATGCCAACGACCCGCGCAAATATATCGTCCCCGGCAAGCTGGCGATGAAAGAAGTGGTGGCGGAAAAGATCCGCATCTGCGGCAGCAGCGGCATGCTGTAACCCCGCACTCGCCCCCGGTTTCAGTGGCGACACCACGGGGGCGAAAACACCCCGCCATTCCCGCTTTCCTGAGAGAACGATCACAGCCTTTTACCCTGCCCGCGCCGGAAACCATTAACCGGCCTTCACTATGATCCAAATCATGGTTTTACTCACCCTACCTCCCTATTATCAAATTCATTGGATGCAGGCAGTAGGATTTTTGCCCATTCGTTTTTATTTCGCCAGGCGAAATAGCTTATTTGATGAAAACAAGCGTGCTTGTTTTTTAATTGGCAGCATTTTTACTCTGAGAGGAACAGCGTATGAACCATTACTTAGCCGTATTAAGCGCATTGGTCATTCTGCCCTTCGCTCTGCAAGCAAAACCGCTTTCCGGCAGCCCGGTCGCCTCCGGCGTCGTGCGCTTCACCGGCGCCATTACCACCCCGGCCTGCACCATCACACATCAGGATGAACAGCTTATCTCCAACTGCTTCGGTAAAGTGACGGAATATCAGAACGGGTATATTTCCTCTTCGTTAAAAGAAATGCCAAAAGAATTAGTCTCTGCCGTCACCAGCGAAATGGTGAATAACGATCCCTATTTAAAGCGCGTGACCATCAGCTATAAGTAACGCCAAAGCGTTAATGTCTGATGAAATAATAAACAAGACACAACCTGCCTTGATGACTTATAAATTTATTTTATAAATTTAACGTGCAATGACTCCCCGCCTTACCCTGAGCCGGCTATTTGGGCAACCCTGCGGTTGCCCATCAGCATGTCCGAAATCCGCCATCGCTTCCCCCGCTTTCATGCGATAATCGCCATACCAAACCGAGGAGTGATCCAGATGCAGACTTTTTTGATTGATCGTACCGCCACGCCGGTGGGAGAACTGGTGCTGATTGCCGATGAACAGGGGCGCCTGCGGGCGATTGACTGGACCGATCACGAAGCGCGCCTGATGAAGCTGCTGAATACCCACTACCGCGCCGATCGCTTCACCCTGCGTGAGCAGCGCGATCCCAGCGGGCTGACCGACGCGATGCAACGCTATTTCGCCGGTGAGCTGAGCATTATCGATCGGCTGCCGGTGATGACCGCCGGCACCGAGTTCCAACGCACCGTGTGGCAACAGCTGCGCCAAATCCCCTGCGGCGAGATCCTGACCTACGGCCAGCTGGCGCAACGCATCGGCCGCCCAACCGCCTCACGCGCGGTCGGCATGGCCAACGGTTCGAATCCGATCAGCATCGTGGTGCCCTGCCACCGGGTGATCGGTTCGCAGGGCGCGCTGACCGGCTATGCCGGCGGCGTGCAGCGCAAGCAGTGGCTGCTGCAGCACGAAGGTTACCTGCCGCAGGATCTGCTCTCGCACTAACGCGGCACATAGTCCGGCGGGACGCCCTCCACCGGGGCGGCGGGATAGTAGTCCGGCGGCACCGGCGATGAGGTGGCCTCACCATAACCGTAGGCCACCGGCACCTGGTTACCTTTGGCGTACATGCACTGCGTATACACGGTATCGTAGCGGTCTTGCAGGTCATCGCTGCTACGCCAGGCCGAGTTATTGGCCATCGCGCTGCCGACCAGCAACCCGCCGCCCGCGCCGATTGCCCTGCCCTATGCCGCCGGAATGGCGACCGCACGTTGCGCATAAGTGCCAAATAAATCTAGCGACTTCAGCGCGATACAGAATAATCGGCGGCATGTGTGCGCAAAATTCGCACACAATACCCCTATTCATGCTAATGCCACCCTTATCAGCTGCAGCAAAAGATGTTAAAATTGACTCATATCAATTATTGAATGAGCGTAATCTATGATCCCGGAAAAACGCGTGATTCGTCGTATCCAGTCTGGTGGTTGTGCGATCCATTGCCAGGACTGCAGCATCAGCCAGCTGTGCATTCCTTTCACCCTTAATGCCCACGAGCTGGACCAGCTCGACAACATTATCGAGAGGAAAAAGCCCATCCAGAAAGGCCAGACCCTGTTCAAGGCCGGCGACGAGCTGAAGTCGCTGTACGCGATCCGTTCCGGGACCATCAAAAGCTACACCATCACCGAGCAAGGCGACGAGCAAATCACCGGTTTCCATCTGGCGGGTGATCTGGTGGGCTTCGACGCCATCGGCGGTCTGAAGCACCCAAGTTTCGCTCAGGCGCTGGAAACCTCGATGGTGTGCGAGATCCCATTCGAAACCCTCGACGATCTGTCCGGCAAAATGCCTAACCTGCGTCAGCAGATCATGCGATTGATGAGCGGCGAGATCAAAGGCGACCAGGACATGATCCTGCTGCTGTCGAAGAAAAACGCCGAAGAGCGCCTGGCGGCGTTCGTTTACAACCTGTCGCGCCGCTTCGCGGAGCGTGGCTTCTCGCCGCGCGAGTTCCGGTTGACCATGACCCGCGGCGACATCGGCAACTACCTCGGTCTGACGGTGGAAACCATCAGCCGCCTGCTGGGCCGCTTCCAGAAAAGCGAAATCCTCAGCGTGAAAGGCAAATACATCACCATCGAAAACGCCGACGCCCTGTCGGTGCTGGCCGGTACGCCACGCATCAACGTGACCGTCAACGCCTGATTCCCCTGCCGGATCAACATTTCACCGAAATTGTTGATCCGGCACGCTTCTGTTGTTGTTCTGTTTTTCAATGTTGGGTTACTCTGTAAATTAACAGACTGTTGATTTCAGCTGTAAGGAGGCCCTATGGCGAAGTATCAGAATCTTCTGGTGGCTATTGACCCCAATCAGGACGATCAGCCGGCATTGCGCCGCGCCGTGTACCTGGTAAAACGGAACGGCGGGCGCATCAAAGCCTTCCTGCCCATTTATGACTTCTCTTACGAAATGACGACCCTGCTCTCTCCGGACGAAAGAACGGCGATGCGGCAAGGTGTGATCAGCCAACGCGCCGCCTGGATCAACGAGCAGTGCCGTTTCTATCTCAACGACGGCGTGCCGATCGAAATCAAAGTGGTCTGGCATAACCGCCCCTTCGAAGCCATCATTCAGGAAGTGCTTTCCGGCCAGCATGATCTTCTGCTGAAAATGGCGCACCAGCACGACCGCTTGGAGTCGGTGATCTTCACCCCCACCGACTGGCACCTGCTGCGCAAATGCCCTTGCCCGGTGTGGATGGTAAAAGACCAACCCTGGCCGGAAGGCGGCAAAGCGCTGGTGGCGGTCAACCTGTCCAGCGAAGAACCCTATCACGACCCGCTCAATATCAAACTGGTGCAAGAAACCGTCGAACTGGCGCAGAACGTCAACCAGACCGAGGTTCACCTGGTCGGCGCCTATCCCGTTACCCCGATCAACATCGCCATCGAGCTGCCCGATTTCGATCCGAGCGTCTACAACGACGCCATCCGCGGCCAGCATCTGATCGCCATGAAGGCACTGCGGCAGAAATTCTGCATTAAGGAAGAGTTCACCCACGTGGAAAAAGGCCTGCCGGAAGAGGTGATCCCCGATCTGGCCGAACACCTGCAGGCCGGCGTGGTGGTTCTGGGCACCCTGGGCCGCACCGGCATTTCAGCGGCCTTTATCGGCAACACCGCGGAACATGTGATCGACCATCTGAAATGCGATCTGCTGGTGATTAAGCCGGAGAACTTCAACTGCCCGATCGAGGCGGATGAAGACGATGAGCACGACGACGAAGATTAACCTTCACGCATAAAAAAACGGGCCGCTAATAAGCGGCCCATTTTTTTGGTTGCCCAACTACTTTTGCAATGCCCGCAGAATCGCTTCCACGCTGTCTTTGGCGTCGCCGAACAGCATCTGGGTGTTCTCTTTGAAGAACAGCGGGTTCTGCACGCCGGCGTAGCCGGTGTTCATCGAGCGTTTAAACGCGATCACGTTCTGCGCTTTCCACACTTCCAATACCGGCATGCCGGCGATCGGGCTGCGCGGATCTTCCAGCGCCGCCGGGTTTACCGTGTCGTTGGCGCCAATCACCAGCACGGTGTCGGTATCCGGGAAATCTTCGTTGATTTCATCCATCTCCAGCACCACGTCGTACGGCACCTTCGCCTCCGCCAGCAGCACGTTCATGTGGCCCGGCAGACGCCCCGCGACCGGGTGAATGCCGAAGCGCACCTTCACGCCGCGCGCCCGCAGTTTCTCGGTGATTTCCGCCACCGGATATTGCGCCTGCGCCACCGCCATGCCGTAACCCGGCGTGATGATCACCGAGGTGGAATTCTTCAGCTGCTCGGCCACCTCTTCCGCCGTGGTTTCACGGTATTCGCCCATCTCTTCGGCATCGCCGGTAGACGAACCGTCACTGCCGAAACCGCCGGCGATCACGCTGATAAACGAGCGGTTCATTGCCTTACACATAATGTAAGACAGGATCGCACCCGAAGAGCCCACCAGCGCGCCGGTGACGATCAGCAGATCGTTGCTCAGCATGAAGCCCGCCGCGGCCGCCGCCCACCCCGAGTAGGAGTTGAGCATCGACACCACCACCGGCATGTCGGCGCCGCCGATCGAGGCCACCAGATGCCAGCCGAAAGCCAGTGCGATCGCCGTCATCAGCAGCAGCGTCACCACCTGCCAGCCCACGCTGTCGGTACGCACGAACGCCACCAGCAGCAGGAACGAGATCACCAGCGCCGCCAGATTCAGCTTGTGGCGGTTCGGCAGCATCAGCGGTTTGGAAGAGATGATGCCGCGCAGCTTGCCGAAGGCGACTATCGAACCGGTGAAGGTTACCGCGCCGATAAAGATGCCGAGGAACACTTCGGTCAGATGGATGTTCGCCATCACCGGCTCCATCGGCGCGCCGTGATCCAGGTAGCTGTTGAAACCAACCAGCACCGCTGCCAGGCCAACGAAGCTATGCAGCACCGCCACCAGCTCCGGCATTTCGGTCATCTCGACCTTCTTGGCCAGATAGACGCCGATCGAACCGCCGATGATCATGGCGATGATGATCCAGCCGACGTTGCCGGAATCCGGCCCCAGAATGGTGGCGATCAGCGCGATCGCCATGCCGGCGACGCCGAACAGGTTGCCCTGCTTCGACGTTTCATGGCGCGACAGGCCCGCCAGGCTGAAAATAAACAAAATAGCGGCAACAATGTATGCAGCTGTAACCAATCCTCCAGACATTTGTTACCCCTTAGTTCTTGCGAAACATCTTCAGCATGCGCTGAGTGACGGTGAACCCACCGAAAATATTGATGCTGGCGATCAGCACGGCGATAAAGGAGAGGAAACTCACCCAGCCACCATGGCCGATCTGCAACAGCGCACCGACCACGATAATTCCTGAGATCGCGTTGGTGACCGACATCAACGGGGTATGCAGCGCATGGCTGACGTTCCAGACCACGTAGTAACCGACCACGCAGGCCAGCGCGAACACGGTAAAGTGCGACAGAAACTCTTTCGGCGCCGCGTCCGCCAGCCAGCCGAACAGCAGGATCGCCAGGGCCATCAGGCCGTACTTCAGCCACGGCGAGGTCGGTTTGGCTTCGGGTTTGGCCACCGGTGCAGCGGCGGGCGCCGCTTTCGGCTGAGCGGAAACCTGGATCGGCGGCGCCGGCCAGGTGATTTCACCGCTGCGCACCACGGTAACGCCGCGGATCACCGTATCGTCGAAATCGATGTCGATCTCGCCGTTTTTCTCTTTCGACAGCAGCTTCAGCAGGTTGACCAGGTTGGTGCCGTAAAGCTGCGAAGATTGCGTCGGCAAGCGGCTCGGCAGGTCGGTGTAGCCGATGATTTTCACGCCGTTGTCGGTCACGGTAATGGTGTCGGCCACCGTCAGTTCGCAGTTGCCGCCGGTTTGCGCCGCCAGATCGACGATCACGCTGCCCGGTTTCATCGACGCCACCATCTCTTTGGTGATCAGCTTCGGCGCCGGTTTACCCGGGATCAGCGCGGTGGTGACGATGATATCGACCTCCGCCGCCTGCGCGGCGAACAGCGCCATCTCGGCCTTGATAAAGGCTTCAGACATCACTTTGGCGTAACCGTCGCCGCTGCCTGCTTCCTCTTCAAAATCCAGCTCGAGGAATTCCGCGCCCATGCTCTGCACCTGCTCTTTCACTTCCGGGCGGGTGTCGAAGGCGCGCACGATGGCGCCGAGGCTGCCCGCGGCGCCGATCGCCGCCAGGCCGGCCACGCCGGCACCGATGATCATCACCTTGGCCGGCGGCACTTTGCCGGCGGCGGTAATCTGGCCGGTGAAGAAGCGGCCGAACTCATGCGCCGCTTCGACGATCGCGCGGTAGCCGGCGATGTTGGCCATCGAGCTCAGCGCATCCATCGACTGGGCGCGCGAGATGCGCGGTACCGAGTCCATCGCCAGCGCGGTGACGTTGCGCGCCGCCAGCTTGGCCATCAATTCGGGATTTTGCGCCGGCCAGATAAAGCTGACCAGCGTGCTGCCTTCGCGCATCAAGGCGATCTCGTCGTCTTGCGGCGCGTTGACTTTCAGGATCAGATCCGACTGCCACACTTCGCTTTCGTCGACCAGCGCCGCACCGGCGGCTTCGTAGGCGACGTCCTCAAAACTGGCCAGTTTGCCCGCCTCGCGTTCAATCGCGACGGTAAAACCCAGCTTCAGCAGTTGTTCCACCGTTTTCGGCGTGGCTGCGACCCGGGCTTCATTGGCCAACCGCTCTCTTGGTACACCAATACGCATAATGTTCCCTTCTCACCTGTCTTGGATGATGTTTATTATTTTCCTGCCCATAGCATGACGCCAGCGGCGAGCGAGGCGTTAACTTGCCCGCACTGATTTCAGACGCCAACTATAACCTACTGAAAATAAGGTCGATGATCCATAATTGCTTACGCATTCAGCTCTGTTTTTACATAAAAACGCCGCGCGTGATATGACAAATCGCAATTTACCGTGAAAAAATCCATACAGAACAGCGCATTCTGCGTGACAAGAGGTTTACGCCCGGCGTAACGATTTATGGCCACGCGCGGTGAAAAAGCATAAAAGTTATCATTTTGTGAATAATTAACATTAATGACACCAGAGCCTTTATTATGGAAACTTATGACGATGGCGCCATCCGTGCGGCCCGCGTCACCGTCGGCGATTTGTCGCACGGGATAACATAAAATGCTGAGACAGTTTTCAGAATTACATGTAATAATCGACGGCTGAATTACACTTAAACAGTTCAGTACGTTATAAACGTTAATGCGCTAGGCGAAAGGATTTTTTATGAAGCTGAAGACCACGATCATCGCGTCAGCCTTGTTATCACTCACCGCGCTGTCTGCTCATGCGGCGCAGGAGTTAACTCCTGAGAAAGCAGCGGCGCTGAAGCCGTTTGATCGCATCACGATTACCGGCCGCTTCAATGCCATCAATGAAGCTGTCGACGCCGTCTCCCGCCGTGCAGACAAACTGGGTGCCGATTCCTTCTATATCCAGGACAGCAACAACAGCAACAACGGCGGCAACTGGCGCGTCACCGCAGACCTTTATCATAAAGATGCGCCAGAAGTGAGCAAAACACCAAAATACCGCGTATTTAACGGCGTGAACGAACTGCCTAAAGATGAAGCCTATCTGCTGGAGCCTTACGATACCGTGAGCGTCAGCGGTTTCTACCGCAGCCAGCCGGACATCAACGACGCCATCTCCAAAGAAGCGAAGAAAAAAGGTGCTGCATCCTTCTTCATCGTGCGCCAGGTTGACGCCAACTCCGGCGGTAACCAGTTCGTCACCGCCTACATCTATAAGGCCGATGCGCCAAAACGCCGCGTGCAGAGCCCGGATGCCATTCCGGCCGATTCTGACGCCGGCCGCGCCGCGCTGGCCGCCGGTGGCGCCGCTGCCGCGAAAGTCGAAATTCCTGGCGTCGCGTCTTCCGGTTCGCCAAGCCGCGACGTGGGCCGTTTCTTCGAAACCCAGTCCTCTACCGGCCAACGCTATACCGTCACGCTGCCTAACGGCACCAAGATCCAGGAAGTGAACAGCGTGACCGCCGCGCAGATGGTGCCGTTCGATTCCGTCACCTTCACCGGCCACTTCAACAGCATGACCGATGTCTCCACCGAAGTGGCGAAACGCGCGGCCGAGAAAGGCGCCAAGTACTACCACGTCACCCGCCAGTGGCAGAACAAGAGCGGCGGCAACCTGACCGTCAGCGCCGATCTGTTCAAATAAAACCCGCTTTTCGGTTTACCATCGGGCAGCCCTTGAGCTGCCCGTTTTTATTGCCGCTTTTTTCATCGCGCGTTGAATAGTTTTTTGTAAATTCCGCATATTCAATCATTGCATCTCTAATCATCCCTCCGTAAAATTTGCGCCAATTTTTAGGGCTATTGTCTATTCGCGCAGTGGTTGTTAATACATTGTTGCCACCAAGCAGTTCCCTTCCAGTTGTTTATTCTGCGTTCAGGATCCGTCATTGGAAAAAAAACTCGGTCTTACCGCGCTAACCGCTTTGGTGCTCAGCTCGATGCTGGGCGCCGGCGTGTTCAGTCTGCCGCAAAACATGGCGCAGGTCGCCAGCCCCGCCGCGCTGCTGCTGGGCTGGGGGATCACCGGCGTCGGCATTCTGTTTTTGGCCTTCGCCATGCTGCTGCTTACGCGTTTGCGTCCGGATCTGGACGGCGGCATCTTCACCTACGCCAAGGAAGGGTTCGGCGAGCTGGTGGGCTTCTGCTCCGCCTGGGGTTACTGGCTGTGCGCCGT
Organism: Serratia sp. SSNIH1; assembly: GCF_002935055.1. NCBI lineage: Bacteria > Pseudomonadati > Pseudomonadota > Gammaproteobacteria > Enterobacterales > Yersiniaceae > Serratia > Serratia sp. SSNIH1. The sequence goes on from NZ_CP026383.1 coordinate 3,170,215, forward strand.
GATCGCCAACGTCTCATATCTGGTGATCGTGTTCGCGGCGCTGAGTATCTTCACCGATCGCGGCGGCAGCGTCATTCTCGGTGACGGCAATACCTGGCAGGCGCTGATCGCCGAATCCGCCCTGCTGTGGATCGTGCATGCGCTGGTGTTGCGCGGCGTGCAAACCGCGGCCAGCATCAATCTGGCGGCCACCCTGGCCAAGCTGCTGCCGCTGGGGATGTTCGCCGTTCTGGCGGCGATCGCCTTTAAAATGGACGTGTTCACACTTGATTTCAAAGGCACCGCCTTAGGCAAACCGGTGTGGGAACAGGTCAAGGACACCATGCTGATCACCCTGTGGGTGTTTATCGGCGTGGAAGGCGCCGTAGTGGTTTCCGCCCGCGCCCGTAATAAGAAAGACGTGGGCCGCGCCACCATGCTGGCGGTGCTGTCGGCGCTGGCGGTGTATCTGATGGTCACGTTGCTGTCGCTGGGCGTGGTGCCGCGCAGCGAACTGGCCGAAATGCGCAACCCGTCGATGGCGGTGCTGATGGTGGAACTGATTGGCCCGTGGGGAGACGTGCTTATCGCCGCCGGCCTGATCATTTCCGTGTGCGGCGCCTACCTGAGCTGGACCATCATGGCGGCCGAAGTGCCGCTGCTGGCCGCGCAGCACGGCGCGTTTCCGCGCGTGTTCGGCAAGCAGAACCGCCATCACGCCCCGTCCTCTTCGCTGTGGCTGACCAACATCGCAGTGCAGCTGGCGCTGGTGCTGATCTGGCTGACCGGCAGCAACTACAACTCGCTGTTGACCATCGCTTCAGAAATGATCCTGGTGCCTTACTTCCTGGTCGGCGCGTTTCTGTTCAAGGTGGCTTACCGCCGCCGCGACAAGCGCCTGATCTTCGCCGCGACCGGCGCCTGTGTCTATGGCCTGTGGCTGCTGTACGCGTCCGGGCTGATGCACCTGCTGATGTCGGTGCTGCTGTATGCGCCAGGGCTGTTGGTGTTCATGTATGCCCGCCGCGGCCACCGGGATATCAATCTGCTGAATCGCCTGGAAAAGAGCAGCATCTTCTTGCTGCTGGTGGCCACGCTGCCTGCCGGCTGGTTTATGTTGCACTAACATCGCCTGCCAATGCGGCTGCCCTGCAGCCGCATTTCGTTTCCCCGCTTTCCTCTTTTTTACCTTTCTCCACGCTATTGATCCGCCGATTGCCACGCTTGCGATCTTAAATACAATTAATTATCATTATCATTTATAGCATCACCGGCAGGACACAGGTGAGGCCCCCGATGAGAAACATCAGGAGGTCTTGTTAAGACAGGCTGAAAATGGAAGGCATTTCATGGCTGAAAAACTGCTGCACGCACTCCCCCTGTTTGCCGCCTGGGAAGCGCTGATCGCCGAAGGCAACACGGCGTTCAATCAGCAACGCGATCGCCTGGCAATGACGCACTATCAACAGGCGCTGGAAGTCGCTCAGGCGATCCTCGCCGAGAAACCCTGGCTAAATACGGACTATACCGCCAGATTTGAAGCGCTGAATCTTTTCGAGTCAGCCCTTGCCGCGCTGATCGTCACGTTCAACAACATGACCCATCTGCGCCTGCGGCAAAAGCCCCTGCGCGGCGTTGAGCCGCACGTGCATCAGGCCCGGCTCGCCATCGAGCAGGTGATGGACGATACCTCGCTGTGCGAACAGATGCAGCAGGTCGCCGAACGGCACCTGCTGCGTTTCCGAATAGAGACGCTGCAGGTGCTGCGCGAACACCGGCTGCCGGAAACCAGCGTCTGCGCACCCGCGGCAAACCATTCCGCCACTGTGCATTAACAACGACACCACGACCTGAGGGGTAATCTGCCAATGAATGAATTGAATGACGACATGAAGAAAATGCTGGCCAAACAGCTGCCTGTACAGGCAACCAGCAGCCCGAGTGGCGTGCCCGATATCGGCCCCAAGCGCTCTCTGCGCCTCTATGATGACCGTACGCTGATTTACAACGAAAATACCGGTGGCCAGACGCTGCAAAATATCAGGGAGGGATCGAAAATGGCCGTCGTGGTCATCGACCGCGAGGCGCTGGACGGTTACCGCTTCGTCGGCACCCCGGAACTGTTCCTGGCGGGCAAGCCGTTTGACGACGCGTTGGCATTTGCAGAAAAAAATGGAATGAAGCCGCCGAAATACGCGGTGCTCATTCATATAGACAGTATTTATACCCTGCGCTCCGGCCCCAATGCCGGGACCCGGCTTTAAAGGCAGGCCGCTACGCAGCGCGGAATTTCACGTTCATGGTTAGGCCATCGGGTCAGTCAATTGCCTAACCATGAACGGGCGGCCGGTCGATGTACCCGATCAGCTTTTAGGGGGAATGGTGACGGTCATACGCTCACCCACCAGGGCAATCGCGATGCCTTCCGCGCACTCTTTCTGAATGGCCGCCAGCTGTTGAGTCTCCAGCGCATAGGGCAGCTGAATATCAAACACCGTCAGGCCCTGTTGCTGCGCCAGGTCAATCAGGCGCACGATATTGGTTTCATCGCTGACCTGCGTTGACACCACCTGCAGCGCCAGCTCTTTCAACTGCTCTTTGCGCGTTTGTGACGTGGTCACGCGCGATTTCAACACCATGCCGAAGATCGGCATCACACCATAAATAGCATCAACAAAGCGCCAGTGCTTCCTGCACGATGCGGACAGAAAATCCATGTAGTCGAAACAGATTTTCTCACTGCGCGCGATGGATGCAAGGTGATTGCTGTTCATCCCCTCATTCCTCTCATGGCCAGTGTTAACCCGTGGTCTTTCAAGCCGCCGCCGGGCGACAACCTGAAATGCATTGGGGATCTTACATCCAGAAATGGATAATCATGCGAAGCTTTAACGACTTTCCGCCGTATAATGGCATAATTCCCCTATTGTTTGCCAGTCTGTCCAGGAGCTTTAATCAATGGAACACCCCAACTCTGCCCCGGTGCTGATTACCGGCGGCGCGCGGCGCATCGGGCTGGCGCTCGCCAAAGCGTTTCTCGAGCGCGGCGTTCCCGTCATCATCGCCTATCGCAGCGAATATCCGGCGATGGCCGAGTTGAAAGCCTTGGGCGCCTGCTGCATTCAGGGCGACTTTTCCACGCACGAAGGCATCTACCTTTTCGCCGATCGGGTGCGGCAGGTGGCGCCCAAACTGCGCGCGGTGATCCACAACGCCAGCGCCTGGCAGGCCGAGTCGCCGGAGGTGCCGCCGGAGCAGGTAATGGCAGCGATGCTGCAGATTCACGTCTATACGCCCTATTTGCTCAATCAGCTGCTCGAATCCTGCCTGACCGGCCAGGGCCAGGCCGGCGCGGACATTATCCATCTGACCGACTACGTGGTGGAAAAAGGCAGCGACAAACACATCGCCTACGCCGCCAGCAAGGCCGCGCTGGACAATATGACCCGATCGTTTGCCCGCAAGCTGGCGCCGGAGGTCAAGGTCAACGCCATCGCGCCGGCGCTGATCATCTTCAATGCGGGCGACGATGAAGCCTATCGCCAGCAGGCGTTGGCGAAGTCGCTGATGAAAGTCGCACCGGGCGAGAGCGAAGTGGTCAACCTGGTGAACTACCTGCTGGAGAGCCGCTACGTGACCGGCCGCACCCACGGCGTCGATGGCGGGCGGCCGCTGCGCTGACGCAAAGATCCGCATGGCGCATCCTCGCAGGCCGCGCTATGCTGAAATCCGCTTTTCTTATTAAAACACGGGCATATGCATAAAATTGTTTTTGTGGAAGACGATCCTGAAGTCGGCAAACTGATCGCCGCCTATCTGGGCAAACACGACATCGAGGTGCTGATCGAGCCTCGCGGCGACAGCGCGCAGGCGCGCATCGAGCGCGAGCAACCCGATTTGGTGCTGCTGGACATCATGCTGCCCGGCAAAGACGGTATGACGCTGTGCCGCGATCTGCGCCCCACCTTCCCCGGCCCGATCGTGCTGCTCACCTCGCTCGACAGCGACATGAACCATATCCTGTCGCTGGAAATGGGCGCCAACGACTATATCCTGAAAACCACGCCGCCGGCGGTGTTGCTGGCGCGCCTGCGTTTGCACCTGCGCCAACACAGCCAGCAGCCGAAAGAAGAGACGGCTCAGCCGCTCACCCAGCACAACGCGCTGCATTTCGGGCTGTTGTGCATCGATCCGGTCAACCGGCAGGTCACGCTGGGCGAAGAAACCGTCACTCTGTCCACCTCGGATTTCGATTTGCTGTGGGAACTGGCGACCCACGCCGGGCAGATCATGGATCGCGAGGCGCTGCTGCAAAACCTGCGCGGCGTGAGCTATGACGGTATGGACCGCAGCATCGACGTGGCGATCTCCCGCCTGCGCCGCAAGCTGTACGACAACGCGCTGGAGCCGTTCCGCATTAAGACCGTGCGCAATAAAGGTTATCTGTTCGCCCCTAACGCCTGGGCATCGGTGCAACAATGAGAAAACTTTTCGTCCAGTTCTTCCTGTTGCTGTTCGTCTGTTTTCTGGTGATGGCGATGCTGGTCGGCCTGGTGTACAAAGTGACCGCCGAGCGCGCCGGCCGCCAGTCGATGGACGACCTGATGAAAAGTTCGCTGTACCTGATGCGCAGCGAGCTGCGCGAAATCCCGCTGAAGGACTGGAACAAGACCATCGCCACGCTGGATCTCAACCTGTCGTTCAAGCTGCATATCGAGCCGCTCGGCAAACAGGAGCTGAGCGAGGATCTGAAAAAACGGCTGCGGCTGGGGGAAATCATCGCCCTCGACGATCAGTACACCTTTATGCAGCGCATTCCGCGCAGCCACTACGTGTTGGTGGTCGGCCCCATTCCTTATCTGTTCTATCTGCATCAGATGCGCCTGCTGGATCTGGTGTTGCTGGTGTTTATCGGCATGTCGCTGGCGCTGCCGGTGTTCCTGTGGATGCGGCCGCACTGGCAAGACCTGCTCAAGCTGGAAAACGCCGCCCAGCGCCTCGGCGCCGGGCATCTGGATGAGCGTACCCACTTCGATCCCACCTCCAGCCTGAGCCGGCTCGGCGTGGCGTTCAACCAAATGGCCGACAACGTCAACACCCTGATCGCCAGCAAGAAACAGCTGATCGACGGCATCGCGCACGAGCTGCGCACGCCGCTGGTGCGCCTGCGTTATCGGCTCGAGATGAGCGATAACCTGTCCGACAGCGAGCTGCAGGCGTTGAACCGCGATATTGGCCAGCTGGAGTCGCTGATCGACGAGCTGCTGACCTATGCCCGTCTGGACCGTCCGCAGGTTGCGTTAAACATTGAACCCATCGATCTGCCAAAGTGGCTCGAGGACAAGGTCGATGATATCCGTCTTATTCATCAGGAACGCGACATCCAGCTCGATATCCCGCACGTCGGCGACTTCGGCGGCGTCGATCTGCGCCTGATGGAGCGCGTGCTCGATAACCTGGTCAACAACGCGCTGCGCTATTCCGAACAGCGTCTGCGCGTGGGCCTGTGGTTTGACGGCGACCTCGCCTGCTTGCAGGTCGAGGATGACGGGCCGGGCATTCCGCCGGAAGAGCGCGAACGGGTGTTTGAACCTTTCGTCCGTCTCGACCCCAGCCGCGATCGCGCTACCGGCGGCTGCGGATTGGGGCTGGCCATCGTCCATTCCATCGCCGTCGCCTACCAGGGACAGGTGTTCGTCGAAGGCAGTTCGCTCGGCGGCGCCAGCTTCCGTTTCTGCTGGCCGGTGAAGCCGACATTCAGTTTAAAAGCCGATCTGGCGTAATACCGCCGGACCTTCTCATTGGAGCCGAATAATAATGACATCTGCACATTCCAACACGTCTGCTTACGATCACCTGCGCGCCCTGTTCAGCCGGCTGTCGCGTTTCGGCCACCTGTCCGCCATCGCCGGTTGGGACATGCAAACCATGATGCCACCGGGCGGCAGCAAGGCGCGCTCCGAAGCGCTGGCCGAGCTGAGCGTGCTGCAGCACCAGATTTTAACGGCACAAAGCACCGGCGAGCTGTTGGATCGCGCACAGCAAGAGACGCTGGACGAAATCGATCGCGCCAACCTGCGCGAAATGCGCCGCCAATATGAAGACGCCGTGCTGCTGCCGGCGTCGCTGGTCGAAGCCAAGTCGCTCGCCGGCGCGCGCTGCGAACACGCCTGGCGCGCCCAGCGCCCGGCCAACGATTGGGACGGCTTCGTCGAGAACCTGCGCGAGGTGGTCAAGCTCAGTCGGGAAGAGGCGCAGATCCGCGCACAGGCGGCCGGCACCAGCCGTTACGACGCCCTGCTCAACCTGTATGAACCGGGCATGCGCAGCAGCGATCTCGACCGCATCTTCGGCGATCTGAAAACCTGGCTGCCCGAGCTACTGCAGCGCGTGGTGGCCAAGCAGGCCAATGAGCCTTGCCAGATGCCGCAGGGGCCGTTCAATGTGGATACCCAGCGCCAGCTGAGCCTCAGCGTGATGAAACTGCTCGGTTTCAACTTCGACAACGGCCGCGTCGACGTCAGCGCCCACCCGTTCTGCGGCGGCGTGCCGGAAGATGTGCGCATCACCACCCGTTACAACGAGAAAGAGTTTCTGACCGCGCTGCTCGGCATCGTGCATGAAACCGGCCACGCCCGCTACGAGCAGAATCTGCCGCGCGATCTGCTCGGCCAGCCGGTCGCCCTGGCCCGTTCCACCGCTATCCACGAATCGCAGAGCCTGCTGTTCGAAATGCAGCTGGCGCGCGGCAATGAATTCCTGAAAATCTTGCGTCCGCTGGTTACCGCGCAGTTTGGCGAACAGCCGGCGCTGGAAGAAACCAACTTCATTCGCCTCAACCAGCGCGTTAAACCGGGCCTGATCCGCGTCGACGCCGACGAGGTGAGCTATCCTGCCCACGTCATCCTGCGCTACGAAATTGAAAAAGCGCTGATCGAAGGCGATATCGAAGTGGAAGACATTCCGGCGCTGTGGAATGAGAAGATGCATGCTTACCTCGGCCTCGACACCATCGGCAACTACCGCAACGGCTGCATGCAGGATATTCACTGGACCGACGGCGCTTTCGGCTACTTCCCGACGTACACGCTCGGCGCGATGTACGCCGCGCAGCTGTTCCACAGCGTGCGTCAGGCCCTGCCTTCTCTCGGCGAGGACATCGCCGCCGGCAACCTGCAGCCGCTGTTCCACTGGCTGCAGCACAACATCTGGCGCCACGGCAGCCGTTTCCCGACCGAGACGCTGATCGCCAACGCAACCGGCGAAGCGCTCAACCCACGCTACTTCCGTCAGCATTTGGAAAACCGCTACCTGTAATCTCCCCTGGCGCGGCCCTGCCGCGCCCTCTTCCCGCCTGCAAGACCGGATAATGCTTCATAACGCACGTTCTGTGCCGACATCGCCTTGGCTACAGAGTGGCGAGTGGCCACCCACCATTAGTATGTTGTAACTAAAATAGCAAAAAACGCTGACATTCCGGCCTCTCATCCCAGCGCATGACGGGCGATCATCGCCGCCAGCTGCGGCCTCAACGGGGCCGGCAGATCATGCCCCATACCTGGCATAATATGTAATTTGGCGTTGGCGACCGCGCGGGCGATCGCCACCCCGCCCGCCTTGCGCACCAGCCGATCGCGATCGCCGTGAATGACCAGCGTCGGCGCGGCAATGCGCCGGCTGTAGCGACGCAGATCGCCGCTGCCGAGCAACGCGGAAAGTTGCCGCTGCATGCCTTCAGGATCTACGCCCCGCTTCAACAGCCGATGCACCAACGCATCCAGCTCCGCCTCCTCCGGCGGGTAAAACCGGGTGCCGAGCGCGCGCAGGAAGGCTTTCATCCCCTCGCGGCGCTGCTGCAGCGTCAGATCGGCGGCAGGTCGGCGCACCAACAGCCACAGCAGCGAAGGTGCCGGCGGCGGCAACAGTGGCTGATTGGTGCTGGAGAACAAGATGCACAACGAGGCGACACGCTGCGGATAGTCGGCGGCCAGCACCTGCGCGATCATGCCGCCCATCGAGGCGCCCAAGACGTGGGCCTGCGGGATACGCAGGTGATCGAGCAGATGCGTCGCGTCCGCCGCCATGTCCGCCAGGGTATAAGGCACCGGCGTTTGCCAACCGAGCTGGGCGCGCAGCATCAGCAGCCACAACGGTTGCGTGCGTTGCGCCTGCGTTTTGCCGGAAAGGCCAACGTCGCGGTTGTCATAACGGATCACCCGAAACCCCTTGGCCACCAGGGCACGGCAGAAATCGTCAGGCCACAGCAGAAGCTGTGCGCCGATGCCCATGATGAGCAGCAGCGGCGGGTGCGCCTCATCGCCCCAGTCCTCATAGGCCAGCGGCACCTCGCCCTGTTCAGTCACGCCACAGCGAATCGTTATCTCGTTCATTTTAAATCCCTTTTATCGCGCCTGGCGGTCATTATAGCAGCAATCCCCCTTGCCGCCGCCGCCCTGTACATTAGGTTACAAGCCGAAACCAATCACTCACGGAAAGCCGGGCGCCGTTTGCCTACTATCATCTCAACGGCCCCGCAGTGGGGTTGATACCCAAAAGTCATGTTGAGGATTCTGCGATGAAAAAAGTATTAGCTCTGGTTGTTGCCGCTGCAATGGGTCTGTCTTCCGTGGCTTTCGCTGCCGAGGCTGCCACCACCGCACCTGCGGCTACCGCAACCACCGCCACCGCTGCGCCGGCTAAAGCTCAGGTGAAACACCACGGCAAGAAAGCCCCGGTTCAGAAAGCTCAGGCGGCCAAAAAGCATCACAAGAAAGCCGGCAAAAAAGCCCCGGCGCAAAAAGCCCAGGCGGCTAAAAAGCACCACAAGAAAGCCAGCCACAAAAAAGCGTAATGACGTGAGGGTCCCCTCACCGCTTCAGGCTTGACGTATACGACACCCGGTTCGCCGGGTGTTTTTTCATCGGGGGGTTCTCATTGATGCTGCGCCGCTACTTGTTCGAGATCGTTCTGACCGCCCTGATCCTTTGTGGACTGATCGCCGTCTTTTTTTACCTGTAGCCTGCCGCATCGCCGGCGGGAAATTATTGAAAAATCAATTATTGCCCATCCACATGGCTGCTAAATCAGTCTATAGTTAGCATTCAGTGTGTTTATGGATGATCCGTATTTGTCAGGCAAGAGATCTATGCGCATATCCGTTTTACTGTTGCTGTGCTCACTCCCGCTCATCGCTGCTCAGGCGGCACGTGCCGACGGCCCGTCCAAGGCCGAGCAAACGCGTCTGTTTTTCGGCAAAGATGAACGAATCAAGGTCACGGATACCGCCGCCCAGCCGTGGCAGGCCATCGGCCAGGTCGAAACCGCCAGCGGCAATCTGTGCACCGCCACGCTGATCTCCCCGCACCTGGCGTTGACCGCCGGCCACTGCGTCCTGGCGCCGCCCGGGCAACTGGATAAAGCCATCGCTTTGCGCTTCGTGGCAGGCGATAAATCCTGGCAGTATCAAACCGGCAATATCGAGACCCTGGTCGACAGCAAGCTGGGCAAAAAGCTGAAGCCGGACGGTGATGGCTGGATCGTGCCGCCCGCCGCCGCCGCCTATGACTTTGCGCTGATCCGCCTGAAAGACAAAAAGCCGCTGCCGATCGCACCGTTGCCGCTGTGGCAAGGCGACAGCAAGGCGCTGACCCAGGCCCTGAAACAGGCCAAACGGCTGATTACTCAGGCGGGTTACCCGGCAGATCATCTGGATGACCTTTACAGCCACCAAAACTGCAAGGTGACCGGCTGGGCCCAGCAAGGCGTACTGTCGCACCAATGTGATACCCTGCCCGGCGACAGCGGTTCACCGCTGCTGTTGAAAACCGCCGACGGCTGGCAGCTGATCGCCATCCAAAGTTCGGCGCCGGCGGCGAAAGATCGCTATCGCGCCGATAACCGCGCCCTGGCGGTACCCGGCATCCGCGAAGCGCTGGACGCCCTGGCCGCAGGCAAATAATCCTCTCTCAGCGGCGCATTATGCGCCGTTGTGCTTTTTCAGCCCCCTTGCATATAGCGCCGCGGCGTGGTGCCGGTGAACTGACGGAAAAAGGCGATAAACGCGCTGTCGCTGGAAAACCCCAACCGCTGCGCCACCGCGCTGACCGACGGCAACGTCGCCAGCAGTTCGATCGCGCGCATCAACCGCCACTGCTGGCACCACTGCTGATAGCTCAGGCCGGTTTCCCGCACAAACAGCCGCGTCAACGTTTTGGCGTGCAGATTCAAGCGCTGCGCCAACGCCGCCAATCCCGGCAACTCGTCACTCTCCGGCAGCGTCGCCAGCCAGGCGGCAAGACGCCTATCCTGCGGCAACCGCAGCTGGGTATTCTCGCACTGCGCCTCGCTCAGCTCATTGATCAGTACCGCCAGCAAATCGCGCGCCTGGGGCTGTGCCAACGCAGAGTCCAGCGGCCAGTGCGCGATGCGCTCGACGATCGCCGCCAACAGCGGGTTCACCGCCAGCACCGCAGCCTGTGGCGGCATGGCGGCGGTCAGCACCGGGTCGAAATACAGCGAGCGATACGCGACGCGGCCGCGCAGCTGCACCCGATGCGCAATGCCGCCCGGTATCCAGACGCCGCGCGTCGGCGGCAGAATCAGCCACTGCTGCGCCAACGTGACCGTCATGCACCCCTGCGGCGCATACAGCAGCTGCGAGCGCTGATGCCAATGCAGCCCGGAGTCGTGCTCCGCCAGTTCGGCCGCAATGCCGAGCACCGGCGCCGGCAGCCGATCCGGATCGAACGGGTGATGCTGTTGAATCAGCGCCATCGGATTGTCCTATATCTGTTGTTTTTTGTCCGAATGATTGTAATCGAACAAAGCGCCGCTCCCTATACTGGCCGCATTAACTTTTAGGGAGAATGTGCATCATGCAACGCTTATCTTTACCGCTGCTCGTCATCGCCATCATGACGCCGCAGATCCTGGAAACGCTGTACAGCCCGGCGCTTACCGCCATCCGCAGCGATTTCGGCATCAGCGCCGCGCAGGCCGGGCAGACGTTATCCATCTATTTCTTCGCCTTCGCCCTCGGCGTCGCCTTTTGGGGAGCCTTCTGCGATCGATTCGGCCGCCGTCCGGCGATGCTGGCCGGCCTGGCGCTCTATCTGGTCGGCGCCGGCATCGCGCTGCTGAGCGGCAACTTCACGCTGTTGCTGGCCGCCCGTGCGTTGATCGCCTTCGGTGCCGCGGTCGGTTCAATCGTCACGCAAACCATGCTGCGTGACGTCTATCAAGGCCCGGCGCTGGGGCGCATGTTCGCGCTGGTCGGCATCGCGCTTTCCATCAGCCCGCTGCTGGGAATGTTTGCCGGTGGCGCACTGGTCGCCTGGGGCGGCAGCGCGGCGATCTTCATCGCGCAGGCGGCCTGGGCGCTAGCGCTGCTGCTGTGGAGCTACGGCACATTGCCGGAAACGCGGCAGCGGCAGACCGCAACGGCCGCCGCACCGGGCATTGCCCTGACGACGATGTTGCGCGATCGGCACATCTGGTGTTCGGCACTGCTGGTCGCCAGCTTCAATATCATGGTGTTCAGCTACTTCAGCCTGGCGCCGTTCATGTTCGAAAGGCTGGGGTTGAGCAGCCAGCAGTTTGGCTACTCGGGCGCGATGCTGGCTTTGGGCAGCCTGGCGGGAGCGCTGTTGAACCGCCACCTGCTGGCGCGCGGCGTCAGCGCCAAGCGTCAGATCCTGCTGGGCGGGTTGCTGGCGGTGGCCAGCGGCGTGGCATTGTTCTGGTGGCAACACAGCCTGTGGATGCTGCTTCCCTGCGCGCTGGTGATGCTGGCGTTCGGGTTGGCTATCCCGAATGTGCTGAGCCAGGCGCTGACCCGCTACCGGGAGCAACTCGGCACTGCCGGCGCGTTATTCGGGCTGCTGTACTATCTGCTGATCGGCCTGGGGTTGACGATCGCGGCGCGCGGGCAGGATTTGGCCGCCACGCTGCTGCTGTGCGGCCTGTTGAGCCTGTGGTGCGCCGGCCGCTTGCCGGCCGGCGCACCTGAGCTTAGCCCGAAAGCTGCTCGATAGTTTGCAAAATGCGCTTGTCGGAGATCGGGTAAGGCGTGCCCAACTGCTGCGCGAACAGGCTGACGCGCAGCTCTTCGATCATCCAGCGCACCGCTTTCACCTCTTCCTCCTGCTGGCGCTTCGGCGGTAGCTTGTTCAGCCACTGCTGCCACGCCTGCTGCACCTGCTCAACCCGCAACATCTGCGCGCGATCGCGATGCGGATCGATAGCCAGTTTTTCCAACCGGCGTTCGATCGCCTGCAGGTAACGCAGCGTGTCCGGCAGGCGTTTCCAGCCGTTGCCGGTCACGAAGCCGCGGTAAACCAGCCCGCCGAGCTGGGTCTTGATGTCCGACAGCGCCAGCGCTAACGACATGTCCACCCGGCCTTTCAGCCGTTTGTTGATGTTGAAAACCGCCGTCAGGATCTGCTCAACCTGCTTGGCCACCTCGACGACCGTGTCGTTCAGCTCGGCGCGGATCTGCTCCTGCAGGCGGGCAAAGCCTTCCTCATGCCAGACCGGGCCGCCGTGTTCGGCGATCAGCTTGTCGATGCCACACGAAATACAGTCGTCGATCAGCTCCAGCACCTTGCCGTACGGGTTGAAATAGAGCCCCAGCTTGGCCTTGTTCGGCAGCTTTTCATGCAGGTATTTGATCGGCGAAGGAATATTCAGCAACAGCAGGCGGCGCGTGCCCTGCCACATCGCCTGTTGCTGCTCGCTTTCGCTGTCGAACAGGCGGATCGCCACGCTGTCCTTTTCATCCACCAGCGCCGGGTAAGCCTTCATCGAATAGCCGCCGCGCTTCTGCTCGTAAAACGCCGGCAGTTGGCCAAAGCTCCAGACATGCAGATTGCTCTGCTCCAGCCCGTCGTCGGCCACCGCCGACAGCGTCTCCTGCACCTTCTCTTTCAGCTGCAGGCGCAACGCGGCCAGGTCTTTGCCTTCGCGCAGCGTCTGGTTTTTCTCGCCCACCACGCGGAAGGTCATCTTCAGGTGATCGGGCACCTGATCCCACTGCCAATCATCACGTGACACGGTCACGCCGGTCATGCGCCGCAGCTCGCGCTCCAGCGCGTCCAGCAGCGGCAATTCCAGCGCGGTGACGCGGCCAAGGAACGCCTCGGCGTAGTTCGGTGCCGGCACGAAGTTGCGGCGCACCGGCTTCGGCAGCGACTTGATCAGCGCAATCACCAGCTCGCGGCGGATGCCGGGGATCTGCCATTCGAAGCCCTGATCCTCCACCTGGTTGAGGATCGGCAGCGGAATGTGCACCGTCACGCCGTCGGCGTCGGTGCCCGGTTCGAACTGGTAGCTCAGCCGCAGCTTAAGGTTGCCCTGATGCCAGAAGTTCGGGTAGTCGAGCGCGCTGATCTTGTTGGCGCCGTCTTTGATCAGCATCTCTTTTTCGAAGTTCAGCAGGTCCGGCTGCTGTTTGGCCGCGCTCTTCCACCAGCTGTCGAAATGACGGCCGGAAACCACGTCGTTGGGAATACGGCGATCGTAGAAGCCGAACAGCGTTTCGTCGTCCACCAAAATGTCGCGGCGGCGCGATTTATGCTCCAGCTCCTCTACCTCGGCGCGCAGCTTTTGGTTTTCGCGGAAGAAGGCGTGGCGCGTCTGCCAGTCGCCCTCCACCAGCGCATGGCGGATAAACAGCTCGCGGCACAGCAGCGGATCGATGGAGCCGTAATTGACCTGGCGCGCCGCGACGATCGGCAGACCGAACAGCGTGACTTTTTCGCAGGCCATCACCGCCCCCTGCGATTTCGACCAGTGCGGCTCGCTGTAGCTGTGTTTCACCAGGTGCTGAGCCAGCGGCTCAATCCATTCCGGTTCAATGCGCGCGGCGATGCGCCCCCACAGGCGGCTGGTTTCCACCAGTTCGGCCACCATGGTCCACTTCGGCGGCTTCTTGAACAGGCCGGAGCCGGGGAAGATCGAGAAACGGGCGTTGCGCGCGCCGGTAAATTCCTGCTTGTCCGCATCCTTCTGGCCAATGTGCGACAGCAAGCCGGTCAGCAGCGCGGTGTGCACGCTGCGGTAGTCGGAAGGCGTGCTGTTGATCGGCAGCCCCAGCTCTTTCACCACCTGGCGCAGCTGGGTATAGATATCCTGCCACTCGCGCACCCGCAGGTAGTTGAGGAAATCGTTGCGGCACAGGCGGCGGAACTGGCTGGAAGAGTTCGCTTTTTGCTGCTCCTGCAGATAATCCCACAGGTTGACGAACGCCAGGAAGTCCGAGTCCTTGTCGGCAAAGCGGCGGTGTTTTTCATCCGAGGCCTGCTGCTTGTCCATCGGGCGCTCACGCGGATCCTGAATCGACAGCGCGGCGGTGATGATCATCACCTCGCGCACGCTGCCGCTCTTCTGCGCCTCCAGCACCATGCGCGCCAGACGCGGGTCAATCGGCAACTGCGCCAGCTGCCGGCCCTGCGGCGTCAGCTGATAGTGGCCGTTTTCGGCGGTGGCGATCGCCCCCAGCTCTTCCAGCAGGCGCACGCCATCCTGAATGTTGCGCTTGTCCGGCGCCTCGACGAACGGAAACGCTGCGATGTCGCCCAGCCCCAGCGAGGTCATCTGCAGAATGACCGACGCCAGGTTGGTGCGCAGAATTTCCGGATCGGTAAACGCCGGCCGAGACAGGAAATCCTGCTCGGAGTACAGACGGATGCACACCCCTTCCGACACGCGGCCGCAGCGCCCTTTACGCTGGTTGGCGGAGGCCTGCGACACCGGTTCGATCGGCAGGCGCTGCACCTTGGTGCGGAAACTGTAGCGGCTGATGCGCGCGGTGCCCGGATCGATGACGTACTTGATGCCCGGCACCGTCAGCGAGGTTTCCGCCACGTTGGTGGCCAGCACGATGCGGCGGCCGTGGTGCGACTGGAACACCCGGTTCTGCTCGCTGTTCGACAGGCGCGCATACAGCGGCAGCACCTCGGTATGCGGCAGATTGAGGCGGTTCAGGGCGTCGGCGGTATCGCGGATCTCGCGCTCGCCGCTCATGAAGATCAGAATGTCGCCCGGTCCTTCGCGCCCAAGCTCGTCCACCGCATCGAAAATCGCCTGCAGCTGGTCGCGATCGGTATCGTCGCCGTCGTCGACCACCGGGCGGTAGCGCACCTCCACCGGGTAGGTGCGGCCGGAAACCTCGATGATTGGCGCATTGTTGAAATGGCGCGAGAAGCGCTGCGGATCGATGGTCGCCGAGGTGATGATCACCTTGAGATCCGGGCGCTTCGGCAACAGTTCGCGCAGGTAGCCGAGAATAAAGTCGATATTGAGGCTGCGCTCGTGCGCTTCATCGATGATCAGCGTGTCGTACTGCATCAGCAGGCGGTCCTGCTGAATTTCCGCCAGCAAGATACCGTCGGTCATCAGCTTGACCAGGGTATTGTCCCCCACCTGATCGTTGAAGCGCACCTTATAGCCGACGCTGCCGCCGAGCGGGGTTTCCAGCTCGTCGGCAATGCGGTTGGCAACGGTGCGCGCCGCCAGGCGGCGCGGCTGGGTATGGCCGATCAGGCCTTTCACCCCGCGCCCCAGTTCCAGACAGATCTTCGGCAGCTGGGTGGTTTTCCCCGAGCCGGTTTCCCCGGCGACGATCACCACCTGGTGATCGCGAATGGCGTTTAAAATGTCCTGCTTTTTTTGGCTGACCGGCAGGCTTTCCGGATAGGTAATGCGCGGGCAAGACGCGGCGCGCACCTGCACTTTTTGCCGCGCCGCCGCGATGTCGCTTTCTACTTCGGCGGCAACCGTCAGCTGGGCATCGGGATTTTTGATTTTTCGTGCGCCCTGCAGGCGACGACGCAGGCGTTGTTGATCGCGGAGCATCAGCTCACCCAGTTGGGCCGGCAGTGCCTCGAGCGGAGATTTCACGTTCGGTGTTCCTTGTTTCTTCGCCGCCAAGGCCAGGCTTAGCAACGGTTTGATGTTTTTTTAGCGATTTTTTTACTTTAGCCGCACAGCCTATCACAAACGGCTTTTTCCCCCTACTTCCGCGAGTAAAGCGTCGCCATGTCATTCAATAAAATCGAACGAAGATCTCGAAATATTGCGCTATCACTGTTGGGGGAATGTGAATAGCATGTACTTCATGCAAGGGACGCTGAGTCCTGATGTCACTGTCACAACGTAAGGAATTATCGATGAGCAACGTATTGGTTCTGAAATCAAGCATCCTGGCGACCTACTCTCAGTCTAACCAACTGGCCGATTTCTTCGTAGAGCAATGGAGCAACGCCCACAGCGGCGACACCATCACCGTACGCGATCTGGCCGCGCAGCCAATCCCGGTGCTGGACGGTGAGCTGGTCGGCGCGCTGCGTCCTTCCGATGCTCCGTTGACCCCGCGTCAACAAGAAGCGCTGGCCCTGTCGGACGAGCTGATCGCCGAGCTGCAGGCCAATGACGTCATCGTGATTGCCGCGCCGATGTACAACTTTAACATCCCAACCCAGCTGAAAAACTATTTCGATCTGGTTGCCCGCGCCGGCGTAACCTTCCGCTATACCGAAAACGGTCCGGAAGGCCTGGTGAAAAACAAACGCGCCGTGATCCTGACCAGCCGCGGCGGCATCCACAAAGGCACTCCAACCGACCTGGTAGAACCTTACCTGCGTCTGTTCCTGGGCTTCATCGGCATCACCGACGTGGAGTTCGTCTTCGCGGAAGGCATCGCCTACGGCCCGGAAGTGGCGACCAAAGCCCAGGAAGACGCCAAGGCAGCCCTGTCTCAGGTGGTTGCTGCCTAAGACCCTGCGCAGGGGTGCCACACCCCTGCCGGACAAGACGCACGTCCTGTCAAACCTGCACTACCCTCATAATAATCATCTATCCGTATCTCTTGGCGCGCCAGACGGCGCGCTTTTTTTATTTCTGCAGCCACTGGCCGTTGATGCCGCGCACGTACTCGCCGCTCTGCGCCCGCGTCACCAGCTTCTGCCCGGCCATGCGCGCCACTTCGTCGACGGCGATATGGTTGCCGTCCGCCACTTCCTGATACTTCTCGGCGCGGCCGGCGTTGATGCGCTTCACCAGCGCCAGCGTTTCCGCGTCCTGCTTCACCGGCGCGATGTAGCCGCTCAGGGTTTCGCCTACCCGCCCTTGCTGCTTCGCCTCATCCAGCGTCAGCGCCATCGCCACGGCGCTGAACAACCAGGCGGCGCCGGCCAGCCACAAATAACGTTTTTTCATGTCGGCTCCTAGAACAGACCGCTTTGGGTTTTCAGCAGGTTCTCGACGTCCTTATCCACCTTGATATGAATTTCATGCTCGATCTTGACGTTCATATTGATGGTGATCGGATCCTTCGGCGTCGCCACCTCGATGCGCGGCACGCAGCCGCTCAGCAGCGAAACGCACAGCACCGCTGCCAGCGCCGGCACACTCATGATTTTCATTGTTGTTCCCCAGGTTGTGAGAGGGCCTGCTCCAGCCACTCCTGTAAATTGTCGCCGAAGCGCAAACTGCGCCACAGCTGAAACACGTTTTCCTGATGGCGATAGTTCAGGATCACCTCGCGCTTGGCGCTCTTCTGCGGGTTGATGCCGTCGATGCGCGCGCTCAGCGTCAGCTCGCCCAGGTTGTCGAGATCGACCCGGGCGTGCGAACGGTTGATTTCCATGTAGCGCAGCCAGTCGATCGCCGCGCCGGTCGCCAGGTTGTTGCTGCCGATGGCGTCGGCCATGTCTTTGTCCAGCCGCAGCGTCAGCGTGCCGGCGTTGGCGATCCAGCCGTTCTGCACCAGCCATTTCGGGTGGTTCAGGAACAGCGGCAGCTCGCCGTCGACGCGGCCGGACATGGCGAACTGCTTCGGTTTCAGGGCGGTGAACAGCGCGCTGAGATCGACCTTGTCCAGCTTCAACACCGCGGCGTCATGCTGCGGCAACCGCAGCGCCGACAGGCTGATATGCCCGTTGAGCATGTCCACGCCGACGTTGCTCAACGTCAGCGGCTGCCTTTCACTGTAGGGATAAGTGCCCTGCAGATCGGCGGAAATGTTCTGCATCTCGAACAGGTTGGTGAAGGACTTGATGCGCAGCGATACCGGCCGTTTGGCACCCAGCAACCACTGATGCTGCTTGAACCGGTACGACAGGATGAAATCCAGGCCGCTCATTTCGCCGTCCTTCAGCCACATGCCGCCGTTTTTCACCACCCAGTGGCCGCCGGCTTCGAAGCCCTGCTCGCGGGCAGCGGAAAACGCCGACTGCGCATAAAACTCGCCGTCGCGCAGCGTGAGATTGAGATCCGGCGCGAGCAGCGGCTGGAAGACCTTCAGCGACTGTTTCGGCCACCAGCCTTCGCCACGCAGGCGTTCGCCGTCCCAGCGGCCGCGCAGCGCGATCGGCCCGATCTGCTGCGCCTGCAGTTTGCCCTGCAGCTGGAAATTGTCCGGCGAACGGCCGTTCAGCTGCAGCGCCAGCACCGGCGCCGGCAGATGGCCGCCGTCGCTGAAGCTGACCTTATCCGCCGCCAGCTGCAGCTCGCCGTTGAACTGCGGGTTTTGTTCATCGCGCCGCCAGCGCAGCGGTTGGTTGAGGCTCAGGCGCGGCGCGGCGACCGTCACCAGACCGTACTTTAATTTGTCGAAGCCGGTGGAGAGTTTGTCGAGCACCAGCTCGCTGTCCTGCCAGCGGCCGCTGCCGGCAACGTCCCAGGCGGCCTGCAGCGGCGGCAACCGGCCGTTGCCCCAGTAGCGCCACTGCCAGTCACCCTTGTCCGGCCAGAAATCCTGCGCCTGGCCGTCCAGGTGCAGCTTGAAGCGCCCCCAATAACTGTCGCTGGCGCTCAAAATCGCCTGCAGGCGGCCGGTGATACCGGCGGCGGTCACCTTCACGCCTGCCAGCGGTAAACGCGCCTCCTCCAGCTTCATTTCCGGCGTCACCTTGCCCCACAGGCGCAGGAGCGACCCCGGCTGCAGCACCAGCGTCGGATTAAGAATGCTGCCGCCAATCACGCCCGGGATCGACGCGGTGGTGGAGAAATCGGCCAGATTGGCCTGGCCGGTCAGCTGGAAGCGCAGATCGCTGTCGGTCAACCCTACCTTGCCCGGCCCGAGAGTGAGCACCGCATTGCCCTTGCCGTTGTGGCCGGCGGTGATCACGTTCAGCCGCGCGCTGATCTCCGTTTCATCCCACCCTTTGCTCCAGTCATGCAGCGCGATGTTCAGGCCGCCGTTCAACGGCTGCCCGCTGTACGGCCAACGCCACTCGCCCTGCTTGATGCTGAGCCGCTGCGGCGCGACTTCCCACGGCAACACCGCCAGCGGGCGATCGTCGCCTTTTTCGCTCACCGTCAACACGCCCTGCTGCTGTTGCCAGCGCATGTCCAGCAACACCGGCTTTTCCAGATAGGCGGTCTGCATTTCCCCCTGCAACGCGCCCTGCGTCGGCAGGCTGGCCAAATCCAGCGGAATGGTTATCTTGCCGGCGAGGTGCAGCGGTTGCGCGCTGTTGGGCGGGACAATGGTCAGACTTTGCAACGTCAGCTGCTGTTTTTCATCCAGCTGCGCCTCGGCGCTGAGATTCGGCCCCTGATAATGCAGGCGTTGCCCGTCAGGGCCGGAGGAAAGCTGCAGCTTGCCGGCATAGCGCTGCCAGGGAATGAGCGTCAGGTCATTAAGGGTGAGATCCAGCGACGGCAGCTCCCGCTGCAGTTGATCGAGCGCCAGCGGCGCGCTGTTGGCGTCGCCGCCCGGCAGTTTTGACAAACAGGCGCTGTCGACGCTGACCTTATCGCTCGACAGCTGCCAGCGGCCCTGGTGATAAGCCAACCGCGTCGGCCCGACGTTGGCCAGCAGGCAATCTTGCGCGGTGAAACGCGCCCCCGCCAACGCCAGGCCGCCCTGACGCCAGTGCAAATTGCCCTGCAATTCCAGCCGGCTCCCCGCCGGTAACCAATGCGATAGCACTCCCGGCAGCCAGCGCGGCAGGGTTTGCCACAACGCCAACACCAGAATTGCACAGCCCGCCACCGTCCCTATGAATACTTTCAATCGCCTGGTCATTAAATGATTGCTTCGTTCCTGAGTTAGGCATTCGTTAAGTCTATGCCTGAATTGACAATAATGATGGCACGAATTTGACATAGGGTGAAGCTGAGTGCGGTTCCAGAAGCGATTTGCACCTTCTTGGCGCAAACGTGTGCGGGGTTGTAGATTTTCGTTACATATACATCACATAAATAGGACAGTTTTCAGACTTTTGTTATTGTCGTTACCGTTGATGATTAATAGTCTTGCAACCATTCTAATAAAAGTTTAGCTGCTAGCTAACTGTGTACTAGAGAAGCCATTCCCCACACCCCCGTGGGGATTTTTTTGCCGCCTGCCGCCACCGTCGCCTTCCCTCCACCGTATCACGCCTCCGCAACTGCCCGGCAGCGGCCATATCGCCCGCGTCGCAAAGGGCTAACTAATTGTCGAATTTACTAAAATCTGTTAAATTGATCACAAAATCACGGTGGAGAAACCACGATGAAATTGGCGATATACAGTACTAAACAGTATGACCGTAAATATCTCGAACTGGTGAATCAGCAGTTTGGCTACGAGCTGGAATTCTTCGACTTTTTACTCAGTAAAAAAACCGCCAAAACGGCCGCCGGTTGCAAGGCAGTGTGCCTCTTCGTTAACGACGACGGCAGCCGTGAAGTGCTCGAAGAACTGGCGGCGCTGGGCGTCGAAATTCTCGCCTTGCGCTGTGCCGGTTTTAATAACGTCGATCTGGACGCCGCCCAGGAACTGGGCATCAAAGTGGTGCGCGTGCCGGCCTATTCGCCGGAGGCCGTGGCAGAGCATGCGGTAGGCATGATGATGTGCCTGAACCGCCGTATTCACCGCGCCTATCAACGCACCCGCGACGCCAACTTCTCGCTGGAAGGGCTGATCGGCTTTAACATGCATAACCGCACCGCCGGCGTGATCGGCACCGGTAAAATCGGCATGGCGACGATGCGTATTCTGAAAGGCTTCGGCATGAAGCTGCTGGCCTACGATCCCTTCCCGAGCGAACAGGCGCTGGAACTGGGCGCGGAGTATGTCGATCTGAAAACGCTGTACGCGCAGTCCGACGTGATCACCCTGCACTGCCCGCTGACGCCGGAAAACCACCATCTGCTGAATGCCGATGCCTTCGCGATGATGAAAAACGGCGTGATGGTGATCAACACCAGCCGTGGCGCGCTGATCGACTCCACCGCCGCCATCGACGCGTTGAAGCAGCAGAAAATCGGCGCACTGGGGATGGACGTTTACGAGAACGAACGCGATCTGTTCTTCGAAGACAAGTCGAACGACGTGATTCAGGACGACGTGTTCCGCCGCCTCTCGGCCTGCCACAACGTGCTGTTTACCGGCCATCAGGCCTTCCTGACCGAAGAGGCGCTGACCAGCATTTCGCAAACCACGCTGCAGAACATCAGCCAGCTGGAACGCGGCGAAGCCTGCCCGAACCAGTTGAACGCCTGAGCGTAACCTCGGGGCGCCCTTGCGGCGCCCTGTTTATTTGAGAGAACGCGATGAGAAAAACCACGGCAACCGCCCTTGCGGCGCTGGCCTTAGCGGGGTGCAGCATGAAACCACACACGGCCGTCACGCCAGGCGATCTGTTACATCACAACTTTGTGTTGCAGAGCGTGGATGGCGAAACGGCGAAATCACCGGCGGGTGGCGGCCTGCTCAATCTAGAGTTCGGCGAGAGCCTGCATGTCTCCGGCGCGATGTGCAACCGCTTCTTCGGCCAGGGGCAATTACGCGACGGCGTGCTGACGGTAAAACCGCTGGCCACGACGCGCAGGCTGTGCCCTGATGAACAGCGCAACCGCTGGGATCGGGTGATCGGCAGCGTGCTGGAAAACGGCGCCGAAGTGACGCTAAACGCCCAGCAGCTGACGCTCAACGGCAGCGGCCACACGCTTATCTATACCCTGCGCGATTGGGTGTATTGATCCTGCACGCCAGGCCTGGCGCCGCGGGCTTACCCGGCGCAGCTGCCCAGGCCCAGCGTGCGTTCTTCGCACTGCTTGCCGTTCGGCATTTGGCACATGCGCAGCGCTTCACCGTTCAGGTTGTGCGCGATGGTGGTGACGCCGCCGACCGCCGCGCAGCCGGCGCTGGTCTGCAACGTATTGATTCTGGCACTGTTGCCCTGCTGTACTGGCTCTTCGTTATTGCTGCTGCAGGCGGCTAAAAGCAGCACGGCGCTGGCAAGCAGCCATTTTGATGTCGTCATTATCCCACTCCTGAACCCGGAACTGCGCTGTATAAAATCGCCATTGCTGATAACGCGCGTCACTTGGCGGACACGTTTCGCTATCTTTGATGCAAACTTGTTTAATCTAGCTCGATATATAAATAATGAAAATATATTCCAGCCATTATTTGTCGTTTTTTTGCATCGGCAGGGCATTTATTTTGTTTGCAGAATATTTCCACACCGGCACGCGGTGCCAAACGTGACGGCGCCACCCGCTACCCGGCCCCGGCCGCATGCAGAAAGTGATAACGTCACTGTTGCCGACGGGGAGATTTCTCCCGCAATATCGGCATTCATTATCTTCGCGTGCTTTCAGTATGACGGCGCATTTTTTGCTACCGGAGAGGAGGATATTAGCGTCTATGCTGGCGGCGCTAAGTAATTAGCATTCCACTATTTTCAGTGAATGATGGCTGAGTTCTTCAACCGGCGCGACTTGCTGTCACGCCGGCCTTTTTTCACATTAAAATAACACTCAGTGCACCGAGGCTTTGGACAGTAAATTAATCACCAGCACGCCGGCAATAATTAATCCCATACCGACGATCGCCGGCCAATCCAATTTTTGCTGATAAACGAATACCGCCGCGACCGACACCAGCACGATGCCCATGCCCGACCAGATCGCATATACGATGCCCAGCGGCATGCTCTTGACCACCATCGACAGCCCCCAAAATGCCACGCCGTAGCCCAGCACCACCAGCAGCGACGGCCACAGGCGGGTAAAGCCTTCGGAGGCTTTCAACATGGTGGTGGCGATCACTTCCGCGACTATCGCCATCGTCAAATACATAAATGCGCTCATGGTTTTCTTCTTCAATTTGCCGATGCGCAATTATGACGTGCCGGAAATAAATTGTCTTTAAACAGTGAAAACAATTATTGCCGCCGGCCCCCAATCGGCGAGGAAATACGACTTTGACGATTTATCACCCGCCACACAAACACGATAAAGCCGCGTTCAAACCCTCTGTTAGACTTTTTTCCATTACTGCGGAAGTGCGCTTTCGCGGCTTTGTGAGCAATGAAAAGGTAACGTCGATGATAACTACAGATGGTAATAATGCAGTCGCCTCCGTGGCCTATCGCACCAACGAAGTGATTGCCATCTACCCTATCACGCCGAGTTCCACCATGGCGGAACAGGCGGATGCCTGGTCCGGCGATGGCCGGCAAAACATCTGGGGCGACATCCCCCGGGTGGTGGAAATGCAGTCGGAAGGCGGCGCGATCGCCACCGTGCACGGCGCCTTGCAAACCGGCGCGCTGTCGACCTCGTTCACTTCATCGCAGGGCCTGCTGTTGATGATCCCGACGCTGTACAAACTGGCCGGCGAGCTGACGCCGTTTGTGCTGCACGTCGCCGCGCGTACCGTAGCCACGCACGCGCTGTCTATCTTCGGCGACCATTCGGACGTGATGGCGGTGCGCCAGACCGGCTGCGCTATGCTGTGCGCCGGCAGCGTGCAGGAAGCGCAGGACTTCGCGCTGATCTCGCAGACCGCCACCCTCAACGCACGCGTGCCGTTTATCCATTTCTTCGACGGCTTCCGCACCTCGCACGAAATCAACAAGATCGTGCCGCTCAGCGACGATACGCTGCGGCAAATGCTGCCACAGGCGGCGATCGACGCTCACCGCAGCCGAGCGCTGTCGCCGGATCATCCGGTGGTGCGCGGCACTTCCGCCAACCCGGACACCTATTTCCAATCGCGCGAAGCCACCAACCCGTGGTATGACGCCACCGGCCGGCACGTGATCGACGCCATGGCGGCCTTCGCCGCCCTTACCGGCCGCCACTATCGGCCGTTCGACTATTACGGCCACCCGCAGGCCGAGCGCGTGGTGGTGGTGATGGGGTCCGCCGCCGGCACCTGCGAAGAGGTGATCGACACCCTGCAGGCCCGCGGCGAGAAAGTCGGCGTCCTGAAGGTGCGGCTGTTCCGGCCGTTTTCCGCCCAGTATCTGCTCGACGCCCTGCCGGACAGCGTGCGCAGCGTCGCGGTGCTCGATCGCACCAAAGAGCCGGGCGCGCTGGCCGAACCGCTGTATCTGGACGTGATGACCGCGCTGGCGGAAGCCTACAGCCGGGGTGAGCGCGCCACGCTGCCGCGGGTGATCGGCGGCCGTTACGGCCTGTCGTCGAAAGAGTTCGGCCCGGACTGCGCGCTGGCGGTGTTCCGCGAGCTGGCCCAGCCGCAGCCGCGTCCGCGCTTTACCGTCGGCATCTTCGATGATGTCACCGGGCTTTCGCTGCCGCTGAGCGACGAAATCCTGCCACAGCGCGCCTCGCTGGAAGCGCTGTTCTACGGTTTGGGCAGCGACGGCTCGGTCTCGGCCACCAAGAACAACATCAAAATCATCGGCAACGCCACGCCGCTGTATGCCCAGGGCTATTTCGTCTACGACTCCAAAAAGGCCGGCGGCCTGACGGTGTCGCACCTGCGCGTCAGCGAGCAGCCGATCAACTCGGCCTACCTGGTCAGCCGCGCGGACTTCGTCGGCTGCCACCAGCTGCAATTTATCGATAAGTACCAAATGGTTGAACGCCTGAAGCCAGGCGGCACCTTCCTGCTCAATACCCCTTACGGCGCCGACGAGGTCTGGTCGCGCCTGCCGCAGGAGGTCCAGGCGCTGTTGCACCAACGCCAGGCGCGTTTCTATATCATCAACGCCGCCAAGCTGGCGCGCGAATGCCGGCTCGGCGCGCGCATCAACACCGTCATGCAGATGGCGTTTTTCCACCTGACGCAGATCCTGCCGAGTGACGTGGCGCTGCAACAGCTGCAGGACGCCATCGCCCGCAGCTACAGCAGCAAGGGCCAGGAGATCGTCGAGCGCAACTGGCAGGCGCTGGGTGCCACCCGCGCCGCGCTGACCGAGATCCCGCTGCAGCCGGTCGACGCCAGCAGCCCGATGCGCCCGCCGGTGGTCTCGGACGCCGCGCCGGACTTCGTCAAAACCGTCACCGCCGCGATGCTCGCCGGGCTGGGCGATGCGCTGCCGGTTTCCGCCTTCCCGCCGGACGGCACCTGGCCGGTGGGCACCACCCAATGGGAAAAGCGCAACATCGCCGAAGAGATCCCGGTCTGGCAGCCCGACCTGTGCACCCAGTGCAACCACTGCGTCGCCGCCTGCCCGCACTCCGCCATTCGCGCCAAGGTGGTTCAGCCGGCGGAGATGGAACACGCCCCCGCCTCCCTGCAATCACTGGATGTCAAAGCGCGCGATATGCGCGGCCAGAAATACGTGCTGCAGGTAGCGCCGGAAGATTGCACCGGCTGTAACCTGTGCGTTGAGGTCTGCCCGGCGAAAGATCGCCAGAACCCGGAGATCAAGGCCATCAACATGGCTTCGCGCCTCGATAATCTGACGGCGGAGAAAGACAACTACGACTTCTTCCTGCAGCTGCCGGAAATCGATCCGGCGCAGCTGGAGCGCATCGACATTCGCACTTCGCAGCTGATCACACCGCTGTTCGAGTATTCCGGCGCCTGTTCCGGCTGCGGCGAAACGCCGTACATCAAGCTGTTGACCCAGCTCTATGGCGACCGTTTGCTGATCGCCAACGCCACCGGCTGTTCGTCGATCTACGGCGGCAACCTGCCGACCACGCCGTACACCACCAACGCCGAAGGGCGCGGGCCGGCGTGGGCCAACTCGCTGTTCGAAGACAACGCCGAATTTGGCCTGGGCTTCCGCCTGACGGTCGATCAACATCGCGCGCGGGTGCTGCGCCTGCTGAATTCGCTGGCGCCGCAGCTGCCGGATCGGTTGGTCAATGCCCTGCAGATGGAGGATGTGGCGCCGGAGCCGCGCCGTAAGCAGATCGCCGAACTGCGCGCGCTGCTGGCGAGTCTCGAAGGCGCAGACGCACGCCAGCTGGCGGCCGACGCCGACTACCTGGTGGATAAATCCATCTGGCTCATCGGCGGTGACGGTTGGGCCTACGACATCGGCTTCGGCGGTTTGGATCACGTGCTCAGCCTGACGGAAAACGTCAACGTGCTGGTGCTCGACACCCAGTGTTACTCCAACACCGGCGGCCAGCAGTCGAAGGCCACGCCGCTCGGCGCGGTGACCAAGTTCGGTGAACACGGCAAGCGCAAGGCGCGCAAAGATTTGGGCGTCAGCATGATGATGTACGGCCATGTCTACGTCGCGCAGATCTCGCTGGGAGCGCAGCTTAACCAAACGGTGAAAGCGATTCAGGAGGCCGAAGCCTATCCGGGCCCGTCGCTGATCATCGCCTACAGCCCGTGCGAAGAGCACGGCTACGATCTGGCGTTCAGCCACGATCAGATGAAACAGCTGACCGCCACCGGCTTCTGGCCGCTGTACCGCTTCGATCCGCGCCGTAGCGCCGAGGGCAAGGCCGCATTGGCGCTGGACTCCCGGCCACCGAACAGCAGCCTGTCGGAAACGCTGCTGAAAGAACAGCGTTTCCGCCGCCTGAACTCGCAGCAGCCGGAAGTGGCCAGCGCGCTGTATCAGGCCGCTGAGAAAGAGCTGAAGGAGAAATACGACTTCCTCAGCCTGCTGGCCGGCAAGCCGGAAAAATCCGCCACTGAGTAATCCCCTTCAGGGCGCGAGCGATTCGCGCCCTGTTCTCTTACCGCCCGTGAAACGTTAACAACAAAACTTACTTATCAACAAATAATCAACAGTGATGGTTATCGTTTTCAAGAATTGACATTCTGAATGCTAATATTTAACCAAAACGGCAATAAGCATAAAAATGCGAGCTGTGCCCCTTAATTTTTGTGTTGATGGCGTGTATACTCCCTGCCGCTGAATACTGACGATAAAAAATAATCATGATACGAAAATTACTTTCTTTCGCCGGGGGGTGGCGTAAAGGCACAGCAGAAGAATATAGAGCATGTTACAACCTTTATGGCGGCAGTTTTGTCACTCATCCTGACGTTTTAAACTTCATGCAACGTCAGTTAAATCTGCGTCATAAGTACTACGTCATGCACGCCCCCAATGGTGCGCTCCTCGGTGGTTTCTGCACCAATGCTAATAAAGAAATCGCCATCGTTGGCCGAGCTTCTAAAAAAATCGGCATCGATAGCTTCATGTTCAATAAAGACGAAATGATTTTACCGATCAATCGTCGGATTAAAACGCTTATTCCCTATCGGTCTAAAATCCTTTCTTCCATCAATGGCCATTCCGTTATTAACTCAACGTTTTCGCTGAATAGTCAAAGAGAGATATGCCTCGCAAAAACCTGCGGCAAGGGCGGCTATTCATCATCGACCAAGAACAGCAGAAACCGCGAATTAAAAAAATTCCTAAATTCCGGAGGCGATGTCGTGGATCAGGCGCTATTAACGCCGAACCAGCTAGCGGACATTTATTTGGAGCTGTTTGAGAGGCGTTGGGGAGTCAAACCCGATAACAAGCAACAAATGGTTGATATGATTACGTCGCTGCGTGACATGATATTCGGCTATGTGTTGTTTTATAACGGCCAGCCCTGTGCATTCCAGTTCATAACCAGGGCGGACAGCCCCAAATGGATTTGCTTTGACTATGTCAACGGGGGGTATGATCGCGAACAGGATGGTTTTTGTCCTGGAACCATCGTCACCTGGTTAAACGTGCGGGCCGCCTATGAGCTATGCGAGCGAGAAGGTAAGGAAATGCGCTATTCCTTCGGCAAACCAACGGCGCCGTATAAAGACCGCTGGTGCGAGCGCGCACCGCTGGGACGCACGCTGGCGGTGTAAACCGCCAGCCGTTTTTAGCTCTGCACGCCCCTGCCCCAAACGTTATTCCGCTCCTGCAGTCTCCGTCTGGACGAATCTGTCGCTAAAACCTGCTGGCATTCCTGCGCGCAATCCGTACCATACAGGCCTCGCGTCGGGCGCGTGGAAGCTGGATGATGAATAATGATCAAAATTGGCCGGTTGAATGGTAAACTCGCGGTCTACAACGCCATGCCCCTAGTGCCCCCCATTGAGAATGAGCACGATTTAAATGTCAGAAAAGCAATCCGTTAGCCAAAAAGAGCAGTACAACCTGAATAAATTGCAAAAGCGCCTGCGCCGCAACGTGGGCGAAGCGATCGCCGATTTCAATATGATTGAAGAAGGCGACCGCATCATGGTCTGCCTGTCCGGCGGTAAAGACAGCTACACCATGCTTGAGATCCTGCGCAACCTGCAGCAGAGCGCGCCGATTAACTTCTCGTTAGTCGCGGTGAATCTCGATCAGAAACAGCCCGGCTTCCCGGAGCATATTCTACCCGCCTACCTGGAAAGCCTGGGGGTGGAGTACAAGATCGTCGAAGAGAACACCTACAGCATCGTCAAAGACAAGATCCCGGAAGGCAAAACCACCTGTTCACTGTGCTCGCGCCTGCGCCGCGGCATTCTGTACCGCACCGCCACCGAACTGGGTGCCACCAAGATAGCGCTGGGCCACCACCGCGACGACATTTTGCAAACGCTGTTCCTCAACATGTTCTACGGCGGCAAGATGAAAGGCATGCCGCCCAAGCTGATGAGCGACGACGGCAAACACGTGGTCATTCGCCCGCTGGCCTATTGCCGCGAGAAAGACATCGAGCGTTTCTCGATCGCCAAAGCCTTCCCGATCATTCCGTGCAACCTGTGCGGCTCGCAGCCTAATTTGCAGCGCCAGGTGATCGGCGACATGCTGCGCGACTGGGACAAGCGTTACCCTGGCCGATTGGAAACCATGTTCAGCGCCATGCAAAACGTGGTGCCTTCGCACCTGAGCGATATCAATCTGTTCGATTTCAAAGGCATTCACCACGGTAGCGCCGTGGTGGACGGCGGCGATTTGGCCTTCGATCGCGAAGACATCCCGATGCAACCGGTCGGTTGGCAGCCGGAAGACTCGGACGACGCGGTGCCAGCGCCAGAGCGGTTGAACGTGCTGGAAATCAAATAAGCCCCTCTCGCCGCTTGCCCTCTGCAAGCGGCGACATTCCCCGCTCTCGACGATCTCGATCCTGTTCACAGTTTGCGCAAAATTTACTGGGCAGTGCCGTTTTTACCCTATACTGTTTATTTATACAGTCAATTGGAGAGCGCGCAATGAATATTACCCCCTGCCTGTCCCACGTCTCGCTAGGCTCCAACGATTTCGAGGCCGCCGCGGCCTTTTACGATCGTGCGCTGGCCGCCTTGGGTTGCCGACGCGTGTTGGAACATCCCGGCGCCATCGGTTACGGCCGCGACTACCCGGAGTTTTGGCTGCAGGTGCCGATTGACGGCCTGCCTGCCTCCCCCGGCAACGGCACGCACGTCGGCTTTTTCGCGACCAGCAAGCAACAGGTGGATGAATTCCATCGGCAGGCGCTGCTGGCCGGCGCCGTCGATGAAGGCGCGCCCGGTTCGCGGCCGCACTACGGTGAGGCTTACTACGGCTGCTTTGTTCGGGATTTGGATGGGCACAAGATTGAAGCCAGCTTCTGGGATGAAAGCGCGGCCTGAAGAAGTGGGCAAGCCGAATAAAAAAATGCCGGTGATTAAACCGGCATTGTACGAATCAAATGTGCTATGCAGTAATTCAAAAATAAGAAAGTAAGACAATTATGGAGCGCAACGCCCATCGCTTGACGTTGCATTCACCTGCGAGAGAGATCATGCCCCATTTCCCCCGGCTAAATGTTGATATTGCTCAATGTTAACCGGGTTTTCGTCATTTTTGCCTACAGCCAGCGGCTGCGCTTCAGCCACCAGGCGACGCCGCCCACCAGGGCCAGCAGCATCAGGCAAAAGGTGACGAAACCAAACGGTGCACTGTTGCCCGGAATGCCGCCGAGGTTGACCCCAAACAGCCCGGTCAGGAAGGTGGTAGGTAAGAATACCATTGCTAATAATGACATGGTGTAAGTGCGGCGGTTCATCGCGTCGGCCATCACCGTGGTAATTTCGTCGGACAAGATGGCGGTGCGTGCGATGCTGCCGTCCAGATCGTCCAATCCCCGCCCCAGGCGATCGGCGATGTCCTGCATGCGGCGGCGATCGTCGTCGCTCATCCACGGCAGGCGATCGCTGGCCAGCCGAGCGAAGACGTCGCGCTGCGGCGCCATGTAACGGCGCAGCACGATCAGCTGTTTACGGATCAACGCCAGCTGGCCGCGCTCCGGCACCTGCTGCTCCAGCAAGGCGTCCTCCAGATCGATAATCTTGTCGTGCAGATCCTCGATAAATTCACTGGTGTGATCGGTCAACGCATCGGAAATCTCCACCAGCCAGCTACCGCTGTTGGTCGGCCCGGCGCCGCTCTGCAGATCGTTCACCACCTGATCGATGGAATACACCTTGCGGTGCCGGGTGGAGATAATCAGTTTATCGGTGATGTACACGCGGATGGTGACCAGCTGATCCGGCCGGGAGTTGGCGTTGAAGTTAATGCTGCGCAGAGTGATCATGGTGCCTTCACCCTGGCGGCTGACGCGCGGCCGTGAGCTTTCGCCTGAGAGCGCCTCACGCACCGAGTCCGGCAGCAGCGGCGTGGTGCTCAGCCATTCGGCGCTGGCTGGGTGCGCATAATCGAGATGCAGCCAGCACGGCGCGTCGCAGGTGATCTTGTCATCCTGCTCGATCGGCGTTACGCCCCCCCTTGCCGTCCAGCTGATAAGCATAAACCGCATCAGCGACCTGCAGCTCGCTCCCCTCAATCACATCCATTCATTTATCCCCTCAGTCTTGCTTATGTTGCTGAGTCTAGCGTTAACACCTTGGAGATCAAAGGCCAAGCTGTAACGCCAGTTTTCACGCCGGGCTAAAAGCGTGCTCTATACTTCAGGCGAAGCCACATTTGCGAACGGGTGAGGAACGACGATGGCGGGAAGCAGTGAATCAGGCGCAAGACATTTTGCATTGAACCTGGCTGTGCTGCGGCGCCTGTTCTGTACCATGGCGGCCCTGCTGCTGTTCGCCAGCCAACCGCTGCGCGCGGAGCCGGCGCTGGAACGCATGTCCAACCCTTTACGGGTCGCGACGCCCGGCGGCAATTTTTCTTACTATGTCGCCCATGAGCACAGCGCCCAGCCGCGTAACGCACTGGTGGTGATGCACGGTCATCCGCGCGACGCCGTTAAAACGCTGCAATCGGCGATCGACGCCGCGCAGGCGGCAGGAGCGGGAGGCGATACTTTACTGGCCGCCCCGCTGTTCCAGGTGCCGGAAAAACTCGCCGTCCACTGCCATTCCGCCGGTCTGCCCCAGCCGCAAGACGGCGACGCCCTGTGGCGCTGCGGCTCCTGGATCGAGGGCGGTTTGGATAATGCCGGGAAGACAGGTTCGTTCAACGCCATGGATAACCTGCTGGCCGATATGAAACGGCGCTGGCCGTCGCTGCAGACGATAACCGTGGCCGGTTTCTCTGCCGGCGCCCAGTTCGTGCAACATTATGTCGGCTTTGCCCATCCGCCAGGCGGGGTGCGGCTGCGCTATGTGGTGGCCGATCCCGGCAGCTGGCTCTATTTTGATCATCTGCGCCCCCAACCAATAAACGGGGGGAGCTGTGGCAGTGAAACAGCCTGCCGCTTCCATTGGCAAACGCTGAACGCCGGCCAGTGCCCACAGGCCAACCGGTGGAAATACGGCCTGGAATCGCTTCCCGCTCACCTGCATCGCACTGCCGATGCGGCACGCCGGCGCTATGCCGCTGCGGATATCTCCTACCTGGCCGCCGCCGATGATACCGGCACCGCGCCGTGCGCCTACTATCGGATACTCGACAAATCCTGCGCTGCCCAGCTGCAGGGCCCCTATCGATTGCAACGTGCCCTGGCCTATGCCGACTATGACCGGCGTTATCTGGCGCCGGATAAGCCGCATCGGTTAACGATCGTTCCCGGCTGCGGGCACAACGTCGCCTGCGTCTTTCCCGCCCCGGCGGCCAGGCAGGCGCTTTTCCCCATTAATGCAGACTAATAATAACGGCAATGAAATAAACCTTTGCCGACAAATCAGGCAATATCGCCGATAAAACGCTGGCAATGCCGTTATTATTATGACTTAACATATTGCTATCATTTTTAATTCAAAATGATAATAATAAATCAACACAAAGCTGTTTCAGCGCAAATTTTAGGGGCATATACTTTTCTCACTACGAGGAGGTAGTTATGTTACGCGACCATTTAAAAATAAACGCCAGCGATACGCTGGAAAAAATCAGTAATATCCATTTGCAAAACCAGGGCCAGGAAGAGATCAGTGAGTTTGTGGTGAAGAACGCCGCCGGCCTGCAGATTGGCAAGGTCTCCGTCCACGATCGTTTCAGCACCCGACGCTCGTACCCCACCAGCTACCGCATCACCCAGACCGACATGAGCGGCCGCGTGGTGGTGGATGCCATGCGGGACTGTCTATAAGCGTAACCTCTCTCTGAAATAACGAAATAATCATGTGATGATGGCAACCCTGTTTATTATTAAACGGGGTTTATCGCGTGGGAAAATTAATTACCTTCTTCGTTGCATCGTCGATAAAATAAAGCCCCCGCATTAGGCGGGGGCGATAAATAAATCGACTCAGTGTTTGATGATATACATCGTCTGGCTGTAGGCCACGTCTTCAGGGTTGGTGATCGGATAGCCTTTTACCCACGGTTTGATCAGGCGGCCGTTGGTGTACTGGTAAATCGGCGCGATCGGCGCCTGGTCGGCAATGATCTGCTCCATCTTGTTGTAATCGGCGGTCACCGCCGCAGGATTGGTTTCCCGCCCCGCCTGCGCCAGCAGCTTGTCGTAGTCCGCGTTCTTGAACTTGGCGATGTTGCCGCTGTGGGTCGAGGTCAGCAGCGACAGGAAGGTCGACGCTTCGTTATAGTCACCCACCCAGGAGGCGCGGATCACGTCGAAATTGCCGGTGTTGCGGCTGTCGATATAGGTTTTCCACTCCTGGTTTTGCAGCTTGACGTCAATGCCGAGCTTCTTCTTCCACATCGAGGCCACGGCGATGGCGATCTTCTGGTGGCTTTCCGAGGTGTTATAAAGCAACGTCAGCTTCAGCGGGTTGTTCGGGCCGTAGCCGGCCGCCTGCAGCAACGCCTTGGCCTGCGCGTCCAGCTCCGCCTGCGATTGCTGTTGCAGCAAACTCGCCTCCGGTTTGAAGCCGGCGGTCACGTCCGGCGTGAAGTGATAGGCCGGTTTTTCGCCGGTGCCCAGCACTTTTTCCGCGATAATCTTGCGATCGATGGCGTAGGACAAGGCCTGGCGCACCCGCACGTCGTTAGTCGGCGCGCGCTGGGTGTTGAACGCGTAGTAATAGGTGCCGAGCTGATCCGGTGTGTACACCTGCCCCGGAATGTCTTTCAGCAGCTTCTGATACATGTTTTTCGGGAAGGATTCGGTGATATCGATGTCACCCGCCAGGTAACGCTTGGTAGCGTTGGATTCCTGGTTGATGGGTACGAAGGTCACTTTGGTCAGCACGGTATGCGCATGATCCCAGTAATGATCGTTAGGCGTCAGCACCAGCTTCTCGTTCACCACCCGCTCCTGCAGTTTGAACGCGCCGTTGCCCACCAGATTGCCGACCTTGGTCCAGTCGTTGCCGTATTTTTCCACCACCGCCTTATTCACCGGGAACAGGCTGAAGTTGGCCGTCAGGCTGACGAAATAAGGCACCGGCTTGTCCAGCTGCACTTTGAGGGTGTAGTCGTCCGGCGCCGACACACCCAAACGCTCGGCCGGTAATTTGCCGCTGATGATCTGCTCGGCGTTCTGGATCCCCGCCAGCTGCGCGAACCAGGCGAACGGCGACAGGTTTTTCGGCTCTACCAGCCGCTGCCAGCTGTAGACGAAATCCTTCGCCGTGACAGGGTCACCGTTTGACCACCGCGCGTCTTTACGCAGATGGAAAATGTAAGTCTGATTGTCGCTGGTCTGCCAGCGCGTGGCGACGCCGGGGATCACTTTCCCGTTGGCGTCCTGATTGACCAGCCCTTCGAACAGATCGCGCGCCAGCTGGGCCTCCGGCAGGCCAACCGCTTTGATCGGATCGAGCGAGGCCGGTTCGTCTTTAATGTGGCGCACGATTTCCTGTTTGGCCGCCAGCGCGGTGCCCGGGGGAACCTGCGCCGCCATGGCGCTGCTCATACAGGCGCCGATCGCCGCCGCGCAAAGCGCCAAACGAAAACCTCGTTGCATTTTTCTTCCCGTCATTATGATGTTCCCCCGTTAACCATCTGAATTTTTTATCATATAGCACAAGATCCGTCCGGCCTAGCGCTCACGGCCGAGAAGTTGCAAAAAGTGGGATTCAGGCGATAAAAAAACCCGTGCGGCGCAGGGCGGCACGGGCGGTGTTTGCAGCAGCGACCGTCAGTCGTACAGGTGGATGCTGTTGATGCGGTAGCTGAACTCTTCGCCTTCTTCTTCATCGAACACGGTGAAAAAGCCTTTCTCGACCAGCGGACGGGCCGAAATATCGGTTTTTTGCAGCTGGCGCGCGTCGGCGTCGTCGTAGCCGTAATCAAGGTAGAAGACATCTTTCTGGTAATCGATATGCAGGGTGAACGGATAGTTCGATTCGTCCCCGCGCCCGTCGTCATTTTTCACCACGCCGAACCACTCCCCCTGACGGATCTGGTTTTCAGCGTCCACGCCGCACAGCAGTGTGATGGTGTCATTTTCATTTTCGCTATAGCTGGCGATAATTCTGGCTACTGGCATGTTAAATCCTCTTGCGGGTGATTGGCTTAGCACTGCCGTTAGTATAACAACAGCGTCAGGCCAGGTGCGGTTTAATTGGCGTTTTCGCCGCCGCCGCGTCACAGATCGCGCAAACGCCGCACAATTGCGATGGGAAAGATGCCTCAAAGCGTAATACACTGAATAAAATGACAATGACTCTCGGCCTTTTACTCAGGGACAACACCATGACCGAACATCGACCGCGCAGTGAACGTGGCCAGTTGGCCGTCGCAGGAGAGAACTACGGCAGCTCGCTGCTGGGCGCGCCGCTGCTCTATTTCCCGGCGGCGGTCAGCGGCCCGGAGACCGGGCTTATCATCGCCGGCACCCACGGCGATGAGAGCGCCGCCATCGTGACCCTGTCCTGCGCGCTGCGCAGCATCGCCCCCGATCGGTTGCGGCACCACGTGGTGCTGGCGGTCAACCCCGACGGCTGCCAACTGGGGCTGCGCGCCAATGCCAACGGCGTCGATCTGAACCGCAACTTCCCGGCCGCCAACTGGCGCTCCGGCGACACCGTCTACCGCTGGAACAGCGCGGCGCCGGTGCGCGACGTCAAGCTCTCCACCGGCGGGCGCCCCGGTTCCGAACCGGAAACTCAGGCGCTGTGTCACCTGATCCATCGCCTGAAGCCGCACTGGGTGGTGTCGTTCCATGAGCCGCTGGCCTGCATCGAAGATCCCGCCAGCTCGCGGCTCGGCGTTTGGCTGGCGCACAAGTTCGAGCTGCCGCTGGTGACCAGCGTCGGTTATGAAACGCCCGGTTCGTTCGGCAGCTGGTGCGCGGATCTGTCGCTGCCGTGCATCACCGCCGAATTCCCGCCGATCTCCGCCGATGCCGCCAGCGAGCGCTACATCGACGCGATGACCGAGCTGCTGACCTACCCGAATTAATCCCTACGGGGCGATATCGACGATCGCCCCGCATTCGAACGTCAGGCCCGGTTCGACGTCCCGCGCCAGCCAGGTTGGGCCGTCCAGATCGACGAAGCGCGCCGCCGGCGCCAGCGGCAAGGCGGCGGATATCGCCCGCGACGTGCATAACATGCAGCCGAGCATGATGGCGAACCCTTGTTCGCGCGCGGCCTGCGCCAGCGCCAACGCCTCGGTCAAACCGCCGGCTTTGTCCAGTTTGATGTTGACCATCTGATAGCGCTGCGCCAGCCGAGGTAGATCGGCGCGGGTGTGGCAGCTTTCATCGGCGCAGATCGGCAGCGGATGAATAAAGTGCTCCAGCGCGGCGTCGTCACCGGCCGGCAGCGGCTGCTCCAGCATCGCCACGCCGAGATCGGCCAGCAGTTGGCAGCGCGCCGCCAGCCCTTCCGCCTGCCAGGATTCATTGGCGTCGACGATCAGCGTCGCCTGGGGTACCGCGGCGCGGATCGCGACCAATCGTTCGCTGATATAGTGATCGTCGAGTTTGATCTTCAGCAGCGTAGCGCCCTGCTGCTCCAGTTCACGCGCGGCGAAGGCCATCGCTTCCGGCGTGCCGATGCTGACGGTCTGCGCCATACGGATATGCGCCGGGGCCGTCACGCCGCTGAGATGCCACAGGCTCTGCCCGTGCAGGCGGCACTCGAGATCCCACAGCGCCGAATCCAGCGCGTTGCGAGCGGCGCCCGCCGGCATCTGTACCAGCAGCTGTTCGCGGGTCATGCCTTGTGCGATCGCCGGCGCCATCTCTGCCAGCTGTGCCATCACCGACTCCTCGCTTTCGCCGTAGCGCGGGTACGGCGTACACTCACCGATGCCGCGCACGTCCTGCTGTTCGATTTCGACCACCACCACCCGGGCTTCGGTGCGGCTGCCGCGCGCAATCACGAAGGCGGTATGCAGCGGCCAGGCTTCCGGGTAAAAACGCATGTCTCTCATAACGGCTCCTGAGCGAAAACTGCGCATTCAGCCAGGCTGATGCGCCGGTGATGTTTTATAGAACAGCCTAATATATACAACTATTTAGCAAACTTTGATATCCAATCCGCCCCGGTTGTCATAAACTGGCGCCAGAGTGTGAACCTGATGTTAAATGCCGTTGCCGGTGCGCCGTTTCATCAGGTTCATACCCTTTGTATAAACACCTGTAAAAGGAATCTAGCAATGACTCAGACAGTACATTTTCAAGGCAATCCGGTCAGCGTAGCGGGCAAACTGCCACAGCAGGGCGAACAGGCCAAGGCCTTCTCACTGGTTGCCAAAGACCTGTCAGACGTGGCGCTGAGCAGCTTCGCGGGTAAACGCAAAGTCCTGAACATCTTCCCAAGCATCGATACCGGCGTCTGCGCGACGTCGGTGCGTAAATTCAACCAGCTGGCCAGCGGCCTGGATAACACCGTGGTGCTGTGCATCTCCGCCGATCTGCCGTTCGCGCAGTCTCGCTTCTGCGGCGCGGAAGGCCTGAGCAACGTGGTCACCCTGTCCACCCTGCGCGGCGCCGAGTTCAAGCAGGCATACGGCGTCGAAATCGCCGAAGGCCCGTTGGCAGGCCTGACCGCGCGTGCGGTCGTGGTGCTGGATGGCCAGGACAACGTGCTGTACAGCGAGCTGGTGAACGAAATCACCACCGAGCCGGACTACGACGCCGCGCTGGCTGCGCTGAAATAACAAAGCCGGCGAACGCCGGCTTTGGAAACCCGTTAAAGGCGCCGCAAGGCGCCTTTCTTATTCCTCGCCCTCGACACCGCCTTTACGGCTGCTCAGGCCATACTCGCGCAGCTTGTTGGCGATGGCGGTATGGGAAACGCCCAGGCGCTTCGCCAGCTTGCGGGTGCTGGGATAAGTGCGATACAGGCGCGTCAGCACCGAGCGCTCGAAACGCTTGCTGATGTCGTCCAGCGAGCCGTCCAGCACCTCGTCGCCCAGCGACATCTCCACCTCGAACTCCGGCAACACGATATCCTGCGGCCGTAGCTCGTAGCCTTCGGTTTGCGTCAGCGCGCGGTAGATGGCGTTTTTCAGCTGGCGCACGTTGCCCGGCCAGCCGTACTTGCTGAGGAAGCCGCCCAGATCGCTCGCCAGCTTGGGCCGCGCCACACCCTGTTCATCGGCGAAGCGCGCCACGAACAGCTCGGTCAGCGGCATGATGTCCTGCGGACGCTCGCGCAGCGGCGGGATGGTGATGGTCAGCACGTTGAGGCGGTAATAGAGGTCTTCGCGGAATTCGCCGCGCTGCACCAGCTCGGTGAGGTTTTTCTGGGTGGCACAGATAACGCGCACGTCGACGTGCACCTCATGCTCTTCGCCAACGCGGCGGAAGGTGCCGTCGTTGAGGAAACGCAGCAGTTTGGTCTGCATGCGCGGCGACATTTCGCCGATCTCATCCAACAGCACCGAACCGCCGTTGGCCTGCTCGAAGAAGCCTTTCTTGCCTTCCAGCGCGTTGGGATAAGCGCCCGGCGCATGGCCGAACAGCTCGCTCTCCACCACGTCATCCGGCAGTGCGGCGCAGTTCAGCGCCAGGAACGGTTGTTTGCCGCGCGGGCTGCGCAAATGGCAGGCGCGGGCCAGAATATCCTTGCCGGTACCGGTATCGCCGACGATCAGCAGCGGCGCATCGAGCATCGCCAACTTGCGCGCCTGCTCCAGCACGTGACGCATCTTGGCGCTTACCGCGACGATGTGGTCGAATTCGGTATCGTCGTTCACCGACAGATTTTGCAGCTGGCGGCCCATGCGCGCGGTGGACTTCAGCATCACCACCGCACCGACCGCGGCCGGCTGCTGCTGTTCGTCTTCCAGATAGATGGGCGTGATGTCCATCAGGAAGTCCTGGCTGCGGATCACCACCCGCTCGGAGTGCGGCGCCGTATGCTCGCTCTCCAGCCAGCGGCTGAAGTTATAGCCGCCGATCAGCGCCCCGGCGGTCTGGTTGCGGATCTTGTCTTCGTTCAGGCTGAACAGCGCCTGCGCCGCCGGGTTGGCCAGCTCGACCTTGCCCTTCATATCGATAGAGAACACCGGTTCCGGCATCGATTCCAGCAGCGCACGCAGCGCGCGATGCTCGCGTTCGGAAGGCATAAAGCTGACGGTGCGCACGTCGGTTACGCCGGCGATGCGGCGGATCTCCGCCATCAGCGCGCGGAAAGTATCGAAATCCAGCTGGGAGAAATTGAGGTAAATGCGGCCGATGGGATCGATCTCGATGCCACGTAAGTCAATGCTGCGCGATACCAAAAGATCGAGTAATTCTCGAGTGAGACCGAGGCGGTCTTCGCAAAATACTTCCAAACGCATCAGTGTTGGCCTTATCTCTGCAGGTGCGGGGATCGTTGACGATGATGATACTCCCTCGCACCGGGCGGTAGAAGCGATCTGTCAGCAAAAGTTGACAGAACTCTGATTTATTGCCGTGGTTGCCGATTTTAAACGCAAGCGGATAACAGCATCGGCGTCATTTTAGCCTACAAACAGAGAGTTATCACAACCAAAATTAATTTTTCAGAGATTTATCACGCACTCACAGGGGGATCGACTGTCGTCAAGTCTCGAGTACGTTCGGCGTCGGCGCCGTTGAGAAAACGGCGCTCCTGAGAGCGCCGTCGTGGGGGTTATTTGGCCTTGCCGTCGCTCTTTTTCAGCGTGTCTTTCAACTGGCCGATCAGCTGGCTGCGGAAATCGCCAAGCTTCGGCTTTTCCCCTTCCAGCCACGGCAGCGGGCGGCACAGTTCCATCGCCTTGATGCCGAGCCGCGCGGTCAACAACCCGGCGCCGATGCCCTGCGCCGCACGCGCCGACAGCCGCGCCGCCAGATCCTGCGACATCCAGTCCATGCCCACTTCGCGCACCAGCTCGGAAGCGCCGGCGAAGGCGATGTTCAACAGCACCAGCCGGAACAGACGAATGCGGCTGAAGTAGCCCAGCTCGATGCCGTACAGCGCGGCGATGCGGTTGATCAAACGGATGTTGCGCCAGGCGATAAACGCCATATCCACCAGCGCCAACGGGCTGACGGCGATCATCAGCGTCGACTCGGCGGCGGAGCGGCTGATTTCGCGCCGCGCCTGGTTATCGAGCACCGGCTGCACCAGTTTGGCGTACAGCTCCACCACTTCACGATCGTTTTGCGTTTCATGCAGCGACGCCTGCCAGCGCTGCAACGCCGGATGCCCCTGATCCAGCCCGGCCTGACGCGCCAGCTTCTCGCAGAATTCGCGCCCTTGCCCCAGCCCGTGGCTGTGCAGCAGCTCGCGCGCCACGTCGCGCTCTTCCGCGCGCTGGCGCAGCCGATACAAACGCCGCCACTCGGTGACCACCGAACCGACGCCAGCGAACACGATCAGGCCGCCGGCCACGCCGCCGCCCATGGCGATCCAGTCCTGCTGCACCCAGGCGGTATGCACCCACTGCACGCCCTGCGCCACCACGCTGACGCCGAACAGCGCCAGGCCAGCGGTGACCATTTTGCGCCACAGGCTGCGTTTAGGTTTCAGCGCGGCGTTGATGATGCCTTCGGCGCGCCCTTCTTCCTCTTCCTGCTGCAGCTCCGGCGCCGCCGGGAAAAAGCTTTCTGCCTGTTCGGCATCGAAAGCGACGCCGGCGCGCAACGCCGGCTCCTGCGGCGGCTGCAGCGGCTCGTCAAAATCGATACGCGGTTTGATCGGCTCGCTCATCGCAATTTGTCTCCCAATAAAAACTCCATCACCGCATCCAGACGGATGTGCGGCAACGGGCTGTCCACGCTCATGGCGCGCGGTCGAAACTCATCGAAGTGGAACCCCTGGCTCTGCCAGAACGCCGGCCCCGGCAGGCGGGCGGGCACTTCGCCGGGGAACACCGTCAGCGGCGCGCCGTCGCTCAGGCGGTTGCCCTTCAGCGCCGGAATACGTTGCCCCTGATGATCGACGATACCGCTCTCGGTCGCCTGCACCGAGGCCAGGCCGACGCAATCCATGCTGATGCCCTCGAACGCCGCATTCTGCCACGCCTCTTGCACCAGCTGTTGCAGCAACGACACCAGATTGGCGTGCTGATCGGCGGTGATATGGTCCGCCTTGGTGGCGGCGAACATCAGTTTGTCGATGGTCGGCGAGAACAAGCGGCGGAACAGCGTGCGCTTGCCGTAATGGAAGCTCTGCATCAGCTGGGTCAACGCCAGACGCATATCGTTGAACGCCTGCGGGCCGCTGTTGAGCGGCTGCAGGCAGTCGACCAGCACGATTTGCCGATCGAAACGGACGAAATGTTCTTTGTAGAAGTTTTTGACGATCGACTGGCAGTAGTAGTTGAAGCGAGCGCGCAACATGCCGATGTTGGTGTGTTTGTCGGCCTGCGCCAACTTCGATTCACCGATCGCAGCCACGTCGGGCCACGGGAAAAACTGCAGCGCCGGCGCGCCGGCCATATCGCCCGGCAGCACGAAGCGGCCCGGCTGAATAAAGTGCAGCCCTTCGCTTTTGCAGCGCAGCAGATAATCGGTGTAGGCCTGGGCGATCGCCGCCAGGCGGTTTTCATCGGCCGGGGCCAGCGGATCGCAGGCCTTGCACAGCTCAAGCCAGGGCTTGGCCCATTCGGCGCGTTCGCCCTGCAGCAGCCCGGCCATCTGGCGCGACCAGGCCAGGTAGTCCTGCTCGAGCATCGGCAAATCCAGCAACCATTCGCCGGGATAATCGACGATCTCCAGGTACAGCGTGGAGGTGTCTTTAAAGTGGCGCAGCAGCGAGTCGTTGGAGCGGTAACGCAGCGCCAGACGAATTTCGCTGACGCCGCGCGTCGGCGTCGGCCAGGCCGGCGGCGTGCCGTATAGCTGCGCCAGCCCTTCGTCATAGGTGAAACGCTGGATGCCGAGATCGCGCTGCGGGATGCGTTTGACGCCCAGCAGGCGCTCTTCGCGCACCGGTGAAAACAGCGGCATGCGCGCGCCGCTGTGCACATGCAGCAGTTGGTTGACGAAGGCGGTGATAAAGGCGGTTTTGCCGCTGCGGCTCAGGCCGGTCACCGCCAGGCGCAGATGGCGATCCATTCCGCGGTTAACCAGCGAGGTTAACTCATTTTGCAGTCGTTTCATTGCTCTCCTTGACGTAACGCCCGAATGCCTTGTTCAGGCCTTTACGGAACAGCGGTTCCAGCACCAGCGCCAGCACGAAGCGCACCGGTTTGCGGCCGACGGTCTTCAACAGCCAGCCGGCGGCGCCCGCCGGGCCATAGTTCAATAACGCTATGATGATGACTTTAGCCAATGTCTTCAACATTGCCGCCGCTCCTCGTTTAAATCCACCCGTTCTGGCGGTGTTTGCGACATCGATTTTATTCATGACAATGCCCTCCGGCACAAGACGATTAAGGTTACATTCACGGGATAACGGCGGCGAAGATACCCGGCCTATGCTGGCCGGGTATCGCAAGAAGGGTTACAGCTTGCGGAAACGGCTCTGTACGCCGAAGGTATCGGACGTCACGTAGCGCTCGACCTGACGCAGCTGCTGCTCGCCGCTGCCCAGCTCATACTCCAGCTGATCGAGCAGCTGGCGCGGCGTCTTCTGATGCTCGCCTTCGAAGCGGCTGGCCGGCGCTTCGTCCAACACGAACACCAGCGCGATATAGGCCACCAGCGTGAAGAAGAACAGCCCGAAGAACAGCGACAGCACCACCATCACGCGAATCAGGCGCACCGGCACGTCGAAATAGTGGGCCAAACCGGCGCAGACGCCTTTCACCATGCCTTCTTCGGGAACGCGATAAAGCTTTTTACTGCCCAGCGTCGTGCTCATCAGGACTGTCTCCAGTTCGGGTGTTCCGTATCTAGGATCTCTTCCAACGCCTGAATGCGTTCACGCATGCGTTTGGCGTCTTCCGCCAGCTGC
The DNA here is from genome assembly GCF_002935055.1 of Serratia sp. SSNIH1. Lineage (NCBI taxonomy): Bacteria > Pseudomonadati > Pseudomonadota > Gammaproteobacteria > Enterobacterales > Yersiniaceae > Serratia > Serratia sp. SSNIH1. Next base: position 3,212,963 of record NZ_CP026383.1, read on the forward strand.
GCCAGGCGCTGCATTTCTTGCTGACTCAGCTGGATGCCGGTCTGTTGCCGATTGCTGTAATGCAGCCAAAGCCAAATCGGCGCGACAAACAGCACGAAAATTGTCAGCGGAATGGCAAGTAATAAAGCACTCATTGTTATTCCTTCTTATCGGGTCCTGGATAGGCGGCCACCTCCGGCGTGTGGCCGCGGTTCGCCTTACTCTGAGCGGTTCATCTTGGCTTTCAGCGCCGCCAGTTGCTCACTGATGGCGTCGTCGGCCTTCAGTTCGGCAAACTCTTGGTCCAGCGACTTCTTTTTACCGATGCTGATGCTTTCCGCCTCGGCTTCCATGTGGTCGATGCGGCGCTCGAACTGTTCGAAACGCGCCATCGCCTCATCCAGCTTGCCGCTGTCGAGCTGGCGGCGCACGTCATGGGAAGAAGACGCGGCCTGATGACGCAGCGCCAGCGCCTGCTGCCGCGCGCGGGTTTCGGTCAGCTTGTTTTCCAGCTCGCCGATTTCGCTCTTCATGCGCGCCAGCGTTTCTTCTACGGTCGCCACTTCCTGCGTCAGCGTGGCGATCAGATCGGCCACCTTTTGTTTTTCGATCAGCGCCGCACGGGCCAAGTCTTCTTTATCTTTGCGCAGCGCCAGTTCGGCTTTTTCCTGCCAGTCGCTTACCTGGTTTTCACCCTGCTCAATGCGACGCAGCAGCTGCTTTTTCTCAGCCAGCGCGCGCGCCGACGTAGAGCGAACCTCAACCAGCGTGTCTTCCATCTCTTGGATCATCAACCGCACCAGCTTGTGCGGATCTTCCGCCTTGTCCAGCAGGGTGTTGATGTTGGCGTTCACGATGTCGGCAAAACGAGAAAAAATACCCATAATTCACTTCCTCTTGGTTCTGATGGCGTCTGAAGCGCCGAGTTAAGTCGTACAGCTTGCCCAAAGATATAATCAAAACCCGTGCCAACTTTTATATCACTGAAAAATAACGAATATTATTTTTTGACTCTCTGCACGCTTGCTGTAGAGTGATTATTTTCACCAAACATTGGCGAATTTCATCATGAACGAACAGCCAGAGAATTTGTTGGGCGAGGCAAACGCCTTTGTCGAAGTCTTGGAGCAAGTCTCCCAGGTCGCCAAGCTGGACAAGCCGGTGCTGGTGATCGGCGAGCGCGGCACCGGCAAGGAGCTGATCGCCCACCGTCTGCACTACCTCTCCAACCGCTGGCAAGGGCCGTTCATCTCGCTTAACTGCGCGGCGCTGAATGAAAACCTGCTGGATTCCGAGCTGTTCGGCCACGAGGCCGGCGCGTTTACCGGCGCGCAAAAGCGCCATCTGGGGCGCTTCGAGCGCGCCGACGGCGGCACGCTGTTTCTCGATGAGCTGGCGACCGCGCCGATGCTGGTGCAGGAGAAATTGCTGCGGGTGATCGAATACGGCCAGCTGGAGCGCGTGGGCGGCAGCCAGCCGCTGCGGGTGGATGTGCGCCTGGTGTGCGCCACCAACGACGATCTGCCGGCGCTGGCGGCGGCGGGCAAGTTCCGCGCCGATCTGCTGGATCGGCTGGCGTTCGACGTGGTGCAGCTGCCGCCGCTGCGCCAACGGCGGCCCGATATCATGCTGTTGGCCGAGCATTTTGCCATTCAAATGTGCCGCGAGCTGGCGCTGCCGCTGTTTCCCGGCTTTACCGAGCATGCCAGGCAAACGTTGCTCGAGTATGGCTGGCCGGGCAACGTGCGCGAACTGAAAAACGTGGTGGAGCGCTCGGTTTATCGCCACGGCGACAGCGACAGCCCGCTGGACGACATCGTCATCAACCCGTTTGCGCCACGCGAGGCCACGCCGGTCACGCCCGTTCCTGAAGGCGCCGGCGCGTTACCACCGCTGCCGCTGGATTTGAAACACTGGCAGCTTGAGCAGGAGAAGGCATTGATCGAAGCGGCGCTGCAGCAGGGGCGCTTCAATCAGCGCAAGGCGGCGCAGCTGCTGGGGCTCACCTATCACCAGCTGCGCGGCATGCTGAAAAAGCATGCGCTGCTGCAAAACGGCGAAGCGGACGAGGAATAACAGGCAAAAAAAAGCCAGCACCCGAGCTGGCTTAAAAAACACTGGAAGCAATGTGAGCAATGTCGTGCCTTCCACATCAGAGCCGCAAACTGTGGCCTTCCGTGAACTGCCAAACGATGATAATAGTTATCAGTATCGTCTGTAAAGCACTTTGTTGAGAATTTTTCTCATTACCACACGAAGATTGCGCAATTACCACTCAGGGAACGGGTCTGCCATGTCCAGCCAATAATCCACGCCGGCGGCCATTTCATCGTCGCTCAGCAGGCAGTCGTCCAGCAAACGCACGATCGTCGCCTGCTGCAGATGCTGGCCGATAAACACCAGTTCCTGGCGCATATCGCCAAACGGCTCCACCCATTTTTCCTGAATGTGCGCCCGCGCTTCGGGATCCTGCGGCCAATTATCTTGCGGGATGGCGCGCCAAAAGGTGCCCGCGAGGCCGTAGTGGGCGATGCCCCCTGCCTGGCTCCACTGCCCGGCCTGCCGCGGCCGCGTCGCCAGCCAGAAAAAGCCTTTCGAGCGCAGCAGCTTGCCGCCGCCCCAGTCGCCGTTGATCACGCGGTAAAACTTGTCCGGCGCAAACGGCCGCCGCGCCTGATAGACGAAGCTGCTGATGCCGTAGTTTTCCGTTTCCGGCACGTGTTCGCCGCGCAGCTCTTTCAGCCAGCCGGGCGCCTGCTGCGCCTTTTCAAAGCTGAAGCTGCCGGTATTCAGCACCGCCTCCAGCGGCAGTTTGCCCGGCGCGATCGGCACAATGCGGGCATCGGGGTTCAGGCTGGCCAGCAGCGCCATCACTTCGCCTTGCTGGGATGGCGTCAACAGATCGGTCTTACTGACCAGGATCACGTCGCAGAACTCAATTTGCTCAATCAGCAGATCCGCCACGCTGCGCAGATCGTCCTCGCCCAGGCTTTGGCCGGCCTCCTGCAGGCTTTGCGCCTGCTGGTACTGCTGGATGAAATTCACCCCGTCGACCACCGTCACCAGGGTATCCAGCCGGGCGAACTGCGACAGGCTTTCGCCCTTTTCATCCTCAAAGGTAAAGGTTTCCGCCACCGGCAGCGGCTCGGAGATGCCGCTCGATTCGATCAGCAGGTAATCGAAACGCCCGTCCTGCGCCAGCTCACGCACCGATACCAGCAGGTCTTCGCGCAGCGTGCAGCAAATGCAGCCGTTGCTCATCTCCACCAGCTTCTCTTCCTGGCGATCGAGATGCACGGCATTTTCCACCAGCGCGGCGTCGATGTTCACTTCGCTCATGTCGTTGACGATCACCGCCACGCGCATGCCCTGCCGGTTGTTCAGGATGTGGTTCAGCACCGTGGTTTTGCCGGCGCCGAGAAAGCCGGAAAGCACGGTCACGGGAAGTTGTTTCATGGGAGCCTCATTAAAATTCATTGCGTAATGCCTGGTAACCGCGCACCAACTCGACGTTAGTGGCGGCCACTTCTTCCGAAAACTGCAGCGCGCCGCGATCGACCTGGCGATAGCGCGACAGGTCGCTGTCCGGCCCTACGCGCTCGGTCGAGGGGATATAGCGGTTTTCCGGCAGCGTCACGCCGTCCACCACCGCGTTGTAGCGCACCACGCAGCCGGACTGGATGTGGCAGTTGAACAGCACGCTGTTGAAACCGATAAACACCCGATCGTCGATGCGACACGGGCCGTGGACGATGGCGCGGTGGGCGATCGAGCTGTAACGGCCAATGGTGACCGCCGCCCCGCTCTTGGAGTGGATCACCACGCCGTCCTGAATATTGGAGTGCGAGCCGATGACGATCGGCTCCATGTCGCCGGCGGCGTTCAACTCGTCGGCGCGGATCACCGCATAAGGGCCGACGTAGACGAAATCTTCGACGATCACCCGGCCGCAAATAATGGCGGTGGGGTCGATGTAGGCCAGCGGCGAGACCTGCGGCAGATGGCCGCTGGGATTTTTACGCAGCATGATTTTCTCCCCGCCAGCTCAGCTCAGCCACCGCATTGTGGGCATGCAGGCTCTCCTGATGCTCGACGCGCAGCGAGAAGGCGCGGTAATCGCACTGGCTGCGCAGCATGCGATACAAACGACGCGCCGCATCTTCGCAAAACATCAGGTTCTGACCGTTGGCCAGCGCGAAGGCCTGCTCGTCGCGGCGTTTCACCAGCGTTTGTACCGGCGTGCCCAGCGCGTGTTCGATGCGGTCGATCAATTTCACCGGTTCGAACGCCCGTTCATTCTCGGGTGTCACGGTGACCCAGGCCCAGCTGCGCTGGCTGTGAGGGGTGGCCGGCATTCCCTGCTCCAACAGCCACTCGCTCACCTGCCGTTGGCTGACCCGCTCCGCCGCCTGTTCAAAATCAAACTGAAACTGTTGCTGCGCCAACTGACGGCTGAGCGCCGCCGAACTCGGGCAGGTAGAGGAGTAAGGCACGCCGACGGTCAGCGCCAGCGTCAGCGTGTTAGTCAGGGTCGCCTCGATGCGCAGCGGGTAAGCCTTCCAGCCGCGCTGCGGCGACAGCAACGCCGGGCGCGACAGCAGCAGCTCGCCGCTGATCGCCAGTTTGGCGCGATCGCTGTGTTCCGGCTGCGAATCCAGAAAGGCCTGCAGCGTTCGGCCGATGCGCTGCGGCGTCAGCTCACCCTGCGTCAATTCATCCAGCGCCAGATACAGCCGCGACATGTGAATACCGCGCTCGCCCGCCGCTTCGGCGCGCAGGTTGATACCGGCGTCGACCTTCGCCATCAATGGCTTGCCGACCAGCTCCAGCGGCAGTGCGATCCCTTGCATCCCTACCCAATCGAGCCCGACATCACTCATTTCGCCGCGCCATGCCTGAGCATCCGGCAGCGAACGGCGTGGTGGAAGTGCAACTTCGTTCATACATCCCCTTGCGTTATTGTGACTTTGCCGGGGAACGGTAACATGATTTTGTTATATTATAACATAACATGAAAAACTTTTTTCTTGCCCCTGAAAGGGATGATTAATCAAGTCGCAGAAAACTCAGCGATTTTGCTCAATGGATTGGGCTGCCGGTCAGAGTGCGATACACTAACGCTATTGCTGATTAACCCATGAGCCTCTATGCGTGGTTTACCCTTTTGGATACTGTCGTTGTGCCTGACGGGCTCTGCCCTGGCCGCGACAACACCGCCCGCGCCCGCCGCGGCGCCGCTGCCGGACATTCGCCAGAGCGGCTTTGTCTATTGCGTCAGCGGCATACTGAATACCTTTAACCCGCAAATGGCCAGCAGCGGCCTGACGGTGGATACCCTGGCCGCCCAGCTGTACGATCGCCTGCTGGACGTCGATCCCTACACCTACCGGCTGATCCCCGAGCTGGCGCAAAGCTGGGAGGTGCTGGACAACGGCGCCACCTACCGCTTCCATCTGCGCAAGGACGTGCCGTTCCAGACCACCGCCTGGTTCACGCCTACCCGCAAGATGAACGCCGACGACGTGGTATTCAGCTTCGCCCGCGTATTCGATCAGAAACACCCTTATCACGACGTGAACGGCGGCGAATACCCCTATTTCGACAGCCTGCAGTTCGGCGATTCGGTGCAGAGCGTGAGAAAGCTCGACGACTATACGGTGGAGATTCGCCTGCAGTCGCCGGACGCCTCTTTCCTGTGGCACCTGGCGACCCACTATGCGCCGGTGCTGTCCGCCGAGTACGCCGATCTGCTGACGCGTGAGGGCCATCAGGAGCTGATCGACCGCGAGCCGGTCGGCAGCGGCCCGTTCCTGCTCAACGAATACCGCTCGGGGCAATATATTCGCCTGGCGCGCAACGCCGCCTACTGGAAAGGGCTGCCGCGCATGCCGCAGGTGGTGATCGACCTGGGCGCCGGCGGTACCGGCCGCCTCTCCAAGCTGCTGACCGGCGAATGCGACGTGCTGGCCTATCCGGCGGCCAGCCAGCTGTCTATCCTGCGCGACGATCCGCGCCTGCGCCTGACGCTGCGCCCGGGGATGAACATCGCCTACCTGGCGTTCAACACCCGCAAACCGCCACTCGACAACCTCAACGTGCGCCAGGCGATCTCGCTGGCGATCAACAACCAGCGGTTGATGCAGTCGATCTACTACGGCACGGCGGAAACCGCTGCCTCGATCCTGCCGCGCGCCTCCTGGGCCTATGACAACGACGCGCACGTCACCGAGTACGATCCGGCCAAATCGCGCGAGATGCTGCGGCAGGCCGGCGTCGGCCAGCTGAACCTGAAGCTGTGGGTGCCGACCGCCTCGCAGTCTTACAACCCGAGCCCGCTGAAAACCGCCGAGCTGATCCAGGCCGATCTCGGCCAGGTGGGCATCAACGTCACCATCGTGCCGGTAGAGGGGCGCTTTCAGGAGGCGCGCCTGATGGAGATGAACCACGATCTGACCCTGACCGGCTGGGCCACCGACAGCAACGACCCGGACAGCTTCTTCCGGCCGCTGCTGAGCTGCGCGGCAATCCGTTCGCAAACCAACTATGCTCACTGGTGTGACCCGGGCTTCGACGAGGTGTTGCAGAACGCGCTGTTGTCGCAGCAGCTGTCTCAGCGTATCGACAACTACCGCAAGGCGCAGAAGATCCTCGAGCAGCAACTGCCGGTGCTGCCGCTGGCCTCTTCCCTGCGGCTGCAGGCCTACCGCTACGACATCAAGGGATTGGTGCTGAGCCCGTTCGGCAACGCCTCGTTCGCCGGGGTGTACCGTGAATCCGCGCCGGAGGTGAAAAAGTGATTATCTTTACCCTGCGCCGCATTCTGCTGCTGCTGATCACGCTGTTCTTTCTGACGCTGGTCAGCTTCAGCCTGAGCTATTTCACGCCGCGCGCGCCGCTGAACGGCGCCGCCCTGCTGGACGCCTATCAGTTCTACTTCGTCAGCCTGCTGCACTGGGACTTCGGCGTTTCCAGCATCAACGGCCAGGCGATCAGCGAACAGCTGCGCGAAGTGTTCCCGGCTACCATGGAACTGTGCCTGCTGGCCTTCGCCCTGGCGCTGTTTATCGGCATTCCGCTGGGCATCATCGCCGGCGTGCTGCGCGGCAAATGGCAGGACACCGCCATCAGCACCTTCGCGCTGCTCGGCTTTTCGATGCCGGTGTTCTGGCTGGCGCTGCTGCTGATGCTGTTCTTCTCACTGCACTTGGGTTGGCTGCCGGTCTCCGGCCGTTTCGACCTGCTGTATCAGGTGAAGCCGATCACCGGTTTCGCGCTGATCGACGCCTGGCTGTCGGACTCGCCGTACCGCGCCGAGATGATCGGCAGCGCCCTGCGCCACATGATCCTACCGATCGCCGCGCTGGCGGTGGCTCCCACCACCGAAGTGGTGCGCCTGATGCGCATCAGCACCGACGACGTGCTGAGCCAAAACTACATCAAGGCCGCCGCCACCCGCGGCCTGTCGCGCTTCACCATCATTCGCCGCCACGTGTTGCACAATGCGCTGCCGCCGATCGTGCCCAAGCTGGGGCTGCAGTTCTCCACCATGCTCACGCTGGCGATGATCACCGAAGTGGTGTTCAGCTGGCCGGGCCTCGGCCGGTGGCTGATCAACGCCATTCGCCAGCAGGACTATGCGGCGATCTCCGCCGGCGTCATGGTGGTCGGCACGCTGGTGATCACCATTAACGTCCTGGCCGACATTCTGGGTGCGGCAACCAACCCGCTGAAACATAAGGAATGGTATGCCCTTCGATAACGTATACCGCGAGAAAAAGATGCCGAGCCCGCTGCGCTACACCTGGCGGATTTTCTACGGCGACGCGCTGGCGATGATCGGTTTTTACGGCGTGATCGCCCTGCTGCTGCTGTCGCTGTTCGGTAGCCTGCTGGCGCCCTACGCGCTGGATCAGCAGTTCCTCGGCTATCAGCTGCTGCCGCCTTCCTGGTCGCGCTACGGCAACGTGTCGTTCTTTCTCGGCACCGACGATCTCGGGCGCGACATCCTCAGCCGGCTGCTGACCGGCACTGCCGCCACCTTCGGCTCGGCGCTGGCGGTGACGCTGGCCGCGGCGTTCTGCGGGGTGATCCTCGGCGTATTCGCCGGCGTCACTCACGGGCTGCGCTCGGCGGTCCTTAACCATATTCTCGATACCCTGCTGTCCATTCCCTCGCTGCTGCTGGCGATCGTGGTGGTGGCGTTTATCGGCCCCAAACTTGAACACGCCATGCTGGCGGTATGGCTCGCCTTGCTGCCGCGCATGGTGCGCACCATCTACAGCGCGGTGCACGACGAGCTGGAGAAAGAATACGTGGTGGCGGCGCGGCTCGACGGCGCTTCCACGCTGCAGATCCTGTGGTACGCAGTGATGCCGAACATTGCGGCGGTGCTGGTGACCGAGTTCACCCGCGCGCTGTCGATGGCCATTTTGGATATCGCCGCGCTCGGCTTCCTCGATCTCGGCGCGCAGCTGCCTTCGCCGGAATGGGGAGCGATGCTCGGCGATTCGCTCGAGCTGGTGTACGTCGCGCCCTGGACGGTGATGCTGCCCGGCGCGGCCATCCTCGTCAGCGTGCTGCTGGTTAACCTGTTAGGCGACGGTATGCGCCGCGCAATCAATGCCGGGGTGGAATAATGCCGTTACTCGATATCCGCAATCTAACGATTGAATTTATGACCGCCGAAGGGCCGGTCAAGGCGGTCGATCGCGTCAGCATGACGCTGACCGAGGGCGAGGTGCGCGGCCTGGTGGGCGAATCGGGCTCCGGCAAGAGCCTGATCGCCAAAGCCATCTGCGGCGTAACCAAAGACAACTGGCGCGTCACCGCCGACCGTTTCCGCTTCGACGACATCGATCTGCTGCAGCTGAGCCCGCGCGAGCGGCGCAGGCTGGTGGGCCACAACGTCTCGATGATTTTTCAGGAGCCGCAGTCCTGTCTGGATCCTTCCGAGAGCATCGGCCGCCAGCTGGCGCAGGCCATTCCTGGCTGGACCTACAAGGGCCGCTGGTGGCAGCGCTTCAACTGGCGCAAACGCCGCGCCATCGAACTGCTGCACCGCGTCGGCATCAAGGATCACGACGACATCATGGGCAGCTTCCCGTACGAGCTGACCGAAGGCGAGTGCCAGAAAGTGATGATCGCCATCGCGCTGGCCAACCAGCCGCGTCTGCTGATCGCCGATGAGCCGACCAACGCCATGGAGCCAACCACCCAGGCGCAGATTTTCCGCCTGTTGGCGCGCCTCAACCAGAACAACAACACCACCATTTTGCTGATCAGCCACGATTTGCAGATGATGAGCAAGTGGGCCGACCGGGTGAACGTGCTGTACTGCGGGCAAACGGTGGAAAGCGCCCAGTGTGAAGAGCTGCTGGCGGCGCCGCACCACCCTTACACCCAGGCGCTGATCCGCGCCATGCCGGACTTCGGCCGCTCGCTGCCGCACAAGAGCCGGTTGAACACGCTGCCGGGCGCCATTCCTTCGCTGGAACACCTGCCGATCGGCTGCCGTCTGGGGCCGCGCTGCCCTTACGCGCAGAAGAAGTGCATCGAAACGCCGCGCCTGCGCCCGGTCAAAAACCACTTCTTTGCCTGCCACTTCCCGCTGAACATGGAGGAGCAATAACATGGAAACGCTGTTGGAAGTGCGCAACCTGAGCAAAACCTACCGCTACCGCACCGGGCTGTTCCGCCGCCAGCACGTCGAGGCGGTGAAATCGGTCAGCTTTACCCTGCGCGAAGGCCAGACGCTGGCGGTGATCGGCGAGAACGGCTCCGGCAAATCCACGCTGGCGAAGATGCTCTCCGGCATGGTGGAACCGACCGCCGGCGAACTGCTGATCGACGATCATCCGCTGGAATTCGGCGATTATCGCTATCGCAGCCAGCGCATTCGCATGATTTTTCAGGATCCGAGCACCTCGCTCAATCCGCGCCAGCGCATCGGCCAGCTGCTGGACGCGCCGCTGCGGCTGAATACCAGTCTGGAACCTGCCGAGCGCGAGCAGCGCATCAACCAAACGCTGCGCCAGGTCGGCATGCTGCCGGATCACGCTTACTACTATCCGCACATGCTGGCTTCCGGGCAAAAACAGCGCGTCGCGCTGGCGCGTGCGCTGATCCTGCAGCCGAAGGTGATCGTCGCCGATGAGGCGCTGGCCTCGCTGGACATGTCGATGCGCTCGCAAATCATCAACCTGATGCTGGAGCTGCAGGAAAAACACGGTATTTCCTATATCTATGTCACCCAGCACCTCGGCATGATGAAGCATATCAGCGACCAGGTGCTGGTGATGCACGAAGGGGAAATCGTCGAGCGCGGCAGCACCGCCGAGGTATTGGCGGCGCCGCTGCACGAATTGACCAAGCGCCTTATCGCCAGCCACTTCGGCGAGGCGCTGACCGCCGACGCCTGGCGACGCGACGGCGGTCGTTTTTGAGCCACGTCCTGGCCTGCAACAAACCCGCTGCGGCGGGTTTTTTATTGCCGTACACGCCTGCCGTTTAGCAAGAAAGCGCACATACAAATTACATTCTTGTTATATATCCTTATATTTTATTCCTTTCAGTTATTGATTAGTCCGTAACATTATTTTATCTCGCCAGGGCGATCGGTGAGGATATCCCCTACGTTGAGCCTCTCATACGACAGGATATCGCACTGATGAACAGCCTTCGCCATCGCCGCCTCACGCAGTTTCTGCTCACGCTGGCCGCCGGTTTCTCTGTTTACGGCCACGCGCTGTGCTGCGATGAGCTGCGCTAAATCCGCCTTCGCCCCGCCTGCGGGCATGTTGACTCTTTGTCCAGCCGCCGCTGCCGCACGCACCGGTGGCTGTTGCTCATGATTAAGGATTGACCCTATGGAACGACTCCGTCGACAACATAATGCCCAGTGGTATCACGAAACCCAAAGCAGCGTGCGGGGCGATGCGCCGCTGGAGCCGCAGGCGGCTACCCTGCGCGATCGTTTTCTGCTGGGGCTGGGCGCCTTCGCCGATGAAGCGTTAAACGCTGCGCTCGGCGCCCGCGCCGGGGTATTCAACGCCTCGCTGGCCGGTTACCACGCCCTGTTTCCCGACCAGGTGTCGCTATCACGATACGTGACACTGTCACCCTATGATCGCCTCAGTACCGCGCTGACCGTCGCTCAGGTGACCGGCGTGCAGTCGCTCTGTAGCCACTACGCCGCCCGCCTCGCCCCGCTGCACAGCCCGGACGCCTCCCGTGAAAGCAATATCCGCCTCGCCCAGATCACCCAATACGCCCGCCAGCTCGCCAGCCAGCCCACGCTGATTTGCCGCAGAGCGCTGCAGCAGCTTGGCGACGTCGGGCTAAGCCCGGCGGATATCGTCACCTTTTCGCAAATCATCGGTTTTGTCAGCTACCAAGCGCGCGTGGTGGCGGGCATAGCGGCGTTGGCCGGCCGACCGGCGGTAGTGGTGCCCGGCTTCCCGAATGTCGAAGACGCCGATGGCGTCACCTTCAGCACCGAAGAGTTAAGCTGGACTGCACGCCTGCCGCCAATCGACACGGAAGCCGCCGCCGCCGAACAGCTTGACGTGCTGGATCAAAGCCACCCGCAGGCGCGCGCCGAATCTTATTACCTGCTGCTGGCGCACGATGCCGCCGCACTGCGTGAGCGCAACGGCGTGTTTAACGGCATCAATGCCGAAGGGTACGGGTTGTCGAGCCGATTGAAAGCGCTGGCGACGCTGGCGGTCTCGCGCATCAACGGCAGCCGCTACTGCGCGGCTACGGTGGCACAAGAGCTACAGGATGACGGACTGGCGCAGGCGCTGTTCGCCGGGCTGCCTCAGGGATTGGCATTTACCGAGGACACGGTCAAACGCGCGGTGATCCACACCGCCGCCGAGCTGACGCGCGCACCGGAGAAATTCACCCCGCAGAGCGTGCAGCCCTTGTTCAACAGCGGCCTGAATCAGGCGCAGGCGCTGGAAGTGATCCTCACCACCGCGCTCTACGCCTGGGAAAATCGCCTGCGCCAAACGCTAGGCGATGCCGAATCTTTCATCGCCGCCGACTGAAGACCGCTACGCGGCCTGATTACCGGCCGCGATACGCCGCGTTTTAGACATTCTGCTGACGCAGCCACTCGCTGGCGGCGTCGAAGAATTTTTGCGCCAACGGCGTGGCGCGCTCTGCCATATCGACCACCACAGCCGCATGACGCGGCATGGCGCCGATGGCCACCGGACGGCGCTGCAACGCTGGCATCAGCGGCGATTGCAGCTGGCCGCGCGGAAACAGCCCGCAGCCCAGGCCGACGAAAATCCCCTCCAGCAGTTGGAAGATCGAGGCAGTCTCAAGCCGCGTGTGCAACGTCAACCCGGCGTCGCGGAAGTGTTGATCGAGATAGCGGCGGAAATAACGCGTCGGCTCGGCCAGGCACAGCGGCAAAGCGGCAACCGCCTCCAGCGGCAACGGCGTATCGCCCACCAGTTTCGGGAAGTGTTGTGGATGAAATACCAGCTCGACGCCGGTTTCCACCAGCGGTTGCGATTGGAAATGCAGCTCCTTTAAGGTCGACAGCTCGAAAAAGCCGATGCCGATGTCGACGGTATGCGCCGTCAGCGCCTCCAGCAGTTGATCGGCGCTCAGCACCGCCAGCCGGTAATCGAGATGCGGATAACGCTCGCTGACCGCCTTGAGCATTTCCGATACCGAGATACTGCACTGCGGCACCACACCAAGGCGCAGCGTGCCGTGCAAGCCGTGCTTGAGCGACTCCACCTCCAGCTTCAGCCCCTGGTAAACCGAGACGATCTCACGGGCCCACGCCAGCACCCGCTCGCCTTCGGCGGTAAAACCGCCGAAATGGTTTCCGCGGTTAATCAGCGAAACGCCCAGCTCTTTTTCCAGATTTTTCAATCGCATGGATAGCGTCGGCTGGCTAACGAAGCTGGCCTCCGCCGCCCGGCCGAAGTGACGTTCTCGTTCTAAATTACACAAATAAATCAGTTGTTTAATATCCATAGCGCGGCTCAATGATCGGCATTCGCACCAGTATACCACCGGGCACCGTCATCCGCCCGGCGAGTCAGAGCTTCAGCTTCACGTAATCCACCAGGCGCGAGAACACGCCGCCCTGCGGCACCGCCTGCAGCGCCACCAGCGGCAAGGTTTTCACCACCTGGCCATTGTCGCTGATGCGGATCTCGCCAACGGTCTGCCCTTTGCCAATCGGCGCTTCCAGCCGTGCGGTATTGATCACGTACTGCGCCTTCAGCTTGTCCGCCTCGCTTCTCGGCAGGCTGAGCGACTGCTCTTGCGCGCTACCGACCGGTAACCGGTGATTCTCGCCGTACCAAACCGGCTCTTCCCCCAGGCTTTGGCCGGCGCTGAACAGGTGTACGGTGGCAAAGTCACGCAGCCCCCAAGTCAACAGCTTACGCGCCTGCTCCTCACGCCCTTTAGAGCTTTTGCCGCCCATCACCACGGCGATCAGGCGGCGATCCCCTTCGGTAGCGGAGGCAATGATGTTGAAGCCGGCCGAGGCGGTGTGCCCGGTTTTCAGCCCATCGACGTGCAGCGTCTTATCCCACAGCAGGCCGTTGCGGTTCTGCTGCGTGATGCCATTCCAGGTCAGCGACTTCTCGCTGTACATATGGTATTCCGCCGGTTCACTCATGATGATGGCGCGCGCAATCACCGCCAGATCGCCGGCGGTGGTGAACTGCCCCGGCGCATCCAGCCCGTGTACCGTTTCGAAATGGGTGTTCTGCAGGCCCAGCTGCGCGCTCTTCTCGTTCATCAGCTTGACGAAGTTGGCCTGGCTGCCCGCCACATAGTCCGCCATCGCCACGCAGGCGTCGTTGCCGGAATCGATGATGATACCTCGGCTGAGATCGCGTACCGTGACCCTGTCACCTGGCTTCAGGAACATCAACGAAGATCCTTTGAACACCGGGTTGCCCTGCGCCCAGGCGTCTTTCCCCACGGTGACGACATCGTCGAGGCCAATCTTGTGCTGGTCGAGCGCGTGGTCGATCACCAACCCGGTCATGAGTTTAGTCAGGCTGGCCGGGTTGCGCCGTTCGTCGGCATTGCCGGCAGCCAACACCTGGCCGGTGGTGTAATCCATCAAAACGTAAGAGGCGGCGTCTATCGCCGGCGGGGTCATGGTAGGAAAATTGGGCGTCGTTTCCGCCGCCTGCGCCGCTAAAGGCAGCAATATGCCGCCGATTACCACTGATACTGAACGCTTCACGCTGTGTTCCTCAGGCCCGCAGGCTGAATAAAATGCCAATATAATCCGCGAGATAGACTGCATGAATTCACTTTCAGACGAAACCATTACTCTTTTGCAGCGGGTGTCTTTATGCAACCATTTGTTTACGGCACCGCCCGCCGGCGATAGATGCGCTCTATGCCGCCATTGTCCCATTCGATTAGACGCCACCCCGTAGCGCCCCTAAACTTGTGACATAAATACGCAAGACGCATAAAAAAGCGTTTACTTTTTAGCTACAACCACCTGCGAAGTGTCACCATGAAATTCAAACCGTCAATCAAGCCTTATACCGGCCCGGCGGGCGGCTGGGGTTCGCTTGAAGCCACCACCCGCTTTGTCCTCGACAGTAAACAAACGCTAAAAAACATGCGCAACCTGATGCGCGTCAACAAGGCTCGCGGCTTCGACTGCCCCGGTTGCGCCTGGGGCGACGACAATCACAGCACCTTCAGCTTCTGCGAAAACGGCGCCAAAGCGGTCAGTTGGGAAGCGACGCGCAGCGCCGTGGAGCCTGAGTTTTTCGCCGCCCACAGCGTCAGCACGCTGCAGCAGCAGAGCGACTATTTCCTCGAGTATCAGGGTCGCCTCACCCATCCGATGCGCTACAACGCCGAAACCGACCACTATGAACCTATCCATTGGCCGGACGCGCTGGCGCTGATCGCCAAACACATCAACGGCATGGACAACCCGAACCAGATCGAGCTGTATACCTCGGGCCGTGCCAGCAACGAAGCGTCGTACCTTTATCAGCTGTTCGGCCGCATGCTCGGCACCAGCAACTTCCCCGACTGCTCCAATATGTGCCACGAGGCGAGCGGCGTTGGGCTGAAGCAGAGCATCGGCGTCGGCAAAGGCACCATCCGCATCGATGACTTCGAAAAGGCCGACGCCATCTTCGTGTTTGGCCAAAACCCAGGCACCAACCACCCACGCATGCTGCACAGCCTGAAGAACGCCGCCCGACGCGGCGCGCGTATCGTCAGCTTCAACACCCTGCGCGAGCGCGGGCTGGAAAGGTTCGCCGATCCGCAGGATCCGGTACAGATGCTGACGCCAAAATCCTCGCCGATCAGCTCTTCCTATTACCAGCCGAATCTGGGCGGCGATATGGCGGCGGTGCGCGGCATGGTGAAAGCCCTGCTGGAAACCCACCGTCAGCGCCTGGCCGCCGGCGAGCCCGCCCTGTTCGACCTGGCGTTTATCGAGCGGCACAGCGTCGGCGTAGAGGCTTACCTGGCGCAGGTAGACGCCACCGAGTGGCAGACCATTACCGCGCAGTCGGGCCTGAGCGAAGCGCAGCTGCGCCAGGCGGCGGCCACCTATCAGGGCGCCGAACGGGTGATCTGCACCTGGGCGATGGGCGTGACTCAGCATAAACACTCTATTGCGACGGTACGTGAAATCACCAACCTGCAGCTGCTGTTCGGGCAGTTGGGCAAACCGGGCGCCGGCCTGTGCCCGGTACGCGGCCACAGCAACGTCCAGGGTAACCGCACCATGGGGATCGACGAGAAGTCGCCGAAGGCGCTGCTCGACAGCCTGGAGCGCCACTTTAACTTCACCGCCAATCGCGCGCTGGGCCACAACACGGTGGAAGCGATCGAAGCGATGCTGCGCGGCGAAGTGAAAGTGCTGATCGCGCTGGGCGGCAACCTGGCCGCCGCGGCGCCGGACACCGAACGCACCGCCCGCGCCCTGCGTAACTGCGATTTGACGGTGCATATCAGCACCAAGCTTAACCGCAGCCACCTGGTGACCGGCAAAGATGCGCTGATCCTGCCAACGCTCGGCCGCACCGAGCTGGACATGCAGGCCAGCGGCTCGCAGTACATTACGGTCGAGGATTCGTTCAGCATGGTCCACGCCTCGGAAGGCATCGGCAAGCCGCTGGCGGAGACCCAACGTTCGGAGACGGCGATCGTCTGCGGCATCGCCGACGCGGTGCTGGGCACCCAGCAGCTGGACTGGCTGGAATTGGCCGACGACTATTCGCTGATCCGCGATCACATCGCCGCCACCATTCCCGGCTTCGAAGATTTCAACCGGCGCTGCGACCAGCCCGGTGGTTTCTACCTCGGCAATGCCGCCGCCGAACTGCGCTTCGCCACGCCGAGCGGCAAGGCTGAGTTCAGCGCCGCCGCGCTGCCGACCACCCTGTTCCCACAGCTGGGCAGCGAAAAAGCGCCGTTCACCCTGCAAACGCTGCGCTCGCACGATCAGTACAACACCACCATCTATGGTCTGGATGACCGCTACCGCGGCGTTTACGGTCAGCGTGAAGTGTTGTTCATCCATCCGGAGGATCTGGCGGCGCTGGGCCTGCAGGATGGCGAACGGGTAGAGATAGAAACCCTGTGGAACGACGGCGTGGTGCGTAAAGTGGACGGGTTCAAGCTGGTGAGTTACGACATTCCGCGTGGCAACCTGGCGGCCTACTACCCGGAAACCAACCCGCTGGTGCCGCTGGCCAGCTTCGGCGACGGTACCGGTACCCCGACCTCGAAGTCGATCCCGGTGGCGATCCGCCGCAGCGAACGGCAACCTTCGCTGCGCATCGCCTGAAAACGCGCGCCCGGTTCACGCCGGGTGCGCCAATATCCCCAGGATGGTCTGCAACTCGTCCGACAGCTGATGCCGTCGCCAGACGAAGTACAGGTCGCTCAGCCCCTCTTCGCCCATTTCCACCACCTTTAGCCCCGGTGCCGGCATGATCAGCGGCAGCAACGAACCGGGGACGCAGGCGACACCACAACCGGCCTGTACGCAGGCCGCCATCGCGGCATAAGATTCCATTTCCAGCGTCATGCGCGGTTTCAGCCCGCGCGAGGCCAGCCAGTGATCCACCTTCAGGCGAAACGAACATTCGCGGCTGAACGTGTAAAACTCCAGCGGCGCCAGCGTGGCGGCGTCGGGTTCCCCGGCATCGGCCGGCATCAGCAATACCAGCCGTTCATCGAATGCCTTTTGGCTGGCCAGCAGCGGATGTTCAATCGGGCCGTCGGTGATCGCCAGGTCGAGATCGCTGTCGATCAGCATGCGTTCCAGCACCAGCGAGTCGCGGCTCAGCACGTTGATGTGCAGATGAGGCTGTAAACGGCGCAGCCGGGCAATGCGCGCCGGTAAATGGCTGACCAGCGAGAAATCCAGCGCCCCGAGGTTCAGCAGCCCATGCTGATGCTCGCCGGCGAACAGCTGCTTGCTGCGCTCCGCCTGCGCCACAATGTCGCGCGCCTGCTGATAGAACAGTCGCCCTTTGGGATTGACGTACAGCCGGTTCTTGTCGCGGAAAAACAGCTCGCCGCCCAGCGACTCCTCCAGTTCGCGCAGCCGCAGCGTGACGTTGGAAGGCACGCAGTGCAGCTCGCGCGCGGCGGCGGCGATGGTTTTGCACTCCACCACGGTACAGAAAAACTTCAGCTGGCTCAGCTTCATCTATCATTCACTTTTAGTTAGTGTTTTAGTTAAAAACAATCACTTTAGATTAGCATCGATTTCACCTACAGTCTGCCGACACCCTGAGGAGGATCTCTGATGCCACTGAATGATCTACTGACGCTGCCCGGCGTGGCGGCCCAACCGGAGGCGGTAACCGACGGTTACGTGTTCAACCACACCATGATCCGCGTGAAGGATCTGACCAAAGCGCTGGATTTCTACACCCGCGTGCTGGGCTTTACCCCGGTCTATCTGGAAACGTTCGAAGAAGCCGCTTTTACCATCTGCTACCTGACGCGCAGCCCGCGTGAACAGATCCCGCAGGACGACGACGAGCGCAAACGCTGGGCGCTGAGCCAGCCGGGCATTCTCGAACTGACCCATAACCACGGCACCGAAAATCAGACCGATTTCCACTACCACAACGGCAACGGCGAGCCGCGCGGCTTTGGCCACCTGTGCGTCACGGTGCCGGACGTGCGCGCCGCCTGCGAGCGGTTTGAGCGCCTCGGCGTCACCTTCCAAAAGCGCCTGCATGAAGGCCGCATGAACTACGTGGCGTTCATTCGCGATCCGGATGATTACTGGATTGAAATCCTGCAGCCGACGCCGCTGCGGGACTGATCGCCACCCGCCCTTCACCCCGGCCTTCACGCCGGGGTTTTCCATCGACAGCACTCCGATTGACCATTCTTGCGCAAAATCGCGTGGCAACGCGGGGTTCCGTGACGTTAGGCTTGCTCGCAGCGGGTGATTCGCGTAAAACTGTCAGCCGCAAATCTTGCCACTCACAACCCATTCACTGGACGATATGTTTCAAGATAACCCGCTGCTGGCGCAGCTTAAACAGCAACTTCACTCTCAGACCCCGCGCGTTGAAGGCGTAGTGAAAGGGACTGAGAAAGGCTTTGGCTTTCTTGAAGTAGACGGTCAAAAAAGTTACTTCATTCCGCCGCCGTACATGAAGAAAGTCATGCACGGGGATCGCATTATCGCCACCCTGCACACCGAGAAAGAGCGCGAAATCGCCGAGCCGGAAACCCTGGTCGAGCCGTTCCTGTCGCGCTTTGTCGGCCGCGTGCAAAAGCGCGACGACCGTCTGTCCATCGTGCCCGATCATCCGTTGCTGAAAGATGCGATTCCGTGCCGCCCGGTGCGTGAATTGACCCACAACTTCCAGGCCGGCGACTGGGCGGTGGCGGAAATGCGCCGTCACCCGCTGAAAGGCGATCGCAGCTTCAACGCCGATCTGACCCACTTTATCACCGAAGGTGAAGACCATTTCGCCCCGTGGTGGGTGACGCTGGCGCGTCACAACCTGGAGAAAGAAGCGCCGGAAATGCAGGCTCTCAGCGAGCCGGCCGCTGCGCTGGTGCGTGAAGACCTGACCGCGCTCGAATTCGTCACCATCGACAGCGCCAGCACCGAAGACATGGACGATGCGTTGTATGTGACCGACAACGGCGACGGTTCGCTGCAGTTGACCATCGCCATCGCCGATCCGACCGCCTACGTCGAGCAAGGCAGCAAGCTGGACGATATCGCCCGCGTGCGCGCCTTCACCAACTACCTGCCGGGCTTCAACATCCCGATGCTGCCGCGCGATCTGTCGGACAACCTGTGCTCGCTGCGCCCTAACGAGCGCCGCCAGGTGCTGGCTTGCCGCGTAACCATCGCCGCCGACGGCGCGCTGGGCGAGGATATTCAGTTCTTCGCCGCCGAGATCGAATCCAAAGCCAAGCTGGTATACGACGAAGTCTCCGACTGGCTGGAAGGCATTGCCGGCTGGCAGCCGCCGAGCGATGCCATCGCGCAACAAATCACCCTGCTGAAGCGCGTTTGCGACGCGCGCAACGCCTGGCGCCACCGGCATGCGCTGGTGTTCAAAGACCGCCCGGACTACCGCTTCGTGCTGGGTGAAAAAGGCGACGTACTCGAGATCGTTACCGAGCAGCGCCGCAGCGCCAACCGCATCGTTGAAGAGTGCATGATCGCCGCCAACGTCTGCGCCGCCGTCGTGCTGCGCGATCGCCTGGGCTTCGGCGTGTACAACGTGCACACCGGTTTCGATCCTGCTCTCGTCGAGCAAGCGGTCACCGTATTGCAGGCCAACGGTGTGGAAGCCGAAGCCGAGAAGCTGCTGACCCTCGACGGTTTCTGCGAACTGCGCCGCCACCTGGATGCGCAGCCGACCCAGTTCCTCGACAGCCGCATCCGCCGCTTCCAGACCTTCGCCGAGATCAGCACCACGCCGGGGCCACACTTCGGTCTGGGTCTGGAGGCTTACGCCACCTGGACATCGCCGATCCGTAAATACGGCGATATGGTCAACCATCGCTTGCTGAAGGCGATCATCAACCAGCAGCCGGCAGAAAAGCCGCAGGATGACGTCACGGTGCAGCTGGCGGAACGCCGCCGCCTGAACCGCATGGCGGAACGCGACGTCGGCGACTGGCTGTACGCCCGCTTCCTGCAGGACAAGGCAGGTACCGATACCCGCTTCAACGCCGAGATCATCGACGTGACCCGCGGCGGCCTGCGCGTGCGCCTGCTGGACAACGGCGCCGTTGCCTTCATCCCGGCACCGTTTATTCACGCGGTGCGCGACGAGATGCAGTGCAGCCAGGAAACCGGCACCGTGCAGATCAAGGGTGAAGTGGTTTACCGCCAGAGCGACACCTTGCAGGTCACCATCGCCGAAGTGCGCATGGAAACCCGCAGCGTGATCGCCCGTCCGGCGGCCTGAACGCCCGTCTGAAACGGCCGCAACGCAAAGCGCCGACGGTGAAAACCGCCGGCGTTTTTTTTCGGCTAGCGCAGCGGCTCGCCGCCGGTTTCACGCAGCAGCGGCAGCACCGCCAGCGAAGCCAGCGTCGCCAGCATCAGATAGACGGCGGGCGCCAGCAGCGAACCGCTCAGCGCGATCGACTGCGAAGCGATGTACTGAGCGAAGCCGCCGAAAATCGCCACCCCGAGGCTGTAGACCAAGGCAAACCCCAGCGCCCGAATGCGCTGCGGGAACAGCTCCGAAATCATCAGCATGGTCGGCACCGAACCGAGCGTGGTCAACCCGACCAGCACCGCGACAATCAGCAGCAGCACCGCCGGATGCGGTACCGCGCTCAGCCACCAAAATGCCGGCAGGGCCACGATCAGAATCGCGATCCGCGACCCGCGGATCAGCGGCAGACGGCCGTAACGATCGCACCAGTGCCCGACCAGCAGACTGCCGCCGAAGGTGACGAGCCCCGCCAGCAGCATCGCGGCATAGCCGTAAGCCTGCGCCATCCCCAGGTATTTCACCGCGTAGGTGCCGAGATAATACATCGAGATGTAAGTGGCGACGGTGGCGCCGATGGTCAACATCACGCCGAGCACCACCGCCCGCGAGTGCTTGCGCAACTGCGCAGGCGGCTCGTGAGCCCGCGCCGCCGACGGCCGATCGCTCTCCAACCCGAGGCGCAGCCAGCAACCGAGCGGCGCCAGCGCCACGCCGATAAAGAAAGGAATGCGCCATCCCCACTCGGCCATGGCGTTCGGCTCACCGGAAAGCACCGGCAAGGCCGCGCTGAGCGCCAGTGCGGTGACGCCGCCAACCACGGTGGCGATGCCCTGCGTCGCCAGCGACCAGCTGGAATAGAAGCCGCGCCGGTTGGGCGGCGCCGACTCCACCAGCAACGACATCGATGCCCCCACCTCGCCGCCCGCCGCCACGCCCTGGATCAGGCGCGCCGCCACCAGCGTGACGGTTCCCCAATAGCCGGCGCTGGCGTAGGTCGGCGCAAAGCCGATCATCGCCGTGCCCAGGCTCATCAAGGAAATCGTCAGGATCATCGCCGGCTTGCGGCCATGGCGATCGGCATAGGCGCCAATCAGAATGCCGCCCAGCGGCCGCATGAAGAAGCTGACGCCGAACGTGGCAAACGCCAACAGCAACGCCAGATGCGGATCGCTGGACGGCGGAAAGAACAATACGCTGATGTAAATAACGAAGAAGTTATAAATACCGAAATCGAAAAACTCCAGCGCATTGCCGAAGGAGGCGGCGAATATGACCTTTCTGCCACCGGCCTTCGGGGTCGATATTATTGCCGCCTGGGTTTCAGCCGTATTTTCACTCATCATTACCTTCCCTGTTATTATTTTCGAGTTTATTTTAAATAGGCTTCCGCCAACGCTCCCCAATACTGGCTGCCGGCCGCCAGGCAGCCGTCGTTAAAATCATATCCCGGGTTATGCACCATGCAGCTGCCTTCGCCATCGCCGTTGCCGATGATCAGGTAGCAGCCCTGCGGATGCGCATCGAGCATGAAGGCGAAATCTTCACTGCCCATCAGCGGCCGGGCGCCGTAGTGCGCGCGGTCATCGCCGAACTGCTGTTCCGCCACGCGGTGGGCGAAACGGGTCATCGCTTCGTCGTTGACCAGCACCGGCGTGCCGTTAACGTGTTCCACCACCGCGTGAGCGCCGAAGCTTGCCGCCTGCGTCTCGATCAGCGCCGGAATGCGTGCCAGCAAGGTGGCGCGCGCCTGGCGATCCAGCGAGCGCACGCTGAGCTTCATCTCCGCGCTGTCCGGGATCACGTTGGCCGCCTCACCGGCCTTGATGCTACCGACGGTGATCACCGCCGCCTCCAGCGGATCGATATTGCGCGAAACGATGCTCTGCAGCGCGACGGTGATATGCGAAGCCACCAGCACCGGATCGACCGTCAGCTGCGGAATGGCACCGTGGCCGCCGCGCCCCTGCACCCGCACGTTGAACTGATCCATCGAGGCCATAAACGGGCCGTGCTGGAAGAAGAATTCGCCGAGCGGCATCCCCGGCATGTTGTGCATGGCGAAGATGGCGTCGCAGGGGAAACGCTCGAACAGCCCCTGTTCCACCATGCGCGCGCCGCCGTTCAGCATCTCTTCCGCCGGCTGGAAAATCAGATGCAGCGTGCCGTTGAAGTTGCGCGTTTGCGCCAGGTAACGAGCGGCACCGAGCAGCATGGTGGTGTGACCGTCATGGCCACAGGCGTGCATGCGGTTGGCCACGCTGCTGCTCCAGGGCTTGCCGTTGTTCTCCTCGATCGGCAAGGCGTCCATATCGGCGCGCAGCCCGAGGCGTTTAACGCCATCGCCCACCCGCAGCGTGCCCACCACGCCGGTGCCCGCCAATCCGCGGTGCACCTCATAGCCCCACGAATTCAGATAATCCGCCACCAGATCGCTGGTGCGAAACTCTTCGAAACCCAGTTCAGGGTGTTGATGAATATCGTGCCGAATGGCCGTGAGCTGCGGTAAATACCCTTCGATGATTTCATTTATCATAATTAAATTCCTTTCGTGACTTTATTATTTATTTTATGAATGATTAAACCTGCGGGTTGAAATAAAGGTATAACACGGCACGGATGATTTTATTTCGGCACGCCTCGACAGATAAAATAATAATTCGCCAGACGCCGTACCCTGATAAAAAACGACGATGATTCGCTGTACGCGCCGTGAAAATGCAGAATGAATAACTGCCGGGGATTGCGTGGGCGGCAGCCTGCGCCAACGCGGTTTCATCACGTTGTTTTTACACTAAAACCCCACCTGCTTCACATTTCTCATCCGACCTGCCGCAGTTCGGCGGCAAAACTTCTACTGTTAAAACGTCATTCCTAATAACAACGTCGATTTTTACCTCTGTACGCCAAGGAGTTGTTTCATGAAAAACATCAGGTCAGGACTTATCTGGCTGCTGGTGGCGTTGGTCGGCGCCTTCGCCTTCGCCATGCTGGCGCTCAGCCGCGGCGAACATGTCAACGCCGTTTGGCTGGTGGTCGCCGCCGTCGCCTGCTACAGCATCGCCTATCGCTTCTACAGCAGGTTCATTGCCGACAAGGTCTTTGAACTGGACGACCGCCGTCTGACCCCGGCAGAACGTCACAACGACGGCCTGGACTATGTGCCCACCAACAAATGGGTGCTGTTCGGCCACCACTTTGCCGCCATCGCCGGCGCCGGGCCGCTGGTGGGGCCGATTCTGGCCGCGCAGATGGGCTTCCTGCCGGGAACCATCTGGATCCTGGTCGGCGTTATGCTGGCCGGCGCGGTGCAGGATTTCCTGGTGCTGTTCATCTCCACACGCCGCGACGGACGTTCGCTGGGGGAAATGGCCAAGCAAGAGCTGGGTGCATTCGCCGGGGTGATCACCATGCTCGGCGCGCTGGGGGTGATGATCATCATCCTGTCGGCGCTGGCGCTGGTGGTGGTAAAAGCCTTGGCCGACAGCCCGTGGGGGCTGTTCACCATCGCCGCCACCATCCCGATCGCCCTGTTCATGGGCATCTACATGCGCTTTATCCGCCCGGGCAAGATCGCTGAAATTTCGGTGATTGGCTTCGTGCTGATGCTGCTGGCGATCATTTACGGTGGCAACGTGGCGCAAGATCCTTACTGGGGGCCGTTCTTCACGCTGCACGGCACCACCCTGACCTGGGTGCTGGTGATCTACGGCTTCGTCGCTTCGGTGCTGCCGGTATGGCTGCTGCTGGCGCCGCGCGACTACCTTTCCACCTTTATGAAAATCGGCGTCATCATCGGCCTGGCCATCGGCATCGTCTTCGCCATGCCGGAGATGAAAATGCCGGCGGTCTCGCGCTTCATCGACGGCAGCGGCCCGGTGTTCGCCGGCGCCCTGTTCCCGTTCCTGTTCATCACCATCGCCTGCGGCGCCATTTCCGGCTTCCACGCGCTGGTCTCCAGCGGCACCACGCCCAAGCTGGTGGAACGTGAAAGCCACATCCGCTTTATCGGTTACGGCGCCATGCTGATGGAGTCTTTCGTCGCCATCATGGCGTTGATCTGCGCCTCGGTGCTGGATCCGGGCGTCTACTTCGCCATGAACTCGCCGGCGGCGCTAATCGGCACCACGGTGGAAAATGCTTCGCAGGTCATTAACAGCTGGGGCTTTATCGTCACGCCGGAAACGCTGGCGCTGATCGCCAAAGAGGTAGGTGAGAACTCCATCCTGTCGCGCGCCGGCGGTGCCCCAACCTTCGCCGTGGGCATGGCGCACATCATCAGCGAGGTGTTCAACAGCCGGGCGATGATGGCCTTCTGGTATCACTTCGCCATTCTGTTCGAAGCGCTGTTCATTCTGACCGCCGTCGACGCCGGCACCCGCGCCTGCCGCTTTATGGTGCAGGATCTGGTGGGCGTGGCGGTGCCGCAGCTGGCCAACAACCGTTCCTGGTTCGGCAATCTGGCGGGCACCACGGTGGCGGTGGCCGGCTGGGGCTTCTTCGTGTATCAAGGCGTGGTCGATCCGCTCGGCGGCATCAATACCCTGTGGCCGCTGTTCGGCATCGGCAACCAGATGCTGGCGTCAATGGCGCTGATCCTCGGCACCGTGGTGCTGTTCAAGATGAAAAAACAGCGTTACGCCTGGGTGACTATTCTGCCGACCGCCTGGCTGTTCGTGACCTCCATGACCGCCGGCTGGCAGAAGATCTTCCATGAGAAACCGAGCATCGGCTTCCTGGCGCAGGCGAAGAAATTCTCCACCGGCATCGAGCAAGGCACGATCATTGCGCCGGCCAAGTCGCTGAAAGACATGGAAACCATCGTATTCAGCAACCAGATCAACGCCGCGCTGTGCGGGTTCTTCATGCTGGTGGCGGTGACCATGCTGATCGCCGCCTTCTTCGCGATCCGCCGGGCGCTGCGCGCCGAACAGCCGACGGCGCATGAGGTCAGCGCCGCGCTGCGAGAGGAGACCGGCCGCAGCTGAGTCCGAGTTCAAGATAAACGGCCGGCCTCTGAGCAGAAACGCTGAGAGGCTGGGCCGTTATCCAACGGGCAATATTGCGTTATCGGCGGCATCCGCTTCATCGTTCAACGAACTGCCACGGTATTTTATCTCTCGTCCACCGAACAGGTCTTTTCGACCGATCTCATGCAATATAAGCTCCGGAACATTATCCACATCCGCTATTTTTCTGCTGTTAACAATAATCTGCCTCGCATTTTCATACCCGGGCCCCCACAAATCATTATTATCCGTTACGTTTTTGTAAACACAAATCAACGTTTTATTCCATGCGGCAGAAATATGTACGATCGACGTATCTGGGGATATAACTACATCAACCTCTCTAATCAATGCCATGACATGATGCAGTGAATTAAATGGATTTATAACAACACTATCCGAAAGGGATATATCCAGTTCTTTTCGATGATCAAGAATAATTACTTTTATATTGAACGATGCTTTATTAAGCATCTCAACAAGTCGGGAGAGTTGTTCTTTAGATAGGTTTCTCTCTGGACTCCCAGTGAAAGCATTAATTATAACCGTAACTTTATCATTCCAACCACTTAAATACCCCCTTACTTCAAAAGCTATATCATCTGGGATATGCAGGTCATAGGCACGACTATTTTTAAGATTAATCCCTACGGCATGGGCAACCAAAGCAATGGCTTTAGTCACGTGCTCCTTACCATTTTCAAATGAAATAGATTTGCTGTAATGGTTAATGCAATTCCATTTATTAAGACCAAGAACAAACCTTGCGTTTATATCGCTAAAAAGCATCATCCTATGTACCGGAGTATCAAACAAGCAAAGATCGACCACAAGGTCATAGTTATTCCCCCTCAACTTTTCAACCGTTGATTTCGCAACGGTATGAGTGAATCTTTTCAAGAAAACTTCATTATTACAATCCTCTGCCTCGTAGATATTCCTGACAT
This sequence comes from Serratia sp. SSNIH1, assembly GCF_002935055.1. Lineage (NCBI taxonomy): Bacteria > Pseudomonadati > Pseudomonadota > Gammaproteobacteria > Enterobacterales > Yersiniaceae > Serratia > Serratia sp. SSNIH1. Next base: position 3,239,372 of record NZ_CP026383.1, read on the forward strand.
AGGGGTTATGTTCCATCACCACGCTACTTGATTTTGTGAGCAATAAATCCACTGTATAACCCGACTCACAAAGACATTTCACTAGCGGCGTCGTAACCACAACATCTCCTACGGTCCCTTCATTGCGAAGGAGCAATACGGTTTTGACCGATTTGATATCAAACACACTTTTTCTACGCTTATCCCAGATAAGCTTTGCAATATAAATCTTAATGTTCAGCTTTACTTTCTTGAAATAATAATTGCGCCTCCTGTTCCATTCTCTTATTTTTCTGAATCGCCCTGTTGAGATGGAAACATCCAAATCCTTATGCATAACACACTCCATTAATTTTAATAAACAAAAGCCAATATCAAGAAGAAACCGTATGAAATTTACGTAGTAATTAATCTTTTTCGGTTGCCACAACAAGAAAATTTCCATGCGGAATTATTACCCACTACTTATCCACCCACTGCGAGAAATAATAATTCACCCATAAAATGATTACTCCAAAACACATTCACCATTTTTATCGTATCCAGGCGAGAATAATATCAATCACCTTGCCGAGGATTTAACCGTGACATGTTATCGCGTGGGTGAGTTACTTTACCACCAACATCGATGGCTGCCTAGACAGGTATTTCAGAGAAAGGATGCTTAATCTTAATTACAATTACGTTTATTTCCATACGTTCATCCAAGACATAACCCAGGTAGAAATAGATCTGAATTTTCCGACCAACCTGCTGTTTCTCGCTTTCACTCAGCTGCTGCGCCGTCTTGCCCGGGAACAGCTGGCCGGCAATGTAGCGCGCCGCCAATTCACCGCCACCCGCGCCCAGCCCCCCGGCAGCAGCCGACTGGTTGTTCAACTGCGCTGTCACTGCGCCCAGCACTGCATGCGCCATGGCGTTGGCCGCGACGTTGACCTCTTTCGTCTGCGGGTCGGTAGTCATCTCCTTGATTTTTGTTGCCAGGTACGGCGAAGCACCGCTCGCCAGCGCACCCGCCAGGTTATTGCCCGCCAGCGCCGTCAACGCCCCCGTCACCGCCTGCGCCGCCTTCTGCAGGTCGCTGCCGGTGCCGTATTGCCGCATCGCGTTGTCGTACGCCTGCTTCATCACCGCCGCATCGTTCGTCGGTTTACCGCTCTTCTCAAGCTGCTCCCTGGCCTGCGCCAGCGCCGCCGGGTCTTTCTGCGCCTTCAGCCCGGCGATATCGCCCTGCGTGCGGATGACGTCCATCGTCTGGCCGCCAATCTCTCCTATCAACTGCGCCTGCTTGAGCCGGTTTTGCTCCTTCTGCTTGTTGAATATCGGGCTGATGCTGCCGTCGTTGGCGCTATCCGGATCACGGTTTAGCTGCGCCACATCCTGCTGCTGTTTGTCTTTGTCGCGAACTATCAGCGTACCCTCACTGACGCCGGCCTTCGTCGCGCCCTCGGCATGCCCGCTGTGGTTGGCACCCGACAGCATGCCGCCGGCCATGTTGGTCAGCAGGTCTTTGCCCACCGGTCCGCCGGTACTGAAGCTGCCGCCGCTGTGCGTCGCGCTGTAGTCCGCCTGGTTGTGGATGTCCGTCCAGCCAACGCGCCAGTTCCCACCAGAACGTCAGGAAGTTCAGCGCAAACACCACGAACGTCACGGTAATCACCATCGTTATCCTCGTGGCCGACAGCTATTTTGCCCTGGGGTTGGAAGCGCTGCTTTACCACTACTTTACGCTCAGGTGTATACCGGTGCGCTTTTTACCCGAACAGTGCAGCGGCGAGGCGCAGCTGCTCTTTCAAAGTAAGGGTGTCAGCCGCAGCAGGCAGTTTTGTCGTCAGTATCATTTGGGTCACCGGCAACGGGTTATCACCGTGCTGGACACCCCGCGGCCCGTTATTACCAGCCGCCCCAACAGCCCTGCCTGAGCGAACAGAGTGTGATAGAGCACCACATCGGCGTAAAGGCCTTGCTGCTGGATGTTGAACGGGTGCTGGCACTCCCTGCCGAGCCCCCCCCCCCCGCACAACAGTGCCCCCGCTGCGCCCGGGCACTGACGCGACGCGAGTGGCAGGTACTGACGCTCCTGAGGTGCCAGCAGTCCGTCGGGGATATCGCCCGGCATCTGGGACTCAGTCCCAAGACGGTTTATACCTACAAACGCTGCACCATGCACAAACTGGGTTTTACCCGTAACACCGAGCTGTATCACTGGCTGATTAACTGTGGCCTGGACACTGAGAGAAAGGAAATTGCATGACTGCCCCCCACACTGCTGTTTACCGCATCACGCTACTGACCCTGTTCATCTACAGCACCTTCGCGCTGAGCGGATGCGGCGGTAAGCGCCCGGAATGACCGCAACAACCGGGAAAGCCCAACCAGACCGGGAAGCGGAGCGCCTGAGTCAATGCCAAAAAGAACTCGCCGCTCTCAAACTCATCGCGCCGGCACAACACCAGGCATTAAGCCAGGAATTTGGTTGTGTCGCGTTAACGGCGGCAAGTTAGCAAAAGGGGGGGGGCCGGTTATTTAGGCAGCCAACAAATAGAATTGTTCCACGGGTGACAATCCATCATGTTGTGGATGTTGATATTGTCCTTTGCGTATCATGTGGAGCAGTTCGATCCCGGCCAGCAGCGTCTGTGCACGGCGAAACGATTTGAATCTCAGCATCTGTCGTATCCGGCGTTTGATATTGCGGTGATCTTGCTCAACTAAGTTGTTCAGATACTTGCTTTGCCTGACGGTGATGCTTTCTTCAGCCGGCTTGTCGGCATTGAGCGTTGCCAGGGCGGCGGTATTGGCGCCGCTTTTATCGATCGTCACCACTTCAGGTTCGCCGTGGTGACGGATGGCCTTGCGAAAGAAACGCAGTGCGGCGGCGGCATCCCGTTTGGCGATCAACACAAAGTCTATGGTCTGCCCCGTGCTGTCGACGGCATGGTATAGATATTTCCACTGCCCTCTGACTTTGATGTAGGTTTCGTCCATGCGCCAGCGGCACCCCACGGCACGTTTATGTCGGCGAAATGCCTTATCCAGTAACGGCACCAGACGGATGACCCAACGATGGAGCATGGAATGGCCAACAACAATACCGCGCTCCGCCATCATTTCTTCCAGATTACGCAGGCTCAAGGCATAGGCCAGATACCAGCGAACACACTGGGCGATAATATCGACGGGATAATGCAGCCGCCGGAAGGCTTTTCGGATCAAGGGCATGGTCAGGTTACATCATAAAAAAACAGCATGTTACCCGACACAACCCTAGGAGGAGTGCTCCTCTTCGTTGGCCTGGTATCGTGTCGCCTGTTGCTTCATAAACACCACTTCCTGTGGGCTGGACAGGCTCACTTCCTGCGCGCGCAGCAGCTTGAGGATATTGAACAGCAGTTCGCTCTTGGTGGCGCCGACCATGCGCGGGCTCGTCACGTAGCCGGTCACGCTCAGGATGATGCCGTCCGGCCCCAGCTGGCTGAAGCGCACGTAAGGCGCCGGCGTTTCCAGAATAGTTTCGTACTCGTTATAGGCGCTGAGCAAGATATTGCGCACCTGCTCCGGATCGATGGAGGTCGGGAACGTCAGCGCAATGGTCACCACCCCTTGCGCGTTGCCCATGGTGGCGTTGCGCACGTTCTGCGAGATCAGCTGCGAGTTCGGTACGATCATGGTGGAACGGTCGCTGAGCTGGATTTCGGTGGCGCGCACGTTGATGCGCCGCACGTCGCCTTCCACGCCGCCGATGCCGATCATATCCCCCACCTTCACCGGGCGTTCGGTCAGCAGGATCAGGCCGGAAATAAAGTTCTTCACGATCTCCTGCAAACCGAAACCGATACCGACCGACAGGGCGCTGACGATCCATGCCAGGTTGCTCCACTGGATGCCCAGCGCCGCCAGGGTGATCAGAATCACCAGCACATAGCCGATATTGCTGAACAGCGTCACCAGCGAGGCGCGAATGCCGACGTCCGAGATGGTTTTCGGCAACAGTTCAGAACCCAGCCAGCGCCGCACTGCGCGCAAAATATAGATGCCGATCGCCAGGCAGATCATGGCGTTAAGCAGGTTGCCGGGCACGATGTTGAAACGCTGCAGCCCTTCACCGGTCAGGATGGAGACGATTTTCTCCATCAGCGAGCCCGGCGTGGTGCTGCCGAACGAGCCGTTGAACAACGCGACAATCATCAACAGCAACAGCGAACATTTGGCCAATGCAATAGTGATGGTCGACATCTGTTCCAAATGGCGATCCTTGAAGCTGAGCGTTTTCTTCAGCATCTTGCCGCTGACGGTCTGCGGCGAAAACAGCGCGGCGCACAAATCGGTGGTGAACAGCACCATAAAGTAGAACGTCATCAGCACCAGCACCACCCAGATCAGCTGGTAGGTCAGGAAGCGGGCGAAGGCGATGTAGCCGATGAGCAGAGAAAACAGGATCACCACCGAACAGACCAGGATGACGAGGTGCACCAGCCCACCGACCAGCGTGCGTTTTTCCAGGGGCGCGCCCTGCTGTTCCAGACGGCGACGAATGCGCTGGCCGCGCAGCGGCGCAGCCAGCAACACCATCCCGATCAGCCCCGCCACCAGGCCGTTGTCGAAGATGGTGGTGGCTAATGAGACACTGACGACGTTGTTAATCAGTTCCACGGTGCCGAATACCAGCGCCAGGCCGGCCAGCAGCGGCGAGAAGTAACGCAGCCCGGCAGCCACCTCGTTATCCATGGAAATCAAGCGCCACGACGGGCGACTCAACGACAGCGTCGCACGCCCCAGCCCGGAGATCAGCGCGCAGAAAACCCCCAGAAAGTTGAAACCTTCCGCGAAATCCTCCAGCATCACCGGCAGCGGCTGCACGCGCACAAAGACGTAATACAGCAGGTTCAGCGCGATGGAGGTGGTCACCACCGTCACCGCCACGGTGGCGATCGCCATGAAGCTGCGGCGCAAGCGCCCGTCCGGCAGGAAACGGATACTGACCCAGGCGAGAAAACGCTCGGAAAAATAGCGCCCCCAGGTCCAGATGATCACCGCCAGCGCCAGCAGCGCCAGCGTGCCGTACCGCCATTCGTCCTGCCAACTGGCGTCCCAGGCCGCTTTCATCTCTGCCTTGAACTGGTCCAGCCGTTGCACATCATCCGCGGATGGCTGCACCACCGGCGTCCAGAATTTGACGCCCAAAATGCTGCCAGTATTCAGCGTCAGCTGGGTTTTAAACGCCACCTGGCGCAGATCGCCGATCTGCTGCCCCAGATCGACGGCGCTGTTCTTGATGGCCCGCGCGTGTTTCACCGCGTCATCCAGCTGCTTTTTACTGCTGTTCAGCGTGTTGCGCTGCTGGGCCACCGCCGGGGTTTCCGGCAGTGCGTCGGCCACCGGGGGCGGTCCCAGCACGTCCAGCTGCGCTTTCAGTTTGTCCTGCTCGGGCTGCAGATCGGTGGCAAGTTTTTCCATGCTGGCGACCAGATCGTCGGTCGCCAGCCGCAATTTGCTGAGCTGGGTATCGGTGGTCGCTTTGGAAACCAGCTGCTTCATGTTGTCCAACTGCTTTTGCGCGGCTTTCAGCTGCGTGGCGGGATCGGGCGCGCTTTCGGCGGCGGGATCATCCTGGATGGCGGCGACGGCGCCGGGCGGTGTCAGCTGCAAACCCAGCAGCAATAACAATAACAGCAGGAACGGACGAGATTTTAACATAATCAGTACTCGCATCATTATCTGATAGGTAAACGAACAGGCGGCGGATGAACAGTCGCTTAACCATAAACGCTAATTATAATAGCTGCTTAATGTCGACCGAAATACCGTAATTATGGTTGTGTCGCGTTAACGGCGGCAAGTTAGCAAAAGGGGGCTCTACGCCGGAACCCCAGAAAATTCCGTCACCCAACTTCAGCTCGGCTAGGTTCGGCAGAACGGCGAGTTGATCATCGCTGGGGACTGGATCACCGAGTCTGGGATCACCGATGTGGCACAACTGGAGATCACCGCCGCGCCCAGAGTGATCCGGTTGCAGCGGCGGGAAGATGAGGTTTTCAGGGCTTAGAAGCAAAGACCCCGGCCAGTTGGCCGGGGTTAATTATTCGATTATTTTATTGATTTTTAATATATCTTTTCTTAAATCATCGTTAACGTCTGAGGGAGCTAGTTGATTTATAAGTTGCTTTATCTGGATAAAAATACGTTTATGCTCTTTTAGAGCATCGCCTTTTACCGTCGATAATGCTGCTATGAGTTCACCATCATAATATTCTCCAGCCAGCGGATCTTCAGTCAGAACATCCAACACTCTTGGCATTAGCTGATCAACACATAGATCCTGCCGAATGGCACGGCAAAGATCTTCTACCGCCAACTCTTCGATAGGTATATCAATGACGCGTTCGAACCATAGCTCAAGTGGAGACTGTTGACTTTGTTCCTTCGTTAGGTTGATGTTTCCTATCAATTTACGGAAGGTAATCATATCCCATATCCTTTCAAGGCCGATTCTATTTTATTAATGGCTTCGGTTGCTCTGCCGTATGCAGCTTGAGCCTCGGGGGTGTTTACGTTTTTCAGCGTATCCGCATGGTTCCGTAATCCCCTGAGAGTATTTTGCATTTCCTGCATATGATCCCAATAACCACCGTTCTCTTTAGGAACAGGATTACCATCCATATCCTTGAGGGTTCCTGTTATATCGTGATCTTTCAGAGCATTTTTTATAGTGTTATCAATCTTCTTGATCGCACTTTCTTGCTTCTGATTCAGCTTATCGACTTTTTTCTCTTCCGATTTATTCGGATCGTTTTCTGGCGGTGGCGGTGTTCCTGTTCCAGACCCCGAACCACCCAGCTCTTTCTTCTGCTCGTCCGTCAAGTCTTTGCCGAGATTCGGGTTCGAAGCTGCATCCGGTGCATATTTATCCTGAAGTGAACTGAGATACTTTCCGGTGATCTCGTCATTGCCCATCATCTTCAGGGTAACAAGGTGCTCCAGTTCATCGGACGTCATCTTGTCCGCAATATCTTTGATCGCGGCACCGGCCAACCCGGCGATACCTGCTTTTGCTCCGATCTCCAGCAGTTGCTCTGCAACCTTGCTACGACATGGGGCAGCAATGGCACAGCCTTCCGCAACAACCTTCAGGAAGTTATTCTCCACCGCATTCTTCCCAGCCTGCCCGCCGGTCACCGCTCCCGCAGTATCCCCCGTCGCCAGGCCGCCTGCAAGCCCTGCGGCCAACTGGCTCAGTGCGCTGACCTGCTGCTTCTCGCTTTCACTCAGCTGCTGCGCCGTCTTGCCCGGGAACAGCTGGCCGGCAATATAGCGCGCCGCCAATTCACCGCCACCCGCGCCCAGTCCCCTGCCGCGGCCGGCTTGGTTATTGAATAAATCACCTTTATCCATTCTACAGGCAGAAATCCAATCCTAGTCAACGCTAGGATTGGGTGATTATCCCTTCGAAATGGGTTACGTTTGTTTACGTGCTTTCATCCAAGCCATAAACCAGATGCCTATTCCCAGAGGAAGCCCTCCACTTAGACCATAGCTTAATGAATTTAATACCTCTCCCTCCCAACGGAAGTAAAACCTTCCATCTTGAAAATAAAAAACAATAGCTATACTAAGGCTGGCTAAAAAAACAGTCAAAAAAATGACAAAAAACCAATAAACACATAGTAAAAATAAGTTAATTAAACCTGTCTTATTTATTTTCATTGGCTTTTTTCCTTGCATCTAACTGGTCTGTTACCTTTCCGCCAACAACCTCCGAAGTTATAGAACCGACAACTGCACCACCAATTTCTGATGATACATTCTCAGTAATCTTACTAGCTCCAGACCCTATAGCCGAACCAACTCCAGCCCCAATCATCGCATTGGTGACCCTGACCCCGAATATGCTCCAGTCATAATCAGGAATAACCGGCTGTGGTGCCCCTGTTCCCAGACCTTTTGCCAGGTCGCTCTGCGCCTGCGTTACCTCTTGCGGCGTGGCACCATGCTCCGTCATAAACTTGCTCAGTGTCGAAGTGGCACGCCCTGCGTACATTAGCCCATTCGGCAAGCTCAGATGGTTATTCTCAATGACATTATTTCTGGAGATAGTTAAAAATGCTTGTCACTTCACCTGTATCTACTTTTTTTTGCATGCTGATAATAGATCCACCAACAGCCCGTAGCTATCAGTGACCCTGTGAAAAATGCTGCTTTGGTATACTTCCATGAGTCACTCCAAGTCAGCTCAAATGGAATGTGGTAGATCAATAAGAGATAGCCTCTAATGAGAACATATAAAAGTAAAAACAATACGATCATTGCTACATTACAGGCAAAAAATAGATAAGAAAAAATGAAGAACCAACAATTTTTGTTCATTTTTGGTTCCCTTTTTGGAATTTGGCATCTGCTTTACCAGCTTGATCATTGAGGATCTCCGTCGCCGCACTGCCCGAGGCATTACCTGCCATACCTGGCACTGGATTAATCGGCAGCGGTTTAGATATCCCCATACCAACATCAGTCCAGATCCAGTCTTTCCATGGTTTCATTGGGTTTAAAACTTTATCAAGCGGTAATTCAACCAATTTACCAACACCATAGCCCAGCCCAGATGCTGCCCCACTGATAGCGCCACCTTTCAACGGATCATCACCTTTAAGGTAGCTGGACGTAGCACCACTACCAACATTGACTGCCATAGTACCCCACAACCCAGTTCCTGCGGTGAATGCACCTGTCCAGTAACCAAGGATTACATCATTCGGATTCACTTCACCATTAATCAGTAAGCCCACACCAGCATTAGCTCCCGCGCCTATCAGACTTGTCGTTGCAGCAGCTCCAGGCAACAGCGGCCAAGCCATCACACTACCCGCCGCAACAACCATCGTCTGGCATGAAACTGGAGTACCACCGCTACATGCTTCCTTAATTGCAGCTTGTTGTTCAATTTGCCATTTATCAATAGTTCCGGGTTTGTTCTTCCCAGCCGCCGCCAGTACGTTGGCTAGGCCATTATTCTCAACCGCATTCTTCCCGGCCTGTCCACCGGTCACCGTTCCCGCAGTATCGCCCGTCGCCAGCCCGCCTGCAAGCCCTGCAGCCAGCTGGCTGAGCGTGCTCACCCGTTGTCTCTCGCTTTCGCTCAGCTGCTCCGCTGTCTTGCCCGGGAACAGCTGACCGGCAATGTAGCGCGCCGCCAATTCCTCGCCGCTAGCACCCAGTCCACCGGCCAATTCTGACTGGTTGTTCAGTTGCGCCATCACCGCGCCCAAATCGGTATACTGTGCCGTGCCGGCAAGCACCGATGCCGGCATTAGCAGAGGAAACAACGTCAGCAACATGCTGATTTTCATAGTGTGCACTTCTGCGTGGTTAGAATCTACACAGGGTTGCTACGACATGATCAGAAAGGTAGCAAAGAAGTCTTTAATTATTTCTAAAAATTTTTCTTCCCCTACGGGGTAAGTTCGTAGGGGCACGCCGATACTTGCTTCTGATATCTCAGTTGATTATTGCAGGGGACTAGCCCATCGAGTCTGCGACTAGCGTTGCGAGAATGTGAGAAATCACCGCTACATTCTCTTCACCCGATTGCAGCAGCAAGCTCGGGGAGGGAAAACACATAAAAAACAATGACCTGGGTCAACAGGCTGGGGGTTTTGTTAGTCATCGTATTGGAAGCGTATACTTATTTTTTCTTCTGGTATATCAACGGTTATTTCACATTTAGACCAGATAGTTTTCCCATTTGTTAAGTTGTTTTCTACAAAAAATTGCTTATAAGTAACCAAAGCATCCGTTAAATCTGCGACAGCCCTACCATCAGGATCAAACCAGTCCAGATCACCATTCTCATCAAGGTAGTCGAACTCATATGTGCCACCATCGTTATCAGAGAAAACCTTGGCCCTTACGATTATCTTTTGAGCATTACGAGGACCGCAATCAAATAAAGTTTGACCTATTTTTTGTTCAATATCAGCATGTTGCATCATTTACCTCCTGGAGAGTTTTTGAAGTCAACATTCACAGGTCTGCCGCCATCAATTGAGTATTTTACGATTACCCTATCAGGTCTAGTATTATTACCTGAATATATAGGTTGGATATTAACATCAACTTTTTTACCATCCTTCAAAGCTCTAGTCCACGTATTCTCCATGTCAGGGTCTGTTGATATTTACTTCAGCATCTTCATTAGCTCATTCATTAGTTCGGAAGCATCTTCTTTATAGTTTGATTCCCAGTGAGTTTTCCAATCTACTGGGCGTCCTTCATCCTCCCATTCTGATAGAGCAAGTGCATTGATGATTTCCAGTTCAAACCAGATCCTCTGATAATTATCTCTGCTTTTTTCGTCCTCAAACAACTCGTTTAATTGAGCCAAATCCTCTGCATAGCTTACGAACTTAGCAAAGCTAACAACATTATTTAGAGAACTAAACGCACACTCAAGAATAGTATCCTTCTTATTTGTCGCCATATTTAACCGTTACCACCCTTCCTGATTCGTTCGTTACCACTGACACCTTGCTTTCAGGGTCAAAATGGACTGTTGTTCCGCCGCGGCTAGGAGTCGATTTTCCATTTTTAATAGTATTCTCAACAACAGAAGGAGTTATTCCTCGATCCTGCATTCTATCTAAGGCATGACCGGAATACTCTCGGTTTCCTATTGTACCTGGTTGATTCCTGACGGGTTGATAAGATGGATTGCTTGGTTGATTCATCGGATTACGCTTACTTCCCATAGGGATCGTTGCCGATACTTCATCACTGGCCTTATTAATCAGCCTGGACGCTTCAACAACATCCCCTTTCTTCAGCGCTGTTTCGGCTGCCTTAATTGCCTTACCGGCTGCATCTCCAGCACCAGGAATGATGCCTATCGCCGCAACCAGATAATCCAGCGCACTCTGCGCTTCCGCAAAGCTCTTGATATCTCCAACCACCGGCACAAAATCTGCACCTGTCGACAGGATATCTTTCAGTTCTTCCCGTCGTTCAGTATACATCTTCACCGAGCACGCTTCCGCGCTCATTCCGGCACAGTTTTGCTGCTTATAGCGCTCGTTTTCTGCATCGACACGCTCTTCGGCTACCTGCTGAGGTGTCTTACCCTGAGATACAGCGTCAACAATATCACTCAGCGAGTTATTCTCCACCGCATTCTTGCCGGCCTGCCCGCCGGTCACCGCTCCTGCAGTATCGCCCGTCGCCAGCCCGCCTGCAAGCCCTGCGGCCAACTGGCTCAATGCGCTGACCTGCTGCTTCTCGCTTTCGCTCAGCTGCTCTGACGTCTTGCCCGGGAACAGCTGGCCGGCAATGTAGCGCGCCGCCAGTTCACCGCCACCCGCGCCCAGTCCCCCTGCCGCGACCGACTGGTTGTTCAGCTCCGCCGTCACCGCGCCCAGCACCGCGTGCGCCATCGCATTGGCGGCGATATTGTCTTCACCGACCCGCTTTTTAATTTCCGTCGCCAGGTACGGCGAGGCACCGCTCGCCAGCGCACCCGCCAGGTTATTGCCTGCCAGCGCCGTCAGCGCCCCCGTCACCGCCTGCGCCGCCTTCTGCAGGTCGCTGCCGGTGCCGTATTGCCGCATCGCGTTGTCATACGCCCGCTGCATCACCGCCGCGTCGCTCGCCGGTTTGCCGCTCTTCTCAAGCTGCTCCCTGGCCTGCGCCAGCGCCGCCGGGTCTTTCTGTGCCTTCAGCCCGGCGATATCGCCCTGCGTGCGAATCACGTCCATTGCCTGGCCGCCAATCTCCCCAATCAACTGCGCCTGCTTCAGCCGGTTCTGCTCCTTCTCCTTGTTGAATATCGGACTGATGCTGCCGTCGTTGGCATGCTCGGTATCCCGGTTTAGCTGCGCCACATCCTGCTGCTGTTTGTCTTTGTCGCGAACTATCAGCGTCCCTTCGCTAACCCCGGCCTTCGTCGTGCCCTCGGCATGCCCGCTGTTGTTGGCGCCCGACAGCATGCCGCCGGCCATGTTGGTCAGCAGGTCTTTGCCCACCGGCCCGCCGGTGCTGAATGAACCGCCGCTGTGCGTCGCGCTGTAGTCCGCCTTGTTGTGGATGTCCGTCCAGCCCAGCGTGCCGGTATCGAGGCGGTTATTCTCTTTGTCTGCTTGGCTTGCAATCACAGCGCCGTCGAGTTGGGTGTGTTCTTTGACCTTGACGTTATACCCGCCTTGGCCGGCAAACAGCCCGGTCTGCTCTTTCACCGAGTCGAAGTTGCTGTGCAACTTGTCCTTGCTGGCGCTCACGTTGGCCGAACCGGTCATCGAGCCGAAGGTGAAGCTGCCGCCCGCGCTGGCGTTTTGCTGTTTGGCGTCATAGCGGTCGCTGTCCTGTTCGCTTTCAAGCCGAAGGTCACGGCCCACGTCGACGGTGACCTTTTCGCCGCTGGCCTGCGCGCCGGTAAGCCGGGTGTCGCGGCCGCTGGTCACCTTGAGATTACTGCCCGCATCCAGGGTGGTTTCGGTATGAGTCAGGCCGTTGCCGTTCTCATGCCCCTTGCCGGCATATAACCGGCTGTGGTGCCCCTGTTCCCAGACCTTTTGCCAGGTCGCTCTGCGCCTGCGTTACCTCTTGCGGCGTGGCACCATGCTCCGTCATAAACTTGCTCAGTGTCGAAGTGGCACGCCCTGCGTACATTAGCCCATTCGGCAAGCTCAGATGGTTATTCTCAACAAAATTCCCGCTAGAAGAGGGAGAATTTGTTGTTTAAAATGTAAGTTCAGGGATAAAGACTGTCTTCATAAGGGCTGTTAATAAGTATCTCATCAAGATGACACTGCGCTTTTAGCCCCCAACTTTCATTTATCATGTGCATAAGCTCTATAATCTTATGAAAATATATGCGTCGACTGTCTTTTCCAGGAATTCGGTTAGAGAGTTCATAATCCACTGCAACAGCGTGTACAAAATCATAGATTATCCAATAAAGTAGCTCATCTATAGATGAAGTCACCTTTCTGGAAAACTCATATCCTCTCTCAGAACAGATATAATTATATTTTCCGTTCTCAAAAGAAATGTAGGGTGTACCATCACCGACAGGTGAAGTATGAAGAATGATCGACTGGGCTGGAAAATCAATTTTTGCAACCAGCATATCTACCTGTTTCTGAAGATCGTTAATATTTGTTAACATCTTAATTAACCTTCCGAATGTATTTGTTATCTAATAACCATTGCACATCTACTCGCTCCTTCATATCAGGCAGGAGCTGAATACCTCCGCCAGGTTCACCAAAAGCAGGCGCTATTTTTCCCTGGATAACGGGCAATGGTTTGAGAACCTCATATTGATGATACTGTTCCGCTAACGAGCCCGGCGCTAAAGCACGTTGTTCCTGTGGAGTACCCTGCGGTGATAAGAATGAGCCATTAGTTTTACCATATCTGTCAAGACGCGTTCCCACAGGGAGTGTTGCCTGAACTGGTTCCTCCGCAAAACCTAACTTTGCAGGCCAGTTCCAGTCACCTTTTCCATTACGATAATGGTCGTATTGCGACCATCCTGAGGCTTCTTCATCAGCAGCAATTCTATTTGGCTCTGGTGTTCTTCCGGCAGTTGGTTTGGACGGTTTGGCGGTATCTACTCCTGTCGGTTTTTCCATCATCCCGTACACCGCACCACCTATCGCCGCCGTGGTGTGTACAACCGCCATACCATCGTACAGATTAGCAGCCGTTTCCTTACTCACCCCCCAGTTTTCAGCAATACGATTAACGTTAGCTTCACGCTCGGCTTTTGCATCCGCGCTGGCATACTGCCACATCAGGGCGTCAACCTGACCTTTACCTTCCTTGTAAACACTACCCATATTACCGACATACTGGCCGTCGAGTTTCTCGTCGTAGCTTTTCGCCATCGCTGTCAGTTCTTGGCGCATTCCCTGGCAGGCGGTTGATGACAGTCCCTTGCATGCTGCATCCAGCTTCGCATCGAACTCCTTATCTTTGGCGTTCAGGTCGCTGATAAGTTTCTCAGCCTGATGTTTTTTATCCCCTTCCAGATACGGCAGCGACCACTTCGCATCCTGTCGTTTCTTATCATCTGTGGCTGACAGCGCATTATTCTCAACCGCATTCTTGCCGGCCTGACCTCCGGTCACCGCTCCCGCAGTATCGCCCGTCGCCAGCCCGCCTGCAAGCCCTGCGGCCAACTGGCTCAATGCGCTGACCTGCTGCTTCTCGCTTTCGCTCAGCTGCTCTGACGTCTTGCCCGGGAACAGCTGGCCGGCAATGTAGCGCGCCGCCAGTTCACCGCCACCCGCGCCCAGTCCCCCTGCCGCGACCGACTGGTTGTTCAGCTCCGCCGTCACCGCGCCCAGCACCGCGTGCGCCATCGCATTGGCGGCGATATTGTCTTCACCGACCCGCTTTTTAATTTCCGTCGCCAGGTACGGCGAGGCACCGCTCGCCAGCGCACCCGCCAGGTTATTGCCTGCCAGCGCCGTCAGCGCCCCCGTCACCGCCTGCGCCGCCTTCTGCAGGTCGCTGCCGGTGCCGTATTGCCGCATCGCGTTGTCATACGCCTGCTTCATCACCGCCGCGTCGCTCGCCGGTTTGCCGCTCTTCTCAAGCTGCTCCCTGGCCTGCGCCAGCGCGGCCGGGTCTTTCTGCGCCTTCAGCCCGGCAATCTCGCCCTGCGTGCGGATAACGTCCATCGCCTGGCCGCCAATCTCCCCAATCAACTGCGCCTGCTTCAGCCGGTTCTGCTCCTTCTCCTTGTTGAATATCGGGCTGATGCTGCCGTCGTTGGCATGCTCGGTATCCCGGTTCAGCTGCGCCACATCCTGCTGCTGTTTGTCTTTGTCGCGAACTATCAGCGTACCTTCGCTGACCCCGGCCTTCGTCGTACCCTCGGCATGCCCGCTGTTGTTGGCGCCCGACAGCATGCCGCCGGCCATGTTGGTCAGCAGGTCTTTGCCCACCGGCCCGCCGGTGCTGAAGCTGCCGCCGCTGTGTGTTGCGCTGTAGTCCGCCTGGTTGTGGATGTCCGTCCAGCCCAGCGTGCCGGTATCGAGGCGGTTTTTCTCTTTGTCCGCCTGGCTTGCAATAACGGCACCGTCGAGCTGGGTGTGTTCTTTGACCTTGACGTCATACCCGCCCTTGCCGGCAAACAGCCCGGTCTGCTCTTTCACCGAGTCGAAGTTGCTGTGCAGCTTGTCCTTGCTGGCGCTTACGTTGGCTGAGCCGGTCATCGAACCGAAGGTGAAGCTGCCGCCCGCGCTGGCGTTTTGCTGTTTGGCGTCATAGCGGTCGCTGTCCTGTTCGCTTTCAAGCCGAAGGTCACGGCCCACGTCGACGGTGACCTTTTCGCCGCTGGCCTGCGCGCCGGTAAGCCGGGTGTCGCGGCCGCTGGTCACCTTGAGATTACTGCCCGCATCCAGGGTGGTTTCGGTATGGGTCAGGCCGTTGCCGTTCTCATGCCCCTTGCCGGCATTGACGCCGGCCGAGACGCTGATGCCATAGCCGCCCGAGCCGGCGCCGATACCGACGCCAACGTTGCCGCCTTTGCTGCTGTTCTTGCCGACGGTGCTTTCGCTGTTCTGCGCCGACTGCAGGGTAATGTCCCGCGCCGCATCGAGCGACAGGTCTTTGCCCGCCTTCAACTGGCTACCGGTGATGGTGATATCGCCGCTTTGCGCATTGTGGTTCTTGCCGGTTGCCGTTATCGACAGGTTTTGCCCGGCGGTGAGCGTGCTGCCCTGCGACTGTCGGCTGTCGGTGCGGGTTTCGCTTTTCGACGACTGACTGCCGTAGGAGGCGCTGATGCCCACTGTGTTGGTGGCGCCTTTCCCCGCCTCTGTGTTGAGTTTGTCGAGTTCAGCAGCCTGTGCAGCCTGCACGCCGGACAGCGCCGCCTTGGTGTTTTGCAGCGCGGTCAGGCGCCCGTCGCCTTCTTTTCGTGCCTGTTGCGCCGAGCTGACGGCGGTGTTGAGCGCACCGCCCGCGGTGCCTGACAGCGCCACGCTCAGGCCGCTCTGCTTTTGCTCGAAGGTTTCTTGACGCGTACGCTGATCGAAGCCGGGGTCGATAGTCACGCTGTCGCCGGTAAGAGCCAGATCCTTGCCCGCCACCAGGTCGGCGCCGCCTATGTGCAGTTGGTTGCCCGCCGTGATGTTGACACTGCCCTGGCTGCTGCCGACGGTGCTGACGCTCTGGCTCTGGGTCCGGCCTTTTTCGTCGATTTCGTGTTTGCTCGACTGTTTGCCAATGGTGAACCCAATACCACCGCTGCCCAGCAGGCCGCTCTTTTTCTTCTCTTTCAACCGGTAGTGCGTGTCGGTCTCGGTGGCCGCACCGATATCGACGTTATTTCCGGCCTGCAGGTTCACGTCCCGGTCGGCGGCAATGGCCGAGCCGGAGACCGTCAGGTCATTGCCGGCGTTGACGCTGATGCTGTCGCCGCTGAGCAGGCTGCCTTTCTCGCGGGTGGTCGCATCGTTGGCGATACTGTGGCTGCTGCTTTTTTTCAGGAAGCCCTTTTTCTGTGACCGCTCTTCACTGAAGGTCGACTCGCGTTCGGTGGCGGTATTGAGGGTGACATCCTGCTTCGCCTGCAGGGCAACGGCACCCTGTTCGCTGTGCAGGGCGCTGGCCGTGGCGGTGATGCTGCCGTCCTGCGCCACCACAGTAACGCCGTCACGCCCGCTGAGGGTGCTGCCCACCACATTTTCCCGCAGGACTTCTTCGGCGCGCTCACCCTTGGTTTTCCGGCCGCGGCTCTCTTCGCTGGAGACGCGATGTTCGCTGTCGGTGGTGTGGTTAAGGACCACATCCTTTTTCGCCTGCAGGGCGATGGCACCCTGGTCACTGCTCAGGGTACTGCCGGTGACCGTAACGTCACCTTCACGCCCGATCACTGTCACGCCGTCGCGCGCGCTGAAAGTGCTGCCGGTGCTGATTTCACGTTCGGTCTGCTCTTCGCGATGGCTGCTTGTTCTGCCCTCGCGTTTGTTTTCACTGTCCTGGTCTTGCGTGCGGGTGCGCGCGTCTTTAATGGTCACGTCCTGTGCACTGACGCCAATACGCCCCTCTTTGCTGTCAATTTGCGCGCCTTCGGCCAACAGGCGGTTGCCCGCCACCAGGGTAACACCCTGGTCGCCACCGAGCGTGCTTAATGTCAGCCGCTCTTCCTGGCGGTCGTTGCTGACGGATGACGTTCGGCTGTTGGCGTCCAGGTGTGTGGTATTGGTGGTGCTTTCGGCCCCGATGTTGATATCGCCGCCGGCCTGCACGCGGGTGCTGCCGGCGGCGCTGGCCTGGCTGCCCGTGAACGTGACGTCTCGCCCGGCCGAAAGATTAAGGTTGCCGCCGGCGTTAAGTTCACTCCCCTGAGCCTGCTGCCATTCGCCGCTGACGTGCGCCATCCGGGAGCCTGCCGCTTCCGTGCCGCCGCGGGTGCGGTTGCCCATAGAGCCCGAGATAATCTCAAGGTCGGCGGTATGGCGGCTTTGCGCGGCGGTGATGGTCAGGTCGTTGCGCGCGCTCAGGTTGAGCGTATCAGTCGCATCAAGCTTCGCCCCCGTGAGCGTGATATCGGTGCCGCGCAGGCGAATGTCGCCGGCGCTCATCGTCGCCTGGCGCAGTGCGTCCTGCAGGTTAGTGCTCAGGGTCAGACTGTCGGCCTGCACGTCGATGCTGCCGGCTTTGATGTCGCCGCCCTGATGCAGGAACTGCCCGGCGTCGACCGTCAGGGCTTTGTCGGCAAACAGGTTGCCGGCATTGGTGATGCTGTTTGCCGAGAGCTGCAGGTCGCCACCGCCAATCACCGCGCCATCGCCGGTCAGGCGCAGCGTGGTCTGTGCCAGGTACACCTTCGGCACCCACACCGTTTGCGGGCCGCCTTCCGTTTGCACCGTCTCGCTCACCAGCCAGACGATATCCTGTTGCAGCGCCGCAATTTGCTCCGGCGTCAGGGCCACGCCCGGCACCAGATGGAAGTCCTGGGCGACTTTGCTGCCGTTGTTCATCAGTTGCTGATACTGCTCTATCGCATCCCAGCCCTTGACGGACGGTTTGCCGGTCAGCGCCAGCACCTGCTCGCGCACCAGACGCTGCTCGTAAAAGCCGTCGCCCAGGCGCTTATGGGCCTGCGCGGGGTCATACCCTACGCGTTCGAGCATGTAGTCGCTGCTGATAAAGTTGTCGCGGCGGGTAAAACGCTCGTCGGTCACCACCAGGAACGGGCTGCCGATCGCCGTATGTTGACTAAACAAGCCGTTATTGGGGATGGTGGTGGCCACATTGCCCAGATGCTGTAACTGCGTCAGCGCCAGCTCAGACGGCAGCAGCGGGCGCCCCAGCGGCGAGGACGGCGTGGCGCCGGGTTGCGTCATCTGTTCGCCCTGTGCCAGCGTCGTATCGCCGTCAGGTCGGGCAGCCCCCTCTACCGTGAAGGCCAGCGGATTGCGTTCAAGCTCGGCGCGTTCGGCATCTACCGCCTTCAATGCCGCATCCAGTTGACTGATTTGTGCCTGATTGACCGTGGTATTGGTGATACGGGCCCCGTTAATGGTGACCGTGCCGTTGCCGGAGATAATCCCATCAACGGTCGCCAGCGCCGTGGTCTCGTCTCGATTGAACGTCGGGTACCAGTGATGCGTGTCCTTGTCATAGTGGTCAACGATCGCCGCCTGGCGCCGTTCGTTAACCGAGTAACCGCGGTTGTCTACGCTGCCGCCGCCGTCCTGCGTCAGGTTGCCGTTGGCGGTAATGACGCTGGCGTCATTGAGCAATGCTCCCGTGATGCGCAGCACCATGTTGCCGCCCGCCAGAATACGCGCGCCGATACCTTCAGAGACCAGCCTGTCGCGCGTCAGCGTGCCGCTTTCGGTTCGCTCGCGGAAGTTGTTGTAATCGGTGATGAATGGCGCGCTGTCGATGTCGACATGCTTTTCGGGATCCCAGGTCATCACCTGCGTCCAGTCGTGCTCCCAGTGGAAGCCGTTTTGGTACGGCGTCGGGATAGTCGCCAGCTGATTTCCCCCCCGCGTCTCATAGAACGTCATCGCATAGCTGCCGTCGGCATTCGGCTTGAGCGCCAGGTAATTGACCCACAGGTCGGTCATTTGCCCTTTATTGTCCTTGACCCGTACCTGCGCGCGTTTGCCCGCCGCATCAATGACCAGCAGGGTACCGTAGCGGTAGGTTTGCGCCGCCGAATCATCCTGGAAGGTCAGCTGTTGGGTGGTCGGCGCCAGGGTGCTTTTGTCAGGGTTGACCTTTGAACCGTAGGAGCGCCAGTAGTAGTTGTAGCGGTGCCATTTGTAGTCGCTTTTCTCGGCGTCACGCTCAATCACCAGCCCTTCACGCAGGTTGTTCAGGCGACGGGCCTCAACGGTAGCGTCACCATCCGCTTCGATAAAGCTCGCCCGGTTCTCAATCAGGTCATCGCTGTGCAGATGCAGACGGTCGGCGCTGTAAATCAGCGCCCCCTCCCGGTTGGCCAGGCGTTCACCGGCCTGCACCGTCAGGCTGTGGGTCGCCGCCATCACCGCAGGCGCACCGTGGTTGTCGATGACACGCCCGCGCACGGTGATGTCATCCCCCATCAGCGCCGCGGCGTTGTCCAGGGTATCCACGTTCAGCGTCATGCTGTCCGCTTCAATACGCCCGGTGTTTTGCAGTGCCCCTGTCGTCAGCTGCAGCGTTTTACCCACCAACGTGGCCGGGTTGGTGATGCTGGCCGCATTGAGCGCCAGATTGCCCGGCAGCAACCAATCCGCCAGGTTGGTAAAGGCGCCGCTCAGGGAGAACGTCACCGTACCGTTACTGCTGATCGTTTCGCCGGCCTGACGGGTGTAGTCCTGCTGCGCGGACAGCGTCAGCGCCTGCAGCCCCAGCAGGGTACCGTTCTGATTATCCAAGGTACGCGCCTGCAGGGTAAGTTGCCCGGCGCTCTCCACTCGCCCGCCCTGGTTGAGCAGCGCCAGCGGCGAGTCGGTCCGTGACCGGTCAGTATTGATATTGAGGTTGCCGTTGGCCAGGAGACGCCCCTGGCGGTTGTCCAGCTGCGTTACCCCCGAGAGGGTCATCTGGCCGCTACTCTGCAGGCGGCCTGCGGTATTGTCGATATCACGAGAGGTGATATCGGTACGCGTGGTGCCCAGTATCAGTCCGCCATCGCGATTGTTCAGACGCTCGGCCTGCACATCCAGTTCCGCCTGGCTGCTGAGCGTGCCCTGTCCGCTGTTATCGAACGCTTTGGCCTTGAGCGTCAGGCCCTGAGTCGACACCAGTTGCCCACCCTGATTGTTGACCTGCGCCCCCTCAAGCGTGAGTGTGTCGCCGCTGTGCACCTTGCCGTGCTGATTGTTAAGCCGGTCGAGTCGGTAGATGCCCGAGCCCTGACTGATGAGCGTGCCGCCGGCGTTGTCCAGCTGCTTTGATGCCACCGTGATGCCGCCGCGGCTGCTGAATACGCCGCGCGTATTATTGATACCGGCCGCCGACACCTGCTGGCCGCCATTGCCGCGCACCGCGCCGCCGGTATTTTCCAGCAAGCCAAGAATACGCAGTGTCACCTGCTGCTGACCGTCTATCGTTCCGCCGGCGTTATTCAGCGCTTGTGCGTCAAGTTGAAGCGCCTCGCCACTTTGCACTTTCCCATCGCGGTTGTTCAGCGCATCGCTCAACATAAGGCGTTGTTGTTTGTGGCTGTACAGCAACCCACCCTGTGTATTATCGAGTGCACGGGCGGCGATAGTCAGCCCCTCGCCCGCCAGCCACTCGCCGCCGGCGTTATTGATGGTGCCAGCGTGCTCACCGTCAGCGGCCCCCTGTACAGACAGTTGCTCCTGCGCCGAGACCTTACCGCTGCGATTATCGATATCCTGTTTGATGCGCAGCGCCAGGTTTTGCGCCGATTGCATCACGCCTTTGGCGTTGTCCAACCAGTCAGCCGCCAGCTGTGCTTCCTGCTGGCTCTGAACACTACCCTCCGTATTGTCAAAACCGTCGCTTATGGCCCGCCAGCTCCCCTGGCTGCCCATCCAACCCTGCGCGTTGGAGATGGTCTGCCCCCGGAGCGTCTGAGACAGCGCGCTGAAAATACGCCCCTGTCCATTATCCAGCCGGTCGCTGAACTGCATGTCCAGGCTGCCCAGCGAATTGATGGTGCCCTGAGCATTGAGCAGACTGGCAGCGCGCACCTGCGTGCGGCCATTGCCGGTCAAAATGCCGTTTCGGTTGTCCCAGCCCCCCGCCAGCGTCAGAGAAAGTGCCTGACCGCCGAACACCACCCCTGCGGCGCGGTTAGTCAACCGGCCTCCCTGCAGAGACAGATCGCCGCCGCTCTGCAGTGAGCCGCCATCGTTGTCAAACACTCCGGCATCGCCAACCTGGATATCGAGAGCCTGCTGTGCGGTCAGTTTGCCCGTGCGATTGAGGATATTGCCGGCGGCATCAAGACCAAGATCGCCACCAGACTGCAGCCGGCCGCCGGTGTTGTCGAGCCTCTGCGCGGTGGCGGTGACCTGACGGCCGCCCTGCGCGATACCGCCGCGGTTGTCCCAGCCGCCTGTGCTTTTCACGGTGAGGACGTTACCGGCTTCAAGCCAGCCGGCGGTGTTGTTCAGCCCTTGCTGCGCCGTCAGGTTCGCATCCTGCCTGGCGACCATCTTGCCCTGAGCGTTATCCACCTGCTGCGCCGTTAGCGTGAGCGACTCGGCGCTGATTTTCCCCTCGCGGTTGCCAAGCGCCCCTGCCGCAGTGAGAGTGAGCCGTTGCCCACCCAGCAGCTTGCCGGCTTCGTTGCGTACGCTCCCAGCCGCTATGTGGGTTTGCCCGCTCCCCGATATCGTGCCACGGCGGTTATTCAGCTCACCGTCGGTCCGCACGGTCAACGCCTGGCCGGCACCCAGCAGCCCTTGCGTATTGTCCAACCCGTGGCGGGCATGCAGGTCAAGCTGCTCTTGGCCAATCACTTTGCCTTGCGTATTGTCGAGCCGGTCAGACTTCACCGCCAGCACCGCGGCGCTGATTTCGCCGCCGCGGTTGCTGGCATTACCCGAGGTCGTCAGGGTTGATGCCAGGCCTGACAGCAGCTTGCCGCCGTCGTTGTTGAGGGTCGTTGCCGTTGCCGTGACGGCCGTTTCGCCTTGCGCCGTACCGCCGCGGTTGTCCCAGTCGCCGGTATGGATATCCAGCGCCTTGCCGGCACCAATGAGGCCGCGTTGATTATCCAGGCGGCTGGATGTCAGATCGAGATTGCCCTGACCGATGACCTGCCCCTGCATGTTATCCAACCGCTGCGCCACCAGACGTACGTCATCACCGCTCAGGGTGCCGGACGCGTTATTCAGCTCGCTGCCCGCCTCAAGCGTCAGGTCGTTCCCGGCGAGCAGGTTGCCCCCGGCATTATTCACCGCGCCATCCGCATGGAGCGTAAGCCCCGCCTGGGTTTTTACCGTGCCGCTCTGATTATCGAGGCTGCCGGCTTCCAGGCGGAGATCGCCGTTGCTGCCCACCGTCCCACCGGCATTGTCGAGCAGGCCGCCGACCTGCCAGTGTTGCGCCGCGCCGCCCAGCGCCACCAGGCGGCCTCGCTGATTGACTAACTGGCCGGCCGAAAGCCGGAGGTTCTGCGCCTCGATGGTACCGTCACTGTTGTCCAACTTGCCCGCCAGGGTAACGCGGCTCTCACCGTCATCGGTTTGTGACCAAGTGGCCTGTTGGTTGAACAGGTTGTCGGCATCCACCGTCCAGCGCCCAGCCTTGACTTTGGCCTGCTGTGCATCCACATTTCCCTTCGTGCTCACGGCCAGCTCACCGCTATCAACGGTGGACTGGCGTAATGCCACGCCGCCTTCACGTGCCGTCAGCGCAGTACGGCCGGCTCCGACCTGCGCGCCGCTGATATCCACCCGGTGCCCGGTCGCGTTGACGTTCTTTTTAGCGAGCAGACTGCCACTGGCGCGGATATCGCCCTGGCTATCAAGCTTCAGGTTGGCTTCCTGGACCAGGGTGCTGTCGGCATTACTGCCCGCCAGCAGGTGGCCGCTGCTCTGGATACCGCGCGTGGCGTTCAGCTGTACATTCCCGGCCGCCGCCAGCGTCCCGGACTGCGTTAACATTCCCTCACGACTCTGCACGGCCAGTTGGCCACCGCTATACACTTTCCCGTGCGTCTCAATGTCACCTTTTGCCGCCAGTTGGATATCGCCGCCGGCCTGCGTAGCCGCATCCGGCGCATCAGACTGCCAACTGAGCTTACCTTCGCTGCTGACGGTGAGCGTTTTGCCGGCCTGAACCTGCCCGTTCTGGTTGCGCACGCCGACGCCGGCCTCGGTGCCAATCATACGGATACTGCCGCTGTACATGCCGCCCATCTGCCCCATGTCGATGGCAAGCTCTGGTCTGGTACTGCCGTCGTCCGAAAGCGGTTTCGCGGTTTTACCGTCCGCACTCACGCGGTTACGACCGGCCACCACCGACACGCCTTCTTTGGCCCAGACGCCGGCGTTGACTTCCACCGCACGTGCCAGAATGTCGACGTACTCGGTATCATGACGGGCATCACCGTTGAGTCCGCCACCCTCGATGCGCACCACGCCGCGCTCAACCTGGTAGCCCGCCACGCTGCCATCGGCGTTCAGTTGCGGTTTGCCGGTGGTCAGCGTCATGCGCCCGGCGTTGATGGTGCCGCAGCCGTTGCAGACGATGCCGGCGGGGTTGGCCACAATCACCTGCGCCTTGCCGCCGGCCACTTCCATAAAACCGCGCAACTGGCTGGGATTGTTGCTGTTGACTTCGTTGAGGATGACGCGCGCCGGCGCGGAATTGGGATTGAGGTTAGGGTTACCCTGGATCATCCCGGCCATCTGGGTCGAGGTCATCACCGCCGAGTTGTTGAGGATGGCGCCTTTGGTGTCGACATCGAACTGCTGATACTGATTATGTGAGACCCCAGCCTGGTTGGGGGCGGTGATGTTGACCTGCGGCAAGCCGTTCTGGGTATTGATGATCTCCGGCCGCAGGGAAGGATTGGCACCGCCGTCCGCCACAATGCCGTCTGCCATGACGGGGCCGGCGAACATCAACAGCCCAAGCAGCCACACTGGCCGACGCACGGTGACCCACAGACGACGTCCAGCCGTTATCCCTGAACCGATGCGCTGCCCCGGTTCGCTGCTGCAGCTGCGGGCCAGTTCGGACACCACTCGCAACTCCCCGTGAGTGCGGCTGAAAATAAGGCGATAACAATGTTTGTTCATGGGTCACATCCGTGAGAAAAGTCAGTCCGTTTAGATCGGTGTCGGCAATGCTGCCGGTATCGCGATGTTCAGATTTCCAGATTTACGCTAAAACCCGCGGTCGCACCGGAGGTATGGAACCCTGCGGGCTTGTACAGCGGAACGTCGGCAAACAGGTCATAGCTGAATCGCCCCCACAGCGCGCCGCGCACACCGAGCGCACTACCCGCCAACTGATGCCCCACCAGGTAACGGGTGTTTGGGCCGTCCACTCGGCCGTAATCGGCAGCCAGGTACAGTTCATGCCCGCGAGAAAACACGTTCCAGGCGATTTCATTGCGCCACAGCAGGCCCTTTTCGCCGGACAGCATCTGTTCGCCGTCAAAACCGCGCACCGTGTAACGCCCGGCAATGGCCATCCGCTCCTGCGGCGTCAGCGCATTCGGACTCCACTGGCCCCGTACGCTGGTGTATACCCGCCAAGGCTGCCCACCCCAGGAAAATGGCTGATTGATACCCAGGTCACCGAGCAACATGCCGGTACGTGCACTGCCTTCATGACGCGATTCTTCCGGGGCAGGTAGGGCATGGAATGCGCCGGTGCCGCGACGCCAGCTGATATTGGCGTCCAGCGTAGTGGTGCCGAAGTAGCTGCGCTGATTCAGCCCCAGCTCCCAGCCGGCGGTCCGACGTTTTTGCGACACAATATCAACGTCGTCCACGGCGTTAGTGGAATGTTTGCGGTAGCCGCGCAGGTTGAGCGTGGTCTTGTGCGATTGGTCGCGGTACAGCAATCGGGAGACGGTCAACTGAATGTTGTCGCTCTTGCCGCTGTAGCGCAGCACCTCGTTGGCGTTGGGGATGTTCTGATGGTAGGTGTAGTCGTTGTAGTTGGCCGAGAATGCCCAATACCCTACCGGAAAGAAATAGTTCAGCGTATGTGAACGGTTGCCGAACGGCCCGTGCTGGAACATGTCCTTGCCGATGTTGGCGTAGAATAGGTCATTCTGCGCCAACGGGGCATCGATAGCCAGGGTGGCTGAACCGAGATAGCGTCCGGTACTTTTGGAGCCACTGTCGTCCACTCCCAGACTGAGCCGCACCGGGCGCCCCTCGTGCCAGTTGACCTGCAGGTCACTGGTGCCATCCTCGGCGCCGGGTACGATTTTAATGTCGGCATTAACGCTGGGCACCCGCCTGAAGTTCTCCAGCCCCTGTTCGATATCGCGCAGGTTGAGAATATCGCCGCGCGAGGCCGGAATAGCGTTCCACAACCGCCCACGCCAAGAGACCGGTTCCTCAAAGCGGGTCTCACCGACACGCCCCGGTTGCAACGTCAGCGTCAATACTCCCGTAGTCAGGTCCTGCTCCTGCGCCATCACTCGTGTAGTGACATAGCCCTTGGCCAGTATGACGTTTTGCACCTTATTGATGATGAGCACAATGCCCTGGCTGCCCAGGCAGCGGCCTTTGGCATCCGCAGCGGCGTCCAGCGCCCATTGGAAGCGATCGGCAGACTCACCGACCAACGTTAGCTGGTTAATGATGAAACAAGGGCGTTCATCTGTAGGGTAATCGGGCAGCACAACGTCGGGACGGGAAAAGCGCGCATCGGCCTGCGGGGCGTTTTGCTGTTGCAGGGCGCGCTCGCGCTCCTGCTGGCGCTGCTGCTCGCGAGCATCAATGGATGCCACCCCTTCACTGGTAGATGCAGAGGCGGAAAACAGGGGTACAGCGCCGATCAATAATCCCGACAGCCCACAGCGGATAAAATAAAGTAAAGCACGAGCATTATCTGAGCGCATCCCTGGCTCCTCTCCGTTATTGCATGGTTATTTATTGAGTCACAACCATACATTATGTAAATAAATGTAAATAAAATTCCCTTGAGCGGATTATGGGCTTTAGAGGACAAAAATCAACTGCTTTATGCTACTGCAACGCATAAAGCCATACGGGAGGCGGCGGACACGAGAAGCGTTGCGAAACGGTAGGAGGATGACGCCCTATGCGCCATCCCTTAAAATTAATTGTCGATCGGGAGGAGGATCGTAAACGAGGCAGGCAGCTATCACCCCAGCAAATTGCTGCCGAACGCCCCCTGCCAATCCTGTTCGAATTTCTCGACTGCGGCCTGCACTGCCGGCGCATTCAGGAACTGCTCCGCGACATCCACCGGCAGCGTGATGGCCTGGCAGCCCGCCAACAGGCACTCCAGCGCCTGGCGCGGCGTTTTGAAGCTGGCGGCCAGCACCTGCGCCGACGGCGCGTGCAGGCTCAGCAGCTGCTGCAGCTCGTGCACCATTTCGATACCGTCGCCCCCCTGCGCGTCCACCCGATTGACGTAAGGCGCCACATATTCCGCCCCGGCCAAGGCCGCCAGCAGCCCCTGCCCGGCGCCGTATACCGCCGTGCCCAGCGTCGGGATGGACATCGTTTTAAGCTTCTTGATCGCTGCCAGCCCCTCGGCGGTTGCCGGGATCTTCACCACCAGCCCCGGTACGCGCTGGCTGAGCAGCGCCGCCTCCGCCACCATGCGCTCGGCATCGGCCGCCATCACCTGCGCGAACAGCTTGCCGGTGCCGCCGAGGGCATCGCGCAGCGCGGGCAGCACTTCCCAGATCGGCTTGCCTTCCTTCGCCACGATGCTCGGGTTGGTGGTGACGCCGTGCAGCGGCAGAATGCGCGCCAGGCGTTTTACCGCGGTCACATCGGCGGTATCGAGATAAAGCTCCATCACGGACTCCTGTGTCATGTTCTGTGGGCGGATTCAAACTCTGATCATCATAGGGCAAAAACCGCGCTAACTTTTGATCAGAGTCAATTCAACTTTCATTCGAAACATATTTAATGACGAAAGATTCAGCAACGCCAAACGGGTGACTCATGCTCTTCAATCTGCAGCGCTACTCGACCCATGACGGCCCGGGCATCCGCAGCGTGGTCTTTTTAAAAGGCTGCCCGCTGAGCTGCCGGTGGTGTCAGAACCCGGAAAGCCGCTCGCGCCACGCAGACCTGCTGTTTGACGAACGCCTGTGCCTGAGCGGCTGCACGCTGTGCGCCGAGCGTTGTCCGCAAGGGCTGCAGCGCACCGACGGGCCGCTGACGCTGCAACGCGAGCTGATTAGCGCAGACGATTATGCCGCCCTGGCCGCCGCCTGCCCGACCGGCGCGCTCAGCCTGTGCGGCAGCCCGATCAACCCCGACGATATCATGGCCGAGGTGATGCGGGATAAGCCTTTCTACCTGCGCAGCGGCGGCGGTTTAACGCTGTCCGGCGGCGAACCCTTTATGCAGCCGGACATCGCGGCGGACCTGCTGCGGCGCGGCCGCGAGGCCGGCATCCACACCGCCGTCGAATCCTGTCTGCACGTCCCATGGCGTTATATCGCCCCTTCGCTGCCGTGGCTGGATCTGCTGCTGGCCGATCTCAAACACACCGACGAAGCGCGCTTCAGAGCCTGGACCGGCGGTTCCGCCCGCCGGGTGATGAGCAATTTTCGTCGGCTGGCGGCGCACGGCACGCACATGACCGTACGCGTGCCGCTGATCCCCGATTTCAACGCCGATCGCCGCTCTGTCCGTGCGATCGTCGACTTCGCCGCCGACGAGATCGGCGTGTCGGAGATCCACTTTCTGCCGTACCACACGCTCGGCATCAACAAGTACCACCTGCTCGGCGAACCCTACCGTGCCGCCCGCACGCCACTGGACGCACCCGACCTGCTGGCCTTCGCCGAAGACTATGCCGGCGCCAAAGGCCTGACCGCCATTTTGCGAGGATAACACCATGACCACGTTGGATTTGACTACCCTGAGCGCCCGTATCCAGGCGCATAAGAATACGCTGATTCACATCGTCAAACCGCCGGTGTGCACCGAACGCGCGCAGCACTATACCGAGGCCTATCAGCAGCATCAGGACAAGCCGCTGCCTGTTCGCCGCGCCCTGGCGTTGGCCAACCATCTGGCGAAACGCAGCATCTGGATCGCCAACGACGAGCTGATCGTCGGCAACCAGGCCAGCGAGCTGCGCGCCGCGCCGATCTTTCCCGAATACACCGTCGGCTGGATAGAAAACGAAATAGACCAGTTGGCCGACCGGCCGGGCGCCGGCTTCTCGGTCAGCGAAGAGAACAAGGCGATTTTGCACCGTCTTTGCCCCTGGTGGCGCGGCCAAACGGTACAAGATCGCTGCTACGGCATGTTTACCGACGAGCAGAAGGCGCTGCTGGCCACCGGCATCATCAAGGCCGAGGGCAATATGACCTCCGGCGACGCCCATCTGGCGGTCAACTTCCCGCTGCTGCTGGAACAAGGCCTCGATGGCCTGCGTGAAAAAGTGAACGCGCGCCGCAGCCGCCTGCGTCTGACCGAGTGGGAAGATCTGCACAAGGCGCAGTTTCTCAACGCTATCGATATTGTGCTGACGGCGCTGAGCGGGCACATCCTGCGCTTCGCCCGCCTGGCGCGCGAGATGGCGCAAAACGAAGCCCGCGATTGGCGGCGCGCCGAGCTGCTGACCCTCGCGGACAACTGCGACCGGATCGCCCATCGCCCGCCGCAGACCTTCTGGCAGGCGCTGCAGCTGTGCTATTTCATCCAGCTGACGTTGCAGATCGAATCCAACGGCCATTCGGTTTCTTTTGGCCGCCTCGATCAGTATCTCTATCCCTGGTATCGGCGCGACGTGGAGCTGGAGCAAAACCTGACGCGGGAAAACGCCATCGAGCTGCTGCACAGCTGCTGGCTGAAGCTGCTGGAGGTTAACAAGATCCGCTCCGGCTCGCACTCCAAGGCCTCCGCCGGCAGCCCGCTGTACCAGAACGTCACCATCGGCGGGCAAAAACTGGTCGATGGCCGGCCGTGCGACGCGGTCAACCCGCTGTCCTACGCCATACTCGAATCCTGCGGCCGCCTGCGCTCCACCCAGCCCAACCTCAGCGTGCGTTACCACGCCGGGATGAGCGCCGATTTCCTCGACGCCTGCGTGCAGGTGATCCGCTGCGGCTTCGGCATGCCGGCGTTCAACAACGACGAAATCGTCATTCCCGAGTTCATCAAGCTGGGGGTCGAACCGCAGGACGCTTACGACTACGCCGCCATCGGCTGTATCGAGACCGCCGTCGGCGGCAAATGGGGCTATCGCTGCACCGGCATGAGCTTCATCAACTTCGCCCGCGTGCTGCTGGCGGCGCTGGAACAGGGCCGCGACGCCACCTCCGGGCAGATTTTCCTGCCGCAGGAACAGGCGCTGTCCAAAGGAAACTTCGCCGATTTCGAGCAGGTGATGGCGGCGTGGGATCGGCAAATCCGTTACTACACGCGCAAGTCAATTGAGATCGAATGCGTGGTGGACAGCGTGCTGGAGGAGAACGCCCACGATATCCTCTGCTCCGCGCTGGTGGATGACTGCATTGAACGCGGCAAAAGCATCAAGCAAGGCGGCGCCAAATACGATTGGGTTTCCGGCCTGCAGGTCGGCATCGCCAACCCGGGCAACAGCCTCGCGGCGGTGCGAAAACTGGTGTTCGACCAGGGGGCGATCGGCCAGCAGCAGCTGGCGACGGCGCTGGCCGAAGACTTCGCCGGGCTGGATGGCGAGCAGCTGCGTCAGCGGCTGCTTAACGCTGCGCCCAAATACGGCAACGATGTGGACGAGGTCGATCGGCTGCTGGTGCGCGCCTACCAAACCTACATCGAAGAACTGAAGCAGTATCGCAACACCCGCTTCGGCCGCGGGCCGATCGGCGGCGGCTATTACGCCGGCACCTCGTCGATTTCGGCCAACGTGCCCTTCGGCGCCGCCACCCTCGCCACACCGGATGGACGCAAGGCTGGCGCCCCGCTGGCGGAGGGCGCCAGCCCGGCGTCCGGCACCGACCACCTGGGGCCGACGGCGGTGTTCAATTCGCTCGCCAAGTTGCCGACCGAGGCGATCCTCGGCGGCGTGCTGCTCAACCAAAAGCTGAACCCGGCGACGCTGGACAACCCGCGCGATCGGGAGAAGCTGATGCTGATGTTGCGCACCTTCTTCGAGAGCTATCGCGGCTGGCATGTGCAGTACAACATCGTGTCGCGCGAAACGCTGCTGGCGGCGAAGCAACACCCTGACCAATATCGTGATTTAGTGGTTCGCGTAGCTGGCTATTCCGCCTTCTTTACCGCATTATCCCCTGAGGCGCAGGATGATATTATTGCGCGCACAGAACATACTCTTTAAACCTTTGACTCTTAGCGGCCGCACCTTGGCGGCCGCATCATCAGGCCGATATGAATTTACGACAACAGACCATATTGCAGTTGGTTAACGATCGCCGGCGGATCAGCGTCAATGAGCTGGCGCGCGCCTCGGGCGTCTCGGAAGTCACCATCCGGCAAGATCTCAACCTGCTGGAAAAGCGCAGCTATCTGAAACGGGTACATGGCTCCGCCGTGGCGCTGGAGAGCGACGACGTCGACGCCCGCATGATGTCCAACTTCACGCTCAAGCAGCGGCTGGCGCAGTACGCCGCCGCTCAGGTCAACGACGGCGAGACGATCTTTATCGAGAGCGGCAGCGCCAACGCCCTGCTGGCGCGCTACATCGCCGAACGCAAGCGCATTACGTTGATCACCGTCAGCCACTACATCGCCAACCTGCTCAAAGAAACCGACTGCGATGTGATTGTGCTGGGCGGCATGTATCAGAAGAAAAGCGAGACCGTGGTCGGCCCGCTCACGCGGCTGTGCATTCAGCAGGTGCATTTCAACAAAGCGTTTATCGGCATTGACGGCTTTCAGGCCGAAACCGGCTTTACCGGCCGCGACATGATGCGTGCCGACGTGGTCAGCGCGGTGCTGGCCAAGGGCGTGGAGAATATCGTGCTGACGGATTCCAGCAAATTCGGCCAGATCCAGCCCAACCCGCTGGCGCAGCCGGGCCAGATCAGCCGGGTGATCACCGATTCGCGTTTGGCGCTCGAGTATCAGCATCAGCTGAAACGCCAGGGCATACAGGTGGAGTTGGTCAACGACTAACGCGGGCCGCCACCGCACCAAGCGCGCCGCGCGGGCCATACCGCGCGCCTTTCCCCCTGCGCAGCGGGATTTTAAGACTATTTACCTGTTTATCCTTCCCGAGAAACCTATACTCAGTTTCGGCAACTTTTGGGCCTTAACTTGCTAATTATTCGGCTTTTAACAAAAAATGCCATTTTTTATATCGATACTGTATGGGAACCAACGGCAGGCCTGATTTATGGTTAACGCCTATACTTATAGGGCACTTCCATATAGCCAATGCTAAGGAGAAGTCATTATGATGATTATCAATAAACGTTTCGCCACCGCCGCTCTGGCACTGACTCTGGCGTTTTCACTCAGCGCCTGTTCCAACATGTCCAAACGCGATCGCAACACCGCAATCGGTGCCGGTGCCGGTGCAGTCGGCGGTGCAGTGCTGACCAACGGCAGCGCGTTGGGCACGCTGGGTGGGGCCGCGGTGGGGGGCATTATCGGTCACCAGGTTGGCAAATAACCTGACCGAGCGTCCTCGGCCGACAGGCTGGCAAAAGCGCCTCGGCGCTTTGACGTATTAACCAGAATAACGATGATTTCAGGTCTGTTTTACTTTAAGTCTATGGTTCTTTTGCCGTTAACGGGCTAACCCCCGGCAGCAACAACCTCAAGCCATGCCACGGCATTGCACCGCGGCATGGCGATTCAGCTCAACCGCCCGCCAGTTTGACCTTCATGCCTTTGGCTTCCAGCAGCTGCTTGAGCAGATCGCGTTTATCGCCCTGTATTTCGATGATCCCGTCTTTCACCGAGCCGCCGCAGCCACATTTCTTCTTCAGCTCGGCCGCCAGTTTGTCGAGCGCAGCGTCATCCAGATCGATACCTGCGATCAGGCACACGCCCTTCCCCTTGCGGCCGCTGGTTTGACGCTGGATGCGCACGATGCCGTCACCCTTGGCGCGTTGCGGTTTAACCTCTTCCTGCTTGATACGGCCGGTGTCCGTGGAATACACCAGGCGGCTGTTATCGTCATTCATTGGCGGTTCCTCAGGCCAAAGAGGCGCGGATCGCGCGCAGCGTCGCGGCCGGATCGGCAGATTGGGTGATCGGACGCCCAATCACCATGTAGTCCACGCCGGCGGCCTGTGCCTGCGCCGGCGTCATGATACGGCGCTGATCGCCCGCCGCGCTGCCCTCAGGGCGGATCCCCGGCGTAACCAGCTGGAATGCCTGCCCGCAGGCCGCCTTCAGCCGCTGCGCTTCGTGTGCCGAACACACCACGCCGTCCAGCCCGCAGTCGCGGGTCAGGCGCGCCAGGCGCTCGGCGTGTTCCGCCGGGCTGGCCTCGATGCCGATGCCGCGCAGATCTTCCGCTTCCATGCTGGTGAGCACCGTCACGGCAATCAGCAGCGGCGCATCCGCCCCGAATGACGCCAGCGCTTCTTTAGCGGCGGTCATCATGCGCGCGCCGCCGCTGGCGTGGACGTTGACCATCCAAACGCCCAGCTCGGCCGCCGCCGCGACCGCATGCGCGGTGGTATTGGGAATATCGTGGAATTTCAGGTCGAGAAACACGTCGAAGCCACGCCCATGCAGATCGCGCACCAGCTGCGGCCCAAACAGCGTGAACATTTCTTTGCCCACTTTCAGCCGGCAGTCTTGCGGATCGATACGGTCGGCGAACGCCAGCGCAGCGTTCTTATCGGCGTAATCCAACGCCACAACGATTGGAGATGATTTTAAGTCATTGTTATTAGTGTTATTTTCAGACTTCATTTCTTCTACCTTCTCTAAAATAGACATAATCAGGGACTCACCCGCGAAACTGACCGCCGCATTCTACATGTCGGGGGCCAGAAATCCCAGCCGCAGCACGCACCGGCGCTCTGTCATGTTACCTCTCACCTTTGTCATGGCGCGTCAACGAAAGCGCATCAGCGATAAACCACGCAGCGTAAAACGCCGTAAAGATGCGTAAATTGTTAATCAGATATTTTGAATGACTTACTCAGCATTATCAGATTTTCAATCTGTGCAGATGCTTTATTATTCAGCCCATCGGAAGCGAATGGCTTCCTTCCTAAATAAACAGACTGGAGTCACCCATGAAAACCATCAAATATTTTGCAGCCGCTGCCGCTATCGCACTGACCTCTTTCGCCACTTTGGCCGCTGAGCCGATCAACAGCCAGCAGGCCGATAGCCTGACCGCGACCGGCGTCATTTCCGCCGGCCACGCAACGACCCTCAGCAGCCTGGAGAAAAAACTGGCCGCTAAAGCAGATGCTCAGGGCGCCAGCAGCTACCGCATTATCTCCGCCGGCGGTAACAACATGTTGAGCGGCACCGCGATCATCTACAAATAAGGTTTCCGGTACAGGGCCCGAGATTTCGGGCCCTGCCTCTGTTTCCCGCTTGAAAACCCCGCATTTGCCCCGCTCTTTATTGTTACAAAAATATTAAATTTTTATTACACACTAGACACCCGATCGCCAGTGGCTTAGCTTGAAGGCATCTTCCTGCAGAAAGGCTTTCAAAATGAGCGAGATATCGACACTTACCATTAAAATTCCTCTGGAACTCAAGGAAAAAATCCGCGCTGCCGCCGCTGAAAACGAATTTTCATTGAGCGTGGAAGTGTGCCAGCGCCTGGAAAGCAGCTTCAGTACGCCCGCCGCCAAGGCAGAAAAAACGGCCAAAAAGGCGGATGAGCTGCACCATGGCGAGATCGACAACCAAAGCACCGAAGAAGAAATTGAACAGCCTCTGAGCCAGAAAGAGCTGAAGAAACTCCGCCAGCTGTTGAAAACCGGCGCCAAGGGCGGCAAAAAAAAGTAAACGACGAACAGACAAACTGACTAGTCCTGATATAGGTTGACACTTTTCAGCCGGATAACGCCCGATGAACCTCATCGGGCGTTTTGTATTTCAGCGACAGGTGCGGCCGCTGTGCGTTGTAGAGGTTCACCGACTCCCTGACCATCTTTTTTGCCTGTACGATGTCTTCTGGCCTGCCGAGCAGGTATTCCGTTTTAAGTATCCCATTTACCCGTTCCGCCAGCGCATTCTGGTAACAGTCATACCCGTCCGTCATCGAGCAGGTGATGCCATATCTCTGATGTAACGCCTGATATTCCTGTGAGCAGTACTGGATACCCCTGTCCGAGTGGTGCACCAGCGGCAAGTAGGTGATATCCGCCACCCATACCTGTTCCGGACGGCTGGCGATGACCTGATTGTCCCCCGCCTTCAGCAGGTTGGGATGACGATAAAAACGATGATGGCTCTGCGTCGTCTTGTGATATGCCCGCTTAGGCATCACCAGTAACCGCGCGCAACGCAAGATACTGAACAGCCGGTCGCGCCCCACATGCAACGCCGGTTCGGGGCGTTGCCGCAACAGGTGATGCAGCTTACGTGTCCCCAGTCGGGGCTGGTGCAAGCGGATGGCCGTCACCTGTTCGACGAGATGCCGGGCCTGCTCCTCTTTGCCTGCTTCACGCTGCAGGGACTGATACCACGCTTGTCGGCTGATGCCCATCCATCGGCAGGCCCGCGTTACTGTGAGTCCCGGTACTTGTGTTTGCGCGATAAGGCGGTTAGCTGCTTTTTTGTCAGCGTGGCGCCAAAGTCGGTGTTCATCACTTTGACGACAGCTTCGAAGAACTGGGCTTTGACTTCAGATTCAGCCAGTTGCTGCTCAAGTTCTTTAATACGCTGTTCGGGCGTCAGGGGGAGTTTGGGCATGTTGCCTCCGCACTTTTGGGTGGAAGGAGAGGTTCGCCAGTCAAGCTGACCGTATTTGCGCAGCCAGTTCATGACGGTTACGTTGCCTTGGATACCATAACGGTCTGTGGCCTGACGGCAAGTCATTTCGCCTTTTTCGACCTGTTCGACGACGGCCAGTTTAAAGGATAGAGAGTAATCGCGTTGTGTGCGTTTAATATACTGGTTCATCACATTTTCCTCTGTGCGTGAGTAAAATGTGTCAACGCTATTCAGGACGGGTCAAACATAAAAAAACGGGGCGATAAATCGCCCCGTTTTATTTTGGTGCCGCGGCGTTATTGGCCATCCAGGCCGCGGATCGGTTTAACCGATGACCAGGCGCGGCACGACGGGCAATGCCAATAGAGCGAGTGCGCGGTGAAGCCGCATTTGTGGCAGCGGTAACGCGGCTTGGTGCGAATTTGCTCGCCGACCATATCGCGCAACAGCAGCAGGCTCTCTTTCGCCCGGCCGTCTTCGGCGTCCGCCAGGTGATAATCCATCAGCCGGTAAAACACCCGCATGGTCGGATGGCGTTGCAGCTGGCGGTTGATATAGAC
The DNA here is from genome assembly GCF_002935055.1 of Serratia sp. SSNIH1. Taxonomy (NCBI): domain Bacteria; kingdom Pseudomonadati; phylum Pseudomonadota; class Gammaproteobacteria; order Enterobacterales; family Yersiniaceae; genus Serratia; species Serratia sp. SSNIH1. The sequence goes on from NZ_CP026383.1 coordinate 3,274,884, forward strand.
CTGCACCACGTCGCGCCCTTCGTGCTGCTCGATGATCTCGGCCAGCATCAGATCGGCGGTGGCACCGGTGTTCTCTTCTACGCAGCGCTTCAGGAATTCAGCCCAGTTGTGCTGTTGTTCCGGCAGATGGGTGTAGCATTCCTGCAGCATCGGCAGCGTTTCGCTGACCAACTCTTTATCCTGACTCAATACGCGCTGCAGCGACTCCGCCGCTTTGGCGTAGTCGTTTTGCGCCATGTAAATGCGCCCGAACATGATGGACACGCGCGCACACTGTTTATCGGCTGCGTCCGCACGCTTGAGCAGGCTCATCGCCCGATCGAGATCGTCGCTGCCCATCGCCTGCAGCGCCAGTTCACAATAGAAGTGTGCGATCTCGACGCGTTGTTTCTCTTTACCCAGCTTGACCAACTTTTCCGCCACATCGATTGCTTTTTGCCAATCGCTGGTGGCCTGATGGATCACCAGCAGTTGCTGCAGCGCCGATACGCGAAAATCCTCTTCGTCAGTCAACTGGCTGAACATGTCTTCCGCGCGGTCGTAAAGCCCGGCCGCCATATAGTCGCGGCCCAGCTGCTGTACCGCCAGCAGACGCTGTTCGAAGGTCAGGGAGGCGCTTTCCATCAAGGCCTGATGGATGCGGATGGCGCGGTCGACTTCGCCACGCGAACGGAACAGGTTACCCAGCGTCAGGTGGGCTTCAACGGTGTTGCTGTCCTCTTTCAACATGTCGAGGAACAGATCGACCGCCTTGTCCTGCTGGTTGGAAAGCAGAAAGTTCACCCCTGCCACGTATTCACGCGACAGGCGGTTGGCTTCTTGCTGTTTATCCTGCTGAGCGCTTCTGCGCCCCATGTACCAACCGTACGCGGCAGCCACGGGCAGCAACAGAAACAGCAGTTCTAACATAGAGGATTATTCCTTGCTGACAACGGGCTGAGCCGCCGGTTCAGCGGGCTGCTCAAGCTGCAGCTCCAGCCTTTTGATCTTGCGCTCGGCGCGGCCCAGCGCAATGCGCGTGCGCAGGTAGAACAGACCGCAAATGATCCAGCCAAGAACGAAACCGCCGCCAAACAGCGTGGCCAACAGGGTCGATACGCGATAATCGCCCTGCGCAACCAGATAGTTAAAATTGACCACCTGATCGTTATGCGCACCCAAGGTGACGGAAATCACGAAGATCACCAGAACCAACAAAAAAATCAGCAAATATTTCACATTCTTTCCCGCGAGGCCGAGTGAATCGGATTAACGATGCCAAAACGTGGCGTCCCTAACCCTTAAGTTAGCATTTCCCGTTGCGGCAGGGAAACCCCGCGGCACGATAAAACCACATATCTGCTGGCATATTCGGCAGTAAACGGCCTTAGCGAACAAATTGATGAGAAAGCTTCTCAAAACGTCGAATTTATAAGGATATGGGGGCGGCCGGGCGGATTGCAATGGCGGGAAAATGTAAGCGGTTAATGCGGCGCCGATCCGACGCCGCCTTTTTGTGACATGGTCACATAACGATCATATCTCCGGCTTGCGCGCCGCGATTTCCTGCTGCTCTTGCGGCGGCGGCGTCAGCGGGCCGAACCAGCGCTGCGCCAGCCAGCAGGTAACCACCACCAGCAGCCAGCTGATCAGCGTGGCCATCGCCAGATCGCGCGGCCAGTGCATGCCCAACAGCAGACGGCTGCCCATCACGCCGGTCGCCCACACCATCAGCAGCGCGACGGTTTTATAATGGCGGCGCGGCCACAGCAGCCCTACGCCCAACAGCGCCCAGGTGGCGGCGAACATGGTGTGCCCCGACGGGAAAGCGAAACCGGTTTCAAACTGCCAGTGCTTGCGCAGCCAGTTCGGCACCAGCGTCTGATCCTGCAGTTGCTCGCGCACCAGCGCGCTGCGCTCTTTGCGATGCAGCGAATAGAAATATTTGCCGTCCACGCCGTGGGTTTGCTCCAGCCATACCACAAACGGCCGCGGCTCTTGCACCCGATCCTTGATTAACGACTTCACCCCCTGCCCGATCACCAGCGCGGCGAAAAGCAGGAGCGCCAGACCGATGGCCGCCTTCAGGCGAAAGCGCAGGCACCACAAAAACCAGCCGCAGAGGATAGCGCTGGTCAGAATGCCCCACGGCGAGGTCACGGTTTCGGTCACCCAGTACAGCGCTTTGAGCAGCGGCTCATTGCCGCCGGGTTGCCAGTGCCAACCGGATACCCAGACCGCCAGCGGCATCAACAGCAGCAGCAGTGCGCCGCCCGCCGTGCGTTTTGCTATCTCGTACATTCTATTCTTCCTCTGCGTGAATCAGGCAGCAGTGTAACAAGAGTGCAATATTGATAACACGCGAAAAATTAAACAGATAGGCAACCTATCGCAATAATAGGTGGCCAGAAAACGCCATCTGCTGGTTTGCTGAGCACCGCCCGGCAAGAAGTTGTGGCAAAATAGCCGATAATTAACGAAATAGAGATCGGCGTAGCACGTTTTAGTCTTGGTCAATTTACCGTACCGGACTTAGGATGCGCGACAATGATTGAATCGTACGCTTTTGTGGAGAGTGACATGCAGCTTAAACGGGTGGCAGAGGCTAAACTGCCGACACCTTGGGGCGATTTCCTGATGGTAGGATTCGAAGAACTGGCGACCGGGCATGACCATCTGGCGCTGGTATTCGGTGATATTTCCGGCGAAGCGCCGGTGCTCGCGCGCGTGCATTCCGAATGTCTGACCGGCGATGCTCTGTTCAGCCTGCGCTGCGACTGCGGTTTTCAACTGGAAGCCGCGCTGGAGCAGATTGCCGAAGAAGGCCGCGGCATCCTGCTTTATCATCGCCAGGAGGGCCGCAATATCGGCCTGTTGAACAAGATCCGCGCCTATGCCCTGCAGGATAAGGGCGCCGACACCGTGGAGGCCAACCATCAGCTCGGCTTCGCCGCCGACGAACGCGACTTCACCCTGTGCGCCGACATGTTCAAACTGCTGGGCGTCGACGCGGTGCGTTTGCTGACCAACAACCCGAAAAAGGTCGAGATCCTGACCGAAGCCGGTATCAACATCAGCGAGCGCGTGCCGCTGATCGTCGGCCGCAACCCGAAGAACGAACACTATCTGGCGACCAAGGCCGCCAAAATGGGCCATTTGCTCGACCAGAAGTGATCGCCGCCGCGGCGGAAACAATCAGGGCGCCTTACGGCGCCCTTTTTATTGCTTAATTACAGCATTTTCCTGATCACATAGTGCAGAATGCCGTCGTTTTCGTAGTAGGTCAGCTCATTGCCGGTATCGATGCGGCAACGGGTGTCGATCACTTCCTTGCGCCCGTCGGCATAGGTGATATGCACCGGCACCGTCTGGCCCGGCTGCAGCTGCTGCAGGCCGCCGACGCTGATCTGCTCATCCCCGGTCAGCCCCAGGGTTTTGCGCGTCACTCCCTGCGGGAACTCCAGCGGCAAAATCCCCATGCCGATCAGGTTGGAGCGGTGGATACGCTCGAAGGACTCGGCAATCACCACCCGCACGCCCAGCAGGCGCGGCCCTTTCGCCGCCCAGTCGCGGCTGGAGCCGGAACCGTACTCTTTACCGGCGATCACCGCCAGCGGCACCTTCTCCTGCTGATACTGCATGGCGGCGTCGTAGATAGACAGCTGCTGCTGCGACGGAGTATGGCGGGTATAGCCGCCTTCCACGCCCGGCACCATTTCGTTGCGGATGCGGATGTTGGCGAAGGTGCCGCGCATCATCACTTCGTGGTTGCCGCGGCGCGAGCCGTAGGAGTTGAAATCCTGCGGCGCCACGCCGTGCTCGCTCAGGTAGCGCCCTGCCGGGCTGTCGCGCTTGATGTTGCCCGCCGGCGAGATGTGGTCGGTGGTCACCGAATCGGCCAGAATCGCCAGAATGCGCGCGTCTTTGATGTCCTGCACCGGCTCCGGTTTCACCTTCATGGTGCTGAAGAACGGCGGATGGCGGATATAGGTAGAATCCTCCTGCCACTGATAGGTCGCCGAACCGGCCACCTGGATCGCTTGCCAGTTGGCGTCGCCGTCGAACACTTCGCCGTATTCCTTGTGGAACATCTCGGTGCGCACTTCTTCTACCGCCTGAGCGATGTCCTGGCTGCTCGGCCAGATATCCTTCAGGTAGACCGGTTGACCGTCGTTGCCCTCGCCCAGCGGCTCTTTGGTCAGATCAATCTTCATGCTGCCCGCCAGCGCATAAGCCACCACCAGCGGCGGCGAGGCCAGCCAGTTGGTTTTCACCAGCGGGTGAATACGCCCTTCGAAGTTGCGGTTGCCCGACAGCACCGCGCCCACGGTCAGATCGCCCTCTTTGATCGCCTGCTCGATCGGATCCGGCAGCGGCCCGGAGTTACCGATGCAGGTGGTGCAGCCATACCCCACCAGGTTGAACCCCAGCTCTTCCAGATAGGCGGTGAGTTTGGCGCTGTCGAAGTAGTCGGTTACCACTTTGGATCCCGGCGCCAGCGAGGTTTTTACCCAGGGTTTGCTGCGCAGCCCTTTCTTGACGGCATTTTTCGCCAGCAGGCCGGCCGCCATCATCACGCTCGGGTTGGAGGTGTTTGTGCAGGAGGTGATCGCCGCGATCACCACCGCGCCGTCGCGCAGTTCGTGCTGCTGCCCGTCCAGCGTAAAGGTTTTGCTGTCGGTATCGGCCTTGTGCCCCCCGATATCCAGCTCGGTGGCAGCCTTGAACGCCTGCGGCACATTCGGCAGCGCAACGCGATCCTGCGGGCGTTTCGGCCCGGCGAGGCTGGCTTCCACGGTTGACATGTCCAGCGCCAGCGAGCTGGTGAAGACCGGTTCATCACCCGGGTTACGCCACATGCCCTGCGCTTTGGCGTAGGCTTCCACCAGTGCGATTTGTTCGGCGCTGCGGCCGCTGAGCTTCATATAGCCGAGCGTAACGTCATCCACCGGGAAGAAGCCACAGGTGGCGCCGAACTCCGGCGACATGTTGGCGATGGTTGCCCGGTCCGCCAGCGGCAGATCGGCCAGCCCGTCGCCGTAAAACTCGACGAACTTGCCGACAACGCCGTGCTTGCGCAGCATTTGGGTCACGGTCAACACCAGGTCGGTGGCGGTAATGCCCTCGCGGAGCTTGCCGGTCAGCTTGAAGCCGACCACGTCCGGGATCAGCATCGACACCGGCTGGCCCAGCATCGCCGCCTCCGCTTCGATGCCGCCGACGCCCCAGCCGAGGATGCCGAGGCCGTTGATCATGGTGGTGTGGGAATCGGTGCCCACCAGCGTATCGGGATAAGCCACGCGTCGGCCGCTTTCGTCGCTGTGCCAGACCGTTTGGCCAAGGTATTCAAGGTTAACCTGGTGACAGATGCCGGTGCCCGGCGGCACTACGCGGAAGCGGTTGAAGGCTTTCTGCCCCCAGCGCAGAAAGGTGTAGCGCTCGTGGTTGCGCTGCATTTCGATACGCACGTTGTCTTCAAAGGCGTTGTCATCGCCAAATTCATCGACGGTAACCGAGTGGTCAATCACCAGATCCACCGGCGACAGCGGGTTCACCTGGTCGACGTTGCCGCCCAGCCGCCGTACCGCTTCGCGCATCGCCGCCAGATCCACCACCGCCGGTACGCCGGTAAAATCCTGCATCAGCACGCGCGCCGGACGGTAGGCGATCTCACGGTCAGCATGGCCGGTTTGCAGCCAGGCAACGATGGCCTTGAGGTCGTCAACCTGCACGGTGTCGCCATCCACATGGCGCAGCAGGTTCTCCAACAGCACTTTCATTGATTTCGGCAACCGGTCGATATCACCCAGTTGCTTCGCCGCCAGCGGCAGGCTGTAGTAGTAATACTCGCTATTCAGCGCAACCAGCTTATCCAGACTCGTTTCACGAAGATCGGACGACATAGCTCCTCCATTTCTTATTGTGACTAAAACAGGGTAATCAGTGAGGTCTTGTTTAAAGATACCACAAAGATAAGTTAACGTTTTGATAACAACACGATTTGATCACAACGATAGGCGGGAACAATCAGCAGGAAGGAAGTACGAGCGCCGCCAAGGGGTTAGGCAATGCGCCAACAAAAACGCCGCAGCGAGGCGGCGTTTTGGCAGGGAAAATCCCGCGGCTTTAGCGGGGTTTACGCATTAAGCGTTTGACGACGGCCATTAAAATAAATGTCGCGAGCAACATATAGGTTATCACCACGGGGAGAAACGCTGGATCAAACTCTCCATCACTTTTCGCTATGTTAGCGGCATTCATCCAATCACCAACCTGATTTACAGTCATATCAACCAGATTTTTAAGCACCGGGATTTTGTTAAGAATAAAAAACGACGCTATGAAACAAGTTGCAAACAGCATCAAATTCTTAAACATCGCAAGCCTCGTAGTTAGTTGAACCCGTAACATCTACCCTACCATAGGACATGATACCTACACGTGAGCCGGGGATTTTGAATTTTCTACGTTGGACGAGTGCGTGTCGAAATCGATTAAAATCAGCAATATGGTAGAAGGTAATGCAACCCCATGATTCTCCTTCGCCATTAGGTCTCAATGGATGAATGCGAAAGCCGCCTCGATCTTGTCCATTAATCCACAAATTATCGGTAAGCGTTTGGAAACTGAACAAACCAAGCCACGTAGAATGGTTTGTTCCATGCCATATGTCTTTACCTAATGACTCCAGCTGGTTTCGTATACTCCCATGAGGGCGATCAACAATCCAATACTGCCCCGGGGGTAGCGCCCCTTTGTCTCTGAAAGAGCAATCAGGACGATTTAGCATACTCGGCTTGCCTGAAAACACCGGAAACGTCCCCACCCAGTAGACGTGGAGTTTCAGCACGCGGCGGTCTGGAGAGGCATCGTTGTAGTTAAGTCTGCATATCTGCATATCTGCATAACGTTGAATTTCCTTATTCAATGATCCGAACGTTTGCACTCTACTCAGACGCTAACGGGTTGAAAAGAGGGCAGCGACTTTTCAGGATGATCCTGAGAAGCAAGAAGGCGCGGATTTCCGGGCTAAAAAAAACCCGGTTAGGCAGGCGCCTTTCCGGGTTTGATTTGATATCGTCGATAGTTACTTAATCGGCAGCTTGATGTCCTTGAACATCGCTTCGATCTCTTCGTTGGAGCGCAGCGCCACCGCGCTGTCGACCACATCGCGCGTCAGGTGCGGCGCGAAGCGCTGAATGAAGTCGTACATGTAGCTGCGCAGGAAGGTGCTGCGGCGGAAGCCGATCTTGGTGGTGCTGTAGGTGAAGATATCACGCGCATCCACCGTCACCAGATCCGGATCCTGAACCGGATCCACCGCCATGCTGGCGATCACCCCCACCCCCAATCCCAGACGCACGTAGGTTTTGATCACGTCGGCGTCGGTGGCGGTAAAGACGATGCGCGGCGTCAGGCCGGCGCGGTTGAAGGCGGTATCCAACTCCGAACGCCCGGTAAAGCCGAAGGTGTAAGTGACGATCGGATAAGCCGCCAGCTCTTCAATGCTGATGCTGCTTTTGCCCGCCAAAGGATGGTCGGGCTTCACGACTACCGCGCGGTTCCAGTGATAGCACGGCAGCATGATGAGATCGTCGTACAAGTGCAGCGCTTCGGTGGCGATGGCGAAATCGGCGGTCCCTTTGGAGACCGCTTCAGCGATCTGCGTCGGCGAGCCCTGATGCATGTGCAGCGAGACGCGCGGGTAACGCTCGATGAAGCCTTTGATTACGTTGGGCAAGGCGTAGCGAGCCTGGGTATGCGTGGTGGCGACGTACAGCGAGCCTTTGTCCGGGTAGGTGTGTTCACCGGCGACGGCTTTGATGGCGTCCACCTTGGACAGCACTTCACGTGCGATGCGAATGATTTCCTGGCCGGCCGGGGTGACCTGGGTCAGGTGTTTGCCGCTGCGGGCGAAAATCTGGATGCCCAGCTCATCTTCGAGCATGCGCACCTGTTTACTGATGCCGGGTTGCGAGGTATAGAGCCCTTCTGCCGTCGAGGAGACATTCAGGTTGTGGTTAACCACTTCCACAATGTAACGAAGCTGCTGCAATTTCATATCTTATACCATCCTAGGTTAAACACTGCGGCTTACCCGCAGCCAGGTATATCGGTGTCGCCCCGGTATGCTGAAACTCACAAGCCATAAACACCGTGTTTTACCCTGATGGTGAAGAAAACGCCGTTGTTAATAAGCTTTAATAATAAAAAAACTTTTTATATAACCACTATACCACGTTGCAGCTTCAAGTATAGATCCGCGTCACACTATGATAACGATTATTTTGCATTGGTATCAACGTGAAACGGCGGTGGCGGAGGGATAAAAACAGCAAAGGATAGATCCGTTTGCCGCTTTTCACCAATAAAAAAACCAGCCGCCGGGGCTGGTTTTTCATCTTACTGGCAGGACAGCGGCCTTACTTCTTGCCTTCGACCCACTTGCCGTCCACGTAGAACGCGGACCAACCGGTCGCCTTGCCATCTTTTTCAGAAGAGACGTACTGCTGTTTGGTTTTACGGCTGAAACGCACCAGCGTTTTATTGCCTTCGGCATCCGCCACCGGCGCATCGGCCAGATAGCGCAGCTTCTCCGGCAGGCGATCCTTGAAGCGAGCCAGCTCTTCCACCAGCGGCGCACGGGTCTCGCGCGATTTAGGGAAGGTGTTGGCCGCCAGGAACACGCCGGCAGCGCCGTCACGCAGCACGAAATAGGCGTCAGACTTCTCGCACGGCAGCTCCGGCAACGGCACCGGATCTTCCTTCGGCGGCGCGACATCGCCGTTACGCAGGATCTTGCGGGTGTTTTTACAGTTCTCGTTGGTACAGCCCATGTACTTGCCGAAACGCCCCATTTTCAGGTGCATTTCCGAGCCGCACTTGTCGCACTCCACCACCGGGCCATCGTAGCCTTTCAGGCGGAACTCGCCCTCTTCGATTTCATAGCCGTCACACGCCGGGTTGTTACCGCAAACGTGCAGCTTGCGCTGGTTGTCGATCAGATAGCTGTCCATCGCCGTACCACATTTCTTGCAGCGACGGCGGGCGCGCAGCGCGTTGGTTTCCGCGTCGTCGCCTTCGAGGATGTTGAGCACTTCCGCTTCAGGCACCAGATTGATGGTGGTTTTGCAGCGCTCCTTCGGCGGCAGCGCATAGCCGGAACAACCGAGGAACACGCCGGTGCTGGCAGTACGGATACCCATCTTGCGGCCGCAGGTCGGGCAGTCGATGCTGGTCATCACCATCTGGTTAGGCCGCATGCCGCCTTCTTCCGGATCTTTCTCCGCCGTTTCCAGCTGCTCGCTGAAGTCGACGAAGAACTCGTCCAGCACCGCTTTCCACTCGGCCTGGTTGTTGGCGACCTCATCGAGGCCGTCTTCCATGCGCGCGGTGAAGTCATAGTTCATCAGCTCGCGGAAGTTTTCTTCCAGACGATCGGTGACGATCTCGCCCATTTTCTCGGCATAGAAGCGGCGGCTTTCCACCCGCACATAACCGCGATCCTGAATGGTCGAGATGATGGAGGCGTAGGTGGACGGACGGCCGATACCGCGTTTTTCCAGCTCTTTCACCAGCGAGGCTTCGCTGTAGCGCGCCGGCGGCTTGGTGAAGTGCTGGCTCGGGATCAGTTTCTGCAGATCCAGTTCGCTGCCGATTTCGACGTATGGCAGGGTGCGATCTTCATCGCCCTTGCGCAGCGCCGGCATCACCTTGGTCCAGCCGTCAAAGCGCAGCGTACGGCCCTTGGCGCGCAGCTGATAATCGCCGGCTTTCACCGTCAGCGTGGTGGAATCGTATTGCGCCGGCGTCATCTGGCAGGCGACGAACTGGCGCCAGATCAGCTGATACAGCTTCTGCGCGTCCGCTTCCATGTCTTTCAACTGCTCGGCGAGCACGTTCACGTCCGAAGGACGGATCGCTTCGTGCGCTTCCTGCGAATTCTCTTTGCTGCTGTACTGATTCGGCGCCTTCGGCAGGTATTTGTCGCCGAAGTTGTCGCCGATGTAGCCACGCACCATGTTGAGCGCATCCTGGCTCAGGTTGGTGGAATCGGTACGCATATAGGTGATGTGGCCGGCTTCATACAGCCGTTGCGCCATCATCATGGTTTTCTTCACGCCGAAGCTCAGTCGGGTGCTGGCGGCCTGTTGCAGCGTGGAGGTAATGAAAGGCGCGCCCGGTTTGCTGCTGGTCGGTTTGTCTTCGCGATCCAGCACCGTGTAACGGGCTTTTTCCAGCAGCTTGACCGCGGCGTGAGTCTGCTCGCGGTTGACCGGCTTGAACGGTTTGTCGTGCGCGTGGGTCACTTCCATCTGCAGCGCGGTTTCACCCTTCGCCAGCAGATCGGCATGCAGCTCCCAGTACTCTTCCGGCACGAAGGCCTTGATGTCGCGCTCGCGCTCAACCACCAGGCGCACCGCCACCGACTGCACGCGGCCGGCGGACAGACCGCGGGCGATTTTCTTCCACAGCAGCGGCGAGACCATATAGCCCACCACGCGGTCCATGAACCGGCGCGCCTGCTGCGCGTTGACGCGGTCAATGTTCAGCTCGCCCGGCTGTTTGAACGCCTGCTGGATCGCGTTTTTGGTGATTTCGTTAAACACCACGCGGCTAAAACGTTTGTCATCCCCACCGATCACTTCCCGCAGGTGCCAGGCGATGGCTTCCCCTTCGCGGTCAAGGTCGGTTGCGAGATAAATGTGGTCGGCGTTTTCCGCCAACGATTTTAACTCGGCGACCACTTTTTCTTTACCCGGCAGGATTTCATAATGCGCTTTCCAGCCGTGGTAAGGGTCGACGCCCATGCGATTTACCAGCGCCGCCTTCTCATCTTTTTTAACTTTTTTCTTGGCTTTGTCTTCGGTTGAGTCAGCGCTCTTTTTGCTGGCTGAGCCACTGGTCGGCAAATCACGGATATGACCGACGCTGGACTTCACCACGTAGTCACTTCCTAAATATTTATTAATAGTTTTGGCTTTTGCCGGGGACTCAACTATTACGAGAGCTTTACCCATATTTACCTTTACCTAATTTATTTCTTCTAAAAAGAAGTCTTTTATCTCGCCGTGCCGCGGCAATTCGTGTCTCTTTTTTTATATTGCGGCAGTCTGGCAAGAGATCAACAGATTTTTTTCTTTTGGTTGCCCAACTGCTCAACCTGAACGCAAGTTGTTGATCCTGCCTGCTATTCACCCATGCCCCAGAAGTATGGCTGTGTGAGTTTTATTCATGGCGTAAACAAAACCTTCCACCTGACGCCGCAAAATCCCACACTGTACCTGATAAAAAGCGTCACGCAACCTAATTAGCACGGAAAGACCGATTTCGCCAACCGGCGGGCGCCCATGGCCATCCAGACGGCAAATAAACCTTAGTCGGTTTGCGGATAAAAGCGAACCGGCGTTAGAATATGTGCAGAGTTTTTAGTTTGGAGTCTAATAAATGCGCACAAATACTGCCCCTATCAGCCGCGAGGCCCTGCTGGCGGAGGCAAATAACATCATCCGCCAACACGAAGATTATCTGCACGGCATGATCGCCACCGACGTTGAACAAAAAAGCGGCGTTTTAGTTTTCCGCGGCGAATACTTTTTGGATGCCGATGGATTGCCCACCGCCAAAACCACCGCGGTATTTAATATGTTTAAACATTTGGCCCATCAGCTTTCGGAAAAATACCACCTGGTCGATTGAGAAAAGAAAACGGGGGCACCTGGCCCCCGTTGATTCACGCTATCGCCACCGTTACAGCAGCGGCTTTTCACCACGCTGCCACCAGCGCAACAGCAAGCGATCGACGCTTTCCGCCGCGCTGCCGGTGAAGCGATCCATCAGGCGTTTGCGGCGCGTATAGCGCACGGCGATCACTTCGTGGTTGTCCAGCTCGGCGATCAGCAAGTCATCGCTGGTGCCGATGGCGTCGATCAGCCCCTTCTCTTTCGCCTGTGAACCGAACCAGTGCTCACCGGTGGCGACGCTGTCGATGTCCAGCGACGGGCGCTGCTCATGCACGAAGCGCTTGAACAGCTCGTGGGTTTCGTTCAGATCTTCGCGGAACTTCTCCCGCCCCTGTTCGGTGTTTTCACCAAACAGCGTCAGCGTACGTTTAAACTGCCCGGCGGTGTGCAGCTCCACGTCGATGTCGTTCTTCTTCAGCAGGCGGTGGAAGTTCGGGATCTGCGCCACCACGCCGATGGAGCCGATGATGGCGAACGGCGCCGCCACGATGCGATCCGCGACGCAGGCCATCATGTAGCCGCCGCTGGCCGCCACTTTATCCACCGCTACCGTCAGGCGAATGCCGCCTTTGCGCAGGCGCTCCAGCTGCGAGGCCGCCAGGCCGTAGCCGTGCACCACCCCGCCCGGGCTTTCCAGGCGCAACAGAACTTCATCCTGCGCCGACGCTACCGCCAGCACCGCCGAGATCTCTTCGCGCAGCGAGGTCACCTCGTGCGCGTCCATGCTGCCCTTGAAGTCCAGCACATACAGGCACGGCTTAGTCACTTCCACCGCGCCGGACTTGGCACGCTGCTTCTTCAGCTTGTCGTCGGCCTTGGTCTGCTTCTTGAACTGTTTCAGCCAGACCTTCTGCTCGGTGGTATCCATACGCGCCAGGCGCATATCACGCTGCATCTCGCGATACTGTTCACCGAGATCGGTCAGCTGCAGCTCCCCTTTCTGGCGGTTCTTGCGTTGCCCCAAACTGACCGCCAGGATGGCCAACGCGGCGATGGCGAGCACCACCGTGGCGACCTTGGCCAGAAACAGGCCATAAACAGATATAAACTCCACAGATTCCGCCTTTATTTACAGGTTGTTAGTATACTTCTTTCCATTTTAGCCAACCGCAGCGGCTGCTGTCGCGGCTAAATGAAAATTCATTGCGCACGGATCATCACTATGGGGACGATTCAAGGCCGAACCAAGGCGCCGCCGCCGTGCTTTTGTTACAAAAGAATGCCATTTCAGCCTGCTACGCATTGAAAATGCCCACGGATTAAGGCATATAACACCCATTATTCATCAATACGATGAGACGGATTCGCTGCGCGGCCCGCAGACGGTCGAGCCTTTGCTCCCGCCCCGGCCGCGTGTTTCACCCTTGCTCCCCGATATTCGCGGGAGGACAGCCACCCAGGCGAGGATTTATCGTGCATTACCAACCCAAACAAGATCTGCTCGAACAACGTATCATTTTGGTCACCGGCGCCGGCGACGGCATCGGCCGCGAAGCGGCGCTGACCTACGCGCGCTTCGGCGCTCAGCTGGTGCTGCTGGGGCGCACCGAGAGCAAACTGCTGGCGGTACAACAAGAGATCGCGGCCCAGGGCAGCGCCCCGGCCCGGGTGGTGACGCTGGACTTGCTGCACGCTACTCAGGAGCAATGCCGGCAGGTAGCCGACGATCTGGCGAGCCAGATCCCCCGCCTTGACGGCGTGCTGCACAACGCCGGCCTGCTCGGCGACATCGCGCCGATGGCCGACCTGTCGATGACCATGTGGCAAGAGGTGATGCAGGTTAACGTCAACGCCACCTTTATGCTGACTCAGGCGCTGCTGCCGCTGCTGCTGAAATCCCACGCCGGTTCGCTGGTGTTCACCAGTTCCAGCGTCGGGCGCACCGGCCGCGCAGACTGGGGTGCCTATGCGGTGTCGAAGTTCGCCACCGAGGGAATGATGCAGGTGTTGGCCGACGAGTATAAAAACCGCAATTTGCGGGTGAACTGCATCAATCCGGGCGGCACCCGCACCAAAATGCGCGCATCTGCCTTTCCGCATGAAGACAAGAACAAGCTGAAAACCCCGGCCGATATCATGCCTCTGTATTTGTATCTGATGGGCGAAGACAGCCGCCGCAAAACCGGCATGAGCTTCGACGCACAGCCGAACCGTAAACCCGGCGCGGCCGAATAATAAGGAGCGTTTCATGGCGGAAGATCGTCATCAACAGCGCCAGCAGCGCCTGAAAGAACAGGTCGATGCCCGCATCGCCGCCGCGCAGGACACGCGCGGCCTGCTGCTGGTGTTTACCGGCAACGGCAAGGGTAAAACCACGGCCGCCTTCGGCACCGTCACCCGGGCGGTTGGCCACGGCATGCGCGCCGGGGTGATCCAGTTCATCAAGGGCGAGTGGCCCAATGGCGAAAAAAACCTGCTGCAGCAACACGGCGTTGAATTCCAGGTGATGGCCACCGGTTTTACCTGGGAGACGCAGAATAAAGCCGGCGATACCGCCGCCTGTCAGGCGGTGTGGCAGCACGGCAAACGCATGCTGGCCGACAGCAGCCTGGATCTGGTGCTGCTGGACGAAGTGACCTACATGCTGACCTACGATTATCTGGAACTGGAAGAGCTGAAGGCAGCGTTGCTGGGGCGCCCTGCGCACCAAACGGTGATCCTGACCGGGCGCGGTTGCCATCGCGATCTGCTGGAACTGGCGGATACGGTCACGGAGATGCGGCCGGTAAAACACGCGTTCGATGCAGGCGTGAAGGCGCAACAGGGGATCGATTGGTAACAAAAAGTTCTGGCCCCGAACGGGGCCAGAATGAGGGTTAGCTGCGTTTGCTTGGCTTGCCCGGTTTACCCGGCTTGCTACCTGGCGCACTGCGGCGGCCGCTGCCGGCCACCTGAGAGTGGCGCTTGACCGCGCGGCGGATCTGGTTGGCCTTCACGCGGCGGCGTTCACGCTCCACCGGCATTTTGCTGACCGTTTCCGGCTTCAATTCCACCAGCTCGCGCAGGTAGTTGATCGCCGGCAGATCCAGCTCGGCCCAGCCGCCGCGCGGCAGGCCTTTCGGCAGATCGATGTCGCCGTAGCGCACGCGGATCAGGCGGCTCACCTGCACACCCACCGCTTCCCACAGGCGACGCACTTCACGGTTACGACCTTCGGTCAGGGTCACGTTGTACCACTGGTTGAGGCCTTCACCGCCCTGGAAGCTGATGGTGCGGAAGGCGGCCGGGCCGTCTTCCAGCTGCACACCCTTGCTCAGCTGCTTCACTTTCGCATCGTCAACCTGGCCGAACACGCGTACCGCGTACTCGCGCTCCACTTCACGGCTCGGGTGCATCAGACGGTTGGCCAGTTCGCCATCGGTGGTGAACAGCAGCAGACCGGAGGTGTTGACGTCCAGTCGCCCTACCGCCACCCAGCGTGAACCACGCAGCTTCGGCAAGCGATCGAACACCGTCGGGCGGCCTTCAGGATCGCTGCGGGTACACAGCTCGCCTTCCGGTTTGTAGTAAGCCAGCACCCGGCAAACCACCTCTTCGGATTCTTTGATCGACAGGACATGGCCATCCAGACGAATTTTCATCGCTGGGGTCACTTCAACGCGATCGCCCAGCTTGGCGACCTTGCCGTCGACGCTGACGCGCCCGGCTTCAATCATGGTTTCGATTTCACGACGCGAGCCATGCCCGGCGCGCGCTAAAACTTTCTGTAACTTTTCGCTCATTGAGCAACCTCTAATGTCGCCTTCACAGGCGTCGGGGGGATAACCGCCGCGGCCAAGCGCCACCACGGTAATAATACGTTTATCAGGATCGAACCGCGCATTATACAGGCTTTCTAAGGTGTTGAAACCCACTTTATCGGCGGTGGCCCCCTTCAGACGGCGTTCACGGCGCCAAAAAATCCTCCACCGCCCACAGCACCGCGTCGGGCCGTTCCAGAATGCCGAGGTGAGTACGAGCCTCCCCTAACCGTACCACAGAGAAAAACGGCTGCTCGGCGGCAAAAGCCTGCTGCTGCCGCAGATAGTCGTCGCGGCGATCCAACGAGTAAATATGCCGGCACAGCGGCGGCGCGCTCATTCCCGCCAGGCGTTGCAGCGGCGAGCCGAATTGCCGGTAGGCCTGTTCGATGGCCACGCCGGCGGCACGCCAGAGCCGGTAATCTTCCTGCGCCATCTCGACCTCCAGATGGCGTTTGACCCGATCGTGGCGTATGCCCCCCTGCCAGAAGTCGAACAAGGCGTCGCGCGTCGCCAGCCACTGCTGCGGCTGCTGCATACGGCTCACAGCCGTAAAGAACGCCGGCTCCGGCTGCGTCATGATCCAGTCGAGAAACACCATGCCCCGTATCCGCTGCGGCAACGCTTCGGCCAACGCCACCGCCAGCCAGCTGGCATGCGCCACCGACAGAGTGATCACGTCATCCAAACGCAGCGCCGTCAGCAGCTGACGCACATCTTCCAGCAAATCGTCCGCCGCCAGCGACATCCCCGACGCTTTTGACGACAGGCCGTGGCCACGCCAGTCGATGCTGATCACCCGATAGCGTTCAGCCGCCAAGGCGATAAACGGCGCAAATACGGTTTTCGGCTCGCACCAGCCGGGCAGCAACACCAGCGTGAGCGGCCCTGAGCCGATATCCTGATAGTCGAGCATCATGTTGGCGCTGTGAAATGCGGTCATATTACCTCCTGCGCGTCTCTCCCCGACCCGTTCGGGAAATACCGAGGGGATAAGGTGACAGCGCAGCAGGCATTGATCTATTGAAGTTCGTGCGGAAAGAGCCCGAGCGCACCTTATGAAAAAATGCGCACGAATTGGAATAGGAACTTAATGACGCACGCAGGGATAGGCGGCGGTTAACGCCAGCATGATCACCGACGGCGCGGAATAATGCAGCTGCTCAGGATGCGCGTTCAAATACTGCATCACCGCGTCGGCGGCTACGCCGATGCTAATCCCGGCTTCGGGGCAAATATTGCGGTTGCCCTGCATGGAGTAGGTATCGAATACGCCGGCGACGTATCCCATGAACATGCCGCCATTCAGCGCTTCGGCCACGGTGGCTTCACCGCTTTTATTTTTTACGTAACCGCCGGATTCCGCCAGCAAACCGCTGCCCGAATAAAACCCCGCATTTGCCATTGAGGAAAATAATAAGGCCGCTAAAAAAGAAACCTGTTTAATCATTGCTGCGCATCCTGCCCATTATCAATTCTGAAGTATTCAAGAATAGCGGCTTTCATGCGAAATAGCGTCGCTTCAGCCGATTTTCAGACAATGGTCAAGGTGGCAACAATTGACATCAACGGAAAGGCGCCGCGTCACCCGCTCCTTCACGCACCACTTCCGGTGAGGATTCGGTCAGATCGATAACCGTCGTCGGCTGTTGGCCGAGGAAGCCGCCGTGGATCACCAGATCGACTACCTTGCCCAGGTGATCGCTGATCTCTTCCGGATCGGACTCGGCAAAGTCATTGCCCGGCAGCATCAGCGTGGTGGACATCATCGGTTCGTTCAGCGCCTCCAGCAGCGCCAATGCGATCGGGTTTGACGGCACGCGCAGGCCGATGGTTTTGCGCTTTTCATTCATCAAACGGCGCGGCACTTCTTTCGTCGCTTTCAGAATGAAGGTGTAGTTGCCCGGCGTATTGTTTTTGATCAGGCGAAACGCCGTATTATCGACGTGCGCATAGGTCGACAGCTCGGACAGATCGCGGCACATCAGGGTAAAGTTGTGGTTGCCGTCCAGCTGACGGATGCGGCAAATGCGTTCCATCGCCGCCTTCTCTTCCAGCATGCAACCCAGCGCATAGCCGGAATCGGTGGGATAAACGATCACCCCGCCCTTGCGCAGCACCTCAACCGCCTGGTTAATCAAACGCGGCTGCGGGTTGTCCGGGTGAATATAAAAAAGCTGACTCATGACTTGCTCCTAAAATGATGCCCGCGCGCGTTGCCACGCGCGTAAAATCAGACCGCCTCGCCCGGCTGCGGCCAATCGCGCCACACTGGCTCAACGCCGCCCGGCAGCCACAGTTTGCGGCCCAGTTCGATCCACGAACAAGGCTGATGAAAATCAGAGCCTTGCGAGGCCAACAGGCGG
Organism: Serratia sp. SSNIH1; assembly: GCF_002935055.1. Taxonomy (NCBI): domain Bacteria; kingdom Pseudomonadati; phylum Pseudomonadota; class Gammaproteobacteria; order Enterobacterales; family Yersiniaceae; genus Serratia; species Serratia sp. SSNIH1. Next base: position 3,292,713 of record NZ_CP026383.1, read on the forward strand.
TAGTCCTGGGCGTATTTCGCCAATTGCGAGCGCTCATGCGGCGCCTGCTGACACTGCGCCACTTCCATGGCGTCGCCGCCGTGTTCGGCGAAATGCGCCAGCAAACGTTTCAACCACTTCGCGGTCAGATCGTAACGGCCGGGATGCGCCATCACCGCCTGACCGCCCGATTGATGAATCACATCAATGGCTTGTTCTATTGTACACCACTGCGGCGGCACGTAGCCGGTTTTGCCCTTGGCCAGGTATTTCTTGAATACCTGCGCCATGTTGTCAGCCACGCCAATCTCCACCAGGTAACGGGCGAAATGGCCGCGGGTCACCGCACCGGCCCCCGCCAACCGCTGGGCGCCGGCATAGGCGTCGGGAATGCGCGCCTTACCCAGACGCACGCCGATCTCCTGCGCACGGCGATTGCGGCGTTCGGTTTGTTCTGCCAATAGCGCCACCAGCGCCGGGTGCGCGACGTCCATGCCCAACCCAACGATATGGATCTCATGATTTTCCCACAGCGTCGAGATTTCCACCCCGTTGACCAACCGCAGCGGCAACGCCTGCTCCGCAATGGCGGCGGCGGCCTCGGCCAACCCGGCGGTGGTGTCGTGATCGGTGATCGCCAGCACGCCCACGCGCATCTCGACCGCCCGCTGCACCAGCTGCGTCGGCGTCAGGTAGCCGTCGGAGGCGGTCGTGTGGCTGTGGAGGTCGTACAGAGTAAAAGCGGTGGATTGGGGGTTACTGTCTGTCAAAACGGCTATCCGGCAATGGCTTGGATTTCTATCATACCCGCGATCGGCGGCCGGACGGAAATCTATTCTGCCCTGGCCGCAGGTGCCGGGCGGATGATGAATAGAATTCACGCTGACCGCTAAAACATTGTGCAAAAAGAGGGTTGACTTTGCCGCCTCGAACCAGTTAACTAGTACAAAAGTTCACGGCCGTGGCCGTGTCAGATGAGCGTTAACAGAGAGAGTCTGCAAATGAACAAATATATTTCTCTTCACGGTTGGTGGCGTACCTCCCTCTTGCGGGCGGTGTAATCGCGCATAGCTGTCATCTGACAATGCAGATTTCCTGAGCCCGCACCTGATGCGGGCTTTTTTATGGACAGAATTCACTGGAACCACCGATGATGAACACCAAACCACAACTGACATTGCTGAAGGCGCAAGCCAGCTACCGGGGCGACCCCACCACCATTTTCCACCAGCTGTGCGGTGCCCGTCCGGCCACCCTGCTGCTGGAATCGGCGGAAATCAACAGCAAACAGAATCTGCAGAGCCTGCTGGTGATTGACAGCGCGCTGCGCATTACCGCACTGGGTCATACCGTCAGCGTGCAGGCGCTGACCGCCAACGGCGCAGCGCTGCTGCCGCTGCTGGACGAAGCGCTGCCGCCCGAGGTGCGCAATCAGGCGCGCCCCAACGGCCGCGAACTGACCTTCCCGGCGATCGACGCGGTGCAGGACGAAGACGCCCGCTTGCGCTCACTGTCGGTGTTCGATGCGCTGCGCACGCTGCTGACCCTGGTGGACTCCCCGGCGGACGAGCGCGAAGCCGTGATGCTGGGCGGCCTGTTTGCCTACGATTTGGTCGCCGGTTTCGAAGACCTGCCGGCGCTGCGCCAGGATCAGCGCTGCCCGGACTTCTGCTTCTATCTGGCGGAAACCCTGCTGGTGCTGGATCACCAACGCGGTACGGCCCGTCTGCAGGCCAGCGTCTTCAGCGAGCAGGCGAGTGAAGCGCAGCGTTTGCAGCAACGTCTGGAACAGCTGCAGGCCGAATTGCAACAAACCCCGCAGCCGATCCCGCATCAAACGCTGGAGAACATGCAGCTGAGCTGCAACCAGAGCGACGAAGAGTACGGCGCGGTGGTCAGCGGGCTGCAAGAGGCTATCCGTCAGGGCGAGATTTTCCAGGTGGTGCCGTCGCGCCGCTTCTCCCTGCCTTGCCCGGCGCCGCTGGCGGCCTACCAGACCTTGAAAGACAACAACCCCAGCCCGTACATGTTCTTCATGCAGGATGATGACTTCACCCTGTTCGGCGCTTCGCCGGAGAGTGCGTTGAAATACGACGCGGGCAATCGCCAAATCGAAATCTACCCGATCGCCGGCACTCGCCCGCGCGGCCGCCGTGCCGATGGTTCGCTGGATCTGGATCTCGACAGCCGCATCGAACTGGAAATGCGCACCGACCACAAAGAGCTGGCTGAGCACCTGATGCTGGTCGATCTGGCGCGCAACGATCTGGCGCGCATCTGCCAGGCCGGCAGCCGCTACGTGGCCGACCTGACCAAGGTGGACCGCTATTCGTTCGTCATGCACCTGGTTTCCCGGGTGGTGGGTACCCTGCGCGCCGATCTCGACGTGCTGCACGCCTATCAGGCCTGCATGAACATGGGCACCCTGAGCGGCGCGCCGAAAGTGCGCGCGATGCAGCTGATCGCCGCCTCCGAAGGCACACGCCGCGGCAGCTACGGCGGCGCGGTAGGCTACTTCACCGCCACCGGCGATCTGGATACCTGCATCGTCATCCGTTCCGCCTACGTTGAAGACGGCATCGCCACCGTGCAGGCCGGCGCCGGCGTGGTGCTGGATTCCATCCCGCAGGCGGAAGCCGACGAAACCCGTAATAAAGCCCGTGCCGTGCTGCGCGCCATCGCCACTGCGCACCATGCCAAGGAGGTGTTCTGATGGCCGATATCCTGTTGCTCGACAACGTCGACTCCTTTACCTACAACCTGGTCGATCAGCTGCGCGCCAGCGGCCACCAGGTGGTGATTTACCGTAACCAGATCGCCGCCGAGGTGATCATCGAACGCCTGGAGCACATGACCCAGCCGGTGCTGATGCTGTCGCCCGGCCCCGGTACGCCGTCCGAAGCGGGCTGCATGCCGGAACTGCTGCAGCGCCTGCGCGGCCGGCTGCCGATCATCGGCATCTGTCTCGGTCACCAGGCGATCGTCGAAGCCTACGGCGGCCAGGTCGGCCAGGCGGGCGAGATCCTGCACGGCAAAGCCTCGGCAATCGTTCACGATGGCGCAGGCATGTTCGCCGGCATGGCCAACCCGCTGCCGGTGGCGCGCTACCACTCGCTGGTCGGCAGCAATATCCCGGCCGATCTTACCGTCAACGCCCGTTTCGGCGAGATGGTGATGGCGGTGCGCGACGACCGTCGCCGCGTGTGCGGCTTCCAGTTCCACCCGGAATCGATTCTGACCACCCACGGCGCGCGCCTGCTTGAGCAGACCCTGGCCTGGGCGCTGGCGAAGTAATATAAGGAACACGACGATGCAACCTATTCTTGAGAAACTGTACCGCGCCGAGTCGATGAGCCAGCAGGAAAGCCAACAGCTGTTCAGCGCCATCGTGCGCGGCGAACTGGAGCCGAGCCAACTGGCGGCGGCGTTGATCAGCATGAAAGTCCGCGGCGAGCGCCCGGAAGAGATCGCCGGCGCCGCCAAAGCGCTGCTGGACGACGCTCAGCCGTTCCCGCGCCCTGACTACCCGTTCGCCGATATCGTCGGCACCGGCGGCGACGGCACCAACAGCATCAATATTTCCACCGCCAGCGCCTTCGTCGCGGCGGCGTGCGGCGCGAAGATCGCCAAGCACGGCAACCGCAGCGTCTCCAGCCGCTCCGGCTCCTCGGATCTGCTCGCGGCGTTCGGCATCCGTCTGGATCTGCCGGCGGAAGAAGCGCGTAAGGCGCTGGACGATCTCGGCGTGTGTTTCCTGTTCGCGCCGCAGTACCACACCGGTTTTCGCCACGCCATGCCGGTGCGCCAGCAGCTGAAGACCCGCACGCTGTTCAACGTGCTGGGCCCGCTGATCAACCCGGCGCGTCCGCCGCTGGCGCTGATCGGCGTATACAGCCCGGAACTGGTGCTGCCGATTGCCGAAACCCTGCGCGTGCTGGGTTATCAGCGTGCGGCGGTGGTTCACGGCGGCGGCATGGACGAGGTGGCGATCCACGCCACGACGCACGTGGCGGAATTGCACAACGGCGAAATCAGCAGCTACCAGCTCACGCCGCAGTCCTTCGGATTGGAAACCTATCCGCTGGAAGCCTTGCTGGGCGGCACGCCGGAAGAAAACCGTGACATTTTGGCGCGGCTGTTACAAGGTAAAGGCGAGCCGGCGCACGCCGCGGCGGTCGCGGCCAACGTCGCGTTGCTTCTGAAGTTATTCGGACATGAAGACCTGCGCCAAAATGCGCGGCAGGCACTGGATATGATCAACAGCGGGCAGGCCTATGAGCGTGTCATCGCACTGGCGGCAAGAGGATAAATGATGCAGGAAACCGTGCTACACAAGATTGTCCGCGACAAAGCGCAATGGATCGCGGCGCGACAACAGCAACAGCCCCTGGCCGGCTTTCAGAATGATATCGTACCGAGCGAACGCAGCTTCTATCACGCGCTGCAGGGCACCCGTACGGCTTTCATTCTCGAATGCAAGAAGGCCTCGCCTTCCAAGGGACTGATTCGCGAGAACTTTGATCCGGTGGAGATCGCCACGGTCTATAAAGATTTCGCCTCGGCGATCTCGGTGCTGACCGACGAGAAATACTTCCAGGGCAGCTTCGATTTCCTGCCGCTGGTCAGTAAAACTGTCAGCCAACCGGTGTTGTGCAAAGACTTTATCATCGACCCGTATCAGATTTACCTGGCGCGCTACTATCAGGCCGACGCCATCCTGCTGATGCTGTCGGTGTTGACCGACGAGCAGTACCGCCAGCTGGCGGCGGTGGCCCACAGCCTGAACATGGGCGTGCTGACCGAAGTGATCAGTGAAGAAGAGCTGCAGCGCGCGATCGCGCTGGAGGCGCGCGTGGTCGGCATCAACAACCGCGATCTGCGCGATCTGAGCATCGACCTGAACCGCACCCGTCAGTTGGCGCCGCGCGTGCCGCATGGCGTGACGGTGATCAGCGAGTCGGGCATCAACAACTACGGGCAGATCCGCGAGCTGAGCCATTACGCCAACGGCTTCCTGATCGGCAGCGCGCTGATGTCGGAACCCGATCTGCGCGCCGCCGTGCGCCGCGTGATCCTGGGCGACAACAAAGTGTGCGGCCTGACCCGTCCGCAGGACGCCGCCGCCGCCTATCAGGCCGGCGCCATCTACGGCGGGCTGATTTTCGTCGGGCGTTCACCGCGCTATGTGGACATCACCCGCGCCCGCGAAGTGATCTCCGGCGCGCCGCTGAAGTACGTTGGCGTGTTCTGCGACGCCCAGGTCGATACCGTGGCGTTGACCGTTGAGCGCCTCGGGCTGCATGCGGTGCAATTGCACGGCGCGGAAGACCAGGCCTATATCAACGCCCTGCGCGCCCGCTTGCCGGCCGACTGCCGCATCTGGAAAGCGCTGAGCGTGAAAGATCGAGTGCCGGCGCGCGATCTGCAGCATGTTGACCGTTATCTGCTCGACAACGGCGCCGGCGGTACCGGCCAACGCTTCGACTGGTCGGTATTGCAAGGCGAAGATCTGACTAACGTGATGCTGGCGGGCGGCCTGCGCGCCGACAACTGCGTCGAAGCGGCCAAGCTCGGCTGCGCCGGGCTGGACTTCAACTCCGGCGTGGAAAGCGAACCGGGCATCAAAGATCCCGCGCGCCTGGCCTCGGTCTTCCAGACCCTGCGCGCCTACTGAATACGGCTCTATATTAATAACGGATAATAACGGGAACTCTCATGACGCTGCTTAACCCCTACTTCGGCGAATTTGGTGGCCAATACGTGCCGCAAATTCTGATGCCGGCCCTGAAACAACTGGAAGAAGCCTTTGTCAGCGCCCAGCGCGATCCGGCATTTCAGGCGGAATTTATCGATCTGCTGAAGAACTACGCGGGCCGCCCGACGGCGCTGACGCTGTGCAAAAACCTCACCGCCGGCAGCAACACCAAGCTTTATCTGAAGCGTGAAGACCTGCTGCACGGCGGCGCGCACAAGACCAACCAGGTGCTGGGCCAGGCGTTGCTGGCCAAGCGCATGGGCAAAACCGAGATCATCGCGGAAACCGGCGCCGGCCAGCACGGCGTCGCGTCGGCGCTGGCCTGCGCGCTGCTCGGCCTGAAATGTCGCATCTATATGGGCGCCAAAGACGTTGAGCGCCAGTCGCCGAACGTGTTCCGCATGCGGCTGATGGGCGCGGAAGTGATCCCGGTCCACAGCGGCTCCGCCACCCTGAAAGACGCCTGCAACGAAGCGCTGCGCGACTGGTCCGGCAGCTATGAAACCGCGCACTATATGCTCGGCACCGCCGCCGGCCCGCACCCGTACCCCACCATCGTGCGTGAATTCCAGCGCATGATCGGCGAAGAAACCAAAGCACAGGTGCTGGAGCGCGAAGGCCGCCTGCCGGATGCGGTCATCGCCTGCGTCGGCGGCGGCTCCAACGCCATCGGCATGTTCGCCGACTTTATCGATGACGCCGACGTTGGGCTGATCGGGGTGGAACCCGCCGGTCTGGGCATCGAAACCGGCCAACACGGCGCACCGCTCAAGCACGGCCACGTCGGCATCTACTTCGGCATGAAGGCACCGATGATGCAGACCGCCGAAGGCCAGATTGAAGAATCCTATTCAATTTCCGCCGGGCTGGACTTTCCGTCCGTCGGGCCGCAGCATGCCTACCTGAACAGCACCGGCCGCGCCGAATACGTGTCGATCACCGACGACGAAGCGCTGGAAGCGTTCAAGGCACTGTCGCGCCATGAAGGCATCATCCCGGCGCTGGAATCCTCACACGCCCTGGCACACGCGCTGAAAATGATCCGTGAAACGCCGCAGAAAGAGCAGATCCTGGTGGTCAACCTGTCCGGCCGCGGCGACAAAGACATATTTACCGTTCACGACATTTTGAAAGCACGGGGAGAAATCTGATGGAACGTTATCAGCAACTGTTCACGCGTCTGGAAAGCAGCAAGGAAGGCGCCTTTGTCCCGTTCGTGACGCTGGGCGATCCTAACCCGGCGCTCTCGCTGCAGATTATCGACACCCTGATCGAAGCCGGCGCGGACGCGCTGGAGCTGGGCATCCCCTTCTCCGATCCGCTGGCGGATGGCCCGACCATCCAGAGCGCGACGCTGCGCGCCTTTGCCGCCGGCGTCACGCCGACCCAGTGTTTCGAGATGCTGGCGGCCATCCGCCAGAAGCATCCGACCATTCCCATCGGCCTGCTGATGTACGCCAACCTGGTGTTCCATAAAGGCATCGATGCGTTTTACCAGCGCTGCGCCGAAGTGGGCGTGGATTCGGTGCTGGTCGCCGACGTGCCGTTTGAAGAGTCCGCGCCGTTCCGCGCCGCCGCCGCGCGCCACGGTATCGCACCGATCTTCATCTGCCCGCCGAACGCCGATGACGATCTACTGCGTGAAATCGCGTCACACGGCCGCGGCTACACCTACCTGCTGTCGCGCGCCGGGGTGACCGGCACCGAAAGCCGAGCGCAGCTGCCGTTGCATCACCTGGTGAACAAGCTGCGCGAGTATCACGCCGCGCCGCCGCTGCAGGGTTTCGGCATCTCCGAACCCGAGCAGGTAAAGGCCGCGCTGCAGGCCGGGGCCGCCGGCGCGATCTCCGGCTCGGCAATCGTCAAAATCATCGAACAGCACCATGCCAACCCGGCGGAGATGCTGACCAAGCTGGCGGCCTTCGCCAGCAGTATGAAGCGCGCCACCCGGGCGTGAGCCTCTCCAGCGAGCGCCCTGCCGGCGCTCGCTTTAACAGCTTGTTTCCCCTCAAAGTTTGTTCCATTTATTTACAGCAAAAATTTGAACAAACTCAGGTCTTGTCTCACAATGAACTTTGTTCGCTATGCATTTCTTCGTTTTATTTGGGGAATGCGCTCGCTGCGGCGAAAAACCGTAGCGAATTTCAACCATAACATTGCATGGAGAGTAATTTATGAAGCTGTTTAAAACCCTTTCAGCCTTGTGCATGGCAGCCGTTGTGGCGGTCGCGGTGAGCGCTTGCGCGCCGACGGCAAAATCAGAGGGAACAGGCGGTTATATCGATGACACCGTAGTCACCACCAAAGTGAAATCGGCGTTGCTGGCGGATAAAAACATCAAGTCGCGCGAGATCAGCGTGGAAACCTTTAAAGGACGCGTTCAGCTGAGCGGCTTCGTGACGTCAAGCGATGACGCCAACCGTGCGGTGCAGGTCACTCGTGGCGTGGCCGGCGTGAAATCGGTTGAAAACGTGATGCAGGTTAAATAATACCGACACAGGGAGGCGCAACGCCTCCCTGTTTGTGGCCATCATCAGAAGCGATAACCCGCCCCGAACATGAACACCCACGGATCCAGACGCGTATCGAAGCTGTGGTGCCCGCCATTCGCATCGTTGAAGCGAGTTTTGGTTTCGATGTTCATCCACCACACCGACATGTTTAGCATCCAGTGTTCATCCAGGTTGTAATCCAGGCCGGCCTGCGCCGCCACACCCCAGGAGTCTTTCAGGTCGAGGTTGCTCAACCCGGCGCTTTTGCCGTAGTCGTTGAACTTCTCGTCGAAGAAGGTGGTGTAGTTAACGCCGACGCCCAGGTAAGGCCGCAGTTTGTCCTGCTTGTCGCCGAAGTAGTATTGCGCCATCAGCGTAGGCGGCAATTGGTGAACGGTCGCCAGATCGGTGCCGCCCAGCGTAACCTTGTGGCGGAATGGCGTTGCGGCCAACAACTCAACGCCGATGTTGTCCGTCACCATGTAACCGAAGGTCAGACCGAGCTGGGTATTGTTTTTCGCATCCAGCGAACCCAACCCCAATACGTTGTCCGAACCCGCATTTGGACGCACCGTCGCGGTTCCCGCGCGGAACAGGAAATCACCGGCCTGATGCGCACTTGCCAACATAGGCGCCATCATCGTCGCCAATACCACCAGAGTTGTCTTTTTCATTATCCATTCCATTTGTGTGGTTAATCTCTCGAGGGGGAATATACCTACTTTCGGGTATTTGTGATCCCATCGAGATCACATCTTATGTGTAAAAATTTAAAATCCTACTAAAAACAAGGTTACCTAACCGCTTAATAAATCAAGGATTGATCTGCATCAAAAAATCGATTTTGTTGCAAATTATTTACATGTTCAAATTTCGGTTGCGGAGAAAAATGCGGCTGAGGTAATTTCATTTTCCGTGTTGGTTTTGGTTGGTGCCGTAAGGAGTCGGTGAGCAATCAAGATGAGCGAAATCCTTAATCCCTGTGTCAGCTGCGGCGCATGCTGCGGTTATTTTCGAGTGTCATTCTATTGGGCCGAAGCCGAAGACGGCGGCGGCACCGTTCCCCTTTCCTTAACGGAGCCTTTGACCCCGTTCCTGCGCTGCATGCAGGGGACCAACAGCAAGTCCCCCCGCTGCAACGCTCTGGACGGCGAGATCGGCAAAGCCGTGTCCTGCTCGATCTACCTCAATCGGCCCAGCCCGTGCAGAGAGTTCGATCAGTCCGGTGAAAACGGCCTGCGCAACGAAGCCTGCGATCGCGCCCGGGAACGCTACGGGCTGCCGCCCCTGCCGGTACCCCTGCCGCTCTCGCTGCCTGAGACGACGATCGTTGAAGAAATAGGCGTAGTGCAATTCGCGGGGTGCCACAGCGGCGTGGAACAGGGTACAATCACCCACTGATTTATCTCTGTTTTCCCGACGCCAAGGAGTCTGCATGCCTATCACGGCCAACGCTTTGTACCGTGACAGTTTTAACTTTTTACGCAACCAACTGGCCAGCATCCTGATGCTGGCGCTGTTGACGGCGTTTATCTCCGTACTGCTGAATCAGGCCTTCAGCCCCGATGCCGAACAGTTGGCGACGCTCGCTGCCACCACCAGCGATTTCGCTTCGTCTACCGGTATGGGCATTCAGGAAGTGATCCAGCAGATGACGCCGGAACAGCAGATGGTGTTGCTGAAAGTGTCGGCGGCCGCCACCTTCTCCGCGCTGGTCGGCAACGTGCTGCTGGTCGGCGGGATGCTGACGCTGATCCGTCTGGTGTCGCAAGGGGAACGCACCAGCGCCCTGCGCGCGCTCGGTGCCTCGGCGCCCGATCTGCCGCGTCTGCTGCTGCTGCTGTTTATCTGCACCCTGCTGATCCAGCTCGGCCTGACGCTGTTTGTGGTGCCGGGCGTGCTCATGGCGATCGCCTTCGCGCTGGCGCCGGTGATCGCCTCCGTCGACAAGAAAGGCGTGTTCGCTTCGCTCAAGCTGAGCAGCAAGTTGGCCTTCGGCAATGCGCGCGTGATCGTGCCGGCAATGATGCTGTGGCTGGCGGCCAAGCTGCTGGTGCTGTTTTTGGTGAGCCATCTGTCGGTGCTGACGCCGAACGTCGCCAGCGTGGTGTTGACCGCGTTGAGCAACCTGGTGTCTGCCCTGCTGCTGATCTACCTGTTCCGCCTGTACATGCTGCTGCGCGGCTAACGCCGACGCAACAAAAACCTAAGGGGCACGCTTCGGCGCGCCCCTTTTTATTTACCCCACCGTGGCGGCTTCCGCCTGCTCCTTACTCTGAATCAGCTTCAGCGCCAGATACAGGTCCGGCACCAAAATCAGCTCTTTGTCGCGCCCTAAGCGGTTGATGCGGAACCAGCGCGTCAGCTCGGTGCGGCGCCCCGCCAGCACCAGCTTAACGTTACGCTGTAACAGGTCGCGTTTCAGTTCGTCGATGGCCGCAAGCACGCTGATATCGGCATGGGTAAAACTGGCTACCGCATCCACCACTACCCAGCGCGGCTGGAACGGCGTGCCGTCGACCAAATTGAGAATACGGCGTTTGAAGTACGCCACGTTGAAATAGGTCAGTGGCGAATTGAAGCGATACATCATGACCCCAGGCACCGCCTTCACCCCATTGTTGTTGCCCATGGAGTGGATCATGCCTTCGTCGTTGACACCCAGCAGCTGCTCCGTCGGCCGGAAGACGGTGCGCAGAAACTGCATCAGCCCCAGCAACACCGCCAGCCCGATGCCGCTGATCACCCCCACCAGCAGCACGCTGAGGAAGGTAAACAGCGCCAGGCGAAACGCCTGCGCGTTGCGGCGGCGCAAAACCCAGATGCCGCGAATGTCCAGCAGCGACCAGGCCGCATACATCAGCACCACGCCCAATCCTGCCACCGGAATAAACTGCAGCGGCGCCATCAGGAACAGCAAGACGAAGGCGATGACCGCGGCGGCGATGACCGACACCAGCTGGCTCTTGCCGCCGTTGGCGTCATTCACCGCGGTGCGCGAGTCCGCACCGCTGATAGCGAAACCTTGCGACAGCGCGGAGACGATATTCACCAGCCCCAGCGCACGAAACTCGGCGTCGGCGTTCACCTCATAACCGTTCTTGGCGGCAAAGCTGCGGGCGGTGAGCATCATGCTGACAAAACTCACCACCGCCAGGTTAAGCGCCGGGATCACCATGTCGCGCAGCAAACCGGGCTGGAAGTCCGGCCACTGGACGATCGGCAACACGCCGCTGAAACCGCCCACCGTCACCACGCCATGCTGCTGCAGGCCGCCGGCCCAGGTGACGAACGCCGCCAGCACGATGGCAAACAGCGGCGCCGGCCAGTTAGGCCGCCATTTTTTAAATCCGAGCAGCGTCACCAGCGTCAACAACGACACCGCCATCGTCAGCCAGTCGCTGTGCAGCAGGTTACCGGGCAGCGCGTAGATACGCTCGATCAGCTGCGCCGGGCGCACCGTGAATCCCAACACCTTGCCGATCTGATCGACGATGATGGTGATCGCCACCCCGTTCAGCAGCCCGCTGAGGATCGGCCGCGACAGCAGATCCGCCAGCGCCCCCAGCTTGAACCGGCTGGCCAGCAGGCACCAGCCGCCCATCATCGCGGTCATCATGATGGTCAGTTGCCAATGGCGCTCCATATTACCCGCCGCCAGCGGCGTCACCACCGCGGCGATCACCGCACAGGTGGCGGCGTCGGGCCCGACGATCAGCTGGCGCGACGAGCCGAACAGCGCATAGGCCACCATTGGCAAGATACAGGAATAGAGCCCCACCACCGGGCTGACCCCGGCCAGCTCAGCATAGGCGATGGCCACCGGCAAGGCGACGGCGGCGACGGAAAGGCCGGCGCGAATATCCGGCTTGAGCCAGCTGCGTTGATACCCCAATAAATGCGTCAACCCCGGCGTCAGGGCCTGGAGAGATTTCCACTGCATGCTGTTTTCCGCGGTAAATTATCTGGTTATTATGACACTTACTATGCGGCCTGCGGCCCGCGCTGGCAATGTGCCCGCACTTTCTTGCGTAAGTTTATGCAAATTCCTGCTTTCGCGGCAGAAATCCGCCGGCCAAACGCCGATAATCGGCAACGCCCGGCGGTACACAGAGCTCGCCGAATCCGGTATAGTCGGCCGATGAACAGATGATGGATTGATTTATGAAGCAGTTTCTTGATTTCCTCCCGCTAATTGTCTTTTTCGCTTTTTACAAGCTGTACGACATTTACGTCGCTTCCGGCGCGTTAATTGTCGCCACCGCGCTGGCGCTGGTGTTCACCTGGGTGAAATACCGCAAGGTCGAGAAGATGACGCTGATCACCTTCCTGATGGTGCTGGTGTTCGGCACCCTAACGCTGGTGTTCCACAACGATTTGTTCATCAAATGGAAGGTCACGGTGATTTACGCGCTGTTCGCGCTGGCGCTGCTGATCAGCCAATGGGTGCTCAAAAAACCGCTGGTTCAACGCATGCTGGGCAAAGAGCTGACGCTGCCGGACAAAGTGTGGAGCAACCTCAACCTGGCCTGGGCAGTCTTCTTCCTGGCCTGTGGCCTGGCGAACATTTATGTCGCCTTCTGGCTGCCGCAAAGCGTCTGGGTCAATTTCAAAGTCTTTGGCCTGACGGTGCTGACGCTGGTCTTCACCCTCCTCAGCGGTATCTATATTTACCGGCACATGCCGGAAGAACAGAAAAAATAGTTACAAAATTGTTAATGCCTGCGGCGCTTGCCGCGGGCAGTATGATGTTATTCCCTCCTTTTAAAAGCAGACTGCTATGACACAACAACGACCTTTACCCAGCGGCGAGCTGGTGCTGCGCACGCTGGCCATGCCGGCCGATACCAATGCCAACGGTGATATCTTCGGCGGCTGGCTGATGTCGCAAATGGATATCGGCGGCGCCATCCAGGCAAAAGAGATCGCCGAAGGGCGCGTGGTGACCGTGCGCGTGGACGGCATGACCTTCCTGAAACCGGTGGCGGTAGGCGACGTGGTTTGCTGCTATGCGCACTGCATCCGCACCGGGCGCAGCTCGATCACCATCAATATCGAAGTGTGGGTCAAGAAAGTCTCTTCCGCGCCGATCGGCCAGCGCTACCGGGCGACCGAAGCGGTGTTCACCTATGTGGCAGTCGATGCGGAAGGCAACTCGCGCGCGCTGCCTGAGGGCAAAATGAATTTCCGCGTTGGCTTCGAAGAATAAGCCGGCGGCTGTACCGCAAATGCAAAAAGGGTCGCCGAGGCGACCCTTTCTTTTTTGGTGGTGACCGAACTCAGTTCAATTCGGTCGTGCCGTTCAGCTTGAAGCGGATAGTGACGGTGCGATCTTTCGCCTCTTTGGCCTCATAGCGCCATTTACGCATCGCCTGCTTCACTTCACGCTCGAACATATTGCGCGGCTCGGCCGACAAGATGCGCACGTTGCTGACGCGCCCGTCGCTGTCGATATCGAACTGTACCCGCACGTTGCCTTCGATCTGCAAAGCCTGGGCCCGCGGCGGATAGAGCGGATTGGCGCGGCTGATCGGTCTTGGCCCGACCTCGCGCGAGTTGCCCTGCACCGGCGCGGCAGGCGCCTGCTTCACCGGCGCTTTATCGATCGGTTTGGCCGGTGAATCGTTGTTGAACGGCGACGGCTCGCGCGGCTCAACCTTCTTCGGCTCCGGTTTAACCTGTTTTTCGACCTTCGGTTTCGGCTTAGGCTTCGGTTTCGGCTTGACCGGCTCGGGTTTCACGATCGCCTTCGGCGGCGGCTCCACGATAGGTTCCGGTTCTGGCTCCGGCTCAGGTTCGACCTGCGGCGGCTCCGGCTCGGCCGGCGCCGGTGGCGGCGGCTCGGCCATCGCGGCGGTGTTGACCATCATGACGCTGATCGGCGCGTCCTCTGGCTTCGGCAGCTCCACCACTTCTTTTACCGAAGCGTAAAGCAATCCCGCCACCAGGGCGCTGTGCAGGCCTACGGACAAGACGAAAGGCACGGATATACGGCGATTAAGGAACATCTTTTTTAGCGGCATAATGATTCTGTTTCCTCTGGTTCGCCAAGTTTAAATGCAAATAGCAATCATATTCAATAACGAAAGGCAAACTATCGCTTTAATCGTCAGTATGCGCGGCTAAAACCAGCAAACTCATAAGGATATTAACCTGGCCGTTGCTTTTTTATCGCCGGAACAACACGCTTCATTAACGTTTGGCCGGGCGTCAAAAAATAAAAAACCCGCCGTAGCGGGTTGATTGCGGTGATTATGCGTTATTCTTCATCGCCATAGTAAAGCACGCCCAGCTTAATCAGCGGCCGCCCTTGTGCCTTGCGGTGCAGGTTGGTGTCGCGCAGCGAATAGACGCAGCCGCAGTATTCCTGCTGATAGAAGCGTTCACGCTTGCTGATCTCTATCATGCGCGACGAACCGCCCTTCTTGCGCCAGTTGTAATCCCAGTACACCAAATCGGGATATTTTTCCGCCGCCCGGATGCCGCAGTCGGTGATCTGCTGCATGTTCTTCCAGCGCGAAATGCCCAACGAGCTGGAGATGGTGTCGTAACCGTGCTCATGCGCATACAGCGCCGTGCGCTCGAAACGCATGTCAAAACACATGGTGCAACGAATCCCGCGCTCCGGCTCATTCTCCATCCCCTTGGCGCGGGCGAACCAGTTGTCAGTGTCGTAATCGGCATCGATGATCGGCACCCCGTGCTGCTCGGCGAAGCGGATATTCTCTTCCTTGCGCAGCAGATACTCTTTTTGCGGGTGAATGTTGGGGTTATAGAAGAAAATGGCGTATTCGATCCCGGAGGCCTGGATCGCTTCCATCACCTCGCCGGAACAGGGCGCGCAGCAAGAGTGCAGCAGCAGTTTACTTTTGCCCGCCGGCAAATCGAGTTTTTCCCTTACCAGTTCCGTCATATCCTCACCTCAATGGCATATCAGTTTAAGCGCGCCGCACTATACGAATAAAAAGTAGCGGCTTCAAGGCATAAGCGCCAATCCGCCGGGAAATTCGCCGCGCACCGTTCCCCTGCCGCGCCTTTTGCGCTACCTTGGTAACACCGTTTTATAGCCATGATTTTAAAGGTGAAACATGCTTTATCTGATCTACGCGCAAGACGTCCCCAACTCGCTGGAAAACCGTCTGGCGGTACGCCCGGCACACCTGGCGCGCCTGCAGGCGCTGCGCGACGCCGGCCGCCTGGTGGTCGCCGGCCCTAACCCGGCCATCGACAGCAACGATCCCGGCGCCGCCGGCTTTACCGGGTCGACGGTGATCGCCGAATTCGAGTCGCTAGCGGAAGCCCAGGCCTGGGCGCAGCAGGATCCCTATATCGCCGCCGGCGTCTATGCCGACGTGACGGTGAAGCCGTTCAAACAGGTGTTCTGATCTCCAGCCCTCCCAATACCGGGAACGCCCGTTCGCGCACCGTTCCCGGATCAATGCGTGCTCTCACCCTAAGCCGTCGGTAGAAAAGATGCCCTCCCTCCAGGGGCTGTCGCGTCACCCGCCTATACTCTTCTGAACCCGCGGCATCGCCGCGAATTCCGGAGATCGACCGATGCGACTCGACGTACACGCTCACCTGTGGAGCACAGAGTATCTGGATCTTTTGCAAGCGCATGGCGTGCATGAAGTTGCCGCCTATCGGCACCTGGGCGCCGGCCTGAATGTGAAAGACTTCGCGATTGCCGGCGTTGACGGCGTTTCCGACGCGATTCATGCGGTGCAGGCCGGTGAAATGGTCTCTATCCTGCAAGATGCCAAAGGCCAGATGCAGGGCTCCATCGACGTCGCGCTGCGCGCCGTGAAAGGTGAAAGCTATCAACCTCAGTCGGATATCTGGAAGCAGTACGCCAAGGATCTGAAATGGGAGGGCGGCACGCAGAAGCATTACTACATTCCGTGGGCCGTCGTTACCGCAGAGAACGCCCAAGCGCTGTTGGACGCACGCAAATAATCCCTCGCCCCCTGGCTCCAGGGCACTTGCCCGCAAAAAAAAGCCAGCACGGAGTGGCTGGCTTAAAGGTTCTTCGAGGGAATATCTTGTTCGATAAACATACGCCTTTCGCCGCCCCCTTGACTAACTATCAGTGTGATAGGCGCCGCCGTCTGAGACTCTTTTTTGCCGTTGCATGGTAAAGCGCCGCCGCTGACCTACACTTGAGCCGTAGTCAAGATGCAGTTACGGGTCGTTTTTATCTTCCAAAAGGAATAATTATGAAGGCAACTAAATATCTCTTGGCACTGCTGGCGTTCACCTCATTCTCTTCCCTGGCGGCAATTGAAATCACGCGGGAAGAGGCAGCGAAACATACCGAGATCGGTCCGGTGACCATTTCACAAGACGGCGACGACACCGTGGGGATCGACCATGCGCGTCTGTCGAAAGCGGTAGATGAAAAAGGCGGTAAGTATTACGTCATTATCGGTCGCGAGGGGAAAACCACCTTCGAAACCATCAATGCGATAGCCTATAAATAATCAGGCTTAGCCCGCGGCAGGCTGCTTCCTGCCGCTTGTCCCTGCGTTTACTTGTCGCCGCCCGTCAATATCAATGCCTGCATATCGGCGAACATCGTTTCCCATTCCGCCTGGTCGATATCCATCAAACCAAAGTAACGCAGCATAAAGGCGCCTTCGGTGGCGAGAAACGCCAGGCGCGCGCGCTTGCCTTCTTCGGTCGTCAAATCCAAACCGGCGATGCGGCTGCGATACCATTCGCGCGTGCTCGCCAGATGCTCCGGCGTTTGAATCAGCGTTGCCATCAACCCGGCGGCCTTGGCGCTGGAAGTCTGATCCGAACTGTGGGTGGCCAGCATATGCGCCCGCACGGCGGTCTGCGGCGAAGGCTCGTCGCCGGCGATCGCCGTGAACAACGTCTCGTAGGCACTGCCCCAGCGATCGAACATGGCATCGATAAGGGCGTCTTTGCTGCCGAAACAATACTGCACCCCGCCCTTGGAGATCCCCATCGCTTTGGCGACGGCGTCGATGGTCAAGCCGGCGGCACCCTGGGTGGCGACGATCTCTTCGGCGGTGTCCAAAACCTTGTCGCGATCGATGCTGCGTTGACGTCCCATTAAGAAACCCTTCTTTTCAATACGAACGTATGGATATATATTATCATCAGTATACCACCCGGCATCGCCGGTGGGTTACCCCAATGGCGGCGCCTCCGCGCCGCCCACGTTAACTGGATATGAATTATGTACGCCAAGAACCGCTGGTTGATCCTGACGATGGTCGCCAGCGCCCTTTTCCTGATCGTCATCGATATGACGGTGTTATATACCGCCCTGCCGCGCTTAACCCAGGCGCTGGATGCCAGCGCCTCGCAAAAACTCTGGATCGTCAACGCCTACCCGCTGGTGGTGGCCGGCCTGCTGCCCGGCGCCGGCATGCTGAGCGACCGCATCGGCCATAAGCGGCTGTTTCTCGCCGGACTGCCGGTGTTTGCCGTCGCGTCGCTGTGCGCCGCGTTCTCGCCCACCGCCGAGTGGCTGATCGCCGCCCGCGTGTTCCTCGCCGTTGGCGCGGCAATGATGATGCCCGCGACGCTGTCCATCGTGCGCCACGTCTTTACCGACGAACGCGAACGCGCGCTGGCGATCGGCATCTGGGCCTCGGTGGCCTCCGGCGGCGCGGCCATCGGCCCGGTGGTCGGCGGCCTGCTGCTGGAGTATTTCTGGTGGGGGTCGGTGTTCCTGATCAATGTGCCGGTCGTACTGCTGGTCTGGCCGCTGGCGTGGAAACTGATCCCGCGCTGCGGTGGCGATAACCCGCGCCCTTCGGACATCGTCGGTTCGGTGCAGATCATGATGGGTCTGGTCGGCGCTATCTATGCGCTGAAGGAGCTGAGCAAGCCGACGCCTGATGTGAGCGCCTTGCTTGTGGCGGCCCTGATCGGCGTGTTGTTCCTGGTGCTGTTCGTGCGTCGTCAGCAGCGCAGCGCCCACCCGATGATCGATTTCTCCCTGTTCCGCAACCGGCTGTTCGCAGGCGGCATCGGCGTGGCCCTGCTGTCGATGGTGGCGCTGATCGGCGTCGAGCTGGTGCTCAGCCAACGCCTACAGCTGGTGCTCGGCCTCAGCCCGCTGCAGGCGGCGCTGTTTATTTTGCCGATCCCGCTGGCCTCGGCGCTGGCGGGGCCCGTAGCCGGCCTGCTGTTGCCGCGCTACGGCGAACGCAGCATCATCCTCGGCGGCTTTGTCCTGACTACCCTCGGCATCACCGGTCTTGCCGTGTGGTACCAGAGCGGCATGGCGCCGCAATTGGTCAGCCTGGCGCTGGTGGGCTTTGGCCTCGGCGGCGTGATCACCGCCGCTTCCACCGCCATCATGCTGAACGCGCCGGAGGAGAAGTCCGGCATGGCGGCGTCCATCGAAGACGTCTCCTACGAACTGGGTGGCGTGCTGGGCGTGACGCTGCTCGGCGGATTGATGACGGCGGTTTACAGCCACAGCCTGGCGCTGCCGGCGGAGCTGCCGGTCAGCGATTTGGCCTACGACAGCATCGACGAAGCCCTGCGGCTGGCGGCCGGGCTGGCGGCCGATCGCGCGCAGCAGCTGACGCAGCTGGCGCGCTTGGCCTTTGATCGCGCGTTTATTACGGTGCTGATCGCCGCCGCGCTGCTAATGGCGCTGGGCGCCGGCGCGGTGAAACTGGCGCTGCGCAAGTAACCGATAAAAGCGGCTTTTTTCGCCTGCGGATCCTGCGTAAACTGATTCGGCAATTTGCTCGACGGATTTATCGTCATCGGTTTTAGCGATGGCAATAATGCCTGTTATCGTGTTTAACCCTGCGATAAATCCGGTTACTGTAACAGCTATGGAAATTGATTCTGTCTACTATCGGAACAAATAATCAGGAGAAGATTATTATGGCAACGGCAAAGAAAGCAGCGAAAACCCATATCGGCCTCGACAGTAAACAATCGGCAAAACTCGCCGAGGCGCTGAACGCGCTGTTGGCGAACTATCAGGTATTGTATATGAACGTGCGCGGCTATCACTGGAATATTACCGGCCCGCAGTTCTTTGAACTGCACGCGAAATTCGAAGAGACATATAACGATCTGCTGACCAAGGTGGATGAGCTGGCGGAACGTATTCTGACGCTGGGCTCGCAGCCGCGTCACGCTTTCAGCGACTATCTGAAAACCGCCGACATCAAGGAACACACCAACGTGACCGATGATAAAGGCACGCTGCGCGGCCTGTTGGACGGGTATTCAGTCTTGCTGCAGCAGCAGCGTGAACTGCTGACGGTAGCGGCAGACGCCGGTGACGAAGGCACCGCGTCGCTGATGAGCGATTACATCAAAGAGCAGGAAAAACAGGTCTGGATGCTCAACGCCTATCTGGGCAAATAACCCAGGCGCCATAACAAAACAGTCCCTCACGGGACTGTTTTCGTTTTACCACTCGCAGGATACCGCAAACAGCAGCGCGCGCCGATGCTGATCGTCCAGGCGGCGCCGCACCCGGATAATATGGCGATTGCTGCACGACTGGCGTTCCAGCCAGCGATGCCGGCGGCGTTGACTCTGCCGCAACATGCGCCAGCGGCCCACTTCATTTCTACTGCGTCTCATAATTCCGTCACTTGTTCGTCTAATGCCAACCGCGGGCATTATAGCCCTTTCCGTCCGTGATCCAAGCCGCAGTTATCGGCGGCACAGCGGGTGCCACGCGGGCAAAAGCCGCCCTTTCATTTTCAGCAAGTGCCTTAACTTCATCATATTTATGTAACATAAGCGCCGATAAAAGGTTTCGCCTTGACCGATCTGTGCGTACACTCATCATTGGTGGTTTGCGAACGGGATTTTTCGCCTTTATGACAACATTTTATACCGTAATCAGTTGGCTCATGGTGTTCGGCTACTGGCTGCTGATCGCCGGCGTGACGATGCGCATTTTGATGAAACGCCGTGCGGTTCCCTCTGCCATGGCCTGGCTGCTGGTTATCTACATTCTGCCGCTGTTCGGCATCGTGGCCTATTTATCGTTCGGCGAGCTGCATCTGGGCAAGCGCCGGGCCGAGCGCGCCAAGGCCATGTGGCCGTCAACCGCCCGCTGGCTGAAGGAGCTGAAAGAGAGCCGCCGCATCTTCGCCACCGAGTACAGCGAGGTCGCCGAACCGCTGTTCCAGCTGTGCAACCGCCGCCAGGGCATCGACGGCGTCAAGGGCAACCAGCTGCAGCTGCTCACCACCACCGACGACACGCTGAAAGCGCTGATCCGCGACATCGAGCTGGCGCGCCACAACATCGAAATGGTGTTCTATATCTGGCAGCCCGGCGGCCTGGTCGATCAAGTGGCCGAATCGCTGATGGCCGCCGCCCGACGCGGCGTACACTGCCGCCTGATGCTCGACTCCGCCGGCAGCCTGCAATTTTTCCGCAGCCCCTACCCGGCGATGATGCGCAACGCCGGTATCGAAGTGGTCGAAGCGCTGAAGGTCAACCTGCTACGCGTGTTCTTGCGCCGCATGGACCTGCGTCAGCACCGCAAGGTGGTGCTGATCGACAACTACATCGCCTATACCGGCAGCATGAACATGGTCGATCCGCGTTACTTCAAGCAGGATGCGGGCGTCGGCCAATGGATCGATCTCATGGCGCGCATGGAAGGCCCGGTGGCCACCACCATGGGCATCGTCTATGCCTGCGACTGGGAGATTGAAACCGGCAAGCGCATTCTGCCACCGCCGCCGGACGTCAACATCATGCCGTTCGAGCAGGAAAGCGGCCATACCATTCAGGTGATCGCCTCTGGCCCCGGCTTCCCCGAGGAGATGATCCACCAGGCGCTGCTGACCGCGGTCTATTCCGCCCGCGAGCAGCTGATCATGACCACGCCGTACTTCGTGCCGAGCGACGATCTGCTGCACGCCATTTGCACCGCCGCCCTGCGCGGCGTCGAGGTCAGCATCATCGTGCCGCGCGACAACGATTCGATGATGGTGCGCTGGGCCAGCCGCGCGTTCTTCTCCGAGCTGCTGGAGGCCGGGGTTAAGATCTATCAGTTCGAAGGCGGCCTGCTGCATACCAAGAGCGTGCTGGTGGACGGCCAGCTCAGCCTGGTCGGCACCGTCAATCTGGACATGCGCAGCCTGTGGCTGAATTTCGAAATCACGCTGGTGATCGACGATGACGGCTTCGGCAGCGATTTGGCCTGCGTGCAGGAGGATTACATCGCCCGTTCCCAGCTGCTGAACGCCAAAGAGTGGCTGAAGCGGCCGTTCTGGCATCGTCTGGTCGAGCGCCTGTTCTACTTTTTCAGCCCGCTGCTGTAAAAGCCGCGGCGAGCGTGCTTTAATAGCGCCAAATCATTTGTTATCAGGATTTTTTTATGGATTTGAATAACCGCCTTACCGAAGACGAAACGCTGGAACAGGCCTACGACATCTTCCTCGAATTGGCCGGCGACAATCTGGATCCGGCGGATATTCTGCTGTTCAACCTGCAGTTTGAAGAGCGCGGCGGCGCCGAACTGTACGATCCGTCCGAAGACTGGAGCGAGCACGTGGATTACGACCTGAACCCGGACTTCTTCGCCGAGGTGGTGATCGGTCTGGCGGACAGCGACGGCGAGCCGATCAACGACGTGTTCGCCCGCGTGCTGATCTGCCGCGAGAAAGACCACAAGCTGTGCCACATTCTGTGGAAAGAGTGATTCGCCGTTAGCGCATCGGTAAAAAAAGCCCCGCTCATTCAGCGGGGCTTTTTGTTGCCGACTAGCAGCACATTACAGCGGATCGACCTTCAGGCAGGACACCGCGTGGCGGAAACTGCCCTCCAGCAGCGGACGCGTCTTGGCGCACTCCGGCCCGGCGATCGGGCAGCGGGTGCGGAACACGCAGCCGGTCGGCGGGTTGATCGGCGAAGGCAGCTCCCCTTCCAACAGCTGGATCTGCTTCTCCTTCTCCTTGTCCGGATCCGGGATCGGCACCGCCGACATCAGCGCTTTGGTGTAAGGGTGCTGCGGGTTGTGGTACACCTCGTCATAGGTGCCCAGCTCCACCGCATGGCCTAGGTACATCACCAGCACGCGATCGGAAATGTGCTTCACCACCGCCAAATCGTGGGCGATAAAGATTAATGACAGCCCCATCTCGCGCTGCAGCTGCTGCAACAGGTTCACCACCTGCGCCTGAATCGACACGTCCAGCGCGGAGACCGGTTCGTCGCAGATCACCAGCTTCGGCTCGAGGATCAGCGCGCGCGCGATGCCGATACGCTGGCACTGGCCGCCGGAGAACTCGTGCGGGTAGCGGTTGATCAGGTTAGGCAGCAGGCCGACCTTCAGCATCATCGCCTTGACCTTGTCCTTCACTTCCTGACGCGGCATTTTTGGGTAGTAGGTGCGCAGCGGCTCGGCGATGATCTCGCCGATGGTCATGCGCGGGTTGAGCGACGCCAGCGGATCCTGGAAGATCATCTGGATATCGCTGCGGGTTTTGCGCCAGTCGGCATCGCTCATGCCCAGCAGATCTTTCCCCAGCCAGGCAACGCGCCCGCTGGTGGCTTTCACCAGGCCGATGATGGCGCGCGCGAAGGTGGATTTACCGCAACCGGATTCGCCGACCACGCCCAGGGTTTCCCCCTCGAACAGCCGCAGCGTGACGCCATCGACCGCTTTCAGGGTTTTCGGCGGCTGCCAGAACCACTGTTTGTCGTCATGAATGTCGAAGTGCACTTTCAGATCGGCCACTTCGAGCAGCACTTTCTTGTCGGTTACCGCTGTCATACCAACGCCTCCACCGGTTTAAAGCAGGCGCGCAGGCGCCCTTCCCCAAATTGCTCCAACGGCGGAGCGCTCGCGCACTGCTCCATGGCGTACGGACAGCGCGGCTGGAACGGGCAGCCTTTAGGCAACCGCAGCAGGTTCGGCGGGTTGCCGGGAATGGTCAGCAACGCTTCGCCTTCGGCGTCGAGACGCGGCACCGCGTTCAACAGACCGATAGAGTACGGGTGGCTCGGCTGGTAGAACACCTCGCGCGCACTGCCGTATTCCATGGTGCGCCCGGCGTACATCACCAGCACCTTGTTGCAGATGCCGGCCACCACGCCCAGGTCATGGGTGATCATGATGATGGCGGTGTTGAACTCGCGCTTCAGCTCGTTGAGCAGCGTCATGATCTGCGCCTGGACGGTCACATCCAGCGCGGTGGTCGGTTCGTCGGCGATCAGCAGCTTCGGCCGACACAGCAGCGCCATGGCGATCATCACGCGCTGGCGCATGCCGCCGGAAAACTCATGCGGATACATACGCATGCGCTTGCGCGCTTCCGGCATTTTCACCGCGTCGAGCATGCGTACCGACTCTTCAAAGGCTTCGCTTTTGCTCATTTTCTTATGCAGCATCAGCACTTCCATCAGCTGTTCGCCAACGCGCATATAAGGGTTGAGCGAGGTCATCGGGTCCTGGAAGATCATCGAGATCTCTTCGGCCCGCAGCTTGTTGAGCTGATTTTCCGGCAGGTTGAGGATTTCACGGCCGTTGAATTTGGCCGAGCCGCCGATGCGGCCATTGCTGGCCAGCAGGCCCATCAGAGCGAACGCGGTCTGCGATTTACCGGAACCGGACTCACCGACGATGCCCAGCGTTTCTCCGGCCCGCAGGTCGAAGTTCAGATCGTTCACCGCCGTCACGTCGCCGTCCGGCGTGGAAAACGTGACGCGCAGGTCTTTCACGTCCAGCAGCGGCGACGTTTTGACCCCGGCGCCGGTTTGCAGTTGAGGATGTTCAATGGTGCTCATGATTGCACTCCTTAACGATCTTTCGGGTCGAGGGCGTCACGCAGGCCATCGCCGATAAAGTTGAAACAGAACAGAGTGACAACCAGGAAACCCGCCGGGAACAGCAGCAACCACGGTGAAACCTCCATTGAGTTGGCGCCGTCGCTGAGCAATGCGCCCCAGCTGCTGAGCGGCTCCTGCGTGCCCAGCCCCAGGAAACTGAGGAAGGATTCGAACAGGATCATGCTCGGCACCAGCAGCGACGCATACACCACCACCACGCCGAGCACGTTCGGCACGATATGGCGCAGCACGATATTGCGCGTGGAAACGCCGCACACCAGCGCCGCTTCGATGAATTCCTTACGCTTCAGGCCGAGGGTTTGGCCGCGCACGATACGCGCCATATCCAGCCACGACACCATGCCGATCGCCACGAAGATCAACAGGATGTTCTGGCCGAAGAAGGTCACCAGCAGGATCACGAAGAACATGAACGGGAAGGAGTTGAGGATCTCCAGCAGGCGCATCATCACCGAGTCGACCTTGCCGCCCAGATAGCCGGACATTGCGCCGTACAGCGTGCCGACCACCACCGCCACCAGTGCCGCCGCCACGCCGACCATCAGCGAGATACGCCCGCCGATCGCCACGCGCACCAGCAGATCGCGCCCGGAGGAGTCAGTGCCGAAATAGTGCCCCGATTCCACGCTTGGCGCGGCGGACATCATCGCCCAATCGGTATCGTCGTAGGCAAACTGCGACAGCATCGGCGCCAGCACCACAAACAGCGTGATCAACACCAGAATGAACAGGCTGCTGACCGCCGCACGGTTGTGCATAAAGCGCCGGCGCGCGTCTTGCCACAGGCTGCGCCCTTCCACTTCCAGCTTCTCGCTGAAGTGTTCCAGAGCTTCGCTGTTCTTTTTAGTCAACATCATTCGCGTGCTCCAGATTAATAACGGATTTTCGGATCGATGACCGCATACAGCACATCGACGATCGCGTTGAACAGAATGGTCAGGGCGCCCACCAGAATGGTCAGGCTCAGCACCAGGGAGTAGTCGCGGTTCAGCGCGCCGTTAACGAACAGCTGGCCGATCCCCGGCAGACCGTAGATGGTTTCGATCACCATCGATCCGGTGATGATACCGACGAACGCCGGCCCCATGTAGGACAGCACCGGCAACAGCGCCGGCTTCAGCGCGTGGCGGAAAATGATGCGACGCATCGGCAAGCCTTTGGCGCGCGCGGTACGGATGAAGTTGGAGTGCAGCACTTCAATCATCGAGCCACGCGTGATACGGGCGATGCTGGCGATATAGGCCAGCGACAACGCCACCATCGGCAGGATGATGAATTTAGGCGCGCCGCCGTTCCAGCCCCCCCCGGCAGCCATTTCAGCGTGATGGCGAAGATCAGCACCAGCAGCGGCGCCACCACGAAACTGGGTATCACCACCCCGGTCATGGCGAACCCCATCACCGTGTAGTCCCATTTGGTGTTCTGATTCAGCGCGGCGATAACGCCTGCGCTCACCCCCAGCACCACCGCCAGCAGAAACGCGGCCAGGCCGAGTTTGGCGGACACCGGGAAAGAGCTGGCAACCAGATCGTTCACCGAATAGTCCTTGTATTTAAAGGACGGGCCGAAGTCTCCCTGCGCAAGCTGCGCCAGATAATGACCGTACTGTTTCCAGATCGGGTCGTTCAAATGATATTTGGCTTCGATGTTCGCCATAACTTCCGGCGGCAATGCGCGTTCCCCGGTAAATGGACTGCCGGGTGCCAGGCGCATCATGAAGAATGAGATGGTGATAAGGATAAATAGTGTCGGGATCGCTTCCAACAAGCGACGAAGTATAAATTTAAGCATTGCCCTAACCCTGTGCGACAGCCTGATGACGGCTTATTATTCTCAACATGGGCCGGCGGCCTGCGCCGCCGGCTCTTACCGTATCAATGCTTGATGATGTACAGGTTTTTGTCGTACACGTTATCAAGCGGGTCTTTGCCGGTGTAACCCCCGACGTAAGGTTTCACCAAACGGGCGTTCACATAGTAATACAGCGGAACGATGGCGGAATCTTTATCCAGCTGAACTTCCGCTTTCTGATACAGCTCGGCGCGCTCGTCTTTGGTCTTCGCGGTCAACACGTTGGCCATCAGCTTGTCGAACTCGGCGCTCTTGTAGTGCGGGGTGTTACTGCTGCTGTCGGACAGCATCATGTTCAAGAACGAGCTCGGCTCGTTGTAGTCGGCACACCAACCGGCGCGCGCCACGTCATAGGTGCCCTGATGACGGGTATCCAGGAAGGTTTTCCACTCCTGGTTCACCAGCTTCACGTCCACGCCCAGGTTTTTCTTCCAGATGGAGGCGGCGGCGATCGCCAGCTTCTTGTGCAGATCGGAGGTGTTGTACAACAGGGAGAAGGTCAGCGGTTTGCCCGGGCCGTAGCCGGCGTCGGCCAGCAGTTTCTTCGCCACTTCGTTGCGTTTTTCCTGCGTCCAGCCGAACCACTCCGGTGCGGTCAGCTTGGCACCGTCGGTGTATGGTGGCGTAAAGCTGTAGGCCGGCAGGTCGCCCTGGTTTTTCACCTTGTTGACGATGATGTCGCGGTCCATGCCCAGCTTCAGCGCTTCACGCACGCGCGCATCGGTGAACGGTGCCTTCTGGTTGTTGATTTCGTAGTAATAGGTGCACAGGTAAGGATCGACATGCACCTCTTTCGGGATCTCTTTCTTCAGCTTCTGGAACAGTTCGATCGGCATGTTGTTGTAGGTCATGTCGATTTCACCGGTGCGGTAGCGGTTAACGTCGGTCACTTCCGACGAAATAGGCAGGAACGTCACTTTATTGATGATGGTTTTGGCGTTATCCCAATATTCCGGGTTGCGTTCCAGTACGATGCGTTCGTTGACAATCCAGTCTTTCAGTTTGTAAGCGCCGTTGCTGACGTAGTTGGCCGGCAGCGTCCACTTCTCGCCAAACTTCTCTACCGCGTCTTTGTAAACCGGCTTCATGGCGTAGTGCGGGGTCATTTCAACCAGATAAGGCACCGGCTCGCTCAGGGTCACCTGGAAGGTGTGGTCGTCGATGGCCTTCACGCCCAGCGTCGACTTGTCTTTTTTACCGGCGATGATGTCATCAACGTTTTCCACATGGGCGTACTGCAGGTAGCTGGCGTAAGGCGATGCGGTTTTCGGATCCACCACGCGCTGCCAGCTGTAGACGAAATCTTGCGCCGTCACCGGCTTGCCATTGGACCATTTTGCGTCTTTACGCAGGTGGAAGGTCCAGACTTTGAAATCCTTGTTATCCCAGCTTTCCGCGACGCCCGGCACGATGGAACCGTTCGGGCTGTTGTTCGCCAGGCCTTCCATCAGGTCGCGCGTGACGTTGTTTTCCGGCACGCCCTCGATCTTGTGCGGATCCAGCGACTGCACTTCGGAACCGTTGTTTTTGACGATTTCTTGCTTGTCGGCCAGCTGCACGCCCGCCGGGACGTCAGCGGCGAAAGCGCTGGTGGTTGCTGTGATACCCAGCGCGGCGATGACGCCGGCGGCAATGAGCGTTTTCTTCGTGATGTTGGTCATACTTATCGACTCCAGTTTTTTATTATCACAGGCTCTTCGTGGAACCTGCGTTGCCCGTAAGCGGACTCTGTTTTCCCGCCGCCGCGGAACGAATGCGGCGGCCGGCCTTCCCTATATTCCCCAGCGCCTCGGCGTGAGGAATATCCCTTTACTGCTTGATAATGTAAAGATTTTTAACGTCGGTATAGTCCAGCGGATCTTTGCCGGTGAACCCACCCACCGTCGGCTTGATCAAACGCGCGCTGACGCGGTAATAAACGGGGACCAACGCGGAGTCTTTGTCCAGCTGCGCTTCCGCCTGCTGATAGAGCGCGGCGCGCGCGGCCTCATCCGGCGCCTTCAGCGTGGCGGCCATGATGGCGTCGAACGCCGGGCTCTTGTAGAACACGGTATTGATGCTGCTGTTGGACAGGACCAGGTTCAGGAACGCGCTGGGTTCGTTGTAATCCCCGCACCAGGTGGCACGCGCCACGTCGTATTGCCCCTGATGGCGACTCTCCAGCGAAGTTTTCCATTCCTGGTTGCGCAGCGTGACCTCGGCGCCCAGATTCTTTTTCCACATCGACGCGGCAGCGATCGCCTGCTGTTTGTTTTGATCGGAGGTGTTGTACAGCAGCGAGAACTTCAGCGGCTTGGCGTCGCTGTAGCCCGCTTCCACCAGCAGTTTCCTGGCTTCGGCGTTGCGTTGCTCCTGACTCCAGCCGGCCCACGCAGGCTGAGTGAAGCTGGCGCCTTCCGTGAAGGTTGGCGTGAAGCTGTAGGCCGGGATTTGCCCCTGGCCCATGATCTTGTTGGCGATAATGTCGCGATCCAGCGTCATCTTCACCGCCGTACGCACGCGCGGATCGGTGAACGGCGCCCGCTTGTTATTGAGCTCGTAATAGAAGGTGCACAGATAAGGGTTAACGTGCAGCTGCTCGGGCATTTCGCGTTTCATCTTGACGTACAGGTACGGCGGAATGGCGCTGTTGGTGATGTCGATCTCGCCGCTGCGGAAGCGGTTGACGTCGCTGACTTCCGAGGTAATCGGCAGGAAGGTCGCCTGATTGATCACCGTTTGCTTGTTGTTCCAGTAGCTTGGGCTGCGCTCCAGCACAATGCGCTCGTTCACCACCCACGCTTTCAGGCGGTAAGCGCCGTTGCCGACATAGTTGGCGGGCAGCGTCCATTTATCGCCGAATTTCTCCACCACCGTACGTTTCACCGGTTTGAGCGACGTGTGGCTCAGCATGCTGATGAAATACGGCACCGGTTCGCTCAGGGTCACCTGCAGCGTCTGGTCGTCCAGCGCCTTAACGCCGAGGGTCTGCGGGCTCTTCTTGCCGGTCAGGATGTCGTCGATATTCTCGACTTTGGTGTATTGCAGGTAGCTGGCATAGGGCGAAGCGATTTTCGGATCGGCCAGACGCTGCCAGCTGTAGACGAAGTCTTGCGCGGTCACCGGGCTGCCGTCGCTCCACACCGCGCCGGGGCGCAGGTGGAAGGTCCACTGCTGATAATTCTGGTTTTCCCAGCTTGTCGCCGCCGCCGGCACCACATGCCCGTTGGCATCGGTGCTCACCAGCCCTTCCAGCAGGTTAAGAATGATATTGCTTTCCGGTACGCCCTCGACCTTATGCGGATCCAATGAAGCCACTTCGCTACCGTTGTTGATCACAATATTCTGCTGCTGCGCCAATTGGACGCCGGCCGGAACCTCTGCCGCCAAACTGCTATTTACGGCGCCGGCGCCCAGCGCGCCGCTAATCAACAAGGTCAAAGAAGTACGCTTCAGGGTTTGCTGCATAATCGAGGCTCCTTTTCACCGACAAGCATCGCTTATCGAAGTTTGTGAAGTGTTTATAAGAATTCTAAATAAACGGATACCAGCAAAAATCATTCCCGTTTTTGTGGCGCATTTCAGTTAATTGACCACGGGAAAGTTGCTCGGAAATTAGCAGAAGCCAAATTCCATAGCCAATAAATTTTACGAAAATGTTAAGCAATTCTCTTTTATCGCACGAAGCCCAATCCGGCCTCCAGGATAGAAGGCAGGAAAAATCGAGATCATCAGTATGATTTTAAAGACAAAAAAACCAAATTCATTTCAATCGAAACCATCAGCACGATCTCATCGCCGCAAAAAGAAACATTCAGTTAACAATCCAACCATTCAAAGAACAAACACCTGCCTATGTGCGGTTAATCACTAATAACACCTGGATGAAAGTGAGACAAGCCCCACAGAATGATGTGACTAATTTAACAACAGCGTGACCGTTTAGCGGGGGCGAAATGGGCAGAAATGGGGGAGGAAAAGTGATTGAAATAACGCTTAGCGTTTTTTTTGAGCAACAACATGAGATTTATGCAACATAAGAGTGCAACCGCATAAATTTTATTCATCCTGTGCACTATAATAATGCGAGCCAATAAATAATTTAAACTTTAAAATTAATTTTAGCCGCGCTAACGCGAAAGGTGCGCGGCTAAACAAGGTGTATTACAACAGGCCGGGGAATATCGCCTTAATGCCGGTAACGATAAACTCGATGCCGAGCGCCATCAGCAGCAGCCCCATGATACGGGTGATCACGTTGATGCCGGTCTGCCCCAGCAAACGCACCAACAGCGGCGCGGCACGGAACAACAGCCAGCAGCAAAAGGCGAACAAGGCGATAGCGACCGTAAAACCGAGCAGGCTTTGCCAGTTGTGATAACGGGAGCTCCACACGATAGTGGAACTGATCGCCCCGGGCCCCGCCATCAGCGGCAGCGCTAACGGCACCACGCCGATGCTTTCGCGGATCGCGCTCTCCGACTTCTCCTGTTTGTTCTGTTTGTCTTCCCCCAGCTTGCCGCTGATCATCGACATGGCGATGGTCACCACCAGAATACCGCCGGCGATGCGGAACGAATCGATAGAGATGCCGAACATCCGCAGGATCCCTTCCCCCAGGAACAGCGAGGTCCACAGAATGATGGCGACCGACAGGTTGGCGGTCAGGTTGGTTTTATTGCGCCCCGCTTCCGCCTGGTAACTGGTCATGCTGATGAACACCGGCAAAATGCCCACCGGGTTGACCAGTGCAAACAGACCGACGAAGAACTTGATAAAGCCGGAAAGATCCAACAGAGATTGGCCCACAGATGGCTCCGCGTTAAGTACTATAAAAAGGTGTGCTGCCTATGCGCGCTAATGTAATGGAATTGCCGCGGGTAATCCATCCGGCCAGAGCAGCATTTTTGACTGTCAGCAAGTTATGCAGCGAAACAAATGTCCTTTGTTAAAGTGATGTATGGCCTTTTGATTTTTTATGTTGAAAAAAGAGTCATTGCTCACAGTTATCAAGAATGATTCCCAATACCAGCAAGCTGAAAGGTGTCAGCTTGCAGTTTTCATGATTTAGATCACAAATCAACTACCCAACAGTGAGTAAGCTCTTAGTCGTAGGCAGGGAGTAGAACAAAGTGGGTGGCCACATCGCCGATTCCGTTCTCCTCACGGTCTGCCCCTCCGGCTAGCGTAGGGTAAAGCTCTTTAAGCAAATCAGCAGCATGCGAAGAAATAACGTGGGAAAGCCCCGGTATTCTCATCACCGTTTATTCCCGTTATGGCTATACTAGTGGCTCGCACGGCTTATTTACTGAAAGAGTTTAACATTATCAGGAGAGCATTATGGCTGTAACGAATGTCGCTGAACTGAACGAGCTTGTCGCACGTGTCAAAAAAGCCCAGCGCGAATATGCCAACTTCACTCAAGAGCAAGTGGATAAAATCTTCCGCGCTGCCGCCCTCGCCGCTGCTGATGCCCGTATCCCGTTGGCCAAAATGGCCGTGGAAGAATCCGGAATGGGTATCGTCGAAGACAAAGTGATCAAAAACCACTTCGCTTCCGAGTACATCTACAACGCCTATAAAGACGAAAAAACCTGTGGCATCCTGTCTGAAGATGACACCTTCGGTACCATCACCATCGCCGAACCTATCGGCTTGATTTGCGGTATCGTTCCTACCACCAACCCAACTTCTACCGCGATCTTCAAAGCGCTGATCAGCCTGAAAACCCGTAACGGCATCATCTTCTCGCCGCACCCGCGTGCGAAGAATGCCACCAATAAAGCCGCCGATATCGTGCTGCAAGCCGCTATCGCCGCCGGCGCGCCAAAAGACATCATCGGTTGGATCGACCAACCGACCGTCGAGCTGTCCAACCAGCTGATGCACCACCCGGACATCAACCTGATCCTGGCCACCGGTGGCCCGGGCATGGTGAAGGCAGCCTACAGCTCCGGCAAGCCTGCCATCGGCGTCGGCGCCGGTAATACCCCGGTCGTGGTAGACGAAACCGCAGACATCAAGCGCGTGGTCGCCTCTATCCTGATGTCCAAAACCTTCGACAGCGGCGTTATCTGCGCTTCCGAACAGTCGGTTATCGTCGTCGACTCTATTTATGATGCGGTACGCGAACGCTTCGCTTCCCACGGCGGCTATCTGCTGCAGGGTAAAGAACTGAAAGCGGTTCAGGACATCATCCTGAAAAACGGCGGTCTGAACGCGGCCATCGTGGGGCAATCCGCACCGAAAATCGCCGAGATGGCAGGCATCAAAGTGCCGGCCAACACCAAAGTGCTGATCGGCGAAGTGAAGCTGGTCGACGAGTCCGAGCCTTTCGCCCATGAAAAACTGTCGCCTACCCTGGCGATGTACCGGGCCAAAGACTTCGAAGACGCCGTCGCCAAAGCTGAAAAACTGGTCGCCATGGGCGGTATCGGCCACACCTCCTGCCTGTACACCGACCAGGATAACCAAACGGCTCGCATCGCCTACTTCGGCGATAAAATGAAAACGGCTCGTATCCTGATCAACACCCCGGCTTCTCAGGGCGGTATCGGCGACCTGTATAACTTCAAACTCGCGCCTTCGCTGACGCTGGGTTGCGGCTCCTGGGGTGGTAACTCCATCTCTGAGAACGTCGGACCTAAACACCTGATCAACAAGAAAACTGTAGCGAAGCGAGCAGAAAACATGTTGTGGCATAAACTTCCGAAATCGATCTACTTCCGCCGGGGCTCGCTGCCTATCGCGCTGGAAGAAGTGGCGACCGACGGGGCAAAACGCGCCTTCATCGTGACCGACCGCTTCCTGTTCAACAACGGCTATGCCGACCAGATCACCAAAGTTCTGAAGTCTCACGGCATCGAAACCGAAGTGTTCTTCGAAGTGGAAGCCGATCCGACGCTGAGCATCGTGCGCAAAGGCGCAGAGCAGATGAACTCCTTCAAACCGGACGTCATCATCGCGCTGGGCGGCGGTTCGCCGATGGACGCCGCGAAAATCATGTGGGTGCTGTACGAACACCCTGAAACCCACTTCGAGGATCTGGCGCTGCGCTTCATGGACATCCGTAAGCGTATCTACAAGTTCCCGAAAATGGGCGTGAAAGCGAAAATGATCGCCATCACTACCACGTCAGGCACCGGTTCGGAAGTCACGCCGTTTGCCGTCGTAACCGACGACACCACCGGACAGAAATACCCGTTGGCCGACTATGCGCTGACCCCGGACATGGCAATTGTCGATGCCAACCTGGTGATGAACATGCCGAAATCCCTGTGCGCCTTCGGCGGTCTGGATGCGGTCACCCACGCGCTGGAAGCCTACGTTTCAGTGCTGGCGAACGAATACTCCGACGGCCAGGCGTTGCAAGCGCTGAAACTGTTGAAAGAGTATCTGCCGGCCAGCTATAAAGAAGGCGCGAAAAATCCGGTTGCCCGTGAACGCGTGCACAACGCCGCCACCATCGCCGGTATCGCCTTCGCCAACGCCTTCCTCGGGGTCTGTCACTCCATGGCGCACAAGCTGGGTTCGGAGTTCCACATTCCGCACGGCCTGGCCAACGCGATGCTGATTTCCAACGTCATTCGCTACAACGCGAACGACAACCCGACCAAGCAGACGGCCTTCAGCCAGTACGACCGCCCTCAGGCGCGCCGCCGCTACGCTGAAATCGCCGACCACCTCGGCCTGAGCGCACCGGGCGACCGCACTGCGCAGAAGATTGAGAAACTGCTGGCCTGGCTGGACGAGCTGAAAACCGAGTTGGGCATCCCAACCTCCATCCGTGAGGCGGGTGTGCAGGAAGCGGACTTCCTGGCGAAAGTCGACAAGCTGTCGGAAGACGCATTCGACGACCAATGTACCGGCGCCAACCCACGCTATCCGCTGATTGCCGAGCTGAAGCAAATCATGCTGGATACCTTCTACGGCCGCGAATTCAGCGAAGCGGTAGAAGAGGAAGCGGCCGCTCCGGCTGCCGCCAAAACCGCGGTAAAGAAGCCCAAGAAATAACGGTTCCGTGAACCGATAAAAAAACCCGCCAACGGCGGGTTTTTTATTGCGCCTGAGGCGCTGCATTTCGACTCACGCCGCCAAAACGCTTCAGCGGGCTCTGACGGCGTTTTCACTCCTAATCCAGGGAGTGAATCGCCTCTTTATAATGCTTGCGGCAGACGGAGACATAGCTCTCGTTACCGCCTATCACCACCTGTTCGCCGGCATGCATCGCTTTGCCATTCTCGTCCAGTCGCAGCACCATATTGGCTTTGCGCCCGCAGTGACAGATGGTTTTCAATTCCACCAGCTTATCGGCCCAGGCCAGCAAATATTGGCTACCGGTAAACAACTCACCGAGAAAATCGGTGCGCAGGCCGTAACACAATACGGGAATGTCCAGTTGGTCCACCACATCGCACAATTGCTCAACCTGCGCTTTGGTCAGGAACTGGCTTTCATCGAGCAGCACACAATGCACCTGCTGCTGCTGATGCTCTTGCTGAATCATGGCGAAGAGCATTGAGTCGTTGTTATAGAGCTGGGCCTGCGAAGATAACCCGATGCGCGAGCTGACTTTGCCTACACCATAGCGGTGATCGATCTCCGCGGTGAACACCAGCGTGCGCATACCACGCTCTTGATAGTTATATGAAGACTGTAGCAGCGCGGTAGACTTGCCGGCATTCATCGCAGAGTAATAAAAATAAAGTTGAGCCATGGCCCCGCCACTCCGATGGTATAAGAAATATTCAAATGTTGATTAGGACGGTGAGTGTACCATAACCCGCCCCCCGGCTCAGCCCAAAGCGAACGAATATTGCGTTCGCCGTAATAATGCGCTTTCAAGCGAAACATATCGTTCTGTCGGCATGTTCTTTTTACAGCTATTTACAGGATAATGTATGCCTGTCATCACTATTAATTCTTGCTAATGGTTAGCCCCGGGCATTTGCCCATTAATGCATAGCTGCCCTTTCCCCTCCGCAGGCGCCGTAGCTGCGGCGGAACGCCTGTCTATTATACGTGAGGCCAATAACGGGCATTTAATCGCCTTCGCCGATGCCCCGACGTTACCTGACGCAATCTTTACCTATATACCCCTATTGTTTACAATGTCTGCCTTGCCATGGCGTGATTAAGCCCACAGAACCCATTGTAATATTGATATAAATTACGGCGATAACTTATCGATGAAAGCCTTGCGACACGCGCCCTTTAAAGCCTGTCTGCTGAAATTTTGACTTAAGCTCGATGAAGGTAATAGTTAACAGACCTTCCTATTATTTGTCGGACTGATCCGATTAACGGTTTCTTTAAAGGTAAATTTGAGTATTCAAGTCAATTTGGCTATTGCAGAAAAGAAAAGAGCACTCTATTATTATCGAGACGCCCCCCACCAATATAATTTGAGACTAGGACAATGAGCGAAGCATTAAAGATTTTGAACAACATCCGCACCCTGCGCGCCCAGGCAAGAGAATGCACTCTGGAAACGCTGGAAGAAATGCTCGAGAAACTGGAAGTTGTTGTGAACGAACGTCGCGAAGAAGACAGCCAGGCTCAAGCAGAAATCGAAGAACGCACTCGTAAGCTGCAGCAATACCGCGAAATGCTGATTGCTGACGGTATCGACCCGAATGAACTGCTGCAAACCATGGCTGCCAACAAGGCTGCCGGTAAAGCAAAACGTGCAGCACGTCCTGCTAAATACCAATATAAAGACGAAAACGGCGAGCTGAAAACCTGGACCGGCCAAGGCCGTACTCCTGCGGTGATTAAGAAAGCTATCGAAGAGCAAGGTAAATCTCTGGACGATTTCCTGCTGTAATAGCGATTCAGTCCGTATCAGAAAGGCTCCCTGCGGGGGGCCTTTTCATTTTAAAGCTTATCGTTCTGTACCCCCCTATCCTTTTAGTAAATATCCTAATTCGCTTTTCCTTCGATCATGAAATTTCAGTGAAAAAAAAGGGCCCCTAAGGCCCCCTTTATCGCATTTACCCACGTTCAATTATTGAACCTGGTAGAATGCCTTATACCAGTCAACGAAGCGCTTCACGCCCTCTTCAACGCTGGTTTCCGGTTTAAAACCAATGTCACGATAAAGCTCTTCCGTATCTGCGCTGGTATCCATCACGTCGCCAGGCTGCATCGGCAGCATATTCTTACGGGCGGTCACCCCCAATGCCTGCTCCAACGCACGGATATATTCCATCAGTTTAACAGGCGTGTTATTGCCGATATTATAAACATGATACGGTGCGGAACTGGTCGCCGGCGATCCCTGTTCAACGGTCCATGACGGATCCGCCTGCGGAATAACCGCCTGCAGCCGTACAATCGCCTCAGCGATATCATCAATGTAAGTAAAGTCACGGTGCATTTCACCGTGGTTATATACATCGATGCTCTCCCCCGCCAATATGGCCTTGGTGAATTTGAACAGCGCCATATCCGGACGCCCCCAAGGGCCATATACGGTAAAGAATCGCAGCCCCGTCGTCGGGAGACCGTATAAATGGGAGTAGCTGTGTGCCATCAGCTCATTGGCCTTTTTCGTTGCCGCATACAATGACACCGGATGATCAACCGAATCTTCGGTCGCAAACGGCAGCTTGCGATTCAGGCCATATACTGAACTGGAAGAGGCGTAGAGCAAATGCTCGACTTTATTATGACGGCAGCCTTCCAGAACGTTTAAATGGCCGATCAGGTTAGCATCCGCATAAGCCAACGGATTGACCAGCGAATAACGTACGCCGGCTTGAGCCCCCAAATGAATGACTCGTTGGAACTGATGCTCGGCGAACAGTGCCGCCATCCCTTCACGATCGGCCAAATCCAGCTTGATAAAGCGGAATCCCGGCTTATCCGCCAGTCTGTCCAGACGGGCCGTTTTCAGGCCCACGTCATAATAGTCGTTCAGGTTATCAATGCCGACAACCTGATGACCGGCGGTCAACAAACGCTCTGCAACGTGATAGCCAATAAATCCTGCGGCGCCTGTAACCAGGAATTTCATGCCCACTCCTTAAATAACCGGTTTAATCGAGGCGCCGCGGCCAATCGCGTAGTAGGTAAAGCCGCGATTCTCCAAACGCTCCGGATCGTACAGGTTACGTCCATCGAAGATCACCGGCTGTTTCAGTTCACTTTTGATCACGTCGAAGTCCGGTGCGCGGAAATTCTGCCATTCGGTGCAGATCACCAGAGCATCGGCGCCGTGCAGCGCAGCCTCTTTGGTACCCATCAGCTTTAAGTCGTCACGCTGGCCATAGATGCGTTGGACTTCGTTCATCGCTTCCGGATCGTAGGCTTGAACGGTGGCGCCGGCAGCCCATAGCTGTTCCATCAGCACGCGGCTGGACGCTTCACGCATGTCATCGGTATTCGGCTTGAACGCCAGGCCCCACAGCGCGAAGGTTTTGCCCTTCAGATCGCTGCCGAAGTAGTCTTTGATAAAGCTGTTCAGCTTGTCTTTCTGTTGGTAGTTGACCTGCTCAACCGCCTGCAGCAGCTTCGGTTGGTAACCGATCTGCTCCGCCGTGCGGATCAACGCCTGGACATCTTTCGGGAAGCAAGAACCACCGTAGCCGCAGCCAGGGTAGATGAAGTGATAACCGATGCGTGAGTCGGAACCGATGCCCTGACGCACTTTCTCAATGTCCGCCCCCAGCATTTCCGCCAGGTTGGACATTTCGTTCATAAAGCTGATCTTGGTCGCCAGCATGCAGTTAGCGGCATACTTGGTCAGCTCTGCGCTACGGATATCCATCATGATCATACGATCGTGATTGCGGTTAAACGGCTCGTACAGTTCGCGAATAGGTTCGATCACATCTTTATTATCGGTACCGATAACGATGCGCTCAGGGCGCATACAGTCTGCTACCGCCGCACCTTCCTTCAGGAATTCCGGGTTAGACACCACGTCGAACGGCACACTGCTGCCGCGTTTCGCCAGCGTTTCCGCCATCACCTGACGCACTTTGTCCGCCGTGCCGACCGGAACGGTGGACTTGTCGATCACCACTTTACGATCGGTCATGTGCTCGGCGATGGTGCGCGCAACCGCAGTGACATATTTCAGGTCAGCGGAACCGTCTTCATCCGGCGGCGTACCGACGGCGATGAACTGGATATTCCCGTGCGCCACGCCCG
Organism: Serratia sp. SSNIH1; assembly: GCF_002935055.1. NCBI lineage: Bacteria > Pseudomonadati > Pseudomonadota > Gammaproteobacteria > Enterobacterales > Yersiniaceae > Serratia > Serratia sp. SSNIH1. The sequence goes on from NZ_CP026383.1 coordinate 3,330,750, forward strand.
CTTTGGCATCGGTAGTGAAATGCAGACGGCCGGCCTCATAGTTTTGCTGCACCAGCGGCGTCAGGCCCGGTTCAAAAATCGGGATATTTCCTTTTTTCAGGTTTTCGACTTTTCGCTCATCGACGTCAATGCACATAACGTCATGGCCAACTTCAGCCAGCACGGCGGCCTGCACCAGACCCACATAACCAATACCAAAAACTGTTACTTTCATGTGAAAATCCTAGTTTTTCAAATTAAGACGAAAGATCACTCAATTATTTCTTGTCAGCGGCAACAACCTGTTGCAGCCACTGAGAAAATTCTTTACCGAGGCTGGCATGGCGCATGCCGTATTCCACAAATGCCTGCATGTAACCCAGTTTATTGCCACAATCATGGCTCACGCCTTTCAGGTGATACGCTTCCACCGTTTCCTGCTGCATCAACATTTCGATGCTGTCAGTCAGCTGAATTTCGTCGCCGGCGCCTGGAGGCGTTTTCGCCAACAGCGGCCAAATATCGGCGGACAGCACGTAACGACCGACAATCGCCAGGTTGGAAGGCGCTTTATCCGGCGACGGCTTCTCGACCACGCTGACCATCGGCGCGCTTTCACCAGGTTGCAGATCGACGCCCTTGCAGTCGGCTACGCCGTAGTTTCCGACATCCTTGTGCGGCACGGGTTCAACCATGATCTGGCTGACGCCGGTGGCTTCGAAGCGCTGCAGCATGTCGTGCAGGTTGTCTTTTTTCGGATCGGCGCTATATTCGTCGAGGATCACGTCCGGCAACACCACGGCGACCGGCTCATCGCCCACCATCGGGTAGGCGCACATGATAGCGTGTCCCAGGCCTTTAGCATTCCCCTGGCGGACTTGCATCACGGTAACGCCTTTCGGGCAGATCGACTGTACTTCATCCAGCAATTGGCGCTTGACGCGTTTTTCCAGCATCGCTTCCAGTTCGAAACTGGTATCAAAGTGGTTTTCGATCGAGTTTTTGGAGGAGTGAGTGACCAGCACAATCTCGTTAATCCCTGCCGCAATGCACTCATTGACGACGTATTGGATCAGCGGTTTATCAACCAGCGGCAGCATTTCTTTTGGAATGGCTTTGGTGGCCGGTAACATCCGCGTACCCAAGCCTGCAACCGGGATCACGGCTTTTCTGACTTTGCGATTTACAGCAGGCATTATTTCCTCTCTTAAAGCTAAAGCGCTCATTTTATGAGCTTGGGCTCGATATAAAAAAACCTTCGGAGTATACCAGCTTATGCGTGCCGAGCATTAGCCAGAACACAAATAGAAAACATTTAGGACTATTACCCGTTCTGATAATCGGGAGAATAAATAAACGGTTTAATTGCCGATAAGTGAATAGCTTAAGATCTCGCCGCTCGGGGCCCGTTATTCAGCGCTCAGCATCAGCCGCAATCGGCCCCCGCTGCCCCACACCTGACATTGCCAGGCGGTGCAACGTTGACTGATCTGGTTCATGTAGGTCGCCCCCAGCGTCCCCAGCGGTACGCCGTTGCTCAGCTGAATTTGATTATCCCCGGTATTGACGTTGGCATGCAGCCCGGCGGAGACCAGAATCAGGTTCTTATTTTCGGCGTGATAATATCCCAGCAACAGTGGGAATTGGCCATCTAATTTCCCCTGCCGCAATAATTGATTAACCTGCTTTAACAATGCTGACATTTGCGGCAGACGATGTTGTTGATTAGCCAGATGGTCTTGCAGCAACCCATTAAATAATGCGCGCAACAGCAATGCCGCCAATACGCCATTATCGCCGGCGCGCGTGACGTCCAGGCAGTAGAATGCCAGGTCTTTTTCTGACAACGCGGCAATATCCAGCACCAGGCCGGGATTTTCGCCCGTGGTTAACTGCCGATAGTTGATCCGGCAATGTGCAATGGTCTGCTGTACCGGCGGTTGCAGTTGTTTAAGCAGTTTGACGGCTTCTGAAGGGTTTTTGCTCAGCGCATCCCAATCCTGAAACAGCTCAACTTCTTCAATCGCCTGAGAGGTGAACATATTGGGGTATAAACACGCCAGCACCGCTTCACGCAGGCGATTGAGATCGGTCAGGGGCTTCAGCAGGACATCCTGTACGCCCAAGCGCAACACCTTGGCAATGTCGGCCATCTTGTCGGTGGCCGAGATCACCAGCACCGGGATCTGCCCCCCCTGCAAACGCAGGTGCTCAACGAATTCGATACCGCCCATTTCCGGCATCGCGAGATCGCACAGAATCAGATCGGGCTTGAAGTCATCGACGGCACTCAGCGCCTGCAAACCGTTGGTCGCCTCGCCGGTTTCAGCGCCCAGCGAGGTCAAATAACCGACCAGCACGGAACGAAAAACCTGTTCGTCCTCAACGATCAAGATGCGTTTGTGAGTGAGTGGTAATGCCATCAGCCGAGCCTCGTCCCTTTCCATAGTGTAATAGTGGCTCAAAAAGGTCACTTATGCTCGTCTGAATCAGACCGACCGCGCATTGCCAACCGAGAACCGAGAATTATCTATTTTTTATCAACGGCAACAACCGATCCAGTTGTTTTTCCACCGCCAGTAACCCTGCCTCGATTGCTTCATCGGCGCGGTGGAAATCCAGCGTCGAGATTTGCGGGCAGAAAGGTTGGATCAACACGTCCGGCGGATCGCTCGCCATCCGGTTACGCTTCAGGCGATTTTCCAGCATCTGAATCGAGGTGCCCATAATCTCCATCGCCGTCGGCGCCGTCGTCGGTTTACGCTGTCGCATTCTGCCGACGCGTTCTCTCAGACGCCCGCGCCAGGTATCAGCAGGCGCATCGTCCGAACTCTCGTCCTCAATGCGTACCGAGAACAAATCCTGCTGCATCAGGTGCGCGTCATGCTGCAGATCGACCGCGATGACGATATCGGCCCCCAGCGCCCGGCAAAGGGACACCGGCACCGGATTGACCACCGCGCCATCCACCAGCCAATAGCCGTCGGCCCACACCGGCGCCAACAGGCCAGGCATGCTGCAGGAAGCGCGCACCGCCTGATGAATATCGCCTTCGGTCAGCCACAGTTCGCGGCCGGTGCTGAGATTGGTCGTCACGGCGCCGAACTTCAGCGCGCATTCGGCAATATCGTTGATCTTCAACAGCTGTCCGACGGCGTTAAACACGCGATCGCCGCGTAACAAGCCACCACGCTGCCAGGAAAAGTCCATCAGACGAATCACGTCCCAATAGCTGAACGACCGCACCCACTGCTCCATCGCCGGCAGGCGATGGCTGGCGAACGCCGCGCCCACTAACGCACCGACAGAGCAGCCGGCAACGATATCGACCTCAATTCCCAGTTTCTTTAACGCATTGATCACGCCGATGTGCGCCCAGCCTTTAGCCGAGCCAGCTCCCAGCGCCAGTCCGATCTTGATTTGCCGCATAGCGCCATCCTCTCGGTAACAGGGGGTATCTGCTTTCAGGGTAGATTGTCACTGACGAATATTGTTAGGTAACATATGCGCTAAATTCATTTTCTGCCTCGTCTTCTCAGGAGTTATTTTGCCCGAATCATGCCCATGCGGCAGCGGACTGGCGTATAACGCGTGCTGTGCCCCTTTTATCAGCGGCAACCAACCGGCGCCGACGCCCGGCCAGCTGATGCGTTCACGCTTCACCGCCTACGTGAATCATAACGTCGATTATCTGATCGCTACCTGGCACCCCGACTGCGGTGCCGAGGCCTGGCGCAATGCGATCGTCGACAGCTTTAAAAATACCGAATGGCTGGGCCTGACGATCGTGGAAGAGAAAGCCGGTCATGAGCCGGACGCAGGCTTCGTCGAATTCATCGCACGTTTTACCGACGGCGAAAGCGGCGAACCGCAGGCGATGCATGAGCGCTCGCGCTTCCTTCGTCGCGATCAACGTTGGTATTATATCGACGGCACCAAACCCCAGCCCGGCAGAAATGCGATTTGTCCCTGTGGCTCAGGGAAAAAATACAAGAAGTGCTGCGGGCGCTAGCCGGCCGGCGCTTCACGTTTACGCCTGCGCAGACAGGCCGTTCAGTATCAGACAGGATCCTCAAACCCATGCCACACCAAAATGTTCAACGGAAAGTGTTACGCACCATCTGCCCGGACGCCAAAGGGCTGATCGCCAAGATCACCAACATCTGTTACAAGCACGAACTCAATATCGTTCAGAATAATGAGTTCGTCGATCACCGCACCGGGCGTTTCTTCATGCGTACCGAGCTGGAAGGCATTTTCAACGACAACACGCTGCTGGCCGATCTGGACAGCGCGCTGCCGGAAGGTTCGCTGCGCGAGCTGCACAGCACCGGACGCCGCCGCATCGTGGTGCTGGTCACCAAAGAGGCCCACTGCCTGGGCGATCTGTTGATGAAAAGCGCCTATGGCGGCCTCGACGTTGAAATCGCCGCCGTGATCGGCAACCACGACACGCTGCAATCGCTCGTGGAACGTTTCGATATTCCTTTCCATCTGGTGAGCCACGAAGGCTTGACGCGTGAACAGCACGACCGAGAAATGACGGCCCAGATCGATCAATATCAGCCGGATTACGTGGTGCTGGCCAAATATATGCGCGTGCTGACCCCGGCCTTCGTGCAGCATTATCCGAATCAGGTGATCAACATTCACCATTCGTTCCTGCCGGCGTTTATCGGCGCGCGCCCTTACCACCAGGCCTATGAGCGCGGGGTAAAAATCATCGGCGCCACCGCCCACTATGTTAACGACAATCTCGACGAAGGCCCGATCATCATGCAGGACGTGATCCACGTCGATCACACCTATTCCGCCGAGGATATGATGCGCGCCGGGCGCGACGTAGAGAAAAATGTGCTCAGCCGCGCGCTGTATCAGGTGCTGGCACAGCGCGTCTTCGTCTATGGCAACCGCACCGTTATTCTGTAATCGCTCAATAAATCGGTGCATTTCGTTCAGGGATGCACCGTCAAGAATAAAAAAACGGCAAACGATTCATTTTCTGCATTTCAATGCTTTACACATCCGCTTCATTTGATATGATGCGCCCCGCTTACCGAGACAGCGCTCTCGCAAGCAAGGCCAGTTAAATAGCCATGTATATGGTGGGGTTCCCGAGCGGCCAAAGGGAGCAGACTGTAAATCTGCCGTCACTGACTTCGAAGGTTCGAATCCTTCCCCCACCACCATCTTTTCGTTGCTGATACGCATTGGATTAAAGCGAATCAGAAAGGGAAGGATAACGTGCTTTAGCGCGGCCCGAAGGGTGAGGAACGAAGTGACGAATAATCCTTCCCCCACCACCATCTTTTCTCCGCCAGGAGCGAAGGGGCAGTAAAGAAGCCGGCCAGGTTTCTTCCGGATAAAACCGGAACAACAATTAGTAAATCCATGAATATCATGGTGGGGTTCCCGAGCGGCCAAAGGGAGCAGACTGTAAATCTGCCGTCACAGACTTCGAAGGTTCGAATCCTTCCCCCACCACCATTTCTTTATAGAAAATCCCAAACAAACTTAAAGCACATCGCACCCAATGCTCTCGTATCAATAAAACTCAATTTATCTCCCCTTATTCCCCGCTTTCACCTCGATGTTTTATTTCCTCACTCCCAGCCGTAACTTGAACTCCGGCCGACAATTCGCTATACCACTGGCTTCTTTAGTGCAGTAAGGAACAGGTGGATGCGAAACAATATTTGCGTTTTTTGTGGCGCCAGCGAAGGCGTCAATCCCGCTTATGCCGAGCAGGCTCGTCAACTGGGACAGCTGCTGGCCGCACAGGGGCGCCGTTTAATCTATGGCGGCGGCAAGAAAGGATTGATGGGGATCGTGGCAGATGCCGTGTTGGCGGCGGGCGGTGAAGCTGTCGGCATTATCCCCGAGCGCCTGGTTGAAGCGGAAACCGCGCATCGCGGCCTGACCGAACTGGAAGTGGTGCCTGATATGCATACGCGCAAAGCCCGTATGGCCGCGCTGGCGGACGGTTTTATCGCCCTGCCCGGCGGCATCGGCACGCTGGAAGAGCTGTTTGAAATCTGGACCTGGGGGCAAATCGGCTATCACAACAAGCCGGTCGGCCTGCTGAACGTTAACGGCTTCTACCGCCCGCTGAGCCAATTCCTCGAACACGTCGCCGATCAGGGCTTTATGCGCCACGACTATCTCGGCACCCTGCACATCAGTGAATCGGCGCAAACGCTGCTGCAACAGTTTGACGATTATCAACCCAAAAATTACGACCGCTGGGCGAAATAAACCCGCTGCGCAGCCAGCGGTCCTGCCGCTGTCTGCGTTACATTTCCCGCCAAACTCTGCTACTATCACAGCACATTTTTCTCGTGAAAACGGCACCGCTCATGAAGTTTGTCTCTTTTAATATCAATGGACTGCGCGCGCGTCCGCATCAGCTGGCGGCAATTATCGAACAGCACCAGCCCGACGTGATCGGCCTGCAAGAAACGAAAGTTCACGACGACATGTTCCCGCTGGAAGAAGTCAGCCAGCACGGGTATCACGTGTTCTATCACGGGCAAAAAGGCCATTACGGCGTAGCGCTGCTGACCAAAGCGGAGCCTCTGGCCGTGCGCCGCGGTTTCCCGACCGATGAAGAAGATGCGCAGCGTCGCATCATCATGGCCGATCTGGCGACGCCGCAGGGCACACTGACGGTGATCAACGGCTACTTCCCGCAAGGTGAAAGCCGCGACCACCCGATCAAATTCCCGGCTAAAACACGCTTTTATCAGGATTTGCAAAACTACCTGGAGCAGCAGCTGTCGGCGGAGTCCCCGGTGTTGATCATGGGTGACATGAACATCAGCCCGAGCGATTATGACATTGGCATCGGCGAAGACAGCCGTAAACGCTGGCTGCGCACCGGGAAGTGTTCCTTCCTGCCGGAAGAGCGCGAATGGATGGACCGCCTGCTGAACTGGGGCCTGGTAGACACCTATCGCCACGCCAACCCGGGGCGCAACGACGAATTCTCGTGGTTCGACTACCGTTCCAAAGGGTTCGACGACAACCGCGGCCTGCGTATCGATCTGCTGCTGGCCAGCACCCCGCTGGCTTCGCGCTGCATCGCCACCGGCATCGATTACCAAACCCGCAGCATGGAAAAACCTTCCGACCATGCGCCGGTCTGGGCGGAATTTACGCTGTAACCCCATCACCCCGGCGCTCGCCGGGGTTTTACCCTGTGAAGCCAATGAAAATTATCGACGTGGTAGCCGCTATTCTGGAACAGAACGGTCAAATTTTACTGGCCCAGCGCGGCACAGGCAGCGATCAGGCCGGTCAGTGGGAGTTTCCCGGCGGCAAGGTTGAAACGGGCGAAAGCCAGCCAGAAGCGCTGGCGCGCGAGCTGGATGAAGAATTGGGGATTTGCGCCCGTATCGGCGACTATGTGGGTAGCAATCAGTGGCAGCAAGGCGAACGCATCATCCGCCTGCACGCCTGGCAAGTCACGGAGTTCTCCGGTGAACTGCAACAGCGCTGCCACTCGGCGTTGGTCTGGGTTACGCCGCAGCAGGCGCAGGAATACGCCCTGGCGCCCGCCGACGTTCCACTGCTGGCGGACTATATCGCCGCGCAAAGCGGTGCACGCTGAGCGCGGCGACAGGTTACATTGTCACTTCTTCAATCGCACCCAAATCAAAGGGTTGGTGCCGATGGTGTTAGGCTCACGCACGCACTGCAGCACTTCCCCTTCCACTTTAAGCACCGCGCCCTCGGAATAGTTTTGATTCTGGTAGACGCAACAGCGGTTGCAGGGCTGTGCCGGCGGTGGGTTGACGCCGCTTTTGGCCGTGCCCCAAATCTCCGGCGAAACCGGTAACACCACGTCCACATCGCCGCGATTGGCGACCGCCAGGCCGGAAAACATCAGGGCCGCGGCAGCCAATACCCTACTGAGTCCACGCTTCATTCACTCTTCTCCTGCGCCTTGCCGGCGCTTTTCCTGCGTTTTTTGCCTCCGCTGGAGGGCGGCGGCGGCAATCCACGAAACGCCATGCTCGCCCGGCTCTGCTTAGCCTGATAAATCAGCTCTTGCAGCGTGCCGACCAACGGCTGCATAAAGTCCTGATAGCGACAGGATTTCTCGCTGATTTGCGTCAGCGTGGCCTCCCAGTTGGCCGTCATATCAGGGCGCGCAGCAAGATCCGGCAGCGAGTGAATCAACGCGCGCCCGGTTTCGCTGGAGTGAATATAGCGTCCCTTCTTGTACAGAAACGCCCGCTTGAACAGCAATTCGATGATCCCCGCTCGCGTCGCTTCCGTTCCTAAACCATCGGTCGCCCGCAGGATTTTCTTTAACGCTTTATCTTGTACGAATCGCGCGATGCCGGTCATAGCCGACAGCAGGCTGGCGTCGGTAAACGGCCGCGGCGGCTGCGTCTGGCGCTCCACCACTTCACCGCGCTCGCACAGCAGCTCATCGTCCTTGGCCACCACCGGCAGCGGTGCACCTTCGTTTTCCTCGTCGCGCTCCTTGCTGCCCAGCAGCGTGCGCCAGCCGGCCTCCGCCAGAAAACGCGCCTTGGCGATGAATTTGCCGCCGGCGATATCCAGCTCGATCACGCATTTGCGGAACACCGCATCCGGACAAAACTGCATCAGATACTGACGCGCCACCAGCCCATACACGTTCCGTTCATCCTGCGTCAAATTGACCTTGCCGGCGCGGGCGGTGGGAATGATGGCATGGTGCGCATCGACCTTTTTATCGTCCCAGCAGCGGTTGCGGCGATCGCTGTCGATCACCGGCTGCGGATACAGCTCGGGTTGGTGCACGCTGATGGCGTTCAGCACCGCGTGGCGGCCGGCAAAATGTTCTTCCGGCAGATAGCGGCAGTCGGAACGCGGATAGGTGATCAATTTGTGGGTTTCGTACAGCCGCTGGCAAACGTCCAGCACCTGTTGCGCGCTGAGGTTGTAGCGCCGGGCCGCCTCGATTTGCAGCGTGGAAAGCGAGAACGGCAGCGGTGCGGTATCTGATTCCCGTTTATCATTATAGGCCGTGACCAGGGCCGGCTGGCCCTCGATGCGCTTGACCACGTGTTCCGCCAACGGCCGGTGCAGCAAACGCCCTTCTTCATCCTGATAAGGTTCGCAGGAGTCGCTGGGTTGCCACAGCGCCACAAAGCGTTCTTCTTTCGGTGTGACGATGTGCGCCTTGACCTCAAAGAAGTCTTTTGGCACGAAGTTTTCGATCTCTTCGTCGCGGCGCACCACCAATCCGAGCACCGGCGTCTGCACCCTGCCCACCGACAGCACGCCGTCGTAACCGGCGTTGCGGCCCAACAGCGTATAGGCGCGGGTCATATTGATGCCGTACAGCCAGTCGGCGCGCGAACGCGCCAGCGCGGACACGCACAGCGGGATAAAGTCCCGATTGTCACGCAGGCGCTCGACCGCACGCGCCACCGCCTGCGGGTTGAGATCGTTGATCAGACAGCGGCGCACGTTCTGGCGTTTCTCCGCCGTCAAATCCAGGTAGTCCAGCACCTCATCCACCAGCAGTTGCCCTTCGCGATCCGGGTCACCGGCGTGAACCACTTCATCGGCTTCGCGCAGCAGCTTTTTAATCGCGTTGAGCTGTTTGCTGACCGAAGGCCGCGGCTGCAAGCGCCATTTTTCGGGGATGATCGGCAGATCCGCCAACGACCAGCGCGCATAGCGGCTGTCATAGGCGTCAGGCTGAGCCTGCTCCAGCAGGTGGCCGACGCACCAGGTCACCACGTCGTTGTTGCCACAGGCGATATAGCCGTCGCCGCGGCGATGCGGCTTGGGCAAGACGTCGGCAATGGCGCGCGCCAAACTCGGTTTCTCGGCTATGAACAGTCGCATTAATCACCGTTTTTCTGGCTGAACGTCATCAAGAATTCTCTTACTTCTGCATAGTTCCCACGGAAGACGATCCGCTGGGCTTTCTTTTCCAACTGATAGCAATACATCGGATCGTAGTACTGCTGCAACAGAGGCGCCAACCATTCGCGGTGCGCGTCGCCCTGGCCGCTGAGGCGCTGAGCCCGCAGCGCTGCCTCCAACCGCTGCGTCAGCTGCTGGAAGCGCTCCAGGCCCAAACGGCGGCGGATGGCGAACAGGCCGTGATGCAAATAGTCGTCGTACTGCCGCCAGCCTTCTTCCACGCCATAGGCCTGTTCGAACTGTTCGCGCATACCGTCGATATATTCCGCCTGCAGGCGCGCCAGGCGAATGTCGAACGGATCGTCGATCACCGCCACCGGTGCCTGCTGCATGCCGTTGAACAACGGCAACGGCAGATTGTTGCTGCCGATGATCCGCCCTTCGTCTTCCAGCACCCAACGGCGGCTGCCACCATGCTGTTTTTTCAGCAATAACACAGCCAGACGATTCTCAAAATCTATCTGCGAGCTCTGTCCCGCCAGCGTTCGGCCAAAAGATGAACCGCGATGGCGCGCCGCGCCTTCCAGATCGACGCCGTCGGCCAGCTCGTTGACCAGCAGCGTCTTGCCGCTGCCGGTATTGCCACCCACCAGGGCCATCGGCAATGCCGCGCTTTGCGTCAGTACACCGAGCAGATAATTGCGCAGTGCCTTATAACCGCCAGTGATACGCGGATAATCCACGCCGGCCTCATGCAGCCATTGCTGCACCAGCTGCGAGCGCAGCCCGCCGCGGAAGCAGTAAATATAGCCTGCTGGCCGCTCTGCGCAGGCCGCCAGCCAGGCGGCGGTGCGCTGTTCGCGCAGTTTGCCGTTCACCAGGCGGTGGCCGAGCGCGAGCGCCGCTTGTTGCCCATGCTGCTTATAGCAGGTACCGACCGCCTGGCGTTCGCTGTCGATCATCAGCGGTAAATTCACCGCCTGGGCGAAGGCGCCCTGCTGAAACTCGATCGGCGCGCGCACGTCAATCAGCGGCACGTCCTGCAGGAAAATGCGTGGGTAATCGTCGCTGTCCGGCCTTTCTTGCATGTTGGACACTACACAACCTCGATCAGCGGCTGTCCGGTCTGTGCGGCATGCAATTCACCGATAGCGTTGAGCGAGATACCGTGCTGTTCGGCAATCGCCAGCACCTGCGCCTCCGACTCAGGCAATACCGCCAACAGCAAGCCGCCGGAGGTTTGCGGATCGCACAGCAGCTGGCGCTGCAAATCGCTCATCTCACCCACCAGATGGCCATAGCTGTCAAAGTTGCGCCCGGTGCCGCCCGGCACGCAGCCTTCGGCAATATACGCCTCGACGTCCGGCAGCTTCGGCACCCGATCGAACCAGACCGTCGCCTGCAGACCGGAGCCCTGGCACACCTCGCTCAGGTGACCCAGCAGGCCAAAGCCGGTGATATCGGTCATCGCCGTAACGCCCGCCACCTCGGCAAAGTCGGCGCCCGGCTTGTTCAGGCGGCACATCACTTCCGTCGCCAGGCCCTGATGCTCAGGGCGCAGCTTGCTTTGCTTCTCGGCGGTCGTCAGCACGCCGATGCCCAGCGGTTTGGTCAGATAGAGTTTCGCACCGGCCTGTGCGGCGCTGTTTTTCTTCACCCGCTCGGTATTGACCACGCCGGTCACCGCCAGGCCAAAAATAGGTTCCGGCGCATCGATGGAATGGCCACCGGCCAGCGCGATGCCCGCCTGCTGGCAGGCGAAACGCCCGCCGTCGATCACCTGCTGCGCCACCTCCGGCGGCAGTTTGGCGATCGGCCAGCCGAGAATGGCGATCGCCATGATCGGTTTGCCGCCCATGGCGTACACGTCGCTGATGGCGTTGGCGGCCGCAATGCGGCCGAAATCGAACGGATCGTCGACGATCGGCATGAAGAAGTCGGTGGTGCTGATGATGCCGACGCCGTTGCCGATGTCGTACACCGCCGCGTCGTCGCGGGTTTCATTGCCGACCAGCAGACGCGGATCGACAAACTTTTCCCGCTCGCTGTGCAAGATGGTTTCGAGAACTTTCGGTGAGATTTTGCAGCCGCAGCCAGCGCCATGGCTGTACTGGGTTAAACGGATCGCTGGCGATGTCATAGTCCACTCCCTTCTGTAACGGCACTCAAGATATCATAGGGTAGCGCTTGCCGAGGGGATTGATAAGAGCGGGCCGCCGATAAGCGAACGGCCTGCTCAGAAACCATGCGATTTTGCGGGGTTTAGCGCATTTTCGGCGCGCCCCGCGGGAGAAAACTCAGAAATAGCTGACGAAAGGCGTGCTGTCCGGCGGCGTCACCTTGGTGGCGGCCTTCAGCTGTGGCGTGCCCAGATAGAGGAAACCGACGATCTCATCCTGCTCGCGGCAGCCGAAGGCTTCGCGCACCAGCGCATGCTCGGTCCAAGCGCCGGTGCGCCAGATGCCGTTAAAGCCCTGCGCCAGCGCCGCCATCTGCATCGCCTGCACCGCGCAACCGGCGGAAACCACCTGCTCCCAGCGCGGCACCTTGGTTTCTTCAGTACAATGGGCGATGACGGTGATGATCAGCGGTGCGCGGAACGGCGCCTTGGTGGCCTTTTCGATCGCCGCTTCGTCCAGTTGATCCTGCTTCGCCGCCGCCTGCAGCAGCTGGCTGAAGCGCTCCAGGCCCTGATTTTCGATCATCACGAAACGCCACGGCTGCAGCGTGCCGTGATCGGGCGCACGCAGGCCCGCGTTGATGATATTTTGGCGTACTTCCCCCGCCGGCGCCGGTTCCGCCAGGCGCGAAGCCGAGCGGCGATTCAATAAAAGATCCAGAGCATCCATCGTAAACTCCTGATAACAATTTTCATTCCGGCCACGTTAACATAGCTAAACGACGAGTTACAGCCTCGGCGATAGCGTCTGCGTGCCACGATTTAAAGCTGACATTTACTCGGCCGCTCATTAGGATAGCGGAACATTCTCGACTCTTGTTGGAGAGCACATGCGCACATTGTGGCAAATTATTGCCGGCATTTTCCGGTGGACATGGCGTCTGCTGAATTTTATCAGGGAACTGATCCTTAACCTGTTCCTGGTCTTGCTGATCCTGGTTGGGGTCGGCATCTATCTGTCCTTCCAAAGTTCCTCCACCTCGACGGCCCCGGCACGCGGCGCGCTGCTGGTCGACTTAAGCGGCGTGGTGGTCGATCAGCCTTCGGTAAACAACCGGGTACGGCAATGGGGCCGCGAGCTGTTGGGTGCCTCCAGCAGCCGCCTGCAGGAAAACTCGCTGTTCGACGTGGTGGACAGCATCCGCAAGGCCAAAGACGACAAAAACATTACCGGCATGGTGTTGCAGCTGAATGACTTCGCCGGTGCCGATCAACCGTCGCTGCGTTATATCGGTAAGGCACTGCGCGAGTTCCGCGACAGCGGCAAGCCGATCTTCGCCATCGGCGACAGCTATAACCAGACGCAATATTTCCTGGCCAGCTACGCCAACAAAATCTACCTGTCGCCGCAGGGCGCGGTCGATCTGCACGGTTTTGCCACCAACAACCTGTATTACAAGTCGTTGCTGGACATGCTTAAAGTCACCACCAATATCTTCCGCGTCGGCACCTATAAATCGGCGGTAGAGCCGCTGATCCGCGACGATATGTCCCCGGCGGCGCGCGAAGCGGACAGCCGCTGGATTGGCGGCCTGTGGCAGAACTATCTGGAGACTGTGGCGGCCAACCGCCAGCTGACGCCGCAGCAGCTGTTCCCGGGCGCTGCCGGTGTGCTGAGCGGCCTGCAGGCGGCCGGTGGCGACACCGCCCGCTATGCGCTGGACAATAAGCTGGTGGACGAGCTGGCGTCGCGCACCGCGATCGAAAATCAGTTGGTCAAGGCCTTCGGCTGGGATAAACAGGCGAACGATTTCAACGCCACCAGCATCTACGACTACCAGCCGAAGCCGGACGCCAACCAGGGCGGTAAGATCGCCGTGGTGTTCGCCAACGGCGCCATCATGGACGGCCCGCAGACGCCGGGTAACGTCGGGGGGGATACCACCGCCGCCGAGCTGCGCCAGGCGCGCCTGGATCCGGCCATCAAGGCCGTAGTGTTCCGCGTCAACAGCCCGGGCGGCAGCGTCAGCGCATCCGAAGTGATCCGCTCCGAACTGGCCGCCGTGCGCGCCGCCGGCAAGCCGGTGGTGGTCTCGATGGGCGGCATGGCCGCGTCGGGCGGCTACTGGGTTTCGACGCCGGCCGACTACATCATCGCCAGCCCGAGCACCCTGACCGGCTCCATCGGTATTTTCGGCATCATCAACACCTACGAGAAAACCCTGGATACGCTGGGCGTGCACACCGACGGCGTGGCAACCTCGCCGCTGGCCGACATTGCGGTCACCAAGGCATTGCCGCAAGAGTTCTCGCAGATGATGCAGCTGAACATCGAAAACGGGTATAAGAACTTCCTCGATTTAGTCGCCAAATCGCGCAAGATGACCCCGCAGCAGGTTGACCAAATCGCGCAAGGCCACGTCTGGCTCGGCAGCGACGCCAAGGCTAACGGCCTGGTCGATCAATTGGGCGATTTCGACGACGCGGTGAAGAAAGCCGCCGAGCTGGCGAAGCTGCAGCAGTGGCAGCTCGACTGGTTCGTCGATACCCCAAGCCTCAGCGATATGGTGCTCAGCCAGTTCGGCGTTTCCATTCACGCCATGCTGCCGGCGGCGATTCAATCCATGCTGCCCGCCCCGCTGGCCTCGGTCGCCAACGCGGTGAAAGAACAGCCGGGCTTGTTCAATAACCTGAACGATCCGCAAAACCGTTATGCGATCTGCCTGACCTGCGGAGAAGTCCGCTAACAAATAATTCTGCAGCCCGGCCATCGCCGGGCTTTTTTTCTGCCGCCATGCCCCTATAATTCAGCCCATCTTATCTTTGTTAAAATCATGACCATGCAAAAGAAATCCATTTACGTCGCCTACACCGGCGGCACCATCGGCATGCAGCGTTCCGATCACGGCTATATCCCGGTTTCCGGCCACCTGCAGCGCCAGCTGGCGCTGATGCCCGAATTCCATCGCCCGGAAATGCCGGATTTCACCATTCATGAATATGCGCCATTGATCGACTCTTCGGACATGACGCCGGAAGACTGGCAGCACATCGCCGACGACATCAAACAGAACTACGATCGCTACGACGGCTTCGTGATCCTGCACGGTACCGACACCATGGCGTTCACCGCATCGGCGCTCTCCTTCATGCTGGAAAACCTGGCTAAACCGGTGATCGTCACCGGTTCGCAGATTCCGCTGGCGGAGCTGCGCTCCGATGGCCAGACCAACCTGCTCAACGCGCTGTATCTGGCGGCTAACCATCCGGTGAACGAAGTCAGCCTGTTCTTCAACAACAAGCTGTTCCGCGGCAACCGCACCACCAAAGCGCACGCCGACGGCTTTGACGCCTTCGCCTCCCCGAATCTGCCGCCACTGCTGGAAGCCGGCATTCACATTCGTCGCCAGCACGGCATCGACAGCCCGGCTTGCAACGGCGCGCTGCGAGTGCACGACATCACGCCGCAACCGATCGGCGTGGTCACCATCTATCCGGGCATTTCCGGCGCGGTGGTGCGCAACTTCCTGCTGCAGCCGGTCAAGGCGCTGATCCTGCGCTCCTACGGCGTCGGTAACGCGCCGCAAAAGGCCGAGCTGATCGACGAGTTGCGTGCGGCCTCCGAACGCGGCATCGTGGTGGTCAACCTGACGCAGTGCATCTCCGGGCGCGTCAATATGGAAGGCTACGCCACCGGTAACGCGCTGGCGCACGCCGGGGTGATCAGCGGTTTCGACATGACGGTGGAAGCCGCCTTGACCAAGCTGCACTACCTGCTGAGCCAGCCGCTGACGCCGAAACAAATCCGCGCCCTGATGCAGCAAGACCTGCGCGGCGAACTGAGCATCAACGGTTAACCTACTGAACTCTGGAGCGGCGATGAAAACGGCCCTGTTGTTGATCGATCTGCAAAACGATTTTTGCCCCGGCGGCGCGCTGGCGGTCACGGCGGGCGACGCCGTCATCCCGGTTGCCAATCAGGCGATCGCTGCCTGTTTGGCGCGTGGCGAGCCGGTCGTGGCCAGCCAGGACTGGCACCCCGCCAATCACCGCAGCTTTGCGGTGAATTCCCATGCGCAGGTCGGCACCCTCGGCGAGCTGGAGGGCCTGCCGCAGGTGTGGTGGCCGGTGCACTGCGTGCAAGGGAGCCACGGTGCCGATTTTCACCCCCGGTTGCAGCGGCAACATATCAATGCCGTTTTTCGCAAAGGGCAGGAGACGGACATCGACAGCTACAGCGCGTTCTTCGATAACGGCCACCGTGCACAGACCGAACTGCACGGCTGGCTGCAATCGCAGGGCGTCCAGCGGCTGGCAATCATGGGCCTGGCGACCGACTACTGCGTCAAGTTCAGCGTACTGGATGCGCTGGCTGCCGGCTATCCAACGCAGGTGATCGTCGACGGCTGCCGCGGCGTGAATCTGCAGCCGGACGACAGCGGGCGGGCGCTGCAGGACATGGCGCGCGCCGGTGCGCAACTGGTTACCCTGTCACAATTTCTCGCCAACTAAATCCTCCGGGGCGCCACCGGCGCTCTCTCTGAGCGGCGGCGAAAATATCGACGCCGCTCACAATACCGCCCTTCTTCTTCCCCAACGGCTTGTGACCGGCAGGCGCTTTTGCTGTTATGACTGCGACGCTTTCGGCGTCAATCGGTTATACGCATCCGGGGCCCGCTGAGCCCGGCTTTATTGTGACCGCCTCTGGCGGTACGGTCGGCCTTGCCGACCCAAGGAGAAAGACATGAAAATCACCCGAAAACTGCTGCCTTTACTGGCGGCGGTGCAGTTGGCTATGGCCGGCGCAGGCACGGCTCAGGCGGCTTATCTCTCCGTCGGCTACTTCAACGGCGGCGGCGACGTCACCGCCGGCCCCGGTGGCGACATCGACAAGCTGGACGTCACGCAAATCACCCACCTCAACTATTCGTTCGGTCTGATCTACAACGGCGAGAAAGACGAAGCCAATGCGGCGCTGAAAGACCCCGCTCGCCGCCACCAGATCTACCTGTCGCCGAAGGTAACGGCCGATCTGCAGCGGCTGCCGGTGCTGCGCAAACAGAACCCCGAGCTGAAAGTGCTGCTGTCGGTCGGCGGCTGGGGCGCACGGGGCTTCTCCGCCGCCGCGGCGACTGCGGAAAACCGGGCGATATTCATCCGCTCCGCGCTGCAGGTGATCGAACAGTATCAGCTGGATGGTATCGATCTGGACTGGGAATATCCGGTCAACGGCGCCTGGGGACTGGTGGAAAGCCAACCGGCAGACCGCGACAACTTCACCCTGCTGCTGAAAGAGCTTCACCAGGCGCTGGGTAAAGGCAAGCTGTTAACTATCGCCGTCGGGGCCAACGTCAAAAGCCCGCAGGAGTGGGTCGATATGAAAAGCATTGCCCCTTACCTCGACTACATTAATCTGATGACCTACGACATGGCTTACGGCACGCAGTATTTCAATGCCAACCTTTACGATTCAAAGCGTTGGCCAACCGTGGCGGCCGCCGACCGTTACAGCGCCGATTTCGTGGTAAAGAATTATCTGGCTGCCGGACTGAAACCGGCACAGATGAACCTGGGCATCGGTTTCTACGGCCGGGTACCGAAGCGGGCGACCGAGGCGGGCATCGACTGGGACAAGCCGGACGCCGCCAAACATCCGGTGACGCAGCCATACTTCAGCACGCGCGAAACCGCCCTGTTCAACGCGCTGGGGCTGGATCTCGGCAAAGACACCTACTTTAAATACCACGATATCGTCAGCAAATTGCTCAACGATCCGCAGCATCGTTTTCGCGAGCACTGGGATGACGACGCCAAAGTACCTTACCTGACGCTGCAATCCGCCGCAGGCAAACCGCTGTTCGCTATCTCCTACGAGAACCCGCGTTCGGTGGCCATCAAGGCCGAGTACATCAAAAGCCAGGGATTGGGAGGGGCGATGTTCTGGGAGTACGGCGCGGACGATAACAACCGGCTGGCGCAGCAGCTGGCGGAATCGCTGGGTATCAAGGGTGAAAAACGGTGAACCGACGGGGCGATGGCGTCATCGCCCCGCTTTAGGACAACCTTACTGCGGTTTGAGTTTGGCCAGCGGCTCGGCAACGAACTGCTGTTTCAGCTCTTGCTTGCTCTTCATCACGATCTGCCCGTCGGTGCCGATGCTCATGTGCTGCGGATCGACGTTGTTCATCGACTGCCACAGCATCACCGCCTGCAGGCTGTTTTCTTTTTGCTCCGGCGTCAGCGCCACGCCGTCCGGCCATTTGCCCAGCTCAACCGCCTGTACCAGGCGCTGGTATATCTCGGGCGTCATCGCCGCAATCAGATCTTTCACGTCCATCAGAGCCCTTCTCGCTTACGGATGAATAATTTGCTGAATCGATTTTGTTGGTTAAATTACCACTTAGCCGGCCGTTTGGTCACCATTTTCGCCATCGGTGAAACTCAGCGAGGCGGAGTTGACGCAATAGCGGTCGCCGGTCGGCTGCGGGCCATCGGGGAAAACGTGCCCCAGGTGCGCGTCGCAATGGCCGCAGCGGATTTCAACACGGTGCATATTATGTGAATTATCATCAAGATAACGGATTGCATCGGCGGAAACCGGCTCATAAAAGCTCGGCCAGCCGCAGCCGGAATCGTATTTGGTTTCGGAATAGAACAGCGGCTGGTTACAGCACAGGCAATGGTACACGCCCTCGCGCTTATTGTGCAGCAATTTGCCGCTGAACGGCGCTTCGGTGCCGCGCTGTTGCGTCACATAACGTTGGATTTCATTCAGTTCCGTGACCGGATGACCGGGGGTTGTCTCTTTAGCCATTTGTGCTTATCTCTGAATGTGGATAATGTCAACGAAAACAATGATTAATAATAACAAAAAATTAACACCGCTGCAGGGATTTTTGGCCTAAACTGTAGCCCATAAAGGCCACGTCACGATGATATGTGATAGCGATCACACATCTTGCGTATGCTGACTTTATACTTGGCGGCTTGTCCCCATATAACGGATGAGGCCGAGCGCAAATGGACTGTGCAATAAGCGTGCAAAACCACCCTTCCGGTTTGACTTGCCGCAAGAATTGACACGATTCCGCTTGACGCTGGGTAAGGTTTTTGTAATTTTACAACCAACCTTTTATTCACTAACAAATAGCTGGTGGAATATATGACTATCAAAGTAGGTATCAACGGTTTTGGCCGTATCGGTCGCATTGTTTTCCGTGCTGCTCAAGAGCGTTCTGACATCGAGATCGTTGCAATCAACGACCTGTTGGACGCAGAGTACATGGCTTACATGCTGAAGTATGACTCTACCCACGGCCGTTTCAACGGTACGGTAGAAGTTAAAGACGGCCACCTGGTTGTTAACGGCAAAACCATCCGTGTTACCGCAGAGAAAGACCCGGCTAACCTGAAGTGGAACGAAGTGGGTGTTGACGTGGTTGCTGAAGCGACCGGTATCTTCCTGACCGACGAAACCGCACGTAAACACATCACCGCTGGCGCTAAAAAAGTCGTTCTGACTGGCCCATCCAAAGATGCGACCCCAATGTTCGTGCGTGGCGCCAACTTTGACAAATATGCCGGCCAGGACATCGTGTCCAACGCCTCTTGCACCACCAACTGCCTGGCGCCACTGGCTAAAGTCATCAACGACAACTTCGGTATCGTTGAAGGCCTGATGACCACCGTTCACGCGACCACCGCAACTCAGAAAACCGTTGATGGCCCGTCCCACAAAGACTGGCGTGGCGGCCGCGGCGCATCCCAGAACATCATCCCTTCTTCTACCGGCGCAGCGAAAGCGGTTGGCGTTGTTCTGCCAGAGCTGAAAGGCAAACTGACCGGTATGGCGTTCCGCGTACCGACGCCTAACGTATCCGTTGTTGACCTGACCGTGCGTCTGGAAAAAGCAGCTACCTACGAAGAAATCAAGAAAGCCATCAAAGATGCCGCTGAAGGTTCTATGAAAGGCGTTCTGGGCTACGTTGAAGACGACGTGGTTTCCACCGATTTCAACGGCGAAGTGCTGACTTCCGTGTTCGATGCCAAAGCCGGTATCGCACTGAACGACAACTTCGTGAAACTGGTTTCCTGGTACGACAACGAAACCGGTTATTCCAACAAAGTTCTGGACCTGATCGCTCACATCTCCAAGTAATGGCATGATGTTAAGCTGATAATGAGGGCGACATTTTTGTCGCCCTTTTTTATTTGTCTCTCCGGCAAACATTAAGGTAATGAAATGAACGAGAAAATTTTCACCCTGCCCGTTTCCGAACAGATTTCGC
This sequence comes from Serratia sp. SSNIH1, assembly GCF_002935055.1. NCBI lineage: Bacteria > Pseudomonadati > Pseudomonadota > Gammaproteobacteria > Enterobacterales > Yersiniaceae > Serratia > Serratia sp. SSNIH1. The sequence continues at coordinate 3,351,006 of NZ_CP026383.1, forward strand.
CTTACATCAGCCAGCGTCAACTCGATGAACTGGGCGTGGTTGTGGTGTCGCACCCGAAAGTGCGCGCGGCCGTCGCGCTGCAAGGCGCCCATTTGCTGGCCTGGCAGCCCAGCGGTGAGCAGCCGGTGATTTGGCTCAGCAGCAATACCCCCTTCGCCAAAGGCAAGGCCATCCGCGGCGGCGTGCCGATCTGCTGGCCGTGGTTCGGCCCGGTAGCGCAACCCTCCCACGGTTTTGCCCGCAATCAGTCCTGGAGCCTGACGGCGCACGATGAAGATGACAACGGCGTCATCCTGACCTTTACCCTGAAAGACAATGAGCAGACCCGCAAACTATGGCCGCACGCCTTCACGCTGATTGCCCGCTTCAAGCTGGGTGCGGAGTGCGAGATCGAGCTGGAATCGCACGGCGATTATCAGGCTACAGCGGCGCTGCACAGCTACTTCCAGGTCGGCGACATCGATCGGGTCAGCGTGGCGGGCCTAGGCGAGCCTTATATCGACAAGGTGGCGGGCGGCGCTGAGGCGCGCCAGGCGGGCGAAGTGACCTTCGTCGGCCAAACCGACCGCGTCTACACCCGCCCGGAGGCCTTCAGCCAGATCCGCGATCCGGCGCTCGCGCGCACCATCGAGGTTCACCACCATCATATGAGTGACGTTATCGCCTGGAACCCGGGCGTAGAGCTCTCCTGCAGCATGGGGGATATGCCGAACGACGGTTACAAGACCATGGTCTGCGTAGAGACCGGGCGCGTCAGTAAACCGCTGGTCGCCGCCGGCGAACAACCGGCCCGTTTGGGCGTGACCTTCCGCAGCCGTAAGAAAGCCTGAAAAGCCGTGCGCGGCAGCGCACCACAGATGTGCAAAAGGGGCGCCAGCGCCCCTTTTTGATGCACGCCATGCACGATGATCGTGCAATGCGTGATTAGAAGGTGTAGCTCACACCCGTCATCAACAAACCGGTGTAGGATTTATCCACCATCGGACTGTCTTTCACTTCATCAGACAACTTCACATAGCGGCCAACGAAGAAGGCATTCCAACTTTTGTTGATCTGGTAATTGGCGCTCAGCTCGAGATACGGCGCCCAGCTATCGCCTGGGGTGTAGCTGTCCAGGCCGCTGCGGCGCGATTCATTGGCGCTGACGCCATAGTAATATTTGTTCTGGTTCTTGCTGTTCCACATCACGCCCACGCCCGGGACCAGCGTCAGCGCGTCCAGATTAAACTTGTACAGGTAAGTCACATCGCCCACCAGGCCGTTGCTGTTGTTCAGCGTGTCGCCGGTGAAGGTGGTGCGGAGAGTGCCCCACTCGGCGTTGTGCGAGTAGGCCAGGCCGGCCATCAGCGTGCCGCGGCGCTTGTCGAGACGCTTCATGCGATCGTCGTCGCTGTCGCCCGGACGGTAGCCCCATGGCGTGTAGTAACCCATGATGCTCAGCTGGTTTTCTTGATCCTTCCACAGGTAGTAACCGGCGGTCAGAGTACGGAAGTAGAAGTCGTCACCTTCATAGTCAATAACGGGCACCGGATAAACGCGGTCCTGATAACCACGATACGCGTCCGGGCTAACCAGCGCGGCAGCGCCGAGTGACCAGGTTCCCGCCTGAGCACTTTGCGCACAAACCATTGCGGAAGCGATAATTGCTAGCGTTTTGAGTTTTGAAATCTTCACTGGTTCTTTTTCCATAAATTACAGGGTTAATAGCTGCAACAGTTTATGTGAAAATTTAGTTACGCGCCTAATCTTTACAATAGAAAACGACCAAGATCGAATAACTTATAGCGGAATTATGAATTAATCATGGCGGAACGATGACGTTTCATCCCGCAGGCCGCGCCAGACAAGGCATTTGGCTCGCACGGTAATAACTGAGTCATTGATATGACTTAAAAAAAGCTTTTTCTACGGCAGGAAATTTTCCGGCAAGCAAACTAAGCTTAAATCAGAAGGTGAATTTATCCTGGGCCCAGTGGCATACAGCGCAACTCGCGATAATAAGCGCACCAAGTTGGCATACGGGTTGCTGTACTCAGGCGTATTCTCATCTTTCGGGAGCCAGAACACTATCACACGCTCTCTTTAACCTGTGCTAATAACGAAAGGACGGGCATCATGAACATATTTGACCACTATCGCCAGCGCTACGAAGCTGCCAAGGACGAAGAGTTCACACTGCAGGAATTTCTTACCATTTGCCGGCAAGATCGCAGTGCCTATGCCAACGCGGCCGAACGTCTGCTGATGGCTATCGGTGAACCTGTGATGGTCGACACTGCGCTAGAATCACGCCTGTCGCGCCTGTTCTCCAACCGCGTGATCGCACGCTATCCGGCCTTCGAAGAATTCTACGGCATGGAAGAGGCCATCGAACAGATCGTCTCTTACCTGAAACACGCCGCGCAGGGCCTGGAAGAGAAGAAACAGATCCTGTACCTGCTCGGCCCGGTGGGCGGCGGTAAATCCTCGCTGGCAGAACGCCTGAAGGCGCTGATGCAGCGCGTGCCCATCTATACCCTCAGCGCCAACGGCGAACGCAGCCCGGTCAACGATCATCCGCTGTGCCTGTTCAATCCGCAGGAAGATGCCTCGATCCTGGAAAAAGAGTTCAACATCCCCAGTCGCTATCTCGGCACCATCATGTCGCCGTGGGCGGCGAAGCGCCTGCATGAGTTCGGCGGCGACATCACCAAGTTTAAAGTCGTGAAAGTGCGCCCTTCCATTCTGGAACAGATCGCCATCGCCAAAACCGAACCGGGCGACGAGAACAACCAGGACATCTCTGCGCTGGTCGGTAAAGTGGATATCCGTAAACTGGAGAACCACGCGCAGAACGATCCGGACGCCTACGGCTACTCCGGTGCCCTGTGCCGCGCCAACCAGGGGATAATGGAATTCGTCGAGATGTTCAAAGCGCCGATCAAGGTGCTGCACCCGCTGCTGACGGCGACCCAGGAAGGTAACTACAACGGTACCGAGGGCATCTCCGCCCTGCCGTTCAACGGCATTATTCTGGCGCACTCCAACGAATCCGAATGGGTGACCTTCCGCAACAACAAGAACAACGAAGCGTTCCTCGACCGCGTGTACATCGTCAAGGTGCCTTACTGCCTGCGCGTGTCGGAAGAGATCAAGATTTACGACAAATTGCTGGACCACAGCGAGCTGACCCACGCGCCCTGCGCGCCGGGCACCCTGGAGACGCTGGCGCGGTTTAGCGTGCTGTCGCGGCTGAAAGAGCCGGAAAACTCGAGCATTTACTCGAAAATGCGCGTGTACGACGGCGAAAGCCTCAAGGATACCGATCCGAAGGCCAAGTCCTATCAGGAGTACCGCGACTACGCCGGGGTTGACGAAGGTATGAACGGCCTCTCCACCCGTTTCGCCTTTAAAATCCTCTCGCGAGTGTTTAACTTCGATCACGCCGAGGTGGCGGCTAACCCGGTGCACCTGTTCTATGTGCTGGAACAGCAAATCGAACGCGAACAGTTCCCGCAGGATTTGGCCGAGAAATACCTGGAGCACCTGAAAGGCTACCTGATCCCGAAATACGCCGAGTTTATCGGCAAGGAGATCCAGACCGCCTATCTGGAATCCTACTCGGAATACGGACAGAACATTTTCGATCGCTACGTGACCTACGCGGACTTCTGGATTCAGGATCAGGAGTATCGCGATCCCGATACCGGTCAGCTGTTCGATCGTGAGTCCCTGAACGCCGAGCTGGAGAAAATTGAAAAGCCGGCCGGAATCAGCAACCCGAAAGATTTCCGTAACGAAATCGTGAACTTCGTGCTGCGTGCCCGCGCCAATAACAACGGCCGTAACCCGAACTGGACCAGCTACGAGAAGCTGCGCACCGTGATCGAGAAGAAAATGTTCTCCAATACCGAAGAGCTGTTGCCGGTGATTTCGTTCAACGCCAAAACCTCGACGGACGAGCAGAAAAAACACGACGACTTCGTCGACCGTATGATGGAGAAAGGCTATACCCGTAAGCAGGTGCGCCTGCTGTGTGAATGGTATCTGCGGGTCAGAAAATCCTCATAACGCCTCAGGTAAGCGGCATTATCAGGGCCATGTCCACAGTCATGGACGTTGCAGCGCAGCCCACGGAGGGGCTGCACATTGCGCTGCAGCGGCCGGGACATGAAGAGTTGGCAACGTCGTTTGGGGGAAGTATGGCCTATTTCATTGACCGACGGCTGAACGGCAAAAACAAGAGCATGGTGAACCGCCAGCGCTTCTTGCGTCGTTACAAGTCGCAAATCAAACAGTCGATTACCGAAGCCATCAACAAGCGTTCGGTCACCGACGTAGACAGCGGGGAATCGGTCTCCATCCCCACTGACGATATCAACGAACCGATGTTTCATCAGGGGCGCGGCGGCACGCGCCATCGGGTACATCCGGGCAACGACCACTTCGTGCAGAACGATCGCGTTGAGCGGCCTCAGGGCGGATCAGGCGGTGGCGGCGGCCAGGGCAACGCCAGCCAGGACGGTGAAGGCCAGGATGAGTTCGTCTTCCAGATTTCCAAAGACGAGTATCTCGATCTTTTGTTCGAAGATCTTGCCCTGCCCAACCTGAAAAAGAACCAGTACAAGCAGTTGACCGAGTTCAAAACCCACCGCGCAGGCTATACCGCCAACGGTGTGCCGGCCAACATCAGCGTCGTGCGATCGCTGCAAAACTCGCTGGCGCGGCGTACCGCCATGACCGCCGGGAAAAGGCGCGCGTTGCACGAACTGGAAGACGAGTTGAACCAGCTGGAAAACACTGAACCGGTGCAGTTGCTGGAAGAAGAACGGCTGCGCAAAGAGATTGCCGAACTGCGCAAGAAAATCGAAAGCGTGCCGTTTATCGACACCTTCGATCTGCGTTACAAAAACTACGAGCGCCGGCCGGAACCCTCCAGCCAGGCGGTGATGTTCTGCCTGATGGACGTATCCGGCTCGATGGATCAGGCGACCAAAGACATGGCCAAACGTTTTTACATTCTGCTTTATCTGTTCCTGAGCCGTACCTACAAAAACGTCGAGGTAGTCTATATTCGCCACCACACCCAGGCGAAAGAGGTGGACGAACAGGAGTTCTTCTATTCGCAAGAAACCGGCGGCACCATCGTCTCCAGCGCGCTGAAGCTGATGAACGACGTCGTCGAAGAGCGCTACGACCCGGCGCAATGGAATATCTACGCCGCGCAGGCGTCGGACGGTGACAACTGGGCCGACGATTCACCGCTGTGTCATGAGCTGTTGGCGAAGAAGATCCTGCCGATGGTGCGTTATTACAGCTATATAGAAATCACTCGTCGCGCTCATCAAACGCTGTGGCGCGAATATGAGGATCTGCAGGCGAAATTCGACAACTTCGCCATGCAGCATATCCGCGAACCGGACGATATTTATCCGGTATTCCGCGAACTGTTTCGCAAGCAAACCGTGTAATCATAAAACGGCCGGAGAACATATGCCCGGCCGTTTTTTTATTCTCAACGAACTCAAATGCTATTTCTGCGGGATACAGCCTGCGTCAATCAAAGTGGCAACTCACCTGAATACAACACGGGGCCCGTCGGCTGTTGGTTCGGTGAGCCGCCTAATGGCTCCAGGCTAATGGCAATCGTTGTTCCTTTCACTAAATTTGCATCTGCCAAATAAAACTGACTCACGTTCTTCGCGTTCACAAGTCCAATTGAAACGGGCTTATGGCCAACGGGAATCAGCCATAGTTCAAGACTTTTCCCGTCAGGAATAGCGGCCAGGCCTAAGGGGGTTATACGAACAATTTTTCTTTGGCCATCTGAACTCACAACCCACGTCCCTTGATGTGTTCCGTTCAGGACCACTAACGGTTTCAACTCAGGCGTACGCCAATAAAACCACGAGCTCAGGCTCAATACGCCTAATCCTGCCGCAAGCCCCCATGCAATATAATTTCGTCCGCGCCGTCGGGGCGAAGCGTATCGAGGCAGATTTAATTCAATTTTTTTCCAAACGCTTTCGGGGGGAGGTATCGGCGTTATACCAATATCCAGCCCCGACAACATATTTTGCCATTTTCCAACCTGGGTCGCCAAAACGCTATCCGATTTCAGACGGCGCTCAAAATGCAACCTTGCATACCCTCTGAGCGTGCCAAGCGCATATTCTGCAGCCAACATGTCATCACTTTTGCGTCTGTTCATAGGCCCAGGCAATCCTTCAGATGCGCTAGCGCCCTGCGGACCCAGCTTTTTACCGTACCCAGCGGTTGCTGCAACCAATCAGCGATATCCGCGTGCGACATCCCTTGATAATATGCCAGAACAATACTTTGCCGTTGTTCAGAAGTCAGATGCTTCAAACAGTCATTTAGCTTTTTCGCCTGCTCTCCCTCATCATCCAGATTTTCATTTTCCGACTGAGGGATTTGGTCACTATATTCTTCTTCCAGTTCGGCATGGCGTCCCTGCCGGCTGCGCAATCCATCAATGCATCGATTCCTTATAATGTGAGTAAGCCATGTCATAGGCGAGCTCTTGGCCGGATCATAATCCCCGGCACGCTGCCATACGGTAAGAAAACCGTCGACCATAACCTCTTCCGCCCACTGGCGATTACGCAACATGCGTAGCGCAATGGCGAACAAACATGACGATGTCGAACTGTACAAGCGTTCAAATGCTCGGCGATCGCCATTAGCGATCGCCTTTAAGCACATTATCTGGTTTTCTTTCAACGAGTGATCCATGCCATCCCTAAAGGGGTTAAACTTTGCCCATTTCGAGTATAGGCATTACTTGGGCATTAGTACGGTATCAATAACGTCGATTACACCGTTTTGCTGCCGCACGTCATAGGTGCTGATGTTGGCGACGTCGCCTTTAGCATCTTTGATCTGAATATTATGCGGGCCGTTATTCATAAACCATAGCGACTGACCATTGACGGTTTTGAGTTCCGCCCGTCCTCCGCCTTGCTCAATTTTTCTCTCCAGCGCTTTCATGTCATAGTTCCCCGCCACGACGTGATAGGTCAACACGCTGGTCAACAGAGTTTTGTTCTCAGGTTTTAGCAGATTATCCACCGTACCGGCCGGCAATTTGGCGAATGCGGCATTCGTTGGCGCAAAGACCGTATAAGGTCCTTTGCCTTGCAAGGTGTCGACCAAGCCGGCAGCTTTAACCGCCGCGACCAGCGTGGTATGATCTTTTGAATTCAGCGCATTTTGCACAATGTTTTTTGAGGGGTACATCGCAGCCCCCCCAACCATCACGGATGCCGAATCAGCGGCAACGGCCAGGGTTGCGGCGCTGAACAGTAATGAGCCGGTGAAGATAGTGGAGATAAGCGTTTTCATGATTAAGTCCTCAACGTAAGCGGAGCGGAAGTGTCGCTCATTACTGATATACGTATGAGGGGCGCCAAGTGGATGCACGGATGGCAAAAAATAACGCAAAAGGAAAAAGTACCTTTACAAAGATCCCTAACAAATACGTGCTCAGGTGCTGACGGCCACTTTCCATTCTTTCTTCTGAGGTTATTCCTAAACCTTCGCCTCCAGGCCCGCACGGCTTGATAGGAATATTCCCATTCAGTTATCGTTACCTCATCGCTTAAGTCCTTTCCTAAGCGAAATTTGCCTCATTTTATTTTTCCATGGCTTCTCAGCCCGCCACGGCGGGCATTTACCTGTCAGCAGGTTAGACATTATGATCGACTACACTCTCTATGGCCTCAACAAGCAAGATGTTGATGAATACCATAAGCAAATATGCTGCCTGCTCGGCAAAAGCGTGCTGCTGGTGCTGACCGCCAACAAGCCGATAACCAAACAGAATCTGCTCGCCTGCCTTATCCAGGAGGTGGAAAAACAGTCCGATGATTATTTTCAGAGACTGCATCGTGCAGCAATAGAAATGATCGGCGTCAACGGGCGTTAAGGCGATATGCGCAAGGCGGAAATCTACGCCATTATTGCCACCCTCGTGGTGTTAGTAATGATGCTCATTATTACCCTTGATAGCGATATCAACCCTTATCCTTAATAAGCGCCTATTACGCCGGCTCTTTAGCCCGGCGTAATAGACAGCGAAGGTGCAGACCGTCACCTTTTAGCCAGATTACCTTCCTGCCCTGGCTTTATTCAAAACCGGCCGCTTCGTCCATCAATCCCGCCGCCTCTTCGGCATGGGAAACCCGCAAAGCATGCCCCCCGCTGGCATAGCCAAATATCCCCTGCGCGACAACTCGAGGATGACCTTACTCCAGTGCGCGGCGCCGCCCCAGAATCCGTGTACCAGCACGATAGTGGGTTTTGTGCTCATTGCCGACTCCTTCATCATAGGGAAGCGCTATAGACAGATGAACTGCAGCCCTTAAGGGGCACGCCTTGCTACCGGCGACGTCACGCAGTCCTCATTTTATACAGTCAGGCTCGCGGCGTTCGGCAATAGCTACGACGGGTTAACGCACGCGATTTCCCGGCATCGCCATGGCCTATCCACGCAGCGCGCAAAGCAAAAAATCGGGATTAAAACTAGGATTTTTACCCATACCGATCTAAAATTTCGCGCAAAAACAAAGAGAAGTAAATTTAGCTCACCGGGAAAAGGAATGAAGTTGTGAAGGAAATGATCTCCATCGTTTTTATGGCATGCCTGCTGGCGCTGCTGTTTTCGTGGCTGTTCGTCTACGGTCTTAACATTCATTAAACCTGCGGCGGCAATAAATCCCCCTCCCTGGCTGGCAAGCAGCGCATCGGGACGATGCGCTAAAACCGGCCCCAAAAGTGCCCACGAAAGCGAAACCTGACGCTATCCCGCCTTAACCTTTCCGCCCACAGATACATCAATAATATTTACGGATAACAGTCTTATCCCCTTTCTGCGTCCCTCGTCGACTTTTTTCTGACCTGGCGCAGCCCCTCAAACAGAGGGCTTGCCCGACGCAAAATGTTACCGGTAACTATGTTGTTGATTTCTTTTTGTAATAACCGAAAAGCCGTTAATAACCCTACGTTCTTTATAGAAATAAATTATGCATTCTTATGGATAAAGGTATGAATAAACGGCCTTTGGTCATTGATTATCACCCGCCAAGCTCCTAGAATTCGCGCGTAAAAATACAACTGGGATCGGGTTTCATGTCGTCGCTGTGGGTTGCAACGCAATACTGTTATTTTATTGGTCTGTTAGTTTCTATGATTTTCACCTACCTGGTTAGCCGGGACACCGTTAAAATACGCTGTATCAGCGCATTGACCATCGGCTTAACCTGGCCGTTGAGCCTGCCGGTCGTGTTGCTGTTTTCGCTGTTCTAATCCCCCAACAGACCTCGCGGCGGGCTTGGGCTTTTAAACAGCCATGCTAATGAAAAGGGAAGGCCGCCGGCGTCGCGGATTTTTGGCGTGGGATAAAAAAAACGCCAGCGCAAGGCTGGCATGAAAACTGGAAGCAATGTGAGCAATGTCGTGCCGGCTCGGGGGGCACAGAAGGAGACAACCCTTTCCCCTCACCGGCGAAAAGATGATAATACGTCTCATTATTGACTGTAAAGTCATTTCCCTGCGCAACGTTTCCCCTTTGGGAAAATATCAGCCGCGCGGCGCTCGCCAGCACCGATACAACCGCCCCATCCCCCACACCAGCAGCCACAGCAAAATATTCATCCCCAACCAGAGCATCAACAAGTAGAAGAAAGTTTGGTAACCGGGTATGCCCCGGTCGGCCAAAAACGGGTTGAAGTGCAAAAATTTGACGATCGCGAAGGGGTTAAGATTGAAACGGTTGAACACGGCCGCCGTCAACAGCGGCGGCAACAGCGTGTAAAACGCCAGGCTGAACAGCAGCAGAATCTTAGTGCCCGAAGTGTTCTTATAATCTTTCATATCAATATATTGCGTCTTTCACCATGGTGCAGAAACCGCCAAATAGTCGCACGCCAGCCGACCCCGCGAGAGAAAAAGAGTTCCAGGCCAGCGCGTAAATAAAGCCGATCCCGTGTTTAATCGTCATTTAGCGCTCGGGTGATATATACCCTGTGAATTTTAAATTACGATGCCGCCGCGCCGTCTTCAACCGCAGCGTTTGCCTGGCATCATCAGGAGGCATTAATGAAACCGGACGCACTCTCTCTGCCGCCGAGCCTGAAAAAACTCAAAGTGATCTACGGCTGGTATATTTACGTGATCTATATCCTGCTGGTCTTCAACATTTACATGGCGGTCTACAACGTCTGCGTTCGGCATCCGCTTGAGGCGCCCCTGCTGTCGCTGTTTCACAGCCTGTTCCTCGCGCTGATGCTGCAGCAGGTGCTCAAAAAGAACGTCGTTTTCGCCTGGATCTTGCTGAGTTATTTTATTCTGATGCGCCTGTATTACGCCAATGTACTGCATGTTGAATTCACGCTGGTCAGCCGCGGCCTGGTGCTGCTGATTCTGACGCTGCTGCTTACCGGTGCCGTGGCCGTCGGGCAGCTGGCCACGCCCCCGCAGCGGCATGACTGGCTGGCGCGGCTGGGTTGGCGGCAATGGGGAGCGCTCACGGCGCTGGCGGCCATCCTGACCCCGTTGATTACCACTGACTACCTGGGGTAAACACGGCGCTATTTGGGGATATGGGGCTCGGAAATGTCTACGATGCGGCATATTTTGGTGTAGTTGCCCGCCTTCTCACAGATCTTGTCCGTGACGAACACGCTAAGGTAGCCCAGCAGCAGCAAGTAGCCAACCATGCACAGAATAAAGATAAGCGTTCTCACCGATAGCGACCAACCACACAAGAGTATCCCAAGCATCATAACCTGAACGCGGCGCTTTAAAAGGATTTCATGTGCACACCGGCCGCATCGGCGCACGTTCTGTAGTAACATTAAGCCACCACGCCACCCACCGGAAACGCCGATGCACCATCTGATGTTAGATATTGAAACCCTGGATATAAAACCCAGCGCCGTCATCCTGGTGGTTGCGGCGGTGTTTTTCGATCCCCGAACCGGGGAGCTGGGCGCCGAATTCGAAGCCGCCGTCAGCAGCCAGAAAGACCAACCGGGCCGTACCATCAGCCTGGATACGGTCGCCTGGTGGGCGAAGCAGTCCGATGAAGCGCGCAAGCAGGCCTTCGGCGGCACCGAGAGCCTGAAGCGCGTGCTGAGCAACCTTAGCCGCTTCATCCATATGAACAGCACCGATACGGTGAAAGTCTGGGGCAACGGCAAAGAGTTCGACTGCGCGATCCTCGAGCACGCCTTCCAGCAGCTGGAAATGCCCTGCCCGTGGAAATTCTGGGATACTCAGGATGTGCGTACGGTGATCACGCTGGCGGAACTGCACGGCTTTAACCCGAAAAAGACCCGCCCGTTCGAAGGCATGCCGCATCGCGCGCTGGATGATGCTCGCCACCAGGCCCGCTATGTGGCCGATACCGTCTCGGCGCTCTATTACCGCCAGGGGGCGCAGCGCTGACCCGCTTTGCCCCTTTTCATTTACCGCCAGAGTCTCTACTCTAGCCCTCTTTGTCACTCGGACGTGCCTTTCCTGTTATGCAAAAGTTTCTGTTTATGCTTCTCAGCCTGGTGCTGCTCGGCCCATTAGGCATCGATCTTTACCTGCCGACCATTCCCGCCATTGCCGTCGGCCTCGGCAGCAGTGAAGCGCTGATCCAATCCACCATATCGCTGTTTATACTGGTGCTCGGCCTCGGCCAGGTCATCGCCGGCCCGCTGGTCGATAACTATGGACGCAAGCCGGTGGCGCTGGCCGGCATTATCCTCTACATGATCGGCGCCGCGATGGCGGCGCTGGCCACCAGCCCGACGGTTTTCATCGCTTCGCGTCTGCTGCAAGGGGTAGCGGTTTGCTGCACCGCCGTCGTCGCCTTCAGCGGCGTGCGCGATCGCCTGAATGGCGACGACGCCGCCCGCGCTTTCGGTTTTCTTAACGGCACGCTGAACATCATCCCAGCGCTGGCGCCGCTGCTCGGTGGCCTGCTCGCCGAAGCCTTCGGCTGGCGCGCGCCTTTCTGGTTCCTGGTCGGCTATGCGCTGCTGGTGTTGGTGCTCATCGCGCTGCGCCTGCCGGAAACCCGCCCCGCTGATACCGTGCCGGTCAAAGGGCTGCCGGTGCGCCAATACGCGCGCATCCTCAGCGAATGCCGCTTCCTCTCCTTTGCGGTGGTGAACTCCGGGGCGATGGGCATGGCGCTGACCTACGTTTCTCTGGCACCGAACGTGTTGATGGGTACCGCCGGCCTGACCCCGCTGCAATTCTCGCTGGTGTTCGGCGCCAACGGTTTCTGGATCATGCTGGTCAGCTTCTTCGCCAACCGCATCATTCACAAGGTCGGCCGCCCGGTTTGTCTGGCGACCGGCGGCATGTTGATGGGGTTGGGCTGTCTGGGCCTGCTGCTGGGCGTCATGCTGTTGCCTGCAACGGCGCAAGCGCACTGGCTGGCGTATATGCTGCCGGTCGCCAGCGCCTGCGCCGGGTTGGCGTTCGTGATGGGCCCGGCCACCAGCTACGCTTTGGAGCCGTATTCCAATGAGGCCGGCGTCGCGTCCGCGCTGGTCGGTTTCGTGCAGATGGCGGGCGGCGCCGCGCTGGGTTTGGTGGCGATGGCGTTGCCGCTGCAACCCAAGCTCTCGCTGGCGCTGGTGATGCTGGCAGGCTGCCTGCTGGCGCTGCATGCGCGGCGGCTCAGCAAGCAGATTAAAGGGCAGATTAGAAAAGTCGCCTGAGCCACGGCTCAGGCTTCGGTGACGACCGGCACCCGCGCCGCTAAGGCCGACAGCAGCTCATAGCCTAACGTCCCTGCCGCCGTGGCCACCTCGTCCACCGGCAGGCGTTTCCCCCACAGCTCCACTTCGGCGCCCAGTTCGACTTGCGGACAGGGCGTCAGATCCACCGCCAGCATGTCCATCGATACCGTTCCCAGCGTGCGCGTCAGTACACCATCCACCCATACCGGCGTACCGGTCGGCGCATGGCGCGGATAGCCGTCGGCATAGCCGCAGGCCACCACGCCGATACGCTGTGCGCCGGCGGCGCTGTAACGGCCGCCATACCCCACGCGATCGCCAGACTTCAGCTGTTGAATGCCGATGATCTCGCTGCTCAGCGTCATCGCCGGCTGCAGCCCCGTTGCCGCAACATCATTCCAGCAACCGCTCGGCGAAGCGCCATACAGAATGATCCCAGGGCGGACCCAGCTGCCATGGGTCGAAGGGTGCCACAGCGTGGCGGCCGAGTTTGCCAGGCAGCGCGGCAGCGGTATATCGGTAGCCGCCGTCTCGATAGTGGCCATCTGCTGGGTTACGCCTTCCGGGCCGTCGGCGGTAGCGAAATGGCTCATCAGCGTAAGTTCGGCGATATTGGCAACCGCCAGCGCTCTTTGCCACACCTCGCGCAGCCGCTCGGGTGCAAACCCCAACCGATTCATGCCGCTGTTCACTTTCAGATAGACATTGAGCGGCGCGCTCAGCGTGGCGTCGGCGATCGCCGCCAGCTGCCAGTCGCTGTGCACCGCCGTCGTCAGGCGATAACGATCGAGCAACGCCAGATCCTGCGGCTGGAAGAAACCTTCCAGCAGTAGAATCGGCCCTTGCCAACCCAATTCGCGCAACAGCACCGCTTCGGCCAGATCCAGCATGGCGAAGCCGTCGGTTTGTGCCATGCTGCGCCAAACGTGGTTGATGCCGTGGCCATAGGCGTTGGCTTTGACCACCGCCCACACTTTGGCGCCGGGGGCGAAACGGCGCACCACCTGCAGGTTATTTTCAATCGCGCCGAGATGCATCGTGGCGGTTATGGGACGGGGCATCGGTTCTCCTTGGGGCAGCATACAGCGGCCACGCGCGCCTGCGCGTGGCCGGGAAAGTCTATGACAGCGTTGACGATTAACGTGCGGGATGCACGTCGCTCAGCGGAACTGCGTGTTGCTGGCGAAAACCGGCGCTGTAACGCGCCACCGCCAGATCATCGGAAGGGATCGCCGGCGTAATGCCGGACATCAGATCGGACAACAGCTGCCCGGAACCGCAGGCCATCGTCCAGCCCAACGTGCCATGCCCGGTATTGAGATACAGGTTCTTCAGCGAAGTGCGGCCGACAATTGGCGTGCCGTCCGGTGTCATCGGCCGCAGGCCGGTCCAGAACGTCGCGTCCGCCACTCTGCCGCCGTTCGGGTAGAGATCGCGTACCACCATCTCCAGCGTTTCACGCCGTTTTTGCTCCAGCTGCGTGTTGAAACCGACGATCTCCGCCATGCCGCCAACGCGAATACGCTGGTCGAAGCGCGTGATGGCGATTTTATACGTCTCATCCAATACCGTAGAGAACGGCGCCGCCGCTTCGTCGGTGATAGGAATGGTCAACGAATAGCCCTTCAGCGGGTAAACCGGTATCGACACCAGGCCGCGCAGCAGCGCCGTGGAGTAGGAGCCGAATGCCACCACGTAGCTATCGGCCTTGAACACTTCCTCGCCACACTGCACGCCGGCGATCTTGTCGCCCTCCACCAGCAGACGATCGACGCTGCGGTTGAACAGAAAAGTCACGCCCGCCTGCTCTGCCATCTTCGCCAGCTGTTGCGTAAACAGCTGGCAATCGCCGGTCTCGTCGTTCGGCAGCTGCAGACCACCGGTCAGCTTGTGCGCCACCTGGGCCAGCGCCGGCTCAACGCTGGCGAGCTGGCTGGCCTCCAGCAGTTTGTAAGGCACTCCGGCATCTTCCAATACCGCAATGTCTTTCGCTGCGTTTTCGAACTGTTGCTGGGTGCGGAACAGCTGCAGCGTGCCGCCCTGGCGGCCTTCGTACTGGATGCCGGTTTCCTGCCGCAGCGCCTTGATACAGTCGCGGCTATATTCTGCCAGGCGCACCATGCGGCCTTTGTTGGTCATGTAGTGTTCGGTGTTGCAATTTTTCAGCATCTGCCACATCCAGTTGAGCTGGAAGCTGCTGCCGTCGAAACGGATCGCCAACGGCGCATGGCGTTGGAACATCCACTTGATGGCCTTCAGCGGCACACCCGGTGCCGCCCAGGGAGCGGCATAGCCCGGTGAAATCTGCCCGGCGTTCGCCGCGCTGGTTTCCAATGCCGGGCCAGGCTGACGATCGATCACCGTCACCTCATGCCCCGCCTTCGCCAAATACCAGGCACTGGCTACGCCCACCACTCCACTACCTAAAATTACCACTCGCATCGCTGACTCCAGCTCAAGGCTTCACAAAGCATAATCTTCTGCTCACAGGAAATTAACTCAGTGAAAAAATCCGTCCAACAACTTCATCATCAAACGTGACAATATTCACAATTAATTTATCGTCGATGGCCCGCGCATTTGCAATAGCCGCCAGAAAATAGCGATAAGATACGGTTTAAGGGGGATTATGGCGCGAGGTCACCCCTGGATCGCTAGCATTGCTATCATTGATAGCATAGAAAATTGGCGTGATAAGCAACATGGATTTAACAGAATATAAAAATATCAGCCAACCAATAAATAGAATAAAAAACCACAAAAGAAAAAAATACCAAAACAACTGGCAAATAACGGCGCCCCCCGCTGCAGCAGAAAAATCGCGTAAACTTTCAGCCCTCAATAGCCTTATTTTTATTGCTGGAATAAAGCGGCCGCTCACTGTGGCGTCATCTTGTTTTCGCTGCAGCACGATATGAACGTTCAAGCCCCCAGCCGCACCTAGAGTTCATACTGTCGCTATTCAGGAGAACCTCGCATGTTCATCGCTCTCTATCAGTTCTCAGTCAAACCCGGACACGAACAAGCCTTTCGCCAGGCTTGGCTTGAATTGACCCAAGGCATTTATCTGCAGCGCGGCAGCCTCGGCTCCCGCCTGCACCGTGATATGGGCGGGCAGTTTATTGGCTACGCGCAGTGGCCAAGCCGCGCTGCATGGGAAAGCGCCGGTGATATTCAGTTGGATGAGCGCTATCGTCGCGCCCGGGAACGAATGCGCGCGACGTTATTGGCGGATGAAACGTTATTTGAAATGGCAGTGATGGACGATTACCTGCAAATCAGACCGTTTGACTGAGCACAAGCCCACGCAAGCGGGCTTGTGGTTGCGGGGGAACGGCATCAATGATGCAGCATCTCGTCCACGACTTCTTTAGTCTGCAGCTGGAATGGATAATAGGTCGGCCAGTTGTCCATCTCTTTCAGCAATGCCTCCTGTGACGTGTTGCCCATAAAGATATGGAAATGCGCCGATTTGCGCGGGCCAATAATGTGATCGCTGAACTGCACGAATTTCGGCGCCAGGCTGCCGGCATCCTGGCATTCGAACAGATAACGCACGCCCTTTTTACCGGAGACATACGTCAGAATCTTATGCCCGGCGTACTTATACTGACAGGCGCTGGATTGGTCGCCGCGATGAAACTCCATGACGCCGTTCTCAATGCCGATGGTATCCACATCGGTGGCATACCCTTTGCGGTAATAGGCCTTCACTTCTGCGAAGGTCTTGCTCTTATCCTGCTCCGCCTTCTTCTTGAACACCGGATCGAGATCCCCATTGAGCAGATAAGGATACACGGATTGCCACACGCCCTCCCAATCCGCCAGGTCGCGATCTTTGACGTCTTTATCGTCGAATACGCCCGCCTCCGCCTTTTTTTCCACTTCCGTCAGCGGCTTGCCATGTGAATGATGCCCGTGGGCAAGCGCCTGCCCGCCGATAAACAACGCTGCCAGCGCCACCGCCAGTTTGCCAAAATGCCTCGCCAAAAGATGCTCCTTGTCCGTCATTGAGAAAACAAAAAGTTACAATATAACATAACAAATTTCAATCCCTGTCGCGCTGCAGAGTATCTATTGCGCCCCCCTGCCGCAGGGTTATACTCGAAGAGGAAGCGCGGCGCTGCGCCGCCTTCTGCCGGGACGGACGCGGCGCCGGCGGGTGCTGGATTGACTGCCGTTCGCTCCCCTGCGTACCGACATTTTTATTTCACTGATTTGCAACGGTTAATTATGACTTGAACTATGCTTGTTACAGCTGAGTAAACCCCAATAAAACAATTAACAATCAGTTGGTTACCTAATTTTTAGTTCAAAAAAAACACTACAAAACAAGACAAAACACGACAATTCACTAACCATTAATCAAAAGGTTATGAGAAATAATGACCTGTTTTTTATATGACAGGCAGGTCATCCCACTCGCAAGACCGCATATCGTTCACGCAATACATCACCACTCCAAACACCTGGATTCCTTCTTCCGAATCCTCGTTGCCGAGTTCAGTTTCACGGCCAGACCCATCGAGAAACTCGAGCGCGCGATACGGATACCGCCGGCCACAATCTTCTGAGACGCTGGCAGCGCCACAGGAGCGTAGGCACCAGTGTTCGAGGTTTTGCGCAGGACGGTACCGGCCCTGAATACACCAGGCGAGTGGCGCGTACGCCTGGCGGGAGATATCAGTTATCCGGCTACCACGCCGGGCTGTTGGGGTGATAATGTGTGAGGTGTGCGGTCGGAATCCCGACCAAATCAATAGGGGTTAGTTGTGAGCAAAAAAGAACCGGTCCTGTGCTATACAAGTGGCCTTTACGATAAGCTATCTGGTATAGGTGACACATGGATAATTGAAAAAGATATCCCTCCAGGGAAAACCTTGTCTGGCGAGGAGTGGTATTATCCAGTAATAGTTGACAGTGAAGATTGTTTAATATGCACCTACCTAGGTAAATATCATAAAGAGTGGTACTTCCATGAGGAGAAGGAAAAACTAGAAAATACATCTGGGAAAAGAACTAAAGTTACTGAAGAATACTTATTTGAAAAAACAGTAATAGGTTTATAAGAAAGGCCGGATAAATCCGGCCAATAGATTCTTACCATTATCACGCAACGGCCTGCTCACCATAGGTTTTTTGGTAGAACGCGCGAACTTGGGCAGTAACTCGTTCATAGTCAGCATGCTTAGGATTGGTGTATGCCTCGGACTTCATCAGGTCTCGGATGATCTGCTGCTCTTCGAGATTGATTTGGCCATTGCCTACTGGGGTATCCTCGCCCATCTCCACACCGATTTTCGCCAGCATGCGGATCACCATCGGGTTGTTACCGATCTCGTCCATCTTGCCTTGATCGGCGGGGTCAGCCAGCGACATAAACGCGCGGTGCGCAAGCCCGATATTTTTCTGGAATTCCGCATCGGTTTTCCACGTTCCGCGCAGCTCGGTAGCCGCCGCCTCTTGATCCAGCTCTGCAGCACCACCCACCAGCGCCGGGGCGCGGTTCATGTACTTGCCGAGAATAAAGCCCATCTGATCGTTGGTGATGCCCTTGGCGTGCGCAGCCTTGAGGAATCCTTGCATCTCAGGGTCGGCCTTGAACTCATCCCACTTGAAGCCCTCAACGTCTACGGTAGGAGCATACTCGTCTACGGTTTTCGGTACCGCGCTGGTACCGCGCTGTTTTTCCAGGTGCGTGTAGGACTCGGCCAGCTTGCGTGCGGATCCTTCGATATTGAGTTTCCCGTCCTCGCCCATGACGCGGAATTTTTCAGGCACCCAATCATCGCCGCCTGGTTGATTCTGCGCGCCAGTGCTCAGCAAGGAAGTGCTGCCGACATCGCCGGTGCCTGGGTTGCCGCCGTCACCAGCGCCGCCACCTTCCCCACCTTCGCCCACTGCGTTCATGAATAAGTGTTTAAGCTTCCACATCGTCGTTTACTCCGTCTGCTCTGTTAAGTTGCAGCAAAATGAAATCGAGCACGGATCGTTGTCCGGCCCGGTAACAGGTTTCTCGGTCAGCCTCATGGCCGCCCTTCACATAAATTGCTTTCCCGAAACGCGCGGTCAGTTCGTCGAGAATCTCCGGGCCGCCGCGCATTTCGTTAAACAGGGTTTTGTAATCCTGCGGGCCTATCAGTTTCCTTGTCATTGCGACCCCGCCAATCGTTGGCCGATTGCCTCACCGGCGCTTTGTCCCGCCGCGCCTGCCGCCTGCTGGCCGGCCTGCATCAGCAATACCTGTTGCTGTTGTTGCTGCTGAGCCTTAGCACGCTGGTCGCGCAGCGTGGACACGTCCGCCGACGAGCGCATAACCTTGGCCGGTACACCCAGCGCCTCGCCGACAACGCGGCTTGCTTCGTCGCTGTCCATGTTGTCGATAATGTCCGGATAACCATTGTTTTTCGTCTTCGGTCGCCATGGTTCCCCCTATGCCGTGTAGTTGAGCAGTTGGGAGGCGGCGTTTTCTGCAGCCTGCTGATTGGGGAACGAGCGGAACAGAATGAAATTCCAGAGCACGTCGATAGTGGCTTTGTAGAGCTGGGCGAACTCGATATCGTCCATTTTGGCGAACGATACGCTACGGGGTTCTTTGCGCTCGCTGCCATCCGGCATCTGGTATGCGGTGTAGTGGCCGGATTGGATCGCTACCCAGGCGCGGAATACCTCGAACGATTTTGCGGCGCTGATATTTCCGGCGCGCTTTTCTGCCACATCCTGCAGACATTCGTCGGCGGCTGCCTGCAGCGTGCTTTCGTTCCCGGCGTAATACGCGAGGAATTTCACATAACCGGTAATCAGCTCTTTGTCGGTCGGCGATATGGTGCCGCCGGTCGGTTCCCAATACTGGAAGCCGAGATTCAGCAAAGAGAAATATTTGCGGTGAAATGCCGGGTTGCGAGCCTGGCTAAAATCGGCATACAGGACGGCGCCGATCTTCACTTTGGTTTTCAGGAATTCGATCTCGTCCGGAGTGGCCGGCACTAACAAATTTCCTGCGGATTTTACAAACGAATACTGCGCCATGGGCTTTCTCCGGTGGCGCAGCAGTTGCTCAGAATTAGAACGGGCTGGGTGTTCAGTCCAACCCGTTAATTATAGTGCATTTCCATCAGGTCTTACAATTGAATAACCTGCGGATTTTGCCAAAAAAATCAACACATTTAGTGATGCTATATGCTCATTATCTTCAACAATCCGAGCAGCTATTATAGATCCATTCTTACATGTGACAACTACCTTACCATTGTAGGGCAGGGCACCAATAAAACCTTCAGTATCAATCAATTAACCCCCTATTTATTTTATGCAACACTAACAGTAAAAACCGCCAATGAAGTTTTATAAAGGGTTATATTTTGTACTAGAAACAAAACAAATTATTACGCTTCGGTAAATTACTCGAATGCGATGTTTTACCCTCTAATACATATACTTACAAGCTTAGCAATAACTTCTCTAGCGCAATGCTTTTCATCCGCTATAATACTCTCACAGACTTCCCTTGTTATGTGATCATTATACCAGGATTCAGTGACAACAAGCTGCAACCCAAATGTCTTTTGCATTTCCTGTTTTGCTTGCTCTGCATCATTAATTTGTTTTGGAAATCCTTTAATTTTTAAAAGCATTCCTTCCAAACAAACTGGGACAGATTGAATAATCTCAATATCACGCCTCTTCGCTACTTTTAAAACCTCCTCAGTTAGTGGAATATCTGAGTCAATAAACAAGTATTTCTCATCAAAATCTCCTTGGAAATTTATTGCACGATTAAGAGCACCTTTAGGTCCGCCACCGCCTGCTTCATCAATCTGAACTTTCAAATTTCCTTTTCGATCTAAGAAAATTGATTTTATTTTTTCCATCAACTTTTTATCAGAGATTCCTTCACATATAACGAGCCTAGTGAAGTTGTTTACAACCCTTTGTTTTTTAATCGGCTTACTCATAAATCTGGCACTCCACCGAATACCCCCG
This sequence comes from Serratia sp. SSNIH1, assembly GCF_002935055.1. Taxonomy (NCBI): domain Bacteria; kingdom Pseudomonadati; phylum Pseudomonadota; class Gammaproteobacteria; order Enterobacterales; family Yersiniaceae; genus Serratia; species Serratia sp. SSNIH1. The sequence goes on from NZ_CP026383.1 coordinate 3,371,729, forward strand.
CCAAATATTTAGCGGCCAGATTATCATCTACCCTTGCTTGAGATGAAGAGAAATCATCCAATCTAAAGCATTCGCTTTCATTGTATTTCTTTTCACAAATAATTATTCTATTTTTACCAAGATAATTAATTAACTCTGGCTTGTGGCAAGTAAATACTAATTGTGCGCCTAATGGATTACTTTCTCTATCACTAAATAATTCAAGTATAGGCTTAATCATATGAGGATGAAGGTCATCGCCTAGCTCATCTATAAAGCAATGTGCACCTGTATCCAAAGACAGTAATATATCATACAATCTTACATATGCACTTTTAGTCCCTGCAGACTCAAAAACAAATGGCAGATTGAAAGATTTCCCATCCTTTAATTTATGAACCCCGTAAGTATGATATCTAACCTGTTCTTCATCGGACTCATCTTTATTAATCTCTTCTTCAATAAGAATGTCATCCAACCCCAAATCCCATTTTTTGAGGATTCTCTTAACTCTAATAAAAACATCATTTTCTTTACTAAAGTATTTAGATGCTTTCTCAATATCTTGATATCCGTGCGACTTTCTTCCACTGAAAACAACATTCGTATTGCAGGCCATAAACATTGCCATATCAGCCGCAAGCTCATCACCTAATCTTCGAGCTGAAGAAATCACGCTAGTGTTACATGGCGTACGTTCACCTTCTAGTATCCCTAATGTAAACAAATTGTTTTTTTCTTTATAGCTATAGCGAATTTTTTTCAAGCAGTCTCCCAGTCCTTTAGAAGATGTTTCTTTAGCTAATTTTAACAGTTCCTCTCCAATTTCGTAAAAGTTATCGAGTATTGCCTCTCGTTTAAAAATATATGTGTACTGATTTCTCAGGTTTTTTGTATAGAGCGTTTCCTTTAAGATGAAGAATTTGCATGCAACTAACTCATACTTATATGTTTTGTTTTTATAAATAAATTCCACATTAATATGAACGAAGTCGCTTACCCCTCTATTAGCGCTCAAATACATATCATCTGTTATTTTTTCTGGAATCTTCCAAAACAGCCAAGCCAAAAATGGAATTGGTTTAAGTAATGTAGTTTTACCCGAACCATTCGCTCCCATAATAGCTGTGATTAAGTTTACTTTATGCTCACCCACTTCTTTGAATAACTCTTTGTGAGTATCTCTACTATGCGTTGTGAGATCAACTAGCCCCCCTTCGGAACCAAAGCTTCCGAAATTTTTAACCTCATACCATAAAAGTGCATTTTCCATGTTTACCTCTTACATACATTTTTTTGTTCATAATACCGATACACTACTAAAGTTCCAAAGATTTAACCAGGGGTATTTGAGATGAAGGTTGATGACATTGGCTGTACACAAACATCAACTGCCCCTCCATGCATGCCCTCGATTCGGCCGCCAAACGGCGCATGACGTCTTGTTCACGTGGAGGCAACCCACTTGCCACGCTTTTCTGTATTTCGCAGCGTACGGCCGTTAGAGGCTTCAGGATGTGCAGCACCCGAGCGAGGGGCATGCGGAGCATCAGCGCGATGCATTCGGGGGAGCGCCCCAGGCGCTGCAACTCGTAGATACCGGTCATCACTCGGCGGCCGTAGCTGATACGGTCACCGATTTTGACGATTGGGCCGGATTCAGCTGCCGGGCGGGCGACGCGCTGGGGTTTCGGAGGTGGGCAATACGGCGCGCGGGAACGGGCTCGGGCCGCCTGGTTGATTCTGTCCATGATGGCCGGCAGGTGATCGCAGCCGTCATCCATCACAAACCGCTTATCGCGGATCATTTCGTTGATAATGCTCATGGTCTTTCCTCGTTTTGATCGTTCAAGCGCTGGTCAGGCGCCGGTTAAAAACTCTTTGTCGCTTCGTTCTTGTCGGCGTAACGCCGCTCTCTCGCTTGCCCGGTTTGCGCCCGGCGCGCGGCCTCCTCGTCGGTTATGTCTCGGATATATCCGTTTTCCAAAAGCGCATACGCGGTGCCAGTGGCGCCCTCGCGGTTCAGGCGCAAAATCACTTCCATCAGCTGCGGGTCTGCACCTTTGTTGTATACGGCGTCGCGGTACAGGCCGATCCACACGTCGCAATCCTGCTCGATCTGGCCAGTGTCCTTACTGTCGCTCGGCACCGGGCGCTTGTCGGCACGGTCTTCGAGTTTGCGGTTCAGTTGGGTCAGCAGCAGCACCGGGCAATCCAATTCTTTGGCCAGATTTTTCAGGCCGGTGGTGATATCGCCATACGCAATATCGCGGCGCTCGGCTTCCTCGGCTTTCATCAGGGTCAGGTAGTCGATCGCCACCAGCCCCACCGTGCCGCGCTGGCGCTTAACTTTGCGGCACTCCGCCACGATGTGCGCCAGCGTTACGCCCGGCGTGCTGTCGATCATCAGATTCGACTCGGCCAGCTCGGTGGCCTTGGCCATGGCGCGCGCCATATCGCTGTCGTCGTGGGCGCCAACGTAGAAAATCTCCGATTTCACGCAGGCTTCCTGCGCAACCATTCGCTCGATGATCACTTCCCCCGCAGCGCGCAGGCCGCCGCGTTTGCCGGTTCTCGCATGGTCGGATACGGCGGTGATCATCTGCTGCACGCTGGCCAGCTTGTTCGCCGCGTCCATGCCGTTGTTGGCGCCCACCAGCTCAACGCAGGCGTAAAGTTTCTCCAGCGCATAGCGGAGAACAGCTTTCTCTCGCACTGCATGCGCATAGCTGACCATCGCCGGGACGCTGGTATTCCTGCCGGTTTTCCAGCAGCGCGCCGCGCAGGTTGAGCAAGTTATCGCTGAGCAATCGGCAGAGGATGGCGACAACCTCGGTATTTGGAACCGCGTTTGTAAAACCGACGCCAAGTTTACCAAGGCATTCAGCAATAACGGCGGCGGCACATCGATCAACGGCACCTACATGGTGATGCAGGCCACCAAAGTATTCGGGCCTCAGGGCATTAACTGGGGCGTAGAAATCATCGAGGAGCGTTTCGACAATGGCGCCTCAATCCTACGCCCGGTAGGCAGCAGGACGGGAGCACCATTCAAGAGATCATCCCGAACGGTGCCGGCGGGTATCACCCGGGCGTGTCGTGTGACCGACGACGCAATCGCTCAATTGCTGAAACCGAGGAAAGACCATGTCCAACAAATTGACCCTGGGGGAGTGGAATAAGCTGCTCCCGCGTCTGCGCAGCCATGAAACCGTTCGCCGCTGGATCCGCGCCGGGAAAATCTACCCGGCCCCGGGACTGGATGGCCGGGAATACCTTTTTGATGAACGGGCGGTAAAAATTGACCTTAAGACACAACGCCCGCCAATGAATACGCTACTGACGAGAATTAAGAATGGCCCGGAATCGAAACCACGCGCGGCGCGACCTGCCACCAAACCTATACGCCCGTAACGGTGGATATTATTGCTATCGCGATCCAAGAACCGGTAAAGAATATGGCCTTGGCCGCGTAAAGCGTGATGCGATAAACCAGGCTATTGAGGCCAATCTGCAGTTGATGGATTCAGCGGTAAGACTGGTTGATCGGATAAATGGAAAATCATGCATTACCTTTCATGCCTGGCTTTTGAGATACGACGAAATCGTGGCTAGCCGTGGCCTGAAGGCGAAAACCCTTGAAGATTATCGCAACAGAATTAAGGCCATAGAGCGAGGCTTTGCCGACATAGAGATCGACGCGATCACCACAAAGGACATTGCCGATTTCGTCAACGAATACGTTAAGCAGGGCAAGAATATGCGTGCTAAATCATTGCGCGCATCTCTCGTTGATATTTTCAAAGAGGCGATCGCCGACGGGCACACTCAAACAAACCCCGTTGATGCTACGCGCAACCCTAAAGCAGAGGTTCAGCGTGAACGGCTTACTCTTGACGATTATCTACGAATCCGCGATGCCGCAAATTCCCAGGCTGAATGGGTTGGGTTAAGCATGGATTTGGCATTGGTTACCGGTCAGCGAGTAAGCGATATCAGCAGCCTAAAATGGTCTGATATTCATGATGGTCGCGTTTGGATCACACAGCAGAAAACGAACGCGAGACTGGCCATTCCCGTTGATCTCGAGCTGGTTTCCGCCGGATTAAAACTTGATGCAGTGCTATCCCGGTGCAAGGTCGCTTTTGGTGAATGCGAAACCGTTCTGGCCAGCCACTTACGGAGCGCCCTTTCTCCAAGCACGATCTCGATGGGGTTTACCAAAGCACGCAAAGACTCCGGCCTTTCATGGACTAGGCCGCCCTCTTTCCATGAGTTGCGGAGCCTTTCCGCAAGACTATACTCGAAGGAAAAGGAGGGTGATTTTGCCCAGCGATTACTGGGGCATAAGACGGCGGAAATGACGGCAAAATATCAGGATGATCGCGGAAATAATTGGGTTAATGTCTAATGGATTGTGACTGAATAGTGGCTGATTATGACCTGTGGTTTTTATTTTACTGATTTTCAACGGTTAATTATGACTTGAACTATGCTTGTTACAGGGCCTGCCGTTTGAGCAAGACCCGTGAATAATGAGGGTGCGCTGATGACTACTTCAACACATGAAAAGGTTAAGGATGATAAACGTCTGAGCGATGGACCGGACTGGACGTTCGAGCTGCTGCAGGTGTATTTGGAGCAGATCGACCGCGTCGCCAAGCATTACCGGCTCGGCACCTACCCCCATCAGATCGAGGTGATCACCTCCGAACAGATGATGGACGCTTATTCGAGCGTCGGCATGCCGATCAACTATACCCATTGGTCCTTCGGCAAGAAGTTCATCGAAACCGAACAGCGCTACAAACAGGGGCAGCAAGGGCTGGCCTATGAAATCGTCATCAACTCCAATCCCTGCATCGCCTACCTGATGGAAGAGAACACCATCACCATGCAGGCGCTGGTGATGGCGCACGCCTGCTATGGCCATAACTCGTTCTTCAAGAATAACTATCTGTTCCGCAGCTGGACCGACGCCAGTTCCATCGTCGATTACCTGCTGTTCGCCCGCCACTACATCAGCCAGTGCGAAGAACGCTACGGCGTCGATGAAGTGGAGCGGTTGCTGGACTCCTGCCACGCGCTGATGAACTACGGCGTCGACAGGTACAAACGCCCGCAGAAAATCTCCCTGGTAGAAGAGAAAGCGCGCCAGAAAAGCCGCGAAGAGTATCTGCAAAGCCAGGTGAACACGCTGTGGAAGACCCTGCCGCGCGTCGAACGCGAAGAATCGCCGGAGCAGGCGCGCCGGTATCCGAGCGAACCGCAGGAAAATATCCTCTATTTCATCGAGAAGAATGCGCCGCTGTTGGAACCCTGGCAGCGTGAGGTGCTGCGCATCGTGCGCAAGGTCAGCCAGTATTTTTACCCGCAAAAGCAGACTCAGGTGATGAACGAGGGCTGGGCCACTTTCTGGCACTACACCATCCTCAACCATCTGTACGACGAGGGTCGGGTGACCGAGCGGTTTATGCTGGAGTTTTTGCACAGCCACACCAACGTGGTGTATCAGCCGCCGTATAACAGCCCGTACTATAACGGCATCAACCCGTATGCGCTGGGCTTCGCCATGTTCCAGGACATCAAGCGCATCTGCCAGTCGCCAACCGAAGAAGACCGCTACTGGTTCCCGGACATCGCCGGCAAAGACTGGCTGGACACCTTGCACTTCGCCATGCGCGACTTCAAGGACGAGAGCTTTATCAGCCAGTTCCTGTCGCCCAAAGTGATGCGCGATTTCCGGTTGTTCACCGTGCTGGACGACGATCGCAACAACTATCTGGAGATTGCCGCGATCCATAACGAAGCCGGTTACCGGGCGATCCGCCAGGAGCTGTCGGCGCAATACAACCTGAGCAACCATGAGCCGAACATTCAGATCTGGAACGTGGACCTGCGCGGCGACCGCTCGCTGACGTTGCGCTACATCCCGCAGGAACGCGCACCGCTGGATAAGAGCCGCCGCGACGTGTTGAAGCACCTGCATCGCCTGTGGGGCTTCGACGTGATCCTCGAGCAGCAAAACGAAGATGGCAGCGTGGAGTTGCTCGATCGTTGCCCGCCGCGGCCGACGCCGCTGTAACCGCCACAACGACAAAGGGCGCCGCAGGGCGCCCTTTCTGATTTCATGAATACGCGATTAGCGACGCGCTTCAGTCAGATCGCTCGGCATGGTGCCCTGCATGCTCTGCCAAATCGCCCCGCTGTCTTTACCGTAGTTGCGCACGGTATCCATCACCTGGTCGTACAGCTTCTCATGGCACAGCGTGGACAGCTTGCTGTAGAAGGTCAGCGCCAGCTTGCGCGCTTCCGGGTTGGAGAAGTAGTAACGGCCCACGCGGGTGTACAGCCCTTTCAGGCCGTTGAAAATCAGGCCGTAGATCGGGTTGCCGGAAGCAAACGCCAGGCCGCGGAAGATCTCATAATCGAGCAGATTGAAAGCGTCCGCCTGATCTTCTACCTCGGCGGCCTTCGCCAGCACTTCCTGGGCCTGTTCCGGATGATTGCGCACCGCGGCGCGAATAAAGATCGACGCGATATTGGTGCGCACCGACAGCAGGTTGTCGATCAGCTGCGGGACGCTCTTGTGATCGAGACGGGCCACGGTCTCAAGGATATTGAGGCCGGACGTTTCCCAGAAATTGTTCACTTTGGTCGGTTTGCCATGCTGAATGGTCAACCAGCCATCGCGGGCCAGACGTTGCAACACTTCACGTAACGTGGTGCGCGTGACGCCAATCAACTCCGAAAGCTCACGCTCCGCGGGCAAAATAGAGCCAGGGGGGAAGCGATTATTCCAAATACTCTCAATAATGTACTCTTCCGCGAAACCGGCAGGACTCTGCGCCTTTATGACCATGTGTTTGACGTTCCGTTGCGACGATAAAATCAGTAAAAGTAATCAGCTCATCATACCAGATCGTGCTGACATGACATAGCGTGAGCGAAAAACAATAAACGAAAGTGTGCATAAAGTGGCAAAAAACGCGCAAAAACACCGGCCGTCAGAAATTTGCCGCCGTAAAACAAGCTCCGGTTGCGCCCGCCCCCGCCGCATTGTTAGGGTACGTGCTACGACTGATTTAAGGATGCATAAAGGACAATGGAAACAACCCTGCGCAGCGCCCTGCTCAAAAACTTTCTGGGGCAATCTCCCGACTGGTACAAACTGACTATTCTCATTTTCTTGGCGATCAACCCCTTGGTGTTCTTCTTCGCCAGCCCGTTTGTCGCGGGTTGGCTGCTGGTGGTCGAGTTCATCTTTACCCTGGCGATGGCGTTGAAATGCTACCCGCTGCTGCCGGGCGGCCTGCTGGCGCTGGAGGCGGTGGCCATCGGCATGACCAGCCCGGCGCAGGTCTCGCAGGAAATCGAACATAACCTGGAAGTCTTGCTTCTGCTGGTCTTTATGGTGGCCGGCATCTACTTTATGAAGCAGCTGCTACTGTTCGTCTTCACCAAGCTGCTGCTCAACATCCGTTCGAAAACGCTGCTGTCGCTGGCGTTCTGCCTGGCCGCCGCCTTCCTTTCCGCCTTCCTCGACGCGCTGACGGTCGTGGCGGTAGTGATTAGCGTGGCCACCGGCTTTTATTCCATCTATCACAACGTGACGTCGAATCGCCCCGATGGCGACATCGGCGATGACAGCGATTTCACCGGTGAAGAACGCAAGCAGACGCTGGAACAATTCCGCGCCTTTCTGCGCAGCCTGCTGATGCACGCCGGCGTCGGCACCGCGCTCGGCGGGGTCATGACCATGGTAGGCGAGCCGCAAAACCTGATCATCGCCAAAAGCGCGGGCTGGGGCTTTATCGATTTCTTCCTGCGGATGGCGCCGGTCACGCTGCCGGTGTTGGTGTGCGGTCTGCTGGTCTGTTGGCTGGTAGAGCGTTTTCGCCTGTTTGGCTATGGCGCGCAGTTGCCGGCGGCGGTGCGCGACGTGCTGAAAGAGTATGATCGCAAAGCCACCGCCGGCCGCAGCAGGCAAGAACGCCTCAAGCTGGTGATGCAGGCGCTGATCGGCGTTTGGCTGGTGCTGGCGCTGGCCTTCCATCTGGCGGAAGTTGGGCTGATCGGCCTGTCGGTGATCATCCTCGCCACTTCCCTGTGCGGCGTAAACGACGAACACGCCATCGGCAAAGCGTTCCAGGAAGCGTTGCCGTTCACCGCCCTGCTGACGGTGTTTTTCACCGTGGTCGCGGTGATCATCGAGCAGCACCTGTTCAGCCCGGTGATCCAGTTTGTGCTGCGCGCCGACCCCGCCTCTCAGCTTTCGCTGTTCTACCTGTTCAACGGTCTGCTGTCGTCGGTTTCCGACAACGTGTTCGTCGGCACGGTCTACATTAACGAGGCGCGCACGGCGCTGGAGACCGGCACCATCGCGCTGAAGCAGTTTGAGCTGCTGGCGGTTGCCATCAATACCGGCACCAACCTGCCTTCGGTTGCCACCCCTAACGGCCAGGCCGCTTTCCTGTTCCTGCTGACGTCGGCATTGGCGCCGCTGGTGCGTCTGTCGTATGGCCGCATGGTGTGGATGGCCCTGCCTTATACGGTGGTTCTGACGGTGGTCGGTCTGCTGTGCGTCCAGTTCACTCTGGAGCCGGCGACCGAGCTGCTGACGCAGTGGCATTGGCTGGCGCTGCCGCCCATCGACGCCGTCGGCCACTAAGGCGGCGCCGGCAGGGTGAACCGACTATTTTTACGCTGAATCCGGCCCAGGTGGCTGGCAGCGAGAAGGAATTGGTTTACACTGCCGGTTCAATTGCTTACTGCATGGAAGAATCTAGATATGTTGCAATTCTTTAACCGCTGTTCACAAGGACGCGGCGCCTGGCTGCTGATGGCCCTGACAGCGTTGGTGTTGGAACTGGTCGCGCTCTATTTCCAGCACGTTATGCTGCTGCAGCCCTGCGTCATGTGCATTTACGAGCGTTGCGCGCTGTTCGGCATCCTCGGCGCCTCGCTGGTGGGTGCCATCGCGCCGAAAACCCCACTGCGCTATGTGGCGATCTTGCTGTGGATCTACAGCGCCTGGGAAGGCGTACAGCTGGCGTGGAAGCACACCATGATCCAGTTGCACCCTTCGCCGTTCAATACCTGCGATTTCTTCGTCAGCTTCCCTTCGTGGCTGCCGCTGGACAAATGGCTGCCGGCGGTGTTCCACGCTTCCGGCGACTGCTCCGTGCGCCAATGGCAGTTCCTGACGCTGGAAATGCCACAGTGGCTGGTCGGCATCTTCGGCGCCTATCTGCTGGTGGCGCTGATTGTGCTGATCGCACAATTTGTTCGCCCACGTCGCCGCGACCTGTTCGGCCGCTGATCGGCAGACAAACAAAAAACGGCGCCGAAAGGCGCCGTTTTTTTAGGGTATTGCGGTCAAATTCAGAGATAACCCCATTTCAGGTATGCGTAAGGAAATAAACGAGCACAATCAGCGCTCCAGCCACGGCAAACAGACGGATCATTTTCATTGTTATACTCTCGAACATGCGGGAGAGCGGCCAAATTACCCAACTTATCGTTTAAAAAGAAGCATTCCGGCTCGGTTAAGCGCGTAATTTACATAACATTAAACTTCTGCGATGTTGGCGGGCAACAACGGGCGGCAGCAGCGCTTTCCTTTCCGCCTTAGAGCAGCAATAAATTACCGTTACTTATGAACCACTGCGTCTTTGTCACATTCAGAGCACAATATTTTGGTGAAGTTTGCCCATAAAATCCTTATAGTATCGGCAAAGTGAGTATTACCGATTTCCCTGGTGTTGTTGTGTGTCTTGCCCCTCATCTTTGCAGGGGCTTTTTTCCTTCCTCCCTCATCTGATTGGCGAATATTCCCCTTTATCCCAAGCCCCGCTCACCGTTCGCGCACTAATGATTAAAATCATTCGCGATGCTTTCCTTATGCTGAATGACGTTGTGATTTTCACCCTTTCTTTCGGTGAGCCAGGCCCTGTCTCTGCCTGACTGCATAACGTCAATGACACCAAGGACACGATTCTATGCCGGATACCGCATTGACCCCTGCATCTCAGCGCCCCCTCCTGCGCCGCCTGCTGCTTAAGCCGGGAAAAGATTCCTGCGCTGGAACGGCCAGTTTCAGACCCGTCATTCGCTAATCTCGACTACGCCGCAGATCGGTAATCATGAATTTAACTGGGTGGCAACGCTGGAAGCCCATTGGCCGGCAATTCGGGCGGAGTTGGATCGGCTGCTGGAGCATCCGGAAGATATTCCCGCGTTCCACCAAATATCTCCGGATCAGAAACGCATCTCTAAAGGGGATAACTGGAAAACCTTCGGGCTGTTCGTCTACGGGCAGCGGGTTGATGAGAACTGCGCCATTTGCCCGCACACCGCACAGGCGGTCAGCGAGATCCCCGGCATGCGCACCGCGATGTTTTCGATCCTTAAACCGCACTATCACATCGTGCCCCACAAGGGCCCGACCCGTGCCGTGGTGCGTGCGCACCTGGGGTTGATCGTGCCAAAGGATCGGGAAAAGCTGTGGATCCGCGTTGACGATCAGATCCTGCACTGGGATGAGGGCAAGGTGATTCTGTTTGATGATTCCTACGAGCACGAGGTCCGCAACGACACCGACGAGCTGCGTGCGGTGCTGTTTATCGATATCGACCGGCCGATGGACAAGGTGGGTACGGCGGTGAATAAACTGCTGTTCAGCCTGATCAAAGCCAGCCCGTATGTGAAGCAGCCGCTGAAAAATCTGGCTAACTGGCATCGCCGCGATAAAAAAGCGTGAAGTGGCGGTTATGCCATAACCCCCACGCCCGACGGTAGCGCGCTAGATAGCGCAGAGGACGGAATGTCTGAATACGCCGCCCTCTTGCTGCCCAAGGGGTGACGTTACCTGGCCCAGTCCGGCTTGTTGAGGATATGATCCTGCCAGTCCACGACTTCGCTCTCGCGCACCGCGATATGCCGCACCGTGATGCGCTCGCCGTGCATCGCCGCCTTGGAGCCACTCAGCAGCGGATGCCAAGGGAACAGCGGTTTGCCTTCACCGATCAGGCGATAGGCGCAGGTCGGCGGCAACCAATCGAAGGTCGTGAGGTTCTCGCGCGTCAGTTTGATGCAGTCCTCTTCCAGCTCGAAGCGCCGCTCATAGTTACGGCATTGGCAGGATTTGATGTTGAGCTGGTTGCAGGCTACGTTGGTAAAATAAATCTCGTCGGTATCTTCGTCGATCAGCTTATTCAAACAGCATTGCCCGCACCCGTCGCACAGCGATTCCCACTCTTGTTCTGACATTTCCGCCAGCGTTTTCTGTTGCCAAAAAGCGAGTTGTGACATGTTAGCGTCCGGTTTCGGTAAATGGATAAGTCACCTGCGCACAGGTTCGAGGGGGGACTATATAGACATTTTAACCACAAGATGCAAGCTTTGCCGCCGACGGCGCCGGCGGCAAGAGAGATCAGATCACGCGGGTGCTGAGCGTTTTGCCGTTCAGGCTGATTTTAAGCATGTCGCCGGAGGCCATCGGGCCCACGCCCTGCGGCGTGCCGGTCAGGATGATGTCGCCGGCGCGCAGCGTGAAGAAACGGCTCATGTAGCTGATAAGCGGCAGGATCGGCGTGATCATGTCACGCGTATTGCCCTGCTGGCGCAGTTGATCGTTAACGGTCAGCGACAGCTCGGCATTTTGCGGATCGCCGAATTCCGCCACCGGGATAAACCCCGACATCGGGCAGGAACCGTCGAAGGCCTTGGCCTTTTCCCAAGGCTGACCGGCTTTTTTAAAGCCCGCCTGCAGATCGCGCAGCGTCAGATCGAGCGCCACACCGTAGCCGGCGATCGCCCGCGCAACGCGGTCTTCGTTGGCCTGTTTCAACGGCGTGCCGATCAGTACCGCCAGCTCCACCTCATGATGCACCGCACCGAACTCTTTCGGGATGGCCACCGGCTGGCGAATATCGCACAGCGCCGTTTCCGGTTTGATAAACACTACCGGCTCGACGGAAACCGCGCTGCCCATTTCCTTGATGTGATCGGCGTAGTTGCTGCCGACGCAGACCACCTTGTTCACCGGGAAATCGAGCAGCGAACCCTGCCAGTCTCTATGTTGATACATACCGCTTCTCCCAAACTGTAGAGGCTTGGCGCGCCAAGCCGATTATTGGTGGGCCGGATCAATGCCCGATCGCGTCCGCCATCATACCCACGGCGAGGGCGAAATAGTAAGAGCGATTCCAGTGCATGAGGGTGCGAAAATTATCATAGACCAGGAACGTCCGCCCCTGCAGGTCATCCGGCGCGATGATCCAACCGCGCTGAACGGCATGCGGCAACGCACTGCCATCCGCACGACGCACCCCGCGTTGTTGCCAGGCATTGACGCTGCGCGCCTGCGCGTCTTTCAACCCCAGCTCGGCCCGATTGAAACCGGCGGGCAATTTGACCTCACGCCCCCAGCCGATACCGGCCTGCCAGCCCTCTTTGGACAAATAACGGGCCGTAGACGCGAAGACATCATCAATGTTGTTCCAGATATCGATGCGCCCGTCACCGTCGCCGTCCGCCGCGTAGCGCAAGAAGGAGCTTGGCATAAACTGGCATTGCCCCATTGCGCCTGCCCAGGAGCCTTTCAGCGGCGTATCGCCGACATGCCCCTGCTCGACTATCTGCAACGCCGCCATCAGCTCCTGGCTGAAAAAGGCCTCGCGGCGCCCTTCAAACGCCAGCGTCGCCAGCGCAGACACCACGTCTTCCCGCCCCTGAATCTTACCGTAGGCGCTTTCCATGCCCCACAGCGCGATGATATAGCGCCCCGGCACCTGATAGCGCTCGCTGGCGCGCGTCCATTGTGCCTGGCGCTGCCGGTACAGTTCGCGCCCCTGGCGTACCTTGGCGGGCGACATCACACGCCGCAGGTAGTCATCCAGGGTGACCTTCTGCTCCGGCTGATTGCGATCGGCCTTGATCACCCGATCGACGAAATGTATTTGCGCAAAAGCACGGTCAAGGGTGCTCTGGCTGATGCCCTGCTCCCGCGCCTGGCGCTTGAGTTGCTCGACATACGCCGGGAACTGCGCCGGATCCCGGCCGCTCGCCGCCAGCGTCGCCTCCTGTGCCGCCTGCGGCGCGCCCGGTATCAGCACACCGCCCAGCGCCAGCCAGGCGGCCAATACGGTTCTTCTCGCCGAACGTGTCATCGCGCCTCCCCTGGCCATAGCCGCCGTCTCAGGCTTTGTCGCCCGCCAGATGCTGATTGAGCAGGTTTTCTACCGGCGGCGGGAACTGCAGGTAATAGCCTTCGTCTTTCAACGCCTGCTTCACCTTTTCGATATCCGCCGAGGCCAATTTCTTGCGCTCATCGAGCGAAAGCATCATGGCGAATTGCGGCACACCGAAACTTTTCATCAGCTCTTCCGGCACACGAGAGAAATCGTCTTTTTTTTCGACATAAAGATAAGTTTGATCGCGTTTCGGGCTTCTATAGATCACACAAAGCATTTTTTTAACTCTATTTAATTGAGGGAGCGTCTTGCCTGGATATAACTCTGACTATAACATGCTTATAGTACATCGGAATATCGCACCCCGAGTGGTATTCCGGGGATTTAAAGTTGCTGAGACTGAGTCAGGATAGATGTCACAATCGCCAATTGAGCTAAAAGGCAGCAGTTTTACCCTATCGGTTGTTCATTTGCATAATTCGCAGCCTGAGGTAATACGTCAGGCGTTACAGGAGAAAGTTGAGCAAGCGCCCGCTTTTCTGAAAAACGCCCCTGTTGTTATCAATGTCGCAACGCTGGATGGCGATGCGAACTGGAAAGAACTTCAACAGGCTGTCGCGGCAGCAGGTCTGCGCGTTGTGGGTATCAGCGGTTGCAGAGATGAGCGTCAAAAGCGCGCGATAGCCCGTGCCGGGCTGCCGCTGCTGAGCGAAGGCAAAGGCCAAAAGATGGCGGCGCCGGAGCCTGCGCCTGCGCCCGTGGTGGCGGATAACGCCCCCGCCAAAACGCGTATCATCAGCACGCCTGTCCGTTCCGGCCAACAGATTTACGCCCGCAACTGCGATCTTATCGTGACCAACAGCGTCAGCGCCGGCGCCGAATTGATTGCCGACGGCAACATTCATGTCTACGGCATGATGCGCGGTCGCGCACTGGCAGGCGCGTCAGGCGACACGCAATGTCAGATTTTTTGCACCCACCTGGCGGCTGAGCTAGTCTCTATCGCAGGGCAGTACTGGTTGAGCGACCAAATCCCGTCCGATTACGTCGGGCAGGCCGTACGACTCAGCCTGTTGGATAACGCTTTAACCATACAACCTTTAAACTAAGCCCTTTTGACAAGGAATCCATTTCATGGCACGCATTATTGTTGTTACATCGGGTAAAGGGGGCGTTGGCAAGACCACTTCGAGCGCGGCCATCGCTACCGGCCTGGCCCAGAAAGGCAAGAAAACCGTCGTGATCGATTTCGATATCGGCCTGCGTAATCTTGACCTGATCATGGGCTGCGAACGTCGGGTAGTGTATGATTTCGTGAACGTGATTCAGGGCGATGCCACGCTGAATCAGGCGTTGATCAAAGACAAACGCACTGAAAACCTCTATATCCTGCCTGCTTCGCAGACGCGCGACAAAGACGCGTTGACCCGCGAAGGCGTTGAAAAAATTCTCAACGATCTCGGCGAGATGGATTTTGACTTCGTGGTGTGCGATTCACCGGCCGGTATCGAAACCGGTGCGCTGATGGCGCTGTACTTCGCCGACGAAGCTATCATCACCACCAACCCGGAAGTGTCTTCGGTACGCGACTCCGACCGTATCCTGGGCATCCTCTCTTCCAAGTCACGCCGCGCCGAGAAAGGCGAATCGCCAATCAAGGAACACCTGCTGTTGACCCGTTACAACCCGGGCCGCGTCAGCCGTGGCGACATGCTGAGCATGGAAGACGTGCTGGAAATCCTGCGCATTCCACTGGTGGGTGTGATTCCGGAAGACCAGTCCGTGCTGCGCGCTTCCAACCAGGGTGAGCCTGTCATTCTGGATGCCGAGTCAGACGCCGGTAAGGCGTACGACGATACCGTTTGCCGCTTGTTGGGGGAAGAACGCCCATTCCGCTTCATTGAAGAAGAGAAGAAGGGTTTCCTGAAACGCCTTTTTGGGGGATAAACCATGGCCTTATTAGACTTCTTTCTGTCCCGCAAAAAACAGACAGCCAATATAGCCAAGGAACGGCTGCAGATTATCGTCGCAGAGCGTCGTCGCGGGGACAGTGAGCCCCCGTATCTGCCTGATCTGAAACGCGATATTCTGGCGGTTATTTGCAAATACATTCAGATCGATCCTGAAATGCTGCACGTGCAATTCGAGCAGAAAGGGGACGATATTTCGGTACTTGAACTTAACGTGACATTACCGGAATCGGAAGAAGCTGCTAAATGATTGCGACGCATTAATTACCCCCTGTATATTTTGTGCAGGGGGTAACTGTATGTGCATCCAGTTATTAAGCTTTATCGGCAGCAAAAAAGCGATTTTTCCCTTTGGGACAATTCCCAATTAACTTTGCCGCCGCCTCGTTTAAAGTAAATTCTGGCCAGATTTACCTTCAACGCATTATTTCCT
Organism: Serratia sp. SSNIH1; assembly: GCF_002935055.1. Lineage (NCBI taxonomy): Bacteria > Pseudomonadati > Pseudomonadota > Gammaproteobacteria > Enterobacterales > Yersiniaceae > Serratia > Serratia sp. SSNIH1. Next base: position 3,387,307 of record NZ_CP026383.1, read on the forward strand.
GCCTATATTCACCCGAGCAGAGTTTCCCTACCCTGCCCTGGTGATAATCAGCGTTTAATAATCTTTCAGGATGTCCTGCAGCGGTGCCATTAATAGATCGCCGCGCCAGCCGCTGATTAATTCAGGGCGACTTTCGCCGTCCTTCAGTTTCCAATGCCAGTTCAGCAATTGGTTAATTTGGCGACGGGATGCCAGCAATTCGCTGCTCAACCCGCTTTGCTCGCTGACGGCAGCAATCGCCGCCTTGATGTCTTTGAACACCTTCTTGTAGCCCGGCTGATCGATAAGGTTAGCCAACGGCGCCGGCAACTCGGATTCTTCCAGCGCTTCGGCTTCCGCCACCAGCGCCAGCAGCGTTTTACCGTGATAACGGATCTCCGGCCCGCTCAGGCCCAGCGAATCCAGTTCTCCCAGCGAAGACGGCATATAGCGCGCCACCTGCCACAGGTTTTCCTCACGCACCACGAAGTTCACCGCCAGATCGCGCTCGCGCGCCTGGCGCAGCCGCCATTCCGCCAACTTCTGCAGACAACCGAGCTGACGCGGGCGCAGCTGCCAGGCGTTGCTGATTTCACGGTAGGCCAATGCCGGCGCCAGCGTCTCGCTACGGCGCTGGCACAGCAGCAGACACTCGTTATTGGCCGCCGCGGTCCAACCGGCCTCTTCCGTCTCCTGCACCAGCTGTTTGGCCATCGGCAGCAGATAGAACACGTCGGCAGCCGCGTACACACACTGCCTTTCGGTCAGCGGACGCGCCAGCCAGTCGGTGCGCGACTCGCTCTTGTCGAGCTCAACCTTCATGTACTCCGCCACCAGCGTCGCGAAGCCACAGGAGAGCGGCCGGCCGGTAAAGGCCGCCAGGATCTGGGTATCGACCATCGGCGTCGGCAGCGTTTTAAAGGCGTTGAGAAACACTTCGAGATCTTCACTGCCGGCATGCAGGAACTTCACCACGGCGGTGTCGGCCAGCAGGTCGACAAACGGCTGCCATTGCTTGATCGGCAGAGGATCTATGAGGGAGAGTTGTTCACCGTCGTAGAGCTGGATCAGGCCCAGCTGCGGATAGTAGGTGCGCGTTCTGACAAACTCGGTGTCCAGCGCAATCTGGGCATGCTTTCTCGCCTGCTCGCAGACCTGCTGCAATCCGGCATCGGTAGTGATCAACTGATAATTCAAAACATCATTCTCTTGTAGGATTCAAACACAACAACGCCGGCATTCACCGGCGTTGTTGATAGTCAGGCGCGAGAGCGACACCTAGGCGGCATCGGCCGGTTTTGGTGTTTTTTGCTCATCACGCAGTTCTCGCCGCAAAATCTTGCCGACGTTCGACTTCGGCAGTTCATCGCGGAACTCAACAATTTTAGGCACTTTATACCCGGTCAGGTGGCGACGGCAATGGGTCAACAGCTCTTCCTTGGTCAGCGAGGCGTCTTTCTTCACCACGCAGATCTTCACCGTTTCGCCGGAGACTTCGCTGGGCACGCCGATCGCCGCACATTCAAGCACCTTCGGATGCTGGCTGACCACGTCCTCGATTTCGTTCGGGTAAACGTTGAAACCGGAGACCAGGATCATGTCTTTCTTACGGTCGACGATGCGCACAAACCCCTGATCGTCTACGGTCACCACATCACCGGTCGCCAGCCAGCCGTCTTTCAGCACTTCGTCGGTGGCGTCCGGGCGCTGCCAATAGCCTAACATAACTTGCGGCCCTTTGACCCACAGTTCGCCGGGTTCGCCCGACGGCACATCGTGACCGTTGTCGTCAACCAGCCGAATGTCCGTCGACGGCACCGGCAAACCGATGCTGCCGCTGTAGTGTTTCAGATCGTAAGGGTTACCGGCCACCAGCGGCGCGCACTCCGTCAGGCCATAGCCTTCCAGCAGGTGTTTGCCGGTGGTTTGCTCCCACTTCTCGGCCACCGCTTTTTGCACCGACATCCCGCCGCCGACCGAGAAACGCAGCGTAGAGAAATCGAGCTTGTGGAAATCCTCGTTGTTCAGCAACGCGTTGAACAAGGTATTGACCCCGCTCATGACGGTGAACGGATATTTGCCGAGTTCCTTCACCAGCCCCGGAATATCGCGCGGATTAGTGATCAGCAAATTGCGCCCGCCCAGGTCGATAAACAGCAGGCAGTTCACCGTCAGCGCGAAAATGTGATACAGCGGCAACGCCGTCACCACCAGTTCCTGCCCTTCGCGGAACAGCGGCAAATAGGCGGCTTTGGCCTGCTCGAGGTTGGCCTGCATGTTGCGGTGCGTCAACATCGCGCCCTTTGCCACCCCGGTGGTGCCGCCGGTGTATTGCAGGAAGGCCAGATCGGCATTAATGATGTCCGGTTTCACATATTGCAGACGCCGGCCGCGCTGCAGCGCGCTGCGGAATGAAATGGCGTCCGGCAGGTTGTATTTCGGTACCAGGCGCTTAACGTACTTGACCACGAAGTTGACCAGCGTGCCTTTGGCGGCCGAAAGCTGATCGCCCATGCGCGTCAGGATCACGTGTTTGATCGGGGTGTTGAACACCACTTTTTCCAGCGTATGGGCAAAGTTGGAGACGATGACGATGGCGCTGGCACCGCTGTCGTTCAACTGGTGCTCCAGCTCGCGCGGGGTATACAGCGGGTTGACGTTGACCACCACCATGCCGGCGCGCAGAATGCCGAACAGCGCGATGGGGTATTGCAACAGGTTTGGCATCATCAGCGCGACGCGGTCGCCCTTCTTCAGGCCCAGTTCATTTTGCAGGTAAGCCGCGAAAGCCCGGCTGCGTTCTTCCAGTTTGCGGAAGGTCATCACCTCGCCCATGTTGATAAAGGCGGGCTGATCGGCATAGCGTTGCACGGCATGCTCAAACATTTCGATCAACGACGAATAGCGATCGGCATCAATCTCTGCGGGCACATCTGCCGGATACCGTTTTAACCAGACCTTATCCAAGGTATTACTCCTGAAATCATTACTAATTATCATCGCAGCCCTCAAACTCGCAGCCTAACCATAACAATATTTTAACTCAGCAGACCAGTTTGGGTTTTAAACATTATTCAGGTTGCGATGTACGTCACTAATTGTCGGATATTCCTTATCCCAAAAAACAAAAAGGCGGCCTGAGCCGCCCTGTCAAATTTGTTCACATCAAGCGTATGCTACTCGGTTACGATGGTTTGCACCTGTGCCGGGCCAGGGTTATACCAGCCATAGCCTGCCCCCCAACCGGGCCCCCACGGGCCACCGCGCCAGCCCCAAGGGCCCATCGGCGCCGGCGGCATCACCACCTGCTGCACCAGATGCCAGCGTTTGAAACCGGTCACGTTCATCGTCACGAAGCGATACGGCGTCATGCCGATCCGCCCCTCTTTCAGCCCGGTAATAGGGCCGACGACGGTCACCAACTGGCCTTTGAAATCAACCGGTTCGAGGAAGCCGTTTACCGTGGCCAGCAAGCGGCCGCGCGACGGTTCGCCCAGTATCGGCCGTGCACCGCTGTCGAGCGGCACCGCCGCAATCTCCAGCACCGTGCGCCCTTGCTCATTGGCGACGTTGACCACGGTGCCGCCGAAGCGGGCTTCCGCGCCGGTAAACAGGTTCGGTGCATTTTGTACCGAGGAAAGCTGAGTCACCGGCGAGGGGCTGGTGCCTTTGATCGCATCCGGTACGGTGACGCACCCGGTCAGAACCAGCGCGCCGCAGGCGACGGCCAGCAGCGACAGCTTTTTACTTGCAGTGCGGATTAACATGGTCGCAATCTCCTGAAATGCCTGTAACTTTGACCGCGTTTCATCGTTCAAGTTGCAGGCTTTCGTCGCCCGGCCTCAACAACAGCACAATACGCCGCGCTTACTCGCGGCCCGGCAGTTTTTTCCAGGTCACTTCATTGCGCAGATAGGTGGGCTCGGCGTTTTCCACCGCCACCGCCAACCCCTGTTGCCAGGCGTGCAGCGCCAGCGGCAGCATGTCTTGCGCCTGCGGCAACAGCATTTGGCCGTCGCGTACGCTCAGGGTTGAACCGTTGACCAGGTCGGGATAGGTTTGCCAGCCGGTTCCGACGTGGGCCCATTCGCCCTGCAGGCGCTGCGCACGCTCCAGCGCCTGCGCCGGCGACAGCACGGCTTCGCCTTCGCTTGCCAACCAGCTGCCGTCCACCTGGCGTTCGAACTGCCCCCAGTAGACTTCCCCCATACGCGCATCGATCGCCGCCAGCACGCGCGCCGCGCCGCTGACGCGCCAGGCGCCCTGCGCCATGGTTTGCAGCGTGGAAACGCCAATCATCGGCAGATCGGCGCCCAGCGCCAGGCCCTGAGCGATGCCGATGCCGATGCGCACCCCGGTAAAGCTGCCGGGGCCGCGACCGAAGGCCAGCGCGTCGAGCTGGTTGAGCGCCAGACCGGATTCCGCCAGCACCTGCTGCACCATAGGTAAAATTCGTTGCGTATGCTCGCGTGGGCACAGCTCAAACAGGGCGTGGATTTCGCCTTGATTCCAGACGGCGACGGAACAGGCTTCCGTCGCGGTATCGATCGCTAAAATTCGCGTGGACATGCCAACCTCTGGCGGGAATAAAACTGGGTTTTTCATACAGGGCGCGCATTGTAGCACAGCCCCGTAAGCCCTTCATCTTTCACGTGGCCGACGCATCGGCGGTCTGCAGGAAGGCGATGGCCTGCTTCAGATCGCGGGTGCGCGGCGTCGGCGGCAGGCTATTGAGGAACACCTCGCCATAAGGCCGCATCACCAGACGGTTATCGCAAATCACCAGCACGCCGCGGTCGTCAGTGTCGCGGATCAAGCGGCCGACGCCCTGTTTCAGGGTGATGACCGCATCCGGCAACTGCACGTCATTGAACGGGTCACCGCCGCGCAGGCGACAATCCTCAATGCGCGCCTTCAGCAGCGGATCGTCCGGTGAAGTAAACGGCAGTTTATCGATAATGACGCAGGACAGCGCGTCGCCGCGCACGTCCACCCCTTCCCAGAAGCTGCTGGTCGCCACCAGCAGCGCGTTACCGGCGGCGACGAACTGCGCGAGCAGCTGCCCTTTGCTGGTTTCCCCTTGCAACAGCACCGGCAGCGTCATCGTGGCGCGGAACTCTTCCGCCAACTCGCGCATCATCTGGTGCGAGGTGCATAAAAAGAAGCAGCGGCCGTTGTTGGCTTCGATTAATGGCCGCAGCATGCGCGCCAGCTGGCGGGCCCCGCCGGGCTGATTCGGCGAAGGCAAAAAGCGCGGCACGCACAGCAACGCCTGTTTGGCATAGTCGAACGGGCTCGGCAACAGCAGCGTTTTGGCCTTGGTCAGCCCCAGCCGTTCGGTGAAATGACCCAACTGGTCATTGACCGACAGCGTGGCCGAGGTAAAGATCCAGCTGCCCGGCTTGTCGTCCAGCATTTCGCGGAACCGATCGGCCACCGTCAGCGGCGTCAGCGCCAGCACGAAGTGGCGCGAGTTGCATTCATACCAATAGCTGTAGCCCGGCTCCGTCACCGCCTTCAGCCGCTTGAGCCGCGCGCGGTACAGCGTGGCGCGTTCAAAGGCAGCGTCCAGCAGCGCCGAACGCCCCAGCGACAGCTTCATCACGTCATAACACAGCTCCAGCGCGTCATCGAGCAGCAACAGAGCGCGCTGCACGTTGGGTTCGCCGAGCACGTCGCGCAGATTGCCGCGAAAACCCGGCTCGCCCAGATTCAGGCGAAAATCTTGCGTGCTCAGGCTGAGACGGTCGGCGCTTTTTTGCAGTTGAGCGGCGTCGCGCACCTCGGTGCGGTAGGCGATGGTGATGTCCTTCGCCAGATCCAACAGTTGGCGGCTGGTGAGCTGCTGGCCGAAATACTGGCTGGCGATGTCGGGGATTTGGTGCGCCTCGTCGAAAATCATCACCTCGGCTTCCGGGATCAGCTCGGCGAAACCGCCCTCTTTCACCACCATATCCGCCAGGAACAGGTGATGGTTCACCACCACCACATCCGCATCCATCGCGCGGCGACGCGCCTTGACCACGAAGCAATCCTGATACAGCGGGCAGTCGCTGCCCAGGCAGTTGTCATTGGTGCTGGTCACCAATGGCCAGACGAAGCTGTCTTCCGCCACTTCGCTGCAGGTGCTGATGTCGCCCTCTTTGGTCTGCGACGACCACTTGCGCAGCTGCACCAGATCGATCAGCGTCTGCCCCGCCAGTTCGCCGCCGGCCATCGACTGCTGCTCCAGCCGTTCCAGACACAGGTAGTTGGAGCGCCCCTTCAGCAGCGCCAGCTTGCCTTTGTACTTCAAGGCCTTGGCAACGGTAGGCAGATCGCGCGCATACAGCTGATCCTGCAACGCTTTCGAACCGGTCGAGATGATCACTTTACGATCGGCGCGCAGCGCCGGCGCCAGATAAGCGAAGGTTTTGCCGGTGCCGGTGCCGGCTTCCACCACCAGCTCCTGCTTGAAATTGATCGCCTCGGTAACGGCTTGCGCCATCTGCCGCTGCGGCTCACGCGGTTTGAATCCCTTGATAGCCTGCGCCAATGCGCCGTCTGTTGCAAAATCGTCTGTCACGCTGTCTCTCTGCCGGTGTCATTCAGCGGTGATTATGCCAAGCCTGCCGCTCGGCTACCACCCACTTTATCGCCGCGCATTTTCATGACCGGCTGTGCTACCCTTAGCGCGACTATGATATGGAGATAAGCAAATGAATATCGAAAGAATTGATCCCGATCAGCGCTGGTCCGAAGCCGTGGTGCACAACGAGACCGTTTACTACACCAGCGTGCCGGAAAACCTGGACGACGACGCGACCGCGCAGACCGCCAACGCCCTCGCCGCCATCGACGTGCTGCTGGCGCGCGTCGGTTCGGACAAAAGCCGCATTCTGGATGCCACCATCTTCCTGGCCAACACCGCCGACTTCGCCGCGATGAACGCCGCCTGGGACGCCTGGGTGGTCGCCGGCAGCGCGCCGGTGCGCTGCACGGTGCAGGCGCAGCTGATGAATCCGAAGTACAAGGTGGAAATCAAAATCATCGCCGCGCTGTAAGCCTGAGCGCAGACGAAAAAAACCGCAGACGGCAACGCCTGCGGTTTTTTTATTGCCGGCTATCAGGACAGTTTGAGGATCACCATCCCCGTCAGCAGCAGCGCCAGGCCAATCCAGCCTTTGGCGTTCAACCGCTGGCCGAACATGATCCAGCCTGCGGCGATGGTGGCGGCGATACCGAAACCGCCCCACAGCGCATAAGCGATCGACAGATCGATGCCCTTCACCGCCTGCGCCAGGGCGCTGAACGCGCCGAGTACCGACAGCAGCGACAACAGCCCCAGCCAAATTTTGCGGAAGCCGTCCGACATCTTCAGGAAGATGTTGGCGATGATTTCCAGCACGATCGCCAGTCCCAGGAACCCAATGTGGTACAACTCAAACTGTTGCATGGTTGTCACCTCGCGGGCTGACCTGTTTTCGCTCTTTGCGGGTGCCGGATTTCACCAGCATGATGCCGGCGATCAGCGTCGCCAGGCCCAACACCTTCAGCGCCGAGATCGGCTCGTCGAACCACAGCACGCTGAACAGGGTAATGAACAGAATGCCGATGCCTTCCCACAGCGCATAGGCCACGCCCAGCGCCACGCGTTTTACCGCCACCGACAGCAACACATAAGAAGCGGTGATCATCACGTACATCACGATGTGCCCGATCATGCCGCCATTGACGCTGGCGTATTTCATCGACAAGGTGCCGATGATTTCGGTCATGATGGCCAAACCTAAAAAGATCCAATAAATCATAATTTTTCTCCCAAACGGCGAATTACGCGCGCCAAGGCATATTTATCCCGATTTATCTCGTCGAACGGCCGTATTGCGGCGCGCAAGACGCAGAGATCCCTGGGGATAAACTGACCCAAACGCAAAAAGAATGTTTGCCCGGCTGAACGGTAGCGTGAAGGCCTAAGCCCGCCACCTGCACCGGTTAAGGGAGAAAGACGCTATAGCTCGCTGCACCAGTGATGCTCACTGGCAAGGATCGCAGACAGGAAGAGTTGGCAAGTAGAGGTTCTGAGGGTAGTTCCGTTAATAGTCATCATAATAGTTCTCTATTATCAGCCGCACACCGTGCGATTTGCCCAATATCCTCATAAAAGTAAAATTTTCGACTGAGATATTTTTACCACAGCCAAAATGAGAAAGCAAACTGCCGTTTTCATAAAAAAGCAGAAAAAAACGGGTTAAAAATAAGAAAGTTAATCTCGATAAAAATTAAAAAAGGCTCAACGAAGCGTTGAGCCTTGCGACATTCGCGGGTGCGCAAATAAGCGCCAACCCCAGGCGCGGTGCGGGTTACAACGCAGCCCCGCTGACGGCGCTGCGCGCCAGTTCAGTGATGCGCGCATAGTCGCCGCTTTCGAGCGCATCCGCCGGCACCAGCCAGGAACCGCCGATGCAAAGCACGCTTTTCAGCGCCAAATAATCGCGGTAGTTGCTCGGCGTAATGCCGCCGGTCGGGCAAAAACGCACCTGCGGGAACGGGCCGCCGATCGCCTGCAGCGCCTTCACGCCGCCGTTGGCTTCCGCCGGGAAGAATTTGAATTCGCGCAGGCCGTGATCCATACCTTGCATCAGCTCGGAAACGGTGCTGATGCCCGGGATCAGCGGGATAGGCCCCACCGTCGCCGCCTGCAGCAAGGCTTCGGTCAGCCCCGGGCTGATGGCGAACTGCGCCCCCGCCTCGGTCACCTCCCGCAGCTGCTGCGGATTGATCACCGTACCGGCGCCGATGATGGCCTCCGGCACCTCGTTGGCAATAGCGCGGATAGCCTCCAGCCCGCAGGCGGTGCGCAGCGTCACCTCCAGTACCCGCACGCCGCCGGCAACCAGCGCTTTCGCCAGCGGCACCGCCTGCTCCAGCTTGTTGATCACGATAACAGGCACCACCGGCCCTGCCGTCAGGATCTGCTCGGCGCTGGTTTTCCAGTTTTTCATCGTTATTTCTCCATTACTCGCGGTTAACAATGGCACGCCCCTGCCACAGGGCTCCGCGCAAATGCGCGGACGTCCGGCCGTACCGTAAGTGATGTGGCCCACGCGCAGATCGCAGGCAAAAAAAAAGCCGGCAGACAGGCTGCCGGCATTGCGCATTACTCGAACTCGTTCCAGGAACGGCCGTCGCGGGTGATCATCGCCACCGAGGCCACCGGCCCCCAGGTGCCCGCCTGATAAGGCTTCGGCGCCTCGTTGTCGGCTTTCCATGCGTCCATGATGGAGTCGACCCACTTCCAGGCTTCTTCCACTTCATCGCGGCGCACGAACAGCGCCTGAATGCCGCGCATGGTCTCCAGCAGCAGGCGCTCGTAGGCGTCCGCCACGTGCTCCTGGTTGAAGGTTTCCGAGAAGCTCAGGTCCAGCTTGGTGGTCTGCAGACGGTGCTTGTGATCCAGCCCCGGCACCTTGTTCAGCACCTGAATTTCGATGCCTTCGTCCGGCTGCAGGCGGATGGTCAGCTTGTTCTGCGGCAGCTGCTGGTAAGAATCGCTGAACAAGTTAAGCGGCGGGTTTTTGAAGTACACCACCACTTCCGAGCATTTGGTCGGCAGACGTTTACCGGTACGCAGGTAGAACGGCACCCCGGCCCATTGCCAGTTGTCGATATCCACGCGGATGGAGACGAAGGTTTCGGTGCTGCTGCTCTTGTTCGCCCCTTCCTCTTCCAGATAACCCGGCACTTTCTTGCCCTGGACGAAACCGGCGGTGTACTGACCGCGCACGGTGGTTTCCCGTACATTGGTCTGATCGATACGGCGCAGCGAGCGCAACACCTTCACCTTTTCGTCGCGGATACGGTCGGTGGTCAGATCCGCCGGCGGCGACATGGCGATCATGGTCAGGATCTGCAGCAGGTGGTTCTGGATCATGTCGCGCATCTGGCCGGCCTGGTCGAAGTAACCCCAACGCCCTTCGATGCCCACCTCTTCCGCCACGGTGATCTGCACCGAATCGATGGTGCGGTTATCCCAGTTGGATGCGAACAGCGAGTTGGCGAAACGCAGCGCCAACAGGTTCAGCACCGTCTCTTTGCCGAGATAGTGGTCGATACGGTAAACCTGGGATTCGTTGAAATACTCCGCTACCTGATCGTTGATCACGCGGGAGGACGCCAGATCGGTGCCCAACGGTTTTTCCATTACCACGCGCGCCGGCTCATGGTTCAGCTTGGCTTCGCCCAACCCTTTGCAGATGGCGCCGAAGGTGCTTGGCGGCATGGCGAAGTAGTTGATGGTGGTACGGTGTTTCTGATCCAGCATTTTACCCAGTTTGGTAAAGTTCTTGCTGTCGTTGACGTCCAGATTGCAGAAGTCCAGGCGTGCGCTCAGCGTGGCCCAGAGTTCATCATCCAACTTTTCTTTCATGAAGGTGCCAAGCGCTTCCTTGACCACTTCGGTATACGCTTTTTTATCCCACTCCGCGCGGCCGACGCCGATGATCCGCGTATCCGGGTGGATGTGTCCGGCTTTCTCTAACTGGTACAGGGAAGGCAGCAGCTTACGGCGCGCCAAATCACCTTTCGCGCCGAAAATAACCAGGTCACACGCCTGGGCTGTAGAGGTTACCGCCATGTTCATCTCCTCGTTGCAGGATATTTGTAATTTTCTTACATTACTAATGTACTCTGTTTGACTACGGCCAGCAAACCCGGTGCAGAAGCAGGAAAAAAGACCTCAAGATTCCAGCGGTAGCGCCAATGCACGCCAGAGCCCGCACAGGCGGGCAAAACTGTAATTTTTCGTCTTTTTTGACGCTCTGTTACCATTATGAAAGTTAGACACAGGTCATATTCTGGTGAAAAAAGCCTGCATACGCCCTGTCGAGACTGCCAACGGTTACCAGCACGTAGTATATTTTCACTAAACCGGCATTGATTTCTCCTTTGTTTGAAATCGACATACCCTATCGATTCCAGGTTACAGCCGCTCGTTTGGCGTCTGCGTGCGCGGCGAACACGGGCGAAATTCGGCGCTGTTGCTTGAAAGCCACAGGGATAAAACCATGAGTGACTCTCGTTATATGAATACGCTGGACAAAATCCAGAGCCATCTGGAACTCCTGAGCAAATCTGAAAGGAAAGTCGCCGAGGTGATCCTGGCCTCCCCACAGACCGCCATTCACTCCAGCATTGCCACGCTGGCGCGCATGGCCGACGTCAGCGAACCTACCGTCAACCGCTTTTGCCGCCGCCTTGATACCAAAGGCTTTCCCGATTTCAAACTGCACCTCGCCCAAAGCCTGGCTAACGGCACGCCCTACGTAAACCGTAACGTTGAGGAAGACGACAGCGTCGATTCCTATACCAGCAAGATCTTCGAATCGGTCATGGCCAGCCTGGATACAGTAAAGGCAAATTTGGATATTGCCGCAATCAATCGTGCGGTTGACCTGCTCACCCAGGCAAAAAAGATCTCTTTCTTCGGCCTGGGCGCCTCCGCGGCGGTGGCGCACGACGCGATGAACAAATTTTTCCGCTTCAATATCCCGGTGGTCTACTTCGATGACATCGTTATGCAACGCATGAGCTGCATGAACTCCGGCGAAGGGGACGTGGTGGTGTTGATCTCACACACCGGCCGCACCAAGAATCTGGTGGAGATGGCTCACCTGGCGCGAGAAAACGACGCCACGGTATTGGCTATCACCTCGCGCGACACCCCGCTCGCTCAGGCGGCGACCCTCCCTTTGCTGCTCGATGTGCCCGAAGACACCGACGTTTACATGCCGATGGTGTCGCGGATCGCGCAATTAACGCTCATTGACGTGCTCGCCACCGGATTTACCTTGCGCAGAGGGGCTAAATTCAGAGATAACTTGAAGCGGGTCAAAGAAGCGCTCAAAGAATCGCGCTTTGATAAAGGGGTGGTCATTCCCAACAGTTTTGACTCGTGACCTGACGAAGAAAAAATCGCCGTTCAACAGACATTTGAATGACGGCATCAGAGGCTGTACCCTGTTAATATGCTCATGCGGGTAACCCGGGTGAAATATCAGTGTTGTAAAATTACATTTCACGCCTGGTTTCGTTATCCGACGTTTATCGCAACACCAATATTTGCTTCACCAGTCAACGGAGTAATACATGTCCAGACGGCTCAGAAGAACCAAAATCGTTACCACCCTGGGTCCGGCTACAGACCGCGACAATAATCTGGAAAAGATCATTGCCGCCGGCGCCAACGTAGTTCGGCTTAACTTCTCCCACGGCAGCCCGGAAGACCACCAGGTTCGCGCTGACAAAGTGCGTGAAATCGCCGCCAAACTGGGACGTCACGTCGCTATCCTCGGCGATCTGCAAGGGCCGAAAATCCGCGTATCCACCTTCAAGGAAGGCAAAATCTTCCTCAACGTGGGCGATAAATTCCTGCTGGACGCCAACCTGTCAAAAGGCGAAGGCGATAAAGAAAAAGTCGGTATCGACTATAAAGGCCTGCCTGCCGACGTGGTGCCGGGCGATGTCCTGCTGCTCGACGACGGCCGCGTTCAGCTGAAAGTGCTCGAAGTTCAGGGCATGAAAGTGTTTACCGAAGTCACCGTCGGCGGCCCGCTGTCCAACAACAAGGGCATCAACAAACTCGGCGGTGGCCTGTCGGCCGAAGCGCTGACCGAGAAAGACAAGGCAGACATCGTGACCGCCGCCAAGATTGGCGTCGATTACCTGGCGGTCTCCTTCCCGCGTACCGGTGAAGACCTGAACTATGCTCGCCGCCTGGCGCGCGACGCCGGCTGCAATGCCAAGATCGTGTCCAAGGTTGAGCGCGCCGAAGCGGTCTGCAGCGACGAAGCGATGGACGACATTATTCTGGCCTCCGACGTGGTCATGGTTGCCCGTGGCGACCTCGGCGTCGAAATCGGCGATCCGGAACTGGTCGGCATTCAGAAGAAACTGATCCGCCGCGCCCGTACCCTGAACCGCGCGGTGATCACCGCGACCCAGATGATGGAGTCGATGATCACTAACCCGATGCCGACCCGCGCCGAAGTCATGGACGTGGCCAACGCCGTGCTGGACGGCACCGACGCCGTTATGCTGTCGGCGGAAACCGCCGCCGGCCAATACCCGGCGGAAACCGTGGCGGCGATGGCGCGCGTTTGTCTGGGCGCCGAGAAGATCCCAAGTATCAACGTCTCCAAACACCGCCTGGACGTGCAGTTCGACAACATCGAAGAAGCGATTGCCATGTCTTCGATGTATGCCGCCAACCACCTGAAAGGCGTTACCGCACTGATCGCCATGACAGAGTCCGGCCGTACCGCGCTGATGATGTCGCGCATCAGCTCCGGCCTGCCGATCTTCGCCATGTCGCGTCATGAGCACACGCTGAACCTGACCGCGCTGTATCGCGGCGTGACGCCGGTGTATTTCGACAGCCACAAAGACGGCGTGATCGCCGCCAATGAAGCCGTCAATCGCCTGCGCGACAAAGGCTTCCTGGTCTCCGGCGATCTGGTGATCGTCACCCAGGGCGACGTGATGGAAACCGTCGGCACCACCAATACCAGCCGTATCCTGCGCGTCGAATAATCCACGCCGCAGACGAAATGCCGGCCGGCTCACGTTGGCCGGCATTTTTTTTGCCCTGACACCGCCATAAAAGACGGAGAACGCCATGCTCCACCAACACACTCCCGCAGCGAGCGGTGATGAGCTCGATCTCGACGGCCACGGCCTGACGCAGCTCGACGAGTCGCCGTTGGCCGGCCACGCGCTGCGCAAGATTAGCCTGTACGACAATCTGCTGACGGCCTTCCCCACCCCGATCTTCCGGCACCGAAATCTGCGGGTGCTGAATATCTCCTGTAATCAGCTCGACCGCCTGCCGCCGGAGATTGGCCAGTTGCAACAGCTCGAGATGTTCGACTTTGGCCACAATCGCGCAAGCGAACTCCCCGAAGAACTGGGGCAGCTGCATCGGTTGAAATACCTCTATCTGAGCGATAACGGCTTTAGCGAGCTGCCGCGCTCGCTGGCGCAGCTGCAGCAGTTGGTTTACCTCAACGCGACCGACAACCATTTAACCGCTTTACCACAGGCAATACCGAGGCTTGTTGCATTGCAGGAGCTGCGTTTATACAACAACCGCATCGGCAGCCTGCCCGCCGAAATCGGGCAACTTCGCGCGCTGCGCGAACTGCATATCATGAAAAATGCCCTGACTTCGCTGCCGGCGGAAATGGCTCAGCTCGGTGAGCTGGAGATACTCGACGCGGCTAACAATGCCATCGCCGAGCTGCCGCAGGCCTTCTGCCGGCTGCCGCGGTTGAGCGAGCTGAACCTGCGTTTCAATCAGCTGTCGCGTCTGCCGGAAAATACCGGCGAGCTGACGGCGCTGAGAAGTCTGGACCTGCGCGCCAACCGCCTGAGCGACCTGCCGGAAAGCCTCGGCGAACTGAGCCGCCTGCGCAAGCTGGACCTGCGCTGGAATGATTTCACCCGCACGCCTAAAGTCGTCGACATCCTGCGGGCTCGCGGCTGTATGGTGCACATCTGAAGAGACGCCAGCCGGGTTGTGGCCCGGCCGGCGTTAGCGGGAGACAGGATTAACGATACAGATCGTCGCGCGAGTAAGGTTCAATCTCCCCTTCCTTGCGCGTCTTCAGCAGTTTGAGGATCCAGGTGTACTGCTCCGGGTTCGGGCCCACCAGATTTTCCACCTCTTCGTTCATGCGGCGGGCAATGCGCGGATCGTCGGCTTCGGCCAGGTCATCCATCGGCTCGCGGATATAAATGTCCAACATGCTGGTTTTGCCGTCGTACACCGGGAATAAAGGCACGATCGCCGCACGACACACTTTCATCAACCGGCCTACCGCCGGCAGCGTCGCCTTATAGGTCGCGAAGAAATCGACGAACTCGCTGTGCTCGGCGCCGTGATCCTGATCGGGCAGATAGTAGCCCCAATACCCCTGCCGTACCGAACTGATAAACGGTTTGATGCCGTCGTTCCGCGCGTGCATGCGGCCGCCGAATTTACGCCGCACGGCATTCCACAGGTAGTCGATCAGCTGATTACGCTGATTGTGGAACATCGCGGCCATCGGTTGGCCGCGCGCGGCCATCAGCATCGCCGGCACATCCACCGCCCAGCCGTGTGGCACCAGGAAAATGACGTTGCGCCCTTCCGCCCGGATCTTGTCCAACACCTCTTCACCGTGCCAACGCACGCGCTTGAGCACTTTCTCGGGCTTGGTGCAGGCCAGTTCCGCCATCAGCACCATCGACTGCGGCGCGCAGGCAAACATCTGGTCGATGATGTGCTCGCGTTCGCTTTCCGGCAGCTCCGGCAAGCAATAAAGCAAGTTGATGCGGGCACGACGGCGTGCGCCCTTCGCCAGCTTGCCGGCCAGTTTGCCGACCGCCCCCAGCACCGGATCGCGTAGGCGCGCAGGTACCAGCGAAATGCCGGCCATCACGCCGGTTCCCAACCACACGCCCCAGTAGCGCGGATATAAAAAGGCTTTCTGAAACTGCGGGATGAACTCTACGTTCGATTTCTTCTCGTTTTGCATGCACATGCTCTTCGCTTAGCGATTCGGCTAATCATAATTGCCATCACCGATTTTGCAATTAACAACCGCGAACCGCCCAGATAAAACAGCATCGGCCCGCAATCAGGCCGATGAAATTGACGGCGCCGAAGCGCCTGAAAAAGGGGGTATTAATCCAGCTGCAGCTGAGGAACCACTTCCTTCACCTGCGCCAGATAATCGCTGCGGTCTTTGCCGCTCAGCCCTTCGGAACGCGGCAGCTTGGCCGTCAGCGGGTTCACCGCCTGTTGGCCGGTCCACAGTTCAAAGTGCAGGTGCGGCCCGGTGGAACGCCCGGTGTTGCCGGAAAGCGCAATGCGATCACCGCGTTTCACCTTCTGGCCCGGTTTCACCAGCAGTTTTTTCAGGTGCATATAGCGCGTGGTGTACTGGCGACCGTGACGGATCGCCACATAGTTGCCCGCCGCGCCGCTGCGTTTGGCGATCACCACCTCACCGTCACCGACCGCCAACACCGGCGTGCCGACCGGCATGGCGAAATCGACGCCCTTGTGCGGCGCCACGCGGCCGGTCACCGGGTTCACGCGACGCGGGTTAAAGTTGGAGGAGATGCGGAACTGTTTCATGGTCGGGAAACGCATGAAGCCGCGCGCCAGGCCAGAGCCCTGGCGATCGTAGAATTTGCCGTCTTCGGCGCGGATCGCATAGTAATCTTTGCCGCCGGTGCGCAGACGCACGCCCAACAGCTGGCTTTGCGATTTTTTACCGTCGAAATGCTCGCGCGACATCAGCACGGAGAACTGGTCGCCTTTGCGCAGCTTGCGGAAATCGAGCTGCCACTGCAGCGCCTTGATCACCGCATTGATTTCGTTACGGCTCAGCCCGGCGTCGCCGGCGCTGCTGACGAAGCTGCCGTTGACCCGGCCGCTGATCACGTTGTTGCGCCATTCCCCCTGCTGCGCCTCTTTCGACTCTTTGAAGCTATTGCCGACGCGGTCATAGGTGCGGGTTTCGCGGCGGGAAACTTCCCAGGTCAACTGCTGCAGATCGCCCGCATCATTGACGGTCCACGACAGCTGTTGGCCGATCTTCAGATTACGCAGATCGCGGTTTTGCGAAGCCAGCAAGGTGACATCCGACATATCGATGCCGTACTGCGTCAGAATGCTGCCGAGGGTGTCGCCGGTGGAAACCACATATTCATGCACGCCATCGTCGCCGGCATCTTTTTGATCCAGCTCATCCTGCGGGATTTCGTCATCGGGGGTGGGTTGGTCGGCATCAATCGGTTCACTGGCTTCGGGGAGCAATGACCGCATCTGGCTGGATTCTAACTCGACGCTCTTGGCAATGGGGTTGTGTTCTGGGTGGTAAACAAAAGGCCGCCAAACAGCGACGGCCAATGTGACGACTGTCAGCGACCCCAGCATGACGCGGTGGGGCCGTGGCAGGTTGTTATACGCCAGAGCGATAGTTCGGACTATCTGCTGCACTCGATAATATCCTCATAAGCTTTACTTCAGGCAGCTCACGTACTGGTTTGACAGCTGAGTCAGGAATTTCCCGTAGCTGTCCTTCCCCAGCGCGATGCCGATGCCCAGCGGGTCCAGCGTTCCGGAACGCACTTTGGTACCCTTGGCGACGGCATTGATTACGGCCGGCCTGAATTGTGGCTCAGCAAAAACGCATACCGCTTTCTGCTCAACCAACTGTGTTCGAATTTGGTGTAGGCGCTGTGCTCCAGGCTGAATTTCGGGATTGACGGTGAAATGGCCCAGCGGACTCAAACCGTAGTGTTTCTCAAAGTAGCCGTAAGCATCATGAAAAACAAAATAACCCTTACCTTGCACAGGCGTAAGCATGTTACCAACATTTTTGTCAGTTTGCGTCAGCAGATTCTCGAACTGGCGCAGGTTTGCGTCTAATTTGTCCTTATTTTGCGGCATAAGTTCCAACAATCTGTCGTGAATCGCGATCGCGGTCACTTTTGCTATCTCCGGCGACAGCCAAACGTGCATATTGTACTCGCCGTGATGATGCCCATGATCGTCATCGGCATGGTTATGCGCTTCGCCTGCATGTTCATGATCGTCGTCATCTTCGCCTTTCATCAGCAACGGCTTCACCGCCGGCAGTTCGCTGATGGCCAGCTTGCGGGTTGCCGAGATCGGCACCAGCGCCTTGTTCAGGAACGCCTCCATATCCGGCCCGACCCACAGCACCAGGTCCGCAGAGCGCAAACGCTGAATATCGGAAGGACGCAGCGCAAAATCGTGCGGTGAAGCGCCGTCCGGCAGCAACACCTCGGTCGGCGTCACGCCGTCGGCGATGGCCGATGCGATAAAGCCTAGCGGACGAATCGAGGTCACCACCGCAGCGGAAGCGCTGCTCAGCGGGCCGGCCATCAACAGTGCGCTGGCCAGCAGCGTGCGCTGCAGCCATTTATTTTTCTTTGCCATCATCAGTAATCCCATCGTTTTCATCAACAAGGCGTGATATTATAACATTCGCTTCGTTCTGCAACCTGTAATCTCGAGATGTCTACACTGATAACGCTAAAAAATATCTCCGTCGCCTTCGGCAGCCGCAAGGTGCTGTCGAACATTTCCCTCAGCCTGCAACCCGGCCGTATTCTCACGCTGCTGGGTCCGAACGGCGCGGGCAAGTCTACGCTGGTGCGCGTGGTGCTGGGATTGGTCAAACCGACCGCCGGCACGCTGGAGCGTGAGCCCGATCTGCGCATTGGCTACGTGCCGCAAAAGCTGCACCTCGACGCCACCCTGCCGCTGACCGTCAGCCGCTTTATGCGTCTCAAGCCCGGCGTAAAGAAAGCCGACATTTTGCCGGCGCTCAAGCGCGTGCACGCCGCTCACCTGCTCGACCAGCCGATGCAAAAGCTCTCCGGGGGAGAAAACCAACGCGTGCTGCTGGCGCGAGCGCTGCTGAACAAACCGCAGCTGCTGGTGCTGGACGAACCCACGCAAGGGGTGGACGTCAACGGCCAGCTGGCGCTGTACGATCTCATCGATCAGCTGCGTAAAGAGCTGGGCTGCGCCGTGCTGATGGTCTCGCACGATCTGCATCTGGTGATGGCGAAAACCGACGAGGTCTTGTGCCTTAATCAGCACATCTGCTGCTCCGGGGCACCGGAGGTGGTGTCGATGCATCCCGAATTCATCGCCATGTTCGGCAACCGCGGCGCAGAGCAACTGGCGGTGTATCGCCACCATCACAACCACCGTCACGATCTGCAGGGAAGAATTGTTTTGAAGAAAACCGGGAGCCGCGAAGCATGATTGAACTGTTACTTCCCGGCTGGCTGGCCGGCGTGCTGTTGGCTGGCGCCGCCGGGCCGCTGGGTTCCTTCGTGGTCTGGCGCCGCATGTCCTACTTTGGCGATACCCTGGCGCACGCCTCGCTGCTGGGCGTCGCCTTTGGCCTGCTGCTGGACATCAATCCCTTCTATGCGGTGATCGCCATTACGCTGCTGCTGGCTTTGGCCCTGGTGTGGCTGGAACGCCGCCCGCAGCTTTCAGTGGATACCCTGCTCGGCATTCTGGCCCACAGCGCCCTGTCGCTCGGGCTGGTGGTGGTGGCGTTGATGTCTAACGTGCGGGTCGATCTGATGGCCTACCTGTTCGGCGATCTGCTGTCGGTCACGCTGAGCGATATCCTGATGATCGCCGGCGGCGTCGCCGTGGTGCTGCTGGTGCTGTGGTGGCAGTGGCGCGATCTGCTGTCGATGACCATCAGCCCGGAGCTGGCGCACGTCGACGGCGTTAACCTGGTGCGCGCACGCACCGTGTTGATGCTGGTCACCGCCTTGACCATCGGTCTGGCGATGAAATTCGTCGGTGCGCTGATCATCACCTCACTGCTGATCATTCCGGCCGCCACCGCTCGCCGCTTCGCGCGCACGCCGGAACAGATGGCCGGCGTCGCGGTGCTGCTCGGTATGGTGGCCGTCACCGGCGGCCTAACCTTCTCGGCGTTTTACGATACGCCGGCCGGCCCTTCGGTGGTGCTCTGCGCAGCCGTGCTGTTCACGCTGAGCCTGTTCAAAAAACAGCAGGCCTGATTAAAACCGGGATATGACAAGGGCCGCAGATGCGGCCCTTTTTTATGACGGGTGGAAAACTTATGCTTCGCGCTCGAGCCCGAAGTGCCGGTAGGCATGCTGCGTCGCCAAGCGGCCGCGCGGCGTGCGCTGGATAAAGCCCTGCTGGATCAGGAACGGCTCGATCACGTCCTCGATGGTTTCGCGCTCTTCGCCGATCGCCGCCGCCAGGTTGTCCAGCCCGACCGGGCCGCCGGTAAACTTGTCGATAATCGCCAGCAGCAGTTTGCGATCCATATAGTCGAAGCCTTCGGCATCGACGTTGAGCATATCGAGCGCCTGCGCCGCCACCGAACCGCTGATCACCCCGTTGGCGCGCACTTCGGCGAAGTCGCGCACCCGGCGCAACAGACGGTTGGCAATACGTGGCGTCCCCCGCGCCCGGCGCGCCACTTCATGGGCCCCCTCGTCGGACAGTTCCAACCCCAGGCACCCGGCGCTGCGCGAGACGATGTGCTGCAAATCCGCCACCTGATAAAACTCCAGCCGCTGGACAATGCCGAAGCGATCGCGCAGCGGCGAGGTCAGCGAGCCGGCGCGGGTGGTAGCGCCCACCAGCGTGAACGGCGGCAGATCGAGCTTAATCGAACGCGCCGCCGGCCCTTCACCGATCATGATATCCAGCTGGTAGTCTTCCATCGCCGGATACAGCACTTCTTCCACCACCGGTGACAAACGGTGGATTTCGTCGATGAACAAGACGTCATGCGGTTCGAGGTTGGTCAGCATCGCCGCCAAATCGCCCGCCTTCTCCAGCACCGGGCCGGAAGTGGTGCGCAAATTCACGCCCATTTCGTTGGCCACGATGTTGGCCAGGGTGGTTTTCCCCAACCCTGGCGGGCCAAAGATCAGTAAATGGTCGAGCGCGTCGCCGCGCTGCTTGGCCGCCTGAATGAAGATCTCCATCTGCTCGCGCACGTGCGGCTGGCCGACGTATTCGGTCAGCAGCTTGGGACGAATGGCGCGATCGAGGATCTCTTCTTCGTTGATCGGTTCGGCGGAAATCAGGCGATCGGCTTCAATCATTATCTACCCCTTTTCGGCCTTACAGGGCGGCGCGCAGCGCGTCGCGGATCAGGGTTTCGCAGTCGGCGCCCGGCTTGGCAATCTTGCTGACCATGCGGCTGGCTTCCTGCGGCTTATAGCCCAGCGCCACCAGCGCCGAAACGGCCTCGGCTTCCGCGTCCACATCCGGCGCTTTGTCGGCGGCGGACGGCAGGCTGATCTCGCTGCTGCTGTTGAACAGGTCGCCGTTAAGCCCTTTGAAACGGTCTTTCATCTCGACCACCAGGCGCTCGGCGGTTTTTTTGCCCACGCCCGGCAGCTTGACCAGTGCAGTGATCTCTTCGCGCTCTACCGCGCTGACGAACTGCTGCGCGGACATGCCCGACAGGATCGCCAGCGCCAGCTTAGGCCCGACGCCGTTGACCTTGATCAGCTCGCGGAACAGCGCGCGCTCCTGCTTGTCGTTGAAACCGTACAGCAGCTGCGCGTCTTCACGCACCACGAAGTGGGTAAACACGATGGCCTCTTGCCCCAGTTCCGGCAGCTCGTAAAAGCAGGTCATCGGCATGTGTACCTCATAGCCCACGCCGTTCGCCTCCAGTAACACCAGCGGCGGCTGCTTTTCCAGAATATTTCCTCTGAGACGACCTATCATTTACCCTCCTGCAGAATGACCGGGCATGGCGCCCTGCCATGCCGTTGCTGGTAAAGCTTATAACATAAAAAAGGCTGGATGAATATCCAGCCTGAGCAATCATCGCTTTGCGTCAGCGCAAACGCCCGCGCGCCAGGTTCAACCGCCCTTCGCTCATCCGCAGCACGTTCTGGCTGAGGTGGCAGTGGGTGATGGCGATGGCCAGGGCATCGGCGGCGTCCGCCTGAGGGTTGGCCGAGAGTTTGAGCAGCGAGCGCACCATGTGCTGTACCTGCGCCTTTTCGGCCGCGCCGGTGCCGACCACGGTCTGTTTGACCTGCCGCGCCGCATACTCGAACACTTCCAGATTCTGATTCACCGCCGCCACGATCGCGACGCCGCGCGCCTGGCCGAGCTTGAGCGCCGAATCCGGGTTCTTGGCCATAAACACCTGTTCGATGGCGAAGAAATCGGGCTGAAACTGGGTGATGATCTCACTGACGCCGGCGTAAATCAGCTTCAGCCGCGTCGGCATGTCGTCCACCACCGTGCGAATGCAGCCGCTGGCGATATAGCTCAACTGACGCCCCTGCTGGCGGATAAGGCCATAGCCGGTGACGCGTGAGCCGGGATCGATACCGAGTATGATCGCCATATCTACATCCACCTTGCATGCACGGCGCCGCCGAACGGCGGCGCCCGTTTTACCGGATTACAGCGTCGCCGCCACTTCGTCGGAGATTTCACCGTTATGGTAAACTTCCTGCACGTCGTCGCAGTCTTCCAGCATATCGATCAGGCGCAACAGCTTAGGCGCGGTTTCCGCGTCCATGTCGGCCTTGGTCGATGGGATCATCGACACTTCCGCCGCTTCGGCTTCGAAGCCCGCCGCGGTCAGCGCGTCTTTCACCGCGCCCAGGCTTTCCCAGGCGGTGAACACGTCGATGGCGCCATCGTCATAGGTCACGATGTCTTCCGCACCGGCTTCCAGCGCCGCTTCCATCACGGTGTCTTCATCCAGGCCCGGTGCGTAGGTGATCACGCCCTTCTTGGTGAACAGGTAAGCCACGGAACCGTCGGTGCCGAGGTTGCCGCCGCATTTGGTGAAGGCGTGGCGCACTTCCGCCACGGTGCGATTGCGGTTGTCGCTCAGGCATTCGATCATGACGGCGGTGCCGCCAGGACCGTAACCTTCATAGATGATGGTTTCCATATTGGTATCATCATCGCCGCCCACCCCGCGCGCAATGGCACGGTTCATGGTGTCGCGCGTCATGTTGTTCGACAGCGCCTTGTCCATCGCCGCGCGCAGACGCGGGTTGGAATCCGGATCGCCGCCGCCCAGCTTGGCGGCCGTGACCAGCTCACGAATAATCTTGGTGAAAATTTTACCGCGCTTGGCGTCCTGCGCCGCTTTACGGTGCTTTGTGTTGGCCCACTTACTATGACCTGCCATAAAAAAATCTCCGAAAAAAACTACTGGACTGAATTGATCACGAACTCTTCAATCGCCTGCTGATTGCTCCATGACTTGGTTAACTTCACGGCCTCGGCCGCCTCAAGCCATTGGTAAGCGTGATGTTCGGTAATCACCGGATCGCGCTCCTCGGGCAACGCCAGACAGAACCAGTGCTCTTTATTGCGCGTGGTTCCCGGCGCATAGCGATGTCGCAAATGGACAAAGAGTTCAAACTCCACGCAGCGCTGGCAATCGAACAACGGCAGGTGCTCTGCTTCGATATCGATGCCGACTTCTTCCATGACTTCACGCTGCGCGGCATGCGGCGGCGACTCATCCTGTTCCAGGCTGCCGGTGACCGACTGCCAGAACTCGGTATCGTCGCGCCGCTGTAACATCAGCACCCGACCACTGGATTTCGCGTAAATCACTACCAGGACAGATTCAGGGCGCTTGTAACTCATCACTCGCTCTCTTGTTCCGCACCGGCTTTCTTTACCACGCTGATAGCCAGCTCCTGCAGCGACGCCGGGTTGGCGAAGCTCGGTGCGTCGGTCATCAGACAGGCCGCCGCGGTGGTTTTCGGGAAGGCGATGACGTCGCGGATGTTGTCGGTGCCGGTCAACAGCATCACCAGACGATCCAGGCCGAAAGCCAGGCCGGCGTGCGGCGGCGTACCGTACTTCAACGCGTCCAGCAGGAAGCCGAACTTCTCGCGCTGTTCGTGTTCGTTAATGCCCAGAATGCTGAACACCGTCTGCTGCATTTCGCTGCGGTGGATACGCACCGAACCGCCGCCCACTTCGTAACCGTTGATCACCATGTCATAGGCGTTGGCGATGGCGTTGACCGGCGCTGCCGCCAGCTCTTCCGGGCTCATGTCGCGCGGCGAGGTGAACGGGTGGTGCATGGCCGCCAGGCCGCCCTCTTCGTCTTCTTCGAACATCGGGAAGTCAACCACCCACAGCGGTGCCCAGCTGTCGAGTTGCGTCAGCGCCAGATCGCGACCCAGCTTCAGACGCAGCGCGCCCATCGCATCGGTGACAATCTTGAAGCTGTCGGCGCCGAAGAACAGGATATCGCCGGTCTGCGCATCGGTGCGCGCCAGGATCGCTTCCAGCACGTCCGCGCTGAGGAATTTGGCGATCGGGCTCTGCACGCCTTCCATGCCGGCGGCGCGGTCGTTGACTTTCAGCCACGCCAGGCCTTTGGCGCCGTAGATGTTGACGAAAGCGCCGTACTCGTCGATCTGCTTGCGGGTCAGCTGTGCGCCGCCCGGTACGCGGATCGCCGCCACGCGGCCTTTAGCGTCGTTGGCCGGGCCGGAGAAGACTTTAAACTCGACGTCTTTGACCAGGTCAGCCACGTCCACCAGCTCCAGCGGGTTACGCAGGTCCGGCTTGTCGGAGCCAAAGCGACGCATCGCTTCGGCGAAAGTCATGACCGGGAAATCGCCCAGATCCACGCCCTTCACGTCCAGCCACAGTTCGCGCGCCAGTTTCTCCATCACTTCACGCACCTGATCGGCGGTCATGAAGGAGGTTTCGACGTCGATCTGGGTGAATTCAGGCTGACGGTCCGCACGCAGGTCTTCGTCACGGAAGCATTTGACGATCTGGTAGTAACGATCGAAGCCGGACATCATCAGCAGCTGTTTGAACAGCTGCGGGGACTGCGGCAGCGCGTAGAATTTGCCCTTGTGCACGCGGCTCGGCACCAGGTAATCGCGGGCGCCTTCCGGCGTCGCCTTGGTCAGCATCGGCGTTTCGATATCGAGGAAGCCGTGGCTGTCCATGAAGCGGCGAACGAAGCTGGTGATTTTGGCGCGGGTCTTCAGACGCTCGGCCATTTCCGGGCGACGCAGATCCAGGTAGCGGTATTTCAGGCGCGCTTCTTCGCTGTTGACCTGGTTGGAGTCCAGCGGCAACGGCTCGGAGCGGTTGATGATTTCCAGCGCGTGGGCGAACACTTCCACTTCGCCGGTGGCCATATCTTTATTGATCTGGCTGTCCGGACGCGCACGCACGGTGCCGACGATCTGGATGCAGAACTCATTGCGCAGGTCGTAGGCCTTGTCGAACGCCACTTTCTGGTCCGGATCGAAGAACACCTGCACGATGCCTTCGCGGTCGCGCATATCAATAAAGATCAGGCCGCCGAGATCGCGACGACGATTGACCCAACCACACAGAGTGACTTCCTGGCCCACGTGGGACAGATTCAACTGCCCGCAATATTCAGTACGCATACGCTATCCTTTTACACAGCCGATGCCGCGCCGGGCTACTGCGCCCCTGTCGCGCGGCTGTTATCTGATAAATTCTACTTGTTACCCGGTTTAAAATCCGTCGCATACCAGCCGGTACCCTTAAGCTGGAAACCGGAGGACGAGATCAACTTGGTCAACGCGGGCTGCCCACACGCCGGGCAGTCTGCCAGCGGCGCATCGGAAAATTTTTGCAATTTCTCTAACCGATGGTTGCAAGCACCACATGCATATTCATAAATCGGCATAGGTCGTTGGATTAAAGAGTGTTGAAAAAAGGGAGTCATTATAAAGGAAATTCATCCGCCCGATAAGTGCGAACACAGCATTGTTACTGCACTAAATGGCGCGTTTTTGTTCGAATCAACACATCGATTAACAAATTTCCCATTAACCTGCGACAGTTTTTTCACGTAGCCTGATTCTCCCCCGGTTTTGCGCCGTACGCTGCTCGCCTGGCGCGCCGAACATCTTTTATCCACTTCGCAACGAGATGAAATCCATGCTGAAACTTGACGCCCAAACCACCGCCCTGGTGCTGATCGATTTGCAAAACGGCATTCTGCCCTACGCCGGCGGCCCGCACAGCGCCGACCAGGTGGTGGCGAACGCCGCCCTGCTGGCCGCGCGTTTTCGTCTGCTGGGCGCGCCGGTGCTGCTGGTGCGCGTCGGCTGGTCCGACACCTTCGCCGAAGCGCTGAAACAGCCGGTGGACAAACCGGCTCCCGCGCCCACCTGCGGCTTGCCGGCCAGTTGGTGGGAGTTCCCCGCACCGCTGGCGGTCAATGACAGCGATATTCTGGTCACCAAACGCCAATGGGGCGCCTTCTACGGCACCGATCTGGATTTACAGCTGCGCCGCCGCAGCATCAAATCCGTGGTGCTGGGCGGCATCTCCACCAATATTGGCGTAGAGTCCACCGCTCGCGCCGCCTGGGAACACGGCTATGAACTGGTGATCGCCGAAGACGTCTGCAGCGCACAGAACGCGGAAATGCACCGCTTTGCTTTCGAACACATCTTCCCACGTCTGGCACGGGTGCGCGACACCGGCGAAATTCTTGCCGCGCTCGAGCGGTAACGTTAAGTTGTAGCCTGATGATCTAAGTAAAGGAAGTCGACGCCGTGATCTACATCGGATTGCCGCAGTGGCAACATGCGGCCTGGAACCGCATCGGGCTGCGAGACTTGGCGGATTACAGCCGCTACTTCAACTGCGTGGAAGGTAACACCACCTTCTACGCGCTGCCGAAGGTGGAAATCGTGCAGCGCTGGCGCGACA
The DNA here is from genome assembly GCF_002935055.1 of Serratia sp. SSNIH1. Lineage (NCBI taxonomy): Bacteria > Pseudomonadati > Pseudomonadota > Gammaproteobacteria > Enterobacterales > Yersiniaceae > Serratia > Serratia sp. SSNIH1. The sequence goes on from NZ_CP026383.1 coordinate 3,413,582, forward strand.
TGACCGGCGACGATTTTCGCTTCTGCTTCAAATTCCCGTCGGACATCAGCCACAAGGCTGCCCTGCGTAACTGCGCCGCCGAGCTGCAGGCGTTTTACCACTGCCTGAGCCCGGTGCATCAGCGCATCGGCCAACTGTGGCTGCAGCTGCCCGCCGCCTTCGGCCCTGACGAGCTGGCGCGCATGTGGCAATTCTTCGAAAGCCTGCCGAAGGAATTCACCTACGGCGTTGAAGTGCGTCATCCGGCGTTTTTCGCCAAGGGCGACGCAGAGCGTGCGCTGAATCAGGGGTTGCACCAGCGCGGCATCAATCGGGTGATCCTCGACAGCCGCCCGGTGCATCACGCCGCCCCCCATACCGCCGCCGTGCGTGATGCGCAGCAGAAAAAACCGAAGCTGCCGGTGCATGCACTGGTCACCGCCGACCAGCCTCTGGTGCGCTTTATCGGCGGCGATCAGCTGGCCGACAACCTGCGCTGGTTCGAAGCCTGGCAGCAAAAACTGCCGCTGTGGCAGCAACAGCATCAGCCTTATCTGTTTATTCATACGCCGGACAACGGCGATTCGCCCCAGCAGGCGCAAAAAATTTGGCAGCAGCTACGCCTGGCGATCCCCAATTTGCCTGCGCCACCGGACTGGCCGGAACAGGATGCACTGTTTTGACCTATTAATCTGACCAATAACATCAAATATTTCCCCGCGACAGTGAATACAATGACGGCTATGATGCTGGCTGCCAGTTTTGGTTAGGGAACGGAGTTAAAAATGGTAAGCGCGCTTTATGTGGTGCTCGGCGCATTGTTGTTGATCAAACTCTCTTATGACGTAGTCAGATTAAGGATGCAGTACCGCGTAGCCTACGGAGACGGCGGTTTCTACGAATTGCAGACCGCCATCCGCGTGCATGGCAACGCCGTTGAATACATTCCGATCGCTGCCGTATTGCTGGTGATCATGGAGATGAACGGCGCGGAAATCTGGATGATTCACCTCTGCGGCCTGATGCTGATGGCCGGGCGGCTGGTGCATTACTACGGTTTGCGCAACCGCGAGGTTCGCTGGCGCCGTTCAGGCATGGCCGCGACCTATATCTCTTTGCTGTTGATGGTTCTGGCAAATATCTTCTATCTGCCCTGGGATCTGATTTTTAGCCTGCATTGATCCCGTTTTATCATCAGGCGGCCGCGCCGCCTGCTTCCGCTCCGCTTTTTTGCGCTTTTCTGTTAGACTACGCAGCTTCGAATTCTGAACTGATTTGCCGCTATGCCAAACCGCGATACCCTTTTCTCCGCCCCCATCGCCAAATTGGGCGACTGGACCTTCGACGAACGCGTTGCCGAAGTGTTCCCGGACATGATCCAACGCTCCGTTCCCGGCTATTCCAACATCATCTCGATGATCGGCATGCTGGCCGAACGCTTTGTGCAACCCGACAGCCGGGTGTATGACCTGGGCTGCTCGCTGGGCGCGGCGACGCTGTCGATGCGGCGGAATATCAAGGTGCCCGGCTGCAATATTGTCGCCGTCGACAATTCACCGGCGATGGTAGAACGTTGCCGCCGCCATATCGATGCCTTCCGCGCCGAGACGCCGGTCAGCGTCATCGAAGCCGACATTCGCGACATCGACATCGAGAACGCCTCGATGGTGGTGCTGAACTTTACGCTGCAGTTCCTCGAACCGGCCGATCGCCTGCGCCTGCTGGAGAAAATTTATCGCGGCCTGCGCCCGGGCGGCGCACTGGTGCTGTCGGAAAAGTTCAGCTTTGAAGACGCCGAAGTCGGCGAACTGCTGTTCAACATGCATCACGATTTCAAACGCGCCAATGGGTACAGCGAGCTGGAGATCAGCCAAAAACGCAGCATGCTGGAAAACGTGATGCTGACCGACTCGGTAGAGGCGCACAAGGCGCGCCTGCATCAAGCCGGGTTCGAGCATGCCGAAGTGTGGTTCCAATGCTTCAACTTCGGTTCGCTGATCGCCCTGAAAGCGGGGGATGCGCAATGATCGAGTTCGGTGACTTCTATCAGCACATTGCCAAAAGCCCCCTCAGCCATTGGCTGGACACTCTGCCTGCGCAGCTCAGCGCCTGGCAACGCGAATCGCTGCACGGCAAATTCAAACAGTGGTTCAACTCGGTCGAACATTTGCCGACGCTGACCCCCACCCGCCTCGATCTGCTGCACGGCGTACGCGCCGAGATGGAGCCCGCCCTGTCGCCGGGCCAGCTCGAGGGCATCGAGAAAATGCTGCGCACCCTGATGCCATGGCGTAAAGGGCCGTTCTCGCTGTATGGCATCGATATCGATACAGAATGGCATTCCGATTGGAAATGGGATCGCGTGCTGCCGCACATTTCTCCGCTGGCCGGCCGCACCATTCTCGACGTCGGCTGTGGCAGCGGCTATCACCTGTGGCGCATGATCGGCGCCGGCGCACACTTCGCCGTGGGTATCGATCCGATGCAGCTGTTCCTGTGTCAATTTGAAGCCGTGCGCAAACTGCTGGGCGGCGATCAGCGTGCCCACCTGCTGCCGCTCGGCATCGAGCAGTTGCCGGATTTGGCGGCATTCGACACCGTGTTCTCGATGGGGGTACTGTATCACCGCCGCTCGCCGCTCGATCATCTCTATCAGCTGAAAAATCAGCTGGTGGCTGAAGGTGAACTGGTGCTGGAAACGCTGGTGGTGGAAGGCGATCGCCACCAGGTGCTGGTGCCGGGCGATCGTTACGCGCAGATGCGCAACGTGTATTTTATCCCTTCCGCCGAGGCGCTGAAATGCTGGCTGGAGAAGTGCGGCTTCGTCGACGTGAAGATCGCCGATATGTGCGTCACCAGCCTCGACGAGCAGCGCCGCACCGACTGGATGACCAGCGAGTCGCTGGCCGAATTTCTCGATCCGAACGATCGCAGCAAAACGATCGAAGGCTATCCGGCACCCCTGCGCGCCGTGCTGACCGCCAAAAAACCCTAGCGTTCGCATATCGGGCCGGCCTGCGCCGGCCCGAATTTACCCGTTGTCGACATCGACAATCCGCAGCTCATACACCATGGTCGCGTTCGGCGGGATCTGCGGCGCATAGCCCGTTTCTCCATACGCCAACGCCGGCGGCACCACCATCGTCAGCGAGCCATGGTTTTTCAGATGGCCGATTGCCTCGCGGAACAACGGCGGATAGGCGGAGAGCGGCTGTGACATCACCTTCCCACTGCGATCCATATCCTGAATCACGCTGCCATCGGTTAAACTTTCCTTCACCACGATGTCCACCCGCGCGTTTTCCTTAATGGTTTCATCACCCGTATAATCGATGCGATACCAGAAACCGGAAGGCGACTTCTGCGTGCCCTTCTTCTTTTTGAACTCGGTGACGAAGGCCTCTCCCTTGCTGGTCTGCACCTTAGCCGCCTGGTTTCTGGCATCGTTCACCGCTTTTTCCGACTCCGCCAGCGCGCGGGTCAACTGCGCATCACTCAGTTGGTAATGGCCGTTGAAGGTATCGATCACGCCCGCCAGCAGCACGATCTTATCGGGATTGATGCCCCAATTTTTACGCTCCGCCAGCATCGTTTGAATATCGCGCCCCAAAGCGACACCGGCAGCATAGCTCTGTTGCTCCGGTTTTTTCTTGAGCGACTGCGTATCCGGCAGCCATTTGGCCCGCGATCTCAGCCCGTCCAGTTCCTCACGCAAGGCTTGCTGCGCCTGATGGGCGGCCGCCAGCTCCGTTGCCGTTTTATCCGCCTGCTGCGTCGCTTTATCTCGCTGCTGCACAGCCTGCGCGCTTTCTGTCGTTGCCGTTACCAGGCGTTGTTCCAGCGCCTTAGCCTGTTCGGTTTGCGTCTTGTTTTTTTCCTGCAGCTGCGCCAGTTGCTGCTGCAGTTCACCTGTCGCCTTGGCGGTTTCAGCCTTCTGCTGTTCCAGCGCCGTCTTCAGGCTTTTCTCTTGCCGCTCTGCCTGTTGGCGTTGGCCATCACGCTCTTTCTGCAGCTGCGCCAGTTGCTGCTGCAGTTCACCCGTCGCCTTGGCGGCTTCGGCCTTTTGCTGCGCCAGCGCCGTCTTCAGGCTTTTCTCTTGCTGCTCTGCCTGTAGGCGTTGGACATCCTGCTCTTTTTGCCGCTGCGCCAGTTGCTGCTGAAGTTCGCCTATCGCCTTGGCGGCTTCGGCCTTCTGCTGTTCCAGCGCCGTCTTCAGGCTTTTCTCTTGTTGCTCGGCCTGTTGGCGTTGACCATCACGCTCTTTCTGCAGCTGCGCCAGCTGCTGCTGAAGTTCGCCCGTCAGCCTGGCAGCCTCGGCCTTCTGCTGTTCCAGCTCAGCGGCGGCCGCTTTTTTATCCTGCTCATAACGCTGGCGAGCTTTATCGTTGGTGGTCTTGGCCGCCGCCAGTTTCTCCTGCCAAGCCTTATCCGCCTGCTCAGGCAACGCCGCCAGCCGTTGTTCCAGCAAGGCAATGCGCCGGTCGCGCTCCTCGGTTTGCTGCTTTTGCCGCGCTAACGCCGCCTGCGCTTCGGCGATCTGCGCCTGAGCCTTGCGCTCCTGCGGCGTCAGGTTCAGCGCCTGTCTTACGCCGCTGGCGAAGTCGCTCAACACGCTCAAATCAGGCGCCGGCGTCGGTTTATCGGCAGCGGTCAGGGACGACGCAACCCGCAACGCGGTCAGCTCCTGCTGCAGGGATTGAAGAGCGGCTTGCTGTTGCTCCAAGCGAGTCTCTTTCTCGCGCAGCGTCTTTTGCAACTGCGCCAGTTGCTTTCGCTGTGAGCTCGTTTCACGAGTTTGAACCGGCCGGGACGCCGGCTTTTGGCTTTCCTGGGATGGGGTAACCACGGTCTCGGCTGCCGGCGCGTCCTGGCGCTGGTAACGCTCGGCAAACTGCAATAATGCCGGCACATCGTCATCCGCCCCGGCCACCACGGGCGCAAACGCCAGCGGTATCATCAGGCTCAGTAATGCCTTTCTTGCACGAGGGGTCATTGGGCGCGTTCTCCGCGTTCAGCCAGGCCGGTCATCATGGCAGAACTGATGTCCGCGCAAAGACGGCTGGTGCGATAACGATACAGGGCATCGACGGTTTCCTGCGTGCCCGTGTTGACCCGCTGGCGTACCCCGGCATACTGCGCGGCGCCGCCCATCAAGGTATCGAATTCACGTTTGAATTTTTGGTATTTTTCGTTATCCATGCCGCGCATGGCATCCAACTCGCGCTGGCACTGCTGCATGCGCTCGGCCTCACGCTGCCGTTTGTCTTGTTCCGCAATTTCTTCTGCGCTGGGGGGCTGGCTTAATGTAGAAACAGGTCGCTTGGCGGTCTGGCAGCCGCTCAGGGCCAACGTCAGTAAAAGCGCCGCGCTCAAACAGTGTGCCGTTCGGGTCATTATCGTTATCTCCTTGTTTAGTCCGCCGTTAACGCGCCCTGCGGCTGCGCCGACGGCTCTCCTCAATTGATGCTGTGATGTTCCGGCCATAAGGCAGGCGATGAACAGGTAAAAATACCGGCGCGGTGACGAGCGGCAGAACGCAAATCATTCACCACGGCAATAAATACCAAAAAATCATTTAATATGATGATATTTAAAGGATTTTAACTCACAAACTTATCAGCAGGGCATGGCGAGCGCAAGAAGATATGGGGGACAGTTCGACCGAGAAACCGCCTTTAAACGGACACCGCGTCTTTGCAAAACATAAAAAAAGCCCCGGCAAAACGCCGGGGCCTGGTACTTGCGCAATCGCCGAGAGCTCAGTGACACGCAAAGGGGTCTTACGGCCCGGAAACCGGTTTTCAAACGCGGTTAGCTGCGTGTTTATGCGCTTTGCGCCAGAGGATCAACCAAGGCCAGCGCGTTTTTCATCGCCTCCACCATTTCGCCATCCACGCAATAATGGCTAAATTCGTCAAACTCGTTATCGGAGCACATAGTGACGCCCGCCTTGCGGTAACGCATGGTCGACGGCACCAAATGGCCGGAAGAGCTGTGCAGTTCATGCAGGCCGATATCGACAAACTTGTGCAGATTGCTGAGACGCACGCCGGCACCCGCCATGATCACCGGGCCGTGACTGGCCTGGCGCAAATCGCGCAGCAGCGGCAGGCCCAGTTCGGCGCTCTGCTGTTGGCCGGAGGTCAGAATGCGCGCCACGCCCAGCTCGGTCAGTTGTTCCAACGCCACCATCGGATTCTGGCACATGTCGAACGCGCGATGGAACGTCACCGCCATGCCCTCGCACAGCTTCATCACTTCGCGCATGCGCGGCAGATCGATGTGCCCTTCTTCGTCCAGCATGCCGACCACTACGCCGGGGAACCCCATCTCGCGGATCTGGCGGAGATCCTGTTTGATCACCTCGAAATCCACCGTGCCGTAGCAGAAATCGCCACCGCGAGGACGAACGATCGGATGCACCGGGATCGCAACCCGCTCGCGCGCCAGACGCAGCGTGCCATAGCTCGGCGTCAATCCCCCCTCGCTCTGGCTGGCGCACAACTCGATGCGATCGGCGCCTGCCCGTTCGGCCGTCAGCGCGCAGTCGACGCTAAAGCAACAAACTTCCAGTTTTATCATTGTCACCCCCAGATAACGGCCAACATACGGCGGCAATTGTTCATTTCTTCATTTCTCACGTAGGCTCATGCTTAGGCATAAACCGGCTCAGGGTTGTAACTATGGCATTCAATTTTGATCAATGGGTAGACCGCAGTCACAGTGACAGCGTTAAGTGGGATAAATATCGCGACCGCGACATTATTCCGCTTTGGGTCGCCGACAGCGATTTCACCTCACCGCCGGCGGTGATCGAAGCCTTGCAGCGCCGCGTGGCGCACGGCGTATTCGGCTACACCCAGCCATCCCCTGATCTTATTGAGGTTTTTACCCGCCGCATGGTAGAGCGCTACGGCTGGCACATCAAGCCCGAATGGATCATTTTCCTGCCTGGGCTGGTGTGCGGTCTGAACCTGTGCGTGCGCGCCTGCACCGAAGAACACCAGAGCACGCTGGCCCCCTCTCCCATTTATCCGCCGTTTCGCAAAGCGGCTAAATTCGCCGGGCGTAAACACCTCTCGGTGCCGCTAACGGCGGTAGGCCAACGTTGGGTGTTGGACTTCCCCGCGATGCGTGATCGGCTTAGCGGCAACGAGAAGCTCCTGTTGCTGTGCAACCCGCAGAATCCCGGTGGCACCGTTTATCGCCGGGATGAGCTGTTGCAGCACCATCAGTTCGCTCGCGAACACGATTTAATCGTCTGTTCCGATGAAATCCACTGCGAGCTGCTGCTTGAACCCGGCGTGCGGCATACCCCTTTCGCCACCCTGAATGACGATGCGGCCCAACGCAGCGTGACGCTGATGTCGCCGTCAAAAACGTTTAATCTCGCCGGGCTGGGCGCTTCACTGGCGATCGTTCCCAACGAAGCGCTGCGACAAAGGCTGAAACGCGCGCGCAGCGGCATCGTGCCGGAGGTCAATCTGCTGGCGCTGGTGGCGGCGCAGGCGGCTTATCAATACGGGCAGCCTTGGCTGGACGAGCAGCTGATTTATCTACGTGCCAATCGCGATCGGCTGACCAAGCGCATCAACGCCATGCCGGGGTTGACGGTTTTGCCAATCGAAGCCACCTACCTGGCGTGGATCGATTGCAGCGCTTTACCGGTGGACAACCCGCATCAGTTCTTCGAACGTGCGGGCGTAGGATTAAGCGCCGGTTTGGATTTCGGCGATCGGCGCTTTGTGCGGCTTAACTTTGGTTGCCGGTGGGCCCTGCTCGATGAAGCGCTCGATCGCATGGCGCGAGCCTGTGCGGCACTGCCTGGCTAACCTTGCTCGCTGGCGACGATATCTCGAATGGAATAAGGATGAAACTTGATCGTCACCGTTCCGTCGGTGATGGCCAGCGTCGGGTTCGGTAGCCGTTCGCCCTCGCCTTTTGGCGAGCTTTGCTTCAGTTTGATCCCCGGGGTCAGCAGCGCTTCATCGGCAAGGAGGCTCAACGCCCGAGCGTGCAGCGTCTGCGGATCGCCACTGAGCACTAATTCGACGTGTTCCCAGCCTTCGTGCGGATAGCGTTTCTCCCCGGGATACGGCAGCTCGACGCAGTCTATCTGCCACGGCCCCACGGCCAGCGGCTGCGACAAATCGAACAGACAGATAGGTCGCCCGTTGATCATCGACTCGGACAGCAGTGTCCCGCACTGCATCAGCCCCTGGCGCCAGCGTTCGGCAGTGGCGTTCTGATGACAGCGCAGAGAGATGTGATCGGCGGTAAACGCGGCCAGATCGAGCCGCAATTTGGCGGCAAATTGATGCAATGCCTGCTCGAAACGCGGCAGGTCAAGCACCAGGTCGTCCAGCTCGGCAATGGCCTGCAAGGGGGTGATCATAGAAACCTCAAAACAACGGAACGCATGTGAAACGCCGTAATTTACACGGTGGCGGCAGCGCTCGCCACCGTTGCGAGGTTTTTCGGTTACCGTTAAGAATGATTTTCGACTGTGTGCATGGGGAATAGAAACCTGAGAACTTATTAATATGACAGCTTATAAAATAAACAAAAAAAATAAAAAATAAGATTTTTCGCAGTTCATTAAACCCTTTTATCATGACGCTATGATTTAAGTTATTTTACACAAAATCGTACATGGCATGCAGGTCAAACTGATTGAATAGGTTGGCTTACTCAAGTCTTTCCCACTCATCAAAGCCGCACAAAATACGATGCACAACCTATTGTAAAAAAAGACAATAAAATCCAAAAACCGATAAAAATCTAAGGATTATCTTAATTTAACCCCGAGCAATTGATTCATCGAGGCAACTCAGCTACTTTGGAGGAAATTTAAATTCGAGATGATTATTATGTTATTACTGACGATTTCCTTGGTGTTGATAATTATCGCCGTATACGCCATCTACCGTCATTTTAAATCCCGCAGCACCAACACGCTGGATGCCAGACGCCACAATAAAAAACGTTAGTCTCCTAATCCTCTCCGCTACACGTTTTCTTTCATTCATCCTGCCTTTCCGCTTTCGGCCATCAACGCGCCGCACCCGACAACAGTTTCATCGCTGCGGCCGCGCCAACTGCTGACGGGCTCCGTCAGATCGGTTACAATTGCAGGCTGTTTTGTGGAGGTCGCCCATCGTGCCCGCCACCGTTGAATCCCACAGGGGTTGGCTTCAGCCCCTCGTTCGTCATTAAGGTAACCCGGTGAATATTCAGGTTCTTCTTTCAGATAAAGTCAGCCAGGCGCTGATCGCCGCTGGCGCGCCAGCCGATTGCGAAGCGCAGGTCCGCCCATCCGCCAAGGCGCAGTTTGGTGATTACCAGGCCAATGGCGTGATGTCCGTCGCCAAAAAGCTGGGCATGCCGCCCCGTCAACTGGCGGAAAAAGTGGTGCAACTGCTGGATCTCGGCGACGTCGCCGCTAAAGTGGAAATCGCCGGCCCCGGCTTTATCAACATTTTCCTGAACAGCGACTGGGTCGCGCGCCAGGCCGATCGGGTGCTGAACGCACCGAAATTGGGCATCGCACCGGTTGAGCCGCAAACTATCGTAATCGACTACTCCGCGCCGAACGTGGCGAAAGAGATGCACGTCGGCCACCTGCGCTCCACCATCATCGGCGACGCCGCGGCACGTACCCAAGAGTTTCTGGGCCATAAAGTGATCCGCGCCAACCACGTCGGCGACTGGGGCACCCAGTTCGGCATGCTGATTGCCTACCTGGAAAAAATGCAAAATGAAAACGCCAGCGACATGGGCCTGTCCGATTTGGAACAGTTCTACCGCGAAGCCAAGAAGCATTACGACGAAGATGCCGAGTTCGCCGAGCGCGCGCGCGCTTACGTCGTGAAGCTGCAGGGCGGCGATCAGTACTGCCTGAAAATGTGGCGCAAGCTGGTCGACATCACCATGGCGCAAAATCAGCTGACCTATAACCGCCTGAACGTCACGCTGACCGAAGACGACGTGATGGGCGAAAGCCTGTATAACGCGATGCTGCCGGGCATCGTCGCCGATCTGAAAGCCAAAGGGCTGGCGGTGGAAAGCGAAGGCGCTACCGTGGTGTTCCTCGACGAATACCAGAACAAGGACGGCGATCCGATGGGCGTCATCATCCAGAAAAAGGATGGCGGCTACCTCTACACCACCACCGACATCGCCTGCGCCAAGTATCGCTACGAAACCCTGGGTGCCAATCGCGTCCTGTATTACATCGACTCCCGTCAGCATCAGCACCTGATGCAGGCGTGGACCATCGTGCGCAAGGCCGGTTACGTGCCGGAGTCCGTCTCGCTGGAACACCACATGTTCGGCATGATGCTGGGCAAAGACGGCAAGCCGTTCAAAACCCGCTCGGGCGGTACGGTGAAGCTCTCCGACCTGCTGGATGAGGCCATCGAACGTGCCGAACAGCTGATCGCCGGCAAAAATCCGGATATGCCGGAAGACGAAATGAAAACCGTGGCCCGCGTGGTCGGTATCGGCGCGGTGAAATACGCCGATCTGTCGAAAAGCCGCACCACCGACTATGTCTTCGACTGGGATAACATGCTGGCCTTCGAAGGCAATACCGCGCCTTATATGCAATACGCCTATACCCGTGTGGCATCGGTATTCAAACGCGCCGGCATCGACGAAACCAGCCTGACGCTGCCGCTGACGCTGACCGAAGAGCGCGAAATTGCGCTGGCCACCCGCCTGCTGCAGTTCGAAGAAGTACTCACCACCGTCGCGCGTGAAGGCACGCCTCACGTCATGTGCAGCTACCTGTACGATCTGGCCGGCCTGTTCTCCGGTTTCTACGAGCACTGCCAGATCCTTAACGCCGACAGCGAAGAAGCGCGTCAGAGTCGCCTGAAGTTGGCGCTGCTGACCTCGAAAACGCTGAAAACCGGTCTGGATACGCTGGGCATCGAAACCGTCGAACGCATGTAAACTGCGCCGCCCAGAAAGCAAAAAGGTCGCCTAGGCGACCTTTTTTGTATGCTTACCTTTGGCTCAAGCGACCCGGCGCGCAAAATCGCGCGGGCGGAAGCCCAACCCGGCCAGCACGCCAAAGTACGCCACCACACCGGCCACCACCACCGCAGCCAAGCGCAGCAAACGCTCCAGCATGTTGCCCTGATCCCAGGCCGGCATCAGCCACATCACGCCAATCAACACGGCCGACATCACCAGTACGGCGATCACCAGCTTGGTGAGGAACAGCGCCCAACCCGGCTGCGGCTGGAAAATTTTCTGTTTGCGCAGCTGCCAATACAGCAGCGAGGCGTTCAGACAGGCCGCCAAACCGATTGACAGCGCCAGGCCGGCATGCTTCAGCGGGCCAATAAACGCCAGGTTCATCACCTGCGTCATGATCAGCGTGATGATGGCGATCTTGACCGGCGTTTTGATGTCCTGCCGCGAATAGAAGCCCGGCGCCAGCACTTTAACCACGATCAGCCCCATCAGCCCTACCGAGTAAGCCACCAGCGCACGCTGCGTCATCGCCGCGTCAAAGGCGCTGAACTTGCCATACTGGAACAGCGAAACGGTCAGCGGCTTGGCCAAAATGCCGAGCGCGATGGCGCTCGGCAACGCCAGCAGGAAGCACAGGCGTAGCCCCCAATCCATCAGGCGCGAATACTCATCGTGGTTGCCGCTCGAGAAGCTTTTGGCCAGCGACGGCAGCAGGATGGTGCCCAAGGCCACGCCCAGCACACCGGAAGGAAACTCCATCAGGCGGTCGGCGTAGTACATCCAGGATACCGAGCCGGACACCAGGAACGAAGCGAAAATGGTGTTGATGATCAGCGAGATTTGGCTGACCGACACCCCGAGGATCGCCGGCCCCATCTGACGCATCACGCGCCAGACCCCGGCATCGCCCAGCTTGAGGCGCGGCAATACCAGCATGCCGATCTTGCGCAGGTGCGGCAGCTGATACCCCAGCTGCAGCACGCCGCCCACCACCACCGCCCAGGCCAGCGCCAGCACCGGCGGATTGAAATACGGGGCCGCGAACAGCGCGAAGCCGATCATGCTGACGTTAAGCAGCGTTGGCGCAAAGGCCGGGATCGAGAAGCGGTTCCAGGTATTGAGGATCGCCCCCACCAGCGACGCCAGTGAGATCAACAGAATATAGGGGAACGTGATGCGCAGCAGCGCCGACGTCAGGGCAAACTTGTCGGGCGTATCGGTAAAGCCCGGCGCAGTAATGTAGATCACCCAGGGCGCAGCCAGCATCCCCAGCACCGTCACCACCGCCAGCACCAGCGTCAGCAGCCCGGAGACATAGGCGATAAAAGTGCGCGTCGCCTCTTCACCCTGCTGGCTCTTGTATTCGGCCAGGATCGGCACGAAGGCCTGCGAAAACGCCCCTTCGGCAAAGATACGGCGTAACAGATTAGGGAGTTTGAACGCCACGAAGAAGGCGTCCGTTGCCATGCCGGCCCCGAACACGCGCGCGACGATCGCATCGCGGGCAAAGCCCAACACCCGCGAAAACATCGTCATCGAGCTGACGGCAGCCAAGGATTTGAGTAGGTTCATGTGGTTGTCTGATAGGTACCGTAAATATCAACGCCTGCTACAGCAGGCGTCAGTGAAACAATCGGCTCAGTTTACGCATCCGGAAAAGAATAGCTACCGCCATATGTTACATAGAGTTATCCCGCAGTAAGCGCTCGACCACCCGCTGGGCGACCAGCGCCTGTTCGCCGCCGGTTTCCGGCGCGCTCTGGTTGGCAACGGCGCTGAGGAAATGCCGCACCGCCCCGTCGAAGCCGCGTTGCACCAGCGTGCTTTGCCAGCCCGGCACCGGCTGTTCCAACACGCCCTGCGCATCTTCACGCAGCCAGTGACGCATATCGGTCAACTGATACAGCGCGCCGTCGGTCACCGCCTGCACGCTTTCGCGCAGGCTGCCGCCGCGGCGATGCATGCTGGTCGTCACCTGCGTGCCCCCGCAGGCGAAGTGGTGCTCGGCGTACAGCATTTCGCCTGCGGCGTTGGCGCACAAGCTGCCGCTCAGCAGTTGTTCACCTCCGCCCGCCAGCCACAGCGCAGTGTCCACCACGTGCAGGTAATCATCCAACAGGGTAAAACGCAGATCGTGCGGGCCGACGCTGTCCGCCCGATGTTTATCCATGCGAATGGAGGCGGGCTGATTCATTTGCTGTTTGAGCTGCCGGTAAAGCGGCGCGAAACGGCGGTTGAACCCCACCATCAGCGTTTTGCCTCGCCGCTCGGCCAACTCAAGCAACTGCTCGCCCTGCTCCAGCGTTTCCGCCAGCGGCTTATCGACGTAAACGTGCACGCCGCGGTTCAGCAGCTCGCCTATCACGGAAAAATGGCTGGCGGTGCTGCTGTGGACAAAGGCCGCGTCGCACTGTTCGGCCAGGCTGTCCAGACGGGAGAAACAGGCCATGCGGTAGCTGTCGCACAGCGGCTGCGCTTTTTGCTGATTGGGCGAAAAACCGCCCACCAGCGTCCAATCCGCCGCCTGGCCGAGGATTGGCAGGTAAGCCTTCTGCGCAATACTGCCCAATCCCACCACGCCCACACGCAATTTAGTCATTCGTATCCCTCGCCAACAGATGTTGCACCAGCCGTTTCAATTCCGATACTTCGTTTTCCAATGCGCTGACCCTGGCGCTCAGGTCGCCGTCGTCCTCAGACTCAAGCGCCGCCGGCGCTTCATCAATCTGGCCGCTGAACAGATGCATGAACCGGCTTTCGCGTTTGCCCGGCTCACGCGCCAGGCGCACCACGAACGGACCATCTTCGCGCGTAGCCAGCTGCTGCAGCACCTGTTCGACCTCGCTGACATCGTTGAACTCGTGCATCCGGTTGGTGCGGGTGCGCAGCTCGCCCGGCGTTTGCGCGCCGCGCAGCAATAAGGTGGCGATCACCGCCAGTTCGGCCGGCGAGAGTTTCAGTTGGCCGAACTCGGAGTTGCAAAACCGCTGTTCGTACTTGACTACCCGATTGCCGAACCCGCTGAGTGTGCGCAGGAAATGTTTGCGCAGCAACAGATCGAGCAGTTGCTGCACCTCGCTTTCGCTCATATCCATTACCGGCTCGCGGTTGGTTTTTTGGTTGCACGCCAGGGTAATGGCGTTAAGCGAAAGCGGGTATTGGTCCGGGGTCGTGACCTGTTTTTCCAACAGGCAGCCGATGACCCGCGCCTCTTTGGCGTTCAATTCATATTTCATCGTTTGGCCTCAACGTTCGGGTAGCCACTCTTTATTGGTGTATGCCGTCAAAACGTGGTCTTGCCACTTGCCGTCGATCAGCAGGTAATCCTTGGCGTAACCTTCACGTTCGAATCCCAGACGCGTCAGCAGTGCGCCGCTGCGCTGGTTGTGAGGCATATAGTTGGCCATGATGCGGTGCATGCGCTGTTGGCGCAGCATATAGCGGATAGCGGACTGCAAGGCTTCGAACATCAGCCCTTGTCCCTGCCATTTCTCCCCCAGCGAATAACCGAGGAAACAGGCGTGAAACGAACCGCGCAGCACGTTGCTGAAGTTCGCCACGCCGCGCACTTCCTGCTCTTCCGGATCGAGCAGGATAAAATAGTAGGCGCTGCCCTGCTTTTGCATTTCGGTGATCATGCCCAGGCGCGCCTGCCAGCCGGAAGGATAACAGTGGCTTTCGTCGCGCACCGGCTCCCAGGGTTTGAGAAAGGTCCGGTTCTCGGCATAATAATCCGCCAGGCGATAGGCATCCCGTTCATGCACTAAACGGACCACCATCCGGTCGGTTGTAAGACGTACTTTTGGCGATGCAGAGCGATAGCCGAACATCATTTCCCCCGCAGTCAAAACGGTTCGATAAGAAGTATTTATTAGGAAGCCGAGCGGATCATTATCCTGTGTCGATCTTTTGCCATGGTTTTATTTTGCCAATAGCGCCGCAGAACTGCGCTTCCCTGCATTCAATATAACCGTAGCCCGCCCCCGAGGTAAAATCCCGGCCGCTCAGTAAATCGCCGAATACGCGTTTTACGGCGTTTTTCCGCCAATTTTGCAGCCCAGGTAACACCTTGACGATAAAAAAATATTATCTATGCCACCCCTGTCGCCGTACGGGAATTGGGTAGAGAATGGAACAGCTGTCTCCCCTTCTTTCTTGATTGCTCATGGTGAAGCATGTCTCTGGTGTCGCAAGCGCGCAGCTTGGGTAAATATTTTCTGTTGCTCGATAACCTGCTGGTGGTGTTAGGCTTCTTTGTCGTTTTTCCGCTTATTTCGATCCGCTTTGTCGATCAATTAGGATGGGCGGCGCTGATCGTCGGCATCGCGCTGGGTTTGCGCCAGCTGTTGCAACAAGGGCTCGGCATCTTTGGCGGCGCCATTGCCGATCGTTTCGGCGCCAAGCCGATGATCGTTACCGGCATGTTGCTGCGCGCCGCCGGGTTCGCCACCATGGCGATGGCCGATGAGCCCTGGATCCTGTGGTTCTCCTGTGCGCTTTCCGCCCTCGGCGGCACGTTATTCGATCCGCCGCGTACCGCTTTGGTGATCAAACTGACCCGTCCGCACGAGCGCGGCCGCTTTTTCTCGCTGCTGATGATGCAGGACAGCGCCGGCGCGGTGGTCGGCGCGCTGATCGGCAGTTGGCTGCTGCAGTACGATTTTCACTTTGTCTGCTGGGTCGGGGCGGCGATCTTCGTGCTGGCCGCCGGTTGGAATGCCTGGCTACTGCCGGCTTACCGCATCTCTACCGTGCGCATACCGATGAAGGAAGGCATGTTGCGGGTCCTGCGCGATCGCCGCTTTCTCACCTATGTCTTGACGCTGACCGGTTATTACATGTTAGCGGTACAGGTGATGCTGATGATGCCGATCGTGGTCAACGAAATCGCCGGTTCACCGGCGGCGGTGAAATGGATGTATGCGATTGAAGCGGCGCTGTCGTTGTCGCTGCTCTATCCGCTGGCGCGTTGGGGAGAAAAACACTTCCGGCTTGAGCAGCGCCTGATGGCGGGCCTGTTGCTGATGACGCTCAGCCTGCTGCCGATCGGTCTCGCCACCAGTTTGCAGGGCGTGTTCACGCTGATCTGTTGCTTCTATCTGGGATCGATCATCGCCGAACCGGCGCGCGAAACGCTGAGCGCTTCGCTGGCCGATCCGCGTGCGCGCGGCAGCTATATGGGCTTTAGCCGCCTGGGTCTGGCGCTGGGCGGCGCGTTGGGTTATACCGGCGGCGGTTGGATGTACGATACCGGGCGGACGATGAACATGCCGGAGCTGCCCTGGTTGCTGCTGGGGGCAGTAGGCTTCGCTACGTTGCTGGCACTGTACTGGCAGTTCAGCCCGCGGCGCAGTGCGTCGATGCTGCTTCCCGGCGGTTAACGCCATAGAAATCCGGCCGAATCGGCAACAGCTGCTATCCTGTTAGTAAAAACCCACAGGAGCCCGTAGGCATGATTGAAGAAGCGAAGTTACCGCAACTGCTCGAACATATGATACTGAACCTGCGCATGATTTATGCGCGCTCTACCCTGGTGGAAAAAGCGCTGGCCCACATCATCGCCGGCGACAGCGCGCTGAAAAGCGATATCATCAAACAGCTGCAGGTCGTCTCCGCCGCCAACGAGCGCGATCAGGTCGATCTGGAACAGGCCCGCATTCACCTGATCGATGTGCTCAACTCGGTACCGACCAAGAAATAACGCCCCTCGCCCGCGCCTGTTGCGCGGGCAATGTCGCAATAACGCACCATCCAACACACGCGCTTCAAGACAGCCTCGGTAAGCTGTGGTAACTATTGCTGTTAAAACCTGACAACCCGGAGCAAGCATGAAACTGTTCATTTACGATCATTGCCCCTTCTGCGTTAAAGCCCGCATGATTTTTGGCCTGAAGCGCCAGCCGATTCGGCTGGTCACCTTGCTCAACGACGATGAGACGACCCCGGTCAACCTGATCGGCGCAAAAATGGTGCCGATCCTGGTCAAAGACGACGGCGAAGCGATGCCGGAAAGCCTGGATATCGTGCGCTATGTCGATCGCCTGGACGGCAAGCCGGTGCTGACCGGCAGCACCAATCCGGCCATTGCCGAGTGGCTGCAGCGGGTCGACAGTTACAGCGCCAAATTGCTGCTGCCGCGTATTGCGCATGCCGATTTCGAAGAGTTTGCCACCGGCAGCGCCCGCCGCTACTTTATTGATAAGAAACAGGCGGCTATTGGTGATTTTGCCGAGCATCTCGCCAACAGTGCCGATCTGATCGCCGAGCTGGAAGCCGACCTGCAGGCGCTGTCGCCGCTGATCGTCGCCACCGACGCGGTAAACGGTGAGCTGTCCGAGGACGACATTCACCTGTTCCCGCTGTTGCGCTCGTTATCGATCGTCGCCGGAGTTGCGCTGCCGGACAACGTGGAAGCCTACCGCAACCGCATGGCGCAGCGCAGCGAGGTGCCGTTGCTGCTGGATATGGAACAATAACGTTCGAGAATGACAAATAAGGATATGGCGTACTGATGTTGAAAATGGTGCTCGCCACCGCCCGCGACCGGGCGCGGCTGAAGGAAATAACCTCCGTTCTGATTCGTTACGGTCTGCAAGACGTTTTGCGCCTGCTGGGCCTGGGGGCCTTGTTACGCGGCGCCCGCGGCGGAGCCGCCCCGCAGGATGCACAAACCCTGCCTGAGCGGCTGCGTGAAGCGCTCGAGGCGCTGGGCCCCACCTTCGTCAAATTCGGCCAGATTCTGGCCACGCGCTCTGACCTCCTGGATCCGGCCTGGACCGACGAACTGGATCGCCTGCACAGCCAGGCGGCGGTGTTGCCATGGGAAACGCTGGCGCCGCAAATCATCGCCGATCTGGGTGGCGAGCCCGAGCAGCGATTTGCCGAATTCGATCGCACGCCGCTGGCCGCGGCGTCGATGGCGCAAATCTACCGCGCGCGCTTGCACAGCGGCGAACAGGTAGTGGTAAAAGTGTTGCGACCCGGTCTGGCGAAAACCATCCACGCCGATCTGCGGCTGCTGGCCTCGCTGGCGGAGAGCGTGGAGCAGCAGAGCCCGGCGCTGGCGCGTTATCGGCCGCGGCAGATGGTCAGAGCGTTGGCAACGGCGCTCAATCACGAGCTGGACTTGACCCACGAAGGGCATAACTGCGACCGCGTTGCCGGGATGTTCGCGCGTCAACCCGACGTGGTGGTGCCGAAAATCTATTGGCAATACTCTTCGCCCCGCCTGTTAGTGCAGGAATACTTGCCCGGCACCGCGCCGGAAAACCCTGAAAAGCTGGCGGCGGCGGGCTTTGACGGCCCGCTGCTGGCGCAACGCGGCGCCCGCGCCTTTATGAGCATGGTGCTGGAGCATCGGCTGTATCACGCCGATCCGCACCCCGGCAACGTCATGGCGCTGAGCGGTGACCGCGTCGGTTTTATCGACTTCGGCATGGTGGGCCAGCTGTCCGAGCGGCGGCGTAACCAGTTGCTCCTGCTGCTGCAGGCCATCGCCGATCGCCAGTCCGAAGGTATCGTCAACACGCTGATCGCCTGGTCGGATAGCGAACCGTTGGACCTGATGGATTTGGAGTTGGCGGCACAAAACTTTCTCGACAAACAGGCCGCCGCCACCCTGACGCTGGGTAAAGCCTTGACCGACCTGCTGGTGATGGCGCGCGAACACCAGCTGGCGCTGCCGCCCGATCTGGTGCTGCTGTTCAAGGCATTAATCACCGCCGACGGCGTACTGCATCGGCTGGATCCGGCCTTCGACATCGTGGCCACGCTCAAGCCGATGCTGCAACAAACGGTGCTGCAGCGCTACGCCCCCGACGCCGTGCGCCAGCGGCTGTTGGCCCTGGGTGGGGAAGCGCTCGATGCCGGAGAAGAGCTGCCGCAAACTCTGCGGCTATTGGTTCGCCGCCTAAAACGCGGGCGACTCAATGCCGATATCAACGTCAGTAACCTCGGCCAGCTGAGCAAAGCGCTGGAACGCGCCGCCGTGACCCTGGCCATCGCCATCGTTACCGCCGCTTTTGCCCTGGGGCTGGCGCCTTATCTGATGCATTCGTCGCTGCGGCTGTGGGGCATTCCGCTGTTCCCGCTGTTGGGGGGCGCGGCCTGCCTGGCCGGCGTGGTGCTCTTGGCGCTGCGGCTGCGGCGCTGACGCTTTCGGCGTTATCCGATAGGTCTCGCCCGCTTTTGCGCGCACTATCCTCTGCACATCGCCGCCTGCCGTTTTCACGCGCAGGCGGAACGTTTATAATGATTAATCAATTATCTGCAGCACTTTTCGCCAGCAGTCGCAATGAGGCATGAATGAAGAAGATCCTGATGGGCGCAGCCGCCCTGCTGTTCGCCGGCGTATTGGCCGGTTGCAATCAACTGACCCAATACACCCTGAGCGAGCAGGAAGTGAATGATTACCTGCAGAAACACAACGACTATCAGAAGCAGATCGGCGTGCCCGGCCTGGTGGACGCCAACATCGTGCTGACTCAGCTGCAAAGCCAGATCGGTCGCAGCGAACCGGGTAAATTCACCCTTTCCGGCGACGCCAAGGTCAACATCACGTCGATTCTCGGCCCGCAGGTGGCGGACCTGAAGCTGACGCTGAAAGCGCAGCCGGTTTACGACCGTGCGCAGGGCGCCATTTACCTGAAGGATATGGAGTTGACCGATTACAGCGTGCAGCCGGAAAAAATGCAGACGGTGATGAAAGCGCTGACGCCATACCTGAACCAGTCGCTGAAGTCTTACTTCGACCAAAAGCCGGCTTATGTGCTGAATCCTGACAACAGCAAAACCGAAGCGCTGGCGAAAAAACTGGCGAAGGGATTGGAAGTGAAACCGGGTGAGTTGGTGATCCCGTTTAGCGACTGACCGCGTCTTGATGTATCAAGCCCGCCGATCGGCGGGCTTTTTATTACGGGAAAGTATTACTGCGGCGCGCTGTAGGCAATCTCGCCGGTGTTGCAGTTGAGTGTCACGCTGTAGGTTTTATCCATCTTGGTACCCCGCACCGTCAGCGGCACCTGCCACACCTGATCCTTGCCGGTGATGGCATCCGGGCTGACCCAAGCGATCGGGGTTGCGGTGCCCAGCAGCTTTTTGTCCGCCTCCCAGCGCGTGATGCGGTTCTGCAAGAAATCACGCTTGACCTGAGCGGCAATATCCGCCGGCTGCAGACCGGCACACTGCCCCACCTTGGCGGTGCGTTGCTCTTGATCCTGCGCCCACACCGCAGTCGATGCTCCCATCATGGCCAACAAGGCGATAGCCAAACCCGTTTTTTTCATATGTCCTCCCGTTGTGATTAGCGCTATCCGGGCGCCCATCCCTGGCTCACAACAGGGTTTCGGCAAAGAGTTACCGTTTGACGAACTCGATGACAAACAGCGCATCCAGACCCGGATAGATTTCCTTGATCACCTGCTTCAGCTCGCCCAGCGACATGTTCTCCTGCTGTGCGTGGCGTTCGGTCAGCGCATCCAGGCGCACCGGCGTTACCGACAGCACTTCGATAAAGCAGAAAAATACGCCGTCTTCATTGCGGCTTACGCGCAATACCTCACCCGGTTCGAAGTGCGACTCACTGGCATCCCGAATGGTGATGGTTTTACGCCCGGCCAGAATGTCTTGCTCAAAGCGGCTGAAGAAAGTTATTTCACGGCTCATTTTAGATCCTTTTTCATCACAACACCGCAACATAAGTCATTATGCCGCTTGCTTTTCTGACGCAGATCCCTCTTTTGAGTTAGATAGCGCTTTTTTCGCTTTCGCTTCCGTCGGTTTTTTGCCGGTTTCCGCCGGTGATGCGCCGCGCAAAATCAGACCCAGTGCGTCCTTATTCTCTGCCAGGAAGAAGCTCAGCCCTTCGCGCTGTTCGTCGTCCAGGTTCAGCGGCGCCTGTTGCAGCCACTCTCCGAGGTTATCCGCCAAATCCAGCATTTTGTCGTAGGCGTCGGCTTCTTTCTTGCTCGCGAAAGTCATTTTTTCCTCACCGTTTCTCACCACCACATATTTAACTTCAACCGCCATGCGTGCGTCCTCAAATACTCAAATAACTGTAATTATATACAGTATAAATAGATAGCGGCGGGAAGGCAAACCGCCGCCCGCCGTCGGCTTATTTCAGCAGCCGCACCTTGCAGCTCTTGCCTTTGATTTTGCCCTGCTGCAGCTGCTGCAGCGCCTTGCGCGCGCTGGCTTTACGGATCGCGACGTAGGCATGCACCGGGAACATGTCGATCTTGCCCACTTCCGCCGCCGTCAGCCCGGCATCGCCGGTCAGCGCGCCAAGGATATCGCCTGGGCGGATCTTCGCCTTACGGCCGCCGTCGATGCACAGCGTCACCATCTCCGCCTCCAGCGAACCGTTGGCGGCCCCGCTCAGCTCGGACACCGGCGCCCAGGCAATGGTCATCTGCAGGTAGTCTTCAATCGCGTGCGCCCGCGCCATTTCCTGCGGCGTGCACAGGCTGATCGCCAGCCCGCTCATGCCGGCGCGGCCGGTACGACCGATACGGTGCACATGCACTTCAGGATCGAACGCCAGTTCGTAGTTAACCACCAGCTCCAGCTCTTTGATGTCCAGCCCACGAGCGGCGACGTCGGTCGCTACCAACACCCGGCAACTGCGGTTGGCGAAACGCACCAACACCTGGTCGCGGTCGCGCTGCTCCAGATCGCCATGCAGCGCCAGTGCGCTGATGCCGCGGGCCTCCAGGGCCTCAAGCACCGTTTGGCAATCGCGTTTGGTATTGCAGAACACCACGCAGGACGCGGGTTGATGATAACGAATGGCCGACACCAGCAGCGCCGGGCGCTGATCGCGCGTGGTCTCATAGA
The DNA here is from genome assembly GCF_002935055.1 of Serratia sp. SSNIH1. NCBI lineage: Bacteria > Pseudomonadati > Pseudomonadota > Gammaproteobacteria > Enterobacterales > Yersiniaceae > Serratia > Serratia sp. SSNIH1. The sequence continues at coordinate 3,435,380 of NZ_CP026383.1, forward strand.
AACGTTGTTCGATGGCGGTCTGCGCTTCGTCATCGTCCACTTCGACGCTCAGCGGCTGACGCTGAACGCGCTCGCTGATGCGTTCGATACCCGCCGGGTAGGTAGCGGAAAACAGCAGCGTCTGACGCTGCGGCGGCGTGTAACTGATCACATCGTCGATGTCGTCGGCGAAGCCCATGTCCAGCATACGGTCGGCCTCATCCAGCACCAGCACCTTCAGTTCGTCCAGCAGCAGCGTTTTCTTGCGCAGGTGTTCCTGGATGCGGCCCGGCGTTCCCACCACGATATGCGGCGCGTGCACCAGCGAATCGAGCTGTGGCCCCATCGGTTGGCCGCCGCACAGCGTCAGGATTTTGACGTTCTGCGTGAAGCGCGCCAGGCGGCGCAGTTCTTTGCTCACCTGATCGGCCAGCTCGCGGGTGGGACAGAGCACCAGCGCCTGCGTGGCAACCTGAGCAACGACGATGTTATTCAGCAAACCAATGCCGAACGCCGCCGTTTTACCGCTACCGGTTTTCGCCTTGGCGCGCACGTCTCGCCCTTGCAGGATGGCGGGCAACGCGGCGGCCTGTACCGGCGTCATTTTGGCGTACCCCAGTTCGTTGAGGTTGGCCAACTGTTCGGCTGGCAGAGGCAGGGAAGAAAAAGAAACTGTGCTCACGGCGATAACTCTTATATGACGAATGGAATGGCGGCGCGCCCGCAGGTTGGCGCCGAATCAGCGGTAAATGATAACAGAGATGGGCGGCGTTACGGGCAGCGGGCATAAAAAAACCCGCCGGCGGCGGGTTTCTTGGCGGCTCAGTCGTTAAATAGCAACGACGTTGGCTGCGGCTGGGCCACGTTGGCTGTCCTGGATGGAGAACTCAACCTGCTGGCCTTCAGCCAGGGTCTTGAAACCATCGCTGACGATAGCGGAAAAATGAACGAAAACGTCTTTAGAGCCGTCGGCAGGCGTGATGAAGCCGAAACCTTTGCTTTCGTTGAACCATTTAACGTGACCAGTGATCTTGCTCATTTGTGTTTCCTTTACTTGATAAACCTGCCTTGACGGCACGAGACGCGAAAACCTTGCTATATGTAGGCCTTCTTTCGCCGTCGCTTATTAACGCACAATCGCCCATGCAGGGCAAATATTTCTGCTTGTTATAAAAACAGTCAGTTAGCAACAAACTTGGCGCGGCGGCTGCGCACGCAATCGTTTTCGTATATACTGCCCGCCGATCATCAATCCGCTTACTTTCACCGATCCAGGTACGAAACTATGTTAACGATTGGAACCGCCCTGCGCCCTTCCGCCACCCGCGTTATGTTGCTCGGCTCCGGGGAGCTGGGTAAAGAAGTCGCCATTGAATGCCAGCGCCTCGGTCTGGAAGTGATCGCCGTCGATCGCTATCCCGACGCCCCCGCCATGCATGTGGCGCACCGCAGCCACGTCATCAATATGCTGGACGGTGACGCACTGAAAGCCGTTATCGAACAAGAGCGGCCGGACTATATCGTTCCCGAAATCGAAGCGATCGCCACCGCCATGCTGGTCGAACTTGAACGCCAGGGCCACCGCGTAGTGCCCTGCGCCGAAGCCACCCGCCTGACGATGAACCGTGAAGGCATCCGCCGCCTGGTGGCGGAAGAGCTTGGCCTGCCCACCTCCAGCTATCGCTTTGCCGACAGCGAGGCGACTTTCCGGCAGGCGGTCGAACACATCGGCTATCCGTGCATCGTCAAACCGGTGATGAGCTCTTCCGGCAAGGGGCAAAGCCTGATCCGCACGCCTGAGCAACTGCAAAGCGCCTGGGATTACGCCCAACAGGGCGGCCGCGCCGGCGGCGGCCGGGTGATCGTCGAAGGGCTGGTAAGATTCGATTTTGAAATTACGCTGCTGACCATCAGCGCCGTGGACGGCGTGCATTTCTGCGAGCCGATCGGCCATCGTCAGGAGGATGGGGACTATCGCGAATCCTGGCAGCCGCAACTGATGTCGGCGACGGCGCTGAGTCGGGCCCAGGCTATCGCGGAGAAAGTGGTGAAAGCCCTGGGCGGTTTCGGGCTGTTCGGCGTGGAGCTGTTCGTCTGTGGCGACGAAGTGATCTTCAGCGAGGTGTCACCGCGCCCGCACGATACCGGCATGGTCACGTTGATTTCACAGGATCTGTCTGAGTTCGCCCTGCACGTTCGCGCTTTTCTCGGGTTGCCGATCGGCGCCATTCGCCAGTTCGGCCCTTCCGCTTCGGCAGTGATCCTGCCTCAGCTCACCAGCAGCGATGTGCGTTTCAGCGGATTGGAAAATGCGCTACGCGGGCACAACCAGCTGCGCCTGTTCGGCAAACCGGAGATCGCCGGGCAACGTCGTCTTGGCGTAGCGCTGGCGACGGCGAGCACGACGGAACAGGCGGTGGAGCTGGCGAAACAAGCCGCTGCCGCCGTGGCGGTCAACGGCTGAAACTGACGGGGCCGCTTACGCGGCCCCGATAACATCAATAGTCTTCGTCTTCTTCAGCATCGTCATCCCGCGACGCCCCCGGTGCGGCATCATGCTGCTCGTCTTCATCATCGTCATCGAACAGTACCGCAACCTGAGCGCCCTGATGCTTCTCACGAATTTCCTGCGCAACGCGAGCAATGGCTTCACCGCTGCTCATGCCCTGCTCCATCAGTTGATGGATGCGATCCGCCGCTTCCTGCTGCTCCGCGTGACTCAGTAATGGCATACCTGCATGCATGTGTCGTTCTCTCCGGCAAAAGGGAGAAGGAGTATACGCGCTAACGCGACGGATCCCAACGTCTTGTGCCTCAGGCCACTTGCGAACAGCCGTTATCGCTGCGCCACTGCTTCAGGCGATGCCGCCACAGCATGACATGCCACCCCTGCTTCACGCCGCGCGCGTTGGCGAACATCGCTCTGTCGATGCCGCGCTGATAAAACTCTTCGGTAATCTGATTCTGGGCGACCGGATCCGGCTCACGGCGAATGCTGTGGCAAATACCCAACGCTTCACGGGTGATTTGCCAATGGAAAGCCGGACGAATGGCGATGCTGCCAGCATAGCGCAAATTGAGCCGCTCCAGCATTTCGACGATTTTCATATAGTGGCGTTGATAATCCACGTTTGCTTTGCCGGTGCGGCGACGATTGCTGATCGACTTGTCGTGTACCCGTTGACGGTACAGCGGCGTACTTAAATATTTGACCCGTTGGGCATTAAACATAACCTCGGTCGTCCAGGGAATATCCTGATGATGTAACCCCGGTTCAAAATAAAGCCGATGCCGGCGGATAAAATCGAGGCGATATATCGCCAACCATACAACATGAATAAATTTTCTCGATTTCAGCGCACGTTCGAACCACTGTACCCCGGTGATAACGTCAGTGGTCTGTAAACGTGCCTCGGGAAAAATCGGCTGTAATTCGTCTTCGCTGGCGAAATAGCGCTCGCCATTGCATTGCATCACGTCTAATTGGTGGCGCTCCGCCTGCTCCAGCAGCGTGGAATACATGTCCGGTGCCAGCAGATCGTCGGCATCGGGAAACGCCACGTATTTGCCCCGGGCCAATGCGAGCCCGGCATTACGCGCATTAGAAACACCGGCGTTGGCCTGATCGATGACCCGAATATGCGGATGCGCCGCCGCGTAACGGTGCGCGGTCTCTCCTGAACCGTCGGTAGAACCATCGTTGACGATGATCACCTCCAGGCGTTGTTCGCGTTGGGCCAGCAACGAAGCCAGGAAAGGTTCTAATAATTCTCCCACATTGTGCATCGGGACGATGACGCTCAGCATTAATGACATAGGCAGCTCTTCAATGATAATGTAACAAAATAATAATTTTATTTTTTTGAAAAAATATCAGTCTATTCAGCATCAGTTCGGAGGAATATGACTGAAGCACTCAGATTTCCGCAGCGAGCTAAATAAGATTTATCTTGTTTTGTCTTTTCATGCTTTCAGCAAGAAAAGCGGCGTCGAACCAACATCAATTTCTCAGAATGACCAGCGTGACAAAACACAGGCAAAACTTTTCCGCATCACCCAGTTAATAACCATGGGTAACAATAAATTGATGAAATTAACGAAGCGTTTTTGTATTTCTCGGGCCTTGTTCTCTCGATAAATGAGGCTTCCCGTTTATTTGACGTTAAATTTTTAACATACCGAGGTATAATGAATGGCGCAAAAAATGCCTTATTTCAGGTTTATTGAACTGCCGTTTATGTGAACTGTGCTGCATGCCTCGCATGGCAAAACATGCATGCCGTAGCCGTCTATGGCACACTAACGGCCAGACATTGCCGTCTTCACAGCCAGGTTTTTTGACGTTCATGAGCGTAACCGCCCCAAACATAAAGTCTTTGCCCTATAGCCGCAGTGCCCTGATGACGCTTTTCGCCCCGCTTTCAGCACAGCCCTGGGCGATGTTGCTGCATTCGGGCTTTGCCGATCACTCGCATAACCGCTTCGATATTCTGGTCGCACAGCCGCGCGTTACGCTCACCACGCGTGGCCCCGACACGGTAATTGAAAGTGACGGCGTAACCACTCAGTCGAAGGAAGATCCGTTTTCCCTGCTGCAGCAGCAGCTGGCGGCGCAAGGTTGGCAGCCGGCCTTTAACCCGGATCTGCCGTTTCAGGGCGGTGCCCTGGGGCTGTTCGGCTACGATCTTGGGCGCCGGGTGGAAACCTTGCCGCAGTTGGCCGAAGCCGACCTTGCGTTGCCGGACATGGCGGTGGGCATTTATGACTGGGCAGCGATCGCCGACCACCAATTGCAAACCCTGACGCTGCTCAGCTATGGCGATGTGGAGCAGCGCTGGCGCTGGCTCACTCGCCAAACCGCACCGGCGGAGCGCCCTTTCGCGCTGCTGAGCGGCTGGCGTGCCAATATGAGCCGACGGCAATACGGCGAGAAGTTCCAACGTATTCAGCACTACCTGCGCAGCGGCGACTGTTACCAAATTAATCTGGCACAGCGGTTCTCCGCCGACTACCAGGGGGATGAATGGCAGGCGTTTTGCCGACTGAGCGCCTGCAACCGCGCGCCGTTCTCGGCCTTCCTGCGGCTGCCGCACAACAGCGTGCTGAGCGTCTCTCCCGAGCGCTTCCTATGGCTGGAGCAACAGCGTATCCAAACCCGCCCGATCAAGGGCACGCTGCCGCGGCTGGCGGACGCAGAACAAGACGCCGCACAGGCTCGCCGTTTGGCCGATTCGCCCAAGGATCGCGCTGAAAATCTGATGATCGTCGATCTGTTGCGCAACGATATCGGCCGCGTCGCCCAGCCCGGCAGCGTAAGGGTGCCGGAACTGTTCGTCGTGGAGCCGTTCCCGGCGGTACATCACCTGGTGAGCACCATTACCGCCACCCTGCCGGAGCAGGCCTCGGCCACCGAGCTGCTGCGCGCCTGCTTCCCCGGCGGTTCGATCACCGGCGCGCCCAAGGTGCGAGCGATGGAAATCATCGAAGAGCTGGAGCCGCAGCGTCGCAACGCCTATTGCGGCAGCATCGGTTACCTGAGCGCCTGCGGCACCATGGACACCAACATCACCATCCGCACGCTCGTCACGGAAAACGGCCGCATCCACTGCTCCGCCGGCGGCGGCATCGTGGCAGACAGCCAGGAACAGGCGGAATACCAGGAAACCTTCGACAAGGTTGGCCGTATTCTGCCGCAGCTTGGGGAGTGCGCCCTGTCGTGATCCCATCGAATTCGCCGACCTCACTGCACGCCTTTATCAGCCGTTTTCAACTGCAGCTGCCGCAGGCGGCGCAGATCTCGCACAACGTGCGCCCGGCGGCGGTGCTGATCCCGATCGTTTGCCGCGCCGAGCCGACCCTGCTGTTGACCCGCCGTGCTGATTCGCTGCGCAAACATGCCGGTCAGGTAGCCTTCCCCGGCGGGAAAACCGATGCCGAAGACGGGTCGGCGATCGTCACAGCGTTGCGAGAAGCGCAGGAAGAAGTGGCGATACCGCCGAACGCGGTGACCGTACTCGGCCAAATGGCGCCGCTCGACAGCAGCACCGGATTTCAGGTCACGCCCATCGTCGGCCTCATCCCGCCGGACGTGCAGTTCCACGCCAACGAGGGCGAAGTGGCGGACGTGTTCGAGATGCCCCTGCGGGAAGCGCTGACCCTGTCGCGTTACTACCCGCTGGATATCCATCGCGCCGGCCACACGCACCGCATTTACCTCTCCTGGTATCACAGCCAGTTTATCTGGGGGCTGACCGCCGCCATTATTCGCCGCCTGGCGCAGCAGGTCAGTATTTGACCCGCATTGCGTGATCTGACTCGCAATCTGGCATGGCCGTCGACGTCCGCTGCAGGTAAAGCGATCGAAATCACTTCATTTGATCGCTTTTTCAACTACCGTTCCGGTTGAATGGTTTTAAAAAAACTGTAAACCCTCTCTTAAACCTTACGAAATACCTGTAAAATACCGCCGTCCGAGATAAACCACTGTAGAAACAGGGATTAAGCCGGCGGCGTTCAGCACGGAAAGCGGGCGCGATTACCGTTAATGGAGCTTGGGCGAAAGCGGATACCCCGCTTAAGGGTTCGCCCCGGGTAATCAGCAAAAAAGCGACACCACGGATTATTTAATTTCATGCGAAAAAGGCAGCCGAACCCGCACGGCCCTTTTACAATATCGCTGTTCCCTGCGCGGTTTTTAACCGCCGCAGCCATAACAATACGTCTCTTTAAGGAGTTTTAGCGTGATTAGCGTTTTCGACATGTTTAAGATCGGCATCGGCCCGTCCAGCTCTCATACGGTTGGACCGATGAAAGCCGGCAAACAGTTTGTCGACGATCTGGTAAATAAAGGCCTGATGCCTTCTATCACGCGTGTTGCCGTAGACGTTTACGGCTCACTCTCATTGACCGGTAAAGGTCACCATACCGATATCGCCATCATTCTCGGCCTGGCCGGCAATATGCCGGACACCGTCGATATCGATAGCATTCCGGGTTTTATTCGCGATGTAGAACAACGTCAACGCCTGATGCTGGCCAACGGCCTGCATGAAGTCGATTTCCCGCGCGACGGCGGCATGGTCTTCCGCAGCGACAACCTGCCGCTGCACGAAAACGGCATGCAGGTCCACGCCTTCGCCGGCGATAAAGAAGTGTACAGCAAGACCTACTACTCCATCGGCGGCGGCTTCATCGTCGATGAAGAGAACTTCGGCAAGGCCGCCGAGCAAGAGCTGCAAATGCCTTATCCGTTCAACTCCGCGCGCGAAATGCTCGACCACTGCCGCGAGACCGGCCTGTCGCTGTCCGGCATGGTGATGCAGAACGAGCTGGCGCTGCACAGCAAGCAAGATATCGACACCTACTTCGGTAACGTCTGGCAAACCATGCGCGCCTGTATCGATCGCGGTCTGAATACCGAAGGCGTGCTGCCGGGGCCGCTGCGCGTGCCGCGCCGTGCCTCCGCGCTGCGCCGCATGCTGGTGGCGTCGGACAAACTGTCCAACGATCCGATGAACGTGATCGACTGGGTCAACATGTTCGCGCTGGCGGTGAACGAAGAAAACGCCGCCGGCGGCCGCGTGGTCACCGCGCCGACCAACGGCGCCTGCGGCATCGTGCCTGCGGTGCTGGCTTACTACGATCACTTCATCGAATCCGTCAGCCCGGATATCTATATCCGCTACTTTATGGCGGCAGGCGCCATCGGCGCGCTGTACAAGATGAACGCTTCCATTTCCGGCGCCGAAGTTGGCTGCCAGGGTGAAGTCGGCGTGGCCTGCTCCATGGCGGCGGCCGGTCTGGCCGAGCTGCTCGGCGGCAGCCCTGAACAGGTGTGCGTGGCGGCGGAGATCGGCATGGAACACAACCTGGGTCTGACCTGCGACCCGGTTGCCGGCCAGGTACAGGTACCGTGCATCGAGCGCAACGCCATCGCTTCGGTCAAGGCGATCAACGCCGCCCGCATGGCCCTGCGCCGCACCAGCGAGCCGCGCGTTTCGCTGGATAAGGTGATCGAGACCATGTACGAAACCGGCAAAGACATGAACGCCAAGTACCGCGAAACGTCACGCGGCGGCCTGGCGATCAAGGTGCAATGCGACTGACAGACAACCCCGCCGCCCGGCGGGGTTTTTTATGAGTAATCAATTCATTGGCCGCTTTTAGTGACAATGTCACCAGAAAATATCCTGCATTTTTCTCATCGATCGGGCGGTTAGCCTGCAAATTGGCCTTCTGTTTTACCATACTGAAATAATTTACTGAGTTACCATCAATCTTGTATAACCTCAGGCTAGAATTAGCCGAGCGCAACTTAAGGATCTATGGCCTGACTGTGACTCGGAGCTGGATTACCGAACAAGGATTTACCGGATGTTGATGACCCACCTCGCCGCGTCCCGATATCGTTACTACCGTTGGCTGCTGGCCGGAGCGGTGGGCGTGGCTATTCTGTTGGTATCGCTGTATACCCGTTACTATCAAGAGGTCAAAAGCATCGAGCAGAGCCAGCAGACGTTGGCTACCCGCACCGTCGGCAAGATCAACCAATTGCTGACGCCGGCGCAGATGCAGGCGGAACGCAGTATGGACATGCTGGACCAACCCTGCGAAAACGTTTCATCGACCCTGCGCTTTCGCGCCGCGCAAAATCAGGCGCTACGCGCCATGTTGCTGGTGAAAAACGGTGTTATTTACTGCTCCAGCCTGTTTGGCGCCCGTCATTATCAGCTGGCCGCGGTGATGCCCACCTTCGTCGACAGCAACGCCAGGCTGGCGCTGCGCCCCTCTCTGGCGGTCAGCAAAGGCCTGCCCACGCTGGTGATGTGGACGCCATCCCCCCACGATAAAACCAGCGGCGTGCTGCACGTATTCAATATCGAGCTGCTGTCCAACTTTTTACTCGAACCGCAAGAGCCTTACGTTCAGCGAGTGGTCCTGAACGTGGACGACAGCAGCCTGGAATATGGCCGCCGCGAAATCCTGAGCCGCGACACCCTGACCAACGATCTGCGCTACACCGCCGGCTCCGCGCTGTACCCGTTCTCGATTTCACTGTTCGGTCCACAGATCGGCATGCTGGCGCTGTCCGCATTGCCGCGCCATATCCCGCTGGCGCTGTTGATCAGCCTGCTGGCAGCCTATGTGGTCTATCTGCTCACCGCCAACCGCATGAGCCTGTCTTACCACATCGGCCATGCCATCACTCATCGGGAGTTCCGCGTCTACTGTCAGCCTATCATCCACAGCGACACCGGGCGCTGCGCCGGCGTCGAGATGCTGCTGCGTTGGAAAAAGAAGCGACAAGGATGGATCTCGCCTGACGTGTTTATTCCGTTGGCCGAGCAGCATGAGCTCATCATTCCGCTCACTCGCTATCTGATGAACACCGTGACGGAAAATCTGCAGCTGTTCCCGCCACGACCGTCTTTCTACATCAGCATCAACGTCGCCGCCGAGCATTTTAAAACGCTCAACATCATCGACGATATCCGCCAGATTTGGCTGCCGGCGCACCCGATGCCCTCATTGATGCTGGAGCTGACCGAACGCACCGCGCTGTCGGCGATCCAGTATGACCAGATCCGCACGCTGAAAGACATGGGGATCATGCTGGCCATCGACGATTTCGGCACCGGCCACAGCTCACTGAGCTACCTGAAGAACCTCAGCCCGGACGTCTTGAAGATCGATCGCGGGTTTACCGCCGCCATCGGCACCGACGCGGTCAACGCTACGGTGACCGACACCATCATTACGCTGGCGCAGCGCCTGAAGCTGAAACTGGTGGCAGAGGGGGTGGAAACGGAGGAACAGGCCGACTATCTGCGCTCACGCGAGGTCAATGCCCTGCAGGGGTATTATTTCGCCAAGCCGATGCCGATTCATGTTTTCCCGCTGTGGCTGCAGCAGTACGAATCGCGCGTCAGGAAAGCGGAAGAGGATCCGCCGGAGGCCTGAGCCCCCGGCGGGAGGGTTACGCGTGCGCCGTCTCGTCCAGGGGGACGCGGGTAACGCGCACCAGTTCGATACGGTATTCGGACACCTCAACGATATCGAAACGCAGGTGGTTCAGCTCGATGGTATCTCCCACCACCGGCATCTGCCCGTAGTGGGCCAACAGCAGCCCCGCCAGGGTGGCGTAATCGGCGGTGGGGCTGACCAGGTCATCGCAGGCCAGCGCCTGTTCCAGCGAGTGCAGATCGGTTCCGCCCTTCACCAGCCAGCCGTCGCCTTCCGCCACGATGTCCGGCGTTTCGTCCTCGTCCGGGAATTCACCGGCAATCGCTTCCAGCACGTCCAGCGGCGTCACCAGCCCCTGCACGACGCCGAACTCATTGGTGACCACCACCAAACGCCCTTTGGCGCGACGCAGCACCGCCAGCAGCTTGATGACGTCCATGGTTTCCGGCACCACGATCGGCGGCGTGCGGGCGGCGAACTCGGCGATGTCTTCACCTTGCTCCAACGCCACCAGCAGATCCTTGGCGCGTACCACGCCGACGATCTCATCCACCGAATCACGACACACCGGGAACAGGCTGTGCGGCGTATCCAGCAGCTGTGCGCGTACCTCCTCGCGGGTGCGCTCGCAGTCGACCCAGGAAATGTCGGTGCGCGGCGTCATCACGCTGCGCAATGAACGCGAGGCCAGCGTCAACACGCCGCTGATCATATAGCGCTCTTCCGCCGCAAAGGTTTCATCCCTCGGCAAGGCGACCGCATCGTCCGTCTGCGGTGTACGCTGCTGCCCCATCAGGCGCATGATCGCTTCCGCGGTGCGCTCGCGCATCGGGCGACGCGCTTGATGCTTGATGAAGTTGCGACGCGCGATCTGGTTGAACAATTCAATCAGGATCGAGAAGCCGATAGCGGCATACAGGTAGCCTTTAGGAATGTGCAAACCGAAGCCTTCGGCGATCAGGCTAAGGCCAATCATCAACAGGAAGCTCAGGCACAGCACCACGATGGTCGGGTGCGCGTTGACGAAGTTGGTCAACGGCTTCGACGCCAACAGCATCACCGCCATCGCGATCACCACCGCCGCCATCATCACCGGCAGATCGTTCACCATACCCACGGCGGTAATCACCGCATCGAGCGAAAACACCGCGTCAAGAATCACGATCTGCACCACCACCGCCCAGAACTTGGCGTAACCGCGGTTGGCGCCGTCCTGGTGCGTCTGCCCCTCCAGCCGTTCGTGCAGCTCCATGGTAGCCTTGAACAGCAGGAACACCCCGCCGAACAGCAGGATCAAATCGCGGCCGGAGAAGCTGAAATCGCCGACGCTGAACAGCGGCGTGGTCAGGGTTACCATCCAGGAGATCACCGACAGCAGGCCCAAACGCATCAGCAACGCCAGCGACAGGCCAATGATGCGCGCCTTATCGCGCTGCTTCGGCGGCAGCTTGTCGGCCAAAATGGCGATGAACACCAGGTTGTCGATGCCCAGCACGATTTCCAGCACCACCAGCGTAAGCAACCCCGCCCAAATAGAGGGGTCCATTAAAAATTCCATATCAGACTCCAGAGAAAAGTGGGAATGAGCGCACGCAGCTCAGACGTGACGATGCCGCCGCTGCATGGGCGCAGTCGACAATAACAAAGTGACGGGATGGGGTTACCGGGAGATGGCCGAAGGGCCGAACAGCATATGCAACACCAGCAGGTGGCGGGTGAAACCTGGTAAAACAGTAACTTCGGTGACAGTCCATAGGGAGGGCTGAGGCCCTTCACTCCTTAGTGATGAAAGAGGAAATTACTGTATCAGGATTTTTCTGGGGGACAAAGCGGCTTTTTCAACGGCGGTTTAGCATGGCGCCACGCCATATCATCTGCGACAGCTAAGATTTCTCCGAGCATTCAATAACGGAGCAACGTCACAAAAAATATTTTTTCACTCACTAAAATAAATGTCGCGTTCGTGAAGCATCACGCACAGGCATTTGAAACTGCGTGAGAAATGTTAGGCGTGCGTTTCTTTTTTTCTACCATAATGTATCTGAACCGCGGAAGTGACTGCCAAGACGGCGCGGAGAAACGACACAAACCGCGCCTGGAGTTCAACGAGGAGGTAGCGAGTGGCAATAGCTATTATCATCGGCACACACGGGGCTGCAGCGGAACAACTGCTGAAAACGGCGGAGATGCTATTGGGCGAGCAGGACAACGTCGCCTTTATAGACTTCGTTCCCGGTGAGAATGCCGAAACGTTAATCGTCAAGTACAACGAAAAAATCAGTGGGTTGGATACCAGCGGCGGCGTGCTGTTCCTGGTGGATACCTGGGGCGGCAGCCCGTTCAACGCCGCCAGCCGCATTGCGGTCGACAAAGAAAACTATGAGGTCATCACCGGGGTCAACATTCCGATGCTGGTGGAAACCTTCATGGCGCGGGACGACAACCCCGCCTTCGATGAACTGGTGGCGCTGGCGTTGGAAACCGGCCGTGAAGGCGTGAAAGCGCTGAAAAAACCGCAGGAAGAACCCGCAAAACCCGCAGCACCCGTCGCCAAAGCCGCTGCCCCTCAGGCGCCGCTGGGGCCGAACGACCACATGAAAATCGGCCTGGCGCGCATCGATGACCGTTTAATTCACGGCCAGGTCGCCACTCGCTGGACCAAAGAAACCAACGTCAGCCGCATTATCGTCGTCAGCGATGAAGTCGCCGCCGACCATGTGCGCAAAACCCTGCTGACCCAGGTCGCCCCGCCGGGGGTCACCGCTCACGTGGTGGACGTGGCGAAGGCGATCCGCGTCTGGAACAACCCGAAGTACGCCAACGACCGCGTAATGCTGCTGTTTACCAACCCGACCGACGTCTTGCGCCTGGTGGAAGGCGGCGTGGATATTCAATCCGTCAATATCGGCGGCATGGCGTTCCGTCAGGGGAAAACCCAGGTGAACAACGCCGTTTCCGTCGATGAAAAAGATATCGAAGCGTTTAAGAAACTGAACGATCGCGGTATCGAGCTGGAAGTGCGTAAGGTCTCGTCCGACAGCCGGCTAAAAATGATGGACCTGATTAACAAACTCAATTAGTGGCGCCAGCCGCTGATTATTTTACTCAGAGCTTTTTGGTCATAGGAGAAGTGCAATGGAGATCACCACTCTTCAGATTGTGCTGATATTTATCGTTGCCTGTATCGCCGGGATGGGTTCCGTCCTCGACGAGTTCCAATTTCACCGTCCGCTGGTCGCCTGTACTCTGATCGGCTTCATTCTCGGCGATATGAAAACCGGCATCATCATCGGCGGTACGCTGGAAATGATCGCCCTGGGCTGGATGAACATCGGTGCGGCAGTCGCGCCGGATGCCGCCCTGGCCTCCATCATCTCGACCATTCTGGTCATCGCCGGTGGGCAAAGCGTCGGCGCCGGTATCGCCCTGGCCATTCCGCTTGCGGCGGCCGGCCAGGTGTTGACCATCATCGTACGTACCCTCACCGTGGCCTTCCAGCACGCGGCGGACAGCGCGGCGGAGCGCGGCAGCCTGCGGGCCATCACCTGGATCCACATCGGCGCTCTGCTGCTGCAGGCGATGCGTATCGCCATTCCGGCGGTCATCGTCGCCATCTCGGTTGGCACCGCCGGGGTACACGCCCTGCTCAACTCGATCCCGGAAGTGGTCACCAGCGGCCTGAACATCGCCGGCGGCATGATCGTGGTGGTCGGTTACGCGATGGTGATTAACATGATGCGCGCCGGCTACCTGATGCCGTTCTTCTACCTTGGTTTCGTGACCGCCGCCTTCACCAACTTCAACCTGGTTGCGCTCGGCGTCATCGGCGTGGTGATGGCCGTGCTGTATATCCAGCTCAGCCCGAAATACAACAAGTCTCAGGTTGTCCAGGCCGGCCCGGCTAATGCGAACGATCTTGATAACGAACTCGACTAGGAATAGGTGAGAGAAATGGTTGATACAACTGCTCAAAAGAAACTCACGCCGGCCGATATTCGCGGCGTATTCCTGCGCTCCAACCTGTTCCAGGGGTCGTGGAACTTCGAGCGCATGCAGGCGCTGGGTTTTTGCTTCTCGATGGTACCGGTGATCCGTCGCCTGTATCCGGAAAACAATGACGATCGCAAACAGGCGATCAAGCGCCACCTCGAGTTCTTCAACACCCACCCTTACGTGGCGGCGCCGGTGCTCGGCGTGACCATGGCGATGGAAGAGCAACGCGCCAACGGCGCGCCGATCGACGACGGTGCGATCAACGGCATCAAGGTCGGTCTGATGGGGCCATTGGCGGGCGTCGGTGACCCGATTTTCTGGGGCACCGTGCGGCCGGTGTTCGCCGCGCTCGGCGCCGGCATCGCCATGAGTGGCAGCCTGCTCGGGCCGATCCTGTTCTTCGTGCTGTTCAACCTGGTGCGCCTGCTGACCCGCTATTACGGCGTGGCCTACGGTTACCGTAAAGGGGTGGACATCGTCAACGACATGGGCGGCGGCTTCCTGCAAAAACTGACGGAAGGAGCGTCCATTCTCGGCCTGTTTGTTATGGGCGCCTTGGTCAACAAGTGGACGCACGTGAATATCCCGCTGGTGGTGTCCAAGATCACCGACCAGACCGGGCATACCAACGTCACCACGGTGCAGACCATCCTCGACCAGCTGATGCCGGGCCTGGTGCCGCTGCTGCTGACTTTCGCCTGTATGTGGCTGCTGCGCAAAAAAGTCAATGCGCTGTGGATCATCATCGGCTTCTTCGTCATCGGTATCTTTGGCTATTGGATTGGCCTGCTGGGCCTGTAATCGTTCGAATCGGCCGGGGGGCAACCCCCGGCTTTTTTATGTGTGGAGCAAGAGATGTCACTGACCGACGCCGTACTGATGCTGTTTATCGCCCTGCTGTTGCTGTACTCGCTGTATGACGAATTCGGCATGGACCTACTGAAAGGTAAAACGCGGCTTAAAGTGGCGCTCAAACGCCGTAACCGCCTCGACAGCCTGATTTTCGTCGGCCTGATCGCCATTCTGATTTACCGCAACGTCACCACCAACGGTGCGGTATTAACCACCTATTTGCTTATTTCTTTGGCGCTGCTCGCGATCTATATCTCTTATATTCGCACCCCCAAGATGGTGTTTAAAGCACAGGGTTTTTTCTTCGCGAACGTGTTTGTCGAATATAACCGCATTAAAGCCATGAATTTATCGGAGGACGGCATTCTGGCCGTCGACCTGGAACAGCGCAGACTGTTGGTTCAGGTGAACCACCTGGATGACCTGGAGCGGATTTATCATTTTTTCGTTGATAATCAATAAATAAATAAAAAATCTTTTTATTGCCGCTCAAACCTTGCGCTGCTTGTGGATAATTAATCGGCAGCGCCATTTTCACTCTGACTATTATTTCTGCAACATTGTTACCCACGTCTACATTATATTCCCGCATGAACTTAGATTAATGAAAACGAGTCTCAATTAAGAGCGAGCATGACTCTAGAATAAAGTTGTCGATGGCGGAAATAATATGGTATGGTTGCGCCGTCATTGGGGAGTAGCCGGTTTCTGGAGAATAAAACGCCAGAAACGCCCGTATCAACATACTCGTTTCGCCGTATGAAACGTGGTGCGGGCAGCCAGGTAAGGTTGGCGAGACCATAGACACGTAACTCCGTCGTTTGGTTGGGGGTGGGTTACGTGTATATGGAGCCACCCGGCCGAGGCTATTTCACATGAACCTTTCAGCTACACTCATTCTCGCTTTTGGCATGTCCATGGATGCTTTCGCCGCTTCGATCGGCAAAGGTGCCAGCCTGCATCAACCCCGTTTCCGCGAAGCGATCCGTACCGGCCTGATCTTCGGCGTGGTCGAAGCGATCACCCCGCTCATCGGTTGGGCCATCGGTCTGTTCGCCAGCCAATACATCATGGAATGGGACCACTGGGTCGCCTTCTCCCTGCTGTTCATTCTCGGCATGCGCATGATCGTCGAAGGGGTGCGCAACAGGCCCGATGAGGAAGAGAAGGTCAAACGCCACGGCTTCTGGATCTTGGTGGCCACCGCTATCGCCACCAGCCTCGACGCGATGGCTATCGGCGTCGGCCTGGCCTTCCTGCAGGTGAATATCGTGCATACCGCCATGGCCATCGGCTGCGCCACCATGATCATGGCGACGCTGGGCATGATGATTGGCCGCTTTATCGGCCCGCTGCTGGGCAAACGCGCCGAGATCCTCGGCGGCGTGGTGCTGATCGGTATCGGCGTCAACATTCTGCTGGAGCACCTCGGCTACCTGGCCTGAGGCGCTCGCTCTGCAAAAAACCTGCCGCGGCAGGTTTTTTTGTTTCACGATGACTCCAGCCCGGTAGTTCGCTGGACTGCGACGTAGCCCGATACAGCAGGTTTATCAATAGCTTACGCGCTTCCATCATATGCCGGTGCTTTCTGAAACTTGACCCGGTTCTCCCTCGCGCCGCTCCTATCTGGCTCCTGGAATCCGGGTCGTTCCAAGGAGTCATCATGGCAAAGATCAAGCTCACCAAGACCGCCGTAGAGTCGGCGCAACCCCAGGCGAAGGACATCGAACTACGGGATACCGTCGTGCCCGGCTTCCTTTGCAAGATTACCTCGACGGGACGCCGGGTGTTCATGCTCCAGTACCGCACGAACTCTGGCCAGCCCCGCAAGCCCTCGCTGGGACTCTACGGGGAGCTAACCGTCGAACAGGCGCGGGTCAAAGCGCAGGACTGGCTGGCCGAGGTTCGCCGGGGTGGTGATCCCGGCGGTGCCAAGGCCGAGGCGCGCAAGGCGCCCACGATGGCCGAGTTGTGCAAAAAGTTCATGGAGGACTACTCCAAGAAGCGCAACAAGGTCAGCACGCAGGACGGCTACCAGGGCGTCATCGACCGCAACATCATCCCGCTGCTGGGCCGCAAGAAGGTGCATGACGTGAAGCGGCCCGACATTGCGGGGCTCATGGAAAAGCTGGCCTACAAGCCGACCGAGGCCAACAAGACCTTCGGCGTGCTGCGCAAGATGTTCAACTTGGCCGAAGTCTGGGGCTTCCGCCCGGACGGCACGAATCCGTGCCGCCACGTCCCGATGTACCCGCCGGGCAAGGAAACCCGGCTCATCGTGGACGAGGAAATGGTGCGGATCTTCCGCCAGTTGGAGAAACTGGAGGCGGAGGGGCTGGAGAACTACGTCATCCCGTTGGCGATCCGGCTGCAATTCGAGTTTGCGGCGCGGCGCTCCGAAATCTGCCCGCTCGAATGGAGCTGGCTGGACTTCGAGAACCGGCGCGTGGTGTGGCCCGACAGCAAGGTTGGCGGCATTTCCAAGCCCATGAGCGAGGAAGCCTATCGGCTGCTTTCGACGGCGCCGCGTCTGGAAGGCTGCCCTTACGTCCTGCCGTCGCCGAACGACCCGGCCAAGCACCTGACCTTTGGCGAGCACTATGGCGGCTGGTGCCGGACGCTCAAGGCCGCCAGCGTGCCGCACGTAGGCACGCACGGCATCCGTCATCGCTCGACCACCGACATTGCCAATTCCGGTGTGCCGACCAAAGTGGGAATGAAGCTGACGGGCCACAAGACCGTGGCGATGTTCATGCACTACGTCCACACCGAGGACAAGCCGGTGCGCGAGGCGGCCGAGCTGGTGGCCAGCCGCCGCCAAGCCATCACGGGCGCGCGGCAGCTTGCGGAGGCGGTGGCATGAACGGGCGCCGGCCATCAGCAGCATCGCTCGCAGCGCCCGCGGCGCTGCTGGGCGACATTCGGGCACTGATCGAGGCGGCGCGCTTGCGCGCCGCCTCGACGGTGAATAGCGAGCTTACGATGCTCTACTGGCGCATCGGCCAACGCATCCACACGCAGGTCTTGGACAGGCGCCGGGGCGCCTACGGCAAGGAAGTTCTGCCCACCTTGGCTGCGCAGTTGGTGGAGGAGTACGGCAGCAGCTTTGCAGAGCAGAACTTGCGCCGCATGGTGCAGTTCGCCGCCACCTTCCCCGACGAGCGAATTCTCGTATCACTGATACGAGAATTGAGCTGGACGCACTTCATCGCCCTGATGCCGCTGAAAGACCCGCTCCAGCGGGACTACTACGCACAGATGGCCAGCACCCAACGCTGGAGCGTGCGGACGCTGCGCGAGCGTATCGACTCGATGCTGTACGAGCGCACGGCGCTTTCCCAAAAGCCGGAAGAAACCATAGCGCAGGAGTTGGCGACCCTGCGCGATGCGCAGCGCATGTCGCCGGCCCTGGTCATGCGCGACCCGTACATCCTCGACTTCCTGGGCCTGCGGGACACTTGGCAGGAAGGCGACTTGGAAGCGGCGATCATCCGTGAAATGGAGTCCTTCCTGCTGGAGCTGGGCGCGGGCTTCTCATTCGTCGCCCGGCAGAAGCGCATTCCGATCGACGACGAGGATTTCCACCTTGACCTTCTGTTCTACAACCGCAAGCTGCGGCGGCTGGTTGCGGTGGAGTTGAAGGTAGGTGACTTCAAGGCGGCCTACAAAGGGCAGATGGAGCTTTACCTTCGGTGGCTAGACAAGCACGAACGGGAGCCGGAGGAAGCCTCGCCGCTCGGGATCATCCTTTGCACCGGCAAGAAGCGCGAGCAGATCGAATTGCTGGAGCTGGACAAGTCCGGCATCCACGTTGCCGAGTATCTGACCGCCTTGCCGCCGAGGGGCGTGCTGGTGGAGCGGCTGCAACAGGCAACGCAACGGGCGCAGTTGCAAATCGAGCAGCGCAAGACGGACAACGAGTAGTCCTGTCCCAAGCAGTCGGGCGTCCCGGCGTGCCGCCGTCGCGCTGTCGTGCTGCGCATCGAGCTTCGCTGCGCGAGTCTCGCCCCTGTCGGGCTTCCATCACTGACGCCTCCGTCCCGGCTCGTTGATCCGGGCCTGCGCGCTCCGCTTGCCAAAAATCGACTCTGTGCAGTGGGCGGGTGTGGGCGGTCTTGCTGTTCCCTTCACCGTATCACGGCGTTCTCGCCGTCAAGGGCGGCGCGCGCCATGCGCGCTTGCGTCCTGGCGGCCGTCTGCGACCCCTGACTGCTTGCGCTGCGCCGTGCTGCCGCCGGTTCCGGGCAATTCCGCCCGAGCAACCGGAGCACGATCATGTCGCAACTGTCCTTTCCCTCGTTCGATTCCTGTCTGCTGGTGCGCGACGCGCACGGGCGCTATCTACCGGCATCGGCCGACGACATTCTGGAAGCTGCGCGCCAGGTCATTGACCGGAAAATGCGGCGCGGAGCAGAGTTCACTTCGCCGGCGGCGGTCAAGGAATACTTGCGTACAAAGTTGGCCAGCTTCGAGCATGAGGTGTTCGTAGTGCTGTTCATGGATACGCGCCATCGTCTGATCGAATACAGGGAGATGTTCCACGGCACTATTGACGGTGCGTCGGTGTATCCGCGCGAAGTGGTCAAGGAGGCGCTGCGGCTCAATGCGGCGGCGGTCGTCGTTTCGCACAACCATCCGAGCGGAAACCCCGAGCCGAGCGCGGCTGACCGGGCGCTGACCCAGCGGCTCAAGGAAGCGTTGGGTCTGGTGGACGTGCGCGTGCTCGATCACATCATCGTTGCGGGCAACGAAACGGCATCGTTCGCCGAGCATGGGCTGATCTAGCCCAAGGGGCTTCGGCCCCTTTTTGCTGCGCCTGGTGGCATAGCTATGGCCCTCGCGGCCTGATGCTCAGGCCGTCGCAACCTGAATCATCTCGTCGTAATGTTTCTTGTCCACCTCTTCCAGCCACTGGAAGATGTTCCCGATGACGCTGTGGCTTTCGCCTGCCAAGTTTTCTGCGGATTCCTCTGTTATCTCAATAACGTCGCTATGTGAATACTTATTGATAAAGCGGTAGATTTTTTCTTTAAGCTCTGGTGTCGTGATGGTGCAATCTTTTAGGCCAGCCTCCATCAATTGACTAATGTCGCTTCGACGCCTTGGATATTTGAAGGTGAAAAACGATTCAACAAGCTTTCGGGCGAGGTTGGCGGTCAAGAACGCCTCATCTCGATTGAGTGTTGTGTGCGCCCTATATTCGTAGAGCTTCTTGAAGATATAGTGGTACTCGGAACCGTAGTTCTTGAGTGAGTCGTCGGCATCCACAAGTAGGGAGTGACGAGGGGAGCCAGGTGGCGCATCCAGGCGATAAAAGAAGCAATTCTCGGCGTTGCCTTTTTTGACTCGATTCCTATTGGTGCCAGTGAACCAGTCTCTCACTAGCTTAAAGTAAGTGAAGTTGTGAGTCAGCACAAAAAGTTGCTTGGCTTCAGTGCATTGCGTTCTCAAAAACGAGTAGGCGTGAAACAAGTGATTAGAATCAAAGCTTGAGACCGGATCGTCAACGACGACGATCGTATCCTTGATGTTATTTCCATTTTCTTTGAGCTTCGTGATGAAATAGACAAATGCAATCGCAGTTTTCTCACCTTCGCTCAAATTCCCATCGTGCTCACCAACCCCGTTTCTGATGATCTCATAGCCTTTCTTCTTCTGATTGAAGTTCAGGCAAAGCTCAGAGCGGCCAATGAAGCGATGCAGGATGTCATTGAACTCCTTTGCCCCGACCGTTTCATTCGAGAGCGCCGCTTCTATGGCTCCGACCTCTAGACTAATTTTTTCAATTTCCTTATGGTCGTTCTTTGCTTCTGACTCAAGGTCATTGCACTTCTTCTCACTTCCAGCATAGTCAAACTCTTGCACCTCAGCCGCAGCAAAGTGAAGCTCCAGTGCCACCTTGCTTTTTGAGGTCTCAGATTTGAAATTTGAAGTCTTATTGTTGTGCTTTCCAACGAGAGCAACTGACCTGCCCCCACGATTAGATACAACACTCAGTTAGTAACGTCGGAATCTTCATTCTCAGAATGACCCTTTCTCCAGCCCGCTGCAAATTCAGACGGTGTCTGATAATTCAGCGTGGAGTGCGGGCGGCATTCGTTATAATCCTGCCGCCAGTCATTAATAATTTTCCTGGCATGAACGATATCGCTGAACCAGTGCTCATTCAAACATTCATCGCGAAATCGTCCGTTAAAGCTCTCAATAAATCCGTTCTGCGTTGGCTTGCCCGGCTGGATTAAGCGCAACTCAACACCATGCTCAAAGGCCCATTGATCCAGTGCACGGCAAGTGAACTCCGGCCCCTGGTCAGTTCTTATCGTCGCCGGATAGCCTCGAAACAGTGCAATGCTGTCCAGAATACGCGTGACCTGAACGCCTGAAATCCCAAAGGCAACAGTGACCGTCAGGCATTCCTTTGTGAAATCATCGACGCAGGTAAGACACTTGATCCTGCGACCGGTGGAAAGTGCGTCCATGACGAAATCCATCGACCAGGTCAGATTGGGCGCCGCCGGACGGAGCAGCGGCAGACGTTCTGTTGCCAGCCCTTTACGACGTCTTCTGCGTTTTACGCCCAGGCCACTGAGGTGATAAAGCCGGTACACGCGCTTATGATTAACATGAAGCCCTTCACGGCGCAGCAACTGCCAAATACGACGGTAGCCAAAACGCCTGCGCTCCAGTGCCAGCTCAGTGATGCGCCCTGATAAATGCGCATCAGCAGCCGGACGGTGAGCCTCATAGCGGCAGGTCGACAGGGATAAACCTGTAAGCCTGCAGGCACGACGTTGCGACAGACCGGTCGCATCACACATCAACATCACGGCTTCCCGCTTCTGGTCTGTCGTCAGTACTTTCGCCCAAGAGCCACCTGAAGCGCCTCTTTATCCAGCATGGCTTCGGCAAGCAGCTTCTTGAGTCTGGTGTTCTCTTCCTCAAGCGACTTCAGGCGCTTAACTTCAGGCACCTCCATACCGCCATACTTCTTACGCCAGGTGTAAAACGTGGCATCGGAAATGGCATGCTTGCGGCAGAGTTCACGGGCGGGTACCCCAGCTTCGGCTTCGCGGAGAATACTGATGATCTGTTCGTCGGAAAAACGCTTCTTCATGGGGATGTCCTCATGTGGCTTATGAAGACATTACTAACATCGGGGTGTACTAATCAACGGGGAGCAGGTCACAACAATCGATTTCAGGATGTCATTGAAATTGGTGACATCGTCTTCAACCACATCCGAGATCTGAATGTCTGTCTTCCCAGGGTCTGTGATCTTGGCCTTCAGGGCTTCCCGCCAGGCGTCGATTTGCTGGTCGATCTTTTCAGCAGCAGTTGCGTAGTCCTTTTGAAGCTTCTCTGCCTCGGCCGATAGTTCTTTATAAAACTCGGTCGATGCGGGAAACTGATTAGCTGGAGCGCCTTGAGATTCAATCCATGTCGCCGCGTTCTGAAGTCGGCTCTGAAACTCCGTGAACTCCTTGCTGAAGTGGGCAGCAAGCGCCTCGGCACGAAGCTGGGCGAACGGAGAGCCGCAGAACTCGCAGGATTGCGAGTCGTGGTTTTTATGGATTTCCAAGCCTGCTTGAACCCATTCGCGGATTTCCGGGTTATCGGTCAGCCGCTGGATTGCTTGATTGACCGCCGTAGTCCCAATCAAATCTCTGATGCGGCCCGCCGCTTTCTTAAAGTAGTCCGGCTCAATGGCCGTTGAGGCGAAAGCAATGCTTGGAAGCTGATCTGGCTTGGCGGCATTCGTAAGGTCGATAACCCTCTCATCTGGAAGAACCGACTCCGCCTTGATAATTGTCTCGCCGTTATTCTGTATGAAGTTGAAGAGCTTGCGGCGGTCGTAATTCAAGTAATAACTGTCGCTCGTATCAATCGCCTGAAGTCCAAGCTTCATTTTCTTGGCAGCATTGGTCAGGAACTTCTCTAATGCCTCACGCTGCTTCTTGATATCGCTTTGCTTGTCGTCGTGAGCCTTCTTTTTCGACTGAAGCTCGCTCTTCAGCTTCTCCAGCTTCTGCAAGTCATCAATCTTCTCTTTCGCAATAAGAAGGATGCTCTTTACGGATTTGTCCCAATCAATGTTCTCATGCACGAAGCGTTGATTGAAAACATGAATATTCAATTGGGATGAGTGGAGTGTGGATTCCGTGATCGTTGAGCCATCCTCCAGAACTACTGAAAATTGGCCCGTGCTGAAGCGGGGAACCATCGAGCGAAGCTCAAAGCAAGAGAATAGATTCGATAACGTTGACTTGCCTGTTCCATTCCAACCATAGACCAGGTTGTACCGGCCGAACTTTTGGATCTTCGTTCCATTGAAGTCGCTGAAGATTCCGAACTGTTTGAGGCGGTTGATGCAGACAATCATCTCTATATCTCCGTGTTCTTGCTTTCCCATCATTTGCTTGCGAAACAAATGGTAAACGAAGAGTCCTCTTGCGTCTCCGCTTCGCGGATCGCGCTGCTCCAGGTTCGCTAGTCGCTCATCCCTGGCGGGACTGGCTTCGCCAGCCTTCCGCATCGCTGACGCCTACGGCCCGGCTTCCAGCTTCGGGCCTGCGCGCTTCGCTTGCGTGCGGTCAGCACAAAGGGATGGCCGTTGCCTTGTCCAGCCGTCTCCCCTGACTTCATCACCTTACCCGCGACCGTAGCCCGCGACCGTGTGCCGTCAAGGCGCGCAGGGCCGTGTCCTCGGCTGCGCCTGCGGGCCGCACCAACCCTGCGCTTGGCTCCTTGACGGCCCCCGTCCGCGCGCTCCTTTGGGCGCGGGCGATGAACTCAGGAAAGACGGTGGCAACAGGGCCAACCGGGTTCCTCGTGCCGACCGCACCAAACAGCCGAAAGGCTGGGCTCCGAATCTAGAAATCCGGTGTGCGGTGTGAACAGCAAACCTCTTTTGTCAGGAGAAAGACCATGCAACTCGCATCCCGTTTCGCTTTCCGCTCCCCCTCGCTGCGCAGCGATTACCCGCTGTCCGACGACCAGATTCACCGCGTGGCCCCGTCCATCTTCGCGGATGCCCCGCACGAGAGCCGTTCGCAGCGGTACGCCTATATCCCCACCGCCGCCGTGCTGACCGAGCTTCGCAAAGAAGGCTTCCAGCCTTTCATGGTGACGCAAACCCGCGTGCGCGACGAAGGCAAGCGCGAGCACACCAAACACATGATTCGCTTGCGCCATGCCAGCCAGATCAACGGCGCGGAGGCCAACGAAATCGTGCTGCTGAACTCGCACGACGGCACCAGCAGCTATCAGATGCTGGCCGGAATGTTCCGGTTCGTGTGCAGCAATGGCCTTGTCTGCGGCAACACCGTGGCCGATGTGCGAGTGCCCCATAAAGGCGACGTGGCCGGTCTGGTCATTGAGGGGGCTTACGAAGTCTTGAGCGGTTTCGATCGGGTGAAGGAATCGCGCGATGCCATGCGCGGCATCACCTTGGACGATGGCGAATCCGAAGTGTTCGCCCGCGCCGCGCTCGCCCTCAAGTACGACGACCCCGACAAGCCCGCGCCCATCACGGAATCGCAAATCCTGATGCCGCGCCGCTTCGACGACCGCCGCCCCGACCTGTGGAGCGTGTTCAACCGCACCCAAGAAAACCTGACCCAAGGCGGGCTGCGTGGCCGCAGCGCCAACGGGCGCCGACAGCAAACCCGCCCGGTGCAGGGCATCGACCAAAACATCCGACTAAATCGCGCCCTCTGGCTGCTGGCCGATGGCATGCGCCAGTTGAAAGCCTGAATCCCCACGCGGCAGGGGCAGGCAGCAGCCCTTGTCGCTTTCTTCGCTGCTGCATCCCTGAACCGATAGGAGTTATCACCATGAACGCCGTTACCCAAACCGAAGCCCGCGCCATCAACACCGCCGCCGCTATCCCGCTGGAAGCCGCTGATCCGACCAAGAACCTGATTCTGGTTCCGCTGTCGCGGCTGGTGTCGCGTCCCACTGGCCGCAACGTGCGCAAGACCCCGCGCATGTCCATTCCCGAACTCGCCGCCAGCATCCAGCGTGTCGGCCTGCTGCAAAACCTCATCGTGATTGCCGCCGCCGATGGCGAGCATTACGAGGTCGTGGCCGGTGACCGTCGCCTCGCAGCGTTGAAGCTGCTGGCGAAAAAGCACCGCATTAGCAAGGAATGGGAGGTGCCTTGCCTGCTGGTGGCCGATGGCACCGCCCGCACGGCCAGCCTCACCGAGAACGTGCAGCGCGAAGCCATGCACCCCGCCGACCAGTTCGAGGCGTTCGCCGCGCTCGTGGCCGAAGGCCGCAGCATCGAGGACATTGCAGCGGATTTCAGCGTCACGCCGCTGGTGGTGCAGCGCCGTCTGAAACTCGCCAACGTGTCGCCGCGCCTGCTGGCCGACTACCGGGCCGAGGCCGTGAGCCTTGACCAGTTGATGGCCCTCGCCATCACCGACGACCATGCTGCGCAGGAAGCCGCGTTCTACGATGCGCCCACATGGCAGCGCGGCCCGCACAACCTGCGCGACCGCCTGACCGAACGCGAAATCGACGCCTACCGGCATCCGCTGGTGCGCTTTGTCGGGCTGGACGGCTACGAGCAGGAAGGCGGTGGCATCCGCCGCGACCTGTTCGCGGAGGGCGACAAAGGCGTGTATCTGACCGATGCCGCACTGCTGGAACGGCTGGCGCAGGACAAGCTGGCAGGTATCGCCGCCAAGGTGCAGGCCGAGGGCTGGGCGTGGGTGGATGCCACGCCGGGCATGACCCATGCCGATCTGCAAGCCTTCCAGCGTGCGCCAAGGGAACGCCGCAGTCCGAACAAGCGCGACGCGCAGCGCATCGAGAAGCTGCAAACCAAGCTGCACGAACTGGCCGAGGCGGTGGATGCCGCGCTGGACGACGAGGACGAGGAAAAGGCCGATGCCTTGCAGGAAGAAGGCGAACGCCTGGGCGAGCAGTTGCAGGCGCTGGAAGATGGCTTGCTGGACTATGCGGCCAACGTGAAGGCCGCAGCCGGTGCCATTGTCACCATCGACCGCGACGGGCAGGCCGCGATTCATCGCGGGCTGCTGCGCGAAGCGGAGGCCAAGGCACTGCGCACGCTGGAGCGGCTGCGGCAGGGTTTCGGCAGCGAAGGCGAAGCCGCGAACGAGGACGCAGGCGAGGACGACGAGCAGCCCAAGACCGCCGCCATGTCTGACCGACTGGCGCAGCGGTTGAGCGCGCACCGTACCGCTGCGCTGCAAATCGAAGTTGCACGGCATCCGCAAGCAGCGCTGGCCGCCGTGGTGCATGGCATGGTGCAGACCGTCTTGCAGGAAAGGCACTACGGGCACGACCTGCCGCTGGGTGTGCGCCTCACGGTGCAAGACCGGCTGGAAGGCATGGCCCCGGACTGGCCGGAATCACCCGCCGCCGTGGCGCTGCGCGAACTGCAACAGGTGGCAGGCGAAACCTTGCCGGAGGACAGCGCCGAACTGTTCGCCGCGCTGCTGGCGAAATCACAGGATGAACTGGTGCGGCTGTTGGCCGTGTGCTTAGCTTCCACGGTGGACGTGGTGACGCCTCGCGCCACGCCGCACCAGCCCGGCGCGGAACTGGCGCAGGCCGTGGGGCTGGATATGGCCGCGTGGTGGCAGCCCACCAATGAGGGTTACTTCCGGCATGTGCCGAAGGCCGCGATTCTGGAAGCCGTTGGCGGGTTCGCGCCCTCGCACGTCACCCGACTGGCGAAGTTGAAGAAGGGCGACATTGCCAGCGAAGCCGAACGGCTGGCCGCTGGCACCGGCTGGATGCCCGCCATCTTCCGCTCCGAAGGCCCGCAGCAGACCGGGCAGGACGCGCCGGCGGATGGCGAAGCCGAAGCACAGGAAGAAGTGGCCGCCGTGGCGGATGACCAGCCGCAGGCCGAGGCTTTGGCCGCGTGACTTCGCACCGTAGATAGCGCCCCGGTTCCGGCCGGGGCGCTTCATGTTGAGGATGCCTGCCATGACCCACCAACCCGCAAACCGCCCCCGCATAGCTGCGACCTATGCCTCCGGCACGGTGCGCGCCCGCCGCTGGCACGGCGACGGCGACGTGCGCGGCTACCGTCCGCCGCGTGGCTGGACGGCCCGCGCCGACCTGACCGATCTGCATCCCCTCACGGGCCGCGCCTTGCCGCGCGCCGTGTGGTGGATCATCGAAACCAAGGAATAACGAGCCGCACCGGCCCCAAGCCGTGCCGCCTTGGGGCCGGTGGTCGAAAACTCCGGGCGCGGCGGTGGCCGCGCCCGGTTTCACTGCTCAAAGCCAAAACGCCCCATCGCCGCCTTCGGACAGGCGGCGATGGGGCCACGCACAAGGGCGCTCGTGCGCGAAATCCACGAAGCCAGCAAGTGTGGCGGCGCATCGCGCCGCCAACGATTCGACCGAGCCCCGCCGCAATGGGCGGGGCTGGTGTGGCTACGCCCCGGCTTGCTGCGGCAGGTTGCACGAAAGCGTGCCGTCCCCGACGCTGGCGGTTCGTTGTCTGTACGTCACGAAAGACGGTTCACCGACACGCCGCCCAGCCTCGCTTCTATGGAGCTTCCACACCACGCCTCAGTATGTGGCCGTGAGCTGCGGCAGGGGCGCTCTGGCCTTGTCGTCGGGGCATTGACCTGGCCCGCGTCAGGGCGCAAGCCGGTGCAGCCGTCACGCGGGGATGCCGAGTTGGCCACGTCTCCATTCGGGAGCGGGCGGCCTGTGCGTCCTTGTCTTGTTGTGAATCCTGGCGGTGGCGCGGCTGCGCCTTGTGCTTGATGGCCGCAACCTTGCAGCGAAAACAATTTCCCCTGCGCTGCGCGCATTCCTCGCGGGACAAATTCTTTTCGCTTCCAGGTTCTCCACGTTGTTGCGACCGCTGTGCGGTGCGACCAGCCCATCCCCCGCCGGCCGGATCACAACAAGGACGCACTGGCGCGACCTTGTTCAACCCGAAAGGAGAAACATCATGGCTAACATCGGCACCTTCACCGCAGAGAAAGACGGCTTCACCGGCACGCTTCGCACCCTGACGCTCAACGTCAAGGTCAAGCTGGTTCCCAACGACAAGGGCGACACCGAGAACGCCCCCGACTTCCACCTGCAAGCGGCTGGCCACGAAGTCGGCGCAGCGTGGAAGAAGACCAGCGAGGCCGGGCGGGAATACCTGTCCGTATCCATCGACGACCCTTCGTTCCCGGCGACGGTCTATGCCCGCCTGATCGAGAACGAGGACGGCACGCACGACCTGATCTGGTCGCGCAACAAGCCGAAGGCGGCCTGACAGCCGCTTACCGCGTCCCGCCCACTGCGGCGGGGCGCGATGCTGCTGATCGCAGCACCGCACGCGCAGGATTTCTGCTGCTGCCGCGTGCTGGATACGCCCGTCACGGCGGGCCTGCATGCGTGCCTTGTGGCTCGCAATCCGTGTCAACGAGCGGTGTGTGGCGTGTCGGCGCTGTAAGCGCCGCCGGGCTTTCGGGCTTCGCCCCGTGCCGGCAAGCCGTCACGGCCATCCGGCTTCAATCCCTCACGCCTTCGCGCCTGCGGCGCTGCGCGCTCCGCTTGCTGCAATTCAGTACCACACGCCAACGCGCTAAGGCGTGTCGGGCTCTTCCAATATCGCCCTGAGTTCCTGGCGCACCTGTGCCAGCAATTCATCAGCTTCGCGGGTGCTGTCACCGGCATAAGCCAATGTGAGCAGCGTGAGCGGATGCACTTCCATGACCTCGCACAGATCGGCCAGCTTCTGGATGGTTGGGCTTTTCAGGTCGCGCTCCAGCGTGCTCATGTAGGTGCGACTGGACACGTTGGAGAACGCTTCCTGGCTCAAACCACGCGCCTTCCTTACCGTCCGAATCGCCGCTGCCAATGAGTTCTTCGCTGCCACCTATGGTTTCCCCAAAAAACCAAGATGACAGCCCATTGCGCCCTATAGGACTACAATCTATAGTGTTCATTTGGTGGTGATGTTTTCCTTTTCCGTGCTTTTACGGAGATCCGCATCTGCGGATTTCCTCAGACCCAGGGAACCGCATCCGTGTCTTTCCTGACTTCCACCAATACGCCTTCGTGCCTCTCCGCTTTTGCGGCTTCGTGCGCTTGCGCATACGTGCATCCGTCCGCAGGCACAGATGCGCCTCGGCGATTGCGTGTGTTCGTGGAAGGGGCGCGGCCTTGACCACGCTTGTCACCGAGGAAGACCGGGTGCACCTACTGGCCCACGGCCTCACCCGCGCCGCAGGCCAGGAATGTGACCCGCTGCCCGTGGTGCGCCTGTTCACACCGGACGCACATGCGACCTGGCTATTGGCCGCGCTCGATCCGACCGATGGCGATACGGCCTACGGCCTGATCGACCTCGGGATCGGGATGCCTGCCCTGGCGACGGTGAAGCTGTCCGATCTGGCGTCCATCGTCGGGCCGCTCAAGCAGCCCGTGATACGAGATCGGTATTTCCAGCCGACGCGGCCGCTGTCGGAATACGTTCGACTGGCTCAGGAAAACGGTTCGATCACCGATTGACGCATTCCAGCGCGACCAGGCAAAAAGTATCGCATTGTGACTATTTCGGTCTTAGCCAAGACCTGGCAAGTCTTGATCCGCATGCTTGCACCAGGGTGGTGCGCTCCTGACCAAAACAGTCATGATGCCAGGCGCGAGATTCGGCACGGTGTTCAATGCTGCACCCCATTTCCGGGCGGTGCAGTCGTCGCATTTAGACGATTTCGGCAATGCACTGGAGCGAATCTGTCTTGACACCAGCAGTTAAAGCGTAACCCGAGTTTGATGACCACTTGATGGCGATTCGATAGCTCCCGCACAGCGGAATTGTGGCGACGTTCCCAGAAACAGGGAGGTTTCGCCATGACTGACCGCAGCAGCCAACACTGGTATCCCACGGCCGCGTATCTCTACACGCTGCACCTCGATGGCCCAGCGCTGGCTTGGGAGTATTTGCGCAGGAATCCAAGCTACCGGCGCGACTGGCTACGCCGGCGTCGCAAGCCTGATGCGGCGCAGGCCTGGGGCCTGCGCCTGCTGGAAGATCCCGGCCTGGATGCGCGCGACGCACATCCTGCTTGGTTCCCCGATCACGATGCCGTGGTGCAGCTATACCCCGACGCCGACCCACCACCCGATGCGCATACCTTCGAGTTCTGGCGCATTCCTGGGCGCAAGCAACTGACCCACGACGGCAAGCGCCTGGTGCTCGTATCGCATTGGCCAGGCTGCTGCGTTCGGCTGGCACTCGCACCCGACCTGGAAGATGGTTCGGCCTATCTCTACGCCACACGCGCCTGCGCCACGCCCTGTGCGCGCTACCGCACGCTCGCTGCGAAGCTGGATGCGCTATCTGCCGCAACCGTGGCCACGCCTGTGGCAACAGCCCGCTCCCGCCCCACGCCCGCCGCGCTGCTGGAACTGCATACCTTGCAAGCGCTCGACGCGACCCTCGCGGGAGCCTCCTTGCGCGAGGTGGGCGAAGGTCTGTTCGGCGCGGATGCCGTCGCGGCCGACTGGCACAAAGACAGTGCATTGCGTGCCCGCGTACGGCGGCTGGTACGCCGCGGCGATGAGCTGATGCACGGCGGCTACCGCCGACTAGCGCAGCTTCCAATGTTCCCGTCGCATTAGGGGGGACGTTTCTCGACCCGTGCGAATCGTCCCTTAGCAAGAAGCCTTGCTTTCTTGAGAGTGCCTCTATCCGGCCGCGTGGTGTGGCCGGGCTTGATGGAGGTACATCCCATGCGACCTGCTCCCTCGCGGCCTGCCGCCGCTGCCGTCACTGCGACCTCGCAGCCTCAACGCTACCTGACAAACGACGAAGCCGCCGACTACCTGCGGCTGTCGCCGCGCACGCTGGAGAAGCAGCGGGTGATCGGCGGCGGCCCCAAGTTCCGCAAGTTCGGCCGCCGCGTCATGTACGCGGTGTCCGACCTCGATGCCTGGGCCGACCAGCGCAGCTACGAGGCCACGTCCGATCCCGAATACGCCGAGCGCCACGCGGGCGACTACCGTGATGGCCGCTGATCGTCGGCGCGTGGGTGGCCTTCGCCATGTCCAGCCCGCCAGGGCAAGCCTTGCCGCAGCGCGAACAGCTCGATCTGTTCCGCGCGCTGCCGGGCGACATGGCGCCACGCGATTCCCAGGACTTGATGGCCTTTCCGTTCTTCTCGCTTGCCAAGTCGCGGCGCACGGCGCCGATCGACTTCCGCAGCGGGAACGTCACCATTCGCGTGGAAGGCACGCAGGAGCACGGCATCGCAACGATATGGGATGCCGACGTGCTGATATGGGCCGCCTCGCAGATCGTGGAGGCGCGCGACGCGGGCCTGCGCCCGTCGCGCTGGATACGCGCCACGCCTTACGAGATTTTGCGCTTCATCGGGCGCGGCACGTCCCTCAACGACTACCAGCGCCTGAAGGCCGCCCTCGACCGGCTGCAATCGACCACGGTGGCCACGTCCATCCGCGAAACCACGGGAAGGCGCTTGCATCGCTTCTCGTGGATCAACGAGTGGAAGGAACTCGCCGACGCCAGCGGCACCCCGCTGGGCATCGAGCTGATCTTGCCGGACTGGTTCTATGCCGGCGTGCTCGACGCCGCCCTGGTGCTGACCATCGACCCGGCCTATTTCCGCTTGAAGGGCGGTATCGAACGCTGGCTGTACCGCCTGGTGCGCAAGCATGGCGGGCGGCAGGAGCACGGCTGGCAATTCGACTTCCGACACCTGTACCGCAAATCCGGCAGCGCGGCCCGCTTCTCGGACTTCGCCTACGACGTGCGCGCCCTGGTGGCGCGGCAGTCGTTGCCCGGCTACGTCCTCGGCATCGAGCGGATGCCGGACGACAACACCGAGCTGCTGACCTTCCGGCCCGTGCCGCACGCGGCACGGGGATAACTGCGGGAGAACCTGTGGACGGCCTCGTGCTATCAGGAGTACCGGGTATCGTGCTATCAGGAGTACGACCCTCGTGCTATCAGGAGTACGAAAACGCCGGAAAGCCAACAACGGCGCGGGTTTGCGTTCCCTCTAACTTACCTAACAAGAAATACATAACTTTTAGTAGAAGCGCGCCGTTTCGGTGGACAACCACGAAACGGCACGGCCAGGCCGGCTTTCCAGCTCGGAGGGCCGCGCCATGATCTTCGCGTTTCTCAACCAGAAAGGCGGCGTCGGCAAGACCACGCTCGCCACGCACATCGCCGGCGAACTGGCGATGCGCGGCCTGCATGTCATCCTGCTGGATGCCGACCCGCAGGGGTCATCGCTCGACTGGACGCAGCGGCGTAGCCAGCAGGGCCTGCCCCGTCTGTTCAGCGCCGTGGGCCTTGCCCGCGAAACGCTGCATCAGGAAGCGCCAGAACTCGCCAGGCGGGCCGATCACATCATCATCGACGGCCCGCCGCGCATCGCCGCCCTCGCGCGTTCCGCGCTGCTGGCGGCCGAGCGCGTGCTGATCCCCGTGCAGCCCAGCCCCTACGACGTATGGGCTTCTGCCGAGATGGTCGCACTGATCCGCGAAGCACAGGTGTTCCGGCCAGCGCTGCGCGCGGCCTTCGTCATCAACCGGCGCGTCAGCACCACCATCATCGGCAGGGAGGCACGGCAATCGCTGGCCGAACAGCCGCTGCCCGCGCTGCGCTCGGAGATCCACCAGCGCATCGTCTTTGCCGACAGCGTAGCCGCTGGCCGGCTCGCCCGCGAAACCGCGCCCGACAGCGCCGCTGCCCGCGAGATCGCCGCGCTCACCGACGAACTGCTGCGGTGGCCGACATGACTGGGAAGCCACCACCACGCAGCAAGCGCGTCGGCATCGGTGCGCGTCCCCCAGCGAATCCGCACGCCGAAGCGTGGATTCGCCAGGGCGACGCAGATGCCGTGCAGAAAGGCGACCTCTACACCGCTCGACTGACGCTCGACATCACGCCCGCCATGCGGGCGCGCATCAAGGTGTCGGCCTTCACGCGAGGCGTGACCGTAGCCGAACTGCTGCGCGACCTGCTGGAGCGGGAGTTTCCCCCGGAGGGCACGCCGTGAACGCATCCGCTTCGACCGCCCACACCCCCAAAGCAAGTGCGCCCACGGCTGCGCCGCCGCCGGCGCCTTCGACACTCGCCGGCCAGGCCGGCAACGTGCCGCTGACGCGCGTGGCGCTGGCCTACATCGAACCGCGCTTCAAGCTCTACCTGCGCTTCGGCGAACCGGCGCGCACGCTCCAGCTCGACCGCTGGCGGCGCTGCGCCGTGTTCCTGCCGAACGCGGTTCTGTGCCGCATCCGTTGGCAGGCCAACGACTACGGCACGATCCGCTGGCAGCTCATGGTGATGCAGACCGCCACGCCGCTGGACGCCGTGCAGCGCATCCCCGGCGTGCAGCCGGGCGCGCGTCTGCTGCTGCACGCCGAAGGCGATGCCAACGTGCGCGCCGTGCTGGAACGCATCGACGGCATCGAGGCGCTGGGCATCGCAGCCGCAGACACATCGCCCGCGTACTGGCGCACGCTCGCGAACCGGCTCGCAGCGCGCTCGGCGCTACCCACATACACCGCAGAACGGCACGCCGCCTGGCTGGCCGGGAGGGCATTGCCATGACCACGATTTCCACGACCGGCCCCGTGCCGCATCCTCGCTCGCGCCTGCGCGCTCGCCTCGTGCTGGCAGGCTTCGCCACCGTCGGCCTCGCTGCGCTGGCCTGGGCGGCGTTCGTGCAGCCCCTGCCGCGAATGGCCTACAACCCGTCCGACAGCGTGGCGGTCGGTTGGTATCGCATCGAACCGTTCGACCCGCGCACCGCCTCGCGGCCACGTCCGCTGTCCGTGGACAGCATCGTGCTGATGCCGCTGCCCGACAGGGCCGCCATGCTGGCTGCGCAGCGCGGCTACCTGCCGACCCGCGTTCCGCTGCTCAAACGTGTGGGCGCAGTCGCGCCACAACACGTTTGCATCGTCGCCGGCCAGGTTCGCATCGACGGCGTGCCGGTGGCCGCCGCCCTGCCTGCCGACCGGCTGGGCCGGCCGCTGCCATCCTTGCAGCTTTGCCGCCGTCTCCAACCGGGCGAACTGTTCCTGTTGAGCGCGACCAACCCGGCGTCGTTCGACAGCCGCTATTTCGGGCCGGTCAGCGCGTTCGCCGTGATCGGCGTTGCGCATCCGATCTGGCTGGAGACACGTCCATGATGGCCGCCGATTCGCTGCACTTTGCCGCGCCTCTCATCGTGCCATCGGGCATGTCGTTCTACTGTTCGTCGCCGTGTCGTCGCGCGTGCAGTGCGGGTGCATTCGCACCGCACTTCGCGCTGCCTTCGGCGCAGCCGCCCAACGTGCAGGCGTCTTGCCTCGAACGCGCCTGGCCTGCGGCCATTGGCGTGTTCGCCGGCGGGCTGGCTGCTCGTGCAGCAGCGCCGCCGGGCCGCCGATGCCCGGAGCGGGAGCGAGGGGCAAAGGCGGAAGGCAAGACAAAAGGGTTCGGCACTCTGCCGCCCGCAAAGCCAGTCTGCACGTGGGGGTGGCGCGGCACGGCGCGGCTTCGCCGCCGTGCCGCGTGGGGCGCGAGGCACGCGCCGATGCAGGCATGTCCGCGTGCTTCGCACGCTCGGACACGCCGGAGCTTGCAGGGAGCACAGCCATGACCGACCGCGGCGACCATGATTTCTGGGTGCGCCCTGGCGCGCCGAAGAACCGAGGCAAAGGCCAGGGCCAGAGCTTCGTTTCCAAGGTGCTCAAGCAGGCTGGCAAGGCCAGCGGCGGCAAGTCGGCGGTGCGCCGTCCTACCGCTGGCGGGAGCGGCCAGCACGCCGGCCAGCGGCCCGGCTCACGGCTTGGACGCGGCCATACGGCGGCGCGCTTCGCAGGCGCAAAGCTGACCCCTATGTCACGGCGCGTGACCATCAAGACGCTGCTGGTCAACCAGCGCAACGCCAGTCCGCAGTCGCTCGCCAAGCACCTGCGCTACATCGAGCGCGACGGTGCCGGCCGGAACGGCGAGCCGGGCCGTGCCTACGGGCCGCAGACCGACGAAGCCGACCTCGATGCCTTCAAGGAACGCTGCCAGGACGACCGACATCATTTCCGCTTCATCGTCTCACCTGAAGACAGTGCGGAGCTGGACGACCTGCGCACCTACACCCGGCACCTGATGAACCGGATGGAGGCCGACCTGGGGACGCGGCTGGATTGGGTGGCGGTCGATCACTGGAACACCGACAACCCGCACACGCACCTGATCGTGCGCGGACGCGACGATACCGGCAAAGACCTCATCATCGCGGGCGACTACATCGCCCACGGCTTCCGCCATCGCGCCGCCGAGCTGGCGACGGAATGGCTGGGGCCGCGCACCGAACTGGAGATCCAGCAGACCTTGCAGCGCGAGGTGGAGCAAGAGCGGTGGACGAGCCTCGACCGCACGTTGCAGCGCGAGGCCGGCGAGGATGGCCGGGTGCAGATCGAACGCTTCAACGAACCCCGGCTGCAACGCCAGCGCCTGCTGCTGATCGGCCGCCTGCAACACTTGCAGCGCCTGGGCCTGGCCGACGAGGTGCAGCCCGGCACCTGGGCCGTCCATGCGGACGCGGAGAAGACCTTGCGTGCCCTGGGCGAGCGTGGCGACATCATCCGAACGATGCAGCGGGCCATGAGCGGCAAGCCTCGCGAGCTGGCGGTGTTCGAGCCGGGCGACGACGGCCGCACTATCGTCGGTCGCGTGGCTGCTAAGGGTCTGGCCGACGAGCTGCACGACCGCGGCTATCTGGTCATCGACGGGTTGGACGGCAAAGCCCACTACGTCGCGTTGGACGCCCGCGACGAGCTGGCGAACTATCCCATCGGCGCGGTGGTGGAGGTACGCGGTTCCGCCGAGGTGCGGGCGGCCGACAAGAACATCGCCACGCTGGCGAGCAATGGCCTGTACCGCACCGATCACCACCTGGCGATCGAGCAAGGCCGAGCCAAGCCCGGCCGCGACCCGCAAGAGGCTGTGGCGGCCCATATCCGCCGGCTGGAAGCCCTACGGCGGGCCGGCATCGTGGAGCGCGTGGCCGAGGGGTTATGGAAGGTGCCGGACGACTTGGCCGAGCGTGGCCGCCAGTACGACGCGCAGCGGCTGGGCGGCGTGGCGGTCGAACTGAAATCGCATCTGCCGATTGAACGGCAGGCCCGCGTCATCGGCGCGACCTGGCTGGATCAGCAGTTGATCGGCGGCGGCAAGGGACTGGGCGACCTGGGCTTTGGCGGCGATGCTAGGCAAGCCTTGCAGCAGCGCGCCGACTTCCTCGAAGAACAGGGGCTGGCCCAGCGGCGCGGGCAGCGGCTGATTCTCTCCCGGAATCTGCTGGAAACGCTGCGCAATCGGGAGCTGGCGCAGGCCGCCCAGCACATTGCCGCCGATAGCGGATTGGAGCATCGGCACGTCACAGACGGGCAGCGCGTAGCCGGCATCTACCGGCGCTCGGTCATGCTCGCCAGCGGTCGCTATGCGCTGCTCGATGACGGCATGGGATTCAGTCTGGTGCCTTGGCGGCCGATAATCGAGCCACGACTGGGGCAGCAGATCGCCGCGACTGTACGCGGCGGCGGTGTGTCATGGGAGGTTGGACGGCAAAGAGGTCCTGGGATTGGATCGGGGCCGTAGGCTGTCGTACCGAGTTAAGGTGTCGAGCAGCGTTTTGGCCCTAGCTTCTGTGCTCCGTTAAGACGACTAGTCTGTGCTTATCGACGACGCTGTGGGTGCATGGTTGCTTGCCAATTCCGGTGCAACTCGCAAACGCGCTGCCCCGACCTGAACTGCCCATTCAACGATCTGCCCGGCCAATATATCCGTGGCGACACCGAACGCGCTCACCACATCGGCCTCTCGCTTGCTGCCTGTGGCTTGGATTGCTTCGAAGCGTCTACTGGCAATAGCAGTCCGTTTGGCCGGATCGACCAGTTGCACATCGAGCCGAACCGCGGCGATCGCTTCAGTGCCGCGGTATTCGAGCTGGAACGCCCGCAGCGTACTGCGCAACTCCATATCGGCGCTCATTGGGGTGCTATCGGTAATCACGGAAGTCGACCGCCCATCGCGCATGAAGGCTTCGACGATTCGGTCACGCAGCAGCACCGGTGCGGGGTCGGCCCAACGCACTCCTTGCCAAGCCGACAAGCGACCATCGGGCTGCGCAATGAACAGCCGCTCCGAATCCAGGACGCGACTACTCTCAGGGGCGTAGACGCGCAGCGCCCCGGGTCCCGGAACGGCGCGCGGCGTACTCTCCGCCTGGGCGATGTGATAGTCGGGCAATTTGTAGGTGACCATTGGAGCTGCTTTGGGAAGCACACTGCACGCGGACAAGCCGAGTACTAGCGTCATAGTCACGGCAGCGACGGGAATCATCCTGGCGGAAGTGTTCACGGCTTGGTTTCCTCAATGTTCTCTCCACCGAGCAGGTATTGCGCCGGATTGCGATCCAGTCGGCGCAGCACGGTGTTTAGATTGGCCAGCGCCTGCTGGAGTTCGTGCATGGCAGGACCTGTGGCGGCCAAGCCCTGGTTCAGCGATTCCTGATTGTTTTGCAGTAGCGTCTCAACCCTGAAAGCGGCGCGTTCGAGGGATGCCGTTGCATCACGCGTGTTCACCATGATTTGCTTACCATCGTTATTTAGTAGCAGGTTGGCATCGCGAAGAGTGCTATTTGCTTGGCGCACGGCAGCTGTCGATTCTCTGCTTGCTTCGGTCAGATTGCTGATTAACGTCGCGATCTCGGCCCTCTGGTCAGCGACCGCGCCCGTGGTCTGTTCAAGATTCACCAGACTGCGGTGCACAAGAGCCAAATTCTCCTTCGACAGTAACTCCTGCGTGCGCAGCAAGATGCCGTTGAGTGTCGTCATGCTGTTCCCCTCACCGGAGACCAGGGATGCCATCGCCGAACGTGGTGCGAGGATCAACGGTTCCTCGTCCTCTCTCCGATCCAGCAATGGCACGTTTGGCCCACCGTCGCTCAACTCGATCACCGCGTTGCCGGTAATTCCCGTGATGACCAATTCAGCGCGGGTATCCTGCCGGACCGGGATGGTGGCATTGATGCGTACGCGCGCTATCGCCCGCCTTGGGTCTCGCGGTGAAAGAGAAAGTGCAACGACTTCGCCAATCGTGATTCCGCTGTACTGAACCTGGCTGCCGGGCGTAAGCCCGGTCACTGGCTCATCGAACATAATCCGGTAATACTGGTAATCGTGGTCGGAACGTGTGTCGCTGAGCCAAAGCGCGAAGCCAATACCAATCGCACCGAGCAGCACGACGAACAGACCAATGAATACATGATGGGCACGTGGTTCCATGATCAGACCACCTCGTTCTCAGAGTTTAAATATTGCGTGCGCCCAGCCCAATGCGTGCGCGACGGAAGAATGATGCAGATGCGGAGGGGTTTCATGGCTGCGTCTCTTGGCTGGAAGCACCAGTGGCCTGTGCGGCCGCACGGCCACGGGGGCCGTGAAAGTATTCCTGTATCCACGGGTGCTTGAAGCGCTCGACTGCCTCGATGCCGTCGTTGATGAGTACCTTCTGGTTCGCCAGGACCGCGACACGGTCGCATATGGTGTACAGCGTATCGAGGTCGTGGGTTACCAGAAACACCGTGAGGCCCAGTGCATTGCGCAGGGTCAGAATCAATTGGTCGAAAGATGCAGCCCCGATTGGATCCAGTCCTGCGGTGGGTTCGTCAAGAAACAGGATGTTCGCATCAAGCGCCAAGGCTCTCGCCAGTGCTGCTCGTTTCACCATGCCTCCGGACAACGAGGCCGGATACTTGTCTCCCGCTCCGGCAGGCAACCCCACCAAGCCCAGCTTGCTTCTTGCCAAACGCTCGGCAAGAGGCCGCGCCAGACCGACATGCTCGATCAAAGGAAGAGCGACGTTCTCCAAGACGGTCAGCGATGAATACAACGCGCCCTTCTGGAACAGAATGCCGAACCTTCGCTCCATACGCGCGCGCGCAAGCCATTGGGCTCGCAGTAGGTCGCGCCCCCCGATACGGACCACGCCCGAATGCGGCTTCTGCAGCCCGACGACGCTACGCAAGAGCACGGATTTCCCGGTGCCTGACCCTCCCACCACGCCAAGGATTTCCCCGCGCCGCACGTCCAGGTCTAGGTCCTGATGGACCTGCTGGGTTCCAAACCTGTTGTCCAGGCCGCGCACTTCAATAGCGTGTCGCACACCGTTGTCGGTGTCTTGCTTCACCGCGCTCACCAGCCCATCTCCATGAAGAACAGTGCAGCGATGGCGTCTATCAGGATCACCATGAAGATTGATTGCACGACACTAGACGTCGTGTGGTCGCCTACCGACTCAGCGCTACCGGCGACCTTGAACCCTTCATGGCAGCCGATAGCGGCGATCATCACCGCGAAGAGCGGGGACTTGCTCATTCCGACAAGAAAATGGCGCACCTCGATTTTTTCCTGCACGATGGCAAGGAACTGTGCGGGAGGAATTTCCAAGCTCAGTGCGCATACGGTGGCGCCGCCCGCAATGCCAGCCAAGATGCCTACTAAGGTGAGCAGTGGCAAGGACACAAGAAGCGCCAGCACGCGTGGCAGCACCAGTAACTCGATGGGGTCGAGCGCGTTGGAGCGAAGCGCATCGATCTCTTCATTTGCCTTCATCGAACCGATTTGGGCGGTGTACGCGCTTGCGGTACGGCCTGCAATCAATATGGCCGGGAGCAGCACTCCGAACTCGCGCATGAACGAGAAGGCGACCAGATGCACCGAGAAGATGCTCGCACCGAAGTTGGCCAGCACCGTTGCTCCCAGGAACGCCACCACCATTCCTACCATGAAGCTCAGTAGCGCCACGATGGGAATGGCGTCCACCGCTGATCGCTGGATTTGAGCGATCACCGAGGTCGCGCGCCAGCGACGCGGGTGACGAACGGTACGGCTCCATGTTTCGATGATCTGGCCCACGAACCCGGCC
Source organism: Serratia sp. SSNIH1 (assembly GCF_002935055.1). NCBI lineage: Bacteria > Pseudomonadati > Pseudomonadota > Gammaproteobacteria > Enterobacterales > Yersiniaceae > Serratia > Serratia sp. SSNIH1. Next base: position 3,475,113 of record NZ_CP026383.1, read on the forward strand.
AGACCAAGACACGCACGACAGCCCTGTTCCAAGGTCAGGCCTATGCGTCCCAGACCGCGGAGCAGAGGATTCCCGCTCACCGCTGCTTTCTCCGTCTTCTGCTGATCGGTAGCAGCGGCGGCCAGCGCTCTCATTAGGGCGAGGCGATCCGAGGACAGATTTGGAGCTGCCTCCGGCCGGTCGAGTATCGAGTCTGGCCCGAGAATTTCCACCAGCAGAGCCGCGCCGGCGGTGTCCAGTCTCTGGACTTGCGTCCAGTCGAGTAAGGGAGTGGCGTACCCCTCGGCATGACTGATGCGGGCGGCGGACACGGATTTTGCCAGACTGGCGTAGTGCTCTATCGTCCAGTCGCCACCCGCCAGCCATTTGTGATCACCGCCGACCATGGCATCCTGCCGGAGCCAAGCCTGTGAAGCGTTGCTCATGGCTGCGTGTCCCGCCAAGCGCTGTCGATGCGCTCGATGCAGTTCGTGATCGCCGCTTTGGCATGACCCAGCAATGTGTACGAACCGGCGAACTCTTTAATGACGTTGCCGCGCTCGAAGCAACTGGCGGCAGCAACCCGGCGTCCCGTCCTTAAATCGACTGCTTCGAACTCTAGGCTGGCACCACCCGTCGTCACGGGTCCAACCAGCAGGGTCGTCATTGCATTGACTGCCCGATTCGGTGTCTGCAGTTCGGTGACCGCTACACGCACCCGAACCTGTCCCGCGCCACCTGGGGGGGCGGGACTTTTGCCTTCCTGGCGTTTCAGTTCGCTCGTCACATGGTCTAGCACTTCGCGCTGCTGCGCGTCATCGAGCCCATCGATGCGACCCGAGGCGGTCTTGATCTGCGCTTCTTCCACCACGACAGCGGCATAACGCTTGGGCTCGAATCCCGCTGCGCGGTACATCAGTACGTTCTCGTATCGTGTCGGCGATAACTTCTCGTAGTCGCCGAGAAATCCGGAGCGCGTCATGCTGTTGGTCGCGCATCCAGAGAGCGCGCCTGCTACGCAAAAAAAGATGCCGCCGCGGATCAATGCAGTTTTGCTCTTCATAATGGGTCTCCTTGATCAAACGAAACTAAGACAGGCAATGCCTGCTGCGATGAGGGCGGTGCCAGACCAGCGCGTTACCGATGCGACATCGCCTAGTAGGAGGGCGCCGACGCCCAAGTTTCCAAGTAGCCCGATTCCTGCCCAGGCTGCAGAGGCCGCGCTGATCGGAATCCGCTTGAGCGCGAACCACAAAAGTGCGCCGCTGGCCGCCATGCACGTCACTGCCACACAGAGGCCGACCCAGCGCATCGGACCGCCCGCCGTGATGGCCCGCAGGCCCAGTGGATAGCCCGCTCCTAGAACCCCTGCGGCAATGACAATCGACCAGGATTTCCAGATCAGCGGATGGGTGCTGAATCGCATAAGCCTAGCGAGACATACGCATGAAGCGTGGGTGCATACGAATTCTGAGAATGCGCAGCACGCGGCGGCTCGCAAGAGACTCATGAGCGATCTCCATGCGCGGTGGCGACACTCAGGTTCCACGGCCCAATTCGCTTGATTCCAAACAGGACTTCGTAAAGCAGCGGAATCAAGCCCAACGTCACCAGCGTTCCGAGTGCCAGCCCACCGATCATCGCGATCGCCATCCCTTTCCATAATGGTCCGGAGAAGAGCATGAGTGGCACCAGTCCCGAAATGCAGGTGACCTTGGTCATCACGATTGGACGAAGCCGTTGTATCGCGGCCCCAACCAAGGCTTCATGGCGTGGCAGGCCTTCCGCTAGCCCCTGGTCGATGCGTTCCAGCAAGAGCACGGCGTTGTTGACAATGATCCCGAACAGGGCCAGTACGCCGAAGGTCGCCATGAAGCTGAAAGGTGTGCCGGTCAGCTTCAGAGCCAATACCACGCCGATAAGCGTGAAAGGGATCGTCGCGAGGATCACACCGAGCTTGCGGAAAGAATTGAACTGCCATACGAACAGCATCAGCATCGCCAGAAATGCGAGGGGCATGTAGGTCGACAGCGCGGCGTTCGATTCGGCGGCTTCCTCGATCTCGCCGCCAAGTTCAACCGAGTAGCCCGCGGGCAGGTCCAGGGCAGCGACGCTAGGCGCCAGGCGGTTGATGATCTCCTGGGCGGTGTAAGAGGTGTTCTGTCCTTGCACGGTGATCGTGCGGATGAGATTGCGCCGTTGGATGACCGAGGGCTCGCTCGCGAGCGATACGTCTGCGACCTGAGCCAGCGTCACCGCTGGACCGCCGTTGGTGGGATAGATGAGCGTCGCGCCTACGTCTGCCGTGCTGCGACGCTCGCTTACGATACTGCGCAGGACGATCGGGACGGAGGTGTCACCGTCGCGAATAACCGAGATCGATCTGCCGCTGTAGCGGACATCCAGCCCGCCAGCGATGTCTTCAGTCGTCACGCCCGCCCGACGCGCGCGGTCCTGGTCGACCCGTACGTCGATGCGGCCAACGCGCGTATCCCAATCGTTCTTGACGTTGATGGTGCCGGGCAGCTTGCGCAGCGCTGCTTCGATTTTGGACGCGGCCCCCAACAATACCTCCTCATCCGGACCGCTGACGCGATAAATGGCAGTCCCTGACTCGGTCGCACCGAGCGAGAAACGCTTGGGCTCGGCGCGCACGTCGCCATGTGCTTGCGCAAAGTAGCTGCGGGTGCGGGCGAGGACGGCGTCGATGTCGCTCTTCGGCTTCAATGTGACAACGAAGTACGCGATGTTCGATGCCGGCAGTGGTGGATTCAGGCTAAGGATGAAGCGCGGGCCACCATCGGCGACGTAGCCGATGTGATCGGAGACTTCTGGATTGATGTTCGTGTCGCCCAGCCAACCACTGATCTGCTTCACGCGGGCGAGCGTTTCGCGCGAGTCGGTACCGGGGGCGAGCTGCACCGGAATCTGGAACTGAAGCCGGTCGGACTTGGGCATGAAATCGTACGGCAGGGTGGTGAAGCCATACAGCGCAATGGCAAGCGCCGCGATCATCGACGCTACATAGACCGCCTTATGGTGGAGCACCCACTCCAGTACGCGCCGGTAGCCACGGTAGAAGCGGGTGTCATAGGCGTCGCCCTGCTCCTGCTTGTGATGGGGTTTGGCGAAGTGGTAGCACAATAGGGGCGTGACAGTCAGGCACAGCAGCCACGAAGCGAACAACGTCAGTGCCAGCACGACCACGAGATTGTGCAGATACTCGCTCGTGGCGTTCTGGCCAAAAAAGAACGGCGAGAACACGATCACGATCACGAGCGAGGACGTGAGCAGCGGAATGGCGAGCGTGCGGCCCGCCTCGAGGCAGGCATGCTTACGATCTTCGCCACCGGCCAGGCGGCGTTCGATGTCTTCGGCAATCACAATGCCGTTGTCCACCAACAAGCCGAGCGCAATGATGATGGCGCCCATCGAGACGTTCTGAAGCTCGATGTTCATCGCGCGCATGACGATGAGTGCACTGAGGATCGTCAACGGCACGATCATGCCCACGATGATCCCGGTGCGCCAACCGAGAAATAGCACGACGACACCGAGGACGACGATGATCGTCTCCATCATGACGTGGTTCATTTTGCCCATCTCGTGCTTGACGACATCGGCCTGGAAAGTGACGTATGACAGATCGAAACCCGCCGGCAGCAGCTTCTCCTGGTCTGCAACCCGTGCTTTGAGCGCTTTTCCGAACTGCTCCACGTTCTGACCGGAGGCCATCGAAACCGCCATGACGACAGCGGGCTGGCCTTTGTAGATGGCAGCAGATTCCGGCGGATCGGCTGGCCGCACACTCACCTGCGCCAGTTCACCCAATGCGATCGTCGGCACGGGCGCCGTACTACTTTGCGGTCGTGGCAGCGCGATCGGCATTGCTCGCAGGGAGGGAGCGTCACGCACTTCGCCACTGACCGCCAAGGTTGCATTGATGCCGCCGACAACAATTTGTCCACCCGAAGCGACGACGTTCTGTTTGACGAGTTGGTCGATCACCCCCTGTGGTGTCAGCTCCAATCGCGCGAGCCTAGGCCGATCGAATTCGAGATAGACGCGCTCTTCCTGCAGGCCGTAGAAAGTGATGCGCTCAATACCAGGCACGGTGTACAGGCGGTCGCGCATCTGCTTGAGCGCGACGCGCATCTCGCTCATGGAGTAACCTGGTGCAGTGACCGCAATCGAGGCAACCGCGACGCGGCCGAAGTCTTCGTCGACGAAAGGCCCCATCGTGCTCTGTGGTAAGGCATCCTTCGAATCGGCGACCTTGGCCCGGACGCGCTGCCAGATCGGTGCCAAGTCGGTGTAGCGGTCCCAGATCGTGACCTGGATCATGGCGCTGCCTGCGCGCACGGTGCTCGTCACGCGCTTGACCTCTGCCAGTTCGCGCAAGCGCTCCTCGATCGGCCGGGCAATGAGTTGCTCAACGCGTTCGGCGGGCAGCCCCGGGTTCAACGCCGTGACCATCGCATCGCGGACCGTGACAGTCGGCTCCTCCTGAGAAGGAAAATTCAGGAAGGTCGCGATGCCGGCGACGAAAATGATGAGCGCTACAAAGTAGGTAAGTCGACTGGCGCGCAGCGCCATCTCGGTGATCTTCATGATGAAGTAACCTGGTGGATCGCGTTAGCGCTTGGTCAATTGAGTGGTGGCTTCCAGTGGTGTCACTGGCTGTCCATCGGTGAGCCATCCTCCTCCGGCGGCAACCACCGTCTCGCCGGGCTTGAGTCCAGCGAGGACGCGCGCGCTGTCTCCTTCCTGTACCGGCGTGAAGCGCACCGCGCGACGGTGCACCTTCTTATCTTCAGGGGTGTAGACGAAGACGGAAGCCTCGCCCGGCTTCGTGCCGAGCACCAGCGAGGCATAAGGTATGGATACAGTCTCGGGCCGAGAGGTCTTGGAGGTTGCCGCAGGTGCGTCGAGCACGACCTGTACGGGAATACCTGGCCGAAGTGCGCGCGCTTGCGCGTTATCTTCAGGCACTAGCACCACGGGTAGGAGCGAGCCATTTTCGGCGCGCAGACCGACACGACGTACCACCGCTCGGATTGGTTGTTCGGCTCCGCTCCAGCTCAGTTCTGCGCGTTGGCCGACATCTATGTGAGGTGCCTGTGTAGTAGACGCGTTCGCGATGATCTCAGTGCCACTGCGCACGCCGTCGACCTGAAATACCGGCGCACCAGCAGCAATGTCGGTGAACGCCAAAGCCAGCTTTTCCGCCACGACACCATCGAAAGGAGCGACGATCATCGTGCCACGTTGTGCTCGTTCGGCCAGGCCAAGCGCCGCCTTGGCAGTGCGCGCTTGACCCTCTGCGACCGCTAGCTGCGCCTTCGCGCTCTCGAACGCAGCAGGGGAGATGACTTCGCTTTCGAGCAACCGGCGCTGTTGATCTGTCTGTACACGTCGATCCATCAGGCCGGCTTCGGCGGCCGCCAGGGATGCTTGCGCTTGTGTCACGCGAAGCCGGTCAGGTTGCGCATCAAGTTCTGCCAGGACTTGGCCGCGGGAGAACCGTTCACCCACGTCGACGTTCAACTTGGCGATCCGTCCTCCTGTTTCAAATCCTAGGATGCTGCGCTCGGTTGCTCGCGCCGAGCCAGTCAATTCGATGCGAGAGCTATGCGGGAGATCCGACTGCGCGGCGGCGAGCTTCACTGCGCGCGGAGGCTCGGATACGGTGGATTGCGAGTTTCCGCACCCTGAGAGCAGAGTCGAAATGGATAGTGTGCAAGCAACCGCCAAGGAGCGCGGTGCGCACGCGGTCATGACACCGCTACGGACGCGACTCATGTGCGTCCTTTTGCCGGGACAAGTTCGAGATGGCCCGAGGCGAGATCCTGGAGCGCCCGAAAGAAATGCCGCCGCTCTGCGGGTGCGAGTATTGGCAAACCCAGAAGATCGGCGAACAGGGCGCCATCCAATGCCAGCATGATGAGTGCCGCGGTCTCGGTGCCACGCGGGGATCGACGCACGCGTTCGTACTGCACGCGGTAACACTCGCGCAGTGGGTCGAGAAGTGTTGGATCTTCCGCAGCTGCCGCGAGCAGCGCTGCGCCCATCTTCTGCATCTCGTCGTCGGGCATCGCTTCCACCTGGCTCGACAGCCAGGGGTCCGGATCTCCGGCAAACCTGCGCTCGTGATTGGCTTGTACCGCGTCGAACGCCCGGATCATCTCGTCGATCAGTGTCACGAACAAATCGCGTTTGGTCTTGAAGTGATAGAGAAACGCCCCTTTGCTCAACCCGGCCCGCACAACGACGGCGTCCAGTGTCAAGCGACTGGCACCTTCCTCCAGCACCAGTTCGCGGGCGGCCTGCAGGATGCGGTCGCGAGTTCGCTGGGCTCCTTGCTGGAGGCCGGGCTGCGCATCGGCGCTGCTATGGGCAGTGGACGGGGGGGGCAACTTTGTTTTCGCGCGGGGCGGCATGGTCGTGCTCCAAAAAAGCTTGAGTCATATACAGTCCAGACGGTATAGTAGAAGCCATACAACAGTCCGTCAAGACTTTTTCGGAGCGCAAGGAGCTGCCATGTCTCAAATTCTTGAACGCTATCGCCTCATTGCCATGATTTCTCCGCTACTGCTTCTTGCGGCCTGCAGCCATGCCCCGCACTCTGCCGATCCACCTCGCCTGGATGTACCGGCCCATTTCTCAAATGAAGAGGGAGGTGAAGGCATCTTGGACAAATCGTCCCGCCGTACTCTTCCCGTCGATTGGTGGACGGCCTACGGCGATCCGCACCTCAATGCCTTGGTCCGGGCGGCGCTGGAGCGCAATACCGAACTGACGATTGCGCGAGCGCGCGTGGACGAGGCATCGGCCGCCACGCGGCGAGCACGGGCCTCCCTGCTCCCCTCGTTGTCCGCGGGCACGCAGGCAACTCGAGGACGCGACTATTCAGAGAACGTTGCAATCGGCAATGATGGCCGCGCCACGTTGTCCGCATCGTGGGAGGCAGACCTGTCGGGACGGCTTTCGCAGGCAGCAGAAGGTGCGCGCCTGGATGCGGTGGCAGCCGAACAAGCGTGGGTTGCCACGCGGTGGCAGGTCGCGTTTGAAACAGTGTCGGCGGCTGTGCAGCAGCGCCAAGCCAGTGAGCTCGAAGCGCTAGCCGCGGCGCGGCTGGCATCCGCAGAACGACTCGTCTTGCTGATGCAACGGAAGTTCGAGGCCGGACAAGCTACCGGCTTCGACATCGAGCGTACCCGCGCCGGCGTCGTCGCACTGCGCGTGGAGCAAGAGCAACTGCGGCGTGCGCGCGGCGAGGCGACGCATGCACTCGATGTACTAGTGGGACAAACGCCCGGAGCGCCTGCAGCTTCCCCAACTCTTGCGTCGCTCGCCGTCCCGGACTGGACACCGACACGCATACCTGCGGACCTGCTGAGTGAGCGGCCCGACGTGCGCGCCGCCGAAGCGAAGTTCGCCGCCGAAACCGCGCGCTGGAACGCAGCCGAAGGCGAACGCTTCCCCAGGCTGGTGTTGGACCTGAGCGGCGGACGGCAGCGCGTAGAGAGTGTGGGAACCCGCATCACTGGAAACATTTTTTCACTTGGGGCCGGGGTGTCGTTGCCGATCTTCGATGGTGGCGCGATCCGTGCCGGCATCGAGACCGGAGAGGCGCGCAGCCGAGCTGCCCGTGCGGAGTTCGAGCGCACTTTGTTGAGTGCTTTGCAGGACGTAGAGAACGCATATCTCGGTTGGCATACGCAGCACGCAGCACTGGAGCATCAGGCCGAGGGTGTCGCAGTCGCGGAGCGTCAGCTCGATCGCAGCCGACGTCTGTTCGAGGCGGGACAAGTGGACGCCACGGTGGTGGCCGAGGCTGAGGCCGGGGTGCTGTCAGCGCAGGCTTCGCTGATCCGCACGCGGGCCGAGACAGCCATGCAATGGGGCGTCCTGGCAAAAGCATTATCCGGCTCTCCTGTTTGATCGCAGAAACATGCTGGAGCAGCTTGCGAAGGCTAGCTAAATAGCGTGACGCAAGGCGAAGGTGGTGAGGCCTGAGTGATGAGGAATGCGAACATGGAAATTCGACACCTGCGCTACTTTCTGGCGGTGGCAGAGGAGCTGCACTTTGCCCGAGCCGCAGAGCGCCTCCACATAGAGACATCGCCGCTGTCGCGCGCCATCAAGGAACTTGAGGAAGAGTTGGGCGTAGCGCTATTTGCGAGAACCACTCGGAGCACCCGCTTGACTCGTGCGGGCAGGCTCTTCTTTGAGAGCGTGCCGCGTGTCTTCGCAGCTTTGCAGCAGGCGCGCGACAGTGTGAACGCCGCAGCCAATGGCTTTCATTGCCAGCTCCGTATTGCATTGTCTGATGGAATCACGCCATCGCGCCTGCCTGCGTTGTTGGCGCTCTGCCGGCAGGAAGAGCCGGAAGTGGAAGTTCGCTTCTTCGAGGTGCCTTTGGCACAGCAAATCAAGGGATTGTGTGGCGAACTGTACGATCTCGGCTTCGCTCAATCGGATGAAGTCGGCGAAGGCATCATCGCCGTGCCGGTGTGGAGTGACCCTCTGATGGTAGCTGTGCCCGCACGGCACCCCTTGCTATCCCACAAACAGATTCCCCTAGAAGAGCTGTTGCGGTATCCGCTGGTGCTCTGCGACGCGGTGGCGTGTGAGGGCCATGCTCGGCAAGTTGAACGGGTGCTACGTCGCGTGGACATAGAGCCACTGATTGCCGAACGCGTGACTTCCAGCGATCTAATGATGGTCCTGGTTTCGGCGGGACTTGCACTAGGCCTCACAGGAGGCGCGCATATCACAGCCAGCAGGGAACAGGGGGTGGTCGCACGGCCGCTGACTGGACGTTCGCCAATGCTCACGACCTATCTACTACGGCCGGCCAGCGAGCCGTCAGAAATGCTGACTCGCTTCATGGAACGCGTTCATTCGATCAAATCTCCAGATGCCAAAGGTCGGCGGTAAACCATCACACAATCTCCCAAAGAAAATTAACCATGAAGAAGATTGCTCTCATATTGCTTTCCTCGACATTGGCAGCCTGCAGCCCATCTGGGAAACCAGATAAAGCCAACCTTCCGACAGTCGATGAATTAGCGCTCAATCCTGAGCGTCTGAAAGAGTTGCGCAAGCAATGCAAGTTGGATCGACCAATGCTGGGCGACCAACTATGTAACCGGGTTGCCGAGGCTACGCGAAAGCGCTTTTACGAAGATGGCGATGTGCCCCACACCACGCCTAAAGAGCCGCCGAAGTTCTAAGCTGGTGGTCATGCCGGAGTATGTATGCCGGATATGAAAAATTTGAAGGAGAATCGCAATGGGTTGGATCTATCTTGTTTTGGCTGGATTGTTTGAAATCGGATGGCCGGTCGGGCTGAAAATGGCGCAAGAGCCAACATCGCGTTGGAGTGGGGTCGCAGTAGCCGTCTCTTTCATGACAATTAGCGGCGCCTTCCTATGGCTTGCTCAGCGTCAGATACCGATTGGGACTGCTTATGCGGTGTGGACGGGTATCGGAGCGGCGGGAACTTTCTTAGTCGGAATTCATTTCTATGGCGACCCAACCTCCCTGATGCGATACCTTGGCGTGGCGTTGATCATCCTGGGCGTTATCACGCTCAAGTTATCGAGTTGATCGCTAGCTCCATTGGTAGCGTAGTCGCTAGGCGACCCAGCTCCCAGAGTGGATCGGGCGCTGGGAACTCGTACGGTCACCTCCTCTCTCTAGTCGCTATGTGACGAGCTTGCCGGCGCCTCGGGAGAGTTCGAGCCAGTGCGCGTAAGGCGGTGGGAGCACCCATTCCGGGTGGCTCCACCTTCAGTGCCTGCGCCAAGGTGACCTGAGTACGAACTTTGTAGCCAGTCAGGCAGTGAGTTCGGAGGGGATGCTATCGGATTGGATCCAGTTGCGCCGGATCGTCGCCGGCGGTTTGTAAGCATGCGCGCTATGCGGCCGCTGCTCGTTGTAGAACTGTCGCCAACGTTCGATCAGCACCTTCGCTTCGGTCCGACTGCGGAACCATTCGCGGTTGAGCAGTTCGTCGCCCATCGTTGCCTGCGAAGTCAGGACCAGCAGAATCCTGAGGGGAGTTCTCATCATGGTTTTCTCCGTTCAGACGCTTGGGATCAAGCGGCCGGAGACCACTACGCCTGCTTGGCTTTGCGCGCTGCCTCGACCAAGCTGTCGAGCCAGTCCTGATGGCCGTTGATCATCGGGTTGGGTTTGGCGTTGTGCAGCTCCTCGGCCGGTTTGCCCTTCTGAGTTTCCTGCGTGAGGATGCGCACGCGCCTGCCGTCCAGGTTCTCAACCAGCCAGGCGTGATGCACATCCAGGCGCGTATCTGTGCCTTCCTCGCCGGACCAGCCGTGCCAGGCCACGCGGCCGGGTTGCCCATCCGCAGGTGGCACGTATTCGTTGCACTGCCCCTCTACCGGGAAGCCGAAGGTCTCGAAGTAAAACCGATCGCCGTCGGCCAGTACCGGGCCTTTGCCGTCATGAAAGCACACGTTAGCCGAGTTGGCGTAGTAGCTTGGCCACAGCGATGGTGTGACGAGTAGAGGCCATACGTCGGCCGCGCTCAAGCCGGCGGCGATGATCTCATTGGAGGCGAAATTCTCAGTAAAGCCCGGCGTGTAGCCTTCGGGCCAGAGGATGGCGTTCTGTTGCTTGCTCATATCGAAGCTCCTTCACAAAATGTCGATGACGCAACAGGGGTGGCTGCGTCATTCAAGTGGTCATGGAGCAAATCATGAGCCTCCATCTGCAATAAGTGAAATCCTAAGTTTCTATTTTTGATATCATAAAATATGATATCAAGGCCTAGGTTCTGCCATCCACCGACTAGGCTATCTCGCAGCGGCGCTACGAAAGGGCGCGTCTCCAATTGAGCCGACTGATTGCTTATTTGTAGTGCGAGGTAGAGTTGTGCTGAGCATGACGATAGGAGCGATCTTGCCTACTTGTTGTTAGCACAGGAAGTGAACAGCAGTGCTCGTATCCAGCGATGTGCTGGATCGTGATGGGTGCGTTCGTGCCAAGCAGCCGTCTTGGTGAACCCCGGTATCTTCACCGGCGGCAGGGAGATAGCCAGCTTGTCCATACCGGCGACCAAGCGGCTCGGCAAGATCGCAACCATGTCACTGGCACGCAGGATGTCTGGCAAGATCAGAAAGCTCTTGACCGACAGTGTGACGCTGCGTCGTTTGCCCAACTGTTCTAGCGCATCGTCGGTGACGCCGCGGAAACCTCCACCATCGTAGGAAACAAGCGCATGGTCGAGAGCACAGAACTGTTTAACGGTCAGCTTGCGCCCCATAGCCGCAGGATGGTCTTCCCGCAGGACACACACATAGTGTTCCTTGAACAGCTCTCGGGCATGCAGATTTGGCGGAGTGATCTCTGGCGTCAGGAGGGCTAAATCGATCTGACCGCGCTCAAGCTGGTTCTGTAGCTGCCCGCTCTCGACTGGCACTAATGAGACTCGTACACGCGGTGCGTGCCGTTTAAGTGCCGATAGAAATGGGACAGCAACGGCACGCAGCGCATAGTCCGTCGCGGCGATGGAGAAGGTCAGTTGTGCGGTGGCCGGATTGAAGGAAGGTGGCTGGAGCAGCGCGTCGATTTCGGCGAGCACCTGCTTGACAGGCATCCCTAGATCCAGCGCCCGCTGCGTTGGAACGATACCCCGCTGCGAGCGCGCGAAAAGCGGGTCACCGAAGCTCTCGCGCAACCGCGTCAGCATGCCACTCAAGGCCGGCTGGGTTAGTCCCAGACGGGCCGCCGCCCGTGTCACATTGCGTTCGTCTAACAATGCGTCCAGCGCCTTGAGCAAGTTGAGATCCATACTCTTGATATTTTTCATTTTTATTCCAATCTTAAATATCATCGTTTTTCATGATATCTAAATATTGCCTATGAGTGGAAGCAAGGCCCATTGACGGCTTTTTTTGGGTAACTTGCTTGGAACTCTGTATGCGCCGCAGTGCGCTTTCGCTTGCGGCGCTTTTCTTTGACTCGCCACCGCGCTCATTCTTTCTTTTCCCTCGACCATTGTGCTGCGAACGGTCTTTGACCGGCACTAGCCCAGAACCGATCCTGACGCCTGCGACACCCCCTGTGCAACGCTTTCAATGAGACACCAGCGCAGGAGAAATCGGAGGACAGGTCATGCAAGGGACGAACGTTCTGTTCGGCCAGATCGCTGTGGTAATCGGCATCGTGATCGCCGGCGTCTGGGGCGCCACACAATGGACAGCAGCGACCCTTGGCTATCAAGTACGCCTCGGATCGCCCTGGTTCGATCTTCTAGGTGTACCGGTTTATCACCCGTGGCGCTTGTTCGAATGGTGGTTCTTCTTTGATGCCTACGCGCCGCACGTCTTCGACACAGGCGGTGCGATTGCGGGTGGTAGCGGTTTGTTCGCTTTACTCGTCGCCATCGCCATGTCGGTATGGCGTTCTCGGCAGTCGCGGCTGGTTACGACTTATGGTTCGGCACGCTGGGCCGATGCCGTCGACATCCGCAAAGCTGGACTGACCCTCCCGGCGGGCGTCTTCCTCGGCCAACACGACGACCAATACCTCCGACATGAGGGGCCGGAACATGTCCTGAGCTTCGCACCCACGCGCTCGGGCAAGGGCGTGGGCTTGGTGGTGCCTACGTTGCTTTCGTGGCCGGCGTCCGCCGTCATTCACGACATTAAGGGAGAGAACTGGAAGATCACGGCGGGCTGGCGTTCGCGCTTTTCGCACTGCCTGCTTTTCAACCCCACCGATAGGCAGTCGGCCGCCTACAACCCGCTGCTTGAAGTCCGGCGCGGCGCACATGAAGTGCGCGACGTGCAGAACATCGCCGACATTCTGGTTGACCCTGAAGGTGCGTTAGAGAAGCGCAATCATTGGGAGAAGACCAGCCACGCGCTACTGGTCGGTGCAATCTTGCATGTTCTGTACGCAGGCGAGGACAAGACGCTGCGCGGCGTCGCCAACTTCCTCAGCGACCCGGCGTGTCCGTTCGAGCTGACGCTGCACCGGATGATGACGACGAAGCACCTGGGCGATGCGCCTCACCCGGTTGTCGCATCCGCTGCCCGCGAAGTGCTCAACAAGTCGGACAACGAGCGATCGGGCGTGCTCTCCACCGCCATGTCGTTTCTCGGCCTGTACCGCGACCCGACCGTGGCCGAAGTCACATCGCGCTGCGATTGGCGCATCGCCGACCTGATTTCCGCCGAGCACCCGGTATCGCTCTATCTGGTGGTGCCGCCCTCCGACATAAGCCGCACCAAGCCGCTGATCCGGCTCATCTTGAACCAGATCGGGCGGCGGCTGACCGAATCGCTCGACGGCAGCGATGGCATCGCGCGCCGGCACAAGCTGCTGCTGATGCTGGACGAGTTTCCGGCGCTGGGTCGCCTCGATTTTTTCGAGTCCGCGCTTGCCTTCATGGCCGGCTACGGCATCCGCAGCTTTCTCATCGCTCAAAGCCTGAACCAGATCGACAAGGCGTATGGGCAGAACCATTCCATCCTCGACAACTGCCATGTCCGGGTGACTTTCGCCACCAACGACGAAAGGACGGCGAAAAGGATTTCCGAAACCCTCGGCACCGCCACCGAGCTTCGCGCGCAGCGCAACTACGCGGGCCACCGCCTCGCTCCGTGGCTGGGGCACCTGATGGTGTCGCGTCAGGAAACTGCACGTCCGCTGCTGACGCCCGGCGAGGTGATGCAGCTTCCACCTGAGGACGCCGTAGTCATGGTGTCCAGCGTTGCCCCGATCCGCGCGAAGAAGCTGCGTTACTACGTCGACGCCAATTTCAAGGATCGCGTCCTGCCACCGCCCGTGCTCGCAGTCGGGAGGTACGCCGACGCGCCGCCAGCCCGCCCCGACGACTGGAGCGGCTTGGCGATCCCGGCCGTACCTACGGCGCCGACCTCGGTATCCGCCGATGGTCCGGGCGGCACCGATGACGGCGGCCCGCGCCGCCAGCTCGAACTCTCCGAAACCGTCGCCTACGAGCCCGAGTTGGACGCGTGTGCGAACGACCTGGAGCTGCTCGATGACGACGACCTGGCGCTCCCGCTTCCCGGCCAGCTCGACCCGGCCATGCAGCGCACGGCCCGGCTGGCTTCTCTCGACCCCAACGACGGAATCGACCTATGAGCCAATACCGCCTCAATCTTTTCATCCAGCCCGAGCACGCCAAGCGCCTGGATGAACTTGCCGCCAAGAAAGGCGTGTCCAAGTCCTCCATCGTCGCAGCGGCCTTGGCGTCCTGGCTGTCACCCGATGCGGGCGACCAGCGTGAGGCCGCCATTGCCAAGCGGCTGGATCGACTGTCGCGGCAGACCGAACGCATGGAGCGCGACCAGAACATCCAGATCGAAACGCTGGCGCTGTTCATCCGCTATTTCTTGACCATCAGCACGCCGGTGCCAGAAGCCCACAAGGACGCGGCCCGCGCCCAGGGCAAAGCGCGCTTCGAGCAGTTCGTCGAGCAGTTGGGTCGCCACCTGCTGCGTGGCCGCAGTCTGGTGCGCGACGTGGTGGAGGAACTGCACCCCGATCCGATGCGGATGGATGACGCAGCAGCGATGGCGTCCGCCGATGAGCGAGCTGCAGAGCGTGCGTCATGAGTGCCGTTCCGCAGATTCCGCCTGAATCTCGCTCATCCGCCGCGGCGTCCCAGGATCGCCGCATCCAGATGCTGCGCACGGCGATGGGGCCGCTGATCGCCGCTGCGCTCGAAGATCCGGATGTTGTGGAAATCATGCTCAACCCCGATCGCACCCTGTGGGTGGATCGGCTGTCGTCGGGTCGCTCGCCGCTGGGCGTGGAGATGCCCGAGGCCGATGGTGAACGCATCATCCGCCTGGTCGCCGCGCATGTCGGCGCGGAGGTGCATCGCGGCCAGCCGCTCTTGACCGCCGAGTTGCCGGAAACCGGCGAGCGTTTCGAGGGCATCCTGCCTCCGGCCGCCCCGGGGCCAGCCTTCGCGCTACGCAAGCGGGCCGTGAGCATCATCGGCCTGGATCGCTACGTGGCCGACGGCATCCTGACCGCCGGGCAGGCCGAGTTCCTGCGCCGCGCCGTGCGCGAGCGGCAGAACATCCTGATCGCCGGCGGCACCAGCACCGGCAAGACCACGCTGGCGAACGCGCTGCTGGCCGAGATCGCCGCCACAGGCGACCGCGTGCTGGTGCTCGAAGACACCATCGAGCTGCAATGCGCGGCCCGCGACCATGTGCCGCTGCGCACCCGCGCCGGCGTCGTCACAATGACCGAGCTGGTGCGGGCCACGATGCGCCTGCGGCCTGACCGCGTGATCGTCGGCGAAGTGCGTGGCGGCGAAGCCCTGGACTTGGTGAAGGTCTGGGGCACCGGCCACCCCGGCGGCATTGCCACCATCCATGCCGGCTCCGCCTTGGGCGCACTGCTGCGTCTGGAGCAACTGATCCTCGAAGTGGCAGTGAATCCGCCCCGCGCCCTGATCGCCGAGGCGGTCAACGTGGTGATTCACATCGCAGGCCGTGGCCGCAAACGTCACGTCGAAACCATCTCCCGTGTCGTCGGCTTCGACGGTGCGGGCTATCGCCTGACAGATGCGCTGGAAACGCCGTTTCCCGAGCTGCCGCCGGTTCCTCTTGCAGCCGCTGCCGCTGCGCCTTCCTCGACCCCTGACCAACCTGGAGAACTGCCATGACGCACGTTGATGCTTTCCGTCTTTCCGTAAATCCTATTTCTCGCCTGTCCAGCATGGCGCGGCTGCGCCACCTGGCCCGTCCCGCAGGGCAAGGGCTGCTGCTGGCCGCGCTGATGCTGTTGCTGGCGGGCACGGCGCAGGCCGCCGGTTCCTCGATGCCGTGGGAAGGGCCGCTGACCTCCATCCTCGAATCCATCCAAGGGCCAGTCGCCCGGATCGTGGCGGTGATCATCATCATCTCGACGGGGCTTGCGCTGGCGTTCGGTGATACCAGCGGCGGCTTTCGCAAGCTGATCCAGATCGTGTTCGGCCTGTCCATCGCGTTCGCCGCGTCCTCGTTCTTCCTGTCGTTCTTCAGCTTCTCCGGAGGGGCCGTCGTATGAGTAAGGCCACCGATCTTCCGGGCTTTGAAGTGCCGCTGCATCGCTCGCTGACCGAGCCGATCCTGCTGGGCGGTGCGCCGCGCACCGTGGCGATTGCCAACGGCACGCTAGCCGCCGCCGTCGGGCTGGGCCTGCAACTGTGGATTCCCGGCGTGGTGCTCTGGATCGTCGGCCACTCGCTGGCCGTATGGGGTGCGCGCGTCGATCCGCAGTTCATGCAGGTCTTCGCGCGGCATATCAAACACCGCCCGCTTCTGGACGTGTGAGGGGAGGACGCCATGCTGAACCTTGCCGAATATCGTCAGCGCCCGGCCTTGCTTGCCGACTGGCTGCCCTGGGCCGGGCTGGTCGCGCCGGGCGTTGTGCTGAACAAAGATGGTTCGTTTCAACGCACGTTCCAGTTTCGCGGCCCCGACTTGGACAGTGCGACACAGGGCGAGCTGATTGCCACGTCGGCGCGGCAGAACAACGCGCTTCGCCGTACCGGGTCTGGCTGGGCCTTCTATATCGAGGCCGAGCGGATGCGGGCATCGAGCTATCCGCAATCCTCCTTTCCCGAACCACTGTCCTGGCTGGTGGATGAGGAGCGACGCGCGGCGTTCGAGGAGTCGGATGGCCATTTCGAGAGCGTCTATCACTTCACGTTGCAACACCTACCGCCGCAAGAGTCTCGCGCCCGTGCGGCTGGGATGCTGTACGAGAACCGGCCCACTGAGGGTGTGGACTGGCGTGGTCGGCTTGATTCCTTCGTGGCAGAGACCGATCGCGTGTTCGACCTGCTCGATGGTGTGATGCCGGAGATTGCCTGGCTGGACGATAGCCAGACGCTGACCTACCTGCATGCCACAGTCTCCACGCGGCGCTATCGCGTCGGCGTGCCCGACGTGCCGTTCCATATCGACGCACTGCTGGCCGATGCCGCGCTGGTCGGCGGCCTGGCGCCCATGCTGGGCGATCAGCACCTGCGCGTGGTGTCGGTACGAGGCTTCCCGACCTCGACCTGGCCGGGGATCTTGGACGACCTCAACCGCCTGGGCTTTGCGTATCGCTGGAGTACGCGCTTCCTGTGCCTGGACAAAGCCGAGGCGGAACGGGAATTGGGGCGCTTGCGGCGCCAATGGTTCGCCAAGCGCAAGAACGTCATCGCGCTGCTGCGCGAAACGATCTTTCAGCAGGAAAGCCCGCTGGTCGATACCGATGCCAGCAACAAGGCCGCCGACGCCGATGCCGCCTTGCAGGAGCTGGGCAGCGATCAAGTCGCCTTCGGCTACCTCACCGCCACGGTGACGGTGCTCGACGCCGACCCGGCCGTGGCCGACGAGAAGCTGCGCATGGTGGAGCGCGTCATCCAGGGCCGGGGTTTCGTGACCATCCCCGAAACCCTCAACGCAGTCGATGCCTGGCTGTCGTCCGTCCCCGGCAACGCATACGCGAACGTGCGTCAGCCCATCGTTTCGACGCTGAACCTGGCGCACATGATGCCGATGTCAGCGGTATGGGCTGGGCCGGAGAAGAACGAACACCTCGATGGCCCGCCGCTGATCGTCACCCGCACCGATGGCGCGACGCCGTTCCGGCTGGTGACGCACATCGGCGACGTGGGGCACACCCTTGTCGCCGGGCCGACCGGCATGGGCAAGTCGGTGCTGCTCGCCATATTGGCCATGCAGTTCCGGCGCTACTTCGGCTCGCGGATCTTCGCCTTCGACATGGGGCGCTCGATGCGCGCCACCATCCTCGGCCTTGGCGGTGAGCACTACGACCTCGGTGCCGATGGCGGCATCGCCTTCCAGCCACTCGCGCGAATAGCCCACGAGGGCTACCGCACCTGGGCCGCCGAATGGGTGGAGGGCCGGCTGCTGCACGAAGGCGTGACGGTCGGCCCGGACGAGAAGGCTGCCATTTGGTCGGCGCTGCGAAGCCTTGCCGGTGCGCCAGTGGAGCAGCGCACCATGACCGGCTTGTCGGTGTTATTGCAGTCCAACGCGCTGCGCCAAGCGCTCGCGCCCTATGTGTTGGGCGGCGCCCACGGCAAGCTGCTGGACGCTGACCACGACCGGCTGGGCATGGCCGACGTGCAGGGCTTTGAGATGGAAGAACTGATGCACAGCCCCGCCGCCGTGCAAGCAGTGCTGCGCTACCTGTTCGCCCGCTTCGACGAACGTTTTGACGGCGCGCCCACGCTGCTGATCCTCGATGAAGCGTGGCTGTTCCTCGATGAGCCGTCCTTCGCGGCCCGCATCCGGCAATGGCTCAAGACGCTCAGAAAAAAGAACGTCAGCGTCATCTTTGCCACGCAGTCGCTGGCCGACATCAAGGACTCGACCATCGCGCCAGCCATCATCGAAAGCTGCGCGAGCAGGATCTTCTTACCTAACCCGCAGGCCACCGAGCCGCAGATTCGCACGATCTACGAAGGCTTCGGCTTGAACAGCCGCCAGATTGAGATCGTGGCGACCGCACAGCCCAAGCGCGATTACTACTACCAGTCGCGCCTCGGCAATCGCCTGTTCGACCTCGACCTGGGGCCTGTCGCGCTCGCATTCGCGGGCGCATCCACCCCTCAAGACCAACGCGATATTGACCGCGTGCTGACGCAGGCCGGCGCTCCCGGCTTCGCCGGCGCGTGGCTGCGCCATCGCGGCCTCGGCTGGGCCGCCGACCTGCTGCCGTCCGCTCCGGCGGCAGCTTCCTTTCTCGCTTCTCAACCGCTGGAGGTTTCACCATGAAGACCAAGCCCCGTTTGCTCTCTGTCTCACTCGCTGCCGTGCTGTCGGTATCGCTGCTGGCCGTGCAGCCCGCATCCGCGCTGACGGTGTTCGACCCGTCCAACTTCGTGCAGAACACGCTGACCGCCGTGCGCACGCTGGAACAGATCAACAACCAGATCAACCAGCTTCAGAACGAGGCGCAGATGTTGATGAACCAGGCCAGGAACCTGGCAAATCTCGACTTCAACATCGTCAACCGCCTGCGCTCGACGCTCGCCACCACCGAGCGCCTGATCGCCGAGGCGCGCGGCTTGGCCTACGACGTGCAGAGCATGGATGCCACGTTCGCCCGCCTGTACCCGGAACAGTACGCCGCCACCATCAGCGGCGACCGCATGGCACAGGACGCCCGCGAACGCTGGCAGAACACCTTGAACGGCTTGCACACCGCGATGCGGATGCAGGCGCAGGTGTCGCAGAACCTCGCCCAAGACGAAAGCGCGCTGGCCGATCTCGTGAGCCAGAGCCAGTCGGCCACCGGCGCGCTGCAAGCGATGCAGGCGACGAACCAGCTCCTGGCTTTGCAGGCCAAGCAGTCGATCCAGGCGCAGCAGCTCCAGATCACGCAAGACCGGGCCGCTTCACTGGAACTGGCGCGGCAAGCGGCGGCTATGGAGCGCGCCCGCGAAGTGCGGCGGCGCTTTCTGGGCACCGGCACGCCGTACACGCCGCAGTCCGTCAACTTCTATAACAACTGACCGGAGGCGGCCATGCGATGCGCTTCCGTCCTGATGGCCGTGCTGCTGACCGCGTGCGGCCAGCAGCCGGCCGAGAACCTGGCCGACGCCCTGGCCGCAGATCCGGTGCGGCTCAAGGCGTTGCGCGGGCAATGCGCGGCCGACCGGCAGGCCGTGGGCGAGGATGCCTGCCGCGCCGCCGCTGAAGCCTTCCGGCGGCGCTTCTTCGCCGGCCATACCGGGCCGGATGAATACAACTCGCTGGCTGAACTCCCGCCGATTCCGCCGAGCTTCGATACGCCCGCAGATGAATTGCCAGAGGGCGCCGTTCCGCTCACTCCGCCCGAGGATTCGCCATGAACGACGTGACCATCATCGACCGTTTCCTCGATACGTTCTCGCGCTACATCGACTCGGGCTTCGGCTTATTGCAGGGCGAAGTGGCATTTCTCACCGCCACGCTCATCGTCATCGACATGACGATCGCTGGCCTGTATTGGGCCATGAGCCACGCCACCGGCCAGGGCGACGACGTGATCGCCAAGCTGCTGCGCAAGGTGCTCTGTGTCGGCGCGTTCGCCTACATCATCGGCAACTTCAACTGGCTGGCGAGCATCGTGTTCCGCTCGTTCGCCGGCTTGGGAATTACCGCTACCGGCTCGGCCATCACGATGGAGAACTTCCTTCAGCCGGGCCGGCTGGCGAAGACCGGCATCGACGCAGCCGCGCCGATTCTGGAACAGATCGGGGACATGGCTGGGTTCCCCGAGGTGTTCGTGAACATCGACCCTATCGTGGTTCTGTTCATCGCCTGGCTGGTGGTGATCCTCTGCTTCTTCGTGCTGGCCGTACAGCTTTTCATCACGCTGATCGAGTTCAAACTGACTACGCTCGCCGGCTTCGTCTTGATCCCGTTTGCACTCTGGAACAAGACCTCGTTCCTCGCGGAAAAGGTGCTAGGCAACGTGGTGTCGTCAGGCATCAAGGTCTTGGTGCTGGCCGTCATCGTCGGCATCGGTTCAGGCCTGTTCGCCGAGTTCCAGGTGCATCCCGACGAACCATCCATCGACCACGCGCTGGTCGTGATGCTGGCCTCGCTCGCGCTGCTGGCGCTGGGCATTTTCGGCCCCGGTATCGCCACCGGCCTGGTGTCCGGTGCGCCACAGCTTGGTGCGGGCGCGATGGCTGGTGCTGCGGTCGGGGCTGTCGGCACCGGCGTTGCCATCGGCGCCGCCGTAACGGGCGTGGGCGGCGCCGTCATGGCCGGGGCACGAATGGCCCCGGCGGCCGCAAAGCTGGCCGGTGCCGGTGCGCGTGCCGCGACTTCGGCGGCCGGCAGTGCCCGATCGGCGTTCCAGGCCGGTTCCGCTGCGGCCGGCGGCGGTGCCAAGGGCGCGGCGGCTGGCCTCGGCAATGTCGCCAAGACTGGCGCACAAGCCGCAGGCCGCAGCGTCACCTCTGGTGCTTCCGCTGTTGGGCAGAAGGTGGCCGACTCCTTCCGCGCTGGCTGGAACGGCACAGAAGCCGGCAGCGACGGTGCTGGCCCCGGCCAGACCGCAGACGGCACCGCAGGCTCGCAGAAGCAACAGCAACCGACCTGGGCCAAGCGGATGCACCGCCGCCAGCAGGCTACCCATGCCGCGACCACTGCCGCCCACACGCTGCGCGGCGGCGACGGCGGCGGCTCCGGGCAAGGCCCGAGCCTGCGGGATTCCGATACCTAACCTTCAAGGAGAACACCCATGCGATTCAAACGACCGCAGGTGCGCTACGCCGATACGCCGCAGCCTGCCACCCCGTATCAAGCCGCCGCCCAGGTGTGGGACGACCGTATCGGCTCCGCCCGCGTGCAGGCGAAGAATTGGCGCCTGATGGCCTTCGGCTGCCTAGTGCTCGCGCTGTTGATGGCCGGCGGCCTGGTGTGGCGCTCGGCGCAGTCCATCGTGACGCCCTATGTCATCGAGGTCGATCAAGCCGGGCAGGTGCGCGCCGTGGGAGAGGCCGCCACGCCGTACCGGCCCGGCGACGCGCAGATCGCGCACCACCTGGCGCGCTTCGTGACGCTGGTTCGCTCGCTGTCCATCGACCCCATCGTGGTGCGGCAGAACTGGCTCGATGCCTACGACTACACCACCGACAAGGGCGCGGCGGTGCTCAACGACTACGCCCGCACCAATGACCCATTCGCCCGCATCGGCAAGGAATCGGTAACGGTGCAAATCACCAGCGTGGTTCGCGCGAGCGACACGTCTTTCAACGTGCGCTGGACAGAGCAGCGCTATGTCAACGGTGCGCCCGCCGGCACCGAACGCTGGAACGCCGTGCTTTCGACCGTCCTGCAAACCCCGCGTACTGAACAGCGCCTGCTCAAGAACCCATTGGGTATCTACGTCAACGGCCTGTCATGGAGCCGCGAACTGGATTCTTCCGAAGGAGCCAAACCATGAAACTTCGTTTCCGCCTTTACGTTGTTCCTTTGACGCTGCTGGCCCTCGCGGGCTGCGCCTCGCAGGGGAAGCCGCCGCCATCCATCTCGCTCGACGAGACGGTGCTGGCCCAGCCGTTGCCCGAACCGCCCAAGCCCGTCGAAGTCGTCGCCGTCCCTGAACCGCTGGCGCTGCCGGCGCAGTTGAAGCCCCTGCCGGAACTCGATGAGGCCCCCGTTGCGCCGGAGCCGGCCGACGAAAAGGTGCGCGTTTCCCGTGCCAATGCAGAAGCGCGTATCGCGCCTACCCGTGAGGGCTACGTCAACGCGATTCAGGTGTGGCCGTTCACCGATGGCGCGCTTTATCAGGTCTATGCGTCGCCGGGGCGCGTGACGGTGGTTTCGCTTCAACCGGGCGAGGAACTGGTAACGGTCGCCGCCGGCGATACCGTGCGCTGGATCGTGGGCGACACGTCCAGCGGCGGCGGGGCCGATCTGCGCGTCAATGTGCTGGTCAAGCCTATCCGCTCCGGTCTGAAAACCAATCTCGTCATCACCACCAGTCGGCGCACCTACCTGCTGGAGCTGACCTCGACCGAGAGGGCATGGATGGCGTCGGTGTCCTGGGACTATCCGAAAGACCGAATGCTCGCGTTGCAGCGCCAGGCGCAGGCAGCGCAGGCAACAACGCCTGTCGATACGGGCCTGTCGCTGGACAAGATCCGCTTCCGCTACGCGGTATCGGGCAGCAACCCGCCGTGGAAGCCTCTGCGCGCCTTCGATGATGGAGAGAAGGTCTATATCCAGTTCCCGCCGGGCATCGCCCAGGGCGAGCTGCCGCCGCTGTTTGTCATCGGCGCGCAGGGCGACGGGCAACTGGTGAACTACCGTTTTCGCTCGCCGTACTACGTCGTGGATCGCCTGTTCGGCGCGGCCGAACTGCGGCTGGGCGGCGATGGCGGCGACGTGGTGCGGATCGAGCGCACCGATGGTGTTGCACGGAGGAACTGACCATGAGCCAGGATGACACTCCCGACCTTGCCGCGCCGCAGGCGGACAAGGTGGCGCCGGAGGCAGTGGCGCTGCGCGCCCAGCCGCGTCCAGTCACACGCCTGAACCGGCGCTCGCTGGCCATCCTTGCCGGCGTCCTAGCGGTCGCCGTGCTCGGCGCGCTGATGTGGTCGCTGCAACCTCATCGACGCAGCACAGGCGAGCAGACCGAGCTTTACAACGTCGATCGCGTGTCAAAGTCGGAAGGACTGGATGCGCTGCCGACGGACTATTCCAAGCTGCCGCCGGCGTTGCTGCCTGCCGTTCCCGAACTAGGGCCACCGCTGCCGGGCGATCTTGGCCCGGCTATCGTGAAGTCGCAGCAACCGGCGACGGCTGCCTACGCGGCCCCCGGTCACGACCCGAACGATGCCCTGCGAAAAGAAGCCGAGGCGGCCGCGGCCTCGTCCGTGTTCTTCCGCTCGGGTGGGCAGAATGCGGCGCCGGTAGCGCAGACACAGGTGGCCGCTGCGCCGGGCTTCGCCGCCAATGCGGCGTTTGACCCGCTGGCGGCCGGGCCGGCCTCCACGGCGGCCCAACCTGCTGACCCGACAGCGGTGCAAAACCGGCAAGACCAGAAAGAGGCTTTCATGAAAGCTGGCCCCACTGAAACCCGTAATTCCGGCAATCTGACTCTGCCAATTTCGCCGTATCAGGTTATGGCCGGAACAGTGGTCGCAGGTGCCTTGGTGACGGGCATCAAGTCGGACTTGCCCGGCGACGTGATCGCCACGGTGACGGAGCCGGTCTATGACACAGCCACCGGGCGCTTCCTGCTGATTCCGCAGGGTTCGCGCATCCTGGGCAAATACAACAGCCAGGTCAGCTACGGGCAGAGCCGCGTTCAAGTCGTCTGGAACCGGATCATCCTGCCGGACACGTCTTCGCTCACGCTCGACAACCTGGCCGGCACCGACCCAGCCGGCTATGCCGGGCTGGAGGACGATGTGGACTACCACTGGGGCCGCATCTTTGCCGGTGCGGCACTCACCACGCTGCTGGGCGTCGGTGCCGAGCTGGCCGCGCCGGAGAACCGGCAGGATGGTGATCGCGTCATCATCGCTGGGCGCGACAGCGCGCAGGACAGCATCAATCAGGTCGGCCAGGAGATGACCCGGCGCAACCTCAACATCCAGCCGACCTTAACGCAACGGCCGGGCCTGCCGGTTCGCATCATCGTCAACCGGGATCTGGTGCTGCGGCCGTACCAGCCGCTGTTCTTCAACCGGGGGACTTCACGATGAGCACGACCAAGAAGCTGCGGCTCGGCCCGCTGCCGAAGACCGAGAGCACCAAGCTGACTTTCGTTTGCCCGACCAGCTTGAAAGTCGACCTCGACCGCTACGCCGCGCTACACGCGCAGGCGTATGGCGAGGCCGTTGATGCGGCGACGCTGATCCCGCATATGCTGGAAGCGTTCATGGCGGGGGATCGAGGATTCAGGAAGGGCACGGCGACCCGCAGCACACCACCGAAGCCGCCATGATTGCACCGCATGCTATTCAACGGCATCCATCGAACGCGCAGCCCAGGCTGCGCGTTCTTCATTCTGGATGCCGCCGAGCCTGTTGGGCTATGATGATGCGACAGGCCCGCCGTTCCTCGGCAATCCAGCACTACACAGTGCGATGCGGCTTTCTCTCCCAACGCTCCTATGTCGCTCCTAGCCGACAACGCCGCTCTTCTTCTAAGCGGCCCCGAAAGGAGCTAACCTACTGTCCCATATACGGTTTCAAGTCCTTCTTGATTTGCGCGAAAGAATTGACACCGGCACTTTTTTGTTTCTGGGCCCGGTGCGCCGGTTAAGCGCGGCGTCGGTACAGCGCCAACGCGAAATCCGTTTCGCACACGAACTCGCCGCCAGCCGCCAGCCGCTGCTGCACCTCCGGCGTAGCACGCCAGGCGAACGGTGTCATCTGCAGCAGGTTGGCGGCCTGTGTGCCCGGCAGGGTCATCGTATAGGCCAACGCCTCTTTACGCTCACACTCGAAACCGTCGAACTGTTCGTCCTGCTCGGCATGCAGCTGCACCTGTTGGTAGACCTGCTCTTTCAGCTGGTACAGATGACGCGGGCCCGGCGAGACCGTCACTACCACGCCACCCGGCTTCACCACCCGCGCCAGCTCCTCTGCCTTGCAGGGCGCATAAATGCGCAAGACCGCATCCAGCGCCGCGTCGGCGAACGGCAGACGGTGGCTGGAGGCGACGCAGAACGAGACCGCAGGATAACGTTTGGCGGCGTAGCGGATCGCTACCTTGGCGACGTCCAGCCCATAGACCGCCATATTGCGCGCCTGTGCCAGCCGTGCGGCCACGGCAGCGGTGTAATACCCTTCCCCACAGCCTATGTCCAACAACGCGCCAGCATCGGCCGCCAGCGCCAAATCCAGCCACTCGGCCACCTGCTGCTGCAGCGGTTGATAATAACCGCCGTCGAGAAACGCGCGCCGTGCCCGCATCATTTCCGCGCTGTCTCCCGGCTGCTTCGATCGTTTGTGCTGCACCGGCAGCAGATTGACGTAGCCTTCTTTGGCTTGATCGAACTGATGATTGCCGGCGCAACGCCAGTGTTGCGATGAAAAATGCAGCGGTTGATGACACAGAGGGCATTGATAAGACATGAATGGGCTTCCAGAAAGACAGGGCGCGGCTAGTCTAAAGAAGGCGTCGGCTCGATGCAAGGCGCATCCCCGCTCGCTTTCGCCGCCAACAACGCCTGGTCAAGCGGGGAAAAAGCTGGCTACACTGAGAGTCTGTTTTCTCACGCAGGTGAAAATAACTTATGAGCGATCGTTCCGCGCTGCTCAATGCGGTGCCCCACATTCAGCACGGCTTTGGCAGCAAACTCGCGCTGCTGCCCGGGCATCTGCTGCCCTACAGCGCCACGCTACCGGAAAAGAAGCAGGTGCACGGCACCCGTATCGTCGACGTGCTGCAACCGGCGCAGGCGTGCGGCGAGGCCGATGGTTTCTATACCCGCCAGCCCGGCATTCTGCTCAGCGTACTGACGGCGGACTGTCTGCCGGTGCTGTTCAGCCGCCGTGACGGGGGCGCCATCGCCGCGGTTCATGCCGGCTGGCGCGGTTTACTGGACGGCATTCTGGAACAGGTGGCAGCGCGCATTCGCCAGGATGGCGACACCGCCGATTGGGTGGCCTCTATCGGCCCTGCCGCCGGCCCGTGCTGCTACGAAGTCGATGAAGCGCTGGTGGAAAATTTTAAACAGCGCCTGCCGCTGCCCGCCACGCTGATCAGCCCACATTACCGGCATCTGGATTTGGCCGCGATTGCCGAATACAAGCTGGCGGCGCTCGGCTTCGCCGCCGTTGACCGCGCCGGCAGTTGCACCATCTGCACGCCGGACGTCGACCCACAGCGGCCACAGCGCTTCAAATACACCAGCTATCGCCGCAACAGCCACCGGCGCGCGCAGGATCCGACGCATCCGGGGATCAAAGGCCGCAACCAGTACGCCGGCATCATCATCGCCGCCGGATGACGGAAACGAAAAAGCCCGCTCGAAGGCGGGCTTTTTGTACAGCTGACGCTGATTAGATAGCAGTAACGTTTACTGCAGATGGGCCTTTCTGGCCATCTTGGATTTCGAACTCAACGTTCTGGCCTTCAGCCAGGGTTTTGAAGCCGTTACCCTGGATTGCAGAGAAGTGTACGAACACGTCTTTGCTGCCGTCAGCCGGGGTGATGAAACCGAAACCTTTAGACTCGTTGAACCACTTAACTTGACCTTTGATCTTTGCCATCTTGAGTATTTCCTTTGGATTGTTTAAACCGCCCGAGGGCGTTACATAGACAAACTAGAGTCGTTACTGCTTGAGGCACTAAGATAAGGATCGGCAGAGAAGCGGTATTCAACGCTAACGTCTTTACTCAGAACTTCTTTACTGAAAATGCCACACATATACAGAACTGTACCTCGTTTTACCCAGATGCGTTATCACATACTCTGTATGCGATGGCAAGCCATTTTTAATCACTGAACGACATGTCGCACATATTTGAAACGGTCGAGAGCCACATTTGCTTAAATAGGCCAAAAGATGTTGAAGCATCGGCTATTTTCTGCTTGCCAAACTCGCTGCGCCAGACCCCGCATTCTGATAGCGTTTTAACAAAACTTTCATCGTTTTGACGCATCTCCTTCTCGGCGTTTTCGCTTTTTTGTCGCTTATAGCGTTAAAAAATTTGAATCTTTATGGAATGTCATATGCAACATTTGAATATCGATGAACGGGGGCCAATTTATTCAATGCTCCTCCGCCCCTTTACCGTCGGAAAGCGCATTCACCATCGGCCTTCAGCCCTGTCACCGCACGGCATGCACCAGAGCGTGACGAGAGCCGGCGGCCGCGCTGACACGCCGACCAACGGCTGCATAAGCATGCAACGTCCTGACGCCTCCCCCGCTGGCCGGTGGCTTCATCCTAAATAATCCGAAACCCTAAATCTGAATAACCGGAATAACCTTATGAATAGCGAAAGTGCGGCATTGAATTAAATCCGGAAAATCGGGTGGTTATTTGGATCCCACCCCGCACTTATCAATTTTGCTAATTACTGCCACGCTTTCAAACCGTTGATCTTATTCTTTCCTCTGTACCACCGGGTGGATAGACAACGCTTGCTGCGAGTCCTGCAACGCGATGCGCTCGCCAATCTTCAGCGGATGGAATTGATGCTGTTCCAGCCCCGCCTCGCTCAGCGCCAGGTTCAGTTGCTGCGGCGGTTCGTCCAGCGATTCATCCGCCAGTTCGAATACCCCCCAATGGATGGGAATGGCTCGCGGCTGATTCAGCTCGCGATACAGCGCCACCGACTGCTGCGGATCCATATGCTGCTCCTGCATGAACCAGCGCGGCGCATAGGCGCCAATGGGCAGCGCCGCCACGTCGAACGGGCCCAGCCGTTGACCAATTTCCGCCAACCGTGCCGAATAGCCGCTGTCGCCGGAAAAATAGAACCGCAGCGCCGGATGATGGATCACCCAACCGCACCACAGCGAGCAATTGCGATCCCACAACGTGCGCATGCTCCAGTGCCGCGCCGGCGTGGCGTAGACCGTCAGCTCACCTAACGACAGGCTCTGCCACCAGTCCAGTTCATGCACCTTCAGCCGATAACGGCGGAACCAATGCTTCAAGCCGAGCGGCACGATAAACTCGGCCTGTGGGAAGCGCCGCGCCAGCTGCCGCACCGTGCGCCTGTCGAGATGGTCATAATGATTATGGGAGATCAGCACCGCATCCACCGCCGGCAATTGCTCCACCGTCAGCGGCGCCGGCGTTCTGCGCTTCGGCCCGTAGAAGCTCAGCGGCGAGGCGCGTTCGGACAACACCGGGTCGATCAGGATATAGCGGCCACCCAGCCGCAACAGCATGGATGCATGCCCCAGCCACCAGATGCTGTCATCGCTGCCGCTGAGATCGGCGGGTTGCCACCAGCGTTCGGTAAATTGCGCGTAGCCCTGCTGCGGCGGCCTGGGCAGCCCCTGCCGCTTGCGCTCATCCTGCCAACGCTGCAGGTCACCCTCCTGGCGCTGCGAGGGTTCCGGGTTGCGAAATCCCTCCGGCGTGTGATGCGCCTTGGCCGCGTCGTAATAACGATTGATTCTCTTCATCCAGCCCCTTCTCCTGTCCGCTGCGCCCCCTGCACGGGCGTGACTTCCAGTGTAACAAACCCGACGAGACTCGCACTTCGTCAGCCGTGCGCTGCATTGCGGGACCTTTTGCCGTATGCTGTTGTCTCACTCCGGTGAGACAGCCAGGGCCGCCAAGAGCCCGTTAAGACTCTCTTAAGATCTTTGTGATTGACTTGTAGGGCATACAGAAAAGGAGAAGTTATGAGTCGTTCTACATCCCGCAAATCAGGCTCAGGCCTGGGGCGCCGTATTCGCAGCGCGCTGCTGGCGCAGAAGCAATACTGGAAAATGTATTTCGCCATGAAGCTGCGCCGTCTGCGCGTACCGGCGCCACTGGTTCTGCTGGGCGGTTCGCTGCTCGGGTTTTTCATGCTGACCCTGCTGATGCTCAGCGTGGTCGCCATCGACGTGATCAGCACCCTGCTGCTGCTGTGCCGGAAACTGCTGGGACGGGGTCGTGAGGGGCGCGCCTTTATGCCGCGCGGCTGACGCACAAAAGAAGCGGAGGCGCAGACTACGCCTCCGCCGCATACCGATTAGCGCTTGGCGCCTTTACGGCGCGTCAGCATAAACCCGCACCACAGCACCGCAATCCAAACCGGCATCAGCAACACCGAAATGCGGATCCCTTCGCTGAAATACATAATCACCAGAATCAGGCCGAGGAACGCCAGGCACAGGTAGTTGCCGAACGGATACCACAGCGCCTTAAAGCTGGGGATGACGCCCTGGCGGTTCTTGGCGGCGCGGAATTTCAGGTGCGCCAGGCAAATCATCACCCAGTTGATCACCAACGTTGACACCACCAGCGCCATCAGCAGCTCAAACGCCTTGCCGGGCATCAGGTAGTTGATCAGCACGCCAATCGAGGTAATCAACGCCGACAGCGCGATGGACAATACCGGCACGCCGCGTTTATTCACGCGCGTCAGCGCCTGCGGCGCATTGCCCTGGCTGGCCAGCCCGAACAGCATGCGGCTGTTGGCGTAAACGCCGCTGTTGTAGACCGACAGCGCGGCGGTCAACACCACCACGTTGAGCACGGTCGCCACCAGATTGCTGTTCAGCGCATGGAAGATCAGTACGAACGGGCTACCGCCCTCCACCACTTGCCCCCACGGATAGAGCGACAGCAGCACGGTCAGCGAGCCGATATAGAAGATCAGAATGCGGTACACCACCTGATTGGTGGCTTTAGGAATGCTGCGGCGCGGATCGGCGGCTTCCGCCGCGGTGATGCCGACCATTTCCAGCCCGCCGAACGAGAACATGATGACCGCCATCGCCATCACCAGCCCGGAGAAGCCATGCGGCATAAAGCCGCCCTGCTGCCACAGGTTGGTGATGCTGGCCTGCGGGCCGCCGTTGCCGCTGACCAACAGCCAGGCGCCGAACACGATCATGCCGACAATCGCCACCACTTTGATGATGGCGAACCAGAACTCGGTTTCGCCGTACAGACGCACGTTCACCAGGTTAATCAGGTTGATTAGCACGAAAAACAGCGCGGCGGAGGCCCAGGTGGGGATTTCCGGCCACCAGTACTGAATGTAGATGCCGACGGCGGTCAATTCCGCCATGCCGACCAGAATGAACATTGCCCAGTAGTTCCAGCCGGAAAGGAAGCCGGCGAAATCACCCCAATATTTATAGGCAAAGTGGCTGAAAGATCCGGCGACCGGCTCCTCAACCACCATTTCGCCCAGCTGGCGCATGATTAAAAACGCGATAAAACCGCCGATGGCGTAGCCCAACAGCACGGCGGGGCCGGCCATTTTAATGGTTTGCGCAATGCCGAGAAATAAACCGGTACCGATGGCGCCCCCGAGGGCAATAAGCTGTATGTGTCTGTTTTTTAAACCGCGTTTTAGCGGAGTATCCTGATGCTGACCGCCCATCTTATCCTCATATGGCGTACACCCTTGCCGTTATCGGCCAAGATTTCACCAATCAATAAATGTATCTGCGGGCGGCTTTTTAACACTTAACCCCGTGAGCATCAAGGAGAAGCGCCCCGAGACGACGGGCCGGAGCGCGATTTTTTTACCGTGAGAAAGCGGATAAGGGCGGCGTTTAGCCGGGCATTCCGCACAGTTTGGTCAGGTTGCGCGCGCCGATCATCAGCGTGGCGACATAAGATTGGCTACGCGTGACCACTTCCACCGCCACGCGATCGTTTTGATATCTTATCAGGTAGGTCGAGGGCCAGCCCTGACGGCGCTGGCCGAAGCTTTCGGCATGACGATCGATCGCCGCATGGGCAATCACCAGATGAGACAAGTTTTTATCACCTTTGATAATGCGCTTCATAAACAGCCTCCGCCAACGACAGCTCTGTTATTAGAAAAAGGAGAAACTCTTACCAATCACCGGTATTGTTCGAATCAGTTAGCCTGCCGGCTCATCAGGAAGCAGATCATCGCCGCGCGCAGCGGGCTGACGCTGTCCGCCTGCCATTCACCGCCCTGGGTGCTCATGCGCGCCTGCCATTGCGGGCTGTCGCTTTGGTTATCGGGGTTCAGACTGATTTTGTTGGCGCAAATGATCGGCCAGGCATCGGAGGGATTCTTGCAGTAATCTTTACCTTTCACACCACCGTAGGGATACCACTTGTCCGGGTTCTCCCCGGTCAGCAGCGCGATGCTGCGGTTCACTTCGGCATCGCTTTCTTCGTACCATTTAATCATCGGCTTTATCCATCTTTCGTAAGGTTCGCGCTACATTACGATGTCTGTACGACAGTTTTATGACAGCGCCGCCGGTTTTCACATTATCTCTACTAATGCTTTGCCCCCTTTATCTTTCCTTAGCGCCTGCGTACACTTTTCCCTCTGTTCAGCGCCCAGGAAATGCATGCATGTTGACCGGCCTCAATCACCTGACGCTCGCCGTCAGCGATCTCGATCGCAGCTTCGAATTTTATCGTCATCTGTTGGGGTTTACCCCGCACGCCCGCTGGCAAGGCGGCGCTTATCTCTCGTTGGGGGCGTTGTGGCTGTGTCTGTCGCGGGATGAGGCCCGGGCGCAACAAAGCGCGCGCGATTACACCCATTACGCCTTCAGCGTAGCGCCGGAACACATTGAGCAGGTCAGCGAGCGGCTGCGCCAGAACGGCGTCAAAGAGTGGAAGAGCAATCGCAGCGAAGGCGAATCGCTCTATTTTCTCGATCCTGACGGGCACCAGTTGGAGATCCATGCCGGCGATCTGGCCAGCCGCCTGGCGGCATGCCGGGAAAAACCGTATCAGGGCATGGTGTTTTACTGAGGCGCCCCGGCGGCGCTGCCGCCGGACGGAGCATCATGCTCAACGTTCGGGGATAAAACCTTTGAAATCCAGCGCGGGGCTGAGATCGTCGTCTTCAGCAGCATCGCCGCCATCAGCGCGTGCACGGTGCGCCAGGCGTTTCAACAGCGCCGTTTGTTGGCGTTGTTGCTCGGCAATCTCCTGCAGCAGACGAATCTGCTCGTTGGCGCGCACGCTGGCGCGGTTCACCAGAAACCAAATCCACAGCCCAACCAGCAACGCCACGGCGGCGAGGGCCAGCGACAACAGGCCATTCTGGCCAAAACCTAAATCGTACATGGACAACCCTATTTACTGCAACATTCAGGCCGCCATCTTAACACTCGCGGCGGCCGTGCGAACATCCCTGCCAAAAATTGCTTACCAGGGCACGAAGCGCGTTACCGAGCAGATGCCCAGCGCAAAGTTTCCGCCATCGTCGCAATAACTGTCCAGCGCCAACAGGTAGAAAAACAGGCAGGCTGCGACGGCCGTCATTATCACGAGGATTTTTTTTCGCAACAAATTTAGCAGCCTCATTGTTATCTGGGTAATCTATCGCGCATGTTATCACAGCGAAGTTAAACGAAGTTTAACTTGTCGTTTAGATTTCTGGCTATCGCCCGGTTTTCAGACTGTTACCCTTGCCGTCATGCCGTTGTCGTGGCTAGATGGCCCCTCAGGGACAATGAGGAAGCACAATGAGCAGATTGATTAAGTGGGTACTGGTGTTGGCGGTCATTTACGGCGGCTTTTTGATCTCGGGTTACGGCGTGCTGATAGGCAGCAACAAGAACGTTGGCGGGTTGGGATTGCAGTGCAAATACCTGACGGCGCGCAACGTGGCGATCGCCCAGTACGTCAATGGCGACAACGGTTTCATCGGTGTAGCCGACTGCCCGCTGTTCAAGAAAATCGAAACGGTGGTGGACTAACCGCCACCGCCCGACGCCGCCGCCCTGCGGCGGCCCCGCCTCAGCTGCGGGTGAACTTCATCTCGATCAGCGCAATCGCCTTGTCAATCGCGCGGCGAGTCACCGGATCGGCGCCTGCAGGATGCGTGGAGAAATCGATGCTTTTAAGCTGACCCGCCATCTTGTCGCGCACTTCGGTAGGCGCAATCACGTCGATAACGTCCAGAATCTGTTTGATGACCAGTTGGCAAGCGACCAGATCGGAAGCCAGTTCCTGCTCGTTGCTCAGCATGTCAGACATAATAATTTTCCTCTTGATTCAAACGCCGCACAGAATAGCACGCCGCCTGCGGCATTGCCCGCTCTCCCCGCCTTTTTCCCCCTTCTGCGCACCGCCGGGCAAAAGTCCACGGCGGATTAGCCTATACTTGCAGCATGACGGTGGCAAAAACCACCCGTAAGCCACAACCAACAGGAGAAAATTATGGCGAATCACAATGTGAAATCCTGGGCGACAGTGCGTGAAACTTCGGTGGAAATCGCCGAAGCTATTTTTGAACTGGCAGGGAACGACGAAGTGTTGGCACAGAAGATCTGGGAAGAAGGCAGCGACGAAGCGTTGGAGAAGGCCTTTGCCAAAACCACCGCCGATCAGCTTTATTGGGGAGAGGAAACCGTCGAGCGGAAAAACGTTTGAGCGGCTACGCAACAAAAAGCCCGGGTTTCTGACCCAGGCTTTCCCGATTCTCGATCGCCCCGCTCAGCGGCGTGCTATGTCTCTTGCTCTCACGGTTCTTCACCTCCCACACCTTCCGCATTTTTCATGCTCATCACCGGCATCGCCATAAAAGCGCCGACGCCCACGATTACAACCAGAGTAATAATCACTGTCATTAACATGCGATCACCCCATCAACGTTGAGTTGTTACGGCTGACTCTGTTTTGGCGGTTACTTGCTGTGGCCTTTTCCGCGTCACCCACCGCGGCGGCGACAGTCTCAGATTAGCCGTTTTTCCTTTCTACTGACAAGCCGTGGTTGAACGGTTTTTCCGAATAATTGCCCCCCGTCACCGGCGGCGTTTTTGTCCGCGGCGGCAAGTTGTGTATACTTCACCGCTATGTAGATCTCACACTGACGCACTGATGATACAAGAACACCATCTCTCATTGGTCTGCGCCCTCAGCAAATGGGTCGAAACTCACCTTGGACGAGTGATCCATCTCGAAGAGCTGGCCGAGTACTCCGGCTACTCGCTGTGGCACATGCAGAAGCTGTTCAAAGAAGCGACAGGGATTTCGCTGGGCAAATACATTCGCGAACGCCGCCTGGCCGGCGCGGTTTACCAACTGCGCAGCAGTGAAGCGTCGATCTTCGATATCGCCCTGGACTTTGGCTTCGGCTCACAGTCCCACTTCACCTACATGTTCAGAAAGCGTTTTAATATCACGCCTTATGATTTCCGCCAGGATTTGAGCGTCGATCTGCACATCGACCCGCCGTTGCACGTCATTCACCAAAAATCCGCCTGACGCCCGCCGTGAACCGGCGGGTTAACGCCCCCCCCATACCGCCAGCATCGCGATCAAGGCCGGCAACGCCTGCACCCACAAGATCTTGCGGCTGGCGGTCAGCCCGCCGAACACCCCGGCCGCCAACACGCACCCGAGAAAGAACAGCTGCAGCGCCATGTCCTCACGCCAGTAGCCCCATGCCAGCCCCAGCGCCAGAAAACCGTTGTACAGCCCCTGATTGGCGGCCAATACCCGCGTGGCCGCGGCAAACTCCGCCGTTGTACCGAAGGCGCGTCTGCCGAGCGGCGCACGCCACAGGAACATTTCCAGCACCAGGATATAAAGATGGAGCACCGCGATGAGCAACAGCAAAATATCGGCAAACAGCTTCATGATTGTCCCTATCGCTTATTGAAGATGCCATTAAGTATAATCGCGTAGCTTCTATCGCCAGACAATGGCGATAAAAAAACCCGCCGAAGCGGGTTTATGCAGGAGTCATTTTTTGAGGTTAGTTTAATACGGCGACCAACAATGCCGCGACAGAGACCCAAAACAGCGCCGTAGCAATCACGACATGGGACAGTCTTGCACGATAAAGTACCTGGCTCATAATGACCTCACTGACATCTGACTAACGGGAGACAACCTGACTTCCTGAGGGTTATCCTAAACTTCTTCTCATTGTCATTATATGCGCCAGATCACTGTTCTGCCGATAAACCTTATTCTGCGGTAAAGCTGGAGCCGCGATCACAGTAATTTCGCCTTATTAGAGCGAAATAAGCCGAATAAGCGCGGCGATTATATCCTAACGCTATCAAACATCGCCCCAGGGCAGGCGTGGCGCGGTCATGCGCTCGCCGGAATAACCGCTCACCGGCGGAAAACGCGGCGCCCCTTGTTCCCAATCATGCTGGGCCCGAGTAATTTCAGCCTTGGTATGGCCAACGAAATTCCACCAGATAAGGATCTCTTCATTTAACGGCGCGCCGCCAATTAATAATCCCCTACTGCCCTTCCGTGCATTTAACTCGATAGAGTTATTCTTCATGCCCAAATAGGCAAACTCGTCAGGTGAAAAGGTTTCACCATTAAGTTCGAATGCCCCCATTAGGGGCAAGAAGCCGATTTCATAGTCATCGCGCAGCGGCAATTGCACCGTCGCCGCTTCCTGCCATTCCATATCAATGGCGATTAATGGCGAAAGGGTAAATACCGGCGAACGATAAGCGCCAAATTCCCCAACCAGCAAACGGTGATTCACGCCGCTATTCTGCCACTGCGGCAAGTCGGGATAATGATCGAAACGCGGTGCCATGTCGGCATGTTCGGCCGGCAACGCAATCCATAATTGTGCGGCATGCAATCGCCGCGGTTCGCCCACCGACTGTTCAGTATGTGCGATCCCGTGCCCGGCGGTCATCAGATTGACCTGGCCCGGACGGATCACCTGCTCGCTGCCGAGGCTGTCGCGGTGCAGCACTTCGCCTTCGATCATCCAGGTGAACGTTTGCAGACCGATGTGCGGATGCGGCCCCACATCCATGCCGGACGAGTTACCGCTGAATACCGTCGGCCCGGCGTGATCGAGAAAGCACCAGGCACCGACGGTGCGCCTTTCCCGGGTTGGCAGCGCGCGGTTGATCGGAATGCCCCCCACTTCGGCGTTACGTACGGCAATACGCTGGATCTGGCGCACGCCGTCAACGACGGGGCACTCGCGTGAGGGTGAAGAGAGCGTAGGACGGGACTGACTCATCGCAAAGACCTCCTGAATGGCGCCGATTCGCCAAGGGATAACCGTCCCAGCTTAACACAGGACAGCTCACCTCACAGATCGGCGGCGCTCAGGCGCATTCGCGCGGATTAGGACGCTTTGATATAGCAGCTTTTGATGTCAACATCGTCGTGCGCGTGCCTGAGATCGGAGAAATAGGTCACGCCAAAGAGAATTGATACCACCAGCAGCACGGAAACCAACAGGCCGATAATCGCCAGCAGTTTGGTTTCATCATGGAGATTAGGCTCCATTTTATCTCCCCTAGTTAATCGCGTCAGGTCACCCACAGCGTGACCGCCAGCGTAAAGATAATCAGTGAGCAGGACGCCACCGCCAACACGACGATAGCAAATTGCGCATCACCCAAGGTTTCTCGATAGTTTTTATCCGTTGAGGCGTTACGCTGTTGTTTCACTAAATCGGTTTTCACTCGTTCAACTGCTGGATTGCTGTTTGGCGGGGCAAAAGGCCCCCTCAGTATAAGGCGTTAACGCTGCCGCCTTGGGCATTCCGGCCTCAACCGGGGCATGACGCTATCAACTTTCCCCATCAGGGTCAACACCGCGCCTGCCGGCGAGCGAGCGGGTACACAGGGTAGATGTAACCGACATTGAGATCGCAGGGGAATAAGAGACGGCGATTACAGAGGACAAAAAAAAGCCCGGTACGCAACCGGGCTCTGGCAGAGCGACAGATTATTGCGGGATACGCAACACCTGCCCCGGATAGATCTTGTCCGGGCTCGACAGCATCGGCTTATTGGCTTCGAAAATCTTGTTGTACAGATTGGCGTTGCCGTACATCTCTTTGGAGATCGCGCTCAGCGTATCGCCCTTCTTCACGGTGTAGAAACGGCTCTCGGCGTCGGATTGCGCCACCGCCACCTTGTCTTCCACGCCGCTGATGCCGGCCACGTTGCCAATCGCCACCAGGATCTTCTCTTTCAGCTCCTGGCTGACGGCATCGCCGGTCACTACGGCTTTACCATCGACCACCTGCACATCGACTTTGTCGGTGCCTGGCAGGCCGCTCTTATCGAGATGCTCCTTGAGTTTGGCGCTTTGATCTTCGGCGGAGGCATTGCCGGTGACTGTGTCCCACAGTTTTTCGCCCGCTTCTTTGACGAAGTTAAACAAGCCCATATTCACTCCTTTTGATGGTTGCACTGATGCATTGAAGTAAGGCTTGTTAAGCTTAGCATCGTCAAAAGGATATGCCATCCGCTCCCGGCGTCAGAAACGGTTAGAGAATTCCGAAAGTGCCGTCAGCGGCGTCTCGATGGCGATTTATCACGCAATGATGCTGAAAAATCGCGCTTTTTTACCTACACTGTTGCCTACAGGGCGGTTCGACGAAGGAGGCATGCAACGATGTACGCATTGGTGATGTTTGTCTGTTATCTGGATGGCGGCTGCAGTGAAATGGTGGTCGATATATTGCGCGACGAACCGCAATGCCTGATCGCGATGAAGGAACAGAACCTGCGCCACGCCGGTTGTTATCCCATGGAAGAGTTTATCGACGGCTTTTGGTTACCGGCCAGCGAATATTCGGATTTTTAACGCCTTCCCCGGCCAATGCTGAGGAATTTCTGATTTCATCGGAAACTTCGTCTGCCTCCGAGGCTTTAGGCCGCTGTTTTGCTAAATTGCGGCTCCCGAAGAAGAAAGACAGAGAAAGGTCATGTCAGCATCAGCTCATTCCAACGAGCATTATGAAATGCTGCTGCGCAACGTCAGCCTGGCGCTAGGCGATGCGGTGTTGCAGTTAATCAAAAACCATAAAAAGGTCTCCGGCGGCAATATTCTTTCGCAGCTGGTGACAGAGATAGAGCGAGAGCAGGATCAGCAGCGGTTTGCCGCGCTGCGTTCGGCCATCGAGCTGGTGGGGTTGGCGCCAAAAGGCTGAGCGCGCGATACAAACGAAGGCAGGGCTTGCGCCCTCCCTGAGGTTAATGACAAACCTGATGACATTGGCAGGTTTACCGAAGACCACATTTAAAAATAAGGAAAATCAATTCATTGATTTTCGGCTGATAACCACAAAGGAGGAAAACCACGCTTTTTCCTCCTTTGTCATCAAGCTAAGGCAGGGCTTGCGCCCTGCCTGATTACCGATCCCGACACAGGATGAAGGTAATGATGGAAACTTAGAAGCGGTAGGTCAGGTTGACGGCAACGATGTCGTCGGTGTTCAGCTTCAGTTTGTTGTCGTCGTTCAACTGGTTGATCTTGTAGTCGACGTAGGTGTACATGTTTTTGTTGAAGTAGTAAGTCGCGCCCACTTCCACGTATTTCACCAGATCGACATCGCCAATCCCTTCAATATCCTTGCCTTTGGACTGTACGTAAGCCACGGACGGGCGCAAACCGTTCTCGAACTGGTACTGAGCCACAACTTCGAAGTTTTGCGTTTTGTTGGCGAAGCCCGACGTGCCGTTGACGCTGATCGGCGTCATGTTGCGGGTATCGGCATACATGGCCGCCAGATAGACCTGGTTGGCGTCATATTTGATTGCGGTGGTCCAGGCGGTGGCCTTGTCGCCTTTACCGTACTGCAGCGCCTTCTGATCGCTGGTGCGGCTGGAATCGGAGAACGCCGCCGCGACGCCGATGCCGCTGCCGCCGATGTCCTGATAGTCCAGAGACATGCCGTAGCCGTCGCCGTTTTGCTTGGTTACGCTGCGCTTGTCTTCGTTGTTTTTACCCTGGTACTGCAACGCCAGGTTCAGGCCTTCCACCAAACCGAAGAAGTCACGGTTGCGGTAGGTCGCCAGGCCGTTGGAGCGCGCGGTCATGTAGTTGTCGGTGTAGCTGTAGGAGTCGCCGCCGAATTCCGGCAGCATGTCGGTGTAAGCTTCGGCGTCGTACACCACGCCGTAGTTACGGCCGTAGTCGAACGAACCATAGTTGGCGAACTTCAGGCCGGCGAAGCCCAGACGGGTTTTGGTGCCGGTGGTGCCCTGCGCTTCGTCGTGGTTGGCCTGAACGTTGTATTCCCACTGGCCGTAGCCGGTCAACTGATCGTTGATCTGGGTTTCGCCTTTAAAGCCCAGACGAACGTACGTTTTATCTCCGTCTTCACTTTTATCTTTACTGAAAACGTGTTTGGCCGAAACGCGGCCGTACAGGTCGAGTTTATTGCCATCTTTATTGTAGATTTCAGCCGCGTTGGCGAAGGAGGTGATCGCCCCGAGGGCGACAGCTAAGGCTAATACACTGCGTTTCATCATTTATTTTCCTAGGGAAGGTGCGAACAAGTTCCTGATATGAGATCATCATATTCATCCGGAGCGCATCCCAGAGGGACATCATGAGCCATCAACTCACCTTCGCCGATAGTGAATTCAGCACTAAGCGCCGTCAGACCCGAAAAGAGATTTTCCTCTCCCGCATGGAGCAGATTCTGCCATGGCAGAATATGACCGCTGTCATCGAGCCGTTTTATCCCAAGGCGGGCAATGGCCGACGGCCCTATCCGCTGGAGACCATGCTGCGTATTCACTGCATGCAGCATTGGTACAACCTGAGCGACGGTGCCATGGAAGATGCCCTGTACGAAATCGCCTCCATGCGCCTGTTTGCCCGATTATCCCTGGATAGCGCCCTGCCGGATCGCACCACCATCATGAATTTCCGCCACCTGCTCGAGCAGCATCAACTGGCCCGTCAATTGTTCAAGACCATCAATCGCTGGCTGGCCGAAGCAGGCGTCATGATGACCCAAGGCACTTTGGTGGATGCCACCATCATTGAGGCACCCAGCTCTACCAAGAACAAAGAGCAGCAACGCGATCCGGAGATGCATCAGACCAAGAAAGGCAATCAGTGGCACTTTGGCATGAAGGCCCACATTGGTGTCGATGCCAAGAGTGGCCTGACCCACAGCCTAGTCACCACCGCGGCCAACGAGCATGACCTCAATCAGCTGGGTAATCTGCTTCATGGAGAGGAGCAATTTGTCTCAGCCGATGCCGGCTACCAAGGAGCGCCACAGCGCGAGGAGCTGGCCGAGGTGGATGTGGACTGGCTGATCGCCGAGCGTCCCGGCAGGGTAAAAACCTTGAAGCAGCATCCGCGCAAGAACAAAACGGCCATCAACATCGAATACATGAAAGCCAGCATCCGTGCCAAGGTGGAGCACCCGTTTCGCATCATCAAGCGGCAGTTCGGCTTCGTGAAAGCCAGATACAGGGGGCTGCTGAAAAACGATAACCAACTGGCGATGTTATTCACCCTGGCCAACCTGTTTCGGGTGGACCAAATGATACGTCAGTGGGAGAGATCTCAGTAAAAACCGGAAATAACGCCAGAAATGGTGGAAAAAATAGCCTAAATAGGCTGATTCGATGTGTTTGCGGGAAAAAAATCGGCCCAGATCCGCGAAATTTTAATCAGCGAGTCAGCTTGGGAAGAAATGACCTGCTTATTCGCACCTTCCCTAGATATTATAATTAGAACCCTGCCCGTCACGCCCAATTTATGATTTGGGCTGTGATTTTATCTTTTGGTATTTTATGAGCTCCCCTCATGCTGGGGTGATGTGACATTAGCATCATGAATCAAAACTTAAAATCAAAAAGTTCATGAAACAACGAGGAGAAAGCATGTTTATTTGTAACCATATATTTCAAAAAAGAGAACGCATAACCCATTGAATATAAAAAATTTTTATCACATAACTTATAACCAAAACGGTGCAACGCACCAATTTAGTGCATTTTGGTTTCGTTTTGCGTGCTTTCTGCGCGATTCAAAAGTAACAACAAGATTAGCATGGTTATTAAAAGCGTTACTTATTTCACATTTTTATCTTAACAAAGTCACCAGGCAATTAAGGCTTTCCGATAACGGCTGAATACGGCCTTTATTCATTCACATAAAGAAATCCCTATAGAACGAATAAAATTCGATTTATGGCCATTTAAATAGCGGGAAATAGCAGATTAAAATAATGAAAGGAATAAACGGCAGCGCGCTGACGGCGCCGCCGAGGATAAATTAATACAACGTAGAACGGGAAACTTCGCTCAACAACATGCCGGCGCGCAGGCCCAGCGCCACAGTGGGGTTAGGAAACAGTATCCACGCGCCCTCTTGGCCAACGCGATACTCCTCCTGCGGCTGCTCGCACAGCAACATCCCCGGTTTCAACTCGGTGAAGTTGGCGGTGTCATCATCCAGATGCAGCTTGAAATCCTCGCTGTGTTTGATCAACGAGTGCATCACACGGAATACCCGAATCTCATCGGCCGCACGCGCCGGCAGGGGCCCTTCACTGACCGCCGCCCGCAGAGCGAGATCGATGGCGGCGAACTGCTGCAGATCGTTGCTGCCGAACGGCCGCGCCTTGCCCAGCTCGAGCGTACAGCTCGCCGCATTGAGATGTTCGCTGGAATAGTGGCTGAAAGTGCCGCCCGGCGCGCTGTGTACCACCAGCGCATCCAGATCGGCCGCATCCAGCAGCTTCAACATCGGCTCGCTGTACGGGCGTTTCTGGAAAGGCAGAATGCCAAAGCGCGGCAAACGCGATTCACGGATGGCGGTGTGCAAATCGTAATGGAAACGCGCCGCCTGTTCGCCATCGAAAAAGGCGGCGAGCGCACGCTCCAGCTGCTGCGCACGCACGGTTTCGCCGCTGGCGGCGAAGTTGCGGTAGCGGCCGCCGAACATGCGGTTCATATCGCTGTGCAGATAACGCTTGCCGGCCCGCATCGCCGCCGGGTTACCCAGCACCACCAACAGCCGCACCCTCAGCGGCAACCGGCCGGTCAGCAGGTCGCCGACCAGCTGATTGAGCAGTTCGATCGGCGCGGTTTCGTTGCCGTGCACCCCCGCCGACATCACCATTGCCTGGCGGTAGGGCTGCCGCGGCGTGAGCTCCAGCACCCCTTCCCCCTGCCAGCGCCAGCGCAGCTGCGGGGTTTCACCTTGCCATTCGACGGGTTCGTTCCCTTCCAGCGTCAGGGGCAGTAGATCGATCATGACGCCTCCCTTAGCGTTGGAATGGATAGATGGAGCCGAGACCGAGGATCGACGTCAGCGAATCCAGCGCCTCGCGCCCTTCGCGCAGCAGCAGCGGATCGGCCAGATCATCCTGCGTCAGGCGATCGCGATAATGGCGGTCGACCCATTCGTTCAGCGTCGCGAACAGCCGCTCGTTCATCATTACGCGTGGGTTAACCGCCCGCAGCTCCTGCTCGTTAAGCGCCACCCGCAGCCGCAGGCAGGCTGGGCCGCCGCCGTTGCGCATGCTTTCACGCAGGTCGAACACGCGAATTTCATCGATCGGGCCGCCGCTGCCGACCATGTCGTTGAGATAACGCCACACGCCGGCGTGCTGACGCGACTCCTCCGGCACGACGATCATCATCTTGCCGTTCGGCTTGGTAAGAATTTGGCTGTTGAACAGGTAGGTCGCCACCGCGTCCGCCACCGAGACGCGCTCCGTCGGCACTTCGATCGCCACCAGCTCGCTGTCCAGCGTCGCCATCTTGCGGCGCACTTCATCCAGCGCCTGCTGCTGGCGGTAAAACGCCTGCTGGTGGTGGAACAGCACGTTCTGGTTACTGACCGCAATCACGTCGTTATGGAATACGCCCTGATCGATCACCGCCGGGTTTTGCTGCACGAAGACCGTATGCTGCTCGTCCAGCTGGTGCAGGCGAGCGATCGCCTCGCCGGCTTCGCGCGTCTGGCGCGCCGGATAACGCGCCGGCGCCGTTTCGCCGCCGAACTCCTGCCGACCGTAGACGAACACCTGCACGCTGCGTTTGGCGTAGTCGCCGCCCAAACGGTTGTGGTTGGCCGCCCCTTCGTCACCGAACAACGCCACCTGCGGCAGCGCCTCATGGTGGGCGAAATGCCGATCGTCGCTGAACATCGCCCGCAATACGGCGGTGGTGGTTTCCGCTTCGATGGCGCGGTGGAATTTGTTATTCAGGTTGGCGGCGGTGAAATGCACCTTGCCGTCGGCGCTGTCCGCCGAGGGCGACACGGTGGCCGCATTGGCGGTCCACATGCACGACGCCGAACTGAGCGCCGACAGCAGGCGCGGCGACTGACGCATCGCCTGCGCCAGCACCGCCTCATCGCTGCCGCTGAAGCCCAGGCGACGCAGCATCGGCAAATGCGGGCGTTCCTGCGGCGGCAATACCCCTTGCTGGAAACCGAGATCGGCCAGCGCCTTCATTTTCAGCAAGCCTTGTTTCGCCGCCAGCTTCGGGTTCGATACGCTGTTTTGATGCTGCGTCGACGCCTCGTTGCCGAACGACAGCCCGGCATAGTGGTGCGTCGGCCCCACCAAACCGTCGAAATTGACTTCATATCCTGACATGTTTATCCCCTGGGGATAGCGTACGGCGAC
Organism: Serratia sp. SSNIH1; assembly: GCF_002935055.1. Taxonomy (NCBI): domain Bacteria; kingdom Pseudomonadati; phylum Pseudomonadota; class Gammaproteobacteria; order Enterobacterales; family Yersiniaceae; genus Serratia; species Serratia sp. SSNIH1. Next base: position 3,518,597 of record NZ_CP026383.1, read on the forward strand.
GCCGGCGCGCCGCCGTAGACGATTAACGGAACGACAAGCCCGGCGAGAGCGTCGCCGGCAGCGACAGGCTTTCGCTTTCCAGCGACGCCATCGGCCAGGCGCAATAGTCCGCCGCATAGAAGGCGCTTGGGCGATGGTTGCCGGAGGCGCCCACGCCACCGAACGGCGCCGCGCTGGACGCTCCGGTCAGCGGCTTGTTCCAGTTGACGATGCCGGCGCGCGCTTCCAGCAGCAATCGCTCGAACAGCTCGCGCTGCGGCGATACCAGCCCTACCGACAGGCCGTAGCGCGTCCGGTTGGCCAGCTGCAGCGCCTCGTCGAAATCGCGGTAACGCACGATGGTGGTCAACGGCCCGAAATACTCTTCGTCCGGTACGCCGGCCACGCCGGTCAGATCGACGATGCCCGGGCTGAGCAGCGAGCTGCCCGGCTCCAGCAGGCGCATGGTCAGCAGCGATTTGCCGCCCAGCGCCAGCAAGTGCTGCTGCGCTTTCAGCATGTTTTCCGCCGCGGTTGCCGACACCACCCCGCCCATGAACGGCTGCGGTTCGGCATCCCAGCGGCCGACCCGCAGTTCGCCCGCCACCTGGACCAGACGCGCGATAAAGGCGTCGCCTTCGGCCCCCTGCTTCACCAGAATACGGCGTGAACAGGTGCAGCGTTGACCGGCGGAGATAAACGCCGATTGGATAGCCAGGTTGACCGCCGCATCGCGATCGTCGAAACCGTCGACGATCAGCGCGTTGTTGCCGCCCATCTCCAGCGCCAGGATCTTCTCCGGCTGCCCCGCCAGTTGGCGATGCAGGTGATAACCGGTGCCGGCGCTGCCGGTGAACAGCAGGCCGTCGATATCCGCACTGGCCGCCAGCGCTTCGCCGGTTTCACGGCCGCCTTGCACCAGGTTGATCACCCCGTCCGGCAGACCGGCCTGCAGCCACAGCTTGAGGGTCTCCTCGGCGGTCAGGGGCGTCAGCTCGCTCGGTTTGAATACCACGCAGTTACCGGCCAACAGCGCCGGCACGATATGGCCGTTCGGCAGATGGCCGGGGAAGTTGTAAGGCCCGAACACCGCCAGCACGCCGTGCGGACGATGGCGCAGCACCGAAGCGCCGTCAGCCATCGCCGCCTGGCTAAAGCCGGTGCGCGTCTGATAGGCCTGCAGCGAAATGCCCACTTTGCCGATCATCGCCTGAATTTCGGTCAGCGTTTCCCAGCGCGGTTTGCCGGTCTCGCGGCTGATGGTTTCCGCCAGCGACTGTTTATGTTCTTCCAGCAAAGCGGCGAAGCGTTTCACCAGCTGTTCGCGCTGCTCGAACGGCGTACGCGCCCAGCCGGGGAATGCGGCGCGCGCGGCTTCGCAGGCGGCGGCGACGTCATCGGCGTCGGCGGCGTTGGCACGCCACAGCGGCTGGTTGCCGACCGGATCGGCCTTGCCGAACTCCGCGCCGCGGCCCTGCCGCCAGACGCCGTTAATCAACAGTGCAGGATGGGACATCATGGTTTCTCCTGTGCAATAAGGGGGAGCACCCGCACCGGGCTGCCCTGCTCGACGCCCAGCGCCGCAGCGGTGGCGGCGTTGATATGCAGGCGGTCGTCATACAGATCGGCATTGACCAACAGTGCGCGGTAGTTCTGATAGTTGTCGTTGGCCACCAGATGCACCGGCGCATCGGCGCGCATCGGCGTGTCATCCAGCACCACTTTCACCAGGCGGCTCTGCTTCACCGCGCGGATGTGATCGATCTCGGCTTCCAGCGTCGGGCCGCCGTCGAAGATATCGACGTAGCCCTGATAGCTCAGGCCTTCCGCCTCCAGCAACCGGCGCGCCGGCAAAGTTTGCGGGTGCACCTCGCCGATCACTTTCTGCGCGTCTTCGGCCAGGAAATCGACATACAGCGGATGTTTCGGCATCAGCTCGGCGATAAACGCCTTTTGCCCGGTGCCGCTCAGGTAGTCCGCCTTGGCGAACTCGATGGAGAAGAAATGGTGGCCGACGCTCTCCCAGAACGGCGAACGGCCGTTTTCATCGGAGAAACCGCGCATCTCGGCGATCAGGCGCCGTGAGAAACGCTCGCGGAACGCGGCAATAAACAGGAAACGCACCTTCGACAGCAGCTTGCCGTTCTCGCCGTGACGATAATCCGGATCGAGGAACAGCGTGCACAGCTCCGAATGGCCGGTATGGTCGTTGCTGAGGAACAGCGTCGGCACCGATTTATAGACGTTCAGCTGTTTGGAAGCGTGCACCTGCGTGCCGACGCGGAAGCTGTACCAGGGTTCCGCCAGGCCGACGGCCACTTCAATCGCGCAGACACCCACCGCCTGCCGGCGCTCGCTGTCCTCCAACACGAACAAATAACACTGGTCACTTTGCGGAAGTTCGCCTTGCCAGGTTTTTAACGCCCGCTCAATGCGTGCCGACAGGGTATCTTCATTTTGCGGCAGTGAAGTGAGACCGATGCCGGATTTACCGGCAAGCGTCAGCAAATCCGCCAGATCGCGACGCTCTATAGGGCGAATAATCATCATAATGCGAACCTCTTCTGAATCAGGCTGCGCCGGTGAAGGCGCAGCCCGCTGATTAGCTGCAAATGCGCGCCACGGCGCGCGCGAATCGCGCCAGCCCCTCTTTCACATCCTGCTCAGGGATGATCAGCGACGGCGTGAAACGCACCACGTCCGGGCCGGCGATCAGCGCGATAACGCCTTCTTCATTGGCCAGCTGGGTGATCTGCTTCGCTTTGCCGGCATAGTCTTTCGTCAATTGGCAGCCGATCAGCAAACCGCCGCCGCGAATCTCGGCGAAAATCGGATACTGGCGGTTGATGTCGTTCAACCCGTCGATAAACCACTGGTGACGCTGTTTGACGCCTTCCAGCACTTCCGGGGTGTTGATGATGGAGAACACCGCTCCCGCCACCGCCGTCGCCAGCGGGTTGCCGCCGTAGGTCGTGCCGTGGGTGCCGACGCCCAGCGTTTTCGCCAGCGCATCGGTGGTCAGCATGGCGCCGATCGGGAAGCCGCCGCCCAGCGCTTTGGCCGTGGTCAGTACATCAGGCACCACGCCGTACTGCATGTAGGCATACAGATGGCCGGTGCGGCCGACGCCGGTCTGCACTTCGTCGAAGATCAGCAGCGCATTATGGCGATCGCACAGTTCACGCAGCCCCTGCAGGAAACTGCCTTCCGCCGGCAGCACGCCGCCTTCGCCCTGGATAGGCTCGACGATCACCGCACAGGTGCGATCGTTGATAAGCTCGGCCGCTGCGGCCAGATCGTTATACGGCGTATGGGTGATGCCGCCTGGCAGCGGCGCAAAGTCCTGCGAGTATTTTGGCTGGCCACCGGCGGACACCGTAAACAGCGTGCGGCCGTGGAACGCGTTGTTGAACGCCAAAATCTGATCTTTACCGGCGCCGTGCTGATCGTGCGCATGCTTGCGCGCCAGTTTCAGCGCCGCTTCGTTGGCTTCGGCGCCCGAGTTACAGAAGAACACCTTGTCGGCGAAGGTGGCGTCGATCAGCTTTTTGGCCAGGCGCAGCACCGGTTCGTTGGTATAGCCATTGCCCAGATGCCACAGTTTGCCCGCCTGCTCCACCAGCGCCGCCTTGACCGCCGGGTGCGCATGCCCCAACGCGTTAACCGCGATGCCGCCGGCGAAATCGATGTAAGACTTACCCTGCTGATCCCACACCTGCGATCCTTCTCCCCGCACCAGAATAAAATCGGCAGGGGCATAAACCGGGACCATCCAGTCATCGAAAGACTGACGGGTAACTGCGATTGGCTGTTCCATAGTGACCTCATAATCTCAGCAAAGGCTGAATTTTGACTGTAAGGACCGCTCAAGCCCGGCTAGGCCGCCACAATGCAAAAAAACCGTTGTTCAAAACCGACTTTCCGGGCGGAGAAAATGCTGTCCCTTACCGCTGATTTAGAAACAAATCTGTTACATAAAATCGGTTTTTCACTATTTATGGCGTATATCCGGTCCCTGAGCGGGGAGTAAATGTTAACGAGCAGTTAAAATACATGTCGTTTGATAAAGAGTGTAGAGCAGCTATCGTGCCAAAACGGGATTTTTGCCGGATTTTGCTATTTTTTACGTTAAAACAACGGCTTATAATGAATATTTATTCATTTTCTATGCATTGGTAATGCATAAATTAAAAAATAAGGCCTAAAATCATCCTTGCGCGCGAAATCCTATTCAATTACGAAAAACTTCAGGATTTCTGATCGGGCTCGCAAAAATAATTTCCCCCCTCTTTGCTCGCTGTCACACTTTTTGCCCCCATCGGGTGCAGCGGTGCGCCAAAATCGTGCAACGCGGCAGCGACGCAGAGATCCCACCCACCATGCTCCCGAAACAGGGCCGCGCTGACCGCGGCTCCTGCTTTGTGCGCCAGCGACTACACTGTGATCCTGACCGCCCCTTCTCTTCTGCGCACAAGGAGTCACCATGCCCAAGAAAACCGTCGATCTCAGCCAGCCGCACGCCCAGCACGACATCCACGCGTTTCTCGACGCGCTGAATACCGGCGGTGGTAAACCCATGGAACAGATGAAGCCCAAAGAGGCGCGCAGGGTCTTGGAGGACGCGCAACGCAGCGTCGAGGTGCCGCTGCGCGAGGTCGAGATCAGCGAGAAAACCATTCACGTAGAAGGTCAGGATATTCTGCTGCAGCTGGTGCGGCCGGCCAGGGTCAAAGAGGCGCTGCCGGTATTCATGTTCTTTCACGGCGGTGGCTGGGTGCTGGGCGATTTCCCCACCCATGAACGGCTGGTGCGCGATCTGGTGCACAGCTCAGGCGCGGCGGCGGTGTTCGTCAACTATCCCCGTTCACCGGAGGTGCGCTACCCTGAGGCGATCAACCTGGCTTACGCCGCCACCGAATGGGTGGCCGAGTACGGCGAGAAGATCAACGTCGACGGTTCGCGGCTGGCGGTGGTCGGCAACAGCGCCGGCGGCAATATGGCGGCGGTGGTCAGCCTGATGGCCAAAGAGAAAGGCATACCGGCGCTGCGTTGCCAGATCCTGCTGTGGCCCGTCACCCGCGCCCAGTTTGATACCGACTCCTATCATCAGTTCGCCGAAGGCCATTTCTTGACTCGCAACATGATGAAGTGGTTTTGGGACAGCTACGCGCCCGATAAGGCGCAGCGCAAAGACATCTACGCCTCGCCGCTCAACGCCACGCCGGAACAGCTGCGGGGTTTGCCGCCGGCGCTGGTGCAAACCGCCGAGCTGGACGTGCTGCGCGATGAGGGCGAAGCCTACGCGCGTCTGCTCGATACCGCCGGCGTCGAGGTCACCTCCACCCGCTATAACGGGCTGATCCACGACTACGGCCTGTTGAATCCGCTCGCCCACGTCCCGGCGGTGCATTCGGCGATCCATCAGGCCGGGCGCGCGTTGAAGCACTACCTGTCCTGACGCTAGCCGACCACGTGGCACGCCACCTGATGACCGGGCGCCACGCTACGCAGGCGCGGCGCCTGTTCACGGCACTGCGCCGTGGCCTGCGGGCAGCGCGGATGGAAACGGCAGCCGTGCGGCGGGTTGGCGGGATTGGGCGGCTCGCCGCTTGCTGCCCGCGGCGGAAAGCGATGTACATCCAGCGTCGGCACCGCCGCCAGCAAGGCCTGCGTGTAGGGATGCAGCGGCCGGCGAAATAACGCATCGCGGTCGGCGCTCTCGACAATCTGCCCCAGGTACATCACCGCCACGTCCTGACACAGATGCTCCACCACGCCGAGATCGTGCGAAATAAACAGCAGCGTCACCCCCTGCCGTTCTTGCAAATCGGAAAACAGATTGATGATCTGCGCCTGAATCGACACGTCGAGCGCCGATATCGGTTCGTCGGCGACGATAAACTCCGGCTGCAGGATCAGCGCGCGCGCGATGCCGATGCGCTGGCGCTGGCCACCGGAAAACTCATGCGGAAACCGCCCGTAATGCTGTGGAGACAGTCCGCAGATCGACAGGGTATCGAGCACCCGCTCGCGCAGTTCCGCCTTGCTCGCCAGGCCGTGCTGCAACAGCGCTTCGCCGATGGCGTCGCCCACGCGCAGGCGCGGATTCAGCGAGCTGTACGGATCCTGAAACACCAGCTGCATTTTCGGCCGCAGGGCGCGCAACGCCTCTTTGCTCAGGCTATCCAACGCCTGCCCTTTGAACATCACCTCGCCGGCGGTTTTGTCGTGCAGGCCAAGCAGCGTGCGGCCAACGGTGGTTTTGCCGCTGCCGGACTCGCCCACCAGCCCGAAAATGCGGCCCTTGCGAATGCTGAAGCTGACGTCGTCCACCGCCTTCAGCTGGCCGCTGGTTCGCCCGAACAGCCCGTCGCGCAGCGGGAAGTATTTCTTTAATCCTTTCACTTCCACCAGAGGTTCAGTCGACATGCGGGCGCCCTCCAGCGTTGAGGAAACAGGCGGACTGGCGCTGCGGCGTGCCGTACAGCGGCGGGATGCCATCGCGGCAGCGAGCGGAGGCCTGCGCACAGCGCTCGGCAAACGCACAGTGTTCTGGCAAGCGCGCCAGATCCGGCACCTGGCCGGGAATGGAATACAGACGGCGGAGCCGCTGGCCCGGCACCGGCCGCGAGGCGATCAGCCCCTGAGTATAAGGATGCCGCGGCTCGGCCAACACTTCCCGGGTCGTGCCCTGCTCGACGACGCGCCCGGCGTACATCACCGCCAGCCGGTCCGCCATCTGGGCGATCACCCCGAGATCGTGGGTGATCAAGATCATCGCCATGTTGTGTCGTCGGCTCTGCTCGCGCAGCAACGCCAGGATCTGCGCCTGTACCGTGACGTCGAGCGCCGTGGTCGGCTCATCGGCGATCAGCAGCGCCGGGCGGCATCCGATCGCCATGGCGATCATCACGCGCTGCAGCATGCCACCGGACAGTTGATGCGGGTAGCAGCGCATCAGCGCCTCCGCGCGCGCCAATCCCACTTCCGCCAGCCGTTGCACCGCCTGACCCCAGGCCGCTTTCGGCGACAGGGCCAGGTGGCGAATCAGCGGCTCCACCAGCTGTTCGCCGAGGGTCAACACCGGATTGAGTGCGCTCATCGGCTCCTGAAAGATCATCGCCAGCCGGTTGCCGCGCAGATCGGCCATCTTTGATGCCCGCAGCGACAGCAGGTTCTGCCCTTCAAAGCGAATTTCACCGCCGTCTACCTGCGCCAGCGGCTGCGGCAACAGCCCCATCAGCGCCATGGCGGTCACGCTTTTGCCGCAGCCCGACTCGCCGACGATCCCCAGCGTTTGCCCGGCCTGCAGCTCAAGGCTGACCTGCTGCACCGCCCGCACCGGCCCTTGCTCTCCCTGAAACGACACCGACAGTCGATCGAACGCCACCAGCGGTTGACTCATCGTGTTACCCCGTTCATTTTCGGATCGAGCGCGTCCCGCAGGCCGTCGCCCAAGATATTGATCGCCACCACGGTGACGAAGATCGCCAGCCCCGGCGGCATCCACAGCCAGGGGCGGCGCTGAAAGTCGATCAGGCTGTTGGCGGCATCCATCATGTTGCCCCACGATGGCGTCGGCGGCACCACGCCCAGCCCGAGGTAGCTCAGCGCCGATTCGCTGAGAATGGCGTTGGCCACCGCCATGGTGGCCACCACCACCAAAATCGGCACGGTGTTGGGCAGCAGATGGCCGAACAGACGCCGCCGGGTGGAGAGCCCCAGCACCTCGGTGGCCAGCATGAAATCCCGCTCGCGCAGCGACAGGATCTGGCCGCGCACCAGCCGCGCCAGCGACGGCCAGCCCAGCAGGCTCAGCATGATCATCACCATGTAGATGCGGTAGTCCGCCGAGACGTCGAGCTCGGTCAGCATCGCCCCCATAATGATCAGCAGCGGCAGGCCGGGGATGGTCATCAGCAGATCGGCGAAGCGCATGATCAGCCTGTCCGCCACGCCGCCCAGATAACCGGCAAGCGCCCCCAGCACATAGCCCAGCGTCACCGACAGCAGCATCGACACCAGGCCGATGGTCAGCGATATCCGCCCCGCCAGCAGCAGCCGGGTGCAGATATCGCGGCCGAGAAAGTCGGTACCCAACCAGTGCGCGCCGCTCGGCGCCTGATTGATATTCAGCACGTCGCCGGCGTCGTCGCGCCACGGCGACAACGACGGCCCAATCAGGCACAACAACGCCAACAGCACCAGCAACGCCAGCGAGATCATCGCCGGCCGGTGGCGGCGCAACCGTCGCCAGGCCTGCGCGGCGGGCGGCGGCGACAGTTGCGCCAGCGCCGGCAGCTGCGCCTGACGCCAGCGGCGGCGGCGGCCGAAAAACAGCGTAGCCAACATAGCGTTACCTCAAGCGAATGCGCGGATCGGCATAGGCGTACAGAATGTCCGCCAGCAGATTGCCGAGAATGGTCAGGGCCGCCAGAAACAGCGTGAATCCCATCAGTACCGGGTAATCACGCGCCGCCAGCGAATCGATATGGATATGCCCGGCGCCCGGCCAGTTGAAGATTTTTTCGGTGATCAGCGCGCCGGAGAACAATCCCGGCAGCTCGAACCCCAGCAGGGTGACGATCGGCAGCAGCGCATTGCGCAGCGCGTGTTTGAGGATCACCGTTTTCTCCCTGAGCCCCTTGGCGCGCGCGGTGCGGATATAGTCCATGCGGATCACGTCCAGCATGCTGGCGCGGAAATAGCGCGTCAGGCTGCCGGCCTGCAGCATCACCAGCGCCAGCACCGGCAGCAGCAGGTGCGCCGCCACCTCCAGTGCCCAGGCCAGCCCGCTCGCTTCGCTGCCGGTGCGCAGCATGCCGCCCGCCGGTAGCCAGTGCAGATCGACGGCGAACCATTTGATCAGCAGCAGACACAGGAAGAACGTCGGAAACGACATGGCGGCGAACACCGCCACGGTGATCAGATGATCGAACAGCGAATAGGGTTTCATCGCCGAGATCACCCCCACCGCCAGCGCGATGCCCCAATACAGCACCATCGCCACCGCCGCCAGCAGGAACGAGTTCCAGATGTATTGGTTCAGCAGCGTGCTGACCGGGATCTGATACTGCAGCGAAAAGCCGAGATCGCCCTGCAGCAGCCGGCCGAGCCAGTGCAGGTAACGGCTGAACAACGGCTGATCCAACCCGTACAGCGCCCGCAGCTCGGCGGCGCGTTGCGCGGTCAGGTTGATGTTGCCGTCGATAAAGTCGCCGGGCGCCAGGGCGAAGATGCAAAAAATCAGCAAGGAAGCCAACAGCAGCATCGGGATCGTCTGCAACAGACGGCGCAGGATAAAATTTCTCATCGCGAATTCCATCGCCACCGCCCGGAATGGCGCGGCGGCGTCAGGGCGTTACGGCGCCGGTTTGACGTTCGGCAGGCTGCCGACCAAGCCGTTGTAGATATCCGGTTTAAAGCCGGTGACGCGCGCGCTGCTGGCGCTCAAAATCTCGCGGTTGCCGAGCAGGATCACCGGCGGATCGTCCGCCAACGCCTGATACAGCTGATGGTACAACGGCTTGCGCTGCGCAATATCCAGCGTGGCGTTGGCCCTGGCGATCAGCGCATCCACCTGCGGGTTGTGATAACCGGTCTCGCTCTCGCGGCTGATGAAATCGCGCACGCCGTCGTGCGGATCGTTCAGCGTGCTGGTGCTGAGGGACGCCAGGTCATAGTTGCCCGCCTTGCGCTGCGCCAGCAGCGCGTTGAAATCCAATACCTGCGGTTTCAGCACCACGCCGAGCCGGCGGTAGTTGTCCTTGGCGATCGGCACCAGCGCATCGTTGATCAGCTTTTTGGTCACCAGCAGCGTCAGCTCCAGCTTTTTACCGTCTTTTTGCCGAATGCCGTCCGCGCCCACTCGCCAACCGGCCTCGTCCAACAGTTTCCCGGCCTTATCGAGATCGTAAGCGTAGGGATTGATGCCGTTGGCGTCGTAAGCCCAGGAGATCGGCGAGATCGGCTGGTTGGCGACCTTGCCGTAACCCTGGTACACCACGGCGATCAGCCTTTGCCGATCCAGGCCGTAGATCAGCGCCTGACGCACCCGTTTGTCCTGCAGCGCCGGGCGCTTGAGATTGAAGTCGATGCGGCTGTAATCGCTTGAGCTGTAGAGGTTGATATTGGCGAAGCCGAGCAGCTTGAGCTGTTCGATATCGTCCGGCTTGGCGGTAAAGGCGTCGTAGTCGGTCTCACCGGTCTGGAACAGCTGGAAGTTGGTGGCCGGGTTGGTGACGCGGTAGATAAAGCGCGCCATCGGCGGCGCACCGAGGTAGAAGTTCGGGTTGGCGTGGAAGCGGATCTCCTGCCCCGGCACGTACTTGTCGTAAATATAGGGGCCGTTGCCGAGCGGCTTGCCGTTCAAGGCGCGCACGCCGTCGAGCTTGCCGCGCTGATAGTCTTTGCCGTAGTAAGCCCGCGACAATACCGGCCCGCCGATCAGTTGCAACGTGGTCGCGCCCGGTTGGGTGGTGACGATCTGAATGGTGCGATCGTCGATCACCTTCAGGCCGCTGATGCCGGCCGCGGTGCCGTTTTTATACTCGGCGCCGCCCTGAATGTGCGCCGGCGTGATATCGGTATCGCCGTCATAGGCCGGATCGTGCAACAGCGTCAGGGTAAAGGCGATATCGTCGGCCTTCAGCGGCGAGCCGTCGCTGTAGAGCAGATTCGGCCGCAGCTTGATGGTGTAGGTCAGATTATCGGGGCTGACCTGCCAGGACTGCGCCAGGCGCCCTTCCGGTTTGCCCCGGCTGTCCAGGCCGATCAGGCGGCTGAAGATCACGTCGGTCACGTTCTCGTCCCAGCCGTTGGTGAACAGATACGGGTTGAAAATCCCCTGCGGCTCCGAGATGCCCGCCACCACGGTGTCTTTGCGCAGTTTGGCGGCGGCCGGCACCCGAGCGGCGTCGCTGGCCGGCGTGGTGCCTTCGGCCAGCGTTTCCGCCTGCGCGCCGGCGCTCAGCCCCAGCGCGCAGACCAACGCCAGCGGCGTCAGCCGATAGCGCAACAGTTTGTTTAGCCTATTTTTTATTCCACTCACCCACAGCCCCTCGTCTTCCCGTTGATAAAAATGTGACAAAATTTATCGCAGAGTAATGGGCGGCTGGAGGGCTGTCTAACAACGAAACCGGCATTCCATTGCCGAAAAAAGCATTATGAATTTTTCTGGGGCGAAGCGCCGTGCAAAATGCGGTTCAGCCTGCCGCCGCCAGCCCCCGGATAAGTTTGGCTAAGGTTTTGATCGCCTCTTCAAACCGATCGTTCCATTCAAAAGAGGCGTTGAGACGGAAGCAGTGGTTGAAATGGTCACCGGTCGTGAACATGCGCCCCGGCGCGATGCTGATCCCCCGGGAAAGGGCCCGCCGGTACAGTTCCATCGACGACAGCGCCGGATCCAGCTCCAGCCACAGGAAGTACCCGCCGTCGGGCTGGCTGACCTTCACCGTCGGCGGGAAATGGTGGGCGATCGCCTGACGCATCGCGCTTTGGCGCTGTGCCAGCAGGCGCCGCAGCCGCCGCAGATGGGTATCGTAGCCGCCGTGCAGCAGATAATCCGCCAGCGCCATTTGGGTCGGCACGCTGGTGGAAACGGTGCTCATCAGCTGCAAACGCTGGACCTGCTGCGCATAACGCCCCGCCGCCACCCAGCCGACGCGAAAGCCCGGCGCCAGGCATTTGGAAAACGACGAGCAATGCAGGATCTGGCCGCCGCTGTCGAGCGCTTTGGCCGGCAGCGGCCGTTCCGCGCTGAAGTACAGCTCACCGTAAACGTCATCTTCAATCAGCGAAATCTGCCGGTCGCGCAGCAGCGTCACCAGACGCTGTTTGTTGGCCTCCGGCAGGGTGGCGCCCTGCGGGTTCTGGAAGTGGGTCATCAGCCAGCAGGCTTTGATCGGATACTGTTCCACCGCCTGCTGCAGCGCGTCCAGATCGATACCGTCCTGCGGATGCGTGGCGATCGCCACCGCCTTTAACCGCAGCCGTTCCAGCGCCTGCAGCGCGCCGTAAAACGCCGGCGATTCGATCGCCACATAGTCGCCCGGTTGGGTCACCGCCTGCAGGCTGAGGCTGAGCGACTCCATCGCCCCGGCGGTGATGACGATTTCGTCCGGCGCGACCTGCATGCCGCTCAGCGCATAGCGTTGGGCGATGTGCCGCCGCAACGCGTCGTTGCCCGGCGGCAGGTTGGCCAGCGAACTGTGCGGCGTGAACTTGCGCGCTACGCTGCTCAGCGCCCGCGCCAGCTTCGGCTGGGCGAACAGCGTGGCGTCGGGAAAGGCCGAACCGAAAGGCACGATATCCGGATCCTTGCAGGCCTGCAGCACGTCGAAAATAAAGGCGTTGATGTCCACCTGCTCGCTCAGCAACAGCTTCTCGCCGCGCGAAGGCTGGGGCAGCGGCTGCGGGCGCGCCGCCACGTAGTAGCCCGACTGCGGCCGGGCGACGATCCATCCCTGGCTCTCCAGCAGTTGGTAAGACTGCACCACCGTCATCAGGCTTAATCCGGCGCGTTTGCCGCTCTCGCGCAGCGAAGGCAGCTTGTCACCCGCCCGCCACACCCGGTTTTGGATCTGTTCTCTAATCTGCTGCGCAAGCTGCTCGTATCGGGTCATAACCATTAACTGTTATATGAAAAAGTAAAATAACTGTCACTATTATAGTCACTGTACTCCGTGCTTAACTTAACGCCAAGTATTTCACATAAAAATGACAGCTATACTCAAGAGGCTAATTTATGTTCAACCCTAGGAGGCGCCATGCTGGGTCTTGATGCACTGGAACTCGCCAGAATACAGTTCGCCTTCACCGTGTCTTTCCATATCATCTTTCCCGCCATCACCATCGGTTTAGCCAGCTATCTGGCGGTGCTGGAAGGGTTATGGTTGAAAACGCACAATGAAGCCTATCGCGAGCTTTACCATTTCTGGTCAAAGATTTTCGCCGTTAACTTCGGCATGGGCGTGGTGTCCGGGCTGGTGATGGCCTATCAGTTCGGCACCAACTGGAGCTTCTTCTCCGAGTTCGCCGGCAGCATTACCGGGCCGCTGCTGACCTATGAAGTGCTGACCGCCTTCTTCCTCGAAGCCGGTTTCCTCGGCGTGATGCTGTTCGGCTGGAACCGCGTCGGCCCGGGGCTGCACTTCTTCGCCACCTGCATGGTGGCGCTCGGCACGCTGATCTCCACCTTCTGGATCCTGGCTTCCAACAGCTGGATGCAGACGCCGCAGGGGCATGAAATCATCAACGGCCAGGTGGTGCCGGTCGACTGGCTGAAGGTGATCTTCAACCCGTCCTTCCCGTACCGCCTGCTGCACATGTCCACCGCAGCCTTCCTCTCCTCGGCGTTCTTCGTCGGCGCCTCCGCCGCCTGGCACCTGCTGCGCGGCCGCGACACCCCGGCGATGCGCAAGATGCTGTCGATGGCGATGTGGATGGCGCTGATCGTCGCGCCGGTGCAGGCGCTGATCGGCGATGCGCACGGACTGAATACGCTGAAACACCAGCCGGCGAAGATCGCCGCCATTGAAGGCCACTGGGAAAACCCGCCGGGCGAAGCCACGCCGCTGATCCTGGTCGGTTGGCCGGACATGCAGCGCGAAGAGACCCGCTTCAAGCTGGAGGTGCCGTACCTCGGCAGCCTGATCCTGACCCACAGCCTGACCGAACAGGTACCGGCGCTCAAATCCTTCCCGCCGGAAGATCGCCCCAACTCCACCGTGGTGTTCTGGTCGTTCCGCATCATGGTCGGACTGGGCATGCTGATGATACTCGCCGGGGTGTGGAGCCTGTGGCTGCGCTGGCGCGGCGGGCTGTATCAGTCGCGTCCGTTCCTGTACTTCATCCTGTGGATGGGGCCTTCCGGATTGCTGGCGCTGCTGGCGGGCTGGTTCACCACCGAGATCGGCCGCCAGCCATGGGTGGTATACGGCCTGCTGCGCACCAAGGACGCGGTCTCCGCGCACGGCGACCTGCACATGAGCATCAGCCTGCTGGCGTTCATTATTGTCTACTGCTCGGTGTTCGGCGTGGGGTATTCCTACATGATGCGCCTGATCCGCAAAGGGCCGCAGCCGCATGAACACCAAGAAGACAATACCGAGGGCCGCCCGGCACGTCCGCTGTCCGCGGTCAACGACACTCTGGACGACAGGAGCTGAACATGGGTATCGATCTTCCGCTGATTTGGTTTGTGATCATCGTGTTCAGCACCATGATGTACGTGGTGATGGACGGTTTTGACTTGGGCATCGGCATCCTGTTTCCGTGGGTGAAAGAGAGCGGCGACCGCGATCTGATGATGAACACCGTCGCCCCGGTGTGGGACGGCAATGAAACCTGGCTGGTACTGGGCGGTGCGGCGCTGTTCGGCGCCTTCCCGCTGGCCTACTCGGTGATCCTCGACGCGCTGGCCATCCCGCTGACGCTGATGCTGATCGGGCTGATTTTCCGCGGCGTGGCCTTCGAGTTTCGCTTCAAGGCGAAGCCGGAGAAACGCCACATCTGGGATAAGGCGTTCATCTGGGGCTCTGTCTTCGCCACCTTCAGCCAGGGTGTGGTGGTAGGCGCCGTGATCAACGGCTTCCCGGTCGAAGGCCGCACCTACGCCGGCGGCGCGCTGGACTGGCTGACGCCGTTTGCGCTGTTCTGCGGGCTGGGGCTGGTGGTGACCTACGCCCTGCTCGGCTGTACCTGGCTGGTGATGAAAACCGCCGGTGACCTGCAGGCGCGCATGTATCACCTGGCGACACCGCTGCTGGCGATCCTGTTGCTGGTGCTGGCCGCGGTCAGTATTTGGACGCCGATCGCGCATCCGGAAATCGCCGCCCGCTGGTTTACGCTGCCGAACCTGTTCTGGCTGCTGCCGGTGCCGGTGCTGGTGCTGCTCAGCGCCTGGGGGATTCAACGCGGGGTGAAACGCGGCGCGCACTACTCGCCGTTCATACTGACGCTGCTGCTGGTGTTTCTCGGCCTGAGCGGGCTTGGCATCAGCATCTGGCCGCACCTGATCCCGCCGGCCATCAGCCTGTGGGACGCCGCCGCCCCGCCACAGAGCCTCGGCTTTATGCTGGTGGGCGCGCTGTTCATCATCCCGATCATTCTGGTCTACACCTTCTGGAGCTACTACGTGTTCCGCGGCAAGATCAGCCATGAACACGGCTATCACTGAGAAGGGAGGACGCTATGCAAGATAAAACGGCAACCGCCGCGCCGGCGCCCTGGTGGAAACGCATCGGTTGGCTGGTGATCATCTGGAGCGCCAGCGTGCTGGGGCTGTTCGTGGTCGCCTCGCTGTTCCGCCTGCTGATGACCGCGGCGGGCATGAAGTCGCATTGACGCGGCGCCTTATCGGGCCGCGCTGTTGGGAAAGTAGAAGGATACCACCAGCGTGACCAGCGGCAAGGCGCCGATCTTCACCAGTTCGAACGCTTGCCTCAGTGCTTCGTTTTTCTCCCAATACGCGTGGGCGGCAAATACGCCCACGCTAACCGCGAATATCCCGCACAGCACCTGGCGCGCCAGGCGCAGCCGCTCCATTTCGTCGAAGACCAAGACCTGCTCCAGATAAACCTGGCTGGCCTCATCGTGCAAATTACGGCTTTCGATGTTCATGGGAAGATCTCCACGACCCGCCCCACCGCTTCAAGCTGTTCACCCTTCTCCCGTACAATGCCAAGAGAAGTACCATCCTGTTTCATCCAGTACTTATCGGCAAGGGTAATCAGTGCAAACGCCATTTTGATTACCTCCGTTTTTTCCATCCCGTGACGCCGGGCAATATCGTTCAGATCATCATCAATTTTGTTCGATAACCGAATCGGCAAGCTGCGCATAGTCCACCTCCTGTGGCCGTTGATTCACAGGGGGAAAGTCTACTGGAAGGGCAAATATCGTTCAATTAGTGAACTGCGTAACGCCTCGCACGATCCACATGCAACGCTAATGCGGTTTGCGCCCCATCGCGCTGAGGAAGCGCTGCTGCAGGCGCAACAGCGCCTCCAGCTCCAGCAGGCGGTAGTCGATGCCGAAACGCGGCGCCACCTCGCCGATGATGCGGCTCAGCGCCGGGTAATGGCGGTGGCTCCAGTGCGGGAACAGATGATGCGTCAAATGCAGGTTCGCCCCGCCGAGCCAGTATCCCAGCCAGCGCGGCCGGGTCAGCCAGTCGAAGGTAGTGGCGAACACATGGTGATACCAGCCGTGCGGCATCGCACCCTGCGCCGGCGCCTGATAAAAATTGGCTTTGGCCCAGTGGGTGCCGATGATCAACATCACGAACAGCAATGAAGAAAGCATCTGGCTCAGCAAATAGACCAGCAGAATTTGCCCGATGCCGATGGCCGGCGGCAGCAGCCAGCACGGGATCGCCAGCGCCAGCAGCAGGTGCGCCGCCTTGCCCGCCAGAAATCCGCACCAGCCGCGCACGCCCTGCTGCGCCATGCGCGCCGCCACGCGGGTGCGGCCCGCCCGGTCCAGCCAGTCGAACAGCCAGATGTAGTACGGGAACGTCAGCGCCGCCACCAGCGGCCAATAGTAACGCTGGGCGCGCATAAAGGGCCGCCAGCGCTGGAACGGCGTTTGCCGCAGCACGCCGTTGGCGTCGATGTCGGGGTCGTAATGTTCGATATTGTTATGGGCATGGTGAAACAGCACGTGGCGCACGCGCCAGCAGTCGGGATCCAGCCCCAGTGGGACGCTCACCAGGGCGTTCAGCCAGCGGTTGGCCCAGGGCCGACGGAAAAACGCGTTATGCGAGGCGTCGTGCACCACGTTCACCGTCAGGAACATGCCGATAAAGATAAAGCCGAAATAACAGGCGAAAAACGCCCAGCCGTTTTGCTGCTGCAGGCTCAACCCGTAACACAGGCCGCACAGCGTCAACAACAGCGCCACCTTCACCAGCATGCCGCCGTCGGCGAAGCGGTGATCGCCGTTGGCCGCCAGATAATGCTGGGCGGCCTGCATCAGCGCGCGATGTAGCCCACTGTCGTCGCGCTGATAGGCTAACGGGCGCAGCGGTTTCATGGCTGCCCCATAAGGCGCAAGAAGCGCTGTTGCTGCGCCAGCAGTTCGCGATAGCCGATGCAGCGATACACCATGCCGTGCCGCTGCGCCACTTCCGCCACCGCGGCGGCCAGCGCCGGATAGTGGCGGTGATTCCAGCCGGGAAACAGGTGGTGGGTCAGGTGATAGTTCAGCCCGCCGGTCAGGTGCTCCAGCCAGCGCGGCTCAGGCTGCCAATCGCAGGCGGTGGCGAAATTGTGCCGGTACCAACCGTGCGGCATGCTGTCGCCCGCCGGCGCCGGGTAAAACTCGGCCTGCGCCCAGTGGGTGCCCAGCAGCAGGAACACCACCAGCAGCGAGGCAAACATCTGGCTGAGCGCGTAAGCCAACAGCACCCAGCCCCAACCGATGCCGTGCAGGTGGCACAGGATCAGCGGCACCACCAGCACCAGCGCCACATGGAGCAATTTGCACAGCACGAACAGCGCCCAACCGCCGCGCCCCGCCAGCACGCGTTTTTCCCGCAGCGGCGTTTTATCGAGCCGATCGGACCAATCGAAAATCCACGCGATGTAGGGTAGCGAGAGCGCGGCGATCAGCGGCCAGTACAGATGCTGATAGCGCATATGCGGCCGCCAGCGCTGGAACGGCGTCTGGCGGAAAAAGCCGTTCTCTTCGGTGTCCAGATCGTAGTGTTCGACGTTGGCGTAAACGTGGTGGTAATCCACGTGCCGCGTGCGCCAATAGTCCGGATCGACGCCCAGCGGCAGCGTCACCAACCGCCCCACCAGGCGATTGGCCCAGGGCGCGCGCAAGAAGGCGTTATGCGAAGCATCGTGATTGACGTTGACGTTGAGCAGCATGCCCATGGCCACGAACAGGAAATAGCAGAGGAAAAACGCCCAGGGCTGATGCTGCATCAGGCTCAGGGCATAAAACCCGACGCACAGCGCCAGCAACAGCGCGGCCTTGGCCAGCCGCGCGGTATCGGCATAGCGATGATCGCCCCCCAGGCAGGCGTGTGCCGCGCGCTTGAGATCGCGGTGAAACGCCTGCTCGCCATCGGTGGGGAAACGCAGCGGCGGTAATGATTCAGCCATGCGGTTCCTCCACGGCGGCCGGTGCGGCCACTCGCCCCCAGCCCAGCGCCACGCACAGGGCATGCAGCGCCACGGCGGCCATGGCGATATGCCAATAGCGCTGCGGCCAGCCAAGATAACCGATAAACAGCAGCGGCATGCCCAGCGCGATCAGCAGCCAGACGGCGCTCGCCCACGGCCGCCCTTCCGTCATGCCGCCCAGCGCCACCGAGCCCAACGCCAGCAGCACCAGCAGCGCCATTTGCGGCCAGCTGATGTCGCCGTAACCATAACCGTATTGGTAGACGTAACCGACCACCAGCGAGAACAACAGCATGGCGCCGCTGAAGACGCTGAGCGCCGAACGGCGGTCGCGCGGCCGGCCCGGTGCCGGGCGCCAGGCCAGACGGAAATAGCGCAGGAACGGCAGATTGCTCGCCCAGAATGGGTTCGCGGACGGCCGATCGCCGCTGACGCCGTAGCTGAACGGCGTGGTCGGTAGCGCCGGGCAGAACGTGCCGAACAGCTTGTCCCAAAAGATAAAGCTGCCGCCGAAGTTCTTATTGGAATACGCCATGTCCTTGACGTGATGCACCCGGTGGTGTGCCGGCGTGACCAGGATTTTTTCCAGCATGCCCAGCTTCGGCGTCAGCGCATTGTGGTTAAACAGCTGAATGCTGTAGTGAAAAATCGACACCGCGACGAACACCGACAGCGGCACGCCCGCCAGCGCCAGCAGCAAAAAGAACGGGATCGACGTCAACGACGAATACCAGGAGTTGCGCACCCCCAGCGACAGGTTGAAGTGCTCCCCCTGGTGGTGCACCACGTGTACCGCCCACAGCACGCGGAAGCGGTGGTGCAGGCGATGCAGCCAGTAGAAACCGAAGTCCCACGCCAGCAGGGCGAACAGCCACATCAGCAGCGGCGGCCAGGCATCCAGCAGCCCCAGGCTGAAATGCGCGGCCACGTAGCCGTAGCAGGTGATCTCCAGCCCGCGGAACAGCCACAGCATGATATGGCCGGAGTTCAGATTGAACACCAGATCGTGCCAGTTGACCGGCTCACGGCGCCCCCACTGCAGCGCCACCGCCTCGGCCACCACGATGAACAGCATGAACACTATCGGCAACGCCAGATCGCTCATCCCACTTCTCCTTTAACCACGCGCCGGCGCAGGGCCTTTATGCGCAGGGCCAGCCAGCCGGCGAACAGCGCCAGCAGCGCACCACCGGCCAGATCGACAAACAAATGGCGGCGCAGCTGCAGGATGGAGAACGCGATCGCCACGCCCCACAGCATCCACAGCGCCGTCCGCACTTTGCGCTCGCCGTCGCTCAGCGCCCACACCGCCAGCACCGTCAGCGCCATGTGCAACGACGGCAGGCAGTTTTGCGGCGAATCCACCTGCGTTAACGCCGCCAGCAGCTGCGCGCTGATCCCTACGCCCTCGTTCTGCGGGTAGGCCATGGTGGTCGGCCACAGCAGGTAAACTGCCCCGGCGCCGAGCGCCGTCAGCTGCATCGCCAGCGTCAGCCATTTGATTCGCTGCAGCGGCGCCAGCAAATAGCCCGCGGGGACGATGAGGAAGAACGAAAGATAGAGCCAAATGGCCGCCGGGTTAAACGGGATCGCCCGGTCAAGCGCCGACAGCGGCAGCAAAGTTCCCGCCCCCTGCAAACGATCGGTCAGGCTATACACGACCCCGACCGTCCCCCAGCCGAGCAACATGTGCCCTAGCCTGAACAGCGTATTCTTCATGCTTCCTCCGCCTGGCGCACGATACGCCGCCGCTTGCGATCGAACTGCGGCAAAACCGCCTGCGCCGTCAGCCGCCATTCGAGCCGATCGGTGGCGATGCCCTGGCGAGCGAACAGCGCGATCAGCTGCGCCTGGCAGTGCGCCAACGCCGCCGGGCTGCAATCGGCGATCAGCTCCAGCCGATGCTCGCCGCGCTGGATAAGGCGGTAATCGCTGGTCAGCGGCAACGCATTGGCGATCGTCCGGCTGCAGGCATCGGCGAACACCGCCTGCGGTTGCCGCTGCGCATCGGGTAACATCAGCTGATCGTCGCGCCGCCCTTCGATACGCGCAATCGCCCGCGTCGGCTGCCCGCACGGGCAGGGTTCCTTGCGCAGCACCAGCACATCGTCCAGCCGATAACGCACGATCGGCTGCGTGCTGCGGGTGAAATCAGTGATCAGCGGCGTAAAACGCTGCTCGTCGATCCACTGCGGTTCGATATGCAAAAACTCTTCGTTCAGATGCAGCGTGCCGTGCGCGCAGCTGGCGGCAAGGAACCCCTCGGTGGCCTGATACACTTCGCCGACCGCCGGGAACACCTGCATCAGCAGACGGCGATCCTGCTCTTCCAACACCTCGGCGACCGAGATCGCTTTTTTGACCGGCAGCTTCACCTGCCCGGCCAGCACCGCCAGCGCCAGGGCGCGCAGCACCTGCGCCGGGGCCACGATGATGCTGGGCGCCTGCCGTTCCAGTGCGGGCAGATGCTCGCTGAACGGCGCCAGCAGATCGTAAAACGCCAGGCTCAGCCAACGGTTGTTTACGCTGTGATAGAGATTATTGTCCGCCCGCAGAAACAGGGCGACGCGCTCGCCGGCCAACAGCCCGTCCGGCAGCATCTTCGCCAGCATGCCACCGGCCCACACCTGCTGTTCGCGCGGGCTGACGACAAACACGCCGCGCTGCCCGGAGGTGCCGGACGACAACCCGACGCTGTAGCGCCCGATCTTCGGCGTGAAATCGCGATCCGCCTCGCTGCGCTGCGCGCAGGCCAGCACCGCCTCCCGGCTCAGCCCGGCGGTATTCATCCGGTCAAACTGCGCCATCATCAGCGCCTTGTCCATCTGCGGCCATTCGGCGAACGGCCGGCGGTTGAAGCACTGAAAATAGGGGCTCTTGCTCAGCACCCGGCGGGCAAAGCCCGCGAGCTGCCGGGCCTGATGCGCCTCCAGCGCCGCACGATCGCCAAAGCGCAGGCGCCGGGCGCGGAAATAGTGCCACAGGGTCATGAAGGGGATCACAGGTCCCCCTCGTGGCACAGCAAAATGTTGACCTGGCCGCCCGCCCACAGTTGGTTAAGCCGTTCCAGCGTGCGGGTGTACGCCACCGCGTCGTCCATCACCAGATTGGCCAGGCGCGAAGGCCCGCGCAGCGTCTGGTAGCTCTGCGGCGACCAGGCGGCGTCGCTGGCCAACAGCGTCCAGCCGGCGTCGGTGAGGATAAAGGCGCCGATATGGCCGGCCGCATGCCCCGGCAGCGGCACCAGGACAATCTGCCCTTCGCTGCCCGGCAGCGCGTAACCGCGATCGAACGGCGCCAGCAGCGCGGGCAACGCCACCGAGGGAAAAGCCTCCATAAACTGCAGACGACTCTCGAAATCCGCCGGGATCAGGCCGGGAATAAAGGCGCGCTTGAGCGCCGCGAAACCGCGCAGCCCGCGGGTTTGCTGCCAGCCTTCGCCGGAGCAAATAAAATCGAGGTGGCTGAAATCCTGCAGCCCGGCGATGTGATCCGCGTGAAAGTGCGAGACGATCAGCGCCTGGATGTCGCCTTCGGCGTAGCCGGCTTCGCGCAGCTGATGCGCCAACGACTCGGCGGGATCGAAATAGACCGGCGTCATGCGGCGGTAAAGGCTGAATACCCCCGACTGCGTGTGCTGCTGAAAATAATGCGCGTAGCCGGTATCCCACAGCCAGCGGCGCTGCCCCACCTCCAGCAGATAGGCGCGTGCCGGGAATTTACACACCCGGAACCCGGCGCCGCGCAGCGCCATGCAGCCGATATGCGTGCAATAGCCCACTTCAAATACGGTGACCTTAGCCATGCTGTATGCCTCCTTGCTGCCGCAGCCACTCGCCGGTCAGGCGGATCCCCTCCTCCATTGAGTAACGCGGCCGATAGCCCAGCTCTTCGATCGCGCGGGTCTGGCTCAGGGTCATGTCAAAATGCACCGCCGCCACGCTGTAGCGCGTCAGCAGCGGTTCCTTGCCGCTCAGGCTTGCCCACAGCTCCATGCCGCCGGCCAGCGCCTGCAACAGTGGATACGGCACGGCCTGCAGCCGGTAACGCAGCCCCAGCTCCTGGCGCAGCAGCGCATCCAGCATCTCCGCCAGCCGCTGCGGTTGGTGGTTGGTGATGTTGTACACGGCGCCGGACGGCAATCCGCGTTGCCGGCTGGCCAGCTCCATGGCGTGCACCACGTTCGGAGCAAAGGTCAGATCCAGCAACGCCTGCCCGCCGCCGGGCAAGCGCAGCACGCCGCGATCGCGTTCGAGCTGTTGCAACAGCCGCGGCACGATCACCCGATCGTGCGGGCCAAACAGGCCGCGCGGCCGCAGAATAATATAGGTGGTTTGCGGGTAGATCTTCGCCTGCGCCAACAGCCGCTGCTCGGCGGCGTGCTTGCTGGCGGCATAGTGGTTGGCGAAGCGCCGGGCGCGATAACCCTCATCAAGATCGTAATGCGGCTGAAAATCGAAGTAGATTGCCGGCGTGGAGATATGCACGAAGCGCCGCACGCCGCAGCGCCCGGCCGCCTCCGCCAGCTTGTCCGTCGCTGCGGCGTTGATGCGGTGAAATTCCGCTTTGCTGCCCCAGGGCGAAGACTTGGCCGCACAGTGCCACACCCACTCGCAGTCGGTCACCAGCTCCCGGCACTGCTGCGGCGTGGCCTGCGCCAGATCGAGCGAGTAAAATTCGGCGCCCAGTTGACGCAACGCTTCGCCGGCCAGCTCATCGCGGCCGGTGGCGCGCACCTGATGCCCGGCCTCCAGCAACCACTCCGCCGCGTTGCGCCCCAGCCCGCTGGTCGCCCCGCTCACCAGCACCCTCATGGCAGCAACACCATGCCGGCCAGCGCCAGCCCGGCGGCGGTGCCGATCAGCATCACCGGCTGCCCGGGGTTGAAGCGCCCGGTGGTCACGGCGGCATGCAGCGCGGTCGGGATAGAGGCCGCCACCTGGTTGCCGTGATGGCGGTAGATGTCCACCAGCGCCTCGCTGGAGACGTGCAGCCGTTTGCGCATATGTTCGAGCGACAAATGGCTGGCCTGGTGCGGCACCACGGTGGCGATCTGCCCCAGGGTCAAGCCGCTGGCGCTCAGCAGCCGGTCGAGGTAGCCCTCAATCAGCGCCGACGCCTGACGGAACAGCGGCTTGCCCTGCATATGAAACAGGAAGTCTTGCTCGCACATGCCGGCGCGCGGGTTACGGCGCGTGCCGCCGGCGCGGATCTCGCACAGTTCGCTGCCGGCGGGATAGGTTTCCACCAGGCTGGCGAGGATACCGCCTGTGCCGTCACCGCGCTCCACGATGGCGCAGGCGGCGCCGTCGCCAAAGATCAGCGACGATTCTTCGTGCTGCCAGTCGATGCCGCGCGAAGCGAGATCCGCCGAGACGATGGCGATACGCCGATACGTCCCGGCGTTCAACAGCCCCGCCGCCACCTGCAGCGCAGAGATAAAGCTGACACAGCTGCTGTTGATGTCGAAGCCCGGCGTACCCGGTGCCAGTCCGGCGACCTTGAGAATATGCGCGGCGGTGCACGGCAGCGCCTGCACCGCTATCGCCGAGGCGGAGATCAAAAGGTCAATGGAGGCTGCCGGAATGGCGCTGCGGGCCAGCGCGTCTTGCAGCGCGGCGGCGGCGAGCTCGGCCTGGCTGGCGTCGTCGGCGGCATGATAGCGGTAAACGATGCCCGAGCGTTTTTCAACGTAGCCGGCCGGTTTCCCCAGGCGGGCATCGAGCGTAGAGGAGGCCACGCGGTTGGGCGGCAACGCAGCCCCGGTGGCGATGATTTTCAGAGGCAACAGCTCGGGTGAGCGACATTGTGTGGTCATTATTGTTGTTGATTAACCTGACTATCCATAAAGCGATTCTCCCGCACGGCGCAAAGGCCATGCGGATCATCCCCGGTTTTTATGTCCCAAAAGGCCTTTCATCAAGGCGGTATCTCTTGTTATCAGCTGGCGCGGGCCGACGTCCGTCGGCGGAAGCATAAGCGTAACATTACTGAGATATTCAGTTTACGGCAAGGCGGCGAGAATGGGCAGACGGCAGGGGAATTATCGGAATAGCGCCGCCGCTGGCAATCGGCGGCGGCGGGGTCAGGCTCAGCGGCGGTTGCGCACCAGCTGGTAACGACGGGTCAGATACTCTACCGGCGCACTCCAGATATGCACCAGGCGGCAGAACGGGAACAGCACGAACAGCGTCATGCCCAGCACCATGTGTAGCTTGAAGATCAGCGCCACGCCTTCCAGGTGCGCAGAGGCGCCGGCGTGGAAGGTCACCACCGCCTGCGCCCAGGCCACCAGCTTCATCATTTCGCTGCCGTCCATATGCTGGGCGGAGAACGGAATGGTCAGCAGGCCGAGGCACACCTGCACCACCAGCAACGTCAGGATCATGATGTCGGCGAAGCTGCTGGTGGCGCGCACCCGCGGATTGGTCAACCGGCGCTTCAGCAACAGCGCGCCGCCGATCAGCGTCATCAGGCCGCAGGCGCCGCCGGCGATCATCGCCAGCTTCTGCTTCACGTCGATCGGCAGGAAGGCCTCATACATCCAGTGCGGCGTCAGCATGCCGAGGAAGTGGCCCGCGAAGATGCCGATAATGCCGATGTGAAACAGGTTGGACGCCAGCCGCATGCC
The DNA here is from genome assembly GCF_002935055.1 of Serratia sp. SSNIH1. NCBI lineage: Bacteria > Pseudomonadati > Pseudomonadota > Gammaproteobacteria > Enterobacterales > Yersiniaceae > Serratia > Serratia sp. SSNIH1. The sequence continues at coordinate 3,543,341 of NZ_CP026383.1, forward strand.
CTTTTTATCCAGCATCTGGCTGGAGCCGGCGCGCCAGCTGTACTGCCCGTAGTCGTAACGCAACCAGCTGCCGATCAGGAATACCGCGCCGGCCAGATAAGGGTAGATATCGAAGAAGAACTGATTCAAAAATTGCATGATTAGCGTCCTTTGGTTCCGGTTAACGCATCCGTCAGGTCCAGATACTGTGGTGCCACCGCGCCGGCGAAGCGCCGCTGGTGCGCCGTCTGCTGGGCGGAGGCGCAGCCCTGTTCGCCGAGAAACTTGACCTGCTCCTCTTCCCACACCGCATCCAACGCCTGCGGCGTATCGTCGCGCGCCTCTTGCGCCACCTGGGGCTCCAGCGCCTGTGCCTGCACCTCGCTGCCGGACAACGCCAGCAGCAGATCGAACAGCACCGCATACGGGCTTTCGCGCTGTTGCAGGCGCGCGCCCAGCAGCGCCAGGATCGGCGCGATGTCCTGCAGCCCTTCCCGCGCCTGCGCCGCGCTGCGGCTGGCCAGATACTCCAGATACAGCGGCAGGAAATCCGGCAGTTCGCGGCTGTCGATCTCCAGCCCGGCGGCGCGGTACTGCGCCATCAGGTCAACCATCGCCTGGCCGCGATCGCGCGACTCGCCGTGCACGTGCTCAAACAGCAGCAGTGAGGTGGCGCGGCCGCGATCGAACAGCTCGCAATAGTCGGCCTGCACGTCCAGTAGCGGGCGGGCGCACAGGCGGCGGATAAACAGAATCAGCTGCGCGCTGTGGTGCAGATCCAGCTCGCTGGCCGGCTCCAGCGCTTCGATGAGCGCCTGCTGATGGTCAAACAGGACCTGCTCCGGGTAATCCAGCAGGCGGGCGATCACTTTCAGGCTGATCATGAGGCGTCCTCCGGCCGTGCGGTTTTCGCGGTCACGTCGATGGCGTCGATACGGCGGCTGTTGAACAGGTTGAACTTGCCGTCGCTGCCGTGGCAGCCGTCGCCGAAGCTGAAACCGCAGCCTTTGCTTTCCGGGAAGGCTTCACGCGCCAGCTCGCGGTGGCTCGACGGCACCACGAAGCGATCTTCATAGTTGGCGATCGCCAGGTAGCGGTACATCTCCTGCGCCTGCGCTTCGCTCAGGCCAACCTGTTCCAACGCGCTGGTGTCCACCACGCCGTCGACGGTTTCCGCCCGCTTGTAGTGGCGCATCGCCAGCATGCGCTTCAGCGCCAGCAGCACCGGTTCGGTATCGCCGGCGGTCAGCAGGTTCGCCAGATACTGCACCGGAATGCGCAGGCTCTCGACGTCCGGCAGCACGCCGCTGTGCGCCAGCTCGCCGGCGTCGGCGGCGGACTGAATCGGCGACAACGGCGGCACGTACCACACCATCGGCAGCGTGCGGTATTCCGGGTGCAGCGGCAGCGCCAGCTTCCAGTCCATCGCCATTTTGTACACCGGCGACTGCTGGGCAGCTTCAATGACGCCCTGCGGCACGCCGTCCGCCAGCGCCTGAGCAATCACCTTCGGATCATGCGGATCGAGGAAGATATCGAGCTGGCTCTGGTACAGATCCTTGTCGTTCTCCACCGCCGCCGCCTGCTCGATGCGGTCGGCATCGTACAGCAGCACGCCGAGGTAGCGAATGCGGCCGACGCAGGTCTCCGAACACACCGTCGGCTGCCCGGCTTCGATGCGCGGGTAGCAGAAGATGCACTTCTCGGACTTGCCGCTCTTCCAGTTGAAGTAGATTTTCTTGTACGGACAGCCGGTCAGGCACATGCGCCAGCCGCGGCACTTGTCCTGGTCGATCAGCACAATGCCGTCTTCGCCGCGCTTGTAGATCGCCCCGCTCGGGCAGGTGGCGACGCAGGCCGGGTTGAGGCAGTGTTCGCACAGGCGCGGCAGGTACATCATGAAGGTGTTTTCGAACTGGCCGTACATCGCCTTCTGCAGGTTGTCGAAATTCTTGTCCTGCGAGCGTTTTTCGAATTCCCCGCCGAGGATCTCCTCCCAGTTCGGGCCGCTTTCGATCTTGTTCATGCGCCGGCCGGTGATCAGCGAGCGCGGGCGGGCCACCGGCTGGTGCTTGCCCTGTTTGGCGGTATGCAGATGCTGGTAGTCGTAATCGAACGGCTCGTAGTAGTCATCCAGCGCCGGCACGTCCGGGTTGGCGAAGATTTTCGCCAGCACGCCGACGCGGTTGCCCATGCGCGGCTCCAGCTTGCCGTTGATTTTACGTATCCAGCCGCCCTTCCATTTTTCCTGATCTTCCCAGGCGTGCGGATACCCGACGCCGGGCTTGCTTTCCACGTTATTGAACCAGGCGTATTCCATACCTTCACGGCTGGTCCAGACGTTTTTGCAGGTGACCGAACAGGTGTGGCAACCGATGCACTTGTCCAGATTCAGCACCATGCCGACTTGCGAACGAATTTTCATTTGCTGTTCTCCTGCTGACTGCCCTGCGCGTAGTCGTTGCCTTCGTCGTCCAACCAATCAATGCGGTTCATCTTGCGCACCACCACGAACTCGTCGCGGTTGGAGCCGACGGTGCCGTAGTAGTTGAAGCCGTAGGCCAGCTGCGCATAGCCGCCGATCATGTGGGTCGGCTTCGGACAGGCGCGGGTCACCGAGTTGTGGATGCCGCCACGCTGGCTGGTGATCTCCGAGCCCGGCAGGTTCACGATGCGCTCCTGCGCGTGGTACATCATGGTCATGCCGGCCGGGATACGCTGGCTGACCACCGCGCGCGCCGTCAGCGCGCCGTTGGCGTTGAAGGCCTCGATCCAGTCGTTGTCCGCGATGCCCAGATCTTTGGCGTCGTCTTCGCTCAGCCAGACGATCGGGCCGCCGCGCGACAGCGTCAGCATCAACAGGTTGTCGCTGTAGGTGGAGTGAATGCCCCACTTCTGGTGCGGCGTCAGGAAGTTCAGCGCCTTCTCCTTGTTGCCGTTCGGCTTGCTGTTGAGCAGCGGCTGCGCGGCGCGGGTGTCGATCGGCGGCCGGTATACCAGCAGGCTTTCACCGAAGGCGCGCATCCACTCGTGGTCCTGATACAGCTGTTGACGACCGCTGATAGTGCGCCACGGGATCAGCTCGTGCACGTTGGTGTAACAGGCGTTGTAGGAAACGTGTTCGTCTTCCAGACCGGACCAGGTCGGGCTGGAGATGATTTTGCGCGGCTGTGCCTGAATGTCGCGGAAGCGAATTTTCTCGTCTTCCTTGTTCAGCGCCAGATGCCGGTGATCGCGGCCGGTGACATTGCTCAGGGCCTCCCAGGCTTTTACCGCCACCTGGCCGTTGGTTTCCGGCGCCAGCGACAGGATCACTTCCGCCGCGTCTATTGCGCTCTCAATCTTCGGCCGCCCCGCCGCCGGGCCGTCGGCCTTGACGTAGTTAAGCTGCTTGAGGAAGTCGACCTCGGTTTGGGTGTTCCAGCTGATGCCCTTGCCGCCGTTGCCCAGTTTGTCCAGCAGCGGCCCCAGCGAGGTGAAGCGCTCGTAGGTGGCTGGGTAATCGCGTTCCACCGCGATGATGTGCGGCGCAGTTTTGCCCGGGATCAGATCGCACTCGCCTTTCTTCCAGTCCTGCACGCCGTAAGGCTGCGCCAGTTCGGCGGCGGAATCGTGCTGGATAGGCAGGGTCACCACGTCGGTTTCCTGGCCCAGATGGCCGACGCACACCTCGGAGAAGGCCTTGGCGATGCCCTTGTAGATCTCCCAGTCGCTCTTCGAATCCCAGGCCGGATCGACCGCCGCCGACAGCGGATGGATGAACGGGTGCATGTCGGAGGTGTTCATGTCGTCTTTTTCGTACCAGGTGGCGGTCGGCAGCACCACGTCGGAGTACAGGCAGGTACTCGACATGCGGAAATCGAGCGTTACCACCAGATCCAGCTTGCCTTCGCCGCCCTGCTCGCGCCATTCCACTTCCTGCGGCATCACGCCGCCCTGCTGGCCGAGATCTTTCCCCTGAATGCCGTTTTCGGTGCCCAACAGGTATTTGAGCATGTACTCATGGCCCTTGCCGGAGGAGCCCAGCAGGTTGGAGCGCCAGACGAACAGGTTGCGCGGGAAGTTCTGCGGATTGTCCGGCTGCTCGGCGGCGAAGCCCAGCGTGCCGTTCTTCAGGCTGTCGACGGTGAACTCGACCGGCGACTGACCGGCCGCGCGGGCCTGCTCCGCCAGGCGCAGCGGGTTGGTGCCCAGCTGCGGCGCCGAAGGCAGCCAGCCCATGCGCTCGGCGCGCACGTTGAAGTCGATCAGGCTGCCACCGAAGCGCGACTTGTCCGCCAGCGGCGACAGCAGCTCGTCGGTGCCGACGGTTTCATAGCGCCATTGGCTGGAATGGTTGTAGAAGAACGAGGTGCTGTTCATGTGGCGCGGCGGGCGCTGCCAGTCGAGGCCGAACGCCAGCGGCAGCCAGCCGGTTTGCGGCCGCAGTTTTTCCTGGCCGACGTAGTGCGCCCAGCCGCCGCCGCTCTGGCCGACGCAACCGCAGAAGATCAGCATATTGATCAGGCCGCGGTAGGTCATGTCCATGTGGTACCAGTGGTTGACGCCGGCGCCGACGATGATCATCGAACGGCCGTGGGTCTTCTCGGCGTTTTCCGCGAACTCGCGGGCAATGCGAATGATGTTGTGACGCGACACGCCGGTGATCTGCTCGGCCCAGGCCGGGCTGTAGGCCTTGACCTCGTCATAGTCGGCGGCGCAGTTGGCGTCGCCCAGCCCGCGCTCGAGGCCGTAGTTGGCAAGCTGCAGGTCGTACACGCTGGTCACCAGCGCTTCGCTGCCGTCCGCCAGCTGCAGGCGTTTCACCGGCAGCTTGTGCAGCAGGATCTCGTCCAGCGCCACGCTGTTGAAATGCTCGCTGTCGGCGCCGCCGAAGTACGGGAAGCCCACCTCGGCAACGTCGTCATGCATGCCCAACAGGCTGAGCTGCAGCTCGACTTCCTGTTGCGACTTGCCCTCGCGCTGTTCCAGGTTCCACTTGCCCTTCTCGCCCCAGCGGAAGCCGATGGAGCCCTGCGGCGCCACCAGATCGCCGCTGCGGCTGTCGATAGCGACGGTTTTCCACTCGGGGTTGTTTTCCTGGCCCAGCCCGTCCACCAGATCGGCGGCGCGCAGCAGGCGGCCGGCGGCGTAATGGCCGCCTTCACGCGCTTCCAGCAGCACCAGCATCGGCATATCGGTATAGCGGCGCACGTAGTCGCGGAAGTAGCCGACTTCGCGATCGAGATGGAACTCTTTCAGCATCACGTGGCCCATCGCCAGCGCCATCGCGCTGTCGGAGCCCTGCTTCGGATTCAGCCAGTGGTCGCACAGCTTGGCGACTTCGGCATAGTCCGGCGTCACCGCCACGGTTTTGGTGCCCTTGTAACGCACTTCGGTAAAGAAGTGGGCGTCCGGGGTGCGCGTCTGCGGCACGTTGGAGCCCCAGGCGATAATGTAGGAGGAGTTGTACCAGTCGGCGGATTCCGGCACGTCGGTCTGCTCGCCCCAGGTCATCGGCGAGGCCGGCGGTAGATCGCAATACCAGTCGTAGAAGCTCAGGCAGGCACCGCCGATCAGCGACAGGTAGCGGGCGCCGGCGGCGTAGGACACCATCGACATCGCCGGGATCGGCGAGAAGCCGATGATACGGTCCGGGCCGAAGGTTTTGGCGGTATAGACGTTGGCGGCGGCGATCAGTTCATTGACCTCCTGCCAGCTGGAGCGGACGAAGCCGCCGCGGCCGCGCGCCACCTTGTAGCTTTTGGCTTTTTCCGCATCGCCGACGATAGAGCCCCAGGCCGCGACCGGATCGCTGTGCTGCGCTTTCGCCTCGCGCCACAGCTTGAGCAGACGCTTGCGCATCAGCGGGTATTTCAGCCGGTTGGCGCTGTACAGGTACCAGGAGTAGCTGGCGCCGCGCGGGCAGCCGCGCGGCTCATGGTTGGGCAGATCGGGCCGGGTGCGCGGGTAGTCGGTTTGCTGAGTTTCCCAGGTCACCAGGCCATTCTTCACGTAGATCTTCCAACTGCAGGAACCGGTACAGTTCACGCCGTGGGTGGAACGCACCACTTTGTCGTGCTGCCAACGGCTGCGATAGCCGTCTTCCCAGTCGCGGTTGGTGTTCAAGGTCTGGCCGTGATCGCCAGAAAAAGGCTCCGCCAACTGCTTGAAATAGCGGAAACGGTCTAAAAATTTGCTCATCCGGAATGCTCCTGAAGGCTCTTGTCGTTATAAGAAGACATGCTCAATCTGCCGCCAGCCTACTGACGGCCAACCGACGGCAAATTGATTGCGATCAAGAGAAAGCGGGAGGCGACGCGCGTATCGGGTGAGAAATACCACCAAAGTATAGGTGCGGGATGTGATGTTAATAGATTGAATTTAAATGAATAAAAGAGGCTGTCATGACAAAGACTGGCGGAAGGGAGGCAAGGCGGGGTATTTGGGGGTAGGACGCGGGAGAACCCTCCCGCGTGACGTTCACTCGACGCATTCAGCGCTGGAGCCACAGCGTCGCGGTGCCCACGGCGGGCAACGCCAGCGTGATCTCCGCCCCCCCATCCTGCTGCCGCCAGCCCGCCGGAAGGCGCAATCGGGTGCTTCCCTCTCGATAGTAAGGATTGGCTACCAGCAGCAAGGCGCGATCGCCCAGAATAAACATCCGCGCCGGCATTTGCGGATCGCTTCCCGCCAGCGGCGTCGATTTTCCCGTCAGCAGATAAGGGGTGAAAGCGGCGATTTGCTGCGATACGGCAGCCACACCGCGCCAGGTGGCGTCAAACTCCCGTTGGTCGAAGCGGCCGGTTTTACGCTTGTAAAACAGATCGGTATAGGAATAAAACAACAGCCCCTTGGCACCGCCGATCAGCGCCTGCCAGGCCTGATTGCGGATTTCCGCCTCTGACGGCGGATGTGGCTTACGGCGGGCGTCATAAGCGGCGTGATCCATGATTTGCATCACCACCCAGGCCCCGCGCGATTGGCGGGCGGCCTGCACCGTGAGTGCGGTATAACGCGTGGTGCGCGTCAGATCGCTATCGTTCCCCACCGGGTAAGGGTCGGTCGCCAAAATGTCGCTGCTGTTGAAGTGTGCGTCCAACTCCCCGGTTTTGTTCAACACCTGGAAGGTGGGATGATCGCCGTCAAGCTGCTTTATTTGCAGGTTTTTTTCCTCGATCTTATCGAGATATTCCGGCCCCAGCTCATCGTTGATGTACCAGGCGAGCAGGTTGGGCTGAGAGCGCAAGCGCTGCACGTACCAGGCCGTCAGCGCCGCGTAGTCACCACCGCGCGCGGGCGGCGCGAAGCGGCTGCCGCGGTACTGATCTTTGACGGAGTAAATAACCAACAGCCCGCGCTGGCGTGCGTTGCGGAAAAAGGCATAAGGATCTTTCTTCTCCCCATAATCATAATTCAGCACCGTGTTGAATCCCGCCGATGCGATGCGCGCCAAATGCTCATCGGTAGCCACGTTGGCGTAAATACCCAACGGGAAAAGCCGTTGACCATCGCGCAGGGTAAAGCCTTCGCTGTCGATCGCCACTTTGGCCGCAGGCTGCCCTACGCGAAAAGACAGCTCGCTGTCCTGTGCCGGCTGGGATTGCTGCCCGGTGACCCGCTGGCGCAGGCGGTATTCCCCCTGGGCCAGGCCGGTCGGCAGTGGGTATTCGATACGGCGCTGCCCTTCAACCTGATAACGGTCGCGGCTACTGTGAACAACCTGCCCCTCGGCATTGAGCAATTCGCTGTTGACCTGCAAACGCTGCGGCTGCGAAGTGACCAACAGCGTGTCGACCTTCCCCTGCGCCGACGCGCCGAGCTGATACAGCGCCGGCGTAGACGCTCGAGCACACGCATAGGCGTCGTCAAACCAGGCGGTACCGGTGCTCCCCTTGCGCAGATAGACGCCAAAAGTGACTCGCGCCGCCTGCGGCGGCACGGTATAGCTGGCGCTCACCTGCCGCCAGCCGCTGTCGCCGGTCACCCCTGCCGGATAGCTGCCTTCCAGAAAGCGCCCCTGCGCATCGAAGCTCTGCAGATAAACCCCGGCGCCGCCGTCGCGGCTTTGCCCGCGTACGCCATGGGTCTTGAGCCAGACGCCGAAATCGATCGTCTGCCCGGGCGCAACCCGCAGCATCTGACTGAAGGTGCGGTACTGCGCGGCATCTGCATTGTCATAACGCAGACTGCCACGGCCGCTGTGCGCATCGCCGTCGGCCTGTGCGCCCTGCGCACGCCAGCCGCTGAGCCCCTCCTCAAAGCCGGGGTTGGCCAACAGATTGAGTTGGCAGCTCTGCGCCAGAGCCGAGGCGCTCCACCAGGCGCAGCAGCCCAGAGCCGCCATCTGATACATCCCCTTCATGGTCATTTCCTTTTCACCACGGCGTTGAACAGGTAAGTGGCGAACAGATAGCAGGATTTCTGGTAAGACAGCCCCAAATGCTGACGGTAAATCCGCCATTGCCAGTCCGCGGCGCGGATTTTGTTGCCCGACAGCGAGTGGGTAGACAATCGGTAACAGGCCAGCGGTTCGGGAATGCAGTAGGCCAGCCCGTTACGCGCCTTCTGCAGCACAGCCAGCCACATCAAATAGTCCTCATGACCCACTTTTTGCTGATACACCTTACCGATGCGCTTCTGGTTGTAAATCCCGGTGAGATTGCCGATCCAGTTGCTTTTCAACATGTCCTGATAGCCAATAAGTTCATCCGCACCACGGGTGTTTTTGATCAACTTCAGGTCGTCTTCGAAGGTGTAATAATGGGAACACACCACGTCGTAGCGGCGGGTTTGCAAAATGCTCGCCTGGCGCGACAGCTTGTTGGGGAGCCATACGTCATCACTGTCGCAGAAGGCGATATAGTCGCCTTTCGCCACCTCAATGCCGATGTTGCGCGTTTCCGCCACGCCCTGGTTATGCTCATTGCGTATGTAGGTGAGGCGATCGTGGATAAACGGCCGCACCACCTCGGCAGTGTCGTCGGTGGACGCATCATCGATCACATACAGGTGATAATCGGTAAATCGCTGATTCAGCACGCCTAGAATCGACTCTTTAATAGAGTTCGCCGCATTGTAGGCCGGCATTATCACGGATATCTTTTCCATTCTGTCCTCACTCGGTGAGCTGTTGCCACTCGGGATAAATACGTTCGGGAGAAAAACGACGGGACATCTCTAACGCGGCGAGAGAAAAGTGCTCACGCAAACCCGGATCGAGCATCAGTTTGATCACCCCTTCGCTGAAGGCGGCGGCGTCGTCATCGGGCACCAGATAGCCGTTGACACCATCGTCTATCAACTCGGCCGGGCCGGTCTTGCAGTCGTAGGCCACCAGCGGCAGGCCGAAACTCATGGCTTCGATCAGCACCATCGGCAACCCTTCATAGCGAGAAGTCATCAGATACAGGCTGGCTTGGCGATAATAGGCCGCCACGTCGGCGGTGGCCGGCAGCAGGCTCACCTGCCGCTCCAACCCGGCGTCTTCAATCTGCCGCCGCAATGCGTCGCGCTCCGGACCGTCGCCAATAATCAGCAGCCGCCAATCCGGCGCCTGCGCCGCCACTCCTCGCCACAACGCGATCAGACGATCGAAGCCTTTCTGATTGCTCAATCGCCCCACCGCCAGCGCCACCTTTTTCTGCAGCGTCGGCGTCGGCGCCTGCGTGCCGAACGGTGAAACGTTCTCGATCACCCGACATTTCCCGGCCCCCACCCAGCGAGCGATGGCATCGCTATCTTGCCGCGTCAGGAAAATCACGCGGTCACCCAGCCGGTAAACCAGCAACTTCAACCACTTAAATACGCGCGGATACTGGTGAAAGCTGACGTGTTCACTCAACAGCAGCCGGCTGCGGGCACAGAACAAACGCAGAAAAGGCGTCATCACCACCGACAGTTTCCCCATGGAAACGGTAATGATCACGTCCGCGCGTTCACGCCGCAGGGCCATCGCCAGCCGCCATGGCCAGAACAGCGAATCGCCGTCGCCGCAGCGCAGCCGGACGTCGTTCGCCAGCGGAAAGAAGCTCCGCTCGCCAAACAGCGAAAACAGCGCCACCTCGTAGCCCGGCAGACGCGCCAGCGCATTGGCCAAACCGCTGGCGACCCGTTCAGTTCCACCCTTGCCCGCTATATTTTCGATAACGATGATTACCTTGCGTGGTTGCATATCATCTCCTGAATCCCTGGCGCACATTGCGCAGCAGCCGGCCGCCAACCGAGAACAACCCCAACCGCGCCAGACAATCGCCATACCATTTGATCATCTTGAACTTGCCGCTCAGGCTGCGCCGCACGATGCGCGACGAGTAATAATTGAACGCCTGGGCGTTCTCCGAATACAGCGAGGCCAGCAGGTGTTTGCAGGCGAACCCGCTGATATGCCGATCGCTGGGACTGAGGAAGGTATTGATAAAGCGATCGCTGGCCTCCAGATTAAGCTTCGCCGTCATGCGCCCGTAGCGCCCTACGTCGAGAAACACCCCTCCGCCGGCGTCGTGCGCCACATGCGCGCCCAAATTGGTGGCATTGACCAAAAAACCCCAATCCTGATGCTTATTGAGGAACTCGGGAAATAAAAAGCGGCGATCGCTTTTTTTACGTATGCTGATGGTGGATGAACGAATATCGCCCATTTCCAGAAAAAGAAAATCTTCGCCGGAAGAGCCGGATTTGTAGTGGAAGTTGAAGTCACGTACCGAATCGCCGCTCACCTCCGCATAGTTACCGAAGATAATATCAATATGGCGATCTTCATGTTTATTCATGCGGCGGATAATATAGTTGGTTGTGAAGTAATCATCGGAATCGAGAAAAAACACGATCTCCGATTGCGCCAACTTGATGCCTAAGTTACGCGATACCGCCGCATTGCTCTTCTTTTTTTTCTCGTGCAGCATCACGTTGCTATTGGTTGCTGCTATCTGGCGAATATATTTGATATCATCCTCGTCAGAGCAATCATCAACCAAAATCACCTGATAGTCGAACCCCTGGCAAGCGTTGAAAACCCGCTTCAGAGTTTTAGGCAGATAGCGTGCACTATTGTAAATAGGGATCACGATCGAGAAATCCATTTCTTAACCCTCTAATTTAGAATTTATCATTTCTTTTCCACGGCAAAGCAACAATAACGACACGTTAAATACCGGGACCAAAAAATAGGTTTCCGTCAACGTTGTTAACAGGAAAACCACCACCACCCAGCGCATGAATCGACTCAGCTTGCGCATGTTACCCAACAGGTGAAAATAACAGAAAAGCATGACGACAGAGGCGATGCCACCGGCCGAATAAAACATGGCAATGAAGAAGAAATCGACGGGTTTATAAGGTTCTATATTCATGCCGAACAGCGGATTGGGTAACCCCACCGACTGAAGCATCTGCCAGGAGAACCAGACTCGCCCGGTCAACGCCTGGTTCAAGAGGACGTCCAATGCCGGATTGCTGCCCCAGAGCATAACGCTGGCGAATTGAAAGCCGACAATAACCAACGTCAGCACGATGCAGACTTTTCTATTGGGGGCCACACGCAGCAGCGGCGCCAGCCAAAACAGCAATAACATCAACAACGCCAGCATAAAACAGGTGCGAGAATAGGAATACATCAGCACCGGGAGAATTAACGCCGATACCGCCAACGACGCAATATTTTTCATTCCACGCGTTAATTTCGCATGGTCGATCAGGCACAGCAGTGTGGCGAACAAGGCAAAAGAATAATACGCCAGGGTATTCGGGTTATCGAAACCCAGCGTTAATCTGTTGCCGTAACGTTCATCAAGATAAACAAACCCATTGGTGTAAAAGCTATAGGGAATGACCATCAGCAACCCTGCCACCAAAAAGGCGACAGCAAACATTTCAGCGCCACGTCCCATGTCTATGCGGCGAAATAAAATGATCACCGCCGTGCTGAATACCGCGCCAAACAGATAATCCCCATGCCCGGTGGCAATATTAACCAGAAACAACAGAGCCAAAAAACCCGCAACCGCTTTTTCCGCCAGCGTAGCGATAAAAAATGCATAACCGACATAGAGCAACATCAGGCCATTAAGCCCCATCACGGTTTTATTAATCAGCTCGCTGTTGAACGATCCCGAGGTCAGGAAAGTTTTCACGAAAAACATCAGCAGAAAGGTCAATACGATGGATTGATTGACTAAATCCCGCGACTGATTATAACCGGGGTTGGCATGCATTTGAAAATTGGAGGCGACTCTTTGCATAAGTGTTTACTCAGTAAAATAACTGCCCCATTCCTGCTCAATGTTTTTCGGCATCAGCTTGCTTAACCCCGCGCCAGGCGTAAACGTCAACTCACCGAAATACACCTTCTCGCCGACCTGGTAGAAATCCACGCGGACATAAGAGAACTGCTGCGCTGCCTGGCGAGCCAAACGCGTCATTTCGTCCAGCCGCGTAGGGCGCGGCATCGGTTCGTCGGCATTCGGCAAGCTGATACGGATTTCGGTGCGGTTCCAGTCGATATCGAAAATATCGCGCCGATGAGTGCCGAAACGCTGATAATCCACCTGGATGAACATGCGAATTTCATGATTGTCGTTGAAACAATGAAACTTGATATCGTTCGGCACCTGCTCGCCATCCAGCAACAGGCGCTCCACCATGATGCAGGGTTCGATATCCAGATAATGCTTTTCGCGACTCTGCTCGTAAAAGTTGCTGCGCATCCACGCGTTGCTGAGATCGTATAACTCCGCGTAGCTAACCTGCCGCTTGTCGAACACCAACCGGTTATAACCGCTGCCGTGGTTGGCCTTCAGCACGAAGGCGTTGGGCAATTGCCTGAACATGTCGTAGCTGAGCTCAGTGCCATGCGCATACAGTTCCACCAGATACTCCTCGCCCCACAGACCGGCGATAAATTCACGTACCTTGAACTTGTCCGACAAGGTGGTGTAGATGCTGCGCGGATAAATTTTGCGACGCATGATCTTTTCGCTGAAGCCGGTCGGTTTTGACAGGTGCGGCAGCTTCTTGAAATAGAGCGCGTATTTAACCTGATGGTGCCAGGCATCGGGCAGGCGCTTGGAAATGTTTTTAACCAGGATGTTTAACATGTTCTCTCCTTAATTTGCTGACAAGACGCGGCAAGCAGTAAAAACAGGTCAGCTGCAGTCGGGTAATTTTTCCGCCACGGAATAAACTGTTCAGCACGAAGAACGAAATGAACTCCGCCAGCAGCGTAGACACCGCCGCACCGATCAGGCCGTAGCGCGGGATCAGCAGCAGATTCATCACCACGTTCGCCACGGCCACCAACGGCATCTTGATGGCGATAAAGCGATAGCCGGCGAACAGCACGATGCTGCGGTACGAAACCGTCCCCATGACCGAGAACAGCGAGGTCAGCGTACAAATAGCCAGGATGCTGGCGGCCGGTTGGAAAGCGGCACCGTACAGCAGCGCAATGGCCGGGTGAGCGAACCACCATAGGCCCAGCAACACCGGCAACGACAGGCCCAAGACCACCAGATAAAGCACCCGGATACGGTATTCCTGCTCCAACGGATCGCGACAGCTGGCAATGCCCGGCATCAACGAGGTGATCAGCGCCATCGGCACGAACACCCAGCCTTGGCTGAGGGTGGTGGCAGCACTGAACCAGCCTACCGCCTGCTCGCCGACCAGATTGCCCAGCATGATTTGATCGATGCGGGTATAGATCACTATCGACAGGCTGGAGATGGCCAGCGGCAGGCCCACCTTGAGCAAATAACGGCCATAGCGCCCGGCCTGGCGCGGCGTAACCCGCGGCGAGGCCGCAGCTTCCCCACGGAATAACCAGAGGCGCGCCAGGTAAGGTACGGCGCTGCTGAGGATGTAGGGCACCGCGAACCACACCAGCGGCAGCGCGGCGCTCACCAGTGCCAGCCGCAGCCCGATCGACAGCAGCAGCGCCAGGTTGTTGATCAGCGTATTGCGTTTCGACTGCAGGCGGGCATCGTAATAAATCTTGTACACGTCCTGAATCGAGAAATAGGCGCTGACAAGCAGCAACAACGTCATCAGTTGGCTGGCGGGCGATTGGCTGAAATAGCTCCATGTCAGTATCGGCAGCGTCACCGCCAGGAACAGCCAACGGCGCAGGCGTATTGACGCCAGCATCAGGCGAATGCCGCTCGGCTGTCGGCGGGCGACGCGGTTGAAAATGATGCTGTCGGCGCCCAACTGCACCAGTGGCACCACGATGGCAATCGTCGCCAACAGATAGTTGAGCGCGCCAAACTGCGCAGGCCCCAGATAGCGCGCAACGTAAATGGAGACGAAGATGCCGGACAGGCTGAGCGAAACGCGTTCGAGCATCAGCCACAGGGCATTGGTGATAATGGCCTTCACCCGCTTATTCCCCTGCCTGTGGGCGATCTTCCCGATGGCTTGGATAGGCGAAGTTGTAGTAGCTCATGTCGGTTGCCGCCTTTTTCACCATGCCGTTGAGGATCACGCCCTTGATCCCCACCCCATTCTGTTCGAAACGGCGCATGCTGGTTTCAATCTGCTTGACGGTGTTGACCTCAAAACGCACCACCAGCAGTGAGGTGCCGGCGTGATTGCCGACGATCGCCGCATCCGTCACCGCCAGAATCGGCGGCGTATCGATCAGCACCAGATCGTAGTTTTGCCCGGCCCAGCGCAGAAAATCGGCGAAACGGCGGTGCATCAGCAGTTCGGACGGGTTCGGCGGCACCTGGCCGCGCGGCACGAAGTCCAGATTGGCGATGGCGGTTTTCCGCACCGCCTGTTCCGCCATCACGTTGCCCACCAGCAGGTCGGACAGGCCCTGATGCCCGTCATCCGCCAGCCAGCGGTGCAGAAAGCCTTTGCGCATATCGGCGTCGATCAACAGCACCCGCTGCCCGGCCTGCGCCACCACCACCGCCAGGTTGGTACTGGTAAAGCTCTTGCCGCTTTCCGGGCTGGCACCGGAGACCATCAGAATGTTGTTCTTGGCCTCCATCATGGCGAAATGCAGGCTGGTGCGCAGGCTGCGGATCGCTTCCACCGACAGATCCGTCGGTTCGGCCACCGCCAGGATCGGCAAGCGCCGGCCGCCGGATTTGGGCAGCAAATGACGCTGTTCGCGGTTGCGCTTCACCTGCCACGGCGACAGCGGCACGGTGGCGTAGACGTTGATGCCCCGTCTCTCCAGGGTATCGATGTCATTGATGCCGCGATGGAAAGCCGCGCGCAACAGCACGACCGAGGCGGCGCCCGCCGCGCCCAGCAGCAGCGCCAACAGCACGATCAACGCCTTTTGCGGCTTAATCGGCCGGATAGCGGTTTCCGCCTCGTCGATGATGCGAACGTTGCCCACCGTGCCGGCCTTGCTGATGCTCAGCTCCTGCTGCTTGTTCATCAGCTGCATGTAAACCTGCTGATCCACCTGCACGTCGCGGGTGAGGCGCAGGATCTCCTGCTGCATTTTCGGCAGCGTCTGCACCTGTTTACCCAGCCGCGCCTTTTCCGCCTCCAGCGTGGCGCGCTTTTCCAGCAGCGCCCGGTAAGCCGGGTGCGCGCGGGTATAGAGCTTGGAGATCTCCGCTTCCTTGAAGGTCAGCTCGTTGAGCTGGGCCTCGAGCTGCACCTGCGTGTCCAACACCGATTTGGCTTCCAGCGACAGATCCACCGAGTCGTTTTGCTGGCGGAATTGATTGAGCTGGGTTTCGGCGTTGTTCAATGAGGTTTGCGTTTGCGGCAGCTGCTCTTGCAGGAACGCCAGCATACGCTGCGTCTCTTCCGTTTTGCGATCCACGTTCTGCTGCAGATAGTTGTCGGTGATGTTCTTCAGCATCGCCTCGGCATTCTGCGGATCTTCGCTCGGCAGCGTAAAGGTCATGATGCCGCTGTCCTTGCCACCCGACGCCACGTCCAGGTATTTACGCAGATCGTCCACCGCTTTTTGACGCGCGACTTTGACCACGGTAAAGCTGGCGCCCGGCGCCGCGTCCAGCGCCGAGACGGTCATGTTCCAACCGCCCTGCGCCACCGGCTGCCCGACCACGCCGCTGAACAGCTTGTCGCCGTCATGGCTCAATTCGTAATGCTGTCCGTCGCGCACCGTCAGCGTCAGCGTTTCGTCCAGCATGTCCTCCGGCGTCGTCAGCGTGGCAATGTCCAGGACCGGCGGCTTTTCGCCGCTCAGCCGGGCAAAGCCTTTGCCGAACACCGGGAAATAGTCCGGGCTGACGCGCACCGTCAGGCCGAGGGCGTCCACCGTTTTGCCCAGCACGTAGCGTGACTTGACCAGCGTCACCTCATCCTCCGTCGCCGAACTTTGCCCCATCGAGCTGTCCAGCGTTTCACGCAGCAGCGAATCGCCGGACAGCTGCTTCTCCACCTGCACCACCGCCGTGGCCTGGTATACCGGGGTGGCCAGCAGGGCGTAGGCGACACCCAGCACGCCGGCCAAACCGGTCACGGCGGCGATCCGCCAACGGTTATCCCACAGCGGCCCGATCAGGCGCTCCCACTCCAGCTTTTCATCTTGTTCGGCCACCATCACGGACAGCGCATTGTTTTTCATCTTCTGTTCCTTATTCACCCTGCGGAGTTACCAATTGCGCACGCGCAAGGTCGCCTCGCTGAGATCGTTAAAGCTGCTGATGGTCGGCACCAGCTGGCTGATCAAACGGTTCCAGCGCGCGACCGGCGCCGCAGTGACGTACACGACGTCGTAAGGTTGCAGCTGAAATTCAGCGCCCATCGCCAGCGCGCTGGCGTCTGAGAGATCGAACTGATACAGCGTCGCCAGCCGCTGCGGCGTTTTACCGCCGCTCGGCCGGATCACGAACACCCCGGTCGCATCCGCCACCGTCTGGCTGATCCCTTCGGAAGATCCGAGGGCTTCGGTCAGGGTCATGCCGCTGCGATCCATCTTCAGCGTCGCTTGCTTACCCACCTCGCCCATCACGAACACTTTCAGTTCGTCATTGCGCGGGATGTAGAGGATGTCGCCCGGCTGCAGCAGCGCGTTCTGGCTGATGTCGCCGCGCTGCATCAGCGCCTGCAGCGAGATAGCCCGCTCCTTGCCCTGATGGGTCAGCACTACGTTGCGCCAGTCGGCGTTGTCCGTCAGGCCGCCGGCGGCGTTGATCGCGTCCAGGATGGTCAACGGCACGTTGGTGATCGCCTGTTGGCCGGAGGTTTTCACTTCGCCGGTCACGTAAGCCTTCTGCGAGCGGAAAGCGGCGATGCTGACGTCCACCTGCGGGCTTTCCACATACTGCGCCAGACGGCCGGCAATCAGGCTGCGCACTTCGGTGACGGTCTTGCCCACCACCGCCACGCGCCCGATATAGGGATAAAAGATCGTGCCATCCGCATGCACCCAGTTGCCGGTGTCGCTGGCGCTGCGGTACTGCCCGGCCGGCGTGGTCAACTCGGGGTGATCCCAAACCGTGACGTTCAACACGTCGCCGACGCCGATGCGGTATTGATAACTCTGCAACCGCTGATCCAGCGCCGGGTTCGGCCGGGCGACCGGTTCTACGCGCCGCATTTTCTGCAGCAGCATCGGCGACATGCGATAGACCTGTACCTGGTTATTCAAATCGAAATCGTCGTCCTGCTGCACGACGATGGCTTTTCCACTGGTCGGTAAATGCGAGCCGGGGACCACCGTACAACCGCTCAACAGCGCGGAGGTGCAGACCAACGGCATCAAAAGGGCCAAATGAAGATTCATGGAGGTACCGTGATAAACGGGCTGCTGCCGCAGCCCGTGAGAGGATTATCGGCCAACGCTGGGGTTGTCGCGGAGTACCGTTGCCTGGCGCGGTTCACGCAGCATGGCGAAATAACCGCAGAAACAGAGCAGAAACGCCACCAGCATCAGGCTTTCCTGCAGCTTCAACACTTCGCTGCAAATGCCGACGCAGGCCAGCGTCACCGCCAGCATGGTGCTCATTGCCAGCGCCTGGCGCGCATTGAGCCCGCGGCGCATCAAAATATGGTGTAAGTGATCGCGGCCCGCTTTGAAGGGGCTTTGGCGGCGCAACAGGCGGCGCACCATCACAGTCACCATGTCCATCAGGGGAATGGCGATCAGCCACAGCGCGGTGACCGGGCGCATCACCGCCTGCGGCCCCTGCGTCGCCAGCAACACCAGCCACAGCACGCTAAAGCCGATCACCATGCTGCCGGCGTCTCCCATAAAGATCTTGTTGCGCGCACCGAACAGGCTCAGGTTAAACAGCAGATAAGCTGCCAGCGCGACGATCAGGCCCAGACACCACAACGCCAGGTCTTCCCGGCCGCCCAATCCGAACAGGATGGCCAACGCCACGAAGGTGACGCAGGACAAGGCGCCCAGCTGCCCATCGATGCCATCGACCATGTTGTAGGCGTTGATCGCCCCCCAGACCGCCAGCGGCGTAAGCAGCAGCGCGCCATAACCGAGCATCACTTCCTGATGGCCCCAGACATAGCCCAGTGAGGAAAGCTGCATCCCTGCCGCCAGCATCATCGCCAGCGCGATCCCTCCCTGCACCATGACGCGCGGCGCCACGGGCAGATCAAAGCGGTCATCCAGTACGCCCAACACCACCAGCGCCGTGACGCACAACAGATAGACGGCGCTGTCGGGCAGCCAGGCGGGTTGCCACAGCGTCATCAGCATCAGCGTCAGGTACACGGCGATGCCGCCGACCAGCGGAATATGCCCCAGATGTTGCTTGCGCGCATTGGGCTTATCCACCAACCCCACCACCAAAGCGGCCCGGCGGGCAATAAGCACCCAGGCGACCGCCAGCACAAATATCACGCTCAGTTGATATAACATCGTTCCTCCAGCGAATAAGCACGCTACCGCCCTTGAGTTACAGCTCCCAATGCGCTATTAACAAAAACAAAATTGATCCTGCCAGGATATAAGTCAGCATGAATTAATCCTGAAAAATGCAGATTTATCCGCTTTTCGGCGGAAAGAGGTAAATAACGCCAGCGTGCGATTAAGTTATCTCTCAGAAAACTCATGCTTAATGGTTCTTTCGATTGCCGAATCAAGTTCTACCGGCGCCACGAAGTCATTCCGCACACTACTTTTAAATTGCGTTCTGGCGCAGAATTTCTGCACTCTGACGCGGCTGATTGGGAATTTTTTGCGACTTATTTTACTGACAACATCCAAGGCGGTTGCGCCGCATATGCCTACGGCATAGGGAATGCGAATCGTCTTATTCTCTCTGCCCAGGGAAGAGGAAATAACGTCGACCAACTGATTCATCGTAAAGTCCGGTTTATCGACGTAGTTGCTGACCTGATACGTTGACTGTTGATCCAGCGCATGTTCCAGCCGCGCGGCAATATTTTCAACGTAGGCCATCGACTTCATATTATTACCGCTGCCAATCATCACGAATCGGCCGCTGGCGATCTGGCGGAACAGGTTATACACGTTGCCGCGGTTGCCTTCCCCGAAAACCACCGTCGGGCGGATGATGGTCAATTTGTTGGCGCTATCCGCCTTGCGCCAGGCTTCATAAACATATTCCGCTTCGAGCTTGGACTTGCCGTAATGGTTGAAGGGCTCGAAACGCCCCCCTTCATCGGTTTCCTGTTCAACGAACCCGTAAACGGCAACCGAGGAGGTGAAAATGATTTGGCGAATATTCAATGCGGAGGCGGTCATGCAGACATGGCGTGCGCCTTCGACATTGACCTGGTAATAGAGCGAAATAGGATCGACATTGTCCTGATGCTTCGCCGCCAGATTAATGATGGCGTCACAGCCCGCCAGCGGTTCTTGCAAGGTCTGGGGCTGCGTCACATCGCCATACTGATAGAGCGCCGGAAAATGTGCGCTGGGTTGCTTGTCAACGATGACCAACGTCAGGTCGTCGCGCTCACTGAGACGTTTCGCCAGGCGTGTTCCGATAAAACCGGAACCCCCGATAATAGCTACTTTACGCTTATCCATAATTTGTCACTCAGCAGGTTTCTCATTATTCCTGTCACCGCAATGGAAACAGGGCGCTAATATGCGTTAGGTAATGAGTTCCAGACTGGACAAATCGAACCTGGCTTTCAAATAACAAATAATGAAATAAAAGATTTCATCAAATGTAAAATTATCGCTAAAGATAAAACCTCATGCAGCGTTAATTTTTAACATCGTAAGCAACTTGATATTGCAAGGTTTTATTCGGCAATATGAGATTAATCCGACCTTTACCCGGCGTAGAAGAGGTCTCATATTTTACCGGCAATTTAAGCTGCCCTTGCTTAGGGTCGACACATTCGATGGTCGCCTGTTCCATGCTCTCGCCCTGGTACAGGCAGAACAGGGTTTGCGGGCTGTTGGTATGGGGATTATTCAGCGTCAGCGTCAACACGACGCGCGTGTTGTTCTGAATATCATTGATCACCGGTGGGCGAGTTTGGTTACCGAGCACATATGAAAAATGTGAAATAACCAGCAACGAAGCGAATACCGTCAGGTATTTCACTACGCGGCTGGCAGGCATGCTGAAAAAGCGACGCACTGCCGCCGGATTCTTTTCCTGCACCGGTGCTTTGGCTGATTCCATCGTTGCGACAGGTGCAGCAACAAGGGGCGATTTACGCGGCTTATCTATTTTCTCTTCGTTGATTTCAGGCGATTCACTTTCGTTTTCGGAAAGTTCCGCTTGAATATCAGCGCCAATATCATTGCCGTCATTTAATATATCGTCGTCAGCGTAGTCCTCATCTTCGGATATAAAGTGAAAAACGGCTTGATTTTCCACCTTGTAACCCAAACGAGGAATGGTTCTGATAAGCGTATGTTCCCCATCGCTAATTTTCTGACGAATAGATTTAATTGTTTGATTTATCGTTGAATCTGAACAATACGTTCCTTTCCAGATATTTTCTATAATTTCCGTTCGGGTAACCAGTTCTGGTGATCTGGCGACAAGCAGCGAAAGAATTTGATACTCCTTACAACGCAGACGGAATTTCTCCCCGGCAGGAGTCAGAACATCGAGATTCCTAATCTTTATTCTTTTATCAAGATTCACTTTTAATTTCCTTAGCGTGCCTGTCCTGCACACTTTGTATAGAAATATCAAAAAATGTTCAAGAAATTAAATGTAAACTCAACAGGTTGCATCCATTGGATATTGGCTTTTATAAAAATTTTCTGATTTCATTTTTTACATTAGGCCTTATTAAGAATGTTATGTTTATCCAAACGACTCTTTTTCCCTGTTGGCAACATGGATTTCTTTCATGATTACCGTAAAATTCAAACTAGCACCCAATTGATTTTAAAAGAAAAAGCCAGCAGTGTTGTTTGATTGTTAATCGAATAAAATTGTGAAATTTCATTCCGCCACGTGAATTCATCCTGTTTTTCCACCTAATCTGATTGCCAGATAGACTACAAAAAGCCGGAAAAAACAGAATGAGAGTTGTCTGATTTAACCCCGGTGTTCATTCCACTGGATGGGCGCAGCATCTAAGGAAGGTGCGAATAAGCAGGTCATTTCTTCCCAAGCTGACTCGCTGATTAAAATTTCGCGGATCTGGGCCGATTTTTTTCCCGCAAACACATCGAATCAGCCTATTTAGGCTATTTTTTCCACCATTTCTGGCGTTATTTCCGGTTTTTACTGAGATCTCTCCCACTGACGTATCATTTGGTCCACCCGAAACAGGTTGGCCAGGGTGAATAACATCGCCAGTTGGTTATCGTTTTTCAGCAGCCCCCTGTATCTGGCTTTCACGAAGCCGAACTGCCGCTTGATGATGCGAAACGGGTGCTCCACCTTGGCACGGATGCTGGCTTTCATGTATTCGATGTTGATGGCCGTTTTGTTCTTGCGCGGATGCTGCTTCAAGGTTTTTACCCTGCCGGGACGCTCGGCGATCAGCCAGTCCACATCCACCTCGGCCAGCTCCTCGCGCTGTGGCGCTCCTTGGTAGCCGGCATCGGCTGAGACAAATTGCTCCTCTCCATGAAGCAGATTACCCAGCTGATTGAGGTCATGCTCGTTGGCCGCGGTGGTGACCAGGCTGTGGGTCAGGCCACTCTTGGCATCGACACCAATGTGGGCCTTCATGCCAAAGTGCCACTGATTGCCTTTCTTGGTCTGATGCATCTCCGGATCGCGTTGCTGCTCTTTGTTCTTGGTAGAGCTGGGTGCCTCAATGATGGTGGCATCCACCAAAGTGCCTTGGGTCATCATGACGCCTGCTTCGGCCAGCCAGCGATTGATGGTCTTGAACAATTGACGGGCCAGTTGATGCTGCTCGAGCAGGTGGCGGAAATTCATGATGGTGGTGCGATCCGGCAGGGCGCTATCCAGGGATAATCGGGCAAACAGGCGCATGGAGGCGATTTCGTACAGGGCATCTTCCATGGCACCGTCGCTCAGGTTGTACCAATGCTGCATGCAGTGAATACGCAGCATGGTCTCCAGCGGATAGGGCCGTCGGCCATTGCCCGCCTTGGGATAAAACGGCTCGATGACAGCGGTCATATTCTGCCATGGCAGAATCTGCTCCATGCGGGAGAGGAAAATCTCTTTTCGGGTCTGACGGCGCTTAGTGCTGAATTCACTATCGGCGAAGGTGAGTTGATGGCTCATGATGTCCCTCTGGGATGCGCTCCGGATGAATATGATGATCTCATATCAGGAACTTGTTCGCACCTTCCCTAAGACAAAACCCTATAGATGATCTTATAACAATCGCACTAATTATGCCATACCCTCCCGGAAATTTCATTTAACCTGCGGGAAAGGCATTAATGATTTAATGCAGGAATACTCTCAATAAAAAGAAAAAACCGTGCAAATAATATAATCCGTTTACGCGAAAGCATTCTGACATTGAGAGATAGTGCTATAAAAAAAGAAAAAAACGGTAATCGGGGATGAGAATTTTACCTAAAGACAGAAAATTTCACTGAGGAGGAGAAAAGAGATGACTCGGAATGAACGAAATATCCCTCCCCTGTCGGGAAGGGATAGAGAAAGCCGTTTGATACTCAGGCCTTTTTCTTGCGGCCATACACCGCCCAAGTGATCACCACGCACAGGATATAAAACACCAGGAACACTTTCATCGCCCCCGCCGGCGAACCGGTCATCGCCAGCGAGGTGCCGAACGCCTGAGGAATGAAGAAACCGCCGGCCGCGCCAATCGCCGAGATAAAGCCCAATGCGGCAGCAGAGTCCGTCACCGCTTCACGCTGCGCGCTTTCATCGCTGCCGCCGGCCGCTTTGACGCGATCGACAGTGATTTTACGGAAAATGACGGCAATCATTTGGAAAGTCGAGCCGCTGCCCAGCCCCGCGGTGAGGAACAGCACCATAAAGATGCCGTAGAAGGCGATGAACGAACCTCCCTCCCCCGCACTCGGCAAGGTCAGGAACAACAGCGCGGCGAAAACGGCCATGACCACAAAGTTGATCAACGTCACCCGCACGCCGCCGAAGCGGTCAGACAGCGCACCGCCAACCGGTCGCGCCAGCGCCCCGAGGAACGGCCCGAAGAACGCGTAATGCAGGATCACCACGTCCGGGAACTGCGTCTTCGACAGCATGGCGAAGCCGGCGGAGAAACCGATGAAAGATCCGAAGGTCGCGAGGTACAGCAAACTCAGCATCCACAAATGCCCGCGCTTAAGCACCGGCAGTTGCTGACGTAATGATGCCTTGGCCGCCGCCAGATCGTTCATGCCGAACCAGGCCGCCAGCGTGGCCACCAGCAGGAACGGCACCCAGATCCAGGCGGCGTTTTCCAGCCACAGTTGGCCTCCCTCTGCCTGATTTTGCGCCGTACCGCCAAACAGGCCGAACAGGCTGAAAGAGATCGCCAGCGGCGCGACCAGCTGCATAACGCTGACGCCCAGATTTCCCAACCCGCCGTTAAGCCCCAACGCACCGCCCTGACGCGCTTTCGGGAAGAAGAAGCTGATGTTGGCCATGCTGGAGGCAAAGTTGGCGCCGGCGAAGCCGCACAGCAGGGAAATGATGACGAACACGCTGTACGGCGTGCTGCTGTCCTGTACCGCGAATCCCAACCACAGGCACGGCACCAGCAGGAAACAGGTGCTGATGGCGGTCCAGCGGCGGCCGCCAAACAGCGGGATCACGAATGAATACGGCACGCGTAAAATAGCGCCTGAAACCGACGGCAGCGCCGTCAGGAGGAACAGCTGGTCGGTAGTGAAAGTGAAGCCCACCTTGTTCAGGTTGACCGCGACGGCGCTGAACAGCATCCAGACGCAGAAGGCCAGCAGCAGACAGGGAATGGAAATCCACAGGTTGCGGGTGGCAATACGATGGCCACGCTGCTGCCAAAAGGCGCTGTCTTCAGGACGCCAGTCCTGAATCAGCGCACCGGTTTTCTTTGATGAAGGCGTTGCAAGTTGCGACATAAAAACCTCAGATACGGGGAATCATTCCGCACACCCTAGGGGGCGGCCCCGGCGGCAAAGTTGATGTATATCAACCCGAATGCAAGTAGTTGGCGCCGCAAATAGCGCCCTCATCCCCTTAGGGGTACGCCACAACTAAAAATTAAATCAATTAAAATCAATACATTGAAAATAAAACTCGCATCACTTTCATCGTCCTGCCCCCCCGCCGGAAACTAATGGGTACTTCATTCGAGGTATGGGGTTATGCTCAGGGATAATCAAAAATACGGCTGAATCGTTACTTGTTTACCTCCATCGCCGCCTTCGTCCCTGAGCCTCAGCGGCGCCAAACGCCAGGAATCCGTGCTTATGAAACGCCTGTTGGCCCCGCTTTCGATCGTGAATCAGGTCGCCCTGCTGATGTTGCTGTCGGGCATTCTGGGCGTGGCCGGCATGGGGATTTCCGCCTGGATGTCTCAGAGCATTCAGGGCAATGCGCACGCCATCAACAAGGCCGGCTCGCTGCGTATGCAAAGCTACCGGCTGCTGGCGCAGGTGCCGCTGGATGAACGGCATGAAACGTTGATCCGCGAACTGGAGCGCGACGAAAACAGCCCCGATCTGCAGCGTTCGGTGGAACAGGAAGGGCTGACGCAACCTTTCGACGCCCTGCGCGACTATTGGCAACAGACCCTGCAACCTCGCCTGCGCAGCGCGCAGCGCCCGGCCGACGCCGCGCCGCAGGTGGCGCACTTCGTGCAGCTGCTGGATAAGCTGGTCTCGGATATCGACAGGCAAACCGAGCGCCGCCTGCTGATGGTGACGCTGGTGCAAGCCGGTTTCATCGCGCTGACCCTGCTGCTGCTGATCGGCACCACCTGCTACCTGCGCCGCCGGTTGCTGCATCCGTGGCGACAGCTGGTGGAGATGGCGTTGGCGGTGGGCCGCGGCGACTTTAGCCGCCGCTTCGCACAGCGCGGCCACCAGGATGAAATGGCGTCGCTCGGCGGCGCGTTGAACACCATGTCCGACGAGTTGTCGGCCACCTACAGCGGGCTGGAGCAGCGCGTGGCCGAGAAGACCGCCGACCTGCAGCAGAAGAATCAGGTGCTGAGCTTCCTCTATCGCGCCAGCCGCCTGCTGCACGCCAGCGAACCGCTGTGCAGCCGCCTGACGCCGCTGCTCAATCAACTGCAAACCCTGACGCCGCTGCGCGCCATTCAGGTACGGCTGTACGAAAACGACAGCCGGGAGCCGCTGCTGCAGCTGAGCGGCAACCAGCCGCTGCGGCCGGAGCATTGCCATAATCCGGTGTGCAGCGCCTGCCTGAACGACAGCGACCGCCAGCATCCCGACAACCCGTCGCTGAGCTGGAGCCTGAGCGACAAGCTCGGCGACTACGGCGTGATCGTGGCGCAGCATGCGCCGCAACAGCCGCTGAATGATGAGCACCGCCAGTTGATCAACACCCTGGTGGAGCAGTTGACCAGCGTGCTGGCCATCGAGCGTCAGGTCGACCACCAGCAGCAGCTGATGCTGATGGAAGAACGGGCGGCGATCGCCCGCGAGCTGCACGACTCTATCGCCCAATCGCTCTCCTGCCTGAAAATGCAGATCGCCTGCCTGCAGATGCAGGGCGAAACGCTTTCGTCCGCCAGTCAGGCGCTGGTGCAGCAGATGCGCGAAGAGCTGAACGGCGCCTATCGCCAACTGCGCGAGCTGCTGACCACCTTCCGCCTGCAGCTGACCGAGCCGGGCCTGCTGGCGGCGTTGCAATCGACGGTCGCGGAGTTCAATCCCAAACTGGGCCTGACCATCCATCTCGATTATCAGCTGGGGCCGCGCACGGTGCCCGCCTACCAGGCCATTCACCTGCTGCAGATCGCCCGCGAGGCGCTCAGCAATATCCTGAAGCACGCCGCCGCCAGCCAGGTGAGCATTCAGGTCATCAACAAACGGGGCGAAGTGACCCTGAGCGTATGCGACAACGGACGCGGCCTGCCGGCCGAGACGTCCCGCCCCGATCATTACGGCTTGATCATCATGCGCGATCGCGCCAAGAGCCTGCACGGCCGCTGTGACATTTTACCGCGCAGCGGCGGCGGCACCGAGGTGCGAGTCAGCTTCACGCCGGATAACCACGCCATCGACTAACGGAGACACCATGACGACAGAAACCGCCGCCACAATCTTACTGATCGACGACCACCCGATGCTGCGCAACGGCGTAAAACAGCTGATTGGCATGGATGCTCGCCTACAGGTCATCGCCGAAGCCAGCAACGGTGAGCAAGGGGTCACGCTGGCAGAACAGCACGATCCGGATCTGATCCTGCTCGATCTGAACATGCCCGGCATCAACGGGCTGGAAACGCTGGATCGCCTGCGCCAGACCGACCTGTCAGGGCGCGTTGTGGTGTTCAGCGTGTCCAACCATGAAGACGACGTCGTCAGCGCGCTCAAGCGCGGCGCCGACGGTTACTTGTTGAAAGACATGGAGCCGGAGGACCTGCTGAAGGCGCTGCATCAGGCGGCGGCCGGGCAGATGGTGCTCAGCGAGACGCTGACGCCGATCCTCGCCGCCAGCCTGCGGGAAAACCGCCCCAGCGCCGATCGCGATATTCAGCAATTGACGCCGCGCGAGCGGGATATCCTGAAGCTGATCGCTCAGGGGCTGCCGAACAAGCTGATCGCCCGCCGCCTGACCATCACCGAAAGCACCGTCAAGGTACACGTCAAACACCTGCTGAAGAAGATGAAGCTAAAATCCCGCGTCGAGGCGGCCGTGTGGGTGCTTCAGGGTAAAAACGGTTAATCGCCGCCGTACAGCGGCCCGGTTTGCGCCGGAATGGGCGGCGGCGTCAGGGTTTTGATCGGCGGCAGGCCCGCGTCTTCCCCGGAGGTCGCGGTCAGCGGCGGCGCCACTTTCAGCTCTATCCAGTTCGAGGTCACGCGCTGCTGTTTATCGTCCTCCAGCGTGACCGACAGCCGGTAGCTGTTGGCGGCGCCCGGCGCGTCGTCCCATGGCGGCACGATCGCCGTCCAGCCCTGCGGATCGTTGGCGTTATGCGGCGGCGTCAGGCTCAGCGCCTGCGTATCCCCCTGCCAACTGACGTGAGAAATTCCGTTCAACGCCTTGATTTCCAGCACCAGCGGCACGGTTTCTCCCGCCTGCAGGCTCCACGGCGGCGTGGCCAGGAACACCTGCAGCGTCTTGCGCTGGCGGAACTCCAGCACCGGCACGTTCTTGCGTTCGATAGGATCGTAACGGCTGCCGCGCAGCGACTTGGCCTGCGCCACATACTCCGGCGAAATCTGCTTCACCAGCGGCACCCCGAGCCGATAGCTCAACGCCAATTCAACCTGCTCCTGGCTCTGCCCGCCCGCGCCAATCTTATGCAGCGCCTTCATCGTCACCAGCGGTACCGGGGTGTAATTGAGCCCCAGCTGCATGGCGCGCGGATCGTTTTGCTTTTTACCGCTGCCGAACAGATCGACATTGTCGCCCAGGTACTGCTCATAGCTGAGCGAACCGCCGATCTGGCGGTAAAACGGCAGATAGCCTTGCGTCGTGATGTCGTAACCGCGTGCCGGGCGGCTGAAAAACACCCCATTGCCGGGCTGCTGCGACAGCGCCGACAGCGGATAATAATAGTTGGTGGAGAAACGCAGGTAGTCTCCCCAGGCTTCCGCACCGACGCTGCCGCGATTGCGCTGCCGGGCGAAATCGCTGTCGAGCGCCGTGTTATACCCCAGCAGCCAGTCGCCGACGATCCAGCGCTGCCCCAGCGCAAAATTGCCCAGCGCCCCAGCGCTTTGCTGCAGCCAGCCGATCTGGCTGTAGGTCAGCAATCCGTCGACGTCGTACAGCGGGCTGAATAACTGCCCGTTGCTGCCGGTAAAGTCCCCCTCCCCGGTCATTTTCAACGATAGCCGCGCGGTGCCCAGCGGCGACAACAGTTCCTGCGCCTGTTGCTGCAGCGTGTCGGCCGCCTGGCCCAGCAAATAATCCTCGGCGCGGCTGCGCATCTGCTGACGTGAAACGTTGTTCAGATCTTTCTCGCCGAGCTGTTTGGCCATCTCGGCCCACTGTTTTTCACGCGCGGCGTCGTCGGGCGCACCACCCAGATCCGGCAAGTTCTCGGCCGGATCCGCGGCTTGCTGTTCGGAAGAAATAACGGCGTCCGGCGCCGGCGGGGATTCGGCGCACACGGGCACCATGCCGGCCAGCCACATCAGCGGCCCAGCCAGCCAGGCCGCCTGGCGACGGCGCCAAAATCGTTTTTGGGTCTTGATAAATCCTGTCTGAATCACGTCTGTCATGACACCGTTGGCTTCTCTCCCTCCTGGATCGCGCCAACCCACTGCTTTGCTATCGCCTTTCCCGCGACAGATCTGAAAAATCTTACGTCCCGGCCTGGCGGGGACGCCTCTCCCTTAAAGCCTAACGGCTTGGCGAACAGAAACAATAGGATAAACCCCAATCGCCCCCAGTGACGCCGTCACATCACACCATTGACTCGCCCCTCTCCGAACGCAGGTGAATTCACACTCTTTTAGCGCCGATTTTGCCGATAAAACGTGCAGTAACGCTGCGAGCCGACACGTAGCGGCTTGTTTCGCCATGCAATACGTAAAGCCGCGCTGCGCGCAACCGCGCATATCCCGCAGGCCGCCGCATTTCACCCCGGTGAAATACGCATTTTGCCGTTATTTTAAACATCTTTTTCACGACTGACGGAACCCTGATGTTTCTTTCCTCACTGTGGCACGTGCTGTTTTTCACCGCCCTGCTGTCGGCCGGCCTGCTCGCCTTCTCACTCATCACCCGGCTGGAGCGAACGGTAGCCGTACGCGCCAACCTACCGAAATTGCGCCGCCGCAGCCTGCTGTTGACAGCTCTGGGGTTGGCGTTGGCGACGCTGCCTTTCGACCTGTCGGCAGCGCACCGGCTGTGGTTGCCACCGGCTGCGGCGCTGCTGATCGCCCTGGCCTGGCTCGACGGGCGCCACCGATGGCTGCCGGACCGGCTAACCCAGCCGCTGCTGTGGGGCGGGCTGCTGTGCAACCTTGACGCCCGCTGGGCACCGCTGGATGATGCGGTTATCGGCGCGGCAGCCGGTTACGGGGCGCTGTGGCTCCTCAACGCGCTTTATCGGCAGGTGCGACGGCGTAACGGCATCGGCCAGGGCGATTTCAAACTGTTGGCGGCGCTGGGCGCCTGGCTCGGTTGGACGACGTTGCCGCTGTTGGTCTGCCTGGCGGCGGCGTTCGGGTTAGGCCTGGCGGTAAGGCGCGGCCGGCACCCGCGCCGCGGCTGGCGAACGCCGCAACCTTTCGGTATCGCCTTGGCGGCGGCCGGCTGGCTGCAGCTCTTGATGGGCGCCGACCAAAGCGCGCTGACGTTGTTCCGTTAGGTCTTCAGCGCCTCGATCAGCCGATTGAGTAATCCGGCCACTTCTGCCGTGCTGGCCGTTGTCGGATTGGCCAGTGGCTGGACCGCCGTGAGCCTGGTCGTGGATAACATCTCGTCGCTACGGATTTCCAACGCATCGGAGGGGGGCGCGCTCAACGAAGCGCCATCCGGCCGCCAGTAACTGCCGCGCGTAGTCTGCACCTGATAACTGCCAAAGCCGAAATCCTTCTCGACGCGATAATATATTTCGCAGCTCAACGGCCCGGTGCGCCGCAACATAAAGGCGCTTTTCGCGCTATAGCTGCCTCTATTGACGACAAAGGCGGTCGCCTGCGAAGACAGGTCGAACGTGATATATAAATCGCACGCCAGCACCTTGGTGCTTACGCCCTGCTGAAGCGTAATGTGCGTTGTGGGTTGCCGATCCGGCGCGGTCAGGGTGCCTAACAAAGTCCACGATGGCTGTTTCGAGATATTGCGCGGCAAATGATTGCTGGTGGAGGAAGGGGCAATAGCCCGCTCCCCCAGACTGTACATCGCTTCGACCCCGCTTAAAAACGACGTGACGTCGACGGTGCTTTTGCCGGCCACCGGGACGCCGCCGTTATAGACGTTACTGAAGGTTACCTCGGTATTGTTGTTGCAGGCGGCGATCGCCACCGGGAAAGGCGTTTTCGAACCGCTGTAAAGATTCAACTGACCGATATCCCAACGGGATTCGTTGATGAACCGGCACAGCACGCCCCCGCTCTCCACGTTCTGCGCGTCCTGGATATTGATATTGCCTATCGTGCCCTGGGCAAAGTTGGTGGACAGCACGCTGACACTGGCGGCGCGCTGCGTATTGCGGTTCTCACAGCCCAATGAATTTATCGTGCCGTTAAAATCTTTGAAATTGTAGATATCGCCGATGCAGTCATCCGCAGCCAACGAGCCGACCGTAGAGTAAAATCCTGAAATTCTGAACGCGGTGCCTTTGGCGCGAGCGGCGTAGAGCCCGTCGATAAAATTGGTGGTGCCGGATTTGTTCATCCACAGCACCCCATCCCCCGGGCGATTGGCGTTAGCTTCCATCTGCACGTTCACCAGCCAGTTAATGAACATGTCGCCCGACACAAACAGCGAATAACCGCCCACCTTGGTGTAGATGTCACGGATATCAAACTTCGTCATATTGAGATCGCTGAACCAGACGCCGTGGGTATCGTCTGCGCCGGTATCATCCCGCAACGTCAAGCCGTGCAGGGTCAGATTGGCGAAGCCTTTCACCACGATCACCGCTTTCTTGGTTTCGCCTTGTTCATTGGTATAGCTGCTGTCCGCGGTCTTGACGATTTTGGTCGCCCGCCCCAATCCGACCACCCGCAAACCGATGCCGCCGTAGATGTCCGTTGTCGTCTGAATGAGTACGTGCCCGGCGACCGTATACACCCGTTTGCCCAGGGACAACGTGCCGCCGGCTTGCAGCGCCGCCGCCGCCGCTTTGTTGATCGCCGGCCCCCAGTTGCTTCCGTCGCTGTCCTGATAAAACTGTTCCGGCGTCACAACCTCACCGGTGGCGAGCAAGGTTGCTGCGCGCTCCACTGCAGCGTTTCCGTAATTGTCCATAATATCTCCTGACGTGATGTGTCCGCATCATTGCGAACGACCGCGCTGAAAGGCGTAAACACCGCCGCCTTTCAGCGCCAATCTATCACCGCCACATGAGCACGTTATGAAATTTCATTTTATTTCACCTTGATACAACATCTCGCGTTTCGCGGTTGCAACAGCACGCGATTTCACAGGCTGTCGGCCTTTGGCGCGCCAGAAAGCCCGGCCAGGCGCGCGGCGCGGTCGCTACTTACTCACCCGGTCCAGATACAGCATGCTGTTGGCGATATCCACCCGGGCATCTTCAACGTTGTCCCGCAATGCCACCAGCGTTTGCCCCTGCAGAGCCACCACATAGGGTGAACTGACCTGCAGTTCACGTTGCAACGTGACGTAACGTGCGCTGCGCGCGGCGCTGTTGCCCTCCGCGGCCGCGGCACGCGTTTCCGCGCTGATGGCGGGAATGCCCCACTGGGTGCGCCAGGCCAGGGTTTTCGGCCCACCGGGCACGTTGTAGGCAAAGGCGCTGGCGTTGGTGTTCGGATCCAGGTAGTCGGCGCCCCAGTAGGTAAAGATTGCCTGAAAATCACGGCCGCGCATCTTGCCCCACAGATCGCTCTCCACCACCGGCTGGATATCCAGCCGCAGCCCGGCCTGCGCAAAGCTGGCCTGCAACGCCTGCGCGATGTCGGTATACGGCGGCTGGTTGATAACGATCAGACTGATGCGCGTCCCTTCGGCGATGCCGGCCTCGCGCAGGATCTGTCTGGCTTTGTCCACGTCGAGCTTAAATGGCCGATCGTCGAGCGCCCCGTCCAATCCCTGCGGCAAGAAGGCCTGATGCACCCGATATTGCCCTTTCAACAGCTGCTCGGCGATGCTCTGATAATCCACCAGCCAGCGCGCCGCCTGCCACAGTGCCGGATTGCCCAGCGCCGGGTTGTCTTTGCTGCCGGTGTTGAAACCGAGGTAATAGACCCGGGGCGCATCGGCCTGCTCGATGCGTACGCCCGGCGCATTGCGCAGCGAGTCGAACTGATCGGCCCCCAGATCGTAGGCCACGTCGGCATCCCCTTTCAGCAGCAACAAACGGCGGGTGCCGGCGTCGCTGACGTTCTTGAACAACACCGTTTTCAGTCTGGCCGGCGACGGCGCATAGTCGTTGCGGCCGAACAGCAGCGCCTCGTGCGGCACATAGTTGCTTACCCGATACGGACCGCCGCCGGCGGAATGGCTGCGCAGCCAGGCATTGCCGTAGTCCCCCTGCTGCGCGTGCTCGTTCAGCAGCTTCTCATCCACGATCGAGGCCACGTTCGCCGTCAGCAGCCTCAGCGCCAGCTCGCTGCCGATGTTGGCGGGCCAACGGAGCTGCACCTGGTTGTCTCCCACCTTCTTCAGCTGCTGCTCAACGTTATCCGGCGTCCAGCCAAACTCGCCGAGAATAAACGACGGCGCCTTGTTCAGCTTCACCGCGCGGACCAGCGAGAAAATGACGTCTTCGGGCCGCAGCGGATTGCCGGAAGCAAAGCGTTGCTGCGGTTTCAGGGTAAAGGTCAGGCTGCGGCCATCGGCGCCCGCTTGCCAACTGCCTGCGGCGTCCGGCGCCAGCTTTTGCGGCGCGGCGCGATCCGGTGCCACCAGGCGCTGATAAAGGTTGACCAGATTGGCCGAGCTGACGGTTTCAAAACTCTCCGCCGGATCGAGGCTGATAATGCCCTCCAGCGAACTGACCACCACCAAGGTATCCTGCGGGGTGGCGGCCTGCGCACCGAAAGCGGCCGCCAGCGCGCCGTACAATAAAGTTGGGATTAACCGTTTCATCAATACACTCTCCACAATCACGCGGTTGCGCTGTTTGTCGAGTGTAGGGGGTAAGAATTAACGGAAGAACGACGATAAATTGCTTTATTTATTACCCAGATGGATATGCCCGCCGCGTTGGCGGGCATAGGTTCAAACGATGATGCGGCCGTGCGCCATCGCCACCGAACGATCGCACATGTGGTCAATCACGTCCGCATCGTGGCTGACCAGCACCATAGTCAGATCGCCCGCCTGTTTCAGCTCGTTGAGCAGGTTGAGGATCTCCGCCTGCACCGACATGTCCAACGCCGAAGTCGGTTCATCCAGCAACAGCAGCTTCGGCCGCAGCAACAATGCGCGCACAATCGCCACGCGCTGCCGCTGGCCGCCCGACAGCTGATGCGGGTAGCGATCCAACAGGCGCGGATCCAACCCCACCTGGCGAAAGCCCGCGCTGACTTTACGTTCGATGTCGCTCTCCTTCAGCAGTTTGAGTGGCTCCGACAGCGTACGCAAAAGCCGGTGTTTGGGGTGTAGCGAAGCATAGGGATCTTGAAACACCATTTGCACCTCGCGCCGCAGTTCGCCGGTAAACGCCTGCCCAGGCTGCAGCCGCCGCCCCAGCAACTCAAAGCCGCCCTGCCAGCTGCCGTTCAGCCCGGCCAGCACCCACAGCAAAGAGGACTTGCCGCAGCCGGAAGGCCCCACCAGCCCGAAGCACTCGCCCGGTTCGATGCGCAGGTTAACCTCATGCACCACGGTGCGCAGTTCGTAGCCCTGGCGGTGACTGACGCTCAGGTTCTCCAGTGCAATCACGCTCATTTCAACGTCTCCAACAGCGCGCGATCCAGCACCGGCAGCGGTTGGCCGCGCGTCTCGCGGCTCGGCCGACACGCCCACAGCGTGCGGGTATAAGGGTGCGTTGCCTGCGCCAGCTCTGCCGCCGGCAGCTGATCCAACAGCTCACCTTTGTACATCACCAGTACCCGCTCGCAGTGGTGCGCCACCTGCTGCAAATCGTGGCTGATCAGGATCAGCCCCATATTGCGTTGCGCCACCAGATTGTCTATCAGCTGCAGCACCTGATCGCGCATCTGGTGATCCAGCGCCGAAGTCGGTTCGTCGGCAATCAACAGCTGCGGATCGTTGATCAGCGCAATGGCCAGCATCACCCGCTGCCCCATGCCGCCGGAGAGCTGATGCGGATAGCGGCGGCACATCGCCGCCGGATCGGGCAAGCCCACCGCCGCCAGCATCTCCAGCACTTTTTCACGCCGCTCGGCGCGACTCAGCTTTGTATGCAGCACCAGCGGCTCCTCCACCTGACGGCCGATCGGTTGATTGGGATTCAGCGCATGCTTGGGGTCTTGCATCACCATCGCCACCCGGTCGCCGCGCAGCCGGCTCCACTGGCGCTCGCTCAGGCGCGTTAAGTCTTCATCGCCCAACGTCAGGCGATGCGCCTGCAGCTGTAACGGCGGCGGCAATAGCCCCATCAGCGCACGCGCGGTCAACGACTTGCCGGAACCGGACTCACCGACCAGCGCCAGCCGCTCCCGCCCCATGCTGAACGAAATATTCTTCACCAGCGCCACCGGCTGTGGCTCCGGCACGCCGATCGCCAGGCGTTCGACGGTCAATAAGGTGTTATCAGTGCCCATGACGAGGATCCATTTTGTCGCGCAGGCCATCGCCCAGCAGGTTAAACGCCAGGCTGGCGAACAGGATCGCCCCGCCCGGCGCGGCGGCGACCCACCATTGATCGAAAATCACTTTACTGCCTTCGGCCACCATCGAGCCCCATTCGGCGGTCGGCGGCGCAACGCCCATGCCGAGGAACCCCAGACCGGCAGCGGACAGGATGATGCCCCCCAGACTCAGCGCCGCGCGCACCACCGCGCTCGGCAGGCATAAAGGCAAAATGTGGCCGACCATCAGCCGCAGCCCGTTGATGCCCTGCATGCGCGCCGCCGCCAGGTAGTCGCTGCGGCGCAGCGCCAGGGTTTCGGCCCGCGCCTGGCGGGCAAAGGCCGGCCAGCTGGTCAATGCCAGCGCCAGCGCGCCGTTCATCAGCCCCGGCCCCATGACCGCCACAAACGCCAGCGCGATCACCAGGCTCGGCAGCGACAGGAAAATGTCGGTCAGGCGCATCAAAATGCGCTCTACCCAGCCGCCGAGATAACCGGCGCCAATGCCGACCAACAGGCCGATGGGAATGGTCAACACCAGAATCAGCGACACCAGAATCAGCGTCGGCCGCGCGCCGTAAATCACGCGGGAGAGCAAATCGCGGCCGAAGCCGTCGGTGCCCAGCCAATGTGCGGCGGAAGGCGGCAATAACCGCAGCTCGATATGCTGCAGATTGGGATCGAAAGGCGCCAGCCACGGTGCCAGCAGCGCGGTGACGATCAAAATCGCCACCAGTGCCGCGCCCAGCGTCAGCGTGGTCAGGCGCCGACCGCGGCGGTAACCGACGGCCGGCTCGCTTTGCGGTTCGTGTTCAGAGAGATATTGGCTCATCGGGTTCGCGGATCCACTAAATAGGTCAAGGCGTCGGCCAGCGCATTCAACAGCACGAAACAGGTGCCGATCAGCAACGTGGCGCCGAGGATCGCCGGCGTGTCGGCGGCAAACAGCGCCGAGGTCAGATAACGCCCGACGCCGGGCCAGGCGAACACCGTTTCGGTCAATACCGCCCCTTCCAGCAGGCTGGCATAGGAGAGAGACAGTACGGTGATCAGCGTGCCCAGCACGTTGGGAAACACATGGCGCAGCAGAATGCGCAGGCGCCCGGCCCCCTTGGAACGCGCCAGCGTCACGTATTCCTTGTTGCACTCTTCCAGCATCGCCGCCCGCAGCAATCGGGTAATGCCCGCCATCGACAGCAGCGCCAACGCCACGACCGGCAGCCACAGGTGGCCGATGGCGTTATAGAACATGTCGCGATCGCCGGACAGCCAGCTGTCGATCAACACAAAACCACTGCGCGGCTCCATGCTGTACAAGTAGATGTCGTCAAGCCGCCCCGGCCCCGCCGACCAGTGCAGAGTGGCATAGAACAGCAGCAGCCCGAGCAGGCTCAGCCAGAAAATCGGCACCGAATAACCGATCAGCGACAGCAGACGCGCCGCGTTATCCAGCCAACTGCCTGGTTTGAGCACCGCCAGAAACGCCAGCGTAATGCCGCCGAGGGCGCCGAGGATAATGGCGCAGGTGGCCAGCTCCACCGTCGCCGGGAAGGTACGCAGCAGATCGCTCAACACCGGCTGGGCGGTGATGCGCGAAATGCCCAAATCGCCGTGCGCCAGGTGCACCAGATAACGCCAAAACTGCACCGGCAACGGCTGATCCAATCCCAGCTCGTGCCGCACCTGCGCATAGGTGGCTTCACTGGCGTGATCGCCCGCCACCTGCAGCGCCGAATCGATCGGCGCCAGATGCGACAGCATGAAGGTGAACAGCAGCAGGCCAAGCAACGTCAGCGCCAGCGACAGCACGCCGCCGAGCAGCCGCCCGCCCCAGCGCCAATACCGCCGGGCCGCCCCGGCGCTGGCGCACAGTTCAGCGGCCATTACTTGCTGACCTTGCTGTAGAACACCATGTCAGGGTTGATGCCCTGCACATAGCCCTTGAGGTTGTCACGCACCGCAATCAGGCTTCGCGCCTGCAGGCCGATGACGAACGGCGAGCTTTGCTGCACCTGTTTTTGCAGTTGCTGGTAGTCGGCCACCCGTTTGGCGGTGTCGTTTTCCGCGGTGGCGGCCAGCGTCAGCTTGCTCAGCGCCGGGATCTGCCAGTTGGCGCGCCAGGCCAGCGTCTTGCTGCCGTCTTCCGGGTTGTAGGCGAAGGCTGCGGCATTGGTGTTAGGGTCGAAATAATCCGGCCCCCAGGAAGTCAGCGTCGCATCGTAGTTAAGCGCTTTCACCTTGGTAGAGACCTGCGAACTGATGCCCGGCACCAGTTCCACCTTCACGCCGCCCTGGGCAAAGCTGGCCTGCAGCGCCTGGGCGATATCCAGGTACGGCGGCTGGTTGTTGACGTCCAGACGGAAACTGACGTTGCTGAGCCCCGCTTTGGCCAGTATCTCTTTGGCTTTTTGCGGATTGAAGCTGTACGGCTGATCCTTGAGCGCCCCCAGATAACCGTCCGGCAGGAATGCCTGATGGCTCTGGAACTGCCCTTTCAGCAGATCGTCGGCGATGCCTTTGTAATCAAACAGCCAGCGCGCCGCTTCCCAGAACGCCGGATTGCCGAGCGCCGGTGACGCCTTGGCGTTGAACTGCAGGAAATAAAGCGAAGCGTAAGGAATGGCCAGGGGTTTGACGCCCGGCTTGCCCTTTAAGGCCGCCATCTGGTCTGCCCCCAGGTTGCGCGCGATATCGGCATCACCCTGCTCGATCAGCAAGCGGCGCGCGGCCGGATCGGGCACGTTTTTGATCAGGATGGTTTTCAGCGTCGGCGCCCCTTCCGGCGAGCCTGGGTTGGCGTCCAGCACCACCACTTCGTGCGGCACATAGGTGCGGATTTTGTAAGGGCCGCTGCCGGCGGAGTGGCTGTTCAACCATTGGTGCCCCAGATCGTCGCCCTGCTGGTGCGCCAGCGCCTCTTTGGCGTCGACGATCGACGATACCGGCGCCGACAGCAGGCTGAGCACGAAGGCCGGGCTGACGTTTTCACTCCAGCTGATTTTAACCTGGTGGTCATCCACCTTGCTCAGGTGTTGCTCCACGTTCTTCGCGTTCCAGCCCAGCTGCGTCAGGATAAACGACGGCTCCAGATTGAGTTTTACCACCCGTGAAAGCGAGAAGATCACGTCTTCCGGCCGCAGCGGATTGCCGCTGGCGAATTTGGCATCCGGGCGCAGGCTGAAAGTCAGGCTGCGATTGTCGGCGCCGGCCTGCCAGCTGCTGGCCAATGTCGGCTTGAGATCGATAGGGTTGTGTGGATCGGACTGGATCAGACGTTGATACAGGCTGTTGAACGACTGCACCGTGGTTAACTCAAATCCCTGGGCCGGGTCAAAGCTGACCACGTCATCGATAGACTGCGCGATCACCAGCGTGTTGGCCGGCGTCGCCGCCTGCGCGTTAACGCTGGCAGCCACGGCTAAAAACAGCAAAGAAGGAACGAGCACTTTCATCTGAAACTCTCCAAGCGGATGGAATTTATAATAATTTCGCGAGTGTATGCGAGCACGATCGGCAGCTGAAGGTACTTAAATCACTATAGATATTCTTTTTATGTATATAGGTGGGATTTTGATTATTAGGGCGAGGATTGCGCGGCCGGTCGCACTCTCGTGGCACCTGGCCGCAATGGATAACTGTCTTTGCGGCGCGATTCGCAGCGATGAACGTCGAGGTTTGAGTCTGTTTCATTGGGTGATTAACGTGAGCTCGGTCACCCAAGGGACAAGAAAATGGAAAACCATCTATCAGAAAATGGCGCCTCACACCGGCATGAGAGAGCGATAGAGCAAACACTGGCGGACATGAACAGCGTCCTGCTTGAGTCGGATCTGTTTATGACTCGTCTGACGGTACAAGACCGGCGCTGGCAAAAAGGCAGAAAAAACGGGCATACGTTAAAT
This sequence comes from Serratia sp. SSNIH1, assembly GCF_002935055.1. Classification (NCBI taxonomy): domain Bacteria; kingdom Pseudomonadati; phylum Pseudomonadota; class Gammaproteobacteria; order Enterobacterales; family Yersiniaceae; genus Serratia; species Serratia sp. SSNIH1. The sequence goes on from NZ_CP026383.1 coordinate 3,582,083, forward strand.
TGGCGCTCTCTTTTTAAATATCGTGCCCAAACGCCGATGAGTTTCGCTTTCGTCTATCGGCAAATGGCCCGCCCGCTGAGCCGCGCCGGCTTTTGCCTGTGCCGTTATCTCCAGGCAGAGAACGTTATCGAACTTGTCGCGTTGGAGAATTTCTCCCTGCGTGAAGCGCAACATCCACTGAAAGGCAATATGCTGTGCAACTGCTTGCAGGTACTGTATCTGTATGGCCTGAACCTGCAAGAGCAGAGGCTAACGCCGGTGCCTCCGCCGGACATACTTATCAGCCACGCAATCAATCACCGCGTGTTGGCGCTGTATACTCGTCAGGCCGCCTTTGAGGTGATACCCGGTACCATGACATGTAAAACCAGCTTCAACGTACTGAAAAAGTACATACAATCGCTGGAAAAGTACGGGGCCAAATGTGATAAGGTGCGTATAAATAGCGAGCAGAAAGGCAGCCAAAATGGAAAATAAGGATCTGACCGACCCTACGCTCTCCATTCAAGAGCAAAAACGCATCGCCATCGAGATTTTGCGCCAACACCATCGCTGGGAGATGGCCAACCCGCGTCCGCCTGAAGAACTCCCGGAATGGGAAGCCATCGGCCCGTTCAGAAAAAGTGAACGTCACCTGATCGAACGTACCGACGACTAATCCCCCTTCCCCGTGGCAATCCGCCGGGGCACAGCTGTCCGACTAAATCTGGTAGTCAATCACCGCATCCAGCTGTGACGAGAAGACCTTGTCCTTGATTTCGGTCAGCGACAGCGTCGGGTTGCACAGCTGGATAAAACGCCAGGCATAGTTGCGCTGCAGCTGGCTGCGTTTCAGGCCCAGCCATACCGTATTGGGTTCAAACAGGTGCTCGGCGTTGAGGCTCACCAACCCGCGATCGCGCTCTTTTTCATACGACATGTCCGCCAGCACACCCACGCCCAACCCCAGCTCGACGTAAGTTTTAATCACGTCGGAATCCTGCGCACTGAGCGCGATGTCCGGCGTCAGGCCCGCCGCTTTGAACGCCGCATCCAGCTTCGCGCGCCCGGTAATGCCCTGACGGTAAGTGATCAGCGGCAAGGTGCTGAGCATCTCCAGCGTCACCTGCGGCTGACGCGTCAACTCGTGCCCTTCCGGCACCAGAATGGTGTGATGCCAGCGATAGTAGGGGAACGCCGCCAGCGATTCGTCGCTCATCAGCCGTTCGCTGGCGATGCCGATATCGGCTTCGCCGGCGGCCAGCATCGAAACGATCTCCTCCGGGCTGCCCTGATTGAGCACCACCCGCACCCGCGGGTAAAGCGCGCGAAACTCTTTGATTACCCCCGGCAGGCTGTAGCGCGCCTGGGTATGCGTCGTCGCGATATGCAGCTGTCCCGAATCGTTGCTGCTGAAGACGTCCGCCAGGCGACGGATGTTATTGGCGTCGTTGAGAATGCGTTCCGCCACCACCAGCAGCTCTTTGCCGGGTTCGGTCATGCCCAGCAGCCGCTTGCCGCGGCGAATGAATATTTCAATGCCCAGCTCTTCTTCCAGCTCGCGAATATGCCGGCTGACGCCGGACTGCGAAGTAAATAAGGTATTGGCGACCTCGGTCAGGTTGTAGTTGCAGCGCGCCGATTCGCGAATAATTTTTAATTGTTGAAAGTTCATCCCCGTCTCCCTGTTTCTTGCGGTAGCGTTTGCCATATTGATACGGAGTCCTGCGGGGCTGAACAAATAAGAAATAGCCTTTAGTTATGCAATTTAATACTAAGTGAATTATTTATCGTTACTCTTGGGGGATGAAGACGGGGGAAAATGATGAATGGCTTTAAAAATAACGAGATAAATAACCATACAAAGAAAGGGACTTAGATAATCATGCAGAATAAAGTTATTAAATAGAGGTATTAGATATATGAAAAAGGGCTCAGCGTGCTGAGCCCTTCACTGTTTGCCACCCTGCCAACGCCTCAGGCCGTGGCCTCCGCCCCGAAAGCGCCGGGCCGGTTCTGCTGCAACCATTGCCGTACATAGCGCACCAGATCGCCGATGCAATCATCCTGCATGCCGTGGTGCTTCAGCTCGTTATCCAGCGCAAACAGGTATTGCGCGTTGGTGCCCAGCGGGCCGCTGGCGCTGGCGATCAATGGCGCGATCACCTGGTGGCTGGTGTCTGCTTCAAACAGCGGGTGCTGCGCGTTCATCACGAACACCAGCGCAGTGACAACCTCACCGCCCTCCAGCTGCAGCTCACACCAGGTCGGCACGTAGCAATCGGTGATCATTTCGCGCTTCCACAGCAGCTCCAGCTCTTCGCGCAGCTTGCTTTCCGGCAGACGGAAGGCCAATCCGGTGGTCTGGCCGCCCTCTTTCAGCGCCAGCATGCGCCCCGGCTGATGCAGCGTGCCGCGCCCGGCGGTCAAGCGCATGCAGAACGCCCGGTGCCAACCCTGCAGCATGGCAGGCCGCACTTCTTCCGATTCAAAAACCGGGTTCCACATCAGCGAACCGTAACCGAATACCCAAACCGGGCTGTGATCCGGCCGGCGCGATAACGTGCAATCCAACGAGGCTGCGCGCTGTTCAGGCGTCAGCAACAGCGACTCCTCAATAGCGCCGAATGCGGTTTTGCAATCCGCTTTTTGCAGAAAATCTCGCGTTAACACTGTTACAACCTCCCGGGAATACGATTTCTCGTCCTCCCTCGCCACTACTGAACCTTTGCAATTTTATTTTTAGGTGCGGAATTTTATTAATTCAATAACCGCGCCGATTAATAATGACCATATTCTTTTCCCGCCGCGCAATCAAGTTGCAAAGCGGTGTTAACGTGGAAAAGTATTTGTACTGAGCAGCAATAATATTAATTGCCGGGTCAGCATAACGTCTGCGCGATTTTATCAGGCCATAAAGCGTTACTTTTTGTGCCAATGCTCATCGTCGCCCTTGCGATAGCTTTGCTTGACCGCCGCCCAGGCCACCTTGTGCGCCGTCTCCTCCCGGCTGTCGTCACCGCGTCGGTCTTCAGGATCCCGGTATTGTTGCCAGGCGCTGTTGAACGCTTCTTTATAGATCGCCTGAGCATGGGCCGGCAGCACATGCTTCACATTGTCCGGCAAGTCGTTCGTGTCTTGATAGGGCATCACGTCCTCCCGTGCGTATTCCGTGAAGCTTAAGCCTAGCTCACACGCCGTTGCGCCTCAATAAGCAAACAATTCTCATTATCAAACGGCATGATATACTCACCGCCAAACGAACTATAAGGAGATCCCCGTGACTACCGAAGCCCCTCGCTCACGCGCCCCCTACCTGATCGCCGTCAGCGCCGTACAGGATATTACGCCGCACCTGCGCCGCATCACCTTTACCGCACCCGATCTGCGCTACTACCCGGCCAACGCCGCCGCTGCGCACATCAAGGTCTTTTTGCCGCTCGCCGGCCAAACCCAGCCGGACCTGCCGACGCTGACCGAAAACGGTCCGCGCTGGGCGGCGGACGCCGTACGCCCGATCGTGCGTACCTATTCCATTCGCGCCGTGCGCCCGGAACAGGCGGAGGTGGACATCGAGTTCGCGATCCACGATCACCAGGGCCCGGCGGTCGACTTTGCGCGCCAGGCGAAAGCCGGCGATAAAATCGGCATCAGCAACCCAGGCGGCCCCAAACCGATGTTGCCGGCGGCCGATTTCTACTGCCTGGCGGGCGATCCTTCCTCACTGCCTGCGCTGGCCGCGCTGCTGGAGAATCTGCCGCCGCACAGCGCCGGGCGCGCTTTCGTCCGCGTCGACAGCACCGCCGACGTGATTGATCTGAGAAAACCGACCGGCATTGAGGTGAATTGGATCGTTGGCGGCACGGAGAACACCAACGACCTGATCGCCCGTTTCCGCGCGCAGTCCCTGCCGCAGGGCGAAACGCACTTCTGGCTCGCCGGTGAAGATCGCCTGGTGGTAGAGCTGCGCCGTTACCTGCGTCGTGAACGTCAATGCGATCGTAATCGTCTTTATGCCGTACCTTACTGGCGTGAGGGGCTAAATGAAGAGGGTTACCACAATAAACGGCATGAAATCATGGATAATATTGATGACTAACGGCTGTATTTTCCTTGATTAACCGCATACTAAATAAGTAAACACGACTTTTCTCATATCTAACGTTAAAAATTGGCGTTATTGCGTAAAAGTAAGTAAATAAAACCGCACCCCGTGCGGTTTTTTTGTTACCCTGATCACATAAAGCAAGCAATTGCTTTCTCAGATAAAAACAACATCACACCGGCGCCGTGGGTGTATCCTAATATAAAATACCTACTGTAAACGCAGAGTTGCCGCATCACGGCGACCGGCGCTGACGGGCTACGCTGTTTGAGAAGGAGTGCCACCCTCATGAAGTCGCAACACGATCCTGGCCGATCCACCAAATCTCGCCACACCGAATACTCGCTGATCTTCCCCATCGCCGCGCTGGTGGTGTTGAATCTGTGGAGCAGCACCACTCACTTTCCGCTGATCGTCGGCATCAATATTCTCGCGCTGGTGGGGATCCTCAGCAGCGCCTTCAGCGTGGTGCGCCACGCCGACGTGCTCGCCCACCGTTTGGGGGAACCCTACGGCTCGCTGATCCTCAGCCTGTCGGTGGTGATCCTCGAGGTCAGCCTGATCTCGGCGCTGATGGCCACCGGCGACGCCGCGCCGGCGCTGATGCGCGACACGCTGTATTCCATCATCATGATCGTTTCCGCCGGCCTGGTCGGTTTCGCGCTGCTGCTCGGCGGGCGCAAGTTCGCCACCCAGTACGTCAACCTGGGCGGTATTAAACAGTATCTGATGGCAATTTTCCCGCTGGCGGTGATCGTGCTGGTGTTCCCGAGCGCGCTGCCGGGCGGTAACTTCAGCACCGGGCAGGCGCTGCTGGTGGCGCTGATCTCCGCCGCCATGTATGGCGTGTTCCTGGTGATCCAGACCAAAACCCACCAGAGCCTGTTCGTGTACGAGCATGAAGACGACGATGGTGACCCGCACCACGGCAAGCCCTCTTCGCACAGCAGCGCCTGGCATGCCGCCTGGCTCGTCGTGCACCTGATCGCGGTTATCGCCGTCACCAAGTTCAACGCCAATCCGCTGGAAGGCCTGCTGACCAAGGTGAATGCGCCGGCGCAGTTCACCGGTTTCCTGGTGGCGCTGTTGATCCTGTCGCCTGAAGGGCTGGGCGCGCTGCGCGCCGTGTTGAACAATCAGGTGCAACGCGCCATGAACCTGTTCTTCGGTTCGGTGCTGGCGACCATCTCCCTGACGGTACCGGCGGTCACCATCATCGCCACCCTGACCGGGCAGACGCTGATCTTCGGGCTGCAAACGCCGCATATCGTGGTGATGCTGACGGTGTTGCTGCTGTGCCAGCTGTCGTTCTCGACCGGCCGCACCAACGTGCTGAACGGCACCGCCCACCTGGCGCTGTTCGCCGCCTACATGATGACTATCTTCGCCTGATCAAAAAGGGGCGCACACCGTGCGCCCCAGTCTTCGTTATACCGAGAAGAATATCGCCGCGGCGATCCCCCCGAACAAAATCCACTTGATGATGTAATAACCGGTGCGGTTCCAGGCCTTCAGGCGTTTCCCCACCCGGCGTATCGCATAGATGTATTTGAACATCTTATTGACGCCGCCGGTGCGATCGCCCTCTTCGTTCGGCGCGGTGGCGGCGCTCATCAGATTGCGCCCCAGCCAGTGGTTCACCGCCTGCGCCCAACGGTAGCGCATCGGCCGTTCGATGTCGCAGAACAGGATCAGACGATTCTGCCCGCTCTGATTTTCCGCGTAGTGCAGGTAAGTTTCATCGAACATCACGCCTTCACCGTCGCGCCAGCTGTAGCGCTCGCCGTCCACCTCAATAAAGCAGCGGTCATCGTTGGGGGTAATCAGCCCCAGGTGATAACGCAGTGAACCGGCGTAAGGATCGCGGTGGCGCGGCAAGCGGCTGCCGTCCGGCAGTTCGGCGAACATCGCCGCCTTGACCGAAGGCAGGCTGCGCAGCAGTTCAGTGGTCTGCGGGCACAGGGTCATGGCCGAAGGATGGCTGCCCTCATACCATTTCAGATAAAAGCGTTTCCAGCCGGTCTTGAAGAACGAGTTGAACCCGGCATCGTTGAATTGATCGGACGCTTTGATCTGCTGGATCTCCATCAGCTTCTGTCCTTCGTCGCGGATGGTTTCCCAATTCTCCCGCAGTACCGCCAGCTCAGGGAACTGCTCCGGCTTCAGGTACGGCGTGGTCGGCACGCGGGAAAACAGGTACATAAAGACGTTCAGCGGTGCGGTAAAGGTGGAATGGTCAGACAGCTGTCGCCACACGTTGTAGCGTACCCGCCCGCGGTAATGCACATAGACGACGCATAAAATAAGCAAAATCAGAATGATATATTTCATGTTTGAATCGCATCAAGGAACTCACGCTCAATGCGCCGCGCGGCGCACACCCCAGATAGTGTCCTTTTGGCGGCGCAGGCAAGTTGCGCGCCAATCTGGAACCCAATAATCATTATCGCTAACTCAACGAAAATCTATACAAAAAACCACAATAATTTACACAAAGGTTAAACGAGAGGGGAAATTGCGGAGATAAAAAAGGCTCCGAAGCGGCCTAGCAAAGATATATTAGTCATTTGAAGTAAAAGGATTTACTTCCAAGCGTGTCCACGCATTGACCACACTTCGAAAAAAGCCCCGGATTTCCGGGGTTTCTTCAATTGTCGCGGTAAGCGATGGCCTCGGAAATGCTTTTGCAGCCGTACGCGCTGATATAACCGAACGCGCGCAACCGCTGGCAAATCCCGGCCAGCGCCGTCGCCACCTCCAGCGGATCCAGCCCCGGCACGCCCAGAATACGAGGTTTCACACCGGTGACGGCCTGAGCAGTGAGCAAAGCTTTCATGCCGGTATAGCGGCCGTTTTCGTCCGCGCCGCCAATGATGTTTGACGTGGTTTCCGCTGCATCTTTGCCCTCTTCGACGCGCACAACAACCGTCACCGGCTTGCACTGGTCGCCAATGGCTGACAACGCTTTCGCCAGCGTGCCGGATTTCCCGGCCTTACCGGCAGCGGCAATCACATCGGTAATCAGTACCGGTGTGTTGAGCGGGAAAAGCTTCGGGTCGGCATCTTTGCCGGTGCAGACCATGCCGACGACAGCTGTCGAAACGGTAGAGATGACGCGCGTGCCGTCATTAATTTCGACGACGCGCACACCGTGATGATAATCGCCCATTAACTTGCTCCATGGTGAGTAGGTGCAAGCATGATGACGCCCGGCGCACCGGGCCGCACGCGGTAGGTGCTGGAAGGCCGACCAGACAACAGACCGGGCCGGATTGGAGAATTTTCAGGTAATAACGCTCGCATACACCATTTAACAATTCTATATTGGGCTACATAACCGAGTGGCAGGACTTTACCCAAAGATATAGGCGGTAAATCAATGTAATAGTTTTATCTAACGTTGTAATAATTAAAAACCTTGATAATTTAAGCAGCCAAATTTAATTATCTTTAAGCTGGTGCTTATAGCGTATTGAAGTTACATGGCCTCTTGATAAGGGACAGTTGAGTTGATATCAGAAAGTATCAACCGAGGATGAGGGGCAACCCAAGCCCCAATACTCACCCTCAACATAATAAATCACGTAAAATTCAAGGTAAATCTACAACATACTCATTTAAAAGAAAATGACTCACCTTCTTATAGATTTTATTGACAGATGCGCATTCCTCATGGCATTAATTAGTTGACGGCTATTTTTTGATATATGTTCCCTCATCAAGTGGACCGCTTTAGTCACATCACCGGAGCACATTGTTCTTAAAATCATTTCGTGCTCCTCATCACCATAAAAACCACCACCTTTAGAAAAATAACGCAATCGAGACAACTTATTTAAAACCTCATCGATAGTTCCAACAAAAAATCTATTCCCAGAAACCTTTGCCAACTCAACATGGAAGTTATAGCCATCAGGTTTGACTTTTCGTATGTCGGACAACATCACACTTAAACACTCAGTGGATTCGTTGTTACGCATAATATAGGAAACGACACCAGCCTCAATTGCTTCTCTATAAATGCAAATTTCTTCAATTTCATTATAATCAATCGGGGAGCAGATCCACTTTTTCCCCTCTCGCTCTACTAGCCCCTCATTTTGCAGGCGGACTAAAGCTTCTCTTATCGGTGTTCGAGAGACATTCAGAATGGTCTCCAACCATCTCTCAGTCAAACGTTCCCCCGGCGCTATATCCATTCTTATTATCATTTCACGCAGGGTGTTTAATGTTTGCATTTCGCCATCTTTTTTTATAATCATGTTCCCCTCACCCCAATAATTTAATAATAGTTTCAGTATCTAAAACCTCGGCCTGCATAGGTAGTATATCTTTCATTAGAAATCTGTGCACATGTTCTTCCCTATCTCCACAAGCATCTTCAGCAACAATTATCCTGTAATCCAAGTCAGATGCCTGTCTTACTGTCGATAGTATCACTCCGCTGGTACTTAGCCCAGCCAAAATCAGAGTTTTGACTTTGTTATTCTCAAGGTAACCCGAAAACTCAGATGAAGAAAATGCACTCACTCTATGTTTAATAAAAACCGATTCAGTCACCGATGGAATAATGCGTTCATCTAGACAAGTCCCTTCATCACCGATTTTAAGAATATCCAATTGTTTTATAGATGCAAATAGCTTATTCCACTCATCAATCTCTTCATATCTTTCGGAAAAGGCAACCTTGATATATAAAACTGGCACACCAGCCTCTCTAGCCTTTTCTCTTAACTTAAGAGTATTGATAATTGCACTTTCACTGACAGCAGTAGATACCATATTTTTAACAATGATCTGCTGAAAGTCCATAATAACAAAAACCGAATTAAAACTTAATTGCATAGATTTATTTACCATGTCTACTTATCAACTTGGCACTAAGATATGCTCCAAACATCATTATGATTGAAGTGTATAGAAATACAGGAGACAACCCTTGATAACCACCTATAAACCCTCCCATTAAAGGACCGACAACCTGTCCGCAGAACTGGGCCGAAACGGAAAAACCTAATATCTTACCCGCATTGTCATCATTAACATTCTTCTTGATTACTGCTGTAATACAAGGTAGTAGACCACCAAGGGCCAACCCCATTAAAAACCTCAATGCGATTAGCTGCCAACCATGGGTCACGAATGCTTGTGGAATAAGCAACAAGCCAGATACTAATAATGCGCTGGAGATCACTTTCTCATGTCCAATCCGATCTGCCAATTTACCTAACTGTGCTGCGGACAAAATACTTCCCAAAGCCGCTGCCGACATAACAAGGCCAGCAATAAATGTTGTATCTAACCCATTATTTGCAAGCTTATCAACATAAACTGTAATAATTGGCTCGATCGACATGTTTGCGAACATTAGCAAAAACGCCGTAATTAACATAGTAAATACGACACGATGATTCACTACAGGAGACTCATGCATCACATTCTTTTTATCTGAAAGCAATGCCGTTGTATGATTTTCTTTTACATAAAATGCTGTTAATAAAAATGATAAAAAAATCAGTATACCTGCCCCCCAAAATGTGGGGCGAATACCAATCAACGGTGGCATTACCCCACCGATAAGAGGTCCCATAAGATTACCGGCCATGACACCAGATGCTAAAACGCCTAAAGCCCACGCAGAACGAGCCTTAGGTGTTTGTATTGCAATCAATATAGTAGCTCCTGATGAATAGCCCCCTGCTAAACCAGCCAAAAGTCGTAGAAAAACTAGTTGCCAAATATTCGTAGCAAACCCCATAAGAGACATTACGATAGCCATACCTAAACTCGCCCTAACGAGCATAGATTTACGCCCATATTTATCTCCCAGATATCCCCATAATGGTGCAACAAGACCTGCTGCAAAAAACGTGGCACTAAACGCAATGCCAGACCACTGGACTACTTTTGTGTGCCCGACTACTCCTAACTCCTCCACATATACAGGCAAGAAAGGCAGCATCAGCGTCATTGCAAATACAGTTGTAAAAGCACCTAAAGTGCAAACTAACAAGTTGTTTTTCCAGTAGTTATCAATCAATTAAATCACCTCAAATCAACGACACTCAAAATCCAACCAAAATGGTATACCAAAACGGTATACAAAATCAATGTGGGTGAAGATGAAGCCAGCGCCTACTCAGCGACAATTAACTCGGTGTAAGTAAGTTTCCACTATCAATGTATAGGGGGAGGCAGACTAGATAACGATTTTGGGAGAGTTGTTGATTCTTGAAAGAATGACGATGGTTCGCGCCGATCAATAACGACGCATTGATCTATGCAATCAATTGCAGGGCTGCATGGTCGACAGTCTGGTTGAGTGGACGGACGTTAACCCCTATGCAAGCCGACCTTTCGATGACCGCCCGGTGTGGGTCGGCTATGACCCGGCGCACTCCGGCGACAGCGCCGGTTGTGTGGTGCTGGCCCCACCGATGATCACCGGCGGCAAATTCCGCATACTGGAGCGCCACCAGTGGAAAGGCATGGATTTCGCCACGCAGGCCGAATCCATCCGCAGGCTGACCGAAAAATACAACGTGGAATACATCGGTATCGACGCCACCGGCATCGGGCAAGGCGTTTTCCAACTGGTGCGCGCATTCTACCCGACCGCCCGCGAAATCCGCTACAGCGCCGAGGTGAAGACCGCCATGGTACTGAAGGCGAAAGACACCATCGGCAGCACCATCGGCAGCGGCAGCGGCAGCGGCAGCGGCAGGCTCGAATACGACACCGCGTATACCGACATCACCAAATCGTTTATGGCCATCCGCAAAACCATGACCGCCAGCGGCAGGGGCATGACCTACGAAGCGAGCCGCAGCGAAGAAGCCAGTCACGCCGATGTCGCGTGGGCCACCATGCACGCCCTGTTAAATGAACCGCTGACCGCCGCCAACGGCCAACCGTCTAAATCCATTCTGGACTTCAACCGATGAGCAAACGCAATCGCCGCAAGGCAAAAGAAAATCTGGCCGCCATCAAGCCGGACCAGAAAATGCAGGCGTTCACCTTTGGTGAGCCGTCGGCCGTGTTGGATCGCCGCGACATTCTGGATTACACGGAATGCGTCGGTAACGGTAAATGGATTGAGCCGCCCGTCAGCTTTTCCGGGCTGGCAAAAAGCCTGCGCGCCGCCGTGCACCACAGCTCACCCATTTACGTGAAGCGCCCTGATAAATGCGCATCAGCTACCGGACGCTGAGCCTCATAGCGGCAGGTCGACAGGGACAAACCTGTAAGCCTGCAGGCGCGACGTTGCGACAGACCGGTCGCATCACACATAAACTCAACGGCTTCTCGCTTCTGGCCTGTCGTCAGTACTTTCGCCCCAGAGCCACCTGAAGTGCCTCCTTATCCAGCATGGCTTCGGCAAATAGCTTCTTGAGGCGGGCGCTCTCCTCTTCAAGAGATTTAAGCCGCTTCACCTCAGGAACTTCCATGCCACCAAACTTCTTGCGCCAGGTGTAGAAAGTGGCATCGGAAATGGCGTGCTTACGGCAGAGCGCACGTGCAGAAACTCCGGCTTCCGCTTCGCGAAGAATATTGATGATCTGTTCGTCGGAAAAACGCTTCTTCATGGGGATGTCCTCATGTGGCTTATGAAGACATAACTAAATCGGGGTGTATTAATCAACGGGGAGCAGGTCACATGGGCAAGCATCCCATTCGTTACGCCATACATTCGCAACTCATTTCATGATGAACGGGGGCAATATCATCACGCTCCAGCGGATACTTGGCCATGCTCGGATTGAACAGACAATGAGCTACGCTCACTTTGCACCAGATTTTCTACAGGATGCAATTTCCTATAATCCGCCAGGAGGCAAAATCCATGTTTAGCGTCCACATCGCGTCCACACATAGATAGTTCCCTGAGGGTTATAGCTGTCTGCATTGCAACCTAACTATCTGTTTTATATAGATAATATTGATATTCAAGGCAAGAAAAAGGCCGCCGAAGCGGCCTTTCCATTAGCGGATAGGTTAACTGTAAGCGTTAAGCGTGCGCTGGCACAAAGCGGAGCGCACGCAGTCCTGTTTCTCAAAGCGGATAACGCCGATCATCTCGTCCTCTTCGAAGCGTTCCAGCGCGTCGCTGAGGCCGGATTTCACGCCGCGCGGCAAGTCGCACTGGGTCACGTCACCGTTAACGATAACCGTGACGTTTTCTCCCAGGCGGGTCAGGAACATTTTCATCTGGCTGGCGGTCACGTTCTGGGCTTCATCCAGGATAACGACCGCATTTTCGAAGGTGCGTCCGCGCATATAAGCGAACGGCGCAATCTCTACCTTGCCGATTTCGGGGCGCAGGCAGTACTGCATAAAGGAAGAGCCTAAACGGCGCACCAGAATGTCATACACCGGGCGGAAATAAGGCGCGAACTTCTCGGAGATATCACCCGGCAAGAAGCCAAGGTCTTCATCCGCCTGCAAAACAGGACGGGTAACGATAATCCGATCCACCTCTTTATGGATCAGCGCCTCCGCCGCCTTGGCGGCGCTGATGAATGTTTTGCCACAGCCGGCTTCGCCGGTGGCGAAGATCAGCTGCTTATTCTCTATGGCTGATAAGTAATGACCCTGAGCTTCGGTTCTAGCCTCGATGGGTGAGCTATCGCGCTTGTCTCGCGCCATGCCGATAGACTCGACTCCCCCCATTTGCACCAGCGAGGTCACAGACTCTTCTTCCAGCTGGCGATGACTACGAGCGTCACGACGAATAACGCGTTTCGCTTCACGACGTGCTTTGATCACTGCTTTCTGTCTACCCATAGTGGCACCTTACAGTTTGTTTCACCTACCGCAACGGCCAGGCCGCGCGATTATGTTTCACACACGTATTAGGTTTTGGCCTCCTCCGAGCCAATAAGAGCCAAGGGACAAGGTGAATCGACGGCAACGCTTAAGCGCCGTGTCTTCACGGACAACGCGGACTGCATCAATAAACGTGGAATAAAAAGTGATGAGATTCGATAGCGATAAGAGTGCGGGGTTGCCGGTAAAAGAGAGTCGGAGAGAGAACCCTCGTTACAACGAGAAATCAGGGGAGATGTGTTATTTTTTCTTTCCAGCCCAACCAAGGACTTTACCATTAGCGATCCCCGCAGTGATATTTACAGCTTCAAGCTGTGCACCGTGTGAAAACTACCGCCAGATGATTACAGTATAATGACATTCAATCCTGTCGCGTTACTAAAATGTAAAAAAATTTTATATCTTTTGTTTTCAGTTAGCGCAAAAACACTATATCACGCTCGGCACGTCATTCCAGAAAAATTTTTACCCTATAAATATCAATAAATTATAATTAAAAAGCGCGAATGACACTTTGGTTTACTGATTAAAATTTGCACAACCCAAAGTCGACGGGCCCTTCAGATTTTTTAATCCGCAGGCGACGAATTGAATTGAACTCCGTCGCTTAATGTCCCGCACAATAGGCAAGCCAACGTACAACGAGGCGGAAGATCCCGCCTCGTCATTGCGCGCTCAGGCTTTGAGTAGACCGCTGGCCAAATAGTCGCCGCCCTCTTTCACACCCGGCAATACGAAGAAATACCCGCCGCCGATCGGCTTGATGTATTCTTCCAGCGCTTCGCCGTTGAGCCTTTTTTGCACCGTCAGGAATCCTTTTTCCAGATCGGCCTGATAGCAGACGAACAGCAGCCCCATTTCCAGCTGCCCGGCATTGGAAACGCCAAGGGAATAGCTGTAGCCACGCCGCAGCATCAGGTTGCTTTGGCTTTCCGGCGTGCGGGGGTTAGCCAACCGGATGTGCGCGTCCATCGGGATCACCTTGCCGTCGGGATCGTTCGCGTAGTTCGGCTCGTCATGTTCATGCTTCATGCCGAGCGGCGCGCCGCTGTGCTTTTCGCGGCCGAAAATGGTTTCCTGCTCCTGCAGCGGCGTGCGATCCCAAAACTCCACGCGGAAGCGAATAATACGCGCTGCCTGGTAGCTGCCGCCCGCCGTCCACGCCGGCTCGCCGACGTTGTCGCCGACCCACACCACCTTATCCATCAGCGGTTTGTCGTCGGTTTTCGGGTTGGCGGTGCCGTCTTTGAAGCCCAGCAGGTTGATCGGCGTCTCTTTGCCTTTGCTGCGCGCCGCATGCGCGGAGATAAACCCTTCGCGCTTCCAGCGCACGCTGAGCAGATCCGGCGAATGCTTGATGATGTCGCGCAGTGCGTGAATCACCGTTTCATTGGTGTTGGCGCAGATCTGCAGCAGCAGATCGCCGTGGCAAAGCCCGGCGTCCAGCGCATCGTTGGGGAAGCGGGTCATTTTCTGCAACCGCAGCGGCTTTTGCGCCTGCAGGCCAAAGCGTTCGTCGAACAGCGATGCGCCGACCGAGACGGTGATGGTCAGGTTGTCCGGGTAAATCTCCGGCCCCATGATCCCCGAATCGAGCGGCGGCAATTTGGCGTCCACCTCCGGCGCCTTGCCGCCGTGGGTCAGGAACGCGATGCGGTCGGTCAGCAGCCGGAACAGGCGCTCCAGATCCGCTTTGCTGGTCGCCAGCACGTCGAACGCCACCAGCATCATCGCCGCCTGTTGCGGGGTCAGCACCCCGGCCTGATGGCGGCCATAAAACGGCTGTTTCTGCCAGCGCTCATCCTGCGGCGCCGCCAACGGCTCTGCCGCTTTGTCCGCCGCCTGCACCAGGCGGCTGCCGCCCAGTGCCAGCGCGCTCAGCCCCAGCCCCTGCAGCAAACGGCGGCGTGAAGGGGATGCCGCCTCCTGAGAGTGCGGGTGAGGCCCGTTATTCGGGCCTGCCTTGTTGCTCATAACCGTATGCCTCAGTCCAGACCCAATACGCCGCGCAGTTGGGAAAGGTCTTCCGCCAGCGTGGTGATCGGCCCTTTCAACGCATTGCGGTCGGCATCGGTCAGCTTCTCATAGGACTCATACCCCTCTTTGGTTTGGTACTTCGCCAAAATGGTGTCGACGGTTTTGAAGTTGGCGTCGATCTTGTCCAGCAGCGGCTTGTTGGCCTTAACCAACAGCGGGCGCAGCAGGTTGACGATCTTCTGCGCGCCGTCGACGTTGGCCTGGAAATCCCACAGGTCGGTGCGGCTGTAACGGTCTTCTTCACCGCTGATCTTACTGGCCGCCACTTCTTCGATCAGCCCGGCTGCGCCGCCCACCACCTTGCTCGGCGGGAAGGTCAGTTCACCCACGCGTTTTTGCAGTTCAACGGTGTCGTGATACAGACGATCGGCATATTTGCCCATGTCTTTGGTCGAGTTGTCGGCAAACAGCGCCTTCTCCAGACGGTGGAAGCCGGTAAAGTTCGGATCCGCCGATTTCTTCTCGTAGTCGTCTTCACGGGCGTCGATGCTGCCGTCCAGATCGGAGAACAGCTCGGCGATCGGCTCGATGCGCTCATAGTGCTGGCGGGTCGGCGCGTACAGCTTGCGCGCTTGCTCCACGTTGCCGGCCTTCACCGCGTCGGTGAACAGCTTGGTCTGTTTCACCAGCCCGTCGACTTCTTTGATGACGTAGACCTTGTATTCGGCGATCGGGCCAACCAGATCCAGCGCGTTCGGTTTGCCGTCGGTGGCGCCGTTGGTTGCCGCGGTGACGGTCAGTTTACCTTTCGGGTTGCTCAGCAGCCCGCAGGTCATGTCGTATTCGCCCGCTTCCAGCGTGGCGGTCATTTTCTGGGTGAAGCCCGGCGCGATGTTTTCGCGCTCTTCCACCACCATCACCCCTTTCAGGATTTCCCATTCGACGTTTTTCTGGCTGGTGTTATGCACCACAAACTGCGTCTTGCCGGCCGGCACCGTCAGCTGCATCGGTTCGCACTGCTTGTCGTTGACCGTGACCTTGACCTGCGGCACGTCCGCCGCCAACGCGTCGATGCTCAGCGCAAACGCCGGGATAGCCAGTAATGCTGCGTGCAACGCCTTGCGGCGAAATAACGGAGTAGACATACGAGATTCCCTATTAAACATTAATGATTGATTTTACGTTGCGCCGGGGCCGCTGCCGGCTCCGCGCGCTGCGGCAGGAAAAAGAAAATCAGCGCCGGGATCAGATACAGGAAATAGACGGCCACTTCGCTGACCGTCGGCGCTTCCTGATAACCGAGAATGCCTTCCAGCAGGGTGCCGAACAGCGAATGGGTCGATAGTGTACTGCTGAAATCGAAGGCGATGTCCTGGAAGTGGTTCCACAGGCCGGCTTCGTGGAAGGCGCGGATCGCCCCGGCGGCCAGGCCGGCGGCGACGAACAGAATGAACAGGCTGGTCCATTTGAAAAACTTGGCCAGGTGCAGCTTCACCCCGCCCCAATAAATCATCATGCCCAGCACGATGGCGGCCACCAGGCCGAGCACCGCGCCGATCGGCGCCGCGGCGCCCACGTCTTGCTGGAATGCCGCCAACAGGAAGAACACCGACTCCAGCCCTTCGCGCGCTACGGCGAAGAACACCATCGCCACCAGCGCCCAACCCTGCCCTTTACCGGCGCTGAGCGCCTGATCGATCGCCCCTTCCAGATGCATCTTGACCGACTTGGACACCTTACGCATCCAGAACACCATATAGGTGAGGATCCCCACCGCCACCACCGCCACGATCCCCTCGAACAGCTCCTGCTGCTTCTGCGGGAACTCGCCGGTGGTTTCATTGATGAAGATACCGAGCGCCAGACACAGCGCCGCAGCGACAATCACGCCGATCCACACCGCGCCCAGCCATTGGCTGCGCTGCGTGCGCTTCAGGTAGCTGGCGATCAGGCTGACGATCAGCGCGGCCTCCAGCCCCTCACGGAACATGATAAGAAAGGGAACGAACATAAATAATCACCCCTGAAAAGACCGCGGCGGCAGAGACGGTGGTTGCAAAATGAGCCGCGGCGACTATGTAAAGAAACGTAAAAACCAACGAGAGTGATTATCATTCTGCCAAGAATAAATACAAGAGGCATGACGGTGATTTTTTCTAATCAAATGTCGCCAGGTGTTACAGCCGGATGACGGCGATCGGCAGGCAAAAAAAGGGGCGCTCTGCGCGCCCCTTACCGACTGACATCGAACGACGTTACACCGTTTTGTACTCGGCTTCCGCCTGATCGAAACGCTCGGTCATGGTGGCGGAAGGCTGGCGGCCCATCAGGCTCACCACCACGATGGCGAGGCAGCCCAGGATGAAGCCCGGGATGATTTCATACAGCCCCAGCCATTCGTACTGTTTCCAGACGATCACCGTCACCGCACCGACCAGCATGCCGGCCAACGCGCCGTTGCGGGTCATGCGCGACCACATCACCGAAATCAGCACCACCGGACCGAAGGCGGCGCCGAAACCGGCCCAGGCGTAGCTCACCAGGCCCAGCACGCGGTTCTCCGGGTTGGCCGCCAGCGCGATGGCGATCAACGCCACCACCAGCACCATCACGCGGCCGACCCACACCAGCTCGCGCTGGCTGGCGCCTTTACGCAGGAACGCCTTGTACAGGTCTTCGGTGATCGCGCTGGAGCACACCAGCAGCTGGCAGCTCAGGGTACTCATGACCGCCGCCAGAATCGCCGACAGCAGCACGCCCGCTACCCATGGGTTGAACAGCAGCATCGCCAGTTCGATGAACACACGCTCCCCGTTCTGCGACACGTTACCGGCTTGACCCGGGTTGTTGGCGAAGTAAGCAATACCGAAGAAACCGACGGCGATGGTGCCGGCCAGGCACAGGATCATCCAGGTCATGCTGATGCGACGCGCGCTGCGGATGGTGCGGTGAGAATCCGCCGCCATGAAACGCGCCAGGATGTGCGGCTGGCCGAAGTAGCCCAGGCCCCACCCCAGCAGCGACAGGATGGCGACGAAGTTCAGCCCTTTCAGCATGTCGAGGTTAGCCGGGTTTTGCGCCTGGATCACCAGCATCGAAGTATCGATGCCGCCAACGGCGAAGATGACGATCACCGGCGTCAGGATCAGCGCGAAAATCATCAGGCTGGCCTGCACGGTATCGGTCCAGCTTACCGCCAGGAAACCGCCGATAAAGGTGTAGAGGATGGTCGCCGCGGCGCCGGCCCACAGGGCGGTTTCGTAGCTCATGCCGAAGGTGCTTTCGAACAGGCGCGCGCCGGCTACGATGCCGGAGGCGCAGTAAATGGTGAAGAACACCAGGATGACGATGGCCGAGATCACGCGCAGCAGCTTGCTGTTGTCTTCAAAGCGGCTGGTGAAATAATCCGGCAACGTCAGGGCGTTGTTGTTGGCTTCGGTATGTACGCGCAGCCTTCCTGCCACCAGCTTCCAGTTCAGGTAAGCGCCGATGGTCAGGCCGATAGCGATCCAGCTTTCGGAGATGCCGGAGAGGAAGATGGCGCCCGGCAGGCCCATCAGCAACCAGCCGCTCATGTCGGAAGCGCCGGCGGACAGCGCGGTCACCACGCTGCCCAAACTGCGGCCGCCGAGAATATAGTCATCAAAGTTGTTGGTTGCCCGGTAGGCAAGCAGGCCGATCAGCACCATCCCGAAAATGTACACCAGGAAGGTCACCAGCATAGGTGTGCTCATTGTCATTTAATTCTCCACTTTCATTATTATTCGCGTTTCGCTCCGGCCAAGCCGGCGCCGGTAAACCCACGCGCAATGCATTTCACTGGCCGCCGCGCCGGAACGTGGCGCAGCCTGCGAGCAAGTGCAGGTAAAATAGTTTCTGCCCGTAATTGTTGACCGTCGGTTATCCTAGATGAGCCTTTCATCAACCAACAAGATATTTAACAACAAAGTTACACAAAGTTTACCCTGCGTCACATTTACCGGGCCCAAAGGTTGCACTCACGACAAGCAAAATGAGTTGCACCTGGTTATTACCCTTATATACCGCAAGGTAAAGCGTCTGCGGCAGCATAAACCCCGCCGCATTCGCTCAATAACGCAACATTCGTGCCAACTGCCCATGTTAAAAAATCGATGAAACTCACACTTCGCTCATCAGCCTGATTTAACAAGGTTGCACAAAGTTGCAACATGCAGGATATTGTCTGCATTCTTGACACCACACATCTCACGAACCTATCCCAACAGGCTTTCCGGCCTGCTGTTTGTCTAGCCTGATGGGATAGGTTCTAAACACAGGAGTTGGATTGGCATGGGCACTACCACAATGGGCGTGAAACTCGACGAGGCAACACGCGACCGGATCAAGAGCGCCGCACAGCGTATCGATCGCACGCCGCACTGGCTCATCAAGCAGGCCATCTTTAATTACCTCGAGCGTCTCGAGAGCGGTTCCGATATTCCTGAAATTCCAGCGCTGGCCGCTGCGGGCCAGCCTGAAGCGGACGACATTATGCCGCAAGCGCAGGAAGAGTCACACCAGCCATTCCTCGATTTCGCCGAACAAATTCTGCCGCAGTCGGTTACCCGCGCCGCCATCACCGCCGCTTATCGTCGCCCGGAGACCGAAGCGGTGCCGATGTTGCTCGAACAGGCGCGATTACCCGCCGATCTTGCACAGGCCACTCACAAAATGGCCTATGGCATCGCCGAGAAGTTGCGTAACCAAAAAAGTGCAAACGGCCGCGCCGGCATGGTGCAAGGCCTGCTGCAAGAGTTCTCCCTCTCTTCGCAGGAAGGCGTGGCGCTGATGTGCCTGGCGGAAGCGCTGCTGCGCATTCCGGACAAACCGACCCGCGATGCCCTGATCCGCGACAAGATCAGCAACGGCAACTGGCACTCGCACCTCGGGCGCAGCCCGTCGCTGTTCGTCAACGCCGCGACCTGGGGCCTGCTGTTCACCGGCAAGCTGGTGTCCACGCATAACGAAGCCAATCTGTCCCGTTCGCTGAACCGCATTATCGGCAAGAGCGGCGAACCGCTGATCCGCAAAGGCGTGGACATGGCGATGCGCCTGATGGGCGAACAGTTCGTGACCGGCGAAACCATCGCCGAAGCGCTGGCCAACGCGCGCAAGCTCGAAGAAAAAGGCTTCCGCTACTCCTACGACATGCTGGGCGAAGCCGCCCTGACCGAAGCCGACGCCCAGGCCTACCTGGTTTCCTACCAGCAGGCGATCCACGCCATCGGCAAAGCCTCCAACGGCCGTGGCATCTATGAAGGCCCCGGCATCTCCATCAAGCTGTCCGCCCTGCACCCGCGCTACAGCCGCGCGCAGTACGAACGCGTCATGGAAGAGCTCTACCCGCGCCTACTGTCGCTGACCCTGCAGGCACGCCAGTACGATATCGGCATCAACATCGACGCCGAAGAGGCCGACCGCCTGGAGATCTCGCTCGATCTGCTGGAGAAGCTGTGCTTCGAACCGCAGCTGGCCGGCTGGAACGGCATCGGCTTCGTGATTCAGGCCTACCAGAAACGCTGCCCGTTCGCCATCGACGCGGTGATCGACATGGCGCAACGCAGCCGCCGTCGTCTGATGATCCGTCTGGTGAAGGGCGCCTACTGGGACAGCGAAATCAAACGCGCCCAGATGGACGGCCTGGAAGGCTACCCGGTCTACACCCGCAAGGTCTATACCGACGTTTCCTACCTGGCCTGCGCCCGCAAGCTGCTGTCGGTGCCGAACCTGATCTATCCGCAGTTCGCGACCCACAACGCCCATACCCTGAGCGCCATCTATCATCTGGCCGGCAACAACTACTACCCTGGCCAGTATGAGTTCCAGTGCCTGCACGGTATGGGTGAGCCGCTGTACGAGCAGGTGGTGGGTAAAGTGGCCGACGGCAAACTGAACCGCCCTTGCCGCATCTATGCGCCGGTCGGTACCCATGAAACGCTGCTGGCTTATCTGGTGCGCCGCCTGCTGGAAAACGGCGCCAACACCTCGTTCGTCAACCGCATCGCCGATGCCACCCTGCCGCTCGACGAGCTGGTGGCCGATCCGGTCAGCGCCGTGGAAGCGCTGGCGGCCAGCGAAGGCCAGATCGGCCTGCCGCATCCGCGCATTCCGCTGCCGCGCGAGCTGTACGGCGAGAAACGCACTAACTCCAGCGGTCTGGATCTGTCCAACGAACAGCGTCTGGCCTCGCTCTCCAGCGCCCTGCTCACCAGCGCCAGCCATCCGTGGCGCGCGGAACCGATCATCGATGCCGAATTGGATCAGGGCGTGGAGCAACCGGTGATCAACCCGGCCGAGCCGGGCGATGTGGTCGGCTACGTACGTGAAGCCACCGAAGGCGAAGTCAGCCGTGCGCTCGACGCCGCCGCGGCCGCCGGCCCAATCTGGTTCGCTACGC
The DNA here is from genome assembly GCF_002935055.1 of Serratia sp. SSNIH1. Classification (NCBI taxonomy): domain Bacteria; kingdom Pseudomonadati; phylum Pseudomonadota; class Gammaproteobacteria; order Enterobacterales; family Yersiniaceae; genus Serratia; species Serratia sp. SSNIH1. The sequence goes on from NZ_CP026383.1 coordinate 3,603,388, forward strand.
CGCCGACGGAGCGCGCCGCGATCCTCGAACGCGCCGCCGAGTTGATGGAGAGTCAGCTGCAAAGCCTGCTGGGCATTCTGGTGCGTGAAGCGGGTAAAACCTTCAACAACGCCATCGCCGAAGTGCGCGAAGCGGTGGACTTCCTGCACTACTACGCCGGCCAGGTGCGCGACGATTTCGCCAACGACAGCCACCGTCCGCTGGGCCCAGTGGTCTGCATCAGCCCGTGGAACTTCCCGCTGGCGATCTTCACCGGCCAAATCGCCGCGGCGCTGGCGGCGGGCAACAGCGTGCTGGCCAAACCGGCCGAGCAAACGCCATTGGTAGCCGCGCAGGCAGTGCGCATCCTGCTGGAAGCCGGCATTCCACAAGGCGTGCTGCAGCTGCTGCCGGGCCAGGGTGAAACCGTCGGCTCAACGCTGGTTAACGACGCCCGCGTCCGCGGCGTGATGTTCACCGGCTCCACCGACGTCGCCGGCATTCTGCAGCGCAGCATCGCCGGCCGTCTGGATCCGCAAGGCCGTCCGACGCCGCTGATCGCCGAAACCGGCGGCCTGAACGCCATGATCGTCGACTCCTCCGCCCTGACCGAACAGGTGGTGACCGACGTGGTGGCCTCCGCCTTCGACAGCGCCGGCCAGCGCTGCTCCGCGCTACGTATCCTGTGCATTCAGGAAGACGTGGCCGAGCACACGCTGCAAATGCTGCGCGGCGCGATGGCCGAATGCCGCATGGGCAACCCGGAGCGCCTGTCTACCGACGTGGGCCCGGTGATCGACGCCGAAGCCAAAACCGGCATCGAACGCCACATCCAGGCGATGCGCGCCAAAGGCCGCAAGGTGTACCAGGCCGCCAAAGGCAGCGCGCAGGATGAGAAAGAGTGGGCGCGCGGCACCTTCATCAAGCCGACGCTGATCGAGCTCGACAGCTTCGACGAGCTGCAAAAAGAGATCTTTGGCCCGGTGCTGCACGTGGTGCGCTTCCAGCGCAACAATCTGGACGCGCTGGTCGATCAGATCAACGCCGCCGGTTATGGCCTGACGCTGGGCATTCACACCCGTATCGATGAAACCATCGCCCGGGTGACCGAACGCGCCAAGGTCGGCAACCTGTATGTCAACCGTAACATGGTTGGTGCGGTGGTCGGCGTACAGCCGTTCGGCGGCGAAGGCCTGTCGGGCACCGGCCCGAAAGCCGGCGGCCCGCTGTACCTGTACCGTCTGCTGGCCAACCGTCCGGACGACGCGCTGCAGCGTACGCTGCACCGTCAGGACGATGAGCGCCCGATGGAAGCCACGGCGCGGCCGCAGCTGTTGGGCGCGCTGCAATCGCTGGAGAAATGGGCGGTCACCAGCCAACACGGCGAACTGGCGGCATTGGCGCAGCGCTATGCGGAACTGGGCCAGGGCGGCACCGTACGCCCGCTGCCGGGCCCGACCGGCGAGCGCAATACCTATGCCCTGCTGCCGCGTGAACGCGTGCTGTGCCTGGCGGATAACGAAGCCGACGCGCTGATCCAGTTGGCCGCCGTGCTGGCGGTCGGCAGCAGCGCGCTGTGGCCGGAAGCGGAACTGCAGCGCAATCTGTTCCGCCGCTTGCCGAACGATGTGCAGGCGCGCATCGCCTTCAGCAAAGACTGGCAGCAGGACAAGGTCGAGTTCGACGCCGCCATCTACCACGGCGATGCCGACCAGCTGCGCACCCTGTGCGAGCAGATCGCGCAGCGCGGCGGCGCCATCGTCTCGGTGCAGGGCTTCGCCCACGGTGAAACCAACATCCTGTTGGAACGCCTGCTGATCGAGCGTTCGCTGAGCGTCAACACCGCCGCCGCCGGCGGTAACGCCAGCCTGATGACCATCGGTTAACGCATCGTCAAGGCGGCCATGCATGGCCGCCTGATTGGCTCACTGCTACGTAAACCCTGCACTTGTGCAGGGTTTTTTATTGCCCGCAGCCCGGTCAGCCGTTAGCGTCTTGCTATCCTGGCACGAGGATGCGGCGCCTCATGGGCGATAACAACAGGGTGAACTCAGAACGAATTAGTCTGCTTGCAAACCGTGGCAGAACGCTACTCGTCACATTGACTCTCGGGTTCGGCAACACCCGGGATACGGTAGCCGCAGCGGGTTTCTCGCCGCCGCCGCGCGAAACGAGTTGTTGAAAACGGAGTGAATGCGAACGGGGGAAGCTCCCCCCCGCCGTCTTATTGATTCAAGAATTTGTCGAGGAATTGCTGAGTGCGCTGGTGCTGCGGGTTGGCGAACAGCGCTTTGGCCGGGCCCTGTTCAACGATGCGGCCGTGGTCCATAAAGATAACTCGGTCCGCCACGTCGCGGGCAAAGCTCATCTCATGGGTGACGATCACCATGGTGCGTTTCTCTTCCGCCAATGAGCGCATGGTATTGAGCACTTCCCCCACCAGCTCGGGATCGAGCGCCGACGTCGGCTCATCAAACAAGATCACCTCCGGCTGCATCGCCAGCGCGCGCGCAATAGCCACTCGCTGCTGTTGGCCGCCGGACAGCCGCCGCGGATACGCCTGCTCCTTGCCGCTCAACCCCACCTTGGCCAGCAACGCGCGAGCCCGCTGTTCCGCGCTGGCTTTCGCCTCGCCCTTGACGATAACCGGCCCTTCGATGATGTTTTCCAACACCGAACGGTGCGGGAACAGGTTGAAGTTCTGGAACACGAAACCGACCTGCTGGCGCAGCGCTCGCACCTGATTTTTCTGTTTGCTCAACGGCTTGCTGCCGTCGATCAGGATATCACCGACGCGAATGGTGCCGGAATCCGGCTCCTCCAGCAGGTTAATGCAGCGCAATAAGGTGGTTTTCCCCGAGCCGCTCGGCCCGATGATCGCCACCACTTCGCCGGCGTCCACCGCCAGATCGATCCCATGCAGCACCGTCTGACCCTTAAACTGCTTGGTCAATTGCTTAACTTCAATGGCACTCATGCACTACTCCTGATCCTGGCGATTAACGTGGGCTTCCAGACGGTTTTGCAGCGCGGAAAGCAGGGTCGCCATCACCCAGTAAATCAGCGATGCCGCCAGGTACATGGTGAACACTTCCAGCGTGCGCGAGGTGATCAGCTGCGCCTGACGGAACAGTTCCGGCACCTGAATGGTGGCGGCCAGCGAGGTGTCTTTCACGAGGCCGATGAAGCTGTTGCCCAGCGGCGGCAAGGCGGTGCGCGCCGCCTGCGGCAGGATCACTCGGCGCAGGGTTTGCCAACGGGTCATGCCGATGCTGGCGGCGGCTTCCCACTGCCCTTTGTCGATCGACGAAATCGCCGCACGCAGCGTTTCCGAGGTGTAGGCGGCGGTATTGAGCGACAGGCCAATCAGCGCCGCCGGGAAAGGATCGAACTCGATGCCGAACTGCGGCAGACCGTAGTAGATCATAAACAGCTGGGCGATCAACGGCGTGCCGCGGAACAGCGACACGTAAATGCGCGACAGCCACGACAGCGGCCACAGCGGCGAAAGGCGCATCAGCGCCAGCAGAAAACCGAGCAGCAACCCCAACGCCATGCCGCCCAGGCTGAGCTGAAGCGTCAGTATTGCGCCCTTCAATAAAAATGGCGCTGAATCCAGCGCCAGTTGAATACTTTCGTGCATTATTTAGTTACGTCCGCGCCAAACCATTTCTCGGAGATCTTCGCCAGCGTGCCGTCTTTTTGCATCTCGGCGATCGCCTGGTCAATCGCGGCCAGCAGCTCTGGGTTGTTCTTGCGCAGCGCCACGCCGGACTCCTGACGAGAGAACGCCGGGCCGGCTACCGCCAGCGTATCGCCGGTTTTCTTCACCAGATCCAGCGCCGCCAGGCGATCCACCAGAATGGCGTTAATGCGGCCAACGCGCAGATCCTGATACTTGGTCGGGTCGTCGTCGTAGGTGCGAACATCTACGCCCTGCACGTTCGCGCGCAGCCATTGCTCATAGTTGGTGCCCAGGCCAACGCCGACCTTCTTGCCCTTCAGGTCTTCCGGCTTGGTGATGGTGCCTTCGTTGCCTTTTTTCACCAGCGCCTGAATACCGGAAACGGTGTAAGGGGTGGAGAAGTCATATTTCTTCTTGCGCTCATCGGAGAGCGTCACCTGGTTGATGACCACGTCGATGCGCTTCGAATCCAGCGAAGCCAGCATGCCGTCCCACTTGGTCGGGTTCAGCTTGGCTTTCACGCCCAGGTGTTCCGCCAGCGCGTTGGCGAAATCCACTTCGAAACCGGCCAGCTTGCCGTCTTCCCCCTGGAAGCTGAACGGCGGATAGGTGCCTTCCAGGCCGACGATCAGCGTGCCGCGCTGCTTCACCTGCTGCAGCAGATTGTCGGCAGCGTAGGTTTGGGTCGCCAAACCGGCGGCCAACGCGACGCCCACCACGCCCAACAGCCATTGACGACGAACTTTTGCAAACATCATAAACACCCCTGTGTGTTATTTATCTTTTTTGATATCAGCACTTTAACAGTGCGACTGCCCGCATAAAGGAATATAACTTTATAAATATAGTTCAAAATGGAATAACAAGCGGTGTTTACACCTGCGGATGGTAGGCGAACAGCGCCGGCGCGCCGCCGGTGTGAACGAACAGAATAGGGCCTTCATCGCGGAAGCGCCGCTGGGCAATGCCGTCGATCAAACCGGCCATCGCTTTGCCGGTGTATACCGGATCCAGCAATACGCCCTCTTGCTGCGCCAGCAGCTGCACCGCCGCCATGCCCTCTTCGTTCGGCATGCCGTACTGCGGCGCGAAGTAATCGTCCCACAGCGCGATCGGCGCCAGTTCGTCGATATTCAGCGAACAGGCCAGAGCTTTCTGGATCTGCTCCACCTTCGGCAGCTGATCGATCACGGTGCGCGAGACGGTCACGCCGATCAGTTCGGTTTCCGGCAGCAGCTGCTGCAGCCCCACCGCCAGCCCGGCGTGGGTGCCGGCGCTGCCGGACGCCACCACCACCGAACTGAACGCCACATTGCTGCGTTGGCTCTGCTCGGCGATTTCCAATGCGCACTGCACGTATCCCAGCGCGCCCAGAGCATTGGAGCCGCCCACCGGCACCACGTAAGGGCGAAAGCCCTGCGCCTCAAGGCGCGTCGCCAGTTCCGCCAGCTGCTGCTGCGGATCGTGCAGCGCTTCGCACATCACCACCTCGGCGTTGAACAGGCCGAGCAACAGGCGGTTGCCGTTGGTCAGGTAGTTTTCCGCGCGGGTATCGATAGGGTTTTCCAGCAGCGCGACGCAGTGCAGGCCCAGTTTCGCCGCCACCGCCGCCGTCTGGCGCACGTGGTTGGATTGAATGGCGCCGGCGGTGACCAGCGTATCGGCACCTTGACGCAGCGCGTCGGCGGCCAAAAACTCAAGCTTTCTCAGCTTGTTGCCGCCCATGGCCATAGGAGTGACATCGTCACGTTTAAGGTAGATTTCGCGGCCGAGGTAGTCGGAGAGACGGGACAGCTTTTCGAGCGGTGTGGCGGTGCCAACCAGATCCAGACGCGGGAATTGCGCCAGTTGTTGTTGCAGGTTCACTACTTCCCCCCAGGGAATCGAATATCGACATCAGATAAGCGATAGATTTATCAGATGTGAACTGAATAATCATCCTTTATCACGGGGGAAACAGCAGGCCCCGGCCCAACGGCCGGGGAAAAGTCTCAGTAACTGCGCTGCCAGGCGAGATACTGATCGTATTTGCGCAGCGCAATGCGGTAGTTGTTGTGCGCCGCGGTAGGCAGATCGTCGATGATGCGCTGATGGCTGGCGCTGCTGGCGAACTTGTCCGCCGGGTAGTTGCGCGCCACCAGCATTTCGTCCAGCCGGCGCAGCCGCACCACATACTCACGGATGGTGCTGTGGCTCATCTCGGTCTGCTCGAACAGATACTGTTTGAACGCCATGATGTCGAAATAGCTGGGGTGGCTGTTGCAGGAGATCTCGCTGCAGAAGCGGCACAGCGCGGTCAGCTCGTGCTGCACGTTTTGCCAGACCGCATCGTCGATCGGCTGATCCATGCGCGCGATGGCTTCTTTATTGATAATCTTGCCGCGAAACACCAGCGCCATGCGGTCCAACAGTTTGCCGCACTGGGAGCAATGGGTCTGGCTGTGCTTGTAGTCTTTCAGGTAACGGCTAAGCGGCCGTTTCTTCAACAGTATTCCTGGCATAAAGGGCAGTCCGATTGTCGCATGAGTCATCGAGTTGAGGGGCGGTAGGCCGCCGTCAGGTATCGTTCGCCAGCCGCGCGCGCAGCCGTTTGATCGCCTGACTGTGCAATTGGCTGACGCGGGATTCCCCGACGTCCAGCACGGCGCCGATCTCTTTGAGATTCAACTCTTCCTGGTAATACAGCGTCAGCACCATTTTTTCGCGCTCCGGCAACGCCTCGATGGCGTCGATCACCCGCTGGCGCAGGCTGCCTTCCAACAGGTGATGCAGCGGGTTGGCCTCTTCATGCCCTTCCAGCATCGGTTCCGCGTTCTCGCCATGCTCCTCGCGCCATTCGTCGTAGGAGAAAAGCTGGCTGTTATTGGTGTCCAACAGAATTTGACGGTACTCATCCAGCGAGATATTCAGCGTCTGCGCCACTTCCGTCTCGCTCGCCGGACGGCCATAACGCTGTTCCAGTTGCCGCATCACCTGCGCGACCTCGCGCGCATGGCGCCGCACGCTGCGCGGCACCCAGTCGCGGCTGCGCAGTTCGTCGAGCATCGCGCCGCGAATGCGTTGCACCGCATAGGTGGTAAAGGCGGTTCCCTGTAGGGCGTCATAACGCTCAACGGCGTTCAATAACCCGATTCCCCCGGCCTGCAGCAAGTCGTCAAGCTCCACGCTGGCGGGCAACCTGACCTGCAGGCGCAACGCCTCGTGGCGCACTAACGGGACGTAGCGCAGCCAGAGAGAATTTTTGTCCATCACGCCTTCGGCGGTATACAGATCGCTCACTATGTCTTAAACCTGCGGATAAGAGAGTCAGCGCTATTATGCGTAGGGGGCGAAATGCCAATCGGCTGAACAGTCGCACAAAACGGGCTTTATTTGCGCCATGTAATAACCGCGCGGTGCGCGAGCATAAAAAAACCCCGCCGAAGCGGGGTTTCTTTGCGACAGTTAATCGGGAGAGACGATTAACGCAGCAGGGACAGCACGTTCTGAGTAGACTGGTTAGCCTGTGCCAGAACAGAGGTGCCAGCCTGTTGCAGGATGTTGGCACGGCTCATGTTGGACACTTCGGTCGCGTAATCAGCATCCTGGATACGGGACTGAGAAGCGGACAGGTTGTTCACGGTGCTGTTCAGGTTCTTGATAACAGAATCGAAACGGTTCTGTACCGCACCCAGGGAAGAACGCAGGGAGTCAACCTGAGACAGCGCTTTGTCCAGGGTAGCCAGTGGATCAGGCATGTTTACAGCTGCGCCCCCCTTAGCGAAGGTAACTTTTGCTGGAACGTCTGCAGTTGGAGGTGTTGCAGTTGGGTCACCAGCAACTGCAGCGGTAAATGTAGCCTTAGCTTCGGTATAAGACTTCTTACCGTCAGTGCCGGTAGACTCAATCATGTACAGAGCCTTTCCGTCTTTATCGGTACCAGATACAAATTTTTCGTTGGCAGCTAAACCGGTTGGGGCAACAACAGTAGCGTCAACGGTAGTGCCAGCGTTATCGTACTTGATGGTTGAGCCATCAACGATCTGAGAACCAACTTTGTTGCCTTTGTCGGTCACGTTGAAGGTATCCAGACCCAGTTGCTTAGCGTCGATTTTTTTCAGGTCAATATCGATGGTTTCGCCGTCGTTAGCGCCAACCTGAATGGTCAGTTTCTGATCGCTGCTCAGCACTTTCACGCCGTTGAAATCGGTCTGCTCGGAGATACGGTTGATTTCAGACAGACGCTGAGTGATTTCGTCCTGGATGGATTTCAGGTCGCTGGAAGAGTTGGAACCGTTCTGCGCCTGTACGGTCAGACGACGAATGTTCTGCAGGTTGTCGTTAACTTCGTTCAGTGCGCCTTCAGTGGTCTGCGCCAGGGAGATACCGTCGTTGGCGTTGCGAGAAGCCTGAGTCAGGCCCTTGATGTTCGCGGTGAAACGGTTGGAGATCGCCTGACCCGCAGCATCGTCTTTCGCGCTGTTGATACGCAGACCGGAAGACAGACGCTCAATCGCAGAGCCCAGAGAAGACTGAGATTTGTTCAGGTTGTTCTGCGCCATCAGCGACAGGCTGTTAGTGTTGATTACTTGTGCCATTGTTTGCTTTCCTTACGAGTCAGTTGCGTTCTTCGCAACACAGTTAAAAGGTTCGGGCTTGTTTGCCCACGGCGTCAACCACCGTCCCCTCAGGTATCGGCCCTCCCCTAACAACCTTTAGCAATTTTTTAAAATTTTTTGCGCCGGCGGCAATGGCGGAAATAACGCGGTTTTTCCCTCTTCTATTGCGCCATCGGTTTTTTGTTTTTTTCGGTAAACTTTTTCATCACTGGGCCGATAACGCGTAAAGCGAATAAAGTCATAATCAAGGAGAATTACTCATGGCAACGATCAGTTCATTAGGTCTCGGCTCAGGACTCGACCTCAACGGCTTGCTGGATAAGCTGACCAAAGCGGAACAACAGCGCCTGACCCCTTACACCACCAAACAATCCAGCTATAAAGCCCAGTTGACCGGTTACGGCACGCTGAAGGGCGCGTTGGAAAAGTTCGACAACCTCAGCAAAGAGATGGCGAAAGAGGACTTCTTCAAGGCCACCACCGCCACCGAACACGACGCCTTCAAGATCACCACCAACGCCAAGGCGGTGCCGGGCAACTATGTGGTGGAAGTGAAGAACCTGGCGCAGGCAGAAACCCTGACCACTCAGGCGAAAGTCAGCGACCAGGGCGCCAAGTTAGGCACCGAAGGCGCCACCGACCGCTCCCTGACCATCACCGCCGGCAACCCGCCGAAAGCCACCAAAATCCCGCTGAGCGACGATCAAACCTCGCTGGTTGAGCTGCGCGACGCCATCAACGGCGCCAAGGCCGGCGTCACCGCCAGCATCATGCGCGTCGGCGACAACGACTATCAGCTGGCGATCAGTTCCTCCACCACTGGTGAAAACAACAAGATTTCCCTCCAGGTCGACAACGACGACAAACTGGGCGATATCCTGAACTACACCGCCACCCGCGGCACCACCACCGCCATGAAGCAGACGGTCGCGCCGCAGGACGCGGAGCTGATGGTGAACGGCACGGCCATCAAACGCAGCACCAACTCGATCAGCGATGCCCTGCAGGGCGTCACCATCGATCTGAAAACCAAAACCAAAACCAATGAACCGCAACACCTGGTGATCAGCACCAACACCGCCGGCACCACCGACAAGATCAAAGAGTGGGTCGACAGCTATAACTCGCTGCTGGACACCTTCAACGCGTTGTCCAAGTTCACCCCGGTGAAAACCGGCGAAGCGCCAAACCCAACCAACGGCCCGCTGCTGGGCGACAACACCCTGCGCGGCATTCAGTCGTCGATCAAAAGCGCGCTGAGCGCCGCCCAAGACAATCCGGAATTAAAAGGTCTGGGCAACCTCGGCATCTCTACCAACACCAAAACCGGCAAGCTGGAAATCGACAGCGCCAAGCTGAAGAAAGCGATGGATGAAAAGCCGGATCAGGTCAGCAACTTCTTCGTCGGTAACGGCAAAGACACCGGCATGGCCACCGAGATCCACAACGAGATCCAGAGCTACATCAAATCCGGCGGCATCATCGAGAACTCGACCAAAAGCATCAACACTAACCTCGATCGCCTGAACAGCCAGATCACCACGGTCACGGCCAGCATTCAAAACACCATCGATCGTTATAAACAACAGTTCGTTCAGCTGGATACCATGATGTCGAAAATGAACGGCACCAGTAACTATTTGGCTCAACAGTTCAAATAACCCTTTAACAAGGCAAAGAAAACAGCATGTATAACCGTAGCGGCACTCAGGCCTATGCACAGGTCAGTCTGGAAAGCGGCGCCATGAGCGCCAGCCCGCACCAGTTAATCGTGATGTTGTTCGACGGGGCGCTCAGCGCCCTGCTTCGCGCACGCATCCTGATGAACCAGGGCGATATCGCCGGCAAAGGCCTGGCGCTGTCCAAAGCCATCAACATCATCGACAACGGCCTGAAAGGCGGCCTGGACCCTCAGCAGGGCGGCGAGATCGCCGAAAACCTGGCGGCGTTGTACGACTACATGAAGCGTCGGTTAATGCAGGCCAACCTGCATAACGACGAGGCGGCGATCGCCGAAGTGGTCAAACTGCTGGAGAACATCGCCGACGCATGGCGCCAGATCGGCCCCAACTACCAACCTTCGCAGGACGCCGTGTAATGGAACGTCAACAGCAGCTGTTAGCCGCTTATCAACAAATTTACAGCCTGAGCAGCCAGATGATCGCGCTGGCGCAAACCGGGCGCTGGGAAGAGCTCGTCGAACTCGAATTCGCCTACGTGACGGCGGTGGAAAAAACCGCCGCCTTTACCGGGCAAGCCGGCCCGTCTATGGCCTTGCAGGAGATGCTGCGCAATAAGCTGCAACAGATCCTCGACAACGAAACCGAGCTCAAGCGTCTGTTACAGCAGCGCATGGATGAGCTGAAAACGCTGATCGAGCAGTCCACGCGCCAGAACGTGGTCAACAATACCTACGGCCAGTTTCATGACCGCGCGCTGTTGCTGGGGGAACCACAGGTCCGATAAGATCGACAATACTGACGAAAATGGATTAAATAGCATCATGCGCTATTACTCTCGGGTTACGTTAGGATATTAATCTATGGCATTTGAATTATTCAGTTTATGGGTAATTGGTAAAATGCGCACTTCGAGCCTGGCTCTCACTTTAATGGATAAGCATCATCCCGACACGGACGTTTTCTGTTCAGCAGGAAATTGATTTTTGATAGATAAAACACGCCGCTGTGTTTCACAGCCCATGGAAAAATGTTGCTCCAACGCGGATCAAAGCGTAAAGATATTCCCAGATAATGGCTGCGAAATGAATATCGATGGAACGTACAATTAATCTCTGTCCAGGAATTGGTGCCTCAGCGCACATCGTTCAGCATACTGAATTATTATTCCCTTCAGTTTATTTTGAGCAACCACATCTGTATCTGATACAACAAGGCCATAAGCGCGTACGCTGGCAACAACACGAAGTGGTGGCTCATCCCGGCGAGCTGTTGATTATCGACGGGGGGCAAACGGTGGATATTATTAACGGCCCCTCCGAAGAGGGCGTGTTCAGCTGTCAGTTGCTGACCTGCGACCCTCTGCTGCTCACTTTTCAGCCTCCGGCCGAGGAAACGCCGGCGCCGATGCCGTTCGATGCCGTCCTGGCGCTGCGCAATCTACCCTGCGCCCTGAAGCACAGCTTTGAGACCACCAGCCTGGCGCTGGCGCTCCGGCAGCGTTTTCCCACCATCATCGTGCGGCACAAAATGCTGGAAATTCTGCTGTGGCTGGCCCAGTTCGGCATTCGCTTCATCCACAACGAAGCCAAAGACCTGACGCAGCGCGTGCGCCGCTGCCTGGCAACCGATCCGCACAGCATTTGGACCGCAGCCAAAGTCGCGGAGAGCCTGTCGATGAGTGAAGTGATGCTGCGCCGCAAACTGTCGATGGAAAATACCGCGTTGCGCAACCTGATGATCGACGTGCGCATGAGCAGTGCGCTGGCCCTGCTGCAATCCACCGACTGGCCGATATCCGCCATCGCACAACATGTCGGCTATGAAAGCGCGTCGCGTTTCGCCGAACGTTTTCGCAAGCGCTTCGGCTTTGCGCCGACCGCCATTCGCGGCCACCAAAGGATTATGGAACCTGGCCCCCTGGGGGCCGAAGCAATAGCCGCCGGAGAAACATAAATAAACGCGCAACAAAATGGCTTTATTTGGCACAGGTCCCTAACAGTTGTCACAACGCTGAGATAGGCTACGCAACGTCGAACCGCCGAAGAGCAAATTAAACGATGCTTAATGAAAAGCGATTATTTTCTCTGGCAATAATGTTGTTGGGGCTGTGGCTTTTAGCATTGCTGTATGAAGAAGACATGATGCGCTTACTTGCCGCACAATAAAATGGCCAGGCTTTTATCGCCTGGTCAGACTTCAGTCCAGTTTAACCAGAATGCCAATTAATACGACGAGTACCGTCAGCATTAAAATACTGATCAGACGCCATCTGGATTCGCTTTTCGTGCTCATTGACCTACCTCGAATAATAACCCTACTAATCAGGCCATAATAAAGGGTCATCTGGGCATTCAATAAGCCTGACAGCACCGTTTTCGTCCCTCTATTCGGTACATTAGCGCCCATTTCCTGTCGGTTGCGGCTCCGGCCCTTAGCGTTGTGATACCGACGGCGCCGCAAGCGCCAATTTCCCCGGCAGCTCCGCCACCAGTTTGTCCACCGCCAGTCTCACCTTGAGCGGCTGGTAAGGCATATAGGGCCATACCACATTCACCGGAAAACTGAGGCTGGACTCACCGCGCATGATCTCCACCAACGTCCCCGCCGCCAGCCGATCGCGTACCAGCCACTCCGGCAGCCAGGCAATACCGGCACCGGCGGAAACGGCATCGACGATCCCCTGCATGTCATCCATCATCATCTTGGCCGGTGGCCTGAACGGCTGCAGCTCGCCGTTTTCGCCGCGAAGTTGCCAGGGCAACACCGCGCCCGCGTGCAGATACCCCACCGCCTGATGGCGGCTTAACGCGTCCATCGTGCTCGGCTCACCGCTGCGCCGCAGGTAGTCGGGCGAAGCGCACAGGAGCATGCCGTGTTCCCCCAGGCGCCGGGCAACCAGACTGCCGCTGTCCGCCAGCTCGCCGATGCGTACCGCCAGATCGACCCCTTCGTCGACCAGATCGATCCTGCGGTCGCTGAACGAGATTTCCAGCGTCAGCAACGGATGCTCATTCGCCAGCGCCGTCAGCAAGGGGGCGATGCACAGGTGGCCGAACAACACCGGCACCGAGACCCTGAGCCGGCCGCTGACCTGCATCTTGCCGCTGTCCAGCTGATTTTCCGCCGCCTGTATGTTCGCCAACGCCTGCCGGCAGTGCTCGTAGTACAGTGCCCCCTCATCCGTCAGGCTCAGGCTGCGCGTAGTGCGCATAAACAACATCACGCCGAGCCGCGCCTCCAGCCGCGACACGATTTTGCTGACCGCGGAGCGCGTCAGATGCAGTTTTTCTGCGGCGGCGGCAAAACTGCCGCCTTCCGCCACGGCGACAAAAGCCGGCAGCGCGCTGAGATCGCTTTTCATTTTATAGTTTCCAAATTGGAATCAATTAAGTGAAAACCTATCACCACTGGTGAACACCAAGCAATGATAACCTGCAGTCATTCCGGAATTACCGGTGAAAACCACAGATGACCGTCAGAGGACAACCACATGAAAAAAATACTGGTGCTCAAATCCAGCATTATGGGAAATGACTCGCAGACCAATAACCTGATTGACCGCTATCTGGCGGAACGTCGGGCCAAAGGACACGAAGATAAGATCGTCGAGCACGACCTGACGGCGTTGGATCTGCCGGTATTGGACGGCGAGCTGTTCAGTGCGCTGCGCGGCGCGGAAAACACCAGCCCACGCGCCCAAGCGGCGGTGGCGCTGTCCGATCGGCTGATTGCCGAACTGAAAAGGAGCGATCTGCTGCTGATCGGGGCGCCAATGTACAACCTCAACGTACCGACCCAGCTGAAAAACTGGTTCGATCTGGTGGCCCGCGCCCGGGTAACGTTCAACTATACCGCCACCTACCCGGTCGGGTTGGTCGAGGGCGTCAATGCGCTGGTATTCAGTTCACGCGGCGGCGTACACGCCGGCCAGCCGACCGACGCCGTAACGCCCTACCTGCGGTCGGTGCTGGGGCTGATGGGGATCGGCGACGTGCAGTTTATCTATGCCGAAGGGCTGGATATGAAACCGCATGGCCTCGCGCAGGGACTGGCGAACGCTCACGAACGGATTGCGGAATTGGCGGACTAAAGTCGCCGCGTCGAGTCCCCATTGACGCAGTATCCGCGAGTGACCGCTCTGATACATACCAGGTCAGAGCGGCCATTTTAGCTGCACTTGAGATAAAACCATTCCCCCCATCTCCAGCGGTATTGGGCCATAAATGCTGCTGAAAATACGACGAAGAGAACATGATTAAAATGACCACTCGTTCTTTCAGTTTACAACGCCTAAAAAAACGGCCAGTATTGCCACACCTTCAAGTTTCGACATCATACATTTGAAAATAGAAACACTCATGTCAGCACTATTCTTTTGAAAAGCGCTCGCTAAACCGCCGCTCTCAGTGGCCACTCGACATAATGGCAATTAGGACCGGTTGTTATTGGTACCGAAAAACAACTCATATCAATGTGCCAATTAACACATTGGTCGGAGCTCTTGCGCTATTCGGAGAAAAACATTCACTATAGAAATGTTAACACACTATCGAATTTATTATGATCGCACAGATAACATACAAATCTCCTTTGACTCTCACCGTAGAAGTCTGTCTACCCTCCTTTTTCACTCTCCATCATAGCCTGGGCAGCATGGAATCAATACCGTGTGATTTATCTTAATTCAGGACAGAACACCACGCCTAACTTGTTAATCATTAAAAAATAGGCTATCTATATCGCTATTGTTTCACTTCCTGCCTTATGAAACCACATATCTGAAGGGTATAAAATGCAAAAACAAAAAATCGGTGGCCTCTGTTTGTTACAGGTTATCTTGTGTGTTTTTGTTGTATTAATTCACACTAGGCCTTTTATAAATTATCCATTCATAAACTCAATCACTTCGAACGGTATATTTAGAATAGCAGTCCCTTTGTTTTTTGTGATGAATGGGTATTTTTTTAGCTTCGATAAAGAACAATTCATTTCTAAATTAAAAAAGCTATTTGTTATTTATACCTTTCTCTTGATGCTATTTTTACCACTCTGGCTTGATTTGTCATCACCCTATGGGATAATGAAAACACTGACCTATAACATCGTCATTGGATGGTATCACCTATGGTATTTGTCATCACTCATCGTCGCCTCCGTTATTATTTATATCATGCGCAATAAAATCGGATTATTATTAATAACATCCACCCTTCTATTTATTTTGTCTTATTTTATTCAAAATTCTTATCTTTTACTCGACGGCGATATATTTGAAAAGTTAAACAGAAAGCTATACCTTTACAGGAACGCATTAACATTCGCCGTACCTTTCATGCTGATAGGGATTTATATTAGGAAGAATGAGAATTTAAAGGTTTCATTGCCATTGCTGGCTATTTCCATCGTGGCATTGTTAACTGAAGTTATAATTTTCGCACTCGCGGAGACGAAAGATAACATGGCGCGGGATTTATATGTCACATTGATGCTCACAGCACCAGTACTCTTTATATTCTTTAAAAATATGGCATTATCATTCGAAGAAAAAGTTTCTGGGAGAGTTTACTTTTACCACCCAATCTGCGAAATGATGTTCAAATTTGCAGGGTATACGGGTGGTCTGGTTATCTCTACTGCAACCCTTGTCTTTGCCTTTACCTTCGCCATCGTCATAGAGAAGATGAAAGAGAAAAACATGTTCTAACCCCCTATTTGTCGCGAACTAAGTAGAAGCCTATTTAGTTCGCGAGTGCGCGAATTCGCTGTAAGAAATTTACGCCATGGAGCGATGCATGGCGCCTCTCCTGCTACCGACACCCTCTGTGATATCCCTAGTAGCATGCTATAGCACAGCCCCATTAATTAGCGACAGTCTCAACTCGAATGTCAATAAGATGCTAGCCAAAGTTAAAAAATTTCAGAGGTTTTCTCTTTACCAGATTAATAATATTTTTTTCAACACACTCATGAAAAATCACCCCACTGAGAACGGTGAATATAATTGAGATCATAAATGCATATATCCCATCCATGCCATGTAAAAGTTTTACTGAAAGCTTCATTATAATTGGCAGTGAGAAAACCTGAACCAGATAAATAGAATAGGATGCATCGCCGATGTATGTAAAAAAACCTTTACGAAGATCAACACAAGCAATTGAAAAAGCAACCATAGCAAATGATATAATCCCGATAACTAATGGTCTACTCCAAGAGACAAGATCTATCGGCATATCGCTAATCATAAGCATGGTAACTAGGGTCACAATCAAAGGGATAAACCAAAAAGCGCTGAGTTTATTCTCTATCTTCAACCCATTGACCAAGTAATACAACAGGATACCGAATGAGAATTCTACCGCTACTGGTCTCATGAATCCCAAAAAGGACAGAATAAAAATAAGCGCAACCAACAAAGATATTTTTATGAATTGGTTTCTAATAAAAAGGCACAGTGCAAAAATCGCATAGAAAGTCATTTCAAGCTCAAGACTCCAACCAACATATATGGTTGGATAGTCATAACCTAACAGATAGCTAATAAAAAGCATCGATGAAATATTCTGCTCATTCGTGAATAAACCTTCTCTAAAGGCCTCCGGATAAACAGCCTGCATGAATATCATTAACAAGGTAAAGATCCAATAAACAGGAACAATCCTGACAAACCTATCTTTGATAAAACTTGCAGGCGTTTTACTTTTCACTTTGTCAATCATCGCCATGATATAACCAGATATCACAAAGAATATATCAACCCCACATGCCCCCCAATGTCCAACCTGTAAAAAGCCATCAGCATTGAAACCATATTTATAGACCAAACCTGATGAATGGTTTGCTATTACCATTAAAACAGCCAGAGCCCTAAGTAATTGTATATTATTTATCATTTTAGTAAAAAACCTTGTACTATTGATATTACTAAGAATATGAGTATATACCACCTTTTTTCAATGTAAATATTTGCAACTGCGCTAACTATGTGGTGGCAACCATTCTCATGCCGATGGGAATATCGCTAAAAAAAAACAATATTATTCAGCGGGATAGGAGAGAGGCTATGCCAAATGACTGCCCTGGCATTAATACGATGAAATGGCAATATAGGATTAGTATGATACCTCATAGCCAAAATAGTAAACGATTAAGAATGAGAGCGATTTAGACGACCGATAAAGAATGCTTGAATTAACAAACATAACGGGCAGCCATCAACCTGCTCACATTTCAAATACGATGCAATCGCCCTCCAGATGTGCACGACCAGGCTAACCTCATTCCTTAATCTAGCCACCGCTTAAAGCCAGTAGTCAGGTGTAGCGTTCATCATGAGTTTGGTGATGAACGCGATTTGAGCCTTGGCTGAGTGAGGTAACGACTAAGATGGGAAGCAAAAGTATCCATGGTGATCCCACCGAGCTGTACCTTCTCCCTCATGCAGGTATCAATAAACTGTTGAACGGTGGATTCAAGTTGACCGAATCGTCATGTCCCCCGTCACACCGGCATATTCATAATATCTTGGTAGGCCGCCACCAGCTTGTTGCGCACCTGCACGCCCAGCTGCAAAGAGACCGACGATTTCTGCAGATCGACCATCACATCGTTCAGGCTGATGCCCGGCACGCCCAGTTCGAAATCCTGCGCCTGCTTGCGCGCCGTTTGCTGGGTCTCGCTGATCTTGCCGAGCGCCGCGGTCAGTTCGCTGGCGAAGCTGACGCCCTGTGGCGCCGCATTCTGCCCCATTTTGCCGGCCTGAACCGCCATGGTCTGCATCTGCTGCAGTACCCCTTCAATGCCCTGAATCGCCATCTGATCCTCAATCATCTCGTCTCGCCGGGTGACGTTTCACCCTGCACTTCTCCAATGATGCACACCCTAGCACAGCGTTTTCAGACCTAAAGCGGCTAATTAACTGCAAAAAACCCGGCTTATCGGGCAATCAGAATCGTCTGACAAGGCGAATAATGGCCTGCCCAGAAATGGGAGCGCCGCTATTTAGAAGATATGTGTATCAGGGAGTCTGTTTTGTCACACAACGCTAACCATACCGTTCATCAGCCTGGCAGGGAGCTGCTCAGCGGCCCGTACGGGATCGTGAGCGCCATTGAAGGACGAGACCTAAAATGAGTGCTTCGATAACCGCCGGCGAAAGCCGCGACAACGGCCTGCAGGCCATCTGGAATCGTCTGCGCGCCAACCCGAAAATTCCGTTGCTGGTCGCCGCTTCCGCCGCGATCGCGATCGTCGTCGCGCTGCTGTTGTGGGTGAAAAGTCCCGACTACCGCGTGCTGTACAGCAATCTGAACGACCGCGACGGTGGCGCCATCGTCACCCAGCTGACGCAGATGAATATCCCTTACCGCTTTGCCGAAAATGGCGCAGCGCTGCTGATCCCGGCGGAAAAGGTGCATGAAACCCGCCTGCGCCTGGCGCAGCAAGGGCTGCCGAAAGGCGGCGCCGTCGGCTTCGAACTGCTGGATCAGGAAAAATTCGGCATCAGCCAGTTCAGCGAGCAGATCAACTATCAGCGTGCCCTCGAGGGCGAGCTGTCGCGCACTATCGAATCGCTGGGGCCGGTGCAAAACGCCCGCGTTCACCTGGCGCTGCCTAAACCTTCGCTGTTCGTGCGCGAACAAAAATCCCCTTCCGCGTCGGTAACGCTGACCCTGCAACCCGGCCGTGCGCTGGACGATGGCCAGATCAACGCCATCGTTTATATGGTGTCGAGCAGCGTCGCCGGCCTGCCGCCGGGCAACGTGACCGTGGTCGATCAGGCTGGCCGTCTGCTGACGCAGTCCGACGGCACCGGGCGCGATCTCAACGCCTCGCAGCTGAAATACGCCAACGAAGTGGAAAACGGCTTCCAGCGCCGCATCGAAGCGATCCTCGCCCCGGTGGTCGGCAGCGCCAACGTGCGCGCGCAGGTCACGGCGCAGATCGACTTCGCCACTCGCGAACAAACCGATGAACAGTACCAACCTAACCAACAGCCTGACAAAGCCGCTATCCGCTCTCAGCAAACCAGCCTGAGCGAGCAGATCGGCGGGCCACAGGTAGGCGGCGTGCCGGGCGCACTGTCCAATCAGCCGAGCGCGCCGGCCACGGCGCCGATTGAAACCGCCAAGCCGGCCATCGCGCCAGGCAACAATGCCAACGCCAACGCCACCGCGCAAAACGCCGCGACCACCCGCAGCGCGGCGGCCAGCGGCGTACCGCAAAATACCCGTCGCGACGCGACCACCAACTACGAGCTCGACCGCACCATTCGCCATACCCAGCAAAAAGCCGGCACCGTGCAGCGTTTGTCGGTCGCCGTGGTCGTCAACTATCTGGGCACCGATAAAGACGGCAAACCGCAGCCGATGAGCAAAGAGCAGCTGGCGCAGATCGAAGCGCTGGTGCGTGAAGCGATGGGTTACTCCAGCAGCCGTGGCGATACCCTGAACGTGGTCAACACGCCGTTTACCGACAGTCAGGTGACCGGTGGCGAACTGCCGTTCTGGCAAAGCCAGTCGTTTATCGATCGTCTGCTCGACGCGGGCCGCTATCTGCTGGTGCTGCTGGTGGCCTGGCTGCTGTGGCGCAAACTGGTGCGGCCGCAGCTGCAACAGCGCCAGGCGGCGCAACAGGCCGCCGCCGCCGCCGCCAACGCCCCTGCCGCCAAACCGGTCGACAGCAGCAAACCGAGCAACGAGGAGCTGGCGCAGCGTCGTAAATCGCAGCAGCGCGTCAGCGCAGAAGTCCAGAGCCAGCGGATCCGCGATCTGGCTGACAAAGACCCACGCGTGGTCGCTCTGGTAATCCGCCAATGGATGAGTAACGAGATATGAGCCTGACCGGAACCGACAAAAGCGCCATCCTGCTGATGACGCTGGGTGAAGATCGCGCGGCGGAGGTGTTCAAACACCTCTCCTCGCGCGAAGTACAGCTGCTGAGCGGCACCATGGCCGGCATGAGCCAGGTTTCGCACAAACAGCTCGGCGAAATACTGACCGAGTTTGAAGACGACGCCGAGCAATACGCGGCGCTGAGCGTCAACGCCAGCGACTACCTGCGTTCGGTGCTGGTCAAAGCGCTGGGCGAAGAGCGCGCCGCCAGCCTGCTGGAAGACATTCTCGAATCGCGCGAGACCACCACCGGCATGGAAACGCTCAACTTTATGGAGCCGCAGAGCGCTGCCGATCTGATCCGCGACGAACACCCGCAGATCATCGCCACCATTCTGGTGCACCTCAAACGCGGCCAGGCGGCAGATATCCTGGCCCTGTTCGACGAACGCCTGCGCAACGACGTGATGCTGCGTATCGCCACCTTCGGCGGCGTACAGCCGGCGGCGTTGGCGGAGTTGACCGAAGTGCTGAACAATCTGCTCGACGGCCAGAACCTCAAGCGCAGCAAAATGGGCGGGGTGCGCACCGCCGCCGAGATCATCAACCTGATGAAAACCCAGCAGGAAGAAGCGGTCATCGACGCGATGCGCGAATACGACGGCGAGCTGGCGCAGAAGATCATCGACGAGATGTTCCTGTTCGAAAACCTGGTGGAGGTCGACGATCGCAGTATCCAACGCCTGCTGCAGGAAGTGGAAGGCGAGTCGCTGCTGATTGCGTTGAAAGGCGCCGAGCAGCCGCTGCGCGAGAAGTTCCTCAAGAACATGTCGCAACGCGCTGCCGACATCCTGCGCGACGATCTGGCCAACCGTGGGCCGGTGCGCATGTCGCAGGTGGAGAACGAGCAGAAAGCCATCCTGCTGGTGGTAAGACGCCTGGCGGAAAGCGGCGAAATGATCATCGGCGGCGGCGAGGACACCTATGTCTGATCGCATTAACACCCTGCCCTGGCAGCCCTGGTCGCTCAACGACCTGGGCGAACAGAAACCGGCTGTCGAACTGCCGCAGTTGCCGGATCTCGAGCTTGACGATCCGTCGCCGGACGCACAGGCCGAATTGCAGCAGCAGTTGGCGACGCTGCGCCTGCAGGCGGAGCAACAGGGCCAGCAGTTGGGCTATGCCGACGGCCAGCAAAAAGGCTATGAGGCCGGTTTTCAGTCCGGACTGGAAGAAGGCCGCCAGCAAGGGCTGCTGGAAGCGCAACAGCAGCAGCAGCCGCTGACCGCCCACTGGCAGCAGCTGGTCACCGAATTCCAGCACACGCTGGACGCGCTCGACAGCGTGATCGCTTCGCGGCTGATGCAGCTGGCACTGACCGCCGCCAAACAGGTGCTGGGCCAGCCGCCGGTGTGCGACGGCACTGCCCTGCTGGCGCAGATCCAACAGCTGATCCAACAGGAACCGATGTTCAACGGCAAGCCGCAGCTGCGGGTGCACCCGGACGACTACCCGCGCGTCGAGCAGCAGCTGGGGGTCACCCTCAGCCTGCACGGCTGGCGCCTGCTGGCGGACGGCGAGCTGCACCCGGGCGGCTGCAAGGTCAGCGCCGAGGAAGGCGATCTCGACGCCAGCCTGGCGACGCGCTGGCATGAACTGTGCCGCCTGGCGGCACCGGGAGAAGTCTGATGACCGCGCGTCTCGGCCGCTGGCTGAGCTCTCTGGATACGCTGGAAAAACGCATCGCGCGCGCGCCGACGGTGCGCCGCTACGGTCGCCTGACCCGCGCTACCGGGCTGGTGCTGGAGGCCACCGGCCTGCAGCTGCCGCTCGGCGCGACCTGCCTCATCGAACGGCACGACGCCGGTGAGGTGCAGGAAGTGGAAAGCGAAGTGGTCGGCTTCAACGGCCAGCGGCTATTCCTGATGCCGCTGGAAGAAGTGGAAGGCATCGTGCCGGGCGCGCGGGTTTACGCCCGCATCGCGCCGGAAGGCCAAAGCGCCGGCAAACAGCTGCCGCTCGGCCCGGCGCTGTTGGGGCGGGTGCTGGACGGCAGCGCCAAACCGCTCGACGGCCTGCCTTCACCGGAAACCGGTTACCGCGCGCCGCTGATCACCGCGCCGTTCAACCCCTTGCAGCGCACGCCGATCGAGCAGGTGCTGGACGTGGGGGTGCGCACCATCAACGGACTGCTGACCGTCGGCCGCGGCCAGCGTATGGGCCTGTTCGCCGGCTCCGGCGTCGGCAAGAGCGTGCTGCTCGGCATGATGGCCCGTTATACCCAGGCGGATGTGATCGTCGTTGGCCTGATCGGCGAGCGTGGCCGCGAGGTCAAAGACTTTATCGAGAACATTCTCGGCGCCGAAGGCCGGGCGCGCTCGGTGGTGATCGCCGCGCCGGCGGACGTGTCGCCGCTGCTGCGCATGCAGGGGGCGGCCTACGCCACCCGCATCGCCGAAGATTTCCGCGATCGCGGGCAGCATGTGTTGCTGATCATGGATTCCCTCACCCGCTACGCCATGGCGCAGCGTGAGATCGCCCTGGCCATCGGCGAGCCGCCGGCGACCAAAGGCTATCCGCCTTCGGTCTTCGCCAAGCTGCCTGCGCTGGTGGAACGCGCGGGCAACGGCATCAGCGGCGGCGGTTCCATCACCGCCTTCTACACCGTGTTGACCGAAGGGGACGATCAGCAAGACCCGATCGCCGACTCGGCGCGCGCAATTCTCGATGGCCACGTGGTGCTGTCCCGGCGCCTGGCGGAAGCCGGTCACTACCCGGCGATCGACATCGAAGCGTCAATCAGCCGCGCCATGACGTCGCTGATCGACGAAGAGCATTACCGCCGGGTGCGCACCTTCAAACAGATGCTGGCCAGCTATCAGCGCAACCGCGATCTGATCAGCGTCGGCGCCTACGCGGCGGGCAGCGATCCGTTGCTGGACAAGGCGATGACGCTGTATCCGCAGATGGAAGCTTACCTGCAACAGGGCATCTTTGAACGCAGCGGCTATGATGAAGCCTGTCAACAGCTGCAGCAGTTGATTGTTTAACGTCACCAGAGGCGCACAGCGATGAAATCACAATCTCCCCTGATTACCCTGCGAGATCTGGCGCAGGATGCGGTGGAACAGGCCGCACAACAGCTGGGTCAGGTACGGCAGGCGCAGCAGGCGGCAGAGCAGCAGCTGTCGATGCTGCTCAACTATCAGGACGAATACCGCCAGAAGCTGAATCATACGCTCTGCGACGGCATGGACAGCTCACGCTGGCAAAACTACCAGCAGTTTATCGGCACGCTGGAACAGGCCATCGACCAACACCGCCAGCAGCTGCTGCAGTGGGGGCAGAAAGTGGATCATGCGGTGAAGCAATGGCAAGACAAACAACAGCGGCTGAACGCTTTCGAGACCCTGCATACCCGCGCTCTGACGGCGGAGCAGCAGCAGGAGAACAAACGGGATCAAAAACTGATGGATGAGTTCGCTCAACGCAGTGCACAAAGGAATATCAACCCATGAATCTGAACGCCCTGCCCGGCCTGGCCTTACCCGGCGACGCCGGCGGCCTGGCCGAACTGACGTCGGCGCTGGATGAGAGCCAGCTGTCGTCCGCTTTCGCCCAGCTGCTCGGCGCTCGTTTCGCGCCCGCCGCCGACGGCAAACAGCCGCCGGTCGCGCTGAGCGCGGACGAAGAACGCGCCCCGGCCCTGAGCCGCAACCAGCTCAATCAACTGCTGGCCACCTTCGGCGAGCGCGGCGGCCTGCTGCCGGGCCAGACCGTCTCAGCCGACGCGCTTTCAGCTGAGGGCGCCGAGGGCGAAGCGCCCGCCGCCGGCGACAAACCGGCGCAGCCGCCGATCGCCGCCGCCAAAGAGCTGGATGCCGCAACGCTGCAGGCGCTGTACGCCATGCTGCCGGCCGCGATCGTCGCCCAGGCGCAACCGGCCGAAGGCCAACGCTCGCTGCCGGTGGATAGCGCTGACGAAGCGACTGCGCTGCAGCCCGGCAATGGCCTGCTGAACATCGCGGCGGCCGGTGATAAAACCGCCGCGCGTTCATCGGCATCCCCCGCTCCGTCGCTGACAGGGGCGAAAACGTCGGCTACCGACGGCGATAATGCCAAGGCGGCGCTCCCGCAACCGACCAACGGCGAACGTGCAAGCACCGCACAACCGCTGCCGGCGAGCGATGCGCAGCAGCCACCGACGCTCAACCACGCCGTCGCCCTGGCCGCCGCCAGCCCAACGCAAACGGCCGCTCCTGCCAGCGCACTGGTGACCGCACCGCCTGCGCCGCAGCTCAACGCGCAGCTGGGCAGCCCGGAGTGGCAGCAGGCGTTGAACCAACAGGTGCTGATGTTCCACCGCAACGGCCAGCAAAGCGCCGAGCTGCGCCTGCACCCGCAGGAACTGGGCGCCCTGCAGATCACGCTGAAACTAGACGATCAGCAGGCGCAGCTGCACATCGCCTCCGCTCACGGCCAGGTGCGTGCGGCGGTGGAAGCGGCGATGCCGCAGCTGCGGCACGCGCTGGCGGAGAGCGGTATCAACCTGGGGCAGAGCAGCGTGGGCGGCGAGTCCACCCCGCAATGGCAGCAGCAGGCGCAACAGCAGGCTTCCAACGGCCAGGGGCGTTCCAGCTATGCTGAACATCATGGCGGTGACGGTGCAGCCGCCGAGGGCGTCAGCGCACCGGCGGCGCTGCAGCGTATGGCCAGCGCGGTCAACGGCGTCGATATTTTCGCCTAAGCCGCCGCAAACGCCCAAGCTGGCACCCATTTGCGCGTCTATTCAGGCTATTGCACGCCGCAATAGACGCGATAATACCTTTACCCGTCATACTTGAAGCTGCATCTTTGTTGGCTGCATTTGCGCGCCCCAGTCACATAGTTACCTATGCTCCTGGGGACTTACAAATTTGCCGCCGCGATGCAGCCCCAATTATTTTGGGTAAATTATGTCGTGCGTGCGGCTTTTATACGCGCTATGTACCCGATATCCGCGAGATACTCGGTTGCAGCTTGAAATATCAAGTATATATGCCCTATGGATTTCAAGTTGCAGCTAGGCGGCCAGCGCATGAGTCCCCAGGAGCTTACTCAAGTAAGTGACTGGGGTAAGTGCGTGCAGCCAACAACGCTGCGGCTTGAAAGACGACGGGTATAACAACAGGAATTAGATTTGGCTATGTCTCAGAACTCCCTTCCGGCAGCACCGAAACGCCCCCTTCTGGTCATCCTGCTGGTCTTGATCAGCGTCGTCGCCTGTGGCGCCGCGGGCTACAGCTGGTGGCTGCTGCAACAGCATAAAAACGGTGCCGAACCGGCCGCCGCCAAACAGCAACCGCCGGCCGCGCCGGTGTTTATGCCGCTCGACACCTTTACCGTCAACCTGGTGACGCCGGACAACAACCCGGATCGCGTGCTGTACATCGGCCTCACGCTGCGTCTGCCGGACGAAAGTACCCGCCGCCAGCTGAACGATTTTCTGCCGGAAGTGCGCAGCCGTCTGCTGATGCTGCTCTCCCGTCAGGAAGCGAGCCAGCTGGCCAATGAACAAGGGAAGCAACAGTTGGTGGCGCAGATTAAGGACGTGCTCAGCCCGCCGCTGGTTAAGGGACAACCGAAGCAGGTGGTCAGCGACGTGCTGTTCACCGCCTTCATACTGCGGTAATCACTATGGGCGATAGCATTCTTTCACAGGCAGAGATCGACGCCTTGCTCAACGGCGACAGCGCGGGTGATGAACCCGAAGCGATAGTCGGCAAAGAGAGCGAGGTCAAGCCTTACGATCCGAACACCCAGCGCCGCGTGGTGCGCGAGCGTCTGCACGCGCTGGAAATCATCAACGAACGTTTTGCCCGGCAGTTCCGCATGGGGTTGTTCAACCTGCTGCGCCGCAGCCCGGACATTACCGTCGGCCCGATCAAAATCCAGCCGTATCACGAGTTCGCCCGCAACCTGCCGGTGCCGACCAACCTGAACCTGGTGCATCTGAACCCGCTGCGCGGCACCGCCCTGTTCGTGTTCGCGCCGAGCCTGGTGTTCATCGCCGTCGATAACCTGTTCGGCGGCGACGGCCGCTTCCCGACCAAGGTCGAAGGCCGCGAGTTCACCCCGACCGAACAGCGGGTGATCAAGCGCATGCTGCGCCTGGCGCTGGACGCCTACGGCGACGCCTGGAGCGCCATCTACAAGATCGACGTAGAGTACGTGCGCGCCGAAATGCAGGTGAAGTTCACCAACATCACCACCTCGCCGAACGACATCGTGGTCACCACGCCGTTCCAGGTGGAGATCGGCGCGCTGACCGGCGAGTTCAACATCTGCATTCCGTTCGCGATGATCGAACCGCTGCGCGAGCTGTTGACCAACCCGCCGCTGGAAAATTCGCGGCAGGAAGACAGCCACTGGCGCGAAACCCTGGTGAAGCAGGTGCAACACTCCGAACTGGAGCTGATCGCCAACTTCGTCGATATCCCGATGCGGCTGTCGAAAGTCCTGAAGCTGCAGCCGGGCGATGTATTACCGATAGACAAGCCGGAACGCCTGATCGCCCATGTGGACGGCGTACCGGTTCTGACCAGCCAATACGGCACGTTGAACGGGCAATATGCCCTGCGTGTTGAACATTTGATTAACCCTATTTTGAATGCTCTGAGTGAGGAACAGCCCAATGAGTGATCCTAAGCAACCGTCTGGCGAAGGAAAGGAATCCGTAGACGATCTGTGGGCTGATGCGTTTAACGAGCAACAGTCGACAGAGAAATCCGGCGCAAGCACCGAAGGGGTGTTCAAGTCGCTGGAAGCTCAGGATGCGCTCGGCAGCCTGCAGGATATCGACCTGATCCTGGATATTCCGGTCAAGCTGACCGTGGAACTGGGGCGCACCAAGATGACCATCAAAGAGCTGCTGCGCCTGTCGCAAGGCTCGGTGGTGGCGCTGGACGGCCTGGCCGGCGAGCCGCTGGACATCCTGATCAACGGTTACCTGATCGCACAAGGTGAAGTGGTGGTGGTGGCCGACAAGTTCGGCGTGCGCATCACCGACATCATCACCCCGTCCGAACGCATGCGTCGACTGAGCCGCTGATGACCGTCGCGGCGCCCGTTACCGTCCAAAGTACTCAACCACCCGCCGCGCCGGCCTTGCCGGCCGGTTCGGTGTTGATGCAGGTCAGCAGCGCGCTCGGCGGCATTCTGCTGCTGATCCTGCTGGCCGGTTGGCTGTTCCGCCGGCTGGGCTTCGCCCCGCAGGCGCGCAACAACAAGCTGCTCAACCTGCGCGCCAGTTGCCAGGTCGGGCAGCGCGAGCGCGTGGTGGTGGTGGAAGTCGACGATACCTTGCTGGTATTGGGCGTCACCGCCCAGCAGATCACCCCGCTGCACACCCTGCCCGCCCCGCCGAAAGACGAAGGTGCGGCCGATGCGGCGACGCCGGCGGACTTCCGCCAACTGATGCAAAAAGTTCTGAAACGCCCGGAAAAATCGGCATGACCTCGACTCTTCATACCCTCGTCCGCCGTCCGGCGGTTTGGCTCCCTGCCGCCCTGCTGTTCATCAGCCCGGCGGCTTTGGCGCAACTGCCGGGGCTGATCAGTCAGCCGCTGGCCAACGGCGGCCAAAGCTGGTCGCTGCCGGTGCAGACGCTGGTGCTGTTGACCTCGCTGACCTTCCTGCCCGCCATGCTGCTGATGATGACCAGCTTTACCCGCATCATCATCGTGCTCGGGCTGCTGCGCAACGCGCTGGGCACCCCGTCGGCGCCGCCGAATCAGGTGATGCTGGGGCTGGCATTGTTCCTGACCTTCTTCATCATGTCGCCGGTGTTCGACAAGGTCTATCAGGACGCCTACCTGCCGTTCAGCCAGGACAAGATCGGGCTGGAGGTCGCGCTGGATAAAGGCGCACAGCCGCTGCGCGAATTCATGCTGCGCCAAACGCGCGAAACCGATCTCGCGCTGTACGCCAGGCTGGCCAATCAGCCGCCGCTGGCCGGCCCGGAGGCGGTGCCGATGCGCATCCTGCTGCCCGCCTACGTCACCAGCGAACTGAAAACCGCCTTCCAGATCGGCTTTACGGTGTTCATTCCGTTCCTGATTATCGACCTGGTGGTCGCCAGCGTGCTGATGGCGCTGGGGATGATGATGGTACCGCCGGCCACCATCTCGCTGCCGTTCAAGCTGATGCTGTTCGTGCTGGTCGATGGCTGGCAGCTGCTGCTCGGCTCGCTGGCGCAGAGTTTCTATTCGTAACCCCCGATCGGAGAACGCGAGATGACACCTGAATCGGTTATGGCGCTCGGCACCGAGGCGATGAAAGTGGCGCTGGCGCTGGCCGCGCCGCTGCTGCTGGCGGCGCTGATCAGCGGCCTGGTGGTCAGCCTGCTGCAGGCCGCCACCCAGATCAACGAAATGACGCTGTCGTTCATCCCCAAAATTCTGGCGGTGGTGGCCACCATCATCATCGCCGGCCCCTGGATGTTGAACCTGCTGCTGGACTACATGCGCACCCTGTTCAGCAACCTGCCCACCCTGATCGGCTAACCGTGCTCACCTTCGACAGCGCCCAGCTCACCGTCTGGCTCAGCCACTATTTTTGGCCGCTGCTGCGCATTCTGGCACTGATAAGCACCGCGCCGATATTCAGCGAAAAGCAAATCAGCAAAAAGGTCAAAATCGGCCTTGGCGGGCTGATCGTCATCCTGATCGCGCCGACGCTGCCCGCCAGCAATATCCCGATCTTCTCCGCCGCCGGCCTGTGGCTGGCGATTCAACAGATTCTGATCGGCGTGGCGCTGGGATTGACCATGCAGTTCGCCTTCGCGGCGGTGCGCCTGGCGGGGGAAGTGATCGGCATGCAGATGGGCCTGTCGTTCGCCACCTTCTTCGATCCCAGCGGCGGCCCGAACATGCCGGTGCTGGCGCGCCTGCTCAACCTGCTGGCGATGCTGCTGTTCCTCAGCTTCGACGGCCATCTGTGGCTGATTTCGCTGCTGGCGGACAGCTTCCACACCCTGCCTATCCAGACGCAGCCACTGAACGGCAACGGCTTCCTGGTGCTGACCCAAGTCGGCTCGCTGATCTTCATCAACGGCATGATGCTGGCGCTGCCGCTGATCTGCCTGCTGTTGACGCTGAACATGGCGCTCGGCTTGCTCAACCGCATGACGCCGCAGCTGTCGGTCTTCGTGATCGGCTTCCCGGTCACCATGACCTTCGGCATCATGACGCTGGGCATGATGATGCCGATGTTGGCCCCGTTCTGCGAGCATCTGTTCGGTGAAATCTTCGATCGGCTGGCGGCGGTGATCGGCGGCATGACCTTCTAAGCCCCTGCTCACCCCCTTCCTCCCCCGTTTTCGCCTGAGACAAAATGGCAATAAAAACGCTTTCTTGGGACAAAAGCCTGAGAAACGTCTTTTATCCGGATTAAGGTTCAAATGTCTCCGGTGGCTTGAATAAATAAAACCCTGACCTAGAATAGACCCGGCAACAAAAAATATCGCCTTGCACCCCTTATTTTTTGCAGCGATAACGTACGTTTATCTCGAGTAAAAAATAAGAATAACACAGCCACGCATTGTTAAATGCGCGGCAGATAACTTACACCCTGAATAAATGCGTCCGGCAGCCTGCCGGCTGCAGGGCGCAGCATCGACCTTTGCTAACCACAGGAGCGAGATCATGATTAAAGCGAAAAGCAACCGCAAAGCACGCCGGTTATTCGGCATGGCCCACTGGAAGAGCAACAAATTTAAAGTTGCCATCAGCGAAACGGCCGCTGGTGAAAAATGGAAAGTGGTGAAGAAAAAGAAATAATCCCGTACGGTTTTTAGCAAAATATTCCGGGTTGCGCCCGTATCCGGCCTCTGCTGCGCCATTCGACGCAGCACCGGGACGGCAACCCGGCTCCTGCCGTAACCGGCATTGATCACCCGTCGGCAAGTCATGTCGACATCCTGTGCATTTCATTGTCAGGAATGAAATAATGCAGCACGTCGCCCTCGCTGACACGCTAAATTTAAAGATAATGCATTAATAATTTGCTTTACTCACATCTCTTATTTATTCACTGACAAGAAAAATCGATTTCCCACCTTATTCCCCCAGCGTTATATTGGAAGAAACCTTGCAGACAGCACACTGCAAGTCTCGCCCAAATATAACCGGTGTAAATATGAAGATAAAATTCCAGCTGAGTGATTTATTCATCAGCGGCATCGCCCTTTTGATCATGAGCACTATTTTAAATACGCTGGGCTTTTCCTGGGGGTTATTTATTCTTCCGCCTGGCGTCGATAGTTTCGTCATCATCCCGTTTACTTTATTTGGCTCATTGAAGTTGGCCGAGTGCCTCTATACGCCAATACGGTGGCTGTTCAATGAGAGCCGCAAGCCTCAAATCGAAAACAACAACCCTAAAAATAACGCCAAGTCGCGTTAACAGGAGATCGACCTATGTTGAGAGAACTGGCCAGAGAAGAAATGCAACGGATGGGCGGTGCCGGCGACGGCAATAACGGCGGCGACCGAGATCGCGACTATGGCCGAAGCTCCTACGGCGCGCAGGCGAACGGCTTCCAGCCTAATTGGGCGGCTAAAGGCTATGGGCTATTTCAGGATCCTTGTACCGGCTCGGTGGTTACCGGTGCCATTGCCATGGCCGGCGCCCTGGCCAGCCGTAACGGCAGTGCGGTTGGCACTGCGGCGGCCTCAGCCTTCGTCAACATAGGCAGTCAATGCACTAAAGGGTCCGGCAACGATCGCGGCGTGCCTTTCCGCTAAGGCTTAAGGTGAATGGGGAACACGCAGACAAAAAAAGGCGCGTCACTCAGTCAGTAGTGGGAGAACGAGCGACGCGCCAAACGAGTGCGCCCGGTTTCAAGAAGCCTCCCTCCCCGCGGGGCGGAGAAGGCGTTTTCTAAGCGCACTAAAGGGAAACCCGTCGCGGTCAGGCAACGGGGTCTTGCTCTTAACGATTCATCTGGAACAGCGACATGCCCTGCATATCGCTGAAGGTTTTATACGACGCCTGCAGCGCCGCCTGCTGCATAAAGTAAGACGAGATAGACTCAGCCAGATCGGCGTCCGTCAACGCGCTCATCTGGACCTGGTTGGTCATGTCGCGCTCTTTACCGATGCTGTCCAACTGATCCATTTCCTGCAGCTGGCTGCCCAGCTCGGCGCGCACGCTCAGCACGTTGTTGTAGGAGTTGTCCAGGCCGCGGTTGGCTTTCGCCAGCGCATCGTTCACCTGCTGCTTGGTGGCCTCATCGGCGCCCTGCAGCGGTGTTTTCAGCGCGTTCAGCGCGATATCGATACTCTCGAACACGTTGCTGACCGGCGCGCTGCCGTCAGGCTCAGGCTTCGGGTTGCTGGTCAACGACATGAACACCGCGTTGCCGGTATGGCCGATGGTCATGGTGCGGTTGGCGTCCACCTTCTGCTGAACCGTCTTGTCGCCGCCCTGATAGCTGACGGTGCCGCCGTTGTCGACAAACGGCGCCTTGTCGTTCACGTATCCGCCGAACATATAGCGGCCGTTGCCGTCGGTGCTGTTGGCCTGGTTCAGCAGCTGATCTTTCAGCCCCTGCAGTTGGGTGGCCAACGACTGGCGGTCGTTATCGCTTTCCGTGCCGCCGGCGTTGACGATCAGCGCTTTCATGTCCGCGATGGTGGACGTCGCGCCGGCCAATACCGTTTCTTCCATCGAGACGCTTTGGCGAGCGAAAGTACGCGCCAGCGTGTATTGGCTGTTTTCCGCCTGCGACTGCGACAACATCACCGCGCGCGACGCCGCCAACGGATCGTCGGACGGGTTGATCACTCGCTTGCCGGAGGAAAGCTGCTCGGCGGCCTTCATGAACAGCGACTGGTTGCCCGTGATGCCGTTCATGTTTTGTTGGTACATCATGCCGGTACTCATGCGCATGCTGTGGGTTCCTTACTCTGAGCGACCGGCGCCGTTATCGGCGCCGGTTAACAATGAAATCAACGAATTTTCAGCAGCGCATCGAACAGCGAGCTGGCGGTCTGAATCACCTGCGCGTTGGCCATGTAGTACTGCTGGAAACGCAGCAGCTCGCCGTACTCTTCGTCAAGGTTAACGCCGGACATCGACTGCTGTTGCTCGCCCAGCTGCGTGACGATCTTGGCCTGCGAAGTGGCGATCGCCTTGGCGGCAGCGGTCTGGTTACCGACGCCGCTGACGATGCCGGCGTAAGCGCCGCTCAGGGTCGCCTTGCCGTCCACCAGGTTTTTGGTCTGCAGATCCAGCAGCTTCTTGGCGTTTTCGTTATCGCCGCGGCCGCTGTCGTCTTTACCGGCGGCGGCGATCTTGGACGAATCGGTGATGGCCACTTTCAGGTTGCCCGCCACGTCGCTGACCGGCTTCACGGTGAAGCTGTCTTTAGCCTGCGCATTGCCGTCGATGCTCACTTCCAGCCCATCGAAGTTCAGCGTCGGTTTGCCGTCCGCGCTGGTGCCCGGCGTGGCGTTGACTTTCACGTTGTCCGGCAGGCGGCTGACCTGCCAGTTGCTGCCGTCGAACTCGACGCGATAATCGTTGGCCTTCA
The DNA here is from genome assembly GCF_002935055.1 of Serratia sp. SSNIH1. NCBI lineage: Bacteria > Pseudomonadati > Pseudomonadota > Gammaproteobacteria > Enterobacterales > Yersiniaceae > Serratia > Serratia sp. SSNIH1. The sequence continues at coordinate 3,635,739 of NZ_CP026383.1, forward strand.
CCTTGCCGGTGTCGGTGTAGGCGACCGACAGCGACGCGTCGCCGGTGTTGCGGGTGTTATCCACCACCCGGCCACCGCTAAAGCTGAAGAAGTCGCCGCCTGCATCGCCGTTCAGGTCGAAACCGGCGCGATGCTGCTGGTTAAAGCTGTCCGCCATCGCCAGCGCCAACTGGCCCAGCTGATTGCGCACGCCGTCCAGCGTCTCGCTGCGGAATTTCAGCACACCGCTCAGCGTGCCGCTGGTGATCTGGCCTTCCGGCACTTCGCTGGCGCCATTGCCGCGGTTATAACCAATGGTCAGGCGGGAAGGATCGCTGCTGGAAGGCACGGCTTCCACCTGATACGTATTGCTGCCCTGCACCAGGGTCAAACCGTTGGCGAAGGAAACGGTATAGGCGTCGCCGTCCTGTTGCGTGACCTGCACGCCCACCAGCTGATTCAACTCGGTAACCAGCTGATCGCGCTGATCCAGCAACGCATTCGGCTCGCCGCCGGCGCTGCCGCGCAAACGGGTGATCTCGTCGTTCAGCTTGGCGATCTGTTGGCCGTAGCTGTTGATCTGCTGCGCCGTATCGCTGATCTGCTGATTGACGCCGTTGTCCATGTCGCGCAGGAATTTGTCGGTGTTATTGAACTGGTTCACCAGGCCGTTGGCCTTGCCCAACACCGTCTGGCGCGCGGCGTCGTCACCGGCGTTGCTCACCAGGTTCTGCAGGTTGGTGAAGAAATCCTGCATGTTGGTCGACAGCGGGTTGGTTTTGCTCGCCAGCAGGTTGTCTATCTGCGAAATCTTCTCGTAATAGGCGTTTTGCGCCCCGAAGGCGCTTTGCGCGCCGCGCAGCTGGTTGGTGATGAACTGGTTGTACTCGCGGTTGACGCTGGTGACGGTCACGCCGTTGCCGATAAAGCCGCTCATGGTGGCCATGCCGCCGTTCTGCGCCAGGATCGCGGTCTGGCGGTTATAGCCCGCCACGTTGTAGTTGGAGATGTTGTTGCTGACGGTACTGAGCGCCACCTGAGCCGCATTCAGCCCGCTCATCGCGGTATTGATTAAGCTATTGGACATCGGGATTCCTTATGCTGCGGCGCCGGTGGCCCACAGGGTTCTAATTGAGCTGCTGAGCCTGTTCGCTCAGCCTGTCTCGGTTATCGGCAAAAATGAGAAGAACTTGAGGAAAAAAAGCGGCAATGCGGTCAGCATCCAGCCAGCCTTCATTACCGCCTATCCCCTCAATAATTGGCGTCGCAGCAAGGCGACAAGCAAGGGCGTCCCCGGGAGCCTGGTTAAGCCAAGTGACCGGGGCGAGCTTGTGCAGTCAACGCCGCTGCGGCGTCAAGCCTGACGGGGATTTAGAACAAATCTTTCAGATCGTGGGTGTAAGCTTTGACCGCCTGTTCCCCCGCGCTCTTCATCTGCTGAATCACGCTGACCAGTTTGCTGGCGTACTGCGGATCGGTGGCGTAGCCGGCGCGCTGCAGCGCATGCGCCGCCTGCTCCGGGCTGCGCGCGGCGGCCACGTCGGCATAGCGCGGGTTGTTGGTCAGCAGCTTGACGTAATCGGCGATCGCCTCGACGTACGAGCCGTAGACGCGGAACTTCGCCTTCACCTTCTTCGCCGCACCCTGTTCGAACTCGGTGGTGGTGATCTCCGTCACCGGCCCGTTCCAGCTGCCGCCGGCCTTGATGCCGAACAGGTTGTAGCTCGGCGTGCCGTCCGAGGTCGGGATCTCGCGCTGCCCCCAGCCGGACTCCAGCGCCGCCTGCGCGACGATCAGCTGATGCGGAATGCCGCTCTGCTGGCTGGCGACCTTCGCCGGTATCGACAGGCGAGCGACGAAGTTGCCGTTGTTGAGCGACAGCGGCGCGGCGGCCGGCGGGGCTTTCGGCATCGCGCGGCGCACCATCTGCTCCAGCGCCTGGTTCGGCAGCGTTTGCAGCACCTCGTTGTCCAGCGCCATCGGCGACAGGCCCGCCGTTTCGCTCGGCACCGTGTTGGCGTTGCTCATCTGCTTGACCATCATGTCGGCCAGCCCCAGCCCTTTTTGCGACATCTGCTGGGCGATTTGCTGGTCGTACATCGAGGTATAGAGCCGCGTTTGATCGCTGCTCAATACCCCGTCCTGCGGCAAGGCGGAACGCATGCTTTTCAGCATCATCTGCACGAACATGCCTTCCACCTGCTGGGCCACCTGCTTGAGGTTGCCCTGCGGGTCGGCCGCCGCATCGCGCTTCAGGCCATTCAGCGCCTGGGCGTCATAGGCCGCGCCCGACATCGCCATCAGATCGCCGGCCATCAGATGATTTCCAGCTTGGCGCGCAGGCAGCCGGCGCTCTGCATCGCCTGCAGGATCGACATCAGATCGATCGGCGTGGCGCCCAGCGCGTTCAGCGCGCGGATCACGTTGTTCAGGTTGGCGCTGGCGTTCACCTTCTGCAGCGATCCGCCCTGCTGTTGCACCGAGATCTGGGTGTTTGGCGTCACCACCGTCTGGCCGCCACCGAACGGCGTCGTCGGTTGGCTGACGGTGTTCTGCCGATCGACCACCACCGACAGGTTGCCCTGGGCGACGGCGCAAGAGTCGAGGATCACATCGCGATTCATCACCACCGAACCCGTGCGCGAGTTGATGATCACTTTGGCATCCATCGCCCCGACGTTGACGGTGATGTTTTGAATCTCCGCCAGGAAGCGCACCTGAGAGCTGTTGCCCTGCGGCACCAGCACCTGGATCGTGCGGGCGTCGAGCGGCGTCGCGGTGCCGCCGCCGCGTTGGCGGTTGATGGCGTCGCTGATCTGCTGCGCCAGCGTGAAATCTTCGTCGTTCAGCTGCAGGTTGAGAACGCCGCCGCTGCCGAAGGTGGTCGGCAGCTCGCGCTCGATGGTGGCGCCGTTGCTGATGCGCCCGCCCGCCAGCTGGTTGACCTGCACGCTGCTGCCGCCGGCCGCCGCGCCCGCGCCGCCGACCAGCACGTTACCCTGCGCCAGCGCATAAACCTGGTTATCCACGCCTTTGAGCGGCGTCATCAGCAGGGTGCCGCCACGCAGGCTCTTGGCGTTGCCCATCGAAGAAACCACCACGTCGATGTTCTGCCCGGCGCGCGAGAACGGCGGCAGTTTGGCGGTCACCATCACCGCCGCCACGTTTTTCAGCTGCATGTTGGTGCCCGGCGGCACGGTGATGCCCAGCTGCGACAGCATGTTGCTCAGGCTTTGGGTGGTAAACGGCGTCTGCATGGTCTGGTCGCCGGAGCCGTCCAGCCCCACCACCAGGCCGTAGCCGATCAGGGCGTTGTCTCGCACGCCCTGCACCGTCACCAGATCGCGGATGCGCTCCGCCGCCGCCGGCAGACTCATCGTTCCGATCAGCAAAGCCATCAGGATTTTTTTTGTCATTAGAACCTCATTCGCCTTAGCCAAAAGGCGTTATTGTCGCAGGCAGTTTGAGGGCGGACAGCGCGCAGGAAACGGAGCGTACACGCAGTACGTGACGTTTCCGAGCACTGCCCAACCTCAAAATGGCAAGTAAAATAGCCTGTACTCAAAACGGTGAAACATTTAAGAAGAAGCGCTGCAGCCAGCCCATGGTCTGCGCTTCGTTGATATAGCCATTGCCGACGTATTCGATACGTGCGTCCGCCACCTGCGTCGAAGTCACCGAGTTGTTGCCGCTGATGGTGCGCGGATTGACGACGCCGGAGAAGCGGATGAATTCCGTGCCTTGGTTGATGGCGATCTGCTTTTCCCCTACCACGTGCAGGTTGCCGTTGGCCAGCACCTGGTTGACCGTCACCGTAATGGTGCCGTTGAAGGTGTTGTTGGCGTTGGCGCCGCCCTTGCCGCCGAAGGTGCTGTCGCCGGAAATGTCCATATCGGCGCGCGCATTGCCCAACAGGCCGTCGAGGTAACGCGGCGAGGTGGCGACGCCGAACTTGCTGGCGCCTTTGCGGCTGGCGTTGGCGGAGGAGCTTTTGCTGGCGCTGACGTTTTCCTGCAGCACGATGGTCAGGGTGTCGCCGACGTTGCGCGGACGGCGGTCCTCGAACAACGGCTGGTAGCCGTAGTTCATCGGCTGCACCGTCTGGAAGATCGAGCCGTTCGGCATCGGCGCGCTGGCCGGCGCGGGCTGCGCCGTGGTCGCGCCGTCCACCAGCGGTTTGTGCGGGATGTAGGCGCAGCCGCTCAGCGTCAGCATCACCATTCCCGCCAGCCAGCGTTGTCCCTGCCGCGGCAGGATTGCCATCGAATATGTGGTTACCACGGGTATCGCCTTTGTTTCACGAAAGAGAATGACGGGCGCGGCAAGCCGGCCCGTCAATGACAGATTACAGTTGCGTCAGCTTTTGCAGCATCTGATCGGAAGTCGAGACCGCTTTGCTGTTGATCTCGTAAGCGCGCTGAGTCTGAATCATGTTGACCAGCTCTTCCGCCACGTTGACGTTGGAGGTTTCCACGTAACCCTGATACAGCAAACCGGCACCGTTCAGCCCCGGGGTGCTCTCGTTCGGCGCGCCCGAGCTTTCGGTTTCCTGATACAGGTTCTCGCCCACGCTCTCCAGACCGCTGTCGTTGACGAACGTGGTCAGCGTCAGTTGGCCTACCTGCTGGGCGGCGGTTTGGCCCTGCTGGGTGACGCTGACGATGCCGTCGCGGCCGACGGTGATGGACAGCGCGTTAGCCGGAATGGTGATCGCCGGCTGCACCTGGAAACCGCTGGAGGTCACCAGCTGGCCGTTCTGATCGATCTGGAACGACCCGTCGCGGGTATAGGCCTGAGTGCCGTCCGGCAGCATCACCTGGAAGAAACCCTGCCCCTTGATGGCGACGTCTTTACTGTTGTTGGTCTGCGACAGGTTGCCCTGGCTGTGCAGACGCTCGGTCGCCACCGGACGCACGCCGGTCCCGATCTGCAGGCCGGAGGGCAGCGTGGTCTGCTCGGAGGACTGCGCCCCCGGCTGACGCATGGTCTGATACAGCAGGTCTTCAAATACCGCCCGCTGGCGTTTGAAGCCGTTGGTGCTGACGTTCGCCAGGTTGTTGGCGATCACGTCCATGTTGGTCTGCTGCGCGTCCAGACCGGTTTTGGCAATCCATAAGGATGGAATCATCGGTTATTTCCTTGCTGCTTAACTCATTGAGAGCAGTGAGTTGGCACGCTGTTCGTTTTCATCCACGCTGTGGATGACCTTCATTTGCATTTCAAAGCGGCGGGCGTTGGCGATCATGTCGACCATGGTTTCCACCGGCTTGACGTTGCTGCCTTCCAGCACGCCCGGCATCACCCGCACCTGCGGATCGTTTTGCAACTGATTGCCGCGCTGCTGTTGGGTTTCCGGCGTCAGGCGGAACAGCCCGTCGTCACCGCGCATCACTTCGCGCGCATCGGCTTTCACCAGCTTCAGGCGGCCGATCTGCGCGATGGTGTTCGGCGGATCGCCGGCGTTCAGCGCCGAAATGGTGCCGTCGGCCGCGATGGTGATCTCCGCCGACGGCGGCACCTCGATCGGGCCGCCGTCGCCCATCACCGGCAGCCCCTGCACCGTCAACTGCCCGGTGGAGGAGATCTGAATGTTGCCGTTGCGGGTATAGGCTTCCCCCCCACCCGGCAGGCTCACCGCCAGAAAACCGTCCTGCTGCAGCGCCACGTCCAGCGGACGCGACGTGTAGTTCAGCGCCCCCTGGCTCATGTCGGCGCCCGGCGTCGACGCGGTCACCAAGGTGCGCGTCGCCATACTCGGCCCGTCGACCGGTACCGCGCGCAACGCGGCGAGCTGGGCGCGAAAGCCCGGCGTCGACGCATTGGCCAGGTTGTTGGCGGTGATGGACTGCTGTTCCAGCGTTTGGCGCGCCGCGCCCATCGCGGTATAAATCGCGTGATCCATGACTCGGCCCTATTAGCGCAGGCTAACCAGCGTCTGCAGGATGGAGTCCTGCGTCTTGATGGTCTGGGCGTTGGACTGGTAGTTACGCTGTGCGACGATCATGTTCACCAGCTCCTGGCTCAGATCGACGTTGGAAGACTCCAGCGCGCCGCTGGTCAGCTTACCGAAGCCGCCGCCGCCCGACAGACCAACGCGCGGCTGGCCGGACGCACCGGTTTCCTGCCACACGTTATCGCCCTGCGACGCCAGCCCTTCCGGGTTGGAGAAGTTGGCCATGACGATCTGGCCCAGCACCTGGGTCTGCTGGTTGGAGTAGATGCCCACGACGGTACCGTCGTTGTTGATTTGGAAGTTGGTGTATTCACCGGCGGCATAGCCGTCCTGCGCCACTTTGCTCACCGAGTCGCTGCCCACGTTCTGCTGCATGCTGCCGGCGAAGCTCAGGGTGAAGTTTTGCGCCGGTGCACCGTCTTTGGCGGTCATCGGGATCACCATGTTGAACTCGCCCGGCGCGCCGTTGGTGCTGGTGGTTTTCACCAGGTTGCCGCTGGTGCTGAACTCCATGGTGCCGGCGTTCACTGGCGCTGCGCTGCCGTCCTGGGTATAGACCTGCCACTTGTTGTCTTCCGTCTTCACGAAGTAGGCGTTGATGTTGTGCGCATTACCCAGCGAGTCGTAGGCGGTGATGGTGTTGACGTAGTTGTAGCTGTCCTGTTTGGTCGGATCGAACGTCTTGTTCTCCGGCACTTTATGGGTGGACTTCAGGTTGGCGACCATCTCACCGGAGGTAGACGCCTTGGCGTTCATCATGCCTTCAGGAATGCTCAGCGGCACCGGGTTGGCACCCTGCTGGATGGTCGGCGGGGAACCGGCCGCCGGATAACCGGTCAGCTGCAGGCCCTGCATGTTGGTCAGGTTGCGGTTCTCGTCCAGCTTGAACTGGCCGTTACGGGTATAGAAGATGCCGCCGTCTTTATCCTGCATGCGGAAGAAGCCGTTGCCGTTGATGGCCACATCCAGCGCACGGCTGGTGCCGGTGGTGGTGCCGCCCTTAAAGTTCTGGGTGATGCCGGACACTTTAACGCCCAGCCCAACCTGCGAACCGGCGAACATGTCGGCGAAGGACACGCTGCCGGATTTGAAGCCCGCGGTCGCGGAGTTGGCGATGTTGTTACCGATCACGTCCAGGTTGGTTGCTGCCGCGTTCAAGCCGCTGACTGCCTGAGAAAAGGCCATGTTATTCTCCGAATAGTGGTCAGGCTATCGTCCGATTGAGCCTGATGCTTAGGGTTATAAGATCTGTCGCACGTCTTCCAGGGTGGCGTTGCCCGCCAGGCCGAGATCCAGCTTGGCGCCGTTGCCGTCGCGGATCACGCCGTTCACCAGCCCGAAGTGCAGGCTACGCGCCACCAACTGTTCACCGTTGCCTTTGGCATTAATCGCCACTTTGTAGGCGCCGTCTGGCGCGGTGGAGCCGTCATCCAGCGAACCGTCCCAGGTGAAGGCGTGTACGCCGGCGGTCAGGCCGCCGATTTCGATGGTGCGCACCACCTGCCCGCTGGCGTTGGTGATGGTGGCGGTCACCTGATCGGCGGCGCGCTCCAGTTCCACGCCAAACGGCGTGGTGCTGACCTTGCCATCCTTGCTGCCGACCAGAATGTTGTTGCCCGGCACCATCACGCCGTGACCGATCAGCGCCGTCGCCTGCAGCGACTGGTTGCTGTTGATCTGGCCGGAGATCGAGCCCAGCGTGGTGTTGAGTTTTTCGATGCCCTGAACGGTGTTGATCTGCGCCAGCTGCGAGGTCAGCTCGTTGTTCTGCATCGGATTGGTCGGATCCTGGTTTTTCAACTGCGCCACCAGCAGCGTCAGGAAGCTGTTGTGCAGATCCTGGCTGTTGGTATTTTTGCTGTTGTTACCGATGACGGTGTTGTCCAACGACTCGTTAGTGGTTGCGGCAATAGCCATGGGAACCTCCGGTTACTGACCCAGCGTCAGGGTTTTCATCATCATCGACTTGGTGGTGTTGAGCACCTCGACGTTGGCCTGGTAGCTGCGGGAAGCGGAGATGGTATTGACCATTTCCCCCACTACGTCGACGTTCGGCATGCGCACGTAGCCCTTGGCGTCCGCCAGCGGGTTGCCCGGCTGGTACACCAGACGCTCGGGCGCCGGATCGTCCACCACCTGGGCAACGCGCACGCCGCCGGTCGGCTGCCCGGGCGCCGCCGCGACCTGGAACACCACCTGCTTGGCGCGGTAAGGCTCGCCGTCCGGGCCGGTCACGCTGTCGGCGTTGGCCATGTTGCTGGCACTGACGTTCATGCGCTGGGATTGCGCCGATAACGCCGAGCCGGAGATATCAAAAATATTCAGTAAAGACATGCGCCTTATCCTTGTTGCAGCACGGACATCATCCCTTTGATCTGCCCGTTGAGCAGCGTCAGGTCGGTCTGATATTTCAGGCTGTTATCGGCAAAGTTGGTGCGTTCGCGATCCATGTCCACCGTGTTGCCGTCCATCGACGGCTGGTCCGGTACCCGGTACAACAGATCGAGCTGCGGCGGCTGCAGGGTTTGCGCCGGGATGTGGCGCGCCGCCGTCAGGTTCAGCGACATGCCGTTGCCGTTGACGCGCCCTTGTTCCAGCACTTTGTTCAATTGGCTGGCGAAATCGATATCCCGCGCCTGATAACCCGGTGTGTCTGCGTTGGCGATGTTGGCGGCCAGAATTTCCTGCCGCTGGGCGCGCAAGTTCAGCGCCTCTTGGCCAAAGCGCAGAGCCGCGTCCAGTTTGTCGAGCATGCTCCCTCCGCGAGGTTAGAATTTGGAGTCGACAGGATAAACGCCCCCAGCACCACCCTATCGCGGGAATAGACGCAAAATGGGGCGCTATTTATCTGCTTAGCCTGCGCGCGCTGCGGGTACACTTACGCGTATCCCGATGAAGCTTGAGAAGATGACGATGAAAGGTAAAATGCTGCTGCTTATCGGCCTGCTGTGCAGTCTGAACGCGCGCGCCGACGATCTGGCGACGCAAATCGATAGCTTCATCAAAGGCAAGTTCACCGGCGAGCCGGTACAGGTGAAAGTGCGGGTGCGCACGCCGCCGGCCCAATGGCCCGCCTGCGAACTGCCCCAGCTGTCGCTGCCGCCCAACGCGCGGATCGGCGGCAACGTCAGCATTTCGGCACGCTGTGGCCAGGAGCGGCGTTTTATCCAGACGCAGGTGCAGGTGTTCGGCCGCTATCTGGTTTCGGCGCGCGGCATCAGCGCCGGCAGCCGATTGACCGCAGCGGATCTGACGCTGAAGGAAGGCCGGCTCGATACCCTGCCGCCGCGCGCGCTGACCGAGGCGAGCAAAGCGTTAGGCGCCGTCAGCCTGCGCAACATCAGCCCCGGCCAACCGCTGACCCTCGCCATGCTGCGCCGCGCCTGGATTATCAAAGCCGGGCAACCGGTACAGGTCACCGCGCAGGGCGAAGGGTTCAACATCAGCGGTGCGGGCAAGGCGATGAACAACGCCGCCGCCGAAGACAGCGTGCGCGTGCGCATGGCGTCCGGGCAGATCGTCAGCGGCGTGGTCGGAGACGACGGCGCGATTCGCATTACGTTATAAAAAAGTAAAGGTTCCGCAAACCTTGCCGATAAGACAAATCAAGCAGCATTTTATTGGCCACCAGGGCCGCAAAACTTTCATTGCAGCGTCGTCGCCCCCGAGCGGTCACGGCGTAAACGGAGATGGACCATGAGTATCGATCGCACCCAGCGGTTACAGCCGGTTTCCACTGTGCAACCGCGTGAAACCCCGGCCGACAACCCGCTTCAACCGCGTAAGGCCGCCGTGGCCGAAACGGCCGTCAGCGGCACGCAGGTCAAACTGAGCGAGGCGCAGGCGCGCCTGATGCAGCCGGGCACCCAGGATATCGATATGGGCCGGGTCGAGGCCATCAAGCAGGCGATCCGCAACGGCGAACTGAAGATGGACGCCGGCAAAATCGCCGACGCGCTGCTGCAAGACGCGCAGAGCGACATTCAATGGAACGCCGGGCGCGACTGACGGCGCGGCGGCGAGTAGCGGTAAAGGATAAGTCATCACTATGGAAAACCTGGCACAACTGCTGGATAAACTGTTGGAAACGCTGCAGGCGCTCAATGGCGTGCTGGAGGAAGAGCACGACTTGCTGTGTTCCGGCCAGTTGCCCGGCGTGGCGTTGCAGCGTGTAACCGATGCCAAAAGCCAACTGCTGGCGACGGTCGCCTACCTCGAGCAACAACGCCTGGGGGAGGAAAAAGCCTGCGGGCAACGCGCCCCCTACGCCAACCATGCGCCCTTGGCCGATCGCTGGCAGCGCGTTCAACTGCTGAGCCAAACGCTACGCGAAAAGAATCAGCACAATGGCCTGCTGCTCAATCAGCAGATCGACCATAACGCTCAGGCGCTGGCGATCCTCAGTAAGAACAACAAATCGCTGTATGGCCCGGACGGCCAGTCGCACGCCGGCAGCCTGCTCGGCAGAAAAATCGGCGTCTGACCTGACTCATTTCGCCCGGTGAACGCACCGCCGGGCGCGGGTTTCCCCGGTTATGCGCAACCTCTCGCATTTTCTTCTTACCGCTTTCTGAATTCCCTTAACGCTATGCGCCAGGCTGCGCATGCCGTGAATTTGGCTGTTTCTTTCCCTTTGGCCGCTTGTCACCCTGTGGTTATTTTTAAACCACTTGAAATATACCCTTAACGGGTATAGATTCGCAGGAAGAGCGAATGGCCGATATTTATCTCACCAAAACCTTTCTGGGTTTTGCCGCGCGCGAACGCATCAGCGACGCCACGATAGTGAAAGCGGCGCGAGAGATGCAAAATCAGTTGTACGACGCCAGTCTTGGCGGTTGCATATACAAAAAGCGCATCGCTCGGACTGGTGCGGGCAAACGGGGCGGCTATCGGGTACCGATCGTTTTTCGCGATGAAGAACGCCTGTTTTTTATGCGCGGCTTTGCCAAAAGCGAGAGAGAAAACATCAGTACGGACGAGTTACAAGGATTGAAACATCTGGCTGCGCTGTATCTGGATTATTCGCCATTCAGACTTTACCAGCTGGCCAACAACAAGGAATTACGGAGGCTAAGCGATGAGTAAAATTCTTGCCGAGATCCACCAGGAAGTTCAGGGCCTGCACCGCGCCGGTTTCGTCGACGACGTGACCATGCGCACCTTCGACATGCTGTGCCTGCGGCCGGTGAAACAGTTCGGGCCGGCCGAGATCCGCGCATTGCGCGAACGCGAAAACGTCAGTCAGCCGGTGTTTGCGCTATATCTCAACGTCAGCAAAAAGGCGGTACAGAAATGGGAGCGCGGCGAAGCGCAACCGAACTCCGCCGCGATGAAGCTATTGACGTTGGTGGAACGCAACGGCCTGGCGATCCTGGCCTGAGCCGCCCCTCCCGCCACTTCGCTCATCGGATGAGGTCGGCAGCCGTCGGCCAGACAATCGATGTTGAAATCAGAACACATTAAACAGCCCTCGATACAACAAGGAACTATCCGATGTATATTATCGATTCTATTAATTGCTTCATATCGAGAGCCAGCGAATCGGCCTATTGAATAAAACGCTTCAGGGTATTTATATTCATACCATAAATGCCCGTAGCTTATATTTACCTTACCTATTTTTGTTACTTAAACGGCGTCAATTTAGACGCTCGCAGCTTATAAAGCTCTTTGTTTTTCGCTTTAAACTGCCCATCGATAATGCCGCCATACCAATCGCCATACATCGGATTCGGGAAGATAATAAAACGCTTGCCAAATTCTTGCTGCACATCCTCCATCATTTTATTCCTTTCAGCCTGGCTTTTACCTTTTGAATCAATAAAGTCAGCCAGATTGTCGCCAAAATACAGCACGACGTCATACTGGCTTTCCAACGCGTCGCGACGACTCTGTTTACCCTGCATCTCCGGTGTTTTTAACAACAGATTTTCTTTTTTCGCCTGAGGCAAATTAATGCGGCGTAAATTTTTTAGCGTCACGTCAATCTGCGACTGCTTTCTGTCACTCAGGTAGAAAATGGTAACGCCGTTTTCATCGGCAAACCTCAGGAAATCGATAGCGCCGGGCACGGCTTCCGCCGCTGCCATGTCGACCCATTCATCCCAACCGTCAAGCAAAAACGACTGGCTCTTTATCAACCAGGCCTGGTGCGGGCTGTCATCCAGCACGGTCTCATCAAGATCCAGCACGACGGCACGCGGCTTCTCCGATTTGTTCTTTAATTCCTGCTCAAGTCGGAGCTTGCCCAACTGATACCCTTGATAAAAAGCCGCCCGTGCCTCTGCCGCATTCTGATACCACAATACCGACATGGCGAATTGTTCCGTGAGGCAACTCGCGGGCAGTTCAGTCCGGGAAGGATCGCAGTGATTATTTGACGAAGCGGTGAAAGCCACGCATAAAAGTAATAATGGCATATATGATTTTAAAATTTTCATAGATACTCCATATAAGTTTAATTTTATGAGAGTACGGCGAGGGTTATTTATATAGTTGATACATTGCGCATAATTTACTGAGGGACGGGTAAATTAACGCGCTTCACGCACATCTAATCTTCATAAATTTGAAGATTAAGCGTAAATTACAATAAAACAAAGAGAGAAACAACGTATAAAAATAGGATTATGACTGTTGTCACACAAACAGGCTCCAGATTGTGCCGCGCGACAAAGGCGGCCGTGAGTCTTGAATTTCCAGGCTCATTTTATCGCTTAAGCATAACGCCGGCCGGCGCCAAACTACCCCGCCGAACCGGGCGGCGATCTATTCGTAATTGACGATCACCTGATTGCCAATCACGCGCAGCGGCGGATTCAACCCGCCTTGCGACTGCACGTAATAGACAAAGCGCAATTCCGCATTGGCCGGTTCGCCCTGCAGACCGTTGCTGCTGCCGCTGCCACCGCCGAGCGGAATGCAGCGGTTTACCGTGCAGAGCTGGGCCTGCAGCCCCACCGGCTCCGGCCCCAGCAAACGGTAGCGCCAACTGACGCGGGTGATGCGCGCATTGGCATCCGGCAACGCGTTCGGCGGCCGCAAACCGGCGGACTCATCGCGCATGCCGCCCTGTTCCAACGTCACGCCCCCCCCTTCGGCCACCCAAGAGCCGGACACCGCACCGGCGGTTAACGGCGCCAGCAAACACAACACGAACAGACAGCGTTTCATCAGGCGGCTCCAATGGTCGACGTCATGCGAATCTGGCGATCGTCGTTGATTTCGAGGTTGGACAACACCACGATCTGCGGCAGACTGCGGCGCAGGAAACGCGCCAGCAAGGCCCGCAGCGCATGGTTGACCAGCAGCACCGGCGGCGCGCTGAGCATCTCTTGCCGCTGCAGCGCCTGGCGCGCCTGATCCAGCAGGCGATCGGCCAGCCCCGGCTCCAGACCGCCACCGCCCTGCAACGCCTGCAACAACAGGCGCTCCAGTTGGGTATCCAAACCGATGACCTGAATCTCGCCGTTGCCCGGGAACCACTGCTGCGTGATCGCCCTGCCCAGCGCTACCCGCACCACGGTGGTCAGCTCATAAGGATCGCTTTGCGCCGGAGCATGCTCCGCCAGCGTTTCGACGATGGTGCGCATATCGCGGATAGAAACACGCTCGGCCAGCAGGTTTTGCAGCACCTTGTGCAGCGTGGTCAGTGATACCACGCCCGGCACGAAGTCTTCGGTCAGTTTCGGCATCTCCTGCGACACGCGATCCAGCAACTGTTGGGTTTCCTGGCGGCCAAACAGCTCGCTGGCGAACTGGCCGATCAGGTGATTGAGGTGTGTCGCCACCACGGTGCTGGCTTCCACCACGGTAAAGCCCTGGATCTGCGCCTGCTCGCGCAATGCGCTGTCGATCCACACCGCCTCGAGCCCAAAAGCCGGATCGACGGTTTTGTCTCCCGCCAGCTCGCCCACGGCATTGCCGGGGTTGATCGCCAGCCAGCGGCCCGGCTGCGCTTCACCGCTGCCGATCTCGACGCCTTTCATCAGGATGCGGTAGCTGGCAGGCGGCAGTTCCAGGTTGTCGCGAATGTGTACCACCGGCGGCAAATACCCCATGTCCTGCGCGAATTTCTTGCGAATACCGCGGATACGCCCCAGCAGCTCACCGTTTTGTTGAAAATCGACCATCGGAATCAGCCGGTAACCCACCTCCATCCCCAGCGGATCCTCCAACTGCACGTCGGCCCAGCTGGCTTCGGCGGCCTGCGGGTTGTCCGGCATCACCGGCGCCTCCACCGCTTTCGGTGCCTGTTGTTCACGGCCGCGCAGCCACCAGGCCAGGCCCAGCAAAGCGGCGGTAAACAGCAGGAACACCAGGTTCGGCATGCCCGGCACCAGGCCCAACAGCCCCAGTACCCCGGCGCTCAGCAGCATCACGCGCGGATTGTTGAACAGCTGGCCCACCATCTGCTCGCCGACGTCCTGATCGGTTGCGACGCGAGTGACGATAACGCCGGCGGCGGTAGAGATCACCAACGCCGGGATCTGCGCCACCAGGCCGTCGCCGATGGTCAGCAGCGTATAGCTTTCCGCTGCCGCCCCCAGCTCCATGCCGTGTTGCACCACGCCGACCAACAGGCCGCCGACCACGTTCAGCACCATGATCATCAGGCCGGCGATGGCGTCGCCGCGCACGAATTTACTGGCACCGTCCATTGAGCCGTAGAAATCGGCCTCCTGGGTGACTTCGGCGCGGCGTTTCTTCGCTTCGTCCTCGCCGATCAACCCGGCGTTCAGATCGGCGTCGATCGCCATCTGTTTACCCGGCATGCCGTCCAGGACGAAACGCGCGCCCACTTCGGCGATACGCCCGGCCCCCTTGGTGATGACCATGAAGTTGATCAATACCAGGATGATAAACACCACAATACCGATGGCGAAGTTGCCCCCCACCAGGAAGTGCCCGAAGGCCTCCACCACGCGGCCGGCCGCGGCGGAACCGGTGTGCCCTTCCAGCAGGATGATGCGCGTGGACGCGACGTTGAGCGACAAACGCAGCAGCGTGGAGAACAGCAGAATGGTCGGGAAGGCGGCGAATTCGAGCGTGCGCTGGGTGAACATCGCCACCAGCAGCACCATGATCGACAGCGCGATGTTGAAGGTAAACAGCAGGTCGAGGATAAACGCCGGCAACGGCAGCACCATCATCGACAGGATCAGCAGGATCAACACCGGGCCGGCCAACACCTGCCACTGCGTATCTTTAAAATTGCCCGGCAAACGAAGCAGGGAGGCCAAATTAGCCATCAGAGTCACTCTCTCTTGCAAAATCCAGTGCTTCCGGCACCGGTAAACGTTCAGGTTTTTTCGGGATCAGGCCGCCCTCGCGCCGCCAGCGGCGCAGTTGGTACACCCAGGCCAGCACTTCGGCGACCGCGGCATACAGGGTGGCCGGAATATGTTGTCCAATCTCGCTGTGTCGATACAGCGCACGCGCCAGCGGCGGCGCTTCCAGCATCGGGATGCGGTGCTCCGCACCGAGTTCGCGAATGCGCAAGGCGATTTCGCCCGCCCCCTTGGCCAGCACTTTCGGCGCACTCATTTTTTTGTCGTTGTATTGCAACGCGACGGCGTAGTGCGTCGGGTTGGTGACGATCACGTCCGCCTTGGGCACATCGGCCATCATGCGGCGCCGGGCGATCGCCCGCTGCTGCTGACGAATACGTCCCTTAACGTGCGGGTCCCCTTCCTGGTCTTTGAATTCGTCGCGAATATCCTGCTTGGTCATCTTCAGCTTTTTGAAGTGGCTCCACAGCTGGTAGAACACGTCGAACGCCACCATCGGCGTCAACCCCAGTACCACCAGAAAACCGCAGAACAGAATCATCTGCAGCGCATTGCCCAACGCGTCGAGCGGCTGTTGGGTCATCAGATGCAGCATTGCCGCCCAGTTGTGCCACAGATAGAGGCCGGTCACCCAGCCGACCAGCGTCGCTTTCAGGATCCCTTTCAGCAGTTCGGCCAGCACCTGGCTGGAAAAGATGCGCTTCAACCCGGACAACGGCTTCAGCCGCTTCAAATCGAATTTGATCGACTTGCCGCTGAACAGAATGCCCCCCAACAACATCGGCGCGGCGAGCGCCACCAGCACCAGCCCCGCCATGATTGGCAACAGCGCCAGTACGGCCTGGCGCAGCAACATGCCCAGCTGGCGCAGCATCTGTTTATCGTTGCTGACCATGCCATGGTCGAAGTTCAACCCCTGCGTGAGCATCGCCGCCAACTGTTGCGCCATGTTGCTGCCGGACATCAGGATGATCGCGAGGCCCGAGAGCAGCATCAGTACCGAGGTCAGTTCGCGGGAACGCGGGATCTGGCCGTCTTCACGCGCCTTCTCCAGCCTGTGGGGCGTGGGGGCCTCGCTTTTTTCCAGATCGCTGTCTTCAGCCACGAAACGCCGTTCCTGTGTCGAGAGGGTAAAGAATGGCGGTCAGCATGCCAAAAAATTGGCGATGTCATTGACGGAACAACGGGGGAAAAGGCGGGTTATTTAGGGGATGAGACCATCAGGGAGACGTTACAACCAATTTTCCAGCCGCAAACCCTCAACGCGCTCAAATTCGCGTCGATTATTGGTCACCAGGATCAATCCTTCGCTGCGCGCATGCCCGGCGATATGTAGATCGTTTACGCCAATAGGCGTTCCCTGGCGTTCCAGCACAGCCCGGATGTTGCCGTAGTGCGATGCCGCTTTGGCGCTGTAATCGAGAATGTCCAATCGGGAGACAAAATCCTCAACGACTCTGGCGTTCACCGCTGGGCGAGCGCTGTTCTCCACCCCGTGAACCAATTCGCCATAGGTAATCGACGAAATGACCATTTTACCTGCATAGCGATTGAATACCTCCAGCACTTCCAGCGGCCGGCGCTTAATGACATAGATAACAATGTTGGTGTCCAGCATATGGCTGAACATCAAAAATCTTCCCGCTCGCGTTGGTGCTGTCCGGCACGTTCATTGAGGAAATCATCGCTCACCTCATTTTCCGCACAGAAGAAGCTGTCCCAGGTATTCTCCAGGGGGGGCAAGAATGCGCTCTTTGCCCACTACGCGGACGGTCACTTTAGAAACGGTATCAGGGAAACGCACCTCTGCAGGCAGGCGTACAGCCTGTGTCCGATTATTGGTAAAGACAGAACCTAACGCCATGGCGACCTCCTTTAACTGGAGTACAAATTATAACCGCCATGATGTATATAGCAATGCCATATACATTAATCTTTGCGGGACACCGCGCAACTTTCGGGGCGCGCCGTCGCGCGCCCCGAAAAGCCTCAGAACCCGAGACTGTCGAGCAGATCGTCGACCTGTGCCTGGTTGGCGATCACGCCGACGCCGTTCTGGTCGAGCTGCGGGCCGTTCAGCAGGCTGTCGTTCGGCCGCTTTTCCTTCACCGGCTGCTCCGGCATGTTTTCCATCAGCACCATCAGCAGCTGCTTTTCGATCTCCTGCACCACGTCCATCATGCGCTTGATCACCTGACCGGTCAGATCCTGGAAATCCTGCGCCATCATGATTTCCAGCAGCTGGGCATTGGTGAAGGCCGTATGGCCCGGTACCTGATCCAGATACTGGCGCGTGTCGTTAACCAGAGAACGCGCGTCGTCCAGTTCGATGGGGTTGGCGAACCACTCGTCCCAGCGCCCTTTCAACGCGTTCGCCCCGGATTCCAGCTCCGCCTGGCGCGGTTGCGCCGCCTCCACGCAGTTCAACGCCCGTTCCGCCGCCTGCGCCGTCATGGTTACGACATAGTCAAGACGGTCGCGCGCATCCGGGATCGCCTCTGCCGCCTGGGCGATCGCCTGATCGAGCCCCAGTTCGCGCATGCTGTCGCGCAGCATTCGGGTCAGTTGGCCGATGCGGGAGATGATCTCTCCCGCGGTCGCTGCATCGCTGGCAGGCATTGGAATGTCTCTCATCGCCCTCTCCTTACATGCCCAATTTTTCAAAAATCTTGTTGAGCTTTTCTTCCAGCGTCGCCGCCGTAAAAGGTTTCACTACATAACCGCTGGCGCCGGCCTGCGCCGCCGCGATGATATTTTCTTTCTTGGCTTCCGCCGTCACCATCAGTACCGGCATCGCGGCCAGCGCGCTATCGGCGCGGATGGTTTGCAGCAGCTCCAGCCCGTCCATGTTCGGCATGTTCCAGTCGGACACCACGAAGTCGAAACCGCCGGCGCGCAGCTTGTTCAGCGCATCCGCGCCGTCTTCAGCTTCTTCGACGTTGTTGAAGCCCAGCTCTTTGAGCAAATTTCTGACGATGCGACGCATGGTGGAAAAATCGTCCACAACCAGAAATCTGAGGTTCTTGTCTGCCATTGTTACTCCTGAAAAAGTTAACCGTTTAATGATGCAAAACCGCAGGCCGCCGCGCGGCGAACCTGGGTCATATCGCCGCCGGGAAGACCCTGCGGACTAAAATCAAATGCGCAATGCCTGGCCGCCGGCGATCTGCGCCAGCATGCGCTGGCTCATCCTGTCCAGCTCAACCACTTCGCTGACGCCGCCGCTGGCGATCGCCTCGCGCGGCATGCCGAACACCACGCAGCTCGCCTCGTTCTGCGCCAGGGTATAGGCCCCGGCGCGGTGCATCTCCAGCATCCCCGCCGCTCCGTCGTTGCCCATCCCGGTGAGGATCACGCCCACCGCATTGCGGCCGGCATATTGCGCCACCGAGCGGAACAGCACGTCGACCGAGGGGCGATGGCGGTTGACCGCCGGGCCGTCATGCAGCTTTACCTGATAGTTGGCGCCGCTGCGCGTCAGCTCCAGGTGACGATCCCCCGGTGCGATGTAGGCGTGGCCCGGCAGTACGCGCTCGCCGTCCTCCGCTTCTTTCACCGTGATCTGGCACAGCTTGTTCAGCCGCTCGGCGAACGAACGGGTGAAACCCGGCGGCATGTGCTGGGTGATCAGCAGCGCCGGGCTGGTTGCCGGCAACGGCTGCAGCACCTGGCGGATCGCTTCGGTGCCGCCGGTGGAAGCGCCGATGGCGATCAGTTTTTCACTGCTCAGCAGCGGCGCATGGCTGAGGATCGCCGGCGCCGGGCTGCTGGAACGCTGCGGCAGGCGCGCTCTGGCGGCGGTGCGAATCTTCTCGGCAATCAGCTCGCTGTAGGCCAACATGCCCTCGCGAATGCCGAGCTGCGGTTTGGTCACGAAGTCCACCGCGCCCAGCTCCAGCGCGCGCAGCGTGATTTCCGAGCCTTTGCCGGTCAGCGAAGAGACCATCACCACCGGCATCGGCCGCAGGCGCATCAGCTTCTCGAGGAAATCCAGCCCGTCCATGCGCGGCATCTCGACGTCCAGCGTCAGCACCTGGGGATTAAATTTTTTGATCAGATCGCGCGCCACCAACGGATCCGGCGCGGTCGCCACCATCTCCATGTCGGCGTGGCCGTTCACGATTTCCGTCATCAGCTGGCGCATCAATGCCGAATCGTCTACGCATAACACTCTGATTTTACTCATTACCTCTCCTTGGTCAGCCCATACACGGTCTGCCCACGCAAGTAGAAATCCCGGCTGATCTGGCTGAAATTCTCGGAGTGGCCGGCAAACATCAGCCCCCCCGGCTTAAGCAAGGGAACGAAGCGGCGCAGGATGCGCTCCTGCGTCGCCTTATCGAAATAGATCATGACGTTGCGGCAAAAAATGGCGTCGAATTGCCCCGGCAGCGCCCACTCCGGCGCCAGCAGGTTCAGCGGCTGAAAGTTCACCCGCGCCGCCAGCTCCGGCCGCACGCGCACCAGCCCCTGATGCGGCCCGGTGCCGCGCAGAAAATAGCGCTGCATTTGGGTCGGCGTCAGGGTGCGCAGATCTTCCTGGCGGTAAACGCCCGCCTCCGCTTTTTCCAGCACCTGCGTATCGATGTCGCTGGCCCAGACCTGGCAACTGCCGGCCCGCTGGCCCAATGCATCGCTCAGCGTGATGGCGATCGAATACGGTTCTTCGCCGGTCGAGGCTGCGGTGCTCCAGACGCTGTAGCCGTTCGGCCGCGAGCGCGCGTGCTCCGCCAGGATCGGGAAGTGATGCGCCTCGCGGAAAAAGGCCGTCAGGTTGGTGGTCAGCGCGTTGATAAACGCCTGCCACTCCGCGCTGTTCGGGTCGCTTTCCAGCAGCGCCAGGTAGTCGCCGAAATCGTGCAATCCCAACAGCCGCAAACGGCGCACCAGGCGGTTGTAAACCATCTCGCGCTTATGCTCCGCCAGCACAATGCCGGCGCGTTGATAAATCAACTGGCTGATACGGCGAAAATGCACGTCCGACAGCGGCAGGCGCTGCACCATTTGCGTCAACATCGACGCAGTATCCCGGTTAGAAGTTGACGGCGCCTGTTTCATGCCACCTCACCGGGGAAAAACGTGCTGCTTATGCGGTTTAACAATCTTGGGCTTCCTTTACCACGGGTGAAACTGCGTTGTTGCTGTTACCTGGCGCGACGAAGTTATCGTCCGCCAGACGGAATACCGCGACCGCGTCGGCCAGGGTAATGGCCTGCTCTTCCAACGCGGTGGCGGCTGAAGCGGACTCTTCCACCAGCGCGGCGTTCTGCTGGGTGACCTGGTCCATCTGGGTCACCGCCTGCGTCACCTGCTCGATGCCGCGGCTCTGTTCATCCGAAGCCGACGCGATCTCGCCCATGATGTCGGTCACGCGGGTCACCGAACGCACGATGTCCTGCATGGTGGCGCCGGAGTTTTCCACCAGCACCGAGCCGTGTTTGACGCGGCTGACCGATTCGTCGATCAGCACCTTGATCTCTTTCGCCGCCTGCGCGCTGCGGCTCGCCAGGTTGCGCACTTCGCCGGCGACCACGGCGAAACCGCGCCCCTGTTCGCCGGCGCGCGCCGCTTCCACCGCCGCATTGAGGGCCAGAATGTTGGTCTGGAAAGCGATGCCGTCAATCACGCTGGTGATGGCGCCGATTTTCTGCGAACTGTTGGCGATATCGTGCATGGTGGTCACCACGTCGCCGGCCAGTTCGCCGCCCTTGGCCGCGGTGGCCGAGGCGTCGCGCGCCAGCTGAGAGGCCTGCCGCGCATTGTCGGCGTTCTGTTTCACCGTGGCGGTCAGCTGTTCCATGCTGGCGGCGGTCTCTTCCAGCGAAGCGGCCTGCTGCTCGGTGCGGGAAGAGAGATCGTTATTGCCTTCAGATATCTCCTGCAGGCCGATCAGAATCGACTCCGCCCCGTCGCGCACGGCGCCGACGGTGCCGATCAGCGACTGCTGCGTGCGTTGCAGGCTGGCGAACAGCATGCTGATTTCATTGCGGCCATACACCTGAATCGGCGTCGCCAAATCGCCGGCGGCGATGCGTTCAAAGTGGCTGCGGATTTGGTTCAGCGGCTGCACCAGCATGGTACGCAACCACCACATGGCGCTGCCGGTCACCACGATCAGCATCAAGACCGCCCCCGCCAGCATCAGGCCCGCCAGCGTGAAGGAGAACTGGTTGGCGTCTCTGGCTTCGCTGATGTCGCCGTTGACCAACTGCAGGTACTGCACGAAGTCGGCTTCGAACAGGTCCTGGGTTTTCTGCGTCGGCTGATCCATAAATGCCTGCAGCTCCCCCTTCTCCAGGAAGCCGATCAGTTCGCGCAGCGCGCCGCGCAGCCGCTCGTAGCTGGCCTTGGTCGTTGCCGTCTGCTGACTCTGTTGCTCACTGCTGCGCTCAACCGCCATAAATTGATTGAAATAGAGATCGGCCTTCTGCAGCGAACTGCGGGCGCTGCTCATCAATTCGTTCACCTGCTCCTGCGGCAGTTTCAGCGCCGCGCGGGTGCCGGCGCGGTTCAGCGTATTGCGCGCCTGCAACAGCGACACCCAGCTCAGGCTGAGCGAATCGCGCTGCTGGCTGCCGAGGGTGATGATGTCGAGGTTGTGGTTATCGGAGCGAAACGCGGAATACGACAGGCCGCTGCTGGCCAACTGCAGAACGCAGAAGGTCATCAACAACAGGAACAAGCTGGTAGAGATACGGATTCGGTTAAACACTGTGAACCTCCTTGCAGCCGGCCGGCGACCGGCCTACGTAGGGAAAAGGGCCTCTGCGAGAGAGGCCCGATACCGGTCAGAACGTTTCCCAGTTATCCTGCAGATCGCTGGCGTTCATTTTCTTATGATTGATTACCGGTGTTACCGTCGCCTTGCTGGTGACAGGCGCTTTAAACTCTTCCTGGCCTTCCGACCTCAGCCGGAATACCGCCACCGACTGGGTCAGCATGCTGGCCTGTTCTTCCAGCGCCGCCGCCGCCGAGGCGGATTCTTCCACCAACGAGGCGTTCTGCTGGGTCACGCGGTCCATTTCCGCTACCGCCTGGCCAACCTGATCGATACCGCGGCTCTGTTCGTCAGAAGCCGACGCGATTTCGCCCATGATGTCGGTCACGCGGGTGACGGCGTTGACGATGTCGCCCATGGTTTCACCGGCGCTTTCCACCAGCACGGAGCCCATATCGACGCGGCTGACCGAGTCTTCAATCAGGCCTTTGATCTCTTTCGCCGCCTGCGCGCTGCGCTGCGCCAGGTTGCGCACTTCACCGGCCACCACCGCGAAGCCGCGGCCCTGCTCGCCGGCGCGCGCGGCTTCCACCGCGGCGTTCAACGCCAGGATGTTGGTCTGGAAGGCGATGCCGTCGATCACGCCGGTGATATCGGCGATTTTCTGCGAGCTGCCGGCGATGTCGTGCATGGTCTGCACCACGTTGGCCACGACCTTGCCGCCTTTCTGCGCGGTTTCGGAGGCGCTCAGCGCCAGCTGTGAAGCCTGACGGGCGTTTTCGGCGTTCTGTTTCACCGTCGCGGTCAGCTGTTCCATGCTAGCGGCGGTCTCTTCCAGCGAAGCGGCCTGCTGCTCGGTGCGGGAGGAGAGATCGTTGTTGCCCGCGGCAATTTCCGACGCGCCGCTGTAGATGGCGTCCGCGCCCTGACGCACGCCGCTGACGGTTTCGATCAGCTCGCTTTGCATGTGTTTCAGGCTGGCCGCCAGCACGCCCATTTCGTTGCGGCTGGTCACGACGATCTGCTGAGTCAGGTCGCCGGCGGCGATCTGTTTGATGTGGTCAATCATGCGGTTCAGCGGGCGCACCAGGATATGATGGATGCCGGTCCAGGCCAGTACGATCACCGCCAGCACCACCACCAGAACCACGATCAGCGTCCAAATGGCCGAGTTGTAGGAGCTGTTGCTGCCGTCAACCGCGATTTGATACAGCTTGCCGTTTTGCTCCAGATAAACGTTGTAGCTCTGCTCAAAGTTGTCCTGGTAGCTCTGCGTAGGCTGATCGAAGAAGGCGTTAATCTTGCCCTCGCCCAGCAGTTGGATCAGTTCGGAGAGCGCACCGTACAGAATGTCGTACTGTTGCTTAACGCGCTCTGCCGACTGGGGATCCTGACGCGGATCCTGAGGGATTTTTTCGTAAGCGGCATAGTGTCTTTCCGCCTCGGCCAGCTCTTCTTTCGCTTTGCCCAGCAGTTCATCAATGGTGGCGCCGCTGCCGATCTTATTGGTATCCATCATGTAGCGAATACCGGCACGGTTCAGGGAGTTGCGCGCCTGCAGCAGGTCAACGCGGCTTTCACTCAGCTGCAGCTGCTGCTGGCGGATAGTTTGCAGGACGGTAAAGTTTTCCTTATCGCTTTTCAGCGAGGAGAAAAAGAGTCCGCCCGAAATCAACTGCAAGGCGCCAAACAGCACCAACACCAGCAACAGGCTGGTGACCACCTTCATACGATTTAACATGATTTCCCTTGTTGAAGCCCGCGCAGACAGGCTCTGATGACGTTGAATGTGAGAGTTATCGGCGCCGTGCGGCAAAACTTTATGCGGGAAAGTAACTATTTTTAGTGGGGGTTCCGGGCTCAGTCGGCGGCGTCGCGACAGGTCAGGAAGAGTGATGGATGAAGGGGGCAGCGCCCTGCCCCCTGGGGTCATGAATCAGACGCTTTTTGCCACGCTGTCGACCAGCGACATCTCTTCGCTGCTCAGCAGCTTTTCGATATCCACCAGGATCAGCATGCGCTCGCCCAGCGAACCGAGACCGGTGAGATATTCGGTCGCCAGCGTTACCGCGAACTCCGGCGCCGGGCGGATCTGCTCGGCGGTCAGCGACAGCACGTCGGAAACGCCGTCGACCACGATGCCCACCACGCGCTGGCCAAAGTTCAGCACGATCACCACGGTGTTTTCATCGTAAGACACGCTTTGCTGCGAGAATTTCACCCGCAGATCGATGATCGGGACGATCACGCCGCGCAGGTTAGTGACGCCCTTGATGAACGCCGGCGTGTTGGCGATACGGGTCACCTGATCGTAGCCGCGAATTTCCTGCACCTTGAGGATATCGATGCCGTACTCCTCGTTGCCCAGGGTAAAAATCAGAAACTCTTGCCCTACCGTTTCGCCAGCCAATTTGCTGACGGCTGCCAATCCTGCCATATCATTCACCTTTTAAATCAATAAACTCATTATTATGCGGCGGCGTCCGTCAGACGCTTTTCACGGTTCAAGGTTTGCAACGCCGAGACATCGACGATCAATGCTACGCTGCCGTCGCCCAAAATGGTCGCGGCGGAGATGCCCGGCACTTTGCGGTAGTTGCTTTCCAGATTCTTCACCACCACCTGATGTTGGCCAATCAGTTGATCCACCAGCAACGCATAGCGGCGACCGGCGCTTTGCAGGATAACGACGATGCCCTGCGTGGCATCGGTTTTGGCGCCTTCCACTTCAAATACCCGATACAGCTCCACCAGCGGCAGATATTCGCCGCGCACCTGCAGCACGCGTTCGCCTCCGGCCAGCGGATGCAGATCTTCCGCCTGCGGCTGCAGCGATTCCATCACCGCGTTCAGCGGCAGGATAAAGACTTCGTCGTTCACCTTAACCGACATGCCGTCGAGGATCGCCAGCGTCAGCGGCAGCAGGATGCGGATGGTGGTGCCTTTACCGGCCTGCGAACGGATCTCGACGTGGCCGCCCATTTCCTGAATATTCCGTTTCACCACGTCCATGCCGACGCCGCGGCCGGAAACGTCGGTCACCTGCTCGGCGGTGGAGAAGCCCGGTGCAAAGATCAGCATGCCGACCTCTTCATCGCTCATGCTGTCGCTCACCGCCAGCCCTTGCGACGCGGCCTTGGCGAGAATTTTTTCGCGGTTCAGGCCCGCGCCGTCGTCGATAACCTCAATACAGATGTTGCCGCCCTGGTGTTCGGCCGACAGCACCAGATTGCCGACCGCCGACTTGCCGGCGGCGATGCGGGTGGCCGGCTCTTCGATACCGTGATCGAGGCTGTTGCGCACCAGGTGCGTCAACGGATCGATAATGCGTTCGATCAGGCTCTTGTCCAGTTCGGTGGAACTGCCCTGCAGCGTCAGCTCCACCTGCTTGTTCAGCTTGCCGGCCAGATCGCGCACCAGGCGCGGATAGCGGCTGAAGACATATTCCATCGGCATCATGCGGATCGACATCACCGACTCCTGCAGATCGCGCGCGTTACGCTCCAGCTGACTCATGCTGTTCAGCAGGTCGCCGTGGTTCACCGGATCGAGCGTGCCGGAGCGCTGCGCCAGCATCGACTGGGTGATCACCAGCTCGCCCACCAGGTTGATCAGCTGATCCACCTTTTCCACCGCCACGCGAATGCTGGTGGACTCGCTCGCCTTGGCGCGCGCTTTCGGCACTTCCGCCGGAGCGGCGGCCGGTTTGGCGGCAGGCGGCGCGGCGTTCGCGACCGGCGCAGGCGCAGGTTCCGGCGCGGCGACCGCTGCCGGTAAGCTCGCTTCTGCAACGGCCGGTTCGCTCTGCGTCGGCGTCGAGAAGCTGATTTGTTCCGGCTCCAGCACGAAGCACAGCACGGCGCTGATGTCGTCTTCGCTGGCGGAGGTGAGCAACGTCACGTCCAGACTGTGTTCCGTCTGATGAGGGTCTTTAACCTCGCCGAGGTTGCCCAGCCCTTCCAACATCAAGGGGATTTCACTGGCTTTCAGCCCGTTCAGGCTGATGCGCATGCCGCCTTCGATCGCCGCCGGCGCAGCCGCCGGCTTCACGACAGGCTGCTGAACGGCCGGTTGAGCCGCAGGCGCCTCCTGCTGCTGTTGCGCCTCCAACGCCAGCTGGCGCAGCGCCTGGCAAATGTATTCAAAGCTTTCGGCATCAGGCTGTTGCGAGGTTTTATAGGCGTCCAGTTGCTCCTGCATAATGTCTTTGGTTTCCAGAAACAGGTTGATAATCTCGGTGCTCAGGCTCATTTCCTGGCGTCTTGCACCGTCCAGCAGGTTCTCCAGCAGGTGGGTCGTTTCCTGCAGCACCGAAAAGCCAAAGGTCGCCGCACCACCCTTGATCGAGTGCGCCGCGCGGAAGATGGCGTTTAACGGCTCGATATCGGGGGCCAGCGGATCCAGCTCCAGCAGGTGTTGCTCCATGTCGGCCAGCAACTCGTCCGCTTCATCAAAGAAGGTCTGATAAAAATCGCTAATGTCCATGCTCACGGGGTCACCTCTGGCTGTGAGTCGCGGTTAGTCGGTGCGGGTGCGGCCGCCGGTTGTTCCGGCGCTTGGCCGGCCGGGGCTATCGCCGGGGATGCCTGCGATTGAGCAACAGGGTCCGCCGCCGCCGGCGGCGTCGCTTGATCGGTCGGCGTTACCGCCTGGGGTTCCGGCGTTTGGCTGGCCGGCGCAGTCGCCGACGGCGCCAGCTGCTTCAGGCTATCCGGCTGGGCGATATCCATCGCGTTGCTTTCGGCATTTTCGTGTTCGATGCCTTCTTGCGTTTGCTTATTCAGCACCAGCACGGTGATGCGACGGTTAATCGCGTCATCGGCACCGTGCTGTTTCAGGCTCATGGTGGCCGCCATGCCTACCACCCGCAGCACCTTGCCTTCCGCCAGGCCGCCGGCGATCAGCTCGCGCCGGGAGGCGTTGGCGCGATCGGCCGACAGTTCCCAGTTGCTGTAGCCGCGCTCGCCGGTGGCGTAAGGGATATCATCGGTGTGGCCGGACAGGCTGATCTTGTTCGGCAGGTCGTTAAGGATCGGCGCTATCGCCCGCAGAATATCGCGCATGTAGCTCTCGACCTGCGCGCTGCCGGTTTTGAACATCGGCCGGTTCTGACTATCGATAATCTGGATGCGCAGCCCTTCGTCCATCATGTTGATCAACAGATGCGGACGCAGCGCCTTCAGGCGCGGGTCGGACTCAATCAATTCGTCCAGCTTTTCGCGCAGCTTGTTCAGGCGCAGCTCTTCGGCGCGCGAGTCCGGCGAGTCGACCTGCTTTCTCACCAGGCCGTGCTGCTGGGTAGGATCGTCGCCGCCGCCCGGGATCGGGCTGCTTTCGGAACTGCTCTTGTCGCCGCTGGTCAGGGCGACCTTGAGCGGCGTGCGGAAATATTCGGCGATTTGCGTCAGCTCCTGCGGGCTGGCGATCGCCAGCAGCCACATCACCAGGAAGAACGCCATCATCGCCGTCATAAAGTCGGCATAAGCGATCTTCCAGGAGCCGCCATGATGGGCGGCATGATGCGACTTGCGCTTTCTGACCAGAACGACCGGATGATTCTGTTTCATGCTTCTTCTTCTTCCGTCACCTGCTGCACCGGCGCTTTCACGCGGCGCACGTGTTCTTCCAGCTCAACGAAAGAAGGACGTTCGGTGGTATACAGCGTTTTGCGGCCAAACTCGACGGCGATCTGCGGCGCGTAACCGTTCAGGCTCGACAGCAGCGTGACCTTGATGCACTGCATCATCTTGACGTTTTCGGCGCTCTTCTGGCGCAGCAACGTGGCCAGCGGCGAGATAAAGCCGTAGGCCAGCAAAATGCCGAGGAAAGTACCGACCATGGCGTTAGCGATCAGCGCGCCCAGTTCCGCAGCCGGCCGATCGGCCGAAGCCAGGGCGTGCACCACCCCCATCACCGCCGCGACGATACCGAACGCCGGCAAGGAGTCGCCCACCATCGCCAGGCTGCCGGCGGGCACTTCACTTTCCTGCTCGTAGGTTTCGATCTCTTCGTCCATCAGCGCTTCGATCTCGAACGCATTCATATTGCCGCTCACCATCAGCCGTAAATAGTCGGTAATGAACTCCACCAGGGTGTTATCGGCAAGGATGCGCGGATAATTAGAGAAAATTTCACTTTCTTGCGGATTATCGATGTCGAACTCGAGCGACAGCATGCCTTGCTGACGCGATTTGGCCAGCAGGCGGAACAACAGCGCCATCAGATCCATGTACAGATCTTTGTTGTATTTGGAACGACGCATCAGCCGCGGCAGCGCGCGCAGCGTAGCCTTGATCGCCTTGCCGTTGTTGCCGACGATGAAAGCGCCGACCCCCGCCCCGCCGATAATCAGAAACTCCGCAGGTTGATATAACGCACCGAGATGACCGCCCACGATCAGGTAGCCGCCAAACACCGCACCCAATACCACGAGATAACCCAAAATAACTAGCACACGCATTCCTTAAATTAACAATGTGGATGGAAGGTGGGGCAAACGCGCCCTGGCGCGACAGACCAGGCTGCGTGTCTGGGGGCGGCATGCCGCCCCTGCGTATCACACGTCGGTATTCATTGCCGAGAGCCGGCAATGTGGCGGCTCAAATGGCGCGTTTGACCTGCTCGTCCAGCAGTTGAGGAATAATATCGGCCAGTTGCGGCGAAAGTTTACGTCTTTTTACGGCGCGGGATGGGGGTTGGCATAAACTGCAGATGAAACCGTTCAGCGGCTGGTGCGCGTGGGTGATAAATGCGCCGCCACAGCAGCTGCAGGCGGAAAGCTGCAGCATGCCGCTATCGACGAAACGCACCAGCGTCCAGGCACGGGTCAGCGCCAGCAGCGGCGCATCGCCGGCCTGCTGGGGGCACTGCTCCAGATAGAGGCGATAGGCTTTAATCACCGCTTCCACCCCGCTGCACTGCCCGCTTTTCATCAGAAACAGGTAGGCGTTGTAAAACATCGACGAGTGAATATTCTGTTCCCAGGTCATAAACCAGTCGGTTGAGAACGGCAACATCCCTTTTGGCGGCGGGCTACCGCGCAACTCCTTATAAAGTTTAATCAAGCGCCCGCGGCTGAGCTGGGTTTCGCTCTCCAGCATCTGCAAACGGGCTCCCAGTGAAATCAGCTCCATGGCGAGCTGAATGTCCTTGGCTTCTTGAACAATACTTTTCTCAACCATCATCAGGCTCTTTTCTTCGTCGGGCTAGCGTCTTTACTCGATAGCTCTTGCAGTAAATGGCTTGATAGCAAAATGCCGGTATGGATTTGTTGCAGATCGTCGACGCGCGACTCTTTGGTCAGGCGTTCGATGGTCTGGTGATCGTTAAAGCGGAAGTGGCAAACCAGCTGGTTGGTCTCGGCCAGTTTGACCATTTGCGGTAAAGTCAGCTGCGCCAACGCGTCGGCCATGGTTTCATCGATACCAAGGCGGAACATCGCGGACGCTTTTTCATCGTTGATCAAACGCTGTGCTAAAAGTAAATATGACAAATTGATGTCATAAATATGCTTAAGTAATTCAGACGTACCCATATTCCCCATCCCGACAGACTATGTTTAAAAACATACGCTGGGTGATAAATTTTATCGCCCGTGACCTGGGTTGTTTCCCAAAGTTGGCAAATTAATCTCTCAAAAACGACTGCTATAATTTTCGCCAATCGCTAAATTCGACCACTGTTCAGTATTTGCTACGAGCGTAAACCAACGTGTATGGATGTACAGCATTCTGCTTCGATAGTGTTTAGTCACCATGAAACTATTTTTACAAATTTAATAAGATTATTCCTAAAGCAGCGCAACTCTACCCCCGAACCATTAGCACACACAATGTAAGTGAGAGGCAATTTTAAATACAATGTGACATAGATCACAAAAATAAAAAATATTTAAGCCAAATACCCTCAAATACGCACATTTATTGACCACTATTTTGCTCACAAAACAGACACAGGTAAAAAAACGTCTTAAAAACAATGTTTATCAGCCAAAAAATTATCTTTTTTAGATCAATTCGAACAAAAGCATCACCAAACCAAAATAACAGAACAAAAATCTGCATGTAGCCGACAAACTCAGCATAAATAACCAGTTAAACCGCTAAAAAATATCCAAGCTGAAAAATAACCTCTGTAAACTATAAGGTTATTAGCTATCAGATTTGACTTAAGCCCCCTGCTTGAGGCTGTTCTAATTTTCAACATCAGGTGATTAAGCCTTATCAATGATTCGCTGGCGTAGTGAACAAGCAAACAGACGTAACGATATGTTTCCGTATCAGCACGGCGAAAGAATGGTCTTTTTACGTTAAATCACCCCTAAAACGGCATATCGGCAGCACACCCTAAAACTTTAATGCTTTTTTATTTCTTTTCTGTCACCGTTATAATTATTCCGCAGGTGAATAGATTATTAACCCGCCCCCGTTTCCATCCTTTCATTGCGATAAAATAAAACGCAGTTTTGTTTTACTCTCCCCAATCTTCAGCGTCAGAGAGGCAAAGCCTCAACGCAGGCGGCAATGACAAACACCGCGTAATGCCGTTGCGCCTCTTAGGGCGGGTGAAAAAAACGCCGCGAAAGCGACAGCGCGAACTGGCGCGCAGCAGGAACAGCGGCGCTTCTGCCGTCATCCGCGCAGCCTCGCCCTGAGACTTTCCCTATTTCTTCATTTATCAGCAGGATGAGATTGCTGATGGCGCACTTGCATATTATGATTTATCGAAGCGCCGCCGCAGGCGACGCCTCATTATTACCCAGTGCAATTTATCTACTTGAAATGATTTTTGTCAGGTCGTACATCACTGCCTCGGCGGCGTCGCCGTGAGCCGCTGATGTGTTATTCACCCGGCTTTAACTATTAACAGGCTATATTTTAATCATGACCGATACGCTCGAATATTTGCTGACATTCCGTAAATGCTCCTCTTTGGACAGCCTGGAAAAGGTGTACGACAAACTGAACTACTCCATTGAAAATGATACAGAAATTAGCAACATGTATCGCGCCGCCGACCACCGTCGCGCCGAGCTGGTTGCCGGTAAATTGTTCGATCTGGGCAAAGTGCCGAAAACGCTGTGGGCGCAGGTGCTTTAATTCAGCGAAATTACGTGCGGCAACGGTTTTATCTTTTATTGCTATATAACCGGGCAAACGCAGCTTTTATTGCCGCGCGTGATGCGAAACACATTTATTACGCCCATCAGGTTCTACCCTTTATCCGAGCGCAGCATGTTCTCTAAGGCCACCGACGCGGCAGCCTGAAACACGGCGTAGACAACAAGGAGTGGGATATGGGGTATCAAAACGTTCTGGTCACCGTCGCCGTCGCGCCTGACAGCCACCGCCTGGTGGAAAAGGCCGTCTCTATCGTCCGCCCCCACGCCGGCAACATCACCCTGTTAAGCACCCTCGCCAACCCGGAAATGTACAACAATTTCGCAGGGCCGATGCTGGGCGATTTACGCACGCTGATGGAGGAGGAAACCCGGCTGTTTATGGAAGAGCTGCGTCAACGCGCCGGTTACCCAATTGCCGATATGCTGATCGTGCACGGCGAACTGGGTGACAGCCTGGAATACGCCAGCCGCAGCAGGCCGTTCGACCTGCTGCTGTGCGGCAATCATCGCGACGGTATGATGAACAAAGTCTCCTGTTCCGCCGCCCGCTTCATCAATATCAGCCATATTGACGTACTGATCGTCCCGCTCTAAGGCTAAGCACATTCGGTAACGTTGCCTTGCCGCCCCTGAACTAGGCTTAACGAACCTTGTTTGTCGCAATGCAAAGGAGCTTTCTATGTCCCCTTCTCAACAGAACCGCCGCTTCCTGCTGGCCTCGCGCCCCCACGGCGAACCGACGGCGGCGAACTTCCGTCTCGACACTGTCCCCGTGCCGCAGCCCGGCGCGGGACAGCTGTTGTTGCGTACCGTCTATCTGTCGCTGGATCCTTATATGCGCGGGCGCATGAGCGATGCCCCTTCTTATGCACCGCCGGTTGAGATCGGTCAGGTGATGGTGGGCGGCACGGTCTCGCGCGTGGCGGTCTCACAGCATCCCGACTTCAACGTCGGCGATTGGGTGCTGGGCTATGACGGCTGGCAGGATTATGCCCTGTCCGACGGCAGCGGCCTGCGCAACCTCGGCCCACACCTGCCGCGCCCTTCCCGCCTGCTGGGCGTGCTGGGCATGCCGGGGTTTACCGCTTACATGGGATTGCTCGATATCGGCCAACCGCAGGCGGGTGAAACGCTGGTGGTGGCCGCCGCCAGCGGGGCAGTCGGTTCGGTGGTCGGCCAAATCGGGAAGCTGAAAGGCTGCCGCGTTGTCGGCGTTGCCGGCGGAGCGGAAAAGTGCCGCTATGCGGTGGAAGAATTGGGTTTCGACGCCTGCATCGATCACCGCGCGCCCGACTTTGCCGAGCAATTGGCCGCTGCCTGCCCGCAGGGCATCGACATCTATTATGAAAACGTCGGCGGTGCGGTGTTCGACGCCGTGTTGCCGCTGTTGAACGCCAAAGCCCGCATTCCGGTCTGCGGCATCATCGCCCATTACAATGCCACCGGATTACCCGCCGGGCCGGACCGTTTGCCGCTGCTGGAGGGGCTGATCCTTCGTAAACGCATTCGTATGCAAGGCTTTATCATCTTCGACGACTACGGCTCTCGCTTTGATGAGTTCCTGCAACAGATGAGCAGTTGGGTCGAGCAGGGGAAAATCAAGTTCCGCGAGGACATCGTCGACGGGCTGGAACAGGCGCCGCAGGCGTTTATCGGTCTGCTGCAGGGCAAGAACTTCGGCAAGCTGGTGATCCGCGTCGCCGACGAGTAACCGGTAACAGGGCGTGGTACACCACGCCCTGCTTTTAATGCACGGCACCGTCGCCGAATCGCGCATCCTCCTCTACCGTCAGCGTCACCTGCACGATAGTGCGTACCGCTTCCACCATCGTCGCCAGCGCCATACTCGGCTTACCCGGATGCGCCGCCGCCAGCGTGTGGCTGTACGGAATATGCACGAATCCCCCCCTGACCCTCGCGTGCTGCGTCTCCAGATAGTGCCGCAGACCGTAAAAGATATGGTTGCAGTTATAAGTGCCTGCCGTATAGGACACCCCCGCCGGGATCCCCTGCCGGCGCAGCTGCTGCACCGCGGCCTTGACGGGCAGCGTACTGAAATAGCCCGCCGGCCCGCCGGCGACTACCGGTACGTCGATCGGCTGCTTACCGGCATTGTCGGGAATGCGGGCATCGATCAGATTGATGGCCACCCGTTCCAGCGATATCTCGGCGCGGCCCCCGGCCAGCCCCAGACAAATCACCGCCAGCGGCTGCAATGCCTCGATCGCAGCGATCAACTGCAGGTTGGCCTGGCCCAATACGCAGGGCAGCTCGAGCACCGCGATCTCCGCGCCGGCGATCTGCTCACCGGCCAATGCCTGCGCAACCTGCCAGGAAGGGTTCACCGCGTCACCATCGAACGGCTCAATGCCGGTAACCAAGACTTTGTTCATCATTTCTCCTGACTGAAGGCCAAATTCGTGTGCTACCAGCCTAGAGAACGCAGTATGATTCTGGAAATGGATTATCTGTATATAGAGTATTCATAAAATGAATTTAGCCAACGTCGATCTCAACCTGCTGGTGGTGTTCGAGGCGTTGTATCAGACGCGCAACGTGACCGCCGCAGGCCGGCGTCTCAACCGCGCCCAGCCCTCCGTCAGCAATGCCTTGGCGCGGCTGCGCACGCTGCTGAACGATCCGCTGTTTGTTCGCAGCGGCGGCGGCATGGCGCCCACGCCGCGTGCCCATCAGCTTATGCCGCAGATACGGCAGGTACTTGAACAGATCCACCTGGCGTTGGCACCCCCTGCCCGTTTCGATCCGGCCACCGCCGGGCAACGGCGCTTTACGCTGGCGGCCGGCGACTATGCCGATATCTTGCTGCTGCCCGCCATCATCAGTCGGTTGCGTCAGACAGCGCCCGGCATCGATATTCGCGTTTCGCGTCTGGACCGTCACAATATTTACCGGCAGCTGGATCGTGGCGAGGTGGACATCGCGCTGGGAGGGCATCTTTCAGGTACGGAAAGCCACTATGTGCGCACGTTGTTTGAAGAGCACCTGGTGTGCATCGCCAGCCGTTCGCACCCACAGCTGGCGGATGACCGCTGGGATCTGGCGCGCTATCTCAGCCTGCCGCATGGGCTGTACGCACCGGCCGACGACGGCTCTGCCAGAGGATTGGTCGACCGTCGCCTGGCGGAAATCGGCGGCCGGCGGCGCGTCGCCGTAACCTTTTCGCATATTGTCGCTCTGCCGGCCGTGGTCGCCGACAGCGATCTGATCGCCACCCTGGCCGCCAGCGTGGCTCGGCGCTTTTCCGATCCGCAACGCGTACGTTTTCTCCCGCTGCCCGACGAGTTGGCCATCGCCCCTTTTCCCATTGAACTGATCGCCGGCCGGCAGGCGCAACGCGACCCGGCCTTAATCTGGCTCTGCGAACTGATCGGCCAAATTCCCCTCGATTTCTGCCCGGCTTAACGCCGGCACTCGCTGCATTTTCAACCGTTCAAACCCGCACCTCAGGCCCCGTCGCTGGGCCTTTTTTCGCCCACCAAATAGGAATCATCCGAATTCACATTCAACAAATTTATATATTTGATCATCTTTAACTGGCAAATGGTAAGGATAAAAAACAGTCAGTGACTTTTTTTACGAAAAAAAAGAGTTGTTTTATAAACACGTTGGTTTAAGTGTTACACATTTACTTTTTGGTATTACCAATTTCCCAATAATTTGATATAAAAAACGATCTGCTCGCATCTATATGTTTTAGATAATAAAAAACAAGATCGTGAGCAAGTTAACGAATTGAGCATTGATCCAAAAGGCTATTTTGCAAATGCAGAGCTCTATTGTAGACTGCACAAATCGTGCCTTTGTGTAAACTTTGTTAAATATTTCGTCAGTTCCTGTCTCAATTCGTGACAGATACGCCATCGGGATCGCGCGCCAATTCTCGTGCGGTAGCTATGCCTAAACCGGGGAATAGTATGGATCGCCTTATCATTGCGCACACGCCTTTGCCCTCCCATCAGCTGTTGTTCCGAAGCCTTTCCGGTGAGGAAAAACTGGCCGGGCTGTTCGAATTCGACGTCGAGCTGCTCAGCCCCGACAATCGGCTCGATCTGAAAGCACTGCTGGGACAAAAAATCACGCTGGAGCTGCGGGGCAATCCGTTGGCGCCGCGTTATCTCAACGGCAATATCACGCGCATGACGCTCTCCGGACGAGAAGCCGGCGGCAACCGTTACTATATCTACCGCGCCGTGCTGCGCCCCACGCTGTGGTATCTGACGCAAAACCGCGACTTTCGCATCTACCAGGAAAAGACCGTTCCCGACATCCTGACTCAGGTGCTGGGGCAGTATCAGGTGAAAATCGATAATCGCCTGAGCTACGACTACCGCATCTGGGGATACTGCGTGCAGTACCAGGAGAGCGATTTCGACTTCATCAGCCGCCTGATGGAACACGAAGGCATCTATTACTATTTCACGCACCAGCAAGACGGCCATACGTTGGTGCTGGCTGACGCGCCGTCGGCACATCAGGAACTCGCCGGCTACGCCAGCATTCCCTATCAGCTCGCAGAAGGCGGCCTGGTGGAAAATAAAGACAGCATCAACAGCTGGAGCGTCTCGGACGCCATTACGCCCAGCCTGTATAGTCTGGACGACTACGATTTTCGCAAACCGCGCGCGCGGTTGCTGGAGGCCCGGCAGAATCCCGCCTCGTTCGCGCAGGACAAAGCCGAGGTGTTCGACTGGCCCGGGCGTTATACCGATCACGCCCACGGCCAGTTTTACGTCAAGGTTCGCCAGCAGGAGTTCGAAGCGCAGCATGAACAGATGAGCGGCGAAGGCAGTTCGCAGGGCATTGCCCCCGGCTACCGTTTCCAACTGACTCAGGCGCCGCGCACGGAAGACAACCAGGCCTACCTGGTCGTCAGCGCGCATTACTTCATGCAGGAAAACAGCTACGCCAGCAATGATAACGACGCCGGCGAGCAACGTACCGAATTTCAGGTCGTTCCGGCGGGCATCAACTGGCGCCCCGCGCGCACCACGCCCTGGCCGAAAACCCATGGCCCGCAAACCGCCGAAGTGGTTGGCCCGGAAGGCGAAAGCATCTGGACCGATAAATATGGCCGGGTGAAACTCAAGTTCCGTTGGGATCGCCACGGCAACGGCAATGAAACCAGCTCGTGCTGGGTGCGCGTCTCCAGCGCCTGGGCCGGCTGGAAATACGGCGGGATCCAGATCCCGCGCGTGGGTGAGGAAGTGGTGGTCGACTTTATCAACGGCGATCCGGATCGCCCGATCATCACCGGCCGCGTTTACAACGAAGACAGCATGCCACCGTGGGATCTGCCCGGCGACGCCACCAAAATGGGCTTTATGAGCCGCAGCAAAGGCGGCGGCACCGACAACGCCAGCTTCCTGTTCCTGGAAGACGCGCCCGGCAACGAATCTTTCGACATGCACGCCGAACGCAACATGAACATGACGGTGGAAAACGACAAGAACGTCAATATTGACGGCAGTCGCACCACCACCATCGGCCGCCTGCAGGACGACACCGTCACCGGCGACGCCACATTCCTGTACAAAGCAAAACGCACCACCACCGTCAATGGGCTCGAAACCGCCAACCTGAACGCTCACCAGACGGTGAACATCAAAGGCGGCCGCGACCTGACGATTATCGACGGCGGTGATAAGATCGACATCACCGGCAATCAGTCCTTCAAGCTTGACGGCGCGCAGACGCAAGACATCACGCAGACGCAACATGTGACGGTGAAAGGCAATCAGACCCTCGACATTACCGAGGGGCAACAGACCAGCACCATCAACAAGGGGCAGACGGTCAACATCACCGCCGGCGGCCAGCACACCACCATCACCGCCGGCGGGCAAACCACTACGGTCACCGCAGGCGGTCAAACGCTGACGGTGGAGGCTGGCGGCCAGACCACCGACATCACGGGGAATGTCAAAGAAACCTACAAAAACGATCAGCAAACGACCATTAGCGGTTCGCTCACCATCACGGCAAAAACCATCAACATTACCAGCGAGGACGGCGTGTCTATTTCGGCGCCCACCTGGAAAGACAACTGCCATGGCTATAAGTGGACCGCGATAGGCGCCAACCTTGCCTTAACGGGGCTGAGCGTCAAACATACGATGTTCGATGTTTCCCATAACCCGCTTTCGATCAGCAAAACCAATTTCAAGCTAAGCAACGATCCCATGACGTTCACGCAGCTTGGGGCCTTAATAACCAACGGTTCTTTGCGATTGAGCAGCAAGGCGCTGGCGATCTTTTTATAAGTAGGGATGCCCATGTCAAAAGCCAAAAATATCTTCACCGTCATCGGTTTGATTTTATTGGCCCCTATCCTCAGCCTGGTGGGTTTTTTCAAATTCATCACGGTCGATATCTGGGGCTATTTCAAACATATCGGTTCTTCTCTCAGCGTGATGGAAAACGGCGTTTCCGCCTCCGGGCAAATCGTCAGCATTCGCCAGACCAATCTCTGGGACGGCAACCGACCGGTCTGTGAAGTCGAGATCAAGTACATCGCCCAAGACGGAAAGAACCATACGGCGGTGGCGAAAGGCCCGATCAGCGTCGTGGATCTGCCGCGATATCAGCCGGGTCATTTCACCGCGATAAAGTACGACCCGAAGAACCCCAAGAAAGCGGTGATCGAAGAGCTTTCCCGGCTTTGAGCGAAAATATACCTTTCAATCGACGCGTTCCGGTTTCTACGTGCTGAAAGCGACTTGTCGTCCATCAGTTCGCTAAATCACCTTGTATAAGGAAGTGTCACGATGGGTGCGTTTATTGCCTTTTCGACGCAGGACAGCCTTTGGGGACAAATCCTGTTTACCTTCTTTGGCATCCTGGTTGGCTGCGTCTTGCTCGCCGCGATCGGCAAAATCTTTTTGTCGGCAAGCCGGGCAGAGGCGTTACCTGTGCGGCTGCTGATCTTTGTCGCGCTGATGCTGGCGCTCCTGAAATACAACCAACAAGTGATGTCTGCGGTGAATGCGCCCGCAGAACTGATCGGGTTCCTGGTCTTGCCCGGTTTTTTGATGAGTTACCTGGGTGCGGCGGCACCCGGCAGACTGGCACTGGCGATAGAGCTGGGCTGTTTTGCAGCGCTGGCCGCGCTGTTGATTCTGGGCACCGCCGACATCGGCTTTTTTGCGCCCTATCACCTGGAAAGCGCCGGCCAATTTATCGCCAAGACGATCGCCGCGGCGTTGTCCGTGGCCACCGTGCTGCTGGTTCGCGGAATAAACGGGAAAGACAGCGCGCTGTCCTCTTGATCATCCATTTCGAAGCGGGGCTCGCTCCCCGCATTAACGTTCGGCGCTGAACGCCGCATCGTTTTCTTCATCTGTTGTGACATAGCCTGATATCTATTAAACCGAAAAACGGATTGTTTTTGAGCAAGCAGCCTGGCTGCCGGCTGATATCCACAGGAAGCTTTACACACACACAATGAAAGTCGTAAAACCTCTGCGCCTCAGCGCGCTTCATCGCCCCTTCTCTTGGCAAGGGCAAAATCATCTGGGCGTTTCCGTTTTGGCCTTGGCCGATATGGGGGCTTCCCCGCGCCTGCGCCCCGAACCGGAGCTGTGGCAGCTGGCTGCCGAAGAGCTCACGTTGAGCGGCGGCGTGCTCGACCTGGCTATCCCGAAAGCCTGTGCGGAGTTTCTCGCCACCGGCAACGCCTACACCCACCATCAGCAAGACAAAACCGCCTGCGCCGTGAAGATCCAGCTGGATTCGCTGGAGAAAACGCTGGTGGTTTTCGGCGATCGCCATTGGATCAACGATCGTCCTTCCACTCCCCTTCCTTTTGCAGAAATGCGTCTGGACTGGCGCCGGGCTTACGGCGGCACCCAGTTCGCCGATAATCCACACGGCATCGGCGCCACTCCGGAAACATTTCCGCAAGGCCGTATCCATCGCCTACCCAATATCGAACCGCTGCAGGAGCGCCTTACGTCGCCTCGGCATAGCGCGCAACCGGCAAGTTTTGACGCGTTGGATATCACCTGGCCGCGTCGCTTCTCCCGCATCGGTAAAAACTACGACGCCGACTGGTTGAAAAACGGCTTTCCCGGCTTCGCCAACGACATCGACTGGCGCCTGTTCAACATGGCAGACAGCGATCAGCAGTTTCCCCAGCGCGACACTCTGCCGCCCCAGGCCGCCTACCGGATATGGAACATGCATCCGTCGGAGCCGATGCAGCAAGGGCATTTACCGCCGTGGCGCGCACGCTGCTTCATCAACCGGCTGCGCGGCGGCGAAGCGCATTTCGGGGAAATCACGATGCGCCACACCACCGTGTGGTTCTTTCCCCATCGCGAACAAATGCTGTTGATCTACCAGGGCAGCCTTCCCATCAATGAAGACGATGCCGCAGACGTCATGCAGCTCATGCCGGCGCTGGAAATTGAGGGTAAAAGCCGCAGCGTCGCTCATTATCGGCAGGTGCTCGATCAGCGGCTTGATAAAGAGCATGGCGCTCTGCACGCTTTTCGTGAAAAAGATTTGCTGCCGGAGTGCTGTATCGGCCCCTGGCTGGATACGGAAACGCCGACGCTGCAAAGCCCGATGGTGGAAAACATCGCCGCCTACGAACATCACCAACGCGAACAACACCGCCAACGTCTGCAGCGCGAAGGCCGAGACATCGACGACATGTTTCCCGCACCGCCAGCGGAACCGATGCCCTCTTTGGAGAAGTTGGCCGAGTTTGTCGACGGCATGGAACAGCGCGCTGAAGCGCATTACCGTGAAATCCTTGATGGCGCGCAGGCAAACGGCATTGATATTGACGGCCCAGGCCCCGCCGACCTTTCCGGCGCGGAAAGCTACCAACAGCAGCGCGACCAGCTGTTTCAACAAGCGCGTCAACGCCCCGATGCGTTTAGCGACAAGCAGCTGGGGGAAAGCGAGCGCGCGCTGCACCAGATGTATTTAATGTCGGCACAGGCGCAAAACCCGGCGTTGCGTTTAAGCGGCGATCTGGCGCAAATCATTCGCCAACGCGTCACCGCTGCGATGCAGCGCGATAAAGATCTCAGCGGCCTGGACCTCACCGGCGCCGATCTGTCCGGCATGGACCTCAGCCATGCCACCTTGCGCGGCACGTTGCTGGAAAACGCCAATCTGCGCCAAACCCGGTTGGTGGGCTGTGACCTTCGCGAGGCGATGTTGGCGCGCGCCGATCTCAGCGGCGCCGTCTTGCAGCAGGCGGATCTGAGCCACGCCTCTTTGGCCCTGGCGAAATGCGAAGCGACGGATTTCGGCGGCGCGCAGCTGCACGAAACCAACATTCAACAAACCTTGTTTCAACGCTGCGATTTCACGATGGCGTCATTACGCGATTTGCTGGGATACGAAACCTTGCTCGGGCAGTGTGACTTCAACCGCGCCACGCTGGCCAACATTACGTTGATGGAACTGCAGCTGGAGCAGCTGATATTCAGCCACGCCCGGCTCGACAAAGTCAGCTTCATCAAATGCCGGCTGCTGGCGGTGAACTTCGATCGGGCGCGGCTGGAGAGCTGCGCCTGGGTTGATACCGAGACGCAAAGCCTCAGCTTCCGCGCCGCACGCCTCACCGCCTGCGCCTTCGCAGCGAAGACGCTGTTGCCGCAGGCGGATTTCAGCGACGCGACGCTGAACCAGTGCAATTTGCGCCAAATGCCGTTGCAGCGGGCTAATTTCAGCCGTGCGCGCCTCGATAACTGTGACCTGTCGGAAACCCAGCTGAACGAGGCCGATTTCCGTCAGGCCAACGGCAGCGGCAGCCTGTTCATTCGCAGCGATTTGTCCCAGGCCAACCTGCGCGACGCCAATTTCATCGCGGCGATCCTGCAAAAATGCGTGCTGTCAGGCGCCGACCTGCAGGGCACCAATCTGTTCCGGTCCGATTTGTCGCAGTCGCAGGTGGATCGGGCGACCCGGCTCGACGGTGCCTATACCGCCAGGGTGAAAACATTGCCTCGCCATAACGGGAAGGAAGTATGACCTCAAAACCTGAGCAGATACGCCAGCGCGTGAAACGCGGCGAGCTGATTGCCGGTGAGGATTTGCACGGCCTGTCATTCGCCGGTATGGATTTGGCCGGCGGCATGTTCAACGAGTTGAACCTGAGCGGCGTGAACTTCTCCGATTGCGATCTGCGCGACAGCGTCTTCAGCGATTGCCGGCTCGACCACGCGCAATTTGCACGAGCGAACCTGAAGCAAACGGCCTTCAATCAGTGCGCCATGTCGGGCGGCCGCTTCTGCGAGAGCCATATCGAACTGACGATGTTCAACAACTGCCGGCTTGAACAGAGCGACTTCAGCCGGCTGTCGCTCAATCAAAGCCACTGGATGTCATGCCAATTGGCCGGCGCGAACTTTTCCGCCACTCAGCACGATCGCACCACCTTTTACGAAAGCCCGCTCGACGGCGCCGCGTTGAATCATGCGCGGCTATCCCTTGTCACGTTCTTTCGATTAAACCTCTGTGAAACAGGGTTTGAAGGGGTAGATTTCGACCGCGTCACGTTTTTCGAATGTGACCATCGCGGCAAAAGTTACGCCGGGCAGCGCCTCGTCGCCTGCCAGTTTACCGATAACCAACTGGACGACGTCGATTTCAGCCAGGCGACGCTGCGTCAAAGCAACTTCAAGGGCGCTTCGCTGCGGCGCGCCAACCTGACGGGCGTGCAAGCGCAGCAGTCGCTGTGGCTGGAGGCCAATCTGACCCACGCGCAGTGCCGCAGCGGGCAGTTCGATCAGGCGATCTTCAGCGAAGCGACGCTGGATGCCGCCAACTTCAGCCAGGCGCGCCTGTATCAATGCGTGTTCCAACGCAGCCGCGCGGCACGCTGTGATTTCAGCGACAGCGACCTGACCTACGCCGATTTCTGTTATGCCGATCTCGGCGCTGCCGATTTCCGGCGCGCGCGCTTTATGCGCACCCGCATGCATCGTGCCCACCAGCAGCAAACGCGCTGGGGCGATCGCAGCGGGATTCTCGAGCGCGACGAAGAGCTGTACGCCGCCGAAACCTGGAGCGCACAGCGCCAGAGCCGAATCTGAATGCATTGACCACTTCACGAGGGGATCACCATGAGCGTTGCCAACACAACTCGCGCCGTCAACATCACACCGCCCCAGCAGGCCGCCGGCCAGGTCGTCAACCTGTTGCCGGACGGCAGCCTGGTGGTGGAGTGCGAAGGCCGCGGCTGGCACTGCCGCCGGGCGGCGAGCTGCCTGCTGACGCCGGCCCTCGGCGATAGCGTGCTGGTCGCCGGCTGCGGCCACCAGCTGTGGGCGATCGCCGTTCTCGAACGTGCGGAACCGCAAAGCGCGGCGCGGCTCTGCGTCACAGGCGATCTGCAAATTGAAACGCCGAGCGGTTCGCTGTCGCTGCACAGCGCGCAGGCGCTAAAGCTGAGCGGCGACGCCATGACGCTGCAGGCCAACAGCGGCGACTGCCACGTCGACAAGATGAAATACAGCGGCGAGGAGCTGTCGGCCTTTGTCAGCATCAGTCGCCTGGTCGGCAAGCGCTGCGAGTCGCTGTGGCATTCGGTCAGCCAGATCAGCCATTCGCTGTTCCGCAAAGTGCGCCAAACCGAGCACGTGCGCGCCGGGCAGCTGGATTATCAGGCGGAAGATTACGCCCGCATTCATGCCCGTAACACGCTCATTACCTCAAAAGACATCACCAAGCTGGATTCGGAACAAATCCACGTCGGATAACCTGCGGAGGCCTTTTATGTTTGCCAACAGCCAAATGATCGGCGTGGACCTGGCGTTTCCCGACGTCTGTCTGACGCCAAGCCCGGCGCCGGTGCCCGTGCCCTACCCGGATATCGCCCTGGCGCCGACCGCCATCCCGAACGCGTTCAACATTCTGTTCGTCGGCACCCCGGCGCACAACATGGCAACGGTGACGCCGCTGACCAACGGCGACAACCCCGGCGTGGCCACCGGCGTCGCCTCCGGGACGGTGATGGGGCCGTCCCGCCACCTGACCGGCGCCTTTACCGTATTGCTCAAAGGCACCCCGGCCACCCGGCTGACCAGCCTCAGCCTGCAGAATTCCACCAACGCGCTCGGCATGCGCATTGTGCCGAGCCAATTAAAAGTGTTGCTGCTTGCGCCCTGATGACGGCGCCTTATTACACAGCCATTCAATCAAGAAAAGAGGACATTGTGAAAACACGGATTACCCTGACGCTGTTGACCGCCCTGACGCTTGCCGGTTGTTCCACCCCGCCACCACCGCCGCCGGCGCTCAATAACGACGCTATCGTCAGCAGTGAAGTCAACGGCGTCACGCTGCAGCACCGCGCCGCGGTGAGCGCGCCGAAGCAGTTCAAGCCGATCGGTGAGGAGTACCGCAGCCTGTACGCCGCCAGCATCATGAGCAGCCCGAATTATACCGGCACCGCCGTCGGCAGCCTGGACAACGCCGCCGCGTTCTACGCGCTGGGCGAAGTGGAAAACAACTGGCTGGCGATCTCCGCTATCCGCGGTGGCGATCTGGTGGGGTATATCCAGGCCAACGCCGGCGTACCGGAAGCGCGCTACAAATCGACGCTGCGCAAAGATCTGCCGCGCCGCGCACGCGCCACCAAACAGGACTGCGTCAAAGTCGGCGGCGACAGCAAGGCGTGTAAAAACGCCGGTTCAGCTACCTGG
Organism: Serratia sp. SSNIH1; assembly: GCF_002935055.1. Classification (NCBI taxonomy): domain Bacteria; kingdom Pseudomonadati; phylum Pseudomonadota; class Gammaproteobacteria; order Enterobacterales; family Yersiniaceae; genus Serratia; species Serratia sp. SSNIH1. The sequence continues at coordinate 3,679,486 of NZ_CP026383.1, forward strand.
ATCCTCCAGTAGTCAGCACGCCTGCGGGCGACGAGATTCCCATGATGACAACCCCTATCACTTCCCGCTGGTGCGGGATGCTGTTTCTGCTGCTGGGCGCGTTGGCGCTCGGCGGCTGCATGTCTTCCGCCAAAAACGTGCCGTCGCGTTACAGCCTGGTGTTCGATGCCGATCGCCAGGTCAACGCCGCCGGCGCGCAACCGGCGCCGATCAAAATCCGCGTGCTGCTGCTGCGTTCGGATGCGGAATTTATGGATGCCGACTTCTTCAGTCTGCAAAACGACGCCAAAAGCGTGCTCGGCAACAGCCTGCTGGACAGCGATCAGTTCTTCCTGACGCCAGGCCAGACCGGCAAAAAGCTCGGCGGGCAAAGCGCGTTGGATGCGCGCTACATCGGCGTGATCGCCGAGTATCAAAATCTGGACGGCAAGACCTGGCGCATTTCACTGCCGCTGCCGGAACCCACCGAAACCAATTTCTACAAGGTATGGCAATTCTCGCCGGATGAGCTGGAAGCGCATATCGTCGCGGGCGTGAATGGCCTGCGCCCCGTAAAAAAGGTCGACTGACCTACCGCTGCGCTGAAGCGAAGTAACTATAGGTGTGATGATGAAAGATGCTCATAAGGTTGTCTGGACTGAGGGAATGTTTTTGCGCCCTCACCATTTCCAGCAGGCGGAAAACTATCTCGAAGGCTATATACGCAACTGGGGCCAGGCCCACAGCGGCTGTTTCTGGGGGTTCCTCACCCTGGATCTGGACCAAACGCTGCTGCGCCAGGGCAAGATTGCGCTCAACGCCGCCAGCGGCATCATGCCGGACGGCACGCCGTTTCGCTTCGCCGGCGCCCGGCAGGCACCCGCACCGCTGACCATCGCCGAAAACAAGACCGGTGAAAACGTGGTGCTGGCCCTGCCGACCTATCGTGCGGGGCGTGAAGACGTGATCTTTCAGGAAAGTCCGGAGGCGCTGGCGCGCTATCTGGCTTACGAGAACGAAGTCGACGATCTCAACGCCGTCTCGGTGGGCAGCGCGGCGCTGCAGTTCGGCCGCCTGCGCCTACGGCTGATGCTGGAGAGCGAACTCAACGCCGAATGGACCGCGCTCGGCGTGACCCGCGTGCTGGAAAAACGCGGCGACAACAGCCTGCGCCTCGATACCGCACAGATCCCGCCGATGCTGAACTGCCAGGGCAACCCGGCACTGAAAACCTTCATCAACGATCTGCAGGGCCTGCTGCAACAGCGCAGCCAGCAGATGAGCCAGCGCCTGCTGCAGCCGGGCCGCGGCGGCAGTTCCGAAATGGTCGATTTCATGCTGCTGCAGCTGATCAACCGCCATCTTGGCCAGGTGAGCCACGCCTACCACCTCGACCATCTGCACCCGGAGCGCCTGTTCGCCGATTGGCTGCAGTTCGCCACCGAGCTCGCCAGCTTCTCGGCGCAGCGCACCCCGGAAGGCCGCCTGCCGGTGTATGACCACGACAACCTGGCGCTGTGCTTCGGCAAGCTGATGCTGTTGCTGCGTCAGGGGCTGTCGGTGGTGCTGGAAGACAACGCCATTCAGCTGACGCTGGTCGAACGCTCCCACGGGCTGAACGTCGCCACCGTGCAGGACGCCAAAATGATGCGCGATTTCGGCTTCGTGCTGGCGGTGCGCGCCGACGTGGCCGCCGAGGTGTTGCTGACCCATTTCCCGGCGCAGATGAAGATCGCACCGGTCACGCGCATCCGCGATTTGGTGCAGCTGCAGCTGCCGGGCATCGGTTTGCGCACCATGCCCGCCGCGCCGCGCCAGATCCCCTATCACGCCGGCTACACCTACTTCGAGCTGGAAAAAGGCGGCGACCTGTGGAAACAGATGGAAAAATCCAGCGCCTTCGCCCTGCACCTGGCCGGCGAATTCCCGGGGCTGGACATGGAATTTTGGGCGATTCGCAGCCATACGGACCGGTAACCTATGACTCAGGAAAATAGCATGGCGCCGGCGGCCAATCCGCTGGTGGACGCCGCCAACCCGCTGCTGAACGCCATTTCGCAGATCCGCCAGTCGGCCACGCACGCCAACCCGGCGCAGCTGCGCCAACAGCTGATCGACGAAATGCGCCGCTTCGAGATCCGCGGCCAACGCGCCAACCTGCCGTACGAAGTGATCATCGGCGCGCGTTATTGCCTGTGCACCGCGCTGGATGAAGCGGCGGCGCTAACCCCGTGGGGCAGCAACAGCGTGTGGTCCGGCAGCGGGCTGCTGGTGACTTTCCATAACGAAACCTGGGGCGGCGAGAAGTTTTTCCAGCTGCTGGCCAAGCTGTCGCAAAGCCCGCGCGAGCACATCAACCTGCTGGAGCTGATCAATTATTGCCTGTTGCTGGGCTTTGAAGGCCGCTACCGAGTGATGGAAAACGGCCGATCGCAGCTGGAAACCATGAAGCAGCGCCTGTTGCAGCTGATCCGGTCGGTGCGCGGCGGCTATGCCCCGCCGCTGTCGCCTCATGCGCTGGATCTGCCGGTGCAGCAGAAGCTGTGGCGCCCGCTGGTGCCGCTGTGGGCCTGCGTGGCGTTGACCGGCTTCCTGGCTTCGCTGCTGTTCATCGCCCTCAACTGGCGGCTGGGCGACAACACCAGCCCGGTGCTGGCGGCAATTTACCAAACCAATCTGCCGCAGGTGGCGATCGGTAACCCGGCGCCGGCCGCGCCGCCGACGCTGAGCCTGAAAAGCTTCCTGCGCAAAGAGATCGCCGAAGGGCTGGTGGTGGTGCGCGACGAAGCGCAGCAAAGCGTGGTGATCCTCAAAGGCGACGGGCTGTTCGACTCCGCCGCCACCACGGTGCGCGCCAACTATATTCCGGTCATCGACCGCATCGCCGCCGCCATGAACGGCGTCAGCGGCAAGATCCTGGTCACCGGCTACAGCGACAACGTGCCGATCCGCAGCGCCCGTTTCGCCTCCAACTGGGAGCTGTCGCTGGCGCGCGCCGAAGCGGTCAGCGCCCGCTTGCAAAAGCACCTCGCCAACCCGCAGCGGGTCAAGGCCGAGGGCCGCGGCGAAAGCAACCCCGTCGCGCCGAACGATAACAAAGTGAACCGCGCGTTGAACCGCCGGGTAGAAATTACGCTGTTGGTCGCCCCGGAAAATACCCAGGCGGAAATCAACGGCTTGCCGCAAGGAACCGGAAAGTAATGCTCAGTACGTTATTCTCCATCATCACCAGCCGCCTGCTGTGGGGCTTTGTCGGCATCACCGCGCTGGCGTTCATCATCTGGATGATCGGCCCGCTGGTGGCCATCGGCGACTATCGCCCGCTGGAGCCGGAACTCAACCGCCAGATCGCCATCGGCGTTATCTACCTGATCTGGTTCCTGTGCCGCCTGATCCCGCGCCTTTACAGCGCCTGGTTCAACAGCCGTTTGCTAAGCAACCTGCGCGCCGCCGAAGCAGTACCGGCGGAAGACGGCAAGCCCGAGATTAAACAAGACGAACAGCTGGCGCAGCGCTTCGACGAAGCGACGCAGCTGCTGAAGAAGGCGCGCTTCGCACCGGGCCAGGAGGGCGGCAAGCACCGCTGGATGACCCGCTTTAGCCGCCAATACCTGTACCAGCTGCCGTGGTATGTGATCATCGGCGCGCCCGGCGCCGGCAAGACCACCGCGCTGGTCAATTCCGGCCTGCACTTCCCGCTGGCGGATCGCTTCGGCAAAACCGCGCTGCGCGGCGTGGGCGGCACCCGCAACTGCGACTGGTGGTTTACCAACGACGCCGTGCTGCTCGACACCGCCGGCCGCTATACCACCCAGGAAAGCCAGCGTGAAGAAGATGCCGGCGAATGGCAAAGCTTCGTCGCGCTGCTGAAAAAATACCGCACCCGCCAGCCGATCAACGGCGTGATGGTCACCATCAGCGTCGCCGATCTGTTGAGCGACAGCGCCGAAGCGCGCGCCGCCCAGGCCAGCGCGCTGCGCAAACGCCTGATCGAACTGCACGAACAGCTGGGCATTCACTTCCCGGTCTATGTGCTGGTGACCAAAACCGACCTGCTCAACGGCTTTATGGCCTATTTCGGCAGCTTCGACAAAGCGCAGCGCGACCAGATCTGGGGATTCACCTTCCCTTACGAACGCTCGCGGCAGCCGGACTTCAATCTGAACGCCGCTTTCGAACAACAATACGCCCTGCTGCAACAGCGCCTAGACGCGGCGCTGCCGGATACGCTGCTGATGGAACACGACGCGCGCCAGCGCGCCGAAAGTTACCTGTTCCCGCAGGAGTTCGCCGCGCTGCGCCCGCTGCTGGGCCAATACCTGGAACAGGTGTTCGCCACCTCCAGTTTTGAAACCCGCTTTACCCCGCGCGGTATCTATTTCACCAGCGGCACGCAGGAAGGTCTGCCGTTCGACCGGGTGATGGGCGAGCTGAACCGCTACCTGCAGCTGCCAACGGCAAACTCAGGGGCGCAGGCCAACGCGGCCTGGGACAGCGTGGGCCAGGAAGCGCCGATCCCGGCGGCCAAAGGCCAAAGCTTCTTCCTGAAAGAGACGCTGGAATCGGTGGTCTTCCAGGAGTCCGGGCTGGCGGGCAGCAACCGCTGGTGGGAATACCGCAATCGCGCCCTGCACTGGGCGGGTTACATCGCGCTGGCGGTGATCCTGGCAGTGCTGGCGATGCTCTGGTTCACCAGCTACGGCAACAACAAGGCCTATCTGGCGGAAGTGGCCGCCAAGGTGCCCGGCGTCGAGCGCCAGGGGCAAAACCTGACGCAGTTGGGTAACGGCGACATGTTCTCGCTGCTGCCGTTCCTCAATAGCCTGCTGCACCTGCCGGACAGCCAGAACTTTTCGCCGGACGATCCGCCGTTCACCTACCGCATGGGGCTGTTCCGCGGCGATCAGGTGGGCGACGCCGGCAATGCGCTGTACCAAAAAGCGCTGAAAGAGCTGCTGCTGCCGCAGGTGGCGCAACAGATCGCCACCACGCTGCGCAACGACAACCACGGCGATGCGGACTTCAGCTACGAAGCGCTGAAGGCCTATCAGATGCTGTATCTGCCAAAGCAGTACGACGGCAAATTCCTGCGCGCCTGGGTGATGCTCAACCTGCAGCGCAACCTGCCGCAGGGCAGCACGCAGAAACAGCTGCAGCAGATCGAATGGCACCTGAGCCAGCTGCTGGATACGCAGATCCAGGCCTCGCCTTACGCCAAAGACGAACAGTGGGTGGCGCAGGCGCAGACCGCCATCAATCGGGCGCCGCTGTCGCAGCGCGTCTATGGCCGCCTCAAACGTCTGCTGCTGAAACAGACCGACATCAAGCCGGTCAGCCTGGTCGATTTGGCCGGCCCGCAAACCGAGCTGGCGTTCAGCCGCAAAAGCGGCAAACCGGTCACCGACGGTGTGCCGGGCCTGTTCACCTCACAAGGGTACTGGAAAGCGTTCAGTGACAACATCGACCCGGTGACCGACACGCTGCGCAAAGAAGACGTCTGGGTGTTGAACAGCCCGACGCCGGAGCAGAAAAGCGCCGATCTGACCAAAACCATCCGCCAGCTGTACATGCAGGACTTTATCAGCGCCTGGGATGAGCTGCTGGGCGATATCCAACTGGCCAGCATCGGCAACCTGACCCAGCGCATCAGCAGCGCGCGCCTGCTGTCCGGCAATCCGTCGCCGATGCGCAATCTGCTGGTCAACGTCAGCAAAAACGTCACCCTGCGCGACGAGAAAAGCGACGCCGATTCCCGCTCGCTGCTGGCCAAAACCGAAGACAGGCTGAACCAAAACGCCAACCGCACGCTGGAGGCGTTGTTCACCAACCGGCCGGCCAGCGCCGACGGCGACGTGTCGGCCCAGCCGGAACAGCTGGTGATGGCGCACTTCGCGCCGCTGCTGGAGCTGGCGCAAAGCCAGGGCGAAGGCAATAAGGCGATCCCTTTCGACAGCGTGCTGAAGCAGGTCGATGAGCTGTACAGCTATCTGACGGCGGTACAGGGCGCGGCCAACAGCGGCATGTCGGCGCCGCCGAGCGACATCATCCCGCGTCTGCAGGCCGAATCCGGCCGTTTGCCGGTGCCGTTCAAACAGATGCTGCTGTCGCTGGCGATCGGCGCCAGCAGCGACACCCAGCGTAAAGAGATGGAGAACGTGAAAAAGCGTATCAGCTTCGAAGTCGGCAGCTTCTGCCGCCAGGCGATCGCCGGCCGTTATCCGCTGGTGGCCCGGGCGCGCCAGGACGTGACGCCGGACGATCTGGCACGCATGTTCGCGCCGAACAGCGGGCTGATGGACAGCTTCTTCCGCGACAATCTGCAGGGCAAGGTCGACACCACCCGCGCCAACTGGCGCTTTACCCCCGGCGTGGACGGCAAGACGCTGCCCGGCGGCGAAGGCATCCTGCGTTCGTTCCAGCAGGCGCAGCGCATCCGCGACGCCTTCTTCGCCAACGGTACCGCGACGCCCTCGTACCGCGTGACCGTGCGGCCGGTACGGATGGATAACGATATCCTCAACCTGACGCTGGATATCGACGGCCAGCTGTTCAAATACAGCCATGGTCCACAGGTGCCGCTGGTGGTCAGCTGGCCGGGCACCCGCAATACCAACCAGGTGCATTTGCAGCTGGCGCTGGCCAACGGCACCACCGCCAGCCTGGTGACCAGCGGGCCATGGGCGCTGAACCGCCTGGTAGACATGGCGCAATCCTCGGGCACCGGCGGCCTCGGCCGCCAGGCGACGTTCAACCTCGACGGCCATCGCGTCACGCTGGAGTTCACGCCCAACAGCATCCGCAATCCGTTCCAACTGCCGGCCTTCTCGTGCCCGTAGCCCCGAAAGGACATGATCATGAGCACTGATTCAAGCGCCCCGACGAGCCTCGGCTGGTACGGCAAACTTCCTTCCGCCGGCGATTTTCTGCAGCGCCGCCTGCCCGATCCGGTGGTCAACAACTGGGCCCACTGGTTCCATAACGGGCTGGTGAATTTGCAGCGCGATGCGCAGGGGCCAAACGGCCACCCGTTCAGCAACGCACCGGTGTGGAACTTCGTGATCCCCGCCACGCTCGGCAGCCCGTACGTGCAGATGGGCTGCCTGTTGCCGGCGCGCGATCGCGTCGGGCGGCGCTATCCGATCTGCGCGCTGCGCCTGTTCAGCCTGCAAGAATGGCGCCCGCAACAGCTGAACATGGCGGCGAGCTGGTACCAGCAGCTCGGCCATACCCTGCTGAACGGCGTGCGCAACGGTTTCTCCGCCGAACAGATCGACCGCACGCTGCAGGCAATCCCGGCGCTGCCCAGCCCGCCGGCGGAAGCGGATTCCGAGATATTGTCGATTATCGGTTTTCAGCATCCGGACGTGCCGGGTCTCGGCTGGCAACAGGCCGCCGACTGTTTCGACCCGGCGCAGTACACCAGCTTCTGGTGGACCAATCAGGCCGACGGACACCCGCTCTACACTCACGTACACAGCGGCAACCTCACCGTGCAGCTGTTTTCACTGCTGTTCGAGCCCAACGGCTGGGCACGCCCCGGCCGCGGCGGCCAGTACCCGCAAATGTTTGATTAACATCGTTCGTTGAAGGAAATTCTATGGCTATCGACACCGATACCCTGCTGGCCCCGGTTGACGCGGACAATCCCTGCGGCGACAACCTGGAATACGACGCCGACTTTCTGGCCATGGCGCGCGCCGCCACCGGCAAAGCCGAACAGCAGTTCGGCAGCACCATCATTCCGGAAGAAGCGCCGGATTGGGTGCAGGTCGAACGCCTCGCGACCTCGCTGCTGGCGCGCACCAAAGACCTGCGCGTCATGCTGTATCTCACCCGCGCCTGGACCCAGCTGCGCGGGTTGCCGGGCTACGCCGACGGGCTGACGCTGATCCACCAGTCGATACTCCGTTACTGGGATGCTCTGCAACCGGCATTGGAGTTCGACGGCGAAGCCGACCCGCTGTTTCGCATCAATGCGCTGGCCGACCTTGGCGACAAAGCCGCGCTGGCCGCCAGCGTGCGCACCGCGCCGCTGCTGAAAAGCGCCGCCGGTGAAATCTCGCTGCGCGATGCCGGCGCCCTGCTCGACGGCAGCAAGCAAGAGTGCCCCAACTTTCCCGGCGGCCGCGCACGGCTGCAGGATGAGCTGGCGCAGCAGGGCCGCCCCGAAGGCGCACTGGTGACGCACATTGCCAATACCCTGGGCGCCATTCGCAGTGAAGTGACCCGCCATCTGGGGGAAAGCGCCCTGCCGGAAATGGGCGCGCTGACCAAGGTATTTTCCCTGGTGGCGCTCGCCGGCCAGAGCGATGCCCCGGCCGCCGCCGAACCCGACGCCCCGCCGGAAACCGCCGCCCTGCAACAACCGGCTGCGATGCAAAACGCCACGGCACCGCTCAACTGGCGCAGCGCGCAGATCCAGTCGCGCGACGACGCCCAGCTGATGCTGGACAAGGTGAAAAACTATTTTCGTCTTCATGAGCCGAGCCACCCGGCGCCGCTGATGATCGATCGGGTCCAGCGGCTGATTACGCTGGACTTTATGCAAATCGTCCGCGATTTGGCGCCCGATGGGCTTAACCAACTGGAGACCATTCTCGGTCGCCCCGACCACGAGGAGAACAGCTAGCCGCCGACCTTTGTTCTCTTGACGCATCCGATACCGTCTGCCCCGGCGCAGACCCGAATCAGAACCTGACTCTCCCAGCCGGACGAGGCGCGTTCCCAATCGCCATTAGATGGAGTAAATCATGTCAAACTCGAAATCCCGCAGCGGGCAGAAATTCATCGCCCGCAACCGCGCGCCGCGCGTACAGATTGAATACGATGTCGAAATTTATGGCGCAGAGCGCAAAATCCAGCTGCCGTTCGTGATGGGCGTGATGGCAGATCTGGTGGGGAAAGCGGTCGATCCGCAAGCCAGCGTGGAAGAACGCAAGTTCATGGAGATCGACGTCGACAACTTCGACGAGCGCATGAAATCGCTGAAGCCGCGCGTCGCTTATCAGGTCGATAACACCCTGACCGGCGAAGGCAAGCTGAACATCGATCTGACCTTCGAAAGCATGGAAGACTTCTCCCCTGCCGCTATCGCCCGCAAGGTCGACTCGCTGGGCAATCTGCTGGACGCCCGCACCCAGCTTTCCAACCTGCTGTCTTATATGGACGGCAAGAACGGCGCCGAAGAGCTGATCTCCAAGATCCTGCAAAACCCGGCGCTGCTGCAATCCCTGACCGACGCGCCGAAGCCGGCGGTTAACGACGACAACAACGAGCGTGAGGATTAATCGATGAGCAACTCGCCTCAGCAACAAAATGCGTTGCAGACTACCGAGACTTTTTCCAGCGATGAATTCAGCGCGCTGTTGAACAAAGAGTTCCGGCCGAAGACCGATCAGGCCAAAGAAGCGGTCGAGAACGCGGTGAAAACCCTGGCGCAACAGGCGCTGGAAAACACCGTCACCGTCTCTTCCGACGCCTACCGCACTATCCAGGCGCTGATCGCGGAAATCGACGAAAAGCTGTCGCAGCAGATCAACCAGATCATTCACCACGACGACTTCCAGAAGCTGGAAGGCGCCTGGCACGGCCTGCATTATCTGGTCAACAACTCCGAAACCGACGAGATGCTGAAGATCCGCTTTATGAGCATTTCCAAACAGGAGCTGGGCCGCACGCTGAAGCGCTATAAAGGCGTGGGCTGGGACCAGAGCCCGATCTTCAAGAAAATCTACGAAGAAGAGTATGGCCAGTTCGGCGGCGAGCCGTTCGGCTGCCTGGTGGGCGACTACTACTTCGATCACAGCCCGCAGGACGTGGAGCTGCTGGGCGAAATGGCCAAGATCGGCGCCGCCTCGCACTGCCCGTTCATCGCCGGCACCGCGCCGAGCGTGATGCAGATGGAGTCCTGGCAGGAGCTGTCCAACCCACGCGATCTGACCAAGATTTTCCAGAACACCGAGTACGCCGCCTGGCGCAGCCTGCGCGAGTCGGAAGACGCACGCTACCTGGGCCTGGTGATGCCGCGCTTCCTGGCGCGCCTGCCGTACGGCATCCGCACCAACCCGGTGGACGAGTTTGACTTCGAAGAAGAAACCGACGGCGCGACCCATGGCAACTACACCTGGACCAACGCCGCCTACGCCATGGCCGCCAACATCAACCGTTCGTTCAAAGAGTTCGGCTGGTGCACCGCCATTCGCGGGGTGGAATCCGGCGGCGCGGTGGAAAACCTGCCGTGCCACACCTTCCCGAGCGACGACGGCGGCGTGGACATGAAGTGCCCGACCGAGATCGCCATCAGCGATCGCCGCGAAGCCGAGCTGGCCAAAAACGGCTTTATGCCGCTGGTGCACCGCAAAAACTCCGACTTCGCCGCCTTTATCGGCGCGCAGTCGCTGCAGAAGCCGGCGGAATACTACGATGCCGACGCCTCCGCCAACGCCCAGCTGTCCGCGCGCCTGCCGTACCTGTTCGCCTGCTGCCGCTTCGCGCACTACCTGAAGTGCATCGTGCGCGACAAAATTGGCTCCTTCCGCGAGCGCGACGACATGGAACGCTGGCTGAACGACTGGATCATGAACTACGTGGACGGCGATCCGGCCAACTCCTCGCAGGAAACCAAGTCGCGCAAACCGCTGGCCGCGGCGGAAGTGCAGGTGGAAGAGATCGAAGACAACCCGGGCTATTACAGCGCCAAGTTCTTCCTGCGCCCGCACTACCAGCTGGAAGGCCTGACCGTCTCCCTGCGCCTGGTGTCGAAGCTGCCTTCGCTGAAGCAAAACGACGCGTCCTGATGGACTGAAGTCAGGCCGCGAGAGTGCGGCCTGATAAATAAAACATGGAGGTAAATCATGGGAACAAGACCCCGTTTTCTGGCTGCCTGGACTGCGGCTAAAAATATTTATGACCCAAACGATCCTCTGGGAAAAGTTAAAAATACGATTGGCGGTGCCGTAAAACGAAACTTTGAGATACCCGCCGAATCAGGTGGCTGGGAAAACAGCTGTGCTGTAAGGATGAGTTACGTGCTCAATTACACAGGCCATCCAGTTCCCAGAATAGGTCAGTTAACCGTCTCAGGCGCAGATAAAAAATGGTACTTTTTCCGCGTGCGGGATTTGATTCCCTACCTGACTAAAACGTGGGGAAAACCTGACATGATTGTTAATTACCCTCAATTACCTGTTACGCAACTGGCCAACAAAAAAGGATTAATACTTTTTGAAGTATCAGGTTGGGGAAATGCGGGCGGGCACGCCACTTTCTGGAACGGAAACAGTTGTTCAGATCATTGCTATTTCAATGAGCCCGGAACCAATTACTCTACTCCGCGAGCCAATTTTTGGGAGTTGCCATGAACAAGTTAATCACAATCGGATTGGCAACTACCTTGTTGGGGCTCTCGCAGTCATCGCTCGCCAAGGACATTCAAGATCCGGTGGCATTTATCAAACAGATGCCTTATCACCAGGTCGTAAAAGAACTGGCATTGTCACGCTGCCTGGCACAGGTCTCCGATTCGGATAAAGCGTTCTCTCTTGATGCAGCCAGAACGGCGAATGCGATGAGAGAATGGATGCCATTCGATATCGAATCAGGTGATGAGAAAATCAATGCTCTCATCGGCAAATATAAATCCAGAGTCAATGAGTTTCACAGTGAAACCAAAGGCAAGAGTCAAGGTGTCACCTTAAACTGCCTGCGGTTGTACCATAGTCCGGAATTGGACAAGCTTTCCCGACAGCTCATTGCAGGCAATCCAGATCGCACGTGGAATCAAGATAACGCGAAATAATTAAGCATTGAGCCATTAGCACTTAATAGTGGCTCGGTAACCCGTACCGATAGTTTTCGGTATTTAAGAAGGTGCATGGCACAAGGATATAAATTGGTAATGCATTACCACACTTGCAATTCCTGCTGCTATTACCTGAGTTTTTCAACGTAACGTTAATACTACTGTTAACCCTTAATAAAGAGTGAAGAAACTATGGCTATTGATATGTTCCTGAAAGTTGAAGGTGCCAGCGGCGAATCCAAAGATTCGAATCACAAAGGCTGGACCGACATTACTTCTTTCTCCTGGGGCGCTTCTCAACCGGGCAATATGGGCGTTGGCGGCGGCGGTGGCGCCGGTAAAGTGTGCTTCAACGATCTGCACGTCAACGCGCTGATCGACAAGTCAACCCCGGCCTTGCTGAAACACTGCTCAAGCGGCAAACACCTGACCAAGATTGAGCTGTCGGTTTGTAAGGCGGGCGGTAGCCAGGTTGAATACGCAAAAATCACCCTGGAAGACGTGCTGGTCACCGCCGTGCAGTACACAGGCGCAGGCGGCGAAGACACCGTGGGCGTCACCTATTCCTTCCAGGCGGCGAAAGTGAAACAGCAATACTGGGAGCAGAGCGACAAAGGCGGCAAAGGCGCCGAAAGCAGCGCAGGTTGGAACATCAAAGAAAACCGCGAAGCTTAATCTGCATGCCCCCGGCTACGGCCGGGGGTTCATAACATGGATACAATGGAGAGTCAGGATGAAAAAACCTCTATTTGGGCCCGCATGGATTCGTTTTTCTGAAGTCAATGTCAATGTAAAAAAAGTGGGTGCATTGATTGGTGGAAAAGTAGAAAGCAATATTGAAAACGGTATTTTTGAAAATGCTTGTCCTATACGAATGAGTTATGTACTCAACTATACAGGCATACCAATTCCCTCTAACTCCGGTTATGCGACTGTGTCTGGTAAAGATAAAAAATGGTATCTTTATCGTGTTAACGATATGATTCTCTTTTTAGAAAAGAACTTCGGCAAGCCTGATATCACGGTGAAATCCCCTACCCCAGCTAAATTTTCAGGTAAAAAAGGGATAATGGTTATACAAGGAAATGGCTGGCGAAATGCCAGAGGACATGTCACATTATGGAACGGTGACATTTGCTCTGACTCTTGTCATTTCATGGGGGATCCTGAGAATGGATCTTTTGTTCCTGAAGTCGCATCACTTTGGATATTAAAATGAAGACTACCCACATCGCCCTTGCTCTTCTTCTCGTTTCTCCTATGTTGCTGGCGGAAGATATAAAAATAGAAAACTTACCTCAAAGCGAAATTTATGAAAATTGGCTGATTAGCCGCTGTATTGGGAAGTCTACTGACTCAGAAAAAACCAAGCAAGATGCCTTCCGTTCCGCTTCCGCCTATTTAGAATTCAGTAAACTCCCCATGGATGCATTCGAACAAGGCGAAAAACTGGCTGAACAGTACGCAAATAAAAATAGTCAAGGCTCAGTTAAAGGAAGTTATCATACTTTAGATTGCCTTTCGCTGCAGAGTTCCAGTGAGGCTAAAGCCATCTTCGAACGTTACTCTAATTAATAATTAATATTGTAAGTTGCAGTTTTATAAAACCATCAATTTAAGCAAATTAGAGTTTTATTAATTATTTTCACTGGGCATTAACCATCAAGCATTGAGATACTCATGCGCTGGTTATGTATTACTCTGCACAAACCATACGGATTTGGAGTGTTGAGATGAAAAAAATCCTTATCTCCTTTTTTTGTCTATATGCCACTTGTGCTATAGCACAGAAAAATCAAGAAGAACCGATTGAAAAGTGGCCACCGCAGGCAGCATACAGAAACTATTTGCAAAACTATAAAGATATCGCTCTAACCTACTGCATTTCAGTCGTTTATAAGACATCACCTGAAGCCAGCAAAGATGCAATTGCCTCATCGAATGGAATCGATGCTTGGTCATACTATGCAATTCGTGATGAAGAATCCCCTATCATTGCGCTGACAAAACAGTACTTGCAAAAGAATTACATTGCTCAGGACGGAAAAAGCCGCTTAGACTTAATGAAGTGCATGGATATGTACCATAGTGAAGATCTTGACAAACTTGCGAAAGACTATGTACAGCATCCTAATGATAATTGGGTGAAAGACAATCTGGATAGAGTAAATGAAAATCATCCTCGGAAATAATCAGTGCAAAAAATCTCACTCACTGTGGCCATCGCCGCAACGTTGAACGCTAATGCAGTGACAAAAATTGACTATTCCCCTGCCGAGTACCTCAGAAACTACGCGCTTAGCGTTTGTATCGCCGAGGGGTACTCCGCAAAAGAAGTCAAAAACGATGCCGCGGCCGCCGCTCGGGGTTACATGGAGTTCGGCGATTATTCTCTGGAAGCGCATACCGCCGTCAGGGCGCTGGCAAAAGAATTTCTGGCAAAGCCCTATGACAGCATGTCTGGGGAGCCGATGACGATGGCCAAGTGCATCGATCTTGTACACAGCCAAGAGCTGCAAGCCATCATCAAGAAATACCAAGGGAAAGGCGATAACTGAGAGTAAATCCGTATCCCTTCACAGGGTAAATGTTGGTATAAAGAATAGGAAAGGAATCCTTATGCAATACAAAACAAAAGCAGATCTGGATAGATCTATCGATGAACTCAAAAAACTATCAAGAACGTTTTCACGACAGTATCTATACACTAACGAATCCAGAGCTAATTTCTCACTGGAAATAGACCAACTTATTCAGTTTGCAAAAAGGGATATCAGTATACACTGCACATCCTACGCTGGGGCAATCAGGGACATTGAAGACGAGACCAATCATCTTAAACGCCAAGCCTTTGCTATCGACGCAGGAAGAAACACGCTCTATATATCAATAGAAAAAAAGAAGAGTAACAACACCACCAACCTTATTTTGAAGCAGATAGGTTTTGTCGGTGGCGGAACACAAATATTCGCCGGAGTCGGTACTTGTGCAGCGACTCTCGGTATGACGTGTGGCAGTTTTGGCTTACCGCTGATTGCTCAAGGCACGAACAATATTTATGAGAACGGTTACTATTTACTTTTCCGAAAAGATAAATCAGGCAGTGTAAGAAATGCCTATCGATATACTGCAAAAGCACTAGGATATAGTCAGGATACTGCGGATACAATTTATGGCACTGTAGACCTTAGCCTATCTGGATATGGAATAATCAGGAAAACATTAAAACCAGATGCCTGGAGATTATATAGGTATATCAATAGCGACTTCATTCGTGGTTGGCAAGAGATGGGCCGAACAGGTTTGACGATTGAGGTTATATCAGATTTAACAACCGGAAGCGGGATGTACGAACTCATAAAGGACAACCAAAGAAAATGACTCCAGACGTCACGCTATCAACTTACTCATATGGATTCTTACTTTCCTATTTCTCATTGTCACTCATCACTTTAGTGGCTTTATATTACTTAAAAAAATTATCGGCTCGCAAACACAATTATCCATTCTTTGTTTTCAACTGTCTCATTGTGGTTTTCATGGGTGTCATACAGCTCTCAACCTTTGCATACGGGAATGATTTTCTTAATCTTTTCTACCCACTAGGCAACGATAACTATGACTCTATACACTACGGCAGTTTGATATTCACCTTTATCTACTTAACTCAACTACCAAAAAACACCTATTACAAAAAAGAAAAGAATAGAAGTTAGCCATCAGATTAGATGACTAAATCAACATACGCCCAAAGCAGTCTACAATCCCCATCAGCAGGAATGCCTTATGCGATTTTCCATTGTAAAAAATAAAAGCGGCCAGGTTCCGCCGCAGAGCAGTTGCGATTTTCTGCCGCCGGGCGGCACCATCGGCCGCAGCGTGGACAACAACCTGGTGCTGCCGGACGAAGAGCGCGCCATTTCCCGCCTGCAGGCGATCGTGCATATTTCCGCTGACGGCGAATGCCGCATCACCAACCGCGGCAACGTTACCCGCGTGCTGCTGAACGACATTCCGCTGGAACGTGGCCGCCAGGTTGAACTGCAGGACGGCGACGTGCTCGGCATCGACGATTACCAGATTGAAGTCAGCGCGCTGCAGCAGCACGCCGCGCCACAGGCTCAACCGGTGGCCAAGGCCGCCGCCGTTGCCGCTGCTGCGGCCCCAACAGCCGCCGCCAAAGAAAAATCTGCCGCGCCCATCCCCAATGAAATCTGGGACAGCCTGGTGGAAGAATTTACCCCGAATGCGCCGGTCGCCGTCACGCCGCCGCCGGTCGCCAATCCTGGCAACCACCCGCTGCTGGACACCCCCGCTCGCGAGCTGAACCCGGCCGATCCGCTGGCGCAGCTGGCGGGCGATGTCGATCTGCGCCAGCTGCAGCAGCAGCAAACCGATCCGGCGGCGCTGTTCAACACCGACACCACCTTTGAGCGCGAACACATCCTGGCCGATACCACTCCCAGCGCGCTGCTGGCGGAACAGGCTGCGCCAGCGCGGCCGGCAACCCCGGCTCAGAATGCGCAGCAACCGGAGCAAGAGCTGGATCCGCTGGCGCTGTTCGGCGGTTCATCCGCTCCCGCGTCGCCCGAAGCGTTAAACAGCAACGATCCGCTGGGGCTGCTGATGGGCGGCGCCGTGCCGCTGGCTCAGCCGGACGAGCCGGTACAGCCGCCCGCACCGCCGTCTCCGCCACCGATCGCCGCACAACCGCAAGCGCCCCGCCCACAGCCGACGCCGCCACCCGTGCAGACGCCTGAGCCGCAACCCCAATCTGCGCCGCAGTTCTGCCAGCAGGAACCGCCTGCACAGCCGCCGCGCCCGCGCCAGGGCAACCGCCTGGGCATCGATCCAGTCGCCTACCAGTCCGCTCAACGGCAGCACGCCGCCGCGCCGAATGGCGACACCTTAGAGGGGCCGCTGCTGACGGCGCTGTTGCAAGGTATCGGCCTCGACGATCTGCAGCCGCAGCCGCACTTCGACGAACGGCAAATCCGCCAGGCCGGCCGCCTGCTGAGCCTGTTCTCGCAGGGCACCGTCGCCCTGCTTTCATCCCGCTCGATCCTCAAGCGCGGCGTGAAAGCCGAGATGACCATGATCCTCGACGAGGCCAACAACCCGTTCAAACTGCTGCCTTCGGGCAAAACGGTGCTGATGCAGATGTTCGGCAGCCAGATGCCGGGCTTTATGCCGCCGGAGCAGGCGGTGCGTGACGCGCTGATCGACCTGCAGGCGCACCAGCTGGGGATGATCGCCGGCATCCGCGCCATCATCGCCGCCATGCTGCAGTCGTTCAACCCGGAGCGCCTCGAAGAGGAAGCGCGCAAGGAAGGCGTGGCGCCGCGTCTGTCGCTGCCCGCCAACCGCAAGGCTGCGCTGTGGGACTACTTCGTGAAGAACTATCAGCAAACCTCCGGCGAGATCGAGGACGATTTCCACACCCTGTTCGGCGAAGCCTTCCTGCACGCCTATGACGTTGAAGTGAATCAATACAAAGACTCACAGACCAAACCGGACGCGTAATGAATATCACCATAGCCTCTACCTCCAACCAGGGCGGCCGCGCCTCCAACCAGGATCAGACCGGCGAGGTGCTCGGCAACCGCGCCGCCTGCTTCGTGGTGTGCGACGGCATCGCCGGCTTTCCGGGCGGCGATATCGCCGCCAAACTGGCGCGCGACACCATTTTGCATAACTTCGACGGCGAAAAGCACCTGAACGCCCAAAGCATTCGCCAGCACATTACGCGCGCCAACGCCGCCATCCACCAGCAACAGCGGCAATCGGACGAATACAGCAAGATGGGCACCACGCTGGTCAGCCTGTTTATCGATCGTGATTACCAGCTGGCCTACTGGGCGCACGCCGGCGACAGCCGCCTGTACCTGTTCCGCCGCGGCTACCTGCATGCCGTCACCACCGACCACAGCCTGATCCAGCAGATGCAGGACGCCGGCTATCAGACCAACGGCATCAACAGCAACCTGCTGTATTTCGCGCTGGGGCTGAACGAAGAGCGCGACGCCACCTACAGCGACGTGCTGCAGCTGGAAGACGGCGACGTTTTCCTGCTGTGCACCGACGGCTTCTGGCACAGCTTCAGCCAGGCCGAACTGGAACAGTCGCTGCACATGGTCAACTCCCCCAGCGAGTGGATCGCCCTGATGCAGCAGGCATGGAAGAAAAACAATAACAGCGATAACTACAGCGCTATCGCCGTCTGGATTGGCTCACCGCAGGAAACCACCCTGCTGCATTCGCTGGCGGATGCGGAACGGTTTCTGAGCCGCGACTGAGCAGCGCACATTCACAGCAAGGTTCACTATGAAATATTGGATGCCGGGGCTCGTCGCCCTGATGGCGGTACCGACCGCGCAGGCGATGAACTATCGCCTGGTTTACTCCCCCAGCCAGAAGCTGGAAGTGTTTATCGATGACGTCAAAAACAGCAATCCCGAAAGCTGGTGCGACAAGAGCATCCCGCTGCGCATCGTCGCGGCGCAAAGCCAAGATCCGGCGGTGCTGAACGACTTTCTGCCGCGCGTCGGCAATCTGTTGGAAAAACAGTGCCCGAAAGCCGGCCACCTGCCCTGGACGCTGACCGACAAGCGCGGTGAAAAGCTGGCCAGCGGCGAAGCCGCCAAAGCGCACGGCTGGAAACCGGTGGTCAAACAGGAGGCCGTCGAGCAGCCGGCGATCCCTGCTGCGGTAGCCGTGATCTCTCCGCAGGCGGACACCGCGCCGCCTCAGCGTTTCAACCTGCCGCAGGGCTGCCACTTCCGCACCTTCTGGCATGACGACGCCAACGGCGGCGCGCTGTTCATTCCCGCCGGCGACGCGCTGCGCTGCGGCGAGGACGGCTGGCTGCAGGGCAGCGGCGCGGTCACGCTGCAACAGGGTGGCCAAACCCTCTCGCCGACATTGTGGTTCCTGCAGGGCTATCCGCTGGCGCAGATCAACGGCGGCGATCGCGCGCTGACCGTCGTCAGCGCCAACGCCCAACGGCTCATTTTGGGCGGCAACCCGCAGGCGCCGGGCAGCTTCCTGCTGCTGACCTTCGAACCGCAGTTGCATGCCTGGGCGTTCAACGGTGAAGCGATCGTTGAAATGCCGCGTGTCGACGCCGCCGACGAGACCAAGATCACACAGCGCGTGCAGCAGGCGCAAACCGCCTGGCAGCCGCTGCTGAGCGCCGCCACCCCGCTGACCTTCAAGCTGGTGGAACAGTTGGCCGCAGACCGGGTCGATCCCGCCAGCGGCAGCTACCTGTCGGTTAACGGCGCCACTCACTGATATAAGGAAAGCCTGTGAAATCATTAGCAAGCATGCTGCAAGGCCACTCGATCGCCGCGGCCATCACCGCCGTCGAAAACGAGATCAAGGGAAAACCGGCGGATGCCGACCTGCGCGCCGCGCTGGTGCAACTGCTGTGCCTGAGCGGCAACTGGACGCGCGCCAACGCGCAGCTGAAATCCTGGCAGGCGCTGAAACCGATCGCCCAACCGACCACGCTGCTGCTGATGCAGTCGGTCAACGCCGAGCTGCAACGCCAGGCGGTGTTCGCCGGCACGGCCGCGCCGGCGCTGCTGCGGCAGGATCAGCCCTGGCTGAAACTGATGGTGCAGGCGCTGCATCAGGATGCGCAAGGCGCGGCCGAACAGGCCCAGGCGCTGCGTGACGAAGCGCTGGAGGCCGCCCCGGCCGGCGCCGGGCGGTTAACGCTGGCCGAAGGCGACCAAGAACGGCAGC
Organism: Serratia sp. SSNIH1; assembly: GCF_002935055.1. Classification (NCBI taxonomy): domain Bacteria; kingdom Pseudomonadati; phylum Pseudomonadota; class Gammaproteobacteria; order Enterobacterales; family Yersiniaceae; genus Serratia; species Serratia sp. SSNIH1. The sequence continues at coordinate 3,699,014 of NZ_CP026383.1, forward strand.
TGAGTTTCGACTGGCTGACCGACGGTGACGGCCGCCTCGGGCCGGTGTGCGAGCTGGCGCTGAACGGCGTTTACTACTGGCTGCCGTTTGCCGACATCGCCACGATCCAGTTCCAGGCGCCGCAGAGCGCCATCGATCTGGTGTGGAGCCACGCGCTGGTGCGCCTCACCGACGGCCGCGAACAGGTGTGCCAACTGCCCGCCCGTTATCCGCTGGCCGAAGGCAGCGACGACGCGCTGCTGCTCGGCAAACGCACCGAATGGCAACCGCTGGGCGACGGCACCCACTATGCGGGGCTGGGCCTGAAGACCTGGCTCAGCGAAAGCGACGAATTCCCGCTGCACAGCCTGCGGCAGCTGAGCTTCGACGCGAGCGCCTGAACATGAACGATAAGCGCCCACCCCACTACGACGGCGGCGATCTGCGCCGCCAGGGCTATCGCTATCGTCAGGACAGCGAGCGCCTGACGTCGCGCGACAAAATGCAGCCGGTGCTGCTCGACATGCTGACCGACGACGAACCGCAGAAAAAGCAGGAAGCACAGGTGCGCAACCTGGTGTCGCACAGCGAGCTGCGCCGCCGGGTGCTGCGCGATCTGCAGTGGCTGTTCAACTGCGTCAACAGCGAATCCAATCTGGATCTCGGCGACTTTCCGCAGGTGCGGCGCTCCACCCTTAATTACGGCATCGCCTCGCTGGCGGGCAAGCGCATGTCGGACATCGAATGGCTCGACATTCAGCGCGCGCTGACCGAGTCCATTCTCCATTTCGAACCGCGCATTTTGCCCGAGGGGCTGCAGGTGCGCTGCATCTCGGACACCGGCTCGCTGGAGCTGCACAACGTGCTGTCGATCGAAATCAAGGGCCGCCTGTGGTGCGTGCCCTATCCGCTGGAGTTTCTGTTCCGTACCGACGTGGATCTGGAAAACGGCCACTTCGATCTGAAAGACATAGGGTAAGGCGATGGACAGTAAACTTTTAGACTATTACAACCGCGAGCTGGCCTATCTGCGTGAGATGGGCGCCGAGTTCGCCGAACAATACCCGAAGGTCGCGGGCCGTCTCGGCATGCGCGGCATCGACGTGGCGGATCCCTATATCGAGCGCCTGATGGAGGGCTTCGCCTTCCTCACCTCGCGCGTGCAGCTGAAAATGGACGCCGAGTTCCCGCGCTTTTCTCAGCGCTTGTTGGAGATCATCTACCCCAATTACCTGTCGCCGACGCCGTCGATGGCGATCGCCGAGCTGCAGCCGGACAGCAGCAAAGGCGACATCAGCAACGGCTTCGTGGTGCCGCGCGGCACCATGATGGACAGCCAGACGCTGAAGAAAAGCGGCATCACCTGCAGCTACACCACCGCCCATGACGTCACGCTGCAGCCAGTGCGCATCGCCGGCGTCGAGCTGGGCGGCATTCCGGCCGATATTCCGCTGGCCTCGCTGGGGCTGCAGCACAGCGGCTGTGTCAGCGCGCTGCGCATTCGTCTCGAGTGCTACGAAAGCGTGACGCTCAACAACCTGCAGCTGGATCAGCTGATGTTTTACCTGGCCGGGCCGGACATGCAGGCGCAGCAGTTGCTGGAACTGCTGATGCAGCACAGCGTCGGGCTTGTCTGCCAAACGGTGGAGCCGCAGCCGCAGCGGCGCGCGCTGGCGCTGGATGGGCTGCGGCAGGAGGGCTTCGCCGCCGATCAGGCGCTGCTGCCCAACGACCTGCGCAACTTCGAAGGCTACCGGCTGCTGCAGGAGTACTTCGCCTTCCCGGCGCGCTTCCAGTTCTTCAGCGTCAACGGCCTGCGCCCGCTGCTGCAAAGCGTGCGCGAAGGGAAAAAGGCGCTGCGCCAGTTCGAGATCGTGGTGCTGCTGGATCGGCACGACGCCGCGCTGGAACGGGTGGTCGACGCCGCCCATTTGGCGCTGCACTGCACGCCGGTGATCAACCTGTTTCCGAAGGTCGCCGAACGCATCGCAATCAACGAAAAAAACCACGAATACCATCTGGTGGTCGACAATATCCGGCCGCTGGATTACGAAGTGTTCTCGGTGCAGCGGCTCGGCGGCAGCGCCAGCGAAAAACGCTACGAGCAAGAGTTTCGGCCGTTTTACAGCACCCTGAGCGCGGACGACGGCAACTATGGCGCCTACTTCTCGCTGCGGCGCGAACAGCGTACGCTGTCGGAGCACGCCCGCCGCTACGGCACCCGCACCGGCTATGCCGGTTCGGAAGTGTTCGTGTCGCTGGTGGACGAGCGGCAATCGCCGTGGCACAGCGATCTGAAATACCTCACCGCCGACGTGCTGTGCACCAGCCGCGACCTGCCGTTGATGCTGCTGCAACAGGATCAGGGCAACTTCGTGATGCCCGACTCGATCCCGATCAAGCAGGTCTCGCTGCGCAAAGGCCCCACCCCGCCGCGCCCGGCGCTGGCCGAAGGCATGATCACCTGGCGGCTGATCAGCCAGCTGCAGCTGAACTACCTCAGCATGATGGACGGCGATCCGGAACAGGGCGCCGCCAGCCTGCGCCAGCTGATGGGGCTGTACGGCAACCTGAGCGAACCGGCGATCGCCAAACAAATTCAGGGCGTGCGCCACTGCAACCTGCGGCCGGTCTATCGGCGAGTGCCGGAGCCGGGCCCCATCGTGTTCGCACGCGGCATCGCCATCGATCTGACGGTCGATGAGCAGGCGTTCTCCGGCAACAGCCCCTATCTGCTCGGCAGCGTGCTGGAGCGCCTGTTCTCGCGCCTGGTGGCGATGAACACCTTCACCGAGATGACGCTCTCCAGCCAGCAGCGCGGCGAAATCGCCCACTGGCAGGCGCGCATGGGCAAAAGGACGCTGATATGAACGCGGAGATGATTGCCACCGAACTGGCGCCGCCGCAGATCAACGCGCTGTATCGCCTGCCGGACGACTTCTGGCCGCGGCTGCGCAGCGCGCCTTACAAGCACGATCTGTTTCAGCTGCTGCGCCGTATCGACGCCCAGGGCGGCCAACCCTACCTGCTGGGGCGCGCGCCGCTGCCGCGTCACGAGATGCTGCGCCTGGGCCAGGAGCCGTCGCTGTCATTCGCGCCCTCCACGCTGGCGCAGGTGGCGCCGCGCGCCAACAGCCCGCTGCACGACGTCTCGATCTTCAGCTTCGGCCTGTTCGGACCCAACGGACCGCTGCCGCTGCACCTGACCGAATACGTGCGCGAACGGGTGTACCACCATCAGGACACCACCCTGCTGGCGTTCACCAACCTGTTCCATCACCGGCTGACGCTGCTGTTTTACCGCGCCTGGGCCGACGCGCAGCCGACGGTGTCGCTGGATCGCCCGGACAACCGGCGCTTCGACGAATACCTGTCGAGCCTGATCGGCATCGGCCAGCCGGCGCAGCAGGAACGCGACAGCATCAACGCCCACGCCAAACATTTTATGGCCGGTCATCTGATTCGCCACAGCCGCGATCCGGAAGGCCTGAGCAAGATTTTGCAGCAGTATTTCAAGGTGCCGGTGCGCATCGTCGAAAACGTGCCGCACTGGCTGCGGGTGGAGCCGCGCGAGCAAGCTCGGCTCAAGGCCGGGCGCGGTGCGCCACGGCTCGGCGAGTCGGCCTTTCTCGGCATCGCGGTGCGCGATATTCAGCACAAATTCCGCATCGAGCTGGGGCCGATGCCGCAGCGGGACTATGACCGCTTCCTGCCCGGCGCCGACCTGTGCCGGCAGCTGCGCGACTGGGTGCGCCAATACCTGGGCATCGAGTTCGTCTGGGAAGTCCGTCTGATCCTGGCGAAGGAACAGGCGCACGGCCTCCAGCTCGGCGGCGCGCAACGATTGGGCCTGAGCAGCTGGTTGGCCGACGATCGGCGGCAACGCGATCTCGACGACCTGATCTTCAGCCCTGAACCGCTGGAAAATCCGTTCTGACCCTATTTCGGCCGGCGCCCTGCGGCGCCAGGCCACTCTGAGACCTGAGGAAAACCATGTCTGAAATCAGCCGCTCGGTATTATTTGGCAAACTGGATAGCCTGTTATTCACCTCTCTGGAAAGTGCGACGGCGTTTTGCAAGCTGCGCGGTAACCCCTACGTCGAACTGGCGCACTGGCTACATCAGCTGATGCAATCGCCGGACGGCGATCTGCAGCAGATCGTCCGCCACTTCGCGCTGGACGAGGGGCAGCTGGCGCGCGACATCGTCGAGGCGCTCGATCGCCTGCCGCGCGGCGCCAGCGCCATCTCCGATCTGTCCGAGCACATCGACAGCGCGGTAGAACGCGCCTGGGTCTATGGCTCATTGAAATTCGGCGCGACGCGCATCCGCGGCGGCCACCTGCTGCTCGGCATCCTGAAAACCTACAGTCTGCGCCATCTGCTGAAGGCCATTTCCCCGCAGTTCGAGCGCATCAACGCCGATCTGTTGATGGAGCAGTTCGCCGCCATCACCGCTCACTCGGCGGAAAACGCCCAGGATGCGCCGGCGGAAAGCAGCGCCGAGAACATATCCGGCGCGCCGCGCAGCGGTGAAAGCGTGCTGGCGCAGTATGCCCAGGACCTGACCGCCAAAGCGCGCAACGGCGAGATAGATCCGGTGGCCGGCCGCGACGAAGAGATCCGGCAAATCATCGATATCCTGATGCGCCGCCGCCAGAACAACCCGCTGCTGACCGGCGAGGCCGGCGTCGGGAAAACCGCGGTGGTGGAAGGCCTGGCGCTGCGCATCGTGGCCGGCGACGTGCCGCCGCAGCTGCGCGACGTGAAGCTGTGCCTGCTGGACATCGGCATGCTGCAGGCCGGCGCCGGCGTTAAAGGCGAGTTTGAAAAACGGCTGCAGGCGGTGATCGACGAAGTGCAGTCCAGCCCGACGCCGATCATCCTGTTTATCGACGAGATTCACACGCTCATCGGAGCCGGCGGCGCCCAGGGCACCGGCGATGCCGCCAACCTGCTGAAACCGGCGCTGGCGCGCGGCCAGCTGCGCACCCTCGGCGCCACCACCTGGTCGGAATATAAGAAATACATCGAGAAGGATCCGGCGCTCACCCGCCGTTTCCAGGTGGTGCAGGTACACGAGCCGAGCGAAGACAAGGCGCTGCTGATGCTGCGCAGCACCGTCAGCCCGCTGGAGCAACACCACCGCGTGCTGCTGCTGGATGAAGCGGTAGACGCCGCGGTGCGGCTGTCGCATCGCTATATTCCGGCCCGCCAGCTGCCGGACAAGGCGGTGGCGCTGCTGGATACCGCCTGCGCGCGCGTGGCGGTCAGCCAACACGCCGAGCCTGCCCAGGTCGAAGACTGCCGCCATCGCATCGATGCGCTGCAGATAGAGTTAGATATCGCCCGCCGCGAGACCAAAGTGGGCATCGGCGATCCCCTGCGCCCGCAGGAGATTGAAGCCCAGCTGACCGCGCTGCACCAGGAGTTGGAACAGTTGACCGACCGCTGGCAGCAGGAGCTGGCGCTGATCCAAGAGATCATCACACTGCGCGCCCAGCTGCACCGGCAGGAAGAAGAGTCTACTGAAGAAGAGACGCAGGCGGGCCCTGACGCGGACGCGCTGCGCGCCCAGTTGGGCGAACTGCAGCAGCAGCTGAGCGCGCTGCAGGGCGAAGCGCCGCTGATCTTCGCCGCTGTCGACGCCAACATCGTGGCGGCGGTAGTGGCCGACTGGACCGGCATCCCGCTGGGCCGCATGGTGAAAAACGAGATTGAAGCGGTGCTGCAACTCTCCGACACCCTGAACCAGCGCGTGATCGGCCAACGCCATGCGCTGGATCTGATCGCCCGCCGGGTGCGCACCTCACGGGCGCGGCTGGACGATCCGAACAAGCCGGTCGGGGTGTTCCTGCTGGCCGGGCCGTCCGGCGTCGGCAAGACCGAAACCGCGCTGGCGCTGGCGGAAACTCTGTACGGCGGCGAGCAGAACGTCATCACCATCAACATGAGCGAATTCCAGGAGTCGCACACCGTTTCGACGCTGAAAGGCGCGCCCCCCGGCTATGTCGGCTACGGCGAAGGCGGCGTGCTGACCGAGGCGGTGCGCCGCCGCCCATACAGCGTGGTGCTGCTGGACGAAATCGAGAAGGCGCACCCGGACGTGCATGAAATCTTCTTCCAGGTGTTCGACAAGGGCTGGATGGAGGACGGCGAAGGCCGCCATATCGATTTCCGCAACACCATCATCATTCTGACCTCCAACGTCGGCACCGATCTGATCGCCGGGCTGTGCAGCGATCCGGAGCTGCTGCCGGAGCCGGCAGCGCTGAGCGGCGCGCTGCGCCAGCCGCTGCTGTCGGTGTTCCCGGCCGCCTTGCTCGGCCGCCTGCTGGTGGTGCCGTATTACCCGCTGACCGATGCCACGCTGGGCAACATCGTGCGCCTGCAGCTGGGCCGCATCCAGCGTCGCCTGGCGGAGAATCACGAGATCGTCTGCACCTTCGACGACGCGGTCATCGAGCAGATCGTCAGCCGCTGCACCGAGGTAGAGTCCGGCGGCCGCATGGTCGACGCCATCCTGACCAACACCCTGCTGCCGCAGATCAGCCACACCCTGCTGACCGGCAGCGCCAACGACCAGCGCTATCGCCAGCTGCATATCGCGCTGCAGAACCACGAATTCATTTGTCAATTTCAGGCATAACGCCGCGGCCGCCGAGACGGCGGCCCTTTGAACACAGAGAGTCATCACTATGTCGGGAACCGGGATAACCAAACCGAATTCGAACAGCCTGCCGAGCGGCTATCGGTTCAACGAATTCGAGATCCAGGAAGCGATCGGCGAAGGCGGCTTCGGCATCGTCTATCGCGCCTACGATCACCAACTGGAACGCACCATCGCCATCAAAGAATACATGCCGACCTCGCTGGCGAAACGCAACGACGATCTCAGCATCGGGCTGCGCGGCGAGCGTTTCGGCAAAACCTTCCAGGCCGGGCTGAACAGCTTTATTCAGGAGGCGCGCCTGCTGGCCCGCTTCTCGCACCCCGGCCTGCTGCACGTGCTGCGCTTCTGGGAAGAGAACGGCACCGCCTACATGGGCACCCAGTTTTACAGCGGCACCACGCTGAAGAACCTGCAGGCGCAGCAGCCGGAGAAGATCGACGAGGCGTGGATCCGTCGGCTGCTGCCGCCGCTGTTCAGCGCCATCAACACCATCCATCAGGAAGGCTACCTGCACCGCGACATCTCGCTGGATAACATCCAGATCCAGGAGAGCCAGCTGCCGGTGCTGCTGGACTTCGGGTCGGCGCGCAAAGAGATCGGTAACCTGTCTGACGAAACGGAGATCATGCTGAAGCCAGGCTTCGCGCCGATCGAGCAGTACACCGAGAACAGCGACGGCGAGCAGGGGCCCTGGACCGATATCTACGCGCTGGGCGCCGTGCTGCACACGCTGATCGTCGGTTCACCGCCGCCGGTGAGCGTGGTGCGCAGCATCGAAGACAGCTATCAACCGCTGGCCGAGCGCCGCCCCGCCGGTTACTCGCCGGAACTGCTGCGCACCGTCGACCGCGCGCTGGCGCTGAAGCCGGAAGACCGGCCGCAGACCATCGATGAAATGGCCGAGCTGTTGCATCTGCCGATCGCCGATGAAAACGAAATCGTCAGCACCCCGGCCGCCGCGCCGGAGAACCTGCTGGTGGCCGCCAACCCGGCAGCCGCGGCCGCGGCCGCCGGCGCCGTTACCGCGCGCAGCACCCAATTCTCGCGGCCGATGATAGCCGGCGCCGGCGTCGCGGCGCTGCTGGTGATTGGCACCGTCGCCTGGCTGAGCGGCGGCAAGGACGATGCCCGGGCCGTAGCGCAAAATACCGAGGCGTCACCGGCGCAGAAAACCCTGACGGAGCAGCCGAGCGCGCCGCAAACCGCGCCATCTGCGCCGGTGGAACCAGAAAAGGCGGCGCCGCCACCGCAGCCGGTGGCGCTGGTGTACTTCAAACTGCAGCCGGGCGAACAGGTCAGCCTCGACGGCAAGCCGCAGCAGGTAACGCCCGGCGAAAACGGCTTCGCCAGCCTGAATCTGGCGCCGGGCCGTTATCAGCTGGAGATCCGCCACAACGATCGGCTCCGCCGGCAGCAACTCAGCATCGACACCGCCGGCACCTGGCTGGTCAATCCGGCCAGCGCCGGTTAATTCCGTTCTGAATCCCCGCCGCAGCGGGGTTTCCCCTATTTCATGAGACTGACGCACCGCTGCCCACCCTCATTGGCCGCGCGGCAAGGCCGCTGCAACGCTGGGGTAAGCAGAACACGACGTCAATCACAGAGGATGTTCTCATGTTGGATCGCATTATTGCGCACACGCCGCTGGGCCAGGAGCAACTGTTGTTCCGCTCACTGGACGGCATCGAAGCGCTTTCCACCCCTTTCGACTTCTCTATTGAATTGCTGAGCACCGACGCGCGGCTCGATCGCAAAGCGCTGCTCGGCCAACCGCTGACGCTGGAGATCCCGACTCAGGGCTTTCTCAGCGCCCCACGCTACCTGAACGGCAAGATCACCGCCATCGCCGTCAGCAGCGAAGAGATCGGCGGCACCCGTTACGCGGTGTATAGCCTGCACGTGCAGCCGGATCTGTGGCCGATGACCAAGGACCGCAACTTCCGCATCTTCCAGGAACAGACGGTGCCGCAGATCGTCAAGACTCTGCTGGCGGAGCACAACGTGCAGTTGGAAGATCAGCTGACCGGCGACTATCGCCTGTGGGGCTACTGCGTGCAGTACAACGAAAGCAGCTTCAACTTCATCAGCCGCCTGATGGAGCTGGAGGGCATCTATTACTATTTCAAACACGAGATGGGCAAACACACGCTGGTGCTCGGGGATGCGCCCCACCATCATCAGCCCTATCCCGGCTACGAGATGATCCCCTACCACCTGACGCCATCCGGCGGCAGCACCAGCAAGGAAGGCATCAGCCAGTGGACGTTGTCCGATCGCGTCACGCCGGGCATCTACAGCCTGGACGACTACGATTTCCGCAAGCCGAACGCCTGGCTGTTCCAGGCGCGGCAAAACCCGGTCTCGCCGACGCCGGGGCAGATTGACGTCTACGACTGGCCGGGCCGCTACACCGAGCATCAGCAGGGGGAGTTCTACGCCCGCGTGCGCCAGGAAGCCTGGCAGGCCGAGCATCAGCAGATCCGGGGCACCGCCACCGCGCTGGGCATCGCCCCCGGCAGCACCTTTACGCTGTATAACGCCCCGCACGCCGACGACAACCGCGAGTACCTGACGCTGCAGGCCAACTACCATCTGAAAGAGAACCGCTATGCCAGCGGCGACGATCAAAGCAGCGAACACCGTATCGATTTCATCGTGCTGCCGGCGGACGTGCCCTGGCACCCGCCGCAGCAGGCCACCTGGCCGAAAACCCACGGGCCGCAGACCGCCCGGGTGGTCGGCCCGGCCGGCGAATCAATTTGGACCGACAAATACGGCCGCATCAAGGTGAAATTCCACTGGGACCGCTTCGGGCCGAAGGACGACGGCAGCTCCTGCTGGGTGCGCGTCTCCAGCGCCTGGGCCGGCCAGGGCTACGGCGGCGTGCAGATCCCGCGCGTCAACGACGAAGTGGTGGTGGACTTTATCAACGGCGATCCGGATCGGCCGATCGTCACCGGGCGCGTTTATAACGAAGCCAGCATGCCGCCGTGGGCGCTGCCTGCCGCCGCCACCCAGATGGGCTTTATGAGCCGTTCCAAAAATGGTACACCTGATAATGCCAACGCTCTTAGGTTTGAGGATAAAATGGGCAAAGAGCAGGTTTGGATTCAGGCAGAACGCAATCTAGACGTTAATGTCAAGAACGATGCCAGTCGAACCATTGCAAACAATCATACTCACTATGTCGGTGCTGACGAGTTGTACCGTGTTGAAACAAATCGAGTTCAAGGAACCAAAAGTGAAGAGCATTTATTGACCGGAAAAGGAAAAAGTGACTCTGTCGTTGAGGACTATATTATTGCTTCAGGGACCCGCTTGCGCCTCGAATGTGGAGAAAGCGCTATTGAGCTTACTGCCGATGGACAAATTAATATTGTCGGTAAAAATTTTAACTTCCATGTAGAAAGTGATGGTTTTATCAACACGGGCGGTAAGCTTAACCTTAACGATGGAACGGGTGCCGCGATCGTCGCTCCTGGTTCGGGTCATAAAGAAGATATTAACAAAGCGGTAATCGAGCTGTTTCCCCCGAAAGAAAAGGGAAATTCGGCTTTGTCCCCGAGAGGGCCAAATGTGACTAAGTCAAACTCTTCTACAGCAACACCAGAAAAAACACCGTTGTTAAATTCAAACAGAGAAAAACCAGATAAAGCTACATTTGTCAAAGAGGTTCATGAAGCCGCGAAAATTGAGGAGCAAAAGACAGGTGTCCCTGCCGCCGTCACAACTGCGCAGGCGATACTAGAAACGGGCTATGGTAAGTCCGTTCCCACTGATGTCAACTCAGGAAAATATAGTCATAATCTCTTTGGCATAAAGGCGCATGGTAATCCTAATTATGTTGAGGTTTGGACACATGAAAACTTGAATGGTAAAAGAGTAAAGATCCTCGACAAGTTCGCTTCATATGACTCTTTCGAAGATAGTATTGCTGGCAGGACAGAGTTTCTGACAAAAAACAAAAGATATCATGATCTATTTAAGAGCACAGACCCTAAAGAATGGGCTCAAGGGTTGCAGGATAAAGGCTACGCTACGGATCCTGACTACGCTAAGAAACTTATTAGCATAATGAACTCACAAGGACTTCTTTAATGAAAAAATTATCAGCTCTACTTTTCCTGCTATCATTCAGCTCAATCGCCAATGTTAATTGTGATGTTCTGGACAAAAGAGCCCAAGATAATGCTGTACACTTTGAAAACTCAAATAATGGGTTTTCTGTTATCGGCAAAGGACGTTTGTATTTTCACTCTGCTCCCGACTTAAGATGTAAAGAAAGTGAGGTATTTATTATACCTAACGATAAGGTCAATGCTTACCTCGACTACCACGGTTACTATTACGTCATGTACTTCAATCGTAAAGGAGAACAAGTTGAGGGATGGGTAGATAGCAACCGACTAAAGGAAAACAATACGGGTATAGGTCCGGTAGAAAAATAAACTTACACTCTCGCTCGCCTGTTCACGTCCCTCTAAATTGAGCGGAATGACAATCACAGGCTGAATCGGCACATCCCATCGATTCAGCCTCTCTTCGCATCACCCTGCTCTCACCACTTCTTCACCGTCTGGTAAATCTCGAGGTCGAAATAGCCGTCGGCCTCGCAGTCGTTGAGATAGTGCTCATAGCTCACCCCCTCAACCGGCTGATAGCCGCTGGCCGGCAGCAGCTTCTGGTAGAACTCGCCCCAGACCCGTTCGAAATCGCCATCGCTGATGCGTACGTGGTAGACCGCATACTGCCCGGCGGGCAGCGTCTGCACGGCAACGCCCTCGCTGCCCGCCGGCAGCGCGAAATCGTCCGCCACGCTCATCACCACGTCGGCGCGCAGCTTTTCCGGCGCCACTTCCGCCGGATCGTCCCAGTACAACACCAGCCATTTGCCGAACGGCACGCCGTGGCGCTGACGCCAGGCCAGCAGTTGCTGCGAGCCCTGCGGAATCGTCTGCGGATACGGCCCCACGACTCTCACCCCCACCACCTTCTCCGCCGCCTTATCGATAATCCTCACGCTCATCGCCCTTCCCCCTCACATTGTCTCAGGCGCCGATTTCGGTACGCACGTCCAGCAGCTCGGGGAAAAAGGTCAGATCCAACGCCTTTTTCAGGAAGCTGACGCCGCTGGAACCGCCGGTGCCTGACTTAAAGCCGATGATCCGCTCCACCGTTTTCATATGGCGGAAGCGCCACAGATGGAAACTCTCTTCGATGTCCACCAGCTTCTCCGCCATTTCATACGCTTCCCAGTAGGTCTGCGGGTTGTCGTAGATCACTTTGAACGCCGGCAACAGATCCGGGTTGCGCTGGTAGGGCTGCGTCCAGTCGCGCTTGAGGCATTCCTGCGGGATCGGCAAACCGTGGCGCGCCAGGTACAGCAAGTATTCGTCGTACAGGCTCGGCGCTTCGAGGATCGCCTTCAGCGCGGCGTGTTTTTCCGCGTCGTTGCTGAACACCGCCAACATGGCGGCGTTCTTGTTGCCGAGCAGAAACTCGATCGACCGGTACTGGTGCGACTGGAAGCCCGACGAGCTGCCCAGCACATCGCGAAACTCGACGTATTCCGACGGCGTCAGCGTTTCCAGCACCGCCCACTGTTCGAACAGCAGCCGCTGGATCTGTTTGACGCGCGCAAGGATTTTGAAGCAGTGGCTGAGTTTGTCCTGCTGCACCAACCGCACCGCTGCCCGCAGCTCGTGCAGCATCAGCTTCATCCACAGTTCGGAGGTTTGGTGCTGTATCACGAACAGCATTTCGTCATGATGCGGCGGGTTGGAGAGCGGGTGCTGGCAGTTCAGCAGCGAGTCCAGGCACAGGTAGTCGCCGTAGCTCATGCGTTTGGAAAAATCGGTGACAATCGCGCTTTCTAATTCCCGTTTGTTCATCTGTGATCTCCGTTGCGCCCAGCGCCCCATCGGCCTGGAACGTGCCGCAAAGAGAAAACAATAGTACAGAACCCGCCGCCCCGAAGGGCGATAAACGAGAGGTGCTTCGCAGATCTCACTCATCTGCGTCAACACATTGCCGTCTCCCCACTGCTGTTTAGTAAACACCCGGCCCTGCGCCTGACGATTCTCACAAATGCGCGATCCCAAGCGCTCTGCGCCCCGGTTGCGGCTTGCCTGCGGCCGGCTTCCCTTATAGATTGCAGGCTAACGGCAGGCAGCAAGGGATCGGCAAATGGCAAATATTCGTGATGTCGCGCGGTTGGCCGGCGTCTCCATCAGCAGCGTGTCGAACCTGCTGAATAACCGCAGCCACCAGATGAGCGCGCAGACCCGTGAACGCATCGAACAGGCGATGGCGACCCTGGGGTATCGGCCGGCCCGGGCGGCGGCGCTGCCCGCACCGCAGGCCAAGATCATCGGCCTGCTGCTGCCGTCGATCGTCAACCCGAGCTTTTCAGCGCTGGCGCATGCGGTCGACGGCGCGGCGCGGGCTCACCGCTACCGCGTCTTGCTCGGCAACGCCTACCGCCAGGAACAGGAAGAGGCCGCGTTTATCGACGATATGTTCCTGCATGGCGTGCGCGGCATCATCGTGGCGGCGAGCGACATTCGCCAGACCCATTTTGTCCGGGCCGCCGAGCGGGGCATGAAGATCGTCAGCTACGACAATCCGTTTCCCGAGCGGGCGGCCATCGATACCCCGCTGTTCGACAGCGTCTCGATGGACAATGTCGCCGCCGGGCGCCTGGCCGCTCAGCACCTGCTCGAACGCGGCTGCCGACACATCGTGTTCGCCACCGAAGCGACGCTGACCGTCGGGCGCAGCCACAAAATCGACGGTTTTCTGAGTGCGCTGGGGCACAGCCTGAGCGAACGCCAACGGGTGATCGAAGGCAAAGCCAACAGCGCCTACGGCGACACGGAAATGTTTGAATTGGGGCTGACGCTGGCGCCGCGCGTGCTCGCGCTGACGCCGCGCCCGGACGGCATCGTGGCGATTAACGATGCGCTGGGTATCGGGCTGATGGTGGGATTGCGCGCCGCCGGCGTCCAGGTGCCCGCAGACATCTCGGTGATCGGCATCGATAATATCGCGCTGGCCGGCCTGGCCGAACCGGCGCTGACGTCCGTCAGGCCGCCGCTGGCGGAGATGGCACAGCTGATGGTCGAGCGCCTGATCGGCCGCATCAACAATGATGCACAACCGCCCGGCGAGTTTCTCTTCCCGCCGACGGTCATCAGCCGGCGCTCGGTCAAAGCCGCCGGCTAACTGAAATAACAGCGTCTTCCCCAGGCGATGCGCAGCGGCATCGTCCGGATCGGTGTCAGCCAAAAACAAAGGAAAAGGCCGTCGCGCTTAAGGGATGCCCACGCCTCAATGAATCAGCATCGTGCCGTTATTTAACGTTCAGCTCAGGGTTATGGGCCGGGCCTCTATTATTCCGATTAACCACATTGGAAATATCAAAATGAAAATAAGCAAGCCGCAGGATATTGAACGCAGCGCTATCAGGAAATTGACGCTGCATATTGTCCCTCTCATGATTTTATTGTATTTCCTGGCGTTTCTCGATCGCAATAACATGGCCTACGCCGCCAAAGCGCTGGAAGATAACCTGGGCCTGACTGCCTCGGCCTTCGGCTTCGCCTCCGGGATTTTCTTTATCGGGTATTTTCTGTTTGAAATACCCAGCAACGCCGGCACCATTAAATTCGGCCCGCGCATCTGGTTCGCCAGAATATTAATTTCCTGGGGCATCTTCGCGACCCTGCTCGGCTTTGTGCGCACGCCGCTGGAGCTGTATATCTGCCGTTTTATGCTGGGCGTGTGCGAAGCCGGATTCTTTCCCTCGGTGGTGTATTACTTCACGGTGTTCTTCCCGGAAAAATACCGCACCAAAATTCTCGGTATGTTCATCATCGTCCAGCCGCTGTCCAACGCCGTCGGCTCGCCGATTTCCGGCTTTATTCTCAATATTCAGCATGATTGGTTCGGGTTCGCTCCCTGGCAACTGCTGTTTATCCTCGAAGGGCTGCCGCCGATCGTCATCGGCCTGCTGATCCCGTTCCTGATCAAGAACTCGCCCAAGGACGTCGGCTATCTGAACGTGGAGGAAAAGGCCTGGCTGATGAGCAACGCCGGCCGCTCCAAATCCGGCTCTAAAATCACGCTGGGCGACTTCCTGAAAGGGATTAAAAACAAGAAATACCTGCTCTACGCGCTGCTCAACTTCGGCATGGTGTGCGGCATTTATGGCTTCGGCACCTGGCTGCCGTCGATCATTACCGCCCTTTCCGGCAGCGATATCTTCCGCGTTAGCCTGCTGGCGCTCATTCCCTACGGCCTGGCCGCGCTGCTGGTGTACCCGTGGAGCCTGTGGGCCAGCAAAACCAAAAAGCTTGGCGTGTTCGCCGGCCTCAGCATGGTGGTCGCCGCTATCGGCCTGATGGGGGCGGTAACGTTTTTTAAATACGATCCGCTCGTCGCGCTGTCGTTCCTGTGCATCGCCGCCATCGGCATCTACACCGCCGTACCGCCGTTTTTATCCATGCCCGCCAACATTTCCACCGGTGCGGCCGCGGCCGCCGGGCTGGCGGTGGTCAGCTGCATCGGCAATATCGGCGGCTTCGTCGCGCCTTATGCGGTGGGCGTGTTGAACGATCTGACCGGCAGCAGCGCGCCTGGGCTGTTTTTCCTGGCCTCGTGCCTGCTGGCCACCGGGTTGATCTGCATTTTCTACTGCGCGAAACAGCGTGAAGGCGTCATCAATGCTTAACGAACCAATGAACCAATAAGGAGTCAATTATGGGCGATCTTGCGGGCAAAAAGGTCTTTATCACCGGGGCGGAACAGGGCATCGGCCACGCCACCGCAGAGCGGCTGCTCAAGGCCGGTTGCGACATCTATTTTCACTATCACAGCGACGAAAGCGGCCCCAAAGCGCTGGTGGCGCTGGCCCATTCATTGGGGCAAAAGGCCGCTTACGGCTACGCCGATCTCATCGATACCGACGAAACGCTGCGCTGCGTCTCGGCCGGCGCCGAGTTTCTCGGCGGCATCGACATTCTGGTCAATAACGTCGGCGGCATCGTCGGGCGCAAATGGCTGGGCGAGATCGACCGCGCCTTCTGGCAAACCGTGATCGACGTGAACATGACCACCATGCTGAACGTGACCCAGAGCGCACTGCCGTTCCTGAAGGCGGCAAACGGCGCCAGCATCGTCAACCTGGCCTCGCAGGCCGGCCGCGCCGGCGGGCACTCCGGCTCGCTGGTCTATTCCGCCACCAAGGGTGCGGTGCTCACCTGGACGCGCTCGCTGGCAGCGGAGCTGGGTGAATACGGCATCCGGGTGAACGCGGTGGCGCCCGGCCTGATCCTCGGCACCCGTTTCCATAATCGCCACACCACCCAAGAATCGGCGGAGGAAACCGTTCGCGCCATTCCGCTGGGCCGCGCAGGTACGCCGGACGACGTGGCGCGCGCCATCGCCTTCCTGGCGGCGGAATACGACGGCTTCATTTCGGGTGCCACCCTCGACATCAACGGCGGCATCTACCGCATGTAGTTCAGCCGCGGGCGGCACGGCTGCCGCCCTTTCATTCAGGAATCGCTTTATGATCAAATCCGCCATCACCCACCCGCCGCTGCTCGCCGCGCTGGCGCAATGCGGGCATAAAACTCAGGTGCTGATCGCCGACGGCAACTACGCCTGCGTGACCCATGCGCCGAAAGACGCCACCGTGGTCTATCTGAACCTGGCGCCCGGCACGCTCGCCGCCCCGCCGATCCTGGAAAAACTGCTGGCCTGCATCAACGTGGAAAGCGCGGCGCTGATGGCCTGCCCGCCGGACTTCACCAACACCATCGAAGCCGAATACCGACAGCTGCTGCCGGCGCATTGCCCGGTAGAACACCTGCCGCGCGAGGCGTTTTACGCCGCGGTCAAATCGGATCGGACGCTGCTGGTGATCGCCTCCGGCGAACAGCGCCGCTTCGCCAACCTGCTGCTGACGGTGGCGCCGGTGGTGTGATGACGCCATTGCGTTAATGGCGGTTGTGCCCCAACCGCCATACCTGCGCTTTACGCCAGCTGCTGATTCACGATATCCGCCACTTCTTTCGGCTGATGATTGATGAAGAAATGATCCGACGAAACGGTGTGCAGACCGATATGCGCGCTTGTATAGCGCGCCCAAGCCGCCATGTCCGTCTTGGAAACAGTGCTGTCGCAGCTGCCGTGAATCAACACCAAAGGATAATTGATCGTCTTCTCCTTCAACGCCCGTTTCATATGAAAATTAATCGACAGCTCGTTGCGTATAATAGGAAAAAATAAGCTTCTGAAATCAACGTCATCCAAAATATCAGGTTGAGTTCCGCCATAACGACGCAATACTTCGGCCATTTCATCATCATCTGAATGCATCGGATCATGCTTAAAATCCGTAATGTGCGGCGGTGCTTCTGCGGCGATAAAAATTCGCGCCGGCGGTTTATCCTGAGCGATAAAACGACTCGCCAATTCAAAGGCGAATAATCCGCCATTGCTGTGACCAAGAAATGAGTACTGTTTTCCCGACATCAGGCTCGTGGCTTCTCGTTCAACCTCATCCAGAATTTTGCAGACATCATTGCACAACGCCTCTGAAAAGCGGCGTCCATTGCCGGGCAGTTGCATGGCGTACACGGACGTATTGCTATTGACGTAGTGAGAGAATGGCACGAATACCTCGGCATTTCCGGCGGCATAAGGGAAACAAAATAAAATATGCTCATCATCCCCACCGGTACCCCTTTTTATTTGCTCAAACCACATACGGCTTCCTCTGCTTTGCAAGAATATGACGCTATCCGCCACCGCGGAGAACGGGAGCGGCGTAATCAAAATCAATACCGTAGCGGGATCAGCGGAATAGTTTATCCCGCTGATTTCCTCTCAGGTATAGCGAACACACTGCGGCATCAAGCCAGCGTCCAATGCCCTAACCACGAAGTCATTTTTTCCGCCATCATTGCCGCGCCTTCTCCCGCGTTCATCGTCAGGTGGTTCCCCGGAATTACCTGCACCTCGAAGCGGCCCAACACCCAGGGATGCCAGAACTTGCTTTGATTTTCAGGAAAATCTGCAATCACCTCACGGTGAGAGAAAAACAGCACATCACTCATCAACGCATGCGGGTGGTAACGCTGCATCATCACGTTATGCCGTTGCCAGGTGCTCAAGTAACGAGGTAAGAACGCCGAGGAAAAGAGCGTTTCGGCCGCGGTTCCTTTGGTGATCTCAGATAAATAATGGATTTTATCCGCCATTTGGGTCATCGCCTTCCAGGCATCCCAATCAATATCCAGCGACACCAGGCCAAATGAAAGCAGGTAGTCCAAAATCTGTTCATCCGTCATGGCCGCAGGCAGATTTCCCTGTCCTGGAGAATCAATCATCACTACCGGCAGAGACACATGTTTTCCCTCTTGGTACTGCCGCGCCATTTCAAACGCGATAATACCGCCGAACGAAGAACCGGCCAGGCAACATTCGCCTCGCTCAAGATGCGGCTCCAGCAAAGCCAGATACTCCCCCGCCAATTGTTCGATGCTCTCGAAGACGCCCGAGCCATTGAGCAGAGGCGAACGTATGGCATAAATCGTTCTGCTGCTCCCCAAGCATTGAGCCAACTCCCGGTAGAAATAGATGTCACCGCCGATGGGGTGGATCAACACAAGTGGTATCATCCCCTCATCCTCACCGTCGCGCAGCCTCACCAAACCGCTTTCGCCCTGAGGCTTCGCTGTCGCATGAGCCTCCAGCGATTGCGCTATTTGCACGACGCTCGGCTGTTCCATGGCCATAAGCTCAAGACGTATACCGGTCATTTTTTGCAGGCGGCCAATCAGTTGCAATGCGCTCAGCGAGTCGCCGCCCAGTTCGAAGAACCCGCGTTGTGGATCGACCGACTCACACCCCAGAACCTCGTTGAACAACATTGCTACCCGTTGTTGCATATCCCCTTGGTGCACGGCTGCCTCCGCCGGAACCGGGGCCGGCCGCGAATGAGCGGGTGAATTCATCACACCGAACCAATGCCGCTGAGGCGCGAAAGGATATGCCGGTAGACGCAAAGACGCTTGCCCCGTGCACCGCCAGAAACGCTCCTGGTTGATTTCCACACCTGACATATGCAGCACGCCTACGGAACGCCACAGCATCTGCGCAGCCTGCCGCTCATCCGTAGCGTTGCGCGGTGAAGAAACGACAACGGCCGCATTCCCCAATGCCGGATGGCGCGACGCCAGCGTACTCAGAATTTGACGCGGCCCTACTTCCAGCAATACCCAGTTGTCATCGGCACGGCGTTCAAGCAAGGTGCGCAGGCCGGCGTCATATTGCACCGTATGCCGCAGGTGCTGCACCCAATATTCGGGCTGACAAACCTGTTCCGCCGTTGCCCACTGGCCGGTCAAATTGGAGATAAACGGTAACTGCGGCTCGTTGAAGGCAATTTCTTGCAGCGCGGTCTTAAACTCTGCCAACACAGGCTCCAATAAACGCGAATGGAACGCGTGTGAAACCTTAACCGGATGGCAAGATACCCCTTGGGCGATCAAGCTCGCCTGCAAAGAGGCGATTGCCGACGCCGCGCCGGAAATGACACAGCTTCCCGAGTCATTAACGACGGCGATATCGACGCCCAACGCGGCAGCCTGTTCGCTTATGCCCTCCGCCGACTGTTTGATAGCCAGCATCGCCCCCGGTGCGGTGTGCGCCAATAGCGCACCGCGTTTGAGCATCAACTTGAGCGCATCCTCCAGTGAAAATACGCCGGCGATACATGCGGCAACATATTCGCCCAGGCTATGACCAATCATCACCGTCGGCTCAACACCGAGGAAGCGATACCACTGCGCCAACGCATATTCATACACAAACAGCGCCACTTGAGTGACTGCGGTGTGGTGTACGCTCTCCCCGTTCGCCAATACGTCTTCCCGCGTTATTTCACCGCCCATCATCGGCTCGAGCAATGCGAGGCAACGATCGACCTCCGCTCGGAATTGCGGTTCGGCTTCATATAACGCCTGTGTCATGCCGACGAATTGTGCGCCCTGGCCCGGGAACATAAAGGCCACCTGCGCCTCGAACGCAGGTCGGGCCATCGTTTCACCCTTCTCGCGCAACTGCGCGACGACCGCTTCCCGTGAATCTCCGGATACCCAGCGTTGACATGCATAGCGGTGTCGCCGCGCCATCAGGGCATAGCCAACCGCCTCGATCGAATGCTCAGGATGCATTGCCAAATGATCGGCCAAAGCCTCACTCATCCGTTCGAGAGCTGCGTCATCCGCCGCAGAAACGCACAGCATATTGCGCTGAGCGGACCGAGGCGCGGTTGTCGGCGTGTTCGGCGCCTGCTGAAGGATAACGTGCGCGTTGGTGCCGCCAATGCCGAAAGCGCTGACGCCGGCGGTGCGGAGCCCTGAGGCGCTTTCCCAGTCGCGGGTTTCAACATTCACATAAAACGGCCCCTCAGCCAGTTTTAATGCCGGATTCTCACGCTGCATATGTAGCGTGGGAACTAACGTGCGATGCTGCAGGCACAACGCCGTTTTAATCAAGCCGGCGATGCCTGCCGCGACATCCAAATGCCCCAGGTTACTTTTCACCGAGCCTATTGCGCAGGCGTGTTCCGCCTGTTGTCCGGCGAAGGCCGCTTTCAACCCGGCAATTTCAATAGGGTCGCCCAATGGCGTGCCGGTGCCGTGCGCTTCGACATAGGAAATGTCCGCCGGCGTGACATCGGCATCGGCCAATGCCTTGGCAATCACCGCCTGTTGACGGCTCTCGCTTGGCGCAGTGAATCCCATTTTATCCCGCCCGTCATTATTTACGGCCGACCCTTTCACAACGGCATACACAGCATCACCGTCCGCCAGCGCTTGCGCCAAAGGTTTCAGCACGACAATACCTACCCCTTGTCCTTCAATGGTTCCCGACGCTTGCGCATCAAACGGACGGCAGTGACCATCAGGTGAGAAGATCATCCCTGGCTGGTACAGGTAACCACCGCGCGCTAATTGGCCAATGGAGATGCCGCCTGCCAATGCGACCTGACAGTCACCCACCTGCAAGGCACGACAAGCCTGATGAACAGCGACCAGCGAGGATGAACAAGCCGTTTGGATCGTCATCGCCGGCCCGGTCAAATTCAACTTGTACGCCGTTTTTGTCGCCAGGAAGTGGGATTGGTTATGAATCATCAACTGGTAATGATCGATCAAATCAGCCTGCGGCATGTTCGGTAGAACAACGTCTCTTTCGTAGTTGCTGTTGCCGATGGC
Source organism: Serratia sp. SSNIH1 (assembly GCF_002935055.1). Lineage (NCBI taxonomy): Bacteria > Pseudomonadati > Pseudomonadota > Gammaproteobacteria > Enterobacterales > Yersiniaceae > Serratia > Serratia sp. SSNIH1. The sequence goes on from NZ_CP026383.1 coordinate 3,719,956, forward strand.
CGCATAGACGCCGATATCACCGGCAAAGCGCTGCGGATCGCAGTTCGCATCTTCCAAAGCATGCCAGGCGCATTCCAGGAAAATTCGCTGCTGCGGATCCATCAAACGCGCTTCCTGAGCCGTACAGCCGAAGAAATCGGCGTCAAAGCGATCGATATCGTCGAGTATCCCCTGGGCGCGAACATAATGCGGATGATCCAGCAGTTCGGGGTCAACCGATGCCGCCAGCGCCTCGCGCGAGTAATGCGTAATAAACGCCTCGCCATCGCATAACCGTTGCCAGAATGCCGCCAGCGTTTGCGCGCCAGGGAAGCGGCCCGCCATCCCCACAATGGCGATATCGTCCCGGGCATTGATCGGTCCAGTCGTCGGCGCCGGCGCCGCTTCATGTTGGCGACCTTCGATATGCGCGGCAATGCGGGCAATGGTCGGCAGACGGAAGAGATCTATCAGACCGATTTTTTGCTGAACCTGGTCGGGTAACATGCCATAGAGCCGGGTCAACATGATGGAGTTCCCACCCAGTTCAAAGAACGAGGTATTGACGCCCACCGCCTCGCAACCGAGCAATTCTTGCCAGATAACCTGCAACTGCTTCACCAGCGGCGTAGCGATTTCGCTTTGCGCCGCTGGTGATGCTTCACCGGCGTCAACCGACGGCAACGCACGAACATCCAGCTTGCCGTTAGCGTTCAGCGGCAAGGCAGACAACGCAATCCAATAGGCAGGCACCATGTAGCCCGGCAGGTGTCGACCGACGTGTTCATTCAACAGCCCGGCGTCAATTTCGCCCTGCGCCACATAATAGGCAACCAACGCCTGACCGACGTTCCCATCTCCCGCCAGTTGGCATATTTGCACGGTGACCTGCAAGATCGACTCGTGCTGCAATATAACCTGCTCAATCTCGCCCTTCTCAATACGATGGCCGTGCAACTTGACTTGCTGATCCTGCCGCCCAAGGAATGCTATTTCACGATTTGGCAAAATGCGCGCGCGATCGCCGCTGCGATACCATATCCCCTCAGCGAACGACAGTGAGACAAAGCGTGAGGCGGTCAGCTCAGGCTGGTTGTGATAACCCTCGGCCACGCCGCTGCCCCCGATATAGAGCTCGCCGATGGCCCCGACGGGCAAAGGTCTGCCGGCCGGATCCAACACCAGACAACGTTCTCCCGGCAGAGGGCGGCCTATCGTTAAAACGCGATCCGTCGCAGCACGCCGATAATGTTTACCGGTTGACCAAATGCAGGTTTCCGTCGGACCGTAGACATTGACAAGCGCCGTGAAAACAGCCAGGGCCTTCTGCGCCAAATGCGGCTCAAGTTTTTCACCGCCGACCAGAAGTAAACATTCCTTGTCCCCCTGCAATACCGGCAGGACAATTTCCAGCATGCTGGGCGTTGACTGGATGAAATCGAACTTACGGCAATCCAGCGCAGTGACATGGTGAGTTCCCAAGGTAACGCAGCCACCGCTCAATAACGGCAAACCGTATTCAAGACCGAAAATGTCGAAAACGGGGTTGGTCATGCTGTACGTTTTCAGCGCTTCCCTGCCCTGGAAGTACTGCTGCCAGAAACCTCGCAATGTGGCGAGCAGCGCCCCATGCCCCACGCTAACCCCTTTGGGTTTACCCGTCGTGCCGGACGTGTAAAGTATGTAGGCGGTCTTCTCCGCCGCAGGTGTGAACATCGGCATCGTGGCCTGTTTGCGCCACAGCGCTTCTCCCGCGGTGCCGAACAAGGGAATAGACGGAATACCGTACTCGGCCCCTTCATCCCCAGACATCGTCAATACGGCAATAGCCTGGCTGTCACGCAGAATGAAATCGATACGCTCCTGCGGATAGTCTTTGTCCAGCGGCACATAAGCTGCGCCCAGTCGCCCTATCGCCAACAAGGCCATGACCGTCAAGACTTTGCTGTGCAGCCGCAAGGCAATAGGCGCGTGCGGCGTCTTCTCAAGGCTGCCGGCGATGAGATTGGCGAGTTGCGTCACTTCTGCGTCAAGCTGGGCGTAGTTCCAGCTGCGCTCGCCGTCACTCAGCGCCGGAGCGTCTGACCGGCTGCATGCGTAGTGCGCCAACACCTGCGATAAGGTGGCGGCATTCCCCGGCGCAGGAAGCAACAAGGGTTGCTCCGGCTCACAATAAACCGGAGCTATCGCCACCGTCTCCGTACTCGCGTCTTTCGCCATGTGGCCGACGATGTCCTTTAACAGTGCCATCGCTTGCCGCATCATCGCCGCATCAAAGTACTCCGCCGCATATTCCAGCTTAATCAGCAGAACGTCCGGCGCCTCCTCCACGCTGACGACCAATGGATAATCCCTCTGCTCATTGCGACCGACGAATTGATGACGCAGTTCGCGGTGGCGGTCTTCATCAGGCTGCGGGTAATTTTCATAAATGAACAACGAGTCAAACAGGCGTTGGCCCGCAGGCTGCAGATGAGCCAGATCGACCAGGCATCGGGTATTGGCTTCATTAATATCTTGCTGCAACCGATGTGCCTGCTGAATCAGAGGCACATCGCTTTGATGCTCCACCTTCAACGGCAGCGTATTGAGGAACATGCCCAGCGTGTTTTCAATACCATTCAACGGCAGCATCCTTCCCGCCACCACGGTGCCCACTACGGTCACGGCAGCACCGGAGTAGAGTGCGAGCACCTTGTGCCAGGCGTATTGCAGCAAGGCGTTCAGGGTCATGCCTTGGCGCTGGGCAGCGTCGAGCGCGCACCGGCGCTCTTCGGCGCTCAGTTCACAGCGGCAAATCCCCGCAGCGGAGACGCTCTTAATGGCTGCTAGCGCCGATGACTCCGCATCCGGACGGCGCCATCCGCTCAGATCCGGCGAGGTGTCGACCGAGCTCAGGTAATCGCGCCAGAAATCCGTGTCCCTATCGCGATACCGTTGAATGTAGCGCTGCACTGAAGCAAAGAGATCCGGTCTGTCCGCCGGCTCACGTCCGTGAGAAAAAGCCAGGTAAGCGTCATGCAGCGCCCCCACCAGCAGCGGACTGCTCCAACCATCGAGGATCGCGTGATGTACACAGAACAGGCAAGCGAAGTGATCATCCGCCAGTTTGACCAGGCAAACACGGTACAGTCCGCTTTGTTGGAGATCGAAGCTGACCTGCTGCTCACTTTCCTGCAGCCTGTGCAAGGCGTGTTCCCGCTCTTCAGGCGACAGATGGCTGATGTCATGGACGCGCCAAGGGAAGCGCCCTTCATGATCCACGACCTGCACGATTTCACCGCGCCAATCGAACCGCAACCGCAGGCAGGAGAACTGTTGTTGCACCCATTGCCACGCCCGCTTGAACGTCTCGGGCTCGATCGCACAGTGATAATCCCAGCGTGTAGCCACGCGATACACCCGATCGGCGTCGCCAAAAGCCAGCGAATGGTGCAACATCCCTTGCTGCAGACTATTGGCCATGAAGACCGCATCAACCGCCTGCGCATGTTGCAGCCGATCCAGATGGGATTGCGGGAGGGCGAAATCGACATCCGATTCGGTTAACCAACGCCAGGATGGCCAATTCATCGATACCAGGCCATCTTCCAACTCTCGAATAAGCCGCTGCGTCAACCAGGCCGCGTCATGCTCCCGCAGCCGGCTTTCGACCCGCAATTCAAGACGATCGCCAACGTTCAACACGACGATATCGATCAGATGCGTCCCTTCCTGGGAGGCATGGCGATGCAGCCCCACAAAGTGGTGATCCAGCGCCCAGTCACCCGCCGCCTCCATCTTGCCCAGGTAGTTGATGCTGATGCCGTCCTCTCTCACCACGGGCAAACCACACAGGACACCGAAGTTTTCCGCCCGCTGCGACCAACGTCTCAGATTATTTTTCACCGCGAGCAAATGTTCCCTGGCATCGCGTTGATAGCTAAAACGCACGGGATAACGACTGGTGAACCAGCCCATCGTCCTGGAGATATCCAGCGTTCGCTCATCCGTTTGCCGACCGTGCCCCTCAAACCATAGGCTAAAGGCGGTTTGTCCGGTCAAATCATGCAAAACGCGGCCAACCGCCCAGGCCACCATGTCCTGCGGCTGCATGCCGAACATGGCGAGGTGCTGCATCAAGCGACAGGATGGCCCTTCTCCCCACGCAAAGGCATGACGCGTCGTCGTGGTTCCGCCCAGCGCTTGCAACGCATGAACTTCGCTGCCCGGCAATTGCCCCAGCCACTCTTCACGTTCATGAGAGGTAATTTGCGCACGTTGCCGCAGATGGTTCACCCATTGGCGATAGCTGCTGGCCTTCTCCGGCAGCGTTTCCTCTTGGCTCAGGCGTCGTAAATCGTCGACGATCACCTGCAGACTGACCGCATCGACAATCAGGTGATGGCAAGCGACGAACACCCTGGCCTTGCCGTCCGCGTACCCTTCAAGAACGGCAAACGCGGCCAAAGGCCCGCTCTGCAGATCGAACGCCTGCTGCCAGTCGGCAAAACGCTGCAACAGCGCGGCGTCAAAATCCGGGTGGTCTTCCGGCAGCGACAATGCGCGAATGTCCAAAGCGTGGCAGGGCGGCAGCGCAGCCTGCGGCTGGTAACATTGACGCCATTCTCCTTGGGTATCTTTTTCGAAGCGCAGATTGAACGCGTCGTGCTGCGCCACGAGGCGCGGCAACAGGCATTGCAGGCGGGCCATTGTCATGCCAGGCGCCACCAACAGCCCGTACTGGTTCCACTACTGCGGATGCGGCAGATCATGTGCCAGGAACCATTGCTGGATGGGCAGCAGCGGAGCTGCGCCGCTCAAGGCCCCCGTTTCGCGCTGAACGGTCTGGATACCGCCAACGGTTTGACGGCCGAGCAGAGTGTCGTAGAACGATGCGATGGTGCGATACGTCAGCAACTCTTTCAGCGTGACATCCAGCTGCAATTCGCGTCTTAACCGCCCCGCCATTTGGATACTGGCGATACTGTCGATGCCCAACTGGAACAAATCCGCCTGGGTACTGAGTTCATCCGCCGGCACGTGCAGGATCTCGCCCCACAGCCGACACAGTTGATGTTCACGGTCGTCACGCGGCGGGCAGTAAGTCGCCTGCTCTTCGGCTGCGGGTAGCGGCAAGGCGTTGCGATCCAGTTTGCCATTCGCCGTCAGCGGCAAGGCATCCAAAGCGATAAGATGCGCCGGTACCATATATTCCGGCAATTGTTCAGCCAGCCGCGAACGGAGCATTTTCTCGTCAGCGTTCGCTTCGCCGACGTAATAAGCCACCAGCATCGGTGCCGGCTGCGCCATCACCAGTGCCACGGCCTGGTGGATCCCGCCGCATTGCAGAAGCCGGCTTTCAATCTCCCCGAGCTCAATGCGATGCCCGCGCAGCTTGACCTGGAAGTCGTTGCGCCCCAGGAATTCGACATAACCTGCCGCATGCCAGCGCCCTAAATCTCCCGTCTTGTATAGGAGTCCGTGACGAGGGTGCGAAATGAAACGCTCCGCCGTGAGCTGTGGATTTCGCCAATAATTTAATGCCACCCCCATCCCGCCAAGATAGAGCTCACCGGTCACGCCAACCGGACACATCTGTCCCTGCGGATCCAAAACATAAAGCGTCTGATGAGGCATCGCGGTGCCATAAGGGATGGAACGCCAGGCCGGATCGATCGCCTCTATCGGGTACCAAACGGACCAAATGCTGCCCTCGGTCGCCCCGCCCAGGCTGATGCAGTCAGCGTGCGGCCAAAGTGTGCGCAACGTCTCCGGCAGATTCAGCGGGATCCAATCACCGCTCATTAAAAACGCGCGCAGCCTTGGCAGTGAGCAGCCCTGCCGTGCCACGGCATCGGCCAGCAGCCCGGCAAGCTGTGGAACGCTGTTCCAGACGGTGACTTCACGCTCAGCAAGCAGCGGCAACCACCGTTCCGGATCTTTTACGCTCTCTTGAGCCGGTAAGACGATCTCCGCACCGACGCTAAGCGCGCCGAAGATGTCATAGACGGAGAGATCGAAGCTCAATTCAGACAGCGCGAACAGGGCATCTTCAGCGGTCAGCGAGAGGCGTCGATTCACCGCTTGCAGCGTATTCACTGCGCCACGGTGATCGATGGTGACCCCTTTTGGCCGCCCGGTGGAACCGGAAGTGAAAATGACATAGGCCACATCGGCGGCGCTGACGTGCGGCAAGCCGAAACACGGTGGCAAAGCGGTCGCCTCATCCAGCATATCCTCGATGACCAGAAGTTGATAACCCGCTTCGCTCAGTGTCCGGATATCCACACGCGCCGACTGTGCCCGGGTCAGCCAGAGCTGTTCTACACCGGCCTGTTGTAAAATATCGGCGATGCGCCCCGCCGGCCACTCCACATGCAACGGTAGATAGCCCTTGCCGGCCTTCATGATCGCCAGACAGGCACAGACCTGGGCGTAGCTTTTTTCCGCCAATACGGCAATCAGCGGCGCGGATGAACCTACCCCCTGCTGCGCCAAAGCATCGCTGTCTTGTTTCAATTGGCCATAGGTCATGCCGATCGCCGCTTCCCCGTCATACACCGCGATCGTTTCTCGATGCCGTGCTTGCGTCGCCAACAGATCGAACGCGCTGAACAGGGTTTCTTCACTGAGAGGCTGAGTGACGGCATTTGCCTGCTGCATCATTTCTCTTTGTGCTTCAGGCAAATAGTTTTCGCATCCCACCGGCATTTCCCAAGGCTGCTGCGCTAATAGCGAGATCAGCCGGCAATAGGCGCGATTCAGATGCGCAATGGTTTCTTCATCAAACAGCTGTTCGACATAAAGCCACTTGCTCATAAAGCGGCCATCGACTTCAATAGCCTGCAGGTCGATCCAAGCCTGAGAGGTTTGCGCACACCAATATCGCTGCTCGCGCGCCTCGCTGTCTTCCAGATACGCCTGTTTATCCCAATCGCCGGTTTGTTGCCCTACGACGCCAGTGAAGACCAACGGCGACACCGCCGAATGGCGATCCAGACCGTGCAGTTTCACCAGATCGCGCTGCACATCCAACCCGCTGTACAATGCATGCTGAATGTCGTCCCACATGCGCTTATGCGTCGTCTCGATGGTGGTGAACAGGTCCTCGCCGGCATCGCGAAAATGGAACAGGTTGGTCGAGGTAAAATCACCCAAAATGTCGTTTACGTCCTCGCAAACCGCGTAGCGGTTGAACAGCGTCATGGTAATGAGAAACTCGCTGTTGCCGGAATATCGCGCGATGAGGTAGCCATAGAGGCTCAGCAATACCGACGAGTATGAGACCTGATAATGCTGCGCTTGCCGTTTGAAATCCTGCCAAATTTGTTTGTCTATATATAGCGTATGCTCTGCAAAGCGCGGGTGTTCAACCGTGGCCGACGGCACCTTGAGCGGTAAGTTTGGCCGCAGCGGCATATCGGCCAGCTTGTCCTGCCAATAAGCGCAATCTCGTTGATACCAACGGGAGGCCTTCAGGTGGGCCAGATGCTCCTGGTAGTCTTTGAAGTTCACGGTTGCCAGCGGCGGCAAGACATTTCCCCGATACAGCGCATTAAGCAGTTGATACAGCGCCAGACGGCTTTGCACATCCAGCAAAATCAGATCGAGACTGATATGCAGCACGTCGCGATCGCGCAGCCGGCTGATTTCAAAAGTGAACAACGGGAAACGGTCGACCTGATAGACCTGATGGGACAGACGCTTGCGCGCACGCGCCAGCGCGGTAGCCTCATCGTCGAGGCGCAGATCATTCACCGCCAAGGCATAATGGCCGGCCTGCGACACCGAAATGAAGCGCTGAGTCATGCTTTCCGCGTCATACACGGTGCGCAGCACCGGACAGAGGGCGATCAATCGGTTAATCGCCAGCTCCAGACGTTCGTCATCAAGGCGCGGATAAACGAACTCGTTGTAGATGTGGTTGGCGACGTTGCCGATCTCATAGTTTTCAAAACGCCCAACCAGGTAGGCTTTCTGAATCTCGGTCATGGCAAAGCAGTCGCCGTTTTCGGCACCGCCCTGCAGAGGTAAATGCTGTAAGTCGCGTTCATCCGCAACATTGATGAAATCGCCAAGGCCGTATTGGGTTCTTCCCTGCCGTTCACAGCACGCTATCAGCGTGTCTATAGCCGCCTCCCAGGCCTCCAGCAACTGTTGATTTTGCTCACCGGACAGACCACTGACGACTTCGAGCTGCAACCGACCTTGCTCTATGTAGCTAAAGAGCGTAATACCGAAAGGCAAGCCGTTGTCAGGATGGCGCGTCTCACCGACCGGCGACATGACCAGCGCCCAATCCTTTTCATCCGGCGAAGTCAGCTGTCCCAGGTAGTTGAAACAAACATTGGGCAGCGGCAACCCTAGCTCACGGGCAAACGCGCCAAATCCTACGCCCTGATGAGGCACGCCGCGCAGTTGCGCTTTGGCCGCCTGCAAACGCATTGCCGGATCGGGAGAGGATGAGAGCGCACAGGGATAAAGTGACGTGAACCACCCGACGCAACGATGAACGTCCAGAGCGGCATCAATCTCTTCGCGTCCGTGCCCTTCAACGGTCACATGGGTCAGCTCTCCGTTAAACCAGTGAGCGAGCATGCCGTCTGCACACGCCAGCAAACATTCGTCGATTTTCGCATTGAAGGCACGTAAACCCTCGGTTTGCAGCGCCTGCGTCACTTTTATTGATAACGCGAGGCGGCTGCATGCCAGCGTAGCGCCGCGCGCAGCCGGCAACGCAACGTGGCGGTAGTCCGCCATCCTGTCCCGCCAGTAAGACGCCTCTTCCGCGTGATTGGCACAATATTGCTCGAAGTGCTCAGTCCACTGACGATAACTCGTTCCCTTATCCCCAAGGCTTTCACCGTGGTAGGCGTTCGCCAGATCGCGAGCCAGAATGCCCCAGCTGACGCTATCGAGCACCAAATGGTGGCAAGCGCAGAAAATACGGGCTCGCCCCTCGTCAAACCCCGTGACATAACCAAAACGATAAAGCGGCCCGTCGGCCAGATCGATATCGCTTTGCCATTCGGTCAGCACGGCGGACAGGGCCTCTTGCCATTGCGGCGCCGAGCGTTCGACATGATGACACCGCAGTTCGATGGCGTCCGTCATCGGTTGATAGCCTTGGCGCCAATGCGACGAATCCTCAGACGTAAACGTCAGGCGTAGCGCATCGTGATGTTGAATCAATGCGTGCAGCGCTTCGCGCAGGCGTTCGACGTCCAGCGCCGGCACATCCAGCAGAAACGCCTGGTTCCAATAACTCGGATAAGGGAATGCGCAATCAAAGAACCAGCGTTGGACAGGCAGCAGCGGCAGCTCGCCAACCAATACGCCCTGCTCCCGTTTACCTTCAATCATCACCTGCTGCTGATGCTGAGCGAGCCGTAAATGGAGTGCATGCACGGTTTTGCTGGCGAACACGTCTTTCACCCGGATCGATACGCCCATCGCCTGGCGCAATTTGCTCACCAGCTTGATCGCCATGATGCTGTCCAGCCCCAACTGATACAGGTTAGCCTCACAGCTGAAATGCGCTTCATCGATCCCCATCATTTCCGCAACAATGGCGGCGATCTGCGCTTCCTTCTCCGACTGCGGTGTGACACGTTCCTGTACGACCGGCAGAGACGGTTCAGGAAGCGCACGCCGATCCAGTTTGCCATTCACCGTGACGGGCCATTCTTTCAACCAGATAAAGGTCTCCGGCACCATGTACTCGGGCAAGGCGGCGGCAAGAAAGTGTTGTAGCGTCGCCTCCGGCAACGGTGCCTGCGCCGTGTAATAGGCCACGAGGCGGGGATGGGGCTGTTGATAAACCAGCGCCACCGCCTGGCGCACCAAGTCAAACGCTTCGAGATGCTGGGCGATTTCACCCAACTCAATGCGATATCCGCGTATTTTCACTTGAAAATCATTGCGGCCAACATAAACGATTTGCCCATCATTCCGCTGATACACCAAATCACCGGTTTTATACAAACAGGCATAGTCATCCGTCCGCTCATCCCATTCGGTGCAATACGGATTGACGATGAATTTCTCCGCCGTCAGCGCCGCTTTATTCAGATAGCCGCGCGCCAGTCCGACGCCGGAAAGGTAGAGTTCACCCACCGCACCGGGCGGCAAAAGCCGCTGCCCTTTGTCCAGGACCAACACTTTCATGTTATCAATCGGCCGCCCGATCGCGACGTTATCTATATCCGGATCGTTACAGTCGAAATACAGCACATCGATGGAGGCTTCGGTTGGCCCATAAAGATTGTGCAGGGCGATATGAGGCAAACACTGCTTAATCCCTTTGACCTGGGTCAGTTTGAGTTCTTCACCGCTGCAGAACACGTAGCGCAAGCTCGGCAAGCTGACGTTTCGATCGCGCTGAATACCCTGTAACGTCTCGGTAAAAGCCGCCAGCATTGATGGCACAAAATGCAGTACGGTGATGGTTTCGCGCTCGATCAGTTCAATCAGATAATCCGCGTCCTTGTGGCCGTCCGGATCGGCAAAAACGATGTTGGCACCGTAAAGAGAGGCCCAAATCAGTTCCCATACAGAGACATCAAAAATGTACGGCGTTTTTTGTAACACCCGATCGGCTGCCGTCAGCGGATAGGATTTATTCATCCATTGGATACGGTTGATCAAACCGCGGTGCGTGCACATCACCCCCTTGGGCTGCCCTGTGGTCCCGGAGGTATAGATGACATAGGCCAGATCGTTCGGTGATATCTGACGCGCCATGTTTTCATCGCTCAACAGCTCAAGCTCGTGGCGCAGCGATTCATCATCCAACACCACCAGCCGCCGCCCTGGCGCCGCCACCCGGTGTCGGTAGGCCTGATGGCAGATAATCACCTCGGCCCGGCTATCTTGTAGAATGTAATCGAGACGATCGTCGGGGAATGCCGGGTCGACAGGCAAATAGGCGGCCCCCAATTTCAGGATCGCCCAAATACCGACCAACAGCTCGACGCTGCGATCCAGACACAGCGCAACGCATGCGCCATGCCCCACCCCGCGTGCCGATAAGGCGGCCGCCAACTGATTGGCTTGTAGATTCAACTGGCGATACGTCAATTGCCGATGCCGATCCGCACAGGCGATATTGTCCGGCGTCAGCGCGACCTGCGCTTCCAATAAAGACGCAATATGCTCATCTTCTGAATAATCGCAGTGCGTGTCATTCCATTCGGACAGCACCTGCCGACGCTGGGCTGGCGTAATTAAATCGATTTGTTCGAGCGGCGTCTCCCAGGATTGCCGATCAAACTGGCCCAGCGCATAAACCAAAGCCTCGAGAATATTGCGAACGTAGTCCTCTTCGTAACGATTCTCCGCCGCGGTTAACGTGAAATCGATTTGACCGTCTCGTTGAGCGGCAAATAAGGACATGCCAAACTTTTCCGCCAGATCGGGATAAGGCTCCAGACGATATTCCACACCGGGGACGGCGATATCGCCGTTTTCAAAGTTATGGAAGGTAAACAGCAGCTGAACCAGTTCATTGATGCGCACCGCGCCACCGTCGATCTCCGGGGCCAAGTGCCCAATGTTTACCCACGGATGTTCCTGCAACTGCAGAATATCGTGCTGAATGCTTTTGACATTGCTCAACACGCTTTGGTCTGCGCGCAATGCGGCGATGACCGGCAGGGTGCTGATAAACGGCCCAATGGCGCGGCTGAACGCCTCGGGGCGATTCATCACTGTCAGTCCAATAGGGAAATCGCTGTCCTGGCCGCTAAAGGTCCGTAATACATGGGCGAACGTCGTAAACAACAGAGAATAGAGCGTCAGTCCCCGTTCGCCGCATGCCTGCGTCAAACGCGCGACAACCTCCGACGTCAATCCTGCCTGCACGGCAAAGGCACGATTCTCCACGCCAGAGAGATGGCGCTGCCGCAATGCCGGCGGTTCTGCCTGATTCAAACGGGCGGCCAACGATGTTCTGAACGCCTGAACATCATCTTGCCGCACCCGCCACTGTTGATATGCGGAGTAATCCAGGTACCCCGCTTCAGGCTGCGCCGATACAGACGGTGTGGCGTACGCACTCAACAGTTGATGAGCAAAATGCTGGACGGAAGGAGCATCAGACAGCATATGATGGTGAACGCACGCCAAAACGGCCTCTTGCGTCTCAGCCCGCACCAGCAGCACAAAGCGCGCAAACTGCCCTTCCGGCATCGGGAAGGTTTGTTGTGCCAACGCCCGTTTCTTACTTTCCAGCTCGGACCAGGAAATCCTTTCTACTTCCAGTGCAAACTGCTCAGGCGCCAGAAAAACGCGCGTCATATCGCTATCAATCGACTGACGCAACAGGGGCTGATGCCGTAAAAAGTTTTGCAGCGCGTTCCGCAACCGCGCGATATCCACCTGCGGCAATCCAATGAACAAGGGTACCGTATAGGTGTACGGCAAGCCGTCGATGTCGCTTTGCAGATACATGCCTTGCTGAATTGAGTCCAGCGCAAGTGGCCAGCTACTTGGCGGCAGCCTCAGAAAAGACTTTTCCTTCGCGAGCTGTTCGCTGGTCACGCCATTGTCCTGTAACAGCGTCAACAATTCGTCTTTGCGTGCCGCTACTTCAGCCTTCAGATCGGCATCAAAGCCGATATCCTTGTCGACAGAAAAACCCAACCGATCGTCCGCTTTGGCCCACAATAAAATGTTATTTTTTTTCAGGTTGTTCAATAAATCCGTCAACATCATTACAGCGCCCCTTCTTCTCTGCCGTTGCCACAAGGTTGCCCGGCGACCCACGCCGCCATTTCCTGAATCGTATTGTTGTTGTAGAGGTCTTCCAGACGCATCTCGGTTCCCGTCGCGAGGCTGATCTTGCGTACCAGTCGCATAGCCAGAAGCGAATTCCCCCCTTGAGTGAAAAAGCTTTGGTCACAACCGATTCGCTCTTCACGCTTGTCCAGAAGCTCCGCCCAAAGTCGGCGCATCCGTATCTCATCATCGCTGCGCGGAGCCAGACATTCGCGGTGCTTGACGACTTTCGGCAAGCGTGATGTATCGACCTTACCGTTGTTAGACAAGGGGATTTCCGGGATCAAAGTAATGTGCTGCGGCAACATATAGTCCGGCAAACGACGCGCCAAATGCCGTCTGATCGCCTGGGTCATCGAGACAGTGAGCGCAGGAACGTCAAAGGCCGGTTCATCTTCGGCCCGCGCATACCCTATCGCCATGCTGCACAACGTGTCCTCGGCCGGCGTGACGCCAAGAATGCAGCCGCCAATTCGCCGCTGGGCGGCGAGCGCGCCAAATCGCTGCATCATCCAGCCACTGGCCTGATAATGACACGCGTTCTTAGCGCCATGGACCTGCAACAACACCTGAGACGACTGCAACACCCCGTACACGTCTGATGATTCGGCCAGCACGGAGGTCTCGCCGAGGCAATAGTGTCGCCCTGACGCGCGAGCGACATAGGCGCCCCCCTCGTTTTCCATCACGCTGAAATCGACGCTGACTTGCGGCGGTGAAGTGACGGCGCAAGCGCCGAGATGGATCCGACACGCTAATGCGCCCTCGTCAGGTGAAACGGCGTCAGCGGGCTTGACGTAATAAGCGACGCCCAAAGACTGGAGATGCTCAGTCAGCAAGGCCAACATGTGGCCGACTTCGATCTGCGCCAAAGCGAATGCGCGCTCGGCATATAACGCGGTGATGGTTTCCCACCGAACCACCAAGTCCAGATAAGGCCCGGTGTGCTCCCCCGACGCTTCTGCCTGGTATAGATGCTGTTCCAGCGGATGGTAGTAGTAATAACCCGCGGCATATTCTCCCATCGCCGCCGGGAGCCCGAGATACACTTGCACCGCATAGAGGCTGCTGGCGGAAGGATAGCGATATTTTGGCAACGCGCGCTGCGGCGAACGGAAAGCGGCGCAGACGGCCAACAGCCCGGCCAAAGATGCAGGCGGCAGCGCGCTTCCCTCTTGCGCCATCTGTTGCGTCAACCACCCCGGCAGCGCTTCGTACAGACTGCTGATGGTTTCGGCGGATAACGCCTCCGCGGTAAACTGGCGAGTGCTCTTGCGGGCACGGTAAACCGTTTCATCCAGCGGATAGGGTATCGCTCGCGAAGATTGCAGATCTTGACGTAACGCCGGCAGCGAAAGCACGAATGCGTCGCGGTTAGCAAAATAGAGCGGCACCGGCTGTTGCGTCTCGGGAACAACGTAAGCCATGAGGTCACCTTCGCTGAGCCGCACGATCGTCTGCCGGATCCCAGGTAATTGGCTCAAGTTATTCTCGATATCCTCCAGCTCCACGCGATAACCGTTAAGCTTGACCTGGGCATCTCTTCGGCCGAGGAACTCGATATAGCCTTCCGCCGACCAGCGGCCCAGATCGCCGGTTTTGTACAGGCGTCCATAGGTTGGATGATAAATGAAACGTTCTCGAGTCAGCGTTTCAGCCTGCCAATATCCCTGAGCAACGCCGAGCCCACCGATATGTATTTCTCCGGTTACGCCGAAAGGACAAGCACTCCCCCACTCATCCAGCACCCACATCTGTTGATTCGGCATGGCGACGCCATAAGGAATGCTTTTCCACCTCGCGTCTACCCGTTCGATTTCATGCCAAATGGACCAGATGCTGCCCTCTGTCGCGCCCCCCAGGCTCACCATCTTGCCGTCTGGCGATTGGGTTTTCAGGCGATCGGGCAAATTGAGCGGCAACCAATCGCCGCTCAACAGGAACAGCCGTAACCGGGTTAGCGCCCGCGTCGCAGGTTCGACTTCGTCAACCAGCAGGCCCGCTAATTGCGGCACCGAGTTCCAGAGGGTCACGTCATGTCGGCGCAGCGCGGCCACCCAAGCTTGCGGTGCTTTGGTCTCACGCTGGGAAGGGATCACCACGCCGCCCCCCACAGCCAACAAGCCAAACAGATCGTAAACGGACAGATCAAAGCTCAGCTCGGACAGCGCCAGTATCCGGTCTTCCCGACCGACCGACCAACGTTGGTTAACAGCCAGGATGGTATTGACCGCCCCCTGGTGATCGATCGCTACCCCTTTCGGTTTACCGGTAGAGCCAGAGGTAAAAATAATGTAGGCCAGATCGTCAGCCCTGACGATCGGCCAGGCAACCTCCGTCGACGCACGTTCCTGCGCCGGCGCCACTATCTCGTCGAACACCAAAATCGTGATATCCGAAGGCAACGCCGACAGCTCATGTGCCAGGTCATGACACTGCTGAGCAGAGAGCAGCAAGATATCGCACCGGGCTTGCTGCAGAATGTCGCGTATGCGCTCCCATGGCCATTCGATGTGCAACGGCAAATAAGCGCCGCCGCTTCTCATGATCCCAAGGGTTGAGACGGCCTGCGCATACCCTTTCTCCAGCAGAATAGCGGTAATACGCCCCTTTTCGCCCTTGGTATGCCGCAATAGCGCACGCCCCAGCGTATTGCTGTCCTGTTCCAGCCTGGCGTAGGTAAAGTGGCGTTCGCCCTCGGTTTCGATCACCGCAATGCGCTCGGCCGTTTGCGGCGTTTCCAGACTGGAAAGGAACAACCCGTGCAGCGTTTGCTCCGACACCGTACTTTGCGTGGCATTCCAGCGCATGACCGCTTCCGCATGTTCCGCCGGCAGTTCAGGCTGCGGGAATGACATGGTTTCTCAATCGTGTTCTGCCACCCATCGAATCAGAGAACAATAGCCCTCGTGCATGGCCTTGATGGTTTTTTCATCAAACAATTGTTCGACATAATCCCACTCGGCAACGAACCCTTCATCGTTTTCGTAGGCTTTATGGTCGAGCCACACCTGAGACGTTTGAGAGATCGCGTATTGAACGCCGCGATATCCTTCATTAAGCGGCAATTCAAACATGCTCGCTTTATTGTTCATGCCAAGCACGCTGGTCAGCACCACCGGCGCGATAACCGTATTGGCGGATAGATTCCGCCGCTGTTTCAACAAACGCTGTACGTCAATGCCGTCAAATAAATTATTATCGACGTCATTAAGCAAGGTGCGGTGGATAGCCGATAGCTGCTCGCTCATCGCAACGCCATTTTGACGTTGGTAATTGAACAGGCTTAAAACGGTGAAATCGCCAATAATTTGCTCGACCTGAGAATGTAACGGCAAACGGTTGAACAGCGTTAAATTAAGGCAAAGGCTCTCTTGACCAGACCAATAACATAACGTTCTGCTGTAGAGCTCAAGGATCAGAGCGGTCGGACTAATATTGAAGCGCTGGCATTTGTCGACGATCTTTTGCCAGCTCGACATAGGTATCGTCGCAGACAAACGCCGGAAGCTCGGCTTATCGATCCTGGCGGGATGCGCGGCCAGCGGTAATCCGGCCTCCAGCGTATAGTCATCGATTTTCTGCAGCCAATATTGCTGCGCCCGCTCAAATAATGCGCCGCCGCGCAGGCGCTCGTACTGCAGCTGATAATCGCGGTAGCTGATGTCCAGCGGCGGCAGCACCAGATTTTCGTCGTGATATAACGCAATCCACTCGCCGAATAATATTTCAAAACTGGTCATGTCAATGATAATGGCATCAAAGCTGACATGCAGAAGGTATTTCCCTTGATACTCGCTCAGGAAAATATCGAACAGCGGATAACAATCCGGTTTGTAAACCTTGTGCGAGTACTCGGCGCGCAAAGCCAATAGCTCGTCTTCATTTCTCAGGGGGTGGTAGCCTATTTTGTAATGCGCTACCGCACTTAAAAATCGCTGTTCTCCCTCTTCAAATACGGTGCGCAACGCAGGATGGCGTGCAATAAGTTGATTATAGGCACGCTCCAATTTGTCGTGATCAATATGGTCGAAAATAAATTCATTATAAATATGGGTGGAGACCTCGCTGAGATCGAAACTTTTCATTCGTCCCAGATAATAAGATTGCTGAACATTATTCAGCGGAAAAGGATGGTACAGATGGGTCTCATCACATTGCGCAATCTGGTAGTCTTGGTAAAGAAAACTGCCGCGCCCGGCGGCCACCAATGGCGTTAACCTGGCCACATTTTTTCTTTCGAAAATATCTTTAACTTTCAGATCGCACTGAAGCGTACCGTTTATGCGATTTACCAAGCGAATGGCCGACAGGCTGTTGCCTCCCAAAGCAAAAAAGTCGTCGGTAATGCCGATTCGTCCGCTTTCGCTCCCCAATACATCCTGGAATAGCTGGCACAGGCATCGCTGGAACTCGTTTCCCGGCGCTACGTAATGCGCTTTATCTTGCGCTTGTACCGGCGGCAAGGCTTTACGATCCACTTTGCCATTCATATTCAAGGGGATCTCAGGCAGGTACATATAAGCGCTGGGGAGCATGTAGTCCGGAAGCAACGTCACCAGATAATCCTGCAATTGCTGGCGTGCCACCGGCGATTTGGCCTGATAATAGGCAACCAGGAACGCCTGTTGTTCTTCCTTGGCCGGCTGTAAATTTACAACAACCTGCTGCATCCCGGGGTAGGTTCGCAAAACCGACTCTATTTCACCCAGTTCGATCCGATGTCCCCGCAATTTTATCTGGTTATCCCATCGGCTGAGGTATTCAAATCTGCCGTCGGGCAAACAACGCACGCGATCGCCCGTCTTGTACATGATGCGACCGAACCAGGCTGACGGCGTGCTGGAACATATGTTCGGCAAAAAGCTTGCTTGCGTCTGACGCGCATTGCCGTAGTATTCGCGCGCAACGCCCAACCCCGAAATATACATTTCCCCGATCACGCCGGGAGGAAGTAAACGCCGCCGTTCGTCCAAGATAAAGCACTGGGTATTCGCCAGCGGGCGCCCAATGGTGACGCTATCAACCCCAGGCAACAGTTCATCCGCGGTAGACCAAACCGTCGTTTCGGTTGGCCCATACACATTCCACGCACGCTCGGTGTTTTCTGACAACCAACGCGCCACCGCATGCGGCACCGCTTCCCCACCGCACAATGCCCGAACGGGTAGCGTTGTCTCGGCATATTGCTGCGCGACCTGATGCCAAAAAGAAGGCGTCCCCTGCATCAGGCTCACGGAATGACTCGCGATAAACTGCGGCAAGTCATTATTCGCCAACAACGTCTTCTGGTCGGTTAATACCACCGTGGCGCCAAACATGAGCGGCATAAATATTTCCAGAGTTGAAATATCAAATGCCAACGTAGTGATCGCCAGAAAACGATCCTGATGCGTCACAGACATGCGTCGAGAAATATCGCTGGCGATATTCACAAAGCTGCGATGTTCTACGGCAACCCCTTTAGGCTTACCTGTCGTTCCCGAGGTGTAAATAATATAGGCCAATGCCGAAGCCTCAGCCTTGGAGGGGAATTCGTTGCAACCGTCGGCTCCAGCGAAAGGAGAAGCGGCATATTCACGCCAATCCAAATAATTCAGCCCTTGCGGCAGGCTGCCGGCTGACTGAGCATGCGCACCGATGATTAACGCCGGCTGGGCATCGGCCAAAATAGAATAGGTCCTCACTACGGGCGCATTTTTGTCGATCGGAATATAGGCGCACCCCAGCTTAAGCACGGCCATCAGGCATACTACCAACTCCGCCTCACGCGGCATCATCAAGGCAATTTTGTCGCCTGCCGCTACCCCATATTGCCGTTGCAGATAGTCGGCAAGGCGACTGGCCTGTTGCTGCAGCATTCGATAACTGAGCACTTCATTTTTCGTTATCACTGCAGGGTGATCGTTAAGCGCCCGTGCCTGTTGTTCAAACATCCCGACGATAGTCTGTCTCGGATATTCACATTGCGTGGCATTAATTTTCGCATAATAACGTTGGTAGCTATTTTCAGACACGCCGGTCAACGCATCTATATCCCCTTCATTACGCATGAATGTGGCGAGCGCCGCCATAAACTCATCGATATTAGCGGCTACAACGTCGAAAAATGGGTTTTCGCCATAAAATTGCAAACTGAGCGTACAGCGCGTGCTGTTCCATACGATCCTGACCGGGGCCGCTGCCGTGTCGACATCCCCCTCATCCATGATGACATCCACGCCAACCACAGATAAAAAACGGCCGTCATGATGGGATTCGTAGAATGGGTTCGCCGGGTCCCCCTGCAGTACCCGCACTAACCAAGGAGAGAGATCGGCGTATGTTTCCCCTCCGTTGAGTAACCGTAATACTTTGCTGCTGCGTTGCCTATCTTGCAATTGCAGTGCATAAAGCCCAGGCCGCCGTGCGTTGAGCAGAAACTGCAACTGGAAAGCCAACAGCAAAGCCTGTTGCGGCTGCGCAACGCCATCGATCGTCCGTTGAACCACTGCAGCATCGTTAACGGCAGACACTTCATCCCTCAGGTTGAAGCAGCCATAACGCAGTTCGTCGTTTTCCAGCGCTCGCTGCTCTTGCTGTACCCTCTGCTGGGCAACCAGCCAATCCGTAACTCGGTTTGGCCCTTCGGGCAGAGCAATATCCAGATCTTTCGCCTCACGGCTGAGCATGACCACGCCATCGATGAACAACTCGCCCAACACCGCCTGCGACAACGCTCTGCGGGCTTCCCGCCAATGCAGCTCACGCTGAGCTAACGCCCTGATATTCCCATCTTCTTCAGCATGAATCTGGAACAACACATTTTGTCGATCGGCGAAAACGGCTAACCGGACGATGGGGCCTCTCACCGATGCGCTTTCTTCGAGACAGAGCTCATAGTCGATACGCTGATCGCCAACGTCGGAATAGCAAAAGAGGTTGTGCTGTGAACCTGTCCAGCGCGTTCGCTCAGCGTCGCTCAGACCGATTAAGTAGACAAAGTGGCCGGCATCCAGCAAGTAACGGACAATATGGCTGCGCAACGGTTCTACGGTATGGTTGACGAGAATGTTCAGAATCTTCATGGATATTACTCTTTTGGGTTATCAGGGTTTTACCGCCACGAGAATCGGCAACACGCCGCGCGAGCTGTAGTTGATATCTTTAACCGTGAACCCTGCCTGGGTTATCTGTTGTCTGATCTCTGCTTCTGAAGTGAAATTAAGGTAGGTAGCCTGAATAATGTCGCCAAAGATCGCGAACTCCTGCAAAAGGTCCGCCATTGGCGTTTCATATTTATCCCACTCACCGGTGGGCGCGTTCTTTTCCGGTGGTGGCGTGAGGAAACTGAGCAACAAGGTTCCCCCTGGTTTCAATGCCTCGAAGAACCGACGATACAAAGCCACCAGCCTGTCCGGGTCAGACTCATACATATTCAGGCCGTTACTGGTAATCACATCGAAAGCGTTTTTTTCTTTTAACTCCCAGGCATTCTGCTGCGAGAATCGGCAACGGTTCGCCATGCCAACGCGCTTGGCCTTTTCGTTGGCGTGATAAAGTGACTCAGGGTCAAGATCAATGCCGGTCAATTGCACCGCGCCATGGCCGCTGTAATCCAGATCCAATAAATCATCCATCACGCCGCACGGGATTGAAGCCAGGGTCTCCGCCTGCGTAATCAACTCAGCCAGCAAGGTCTGATAACGGTAGTAACGCTCGCGCGCCCGGCACAGCAACGAGCGATTCAGAAGCCAGTCTTCCAAAACATGTTCAGCGGGTTTTCCGGCAGGATGCTGGAAAATGTAAGACGTCCAGTAGCCATTGAGGCCGCGGTTATGCAGGAGGAAACGACCGAGCTCAAACTCCGTCAATTGATCGACCAGTTCAAGATTTCTCTCTAATGGAAGAATAAGCGAATTGCTATTTCGTAAACGCGCTTTTATTTCATCGGCCAACATTTTTGTTTCAGTCAAACAGGCCAATTTAGAATGTGTTTTATGCGAGGCGAAACTATCCATACCCATCTCCATGATTAAATTATCCAACCAATATTTTCGAATCCCTGGCGCACTATCGGCGAATTCAGAATGCCGGTTCGTTTCAAAGCCATTAGCACGTTTTTGACAATGGGGACATCAGGCGTCACTTCAAAACCGCGATAAACCTTATTGATTGACTCCCGGCTGGCTTCGCAATCATGAGTTATCTTCGATAACAGCTCAATGTTAAACTGTTTCTCTGACTCAACATTCAAATACATTTTTACGAAATCAGCGATCTGCCCGCCGATCATCGCCTGATCGTTTTCATCCAACCTCGTCCAGATATAGCCAAGTAATTCGAGAAAGAAAATATAGTGTCTGGACTCATCGTTCATATGGTCATTAACATAGTATTTAATCGATGGATGAACGCCGTCACTATTAAAGAACTCCACCAGCTCTCTCACCAGGGTCGTTTCAAAAATGCACACCGCAATGATCTCGAAAATGTCATGGCAGCGCTCAGGTAACCGTTTCATCACCTCTGTAACGGCCACATAGGCGTCAGAATCCGGGTAACTCAGCGCACCGAGATCGGCATCATGTTCTCTAAGTTGATTGATCATATGTCGGGCGATATAAACATGGTAATACTCGTCGATGATGACGGTATAGGCATTCAATTTAATCTGTTCGTCGAATTTGACAGCGAGATCGCCGTAGATAATTTTATTGCATGCTGAGTTAATGAGTTTAATCTCAAGATTAACGATATCATTGAGGTATTTAAACAATGACTGAGTCAGTATTTTCGACTTCCTCTCATTGTCCATGCCGCTCATCATGTCAGCCAAAAATATCGGCTGATTCTCCTCGGGGAAAAATGCGCCAGGAATAGTAAAGTCGATAAATTTACCGGGGCGGGTTCTTATTGATGCGCGCTGTTCCCATTTATCAGTATAGGCGGCAGACAAACCGCCCTTCGAAACCATGGTTTCATTTTCCATAGATATTCTCCAGATGAAGGAATACATGTATTTAAAAAAGTCATGCCGAGCCCGGCCAAATATAAATATTTAGCCGGGAGTCACGCGAAAACGATTATTTATTCTTCAGCTTTGCTTGGGGATGCCACGATACTCAACATAGACAACAACACGACAACGCCTATCACACTCGCCATCACATAGCTCATTTCCTCCGGCCGCCCGATAAAGACGTAGCTGGCCATCCCCGTGATAGCCACAACCAGCAGCGAGCGCATGCTCATAATATAGGAGGCCGCCACACCGTAAATTTCAGGGTAGACACTCATGGAACGTGCGAACAGCGTCGGATAACAGATAGAAAACCCGAAGCAGAACAGGCTCATCAGCAGGGTGATCGCCCAAGGCGTTGTCGCCGTCAGTAGAGCTAGAATGCTGACGATGGCTAACGCCATACCGATTTTCTCAGCGCGCCGATCGCCACCAAATGCGGCGATAATACGGGCGGAAAAGAGGCTGGGGATTGAAAATGACGCCACGATAATAAAAAAGTGAACGACAAATGCCGACAGCGAGAACGCAAAGGTTTCACGGTAAAGAAAAGCACTGGAAGCGATGAATACCATATAAGCAGCGAAGAAAAGTGAAGGAATCAACGATAATCGCATGAATTGGAAGCTCGCCGTCAGCCGGGCATAGCTTCCCACAATGGCTTTGAGATCGAATGGCGTTTTTTCTTTCTTCGTTTCCGGCAGGAACAACAATTCCAGCAGTACCGCCGCTGCGGTGATCACCGCGACAACCGCATAGTTTCCTCTCCACCCCCAATGCTCATTAATCCACCCCCCGGCGATTGGCGCTAGCGACATGAAAATCGAGATACAGGCATTAACCAGACCGATCATGCTGTACATGGCCGCCCCTTGATACCGGTCTGCGATGATCGCGTAAGCTACTACCACCGGGGTGCAAGCCCCCAACCCCTGAATAAAGCGGGACAACATCAAAAGATCGATTGAAGTGGCGTAGGTACATCCCAGAGCACCCAACAGCATGATAGCCCCACCGATCAACATGGTTTTGCGTCGACCAATCGACTCTGACAGTGGGCCATAAATCAACGCACCAAACACAAACCCCAAGAAGTTATAGGTGATCGTACGCTGAATATGCCCTTCAGAAACACCGAAACTGGCAGCCATATCCGGAAAGCTGGGAACGGACATATCCACTTCAATACACCCAGCCAATAAGGAAACCACAAGGATAAAGGGCAGAGGCACCCACCTTCCTGTCAACATAGCCATACTCCAACAGAACATTAATCCGAATGTTAATAACCATGAGCAAACTAGGAGAACAATTGTTATATGTAAATATCACTAATGAATAAAGGATGATAAATAGTGTGTTACGTGAAGAAAATCACATAACAGGAAGAAAAGTAATGAAATTATTCGATGACGGAGGAAGTGGCTACATAAGGTATGCTGCACAGATAAAAATCATCAACTTAAGATCAACATGAGACATGCTAATGCATTGTTCAGGGCGCGTTCATACCCCATAAAAGAGGGGGCATGCCCCCTCTTCTGCCATGAACTCGTTACATCTCGAGGATGAATTTTTCCAGTTCTCCTGCAAGAGCCGCATCGATATAGCTGGTAGCCCAGCCAAACAGATAAGCGAAGGCGAAAATGCCCACCGTCGACGACACCAGCGTCGGCGCGAAAAACGCGGCGATAGCGGAGAGCGTGTAGCCTGCCCCGATGGACAACCCGAGTGCCTCAAGCTGATTACGGAACGCTTTCCAGCTGCCGGTAGAGAAACCCTCGATCGCGGCGTTTATCAGGTCAGCCCCTTTAATCGCCCAGTCCACGCCGGTAAACCCCTTGCCCAATACCCGCGCATTGCGGGCATACTGTTCCGCATCGATCTTTTTCAACCAGGCGACAATCGCCGCTTTATCCTGCGCCTTGAGCTTTTTGTTCAAGCCCTTCGTCAATTGCTCGTAGGTTTTCTCCGCATCCTGCACATTGCGGATATATCTGCCTTGAATTCCTGCCTCCAAATCCTTGGCGAGCTTGGCGTATTTCGCGCCGAGCTTTTCCGCGATATCTTTATTGATGCCGGCGGCCAGGCTGACGCCATCCTTGATCGCTTTTAATTCCGCATTTTGATATTCGACGAACTCCTTAACGATATTTTTTACCGAACCTGGAGATTTCACCGGCTTACCGTTGGCATATTTCAGCTCCATGCCATTCAGATTATCCCCTCTCACCACGGCGATAAATGCGGGCCGGTTCTTATTGGCCTTATAGTAGAGACTGTAGGCCACCATTCCGTCTTGCTTTTCCACCTTCAAATGATGAAAGCCGAAATAACTCCCGGTCGTGCGGGTCGTCGAGAATTCGCCGGTTTTGCCGTTGCCATGCCAGCCGCTGACGGGCCGATCGCGATGCGAGTCTGTCACGAAACTGCCTAACGAAGAGGCGCCGATCTGCCCGGCATTCAGGCCATTGTTGCTGCCTTTACCGGGGGTTGAGGGCTTGCGCGCATGGCCGGTTTCGATATCCCCAATCGCTACCATTCCTCCCTTGGCGTTGACTCCCATCACCAGTCCCCCCAAGCCAATGTGCTTCGCCTGATCGGCCGTCAGACCGGTGGCAGAAAGGCTCAGCGTGCCGGACGGGCTGACGCTTTCAATACGCAATTGTGCATCCGGGTTGATTCTGCGAGCCGCCTTGATCACCGCCGCCAGCTTCATGCGCAACGCCGGATCGTTTTGGATCGCCGCTATCTGTTGCTGTTCCGGGCTGTTGCCAACACTAGCGCCGCCGCGATCGCCGGAATGGCCTTTATCGCCGCCCCCCGGCTCTGGGCCCGTACCGCGTTCAGAACTCCAATTAGTTCCATCCCCTTTACCACCATAATTAAATCCAGGCATATGCTTTCATCCTTATTTCGTTTTATTTTTAAGATGCCGATATCCTCGTTTAGCGTTCACTAACGCGTGCCTGAGTAATATCGGCAAACCGTTTTTAGCTGCCCGCCATTTATAAAAAACCGCAGAAATAAGGACAACGGATGACGGCTGTCTGGTCGGTGAAACAAATAGGCTCCCTTTTGCAGAGCCTGAATATACCGCCGCAGGTCACGCCTGGGCAGCGGCCGACGCGCGCATTTCATGGCAATCAATACTGTCAGGGAGCTCTGGGGGAGTCGCTGATCGATTTCCCTCAACGGCAAGATCGAACTTTCAGTTATACCCAAGCTTTCAATGCTTGTTACGTTTACGGGGAAATTGTTAGATATCGTCGCAAAGTAGCTCAACACCTTTCCACGGAGTATCAGACTAAAGAATTAACATGGATAAATGAGGCATTGGATTCTGCAACAATGATGCGATTTAATCTGGCCGAACGTTTATATCACGTCAGAGACGCATTTTTGCCTCCCTGGAAATCACTCATCGAAGAATGGCAGTTTGAAAATGAGACGGGGAAATATTTCAACTCGGAGGAAACATTATGAGTAATATAGTCGAAGGGGAAGGTTATCTGATTTTTGACGAGTTTTTGAGTAGCGATGAGCTCTTCGCCCTTCAGTTATATATGCAATTTGAGAATTACTATCTCGTCCATTCTCAAGGGTGGTCAAAATCATGGAGAATGACCGACGGTGAGCCTTTGGTGAGTGTTAGTTACTTTTACTCATTGCTGACAGGAAAAACCACCATAGATGATAATGTTATTATGGATGGTATCCATATTTTAAGTGAAAAGATTAGCATAATAACATCACGTCTGCGTGATTTTCTTGGGGAAGACTGGAATGCGTTTTCACTCACAACATTCTTGTATCCCGCAGGTAGCGGACTGGGCTGGCATGAAGACGATGCTCAATACAAAGGGGCATATATATTTTATGCGCACCCCGAATGGAAACCTAATTGGGGTGGGGAGCTTTGCGTCATCAATACACCTGTTAATTCCAGTGCGGGGTTATCTGAACAAACCTACAATGCTTCTGAAGAAGTTTTACGCATGTCAGGGATAACCGGAGGGGCGGTCGGACCGGAGTTTGGATGGACCATCCGTGAACGCAGCATCAATGATTCTGGGATCGGGACATTTATTTATCCAAAACCCAATCGACTTGTGATCATAAAACCAAATTATTCACACTGTATCAAAAAGGTTGATGTCAGTGCTGGGGACATTATGCGTTGTTCCGTTGCTGGTTTTTTTCATAAAAGCTGAAGCTACGGCCGGTAATCAATACCGGCCGTTTTAATGTCATTAAGACTGACGTTTTACATGCAAAATCAGTAGAGAAGACAGCAATAACCCTGTCATAGAACAAATGATAAGTGCCAGAGGACTACCTACTTTGTCAGCCAATGTGCCCGCCGAGATACTGACAACTGCACCGATAATAATTTGTTTTCTGTAGCTGCTGGCAGAGGCGGCAGCTACCTGATCGTTGTCAAAGTTCGTCAACAAACTGTACCAGCCAAGGCTATAGATAATATTTGAAAATACATGGGCAGAAAAAACCAGTAATAGCGAAACACTCAATAACGGTGTCAATGGAACGAATAAATAGCACACAATAAATGCCGCCATGCACGCAATAATAAACAGTGATGACTGATTCTTGTAACGATCTTCATTGACCAAAAATGGCCCAAGAAGTTGTCCCAGACTGCGGGCAAACAATAAAAACAGCAGTGTTTCTTTTTGGTCACTGTTGCTGTGGACCAATGTAGGCAAGAGCGACATGGCCGGTGCTCCAGTCATCGCCAGTGCCGGCAATAAATAAAGGCTAGCACGTTGTTTTGATGACAACCTTTTAGGCAACCCTTGTGCATAAATATTCTGTTCTGCATAATTCGCCAGCTTTGGCAGTGAAAATATAAATGTAATGGCTATGATGTAGCTGACTAGATTTGCCAACAAATAGGTATTGCTCTGAACGGTGCCATAAAGAAATACGCCGACACCTATGCCAAATAAAACCTGGCAAGCAAACACCAGCGTGTCGATAACCGCACCGGCCCCAATATCTTCTGGAGCAAGTTTAGCTTTGGTATAATGATTAATGGCAGGAATGGTTATCCCCGCAGATACTGACGAGGCAACGCCAGCAAGCTGTAGGATGGTCACGGAACTATGAACCAATCCGTACCAAGGAACAATTAAACCCAGTGCGCCAATACACTCAGCGATCATGAAGCAATATTTTGCTTCAATACGTGCAAGCAGATATTTTCCTGCAATACTCCCCAAAAACCCCGGTGATGTTGACAAAATAAACGCCAAGGCAAAGGAAGACGGTGCCGCATTCAATCTGGCTAGCTCACCAAAAACCATGATGAACGTCAATCCAGAACCTACTGAACTGCAAACTAGTGCCAACAAGAGTGTTCTTAACCAAAAATACTTACGCATTGAGCGTAACAATATCAAAAACATAGTCACCTCAAGACCATTAAACGATTAATTGAATTGATTCCCCTCCATGAGATGTCAATTACATCGTCTAACTCCTTATCTGGATTTGGTTGTTGAGGTGGGTATACTCGACCGAGTATAGGTAATCTTTTCCTATTTTCCAGTTTTTAGTCCCATATTTAAATCTCCGAACATATTGACTTTACTGATGATAGAGCTCCGGCGTAGCGTTCGCGGCGGTGAAATCCAGGATGGCATCACGATCCGCCGCCGACACCGGCAATAGCCCATCCTCCAGGGTTTGGCCAAGTCGTTTGCGATTTGGGATGCTGAGATCGGTGGTGATTCCGTTTACCGATCGCTCAAACCCCACCTGATCAAAGAATTTGACGGTGTAGTGCTTCTCCCGCCACAGAGGAACGCGTGGTGCCAGAAGTTCCCTGTGCCTCACCCACCGGTAAAACATGATGCAATTGCGCATATATTCAGACGCCGTGGAGGGGCTGATCTGACCCGCATTACGCATCGTGATCAACGCTCCACGGTATAGCACTAAACAACGATCGGCTTTTCGGACAGGAAACTCGAACCAATGCAACCCACGCGACTCAAGGAGCTTGGCGTAATTCAAAAGGCCATTCATGTTACTGGCAACGGTTTTCAGGGAAGCTTCCCCCGCCGTTGCTCGCTCCATGGCCCACAGGTTTGCCTCTCTCCATGGCATTTTCCCTGCCCAGAAAATCTGAGGAAAACCCTTGATAGAGGGCCGGTTGCTGCTGACTGAGTAAGTTACGCGGCTTTCTCTACGCTCGAGAATGTGGGGTACAAAATGAATGTGTTCCAGTGTCGCCGTGCAACCCCCTCAGACGTTTAAAAATGTCCATAGCTCGGATTCCACTGCTGGGTGACCACACTATACAACTTACTCTTATCCAGCGAGTAGATCTCCACCGCCGGCGCCATCTCTTCCAGCGTGTCCATCACCCGGCGGGACATGTCGGCGTACAGCGCGTAGTTGGAGGAGAACACCGCGACGTTGCGGCGACGCATCTCCTCTTTGATTTTGAAATAAGGCGCGCCCATCGGCACGCCCAGCGCCTTCGCCTCGGCGCTGCGGGCGATCACGCAGCCGTCGTTGTTGGACAGCACGATCACCGGCTGCCCGCGCAGATCGGGCCGAAAGATGGTCTCGCAGGAGGCGTAGAAGCTGTTAACGTCCACCAGAGCGAACATGGTTACCGGGCCGCGTAGACGATAAAGGTCACCACGCCGAAGATCTCCAGCTGCGCCTCGTCGTCGAACACGATCGGCGCGTAGGCGGGATTCATCGGCAACAGCCGCACGTCGGGGTGGCGCTGCAGCTTTTTGACGGTGAATTCGCCGTCCACCGCGGCGATCACGATATTGCCGTGCTCCGGCGTCAGGGCGCTGTCGACGATCAGCAGATCGCCATCCTGGATATTGCCGTCGATCATCGACTCACCGCTGGCGCGCACGAAATAGGTGGCGTTGGGGTGCCGCACCAGCAGCTTGCCGATATCCAGCCTGCTCTCGACATAGTCCTGCGCCGGGGAAGGAAAGCCGCAGGCCACGCGATCGGCAAACAGCGGTAACGTCAGGGGATCACCTGGTGAAAAAGCATACAATCTTGAATTGCTCAGCATAATCATAACCAAACTGTATATTTATACAGTAGAGCATAAACAAAACGCGAACGCGTGCAACCCCCTATCCCCCTGCGGATCGCGCTTTCCCGCGTAATATAATAATTTTCTGAGCGATTTTTTTTTTACGCCTGCTAAGCGTTTCACCGCCCCTTGCACACACGTTATCCACCAAAACTGTGGATAACCTGATGGGGGCGTCGACAGAGCGTCATTTCCTTACGTGAGCGGGATCAGGATCCTGTATAATCCCCACACCTGCTAATAAGAATTCACTCCCGTCGGCGCCTCGTCACCGACGGTCACGAGAACGTTATGAACAAGCACCTGCTCCTCGCAGAAACCGACGATATCGAACAGGAATGCCTGTCGCGCCACGCGGTCTGGCAGCGCAACGATCTGGCTCAGGCGCAACAGGATTGGCTGGCGGAAGAAGTGCCGGTCGCCCTGGTGTACAACGGCATTTCCCACGTGGTGATGATGGCGACGCCGAAAGATCTGGCGGCCTTCGCCATCGGTTTTTCGCTGTCCGAAGGCATCATTGCCTCCCCCGACGATATCTACGACATCCGCCAACAGCCGGCCTGCAACGGCATTGAAGTGCATGTGGAACTCTCGAGCCGCCGCTTTATGCAGCTGAAAGAGAAGCGCCGCAGCCTGGCCGGCCGCACCGGCTGCGGCGTCTGCGGGGTGGAGCAGCTGCAGGAGGTCGCCCAGCCCATCGCGCCGCTGCCCTTCACGCAACGCTTCGATTTGGCCCTGCTCGACCGGGCGTTGGCGCAGCTGCAGGAGGTGCAAACGGTGGGGAAACTGACCGGCTGCACCCACGCGGCGGCCTGGATCCAGCCGGACGGCGCACTCAGCGGCGGGTGTGAAGACGTCGGCCGCCACGTGGCGCTCGACAAACTGCTGGGCTACCGCAGCCAACAGGCGTGGCTGCAGGGGGCGGCGCTGGTGTCGAGCCGCGCCAGCTATGAAATGGTGCAAAAATCCGCCATGTGCGGCGTCGAGATCCTGTTCGCCGTTTCCGCCGCCACCCGCCTGGCGGTCGAGGTGGCCGAGCGCAGCAACCTGACGCTGGTGGGCTTCAGCAAGCCGGGGCGCGCTACCGTCTATACGCACCCGCAGCGGCTCTGGCAATCGACGCCGGCGGCCTAACGCCGCCGGACAAGAATCGACTATTCTCAATAGCAGAACACCAGGAAGCCCCACGTCATGATCATTCGCCCGCACCAGAACTGGTTTATTCGCCTGTTCGCCTGGCACGGTTCCGTGCTGTCAAAGATCACCTTTCGTCTGTCGCTGAACGTACTGATGTCGATAGTGGCGGTGATCAGCTATCAATGGTACGAGCAGCTCGGCGTACATTTAACCATCGCGCCGTTCAGCCTGCTGGGTATCGCCATCGCTATTTTTCTCGGCTTTCGCAATAACGCCGGCTACAGCCGCTTTGTCGAAGCGCGCAACCTGTGGGGCTCGCTGCTGATTACCGAGCGATCCCTGCTGCGCCAGATCAAAAGCCTGCTGCCGGACGAACCGGCGGTGCATCAGAAGGTCGCCAAGCTGCTGATCGCCTTCAGCTGGAGCCTGAAGCATCAGCTGCGCGCCACCGATCCGACCGCCGATCTGTACCACAACCTCACCAGCAAAGAGCTGGCGGAAGTGATCGCCAGCCCGATGCCGACCAACCGCATCCTGCTGATGCTGGGCCAAGAGATCGGCAAGCTGCGCCGCCAGGGGCTGCTGAGCGACATCACCTTCGAGCTGCTCGACAACAAGCTGAGCGAACTGTCCCACGCCCTCGGCGGCTGCGAACGGCTCGCCAGCACGCCGGTGCCGTTCGCCTATACCCTGATCCTGCAGCGCACCGTTTACCTGTTCTGCAGCCTGCTGCCTTTTGCCCTGGTGACCGACCTGCATTACATGACACCGTTTGTTTCGGTGTTCATTTCCTATACCTTCTTATCCTGGGACTCACTGGCCGAAGAGCTGGAGGATCCGTTCGGCGTGTCGGCCAACCATCTGCCGTTAAACGCCATCTGCAACACCATCGAGCGCAACCTGCTGGAAATGAACGACCAAAGCCCGCTGCCGCCGCCGATGAAACCCGACGAGCACTTTAATTTGATTTGACCTATCTCACCCGAACACACTGGAGCCGAATGCAATGAATGCAAATAACCACCCGCCACAAGCCGTATTCACGCCGGTGACGCGCCATGCCATCTTCATCGTCGCCACCCTGTCGCCCGTTCCCGCCCATCTGGCGGCGGTGCGCGCCTGGTGCGGCGATATCGCCGCCGTGGTGCGTTCGGTCGGCAAACGCGCGCCGGCGGGCAACCTCACCTGCGTCTGCGGCTTCGGCTCCGAAGCCTGGGATACGCTGTTTGGCGCGCCGCGCCCTCGCCAGCTGCATCCGTTCAGCCCGATCGGCAGCGGGGAACGCGTCGCCGTCGCCACGCCCGGCGATATCCTGCTGCATATCCGCGCCGATGAAATGGATCTGTGTTTCGAACTGGCCTCGCAGCTGGTCGGCAAGCTCGGCGACGCCGTGACGGTCATTGAAGAGGTGCACGGCTTCCGTTACTTCGATCAGCGCGCCATGATCGGCTTCGTCGACGGTACGGAGAACCCGGAGGGGCACGAAGCCTTCGACTATACGGTAATCGGCGACGAAGACGCGGCGTTCAGCGGCGGCAGCTATGTGCTGGTGCAAAAATACCTGCATGATATGCAGGGCTGGAACTCGCTCAGCGTGGAAACGCAGGAGAAGATCATCGGCCGCCATAAGCAGTCCAACATCGAGCTGGATGAAGCGGTCAAACCGTCGTCATCGCACAGTTCGCTGACCACCATCACCGACGAGCAAGGCAACGAGGTGAAAATTCTGCGCGACAACATGCCGTTCGGCCGCCCCGGCCTGCGCGAATTCGGCACCTACTTTATCGGCTATGCGCGCTCCCCGCAGCCGATCGAGCAGATGCTGGAAAACATGTTTATCGGCCGCCCGGCCGGCAACTACGATCGGCTGCTCGATTTTAGCCACGCGGTGACCGGCACCCTGTTCTTCGTGCCTTCCGCCCCGCTGCTCGAAGCGCTGGCCGACCGCAGCGGCGCCGAACTGCACTGATTTTGCCAGACGCCGGGCCGCAGCGATCAGCCTTTGGTTATCCTGCGGCCCTGCGCATCGATTACCGGCTCCCCATCCTCTTTGCTGAAAGCGCCGCGCTGCGGATCCGGCAGAATATCCAACACCGCCTCCGACGGCCGGCACAGACGCGTGCCGAGCGGTGTCACCACAATCGGCCGATTGATCAGGATCGGCTGTTGCAACATGAAGTCGATCAGTTGCTCATCGCTCCAGCCGCTTTCGTCCAGTTTCAGTTCGGCATAAGGCGCGACGTTTTTACGCAGCAGCGCGCGCGGCGTCATGCCCATCTCGGCCAGCAGCGCAATCAACCGTTCGCGGCTGGGAGGCGTTTCCAGATACAAAATCACCTCCGGCTCAACGCCGCTGTTGCGGATCAGCGCCAACGTGTTGCGCGACGTGCCACAGGCCGGGTTGTGAAAAATCTTGATACTGCTCATGACGGTTTCTCCGGTTAAGACAAAACGGACAGCCGCAGCGCCAGCGCGGCCAAGGTGACGAACAGGATTGGCAGCGTCATCACCAGCCCCACGCGAAAATAATAGCCCCAGGTAATGACGATGTTCTTCCTTGCCAATACATGCAGCCACAGCAACGTGGCCAGGCTGCCGATCGGGGTGATTTTGGGGCCGAGATCGCTGCCGATGACGTTGGCGTAAATCATCGCCTGCTTGATGACGCCTTCCGCGCTACTGCCGTCAATTGACAGTGCCCCCACCAGCACCGTCGGCATGTTATTCATGATGGAAGAGAGAAACGCGCTCAGGAAGCCGGCGCCGAACGTCGCCGCCCACAGCCCCTGCCGCGCCAGCGCGTCCAATACGCCGGAAAGCAGCTCAGTCAAGCCGGCATTGCGCAGCCCATAAACCACCAGATACATGCCCAGCGAGAAAATCACGATCTGCCAGGGCGCCCCGCGCAGCACTTTACCGGTATCGATCGCCCGTCCGCGTTTCGCCACCGCCAGCAGAACCAGCGCACCGCAGGCAGCGACCAAACTTACCGGCACACCGAGCGGCTCCAGGGCGAAGAAACCCATCAGCAACAGCGCCAATACCGCCCAGCCGGTTCGGAAAGTCGCACGATCGCGAATCGCATCCTGGGGTATCGGTAAACGCGTCAACGCGTAGCACCGCGGAATATCCTTGCGAAAGAACAGATGCAACATCACCAGGGTCGCCGCCACGGCGGCAATGTTGACCGGCACCATCACCGCCGCATACTCCGTAAAGCCCAGCCGGAAAAAATCCGCCGAAACGATATTCACCAGATTGGACACCACCAGCGGCAGGCTGGCGGTATCGGCGATAAAGCCCGCCGCCATCACGAAAGCCAGCACCGCCGCAGGGCGGAAGCCGAGCGCCGACAGCATGGCGATCACGATCGGCGTAAGGATTAACGCGGCGCCGTCGTTCGCGAACAGCGCCGCCACCACGGCCCCCAGCAGCAGCATGTAGGTAAACAACCATCGGCCTTTGCCGTTGCCCCAGCGCGCGACGTGCAAGGCGGTCCAGGCAAAGAAGCCGCTCTCATCCAGCAGCAGGCTGATGATGATGACGGCGATAAAGGTCGCAGTCGCATTCCAGACTATCTGCCACACCACGGGAATATCGCCGACGTGCACCACGCCGCTCAGTAATGCCAATCCCGCGCCGAACGCCGCGCTCCAGCCGATACCCAGCCCTCTCGGTTGCCAGATCACCAAGGCCAACGTCAGAATAAAGATCGCCCCTGCCACCATCATCGCCGTCTCACTGCCTCTTTAAATTTACATATATGATTTTTCGCATGTGTTTATGCAAGATTTTTATCGTTACGGGCAGCCTTTCGCCACGCGTTGCGCCAACGCCATCATCTGTTCTGGCCGACACTGATAAGCCTGCTCAATAATCCCCGCCGCCCAGGCCGGCATATGCGGCGACAGGCGATAATGTATCCACTTGCCATCGCGCCGATCGAGCAACAGCCCGTTTTCACGCAGCATCGCCAGATGCCTTGAGATTTTGGGTTGCGGCAGCGCCAATGCGCCCGACAGCTCGCACACGCACAGCTCGCCGGCGTGGCGCAGCAACAGCACCAGCGTCAGACGCGTTTCGTCCGACAAGTTTTTAAACAGCCTCAGCGGCGTCAATGACGTCATTTCGCACTCCCGTTAACCTTTCTCTTCTCCACAAATCGCTTGTGAAGATACCATCTTCATATTCGAA
This sequence comes from Serratia sp. SSNIH1, assembly GCF_002935055.1. NCBI lineage: Bacteria > Pseudomonadati > Pseudomonadota > Gammaproteobacteria > Enterobacterales > Yersiniaceae > Serratia > Serratia sp. SSNIH1. The sequence goes on from NZ_CP026383.1 coordinate 3,754,122, forward strand.
AAAACAAATATAAAACGCAGACATTGTCCCTCTCGCCGAGGCATATACTTATCGTTATGCTGTTCTTGCAGGAAGGAGGCACCATGCCGCTCACATTCAAACGTTCGGAAAAGCTCTCCATCGGCACCGAAATAGAGCTGCAGCGGGTCGATGACGAGCGCTACGATCTCACCGATCGGGCCGATCGGGTGGTCAGCGCGGTCGGCGATCGCCGGCGCGTCACACATGAGCTCACCAAATCGATGGTGGAGCTGAACAGCTCGGTGCATCGCGATCTCGATGAGCTGCACGCCGAGCTGCGCGCCCTGACGGAAACCGTCCGGCGCAGCGCACAGCGCCAGAGCTGCGACGTCTGCGGCGGCGGCCGCCATCTCAGCAACGACTGGCGCAAGCAGGTCATCAGCGACAGCGCGCGCTACAGGCAGTTGGCCAGCCGCTTTGGCTATCTCTCCAAGCTGGCCTGCGTGTTCGGCCAACACATCCACCTCGGCGTCAACGACGGGGACGAGGCAATGTACCTGTGCCATGCGCTGACGCCCTATTTTCCGCAGCTGATCGCGCTCAGCGCTTCGTCGCCGCTGTATCAGGGCGTCGACACGCACTTTGCCAGCTCCCGTTTCAGCGCCCAGAATTCCTTCCCCAACTACGGGTGCCTGGAACACATCTACAGCTGGTGCGAATTCAGCGCCTACTACGAACGGCTGAACGCCGCCGGCGTGATTGAAAACGTCAAGGATATTTACTGGGATGCGCGGCCGAAACCGGAGCTGGGTACGGTGGAGATCCGCATCTGCGATACGCCGCTGCGCCTCTCGCATGCCGTGCGGCTGGTCGGTTACTGCCGTCTGCTGGCTGATTTTCTGTTGCGGCGCAGGACGCCGATCGCGCCGGAATACGATGCCTTCACCCATTACAACAAGATCAACGCCTATCGCAGCGGTTTCGCCGCCGAATACGTCGATTCCGCGACGCTGCGCCGCAGCAGCCTGACCGCCCACATCCTGCACACGCTCGAAGCGCTGAGCAGTTGCGCCGAGCGACAGGAGGATCGGGCCGTGCTGCAGGCGATCGAGCGCCATGTCCGCCAGGGCATCAGCGATTCGGAGCATATCCGTCAGATGTTGCACAACGGCCTGCCGCAGGCTCAGGTGATCAAGCGCCTGTGCGACGAGCTGTTGCAACCGGCAAGTTAAGTTTCAGCTATCGATTCCATACGCTAAAGCCACTGTTCATTATGTGCTCTTTCGCTACAATCGTGAGCACTGACATTCACCGTATCGAGGACACCATGTACAACTTCTCCCGCTATCAGGCAAAAGAACTGGCGCTGGCTTACATGAGCGGCAAAAAACACGATCTGTCGCCGCAAGAGTTTTTGCAGCAGCTGAAAAGCAGCGAACGTTCGTTTGAGCACCTGCTGAAACACGGCAGCGAAATGCCGCGTGACGTGCTGGTTAAAAGCTTCTGAACGGCCGGTCGCCGGCCACTTTTCCTCTACGCCGCCGGTGGCGAGCCTGACAGGCCCGCGCATTCCCGGCCGTTCATCCCCCACTGCTCGCCCAGCCTCGTTTCGTCCCCACAGGCGAAAACCTGATAAATTCGCATTCACAGGCGAATTGTTGACATATTCGTATCCAGGTGCGAATTTATAGTCATCCCTCGGCAAACAACGGAACACGCCATGCCGACGCCAATCAGCGTTATCAGCGGCGATCTGGTCGATTCTCGCCGGTCAGACACCGCCAACTACCTCAATGGGCTGCATAGCCTGCTCGATCGGCTGCGGCGCGACGGGCGGCTGCATCAGGTGGAAATCTTTCGCGGCGATGCCTTCCAGGCGCAGGCCGCCCCGGAGGACGGGCTGCTGCTGGCGGTGTACATTCGCCTCGCGCTGCGGGCAATGGGTGCCGCGCACTGGGATGCGCGCATCGCCATCGGGCTGGGCAGCCAACGGCCCGACGCCGCCGGTTACGGCAGCGCCTTTATCAATTCCGGCAGCGCGCTGGACGCCATGGCAAAAAATTGCCGGCTGGCTCTGAAAACCGACAACGATCGGACAAACGCCATTGTCAGCGATCTGCTGCCGATGTTAGATCATGTGATTGGCCGCCTGTCACAGGCCGAAGCGCGCATCGTTCAGGCGAGAATGTTCGCCGACAGTGGCGCCGCCGTGGCGGACCAGCTGCAGAAAGCCGCCTCCACGGTCTCCGCCGCGCTGAAACGCGCGGCCTACGAGGAAATCATGCGGTTTATTCACGCCATTAACAGGATCGTCTGACTATGGATCTGACCTACGCGCCTTTGCTGGCCTGGCTGTTGCTCGTCCACCTGCTGGCGGATTTTCCGCTGCAGCCGCTGAGTTGGGTGGAAGATAAAATCCAACAGCGCGCACGTTCACGTTTTCTGGTGTTGCACGCGTTGCTGCACGGGGTGCTGGCCGCCTGGGTGGTGGCCGGTTTCGGCCTGCTGCACGGCGGGCTTTCCTCACTTCAGGTGCTGGCCAGCCTGCTGGTCATCGCCGTCAGCCACTACCTGATCGATCTGCTGAAAGTCACCGCGATGAGCCGCCTGAGCCCGGCCCGCAGTTTCCTGCTCGATCAGGGATTGCATCTGGCGGTGATCGCCTTGCTGTGGCTGGGGCTGACGCCGAACGCCGGTGAACTGCTCGCTGCACTGGGGCGGCAACTGGGGCGCTGGCAAACCGGCCTGGTGCTGGTGGCCTACAGTCTGATCTATCTGCCGATGAGTCTGCTGATCGGGCAGCTGCTGGCGCGCTGGACGCCGCAAATGCCGCCTTCGGCCAAGGCCGACAACGACTCGCTGCTGCGTGCGGGCAAACAGATTGGCTATCTGGAGAGAACGCTGATCCTGACTTTTGTGCTGCTGGGGCAAATCCCGGCGATCGGCTTTTTGCTGGCGGCCAAATCTATCTTCCGTTTCGGCGATCTGCGCCAGAGCGACGATAAGATGCGCACCGAGTATGTGCTGCTCGGCACGCTGTTTTCCTTCACGCTGACCATCATGCTTGGCCTGTTGGTCAACAAACTGCTGTAGGGGTGCGGGGGCGAAGAATTTCGCCCCCGAAGTGAACGCCGAGGCGGCTTAGAGCCACTCGCCGAAGCGGCGGATATAGAAACGCTTCATCAACTGCGCGACCACGCAGTAGCTGACCAGCGTAGCGGCCAACCACGGGAAGTATTCCCACGGCAGCGGCTGCAGGCCAACCAGGGCGCCGAGCGGCGAGAACGGAATGTAGATGCCGAGCGCCATCACCAACCCGGTGGTCAGCAACACCGGCAGCGCCGCGGTGCTCTGAATGAACGGGATCTTCTGGGTGCGCAGCATATGCACCACCAGCGTTTGCGACAGCAGCCCCTCAATGAACCAGCCGGACTGGAACAGCGCCTGGTGTTCCACGCTGTTGGCGGCGAACACGTACCACATCAACGCATACGTCGTGATATCGAAGATTGACGAGGTCGGCCCAATCCACAGCATAAAGCGCCCGATGTTTTTGGAGTCCCACTTGCGCGGCTTGCGCAGGAACTCTTTATCCATCTTGTCCCACGGCAGCGACAGCTGAGAAATGTCGTACATCAGGTTTTGAATCAACAGGTGGATCGCCAGCATCGGCAGGAACGGGATGAAGGCGCTGGCCACCAGCACCGAGAACACGTTGCCGAAGTTGGAGCTGGCGGTCATGTTCAGGTACTTGATGATATTGCCGAAGGTCTCGCGCCCTTTGATCACCCCCTCTTCCAGCACCATCAGGTTCTTTTCCAACAGGATGATGTCCGCCGACTCCTTGGCGATGTCGGTGCCGGTGTCGACCGAAATGCCGACGTCGGCGTCGCGCAGCGCCGGCGCATCGTTGATGCCGTCGCCGAGGAAACCGACGGTATGGCCGTTGGCCTGCAGCATTTTCAGCACCCGCGATTTTTGCAGCGGCGTCAGCTTGGTGAAGACCGTGCGCTGCTCCACTTCGCGCGCCAGTTCTTCGTCATCCATCTGCTCAATTCGCAGCCCGGAGAGCGGTTCACCCGGCTCCAGCCCAACGTCGCGGCAAATCTTGCAGGTGATCACCGGGTTGTCGCCGGTCAGCACCTTCACCGTCACGCCGTTTTCCTGCAGCGCGGCGATCGCCTGCTGCGCGCTCTCCTTCGGCGGATCGAGGAAGGTCAGCAGCCCTTGCACCACCATGTCGCGCTCGTCGGCCACGCTCAGCGGGTCGGCCGGGCATTGCGCATCCAGCTCGCGCGTCGCCAGCACCAGCACGCGGAAACCGTCTTCGTTATACTCGCGGGCCAGCGCCTGCAGCGCCGCACGGCGCGCGTCGTCCAGTTCCAGCGTCTTGTCGCCTTCGCGCACGTGAGTGGCGATCTCCAGCATCTCCTCTACCGCGCCCTTACAGATCAGCTGCTGCTTGCCATTTTCGTCCGCCACCACGATCGACAGCCGGCGGCGCACGAAGTCGAACGGCAGCTCATCCACCTTGCTGAAACGGCCCAGGGCTTCGATCCCCGGTTTGCCGCGCCCGAAGCGGATCACCGCCTGGTCCATCAGGTTCTTCATGCCGCTCTGATGGAAGCTGTTCAGCCAGGCCAGGTGCAGCACCTCGTTATCCCTGGCGCCAGTGACGTCGATGTGGTGCTCGAGAATGATGCGATCCTGGGTCAGGGTGCCGGTCTTGTCGGTGCAGAGCACGTCCATGGCGCCGAAGTTCTGAATGGCGTTCAGGCGCTTCACCACCACCTTGCGGCGCGACATGGCGATCGCCCCTTTGGCCAGGTTGGAGCTGACGATCATCGGCAGCATTTCCGGCGTCAGGCCGACCGCCACCGCCAGTGCGAACAGCGCCGCCTCGCTCCAGTCGCCTTTGGTGAAGCCGTTGATCAGCAACACCACCGGCACCATCACCAGCATGAAGCGAATCAGCAGCCAGCTGACGCTGTTCACCCCGCGATCGAACGCGGTTTGCGCCCGCGAACCGACGATCGACTTGGCCAGCGAGCCGAAGTAAGTGCGTCCGCCGGTCGCCACCACCACCGCCGTGGCGGTGCCGCTGGCGACGTTGGTGCCCATCAGGCAGATATTGGAGAGCTCAAGCAGCGCGTTCTCGCTGGATACCTCCCCGTCGCTCGACTTCTGCGCCACGTTGCCCATCGCATCGTATTTCTCGATGGGGATCGCTTCGCCGGTCAAAATCGCCTGGCTGATGAACAGATCGCGCGAGGCGATAAGACGCACGTCGGCCGGCACCATGTCACCGGCGGAGAGCTGAATGATATCCCCCGGCACCAGTTCACGGATCGGCACTTCCAGCGTCAGCGGATGCGCGCTGTAGCTGCTGCGGCGCAGCACCGTGGCGGTGGTGCGCACCATCGACTTCAGCGCTTCCGCCGCTTTGTTGGTGCGGTATTCCTGCCAAAAACGCAGCAGCCCGCTCAACGTGACCATGGTCAGAATGATAATAACGCCGGTGAGTTCAGTTTCTTCACCGCTCTGGCGCGGCAACCAATAATCGGTAAAGAAACTGATCGCAGCCAGCACCATCAGCACGAAGATAAACGGGTTGTTAAAGGCCTTGATCAGCTGAATCAAAGCATGCGGCGCCTTGTCGTGGGCGACCTGGTTGGCGCCGAACTGCTCCAACCGCTCATCGGCGTCGTCCTGGGTCAAGCCGTTGCGGTTGCACTTAAGGTTCGCCAGCGTTTGGGCGATGCTGTTAGTCGCCTCTTGCGCAATGGCGTAGGTCACCGCGTCTTTATCACGGCGACGCGTTCTTTCATTAATCTGAGTCATAACGCTATTCTCTTATTTTCGTTCTGCGCACAGGGATATCCCGCCCGATAAACAGGTGACTCTGCGCAGAATGGAATTTTTTAATTAGCGTGACTGAATAGCGTGATTACCCTGTCAGCCACGCAGAAATCATTTCCCTTCCGGGGTCATCGTCCATAACGCCTCCTTAATGCTCCGCGTTATTCAGGCGTGCCTGAATAAACCTGAACATATAATCAAGTTAGTAAATATTTATATAAATTAATTAGACCGGTAATTCGGACGCGACGCGCCAGCGAACGGCACTCACGCTTTTTTCCAGGCTGACGCGGCAGACAATACCCTCAATTTCTTTTTGCGCAGCCGGCGTAGCGGTAATTTCCGCACACACTTCCAATTGCCCCGGGCTGGAAATATCGGCGCTGCGCAAGGACTGCAGCCGCAAGGCGACGCCATTCAGCGCCTGCAGAATCAGGGTGCGCACCAGAATTTCATCCTGTTCGCCGCAGGTCACCTGAATGCGATAGCACAGTTCCAGATCGGTCGCCTGCTGGTGCGGCTGCAGGTTGATGCGCTGCGCGGCTTCGCGCAGCAGGATATTGGCGCACAGGATAACCAGCGTGGCGACCACCGCATCCCAATGCTGGCCCAGGCCGCAAAGGACGCCGATCCCCGCCGAACACCACAGCGTGGCGGCGGTGTTGAGGCCGCGAATGTTCAGCCCTTCCCGCATGATAACGCCGGCGCCGAGGAAGCCAATACCCGAGACTACCTGCGCGGCCACGCGGCCGGCGCTGGCCGGATCGGTGGACATGGAGCTGAGAATAAAGACCGCCGCGCCGGTCGCTACCAGCGCATTGGTGCGCAGGCCGGCCATACGTTGGCGCCACTGGCGCTCGGCGCCAATCACCGCGCCCAGGCACATTGCCAGCAATAAATTTAAAACGAAAGGAGTCATAGCCATGACTGTCCCCTTAATTAACCGCAGGAGATAAAATCATGTGCTGTTTAGCACACGCAAAGTCGCGCCGAAAATAAATCAGCGAATCAGCGTGCTGTGCCTGGAGGGAAAAGGCTGTGGCTGCAGAATACCATAATAACGTCCAACTCAATTCACCTGAAACCGTCAGGCCTCAGGACACGTTTTTTATTCGGGTATGCACAGCTCAGGAATAACTGGAGAGGGGTGCTGCCCGCCGATAACGGCAAGCAACAAATCAGAAGAGAATTGGTCAGCTTGCCTTATTTGTTTTATTACAACTACAACTGTCCAATTGGGTTTCTCCACCGAAATTTTGGCTGAGTATAGTGACGTCAGGTAATGAAGTAAAGGCTAATTTATTAAACGAAAAATAAACTGGAATACCGCGATCATATTTCGATGTCACAAATAGGCAGCGACAACGTTGGGTGCCAGTGCGCTTATCGGTAAACTGTCCTCCTTCATCTTTCAAGGACGCCCCCGATGAAACACCGGCTTTCTCCGCTCGCGCTCGCGCTGCTCGTCAGCTTTCCCGCCGATGCCCTGCTGCTGCAGCAAGGCGACGCGCAGTTCGAACTCGATCCCGCCACGCTGCGCATTGCCGCCGGCGCTGTGCCGGTCAATCTGGCGCAGCCCGCGCAACCGGTAGCGGATCTCACTGCGTCGCCACAACGCGCCAGCTGGCGCTGGCCGCAGAGCGCGGTCAAGGTTAGCGCCAGGCTGGAGGACGGCGATCTGCGCCTGAGCTTCAGCAGCGACCGGCCACAGCTTCTGAACTGGTATCGCCTGCCGCCGCAGGCGGAAACGCTGTTGCTGCCGATCGGCGAAGGCAGCCGCATTCCGCTCGACAACGCGGTCTGGCGCCATTACCTGACGGCGGAAATGACACCGCTGGATACCAACTGGGATCTGAAGCTGCCGCTGTGGAGCCAGCAATACCAGGGCAAGGTCTACAGCTGGCTGATGTTGACGCCGTTCAGCAACCGGGTCACCTTCGCCGCCGCGCAGGAAAAGCTGGAGATGCGCGCCGGGCATCAGTTCAACCGCTTCAACCAACAGCAGGCATTCGAGGTGCTGCTGCACGTCGGCGACACCCCGCTGTCCGGCGCCCGCCGCTACCGCGACTATTTGCAACAAAACGGCCAGTTCAGCAGCCTGCGCGAGAAGATAAAACAGGCGCCCGAAGGCGAAAAGCTGATCGGCGCCACCCATGTCTACCTGTGGGGCGACAAACTGCTGGCGGCGGAAGACGTCAAAGATTGGCCGGGGTTACTGCACTACCTTGCCTCTCCCGCCGCCGAAGGGCTGCGGCAGAAGATGGATGCCGAGAGCAGAAAATCCTTGCTGCAGCTGGCGGGCAAAACACCGGAGGGCTGGCAGCAACAGCCCCTGATCGACGGCATCAACCAGGCGTTGACGGCGCAAATTCCGCTGGGCGCCACGCCGGATGACGCCGATTTTCTGCAGGCGCAGCAGCGCCAGGCCGCTGCGGTGCGGGAGCGGGCGCAGCGAGAGCTGGGGCGTTGGTTAACCCCGGCGGACCGTTGGGGGCCAGGGCTGGCCAAACCGGTGATCGATGCGCTGCGCCAGGCCGGTTTGCCGCGCCTGTGGTTGGGCACAGATAACTGGACCGCCGCCTTCCTGCACCCGCAGGCGGTAACCGCCGCCAAAGCGGCCGGCTATCTGATCGCCAGCTACGACTCCTACGATACCGCCATTCCACGCGGCGTGAACGACAGCTGGCTCACCGCGCAACTGCCGACGGCGCTGCGGGAAACCTGCGCCATCGTGCGCGCCGACGGCAGCAAGAAACCCGGCTTCGGCAAACAGGGTTACTACCTCAATCCGGGCTGCGTCCTGCCCTATTCTCAACAGCGCATGCGCGAATTGGTGCAACTGGCCGGGTTGAACAGCCTGTTTCTCGACGTGGACGGCACCGGCATGGTCTCCGACGACTATCAGCCCAACCACCCGACCGGCGCGGCGCAAATGGCCGAAGCGCGCAACGCCAGGCTGGCCTGGTTCAGCGCCACCCTTAAGCTGCCGCTCGGCTCGGAGGACGGCAATGCGGTGACCGCCCGCAGCCTGATGTTCGCCCACGGCATGGAAACCTGGGGATTCGGCTGGGGCGATAAACAGATGAATCAGGATAAATCCTCGCCCTATTATCTCGGCGCCTGGTGGCCCAACGCCCAACCGGCGTTTTTCTTCCGCCCTGCCAAGGTGAAACAGCCCTACCGCACCGTCGAATTCGATCCGCGTTACCGCCTGCCGCTGTACCAGGCCGTTTTCCACGATGCGATCGTCAGCAGCCACCACTGGAATTACGACAATCTGAAGTTCAGCGACGTTCAGACCACCCGTAGTCTGCTCAGCGAGCTGTACAACACTGCGCCGATGTTCCATCTGAGCCGCGCCACCCTGGCGGCCCGCCTGCCGGCGATCAAGCGCGCCGACGCCGCCTTCCGGCCGCTGCATCAGGCCCTGTGGGACAAAGCGCTGACCGACTTCCGCTGGCTCGATCGGGACGGCTGGGTGCAACAGACGACGTTCAGCGACGGGGCGACGCTGACCGCCAACTTCAGCGCGCAGCCGTTCGCCGGCGTAGCGGCCCTCAGCCTGCGCGCCCAACTGGCCGACGGCCGCACGTTCGACGTTGCGCCTTAGCAAGGTCGCCGGCGGTGGGCTACGCTAGGCTATATTTCCGACGACCCGCAAGGAGTGGCCGATGACGCCTCTGATCCACACTCTGCTCGACGAGATTTGGCAAAGCCTGGAGCAACGCCCCGCGCCCTGCGACCGGTTAACCGTAAGCGGTACCGGCGCATTGCCTTCGGCTTTTCCCGTCACCGAATTGGCTACCGCCGCCTGGAGCGCCGCCGGTTTGGCCTGCGCCGAATTGCTTCGCCGCGAGGCAGCCGAGGCGCCGCAGGTCTGGATCGATCAACGCCTGGCCTCGCTCTGGTTCGGCTGGACGCTGCGTCCGCTGGGTTGGACGCTGCCTGCGGCCTGGGACGCCCTGGCCGGCGACTACGAGACGACAGACGGCTGGATACGCCTGCATACCAATGCGCCGCACCATCGGCGGGCGGTGGAACAGGTGCTGGACCCGGCATCGGATAAAGGCACGCTGGCGGCGCGCGTGCTGAGCTGGAAAAAGAGCGAGCTGGAGCAGGCAGTGATCGAAGCCGGCGGATGTGCGGCCCAAATGCGCTCGGCGGCCGCGTGGCGGCAACATATTCAGGGCAAGAGCGTGGCGCTCGAACCCTTGATCCACACCTCGCTGCAGCCGGAAGCGTCGCCGCCGGGTTGGGCGCTGCCCATAGCCCGGCCGCTGCACGGCGTGCGGGTGCTGGATCTGACGCGCATTCTCGCCGGGCCGATCGCCACCCGTTTTCTCGCCGGTTTGGGTGCCGACGTGCTGCGCATCGATCCTTACGGTTGGGATGAGCCCGGCGTCGAGCACGAGGTGATGCTGGGCAAGCGCAGCGCACGCCTCAACCTGACCAATGCGCGCGATCGCCATACGTTTGAACATCTGCTGAGAAACACCGACGTGATCGTGCATGGCTACCGTGCCGGTGCGCTGGAGAAGTTGGGCTATGGCGCGGAGGAAAGACGCGCGCTGGCGCCGGGCCTGATCGACGTTTGTCTGAATGCCTACGGCTGGAGCGGGCCGTGGCGTACCCGGCGCGGTTTCGACAGCCTGGTGCAGATGAGCTGCGGGTTGGCGGAGGCGGGCATGGTTTGGCGCAGCGCCAGTTTGCCGGTGCCGCTGCCGGTACAGGCTCTGGACCACGCCACCGGCTATTTGATGGCGGCGGCGGTGCTGACCGGTATGGCGCAGCGCCTGAGCCACGGCACCGGCTACCACGCAAGGCTGTCGCTGGCGCGCACGGCGCAACTGCTGCTGGCGCATCCCTATCCGGCGCATTATCGGCCACAAGCGCCGGCGCCGGCCGGCCCCGCCGACGAAAACCCGGAAACGGAACTGACCGACTGGGGCGCCGCGCAACGTCTGCGCGCCCCGTTAAGCCTGCAGGGCACGGCGCTGCAATGGGCGCTGCCGGCGACCGCGCTCGGCACCTCGCAGCCGGCTTGGCTGCGCCGTTAAATAGCCGCCAACTGTTGCTGCAGCCACTGCAGCAACCGCAAAACAGCTGGCGTCAACCCGGCGGTCTGCGGCCACACCAGATAAACGTCGTCATCGCTCAGGCGACAGGGTGCGGCCAACGCCACCAGCCTCCCGGCGGCGATCGCATCCTGCACCAGCAGCTTTTTCGCCAGCGCGATGCCAAACCCCTGCTCGGCCGCGCGAATCAACAATCCTGCATCGTTGAACAACGCCTGTTGCCGCCCGCACAGCGAGCGCCCTTGCGTATTGAACCAGGCGCGCCAAGGGCTGACGTCGTGCTCCAGCAAGGGAACGTCGCCGCCGTTCTCGAATGCCGTTCCCCACTGCAGCGCCATGTCCGGCGAGGCGACCGGCAGCACGTCGCCCGACGCGATGCGCTGTGCCTGCAGTCCCGCCCACTGACCGTTGCCGATGCGGATCGCCGCATCGAATCCGCGCTGCGACAGATCCTGCAATGTCAGCGACGCATCGATATCCAGCGCAATATCGGCGCAGGCTTCATGGAAGGCCGGCAGGCGCGGTAACAGCCAGTAATGGGCAAAAGACGGCAGCACGCTGATACGCAGCGTCTGGCTTGCCGCGGCGCGCCGGGCGCGGGCAACGCCCTGCTGCAGCGCCTGCAGCGCCGGCTCTACCGCCGCCAGCATCTCTTTCCCGGCCGCATTCAGACGCACACCGCGCCCGCGCCGTTCAAACAGCGGGTAGCCGACCGCCTGCTCCAGCAGCTGGATTTGCTGGCTGACCGCACCATGCGTTAAATGCACCTGCTGCGCCGTGGCGCGCAAATTCTCCAACCTGGCGGCGATAACGAAGGTCGGCAAGACGTGCAGGGGAAGGCGTTCACTCATCACTGGTTAGCCGGATTATCCAAAAAGGTTATTTTTCATCGATTTTGGCCCGCAGGCAACTGTTCTATGTTTATGCCATCTATCCCTGATGCTTTCGGAGCCGCCATGCACCCACGTTTACAACAGGATCTTACACAGTTTCCGCAGATCCTCGACCACACCCGCCAGTTGGCGGAAGATTTTCTGGCCGGGCTGCAGCAGCGATCGGTCTGCCCACCGCTCGCGCAACAGCAGCTGCAACCCGGTGACGATCGGCTGGCGGAAAACGGTGAAGGCGCCCTGGCGGCGCTGGATGACTTTTGGCAACGTTATCAGGCGGGCATTTCCGCCAGCGCCGGCCCGCGTTATTTCGGCTTCGTCACCGGCGGTGGCACCCCGGCGGCGGTCGCGGCGGACTGGCTGGTTAGCGTGACAGACCAAAATAGCCAGCTCAGCCATGATACGATCGCCGCGGCGATCGAGCTGGCCGCCGTGACGCAGTTGAAATCCCTGCTGGGCCTGCCGGAAGCGTTCAGCGGCAGCCTGGTCAGCGGCGCCACCATGGCCAATTTCGCCGGGCTGGCCATTGGCCGGCAGTGGCTGGGCCAACAGCACGGCGTGGATGTTGCCCAACGGGGCCTGGCGGCGCTGGGGCCCATCCGGGTGCTGGCGGCCAATCCGCACGCCAGCAGCGTAAAGGCGCTCAGCATGCTCGGCATCGGCCGCGACGCGCTGACGACCGTCGCCAGCCTGCCGGAGTCTGAAGCTATGGATATGGCGGCGCTGGAGCGGCAGCTCGCCGCCGGCGAGGGCCGCCCCACGTTGGTGCTGGCCAGCGCCGGCACGGTCAACACCGTCGCTTTCGACGATCTGCCGCGTCTGCTGGCGCTGCGGGAGCGTTATCCGTTTTGGCTGCATGTCGATGCGGCCTTCGGGGGCGTGGCGGCCTGTTCGCCGCTGTATGCACCGCGACTTGCAGGCTGGCAACAGGCGGACTCCATCACCGTCGATGCGCACAAATGGCTGAACGTGCCTTATGACAGCGCGATCCAATTTACCCGCCATCTGGATCTGCAGATGCAGGTATTTCAGAACCATTCGGCCTACCTGGAAGCGCCGACGCCGCGGCCGGACAACTATCTGCATCTGACGCCGGAAAATTCGCGGCGCTTTCGCGCCCTGCCGCTCTGGCTGACGCTGAAAGCCTATGGCCGCAGCGGCATACGGGATATCGTCGAGCGCAACGTCCGATTGGCGCAGGCGCTGGGTGCGGCGTTAGCGGCCGACGACGGCTTCCATTTGCTGGCGCCGGTGAATTTGAACGTGGTGTGCTTCGCGCTCAGCCGCCCGCAGGGCGACAGCGAAGCGGCGCGCGATCGCTTTCTCGAGCGCCTTAACCGGCACGGCGTGGTGCGTTGCACCCCAACGACCTATAACCATCAGCCGGGGATCCGCGCCGCGCTGGTCAACTGGATGACGGAGGAACGGGACATCCGGCTGGCGCTGGACTCGCTGCGCCACTGTCTGCCAGAGACGGCCTAAGGCGCGCGGCGCTACCCGAGTTGGAAGGCCTGCAAACGCCGCGCTTGCCGCCCGTCATCGCTGATGTTATCCGGCGACAGCCAGGCGGCAAAGGCGGCGTGTCGCGCCGGCCATTCCGCGTCGATGATCGACAGCCAATCGGTGTCGCGCGTGCGTCCTTTGACGACAACCGCCTGGCGGAAAGTGCCTTCGTAACGGAAACCCAAGCGCTCGGCGGCCTGGCGCGAAGGCAAATTGAGGCTATCGCACTTCCATTCGCAGCGCCGATAGCCAAGATCGTCAAACAGATGCCGCAGCATCAGGAAAATCGCCTCGCTGCCCAGCGCGCTGCGCCTCATCAGCGGCGACCAGTTGATGGTGCCCAGTTCGGCCACGCCGTTGGCGGGATCGATGCGCAAAAAAGCGCAGGTCCCCACGGCGCGTCCGTTTGCCTGATCGACCACCACCATCGTGTTTCTGTCAGCGCTGGACGCCTGAGCCTGGAGATAACGCTGGAAATCCTCGCGCGTCTGCGGCCGTTCCCAAAACAGATAGGTCCAGTCTCGGTCATCCTCGGCGGTTTGGTAAGCCCGATAGAGCTCATCCCCCCAGCGCTCAAGGCTAAGGGGTTCAAGGCGGCAAAACCGCCCTTGCAGTAACCTGTGACCGGGCAGGCCTGCCGGCTGCCAATGAGGAAGGGCATCGCCTATTGGCTGCCCATACTGATTCTGTCTCACTGCGACATCCTGCTTTTGAAAGGTGGAAAGGCAAGTTAAAACCAACGCGGGCCGGAGACAACTCCGACCTGCCCCCGCCCCGCTGGCGCGGACAACAGGATGATAGTTTAGAAAAACAACTCAATCACCGTTAAATATTCACCAAAATTATTTCAAGCGAAATAAATACCCATATAACCCATTGTAAAACGGTGAGTTATAGCAACAATTAAGCTACACATTTCAGCCACAACGTTAACTTTTTTTGGTTGTTATGATAAAAAAAGAAGTGATTATCATTATCAAATAAGGAGAGAAAACATTCAACTTAATGATTTTTATCGTTAAAAAAACAAAAAATCGAAAGAACACTTTTTAGTCACTCAAAAAGTGCACTGAAAATCCTCAAAAATCTAACACATGAATTTTTTTTAAGACTTTTCCTAGCAAACTAAAATTTTGTTTCGTGACATGATGAACAGAATCTCGGCAAGCAATGTCAGCAAGCGCGGGCGCCAAGCGCAAGTCAGGCCGATCGCGTCAACGCCGAGCGATCAGCAAATCTCTCTGACTTAAGCCAAACTTATAGATTCATGTGATTAATAAGTTTAGTATGAAAATATCATTGAGTGCCGTCGTGTTTATTGATAGAACACTGGCTACACTGAATTATTGCTCCATTTTGCCTTTCGGCTTTTTAGGCTTTTTCTCATATTACCGCAGTAAAACGGATTTAAGTGGGGGTGCGATATGCCAACGATCATCATGGATTCATGTAGCTATACCAGATTGGGATTAACCGACTATCTGACTTCGCATGGCGTGAAAAAACGCCATATTAATGCTATCGAGGATATTGACAGCCTGCATGAAAAATGCAGCAAGTTGAATCCAAGCCTGGTATTTATTAACGAGGACTGCTTCATCCACGAAGCAAACGCCACCGAGCGAATAAAACGGGTGATTTCACTGCACCCGGATACGTTATTCTTCATCTTCATGGCTATTACCAATGTACATTTCGACGATTATTTATATGTTCGCAAAAACGTTATCATATCGTCAAAATCCATCAAACCAGAGACTATGAATCAGCTACTTAGTCACTATCTCGAGAGAACGTCCCTACGGGCGGAGAAGTCCTCTCTGGACCAAACGCCGGTAACGCTGAGCCAGACCGAATCGAACATGTTACGCATGTGGATGTCCGGTCAAGGCACCATCCAGATATCAGACCAGATGCAAATAAAGGCCAAAACGGTCTCCTCCCACAAGGGAAACATCAAGCGGAAAATAAAGACGCACAACAAGCAGATCATTTACCACGTTGTTCGTTTGACCGATACGCTGACCAGTGGAATATTTGTCAATAGCCGTTGAGCCGCAGAGAATGCCCCCACTCTGTTTTGTCGGCCGTTAAATATCCGGTGATAAAGTCACCTGGATATCGGATACTGGAACCACCAAAAGAATACCTGCTGCGCTATCCCCCGCTAGCGCAGCGGGTATTTTTTTGCCGTCGATAAAAAAAATCTTACCGCAATGAAATAATCTCAAAATGGACAATTTCATTAGCAAATTAATGAGATTAACCGACGTTACTGCCCATGCTCGCGACATGGCTCCACAAACGTCCCGTCACGGCTGTCGATTTCATTAAAAAACCATACGCCCGCCGGATAGTCTTCAAGAGAAACCAGATACATAGTCCCTTCGTTGAATACCTCTACGGCCAGAATGACGCCCTCGCGCCGCGGGCCGCCGTCTGTTTTTACCGTCACTCGATCGTTAACCTGCATACCGTTCCCCATCATTTGCGATTGGCATCAGTGTATGACAAAACCCAGGGGGAAGGACACCGCCCCGCGCCAAGCCGGCCTCGCTCTCAGCGTAGCAGCCGCCCGGATTTTCACTTTCTTAACGGTTTGGCCGCAGAATCTTAAGCCGGCCTCGCGTAGCCTGTCTTCAGGCGTTTCCCCCCAGAGAAGCGCTCGCAAATGAAGAAGTAACAAGGAACTTTTGCCCGCAGACTTGCGGGCTTTTTTTTGCGCACCGCCGAATTGCAGGCATAAAAAAACCCGCCGCGGCGGGTTTTTTTCAATCAGCGGTAGACGCCAATTAGATAGCGGTAACGTTAGCCGCAGATGGACCTTTCGCACCGTTCTCGATAGAGAACTGTACGTTCTGGCCTTCAGCCAGGGTCTTGAAGCCTTGATCCTGGATAGCAGAGAAGTGTACGAATACGTCTTTGCTGCCGTCTGCTGGGGTGATGAAACCAAAACCTTTAGCTTCGTTGAACCACTTCACTTGACCTTTGATCATGTTGGACATGTCTAATTTCCTTCAATAATAATGTTAGCCGCCATGGGCGAGATAGCCGGTCATCAGTTACTTATGGAGGCACTGGAAAGGAAATTCGTCAGAGAAGGGCTATCCGGGATAACGCTTTAAATTTGAACTACTTTACTCAAAATGTCGTGCATAAATAGGTCTGTACCACAGGCCGACATCATTAACTCACGAGCGAGCGGCAATAGCAACCTTTTTCGCCGTGCAGGGGCGTTAATCTCGGCTAAGCGCACAGGATTTGACCCCGCCCGCCTACGGGATCGCCACCTTCCCCCTCATTTCATCGAAGGCAAATGATAGTAATTATCGTTACGCTGTTTTATAGTTGCACAAAGAAATCATTCAGGGAGATTCACCATGCCAAGATGGCTCACATTACCGGCCGCCAGCGTTACCGCCCTGCTGGTCTTTGCTGCTTGCAGCGCCCCACTGGGCGCGCTGGAGCTGAATTATCAGCCACCAGAGCCCAGCATTGCCCCGTCCCCAAAACCGGTGGCTCCGCCGGGGCCGGCCCCCAAGGCGGCGAAACCGCCGATTACCTGGGCAGAGGCACGCGACAAGAACGGTTTTCGCGTCGATATCGAATGCGATCATCCAGGCTGCAGCAAGCCGCGCGCCAAACCTTATCCCGCCTATGAGGGCCCGGTGAAGAAAACCGATCGCCGCCGCCAATCCGATCCTTACTCCACCAATCAGGATCCCGATTACAACATTCAGTTGGGCTATGAGTGGTAGCAGCGCTTTCGGAGTAATACCTATATCAGCCGCCCTCGCCGCTGCATAGAATAGCGCCAGTTCACCACTCCTCCTGGTGTTGAACACAACAAGCTGTGTTGCAAATCTTTATGCGCCTCCCTATAGGCGCTTTTTTTTGCTCCTCCCTCATGCCCGTTTCCCGATTACAGATTGCTCTCATTGCCCCGTAAAGTGATGAATGTCACAAATACGCCTCCTTGCCATTCTTATTCGGAGGTGATGTTCATGGCCACAGGATCCCTTGCCCTCTTGGCTGCCTTGGCCGGCATTGCGGGCTATTCGCTCTATAAACACTTAAAATCTCAGAAGAAAAGCACATTCGTTCGCCCGCACGATCGGTAATAGATAACGTGTTTACACCGCAAAGGCGCGGCACGCCGCACGCCGCGCCTTCGTGGACCGTCATGTTTTCATCACAAAAATGTCACAATATGGCCATATGATGATTCGCGATTATCCGCTCTGGCTTAACACCAAGGATTTCGCCCATGACCATAATTAAAGCTGCAAACCATCAGGAAGCAGAAAAGCTCATCCGCGCCGGCACAGCCAAGAAAATCGAACTGGCCTACGATATCGGCAGCGATGACTTCTTCCAGCTTGCCAGCCTGTGGTGCGATAAAGGCGCCAAGATCTCCAAAGGGAAAGAACACTTTATCGTCTCGTTAAAAGGGTTCCGCATCCCCCCTAACGATTGATATCCAGCCGCCCATCGCGGCGGCGTCCTCCCTTTCTCGCAAAACCGCTCTATTCGACCACGCGCACCTCATTCGATTTCGCTAAGCTAACAGCAGACTTTATTGCGGGCGTTCCGCCTGGATAACCACGTCCGCCACGATGAGGAGAATGAGCATGTCAACAAATGCAGCGCAGCCCGGCACGATGAAAGCCATTGAGATCAGCCAACCCGGCGCTCCCGAGGTTCTGGTCGTCACCGAACGCCCGATGCCCGTCCCGCAAGCGGGCGAACTCCTGGTGAAAATCGCCGCCGCCGGCGTTAACCGCCCCGACGTGCTGCAGCGTCAGGGGAACTATGCGCCACCGCCCGGCGCTTCGGATATCCCCGGCCTGGAAATCGCCGGCGAAGTCGTCGCCATCGGTGAAGGCGTAACTCACTTCGCGCTCGGCGATCGGGTTTGTGCCCTCATCGCCGGCGGCGGCTATGCCGAATACTGCACCGTGCATGAAAGCAATGCGCTGCCGGTGCCGGCGGGCCTGAGCCTGACCGAGGCCGCCGCGCTGCCGGAAACCTTCTTTACCGTCTGGGTCAACGTGTTCCAGCGTGGCCACCTCAAAGCCGGCGAAACCGTGTTGATCCACGGTGGCACCTCCGGCATCGGCACGGTCGCCACCATGCTGGCAAAAGCCTTCTGCGCGCAGGTGATCACCACCGTTGGCTCCGAAGAGAAGCGCCAGGCCAGCCTGGCGTTGGGTGCCGACGTGGCGATTAACTACCGCAGCGAAGATTTTGTCGCACGCACCAAAGACGCCACCGACGGCAAAGGCGCCGACGTGATCGTCGATCTGATCGCCGGCGACTATGTGGCCAAGAACTATCAGGCCGCGGCGATGGAAGGTCGCATCGTACAAATCGGCACGCAAAATGGCGTGGTAAAAGAGCTCAATCTGATGCCACTGCTGTTGAAACGCCTGACCCATACCGGTTCAACGCTGCGCTCGCGCAGCGTCGCGGACAAAGCGCAGATTGCCGCCGATCTGCACGAGAAGGTTTGGCCGCTGCTGGAGCGCGGCGTCCTGAAGCCGCAAATTTTTAAAACCTTCCCGCTCGAGCAGGCCGCCGCCGCGCATGCGCTGATGGAGTCCAGCGAGCACATCGGCAAGATCATGTTGACGTTCTGAAGCCGTTCCCCGCAGCCTGCGCTGCGGGGAAACCAATGCCGCACTCAGGGAATGATGCCACGGCGGCGGAACTCATCGAACAGCGAGAAAAACATGGCTTCGGTTTCGACAAACTGATGGAAACCGAAACGCCGCGCCTTGCTGCCGTCCGCGAACATGTCATAGTCCCAGGAAAAGACGAAGTCGGCGAAACGCCAGCCGGCCACCGCGCGATAGTCCGGTTCGGTCAATTGGTGCCGTTGCACCAGCTCTCGCCACAGCATCGCTTTGTCCGCCATCATGCTCTCCAACGGCATCGGCAGCGGCGGCGCGCATTCCAGCCCGAAGTAAGCGGCGATTTTTGGCCACATCTCGCTCCACCGAAACAGATCGCCATTGTTGATATTAAACGCCTGATTGGCCGCCGCCGGTTCGGTCGCCGCCCAGAGCGTGGCACGCGCCAACAGCCCGCCCTCGGTCATTTCCAGCAGGCTGTGGTAAGCGCCCAGTTTGCCGGGGAAACGCAACGGCAGCCCAAGCGCTTTACTGATCGACGCGTAAACCGCGATGCTTAACGCCAGGTTCATCGGATTGCCGAGAGAGAAGCCCCCCACCACGCTCGGGCGAATGGCGCTCCAATGCCAACGTTTGCCGGCCTGACGCTGCGCCAGATACCGCTGTTGCGCCACGTTAAACTCCGGCGGCATATGCCCGGCGTCGCTTTCACGCGCCGGTGTTTTAAACGGCCCCAAATGGGCGCCATACACCTTGTAGCCCTGCATCAGGCTGATATGCTCCAGCGCCGGCGCGATCGGCTCCAGCCCCTCGACGACGTGTTGCAACATCTGCAGATTGGGCGCCACCAGGCCTGCCCAATCCGGCGCATCCTGATAGGCGGCATAGAAGACGTGGCTAATCGCGCTCAGCGGCCGCAGCGCGTCGCGCGTTGCCTCCGCATCCAGCAGATCCACCTGCAGGTGGCGCACACCAGGCGCCGGTTCCCCACCCCGGCGCGAGACACCCACCACGGGCCAGCCTTGACCGGTCAGTTCCTCAATCAATCGGCGCCCTATTACGCCATTGGCGCCGATCACTAACGCCTGCCGCTTTGCGTTCATCTTGTCACTCCTCGGGTTGTCGATGCCCCGAGTGTTATTGATTAGCACTGCTTGCGGTAGACGAGAAACTCCACTAACACTAATAAGAAAAACCTATAGGCAAGATCGACATGGATAAGCTGAACGCAATGAAAACCTTTATGCGGGTGGCGGAGCTGGGCAGCCTGTCGGCCGCCGCTCGCGATCTGCGCTTGACGCAGCCGGCGGTCAGTCAGCAAATCGCCGGTCTGGAGCAGGAACTGGGGACGCAGCTGCTGTTTCGCAGCACCCGGGCAGTCTCCCTGACCGAGGCCGGCAGCGGTTATTATCAACGCCTCAAAGCGATTCTGGCGGCGGTCGACGAAGCGGAAGAGGCGCTGCACGGCCAGCGCCACCGGCTGCAGGGCAACCTGCGCCTTCACGCACCGACCGGATTCGGCCAGCGGCACGTCACGCCGCTGGCCATCGCTTTCCAGCAGCGCCATCCGGACCTCACCATCGAGCTGCTGCTGGACGATCGCCGCGCCGACGTGATCGGTGAAGGCATCGACGTGGCGCTGCGCTTCGGCGAACTGCACGCGCCCGGCATGGTGGCGAAACGGCTGGGCGAACTACAACGCCTGCTGGTGGCATCACCGGCGTATCTGGCAAAGCATGGCGTTCCACGTTCGCCGGCGGAGCTGGCAAAACATGCGCACATTCGCTACAGCGGATTGAACGACGGCGATACACTCACCCTGATCGGCCCGCACGGCCCCGAGATAGTGGCGCTGCGGCCCACGTTCCGCGCCAACAATACGCTATCGCTGCTGACGGCCATCGAGGCGGGGCTTGGTATCGGCGGCGCTCAGCGGCCGTTGATCGGCGAGCAGCTGGCGACAGGGGCGCTGGTGCCCGTATTGCCGGAATACCGCTATCCACCCATGGCGCTGCACGCGGTCTATCCCGCATTACGATTTATTCCGGAGAAAGTGCGCGCCTGGGTGGCGCATCTGCAACAGGCGTTGACGGCGATCGAGGGAATTAGCGGAGTGAATGCCCCCGGCCAGACGCCGGGAGCATAAGCCTTATTTGAACAGTTTGCCGACCATGTCGCCCAGTTCGTTGCTGTCTTGCTGCACTTCGCCATTTGGCGAAGCGGCATCCGCGACCGTTGGCAAAAACTGTGCAATGGTGCTGGAGGCCTGAGCCGGATCGACACCCAGCTTTTCAGCCAGCTGATTGATCGCATCGCTGCCCAACGCCTGCTGTACGTGATCGCCGGTAATCGGTTGGTTTTCGCCATTGCCGAGCCAGGAGCCGACAATATCGCCGAACTGACCCTGACGGAACTTGTCCAAAATGGCCTGCAGGCCACCTTGTTGCTCAACCCACTGCATGATGGCGATGTAATCGATGCCTTTACCGTTGGCGCCGCCGCCCAGAATGTTACCCAATACGCTATCGAACAGACCCATGATATTCCCCTTTCAGCCGATACGGCCCGCGCCGCACCGCCGGATTGATTTCACGAAAAAGGGCCGCCGCGGCGACCCTGTTGAGCAACGGCTGCTTAGCCTTTGATCTTCCTGTAGACAAAAAGCACCACCAGGGCACCGATTACCGCCACCACAAAGCTGCCCAGGTTAAAGCCGTCAACGCGACCCATACCGAAGAAGGTGCTGATATAGCCGCCGACCACGGCGCCCACGACCCCCAGTACCACGGTCATAATAAACCCGCCGCCGTCTTTGCCCGGCATAATCCATTTGGCCAGGATACCGGCGATTAAACCAAAAATGATCCAGGAAATGATGCCCATCTCTACTCTCCCTATTACCTTTTGCCTAACAGAAATCCTATTACCAGGCCCACGACGGCGCCGGCGCCTATCCCCGCCCAAGGATTATCCTTGATGCAGGCACATGATTGCTCGAGCGCCGCTTTTACACCGCTGCGCACTTCGCAGGCGGTGGTTTTCACGTAGTCGCTCGGTTGCTCAACACCGTTTAGATCGTCATTTTCATATGACATGTCAAATCCTTACAGACCAACCCTCTGAGAATTGCGTCACATGTTTCACGCCCGGCACCGCCCGCCCCGCGATCTTGCTCCAGGCAATCTGCCCACAGCCGCTCAATGCAGGGCGTACGGCGACAAACGCACAACTTCACACTATGACTATAGTAAAAAATCAGCGGTTTACCCATTTCCGTCCGTCTGAATTTCACCGTACAAAAAACGATCTAATTTCATCCTGCTGTCATCTCGGCAGGCTAAACTTTACACAAATCTCTGGGAGGAAAAGCCCATGTTCAATGCCCCGTTCGTCCTGATTCTCGCACTGCTGTACGCGCTGGCCGCCGTTTGGGACGGTTCCGCCGCGTTACTGTTTCTCTAAGGTTACATAGCGGTTGTCACTTTTGCGATTCGCTTAATTGTGTCTTTATTTTTCAATTGCGCCAGCCGGTTGAAATAGCGGTAAATATCCTCCTTTTCCTCAGTAAAAATCCTAACTCACCCCGTTATCCGCGCGTTGCTAAATAAAGCGCAAAAAAAAGCATTAATGGAAAACCCTATTTAGCACCAAATATTCTATCATTTGCCCTATAACAATTTGGGTTAAGGTCCCATTGGGAAAGAAAAGGAAGAACAGGAAAAATGCTTTCAAACCAACGCTTTGAGCGCGAATTCTTGCGCCCTCGTTATTGGTTGCTGTGGATAGGGCTGGGAATGCTCTATCTCTTGGTGTTACTGCCCTACCCGCTCATATATCGGCTTGGACACGGCCTCGGCAGACTAGCCATGCGCCTGATGAAACGCCGGGTAAAAATAGCGCGCCGCAATTTGGCACTCTGCTTCCCCGCAATGCTCGCCGCCGAGCGCGAGGCGCTGATCGTCAAAAATTTTGAGTCCGTCGGCATGGGCCTGTTCGAAGTCGGCATGGCCTGGTTCTGGCCCGACTGGCGCATCGCCCGCTGGTTCAAGGTGAGCGGCATGGAAAACATGCAGCTGGCACGCCAGGACGGCAAAGGCGTTTTGCTGATCGGTCTGCATTTCCTGACGCTGGAACTGGGCGCGCGCATTTTCGGCATGCAAAATCCCGGCATCGGCGTGCATCGCCCGCATAACAACAAGCTGATGGAGTGGGTACAGACCCGCGGCCGGCTGCGCTCGAATAAGTTCATGATCGATCGTAAAGATATCAAAGGCATGATCCGCAACCTGAAACAGGGGGAAATCCTGTGGTACGCGCCGGATCACGATTACGGCCCGCAAAGCAGCGTGTTCGCGCCGTTCTTCGCCGTTGAAAACGCCGCCACGACAACCGGTACCTTTATCCTGGCGCGCATGGGGCGGCCGTCGATCGTGCCTTTCGTGCCGCGCCGCCTGCCGCATGCGCAGGGCTATGAGCTGATCGTACAGCCGCCGCTGAAGGACTTCCCGCTGGACGATGAAACGCGCGCGGCGGCCATGATGAACCGCGTGGTGGAAGAACAGGTGCTGCTGGCACCCGATCAGTACATGTGGCTGCACCGCCGGTTTAAAACCCGTCCGCCCGGCGAACCTTCGCTGTATTAACGCCCTCGCGCCTTCGCCCGCCACACCGCTGGCGAAGGCGCGCTCGCCTCGCACAAGCATTCTTCGCCACGGGAACTACACTAATAAGTCACCGACGGCAATCATTGCCGCCAGCAACCATTTCTTCCTGCCCGCGGGCCGGTCGTTGCCTGTCGGGTCACAACCGAGGTCAATGTCATGCTGGTACAACCCTATCTGTTTTTCAGCGGTAACTGTGAGCAAGCGATTAACTTCTACGTGCAGCAGTTGAATGCCAAAATTGAAATGGTCATGCGTTACAAAGACATGCCCGAAGAAGCTCGGCAAGGCGGGCCACAGGACGTCAACCCGGAGGCGATCATGCATGCGCGCCTGCTGATCGGTGACGGCGTGCTGATGGCCTCCGACGGCTGCCCGCAGGACGACAGCGGCGGCGCTTCGCATAAAGGCTTCTCGCTGTCGCAGAATCCGAGCGATGCGGAGCAAGGGCGCAAGCTGTTCGATAATCTGGCGCAGGGCGGCCAGGTGACGATGCCTTACCAAGCCACCTTTTGGGCCAAAGGCTTCGGCATGCTGACCGATAAATTTGGCGTCAACTGGATGATCAACGTCGAATAACCCGCCATGGCGCCGCTAGCTATAGCGGTGCCAGTCATACGCCGCCTTGGCGAACAGCACGAACAGCAGCGTCAACAGCACCAACCCCAACCGCCAGTAGGGCGATCGGCGGCGCCGCCAGGCGATGTACATCATCCCCGCCAGCGCCCCCAGCGTAAGGGGGTAATACACCGCCAGCGTCAGTAAAGTGATAATGATGTAATCCGACATTGACTCTATACTCCGTAGTCTTCACACCGCCGCAGAGGCAGATTGCGGCATGCCTTTCTCCGTATCGCCTCGTTAAGGGCTAGAGGTCTGGCGCATTTATGCATAAAATATAGGATTGCTCTTAACTCAAGTTGAATAGTAATCAAACCACAAGGGTGACATGACTCAGCAGCAACCCATACAGGATGCCGTGCCGCCGCGCAGCGTTAAAAGCTCCCCATTATTATTTCAGGCCGGCGTGTTTGTCATCATCGTTGCCGCCACGCTGATCCTCTTTAACAGCTGGCAAATCTGGAACGCGCACCAGCGCGATCTGCGCAGCGCCGAGCATGAATCCGCCAACCTCGCCCGCTCGCTGGCGCAGCACGCCGACGATACCTTCATGCAGGTGGACGGCAATCTGCTCGATCTGACCGAACGCCTCCTGAACGACGGGCTGGGCCCATCGCAGCTGACGCGGCTGCAGCGCGTCATGCAGACGCAGGTCGGCAATCTGCCGCAGCTGCATGGGCTGTTTATCTACGACGCGCGCGGCCGCTGGCTGGCGACCTCCTCGGGCAAGTTCATCAAGAACGCCAACAACGCCGATCGTGATTACTTCAAATACCATCAAAACCGCGACGGCGGCGGCCTGTACATCGGCAAGGTGATCCGCAGCCGCACTAGCGGCGATCTGATCATCCCCGTATCACGGCGCTTCAACAACCCGGACGGCAGCTTTGGCGGCGTGGTGCTGGCGACGCTGTACGTCGATTATTTCCGCCAGTTTTACGACAGCTTCGCCCTCAACACCGACGCCTCGTTGAACCTGCTGCTGGCGGACGGCACCATCCTTTACCGCCGCCCTTACTCAGCGGCCTCGATCGGTAAAAACATCGCCAAGGGCGTGTTGTTCAGCGAAATTTTACCGCATTCGGAGTTCGGCAACGCCACCATCACCTCGCTGTACGACAAAGTAGAGCGCATCTACGGCTATTCGCGGGTCAATCGCTTTCCGCTGGTGATCGCTGCCGGGCTGTCGAAACGCGACGCGCTGGCGGACTGGCGCACCGACGCCGGCCTGTTCGCCGCCGGCGGCCTCTCTCTGCTGATGATCCTGTTGGCGATGGGCATGGTGCTGCTGCGGCAAATCAAGCACAGCATGCAAACCGAAGCCGAGCTGATGCGCACCCGCGATCAGCTGACCAGCATCAACCAGATGCTCGAAGAGTTGGCGCTGCTGGACGGCCTGACCGGTCTGGCCAATCGTCGCCAGTTTGATATCGCGCTGAAGAACGAGCTGGCGCGGGCTTCGCGCAACTACCGCAGCGTGGCGCTGCTGATGCTGGATATCGACTACTTCAAGCAGTACAACGACAGCTATGGCCACGTCGCCGGCGACCAGTGCCTGCAGCAAATCGGCCAAACGCTGAAGGGGCTGGCGTGCCGCAGCAACGACATACTGGCGCGCTACGGCGGCGAAGAGATGGGGATTATCCTGCCGGATACCGACGTGCAGGGCGCGCTGATTTTCGCCGAACGCGTCATCCAGGCGGTGCGAGATCTGAAAATTCCGCATCAGGGCAACCCGCACGGCATCGTTACCATCAGCATCGGCATCTGCGCCAAAGTGCCGCATATGTATAATGATACGCCGATCAGCTTTATCAATGAGGCGGACAGCGCGCTGTATCAGGCCAAGAAAAAAGGCAAAAACTGCATTTACGGTGCTTAAGCAATCATCGGGTCACCAAAATTTGGCGGCCCGATTTATTCACCCGGCAAAAATGAAATAGTTTCCCTCCGAAACATTATTTCACCGACTCGCTCCACTCTCTGAATGAAATAACGCCAATAAATAAGCAGGGTATTTATTTCTAATATAATTCAATAAGATAAAAACACGCCATTCAACAACCCATTCGTGCCATTTTTGATTATTCGTGCCTACGCCAGGCCTCGTTTAGCCCCCGTTTACTTTTTATTGGCGTTGCCGGTGATACTCTTATCAGGACTATTCTATATATCAGGAAGCCATCGCACGCTTCGGCGCACTGCGCCCTGCTGATACATCCATAATAGAACCCGCAAATTTCACGTTGCAATTGGGCGACCGGTGCAAAAATTTCTGGCGCCGCTCCAGCCAGCCACTGCTCAAGCCAGTGCAGCCAACCACGCGGCAACCTGAAAGGCGGGAATAAAGCGATATAGATTTGCGAGGAGATCTCATGCCTACTGGCGATATTACGCGTGAACGGGCCATCCTGACGCTGCCGTTGCAACAATGGGCGGCGCAAGAAGCGTCCAGCGCGGTCAGCGAACTGGAACAGGGCAAGGTGCTGTTTCTGCCCGAGCTGGCCTTCACCCTGTCTGAGCAGGAAATGCCGCTGCTGGATCCGGCATTGGTCGATCCGAAGCGCAAGAACATCAGCTATCAACCGCTGTCCGGCAAGCTGACCGGCGTCGCCGTCGCGGAACGCCGGCAGCAGGTTCAGCAACTGCTGGAGCGCTATTACCAATCGTGCCGTCAGCTGATCGCCGGGCTGTTGCCCGAGTATCAGGAGGCGCTGCACCACCCAACCGGCAGCCTGCGTTTACATCCGGTCTCCGCCTGGCGCGCCAATAGCTCCTGGCGCAAAGACGACAGCCGGCTGCACGTCGACGCTTTCCCGTCGCGCCCGAACTACGGCGAACGCATTCTGCGCATTTTCACCAACATCAATCCGCACGGTGAACCTCGCCAATGGCGGGTCGGCGAGCCGTTCCCTGAGCTGGCGGAACGCTTTATGCCGCGTCTGGCCCGCTATTCTGCGTTAAGCAGCTGGCTGCAGCACCAGGTGCGCATCACCAAAACTCGCCGCAGCCATTATGACCACCTGATGCTGCAGTTGCATGACGCCATGAAGGCCGATGGCGATTATCAGCAGCGTGGCCCACAGCTGGCGCTGGCGTTCCCGCCGGGCAGCAGCTGGATTTGCTTCTCGGACCAAACGCCGCACGCCGCGATGGGCGGCCAGTTTATGCTGGAACAGACCTTCCTGCTGCCGGTGAATAAAATGCAGGATCCGCAGCGTTCACCGCTGAAAGTGTTGGAACAGCTGCGCGGCCAGCCGTTGATCTGACTGATTTGCCGCCGTCGGTGTTACCGGCGGCGGCAAACGCGCATCACGCCTCGAAATCCCCCTGTTGGCGCGCCACCAGCGTCAGAATGCTGTACAGCGCCACCGGCTGCTGTTCCTGATTCAACACCTGCACATCCCACACCACTACGCCGTGCGGGCGATCTTCGGCGGTTTTCTGCGGCTTGCGGATTTTCTTTTTGCAGGTCAACCGCACCTGAATGGTGTCGCCGATCTTCACCGGCTCGATAAAGCGCAGATTCTCCATGCCGTAGTTGGCGATCACCGGCCCGACGGCGGCGTCAACAAACAGCCCGGCCGCGGCGGACACCACAAAGTAACCGTGCGCCACCCGTTCGCCGAACAGCGAGTCGGCGGCGCCGATCTTGTCCATGTGCGCGTAGAAATGGTCGCCGCTCAGGCAGGCGAAGTTGACGATATCCGCCTCGGTCACGGTGCGGCGCGCGGTCAACAGGCTGTCGCCCAGCTGCAGCTGCTCGAAGTATTTCCGGAACGGATGCACCGGATGCTCGACGACCGGCGCGCCGCGCACCCATTCGCCGCCGATGGCCGCCAGCATCGCCGGGCTGCCCTGGATCGCCGTGCGCTGCATATAGTGCTTCACCGCGCGCAGCCCGCCCAGCTCTTCACCGCCGCCGGCGCGCCCCGGGCCGCCGTGCACCAGCATCGGCAACGGCGAACCGTGGCCGGTGGACTCCGCCGCCGCCTGCTCATCCAAAATCAACATGCGGCCGTGGGCGCAGGCCGCCGCGCGAATGAAGCGCTTGGCCAATGCCGGATCGGCGGTCACCAGCGATCCTGCCAGGCTGCCCTGCCCCAGCAACGCCAACGCGATCGCCTGCTCGGTATCCGCATACGGCATCAGCGTCGCCACCGGGCCGAAGGCCTCAGTGCCGTGCACCGCCTGATGGGTGAGCGGATCGGCGCAATACAGCAGGGTCGGCGGATAAAACGCCCCGCCGCGCGCACCGTCGCCCAGGACTTCCAGCTTATCCAGCGCCGCGCCACAGAGCGGTTCGCAGCCGTTGCGCAGCAGGAAATCCACCTTGCTTTGCACATCATCACGCTGCTCGTGGCTGACCAACGCCCCCATGCGCACCTGCTCCAGCTGCGGGTCGCCTACCGTCACCCCCGCCAGGCGCTGCAACAGGGCCTGACGCACCGCCGCCACCTGCGCCGCCGGCACGATGATGCGGCGGATCGCGGTGCATTTCTGCCCCGCCTTGGCGGTCATTTCACGGCACACTTCTTTGATGAACAGCGCAAACTCCGGCATCTCCGGCGTCACGTCTTCCGCCAGCACGCAGCAGTTGAGCGAATCCGCCTCCATGGTGAACGCGATTGATTTTTCCAGCAGGCGCGGATGCGCCCGCAGCCGCTGCCCGGTCTGCGCCGAACCGGTGAAAGTCACCGCATCCTGATAATCCAGGTGCGCAAACATGTCGCCGACGCCGCCGCAAACCAGCTGCAGCCCTCCTTCCGGCACCAGCCCGCTGTCGACGATCAGCCTGACCATTGCCTGCGTCAGCTGCGCGGTAGCGGTGGCCGGCTTGATGATGGCCGGCATGCCCGCCAGCCAGGTCGGCGCCAGTTTTTCCAGCATGCCCCAGCACGGGAAGTTGAAGGCGTTGATGTGCAGCGCCACGCCGGGGCGCGAGGTCAGCACGTGGCGGGCGGCGAACTGCGCCTGTTTCGACAATGGGATCAGCTCGTCTTCCGGCCACAGGGTATCGTCCGGCAGATCGCGACCGGCCATGCCGGCATAGGCGAACAGCGTGGCGATGCCACCCTCGATATCAACCCAGCCGTCGCTGCGCGTCGCGCCGGTTTGATAGGAAATCTGATACAGCGCCTCTTTGTGCGCCAACAGGTGTTTCGCCACCGCTTTCAGCATCTGTGCGCGCTGCTGGAACGTCATGTGCGCCAGCGCCGGGCCGCCGTGGCTGCGCGCATAGCTCAGGCTCGCCGCCAAAGGCAGGCCGTCGGAGCAGACCTGGTACAGCGCCTCACCGGTCACGGCGTGGCGGATCTCGCGCCCCTCTCCCTGCCCGTACACCCAGGCGCCAGAAAGATAACTGTGTAACTGCTGCATGTGCCCTCCGAAATTCATAAATTTTCACCCTATAGCTTAATTACGTATCACATAAATGCCAGCCTGCGCCAAACCAAATTTTAACAAAAAGAAAACAAAAGGCGCTTTCAGGGCATTTAACCTGCTATAAACAAGGAATTAATCACTTTATTTATCAAATAAAATCAACAAAATAACAAACCACCTTGTGAGTCACCTCGCAAAACCACATGAATTACGTTTGATCTTTTTGTTATCAGTTTGTAGCCTTATGGTTAGTTAAAGTGATTCACATTTTTATGTTTAATGTGAAAAATACGAATCACCAAGAGGCAAGCATGACAACTGACGCACAGTATCAGCAGCATTTCGACGACAAGATCGCGGCGGACATCGCCATTGAGGCCAAAGACTGGATGCCGGACGCCTACCGTCAGAACCTGATTCGGCAGATTGGCCAACACGCCCACTCGGAAGTCATCGGCATGCTGCCGGAAGCCAACTGGCTGACGCGCGCCCCCACGCTGCGCCGCAAGGCGGTGCTGCTGGCCAAAGTGCAGGACGAAGCCGGCCACGGTCTGTACCTCTACAGCGCCGCCGAGACCCTCGGCTGTTCGCGCCAGGACATCTACCAAAAGATGCTCGACGGCAAGATGAAGTACTCCTCTATCTTCAATTACCCCACGCTCAACTGGGCGGATATCGGCGTGATCGGCTGGCTGGTCGACGGCGCCGCCATCGTCAACCAGGTGGCGCTGTGCCGCGCGTCCTACGGCCCCTATGCGCGGGCGATGGTGAAAATCTGCAAAGAGGAAAGCTTCCACCAGCGCCAGGGCTACGAGGCGGTGATGGCGATGGCCAACGGCAGCGACACGCAGCGCGCCATGTTGCAGGACGCTATCGATCGCTTCTGGTGGCCGGTGCTGATGATGTTCGGCCCGAGCGACGCCGACTCCCCCCACAGCGCCCAGAGCATGGCGTGGAAAATCAAACGCCACAGCAACGATGAGCTGCGGCAGAAATTCGTCGACAACACCGTGCCGCAGCTTGAGGCGCTGGGCATGACGGCGCCGGACCCGAGCCTTACCTGGGACGAGGCCGCCGGCCACTATCGCTTCGGCGAAATCGACTGGAGCGAACTGCATGAGGTGATCAAAGGGCGCGGCCAATGCAACCACGAACGCCTGCAGGCCAAACGCCGCGCCTGGGAAGACGGCGCCTGGGTACGCGACGGCGCCATGGCCCACGCCGCGAAAAACGCTGCCTCCGCCGCATAGCCAACATAAGGAACCGAGATCATGAGCCACGTTGAATGGCCGCTGTATGAAGTGTTTATCCGCAGCAAACAAGGGCTGGCGCATCGCCACGTCGGCAGCCTGCACGCCGCCGACGACCAAATGGCGCTGGAAAATGCCCGCGACGCCTATACGCGCCGCAACGAAGGCTGCTCGATCTGGGTGGTGCAGTCGCGCCATCTGATCGCCTCGCAGCCGGAAGATCGCGGCGCGTTCTTCGATCCGTCCGAAGACAAGATCTACCGTCATCCGACGTTTTACACCATTCCCGACGGCATCAAGAACATGTAGAGGCGACCATGACGGTTAACGATCCGCGCATCAGCTATTTGCTCCGCCAGGGCGACACGCCTCTGATCCTCGCCCAGCGCCTGTGCGCCTGGTGCGGCCACGCGCCCGAGCTGGAAATCGATCTGGCGTTGGCCAACATCGGGCTCGATCTGCTCGGCCAGGCGCGCCACTTTCTGGGTTATGCCGCCGAACTGGCCGGCCCGCCCTGCAGCGAAGACAGCCTGGCCTTCGGCCGCGACGAACGCCAGTTTCATAACCTGCTGTTGGCGGAGCAGCCGAACGGCGGTTTCAACGACACGCTGGTGCGTCAGTTCCTGCTCGATGCCTACCACGTACAGCTGCACCAGGCGCTGAGCCGCAGCCGCGATGCGCAGATCGCCGCCATCGCCGCCAAGTCGTTGAAGGAGGCCGATTATCACCTGCGCTTCAGCCACGGCTGGATGATCCGCCTGGGCGACGGCAACGACGTCAGCCACCGCAAGATCCAGCAATCGCTGGATAACCTGTGGCGCTTCACCGCCGAGCTGTTCCACGCCGACGCGCTGGAGCTGGAACTGGCGGAACAAGGCATCGCCGTCGATCCGCGCGAACTGCAGGCCCCCTGGCAAGCGCAGGTGGAAGAGACGCTGCGCCAGGCGACGCTGGCGCTGCCTGCCGAGCAGGCGTTCCGGCACGGCGGCAAGCAAGGCCGGCACAGCGAACACCTCGGCCCGCTGCTGGCGGAAATGCAGTTCCTGCAGCGCGCCTATCCAAACGGTCAATGGTAGGAGGCCACAATGAACGTCACCCGTTTGCAACCCGCCGAAATCCCGCAGATTTGGCACTGCCTGCAGCAGATCAGCGATCCCGAACTGCCGGTGCTGTCGATCACCGATTTGGGCATGGTGCGCGACGTAGCGCGCGACGGCGCGGGCTGGCGCGTGACCTTCACCCCGACGTACTCCGGCTGCCCAGCCACCGAATTTCTGCTCAACGCCATCGAGCAGCGGCTGGCGGCCGCCGGCTTCAGCCCGGTGCAGGTGGACATTCGCCTCAGCCCGGCCTGGACCACTGACTGGATGAACGCCGACGCCCGCGAGCGGCTGCGGCAATACGGCGTAGCGCCCCCGCAGGGCCACACCTGCGATCGGCCGCACGCCCACGGCCCGGTAGCCTGCCCGCGCTGCGGCAGCACCCACAGCGAGAAGATCAGCGAGTTCGGCTCCACCGCTTGTAAAGCGCTGTACCGCTGCTGCGACTGCCGGGAACCGTTCGATTATTTCAAATGCATATAGGAGCGCTGACACCATGACGGTCTTTCATCGCCTGAACGTTGCCGCCATCGAGCGCGAAACGCCGGACGCCGTAGCCATCACCCTGCGGGTGCCCGAAGAGCTGCAAAACCAATACCGCTATACCCCCGGCCAGCACCTGACGCTCAAGGCGTTGGTCAACGGCGAAGAGCTGCGGCGTTGCTACTCCATCTGCAGTTCGCCGCAGGAAGGCCTGCTGCAGATCGGCGTAAAGGCGATTGACCAGGGGCGCTTCTCCGGCTTCGTCAACCGCATGCTGAAGGTCGGCGACGCGCTGGAGGTGATGGTGCCGCAGGGGCGCTTCGGCTACCAGCCGCAGGCAGAGCGCCACGGCAACTACCTGGCGATCGCCGCCGGCTCCGGCATCACGCCGATGCTGTCGATCATCAAGGCGACGCTGCTGCTCGAACCGGGCAGCAGCTTCACCCTGATCTACGGCAACCGCAACAGCCGTTCGATGATGTTCAAAGAGGCGCTGTCGGATCTGAAAAACCGCTACCCGCAGCGTTTTCAGCAGCTGTATCTGTTCAGCCAGGAAAGTCTCGACAGCCCGCTGCTCAGCGGCCGCATCGACCGTGAACGCCTGACGGCGATCGGCGGCGCGCTGCTGGATTTCCGCGACTATGACCACGCCTTTATCTGCGGGCCGGAATCGATGATGGACGACGCGCAAACCGTGCTGGAACAGGCCGGCGTCCCGGCCAACCACATCCACAGCGAACGCTTCAACACCAGCGGCCTGGCCGCCCGCCCGCGAAGCAGCAGCGATCGCAACGCCACTCGGGTGGCGATCCTGCTCGACGGCCGCCGGTTGGATATCGAGGTCGGCGAACAGGACGACAGCATTCTCGACGCCGCGCTGCGCCAGGGCGCCGACCTGCCCTACGCCTGCAAAGGCGGCGTATGCGCCACCTGCAAATGCCGTCTGAAGGCCGGCCAGGTGGAGATGGGCGTCAACTACAGCCTGGAGCCGGATCAGCTGGCGGCAGGCTACGTATTGAGCTGCCAGTCGTGGCCGAAAGGCGACGGCGTGGTATTGGACTTCGACGTCTAGGAGCCGCGATGGACACCCCCTTTATTTTGCATCAGCAGCAGCACCGCGTGGTCACGCTGACGCTGCATCGGCCGGAGGCGCGCAACGCCCTGAGCACGCCGTGCCTGGAACAGTTGGTTGCTCGCCTGGAGCAGGCCGACGCCGACAGCGGCGTGGGCGCCGTGGTGATCGCCGGTGCGGCGCGCTTCTTCGCCGCCGGCGCCGATTTGCGCGAACTGCAACAGCAGGATCTGCCGGCCGCGCTGGCGGATCGCCGTCCGCAGCTGTGGCAGAGTCTGGCGCAGTTCAGCAAGCCGCTACTGGCGGCGGTGAACGGTTATGCCCTGGGCGCCGGCTGCGAGCTGGCGCTGGCCTGCGACATCGTCATCGGCGGCGAAAGCGCCCGCTTCGGCCTGCCGGAGATCACCCTCGGCCTGATGCCGGGCGCCGGGGGCACCCAGCGCCTGATCCGCTGCGTCGGCAAGTCGCGTGCCAGCCAGATGGTGCTGACCGGCGAGCCCATCGACGCCCGCGCCGCGCTGCAGGCCGGCCTTATCAGCGAAGTGTGCGTCGATGCCCTGACGCTGGAACGCACGCAGCAGATGGCCGATCGCATCAGCCGTCAGGCGCCGCTGGCGCTCCGCGCCGCCAAACAGGCGCTGAAACAGGCCGAGGAAATCGGCCTTAGCCAGGGGCTGGCGATGGAGCGTCAGCAGTTCGTCACCCTGGCCGCCACCGACGATCGCCGCGAAGGCATCGCCGCCTTTTTCGAAAAACGTACGCCAAACTATCAGGGGCGCTGATTTATGGATAACGCATTGATTCTCAGCCATCTCAACGCCGGCGTGTTGACGCTGACCCTCAACCGGCCGGATCGGCTCAACAGCTTTAACGATGAGATGCATCGCCAGCTGAGCGAAGCGCTGACGCAAGCCGAGCGCGACGACAGCGTGCGCTGCCTGTTGATCGCCGGCGCCGGGCGCGGTTTCTGCGCCGGGCAGGATCTCAACGATCGCAACGTCAGCGCCGATCAACAGGCGCCGGATCTCGGTCTGTCGGTCGAACGTTTCTACAACCCCCTGATCCGTCGCCTGACCGCCCTGCCGAAGCCGGTGGTGTGCGCGGTCAACGGCGTGGCGGCCGGCGCCGGCGCCGCGCTGGCCCTGGCGTGCGATATCGTCATCGCCGCCGACAATGCCAGCTTCATTCAGTCGTTCTGCCGTCTGGGGCTGGTGCCTGACTCCGGCGGCAGCTGGTTCCTGCCGCGGCTGGCCGGCCACGCCCGCGCGATGGGCATGGCCATGCTGGGTGACAAAATCAGCGCCCAACAGGCACTGGCGTGGGGCATGATCTGGCAGGTGGTACCGGCGGATGAATTGGCCGACCGCACGCAAACGCTGGCGCGCCATCTGGCCACCCAGCCGACCTACGGCCTGGGGCTGATCAAGAAAGCCCTCTACAGCTCGGCCACCAACAGCCTCGATCAGCAGCTCGATCTGGAGCGCGATCTGCAGCGCCTGGGCGGCCGCAGCGACGACTATCGCGAAGGCGTCAGCGCGTTCTTTGCCAAACGCACGCCAAACTTCAGCGGGAAATAGCCATGAACGCGCCCCTTCTTAACGGCCAGGTGGCGGTGATCGGCGCCGGCACCATGGGCATCGGCATTGCCCAGGTGGCCGCCGCCGCCGGCCACCCGGTGCGGCTGTTCGATATCGCGCCCGCCGCCGCCCAGCGCGCGATCGACGATCTCGCTCGCCGCCTGCGCCAGCGGGTCGACGACGGCAAGGCCGACGCCGCGCCCACCGAAGCCCTGCTGGCGCGCCTCGAATGCGCCGACTCGCTCGAGCAGCTGGCCGACTGCACGCTGGTGATTGAAGCGGTGGCGGAAAATTTGGCGATCAAACAGGCTCTGTTCCGCGATCTGGAGGCGCTCTGCTCGCCCACGACGCTGTTCGCCAGCAATACCTCTTCGCTGTCGATCACCGCCATCGCCGGGGCACTGAAACACCCGGCACGCATGGCCGGGCTGCACTTCTTCAACCCGGCGCCGCTGATGAAACTGGTGGAGATCGTCAGCGGCCTGGAGACCGGCGCCGAGACCCTCGCCGCGCTGCAGGCCCTGGCGCAGCGCTGGGGTAAGCAGAGCGTCGTGTGCCGATCGACGCCGGGATTTATCGTCAACCGCGTGGCGCGGCCGTTCTATGCCGAAACCCTGCGCGCGCTGGAGGAACGGGTGGCCGACGCCGCCACGCTGGACGCGGTCTTGCGCGACGCCGGCGGCTTCGCCATGGGCCCGCTGCAATTGACCGATCTGATCGGCCAGGACGTCAATTACGCCGTGACCGACTCGGTGTATCAGGCCTTCTATCAGGATCCGCGTTTCACTCCCTCACTGGTGCAGCAGGAGTTGGTGGCCGCCGGGCACCTCGGCCGTAAATCCGGCCGCGGTTTCTACCGCTACGACGCGCCGCGATCCGCCGCCGCGATCGCCTTTGCGCCACCGGCGCAGGCCGCACTGCCGCAACGCGTTACGCTGCACGGCGACTGGTCTTCGCTGGCCGATTTGGCGCAGCTGTTAAGCGAAAATGCGGGGGCGATCAAACAACCTGGCCAGACCAGCCCACACGTCACGATCGACGACGTTACACTGATGTTAACCAATGGTAAAACCGCCGGCCAACTGGCCGACGAACGTGGAACGCCCGTGGTGCTGTTCGATCTCTGTGCCGACTATGCGCACGCCTCCGCCATCGCCATCAGCTGCGCGGCGCAAAACGATGCGCAACACAATGCCAAAGCGATTCGCCTGCTGCAGTCCCTCGGCAAGCAGGTCATTCCGTTGCCGGATTACCCCGGCCTGCTGACGATGCGCACCCTGGCCATGCTGGCCAACGAAGCGCTCGACGTGGTGAACAAAGGCGTCGCCAGCGCCGAAGATACCGATCTGGCGATGCTGCGCGGCGTCAACTATCCGCGCGGCCCGCTGGCCTGGGGCGCCGCGCTCGGCTGGCGCCACATTCTGGCGACGCTGGAAAACCTGCAACGCTATTACGGCGAAGCGCGCTATCGCCCGATGCCGCTGCTGCGCCGCTACGCTTCCCCCGCCTCTTTCCCAGGAGCCGAACGATGAACGCCAATACGCCGCGCGCGCTGGCTCAGCGCTGCGCCGAACAGATGTTTCAGCAAGATACCTGCGCTCAGGCGATGGGGATGCACATCGATGCCGTCGACGCCGGATACGCTCAGGTCAGCATGACCGTCGGCCCGCAGATGCTCAACGGCCACCAGACCTGCCACGGCGGCCAGCTGTTCAGCCTGGCGGACACCGCCTTCGCCTACGCCTGCAACAGCCAGGGGTTGGCGGCGGTGGCCTCCGGCTGCAGCATCGACTTCGTCCGCCCGGCGCTGGCCGGCGATCGCCTCACCGCCAGCGCGGAGATGCGCCATCAGGGCAAAGCCACCGGGCTGTATGACGTCGAAATCGTTAACCAACGGGGCAAAACCGTCGCCTGGTTCCGCGGCCGCGCGCACCGCCTCGGCCACAGCATTTTAGGAGATCAGGCATGAATCAGGCATTTATCTGCGACGGCGTGCGTACCCCGATCGGCCGCTATGGCGGCGCGCTGGCCCAGGTGCGCGCCGACGACCTCGCCGCCCTGCCGCTGCGCGTGCTGTTGGAACGCCATCCGCAGGTAGATTGGGCGCAGCTGGACGACGTGATCCTCGGCTGCGCCAACCAGGCCGGAGAAGACAACCGCAACCTGGCACGCATGGCGCTGCTGCTGGCCGGAGTGCCGGTCGGCGTGTCCGGTACCACGGTGAACCGCCTGTGCGGTTCGGGCCTGGATGCGCTGGCGATGGCGGCGCGCAGCATCAAAGCCGGTGACGCCGGGCTGCTGCTGGCGGGCGGCGCGGAATCGATGACCCGTGCGCCGCTGGTGATGGGCAAGGCAGACAGCGCCTTCAGCCGCCAGGCGCAGCTGTACGACACCACCCTCGGCTGGCGCTTCGTCAATCCGCGGATGCAGGCCGAGTTCGGCACCGATTCGATGCCGGAGACCGCCGAAAACGTCGCGGCACAGTTCAACATCAGCCGTGCCGATCAGGACGCCTTTGCGCTGCGCAGCCAGCAGCGCGCCGCTCGGGCGCAGGCGCTGGGCCACCTGGCGCAGGAGATAGCCCCGGTCAGCCTCACCGGCAAAAAAGGCGCGGTGACGCTGTTCAGCCAGGATGAACACCCGCGCCCCGACACCACCTTTGATCAGCTGCAGGCGCTGAAAACCCCGTTCCGTCAGCCCGGCAGCGTCACCGCCGGCAACGCCTCGGGCCTGAACGACGGTGCGGCGGCCCTGATCGTCGCCTCCGAAGCGATGGCGGCGCGCCAGGGGCTGACGCCGCGCGCGCGCATCGTCGCCACCGCCACCTGCGGCGTGGAGCCGCGGCTGATGGGCATCGGCCCGCTGCCCGCCACCCGCAAGGTGCTGGAAATCGCCGGGCTGAGCCTGGCGCAGATGGACGTTATCGAACTGAACGAAGCGTTCGCCGCCCAGGCGTTGGCAGTGATGCGCCAGCTTGGCCTGCCGGACGATGCCCCGCAGGTCAACCCCAACGGCGGCGCGATCGCCCTGGGGCATCCGCTGGGCATGAGCGGCGCGCGCCTGGCGCTGGCCGCCCTGTTTGAACTGGAACGGCGAGCCGGCCGCTACGCGCTTTGCACCATGTGCATCGGCGTCGGCCAAGGTATCGCCATGATCATTGAGCGTGTCTGACCCCCTGAGGCTAACCATGACAATAAATCCACAGCCCCTCGAAACGATCGAATTCGCCTCGCGCGATGAGATTGAAGCGTTGCAGCTGACGCGTCTGAAGTGGACGCTGCACCACGCCTACGACAATGTGCCGATGTACAAACGCAAGTTCGACCAGGCCGGCGTGCACCCCGACGATCTCAAACAGCTGAGCGATCTGGCGCGCTTCCCCTACACCACCAAGCAGGATCTGCGCGACAACTACCCGTTCGACACCTTCGCGGTGCCGATGGAACAGGTGGTGCGCATCCACGCCTCCTCGGGCACCACCGGCCGCCCGACGGTGGTGGGTTACACCCAGCGCGACATCGATAACTGGGCCGATATCGTCGCCCGCTGTCTGCGCGCCGGCGGCGCCACCGCCAAAGACAAGGTGCACGTCGCCTACGGTTACGGCCTGTTCACCGGCGGCCTCGGCGCGCACTACGGCGCAGAGCGGCTCGGCGCGACGGTGATCCCGATGTCCGGCGGCCAGACGGAACGCCAGGCGCAGCTGATCCTCGATTTCAAACCCGACATCATCATGGTGACGCCGTCCTATTGCCTGACGCTGATCGACGAGCTGGAGCGCAAGATGGGCGGCGACGCGCGCGGCTGCTCGCTGCGGCTCGGCGTGTTCGGCGCCGAACCCTGGACCGAAGCCCTGCGCCACGAGATCGAAACCCGCATGGGCATCAAGGCGCTGGATATTTACGGCCTGTCGGAAGTGATGGGGCCGGGCGTGGCGATGGAGTGTCTGGAGAGCGGCGGCGGCCCTACCATTTGGGAAGACCACTTCCTGCCGGAGATCATCTGCCCGGAAACCGGCGTCGCCCTGCCGGACGGCGAGCACGGCGAACTGGTGTTCACCACCCTGACCAAAGAGGCGCTGCCGGTGATCCGCTACCGCACTCGCGATCTCACCCGGCTGCTGCCGGGCGACGCGCGCCAGATGCGCCGCATGGGCAAGATCACCGGCCGCTCCGACGACATGCTGATCATCCGCGGCGTCAACGTCTTCCCGTCGCAGGTGGAAGAGCAGATCATGCAGTTCGAGCAGCTGTCGCCGCACTACCAGCTGCAGGTCAGCCGCAGCGGGCACCTGGACACGCTGGCGGTGCGCGTCGAGCTCAAGGAGTCGGCGCTCAGCCTCAGCCACCAGCAGCGTTGCGACATCTGTCACCAGCTGCGCCACCACATCAAATCGATCGTGGGCGTCAGCACCGACGTCAGCATCGCCAACTGCGGCGATATTCCGCGCTCGGAAGGCAAAGCGCAGCGCGTGGTCGATTTGCGGCCGCGCTGAGGCGCACGGCGTCACGGATGACGCCGCCCCAAATTAGGCGTAATGTTATGGCTCATCGAAGGCTAACCCATGGAAAAATATGGAACATAAACTGGATGAGTTCATTCGCCATGCCGTCGACGCGCAGCCGATCAGCGGCACCTCGCTGATCATTTCGTTGTACGGCGACGCACTCAGCCACCGCGGCGGCGAAGTGTGGCTCGGCAGCCTGAGCGCGCTGCTGGAGGCCTTCGGCTTCGGCGATCGCTTCGTGCGCACCTCGGTGTTCCGCCTGCAGAAAGAGGGTTGGCTGGCGGTGGAGAAAATAGGCCGCCGCAGCTTCTACCGCGTGACCGAGCAAGGGATGCGCCAGTTCCGCCACGCCGAATCGAAAATCTATCTGCGCGAGCAACCCGCCTGGGACGGCAAGTGGGAGCTGTTGCTGCTGGAAAGCGCCGAAAAAAACGCGCGCGCGCGGCTGAAAAAAGAGTTGGGCTGGCTCGGCTTCGGGCAAATCGCCAGCAACCTGATGGCCGCCCCCACCCATGCGCAAACCGACGTGACGGCGCTGCTCGGCGAGCTGAACGCCGGCGAGCAGGTGATCTACTTTCGCGCCGATTACCCCTACAACCGCTCCGAGCAAACCCTGCAGAAATTGGTGGCCGACTGCTGGTCGCTAAGCGAAGTGGCGGCCGGTTATCACGAATTTATCGTCTCCTTCCGGCCGCTGATGGCGCTGCTGCGCGAAGTCGACCCGGCGGCGCTGACGCCGCTGCGCTGTTTCCAGATTAAGCTATTATTGATTCACTTCTTCCGTCGCGTGGTGTTGAAAGATCCGCTGCTGCCGGACGCGCTGCTGCCCGCGCAGTGGGAGGGCCAAATCGCCCGCAACCTGTGCATCAATCTCTATCAGCAGGTCGATCGCGCCGCGACGGAGTACGTCAGCGCGCTGGCGGAAACCACCATCGGCGCCCTGCCCGCGCCGGCCGCCGGCTATTATCGGCGCTTCGGCGGCCTGCCGCGCGACCCTACATTTTAAGGAACTCACGCTATGCCTGTGTATCAGATTGACGGCCTGACGCCGGTCGTCGACCCCAGCAGTTACGTGCACCCGACGGCGGTGCTGATCGGCGACGTGATCGTCGGCAAGCACGTATACATCGGCCCGAATGCCAGCCTGCGCGGCGATTTTGGCCGCCTGGTGATCTGCGACGGCGCCAACATTCAGGATAACTGCGTGATGCACGGCTTCCCGCAGCAGGACACGGTGGTGGAAGAAGACGGCCATATCGGCCACGGCGCCATCCTGCACGGCTGCCGCATTCGTCGCAATGCGATGGTGGGCATGAACGCGGTGGTGATGGACGGCGCGGAGATCGGCGAGAACACCATCGTCGGCGCGATGGCGTTTGTCAAAGCCGCGGCGGTGATCGAAGCCAACAAACTGGTGGTCGGCAGCCCGGCGCGCGTGCTGCGCGATCTGACCGAACAGGAGCTGGCCTGGAAGATCGCCGGCACCCGCGAGTATCAGGATCTGGTACAGCGCTGCAAATCCTCGCTGCACGAAGTGGCGCCGCTGACCGAAATCGAACCGGGCCGCCAACGCCTGAGCTTCGGCGACCACCTGATCCCGAAAAGCCAGCTGTAATCCCAGGAAATGACGCGGGCCTTCCGACCGCTAACTTGATTCAGATAGCCTGAAACAGGCTATCTGATCTGCTCAACTTTCAAGACCCCCGATTCACGGTATAACCGGAATGACGAACTAAAGTTCCGTCCACCTGATTGACCTTCCCCTTTAAAGAAAGTCTCAGTCAGGAACCCGTAGGTATGTCCTTCCTTGAACGGATAACCGAAATCAGGCACGCACGAGTCTTGTGATAAAAGGAGAGGTTGGCTTTCATTTACATCAAAATATTTTCTAAACGCTTCATTCTCTTTATCCGCTTCTACGATCTGGATCCCATTTAGATACTCATGACTTTTCGCGGGCACCTGCAGGCATACCTTATCATCGACCACATTCACCTTTGCAGCCTGAATATCGAGAATCCTTGACTCACACGCTGACAACATCAGAATGGAACAAAGCGTCGCCAGGTATTTCCTCTTTTCCATTATCATTTCACTCCTTGCAAAAAGCGGAACAGCGTTTTGCGATACCTTGTCGCTAACGTATTTTGATCTGAAACACCTTGATAAGTGACCACCGGCCAAGCCTTACACCGCTGGATATTCCATTCACGGTAGCCATAGGCCTGCAAAACATAGTAATCAGCAATAATCTGAGCCTGCTGCTCAAGCCCATAGTCCAATAACGCTCTGTCATCCAATCGATAGGTATAATCAGCTGCCCAACTGAACATTCCCCGAGCTCTTACCCACATACCTTTCTGATGCTGCCATACGTGCATCATTTCATGAATAATAGATGCCTGATATCAACGGTTGATTCAGCGCCAAAAATCCGGGGAGTACAGCTCTTTTCTGAAAAACAATTCGCCATTAGGCGTCATAGCCGTTCCACGCCTTTGTAAGCCAAAAGGAAGATAGCTAGCGCAATGTATCCACACGCGCGGATAAGCTATCTCCCCACCAAAAACCGTTCTTGCTAAAGCAATCTCTTTCAACGTTAGCTGTCTGAGCGATCCTTCTTCCTTTTGCATGCGCTATCCTTTATCCCTGTACGCTAAAACCACAAACCTCATGTTAAAAATCCGCCTTTTCAGACTAACAGTACATTACCCCTCCGTTTTGAGCACGCCATAACCGTATCAGCCTATCGATTACTCCACTTCCGGCGCTTTGAACGGCGACGGCACGGCCGCGCGGCGGCTCTGGACGTGATAAGCCACCACCAGCAGCAAGGTGAACGGAATACCGAACCACAGCGTCATGTGGAAGAATTCGGTAAACGCCGTCGAGATCATCAGCGCCGCCATCAGCCCGGCACCCAGCAAGGTGGTATAGGGGAATCCCCACATGCGGAACTTCAGGTGGGTCTGCCGGTGCCGGCGGCGGAAGAACAGGTGGGTGACGAAAATCATCAGCCAGGTAAAGCAGGCGCCATACACCGAGATAGACATCATGGCGGCGAACGACGTTTCCGGCGCCACCAGGCTCAG
This sequence comes from Serratia sp. SSNIH1, assembly GCF_002935055.1. Lineage (NCBI taxonomy): Bacteria > Pseudomonadati > Pseudomonadota > Gammaproteobacteria > Enterobacterales > Yersiniaceae > Serratia > Serratia sp. SSNIH1. The sequence goes on from NZ_CP026383.1 coordinate 3,796,791, forward strand.
TACGATAGACACCACGATGCCGATACACGACATCGCCAGCGCATTGACCGGAATGCCGCGCCGGCTGACGCGCCCCAACGCCGCCGGCGCCTGACCGGCGCGCGACAGCGAAAACATCATGCGGGTGGTAATATACAGCTGGCTGTTCATCGCCGACAGCGCCGCCACCAGCACGATAAAGTTGAAAATACCGGCGGCGGCGGGCAGATGGATCACGTTCATCGCCATCAGGAACGGGCTTTCGCCGGTGCCGGACTGCCGCCAGGGCACAATGGCCAACATCAGGGCAATCGACAGCATGTAGAAGATAAACAGCCGCACGATGGTGCCCTTGAACGCCGCCTTCACCGCAATCACCGGATTTTTCGCCTCGCCGGCGGCCACCGCGATCATTTCAATGCTCAGGTAGCTGAAGATGGACACGATCACCGCGAACCACATGCCCTTGACGCCAAACGGCATGAAGCCGCCGGCGGTCAGGTTGCGCAAGCCGTAGGCCGGGTTGCCCGAGAACGCCAGAATGCCGATGCCGATCAGAATGAACGCCACGATCGCCGTCACTTTGACGGTGGACAGCGCGTATTCCACTTGGCCGAACGACTTCACGCCGATCACGTTGACGACGATCACCGCCGCCGAGAACAGCAGCACCCACGGCCAGGTCGGCGTCGCCGGGAACCAGAACTGCATGTACATGCCGATGGCGGTAACTTCAGTGCCCACCGCCAGCACCACGCAAGACCAGTAGGAATAACGCACCAGAAAACCGAACAGCGGGCCGAGATAGAATTCGGCGTAGTCGCCGAACGAGCCGGGTGTCGGGTGCTCGGAGGTCATTTCCGCCAGGCTGCCCATCAACAGCAGCGCAATAACGCCGCCGATCAAGTAGCTCAGCAATACCGACGGCCCCGCCATCTGAATGGCGTAGGCGCTGCCGAGAAACAGCCCGGTGCCGATGGCGCCGCCGATCGCCAGCATCGACATCTGCCCGGCGGTAAGATGCTTGTTCAACCCGCCCTGACGGCGGGCGATATGCTCAAAATCATTCATCTGTGGCATGGCTGGGTTCCCGAGCGAAGTTAGGCGGTACGGGTGACGCCGAGAATGGCGGCGGTCACGTAGTCGATATTGCCGGGGTTGAGTCCCGGCAGGCACATGCGGCCGGGCGAAACCAGATAGATGGCGTAGCGCTGCCGCAGGGTCTGCAGCTGCGCTTCGTTCAGGCCGGTATAGCTGAACATGCCGCGCTGATCGCGTATGCGCCGGTGATCCAGCGAAGAGCCGCCCCGCGCCAGGCCGGCGGCCAGCTGCTCACGCATCTGCTTGATGCGCACGCGCATTTCCGCCAGCTCATTGCGCCAAAGCTCACCGAGTTCAGCGTCGCCGAGCAGGGTTTCCACGATCTGGCTGCCGTGCGTCGGCGGGCAGGAGTAGCTGCGGCGGATCAGCGTTTTTAACGCGCCTTTGACGTTGGCGGCGTTTTCCGCATCAGCGCAGCGCACCGACAGCGCGCCCAACCGCTGGCCGTACAGCGCCACGTTTTTGGAAAACGAGTTGCAGACCAAAAACGGCAGATCGGTTTTCAGCGCTTCGCGCAACGCAAAGCCATCCTCCTCCAGCCCGTCGCCGAAGCCCTGATAGGCGATATCGAACAGCGGCAGCAGCTTACGCCGCTGCAGCACGGCGAGCGTGGCACGCCACTGCTCCGCCGTCAGATCGGTGCCGGTCGGGTTATGGCAGCAAGGATGCAACAGGACTACGCTGCCGGGCGGCAGACTGTCCAGCGCGTCGAGCATGGCGGCGAAACGCAGGCCGCCCGCCGCTTCGTCAAAGTAGGGATAGGTATTCACCTGCAACCCGGCGCCTCCAAATATCGCCCAGTGATTGGCCCAGGTGGGATCGGACACCCAAATTTCACCGCGCCCCAGAAAGTGGCGCAGAAAATCCGCCGCCAGCTTCAACGCGCCGGAACCGCCGACGGTCTGCACCGTAGCGATCTCGGCCGCCTGTTGCTCGCCGAACAGCAGCGCCTGCACCTGGCGAGCGAACTGTGGCGAACCTTCGATCGGCGGATAGCCGTGCGGGCGGCGCAGCGCCAACAATCGCTGCTCGGCCGCCTCCACCGCCTGCATCAGCGGAATATTCCCCTGCCGGTCGTAATAGAGCCCAATACCTAAATTCACTTTTTTCGGATTGGGGTCCTGCAAATAGGCTTCCATCAGCGACATAATAGGATCGGCTGCAGAAGGTGCAATCTGTTTAAACATGACGCATCCTTAACTCGTTATTGAATTAATATGAAGACGGACTTAATAAAAATTAAATCAGGCGATGGCGCTGACGGTGATTTCTATTTTCATTCCCGGCACCACCAGTTTTTCGACAATAACCGTGGAACGATTGGGATAAGGATAATTAAAGTGTTTCCGGTAAATATCATCGAGCCATTTAACGTCGTTGACGTCGGTAAGATAAACGATCACCTGCAGTACCTTATCGCTGTGGCTGCCCGCCGCCTTCAACGTCTGCGCCAGGTTATCGAAGGTTAACGCAATCTGTTGCTCCGGCGTGCCGGTCTCGATGCTGCCGTCCGCCCGCACCGGGCCGTGGGCGGTAAACAGCATGCCACCGCCCCGGGTGGCCCAGGAAAAAGGCTGGCCGATGTCCGGCAGCCCGGTCTCTACGATCTCGCGCATGTCAGTGGTTTCCGTAGTGGTCAAGTTGGCGAAGCAGCGCGCCACCGGCGGCGAACAACGCATCCAGAATGGTGAAATGATTGGCGCCGGGCACCGCGACCAGTTCGGCCGGCAACCCGCGTTGGCGCAGCGCCGCGTGATAGTGTTGCGACTGACCGATCAACTCCGGCAGCTCAGCCGCGCCGTAATACAGCGTGAGCGGCTTACTGCGCGTCGGCGGGTGGCGCGCCGGGCTTAGCGTTTCAATCTGCCGCGCGGTCAGCTGCAGCGCCCGATTGACATAGCTCTCTTGCAGCGGCGCCAGTTCGAACAGGCCGCTGATGGGAAAGACCGCCTCCACCAACGCATGCTGCTGCCAAAACGCCGCCAGATGCCCGCCGGCGGAATGGCCGCACAGATAAACCGGATGGGCGTAGTGCGGCGGCAGGCGGCGCTGAATGGCATCCAGCGCCCCCCCGACCTGTCGGCATATTTCGTCGAGATCCACCGTCGGCGCGAGCGCATATTCCACCAGCACCACGTCAAAACCCAACGCCAACGGCTCGGCGGCGATAAAGGCGAAATCCGCCTTATCGCAGAATTGCCAATAGCCGCCGTGAATAAATATTAACGTCCCCTGATGCTGCTTTGCAGAATAGAGCCAATCCATCGTCTCGCGTTCGCTTTCGCCATACGCAATATTCTTTTCATGTTTTGTCTGATGATAAATAGCCGCGCTACGGGTCTGAAATGAAGCCAAAATAGCGTCTTCATTATCCACCGTAGCGCCGTTGTCATAGCTCCCCGCAAGTTGTTTCATATATTAAACTTCGTTTATTATTTAAGATATGAATTAACTATTAGCACCCGCAACATTATTGTCAAGACGGGTCTATCAGCAATGCGCGCCCGGTAAAATAAAACAACACCGGCAGCGAAAAAGTTTAACCCATGAAACTTTTTGCGCTTATTTTCCCCGCCCGTCCGGCTGAATTTGCGGCAATGCGCTTAGCCGCTCAAACGCATAATCCCAAAAGGCGCGCACCTTCAGCGGCATGCGCTGCGCCTGCTGCGCCACCAGCTGCACCGGCATCGGCAACGGTTCATGGTCCGCCAGCAGCCGCACCAGCGTACCGGCGGCCACATCGTCCGCCACCTGATACGAAAGGAAGCGGGCGACGCCCTTGCCGGCGCGCACCGCCAGCAGTTGCGCTTCCACGTCGTTGAGCAACAACCGGGGGGCCAATCGCACGCGCTCGCCGTTTTCCTGCGGGCCGAAGCGCCATTCACGCAGCGACGGCCGCTGGGTGCCGACGATGGTGGCGTGCTCCGCCAGCTGCGCCGGCGATCGCGGCTCACCGCAGCGCGCCAAGTAATCCGGGCTGGCGACCGTCACCCGGCTGACCTGCCCCAGCCGCCGCGCCACGCGGGAAGAGTCCTGCAGATGACCGATGCGCACCGCGATATCCAGCCCTTCGTCAATCAGATCGAGATTGCGATCGTTCAACACCATTTCGATCTGCATCTGCGGGTAATCATCGAGAAATGCCATCACCACCGGCGCCACGTACCGGCGGCCGAACTGCACCGGCGAAGTAACGCGCAGCAAGCCGCTCAGCTGCGCTTCGGCGGTATCCTGCACCACCGCCTGATAATCCTGCAGCAGCTGTTGCGCGCGCTCCAGCAACCGCACGCCCGCTTCGGTAGGCGCCAGCCGCCGGGTGGTGCGCTCCACCAGCCGGGTGCCGAACCGCTGTTCCAGCGCGGCGATGGCCCGGGTGATCGCCGGCGCCGAACGCCGCAGTTTGCGCCCGGCCGCCGCCAGGCTGCCCTGCTGCACCACCGCCACGAAGATTGCCAACTCGTCTAACCGATCCATAGATTCTTCCGAAAAATGAAATTATCAATTTCCACATTGCCGGATTTCGCTCATTCAACGCAAGAGTATGCTGACAAAAAGCACAGAGGAGAAACGCCATGTCCACCATCACACTCTACGGCACCCCGCTTTCCGGCCACGTTCATCGCGTGGCGTTGCTGCTGCGCATGCTGGCGCTGCCCTATGCATGGGTCGAAGCCTCGGCGGACGTACGGCAGAGCGCAGCCTTCCGCCGGCTCAACCCATTCGGCCAGATCCCGGTCTTGCAGGATGGCGATCTGACGCTGGCCGACAGCAACGCCATTCTGGTCTATCTGGTGAAGCGCTATGCGCCGGACAGCCACTGGCTGCCGGAACAGCCGGCCGCGGCGGCGCGGGTGCAGGCCTGGCTTTCCAAAGCCGCCGGTGAAGTTCGCTACGGCCCGGCGGCCTGCCGACTGATCGCCCAGTTCGCGGTGCCGGAGGATTATCAGGCGGCGCGGGCGGTCAGCGATCGTTTTCTGCCGCAGATGGAGCAGCACCTGAGCGAGCGCGACTACCTGGCCGGTGAACACCCCACCATCGCCGATCTGGCCTGCCACAGCTACGTGGCGGTCGCGGCCGAGGGCGGCATTTCGCTGTCGCCTTATCCTGCGATACGTCGCTGGACGGCGCGCATCGCTGCACTGCCCGGCTTCTTCGCCATGCCGGCCCTGCCGGCACCGGCGGCGAGCTGACGCCATGATCCCGCAACTGTTCCATCCCGATGAGCTGCGCGCACAGACGCTGGCCGGTTTCGATCGCGTGGGCGGCGGCATCTACCCCGCGATGCCGGATCAGCACCGCGCGTTTTTCGCCGCGCTGCCCTACCTGTTTGTCGCCACGCTGGACGACCAGGGCTGGCCCATCGCCACCCTGTTCAGCGGCCCGCCCGGATTTTTACGCACGCCGGATGACACGCACCTGCGCATCAGCGCGCCGCGCCGCAGCGACGATCCCGCCCAGGCGCTGTTGCTGCCCGGCAAACCGGTCGGCGCGCTCGGGCTCGACTTCAGCAACCGGCGGCGCAACCGCGCCAACGGCACCGTCGGCCGCACCGATAAAAACCGGGTGGAGATCGTCGTTCACCAAAGCTTCGGCAACTGCCCGCAGTACATTCAGCGCCGCGAACTCTACCCGATGGAGAGCCGGCCACAGCCGGTTGAGCATTTAGCGTCGCTCGATGCGGCGGCGCAGGCGCTGATCCGCACCGCGGACACCAGCTTCGTCGCCAGCGGCGCGCACCTGGAACTGGCGCAGGGCGGCGTCGATATTTCCCATCGCGGTGGGCGGCCCGGTTTTATCCATCTGGAAGGCGACAGGCTGTGGATGCCGGACTTTCGCGGCAACCGTTATATGAATACGTTGGGCAACCTGCTGGCCGAACCGCGGGCGGCGCTGCTGTTCATCGATTTCGATCGCGGCGACGTGCTGCACCTGCAAGGAAAAACGCAGATCCTCTGGCAGACGCAAGGGGATCCCGGCGTTGAAGGGGCGGAACGCTATTGGCGGTTTGACGTTCACCGCGCCTGGCGCTTTGCGGCGGCGCTGCCGTGGCGGGGACGCGATCTTGAGTATTCGCCCGCGACGCTGGCGACCGGAGTGTGGCACCGCTGAAATGAAAAGCCCCGCTGCGGCGGGGCTGAATCGGGAAATTACAGGCTGTGTTCGGCCGCCGCTGCGGCCTGATAAAGCTGACGAAAATAACGCAACCGCGCAAAGAACAGGCGGCTTTGCTGTTCCGACATATTGCCGGCCACCTGCCCGGCGTCAATCTGCCGCCCTTGCCATTCCATCAGGGCGATACTCGACGCCAAAAAATCCATTTCGCTGCCGTAGGCCGCGAGATGTCTGTCCACTGATTTCATCATTCGCACACTCCTTTTAATCACATCGAAAAGGGTCATATGCCTGCTCTTTCAGTATCGGCCCGACGGCGGATATTTTTTGTACAGAAGGTGCGCATGAAGAAAACGCGCATCTTGTCGCCACGCTGGCAAACGGCGACGGCAAAGTTTGCTAGGGTAAAGGGTAGCCGTATGGGATAGACCATTCTGTTGAACTCAGCAAAGGAAGAGACTAATGAGCACCAGCATCAGCGCTCCCCTCAAGGACCCCTCGCTGTTCCGCGAGGCCAATTACATCGACGGGCAATGGTTGCCGGCCAAAGCAGGCCACGCGATCGCCATCCATAACCCCGCCAACGGCGAGCTGGTTGGCCATGTGCCGGCCTTCGGCGCCGAAGAAACCGCGCGCGCCATCGCCGCCGCCAAGAAGGCGCTGCCCGCCTGGCGTGCGCTGACCGCCAAAGAGCGCGCCGGCAAACTGCGGCGGCTGTTTGAGCTGATGATGGAAAATCAGGAGGATCTGGCGCGCATCATGACGGCGGAACAGGGTAAACCGCTGGCTGAAAGCCGCGGTGAGATCGCCTATGCCGCCTCCTTTATCGAATGGTTCGCCGAGGAAGGCAAGCGGGTCTACGGCGACACCATTCCACAGCCCCAGGCGGGCCGCCGCATCATCGTGCAGAAAGAGCCGATCGGCGTGTTCGCCGCCATCACCCCGTGGAATTTTCCGGCGGCGATGATCACCCGCAAAGCCGGCCCCGGCTGGGCGGCGGGCTGTACCGGGGTGATCCGCCCCGCCAGTCAGACCCCGTTCTCGGCGCTGGCGATCGCCGTGCTGGCGGAGCGCGCCGGGCTGCCCGCCGGGGTGTGCAACGTGATCACCGGCCCCAGCAAAGGCATCGGCGGCGAGCTCACCGCCAACCCGGACGTGCGTAAACTCTCCTTCACCGGCAGCACCGAAGTCGGCGCGCAGCTGCTGGCCCAGTGTGCGCCCACCATCAAGAAAACCAGCATGGAGCTGGGCGGCAACGCGCCGTTTATCGTGTTCGACGACGCCGATCTGGACGCCGCCGTGGCCGGCGCGGTCGCCTCGAAATACCGCAATGCCGGCCAGACCTGCGTCTGCACCAACCGTTTTCTGGTGCAGGACGGCGTGTACGACGCCTTCGCCACCAAACTGAAAGCCGCCGTCACCAAGCTGAAAGTCGGCAACGGCCTGGATGACGGCGTCACCATCGGCCCGTTGATTAACCCGGACGCGGTGGAGAAAGTGCGCGAACATATCGCCGACGCCGTCGAGCACGGCGCATCGGTGCTGCTGGGCGGCAAGCCTGACGCGCTGGGCGGCAATTTCTTCACCCCGACCATCCTGACCGATGTGCCGCGCACGGCGAAAATCTTCCGCGAGGAGACGTTCGGCCCGGTAGCGCCCCTGATCCGCTTCAGCCAGGAAGCGGAAGCCATCGAACTGGCCAACGACACGCCGTTCGGCCTGGCCGCTTACTTCTACAGCCGCGACATCGGCCGGGTGATGCGCGTGGCCGAAGCGCTGGAGTACGGCATCGTCGGCATCAACGAAGGGCTGATTTCCACCGAGGTGGCACCGTTCGGCGGCATGAAGCACTCCGGTTTGGGCCGCGAAGGCTCAAAATACGGCATCGAGGACTATCTCGAGATCAAATACCTGTGCCTTGGCGGTTTGGGCGCTTGATGCGATCGGCCTCCGCGTCTGCGGGGGCCCTGTCTGGCGGATCCGGAAAGCCTTTGCTACCTTTAGGCCTCTCGTTCAGAACGGTTAAAAGGCATTTCCAGTATGCAACCTCTCGTGGTACAGCTGCCCGGCTTTTACGTCGCCGGCCAAACGGTCAGAACCACCAATCAGGACGAAACCCGGCCCGAGACGGCAAAAATCCCGGCGCTGTGGTCAGACTTTTTCGCCACCTCGCCCGCCACGCCGGTCTATGGGGTCTACGCCAACTACGCCTCCGACGCCGGCGGGCCATTTGACGTCACCGCCGGCAGCGCGGCAGAGAGCGGTTTGCACATCCAACCCGGCCGCTATCTGGTGTTCCAGGCCCGTGGCGCCATGCCGGCGGCGGTTATTGCAGGCTGGCAAGCCATCTGGGCCTACTTCGAGCAACACCCGGAAATCGAACGCCGCTTCCTGACCGACTTCGAAACCTATACCGGCCCCGAGGCGGTCGATATCCATATCGGCTGCCGCTAACGTCGCATTGAACTCAACGATGACAACGTTCTTCTCCACCATTCCTATGGCGCATGTCTTTTCGGGGGACAAAACCAAGGCGTTTTACCTGAATTTTCTCGGTGACACGCTGGAATGTGAGCACCGTTTCAGCAAGGAGAACATCCCATCGCGAGATAATCTATACTGATGCCAGGATGCATTACTCTTTTCGTTTAGCGTCATGTAGATGGAGCGACAGATGGCTAACTCTGAATCGACCTGCGATTCCCTTTCAATACCAGTGGCAGATTTATTCCATGATCAATAAGAAAAACGCCGTGCTTACCCCGGCTGCAATGCTATTGCTACAGCCTATTTTCGCCAGCCAGGCACTGGCGGCAGAAAATAATGAAGAAAAAAGCGACACCCTGGTGGTGATGGCGCAACCCACCGGATTGACCGAGCTGGGATCGCCGGTCTCCGTCAGCGTGATCGACGGCGAAACCCTGCGCAACGCCGCGCCGCAGATTAACCTGTCGGAAAACCTCGGCAGCGTGCCGGGCCTGCAGATCCAAAATCGGCAAAACTATGCGCAGGATCTGCAGATGTCGATACGCGGGTTCGGCAGCCGTTCGATGTTCGGCGTGCGCGGGGTGCGCATGTACGTCGACGGCATTCCCGCCACCATGCCCGACGGCCAGGGTCAAACCTCCAATATCGACATCAATTCCGTCGAGCGCATCGAGGTGCTGCGCGGCCCTTATTCCGCGCTGTACGGCAACGCCTCAGGTGGGGTAATCAACGTTGACACCCAGACCGGCGCCCAGCCGCCGACGCTGGAAGCCGGCGGCTATTTCGGCAGCGACAACACCTGGCGCTACGGGGTGAAAGCGACCGGCGCCACCGGCGACGGCACCCAGGCCGGCGACGTCAACTACGCTATTTCCGGCACCCGATTCACCACTCAGGGCTATCGCGATCACAGCGCCGCGCGGAAAAACCTCGGTAACGGCAAGCTCGGCGTGCGCCTGGACGACGTCAGCACCCTGACGCTGATGTTCAACAGCGTCTCGATTGACGCCGGCGATCCGGGCGGCCTGACCGAGGCGGAATGGAAGGCCAACCCGCGCCAGGCGCCGCGCGCGGATCAATTCAACACCCGCAAATCGCTCGACCAGACCCAGGCCGGCCTGCGCTATCAGCGCCGGATGAGCGAGCGCGACGAACTGACCCTGACCGCCTACCACGGCGAGCGCCACACCACGCAATACCAATCAATCCCGATGGGGCCGCAGCTCAACCCCACCCACGCCGGCGGGGTGATCGTGCTGGAAAGAAAATATCAGGGCATTGACACTCGCTGGAAGCATGAGGATACTTTCGCATCGTTACCGGTAACACTGATCGGCGGTCTGGATTATGAAACCATGACCGAACGCCGCCAGGGGTTCGAAAACTTTATTCTGCGAGACGGCACAGTGGACTACGGCGAGAAAGGCGACCAGCGGCGCAACGAGAAGAACCGCATCTGGAACCTGGATCCTTACCTGCAAACCTCCTGGCAACTGACGCCGCACTGGACGCTGGACGCCGGCCTGCGCTACAGCACGGTCAGCTTCGACTCGACCGACTATTACATCACGCCGCGCAACGGCGACGACAGCGGCAGCAAACGCTACCACCAGTGGCTGCCGATGGGCTCGCTCAACTATAAGATCAGCCCGGCATGGAACGTTTATCTCTCCGCCGGCCGCGGCTTTGAAACCCCCACCATCAACGAGCTCTCCTACCGTCCCGACGGCCAGACGGGCCTCAACATCGGCCTGCAGCCTTCCACCAGTGATACCGTCGAACTCGGTAGCAAACTGCGCCTCGGCAACGGCCTGGTGAGCGCGGCCCTGTTCCAGACCGATACCGATAACGAGCTGGTGGTTGCGGAAAGCAGCGGCGGACGCACCAGCTATGCCAACGCCGGCAAAACCCGGCGGCGCGGCCTGGAGCTGGCGCTGGATCAAGAGTTTGCGCTGGACTGGCGCCTGCATATGGCCTGGACGCTGCTGGACGCCACCTACCGCAGCGATATGTGCGGCAAAGCCGTTTGTACCCCAGCCCAGACCATTCCCGCCGGCAATCGCCTGCCGGGCATCGCGCGCAACATGGGCTACGCCTCGCTGGCCTTTGCGCCGCCGGAAGGCTGGCATGCCGGCGCGGAGCTGCGCTACATGAGCGACATTCAGGCCAACGACGCCAACAGCGCGCAGGCCCCCGCTTACACCGTGGCCGGCGTAAACGCCGGCTATCGCTTTACCTGGAACCGCTGGGCGCTGGACGTGTTCAGCCGGGTAGATAACGTGTTCGATCGCCGTTACGTCGGTTCGGTGATCGTCAACGAAGGCAACGGCCGCTATTTCGAGCCGGCGCCGGGTCGCAACTGGGGTGGCGGCGCCACCTTGTCTTACCGCTTTGAATAAGGCAAAGCACCTTAAGGTTAAAAGACGGAATAGGTTTTACGTCACCCTAGCGGCTTCCCGCTGAAATATTAGGGAGAAACCGCGTGTTTTTTCCGATTTGGCTTAATCTCTAAATCGGGGACTTTCATTTTTGGTAAGGGTATTGCTATGCAAAATAAAGCGTCACTATCGCCGCTTATCGTCATAACGGCGCTGTTTGCCGCCCTGAGCGGGCTTTATCTGCTCGGCGGCGGCATTTGGCTGGCCAAGTTGGGCGGTTCGCTGTATTACATCATCGCCGGGCTGGTGCTGCTGGCGACCTCTTGGCTGCTGTTCCGCCGCCGCGCCACCGCGCTGCTGCTGTACGCCGTGTTCCTGTTGGGCACCACCGTTTGGGCCTTGTGGGAAGTCGGCCCGGACTTCTGGGCGTTGACGCCGCGTCTGGACGTCACCTTCTTCTTCGGCCTGTGGCTGGTACTGCCGTTTATCTACCGTAAGCTGGTCGCCAACGGCAAGTTCGCCTACGGTGCGCTGAGCGCGGCGCTGGTCATCACCGTCATTGCGCTGGCCTATGCCGTGTTCAACGATCCGCAAGAGATCAACGGCACCCTCGACGCCGCGCAGGTACAGCCTAAAGACACCACCGGCGCCGACTGGCCGGCCTATGGCCGCACCCAGGAAGGCACCCGTTACTCGCCGCTGAGCCAGATCAACGACAAAAACGTTGGCCAGCTGCAAGAGGTTTGGCGTTTCCAGACCGGCGATCTGAAGACCGCCAACGATCCGGGTGAGATCACCAACGAAGTCACGCCGATCAAGATCCGCGATACCCTTTACATGTGTACGCCGCACCAGAAGCTGTTTGCGCTGGATGCCGCCACCGGTAAAGAAAAATGGAAGTTTGATCCGCAGCTGAAGTACAACCCGACCTTCCAGCACATCACCTGCCGCGGCGTGTCTTACCACGAAACCGCTGCCGCCGCAGACGCTGCCGGCAACGCCGCACCGGCGATGTGCGCACGCCGCATCATTCTGCCGGTCAACGACGGCCGCCTGTTCGCGCTGGACGCCGAAACCGGCAAGCCGTGCCCAGACTTCGCCAACAACGGCGAACTGAACCTGCAGAGCAACATGCCGTATGCGACGCCGGGCCACTACGAGCCGACTTCGCCGCCGGTAATCACCGATAACGTGATCGTCGTCGCCGGCGCCGTGACCGACAACTACTCCACCCGCGAGCCTTCCGGCGTGATCCGCGGCTTCGACGTCAACAGCGGCAAGCTGCTGTGGGCCTTCGATCCTGGCGCGAAAGATCCGAACGCCATCCCGGCGGACGAGCATCACTTCGTGCCGAACTCGCCGAACTCCTGGGCACCGGCCGCCTATGACGCCAAGCTGGATATCGTCTATCTGCCGATGGGCGTCGCCACGCCGGACATCTGGGGCGGCAACCGCACCCCGGAAATGGAGCGCTACGCCAGCGGCCTGTTGGCGCTGAACGCCTCCACCGGCAAGCTGGCCTGGTTCTATCAAACGGTCCACCATGACCTGTGGGACATGGACGTGCCGGCGCAGCCGACCCTGGCGGACATTACCGACAAGAGCGGTAAAAAAGTGCCGGTCATCTACGTGCCGACCAAAACCGGCAACATCTTCGTGCTGAACCGCACCAACGGCGAACTGGTGGTGCCGGCGCCGGAGAAACCGGTACCGCAGGGGCCGGCCAAAGGCGATCGTCTGTCACCGACCCAGCCGTTCTCCGAGCTGACCTTCCGTCCTGAGAAGAAACTGACCGGTGCAGACATGTGGGGCGCGACCATCTATGACCAGCTGGTCTGCCGCGTGATGTTCCACAGCCTGCGTTATGAAGGCACCTTCACCCCGCCTTCCGAGCAGGGCACGCTGGTGTTCCCGGGTAACCTCGGCATGTTCGAGTGGGGCGGCCTGGCCGTCGATACCGATCGCGAAATCGCTATCGCCAACCCGATCGCGCTGCCGTTCGTGTCCAAACTGATCCCACGCGGCCCAGGCAACCCGATTGAGCCGCCGGAAGGCGACAAGGGCGGCAGCGGTACCGAAACCGGTATCCAGCCGCAGTATGGCGTGCCGTTCGGCGTCACGCTGAACCCGTTCCTGTCACCGTTCGGCCTGCCGTGCAAACAGCCGGCCTGGGGTTACATTTCCGCCGTTGATCTGAAAACCAACGACATCGTGTGGAAAAAACGCATCGGCACCGTGCGCGACAGCTCCCCGCTGCCGCTGCCGTTCAAAATGGGCATGCCGATGCTGGGCGGCCCGGTGACCACCGCCGGTAACGTGTTCTTCATCGGCGCCACCGCAGACAACTACCTGCGCGCCTTCAGCGTGACCAACGGTGAGAAACTGTGGGAAGCGCGCTTGCCGGCCGGCGGCCAGGCGACGCCGATGACCTATGAGGTCAACGGTAAGCAGTACGTCCTGATCTACGCCGGCGGCCACGGTTCCTTCGGCACCAAGCTGGGCGACTATGTAGTCGCTTACGCGCTGCCCGATCAGAAGTAACCGCCACCGGTAATACCCTGCAAAGCACGCCGCAAGGCGTGCTTTTTCTTTTTACGCCCCGCCTGATGCGCCGCCCGCAATACCCTTAATTTTTTATTTTCATTATTGATAATAATTATCATTCGCAATATTATAAGTGCGTGGCCCCGGCAGTGGCCCGCAATCCTTCTCCACCTTAATGGGCAATATGGCAGTCGGCCGCCTGCGGGCGGCCCTATTCGGAGGCGCATGGTCGACCACACGCAAAGACACCAAAAGAAGATCCTGCAAGCGGCGGTGAAAACGCGGCGCGCCGGCCTGCCGTTCGAGCCGGCTCCCCCCGTCCATTCGCCCTTTGTCGGGCTTCCCCATCAAACAGAGGCCGTGCTGGTGCACCTGATCGGCCAAGATGACCCACAGGAGCCGTCGGAATGAATGTGCAGCCTTTTACCGCCATGCTGATGTTTGCCTACGTGCTGCTGATGGTGCCGCTGCTCTACGTCATCGACAGCCGTCTGAGCGCCGGTAAGCTGGTGCGCAAAGCCACGCAAAACGTCATCATCATCGCGTTGACGCTGTTGTTCTTCAGCGCGATGACCCTGCTGTATTGACGCCGCAGCGGCTCAGGCGTAGGTCTGGCGCCTAAGCCGCGCCTTCACCCTCGCGGCCGCTCTACGGTTTTCAACCCGCCCATTCGCAGCCAGTGGTAGAGATCCGCGTTGCGTTTGAAACCCAGTTTTCTCATCGCCGCCTGTTTGTGGTTGCTGACGGTTTTCACGCTCAGGTGCAGGTTGCGCGCAATGGTGGCCTGCGGCAATTCACAGGCCAGATAGCGCATCACGTCCTGCTCATGGCGGGTAATGCCCTCGCGTTATACCAATGAGAACGGTGGCTCTCACTGCCGTTCACCCACATCGTCAATACCCGCTCCAGCGGGCCTAATACACTGGTTCATATGTCCCGCCCCGTTGAAATATTCATAAAACTAAACAAACAACACTTATATTTCACACTTGCGTGACTTGAATCACAACAAATTGTGGATAAAACCGCATTAATACTTAAATATTTTTTATGTGAAATAAGACCGCATTTCACTCATTCCGAGCAGTTCCCTTTGAACGGCTCACCACAAGTAGGGGTAATTTATGCTTTTGCAGAAAACGTTGTTAGCTTTGGCTTCCTGTTCACTATTCTCAGTCGCTGCATTCGCCCAAACACCTCCGTCCCCGTACCAAAACGTAGCCGCCTCCTCCCTGCAACCGCGACATGGTTCTCCGGCGATCCCCATCTCTCGTCAATACCAGTGCTACAAAGAGGGCGGATATTATTGGCCGGCAGACGGTTCCGGCATTCCGCAAAGCGACTGTAAAGCGGCGTATCAGCTCGTCTATCACAAGTACCTTGATAAGTCTGGGATTGTTGTGCCGAAAGAAGAAGGGAAAAAAAGCGCCATCAACAGCAAAAAAAATGCTGTCGATATTATCGAGCAGTCCAACTATCAGTTCAGGCAGTGGAATGAGGCCTCCAAGAATGTTGCTGACTACAACAATCCGGATGCCGTTAAAGCCGCCATCCCGGACGGGCAGCTTTGTTCCGCCGGTAATGTCGGCGCTGAATGGGATGAGCGTTCGAAAGTCTGGAATGACAAATCCGGTTTAGACGCTGTGACCGCCTGGCGCGCCACCGATATCCAAAAAACCAGTGAAGGCAAGATAGATATTGTCTATGACGCCACGGCGACCCACGATCCCAGCTTCTTCGAGGTTTATATCTCAAGGCCGGATTATAACGCCGCCACCGCGCCCCTGAAGTGGAGTGACCTGGTGTTGCTGGAGAAAGTCGAGAATGTCAAACCGGAAAACCAGCAATACAAATTCGCCGTAAACGCCAAAGACTATACGGGAAAACACGTTATCTACATTCGCTGGCAACGCATCGATCCTGTCGGCGAAGGCTTTTACAGCTGTAGCGACGTAAACATCAAAGGATAATCACCGTGACCGACAGCCGGTTCACTCCCTGTACCGGATTGCCGCCTCCTCCGAGGGGCGGCATAGGTCTCTCTCCTCGGCCCTGACCCGCGGATATTTCCACAGCCAGCGCCCGCTGACCATACGCCAGTAAAACAAAGCGCCGCGCACCGCCCAATCGAGGAACATCCCCAGCCAGACGCCCACCACGCCCATGCCCAGTTCAATGCCCAGCACATAGCCGGCCACCACGCGGCAGCCCCACATGCCCAGCATCGTCACCCACATGGCGAAGCGGGCGTCGCGCGCGCCTTTCAGCCCGGCGGGCAACACCCAGGAAGCGGCCCAGATCGGCATAAAGGCGGCGTTGAGCCAGATGAGGGTTTTCACTACCGTTTTTACGTCATCCTGCGAGGTATAGAACGCGGCAAAGACGCCGGCCAGCGGCGCCGTGCCCCAGGCGATGGCGCTCAGCCCGAGGGTCGACAGCCAGAAAATATGGCGCAGCTGCCGCTCCGCCTGGCCGATCTCGCCTTTGCCGAGCCGCCGCCCCACGATGATGGTCGAGGCCGAGCCCAGCGCGTTGCCCGGCAAGTTGATCAGCGAAGCGATAGAAAAAGCGATGAAGTTACCGGCGATCACGTTGGTGCCCATGCCGGCGACGAACATCTGCGTCAGCAGCTTGCCGCCGTTGAACAGCACCGATTCGACGCTGGCGGGAATGCCGATCCCCAGCACTTCCCACAGGATGCCCATCTTCAGCGGCGTGAAATAGCTTTTCAGCGTGATGTGCAGCGCCGGGTTAAAGCCGATCGCCAGCACATAGAGAATGGCGATGGCGCCGATATAGCGGGAAATCGTCAGCCCCAGCCCGGCGCCGACGAAGCCCAGCCCGTGCCAGCCGAGCATGCCGTATATCAGAATGCTGCTGATGATGATATTGAGGATATTCATGCCGCCGTTGATCAGCAGCGGGATCTTGGTGTTGCCCGCGCCGCGCAACGCGCCGCTGCCAATCAGCGCAATCGCCGCCGCCGGATAGCTCCACACCGTGGTCTGCAGGTAAGAAAGCGCCAGCGCCTTCACCTCCGGCGAGGCCGCCCCGGCGATCACATCGATGATCGATTCGCCCGCCAGATGAATGCCTGCCGCCAACAGCAGCGCCACGCCGGTCATCAAGACCAGGGACTGACGCGCCGCCGCGCGCGCGCGCCGACGATCGCGCTTGCCGAGGCTGAAGGCCACCACCACGGTGGTGCCGAGATCCACCGCGGCGAAAAAGGCGATGATCACCATGTTGAAGCTGTCCGCCAGCCCCACCCCGGCCATTGCCTCTTTACCGAGCCAGCTCACCAGAAAGGTGCTCAGCACCCCCATCAACAGAACGCAGGCGTTCTCCAGAAAAATTGGCACCGCCAGCGGCGTGATTTCGCGCCAGAACAGCACGCGGTAGCTTTTCCGTTTGGCGTACCAGGGCGTATTTTCCACGCGCTGACGCAGGGCGGCATACAGGTTCAAGGTGGGCTCGATGAATAAAAGTGAAACATCATTTCAAATGATGAGCGATAAATCGTTATCCTGCAAAGAATTTTTGGGCGCCCGCGACGAGCGCCCGAAAGGCACACCGTCGCGCTACTCCATGTAGTCTTCCTGATCGGCCTGCGCCGCCGCGATAAAGCGTGCGGTGCTGCGGCTGAGCGTGGTGCATTTGTCCGTCAGCAGCTGATTGTCCTGCTGCAGAGTCAGGTAGCGCGCCTGGGTGAGCGCCGGCAGCTGCCGATACCCTGCCGCCTGCGTATCCCAGCCGCGATGCTGCGCCGCCCGCATCGCGGTGCGTTGCAATTTGACATCGTCCGGCACATCGCTGCGCCCGCAGTCCACGCGCAGGAAGTGGCCGCCGGCCAGCATCGAAGCGATGTGATCCAACTGCGCCTGCAGCGGCGGCGTCGGTTTATGCGCCGTTTGCTGACAGCCCGCCAGCAGCAACAACGCCACCGCGCCGCAAAGAGAAGTGCGAAACTGAGTAGACATGGGAGCTCCCGGAAAACCTGTGGGTGATGCAATGATCTTAGGTGAGCGGATGCCGGGCGGCAAGGCGAGCAGCACGCGCTGCCCGCTTAACGCCGACCGCTGCTGACCTTGGTGGCGCGGGCGGGGTTGCCGGCGACGAACTCCAGCGTGGGGGAATAGTAAAACGGCAGCCAGGCGTTATAGCCGCTCTCCCACTCCCATTTGACCGGGCAGGGCCACAGCATGTCTTCATGCAGGATGTAATAGATCCACCGCCCGGGCGGACGGCGCGGTTTGCGCATTTTCATAGCGAGTACGGCGGCCTGATGGCGTGCGATAAGGTCAACTGCTGCATTTTACCGCGATTTTGGCCGCGGGGACAGCCTGGGTTGCCGAGCGAGCGTTAGCCGCCGCTCGCGGCCCCCAGCGCCACCACCCTATCCGCCGAGTCGATCGTCGATTTTCTGTGGGCGACAATCACGCGCGTGATATTCAGCGAAGATATCGCCCGGTTGATCGCCAATTCATTCTCAACGTCCAGATGGCTGGTCGCTTCATCCATAAACAGCACGCTTGGTCGCCGGTAGAGGGCGCGTGCAATAAACAGACGTTGCTTTTGCCCGCCGGAGATGCCGTTCCCCAACTCTCCGATCAGGGTTTCGTAACCCATCGGCATCTGCATGATTTCCTCGTGAATGTTGCTGTGCATCGCACAGGCCACAATCCACTCTCTATTGGCGTTGACCTCGAAGCCGCTGATGTTTTCCGCGATCGAGCCGGAGAATAGTCGGTCGTCCTGCAACACGCAGGCGATCGCATTGCGGTAGTTATTCACGCCGATTTTATGGATATCCATCATGTCGGCCAGGATCTCTCCCGAGGTCGGGTTGAGCAAGCCGCACATGACCTTCAGCAAGGTGGTTTTCCCCACGCCAGACGCCCCGACGATGGCGACGCTCTCGCCGGCGGCGATGCGGATATCCAGGTCTTTAAAGATCGGCCGAGACAGCGCGTCATATTGATAGGTGAGGTTTTTAACCTCAACGGCAACCCCCTTGCCCGGTTCGAAGACCTGCCGCGGCGCGGACTCCACCTCCGCATCGGTAAAGACGATGTCAGATATCCTCTCATTGTGCAGCGACAGCATGCGCAGGCCGATCGCCAGATCGATCAGGCTGGAAGCCCGCTGCGAGAACTGGCCTCGATAGGCGTTGAACGCCATGAACATGCCGAGCGTCATAGTATTGTCGATGACCATCATGGCGCCGAGCCAAAGTATCGCCACCTGATCGAGCGTGGTGATAAAGGTATTGATCCCGCCGAACATCATATTGAAACGGGTGATTTTGATATTGGTATTGGCGGCATCGACATTCAAATTGAGCCAATAGCTGGAGCGCGTTTCCTTGATGCCCAGCGCTTTGACCGTGGAAATACCGTACAGCGTCTCCATGAAGTGCGAGTTCGCCTTGGCCGCCTTGACGATTTGCTCCTCCGAGAATTGGCGGTAGGTGCGGTAGGTCATCATCCTGATGAGGATGTAGACCAAGGTGAAGCCTGACACCACCCAGACCAGCCAGCCGCCATAGACCATCATCATCACGAACAAGCCGACTGTCATGATGCCGTCGATGATCCCGCCGACGATATTATTGGTAAAGGTGGTTCTGATCGCATCCAATGAGGAAAACCGCGATTGGATATCCCCCAGGTGCCGTTTCTCGAAAAAGTCCAGCGGCAGCTTCAGCAGATGTTCGAACAGCGTCGTCTTCCACTGAATATCGGTCAGCGTCCCCAGCACGATGGAAATCCAGGCCCTGGCGATGCTGACCACCGCGCGAAACAGGGTGAAGAAGATCAGCCCCAAACAGATGACCGTCAGCAAGCTGTAGTCATGCGCCTGAATGACATGGTCGGTCACGAGCTGGGTCCCCACGGGCAGCAGCAGGTTGACCGACTCAATGACGAGCGATAAGGCAAAAATCTTGAGCAGCGTCCCCGGCAGCCCCTCGATGTTTTTCATCAAATCCAGCAGGCGTAAACGGGTCTTTAAGGTCTCTTGCTGAAAAGCCTTGTCGGGCCACAGCTCCAGCGCAATGCCGGTAAAATGGTTCGACATCTCTTGCAGGCCAATCACTCGGCGCCCGAAGGCAGGGTCATGAATCACAAAGCCCGCGCGCTGAACCTTAACCAGCACCACGAAATGGTTCATGTTCCAATGCAATATGCAGGGCGTTTTCAGCTGATTGATTTCATCGATGTCCAGCGACAAGGCCCGCGTCTTCAGCTGAATTTGCGCCGCGATTTGTGACAGGGTGCCCAGGGTCGCGCCCTGGGTGGAAATGCCGAATCGCTGCCGCAGGCTCAGCATATCCACATTAAATCCGTAATAAGCAGAGATCATCGCGAGGCAGGCCAGGCCGCACTCCGATGACTCCGACTGCAAGATGCTCGGCACCCGTTTACGCAGAGAGAACGTTAACTTTTCGTTGATCCGTTCAAAAAGATTATGATCCTTCATCGACTCTCCCCACCACGCTGTTTTTTATGTCATACAAAGGCGCGACCGCCCATTGATAAAGCGGTTTCTTATCCAGGAACACAATCACCCTGGCCTGCAGCCCACTGCTGATCTCCAGATATTTCCCTTTGTCGCTGAATTGCGTGTCGCTGATGGACGCCAACACTTTGTAGTAGGCGTTTCGCTCCCTTTTATTGCCGCTGCTGTATTCCGCCATCTCCTGCGGAGAAGCCGGAACCGAAGAGATGGATTCAATGCGCCCCGGAAACTGGCCGAACTTGTCCGAGGGAAAAGCCTCGTAGCGAATGTTGATGCCATCGCCGATTTTCACGTAGGGCAAACTGTTATTCGGCAGCCACAACACCAGGTAATATTTGATGTTTTCAATCGGCTTGATCTGCGCCAGGCTGCTGCCGCTCTCGACCACCTGCCCGGCGGTCACGCTCAGCGACTCGATTGTCCCCTTCAGCGGCGCCTTGATAATCACCTGGTCGCCGGCGTTGGATTCCGCCAATTGGCGTTGCAGCTCGCTGCGTTGCGATTCGCTTTGCGATATTTGATTGTCGTAATCGGCGGCGCGAATCAGCAGATCGCTGCGCAGCTGCGACAGCTGGATATTTTGCTGAATCTTTTGGCTGTTGAGCGCCTGATAGGAACTCTGCTGTTGCTGAAAGAGCGAACGCTGATAATTCAGCTGATCCTTGGTAATCAGCCCTTTCGTCAGGTAATGCTCGTAGTTTTTCAAACTCTCCCTCATTTTTTCCATGCCATCTCTGGCACTGAGGTTAAGTTTTTCCGTTTCTTTATACGCTATCTCATAGCTGTCAATCTGTTTTCTCAGGTTCTCCAGCATCGCGTCTTTGTTTTTTTTCAGCTTGCTGATGATCGAATCCAGATTGCCGATCTGCTTGTTGATTTCACCCGCGGCAATATGGCTGACGTTACCCGAGGCCGTGCTTCTGGAAACATCGATGATATAGAGCGGCTCGTCTTTTTCCACCACATCACCGGCCTGGTGAAAAGACCGATTTACATAGCCATATTGGGAAGAAAAAACGTTCGTCGAATGCGGAATGCTGATCACCTCCCCCTCGACATCCACCCTGCGCGTATATTCACAAAAATAGAGCGCGCTCGCCAAAATAAGAATAAAAACGAGGCACGTCACGGCAATCACAGAGCTGGACGCGCCGGAAATCAGCAGCGCTCTGCCGGTCCATCTTTGACGTTGATAATTGACCGCCTCCTGGCGGAAAATATTTCTGCTCTTATTATCACTCATAGGAAGACCTGCGCATGCCTGACCGGGAGACAGCCGCAGCGCGAGCGCTGCGGCCTTGGACAGCAATATTGATTTAGCTGATGGTGCCGTTAATCAGCCCATCGAGGCCTTTTTTGGAGTATTCCAGGGTGGTATCCCAGCCAACAACGGCTGCGGCCACGCCGCTGGCCACGCCACCCAGAATACCCGCAGCGACCATGCCAACGCCCTGGCCAATGGAGCCGACGCCCAGCAGACCGCCGCCGTCGCCGCCGTGCTTACCGCCGATGACGGCGCCCGCCATGCTGCCGACCGCGGCGCCCAAAGCAACGGACGAAACGGCTTCCGCGGCATTCGTGACGGCGCTGCCAATCAGGCCGGACAGCCCATTGCTCATATCCCAGGAATAGGCGCCTGACACTTCATTCATTTCGATAACAGACAGTTCTTTCATTGGTTAATCTCCATATTTAAACCGACAAACACAGCCATACATGCGTGTTGTCATTGCATTGGCATCGGCCTGCAGCGCCGGATGCCACCAATAATGCCGCGGGAAAAGACGGCATTATATTTTTGATACGGCTCCCTTAATTCTGCGTAACGGTGAATGTCATGACGGCATCGGCCTGCCCGGGGCTAATGTCCCCCGTCTGCTTATAACGCGCCATTAAGGGAATTCTGATCTCTTTTTCGGCAGCGGTGTGATAGTTAATCGGCCGGGAAAACGTGAGCGGATTACGGTTCTCGTCCAGGACTTCCACGGCAACGCCCTTTGCCGCATCAGAACCGTCGGCAATAGCGATCATGCCTACGCCCGGCGAATTTCCGGCCGCTTCAAACGTCACCTGTACCGGAATATTGTCTTCCTGGCATTGCAGGACCACGAAGAAGTTACGTTCGGAAGACACCGCGCTGCTGCCGACCCCATTAAATTCGCTGCGTTTTGGGCTGCCTAAGTCCACCGTTTGATTTTTATAATTCAAATCCACCAGGCAGCTTTTCTGAATGACCTTCATGCCGGAAATGCTCAAATCCAATACCGAGGTCGAGTCCAGATAATATCTGGCGATAATCTTCCCCCCCATATCACCGCCGGTTTTAATCGGGCCGGTTTTGATAAACGTCAGCCTGACATCATTGCGGTTGATCCACGGCGTCAGCAGGTTGGGCGAAATCGCCGTATTGAAAGGCACGTTCTTATTGCTCTGCCACAGATCCGAAATCGTCACGCCTACGCCGTCGATGCCCGTTTCAAACACGCCGGGCAGCGCACTCGGCGTCAGCGGCGACAGGGAACGATAGGCCACCGAGCCCGAGCAAAGAAAAGAAAACGTCGTGCCGCTGATGCTGTTTTCCGTACGGACTGCCAACTGTTCGCCGATTTCAATACGCGGATCCACGGCCAGCGTCAGCAACCCCATGCGGATGGTTTTCGCGTTGGTGGTACAGGTGCCGGCATACGCCACCGTCGTTAGCGTCGCCAGCCATAGCAGAGCGCCGTAACCGAATATCCTGATAAAAACGTTCATTTTCACTCTCACTTAACAAGTCATGATGGATACGGAGCGAGATCTATTGGCAAACGCCATTGAGGGTTTGGATCCCTGCGACGGGTTTCTCCGCCGGCAGTTGATAGCTGATGCGGCACTGATGCTCGGCATTTCGCCCCCACTGCACGACGAGCCGGCCTTGTTCCGCCATGCCGGAGAGATAAACCAATCCATCCCCGCCAATCAGGAACGGCTGCGCCGAATGATCCGCATCGCGGACGCTGGCCCCCAGAGGGAGAGGCACCCCATGTGGATCCGTGACTCTCATCAGGATCCTTTTGCCGACGTGCGCCTTGAAATTCGCCCGGCTTACCGCGCCGCGGGTAGGCGTGACCGACTGGTTGGTCAGCGCGAGATCGACATCATCCGGCAAACTCTCCACATCAAGACGAATCGAGTTGTTGCGATAAGGGGTGGCGTAAGGAACGATGGCATAGCCGCGCCAGTCGGTTTTCACCCCGACCTGGTTGCCGACCGCCACATCGCTGGCGCCGGCCGCCGTCACCAGGGCGGCCGTCTCGCCAAAGGGCTGGCCGAAGGTGACGCCGTCTTCGTGGGCAATCACGCCCCCTTTTACGCCATAGTTGACGCGCTGTTGGCTGCGATCGTAAGCGTATCCCGCGACGAGTTCGCCGTAGGTGGCGCGCCAGTCGAGGTTGGCGTTGCCGCTGTTGCCCTGGCCCTGATTGCCATACCCTTCCTGTACGCTCCAGTTGAGGTTGTTGCCGGCCAGCGCCGTGCCGTTGAGCCCCGCCGTATGGCTGGTATTGCCCTTTTGGCTGGTATTGAGGCTATAGGTGGCGTAGGTGTTGCTCAGCCATTTCTCCAATGGCACGCTGATATTGAAGGCAAACAGTTGGTCGCGATCGTAAATACGCCGTTGCCCCCGGTCTGAGTCACCGTAAATCGCCTGTGAATTACGGTTGTAGCTGTAGTTAAAACCGTAACTGATGCCATTCCAGCTATTGTTGTAACCCGCGCTCAGCGATTGCATGTTGCGCTCGGAATTCCAGTAATCTTCGCTGACCGCGCTGAGGGAAAGCGACCCCGCCCCCTCCCATAAATTCTGGTTGAGCGTAATCTCGGCGCGGTTTTTACGGCGGTCTGTCAGGGCGTAGCGGTTGCCGCTGCGGTAGGTGTCCAGCACTTCCTGCAGCCCATAATAGCCGCTGGTCGAATAGCGGTAGCCGGCAATGGCGAAGTTCGTGCCGGTCGCTACGATGTTTTTGCTGTAGCGCACGCGCCACGACTGGCCGTCGCTTTTCGGCTGATGTTCCTGTTTCGCCCAGGCCTGAGTCGCGTCCACCGACAGGGCGCCGAACTCACCCAGGTTTTTACCCACCCCCAAGGCCAAGGATTGATACGGGCCGGCGAACTGTCCGCCGCCATAGAGGGTAAAGCCGGCCGGCAAGCCGTAAATCAGGCTGCCCTGCGAGAAAACCTTTTTCTCCACGCTGTGATCGTAGGTGCGGTATTGGCCGGACGTCAGCGCGTATTTCAGGCGCCCTTCGCGTTGCAATACCGGCAAGCTGGCAAAAGGCACGGTCATATGCTGTTCGCTGCCGTCCGCCTCTTTGATGGTCACGTCCAAATCGCCGCTGCCGCCGGTCGGATACATGTCAGAAATCTCGAACGCGCCCGGCGCGACATAACTCTGGTAGATGACATAACCGTTTTGGCGAATGACCACCTGCGCGTTGCTGCGCGCAATGCCGCGCACCACCGGCGCATAGCCGCGCAGGCTTTCCGGCAACATGTCGTCATCGGAGGCCAGCTGCGCGCCGCGAAACGACACGCTGTCAAACACATCGGACGGACTGCTGCTTTCACCGAGTGTGAGCAAGCTCTTCATGCTGATGATATTGCGCTGGGCGTAGGTATAGACGGTGTCCCAGCGATCTTCCGACTGCCGCCCGCCACCGCCGCTGTTGTAGCTCCAGGTGGTGTAATTCCGCACCCGCCAGGCCCCCAGATTGAACCCCGGCCGCAGGTTGAGGTAGTAACTGCTCGCGCTCTGGGTAAAACGATCGCGCCCCTTGCTGTTGCTGCCGGTGAAACCGTAGTTAAGCAGCATCGCCGGCATCCCTTCGTCCCACAGTTCGGGCGGTACATAGCCGCGCACCCGATTTTCCAACGCCGCCTGGGGAATGCTCAGCACCAGCCGCTGGCGGTTAAATTGAAATTGCGCCGAGGCCTGCGGGATGGCGGCCAGATTCGCGCACTCTTCCGCGCGGTTCAATGCGGGAAACCGCTCGATCTTCACCCCGAGCCGTTGTAAATCCTCCCCCGTCAGGCAAGGCTGCAGGCCGGCTTTATCATCGCCGCCGGGCTTGATGACAAACCGAACGTCACGCGTCTCCATCAGCATGTCATTCACCCAAATATCCACCCGATACTTGCCGGGCACCTGGTTGCCGTTTTCAAACACCGACAGGTCAACAGGCTGTTGGCCCGAACGCCCCGTTTCCAGCAACGCCGGATTGAAATAGTCACGGGAAAAGGCAGGGTTGGCCATATTGCCGCATACCGCCGTGGTTGCCGTGAATAAGACGATGCGCTTCAGCCAAGCATCCCGCTTCGCTGCTCTACGCTGACGAGTTATCATTCATTAGCTCCATTATTGAATTCGTTATTCCCTTCTGCCGCCCATCCCCTGGCGGTTAAATACCTGACTGATGCTCCTTGCCGGTGCCGCCGTAGTCGTTAATTAATTTCCAACTGACCGACGACGCGCCAGAAACCGGCAATGAAAAAATTTCACTGCTCATCGGCGCGATATAAGTCACCTCTTTCATTTCGCGCCCGCCGATGCGAACATAATGAAAATTCATATAATACGGCGTGGGATTGGTGAGTTTTAATTCCTTGCCGACGCGCTGCCACGTCAACCGTTGAGTCACATCCTCGGGAACCTGTTTGAGCAACGCCGCAGGGCGATAAATCAGTTTGAGGCGCGTTTTTACCGCGATTTGCAAAGTGTTCGACTTACCCGTGAGTTCCGTCGAGGGAATGGACTTTATATTCATCCAATACAAGCTCTCTTTATCCTTCGGCAAGTCATCGCCGACGCGGACGATACGCAGCATATTCTCCTGATGCCCATCCAGACGAAATAAAGGCGGCGTAATGATAAAGGCTATCTTATCCACGCCGCTCTGTTGATTATCCAGCCAGGACTGAATTAAATAAGGTTCGTTGTCCGGGTTGTCGACGCTGATTGAGGCTTCTTTTTTTTCACCGTTAAAAATTACTCGCGTCCCACCGACAACCACACCGGCCTGCGCCGTAGAAAAAAATAATAATAAAATGAATCCCATTAGGGCACTGCAGCGATTAAACCGCATAATATTATCTCCGAGGCAATACGGCCCGCTGGAAACCAGCGGGCAAGAAAATATTATCAGTTGTAATTCAGCGTGAAGGTCGCGACGCTATTGGCTTTACCGGCAGTCACATCTGCAAGCGTGGAAATATAACGCGCGGTAAAATCAAGATTGTTTTTTACGCCGCTGCCGGAAGCCAGCGGATAGGCCGTTGAGGCCGTGTAAAGCGGAAGAACATTATTAGAAATATCAGACAGCTGGATGCCAACGCCCGTGGCGACATCCGTTTCCTGGGTCAGCTGCAATACGTTGTTGTCACCATTATCGGCCGCGCCGTCGAACTTAACGGTGGCGCTTTTTACCGTATCCGGACAATCCGTCACTTCCAGCGTAAATTTAGTCGCCGAGGAAGTGGATCCCTTGCCCCCCCGCAAATGCCGTTCGGGCCACATCGCCCAGAACAACATTTAATGGATTACTCAAGTCATTTGTGACCTTGCACGCGGCATCAACAATATTCCCGGTAAAATTAACCTGCCCGTCTGCCGCCAGGGCCGGCAAAGCACTCGAAAAACCCGCCGCAACCAATGCCAACATAATCACTTTTTTTTCCATCATGGGTACTTCTCCTTTTGATTGGACAAACTTAATAATATCCCTATCACGGCTAATCCGTGATAAGGCGAATAGGAGCTCCGCCCCTTTCACAGTTAATTATGCTTGGCTTTCCCTCTTTAGCAATACATAAAATCAATGTAAAGATGAGAAAAGATAATTACCCCGAATCGAATTGGCATCATTCTTATTTTTATTTTAAAAAAACCAAAAAAACGGCGTTTCTTGATTCATTCATCTGGCCGAAAAGGAAAGGTTTATCAGCGTGTTTCATACACCAACCACAAGATAAACCACTCATTCCCTCTTCAATGAATGTGCGTAAGGATGAATTGCCACAAAAATGAAAGACGCCGCGCGGGAGCCAATGACTGGAGAGGTTTTTGATTCTTGCAAGGACAGTGGCGCGCCGACGGCGAAACCGGATGGGGCAATAAAGGTTAAGCGTCCAGAAGAGATGAAATATGAGGGGGGGGGGATTTTCTATTAAATAAGAAAACGCCGACAATAAATCAGCGTAATAATGCTGCAGAAAGGGCGCCGCCGATCATCAACGGTTCCCTTCTGACGCAGGTTAATTCAGCGATGTAGCCGCGTTATCTTGACGTTCAATTCACAGTCAACGCTTTTCCGTCTTATTTTCAGCGGGATTAATCGTCATGGCGATAATCCTCCCCCAGCCCTCGACCCGGTAAGGTTTCACACGCCAGGCCATCGTCCGCCGGTGCGGCGATCGGGTAGCGATCGTCAGGGGTGATAAAGACCGGCGAGGTCGCGATATACCCGTCGCTAAACTCGGCTTCGATAAAGGTGGCCTCCCAACCCTGTGCAGGGGCGTTCAGCCGAAATTCACCGCGGTTCGCCTCCAGCGGCGCCGGGGTATAACGCACGCCGCACGAGTAGCGAAAATCTCGGGCCGTGCGGTTATGCGCAGTCCAGCGCAACACCCTGATCGGCGGCTCGGAAAAGCGGAGCGTGCGCAGCGCCGTCTCTGAGGCGTTGCTCTGCACCTCGATCGTCGGTAGCGCAATATCACGCTGACGACGGTTGACCAAGGCCAGAACAGCGCGTTCGGGGACCGTGCGCTCATCGCCGGCGATGGCTCGCATCGAGACCTCCCCCGGCAGCTTATTCAAATAAAACCGCGTGCTGTCGGGCGGATAGCGTTCGTCGCCGCCGGCGACGATGAAATACTTCGGCGCAGGAGGCCGCCCGCGCTCGGCCAGGGGGGGATATTCGATGGGATCTTCAATCTGCATCAGCTTGTCAAACGCCGGGGTCTCTATGCGCCGATCGATGCCCAGTTGGTAATAAGGGTGAAATGCCAAAGGCCAACGCCCGCCATACGTGCGATAGGTATGCTTCATCACCTGCCGCGCCGCGATCCCCTCAGGGAAAATGGCGGCTACGGCATCGATGCGCTCATCTGAAAGCGCCGTCAGCAAGGCCGTGGTTCCCCCCTCAGACACGCCCGCGACGATAAATTTGTCTATCTCCCACTGGCGCAATTCGCGCTGCGCCAGCGTCATGGTTTGCGACAGCGCCGCCGTCATCGGGATATGCAGCGGCATCATCAAATATTCATCGGCATCATCCAGGAACAATCGCCATCCTCTGGCCCGGCTTTCCGCCCCTGAACGGCGCCGTCCCTCATTTTGGTATTCCAGGTACGGGTAAGGCAGCCGATTGACCACCACCACCACTGTTTTGCTCTGCGCCGCCAGCGCCTCGGCGGAAAACGCCGGTTTTTGATTGCCCGACGTTCCCGGGCCGGCGGCGCTGCACGCGCAGTCTTCGCTCATCACCAGCAACGCTTTACCGGTGAATGCCCCGTTGGGAATATAAATGTCCACGTCGTGCCACCACTGCGTCGGCCGGATCGCGTCTTGCGGCGACCAGGATTGCGACATCAGCCGATAATGACGAATTTCCGTGTGTTGGCCGCTCTCCACGCTTTTTAACGAAAATGACAGGGGCAGCGTGGCCAGTTGCTGGTTATAGCAAGGGATCACCGTCTGTAATGCTGGGTGCTCATCGGCGAAACAGGCGTCTTCCTCCTTGGCCGCGGCGTACCGGCAGACGGCCAAAGCCAGCCAAATCAAGGTAATATAAGCGGAGATCTTTAACATTTTTCCCCCACGATAGTTGGCGTTGCCCCGCCCTCTCAGGCCGGCGCGGCGGCAAACGGGCATCAACAGCCTCACGAGGCGTGATGAAATAATATCGGGTAGCCGAAGCTGTCTTTTTCGAACATCACATCTTTCTCGTTTTCCCCCACCAGCACGCTATAAATGCGGTTCTCCTGATAACGACTCATGGCGACGTAGAGCACGGCCTCGCGATGATCCGTCAGGGTGAACTGCCTGCGCTTGGCAGTAATTTCCAACGTAAACGCCACCACGGGATTGTTGTTTAAAAACACCGCGGTCTGTCTCATAGACAGGATTCTGGCCTGCGCTTTCTCCGCGACCTGAAAGGGGGTGGCGTCACTGGGGTAGCGGATATCCATCTTCTTTTGGATATAGATGACGTTAAACACCGCCAATGCCACCGCCACAAAAAGATTGATAACCATAATCAGCATGATTTTATTTGCCATTCATCCTCCCGCCCCGTTCCCTGCACCGCGCTCGCGGTTGATTTAAAAGTGCCCTTGCGGGCACTTTACATTAGAGGCTCAAGAGGATTTGCGGCCAAACAACTGTGAGAACGCGCTAATCCCGGCATCGATGACGGCGCCAATGCCTTCACCGAGTTTTGCGCCGGCGTTTGACGCATCCGCATGGATACCGAAAAGACCGGTGCCGGCATCCACGATGGCGCCAATACCCGTACCCAGGATTTTGCCGGCGTCGGAAGCGATGCCCGCGCCGGATACCGCCATAACTTCTGCTTCAGTCAGTTCTTTCATACTCGCTCCTTTGCATTAATCTAACGTGTTCCGTTTTGAGAAAATGAAACCCTCACTGTTCGTTCACCTCCTTTTGTCTGCCAATAAACCTCGCCCGGTGAAAACGTCAGAACAGACCGAATTCACGACAGAGATAGTCTGCGACGCCATTGCGGCTGTTGGGCAACGCCACCGGATTCAACGGCAGAGCGCGTTTCAATTCGCTCATGGCATTGCCCATGACCACGCCCGTTCCGGCCCAGCGCAGCATGTCCAGATCGTTCATCGCATCGCCGAAAGAGAGGCAATCGCGCATCGCTATCTGTTTGGAATTCAAATAGTCGGCCACGCTTCTGGCCTTGGAAATATGCTTATCCATGATGTCTATCGTTTCCGTGGAGGACTTACAGATGGACAGCGTTTTTCCGAAGGCCTGGTTGACCTGGTCAAAGAGCGTCTCGATCGGCGCCGCGTCGCCATGCACCAGCACTTTCAATATCCGCTGCCGCTTCATGGCCTCAGGCTCGACATAGCGGCAGGCCACGCCCGACGTTTTGACGTAGTCAGAAAAATGCGGGTTCTCTTCGGCCATCATCCAGCCCTCTCGGGTGAACAGGGTCACGTGGAACGGGCTGGCGAATAAAAAATCGATCAGCCCGGTTTGCAGCTCTGCGGGCAAAAAATAGCTTCTATCCGCCGCCGCCTGCCCTTCGATGTTGACCATCGCGCCGTTGCAAGAAACGATCACCGGCGAGAACCCCAGCCCATCCACGATCCCGCGCGCATCCGCGTCGCAGCGCCCCGTTGCAATGACGATTTCCAACCCCCGACGCTGTAAAATGTTGAGCGTTTCCACCGTCACATCGGATAAATTCCCGGACGGATCGAGCAAGGTGCCGTCAAGATCGCTCACGATCGCCCGGTACTTTATTTTGCCGTCGACTGCCAGCCACATATCATGCCTCCTCAGCCTGGATTATCCCGTCCTCAGCGCAGATGTCGCTGTCGGGCGGGAGATTGGCGATCGCGAGCGCAATAATCAGAAAACGTCGGCCCAATTCGACGATGTTTTCCCGAGCGATCTCGTGGGAATCATAAAACAGTGAAATGGCGAGCCGTTCCGCCTCGGGGAACAGGCACAGCACCGTTTGGTGATTGCTGCCGCTGACGATATCCATCACGCGGCACTGAAACGGCAGCCGCGGATCCATCGCCGGTTTCGGCATGTTTTCGAACACGAACAGGCTGCCGAACGGCGAGGTGGGCACCCAATTCTCGTCGTATCGATTCAGTTCGGAAAAGGCGTATTTCTGCCGGAAGGTTTGTGAATCCGCAATGTCATCCAGCAGCTCATAAAGGGGGCGGCGGCGAATCGCCCGCAGCCGCAGCACCGGGCTTGCTACACACAGGCCAAACAGCGTCTGCACCTGCTCAATGTCGGCCGGGCGCTCGCTCATGGTCGTGCCGATGGCGATATCATCGCAAGCCAGCGCCTCGGCCAGCGCCAGCATCCAGGCCAGCTGCGTCAGTTGGTTGACCGTGATCCCCTGCCGCCGACAAAACGCGGTAAGGCGCGCCATCTGCGCGCTGGAGAATTCGTCGCCATGCTGACGCATCCGGCGCCCCTGCGGTACGAGCTGCGGTGCGGCAGTCAGCGGCAAGCGTTGATTGACCGGCGCATCCCGCAAATAGTCTGCCCAGAAGGCCCGCGCCTCAGGATCATTGCCGTGCGTGCGCACATGGGCGGCAAAAGGCTCGAATCGGTTAATCTCCAGCGCCGGCACCCTGCCCGCCAACAGGGCGAGGTAATCGTTGAACCACTGGCCGAACAAGACTCCCAGCGACCATCCATCAAACAGAATGTGGTTAAAGGTCTGCACCAGATAGTGCTCGTCCGCATGCAACCTGATGAGGCGCCAGCGAATCAACGGCGGCGCATCCAGCTCAAACGCGGTCTCCCTCTCCCGGGCCAGCAGCGCCTCCATCCGTTCCTCCAGAGAGGCTGGCGCGGTATCCGACCAATCGTCCATCGCGATTGGCGCCTGCAGCGTCTCGCAGATAAAGACGTTGGGCCGGCCGCGGCGGGTTTGATCGTCAAATCCGGCGCGCAGCATTTCAAACCGCTGCAGCGCCAGCGCCCATGCCTGATTCAACACCTCCGGCTGCAACGGCCCCGCGATCTCATAAACCGCCTGATCGATCTGATACTCGCGGTTGAGTCGGTTGAAATACATCAACTCTCGCTGGGTTACCGTGGCTTCGAAAACGGCGGCGAGGCGATGCTTTTGCTGCCAGCGATCCAATTCGGCGAGGCTGACGTCGGCATGGGGGAAGTCGCCCGGGCTGGCGAGACAAACGCCGTTGCCGGCTTCGTGGCAGCAGTGCTCGACCAGCGCCGACAGGCTGTCGACATAGTGCGACCCGATCCGCGACAGCGTTTCATGCGGCAGCAGACCTGACATGACGATGCTTAGCCGATCGTCGTGAACATAAAGCACCAGATCCAATACGTTGCCGCTGACCGGCATCGCGCCATTTTCCAAATCCGCCGTTTGGTCGATCAAGGCCCATAACGCGTCGTCGGCCTGCTCGTTGAACGCGCCGAGATAATTGAACGAAATGGCCGGCAGGCGGTGGCGCCGCAGGCAAGCCGGCACCTCATCGCCCGGCGCTGAAGCGTATTTCAGCGCCGAATAACCGATACCGTGGTCAGGCATCTTTCTCAGCCTGTCCTTGATGGCGCGCAGCGTGGTTTTTTGGCACTCGTGCGCGGTGATGCGCAAGGGCATCAAGGCGGTGAACCAGCCGACGGTACCCTCAAGCCGGATCTTATCGTCATTGATATCGCGGCCATGGTGTTCCAGCGTGAGGTAACTGTCCGCACTGCCGTGCCATGCCTGCAGCACCGGCGCCAGGGCCGCTAACAGCACTTCGCGCACCGAGGTGTTGTAGGCCTGGTGGCAACCGTCCATCAGCAGCGCGGTCAACGCCACATCGCACTCGAAGCGGCAAAATTCAGGGGCCTGCGTCACGCCGCTGAGCGTGGCGTAATCGGGCTGCCCGGCGATCATCGCCAGCCAGTAAGCGCATTGGTCTTGCCGGGTTGCCGCGTATTGCCTTAACCATTCTCCCCATTGGCGGTAGCTGGTGCCTTTTGCCGGCAGCGATTCCCCCTGATGCAACCGCTGCAGATCGCTGACGATGACGCGCCAGGAAACCACATCGACGATCAGATGATGAAACGCGCAGAACATCAGCGCGTAGCCGGGGGCGCGGCTGTCAAAGATGTAAACGAAGCGGCATATCGGCCCTGTCATCGGATCAAGCCCCGATTGCCATTGACGCAGCAGCTCGGCGCGGCTTTGGCGACAAAGCGCCAGGTCATAGTAGCCCCATGAAGGGCCGCCGTCGGCCGCTGACAGGTAGCGCTGCGACACGATGACGCCGGCGTCATCGACGCTAAAACGCGCGCGCAGCATGTCATGCTGATCCGCCAGCGCGGCCACCAGATCGGCGACCTGTTCGGCGGACATCGGCGGTACCCGCACCAAAAAAGTCTGGTTGAAGAAGGCGCTGCGATTCGGCGCCAGCTCACGGTACCAGCGCTGAATCGGCAGCAGCTCGAATTCGCCCTGCAGTTCGCCCTGTTCGTTGAGCGCGGTAACCGCGTCTTGCTGCCGCAGAATGCGCTGGGCCAGAGCCCGCGCATTTCTGGTTTCGAACACCGCACGCGAGTTGCTGTGGTAACCCGACTTGCTCAATTCACTGGTGAACACAATGCTTTGGATCGAATCGCCGCCCAATCGGAAAAAGTCGTCGTCAATGCCCACGGTCTCCACGCCAAGAATGTTCGACCACAGGGAACAAATCAGCGCCTCCAGCGGGTTCTCCGGCGCGGCATAACGCCCGCTTTGCGCAAATTGCGGCGCGGGCAAGGCCGAGCGATCCAACTTGCCGTTAACCGTCAGCGGTATCTCGTCAATCTCCACATAGCTGGACGGCACCATATAATCCGGCAAACGGCGTTCAAGCCGGGAGCGCAGCTCAGCAGGATCCCAGGCCACGCCCCGCGCCATCAGCAAATAGGCGGCAAGGCGCTTGCTCTCCCGATGGACGACATCCACCACTACGCCTTTCTCGACGCCCTCCAGGGCATTGATCGCATTTTCTATCTCGCTGAGTTCAATCCTGAATCCGCGAATTTTCACCTGGCAATCATTTCTGCCGAGATATTCCAGATTGCCGTCGCGCAGCCAACGCACCCGATCGCCGGTTTTGTATAGGCGCCGGCCGTGCAACTCGATGAAACTCGCCTGGGTTTGCTGCGGCTGGTTGAGATAACCGCGCGCCAGCGCCGAACCGCCGATATACAACTCGCCGGCCAAGCCCGGCGGCAGCGGTTGCCGCCAGCGATCCAGCACGTAGAGCTCACGCCCCGGTATCGCCCTGCCGATGGGAATGCTGCTGCGCGCTTCGTCCTGAGCGATAGCGTACATCGTGGTGAACGTGGTGCATTCGGTGGGGCCATAGCCATTGATGACCCACTGCGGACGGTGGGGTTGCCGCACCAGGCGCTGCATCAGCGTGGCGGTCAGCGCCTCCCCGCCCACCAGCAGATAGCGCAGCCCGGCAAACAGATCGGGGTTGCTGAGGTAGAGATGATCGAACAAGCTGCGCGTGGCCCAAAGAATCGACACCTGCTGCCGACGCAGCAGCGCTTCCAGCTGCGGCACATCGCCGGCGATATCTTCCGTGTCGCGGATGACCACCAGTTTGGCGCCGTTGAGCAAGGCGCCCCACACTTCGAACGTCGCCGCGTCGAACGCCGGGCTGGACAGGAACAACAAGACATCTTCGGGCGTGATCGCGATGCCAGACGCGGTCGCCAACCCGCACATCGCCTGCTGCTCGAGCATCACGCCTTTCGGCACTCCCGTCGACCCCGAGGTATAAATGATCGCGCCAAGCCGTTCGGCAGCGGTGACCACCGGCAGATTATGTCGTTCATGCGGCAGACGGCTCAGATCGCCCAGTGTCAGCACGGCCTGGGGATGCGGCATCATCGCCGCCAACGCTTCCGCCGCCGTCTGCATAGAGGGCCCGGCAATCACCAAGGCCGCCCGCGTTTCCTCAAGAATATGCCGAATACGCGCCTGAGGATAATGGCAGGAGATCGGCACATAGGCCGCGCCGGTTTTCAGCACCGCCAGCAGCGCCACGACCATTTCCAGGCTTTTTTCGCTGTACAAGGCGATCGGCGAGTCCGCCTGGGGCTCGGCCCCGGTCACCGACGCATAGCGAAGCACGATCTCGCGCGCCAGGCTGTTCGCCATGCCGTTCAACTCACGGTAGCTGACGCGCAGCCCCTCATACTCCAGCGCGATATTTTCCGGGTAGCGTTGCGCGATCGCTTCAAAACGGGCGCTGAGGGTCTCCCCTGGCAGCGGGAGACTCTCATTATCCGACGGTGACCTGTCGGCGGCGGGATAGAAGGCCATGTGGCTTAACGGGGCGTCAGGCGCGCTCATCGCCTGTTGCATCAGGCGAGTAAAATGCGCCGCGCAGTCGCGCATGTCTTCCTCGTCAAACATGCCCTGGCGAAAGCGCAACCGGAACTGCAACGCATCAATATCGGCCCGGTCTTCGTATTCCAGCGAGAGCGCCGCGCTGGCCATGTCGTGATTGGCTTCGAATAGCGGCCAGGTGACGCAATCGGCCAGCGGCAATGCCGCATCGCGCAAGTTGGTTTGGGCAAAGGAGATCGGCAACGCGCGGATCCCCAACGCCCGCACCACCTCTTGCGTGGGCAGCTGGTTAAAACGTTGGCGCGACTGCGGCGGCGCGGCGGTAATAAATGCCAGCGCCCGTCGATAAACGTCGGAAAAACTCGCGCCGTCACGCAAAGAGAGGGGCAACACGCTGGTGTTCACATGGCCGCCGAGCGCAAATTTTTGCCCCTTCTTTATCGACACCGGATAGCTGATGTAGACCGTTTCCTGATTGCCGCTGCGCGCCATCAAGATGCCCCACAGCACCAGCAACGCCAGGAAATCATTCACTCGCCGAATCCCCGAGGCCTGTTTCAGCGCTTTCCATTGCGCTTTGGGACAGTGGAAGCGCAGCTCGCCCGCTTCGTCTTCACGGCCGGCGCCGCTTCGCTCAAACGGTACCTCGAGCGCGCCCAAACTTTCCGCTTCGGCGCGCCAATGCGCCAGCGCCCCATCGGCGGCCAGTTGCTTCACCTCCTGTTGCAGTTGCCGGTTAACGGCGGCGATCTCGGCCGCCTCGACGCGCGTCGCCAGCCGTTGTTGGCGATAGTACTGGCTCACCAGGGTGAAAAACTCGTCGGAAGAGGCGCCGTCAATCACCAGATGATGGCCGACCAACGCCAAGGTATAGCGCCGCTCTCCCTCGGCGAATAGCGCCCAGCGATAAAGCGGCCCGCGGTAAATATCGAAGGGCCGGCGAATCACTTGCGTCAGCAGCGTACGGTCCGTGTAATGCTGCAACGGATGGATTGCGTCATTGCGGCGCCAATACAGCTCGCCATCCTGTTCATGAATATGGCTGTTCAGCAGAACATGATCTTGCACCAGCGCATTCAGCGCGGCTTGCAACCGGATGGGATCCAGCGCGCCCTCAATTCGCTGCAGCACCAATACGTTGTAATTGCAGCCTTCAGGATAGCGATCATATTCATCGATAAAAACTTTTGAGTAGGGTGATACAGGAATTTCTTCCATGACAAACACTCCATTTAGAATACACAAGCCCTGCTTAACGGCGATCCATGCGGCATACCCAAACCTCTTTCGGCATCAGATCGCTTATCTTTTGTGAGTAATAGCCGATAAGCATGTTGATGCGTTTTTCTGAAATGACCTCCGCCGCCTGAGCGCAAACTGACTTATAAAAAGCGAGGGGGATCATTACCTTGCAACGGCTATGCAGATGCCGACACACACCGATGGCCCAAGAAAAACACTCCCTGGAAGGGTTGGAAATATCCAAGAGTTCGGCACATTCATGAGAACAGCCAATCACGGCGTAGTGGCTGCCTTTGTTGATATAATGAATTTTATGGTACAGGGGGTGTTTTTCAATATACTCAAAGGCGCGGCGATCTTTTTCCCGCCCTAAATTATTGATGAAGCTTGCCTGCTGTGCGAGCCCACTTTCAGCAAAACGAAATGCCATAAACTTGTCAGGCTTTAAGGTTAATTCGACATAAGGATAGATTTGGGTATTGGTTGTTAAATACTTTCTAAATATTTTTTCGTAAACCCGGATCTTCCTGTCATCGGAAAAGCAGATATCCGCCGCCACATCCGACCGTCTGGCCTGCAGGAAAAAGTCTTTCAATACGGTGGAGGACTTTACCTGACGATGGATGCCAAGATCGCCAAGCATATTGACATTGACATTAACACCGTTGATCTTAAAGGGATAAAAGCTGGAAACGAACATCCCGAGATAACGCTCCCGATCCTTGTAGAATATGCCCGTCTTCTCCCTTGGCGCATCACAATGCGGATCGAGCAGATGCTTCCAGTGCAGGAAACGCTCCCCGCCCAGATCTCTGCCATAAAGGTCCTGCAATAATTTGAAATGATTTTTGGAAACCGTTTCCCTTACAAAACCAGCCATGTTTTATCTCCCTATAAAACCGATTCCATGCCAGGCGGCAACCATGAACGATCGCCGCCCGCGCCGGTAAAAATACCGAATCAGATCGTCACTTCCCCCCTCTCCATTAACAAGAGTCGCTGTGCATTTTTAACCAGCGCAAGAATTCAATATTGTTATCGATATTCAGTTTTCTCATCGCAGAGCGTTTATGAATGCTGACCGTTTTCGGGCTGATGCCGAGCAACATCGCAGTTTGATTTTGCGAGTATCCCAGATGAATCAGACGGCACACCTTCCCTTCGCTAAAGGTCAACTGGGTGCGGCAACGCGGGCAATAGCTTGAAACCAAACTGTTTTTCTTGCGATAGCAAGACATGACCTTATCCACGATCGCCGCCACGCCGTCTTTGCGCGTAATGCTTCCGGCCTCTAGATTGCAATGGATTTTTGGAAAAATCGTTTTATGCTCAAGTATTGAAAAATAGAGCGGAATAGAAGAAAAATTGCCCTGCAAAAGCTGGGTATGGCAAAAATTGATGGACACCCGCTTATCCGGTGCCCGAAATATAATGTTGGCCCGTTCCTCTCCCGTGATCTTGGCCTTGACACCATTCTGGAGAAAACCCTCTTGCAAGGCGAGCCCCAACCCAAGCTTGAAAAATTGATTTTGATCGACGATAGCAATATTGACGCGCTCCATAAACAAACCTCCCTTTTGACTACGCTTGCCCACTCTCCTTACTGCAATATGATTGCTGTGATTATTTTTTAGTTTTGAGATGCTTTTTAATAAAAAAGCGTTATATGCGATACGGAAACGTCTTCGCCTCGCAAAAAGTGTATTTTATATATAATGATATAAACTCATCAGCCCTGGCGAGCACACAAAAGCAAGACGCGGGGAAGCACCGCGTTTTACAAGGTAATGGGTTACCGTAAGTTATATTTATAGTGCATCATTGCCATCGGCAGCACGGTGCCAAGTGCTTTCTCTGATAAGTTAATTTTACTCCAAGAGCGCAATATATCCAGATAAATATCGAAAAAAAACATAATATAGAACATAACACGGCTCTGTATTGATTGTTAAGAGCATCCGATTATGTATTAGGATTTTACTTAGAAGAAAGGTGGCATAATGCTTTATCTCGAGATGTACCTTTACCCCGACAAGCCATATTAAAAAACCCTATAACCATATTAATCCTATTGTAAAAAAAATGCATAAAGAAAAGCTACACTTTATGACGATAAGTGATTCCAAAAAAAATGCGTTGATGGGTTGAAAAAAAGCGAACGCATCGTCCGCGGATATAAGAGAATCCAGGCAGGGACAGAGATTATTCAGCGATGTGACGAAAAACAAGAAGAACGCAATCGGCGTTGCCGATGCGGATCATTGTTTATATCTTTTTTAACCTCACCAGTTTTTTAGCCTCCAGGCAGGCGATCAGCCCGAGGTGATCTTTTTTTAACTGCTTATGACTTCCGATGGGGAGAATCAGTTTCACCGTTTGCAACTTACCGTGATTATTATAGATATCAAAGACAATCACCGGCGGACCATACCCCTGGATCAGGCAGTCTAAAAATCGCAGAGCGGCGCAGCCCAAGCGGCTTCTGGCCTCGGTGACAATTTTTTCCGCCAGATCTTCATAGCGGAAAGGCCTTTCCGGTGTCGTCAAAACCTTCATAAACTCCCCTTCGGATATAGGTCATTCAGATTGAAAATAAAAACCGGCATCCCTCATTCAGCACAAACGGGGGAGACGAAAATCAGGCTTCGGCAATATATACTCTAACGATACGAAATTAAAATAACAAACAACAGAATAGTATAAAAAACAGTAATACTTCTGTTGAAAAAAAGACCTGATTTGCAATAATGAAATTGCCTGAAGTAAAGGGCTAACTGAAAAAGGAGTTTCAATCATGAAAGAATTATCCGCAATTGAAATTGAACAAGTGAACGGTGCTGGTTTTTTTGGTGACGTAGGGACACTGATTGGCAGTGCAGTGGGAACCGGTATTGATACCATTTCCGCGATTGCCGGTGTTAACCCGGATGCCAAAACCGTTGTCGGCACCATCGGTAAAGGTATTGGTCTGGCCGTCGATGCGCTGATCTCCAGCGGATTGCAGATCATTTCAAAACTGTAATAACGCATTTTCATCCCTTCCTATTTTTTAATTCGTTTCACTTTAAGCACCTTAGCGGGTGCTTTTTTTTACCTCAAAGAATCAAAAAAGATAAAAGGTCAGAAAAAGCATCATCCAAAAAAACAGGCTGGGGACCACCACAATAAAAAAGCCCATGCGTTTGTTGGCATTTCTTAACATCCATTCGTTGATCATCTCACTTCTCCTTGTGAATACCAGGGGGCATTTCGGCCCCCCGGTAAATTACCCACCGAGTCGCAGATTACAGTTTCGGCACTTTGGAAAAGAAGTCCGCCATTTCGTGCGGGAACCCTTTCGCAATCGCCGGGCGAAGATCGTCCATAGAAACATTAAAATCTTTCGGCTGTTCGCCCGTTTGCATTTTTTGGTGTGCGTTCACATTCGACTGCAACCCATTAAAAATGCCCTTCATATTGCCGAACATATCATCGCAAGATTTTGTCACGTTACTCATGACCGACTTGGCCGCATCCGGCCCCGACATTTGAATATTGCTGACGCCTTGCATAAACGGCTGGCTCAGCGACGATTGGGAGTTGGTGCCCAAATTGCCGCCGGCCTTCATGGTTTCTAAAATTTTGGCTGGATCTAACATGTTTATCACCTCTTTACGGTTGTGTTTACATCGCTTTCGGGCACGAGAATCCTCGCAACGCCCGTGACCAAAGTGGGAAATCTTTCATCGTCGAGCGCAGTTCCAGTTTGAGCACGCCCACCACCGAAGACATCGACATCGTCAGCTCTCGCCTGTCGCTGGAAAGCGGCACGGGATTGCTGGCGTCGAACATCCGGAATAGGGCCCAGGGCCCGTCGAAACTGGCGACCTGGATCTGGCCGGTGCCGGTGCGGAAGGTCAGCCGAACATAGCTGCCGCCTTTCGGGCCGGGCCAGTCGATACGCGTGGGTTGGCTAAAACCATGGCTGTAGTTAATCACCTGCCCATCGATGTCCAGGGTCGCTTCCGTGATGGTCGGCGTCAGGGACAGCGGCCTGATGAACATGGAAAACGAGAGTTTGTCGCCGGCGGTGAAGAAGGTGTCGCGAATCAAACGGGCATTTTCAAATGCGCCGAGCGTGCTCGCATTGACGATCCCCTCAGACCCCGGTTTGGCATTCCATTTCTGCGCGTTGACATCCACGTAAGCGGCCAGGTTTTCATCGAAGAACTGCTGCATGGCGCCGTTCTGCCCAAACATGCGCGAGAAGTCCTCGATGCCGACCTCCGCTCTGGCGTTGCGCGAGAACGGATAGCGCCCGCTGATGCTGCCCTTGCACAGCCCGGAAGCCAGCGATGAAGCCCCTTTGCTCAGGTTCTTCTGGCTCTGCTGGATCGTTTGGCTGTCGCCGACCTGCAACAGATCCATCATGACGCTGCGCACCGGTTCCGGCTGACGCGCCGCATCCAGCTGCAGCCGCTTCAGCGTGCCGCCGGCGGGCACCACCTGGCCACCGCGCAATGAGGTGGAGAGCGTGGTCAGCTGGCTGTACAGCGCTTCGAAACTGCGGCTCAGCGGATCGTTGCTGGCGTTGGTGGTCTGCAACAGCTGATACCCCAGGCGGCGAAGCAGCTCAAAACGGTCTTCCACCGCGCGTTCCGGCGTGAGACGAAAACGCGCACGCTCGCCGGAAATCTCGCCGAGGATGTCACGCCGCTGCTGTTCAATACGATTGCGCTGGCGATCGAACCAGCTCGCCGCATCGCCCTGGTTGGTGCCGGTCATGCTGGTTTCACGCGCGGCGAAACGCACCAGGTTGGCCAGCGGGGATGAAGGATCGGACAGCTGGCGCGCCAATATCGCCGCATCCTCCAGCCCGTTGACCGGCCGGGCGCGCACGTCGCGCATAAAGGCATCCCATTTATCGGCATACTCGATGAGGTAAAGCTTCCTCGCCTCGTCGGCCAGCTTCTGCGCCGAGGCCAGCGAGTTCACCGCGTTTTTCCCTTCCGCGCTGTCGCGCAGCACCCAGGACTCTTCTTCGATCATGTCTTTGGCGGCGTCATCGAGCTGCGCCAGGAAAACATCACGGTAGCTGGCGCGGGTATAGAACCCCGGCACGGCGGTATCGGTGACCGTCGCCTGGCTCTTGCGGCGCAGCATCAATGACACGTTCGGCCCCGCGGCATCGGCCAACGAAATGTCGTTGATCGCCGCCGGTAGCGGTTTCTCTTCGATGCGGCGCACCACCCTGACCTGCATCGGAATATTCATCGCTTTCACCCGCGCCAGGCGCAGCAGATCACCGTTCATTTTCATGACCGGCGCATTCGGCAGAGAGAACATTTCCCGCAGGTGGTAAGCGAAAATGCCTTTGTTCATGTCGGTGTAGCCCTGCGGCATGAAGCTATCCCAGCGCGTCATGAACCAGTCGACCAGCGCCTCGGCGGAACGGTGCGAGGGTTCGCCCATCATCAGATACACTTTCAGCGTGCCGTAGACGTCCTTATTGGACGCCGAAACGTCATTCTTGAGTTCGTCCGCGATATAGTTTTCCACCGCCGGCCAGAAAATCTGCAGCAAATGGCGTTGATAGGTCTTTTGCGCCGCGCTGTTGATCAGCTTGTGCTCGAAATAGGGATTCGGCACCGGCGAAACCTCGCCGCCCAGCTGCGCGTTCATGTATCCCAACTGCTCATAGGCGGCGATGACATCGTCGCTGACGCGGTTCGTGACCGGTATTTCGCGCACGATGCGCTTCGTTTCGTCAAAACGCGCCGCAATGTAAGAGATGTAATCGCTCTCCCACAGGTAACGCATCGCCAGCAGGTTAAAAGAGACCGCCAGCAGCACCAGCACCAGCACATAGCGGCCCAGGGAACTCATGCGGCTGCCGAGCGGCCTGGCGTGAGAAGACTGCTGCAGCACCCCGCGCTCCTGCCTGGCGTAATTCAGCTCTGGGTGGTAAATGCGCCCGGTGGGACGGGCTTCATAGATATCCGCCGCTTCCGCGTTATAAATCGCGCCCTGCGGCGGCAAGGCGATGGTGCTGCCCAGCCATACCTGTTGCAAATGGCAGGCGTAGCCCACCGGCGTTTGCGGGAAAATCTGCTCCAGCAGCGAATACAGCGGGTTGCCCAGCGATCCCAACGACTCGGTGAAGAACAGCAGCTGTTGGCGGTTCTGGCCATCCGGCGCATCGTGCAGCAGTTCGAGCACGTGATGGCTGACGCGCGCCACCATCTCCCGGTAGAGATCTTCATACTGCTCGAACGGGGTTTCGCCCTGTTCGGCCCGGTTCAGACTGAACCCCATCCCTTTTTGCAACAGGTCGTCGCCCAGCATCGACAGGAAGGTCTCGCCGCCGACCAGTTGATCGAGGTGGCTGATGGTAAGATAGACCGGCAGCTCGCAGCGGAACCATGAGGCCATTTCCAGCAGGCGCACGCGCAGCGCATCGGCGACGGATTTTCTTTCCGTCAGCGAGGCATGCAGCAGCCAGCGTGCATCCAGGCACAGCATGATGCCGTCGATGCCCGGATGGCGGCGGTGGCGCCTGATCAGTTTGAACAGGGTATCGCGCGCCCTGGCGCCGTCTTCGCCAAGACCGTTCAGCTGCAGCCATTCACCGGAGGTGTCCACATACACCGAGTTCTCCGCCAGCCACCAGTTGCAATCCTGGGTCGGCCCGACGTCCACGGTCTGCTGCAGGCCGTAGTGTTCAGCCAGCAAGAAACGTTCGCCGCTTTCGCCGATCAGCGAGGTTTTGCCGCTGCCCGGCGGCCCAATGACGAGGAACCAGGGCTTTTCGCTGATATAACGGCGCGTCAGGCGGTATTTGAAACGCTGCCAGGGGGTGCGCTGCTTCGACGTGCCGACGTATTGCAAGGTGCGCAAGGCGTCGTAAAAACGTGAGGTCACGCGATCTCGCTGCGCGGTTTTTCTTTTAGCCGGGGCCGGCGCCCGCGCGTGGCGGAACACCCAGGATAAAAACGTCGCCACGAACGGCCACAGCGCCCAGCACAGGATCAGGGCGATGATGATGCCTCTGACCCAAACCGACAGCAGCGGCCGGTAGGTGCCGATGGCGATCAGCGGCCCAATCCACCACACCACCGCACACAGCAGCAAGGCAATCACCAATATGAATGATCTACGTATCATATAATTTCCTTATTATCTCTACGCCGACGGATGTCTTAGTTATCCTCGGGGACCTCGGCGGCTACCCCTGCCTGATTCAACGTGGCAGACGGTGAAGCCATCTCCCTCTCGCCGATTTTCCAAAGGATGTCCACCCGGCGGTTGCGGCGGCGCCCTTCTTCCGTCGCGTTGTCGTCCAGCGGCTCCTGATCGCCCTTGCCGACCGACGTCACGGTGCGGTTGTATTTACTGTTGGCCAATGATTCCCGCAGCTTGTCGGCCACCGTCTGCGCGCGGGCTTCAGACAGTTTCAGGTTGGAGTTGTTGGAGGTGTTGCGATACGGTTTGTTGTCGGTATGCCCGATCACCTCCAGATCGCCTGGCCACGGCGCCAGCGCTTCCCCCAGACGCTCAATGTTGCGTTTCTTTTTAAACTCTTCCGACAGCTTCGACTGCCCGGTGGCAAAGGCGCCGTCGGAGGTGAAGATCAGCAGCCAGCCGCGCGGATCGGCGCGCACCTCCAGCCACCCTTCGCTGAGGATTTGCGGCAGCGGCTGCGGCAGCGTCTCCATAATGTTGATTTTGCGCGGCTGCGGCGGCGTCCAGGCCAGAATGGCGTTGCGCAGCGCGCGGGACTGGTCATGCAGATACCAGGCGGCCGAGGCATACGCCAGCAGCGCTATCGCCAGGCCGTAGCACAGCAGTTTGAGCGGCGTGATACGGGTGGCCTTGCGCACCACTTTGCTCGGTTCGGCATCGGCCAGCGTCTGCGTCGGATTCTGGCTGTACAGATAACCGTCAAGGCGATTGCGCACGTCGGCCAACAGCACCGCGCCGCGCTCCATCACGTGGAACTGCCCCTCAAACCCCAGCGACAGGATCAGATCGTAAAACGCCAGGATCTCCTTGTTGCGCGGCGAGGCGGCCAGATACTCTTGCAGGTGCTCGAAGCATTTTTCCCCACCCCAGGCATCGCGATAAAACTCCACCAGCAGGCTGAGGTTCAGTTCCCCGG
Source organism: Serratia sp. SSNIH1 (assembly GCF_002935055.1). NCBI lineage: Bacteria > Pseudomonadati > Pseudomonadota > Gammaproteobacteria > Enterobacterales > Yersiniaceae > Serratia > Serratia sp. SSNIH1. Next base: position 3,841,418 of record NZ_CP026383.1, read on the forward strand.
ACTCCAGCGTGCTCATGCAACACTCGTCCACGTAGGAACACAGCAGATAGGCCAGCTTGTCCACATCGCCCGGCGCAACGTGATCTGCCAGCAACGTCTGCTGGAATTGTTGAATCTCCCGCACGATCTGCGCACGCACCGCCGCCGGGTTCAGCTGCTTCTGATCGCGCACCCGCTCCACCTGCAGCAATACCGGAATGGCGGCGGCGATCAGCGGGTTGTCCCAGTGGCCCATCATCACCCCGGGCTTGCTCAGCGCGGCGCGGCCAAACAGCCCGCTCGAGGTCGGCGCCGCATCGGCCTGGCGATCGCCAGGCGCGGGTTCGGCGCTTTCCGGGGCGGCGGTTTCCGCTTCATACGCCGGATGTTCGGGGGGCGCCGCCACGCCGGCGCTTCCCGGCCGCAGCTTGGCCGCCAGCGCCCGCGCGCCGAAGGACAGCGCGGCGATTTCCGCCGTGGTTTTGCCCACCGTGCCGGACGTGGGGAGACGCGGGTTCGCGTTGTTGCGCGTTACCGCCATCGCCTCGCGGATTTTCCTCTCGAATTCGTTCATCCCACCCTCCCTTGCCTTAATCCCCAGACGTCAAAACGCAGGTCCGGGAAATCACCCACGATGCTGAGCGCCATCGCCGAGCCGCCCATCATTTCCTTGTAAATCGGGTCGGCATGATCCACCTCGAAGTAGATGCTGTTCGGGTAATACGGTATGTGCCGCGGCGGCGAAGCCATCGGCAGCAAGCGAGCGCCCGGTAATTGGAGATCGATCAGCTGAATGATTTTCTCGACCGGCCCCAGCTTGACCTGCGCGGGGAAATACGAGCGCAGATGCTCGATGGACAAACCGCAGCTGACGGCAAACACCAGTTTTTCCAGCCGCAGCTGCGAGTCGTTCGGGCACAGGTAGATGCTGTCGCCGCGATCGATAAACGGCAGCGCCACCGCCGGCGCTTCGATCACCAGCGACAGCGCGCGGCGAATCGAGGCGAACAGCTGGAAATAGCAGTTGTGCGGTTCATCGTGCAGATATACCAAGTCGGCCCGGTCCCAGAGCCGCTCGCCGCCGGGAATGATGCTGAGCCGCCCCAACAGGCTCAGCAGCGTGTCGAACAGGGTTTCTGGATGCACCTGCGGGCTGGCCAACAGTTGGCTGATGCGCAAATTGAACTCGCTCAAGGTTTGCAGCAGCAGCAATTCCAACAGCTCGGACAGCCCGCCGATCGTCATGTGCACGTCCGGGCGGAACACCGACTCCAGACGCTGGCTGATCAGCCCAAGCAATTCGGTGGTGAACGCGGGCAGCCAGCCGATGGCGCGGAAATCCAGCATCGGCGGCAGGGCGCGCTCATCCAGCAGCACCCGACGATCGCTGGTGAGTTCGCGCACGAAGCCGACCGGCAGCACGCTTTCCGCGCTGCTGACCGCATCTTCCAGACTTAGCCGCGTCACCAGGCTCCCCAGCTGCATCGTGCACACGCGTGGCGTTCCCTCCAGGCTGACCCCGTGGTTGCGATCCGGCACGTCGGCGTCCATGGTGCGAAAACGGCTGCTTTTCCGCTCATCCTGGATAAGATCGATCTGGGCATTGCCGGCAATGTCCATCAGCACGGACAGGCACACCACTTTCCCCTGGCAGCCCTCTCCCAGCACCAGCGGCGGCGGCAGCGGAATATCCTCAGGCATGCTGAACGCCGTGCCGTCGGGGAAAACGCCCTTGGCTTTCTTGAGCGCAAACTTGCCCTGCTCCAATAGTCCGTTGTCGATTTCCAGCGTCAGGAACCCCCAGGTAAAGGTTTCGACGCTGCGCAAGCGCGCTTCAATCAAGTGCTCGAAAAAACGTTCCTGCTGCTGGAAATGCTGCGGTTCCATCAACATGCCTTCTACCCAGGCGACGCGTTGTTTAGGTAACATGTCATTCATCCATTTTGTCGTTAGTCACTATGCTGAGTGACGTCATCCCCACCATCACCTTCATTTGCGAATCAGCCTGCGCGGGCGATTTTTGCTCGGCGAGCGGCAATACCCCGCTGATTTGCTGAAATTCCGCCCCCACGACGACCCATCGCTCTTGCCCCGCCGGCACCTCGAAGCGATAACGCAGCGTCTCCCTCGGTTGCAAAATGCTCTGGTGCCGGCTCAGCGCCCCTTCCGACGGCGCCGTCTCGCGGCAAGGGGCACCATCGCCAATACCGTCGGGCATCCACCCCGAGCGATTGGTTTCGATGACGCACACCTTGACCGGCTGCGCCTCCCCGGCCGCATTCGGGTTCACGTTGTCGTTCGCGGTCACCTCGACGTCGATAAACCGCAATCGACGCCCCGCATCCGCAGCTTCGTCGTGAGAAAACCAGCTGCACCCGCTCAGCATCCCCACCGCCAACAGTCCCCCTGCTGCGATCCCCCGGAGCGTTTTCACCATGCTGAACTCCTATGCATTAACGAAACATTTGGTCTGGCTCGGCGCGACCTGAGTGGCGACCATGTTGTTGTTGTTCGTCGTGCTGGAATCACCTAACCGCGTGACCGGCATGCCGCCGGTGAAATACTTCCCCGACCCCTGCATCGGCTGCATCTGCGCCGAATGCGTCCCCGAGGCGGCGCCGATCACCCCGCCCGAATCGACGGTGGCCACGCGAATGCTGCCGATGTTCTGTTCATTGCCGCCGCAAAGGAAATAGTTAGGCACGTTCGGTATGCCGGTATTGTTGGGCGCGGTATTCGGGCCCGGCGCCGGGATCATCGGGTCACAGCCGGCGAAGCTGATCCCGGCCGTGTTGTTGTTGGCTGCGGTCATGATGGCTTACCCCATATGTATCTGGCCGCCGTCGATCTTCAGCACCGCCGAAGACTTCAGGGAACCAATTTCACTGTTGATGACGAGGGATTGTCGGGCATCCTGAATGATGTGCTTCGCCAGCACCTCGTCGGTTTCCTCCACCCGCCGGCTTGCGTGCTTGCTGCGCACAAACAGGCGTTGAGAGATTTGGTGCAGCGTTTCGGCGACCCAGCGGCTGCTGCGCGTCAGCAGCGTGAAGTGCGGGCTGCGCAACGTCAGCCGCTTGCCGCCTTGCAGTTCGATCTCCGGCGCCACGATGCGCAAGTTGGCGCAGCGGCTGTCCAGCGTCATGACGGCGTTCGCCTGCTGGCGCGACAGGATCTCGGTAATGACCAATTTGTCGCCGTCGACGATGACGCAAACGCGATCGCCCGCCAGCGGCTGAACCAGGCAGCTGGTGGCGACCGCCAGGCAGTGGGCGCGCATGCCATCGACATACAGGCCGCCATTGGCGTCCGCCGCCAGCGTCACCACCTTGCGCCCCCCTTGTTCGGCAAGCGGAGCGCTGCGCACCAACTGCAAAGGCGTTACCCTGGCGTTGGCATAGACCTTCTGATGCTCTCTTCTGGACTTATACATATCTGCTTACTCCTGTTGGCCGTTGATAAGACGGTTGCCGCGGTCCCGGTTGTTGATGCGCATACCAGGCGTCGATCGCACTCAAGAACGGATCGGCGGTAAGCGGCACATTTTCGGCGCGATGACGCTTCGCCCCATGCAGGCGGGCGCTCTGTTGCTGGGCGGCGGTCAACGGCTGTTCCATCAGGTTCGCTTCCCGCATCTCGGCCTGCTCCATGTTGGCCAGCGCCAGATCGCACGCCCTGAACTCCGCCTGCGTCAGCCTGGCGCGCCCCCAGTGGGCGCCGTTCATCGCGCATTCGCTGAACCGGGCCTTCTGCGCCTGCGCCAGGGTCAGCGTCGCACGCTCGAAATCGCAGCGCAGCGCCTGCACTTCGGCAAAGATCGCCGACGTCAGATCGCTGTCGGCGAACGAGCACCCTTCCAGCTCGCTGCGGTGAAAGCTGGCGCCCTGCAGCCGCAGCTGGGCCAGGTTGCAGCCCGACAGGCGGCAGGTGAACCAGATGCGCGCCTGCCCCTCGATCGTCTGCCAGCTGCATTTCTCCAGCCGGCAGCTCCCCATGATGTGGCGTTCGAGGGTCGATGCCTGCCACAGGCACTGCGTGAGTTGGCAGGCATACCAGTTGGCGTCCTGAATGATGTCCTGTTGGAACATCAGGTTGGTCAGGATGCTGGACTGCACGGCCAGGTGCCCCAGGCTGCTACGCTCGACTTCCGCCCCGTTGACCTCGCACTGGATCAAACTGCAGTCGTCCAGCAGACAGTCGCCGATGTAGCCCCCCCGCAGCGTGGTGTCGTTGCACGCCAGATTGCACAGCAGCCCCCGTTGCAGCGTCAGGTTGTCAAACCGGCATTCGTTGAACGACAGGCGCAGCAAGCTGCCGCCGACCACGTTGACCTGGTTCAGGGTGCAGCCCTCAAAGCGCACCGCCCGTAAATCGCATCCTTCAAACGTGACGCGCTCGAAATGGCAGTCGATGAAAAAACAGTCGCTCAGCGTCAGCCCTTTCAGCTCGCGATCGTGGAAGCGCCGCTTTTTGAAGGTTCGCGGCAGGGGCGGCGTCTGCGACACCGCCTGAGCGACCTCCAGCTCAATCACCTCGGTGTCAGGCAGGGCCTGCTGAATCACGCGGCTTTCAGTTTTCATGCGCATAGTCCCCCTGAATAATTCTGCGCGGCACCCAGCACGCGCGCTCCAGCAAACACCCGCTGAAACGGGTGCCGGCGTCCTGCCAGGTCATCGCCAGATTCGCCGCCGCCAGGTTGCACTGCTCAAATCCCGCATCGCGCAAATCGGCGTTATAAAACATGGCTTGCTGGGCGCTGCTGTTTTGCCAGCGGGCGTGCGTCAGCACGCTGTCTTTAAACCGCACGCCGGCCATGTCGCAGCCGACGATCGCGCAAGCCGTCAGGTCGGCCTCGTCGAAATTGCATTCGGTGAAAACGCTGTACTGCAGCTGACACCTCTCCATACGCGCCGCTTTCAGCCCCACTTTGGTGAAGCAGCAGTCGCTGAACACGCCGTGGGAGAAATTCACCTGCATCCCCGCCGTCATGCTCTCGATTCGGCAACGTTCGAAGCGCACGCCGCGCCAATTGCCGCCAAGCAACGAGTTCTTGGTTAACGCCATATCCAGCGCCACCGCCCCCTCGACCAGGCAGCGGTTGAAGACGCAGGCGTCCAGCTCCCCTTGCAGGAATTGCGTGCGGATCAGCGTCGAGCCGTTGAACATGCCGTTGCCAATCGCCCCGCGCTCAAAGCGGCTCGCGGTGAAATCTCCCCGCTCGAAGACGCAGTAATCCAGCCTCACGCCCTCGGCCCGCATGCCTTGCCCCTGCGGCTCTTCCAGCGTCACTTTTTCGAGCACCGCCTCCTGCCATACGCTTTCCGCCATCAGCGGCTTTTGCAGGGTGCATGACACCATGCGGATCCGGCGCAGCGCCGCCTGCGTCAGGTTGACCGCATCAAAAACGCAGTTTTCGAAGGTGCAGTTCTCCAAAACGGCCTGTGAAAAATCGCAGCGCTCAAAACGGCATTGCAGAAAATGCTTGTCCGACAGCGCAGGGCTGCGCAATCCGGTGAAGGTTTTCCCTTCCACGGTCGCGCTAGCGGGGAAAAACGCGTCGTTGCCGTCTTCGGCAGGCAGATCCGGCAAATCGGGCAACGTCACGGGGGCGGGCTCCGCCGCCGTCTGTTGCTGGTGCAAGGCAATCGCCTCGCGAATGCGTTGATAGAAAACGGCGGAGTCGCCCAAAGACATGGGCGACGGATCGTAACGCAGATCGCTGGGGTGATCCGACGCCGCCTGGATGACGTTCAGCCCCATCTCCGCCGGCATCAGATCCGGATCGAACAGGAACTCGAAAGGCGAAGCGTCGTCGTCGCTGCGTTTATGGTGCACCTGCCGGAAATAATCGAACGGGCGCGGCGCGTCGCAACGATCCAACGCCAGCATCAGGGACTCGATGGATTCGTCCAGAAGATGCGTCAGCGGCGCATTGCCGGTGAAAATAATCAGCGCCATGTCGCTGTCGGGCAGGAACCACAGCGTTTTTCGCTGCAGTTCGATTTCCTCGAGGCCTTCGCTATCGTGGCGGCGTATGAATGCCCGCCCGCGCACCGCCGGCAGCTCGCCGCGAATCGCCTGGCTCTGCGCACCGACGCCCTGCAGTTCGAAGGGCACCCTATCCGGCCACGCCGCTTCCGGCAGCCACTGTGCCGGCGGCGCCATCTGGTAATAGCGCCGATCGATATCGGCCGGCAGCCCGGGAAACGCCTTCTCCAGGTAGGCCTTGCTCGCGATCTGGCCCGCCACCTTATCGATATGCGCCTTGCGCAGCGCAAACTCGTGCGGCACCGGCGCCGGCGCCGCCAGCGGGGAACGCTCCTGTGCAGAACCCTCGGCGGACAAGGTCATCAGCAGCGGCCGCAGCCCATCATTGCAGCCGCGCCCCACCGGGTTCTCCTTGCTGTCTTTACCGCCCCAGGCCGAGGTGTGGTCCAGCGGCACGCTGAGGAACGGCTCCGCCCCCATCGCGCCGCGTCGTCCCTCGCCCTCCACCCGCCAACGGCGCTTAAGCCCGCCGATGTCGGCGCTGACGTCCAGCGTTTTTACCGGCTGCCCGACGCCGGCATGGCCGGCGATCAGGTATTCGGCGAACGGCTTCGGCTCAGCAACGTCCAACACCGGCAGACTGAGCGGCGCACGCTTCCACGCCTCCCAGATTTCGGCTTCGTTCACGAAGTGTTCCGGTCGGGACAGGTAGCATCCGGCCACGACGCTGATGCCGAGCCGGCTGTCTGCGCCGATCTGGTAACCCCCTTTAATCACTACCAATTGCTGTGGCCGTATGATTCTCATTGCCGCGCCTCGTTAGTTTTTGCTTTGCATCCCGACTTTTTTCAAATCGACGCCGGTCTCGGACAGTGACGCGCCGGTGTAGCTGATGGACACCCCCGTCGTGCTGGTGCTGCTGCCGGTATTGCTGACGCTGCTGCCGGTATTGCTGACGCTGCTGCCGGTGCTGCTGACGCTGCTGCCGGTGGTGCCGACGCTGCTGCCGGTGGTGCTCACGCTGCTGCCTGTGGTGCTGATGCTGCTGCCGGTGGTGCTGGTCGACGAGCCGGTGGTGCTGATGCTGCAGCCGGTGGTGCTGGTCGATGAGCCGGTGGTGCTCACGCTCACGCCGGTAAAGCTGGTGCTGCTGCCGGTCTGGCTGGTGCTGACCGTGGTGTAGCTGTTGCTTTCGCCGGTCATGCTGTTGCTGATGCTGGTAAAGGAGTTGCTTTCGCCGGTCATCGAGTTGGAGACGCCGGTGCAGCTGGTGCTCTGCCCGGTAAATGACGTGCTCAATCCGGTGAACGACGTGCTGACGCCGGTAAACGAGGTGCTGACGCCGGTGAACGAGGTGCTCACGCCGGTGAACGAGGTGCTCACGCCGGTGGCGCTGAGGCTGACGCCGGTCAGCGAGGCGCTGACGCCAGTGATGGACGCGCTAAACCCGGTGATGCTGAAGACGTAATCCTTGTAAGAAACGTGGTTGGTGAACCAGTCAGTAAAGGTGCGGCGGATGATGTCGAACTTGTCCATCCCCACCTCGGTGGCCTGGTTGCGCTCGACCGTGGTTTGCAGATCGCGTTCGGCGTGCAGCATGACGCGTTCGTTGTTGCGGTTGTCGTCGAAGGTCAGCTGGCTGGCATGCTGCGGTTTGCCGAAGCGCAGCGAACGCGACACCATCCCCGAGTAGTTGATGTATTCAGGCAGTTGATAAGGCGGCGGGTTATCGCCGTTATAAACGATACCTGTCACCATCGGGCGATCGAGATCGCCGTCGACATAGGTCACCAACACTTCCTGGCCGACGCGCGGCATGGCGATCACCCCCCAGCCTTTCCCCGCCCAGGCCTGCACCACGCGGATCCAGCACGAGCTGTCTTCCTCGGTGGTTTTGTAGCGATCCCAGTGGAAGTGCACGCGAATGCGCGCAAACTTGTCGGTATGCACTTCGGAATTGGGCGCGCCGACCACGGTGGCGCTCTGGATGCCCGGCATCTGCGGCTTGGGCGTCTCGCGTAGCGGGCGGAACGCCACGTCGTCGTTCAAGGCGTTGAAACGGCAGGTCACGTTGCGGCCGTCGCTGCTGCTGTCGGGGCCATCTTGCACGAACACATAGTCGCAGCGGGTCAGTTTGAAACGGCGGTTGCGGTTGGCATCCGGGTGCAAAATCAAGGAGAAGTCCTTGCCGGCCATCAACCCGACGGCGTTGCTCTCGCCAAACAGCAGGTGGCCGTCGCTTTGCATTTCTTCCAGGCGCAAACGCGCCAGATTCTCGCCGCGTTCGGTATCCACATAGCCCGCAGCGTAGTCGTACCACTCCAGCGGCGTGTTCTGCAGGCCGAGGCGGCTCTCTTCCACCTTGGTTTGCAGGTTCTTGCGCGGGTTCTGGAAGTCGAAGTCGCGCAGCACAATTTCATTCGGACGCACTTTGCGGGAACGCTGGATGCGCTGGATCCCTTCGCGGATGGCGCGGTTTTCTTCGCTGTCCGGCATGAACGGCAACACGGCGTAACCGAAATCCAGATCGTCGAAATCCTGCCGGTCGGTGATCACCAGCGTGTGCTTATCCTCGGCGTGATCGAAGTAATACCAGATGCCTTCGTCTTCCAGCAGGCGGCTGATAAACGCGAAATCCGTTTCGGAAAATTGCACGCAATACTCACGCGTCGGATAGGTGCCTTGAATATCCAGACGGTAGTCGGCAAAGCCATAGCGAGAGAAAATTTGCTCGATGATGTCGAGCACGTTCAGATCCTGGAAAATACGGCTGTTGCGGTTCTGCATCAAAAACCACAGCCAGGTGCTCAGCTCCAGTTTGTACACGAACTTATCCTGATGCTGCCCCGCATCGGACGCGCCGATCACGTAAGCGTAGAAAGGCCGCGAGCCGAAATCCGGCCTTTCTATCTGGATGCGGATCCCTTCACCCAGCAAGGATTCATAATCCACGTCCGCCTGTTCGCATTCGAATTCGAGCGAATATTGCGAGTTGCTCGACAACCCTTCTTGGGTGGTGAAGCTGAGTGGAAACGCATTTAATTCGGCTAACACCGGGTTATCAATTTCGATTAAAGGCATAACAACCTCTCTGATCCGATATCGAACCCCGCCCCGCGTTTGCGGGCCGGCGGTAAATTAAAAATCAGTCGAAATAAACACTTAAGCTATCGTTCTCGACCATGAGTTGGATATTCTGCAGTTCCTGTCCCGTCCGTTTGCGCTGCAGCACTTCATTGCTGATCGGCGGCAAGATCGCCTGCTGCAGCAGCGACTCGACCGCTCTTCCGCGCGATGGATGGGCGCTGATGCGTTTGGCGATCCAACCTGGGATGTCGCCCTCCAGCACCAGCGACACGCCCACTTCTTTGCGCAAACGCTGCTGTAAACGTGAAATCTGTTTGGTGGCGATATGGGTTATCGCTTCGGTGGAAAGCGGCACGTAGGGAATGACGTTCATGCGCGCCAACAGCGCCGCCGGGAAGAAGCGCGCCAGCACGTCGTGCAGCATCGGCCGCAGCGCTTCGGTTTTCAGATCCGGCGTTTCCGCCAGCGTCGCTTCTATTTCGCCGGCGCCGATATTGCTCGTCATTAAAATGAAACACTGGCGGAAGCTGATCATGCGGCCCTCACCGTCTTCCATCACGCCCTTGTCGAAGACTTGATAAAACGCCTCGTGGATATCGGGATGCGCCTTGTCGAATTCGTCGAGCAAGACGATGGAATAAGGTTTGCGGCGCACCGCCTCCGTCAACTTGCCGCCCTTGCCGTAGCCGACATAGCCCGGCGGCGCCCCCTTCAGCGTGGAGACGGTGTGCGACTCTTGAAACTCGCTCATATTGAAGACGATCAGGTTATGCGCGCCGCCGTACATCGCCTCCGCCAGGGCGAACGCGGTCTCCGTTTTGCCGACGCCGCTCGGGCCGGACAGCATGAAAACGCCCAACGGCCGATCGTGCGCCTGGATACCGGCGCGGGAGATCCTCACCGCCTGCGCGATTTCATCGATCGCCGTCTGCTGGCCGAATATCTGGCGGCTCAGCAGTTGGTTGAGATTGAGCGCATTGTCCAGATCGCTTTGCAGCATGCGGCCGGTGGGGATGCCGGTCCAATCCGACAGCACCTCCGCCACGACGCGATCGTCCACCCACGGATACACCAGCGGCAGGCCGCCGTCCTGCAGCTCGCCCAACTCGGTAGCCAGCTGCGGCAAACGATCCGGCGACTGCTGCTCTGCATCGAGCAAGGTGGTGACGGCCTGCTGCTCCTGCGCCTGCCGCTGACGCAGCGCATCCAGCTCTCCCTCCATCTCGCTGAGCGTCTGCTGCAATTCGCTGATGCGGGTGAGCGCCAGATCGTCGAATTTGCTTTCTTCCTGCAGGCCGTGCATTTCGGTACGCTTCACCGCCAGCCCGGCCTCGAGCGACTCGATTTTTTCAGGCTGCGCATGCCGGCTCAGCGCCACCCGCGCGCAGGCGGTGTCCAGCAGGCTGATGGCCTTATCCGGCAGCTGCCGCGACGGCAGATGGCGCAGCGACAAATGCACCGCCGCCTGCAGCGCCGACTCGCGGATCTTGACGCTGTGGTGCTGCGCAAAATGCGGGGCGATGGCGCGCATCATGTTCACCGCATTCTCTTCGTCCGGCTCTGAAACCAGCACGTACTGGAAACGGCGCGTCAGCGCGGCATCCGGCTCGATGAACTGTTTGTATTCCGACCAGGTGGTCGCCGCCACCATGCGCAGCGCGCCCCTGGCCAGCATCGGTTTCAACAGGTTGACGGCGTCGCCGGTGCCCGCCTGCCCGCCGGCGCCCACCAGCGTATGCGCCTCGTCACAGAACAAAATCACCGGCACGGCCGAATGCGCAATGGCGTCGATCAGCGCTTTCAGGCGCGATTCGAATTCGCCCCGCATGCTTGCCCCAGCCTGCATGCGCCCGAGATCCAAAGACAGCAGCCGGGCGCCCTGCAGCAGCGGCGGCACCTGCCCTTGGGCTATCTTGCAGGCCAGCGCTTCCGCCACCGCCGTTTTGCCGACCCCGGCTTCGCCCACCAAAATCGGGTTGTTCTGCCGACGGCGCAGCAAAATGTCGATCACCTGGCGCAGCTCCGCTTCGCGGCCAATCACCGGGTCGATTTCACCGTCGCGCGCCTGACGAGTCAGGTCCGCACACCATTTATCGAGTATCTCGACCGTCTCGGGCGCATCCGGCGCCTCGCCGAGCGCGCCGTAGCTTTCTTCTTCCTCCTCCTCGTGTTCGACAGACTCCGCCAGAATCACCGGGTAGTCGTCGAACAGCTGCGGGATCGGCAGCTTTTTAAACTCTTCGCTCAGCCGGTACAGGCTGCGCTGCAACGTGGGATCCTGCAAAATGCCGACCAGGATATGGATGGTGCGCACGCCGCCGGACGGCGTTTCGGCGAGCTGGCTCATCAGCAGCCCTCTTTCCACCACCGTTTCCAGCTGCGTCGACAGATCCACCACCGCATTCGTCCGGTTTGGCAAGGTATGGAGAATGCGATCCAACGCATCGCTGACGCGCTGAATATTGATCGCGTAGTGCGCCAGGATCAGCGGCAAGTCGCCGCGTTCTTTGTCCACCAGAACTTTCAGCCAGTGTTCAAGCTCCACGTATTCGTGCCTGAAGGTCCGGCACAGCTTGGTGGCTTCAACGAAGGACTGATAAGCAAAGTGGCCCAATCGCGAAAAAAGACGTTCTCGTTGATACACCTTAAATTTCCTTATATTAAGTTGTTGATTGATAAACCAGCTGCCTAAACGTCCCTGTCTTAGGTGTCAGCCAGCTGTCTTTACTCAGCGACTTGCCGCCCAGCTGCGCCGCCATGCCCGGCTCCGTGGCGATCAGCAGGCTGACGTCCAACATCAGCTGATGGCTCGTGAAGTCATGGCAGATGCTCACCAGCGCCTGCAGCCGCCGGCTGCCGCGCTGATACTGCTGATAATGCGGGGCCCCCAGCGGCCCGATTTGAATATGCGCGCCGTACTGGGCATCGAAAAAGCGGCTACCGATACGCGTGCTCCCCAGCTTGCCCAGCTTTTGGCTGCCGTTTTTTTTGCCGTCGTCGATCCATTTGGCGTAACGCGGCGTAATTTTGATGGGGACGGCAAAGTAGGCCGCCAACATCTTGTTAAGCTGGCGCAGCGAGCGGCGGCCCGGCAGATAAATGCCGGGGTAGGCTTCACGCAGGCGCTGGATATGCGGGTTCACGGCCAACGTGGTGTCGACGCCCACCGTCTGCCGCAGATGATGCAAGAACGGGTTTTTGTCATCGTCATGGTCATGCCCGATCATCGCCTTCAGCTGCGCCCAGGCCCGGTAATGCAGTACGGCGAAGCGCTGGCTGACGATGCCGACAAACTGCTGGAACGCCTGATTACGCCTGGCGATGACTTCGGTGCGCGCGTGCTCGGTCACATGGATCGGCAGCGGGCCGTAAGGGGCGAACATGCCGAAATGCCGCGCCTGAATCAGCACCTGCGTAGGGCGTTGTACGATGGAGGCGATTTCACGCGAGGCGAAGCCCATATCCGCCGGCTGGGTGATGCAGAGCCTTTCGCGGCTGCGATCGTTGGAGACGCCGAGCCGCGGCGCATCCGGCTGCGCACGCTCAATGCGCCGCAACAGCTCGAAGAAATCCTGCCGATTGGACAGCCCGCGGATTTCGGCCTGGCCCACGCTTTCGCCTTGGGACTCCGGCGCCGGCGCCTGTTCCAACGACAGCGCCGTTTCGCGCATCAGCGACATATCAGCCATAGTAGAGCGCCCCCAGTCGGCGTGGGTTTCCCCATCCAGCAACAGCTTCATGCTCAACGTTTGGTTTAGATCGCCGTATTGGCTCAGCGCGTGGTGCAATATTTTGCCGAACAGATAGGCGCCGTGATCGGCATGATGATTGGCGCTTAGGTTGACGGCGATCTCGGCCCCGCGGATCCAGGCGAGCGGCCCCGGCCCCTGATTGCGTTCGAAGTGGTGCTCCACCCAGGCGTTTTTGATGCTGGCGATGCGTTTGCGCTGGCTGGAGTCATCCTGATGGCAGAACAACGACAGCCAGTCGCGCAACAGCGCCGAGCAATCCTGCACGTCAGGGCGCGCATGGCGCAAAGGATTGGAGGCCAGCATCTGGATCGCTTGCCACGCCTGGCTGATGTTAGGCACTGCAACAGGGTTGCTCGGATAGCGGACGATCTCCACCTGGTGGATCGGCATCGCCGTTTCCAGCTGAAAATGCGGTTGCTGCAGGTGCGCAGGCACCAGATGCCGTTCGCAGACCAGCGCCTCGACGCTGAGCGACGTGATGTCATCGATGTCGATGCCGCTTTTGCCCGGCGAGATGGCGATGAAGGTATCTTCGTTGGGCAGGTGCGGATTGTTGTATTTGGATGGCGACGGCTCCCGGCGACGGTGCAGCGTATAACCGGCCGGCTCCCGCTCGCAGTCGTAGTGCACGTCGGCCTGCAGCGAAGAGAAAATCACCGGGTTGCCGTCGGGCAGCATGCCTTTCACCTGTTTTACGCTGTGTATCTCATACAGCGAGGTGTTCAAACGATCGACCACCAGCTGGTGCTCCGTGCGCTCTCCCGTCAGCAGCACCGGCGAGCAATGGCGGCGATACAGGTTGATGACCGGGGTCGCGAAAAGATGAAAATCCCTGGCGTTGACGCGGCCGATCAGCGTAAGCGGGCGTTGCTCAAGCGCGAACAAAATCTCGAATTCATGGACGCGTTCACATTGGCGCAGAAAATCCCGCACGCCATGCAGCTCCAGGCTGAAGAAGCGGCTCGGCGCCGCAAAGTATTCGCGCATCAGCCGGTTGCCGGGCAATTCCCCCACCGCGGTGGGCAACAGCGCCTCTTCGTCGCCGACGCCGCCCAGACGCAGGCTTTCCGGTTGCAAGACTTTGATGACCGGCCGATCGTCGTTTTTCGCCCATAGCACGATGCGCAAAGTGCGATTAAGCAGCGCGGCCATCAGCTGGTTGGCCCGCACCGTATCTTCCGCCAACGTCAGGTGCAACGGCTCGAGATCCAGTTCCGAGACGGGCAACACGCCGTGCGTGGTCAGGCCGATTCTGACGTAGGCCGAACAGTCTTGCATATGCCTGGCTGCGCCGTCGGGCAAATGGTGAGGCGGCAGGATTTCGCATTCCGCCAGTGCAATCTCAACGGGCTGCACTTTAATATGCCGCGCCGTGGTGAACGTGGCGGGTTTGTTGTTCAGCGAGATATCGTTCAGGGTCATTCGGCTCCCGCGCGGCAGGTCAACCTGGCTATGCCACTGGGGAAAAGAGAGATCGGGCTTAATCGCGACGGTGGCGATCGCAGGAACCGGCGTGTACCACAAGGGCGCTAGGCGCGAAAGCATTTGCAAGGCGAATTCTGGCTGCTCGTTGTTCAGCTTTTCCTGAATGCGGGTGCAAAGAAAAGCAGAGCCCTCCAACAGGCGCTCGACGAAAGGATCCAGCACGCCGTCGATATGCATGCCTAAATGCTGAGCGACCTGGGGATGCGAAGAGGCGAACTGACGGCCGGCCTCGCGAAAATAACGCAGCTCATCATTATATAATTGGAGAAAACGCTCACTGAACATAGTCACCTCTATTAATCAAATACGTGTACGGCGCCACAGGAATAATCAAGAGCTATGCGCAAATTCACCAGCATTTCGTCACCCGGTAATGAGCAGGTGCCATAGATATCGAATAAGATCGCCAATACATACGATTGACGCTCATTCACTACCGGCACCACGCGAATCGTTTTCGGATCCAGCCGTGGCTCAAAAGACGTAATGATTCTTTGTATATGTCTCGCCAGCGTTAGCGGATCGGTATTAATCGGTATTCGTTGGCTCAGCGACGGCAGGCCATAATTCAATACCGAGCTTTCGCTGTGCGCATAATCGTGAAGTTTTAAATCTGCGCTGCGCGATGCGTCATTCAATAAGAATTCGATATCGCGCACCAGGACGCGCCGCCAATTATCGGCGCTGCCGCTTTGACTTCTCACGCTGAGCTTATCGAATAGCATGGGTAATGACGCTTTCATTTAACACCTCGCGGTAATGATTGTGTCTGCCCGCAAGATCTGCGGGCAGACGGCCTGCAATAAGTGTTACGACATCAATGATCAGATGCGGGCGTTAAGCTTGAGGTCATACCCCGTCTTAATCACCGCACCCATGGAGCCATCGTTGTTTTGCTCTTTGTACTCAACTTCGATACGTGCGAAATTCAGCTTGATAACATCGGTTGGCAGCACGGTATCGATTTCAGTACCGATGGTGGAGTTCAGCGGCATATTACCCACGGTCTTGAATGAGGAAACCAGGCAGTTACTGAAGGTCACGGCAATAAAATCTTGCTGACCCTGGCCTGATTTACGGCAAACAAGTTTTGCCTGAGGAATATGCTCGCCGGTGGCGCACATCAGAAACAGCTTCGGCGAAGCCTTATTGCTTACCATACGGAATTCAAAGTCTTTCATTTCGACTTTGCCGGAACCACCGCCGCTGCCGAATCCCCAGCGCCCGGCATTTTCCTCCGCCCATTGCCAGGCTTGCAGCTGAATCCATCCCGGATAAGTTTGGTCAGGGGATTCACCGTCAACACCTTCAATCTTCAAAAAATAGTCTACTAAAGCTTTAGTGCTCATTTTTGTCTCCTTGACTGATAGGTCCTACTACGTTAATTGAAATGTCTACTCAGATAAGTCGTTATATTGCCTACGCAATCATTGAAATAGCGACAATGGGAACCCATTAGCCATTAATAAATAGCCATGACGCAGAGAATAACGCCGCTAAATTTCAATGAAATATCAATTCTCACCCACGCCATTTAATAATTAACGTCGGCAATATCCAAACCAATAACCAGCCGTGACTTATCTGCTCCCATCTTTTTTGGCTGACGGAAGTTTTGATACCAATCGCAAGGACACGGTCATGCCTTCCAACTGGTAATGCGGGCGCAAATAGAAATGTGCGCGGTAATAACCCGGATCGTCTTCAACGTCCTCAACGCGAACTTCGGCGGCGGCCAATGGACGACGCGCTTTCGTCGCTTCCGTCGACACGGAAGGATCGCCATCCACGTAATTCATCAGCCAATCATTCAGCCACAGCTGCATATCGTCTCTGGAACGGAAAGAACCGATTTTGTCGCGTACGATGCATTTCAAATAGTGTGCAAAGCGGCACGTGGCAAAAATGTACGGCAGCCGGGAAGAAAGCTTGGCGTTGGCCGTCGCATCCGGATCTTCATATTTCGCCGGGGCATGCATGGTGCAAGAACCGATAAAGGCGGCGAAATCAGAATGTTTGCGATACACCAAAGGCAAGAACCCGGCGTCTGACAGCTCTTGCTCGCGCCGATCGGAAATGGCGACCTCCGTCGGGCACGTCAGCTCATAACCGCCCTCATCGGAAGGGAACGCGTAGGCGGGCAGTTCCTCCACCGAGCCGCCGGATTCGATGCCGCGGATTTTCGAACACCAGCCGTACTCATGGAAGGCGCGGTTGATGTTGACGCCCATCGCATACGCCGAGTTGGCCCAGGAGAAATCATCATCCATATCCGGCCTGACGGCCTCCTCGAAAGCGAACTCTTCGATCGGGTTGGTCTTCGCACCGTAAGGCAAACGCGACAGGAAACGCGGCATGGTCAGCACCAGATAACGCGAATCGTTGCTTTCGCGCAGGCGGCGCCAGGAAGCGTATTCCGGCGTGGTGAAAATCTTGCCGATATCCCGCGGGTTGCCCAATTCGTTCCACTTGCTCATCTGCAGCAGCGACGGCGAAGCGGCGGAAATAAACGGACAGTGCGAGGCGGCGGAAATTTTCGCCAGCTCCGTCAGCAGCGTCACGCTCATCGGGCTGTGATCGAACTCAAAATCGCCGATGATGCAGCCGAACGGCTCGCCACCGAACTGGCCATACTCTTGTTCATAAATTTGTTTGAACACCGGGCTTTGATCCCAGGCCGATCCGCGGTAGCGCCGCAGATTGCGCGTCAGCTCATCCTGGCTGATGTTCAATACCCGAATCTTCAGCGTTTCGCTGACGTTGGTATTGTCAACCAGATAACTCAGACCTTGCCAGGCGGACTCCAGCTTCTGGAACTCCTTATGGTGCAAGATATTGTTCATCTGCTGCGAAAGCTGCTCGTCAATCTGGGCGATCAGCGATTCAATGGTCAATACGACATCCTGGCTGACCTTGACCTTGCCCTGGTTGGCATATTCGGACAGCGTGCCGATGGCCCGACGAACCGCTTCTGAGGCCTCGTTCGTTCTGGGCCGGAACGAACGCTTGAGCAGACCGTCAAGCTCGTTTTCCGTTTCCTGCGTTTCAACTTCAGCGACCGCCGTTGCCTGCTGCTTAGCTGAATAGCGTCGTTGCCTCGCTCTCATTCCTCATCTCCTTTATTCCCGGAATCCTGCACATCCTGTTCTGCATCCGCGACCGTTTTACGTGCATCCGTCACCAAACGATGCAGAAAATCGGGCTTCTCAAGCAGATTCTTCACCACCTCTTCCGCGCTGGATTTGCCATCCATATACGTGATCAGTTCCGTGAGATGTTCGCGGGCCTCCAGCAGGCGTTGCATCTGCGGAACCCGTTTGGCGATGGCGCCGGGCGAAAAATCCTCCATCGATTCAAACTCTAATTCCACGTCCAGCAGCGCATCGTCCTCACTCAAGGTATTCTCCACGTAAAATTGAAGACGAGGTTTAATGGCCCGCATGCGATCGTTGAAATTGTCCTGATCGAACGTCAGGAATTTCCGCTCTTCGATCGGCAGCAAAGGTTTTTTCCGATGCCCAGAGAGATCGGACATGACCCCCGTGACAAAAGGTAACTCTACTTTCTTTTGTGAACCGTAGAGCTCTACGTCATATTCAATTTGCACGCGGGGCGCGTTATTTTTACCGATAAATTTCTGAGAGCTTGAGTCCTTAGCCATTGGAAAACTCCTTTGTGAGAAAAATTACTTCCCGGACAATTGATTTAACGAGGCCAGAGATTCCGGCAAAAGCTCCTCAACAATCGTCGCGAAGTCCATACCGATCATTTTTTGTGAACGTCGAATAAGAATGGGGGCCGGATGGCTGGGCTCATAGTTTTGGAAATAGTCCAAAACCTGGTCCAACAGCAAAATGACATCCTGCCGGGAACGGATATATTTGCCAGGCAGGGTGGCCGGCACCTCCGCCGCTTCCGCGTCGGCCGGCGCAGCGCCGATCTCCTCCGGCAACTCCTGCTGTTCGAGAGAGAGCAGTTGGCGGCTGAAGAGCGCTAAATAGTCGCGTACCTGGCGGCAGTCCAGCCGGTAATCTTCAGCCTGCAGGTTGGCGTAGTTTTCCACGCGCTCCAGGGCGTCGATTCCCCGCGACAGCTGTTCTTTTAATGACGGCATATTTCTGCCGGCAAAATAGCTGTCAGCCTGCCCCAACACCTTCACCACTTCCGAAAAATGCAGGCTTTTGCCTTCCTGCTCGTCCATTCGCATATTGAGCAGTTCATCGGTGGTTAACGGCGTATCGGGGAAGATCTTGCTGTTTTTGATTTCGTGCAGGCAGGACGAGGTGGCGAGCCAGCCTAACGCGGCCGCATGGAAGCTGTCCGTCGCCGGCTCCATATCGGCCTGAGGGAAAATGGTGCTCCCCTCTTCGGCATATTTGCCGTCGATAGTCGTGATGCCTTGATAGACAGCCGAAAAACCATCGATATGAAGGTTAGCGCGCATAAACCACAGCACGACATGTAAATCGAAGCACTGTTCAAGTAAGGCGGCGGATTGCTCGCGAATAGCATGCCAATTGATGTCGCGCGCATTATCCACGGCATTCAGCGGATCGGTTTGGCTGTCAAATTCCGATAACGTGAATTCAATTTCACTGTATCGAGGGTCAAATTCGACGCCGTTAACTGCTGTTGAGATGACTTCATTCATGGCCTGATATCCTTTTCATCAGCACTACAAACATAAAGCCTATAAAAATGGGCTTTTACATTCGCCAGTCTTTCCCAGAGTCCTTTTAGCGTAATTAGTCGTCACCAAGCCCGCAAATTGTTTAGATGTATTAATATTAACAACAATAATAGATTAAACCTATCAATAAAAACTCAGTGATCGGTTTAAACTATTTTACATTTACATATTTATTTTTTAATTTTAAAATCAATAAGTTACAAGCAATAATTATGCAAGCTAATAATAGGAAAAAAATCAAAAAATGCCCTAAAAACAACGTTTCTCCGTTGGTAGGATAATTCCAATAAAACCTCAGAATACAAATAATTTAACAATCAAATGGTAACCATGCTAAATAGTGAAATTTTTTCATACAAGCATGACAGTCATTCGTTTCTTGCGATCGGGTAGCACGAAATGATCATGAGAACACGATGACAGTGTGACTTTCATTTCCAGCACTCAGTACTTACAAATGCGAAACCTGGTGTGAAAATAAACAATTTGGCGAGAGTTTTGATTATTAATTTTAAAGCTTAGGTTCTGAGTTAACATTCCGCCGTGGCGCACCTAACACGGTATTGGCGCGCAAACAGCTGGGTTGATAAAGCGCATTTTTTATAGTTAACCCAGGGTAATGATCAGATTAACTTAAGATTCACTCCCCCACTCACCGACGTATTCTTTTACGCCAGGCCAGCACTGAGTCAGCATCTAAAAAATCGCTGGGTTCGATAAAGTGGTATAAATAATATCATTTCACCTGCCGGAAAAATAACCACTTCAATCTTGTGACGGCGATAACCCCGTTATGACCAGCGATCCACTCCATGCTCAAGGGATGTTTTCCTAACTGATAAGACCACTAATTTGATACTAGCAAAGCCAAAACCAATATCAAGGAAAAACATTATTTTTTTAATAAAAAATTAACAAAATAATATACAATTATTAAACAATTCAATAACTTAAAAAATCAGTATTTCTGTTATTTTTAGTCTGATAAAAATAGTTCACCAAAGTTTACAACCGATCATAATGCCACTCATAAAATCAGTCGGAATCTCTTCACCGTTGAATTCACATCAAAAAAAAAGGAAAAAATCGAAAATAAATGCAACGAGCAGCATTCCTTTCCACAGGATCAACTTTCGCAAAACAAAATAAGCAAGATAATTCCCAATAAGATGGCGAAAAAGAACCGCTAATTAGTTAGCGGTACAAAATAAAAACAAGATTAACCCTATGGAGTTATATCACACGCGCTTCGTCGATTATTATTAAGGAAAAAAACCTTATTGATCTTTATGTTGCCACCATCCTCACACAGTGACGCCGCCGCGACTCCGGGGGTAAACAAAGACATAAAAAGAATGTGCAGCCGCATAACCAGGTAACGCGTGAAAACGGCCCAGAGACTTTTTTTACCCTACGTTCAGCCGGTGTGAGAATGTTATTGCGGGTGAAAAAGCGGAACGCAACCTCCCCTGCCTCCTTGAACGTGCGCTCCCTGAGAGAGCCGCCGCCTTTCAGCTATCCCTCCACCTCACGCGAAAAGTCGGCGCGAAGCCCACCGTTTTACTGATCCAGGACATCTTTCGCATTCACCTGGCTGGTACATTGATTGAAAATCATTCCTATTCAGGAGAAAAGGCCATGGTTAAATCACTGAATGCGGCATTCACTCGTCTTTTTGATCGCCCGGACGCCGGCAAGTTGGCGCTCAGATTGACCTTCGGCGGGCTGATGCTGTTTCACGGCGTAGCGAAAATTCAGCATGGCGTCGGCTGGATCGCCGGCGCGCTGCGGGAACAGGGGCTGCCCGCCTTCATCGCCTATGGCGTGTATGTGGGCGAGATCCTGGCGCCGATACTGATCATTTTGGGGCTGTTCACCCGCCCCGCCGCGCTGGTTTACGCCTTTACGCTGGTGGTGGCGTTTTTGATGGTGGGCACTGGCAAGGTATTCACCGTCACCGACGTCGGCGCCTGGGGCATTGAAAACGAACTGGTGTTCTTTATGGGCGGGCTTGCCATCCTGCTGCTGGGCAGCGGCAAATACGCGATCGCGCGCAATGAAGCCTATCGATAAGCGGTACCATGATTAAGGAGGTTCCTGATGTGAACCTCCTTTTTGCACGCTTAAGGTTTGGTGAGCAGCGTGTTCGCCATGAAAGACAATAAGGCGGTCGATTCGGGGAAGGCCGCGCGGTTCTCGGTGACCGCGCGATCAAACCGCCAGTTCATGATGTAAACCACGGGCGCAGTCGGATACCGATTAATGAAATCCCAATACAGTTGAATTTGCGCATGAAGTTGCTGGTCGTTCATTCCTAACGACGCCGTAGAAGGCGGTACCAACACCCACTTTTGTCCGGCTGCGCTTATCGGCGCCAGGCGATTGTAGGTACTCCACATATCCGCCACCGACCAGTTGTAGTTATCCACCCCAACCCAATCGGGCGTGCTTTTGACGTTGGCCGGGCACGCGGTCGCGGGTGCGCCCTGCTGTATTTCACGGATCCATTCGGCGTTGTTGGCATGCCGGTAGGACAAGATGGTATAGACGGGGATCGCGACCCCATACTGCTGCATGGCCTGCCGCAGGGTGCAAACATAGCTGGAGTATTGGTAAGCGTCATATTTCCCCGCGGTCTGTAAGGCAGGAACGTCGAACGGCTCATCGATAAAATAAATGGCGCCGGGCTTATATTTAGCTTCGGCGATCTTCTTGACCACCGTCCAGATGGCGTTCCAGGAACCTGCGGCCCGGCAACTGCTGTTCGAGACCGCCCCAGGGCAGATATCGATAAACGGCGATCCCGATACCGCCCCCGAACCAGCCTGAATATTCACGGCGCAGGTGCCACCGGCGCAAACAGGCAGATTAAGGCTTGCCATCGTGTGCACCACATTCAGATTGGTCATACTGAAGCCGGTGTCGGTAATCGCCTTAAGCGCTTCTGTGGCGCTGAAAGACGGCGTGGCGGTTTCATAAAAGTCCAGCCAGTCATAGCCGTAATACTTGATATTGGCATTGGGGCCCGCCGCCAGCGCGTTAGCGCCGAACAGGCACCAGCACAGCAGTGCAAAACGTTTCAACATACTCTTCCCCTTCAAACCCTCGTCGATGCTAGCCAAAGGTGGGCGGCAAACGGCGCCGCCGACCGGAAACACCATCATGGCACCGGCTATCGGCGGTGGCCCGCCGTTTGCGTTGTACAGCGGCAGAGCGAACACGTTTCAGGTTTGAGGAATACGTCGCGTCGGTTTGCTTGCCGAGCGGCGAGGAGACGCGGGTAAAAAAGAACCTGGAAGAGCCAGGCAAAGCCCGGCGGGAATCAAGCTTTAGAGTCTGAACCGCCGGCTATCGGCCATTAACTCTCGGCCAGGCGGTACACCGGGACCTTGCGCGTGGTGCCGGTCAGGGTGTCGAAGATCTCCGTTTCCGCCGTCACGATCGCCATGCCGGTTTTTCTTAGCCTGCGCACCTCGGCGGCAATGCGCTGGATGCCGAACCAGAACAATCCGTCCAGCGCCGTTACCGGCAGCCCTTGCTCGAGCGCCAGTCTGAGCCGCTCACGCGGCGCCTTGAGCGCCTTGGCGATTTCCCGGTAAGGCAGCGCGTCCACGCCCGATGCCGCCCGGCGGTGAATGCGGGTCGACAGGCTGTACTGAAAGGCCTCCGGCACGCCGCTCAAATCGCTTTTCAGGCTGTAGACGCAGCCGAAACGCTTGCCGTTGAACACCACATTCTTCTGGCTGAGCGGCAGCTCCTCCCGTATTCCGGCGATCAGCTGCGGCGCCCGCACCAGCAATAACCGGAAAGGCAGTTCGAAGCTGGTTACGTAGTCCACATTGAGCAGCGCAATGCGCAGACGCTCTTCCGCTCCGGCCTGCGTCTCGCGGCACTCGTTCAGCACCTCGCTCCACTGGTGCGCAAGCCGCGGGGCCTCATCCAGCGGCGCGAAATGGTATTTCTCGATGTGATAGTCGATTTTCTCGTTCATGCCCGTTAGCCCCCGCGTCAGTCATCATTGCCATCAGCAAATTACCCTATCGTCTACGCTGACATTCGCAACAGCCAGCGCATCGGCAATAACGCGAGCTTGCCCGCTGACACTGGGAGCGGAATACCCGACTTTGTCATTACCGTCGTTGTTAACAGCACTGCCAAGGATCACTCCGTGGATAGCATTACCATCTCGAAGCGCATCCTCAAGGCGCTTGAGAGCAACAATGGCAATACCGGCACCGTCGATCGTGCCATTAGCATCCACTGAAAATGGGCGACACAGGCCATCCGGTGATAAGAATCCACCGGGGATGGCTAACTGAGACTCAGCGCTAAAAGCCGGTATTGCGGCCCCGCCCGCCAGCGCAACGTCGCATTCCCAGGTCAGAAGACTGTTACAGGCAAGATGAACGGCAAGCAGCGACGTCGAGCAGGCCGTATTGACACTAATGGCCGGGCCACCCAGGCCCAGACGATAGGCAATAAGCGTAGCCGCACTGTCTTTGCGGTTCATCATTTGCAAATAGTCCGGGCCAAAAGCGGCTAAATGACGGGGGTTGTGCTGTAAATGTTCTTCGAAATAGCGGGAGTGGCGTACACCGGCGAAAATACCCGTGCGCAAGCGCTGATCTTCATGGCATCCGCCAGCCTGTTCCAATGCCAGCCAAGATTGCTCCATCAACAACCGAAGCTGCGGGTCGAGAGCTTCGGCCTCTATTGCACTTAACCCGAAAAACTCGGCGTCAAAAAATTGAGGATTTTCGAGAAGTGGACGACGATGGATCCAATTTTGCCCCGGTTTTTCTTCAGTGGTTGCTGGAAACTCATGAATTGAAACAATGCCAGACTTAATATTTTTCCATAACAAATCGACGTCTTCGGCGCCTGGGAAAACCCCTTGCATTGCAACGATGGCTATATTCATTTTTATTTACCAGAAAAAACATTGAAAAGCGCCTACCGAAAAGGCACCACGTTTATTCCTGGCAATAAATTACTACTTATAAGATAAAATTATATTTTATGTATTATTATTTAATAATTAACTTTAGTTTTTTTACTATATATCTTTGTAATGAAGTGTCAATACCATTGACATGAAAAATTCACAAAAATCAAATCACCCTTTAGACTGGCATTGCTTTCACATAAAAAACCAAAATCCTTATCATTATTTGGCCACCTCACTAACTTTTAGTCCCGAGAAAGAATAAAATGCTAATGGCAATTGTTGAGATAAAAAACAAAAAATTACCAGAGAGGTTAAAATACAAAAAAATCAATCGGATAGCATAGATTTTTTTACCCTTACCTAATTTCATAAGAGGATTTTATGACAATGAGCCATGGAATAAGAACTTCTTATTTTCAATAAAAACCCAACATCTTGCCGAAACATACAGCTTCAGAGCGGCCAACATAAACCCCATAATTTTCAATAACCTGATAACCGTTCTTCAAATAAAAGTTTACCGCAACATGATTAATCCTTCTGGTTTCGAGACAGATACGCTGATAACCATAACTTTTAGCCGCGGATTCTAACTCTTGCAGAATTCTTAGTCCTAGTCCGGATTTCTTTTCCATTGCAAACATCCTTTTGAGTTCACAAGTTGTAGAACTCAAAGGACGAAAACCGCCACATGCAACGGCCTCTCCGTTTCTCAACGCCAGTAGAAACAGTGCACTTTCTTGGGAAAAATCTGCTAAATCGGCATTCTTCGAACCATCATTTCCTGTTATGTGATTAAGAGCTGCGTTTAATTGTTCAATTAACAAAACAACACGTTTGTCATTTGACGGGTCTATAACAGGTTTGATTTCAATATTCATTATTACCTCAAATTTTTTGTTAAAATTAAGTTCGAAGCGGCAAAGCTGGTTGTCGACCATGGGTACACGCACGTGAAAGCCGCTGAGACAGTCAATGTCAGTCATTCGCACCTCCTTGGGCATCGGACTTGTTCATCTTTCGAGCTTGCTATCATACCGGCTTTTCGGGCAATCAGCGAAACAGGACCCCGTTGCTATAGACCGAGTTATGCTGTTTGATGGTGAAGTTAAAGGTAAATCCACGATCCTTCACTGGCTGACCGTGCCGTCGTATTCGATATCGTATTTCACATTGACAATGCCATTGGTATTTTTCAACAGAGCCTGTTCAGGAAAAACAGGGATGATTTTGATGATGGCGCAAGGTGCCGCACCGGCACCGTGCGTCGGCTTAATGCACAATACAGCAGCGGCAAACGTAGGTTTTCTCATGTCATCATCCATTGGTTAAAAATGAACTTTTGCTGCAAGACTTCTCCTCGACGATCGTCCCTAACTATAGGGCAGACCTGATAATATTGCGTTGCTGCGGTGATCACAGCTCGCCGTACAACGCGGCGGGTTCCGCCAGTGCCGCAAATTCGGCAGAACCAGACCGATGTCACCGTTCTCCTGCACATGCAACGAGACATGTCGCCCTTGATAGCTGCGGGTGCGATTGCCATCCCGACGAGTGCGCAGCAGGCGGCACAACTCGGCGAACACCGGCCTGCTGAAGGTCGCGCGCAGCTGTCCGGATGCGCGAACGACAGTGTAAAATCTGGCGATGGCGTTCAAACATTACAACGAATGGCATCCGCACAGCGCGTTAGGCTACCGTTCGCTGCGGGAATATCTTCGACATCGGCAAGCTTAAATAATAGATCCGATGACTCTGGAATTATGGGGACATACCCACCAAATCTATTCATCATTATCTGGCTGTAGACATCCCCCCAATAATCCTATCCACGACTCGTCCCAATGGAGCGATATCCGTCGTCGTAACACTTTGTATGGTCTTTTGCCAGGTAATCCATACGTTTCAGTAAATCGGTAACCTGTTGCATATAATCAGAGGAATTACTATTCAAATAATACATCCCATTTTTAGTCAGATTAGCCAATGCCGAATATTGTTCCCTGTCCACATTTAATGCACTGCACCACGCCTGCTGGATTAATGCAGCTAAACTGTCATTTGAATCAAATTTTCCAGCGCCGTAGTAGAAGTCTTTATTCAGCAGGAGTAAAACGTGATAATGCTTACGGCGATTACGCTCACCGACCTCCCGCACCCACGCATAGCGCAATCTATTAACCCAATTACGTCTCCAGCGTCGATTCTTCTTTTGGCAATCCACTTTCAGTTTGGCCTTCAGCGATTCGATAAAACGGGTAACCTCTTTGTTGGATAATCCATATTGATAACCTCGAGGAAAACGCAAATCAACTCTTAAAGCTAAAGTGCGTGGAAACTCACTTACAGCATCCTGAATAACATCATAAAATACCTGTTGATATTGAGAATTATAGGAATATATTTTCACCTTAGCTCCATAGTAAGCCGCCTGCTCATTTGGTTAAATAAGATTATTTCACGATTACGTATGCAGAGTAAAAATCCACACCTGTTACATTGAATAACCCGACAACAATTCAATATTTAACCAGGCAATTCATAGTGGGCTCATCAAGCTACCGTCATTAATCACATGTCATCGTTAATAGATTTATCACTCATACTCACAACACATGAGCGCAGACGCAAACGCGGTCATTTTATGTCTCTGTTGATGGCAGTGACCCCATCCCATTCAATGACGTGCTCTCCCGTGTGGGTGCGGATAGCGTGCGCTTCGCCTGGGACAAGCTGCGCAAAGGCAAGACGGTGGTCGTTAGCGGTGAAGGGATGCAAACCACCCGTTTTACACTGAAAGGTGCCGGACAGGTTTTGCCCGCGTTTCCACAATCCGACTGTAAAGTCGGCGCCGCCATTCCCGCTGGTGAGAACTAATCTTTCCCCCTCCACGTTTATTCGCTGACGATGGCTCACTTCCCGTACCGCGCTCTCCGTTCGGGGAGTGAGTTCAACACGCGTTACACGCTGCAGCAATAAAAGACACTAATACTCCCAATGAGTTAAGATCTTTCTCAGTACCCCTGCAATTTGTAAAGGATTGATCGTTTTCAACGATCGGTAAGATCACATTGATCTGTACAACCAATTATCTTTGCCGCGCTGTCGCCGTTAAGATCGGGCAGGATATTATTCGGTGGTAACTATTTATTCATCCTGTGAATACCACGTAGCGCTCGACAATTTGTCAGGATAAAACCCCGTACTCAGCCATGTCGCGAACGTCTGCTAACCGCACGCTTTCCCGCGATAACGAGATTGACGGTTCAGGGAGCACGGCAGAAGGAACGGCGTTTTCTCCCTGCAGCCTTCCCGGGTTATCGGACCGTGGCGCAGAGCTCTTTTTATCCTCACGGACTCTTTCGGCCCTGAAGCGGCCTTTTGTTTTTTTCTGAGGCGACGAACCATGAATGCCCATCGCACCACAGGCAAACGCCCCGTATCTCCGCTGGCCACACTCCCCGATCGCCGGGTGCCCAATGCACTTTTGCACCGGGAGAGCGTGCAGCGCATTCTCGTCATCAAGCTGCGCCACTTCGGCGACGTCCTGCTGATGACACCGCTGCTCAGCACATTGCGCGTCAACTACCCCAATGCGTTGATCGATGTTCTGGTCTATGACGGCACCGAGGCGATGCTGGCCGGCAATCAGGATGTTTATCTGGCTTTTACCGTGGATCGAGAGCTCAAACGCGAGGGGCTGAAAGCGCAATACCGCGGCGAATATGCGTTATGGAACAGCCTGCGGACCGGCCATTACGATCTGGTGATTAACCTCTCCGATCAATGGCGAGCAGCGTTGTACTGTCGTTTTCTCAAGCCGACTTTCAGTCTGGGGTTTCGCTATCCCAAACGCGACAATCGACTCTGGCGGGGCTGCCATTCGTTACTGGTCGACGTTGCCGACACGGCGCAGCACACCGTGCTGAATAATCTCAGCATTCTGGCCCCTCTGGCCTTGCCCACGACAATCACGCAGGTGACGCAGGCCTGGCGGCAATCTGATGCGGATGACGTTGACCGGCTCAGCCGACGCCATCACCTGTCCGATTTTGTGCTGATACAACCAACTGCTCGCTGGGCTTTCAAGACCTGGACGGTGGACGGATTCAGCGCCGTGATTAACCACCTGACCGCCCAGGGCAGAACGGTGGTGCTCACCGGCGGACGCACGCAGGATGAAACCACCATGATAAGCGCCATTATGGCCAGCTGCCTGTTACCGCAGCGGGTGGTTAATCTGGCCGGGCGTCTGGAGCTGCCGGAGCTCGCGGTGTTGATTGACCGGGCACGGCTGTTTATCGGGGTCGACTCGGTACCGATGCACATGGCCGCCGCGCTGAATACGCCCTCGGTGGTGCTGTTCGGGCCCAGCGACCTCGCGCGATGGTCCCCGTGGCAGGCGCCCCACACGTTGCTGTGGGCCGGAGATTATCGTCCGCTACCCGCCCCGGAAGCCGTTGACACCAACACCCGTGAGCGTTACCTCGCGGCCATCCCGGCCGGCGATGTGATACAGGCGGTTAACAGGCAACTGGCATCCATCGCCGAGTCTGCGCAGTGTTAACCCTATCGCGGCTTTTCACCGTTTATTTTCTCTTATCAATGAGTACGCAACGATGCTATTCAACTCAACAGTTTCCTCGTCGATACAGACGCCCCCTCAGCAGCGGTTGTTTGCGTTTACCGCCTTTTTGCTGGGTGTCTCCCTCCCGACCTCCAATCCCCTGATGAATATCTCACTGGGGCTGGTTGTCATCTGTCTGCTCTGGCAGCGCGATATCCGGCAGTTAGCTGCTCTCGCTTGTCATCCTCTGGTCTGGTTGCCGGCCCTGATGTTTGCCCTGCTGGCGTTGTCATTGCTGACGCATGCCCACACCTACGGCCCCAAAATGGTCGGCAAATACCAAAAATTGCTGTATGTCCTGCCGCTGGCGCTGTTCTTCCTGGCGGACCCGCGGCTGATGACGCATTTTGTCCGCGGCTTTCTGTGGGCCAATGCCACGATATTGGCCATCAGCCTCACGAGCGGGCTTGGCCATGTCACATTGGGCGGGCTGAATCCCGACAACCCTACGGTGTTTAAGCTGCAAATCACCCAGAACGTGTTTATGGCGCTGGCGGCACTGGTCTGGTTGTCGCGTGCTTTTGCCTGTAGCGGCAAACGGCGCTGGGGGTATGCGGGGCTGGTGTTGCTGGCGACGGTTAATGTTCTTCTCCTGGTGCAAGGGCGTACCGGGTATGTGGCCTTGGCCGTTGGCATGGGCGTCTGGTTATTGCTTACCCTCCGGCGCAAGCAGCAAATGGCCGTGCTCGCCTGCGGCATACTGGCTATCGTGATGCTGGTCATGACCCCCAATCGCGCCATGGAGCGCCTGTCACTGGGCGTCCAGCAAATTCAGGGGTGCATTTTCGCCCCGGCTCAAACGGCTTATGCGGCCTGCGACAACTCCATGGGGCAGCGCACGGCTTTCGCCCGGGAAGCCCTGCGACTGATACAGCAATCCCCGCTGCTGGGTAACGGCGCCGGCAGCTTCTGGTACGGTAATACACAAACCGGCTATGGCGTGCATAACCCACACAATGAGTACCTGCTGGAAACGGTGCAGAGCGGCTTACTGGGATTGATGGTGTTCCTCACCTGGATGTGGGGCTGCTACCGCGTTGCCTGGCGCTTGCCGCCGGCGCGCCGCAATCTGTTTGTTGCGGTGCTCAGCAGCTACATGGCCTGTCATATGTTCAATTCCTTCCTGCTGGACTCGTCCGAAGGGCACCTGTTTGTCATTATCGCCGCGCTGCTGGCCGGGCTTTCCCTCAATGCACAGCAGCCAAAGCCTATATGCGCCAGACCGCCCCAAACATGATAATGGCCTGAGAGGCCTCAAAACCACGCGCTTGTCAAAGGGGTTCATCCCCGGCAATCACAACCTGCCATCTCTGAGCAACACCAACATGCCCCGTTCATCTGAGCGGGGCATTTTTTATGGCGTGATACCGCCGTTTCTCACTGTCCCCACTGTGGCCGGCCCAATCCACCTCAACGTAAGGATAATTCCTGTGAAAGAGAATAGTGCCAACAGCACATCATCAACACGTCCGATAATCGACCGCTCAACACTGACAGCGAGTCTCGTTCGCGACGAAGATCGCCTGTCATTTTGGCTACAGCACTTTGGTGACACTCCGCAATGGCTTCACCTCGAGTCACCGATATTTTCCTGGATCAACCTCCTGTGTAAGGACTACCACGGAGATTATTGGGAGTTTTACACCCTCAGTAACGGCGGCGCCTTTATCATCCCTTCAACGGAGAGAAAATACGCCCTCTTTAACGCCCTTAACGGCAATAGCGCAACGGTGGGACATGAAGCCGCCGGCATTATTGCTTGCCTCATCACTTACAGCCACCACGCCTGCCGCACCGAATGCGATGCCATGACCGAACACTACTATCGCCTGCGGGATTACGCCCTCAGCCATCCCGAAAGCAACGCCATTATGCGCATCATCGACTAACCCTCCAGACAACGGCACCCCATCATGATGAATATCACCTTATCTCCGGCAACCGCCGGTTTGCCCTTACCCACCCAACGCACCATTCAACGCGCACTGGCGTTGCTGGAGCAGCATTTACGCAAACCGGGTGAACCCTTCACCGCCCCGTTCATGGTGCGTGACTGGCTGCGCCTGCAAATGGCCCGGCTGGAGCGCGAAGTCTTTATGGCGCTCTACCTCGATAACCAGCATCGCCTGCTGGCGCATGAGTCCCTGTTTAGCGGCAGTATTGCCAGCACGCAGGTGCATCCGCGTGAAATCGTGAAGGGCGCACTGAAGCATAACGCCGCCGCAGTCATTGTCGCGCACTGCCATCCTTCCGGGCATGCCGACCCCAGCGAGGCAGACCGACTCATCACCCAACGGATACAGGACGCGCTGGCGCTGATTGAAGTCAGGGTACTGGACCACTGCATTGTCGGCGGCATGATCGTGTACTCGTTCGCCGAACACGGGCTCTTATGATTTATCCGACGCAATATAGAGGGAGGCTCGCATGTCATCGAACAACACTGTTCCCGCCTGGGGACTGAAACGCAACGTCACGCCACAGCTTGGCGCCCGTCTGGTGCAGGAGGGGGGACGACTGCATTTTTTGGCCGACCGTGCTGACATCAGCGGAATTTTCAGCGACGCACAGCGCCATGATTTAGATAATGCTTTTCCGCAATTTATCAAGCATCTGGAGTTGATGTTGCTCTCCGGTGAGCTCAATCCTCGCCATCAGCACTGTGTCACGCTGTATTGCCATGGCCTGACCTGCGAAGCAGACAGCCTCAGCTCATATGGCTACGTCTACATTTCGATTTATCCGACATCTGAAACGCCCAGGTAAAACTCCCACCCATTTTTAGTCTCACACCGTTCTTATTATCCAACAAAGAGATACGCCTTATGCGAACAGCACCCGCGTCACCCACACGGGCGGCTCAGCCTTGCCCGTCGCCCATCACTGTCTGGCAATCCTTGCTCACTTACCTGCTGGCGCAGCACTACGGCCTGATGCTCAACGACACCGCATTCAACGACGATGCAGTGATACAAGCCCATATCGATGACGGTATGTCCCTCGCGGATGCGCTGAATGCCATGGTGGAAAAGTTTGATCTGGTACGCATTGACCGCCGGGGCTTCAGCGGTCTGGCGCAATCGCCCCTTGTGACCGCCATCGACATCTTGCGCGCCCGCAGGGCCTGCGGCCTGATGACGCGAGCCGGTTACCGGGAGGTCACACGTGCCATTCAGGGAGACAAGCAACCATGAGCAGTGACACATACCCCACCTGGGCGCTGTTCACGGGTATTCAGTGCAGCACCGCCCACATCACCGATGGTGACAACGCGTTGCTGTACCACGCCTCATACCAGCAGGAGGAGTATGGCCACGGCGAGTGGCTCCATTTTACCGGAACGGGGTACCTGATTCGGCTCAATGCGTGGCGACATCCGGTACTTCATCTTAAACGGTTGGGACTGTCAAAAGCCTGCCGCCGGCTGGTTGCTACGCTGATGAACCATCACCCCATCGCTCTCCTGCACCTCGATGCGGCAGGCGATATTTTGTCGGGGATTGAGACCTTTGACTGGTGAGTGCCTCCGGCATCATCCCTGACCCGAGCTCAATGACAGGTACCACAACAGAACACCCGCCCTTAAACCGGCGGGTGTTTTCATTATGGAGTAACAATATGATGCAGACTGAACCTGAAGTATTAACCGACCACACAGAGGTGATTTGCTCCACCAGCATTGAACGCATCATCACCGGACGTAATACCGCCCTGGAACAGATTGATGCGTTAATCCGCCAGCTTGATGCTATCTCAACGCTGACCAACAGCATCGGTGGTGGCACCGTCAAAGACTGGGGTATTCGGCCGGGACATCGCTACGACTGCTGGTTTACGGAAAAACCGGAAATCGCCATGAAAGCCATTACCCGTAGTATTGATCGCGATATATGGAGAGACCTCATGAACAAATCGGGAATGCTGAGCCTGATGGATGCGCAGGCTCGCGCTGAATGGCACAACAGCCTGGAAAAAGAAGATATTCCCGCCATCAGCGAAAGCAACATCCTCAGTACGTTTGAGCAACTCCATAAAAATAAGGGAGAGGTATTTGAACGCGGCGTCATCAACACATTCAAAAGCCTGAGTTGGGACTATAAAACCAATAACCCATGCAGGTTTGGCAAGAAAATCATTGTGGAAGGTGTCGTAAAGCACGACCAATGGGGATTTGGACTCAACTGGGGCTGGCAACGTGACCGGCTGACTGACCTTGAACGCATGCTGCTGTTGCTTGATGGCAAACCGATCCCGGACAATCGCGAAGATGTCACTCGCCTCCTTGGCGATCATATCCATTCAAAAAGGAGCAGTACCTACTATGAGGATGATATGTTCGCAATCAGGTACTTTCAGAAAGGGACGGCGCATATCACTTTCAAACGCCAAGACTTAGTTCACAAATTGAATGACATAGTCGCAAAGCACTACCCGAATATGCTGGCTAAGTGATAACGTGTTCTGTGGAAAGCTGTCTAAATGAGTCCAGATGGAATCAAAGCAAGCTAGCCATGAATGGCACACTGATTGGCATACCGGAAGATGGTTAAATGGGAAATAACCTTTTAATTCAATGAAATAATAGAATTTAGTGGCGGAGAGAGGGGGATTTGAACCCCCGGTAGAGTTGCCCCTACTCCAGTTTTCGAGACTGGTCCGTTCAGCCGCTCCGGCATCTCTCCTAACAACGCTTGCTATCATGCCCGCTTTTACGGCATTTTTACAGCATTAGCATACCGCTGAACGTTCAAGTGATGAGTTTACGAGCAACCTGATGATTAAATGGCCGTGGAAAGCGACTCAACCCTCTCAACCCCAGGCAGACACTCAGGCCCAGTGGCAGGACGCGCTGGCGATCCCGCTGCTCTCGCCGCTGAATGAGCAGGAGCAGCAGCGGCTGGTGGCCGTTGCCGGGCAGATCTTGCAGCAAAAGCGCATCGTGCCGCTGCAGGGGCTGCAGCTCACCTCGCAAATGCAGGCGCGCATCGCCCTGCTGTTCGCCCTGCCGGTGCTGGAACTCGGCGCGGAGTGCCTCGACGGCTTCAACGAAATTCTGCTCTACCCCACTCCGTTCGTGGTGGAAGACGAATGGCAGGACGAAATTGGCCTGGTGCACTCGGGGCCGGTGGTGCAGTCCGGCCAAAGCTGGGAACAGGGGCCGATCGTGCTCAACTGGCAAGACGTGCAGGACTCTTTCGATCTTTCCGGTTTCAATCTGGTGATCCACGAAGCGGTGCACAAACTGGATATGCGCAACGGCGGCGTCGCCACCGGCGTACCGCCGATCCCGCTGCGCGAAGTGGCCGCCTGGGAGCACGATCTGCACGCCGCGATGGAAAGCCTGCAGGACGAGATAGACATGGTCGGTGAAGAGGCCGCCAGCATGGATGCCTACGCCGCCACCGATGCGGCCGAGTGCTTCGCCGTGCTGTCGGAGTATTTCTTCAGCGCCCCCGAGCTGCTGGCCGAACGCTTCCCGGCGCTGTACCAGCACTTTTGCCGCTTCTACCGCCAGGATCCGCTGGCGCGCCTGCTACGCAGCCAGGCGGAGAACGACGCGCAATGGGCTGATTGACGGGCACATTGCTCAGATACCGAGCATTCGCACCACTCAAGGCAATTTAGCGTTGACACACCCGGGGCCGCTGGATATCATGCGCCCCGTTCACACGATTCCTCTGTAGTTCAGTCGGTAGAACGGCGGACTGTTAATCCGTATGTCACTGGTTCGAGTCCAGTCAGAGGAGCCATATTTAGAGAAGCCCGCTTAAGGAAACTTAAGCGGGCTTTTTGCTATGGGGCATTTACAGCCCGCGTTGTTCCATCAGCAGCGCCAAATCGACCAAGCGGTTGGAGAAGCCCCACTCGTTGTCATACCAGGCGAGCACTTTCACCAGGTTGCCGCCGATGACCAGCGTAGACAAACCATCGATAATCGACGAACGCGCGTCGCCCCGATAGTCGCTCGACACCAGCGGTTCATCGCTGTACCCCAAGATCCCTTTCAGCGGGCCGGATACCGCCGCCGCGCGGAAAGCGGCGTTAATCTCCTCCGCCGTCGCCGGGCGTTTCAGCGTCACCGTCAGATCGACGATGGAAACCACCGGCACCGGCACCCGCAGCGAGTAACCGGTCAGGCGGCCGTCGAGATCCGGGATCACCTTGCCGAGCGCCTTGGCCGCGCCGCTGGAGTAAGGCACGATCGACTCTGCCGCCGCCCGCGCGCCGCGCAAATCTTTTTCCGGCTGATCGTGCAGCGCCTGGCTGTTGGTGTAGGCGTGGGTGGTGTTCATCAGCCCGTATTCAATGCCGAAGGCCTGATGCAACACCTGCGCGGCGGGCGCCAGCCCGTTGGTGGTGCAGCTGCCGTTGCTGACCACTTTATGCAGCGCCGGATCGTAGAGCTGGTCGTTAACCCCCATGACGATGGTGATGTCGTCGTTCTTGGCCGGCGCCGAGATAATCACCCGCTTGGCGCCGCCGTGCGTGATGTGCACTTCCGCCTTGGCTTTATCGGTAAAGAAGCCCGTCGCTTCGATCACCACGTCCACGCCCACGCTGCTCCAGGGGATCGCGGCGGGATCGCGCTGCGAAAACACCTGGATCGGCCGGCCGTCCAGCAACAGCTGGTTGTCGCCGGCTTCCACCCTGGCCGCCAGCGTGCCGGAAAGCGTGTCGTATTTCAGCAGGTGCGCCAGCGTCTTGCTGTCCGTCAGATCGTTGATCGCCACCACTTCAAAATCGCTGCGCCCCAGCGCCGCGCGCAGCACATTGCGCCCGATCCTGCCGAAGCCGTTAATGCCTACTTTCACCATGATGCTCTCCTCGTTTTGGGCTTTGCCTCAAATCTAGCCTTGCCCCGAGGCGGCGTAAATGACGTTTACCGATCAATTTACGCCAAATTGCGCGCATGGAAGCGTTCGCGGTATTCACTCGGGGTCAGCTGCAGTTTGCGCTCAAACACCCGCCGCAGGTTAAGGCCGTTGCCGAAGCCGGTGGCCAGCGCGATCTGTTCGATGCCCTCCGCGCTCTGCTCAAGGCGCTGTCTGGCGGTATGCAGCCGCCCTTCTTCGACGAATTTGGCGGGAGAAATGCCCGTCTCGCGGGTGAACACCCGGGTAAAGTTGCGCGGGCTCATCGCCACGCGTTCGGCCAACCGATCGACGCTGAGATCGTCAGCGAGGTTTTCCAGGATCCAGGACTGCAGATCGCGGATCGGGCCCGGCAATTTGGCCTGGTTGAGCGGGTAGCGGCTGAACTGCGCCTGCCCGCCGGGGCGACGCAGAAACATCACCAGATCCTGCGCCACTTCGCGCGCCTGCACGAAGCCGTAGTCGTCCTCCACCAACGCCAACGTCAGGTCGAAGCCGGAACTGACGCCGCCGGAGGTCCAAATCGGCCCGTCCTGCACGTAGATCGGGCCGTTCTCGACCTGCACCCGCGGGAAGCGCGCCTGCAGCGTTTCCGCCAGCCGCCAGTGGGTAGTCGCCCGCCGCCCGTCCAGCAATCCGGCTTCGGCCAGCAGCAGAGCCCCGCCGCAAACGGAGGCAATACGGCGCGCCTGCGGGGCCGCGCGACGCAGCCAATCCGCCACCACGGCCCCCTCTTCTTCGGTCGCCCCCTTGCCGGCGACAATGACGGTATCGCGCGGCAGGGCCGGATCGAGATCCGCCAGGCGATGGTCGGCCAACAGGCTCAGGCCTGACAGACCGTGCACCACCCGATGGGATTGCGTGGTGGCGACCGCGATCTGATACAGCGGCGCTTCGGCAGGGCTCAGACGGTTAGCCTGCATCAGGATATCGGCGATACCCGCCGCTTCGAACAGCATGCCCCCTTCAGGGACGATAATCAGGAATGTATGCATGGCGATAATAAGAAGAACGAGCAAAACAGGTCAGACAGCCACTGTATAAGAAAAGCGCCGCCGGTTCACCCTGCGGGCATAAAAAAGCCCGCAGGCAAGCGCCGACGGGCCAACAAAGCACTGCCCTCAAGCCTGCGGCAGGTTCACCCCGCCGGCGCGCGCCAACTGCGCCAGCAGCGCCGTTTGAAACGCCTCGTCGTGTACCGCCGCGTGGGGATCGAACCGTTGCTGATGGTGCCAATAGCCGCCGGACGCCAGGGCCTGCGGCTCATCGCTGGTCACCAACCACGCCTGCGTCACATGCCCCAGCGCCAGATCGTCGGGCGCATCCGCGCCGCCCATTTTGGTCGGCACCCAGCCGGGATCGACCGCGCTGCTGATCACGTCAGGCCACAGGCGCGCCACGGCGGCGGCCAGCGCGGTGACGAACAGCTTGCTGTCCGAATAGGAACCCGCTGCGCCGCCGAGCCAATCCACGCCGTTCAGTTCCGGCACGCCGTCAAAATGCATACTGCTGCTCAGGTAGACGATACGCTTGGGGCGTTCGATCAGGGCCGTCAGCAGGTAGGGCGCAATCACGTTCACCGGCATCACCTGCGGCCCGGTAAACATACCGGCGTTGTGGATCACCGCGTCCGGGCGGCCGAGGCGGTTGACCTGCTCGGCAAGCTGCCGGATCTGCTGCACATCGGACAGATCGCCAATCGCCGCCTGCGCACCGCGATCCAGCAGATCGCGCACCGCGTCCAAACGGCCGGGCTCACGCGCATGCAAAATCACCTGATGCCCTTCGTCCAACAGCGTTTGCGCGGCGGCGCGGCCCAGCCCGTCTACCGAACCGGTAATGAAAATGCGTGACATGCCACTCCTCCGTTTAGCGCCAGCCGAGCGCCGGCGCAACATGGGTTAAAATCGACTCGATGACGTGGGCGTTGTAATCCACGCCCAGCTGGTTAGGCACGGTCAGCAGCAGCGTATCCGCTTCGGCGATGGCCTCGTCCTGCGCCAGCTGCTCGATCAGCACGTCCGGCTCGGCGGCATAGCTGCGGCCGAAGATCGCCCGGGTCTGCGCGTCGATATATCCGAGCTGATCGCCCTCCTTGCCACCGCCGCCGAAGTAGTTGCGATCCCGCTGATCCACCAGCGCGAAGATGCTGCGGCTCACGGAAACCCGCGGCTCATGCGCGTGGCCGGCCTCTTGCCAGGCGGCTCGGTAGGCGCGGATCTGCTTGGCCTGCTGGATGTGGAAGGGTTCGCCGGTCTCGTCGTTCTTGAGCGTCGAGCTTTGCAGGTGCATGCCCAGCTTCGCCGCCCAGACGGCGGTGGCGTTGGAACCGGCGCCCCACCAGATGCGATCGCGCAGCCCGGCGGAAAACGGCTCCGGCCGCAGCAGCCCGGGCGGATTCGGGAACATCGGCTGTGGATTGGGTTCGGCGAACCCTTCACCACGCAGCGCTTCCAGGAACACTTCGGTATGACGGCGGGCCATGTCCGCGTCGCTCTCGCCGTCGGCCGGGGCATAGCCGAAATAGCGCCAGCCGTCGATCACCTGCTCCGGCGAGCCGCGGCTGATGCCGAGCTGCAGCCGCCCGCCGGCGATCAGATCCGCCGCGCCGGCGTCTTCCACCATGTACAGCGGATTTTCATAACGCATGTCGATCACGCCGGTGCCGATCTCGATGCGTTGGGTTTTGGCGCCGATGGCGGCCAGCAGCGGGAACGGCGACCCCAACTGGCGTGCAAAGTGGTGTACGCGAAAATAGGCGCCGTCCGCCCCCAGATCTTCGGCGGCGACCGCCAGATCGATGGACTGCAACAGCGCATCCGCCGCGGAACGGGTGCCGGACTGGGCGGAAGGCGACCAGTGGCCAAACGAGAGAAAACCAATCTTTTTCATCGGGCATCGTCCTCAAAGGCAAAACATGGGCCTACAGTGACAAAAATCGCGCGCTTTGCGCCAGCAAAATCGCCCCCGATCGCACTAAACGAACCGATTGCTACCGCGCCGCCCGGCGATTGTAATCAAAAAACAAATGTCGTATAACAAGCAGCTCCGAGGGGTGTCCTGTTACGGGCTGAGATGGCGCAAGCCGAACCCTTTGAACCTGATCTGGGTCATGCCAGCGAAGGGACGGTTAGGCAACAACGCTCTCACCCGTTGCCTGTTCATACCCCAGCGTGCCCGGATCTCCACTGACTCAAGGAGGTCCCATGTCCATCACCACCCTGTTCGAAAGCGGTCTTTACGGCCGGCTGCGCCAACAAGCCGGCAGCCACTGGCAGGACTACGTCGATCACCCGTTTCTGCAGCAGCTGGCCGCCGGCACCTTGCCCGAACGCGCTTTTCGCCGCTACCTGACCCAGGACTACCTGTTCCTGCTGCACTTCGCCCGCGCCTACGCGCTGCTGGTCAGCAAGCTGCGCACCCTGCCGGAAATGCGTGCCGCCACGGCGTCGCTCAACGGCATCGTCGCCGAACTGCCGCTGCACGTGGCCTACTGCGCCGAATG
The DNA here is from genome assembly GCF_002935055.1 of Serratia sp. SSNIH1. NCBI lineage: Bacteria > Pseudomonadati > Pseudomonadota > Gammaproteobacteria > Enterobacterales > Yersiniaceae > Serratia > Serratia sp. SSNIH1. Next base: position 3,880,351 of record NZ_CP026383.1, read on the forward strand.
GGGGCTAAGCGAAGCGCAGATCGCCGCCCAGCCGGAAGCGGCGGAGACCATGAACTACACTCGCTACGTACTGGATATCGGCCATGCCGGCGACGCCCTCGATCTGCTGGCCGGCCTGCTGCCCTGCGTGGCCGGCTATGCCGAAATCGGCCTGCGGCTGCTGCACGATCCCGCCACCAAGATGGAGGGCAATCCTTACGCCTCCTGGATCCGCAACTACGGCGAAGAGGGCTATCTGGCCGGCGTGCGTGCCGCCATCGAGCTGCTCGAGACCGTCGGCCACCAGCGCGGCGCACCAGGCCGCTTCACCGAGCTGGCGCAGATTTTCACCACCGCCACCCAGTTGGAATCGGCATTTTGGCAGATGGGGCTGAACGCCTCATGACCTCCCCGCTTCTCCCGCCCGGCATCCAGGTGCGGGATCTCAGCCTGCGTTTCGGTCAGCAAATCGTCTTCGACCGGCTGAGCTTCGACATCGCCGGCGGCAGCTTCGTCGCCCTGCTCGGCGCCAGCGGCGCCGGCAAAACCAGCCTGCTGAAGATCATCGCCGGCCTGGAACGGGCTACCTCGGGCACGGTGACCGGCAGCGACGGTTTGCCGATCGCCGGGCGCATCGCCTACATGGGGCAAAAAGACCTGCTCTACCCCTGGCTGACCGTCGAGGAGAACGTCGCCCTCGGCTCGCGGCTGCGCGGCGAAACGCCGGACCGGGCGTGGGTGGCGCACCTGCTGGAGCGCGTGGGCCTGGCCGCGCATGGCCGCAGCCTGCCCGCCGCGCTGTCCGGCGGCATGCGCCAGCGCACCGCCATCGCCCGCACGCTCTACGAACGCCAGCCGATCGTACTGATGGACGAACCCTTTTCCGCACTGGACGCCATTACCCGCGCCGAGATCCAGAGCCTGGCCGCCGAATTGCTGGCGCAAAACACCGTGCTGCTGATCACCCACGATCCGATGGAGGCCTGCCGACTGAGCCACCGGCTGCTGGTGCTGTCGCCCTGGCCGCTGGGCCTCGACGATACCCACCGCATCAGCGGGCAACCGCCGCGCGCGCCGGATGACGCCGACCTGCTGAGAAGCCAGGCCGAACTGCTGCAACAGCTGGTGAGGGCCGCGCAATGAATATTCCCAAAGAGCGTGGGCTTACCCGCCTGCGGCGTGGGCTGACGGTGTTTGCCGGCCTGCTGCTGCTGTGGTGGCTGGCGGCGCAAAGCGGCATTCCGGCCTTTCTGCTGCCCACGCCGGGCGCGGTGGCGCAGGCGCTGTGGGACGAGCGCGGCTATCTCGCCTGGCACACGCTGGTCACCGCATCGGAGATCGTCAGCGGGCTGGCGCTGGGTGTCTTGCTCGGCGCGGCGCTGGCGCTGTGCATGATCTTCTCGCCGCGCCTGCAGCGCTGGCTGATGCCGCTGGTGCTCACCAGCCAGGCGATACCGGTGTTCGCCCTGGCCCCGCTGCTGGTGCTGTGGTTCGGCTTCGGCATGAGCGCCAAGGTGGCGATGGCGGTGCTGGTAATCTTCTTTCCGGTGGTGTCGGCCTTTTTCGACGGGCTGCGCCGGGTCAACAACGACTATCTCGATCTGGCGCGCACGATGCGCGCTTCGCGCTGGGCGCAGCTGCGGCACGTGCGGCTGATGGCGGCGCTGCCGGCCTTCGGCTCCGGCCTGCGCATGGCCGCCGCCGTCGCGCCGATCGGCGCCATCATCGGCGAATGGGTCGGCTCGGCCGAAGGGCTGGGCTACGTGATGCTGAACGCCAACGCGCGCATGCAGACCGACGTCTGCTTCGCCGCGCTGTTTATTTTGGTGCTGATGACCGTGCTGCTGTGGGCTGCGGTGGATGCGCTGCTGCGGCGCCTGATCGCCTGGGCGCCGGAAAACGACTGATATACCCGTCATATTTCAAGTTACAGGTGTGTTGGCTGCCTTTGCTCACCCGAATCACTTACTTAAGTAAGCTCATCGGGACTCGCTCAGTTGCCGCCTTCCTGCAACTCGAACTATTTAGGGTATAACCTTTGAATAATAAGGAACCAACCATGATTAAAAAGACCCTCTGCGGGCTGCTGCTCAGCGCCGCTCTGGCTGGCCAGGCCGGCGCGGCCGAAAAGCTGACGCTGGTGCTCGACTGGTACATCAACCCCGATCACGCGCCGATTATGGTGGCCGAGCAGATCGGCGCCTTCAAGGCCGCAGGGCTGGACGTCAAGATCGTGCCGCCGTCCGATCCGGCGCTGCCGCCGCGGCTGGTGGCCGCCAAACAGGCCGACCTCGCCATCACCTATCAGCCGCAGCTGCATTTCTTCGCCGATCAGGGCCTGCCGCTGATGCGCGTCGGCACGCTGATCAACACGCCGTTGAATACGGTGATCGCGCTGGATAAAAACATCACGTCGCCGGCGGATCTCAAGGGCAAAACGGTGGGTTACTCGGTCAGCGGCATCGAACAGGCGACGCTGGCCACCATGGTCGAACACGAGCACCTCAAGCCGCAGGACATCAAGCTCATCAACGTCAACTTCCAGCTGACCAGCGCCCTGCTGGCGGGCCAGGTCGATGCGGTGATCGGCGGCTACCGCAACATCGAAGCGCTGGAGCTGAAGCTGCAGGGCAAGACGCCGGTGGTGTTCAACGTCGAAGATTTCGGCGTGCCGGCCTACGACGAGCTGATCATCGTCGCCCACCGCGATGCGGTGAACGAGCCGAAAATTCGCAAGTTCCTCGCCGCGCTGAAGCAAGGCAGCGACTACCTGCATGCGCACCCGCAGGACACCTGGCTGGCGTTCGCCAAGGCGCACCCGGAGCTGAATACCGAGCTGAACAAACAGGCTTGGCAAGCCAGCCTGCCGCTGTTCGCGCGCGATCCGGCCAAGCTGGATCGGGCACGCTACCAGGCTTACGAACAGTTCCTGTTCGACAACAAGCTGATCAAGAAAATCACCCCGGTGGAACGGTACGCGGTGGAGCTGGACTGATCACGCCGAGGCGGCCGGCGGCGCCACCGTCACCTCGCCCTGGCCGCTGCGCTGCAAGGCCGCCTTCACCAACCCGTTGGCTTTGCAGCGCTCGATAAAATCGTTCACGTAGGCGGCGCCCTGCGTTTTTTGCCGCGGCACCGCCATCGCCTGGCGGATGGCGGTGAAATGCCCCTCCAGCACCCGGTTGCCGGGATGGGCGGCCGCGGCGGCCAACAGCGGCTGGCGCACGCCGGCCGCCGCCTCCAGCCCCCGTTCGAAAAACAGCGCGATCGCCTCGGCGGAGGTTGCCGCCCGCACCAGCTGCGCCTGCTGCAGCGTGCGCGATAAAAACAGATCGTACGCCGCCCCCTGGCCGACCGCGATGCGCACCTCCGGCCTGTCAAGCTGCGCCACCTCAAAGTAAGGCGCGTCGTTCGCCACCAGATAGGTTCCCTCGATGATCACGTAGGGCTCGCTGAAGGCGATCTGCGCCGCGCGCACCGGCTCGATGGCCATAAACGCCAGGTTCCAGGCGCCGCTGTCCAGATCGGCGAACACCTTACCCGCCGCGTCATAGGGGACCAGTTCGAGCGCCACGCCCAGCTCCTGGGCCAGCGCGGCGGCCAGCTCCACCGAAGCGCCCTGCGGTTTGCCGCCGGCCCCGGCCTGCGCCAGCACCGGATTGCCGTAGTTGATCGCCGCGCGCAACACGCCTTGCGGGGCCAGATCGTCGAGTACCGCGGCGGGAATCGTCTGCATACTTCCTCCTGAATGGGGCTGATGGGCGCACCGTCGTGGCGCTCATTAAGCGTAGAGCGAAACCTCCGACCAGCAAGCTTTCGCCGCCGAGGCCGCCGTCGGCGTGATTAACGTCACACTATTGTCATAAAAATGTACAATAGCCGCCGCTCGTCGGCCGTAGCGGGAGATCGCGCGTTGTTCCGCCGCCGGCAATAGGCTATACCCTTCACTTTTCGCGCCGCGGCACGCTCGGCGGCGCAAACCAGGGCAGCAACGGTTTTATTTCAATCAGACAAGGTTTGGCGGATGGTTTTAGCAGTCGTTTCGTTTGTTCTCTTTTTGGCGTCGATTTTGATTTATCGCACCCGGGCCGCCGCCAACCGCTGGTGGTTCGCTATTCTGCTGACGCTGCTCGGCAGCTATCTGGTGCTGAACGTCATCCTGATCGCCAGCAACTACTTCACCGGCGACGGCATCACCGACGCGGTGATTTACACCGTCACCAGCAGCCTCAAAGGCGCGGGCATCAGCAAATACGTGCTGCCGTTTATCGGCCTGCTGGCGGCGTTGGGGCTTATCTTCGCGGTGCTGGCCCGCAGCCTGCTGCGCCGCAAGGCCAAAGGCAGCAGCGTGGCCTACAGCGTCGTCGCCGTGCTGCTTGCGCTGTTTTCGGTCGGTACCACCCCGGCGTTTCAGGACATCTCGCTGCTGGTCAAGAGCCAGATCGTCGGCGATACCGCCGATTTCACCACCTACTACAAGGCGCCGAAAAAGACCGTGCAGGGCAAACGGCCGAACCTGGTGTACATCTATGCCGAGAGTCTGGAGCGCACCTACTTCGATACCGAGCTGTTTCCCGGCCTGGCCGACGAGCTGAACGCCCTGCGCATGGACAGCATCGATTTCAGCAACACCCAGCAGCTGCCGGGCACCGGTTATACCATCGCCGGCATGGTCGCCTCGCAGTGCGGCATTCCGCTGTTCGCACCTTTCGACGGCAACGCCTCCAGCGCGGTCTCCACCTTCTACCCGGAGAATGTCTGCCTGGGCGACGTGCTGAAGGCCGCCGGCTACAGCAACTATTTCTATCAGGGCGCCGAGCTGGCGTTCGCCGGTAAAGACACCTTCCTGAAATCCCACGGCTTCGACCACGTTTACGGCTTCAAAGAGCTGCGCGAACAGGTCGCCGATCCGAGCTACAAAAACGACTGGGGCTGGTACGACGACAGCGTGCTGGACGTGGTGTACGGTAAGTTCGTCGAGCTGTCCAAACAGCGCCAACCCTTCTCGCTGTTCACCCTGACCGTCGACACCCATCACCCGGACGGCTTTATCTCCGCCGGCTGCAGCAAAAAGAGTTACGCCTGGCAGAATAAAGAAAACCGCTCGCTGAGCGCGGTGGCCTGCAGCCAGCAACACATCGCCGCGCTGATCGACAAGATCAAACGCTCGCCCTATTTCAGCAACACCGTGATCGTGGTGTCCTCCGATCATCTGGCGATGAACAACACCGCCTACGATATCCTGACCAAACAGAAGCGCCGCAACCTGTTCTTCATCATCGACGGCACCCGGCCGCTGGCGGAACAGCGCAACGAGAAGCGCAGCACGCTGGACAACGGCGCCACGGTGCTGGACGTGATGGGCGGCGACAACTACATCGGCCTCGGCCGCAGCAGCCTGTCGGCGCCGTCGCTGTCTACGGTGTTCCTGAACATCGAAGAGAAGATCAACGGATGGAAACCGGCGGTGATCAACCAGTGGGGCCTGCCGAACCGCATCAGCGACTACAGCGTGGATACGCGCCGGCGCAGCTTCAGCTTCTCCGGCGTCACCTACAAGGTGCCGTTCATTCTGCGGGTGGGCGATAACCGCATCGAACCGATGTTCAACGTCTACCTTTCCACCCCGCTGCGCAAGCAGCTGGCCGGGCTGGGGGCGGGGGAGAAATTCGTCTGGGTCGATAAATGCTACGAGATCGGCCGGGTCTGGGCGCCACAGCTGGCGCTGAGCACCGACATCTGCGTGGCCTCCGGCACCCTGGTCTCGCCGCCGCAGATCGTGCAGGCCAACGGCGATCGCTTCCGCGGCAAGGTGAGCTTTACCGCCCCGGCGGCGGACAGCGTCGCCGATTATCAAAACGCCGTCGCTCGCCTGCAGGTGGACGACGCGGCGATGAAGTACCGGGCGGACAGCATCGAGTTCATGCTGCCCGGCATGCCGGAACAGGTGAAGGCCATCACCGGCGTTTCCGGCGTCGAGGAGTGGGGCCGCTGGTCCGACGCCAACCTGGCGCCGGCGGTCGACATCGATTACGTCGATCCGCTGCCGAAGCGCTTCGATCTGGTGCTGCGCGCCCGCGCCTACGGCAATAACGTCGGCGAACCGATTTCGGTGCGCGTCGGCGACGAAGAGCGTTTCGTGTCGCTCGGTGAACAGGACAGCACCGTCACCCTGCGCTTCGACAACCCGCGCGGCGCGCAGAAGATCAGCATTACCCCGCCGGCGCCGACCGAGCCGAAAGAGAGCGCCAGCGGCGGCTTTACGCCGAAGAAGCTGGGCATCGGCCTGGTGTCGCTGAAGGTCGAAGCGGCCGCCCCCGCCTCCTGATCCCCACGCCTTCACGGACGCGGTATTTTCTTTGCCGCGCCCGTCATTTCGGCCAAGCTTTTACGCCCTTCTTCGGCTAACCTGTGACGGTAAAACGCCGCAACCCCGCCACAGAGCCGGGACATCCAAGGAGAAAGTATGAGCTATGCCCCACCTCGCAGCGGCCTCAGCGCCGATCAGGCACTCGATCAACTGGAAGCCCTGTATGACGCCGCGGTAGACGCGCTGCGTCAGGCGGTCGGCGACTTTATCAGCCACGGCACGCTGCCGGATGCGCAGGCGCGCGCCGCCGGGCTGTTCGTGTATCCCGAACTGCGCGTCAGCTGGGACGGGCAGCAATCCGGCCCGAGCAAAACCCGCGCCTTCGGCCGCTTCACCCATCCCGGCAGCTACAGCACCACCGTGACCCGGCCGCAGCTGTTCCGCCACTATCTGGCCGAACAGTTGGCGATGCTGGAGCACGATTACGCCGCCCATATCGAAGTGGCGCCGTCGCAGCAGGAGATCCCGTTCCCTTACGTGATCGACGGCTCCAGCCTGGCGCTCGATCGCTCGATGAGCGCCGGCATCGCTCAGCATTTCCCCACCACCGAGCTGGCGCAGATCGGTGACGACACCGCCGACGGCCTATATCACACCACCGACAACCATTTCCCGCTGTCGCATTTCGATGCGCTGCGCGCGGATTTCTCGCTGGCGCGGCTGCGGCACTACACCGGCACGCCGGTGGAACACTTCCAGCCGTTCGTGCTGTTCACCAACTACACCCGCTATGTGGATGAGTTCGTGCGCTGGGCCTGCGCCCAGATCGCCGATCCGGCCAGCCCGTACATCGCGCTCTCCAGCGCCGGCGGCACCTATATCACGCCGGAAACCAACGCTCCGGAGCAGGCGGTATCCGATCTGGCGTGGAAAAATCACCAGATGCCGGCCTATCACCTGATTTCACGCACCGGCCAGGGCATCACGCTGATCAACATCGGCGTAGGCCCGTCCAACGCCAAGACTATCTGCGATCACCTGGCGGTGCTGCGCCCGAGCGCCTGGCTGATGATCGGCCACTGCGGCGGCCTGCGCGAGAGCCAGTCGATCGGCGATTATGTGCTGGCCCACGCCTATCTGCGCGACGATCACGTACTGGATGCGGTGCTGCCGCCGGATATCCCGATCCCGAGCATCGCCGAGGTGCAGCGCGCCCTGTACGACGCCACCAAGATGGTCAGCGGCATGCCCGGCGAAGAGGTCAAACAGCGCCTGCGCACCGGCACCGTGGTCACCACCGACGATCGCAACTGGGAGTTGCGCTATTCCGCTTCGGCGCGGCGTTTCAACCTCAGCCGCGCGGTGGCGGTCGACATGGAGAGCGCCACCATCGCCGCCCAGGGTTACCGCTTCCGGGTGCCGTACGGCACGCTGCTGTGCGTCTCCGACAAACCGCTGCACGGCGAAATAAAACTGCCGGGCCAGGCCAACCGCTTCTATGAAGGGGCGATCTCCGAGCACCTGCAGATCGGCATCTGCGCCATCGATCTGCTGCGCGCCGAGGGCGATCGCCTGCACTCGCGCAAGCTGCGCACCTTCAACGAACCGCCGTTCCGGTAACGGTTCTCAGGCCCGCTGCGGCGTAATGTTTGCCAGTTAGCGTTCTTATGAAGTTGTTCGTGGAGTTTCGGTCGATAAATAAAAGTTGCGCCATGAAACTCATGTGCCTCGACCGAACAAGGGGCCGTAAGCGCGGCCCCTTGCAACCCGCGCCTTTGCCCAATCAGACGGTTGGCTTTGCCAACTGCCCTCCCTCCGCCATTTTCATTGTCTTTTAAGCAGTTAACATCAAACAGTGAGGAACACTTTCCCGATGGCAGAAATTCGGGAGTTGGCCCTGACGCACATCACCAACTGCCGATTAAAGCTGCACACAACGCACTCAGGTGGGATAAAAATTGCCGATCAAGCTTAATTGACCAGTAATTTTTATCCTCAACGCACCAGCGCCAGCGCGCGTTTCTCCTGGCTGCGGCCGCCGGCGATCGACAGCAGCATGTCTTTGACCAGCAGAGCCGGGGCGGACAGCGCCTGTTGGCCCGACATGCACAGCGCCAGCGGCACAGACATCGTCGGCGCATTGATGCGCGCCATCCAGGCCTTGGCCGGGCCGATCATCGCGCGCGCCACCGATTCCGGCAGCACGGTCGCCCCCAGCCCGCCGGCGATCGCGGCGCTCAGCGCGCCCGAGGATTCGATCTCCCCCACCACGTTGACAGCCAGCTTGCGCAGCGCCATCGCCTCTTCCAGCTGATTGCGTACCGCATCGCCCTCGCGCGGCAGGAACAGGTTCAGCCGCGCCACGTCCAGCAGCTCGACGCTGTTGCCGGGATGCGGCACCGCACGCGTCGCCACCAGATAGAGATCTTCCCGCATCAATGCGATGGCGTGCAGCCCGGCGGGCATTTTGGCGCCGTAGACCATCGCCATGTCCAACGTCTGGTTAGCCACCTGCCCGGCCAGCGCCGCGCCGCTGTTCTCATGCAGGCTGAGCAGGATGCCCGGCTGCTGATCGCGCAGGCTCTGCAGCAGCGGCAGCGCCAGCTGCGCCGCCGTGCTGCCTGACGCCAACCCGAGAGACACCTGGCCGCTCATCGCCTGCCCGGCGCTGTTGACCGCGCTCTGCGCCTGCTCGCACTGGCGCAGAATGGTCTGCGCGTGGGCATAGAGAATATTGCCGGCCTCGGTCGGCTGTACGCCGCGCTTGGTGCGGATCAGCAGCTGTTGTTTCAGCTCCCCCTCCAGCGTCGCCAGCTGCTGGCTGAGCGCCGGCTGGGCGATGTGCAACACCTCCGCCGCCTGGGTCAGGCTGCCGATATCAACGATTTTCACGAAGTACTTCAGACGTCTGAAATTCATAGTGCCTCCAGCGAGCCGCTAAATTGAGAATGCCGAAATCCGGTCAGGCACCGCAGCAAGATCCGGGCCAGAGTCGGTAAACGGCCACGGAGGCGGGATATAAGGCGGTCAACGGCCGTTCGTCGGGCGGCGAGCGCCACAGCGCAGGGCAGACGTTGCACCACAGGCAAGCAACGGCCCGAACAACGGGCCACCCGGGGGCACTGCGCGCGGGATAAGCGACAAAAGCGAGAAAAAGCAGCAGGTTGGGCAATCTTGCAGCAAACGGGCGCATCGGGTGTTTTCGCGCTTTACAAGCCGCAACCGCCCCGCTATTATTCGCCCCGTTCACACGATTCCTCTGTAGTTCAGTCGGTAGAACGGCGGACTGTTAATCCGTATGTCACTGGTTCGAGTCCAGTCAGAGGAGCCATATTTAGAGAAGCCCGCTCAGGGAAACCCGAGCGGGCTTTTTGTTTGGCGCAAATTTTAAATCGATAGACATCCATATTATCCAGCAAATAACGATGCGCTTTTGATACTACACTGGCAGTTTTGAAAATAAAGCGCTTGTCGTTTTTCAGCGCTTTCAGCCAGGAAGCAATATAGCTTAATTGCTGGACCTCTTCGACAATCCCCCATGTCTGCCATCAGTAACACACTTCCCAACTCGGCAATCAGCTCTTCAAAAGCATAACCCTCACTGCCGAATCTTCCTTTCATTTCACGGTTAAGCCGTATTTTACCACTGCTCCAGTGTACCAATTCATGCAGGCCAGAGGCGTAGAAATTAGCGGCATCAGAAAAAGTGGAGCTCTAGCAAACCAAGCCTCGCCGATTGAGGTTCTGAAAAAGCATTTTGTCCTTTCTTAATGATATTTGCATCGCTGCTACGAAACAGGTTTTCAGCCTCTAGCAGCGGCTCGAACGTTTCAGCGGAACTAACTGCTCCGGTAGTCAAGAGCAGGCTATCAATTTGTTCAACGCTAAACACAATGAAAGGCTTTAGCATCGGAATATGGTCAATTTCTCCGGCGTCGTTTTCCTTCTCCAAGGTGGAATGGAAAATAGTTGTTGTGCCGTATTCACCCTTTCGGACCTGTCCACCTGCCACCTGTGACTACTTGTCAGTCATTCAGCGGGAATCACTGTCCCCCTGTTTTGACGCGCTGTACCACAGCAATTGATATTCACCCCGCTGTAAGCAGATCGCTCCAGTGGCTATTGTTACAAAATAATCCGGACATGCCCGCTACACGCGGCCTCCGACACGCCTATGGCTAAACTCCTGCCTCCAATGCGGCAATGGTGCTGTCGGTGACAGTCTGATAAATGTCGGTTTTGGTCTTAGAAAATTTCAGTTTTTAGGAGCCTCACTGCTCCAGAGAGGGTACTTCCGCTGCGATGTTAGGGCGCTTGTTCGCGTATACAGGGAATCATCATAGTTTCTCTCCATCAGTGATGTCATTTTCTTCATCGTACCGCCTGAAGGTTCGCTTTCACGGTATCGTTCCGGCCTGCAAAGGGACAGTTTGCGTACCATTTATCCTATCGGGAAGCATTATGGTAGGAAACGACTAACCGAAAGCAAAAACGAGTACGGAAAGCACACGGGAGAAAAACTGCATCTGCTTAACTGGCCATAGCATCCCTTGGTTCGCAGCAGTAAAAATGGTTTTGATTATTAATCGGATTGTCATTTGTACCTCTGCTTGCATTTCAGAGAAATTTTTACTCGCAAACGCCTAAATCCAACGCTCCATGGATAATAACGCTAAAATTTCGTAGTTATCTGATTGCGAGATTGACTAAACACATAAATTGGGTAGCATTTGTACAAGCGCAGTGCCTATGTCACTGAGGGCGGTAGCTTGAGTGTAAGCCATCGCTTGCTACCGTTCAAAGCCAATTGACTATCAAATTCGAAGCCATTTTTAAAGGCAGTATACAAGAAACGAGTGATCTGATTAGTCCTAATGATACCTGTATGACATTCAATGTCACTGTCAAGGCAAAATGCAGTTATCAACTAAGAAGATGTTTTTAAAACATGAGGTTTTGTTTATGCACGTCGTTTACGGTGAAACTATTAACGATATAACAATAAAGATCCTAGAAAAAGTGCTTAAGGAAGGTGTGAGCATATCAACAAGAAACGGGAATGCTGTAACAATATATGATGTTAGTATGATTTTGCACAATCCGAGATCAAGGCATTTAAGTTTAAAAGGTCGGAAAAATAACATATTCTCTACTTTTGCTGAGGCTATGTGGGTGCTCGCTGGCGATAACCGGATTAATCCATATTTAAATTTTTTTTTGCCAAGAGCACCTAAATATTCAGATGATGGTGTAATTTGGCGAGCAGCTTATGGAGAGAGGCTCTACGCTCATGGACAACTGGAAAATGTAGTACAACAATTCAAAAAAGAGGGAATATTTACCAGAAGAGCTGTTATTAGCTTATATATGCCTGACAGAGACACTCATGATAGCCTCATAAATGTATACAATTTAGAAGATAGTCTTGATATACCTTGCAATAATTTAATCCATTTTTTTATCACCCCAGACAAAAAGTTAAACATTAAAATAACTCAAAGAAGTGGCGATCTAATATTTGGTGTAAGTAATATAAACATCTTCGAATTTAGCTTGCTTCAAGAGGTGGTGCTTTTTATACTACAGAGAGAGGTTGATAATCAAATTGAATTGGGATATTTACATCAATCAGTAACAAACCTTCATATATATGAAGACAGGATGGCTCAAGCCAATGAGATTTACAAAAGAAAAGAAAAACAAAAAACAGGGTTGATAAATGATGACAACATATCATTCCCAACATCACTGGCCGGTATTAAATTGTTATTTTGTGATATAGTGTCATTTCTTGAGAGAATAATAATAGATATTCCAAATAAAATAGACACAATGGATAAGGAAAATGAAAAACTAAAGGATATTTTTAGAAAACATATTGTAGAAACTGAAGATAATTTACTCTGGGGATATGCAGAAGCAGCATTGTCATATGTTTTCCAAGAAAGATTTAATGAAAGAATAGTGTTAACAACTAAGTTGAGCAACGAGTTCAATTTAAGTATCACTTCAAACCACTTTAATAATTCCAATAAGGAGTGGCTATGAGAATTGCATTTATGGGCATATCTGGTAGTGGGAAGGATTTTCTTTCCAATTATCTAATATCCAATCACGAATTTATTAGATTATCATTTAGCGATCAACTTAAGAAATTGGCCAATTACATCTATCCATGGATGAAAAAAGACTATACTCCCGATGAAAAAATGTCACCTCTGAATTTAACCTTGCCTACCGGTGACTTTATTTCTTATTCACCACGAGAAATATGGCTAAGTCTAGACAAGTTAAGAAAGATTGAAGAAAAAATATTCATTAGAATGTTATCAGAAGAGTTGAAATTGTTAGAAAATGACGGAGAGTCTAAGAAAAACATAATAATTACTGACATTAGATCGAATGAAGAATTCGCATGGTCGAAGAACAATCAGTTCACCATAGTACATATCGAACGACAAAATAACAATTATAAAAAATATGAGATTGATAAATATGTCAATGAGAATAAATTAAAATCAGACTATCATTTCGACAATAGTACGAGCGGATTAGATAATTTTATAAATTTCTTCGAAAAGGTGCTCTTCAGTGAATAACAAAAATGATCAACTTTTTTGTAATGTCAGAGAAAAGAAAATTAAAACCGCCAAACCCATATTAAATGAAACTATTATCAGGGAATGGTTTTATCATCAAAGAGAGAGAACTTCGATATATTACAAGAAAGAAATACTAAATCTCCCTCCCTATTGGACAGATGACGAAATATTGAGAAGGTATAAATTTGTAAATACTAAAAGAACGTGGGACAGAGAAACCAAGTGGTTATTAATAAATGTAATTAACAACCCCCTATTGAGCTATGAAGATAAAATCCTTAACTCATTTCTATTTAGAGTGATAAATAAAAATGAAACATTATATGAAATTGATGCTCCTTTCAATTTTTCAAAAATGACCATTGGCGACATTAATGAAAAAATCAGAGAGAAAATTTACAATATTACTCTAGAAAGACCAGATTATGTTTTTTTTAGTGCCGCTTATATTTTGGGAGGACCGAAGGTTAACTTTGGTAAATTCTTAGAAAAAAAAGAAAGTACCATTGAAAAAAATATGATTCTTAGAATGATAAAATTTGTTTTCTATAACCAAGAAATAATAGTAAATGGAGTCAAATCTTCGGCAAATCAGCTCGAAGTGTTTAATCACCTTAAATCATTTTCAGGCATTGGAGATTTTCTTGCTTATCAAATTTTTATAGATTTAACATACATAATAGATTTTCCTTTTACAGAAATGAATTTTGTTATTTCAGGTCCGGGATGTGAAAGAGGATTAAATTGGATTTTTTCTGATAGGGACGGAATGAATAGCGAAGAGTGCTTATTTTGGTTTACTATTAATCAGAATAATGTTGCAGAAAGGTATAATGAAAAATGGGATATGGATGAAATTTTTCACTTCCTATCTAAAGAGGAAAGGATTTACACCTTGATGGATATGGAAAACAGTGGCGCATGTGAGATTGATAAAAGATGTAGAACTAAGTTTAGTAGCAAAAGACCAAAACAAAAATATCATTATCAACAAAATTATAATTTCAAGTTAGTTTGATAACACCTAAACCTTAGAAAGGATTTAATAAATGTCTAAAGAAATTAAGAAAAATGTTTTTGTTAGTCATCATCACAAAGATGATGCTAGCGTTGATGGTGTTTCTCGCTTGGTTGCGGCAAAAGGTTATCAGTTACGTAACAGTTCTGTCAGAATGAAACCTGAAAACCAGAGACGTGCAGATGAAAAAAAGATTAGTGATAGAACGATAGCTCGCCTACTAAGAATGAAAATGAGATGGGCCGGTCAAGTTATAGTAGTTATCGGGAAAGAAACCCATACAAGACCTTGGGTAAACTGGGAAATTCAAGCAGCTCATCAGCTTGGAAAGCCGATTATAGGTGTATATGAGAATGGCCTAAAAGGGGATGTAAAACTGCCAGAAAATCTCGAAAAATATGCAACCTCTATCGTTGCGTGGAGAGGGGACGCTATTATAAACGCATTAGAAGGTAAAACTAGCTTTCAAAAGCCAGATGGTACAGTTCGGGAGAAAAATCAAGGAGGTAATGTTGTATGCTAATTGAACCTAACTCTCATCTTTATGCTTATATAATAACACGAGACTTTGGTTTTGCCCCTAACCCATTTCATGGTCATTGTACTTTAGCAACATGCAAACCTGGAATTAGAAAATCTGCTAAGGTGGGTGATTGGATCTTAGGAGTTGGTGGAGCTAATTTAAAACCAGTTAAACATAAATGTATTTTGTTAATGAAAGTTACTGAAAAAATTAGCTTTAATGATTATTGGAGAGATACCAGATTCTCTATCAAAAAGCCAGCTAGAAATGGTAGCCATGTACAGATGTTGGGGGATAATATCTATCATCAAGATGACAATAATCAATGGATTCAAGAAGACTCGCATCATAGCAATGCTGATGGCTCATTTAATATGACCAATCTAAAACGTGATACTAGTGCTGACCAAGTGTTGATTTCAGATCATTTCTATTATTTCGGTGATAAGGCAATTGAAGTAGACTTAAACTCGATTGGGTATCATAGAGGTATAGGTTATAAAAAGATCCCCTTAAAAAAATCCATACCCGCAAATAATATTATAAAAAAAATAGAACTTGATTTTCGCAATGATAGAAATTTAGTTATATCTGACCCATGTCAATTTTCTGATTACTATAAACGTGTTGATCAGGGTACGGGAGAGATCTATTTGTAAACACATCCATTTTCTTCAATTTTTTTCCCAGTATTTAATCATCGACTGGTACCATTCCGGCGTCAGTTTTTTAGGGGTTCATGGGGCGCTCGTTGTTATATTTTCTCTACCAACGCTCCATGATTTTCCTCTATTGCCATATTAGATATATCGCTTACTTAGGCTGTGCGATAGTCCTGCTTAATATCATTTTCTTGCATTAACTGATAGGTAGCAACTTTCGACGAAACAAACTAGAATAAGTTCTATCACGCGCAAGTAACGGATCATATTGCCCCCGCTCATAAATAATCCTTGCGGCGGCGCCTGTCGTTGAGAGAGGCAGCACTACAGCATTGGGATGGCATTCAATAAATAATTCATGCTCCTCATAGACGCCCTCCATGCCGCCAATGATCACAGCTGCGTTGAAACGTTGACTCTTGATCATTGCACGCCTCATGGCTGTCAAACTAGCCTCTTTGTTATTATTAACCGCAGGAATCATGTGTACGTTGACGAAATTTTCCAATTCAGGAGGCAAGCGCCCCTCAAATAGTTTACTTTGGTAAATTGCCAACCGGTTACGATCTAGGTTGGCCTCACGAGAAAATAACGCCAAGAGAGGAGTTATTGCTGGATGACCACCACACGTAATTCGTCCAATCGGCAGCACTACTTCAACCAAAGCTTTTATCGCCTCCCTAATAGCAAGAACGTCTGCGGTATCGAAAAATTCTCGATCACGATTGGGCAAGGGTACGCTGGCAGATAGAAATATCTCTTTCACGCAATGAACTCCTTCAGAAGTTGGGGAACCTTCGACATCTGTACAGCCCTGATCGGTAAATAGGAATCAAGCCAATCTAGGTGCGAGAGCCAAGTTTTCAGTACGCCTCTGTTGTCATAAATCATCCATATCTCCTTCGTTTCAACAACATTATGGGTGATGGCTTCGAAAACTTCATTGATACGATCAGAGGTAGGTATACCCACTGCTGGCACTATAGCGAGTCCCCTTTCTGACTTGGGTTCAAGAGAAATCCAGCCTTCAATCTGAACACTTGGATTAAACCCCTCATCACGGGCTGCGTCACAAAAGTTATCAACCAAATACCGGTGGCGGGCAGCAATTGCCGGTGCGCGCAGTCGCTCGACCTCGACGCATATTCTCTTCACCAGTCCCTTTGTTGCCCAACGACCCCGCATAGGAAGGTATCCAACAAAATCGCTACGCTTAAGCTTCATGAAGTGACTGAAAGATGATGCTGGATCTTCCTTTTGCCCCGGCCATAGAAGATGCAAGATTTGAACATTGGTCGCATTAGCGCGAGCCAGCTCTTCGGAAGTCCAGCGGCCTTCTCTGAATCCAGGAGTGTCAATCAGAACCACGACATCGGAATCCGACATCCTGTGCCAGAGTTGAGATTGGAAATCTGCGGCTGGAGGTACCGACCTCACGTCAATAAAAACGTCAAAACCGCGAGCATCTAGAGCATCGTACAATCGATCGGCTAGGGGCTGAGAGCCAGCTCGCTTGTAGCTGATAAACAAACGTCGCTCACGTCGTAACAACCGGAAAGTCTCGAGGACTAACGTGACTAGACGGTCAATTCCTTCATCATTTGAGCCCAACACAATAGCGTTTATGTGTCTTAGCTGCGACGGAATTTCTTCATGTACTTGAGACAAATCTGAGACAATCGGAGCGATCACGATCGAATCGTCAATCAATTCTGTGACAAGGGCTGTATCGACAGTATTTTCTGGAGAGCCGAAAAATATTGCCATCGTCGGCAACTTTAAGCTGCGGTCAGCGGCGTTGAATTCGCAGAAGTATTTGATCGCGCAAGTCGGGATCCCAAGTTTATGAAGCGCCGAATCAATATTATGACGTAGGCCATTATCATGCCCATTGGATGCACCAAGCATAATAAGCTGGTACGGAGATCTTATATTTGAAGTATCGCTCATCGACCAGCCATTTCCGCAGCAGTTTCAATCCACCCGCCAATATTTTTTCTGCCATCTTGGCCAATGAAATCGTAGCTCAGGTAGTGAGTTGACAGTTGGACTACGTTGTTCGTTTTTGGTGCAGTGAACCATAGGTCCCCCTCAGAAATTGCAAGAGTGTAATCTGCATAAGCTACCCACTTTCCGCCCTTCCATTCGGCGAGATAGATGCCATGCTCTGTTCTATAAAGGCCCATCTGCGCTAATGGATTAGCCCCTTTTGTAGATGTCTCTTTGTCTTTGTTTTGGACCCCGTGAATGTAAACGGTAAGTAATCCATTTCCTTTGATTACGCTACGGGCAATTTCATAGCGTACCCACCGACGTTCCCATGTTTGGGTTCCAGCAAGGACACAGGTAACAGAAGTGTTGTCTAATCCCTTACGGAGAAAATTTTTTAGTGTATTGTCACTCTCTTTTTTCGATGCCTCAAGCACGCTGCTATCAAAGAAGCCCCTGTCTTCCTTATTGGCTTCCCTCACAACCCAACTGTTACGGACATTCCAAGCGCGCCAGACATCAGGCCCATAGTGAAAGGAAAAGAATGTTCTGCGTGGCATTTTGACTCCATTTATCGTATTTAAGCCCGTGTCAGCTCGGGAGATAGCTTAGCAGTCGCCAAATCTGGGGATTCAGTCCGTGTCCTTGGCTTTACAGCATCGCTCACCGAAATTACTTACCAGCTGCCTCAGCAGCAGCCTCAATCCACTTCCCTAAGTTTTCTCGACCATTTCCTTTATTCCATAAATAGTGAGGGGCATCAGGAACGCGAAGAGAACAGCAGTCGGTAGTGTTCCCTTTGAGATCTGCGATTTTACTGATGTCGATAGTCAAGATACCATTGCCACGGTCAATGCTTTGCTCAATCTCGTACTTAACCCATTTGCTCTTGTTGGTTGTGGCTCCGATAAGAACTACAGTGACACTCGTACCGTAAAGCTGATCGTTTATCCATTTCTTAATGGCAGCATCTCCCTTGCGCTCAACTTCTTCAAAATCGGCTTTATCGATGAAACCCACCTTGGTATCAGAAGCGATCACGTTGCTGTTTCGTACGTTCATCGCACGTTGCACGTCTTCATACTGGAAACTAAAAAATACTTTTCTTGTCATAATTTCGTCCTTAAATGAGGGAGAGGAGAGACAGTATGATGTCATGGGCATGAGCCAAATCAGTACCTTGGGAGCCCAGCTTGTGAAGCAACGGGGTGATTTTCTTACCATTCTCGTGCTTTGATTCATCATAAGCACTAATCACCTCTTGCCATAGTTCGGCGGAGATCGAACCGGTAATCCCAACCGGAATAACGAAAAGTCCGTTAGCCACTGCAATATCAAACTCTTCACGCATACCGTGGGATGGTATAACAGTCCCAGTCTTGTCCAACTTGTTGCCGAAAAGAAAGATCGCAACGCCTGCATGAGCGAGCATGTTACGGCGGTATTCTGTCCAGAGTTCAGGCAAAGCACGCTCCCCTGACTGGTTTTGGGGAAAAGGACGTAGGACTAATTGATCATTGTCGAGACGACCACCATTCATGATGGTCTCTTCAAGTACCCCAGTAATAACAGCACTACCGATCCCCAAACCGAATCCTGAGATAACACGGTACTGCTGCTTGCTGATAGTTTTACTTAGCCTATAAACAAACTGTTCCGCCTCTGATACGCTCCAAGGAGTGTAGTCATGAGCCGCACCAGATATAAAAATGGTTTTACGTTTGTGGCGACGTTCAATCTCTCGCAGGATATCGGTGATCTCAGAAAACTCATCAACGTATACAACCTTGATACCAACCCGTAGCAATTCATGCTTGAAGAGGTCTTCTTTGCGTTCACGATATTCGAAATCGGCCAGCTCTTCGCCTTCCTCTCTGCTAGCCTTACGAAGGATGCAATAGTGCTGACGCTGGTCCTGTGCGAATTGAATTCTAACTCGACTCAAAATGTACTCAAGATTGGGATCAGTGAAGCTGAAGCCTAAAAAAAGGAAAGTTTTAGCTATCAGGTCACCGCTGAGTGCAGTAATGAACGGCTGCATCTTTATGTGATAGCGTTCATAATCATCCCGGATCAGCACTGCCTCCGATGCGTGATCAACATCTCCATGCATCTTATAAACGATGGCATCTCGTTTGGGACGGGTAGTTGCTAATTGCTTATTGGTGTACTTGACGTCAGGAGTTTTACCATTTCGTTCGAGCGAACTCTCTATGAGCTTGTCGTAGTTTGTAGTCCAATAGGTCTGGATTGGTAGTCTGGCTAGAATTTCATGATTATCTGTTGGTGCTAAGCCAGATGAAAATTCAGAGACAAGCATCTGATTCAATTTCGAGCGATTTGCCGCGTTGGCATTAGCATGGTACTGAGCAAGAGTCACCAGATCCCATTCTCTTTCAACATCAAGATCTAAGTCGTCAGCGATTGGTTTCAACAGTGACTTCCAATCTACAAAGCCTGCTGTTCGGGATAAACCAGCACCTGCAAAAACTGCAAGATTGCCTTCGTCTAGTTCTTTAGATAGGTTGTCAATGAGGCGCAGAAGTTTTCTTTTCATATTTTGATTCTTTGCTTATAAAATTAAAGATAGCGCACCCACTTACCATTGCCGAGAATAACAAAACCGCAAGGCTAGAAGTACCAGTAGATACGTCAATTTTGTTATAGAGATTTAGGCATTCATTACCATAGTAATGCCATTGAATGCTGTGTTGCGAGAAAGAAAAACCAATCAGCACGGACAATGGCAGCTTTGATATTGGGGACAGTCTCGGCATCCCATTTTTCAGGCATTGTCTGATCTTGCCAGTCGATGTAGACGTCCCATCCTTGATTATTCAGCAATTCCTGTAACCCTAGAGCAAGCTGAGCATCCCTGTGGCTGTGACTTAGAAAGGCTGTGGGCTGACCAAAGCGTTTGGTAAATTGCCCATGCACTGAGCGGCGTTGGCCTGCGTTAAGAAGGTCTGACTGAAGAATCGGCATTATTAATTCTTTCCTGCTTCTATTGGGTAAAGATCAACCATTTGACATTAAACTCAAGATGCCATCATTGAGCAAAATCAACATCGATAATACCTCGTACATCAGATTCACTTTCAGATAATTATCTCAGAAAGTGGGCGTATTATATTCAACACGATGAGCATAATGCCACTATCTTTGATCTGAATTGGTTCACTATTGGTACCGAGACGATAGTCATATCTACCTACGGTCAGAACAACAATCACAGATGTGATATACATCACATTTAAAAACAGCAACAACATTCGGGGCCTTATTGAGGGCCCCGCTTCAATTTAAAAAATTAAATCAATTTAATTTCAACAAGATATATGAGATTTCGCATCCAGTCAGAGGAGCCATATTTAGAGAAGCCCGCTCAGGGAAACCCGAGCGGGCTTTTTGCCTTTCAGCCGCCGTCAAAAGCTGCGTTTCGCCACCAGATAGGCGCCCGCCACCAGCAGCAGGGCACCGAACAGCGCCGGCAGATTCTCGCGCAGCGCCGCCGGGCCGGCGCGGTAGACGTCCACCAGCAGCCCCATGCACAGCTGGCTGGCGACCAGGATCGAGATGGTGGCCGCCGCGCCCAGTTTTTGGTAGCCCAGGATACCGGCAAACACGAACAGCGATCCCAGCAGCCCCGGCAGCAGCATCCACCACCTGGCGGCGCCGGTCACTTCCGCCACCGCGCCGAGGCCGTTTTTGGCCAGCAGCAACCCCACCAGCAGCAGCAAACCGACGCTGGAATTGATCACCAGCGTGATAAGGATGGTCGAGACGCTTTCGGTCATGCGCACCATCAGCAGATTCTGCACCACCAGCCCCATTCCCGCCGCAATCAGCAGCAATAGCATATTCATCGCCCTGTCTCCCGGGATCAGCGCGCCGGCGGTGCCGCCCGCTCGTCGAGCGTCAGCTGCAGGAAAGTCAGATCCAGCCATTGGCCAAATTTGGCGCCCACCTGCTCCATGCGCCCCACCTCGCGGAACCCGAGCGCCAGGTGCAGCTGAATGGAGGCCTGATTACCGGATTCGATGCCGGCCACCATCACATGCTTGCCGATCTCCCGCGCCCGTGCGATCAGGGCGATCAACAGCGCTTTGCCAATCCCTTCACCGCGATGCGCCTGATGGACATACACCGAGTGTTCTACGGTATGGCGATAGCCGTCCCAGGCGCGCCAGTCGCCGAACGACGCGTAGCCGATCGCCTCGTCCGCGCCGTTCACCGCCACCAGCACCGGGTAGCCCGACGCCTGCCGTTCGCCGATCCACGCCGCGCGATTGGCCGCATCCACCGTTTGTTCATTCCAGATGGCGGTGCTGTTCAACACCGCGTCGTTATAGATGGCGGCAATCGCCGCGCTATCGTTAAGCGTCGCATTTCGTATAATCATGGTTTACCCCGGCCAATTGTCCACTATAATACTACGATATGAATATTAAATTAGACAATCTAAATCAGCTGATCGGCGCACGCATTCGCATTGAACGCGAGGCGCGCCACTGGTCGCTGTCCGATCTGGCCGAGCAGGCGGGCGTCTCACGGGCGATGGTTCATAAGATCGAGCGCGGCGAGAGCAGCCCGACGGCGATGCTGCTGGGCAGGCTGGCGGGGGCGTTCGGCCTCAGCATGTCCAAGCTCATCGCTCGGGCGGAAACGCAGGAAGGCCGGCTGCTGCGCCGGGAAGATCAACCGGTCTGGGTCGATCCGGAGAGCGGCTACGTGCGGCGCCACGTTTCGCCGCGCACCGATCTGCCGCTCGATCTGGTGCGTATCGAACTGCCGGCCGGCGCGACGATCCCGATGCCGGCCTCGGTGTATGCCTTCAAGCGCCAGCTGATCTGGGTCTTATCCGGCGAGTTGGTCTTTGTGGAAGGTGACGCGCGCCATGACATGGCCGAGGGAGACTGCCTGGAGCTCGGCCCACCGGCGGACTGCCGCTTTGAAAACCAGAGCGACCAACCGTGCGTGTATATGGTGGCGGTGCTGAGCGCCGCCTGACGCCCCGCCCGCGCTAGCCCTGCGTCGGCCGGTTATAGCCGGCGCGGAAAAATTTCTCCGCCAGCCGGCTGTCGCCGCCGGAAAAGAACTCGCTCATCGGCTCGCTGCCGAGGCCATAGGCGCGGCTCAGCTGCCCGGCCTCGAACGCCGCCCGGTTCTCGTCGCCGCAGCGCTGCGCCAAATGGTGCGCATAGCCGAGCACAAAGCCGCGCTTGTAGTCGGAGCAAAAGCGCGACAGCTCCGTCTCCGGCTTCAGGTTCTCCGCCTTTAGCCCCGCCAACAGCCCTTTGCCAAAATGGTCACCCACGGTTTCCTCCTCATCACGCCATCGCTATATAACAAAATATACAGCGAATAAACGAACGAGAACATACTCCCTAAGTTTTACTCGCCGCATAAAAAAGGCCCGCCAAGCGGGCCTGAGGGAAGGCGGGCAATCACAGCGTGAAATTCAGCCCTTCGCTGACGGTCTTGCCCAGCGGCAGACGGCCCGACGGCGCCTCTTTTTCCTGCAGGAAATCCGGCAGGCGGGCCTTGTCGCCCGGTTTGCCGATCGCCACCATGGCGTGCACCGCATAGTCGTCCGGCAGCTGCAGCGCCGCCTTAATCTTGTCGTGGTGAATGCCGCTCATGCAGTGGGTCAACCAGCCTTTCAGGTGCGCCTGATGCGCCAGGCTAGCCCAGGCGGCGCCGGTATCGAACGCGTGGGTCGGGTTGTCCACCAGCCGTTCGCCGTTCAGGCTGGTGGTTTTGGAGACGATCACCACCAGCGCCGAGGCGTGCTGCGCCCAGCCGCGGTTGAAGTCGATCAAGAATTCCAGGTAGTTCTCCCAGCTGTCAGAACCGTGCTTGCTGTAGGCAAAGCGCCACGGCTGAATGTTGTAGGCCGATGGCGACCAGCGCGCCGCTTCAAAAAAGCTCAGCAGCGTTTGATCGTCGATGGCGTCGTTGGCCATCGCGCGCGGCGACCAGCGTTCGATAAATTGCGCATCAATCGGGTAATCGGAGGTTCTTGGCTGGCTCATGATAGGTTCTCGCAGTGAAGTAAAAACAAAAGTTCGCTGATATTCCCACAGCTTAGGACGGTAAAACTTTTATTTCGTGCCATTGCCCTGCGGCAGCTCCTGCTGCAGCCAGGCGAGAAATGCCCTGACCGGCGGATGCCGCTCGCGCCCCGGCGCGCACAGCACGCTGTACGCGGCGCCCGGTACGCGCACCTCCGGCCGGTACGCCACCAGCAGGCCGTTGTCCACCATATCGGACACCATCACCGAGCTGGCAAGCACCAGCCCCTGCCCGGCCACCGCCGCCTGCAGGGCATAATGCTCCTCGTGATAGCTGCGCATCGCCGCATGGCGCTGCCACCAGTCTACGCCAGCGGCCCGGCACCAGTCATGCCAGCCGCTGTCGTACAGCGCCGAATCCCCCCACTTGACGGTGATCAGCACCGGGTTTTCCGGCTCGGCGGCGGCCAGCTCCGGCGCGGCGTAGACGCCAAAGCTTTCCTCCAGCCGCGCCGTCTGATGCAGCGCAGGATACTGCGCGCGGCTGTAACGCACCGCCACGTCCACGCTGGCGTCCTGCTGCAGATCGATCACCTCGGCGCAGGCCTCCAGGCGCACCAGATAGTGCGGGTACGCCTGGTAGAAACGTCCCAGGCGCGGCACCAGCCACAGCGCCGCGAAAGAGTGCGTGACCGAGACGCACAGCGACCCGGTGCTGGGCTGCGGCCGCAGGCCCTCGAGCGTGGCGGCGACGTCCAGCAGCGCGCCGTGCACCCCGGCAAACAGCGTTTCGCCTTTCGGCGTCAGCCGCACGCCGCGCGGCACCCGCTCGAACAGCGCAAACCCCAACTGCTGTTCCAGCGCTTTGATCTGGTGCGAAATCGCCGTCGGCGTCACCGTCAGCTCGGCCGCCGCCAGCTTGAAGCTGCGCAGGCGAGCGGCGGATTCAAAGGTGCGTAATGCGTTGACGGGCAGCATGGCAAACATGGCGAAGCCTCTTGAGATGAGTTGAAATCATCCTGGCAGAAAAGCCGTCATTTGTCGCCTGCCGGCACTTGTTTCTAGAGTAGGACTGAATCCACTTCATACCGAGGAATATGACATGAATAAAACTCATCAACCCAAACGTCTGGTAGTGCTGGTCGGCAGCCCGCGCCGCGACGGCAACAGCGCCACGCTGGCGCAGGCGATCCTGGCGGGCGCCGCCGAAGCCGGTACTTCCGCCAGCCTGCATTTTCTCGATGATTACCTGAGCGGTTTTCTGAGCGATGAACGCCACACGCCGCCGCCGGCCGATCGCTACGCCGAGCTGTTCCTGGAGCACTTCCTGCCGGCTGACGGCGCGGTATTTTGCACGCCGATTTACTGGTACGGCATGTCGGCGCAAACCAAAGCCTTTTTCGATCGCTCGTTCAGCTTCTATTCCAACGCCTACCCTCAGGCGGAACAGGTGCACCAGCGCATGAGCGGTAAACGCATCGGGCTGGCAGTGGCGTCGGAAGAAACCTACCCCGGCGCGGCGCTGGGCATCGTGCATCAGCTCCAGGAATTCAGCCGCTACACCCATTCCGCGTTCGTCGGCGTGGTGCACGGCGCCGGCAACCAGCGCGGCGAGATCGCCCGCGATCCGCGCAATCCGCTGCAGGCCGCCCGCGAACTGGGGCGCGAGTTCTTCACTCGCCCCTACTCGGATTATCAGATGGACAGCCCGCGCAGTACGCAAGTCTGGGAAGAGTAAGCGCGGCGCGCGGCGACAATTGCAAACATAACGTTAGCATCTGTCGCAATCTGTTGCGGGCCATTGGCCCGCCGTTGCCGCGCTTGTATGATACGACGCGGCGCCAGACGGTGGCCGCCGATCTCAAGCGGAAGCGAACTGCAATGTCTAAACAGTGGAAAATAGCGGCGGCCAACGCCGGTTTACGTCTCTATACCCGCATCGCGGGCAATTTCCGGCCCGCAGCGAGCTTCGATCCGCAGCAATCCTTTGAACGCATCGTGATTTTCTCCACCAGCGCCCTCGGCGATCTGATGTTCAATACGCCCGCCATCCGCGCACTGTGCGAACGCTATCCCGGCGCGCAAATCACGCTGGTCTCCAGCCATAAAAACCGGCAGCTGGTCGAAGGCAGCCCCTGCTTTCATGACGTGATTTACTGGGACCACAAGGCCAAAGACATGTTGGCCGTTATCCGGCGCCTGCGAAAAAACCGGCCACAGCTGGCGGTCATCCTGCACTCGAAGGCGCCTTACGACGTGCTGGTCGCCATCGCCGCCGGTTGCCAATACCTGTTCAAAGACGTTTACGGCAACAAACCGAGCGGCATGGAGCGCTGGCTGACCGGCGTCAGCCACAGCAGCGACGGCCATTTAATTCAGCGCAAGCTGGATATGGTGGGGCAATTGGGATGCCGTACCGACAATCCTGACATGTTCATCCCGGTCGCGTTTCCCGCGCTTGAGAAGCCGGCGGGCAAGATCCTGATCGGCTTTCAGATGGGCGCCTCCGAAATGCTGCGCCGCTGGCCGGTCGACCGCTTTGTTGAGCTGGCACAACGGCTGCTGGCGCACTCCCCCGACTGTCAGATCGAGTTGATTGGCAGCAAGGCGGAGCGCAGCCTCGAGCGGGAATTTATGGCGGGTTTGAGCGAGGAACAGCAACAGCGGGTGGTAAGCCATATCGGCGCGACCACGTTACCGCAACTGCTGACGACGATCGCCAATCTGCAGGTGCTGGTGACCGGCGATACCGGGCCGCTTCACCTCGCCGTGGCGTTGAAAACCGCCACCGTCAGCCTGTTCGTCACCGCTAACCCGCGGCATACCGGCCCCTATCAGGACAGCGAACGGCATCAGGTGATGCACGTGCCGGTTGACAGCGCCGCGCTGAGTGCCGCTGAGCGCCGCCAGCCGCTTAGTATTATCGCGGCGGAACAGGTGCTGGAGAAGACGCTGGCGGCGCTGTCGTCTGCACAGTCCCGATCGGCCGCCGTTTAGGCTGCGACAGCAGCAGCGCCAGCGGCAGCCAAAACAGGTACCAAAACTCCGCCGGATTGGCGATCACAAACATGCCCTGCGAACTGTAGAACACCAGCATAAACAGAAACAGGCCCGCCTCCCAGCGCCGCCCTGTGCGCCAGTGTGCGATGGCGAGCCGCGCGCCATATCCCAGCAGCGCCAGCAGCAACAGGAAACCCACGCAGCCGCCCTTCAGCAACGCGCCGAGGTACAGGCTGTGCGTGGTGTGGTTCAGCTCGCCGGTGTAATTGAGAAAGTTAAGCTGCTTGTCAAAGCCGTAGCCGAAGAACGGCGCCTGTTCGATCAGCGCCAGGCTGTGGCGCCAGATGCTGATGCGAACAAAGCTCTGTTGATACAGCTCGCCAAAACGCGTCAGCAACATTTCGCCGATCGCGCTGTAAACGACGGCGAGAACCACAGCCAGCGCGCCGGGCAACAGAAACCACAGCCACCGTCCCGGCCGGTGTCGATAAGGCATCGCCACCACCACCGCGAGCGCCAGTGCGATCAGCGGGCCGCGGCTTTGCGTCAGCACCATGAATGCCAGCAGCGGCGGGATAAAGCACAGCGCCGCTTTTTGCCCGGTATCGCGGAAAATCATCAGGCTCAACAAAATGGCGATGGCGGCGTAACCGGCCAGATCGATCACGTTGCTCGGCCCCGGATTGCGGGCGGTGGTTTCCCGCAGATAATAAATCGACGGGGCGTCGACCAGCGTCAGATACAGGCACAGCGCCGTCATGCCGGCCAGCATCGCCCACTGCAGTTGATGACGCCGCTCACCGTCGAGCAGCGTCACCAGCCAGGCGAGGTAGAGCAGGATATAGGCGCTGTGGGTCAGGGCCGACGGCATGTCGCCCGGCGTCTCGCCCCACAGCGCGCTGAGGGAATAATAAAGCAAAAACATCAGCGCCAGCCCGCCGCCCCAGCGCGCCTGACGATTGGCCCACAGCTGCCGCCGCAGCGGCGGCCAGGTGAACACGGCGGCCAGCCACAGCAGCGCCGCCAAATGAAACAGGTTGTTGACGCGGGTCTGCCCGCAAAAGATCGCGCTGAAAAACGCGAAGGCTAAAAACAGCGCGCTGCCGAAGCGATAACACCGCTCAGGCTTGCTGAAAGTAAACATTGCCGTCCACCTTCTCGAAGATATCGCTGCCGATAGCGCTGTGCAGGGAGAGGTTTTTAATCGCGATCTGCTGCTTTTTCATGATCGCGCCGGCGTGTCGAAAAGCGGGGATCACCAGCGACTCCACCTTGTCCGCCAGGAACGTCGGCAAGCGATCCTGCTCGGTTTCGTAAAAGCGCGGCTGGTGGAAGTTGTTCATGTCCAGTCCGGCGATAAACAGCTGCTTGAAGCCGAGATAGGCGATGATTTGCAGCGCCCAATAGGCCACGGTGCCGGCATCGAAAATGCCGCAGCGGATATCCTGGCTAAAGCCGAGCATGCGGCTCTCGGCGGCAAAGACCACGCCGTTTTCCCGGCAGTAGTGATCCCACAGCGCGCCGCTGTCGATCCGGGGGCGGTAAATCTTGCAGGCCGCGTCTTCGACGATCGCCAATCGGCAGCCGATCGCCGCCGGGCCAAAGCGATCGAGAATGCGCGCCACGCCGTGCACGGTGGTGAACAGCGTCAGCCCAGGCCGTTGAATGACGTCGCGCACGATCTCTGGGCGGCTGTCGATAAACCCCATGTCCACGATGACGTAGAAACGAAAATCCAGCTGCCGATGCAGGCAATAGGCGCCGTTGACCCCGATGGCGGGCATGGCGGGAATATTTTCGAAGCGCAGCGCCTTCACCGACGGGCCGGTAGCCGTCAGCAGCACCTCCCCCCGGCAGCTACTGCGCAGTTCGCTCAGCGGGACGATCGGCACCGCCCGGTGCTTGTACCATAAGGCGGCGATTTCACCGCCTTCGCCGCGCGCGATCTTCACGTAGGGCCAGAGGTTTTCGTTATGCCGATAAGGGCGCGCGTGGGAATAGCGGTAGATCTGCTTAAAAAAAGAGCCCATGGTGGCGATGTCCTGTCCAGAGTGCGTGACGATACCTACAGAGGCATCTTTCTGTATGCTCAGAATTTAAAAACGTGTCAGCACTGGCCAGGCCGCACAGCGAGTATCTAAATATTCGTTTAGTGAGGCAATTTTTGTAATTTGAATTATTAGTCAGCGTATCGATAAGAGATATGTCGAAGTGTTAATTGAATGAGAAACTGTTGCAGCACGTAAAAATAACGTGAGTGGCAGCGGCACCGCCGCTTGGCATTGAAGGGGTTTTGTTATAATGTATCACAACTTCAGCCAAAGGAAGACGACGATGAAAATCCAGCTGTCGCTGCTGTTTCTCAGCCTGCTGGCCGGCAAGGCCGCGGCGTTTCAGTCAAAAGTGCCCGAACCGCGCCCGGAACAGGCGCGCGCGGCGGAACAAAACATCGAAAATCTGTTTTACGGCTTTCACGCCATGGACGCCCAGCCGGTGAACATCGGCAGCTGCGCGGCGGTGCCGGTAGCGGGATGCCAATGCGCGTTCTGCACCCAGCTGCGGCAGGCCGGGCGCTGAACCTTATTCACCCCAGCTCATACTGCACGATCAGCTGACCTTTCTTCATCTTTACGCCGGTGATCGCAATTGCCCCCACCTCGCCCAGCCTGGCGACATGGGTGCCGCCGCAGCCGTAGGCGGGCAGTTCGCCGAAGCCGACCTGGCGCATCCCCTCCACCGCCTGTTGGCGGCGCGGTAAATCGGCGGCGATCAAGCGCACCAGCTCCGCCTGCAAAAAGTTCGCTTCTACCGTCTGCGCATCCAGCCCTGGCGTAAACGTGATGCGCCCTTCCCCCGGCCAATGATGTGCCTTGACCGGCCGCCAGCCTCGGGTTTCTCCCAGCCAGCCGATCAGATGCCCGCCGGAGTGCCAGCGGGCGTGCAGGCGGCGCTGCGCTTCATCGATTTGCATCGTAACCGGCCCGAGCGGCAGCGGCGCAGCGGTAAAGTGCAGCACGGTATCCCCTTGCTGCTGCACCCGCAGCACGGCGACGCCGCCTAACGTCCCCACGTCGGACGGCTGGCCACCGCCCTGCGGGTGGAACAGCGTGGCGTCGAGCTCTACGGCGTAAGCGCCCGCCTCGGCCGGCGCGCAGCTCAACACCTGCGCCTGGCCCTGTACATCGTCACTGTAGTAATAACGTCGTTCGGTCATCATTTTTCTCCTCGGTTCGAAGAGCCATTATATTCATGTCATAATCGAGGGATAATCCGCCGCTATCACAATGGACCTTTGCGTCATGAGCACAAATCTTTCTTACGCCCTGTTGCCCGAAATGGCCGTTTTCGTTCAGGTGGTAGAGAGCGGCAGCTTTTCCGCCGCTGCCCGTAAACTGGGCACCTCGCCTTCCGCCGTCAGCCGCAGCGTGGCGAAACTCGAGCAGGCGCTGGCGCTGCAGCTGCTGCACCGCACCACCCGCAAACTGCGGCTGAGCGAAAGCGGCGAAGAGGCGTTTGCGCACTGCCGCACCCTGCTGGCGGCGGCCGACGCGGTCATGGCGATCGGCGGGCGCGGCGCCGTGGAGCCCGAGGGGCTGGTCAGCGTCAGCGTGCCCAAGGCGGTGGGCCGCTTCGTGCTGCATCCGCACATGCCGGAGTTCCTGCGCCGCTACCCGAAGGTGGACGTGAGGCTGCGGCTGGAAGATCGCTACATGGATTTGATCGACGATCGGGTCGATCTGGCGCTGCGCATCACCGATCGCCCGTCGCCCGGGTTGATCGGCCGCCAGTTGATGAGAATAGACCATCTGCTGTGCGCCACGCCGCACTACCTGGCGCAGCACGGCACGCCGCAGCACCCGCACGATCT
Source organism: Serratia sp. SSNIH1 (assembly GCF_002935055.1). Classification (NCBI taxonomy): domain Bacteria; kingdom Pseudomonadati; phylum Pseudomonadota; class Gammaproteobacteria; order Enterobacterales; family Yersiniaceae; genus Serratia; species Serratia sp. SSNIH1. The sequence goes on from NZ_CP026383.1 coordinate 3,910,316, forward strand.
GGCGGCGCACAGCTGCATCTATCTGGGCGAAACGCCGAGCGACGCGCAATGGAAGTTCCGCCGCAGCGGCAAAACGGTGACGGTCAACGTGCGCGGCCGCTACGCCGCCAACCACACCGGTGTGCGGCTGGACGCGGTAAAACAGCATATCGGCATCGGCAGCCTGCCGTATTTTACCGCCCGCCAGGCGCTCGACGACGGCGAGATCGTGCAGGTGTTGCCGGAGTGGGATTTCCTCAGCAGCTATCACGGCGGCCTGTGGTTACTCTACGCGCCTAACCAGTATCTACCGCCCAAACTGCGGGTGTTTATCGACTATCTCGTCGCCTGCCTGGCGCAGGAGCCGCAGCTAAAGCGCCTTGCGTAACGTGATGTTGATGCGGTGTGGCCCCACCAGCGAGTGGTAGCCTTCCTTGACCGGCAGGATGCCGTGAAAACAGAGCCGCGCCGGGCCGCCCCATACCACCACGTCGCCGTGCGCCAATGGGATGCGCCGCGCCCGGTCGCTGCGTTGCAGCCCGCCGAACTGAAACACCGCCGGCAGCCCAAGCGACACCGAGACGATCGGCGCACCGAAGTCGTGCTCGTCTTTATCCTGATGCAGCGACAGCTTGCTGCCAGGATCGTAACGGTTCATCAGGCAAGAGTCCGGCACGAAGGGGCCGAAGCCCGCCTGCTGCGCGGCTTCGTCCGCCAGCGCCATCAGGATGGGGGGAATGGCCGGCCAGCGTTTGCCGCTGCGCGCGTCGCGTTCCGAATAGCGGTAACCGCGGCTGTCGCTGGTCCAGCCATTGCCGCACCAGCTCATCGCCACCGACATCACGTGCCCGCCGGGGGTAGTCAAATGCCGCCACGGCACCTGGGCGACTACGCCCTGCACCGCCGCCAGCAGTTCCGGCCCGTGATCGCGCACGAAGCCGTGCATCACCACCGCGCCGGGGGCGATCTCTTCTCGCCACGGCGGCGGCAGCGCGTCTTCAAAAAGATCGATTGTCATCGCCAAAACCTGTATTAATATACAGTATTCATTGTAACCCGCCGCCGCCGATTGTCCAGCGCCCGGCAACGCCATTGTCGTTGGCGGCAAATTTCTCTACAGTAGCCGCCATAAAATCAATCACTCACCAGGAATGCGTGTGATTAAGGGCATCACTCTTTCGGTCGTCGCCTCCATCTTGTTCGGCGCGATGTATTACTTCACCTCTACCCTCACCCCGCTGAACGGCGAACAGGTCTACGGCTGGCGCACGCTGCTGACGCTGCCGTTCCTGACGCTGTTTATGGCGCTGTCCGGCGATTGGCGCAAAGTGGGCGACACGCTGGCCTGGATCGGCCAACGGCCGCAGCGCCTGCTGGGCCTGCTGCTCACCTCGGCGCTGCTGGGGGTGCAGCTGTGGCTGTTCCTGTGGGCGCCGCTGCACGGCAAGGCGCTCGACGTGTCGCTCGGCTATTTTCTGCTGCCGCTGACCATGGTGCTGGCGGGCCGTTTTTTCTACCGCGATCGGCTGTCGCTGCTGCAAAAGCTGGCGGTGGCGTGCGCCATGGTGGGGGTGGGCAATGAGCTGTATCAGGCGGGCGGCGTCTCGTGGCCGACGCTGGTGGTGGCGCTGGGCTATCCGCTCTACTTTATTTTGCGGCGGCGTTTCGGCACCGACAATCTCGGCGGGCTGTGGTGCGAGCTGGCGCTGATGCTGCCGGCGGCGGCCTGGTTTGCCTTCGGCGACGGCGGCGCGGCGGCGCTGCAGATCAATGCCGAGCTGTATTGGCGCATTCCGCTGCTCGGCGTCATCAGCGCCGTGGCGCTGGTGTGTTACATCCTCGCCAGCCGCCTGCTGCCGTTCAGCCTGTTCGGCCTGCTGAGCTATGTGGAACCGGTGCTGCTGGTGATCGTCGCGCTGCTGCTCGGCGAAAGCATCGGCCAAAGCGAATGGCCGACCTATCTGGCTATCTGGCTGGCGGTGCTGCTGCTGGCGGCGGAAGGCGCGCAGCACCTGCTGCGCCGCCAGCGGGTCTGACTCAGGCGGCCAGCGTGGCGCCGCCGTCGATCACGATGTCCTGCATGGTGATGTGGCTGGCCAAATCGGAGGCCAGGAACAACACCGCGTTGGCGATCTCATCCGGGCGGGCGATTTTGCCCAGCGGGATCCCCAGCTTGAACATCTCGGGGAAACCGGCGATGGTGCGTTGCTGCGCGTCGTCGGTCTGCCACATGCCGCGCTGCATCGGCGTGTCGGTCGAGCCCGGCGACACCAGATTGCAGCGCACGCCGAACGGCGCCATCTCCAACCCCACACAGTGGTTCAGGCTGGTCAGCGCCGCCTTGGAGGCGCAGTAGGCCGCCATCTGCGCGCGCGGTACGTGCGCGGCATTGGAACCAATGCTGACGATCGCCCCGCTGCGCTGCGCCTTGAAGTGCGGCAGCACGGCGCGGAACAGGTAGAACGCCCCCGAGGCGTTGACGTTGATGCACTGATGCCAGTCATCCACGCTCAGATCTTCGGTATTGCCCATGCGCAGAATGCCGGCGGCGTTGACCAACACGTCCAGTCGCGGGTTCTCCGCCAGCTGTTGGCGGCACACCGCCTCCACCTGCTCCGGCCGGCTGATGTCCAGCATCACGCAAGGGTAAGGCAGATCCGGGTTGGCGAACTCGCGGTCAAATCCCACCACCTCGGCGCCCTGCGTCAAAAAATGCCGGGCGATCTGCTCGCCGATGCCGCGCGCCGCGCCGGTCACCCACACGCGTTTGCCGGTGAAGTCCATCTGAATGCTCATGCGCACACCGCCATCCGGGCACGCTGCCGGGTCATGTTGTTGTTCATCGTTGTCTCCTGCGAAAGCGTATGACGCGGCGCGCACTGCGCCGCAAAGAGGCCTACAGCGCGCCGCTGTTCAGGCCGAAAGCGTTGAGCATGGTGCCCAGTTTGGCGGCGGTTTCCATCCACTCGGACTGCGGCGTCGAGGCGGCGACGATGCCCGCGCCGGCGAACAGCCGTACCCGGTTGCCGCGCAGCAGGCCGCTGCGGATGACGATCGCCCACTCACCGTCGCCGTTGGCGTCGCACCAGCCGACGATGCCGCTGAACAGGCCGCGATCGTGCGGTTCCAGATCGGCGATCAGTTGGCGGGCGCTCTCGGTCGGGAAGCCGCACAGCGCCGGCGTCGGATGCAGCAGGCAGGCCAGCTGCATCACGTTGAGATTCGGGTTCAGCAGCTCGCCGCGAATGCGGGTGGACAGGTGCCACATGGTGCCGGTGCTGAGCAACGACGGGCCGCTGGGCACGCTCAGGCTGGCGCACAATGGCGCCAGGTGGCGGCGAATGTCGTCGATCACCAGCTTGTGTTCGTATTTGTCTTTGGTCGAGCGCATCAGGCGCTCGCTGCCGAGGCGATCCTGCTGCGGATCGTCCTGACGGCGCGCCGAGCCCGCCAGCGGATTGGTGTGGATCTCGCCTCCCTGCTTGCGGATCAGCAGTTCCGGGCTGGCGCCGATCAGCACGCCGCCATCGGCCAGCGGCAGGGAAAAGTGGTAGCCGGTCGGGTTCTGCACCATCAGGTTATTGAGGATCTGGTGGCCCGCCACCGGCTGCTCCAGCTCGATGTCGAGGATGCGCGACAGCACCGCCTTGTCCAGCTTGCCCTGTTTAAAGCGGCTGACCGCTTCCGCCACCGCGTGCTTGAAGCGCGGCTCGTCCGGAATGCTGGTGCAGGCGGCCAGGCGATGCGCCTGTTGCAGCATCGGGCGCGCGGCGCGGGTAAAGCTGTCGTTGGCGACAAACTGGCAGTTTTCAGGCACGTACAGTCTGGAAGGCCGGCGCGTATCGAACGGAATGGCGCCCACTACCACCGGCGTCTCCTGGCCGGCGGCTTTGGCGCGCGCCAGCACCTGGCGGATATGCTGCGCCAGCGCGCTGCCTTCCTGCTCGCCGCCGAACGCCGGCGTCTCGATACGCTCGAACACGCCATCGGCGAAGAGGGAACGGAATTCGGACCGGTACAAAAAGGTCGATTGTTCGGCGTACACAAACCCGGGGAAGGTTTGGTTTTCTGTCGTCAGTGTCGCCACTAGACCACTCCTTTGTTGCGCCTTACCAATGATAATGTTTATGCGAATAATTATCATTAGCTATAAAAGGAGGATAAATTACACCGGATCCCCACCGTGGGTCAATCTCCGATGAATGAATCTTTCCGCCCGCTGCGGCAAATCCGCGTTACGGCAAAGTAAGAAATAACACACTGTTATGATTGTGTTTTAGCAGAAAATAAAAGTCGTGACGTCGTCACCTTCACGCCAAAAGCGCCCGTTAAACCGGCGGCCGGCGGGGCAATTTGGCGTCAACGTCTTAAGCAGCGCTAATACAAACGTCTGCCGCTGCATATCCACGGCGACCATGCGCGCATCGAGAAAATCGAAGTAACAGCGCACCTGCGGATAAAGCGCCTTGAACAGGCTCTCTTTGGCGGAAAACGTCAGCGTCAGCAGTTCATTGAACGGCAGCGCCTCGCGCAGCAACGCCTCGCGCTCCCCCGCCGAAACGATCGCGCCCCACAGCTCCTCCGCCCGCACGTCGGAGAGCAGCGTCTCCACATCCAGCCCAACGCCGCCCAGCCCGCTCTCGCGGTGCACGGCGCACAGCGCGGTATCAGAATTATGGCTCAGCGCCCCGGCGATGCCCGGCGGCCACTGCGGCGCGCGATCTTCGCCGCGCGCCAGGGTGAAATCGGCAAAACCGAGCGGCGCCAACAGTTGCCGCGCCAGAAAACGCCCGGCCAGATACTCCGCGCGGCGCTTCGGCACCGCGCGCGCCAGATGATCCGGCAGCGCAAAGCCCGCCTCGGGAAAACTCTCGTCACGATACTCCGCCAGCGCAAAATGGCAGCGCGCCACCTGGCCCGGATAGCCGTCCGGCGTGAAAAATTCGATATGGCGGATAAAAGTAGGCAACGGCGGTATCCATGATAAGCAGGCAGGCTGATGATGTTAGCCCCCGAAACGGCCTGCAACAATGACCCTGGGCAAAATAAATGGCGTTAAGGCCCGCACAGCGGCGCGTTAGCCGGGATGGGGAGAGGCCTCTCCCCCGCATTCGGGAGAGAGGCTGAGCATTACAAGATGCCTTTCATGGTCTTTTCGAAATCGCTCCAGGCGCAGAAACCGTCCTTGTCGATCGGGCAGCCTTTCAGCGCCAGCGTCACCCGCTGCGGCGGGGTTTGCAGCGTCAGCGGCGTCGCCTTGCGCAGCTGTTCGGTGGACTGATAGACGTACTCGATCTTCAGCAATTCACGGTCGTTCTGCGCGTCGCGCCAGCGCTGGAACACCAGTTTGCCACCGATCGGCGTTTTCTCGTATTGCTGCGGCAGCTGATACGGCTGGAACTGCATGGCCGACAGCAGCGAGGCAATATTGGAATCGTGGCCGACCAGCACCGTCAGCTTCGGCGCGTCCGGTTTGCGCTCGCCGAGCAGCGCGTTGTTGATGTAGGTCAGCAGCGGCTTGGCAACGTTCTGCGCCACCACCGGTGAGGTGAACAGCGAGTCCTGATAGCCGTCTTTCAGCTGCGCCAGCTGCTGCCACTGGTGCGGGGTGGCGATTTTGCCCCAGGCCACCTCTTTCATCGGGAAACCTTCGTAATACTGCAGCATAAAGGCGTCCACCAGCGAGTTGCCTACCCGCAGCGGGCCGGAAACGCCCGGCTCTTTGCCCGGCACCGCGCTCATCACGCTGGTTTCTTTGGTCAGGTCACAGTGTTTGTCGGTCTTGCAGGCGGCGGAATCCTTGTAGTCGATGATCTTCGCCAGCTGTTGGTAAGAAGCGTCCAGCTTCAGCGAGCCCAGCGCGGCGTTCATCGCCGCCAACGCCTGCTGGTTGAAGGCCTCGCTGGTGTCGGTGATGATCGGGTTGAAGGTCGGATCCATCTCGCCCATCTTGTCCTGATGGTGCACGCTGACGTCACAGCCGGGGAACGCGCCGTTGCTGAAGAACTGCGCGGTGGCCACCGTGCGCTGCAGGCTGTTGGCGTAGACGTACACGCTGCCGGCGGTCGGGCAACCCTCTTGCGGCAACAGGCCGGTCTGCTTCAGCCAGGCGTTGAAGTAGTGCCCCATATACACTTCCAGCACCCCGCCCTTGGTGGTCAGCTGGCCGCCCGGCGTTTCCCAGGCCGGCCAGGCCTTCGGCGTAGACTGCGCCAGCACGCTGCCGTTGTTGGCCAGCGGCGCGCGCAGGTTATGGCGGCTCATGACCAGCACCTGTTCCAGCTGATAACCGCCGGCTTCCGCCAGCGCGTTCCCGGTGAATAACAAAGGCAGGCACAGCAATAACGTTTTTTTTCTCATCCGCAGAGGCTCCCGGAAAATGATTATTTTTAAGGTGTTAGCGTTTGCCCAAGTATGATGGCGGGGTTAGTGTGACAAGTGTGTGACAGGGTTCACGGGAAAGGATCGTAACCGCGGCCACCGGGCGGTGGCCGCGTGGCTTCAACTCAGTACCACAGGCTCATGATCGGCCAGCCGATCAGCAGCAGCGCGGCGATGTACACCACGCCGAGAATGCCGCCCAGGCGCCAGTAGTCTTTCGACTTCACGTAGCCGCAGCCGTAGATGATCACCCCCGGCCCGGTGGCGTACGGCGTCAGCACGCCCATGATACCGATCGACAGCACCAGCAGCATCGACAGCTGCTCCATCGGCACGCCCGGCAACCCTTTACCGACCGCCAGGATCACCGGCAGCATGGTGGCGGTGTGCGCCGACAGGCTGGCGAACAGGTAGTGGGCGAAATAGAACACCAGCACCAGCGCCACCACCGTCATGTTCGGCGAGAAGCCGTCCAGGTGGGTGCTCATGGTCTGGGCGAACCAGTCGATAAAGCCGGAGCGCGTCAGGCCGTTGGCCATCACCACCAGCGTCGCCAGGTTAACCAGCGTGTTCCAGGCGCTGGAATATTTGGTGATCTCTTTCCACGACACCACGTGCAGCGCCAGCATCAGCGACACCGCCAGCAGACACACCGCAGTAGCGTCCAGCATTTTGCCGCCGAACACCCACAGGCACAGGCTGAGCAGCACCAGGCCGATCAGGGTGTATTCCTTGCGCGTCAGCTTGCCCATTTCCCCCAGCGCGGTATCCGCCCAGGCGGCCACTTCGCTGCTGTGGGTCACGCCCGGTTTGTACAGGTAGTAGGAGATCAGCGGCGCGATGATCAGCAGCAGCAGGCCGACCGGCAGGAACGCCAGGAACCACTGCATCCAGCTGATGTGCACCCCGGCGATCTTGCCGACGAACTCGATGCCCAGCACGTTCGGCGCGGCGCCGGTGACGAACATCGAGGAGCTGATGCTGGTGCCGACCACCATCATCCACATCAGGTAACCGCCGATGCGGCGTGAAGAGGGATCGTTGGGGAAGGAATCGAACAGCGGCGGCAGGTTTTTCACCACCGGAAATACCGTGCCGCCGGTGCGCGCGGTGTTGGACGGCGTGAACGGCGCCAGCAGGATATCGATGATCACCACCGCATAGCCCAGCGTCAGCGTGCGCTTGCCCATGAACTTCACCAGGAACAGCGCGATGCGCCGCCCCAGCCCGGTGGCCTCGTAGCCCAGCGCGAAGATAAAGGCGCCGAACACCAGCCAGACGGTGGTGCTGGAGAAGCCCGCCAGCCCCCATTTCAGCGCCTCTTTACCGGCCTTGAAGCCCGGCTCCGCCAGCTCCTGCGCGCCGAACAGCACCCAGTTGGCGCTCAGCACGCTGACGGTCACTGCGATAAAGCTGATGGCGGTGGCCGGGATCGGCTCCAGAATCATGCCGACGATCATCGCCACGAAGATGGCGAAGTAGTGCCAGGCCTGCGGCGGCATGCCGTCGGGCACCGGTATCAATAACAGGATCGCGAGCACCGCCAGCGGTGCTATCGCTTTCCAGATCTTTTCCTGGGTTTGGGACATAGGGACTCTCCTGAAGGCTTGGTTATTATTCTTGGGCACCCAGCTGCGCCAGCAGCCAGGTCACTATCAACAGGTCGGCACTGCCGCCGGGGCTGAGGTTGCGGGCGATGCAGTCGGCATCGAAGCGCCGCAGGCGCGCCAGACCCGCCTCCCCCGCCGAGCCGCCCTGTGCCAGCAGCAATGCCGCCCGGCGCCGCAGCCAGCGCAGCCCGTGCAGGCCGCCGCGCGAGGCGACGTTGGTGTCGTCGTTGTGGGCCATCAGCCACAGCAGGCTGTCCAGCAGCGCCCGCTGTTCGTCGTCGCCGCCGGCCAGCCGTTGCCGATACAGCGGCAGCGCGCCGTCAATGACCAGCCGGAAACCGGCCTCCGCCTCGCCGCGCGCGCCGCTCAGCCCGTGTGCGGCGAACAGCCGCTGGCCGGCGGTCTGCCCGGCGTTGTTGCGCCGCAGCTCGCGATCCACCAGCCCCCGGCACATCGCCGCCACCTCGGCGCACAGCGCTTCGGCGCCGATGGCGCGGCCCTGCTGCTGCAGGCGGCCGAAGGCGGTGCACAGCAACCCGAGCGAGAACACGCTGCCCTTGTGGGTGTTAATGCCGCCGGTAGCGCGAAACATCTGGTTTTCGCAGGCCAGGCCGAGCGGCCGCAGCCGCGCCAGCTGCTGCTCTGCCGGCAAAGTGGCGTCTTCGCGCCCGCGTTGGATAAAGCGCGGCAGCCACACGCCGATGGCGCGGGCGCTGCGATAGAAGTGCCCGAGATCCATGTCGCGGTGGGCGCCGGTGTTATGGCGATCCACCAGCCCCGGCTTGGGCGTGAGGTTGACTTCCACCAGCAGCGCGCGGAAAGCGGCGCGGGCGAAGTCGCAGGCCGGTTCGGCACGGTGGGCGGGCAGGTTAATCGGCAGAGATCGCATCGTTGAACATCCTTTCCATTTCATGCAGCAGCTGCTCGCTGCTGTGCCGCCGCTGGCGGGCGCAGATCTTGGCCGGTTGGCCGCACAGCAGGCAGCGCCGTTCCGGCAGGCCGATGTCGCGGCGCGACAAAATGCGCCCCTGCGTATCCAGCACGTCGATATCCCACAGCCGGCCGATCGGGCGGCTCACCTCCAGCTGCATGGCGCAGTCCTTCACCCGCTGGGCATCGGCGCGCAGCGCGACAAACCCTTCGCAGCCGGTGGAGAGCGCCAGCGCCTCGGCCTGCGGGCTGGGCCAACCCTGTTCGGCGCACAGCCGCAGCAGCGCCGTCCACCCCAGGTTGAAGATGCCGCGCGTCAGCGCGCTGTCCTTCACCGGGCCGGGCACCACCAGCGTCAGCACCAGCAGCGTGCACTCGTGCTGCGCCAGCCATGCCTGCTGCCGCGCCTGGCGGCATTCGCGGCTGGTGAGCAGCGCCGGCAGGCTGACCGCACGTTCGGCGGCCAGTTGGGGATCGACGGCGGCCATCGCTTACTCCGCCACCTGATGCACCACGTCGATCACCGAGCCGTCGCGGTAGCGCACCACCGCCACCACCTTGTCGGTAAAGGCGATCGGCTGCGGTTCGCCGGTCAGCTGCAGCGCACGGGCGCGCAGCCAGTCGATGCTCACCACCTCGAGGCCGGCCTCCCGCAGACGCTGCGCCAGCTCCGGCCGCGCCGGGTTGACGGCGATGCCGTGGTCGGTCACCAGAATGTCGATGCTGGAGCCCGGCGTGACACAGGTAGTCACCTGCTCCACCAGCGTCGGGATGCGCCCGCGCACCAACGGCGCAACGATGATCGCCAGCCGCGCGGCGGCGGCGGTATCGCAGTGGCCGCCGGACGCGCCGCGCAGCACGCCGTCGGAGCCGGTCAGCACGTTAACGTTGAAGCCGGTGTCGATTTCCAGCGCGCTCAGCACCACCACGTCGAGCCGATCGACCGACGCGCCCTTGGAACTGAAGTTGGCGTACTGGTTGGCGCTGATTTCGATATGGCGCGGGTTGCGCGCCAGCGAGGTCGCCGCCGCCCGATCGAAGCTCTGCACGTCCAGCAGCTTGCCGATCAGCCCTTTCTCGTGCAGATCCACCATGGTCGAGGTGATGCCGCCGAGGGCGAACGCGGCGCGAATGCCGCGGGCGCGCATCTTGTCCTCCAGGAACCGGGTCACCGCCAGCGAGGCGCCGCCGGTGCCGGTTTGCAGCGAGAAGCCTTCGGTGAAGTAGCCGGAACCGGCGATCACCTCGGCGGCGCGGCGGGCGATCAGCAGCTCGCGCGGGTTCGAGGTCATGCGCGTGGCGTCGGCGCCGATCTTGTCGGCGTCGCCCACCCGCTCCAGCTGCACGATCAGATCCACCCGATCCTGCGCCAGGCTGGCGGGATGATGCGGGTACGGCACCAGCTGCTCGGTCAGCAGCACCACGGTGCCCGCCGCCTCGGCGTCCACCCGCGCATAGCCGAGCGAGCCGCAGCAGGCTTCACCGCTGTAGCCGTTGGCGTTGCCGAACTCATCGCAGGCCGGCACGCCAAGGAAGGCCACGTCTATCTTCAGCTCGCCGGATTCGATCAGGTTGACCCGGCCGCCGTGCGAGTGAATTTGCACCGGCTCCGCCAGCAGGCCGCGCGAAACGGCGTCCGCCAGCGGGCCGCGCAGCCCGGAGGTGTAGATGCGGCTCACCACGCCGTGGCGGATATGCTCAACCAGCGGCGCATGGCAGTCGGTCAGCGAGCTGGACGCCAGCGTCAGGTTGCGGAACCCCATCGCCGCCAGCGTCTCCATCACCTGATTGAGCGCCAAATCGCCACCGCGAAACGCATGGTGGAAGGAAATGGTCATGCCGTCCTGCAGTCCGCTGCGGCGCACCGCTTCCTGCAAGGAGTCGCACAGCTTGAGATCGCGCGGTTTGCGCGCCTGCAGGTTGGCTTTGGACACGTCCTGATAGCCCGGCAGATCCGCCGGGTTGGCGAAGGTCATCAATCGTTGTTGGCGGTTCATCATGCTTCCTCCCCGTGCTGCGCCGGTTCTTCCCGTAAGCCGGACAGCGCGGCGCGCTCCAGCACCAGCCGGGCGCGCTCAATCACCGGGCTGTCGACCATTTTTCCGTTGAGCGACACCACGCCGCGCCCTTCTCGCTCCGCCGCTTCGGCGGCGTCCACTACCCGCTGCGCGTGCGCCACCTCTTTGGCGGTCGGCGCGTACAGGTTGTGCAGCAGCTCAATCTGGCGCGGGTTAATCAGCGATTTGCCGTCGAAGCCGAGCTGTTTGATCAGTGCCGCTTCCTGCAGGAAGCCGGCCTCGTTATTGGCGTCGGAATAGACGGTGTCGAACGCCTGAATGCCGGCGGCGCGCGCCGCCTGCAGCAACGAGCAGCGGGCGAACAGCAGCTCGATGCCCTCCGGCGAGCGCTCGGTGCGCAGGTTGCGCACGTAGTCTTCCGCCCCCAGCGCGATGCCGATCAGCCGCGGCGAAGCATGCGCGATCGCCACCGCGTTGGTGATGCCCTGCGCCGATTCGATCGCCGCCAGCAGCCCGGTGCTGCCGACCGGCCGGCCGCAGGCCGCTTCGATGGCGGCAATCTCGCGCTCCATGTCGACAACGTCCTGCGCGCTGTCGGTCTTCGGCAGGCGCACGATGTCCGCGCCGCCGCGCACCACCGCCTGCAGGTCCGCCAGGCCGTAGGCGGAGTCGAGCGCATTGACGCGCACGATGGTTTCCACCTCCTGGTACAGCGGGTGCTGCAGCGCGTGGTACACCAGCCGGCGCGCCGCATCTTTTTCACGCAGGACAACCGAGTCTTCCAGATCGAACATCAGCGCATCGGCCTGGTAGATAAAGGCGTTGCTGACCATCGCCGCGTTGGCGCCGGGGACGAACAACATGCTGCGGCGCAGCCGGCTTTTATTCAGCGTTTTCATCTTTCGCCTCCCACGGCAGTTGGCCGCCCTCGCAGGCGCGCATCAGTGCCGTTTCCAGCCGGGCGCGCAGCACGCAGTCCAGCGCCCCCTTGTCGTCGACGATCACCTGCACCGGCTCCACCTCATAGCGCTGCAGTACCTCCAGCAGGGTGTGGCGGATCGCCGCGCCGAACTGTTTTTCCACGCTGCTGGCGATCAACAGATCGTGCTGCGGCCCCTCGGCGGGCGCGATGCGCACCATGACATCGCTGGATTCCAGCGTGCCGGCCATTGCTTCTCGGATAATTTTCATCATTCACCTGATTGTGCGGACTCAAAAGGATGCGGGGCCGCCTTGGCCCGGCGCTGCGTTTGCAGATCCTGCAGGTAGTACAGGGTGTCCGGCGGCACCAGCGGCGCGGCGGCGTGGAAGTCCCCCGCCGCCAGCAGCTTGCGCACCCAGGAGGCGGAGATCGCCGTGCCCTGATATTGCAAACGCTCGATTTCCACCAGCGCGATCGGCGGGCTGGGCAGCGCCGGCGTTTCCAGCCAGTAGCGCATGTCGCGGTTGTATTTCGCGGTCACCGCGCAGAACGGTTCGTTGCCGACGAAGCGGTGCGTAATGCCCAGCGCGGGCGCCAGATACTGGCGGAAGATCTTCAGATCGATTTCGGTGTAACAGTCGTCGGCCACGCCCTGATCCTTGATGAAGTAACAGGGGAAGGTGGCGCGCGAGATCACGTACTGCGAGCCTTCGTGTACCCTGAGGTTGGGGATATCGGCGGTGCCGGCCAGCACCAGTCGGCGGCGGTCTTCATAGCTGAAGCGCGAGGTGTTTTCCTTCACCAGAAACAGGTGCAGCCAGTCGCAGCGTTTGGCCGCCTGACGCACCAGATACTGATGCCCGCGGGTGAAGGGATTGGCGTTCATCACGATGCTGCCGATGATGTCGCCCGGCCGGCGCTGGCTCGCCAGCTGGGCGGCGTAGCGCTTCAGGCGGCACGGGCTATTTTCCATCAGCACCACGATGCCCGGCACGGTGGCGATCGGGTAGAAACCGCACTGGCGGAACAGCGGCTCGTTCTGCACCTTGGTGTAGATAAACAGCTGAGTGTGGTGGCGCTCGTAGGCCAGGTTCACCAGCTCGGTCGCCAGCGCCAGCGCCAACCCTTCGCCGCGCATCAGCGGGCTGATGGCGACGCATTTGATAATATTGTCGGCGATGCCGCCGCAGGCAACCAATTTGTCGTGCTGGGTAACGGTAATAAATATTTCAACCGTGGTGTCGATATTCAGATCGTTACTGCGCAAGAAGGTGCTTATTTCCGAAATCGCTTTATGATCCGATCGCTTTACCCGATTAAATACGGCATCGCCTAACATAACACGCTCTCTGGGTTAACTGGCAAACAACAAATTAAATACAAAAAGGCATTTTAATTAACATCATAAAGACTAATTAAAACCTTAAAAACCATGGAGATAAACGCCGTCTCGCGTTCGATAAATCAATGGTAAACAGAAAAAAAACGCCGATTATTGACCTATTTCACAAACCGATTCCGGTTAATAAGTTATTTAATGTTCTTTATTTACTTAATTAATCTTATGGTGTTTATTATTGAGATAATCTTTATTTGGCGCCGCAATTTACTTACATTCATTTAGCATCTTGATTGCAATAGCAGGTTTCATTATGGAATGGCTGAACATCCTGATCGTTGAAGACGAAACGCCGCTGGCGGAAATGCACGCGGAGTTTATCCGCCAGAACGGCGGCTGCCGCCAGATTTGGCTGGCCGGCACCCTGGCGCAGGCGCGCGCCATGACCGAGCGTTTCAAGCCGGACCTGATCCTGCTGGACAACTTTCTGCCCGACGGCCAGGGCATCACCCTGCTGCGCGAACTGACGCTGAGCGGGTATCGCGGCGGCATCGTGTTCATCACCGCCGCCAGCGACATGGCCACCGTGGCCGAGGCTTTGCGTTACGGCGTGTTCGACTACCTGATCAAACCGCTGGCCTATGACCGGCTGAGCCAGACCCTGCAGCGCTTCAGCCAACGCCGCGAAGCGCTGAAGGACAAAGCGCGCCTCAACCAGCGCCGCATCGACGAGATGTTCAACACCTACGCCCGCGGCGAACAGCAGGCGGCGCTGCCCGCCGGCATCGACGAGCTGACGCTGGGTAAGGTCCGCGCGCTGTTTGCCGAACCCGCCGCGCGCCACACCGCTGAAAGCGTTGCGCAAAAAATGGGGCTCAGCCGCACCACCGCGCGCCGTTATCTGGAGTTTTGCACCGCCGCACAGCAGCTGCGCGCCGAGATCATTTACGGCAAGGTCGGCCGCCCGCAGCGGATCTACCGCGCCGGCGAACCGCATTAACGGTTATTTGATCGCCCTTGCAAGGTTGCGTGTAACCGCTTTACTTTTTATGCGCCGGTCAGCATCTTGGTGAGCATCACCTAGCCGACTGGACGATCGCCGATGCCCGCTGCGCCCCTTGCTTCCCTGACCGAGATCCTCGCCCGCCGTGACTGGCAAAACCCGGCCTGCACCCACTCCCGCCGGCTGGACGCCCACCCGCCGTTCGCCAGCTGGCGCACGGTGGAAGACGCGCGCGACGACGCCCCCAGCGCCAGCCGCAGGTCGCTGAACGGCGAGTGGCGCTTCAGCTATTTCCCGCGCCCAGAGGCGGCGCCGGAAGGCTGGCTGCAGCAGGATCTGCCGGACGCCGCCCCGCTGGCGGTGCCGAGCAACTGGCAGCTCGCCGGCTACGATGCGCCGATCTATACCAACGTGCGCTACCCGTTCCCGGTCGATCCGCCGCGCGTGCCGGAAGACAACCCAACCGGCTGCTACTCGCGCACCTTCAGCGTCGATCCGGCCTGGCTGGCCGCCGGCCAGACGCGCGTCATCTTCGACGGCGTCAACTCGGCGTTCTATTTGTGGTGCAACGGCCACTGGGTCGGCTATTCGCAGGACAGCCGCCTGCCGGCGGAGTTCGATCTCAGCCCGTGGCTGCAGCCGGGAGAAAACCGGCTGGCGGTGATGGTGCTGCGCTGGTGCGACGGCAGCTATCTCGAAGATCAGGACATGTGGCGCATGAGCGGCATCTTCCGCGACGTCAGCCTGCTGCACAAACCCGCCGCGCACCTGAGCGATGTGCGCATCACCACGCCGCTGCATGACAGCTTTACCCGCGGCGAACTGGTGGTGACGGCGCGCGCCAGCCGGCCCGGCCCGCTGCAGGTGCAGGTTCAGCTGTGGCGCGATGGCACACGGGTGGCCGAACGCACCCAGCCACTCGGCGGCGAGATCGTGGACGAGCGCGGCGCCTATGACGATCGGGTCACGCTGCGCCTGCCGGTGGAACGCCCGGCGCTGTGGAGCGCCGAAACGCCCGCGCTGTATCGCGCCACCGTCGCCCTGCTCTCACCCGAGGGGGAGGTCATCGAGGTGGAGGCCTATGACGTCGGCTTCCGCCAGGTAGAAATCAGCGGCGGGTTGCTGAAGCTCAACGGGCAGCCGCTGCTGATCCGCGGCGTTAACCGCCACGAGCATCATCCGCGCCACGGCCAGGTGATGGACGAGGCGACGATGCGCCACGACATCCTGCTGATGAAGCAGCACAACTTCAACGCGGTGCGCTGTTCCCATTACCCCAACCACCCGCTGTGGTACCGGCTGTGCGACCGCTACGGGCTGTACGTGGTGGACGAAGCCAATATCGAGACCCACGGCATGCAGCCGATGAACCGCCTGGCTGACGATCCGCTGTGGCTGCCGGCGATGAGCGAGCGCGTCACTCGCATGGTGCAGCGCGATCGCAACCACCCTTGCATCATTATCTGGTCGCTGGGCAACGAGTCCGGCCACGGCGTGAACCACGACGCGCTGTACCGCTGGGTGAAAAGCCAGGATCCGACCCGCCCGGTGCAATATGAAGGCGGCGGCGCCGACACCGCCGCTACCGACATCATCTGCCCGATGTATGCGCGAGTGGATCAGGATCAGCCGTTCCCGGCGGTGCCCAAATGGGCGCTCGGCAAGTGGATCGGCCTGCCGGAGGAACAGCGGCCGCTGATCCTGTGCGAATACGCCCACGCGATGGGCAACAGTTTCGGCGGTTTCGAGCGCTACTGGCGCGCGTTCCACGCACATCCGCGCCTGCAGGGCGGCTTTGTCTGGGACTGGGTCGATCAGGCGCTGATCAAACGCGACGCCCAGGGCGAAGAACACTGGGCCTACGGCGGTGACTTCGGCGATACCCCCAACGATCGCCAGTTCTGCCTGAACGGGCTGGTGTTCGCGGATCGCACCCCGCATCCGGCGCTGTTCGAAGCGCAGCGGGCGCAACAGCTGTTCCGTTTCGCCTTCGACGCCGCCTCGCTGACGCTGACCGTCACCAGCGATTACCTGTTCCGCCACACCGACAACGAGCAGCTCAACTGGCGGCTGGAGCTGGACGGCGTGGAGCGCGCCAGCGGCAGCTTCGATCTGGCGCTGACGCCGCAGGGCAGCCATAGCTTCACCCTGCTCGATCGCCTGCCGATGCTGCATCAGCCCGGCGAGCTGTGGCTGAACGTGGAGGTGGTGCAGCCGCAGGCCACCGACTGGTCCGAAGCGCACCACCGCTGCGCCTGGGATCAGTGGCGGGTGCCGCGCGCGCTGCATCCCGCGCCGCCGCCGGCGCAGGGCGTGCCGCCCACGCTGACTGAAAACGAGCAGGGGCTGACCCTCACCCACGGCGACCAGCGCTGGCGCTTCGAGCGCAGCAGCGGCCATCTGACGCAGTGGTGGCAGAATGAGCAGCCGCAGCTGCTGACGCCGCTGCGCGACGGTTTTGCCCGCGCGCCGATCGATAACGACATCGGCGTCAGCGAGGCGGACCATATCGATCCCAACGCCTGGGTCGAACGCTGGAAGCTGGCAGGCCTGTACCGGCTGGAGGAACGCTGCACGCGGCTGCAGGCCGATGCGCTGCAAAACGGCGTGCGGGTGGTGAGCGAACACCAGTTCGGCGTGGACGAGCAGATTTTGCTGATTAGCCGCAAGCAGTGGCTGTTCGACGCGCTGGGCGCGGTGAGCGTGAACGTGGAGGTCGAGGTGGCCGACGCCCTGCCGCCGCCGGCGCGCATCGGCCTGCACTGCCAACTGGCGACGGTGCAGCCGCAGGTGGAATGGCTGGGCCTGGGCCCGCACGAGAACTACCCGGATCGCCGCCTGGCCGCGCAGCACGGGCGCTGGCGCCTGCCGCTGGCGGATCTGCACACGCCGTATATTTTCCCCGGCGAGAACGGCCTGCGCTGCGACACCCGCAGCCTGCGCTACGGCGGCTGGCGCATCGACGGCCGCTTCCACTTCTCGCTCAGCCGCTACGGGCTGCAACAGCTGATGGCCTGCAGCCACCAGCATCTGCTGCAGCCGGAAGCGGGCACCTGGCTGCACCTGGACGGTTTCCATATGGGGGTGGGCGGCGACGACTCCTGGAGCCCGAGCGTGCACCGGGATTACCTGCTCACCGCCGGCATTTACCGCTATCAGCTGCGCCTGCAGCGGGCGCCAGAGAGCTAAATCTGCCAAAAAACTCAACGGGTTGCGCATTCTGTAAGCAAACAGTCACAGAATGTGTAATCCGCCTTTGACATGCCGACGGCGCCTCGCTATTATTCGCCCCGTTCACACGATTCCTCTGTAGTTCAGTCGGTAGAACGGCGGACTGTTAATCCGTATGTCACTGGTTCGAGTCCAGTCAGAGGAGCCATATTTAGAGAAGCCCGCTCAGGGAAACCTGAGCGGGCTTTTTGCTGTTGGGAGGTCATCATCGATGATCCCCTGCACTCTCCCTACCCGAAACCGTTCAGCCATCCGTTGAACGGGTAAGTTTCTCCCATTGTTCAATTTCCTTGCCTAACGCCTCAAGCTTTTGCCGCACCAAACTTAATGCGTCACTACCTAACAACAGATGCGTGGGTGGGTTCCGGCTCTCGATCAATGCCAGCATGGCGCGAGCCGCCTTCACGGGATCGCCCAGTTGCTTGCCGCTTTTTTCCTGGCGCGCCTGACGAACAGGTTCAAATAACGCGTCATAGTCCGGGAGACAGCGAGGGCTGCGTACCATTGAACGCCCGGCCCAGTCCGTCCGAAACGAGCCCGGCGCCACGGCGGTCACGTGTAGGTTGAACGGGGCAAGCTCTTTACTTAAGGTTTCTGATATCCCTTCCAGTGCAAATTTGCTGCCGCAGTAATAGCTGATACCGGGCAAGGTAATGAAACTGCCCATTGAGGTGATATTGATAATGTGGCCGCGACGGCGTTGGCGCATGCCTGGTAGCACGGCTTTGATCATCGCCACTGCGCCAAACACATTGACGTCAAACTGGCGGCGCAGCTCTGCAAGCGGGGATTCTTCCAGAATGCCTTCGTGGCCGTAACCGGCATTGTTCACCAGCACATCTATTGGACCGACGGCGGACTCAATCTTTCCAACCACCTCATCAATACGCTCAACGTCCGTGACATCAAGCAGATAGCCAAAAGCCCGCTGCGTATCGAGCGCGCCGAAAGCCTGCAGTGCTTCGCTGTTGCGCACCGTCCCTACAACCCGATGCCCTACGGCGAGGGCTTCCCGTGCCAGCGCCTGGCCAAAGCCACTGCTGACGCCGGTGATTAAAATCGTTTTTGCAGATGCCATAAAAAGAACTCCCGTGAACCATGAAGGTTGCATGGTATTCTCTACTCTGCCGCATTTTTAGGCCGTATCTTCTCTTTTTCTTGCCTGATTTTATGAGGTGGTGGGATGTCCGACATGATTGCCCTGATGAATAAACTTGCGGTGCAAGAGGGATACAACCTCACTGCCCTACCTGATGTGCGAATTTTACGTTCCGATCGCCCGCTTGCCAGAACGCCGGTGCTTTACGATCCGGGGATCGTGATCGTCTGCCAGGGCAGCAAACGCGGCTATTTCGGTCAACAGACCTATTTATATGATGAGCAGCACTACCTGGCGGTTTCGGTGCCGGTGCCGTTTGTGATGGAAACCGACGCGTCGTCAGCACATCCGCTGCTGGCGATTTATATGCATCTGGATTTTCAGCTTGCCGCTGAACTGATGTTACAGATTGAACAGCATGGCGCCCCGCATCCTCCCGTCGCGCCGCAAAGCATGATGTCGAGCCCCATGGACGACAGGGTAAAAATGGCCGTACTTCGCTTACTTGACGTCCTGACCAACCCGCTTGAGGCGGCGATCCTCGGCCCGGCGCGGGTGCGTGAGCTTTATTTCCGCGTGCTGACAGGCGCACAGGGCAACGCAATGCGTGCCGCGCTGGCCTTGCAGGGCCAGTTTGGCAAAATCGGTAAAGCGTTGCAGCACATCCATGCCGCTTACGCGGAGCCGTTAACGCTGACGCAGCTGGCGATAAGAGCCGGCATGAGCGTGCCGACCTTTCATAGCCATTTCAAGGCGATAACGCAGATGCCGCCAATGCAGTATGTGAAATCGGTACGCCTGCACCAGGCACGGATGCTGATGGTACGCCAACAAATCACCGCCGCCGCCGCGAGTTACGCCGTTGGCTATGAAAGCCCATCGCAATTTAACCGCGAATTCAAACGTCTGTTTGGCCTGCCACCGGCAGAGGAGATAAAACGCATGCAGCGTCACTTCGCCATTCCGCCCGCGCAGCCTGCCTCGGTATTTGTTTCGTCGCACTGAGGCTTATTTGGGCAGGCGAACGATAGTCCGCTATGAGCGAGGAGCGGACTTTACTTACGTCCACTTTCACAAATAAGCAAAACAAATGCTTTATTTTGAAGCAACAAGAACATTTTTATTTACTGAGATCAATTTTACAAACACCACCCAGCTCTGAATCTTTTTTAACCATTAGCATTAAATCCGGAATGGCATTTATTGATTGTTGTATGTAATTTCTCCCATCATTTACATCCCCTTTCGCACATAATATTTTAGCCGCATTAATGGCCATGTATTTTCTTACTTTATCATTATCACTGCCAATCCTAAGCGCAATGGAAATACTATTCATTGCATCAGTATAATTTCCTGCTCTAAATTGTGCATAAGCTTTTTGATTCCACAAAGAAGCATCTACGGGTGTCATTTTAGTTGCCTGGGAGAATGACTCTGCTGCCTCCAGAAAATTTTTATTTTGCAAATAGTTGAACCCAAGACTCTTGTAATGCTCGATGCTGTAAGTCGGCTTATCTTGGCTACCTACTGATTGATTTTTGTTTTTTGATAAGCAGTTTGTTTGAACCTTTGCAATCATGATATTTTTCTTTTCTGATGAAGAATAGTAAGCATCAGCATAAGATTTTATTTTCCCAATTGATAACTCTCCATCTTTTTGGCATTCTTCATAGCTTGTTCTTAAAAAATCAATATCAAGTTTCTGTGAATTCAAACCTTGCTCTGCACTCTTTATGAATAACTCTTTATTTTGAATGGAGAGAATACTTTGCGCGTTTTGTCTCTCGAAAGCAAGTCTTTCATCGTTTTGACTTTTTGTTATCCAAATATTTGCTATTCCCATTGGGAGAGTTGCAATAAAAACCATTGTTAATTCAGTTATCTTGATTTTATTTTCAGTGTTCAATGTCGACATCTATTTATCATCCAAGTCTAGATTTTAATTATAACTGTTATCGGCAATAGAGTAATTTTCTTTATTTATAAACCCATTGATGGTGGTATGTGTATATATTTAGGTGGCATATGTAATGTCCGCTCCTGGCACAAAACCAACCGCCAGAGTCCCCACGCCGGCATTTCCCCACCCCATTCCACACTCCAGCAGCGCCCCCCGGCGTTGCCGTCGGTGTGAATCCGCAAAGCGGCAGCCACAATCACCACCATAACGCCAACGTTTGGCCAATCCCCCCAGCGAAACCCACTCTTTTATCTAAGAAGATTCCTAACCCAGATGACGGAAATCCCTCCCTGGCGCCAATACTCAGGTTAACCCGCAGATTTACAGTAATAACCCTGTAAAAACAATCGATAAGCGAATTGTTCGCACTCGATAAGTTGCGTCTATCCTTTCGCTATGGGCGCCTGCCGCCCATCGTTCGCTGCGGCTCGCGGCATGCGCGTTTCTGGCTGTACGGGTTTCGGTTTATTTCATCGCGCGTCTCCATTCATCATGTTGAATTTCACAGCAATCTCTCAGCAACAAGGAGTGTTTATATGGCTTACGTCATTACCGACCGAGAAAAACTGCAAGCGATTTGGGAGGCCGCCAAAGCCGGCGACTGGCCGGCCGTGTATGCCGCCTCCGTCGATGCGCTCACCGATCCCAACCATGCCAATCAACCTATTCAGGGCGTGGATATCGCGGTGTATACCTGGATCAAAGGCGCCTATGGCGTGAACTCGAACCAGGGGGCGTTTGCCCATTACATTCGTGACCAAACCAAGCTGCAGTATGAGCTGCGCACCGGGCATGTGCCCGATGACTGGGAAACGCGCATCCAGAATGCCTCCGACAACATCGCCAAAAACTTCGCCAAGACGCTGTTTGGCGTCGATCTGAGCAGCGATCCCAACGCGCCGCTGCCGGATGCCCCGCCCACCAGCGCCAAAGTGCCGGACATTCACGAGGTCGGCCTGATCGACGCCGGCGCGGCGGCGTCCGAGGTGTTCACCGATGCCTCCTCGACCGGCGCCCCCAACTATTCCCCCTGGGCCGGCACCACGCTGTTCTCCTATTTAGGCGACACCTCGTTCTTTACCGAATGGGTGGCCACCAACGACACCTCGCCTTTTAAGATCGAAAGCGGCACCTACGATTTGATTGCGGCGGCGCAGGTCTCCATGCAGATGAAAAACCTCAGCTACGTGGTTGAAACGCTGCTGGCGGGCGAAGTGCCCACCTATTTAACTACCCTCGGCATTGGCCACGAGACCATCCGCCTCGCCGCCGAAGCGGCGCGTGATTTCTACACCGAATCCTACGGCAGCAGCGTGACCGGCGGCGGCAGCATCATTCCCGGCAAGCTGGATATCGGCTCGGCGATTTTCAACGACATTGCCGACGTGCTGTCCACGCCGAATCTGTACCGCGTCGGTACGCTGTATGACGACGATTTCACGCTGGCGTTCGGCAATATCGCCGTTAACACCGGCAGCGGCGACGACACCATCAGCGTGCCGCGCGGCTGGCAAAACAACGCCGGCAACTACGGCTGGACGGTGATCGACGGCGGCAGCGGCCACGATACGGTCGATTATTCCAGCCTGTCGCACGGGGTAAACCTGAAGTTTGACGCCCAGGGCAGCTATGGCGGGCGCGGGGTGGTCGAGAAAAACGGCATCGGACTGTATGGCTTTAAGGACGGGCTGTACAACATCGAGGCGGTGAAGCTGACGGACTTTAAGGATAACGTCACCTTTAACGATCGGGTGCTGACGCCGGCCAACGGTCTGGAGGTCAACCTGGGCAAAGGCTCCAGCGAGATTCGCTTCGAACACGGCTATACCACTGCGCCGGGGGGGGAGCGCGCCGCAGGATTATCTCGGCGTGAACCTGAGCATGCTGTCCAACGATGTGCCCTTCCCCAACAGCCTGCTGAATATTCCCGTAAAGCAGACCCACAATATCTACATCGACGACAGCTTCGAGCTGGGCTTTTTACAGGCCTCTTCCCTGTCTATCGATAACCACCTGCTGGCCTTCGGCACCGAAGGCTCAAACAGCAGCTTCTCGCTGAACTACAACGCGCAAACCCATACGCAGGATCTGTCGATATTCATGCAGGGCGAAAGCGCGCTCAATCAGCACGTCGTCAATATCTACAATTGGGCGCAAGGCGACTTCGGCATCACGCTGGAGCAGCCGGCCATTCAGCTTGTCGGTTTGCAAACCGTTACGTCGCAAGAGCTCGCGGCCGCCTAAGCGAAGCCCGCCGGGTTTACCGGCGGGCGGTTTACCTTCAGCGCGACGGCTCAGGCCCCATCCCGCTCCGCAACCCGCGCCATCAACGCTCCCAGCAGCGCCAGGTCGATCAGCAACGCCAGCGCGAAACAGCCGCCTCTCGCGCCCGGCGCGGCGTAGGTTTGAATCAGCAAAGCGGCAACCACCACGGCGACGATGCTCACCACCGTCGCCAGCCTGCACGCCACGGCGAACGCCGTTTTCTCCCCCACCGCCGTGCGGTAGGCTACGCCCTGCCCCAGGCCGCCGAGGGCGATGCCCGCCAGCAGGGCCGGCCAATCATGGCCGCCGAACAGCATCAGCAGCGTCAATAGCCACCCCGCCGCCGCCAGCAAAAAACCGTAGCGGAGCATAGCCAGCACAGGCCGGTTCCGCAGCGGCTGCCAGCGGGCCAGCGCGGCGCCGCCGAGAAACGCCAGCACCAATGCCGTTAGCAGCATCAGCGTTGCAACGATGCCCAGCAGGCTCTCCGCCTCCAGCAGCAAAGCGCCCGCCGCGACCGGCACGCTGAGCGCCAGGGCGCTCGCCGCCGTTCCCGTGTGTTCCATGGCGCCCAGGGCGCCGTTGTTGATATAGAGGCTCATCGTTAACTCCCGACATGTGGGAATGATGAAATTAATTCATTCCCCTGTTCACATGTTGCCAGCCTATCTCTTGTATAATCGATCAGACAAACTCATAGTTTTCAGCCTTAGATGAGAATAACTCAGCCATGAGAAAAACCCGTTTGCCGCCGCTGGGCGCGCTGCGCGCCTTCCACGCCGTGGCCGGCTGCCGCAGCTTCAAACTGGCCGCCGAGGCGCTGGGCGTCAGCGCGACGGCGGTCAGCCACCAGATCAAGCTGCTGGAGTCAGTGCTGGAATGCCGGGTGTGCGAGCGCAGCGCGCAGGGCGTCAGCCTGACCGAGACCGGCGAGATCCTGTATGCCGGCACCCAGCGCGCCTTCGCCGCGCTGGAGCAGTCCGTCGCCCAAATCACCCGCGCCCGGCAGCCGCCGGCGCTGACCGTCACCACCACCTCCAATTTTCTCACCCACTGGCTGGTGCCGCGCCTGGCGGATTTCAAGGCGGAATTTCCCGCCATCGATCTGCGCCTGCATACCAGCGTCGAGCGGGTCGATCTCAGCCAGCGCACCGTGGACGTCGCCATCCGCTACCGCGAAACGCCGGAAAGCGATCTGCACTGCACCCTGCTGCATGAGGATCGCTTTATGGTGGTGGCCAGCCCGGCACTGGCGCTGGAGCGCAGCGAGGATTTGCAGCGGGTAACGCTGTTTCACGTGGAACATCGGCAGGTGCCTGCCGACTCCCCGACCTGGGAAAACTGGCGGCGGCGCTATGGGCCGGAAGGGTTGAACGTGGAAGCCGGGCTGACCTTCAGCGACGAGACGCATGCGCTGCAGGCGGCGGTGGCGGGCCAGGGGGTGGTGATCGCCAGCCGGCTGCTGGCGCGCGATTTGTTGCAGCGCGGCGTGCTGGCCGCACCGTTCGAGATGGCGTTACCCGGCGCCAACTATTACCTGGTGACCACCGAAGAAACCGCGCAGCGCCCCGATATCATCGCGCTGCGCGAGTGGTTGCTGCGGCAAATGACGGCGGGCTAACGGCGCTCGGGGGCGATCTCCCCCAGGCGGATCGCCACGCCGATCGCCTGCGCGGTGGTGGCGGCGCCAAGGCGTTGGCGAATGCGGCGCAGGTGGTTTTCCACCGTGCGTTCAGACAGGCCGAGCATCGCGGCGATATCCGCCTGCCGCCGGCCGATGGCGGTCCAGCTCAGCACCTCACGCTCGCGTGCCGACAGCCGGCCCTCTCCCTCGCCGGCCGCCGGTGCGAACAGCCGCCGCGCCGCCTGAAAGGCCGCCGAGCCCACCAGCGACAGCGCCAGCCGCACCGGCGGTGAAGCGTCGATACGCTCGCCCCCCAGGCTGACGGCGCCCTCCAAACCGGCCGGGCCGAACACCGGGATCTGCACGCCGTGCAGGCCCGCGCCGCGCGGCGTGCGCACAATCCGGTAGCGTTCGCCCTGCTGCGCCCGGGTCTTGGTCCAGAAAAACGGCTCGCTGACCCGCAGCATGTGCCGGGTCACCGGGCAGTGCCGCACGTAGGTCAGGGCATCGACGGCCTCGCCGTCGCCGAACCAGTCGCCCTCGACCCAATAGATATGCTCGATCCCCGCCTCCGCCGTGGCGGAAGCGGAAAACAGCACAAAGCGATCGAAGCCGAACGGCGCGGCAAAGGCGCGAACCCGCCCCTGAATGGCGGACAGGGTTCGCTCGTGGTCCATCGCCAGCGCCGTCTGGAAAGCGCGCTGCGCGATCTCGTCGCTCATCGCGCGGCGACGTCGGCCAACAGCGTCTCCGCCGCCAGCTTGCCGAGGTTGTTGGAGGCCAGCGGGCTGTCGCCGGTCAGCAGGCGCCGATCTTTATGCACCTTGCCGGTGATGTCGGCGTTGACGATCTTGACGCCCCGCTCGCGCAGGCGCTCGCCCACCAGCCAGGGCATCGGGCCGGGGATGTAGCCGATGTCGATGTTGGCGCCGGTATCGAGCGAGTCCGGGAACACGCACATCTCATAGCCGCGATAGAGGAAATCCTCTTTGCGCTCGCCGATGCCCGCCGCCAGCAGGCCCGCCGGCCCGTGGCACAGCGAAATCACGTAGCGATCGTTGTCGTGCGCCCAGTGCAGGGTCTTTTTCACCTCTTCGCTGAACGGAATATCATTCAGCACGCCGTGGCCGCCGGGGATGAAAACGCCGAGGTAGTTGCCGCCATCCAGATCCTTCACCACCTCCGTCAGCTTTTTCGGCTGCTTGAGTTGGCTACGGTACTTCTCGTAGGTGGCCTTGACCGCTTCGTCTTCCTGCGGGAACGCCCACATCTCCAGCTTCACCGGATCGCCGGACGGCGTGGCGATGTCGATCTCGAAACCGGCCAGATCCAGGTGATACATCGGCAGCAGCATCTCGACCGGGTGGTTGCCGGTGGAGAAGAACTTGCCGTTTTGCATCAGCAGGTAGCGCTCCTGCGAGGCGATCATCAGCACCTTCCACTTGCCGCCGCGATAGGCGTTCGGGTAGCTGGCGCCCGCAAAGTCGGTTTTGGACGAGGTGTACTGGCTGAGGGAGTAAGGCGATGGGAAGAACGCGTTGTCTTCCGCCACATCCGGGGTAGGATTACGATCGTTGGACACTGAATCAGTCATGATTATCTCCATATTCACCGTTACGTTGCCCTTTCAGCTTAAATAACCGCCGGCGGGGCCGCAATGAGGGATATCCCTCAAGCATCGCCCAGGCGGTGGAGATTCCGCCCGGGCGATAGGGTTAGCTGTTCACGAACGCCAGCAGATCGGCGTTGACCTGATCGGCATGGGTGGTCGGGATACCGTGTGGCGCGCCCTTATAGGTATGGAGCGTGCCGTTCTGCACCAGCTTGGCCGACAGCACGCCGGAGTCCTGATAAGGCACCACCTGATCGTCGTCGCCGTGGATCACCAGCACCGGAATGGCAATCTTCTTGAGATCCTCGGTGAAATCGGTCTGCGAGAAGGCGACGATGCCGTCGTAGTGCGCCTTGGCGCCGCCCATCATGCCCTGGCGCCACCAGTTCCAGATAATCGCCTCAGAGGGTTTGGCACCCGGACGGTTATAGCCGTAGAACGGGCCGGCGGGCACGTCGTAATAGAACTGTGCCCGGTTGGCGGCCAGCTGCGCCTGGAAATCATCGAACACCGCTTTGGGGGTGCCCTGCGGATTGGCGTCGGTTTTTACCATCAGCGGCGGCACCGCGCTGATCAACACCGCTTTGGATACTTTGTCCTCGCCGTGGCGCACGATATAGCGCACCACTTCGCCGCCGCCCGTCGAGTGGCCCACGTGCATCGCGCCCTGCACGCCCAGGTGTTTTACCACCGCGGCGACGTCATCGGCGTAGTGGTCCATGTCGTGCCCTTCCGACACCTGGCTGGAGCGGCCGTGGCCGCGGCGATCGTGCGCAACCACGCGGAACCCTTTGTTCACGAAGAACAGCATCTGGGCATCCCAGTCATCGCTGGACAGCGGCCAGCCGTGGTGGAAGTAGATAACCTTGCCGTTTTTGGGGCCCCAATCCTTGTAGAAAATCTCGACGCCATCGCTGGTCGTTACGTAACCCATGTCGTTTCTCCCATTTACACTATGGTTAAAAAAGAAGGTTTATACTGCGCGCGGCGCCGGGATCTCTGGCTCCCTCATCCCGGTTGGCCGACGATCTTGCGTTGATCGTTTAACGAGTATAGGTTTAAAGCTCACTTTAAGGTCAAACACGATTCGGCAAACCGCATTCCCGCTTTCACTCGGCATCAGGAGAATTCAAGTGCAGGGAGATGACATCCTCATGACGATGGAGCAACGGCTTGCCGCCCTGCGCCGCCTGCGGAGCGCCATTCTGGCCCAGCGCGGTGCGCTGACGGCGGCCGTCAGCGCGGACTTCGGCCACCGCTCGCCTTACGAAACCGACATCCTGGAGATCCTGGTCACCGTGCAGGCGATCGATTATCTGCTGCGCCACCTGAAGCGCTTTATGCAGCCGGAACGCCGCCACGTCGCCCTGCCGTACCAGGCCGGGCGCGCCTACGTGCAATACCAACCTAAAGGCGTGATTGGCGTCATGGCGCCGTGGAACTATCCCTTCTCGTTGACCTTCATCCCGCTGGCCACCGCCCTGGCCGCCGGCAACCGCGTGATGCTGAAACCTTCGGAGCTCACGCCGCGCACCAGCCAACTCATCGAAACGATGTTGGCGGCGCTGTTTCCCGCCGATGAGGTCGCGGTGGTGACCGGCGGGCCGGACGTCGGGGCCGGGTTCAGCACACTGGCGTTCGATCACCTGGTGTTCACCGGCAGCACGGCGATCGGCCGCCAGATCATGCAGGCGGCCGGTAAAAATCTGGTGCCCTT
This sequence comes from Serratia sp. SSNIH1, assembly GCF_002935055.1. Classification (NCBI taxonomy): domain Bacteria; kingdom Pseudomonadati; phylum Pseudomonadota; class Gammaproteobacteria; order Enterobacterales; family Yersiniaceae; genus Serratia; species Serratia sp. SSNIH1. The sequence goes on from NZ_CP026383.1 coordinate 3,938,009, forward strand.
GACGCTCGAGCTGGGCGGCAAAAGCCCCGCCGTCGTGGCGCCCGGCGCGCTCACCGCCAGAACCGTTAACAGCCTGGTGTTCGGCAAGCTGTCGAACGCGGGCCAAACCTGCATCGCACCCGATTACCTGTTGCTCCATCAGGACGATGTGGAAAACTTCATCGCGCTCTACGACGCGGCGGTCAAGGCGTTTTACCCTGACGGGCCGACGAGCCATGACTACGGCGCCATCATCAACGACAGGCACTACCACCGTTTGCAGGATCTGCTCACCGACGCCCAGGCGCGGGGCGCGCGGATCGTTCCGGTGGGCCACCGCCCGGACTCGGCGGCGGAACGGCCGAAAACCCTCGCCCCCACGCTGATCGTCGGCGCCCCCGACGACAGCCGGATCATGCAAGAGGAGATCTTCGGGCCGCTGCTGCCGATACGCACCTACGCCGCCTTTGATGAAGCGATCGACGTTATCAACGCCGGGCCGCGCCCGCTGGCGCTGTACTACTTTGGCCCAGGCGGCCCCCTGCAGGACAGGCTGCTGGCGCGCACCACCTCCGGCAACGTCAGCGTCAACGCCACCCTGCTGCATTTTGCCCAGGACGATCTGCCGTTCGGCGGCATCGGCCCCAGCGGCATGGGGGCCTATCACGGCATTGAAGGATTCCGGGCGCTGAGCCACGCCAAGGGCGTCTTCATCCAAAGCCGCTGGCACTTCACCGATCTGCTGCGCGCACCGTTCGGCAAGCTGGCGGACGCGGTGCTCGCGTTCATGTTGCGGCGTCGATAACGCGACGTGTTGACTATCAATAGCACATCGATGAATCGCCGCAAGCTATCACAATATTCACTCATTCCTATTTTATCTCTCCGCCGCCGCTGACTAAGCTTACCCATGTGTCACCCTCTGCCCGTTGACGGTGGGGGTGACGTAAATCGATTGAGTTCAGTTATTTAGCGCAATACCCGACGCAAGCCTGACCCGCCTGCCTTGTTAACCGCTCCACGCCCGGCGGCTGGAGCATTTTTACGGAAGCAGAGAGCGCATTATGACAACTGAAAGCAAATGCCCGTTTTCGGGCGGCAAGCAGCCCGCACCGCAGAACGGCCCCACCAATCAGGATTGGTGGCCTAATCAGCTCAGCCTGAAACCGCTGCACCAGCACTCCCCCCTGTCCGATCCGATGGATAAAGACTTCAACTACGCCGATGCCTTCAACAGCCTCGATCTGGCGGCGGTCAAACAGGATCTGCACGCCCTGATGACCGACTCGCAGGCATGGTGGCCGGCGGACTTCGGCCACTACGGCGGCCTGTTCATCCGCATGGCCTGGCACAGCGCCGGCACCTACCGCATCGGCGACGGCCGCGGCGGCGCAGGCGAAGGCCAGCAGCGCTTCGCCCCGCTCAACAGCTGGCCGGACAACGTCAGCCTCGACAAGGCGCGCCGTTTGCTGTGGCCTATCAAGCAGAAATACGGCCGCAACATCTCCTGGGCCGACCTGATTATCCTGACCGGCAACGTAGCGCTGGAATCGATGGGCTTCAAAACCTTCGGCTATGCCGGCGGCCGCGCCGACACCTGGGAGCCGGACGACGTCTACTGGGGCTCTGAGAAGATCTGGCTGGAGCTGAGCGGCGGGCCAAACAGCCGCTACTCGGGCGACCGTGACCTGGAAGACCCGCTGGCGGCGGTGCAGATGGGCCTGATCTACGTCAACCCGGAAGGCCCGGACGGTAATCCCGATCCGGTGGCCGCCGCGCGCGACATCCGTGAAACCTTCGCCCGCATGGCGATGAACGACGAAGAAACCGTGGCGTTGATCGCCGGCGGCCACACCTTCGGCAAGACCCACGGCGCCGGCCCGGCGTCTCACGTCGGCGCCGATCCTGAAGCGGCCGGGCTGGAGTCGCAGGGTCTCGGCTGGCACAGCACCTTCGGCACCGGCGTCGGCAAAGACGCCATCACCAGCGGCCTGGAAGTCACCTGGACCACCACCCCAACCCAGTGGAACCACGACTTCTTCCGCCACCTGTTCGAATACGAATGGGAGCTGAGCCAAAGCCCGGCCGGCGCGCATCAGTGGGTGGCGAAAGACATCGGTGAAACCATTCCCGACGCCTTCGATCCCAACAAGAAACGCCGCCCGACCATGCTGACCACCGACCTGTCGCTGCGCTTCGATCCGGCCTACGAGAAGATTTCGCGCCGCTTCTATGAGCACCCGGAAGAGCTGGCCGACGCCTTCGCCCGCGCCTGGTTCAAGCTGACCCACCGCGACATGGGGCCGCGTGCGCGCTACCTCGGCCCGGAAGTGCCGCAGGAAGAGCTGATTTGGCAGGATCCGATCCCGGCAGTCGATCATCCGCTGATCGACGAGCAGGACATCGCCGCGCTGAAAAACGCCGTGCTGGCTTCCGGCCTGTCGGTGTCGGCGCTGGTCTCCACCGCCTGGGCTTCTGCTTCCAGCTTCCGCGGCTCAGACAAGCGCGGCGGCGCCAACGGCGCGCGCATTCGCCTGGCGCCGCAAAAGGACTGGGCGGTCAACCAACCTGCGCAGCTCGCCGCGACGCTGGCCAAGCTGGAGAGCATCCAACGCGCCTTCAACGATGCGCAGACCGGCGGCAAACGCGTCTCGCTGGCGGATCTGATCGTGCTGGCCGGCGCGGCGGGCGTGGAACAGGCGGCGAAGAACGCCGGTTTCACCCTGACGGTGCCGTTCGCCCCGGGCCGTATGGACGCCTCGCAGGAACAGACCGACGTGGACTCCTTCGAGGCGATGGAGCCGCTCGCCGACGGTTTCCGCAACTTCCTGAAGGGCAAATACCGCGTGCCGGCCGAAACGCTGCTGGTCGACAAGGCGCAGCTGCTGACCCTGACCGCGCCGGAAATGACGGTGCTGGTCGGCGGGCTGCGGGTGCTCGGTGCCAACGTCGGCGGCACGCAGCACGGCGTGTTAACCCAGCGGCCGCAGGCGCTGACCAACGACTTCTTCGTCAACCTGCTCGACATGGGCACCACCTGGCACCCGGTCGGTGAAGACGGCCTGTTCGAAGGGCGCGATCGCCGCAGCGGCGCGGTCAAATGGACCGGCACCCGCGTCGATCTGGTGTTCGGTTCGCACGCGCAGCTGCGCGCGCTGGCCGAAGTCTACGGCAGCGCCGACGGGCAAGAGAAGTTCGCCCACGACTTCGTCGCCGCTTGGAACAAAGTGATGAACCTCGATCGTTTCGATCTGGCGTAACTAAGCGACAGCACAAAGCCCGCCACGGTAAACCTGGCGGGCTTTTTAATTTGAGGGTAAAAACCGACGACACAACACATAAAAATGACTAACTGATTGATAAAATTTATAACCCCATGATAGGTTAGGCGATTAAATGTATACAAAGACAATTTAAAAATATTAAAAATCAATAAAATAGGAGTAATCATGGACGATATTAATGTTTACGGAGAAACAGGAATATTTATCATTAAAGAACAAATTTTCAGCAAAAATGGACTCCCGTCCATAGGACACTTCTCTCCTTCTGCTGTACAAATCCAGCGCTACGTCTACCAATTGCGTAAGGAACAAGAGGTTTTTTGGGAGGGGCGAAAGGTCGACTATACACAGCTCGGCATTTGGGAAAAATTTAAGATACTGATGGGCAACGACTTGGTCAGTAGAGACAAACAAGGGGGCAGCACGCTCTATTCACTGGAGTTCGCCGGATTTGAAACAAGAATAACACCTCTGGATGGAGCAAAAGCACCCCTCCCCGAATTTTTAGGAAAATCCTATAAGATTAACGTACCCACACCTTACATTTATGGCCAAGATCCTATCCCAGAGATGAAGCTCTATGGCAGGAAAGACGTCTCATTCATTATGAGCAACGGTGGACAATCAGCCCCTACTGCAATGGCAAAATACAACAAGACGACCAAGAATCTGATAATGATTCGTACTGAACTAGAAATGAAAAATTTGATGTTATCCTTGAGCAGCGCCAAGGAGCTAAAAAAATGAAGAAAACGATGCTGTTCATTAGTCTGATAGTCATTTATGGTTTTATTGGTTATTTTCTGCACATCCCAATGGCAAAGCTCTACTTTGCCGGGAAAACATTGTTTGTTTCTGACGTTGCAGCAACGGTCGTTACCCAGTTTAAGGCCGCCGGGATTTTCATTTTGTGCGGTGTCATCATCCTGACGCAGATCGTACTGACAAAAAAATCAAAATCCCTTAGACGATATGCCGTTATCTATAGCACTTGGGCGGGTATCCACTTCGTCTACCTTCTCGTCATCTTGATACTTAAGAGCAAGTTCCTAGAACCTCTCAACAAAATCCCGATGGATGCAATTGCTATTGAACAGTTTAACCTTGCTGGCCCAGCGCTTATTTCTCTGGTTTTAACCTGTTCGTCGCTATGGCTCGTCAACAAGTCAGGACAATCAGCACGCAATGTCTAAACAACCGAGAATCCTGAATAGTCTACTCAGCAGTTACAAAAAGACCTTCACCTACTCAGGTCGCGAAAGCCGTGGGCCTTATTCAATGCTGCTTTTGTGCCAGCACGTTTGGTTTCTGCTTTATCTCGCTGTTATCGCCAGCAAGATGAATGAGATTTCCATTTTCGCGCTTGCGGCGTTTTTGCTGCCTATGCTAGCGGCCAATGTGCGCCGTTTGCACGATGCGGGTTACTCCGGTGGTTGGTGCCTGACATGGTTCTGCTTCACACCCTATGTAATGCTGATCTTCGCGCTGTTCCTTCCCGCAAAGAACCTCAACAATCCTTACGACGATCGCCCAAACCTGGCGTAAGCCCCCTCAACGGCCTGCTTCGGCGAGCCATGGCTGGCGCCGCGATATTCTCTTTACCCGCTTATTCGTATTTACTCAACAAGTCATATAAAAATTTGATGGGCGGCAATTCTTTTAATGCTGTATTTATATTTAGACGGCAATGGAGACCGTAAACTCAGCTGGCTAATGCGATATATCCCATCCAGGAGAACACCGTTATGGATTATCCTCGATTCACCTCAATATGCGCCAAGGCGGGCCTTATTCTCATCGCCGCCCCTTAGCGGCTGCGGGCCCGGCCGCCAAAGGCGCCCAACGTTTTTATGCCAATAAAAAAAAGAGGTTCTGCACCTGGGCGATATTCGCTTGGGCGCCAGACGCTCGCCCTTATTTAATGCTTCACTCCGCGCACTGCGCTTTTCTTTTTTATTTTTCAACCGACGGGAAAGGTCATAGGGAATCACTCTTCACTCAGGAAAATAACCGCTACCTGGAGGTCATCATGCAACATATCATCGGTATTTCTTCTCGTCGGCTGAGGATATCGGCCCTTGCGCTGCTGCTCCCGGCAATGTCCTGGGCGGCCGATACGGCGTCTCTCGCCGTAGGGCCGCAATATGACACCACCCATGTCTACGTCGAACGCGGCAAGATGGATGCCTTTGTCGACAGCATCCTGAAAACCTTCGGCGGTACCAGCACCGAACGCGTGCTGGTCAACGTCACGCCCACGCCGAGCGAAACCTACTCCCAGCTGATACTGACGCCGGCCGGCAGCTTCTCGGTGTTCGATTTCAAAACGCCGATCCCGCACCCGTTCGGCACCGAGCGCAATGGTTTTCTGGTCAGGGATATGGACGCCGCCATCCACCAGGCCAGGGCCGCCGGCGCCGATGTGCAGGTCGAGCCTTTCGACGATCCCATCGGCCGCGACGCGGTGATCCAGTGGCCCGGCGGCGTCAACATGCAGCTCTATTGGCACACCAAGGCGCCTGACTACAAGCCGCTGCTGAGCGTGCCGGAAAACCGCCTGTATCTCTCCGCCTACCGCGTCGACGATTTCCTGAAAAGCTACCAGGCGTTCTCGCACGGCAAGGTCGTGAGCGACGAACGGGTCAGCGATACGGCGATCGGCCGCAGCGACAACGGCAAGATCCGTCAGATCGAACTGGACTCCCGCTTCGGCAAAACGCGCATTTTCGTCACCGACGGGCATCTGCCTTATCCGTTCGGCCATGAGCGCACCGGCTATGGCGTCGACGATCTGTCGGCCACGCTGGCCAAAGCCACGGCCAGCGGCGCGCAGGTGCTGTGGCGTTCGACGGCGGCGGAACGCCGCGCCTCGGCGCTGGTGCGTTTCCCCGGCGGCTACATCGCCGAAATTCACCAGGCGGCTAAATAAACCCAAGGCGCGCTGCGGCGCGCTTTTTTCTTCGGATATCCATGATGAAACACACGCTACCCGCACTGTTGCTGTTCTCCACGCTCCCCGCCCTGGCGGCGGAGCCCGCCGCGTCCCCCTGGAAAAACATCCCGTTGGGCGATGCGGCCACCCTGTCTTTCGACGGTTCACTGCGCGAGCGCTATGAATGGACGGATCAACGGGATCTGAGCGGCGGACGCGACGATACCTTCATGCAGCGCTTGCTGGTTGGCGCGCGCCTCGACTACGGCGACTATTTCGGCGCCTATGTGCAGGTGGGATCGTCACTGGCCACGCCGCGCGATCGCGGGCGCAAGCCGACCGACGAAGATCATGCCTATCTCGGCCAAGGCTATGTGGACTTAAAACTGCCCACCGCCTACGGCCTCGGCACCCTGCGGGTCGGCCGCCAGGAGATTGCGCTGGGTTCGCTGCACCTGATGGGCACCCGCGACGGCCCCAACGTGCGCCGTTCTTTCGACGCCGTCCGCGCCAGCTGGGCCAAGGATAAAAACCGCCTCGACGCCTTTATCGGCCATCCCGTCACCCTTAAAACCGGCAGTTTCGACGACGATACCGACAACAGCCAAAAGGTGTGGGGGCTGTACGGCACCACGCCGCTGGCCGCGCTGGCTTCCTCGCTCGATCTCTACACCTTCGGCTTTGAGGATAGCGATGCCCACTACGCGCAGCTCAGCGGGCAAGAGCGGCGTTATACCGTCGGCGCGCGCATTTTCGGCGCGGCGCAGGGATTCGACTGGGACAACGAGGCCGCCTGGCAGTTCGGCAGCGCAGAACAGCGCGACATCCGCGCCTGGTCGGCGTCGGCGCACGCCGGGTATACGGTGAGCGACTGGCGCTGGCAACCGCGCTTCGGCGGCAAAATTGGCATCGCCAGCGGCGATAAAAACGGTCGCGATGGGCAGCTCAATACCTTTAACGCCATGTACCCCAAGCTGCCCTACCTGACCGAGAACGGGCTGGTGGCGCCGGCTAACCTGATCGCCATCCACCCTTCGGTCACGATGACGCCTTGGCAAACCCTGTCCATCGATTTCAGCTGGGACGCGTTGTGGCGACAACGTCGCGAGGATGCCTTCTACCTCGGCCCGATGCGCCCGGTGAAAGGCAGCGAGCAAGGCTCGCGCTTTATCGGCAATCAGTATCAGGTCGAAACCACCTGGACACCGCGCAGCGATCTTCAGTTCAAGGTGGCCTATGTCTACTTCGACGTCGGCCACAGCCTGCAACAGCATGCCGGACTGAAAAACATGAACTTCGTGCTGGCGCAGGGCACCTACAGCTTTTAACGCCAGGCCAAGAAAAAGGGCGCCGAATCTGGCGCCCCGTCTCCCTTACAGCGCTTCCAGCTCCGCCGCCAGGGTGGCGACCAGCTCCGCCGCCGGCATCGGCCGTGCCAGGCCCACGCCCTGCCCGGCCCACAGCGACATAAACTCTCCGCGACCGGCCTTGGCCGCCGCCTGGCGGATATCGCCGGTGAGCGCGTTCTGCACCGGATAAGGCAGGATCTGCGCCTCTTCCGCGCGCATCTGGCACATGAAATCATTGACGATACCGCGCGCCGGGCGGCCGCTGAAGGCGCGCGTCAGGCGCGTGCTGTCATCACCGGCGTTGCGCAGCGCCGCCCGCCAGGCTTCGGCGATGCCCGACTCCGGGCTGCACAGGAACGCGGTGCCCAGCTGCGCCGCCTGCGCGCCCAGCAAGCGCGCCGCCGCGATGCCGCGCCCGTTCATGATGCCGCCTGCGGCGATCACCGGGATCTTCACCGCCGCCACCACCTGCGGCAGCAGGGCCATCAGGCCAACGCAGGATTGCTCGATGTCGCCGAGGAAGGTCGGGCGGTGCCCGCCCGCCTCCGAGCCCGAGACGCAAACGAAGTCGGCACCCGCCTCTTCCCAGGCGCGGGCTTCCGCCACCGTGGTGGCGGTGCCGATCACCCGCGAGCCGGCCTTCTTGAACTGCGTAACCGTGGCGCGCGGCAGCACGCCGAAGGTGAAGCTGGCCACCGGCGGCGCAGCCTCCAGCAAGGCCGCGATCTGGTCACGGTTGTTTTCGGCAAATTGGGTGGGGATCGGCGGCTCGCTCAGCCCCAGCGCTTCGCGGAACGGCCGCAGCAGGTGCTGGGCGCGCTTGAGCTCGGCGAGATCCGGGTGCTGCTCATCGAGCAGAAACAGATTGATGTTGAACGGCGCGGCGGTCTGCGCGCGGATCTGCTGCACCCGTTCGAGGATCACCGCCGGTGAAAACAGCGCCGCCGCGCACGAGCCCAGCGCCCCGGCGTTGCTCACCGCCACCGCCAACGCCGGCGGCGACGCGCCGTTCATCGGCCCCTGAACGATCGGATAGCGCAGCCCAAGCTCGCGGACAAAAGCAGAAGGTGCCGTCATCAATGTGTCTCCCTGTGCTGACTACATTCGTCTTACGGCGGCCGCGCCGCCGAACCGACCAAAAGCATAGCACCTTCTCACCGCCTGGCCGTGCAGTTAATGCTTCGCCTGATGCCTGTCGAGCGACAGGAAGTGATGCACCACCGGTTTCTCCAGCCCGATGTGGAAGCGCAGCGCCTCCTGCTGCAGATCGGCGTCGGCGTGCGACACCCGCTGGTGCTGCCGCAGGTGCTCCGCCCAGGACTCCACCAGGAACCACTCCATGATGCATTCCGGATCGCCGGTGTGCTCGGTGATGCCCCAGGCGTAAGCGCCGTCGCGGCGACGCGCCCGCTCCAGCATCAGTAGCGTGCGCAAGAACTGCGGCCGATCCTGTTCGCGGATGCGGTACTCCACCTGAATCATCACCGGGCCGCGATCGTTCTCAACCGGCGTGTTGACCAGCGGCTCCGGCCAATGGTTCGACGGCTGCAGATCGGCCTCGCCGGTCGGCAAGCGCAGGCGGTGGAACAGCAGCCCCGCCGCCAACAGGCCGACGCCGCCGACCAGCAGCGTGGCGGCCACGCCCAGCTCCTGTGCCACCAGCCCCCACAGCAGGCTGCCCGCCGCCATCGCGCCGTTGAACACCATCAGGTAGATGGCCAGGCCGCGGCCGCGCACCCAGTTGGGCAGCACGCCCTGCGCCGCGCCGTTGAGCGTAGTCAGCGCAATGATCCAGCCGGCGCCCAGCACCAACAGCAGTACCACCGCCAGCCACTGCGGCGGCGCCAGCGACAGGGCCGCCATCACCACGGCGGTGAGCACCGCCGCCAGCAGCACCAGCCCGTCAGCGTTGAGCCGCTGGCGCAGGCGCGGCAGCGCGATCGCCCCGAGGATCGCCCCGGCGCCTACCGCCCCCAGCAGCACGCCGTAAAAACCGGCGCTGCCGCCCAGCATGCGGCGCGCCACCAGCGGCAGCAGCGCCCAGACCGAGCTGGAGAAGGCGAAGAACACCGCTGCCCGCAGCAGCACCACGTGCAGCTCACGGCTGGAACGGGCATAGCGCAGCCCGGCGCGGAAAGCGCCGAAGAAGTGTTCCGACAGGCCGCTGTCCTCGGCCTTCGGCCGCTTCCACCACAGCAGCGCCGCGATCACCAGCACATAGCTCATCACGTCCGCGCCGTAGGCTGCGCCGGCGCCGAAGCTGGCCAGCAGCAGGCCGCCGGCCGCCGGGCCGATGGAGCGGGCGATGTTAATGCCCAGCGAGTTCAGCGCCACGGCGTTTTTCAGCTCGGTGCGCGGCACCAGCTCCGGCACGATCGCCTGCCAGGTCGGCCCCATCAGCGCCGCACCGATGCCGCCGACGAAGGTCAGCGCCAGCAGGTATTCCACCGTCAACGCACCGGTCTGTGACAGCACCAGCAGGCTGCCGCTGACGCAGGCCAGCAGAATTTGCACGAAGATCAGAAAGCGCCGCCGATCGAGGATGTCCGACAATACCCCGGCCGGGATCGCCAGCAGGAACACCGGCAGCGTGGCGGCGGTCTGCATCAGCGCCACCGCCGAGGGGTTGCTCGACAGATCGGTGATCAGCCACGAGCTGGCGACGTCGCGCATAAAGCTGCCGACGTTGCCGAGCACCGTGGCGCCCCAGAGCACCGCAAATAATGGGATTTTCAGCGGCGCGAAGCCGCCCGCCGCCGCCTTGTTTTCCGTCTGTTCAGCCATCCGCTCGCTCCTTCAAATCGTTAAATGCCACCAGCAACAGCGCGCCGGCCAGCCCGAGGTGTTCAAAAAATCCGTTCATCATCTGGCCGCGTTCCGCCCCGTCGAACTGCCAGAACGGATTGGCCATCAGCGTCGCCATCAGGGTAAAACCGGCCAGCGCCAACGCGCCGAGCCAGCGATAAAAGCCACTCAGGATCAGCGCCGACGCCGCCAGTTCCAGCAGCGTCACCAGCACGGCGAACAGCGCCGCCGGCTGCAGGCCGAAGTGGGTCATCTCGGCGATGGCGCCTTCGACGTTCAGCGCCTTGACCAACCCGCCCTGGATGTAGGCGGCGCAAATGGCGAGCAGCAGCAGCCAGCGCACTGCGGGCGCATGCAGCCGCTGCGCGCAGCGGGCGGCGATAGCAGTCAGGTTCATCGCGCCCCCTTAAAACGGCGAATTCTGGATAAAGGCCAGCAGATCGGCGTTGAAGCGATCGGGATCGACCTGCGCCAAGCCGTGAGCGCCGCCGGCGTAAACGTTCAGCTCCGCCTGTTGCATAAGCTTAGCGGCTTTCAGCGCCGAGGCGCCGATCGGCACGATCTGATCGGCGTCGCCGTGCACCAGCAGCGTCGGCTTGTCGATCGCCAACAGATCGGCGGTGTAATCCACTTCGGAGAACGCGCTCACGCCGTCGTACTGCCCTTTCACGCCGCCCTGCATGGCCATCAGCCAGAAGTGGTCGATCAGCCCCGCATTGCTCTCCACCTCGTCGCAATGGAAGCCGTAGAACGGCACCGCCAGATCTTTGAAGAACTGCGGGCGGTTGCCCGCCACGCCGCTGCGAATGCCGTCGAAGGCCGCCATGGGTGCGCCTTCCGGGTTGGCCGGCGTTTGCAGCATCAGCGGCGGCACGGCGCCCACCAGCACCACCTTCGCCACCCGATCGCTGCCGTGGCGGCCGATGTAGCGCGCCACTTCGCCGCCGCCGATGGCGTGGCCGACCAGGATCAGATCGCGCAGATCCAGCGTTTCAATCAGCAGAGCCAGATCGTCGGCGTATTGGTTGATGTCGTTGCCGTGCCAGGTCTGATCCGAACGGCCGTGGCCGCGGCGATCGTGGGCGATCACCCGGAACCCGCTCTGGCCGAAAAACAGCAGCTGGTTGTCCCAGGCGTCGGCGGACAGCGGCCAACCGTGGGAGAACAGGATCGGCTGGCCGCGGCCCCAATCCTTGTAGAAAATGCGCGCGCCATCGGGCGCGGTGAGGATGCTCATGACGTGTTCCCCGCTCGGTATTGAATTGGATTTTGTACCGGGTAACAGTACGGCAGGCGCAAAAGCAGTGATAACGGAATAATTTTCGCATGATCGCGAGTTTTTTTGCTGAAGAGGCCGGCGTCGCCGCCGGCGCAAAACGTCAGATGTTTTCCAGATCGATGCCGCGCGTTTTCGGGCCGAACAGCCCGATCACCAGCATCACGATCAGCATGCTGGCGACGATAAACGCGATCACCCCCAGCGAGCCGCCGTACTGCAAGATAATGCCGATAATGATGCTGCTGAACACCGTCGACAGCCGGCTGAAGGAGTAGCAGAAACCGACGGCGCGGGCGCGGATGTGGGTCGGGAAGATCTCGGATTGATAGGAGTGGTAGCTGTAGGTCAGCCAGGCGTTGGACCAGGTGATGAAGAAGCCGCACAGGATCAGCCACAGCGGGTTGTTCTGCAGCGCGAACAGCGAGCCGAAGATCACCGTCACCAGGCAAGACAACACGATCTGCCACTTATTCTCCATCTTATCGGCGTAGAAGCTGCACAGCAGCGAGCCCAGCGGGTAGGCCAACGTAATGAAGAAAGCGTACAGCAGGCTGTGGGTGACCGAAGCGCCCTTGCCCGACAGCAGCGCCGGCAGCCAGTTGCCGAAGCCGAAGAAGCCGATGGCCTGAAAGAAATTCATCACCACCAGCATCAGCGTGCGATCGCGATACTGCGGCGCCCAGATGTCGCGAAAGCGGCCGCGCGGCGGCGCGCCCTCGGCATCGTCAACCGGGCGCGACGGGAAGTCCGTGGCCACCACGCCGCAGCGCCGCTCCATATCCCGCATCACCAGCCGGGCCTGCGCATAGCACCGCTGCTGCACCAGCCAGCGCGGCGACTCCGGCAGCCCCTTGCGCACCAGCCAAATCACCAGCGAAGCCAGCGCGCCGGCGATCACCACGTAGCGCCAGCCGCTCAGGCCCCAAATCGTCTGCGGCACCAGCCACCAGGACATCAGCGCCACCGCCGGCACCGACAGGAACTGCACGAAGAACGCGAAGGCGAAAGCCCGAGTGCGCAGATGCGCGGGCACCCACTCCGTCAGGTAGGTATCGATGGTCACCAGCTCCATGCCGAGCCCGACGCCCACCAGAAAGCGCAGAAAGATCACCCACTCCGCCTGCTGTTGAAACGCCAGCAGCAGCGAGAAGGCGCCATACCAGATCAGGGCGAACATGAAGGTGGCGCGGCGGCCGAAGCGATCGGCGTACGGGCTCAGCAGGCTGGCGCCGACGAACAGGCCAAGAAAGGTGGCGGAGGCGAAGGCCGCCTGGTCCGAGACGCCGAAGACGCCCTGCGCGCCGGTGTGGAAAATGCCGTCGGCGATAAGGCCGGTGCTGATATAGCCGGTCTGGAACAGATCGTAGAGTTCGAAAAAGCCGCCCAGCGACAGCAGAATGATAAAGCGCCACAGGCCGGCCGACGCGGGCAAGGCGTCGATTCTGGCCGCCAAATCCCGCGCATGGATCGGCGACGCCGCTACAGAGTCACTCACCGTTAACCTCGCATTAACATTTTTGATGACTTTCTATGCTAGCGAAGCGGCGTCGGAGTTAAATTTTTAATTAGCAGACTATGAAAAAAAGTTAAGCATAAAACGCTGCAGCAGCCTGTTTTATAGCAGGAAAATGCAACCTGGGATGCCGCAGCGGCATCCCGAATCGGTGGCTTAACGGCTGGGGTGCTGCTGCAGCCGTTCGCTGCGGTAGAAGCTCAGCAGGCACCAGCCGAGGGCGATCAGCGCCAGCGGCGCGGCGACGAAGCCGATGTTGCCCATGCCCAGATGCAGGCTCACCTGGTTGCCCAGCAGCGCCCCGCTGCCGATGCCGAAGTTGTACAGGCCGGAGAAGATCGCCATCGCCACGTCGGTGGCGTCCGGCGCCAGGCTCAGCACTTTGGCCTGCATCGACAGGCCGATGGCCATGATCGCCATACCCCAGAAAATGCACAGCACGGTCAGGTGGCTTTCGCTGCCGGCGGCCGGCAACAGCAGCACCAGGCTCAACGTCAGCAGCGCGATGGCGCCGATAAAGAAGCCGGAAGGAAAACGCTCGCTGTAGCGGCTGAACAGCAGGCTGCCGACGATGCCGGCGGCGCCGAACAGCAGCAGCATCAGCGTGGTGAAGTTCTCCGACAGCCCGGCCACGGTCTGGATAAACGGCTCGATGTAACTGTAGGCGGTGAAGTGCGCCGTCACCACGATGACGGTCAGCATGTACAGCGCCAACAGCGCCGGGCGTTTGAACAGCAGCGGCACGCTGGCCAGCGAACCGGAGTGCTCGCTTTTCAGCACCGGCAGCAGGCGCCACAGCAGCACCAGCGCCAGGGTGGCGCACACCGCGATGCCGATAAAGGTCATGCGCCAGCCGAGCAGCTGCCCCACCACCCGCCCGAGCGGCAGGCCGAGCACCATCGCCAGCGCGGTGCCGCCCGCCAGCAGGCTCAGCGCCTGGGCTTTCTTGCCTGGCGGTGCCACGCGGATCGCCAGCGAGGCGGTGATCGACCAGAACACCGAGTGCGCCAGCGCCACGCCGGCGCGCGAGATGACCAGCGTGGTGAAGTTCCAGGCCACGGCGGTCAGCACGTGGCTGGCGATAAACAGCATGAACACGCCGATCAGCAGCTTGCGGCGCTCGATTTTGCTGGTCAGCAGCATGCACGCCAACGAGGCGGCGGCGACGATCCAGGCGTAGATGGTGATGATCAGGCCGACCTGCTCGGTTTGCATCGAGAAGCTGGCGGCGATGTCGCTCAGCAGACCGACCGGAATAAATTCGGTGGTGTTGAAGATAAAGGCCGAGACGGCGAGGATAACCACGCGCAACCAGGCGGTTGAGCGCGAAACGGCAGCGTGTTCCATGGTAAACAAAATCCGGACAGGTGCGGGCAAGTAGCGATATTTTAACCAACCGGCCCGCTAAATGCGATACGCGTCACACTTTAATTGTGTGGTTTTATTCGCCGCATTTCGACACATTCGCAGACACACGGTTGCACAAATGCTGTGCTAATCTATTGAAGCGTACCAATTTTTCCTGCCGCTCTTCCCCTCCGGCCGCCGCAGACGACGCGCCGCGCCGAAGAACCGCGCGCAGTGTCCATTTGGCGTTTTCTGAGGCGAGGTCATTATGTCCGCGATTTATGATTGGTCCGTGCTCGCATTGCGCAATGTTTACGATCGCCGCATTCAGGGCAAGCCGGTGCTCGACAGCGCCGCGCTGTTCCCCGACGCCGAACGTTTCACCGCCCAATGGCGGCAGATCCGCGAGGAGGCGCTGACCGTCGCCCACGATCTGCACAATATTCCCCGTTTTCACGAGATCATGATCCAGCAGGAATCGATCTCCGCCAACGACGCGCGCGACTGGCGCATGTTCATCATGAAGGCCTACGGCCAGCCGATCGCCCGCAACCTGGCACGCTGCCCGACGCTGGCGGCGCTGATCGCCTCGTCGCCGGACGTGCTGTCCGCCTCGCTCTCCTTCCTGGCGCCCGGTAAACAGGTGCCGCCCCACCGCGGGCCGTTCCGCGGCATTCTGCGCGGCTATCTGGTGCTGGACATGCCCAAACGCGCCGACGGGGTGCCGGCGGCGGTGCTGAAAGTGGACGGCCGCGAATACCGGCTGCACGAGGGGGAGTTCATGCTGTGGGACGATACCTTCGAACACGAGGTGTGGAACGACAGCGCGCAGGTGCGCACCGTGCTGCTGCTGGACATCCGCCGCCGCGACATACCCGGCGGGCTGCGGCTGCTCTCCAGCGCCATCATCGCCCTGGTGCGGCTGAACGTGCGCTGGATGCAGCGCCAGTTCTAAGTCCGGCGCTCAGGCGACTAACCGTCCTGCGAGGTCGGGCATTGCTGCGCCAGCCACTGCTCGGCGGTGGTGGTGGCTATACCCTGGCGCGCATTGAAGGTCTTCGCCTTATCCCAGGCCACGCCGTCGGGCCGGGCGAAAGCCAGCCGGTATTTGGCGCCGACGTCACGCGGATGGTTCAGCACCTCCTCCTGCAGCCGCTCTTTGTTCAACAGGACTCTGTTGACCTCAACGCCCCAGTGCGCCTGCATGACATCGGCAAGCTCGCGGTAGGTCAACGTGTCCCCGGCGATATAGACCACCTGGTTGCGAAACGCGGGCCGATGGAAAAAAATCGCGGCCGTCAGCCGGCCAATGTCCTCGGGGGTGGTCAGCGTCACCGCGTAACGCCAGTCGCCCAACGCGCGCACCGTTTTGGTGGCCGCGTCCACCACGCCAAAACCCGAGTCAAACAGGTAGCTGGTGAAAATGCCCGTGGAAACAATCACCCACTCCGTCGCCTTCTGCGCACGCAGCAGGTGGCGCACTTCGAGCTGTTCATCCCACACCTGTTGCCCGCTGCCTGTACCGACAACATCGTAGTCCACGCCGAACTGCCACGGGAAATAACGCGCCACGCCCGCCTGCAAAACGGCCTGGGTGATCTTTATCTGCGTGCCCGCCCCGCCGACAAAGCCGCTGCAGTTGATCACCGCGTCAAAGCCGCGCAGCAGCGTACTCAGCTCATCCACGCTGTTTTGCTGCAGATCGCCTTCCACCACGGCGATACCGAGCCGCGCCAGCGCACCCCGCCGCGCGCGATGCGGGCCGGTGACGGCGCGGGCAGCCTCCGGCCGCAGCAGCACGCTGATATTTAAAGCGTGGTGTAACCGGGCCTGCCGGCTCATCGCGCGCAATACCGGCAGCCCCAGTTCACCGGCGCCGAGTATGAGCACGGTATTGATGGATGGATTTGTGGATTTCATTCTTGCCTCCTGTCTTGACACTGCGCCATCCTGACAGCTGACAAAAACGGGTTCAATTAGGTACACGCGTGATACCGGAGAGGAATATGGCGAACGATCGGGAAACGCTGCTGCAATTTTCGCAGGCGTTCTGTGAAGAATTGAGCAACGACGATGAAGGGTTGAAGCGTGAGATCCTCGCGCATGCGGGCAACCGTTGGTCGCTGGGGGTATTGCATATCCTGGGCACCCACGGGCCGCTGCGCCACGGCGAGATAGGCCGCCAATTAGCGGGCGTGACGCAGAGAATGCTGACGCGGACGCTGCGCCATCTCGAACGGGACGGGCTGATATCGCGCTGCGATTATCAGGAAAAGCTGCCCCGCGTGGTTTACACCATCACCGACGCGGGGAAAGAGATGCTGCTCAACATGCTGCCGCTCTGGTCGTGGATTATCGCCTCCGCCGACGCCTTCAGGGCAGCCCGCTCACGCTACGATGATCAAGAACGAAGCGCCGCCGAGGGATGAACGCGGGCCTCCCTGCCCGTGGGGCGGCGCTCAACCGCCGCCCAGATAGGCCTTTCTTACCTCCGGATCGTTCAACAGCTCCTGCCCGCTGCCGGTGAGGCGGATCTGGCCGTTGACCATCACATAGCCGCGATCGGACAGCTTCAGCGCATGGTTGGCGTTCTGCTCCACCAGAAACAGCGTCATGCCGCTGCGGGTCAGCTCGCGCAGCACGCCGAAGATCTGCCGCACCACGATCGGCGCCAGCCCCAGGCTCGGCTCGTCCAGCAGCAGCAGCTTCGGCCGGCTCATCAGCGCGCGGGCAATCGCCAGCATCTGCTGCTCGCCGCCGGACAGGGTCATCGCCCGCTGGTTGCGCCGCTCCTTGAGGCGCGGAAACAGCTCGAACATGCGCGGCAAATCCTCTTCCAGATAGCGGTTGCCGACGGTGATGGTGCCCATCAGCAGGTTCTCCTCCACGCTCATGTCCGGAAAGATGCGCCGCCCCTCCGGCGCCTGCGCGATGCCGCCGGCCGCCACGTAGTGCGTGGAGCGGCGGCTGATGTCCTCGCCGCCAAACAGGATCTGCCCGCCGGCGATGCGCGGCTGGCCGAAGATTGACATCAACAGCGTGGATTTGCCCGCGCCGTTGGCGCCGATCAGCGCCACCGTCTCCCCAGCGTTGACCTGCAGTGACACCTGGCGCAGCGCCTGGATCGGCCCGTAAAACACGTCCACTTCGCGAAATTCCAGCATCGCTTCGCTCATCCCGCCAGCTCCTCTTCGTCCGCGCCCAGGTAGGCGGCGATCACCGCCTCATTGTGCTGGATCTCCTGCGGCGTGCCGCGGGCGATCACGTCGCCGTGATCGAGCACGATCACCCGATCGGAGATCTCCATCACCATGCCCATGTCATGCTCGATCAGCAGCACCGTGATGCCGTGATGCTGGCGCAGAAAACGGATGATGCGGCTCAGCGTAGCCGTTTCCACCGGGTTCAGCCCGGCGGCCGGCTCGTCGAGGCAGATCATCTCCGGCGCGGTGCACATGGCGCGCGCGATCTCCAGCCGCCGCTGCTGGCCGTAGGACATCTCCCCCGCCAGCCGGTTGGCGCAGTCCACCAGATCCACCACCTCCAGCCAGTAGAAAGCGTGATCCAGCGCGGCGCTCTCCGCCCGGCGGTAGCCCGGCGTGTTCAGCACCCCGGCGATCAGGTTGCGGTTGCTCTGCATGTGCTGCGCCACCAGCAGGTTCTCCACCACCGACATTTCGCGGAACAGGCGGATATTCTGGAAGGTGCGCGCCAGCCCGGCGCGGTTGACCAGATGGGTGCCGCCGAACATCTTGTAATAGAGGCGCGAGCCGAACCGCTTCGGGCGTATCCAGTCGCCGGCGCGAAACTTCTGCCCCAGCACCTGGATCACGTCGGTCGGCCGCTTGTGGGTATTGAGCAGGATCGCGCCGCCGCTGGCGCGGTAAAAACCGGTCAGGCAGTTGAACACCGTGGTCTTGCCGGCGCCGTTGGGGCCAATCAGGGCGGTGATGGAGCCGCGTTCCACCTCCAAATTGACGTCGTTCAGCGCCTTGATGCCGCCAAAGCGCATCATCAGGTGCTCCACCCGTAAAATGGCGTCGCTCATGGCGCCACCCCCTTGCGTTCGGCGAAGCTGGCGCGGCTGATGCGCACCAGCCCGCGCGGCCGCCAGATCATCATCGCCACCATCAGCACGCCGAACAGCAGCACCCGGTATTCGGCGAAACTGCGCAGCAGCTCCGGCGCCACCGTCAGCACGAAGGCCGCCAGCACCACGCCGAGGGTGGAGCCCATGCCGCCCAGCACCACGATCGCCAGGATCAGCGCCGACTCGAAGAAGGTGAACGAGGTCGGGTTGACGAAGCCCTGATAGGTGGCGAAAAATACCCCCGCCAGCCCGGCGGTGGAGGCGCCCAGCATAAACGCCGACAGCTTCACCAGCACGTGATTGAGCCCGAGAGAGCGGCAGGCTATCTCATCCTCGCGCAGCGCCTCCCAGGCGCGGCCGATCGGCATGCGCGTCAGCCGGTGCTTGATGTACAGCACCAGCAGCACCACCAAAAACAGCACCGCATAGATGAAAATGAACTTGAGGTTGGGGTTGTAATCGATGCCGAGAAATTCGTGGATCGGCACCCCGCCGTCTTTGGCGCGGCGGCCGAACTCCAGGCCGAACACCGTCGGCGCCGGCACCGAGACGCCGTTCGGCCCGCCGGTGAGCGACATCCAGTTGTTCAGCACCAGCCGGATGATCTCGCCGAACCCGAGCGTAACGATGGCGAGATAGTCGCCGTGCATGCGCAGCACCGGAAAGCCCAGCAGCGCGCCGGCCAACGCCGCCATCAGCGCCCCCAGCGGCAGCATCGCCCAAAAACCGAGCCCGAGATACTGGTAGCCCAACGCCAGTCCGTAGGCACCGATGGCGTAAAACGCCACGTACCCCAGATCGAGCAGCCCCGCCAGGCCGACCACAATGTTCAGCCCCAGGCCGAGCAGCACGTAGATCAGGCCGAGGATCGCCACCGTCAGCAGGTATTTGGTGGCGACGAACGGGAACAGCAGCGCGATCGCCGCCATCAGCGGCAGGATCCAGCGCAGGTTGGATTTATAGCCCAGCGGCCGCACGTAAACGCCGTCGTTGCCACCGTCGAAGCGCGCCAACACCCTGCGCCCCGGCGCGGTTTGCAGGAACAGGCTCAGCAGCAGCCGCCCGGCCATCACCGCGACGATAATCCACACCAGCCGGTGCGGCTCGAAGTTGAAGCTGTAGCCGTTCAGCACGATGCCGACGATCGGCCCGAACACGATCAGGGCGATCAGCCCGGCCAAGACGGCGTCCAGCAGGCTGCGTTTGACGTTCAGCCCGCCGTTGATTGCGGATTGCGACATGGCGTTCTCCTTAAACCTTGGCGATCAGCGGCCGGCCGAGCAGGCCCTGCGGACGGAAGATCAGGATCGCCACCAGCAACCCGAAGGAGAACACGTCCTTGTAATCCGAGTTCACCATGCCGGCGAACTGCGCCTCCGCCACGCCGAGCAGCAGCCCGCCCAGCATCGCGCCCGGCAGCGAGCCGATGCCGCCCAGCACCGCGGCGGTGAAGGCCTTGATGCCGATGATAAAGCCGACGTAAAAATCGAAGGTGCCGTAGTTCATGGTGATCAGCACCCCGGCCAGCCCGGCCATGGCGGCGCCGATCACGAACACCAGCGAGATCACCCGATCGGTATTGATGCCGAGAATCGAGGCCATTTTGCGATCCTGCTGGGTGGCGCGGCAGATGCGCCCCAGCCGGGTGCGCTGAATGATGTAGGTGAGGATCGCCATGCCGAGCAGCGACGCCACCAGAATAAACACCTTGGTGTAAGTGATCTGCACCACGCCGCCGTCGAACTCCAGGCGGAACACGCCGCTCAGCAGCGTCGGGATGCCCTGCTGGCGCGGCCCCTGGCTGATCTGCGCGTAGTTTTGCAGGATTAACGACATGCCGATGGCGGAGATCAAGGGCGCCAGGCGGGTGGAGTTGCGCAGCGGCCTGTAGGCGATGCGCTCGATCACCCAGCCGTACACCCCGGTGATGACGATGGTGAACACCAGCGTGCCGAGGATCAGCAGCGGGAACGAGTGCAGCCCGAAGAACGACAGCAGCGCCAAGCCGATGGCGCACAGGTAGGCGGAGATCATGTACACCTCGCCGTGGGCGAAGTTGATCATGCCGATGATGCCGTAAACCATGGTGTAGCCGATGGCGATCAGGCCATACACTGCGCCAAGGGTCAGGCCGTTGATCAGCTGTTGCAGAAAGAATACGTCCATAATGAGCAGTCTCGCCTGGTAAGGCCGCCAACGCAGTCCGACGCGGCCCAAAGGTCATCGCGGAACGGGCTCGCCAAGGCGGCGAGCCCGTCGGTCATAGGGTCACACCCTCAATGTTCGGCCGTTTACAGCTGGTGATATTTACCCTTGTCATCCCATTGGTAGACCACGTAGTCCGAGACCTTCAGGTCGCCCTTCTGGTCCCAGGCTTTTTTGCCCATCACGGTATCGACGTCGTGCGACTTCAGCCATTCGGCGGCCTTGGCGCTGTCTTTGCCGCCGGTGGCGTTGAAGGCGGCGGCGATCGCCTGGATAGAGGCGTAGGAGTAGAGGGTGTACCCTTCCGGCTCAAAGCCGCTGGCGCGGAACTTGGCGATCACCGCCTTGCCTTCCGGGATCAGGCGCGGATCGTTGCCGAAGGTCATCAGCACGCCGTTGGTGTACTGCGGCCCGCCGGCGGCGGTCACCAGCTCTTCGGTCACCACGCAGTCGCCGGAGAAGAACTTGGCGGTCACGCCCTGCTCGCGCATCTGGCGCACCAGCGGCCCGGCTTCGGGATGGCAGCCGCCGAAGTAGACCACGTCCGGCTTGACCGAGGCGATCTTGGTCACCAGCGCGTTGAAGTCTTTCTCGCCGCGCGACAGCCCCTCATACAGCACCTCTTTAACCCCGCGCTTGTTCATCGCCGCCTTCGCCGCGTCCGCCAGCCCCTGGCCATAGGTGTCTTTATCGTGGATCACCGCGATGCGTTTGGCCTTCAGAGTATCCAGCATGTAGTTGGTGGCGATCGCGCCCTGCTGATCGTCGCGCCCGCACATGCGGAACATGGTCTTCATGCCGCGCTCGGTGATTTGCGGGTTGGTGGAGCCGGGGGTGATGGCGATGATGCCGGCCTCGTCATACACCTCGGAAGCGGGCATGGTGGAAGAGGAACAGAAGTGGCCGACCACCGCCGAGACCTTGTCCTGATCCACCAGCCGGTTGGCGACCGCGACCGCCTGTTTCGGTTCGCAGGCGTCATCCCCCTGCACCAGCTTGATTTTTTCCCCTTTGATGCCGCCGGCGGCGTTGATGTCCGCCGCCGCCTGCGAAGCCCCGCGCCAATACTGATCGCCATAGGTGGCGTTCGGCCCGGAGAACGGCCCGGCGACGCCGATGACGATATCGGCCTGCGCGGAAAACGCCGTACCTAAACAACCGATGAGCAAAGCAGCGAGCGGACTTTTTATCAATTTCGATGACATTGTTATCTTCCTCAGCACTGTTTTAATACCCTAGATAATTGGCGTTGCATCCAGGCGGCAAGAGCATGAGCCCCGAGAGCTGACTCAAGGTCAGTGACCGGGGTAAATGCTCGCAGCCAACACCGAGGCAGCGTCAAGTATGACGGGTATAGCGGAACGCCCGGGGGCGCGGAACTTTCACTTTATGTGTAGACGGGGAAAATAATTTTCTTGAGAGCGCAGTCGCATTCCCCAAAAATGGGTAAGCAAAAATCCAGCCATTGTGACGACGAATACATATTGTTTGCTTATTCATCCTACATATCAGTTGCGGCGCGGCGTGTGGCAGGGATAACAGGGGGCAAGGCCGTACGGCTAACGTGAGAGGGTGAGTGGCCCTGCACCATCGCCGTGCAAGGGCTTGTGCAAGCGATGCGACAACGAGACAGGCGGGAAAAATCAGCGCCTGCCGGCGAAAGATGCCGAAAAACAGCGCAAGGTGCTCATTCCCTCAGCAAACGCGCTTTTTTTGCAGTTTAGCGCTTTGACAAACCCCAGGCGCCCCGCTATTATTCGCCCCGTTCACACGATTCCTCTGTAGTTCAGTCGGTAGAACGGCGGACTGTTAATCCGTATGTCACTGGTTCGAGTCCAGTCAGAGGAGCCATATTTAGAGAAGCCCGCTCAGGGAAACCCGAGCGGGCTTTTTGCTTTTGGATTTCCGGGCAATGGCGGAGACGCCACCGGTTATCCGCGCATCGCCACACAACCATAACCTATTGAAGTAACTCACATGAAGTACGGTTTATCACCGTCAGTCCCCGGCTGGTTAACACCGATATTTTCGCCAATGTGTTTCTCTGGCTCATCAATAATATCGGCAATTAAAGCGGCGACGCTCTTACGCGATACGATCGTCCCTCTGAACGGCTCATGGCGTGCCGTGAGTTCATAGTCAACCTGCTCTTCATCCGTCATCCAGGCCGGACGCAGAATGGTGTAGTCGAGCCCAGAAGCTTCAATGGCATCAGCCGCCCGCCGAAATGGCTTGAGGGGTTCACCGATAATCGCATGATTCCATTTGCCAAATTTGCCCGGAACTTCATCGTAAATGCCCAGAGAAAGAACGAAGATCAGCCGTTTAATGCCGCGGACCTGCATGGCGGCAATCACCACCCTGGCCTGAACATCCAGGTCATCTCCCGTCAGGTTGGCATACACCAGATCCTGCCCCAGCATCGCTTGTTCCAAAACGGATGGGTTCAACACATCACCGATAAAGATCCGCGCGTTGGCCGGATGCGGCTGCTGGATTTTCTCAGGCTGACGGGCGAACAGCGTTTGCACTACCGCTTGTTCATCCGCCAACCGGTCGATAACGTGACGGGCAATTTGGCCGCCGGCGCCAAGAATCAGTACATTTTTCATGGTGTTTTCCATCGATTATTCACCCAGGTGCGCGGCGAAAAACGGCAGCACCTTGTCCAACGCTTCACGAACGGCTTCCGGTTGGTCATACAGCTCGTAGTGTGAGAAATCCGCCAACGAAACCAGCTCACGATGCTGCGAAGCCGTTGCACGCCCGTAGACTTCCATCCCATCGCGATAGGCGCCAAAGGCACCGACTTTCTCCCCCACCACCACCATCACCGGCTGAGTCAGCAGCACCTCGGCAAACGCGAAGGCATCCCAGGCCAGCGTTTTTTGCGCATGTGAGAACAACATGCGCGTCGCCCCGCCCGGCTGCTGGCCGCGCGCGGTCTTGTAGTAGTCCGTGGCTTCAAAAACGTCGCGCTCGGTGAGCCCGTGGGCGGTTGCCGCCTCAGGGCTGGCGGGCAGCAGCTCATTGACCTGAAGCTCGCCGCCGCGCGCTTCAAGGGTGCGCTGCGCGGCCATCGCATTCAGCGCCGCTAGCGGATCATAACCGCTGAAACCTTCGCGGAAGAGCCGCCCGATATTCACGCCGGTGATGCTCACTACGGCTTTGATGCGTTTCTCTGTCAGCGTGGCATTGACGGCATAGCCGCCACCGCCGCAAATGCCCAGCACGCCGATACGTTCCGCATCGACATACGGCAAGGTAACGGCGTAGTCGATGACGCGGCTGATGTCTTCCACCCGTTGGGTCGGATCCTCTACCCAGCGCGGAGCCCCGCCGGATCCCCCCTGAAAGCTGGCGTCATAGGCGATAACGACGTAGCCCTTCTCAGCCAGCGCCTTGCCGTAAACATTGCCGGAGGTTTGTTCCTTACAGCTGCCGAAAGGATGGACGCTGACCACCGTCGGGTAGCGTTTGGATTCATCGAACCCCGGCGGCAATTGAATGTGGGCGGCGATGTGCCAGGCCATGTCGGCGTTTTGGATGCGAACGTTTTGCATTACAGCGTCTCCTGAAAGAAGGGAGCCAGGACGGAGATGGCTTCTGCGACATAGGCTTTGCCGTCATACAGATCCATATGATTCGCGCCTTCGACGATGTGGTAGCGCTTATCACGGCTTGATGCACGATCGTATAA
The DNA here is from genome assembly GCF_002935055.1 of Serratia sp. SSNIH1. Taxonomy (NCBI): domain Bacteria; kingdom Pseudomonadati; phylum Pseudomonadota; class Gammaproteobacteria; order Enterobacterales; family Yersiniaceae; genus Serratia; species Serratia sp. SSNIH1. The sequence goes on from NZ_CP026383.1 coordinate 3,962,492, forward strand.
ATCGTCACTCATCCATTTACTCCCCGCCACGCTGCCCGCCACAATCTGCACCGGCTGAGTCAGATACACTTCGGCCATATGGTAGGCGTCGTAGGTAATGATCTGGTTGAGGCTGCGCAGCGTGGCATAACCAGGCGCCGTCGGATATTGCGCGCGCGGAGTGTGATAATACTCCCAGGCCTGACGCAGCTCTTCGTTCGACGCATCGGATTCTTTCATCGGCGCCAGCGGCATGGTGGCATGTTCACCGCTGTTGATATCACCGGTACGGGCGTTGGAGCCTGCCTCAACATACGGCAGCGCATCAATGGACTTCACATTGTTTTCCCACCCGTTGCGGAACATCGAGCCGATATTGACGGCGCTGACGGTGCCGATCGCCTTGATGCGTCGATCCTGAATCGCGGCGTTCACGGTATAGCCCGCCCCGGCGCAAATTCCCATCGCGCCAATGCGCGCATTGTCGATATAAGGCAGCGTGGTCAGGTGATCAATCACCGCGCTGACGTCTTCGGTGCGGATATAAGGGTTTTCCAACTGACGAGGTTGGCCGCCGCTTTCCCCCTGATAAGAGGCATCGTAAGCCACGGTCACAAAGCCCTGTTCCGCCAGTTTTTCTGCGTAGGTTCCGGCAGTTTGCTCTTTCACGCCGCCGCCCGGGTGAGAAACGACGATAGCCGGATACTGGCGGTTCGCGTCGAATGCCGGTGGCAAATAGAGCACGGCGGAGAGATCAATCGTCGGGTTATTGCTATTAGTGAAGTGGATTTTCTGGTTCATCATCCGGTTCCTCGTAGGGGTTATCGGTTAACTGCAACGTTGGGTGTTATCACTATAGATATTGAACATTCAGATGATTAGACCCAAAATCATGATTGAACCTATCATTTAAATGATTAATCAGCTGAGCGTGAAACAGAGATGAAACGTGATGAGATAGCCGATCTGGTGGCATTCGTGGTGGTTGCAGAGGAACGCAGTTTCACCCGGGCAGCCGCCCGCCTGGGGATGGCGCAATCGGCGTTAAGCCAGATAGTCCGCCGCATTGAGGAACGGTTGGGGTTTCGTCTGCTGACGCGTACCACGCGCAGCGTGGTGCCCACGGAAGCCGGCGAGCAACTCTTGTCGACTCTCGGCCCCATGCTGCATGACTTAGATGCGGTCATGACCTCATTGGGCGACCTGCGCGATCGGCCTTCCGGCACGCTACGCATCACCACGGTTGAACACGCGGCAAAGACGATATTGCTGCCGGCCATGCGCACGCTGCTGAAATCCCACCCTGAAATTAATGTGCAGCTCGTCATCGACTACGGCCTGAGCGATGTGGTCGCCGAACGTTTCGATGCCGGCGTCCGCCTGGGGGGAGAGATGGATAAGGATATGATTGCCGTGCGCATAGGGCCTGACATTCCGATGGCGATCGTCGGCGCACCGGTCTATCTCGCCCGACGAGGCACCCCGACATCGGTGGCGCAGCTGGTCGATCATCAGGCGATTAACCTCTATCTTCCCACATCGGCTACCGCCAACCGCTGGCGGCTCATCCGCGGTGGGCGTGAAGTCCGGGTACGCATGGAAGGCCAGCTGTTGTTAAACACCATCGACCTGATCCTGGATGCCGCAATCGACGGGCACGGTCTGGCCTACCTGCCCTACGATCAGGTGCAGACCGCCCTTGATGAGAAAAAACTCGTCCGCGTCTTGGACAAGTTCACCCCGGATTTACCGGGGTATCACCTTTACTACCCGCATCGCAAACACCCTGGCTCCGCCTTTTCTCTGCTCATTGATGTGCTGAAGTTTGATGGGGCACCTGCCCCAAAGTAGCGGCGTTCTGCCGCGCGAACGCCCCCTGACAATAAGCCATATCGAGAAAAGCCCGCTCAGGGAAACCTGAGCGGGCTTTTTGTTTTTTAGCGCTAAATGAGTCGCAAGGAAGCGCTACTCTTTGGCTATCGGCACAGCATTCTCATCGATTTTTACCTTGCCCTGAATATCAGCAATCTTCTTCTCCAGATCCGCCACCTGCGCCTTGCTGTGCAGCAAGGTATAGGTCAGATCAAACTGCGCACTGGCGCCAGGCTGCAGCTGTTTAACGCGTTTTTGTTCGCGCTCGATAGTGACCGGATAGGCATAGCTGGTGCCCGGCTCAATCCCCGTCACATACCCCTGTTTTAACGTATCGGTATTCTTCCACAGCGTCAGGACGGGCAATTGACGGGTATCGAACTGAATAGCCACCCCTTTGTCGCCCGCGTTATTGACCAGCGCCGCCAGCGCCTGATGATTCGGGTCCGATAATGGCTTAATGTTAAAGACCATTTCATCAAACCCTTTGGTGGGGCCGGCATAGGTTCCCCAGGTCTTCAGCCCGGCTTTGGCATAGTCGTTAAACGGGCTGATGCTGGCCATCGGCGCCAGGAAGCGGGCGCCATTTTCCAGAATCGGCGCACCGAAATTACTGTGATAAATAATCTGGTAGTCATGGGGGTAATCCGCCCGGTTGGTTAACACATCATGCAGGCTGAAACTGTTGCTGCCGGGCACGTAGCGCAGTTCGGTCAGGGTTTGCAGATCGGCTTTTTTGAATGTGTTCTCTTTGATCAGGCCGCGAATACGAATTTCATACGGCGCCGTATCCGCTACCTCAACCTCAACCCGCGAGGCCGGCGTATTGCCCGCTTTACCGTGCAACGTGTAAATTTGCCCTCCTTCGGTCACCGGATGACCGGTCCACTCATAGCCACAACGCACCATCATCTCATTGAAACCTTCCAGCCAACCGAGCCCATTGCGGCTTTCCAGGTTGATAAAGGCGGGGTTGACCACCTCTTTGACCGGGGAATCCCATCCCATTTTCGCGCCAAATCCTTCTGCCCTCAGGAGGTTCATGCCGCGCGTGGGGCTCAGCGTGATGGTCAGGCCATCCTGGCTGCGGATAATCACGACTTTGCTGCCTTCCTGCTTGCCGCCGTGCAACACTTTCTGCTCAATGCTGAACGTTTTATCCTTAACCTTCAGCGCCTCACTCGTTATTTGCCAGTTTCCTTTCTCCACGCCATCTTCAGCGCTGGTCAGCACCCAACTCTGCGCCGCCGTCTGCCCTGAAATCAGAGCCGAAAACACCGCTATAACCCACGTTTTCTTCATTTCCCTTCCCCTTTGGCTGAATCGATTTTTTTATTCACGAGAAAAATCTACTGTTAAGCAGGTTAAAGAAATGTGATGAGCTTCACCGGGTGAATATTTGAATAAATAGTGCGATAAAAATACGAACATCATGGCAATTTTAATGAAATGCATTGAGTTCTTGCACGTTTAAGTGAGGGACTCATCAACACAAGTCGTATCGTTTCAGCTTTAAGCAAGAGGATGGTTTATCGCGAAGGCACGGCGGGTGGCTTGTTAACGCTATCTGGCCCTAACGAAAGCGCCCATACAGCCTGGCCTCTTTGCTTTCACGACTGCCTCCTGATATCGGAGGTGCCATATTGCGAAAAGCCCGCTCGGGGGAGCCTGAGCGGGCTTGGTGCCTTTCTGCCGTTAGCGCTTACAGCACAAGGCATGGGGCGTTTCTTCGCCGCCCCTTTATGAACCCTGTCACAAAATGCGCATGCCGTTTTCGGCGTTCTACGCCGCGGGCGGTGAGCAATAAATTTGTTAACGCCACGTTACGCCGGGTTAGGCAACATTGTTAACGCCGATTGATGCGTCAAACGCATCGCGCCATGCGTTTATTGCGCTTATTTAGTTTATTTTCCTGAGCGAGTCTTCAGCGACAGGCGCGGCGTCAGGCGCCCATAACAAACTGGAGATAAAGATGCATTCCTCTACCTCACCCATGACCACCCGGGCCAGAACCGGCGCGATCCTGCGCGTCACTTCCGGCAACTTTTTAGAGCAGTTCGATTTTTTCCTGTTCGGCTTTTACGCCACCTACATTGCACACACCTTTTTCCCGGCCAGCAGCGAGTTCGCCTCGCTGATGATGACCTTCGCGGTATTCGGCGCAGGTTTTCTGATGCGCCCGATCGGCGCCATCGTGCTGGGCGCTTACATCGATAAAGTCGGCCGCCGCAAAGGGCTGATCGTGACCCTGTCGATCATGGCTGCGGGCACCTTCCTGATCGTGCTGATCCCCTCTTACCAAAGCATCGGGCTTTGGGCGCCGCTGCTGGTGCTGTGCGGGCGCCTGTTGCAAGGCTTCTCGGCGGGCGCGGAGCTGGGCGGCGTGTCCGTTTATCTGGCCGAGATCGCCACGCCAGGCCGTAAAGGCTTCCACACCAGCTGGCAGTCCGGCAGCCAGCAGGTGGCTATCATGGTGGCGGCAGCCATGGGCTTCGCGCTCAATGCGGCGCTGGAAGAAAGCGCCATTCGCGAGTGGGGCTGGCGCATTCCGTTCCTGTTCGGCTGCCTGATCGTTCCCTTCATCTTCATCCTGCGCCGCAAGCTGGAAGAGACGCAGGAATTTACCGCCCGCCGTCACCACCTGGCGATGCGCGACGTGTTTAAAACCCTGCTGAAAAACTGGCCGGTGGTGATCGCCGGTATGCTGATGGTCGCCATGACCACCACCGCGTTTTACCTGATCACCGTCTATGCGCCGACCTTCGGCAAAAAGGTGCTGCTACTCAGCGCTTCCGACAGCTTGCTGGTCACCCTTCTGGTGGCGATCTCCAACTTCATCTGGCTGCCCATCGGCGGCGCGCTGTCGGACCGTTTCGGCCGCAAACCGGTGCTGGTCGCCATGACGTTGCTGACGTTGGCCACCGCCTACCCGGCGCTGAGCCTGCTCGCCGCCGCCCCCAGCTTCAGCATGATGCTGGCCGTGCTGCTGTGGCTGTCCTTCATTTACGGCCTGTACAACGGCGCGATGATCCCGGCCTTGACGGAGATCATGCCAACTGAAGTACGGGTGGCCGGATTCTCGCTGGCCTACAGCCTGGCGACGGCGGTGTTCGGCGGCTTTACGCCGGTGGTCTCCACCGCGTTGATCGAATACACCGGCGACAAGGCTTCACCGGGCTACTGGATGAGCTTCGCCGCGCTGTGCGCCCTGCTGGCGACGCTGTATCTGTATCGCCGCATCGCCATGCCGCTGCAAACCGCGCGCTAAGCCTCCATCGCAAAAGGAATAATGCCATGCAAAAACTCACTCGTTCGATCCTCGCCGCGCTGGTGTGCGCCTCCTGCAGTACGGCGGCGCTGGCCAAAGACGTGACCGTCATGATCTCCGGCGGCTTCAAAGCCGCGCTGGAGAAGCTGGCCCCGGAGTATGAAGCCCAAAGCGGCGACAAAATCATTCTGGTGTCCGGCCCTTCGATGGGCAAAACGCCACAGGCGATCCCCGCGCGGCTGGTGCGCGGAGAGCAAGCCGATGTGCTGATCATGGTGGGCGACGCACTCACCCAACTGGAAAAAGAGCGCTGGACCCAGCCGGGTTCGCGCGTGGAGCTGGCCGATTCGCCGATCGGCATGGTGGTCAAACAGGGCGCGCCCAAGCCGGTGATAAAAACGGATGCCGACCTGCGCAATGTCTTGCTGCAGGCTGACTCTTTCGCCTATTCCGACAGCGCCAGCGGCCGCTACGTCAGCGGCCAACTGTTCAAAAAGCTGGGCATCGAGGAACAGGTGAAAGGAAAAGCGCACGTGGTTGAGCGCATTCCGGTGGCTTCTGAAGTGGCGCAAGGTAAATATGCGCTGGGCTTCCAGCAGGTCAGCGAATTGCTGCCCGTGGCGGGCGTGACCTTTATCGGCGAGCTGCCGGAAAACGTGCAGTACATCACCCGCTTCGCCGGCGCGGTAACCGCCAAAGCGGAGCACCGCCGCGAAGGCAAAGCGCTGCTGGACTTCCTCGCCTCCTCTCAGGCACAGCTGACCATTCGCGCAACCGGCATGCGAACCGTGCCGGCGCAGCAGCCGGTCAGGCAGAGTGATACTGTTCAGTAATCAGCTTTTCCAGCTCGGCGGCGACGAAAGACTGCATGCGGCCGCCGCGTCTGATGAGGCCTACGGTGCGTTTCACCACCGGATCGACCAGCGGCACCGACGTCAACACCGAATGTTCTGAAGCGGGCATCGACATGGCGGGCACGGCGGCAATGCCGATGCCCGCCTCAACCATGCCCAGCATGGTCGTCACATGGCGAGTTTCGCACACGCTGGGGCGCTCCGGCATGAGGTGTTCCAGGCGCTGATCGAGCAGATTGCGATTGCCGGAGGTTTTATCCAGCGACACGTAGTCCTGCTGATAAAATTCCCGCCAGGTGAGGCTCTTTTTAGCGGCGAGCGGATGGTCGCGTCGGCAAGCGGCCACGTAAACGTCCCCCACCAACGGCACAAATTCAAGATGAGGTTGCAGCCGCCCGGCAAAGCAGATGCCGAAATCGGCCTGGCCGCCGGTGACCGCCTCAATGACATTGCCTGCGCTGCCGTCGATCAGCTTAACGCGCACGCGCGGATAGCGAAGCCGGAAGCGGCGTATCACGTCGGGCATGAAATAGTAGGCCGCCGACGGCACCGTGGCGACGGTGACCAGCCCGGTACGCTCCTGGCTGACCTTATCGATATCGGCCAACACCGCTTCGACATTCATCAGCAGCTGATCCGAACGCTCGGCAAAAGCCTGCCCGTACAGCGTCAAGGTCACGCGCCGGGTGGTGCGATCGAACAGTTTGCTGCCCAGCGCGTTTTCCAGCTTCTCAATCCTGCGGCTCAGCGCCGACTGCGACAGGCAGATAGACTCCGCAGCCAGCCGAAAATTGCCGTACTCCACCAGCGCGCGGAAGGCATAAAGATCGTTGAGATCAAAATTCACGGGCATAGCGGCAACCTATCCTTACCATGGCGCCAAAGGCGCAAAGCAACGATAATAGCCGCTTATTTAGCCGCAGCAACCGGTTTAATGCCGAAGCGCGCCTCGCCGTTATCCTCCCAACAGCACCGTCCCCCAAATAATGATGGTCATTATCACCGCCACCAGCCGCGCTGCGCCGCCCAAATCTTTGGCGCGTTTGGATAACGGATGCAATTCCAGCGAAATGCGATCGACCACGGTTTCAATCGCCGTATTCAGCAGCTCCACCACCAATAGCAAGAAACTGCAGGCGATTAATAACAGCCGCTCCATTTTTGTAATATCCAAACCAAATGTAACAACCAGTAAAATGACGTTAATAACTAATGTTCGTGGAATGAAGATGGTTGAATAACAAACTTATTCAAAACCTATTCATAGTAAAATATCAATTACCTCGCCAAGAGTCTTTTATCTCTTTTGGTGATTTTTAATCTATGGCTAGTTTGTCTATGTCTGAAACAAGTTCCGTTCATTCTCTTCCCATGCGCTATGCGGACTTCCCCACTTTAGTGGACGCGTTGGATTACGCGGCGCTGGGCAATACGGGAATGAATTTTTACGATCGGCGCAATCAACTCGTGACCGTTCTCGAATATCGCACGCTGCAGCAAAAAGCGATCTCGGGCGCGCGGCGTTTATTGTCCCTGAAGCTCAAGAAGGCTGCTGACCTACATCGCTTACCAGATCGTCCTCAACCTGGGGTTGCTGTTCGCCCTCAACGCGCCCTTCACCGCCCTCGCCCCGCCGCTTTTGATCCTGGCGCTGGCGTTGGCGCTGGTTTATCGGTTTGATCGGCGGGGTTAAAAACCCGCAGCAGCCTTTGGAAAACAAGAACTTTCCGGTTAATCTTTGGCCGGCTTTACAAATTGGCTTGAGCCGTTATCATCCCTTATCTGGTGTCCTATGCGCCGTTAGCTACCGCTGACTGCCGTTCGATAACATGCCCCCTCAGGGCCCATCGAGTGCAAGGAGTGCGAGCGCCCGCCTGAACAGGCCGAGACGCAGCAAGCAAAGGAAGAGACACACTATGTTTTCCCGTTTGAAACTGCTGTATATCGCCGATGATATTATTTCACCTGATGAATTCCCCCGTATAGTCAGCCCTTCCCGCGCCTGTCACGGCCTTTCATACATGCCGGATAAAGACATTCTGTCGCTTTTTTCTGGTTTTCGCGGTGGTGAGCGGATCCGCCGTGAAGTTGGCGTTACGCAAAACGGAATAAGCTCTAACTTGCGCGCAAGAGTGCAGAGCGACCTGATGAGCGGCGTTGTCGTGGCGGTCGAAACCCGGCCCGGTGTGTTGGCGACGATGGGGCCATTTTACGCCGACAATAACGAAAGTGATTATGAGCTTATAAAAAATGCCCTGCCCGATTCTTTGCAAAAACCCTGGGGCGTAGCATTGCCTTTCACCTTGAAAGAGTGGTCATCACTGGCGCTGCCTGATGCCGCTGGCATACCGCACACGCTTGCCGGTGGGGCAGGAATCCTGCTCGATAAACACCGTATAGACCAGACAATAACGTTGATTGAAGACCAGAAAGACGAGGATGTCGCCACTATTAGGGGGAGAATATGAGCAAGTTGATAATGGCAGTCGCGTTACTCTTTACTGTTCTCATGATGCAAGGATGCAAAAAAAACATGGAATATGAACCACAGGATTTTTTTGAAGGCCGTCAACTGGAAGTCGCAAAGCTGATTTATGATGGCGACGAAGTGAAACTGAATGAGAAGCTTCCTTCAATAAGCAAGGAAGAACTGAATCGACCAGTGAAAGCAGACATGACCCTGCTGTTTTGGTCGGTGCTAAACGCAATCTATGATAAAAATACGCCTAAAAGACTGAGCATTATTACTGACTTGGTTAAAGCGGGTGCAGACCCATTGCAACCCAGACCGGAAGGGGGAAGCAGTCCAGCTGAGTTTGTCCTGCAGGGCGATAAAGGCGTCTGGATAAAAGCAATGTTGGATGGTGGGTTACCACCGAATTCTAGAGATAAAGTTCATAACGAGCCAATTATATTCGAAGCGTTAGACGCGAAAAACACTGAGACTTTAAAGGTGATGTTGGATTATGGTGCGGATATAAACACAAGGGATTCATTGGGAAACACCTTGTTAATAAGCTCACTGGATTCTCGTTCGTTTGATCATACTATACTTCTGTTGGAGAGAGGCGCGGATAGTAAAATCAAAGGGAAGTTTGGTTGGACTATGGGTAATCAGCTCCAACGCTTTATAGATAGAGACGTAGGAGATGCCGAAGACAAAGAGAAAATTAATAAGATAAAAGAGTTGTTAATTAAAAAGGGTGGTGACTGGCCTCCACTACCTGTAGAGAATTGACTCTATTCTATCGCCACTATCAGGGAGAGAATATGAGAAAGTTGATAATGGCAATGGCGTTACTATTTACTGTTCTCATGATGCAAGGATGCAACAAAAACATGGAATATGAGCCACAGGATTTTTTTGAAGGCCGGCAACTGGATATCGCACAGCTGATTTATGATGGCGATGAAGTGAAACTAAAAGAAAAGCTTCCTTCTATAAGCAAGGAAGAAATGAATCGACCGGTTAAGGCGGACATGCCCCTGCTGTTTTGGTCGGTGCTAAACGCAATCTACGATAAAAATACGCCGGAAAGGCTGAAAATAATAACCGACCTGGTTAAAGACGGTGCAGATCCGCTGCAACCCAGACCGGAGGGCGGGAGCAGCCCAGCGGAATTCGTCATGAAAGCCGACAAGGGGATTTGGGTCAAAGCCATGCTCGACGGCGGTTTACCGCCAAACGCAAAAGATAAGGTATTCAATGAACCCATTGTATTCCAAACAATCAAAGCCAAAAACACTGAAACGTTAAAGGTGATGCTGGATTACGGAGCGGATATAAATATCAGAGACTCCTTGCAACAAACCTTATTAATGGATGCTTTTTTTAGCTCAGCCTTTGAACACATGACCCTACTGCTCAATCGGGGTGCGAATCCTAACCCAGTAAATATAAACAATCTTTCGCTGTTAACAGCAGTGAATCGGCAAATAAAAGACAGCCAAGATGGCTCAGAATACAATGAACAGTGTAAGAAAATACTCGAGCTCATGCTTTTGAAAGGGGCAAAGGAAGCGCAGTAATTTCATCAACGCTGATCTGACAGCTTCCGGTTATTTATACTGAGGCTGTCAGATGGCGTCTGGCTAAATTTTCTCAGCCCAGATGCATGTTTCACCAAGTAACGTTTTCATTGGCACCCGCTCACAACACAGAGCACTTTCCCGCGATCGACAAAGTACCTAACTATGTATTCCACATCTTTGAGCAGGTGTTGAATGGCTGCTCACCCCGCCGCTACTGATCCTGGCGCTGGTGTAAAGGCGATCTTGGCAAGGTTTGCGAGAAAAGAAAAGTACCAAGCGGCCCGCAGGTTGAACCCTATCGGCCAGGGTTGAGGGAGTGCCTGCGCCGCCACTCATCGGCGACATCACCTAACGTCTTTGGCATGTCATTGCGTATCCATGCCATAAATTCACGATCGAAGCGAAAATCCTCTCCGCACGCCTCAACCATGAAACGACGAACGTTTTGCGTATTTTTGTAGCTTTTATCCACGATCGTGGCGCGTGTTAGCAATGCGCTATGCCAATCGATTTTCAATTTAACCACTCCTGTGAAGAGCCGTTCGATAAAGAGCTTCAACCTGGCCTGACATATCGCACTTTTGTCACGCCCGTTTCGGCGCAAAGTGGATGTGGGGAAAAGCATAGCCCAGATCGCCGTTTCCGCGCTGTTATATGCGCGAGCGCATTTATGCCATCGCCGTCGAACAGGGGCGAAATGGCAACCGCCCCTGCTTGCTACGTGGAATTAACGCAATTCCTTCGCTATCGCGCTAAACATCAGCGACGCCTCCAGCGGTTGGGCGCTGAAAGACGGCTCCGCCTGCGGCCAGGTAGACCACTGGACGATCACCAGATTCTCCGCCTGATTGACCATAATCATCTGGCCGAAGATCCCCAGCGCCCACAGAGAATGCTTGAGGGATACCTGCGGAGCGGGTTCTACGTTGGCCGCATTCACCGGCACTTCGTTGTTCCACCATTGGAATCCGTAAATGCCGTCAGGATGCGCCGCTGACACCGAGCCCGCTGCCCGCGTCCAGTTGGCCGACTGGGCTACCCAATCGGCCGGCAAGATCTGTTTGCCGTTCGGCAACCTCCCGTTATGCAGAATAAATTCGCCGAAGCGCCCCCAGTCTTCCAGCGTGGCGTTAAAGCCGTGCGCGCCCACGTCGTGCTGGCCTTTGGCGTAGGCATGCCACACGCCGTCGCTCGCCATGCCGTAGGGCTGCCAGATGCTTTGCTGCAGATAGGCCGCCAGCGGCATGCCGGTGGCGCGCTCCAGCACGTCGCCCAGCAGCCACGCGCCGCCGGAGGAGTAAGACCAGTTCTGCCCGGCCGGATGCGCACGCTGCAAACCGGCCACCAGCTTGCGCACGCAGGCGTAGGTGCCGGGCTTGGCTTCACACTCGGTCAGCTGCGCGAAGTCCGATTTCGGGTTGGTGTAATCCTCATTCCACGCCACGCCGGAGGTGTGGGTGATCAGCTGCCCGAGGGTCACGCCGTCCCACGCGGTGCCTTTCAGATCGGATTCGTATTGCGTGATGAGATCGTCGAGCGAGCGGATTTTGCCCTGTTTAATCGCCACGCCCACCAGCGTGGCCACCACGGATTTACCCACCGAGCGCGACGTCCACAGCGTGGCGTCGGTATTGCCCTGCCCCAGATATTTCCAGGCGATTTTGCCGTCTTTCAATACCAGCATGCCGCTGACGTTCTGGCGCTGCAGGTAATCCTGCAGGTGGTAGGTTTTGCCATTCACCCGATAACTGGCATCGGTTAGCTGTTTAGCGGCAGTAAGCAGCGGCGTGGCGTTGCCATGGTGAAATACATCCCCCGCATAGTTGCGGTAGTCGTTACGAAAACCGATCACCCGGTCGCTCTGGCTCCAGGTGAGCATCTTGTGCGTGTCCGGCAATTGCGCATCGAAAGGCGCCGGACAGGCGCTGAGTTCGGTGCCCGCACAGGCGGCCAGCGCGGCGGGCGCCAACAGACCGCTGCAGAGACTGATGACAACGCCCGCCAGCAGGCTGCGGTTAAACACTTTGCTTTTCATATTTTTTCTCGCTTAGCTCAGGAAGGCGTTCAGCTTAAAAAAACGCGGCCTATAATAAAAAACGCCTGATGGGGGAAAATCCCCCGCAAAATCGACGGGAGAGCCGCGTGCCAAGCCTGATTTATTCCTTTGCCCAACTGGAAGCCTTCACCGCCGTGGCCGAGCACGGCAGCCTGGCGAAAGCCGCGCTCAAGCTGGGCAAAGACCGCACGACGCTGCGCGATTTGATTGATTTTCTCGAGGATGGCTTGGGCTATGCACTGTTCCTGCGCGAGGGGCGCAGCCTGCACCTGACGCCGGAAGGCGAACAGCTGCAGCGCCAGGCGCACCTGCTGATGCGCCAGGTGAAAGCGTTTGAGGCGTTTGCTAAAGACGTGCCGAAGAGCGCAACGCAGGAAATCTCGCTGGTCTACGATCCCTTCACGCCCCGCGCGCTACTGCAGGCGCTGATTGCCGCGATGGCCCAACGCAACACGCGCCTGAGCCTGATTAACGCCTCGCGCGACGAAGCGGAAAGCCTGCTGGCAAGCGGCCAGGCCGATCTGGGCATCTGCCAGGCGCGCCATCGCAGCGTGGGCGACGCCATGGAGTGGCGCGCCTTAGGGGCGATAGCGATGGATTTTTACGCCGCCAAAACGCTTTTCCCCGGCGCGGAACAGCCGCTCTCGCTGCTGGAACTCTCGCTCACGCCGCAGGTGATCATGCACCCGGATTCTGACGAACCGGTGGCGCGCCGCCTGCAAATTTCCGGGCATACAATATTTACCAACGAGCTGGAAATGCTACGCGCCCTGCTCGAACAGGGCTGCGGCTGGGGATTCTTGCCGACGCACATGCATGCCGAACAGTGGAAAAACGTCAACACGCTGCGCACCGAAGTGGGCAGCCAGGGGATCAGCCAAACCATGGTGACCATCTGGAAACCAGGCAATGACCGACGCGCGCTGATTGATGAGACGCTGGGGTTGTTGCCGGGATTGTGGCGAAGGGGGTTGGGGTGAAAAGTCGCTGCTAGATTAGCGGTGTTGTTACTGGTAATCGAGCCTAGAACTCATCGTCTGCGTTGTTTGTCCGTTCGCTCTTAAGCGGGGATTGTTGTTTTCCCCAGTGAGTGCCTCACCGCCGTCGCTCCAGCGCTGCTGGCGCTGGTTTATTGCTTTGAATGGTGGCATTTGAAGGGCGGCTTTGAGCGAGGAACGGACTTCAAGAAAAGCACCCAACTGCGTACCGATTGCAAAATATGAAGATATGGCAGTATGACTGCATTAAGGGCTGTGAGTGCAGCCCTTAAGAAAAAAGGTTTAATAATACTTCCTAGCTTTCGCGCTCGTTTCAGTTAAGTTTATTTCATGGTAGTGATTGTTTATAAAGTCACAAAAATTACTAATTTTAACTTGGAGATTGCCCATGCTATGCGTGATTTCGTCGTATAAATCGTTCTCCTCCTGATTTCGACAGAAGTCACCGGGATTTATAAAACTAAAAGTATCTTGCGATGCTAAATAATTATATGGGGCTTTTCTAAATAAGGAAATTAGATTACTCCAGGCCGTTGCGAAATCATATATGACGCGTTCTAAATCTGCATCACTCAGCTGAAAAACTGGTGAATTTAAAGTGTTCAGAATATTATCGTATTCAGAAATAATTAATGAATGAATATATTTTGCGCCCCACTGCAAGTGGTCTATTGTTGAAGAAAAATCAATCACATTCAACAATGTCGACAAATTTGAGATATCTCTCTTACGCAAAAGTTCTTCCCTCGTCGGTTGGTGTTGTTCGAACATTTGCGGGTAGTACATTCTGAGTACACTTGGGTCTTTCCTTAAATCAAAGCTAACATCGTCCCAGAAAGCAACATCGACAGGAAACAGGCTATTTAATCGTCTGGCATCGTTGAGTGTTCTTACATAGCTCTGAATGTTGACATCCCTGGGAGCCGTCGTAGCGATGTAAAGAGCCGTGATTTTTGGGTTAAATTTTTCAGCCTTAAGTAATTCATCATCGATTATCGCTCTGCTAATTCCTGATACTGTATTTTTACACTGGATTCCAACGAAGTGCCCGAAGGAGTCAGCACCATACACATCAACTCCATCTTGCTTCTGTCCTGACCGTCCATGTCTGTTCAGATTAGGATTGGACCACCGCAGTTGGAATGAACTTTTGCACATATCCTCAAACTCGTCCCATGATTTAGGGGGTGCTAACCACATTGAATTATATGTAACCACTTACTAATCCTTTATCTAAGATGCTTCATTTTTGGAAGCACCAATATCATAATTATTCTCCACGTGCAAGATATAACCTAGCATGGTTATATGACGTGAACATAATATCTTCTGTAAGTGCATGCAGATTTGTTAATGAGGTTCCCCGCTCAATGCAACGTGTGTCACACTCTAAGGCTCTTTTTTGATAAATCAAAAGATTATGGGCAGTGAAAATAATATCGGAAATGGCGACTTTTAAATCGAAAAATGGCACATACATAGTACACATGCGTATGTGCTAATCCATTTTTCAGACGTTTTTTTTCGCCTGACATGAGATTTCGTTCGACTGGGCACCAAACCTAATTGCCACTATTTAATGAGTACAATTGCTTTACTTTAGGTCGAGTAGTAGTAACGTCCGCTCCTGGCACAAAGCAGCCATTGTTACCTAACTTCGACCATGAAACACACCTTATCAAACTCCCCGCCAACAAAATATAGCCACATAAAATAATTAAACTTACAATTAATAAACTAACGACATTATTACCTCTATATTCATTCCATTATTTTCCCTCCCCCCAACTCCCCCCTAGCACCGCCCCCGCCCTTTCCCTACAATAAGGGATCTGTTGAGGCATAACGCAAGGAAAGACGGTGTCGAAAGCCAATCCCAATGCCACTATCGTGGATATCGCCCGCCGCGCCAGGGTGACCAATATCACCGTTTCCCGCGCCTTCAATAAGCCCGAGCTGGTCAAGCCGGAAACCCGCGAGCGCATTCACGCCATCGCCAAAGAGCTGAACTATGTGCCCAACGCGTTCGCGCAGGGGCTGAAAAGCAGCAGCAGCCAGATTATCGGCATCGTCACCAGCAGCATGTACAACCCGTTCTATTCCGGCCTGATCAAGACCGTGTCGCGCATTGCGCGTCAGCAGGGTTACCAGATCATGCTGTTCGACACCGACGGCAGCGAAGAGGCGGAAATGCGCGCCATTCAGGCGCTGTTCGGCTACAAGGCGCGCGGCATCCTGCTGTCGGCGGTGCGCGACGACAAGCGCTACCGCCCCGCCTATCTCGAGCTGGCCGAGGTGTACGGCGTGCCACTGATCCTGATCGACCGCGATCTCTACGATCAGCAGCTGAGCGGCGTGTTCCTCGACAACCGCGAGATCGGCGTGCTGGCCGGGCGCTATCTGGCGGAGCAGCCGGAGCAGAAGCTGCTGATTATCGGCGGCCCGGCGGATTCGGAAATTACGCTAACGCGCACCGCCGGCATCGTCGCGGCGCTGCAGGGCAGCGGGCGTGAGATCCATATCATCAACGGCGACTACGATTTCACCTCGCAAGAGAGCGAGGTGCGCGCCTATCTGGCGCAGCCGGAGAACCGCCCGGATTACATCATCGGCCTGAATGGCATCATCACGCTGGGCGCCATCGCCATCTGCCACGAGATGGGGCTTTATGAACAGGTGAAGTTCTTCTCGATAGACGAACCGCCGCGCGCCGGCGCTTACGGCCTGCACATTCCGGGGGTGTATCACGATACGCAGAAACTGGGGGAGATCGCCGCGGAGCTGCTGTTCAGCGCCATTAACAGCCCGCGCGGCGAGCTGCCGGTGCGCAGAGAATTCTTCACCGGCTCGCTGTTGAATCGCTGACGGGCGCTATTGCCCGTAGTAGGCGTGTTTGCCGTGCTTGCGCAGGAAATGTTTGTCCAATAGCTCCGGCTGCATCGGGGCGATGGCCGGCGCCAGCTGGCGCGTCGCCATCGCCATGATCGCTACCTCCTCCAGCACCACCGCGTTGTGCACCGCATCCGCCGCGCACTTGCCCCAGGCGAACGGGCCGTGGGAATAGACCAGCACTCCCGGCACCTGCTGCGGATCGCGCCCCGCCTGACTGAAGGTTTCGATAATCACCTTGCCGGTTTCCCCTTCGTAATCGCCGGCGATCTCCGCCTCGCTCATCGGCCGGGTACAGGGAATGTCGCCGTAAAAGTAGTCGGCGTGGGTGGTGCCCAGCGCCGGGATCGGCTGCCCGGCCTGCGCCCAGATGGTGGCGTTGCGGCTGTGGGTGTGCACCACGCCGCCGATATCGGCGAAGGCGCGGTACAGCGCCAGGTGGGTGGCGGTGTCGGATGAGGGTTTGCGGTGCCCTTCGCGCACCTTGCCCTCCAGATCCACCACCACCAGATCCGCCAGCGTCATCGCCTCGTAGGCGATGCCCGAAGGCTTGATCACCACCAGCCCGCTCTGGCGGTCGATCGCCGAGACGTTGCCCCAGGTAAAGGTCACCAGCCCGTACGCCGGCAGGCTGAGGTTGGCGGCCAGCACCTGCCGCTTGAGTTCGTTCAACATACGATGCCTCCCTCAATCATCTGTTGTGCGATCCAGGCCTTGGCCTGGGCGATGCGTTGCTTATCCTGCCCGTCTTCGCGCGCCCACATCTCCAACAGGTAGGGGCCGCGATAGCCGAGCGCGTTGAGCACGGAAAAGGCGTGGGCGAAATCCACGCAGCCCTCGCCGAACGGCACGTCGCGGAACTGCCCGGCGCTGCCCGGCCCCACCGCGACGGTGTCTTTGAGATGCACGGCGGTGATGCTGCCGATGCCCAGCGCCAGCTCGGCGGCGACGTCGTTGCCCCAGGCGCTGAGGTTGCCGAGATCGGGATACACCGTGAACCACGGGCTGTTAACGTGGCGTGCGATGTCGCGCCATTTGCTGATGCTGTTGATGAACGGCGTGTCCATCACCTCCACCGACAGCATCACCTGCGCCCTGGCGGCCTGTTCCGCCGCCCACTGCATGCCCTCGATAAAGCGTGCGCGGCTGTGGCGATCGGCGGGTTCGTAATAGACGTCGTAGCCCGCCAGCTGGATGTTGCGGATGCCAAGATCCGTTGCCAGTTCCAGCGCCTTGCTCATCAGCACCCGCGCCCGCTCGCGGGTGGCGGCGTCGGCGCTGCCGAACGGATCGCGCCGGTGCGCCGACAGGCACAGGCTTGGCACCGTCACCCCGCTGTCGAGCCGCGCCTGGATAAACGCCAGCCGCTGGCGGCGATCCCAGTCCAGCCGCTGCTGGCGCGCCGGCTGCTCGTCGATCGACATCTCCACAAATTCAAAGCCCAGCTCGGCGGCGATGGCCAGCCGCTGAGGCCAGCTCAGATCGGCGGGCAGCGCCTTTTCATACAGCCCCAGACAGGCGGCGTTAGTCGTTTGCATCAGTCACCTCACTCAAAGCCTGGGCGACCGCCAGATAGCGCGCCTGCTGGGCGCGCAGGCGCCGATGGGCGGCGGTCGCGGGATAATAACAACGCAGTTTTGGCGGCGCGGCGGCGATCGCTTCAGCGAACCCGGCGTACTCCCCGGCGCCGACGGCGGCGCACAGGGCGGCGGCGCGGCAGCCGCTTTGGCGGGTTTCCACCACCTCGAGCGGCAGGTTGCCGGCGTCGGCGTACATCTGCATCCAGACCTCGGACTGCGTCGGCCCGCCGGTCATGCGCACCCGCTCGATGCGCGGGTTCAGCTGCACCATGCGCTCCTGATGAATCAGGTGCGAGAACACGATGCCCTGGTAGATCGCCTGCACCACGTCTGCCATCTCGTGGTGGGCGCTCAGGCCGATCAGCCCGCCCGGCGTGTTGCCGCCGAGGTTGGAGCCGTACAGATACGGCAGGAACAGCAGCCCGCTGGGCTGCTCGCGGCGCTCGGCCACCCAGGCGTTGAACTGGGCGTAGCGCTGCCGGTCGTCGGCGCAGAACTGGCGCAGGAACCAGGCCAGATTGCCGGCCGAGGTCGGGCTGCCTTCGTGCACGAAATAGCGGCCGTCGATGCAGTAGCGCCCCCAGGCGTAGGGGTAATCGGCGGGAATGATGCGCTCGGTCACGCAGGTGGCGATCGACCAGGTGCCCGCCACCGCGCTGAGCGTGCGATCGTCGGCCACGCCGGAGCTGAGCGCCGCACCCACCACGTCGAACAGGCCACCGTACACCGCGGTGCCTGCCCGCAGGCCGCACTGCGCCGCTGCCGCGGCCGTCACCCGCCCGGCCAGCTGCGCCGAGCCGATCGTTGGCGCGGTTTTCTCCTGCGCCTCTTCGATGCCGAAGGCCGCCATCAGCGCCGGATCGTAAGCGCCGCTGCGCTGGTTAAACAGGTTGCTGCCGGAGATGTTGGTCACCTCGGCCGCCGCCTCGCCGGTGAGGCGAAAGCGCAGGTAGTCGTGCGCCATCAGGATGCGATCGACGGCGGCGTACTGCGCCGGTTGCTGCTGCTTCAGCCAGCGCAGCAGCAGCGCCGGGTGGCTGGGCCACAGCGGCTGCAGGCTGCGCGGGTAGGTCTGCGCGTCCACCCCGGCGCGGCGCAGCTCAGCCGCCGTGGCCGCCGCGCGGTTGTCCGAAGAGAGAATGCCGTTGCCGACCGGTTTGCCGTGGCGGTCGATGGCGTACAGCCCTTTGCCGTGCGCCGAGAAGCTGACGCCGCGCACCTGGCCGGCCTCCAGCCCCGCCGCGTGCAGCGTCTGGCGGATCGCCGCGCAAACGTCATCCCACAGCGCATCCATATTGCGTTCGCTGAAGCCCGGCTGGGCGGCAATCGCCGCGCCGTCGCGCTCGGCGATCGCCAGCTCTTCGCCGCTTGCCCGATACAGCCCGGCCTTGATCACCGTGCCGCCGACGTCTATGCCAAGAAAGACTGCCATCGCGCCTCCTATTTGCGCCGCACGGAGCTGAGGTAGATGGCGGCCAGGATGATGCCGCCCTTCACCACGTTCTGGATATATGGCGACACGTTCATCAGATTGAGGCCGTTGTTGAGCACCCCGAGCATCATCGCCCCCACCAACGTGCCGACGATGGCGCCGCGCCCGCCGGAGATCGCCGCCCCGCCCAGCACCACCGCGGCGATGGCGTCCAGCTCGAAGCCTTCGCCGGCGTTGGGCTGCCCGCTCATCAGGCGCGAAGTCAGCACCAGCCCGGCCAGCGCGGCGGTCAGGCCGCTGATCACGTACACCAGCATCTTGTAGCGCGGCACGCGGATGCCGCTCAGGCGCGCCGCCTCTTCGTTGCCACCCATCGCGTAGACGTAGCGGCCGAACGGCAGCTGGTTGAGCATCAGCCAGGCCAGCAGGTACACGCCGAGCATGATCAGGATCGGCACCTGAATGCCCAGCACCGTGCCGCGGCCGAAGAAGGAGAAGACGTCGGGCAGGCCGGAGATCGGGTAGCCGCCGGTATAGAGCAGCGCCAGGCCGCGGGCGATGCCCATCGACGCCAGGGTGACGATGATCGGCGGCATGCGCAGGTAGGCGATGCAGGCGCCGTTGGCCAGGCCGAACAGCGCGCCGACCGCCAGCGCCGCCACCATCGCCAGCGGGATCGGCACCGCCGCCAGCATCAGCCCGGCGGCGACCGAGCCGGCCAGCGCCATCACCGGCCCCACCGAGAGATCGATGCCGCCGGTCAGGATGGCGCAGGTCATGCCCACCGCGATGATGGCATTGATCGACACCTGGCGCGCCACGTTGGTCAGGTTGTTGACGCTGAGGAAGCTGTCGTTCAGCAGGCTCATCAGCACGAACAGGACAGCGAAGCCGATAAACGGCAAGACCGCCGGGTGATGCAGCAGTTTTTCCCAGCGCTTGCCGAGGCTGGGGCCGGCGGCGCGGCGCGCCACGGCGGGTTGTTCAATTCCGATCATAAGGCACTCCCGGTCGCGTGAAGCATGATGTGGTTGGATTCGATGTCATCGCCGGTCAGCTCGGCGACGATGTGGCCGCCGCGAAACACCAGCACGCGGTCACACACGCCGATGATCTCCGGCAGTTCGGAGGAAATCATGATGATGGAGATGCCCTGCTGGGTCAGTTGCTGCATCAGCTGGTAGATCTCGGCCTTGGCGCCCACGTCGATGCCGCGCGTCGGCTCGTCGAAGATCAGGATGTTGCAGTCGTTGTTGAGCCAGCGGGCGATCACCACCTTCTGCTGGTTGCCGCCGCTCAGGGTGCTGACGGCGGTCCCGGCGTCCGGGGTTTTCACCCCCACGGCGCGGATCAGCCGCTGCACCACGTCGCGATCCTTCCGGGCGTTGACGAAGATCTTGCCGCGCCGGTGGTGCCGGTTGAGGGTGATGTTCTGCGCCACCGAGAACGGCAGCACCAGGCCCTCGGTTTTGCGGCTCTCCGGCAGCAGGCCGATGCCCTGCGCCAGCGCCTGCGCCGGGGAGCGCAGCGCCGCCGGTTGGCCACCGAGGCTGACGCGTTTGCGGTGGCAGCGGCCGGCGCCGATCAGCGCCGAGACGGTCTCGGTGCGCCCGGAGCCCACCAGCCCGGCGAAGCCGAGGATCTCGCCCTTGTGCAGGTGGAAGCGGTCGGTCACGCCGTGTTTCTCGCGCTGGATCTCCGCCTCCAGCAGCACCGTCGCGGTATCGACCGGGTGCTGTTTCACCGGGAAGGCGTTCTCGATTTTGCGCCCGACCATCAGCCGCACCAGCTCTTCCACGTTGGTGTCGCCGGTAGCCAGCGTTTCGATGTAGGCGCCGTCGCGCAGCACGGTGATGCGATCGCAGATGGTGAAGATCTCGTCCAGGTGGTGCGAGATAAACACCATGCCAACGCCCAGCAGCCGTAGATCGTTCATCACGCTGAACAGGTGCTCGGCCTCGCCCGGCGTCAGCGTGGCGGTCGGCTCATCCAGCACCAGCACCCGCGCCTCCAGCGACAGCGCCTTGGCAATCTCAACGAACTGCTGCTGCGCCACGCTCAGCTGTTCCACCGGGCAATCGAGATCGATAGCCACCGTCAGCCGCTTGAAAATGGCCTCGGCCTTGCGCCGCATCGCCCGCCGATCCAGCAGGCCCCAGCGGTTCCTGATCTCCCGGTTGAGGAAGATGTTGTCGATGGCGCTCATGTAGGGAATCAACGAGAATTCCTGAAAAATAATGCCGACCCCGGCCTCGATCGCCTGACGATAGTTGTTAAAGCGGCGCTGCTCGCCGTCGATAAAAATATCGCCCTCGTCCGGCTGATAGATGCCGCACATGATTTTCACCAGCGTCGATTTGCCGGCGCCGTTTTCGCCCAGCAGGGCATGCACTTCGCCGCGTTGAATGGCCAGATCGATGCCGTCCAGCGCCTTCACGCCGGGAAAGCTCTTTTTTATTCGCTTCAGTTCCAGTAAAGGTGTCACCGCATAGCCCTCCACGCCGAACGCCCCGCCGCAGCGGGGCGAACCCGGCCGCTGTTACCAGCTAAAGCCGGCCGCATTACTGCGGTCGATCAGCTTCACTTTGACCGGCACGGTTTTCGGCACCGTGGCACCCCAGTAGCGGGCCAGCGCAATGCCGAGCGCGATGCGCAGCTGGTCGCGCGGGAACTGCGCCGAGGTGGCGATGAACGGCGAGTTCGGCTTGAGGATCTCTTTGATGGCTTCCGGCTGGCCGTCGACGCTCACCAGCTTGACCTTGGCGCCGTTGCTTTCGATCGCCGCCAGGGCGCCGAGCGCGCCGACGTCGTTGACGCTGAAGATGCCTGCCAGATCCGGCGCCGACTGCAGCATGTTTTCGGTCACGGTCAGCGCGGTGTCGCGCTCCTGCTTGCCGTTTTGCTTGGTGACGATCTTGATGTCGGGGTATTTCTTCATCGCCGCTTCAAAGCCGCGCACGCGCTCCAGGATCGGCACCACCGGGATGCCGTCGAGGATCGCCACCTTGCCTTTGCCGCCCAGCGCTTTCGCCAGGTACTCGCCCGCCTGGAAGCCGGCGTCGTAGTTTTCCGAGCCGACGAACGAATCCAGCGGCCCTTCCGCCTGGGCGTCGATCGCCACCACCACCGCGCCGGCCTTATGGGCGGAGATCACCGCCGACTGCACCCCCACCGAATCGGTCGGGTTGATCAGCAGGATA
Organism: Serratia sp. SSNIH1; assembly: GCF_002935055.1. Taxonomy (NCBI): domain Bacteria; kingdom Pseudomonadati; phylum Pseudomonadota; class Gammaproteobacteria; order Enterobacterales; family Yersiniaceae; genus Serratia; species Serratia sp. SSNIH1. The sequence continues at coordinate 3,984,652 of NZ_CP026383.1, forward strand.
TCCACCTTCTTCTGCAGCATGTCTTCCACGTCGCCGATCTGTTTGGCGACGTCATGGCGCGCATCGGCCACGTACACCTTAGCGCCGATATCCGCCGCCGCCTGATCCAGCGCCTGCTTCATGGTGACGAAGTAGTCGTTGTTCATTTCCTGGAACGACATACCGATCGTGATTTGCTTGGCCAGCGCCCCATGGCTGGCCGCCAACATTCCACCGGCGACGATAAAAGGTAAGGTCTTTTTGAATAATGAAAACATAGCCAATTCTCCTGTAGGGAAGCTTCTTGTTGTGGTTATCAGAGCAACAGCATGTCTTTACGTTTGGCCGACCGGCCGGCCCCCCATTGCGAACGGGCCGGCGATCGTGACTGCAACAGCGGTACGGCGGGAGGGTCAGGGAACCAGGATCACCTTGATGGAGTCGGTCGAGTCCGCCAGGGCGAAGGCTTCGTCCCAGTCGTTCAATGAATAGCTGTGGGTAACCACGCCATTGGAGGTCACCAGCCCGCGCTCGAACAGATCGATGGCGATTTCGTAGCTGTAAGGCGCCAGGTGCGCGCCGCGAATGTCCAGTTCTTTGCGATCGCCGATGATGGACCAATCGACGGTGGTTTCCTTGCCGAACACGCTGAACTCCACGAAGCGGCCCAGCTTGCGGATCATCTGCAGCCCCTGGGTGACGCCGATCGGCGCGCCGGTGGCCTCGATGTACACGTCACAGCCGTAGCCGCCGGTCAGCGATTTGACGATCTGGTCGGCGTCTTCCTTCAGCGGGTTGATCACCACGTCGGCGCCAAATTCCTTCGCCAGCGCCAGGCGCTCGTCGATGGCGTCGATCACGATCAGTTTCTTCGGCGTCTTCAGGCGCGCCACCTGCACCATGCACAGCCCGAGCGGCCCGGCGCCGGCCAGCACCACCACGTCGTCCAGCTGGATGTCGCCGCGCGCCACGGTGTGGATGGCGCAGGCCATCGGCTCAATCAATACCGCGTCTTCATGGCTCAGGCTTTCCGGGATCTTGTGCACGATGGCGTTTTCGGAAAAACGCATGTACTCCGCCATGCCGCCCTCCGCCACGTCTTTTTGGAAACCGTAAATGTTATGCGTCTCACACATCCAGTAACTGCCGGATTTGCAATAGCGGCACTCCCAGCACGGTACGATCTGCTCGGCGATCACCCGCTCGCCGATCCGGTATTTGCCTTCCGCGCCCTCGCCCAGCGCGGCGATGCGGCCGTAGAACTCATGCCCCGGCACCACCGGCGGTTTAACCCACGGGTTCTCTCCCCAAAACATCTGCGCGCCGTTCTTGCACTTGCAGTCGCCGGCACAGATGCCGCAGCCTTCCACCTTGATCACCAGCTCGCGCGCCTTCGGTAGCGGCGTGGGCACCTGTTCGAAACGATAATCCTGCGGGCCGTGGCAAACGACCGCGCGCATTTTTTCCGGCAACTGGCTCATCTCTTCCTCCAATACACTCGTTAAACGCTTGAATTTTCTTAATGTTGACGTTGTCATTTTTATCAAACAAAAAACAATAAGCGTTATAAAGTGATAAATTTCAATTTATTAATCATAGAACACCTAGGAAAACTCAAAATGACAACGTGAACATAGAGCGACATATAACCAAAGCTGCGAAAATAATTATTTGAGCAAAATCACATATCGTTAACATCGCGGCTAAAAATGCTACAAATGCGGATCGCGATCCCATTTGCGGGATCGGCGATCCGGGGAGATCCGCTACATCAGCAGGCGCACGCGATCGTAGATCTGGCGATCTTCCAGCCGCGACGATCGCGCCTGCTGGCGCAGGGTGCGCACCAGCGTGTCGATAAACGCATGGGCGGCGGCGCTCAGAATGCTGTTGCGCCGGGTGACGATATTCAGCTGCGCCGGCTGGCAGCTCTCCCGCAGCGCCAGCGGCTGCACGCGGGAAGCGAACTGCGGCAGCGCGGCGATCGGCCGCGGGCACCAGGTACACATCTCGGCGGACTCCACCAGCGCCTGCAGCATGCCGAACGAATGCGCCTGGATGATGCGCTGGCGCGGCAGGCGCGCGCCGTGGCGGTGGAACACCGCATCGAGCAGCGCATCGAAACTTTCCTGGGTATAGCTCATCACCCAATCCTGCTCCAGCAGCTGATGCAGCGAGGTGCTGTGCGCCAGCGGGTGGCCGCGCCGCACCATATACGCCGTTTCATACTCCAGCAGCGGTTCGCAGTGAAACTCCTGCGGCGCCGACGATGCCGGCAGCGGCGTGATGGCAAAATCCATCGTGCCCTCGCGCAGCTGCGACTGGGCATTGGCCATCAGGCTTTCCGACAGTTCCAGCCGCACCGCCGGCACCTTGCTGCGAAACGCCATCACCGCCGGCGGCAACACCGTCAGCATCAGCCAGGGGGTGATCGCCGCCTTGACCAGATCCGCCGTCCGCCCGCGCAGCGCCGCCATTTCCCCCTGCGCCTGCTCCAGCTGATTCAACACCAGCCGGGCGTGCGCCAACAGGGTTTTGCCGTAGGGGGTAAAGCCCAGCCCGGTCGGGGTGCGGATCAGCAGCGGCAGCGCCTGCTCCTGCTCCAGTTCGCGCAGCGCGCGGGTCACCGCCGCCTGCGACAGCCCCAGATGCCGCGCCGCCGCGCGAATGCTGCCGCTGTCGGCGCTGGCCACCAGCGCCTGCAGTTGGTGCAGTTTCATGTTCACCTCCTGACAATCATCAGTTGTCAGCATAACCGAACGGCGGCTACCCGGCAAAAACGGAGTTTGCTAGTCTCGATGCCTATCCCTCTGCCCCATTCCCCGCCCGTTGGCCGGGACCCTTTGCCGGAGACCGTGATGAGCCCTTCACTCGTACTGCCTGAGATCGCCGCCGTTCATGATGAAATGGTCGCACTTCGCCGACACATTCACGCCCACCCGGAGCTGGGCTTCCAGGAGTTCGCGACGTCGGATCTGGTGGCGCAACGGCTGGCGGAATGGGGTTACCGCGTCACGCGCGGCGTAGGACAAACCGGCGTTGTCGCCACACTGCAGCGCGGGCCGGGAAAATCGCTCGGCATCCGCGCCGACATGGACGCCCTGCCGATTGCCGAAACGACCGGCTTGCCGCACGCCAGCACCCATTCCGGGGTGATGCACGCCTGCGGCCACGACGGGCACACCGCCATGCTGCTGGCGGCGGCGCGCTATCTGGCGCGGCAGCCGAACTTCAGCGGCACGCTGCACCTGATCTTTCAGCCGGCGGAAGAAGGCGGCGGCGGCGCCAGAGTGATGATTGAAGACGGCCTGTTTGAGCGTTTCCCCTGCGACGCGGTGTTCGCCATGCACAACGTGCCCGGCTTCCCCGCCGGCCACCTGGGCTTCGCCAGCGGCCCCTTCATGTGCTCGGCCGATACGGTACACATCACCCTGCACGGCCACGGCGGCCACGGCGCGGTGCCGCAGAGCACCGTCGATCCGGTGGTGGCCTGCGCGGCCATCGTCATGAGCCTGCAAACCATCGTGGCGCGCAATATCGATCCGCAGGAAACGGCGATCGTCACCGTGGGGGCGATGCAGGCCGGCCTGGCCGCCAACGTGATCCCGGCGACCGCCACCCTGACGCTCAGCGTGCGCGCGCTGACGGCAGCGGTGCGTGAGCGGCTGGAGCAGCGCATCACCGAGCTGGTCACGGCGCAGGCCGCCAGCTTCGGCGCCCGCGCGGAGATCGACTATCAGCACGGCTACCCGGTGCTGGTGAACCACCCGGCAGAAACCGAGCTGGCGCGCGCGGTGGCGCTGGAATGGGCCGGAGAAAACCGGGTTATCCCCACGCTGCGGCCGTTCACCGCCAGCGAAGATTTCGCCTTTATGCTGGAGAAGTGCCCAGGCAGCTATATCTCGATCGGCAACGGCCCCGCCACGCCGGGCAATTCTCTGCACAATCCCGGTTATGACTTCAACGACGACAGTCTGTCGCTGGGCGCCACCTACTGGGTCAAATTGGTCGAGCGCTTTTTGGCTCGCCCTGCGGTTTAATCGCCAACGCTGAGGAAATGACATGAAAACCATCAAAGGGCTGTTGTTGTTACTGCCGCTGGCCGCGAGCTTTCCCGCGCTGAGCGGTGAATTCAGCGGCAAAGTGATCAAGCTGGGCATCGATCCCACTTTTCCGCCGCTGGAGTATAAAACTCCGCAGGGCAAGCTGACCGGCTTCGGCGTCGATATCGCCCAGGCGCTGTGCGACCAGATGCAGGCCAAATGCGTGTGGGTAGAAAGCAGCTGGGACGGCATGATCCCCGGCCTGCAGGCGAAGAAGTTCGACGCCATCGCCTCGTCGATGACCATCACGCCACAGCGCCGGCAGCAGATCGCCTTCTCCAGCAAAGTCTCCAACGCCCCGGCGCGGCTGGTGGCGCATAAGGGCAGCAACCTGCAGCCTACCGTCGCCTCGCTGAAGGGCAAATCGGTCGGCGTGCAGCAAGGCTCCAGCCAGGAGGCCTATGCCAACGCGCTGTGGCGCCCGGCCGGCGTCAACGTGGTGGCTTACCAAAGCCAACAGGAAGTGAACGAAGATCTGGCCAACGGCCGGCTGGATGCGTCGCTGCTGGCCAGCGTCAGCGCCAGCGAGTTTTTCAAAACGCCCGGCGGCAAAGATTTCGCCTTTATCGGCGCCGAGCTGACCGACAGCAAATACTTCGGCGTCGGCGACGGCATCGGGGTGCGCAAAGACGATACCGCGCTGCTGAACGCCTTCAACGCCGCGCTGCAGGCGATCCGCGCCAACGGCACTTACAAGAAAATCAACGACAGGTATTTCGACTTCGACATGTACGGCGCGGAGCAGTAACAAGCGTTCCCCGGCGGTCACCTGCAGATCCTGCAGGATGGGGAGGCGCCTTCGGCCGCCGGGGAACGCCCCAACGGAAACGGCAGTGTCGGCAAGAACGGCAAATCAGGCGGGATAAGGATGCGGGCCAGGCAGGACGCCCGGCCCGCTAAAGCGGGTTACTTCACTTCGCCCATTGCTTTCAGCTTTTTGGACAGCTCGCGGCGCTCTTTGGACAGATCGGCATTTTTGATGATGTAGTCATCAACGCGATCTTCGTAGTCGCTGCGCATGTTGGCGATGATGCCCTGAATGTCTTCAATGCTCATGCCGGGCTTGATGTACTCACTCAGGTTGTCGAGCAGCAGCACGCGCTTCTGGTTATCACGAATTTTCTTTTCGTTGTCGACGATCTCGCGTTGCAGTTTGTTTTTGCGGCGGAACATACGCACAAACTCCAGCACGTCCTGGAAACTCGGCTTATTTGCATTATCCATCTTTATACCCTTGCTTTAGTAATACACAGATTCATTTGCTTACGGCCACATGGCACCAAGATACAGGTTTGTGGCAGTCCGGCACAACAGTGATTGCCTTATCTTACCCACTTTGCCCCGGCGGCCAAAACCCAAAGCGCCGCCTTCATGATCTGACCCCTTATTCGCGCCCGGCGGCGGTGCAGACCTGGAGCAGATCCCCCAGCTCTTCCAGCTGCTGCGCCAGCTCCATGCTGAGCCAGACATAGCCGTAAATCGGCGCTTCGCCGTGCTGGCCGAGGCTGACCTCTTGCATCAGCGTTTTCAGCTCGCCGGCGATCTCCGCCAGCTGCCCCGCCGCCGCCTGCCGCTGCGCCTGCGGCCCTTCGCGCATCAGCACCGCCAGCGATTCCAGCGAGCTCAACGTCAGCAGCTGGGTGCTGCGCAGCGTGCGGGCGTTTAACATGATGAAGTGCGTTTCACGCGAGGCCCAGTAGGCGTCGGCCATCAGCTCCAGCGTGCACACCAGATTGCGGCTGAGGGTTTGCACCGCCTCGAACACCGCTTTGGGGATGCGGGTTTCCTTGCTGGCGGGCACGATCAGGCTGCGCAGCTTCACCACCTGATTCAGCAGGTCCTTGAGCTGCGGCTCCAGCCGCGGCCGCTCAATGACGTTCGGCGAAAAATACGCGCCGTAGAGGCGGGCGGCGGTTTGCAGGCAGTCCGCCATCTGCATGCGCCACAGAATATAGGCGCGCTGTGGGTAGATGCTGGTGAACAGCAGCGCCAGCAGCGAGCCGAAGATCACGTCGCCGCTGCGCCACAGCGCGGTGTGCATGTCACCGGCGCCCGCGCCGCACACCACCGCCAGCGTGATCCCCACCAGCAGCGCCATATACGGCCGTTTGCCCAGCGTCAGGTAACCGCAGACGAACATCACCACGCCGCACCAAGCCAGCATCAGCGGCAGCGAATAGAGTTCCAGATACAGGGCGATCAGGCCGGACGCGGCGCCGAACACCGTGCCGGCAATGCGTTGCAGCGCCCGCTGCAGCACGTTGCCCCAAAACGAGATCGGCCCCATCACCACCACCAGGGTGATCAGCGGCCAGGTGCCTTCGGGCACCGCCAGCAAGCGGATCAGCAGAAAGGTCAGGATAAACGCCAACCCGATGCGCACGCCGTGGACGATGCGATAGTGGCGGTAGGTCAGCAATTCAAGGGAAGAGATTTTTCGATCGAGGCGCACAATGCCTCCGATAAAGACCAGCCAGACCGCTATTTTAGCGGAGGAAGCCCGGCAAGGAAAAGGCGAATGAGGCGTCCCCCATTCGCGGTCAGGCTCAGGCGGCGTACTTGTCGACCAGCGCGCGTAGAACGGCGGCGGTTTCGACATCCATCACGCCGTCATACTTCTGCTGGCGGAAGTGCAGCTGGAACGCGCGCACCAGCTGGCGATAGCCTTCTGCGGTATTTGCCGCCGAGGTGTCGTAGCCGTATTGGGCGAACAGTTTCAGCAGCTCGGCCTGCGCCGGCAGCCCCTGGCGGCAGTATTCCTGCTGGCGCTGCTGCTTGGTCGCCTCGTCATACCAGGCGCCGACGCCGGCCTGATACAGCTGCTGCCACGGGAACTGCGGGCCCGGATCGCTCTTGCGGCCCGGCGCGATGTCGGAGTGCGCCACCACGTTCACCGGCGAGATGTCAGGGTAACGCTGCAGGATATTCTGCGCCAGCTGGGTGACCGCCTCGATCTGCTGCGGGTTAAACGGCGGGAAGGTGATGTTTTCACCGTCGCCGCTCGCCAGGTTGACGATCTCGATGCCGATCGAGGTGTCGTTGATATTGCTGCGGGTGCCCCACTGGCTGGTACCGGCATGCCAGGCGCGCTCGTTCTCGTCCACCAGGTTGAAAATGCGCACGCCGCTAAAGCCGGCGGCCTGATAGGTGGCCTCGGTCGGATCCGGCACCAGATAGTGCGCGCTCACCGATTTTCCGGTCAACGACTTCACCGAGTCGGCAAAGTTTTGCGCCGTGTAGTGCAGCACCAGAAAGCGCACGCGGTGGCCGAAGCTGGCGACCGATCGGTAGCTATTGTAATCAATCTTGTACATCGTAAAGTCCCTCTCTCGTTTGATTTCACTGAGCGGCCTCTCATCATGACAGGCCGCTCCGCACAGGTGAACCTTTGGCTCACCCTTTTGTTTTAGCTAATTGCTAAATCATGCGCAAGTGTTTTTTAGCAAAACCGTTATTTACCTTTTTGCTAAAGAGTGCGATCATCGAACAATGGAAACTAAAGAAATCAGGCGCAACAATCTGCGCGAATTGATGGCCCGCTACGCCCGGCAAGGCGTCAACCAGAATGAGTTCGCCACGCTGGTTGAGTCTTCCGCGCCGACGCTGAGCCAAATCATCGGGGAAAAATCCTCTCGCAATCTTGGCGACAATCTGGCCAGGCGGATCGAGGCCAGGCTGAATTTGCCCAAGGGCTGGTTCGACGTGTTTCACGAAAAGCAGCTGGTGCGCCCATTTGACAACGTGGCGGCGGAGTCGGACTTCCAGCCCGCCCGTTTGAAACCGGTGGTATGGGAAGATACCGAACAGGACAAGGAAGAGTTTGTGGAGATCCCGCTGCTGGATATTGATTTTTCCGCCGGCGACGGCTGCTACGAAATCGTCGATCGCGAGGAGTTTTCGCTGATCTTCCGCCGTTACTACCTGCACAAGATGGGGGTGGCGGTCAACGCCGCACGCATCATTCGCATCTCCGGTTCCAGCATGGAACCACGGCTGCAGGACGGCGACGTGGTCGGCATCAACACCGACGACACACGCATCCGGGAAGGCAAGACCTACGCCATCCGCCACGGCAATTTGCTGCGGGTGAAGGTGCTGATCGAGCAGCCGGACGGCGGCGTCATCATCCGCTCCCTCAACCGGGAAGAATACCAGGACGAGCACCTCAGCTATCAGCAGCGCAAAGAGCAACTGGTGGTGCTCGGCCGCGTCTTCTGGTCCTCTTCGTCCTGGTAGCGAAGCAACCTCGGGCGCCCGCTGCGCCCGGCGGTTATTTGAAGTCCACCACCATCTGCTGCTGGATAGACAGCCCGCGGGTCGACTGCACGCAACCGGCGATGTAGTCGGTGAAGCGTGGCGGCTTCGGCATGCCCAGCTTGAGGATCTTCTCGTTGCTGAAACGCACGTTGAGCATGGCGAACGATCCGTACAGGCGCATCGCTTTGAGCATCAGCCGCTCGTTGCACGGGCCGAAAATGTCTTTCAGCTGGCGGCGCATTTTCACCAGCGCGTCATACGTCACCTGCGCATACTCATCACCCACCGGCGCCTTTTCCAGCGCCGCCGCCATGGCGTTGTCGATTTCGGCAAAGCTGACGCTGCTCTCCACGCCGGCGGAGATGTGATACACGTCGTTCTCCAGCGTTTCGCTGTTCATCAGCATCACCAGCGCATCCGCGCAGTAGTCCGCCGGGATCACGTCGATATTGTCCTCCAACGAGCACATGAATTTGCGCAGCATCAGCGCCATGCCGAACACCCAGAAAATGCTGCTGGAAGGCTGGCAACCCAGGCGGGTGTGCCCCACCACGATCGACGGACGAGCGATGGTCAGCGGCATTTGCGGGCAGCGTTGGCGCATCAGCTGTTCGATGGTGGATTTGGAACGCGTATATTCCACCAGGTGCTCGGCGTCTTCCTCAAACTCGCCGCTCTCCGCCACCAGCGAACCCGGCTCCGGCGAACAAGACATGGCGGTACCGACGTGCAGGAAACGTTTTAATCCCGGCACCTGCGCCATTCTTTCGGCAAAGGCCAGAGTGCCTTCTACGTTTACCTTCCAAATGAGCGGGTTATTACCAAATGAGGCAACGGCTGCACAGTTAATAACGTGCGTGACATTGTTAATACGTGCGTCAGTTAAAAAGTCGGCCGGCTCGGAAAGGTCGCCCAACAATATATTTTCTATCGTAATTTTAGACAGCAGATTCGCATCGATATTAAACTTTTCCATATTCGTGCGAATACGGGCCAGCCCTTGCTGCGCATCATCGGCGCGCACCAGTAAAAGATAATTAATAGACTGATTTTCAATCAATAATTTTTCGAGAACTGCACCACCGAGAAAGCCGGTAGCGCCGGTCAACAGTAGCGTTTTCATAATTGTCACCCACATTGGCATTGAATGTGGAAGATTGTATCTGCGGATAATTAAACAAATATTAAATAGAATTACGGCGCCCCTACTCAATTTTCTTAATATTATCTTAAGGAATCTTTTGAAACATCCATCATGGATTTCGTAACAAAAGAGTCGGGCACGCATTGCGATTAATCCCTACTGTTTAAATACCATTGATGTAGCCCCTGATTTAATTTAACGGTCAATGTTATTTCTCTTCTCGTCCGTGGAGGACTTATGACCTATAACCAAAAAGCCTGGTTGGGGGTTTTGCTGCTGTGCACCCTGTTTTGGGTGGCGGTCATCGGCGGCGCCTGTTCGCTGTATAACCGGGCGGATCGCCTCAATGCACACCAGCCGCAGAGCGAGTTCGCCGCGCGCCACAGCCTGGCCCCCTGCTCGCAGCAAGGCGCTCAGGCGTCGACCGCCCCCCGGAATGGGTAGGGACAAGACCCGCTAACGATCCTATTATGCCCTAAGGTTAACAGGGAGATAACGATGGCTCGAAAGCTGGATAGCTTACCGCAGGCACAACGCGAAAAAATAGAAACCGATTTGCTGGCCATCAGCGTGATCTACAACGAACGCTACGGCATCGCCTCCACTCAGGCGGAAACAGAACAACAGGTCCCCGACCACCTGCTCCCCTACTTTCATCAACGGCTGAATTATTATCGCCGTGCGTAATTGCGCGCATTTCGCTAACCGCCGCTTGGCATCGCTCCCCACGCCGTTACAATAGGGGCATCTTGTATCCGCCACTGAAGAGACGCGATTTTGAGCAGCAAGGCAACGGCCACATTTTACATTCACGACTATGAGACCTTCGGCAAGAGCCCGTCGCTGGACCGCCCGGCGCAGTTCGCCGGCGTGCGCACCGATATGGATTTCAACATTATCGAAGAACCGCTGGTCATCTACTGCGCCCCGGCCGACGATTACCTGCCGGAACCGGAGGCGGTGATGATCACCGGCATCACGCCGCAGGTGGCGCGCGCCAAAGGCGTTAACGAAGCCGAATTCACCCGCCAAATCCATCAGGCCTTCAGCGTGGCCGGCACCTGCATTCTCGGTTACAACAACATCCGCTTCGATGACGAAGTGAGCCGCAATATCTTCTATCGCAACTTCTACGATCCCTATGCCTACAGCTGGCAAAACGGCAACTCGCGCTGGGATCTGCTGGATGTGATGCGCGCCTGCTATGCCCTGCGCCCGGACGGCATCGTCTGGCCGGAAAACGAAGACGGCTTCCCCAGCTTCCGCCTGGAACACCTGACGCGCGCCAACGGCGTCGAGCACACGCAGGCTCACGACGCGATGTCGGACGTTTACGCCACCATCGCGATGGCCAAGCTGGTCAAGCAGGCGCAACCCCGGCTGTTCGACTTCCTATTGCAGCACCGCAACAAACACAAGCTGAACGCCCTGATCGACGTCGCCGACATGACGCCGCTGGTGCATGTCTCCGGCATGTTCGGCGCGGCGCGCGGCAACACCAGCTGGGTGTCGCCGTTGGCCTGGCACCCGGACAACAAGAACGCGGTGATCATGTGCGATCTGGCCGGCGATATGACGCCGCTGCTGACGCTGAGCGCCGAGCAGCTGCGTGAACGCCTGTATACCCGCCGCGACGACCTGGCGCCGGATCAGGCGCCGGTGCCGATCAAGCTGGTACACATCAACAAATGCCCGGTGCTGGCGCCGGCCAAAACCCTGCTGCCGGAGAACGCCGAGCGGCTGGGCATCGATCGCCAGGCCTGCCTGCAGAACCTGCAGCTGCTGAAACAGCACCCGGAAGTGCGCGAGAAAGTGGTGGCGCTGTTCGCCGAAGCCGAGCCGTTCAAAGGCTCCGACGACGTCGACGCCCGGTTGTACGACGGTTTCTTCAGCGACGCCGACAAGGCGGCAATGAGGATTATTCAGCAGACCAAGCCGCAGAACCTGCCGGCGCTGGATCTGGCCTTCAGCGACGGCCGCATGAAAGAGCTGCTGTTCCGCTTCCGCGCGCGCAACTACCCGAATACGCTGGACGATGCCGAGCAGCGCCGCTGGCTGCAGCACCGCCAGGAAGCGTTGAGCGCGGAGCGCGTGCAGAGTTACCTGCTGCAGCTCGAGTCGCTGTATAACCTGCACGAAGGCGACAAAGAGAAAACCGCCCTGCTGAAAGCGCTGTTCGATTACGGCAAAGAGTTGGTGGGGTAAAACCCGCAGCAAGCAGAAAAAGGAAAATCAATTCATTGATTTTCGGCTGATAACCACAAAAGAGGAAAAAACCGTTTTTCCTCTCTTGTCAGCACAATAAAAAGGCCGCGAATGCGGCCTTTTTGGTGGCAGAGGAGACGGCTCGCGCTTAGGCGGCGTCTTCGCTCGCTTGCGGCACCGGCAAACGGAAGCTGCGGGTGACGAAGGCCAGGTAGATCAGGCCGATAGCCGCCCAGACCAGACCCAGCGTCATCGAGCTGGCTTCCAGGTTGACCCACAGCGCGCCAACGGTCAGTGCGCCCATCACCGGCAGGATCAGGTAGTTGAACGTGTCCTTCACGGTGCGGTTCATCTTGTCGCGGATATAGAACTGCGAGATCACCGACAGGTTGACGAAGGTGAAGGCCACCAGCGCACCGAAGTTGATCAGCGCGGTCGCGGTCACCAGGTCAAACGATACCGCGGACAGCGCGATGGCACCCACCAGCAGCACGTTCAGCGCCGGGGTACGCCACTTCGGATGTACATAGCCGAAGAAGCGAGTCGGGAACACGCCGTCGCGGCCCATCACGTACATCAGACGCGAAACGCCCGCATGCGCCGCCATGCCAGACGCCAATACCGTCACGCAGGAGAACACCAGGATCACCGACTGGAAGAACTTGCCCGCCACGTACAGCATGATTTCAGGCTGCGACGCGTCAGGATCCTTGAAGCGCGAGATGTCCGGGAAGTACAGCTGCACGAAGTAAGACACCACGATAAAGATGATGCCGCCGATCAGCGCCGTCAGGAAGATGGCTTTCGGGATCACTTTCTCTGCGTCTTTGGTTTCTTCAGACAGCGAGCTGATGCCGTCGAAGCCCAGGAACGAGAAGCACAGGATGGTCGCACCGGTAATCATCGGCACCACGTGGGCGTTATCGGACCAGAACGGGCGGCTGCTGACCAGCGTACCGGCGCCTTCGCCGTGGTAAATGCCGTTGATCACCAGGCCGAGGAACACGATCATGATCGCCACCTGCACCACCACGATGATGGAGTTCAGGTTAGCCACCAGCTTGATGCCGCGCAGGTTGAAAATCGTCATCAAGCCGACCAGCACCGCCACGAAGATCCAGGACGGGACGCCCGGGAAAATCGCTTCCAGGTAAATCTTGGCCAGCAAGATGTTGATCATCGGCATGAACAGGTAGTCCAGCAGCGATGACCAGCCCACCATAAAGCCGACGTGCGGGCTGATGGCTTTCTGGGCGTAAGTGTAGGCAGAACCGGCGGAAGGGAACTTCTTCACCAGCTTGCCGTAGCTCAGGGCGGTAAACAGGATCGCCAGCAGAGCGAAGGCGTACGCGGTCGCGACGTGACCATCGGTCAGGCCGGATACGATGCCGAAGGTATCGAAGATGGTCATTGGCTGCAGATAAGCCAGGCCCATCATCACTACCGGAACCAAAGTCAGGGTTTTGCGCAGCTGAGTGCGCTGAGCCGGAGCGGCGTTGAGGGTATTATCGGACATTGTTCAGCCCCCCCTTACCTTGAGCCTTGCGGATGGCGGACACGCCAAGACTTAAGGTTGCGGGGAAACTTCGCAACGAGCGACTTAATTCTAAAAGAAGGGGGTTGTAAGCTGGATAACGGGTCGAGGAAACCTCGGCTGCTCCATAGTCGCTGCGGCCACAGCGGAAACCGGCGGGCACCGGTGCTAAAGTGAAAAATTGCCCCATCTTTCTAATCCTCATGAGTCACGACCATAAAGTTTTGTTTGATCGTGCACGAAACTATTTATCTATCCGGATCGGTGTCCGGCCTCGCTTGGTGTATGAAACGCTACGTTGGTAAAACTTAATGCAAAAAAAATAACCGACGCTTTCAAAACGTCGGCTATCTGCATTTGAGATATTTTGCACCAGAATGCCTCCGGATGACAAGATCCGGAAGCCCTCAAATACAAATTCTTTTTGTCGATCGAACGGAAAACCAGCCCGGCAGGCGAATTAATCCGCTACCGGCAGGCCGGTCGCCCGCACATACTTCTTACTTTATACGCCCATTCAGGCATTTTTCAACATCCAGTCGATCTCGGTTTCCGTCACCCGCCGTTCAAACTGCAGCAGTTCGTCCGTCTTGCAGGCGTGATAAACCTGGGTAAAACGCTCGCCCAGATAATGGGTCAGCGCGTGCTGGTGTTCGAACTCGTACAATGCGTCGCTCTGGCGGATCGGCAACGGCAGCCCCTCCTGCTCCAGCCCATTGCCGGTCACCGGCTCGGGCAGCGGCAGCGCGTTGTCCAGCCCGTACAGCATGCCGGCCAGGATCGCCGCCATCACCAGATAGGGATTGGCGTCGGCGCCGGCGACGCGGTACTCCACCCGGTGGTTCTCCGGTTCGCCGCAGGGAATGCGCAGCGCCACGGTGCGGTTGTTGTGGCCCCAGGCGGCCTGGATCGGCACATACATCCCCGGCTGGAAGCGCCGGTAGGCGTTGACGTTCGGCGCCAGCAGCGCCATCGACGCCGGCATCAGGGTGATCATCCCGGCCAATGCCTGTTTCAATAGCGGTGAATCCTCGCCTTCGGCGTCGACGAACAGGTTGTTGCCCGCCCCGTCCTGCATACTGACGTGCACGTGCATGCCGCTGCCGGCGTAATCCTCATAGGGTTTGGCCATAAAGGTGGCGTGCATGTCGTGGTTCTCGGCCACCAGCCGCACCAGCCGCTTCAGCGCCAGCGCGTGGTCGCAGGCCAGCAAGATATCGTCGGTATGACGCAGGTTGACCTCGAACTGCCCCGGCGACGCCTCCGCCACCGCACCGTCCGCCGGCAGCCCCTGCAGCTTCGCCAGCGCGTCGATGTCGTTCAGCACCTCGGCGAAATGGTTCAGGTTATCGACGGAATACACCTGGCTTTGGGTGTTGCGCTCCTGGGTGCCGGGCGCGCATGGCGGCTGCAAATCGCCCTCCGCGTCGCGCTGCCGATCGATGAGATAAAACTCCAGCTCTACCGCTGCCACCGGGAACAAGCCGCGCTGTCGCAGCGCCTGCCACACGCGGTTCAGCACATTGCGGGGTTCAACGTCAAAGGGAGTGCCATCTTCATCCAGCATGGTCAGCAGCACCTGGCCGATATGCTCGGGATCGGCGGCCGACGGCGTCAGCGAGCCGGGTACCGGCAGGCATACGCGGTCCGGTTCGCCGAGCTCCTGCCCAAGACCGGTTTCCTCCACCACGTTGCCGAGGATGTCCATGGCGAACACCGATGCGGGGAAGTAGCTGCCTTTTTCCAGTTTTTTCAACCCTGAGACGGGTATGCGTTTGCCGCGGAAGGAACCATTGAGATCGGTGAGAAGGATATCGACATACTGCGTGGCGGGATGGCGTTCCAAATAATGAGCAACCTCATTTTGGAACGCGCTACTTCGCCTCTCTTCATGATGCTGTGCAAAATGTTCAACTGCTGCGCTATTGGTTTGCATACGTCACCCGCCATTATGCTCTTAAGGCGCGTTGGCGCCCGTCCGCCGTTCGATTCAACACATGATTGGATTTCTCGCCAGGCTGCGCCGCTGCTGGGCGCTCAAAATAACATCCACAATATGAAACATAGCCTTAACAGAATAGGTTTGCAAATGTTACAATCCTGTTTGATTATTCGCCACCGGCTGCTAAATTGATAAAATATTGACCGAAAAGGCCTTGCTGTCCTTTTTGCGTCAACTATTTCGTCCAACGCACCGAGAGTGAACATGGGCAATATATTTTCCAAACCTGCCCTAACTACCGATATCATGCAGCATCGTTATCGCCCAGACAGGCGCCCGATAGCGATATTCATGTCTGCCTGTCGCCCCTACCAGAAGGAAGTACCGCTATGAGCGAAGCCAGCTTGGCACCGGGCAAACGCCTGTCGCAGATCCGTCAGCAATTGGGTTTGTCGCAGCGCCGGGTCGCCGAACTGTCCGGGTTAACCCACAGTGCGATCAGCACCATCGAACAGGACAAGGTCAGCCCGGCCATCAGCACGCTGCAAAAGCTGCTGAAGGTGTATGGCCTGTCGCTGTCGGAATTCTTTGCCGAACCGGAAGCCGCCGACGAACCGCGCGTGGTGATCGACGCCGAGGACCTGATTGAGATCGGCAGCCAGGGGGTGTCGATGAAGCTGGTGCACAACGGCAGCCCGACGCGCAACCTGGCGATGATGCTGGAAACCTACCAGCCCGGCACCACCACCGGCGAAAAGATCAAGCACCAGGGCGAAGAGATCGGCACCCTGCTGGAAGGCGAGATCGTGCTGACCATCAACGGCCAGAGCTACTGCCTGAGCGCCGGTCAGAGCTACGCCATCAACACCGGCATTCCGCACAGCTTCAGCAATACGTCGGCGCGCATCTGCCGCATCGTCAGCGCACACACCCCCACCACCTTCTGACCGCTTCTCGCACCGGCGCAGCCTGACGCGGGTTGCGCCCCTGTCCACCCACGCTTTTCATCGCCGTTATGCCATTTTGTTGGTTGCCAACGGCGCAATCTGTGTTACAACAGAGCAAAACAGCCATCTAAACATCTAAACGGCCTTACTACGCAATGTCAACCGCAACGCCTTCGCGCCTCGAGATGCGCAATATCTCGATCGCCTTCGCCGGCTTCAACGCGCTGCAAGACGTGGACTTCACGCTGCAGGGCGGCTCAATTCATGCGCTGGTCGGCGCCAACGGCGCGGGCAAGTCGACGCTGATGGCGATCCTCTCCGGCGCCCACGATCACTACCGCGGCGAGATCCTGATCGACGGCCGGGCGGTGGAAATTCATTCCCCGCTGCAGGCGCGCCGCCACGGCATCCACGTGGTGCAGCAAGAGGTGGACGTCGCGCTGATCCCCACGCTGTCGGTGGCGGAAAACATCATGCTGGACTGGCTGAACGAACCGGGCCACTGGCTGAACTGGGCGGAGCTGCACCGCCGCGCCGCGCAGCTGCTGCAGCAATGGGCGCTGCCGCTCAACCCGCGCAGACGTCTGGCGGACTGCACGTTGGCGGAAAAACAGCAGGTGCTGCTGGCGCGCGCGCTGTCGCACCGCTGCCGTTTTCTGGTGCTCGATGAACCGACCGCGCCGCTCGATCGCGCCGAGAGCGAGCGCCTGTTTAACGTGGTGCGCCGCCTGCAATCCGAAGGCATCGGCATCGTGTTTATTTCCCACCGCATCCACGAACTGAGCGACATTTGCGATCGGCTGACGGTGCTGCGCGACGGCCGCCGCGTCAGCGAAGACGCCATGCGCGGCCTCGGCGGCGAACAGATCGTCGAGAAAATGCTTGGCCACCGGCTGGACGACATTTTCCCGCCGCCGCGCCCGCCCCACCCTGAGCGAACGCTGCTGCAGGTGCAAGGCTTGCGCGATCGCCATAAGCTGCGCGACGTTTCGCTGCGGCTGCATGAGGGCGAGATCCTCGGCATCGCCGGGCTGGCCGGGGCCGGGAAAAGCGAGCTGTGCAAGGCATTGTTCGGCGCCGGCGCCGCGCAGCTGGAACGCGGCGAACTGCGCGGGCAGCCCTGGGCGCCGCGTGCGCCGCATCTGTCGGTCGAACAGGGGCTGGCGCTGGTGCCGGAAGAACGCCGCAAAGAAGGCATTTTTATCGATGAGGCGATCCCGATGAACCTGAGCGTCAGCGCCGATAACAGCTTCTCGCGCTGGAGCCTGTTCAGCCGGCGGCAAGAGCTGCGCTGGGCGCGCGAGATCATGCAGCGTCTGAACATTCGCGCCTCCGGCCCGCAACAGCGGCTGGCGCGCCTGTCCGGCGGCAATCAGCAAAAAGTGGCGATCGGCAAGTGGCTGCGCGGCGACGCCGACGTGCTGATCTTCGATGAACCGACCAAGGGCGTGGACATCAAGGCCAAGCAAGAGCTGTTTGGCCTGATCGACAGCCTGGCGCGCGCCGGCAAAGGCGTGATTTACGCCTCCGGCGAGTTCGCCGAGCTGGTTGGTCTGTGCGATCGCATCTGCGTGCTGTGGGACGGCCGCATCGTGGCGGAGCTGAACGCCGCCGACATCGACGAAGAAACCTTATTGCTCTATTCCACCGGAGGAACCCCTGCGTGAGTAAAGAATTAGCCCTGCGGCCTGCGCTGCCCTGGCGCCAACAGCTGTTCGATTTCCTCTACAAATGGGGCATGTTGCTGACCGTGGCGGCGCTGATCGCCCTGTTCGGCCTGGTGTCGGACAACTTTCTCGATGCCAACAACATCATCAATATCCTGCGTTCGATCGCCATCGTGACGGTGATCGCCATCGGCGTCTCTATCTCGCTGTCGGTCGGCGGTTTCGATCTGTCGGTCGGCTCGACCGCCTCGTTGGCCAACGCGCTGGTGATTTCGCTTTTCGTCTGGCACGGGTTCGGCACCACCGGCGCCATCGTGGTAACGCTGCTGCTGTGCACGCTGGTCGGCCTATTCAACGCCCTGCTGATCGTGGTGTTCAGAATTCCCGATATGCTGGCGACGCTGGCCAGCCTGTTCGTGATCCAGGGCGTGGCGATGACCTACAGCTACGGCGGATCCATCACCCAAAACATGGTGCTGCCGAATGGCGACATGGCGGAAGGCCTGATCCCGGAGGTGTTTTCCGCCCTCGGCCAGGTGCCGGTGATCGTGCTGATCATGCTGGCGGTCACCGTGGCGGTGCAGCTGTTCCTGTCGTTGACCAAGCATGGCCGCCGCATGTATGCCATCGGCGGCAACCCCGAAGCGGCGCGTCTTTCGGGCATCCGCACCGTGCGTTACAGGGTTGCCGCTTACGTTATTTCTTCTTGGCTGGCGGCGCTTGGCGGCATCTTGCTGGCGTCACGTATCGGCTCTTCGCAGGTCAACGCCGGCGGCGGTTATCTGATGGATGCGGTGGCGGCGGCCTATATCGGCTTCTCGCTGGCCGGGGCCGGTAAACCCAATGCGCTCGGCACCCTGATCGGCGCGGTGCTCCTCGGCGTGCTGCAAAATGGCCTGGTGATGCTGTCGGTGCCCTACTACGCCATGGACATTATCAAAGGCCTGGTGCTGGCGCTGGCGCTGGCCATCACCTACATCCAGAAACGCTGATCCTCCCCGGCGCACATCCGCTGCGCCGGTTTTCCCTTTAATTCATCCGGTTACTCTTTCTCACCAGCAGAACAAGCATACAAATGATATGAATTATCATTAGCGTTTACATTCAGAAAAAAATCCTTACAATACCCTCACGCAACGCTGATGAAGCACCGGAACTCTCAGCGAACTATGAATAATTTCTTTAGAAATTCAATTGGTTAATTACTTTCACTTCAATCCAGGAAAGGTTTACCTCATGGAAACGCCACGTTACAGCAAGCTCGCCGCTCTGGTGATCGCCTCGCTCAGCGCCACCGCCGCACTGGCCGCGCCGCAGGACGATACCCAGGACACCATGGTCGTCACCGCCTCCGGCTTTCAGCAAAAAATTCAGGACTCCGCCGCTTCCATCTCGGTGATCCCGCGCCAGCAAATTGAAGACAAAGCCTATCGCGACGTGACCGACGCGCTGAAAGACGTGCCGGGCGTGGTGGTCACCGGCGGCGCCAGCAGCAGTGACATCAGCATCCGCGGCATGTCCTCCAAGTACACGCTGATCCTGGTGGACGGCAAGCGCGTCGACACCCGCGGTACCCGTCCGAACAGCGACAACGCCGGCATCGAGCAGGGCTGGCTGCCGCCGATGGAAGCCATCGAGCGTATCGAAGTGGTGCGCGGGCCGATGTCTTCGCTGTACGGTTCCGACGCCATGGGCGGCGTGATCAACGTCATCACCCGCAAGACCTCCCGCACCGAGTGGAAAGGCTCGCTGCACGGCGACGCCACCCTTCAGGAAAACCGCGATTCCGGCGATCTGTTCCAGACTAACGCCTACGCCTCCGGCCCGCTGATTGAAGGCCTGCTCGGCGTGCGGGTTAACGGCCTGCTGTCGCGCCGCGCGGAAGATAAAATCGTCAACGGTTACAATGAACAGCGCATGCGCAGCGGCACCGCGGTGTTTACTCTGACGCCGGACGAGAAAAACGAATTCGACTTCGAAATCGGCCGCTCGCTGCAGGATCGCAACAGCACGCCGGGCAAATCGGTGGTGGCGGAACGCTGCAGCAAAGGCAAATGCACGCCAACGTCGCGCAGCGAAAGCCTGTATACGCGCACCAACTACGCGCTGACCCACAACGGCTATTACGACTTCGGCAACTCAACCAGCTACGTTCAGCGGGAAGAGACCAACAACCCAGGCCGCAATATGAAGATGTACAACACCATCTTCAACACCCAGAACCAGTTCGAGCTGGGCTCGCATATGCTGAACCTCGGCGGCCAGTATCGCTATGAAAAACTGAGCGATGGCGGCAACCAGCTTGAATCCGCAAAAGACGTCAACCAGCTGACGCGCTGGAGCTGGGCGCTGTTCGCCGAAGACGAGTGGGCATTGACCAACGACTTCAGTCTGACGACCGGCATCCGCATGGATCAGGACGAAAACTTTGGCAGCCACTGGACGCCGCGCATGTACGGGGTCTGGCACCTGACCGAACAGTGGACGCTGAAAGGCGGCGTCTCCGCCGGTTACAAATCGCCGGACCTGCGCCAATCCTCCGCCAACTGGGGTCAGGTTACCGGCGGCGGCGTGCGTAAAGGCATCATCGTCGGCAATCCGGATCTACAGCCGGAGAAGAGCCTGAGCGAAGAGATCGGCCTGATGTGGGATAGCCTGAAAGGCATCAACGCCGGGGTGACGGTCTTCAACACCGACTTCAAGAACAAGATCACCGAAGTGCGCCGCTGCGAAGACACGCCGGACTGTAAGATCGGCAACGATCTCTACGACTTTATCAGCGATCGCGTCAACGTCGACAAAGCCAATATGCGCGGTGTAGAAGCCACCTTCGGCTGGCAGATCAACAAAGACTGGAAGTGGAACACCAACTACACCTACACCGCTTCCGAGCAGAAGAGCGGCGAGTTCCAGGGCAAAGCGCTTAACCAGATGCCGAAGCACATGGTCAACACCGTGCTGGACTGGCGCGCCACGCAGGACCTCAGCCTGTGGTCGCGCGTTAACTTCCGCAGCAAAACGTCGGAATACCTGAGCCGCACCTCGATGGCCAAGAGCACGCCGTCCTACACCTTCGTCGATGCGGGCCTGAGCTACCAGGCGGCGAAAAATCTGCAGCTGACCGGCGGGGTCTACAACATCCTCGACAAGACCGTGGATTACGATCACTACCGCACCACGCTGGACGGCCGCCGTTACACCGTCGGCATGACCTACAACTTCTGATGCCCCCGGGCGCGCGCTGCGCGCCCTTTTCATTCCATCACCGTGAGGAAGCTCCATGAGATTACGCCGCTCCCCCCTGATGATCGCCCTGCTGGCCGCGATGGCGCTGGCGGGTTGCCACAGCAAAACCGACGCGCCGGTGGCTCCGGCCACCGTCAACGTCCAGCACCTGAACGGCAGCACCGAGGTGAAAAAACACCCGCAGCGCATCGTGGTGCTGGATTACGCCTCGCTTGAAACGCTGCAGCTGCTGGGCGTCGAGCCGCTGGCGCTGCCCGGCAATCGCAAGAACTTGCCGGATAGCCTGAAGCGCTATCAGGATGACAAATACCTCAATGCCGGCACCCTGTTCGAGCCGGATATGGCCGTGTTGCGCGCCGCCAAGCCGGATCTGATCCTGATCGCCGGCCGGGCGTCCAAAGCCTATGACGAGCTGAACGCGCTGGCGCCGACGCTGAACATGTCCGTCGATCCGCAGGATCAGCTGGGCAGCCTGAAACAGCGCACGCTGCAGCTGGGCGAGCTGTTCGATAAGCAGCAGCAGGCGCAGGCGGCGGTCGATAAGCTGGATGCGCAGATCGCGGCGGTCAAACCGCAGGCAGCCCAAGCCGGGCGCGGGCTGGTGGTGCTGTTCTCCGGCGGTAAGATCAGCGCCTACGCCCCCAAGAGCCGTTTCAGCTTCGTCTATGACGCCCTCGGCTTCTCGTCTGCCCTGCAGTCCGACGAAAAAGACGTGCGCGGCAACAAGCTGACGCCTGAGCAGGTGGCCAAACTGAATCCGGACTGGCTGTTCGTTATCGACAGAGACGCCGCGACCGGACGGCCAAACGCGGTAGCACCGCAGAAGATCCTTACCGGCACCGCGCTGAAGAAAACCACGGCGGTGAAAAAAGGCCAGGTGGTTTACCTGCCGGCGGCCGAGGTGTATCTGTCCGGCGGCATCGTCACCGCCCAACACGTCGTCGAACGCGTGAGCGAGGCGCTGAACCACACTGCGCGATAAAGAAAGCCCGGCGATGCCGCTCACTTAAGCCTGAGTGGCATTTTTTATCCAGCCTCTTTACGTGACGTGCAGGATAAATTGCCGTAAATACCCCGAATTTCTCTGTTATTGCAATGAACGGCAATTGGAGGGGCCGAAGGCGCGGCCCCTCCCCCCGCGCCCTTGCTTAACACCGTCTGTCCGCTGTGCGGAAATTACTCGGCCCATCCTGGGCCTCGCCCCTTCGAGGCCCAGGGATGGGCTGAGTAACGTTGGCAAAGCCAACCGTCTGATAGGGCAAAGGCGCGGGTTGCCAGGGGCCGCGCCTTCGGCCCCTGGCTCGGTCGAGGTGCAGAAGCTTCATGATGCACCTCTCATTTATCGACCGAAAACTGCACAAATACGTTCAGAAAAACGCTAACTAACCAGCATTACGGCGATGCCGGGGTTTTTCTTGCGTTAAATGGTCGGCTGGTTCACCAGGCCGTCTATCAGCACCTGCGACGTGCCCTGCGAGCAGCGTTCGATGCGCCCGCGCACGCCGTAGACCCGCGCCAGGCTCTGCGGCGTAATCACCTGCTCCGGCGCACCGTCGGCGATCAGATCGCCATCCTGCAGCATCAGCACGTGGTCGCCGTGGCGCAGCGCGATGTTGATGTCGTGCACTACCACCACCGTCACGATATTGCGCTTGCGGGTTTCACGGCGCACCAAATCCATCACGTGGAACTGATAGTTGAGATCGAGCGCGCTCAGCGGCTCATCCAGCAGCAGCAGCGAGGGCTGACGGATCAGCGACTGCGCCAATCCCACCAGCTGTTTCTGGCCGCCGGACAGTTGATCGAGGTAGCTCAGCGCCAGGTGCGCGATGCCCAACTGCTCCAGCAGGGCCATCACTTCCGCTTCGCTGCCGGCGTTGCTGCGGCCGCCCGAGGCGCGCTGCGCCACGATGATCGACTCCAGCACGTGCAGATGCACCCCGGCGGGCAGCGACTGCGGCAGATAGACCACTTTCTCCGCCCGACGGGCGAACGGCATCTGCATCAGATCGCCGTCGTCCAGCCACAGCTTGCCCTGCGCCGGGTTCAGCCCGGCCAGCGAGCGCAGCAGCGTTGATTTGCCGCTGCCGTTCGGCCCCAGCAGCACGGTAATTTGCCCGCGTGGCAGCATCGGCACCGAGAGATCGTCGATCACCGGGCGCTTCGGGTAGCCCGCCGAGAAGTTTTCTATTCGTAAGCCCTGGATCATACGTTCCCCCGATGGCGCAGAATAATGCTCAGGAAGAACGGCACCCCGACCAGCGACGTGACGATGCCCACCGGAATGATCACCCCGGGCACCAGATTTTTCGACGCCACCGAGGCCATCGACAGCACCAGTGCGCCAATCAGCGCGCTGGCCGGCAGATAGAAACGGTGATCTTCGCCGAAGATCATGCGTGCGATGTGCGGCGCCACCAGGCCGATAAAGCCGATCGGCCCGACGAAGGCCACCGCCAGCGCCGAGAGAATGCTGATGCGCAGCAGCGTGGTCAGCCGCAGACGGCGCACGTCGATGCCGAAGCTCACGGCCCGGTCTTCACCCAGACGCAGCGCGGTCAGTTTCCACGAGCTCATCATCGACAGCGGCAGCAGCACGGCGAATACGCCGAACAGGATGCCCAGCTTGTCCCACGAGGCGCGCGCCAGGCTGCCCATGGTCCAGAACACCAGCCCCTGCAGCGTGTCCTCGCTGGCGATGAACTGCATCATCGATACCAGCGCGTTGAAGGTAAACACCAGCGCGATGCCGAACAGCACCACGCCGGAGGTGGCAACCCGCGTCCAGCGCGTGATGCCGTCGAGCATCAGCGCGGCGAACAGCGCAAAGATAAAGGCGTTGGCGGAGATGAACCACTGATCGGGAATGCCCGGAATGCCGATGCCGAGCACGATCGCCAGCGCGGCGCCAAAGGCCGCGGCGGAAGACACGCCGAGGGTAAAGGGGCTGGCCAGCGGGTTATTCAGGATGGTCTGCATTTCCGCCCCGGCCAGGCCAAGCGCAAAGCCCACCACCACCGCCATCAGCGCGTAAGGCAAGCGGATGTCCCAGACGATCACCCGCGTGCCGGCATCGGCCGCGGCGGGATCGAGCAGCGTTTGCCATAAGGACGACAGCGACAGCCCGGACGGCCCCATGGTGAAATCCAGCAGCAGCGAGCCCAGGATTGCCAGTGCCAACGCGCCCATCATCAACAGGCGATGGCGAAGAATATGCTGATAACGCCCCATCACGCCGGCGTCGGGTTGCCCCTTGGCTTCAGTCGTGGGATCGGTGGATACGCTCATTAGTTAGGATACCTGTTACAACCATCATGACAGCGGCGCGAAAGCGTCCGCCGTAAACCGGAAAGCGCGCGGCGACAGCTTGCGCTCAGCCGTCAACAATAAAGCAAACGATAATACTTATCAATCATATCAATAGGTGAAAACGGCGTTATGAAAATGTAATAAATTGTTTTCTATCGCCATTTTTCATCCCCTCGCCTTTACCCCGCCAACGGCCATTAGGTTCATTATTCTGAAAGTTATTCCTGATCCGACCAGACTCTGACAAATAACGAAAAAACCACTTAGAATCCAAAACCACAGCACCGCGCGTGCAAAAAACCTTCAGGCCGCCGCAAGAGCGGCCTTTATTGACGAGGCTGTAATGAGAAGTCCATCTCCGGCGGTAACGCCCAAACGCCCGGCGCTGCTGAACTGGCTGTTGTACAGCCCGCTGCACGCCGACGACGAGCCGTTTCAACGCCAGCTGCGGCTCACGCTGACGCCCTCTCCCCTCACCCCCTGGCTGAATGCCGTAGGGCCGGCGGCGCTGTTGGTGGGGTACGCCTGGCTGAACCAGCGGCTGGTCGGCATCGGTTTGCTGCTGCTGCTGTTGCTGTTAACCGCCGGACGCGCCGGGTTGGCGCAGCGGCGCCAACCCGCCTGGCCGGACGCCATGCTGGTGACGGTGCTGCTGTGGATGCTGCTGGTCGGCGCCAGCGCCGCGCTGGCGATGCTGTCAGGCCGCTTCGTTTTAATCCTGTTCGCCGGGCTGACGATCACCGCTCTGGCCTGCTGGCTGATGCAGCGCCACGCCGCCGCGCCGCGCTTCGCGCTGCTTGAGGTGATTGCGTTGACGCTGCCCTACCTGCTGGCGGCGCCACTGTCGCGCGTGCAAAACCTGTTTGTCCTGGCGGACCTCGCGCCGCTGTGGCTGGTGCTGGCCCATGGCATGATCGCTCGCTACCATCGCCAGCGGGTACAGCACGTCACGCTGGCTTGGGAGAAGCAGCAGGCGTCGCACCGCGATCGCCTGACCGGCTTCCTCAACCGAGCGGGCGGCGAGGTGGTGATGCGCAGCATCTGCCGCCCCGCAGCGGCGCAGACGATCTCCCACCTGTTCATTCTTGAGTTCGGTCCGCTGGCTGCGCTCTACCAAAGCCACGGCGTCCAGATTGGCGATGACGTGCTGCGCACCGTCGGCGAGCGCCTCAAGACGCTGATCCGCCCCAGCGACTATGTCTGCCGCTATACCGGCGGCCTGTTTTTGATACTGGTGCACGATCTGCCCTACGGCGCGGAAAGCGAGTTCCTGGCGCGCATCGTGCCGCCGCTGGAGGCGCCCTACGATTTTGGCGCGTTCGGCGAGGTGAACATGCAGCTCAACGCCGGCATTTTGGCGCTGACGCAGGATTATGCGACGGTGGAAGATTTGATGAGCTCGGCGCAGCAGGCGCTGGCTGAAGCCAAAGGCGGGAAAAAGTAAAACCACACGCGGCGGGAACCCCCGCCGCGTCTCACTCGCCGAAAATTACTTCACGTCCATCTTCGGGAATTCCATTTCGCTGTACTTCACGACGCGGGTGCCGCGCGACAGCTTGTAACCGAACCAGATCAGCAGGAACAGCGGAATGCCGATGTAGGTCGCGGTCACGCCGTACCAGTCGATCTTGTCTTGCAGGAAGGCCTGGTAGTTCTGGCCCAGGGTAATGATCAGGCACAGCACGAAGGCGAAGATCGGCCCCAGCGGGAAGAACCCGGAACGGTACGGCAAGTCGTTCAGATCGCGCCCCTGCAGCATGTAACCGCGACGGAAGCGATAGTGGCTGATGGCGATGCCCAACCAGGCGATGAAACCGGTCATGCCCGAGGTATTCAGCAGCCACAGGTAAACCGACTGGTTACCGAACATCGACGTCAGGAAGCACAGCCCGGCCACCACGCAGGTCGCGTACAGCGCGTTGCGCGGCACGCCGCCTTTCGACAGCTTGGCGAAGATGCGCGGCGCCTTGCCTTCTGACGCCAGGGTGAACAGCATGCGGGTAGAGGCGTACATGCCCGAGTTACCGGCCGACAGCACCGCCGTCAGGATCACCGCGTTCATCACCGCCGCCGCCGACAGCAGGCCGGCATGCTGGAACACCAGGGTAAACGGGCTGACGCTGATGTCCTTCACGTCGTTGCGCAGCAGGCTCGGATCGGTGTACGGAATGATCAGGCTGATGATCAGAATGGCGAAGATATAGAACAGCAGGATACGCCAGAACACCTGACGCACCGCGCGCGGGATGTTTTTACCCGGGTTTTCCGATTCGCCGGCCGCGATGCCGATGAGCTCAGTACCCTGGAACGAGAAGCCGACGATCATGGCCACGCCGATCATCGCCGAGAAGCCACCGGCGAACGGCGCGTCCCCTATCGTCCAGTTCTGCCAGCCGGCGTGCTCGCCGCCCTTCAGAATGCCGACGATCATCAGCACGCCGACGGCGATGAAGATAATCACGGTGCTGACCTTGATCAGCGCGAACCAGTATTCCGCCTCGCCGAACCCTTTCACCGAAATGTAGTTCAGCAGGAACATCAGGCCGAGGAACAGCGCGCTCCAGATCCAGCCGGGGGTGTCCGGGAACCAGTAGCTCATCACCAACTGCGAGGCCACCAGGTCAACGGCGATGGTCACCGCCCAGTTGTACCAGTAGTTCCAGCCCAGCGCGAAGCCGAAGCCTTCTTCCACGTATTTGGCGCCGTAGGTGGAGAATGAACCGGAGACCGGCATAAAGGCCGCCAGTTCGCCCAGGCTGGTCATCAGGAAGTACACCATCAAACCGATCAGCGCGTAAGACAGCAGTGCTCCGCCGGGGCCTGCCTGAGAAACCGTGGCGCCGGAGGCGACGAACAGGCCGGTGCCGATGGAGCCACCGATGGCGATCATGGTCAAATGCCGGGCTTTCAGCTCGCGGCGCAATCCGGGTGCTTGCTGCCCCGATGTTTTTATATCCTGCTGAGCCATTCGTACCCTATCTGCTCTTTGAAAAATGAGGGCGGATTGTAACAAATACCCGCCGGTGAACTAGCAACATTGCACTGATATAAGATAGCTTCATAATTCAGAGGCAATTATTAGCCGCGGCCCTTATGGCCTTACTTACTCTCATTAATGTGAGCGCGCGCAGGTTTTTATGCTTTTTCCGGCCTGCGCGGCAGCAGAGGGCGTGACGCGCTGCCGATTACAGCGCGCAATAGCTGAGAAAACGCTGTAATGCGTTGGAAATGTGCTTTTGCCGATGGCGGATCAGGTACAGGGTGCGCCGCAGCGGCGGCAGCGGTACCGGCAGTTCTACCAGCGCGCCGCTGGCCAGCTGTTCCGCCACCACCCGCCGCGACAGGCAGCTGATGCCGATGCCGTGCCGCACCGCGTGCTTGATAGCCTCCGAGTTGCCGAGCTCCATCACCAGCTGGAAGTGCGGCAGGTGCGCCAACAGCAGATGATCCAGCACCTCGCGGGTGCCCGAACCGCGCTCGCGCAAGATCCACGGCGCATTGGCCAACGCCTCCAGCGTCGGCGGTTGATGGGCCAGCGGGTTGTCCGGCGCGGCGAACACCACCAGCTCGTCCTCCAGCCACGGCTGCGTCACCAGCTCCGGCATATGGCAAGGCCCTTCGATCAGCCCCAGATCGACGCGGAAATCCGCCACCGCCACGATCACGTCCTGGCTGTTGCCGACGTTCAGCTCCAGCGGCGTGGCCGGAAAATCCCGGCGGTAACGGGCGATCATCTCCGGCAGCATGTAGTTGCCGATGGTGCTGCTGGCGGCGATGCGCAGCGCCCCGCCGTCATGACGAAACAGCTGCTCGATCTCCCCCGCCTGCTCCAGCAGCGCCAGCGCCTTGGGATACAACAACCGGCCGTGCTCGTTGATCACCAGCCGTTTGCCGACGCGATCGAACAGCTGCACGCCCAGTTGCCCCTCCAGATCCGCCAGCGCCGCGCTGACCGCCGACTGCGACAGCGCCAGCACCACCGAGGCCTGAGTGGTCGAACCGCTTTTCAGCACTTCGGTGAAGACTTCCAGTTGACGCAACGTGATATGCATAGCCGTCCCGGTAGTGAAAAAGGGTTCTGCCAGAGAACCGCAAAATGATGTCAATATGATGTGGGTAGCCCGGCGAGGCTACCCGGTTTACAGCCAATTCGGCGCGTTACTTGCCCAAGGCGACCAGCTGCGCCGCCGCAGCCAGCACCGCCTCGCGCGGCGTGCCGGCTTCGTCCCGCTGTATTAATTGCAGCATCGCCACCAGGCGATCGCGATCGACCACCTTGTTTTCTTCAATCAACCGCCGCACCGCGCGCCCCACTTCCTGGTCTATCTGCTCTCTGCGTTGATCGTCGGTATCCATCGCCTGCTCCTGTTCAGTTGGAAAGTTGACGGCGGCTCGCCGCTCCTCCTCACCCTAGCCGCAATGCGGCTTTATGCCAATGCCTGACGCCATACCACTTATTCAGATAGGTTATAAATATATAATCAATTTCTCTTTTATTCAGCCCAAACGTACTCTTAGCAGCAAGAAACAGACTGAAGGACTGACTTTTATGGCGACTGATACCACTCACACTTATCCCGAGCGACGCTTTCCGCTGTTCGGCCTGCCGCGCCTGGTACCGGGGCTGGCGCTGACCGGCGCGCTCACCGCGCTGGCCGTCTGGGCCGGCGACATTCCCTGGGTGGCGGAGCTGGGCCTGGGGGCGCTGACGCTGGCGATCCTGTTCGGCATTCTGGTGGGCAACACGCTGTATCCCCGCTGGCAAACCGTTTGTCACGGCGGCGTGCAGCTGGCCAAACAACGCCTGCTGCGTCTGGGCATTATCCTTTACGGATTCCGCCTGACCTTTCAGCAGATCGCCGACGTAGGCGCCAGCGGCATCATCATCGATGCGCTGACCCTGACCACCACCTTCCTGCTGGCCTGCTGGCTTGGCAAGAAAGTGTTCGGCATCGACAGCCAAACCGCGATGCTGATCGGCGCCGGCAGCAGCATTTGCGGCGCGGCGGCGGTGATGGCCACCGAGCCGGTGCTGAAGGCCGACTCCAGCAAAGTGGCGGTGGCGGTCTCGACCGTGGTGGTGTTCGGCACCCTGGCGATCTTCGCCTACCCATGGCTGTATCAGCTGAACGAACACTTCCAGTGGCTGCCGTTCAGCCAGGAAACCTTCGGCATCTACGCCGGCTCCACCATCCACGAAGTGGCTCAGGTGGTCGCCGCCGGGCACGCCATCGGGCCGGACGCCGAAAATGCGGCGGTGATCGCCAAGATGATCCGCGTGATGATGCTGGCGCCGTTCCTGCTGCTGCTGTCGGGCTACATCAGCCGCGGCGGCGCAGGCAAGGCGGAAAAATCCGCCATCACCATTCCGTGGTTTGCCGTGCTGTTTATCGCCGTCGCCGGGCTGAACTCCTTCAACCTGCTGCCGGCCACGCTGGTGCGCCACCTGATCACCGCCGACACCTGGATGCTGGCGATGGCGATGGCGGCGCTGGGCTTGACCACCCACATCAGCGCCGTGCGCCAGGCCGGGATGAAACCGATTCTGTTGGCCACGCTGCTGTTCGTTTGGCTGCTGGTCGGCGGCGGCGCGATAAACCAGCTGGTGCAACACTGGCTCTAATCATCC
The DNA here is from genome assembly GCF_002935055.1 of Serratia sp. SSNIH1. Classification (NCBI taxonomy): domain Bacteria; kingdom Pseudomonadati; phylum Pseudomonadota; class Gammaproteobacteria; order Enterobacterales; family Yersiniaceae; genus Serratia; species Serratia sp. SSNIH1. The sequence continues at coordinate 4,014,614 of NZ_CP026383.1, forward strand.
CCTTCTGCGGCCCGCTTCGGCGGGCCGCCGCTTTTCATCATTCAATCCGCCCGCCATCAATGCCATAATGTCACCGATAACACAGGAGAATGAAGATGAAGTTTGTCGGTGCACATGTCAGCGCGTCAGGCGGCGTGGATCAGGCGGTTATCCGCGCGCACGAATTGGAGGCGACCGCGTTCGCCCTGTTCACCAAAAATCAGCGTCAATGGAAGGCCGCGCCGCTGGCCGCCGACGTGATCGATAAGTTCAAGAGCGCCTGCGCGCAGTATGGCTTCGGGCCGGGGCAGATCCTGCCGCACGACAGCTACCTGATCAACCTGGGCCACCCGGTGGCCGAGGCGTTGGAAAAATCGCGCGAGGCGTTTATCGACGAGTTGCAGCGCTGCGAACAGCTGGGGCTGACGCTGCTAAACTTCCACCCGGGCAGCCACCTGCTGCAAATCGATGAAGACAAGTGCCTGGCGCGCATCGCCGAATCGATCAACATCGCGCTGGATAAAACCGCCGGCGTGACGGCGGTGATCGAAAACACCGCCGGCCAGGGCAGCAACCTGGGCTTCAAATTCGAACATCTGGCGGCGATCATCGACGGCGTGGAAGACAAGAGCCGCGTCGGCGTTTGCATCGACACCTGCCACGCCTTCGCCGCCGGGTACGATCTGCGTACCGAAGAAGAGTGCGAACGCACTTTTAAGCAGCTTGGCGACATCGTCGGTTTCAACTACCTGCGCGGCATGCACCTGAACGACGCCAAGAGCGAGTTCAACAGCCGCGTCGACCGCCACCACAGCCTGGGAGAGGGCAACATCGGCAAAACGGTGTTCAGCTACATCATGCGCGATCCGCGTTTCAACAATATCCCGCTGATTCTGGAAACGGTAAATCCGGATATCTGGGCGGAAGAGATCGCCTGGCTGAAGGCGCAGCAGTAACCCACCTCTGGCCGCTCGCCTAGGCGCGAGCGGTTTCCCCCACCGCGTGCTCCGCCGCCAACATGGCGCTGAACTGGCGCAGCGTCTCTTCATCCAGGCCCGCAGCGCTGAACACGGCGGCGGTAAAGCTGACCGGCGCCGATCCCGGAGCCGTAATGACACGGTCATCCACGACGGCGGCGGCGCTCGCAACGAAATGGCGCTGCCCGGTGTAGCCCTCAGCATGGCGCGTCAAAAACCCGGCGTCGTTGGAAGTATGCGCCCTGCCGTTCAACAGGCCGGCCCGCGCCAACGCCAACGTTCCACCGCAAATGCCCGCCAGGGTCGCGCCGCGTTGAAACTGCTCGTTGAGCAACGCGCTGATATCCGGCGCCCGTTCGGTTTCCCACTGAGTGCCGCCGACCACCACCAGCACCTCGGGGCGCCAATCCGCCAATTCGGCCACGCTTTTTTCAACCTCTACCGTCAGCCCGCCCTGCGAGCGAAACGTTCCGACCTGCGGCGCAAAAAACGCTACCTCCAGCCCATAAAACGGGCCGCCAACGCCGGCAATCAGCGCGTATTCCCAATCGGCGAAACCGGATGCCAGTACGATCGCCATTTTTTTAGCCACGGATGAATCTCCTTGAGTCATTCCTTGTTCGCATGAACAAAGTCGCGCTGTCAGCTTAGAAAGCGTTGTGGCTTTTGGCCAGGGGTAAATCGTGCTAACTGCCTCAACCACAAACAAAAACGCGCAGCCCAGGGCTGCGCGTTTTGGCGATACCGACGTCAGTTACGCCGCGGCGGCCACCGACGTTTCAGCACGCTTCAGCAGGGCATAAGCCACGCCCGCCAGCAGGGTACCGGCGGCGATCGCCACCAGATACAGCAGCACCGGCGTGATTGCGCCCGGGATCAGCAGCACGAACAGCCCGCCGTGCGGCGCCATCAGTTTGGCACCGAACGCCATCGACAGCGCACCGGTCAGCGCCCCGCCGGCAATGCAGCAAGGCAGCACGCGCATCGGATCGCGGGCGGCGAACGGGATCGCCCCTTCAGAGATAAAGCACAGGCCCAGCACCAGTGCCGCTTTGCCGCCTTCCCGTTCGGATTTCTCGAACTTGTGGCGCGCCAGCAGCGTCGCCAGCCCCATCGCCAGCGGAGGCACCATGCCGGCGGCCATGATCGCCGCCATTGGCGCATACACCGAGGAACTGAGCAGCGCCACGCCAAAGGCGTAGGCCGCTTTGTTCACCGGGCCGCCCATGTCGGTACACATCATCGCGCCGAGAATCGCCCCCAGCAGCACCGCGTTGGCGGTGCCCAGCGACTGCAGCCAATGGGTCAGGCCTTCCATGATTTTCGCGACCGGCGTGCCGACCACGTAAATCATGATAAGACCGGTGATCAGGCTGGCCACCAGCGGAATGATCAAGATTGGCTTCAGCGCTTCCATGCTCTGCGGCAGGCGCAGCTTGCTGCTGATCGCCTTGGCGACGTAACCCGCCAGGAAACCGGCGATGATGCCGCCGAGGAACCCGGCGCCGGTGCTCACGGCCAGCATGCCGCCGATCAGGCCCGGCGTCAGGCCCGGGCGATCCGCGATGGAGAAGGCGATGAAACCGGCCAATACCGGCACCATCAGCGCAAAGGCGGAGCCGCCGCCAATCTGCATCAGCGCCGCCGCCAACGTGTCTTTGACTTCAAACGCCTTGATGCCGAACACGAACGACAGCGCGATGCACAGACCGCCGGCCACCACCATCGGCAGCATGTAGGACACGCCGGTCAGCAGGTGGCGATACGGGCCGTTGCCCTCTTTCTTTTTACCCGCCGGCGCCGCACTACCGCGCTGCTGCGGCTGGAATACCTCGGCCTCGGCCAGCGCCTTGTCCAGTTCCTGGGCTGTTTTCTTCAGCGCCAGGCCGGTGGAAGTGCGGTACATCGGCTTACCGGCAAACTTCTCCAGATCCACTTCGATATCCGCCGCGACGATCACCAGATCCGCCGCCGCCACTTCTTCCGGGGTGATGGCGTTGCCGGCGCCGACGGAGCCGCGCGTTTCCACCTTCACCCACCAGCCGCGTTTCTTCGCTTCGCTTTCAATGGCTTCGGCCGCCATAAAGGTGTGCGCCACGCCGGTTGGGCAAGCGGTGATCGCCACGATGCGTTTTTGCCCATCGGCTTTCACCGGCGCCGCCGCCTGCGGTGCCTGATAGGTTTCAGCTTCGGCCTTGGCGCGCGCCAGAAAAGCGTCCGGTTCACGCACCGCCTGCTCTACGTCGCCCACATACACCAATTTGCCGTTCAACCCGGCATCAGCAGGGGCTGACTGCCCCATCACCGCCACCAGTTCGGCGTCCTGCAGCGACTCGACCAGCGTCAGGCCGGTTTTGGCCGCGGCAGCCTCCAGCATGCGTTTCGCCAGGTGGCCACGGGCCTGCCCCAGCGAACTGTCTACCATCAGCAGCGTTTTCATTCTGCCTCCTGCTATTGATTGAAAGGTTTCAGATCGACGCGCGCCATCATCGCGGCCAACTGGGGACGATCGGTCACGCCGACGTTGCTCTGGCTGACCGCCAGCGCCGCTACCGCCGTGGCCAGACGCAGGGTGTGTTCACTGGATTCGCGCATCAGCAGGCCGTAAATCAGGCCGCCGACCATCGAATCGCCGGCGCCCACGGTGCTGACCACCTCACAGGACGGCGGTTTGGCGATCCAGGCGCCGGACGCGTTAACCCACAGCGCGCCTTCCGCGCCGAGGGAGATCACCACGTGGGCGATGCCCTGTTCGCGCAGCGCATGCGCGGCCTCGACCACGTCCGCCAGCGTCGGCAGCGGGCGGCCGGCCCAGATTTCCAGCTCGCGGCGGTTCGGTTTGACCAGCCACGGCGAAGCCTTCAGCCCGGCGACCAGCGCTTCGCGGCTGCTGTCGAAAATGATGCACGGGCACTTGGCGCGCAGCTGGGTCATCCAGTCGGTAAAGGCATCGGGATCGACGCCGGCCGGCAGGCTGCCGCTCACCGCCACCATGTCGAACTGGCCCAGCCAGCTCAGCGAGTCGCTGACGAAGCGATCCCAGTCCTGCGGCGTCACTTCAAAACCGGAGAAGTTGAAGTCGGTCACTTCACCGTCTTTTTCCGTCAGCTTGACGTTGATGCGGGTGCGGCCCGGCACCACCTGGAAGCGGTTGGCGATCCCCAGATCGCTGAACAGCAGCTGGAAACCGTCCTGATTGTCTTTGCCCAGGAAACCGCCGACGGTGACGTCGATGCCCAAATCCTTCAACACTTTGGCGACATTGATACCCTTACCGGCGGCGTGCAGGCCGGCGGTTTTTACCCGGTTGACTTCCCCGCGCTCGATCTGCGGGCAGAAGCCCACCAGATCGTACGCCGGGTTCAAGGTGATCGTTGCTACTCTTCTGCTCATGCTGCGCCCTCGCCCAGTCCTTCATTAATCGCTTCGCCGATCGCCTTCAGCGCGGCTTCAGCATCTTCTCCATTGGCGGTAAAGCGCAGGTGATGCCCTTTCTTCACGCCCAGCGCCACCACCTTCATCAGGCTGCGCCCGTTGGCCGGCTTACCGCTGCCGTCCAGGTTGGTGACGGTGATGTCACTGTTGAAACTTTTGATCACGTTGACCAGCGCCGTGCCCGGCCGTGCGTGCAGGCCGTGCTCGTTGCGGATCACAAATTCGGCGCTCAGCACGCTGCTCTCCTCGGCCACTTCGCTGGTCAGCAGCGCCAGCACCCCGGCGGCATCCGCCTTCAGCAGGCGTTCAGCTTTGTTGGCCAGCAGCAGATCGCTGAGGTAGTTGAGCACCGCCAGCGGCTGCGCATCGGCGACCGACACCGTCAGCAGCAGCGCCACCGGCTCGCCGTCTTCCACGAAAGCCTGCGCCGGGCGGCTGACGGTGGCCGCGCTGGCCAGGTTGCCTTCGACGCTGTCGCTCAGCCAGATGCCCTGCCCCAGGTTCAGCGGCTTGCGGGTGATGGCATCGCTGACGAACTGCGCGTTGACCGCGCCGGCCTTTTGCAGCCGGCCGGCGTTCAGCGCCTGCAGCGTCATCAGGCTGTCGGCCGCGACGTCGAGCGCAATCAGCGAAACGTCGAACTGGAATTCGGCGCTCTGCTGTTCGCCCATCAGCAGGCTGCGCAGCTCTTCCGCGGAGGTGGTTTTCGCCAGCCGCTCCGCCACGCCGTCATCGCTCAGCACGTGCGTGAGCTGGCGCAGCAGCGCCAAATGCTCGTCGGAGCGGGCGGCGATACCGATCGCCACATAGGCGGTCTGGCCTTCGCCCCAGGCGATGCCCTGCGGGAACTGGAATACCTGCACGCCGGTTTTCAGCACCAGATCGCGGGTATCGGTGGTGCCGTGCGGAATGGCGATGCCGTTGCCCAGATAGGTGGACGTCTGCAGTTCGCGCTGCAGCATGCCGTCCACGTAACCGGCGCTGACGCAGCCGGCTTCGGTCAGGGCGGCGGCCACCTGGCGGATGGCCTCCTGCTTACCGTCGGCAGCGGCGCCCAGATGAATGTCTTGCGGTGACAACTGGAACATGATTCTCCTCTCCTGCTGAATTGAATCGTTTCAGCTTTATTGAGAAAAAGGAGCGTAACCCGCTCGCCACAAGCGGCCGGATAACGCTGAAACGTTTCAAGTAGTGTGTAAGCAGCGCAAGGTGAAAGCAAGCTTTCTCCCTTTTGCCATTGCAGATTTTTGAGCTTACGCACACTTTCGCCGGCGCATTGGTCAGCGCCGGGGCAAAATGACATACTGTGCTGAAACTTTGCTGACGGAGAAAAGCATGAACGTAGTGACGGGCGTCGGGGTGATCATCGTCAACCCGCAGGGCGAGATTTTGTTGGGCAAACGCTGCGGCCCGCACGCGCCCTTTTGGTCGATCCCCGGCGGGCATCTGGAGGCCGGTGAAACCTTCGAGCAGTGCGCCCAGCGCGAAATCGCCGAAGAGACCGGGTTGCTCATCGACCCGCCGCGCTTCGTGGGCGTCAGCAACAATCTGCAAACCTGGCGCGCCGAAGGCAAACACACGGTGTCTGTTTGCCTGCAGGTGGATCATCCCGGCGGCAGCGCCGAGTTGAAAGAACCTGAAAAGTGCGCCGAGTGGCGCTGGTGCGCGCCGGACGCCCTGCCGGAGCCGCATTTCGAAGCCAGCCGCACCGCCATCCGCCTGTGGCTGAGCGGCCAGGCCTATGTGCCCACGGCCTGACCCATCGCGAGCGCATGTTGCGCTCTCTTCCCCTGCCGCACTGCCTCACCGCTATATAAATTATAATATAACGCTATTTTTTGAGATATATGCCCTTTTTTTGACTACGGATAACCCTATGGGGTTAACCCTCTTCTATTATTACCCCTGCAATCGACGTGGCATTCTGACCTCCGGTCGGCGGCCTTTTGGCAAGATTTTATTTTAAATTCATAATTATAAGCGGGTTTACCATGAGCAAAAAACTGACTGGCTTTGAAAAAAAGCGCCGGTGGGGATGGCTATGGCTTTTGCTGCTGGGGATTATCCTCGGCGCGGCGCTGTTGGCCGGGACCGCCACCGTCTTCCATAAAACCAGCGATACCGCCTTCTGCGTTTCCTGCCACACCATGCAACAACCGCTGGCCGAATATCAGGGCAGCGTCCACTTCCAAAACACCAAGGGTATCCGCGCCGAGTGCGCCGACTGCCACGTGCCGCACCAGCCGATCGATTACCTGTGGACCAAAATCCGCGCGGTGAAAGACATTTACGGTGAGATGGTCGGCACCATCGATACGCCGGAAAAATACGAAGCGCACAAGCTGGCGATGGCGCAGTCGGTCTGGAAAACGCTGAAAGAGAACGACTCGGCCACCTGCCGCTCCTGCCACAGCTACGACGCCATGGACATCACCGCCCAGCGCCCTGAGGCACGCCTGCAGCACCCGGTGGCGATCAAACAGGGCGAGACCTGCATCGATTGCCATAAGGGCGTAGCCCACATCCTGCCGGATATGAGCGGTGAAACCCAGGCCGGCGCCGCCGAGCTGGCGAAGGCCGCGGCGCTGACCGCACCGGACGCCATCACCCTTTACACCATCGCCACCGAGCCGTTCTTCCTCGGCGCCAACGACAGCCATAACGCCGGCAACCTGATGCCGTCCACCGAAGTGCAGGTGGTGAAGCAGGAGGGCGACAAGGTGCTGGCCACCGTGAGCGGCTGGCAGCAGGACGGCGTCAGCGAAGTGTTCTACGCCGCGCAGGGCAAACGCATCCTCAGCGTGCTGCTGGGTGAAGACGCGCGCCAACAGCTGAAGACCGCCTCCACCCAGACCGATGCGGAAACCGGCCTGGTCTGGCATCAGGTTTCTCTGCAGGTGTGGCTACCGCGTAAACAGTTGATTGACGATCAGCAAAAAATCTGGCGCTACGCCGCGGACATGATGTCGGCCAACTGCACCGGTTGCCACGGGCTGACCGCGCTCGATCGCTTCAACGCCAACCAATGGATCGGCGTCATCAAAGGCATGGCGCCGCGCACCTCGCTGACGCAGGAACAGCTGCGCGTGCTGACGCAATACGTACAAAAACACGCCAGCGACATGCCACCTGCCGCACCGGCCAAGCTTTAAGGGAGAAGCGCAATGAGCAACCAACAACCGTTAACAATGAGCCGCCGCCGCTTCCTGACCGGGGCCGCCGCGCTGGCCGCCGCCCCGCTGCTGGCAGGCTTATGGCCCAAAGCGGCGCTGGCGCAGGCCATCAGCGAAGCGCTGCCGCAGTTCATCGTCTTGCGTCAGGCGCAAAAAGGCATTCTGACCGGCGCCCACTGGGGCGCGTTCGAGGCCATCGTGCAAGACGGCAAGATGGTAGGCGTGCAGCCGGTGCAGGACGATCCGTATCCGAATGAGCTGATCACCATGGCGCCTTATCAGGTGCACGCCGAGAACCGCATCAAATACCCGATGGTGCGTAAAAGCTGGCTGGAGGGCGGCCCCGGCAGCCGCACCGAGCTGCGCGGCCGCGACGAGTGGGTGCGCGTCAGCTGGGACAAAGCGACCGAGCTGGTGTGCAATGAGATCGTTCGCCTGCAGAAAGATCACGGGCCGCAGTCGATCTACGCCGGTTCCTACGGCTGGAAAAGCGTCGGTATGCTGCACAACAGCCGCACGCTGCTGCAGCGCCTGATGAACCTGACCGGCGGTTTCCTCGGCTACGCCGGCGACTACTCCACCGGCGCGGCGCAGGTGATCATGTCGCACGTGGTCGGTTCGATGGAGGTCTACGAACAGCAGACCGCCTGGCCGAACGTGATCGAGAACAGCGAGCTGGTGATCCTGTGGGGCTGCAACCCGATGGTCACGCTGAAAAACAGCTGGAACGTGCCGGATCACGTCGGCCAGACCGGCTTCGAGGCGCTGAAGCAGAAAGGCACCCGGGTGATCAGCATCGATCCGGTGCACAGCGACAGCGCCAAGTTCGTCAATGCGCAGTGGATCGCCCCGCGTCCTTATACCGACGGCGCCATGCTGATCGGCATCGCCCACACGCTGCTGACCGAGAAGCTGCATAACCCGGACTTCCTGAAAACCTACACCGTCGGCTTCGACAAGTTCCAGGCCTACCTGCTGGGCGAGAGCGACGGCGTGGCGAAAACCGCCGAATGGGCGGCCGACATCAGCGGCGTCGATGCCGACACGCTGCGCGGTCTGGCGCGCGAGATGGCGAAGCATCGCACCATGATCATGGGCGGCTGGGGCATTCAGCGCCAGCACCACGGCGAACAGCAGCACTGGCTGCTGGTGACGGTGGCGGCGATGCTCGGCCAGATCGGCCTGCCGGGCGGCGGCTTCGGCTTCAGCTATCACTATTCCTCCGGCGGCAGCCCGACCGCCAAGGGCGGCATCATCGCCGGCATCTCCGCCGGCAACGCGCCGAAGAACTCCCCGGCACCGATCCCGGTGGCGCGCATCGCCGAATGCCTGAGCAATCCGGGCAAAACCATCGACTTCAACGGTGCCAAGGTCACTTACCCTGAGGTGAAAATGGTGTATGTGGCGGGCGGCAACACCTTCCACCAGCATCAGGACACCAATAACCTGGTCAAAGCCTGGCAGCGGCCGGACACCATCGTGGTCAACGAGCCTTACTGGACCGCCACCGCCAAGCATGCCGACATCGTGCTGCCGGCCACCACCAGCTACGAGCGTAACGATCTGGAAATGGGCGGCGACTATTCGCAGCTCTACGTGTTCCCGATGCATCAATGCGTGCCGCCGCAGCACGAGTCGCGCAGCGACTTCGACATCTTCTCGGCGATGGCGGCCAGGCTGGGCGTGCAGGAAGCCTTTACCGAGGGCAAGGACGAAACCCAGTGGCTGAAAGGCATGTACGACGACATGAAGAACCAGGCGCGCGCGGCCCGGGTGGCGCTGCCGCCGTTCGACATGTTCTGGCAATCCAACAACTACGTGCGCTTCCCGGTGCCGGAGGCCAACAAGCAGTGGGTGCGCTTCGCCGACTATCGCGACAACCCGCTGTTGAACCCGCTGGGCACGCCGTCGGGCAAGATCGAGATCTACTCCGACGCCATCGCCAAAATGCATTACGAGGATTGCCCCGGCATCCCGACCTGGATGCCGCCGCACGAGTGGTATCGCGGGCCGGAAGCGGCCAAGTATCCGCTGTCGCTCAATACCGCGCACCCGACCAACCGGCTGCACTCTCAGCTCGACAACACGCCGCTGCGCGAGAAATACGCGGTAGCGGATCGTGAAGCTATCCTGATCCATCCGCAGGACGCGCAGCCGCGCGGCATCAGCGGCGGCGATCTGGTGCGGGCGTTCAACGATCGCGGCCAGATCCTGGTGGGTGCGGTGGTCAGCGAAGACGTGCGACCGGGCGTGGTGCGCATCAGCGAAGGCGCCTGGTTCGATCCGGCCGATCCGGCGCAGCCCGGCTCGCTGTGCAAGAACGGCAACGTCAACTGCCTGACCTTCGACATCGGCTCTTCCAGCCTGGCGCAGGGCAACTGCGGGCAGATGGCGCAGCTGCAGATCGAGAAGTATCGGGGGCCGGTATTGAAAAATACCGCGCACGCGGTGCCGCAAGGCGCCTGATTTACCGGCAAGCAAGGGGGCGCAACGCGCCCCTTTTTTCTCGTCGCCGCGCGACATATCCGTTTACCCTTCGCCGAAAGGGAGCGGTTTGCGTTTCATTTCAACGGGCGTATGATGCGCGCGACCTTCCTTTTTCGACGAATTCTCAACCACCATGCCGACTTCATCCGCAGTAACGCGACGCGCGCCCGATCTCACTTCGCTGGCCTTTTTGGCGGTGGCGTTTCTTACCGGCATCGCCGGCGCCCTGCAAACCCCGACGCTGAGCCTGTTTCTGGAAACCGAGGTCAAGGTACGGCCGGCGCTGGTCGGGCTGTTCTTTACCGGCAGCGCGGTGATCGGCATTCTGGTCAGCCAGTTTCTCGCCGGCCGTTCGGATAAACGAGGCGACCGCAAATCGCTGATCTTCCTCTGCTGCATGCTGGGTGCGCTGGGGTTCACGCTGTTCGCCTGGAACCGTGATTATTACCTGCTGCTGATCGTCGGCGTGGTGCTTACCAGCTTCGGCTCCACCGCCAACCCGCAGATGTTTGCGCTGGCGCGTGAGCATGCCGACCGTACCGGCCGCGAGGCGGTGATGTTCACCTCCATCATGCGCGCCCAGGTCTCCCTGGCCTGGGTCATTGGCCCGCCGATCGCCTTCGCGCTGGCGCTGGGCTTCGGCTTTAAGGCCATGTATCTGGCGGGCGCGGCGGCCTTTGTACTGTGCGGCCTGCTGGTGTGGAAACAGCTGCCCTCGATGCCGAAAACCGCGGCGACGAACGCGCCCCTGGCCGCACCGCGGCAGCACCGCCGCGATTCGCTGCTGCTGTTCGTCGCCTGCACCCTGATGTGGACCGCCAACAGCATGTACCTGATCAACATGCCGCTGTACGTGGTGCACGAGCTGCGGCTGCCGGAGCGGCTGGCCGGGATATTGATGGGCGCCGCCGCCGGGCTGGAGATCCCGATCATGCTGCTCGCCGGCCTGGCGGCGAAGCACTGCGGCAAACGCCGCCTGATGCGCGGGGCGGTGGTCGCCGGCGTGCTGTTCTACTGCGGCCTGCTGTTTATCACCGGCAGCTGGCAGCTCATCGCCCTGCAACTGCTGAATGCGGCGTTTATCGGCGTGCTGGCGGGGATCGGCATGCTCTACTTTCAGGATTTGATGCCCGGCCAGGCCGGGGCGGCCACCACGCTGTTCACCAACACCACCCGGGTGGGCTGGATCATCGCCGGCTCAATCGCCGGCGCGGTGGCGGAAATCTGGAACTACCATGCGGTGTTTTACGCCGCGCTGGCGATGACGGTGGGGGCCACGCTGTGCCTGTGGCGGTTGAAAGACGCTTAGGGCGCGGTGTCCGCTTCCAGCCTGGCGAGATAAATCAGCGCCTGATCGCGGTGATCGTGGCACATGTCGCGGCTCGGCTGCAGGCTGCCGCACACTTTGGGCCGCAGCGGCGAATGAAACAGGCCGCAGCGCAGCCGTTCATCCAGGTGAATGCAGCGGGTATTCGCGGGCTTGCCGTTCGGCATGCCGGGGATCGGGCTGGATATTGACGGCGCGATACAGCAGGCGCCGCAGTCGCTGCGACAGTCCATCACGCTACTCCTGGTGGGCTGGGGAAAAGAAGCGCGACAATAGCAGCCGCGCGCGGCTGCCGCCAGCAGAATCCCTGCGCCCCGGCGATCTTTACACTCATCGCCCTGCGCCGGCCGGCGTCATCCTATGGCGAATAAACGCCCAACACACCTTGATTTAAAGACAAAAACGCGTGAAACGTGCAATTACCCCGCTTTACATGCGCCATACACCCATGTACCATTGAGCTAGTACAAAAGAACCTCTTCCATCAGGAGCACGCATGTCTACGGACACCATCCAGAAGCTGGCCCGCCCTTCCGTCCTCGGCGGCGCGATGATCATTGCCGGAACCGCCGTTGGCGCCGGCATGTTTTCCATTCCGATCGTCACTTCCGGTGTCTGGTTCAGCGGCTCCGTCGCGCTGTTGGTGTATACCTGGGCCTGCATGTTGCTTTCCGGCCTGATGATCCTCGAAGCCACGCTGCACTATCCGAGCGGCGCCAGCTTCAATACCATGGTCAAGGACCTGCTGGGTAAAGGCTGGAACGCTGTGAACGGCCTGTCGGTGGCGTTCGTGCTGTACATCCTGACCTACGCCTATATCTCCGCCGGCGGCTCGATCATCGCCCACACGCTGGAGGGCATCGTCGGCGTCGGCCAGACCACCGCCGGCCTGGTGTTCGCGCTGGTCGTGGCGTTTATCGTCTGGCTCTCCACCCGCGCGGTCGATCGCCTGAGCACCATTCTGATCGGCGGTATGGTGATCACCTTCGTGATGTCGGTGGGTGACATGTTCACCCACGTGCAGCCTGCGGTGCTGTTCAACACCGGCGATGATCAGGCCAGCTATCTGCCTTACGCCCTGGCGGCGTTGCCTTACCTGCTGACCTCGTTCGGTTACCACGGCAACATTCCCGGGTTGGTGAAGTACTACCACAAGGACAGCGGCTCCGTGGTGCGCAGCCTGGTGTACGGCACCCTGCTGGCGCTGGCGATCTACATCCTGTGGCAGTATGTGATTCAGGGCAATATCGCGCGCGACGCCTTCAAGCAGGTGATCGCCGAGGGCGGCAATATCGGCAGCCTGCTCAAGCAAATGGGCAACGTCTCCAGCAGCCAGACCGTCAGCCAACTGCTGAACGCCTTCTCCTATATGGCGCTGGCCAGCTCGTTCCTCGGCGTGTCGCTGGGCCTGTTCGATTACCTGGCGGACTTCTGCAAGTTCAAGGACGACGCCGTCGGACGCAGCAAGACCGCGCTGGTGACCTTTGTGCCGCCGACCCTGGCCGCGCTGCTGTTCCCGAACGGTTTCCTGTACGCCATCGGCTTCGCCGGGCTGGCCGCCACCATTTGGGCAGTGATCGTGCCGGCGCTGATGGCGCGCGCCAGCCGCCGCCGCTATCCGCAGGCGGGATACCGCGCACCGGGCGGCAACGGCGTGGTCCTGTTCGTCATCCTGTTCGGGCTGATCAACGCCGCCGCGCATATTCTGTCGCTGTTCGGTCTGCTGCCGGTCTTCCACTAATCTCCGAAGGGAGAGCATCTGCTCTCCCTTTCCCGCACTGTTTTTACGCCGGGCTATTGCCTGAAATCAGCGGCGCGAGTACCTTGTCGCAACTTCTCTAATACTCTTCATTGCGGATGAATTGAAATGGCAAGAGCTAACGAAATTAAGCGCGGCATGGCGATCAGCTACAACGGCAAGCTGCTGCTGGTAAAAGATATCGACGTGCAGAGCCCGAGCGCCCGCGGCGCCAGCACCCTATACAAAATGCGCTTCTCCGACGTGCGCACCGGCCTGAAAGTGGAAGAACGCTTCAAGGGCGACGATATCCTGGACACCATTTCCCTGTCGCGCCGCAAGGTGAACTTCTCCTATATCGACGGCGAAGAATACGTGTTCATGGATGACGAAGACTACACGCCGTACATCTTCAAGAAAGACCAGATCGAAGACGAGCTGCTGTTCATTCCGGAAGGCGGCCTGCCGGGCATGCAGGTGCTGACGCTGGACGGCCAGGTGCTGGCGCTGGAGCTGCCGCAGACCGTGGATATGGAAATCGTCGAGACCGCACCGGGCATCAAAGGCGCTTCCGCCAGCGCCCGCAACAAACCGGCCACCATGGCGACCGGCCTAGTGATCCACGTGCCGGAATACCTCAGCGCCGGCGACAAGATTCGCATTCATATCGCCGAACGCCGCTACATGAGCCGCGCCGACTAGTCGACGCCAGCGGGGCCGAGTCCCGGCCCCGTTTCATTTTCCGCTACGGCAATTCCGGGAAAAAGCGCCGCTTGAGTGCCAGCTCGACGCCGCGCAGCTCCGCCAGCCCTTTCAACCGCCCGATGGCCGAATAGCCCGGATTGGTTTTCTTTTTCAAGTCGTCCAGCATCTGATGTCCATGATCGGGGCGCATCGGGATCGGCCGCCGATCGCCTGCCCGTTGCCGACGCAGCTCTTCGGTCAGGATCGCTTCGATCACCGCCACCATGTCCACATCGCCCTGCAGGTGCGCCCCTTCGTGGAAGCTTTTCGGGTTCTCCTCGCGGCAGGTGGCGCGCAGGTGGGTAAAGTGAATGCGATCGCCGAAGGTCTCAATCATCCGCACCAGATCGTTATCGGCGCGCACGCCGTATGAACCGGTGCATAGGGTGAAGCCGTTATAAATGCTGTCGACGGTCTGCTTCAGCCACTGCATGTCTTCAATCGTGGAGACGATGCGCGGCAGGCCGAGGATCGGCCGCGGCGGATCGTCGGGGTGCACCGCCAGCCGGATGCCGGCCTCTTCCGCCACCGGCACGACAGCGCGCAGAAAGACCGCCATGTTTTCGCGCAGCCGCGCCTTGTCGATGCCGTCGTATTCCGCCAACCGGCGGCGGAACTGTTCCAGCGTGTAGCCCTCCTCCGCCCCCGGCAGCCCGGCGATGATGTTACCGGTCAGCCGATTTTTTTCTTCCTCACTCATGGCGGCGAAACGGGCCGCCGCCTGGCTGCGTTCCTGCGGCGTATAGTCCGCCTCGGCGCCGGCGCGCTGCAGGATATGCAGCTCGAACGCGGCGAAGGCTATCTGATCGAAACGCAGCGCTTTGGAACCGTCCGGCAGCGGATAGGCCAGATCGGTGCGCGTCCAGTCGAGGATCGGCATGAAGTTGTAGCAGACGGTGTCGATGCCGCAGGCCGCCAGGTTGCGCAGCGACTGCTGGTAATTGGCGATGTACCGCCGCCAGTCGCCGCTGTGGGTTTTGATCTCCTCATGTACCGGCACGCTCTCCACCACCGACCACACCAGCCCCTTTTCCGCCAACAGCGCCTGCCGCGCGCGGATTTCGTCGATCGGCCAGACTTCACCGTTCGCGATATGATGCAGCGCCGTCACCACCCCGGTCGCCCCGGCCTGACGCACATCGTCCAAAGAAACCGGATCGTTCGGGCCATACCAACGCCATGTTTGTTCCATGTTTTGTCCTTATACCTGTCTCGCACCGCAATGCTGTTATACCAGTTTAATTTAGATGTCAGTTATCTTTAACTTACTCTTTCGGCCTGCGCTGTCAAAACCGATCCCCTCATTGGTTGATCCACTTCACGATTCTGGCTTATTTTGGACTGACCAATTCCTTTAACTGGCCGACATCTTTACACTGGTCGCAGTTTTTTATCACCGGTGCCACCCTGCCTGCACGGCGGAAAACTGGTCTGCTAACTTGGCGCAAGTGGCCCGCAAGCTGTCTTACCCGTTTTGGAGATGAGATGAAAACGATCGCCAACACCCCGCTGCCGAGCGCCGTCCGGCAGCCGGACTATGACCGCCGGGCCCTGCGCAGCCGCATCGTGCACCTTGGCTTCGGCGCGTTCCACCGCGCGCATCAGGCGCTGCTGACCGATCGGCTGCTGAGCGCCCAAGGCGGCGATTGGGGCATTTGCGAAATCAGTCTTTCCGGCGGCGTGCCGCTGTTTGAGGCGCTGCGGCAACAGGATCATCTGTACAGCGTGCTGGAGAAAGGCGCGGACGGCCATCAGGCCATCGTGGTCGGTGCGGTGCATGAGAGCCTGCATCGCAAGCTGGAAGGCATCGCCGCGGTGCTGGAGAAGCTGGCCGAGCCGCAGGTGGCGATCGTTTCGATGACCATTACCGAAAAAGGCTATTGCATCGAGCCCGGCAGCGGGCGGCTGGATCGACAGCATTCGGGGATCGTCGCCGATCTGGCGTGGCCGCATCAGCCGCAGACCGTGCCCGGCATTTTGGTGGAAGCGCTGCGGCTGCGGCGCGAACGCGGCTTGCCCGCCTTCTCCCTGCTCTCCTGTGACAATATTCCGGAGAACGGCCACGTGCTGCGCCGGGCGGTGCTCGATCTGGCGCAGGCGCGGGATCCGGCGCTCGCCGACTGGATCGCCACCGCCGCCACCTTCCCCTGCACCATGGTGGATCGCATCGTGCCGGCCGCCACGTCGGCCACGCTGGATGAGATCGCCGCCGCGCTGGGCGGCGTGCGCGACGAATGCGCCATCGCCTGCGAGCCCTTCATCCAATGGGTGGTGGAAGACAACTTTACCGCCGGACGCCCGGCGTGGGAGCAGGCTGGCGTCCAACTGGTCAGCGATGTACTGCCGTTTGAACACATGAAGCTGCGCATGCTGAACGGCAGCCATTCGTTCCTGGCTTACCTCGGTTACCTGGGCGGCTACCGCTATATCAACGAGTGCATGGCGGATGAGCACTACCGCCGCGCCGCCCTGCGGTTGATGCTGGACGAACAGGCCCCGACGCTGAGCGTCACCGGCATCAGTCTGGCCGACTACGCCGCACAGCTTATCGCGCGCTTCAGCAATCCGGCGCTGCAACACCTCTCCTGGCAGATCGCCATGGACGGCTCGCAGAAGCTGCCGCAGCGCCTGCTGGACGCGGTGCGCTGGCATCTGCGGCACGGCGGTGACTATAGCGGGCTGGCGCTGGGCGTGGCGGGCTGGATGCGTTACGTCGGCGGCGTCGATGACGCCGGTCAGCCGATCGACATTCGCGATCCGCTGGCAGACGTGTTGCAACAGACGATCGCCGCCACGCCGGACGATCGGCGGCGCGTAACGGCGCTGCTGGCGCTGAAATCGGTGTTCGGCGAAACGCTGGCGGCGCATGCGGCGTTTACCGAAGCGGTAACGCAAGCCTATTTGTCGCTGCGCGATCGCGGGGCGCGTGAAACGGTGAAGGAGTGGGTGATGCGGTGAGGAGCCTGCAGGGCCGAGAATAACCATGCCGGCGTAACGTTACGCCGGCATGGCGGAACGACTTAACGATAAACGACCGTCATAACAGCGAGCTTCTTCTGTTGGTCTACCCACTTCATTTCGGTTGTGCCTAGATTTAGCGGAAGTTCTTTGCGTGTAGTATCAAAACCTGACAACGCTTGCTGGGCCTGATAACGCTGGCCGTTGCGGTAACATTGCGTATTCGCCTTAGAATCTGCAATATTGACCGTGCAAGGACTTTCAACGATAGAACCGACGAAGCGAATTACCCCGCCGGCCACTCCTGCATGACTCACTGCCGTCCATGAAAACAACATTCCTACGATCAAAAATAACCGAAAGGTATTCATGGCAACCTCATTTTTAGTTAAGCCAATTTAACCATAGAGGATCTTGTTAGGAATAATCGCAAGGAAAGGGACGCAATTTGATCGTTAATCGCGTCATTAACAATGTAAAAACAAGCTACTAACAAAAGTTAACCGCATCTAATACAGGGTTTTATCTAAGAATTTTCTTGCTTTGAAAAGTGGCTTTTGCCGGTTGAAAAGCGCAGGGTGACGTGCAAAATTTGCGAGATAGAGCACAAATTAAATTGCGGCCGCTTCATCGACAAGGCAGCGTAACTCATTTATTAAGCAAGTTAATTTTTACACCAGGAATTATTAATGACCAAAACCAATTTGATTACCGGCTTTCTCGGCAGCGGTAAAACCACCACCATCCGCCATTTGCTGGCTCATAAGCCCGACCAGGAACGCTGGGCGGTACTGGTCAACGAATTCGGCGAGATCGGCATCGACGGCGCGCTGCTGGCGGACAGCGGCGCGGTGCTCAAAGAGATCCCCGGCGGTTGCATGTGTTGCGTTAACGGCCTGCCGATGCAGGTGGGCTTGAATATGCTGCTGCAGCAGGCCAAACCGGACCGGCTGCTGATCGAGCCGACCGGGCTCGGGCATCCGAAACAAATCCTGTCGCTGCTGACCCAGGAGAGCTATGCCGGCTGGATCGATTTGCAGGCCACGCTGTGCCTGCTGGATGCCCGCCAGCTCAGCCAACCCCGTTACCGCGACAACGAAAACTTCCGCGATCAGCTGGCCGCGGCCGACGTTATTTTGGCCAGCAAAAACGATACCTATCAGCCGGAAGACAGGTGGGCGCTGGAAGCCTGGAGGGCGCAAGATCCGCTGCAGCGGCCCTGCTACACCATCGCGCAAGGCCAAGCGGATGTCGCGCTGTTGTCCCTCCCGCGCACGAATCGTGCAGAATTACCGGACGCGCAGCATCATCATGGTCAGGCGAAAACGCAGGGGCTGGCGGCGCTGCGATTGCCGGAGCACGCCCGCTGGCGGCGAGCGCTGAACGAGGGGCAAGGCTTCACCAGCTGCGGTTGGATTTTTGACGCCGACACCCAGTTCGACACCGTCGGCTTTATGGAGTGGGTACGACTCGCGCCGGTCGAACGCGCCAAAGGCGTGGTGCGCATTCCCGAAGGCACATTGCTGATCAATCGTCAGGGGCAGGATCTCAACATCGAAACCCGCCCGCTCGCGCCGCTCGACAGCCGGATTGAACTGATCCACAGCGAAAATACCGACTGGAACGCCCTGCAATCCGCCTTGTTTAAGATTCGTTTAAGTTAAACCCCGTACCGTTGCCCCCCGGTTGTCGCAGGGCGGCCGTGTTTTGTTTCGTTTTCATTTTTTCAACAGGTTATGTCATGACACGCCGCAATTTACCCTTCATTCTCTTCTTCAACTTACTGGGCGTTGCGCTGTTTCTGTCCTGGTTCCTGCCGGCCAATCACGGCGGCTGGTTTACCCTGGATTCGGCGATTTTTTTCTTCTTTAACCGCCATCTGGCCACCGACCCGGCATTTTTGCATCTGGTCGCCATCACCAATAACCGCGCGTTTGATGTCATTTCGCTGCTCGCCATGGGTCTGCTGTATCTGTACTTCTACCTGAAGCAGGACGCCGCCGGCCGCCGCCGCCTGGTGATCACCGGCGTGGTGATGCTGCTGACCGCCGTGGTGCTGAATCAGCTTGGCCATCTGCTGCCGGTGAAACATCCGAGCCCTACCCTGACCTTCGACAATATCCATCGCGTCAGCGAGCTGACCGGCATCCCGACCAAGGACGCTTCCGGCGACAGCTTCCCCGGCGACCACGGCATGATGCTGATTATTTTTTCCTGCTTTATGCTGCGCTATTTCGGCCGCGGTGCCTTCGCCGTCGCCCTGCTGATTACGCTGGTCTTTTCATTACCACGCGTGATGATTGGCGCCCACTGGTTTACCGATATCGCCGTCGGTTCGCTGTCCGTGGTGCTGGTAGGCGCCAGCTGGGTGCTGATGACGCCTTGCAGCGACTGGATTGTCGATCGGTTGAATCGCCTGTTGCCCGGCAAGCACCGCCCCGGCCAACCATAACTTGCGTCTATGACTCATGCCGGGAGGCCCACGCCTCCCGTGCTCTCCCCCCCGCAGCGCGCAAAATTTCACCGCCGTCCGTTAACCCTTTTGCAACCTGATTTCACGCCAGATTCATACATCGGACAATTGGCGTTTTTTATATGAAGATTTACATTATGTTACATCACAAATTCATATAAAAAAGACGGCAAAAAGGCTCGCAATCCCCTATTTGTTCCGGTAATCTCAGATGCGTTTGTGCCTGGTTTAAGTCGAATCAGTATGGAATCCGATAAAAATGTGCGTTCTCGCACGTTTTCAACGGTAACTGGTTGTCGATGCAACAGGTGCGGACTAGGCTCGTTCCGTTTGGCATTTTTCAGGTAGCGACTTTCGTCGTTAAGGACTTCAAGGGAAAACAACAACAATGGTCAAATCTCAACCGTTTCTGAGATATTTTTTGCGGGTAGTCCCTGCAATTGCCGCGGCGGTTATGCTGTCAGCGTGCAGCTCGACTCACACTTCGAACTTGAATAACGCACAAACTGAGATGCGTGCAGTTAATGACAAAGACGGTCTTTTACTGCAAGCCTCTCAGGATGAATTCGAAGCAATGGTCCGCAACGTTGACGTCAAGTCAAAGATTATGGATCAGTACGCGGACTGGAAAGGCGTTCGCTACCGCTTAGGCGGTGACACCAAGCGCGGCATCGATTGCTCGGCGTTTGTGCAGCGTACCTTCCGCGAACAGTTCGGCATGGATTTACCGCGCTCTACCTATGAACAGGAAGATCTCGGCAAGAAAATCCAGCGCACCAAGCTGCGCGCCGGCGATTTGGTGCTGTTCCGCGCCGGCTCTACCGGGCGCCATGTCGGCATCTATTTAGGCAACGATCAATTCGTTCACGCCTCCACCAGCAGTGGTGTCATGATTTCCAAGCTGACCGATAACTATTGGGACAAACGTTATCGAGAAGCGCGCCGGGTGCTGACCAGCGGCTGACGGCGCATCGCCTTGAAGATTCTGAATACCAAACGAGCGATAAGCGCCGCCTACGGGCGGCGTTTTTTTTGGCGGTTGAACAGGTTCCCTCGCGCCTGGTCCCTGGCTTATCGTCACCTATCCCCGCTTAACGCCGCCGCACGCCATTATTTTGATAAACTGTTGGCAGGAAATCACGCCCTCGAGGAAAAACTCGCCTATTATCGTCAGATGACGGTAACGGCGCCCCGGCGTTATTTAAAACGTTTCCGCTTAGAATAGGCGCATTATATTTCTGTCGGCGACGCCGCGTATTTAAACGGCGCCGCCGGTTGGTACGGGATAAAAAGGCAAAAATGAAAAAAAAGCCGTTGGTACAATCCATTAACTGGCTGTGCATCCCCCCTGACGCCCTGTTGCAGAGGACTCGGTTATGGGCTTGAAAAGGGCTTTCGCCCGCAGCGTCTCTCACCGACAGCGCAGCCTGGCTAAAAGCGGCGTCGCCGCTCTGGTATTTTTTACGCTATTCACCGCGGTCACGCTTTCTTTGATCAACCACCAGCGCACGCAATATCAACATAAAGTCGAAGCGCGTACGCAAAAGTTCACGCTGGGTTATATCTCGCACCTGACGGCCGTGATGCAGCAAATGATACCGCTGCTGGACAAGCCTTGCCTCTCCAGCCAGTCGGACATTACCTACCAGGCAGCCTTTACCAGCGGCGTGCGCACCTTCCTGTTGGTGAAAGACGGCTACGCCTATTGCTCCTCCGCCACCGGCGACATAATGCTGCCGATGAAAAACCTCTATCAGGACATCGACTGGGATCTGCCTTTGGATCTCAAGCTGCAGCAGGGCACGCCGATCGTGCCAAATAAGCCGGCGGTTGCGGTTTGGCTGCGGCATCCCGGCGAGCAGGCCACCGGCATCCTCGCTACGCTGGACATCGATCTGATGCCCTATCTGCTGTTCACCTCGCACGACGAACAGGCGCCGGGCATCGCCATCGTGATGGGCAATCGCGCGCTGACCACCTTCAGCCCGAACCTGATGCCGATCGATCAGCTGCCGAAAAGCAAGGCGGATAACCTGACGCTGCCCAATCTGCCGTTGACCATCATGTTCTACAACGAGAAGCTGACGCCCAACGACATTCGCCTGACGCTGTTGGGCAGCCTGGTGCTGTCATTGATGATCGGCGTACTCTGCTACTACATGCTGCTGCTGCGGCAAAGCCCGGAGCGCGCACTGCTGCGCGGCATCAAGCGCAACGAGTTCTTTATCGAATACCAGCCGGTGTTCCACACCGACAGCAACAGCATCGGCGGGCTGGAAGCGCTGATCCGCTGGCAGCATCCGATCGAGGGCCGCATCCCGCCCGATGTCTTTATCCCCTACGCCGAAAGCAACGGGCTGATCGTGCCGCTTACCCGCCAGCTGTTCAGGCTGATCGCCGAAGATGCGCCGCAGCTTGCCAAAGCGCTGCCACGGGGAGGTAAAGTCGGCCTCAACATCTCCCCTGCCCACCTTAGCGCACCGTCGTTCCACCAGGACGTGTATGAACTGTTGGCGCAGCTGCCGGGCGATTACTTCACGCTGGTGTTTGAAATCACCGAGCGCGGCATGGTGGAAGAAGAGAGCGCGCTGGCGGAGTTTGACTGGCTGCACAAACAGGGCATCGAGATCGCGGTAGACGATTTTGGCACCGGGCACAGCGCGTTGATCTATCTTGAGCGCTTCACCATGGATTACCTGAAGATCGACCGTGGCTTCGTCAACACCATCGGCCAGGACACGGTCACCGCGCCGGTGCTGGATGCGGTGATCTCGCTGGCGAAAAAGCTGAAAATGCTGACGGTGGCCGAAGGCGTCGAAACCGCCGAGCAGATGCAGTTCCTGCAAGAACACGGTGTCAACTTCATGCAGGGATACTACTTCAGCAAGCCGCTGAGCATCGACAATTTCGTCGCCTACTGCAATGCTCATCAGGTCTTTGATTATCAGGCAAAAAAATAGTTAATCTTTAAGCATCTTTACCCTGCGCTCACCCGAAGAATGTTATGCTGGGCGCAGGTTGTACTTTATTCCACAGCAGGAGCTTACCGTCCGATGTCCGTGCGCATTTTCGCTGCTCTGGTGCTCTCGGCACTGAGCTTCGGTCTGCAGGCCGAAGCCCTCAACGAAAGCTACGCTTTCGCCCTTCTCGGTGAACCGAAATACGCCACCGACTTCAGCCATTTCGACTACGTCAACCCGGCGGCGCCCAAGGGCGGCGACGTGCGCCTGGCGGCCATCGGCACCTACGATAACTTCAACCGCTTCGCTACTCGGGGCGTGCCCGGCGAGCGCACGGATCAACTTTACGACACGCTGTTCGCAACGTCCGACGACGAACCCGGCAGCTTTTATCCGCTGATTGCCGAATCGGCGCGCTTCCCGGCCGACATGCGTTGGGTGGAAGTGGATATCAACGCCCGCGCGCGTTTCCACGACGGCAGCCCGATCACCGCCGCCGACGTGGCCTTCACCTTCAGCAAATTCATGGCCGAGGGCGTGCCGCAGTTTCGCTCCTACTACAAAGGCGTCACGGTCAAAGCCATCTCTCGGTTGACGGTGCGCATTGAATTCCCGCAGCCGAACAAAGAAGCGATGCTGTCGTTATTCGGCAGCCTGCCTATTCTCCCGGCCGCCTTTTGGCAAAACCATAAGCTCAACGAGCCGCTCAACACGCCGCCGCTGGCCAGCGGCCCGTATAAAATCGGCGATTATCGCCTCGGCCAGTACATCACCTATCAACGGGTGCGCGACTACTGGGCCGCCAACCTGCCGGTGAACCGCGGCCGCTATAACTTCGACAGCATTCGCTACGATTATTATCTGGACGATAAAGTGGCGCTGGAAGCGTTCAAGGCCGGCGCTTACGATTTCCGCATCGAGCCGTCGCCCAAGAGCTGGGCCACTCAGTATCAGGGCGGCAACTTCGCGCGCAACTACATCATCAAACAGGACGAGACCAACCAGGCGGCGCAAAACACCCGCTGGCTGGCGTTCAACATCCAAAAACCGCTGTTTGCCGACCCGCGCGTGCGCGAGGCGATCACCCTGGCTTTCGACTTTAACTGGATGAACAAGGCGCTGTATTACAACGCCTATCAACGCGCCGACAGCTATTTCCAAAACACCGCCTACGCCGCCCGCGGCTATCCGGACGCCGCCGAACTGGCGCTGCTGGCGCCGCTCAAAGGCCAGGTGCCGCCGGAGGTGTTCACCAGCATCTATCAACCGCCCGCCTCCGACGGCAGCGGCAACGATCGGCAAAATCTGCTGAAGGCGACCCAACTGTTGAAAGAGGCCGGTTGGGTGGTCAAAAATCAAAAGTTGGTCAACGCCAAAACCGGCCAGCCGTTCGCCTTTGAGCTGATGCTGCTGAGCGGCAGCAACTTCCAGTACGTGTTGCCGTTCCGCCACAACCTGCAGCGGTTGGGCATCGATATGGCAATCCGCGAGATCGACGCCTCGCAATATACGCGCCGCATGCGCGAACGCGACTTCGATATGATGCCGACGGTGTACATGGCGATGCCGTTCCCCACCGCCAATTTACGCATCATTTGGGATTCGGAGTACATCAACTCCAGCTATAACACCCCCGGCGTCAAAGACCCGGCGGTCGACAGCCTGGTCAGGCAAATCGCTGAGCATCAGGGAGACGAAAAAGCGCTGCTGCCGCTCGGCCGCGCGTTGGATCGGGTGTTGACCTGGAACCGCTACATGCTGCCGATGTGGTACTCCAACCACGATCGCTACGCCTATTGGGACAAGTTCTCCACGCCGCCGATCCGCCCGGCCTATGCGATCGGCTTCGATAACTGGTGGTACGACGTCAACAAGGCGGCGCGTTTACCGGCTCAACGGCAATAAGGAGTCGGAATGGCGGCCTATCTGATACGCAGACTGTTACTGGTGATCCCCACGCTGTGGGCGATCATCACCATCAACTTTTTTATCGTGCAAGTTGCCCCCGGCGGCCCGGTCGATCAGGCCATCGCCGCCATTGAGCTGGGGCATGGCAGCGGTTTTGGCGGCGGCGGCGCAGGTGAGGGCCTGGGGCATGCCCGGGCGGGCATCGCGGCAGGCGACGGCCAATACCGCGGTTCACGCGGCCTGGATCCGGAGGTGATCGCCGAGATCACAAAACGCTACGGCTTCGACAAACCGCTGCACGAACGCTACTTCACCATGCTGTGGAACTATATGCGCTTCGACTTCGGCGACAGCCTGTTTCGCGGCGCTTCGGTGATGCAGCTGATCGGCCAGAGCCTGCCGGTCTCCATCACGCTGGGCCTTTGGAGCACGCTGATCATCTACCTGGTGTCGATCCCGCTCGGCATCCGCAAGGCCGTCCACAACGGCAGCGCGTTCGATACCTGGAGCAGCACGCTGATCATCATCGGCTACGCCATTCCGGCTTTCCTGTTCGCCATCCTGATGATTGTACTGTTCGCCGGCGGCAGCTACCTGGACTGGTTCCCGCTGCGCGGCCTGGTGTCCAGCAACTTCGACACCCTCTCGTGGCCGGCGAAGATCGCCGACTACCTGTGGCACATCACCCTGCCGGTGCTGGCGACGGTGATCGGCGGCTTCGCCACCCTGACCATGCTGACCAAGAACTCGTTCCTCGACGAGATCCGCAAGCAGTACGTCACCACCGCCCGCGCCAAAGGGCTGGATGAGAAAAAAATCCTCTACCGCCACGTGTTCCGCAACGCCATGCTGCTGGTGATCGCCGGTTTTCCGGCCACCTTTATCAGCATGTTCTTCACCGGCTCGCTGCTGATAGAAGTCATGTTCTCGCTCAACGGCCTGGGGCTGCTGGGCTACGACGCCACGCTGCAGCGCGACTACCCGGTGATGTTCGGCACGCTGTATATCTTCACCCTGATCGGCCTGCTGTTGAATATCCTCAGCGATATCACCTACACCCTGGTCGATCCGCGCATTGACTTCGAGGCCCGCCAATGAGCCGCCTTAGCCCGATCAACCAGGCGCGCTGGGCGCGTTTTCGCCGCAACCGCCGCGGCTACTGGTCGCTGTGGATCTTCTTGGTGCTGTTCACCCTGAGCCTGGCCGCCGATCTGATCGCCAACGACAAACCGCTGTTGGTGCGTTATGAAGGCCGGTTGTACCTGCCGTTTATGATTAACTACAGCGAAACCGCCTTCGGCGGCGAGCTGAACACCGAAGCCGACTATCAGGATCCGTTCGTACAGCAGCAGATCGAACGGCACGGCTGGGCGGTTTGGGCGCCGATCCGCTTCAGCTACGACACCATCAACTTCGCCACCGAGGTGCCCTTCCCCTCGCCGCCTTCGCGCCACAACCTGCTCGGCACCGACAGCAACGGCGGCGACGTGCTCGCTCGTGTTCTGTACGGTTTTCGCATCTCGATGCTGTTCGGCCTGGCGTTGACGCTGTTTTCCAGCCTGATCGGCGTGTGCGTCGGCGCAACCCAGGGGTATTACGGCGGGCGTTTAGATCTGTGGGGGCAACGCTTTATCGAAGTGTGGTCGGGCATGCCGACGCTGTTTCTGATCATTCTGCTGTCGAGTATCGTCCAGCCCAATTTCTGGTGGCTGCTCGGCATCACCATCCTGTTCGGCTGGATGAGCCTGGTGGGGGTGGTGCGCGCCGAATTCCTACGCACCCGCAATTTTGACTACATCCGCGCCGCGCGCGCCATGGGCGTACCGGATCGGGTGATCATGTCCCGCCATATGCTGCCCAACGCCATGGTGGCGACGCTGACCTTCCTGCCGTTTATCCTGTGCGGCTCGATCACCACCCTGACGTCGCTCGATTTCCTCGGTTTCGGTCTGCCGATCGGTTCGCCGTCGCTCGGCGAGCTGCTGCTGCAAGGCAAAAACAATCTGCAGGCGCCGTGGCTCGGCATCACCGCCTTCCTGGTCTTGGCGGTGCTGCTGTCGTTATTAATCTTTATCGGCGAAGCGGTGCGCGACGCCTTTGACCCCAGCAAGGCGCATTGATATGGCCACTCCTTTGCTCGCTATTCAGGATCTCAGCATCGCCTTCCGCCAGGGCGACACCGTCACGCCGGTGGTCAACGAACTCTCGCTGCAAATCGCGCCGGCGGAAACGCTGGCGCTGGTGGGGGAATCCGGCTCCGGCAAAAGCGTCACCGCCCTGTCGATACTGCGCCTGCTGCCCGCGCCGCCGGTGGTTTATCCTGCCGGCGATATCCTGTTCAACGGCGACTCGTTGCTGCATGCGCCGGAAGCGGCGCTGCGCAAGGTGCGCGGCAATCAGATCGCGATGATCTTTCAGGAACCGATGGTGTCGCTTAACCCGCTGCACACCATAGAAAAACAGCTCGCGGAAGTGCTGATGCTGCACCGCGGCCTGCGGCGCGAAGCCGCGCGCGCAGAGATCGTCGAATGCCTGGAGCGCGTCGGCATCCGTCAGGCCAAAAGCCGGCTGCAGGATTACCCGCATCAGCTGTCCGGCGGTGAACGCCAACGGGTGATGATCGCCATGGCGGTGTTGACCCGCCCGAAACTGCTGATCGCCGACGAGCCCACCACCGCGCTCGACGTCACTATCCAGGCGCAGATCCTGACGCTGCTGCAAGAGCTGAAGCAGGAGATGGGCATGGGGCTGTTGTTCATCACCCATAACCTGAATATCGTGCGCCGCCTGGCGGACAACGTGGCGGTGATGCGTCAGGGGCGCTGCATAGAGCAAAACGGCCGTGCGCAGCTGTTCAGCCGGCCGCAGCATCCTTACACGCAGCAGCTGCTGGCCGCCGAGGACGTCGGTGAACCGCTGCCGCTGCCTGCTGCGGCCAACGGGCGCCCCGGCGACGAGCGGCCGCTGCTCAAGGTGGAAAATCTGCAGGTGCGCTTCCCCATCCGCCGCGGCCTGCTGCGCCGCACGGTGGATTATCACTATGCATTGAAATCATTGAGTTTCGAGCTGCGCGCCGGGGAAAGCGTGGGGCTGGTGGGGGAATCCGGCTCGGGTAAAAGCACCACCGGGCTGGCGCTGCTGCGCCTGTTGGCCTCACAGGGCGCCATCTGGTTCGACGGCGAACCGCTGCACCCGCTCACGATGAAGCAGATGCTGCCCTACCGCAGCCGGATGCAAATCGTCTTCCAGGATCCCTACTCCGCCCTGAACCCGCGCCTGAACGTGCAGCAAATCATCGCCGAAGGGCTGGAAGTGCACCAGCGACTTAGCGCAGAGCAGCGGGAACAGCGCGTGATAGAAGTGTTGCAGGAAGTCGGCCTGGATCCACAGCTGCGCCATCGCTATCCCACCGAGTTTTCCGGCGGGCAGCGCCAGCGTATCGCCATCGCGCGCGCGCTGATCCTGCAGCCGCAGCTGCTGATCCTCGACGAGCCGACCTCTTCGCTGGATAAATCGGTGCAGGCGCAGATCCTGACGCTGCTGAAATCGCTGCAGCAACGCCACCGGCTGGCTTATCTGTTCATCAGCCATGACCTGCAGGTGGTGCGTTCGCTATGCCACCAGGTCATCGTGTTGCGACAGGGAGAAGTGGTTGAACAGGGAGACTGCCGGGCGATTTTCGCGGCGCCCGCCGCCGACTATACCCGTCAACTGCTGCAGTTGGCGGATTAGCGGCGAATGCTAGAAGGGGTATTGCGCGCTGAGCGGCTCGGCGATCGCGGCGCCGACGTTTTTCAGGCGGCACATGGTGGCGCTCTCGTCGCTGCGCTGCACGAACAGGCAAGGCTCCCCTTCCCATTCGACGATCGCGCAGTCGACCTGAATCTCCTGCAGCGACAGATTGAGCTGTTGCATTACCTGCCAGGCCTCGGCCCCTTCATGGCTGAGTAACTTCAGCCCTATCAGGTTGTTATCTTCGTCTATTCCGTTAAACGGAATCGGTTCTACCTTTACGCCGGTGAAACCGGATAGCCAACGATAACTTTGCGGCAAGCGATGCACTACCGAAAGTTGGATATTCTCCACATGAAATCCCTAGATTGAAAAGGTGAAACACTTTTACCTGACAGGGTTACTAAGTTATAGCCGCTGACTCCCGACTCTGCCGCGCACAAATGTTATTTAAATGTAAATTTTGCCGCTAGCCATTAACCAGACCCCGTGCTTGCCGATGCCGTGCCATTTTTTGGCGCGCCGTGCGGTGTTATTTCACGGCATTTTGCGACTCAGCTCGCATTTTTGCGTTATATGTAACCCTTTCGCGCAGCGATCTCAACTCTTTTTTCTTGCAATGCGACTACTTTTCCGTCGCCATATTTTTACAATGAAGAAACATTTGGCCCACCACGTTAGCGCAGCCTACCCTGCTAATGCCTTGATTTACATCAATCCTAATACAAACCACCCGCCGCGCTCAGCCGGCAGAACGCCGCGCCTCCCGGGGAATAATGGGTGGTGCGGCGACGGAGTTTTTTAACAAAAAGCACACAGATGAGAAAATGGCCAATTGATTAGCTTACGTATATTTAGCAACAAAATTTTCATTGCCAGTTGCACCCTGAAATGGCATGGCGCAACCCTATGACGATGCGGGGCGACACGCCCCGAATCGGGAGAACGTCAGGCCGCGCGATCGCGCGGCCGGCTGGCGTAAAGATAAAACAGCACCGCCACGATGCTGCACAGCGCCATTGAGGTAACCATGGGCCACGCGCTTTTACCCGGCGCCATCGACAGGACCGCCCCCACCAGCGCGCCGATGCTGAAGCGCAACGTGCCGGCCAGGGAAGACGCGGTGCCCGCCATATGCGGGAAGTCATCCAGGATCACCGCCATGGCGTTGGAGGAGATCATCGAGATGCACCCCAGATAGACCGCAACGCCGATCACCAGCGCCCAGAAGCCCAGGCCGACGGCGCTCACCGCCACCAGCCACAGCCCCATCGCCAGCTGTACCAACAGCCCCAGCTTGAACATCTTGACCGCGCCGAACCGCCGCACGTTGCGGCTGTTGATCAGCGTCGTCAGGAACAGGAAGACGATGTTCAGCGCAAAATAGTAACCGAAATGCTGCGGCGAAACGTGGTTCAGTTCGATGTAGACGAACGGCCCGGCGCTGAGGAACGAGAACATGCCCGCAAACGAGAAGGCGCTGGCGAGCATGTAGCTCAGCACCCGCTTATGGCGGAACAGCGAACCGAAGTTGCCCAGCGTGGTGCGCAGGTGGAACCGCTGTCGCCGCTCTTTCGGCAGCGTCTCCTTGATGAACAGGGCCACCAGCAGTGAACCGATCAACGCCGCGGCGCCCATGGTCCAAAAGATGGCGTGCCAGCTGAACCACAGCAACAGCGCACCGCCGATCATCGGCGCCAGCAGCGGCGCGATGGTCATCACCAGAATGACGAACGACATCATGCGCGAGAACTCATCCTTGGTGAACATATCGCGCATCAGGGCATTGATCACCACGCTGGCGGCCGCCGCCGCCAGGCCATGCAGGAAACGTAATCCGATCAGCTGATCGATCGACTGCGCCATGGCGCAGGCGCAACCGGCGATGGCGAAGATCAGCGTTCCCCACAGGATCACCGGCTTGCGGCCGAGGCTGTCCGACATTGGCCCATAGAACAGCTGCCCGAAGGCAAAGCCGAGCATATAGGCGCTGAGGGTCATCTGCACGCTGCCGGACTCGACGCCAAACTGGGCGGCGATCACCGGCATACTGGGCAGGTACATGTCGATGGCCAACGGCATCAACATGGACAACAGGCCCAGAATGAAAATCAAACCGAGATGAGAGGTTCGGTTCTGTTGCACGTTCCACGACTCCTTAATCGGCCGCAATCAATGATCGGTTTTCAGTCCTGCAGGTGCGGCGCGCCCACGCTGGCGATCTCTTCTTCGGTCAGTGGGCGGTATTCGCCCGGCGCCAGATCGTCATCCAGCACGATGGCGCCGATGCGCTCACGGTGCAACTCGATCACCCGGTTGCCGACGGCAGCGAACATCCGCTTCACCTGGTGGTAGCGCCCTTCGCTGAGGGTCAGGCGCACCACGCGCGCGTCAACCGGCTCCAGCGTCGCCGGGCGCGTCAGGTCTTTCTCGTTGTGCAGCTGCACCCCTTCGGCGAAACGCTGCGCGGTGTCTTCCGCCAACGGGTGCTCCAGCGTCACCAGATAGGTTTTCTCGCAGTGGTGGCGCGGCGACGTGACGCGGTGCGACCACTGGCCGTCGTCGGTCATCAACACCAGCCCAGTGGTGTCGATATCCAGCCGTCCGGCGGCGTGCAGCTTGTACGCGACCGGTTCATCGAGAAAATACAGCACCGTCGGATGATCGGGATCGTCGGTGGAGCAGACGTAGCCCTGCGGTTTGTTGAGCATGAAATAGCGCGGGCCGTTCTGCTGCTGCAGAGGATTGCCGTCGAACGCCACTTCTTGCTCCGGGGTCAGTTTGATCGCCCCGCTCTTCACTACCTCACCGTCCACGGTGACGCGTTTAGCCCGAAGTTCGCGCGCGACCAGCGCACGGCTGATGCCTAACTGCTGAGATAAAAACTTGTCCAATCGCATGGGATCTGCTTTGCCTGTCGTTGTTATGATCGCATTGATCGTATTGCCAAAATATGACGCCCGCCGTTGCACCGGGTGCAAATGGCAGGTTCAGGGGGGGAATCGCGTGGGGGAACAGCGATTGCTGTCACACGAGTATAGCGGCACAACGCGTTGCCCGACAGAGGTAATTTTCACGCTCCTCGCACCGCGCGCGCACAGAAGGCATAATAATAGAAATTTTTCGGCTGTCCGGGGAGTAGAATGTCACGGTTTCTGTGGGAGCAGCGGTGACAAAGCCGCTTCCCGACGGCCCATCCCAACCCACGGCGTTCATTTATGGCCTTTACCCTACGCCCCTACCAACTGGAAGCGGTCGAAGCCACCATCAATCATTTCCGGCGGCATCCCGAACCGGCGCTGATCGTGCTGCCGACCGGCGCCGGCAAAAGCCTGGTGATCGCCGAGCTGGCGAAGCGCGCCCGCGGGCGGGTGCTGGTGTTGGCGCACGTCAAGGAACTGGTGGCGCAAAACCACGCCAAATACTGCGCCTACGGCCTGGAAGCGGACATCTTCGCCGCCGGCCTGCAGCAGAAAGAGAGCGCCGGCAAGGTGGTGTTCGGCAGCGTGCAGTCGGTGGCGCGCAACCTGCCGCTGTTCGACGGCGCCTTTTCGCTGCTGATCGTCGATGAATGCCACCGCATCAGCGACGACGACGACAGCCAGTACCAGCAAATCATCCAGCATTTGCAGAAAACCAACCCGCAGCTGCGGCTGCTGGGGCTGACCGCCACGCCCTATCGCTTGGGCAAGGGCTGGATTTACCAGTATCACTACCACGGCTTCACCCGCGGCGACGGCGCCAGCCTGTTTCGCGACTGCATCTACGAGCTGCCGCTGCGCTATATGATTAAGAACGGCTTCCTGGTGCCGCCTGAGCGGCTGGACATGCCGATCGTGCAGTACGATTTCAGCCGGCTGGAAGCCAGAAGCAACGGCCTGTTCAGCGAAGCGGATCTGAACCGCGAGCTGAAGCGGCAAAACCGCGTCACGCCGCACATCATCAGCCAGATTGTGGAGTACGCCGAAGACCGCAAAGGGGTGATGATCTTCGCCGCCACCGTCGAGCACGCCCGCGAGATCCACGGCCTGCTGCCGACCGGCGAGGCCGCGCTGGTCAGCGCCGAAACGCCGGCCGCCGAGCGCGATGCGCTGATCGAGGCGTTCAAACAGCAGCGTCTGCGCTATCTGGTCAACGTCGCGGTATTGACCACCGGCTTCGACGCGCCGCACGTCGATCTGATCGCGATCCTGCGCCCGACCGAGTCCGTCAGCCTGTATCAGCAGATCGTCGGCCGCGGGCTGCGGCTGGCGCCCGGCAAGGAGGATTGCCTGATCCTCGACTACGCCGGCAACCCGCACGACCTGTTCACGCCGGAGGTCGGCGTCAGCAAGCCGCACGGCGACAGTCAACCGGTGCAGGTGTTCTGCCCGGCCTGCGGCTTCGCCAACCTGTTCTGGGGCAAGTGCACCGAAAACGGCGACATTATCGAGCACTACGGCCGCCGCTGTCAGGGCTGGCTGGAGGACGACGACGGCCACCGCGAGCAGTGCGATTACCGCTTCCGGTTCAAGAGCTGCCCGCACTGCGGCGCGGAGAACGACATCGCCGCGCGCCGCTGCCATCAGTGCCAGGAGGTTCTGGTCGATCCCGACGACATGCTGAAAGCGGCGCTGAAGCTGAAAGACGCGCTGGTGCTGCGCTGCGGCGGCATGGAGCTGCAAAGCGGCCGCGACGACAAGGGCGAATGGCTGAAAGCCACCTATTACGACGAGGACGGCACCAGCACCAGCGAGCGCTTCCGCCTGCAGACGCCGGCGCAGCGCAAAGCGTTCGAGATGCTGTTCCTGCGCCCGCATCAGCGCGCGCCGGGCGTGCCGTTCGCCTGGCACACCGCCGCCGACGTGCTGGCGCAACAGCAGGCGCTGCGCCATCCGGATTTCGTGGTGGCGCGCAAACGCGGGCAGTTTTGGCAGGTGCGCGAGAAAGTGTTCGATTATCAAGGCCGTTTCCGCCGCGCCAATCAATTGGCCTGAGCCAACTGTCCCCAACCTGGGCAGGTTTTCGTTGCCCTGCGGGCGGCTTTCCGTTAAAATGCCGCGCGCTTTACCTGGGCCTGCCCAGCGTTAAAGCGGGTTTCCGAACTTGCTACTTGGGTCGCCTGTAGCAGGGTAAATTTTCTTTTAAGAGAAAAAACAATGTTCACTATCAATGTAGAAGTACGTAAAGACCAGGGTAAAGGTGCGAGCCGCCGCCTGCGTGCAGCAAACAAATTCCCAGCTATCGTTTACGGTGGCAAAGAAGCTGCAGTTTCCATCGAATTGGACCATGATTCTGTTAAGAACATGGAAGCTAAACCAGAATTCTACAGCGAAGCAGTAACTCTGGTTATCGACGGTAAAGAAACCAAAGTTAAGGTTCAGGCTGTACAGCGTCACCCGTTCAAGCCAAAACTGGCTCACATCGACTTCGTTCGCGTTTAATCGCTACGTTTTCGAACCTTTCGGGACGCCGAAATAAAGAACGCCGCAATTGCGGCGTTTTTTATTGTCTGCGATTCGGCAAGCTTACTTGCCGCTGCCGGTCCGGCGCTGCAGCTGATCGCGCAGGTTCGGCGGCGTGCCTTTGATGGTCAGCGTGTCGGTGGCCGCATCCCAGAAAATGCGCTCGCCCAGCAGCATGGCGTCGAAGTTCAGGCTGATGCCGCCGCCGCTGCCGGCGAATTTGGTCAGCTGCCGCAGCGTGCCGCGATCCGCCGGGAAGCTCTCTTCCAGCTCATACCCTTGCTCGCTGGAGAACTGCATGAAGTCTTTCTCACCGACCGGCGACAGCTCCTGCGACAGCGCCTGCAGTTCAATCTCTTCGCCCGCCTGCAGCTGTTCGTTGCAATAGCTGTACACCTGCTGGCGCACCGACTGGCGCTCGTTCTTGTCCAGCTGCGCATCGGCGCAATAGTCGTCTACCGCCTGCAGCAGCCCGCGGTTTTGCGCCTTGGTGTCCAACCCTTCGGACGCCGCCAGGAAGTCCATGAAGAAGTCAGCGACCTTGCGGCCCACGCGCCCGCGCAGGAAGGTCAGGTAGCGGGTCGATTCCGGGTTGGTTTCCCACTCGGTCAGATCGATGCGCGCAACGATATCGGCGTTGTTGATGTCCAGATAGTGCGTGGTGTTGATATCCAGCTCTTCGTTGACGCGCATGCTGTTACGGCTGTTCAACACCGCGATCAGCAAGTACTCCACCGCCAGATAGCGGTATTGGCCGAACAGTACCACGCCGCCTTCGGCGAACGGATACTTCGCCAGTTCGTCGCGTAAGCGGCCGGTCGCCGCGCGGCTGAAGGCCAGAAAGTCTTTATCGTCCTTGCGGCAGGTGCGCAGCGCTTCCGCCAGTTCGCTGCCTTCGTTGAACAGGCCTAAGGCCTTGCTCTTGGCGCTGTAGACGCGATGCAGTTCCGCCATCATTTCTTCCACCGCCGCGTTGGTGGGAAGCAAGGAATCGCGCAGCACCACGTCCAGCGTTTGCTCGTCGCGTTTCACCAACTGATGCAGAGCGATCTGGTCGATATCCAGACTCATGGTAAATCCTCCTGTTCTTTAGGCGCGTATTCAAACACTGAAGGCCCCGCCCTGCAATACTAAAAAACCGCGGCAAACCGGAAAGGCGCAGCGAGGGGCCGCCCCGGCGCGGGCAAACGATTTCCCGAATGACAGGAAGTGATAAAAGAGCGGAAAATCACTGTCCTATACGGTAAGATAGGGCACTTTGCAGATTACTAAGCGCAATTTTATGCCACAATCATCCCGTTACAGTGACGAACACGTTGAACAACTGCTCTCAGAGCTGGTCAATGTTCTGGAAAAACACCATACCCCCACCGATCTTTCCCTGATGGTGCTGGGCAACATGGTCACTAATTTGATCAACACCAGCGTTGCCCCCGCGCAGCGGAAAACCCTGGCAAGATCGTTCGCGGAAGCCCTGCAGGCTTCTGTCCGTGAAGATAAAGCGCATTAATATTGACTTATGGTGACAAACCGTCAGCGTTATCGTGAAAAAGTCTCCCAGATGATCAGCTGGGGGCACTGGTTCGCCTTATTCAACATTCTGCTCGCCCTTGGGCTGGGTAGCCGCTACCTGTTTGTCACCGACTGGCCCGCTTCCCTGCTGGGCCGCGTCTATGCCCTGGTCAGCCTGCTGGGGCATTTCAGCTTTATCGTGTTCGCCGGCTATTTGCTGGTGATCTTCCCGCTCACCTTCGTGGTGATGTCGCAGCGGCTGCTGCGATTTATTTCCGCCACGCTGGCCACCGCCGGGCTCACGCTGTTGCTGGTCGACAGCGAAGTGTTCTCCCATTTCCACCTGCACCTCAATCCGGTGGTGTGGGATCTGGTGGTCAACCCGGACCAAAGCGAGCTTTCGCGCGACTGGCAGCTGATGTTTATCTGTGTGCCGGTGATCTTCCTGGTGGAGATGCTGTTCGGCACCTGGAGCTGGCAGAAGCTGCGCAGCCTGAATCGCCGCCGTTTCGGCAAGCCGCTGGCGGCGCTGTTTATCAGCGCCTTTTTCGCGTCGCACCTGATTTATATCTGGGCCGACGCCAACTTCTATCGCCCGATCACCATGCAGCGGGCCAACCTGCCGCTCTCGTACCCGATGACCGCGCGCAAGTTCCTCGAAAAACACGGCCTGCTTGACCAGCAAGAGTATGAGCGCCGCCTGGTGCAACAAGGCAACCCGGAAGCGGTGGCGGTGGAATATCCGCTCAGCGATCTCAGCTACGGCGATAAAGGCAGCGGCTATAACCTGCTGATGATCGTGGTAGACGGCATTCGCGCCAAAGACGTGGCGCAAGACATGCCGGCGCTGACGCGCTTCGCCCAGGAAAACGTGCGTTTCAGCGATCATTACAGTTCAGGCAACCATGCCGATACCGGGCTGTTCGGCCTGTTCTACGGCATTTCCCCGACCTATCTGGACAGCGTGCTCGCCGGGCGCAAGCCGTCGGCGCTGATCAATGCGCTCAGCGATCAGGGCTACCAGCTGGGGCTGTTCTCCTCCGACGGCTTCAACGCCAGCCTGTACCGTCAGGCCCTGTTGACCGACTTCTCGCTGCCGACGCCGGCGCCGCAAAGCGACGCGCAAACCACGCAGCAATGGCAGCGCTGGCTGACGGATCAGGGCGATAAAGAGCCGTGGTTCTCCTATATCAACTTCAGCGGCGCCGAGCCGGCCGAAGGTGCCAAAACCCCGGCGCCGGCCGACTTTATCCAGCGCTATCGTACCGGCGCGCAAGACGTGGACGCCCAGATAGCCCGGGTGCTGGACACCCTGAAACAGCGCAGCCTGCTGGACAAAACCGTGGTGGTGATCACCGCCGAGCACGGCGTCGAATTCAACGACAGCGGCAAAGGCCAATGGGGGGCCGGCAACGGCTTCAACCAGGCGCAGCTGCAGGTACCGTTGGTGATCCACTGGCCGGGCACCCCGGCCCAGACCATCAGCAAGCTGACCGGCCATAACGACGTGATGCGCACCCTGATGCAACGGTTGCTGCACGTGAAGACCGCGCCGAAAGATTATTCGCAGGGCGAAGATCTGTTCACCGCCCAGCGCCGCAACAACTGGATCGCCACCGGCGATGGCAATCAGCTGGTGATCACCACGCCGACGCAGACGCTGATGCTGGACAACAGCGGCAACTATCGCGTCTACGATCACAACGGCGATGAAATAAAAGACGAGAAACCGCAGCTTGCTCTGTTGCTGCAGGTGCTGACCGATGTAAAACGCTTTATCGCCAACTAACTGCTTAAAACTAAAGCAATCAAGTGGCGAGGCGCTTGCATTAACATCGGGAATCGGTAGTATGAATTTTCATAGCGTCGGCATGTAGCGCAGCCTGGTAGCGCACCGTCATGGGGTGTCGGGGGTCGGAGGTTCGAATCCTCTCATGCCGACCAAATTTAAGAAAACCTGCTGTTACAGCAGGTTTTTTTTCGTCTGCACACTGAGAGGATGAGAATCTCCGAAGGAGGTTTGAGCCGAGCGCAGTGAGACCACGTTGCTTTAGCAACGGCCCGCAGGGCAAGCATCGAAGATGCGCATAATCCTCTCATGCCGACCAAATTTAAGAAAACCTGCTGTTACAGCAGGTTTTTTTTCGTCTGCCGTTTACGCGGAAAGTTTGACGATCGCCGCTGGAATGCCCTGGCGCACCGCCGCACCGGTTACCCAATCCAGCCAGGTATTCGGCACTTCGCGCGTCGGATCGGCAAAGCCCAAATCGTTAAGGTTGATGCCGGCGGCGATGCGCTCATCCATCGCCAGCGGTTCGCCGTCCAGGTAGTGCCGGCTGGCCCCCATCTCCCGGTGGCCGTAGCCGTGTTCCACCGCGATCACACCGGGCATCACCCCCGCCAGCAAACTGATCTGCGCCTCCCGGCTGCCGCCCGGCGTACTGATGCTCACCCAGTCACCGTGTTGAATGCCGAAACGCACCCCGTCCGCCGGGTTCAGGGCCACCAGGTTCACCGGCTTCACGTCGTGCAGGCGCCGGATCACCGCGGTGGAGCTGCTCATCACATTGGATTTGAAGGACATCAGCCGCAGCGGCCACTGCCGCTCAGGGTAGAGCTCTTCCACCGCGCGGCCGTCCGACAAACGCGCCGGGTAACAGGTGGGACAGCCGCTGAAACGCTCGCCGGTGATCGCATGGCGATGCTTCGCCACTTCCGCATTCCAGATCTGCAGCGGCTTCTCCCAACGATTGCCCACGCTACCGTCGCGGCGGCCGCTGTCATGATCGGCGAAGCGGCCGCCGCGGCTGTAGATAAACGCCACGCGGTCGATTTCATCGGCGCGCAGCGTCTGCGCAAGCTGCGGCAACAAGCGATCGACGCCGCACAGCGCCAGCTCTTCCGCCCTCGCGGCCGGTACCGCCGCCTTGCCGGCAAACGCCACGTTGGCGGCGGCGCGCAGATAGTAATCCTCGGCGCGGTTGAGCGGCAGCAGCCCGCCCTGGCCGTCGCCGATCGCGCGATCGCCGAACCCCGGCAGCGCCAGGCGTTTGGCGACGGCGATGCAAAACGCCTCCATGGAAATCGGCTGCCCTTGCGCCGTTTTCGCGGTCGCCGGCGTCACTATCGGCCAGCGCGCGG
This sequence comes from Serratia sp. SSNIH1, assembly GCF_002935055.1. Classification (NCBI taxonomy): domain Bacteria; kingdom Pseudomonadati; phylum Pseudomonadota; class Gammaproteobacteria; order Enterobacterales; family Yersiniaceae; genus Serratia; species Serratia sp. SSNIH1. The sequence goes on from NZ_CP026383.1 coordinate 4,052,602, forward strand.
TAGTGGCCTTGCTGGCGACGCCGCCCCAAGGGGCGCTGAATCCCCAGCTCTCAAAGTTATGGGTATCCGGGATGATATAGTCGGCCAGCGCCGTCGTTTCGTTGATAAACGCATCGATGGCGATAAACAGCGGCAAACGCGCCGGATCTTTCAATCCTTCCTCCGCCACGCCGCGCAACCCGGCGATACCGTACAAGGGGTTGGTCATGTTCGAGATCCAGGCCTTCAGCCCGTACGGATACCCCGCCAGCGCCGACGTCAGCAGCTCGGTCAACTGCCCGGCGACGAACGGATACCAGGGCGCCCTGGCCGGCCAGGGTGAAACGCCCGCCGCCACTTTTTCGCGGTATTCGTCGGAGGTTTCATAGGCGGCCTTGCTACGCGCGATATTCAGCCCTTTCGGTTTTACCAGGCCGGGAAAATCGACCAGGTTATAGCGCGGCCCCTCGGCGAAGCCGTTGAATTTACCGCCGCCGACGAACACTCCACCCTCCAGGCTAAGGTTACCGACCAACACATTGAGCATCATCACCGACCAGGTATTGTAAAACCCGTTTGCCGCCATCATCCCGCCATGGGCGACCACCGCCGCCTTGCGCCCATGGGCGGTAAAGACCTCGGCCAGCGCCGCGATGCGTGCCACCGGCACGCCGCATTCCCGGCTGTACGCCTCCGGCGACAGTTTATCGGCGGCCTCTTTCAGACACTGGAAACCACTTTTCACCGCCACCTGCGCGCCGTCGTGCAGCGTCACCGTGCGGGTTACCCACAGCTCGGCGCGGTCGCACGCCTCGGCCGGCACCAGTTCCCCCGCGCCGTTGACGACCACCGGCGACGCTGACTCGGCGCCGTTCAGATGGGCCAGCGTCAGATGCTGCCCCGCCAGCGGGTGCTCGCTCTCGGCGATCACCAGATGCGTGGCGTTGGTCCAGCTCTTCTCGCCGGCACGCTGCATGGCGGCCTCCGACGGGATGGCGAGATAGCCGGCCTGATAACGCCGGTTGTCGAGGATCCAACGGATCATCGCCATCGCCAGCGCCGAGTCGGTGCCCGGCAGCACCGGGATCCAATGGCCATGATCGTCCGCCAGCGTGGTGGTCAGCGGCAGCGCCGGCGCCACTACCGCGTAGCGGAACTCGCTGCGTAATCTGGCGCTGGCCAGCTGCCGGGCCTGCCGCTTGAACGGGTTGCCGGACTGCGCCGGCGAGGTGCCCATAAACAGCGCGAATTCGACCTGTTCCCAGTCCGGTTTCACGTGCGGGTTCTTGTCCAGATCGTTCATCAATGCACCGGAGCCGGCACGGTAGGCCAGCCCACAGTAAGCGCCGTGCGCGCTGAAGTTTTTGCTGCCGAAACTGTTCTGGGCGAAGCGCCGCAGGAAGCTGTCACGCCCGTCGTCACCGGCATTGGTCACCAGCAGCTGGTTGGCTTTCGGCCCCAGCCCCGGGCGCCGAACGTCGATCGGTGTTTCCAGATCGCGGATCGCTCGTAGACCGTCCACATGCCCCTCGCCGAACAGATCGCCCCCCTCCACCACTTCAGCGATAAGCTGCTCAAAGCTGATGCGCTGCCACTTGCCCTCGCCGCGCTTGCCGACGCGCTTCATCGGCTCCAGCACGCGCAGCGGGCTGTAAAGCCCCTCCAGCAGCGTGGCGCCGCGCGCGCAGGCGGTGGAACGGGCGTCGAGGCCGCTTTCGCCGCCCAGCTGCGCCAACGCGTCCTGCAGCGGCAACGCCGAATCGACGTGCCGTTCCTGAGACAGCGGATGATAAGGGTTGCCGGCAATGCGCAATACCCGATCGGTCTGCCTGTCCACCCGTACCCGCACGCCGCATTGCGTCCAGCAGCCGAAACACTGGGTCATCGAGATGGCCTGCTGCGGATTGCCTTGCCATTCCGGCACTGCCCGCCCTTCGGGCTGCAGCGAGTTGCCGTTGATGCGATCCAACGTCACCCGCCCTGAGGTGCCATGAATCAAGCCGTCGATCGCCCGTTTGGCGACCTCACGATAGCTCAGGCCAAAAGCGGACAGCCCGCCGAAGGCCAGGCCCACTTTCAACCACTGACGCCGGGTGAGTTTAGCCATGTTGTTTTCTCCGCAATAAAAACGCCTGTGCTTCACGCACCATGATCATTAACGCCAGCCACAGCCCGAAAGTGCCGACGATCGCCAGCAAACCGTCGGTACCAAGCGGCAGGCTATAGGGGGAATAAGACGCGTTGTATTTCGGCACGGTTTGCACTTCGATCAACAGCGTCCAGCGCATCAGCCAGCTTAGCCCCAGTGCGCCGGCCACCAGCAGCGGCGCGCCGCCGCGCGGCAAACGTCGATAGGCAGCCCAGGCGGCGCATGCCAGCGCCAGCCCCCACAGTGCGATCCATCCCGCGGCATACTGGCGCGCCGTCGCCTGCGTCTGCAGCCAGTGGCGTACCGCCGCGCCGGATAGCGTATCGCCGCACACCCACAGCAGGATCGCACCGCCGAGCAGCAACAGCGTCAGCAGTGTCCCGCGCGCCAGCAGCGCCTGCAGGCCGGGCCGTTTGCGCATCGCCAACAGCAACAGGGCCAAGACCGCCTGCAGCGCGCTGAGGAACATCACGATCGGAAATCCGTAGCTGAACCAGATGGGGCGGGCGCGCACGACGGAAACCTCACGCCCGGTGTACAACAGCAGACCGATAGCCACCAGCGCGCAGGCGGGCGCGATCCCACGCAGCAGCGCAACCGGTCTGCCCGTCAGCCGCGTAAATTCGATCGCGAGAAACCACAGGCCAAGCAGCAAGGTAAACAGCGGCAAGAACAGCGCGCCCCACGGCATCCACGACCAGGGCGTTGGGTAAGCGTAGAAATGCCAAAAGCGGGCGGTTTGATGCAGATCGGCGGTTAACGCCAGCGGCGCGGTGATGGCGCACGTCAGCCCGAGAAACAGCGCCATGCGCTCCAGATGCGCGGCGTTATCTCCACCGCGCCAGCGCCACACGCAGGCCAGCAACGCGGCGCAGGCGGCGATGCCGATAAAGAAGAAATATTGCACGGCCCACGGCAGCCAGCTCACCGCCTGCGGTTGGCTCAGTACTTCTGCGATCATTAGTTGGCGGCTCATCGTTCCTCCCCCCATAAGGCGACCTGCGCCCGCCCCGGCAGCGGCGTGACGAAGGCGTCATCCAACCCCAGATAAAAGACGTGGGGCGCGGTTTGGTTCTCCGGCTTGAGGACTTTGATCTCGGCCTCATGGCGCCGCAGCAGCTTGCTCAGCCTGCTGTGCGGATCGCGCATATCGCCGATGATCCGCGCCCCGCCCACGCACGACTCCACGCACGCCGGCAGCAATCCCGCTTCCAGCCGGTGCACGCAGAAGGTGCATTTGTCCGCCGTTTGGGTGGCGTGATTGATAAAACGGGCATCGTACGGACAGGCCTGCACGCAATAGGCGCACCCCACGCAGCGTTTGTTGTCGACCACCACGATCCCGTCCTCGCGCTGGAAGGTGGCCTGGACCGGGCATACCGGCACGCAGGGCGGGTTGTCGCAGTGGTTGCACAGCCTGGGCAGCAGCACGTTGGTCGCTACTTCTTCCCCTTCGAGGCTGACCTGGTACTGGTTTACCGTGGTGCGAAACTCCCCGTGCGGCGTCTGGTTTTCAATGGCGCAGCTCACGGTACAGGCCTGGCACCCGATACAGCGCCGCAGGTCGATCAGCATCGCATAGCGTCGGCGAACATCCCCCTCGCGCCGCGTCGGCGCCCACGTTAACCCGGCTTCCGCCATGGGGATCAGCGAAGCCCCCGCCGTCAACACGCCCAGCCGCTGCAAAAACTGCCGTTTACCGAAATCCATGCGCCTCTCCCACACCCTGGGCATCACCCCGATCACGCTATTGATGCCCGTTAGATGAATAAACAATGTCGATGATTTACAGTGTAAAAATGGCATTGGGCTCAGCTCTATTGTGGTTAACCACATACCGAACCTAACGTTGATCTAAAACAAGTGACGGCAGGCAGATTGCCCATCAGGAGGGGCCGTGAAGGTCGTGTTATTACTGCTGCTCAGTCTCGGCTGGGGGATGGCGGCACAGGCGGGCGAGTGGTCGGTCGGCGTGCTGGCGATGCGCGGCGATGCAGCGACCGCGCGTGAGTGGCAGCCGCTGATCGACAGGCTCAACGGCAGCGTCGGCGGTGAACACTTCCGCCTACGGCCGCTCGATCTGGCGCAGATGCGCGAGGCGGTCAATCGGGGCAGCGTGCAGTTCGTGGTCACCAATCCGGCGCAGTTTGTGCAGCTGAACAGCCACTATCATCTGCGCTGGCTGGCGTCGTTGCGCGCCGCCAACGGCGACCGGGCAACGGGCAACATCATCGGCAGCGTGATTCTGGTGCGGCGCGACAGCGGCATTACGACGCCGCAGGCGCTGATGGGCAAAACGGTGGGCGCCATCGATCCGCAGGCCTTCGGCGGCTATCTGACCGGTTATAAGGCGCTCAGCGACGCCGGCATACGGCCCGAGCGCGATTTTCACCTGCGCTTTACCGGTTTCCCTGCCGACGCCCTGCTCTATCTGTTGCGCGAACGCGCCATTCAGGCCGCCATCGTCCCGGTCTGCCTGCTGGAGAAAATGGATCAGGAAGGCCTGATCAATCCGGCGGATTTTCGCCCGCTGTTGCAACAGGCCGCGTCGGTTCCCTGCGTTACCAGCACGCCACTTTACCCCAACTGGTCGTTCGCCGCCCTGCCCGGCCTGGATAACTCACTGGTGGATGCGGTGGCAAGGGCCTTGCTGACCGCACCGCCGCAGTCGCCCTTCCTGTGGGGCGCACCGGCCTCGACCAGCGAGGTGGAAGCGCTGCTGCGCGCCGTCAATCAACACCCGGAACAGCGGCGGCTGTGGCTGGATATCAAGAGCTGGCTGATCCAGCATCAGACGGCCGTCGGCCTGTCGCTGGCGGTGCTGGCGCTGTTGATCGTCAACCATATCTGGATCGCGCTGCTGGTACGCCGGCGCGGGCGACAGCTGCTCCATGCCGGAGAGCAACTGCGGCGACAGGAGCAGGCACTGGAGAACGCCAGGCAGCTGAACGTGCTGGGGGAAATGGCCTCCGGCTTCGCACACGAGCTCAATCAACCGCTGGCGGCTATTCGCCACTATGCGCAAGGATGCCTGATCCAACTGCGCAAAACGGACGCCGGGCATCCGTTGCTGGGGCCGCTGGAAAATATCGACCGACAGGCGCAGCGCGGCGGCGAGACGATTCATAACCTGCGCCAGTGGGCACAGCCCACCGCAGAGGCGATAGACCAAACGCGCTGGCAGCCCGCTGCGGTAAGCGAAACCGCCGAGCGGGTGTGGGCGCTGCTGCGCCTGACGCAGCGCTACCCCGACCTGACGTTGTTCAACAACGTGGCGCCTTCGCTGACGCTAACCCTGCCGCCGGCGCTGCTGGAACAACTGCTGGCGAACCTGCTGCTGAATGCGGCGCAGGCCGGGGCCAATGCCGTCTGGCTTTCCGCCGCCCAGAGCGAACGGACGATCGAGTTGCATCTGCAGGACAACGCGGGCGGCATGACAACGCCCGGGCTGGAACAGGCTTTTCGCCCCTTCAACACCACCAAAGCCGGCGGCATGGGGCTGGGGTTAGCCATTTGCCGGCGCCTGGCCCGCTATGGCGGCGGCGAAATCCGCCTGGCTAACCGCCCCGCCCCCGACAGCCGCAATGGGCTGTGCGTAACGCTGCATTTCATATTGACCCATGAGGAAAACCATGTCGCTAATTCATCTGGTGGACGATGACGTCGCCGTCACCGACGCCTGCCATTTTTTGCTGACCAGCCTCGGCCACGACGTGCAGTGCTGGAATGACAGCACCGACTTTTTGGCGCAGGCCGACCTGTTTCAGACCGGGCTCGTCTTGCTGGACATGAGGATGCCGAAACTCGATGGGCACCAGGCCTATACTGAGCTGCGCCGCCTCGGCAGCACGCTGGCGGTGGTGTTCCTGTCCGGCCATGGCGACGTGCCGATGGCGGTGGAGCAGATGAAGTACGGCGCGGTGGACTTCCTGCAAAAACCGATCGCCGCTGAACCGCTGATCGCCGCCCTCGAACGCGCGCACCGGGTTTCGGCCGCAGCCTGGCAACGCCATGAAACCCTCGGCCGTTACCGCACGCTCACACCGAAAGAACGCGACATCGCACAGCTGGTAGGGCGAGGCATGATGAATCGGGAAATGGCGGAGCGGCTGAATATCGCCCTGCGCACCGTGGAGGTTCACCGGGCGAAAGTGATGGAGAAAATGCAGGCCGCCAGCCTGGCGGAATTGGTGATTCAGCTGCAGGCTCTGCCGCCCACGCCCCGGGAGTGAACGCATCAAGCCCTCATCAAGTTAACGTCCCGTATTCCTCTTCCCATGATTGACACAGCGCGATCCAGGCAATATATTCATTAGAAACATTAATGGATTACGGTAAAGTCATCTTTTCTCAATCAACAGGCCATCAGCATTCTTCGCAAAACCCAGCGTAGCGCTTTCGCCTTCAGGAACCCGTGAGGGAAAGGAGAGGCGTTGCCTTGAATAAAGAGAAACGATGGCCATGCGACATGGCTCAAGCATCATTGCGCCACTATCTGGCCGCTTGGTTGACGTTTTAAATAAGTATGGATTATGAATAACAGAAGAACACGGACTAAATAAGGAATAAAAATGCAAGGAAATCTCAAGCTCTATGGCCTTTTTGTTGGCCTGACGGTGACCATTATGATCACCTGCGACACGTTGGTTTATAAGGTCTTTGATATCTATGGTTTTAAAATAACGGCCAGCGGCATTGTATTCTCCCTGTGTTTCTTGATCTCCACATTGCTTACTGAGGTTTACGGCTATAAATTGTCGGTCAGAGCAATATGGATCATGGTCTTCTGTCAAAGCTTATATGTCATAATACTTAATCTCTCAGCCGCTATTCAGCCAGAAAACAACGATATCGCCACACACTATTATTCTTTGTACCACGAATTCTGGCGAGTCATGATCGGCACCTGGGTGTCCGTTCCGGTCGCTTATTTCGTCAATGGCTTCATTATTTCAAAGATGAAGATTATCTTCTCCGGCAAATACTTCTTTATCCGATATATTGTGGGCTCCATGTCTACACAGGCCGCCCTGTTGCTGACAGCCTATCCGATCAGTCTTTCAGGAAAATATACCTTCATGGAGTTGGTTAACATCATAAGTACAACCTGGTCTTATAAAGTTGTCGTCTCCATTGTCTTACTGCCGCTCGCCATCGCCTTAGTCGAGTGGGTGAAGAAGATAGAAAACACCGATCACTATGATTGGGGCACCTCATACAATCCATTTAAGTAATATCAACAGGGTCTCGCATGAAAGTAATTCAGATTAGCGACATACATATTATGCCTAATGAAAGCGCGCTGGCTTCGAAGCATCTTGCTAATTTCGACAGGGCCATTGACTTCATTAACGCCAATGCCGATAAAATCAATGCCGATTTAATCATTGTGACGGGTGACATCTCTCATGATGGCGATATCCCCTCTTATGAGCGCTTCTTTAAGATAATGAACCGCACTTCCTTACCTTTCTATTTTTTCCCAGGCAACCACGACAACAAAAAGAACCTGGACGATGTAGCCCGTAAACAGGGCGGCAGCTATGATATAAACTCGTTTGAAGATGACCAATGGCGCCTGCTCAGCATCGACTCGGTGGTTGATAACGAAGATTTCGGCAGGATCTCGACGCAATCGCTCGACATGCTTGAAAAAGCCATCGTCGCAAGTGGCAATAAAAAGGTCGCCGTCTTCTTGCATCATCACCCTATTCCTGTAGGCACCCCGATTGTTGATAGCTGTATGTTAAACAATGCTGAGGAGCTTTTGAGCCTCTGCCAACGATTGAACGTTAAGTTTATCGGCTCAGGCCATGCGCATACGTTATTCCAAAGAAAGCTGGGGGAAACCTTAATCTCTGTTTCCCCGGCAATTTGTTCGCAATGGAAAAACGGCACAAGCGATGTCAGCAGCATAGACAACTCGGCTTTCAGCGTAATTACGTTCGATGAGCATATTCACGTCGAACCCTGGTTTATTTAATCAACGTCAGTATTGTTTTTTTAGACTTGTCGCTTTTCTTTGCATTTTTCAAAGAGGCAGAGAGTGCTCTGCCTTCTTTTACCCCGGCATAAAAGGCTATTTTCGTCGCATCCAAGGACTCGGTTTTGTCGACAAGATCGCGATCCTTTAGGAAATCCGCCCCCGATATTGATATCGAGTCAACGTCGTTTTTCAACGTCCACATACAGTTTCTTTTTTCTTCATGAATCGACAGTTTGGCCGAGGCGATTTTTATTTTAGACTCAGTCTCGGCGATAAAAGCGATGTCTTTCGGGTTAACGTGCCTGAGAAAATCGCCCTCGATGAGTTGCCCCCAGTTTTTTTTCACGAAAGTATGGGTGCCAAACTCTTTGAAAAGCCAATATCCATCCGCCGTTCGGATCACGCTGCGATCTAACGTATAGAGGTAACTGGGAGAGTATATTTTTCTTAGCCTTCTCATTATGTTAAATAAACCCATTTATTTCAGCCTCTTTATCGTTTTCACCAGAACACCGACGATCGCATAATCGCTATAGGACTTCACGCTGCTATCTGAATCTAATGAGATATTTGTAAACAACAAGTCGTCGTCAGAAACAAAAACTCGCCTTAAGCATATTGGGTAATTTTTCAGCTTAACAAGGACGATGTCACCATCACAAAATGGCTCCTTGAGGGAGATCACACAATACGTTCCACGGTCTAATTCAGGCGACAGTGAATTATTCGTTATCTCTGCCACAAACAGCGAATCGTCCGTCATGTCATCGACTTCCGTCGTATAGGTATCTGCCGTTCTGACCCTGTTGGCCAGAAAACGCTCTACATCGCTGTAGCTAATGAGCGGCAGCGATCTCACATTGTGTTTGGCCTCCCCTGTGACGCTTAAATCCTTGTCAGTCAGCTCCCCTACTTTTACGCTGAAAAATTCACCAATGGACGCAAGCGTGGCGATCGTGGGATTCCCCACCCCTTTCCTCAGATTATTGATGGTGGCAATACCTATCCCTGTTTCGCTGCTCAACCGACTGGCGTCAATCCCGTGCATGCGCATGAGGTAAGTGAGGTTTTCGCCTATCATTTTCAATGACATACCATTTTCTTCTGATATTTTAATGTTGTTTGGTTGCATTATAATGTTTTAAACCTATACTTTAGCTTCGTTAAAGTGAATTAAAAACATTAAACCACTTACAAGGTGGCCATGACAATGATCCTGAGCGAGCGACGGACGAAAAACACAGAAAAATTATTGTAATAAAATGATCTTATTGCAAATCATCTTTCTTGATGAACGTGACTGGTTTTTATTGAAATGATTCATTTTACTTATAAAAAGCTATCTAAGCAGGCTAACTCATATCCCGTTCATCAAGCTTAAGAGGCGATTTACAACGCCCGGGATATCTTCATCGCATTCACGCCATAGCTGCCGCGGGAGGAACTAAAATACTGATCATTAACCTCGCAGCAATTTAGTGCAAGAAAGCCCACCTGGAGAGCAAACCGCATCCCGGTTTAATTTTAAACGAAATGAGATGAGTGCCTTATTCAGCGCTCATAGAGCGACTAGTGCCCAACACTCGGGATTTTTTCTCCGTCAGAACGCGAAGACGCTGCGTCAGCGCCCGTAGCGCCGAGTTCCGGCGCATACCTGCGTTGAGCAACATTATGCCAAGAACGGCGACCAGAAAGGTGGCGCCGGGCCTCCAACACCAGGGAGCCCCGGCCCGACGCCACCGCCTTACGTACTGATTTTTAAGGGAGAAAAATGCAGACTGCGGGAATGATCACGCCCTTTGAAGATTCACGCGCGAAGTGAGGAGGGAAAATGCAGGCCACTGGCCAGACGTAAGAAAATGATGCAGTGGGCAGGCTTGGCCGCCCGCTGCGCAAGCAAGAATGAATGAACGCCTCATACAAAATTGCGCCTCCCTCTTGCCAACCCGCCTTCCTCAGGCCAGAATACTGTACATTAAATCAGTATTTACAGGTGAGTCATGTTTGTAGAATTAGTGTACGACAAGCGCAACGTCGCTGGGCTACCCAACGCCGCCGAGATCATTCGCAACGAGCTGGAAAAACGCGTGCATGCGCTGTTTCCTGAAGCCGAAGTGCGCGTAAAACCGATGCAGGCCAACGGCCTGAACTCCGACGCCAGCAAAAGCGATCGTGAGAAGCTGAACCGAATGTTGGAAGAGATGTTCGAAGAAGTGGATCAGTGGCTGGTCACGGATATTTGACGGGCAGTAACGCTATTGACTCCCACTCAGCGGGAGTTTGCCGGGCGGAACGGGCCGCGTGTTTGCCCGAGCCTCTCGGTGATAATGCCGGCGCCGATGCAATAGGCGGCCAAAAACCTACTGCACCGGCATTTTACCTGGCATCCACTTTATTTATGAAACCGCGTTGGTTTCCGATGACACGTCATCGTTTGATACCAGCGCGTCCGGCGGCAACACTTCCACCTCTTCACGCGCCGGCATGGCGAGGCGCAGATCGATCCAGCGCCCTTCCGGGATATCCATCGGTTCACCAGCTACAATCGCAGCAGTGTCAATGTCAAAGCGGCGTTTGCTGACCTTCACATAGATAGTGCCATCCTTGCCGGTGTTAGCTGAGACAAAGCACAGGCGATTGCCGTTCACGTCCTGCGGCACTTCGATGTTCCAGCCCTCTTCCGCAAAACCTAACGCGCCGGTGACTTTGTAAACGCCAACTGAAACACGTTCAGCTGATACCCCCTCGGCTTCACCGTTAACAGCCGCATAGCCTGACAGCGTAAATCCATCCAGGTAATCATCAGCCATCTTTTCCGGCGCGCTGGAAAGTCTGATAATCGGCGAAGCTTTCTTGATAAAACCGTTTGAGTCTGTTGTCGTATTCTGATTAGTCCAGGCATCGATAAACAGCACGCGGGCATCAGATGCAGTCGCGGGAATATTCGCTGGCAACACCTGCACATTTGAAAATGAGACATCGCTGATATTGGCGTGTCGGCTTGGCAACAGGAATGCGCCGGTATCACTCGAAAACTGGTCTACTCGGCAATAAAGCTCAACAGTAAGCCCATCAGCTAACGTGTTCAACTTCGCTTCTTTAATTGTTCGATTATTTGCACCATACAGCGTATGAATAACAGCATTACTAAGGCCATCTTTATTCGTGTTACCTGTTTTAATGGTAACGAACTGAACGCCTTGCTGTAACGGACTTCCGTTATATAACGAGCCGCCAATGATAATAAAGCCAATGGTTTTGCCATTCGAAGTATCTGAAAATTTAACTGTGATTTTCATCCATGCATTATTACCAACAAATGCTGACGTGAATCTATCATAAATACTTGTTGACAGAACTCCTTGGGCAGCATCGGAGGCAACTTTTGCCCCCGTCCCCCCCTGCGAGATACTAAGCGCTGTTTTCAGGCCAGACAGTGATGTAATGTCTGAGTTAGCACCACTCTTTGCTGCATTCGCTAAAGTGGCCGACGCATTATTTTCACTGATTTTCGCGGCCGCGGCTGATGCTGCTGATTTATCTGCTGATAATGCAGCGTCAGCGCGCAAACGATCGACGGTTTGCACAATCTCCGGGGTAATGTCACTTTCACCTGGACGGCGAAGGAAATCATTGAGCGTGCCGGGCAGGGAATCGGTATAGACCTCTATGGTACCTACCCGTTCCGGCTGAGAGCCGTAAACAGACACAATGACTTCGTATGCACCAGGCTCCACAGATAAGGAGTATTTACCGCCGTCATCCGTCACCGATTGGGACTTTGCCAAATTCAACACCGTAGACGATGTTTTAATCGAGCGCATAGTGATAGTTACGCCAGAGCGGGGATCGCCATAAGGCCCCTTTAATAAACCGCTGATTAATGCCATCTTTTATTTCTCCAGTAATGATTTAATTAACTCGTCCTGATGGTCGATTCGCTCAGTTAACTTAGTGATTAGTTCTTGCTGTTCCTGCACCGCACCAGTTAGAACTGAAATTAACGGGAGGATATTTATACCCATTGGATTTGTTGGTGTTTCTTGATCACTGTCTTCTGGGAAAACCTCACCATACGCCCCCTCAGGAACAACCTCAGCTACCTCTTGCGCTATAAACCCACGCTGGGCAGTGGAATCGTTCCACACCCCAATATTTTTATAACGGAACGTTACTGGCCGTAACCTCATTGCCATGGCAAGGTTATCACTTGCCGTTTCAATTTCTTTTTTTATGCGCTCGTCAGATGCGTTAAATGCGACTGAACCTACCATAGTTGCATCTACCCACGCCTCTAATTGAGAATTGGCATTCCAGAAAAAGTTAAATTGATTTGAGTTATACCCGCCATTAACTCCATTCCTACAAGAATACGATCTTGCTCTAAATTGATGAGAGCATGTGAGTTTATCAGCAGAATCACAAATCAACCGAACGGAGTAGTCAGCTTCACTATTTTGGTAATGGAAATCAATAAACGGTAAAGCACTTGAAAGCTCCATGGCCGCATGCCAGACAGTATCTTTTTTTCCCAACTGCAAGTTATTTCTTGCAGTCTCTTTGTCTTTTAAATCACTCAAATTATCTGACTTCCCTAACTTACCATCCGTAGTCTTTGCTACGGTATTTACATCGGTCCTTAATTGCTCAAGCTGCCCCCCCGTAGCTGCTCCATGCCGGGCCGGTAAACGAGCTGCCATCCGGTAATGTCACCGTAATGTTTCCGGTGCCGCTGAATACCTGCTGCCAGTTGTTTTTATCAAGGTTCAATCCGCGTAACGCTTTCGCCGTCTCTGCGGCCAGCTGGGCGGTAATGGTGTTCATCGCGTCACGCGGTACGGCATACCACGCGGCTCCTGCCTGCGTTGGGCCATCATAGGCTTTGATCAGCGTCGCCTGTGTGGCGCTATCAACGGTTTTAACCGGTAGCGTATAGGTGACGCCGCCGACAACGCTCACGATGAAATCACCGGCTTTCAGTTCGGTATTGAATGCCGTCCCCGTGCCTTTCACTACGGCGGAGTTGTTCGTTAGGGTAAGAGTGCCTGCTGGCATAAAACCTCCTGATATCTTATTAATTGTTAGTCGTGAAACCTATTATTCCCTTTGCGAAAAACCATTACGGAAATAGGCCCATCATTTCCCCAAAATTGCCCTGAAGCGGCTCCGGTTATCCCAAATTCCATATCAACAGTTCCGTACGGTGGAACATCTACAACAATAGATGAATCATAGCGATTACCAGAAGAAGCCCTCCCTCTGTAATATGTTTTTCCATTAACATTTATATATACCCACCCACTGCTACCCGCTGTTGTTCCAGTATATAAAGCGGGGTTTGTAACAATCAAAACTGACTCATACGGTAAGCCACCGGTAAAATATCTGTGTTGTGCCCCATTAACGCCGAATACCTCTATCTTCCCCCAGGAGCCGGCTGAAACCACATCACCCACTATATTTTCAGCATAAACAGTACCTTTAACAGTACAATTTTCATTGATAATTACGTTATTCAACACACCGTAATTAGCATAAACATCCCCTCTAACGGTTACATTTTGGAACTCTGCGTAACCATCTTTTCGTATGGACCACCCCATCATCCCTGGAATGTAATTATTCGAGCTGATGTATTCTCCAATTTTTGAATTGGTTATCGACGCATCCTTAATAAAGGCATCGCTGATAAACACCTGGCCGTTAACCACAGCGAACGGCGAGTATTGCGTGTCGTCGCTGCCGCTCATCAGCACGAACTGATTGGCGTTAAAGCCCACGCGGGTGGTGACCGGCCTGCCGTTTTCCGCCAATACCGCGATCGACATGCCCGCGTTGTAGAAGGTGCCGTTCACCCGCACGCCCGCTTTCAGCGTATGGATGGCCGTGGCGCCGTCAGCGTCTACCGTCGCCGTCAGTTTGTCTTCCAGCACCGCCGCTACGTCGTCAATCTGCGCCTGCACCTGGGTTTTCATCTCGGCCAGCCCGCGATCGACCTCCGCGATGGTGGTTTTCACCACCATGATATCGGCGCGCACCGTGCCGTACTGCGCCCACTGGTGATCCACCGTCGCGTTGTTGGCCAGCGCATTCTGCAAGATGGCGTCGATGTTGGTGTCGATATCGCCCACCAGCCGCTCGCCGTCTTTCGCGGTCAGGAGATCGTCGCCGATGCTCTCCAGGTAGTCACCGGCGTCCGCGTTCGCCTGCCCGGCGGCCCAGCCCGTCCAGTCCCCCTGATTGCCGGTGCGGTCTTGCAGCCGCGCGCGGAACCAGAACTCTTGCCCCGCCTTAAGGCCGGTCATGGTATGGGTATGCAGCGGATACGGGATATCGGCCAGCAGCATCGCGTTATTCCCGGCGGCGTTGTCCGCATACTGAATTTCGGTTTTCAGCGTATCTTCAGCGCCGGACGGGAACGCCCAGTCGAGCTGAATGCCCCACAGCAAAGGCGATGCCTTGAAGCCGACCGGCATCGGCGGCTTACCCTCTTTGCCCTTGAGGTAGGTTTCCATCGAGGTCGCCCAGATGGACGACACATTGCTGGCATTGATGGCCCGCACCCGCACCCGATAACGGCCGGCGTAAATGCCCGGCACCTCGAAACCGAGCGCCGAGGTGCGCGACACCGACACCCAGTTGCCGTTATTTTTGCGCCATTCGGCCTCATAGGCGATGGCATTTTCAACCGCACCCCAGGCGGCGCGCAGGGTGGTAATGGCGATACCCTGGCTCACCGAGGAGTAGCTGTCGATGGTGATGTTTTTCGGCGGTGCCTGCACGCCGGGCGGAATGATGGAAATCGGCCGATCGTCGATACGCGCGCCGGTATCGATGCGGGCGTACTTGTTCGGATCGTGTTCCGCCGCGTTGACGGTATAGGTGTTGTCACCGTTATCGGCGATGCCCACCACGCGGTAAAGCTGCACCGCCAGATCGTCCGCGTCGATGGACCAGGCCGCCTCCGGCGCCGGCGCCTCGCTGTAGGCGGTGGTGACGGTCACTACGCGTTCATTCACCGCCTGCACGGTGCGCGCCTGCGCCCGGCCGGAAGGCAGGTTGACGATCAGGCGATCGCCGACTTTGGCGCCCGGCTTCCTGTCCAGCGTCAGTTTACGGCCGTCCACGCCGCTGAGGCGCCCACCAATCACCCGCCCGGCCAGCATCTGGTCCGCCACGCCGACGATATGCCCCGGCATGGGGATCATGCCGTCCAGCCCCACGGAGAAGCTGACCGTGCGATCCTTGCTGTTGGTCAACAGCGCCCAGCGGCCGCGGCGGTTCGCTTCGCTCGGCGTGGTGCAGCCGATGGCCGTCAACTCGGTCTGGTTCACGTCGTAGCGGCGCACCAGATCGCTGTCGAATACCGCCTCTATCGCATCGGCGTAATGGTTGCCCGGATCGGACCAGCTGACCATCGCGGTGCTGTAGCGGGTGCGCTCACTGGCGGACGAGTAGGTAAACTTGCCGTCGATGACGTTGGCGCGGGTGTAGGTGAAGTCCATATCACGCGGCATGTCCGCCAGGGCGACCATTTGGTTTTGCCCCCAATAGGTCATGCCGCGGAAAATGCCGGCTAAATCGCTCAGCACCGTCCAGGCCTCTTCCCGCGACTGCAGATAAACGTTGCAGGTAAAGCGCGGCTCCATGCCCTCGCCGCCGCGCCCATCCGGCACCGGCTGATCGCAATACTGCGCGATACGATACAGCTCGGACTCGGAAACCTGGGAAGCGTCGATGCGATCGCCCAGGCCAAAACGCTCGGCTAAAATAATGTCGTAAAACACCCACGCCGGGTTATCGCTGTAGGCCCACTTAAAGCCGCCGCTCCAGATACCGGTATAGCTGCGCGTTTGCGGATCGTAGTTGTCCGGTACGCGGATCAGGCGGCCGCGCGGTTTGCAGCTGATCTTCGGGATGTTGGGGAACTGCTTCGAGTCGAACTCCACGTAAAGCAGCGCGGTGTTCGGGTAGCGCAGCTTGGCGTCGATGATTTCGGTCAGCGCCTCGATATTCATACGGTCGGCGATCCGGGCGCTGTTGGCGTTAGGCGTCAACCGACGCACGCGCAGCTGCCATCCCGTGGTGGCCTTCGGCAAGTTGATGCGGTGCGAGCGTTCATACAGCGAGGTGGTTTTATCGTCGATCGCCGCCGTTAGCACCTCCTGGTAGCTGCCGCCGTCGGTCGCCACGTCGATGGCATACTCGATGCGATAGCCGTTGACGTCGCCGTTGTCCGCCTGCTTTTGCAGCATGGGCCACCCCAGACGCAGGCGGACGGCGGAAAGTTGCAGGTTCGCGACGGAACGCACCCACGGCGCGCCGCTTTTCAGTTCGCTGCCGACCGAGATCTCATTCTCAACGGCGGGAATGCCCTGGATATATTCCTGCGCCTGCGAACCGGGGCGGAATTCCCAGCGGAAACCGGGAAAGTTTTCCGTTCCGTCGCTGCTCAGCACCGGCGTACCGTCAACAAAAATGTTTGTGCCATCCAGCCCGCCGGCAAACTCCCCTTCGCCCAATGCGAACAACATCTTCGCTCTGGCGATCGACTGAATGCTGTCCGGCGATTCTACCGGCGTGTGGCCGCCACCGCCGCCGCCTTTTCGCCCACGGATCATGTTCTGTGCCATATTTCGCCCATAAAAAAAGCCGCTATTGCGGCTGTCTGTTCAAACGGATGATGGTTATTGCTGGTCTTCGGTATAAATGCCTGCGGAGATAATCGCCCCGCCAATTTCACGCGTGCCGTACAGCACGCCGACGGGGTTGCCCTGCGCCGTGGTATTGACCGGCCCGCCAAAGGCATAGCTCGGTTTATTTTCCGGGCCTTGCCGCATGCGCAGCCCGCCCATTTGCGGGGAAAGCATTTGGAGAATGCCACCGAGGGCCATGGAAGCACCAGCCATCGCCGCCATGCCCGTTCCCCCACCCGCCGCAAATGCCCCCATGGCACCTGCCGCACTCCCCGCTGAAACATACATAGCCACGGCAACCAGCGCCACACCCAGCACGGTCTGGAATAAGCCCGCGCGCTTGCTCCCAATCACGACGGGAACAAGGTGAATCTCTTCCGTCCCTTTGGTGAGCTCCAGCTCATCCTGCCCGACATTGCGTTTACCGACGAAAATAGAAAATGTCAGGCCGCGTTTGTGCGCCTCAAGCATGTAGCGTTCAAAGCCTGGAAGCAGATTTTTCATCGCATCGATCGCTTTTGGCACCGTTGGCGCCCGATATTTAAATTCACGGCCGAAAACCTTAATCATGGGACCATGAAAACGAATGGTTCTGAGAGGAATATCAATAAAATCCATACAGCCTCCAATAAAAAGCCCCACTAGAATGGGGCTATATATTTACTTGCGGGCGCTATTTATTATTATTTTACATTCGCGCTTATTAAGTTCAATACCACCTAGCGCTGTGGTTCCATTTTTACAGTCTGTTGAAAGTTTTCTAATACTCAACGCACCATATCTATCACCTTTTGCATCAAGTAGTTCGTTAATTTTTTTTGAGTCTGACGTATTATATTTTTGCTGAGCATCCATTAATGCCATAAACCAAGCCCACTTCCTTACATACTCACCAAGAATTGGATCTTCGTCTATTTCTTTATGATGACTAAGATATGCATCCAGTGTAGTTGCATTAGCAAAAAAAGAAGTCATAAAACACAAAGCCAGCGCAGAGATTATTTTCTTCATTACCCTTTTCCTTAAGTTGAAAAGTGGAATGATAGCATCACATCAGGGCTTTGTGGCGCAACACCTTCACCGTTCGCTCCTTCCAGTAACCGCCGTAAGGCACCCGCTGGCTGAGCATGCCGTACATATGGTGCAGCAACAGGCCATCTGCCAGCAGAATGCCGGCGTGGTTGGCCACCGGCGCCGAAACCTGCATGATCGCCATATCTCCTGGCTGCGGCGAGCCGCCAAACTCGCGAAAACCGCACGCGTGCCAGTTATCCAGATAGCGGTTTTCACCCCGTTCCCACCACGGATAATCAACCCGATAATCTGGCAACGCCAGGCCGTGCTCCTGCCGGTAGTAGCTCATGACCAGCCCCCAACAATCGGTATGCCCCAGCACGAACTGGCGGCCCACCAGCGGCAGTTCGCCGCGCGGCAAGAGGGTGCGCAAATCTCCCTCCGGCCAGCTGGCGATCGCCCAGGGCAACTCCATCGCGTCGCACTGCGCCTTGTCCAGTTCACTCGGCTGCGTGGTGGCGTCCGGGTGGCTGTGCACAATGAGGGTGATGGTGCCCCATTCGGCAGCGGCCACGTAGTCTTCCGGCGCCAGATGAAACTGCTCGGTGGGATTGTCCGCCAGGTTGCGGCACGGGAAATAGCGCTCCACGCGGGACTTTTGCGCCACCACGCCGCAACATTCGCGCGGATACTCGGCCCTGGCGTGCGCCATAATGGCCGCCGCGGTTTTTTCTTTCATGCTCGCCCCCTACTGCCGGATTAACGCCGCGCCGGGGAAGCCGCCGAACGGCAGCGGCTCGTGCTCGCCAAAGCGTTTTTGGCAGTCGCTCAGCAGCCCGCCGCAGCGATCTTGGCTCGGGTCATCCACCGGATTGCCCTTGTCGTCAAAGTAACGGCTACCGGCGTAATCGCAGCCCTTGCCGGTGCGATAGCCGCCGCGCGAGCACCAGGTGCACAGGCTGTGGATTTGCCGGGTCGGAATGCGCAATCCCCGCAGGTCCGCCGGGCTGGAGAGCTCGAATTCCACCGCCTCGTCGCTTTCCGTCGCCTTGCGATCGATGTAGAACACCTGCAGCTTTTCCTGCAGCGGATCGGCCGAAGAGTTCCCCTGCGGGAAGTTGCGGGCATCAAGGTAGTGCACCAGCGTGTCGTGGATCCGCACCTTGGCCTGCGCCATGTCCTCAAACTGCAGGCAGAGCGCGCTGATCAGGCCATTGATATTGGCGACCGACAGCTTGGGCGCATTGCCCTGGCTGTCGGCGGAGATCTCCAACCCTTCGACGCTAAACGGCCACGGGCCGTATTCCTGCCCCTGCCACCAGACCGATTTCGCCAGCAGTTTGGTTTCATCACCACCGGCGGCAGCCAGCTCTTGCGGCGTAAAAGGCAGGGTATCGCAATGAAAGCGCAGAATATCGGCGCCAAATCGGGTGCCGTCTACCTCAATCAGGCGGATGCGGTTGCCCGGCTCCAGCTTTTGCAAATCTGAATTCAGCATCATCTCCCCCCGGTTAAACGTGGAAGGCCTCGGTAAACGTGGCCGTCAGTGAATAGTTGTCCCCGCCCATGGCGACCGGCTTATAGCCCTCGCAGCGGTACAGGCCGGGAACCTGAGTTGGTGGCGTCCATTGGAAGGACTTCACCCCGTGATGGTTTTCCAGAAAGACGATGATCGGCGTGATGTAGTCATACTTGCCGACAAAGGTCAGATCCCAGGAGCGCACGATCGGGTTAATGCCGTCGCCGGAGACCTGCGCATAGCCGTCGCCAAACTGCGCCTTTCTGACGCGAAAACGCATATCGCCGGCGGCATTGACGCGCGCCGGAAATTCAAATGTCTGAATGCCCATTACATCCCCTTGATTGCTTTCCAAATCGGCTGGCCCGGCATCAGGTTGCGGTTGATCACCTTTTGGCTTTCCTGCGCGGCGATATTGCCCATCTGTTTACCGAACTCGCCCCATCCCGGATCGGCCTGCGAACTGACGTTGCCGCCGTTCTCGATGGTGATGTAGACATTCGGCGCCGCCGCAGGCTGCTGGCCGCCGCCGATCGCCCGCACGCCAAGCGAACCGTCCGCGCCGCGTTTGAGCGGCATGATGGCCTCCGGCCCGGCTTCGCCCATTAAACCGGCACCTCTGGCGAACGCGAACAACGTGGGATTGCTGACGATCTGGCCGCTGAATGCGCTCAGCGAGGGCGAGGCGTATACGCCGCCTTTGGCGTTGGGGACATAGCCTTGCCAACCGGTCGGCATGCCCATCGCGCCTGAACCGGCCGCGCCCGCGCCGGCGCTTGCAGCCCCGCCCAGCAAGCCGCTGCCGATATTCATAAAGGTGGAAAGAATGGTTCTGGTCAACAGCGCCTGCATCGCCAGATCGATCAGTTGCTGGATGATGGACTGCGTCATGGAGGTCATCAAACCGAGCATGCTTTGCTTAAAGTTTTGCGTCCCGGTCAGCAGATCGAACATCATGCCGGAGGTCCGTTCCCGCGTCATATCCACCAGCCCCAGCGCCATCTTGTGCACGCGGCTCTGCCCGCCGAACAGGCTCAGCGCCTGCTGATACTGAGCGTCCGACGATTCTTGCGTCGCCGCCTGCATCAGCTGTTCATAGCGCTGTTTATCCAGAATGCCTTGCTGGTAGTAAGCCTGGTATTGCGCCTGCTGCTGCACCAGTTGGTTGTTAAGGCGAGCGACCGGATCCACATCACCGGCAATGTTCATACGCGGCGCGGCAAGCGCATCGGTTTCAGCCTTCAACCGCTGGCGCGTCGTTTCTTGCTGCTGCATCCGGCTGGCGGTGTGGTACTCGCGTTCGGTCAACAGCCGCCCGTCATACAACGCCTTCAGCTCCTTGCCAACCTCTTGCTCTTTACGCACCGCCGCCTGCCCTGGCGCGTATTGTTCAGCGAGCTGTTGCCGCTGCCGCTGGTACTTCTCGGCGTTCAGCGCCATCGCACGCTGCACATCGGCCTGCCCGGCACCGGCCGCCTTGGCCGTTGACGCCAGCTTGGCCTGCGCACTTTGTTCATCCTGGGTGATTTTTTCGAGGCTGCTCAGATGCGCCTGCTCGATTTCCTGACGCAGTTGTTGGTACTGATCAAGAGCCTGCTGCTTGCCGTTATCGCTAAAAATACGACCGACAGGAGTGACGCTTGCTTGATGGCCCTTAGGCTTATCAGGTTTGGTCTCAACATGGCTGTCGTTGCCATTCTGTGCATTGACGGCGTTGTTTCGCCGGAGCCGGATCGCTTTCTCACCCTTAATGATATCTTCCAACTGCGCTTGCAAGGCGTTTCGTTCTTTCCTCACCTCTTTTGGATCAGAGTAGAGGAATCCCAACATCCCTTTGCTTCGGCGCTCTAAGAGAGCAAGTCGGATATCGCTACTACGCGCCAGCTGGTTCTCGATCTTGGCTTTTTCCTCACTGAGCGTCTTTAACTGATCGTCGAAGGTATCAATTTTGACGGCGAGCTTTGCCTTGGAGAGTTTACTGAGATCTTCGCCCGTCTCGGCCGCCACATCTTTCAATGCCAAAGCCGACTCGCGGGCCAATTTGTTTTGCTCATGGAAGTACAGCATCGCCAACCCCGCCTGGATGGCGACACCGATCGGGCCGCCAAGCGCACCCAGCGCGATGTTGGCGACGCGAGAGGCAGAACCGACGCCGGCCGTCGCCTGCGCCGCCCCGCGCGCCGCCGCCGCCTGATCGCGCCAGGCCGCCGCGCTGTCATTCAGGCCGCCGGCCAGTTTCAGCATCTCCTCCGCGCGGCTGCCGCCTTCGCCGGAAGCGCTGCTCGCCTGGCGGGCCGCGTCGTCCAGCTGCTTCATCTGCGCCGTCGCGGCGACGGTGATGGACGCAAGTTCGGTGAGCGCCTGTCCATACTGGCGCGAGGTGGCGGCGAGCCCCTGCAGCGATAGCTCGACGCCGGCCAGCCCCGCCAGTTTCCCCGCCAGGCCGCCAAGCGTGCCGCCGATGCGTTGATACGACTCGTCGGTCTTCTTCGCATCCTGCTGAGCCTGGCGGTTAAATTTGGCGGATTGTTCTCCGGCGGTACGGTAAGCCGCCGTCAGTTTGTTTTTAAAGTTGGTGTCATTCAGTTGCAACCCGACGACCAACTGTGCGGTATCAGCCATTTCCCAGCACTCGCATAACGTCAGCACACTGCATATCAATACTGCTTTGCGCGGGCTGACCGGATTGATGAACGGGGGCACTCTCCGCCGCATCGGCCGTCATGCCTTGCAGTTTGAAGTATGCCCGCCAGTGATTCAGAATGTGCGCCGGCAGCGCGGCGATCTTGCGAGGATCCGACTCACCCCAGCGATCGGCCAGTTGGAACACCAACATCAGCCAGGGCGAGTCAGTCAGTTTTTTTCCGCTTCCTCCAGGCTGCCGACCGCATGGCGCTTAACGGTGCCGATGGCTTCGACCAGCGTCGGGTTGTCGTGCGCCGCCAGCAGATCGTCTACGCTCGGCAGGGCGCCGGCCGGGATGCGTTTGCCGTCCGGCGTCATCAGGCAAGACAGCAGCAGCTGCACGTTGAGCTGCGCGGCTTTGTTCATGTCGCCGCTGTCGATGGCGGCCTTCATGCCGTCTTCGTTTTCCTGCAGTTCCGCCGCTTTCAGGCGGCGGATAAAGGCTTTGGCGCCAAAGATCTGCGTTTCGATCACGTGGTCGTCGGATTTCAGCAGCGCCGCTTTCAGCGCTTTCAGATCGTATTTCTCAGTCATCGGTTTTTCCTTGTTCATATCATGTGCTCTGCATGAAGAAAATTGCCGCAGGCCACATGGCCCGCGGCAGAAGCGATCGCGTCGAGCGCCCTCAGGCGTTAACCCAGCGCGATCGTCGGTTCGTCACACCTTCGGGGTAACCGAGCCCCAGGTGTTGCTGTTTTGCTTGCCCTGAACGGTAATCTGAATGACTTCACTCGCCGGGGCGGTGATCTCATTCATTTTCCAGCCGGACAGCGACAGGATGGAGGTGGAAGTGCGGCCGTTCGGCAGCTCGACGTAAAACTGTACCGTTTCGCGCTTGTCCGCCGCATTCAGCAGCGCCGCGAAATCGGCGTTGGACGGATCGTCGATGAAACCGATGGATTTCTCCGCGCCTTCCGGCAGGTCGGAAATAAACTGCTTGGCGGTATCCAGCAGCGTGGTGCAATCGACAAAACCGCCGGTTTGCCCCATTTCACCCACCGCTTTACAGTTGGTCAGCGCCTTCATGGCCGTGGGCGCAGCCCCAACGGTGCCCCATTTGACGATAGTGCCGGCAGGCAGCATGGCGTATTCTGGCGAAGTTTTATCAGCCATAGTTTTTCTCTCTCTTTTTTGATGAAGGATGGTAGCGGTCGCTACCGGTTTTCGATGCCATAGCGGACGTTAGCCGCCAGGATGCGTAACACTTGGTGCTTATGGTGATCCAACGCAGGGCGAATAAACGGGGCGGCGGCTTGCGTTGCCGTGCCGTACTCCTGCGCCAGGGCTCGGTGGTAATGCTGTTTACTGGGGCCGACGCGCAACGTCACCGCGTTCCATCCAGCAACGGCCGGGCGTATCGCGATGCCGGCGCTCAGCGAGGGTTCGCTGTTTGGCGCCCCCCGATCGGCACACTGCCGCATCGAGCCAAGGACCGGGGCCAACGCGGCGTGGCCGGCTTCCGGCAGAATGTGGCTGGTGACCTCGCGCCGAATCGTTTCCAACCGGCGAGTCAATTCCGCCATGCCGGAAACCTTCATGGCGATCACACCGCCACCTCGGAATGCGTGATGAGGTAATCGCGCGCCATCCGATACTGAACGCGGTTATCCGCCAGGGGCGTGGCGCTCTGCAAAAGGGTACTGCGCGTGACCGCCTGTACCGGCCATTGACCGATATGGCCATGCCGAACCCCTTCCCAGGCATTCAAAACCGCCTTATCCAGAGCGATCAGCCGGGAGTAATCGTCGATCACGTACAGCACGATCTGAAAACGGCTCTGCACCAGCGAGCTGTCAACCAGACCGGTGTTCACTTTCAGATCGCTGATCTTCTGATAGGTCACGCCTTCTTGCTGCGAATCCGGCAAGATCAGCGGGTAAGCCGCCAGATGGGTTAGCGCGGCCAGCGAGCGTTGGATTTCATCTTCAATCATTCGGGCAAGGTCTCCGTCGTTTTGAGGGGGGAATCGTTGTGCAGACGTATTCGGGCATCAGGACAGAAACAGCGCGCGTTCCGCCGCGCGCCGGGCAACCAACCCATCGAGCCGCACGCCGCCCGCATTGACCCATCGACCGAACTGGTCGGCCGCTCCCTGCCAATCGCCGGCGTTCAACCGGCGCAGCAGCGTCGAGTTCTCCAGCGCGCGCAGGCCCAGATTATAGGCAAAGCTCACCAGCGCATCGAACTGCCCCTGCGTGATCGTCACCGCCACCCGCCGTTCGACGCCCTGTTCGAATTGGGCGATGCCGCACAGCAGCAAATGCTCGGCCGTTGCGGCATCGATCGCCATGCCGGCACCCACTTTTCGTCCTGCGACCGGCTGGGTCCAACCGTAGCCGATGGTCCAAACGCCGACCGAGTCCTGATAAGCCTGCAATCGCAAACCTTCGAAACGCTTGATCAGCGCCATGCCATCGTCACTTATCTTCATGGTTTCCTCCTGACGCTTTATTGAGAAATCGGCGTTCCAATGCCTTGATCAGCGATGCTCCCGACCATCCCGCCATGCCACATACGCCGCCCATCACCTCCGAAGGCCAGTCGTAATGCAGCGCAATCATCACCATGGTCAAACCGGCGAAAATAGAGACGAACAGCTGCAAGAACAGCGTCCTCCAGCTAAAGGTTTCGCCGTTCAAGACCTTGAAGGAATAGCTGGCGATCGCCCCCAGCAGCGTCATGCCGAAAGCAAGCAGCATTGAAAGGATGTTTGGTTCATTTTTCCAAGGCATAATCATCACCCTCCCCTTGCCGGGGCATAGCCCGATCTTCGGGAGTCATGGAAAAGAGCCGCTAAATGCGGCGCTTCTCCCCGTCATTCCTGTTCCATTTAAAAAGCGGCCATTTACGCTGTTGAAGCTCTGCTGAGCCTGGGCAGATAAATAAGATTGCGCTGTTTTATAAAGAAGAGGGATTAGCCTCCCGTCGTGGTCATTCAACGACAGTCATTATTCAGTGAGTGATTGACCGTTTTGACAAGGAGGCTAAAAATGAAAAACCCCGCCAGAGCGAGGTTTATCTATCGTGCGGCGGCGCCGGCAACAATTCAGTTTTATCAGATTACCGGCTTATTTGCGTACGCGTGAGTCCTTTATGATAAAAAAATAAAACCCCGCCGGAGCGAAGTTTATCTATCGTGCGATGGCGCCGGCAACGACTCAGTTTTAGCAGATTACCGGCTTATTTGCGTACGCGTGAGTCCTTTATGATAAAAAAAATAAAACCCCGCCGGAGCGAAGTTTATCTATCGTGCGATGGCGCCGGCAACGACTCAGTTTTAGCAGATTACCGGCTTATTTGCGTACGCGTGAGCTTTTTATGATAAAAAAAATAAAACCCCGCCGGAGCGAGGTTTATCTATCGTGCGGCGGCGCCGGCAACGACTCAGTTTTAGCAGATTACCGGCTTATTTGCGTACGCGTGAGCTTTTTTTAATTATGGCGACGCGCAAGATATTTTACTCGCCCTTGCTATTCCTTATGTCATTAGGAGGCGAGAAATAAACTCTCTTCGATTTCAACGGCAGCCTTTTCAGCGATCCATACTCAACGTTATATCCAGCATCGCCAGGCATCCACCGATAAATCCCTCCGCCGTTTGCATCTCTTTACGTATCGTACCGTCTGAACATTTCCTTTTCAGGGCAATCTTGCGCAGAGATATGCCATAAACATGGTGGGCAATGATGAGATCGAACTCTTCGGGTTTGTATTTCTTCAATCTGCCCACGCAACCGTCGATCACCAGGCCGTCATCATCGCAGCAGGAGAGCTCGCCATTCGATTTATAGGACAACAGCCCTTTGAACCCGGCGGCAATGGGGGAATAATCAATGCCGCTGTTATCCCTGGCCCATACGCCCCATCGCTCCAACACTTCATTCATATCTCTCATGCTTCCACCTCCTTTGGGCGTTTGCCACATCGCCAGGGCTCCATGTCGCTTACCGACGTCGGTCGAGCCATTGTGCTGCTCGGCGTACTCGCCGAGGAATGCCGCACCAAATACTGTATAAATAAACAGTATCAAGTATACCCAGAGGTATCTTTTTTTCAATAGCGAAAAGCCATTTACCTGCAGCTAAATTTAGGTACGATGGCCTCATGAAAAACGAGCAAAAATTGCACCTGCAGGAGATGCGGCGAGAGCGCCTGATCATCCTGATCGACAACCTCGGCGTCGGGGGCCAAAAGCGCCTTGCCGAGGCGCTCGGCATTGCCGCTGACTATGTCTCTCGCCTGCTCTACCCGCCGGGCAAGAAAGGAAAAAAAGGCATCAGTGGCGATATGGCGCGAAGGATTGAGCAGTACTTCGCCGTGCAAATCGGCTGGCTGGACGGCCTGGAGCAAACCGGGCTACGCCCCGCCAGGAAGAAGGCCGCGCAGGCCCCAGGTAAAACGCTGCCGCTGTTGGCATGGACACTGCCGTTGTCTCACGAACAGCTGAACAAAGGGACGGTCGTCCACTACCCGGCGATGGTGCAGTGCAGCGCTCAGGCCTACTGGCTGCCCGTGCGGGATGACACGATGAGTGGCTCTACCGGTGCCAATTACCCGAAGGGCGCCTTGATACTTGTCGAACCCGCTGCGGCCGGGATTACCGAGCTCGTCTCCGGCGACAAGGTGATAGCGAAACGCTGCAACAATGCTGAGCTCACCTTTAGAAAGTATGTTGAGGAAGCAGGGCATCGATGGCTTAAGGGGAGCATGCCGGATTGCCCGGCGCTGAATGCCGATGAGTACGCGATTATCGGAGTGGTGCTTGGCGCCTGGCTGCCCTAGCCCCGTACACGCCGCGTTGGGAACGGCATAAAGCAAAAAACCGCCAACCTTGCGGCTGGCGGTTTTTTTGGCACTCAGGGTGCCGATACTGCTTTATCATGGTGCCGGCTACCGGAATCGAACTGGTGACCTACTGATTACAAGTCAGTTGCTCTACCTACTGAGCTAAGCCGGCTGAATTTGGCGGAAGGACAGAGATTCGAACTCTGGGAGCTGTTACACTCGACGGTTTTCAAGACCGTTGCCTTAAACCACTCGGCCATCCTTCCAATGGGCGCTGATATTAGCGATACCGTTATGAAATGTCTATCGTTTTCATGAAAAAAAATGGCACAACCGGTGCAGTTGCCTAAACTTCAGGCCTTAAACGCTTAAAAAATGAAAAGCCCCGCGCAAGCGAGGCTTTTTGGGTCGGCCGAAACGCGATTATTTCGGCTGAGAATCGTAGTCTGAACAGGTTTGATAGCCCTTGTTCATGACATGGCCCGTGTCGTTGTAGCTGACAAAGTACGTTTGCACTTTGCCGTCGCGCGGCGCCACCGCATAGGTGTCGCAAGTGCCCTGCGCATGAACCAGCGTGGCGGTGGTCGACGGCGGACCCGCGATAGCCCGCACCTGTTGCTTGGTCATCCCTACTTTGACATCGCTGACCACCGGCTCATTGACATAGCTGGCTGCACGATCATAGGTGGTACAGCCGGCAAGAATGGAAAATACCGCCGCAGTGCCGACGGCCAAAACCAACTTCTTCGTCATAGCTTGTCCTCTTGGAGTGCGTTTGTTGTCCCCTAAGTCTAGAAGTGGAAAGGCTTTTCTACAAATTCACCTTTGTCGATCGGTGCGCTTTTTCTCACTAGCGGCCATCGCGGGCGCGACGTCAGATTCAAAAACCGAAATCGCTCAGGGCCGGGACATCGTCCGGGCGCCGGCCGAGCGGCCAATGAAAACGCCGATCCTGTTCGCGGATCGGCATGTCGTTGATGCAAGCATGGCGGTTGATCATCAGCCCCTCCTGATTGAACTCCCAGTTTTCGTTGCCGAAACTGCGATACCAGTTGCCGGAATCGTCGCGCCATTCATAGGCGAAACGCACCGCGATGCGCGCGCCATCAAACGCCCACAGTTCCTTAATTAGCCGATACTCCAACTCTTTCGCCCATTTGCGTTGTAAAAAACCGACCACCGCTGCGCGGCCGTCGACAAACTCCGCGCGGTTACGCCAATGAGTATCGAGGGAATATACCTGCGATACGCGTTCGGGATCGCGACTGTTCCAGGCATCCTCCGCCAGCCGCACCTTCTCGATGGCGGATTCGCGGGTAAAAGGCGGCAATGGGGGTTTAATGCTCATGTTCATCTCCTGAGTGAAGGCATGTAGACAACTCTGTCTACAATATTACGCTAGCGCATGTAGACAGAGTTGTCTACAATCAGTCGGAAATAGCCCAGGAGAAAATGATGACCGCCGATCTCAACGCCTTGCCCGCCCGCCAGCGCATCCTGCTGACGGCGCACGATCTGTTTTATCAGGAGGGGATCCGCGCCACCGGCATCGATCGCATCATCAAGGAATCTGGCGTAACCAAGGTGACGTTTTACCGCCATTTTCCCAGCAAGAACGACTTGATTACGGCGTTTTTGGCCTATCGCCACCAGCAGTGGCTAGCTTGGTTCAGCACAGCGTTGGCCAGGCATGTGGCGCAAACCGGCGGGTTGCTGGCGGCGCTGGCGCCCTGCCTGGCGGAATGGTTCGACGATCCGCGCTTTCGTGGCTGCGCGTTTATCAATACGGCGGTGGAACTTGCCGACCTGCTGCCGGAAAGCCTGCACATCGCCAGCCAGCATAAGCGACAAATGGCGGACGAGCTGGCACGTCACCTGCCCGCCGGCCCACAGCGGGAACAGCACTCAGCGATGTTGGCAATGCTGATCGACGGCGCCATCGTCAGAGTGCAGATAGAGCGGCAACCGCAGGCCGCGCTGCAGGTGCTGAATGCCACGTTGGACATGTTGGCGCAAGGCGGGTTCGATCAGTAATTGGCCCAAATGCCCGGCGTCACCAACTCCAGCAGATGAGCGTCGGGATCGCGAAAATAAATGCTCTCTCCGCCGTGTTCCCAGCGCATCCGCCCCTCTATCTCCACGCCGTTGGCCATCAGATGCCGTTCCCAATGCGGCAGTTGGTCTTTCGCTACCGCCAGCCCGATATGCGCCGGCCCCACGCCATCGTGCGCGGGAATAAACCCGGTCGGATAGTGCGCCCCGCGCAGCGAATCGCCCTCAATAAACAGCAACAATACGCTTCGATCGCCGACGTTATAGGCGCGAAACCGTTCGTTGGCGACCATCGCCGGCAGTTGCAGCACCTCTCGATAAAAAGCGTCCGCGCGTTCAATATCGCTGACGTACAGCACCGTTTCGATCACCTTGTCGATCTTGAGTTCCATATCACCTCCGCTCTGTTTGCTGTTCTGACAGCGTAGGCCCAGCGGGGGAGATCCGAAGCGCTTCCCGTGCCGACAACGGATCAATCCGTGCTTTACAGGCAAAAAAAACGCGGCCCGAAGGCCGCGCGATGACGTTCACACTGAGGTGCTTAGAACTGGTAAACCAGGCCCACGGCCACCACGTTGTCGGTGTTGATACCGGCAGCTTGGGTGAAGTCGTTGTTATCCAGCAGGTTGATTTTGTAGTCAACATAGGTGGACATGTTTTTGTTGAAGAAGTAGGTCGCACCCAGGTCGACGAATTTGACCAGATCTTCATCACCGTAGTCCTTGCCGTTACCGGCGCGGCCCAGATCCTTACCTTTGGTTTGGTTATAACCCACGAACGGACGCAGACCGAAGTCGAACTGGTAGTGCGCGTAGGCTTCGAAGCTCTGCGCCTTGTTGGCGTAACCGAAAGCATCGCTGGTAGAGCTACCGAAGCGCGCCGCGTTGTAGGACTGGGTGAACATCACGGCCAGGTAGGTGTCGTTGGCGTCATATTTCAGGCCACCGGAGTAACCTTCCGCCTTGTCGCCGCGGCCCATGATGTTTTGATAGCCGCCACCGCCGTTCTGCTCGCTGGTACGACGAGAGTTGAAGAAGGCACCGGCGGCACTGATGCCGTAACCCATGTCATAGCTCATCGACATGCCGTAGCCTTCACCGTTTTGGCCCAGGACATCACGGCCGTTGTTGGTCTCTTCAGCGCTGCCGTTCTTACCCTGATACTGCAGGGCGAAGTTCAGGCCGTCAACCAAACCGAAGAAGCCGTTGTTACGGTAGGTTGCCAGGCCGCTGGAGCGCTGGAACATGAACTGGTCAGCGCCGTAGGTCGAGCCGTCGAACTCAGGCTGCAAGTCGGTGTAAGCCGCGACGTCGTACAGCACGCCGGTGTTACGACCATAGTCGAAGGAACCGTAGTCGCCGAATTTCAGACCGGCGAAGCCGTAACGGGTGAAGTTCTTGTTGTCCTGGTTTTCAGCATGGTTCAGGTTGGCCTGATATTCCCACTGGCCGTAACCGGTCAGCTGATCGCTGATTTGCGTTTCGCCACGCAGGCCAAAACGCATATAAGACTGATCGCCGTCCGCGCCATCATTGCTGGAGAAATAGTGAAGACCGTCGACTTTACCGTACAAATCCAGTTTATTACCGTCTTTGTTGTAGATTTCCGCCGCGCCTGCTGTGCCTGCAACCAGCAGTGCGGGTACCATCAGAGAGAGTACTCGAAGTTTCATCGTTATTATCCTCGTTAATTATGTCGAGCTACGGCCACTGCCCTTTTCGAGCATTATTAGCACGACTGTGCATTACCATTCTGGTAACAAGGGTTATATTAATCCAGAAAGAAAATGATACCAAGTATCCGATAGTGTTTCATTGTAATTAATAAAGGTTTCAAAATGTAAATACGCGCGAACTTTCACAAAACCTTACAGACAAACAAAATAAAGCACTTAAAGACAAAGAATAGATTAACTGATAAAAAATCATGTAGTTATACATATCTTTAAGAAAAAAAAGGCAACCATACAATTAGGCCGGGCAATAAGCACATTGTGCCAAAACGCTGTCCGCACGCAGCCGCTATAATCACCTCGCTATCATCATTATTTTCATTATTACCTTCATTATCCGAAGATAATTTCAGCATTCCTTTAACCGGCTTCTGGCCGGTTTTTTATTTCCCCCCACACTCTCCTCACAATTTCAGTTCGTACAAATAGCAAGCAAATAAATAACCTCATGATATAGTTTCACTAATTCACCTCCGCACTAATTGCTAATCTTTTCTGTTATTTTAGTCTATAAATTGAGCTTGCTTTTCATTTCGTGCTTTATCCCGTCCGTTATTTCTCGCCGCAGGCATAATTAGCCGCGGAGTTTCACTTCTGATAGCCTGAAAAAAAGCTCACCCTCAGCGAGTAAAGTTATGATGCCCTTTCAACCCGACGTGCTGTGGCAGCGGCTGCAAAGCTCCCCCTTCCGCGCCCGTTTCCGTTTAAATGCCAAAGACCAAACCTACCTCGACGACAAGGGATTGCCGCTGATCCTCAGCCATGCCCGCGATTTCATCGACCGTCGCCTGGCCGCCGCCCATCCTAAAAATGACGGTAAGCAAACGCCGATGCGCGGCCACCCGGTGTTTGTCGCCCAACACGCCACCGCCACCTGCTGCCGCGGCTGCCTGGAAAAGTGGCACGGCATACCGCAGGGTATCGCGCTCGACCAACGGCAAAAGGCGTATATAGTCCAGGCGATCGCCCTGTGGCTGGTGCGCAGAGGCGGTGCCAGAGAGGAACCAAACGCGAATCTTTTCGACCCGGATCGCGGATTGTGATAAAAACTGTCAGTAACTTTCGCCACTCTTTTGACCCAAGATCCTGACGCTTACATGACAGCCACCTTGTGCAATGAACAGCAAACGCCCGGCGTTCCTCAACAGATCGCCACCCGCCTGGCCTTTTTCGTCGCCGGTCTTGGCATGGCCGCCTGGGCGCCGCTGGTGCCCTTCGCCAAAACGCGCATCGGTATCGATGACGGCTCGCTCGGCCTGTTGCTGCTCTGTATCGGTGCCGGTTCCATGCTGGCGATGCCGCTGACCGGTTTCCTGACCGGCAAACTGGGCTGCCGCGCAGTGATCCTGATGGCGGGGCTCGGGTTATGTATCGATCTGCCGCTGCTGGCGCTGATGGATTCCCTCGGCGGCATGGCCGTGGCGCTGCTGCTGTTCGGGGCGGCGATCGGCATGATCGACGTGGCGATGAACGTTCAGGCGGTGATCGTCGAACGCGCCAGCGGCAAGGCGATGATGTCCGGTTTTCACGGTTTCTTCAGCATCGGCGGCATTGCCGGCGCCGGTGGCGTCAGCGCGCTGCTGTGGCTGGGCCTGACGCCGCTGCAATCCACCCTGCTTACCGTACTGGCGGTGATAGTGCTGCTGGCACTCGCCAGCCGCCATCTGCTGCGTGAGAGCGGCGCCGACGACGGCGGGCCGATGTTCGTCTTGCCGCGCGGCTGGGTGATGTTCATCGGCATCCTGTGCTTTATCATGTTTCTGGCGGAAGGATCGATGCTCGACTGGAGCGCGCTGTTCCTCACCACGCTGCGCGGCGTCGAGCATAGCCAGGCCGGCCTGGGCTATGCGCTGTTTTCCATCACCATGACGCTCGGCCGGCTCAATGGCGATCGGGTGGTGAACTCGCTGGGCCGCTACCGGGTGCTGCTGCTGGGCAGCCTGTGCGCCGCACTCGGTCTGAGCCTGGCCATCGCCTTCAATCACGCCACCGTGTCGCTGGTCGGTTTCATGCTGGTCGGCCTGGGCGCCTCGAACGTCGTGCCGATCCTGTTCAGCGCGGCGGGCAACCAGCGCGACATGCCGGCCAATTTGGCGATCGCCTCCGTCACCACCGTCGGCTATGCCGGTATTCTGGCCGGCCCGGCGCTGATCGGCTTTATCGCTCAGTTTTCCAGTCTGACGGTGGCTTTCGCCTGCGTAGCCGCCCTGCTGTTGGCGGTAACCGCCAGCGCCAAGGCCGTCACTCGCTGATTCAGGAATGCGCAGCCACTATGCAAAATAAACAACTGACCATCAGCTCCAGCAACATTACCCGCTGCTTCCTGCTGTTTATCGTGCTGCTGACGATCGGCATTGGCCTGTATGGTTACAACTACACCAACGCCTGGCTGGCGGAAAAGAAGTACACGCTGAACAGCATTGCCGGTTCGCTGCAAAAGCGTATCGATACCTACCGCTATATGACCTACCAGGTCTATGACAAATTCGGCAATGCGCCGGCACAGAACAGCGATCCCGGTTTGCAGGAAACCCGCCTGCGGCCCGACGTCTATTATGTCGAAAAGCCGCACAAGAAAACCGACGCGGTGATCTTCGGCAGCCATGACGAGAACACGCTGGCAATGATCGCCAACATCTCGGACTACCTGGACACCCGCTGGGGTGCCAAGACCGAGAACTACACCATGTATTACCTCAATGGCCAGGACAACAGCCTCAGTCTGATCACCACCCAGCCGCTCAAAGAGCTGGCTTCACGCTTTCGAGAGAGCTACCTGACCACCTCGGCGGACGAACGCCGCGCCGAGATGCTGCAACAGGCCAACATGCTCGACGAGCGCGAGAGCTTTTCCGATCTGCGCAAGCAGCGTTTCCAGAACGCCTATTCGTTCTCGATTCGCACCACCTTTAATCAGCCGGGACATCTGGCGACGGTGATCGCCTTCGACTTGCCGATCAACGACATCATTCCGGCCAATCTGGCCCGCGCCAATTTCCTGCTGCTGCCGGACGATGTCGATCTCGACGACAGCGCCATCCCGGCGGAAACGGCTCTCGGTACCCATGCGACGATGAGCGGTGGTTGGGTCGAGTTCAGCGCCGCCCTGCCCAATGCGCCGCTGAAGGTGGTGTATCGCGTTTCGGCCATCAATCTGGCCATCGATCTGCTGCGCAACAACATCTGGCTGATCGCGATCAACCTGCTGCTGCTGGCGCTGTCGATGCTGAGCATCTATTTTATCCGCCGCCAGTACATTCGCCCGAGCGAAAACATGGCGGTGGAGCTGGAAGCCGAGCGCGCGCTGAATCAGGAGATCGTCTCCAGCCTGCCTTCCGGCCTGCTGGTCTACAGCTTCGCCAACAATACGGTGATCGCCAGCAACAAAATCGCCGAACACCTGCTGCCGCACCTCAGCCTGCAAAAAATCGCCCATATGGCCGAACAGCATCACGGGGTGATCCAGGCGACGGTCAACAATGAAGTGTATGAAATCCGTATCTTCCGCAGCCAGCTGTCGCCGGACACCTACCTGTTCCTGATGCACGATCAGGATAAAGAGGTGATGGTGAACAAGCGGCTGCAGCAGGCGCGGCGCGAATACGACAAGAACGTTCAGGCACGCAAGCTGATGCTGCACAACCTGGGCATCGAGCTCAATCAGCCGGTACGCCAGATGCACGATCTGGTCGAGCGTCTGCGCGACCGGCCGGATGAGCAGCAGCAGCAGGCACTGCTGGGCCAGTTGACCGCGGAGTCGGCTTCGGTGCTGGGTTTGATCGATAACATTACCCTGCTGACCCGGCTGGAAACCCAGGACTGGCAGCCTACGCGCGAACCGTTCAACCCAGCGGCAATGGTCGACGAGTTGCTGCTGGAGGCCCTGCCTGCCCTCAATCAGAAGGGGCTGGCGCTGTTCAAACATTTCCAGCTGGACGTCGAGCAGAACTATATCGGCGACGCCAACGCGCTTCGCAAAGTGATCGCGCTGCTGGTGCATTACGCCATTATCACCACCGCCTGCGGCAAGATTTCGCTGGTTGTCGACCATGAGCCCGAGCACCCGGATCGCCTGATTTTCCAAATCAACGACACCGGCTCCGGCATCTCCAACGAAGAGATCAGCAACCTCAACTATCCCTTCCTCAGCCAGACGCTGGTGGACCGCTTCAACCACGGTTCCGGGCTCACCTTCTTCCTGTGCAACCAGCTGTGCAAAAAGCTTAATGGCCAGTTGGACATTCGCAGCAAGGTGGATATCGGCACTCGCTATACCATTCGCGTCGCCATGGAGATGGAGAAAAAAGAGCCGCAGGAGCAGGAAAAGCTGCTCGACGGCGTCACCGCCCTGCTGGACGTCACGTCGGATGAGGTGCGCGGCATCGTGACCCGCCTGCTGCAGGCCTACGGCGCCGACTGCCTTGTCGCCGAAGATCGCGCGGTCAACCGCGATTATGACGTGCTGCTGACCGATAACCCACAACGCGCCGATGACTACACCCTGTTGTTGGCGACCGATGAGCCGGGCTGGCAAGCGCTGGATAAACGCTACATTCGGGTGAACTATAATCTGAACGGCGCATTAATCGACGCCGTGATGATGCTGATCGAACAGCAAATGGCCGCGCTGGAACAGGAAGAAAGCCCTCTTTCATTGAGTTCAGAAGATATCCAACTCTATGAAAAACAATTGAAATCAAGTGATTACTATGGGCTGTTTGTCGATACAGTACCCGACGATGTCAAAAAACTGTATACTGAGGCGGGCAGCAGTGATTTCAATGCGCTGTCACAAACCGCACACCGCCTTAAAGGCGTGTTTGCCATGTTAAATCTGCTTCCCGGCAAGCAGCTGTGCGAATCGTTAGAACAGCGCATCGCAGAAGGTGATGCGCCCGAGATCGAGAATAACATCAGTCAGATTGATTTTTTCGTCAGCAGACTGCTGAAGCAAGGTAGCCAACAACATGAATAACCTGAACGTAATTATTGCTGATGACCATCCTATCGTACTGTTTGGCATCCGGAAGTCACTTGAGCAAATTGAATGGGTGAATGTCGTTGGGGAGTTCGAAGACTCAACCGCACTGATCAACAATCTGTCCAAGCTGGACGCCAACGTGCTGATCACCGATCTGTCGATGCCGGGTGACAAGTATGGCGACGGCATCACGCTGATTAAATACATCAAGCGCCACTATCCGCAGTTGTCGATCATCGTGCTGACCATGAACAATAACCCGGCGATCCTGAGCGCGGTATTGGATCTGGATATCGAAGGCATCGTGCTGAAACAAGGCGCGCCGACCGATCTGCCGAAGGCGCTGGCCGCCCTGCAGAAAGGCAAGAAATTCACGCCGGAAAGCGTCTCTAAACTGCTGGAGAAGATCAGCGCCAGCGGCTATGGCGACAAACGCCTGTCGCCGAAAGAGAGCGAAGTGCTGCGCCTGTTCGCCGAAGGTTTCCTGGTGACCGAAATCGCCAAGAAACTCAACCGCAGCATCAAAACCATCAGCAGCCAGAAGAAATCGGCGATGATGAAGCTGGGCGTCGAGAACGACATCGCCCTGCTAAACTACCTCTCCTCCGTCAGCATGACGCCGTTGGACAAAGACTAAAGCCCGCCTCGCGGCAGGTTAGCACCAAACAGGCACGGCACTCGCCGTGCCTGTTTGCTTTTCAAGCCTCGCTGCGGCTGTAGCGTACCCGTTGGCTGTAGTAAGCCAGCGTCTGTTCCAGCGTCTCCAGCGTGACCGGTTTCGACAGGCAGTTATCCATACCCGCCTCGAGGCAGCGCTGCTTCTCTTCCGCCAGCGCATTCGCCGTCACGCCGATCACCGGCGCGCTGAACTGCATCTGTCGCAGTTCCTGCGTCAGGCGATAGCCGTCCATATTCGGCATATTGACGTCAGTCAGCACAATATCGACGTGGTGCTGTTTCAGCACGCCGAGCGCGTCGACGCCGTCGTTGGCGGTCACCACCTGATACCCCAGCGATCCCAGCTGATCGGACAGCAGGCGACGGTTGATCGGATGATCGTCAACCACCAGCAGATGAATATCGCCGTTGTCCGCCGCGCTGGCCTTGGCGGGCACCGGCAGCTGCACCAGCGCCTCTGCCGCGCCGCTGCCGACGCCGAACAACCGGTTGAGCAAGCTTAGCGTTTCTCGCGGCGTGGAGGTGCTGTGCATCCAATAACCCGGCCGGGTTTCCAGCGATGGGCCGATATGTTCGGTAGAGAATTGGATCTGAGCCAGCAGCGGCGTGTCCAGCATCAGCGGATGATCGCTGAGCATCACCTCTCCGGCGGCGGTCTCTTGGCCGTCATAGCGCTGGATATCGGCGCCGTACCCCCCCAGAATCGCCATCAGGTAACTTTCCAGCCGCTGATTGCGGATATCCAGCCACAGCCGACGGCCCTGCCAGGTATCGCTGGCCTGCGGGATGGGGAACTGAGCGTTGAACAGCGGAATGCGGATGCTGAACAAGCTGCCCAGACCCGGTTCGGACTCGACGGCGATATCGCCGTCCATCAGGTTGATCAGTTTCTCACAGATAGCCAACCCCAGGCCGGTTCCCTGGAAATGGCGCTGCACGCCGGTGCCCACCTGGAAGAACGGATCGAACAGGCGCGAAATTTCCTTCTCCGGAATACCGACGCCGGTATCGCGTACGCTGAACTCCAGATAGCTGCCGCGGGTGCAGACCTGCAGCACGATACAGCCGGTATCGGTGAACTTGATGGCGTTGTTCACCAGGTTGGAGAGCACCTGCTGCAGCCGCACCGGATCGCCGAAAATGCGCTCCGGCACGTTCTGTTCGATAAAGCAGTACAGCCCCAGACGTTTCTTAACCACCAGCGGCAAATAGTTGCCGGCGATATGGGTGATCACCTCCAGGCAGGAGAACTCGCGCGGTTCTATCTTCAGCTGCTCGGACTCGATTTTGGAGAAATCGAGAATATCGCTGATGATTTTCAGCAGCAGGCCGGAAGAGTTGTTCATCGCATTGACCAGCCGATCGACCCCCTGCGGCAGCGCCTTGGTTTGCAGCAAATCGAGGTTGCCGATAATGCCGTACAGCGGCGTGCGCAGCTCATGGCTGACGGTGGCCAGGAACATCGATTTGGACTGGCTGGCCTGCTCCGCCGCCGCCGCCATCTCCTGCAGCGACTCTTCCATCTTCACGCGGGCGCTGACGTCCACCAGCACGCAAATCGCCACATCTTCGTTACGGTAGCGCGAGTGGACAAAGCTGATCTGCAGGTTGTTGTTGTTGCTGGTCATCACATCGACGAAATTCGCCTGCTGTTCGCAAATGATGCGCGTAA
The DNA here is from genome assembly GCF_002935055.1 of Serratia sp. SSNIH1. Classification (NCBI taxonomy): domain Bacteria; kingdom Pseudomonadati; phylum Pseudomonadota; class Gammaproteobacteria; order Enterobacterales; family Yersiniaceae; genus Serratia; species Serratia sp. SSNIH1. Next base: position 4,090,529 of record NZ_CP026383.1, read on the forward strand.
TGCGATCGCGATCTTCGTGGGTCAACAGGTTGATGTAGTTGTGCGCCAGTTCGTTACTCAGGATATTGGTGCCGTCGCTGATGCGCAGGATACAGATGCCCACCGGTGCCGAAGCGACGATCTTGCGGTTGAACTGCTCGTGCTCTTCCAGGCGAAAGGCGTTGTCCTCCGCCGGCAGGAACATTTTACGCTCAAACAGCCACGCCAGCGTGAACAGCACGATGGCCGACAGCAGGTTCAACAACAGCGCGTTGAGGATCAGCATTTTGAAACGTTCTACTACGCTTTTCACCGGCAGCGCATAGACGATGCTCAGCGAAGAAGGCGGCAGCACTTTCTTCAGGATCAGATCGCGATAATTGTCGACATAGCCGAAGTAGGCGTGCTCTGCGGGATAGCTGTTGAGCGAAGCGGCATAGCGATCGCCGTCCGCCAGGCGCAGCACCGGCTCGTTGTTCTCATCCAGCAGCGTGACGCCGATCGGCAGGTTGCCGGCGGTAACGAAATCCTCCAGCCGAACGGTCTGTTCGATGCCCAGCAGCGCCTCCAGCTTGTTGCCGATATAAATCGGCGTCAGCACATACAGATAGCCGACGTCCGGCCGCTGCGCGCTGGGGCTGATCCAATACAGGTTGTTGTCTTTGTCCAGATTCTTGGCGTTGCGGTATTTCAGAATGCGCTCGTGCAGCGACTTCAGCACGTTTTCCCGATTGGCGCTCGCGTTGCCGCCGCCGAACTCCGCCATACACAGGCTGTCGCCGCCGATGAAGAACACCCGGTTGAGATCGTAGGCCGCCACGAAGTTCTCTTTCCAATACTGGATCAGGCCGCTCAGCGAATCGAGCGAACTGCGGTAGGTGGTGCTCAGCGTGCAGTTGGACTCCGGATACAGCGGAAAGAATTGCGGCGGGCTGCCCTTGCCGGGAAACACGCCGCTGAACATGTCAAGGCTGCTGACCGACCCGTTGAGACGGTTCTCCGCCATATACTTGATGTCGCGGATGATGTCGGCGGAATGGCGGATGTAGCCCTGCGCCTGATCGAAGTTGAGGTTGTAGTCCTGCCGGATATCCGACTCTTTCTGATGCAGGATATTCAGAATATAAAAGGTGGTGAGCAGCGCTCCCAACGACCACAGCAAAATCGCCAGCACCCGGAACAGATAGCGGGATATCTTCAGCGTAGTTCGAAAAGAGGCTAAGTATTTCAATCGGATACCATACGAAAGTCAGTGGCGGTGCACGCATTCGCCGGCGCGGCAGCCGGCGGCTCGGTGCGCCAATTAAACCATATAACTGAAAAAGGGCCTAGCATCGCTGCCAGGCCCTTCTGTCTCAGTGCATTAGGGTGTCGGCATGCCGACGCCCTCACCTTGCTTTAAACGTTGTCGTCGTCCATCGGCTCAGCCGCGTCGTCGCCATCGTCCAGCGGCGTGGTGTCTTCTTCCACCGCTTCCGCCCCCGGTTCCAGGCTGTCCAGCTCTTCGTCTTCCACCGGCTCGGCCACGCGCTGCAGGCCGACGACGTTTTCGTCTTCCGCCGTGCGGATCAGCGTCACGCCCTGGGTGTTACGGCCCACCACGCTGACTTCCGAAACGCGGGTACGCACCAGCGTACCGGCATCGGTGATCATCATGATCTGGTCGCTGGTTTCCACCTGTACGGCGCCGACCACCTGGCCGTTACGCTCGCTCACCTTGATGGAGATAACCCCCTGGGTGGCGCGTGACTTGGTCGGATATTCGGTCACGGCGGTGCGTTTACCGAAGCCGTTTTGCGTCACGGTCAGGATGTCGCCTTCACCGCGCGGCACGATCAGGGAGATCACGCTGTCGCCTTCGCCGAGGTTGATGCCGCGCACGCCGGTTGCGGTACGGCCCATCGAACGCACCTGCGTTTCCGGGAAGCGTACCACTTTACCGTTGGCGGAGAACAACATCACTTCATTGCTGCCGTCGGTCAGATCGACACCGATCAGTTCGTCGCCCTCGTTGAGGTTGACGGCGATGATGCCGGCGCTGCGCGGACGGCTAAACTCGGTCAGCGCGGTTTTCTTCACGGTACCGCTGGCGGTGGCCATGAACACGTGGCGCCCTTCTTCATACTCGCGCACCGGCAGGATAGCGGTGATACGCTCATCGGCTTCCAGCGGCAGCAGGTTGACGATTGGGCGACCGCGCGCGCCACGGCTGGCTTCAGGCAGTTGGTACACCTTCATCCAGTACAGGCGGCCACGGCTGGAGAAACACAGGATCGTATCGTGAGTGTTGGCCACCAGCAGGCGATCGATAAAGTCTTCTTCTTTAATACGCGCCGCAGATTTGCCTTTGCCGCCGCGGCGTTGAGCTTCATAGTCGGACAGCGGCTGATACTTCACGTAGCCCTGATGAGACAGGGTCACCACCACGTCTTCCTGGTTGATCAGGTCTTCGATGTTGATGTCGGAAGTATTGGCGGTGATCTCGGTGCGGCGGCCGTCGTTGTACAGCTCTTTGACTGCCACCAGCTCTTCGCGGATCACTTCCATCAGGCGCTCTGGGCTTTCCAGAATAAAGATCAGCTCGGCGATAAAGTTGAGCAGTTCTTTATATTCGTCCAGCAGCTTCTCGTGCTCCAGGCCGGTCAGTTTCTGCAGGCGCAGATCCAGAATCGCCTGAGCCTGCTGCTCGGTCAGGTAGTATTTGCCGTCGCGAATGCCGAACTCCGGCTCCAGCCACTCAGGGCGGGCGGCGTCGTCACCGGCGCGTTCCAGCATGGCGCTGACGTTGCCCAGATCCCACGGCTGCGCCACCAGCGCAACTTTCGCTTCGGCCGGGGTCGGCGCACGGCGAATCAGCTCGATGATCGGATCGATGTTGGCCAGCGCGATGGCCAGCGCTTCCAGAATATGGGCGCGGTCGCGGGCCTTGCGCAGTTCGAAGATGGTGCGGCGGGTAACCACTTCGCGGCGGTGACGCACGAAGGCTTCGAGGATGTCTTTCAGGTTCAGCAGCTTAGGCTGGCCCTGATGCAGCGCGACCATGTTGATGCCGAAGGTGACCTGCAGTTGCGTCAGCGCATACAGGTTGTTCAGCACCACTTCGCCGACCGCATCGCGTTTGACTTCGATCACGATGCGCATGCCGTCTTTATCGGACTCGTCGCGCAACGCGCTGATGCCTTCCACGCGCTTTTCTTTCACCAGCTCGGCGATCTTCTCGATCAGACGCGCCTTGTTCACCTGATACGGGATCTCGTGAACGATGATGGTTTCGCGCCCGGTCTTGGCGTCGGCTTCCACTTCCGCGCGCGCGCGCAGGTAGACTTTGCCGCGCCCGGTGCGGTAGGCCTCTTCAATGCCGCGGCGGCCGTTGATGATCGCCGCCGTCGGGAAGTCCGGACCCGGGATGTGTTCCATCAGCCCTTCGATGCTGATGTTTTCATCGTCGATATAGGCCAGGCAGCCGTTGACGACTTCTGTCAGGTTGTGCGGTGGAATATTGGTGGCCATGCCCACGGCGATGCCCGACGAGCCGTTGACCAGCAGGTTCGGGATCTTGGTCGGCATGACGGCCGGGATCTGCTCGGTGCCATCATAGTTAGGCACGAAGTCGACGGTTTCTTTTTCCAGGTCCGCCAACAGTTCGTGAGCAATCTTGGACATGCGCACTTCGGTATAACGCATTGCCGCGGCGGAGTCGCCGTCGACGGAACCGAAGTTACCCTGGCCGTCCACCAGCATGTAGCGCAGTGAAAACGGCTGGGCCATACGCACGATAGTGTCGTAAACCGCGCTGTCACCGTGTGGGTGATATTTACCGATCACGTCCCCGACGACACGGGCCGATTTCTTGTATGGTTTATTCCAGTCGTTACCCAGTACGCTCATCGCGTACAGAACGCGGCGGTGAACCGGCTTCAGTCCATCACGAACATCTGGCAGCGCACGTCCGACAATAACGGACATCGCATAATCCAGATACGAGTTTTTCAACTCGTCTTCGATGTTTACCGGTGTGATTTCTCTGGCAAGGTCGCTCATGGAGCTGCTATCCCTCTACTAATGATTCATCTGCCCGCTGCCATAGTGGCAAAGGTGTAAAACTATATCACAAAGCACGCTTTACGGGAAAATAACCGCCGCTGTTTCACGGAAATTGTGCAGATAAGTGCGCTAAAAACGCATCGGCGCAGACGATGCCGCGCCGGAACATGTATAATCCGCGCAACGAGAACAAGGAGCCAGACAAGCCCATGAACGCAGAATCATCCAGCCGAGTGCAAAACGTTGACCACCAGGAAATCGCCAAGTTCGAGGCCGTCGCCTCCCGCTGGTGGGATCTGGAAGGCGAGTTCAAACCGCTGCACCGCATCAACCCGCTGCGCCTGAACTACATCATGCAGCGCGCCGGCGGCATTTTTGACAAGCAGGTGCTCGACGTGGGCTGCGGCGGCGGCATTCTGGCGGAAAGCATGGCGCGCGAAGGCGCCAAGGTCACCGGCTTGGACATGGGCGCGGAGCCGCTGCAGGTCGCGCGGCTGCACGCGCTGGAAAGCGGCATGAACGTCACTTACGTGCAGGAGACGGTGGAAAGCCACGCTCAGGCCAACCCACAGCGCTATGACGTCGTCACCTGCATGGAGATGCTGGAGCACGTGCCGGATCCGGCCTCGGTGGTGCGCGCCTGCGCCCAGTTGGTGAAACCGGGCGGCCATGTGTTCTTCTCCACCATCAACCGCAACACCAAAGCCTGGCTGATGGCGGTGATCGGCGCGGAGTACGTGCTGAAGATGGTGCCGCAGGGCACCCACGATCATAAGAAGTTCATTCGCCCTTCCGAACTGATCGGCTGGGTCGACGGCACGCCGCTGCGCGAAAAGCACATGATCGGCCTGCATTACAACCCGATCACCGATCATTTCAAGCTTGGACGCAACGTTGACGTGAACTACATGGTGCACACCCAGCACGAAGGCTAAGCGTTGTAAACCGCGCCGGCCCTGCATTACCGGGGGGCGGCGCCGGCGGAGTATTCGGAAAAATACCTAATTTCCGCGACTTCGATCAAAATAGCCGTTGTAAACAGTTTTTTAGAATATTAAATCAGATCAATATGCCGTTTTTTTCTAACGTTTAATAAAGCGCCAAACGATCGGTTTTTTCAGTTTTTCAGTAAAATCTGATCGCGCTTATTGACAAGCTTGTCGCGCCAGTCACGGCGCGCGCTTCGCGCGGCAAGTTACATTTCACCCCCAAGTTATCCACAAATTAGGCCGGTTTTGTTCACTTGCAAACGCCGTTTTTTCTCACTATCTTGTTACCTCACCGACATACAACCCCTATATATAGTGTTTACATACTGAGCAGAGCGACTACACTTCTGCTTAGGGGCACCATACGGACAGGTAAAACACCACATGAACCAAAGTCTGCTTGTAACTAAACGCGATGGCCGTAAAGAGCGCATCAATCTCGACAAAATCCACCGGGTCATCGATTGGGCCGCGGAGGGATTACACAACGTCTCGGTTTCTCAAGTAGAGTTGCGTTCACACATTCAGTTTTATGACGGCATCAAAACCGCCGACATTCATGAAACCATCATCAAAGCCGCAGCCGATCTGATCTCCCGCGATGCGCCGGACTATCAGTACCTGGCCGCTCGCCTGGCGATCTTCCACCTGCGCAAAAAGGCTTATGGCCAGTTCGAACCGCCGAAGCTGCACGCCCACGTCACTCGCATGGTCGAGATGGGCAAATACGATAAGCATCTGCTGGAAGACTACAGCGCTGAAGAGTTCGAGCAGATGGATTCCTTTATCGATCACTGGCGCGACATGAACTTCTCCTATGCCGCCGTCAAGCAGCTGGAAGGCAAGTATCTGGTGCAGAACCGCGTCAGCGGCGAGATCTACGAAAGCGCCCAGTTCCTGTACATGCTGGTGTCCGCTTGCCTGTTCTCCAACTACCCGCGTGAAACTCGTCTGGATTACGTCAAACGTTTCTATGACGCGATTTCCACCTTCAAGATTTCGCTGCCTACGCCGATCATGTCCGGCGTGCGCACCCCAACCCGCCAGTTCAGCTCCTGCGTGCTGATCGAGTGCGGCGACAGCCTGGACTCCATCAACGCCACCTCCAGCGCCATTGTGAAATACGTCTCGCAGCGCGCCGGCATCGGTATCAACGCCGGCCGCATCCGCGCGCTGGGCAGCCCGATCCGTGGCGGTGAAGCCTTCCATACCGGCTGTATTCCGTTCTACAAACACTTCCAGACCGCCGTCAAATCCTGCTCGCAGGGCGGCGTGCGCGGTGGCGCGGCAACGCTGTTCTACCCGATGTGGCACCTGGAAGTGGAAAGCCTGCTGGTGTTGAAAAACAACCGTGGCGTTGAAGGCAACCGCGTGCGTCACATGGACTACGGCGTGCAGCTGAACCGCCTGATGTACCAGCGCCTGATCAAGGGCGAAGACATCACCCTGTTCAGCCCGTCCGACGTGCCGGGGTTGTATGACGCGTTCTTCGCCGATCAGGACGAATTCGAACGCCTGTATACCCAGTACGAGAAAGACGACAGCATTCGCCAGAAGCGCGTAAAAGCGGTTGAGCTGTTCTCGCTGATGATGCAAGAGCGCGCCTCTACCGGCCGCATCTACATCCAGAACGTCGACCACTGCAATACCCACAGCCCGTTCGATCCGCAGATCGCGCCGGTACGTCAGTCCAACCTGTGCCTGGAAATCGCCCTGCCGACCAAGCCGCTGGAAGACGTCAACGACGAAAACGGCGAGATTGCGCTGTGCACCCTGTCCGCCTTTAACCTGGGCGCGATCGACAGCCTGGACGATCTGGAAGAATTGGCAACCCTGGCGGTGCGCTCGCTCGACGCCCTGCTGGATTATCAGGATTATCCGATCAAGGCTGCGCACCGTGGCGCGATGGGCCGCCGCACCCTGGGCATCGGCGTCATCAACTTCGCCTATTACCTGGCGAAGAACGGCGTGCGCTACTCCGACGGCAGCGCCAACAACCTGACGCACAAAACGTTCGAAGCCATTCAGTACTACCTGCTGAAAGCCTCCAACCGTCTGGCTCAGGAACAAGGCGCTTGCCCGTGGTTCAAAGAGACCACTTATTCGCAGGGTATCCTGCCGATCGACACCTACAAGAAAGACCTGGATGCGGTCTGCAACGAGCCGCTGCACTACGACTGGGAAACCCTGCGTAAAGAGATCCAGGAAACCGGTCTGCGCAACTCGACGCTGTCTGCGCTGATGCCGTCGGAAACCTCTTCGCAGATTTCCAACGCCACCAACGGCATCGAGCCGCCGCGCGGCCACATCAGCATCAAGGCGTCGAAAGACGGCATCCTGCGCCAGGTGGTGCCGGAGTATGAGCGTCTGAAAGACAACTACGAGCTGCTGTGGGAAATGCCAAGCAACGACGGCTATCTGCAGCTGGTGGGGCTGATGCAGAAATTCATCGACCAGTCGATTTCGGCCAACACCAACTACGATCCGACCCGCTTCCCGGGCGGCAAGGTGCCGATGAAGCAGCTGTTGAAAGACCTGCTCACCACCTACAAGTTTGGCGTGAAAACGCTGTACTACCAAAACACCCGCGACGGTGCGGAAGACGCCCAGGAAGATTTGCAGCCTGCCAAGGCCGGCGATGACGACTGCGAAAGCGGCGCCTGCAAGATCTAAAGTTTGACCTAGCGGGCCGGAATTTTCCGGCCCCTTCATTTAGCCACGTTACGATGGATTCAGGCTTATGGCTTACACCACTTTTTCTCAGACCAAAAACGACCAGCTGCAAGAGCCGATGTTCTTCGGCCAGTCGGTAAACGTTGCGCGTTTCGACCAGCAAAAGCATGAAATCTTCGAAAAACTGATCGAAAAGCAGCTCTCCTTCTTCTGGCGCCCGGAAGAAGTTGACGTCTCCCGCGATCGCATCGATTACCAGGCGCTGCCGGAGCACGAGAAGCACATCTTCATCAGCAACCTGAAGTATCAGACGCTGCTGGATTCCATCCAGGGCCGCAGCCCGAACGTCGCGCTGCTGCCGCTGATCTCGATCCCTGAGCTGGAAACCTGGGTGGAAACCTGGTCGTTCTCCGAGACTATCCACTCCCGTTCCTACACTCACATCATCCGCAACATCGTCAACGATCCGGCGCTGGTGTTCGACGACATCGTCACCAACGAAGAGATCAAGAAGCGCGCGAAAGACATCTCCGGCTACTACGACGATCTGATCGAGATGACCAGCTACTATCACCTGCTGGGTGAAGGCACCCACCAGGTGAACGGTAAAACCGTCACCGTCAATCTGCGCGCGCTGAAAAAGCAGCTGTACCTGTGCCTGATGAGCGTGAACGCGCTGGAAGCGATCCGCTTCTACGTCAGCTTCGCCTGCTCCTTCGCATTCGCCGAGCGCGAACTGATGGAAGGCAACGCCAAAATCATCAAGCTGATCGCCCGCGACGAAGCGCTGCACCTGACCGGCACCCAGCACATGCTGAACCTGATGCGTTCCGGCGCCGACGATCCTGAAATGGCGGAGATCGCCGAGGAATGTCAGCAGCAGTGCTACGATCTGTTCGTGCTGGCCGCCCAGCAGGAGAAAGAGTGGGCGGAATACCTGTTCCGCGACGGCTCGATGATCGGCCTGAACAAAGACATCCTGTGCCAGTATGTGGAGTACATCACCAATATCCGCATGCAGGCGGTCGGCCTCGGTCTGCCGTTCGAAACCCGCTCCAACCCGATCCCGTGGATCAACGCCTGGTTGGTGTCCGACAACGTACAGGTAGCGCCGCAGGAAGTGGAAGTGAGCTCCTACCTGGTTGGCCAGATCGACTCGGAGATCAACGCCGACGACCTGAGCGACTTCGAACTGTAAGCAATGGCGACGCCAATCGTAACGCTGCGCGCCGCCGGCACGCAGCTCTCCTGCCCTAACAGTGAAAACTGCCTGCTCGACGTGCTGGAACTGCACGACGTGCAGGTGGAGTACCAATGCCGCTCCGGCTATTGCGGCGCCTGCCGCCTGAAGCTGGTGAAAGGCGAAGTGGCCTACCGCCAACAGCCGCTGGCGTTTATCAACGCCGGCGAAATCCTGCCCTGCTGCTGCATGCCGCTGACGGATATCGAGCTGGAAATGTAAAGTCGGGTGCCGGAAATCGCGCCTGGAGACCAGAAGGCGGGGTTGCCCCCGCCCTAGGATTACCCCTTCACCTCACACGCCAACCTGATCAGGATAGTGATATTTTCCTGGTAGATTTTCAGCTCGCACAGCGAGTCTCTTATCATCCAGATAAATAACAAAACCGTAATACATACAACGGCTAGCGAGTGAAACACATACCTTAAGCGCATGCTTGCCTCCTTGCTGTGAAGGGGCTACCATACCGGTGTCTAGGCGGTATGTGCAGCCCCATTCTGATTGAGAGTCAGTCTGGGGCTTTCATCTATCCGCCTTGTCACACAATGCCCAAGACGAACAGTCTCAAGCACCCGTCAAGAGAGTAACAGCATTCCCCCGGCGCGAATATCCCCTATAACATTATGATTAATCAGGGATATATAACCGTCACAAAAGCATCTCCTCCCTCATCCCCGGCCTGATTAGCGCCCCTTTCCCGCCAATGTGGAAAAATAACGCGCCGGGGAATCGCCGAAGGCTTTACGAAACATGGCGATAAAATTGCTCGGCGAGGCATACCCCAGCGCCTCCGCAATCTGCAGCACCGTTTCGCCTTCGGCCAGCTTCGCCAACGCATATGACAACCGAGCCTGCTGACGCCACTGGGCAAAACTCAGCCCCGTCTCGCCGATCATCAGCCGCCGCAGGGTACGCGGCGACATCGCCCCCCATTCAGCCCACGCCTCCAGTGAACGTTCGCTCCCCGGCTGCGCCAGCAAGGCCTGCAGAACGCCGGCCAGGCGCGGATGGGACGACATCGGTAAATACAGCGGCTCCGTCGGCGCCAGCCGTATCTCGTCACGCATCACCTGCGCCATACGCTCCTGCTCCAGGGTAAGCGCGCTGCGTTTGTCCCAGCCTTCCGCACGCTGAGCCAACGCCTGCAGCACTGCGCTGATGCCGATAACGCAAGGTGTATTCGACAGATCGTTGCAGGCCTCCGGCGCCAGCAGCAAACTCCAGCCGCTCAGCGCGCCGCAGACCTGCACCCGGTGCTGCGTCGCCGGCGGGATCCAACCCGCCCGCTGAGGCGGAAGCACCCAGTCGCCCTGCGCCGTGCGTACATGCAGCAAGCCGCTTTCAACGCACAGCAACTGCCCTCGCACATGCTGATGCCAGTCGTATTCGCGCGTGCCCAACCGATACTCCCGGCCTGCCGCGTCGCGGCCGCCAAGGGCGATCAGCCAGGGGCCCGCCGACCATTCGCTGCAGTCAGCGTCGAGGGCATGAAGGTTTGCATTCATATTGGCCACTAATCACTATTTTTAGTCCAGATACCGTTATACCAACCTTTTCCTGCGCCGACATAATGAAATGCTTCCGGCCGCGACCGTCTGTGGCCACTGACTCAAGAGGGAACATGATGACAACACTCAGCATTGGCATTATCGGCGCCGGGCCCGGCGGCCTGTGTCTGGCTCAGGGACTGCGCCGCTTCGGCATCCACGCCACGGTGTTTGAACGCGACACCACACCGCAAGCGCGCGATCAGGGCTACCGGCTGCGCATCGATCCGTCGGGCCAGCAGGCGCTGGCCGCCTGCCTGCCGCCGGCGCACTACCGGTTGCTCTGCGCCGGCAGCGCGCAAAACAGCGGCGAGAGCAATCTATGGGATCCGCAGCTTGCCCCGCTCACCGGCCGGCGCCCCGAGCACTGGTTGCCCTCCAGCCAGCGCCAAACGCAAGAACCGGGCGGCGATCTCGGCATTCATCGCCAAACGCTGCGCGAGATCCTGCTTGCCGGCCTGCAAGAGCGGGTGCGTTTCGGCCATACCTTGCGTGAATTTGCGCAGACGCCGCAGGGCGTGGAACTTCAGTTCGCCAACGGCGAACACGTGCGGGTCGATGTGCTGATCGCCGCCGACGGCGTCAACTCGCTGGTGCGGCGGCGCTGCCTGCCCAAGGCGGGCCCCGAAGACAGCGGCGCGGTCACCCTCTACGGCAAAACGCCGCTCGATGCGGCGACCCGTGCCCAATTGGCCCCCGAATTGCTGCGCGGCGTGTCGGTCGTCTTCGCCGACGGCTTGTCGCTGGTGATTGAACCGATGCGCTTTCAGGCGCCCATGGCGCAGCTGGCAGCCGACTATGCGCCGGATTGCCCCCTCACGCCGGTCGACGACTATCTTTATTGGGCCTGTATCGGAACGGCTGAACGGCTCGGCGGGCCGGCGCGGGCGGAAGGAAGCGCTGCGCTGCAGGCACGCGTAAGGCATATCTCGCAGGGATGGGCCCCCGCTTTGCAAACGGCGTTAGCGCTGGCGGATCCCCTGTCGCTCAGCGTGCGGGCGGTGCAGGTCACGAAGGCGATGCCGGTGTGGCACAGCGAACGCATCGCCTTTCTCGGCGACGCCGTGCATGTCATGAGCCCGGCGGGTGGGCTCGGCGCCAACACCGCGTTGGCGGACGCCGCCAGCCTGGCGACGCATCTGGCGCAGGCCGGCAGCGCCGCGCAGGCACTCAAGGACTATGGTGCAGATCTGCAAACGCGGGGCGCGGCGGCGATACGCCTTTCACGCCTGGCGTCCGAACGGCTGCAGCAAAACCGTGACGCCGGCGACTCAGCGCCATGACCGTCACTCGATAATTTCCACCACCTCCAGCCAGGCGTTTTTACCGCACGCCTGGCCCCCATTAAGCCAGCGGCGCAGCATATCCAGCGCCAGCATCGCCACCGACTCCTGCCGCAGCCGCAGGCCGTGGCGCGACGCCCGATAACGCACCGTCTGGCCAATGCCGCCGCGCGGCGTATGCAGCGCAATGCTCACCTGCTCGTCGCGCATGGCGCTGACCGCCAACGCCAACGGCGCACCGGTCAATTCCGCCAGCGAACGGGCGCGCGCCAGCGTCGTTTCCAGCGTTTCGATGCAGTGCGCCGGCAGCAGCTCGCCCCCCGCCAGCGGCGCCCCTTCGCTCTGCAGCTGCAGATTGATCAACCCGGCGCTGAACTGCTCGCTCAACGCCAGCTTCAGCCCTTGCTGATTCAGACGCTGCGTCAGCGTCGCCGGCAACCCGGCGGTGCCTTCAAAGATGCAGTTGTCCCCCGCCACCTCGCGCACGCGTCGCCAGGCCTGCTCCATTTCCACACGCCGGCTTTCCGGCCCGGTCAGCTTCAGCTCGATAATCGGGCTGGATGAGCGGTAGCCCAGCACCACTTCCGGCGGCAGCGGCATGCCATCCAGCTCGGCGGCCAGATCGCTCTCGGAGGTGCCGAAGGTGGTCAGGCGCAGGCACAGCGGCGGCGCCGGCAAGGTGAAGCGCTGGCGCAGGCGCGGCACGATCTGCTGTTCGACCATCACTTTGAATTCCGACGGCACGCCGGGGGTGAAGAACATCTGACATTTGTTCAGCTGCAGCGCAAACCCACAGGCGGTGCCTACCGGGTTATCCAGCATTTCCGCGTTGGCCGGGATCTGCGCCTGCTTGCGGTTGGAAGGGGCCATCGGCCGCCCGCGCTCGGCGAAATAGGCTTCCATGCGCGCCAGCCAGTCGGCCCGTTCGACCAGCTCTACGCCACAGGCTTTCGCGGCGGCCAGCGCGCTGAGATCGTCGCTGGTCGGCCCCAGGCCGCCGTTGACGATCAGCACATCGGCGATATGGCTTCGTTCCTGCAGGATCTCGATCAACGCAGAGAGGCTGTCCCCGACTGTTTCACGCCCGCTCATCGGCACTCCCTGCTGGAACAGGTAGTCCGCCAGCCAGGCGGCGTTGGTATCAATAATTTGCCCGTGCAGCACCTCATCGCCGGTGCTGAGCATCTCCACCCTTAACATTGATCTCTCCCACATTTTTTGGTCATTCCACTATAGAAGCCCGTAAATAACTTTTCACTAGCCGCCTGCGGATAATTTCAGCCATGGGCCCGTTCCTCATGCGCCATGCAGCTCGCCACAATGTAAACATTTCTGTACACCATGCGTAACGTCGGTTTGACACAAATTAGGGCTTCCACTATCCTGCCATCCTCATAAATCGTTACCTATAATTTTCAAAATCTTTCGGCTGGTAGAGAAAAAACGTGAAGAATCGCACTCTTGGCAGTGTTTTTATCGTGGCGGGCACCACCATTGGCGCCGGGATGCTGGCGATGCCGCTGGCGGCAGCCGGTGTCGGCTTCGGCGTCACGCTGGCCTTACTGGTCGGGCTGTGGCTGTTGATGTGTTACACCGCGCTGCTGCTGGTGGAGGTTTACCAGCATGAGCAGGCGGATACCGGTCTGGGCACGCTCGCCAAACGTTATCTCGGCGGCGGCGGCCAGTGGCTGACCAGCTTTAGCATGATGTTCCTGATGTACGCCCTCACCGCCGCCTATATCAGCGGCGCCGGCGAATTGCTCGCCACCAGCATCAGCCAATGGACGTCGCAGGACTTCCCGGTGTCGCTCGGCGTCCTGCTGTTCACCCTGGTGGCCGGCGGCGTGGTGTGCATCGGCACCCACTCGGTGGACTTGTTCAACCGCATCCTGTTCAGCGCCAAAGTGGTGTTTCTGGTGGTGATGCTCGGCCTGATGTTGCCGAATATCCACCAGACCAATCTGATGACGTTGCCGCTGGAGCAAGGCCTGGCGTTATCGGCCATTCCGGTGATCTTCACTTCATTTGGCTTCCACGGCAGCGTGCCGAGCATCGTCAACTACATGGGCGGCAACATTCGCAAACTGCGTTGGGTGTTTATCATCGGCAGCGCCATCCCGCTGATCGCCTATATCTTCTGGCAGCTGGCGACGCTGGGCAGCATCAGCTCCGACACCTTCGTCGGCATTCTGGCGCAGCAGGCCGGGCTGAACGGCCTGTTGCAGGCGGTGCGCGATGCGGTGGCTTCGCCGCACGTTGAACTGGCGGTGCACCTGTTCGCCGACCTGGCGCTGGCGACCTCGTTCCTCGGCGTGGCGCTCGGGCTGTTCGATTTCCTGGCCGACCTGTTCAAACGGCAAGACAACGTGCGTGGCCGCCTGCAAACCGGCGCCATCACCTTCCTGCCGCCGCTGGCCTTTGCGCTGTTCTACCCGCGCGGCTTCGTGCTGGCGTTGGGATTCGCCGCCATCGCCCTGTCGGTGCTGGCGCTGCTGTTGCCTTCACTGCTGGTGTGGAAAACCCGCCAAAAGCATCAGGCGCAGTATCGCGTCTGGGGCGGTACGCCGGCGCTGGCGCTGGTGTTTGTCTGTGGGGTAACGGTGATCGCCATCCAACTGGGCATCGCCAGCGGCATGCTGCCGGCGGTGGGGTAAGCCAGGCAGAAAAGATAAAGGGGCCTGAAGGCCCCTTTTTCGCAGCGTCAGAAGCTCAGACCGACACCGACATAAGGGCCATCGGCCAGGGTGTTGTCGCGACGCCCGTCTTTGCCTTCCATTTGCATGTAACGGTAGCCCACGTCCACGCTCAGCGGACGGAACTTCCAGCGCAGGCCGCCGCTGGCTTCGTTATAGGCCTTCACGCCGCTGGTGAAAGAGTCAGGGGCAAAGTAACCTTCGCCGTGCAGGCTGAAGTAACGGTTAATTTCCCACTCCAGGCCGCCGCCCAGCGCCACCGCCCCGCCGCTCTTCCCATCTTTCGGGCTGAGGTACAGCGCTTTGGCGCCCACAGTCGCCGTCAACGGCCCCAGCGGCACGCCGAAGTTCAACCCCACGCTGCCGACGTTACCGTCGTGGTCGCTGCGCGCCCAGTTGCCGGTCAGGCCCAGACCTGAAGAGCCGGTGCTCATGCCAACGCCCAGGTTGGTGTAGTGTTGCCCGGCTTCGCCCGACACGCTGATGGCGTTCGCCGCGCCGGTCACAAACAGCAATCCTGCCGCGCACGCGACCCAAGTCTTTTTCATCATCTTTCCCTCTGGTTTGTCATCCGTACCGAATGATCGAATCAACGCAAAATAATAACGTCATGAGTCTATACCAAAGCGCAATGAGTATTTAAGGGATAAAAGCGAAAAAATTCTTCAATAATCAAATAAATGTAAAAATTTGCAAACAAAAATCCTTATTCGTCAAGGCGATGCCAACGATAACCGAGACCTATTTGCCGGCGCTCGGCAATAGGGCTACAACTAGTAGTGGCTTTGACCAAGGTCAGGGGAAGAAGCCCCGCCAAAGGACTATGCTGATGAACGCTTAAACCGCCCGAGTCTTTACTTAACTGCACTACGATAAGGAGCAAGTGATGAGCAAGAAAGGACTGACCACCGCAGCCGGCGCCCCGGTTGTCGATAACAATAACGTGATCACCGCGGGCAAACGCGGCCCGATGCTGTTGCAGGACGTGTGGTTCCTGGAAAAACTGGCCCACTTCGACCGCGAGGTCATCCCCGAGCGCCGCATGCACGCCAAAGGATCCGGCGCCTACGGCACCTTTACCGTCACCCATGACATCACCCGCTACACGCGCGCCAAGATCTTCTCCGAAATCGGTAAGCAGACCGACATGTTTATCCGCTTCTCCACCGTCGCCGGTGAGCGCGGCGCGGCCGACGCCGAACGCGACATTCGCGGTTTCGCCATGAAGTTCTATACCGAAGAAGGCAACTGGGATTTGGTGGGCAACGATACGCCGGTGTTCTATCTGCGCGATCCGCTGAAATTCCCCGACCTTAACCACGTGGTGAAACGCGATCCGCATACCAACCTGCGCAACCCCGTCTACAAGTGGGACTTCTTCTCCCACCTGCCGGAATCGCTGCACCAGCTGACCATCGACTTCAGCGATCGCGGCATTCCGAAATCCTACCGTCACATGCACGGTTTCGGCAGCCACACCTTCAGCTTTATCAATGCCGCCAACGAACGTTTCTGGGTGAAATTCCACTTCCGCTGCGAGCAAGGCATTGAAAACCTGATGGATGAAGAAGCAGAAGCGATCATCGCCAAGGATCGCGAAAGCTCACAGCGCGATCTGTTCGACGCGATCAAACGCGGCGACTTCCCGCGCTGGAAGCTGCAAATTCAGATCATGCCGGAACACGAAGCCTCGCAGACGCCGTATAACCCGTTCGATCTGACCAAGGTGTGGCCACACGGCGACTATCCGCTGATCGACGTCGGCTATTTCGAGCTGAACCGCAACCCCGACAACTACTTCTCAGAGGTTGAGCAGGTAGCGATGAACCCCGCCAACGTGGTGCCGGGCATCAGTTTCTCACCGGATAAAATGCTGCAGGGCCGTCTGTTCTCCTATGGCGATGCGCACCGTTATCGCTTGGGCGTCAACCACCACCAGATCCCGGTGAACGGCGCCAAATGCCCGTTCCACAACTACCATCGCGACGGCGCGATGCGCGTGGACGGCAACAGCGGCAACGGCGCCACCTACGAACCGAACAGCTTCGGCCTGTTCCAGGAGCAGCCGGACTTCAGCGAGCCGCCGCTGAGCATTGAGGGCGCGGCCGACCACTGGAATCATCGTGAAGACGACGATTACTACAGCCAGCCGCGCGCGCTGTTCAACCTGCTGAGCGCCGAAGAGCACCAGCGCATGTTCACCCGCATCGCCGGCGAACTGTCGCAGGTGCCGGAACACATCCAGCGCCGTCAGGTCGAGCTGTTCACCAAGGTGCACCCGGACTACGGCGCCGGCGTCGCCAAGGCGCTGGGGCTGAAATAACCCCCTGCAGCCATCCGCTCAGCCGCCCTTTCGGGCGGCTTTTTTATGCCTGAGAGAGACGCTGCGCCACCCACTGCTGCAACTGGCGGCGCGAAATCTTGATGCCGCCGTTTTTCAGCTCGTCAGGCAGCGGAAGCAATGCCGTCGGGCGTTGGAAATTGGCGAGCTTATCCTGCGACCAGGCGAGCAGCGTCGCCAGCGACAGCGACGGATCGCCGTCGATCACCGCCACCGGCCGCTGGCCGAACTCGGCATCCGCCACCGGCACCACAAACGCCTGCGTGATCTGCGGATGCGCCGCCAGCACGCGTTCGATATCCTCCGGCTGCACCCCTTCACCGCCGCTGAAGAACAGGTTGTCCAACCGGCCGAGAATACGCAGTTCCCCCTCGGCCATCGCGCCGCGATCGCGGGTCGCAAACCAGCCCTGTTCATCGGCCAGCGGCTGCAGATGCCCATGACGCCAGTAGCCGAGCGCCAGGCTCTCGGCGCGGATCCAGACTTCTTCGTCCACCAGTTTGATCTCGCGGCCGCCGAGCGGCAGGCCAACGCCCGGCCGCGCATCGGCGCGCTTGGCGCACACCGTGGAAGCCAGTTCGGTCAAGCCGTAGCCGCACCAGCAGCGGATCCCCGCCTCCTCCGCCCGCTCGGTCAGTTCCACCGGGATCATCGCGCCGCCGAGCAGCACCGCCTTCAGCGTCATGCCCGCCAGCGGTTGCGCCAGCAGCCGCCACAGCTGGGTCGGCACCAACGAGGCATGCGTGCATCCCGCCAACGCCTCGTTCAGCGGGTGCATCTCGCGCACCGCCAACCGGGCGCCCGCCGCCAGCCAGCGCCAGACAATGCCCTGTCCGGAGACGTGAAACAGCGGCAATGACAGCAGCCAGCAATCCTCGCGCTGAAACGCCATCAGCTCCAACACCCCGGCGGCGCTGGCCAGATGGTTGGCGTAGCTGTGCGCGGCCGCTTTCGGCATGCCGCTGGAACCGGAGGTCAACGTCAGCGTCGCCAGACGCTGCGCATCCCACGTCGGCAGGTCTGGCCAACGCGGCTCGGTCGACGGCGGGGTCAATCGAATCACGTCTTCCGGCAGCGGCGGCAACGAGTCCGGGCCGAAGACAAAGGTCATATCCAATTCCGGCAACAGCTGCGCCAGCAGCGGCGTCGGCAGGGCGGGATTGAGCGGCAACAGACGTGCGCCGCACTGCAACAGCGCCAGATAGGCCAGCAGTAGTGGATAGCTGTTTTTACCGCACAGCGCCACGCCGCAGCCCGGTTCAACGCCCTGATGCTGGAAATCCGCCGCCAGCTCATCCACCTGGCTTTGCAACGCCAGCCAGCTCAGCGGTTGTTCGCCGAGCATCAGCGCCGTCACCTGCGGCTGAGTGCGCGCCCAGTGTCGCCACGGCCAATCGTTCAACGGCGCCATAGGCACTCCAACGCCGAGACATCCAACAGCGGCAACGCGCTGCCCGGCCACGGGCGCAGCACCTGCGCCTGCATCAACCCCAGCGTGTCCAGCCCCGGCACGGTGTCCGGCGTCAGCCAGCGGGCGATGCGCGCCAGCTGGGTTAACCCCAGGCTGGACTCGATGCTGGAACTGATCACCGCCGTCAGCCCCGCCGCATGCGCCTGCGCCACCAGCGCCTGGCAGCGCGCCAGGCTGCCGACCAGCGTCGGTTTGATCACGATGGCTGCCACGCCCGGCTCGGCCTGCACCACAAAGTCCGCCTCACGCACGCTCTCATCCCAGGCGATGGCAATGCCGGTCGCCCGGGCGAAATCGCGCGATTCATCACGGGTCTTGCAGGGCTCTTCCAAAAAGGCGATACGATCGCGCCACGCCGGGTTGACGTATTTGGCGAAGCCGTCGGCTTTGGCGCGGGTCCAGCTGCGGTTGGCATCCAGCCGCAGCCGAAGATCCGGCAGCGCCTCCAGCAGCACGTTGACGATCATGCCGTCGCGCACCGCTTCATACAGCCCCACCTTCACTTTCGCGACTTTCTCGCCCGGCAAGGCGCTCAATATCTCGAACAGCTCGTCCGGATCGCCGGTGCACAGCGGCGCCTTGCGGAAATCCGCCCGCATCGGCAAACGCTGCTCCAGCTCGGCCTGCGCGCAGCTAATCCCAAAGGCCACCGAGGGCAGCGTGCTGTCATCCGGTTCGTTGCCCGCCAACCAGGCCTGCAGCCAGTCCAACGCGGCCTGTTCGGCCTGCCCCGACGTTTCCCGGCTGAATTCCGGCAGCGGCGCGATCTCGCCCCAGCCTTCACGCTCGCCCTGACGCAGCTGCACCACCCATCCGTCACGCGTTTTCAACCGCTGATTGCGCAGCACCACGCCCGCCTCCATCGGCAGGCTGTAACGGTAAAGCGCCGCGCTGCGGTTTACCCCGCTCATTACGGGTTACGCTTGAATTTGCTGAAGTCCGGCTGACGCTTCTCGTTGAACGCGTTGCGCCCTTCCTGCCCTTCGTCGGTCATGTAGAACAGCATGGTGGCGTTGCCCGCCAGCTCCTGCAAACCGGCCTGGCCGTCGCAGTCGGCGTTCAGCGCCGCCTTCAGGCAGCGCAGCGCCATCGGGCTGTTCTGCAGCATTTCTCGGCACCAGCGCACCGTCTCTTTCTCCAGGTCGGCCAACGGCACCACGGTATTGACCAGGCCCATGTCCAACGCGGCAGCGGCATCGTACTGGCGGCACAGGAACCAGATTTCGCGCGCCTTCTTCTGGCCGACGATGCGCGCCATGTAAGACGCGCCCCAGCCGCCGTCGAACGAGCCCACTTTCGGGCCGGTCTGGCCGAAGATGGCGTTATCCGCCGCGATGGTCAGATCGCACATCATGTGCAGCACGTGTCCGCCGCCGATCGAATAACCGGCCACCATCGCCACCACCGGTTTCGGGCAGGTGCGGATCTGGCGCTAGAAGTCCAGCACGTTGAGGTGATGCACGCCGCTGTCGTCGCGATAGCCGCCGTAGTCGCCGCGCACTTTCTGATCGCCACCGGAGCAGAAGGCCTTATCGCCGGCGCCGGTCAGAATAATGACGCCGATGCCATCGTCGTAACGGGCGTTGGCCAGCGCGTCAATCATCTCTTTGACCGTTTGCGGACGAAACGCATTGCGCACCTGCGGCCGGTTAATGGTGATTTTGGCGATGCCGTCGGCGGACTTGTGATACAGAATGTCTTCGAAATCACCGGTGCAATCCTGCCAGACGATGGCGGCATACAGCTGTTCTTCATTCGGATAAAGCATGTTCGGTTCCTTTAACCAGGGTTAACGAGAAAGGTCTGCAGCTCGGCGACGAAATCCTGCGGATTGGCCAGATGCGCGTTGTGCCCGGCCTGCGGCACGATGCGCAACGGCAACCCGGCGTCGCGCGCCAGCCGTTGAAATTTGGGGTCGTTCTCACCGCACAGCACCTGCAGCGGCATGCTCAGTTGGCGCAGCTGCGGCGCCAGATAGGGCTGCCGCCCGAGCGACGTGGCTTCGAGCATGTCGGCGATCGCCGGGCCGCTGTTGACCGAGCGCGCGGCGATCAGCGCCTGACGGTGCACGTGGCTAAGCTCTTTGAACACCGGCTGCTGGTACCAATCCGCCAGGACCTCGGCGATCGGCTCACTGCGAAAACGCGCCGCCCACAGCGCATCCTGTTCGCAGCGCCGGCGGCGCTGCTCTTCGTCCTCCAGCCCCGGGTTGCCGCCCTCGACGATCACCCCCTGCAGGCCGGCATGGCGGCCGTGGCAGGCGTGATACATGGCGATGCGCCCGCCGAGCGAGTAGCCCACCAGCCAATAACGTTCGATATTGCGCAGCTGCAGCGTGGCGGCGATCTGCGCGCTGATGTCGTCGAAGCCGCGGCAACTCACCGCCACGGAATCGCCGTGGCCGGGCAGATCGATGGCCAGCGATGGCCATTCCGGGCAGCGTGCGGCGATCACCCGCCATTCATTGTTGTTGCCAAGCAGGCCATGCAGCCACACCAGCCACGGGCGGCCCGCTTCGCCCTGTTGCAAAATTCGCGTCGCCAGCATCATTGCACCGCCATCTGTTGCACCAGGTATTGCAGGCTTTCGGCCCCCGCGCTCGGCGTCACCTGCAGTTCGATAAGCGTGGCGCCGCCGCGCCGCCAGCCTTGTTCAACCGCCTGTTGCAGCTGGCTCCAGTTCTCCGGCCGCGCGTAACCCAGTTGGAACATCGCCGCCGCGTGGCTGAACTCGACGTTCTGCGGCATGCAGTAAAAGCGCTGACGATCCTCTTCCGGCGTCGGCAGCAGCGAGAAAATTTGGCCGCCGTTGTTGTTGACGACGATCAGCACCGTCGGCGCCGAGCTCTGGCGCAGCAGCGCCAGCGCATTGAGGTCATACAGAGCGGAAAGATCGCCCACCACCGCCAACGTCGGTCTGGCGGTGGCGCGCTGCACGCCGGCGGCGGTGGAGATCAGGCCGTCGATGCCGCTGGCGCCGCGGTTGCTGAATACCGGGTAGGCGACGGGCAATGGCGTTAACGCGTCGATCAGTCGCACCACCAGGCTGTTGCCGAGAAACAGCTGGCCGTTCACCGGCAGCAGTTCCGGCAGGCGGTGCGCCAGCTGCGCTTCGCCAAAGCTATCGTGCAGATGCGTGGATGCCGCCGTCAGCGCCTTATCCGCCAGCGCGGCCAGCCCGGCGGCCCACGGCGCGCGCGGCTGTGCCGGGTGCTGCGCCAACCACTGTGCCACGCCGGCGCGCAGGCGCCGCCCCCGGTGCTGGGCCGGATCGAGCCGCCCCGGCAGCTCGTCGATGACCCAATACTCTTCGGGCCGGCACTGCGCCTGCCACTGCAGCAGGCGTTTGCCGGTCAGGCTGCCGCCGAACTGCACCACCAGTTGCGCATCTTGCAGTACGCGCTGCGCCTGCGGATGAGCGAGCCACAAATCGGCGCAGGGCAGCGGTTGCCCGGTCTGCGACAGCACGTCGCCGATCAGCGGCCAGCCCAGCGTTGCGGCCCATTCGGCCACCTGAGCGCCCTCTTGCGCGCTCAGGCGCCCGGCCAGCACCACGCCGCGTTTCTGCCGCCAGAAGAACCAGTCCGGCTGCGGCAATGGCGCCGCATGCCTTTCGCTTTCCTGCAGCCACGGGCGATCGCTCTGCCACCAGTCGCCCAGCGCGGCGGACCAATCGGCATAGTGACGTTCGTCGCCGCCGTACAGCGGCTCGGCGAACGGGCAGTTGATGTGCAAAGCGCCGTGCTGCAGGCGCGCCATCGCGCTGTCGACGCTGGAGGCCAGCCACGCGGCCGGAATATCCGGGGTAGGACGCGGCAGCTCGATCGCCAGCGTCGGGTGGCTGCTGTAGAGGCCGTTTTGACGGATCGCCTGATTGGCGCCGCAGTCGATCAACTCCGGCGGCCGATCGGCGGTGAGAAACACCAGCCGCTCACCGGTCAGGCCGGCTTCGATCAACGCGGGATAAAGGTTCGCCGCCGCGGTGCCGGACGTGACGATCACCGCCACCGGCTCACGCGCCGCCTTCGCCAGCCCAAGCGCCAGATGGCCGAGCCCGCGCTCATCAAAATGGGTATGACAGATAAACGATCGGTTGGCCGCAGCGGCCAGCGTCAGCGGCGTAGAGCGCGATCCCGGAGCGATACAAACATGCCGTACCCCATGGCGGGCCAGCGCCTCGAGCAGCACAGCCGCCCACCGGCGATTAAAAACACTTGTCGACATAGTTCGCTCACAAGTCAGTTAGCAGAGATCGTCTCCGGCGCAGCCGACGGACGCCGCGCCTGTAGTTACGCTCTGTATTATATGAGGTGTTATTTTCACGGCTTTTGCGCCAGCGCAAGAACGCCGTATATCCCTGGGTGTTTACACCAGATAATTATTTGATTTAGAACAAAAAACAAACAATAAAAACACAAACACTTTACACTTGCGGCGGCGCCGGCTCAATCCGTCCATACAAAAACAAGGGAAATAGAGGCGCTCCGACGACGGCTAGCGGGAAGTATAGGCGGGATAAGGGAAAACCAGCGGGGAAACAGCGAGATGAACAACACAGTCTGCAGAAAAGCACGAGGCGACCTACGCCGCCCCGATGCCGTCATTTATTTACGGGCCAGCAGCAGCCCCAGCACCAGCCCGACGGTGGCGCCGATACCTACGCTGTGCCAGGGTTTATCCCGCACGTAGTCGTCGGTGCGGTGCACCGCTTCTTTGGCGCGCGCGTAGTAGGATTCACCGGTGTTCGCCCAGCGCGCCTTGACCTCACTCAGCGCCTGCTCGGCGTGCGACTTGATGTCGACGTAAGCCTGATCCGCGCGATCGCCGGTGTATTGCAGCACTTCTTCCAGCGTCTCGGTCAGCATTCTCAGATCGTCATCCAGCGTAGTTTGCTCAGCATCCGTATGTCTTGCCATCGTGAGATCTCCGTGGTTGAAAAATTAAGCGTTCCTACACTATAGACAAGGATCGCCGCCTGCGGCCATCAGACTTTTACCCTAAAACACCAATTGCACCTTGGCGGCCTGGCGCTTATCGCCGGCAAACTCCAGCGCCTGCGCCAGCTGCCCGCTGGCGAACTCCGCCGACAGCAACGGCAGCGGATCGACCACGCCGTCGGCCAGCCACGCCACCGCCAGCGCAAACTCCGCCACGAAGCGGAAGGATCCGAGCAGGTTCAACTCCTTGGCGATCAACAACATCAGCGGGAAATCGGGGAAGCTGCCGCCCATGCCCACCTGCACCACGGTGCCTTTGGCGCGAGTGATCTCCAGGCAGCGCTGCAGCGACTGCGGGTGCCCCGCCACTTCGAAGGCGACGTCGAAATACCCCTTGTCCTGCTGATAATCGCTAACATCGTCGTCCGCGGCATGCAGGCACCGATCGGCCCCCATTTGCCTGGCGATCGCCAGGCAGCGTGGGCTGAGATCGGCACAGACAATCTCGGCGGCGCCCAGCGCTTTCAGCGCCGCCACCAGCAGGCAGCCGATCGGGCCGACGCCGGACACGAAGACCTTTTTTCCCGTCACGTCGCCGGGCTGTTTCGCTGCGTGTATCGCCACCGCCAGCGGTTCGGCGAACACCATCACCCTGTCGTCGCAATCGGCGCCGTAAGGGACACACTGCGCGCTATCCACCACTTTGTATTGGGTAAAAGCGCCGTCAACGTGCGGAAAATACATCGCGCTGCCGAAAAAACGCATCTCGACGCATTGATTGCTTTGCTGCGCCAGACAGTATTTGCACTGCCCGCAGGGTTTGCTGGGATTGAGCGCCACCTTCTGCCCGACCGGCAGCTGCGGTGAATCGCTGGCGACCACCTCGCCGATCACCTCATGGCCCAGCACCATCGGCTGACGCACCTGAAAATTGCCGACCTTGCCTTCCTGAAAGTAATGCAGATCCGAGCCGCAGATACCGCCGCGGCTGATTTTCACCAGCGTTCCCTGCCCCCGGTAATCCACTTCTTGCGCGATCACCGCCACGTCTCGTTTGCCATTGACCACGCAGGACTGGGTTTGAATTTTCATCTCAAGACTCCACGAAAAAAGGTTACACCGCCGCCGACATGCCGCCATCGACAAACAGCAGCTGCCCGTTGACGAAGGCGGAGGCGTCGGCGGCCAGGAACACCGCCGCGCCGATCAGCTCCTGCGGATCGCCCCAGCGCGCGGCGGGCGTGCGTTGGGTCAGCCAGGCGGTGAAGGCCGGATCGTCGGCCAGCGCCTGCGTCATCTCGGTTTTGAAGTAGCCGGGGGCAATGCCGTTAACCTGAATGTTGTAGCGCGCCAGCTCCACGCACATGCCGCGCGTCAGCATTTTCACCGCCCCCTTGGACGCCGCATAAGGGGTGATGGTGTCGCGGCCCAGCTCGCTTTGCATCGAACCGATATTGACTATCTTGCCGCGCAGGCGCGGCACCATGTAACGCGCCACGGTCTGTGACACGATGAATACCGCTTTCTGGTTGACGGCGATGATGTCGTCCCAGTCTTGCTCCGGGAACTCGGTGAAGGGATGACGGCGCTGGATGCCGGCGTTGTTGATCAAGACGTCTATCGCGCCGATGTCCGCTTCGATGCGGTCGATGGCGGCATGCACCGCCTGGGAATCGGTGACGTCGAACGCCGCCGCATCGGCACGCAGCCCCTCTTCGCGCAGGCGATCGGCGGCGTGCCGGGCATGTTCTTCGGTGGTGGCGTTGACCAGAATATGTGCGCCTTGCTGCGCCAGGCCGCGCGCCAGCAGAAAACCGATGCCGCGCGAGGCGCCGGTGATCAAGACGATTTTATTATCCAGAGAAAACAGGTTGTTCATGGTGATTCCCGGCCTTCAGGCCTCCAATCGGACAGGCCTCTATCTCAGCCGATTGTTACCGGTAAAAACGTGATGGA
The DNA here is from genome assembly GCF_002935055.1 of Serratia sp. SSNIH1. Lineage (NCBI taxonomy): Bacteria > Pseudomonadati > Pseudomonadota > Gammaproteobacteria > Enterobacterales > Yersiniaceae > Serratia > Serratia sp. SSNIH1. The sequence goes on from NZ_CP026383.1 coordinate 4,115,681, forward strand.
AATCACTGAAAATCATGTTACGAAACCCTGTTACCCTTAACGTGATCTCACGCAGGCAGCACGCGGGTAAAAATCATCTATCCAATTGAAAAGTGGCTACTTTCAATAGAGGCGCATTCATTGTTATCGCCAAATCGATTTGTTAACATACCGCCATCCGCCCTTGCCGCACCGCCCGTGAAGGCCACCGAATGAAACACCCCCGCGTTACGCTACAGGACATCGCACAATTGGCCGGCGTGACCAAAATGACCGTCAGCCGTTTTCTGCGCACGCCGGAAAAAGTGGCGGCCGACACCGCCGAACGCATTGCGCAGGTCATGCGGGAGCTGAACGTCACAGATGCCGATACCGCACAGGCCGGCAGAAAACCGCGCATCGGCGTACTGATCCCCTCCTTCAACAACCAGATCTTCGCCGACCTGCTGGCCGGCATAGAATCCGTTACCCAAGCGCGGGGTTACCAAACGCTGGTGGTGAACTACGATTACAGCCCGCAGCGGGAAGAAGAACAGATCGCACAGCTGCTGAGCTACCCGATCGCCGGGCTTATCCTCACCGACTCTGCGCATACCTTGCGCACAGAGACCTACCTCGGCGCCGCCAAAATCCCCCTCGCGCAGGTGATGGATCTCGACGCGCCGCCGGGGCGGATTGCGGTGGGATTTGATAATGAACAGGCGGGGTATGACATGACCGAAGCGCTGCTCGCCAGCGGCAAACGCCATATCGTTTACTTTGGCGCCATGTCGGACGCACGCGACAATAAACGCTATCGGGGCTACTGCCGCGCCATGGCGTCTCAGGGGCAAACGCCGCGTCAGATCGCGCCGCATCGGGTCTCTTCGGTTTCGATCGGCGCCGACATGCTGGCGATGGCGCGCGAACGTTACCCGCAGCTCGACGGTATCCTGTGCACCAACGACGATCTGGCGGTGGGCGTGTTGCAGGCCTGCCTGCGCCTCGGCGTGCGCGTGCCGCAGGAGGTTGCGTTATCGGGATTTCACGGCCTGGATATTGGCCAGGCGACCACGCCGAGCATCGCCAGCGTGATCACGCCGCGCTTTGACATGGGGAAAACCGCCGCCGAAATGCTGCTGTTGCGGATCGCGGGCGAACCTTGCGCCGAGCGCCACGATCTGCATTACCGCCTCTCACTCGGCGGCACCGTTTGAGCCGGCATTCGGGCCGATCGGCGGCGTAGCGCGGGCTTTTTCGCTGCGCGCCGCCCACCACAGACCGCTGTTTTTCATCGCATAGCCGAACAGCAGGCCCACCAGCAGGGAAAGCGTCACCAGCGGCCAATCGCCGCCGCCGGCGAAGGTCGCGCAGGCGCCGATAAAGGTGCCGGGCACAAACCCCAGCCACTGCTGTTTGGCCTGAATGCACATCAGGAATGCCACGACGCCGGTCAGCAGATACCCCAAGAGATTCCACTGCGGCGCCAGTTCGCTGCCGTGGATGATCGCCATTGCCCAGAAGACGCCGCTGCAGCAGGTCAACGCGCCGATCACCAGCCCTTTCAACCCACCCTGCGGGCAGGCGAAATACGCCGTGCAGCCGAGAAAACCGGCCCAACCGATCAGCCCCAGGCTGACGGCAACCCAGCCCCACACGCCGGAGAGGATCCCGGTAGTAACGGCAATGGCGAAAAGAACGTTCATAAAGTGACCCGCGGCAAAAAGAAAGCGCGCAGTTTACCCGAAAACAGGCCAATTTATGCGATACAAATCACATCATAAATGTAATTAAAGAATTATTAATTATAAAAAATAGATATCCATCACAAAATAATTAGCGAGGGAATCCCACCCGGGACGTCTTCCATGCCAGCAACAGGCACACTGCGCTGCTGCTCAGGAACAGCAAATGAGTCGCCTGACGCAGATCGACGCGATCGACCACCACGCCCAGCAAGATAGGCACCCAGTTGGCGATATAAGCGATAACGTAAAACAGCGAAAGCAAACGCGCATGGCTGGTCGGCGGCGAAATCAGATTCACCAGGGTCGCGCTGCCGACGAAAATGGCGCCGTAAGCATAGCCGGCTACCACCAGCCCCGCCGCCGCCAGCCCCAGGGAATGCCACTGGATCGCCGCGGCGAATACCACCGCCGCCAGCACCTGCGCCAGGCAACCGAACAACAGCGAATGACGGGCGTTAAGACGGCGGCTCAGGATCTGGCTGATACCGGCGATCAACAGATACACCGCAATGGCATAGCCAAAGACGCCCCGCTGGTACATGCCTAACAGCGTTTCCGCCACGCTAGGGCCAATAGCCAAAATGCTGGCGGCCAGGGCCCAACAGATAAACAGCGCCCCGGCACAGACATAGAATTTACCGCCGGTGATACGCAGACCATCAAGCAGCGAGCTTTTTTCTGTCGCAGCCGGCGCAGCATGGGGCGGCGCCGTAACCACGCCACGCGGCCACGAGAACATCACGCCCAACGCAGCCACGGCGGCAATGACCATGATGAAAACGAACGGCAGCGTCGTGGGATGAAAACCGGTCTGCAAAGCGATGCCGCTGAAGATCGGGCCCAGCGCCAATCCTGTGGTAAAGGACAACGTGGCGATCAACGCGGCGTTTTTACCGCCGTCTCGTGGCCCAAAACGCACCAACGCGATGTTTGCCGCACCGGTCAATGCCCCGGTGCCCACCCCGGCCAACAGTCGCGCCATGAGCATCATGGCAAAGGTATCAGCCCGCGCGAACAGCAGCGCACCGCTCAATACCACCAGCAATGCCGGCACGATCATGCTGCGCAAATCCTTCACTTTTCCGGCCAGATTGCCGACGCCGAACAAAGCGATCAGCACGCCGGCGGCGTAGGCGCCGTAAACGACGGTCAGACTGACGGAGCTCAGTGCAAACTGCTGCTGATACAGCGGATAAAGCGGCGTCGGCGCACTGCTGTTCAGCAATGCCGACATCAAGGCCAGCGCCAGGAACAATAAAATGGTCCTGCGCGACGCCTGAGCATTTTGCGGTGCCGCGCTCTGGGCGGCGGTATTTTCTGACATGCTTCAACTCCCAAAGTCGGCAGGCGGCGGCCTGCCATCGATATCTTTTCTCACCCGGCCTGCCGGGAACGGCGCTTATCATAGCGTTGCGGCAAAGGGCGAAGTATCGTCAAGAATGAATCACCCTGATGCATTCTTGCATCACCGGAGAAATAACCGCCGATGAGCAGGCCGTTAACCGTCTTTCTCTCCCCACGGGCGGAACAACACTTTATGATAGAAACCGTTGTCGTTCGCCCGCACCGGCCCGAGCCCCACGGCGCCGACAAATCTGCAGAGAGGAAATGGCATGATGAATTGGGACGACGCGCGCTTCTTTTTGGCCGTTGCGCGCTGCGGCACGCTACGCAAAGCCGCCAGCCAGCTGCATGTCGATCAGGCGACCGTCGGTCGACGGCTGTCCGCTTTCGAAGACGCACTCGGCTCCAAGCTGTTTATCCGCACGCCGAAATCCTTCGCCCTCAGCCCGCTGGGGGAGGAAATGCTGGCGGACGTGATGAAGATGGAAAATGCGGTGCAGGCGATCAACCGTAAAGCCGCCAGCGGTGACGAAAGCCTGTGTGGCAACGTGCGCATCGCCACCACCGACACCCTGGCCGAAGCCTTCGTGATGCCGGCACTGCAAGATCTGCGGGAACGCTATCCGGCCATCACCGTCACGCTGCTGACGGCGGTCAACATCGCCGATATTTCTTACCACGGCGCAGATCTGGCGATCCGCGGTGCCCGTCCCGATGACGATGAGCTGATCATCAAACGGTTAGCCACCATCGAAATGGGCCTGTATGCCACCCAGCACTATTTGGCGCGGCGCGGCATGCCGGTCAGGGGCGAGCAGCTGCGCGGCCACGATCTGCTGATGTTCCCGCGCGAGCTGGTGCCGCGACACTGGAACAATTTCTGCGGCGAGGCCCTGCACGAGCCCAACGTCGTGCTGCAATGCAATTCGCAGCTGCTGCTGCGCTCCGCCACCCGCAGCGGACTGGGCATCGGTCTGCTCTCCGCGTTTTTGGCGGACAAAGACCCTGAGCTGGTGCGCCTGTTCCCCGAGAACAAAGACTGGGTGGATATCTGGCTGGTGCTGCATCCCGATTTGCAACGTGCCGCCCGCGTGCGCGCGGTGGTGCAGGCGCTGGAAACGTCGTTTAGCGCCCATTACGGCTGAGTGCCGTTTCCCCATAAAAAAAGGTCGCCGAAGCGACCTTTTTACCGTCTGAAGCGTTATCAGAACGTCGGCTGAGCCATCTGCACCAGCGAAATCAGCGGCTGCGGATAGACGCCCAACAGCAGCACCAGCGCGGCTGAAATCAGCACCACGACGCCACCGGCGGTCAACGCCCAGTTGTTCGGGGTATCGCGCTGCAGCGATTCCGGCGCGCTGAGGAACAGGCTGACGGTCACGCGCAGGTAGTAGTACAGGCCGATGGCGCTGCCTACCACGACTGCGCCGGTCAGCCACCACAGGTGTGCGCTGACGCCCATCGCGATCACGAAGAACTTACCGATAAAGCCCAGCGTCATCGGGATACCGGCCAGCGACAGCATCATCACCGTCATCACCGCGGACAAAATTGGCTTATGCCAGAACAGACCACGGTAAGAGAACAGCGAATCCGCATCCGGGCCGCGGTACGGGCTGGACATCAGGCTGACCACGCCGAAGGCGCCCAGGCTGCTGAACAGGTAACCGGCCAGGTAAACGCCGGCGGTTTCCAGCGACAGCTGGTGGGTTTGCACCGCAATCAGCGCCACCAGCAGGTAGCCCAGGTGAGCGATCGACGAGTAACCCAGCAGACGCTTGATGTTGGTCTGGCTGATGGCCATCAGGTTACCGAACAAGATAGAGCAGAACGCGATGATCGACAGCACCATGCGCAGCGCTTCGTTGTCGGCGGCCGGGGCATACAGGAACAGACGCATCACGACCGCGAAGATCGCGATCTTGCTGGCGGTCGCCAGGAAGGTCGAGACCGGCGCAGGCGCGCCCTGATACACGTCCGGCGTCCACAGTTGGAACGGCACCAGCGACAGTTTGAAGCCCAGACCGACGATCATCATGCCCATGCCGGCCAGGATCAGCGGCTGGTGCATCATGTTTTCCTGCAGGCTCTTGCCGAGGCCGGCCAGCGACAGATCGCCGGATTCGGCATACAGCAGCGCCATGCCGAACAGCAGGAACGACGACGCGGCGGCGGACAGCAGCATGTACTTGATGGCGGCTTCCAGCGGGCGCTTCTGGCGGTAGGCATAGCCCACCAGGCCGAACAGCGGCAGCGAGATCAACTCGATACCGATGAACAGCGAAGCCAGATGGTTGGCGCTCGCCAGCAGGATGCCGCCCATGGCGGCGATCAGCACCAGCAGGTAGAACTCTTCGCGGTTATCCGGATAGCCGACCAGCCACGGATACGCGAAGGTGCAGGTCGCCAGACTCGCCAGCAGCACCAGCCCGGTGTAGAACATCGAGTAACCGTCAACCCGCAGCAGCGGGGTGACGTCCATTGGGCCTGCCTGGCCGACAAAGTACAGCGAAAGCAGCGCCAGGTTGAGACCGATCACGGTCAGGGTGGCGTTGATAAAGTGGTCGCGTCGCCACGCAATGCCTAGCATCACAACCACCACCGTCAATCCGACGATCAACAGCGGCAGCAGTGCGATCAGTTGTTGAGGAGTTATTGTCATGGCGAATTACGGCCTTGTTGTTGAAATTGCTGAAACTGACGAACCAAACCAGTGTTGCACGTTGCTCATCGCCGCGTTGGAAGTATCCAGAATCGGCTGCGGGTAAACCCCCAGCAGAACCAGCAACACCACCAGCAGTAGAATGATGAACAGTTCGCGCGCGGTCATGCCCTGCAGCGGCTGGTCGGATTTAGGCGCACCGTAGTAAGCGCGCTGCATCATGATCAGCGAGTAAACCGAAGCGAACACCAGACCGAAGGTAGAAATCACGGTGATCACCGGCACCACCTGGTAGCTGCCGAACAGAATCATGAATTCGCCGACGAAGTTACCGGTACCCGGCATCCCCAGCGTGGCCACGGCGAAGAACAGCGACAGCGCAGGGATGAACTTGATACGCCCCCACAGGCCGCCCATCTGACGCATGTCGCGGGTATGCAGACGCTCATACAGCTGGCCGCAGATGATAAACATACCGGCGGCGGACAGACCGTGCGCGATCATCTGGATCACCGCGCCCTGGTAAGCCAGTTGGCTGCCGGTGTAGATGGCGATAAGCACGAAGCCCATGTGCGAGACCGAGGTATAGGCGATAAGACGCTTGATGTCGGTCTGCGCGAATGCCATCCAGGCACCGTAGAAGATGCCGATCACGCCCAGCCACATAGCGATTGGCGCAAACTCGTGCGAAGCCTCAGGGAACAGCGGCAGGCTGAAACGCAGCAGGCCGTAGGCCGCCGTTTTCAGCAAGATGCCCGCCAGGTCGACGGAACCTGCGGTCGGTGCCTGGCTGTGCGCGTCCGGCAACCAGCCGTGCAGCGGCACCACCGGCATTTTCACCGCGAAGGCGATGAAGAAGCCCAGCATCAACAGATATTGCACGTTGTGGGACATCGGCGTTTGCAGCAGGTCTTCGTAATCGAATGTCCACACGCCGGTCGCGTTGTAGTGCACAAACACCAGGCCCAGGATCGCAATCAGCATCACCAGACCGCTGGCCTGGGTGTAGATGAAGAACTTGGTCGCCGCGGTGATACGGGTTTTACCGTCCGACGCCTTGTGGCCCCACAGCGCGATCAGGAAGTACATCGGCACCAACATCATTTCCCAGAAGAAGAAGAACAGGAACATGTCGATGGCGAGGAACACGCCGATAACGCCGCCCAGGATCCACAGCAGGTTGAGGTGGAAGAAGCCCTGATACTTCTGGATTTCACGCCAGGAACAGAGGATCGCCAGCACGCCCAGCAGACCGGTCAACACCACCATCAGCAGCGACAGACCGTCCAGCGCAAGGTGGATGGAGATGCCGAAGCGCGGGATCCACGGCAGCAGGAATTCGCTCTGCCACTGCGGAATGCCTTTCGGCGTGGTCAAGGTATAGCCGCCCTGCATCCACAGCTGCAGAGAGAGCGCCAACGTCAGCCCCATTGCGATCAGCGCTATCCAGCGCGGCACCTTAGTACCGAAGCGCTCAAGCTGCCAGCACAGCAGACCGCCGATAAAGGGGATAAGAATTAGCCAAGGTAATAGCATGGCGTTTTGTGTCCCTTATACGAATAATTTCAAACTTTGTACGTAGCGCCTGCCCGGCGCTACGCCCGAAAAATGCGTCTGTTTAAATTATTCAATTAAACCAAAATCAACAGAGCCAATACGACCACTGCACCCACACCCATAGACGCTATATACCAACGCACCTGGCCGTTCTCGCTCACCGTCAGACCGCGGTTCCCCCAGCGGGAGAAGACGGCCGGCAGGTTCATCAGCGAGTTCAGCGGATCGCGCTGCAGCAGCTTCGCAATGCCCAGGTACGGCTTGACGAACACTTTGTCATACAGCCAGTCGAAGCCCCAGGCATGGAACCACCAGGTCGAGAAGAAACGTCCCGGCGCGCTGTTGGCGATGCTGTTGACCAGGCTGCGTTTGCCCAGCCACAGCGCGGCCGCCAGCAGAATGCCGACGATAGCTACCACGCCGGAGGTGATTTCAAGCGTCAGCACGCTGCCGTGCGCCAGCTCGGTCGTATCCGGCAGCACGCCCTGCAACGGCGGCACGATCATCGCGCCGACGAAGGTGGACAGCACCAGCAGAACCAGCAGCGGCAGGTGGTGAGTGATGCCTTTACCGGCATGCGCTTTGATTTTCTCTTCGCCATGGAACACGATGAAAATCATACGGAAGGTGTACAGCGAGGTCATGAACGCACCGACCAGGCCGGCCACCATCAGGTTGATGTGGCCGTTGGCCATCGCGCCCGCCAGGATCTCATCCTTACTGAAGAAGCCGGCCGTGACCAGCGGCAACGCAGACAGCGCCGCGCCACCCACCAGGAAGCAGACGTACACCAGCGGGATGCTCTTGCGCAGGCCGCCCATCTTGAAGATGTTTTGCTCGTGGTGGCAAGCCAGGATCACCGAACCGGACGACAGGAACAGCAGCGCCTTGAAGAACGCGTGGGTCATCAGGTGGAAGATCGCCGCGTCCCATGCCTGCACGCCCAGCGCCAGGAACATGTAACCGATCTGGCTCATGGTGGAGTAAGCGAGCACGCGCTTGATGTCGGTCTGCACCAGCGCGGCGAAGCCGGCCAGCAGCAGAGTGACCGCACCGACGATGCCCACCAGGTGCAGCACTTCCGGCGCCATCAGGAACAGGCCATGCGTACGGGCGATCAGATAGACGCCCGCGGTCACCATGGTCGCCGCGTGGATCAGTGCGGAAACCGGGGTTGGGCCCGCCATCGCGTCCGCCAACCAGGTTTGCAACGGCAGCTGCGCCGATTTACCGACCGCGCCGCCCAGCAGCATCAGGGTCGCCCAGGTGATGGCCGTATCGCCCACCGCCAGTTTCTGCGGTGCCAGGATCATCAGCTCGCGGATATTCAGCGTGCCCAGCTCGTTGTAGAGGATGAACAGTGCGAACGCCAGGAACACGTCGCCCACGCGGGTCACGATGAAGGCTTTCATCGCCGCCGCGCCGTTGGCCGGATCTTTGTAGTAGAAGCCGATCAACAGGTAGCTGCACAGGCCCACGCCTTCCCAACCCAGATACATCAGCAGCAGGTTGTCCGCCAGCACCAAGACCACCATGCTGGCGATAAACAGGTTGGTGTAAGCGAAGAAGCGCGAATAGCCCTCTTCACCGCGCATGTACCAGGAAGCGAACATGTGGATGAAGAAGCCGACGCCGGTGACCACCGACAGCATGGTCAGCGACAGGCCGTCCAGCACCAGGGTCACGCCGATATTGAAGTTGCCGACGGCCATCCAGGTCCACAGGCTTTGCTCGAACAGCTGCACGCCGGCGGCTTTCTGGGCGAAGAAATCCATCGCCACATACACCGTGACCAGCGCAGCCAGGCCGATAGAGCCCACGCCGACGGTAGCCGCCGTGTTCTCAGACCAACGGCCGCGGGAAAATGCCAACAGCAGGAACCCGATCAGCGGTAGCAGAATTGTTAAATATAATAGGTTCATCCGCGCATCTCACTGACAGTATCAATATTCAGGGTATGACGACGACGGTAGAGCTGCAGCAGCAGCGCCAGGCCGATACTGGCCTCGGCTGCCGCCAGGCTGATCGCCAGGATGTACATCACCTGACCGTCCGCCTGGCCCCAGTAGCTTCCCGCCACGATAAACACCAACGCCGCAGCGTTGATCATCACTTCCAGGCTGATCAGCATAAACAGCAGGTTGCGGCGCACCAGCAGCCCGGTCAGCCCGAGCACAAACAGGATAGCCGCCAGGATCAGGCCGCGTTGAAGAGGGATCATGCTTGCTCCTCCGATTTTCTTCTCGCCATTTCGCTACTCGCCGGCGCGTTGCTCAGCACCTCGCCAGGCTTGTGCTCGCGGCCGATATGGAAGGCGACAACCAGACCCGCCAACAGCAGCATTGAAGCCAGCTCAACCGCCAGTACGTAAGGCCCGAACAGGCTGATGCCCACCGCCTTCGCGTCGACCATCTCGCCGCTGACACCCTGGTCGGATACGCTGCGGATCGCGACGATCAATACCACCAGCAGCGCCAGCGACAACAGGCCAGGCCCGATCCACACCGTCGGCTTCATCCAGTCGCGCTCTTGCTGCTGCACGTTGCCGAGGTTCAGCATCATCACCACGAACACGAACAGCACCATGATGGCGCCCGCATAGACGATGATTTCCAACGCGGCGGCAAAGTAGGCGCCGAGCGAGAAGAAGACTGCCGAGATCGCCAATAACGAGACGATCAGATACAGCAGCGCATGCACAGGGTTGGTATGGGTGATCACGCGAATCGTCGCGGCCACCGCAATCAAACCTGCCAGGTAAAATGCAATTTCCATGCTTGCTGGCTCCTTAGGGCAACAGACCTTTGACGTCGATCGGTTTGGCTTCGTTTTCGGCTTCGCCTTTGGCTTTGCCGTCAATCGCCATACCGGCCATCCGGTAGAAGTTATATTCCGGATATTTACCCGGCCCCGAGATCAACAGATCTTCTTTTTCGTACACCAGATCCTGACGCTTGTACTCACCCAGTTCGAAATCCGGCGTCAGCTGGATAGCGGTAGTCGGGCAAGCCTCTTCGCACAGGCCACAGAAAATGCAGCGCGAGAAGTTGATGCGGAAGAACTCCGGATACCAACGGCCGTCTTTCTGCTCCGCTTTTTGCAGCGAGATACAGCCGACCGGGCAGGCCACCGCACACAGGTTACAGGCGACGCAGCGCTCTTCGCCGTCCGGATCGCGCGTCAGCACGATGCGGCCACGGTAGCGCGGCGGTAGGTAAACCGGTTCTTCCGGATACATCTGGGTTTCGCGCTTGGCGAAGGCATGCATGCCAATCATCCAAATGCTGCGCACCTGGGTGCCGAAACCAACCACTAACTCTTTCAATGTCATGGTTTATTCACCCCTTATTGAGCGTTGTACAAAATGACCGCGGCGGTTGCCAGCAGGTTCAGCAGCGTCAGCGGCAGGCACACTTTCCAGCCGAAAGACATCACCTGGTCATAACGCGGACGCGGCAGCGAGGCGCGGATCAGGATGAACATCATCATGAAGAAGGCCGTTTTCAACGCGAACCAGATGAATGGCGGCAGGAACGGACCCTGCCAGCCGCCGAAGAACAACGTCACAATCAGGGCGGACACGGTGACGATACCGATGTATTCCCCCACGAAGAACAGACCGAACTTCATGCCGGAGTATTCGATGTGGTAACCGTCAGCCAGTTCCTGCTCGGCTTCCGGCTGGTCAAACGGGTGACGGTGGCACACCGCCACGCCGGCGATCGCGAAGGTCACGAAGCCGAAGAACTGCGGAATGACGTTCCAGACGTGCGCCTGGGATTCAACGATGGCCTGCATGTTGAACGAACCCGCCTGCATCACCACGCCCATCAGCGACAGGCCGATGAACACTTCGTAGCTCAGGGTTTGCGCGGAGGCACGCATCGCGCCCAACAGCGAGTATTTGTTGTTGCTCGACCAGCCGGCGAACAGCACGGCGTACACCGCCAGGCCGGCCATCATCAGGAAGAACAGAATACCGATGTTGAGATCGGACACCGCCCAGGTCGGGCTGACCGGAACGATGGCAAATGCCAGCAACAGGGAAGTAAAGGCGATCATCGGCGCCAGGGTGAAGATCACCCGGTCGGAGAATCTCGGCACCCAGTCTTCCTTGAAGAACATTTTGATCATGTCGGCGACCAGCTGCAGCGAGCCGCCCCAGCCTACGCGGTTCGGTCCGTAACGGTTCTGGAACAGGCCGAGCAGGCGGCGTTCGCCGAAGCTCATTAACGCCCCGCACGCCACGACCACCAACAGGATCACGACCGCTTTAAGTACGGCGATCAGAATGTCGATCACCTCAGGGGTAAACCAGCTCATCGTGCCGCCTCCCGCAGATTGTCTACCTTAGCACCCACCAAGATCGGCGGGATCCCTGGCAAGCCGAGCGGCAAACCAACCTGGCCCTGGGTCAGGGTTTCACTCAGACGCACCGGCAGACGCAGGGTCTGGCCCGCACAGCTGAACTCCACCAGGCTGCCTGCGTTGACGCCAAGCGTCGCCGCGTCGGCCGGGTTGACCATCACGTAGGCTTCCGGCATGCGCTGCTGGATCACGTGAGAGCGCTGCGACATTTCATCGCTGCCGAACAGGTGGTAGTAAGGCGCGACACGCCAGCCGTCGTTCGGATTGAAGGCGGCTGGTACGCGGTCGAAGTAACCGAGGCTGCCCTCCCCCGCTTCGATCAGGCGCACGCCCGGATCGCCGTGGCGCAGTTTGCCGCCCACTTCGGCCTGGAACTTGTTCCATGCCTGCGGTGAGTTCCAGCCTGGCGCCCAGGCGAACGGGATCTGCTGACGATCGGCCAGCGGGCTGTTGTTCCCTTCCATCGAGAAGGCGAACATGGTGTCTTTATCCTGCGGCTGACGCGGCTCGTGCACGCTGATGTTGGCGCGCATGGCGGTACGGCCGCTGGAACGGTGCGGCGAACGCGCCAGCTTCTGACCGCGAATGCGGAAAGTCGCGTCCGGCGCGGCATCGACGATGCCCTGCAGCTGCGGCAACGCGGCGACGCAAGCGGCAATCACGTCATCGAGCTGGGTCCAGTCCACGTGGCGGCTGGTGTAGGTGGAGTGCAGCGAGTGCATCCAGCGCCAGCTTTCCAGCATCACGGTGAACTGATTCTTCTTGGCGTCGTCGTAGTAAGCCGGATCGTATACCTGGAAGAAGCGCTGCGCGCGGCCTTCCTGGTTGATCAGCGTACCGTCGCTCTCGGCGAAGCTGGCCGAGGAGAGGATCAGGTTGGCTTTGTCCATGATCGCGGTGCGCTGGTGGTCGGCGACGATCAGGTTGTTGACCTTGGCCAACGCTGCATCCACCTGCGCCGCCGGCGCATGACGATAGAGATCGTTTTCCATCACGATGGCGGTGTCGGCTGCGCCGCTCGCCAGCTGTTCCAGCGCCTGATCGAGCGAACCGCCGCCGATCATCGCCAGGCCCATGCTGTTGGCTGCGCCCGCCACGAAGGTGATGCCGACATCGGAACCGCGGCCCTTCAACGCTTTAGCGATGTTGGCCGCCGCTTCGATGATGGCTTCGCTGCCGGCGTTGCTGCCGGTCACGATCAGCGGTTTGCGTGCGCCGGTCAGCGCCTGCACGATGATATCGACTTTCTTGTTCAGGCCTTCAGCCAGATCGTTGACCGCCGGCGCCGCGCTGTCCAGCGCGTGAGCGATGGCGAAGCCGAAGCGCGCCTGCTCGTCCACCGGCGCGCGGTAGTTCCAGGCGGCGATGTCGTCCAGACGGGTGTTGTCGACGTTGGTGGTGAACAGCGGGTACTTGGCGTGCTGACCGATGTTCTGCACCGCCGCGATCTGCCAGTCGGCCACGCGTTGCGCCGCCGCCATCGCGCGGGCTTTCCCCTTGACGGCCTGGCGCACGGACAGCGCGATACGCGCACCGGTTTGCGTCAGGTCTTCGCCCAGCACCAGCACCGCGTCGTAATCTTCGATCTCACGCAGCGCCGGCGTATGGACGCCGCCGTTTTTCAGCACGTTCAGCATCAGCGCCAGGCGTGATTGCTCCGCCTGAGCGATACCGGTGTAGTAGTTCTCGGCGCCGACCAGCTCGCGCAGTGCGAAGTTGCTTTCCAGGCTGGCGCGCGGGGAGCCGATGCCGATGGTTTTCTTCGCCTGACGCAGGATGTCCGCCGCGCCCTGCATCGCCTGCTCGGCGTTCAGGGTGATCCAGTCATCGCCGCGCAGCTGCTGCGGTTGACGCGGACGATCTTTCTGGTTGACGTAGCCGTAACCGAAACGGCCGCGGTCGCACAGGAAGTAGTGGTTCACGCTGCCGTTGTAACGGTTTTCGATACGGCGCAGCTCGCCATAGCGTTCGCCCGGGCTGGTGTTACAGCCGATGCTGCACTGCTGGCAAATGCTCGGCGCGAACTGCATGTCCCATTTACGGTTGTAGCGTTCGGAGTGCGTTTTGTCGGTGAATACGCCGGTCGGGCACACTTCCACCAGGTTGCCGGAGAACTCGCTTTCCAGCGTGCCGCTTTCCGGGCGACCGAAGTAGACGTTGTCGTGCGCGCCGTACACGCCGAAGTCGGTGCCGTCCGCATAGTCTTTGTAGTAACGCACGCACCGGTAGCAGGCGATGCAGCGGTTCATCTCGTGCGAGATAAACGGCCCCAGCTCCTGATTATTGTGGGTGCGCTTGGTGAAGCGGTAGCGGCGGAAGCTGTGGCCGGTCATTACCGTCATATCCTGCAGGTGACAGTTACCGCCTTCTTCACAGACCGGGCAATCGTGCGGGTGGTTGGTCATCAACCACTCGACCACGCTTTCACGGAACTGCTTCGCTTCACCGTCATCGATGGAGATGAAGGTGCCGTCGGATGCCGGGGTCATACAGGACATCACCAAACGGCCGCGCGTATCTTCCGCGTTTTGGTATTGCTTTACCGCACATTGGCGGCAAGCGCCGACGCTTCCCAGCGCCGGATGCCAGCAAAAGTAAGGAATATCAAGGCCGAGGGAAAGACAAGCCTGCAGCAGGTTGTCCGCTCCGTCTACCTCATACTCTTTGCCGTCTACATGAATCGTAGCCATAGTCAGCATGCTTCCAAGTGGCCTGCCTTGCGGCAGGCGTTAATCAAAAATTCTGGCCGTGTTCGGGCGAGTCGGCTTACCAGCGCTGCTTCAGCAGATTGTTCGGCTGAATGCCGCCAATCGCATGGGCATTGCCGAAGTGCTGCACGGCGATGCCCGCCTCGAACTCTTCACGGAAATATTTAATCGCGCTTTGCAGTGGCTCTACGGCACCTGGCGCGTGGGCGCAGAAGGTTTTGCCCGGGCCGAGGGAACGGCACAGCTGTTCGAGGGTTTCGATATCCCCCGGCTGCCCTTCGCCGTTTTCCAACGCACGCAGGATCTTCACGCTCCACGGCAGGCCGTCTCGGCATGGCGTACACCAGCCGCAGGACTCGCGGGCGAAGAACTCTTCCAGGTTACGCACCAGCGGCACCATGCCGATCTCGTGGTCTACCGCCATCGCCAGCGCGGTGCCGAGACGGCTGCCGGCTTTGCCGATCGCGCCGTATTCCATTGGCAGATCGAGGTGATCGGCGGTCAGGAAGTCGGTCCCCGCGCCGCCCGGCTGCCAGGCTTTGAAGCGCAGACCGTCGCGCATGCCGCCGGCGTAGTCTTCCAGGATCTCGCGCGCGGTGGTGCCGAACGGCAGCTCCCAGACGCCCGGATTTTTCACCCGGCCGGAGAAGCCCATCAGCTTAGTGCCTTTGTCTTCACTGCCGGAGATGCCGGTGTACCACTCCACGCCGTTCGCCAAAATGGCCGGCACGTTGCACAGCGTTTCGACGTTGTTGACGCAGGTCGGCTTGCCCCACACGCCGGCGCTGGCCGGGAATGGCGGCTTGGAACGCGGGTTGGCGCGGCGGCCTTCCAGCGAGTTGATCAGCGCGGTTTCTTCGCCGCAGATGTAACGGCCGGCGCCGGTGTGCACGATCAGCTCGAAATCGAACCCGGTGCCGAGAATGTTCTTGCCCAGATAGCCGGCTTCGGTGGCTTCCGCGATGGCGCGACGCAGGTGCGCCGCCGCTTCGATGTACTCACCGCGAAGGAAGATGTACCCACGGTAGGCTTTCAGCGCGAACGCGGAGATCAGCATGCCTTCCACCAATAGGTGCGGCAGCTGCTCCATCAGCAGGCGGTCTTTATAAGTGCCCGGCTCCATTTCATCGGCGTTACACAGCAGGTAACGGATGTTCATGGATTCGTCCTTCGGCATCAGGCTCCACTTCAAACCGGTGGAGAAGCCCGCGCCGCCGCGTCCCTTCAGCCCGGAGTCTTTCACCAGGCTGACGATCTCGTCCGGTGCCAGGCCTTTGAGGGCCTTTTCTGCGCCGGCATAGCCGTTTTTGCTGCGGTACTCGTCCAGCCACAGCGGCTGCTTATCATCGCGCAGACGCCAGGTCAGCGGATGCGTTTCGGGAGTGCGTACAATGTGCTTGGTCATTGATACTGCTCCAGTAGCGTCTCGATATCTTCAGGCTTCAGCTGACTGTGAGTGTCCTCATCAATCATCATGGTCGGCCCTTTATCGCAGTTGCCCAGACAGCAGGTCGGCAACAGCGTGAAGCGGCCATCAAAGGTGGTTTGACCCGGCTTGATGTTCAGCTTCTTCTCGATAGCGGCCTGAATGCCCTGGTAACCGGTGATGTGACAGACAACGCTGTCACAATAACGGATTACGTGACGTCCTACTGGCTGACGGAAAATCTGGCTGTAGAACGTGGCCACGCCTTCTACGTCGCTGGCGGGGATGCCCAGCACTTCCGCGATGGCGTAAATCGCACCGTCCGGAACCCAGCCGCGCTGCTTCTGCACAATTTTCAGTGCTTCGATGGAAGCGGCGCGCGGATCCTCGTAATGGTGCTTTTCGTGCTCGATCGCATCACGTTCTTCCGCGCTCAGTACAAATGCATCAACGCCGCTCTGAGGAGCGGCTGCGTTGATGGGCTCGAGCGCATCATTGACTGCGTGATTGTCTTTTTGATCATGCATAGTTAGCGGTCCACATCTGACATTACAAAATCGATACTACCCAGATAGACGATCAGGTCGGAAACCAGGCTGCCACGGATGACCGATGGGATCTGCTGCAGGTGCGCAAAGCTCGGCGTACGTACCCGGGTGCGGTAGCTCATGGTGCTGCCGTCGCTGGTCAGGTAGTAGCTGTTGATCCCTTTGGTGGCTTCAATCATCTGGAATGATTCGTTGGCTGGCATCACCGGGCCCCAGGAAACCTGCAGGAAGTGGGTGATCAGCGTTTCAATATGCTGCAGCGTGCGCTCTTTCGGCGGCGGCGTGGTCAGCGGGTGATCGGCCTTGAACGGGCCTTCCGGCATGTTGTTCAGGCACTGCTCGAGGATGCGCAGGCTCTGGCGCAGCTCTTCCACCTTCAGCATCACGCGGGTGTAGCAGTCGCTGGTGCCGTCGCCGACCGGCACTTCGAAGTCGAAGTTCTCGTAGCCGGAGTACGGACGCCATTTACGCACGTCGAACTCGACGCCAGTGGCACGCAGGCCGGCGCCGGTTACGCCCCACTCCAGCGCTTCTTTGGCGTTGTAAGACGCTACGCCGATGGAACGGCCTTTCAGGATGCTGTTCTTCAGCGCCGCTTTCACGTAGGAGTCCAGACGCTTCGGCATCCAGTCGAGGAATTCACGCAGCAGGCGATCCCAGCCGCGCGGCAGATCGTGCGCGACGCCGCCGATGCGGAACCAGGCCGGGTGCATACGGAAACCGGTGATTGCTTCCACCAGATCGTAGATTTTCTGACGGTCGGTAAAGGCGAAGAACACCGGGGTCATCGCGCCGACGTCCTGAATGAAGGTGGAGATGTACAGCAGGTGGCTGTTGATGCGGAACAGCTCGGACAGCATCACGCGGATGGTGTCGACGCGCTCAGGCACCTTGATGCCGGCCAGCTTCTCGACCGCCAGCACATAAGGCATTTCGTTCACGCAGCCGCCGAGGTACTCGATACGGTCGGTGTACGGAATGTAGCTGTGCCAGGATTGACGCTCGCCCATCTTCTCGGCGCCGCGGTGGTGATAGCCGATATCCGGCACGCAGTCGACGATCTCTTCGCCGTCCAGCTGCAGAATGATGCGGAACGCACCGTGCGCGGACGGGTGGTTCGGGCCGAGGTTGAGGAACATGAAGTCTTCGTTCTCGGTACCGCGCTTCATGCCCCAGTCTTCCGGCTTGAAGGTCAGCGCTTCCATCTCCAGATCTTCTTTCTGCTTGGTCAGCACGAAAGGATCGAATTCGGTGGCGCGCGCCGGGTAGTCCTTGCGCAGCGGGTGCCCTTCCCAAGTCTGCGGCATCATGATGCGCGACAGGTGCGGGTGGCCGTCGAAGGTGATGCCGAACATTTCCCAGGTTTCGCGCTCGTACCAGTTGGCGTTCGGGAACACCTTGGTCGCCGTCGGCACGTGCAGGTCTTTTTCAGACAGCGCCACCTTCAGCATGATGTCGCGGTTGCGTTCGATGGAAATCAGATGGTAGAAAACGGAGAAATCCGCAGCGGGCAGGCCGTCGCGGTGGGTGCGAAGACGTTCGTCCACGCCATGCAGATCGAACAGCATGACATACGGCTTCGGCTGTTTTCTCAGGAACGTCATTACTTCCAGCAACTGGTCAGGTTTAACCCATACCACGGGCATGCCGGTACGGGTGGCCTGAACAGTAAAGGCTTCCGGCCCAAAACGGTTGCGCAGTTCGCCGATCACCGGGTCGTCAAGGTGATCTCGGGTCTGCCAGGCAGGCAAGGCGTCGTGCGTCGTCAAATCTGTCATAATTTTTTTTCACCACACTAAAGGGTTATTCGCCGCAAGTTTCACTTTTCGCTGTGTTAACCAATAGCGCACTAAGATGGACGTTAAATGAACGTCTTAAATCTCGTCAGGCGTCCGGAGGTTGGTCACCGCGATACGCTCGCCGTGTTTACGCTCTCTTTCAGACTGCATATTGGCGCGGTAAACGCCCTGATCGCCGACAACCCACGACAGCGGGCGACGTTCTTTGCCGATGGATTCCTGCAGCAGCATCAGCGCTTGCATGTAGGCTTCCGGACGCGGCGGGCAGCCGGGAATGTACACGTCGACCGGCAGGAACTTGTCCACGCCCTGCACCACGGAATAGATGTCGTACATGCCGCCGGAGTTGGCGCAGGCGCCCATCGAGATCACCCACTTAGGCTCCAGCATCTGCTCGTACAGGCGTTGGATGACCGGGGCCATCTTGGTGAAACAGGTACCGGCCACCACCATCAGGTCAGCCTGACGCGGGGAGGCGCGCAGTACTTCCGCACCGAAACGCGCCACGTCGTGAACGGCGGTAAACGACGTCACCATCTCCACGTAACAGCACGAAAGGCCGAAGTTATACGGCCAAATAGAGTTTTTACGCCCCCAGTTCACCATGTCATGCAGCGCATGTTCGAGTTTACCCATGTAAACCGTGCGGTGGACCTGTTGTTCCAGGGGATCGGCGACGATCTCCTGTTTTTGCAGGGGATAACGGTCGTTCTCACCGTTCGGGTCTATGCGGGTGAGCGTATAGTCCATCTTAATGCCTCGCTGTTACTGCGGATGACTGTTGGTGTTAGTGATCGTGCTCGGTTTGCTGCGGCGTTGGGAACGCGCCGGAGTCCAATCCAACGCGCCGATGCGCACCAGATAAACCAGACCGGCCAATAGCACCAAAATGAAAATGGCGGCTTCGATAAAGCCTACCCAACCGCTCTCGCGAACCGAGACCGACCAGGCATACAGGTATAAGGCTTCAACGTCGAAAATAACGAAGAACATGGCCACCAGGTAGAACTTGGCGGACAAGCGCATGCGCGCCGTACCGACCGAGTCGATGCCTGATTCAAACGGGGTGTGTTTGGCGCGCGCCCGGGCTCTCCCACCCAAGAAGAACGCACCCAGCAGCATTAAGCCGCAAAGCCCGATAGCCACGACGAGAAATACGGCGAGCGCCCAGTGATGAGCGATAACTTCAGTGGTTGTTGACATACTCTATGCTTACTCATCAAAAGTGGCGTCGATCGCGCTGCTCTTGTCACCGGCAGTTAGTGCGCCACATCGATTTAAGGGAAGGATAAATAACCACACAAACAAACTGCTTTTACAGCGAGTTAGGCAGCGTTTTTCTGTGGGCTTTTTACTCCTTTCTATAACCTTTTGTCAACTTTGACAAAAGTATCTACACACTAGTTTACATACGTATCATTTGATTAACATTTGATGCGCCAGGGGCTGGCTAAATCGTGTCAGTTAATTTTTGTGTAGAAACAGATAGATATAAACCAACGTGCACATTTCAGTTTTACTATACCATTGTCTCAGGAATTCCCTGTTCTTCCACTCACTACCTAGGGGTATTTTTTTGATCCAGGACACGTTTTCAGCATAAATCCTCAAAAAAAGTGTGGCCCTTTAACAATTTTCCTCAAATTAAGCCGCAAAAACGGCCGCTATAAGCTAACAAAATAACCCTGCTATTACCATGCCTTTAACCCATTCAATCTTATTGCTCAAAAAACAAACTCAGCGTCTTAAACCCGGCCAAACTCTCTTTTCAGTGACGCTTAAAAGTTAATAAAACAGCCAACTCATAACAAAATCTTCATTAAATCCCTATAACAGTAAAAATAGCCAAAAAAAGGGCAAAAAAAACCTCCGCCGAAGCAGAGGTTTTCATCAGAGCTAACGCCGCGGCGTTATTCTTCTTCGTCCACCAGGCTGGCGTCATCCTGATCGCCCTGGAGACCAGCTTCCGCGCCGTTGAAGCCATAACCGTCATTGCCGCCCTGCATTGCGCTGAAGATGGCCATCGCCAGCTCATTGCTGCACTGCGCGTTTTTGCACAGCGCATACTGGGTATCCGGCAGCGGCGGCAAACCTTCCACCGCCCCCAGCACCCGCAGATCGGGGCTCATCATCTCGATCGGCCGCGCGGTCACGCCCAAGCCGGCCTTACAGGCCGCCCGCACCGCGGACAGCGTGGAGGCGACGTAGGCGATACGCCACGGGATACCGGCTTCGTCCAGCTGCTTGATCGCCAGCGCACGGAACGGGCTTGGCTCATCCATCACCACCAACGGGATCGGTTCGCCCGCCTGATAGTGGTAATCGGCGGCGCAGTACCACAGCGTCGGCGATGTGCGCAGCACGATATGCGGATGTCCGGCCGGATCGGCCGTGGTCACCGCCAGCTCGATCTCGCCCTCTTCCAGCAGATCGACCATCGTCGTGCTGCGCTTTACGCGCACGTCAATGGCCAGCTTCGGATAGATGGCGGTCACGCGGTTCAACAGGAAAGGCAGAATGGTATCGGCGGTGTCGTCGGAAGCGCCGATGGTCAGAACACCTTTAATATTGTTGTACATCAGCGAGGTACAGGCTTCGTCGTTAAAGCGCAGGATCTTCCTGGCATAACCGAGAAGCTGAATACCATGCTCAGTCAGGAGTTTGTTACGCCCATGGCGGGCAAACAGTTCTTTGCCGACCAGTTGCTCTAATCGCTGCATTTGTTGACTGACGGCTGATTGAGTACGGCATACGGCAACCGCCGCCGCCGCAAAGGTATTCAAATCAGCAACCGCAACAAAGGTTCTTAGCAGATCGAGGTCGAGATTAAGTATCGGACGATTTGCAGTTGTCATAGTGTATTCTTCACTTTTTTAAATTCTAATTTACGAACTACTACCCTGGTGTGTTTCTCAGACGCCGTTGAAAAGGACGGAGCCTGTTATGACAGTACCCCACTCATAAGTGGAGGGCAAAAAAATTACTTATGATTCGTTACCTCTATCGCTTTTTAAAATGCGATCTATCGATGGTGCTTATAGAACGCGGGGAGCTGAATACCGGTGAAAAGGGAACCCCCCCACCGAACCTGAGATTTTACTCATTCATACTGCCTAATTTCCACTCCATTCGTGCTACTGAGAACCCTTATCAACCGGCGTTCAGACTGCATTACAGAGCAAAAAAGATAAATAATTAACGATACCGACTTCGTGTTACCACTCAATGAATTTAATAAATTCAATCAGTAAGATTTTTGCTTTAAATAATAATCCTATAACCACATAAACAATGCTTAAGATAAAATATAAAGTAAAGCTAATGTAAATATGTCATTTTTCTTAGTGTGGTGCGCTAACTGACTCCCCGCTATCAGACAACTCCGGTATTATCGTTCCTTTACAGTTTATTGAAGCCTATTCTCCCTTTCGGCTTATCAGTTCACTGCTGCCGGCCGCGATCGCCGGCACGTCGCGTTTATCGAGGCGGGATTTTACAGAACAAAACCCTAGTAAAATTATAGTTCATGAAATTATGAACCACAAAATAACTTTACCTTTGCTTATCATAACTAAAATCCCCCGTTACGACATGCATTTGCACCAAAGGCGTGCAAAACCCTTCAAAAGCAACTACGCCAGGAGTACATTGGGCGGGTTGCGGCGTCCCACGGTAGGAGCGCCCCTATCCCAGCAAAAGGCTCAACTTTTTATGTCCCCCATTGAGAAATCCAGCAAACTGGACAACGTCTGCTATGACATTCGCGGCCCGGTGCTTAAAGAAGCTAAACGTCTTGAAGAAGAAGGCAACAAAGTCCTGAAACTGAACATCGGCAACCCTGCCCCGTTCGGTTTCGACGCCCCGGACGAAATCCTGGTCGACGTGATCCGCAATCTGCCCACGGCGCAAGGCTACTCCGATTCCAAAGGCCTCTTCTCGGCGCGTAAAGCGATCATGCAGCACTATCAGGCGCGCAACATGCGTGACGTGACCGTTGAGGATATCTACATTGGCAACGGCGTCTCGGAGCTGATCGTCCAATCCATGCAGGCGCTGCTCAACAGCGGCGACGAAATGCTGGTGCCGGCGCCGGACTACCCGCTGTGGACCGCCGCGGTATCGCTGTCCGGCGGCAAGGCCGTGCACTACCTGTGCGATGAGCAGGCCGGCTGGTTCCCGGATCTGGACGACATCATCAGCAAGATCACCCCGCGCACCCGCGGCATCGTGATCATCAACCCGAACAACCCGACCGGCGCGGTTTACAGCAAAGCGCTGCTGGAACAGATCGTCGAGATCGCCCGTCAACACAACCTGATCATCTTCGCCGACGAGATCTACGACAAGATCCTGTATGACGAAGCCGAGCACCATTCGATCGCCGCGCTGGCGCCGGATCTGCTGACCGTGACCTTCAACGGCCTGTCGAAAACCTACCGAGTGGCGGGCTTCCGCCAGGGCTGGATGGTGCTGAACGGGCCGAAGAAGCACGCCAAAGGCTATATCGAAGGGCTGGAGATGCTGGCTTCGATGCGCCTGTGCGCCAACGTGCCGATGCAACACGCCATTCAAACCGCGCTGGGCGGTTATCAGAGCATCAGCGAATTCATTCAGCCCGGCGGCCGCCTGTACGAACAGCGCAACCGCACCTGGGAACTGCTCAACGACATTCCGGGCGTCTCTTGCGTAAAACCTCAGGGCGCGCTGTACATGTTCCCGCGCATCGACGCCAAGCGCTTCAACATCCACGACGACCAGAAACTGGTGCTGGACCTGCTGCTGCAGGAAAAAGTGCTGCTGGTGCAGGGCACCGCGTTCAACTGGCCTTACCCGGATCACGTGCGAATCGTCACCCTGCCGCGCGTAGACGAACTGGAAATGGCGGTCGGCAAGCTGGGCCGCTTCCTGGAAGGTTACCACCAGTAATCGCCTGGGGCGCAGCGCCTTGCTGCGCCCTTCTCTCATTGCCCGGTTGCAAAATTCGCCGTCACTGCTTCACAATGGGGCCCTCACTTGCCGTTAAAGAGAGCACCATGAGCCAGAGCCATTTCTTCGCCCATCTATCCCGCCTGAAACTGATCAACCGCTGGCCGCTGATGCGCAACGTGCGTACCGAGAACGTCTCCGAACACAGTCTGCAGGTAGCTTTCGTCGCCCACGCATTGGCGGTGATCAAGAACCGCAAATTCAACGGCAACCTCAACGCCGACCGCGTTGCGCTGCTGGCGATGTACCATGACGCCAGCGAAGTGATCACCGGCGACATGCCGACGCCGATCAAGTACTACAATCCGCAGATCGCCCATGAATACAAGAAGATCGAAAAGATCGCCCAGCAAAAGCTGCTGGACATGATCCCCGCGGAGCTGCGCAACGACTTCCGCACCATTCTCGATGAGCACTACTACAGCGAAGATGAAAAGCAGGTAGTGAAGCAGGCAGACGCACTGTGCGCCTACCTGAAATGCCTGGAGGAACTCTCTGCCGGCAACAACGAATTCACCCTGGCCAAGGCGCGGCTGGATAAAACTCTGGAACAGCGCCGCAGCCCGGAAATGGACTACTTCATGGACGTGTTCATTCCCAGCTTCAGCCTGTCATTGGACGAAATCAGCCTCGACAGTTCGCTGTAATCCCGCCGGCGCAGCCTCGCTGCGCCGTTAAAAGCCGTAGAGCCACGGCACCACAATCACGCTGACCGCCATCACCAGCAGAGTGAACGGCACGCCGAGACGCACGAAATCGCCGAACTTGTAATTGCCCGGCCCCAGCACCAGCGTGTTGACCGGTGAAGAGACCGGCGTCATAAAGGCGGCGGACGCGGCGATGGCGATAATCATCGCGAACGGGTATGGCGAGACGCCCATTTCGCGCGCGGCGGCGATGGCGATCGGCGCCATCAGCACCGCCGTCGCGGTGTTGGAAATAAACAGGCCGATGGTGGCGCACAAGACGAACAGGCACAGTAGCATCACGCGCGGCCCCGCACCGCCGGCGACGTCCATCAGCCCGCTGACGATCAGATCCACCCCGCCGGTCTTTTGCAGCGCCTGTGCAAACGGCATCATCCCGACGATCAAAATGATGCTCGGCCAATGAATCGATTTATAGGCGCTCTCCATATCGATACAGCGGAACTTGCCCATCAGCAGACAAGCGATCAGCGCCGCGATGGGGTTGGGGATTTCGTCGGTCAACATCATTGCCACCATCAGCGCCAGGCAAAACAGCGCGTGCGGCGCCTGCGTGATGGCCGGTGCCACTTCGTCCACCTCGGCCGGCAGGTTGAGCACGATAAAGTCGTGGGTTTTGGCCTGCAGCTGACGGATCGCCTTCCAGTCGCCGATCACCAGCAAAATGTCGCCCAGCTCCAGCGGCTCGTCCACCAGCTTGCCGCCCAGCGTCTCGCCGTGGCGGCGGATGCCCACCACGTTGAGATCGTAGCGGCTGCGGAACGCCGCTTCGCGCAGGCTTTTGCCCAGCAGCGCCGAGTCCGGGATCAGCGACACTTCCGCCATGCCGACGTTGCGCGACTGTTCAGAGAAGTAATCGCCACGCAGCACCATCGGCTCCAGCCGCTGTTCGCCGCAGAATTCGCGCAGATCGACCTGGCTGTCCGACATGTCGATCAAAAGAACGTCGCCCTCGCGCAGCTCGGTGCTGCCGGAAGCGCTGACCATCACCCGCCGGAAGCGTTTCCAGCGCTCGATGCCCACCACGTTGGCGCCATAGCGCGCACGCAGGTGCAATTCATCCAGCGAACGCCCGATCAGCGGCGAATCGCTGCGGACAGCCAGCCGCCGCGCGCGGCCGGTCAGCTTGTAGTCGCGGATCAAATCGCGGAAGGTGCGGCGCTGCCAGTCATCGCCGGCTTTGCCCGTTTCACCGCTGCCCAGCCAACGCCGGGCGATCAGCATGTAGCCGACGCCCAGCGCCAGCACCACCAGGCCAATGGGCGTCACGCTGAAGAAACCGAAACCATGGATGCCTTCACGCACCAGTTCGCTGTTGACCACCATGTTGGGTGGCGTGGCCACCAGCGTCATCATGCCGCTGATCAGCCCGGCGAAGCTGAGCGGCATCATCAGCCGCCCCGGTGCGATCTTCATTCTGGCCGTCACGCTGAGCACCACCGGGATAAAGATCGCCACCACGCCGGTCGAGCTCATGAACGCCCCCAGCCCGGCGACCGTGACCATCAGCAGCATCAACATTTTGGTTTCGCTGCTGCCGGCCACTTTCACCAGCCAGTCCCCCACCTGATAGGCCACGCCGGTGCGCACCAGCCCTTCACCGATCACGAACAGCGCCGCGATCAAAATCACGTTGGGATCGCTGAAACCGACCGTCGCCTCCTGCAGGCTGAGCGTGCCGCTCAGTACGAAGGCGATAATCACCAACAGCGCCACCACGTCCATGCGCAGCTTGTTGGTGGTAAACAGCACGATGGCAATCAGCAGTAAACTCAGCACCCACAGTAATTCGCTGTTCAAAACGGCCTCATCCGGCAAATGTCCAAGGGTCTAAAAAATAGCATAAAAAAACCCCGCCGAAGCGGGGTCTAATCAATTAGGGTGAAGATAATGCCGCTCAGGCCAGCCGGCGAACGATTGCGCCCTGCGCCGTTTTATCGACGGCGATCTGCGCCAGCGAATCCAGCCGCAGGTCGACCTGATCCAGCTTCGGCGCATCCGCCGGCGCGTTGACCGCAATCACCTGGCAGCCCGCCGCCAGGCCGGAGAGAATGCCGGCCGGCGCGTCTTCAACCACCACGCACTCGTGCGGCGCAAGCCCCAGGCGCTCGGCGCCCAGCAGATAGGCGTCGGGCTGTGGCTTACCGTGTTTAACCTGCTCGGCGGTGATGAACACCTCCGGCTGCGGCAAACCGCCGGCCTGGCGGCGAGCGCCGGCCACCGGCACCGAACCTGAGGTGACGATCGCCCAAGGGATACCGAGCGCGTTCAGGCGCTCCAGCAGCGCAATCGCGCCCGGCAGCGCGCGAACGCCGTCGGTATCCTGCGCTTCGGCCTGCTCCAGCAACTCGAACTCGCGCTGAATTTCCGCTTCGCTTTCGCCCGGCATAAAGTGGCGCAGAGAAGTAATGGCCTGTTTACCGTGAATGAAGTCCAGCACCGCTTGCGGGTTGACGCCGCGGCGCTCGGCCCAGTGCGTCCAGGCGCGCTCTACCGCCGGCAATGAATCCACCAGGGTGCCATCAAGATCGAACAGAAAACCCTTACACTCCACAGAAAACCTCTTCTTAATCAAGCATTGATGATTTGCGCTATCTCAACGGCGCTCAGGTGATACTGGCGCGGACAGGCCAGCCAGATCGCCAGCATACGCTGGTATTTTTCCCACATTTTGGTCTGGGCGTTGAAACCATGGCTGCCGGAATCGAAGTGAGTATAACGCCCCTCGGTGCTGACCAGGAAACGCACGTAGCTCAGGTAGCGCGCTTCGGTGGCGGCGTCGAAACCGAGAAACGCCAGGCGGCGCTCGTCCAGATCCTGCTTCTCTTTCAGGTTGCCCCAGGAAACCTGCAGCGCATGGTGCATCTCCATCACGTTGATGATGGTGCGGCACACCTCTTCGCTCAGTTCGCCGAAGTCGCGATCCAGTTCGCGCATTTGCAACCCGAAGCCGCGTTCGACGATGGTTTGCAACCGGCGATAACGGTCGCCGTTGTCCGGATCGAGCAGGGTCATCATCTTGTACTGGTTCGACAGGATCAGCCGCTGGGCGTTGGTCATTTCCATCAGGATTTCCTCATTTCTGTGTGATGGCGGGAGCATCGCACAGCGCAAGAACGCAGGAAATCACAACTCGACCGTTCTTTGATTTAAACCGGGGTTATTGACGCTTAGACGAAAAAGGCCGCATCAACGCGGCCTTTTCTCAGTTACAGATCGTCGAGGAAGGTTTTGTCCAGCTGCTTGAAAGCACGCTTGAGCAGATCGGCCAACGTCTGATAGGTCGGCGTGCCTTCGAGCGGCGCTACCGCCTGCCCGGCTTCCGTCAGCTTGTTGCGCACCTCATGGAACCATTGCAGCAGCGTCGGCGGCAGCGGCGTAACAGAACGGCGCCCCAGCCACCACAAGCCCTGCATCGGCAGACTGCAGGCGAACAGCGCGGTGGCGATCGCCGGGCCGAGCTGGCCGCCCAGCGCGATCTGCCAGGTCAGCGTGAAAATCGCCAACGGCGGCATGAAACGGATAGCGAAACGGGTGGCACGCGCAACGCGGTTCTCCGGAAAGACCGGTGCCAGACGTTTGTCTGACGGCCAGGTTTTCATATAATGCTGCCCGCGCTGGAAGACCTGAAACCAGCTTACGGAACCGGACGGTTTGCTCGTCATTGCGTACCTCAACGTCACGTAAAGAAACTAAAAGCGTGCTGCCAGAGCCCATACTAAAAAATTTGAAGCTTTAAATTTATTTTGTGTTTGCACCGGGCTATCGGTATCCTAAGCCGGCCTTGTGGCCGGTAGAAGATGACGTAAATTTTGTCAACTTTTAGCCCTATAAAAATCAAGATTATTTAAACCGCAGAGAAATCATCGGTTTTTCCATCATCCTGTGATTTGTGCACTTCACATGATGTTAATCATAAATGTCATCGGCACTATGCGCTACGCTTGTTGTCTGATTGACGATTAATTCACCACGTGTTTTCGATTTTCTTTTAACAACACGACTATTTAAGTAGGTACTTCCATGTCGAGTAAGCTAGTACTGGTTCTTAACTGCGGCAGTTCTTCTCTGAAATTCGCCATCATCGATGCCGTTAACGGCGACGAATTCCTCTCCGGTTTGGCCGAGTGTTTCCACCTGCCTGAAGCGCGCATCAAGTGGAAAATGGACGGCGCCAAACACGAAGCTGCCCTGGGGGCCGGCGCTGCACACAGCGAAGCGCTGAACTTCATTGTTAATACTATTCTGGCACAAAAACCAGAGCTTTCTGCGCAGCTGACCGCTATCGGCCACCGCATCGTGCACGGCGGCGAGAAGTTTACCGCTTCCGCCGTGATCAACGACGAAGTTCTGCAGGGTATCAAAGATTCCGTGCCGTTTGCACCACTGCACAACCCAGCTCACCTGATCGGCATCGCGGAAGCGCTGAAATCCTTCCCTAACCTGGCCGACAAGAACGTTGCCGTGTTCGACACCGCGTTCCACCAGACCATGCCGGAAGAATCTTACCTGTACGCCCTGCCGTACAGCCTGTACCGCGACCACGGCGTTCGCCGCTACGGCGCACACGGCACCAGCCACTTCTACGTGACTCAGGAAGCCGCGAAGATGCTGAACAAGCCGGTAGAAGAAGTGAACGTGATCACTTGCCACCTGGGCAACGGCGGTTCCGTTACCGCAGTGCGCAACGGCCAGTGCGTTGACACCTCCATGGGCCTGACCCCGCTGGAAGGCCTGGTGATGGGCACCCGCAGCGGTGACATCGATCCGGCTATCATCTTCCACCTGCATGATTCTCTGGGCATGAGCGTTGACCAGATCAACAAGATGCTGACCAAAGAATCCGGCCTGCTGGGCCTGACCGAAGTCACCAGCGACTGCCGTTACGTTGAAGACAACTACGACAGCAAAGCCGACGCCAAACGCGCCATGGACGTGTTCTGCCACCGTCTGGCCAAATACGTCGGCGCCTACAGCGCCCTGATGGAAGGCCGTCTGGACGCGGTGATCTTCACCGGCGGCATCGGCGAGAACGCCGGCATGGTGCGTGAGCTGACCCTGAACAAACTGGGCCTGCTGGGCTTCGAAATCGACCACGACCGCAACATGGCCGCTCGCTTCGGCAAATCCGGCGCCATCACCAAAGACGGCAGCCGCCTGGCGCTGGTGATCCCGACCAACGAAGAGTTGGTCATCGCGCAGGACGCATCCCGCCTGACCGCGTAATGCTCTCAAAACACCGTCAGCCCAGGCTGACGGTGTTGTTTTAGCCTCATGTTAATCGTGAAGAGGACTATTCTGTGTCACGTACTATTATGTTGATCCCCACCGGCACCAGCGTCGGCCTGACCAGCGTCAGCCTGGGTGTCATCCGCTCCATGGAGCAAAAAGGCGTTCGTCTGAGCGTGTTCAAGCCTATCGCTCAACCGCGCACCGGCGACAACGCGCTCGACCAGACCACCACCATCATCCGCAGCAACTCCACCATCCCGGCGGCCGAACCGCTACGCATGGACTACGTTGAGGGCCTGCTGAGCTCCAACCAGCAAGACGTGCTGATGGAAGAGATCGTGGCACGCTACCACGAGAACACCAAAGACGCGGAAGTGGTGCTGATCGAAGGCCTGGTGCCGACCCGCAAGCATCAGTTCGCCAACGCGCTGAACTACGAGATCGCCAAAACCCTGAATGCCGAGATCGTCTTCGTGCTGGCGCTGGGCAACGACTCCCCGGCGCAGCTGAAAGAGCGCATCGAACTGGCACGCACCAGCTTCGGCGGCAGCAAGAACAAAAACATCACCGGCGTGATCATCAACAAGCTGAACGCACCGGTCGACGATCAGGGCCGCACCCGTCCTGACCTGTCCGAAATCTTCGACGACTCCACCAAAGCCAGCATCGCCCACGTCGATCCTGCGCAGCTGTTCGCCAACAGCCCGCTGCCGGTTCTGGGCTGCGTGCCGTGGAGCTTCGATCTAATCGCCACCCGCGCCATCGACATGGCTCGCCACCTGAAGGCCCGCGTGGTCAATGAAGGCGACATCATGACTCGCCGCGTGAAGTCCGTGACCTTCTGCGCGCGCAGCATCCCGCACATGCTGGAACACTTCCGCCCGGGCTCTCTGCTGGTAACCTCCGCAGACCGTCCTGACGTGCTGGTCTCCGCCTGCCTGGCGGCGATGAACGGCGTGGAAATCGGCGCCATCCTGCTGACCGGCGGCTACGCCATCGACGAGCCGATCAAGAAGCTGTGTGAACGCGCCTTCCAGACCGGCCTGCCGGTGTTCATGGTCGACACCAACACCTGGCAGACCTCGCTGAGCCTGCAGAGCTTCAACCTCGAAGTGCCGGCGGACGACCACCAGCGCATCGAGAAAGTGCAGAACTACGTGGCCAGCCACATCAACACCGAGTGGATCGACTCGCTGACCGCCACCTCCGAGCGCTCACGCCGTCTGTCTCCACCGGCGTTCCGTTACGAGCTGACCGAGCTGGCGCGTAAAGCCGGCAAACGCATCGTGCTGCCTGAAGGCGACGAGCCGCGCACCGTGAAAGCGGCGGCCATCTGCGCCGAACGCGGCATCGCGGAATGCGTGCTGCTCGGCAACCCGGACGAGATCCAGCGCGTCGCGGCAGCGCAAGGCGTTGAGCTGGGCAAAGGCATCGAAATCGTCGATCCGGTCGCCGTGCGTGAAAACTACGTGCCGCGTCTGGTTGAGCTGCGCAAGAGCAAAGGCATGACCGAAGTGGTCGCGCGCGAGCAGCTGGAAGACAACGTGGTGCTCGGCACCCTGATGCTGGAACAAGGCGAAGTCGACGGTCTGGTCTCCGGCGCGGTTCACACCACCGCCAACACCATCCGTCCGCCGTTGCAGCTGATCAAAACCGCGCCGGGCAGCTCGCTGGTGTCCTCCGTGTTCTTCATGCTGCTGCCTGACCAGGTACTGGTCTACGGCGACTGCGCGATCAACCCGGATCCGACCGCCGAGCAGCTGTCTGAAATCGCCATCCAGTCTGCGGATTCCGCCGCGGCCTTCGGCATCGAGCCGCGCGTAGCGATGATCTCCTACTCCACCGGCAACTCCGGTGCGGGCAGCGACGTCGAGAAAGTGCGCGAAGCGACCCGTCTGGCGCAGGAAAAACGCCCGGACCTGATCATCGACGGCCCGCTGCAGTACGACGCCGCCATCATGGCCGACGTTGCCAAGTCCAAGGCGCCGAACTCACCGGTAGCCGGCCAGGCGACCGTGTTCATCTTCCCGGATCTGAACACCGGCAACACCACCTACAAAGCGGTACAGCGTTCCGCTGACCTGGTCTCCATCGGGCCGATGCTGCAAGGCATGCGCAAGCCGGTGAACGACCTGTCGCGCGGCGCACTGGTTGACGATATCGTCTACACCGTTGCGCTGACGGCGATCCAGTCTTCCCAGGCTGACGCTGCCGCCAAGGCGTAATTCATCGCCAAACGAAACAAGGGCCGGCATTGCCGGCCCTTGCTATTTCATTCATCCCTTCTCTCGCTTTATTACTCCGCGCTGGCAATAACCTGCAAAATCTGGCCGTCGCTGATTTTCAGCGAGAAACTGCGCTGCCAGAAACGTTTGGAATCTGCATCCTGAGGATCCACGGTACTGATTGCCACGGTGTATAGCGCATTGCTCTCAAATGCCTTGAACGAGTATGGGATACATTGGCCGGGCGTAATCGTCTCAACGGGCTTCGGTGGTAGAGTGGTCCTGCGCCAGAGCTCATGCGTTTGACTATCCAACCGTTGTTCAATAGCGATGCTGACCAGACTGAACCTGCCACTCTGTGTTGAGTAGGTTTGCGGTAAGATCATTTCCCCGCAGCGTAATGTCCGCAGCGTAAAAACGTTGCTTTTCAAGGATACAGCCACTGAGCAACATCATCATGATGAGGGTATAGATTCTTCTCATTTCAGGTTTCCCTGTCGGCAGGAGTATTAAGAAATCCTTTCAAAACATGCTCATAACGGCTTTTCAAATCAGGACCTATAATACCTTGCATCAGTTTCACCTCAAACCACCGTTCTTTGCCATAACGAGAAAGGATGAAGTAATCTGCAAGAAGGCTGGCTTATGCCTCCATACCATAATCAGCTAAGGAGTAGTAATCAGGCAGCGAGTATTTATAAGTTACCGCCCAGCTCATTATTCCCCGCAGCCGGACGTTCATCCCCATCTGATACTGCCATACGTGGGCCATTTCATGCATGAACCACCATAGGTAGCGCGTTGTTTCTGTGGAAAAATCTTCCCTGAAGTGTTTTTTAGGCCAATAAAGTTCACCATTAGGCGTAACGGCCGTTTCCTCATTCTGCAAACCAAACGGGAAATAGCTCGCGTTATGCACTTTAACAAGACTGTAGTCGATGGCATTTTTATAGAGAAAACGGGATAGCGTGATCTCGCCTGGCGTCAGCCTTCTGAACGAGCCTCTTGCTGTTATCATTATTCACACTATGAATATAACTTATTGTATTTATTAGACTGTTTTTATTATCTCTTTTTACCCAAGCATTGACTATCTATTATCCATTAAAAACAAAAAGCCCCCTAAGGGGCTTCTCAGTTGATAACGTATGAGTCATAACTCAGATACTGGGCAGGAAGGTATGTGCTTTATACATAGCACCAGACCTCATTCGTTACAGCAGTTGTTATTGACTCGAGAACTGCTTTTGCAGCAACTGCCCGGCGGCCTCCAGGATATGCTCGGCGGTCAGGCCGTACTCCTGCTGTAGAAATGCCTGGGTGCCCACCTGGCCGTAACGCTCCTTCACCCCCACGCGCCGCATCGGTGCCGGGCACTCTTCCGCCAGCACCTCCGCCACCGCCGATCCCAGCCCGTTATGAATGCTGTGGTTTTCACAGGTGACGATGCGCCCGGTCTTGGCCGCATAGGTTTTGATCAGTTCACGGTCGATAGGCTTGAGGGTGAACATATCGATCACCGCCGCGCTGACGCCCTGCTGCGCCAGCATCTGCGCCGCCTTCAGCGCCTCCGCCACCATGATGCCATTGGCAATCAGCGTAATGTCGTCGCCGTCGCGCAGCAGGTTGCCCTTGCCGATGGTAAAGCGCGAGCCCTCCTGGTAGATGCGCGTCGCCTGCTTGCGAATGGTGCGCACCCAGTAGAAGCCGCGCAGATCCATCAGCTGACGCAGAATATCGGCGAACATGGTGGCGTCGGTCACCTCCAGCACCACCGAATGCGCCAGCCCGCGCACAATGCCCATATCCTCGAACGACATGTGGGTGCCGCCGTTGTGGCAGGCGCTCACCCCGGCGTCGGAGGCGATCACCTTGACGTTGTTGCGCTGATAATCCAGCGACATGAACAGCTGATCGAAACAGCGGCGGCTGGCGAAGGCGGTAAAGGTATGCACAAACGGCACCCTGCCGGTGAGCGACAGCCCGGCGGCGACGCCGATCACGTTGGCCTCCATGATGCCGCAGTTGATCACGTGCTGCGGGTGATCCTTGTGCACGCCGTCCATCGCCATCGAGCTCATCAGATCCGCCTCCAGCGCGATGATCGGCGCGCCCGCCTCAATCTGCCGACGTACCGCGCCGGCGTAGACTTTGCGCATTTCGACGGCGTCGTTTTCCAACTGCGTCACTACGTTAAACATGGGCGGCCTCCAGTTCGGCGATGGCTTTTTCGATTTCCTGCTGCACGTCCGGCGTCAGGCGCAGGTGGTGAGAGTTCGACAGGTTTTCCAGATAGGCCACGCCCTGCCCTTTGATGCTGTCGAGCACGATCGCCAGCGGCCGCTGTTCGCCGCCGCGCGCCGGCGCCACCGCCGCCAGCAGCGCCGCGATGTCGTCGCCCTTGATGGTCTGCACCTCAAAGCCGAAGGCGCGGAACTTGGCGGCCAGATCGAACGGTTGGATCACCTCGTCCAGCGCGCCGTCCAGCTGTTGCTTGTTGTAATCGATGAACAGCGTCAGGTTGTTCAGATTGTGGTGGGCGATAAACTGGAACGCCTCCCAGCACTGCCCTTCGTTCAGTTCCCCGTCACCGAGGATGCTGAACACCCGATTGCGGCGCCTCGCCAGCCGATGGGACAACGCCATGCCGGCGGCGATCGACACGCCCTGCCCCAGCGAGCCGGTGGTGGCGTCCACGCCACGCGTGCGCAGCCGGTCCGGGTGGCTCGGCAGACGCGTGCCGTTCTGGTTAAGGGTCTTCAGCTCCGCCAGCGGGAAGTAGCCCTTGATCGCCAGCGTGCTGTACAGCGCCGGGCCGGCGTGCCCTTTCGACAGCACGAAGTCATCGCGCTCCGGCCAGTCCGGATCCGCCGGATCGATACGCATCACGCTGCCGTACAGCACCGCCAGCGTCTCCACCACCGACATGCAGCCGCCGTAGTGGCCGAAGCCCAGCCCGGTCAGCGCTTTCAGCGTTTCCAGGCGGATCGCCCGCGCCAGGGTATGCAGCTCTTCAATTTCCGTTTCGCTCGTTGTGTCGTTCATCAGTCTGCCCTCGTTATTTCTCGACGCGGTCAGCGGCCGGCGCGCCTTTGCGTTTTCCCAGGAAGTTATGCGCCACCAGCAGCGCGAACACGGCGACGATCGCCAGCATGATCATCTCCTTCGACATAAAGCGCGCCATATTGCCCAGCAGGATGCCGATCGCGCCGAAGTCGGCGTCGGAGAAGGTGGTGTTGGCAAAGCCCAGCGCCCCCAGCACCGGCAGCAGCAATACCGGCAGGAAGGTGATCAGCAGCCCGTTGGCAAAGGCGCCCAGCATCGCGCCGCGCCGCCCGCCGGTGGCGTTGCCGAACACCCCGGCGGTAGCGCCGGTGAAGAAGTGCGGCACCACGCCGGGCAGGATCAACACCATCTTCAGCTGCCCCAGCAGGAACAGCCCGGCCAATCCGCCAAGGAAGCTGAACAGGAAGCCGATCAGCACCGCGTTGGGGGCATAGGGATAGACCACCGGGCAATCCAGCGCCGGCCGCGCATTCGGCACCAGCTTTTCCGAGAAGCCGGTGAACGCCGGCACAATTTCCGCCAGAATCAAACGCACGCCCTGCAGGATGATGAACACCCCGGCGGCGAAGGTGATGGCCTGAATGATCGAATACACCAGGTAGTTCTGGCCGCCGCTGAGCTCGCTTTCCACATAGGCCCGCCCGGCGCAGATCGCCAGGATCAGGTAGATGACGATCATGGTCATCGAGATCGAAATGGAGCTGTCGCGCAGGAAGCTGAGGTTTTTCGGCAGGTTCATCTCCTCGGTCGAGCGCGAGTTTTTGCCCACCTTCGAGCCGATCCAGCCGGACAGCACGTAGCCCAGGGTACCGAAGTGACCGAAAGCGATATCGTCATTGCCGGTGATGCGGCGCATATAGCGCTGGGCGATCGCCGGGAAGAACGCCATCACCAGCCCCAGGATCAGCGCGCCGGTAAACACCAGCTGCACGCCCTCGAAGCCCGCCACCGTTAGGATGATGCCGATCATGCAGGCCATGTAGAAGGTGTGGTGGCCGGTCAGGAAGATGTATTTCAGCCGGGTGAAGCGTGCCACCACGATATTCGCCACCATGCCGAACGCCATGATCAGCGCGGTGGAGGCGCCGTATTTCTCCAGCGCGATGGAGACAATGGCTTCGTTATTCGGAATGATGCCCTGAATATTGAACGCGTGTTCGAACATGCCGCCCAGCGGATTGAGCGACCCGACCAATACCGTGGCGCCGCCGCCCAAAACGATAAAGCCGAGAATGGTTTTTACCGTGCCTTTCACCACGTCGGAAAACGATTTTTTTTGCGCCAGCAAACCGATCAGCGCAATAAGCCCGACCAGTACCGAAGGCACCTTTAATATATCCACCACAAACTTAAGCGTTTCCTGGATAAACATATCCACCTCGCCAATCGTTTTATTCAGATGATTGAGTGGGCTTCGAAGTAAGCGCGCAGCTTGGCTTCCAGCTCATTAATGTCGATGATGTTGCTGATCACCACCAGCTGCTCGGCCGGTACGCTGGCGCTGTCGGCGATGTCTTTCGCCATCACGAACACGTCGGCGGCGCCGGGGGTGGCGGACGACAGATCGGAGTGTTCGACCTCGGCCGCCACGCCCATCTTTTTCAGCACCTTTTTAATGTTCATTTCCACCATAAAACTGCTGCCGAGACCGGAACCGCAAATCGCCATGATTTTCATAATATCCACCTGTTGAATTTAGCGTATAGGGTAGCGCCGCCGGTCATATTCCCGGCGTTGTTAGCATTAATAGTGTTCCTGGTGATTAAGCGTTAATAGCGGGCGATAATATCCTCGATTTGCCGTTTATCTTTGGCGTGAAATAACGCCTCCATGGCCTGATTGTCTGAAAATAATTCCGCCAGTTGCGAAATCAATTCGATGTGGCTGTCGCCGTCGGGCGCCGAAAGCATCACCACCACCTGAACCGGATCGTTATCCGCGGAATGAAAGTTCACCCCCTGATGGATCTTCAGCAGCGATAATCCCAACGCGTTGGCGCCCTCCTCCGGCCGGGCGTGCGGCATGGCGATGCCCGGTGCCAGGACAAAGTAAGGCCCGAGCTTCTCCTGCTGATGAAAGATGGCCGTCAGGTAATTCGGCGTGATCACGCCGTCTTGCAGCAGCGGCTGCGCACTCAGCGTTACCGCCTGGCGCCAGTCCTCCACCCGTTCGCACAGCTGTATATGATCGGCGGTCAGCCACTCTTTCAGCACGTTACCCTCCTAAAGGTTGATGGTTTCGGCCGGTGATTAATTCACCGACGACGGTAAAACTTTAATCAACCCCTCCCGGCCACACAGTGATGGATATCACAAAGATAGCGCTACCAAAGCGCTATCATGCAGATCTGTGATAGCGCTATCAAAACGCCGCGCCGCGGCATGGCGTTAACCACAATTTTTTCTCGCTCTTTCGGGTAACGGGGTAGAATGTGCCGCATACGGGGATCGTCGAAGCCGCGCCGTCGGCTTCCCGCCCTCACCATTTTTATGCGCCGCGCGCGCATTTCAGTCGGGATTAGGCATGTCGATCGGTAAAAAACGACGCAGCACGGGCAGGGTGACGTTGGCTGACGTAGCGCAGCTGGCAGGCGTCGGCACCATGACGGTGTCGCGCGCGCTGCGCACGCCGGAGCAGGTTTCAGACAAACTGCGCGAGAAGATTGAAGCCGCGGTGAGCGAACTGGGGTATCTGCCCAACCTGGCCGCCAGTTCGCTGGCGTCGGCCTCGTCCTACACCATCGCCATGGTGGTGCCCAGCCTGTCCGAATCCGGCTGCGCCGAGATGTTCGCCGGCCTGCAGAAAGTGCTGCAGCCGGCCGGTTATCACATCATGCTGGCGGAATCGCAGCATCACCTCGAACGCGAAGAGAAGCTGCTGGAGACCCTGCTCTCTTACAACCTGGCGGCGGCGGTGCTGCTCAGCGTCGAGCATTCGCAAAACACCCGCAACGCGCTCATCGCCGCCAACATTCCGGTGGTGGAGATCGGCGCCGTGCGCGCCGATCCGATCGACATGAGCATCGGCATCGACTACGTGGCGGCCATGTATCAGCTGACGCAAACGGTGATCGCCAGCGGCTACCAGAACATCGGGCTGCTGTGTGCCAATCAGGAACAGTGGATCTTCCAGCAGCACCTGCAGGGCTGGCACAAGGCGCTGCTGCGCAACCATATGTCGCCGCATCGGGTGATCAACGCCGCGCAGCCCGCCAGCTTCAGCACCGGCGCGCAGCAGCTGCCGGAATTCCTGCTGGCCTGGCCGGAGCTGGACGCGCTGGTGTGCGCCTCGGACGAACTGGCCGGCGGCGCGCTGTATGAATGCCAGCGGCGGCGCATCAAGGTGCCGGACAATCTGGCGGTGGTGGGGTTCGGCAACAGCGAGTTCAGCCGAGTCTGCCAGCCGCCGCTGACCACCATGACCATTCCGCATCGTGACATCGGCATTCAGGCCGGCCAGGCGCTGCTGGCGCGCTTGAACGAGCAGCCCTGGCTGCCGGCAGGCTCCCTGCCCGCCACGCTGTGCCGCCGCGACAGCTGCTGAACCCGCGCCATAAAAAAGCCGGTCGATGACCGGCTTTCTCACGCGTTGGCGTCTCAGTGGTTGTCGAGCGGCTTACCGTAATCCTGTTCGTTGTTGCGCGTCAGCCACAGCGACAGCGCCTTCAGCGAATCCGGAGTAAACTCGTCGCAGCGCGCGGTGATCTCTTCCGGCGTCAGCCAGCACACCTCGGCCACTTCTTCTTCCTGCAGCGCGAACGGGCCGTGCGATACGCAGCTGAACAGCGCGCCCCACACCCGGCACTGCTCTTCTTCGAAGTAGAACAGACCGTGTTCGGCGAAAGGCACACCGGCGATGCCCAGCTCTTCTTCCGCCTCGCGGCGCGCCGAATCCAGCACGTTTTCACCGCTTTGCACTACGCCACCCGCCGTTGCGTCCAACCAGCCCGGGTAGAGGTCCTTGATCTCGGTGCGACGCTGCACCAGAATTTTTCCCATCCCATCATGCACCACAATATAGGTAGCACGATGACGCAGCCGCTCCGCCCGCATCTGTTGACGACTGGATTGCGCGATCACCTCGTTTTGCTCGTCGACGATATCAACCCATTCGGTATCTGCAGCCTGACCCTGTTCCGCCATCCTCTAAAACCTTCTATTTTGGCGCGATGCATCCCGCGCGCTGGTTAATCAATGAGTGTTTTTCAAAGATTTTTATTGTGTGTGTATAAATTAGTGCGTTTAGCGTGTTAACGCCACTTCCGCGACGACCTTGCCGTCGTCGAGCGTCAGCACGCGCAAAGTGCCCCGATCCAACATGCCGTAGCTGGCCGGAAAGCCCCCTTTGGGAATGCTGACCGAGCCCGGATTGAAGCAATAGATCTCACCCTGCCGCTCCGCCTGCGGCAGATGCGTATGGCCGTAGGCCAGGACGTCACCGCGGGATAACGGCGGCAGTGCCGAGGGATGATAAAGGTGACCGTGGGTCAAAAACAATCGTCTTTTTTGCAGTAAAACCTGTTGCCAGGGCGCCTCGATGGGAAACGTCAGCAGCATCTGATCGACCTCGCTGTCGCAATTGCCGCGAACGGCGATGATCTTGTCGCTATAGCGATTCAATCGTTCGGCAACCTGAGCGGGCTGATACCCGGCCGGCAGCGCGTTGCGCGGGCCGTGATTCAGCAAATCACCCAGAAGAATCAACCAGTCGGCGCCGTTTTGTTCGAACAATTCCAGCACGCGTTCGGTGGCCGGCAGCGAGCCGTGGATATCCGAGGCGAACATCAGCTTCATAACCTTGTCCTATAGAGGGAAATAAGCGCCATTTTACCGCGCCGGCGCCGTGCGGCAAACCGCCGCCCGCCCCGGTGGAGAATTGTGATCCAACCGCGCAGATAGCATCGGACGAATCCCACATAGCCTGCTATCCTTAGCTGCTATTGTTGGATCTCTGATATACCTTTGTGCGCGGCGAAGACCGCAGCAACGTGTAATGAATTACAGATCACCTTACCGCAGGAGGCAACATGATTGACCTGTATTACGCGCCTACTCCCAATGGTCACAAGATCACCTTGTTTTTGGAAGAGGTCGGCTTACCCTACCGTATCCATCGCGTAAACATCAGCGCCGGCGAGCAGTACAAACCGGACTTTCTGAGCATTTCTCCCAACAACAAAATCCCGGCGATCGTCGATCAGCAACCGGTGGACGGCGGCGCGCCAATCAGCCTGTTCGAGTCCGGGGAAATCCTGCTGTATCTGGCGGAGAAAACCGGCAAGCTGTTGAGCAAGGGCCTGCGCGAACGCGCCGCCACCCTGCAGTGGCTGTTCTGGCAGGTGGCCGGTTTCGGGCCGATGCTCGGGCAGAATCACCACTTCAACCACTACGCGCCGCAGCCGGTGCCTTACGCCATCGAGCGCTACCAGCTGGAGACCAAGCGGCTGTACGGCGTGCTGGAAGCCGAACTGCAAAAACACCCGTACCTGGGCGGCGACAACTACAGCATCGCCGATATCGCCACCTACCCGTGGGTGGTGTCGCATCCGCGCCAGCGCATCGATCTGGCGGATTACCCGGCGGTGCGCAACTGGTTCGAGCGCATCAGCAACCGCCCGGCGACCGAGCGCGCCTATAAGCTGGCCGAACAGGGCTAAGCCCGCCCCTCGACTCCCCGCCGCCGGGGAGTCACATCGCCCCTGCGTTATCATTTCCCTACTTTCCGTGTATTCTGAACGCCAATAATCAGACCTATGGAGAATCTCTGATGTCTTTCAGTCAACCCGACGCCGTTATTCGCATTAAAAATCTGCGGTTGCGCACGTTCATCGGTATCAAGGAAGAAGAAATCAACAACCGACAGGACGTCCTGATTAACGTGGTGATCCACTACCCGGCGGACAAGGCACGCAACAGCGAAGACATCGCCGACGCGCTCAACTACCGCACCATCACCAAAGCGATCATCCGCCATGTGGAAGATAACCGTTTCGCGCTGCTGGAAAAATTAACGCAGGATGTGCTCGATATCGTAAAAGAACACGCCTGGGTGACCTATGCTGAAGTGGAGATAGATAAACTTCTGGCCCTGCGCTACGCCGATTCGGTCTCCATGACCATGAGCTACCGCCGGGACTAACTCAGGGAGGTCGACCATGCGGATCCTGATCACCGGCGCAACGGGATTGATAGGCAGCAGCCTGACGGCCAGGCTGCTGGCGCTTTCTCACCACATTACGGTGCTGACGCGAGACGAACGGCGAGCCCGGGCCAGGCTGGGCGACCAGCCGAGCTATTGGCAAACGCTGGACGACAGGCAGTCGCTGGATGACTTCGATGCGGTGATCAATTTGGCCGGCGAACCTATCGCCGACAAGCGCTGGAGCGCACAGCAGAAACAGCGGCTGTGCCATAGCCGCTGGGATCTGACCGAGCGGTTGGCGCAGCTTATCAAGGCCGGCAGCACGCCGCCCGGCGTGCTGATTTCCGGTTCCGCCGTCGGCTACTACGGCGACCAGGGACAGGCGGTGGTCACCGAAGAGGAGCCGCCGCACGACGAATTCACCCACCAGCTGTGCCAACGCTGGGAAGCGCTGGCGCTGCAGGCGCAGAGCGGCGCAACCCGCGTCTGCCTGCTGCGCACCGGCGTGGTGCTGGCGCCACAGGGTGGCGCGCTGGCTAAAATGCTGCCGCCGTTCCGCTTCGGGCTGGGCGGCCCGATCGGCGACGGCCGCCAATACCTGCCGTGGATCCATCTCGAAGACATGGTCAACGGCATTATTTATTTGCTGGATCACGCCACTCTGACCGGCCCGTTCAACATGGTCGCTCCCTACCCGGTGCATAACGAGCAGTTCGCCGCCCAATTGGCCAACGTGCTCGATCGCCCGGCGTTTCTGCGGGTGCCGGCGTTCGTCATGCGTTTGTTGATGGGGGAAGCGGCGGTGCTGGTGCTCGGCGGCCAGCGGGCGGTGCCGAAGCGGCTGGAGGAGGCCGGCTTCCACTTCCGCTATCTGGAGCTGGAACAGGCGCTGGATGACGTGATTAATCAGCGGGCCGAAGCCCGCTGATCTGAAGTTACTTCAACGCGCCGGACAGGAACTGCTGCAGGCGCGGGCTTTTGGGGTTGCCGAACAGCTCGGCCGGCGGCCCCTGCTCTTCAATCAACCCTTTGTGCAGGAAGATCACGTGGTTGGAAACGTGGCGCGCAAACTCCATTTCGTGCGTCACCACCACCATGGTTTTCCCCTCCTCCGCCAGCTTCTGCATGATACGCAGCACCTCACCCACCAGCTCGGGATCCAGCGCCGACGTCGGTTCGTCAAACAGCAGCACTTCCGGCTCCATCGCCAACGCGCGGGCGATAGAAACACGCTGCTGCTGGCCGCCCGACAGGTGCACCGGGTATTTGCCGCGCGCCCGCTCATCGATGCCCACCTTATCCAGATAGCGCACCGCGCGCTCGTGCGCTTCGGCCTTGCTCAGCCCCAGCACCTGCACCGGCGCCTCCATCACGTTCTCGAGCACCGTCATGTGGCTCCACAGATTGAAATGCTGGAACACCATGGTCAGGCGGGTGCGCAGCAGCTGCAGCTGCTTCTTGTCGAACACCTTCAGCTGGCCGTCTTTGTCGCGCACCATGCGAATGTCTTCGTTGTTCAGGCTGATCGAGCCTTCGCTCGGCTTCTCGAGGAAGTTGATGCAGCGCAGAAAGGTGCTTTTGCCGGAGCCGGAGGAGCCGATGATGCTGATCACATCCCCGGCGTTGGCCGCCAGCGAGACGCCCTTCAGCACTTCGTGGTCGCCATAGCGTTTATGCAGTTCCGTGACGGCTAATTTATTCTCAGACATGGTTTTTCTTCCCGTCATTTATCAGTGACTAACGTGTGCCATCCAGCGTCTTTCAGCCTTGCGGAACAGGCTGATTAACACGTAGGAGATGATCAGGTACAGCACCGCCGCAATGCCGAAAGCGTAAAACGGCTGATAGGTCGCGGCGTTGATGTCGCGCGCGATCTTCAGCAGATCCGGCACGGTGGCGGTAAACGCCAGCGCGGTGGAGTGCAGCATCAGGATCACTTCGTTGCTGTAAGCCGGCAGCGCGGTGCGCAGCGCCGAAGGCAAAATGATGCAGCGATACATCTTGAAGCGCGAGAAACCGTAGGCGTTGGCGGCCTCGATTTCACCGTGCGGCACCGAGCGGATGGCCCCGGCGAAGATCTCGGTGGTATAGGCGCAGGTGTTGAGCGTCAGCGCCAGGATGGTGCAGTTGAGCCCGCTGCGGAAAAACGCGTTGAGAAACTCGCTGCCGCGCACGATCTCAAGGCTGTACATGCCGGAGTAGAACACCAGCAGCTGCACGTACAGCGGCGTACCGCGAAACACATAGGTGTAGAGCCACACCGGGAAACGCACCCAGCGGATGGAAGAGACGCGCGCCACCGCCATCGGGATCGCCAGCAGCCCGCCCATCACCACCGAGGCGATCAGCAGCCACAGCGTTACCGCCACGCCGGTGAAGCGGTAGCCGTCGCTCCACAGCAGCGACTGCCAATACTGTTGCAGGATCTCAATCATAGCTCGGCCCTCTTGACGCCCAGTGAGTAACGCCGTTCAAGCCACAGCAGCACGCCGTTGGAAACGGTAGTGAAGATCAGGTAAACCACGCCGGCCACGATGGCGAAGAAGAACGGCTGATAGGTGCCTTTCCCCGCCAACTGCGTGGCTTTCACCACGTCGTTCAGGCCGAGGATCGACACCAGCGCCGTCGCCTTCAGGATCACCTGCCAGTTGTTGCCGATGCCCGGCAAGGCGAAACGCATCATCGCCGGGAACAGAATGCGCCGGAAGATCTGCGCGCCGCTGAAGCCGTAGGCCGTCGCCGCTTCGATCTGCCCTTTCGGCACCGCCAGATAGGCGCCGCGGAAGGTCTCGGTAAAATAAGCGCCGTAGATAAAGCCGAGGGTAATGATGCCGGCGCCGAGCGGATCGATATCGATCTGCGCGAAGCCCAGCAGCATGGTGATGTTGTTCAGCGCGATCTGCAAACCGTAAAAGATCAGCAGCATCAGCACCAGATCGGGCACGCCGCGGATCAGCGTGGTATAAGCGCCGAACAGGCCGGAGATAAAGGGGTTATGAGACAGTTTGCCACCGGCGCCGATCAGACCGATCACCACCGCCAGCACCACGGAACTGAGGGCCAGCTCCAACGTCACCAGAGCCCCCTCGAAAATCAGTTGGGAATAGCCTTGCAGCATCTACTTCACCCTGTGGTCTAGGATCCGAACCATCGGGGCCGGCGCACCGGCCCCGCAGTCACAGCATGGAACGGGAAGCGGATTACCCGCCGTAGACGTCAAAGTCGAAGTACTTTTTCGCGTATTTGTCGTAGGTGCCGTCTTTACGCATCTCGGCGAAGGCTTTGTCCAGCGCCGCTTTCAGCTCGGTATCGGTCTTGCGCAGCCCCATGCCGGTGCCGACGCCGAAGAACTTGTCATCCTTCACCGATTCGCCGGCGAACGCATAGTCTTTGCCCGGCGGCTGTTTCAGGAAGCCGTCGCTGCCCGCCACTTCATCCTGGAAAGCAGCATCGATACGGCCGGAGGCCAGGTCGGCATAAGCCAGATCCTGATTCTGGTAAGGCACGACGGTCACCCCTTTCGGCTGCCACATGGCGTTGGCGTAGGCTTCCTGGGTGGTGCCCTGCAGCACGCCCACGCTCTTGCCTTTCAGCGCTTCGGCGGTCGGCAGCAGCTTGGAGCCCTTCGGCGCGATCAGACGCGCGTTGGCGGCATACAGCTTGTCGGTAAAGGCGATTTCCTGCTGGCGTTTTTCAGTGATGGACAGCGAAGAGATAATGGCGTCAATCTTCTTCGCCTTGAGGGATGGGATCAGCGCATCGAAGTCGCTCTCCACGAAGGTGCATTGGGTATTGATGCGTTTGCACAGCTCTTTGGCCAAATCGATGTCAAAGCCAACCAGCTCGCCTTTGGCGTTTTTGGATTCAAACGGCGCGTATGTCGGATCGGTGCCAATCTTCAGCGTGGAAGGAATGGCGGCAAAGGCGCTGCTGGCGGCGCTCAAAGCCAGAACTAACGGCAAAATCAAAACCCGCTTTTTCATAAATTACCCTCAAATTGATTTTTTTGATGCCACTACGGGCATTACTTTCCCCACCAAATCAATTTGCAGTAATCGTGCCACATTCGGTGCTACGGGCGGAGGGAACGGCTCCGGCCTTCACAATACTGTTTCCTGGGACGATAACCGCAAAATTAAATCGGCCGGTCGGGGCCGCGCCACTGGCAGCCGCGACAAGGCGGCGCCATGAAACAGTGAGCGTGATGAAGTGGGATCATTATGGTGCATACTCCGCCCTAATTCAGTGCGGTGTTGCACAAATGTACCAATTTAGGGACGAAACTGTTAATTAACACCCTGCCAGCGGGTGAACAG
Organism: Serratia sp. SSNIH1; assembly: GCF_002935055.1. Taxonomy (NCBI): domain Bacteria; kingdom Pseudomonadati; phylum Pseudomonadota; class Gammaproteobacteria; order Enterobacterales; family Yersiniaceae; genus Serratia; species Serratia sp. SSNIH1. The sequence continues at coordinate 4,160,472 of NZ_CP026383.1, forward strand.
GTCGGTCGGCAGTTCGATATCAAACTGGTCGATCACCCGATTAACGGTCTGATCGATGATGTCTTCCACGCTTTTCGGCTGGTGGTAAAACGCCGGCACCGGCGGCATGATCACCGCCCCCATCTCCGCTGCCTGGGTCATCAACCGCAGGTGCCCCAAATGCAGCGGCGTTTCCCGCACGCACAGCACCAAACGGCGGCGCTCTTTGAGCACCACGTCGGCGGCCCGGGTCAGCAGCCCGTCGCTGTAGCTGTTGACGATGCCGGACAGGGTTTTGATCGAACAGGGCAGGATCGCCATGCCCAGGGTCTTGAAGGAGCCGGAGGAGATGCCGGCGGCGATGTCGCGCGCATCGTGCACCACATCGGCCAGCGCCTGCACTTCACGCAGGCTGTACGGCGTTTCCAGCGCCAGCGTCTGTCTTGCCGCGTTGCTCATCACCAAATGGGTTTCCACCTCTGCGACGTCGCGCAAAACCTGCAACAGGCGCACGCCGTAGATAGCGCCGCTGGCGCCGGAAATGCCGATGATGAGTCGTTTCATGGAAAATGGCCTCTGCCGTAAAAAGTAAGATCAGGCAGACTTTGCCGCAATGGCGAGGGATAAGCAAGTCAGAGGAGCAAGGTGCACCGCCGCAGACGCGGCGATGCACCCTGAGGGAGCAACGCAGGCGGTTAGCCTTCGTTATGCAGTTCCAGATTTTCCGCTTCGGTTTGCCCCCGCAGCGCCTTGGCGTCGTCGCTGCGCAGCGACTCCAGGTATTCCAGATAGCTTTGGTCGACGTCTTTGGTCACGTAGATGCCGTTGAACACCGAACATTCGAACTGGGTGATGTCCGGGTTCTCTTCGCGCACCGCTTCGATCAGATCGTCCAGGTCCTGGAAAATCAGCCCGTCGGCGCCGATGATCTGGCGGATTTCATCCACTTCACGCCCGTGGGCGATCAGTTCGTTGGCGCTCGGCATGTCGATGCCGTAGACGTTCGGGAAGCGCACTTCCGGCGCGGCGGAAGCCAGGTACACGCGCTTGGCGCCCGCTTCGCGCGCCATCTCGACGATCTGTTCCGACGTGGTGCCGCGCACGATGGAATCATCCACCAACAGCACGTTCTTGTCGCGGAACTCGGCGCGGTTGGCGTTCAGCTTGCGGCGCACCGACTGGCGCCGCGCCTGCTGGCCCGGCATGATGAAGGTGCGGCCGACGTAGCGGTTCTTCACAAAGCCCTGGCGGTATGGCTTCTCGAGAATGCGCGCGATCTCCAGCGCGATGTCGCAGGAGGTTTCCGGAATCGGGATCACCACGTCGATGTCCAGATCTTCCCACTCGCGGGCGATCTTCTCACCCAGCTTCTGGCCCATGCGCACGCGGGCGCTGTAGACCGAGATCTTGTCCATAAAGGAGTCCGGGCGCGCGAAATAAACGTATTCGAACAGGCACGGGTTGGTTTTCGGGTTCTCCGCGCACTGGCGGGTGAACAGCTGGCCCTTGGTGGTGATGTACACCGCTTCGCCCGGCGCCACGTCGCGCAGGAACTCAAAGCCCAGGGTATCCAGCGCCACGCTCTCGGAGGCCACCATGTACTCGCTGCGGCCATCCTCCAGCGTGCGCTTGCCGATCACCAGCGGGCGAATGCCGTTCGGGTCGCGGAACGCCAGCAGGCCGTGGCCGATGATCATCGCCACGCAGGCATAAGCGCCGCGCAGTTGCTGATGCATGGCGGCGACCGCGGTAAAGATGTTGTCGGCCTCCAGCGGGTAGTGCGGGAAGCGGTCCAGCTCGCTGGCCAGCACGTTCAGCAGGATTTCCGAGTCGGAGGTGGTGTTGACATGGCGGCGGCCGCTTTCGAACAGATTTTGGCGCAGCTCATGGGCGTTGGTCAGGTTGCCGTTGTGGGCCAGCGTAATGCCGAACGGCGAGTTGACGTAGAAAGGCTGGGCCTCAGAGGCGCTCGAGCTGCCGGCCGTCGGGTAACGCACATGGCCAATGCCCATGTTGCCCTGCAAGCGTTGCATATGGCGCGCCTCAAACACATCCTTCACCAGGCCGTTGGCTTTACGCAAACGGAACCCGTTGTGGGCGTCAATGGTGACGATGCCTGCGGCATCCTGGCCACGGTGCTGAAGCACCGTCAGCGCATCATAAATCGACTGGTTTACCGGCATGAAACCGGCGATACCGACAATACCGCACATGTTGTCTTTTCCTCATCAGCGCTACCGCCCCGGCAATTGGGTCGGCAAGAAACTCGACGTGCTCTGCAGGTAGTCAAAGAACCACCTGATGACGTAACTGAACTGGGGAATGAGCTGCGACTGTTTCCAGTCGGCGCTTTGTGAGAAGCCGGTAAAGGTGTCCAGGAAGAACAGGATCGCCGCGACGATCAACACTCCGCGCAGCGCGCCGAAGCAGATGCCCAACACGCGGTCGGTGCCCGACAACCCGGTTTTCTCTACCAGTGAGCTAATCACATAGTTAACAATAGCCCCTACGATCAAGGTCGCGATGAACAAAATCGCGATCGCGATGCCGTTTCGCACCAGTTCATCTTCAAAACGAGTGAAATAGACCGCAAGGTAAGAGTAGAAATGGCTGGCAACAAAAAACGCACATCCCCATGTCACAAGTGACAATGCTTCGCGAACAAACCCTCGGATCAGGCTCACCAGAGCCGAAAATCCAATCACCGCTATAATGACGTAATCAATCCAGACCATGAACTATTCCAATGATGAATCGCCCCTGCATCCAATTCGCGGCGAATTCTAACAGAAAAAGAAAACGTTTGCGTAGGGGATTTCCTACCACGTTACAAATAAAAAGCGGCGATCAAAAAATTCCCAATCGCCGCGCCTACATAGGTGATTTCGCCTGTAAAAGGCGCGGTTTTTCTCGCTTTCTCTCCACAACTCCTTAATTCAGGGGCGCATCGTGCTGCGCCCCTGCGGGGTTTAACGGCCGTACGGCTTCACCTGCCCGCTCAGCCCGCTGATCGAGTTCAGCGACGGCAGCGCCGCCTGCAGCTTCTGCTTGGAAGCGTCCGGGCCGACGTAGATGCGGGTGATCTGCCCCTGCACCGGCGTTGACGGCACGGTAAAGGCGCGATAGCCCGAGAGGCGCAGCGAGGCGACAATCTCGTTCGCCTTGGCGGCGTTTTTCAACGCCCCGAGCTGCACGACATAGGCTTGTCCAGCCGGCGCTTTTTCTTCCGCCGGTTTCGGCTGCGGTGCCGGTTCAGGCTTCGGCGTCGGTTCAGGTTTCGGCTCCGGCTTCGGCGCCGGCTTCACTTCCACCGGCTTCGGTTGCGGCGTCGGCTTCGGCTTCACTTCTACCGGTTTGGTTTCTACCGGTTTCGGCTTGGGCTGCGGCACCGGTTGAGGACGCGTTTCGACCGGCGGCGGTGCCACCTGCGTCGGCTGCTGAGCAGTCTGCCGCGCCGCCTGTTGCGCCGCCGCTTCGTTGGCCGCCTGCTGCTCGACCAGCGCGCCCGCCCCTTCCGGCGGCTGTGCCGGCAGTGGCTGCGTCACCGGCGGCAGCACGTCGTTCTCTTCGACATCGCCCGCCTTCGGCACCAACGGAATGGCCGCGAATTCATCCTCGTAATGCTTCTTTTTGCCGTCCAGCAGCCCTGGCAGGATGATTACCCCCAGCGCTACCAGAATCACGGTTCCGACCAGTCGGTTCTGAAATTTACTCGCCACTCACACTCCCCGCATCTCGTCTAACGCCGCCATCACCTGCGCCACGGTGTGGAACGATCCACAGACGATCACAATATCCTGTTTATCAGCATCCTGCATAGCCTGCCGCCAGGCAGTTTCGACATCATTAAAGCGGCGCGGTTCCGTCAGATGTTGCGCCAGCTGTTCGACGCTGGCGCCGCGCGGCCCGTCGAGCGGTGCGCAGTACCATTCATCCACCTGCTCGCTGAGGCAGGCCAGCGTGCCGGCGATGTCTTTGTCCGACAGCATGCCCACCACCGCGCGCACCTTGCCGCCGTCGCGCGGCAGTTTGGCCAGGCGCCCGGCCAGATAGCCGGCGGCGTGCGGGTTGTGCGCCACGTCGAGGATCAGCGTCGGCTCCCGCCGCACGATCTGGAAACGCCCCGGCAGTGTCGCCTGTTGCAGCCCGGTGAAGATCGCGCGTTCGTCGATTTCCAGTGGGGAGCAGTTCAGCGCCGCCAGCGCGGTAGCGGCGTTGGCCAGCGGTACATTCGGCGTCGGCAGATCGGTCAGCAGCGTGTCGCCGCCCTGCCACTGCCAGCGATCTCCCTGCTCGCTGAAGCTCCAGGCTTCGCCGCGGCGATACAGCGGCGCGCCCAGCGTTTCGGCAACCTGACGAATGCTGTTCGGCATGTCGGGTTCGCCCACCACCGCCGGCTTGCCGCTGCGGAAAATGCCGGCCTTCTCGCGGCCGATGCTTTCGCGATCGTTGCCCAGCCAGTCGGTGTGATCGAGCGCGATGCTGGTGATCACCGCCACGCTCGGATCGACGATGTTTGTGGCGTCGAGACGCCCGCCCAGCCCCACTTCCAGGATCACCACGTCGAGCCGCGCCTGTTTGAACAGCTGCAGCGCCGACAGGGTGCCGAATTCGAAATAGGTCAGCGACGTTTCGCCGCGGCCGGCTTCAATGGCGGCGAACGAGCGGCTGTGCTCCGCTTCGCTCAGCTCTTCCCCCTGAATGCGCACGCGTTCGGTATAGCGCACCAGATGCGGCGAACTGTAGACGCCGACGCGCAGGCCGGCGGCCAGCAGAATGGCTTCGAGGGTGCGACAGGTGGTGCCTTTGCCGTTGGTGCCGGCAACGGTGAACACCGTGGGAGCGGGGGTCAGTAAATCCAGATGTGCCGCGACGCGCTGTACGCGCTCAAGGCCGAGTTCGATCGCCTGGCTGTGCAGACGTTCCAGATAATAAAGCCACGAGCTCAATGGCGACGTGGCTTGGGGAATTCGGTGGTTTTGCATGAGTCCCATCACTGAACTTGGGTTCATTAATCCATCAGGGCACCACCCTCACCGCGGTAAAGGCGATGCGCTTCGTGACTGCCGCCAGCCTGCAAACCGCAGCGAGAAGGGCTGCGGCCGGCAGGGAACGGGCATCAGCCGTCACTTAGCCACAAAGTGGCGGCTGAACCCGGGCGGGATCCGTCTTTGCCTCAGGCGTCGGCCTGCTGCTCCGGCTCAATGACCGGCGCGGCCTCATCGAAATGCGGCTGCGGCTGGTTGGTCAGCTTGGACAGAATGCTCGCCAGCGTTTGGCGCATTTCCGGGCGGCGAACGATCATGTCGATCGCGCCTTTTTCGATCAGGAACTCGCTGCGCTGGAAGCCCGGCGGCAGTTTCTCGCGCACGGTCTGCTCGATCACGCGCGGGCCGGCAAAGCCGATCAGCGCTTTCGGCTCGGCGATGTTGATGTCGCCCAGCATCGCCAGGCTGGCGGAGACGCCGCCCATGGTCGGGTCGGTCAGCACGGAGATGTACGGCAAGCCGCGCTCCTGCATTTTGGCCAACGCCGCGCTGGTTTTCGCCATCTGCATCAGCGACATCAGCGCCTCCTGCATGCGCGCGCCGCCGCTGGCGGAGAAGCACACCAGCGGACAGTTGTCCTCCAGCGCCTGCTCAACCGCACGCACGAAACGCGCGCCAACCACGGAAGACATCGAACCGCCGATGAAGGCGAATTCAAAGGACGCCGCGACGATCGGCATGCCGTACAGCGTGCCCTTCATCACCACCAGCGCATCTTTCTCGCCGGTCGCTTTCTGTGCGGCGACCAGACGATCTTTATAGCGCTTGGAATCCTTGAATTTCAGAACGTCTTTCGGCTCCAGATCGCTGCCCAGCTCCACTTCGCTGCCTTCATCCAGCAGGGTATGCAGACGCGCGCGCGCGCTCATACGCATATGGTGGTCGCACTTCGGACACACTTCCAGATTACGCTCCAGCTCGGCGCGGTAGAGAACCTGGCCGCAGCTGTCGCATTTGGTCCAGACCCCTTCAGGAATGCTCGCCTTACGGGTTTGTGTGATATTGCTCTTGTTAAGAATTCGTTCAATCCAGCTCATCGATGACCTTTCTGTTTGAACCTGGCACACGCCAGTCCGCTGTTCATGCTTTAACAATCCCCCCGAAAACACCCCAATGAAAAAATGCCCGTTCGCGGCGCGGCAAGCGCGGCGACTGAGGCATCGGCTTCAGGGTTGTTCGCAGGAACAGACCATAATGTCGCTCATTAAACCATATCGGCCCGACGCTGTGGACAAAAAACTGGTCGAACCGACAGGTTGAGCGATGTTTTTATTGTTTTTGCTGGCGGGCGGCGGCGCGCTTGTGGCGCCAAATTTCAATCACGCCCGGCAGAATCGAAACGATGATGATCCCGACGATCAGCAGTTTCAGGTTCTCCTGCACCACCGGCAGATCGCCGAACAGGTAGCCAGCATAAGTGAAGAGCAGCACCCAAACCAGTGCGCCAATCACGTTGTAGGCGGCGAAGTGGCGATAGGACATATGCCCCATACCGGCGACGAACGGCGCAAAAGTACGCACGATCGGCACGAATCGCGCCAGAATAATCGTTTTCCCACCGTGTTTCTCATAGAACTGGTGCGTCTTGTCCAGATAGCTGCGGCGGAAAATTTTCGAATTCGGGTTGCTGAACAGCTTCTCGCCGAACAATCGCCCGATAGTGTAGTTCACCGCATCGCCGAGGATCGCCGCCACCACCATCAACGCCACCATGGTGTGCACGTTCAGATCGTTGGTCGGCAACGCCGCCAGCGCACCGGCGACAAACAGCAAAGAATCCCCCGGCAGGAACGGCGTCACCACCAGACCGGTTTCGCAAAACAGGATCAGGAACAGAATAGCGTAGACCCACATGCCGTATTGTGCGACCAGTTCGGCCAGGTGCACATCAATATGCAGAATGAAATCAATAATAAACTTGATGATGTCCATAAATTCTCTCATTGATGCCGGGTGTTTCAGTCACCCGGCAGAAGCACAAGGGAGCGACGCTTTCAGGCGTGCCGGCGTTTAATCGTCGGGCAAAAACAGCGGCCCCATCGGCGGTCGCGGTAGACCAAAGTGGTCAGGGTAATCCACGGCAACCAGATACAGCCCCTCGGCTCGCGCCGTCGCCGCCGCCAGGTTGCGATCTTTCAGCGCCAGCAACTCGGCCATCCAGTTCTCATCCTGATTGCCGCAGCCGATCTCCATCAGGCTGCCGACGATGTTGCGAACCATGTGATGCACGAAGGCATTCGCCTTGATATCTACCACAATATATTCGCCGTAGCGCGTAACCTTAACGTGTTTTACGCAGCGCCACGGGGTGCGCGACTGACATTGCACCGCGCGGAACGAAGTGAAGTCGTTTTCGCCCAGCAGCGCCTGCGCCGCCCGATGCATACGATCGGCGTCCAGCGGGTGATAAAAATGCGTCACCCCCTGTTGCAGCACCGCCGGCCGGTAGCGATGGTTGAAAATAATATAGCGGTAGCGGCGCGCGGTGGCGCTGAAACGCGCGTGAAAATCGTCGGCGACGGGGCTTACCCAACGCACCGCGATATCCGGCGGCAGATGGGTGTTTACCCCCATCGTCCAGGCGGCGTCCTTGCGGCGCGCGGTGGTTTCGAAATGCACCACCTGCCCGGTGGCGTGCACCCCGGCGTCGGTACGCCCGGCGCACAGCACGCTAATCGGCGCATCCGCCACCTTGCTCAACGCCTGCTCCAGGCGTTGCTGCACGCTGGCCACTTCTTGCTGCCGCTGCCAGCCGTAGTACCGGCTGCCGTCATATTCGATGCCCAGCGCAATTTTCAGCGTCGGCTGAACGGGCGAGACCACCTCAGACATCAGTACATCTGCTCCTGCACCAAACGCTCGGCGGTTTCGATAGCCATCAATGCGCCGCCGAAGCGCACATTGTCCGCGACCGTCCAGAACTGCAACAGCTCGGGGATGCCGTAATCGTTACGCAGACAACCGATGCTGAGCGCATCGCTGCCGGAGGCGTCGGTGACCTGAGTCGGGTAATCGTCCTCTTCGCTCAGCTGAATGTCCTCGACCTCTTCGAGCTCGCTGCGCGCCTCTTCGGCGGACAGCGGGCGCAGCGCTTCCAGGTGCACCACCTGCGCGTGGCCGTAAAACACCGGCGACTGAACGCAGCTCACCGAAATCGGCAGCCCTTCATCCTGCAGCACCTTGCGCACCTGATCGACGATCAGGCGTTCTTCGCGCACGCTGCCCTGCTCGTCGGCAATCAGCGGCAACAGGTTGAACGCCAGCTGCTTGCCGAAAACGCCTTCCTCGGCCGGGATGCCGTTCAGCAGGCGCGCGCTCTGGCCGGCCAAGTCGTCCACCGCCACCTTGCCGCGCGACGATACCGACATCAGCGTGGTGACGTGCAGACGCGACAGCCCCGCCTGTTCGGTCAGCGGTTTGATCGCCGTCAGCAGCTGACTGACCATGCTGTCGGCCACCGCCACGATATTGCGGTTGCGGTAATCCGCCAGCACCTGCGGGTTAACGCCCGGCACCACCAGCGGCACATCCGGCTCCATGGCGAACAGGCCGCTGGTGTCGATCACCAGGCAGCCCATGTTGCCGGCTTCTTCGGCATAGCGCGCGGAAGCTTCGCTGCCGGCAACGAAGAAGGCCAGCTGCGCCTGTGACCAGTCGAACTCTTCGGCGTTTTGCACCAGAAGAGACTTGCCGTTGAAGCGCACATTGGCGCCCGCGCTGCGTTCGCTTGCCAGAGGATAGAGCTCACCCACCGGGAACTGGCGTTCCTGCAACAATTCCAGCAACGCTTCACCTACCGCGCCAGTGGCGCCGAGCAGCGCGATATTCCAGCCGTCAGACATCGGGTTTTCTCCAGAGTATTTCATTCATAAAAGCAGACGGGCAGTGCAACCACCGCCCGATAATCTTTGCCGCTCACTGTAGCGGCGTTGGCTTAAGACAACCTTACGCGCTATGCCACGCTGAAACCCAGCTTGCCGAGCAGCTCGGCGCTGGCGCTGTCATCGCATTGCACGGCCAGCGACGACCACTCGCGGCGTTCCTGATAGTGCTTGCGCAGGCGATCGAATTCGCCCGGTTGCCCGGCGACTTTGCGCAGCGGCGCATCATCGCGGCGCACATCATACACCAAGTGCATCAATCGTTTTAACCGCGCTTCATCCAGCGGCCCGTTGAGGCGGATCTGGCTGAACTCCGGCACCGGCAGCAGCGAGGCCAGCGCCACCTGCTGCGGCTGCCCCAGATGGCGGCTGAACGCTTCGAACACCTGAGTGGTGCCGCGCGCCTTGCCTTCCAGCGTATACCCGGCGATGTGCGCAGTGCCGATATCCACCCGCGCCAGCAGCGGCAAGGAGAGATCCGGCTCCGGTTCCCACACGTCCAGCACCGTGCTCAGCTTTTTGCCCTTTTCCAGCACCTGCAACAACGCGGCGTTATCCACCACCGGCCCGCGGCAGGCGTTGATCAGAATGCGGTTGTCCGGCAGCGCCGCCAACAGGTCGGCGTCCGCCAGATGCAGCGAATGGTATGGGCCGGATTTATTCAGCGGCGTATGGAAGGTCAGCACGTCGGCCTCGGCCACCAGCTTCTCCAGCGGCCAAAACTCCCCGGCGTCGCCGCGATCGGCACGCGGCGGATCGCACAGCAGCGTGCGTACGCCCAGCGCTTTGAGGCGCGCGTCCAGGCGGGAACCGACGTTGCCCACGCCGATGATGCCGACGGTTTTATCCCGCAGATGGAAGCCATCGCGTTCGGCCAGCAGCATCAAGGCAGAGAACACATACTCGACCACCGCGATAGCGTTGCAGCCCGGCGCGGCGGAAAAGCCGATGCCCTGCCGTTGCAGCCAGGCGTCATCGACGTGATCGGTGCCAGCGGTGGCGGTACCGACAAAGCCGATGCGGCTGCCGGCCAGCAACGCTTCATTGACCTTGGTGACCGAACGCACCATCAGCGCATCGGCATCCGCCAGCGCCTCACGCGGGATCGGGCGGCCCGGCACAGCCTGCACGTCGCCCAGGCGGCTGAACAGCTCGGCCGCGTACGGCATATTTTCATCAACCAGAATTTTCACTGCGTTCTCCGACGGTTTACGGCTATTTGTCTGCGAAATAGTGTGCCACTGAATCAGGCACGGCGAAAGCGCTCAGGGGTGGTGCCGGCGATCTGCTGGAACATGACGATAAACGCCGACGCGGAGCTGTAGCCGACGTCCAGCGCCACGTCCTGCACGGTCTTGCCCTGCTCGAGCAGCGACACGGCATGCAGGAAACGCAGGCGCTGGCGCCATTCGCTGAACGACATGCCCAGATCATGCTGGCAGCGGCGCGACAGCGTGCGCTCGGTGGTGTAGACCCGAGCCGCCCACGCCGCCAGCGAGGTGTTGTCCGCCGGGCAGTGCTCCAGCGCTTCCAGCACCGGCGCCAAAAATTTGTCGTCCGACGACGGCAGATAGGTTTGCTGGCGCGGCGACAGGCGCAGCTGATCGATCAGCACCTGGCACAGGCGCAAATCCTCTTCCGTTTGCGGAATGTACTGCTTGCGCGCATAGAAATCCTCGGCGATAGCGCGGAATATCGGCGTCACGCTCACCAGGCAAGGGTCGGCCGGCATGCCGGCACACAGCGCCGGCGTGATGTCCACCATGCGGCACTGCGCCAGCCGCTGGTTATAGCAGGAGTGTTCGATGCCGGCCGGCGCCCACAGCACGAACTCCGGCGGCGCCAGAAAGCGCTGCCCGCCGATGCGCAGCACCATCACCCCGGCTTTGACCCACATCAACTGGCCCCAGGTGTGGCTGTGCGGCTGGAATTCGGTGCGCGCGTTGAACTCCTCGCAGCGGAACTGCACCGGCTTCGGCGCTGGGATCAGCGACTCGGGGAAATGGCGGATTTCTGGCATGGTTTCGTCCCGTGATTTGTCTTGTTTACGCCGATTTTTGTCTGGATATCGCTATATATGATAAACCGGACACGCGTAGACTAGCCAGCATGTTGGACGTCATTGAGAATAATTATCATGAATATGCTTTTCCCGCTGTTGGCCGTGCTGATTTGGTCGATTAACGCCGTCGTCAGCAAACTCTCCGCCACCGCCATCGATCCGGCGGCCATCTCGCTCTACCGCTGGCTGCTGGCGTTGATTGCCCTGACGCCGTTCGTGCTGCCGGGCGTGCTGCGCAACTGGGCGCAGGTGCGCGCCAACTGGTGGAAATTGATGATCCTCGGTTTGCTGGGCATGGTGCTGTACCAAAGCCTGGCCTATTACGCCGCACACAGCGTCAGCGCGCTGTTTATGGGCATCATCGTATCGCTGATCCCGCTGCTGACCATCCTGATTAGCATCGTACTGCTGCGCATTGCGCCAACCGTCGGCGTGCTGCTCGGCAGCATACTCTCCTTCTGCGGCCTGATCTGGCTGGTCAGCGGCGGTCAGCCCGGCGTGCTGCTGCAGCACGGTATCGGCAAGGGGGAATTGATGATGCTGCTCGCCACCGCCTCTTACGCGCTGTATGGCGTGTTGACCAAACGCTGGGCCATCGCGCTGCCGAACTGGCAATCGCTGTACGTGCAGATCCTGTTCGGCGTGCTGCTGCTGCTGCCTAATTTCCTGATGGCGCAGGATGTCGGCTTGAACGGCCATAACCTGCCGCTGGTGCTGTTCGCCGGCATTCCGGCTTCGATCATCGCTCCCTTCCTCTGGATCCAGGGCGTGATGCGCCTGGGCGCCAACACCGCCTCGATCTTTATGAACCTGGCGCCGGTGTTTACCGCCGCTATCGCCGTGCTGTTCCTGCATGAACAGCTGCACGGTTACCACCTGATCGGCGGCGGCATCACCCTGCTGGGCGTTATTCTGTCGCAGCGGCTGCGCACGCCGCTGACGCGTAAAGCCAAAGCCCCGGCGGCCGACGTCGAATCCTGCAAAGAACAGGCTTAAGGCAGCAGCCTGAAACGCACCCGCACCAACAGGCCGCCCAGCGCGGCGGAGCTCAGCAGCTCCGGGCGGGTGCCGTGATACGCGGTGATGTCCTTCACCAGCGCCAGCCCCAGGCCGGCGCCCGGCTGATCGCCCACGTTGTCCAGCCGATGAAACGGCTGCAGCGCCAGCGCCTTGTCCTGCAAGGCGATGCCGGGGCCGCTGTCTTCAATCTCCAGCACGCCTTCCCCTGACGCCTGATCCTGAGTGAGGCGCGCGGTCACCACGCCCTGGCGCGGCGTGTATTTCAGCGCGTTGTCCAGCAGGTTGGCGCACAGTTCGGCCAACAGCAGCGGTTCCCCCGCCACCTGGCACGCCGCCTCGCCTTCAAACCCGAGATCGATCTGTTTACTGCGCGCCTGCGGCAAGCGGGAAAAACAGGCGTCGCGCAGCACCTGCGCCAGATTGACCGGGTGCAGCTGGCGCTCGGCCTGGTGCTCGCTGGCCTTCAGGCGTGAGAGATGCAGCAGGCGGTCGGTCAGCGCCACGGTATTATCCAGCGTCGTGCTCATCGCCTGCAGGCTTTCGCGCCACTGCTGCGGCCGGTCGCTGGCCAGCGCCACCCCGACCTGAGTCTTCAACACCGCCAGCGGCGTGCGCAGTTGGTGCGAAGCATCGGCGCTGAAACGCTCCTGGCGCGCCACCATCAGCCGCAGCCGTTCGATATAGCGATTGAACGCCACCAGCAGCGGCTGCATCTCTGACCACGGCAATACCCGCGGCAGGGGCGTCAACTCGCCCGGATCGCGCCGCAGCATGATGCCGGAGAGCTTGCGCATCGGCTTCAACACCCGCTTGAGCAGCGCGAACGCCAGAATCAGGGTTAACACCACCACCGTGCCCTGGCTCAACAGCGCCGCGATCATCATCTGTCGCGCCAGGTAACGGCGCGACTCCAGGGTTTCCGCCACCAGAATGGTCGCCATGCCGCTCACGCCCGACTCGTTGATCGGTTGAAACAGCGCCGCCACGCGGATCGCCCGGCCTAGGTATTCCGCATCGTAAAAATGCACCAGCGCCGGGTAGAGCGTGGAGCGCGGGATATGGGGCGGCAAAGGCGGCAAATCGTCATAGCCCGAAATGCTTTTCCCCTGCGGCGAGATCACCTCGTAATAGAGCTGGTCGTTCATGTTGCGCTCGAAGCTGTCGAGCACCACATAGGGCACATCGACCGCCAGTTTGCCGTCGCGCACCACCAGCCGCTCCGCCACGGTGCGCGCCGACGCCAGAAGCGTGCGATCGTAAGCCAGGGTGGCGGCGCTCATGGCGCTGAAATAGTGGGTGTAGATCGAGATGCCGCCCAACGCCACCAGCGGCAGGCCAAAAAACAGCAGCAGTTGATAGAACAACGAACGCGGCGCGTTAAACCACCGCATTGCACCGCTCCAGGCTGTAACCCAGACCGCGCAGCGTGATGATTGCCACGTCGCTGCCCTGCAGCTTTTTCCGCAAACGGTGTACGTAAAGCTCAATGCTCTCCGGATTGGCCTCATCGGACAGCGTAAACACCTGCTCAAACAGCTGCTGCTTGGCCACCGGGCGGCCGCGGCGGTGCATCAACGCGGTCAACACCGCCAGTTCGCGCGGCGTCAGCGCCAGCGGCTTGCCCTCCAGCAGGAAATAGCCTTCGTCGTGATAGGTCAACGCGCCATACTGCAACGCCGGCTGCGCGGCGCCGACGCTGCGGCGCAGCAGCGCCCGAATGCGCGCTTCCAGCTCATCCAGTTCGAACGGCTTGGTGAGGTAATCGTCCGCCCCCAGATTCAGGCCCTTCACCCGATCGGCCACGTCGGTGCGCGCCGTCAGCAGCAGCACCGGCAGATCCTGCCCGCGCTTGCGCAGGCGCGCCAGCAAATCCAGGCCGTTCAAACGCGGCAGCGCCACATCCAACACCGCCAGCGCATAGCGTTCGTTGAGCAACAGATGATCGGCCGCCACGCCGTCCGGGGCGACGTCGACGGCAAAGCCGGCGCCGGTCAGCGCCTTTTGCAACCAGTGAGACAGCTCGGGGTGATCTTCAACCAATAACAGTCGCATGTTTCCATTCCATTGATTTACCTGAACAACCTGACGCCGATAGCGTGCTTGTTAACAGGTCGATAACAGAGAATGGCATGGAAAATAAGGGGATAAAAGAGTGCCGCGCCGCCAGTTTTGGGAGCTGGCACACAATTATGCATATGGAGCGCGATCGCAGGCCGGTATCAGCTCAGCGGAACGGGGCTGTCGGCAACGGCAATGTCCAGCACCGGGCGCAGCTTGTCGGCGGTAAACGGTGAAGACACCAGCACGGAGCGATTGTTGGCGGCAAACACCAGATCGATGCCGGTCACGCAGGCGGTCATCTGGCAGGCATACTTTTCACCGTAGGCATTGACGAAATGCAGCTCAAATACGCCAATATCGGCACGCAGCCGCTTTAAACGACACTGCCCGGTTTCACCGGTCATCTCTGCATAGACCTCCGGCAGCCGTTTAATCGCGCACACTTTGGCGCTGTCCCTGCCACCAAACAATTTCCCTAACGAAAACATATTACTGCGTCTCTATTCATTTTATTGCTCATGATTCTATCGCGAGAGCAGAACCGCAAACCTGATATTACGCAGGATTTTGGCCGGTTTTGCCCCCTGTTCTTCTCTTCCTTTCTATGGTAGTGCACCCGCTCTTCGCTCGCGACAAGCGACCCCAATCACAGACTGGAAACTTTTCCGGCCGCTGAAAGGTAAATGAAAGGTTGTTGTTTTAACAATCCTGCAACCGCACCCGGCGGGATTTCACAACCAGAACAATACCGAGGGCAAGTCACAATGAAAAAAATAATGACCCGTACCTTTACCGCCGCCGCCCTGCTGCTGGCGGCCAATCAGGCCTTTGCCGTGGAAGCGCCCAAACGCACCGAATGCATCGCGCCGGCCAAGCCCGGCGGCGGCTTCGATCTGACCTGCAAGCTGATTCAGGTGTCGCTGCAGGACACCAAGGCCATCGATAAGCCGATGCGCGTCACCTATATGCCCGGCGGCGTCGGCGCAGTGGCCTACAACGCCATCGTCGCGCAGCGCCCGGCGGAGTTCGGCACCGTGGTGGCCTTCTCCGGCGGCTCGCTGCTCAATCTGTCCCAGGGCAAGTTCGGCCGCTATAACGTGGAAGACGTGAAATGGCTGGCGGCGGTCGGTACCGACTACGGCATGATCGCGGTGCGCGCCGACTCGCCTTACAAAACCCTGAAAGATCTGATGGACGCCTTCCAAAAAGATCCCAACAGCGTGGTGTTCGGCGCCGGCGCCTCCATCGGCAGCCAGGACTGGATGAAAACCGCGCTGCTGGCGCGCGAAGTCGGCGTGGATCCGCGCAAGATGCGCTATGTGGCCTTCGAAGGCGGCGGCGAGCCGGTAACCGCGCTGCTCGGCAACCATATCCAGGCGGTCTCCGGTGACCTGAGCGAGATGGTGCCTTATCTGCAGGGCGACAAGATCCGCGTGCTGGCGGTGTATGCCGAGCAACGTCTGCCGGGCCAGCTGGCCGACATTCCAACCGCCAAAGAGCAGGGATACAGCCTGGTGTGGCCGATCATTCGCGGCTTCTACGTCGGGCCGAAAGTCAGCGATGAAGAGTATCAGTGGTGGATCGACACCTTCCAGAAAATGATGGCGACCGACGAATTCAAGCAGCAGCGCGATCTGCGCGGCCTGTTCGAATTCAACATGACCGGCAAAGAGCTGGACGCCTACGTGAAGAATCAGGTTGCCCAATACCGTGAGCAGGCAAAAGTATTCGGCCTGGCCAAATAACCGCAGGGGAAAACCATGAGCGATCGTATTTTTGCCGGTTTCTGGCTGCTGCTGTGTATCGGCGGGCTGTTCATCGGCTGGGGCATCCAAAGCGAATATAGCTATGAACCGCTGGGGCCGCGCCCGTTCCCGCTGGCGATCCTCAGCCTGATGGCGCTGTGCGCAGCCCTGCTGTTGCTGCGCCGCCCGCAGGCGGTGGAGTGGCCGCACAACAAGGTGCTGCAGCGGCTGCTGGTGCTGGTGATCACCCTGGTGCTGTATGCCTGGGGCTTTGAATGGCTGGGTTTCCCGCTGGCGACCGCGCTGCTGACGTTCAGCATCGGCCTGCTGTTTCAGGCCAGCCTGCCGGCGGCGGCCATTTCCGGCGTCGTCATGGGTGCAGCGCTGTATTACGCCTTTGACCAACTTCTCGATGTCACACTGCCGCTCGGCGCCTGGCTGAGCTAACGGGAGCGATGATGGATACCTGGATGTATTTGACCCAAGGGTTCGAAGTGGCGCTGGTGCCGCAGAACCTGATTATCGCCCTGATCGGCTGCTTCGTCGGCACCATCGTCGGCCTGCTGCCGGGCCTCGGGCCGATCAACGGCGTGGCGATCCTGCTGCCGCTGGCGTTTGCCCTCAAGCTGCCGGCTGAATCGGCGCTGATCCTGCTGGCGACGGTGTATATCGGCTGCGAGTACGGCGGGCGCATCTCGTCGATTCTGCTCAACGTGCCGGGCGACGCGGCGGCGATCATGACCGCGCTGGACGGCTACCCGATGGCGCAGCAGGGGCGCGCCGGCGTGGCGCTGTCCATCTCGGCGGTCAGCTCGTTCGTCGGATCGATGATCGCCATCGGCGGCATCATCCTGTTCGCGCCGCTGCTGGCCCGCTGGTCGCTGGCCTTCGGCCCGGCGGAGTATTTCGCCCTGATGGTGTTCGCCATCGCCTGCCTCGGTAGCATGATGAGCCAGAACCCGCTGAAATCGCTGCTGGCGGCGCTGATCGGCCTGGGACTGGCGACGGTGGGCGTTGACGCCAACACCGGCGTTTACCGCTTTACCTTCGACAGCGTGCACCTCTCCGACGGCGTACAGTTCATCGTCGTTGTAATCGGCCTGTTCTCGGTCAGTGAAATCCTGCTGATGCTGGAGAGCACCAGCGCCGGGCAAAAGCTGGTGCGTAAAACCGGCCGGTTGCTGTTCAACCGCAAAGAGGCGGCGCAGTGCGCAGGCCCTACCCTGCGTTCGTCGGTGATCGGCTTCTTCGTCGGCATTCTGCCGGGCGCCGGCGCTACCATCGCCAGTGCGCTGACCTACATGACCGAGAAGAAAATCAGCGGCAACAGCGACACCTTCGGCAAGGGCGACATCCGCGGCGTAGCGGCGCCGGAAGCGGCCAACAACGCCTCGGCGTGCGGCTCGTTCATTCCGATGCTGACGCTGGGGGTGCCGGGTTCCGGCACCACGGCGGTGATGATGGGCGCGCTGACGCTGTACAACATCACCCCCGGCCCGGCGATGTTCACCGAACAGCCGGATATCGTCTGGGGGCTGATCGCCGCGCTGCTGATCGCCAACGTCATTTTGCTGATCATGAACCTGCCGCTGGTCGGCCTGTTCACGCGCATGCTGACCATCCCGCTGTGGTTCCTGGTGCCGGCGATCGCCGCGGTGTCGGCGGTGGGGGTTTATGCGGTGCACAGCACCACCTTCGACCTGCTGCTGATGGTCGGATTGGGCGTGTTCGGCTACATCCTGCGGAAAATGCACTTCCCGATGTCGCCGCTGATTCTGGGCTTCGTGCTGGGTGAGATGCTGGAGCAAAATCTGCGTCGCGCGCTGTCGATCAGCAACGGCGAGTTCGGCATTCTGTGGAGCAGCAGCATCGCGCAAACGCTGCTGGTGCTGGCGGTCGCGGTACTGGCGCTGCCGCCGCTGCTGCGCCTGATGCGCAAACGCCGCCAACCTGCGGCCGAGGCCAAAGCCGAGTAACGCGAAACGGGCGGGGATCCCCCGCCCGTTGTGTTTAACGGCGTAGGGCCGCAATTCCCCTTTCCAACGCCTCGATATCGTCATCGGCGAGCAGGGGCAGAATCACCGCAAAGTCCGCCTCGGACAAGTCATAGAGGCGCAAGGCAAGCAACCGCACGATAACCTCCGGCGTGAACCGCCAACGGATAAACCGCGCGGGGTTACCGCCGACGATGGCATAAGGCTCAACATCGCCGGCCACCACGCTGCCGGCGGCGACGATCGCCCCCTCGCCTATCGAGATTCCCGGCATCAGCATCGCCCGCATGCCGATCCAGCAACCGTCGCCCAGCCGGGTATCGCCTTTGGGGCGGTACGCCTGTTTGATGGTTGCCATAAACGGATACAGGCTCAGCCAGTCGATGCGATGGGTATGGTTGCCGCCCATCAGGATCACCGCTTCGGCCGCGATGCACACGTAATCGCCGATCAGCAGGCGGTCTATGTCGCCCAGCGGCTGCCATTGCCGGCTGACCGCGTCGCCGTGCAGATAGCGCACCACCGAGCGCTCGAAGCTGTTATCCCAGCAGTCGCTGTAGTAGCTGTGGGTGCCTTTGACGATTATATTCGGGTTGGTCACCGTCTGATGCAGCAGCTCGGTTTTGGACCAGTGTTTTTCGGACATGGCGTATTCTCTTGTTACGGGAATAAAAGCCACGGAACGGAATGTCTGTGGCCGTGTTGTCGTTCACTCAACACGGCCATTCAAGCGATAAGCGCTCGTTTCAATCTCGGGTTATTCATCTTACGGTCTCTCTTGCGAGGCGTAATGGTAGCCTATCACGCCTCGGCGGTCTTGCTTTTCAACAGCAGCACCCCGCCCATCACCAGCGCGCTGCCCAGCAGCTGCAGCTGATTCATGCTTTCCCCCAGCAGGAAATAAGCGATCACCGCGGTGAACACCAACTCCAGCGACAGGATCAGGTTGGCCACCGCCAGCGGCAGCGTTTTCAGGCTGATGTTATACAACCCGAAGCCCAGCAGCGTCGGCCCGGCGGCCAGCGCCAGCAGCAACAGCCAGCCGCTCCACTGAATGCCCTGTGCGCCGTGCGACAGGAACCACAGGTCGCCGGCCATGCCGTGGAACGCCGCCAGCGGGAACGCCGTCAACGCCGCGTTGAACGCCAGCTGGTACAGCGCCGAAAAACCGAACACGTACAGAATAGTGTTCCACACCGGATAGCCGCGTTCGCTGGCCACCCGCCCGCCGAGGGTATACAGGGTATAGCCGATGCCCGACAGCATCCCGACCAGCAGCCCCAGCAGATCGAAGTGGCTGTTCCCCATGCTGTCGCCGTTGCTGACCAGGAAGCAGCCGCCCAGGCTGATGGCGATCACCAGCAATTGGCGCAGCGTCAGGCGTTCGCTGTACATCACCCAACCGAGGAACACGGTAAAGCCCACCGAGCAGTAAGTCAGAATGGTCGCCACCGACGCGCCGTTCAGCGCCACCGACAGCGTCCACAGGCTGTTGAACAGCGCCAGCAGCAGCCCGTAAAGCGCGTAGAACACCACCTGTTCACGGCGCAGGCGCGCCCACTGCGGTTTTACCAGCAACAGCAGCGGCAACAGCACCAGCGCCACCAGCGCCGCGCGCCAGAACGCCAGCACAAAGGTCGGCAGGTGATAGTACTCGGTCAGCGCGCGGATGATGATGGCGGTAAAGGCCAGCAGCATGGCGCTGATAATGGCGATGACGTAACCCTGGTGGCTGCCCTGAAAGAGGCGCGCGCCGGGCAGCGCCGGCCGGGCGGAAACGCCTGACGGTAATGACATGAGATCCTCGGAGAAATGGCGACGTAAATGCTCAGGCGGACAGTGTAACGCGGCCATTTTTTCTCACTATAGCCACTTTACGGCGTTGTCATGCAGGCCACTTTTCTGCGCTTGAAGCCCTGTTGACATGAGGTATAGTAAAAACCTCTCTCCATAACCGGGCCAATTTCGCATGCACATCCCGTTGGATCGCGAGCAGGACGTTCCGCTCTATTTACAGATCGAAGAAGCGCTGCGGCGCGCCATCCTCACCGGCGTGTTCGTCGATGGCGACAAACTGCCCTCGACGCGCACGCTGGCGGCCGAACTGGCGGTCAGCCGTTTAACGGTGGATAACGCCTACGCCGAACTGGCGGCCAAGGGCTTTTTGCATCAGCGGCGCGGCAGCGGCGCCTATGTCGCGCACCCGCAAGCGCAAGCGCGCCCGGCCCGGCCGAGCTGCGATGCTCCATTCCCGCTGGAGAGCTTCACCACCCTCACCTCACGGCTGGACGGCTACGCCGACGCCCCGCTGCCGGAGGGGCTGATCAACTTCGCCGCCGGCGTCGGCAGCCCTAAGGTGTTTCCGCTGGAGGCGTTTCGCAAAGTGCTGCTGTCGGTGCTCAGCCGCCATGCGGAAGAGGCCTTCAGCTACGGGGAATACTGCGGCTACTACCCGCTGCGCGATACGCTGAGCCGCATCCTCAGCGCGCAGGGCATCCCCACGCAGGCGGAACAGGTGCTGATCACCAACGGCTCGCAGCACGCCATCAGTCTGGTGGTGCAAAGCCTGCTGGCGCCGGGCGATACGGTGATCGTCGAAGAGCCGACCTACGCCGAAGCGCTGGGCCTGCTGCGCCAGCACCGCATCAATATCGTCACCGTACCGGGCGATCGCCACGGCATGCGGGTGGATTTGTTGCCGGAGTTGTTAGAACGCCACCGCCCTAAACTGATCTACACCATCCCCAATTTCCACAACCCGACCGGCCGCTGCCTGAGCGAGGCGCGGCGGCGACGCCTGCTGGCGATCGCCCAACAGGCCGGCGTGGTGATCCTGGAGGACGACTTCGTCGGCGATCTGCGTTACCAGGGCAAACAGCTGCCGTCACTGCGGGCGCTGGCGCAGCCGGGCGCGGTGATCTACGTCAGCACCTTCTCCAAAATGCTGCTGCCCAGCATGCGCATCGGCTATCTGGTGGCGGACAGCGAACACTATCAACGTTTCGCCAGGCTGAAACACGTCGACAGCTTCACCAGTTCCAGCCTGATCCAGCGGGCGCTGGACGCGTTCGTCACCGTCGGCCGTTACGACAAACAGCTGCGGCGCGCCGGGCGCGTCTACCGCCGCCATCTGGAGGTGATGATTGATACCTTGCAACGGCGGCTGCCGCCGGGGTGCCGCTTCGAAACGCCGCAAGGGGGCTTGTTTATCTGGCTGACGCTGCCGGCGGCGGTGACCACCGCCGAACTGATGCCGGTCGCCTGGCGGCACGGCGTGACCTTCGCACGCGGCGAATGCTTTTATGCGCAGGAACAGCTGGGCGCGCACGGCCTGCGGCTGAACTTCGCCGCCAACTCGCCGCCGCAGATTGAAGAAGGTATCGCCCGGCTGTGCCGGGCGATTGAGGAGGTGATAACGGAGAAAAACGCCGGTTAGACGGCGGCCCACCACAGCCGCAGCTTCATCCCCCAGTAGCTGGTCCAGCCGGTGGTACTCTGCACCACCTTGCCCTGCGAGACCACCACGAAGGTCGGCGTCACGCCAATCTGCCACTGCGCCGAGAGCGTACCAGCCGGATCGTTGACCACCGGCAGCGCCAGCCGTTTGCGCGCCAGCCAGTGTTTCACCTGGGTATCGTCGCCCGAGCGCAGCGCGACGGTCAGCACGTTGCCGCCCGCCGCCTGCAAACGGGCGACGTCCGGCGTAGTGAAGCGGCAGACGCCGCACCAGCTGGCCCAGAAGTAAACCAGCAGCGGCCGCTCATGGCTGAGCTGCGCCAACGACACGCGCTCGCCGTCCAGCGTGGTCAGGGTCTGAGCATCGAAGGCCGGCGGCGCCTGCGGCGCGTTCAGCCAATCCATCACCGTCACCACCGCCAGCGCTATCAGCGCCAGCAGCAGCAACTCGCGCCCCCAGCGCTTGAGCTTAGCCATGGTTGGCCTTCGCCAGCTGCTGCTTCACCATCGCTTCCAGCTCTTCATACGACACCGCCCCCGGCAGCATCCGATCGCCGATCAGCGTCGCCGGCGTCCCCTGCACGCCCAGCTGTTCCGCCAGCTCCATATTGGTGCGCAGCGTGGTCATGCTCTGTTCGCTGGGCGCCACCGCCTTGACGCCGGTTTTCTCTTGCGCGGCGGCGATGCTGGCGTTGTCGTGGAAGCCCTTTTTCGCCATCAACCGCTGGTGCAGGGCCCAGAATTGATCCGGGTGCTGTTGCCAGGTGGTGAGCGCCACGCGCGCCGAACTGACTGAGCTTTCGCCCTTGAACGGCAGCAGCTTCACCACCAGCGCCACGTCCGGGTATTGCTTGACGATCTTCTCCAGCATCGGATCAAAACGCTTGCAGTACGGGCAGTTATAGTCGGTAAAGGTCACCAGCGTCAGTTTGGCGTTGGCGGCGCCGAGGCGCGGGCTGGCCGGATCCTGGTACAGCGTTTTGGCGTTCTGCTTGATAGCCTGGCTGATTTGCTGGCCGGCGGTTTGCTGCTGCCAGGCGTCCACCGCCTGCGCCAGAATGTCCGGGTTGGACACCAGCGTTTCGCGGATCATCTCTTTGATACGCGCCTCTTGCGCCGGGGTGAAAGGCTCGACGGCCCACACCGGGGCGGCGATGATCATCAGTAAAATCAGTAGTTTTTTCATTGTTCGGTTCCTTTGGCATGGGAAAGGGTTTGCAGCACGGCGTCACGGATCAACAGCGGGGATAACACCTCGCCGTCCGGGCTGCCGGGGCCATAGATTTGGTTGAAAGGCACGGCGACGCTGCCGCGCTTTTGCAGGAAGGCGCTGATGTCGGCCGACGGGCGGCTCCAGTCGCCGCGCAGCGCAACCACGTCGTCGGCGCTCAGCGCGCGCTGTACGTCATCGCGCAGCAGCACATTGAATTTGTTGGCTTTACAGGTCACGCACCAGTCTGCAGTCACGTCGACGAACACCCGCTTATGCTGGGCGAGCGCCTCGGTAATCGCCTGTTCGCTCAGCGGTTGCCACTGCACCCGATCCTGCAACGGCTGGTGCCACAGGCCGGCGGTCAGCGATCCGGCCAGCAAGGCCACGCCCGCCAGCACCAACGTGCCCGCAGCCAGCTTGGTCGCCAACCGTGCGCCCTGCTGACGCCACACCGCCAGCAGCAACGCCAGCAGCGCCAACGCCCCCAGCCACAGCGTGGCCTGCACGCCGATATGATTGCTCAGCAGGCTCAGCAGCCACAGCGACGACGCCAGCATCAGCAGCCCCATTGCCAGCTTGACGGTATTCATCCAGCGGCCGGGGTGCGGCAAGCGCAGCGCCAGCGATGGCCAGGCGGCGATCAGCAGCCACGGCAGGCTCATGCCGATGCCGAGCGCGATGAACATGCCCCACAGCACCGGCAGCGACGCCGCCAGCGCGAAGGCCACCGCCGTGCCGAGAAACGGCGCCGAGCACGGCGTCGCCAGCAGCGTGGCGAACGCGCCCTGCCAGAAATGGCCGCTCAGACCGTGCCCATTATGGGTGGCCAGCGACGTATTCAGATCGGACGAGAGGCGCAGATGGAACAGGCCAAACAGGTTGGCGCTGAACAGCAGCGTCACCAGCACCATAAAACCGATAAACCATGGATTCTGGAACTGAATGCCCCAGCCGAGCGCATGGTTGCCGAGCCGCAGCAGCGTCATCAGTAAGGCCAACGCCATAAACGAGGCGACGATACCTAACGACGACGCCAGGAACTGCAAACGCACGCTGCGCCGATCGCGCCGTTCCACCTGCAGGATAGAGCCGAGCTTGATGCCCAGCACCGGCAGTACGCACGGCATCAGGTTGAGGATCAACCCGCCCGCCAGCGCCATCAATACCGCCTGCCATAGCGGGAATGCCGCACCGGCGGGCGCGGCCAGCGGATCGCCAATCGGCAGCGTAATCTGCTGCGCCATGCCGCCGTCGTCGATCACCAGCGTCAGCGTTTTGCCGCGCAGATCCGGCGCCGCATCGCCCCAGCCATCGCTGACCGGCACTCGCGCCAACAGCTGAGCGCCGTCGGTCTCGACCTGCGGCTTGCCGAGATCGGCATCCGCCAGCGTATCGAAGAACAGCGCGGGCTGCTGCCAGCCGGCGGCGCGTTGGGCGGAAATCTGCAGCTCGCCGTTGCGGTAACCGGCCTCGACGCTCTCCGCCACCCCGGCGGCGATCGGCACCTGCCCCATTGCCTGCGCGAAGTCGTGGTTAAACTGCGGATCGTTCGGCGTCGTCAGATCCAGGCTGAACGGGTAGTCGGTCAGAATGCAGACGTTGCTGCAGGTGGATAGCGTCAGGGTTCCCGCCAGCGGGCCGGATACCAGGCCTGACATCACGATCGGCAGCGTAACCCGATCGTGATAGCCCTGGGTGGAAATGCCGGCCACCTCGAAACGCTGCGGCGTCGGCCAGTGCCAGGTCGCCGGCGGCGGGTTGCCCTGCCAGACGATAGCCGGCGCGATGCCGCCTTCGCCTGGGGAACGCCAGTAGGTTTTCCAGCCCTTTTGCAGCTCGACCGACAGCAGCAGGCGGGTCTCCCCCGGCTGTGACGTGTCGGCACGCAGCCGCACCTTGGCATGATCGTTGGCCGGATTTTGCAGCCAGCCGCTGTCCGCCGCCTGCAAAGCAGGCAGCCACAGCATAAACAGGCAAGCGCAGGCCAGCCTGATAATTTTCAACATGTTAATTCTCCATAAATGATTAATTCACCGCGAAAAACGGGCGATTAACTCATTCACGGAAAACGCATAATCGAAGGTGCACCCTGAGGGTGGGCGGTGAAATGGCGCGAGGAGGAGGAACACGCAGGCGCGCGGCAATGGTCGGCGCCAACAGCGCCAGCAGCAGGCCCAGCCCGAACAGTACGGTTTCGAACATCACCGGCGGCGCGGCCAGCAATGACTTGGCGCTCAGTTCACAGGGCGTCGGCTGCGCTTCGGCGGCGGTATCACTGGACTGAACGGCGGTGGCCGCCGGGATCCCCAGCGTTTGCTGCAGCGCATGCAGGCCCGCCATGCGCTGGGTCATGCACGTCAGCACCACCAGGCAAGCCAGGCATAAAAACCATTTTGCAATCCGCTGCCGTTTAACCATGCCATCCTCATGTTCGGGTCTGGGGTTATCTTAGCGACGCGGGCGCGATTAGCAACGTTTTGTCGGTAAAGAAATGTCTGAGCGGCGGTATTGATGGCGGCGATTTACAGGTATTATAGAGGGTAAGCCTGCGCTTTTCGCCGGGTACGATGATGATTCTCTCCTCCAGGCATTCTGCGGGGATACACAGCGAAGGACTGGTGATATGCAACCTTTGAGTGGGCCGGGCACCCCAATCGCCGGCGAACGCCCTCCCTCCCCGGGCAAAACGGCGGCCACTGACGATCAACCCCTTTCTCCGGCACAGCGCACGACGCTGGAAAAGCTGATCGTGAAAATCATGACGCTCAGCCCGGCAAAATCGGCGGAGATCTGGGCGACTCTGCGCCACGATCTCGGCGCCGACAACGGCGGTGAACTGCTGGCGCGCCATTTTCAACCGGCGGAACAGCTGCTGCAAACGCGCCTGACGCAGGCGCAGCAAAACCACGCCGGGCGCCAGCTGTTGCAACAGCTGGCCGAATTACTGCCGCAGGGCAACAACCGCCAGGCGGTCAGCGACTTTATTCGCCAGCAGTTCGGCCACACGGTACTGAGCCAGCTGAGCCCACCACAGCTGCAGCAGGTGCTGAATCTGTTGCAGACCGGCGGCCTGACCATTCCTCAGCCGCAGCAAACCGCCACCAGCGATCGCCCGCTGCTGCCCGCAGAGCATCAAAGCCTGCAGCAGCAGGTCACCAAACTTAGCGCGGCCACCGGTGAAGCGCCGGCTAAAATCTGGCAAACGCTGTTTGATCTGGCGGGCGTGAAAACCAACGATCCGCTGCCGGCGCGCCACTTCCAGCTGTTAAACCAATTCTTGCAAGTGAAGGTGGCCCTCAGCCCGCAGAGCGCGCCGACGCTGAACAATCTGCTGGCGGCACTCAAGCAGCCGGCGGACGAGCAAGAGCTGCAGCAGATGAACGACTATTGCCAGGCGCGCTTCAACTGCGGCGCCAATGCGCCGCTGACGCATCCGCAAATGAGCGACGCCATTCATCAACTGTTTGCCCGACGCCTGGAAAAAGCCGGCCAGGCTCAGGCTATCGTCAGCCACCCTGTCGATCCGCAGCCGCTGCTCAACCCGCTGATCGCTGCCCTGCCGCTGCCGCTGCAAAAAGCGCTCAGCAAACCTGCCGTCGCGCTGATCCTGCTGCTGTTGGCGCTGGCCGTCGTGCTGGCGCTGGTGTTTTAACGCTTCAGGCGCAGCCGCAATCCTCAACAGCCGCCCGATTGCGCAACGATCCCGGCTGTTCGCCGATGGCCAACGGATGGCCGTCGCGCAGCCAGAAGTCCAGCCCGCCGATCAGCTCCTTCACCCGGAATCCCAGCTTCGCCAGCTTGTAAGCGCCCTTGGTGGAACCGTTGCAGCCGATGCCATCGCAGTAGGTCACATACACTTTTTCGCGATCCAGCTGCGCCGTGCCGGCTTCATCCATCAGGCGATGCGGCAAACTGAGCGCACCGGGAATATGCCCGGCGGCGTACATCGCCTCCGCGCGGGTGTCGATAACCACCACCCCGTCCACGCCATTGCGCAGATCCTCCGCCACGTCCCAGGCATCCGCATAGCGGCTCAGTTTGGCCGCCAGGTAGGCCAGGCTCTCTTCCGGCGCCGCCGGAGGAAAAGCCAGCACCAATGATTCTTTCGACATACCATTCACTCCCGTGCATCAAGACAGATGACAATAGTGCCCCATTTTGGTCTTATGATTGATACCCATTTCCCAACCGTGATAAGACCCATTATGCAGCACTCGCTGGTCACGTTGTTTCAGCAATCGCCCCACACCGCCGGCACGCTGCGCGATCGCCTGTGCGGCGCATTGCGGCAGGCCATCCACCAAGCTGCATTGAGCGTTGGGCAACGCCTGCCTTCCAGCCGGGTGCTGGCCAGCGATCTGGGCCTCTCGCGAGTGACCGTCGAAGCGGCCTACGGTCAGTTGGAGGCGGAGGGGTATTTGCAGCGCCGCGTCGGCCAGGGCACCTTTGTGGCGATTATCATCGCCAAATCACCGCCGCCGGCGACCGCTGCCGGCATACCGCGCCTTTCGCAGCGCGGCCAACAGATCGTACAAACCGGCGGCTGCCGCGAACCGCAGCAGCCACGGGCGTTTGCCGCCGGCTCGCCGGATCTGCGTGCGTTTCCGCTGGCCTTGTGGAAGCAACTGACCGCACAGCGCCTGCGGCTACAGGGAGAAAGCCTGCTGCGCTACGGCGACCCGCAGGGCTATTTGCCGCTGCGTGAAGCGATTGCCGCCCACGTCAATCAAACGCGCGGCGTGATCTGCGATGCACGGCAGGTTATCGTGCTGACCAGTTCGCAGCAGGCGCTGCAGCTGATCGCCACGCTGCTGCTGGACAGCGGCGACAGCGTCTGGATGGAAGAGCCGGGTTACACCGGGGCAAGAAACGCTTTTATCAGCGCCGGAGCCGCCCTGACGCCGGTCGCGGTGGACGGCGACGGCCTGCGTGCTGACCCCTCCTTGCCCGACCCTCGTTTGATTTATCTGACGCCCTCGCACCAATACCCAACCGGCGCAGCGCTCAGCCTGGCACGCCGCTTGGCGCTGCTGGCGCTGGCGGACAGGCAGCAGGCCTGGATCGTCGAGGACGATTACGACAGCGAGTTTCATTACGACGGCCTGCCGATACCGGCGATGCAGGGCCTGGATCGCCGTGGCCGGGTGCTGTACCTCGGCACCTTCTCCAAATCACTGTTCCCTTCGCTGCGGTTGGCGTACCTGATCGTCCCGCCTACGCTGGTTGACGCGTTCGTCACCGCGCGCACGGTGTATGACGGCCACAGCGCGCAGCTGATGCAGGCGGTCACCGCCGAATTCATCCGCCAGGGGTACTTTGCCGCGCATATCCGCTACATGCGCCAGCTCTACCGCAGCCGGCGCGATGCGTTGCTGGCGGAAGTTCACGAAAAACTCGGCCACTTCGCCACGCCCGCTCCCGCCGCCGGCGGCCTGCAGCTCAGCGTCTGGCTGCCGCCCGGCCAGGAGGCGGCGCTCAGCCGACAGGCGCAGCGGCTCGGCATCCTCACGCCCGGGCTGACGGCGCAATACCAGACGGCGCAGACGCAGCGCGACGGCTGGCTGCTGGGCTTTTCGGCCCTGACGCCGGGCGAGATCCGCAGCGCCGTCGAGCGGCTGGCGCAGATTGCCGTAGCTTAGCCCGGCCCCAACGGAATGCCGACCGGCTTATTGCTCGGTCAGGCGCATTTCCGCCACCAGCGGCAGGTGATCGCTCACCGCCGGCCAATGCACGCCGTTCCAGTCGCCGCTGGCGTTCGGTACCGTCAGGCTGTCCAGATGCCAGCGCTGCGCGTTGCCGGTGAAGAGGTAATCCACCTTGATCTCGGCATTTTCCGCCGGCCAGCTGCGGCCATCCTGCCCGTTAGGCATGATGTCGTTCCAATAGCGGCTCAATTCCAGCCAGGTCACGCTGCCCGGCACATCGTTCATGTCGCCGAACAGCAGCTTGATACCGCGCACTTCGATGGTGCGATCGTTCAGCTCCCGCACCTGATCCAAGCGCATTGTCGGATCTTCCTTGGTATCGAGATGAGTGTTGAACAGGGTGATCGGCGCCGGGAACTCCGGCACGTCGACCTTGGCGCTGAAGGCGATGCGCTGTTCGCGCTGGCCGGACGGCAGCGGATAGATCACGGCGTCGTGCAGCGGATACCTGGACAGAAACGCCAGGCCATATTCGCCGCCGTCGAAGTCGATCGCCCGGCCGAACACCGCCTGCATGCCGGTCAGCTTCGCCAGCTCAGCCGCCTGATCGACGCGGCCGCTGCGGGCGGTGAGCTTATCCACCTCTTGCAGCGCCACCACGTCGACGTTCATCGCGCGAATCGCCTTGGCGATGGCGGTCATGTCGCTGACCTTGCCGGCGGCGATATTGAAGCTGGCGACGCGGATCTTCGGCGCCTGTTCCAGTTCGTAGGTTTTGTTTTTCAGGCCGCCCAGCGCGCTGGCCACTTCGCGGCTGTTGGCGTTGCTGTTGGCATGCCCGGTGTCGGCAGAGGACCAGGCGCTGGGAGAGAGGCCAAGGGACAGTAAGGTGATAAGCAGAGCGTGACCGGTGTGCATGAATTCTCCTTGAGGAACAGATAAGTGTTATGTAGGCGCTTCCCGGCCCACAGCTAACACCGATTTTGCCGCAGAAACCTGCGACGATTTCCTAGTTTCACCGCTATTTTTTGTTTCTGCGCGATGCTTCGCATTCTGGCAGTTTACGCATTGCACCGTTGGACAAACGGCTGATTTCGTTTTAAAACCGGTAGATTGCCAACCGCGAGGAGTTCCGATGACCAGCCCGATTGCCGAACAGCTCACCGAACGTTTCTTCCGCTACCTGGCGGTGACCAGCCAGAGCGACGCCGCCGCAACCACCCTGCCCAGCACGCCGGGGCAGCATGAGATGGCGCAGCTGCTGGCGGAAGAGCTGCGCCGGCTCGGCCTGGCCGACGTGCAGATAGACGACCACGCCACCGTCACCGCCCGCAAGCCCGGCACCCAACCCGGCGCGCCGCGCATCGGCTTCATCACCCATATCGACACCGTGGACGTCGGCCTGTCGCCCGAAATTCGCCCGCAGCGCCTGCGCTTCACCGGCGAAGATTTATGCCTGAACGCCGAGCAAGATATCTGGCTGCGCACCGCCGAGCACCCGGAGATCCTGCCCTACCGGAACGAAGAGATCCTGTTCAGCGACGGCACCAGCGTGCTGGGCGCCGACAACAAGGCGGCGGTCACCGTGGTGATGACGCTGCTGGCCAACCTGACCGCCACCGATCGCCACGGCGATATCGTGGTGGCGTTCGTGCCGGATGAAGAGATCGGCCTGCGCGGTGCCAAGGCGCTGGATCTGCAGCGTTTCGCCGTCGATTTCGCCTACACCATCGATTGCTGCGAATTGGGTGAAGTGGTTTACGAGAATTTCAACGCGGCGGCGGCGGAGATCCGCATCGAAGGGGTAACCGCCCACCCGATGTCGGCGAAAAACGTGTTAATCAACCCGATACGCATCGCCAACGACATCATCAACCGATTCGACGTGCAGGATACCCCGGAACACACCGACGGACGCGAGGGCTATTTCTGGTTCACGGATCTGGCCGCCAATGCCAATCAGGCGACGCTGAAGGTGTCGATTCGCGACTTCGATCGCGCCACCTTCGAGGCACGCAAAGCCCGCCTTGAGGAGACGGTGCGCCAGGTGGCGGCCAGCTATCCACGCGCCAACGTCAGCTGCAGCATCAGCGACATCTACAGCAACATCAGCAACGCCATCGGCGAAGATCGGCGCGCCATCGATCTGATCTTTGGCGCCCTTGCCGCCCACGGCATCCCGCCGAAGGTGATCCCGATGCGCGGCGGCACCGACGGCGCGGCGCTCTCGAGCCGCGGCATCCTGACGCCCAATTACTTCACCGGCGCGCATAACTTCCACTCGCGCTTCGAGTTTTTACCCGTCAGCGCCTTCGTGAAATCCTACCAGGTGACCCGCAGCATTTGCCTGTTGGCCGCCCGGCAGAGCGGCAATCAGAGTTAGCTCAACAGCCAGCCGACCAGCGCGGCCCACGCCAGCAGCGGCAGCGAGTAATAGTGGAAGCGCAACCAGATCTTGCGCTCCCCCGCCATGCGCAGCGCAATCAGGTTGGCGAGCGAGCCGACCGCCAACCCAAAGCCGCCGGCATTAACCGCATAGGCCAACTGCGCGCTGGCGGGCACATAGTTGAGCAGCAAAATGGTGGCCGGCACGTTGCTGACGATCTGCGACAGCCCGACGCCCAGCGCGTACACCCCGCCGTCGCTGAGCCCGGCGATCGCGGCAAACGCCGGCTGGAGCGGCGGCAGGCGGGTAAACAGGCCAACATCGATAAACATGGCGGCGAACACGAAAATCAGGCTCCAGTCGATCTGCAACAGCACCCGGCGCGCCAGCAATAAAAAGCCGGCGAACACCGCCAGCAACCCATACAGCGGCAGACCGATATCCAGGCACAGCAGGAAGACCGCATACAGCCCCACGCAGCTCAGCAACAGCGGCCGTTGATAGGGGTAGCCCTCGGTATTCGGCGTTTTCACGATGTCGCGCGCCGGGAAGCTGAACCAGGTCAGCGCCAGCAGGCTCAGCATCATCGCGGCGCCAAACGGCGCCATCTGGCCGATGAAGCCGAGGAAAGAGAGGCCGGAGCGGCTCCACAGCAGGATATTTTGCGGGTTGCCGATCGGCGTCAGCAACGAACCGGCGTTCACCGCCAGCGCCTGAAAGATGATCAAACGGCCCACCGGCAGCGCCGACAGTTTTTTCAGCGTGATGGTGAGCGGAATGACGATAAACAGCGCCACGTCGTTGGTCAGAAACGACGACAACAGCGCGGCAGAGAACACCAGGAACAGCGCCAGCCGCCGTTCGCTATGCAGCCGGTTGATAATCTTGCGGCCAACGAAGTCGAAGTAGCCGCTGACCTCAACGCCTTTGGTCAGCAGCATCAGCCCCAACAGAGTAATGAGGGTGCGGCCGTCGATAAACCCGCCCAGCGCCGCCATCGGCTGCGGATGAAAGGCGAACATCGCTACGCCGGCCAACAACAGCGCATGCAGGAAACGGTCTTTGACAAAGGGATGGATAAGCCGGGAAATGGCGGTTGAACTCATGGTGGCAGCTTGAAACCTCAGCGAGAAGCATGAGCGAGACGTTAGCTCAGGCGCAGCCACAACGCCAGCAAAATGCTATTTTACCTTTATCCGCTTTCCATTTGCCGCGCTTTACTTTATTTGTAGCGGCTTTCTCGTTTTCAAAGGACATGTTATGGCTTCCCTGTTCGCCAAAGGGGCGTTGCTCAGCGCCTTATGCGCCCTGCTCGCCGCCTGCGACGATGCCTCCTCCCGCCCGCAAATCGATATCGACGGCAAGACCATGGGCACCTTCTACAGCGTTAAAGTCAGCGGTGACGTCGCGATCGGCAAGCAAGAACTGCAGCGGCAGATCGACGCGGTGCTCGAACGGGCCAACGACGATATCTCCACCTACCGCGCCGACTCGGTGCTGTCGCAATTTAACCGTAGCGCCAGCCTCGAACCGCAGCCGATCCCGCGCGGCATGGCGGACATCGTGCTGATGGCCCAGCGCATCGGCCGCGATACCGGTGGCGCCATGGACATCACCGTCGGCCCACTGGTGAACCTGTGGGGATTCGGCCCCGACAAGCATCCGGTCAAGGTGCCGGAACAGGCGCAGATCGACGCGGCGAAGCAGCGCATCGGCCTGCAGCACCTGAAGCTTATCAGCGACAATCGCGGGGAGTGGCTGCAAAAAGATCTGCCGGACATGTATGTCGATCTCTCAACGCTGGGCGAAGGCTACGGTGCCGATGAACTGGTGCGCCTGATGAACCGCAACGGCATTACCAACTACCTGGTATCGGTCGGCGGCGCGGTCTCTTCACGGGGCGTCAACGGCCAGGGCAAACCCTGGCGAGTGGCGATCCAAAAGCCGACCGACCGTGAAAACGCGGTGCAGGCGCTGGTGGATCTGCACGGTTACGGCATCAGCACCGCCGGCAGCTACCGCAACTACTTTGAACAAAACGGCCAGCGCTACTCCCATGTCATCGATCCGACCACCGGCAGGCCGATCAACCACCGACTGGTTTCCGCCACGGTGATCGCCCCTACCGCGCTCGAGGCCGACGGTTGGGATACCGGCCTGATGGTGCTGGGCACGGAGAAAGCGTTGAAACTTGCCGAAGAGAAAGGGCTGGCGGTCTACCTGATCAGCAAAACCGACGACGGCTTTAGCGCCGTGATGACGCCGCAGTTCAAGGCGTTTTTGGTGCAGTGAAATAAAAAAGGTTCATCGCGCTTTACCGGGGAACGCTGCTTTGATTTTCAGGAAGAAGTAAGCGTTATCCCGGTATCCATAGGCCATCCGCTTCATCACTTTTATCTTATTGTTCATCCCTTCCAGCACGCTGGTATTCAACCTGTGTCTGGCACTCGCGATGATGCCACCGGCATACCCTTTCAGTTTCTCGGCGAAGTGTTGCAACGCCTTGATTCCGCTTTCCTGAGACTGCCTGTACCAGCTTACCCAGCGTCTCTGCGCCTCTTGTTCACTCGGGGCGTACCACAGTTCTTTCAGCGCTGTTTTCATCAGCCAGACCACATTCAACGGCTGATTCGCCTCCAGCAACTCCGTGAGCTTTACCTCATGCCCTTCGGGCAGGTTTTCGGGGTTGCGCAGCAGCAGCCAGCGGCTGCGTTTGATGACCTGACGCGATTTTGGGTTATCACGGAGTTGATTGGCCTGGTCGACGCGGACCCGGTCGATAACCTCCCGGCCATACTTTGCCACCACATGGAACAAGTCATAGACCACTTCCGCCTGCGGGCAGTGATGCCTGACCTCCAGGTCTAACGCCGTATTCATATCCATGGCGACAGACTGGATAGCGGCACAGCCTTCAGCGCCCAGCCAGACGAAGAAGGGGCGGAAGGCCGCTCTGCTGCGGCCTTCGCCCACCCACAACACTTGTTGCGTATCCGCATCCATCACCACGGTGGCATAACGATGTCCTTTGAACAGGGCGAACTCATCCATCACCAGACGGCGGAGGGTATGGCGCTGCGGCTCTGTCCGTTCCCGCAGCAGACGCCGGTAGTCGATATTCTTGACCGTATGCCAGTGCAGGCCGGTGAGTTGTGCAACGTGCTTAATCGGCAGTAAACGGACCAGTGACTCAACCCATACGGATAGTGTCGTGGTATATCTCTGGCGTTCAGGCAACCAGCTGATTTTTTCGGTGGTGACCCCGCAATGGGGGCAACACAGGCGCCGGACGGGGACGTTGAGCCAGACGACCCAATCGAGCAGCTGGCGTTCACGCACTCGGCGGAAGGAAACATCATGCACAACAGGCACCCGCCGTTCACAGCGCCGGCAACAGGGCATGACGGCAGAATCAGGCTGGAGCTGGATAAGCAGGGAGTTGGCAGAAGGATGCGAGAAGGAATTGACGATAAAGCCTTCCCAGAACAGGGAGCAAAGGTTAGCATTCATAGTGACGGCAGTTTTGAAGGTTTAGGGTGTGTTTTGGCGAATACAAACCTAAACGTTCTGACTGCCGTTTTCTATTGGTTCACGCTAAAGCGCGATGAACCATAAAAAAGCCCGGCACGCAATGGCCGGGCTGGTTGCATGCGCCCGCAGGCGCCGCGCCGATCACTTGGTCAGCGCGATGATGCCGAGGGTCAGACCGGCCACTGCCGCCGCGCCGCCGGCGATCGCGCCCGCGGTTTCCCAGTTATCCTGAGTGGTGCCCTTCATGCAGGTGTTGGTGTGCACCAGACGCCCCTGGTCATCGTAGACCGGAACGCAGGGAGAATCGGTGGCGCATCCGGCCAACACGGCCGACAGTAACCCAACCGCAATTAACTTTTTCATACTTCTTGCCTCAATGTTCGATCACTTTAGAAAGCCACGCCGAGCGATAATCACGCTACCTGGCTATTGTATGCCCAACGCGTGTAATGGCGAGGTAATGATGTGTCAGGGGATGTGATTTGGGAAAACTCCGAGCGCTCGCCCGGCGGGCTTTGAACGGTAAAAAGCCCGCGAAAACGCGGGCTTGATGGAGAGATGAAGCTCAGGCGGAATTATTTTGCCAGTTTGCGCATCACCAGGGTGGCGTTGGTGCCGCCGAAGCCGAAGCTGTTGGACATCACGGTGGTCAGCTCGCGCTGAGTCGGCTGAGTCACGATGTTCATGCCGGCCGCCTGCTCATCCAGGGTTTCGATGTTAATGCTCGGCGCGATAAAGCCGTGCTCCAGCATCAGCAGGCTGTAGATCGCTTCCTGCACGCCTGCGGCGCCCAGCGAGTGACCGGTCATCGCCTTGGTGGAGGAGATAGCCGGGGTATTGTCGCCGAACACTTCACGAATCGCGCCCAGCTCTTTCACGTCGCCTACCGGCGTGGAGGTGCCGTGCACGTTGATGTAGTCGATAGGCGCATCCAGATCCTGCATCGCCATCTTCATGCAGCGCACCGCGCCTTCGCCCGATGGCGCAACCATGTCGGCGCCGTCGGACGTTGCGCCGTAGCCAACGATTTCTGCGTAGATGTGCGCACCGCGCGCCAGCGCGTGCTCCAGTTCTTCAACCACGACCATACCGCCGCCGCCGGCGATGACGAAACCGTCACGATCGGCGTCGTAGGTGCGGGAGGCTTTTTCCGGCGTGTCGTTGTACTTGGTGGACAGCGCGCCCATCGCGTCGAACTCGCAGGCCATTTCCCAGCACAGCTCTTCGCCGCCGCCGGCGAACACGATGTCCTGTTTGCCCAGCTGGATTTGCTCAACCGCGTTACCGATGCAGTGTGCAGAGGTCGCGCAAGCGGAGCTGATGGAGTAGTTTACGCCGTGGATTTTGAACGGCGTCGCCAGGCAGGCGGAAACACCGGAGGCCATGGCTTTGGTGACCACGTACGGGCCAACCGCTTTCAGGCCGCGCGGGCTGCGCATCGCATCGGCGCCGAATACCTGGAAACGCGGAGAACCGCCGCCGGAACCGGCGATCAGGCCCACGCGCGGGTTGTTTTGATACTCTTCTTCCTTCAGGCCGGAAGAAGCGATCGCTTCTTGCATCGCCAGGAAGGCATAGATGGAAGCATCGCTCATGAAACGCACCGCCTTGCGGTCGATCAGGCCGGTCGTGTCGAGCTTAACTTGCCCCCATACGTGACTACGCATGCCGGAATCTTTCAGTTCCTGGGAGAAAGTGATCCCAGAACGTCCTTCCTGCAGGCTCGCCAGGACCTCCTGCTGGTTATTACCAATGCTGGAGACAACTCCCAGGCCAGTAATCACTGCACGTTTCATTCAATACCTCTTCCACTATTTACCTACGGGATTTTGCATCGCACTTTAGCGTACAGATGTAAGCCGAACAAGTCCGATCAGCGTTTTTCAGCTTTATTGTTGTCCAGTTTGCGCCAGGGCGCCAGCGCCGTTAGAATTCGCGGCATCCCTTGAATTTCGAGCTATTGACCGTGAACCACGCCCCCATCCAAACCGCAACGCTAACCTGGAACGAACAGGGTACACCTGTTTCGAAACAGTTTGATGACGTCTATTTTTCCAATCAGGATGGGCTGGAAGAAACCCGCTATGTCTTCCTGCACGGCAACCGGCTGCCGCAGCGTTTCGCCACTCACCCGCGCCCGCTGTTAGTGGTGGCGGAAACCGGATTCGGCACCGGGCTCAATTTCCTTACGCTGTGGCAGGCCTTCGCGGGCTTCCGCCAGGCCGAGCCGGATGCTGCACTGCAACGCCTGCACTTTATCAGCTTTGAAAAATTCCCCCTGCAGCAGGCCGATTTGGCGGCGGCGCATGCGCGCTGGCCGGAGCTGGCCCCCTATGCCGACGAGCTGCGCGCCCAATGGCCGCTGCCGCTGCCGGGCTGCCATCGTCTGCTGTTGGCCGAAGGCCGCATTACGCTCGATCTGTGGTTCGGCGACGTCAACGAACTGCTGCCTCAGTTCGACGCCAGCATGAATAACCAGGTCGACGCCTGGTTTCTCGACGGCTTCGCACCGGCCAAAAATCCCGACATGTGGACCGAGCAACTGTTCGCCGCCATGGCGCGTTTCGCCCGGCCGGAAGGCAGCTTCGCCACCTTTACCGCCGCCGGCTTCGTGCGCCGCGGCTTGCAGCAGGCCGGGTTTCAGGTCAACCGTTGCAAAGGCTTCGGCCAAAAACGTGAGATGCTCGCCGGCGGTCTGCCGGCCGATACGCAGCCTACCCCCCACCCGGCGCCCTGGTATCGGCGTCCGGCGGCGGACAACACCGCCGACATCGCCCTGATCGGCGGTGGCGTCGCCAGCGCGCTCACCGCGTTGGCCTTATTGCGGCGCGGCGCCAGCGTCACGCTGTACTGCGCCGACGAGCAGGCGGCCGAGGGCGCTTCCGGCAACCGCCAGGGGGCGATTTATCCTCTGCTGAACGGCAGCGGCGACGCGCTGGAGAGTTTCTTCAGCGCCGCGTTTCCCTTCGCCCGTCGTCAATACGACACCCTCTTGCAACAAGGCGTCACCTTTGATCACCAGTGGTGCGGCGTCAGCCAGCTGGCCTACGACGAAAAGAGCGGGGCCAAGATCGCCAATATGCTGAAAACCGACTGGCCGCCGGCGATGGCGATGGCGGCCGACCGCAAGACGCTCAGCGAACTGTGCGGCGTCGATACCGGCTTTGGCGGCATCACCTACCCGCAGGGCGGCTGGCTCTGCCCGGCCGAGCTGACGCGCGGCGCTCTCGCGCTGGCGCAGCGGCAGGGTCTGGTCTGCCGCTACCGGCACGACGCGCAGGCGCTGGCGCGTGAAGAAAACGGCTGGCGTATCGACTTCACCCACGGCGAAAGCCACCGCCATGCGACGGTGATCCTGGCCAACGGGCACCGGTTGGCCGAGCTGGCGCCGACGCAAGTCCTGCCGCTGTACTCGGTGCGCGGGCAGGTGTCGCACATTCCAAGCTCGCCGGCCCTCGGTCAGTTGAAACAGGTCTTGTGCTACGACGGCTACCTGACGCCGGTCAATGCCAACAACGGCCAACACTGCATCGGCGCCAGCTACCAGCGTGGCGACACCGCCACCGACTACCGCGAGCAGGAGCAACAGGAAAACCGCGAGCGCCTGCTGCGCTGCCTGCCGGAACAGGCCTGGCCACAGCAGGTGGACGTCAGCGCTCATCAGGCGCGCTGCGGCGTGCGCAGCGCCACCCGCGATCATCTGCCGATGGTCGGCGCGCTGCCGGACTATCAGGCCACGGTGACGCAGTATCAGGATTTGCAGCGGCAGAACCAGCGTGGCGAAACCGTCGCCGAGGCGCCGGTCTATCCCGGCCTGTTCGCTATCGGCGGGTTGGGATCGCGCGGGCTGTGCTCGGCGCCGCTGGCGGCGGAAATTCTGGCGGCGCAGCTGTTCGGCGAACCGTTGCCGGGCGATGCACGCCTGCTGGCGGCGTTGAATCCGAATCGGATGTGGATACGAAAGCTGCTGAAAGGGCGTGCGGTTTAATTCATGAATGAGGGGCGCGGTGATGCGCCCCGGCATGGCGGTCAAGCGGCAGGCGTGGCGGCCTGATAGAGGTTTTCCCACATGCCGCGCACCAAGATCTGATCCGGCGGCGAGAGTTCCCCGGCGGCGATCGCCTTATGCAGGCTCTCTTCCACCCGCGCTTTCAGCGCTTCGGCAGTGTGCTCACCCTGCTCTTCCGCTTCGGCCACCGCCAGCGTCAGATGACCGCGCAGGTAGCCACCGGCAAACAGTTCATCATCGCTGGCGTGCTCTACCATGTCATCAATCAGCGCCAAAATGCGCGCTTCGAATTCTGCGATCATCAAATTTCCTCATTAAATAGCGGGCTGTGGCGTCAGTTGAGATCTTCCGGGTACGGAAAATGCTCGGCCGCCAACGGTGGCGTATTGTAGAACGATTGCAACGCCTGAATAAAGCGCGCAGGCCGTGTGGGTATTCCCTGCTCCAGCAGCGCCAATACCCGGGCGCGCACCTTGCGCTGGAACGCGATACGATCCGGCTCGCAGTCGCCGTTCAGGTTGTCGCAGCTGACGTTGAACGGGAAACCGGCCGCCACGCAGAACATCCATTCCAGCGCCTGCGGTTTGATCTCTACCGCTTCGAATTCACTCTGGGTTTGCGCGTCGCGCCCGTCCGGGCAATACCAGTAACCGAAGTCCACCAGCTGGCGGCGCGCTTCGCCGGCGATGCACCAGTGCGAGATTTCGTGCAGGCCGCTGGCGTAGAAGCCATGGGCAAACACGATGCGGTGATACGGCAGTTCGTCGTCGGCCGGCAGGTAGATAGGCTCGTCGTCGCCCTTCACCAGGCGGGTATTGTAGTCATCGCTGAAGCACTGATTGAAGATCTCGATCAGCTGTTCATAACGATGACGGGTCTGCATGTCTGACATAGAAACTCTATAACCACAAAAATAAAGAGGCCATTATACCCGATAAGACAGGGTGCGTAAGCAACGCCCCCTCTTCATCTTTAACCGTGCACCAAGGCGGTCAACCACTGCTGAATTTCCGGGCCGTGATTGTCGTACAGCAGCTTGAGGCTCATCACCAGCGAGACGATCACGATCATCGGCCGAATCAGCTTCTGCCCGCGGGTCAGCACCATGTGCGCGCCCAAACGCGCCCCCAGCACCTGCCCCACCAGCATCACCAGACCGATGCTCCACACCACCTTGCCGCCGATGATGAACAGCGCCAACCCGCCGACGTTGGAGGTGAAGTTCAGCACCTTGGCATGCGCCGTAGACTTGGCGAGGTTAAAACCGCACAGCGTCACATAGGCCAACGCGTAGAAAGACCCGGCGCCGGGGCCGAAGAAACCGTCGTAAAACCCGACGCAACCGCCGGCCACCAGCCCAAACGGCAAGGCCCCGAGGCGGCGTTGACGATCTTCCTCACCCAGCCGCGGCATCAGCAGGAAATAGAGGCCGATGCCGATCACCAGCAACGGCAACATCTGCCGCAGCAAATCGGCGCGCATATGCTGCACCAGAATGGCGCCGGCGATCGAACCGATCAGCGTCAGAAATATCGTCAGCTTTTGGTCGTTGAGGTTCACCGCGCGCCGACGAATAAAGTACAGGCTGGCGGAGAAGGAGCCGCCGACCGACTGCAGTTTGTTGGTGGCCAGCGCCTGCGCCGGGGGAACCCCCACCGCCAGCAGGGCCGGTACCGTCAGCAACCCACCGCCGCCGGCGATGGAGTCGATAAACCCCGCCAGCAGCGCTACCGCAAACAACACCCCGAGCATCTCGGGGCCAATGACAAACCAGTCCATGTGTTATTCCGCTGAGAAATGGTGATCCAGCAATGCCTGACAGGTCGGCGGTAACGGCGGCGGCACGGATTTGCCCGGCTTGGCGTTAGGCTGATGCGGCACGAACCAGCTCGCCAG
Source organism: Serratia sp. SSNIH1 (assembly GCF_002935055.1). Taxonomy (NCBI): domain Bacteria; kingdom Pseudomonadati; phylum Pseudomonadota; class Gammaproteobacteria; order Enterobacterales; family Yersiniaceae; genus Serratia; species Serratia sp. SSNIH1. The sequence goes on from NZ_CP026383.1 coordinate 4,200,398, forward strand.
TTCGGCGCCGCAGCCGTCACCCGGCGGCGGCGTATCCTGCTCCTGGCACTCCAGGCTGCCGGCCGGGCAGCGCAGGCGCACGTGCATGTGCGCACGATGGCCGAACCACGGGCGCACCTTGTGCAGCCAGGCGCGATCGGCGCCGGCATCCAGGCACAGGCGCTGCTTGATCGCCGGGTTGACGAAGATGCGCGTCACCTCCGCGTCCTGCGCCGCCAGCTTGATCAGCGACTCAATTTGCGGCTGCCATTGGCTGGCCACCACCTGTTTGCCGTCCCCTGATACCAGGTCGATCGGCTGTGGTTTCAGCAATTGCTGCGCGCTCCAGCGTTGGCGCGGCAGCTGCAGCCAGATGTCGACGTCGAGCCCCGACTGGTGGCTGGCGTGGCCGCTGCTGAAGCGGCCGCCGGCCGGCATCGCCATGTCGCCGATCAGCACCGTGCCCAGCGCTTTCTGGTTCGCCTGGCTGCTGAGGCGCTGAATAAACGCCAGCAGATCCGGGTGGCCGAAATAGCGGCGCTGGTCGGTACGCATCACCTGGTAGTTCGGTGAGTTCAGCGGCAACGGCTGCGCGCCGATGATGCAGCCGTTGGCGAAACCGCCCACCGCCTGTGGCGCGCCGGCCACCGGGTGATCGATTTTCTGCCACGGCGTCAGCGCCATGGCGGAGGCGGAGGCCGTCAGGGCCACCAGGCCCAACATCCAGTTTTTCATGGCGATTACCAGCGAGGCACGTCGGAAACCACATCACCGTTTTGCGCACGCTGGCGCAGCAGGTGATCCATCAGCACGATCGCCATCATCGCTTCGGCGATCGGCACGGCGCGGATACCCACGCACGGATCGTGGCGACCGCGGGTGACCATTTCCACCGCTTCGCCCTGGCGATTGATGGTGCGGCCCGGCACCATGATGCTGGAGGTCGGCTTCAGCGCCAGATGCGCCACCACCGGTTGGCCGCTGCTGATGCCGCCGAGAATGCCGCCGGCATGGTTGCTCTGGAAGCCTTCCGGGGTGATTTCATCGCGGTTTTCGCTGCCGCGTTTGGTCACCACGGCGAATCCGTCGCCGATCTCCACGCCTTTCACCGCGTTGATGCTCATCAGCGCGTGCGCCAGATCGGCGTCGAGGCGGTCAAATACCGGCTCGCCCAGGCCAACCGGCACGTTTTCTGCGATCACGCTGACCTTGGCGCCGATGGAGTCGCCCTCTTTTTTCAGCGCGCGCATCAGTTCGTCCAGCGCTTCCAGCTTGTCCGGATCCGGACAGAAGAACGGGTTCTGCTCGACCTGATCCCAGTCTTTCAGCTCGCAGGTCACGTCGCCGATCTGCGCCAGATAGCCGCGTACCTGTACGCCGAACTTCTGCTGCAGGTATTTCTTGGCGATAGCGCCCGCCGCGACGCGCATGGCGGTTTCACGCGCCGAAGAACGGCCACCGCCGCGATAGTCGCGCAGGCCGTATTTCTGTTCGTAGGTGTAGTCGGCATGCCCGGGACGGAACACGTCTTTGATGGCGCTGTAGTCTTGCGAGCGCTGATCGGTGTTCTCAATGATCAAACCGATGCTGGTGCCGGTGGTCACGCCTTCGAATACGCCGGAGAGAATGCGTACCTGATCCGGTTCGCGACGCTGGGTGGTGTAACGCGAGGTGCCCGGACGACGGCGGTCCAGATCGTGTTGCAAATCGGCTTCGGTGAGCGGAATGCCGGGCGGCACGCCGTCGACGATACAACCCAGCGCCACCCCGTGAGATTCACCGAAGGTGGTGACGCGGAAAATCTGCCCAATACTGTTTCCTGCCATCACGGCTCCTTACCGTTAGTCTTTTATTGTTATGAGGCCCGCCGTGCGGGCCCTGGAAATGCGGTTTAGCTGCGGTAGAGGCTGAAGTGTTCCTTGCAATCCACCAGCTGCTGTTTGGTCAGCATGAACACGCCGTCGCCGCCGTTTTCGAACTCCAGCCAGGTGAACGGAATGTCCGGATATTGATCCATCAGGTGCACCATGCTGTTACCCACTTCACAAATCAGCACGCCGTCGTCGGTCAGGTAGTCCGGCGCGCAGGCCAGGATGCGGCGCACCAGCTTCAGGCCGTCGCTGCCCGCCGCCAGGCCCAGCTCCGGCTCAAAGCGGAACTCCTGCGGCAGATCGGACATGTCTTCCGCATCGACGTACGGCGGGTTGGTGACGATCAGATCGTACTGGATCGCGGGAACGTCGCGGAACAGATCGGAACGGATCGGGATCACCTGGTGTTCGACGCCGTGCGCCTGAATGTTGCGCTCGGTCACCGCCAGCACCTCACTGGAGATGTCCACCGCGTCCACTTCCGCCTCCGGGAAAGCGTAGCCGCAGGCGATGGCGATACAGCCGCTGCCGGTGCACATGTCGAGGATATGGCGTGGCGGGTGTGGGATCAGCGCGCTGAAGCGATCGTTGATCAGCTCGCCGATCGGCGAACGCGGCACCAGCACGCGCTCGTCGACGTAGAATTCCATGCCGCAGAACCAGGCCTTGTTGGTCAGGTAGGCGACCGGGATGCGCTCGTTGACGCGGCGGATCACGCGCTCAACGATGCGATGGCGCTCGCTGGAGGTCAGACGGGCGGTGTGCATGTCCTCCGGAATATCCAACGGCAGGAACAGGCTTGGCAGCACCAATTGCACCGCTTCGTCCCACGGATTATCGGTTCCGTGACCATAGTAGATATTGGCGGCGTTGAAACGGCTTACCGTCCAGCGCAGCATATCTTGAATGGTGTGCAGTTCGTTCACTGCTTCGTCGACGAAAATTTTGTCCAATTTGCCCTCCGGCAGGCGCTGTGTTTCATGATTTAGCCGCATAGTTTGCCATGAAGCCCGCGACAAATCACGCTTGCCCCTCGCGCTTTTCACTCTGGCCCGAGTTTTGCGTCGACAGCGCTCATTCACAAGGTAAACTAGCGAAATAAACGATTTCCGGTGAATGAAGCATGAAGAACAAGCCCCCTCTGAGCAAAGACGAACAACAGCTCTTCAGAGAGTCGGTGGCGGGCGCGAAAAAGCTGCGCCAGGACACCATCGTCCACCGCCCGCCGAAACCCAAGGTCAAACAGATTGCCCCGCAGCGGCTGCTGCAGGAGCAGGTCGATGCCAGCTATTATTTTTCAGATGAATATCAGCCGCAGCTGGAAGAAGAAGGCCCGACGCGCTACGTGCGCCCCGGCAGCAGCCCGTATGAGCTGAAGAAGCTGCGACGCGGCGATTATTCGCCGGAGCTGTTTCTCGATTTGCACGGCCTGACCCAGCTGCAGGCCAAGCAGGAGCTGGGGGCGCTGATCGCCGCCTGCAAACGCGAACACGTGCACTGCGCCTGCGTGATGCACGGGCACGGCAAGCACATTCTCAAACAGCAAACGCCGCTGTGGCTGGCGCAGCATCCCGACGTGCTGGCGTTCCACCAGGCGCCGAAGGAATGGGGCGGCAACGCCGCCATCCTGCTGTTGGTGGAGCTGGCCGAGTAGACCCGCAGAAACGACTCAGGGCGATGTCAGACATCGCCCTGAGTTTATTCCGCACCGCATCCACGGCTCACACTTTGGCCATCACCTGCGACGGGCTGACCTGCCATTCAAACTTGCCGTAACTGCCGTCCGCCGGCAGATCGACGTTGGCAATCGCCGAGGTCGCAAACATCGGCGGGCACTCGCCCGGGCACAGTTCGGCCACCAGATAGCCCACCAGCGGCAGGTGCGACACGATCAGCACCGAGCTCACCCCTTGCATCGCCAGCGCCTGCAGATAGCTGCCGACCTGTTCGGCGTTGCCGCCCGGCGTCAGCTCAGGCAGCACTTCTTCGCCCTCCGGCAGCGTCAAGGCTTCACGCACCGTCGCCAGCGTCTGTTCGGCCCGCAGGTAGGGGCTGACCAGCACGCGTTCAATATCTACAGACTTGGTGTTCAACCAGGCCGCCATCTGACGGGACTCGTCGCGGCCGCATAGGGTAAGGGGCCTTACCGCATCGCTGGCTGCCTCGAGCGCCGCCTCTCCGTGACGCATAATCAAAACTTGCATATTGCACCGCTGTTGTTGACAAAGTAACGCTATACAGAAACGCCGTGCGTGCTGTACCGCCGAGTTTTACAACCCAAAGCCAAAGCTTTAAAACGATAACGCGCCGTCTCTTTATGGCGGCCGGGCATTTTGCCTGAAAGTTTGCGTAAAGAAAACGCTGTTTTTTACAGCAATCCTCCCCGGGCAAACCTAGATTGCTCACAGAACAATCAATTCAACGGGTTAAATTTTAACCTTGCCGCCATGAAATTTATTGATGGCGGTCAAGCTAACTTACCGCTGCCTCCGCCTCGCTGTACAGCCTCACCGGCTGACGCTGTTGCAAGGAGTGATGGCGATCACAACGCGGCCCTGTTGCAACTATAGTGCAAATCGGGCCGCCCTGCGTTCAGCTCCCCAGCGGGTAAAAGCGCTCGCCCTGCTGCGCCATGCGCTGCAAGCGTTCGCACGGGGCGAAGTGTTCGCCGTGCTGCTGACGCAGGTAGTCCAGCGTCTTTACCACTTTCTCGGCGCCGAGCTCGTCCATATAGCGGAACGGGCCACCGAGGAACGGCGGGAAGCCGATGCCGAACACTGCGCCGACGTCGCCGTCGCGCGCGCTGCGGATCACGCCTTCGTCCAGGCAGCGCGCCGCTTCGTTCAGCATCATCATCACGCAGCGTTGAGCGACGGTCGCCGGCAGCATGTGCGCCTTCGGCGTGACGCCGAGCAGCGTATACAATGAGGTATCCGCACGTTTGCGCCGCTGCCGCTGCTGCCCTTCGCTCGGGTAGAGATAGAAGCCGCGGCCGTTCTTGCGCCCTTTGCGCCCGTCTTTCAGCACCGCATCGAACGCAGCCGGCGCAGCGAAGCGCGGCCCCAGCGCCTCGACCAGTACCGGGATGATCTTGGTGCCGACGTCGATGCCCACTTCATCCAGCAGGGTGATCGGGCCGACCGGGAAACCGAAGTCCACCAGCGCCTTGTCCAGCGACTCAATCGGCTCGCCTTCCAGCAGGCAGCGCGCCGCTTCGTTGATGTACGGCGCCAGGATGCGGTTGACGTAAAAACCGGCGCTGTCGCCCACCACGATGGCGGTCTTGCCCTGCTTGTGCGCCAACGCCACGGTGGTGGCGATGGTCTCTTCACTGGTGCCGGCGTGCGGGATCACTTCCACCAGCGGCATCTTGTCCACCGGGCTGAAGTAGTGCAGGCCGATCACCTGCTGCGGCCGCTGGGCTTTTTCGGCGATGCGGCCGATAGGCAGCGAGGAGGTATTGGAGGCGAACACGGTATGCGTCGCGCAGTTTGCTTCGACCTCGGCCACCATCTGCTGCTTCAGCGCCAAATCTTCAAACACCGCCTCGACCACGATATCCACCTGTTCAAAGCCGGTGTAATCGGTAGAGCCGGAGATCAGCATCATCTGTTTTTGCCGCTCGGCCGGGCGCATGCGCTTGCTGCGCACCCGCTTGCCGAGCACGTCCCAGCTGTATTTCAGCGCGTGATTGATGCCGGTTTCATTGATGTCTTTGATACGAACCGGCAAACCGCCGCGGGTGGCGGTGACGCAGGCGATGCCGCCGCCCATCAGACCGCCGCCGAGAATGCCGACGCGGTGCAGGGCGCGCGGCTGAGCATTGCCGCCCCGCTCTTTTTTCAGCGCGGTGGAGGCGAAGAACAGGCTGCGCAGCGCCGCCGACTGCGGCGTCATCGCCAGTTCGCCGAAGGCGCGCGCTTCGGCCTCATAACCGCTGGCGCTGCCGTGATCCAGCCCGGAGCGCACCACCTGAATGATGCGCTCCGCCGCCGGGTAGTTGCCGTGGGTTTTCGCCAACGTTTTCTTGCGCACGATGCTGAACAGCAGATTTTTGCCCAGCGGGCCGTTGAGCAGGCGATCCTGCCACGGCAGCTCGCGCTGATGTTTCCAGCCCTGTTTCACCCGCTCGATAGCGGTCTGCAACAGAATCGACTGCGGCACGGCGTCGTCCACCAACCCCATGCGCAGCGCCTGGCGGGCGCGAATGTGCTTGCCGGTCAGGATCATGTCCAACGCCTTGGCGGCGCCGACCAGGCGCGGTAGGCGCTGCGTACCGCCGGAGCCCGGCAGCAGGCCCAGCTGCACTTCCGGCAGCCCGAGCGCGGTTTTGTCATCGAGCGAACAGACGCGGCCGTGGCAGGCCAGCGCCAGTTCCAGCCCACCGCCCAGGCAGGCGCCGTGAATGGCCGCCACCACCGGCACCGGGAACGCGGCGATCTGCGCCAGCGTGCTCTGCCCTTTCTTGGCCAGCGTTTCCGCCTCTTTGGCGCTGGTGCAGGCGGCGATCATGGTGATGTCGGCGCCGGCGATAAACGAGTCCGGCTTGCCGGAAACGATCACCAGCCCTTCCAGCGCGGTATGCTGTTGCGCCCGGATCAGCACGTCGTTCACCTGTTCGACGAACTCGGCCTTGAGCGTGTTCACCTTGTCGCCCGGTACGTCGATGGTGATCACGCCGATGTTGTCGGGGCGAATCGTCAGCTGAAAGGCCGACGGTTTGGCGCGCTGTTCATGCAATGCGTTTTCAAAGCTCATCATTCCACCTCCACGATCATCGCGGCCCCTAACCCGCCGGCGGCGCAGGCGGTGGTCAGGCCCAGCCCGCCGCCGCGGCGTTTCAGCTCATGCAGCGTCTGGGTGATCATGCGCGCGCCGGTGGCGGCGAACGGGTGGCCATAGGCGATGGAACCGCCCAGGACGTTGAATTTGTCCATGTCCACCTCGCCGATCGCCTGGCTGCGGCCAAGCTTCTCGCGGGCGAACTCTTCGCTGGCGAACATCTTCAGGTTAGCCAGCGTTTGCGCGGCGAAGGCTTCATGCATGTCGATGAGCGTCAGATCGGCCAGGCCGATACCGGCGCGATCCAGCGCCAGCGGCGTGGCGTAGGAAGGCCCCAGCAGCATGTCTTCCCACACGTCGATGGCGGCGAAGGCGAAGCTGCGCAAATAGCCCAGCGGCTGCAACCCCAGCTCTTTGGCGCGCGACTCGCTCATCATCAGCACCGCCGCCGCGCCGTCGGTCAGCGGCGTGCTGTTGGCCGCAGTAACGCTGCCGTGCTTGCGATCGAACGCCGGCTTCAGCTTGGCGTAGGACGCCAGGCTGGAGTCTTTACGGATGTTGTTGTCTTCAGAAAGCTGCGCGCGGTAAGGCGGTACGTAGGCGGTCATCACCTCATCGCGCAGCCACCCCTGCTGCCAGGCCTTGGCCGCCAGCTCGTGGGAACGGTGCGCCAGCGCATCCTGCGCCTCGCGGGTGATGCCGTGGCTCTTCGCCATCTGCTCGGCGGTATCGCCCATGCGCAGCCCGGTGGAATACTCCGCCACCGCAGGCGGCACCGGCATCAGATCGCGGAATTTCAGCCGGCTGAACAGCTTGAGACGCTGCGACAGCGTGCGCGCCTTGTTGACGTCCACCAACGTGCGCGCCAACGCCTTGCTGACGCCAATCGGCAAGACGGAAGAAGAGTCCGCCCCGCCGGCGATGCCGACGCTGATGCTGCCGGCCATGATGCTCTCCGCCACGTTGGCGATCGCCTGGAAGCTGGTGGCACAGGCGCGCGACACGCTGTAGGCGTCGGTATGGACGCTCATGCCGGTGCCCAGCACGATTTCACGCGCGATGTTCGGCGCCTCGGGCATTTGCACCACCTGGCCAAACACCAGCTGTTCGATAAGCTGCGGATCGATACCGCTGCGCGCCAACAGCTCGCTCACCGCCGTTTTCCCTAAATCCACCGCCGGAATGCCGTGATAGGCAGTCGCCTGTTTGGCAAAGGGGGTACGCAGTCCATTCACAATCGCAATGCGGTCACCATGACGGGTCACCAACGGCAGTGCCTTACTCATAAATGCTCCTGAAGAAAATAACGTCAGCGCAATGGGCAGAAAGAGGTCTGACCTGATGAGGTCATTGTTAACCAAACGGTTACATTTGGCAAACCGGCAGAGATCAAAACTGCGAGCAGGCGCACTTTCTATCGGGGGGCGATGTAGGGAAGGCAATCCCCGACGCGCGGCAGGCGGCGCCGGGGGTAAAGCGGGGATTAACGCAGGCCGAGCTGGAAGATCAGGGTTTCCGCCTGGCAGGCGAAGGTGAAATCGGCCTCCAACTGCACGCCGCCGTCAACCGGTTTAATGCTACTGCTGATGTCACAAGGGTCGGATTCTACCGCGCGCGCCTTTTCGCTCAGGGCGGCCAGCATGGCTTCTGCATCTTGTTGATTGCTGAACACCTGACTGTAGGATGCGGTGCAATCGGTGTTATCCATCACGGTGCCGACATCCACGCAGCAACACGCGGCGGTTTCCTGGGCGCTGCATTTATTAATTGCATCTGACATGATTGGTTCTCCTCAAGGGCCTCGGTTATCAGCCCAAATTGCCGTTTTACTCACCGGCACAAAGCCACAAAATTCTGCAGGTATTTTACGCTTCCGCGCCGGCAATCACTAGCACTTACTTTTACTGGGTGTTTTAAGTGATGGAAATCACAAATAAAAATGAGCGTCTGCTAAGGAATGGTAAGAATTTTGTTATTTACCGCCGGCTTTTTGTTAAGCAGATCTCTTTTTTGATATCAGGTTGGAAATATTTCAAAAACAAACTTGCAACAATTTCACAGGTCAGACCTATACTTCAGCCACTGGTCTGATTTGTCTGAACGATAACGGACCCTACAATCCCGCGCTCCTTGTTACCTTGTGTAACATAGTTTAAATAATAAACACATAATGAGGTTTTGGTCATGAGCCAGAAAAACCTATTGACTAAATCAGCTCTCGCAGCTGCAGTGGCAATTATTTCTTCAAACGTGTCTGCCGCAGGATTCCAGCTGAATGAGTTCTCATCAGCTGGTTTAGGACGTTCGTATTCTGGCGAAGGCGCCATGGCCGATACGGCGGCCTCCGCGAGCCGCAACCCGGCGTTGCTGATGATGTATACCCGCCCGGAACTCTCCATCGGCGCGGTCTTCATCGATCCGGACGTAGACATCACCGGAAAATCCCCTTCCGGCGCCAGTCTGGATGCGAAAAACATCGCGCCAACCGCCTGGGTGCCGAACCTGCATTATGTTCACCCGATTAACGATCAGTTCGCCGTAGGCGGCTCGGTCACCAGCAACTTCGGTTTAGCGACCGAATTCAATAACGGCTACACCGCGGGCGCTTACGGCGGTAAAACCGATCTGCAAACGCTGAACCTGAACCTGAGCGGCGCTTACCGCCTGGATCAACACTTCAGCTTCGGCCTGGGCTTTGATGCCGTCTACGCCAAAGCCAAACTGGAACGCTACGCCGGTGAGCTGCCGAAGCTGCTTGCCGGTCAAGGCCTGCAAACCGGTAAATTGACGCCTCAGCAAGCCGGGATGATCGCTCAGATCCCTGGCGATACCCAGATTTCTCACCTGAAAGGCGATAAGTGGGGCTTCGGCTGGAATGCCGGCCTGCTGTACGAAGTGGACGAAAACAACCGCTACGGCTTCACCTATCGTTCTGAAGTGAAAATCAAGTTCGACGGCGACTACAAGAGCAGCCTGCCGGCGCAGTACAACCCAATTACCCAGGCGCTGGGCGTTGGTTTGCCGTGGGGCACCAGCGGCAGCACCATCCCAGGCTCACTGGATCTGCACCTGCCGGAAATGTGGGAACTGTCCGGTTACAACAAAGTGGCGCCGCAGTGGGCCATCCACTACAGCCTGGCGTACACCAGCTGGAGCCAGTTCCAGGAGCTGAAAGCCACCGGCAGCAGCGGCCAGACCCTGTTCCAAAAGCATGAAGGCTTCCGCGATGCCTACCGCATTGCGCTGGGTACCACTTACTTCTACGACGACAACTGGACCTTCCGCGGCGGCGTCGCCTTCGATGACAGCCCGGTGCCGGCACAGAACCGTTCCATCTCCATTCCGGATCAGGACCGCTTCTGGGTCAGCGCAGGTACCTCTTACGCGTTCAACAAAGACGCGTCGGTCGACGTCGGTGTGTCCTACATGCACGGCCAGAAAGTCACCATCAACGAAGGCCCTTACACCTTCAACTCGGTGGGCAAGGCCTGGCTGTACGGTGCCAACTTCAACTACCGCTTCTAATCTCACTTGAGAAAGAAGCCAAAGCGCCCCACGGGGCGCTTTTTTTTGCCCGTCGCTTGCCGCCGGCATAAAAAAACCCGCCTGACGGCGGGTTTTCATTGGCGTAACGCCCGTGATTACTGCGAGTCGATGTCGTCCAGCTCGCCCTGAATCGCCTTGGCGTTCGGGTTCTCTTCCGGCTTGAGCGAGCCGCCGTTGGCGATGAAATCGTGGCGCTGGAAGTAAGCTTCGCGCACCATGATGTAAGGATCGGAAGAGTTGCGCAGCAGACCATCGGAATCCAGCAGCTGGGCGCGGGTTTCGATCCCCTCGACCACCCACTTGCCCGCCGACATCCAGAAGGTCAGGTAGCTCAGCATCGGATACAGCGTATCCGCAAAATCGCCGCCTTCGTCACGCAGCGTGAAGCTGCCGTAGCCCGGCAACATCACGTACGGGCCGTAACCCACATCGTAATGGCCCAGCGTGCTGCCGAAGCGGTTCGGTTCTTCGCGCGCCAGTTTCGGGTTGGCCATGCCGGCCACGTCGATAAGGCCGCCCATCCCGAGCAGGGTATTCAGGAAGAAACGGTTGAAGTGGATCATCCCGCGGTAAGGATCGCCCTTCAGGAAGGCGTTGACCATGCTGGCCGGCTCTTCCAGGTTGGAGGTGAAGTTGCTGATGCCGTTACGCGCCGGCATCGGCACGTAGTCGCGCCAGGCCACCGCGACCGGGCGCAGGATATAAGGATCCAGGACGTTGTAGTTGAAGTCGAACATCGTCCGGTTAAATCCTTCCAAAGGATCGGAACGCCCTTGCGGATCTTTGTCTGGCGCGCTGGCACAGCCCACCAGTAATACCGTTGCGAATGCCACCCCAGTCAGGCGAAAGTTCATATTTTTCTCCATAAAAACACGTTCGGTCTTATTTTTCAGGGACCTGCTTGTTTATCTGAACGCTAACCTGCTCTTTACCGCTGAATGTCTGCAGCGAGCTTTCGCCGAACCAGTCTCCCGGCTGCGGCGTGGCCAATCCGTCCTGTGAGAGGCGCACACGCACCTGCACCTGATGCTGTGCCGAGAGTAGACGCTCAGGCATCATGGCGTTGCTGTCATCCAGAGAGAAAGACAGCGGAAAACGGCTCAGCGGCAATTGTTTTACCGCCACCGGCACCGGGCTGACGCCGTCGGTAACCGAGATGACCAGCGTCCCCTGCGTCGGCAGGGCTTTCGCCGCCTGCGGTGACAGCGAAACGGTCACATTCAGTTTAACAGTTTCTCCGCCGGCCTGGGCTTTTGCTTGTGCAATGCTGCGCTTTATCACTTCCGCGCGCGGATCGTTGGCCGGCAGCAGCTGCAGCATCACCTGCCAGGCGCCTATCGCCTGCTTGAAGTCGCCCTGTTCGAAGGCATTGAATGCCAGCAGGCTCAGCACCCGCGGATCGCCGTGATTTTCCGCGATCATACGCCGCAACAGCTGCGTCGCCTGCTTGTTATCCTCCGGATCGTTGGAGCGCGTCAAGACCTCAGCATAGCCGAGCCGCACTTCCAGACTATTCGGATCCAATTGATAAGCATGGGCAAACGCCTGCGTAGCGGTGGTGGCGTTGTTCAGCGCCATACCGACCCGCCCCAGCATCATCCAGTCGTTGATGTTGCGATCGTCCTGCTGCAGCGCGGTGCGCAGCCCCAGCCCGAGGCGGGCGATCTCTTCCATGCTCAGCGGTTTGGCGCGCTCATTGGCGACGCGCTCGCGCAATTCCGGCATTTGCGCCTGCACCAGGCGCCAGTCCAGCACCTGCGCCAGTCCGCCGGTTTTCAGATAAAAGCCAACGGTCACCGCCAGCAATAACAGCACGCCCGGCACCAGCGCCCAGCGATTGATCGGCTTCGCCTGCGCCGCTTGCTCGACGGGAATGTCGTTCAACAGATTCTGTTGCAGCTCTTTCACCAGCTCCGGGCGCTCGGCCACCACGCCTTGCTGCTCGTCCTGCTCCAGCTCGCTGAGGCGATCCTGATAAAAAGCCTTGTTCAACGCATCGCGCGTGGCGGCGCTCTGCTTGCCGTGGCGCATCGCCGGCACCACCAGCAACGCGGCGGCGCCGGCCAGCAACACGCAAATAATCAGCCAAAAAGCCATTAGGGTTTCTTCCTGTCAGTCTCTTGCAACAGCGCCGCCAGGCGCTGCCGTTCCCGTTCGGAGAATTCATCGTCCACCGCCGCGCCAGGCCGGCGACGGGTGCGCAGGATCACCACCGCCCCGCCGATCAGCACGAACAGCAGCGGGCCGATCCACAAGATCAGCGTCGCCGGCGTTACCGGCGGCTCGTAGGTGACGAAGTTACCGTAGCGCGCCACCATGTAATCGATGATCTGCTGCTTGCTTTGCCCCTGCATCATCAGCTCGTACACCTTGGTGCGCATGTCGGCGGCGATGATGGCATTGGAATCGGCAATGCTGTTGTTTTGGCATTTCGGGCAGCGCAGCTGTTCGGTCAACTCGCGATACTGCTGCTCCTGCTCGACGGAGTTGAAGCGATAGGTATCGATCGCCGCGGCGGCGCTCCAGCTCAGCAGCGCGGCGCACAGCAGGACAATCAGCCTCATGCCTCACCCCCGTACTTTTTATACAGCGGCAGCACTTCCTGCTGCCAAACGCGCTCGTTCATGTCGCCGGCGTGGCGATAGCGAATAATCCCCTGTCCGTCGATAAGGAAGGTCTCAGGCGCGCCGTAGACCCCGAGATCCAACCCCAGCATACCGTCGCCGTCGTACAGGCTGAGGGCATAGGGATTGCCGAGGGAATTCAGCCAGGTCACAGCCTTGGCACGATCGTCTTTATAGTTCAGGCCAACCACCCGCACGCCGCGCGCCGCCAGCGTATTGAGATACTGGTGTTCCGCGCGGCAGGTCGGGCACCAGGTGGCCCAGACGTTGAGCAATATCGGCTTGCCGTCGCGCAGCACCGCCTGATCGTAGGTTTTGCCGGGCTGATCCAGCGATTCCAGCCTGAAGGTCGGCACCGGTTTGCCGATCAGCGCCGATTCCAGCATGGTCGGATCTTCGCCGCCGGCGTTGCGCGTCAGTTGCACCATCAGCGCCGCCACCAGCAGCAGGAAGAGGACCAACGGGATAAACAGCAGCTTACGATTCATGGTTGTGCCTCCAGCTTGCCTTCGCGCTTGAGTTTTTTGCTCATGCGGTAACGCGGGTCGAGGATGCACAGCAGGCCGCCGATCGCCATAAAGACGCCGCCGAACCAAATCCAGCGCACGAAGGGTTTGTAATACAGGCGTACCGCCCAGGAGCCGTCCTCCAGCTCCTCGCCCAGCGCCGCGTACAGATCGCGGCTGAAACCGCCGTCGATCGCCGCTTCGGTCATCATGCTGCGCGCCACGCTGTAGTAGCGTTTCTCCGCGTGCAGCGTCGCCTCCGGCTTGCCGTTGCGCGTGACGTCGATGATGCCGACGCCGCCGCTGTAGTTCGGGCCGCGAATGTCGTGCACGTCGCGGAACACGAAGTGATAGCTGTGAATATCCACGCTGTCGCCGGCCTTCATCCGCACGTCGCGCTCCACGCTGTAGTTCTGGCTGAAAGCGATGCCGATCACCGTCACCGCCACGCCGAGGTGGCCGAGCACCATGCCCCAGTGGCTACGGGACAGCTGGCGCAGGCCGCGCCAGAAACCGTGACGGTGGGTAGCGCGCTCATGCAGCTCCATCAGCGTCAGGATGATCACCCACAGCGCCATGATCAGGCCCACGACCGTCATGCCGGCGATGCTGTCCTGCAGCAGCCACGGCAGCAGGATTGACAGCACCAGCGTCGCCAACAGCGCCACGCCGAGGCGGCGCCACAGCTTGCTCGGCTCATCGCGGCGCCAGCGCACCAGAGGCCCGATGCCCAACAGCAGCGCCAACGGCGCCATCAGCCAGGTGAACATGGTGTTGAAGAACGGCTCGCCGATCGAGATGCTGCCCAGCCCCAGCTGTTTGTGCACCAACGGCAGCAGCGTACCCAACAGCACCACCAGCATGGCGGCGATCAGCAGCACGTTGTTGCCCAGCAGGAAGGTCTCGCGCGAGAAGGTCTCGTGCTGCACCCGGCTGCGCACCTGACCACCCTTGACCGCGTACAGCAGCAGCGAACCACCGATCACGATCACCAGATAGGCGAGGATAAACATGCCGCGCGCCGGATCGGAGGCGAAGGAGTGCACCGAGACCAGCACGCCGGAACGCACCAGGAAGGTGCCCAGCAGGCACAGCGAGAAGGCGGTGATCGCCAGCAATACCGTCCAGGCTTTGAACGTGCCGCGTTTCTCGGTCACCGCCAGCGAATGCATCAGCGCGGTGCCGGCCAACCACGGCATAAAGGAGGCGTTCTCCACCGGATCCCAGAACCACCAGCCGCCCCAGCCCAGCTCATAGTAAGCCCAGGCCGATCCGAGCACGATGCCGAGCGTGAGGAACACCCAGGCCGCGGTGGTCCACGGGCGTGACCAGCGTGCCCAGGCGGTGTCGAGCCGGCCGGCCATCAGCGAGGCGATGGCGAACGCAAAGGCGACCGAGAAGCCGACGTAGCCCATATACAGCAGCGGCGGGTGGAAGATCAGGCCGATATCCTGCAGCAGCGGGTTGAGATCGCTGCCGTCGATCGGGAAATTCGGCAGCGTGCGGGTGAACGGGTTGGAGGTCATGATAATGAACAGCAGGAAACCGGCGGTGATCATCCCCATCACCGACAGCACCCGCGCCACCGCATCCTGCGGCATCGCCCGGCTGCACAACGCCACCGCCAGCGACCAACAGCTCAGCAACAGCACCCACAGCAGCAGCGAACCTTCATGCGCCCCCCAGGTGGCGGCGATGCGGTAATACACCGGCAGTTGGGTATTGGAGTTGGTGGCCACGTAGGCGACGGTAAAATCGTTGACCACGAAGGCGTGCACCAGGCACAGGAACGCCAGCGCAATCGCGGCGAACATGCCGTAGGTCAGCGGGCGGGCGACCGCCATCATACGGCTGTCTTGCCGCGCCGCGCCCCACTGCGGGTAAATGCTCAGCAGCAGCGCGATCGCCAGCGCCAGGCACAGCAGAAAACTGCCCAGTTCCGGCATCATGACTTGGCGCCCTCCGCCTGCGGCGCGTTATACGCTTCCGCCGGGCCTTTGTGGTTCTCTTTCATCGCGTCGGCCACTTCCGGCGGCGTGTATTTCTCGTCGTGTTTGGCCAGCACTTCGCGCGCATTGACCACGTTGCCCTCGCCCAGCACGCCCTGCGCCACCACGCCCTGCCCTTCGCGGAACAGGTCCGGCAGAATGCCGGTGTAGGTCACGCCGATCGCGCCGCGCGCGTCGTAAATCTTGAAGCTGACCTGCAGCGTATTGGGATCGCGTTTCACCGAGCCCGGCATCACCATGCCGCCGATGCGCAGCCGCTGGCCGACCTCGGGCTTCTCATGATTTTCGCCCTTGCCCTGCAGGATTTCACCCGGGGTATAGAACAGATCGATGTTGGAGCGCAGCGCGTACAGCATCAGGGTCGCGGTCAGCGCGATGCCGATCAGCACAACGATCGCCAGATAAAGGCGGCTTTTACGACGTGGATTCACAATGATTTCTCCCGCGGTGCGGCGGATTTTTGTTTTGATTGTTGCGCATGGCGAATGCGCCGCTCGCGCGCCTGACGGCGGCCGATCTCGGCGAGCAACTGCCGCCGTTGCCAGACGGTGTGCGCCACCAGCCCCAACAGCGAAATCAGCGTGGCGGCGACCGCCAGCCAGACATAGAAGGCGTAACCGCCCATGGCGAAAAACGCCGACCAGGAATCGAACGCGGCATTCATGACTGACGCTCCTTATTCACCAGCCCGGCGACCCACGGGCGCTGGCGCTCCTGGAACAGGATCAGATTGCGCAGGCGCATCAGCGTCAGCGTGACGAACAGCAGCAGGTAACCGAGGATCGCCCAGCGCAGCGGGGTGCGCATGCTTGGCGCGATAGACTGCTGCATATTGGTCGAGCCCTGATGCAGCGTATTCCACCATTCGACCGAAAAATGGATGATCGGGATATTTACCACGCCCACCAGCACCAGAATCCCGGCGGCGCGGCCCGCCAGACGGCGGTCTTCAAAGGCGTTGTACAGCGCGATGACGCCCATATAAAGGAACAGCAGCACCAGCTCGGAGGTCAGACGCGCATCCCACACCCACCAGGTGCCCCACATCGGCTTGCCCCAGGCGGAGCCGGTCACCAGCGCGATAAAGGTGAACACCGCGCCGATCGGCGCCATCGCCGCCACCACGGTATCGGACATTTTCATCTGCCACACCAGGCCGATAAACGCCGCCACCGCCATCGAGGCGTAGATACCCATCGACCACATGGCCGCCGGCACGTGAATATAAATGATGCGGAAGCTGTCGCCTTGCTGATAATCCTTCGGCGCGAAACCAAAGCCCCATGCCCAGCCAAGCAGCAGGCAGGCCGCCGCCGCCAGCCCCAGCCAGGGGATAAAGCGGCCGCAGACGTGATACAGCCGTTCAGGCCGCGCCAGTTGATGTAACCATTTCCACATTGTCGTCAGTGCTCACGGTAATTTTTATGCGTCGGCCGCCCCGAGCGATCGAAACGGCGAAAATCTTCTGCGGGGTACGCTCTTGTCGGCCTTGCCCCGTCTGTTCATTCAATACGTTAGCTAGTGCACGCTCACTCGCAGCGCCGCCGCGGTGGCAAACGGTGCCAATGTCACGCTGCCCGCCAGCATCGCGCCGAGTATCGCCAGGTAACCGTCGATCGGCATGCCCATCGAGGCGGCGTCGATCGCGCCCGTGGCGAAGATCAGCACCGGGATATACAGCGGCAGCACCAGCAGGCTGAGCAGCACACCCCCTTTGCGCAGGCCGACCGTCAGCCCCACGCCGATAGCGCCGATCAGACTCAGCGTCGGCGTGCCGAGCAGCAGCGTCCCCGCCACCGCCAGCCAGGTCTGCATATCGAGCGACAGCAGCAGCGCCACCAGCGGCGACAGGATCAGCAGCGGCAGCCCCGTCACGACCCAGTGAGCACACACTTTGCCCAGCACCGTCATCGGCAGCGGCGTCGGCAGCAGCAACAGCTGCTCCAGCGAGCCGTCGAGGAAGTCGTCGCGAAACAGCCGCTCCAGCGACAGCAGCGAGGCCAGCAGCGCCGCCACCCACACGATGCCCGGCGCAATGCGCGCCAGCAGCTGCGGCTCCGGGCCAATCCCCAACGGAAACAGCGTGATCACAATCAGGAAAAACCACAGCGGGTTGACGATCTCCGAACCTTTACGGCAGGCGATCTTCAGTTCGCGGCGCACCAGGGTCAAAAACATCACAGGCCCCCCGCGTCATGTTCCGCCAAACGAACTTTACCTACCGTTTGGCTGACGCCGGCCAAATCCTGATGGGTGGTCAACAATACCATGCCGCCCCGCTGCGCATGTTGTTCAAAAAGGCTAATCAACTCAGCTACGCCCTGTTTGTCGATCGCCGTCAGCGGCTCATCGAGGATCCACAGCGGCGCCGCGCTGAGCCACAGCCGCGCCAATGCCACGCGCCGCTGCTGCCCGGCGGACAGCTGCGCCACCGGCAGATCCTCGTAACCCACCAGCCCCACCTGCTCCAGGGCGCGCCAGATGGCCGGATGATCGGTTGTGCCGCGCACCGCTTGATAAAACTGCAGATTTTCGAAGGGCGTCAATACGGCTTTGATGCCGGGCTGATGGCCGATAAACAGCAAATCTTGCTGGTAACCCGCACGATCGCGCAGCGTGCTGCGCCCGCGCCAGCACACCTCGCCGCCGTCCGGCCGCGCCAGGCCGGCGAGAATGCGCAGCAAACTGGTTTTGCCCGCGCCGTTCGGCCCTTCTACCTGAATGATATCGCCCGGCTGAACTGAAAAGCTTAGCTCGCTAAACAGGATGCGCTCATCGCGCACGCAACTCAGACTTTTGGCTTCCAGCATCGGGGAACTCATATTTTTCTTTGGGATAGCGAATCATAGCATAAGCCTTTCCCCGCACGCAGCCCGCGGCGGGCGCGCCGACGAGCCAATATGGCGAGCAGGATCAAGAATGCGTGGAAAAAATCGGCGGATTTTAACTCTTGTTACCTTTTTCTGTATTTCGCCGCATTTGGGCCGGGCAACTACGCTTAATGACGTGAACTCACCCTTAATGAGCAGGAGCGACAGCATGAGCGAGCAGCAGCGCCAGGAGCACGAGCCGGATGAGACGATGCAGGTAGAGAGCGAGGAGCAGGAACAGGGCAAGCGCGAAATCGAAGTCAGGGAAGAGAATCTGCCGTCGCGCGCGGCGGCGGTGCATGAACAGATCCGGATGGAAGGCGAAAAAGAGCTGGAGCGCGACGGGCTGGCGCTGCTGTGGTCGGCGATCGCCGCCGGGCTGTCGATGGGCGCCTCGCTGGCGGCAAAAGGCATTTTCCACGCCCGCCTGCCGGACGATCCCAGCCGCTTTTTCATCGAGAACCTCGGCTATACCTTCGGTTTCATCATTGTCATCATGGCGCGCCAGCAGTTGTTTACCGAAAACACCGTCACGCCGGTATTGCCAATCATGCATAAGCCCACGCCGCGCAACCTGCTGATCCTGCTGCGCCTGTGGGGTGTGGTGCTGCTCGGCAACCTGATTGGCACCGGGCTGGCGGCGCTGGCGTTTACCCATATGCCGCTGTTCGACGCCGAAACGCGCGGCGCTTTCGTCAGCCTGGGCGAAGAGGTGATGCGCCATACGCCGGGAGAAATGTTCGCCAACGGCGTCCTGGCCGGTTGGATCATCGCCACCATGGTGTGGATGTTCCCGGCCGCCGGCGCGGCGAAAATCTGGGTGATCGTGCTGATGACCTACCTGGTGGCAATTTGCGATTTGACCCATATCGTGGTCGGTTCGGTCGAGATCCTGTATCTGGTGTTCAACGGCGCGATTGGCTGGCAAGAATTCATTTACCCGTTCGCTCTGCCGACGCTGGCGGGCAACATCATCGGCGGCACCTTTATCTTTGCGCTGATAAGCCACGCGCAGATCCGCAACGATTTGTGCGCCAAAAACCAGGCCGCGCGTCGGCAAGAGGAAAAGCGGCGCCACGGCGGGGAAAAACCGTGATCGCGGTCGGTTAGCCGAGGAAATTTCGGCGTAAAATGGCGAGGTATTGAGCAAACGCGCCGCTAAGCGCTTATTCTGCGGGTAAAAAAAGGTATAATGCCCCGGCAGCTTCGGTTGCCGGTCCGCAGCGTCCCCGTAGTTAAACGGATATAACAAGCCCCTCCTAAGGGCTAGTTACTGGTTCGATTCCAGTCGGGGACACCATTCTTTCTTATCACGCTATTCCTCATCCTCTGCACCTGCAATCCGCCCCTTTTCCCTGTTCAGGTCCGATTGTCGCCGAGCGTTATAATTGGCATCAATTAAAAAACTTAATATCCGTCGGCGTTGAAATCGTCGCCGCCAGCCTTCTGGCCTGCAACTCGCCCTTTTCATCATCGAAATCGAACAGCGTCACGCTATTGGTGAATACATTCGTCACATAGAGATGGTTACCGCCAGCATCGAAAGCGAGCGCACGCGGTTCAATGCCGCCGGCCTCATAGCGCGTCGGCACGCCTGGCAGACCGTCCCTGCCTATTTTTAATACCAGCAGGTGGTTATCGGTGCCGCGATTGGTGGCAATAAGATATCTGCCGCTCGGGCTCAGGGTAATGGCCCCACCGCTTTTCGCCTCCGCCGAATCGAGGCCGCCGTTCAGTTTCACTTTCCCTTGCCGCGTCAATCGATTGTCGTTAACGGCAAACGCCTCTATCTCGCCCGCCATTTCGGTGATGACATAGGCATAGTCGCCTGCCGACGAGAACACCATGTGCCTTGGGCCGGCGCCGGGCGCAAAGGCGACATCGCGCGAAGCATCTGCCTGCAACGGCTGCGCGTTATCCGAACGATAGCGGTAGGCGTGCAGCTTATCGCCACCGAGATCCGCCGCGTACAGGTATTGGCCATCGCGACTGAAGGTGGTGGAGTGCGCATGCCCGCCTTCCTGGCGCCCCTGCACGATGCCGGAGCCGGGCGTAAACGGATAATGCTGTACGCGTTCCCCCAGCCTGCCGTCGCTGCCAATCGGCAATACCGTCACCCCCGCGCCGCCTTTGGCGACGGAGTAGTTGGCGACCAACAGAAACTTGCCGTCCGGGCTGAGGGTGGCATGCGTCGGCTGCCGACCCGCGCTGCTCACCGTATTCAGCACCCGCAGGCTGCCAGCCTGGTCTATCGCCAAGGCGGTCACCGTTCCCGCGTCCTCCTCATTGGTGGCATAGGCGAAGCGGCCATCGCGGGATGTGACGATCCACGACGGGCTTTTCATTTTAATGGCATCGAGCAGCGTTAACGTGCCGTCGCCATTAACCGCCAGACGATAGAGCCCTTCACTGCGGCGTATCGGCTTCTGCACGGCCGGCGCATCCGGAATATGGGTCCAGGTGCCGACTAACGCTATTTGATGCTGTTCCCGATTATTTGCCATCGCATTTCCTGAAAACATGGAGAGCGTTAATGCCAGCGCTAATTGAATAGCCTGCCTGCCCAAACCTTTAACGTTCACTCTGCCAAAGGCAGGCAACGTTAAAGGTAGCATAAAGAGCGCGCGGCGGTGTTTATTAATCGAGCCAGAGGATTTTTCTATACTCATGATGCCTCCTTTCCTCAACACTACGCCACAGGAATAAGTATATCGACATTGATGATCTTACTGTTTAAATGCTCGTGCCTGTATAATTCGATGAAAAAGCTCTCCCTCATTTTGACATTGATAGCCGGCAGATGGGCGTCATAGATACCCTCAAAAAAGGCAATATACTCAGGCAGCTCCCCTATAAAGGGAATGACAATATATTTTCCCATGGGTATATAGAAGTTAAATATGGAATGAAAAACCTCTTGCTCCTTGCCGTTGGCATGCGGCCGCCCCCCTTTTCTTTTTTCTACGCTATAAGCCCTCCCATTTTTACTGAGCCATTTATCATTCGTCTGGGTAATGTCACTGGCATCTCTGTACTTCCTGACGGAGTGGAAAATCAATGCCTTGTACTGCTTCAACATGTCGATATCATCCGGCAAGACCGTATGATAAAAATAGGGTTTATTGTCGCTGCCATACGGTGGGATCTGGGTGGAGAAATCCCATCCCCGGCTGTTCCTAAAGCTGTTGGGCGTTTCGCCAAAGAAACGTTTGAATGCCCGCGTGTAGCATTGCTGAGATGCAAACCCGGATGCCAGGGCGACATCCAATATGTTACCTTGATGCTGTTTGAGCAAGACAGCGGACCGGCTCAGCTTTCTATTCCTGATATAAGTCCCTAACGTAATGCCAAAATAATGTTTAAATAACCGCTGTAAATGCCATTTAGAGTAACCCGAGACAATGGAAACCTTCTCAACGGAAAGCCCCTCTATAATATTTTTCTCCATATACTCCAAGACCTGTACAAGAATATCCTTTCTATAATCCATGAGCGCTCCCTGCCTTTATAAAAATCGTGTCCTTTTTATTAAAATCGTTAACCTCTCAAATCAAGTCATTAAGATTAATCCTAAAAAAAATCACCCTGTCAATGCAATTTTTACGGCATAGGAAAAGTCATCATATAAATAACTGAAAATGATCATGTTATACAAATACGCTTGCGAAAAATCCGTGAATAAAAAATGCGCCAAGCAAAGTGCATCCATTAAAGATGCATTTGCCCCGCCAGGGTGAATCACACTTTATGTTAATTGTTTTATCTTAAAGTGTTTTTTTACGTTCCACGGGCATGGCCGAATAGGAATTTCATCATCAAAAATTAAATCGTGTTTTATTGTTTGGCCGGTTGATAAAACTATTGAGCCGAATACGAAAAAGTATGAACGGTGGCGAAGGAAGATGCGGCGGATAAGCGCAAGATCTTAACCTCGGGCCCGATAATCACAGATCGTCATTGCAAGTTTCTTTTTTATCTTCTCCCGCACGGTGAAGAATCGACGTTTCAACAAACCTTGTTCGATGCCCTATTTTCCCTCCATGTCAATTGGCTCGCCACTGGTGCCCCGCTGAACCGCCTCCCCTTCCCTCGTAACAGTACCGCGTCTGCTTGTGCCACGCTTTATTGACCAAGCGCAGCAAAAAGCCCGGCTCGCAAAGCCGGGCTTTTCATTCACGGACTGATCAATCAGCCAGGTTGTCGATCTCTGCGGACCTGTGCTTACGCAACAGATACAGCAGCAAAGACACCCGCCGCTCGGTGCGTTCCGGGGTATCCGGCGGCAGGTTGTAGCGCAGGGTATAGCGCTCGTTGTTCTCGTTGCAAAAATCGATAACGAGTACGGGCGCAGAGGCCCCGGCTACTTTTCGATAATTCAGCGAAATGCACGACAGGTTTTTTTTCATCTCAACTTACCGCGAGGGTGCGGCGGGTTGATTCGGCAATTCTCCCCACGCCGGCGCTCAGCGCGGCGCCCAACAGCAGCACCAACAGCGACCCCCATGCGGCGCGCGACAGCTGTTTAGCCGCTTCATCGGCCGCTTCACGCGCTTTCTGCTCGGCCTCAGCCTTGAGTTTCTCTACTTTCTGCACCGCCTGCTGATAAGCCTGAGCGTAGTTATCGACGATTTGGCTCGCTTCATCACGGCTCTTGCCGGTGCGCGCCGCAACGATATTCACCAACGCATCCTTATCGGCCGCGCTCAACGTCGGCTCGCCGGACTGCTTGACGCGGTCGAACCACTGCTTGAGCTCGGAGGCGGCCCGCGCCGGATCGGCCGCCGCGTCCATGGCCGATTGCTTGCCGTCGGCGGTCGCCCTATCGGCCTTCTGTTCCAACCGAGCCGGATCCAGTTCCGGCTTGCCGGTCTGCTTGAGCGTGGCGTTCAACTGGTTTTCCAGGCTTCCCCAGTCAAGGCTGATGCCCTTTTTATCCAGCTGTTGCTTGAGGCCTTCGCCCACGTTTGGCGCTGCCGCCGCCAGGCCGCTGCCCGCCAGCGAAAGCCCTTTGCCCACCGCGCTACCCGCCAGCCCCACCACGCCACTCGCCAATGAAACCACCAGCCAGGTGGTCAGCAAGGTGGTGATCGCCCAGCTCAGCAGGCCATGCAAGCCGCCGCGATTCGGTGCGGTGCGGCCGGCGACGAACGCGCCTGCGGCCAGCGAGGCCAGCGTTGAAACCAGCAGCCAGATCCCGGTGCCGGTGCCAAAGCCGCTCAGCGGGTTGCCCTTTTGCATCATATCCACGGCCTGGGCACCGACAGCCGTACCCAGCACGCTGAAGATCAGATAAGTCACCAGCGCCACGGCACTCCCGGCCAATATCGAGCCCCATGACACCTGAAACGCAAAGCGATTTGATTCATAGACAGTGGTCATCGTTGTTCCTTATATTTTCTGGACAAGTGATTGCACGCGCGGCGGATAACCGCGCAGACAAATCCAGTCTGCCGCGCGGCGCTGTCGGCCGTCCCGGTTCATTTGCGCCAGAATGACTAGTGCATTCACACCCTGCGAATACGCACGTTATGCACTAAGCTGCTCAGCGAGTAGCGTAACCCGCGGCCCCCGTGTCAGAGGCCGCTCCCCCTTCTGTCTAGCGGAGAGCACATGAACCCATCCGTCCTGGCCAGCGAAACCCACCGCGGCCACCTGCAGCAAATCATCTCCGGCTTGTCCGACGGCGTGATCCTGACGGATACCGATCAAACGCTGCTTTGGGCCAACGAAGCCGCGTTGGCCATGCATGGCGTGAGCCACCAGAAAGCCTTGGGGGCCAATGCCGCCGAGTACGCGGCGCGGTTTGCCCTGCGTTATCGCAACAATCACCCGCTGGCGCTGGAACAATACCCGCTGAACCGGGTTGCCGATGGCGAGACCTTCACCGATGTGGTGGTGGAAGTTCGGCAGGTCGACGATCCGGACAGCTTCTGGGTGCACCGCCTGCGGAGCCTGATTATCACCGATGCGCAGGGGCAGCCGGAGCTGCTGGCGCTGATCCTGAGCGACGCGACGGAGTGGGCCAGCGCCGAACAGCGCTTTGAAAAAACCTTCAACGCCAATCCGGCGCCGGCGGTCATTTGTCGGCTAAGCGACCTGCGTTACGTCAAGGTCAATCAGGGGTTCCTCGATATGACCGGTTACCAGCGTGAACAGGTTATGGGGCGTTCGGTCTATGAACTCGACGTATTGGAACAGGCTGAGCACAAAGAGCTGGCGATTCAGCGCCTGGGGGAAGGCGCAACCATTCCGCAAATGGAGGCCGAGCTGAAACTGCCCGGTGGCGGAAGCAAGCTGGTGGTGGTTGCCGGCCAACCGCTGGACATCAATGAAGACGACTGCATGCTGTTCACGTTTACCGATCTCGAACCCCGGCGTCAGGCGGAATCGGCGCTGCGGGAAAGTGAAGAGCGGTTCGCTAAGGCATTTCGCCTGAGCCCGGTGCCGACGTTGTTGTGTACGGCGCACGAGCGGCGCGTGCTGGACGTCAACGAAGCCTTCACCCGCACCACCGAGTACGACGCCGAAGCCTTGATCGGCAAAACGGTCGATGAGATCCAATTTATTGACGATCCCGAGGCGAACCGCCGTTTGTTTGCCGCGCTGGAAAAAAGCGGTAACGTCGAAGGGCTGGACATCCGGGTGCGCAAGAAAGGGAGCGAGTCGATCGACTGCGTGGCCTCGGCGGATGCCATCAGCATTCACAATGCGCCCTGCTACCTGCTGGTGCTCATGGACATTACCGAACGCAAACGCTCGGAGCTGGAGCTGGTGAGCGCCATCGAAGAAGTGATGCAGGACGCTTCCTGGTTCAGCCAAACCTTAATTGAAAAACTGGCCAACGTGAAAAGCATCAACCGGCCCGATCAGACCGGATTTAACGCCAGCGATCTCACGCCGCGCGAGCGCGATGTGCTGGAATTGATTTGCGAGGGGCTGCCGGACAAGAAAATCGCGGCGCGCCTCAATCTGGCGCTCAACACCATTCGCAATCATGTCGCGACGGTCTATTCCAAACTGGGCGTGCATAGCCGCAGCGAAGCCATCGTCTGGGCCAGGGAGCGCGGGCTGTTTACCGGCGGGCCGGCCACCAGGAACGGCAAGTAGCCTGCAAATGCACTATCCTTACCGATGCAAACGCCCCTTATAGGCACAAAGTGAAGTGCATAACATGGAGGTGCAAATGCAGGTTTTCGCCCTGTGCGGAAGCCAAACGGATCGAACCTTAGGAGCGCATCATAATGAACAGCGAAAAAGCCAATGGCATGATGGAAAAAGTGGCGGGCAAAGCGCAGGAAATGGCGGGCGACGTCACCGGAAACGAACGTTTGCAGGCTGAAGGCGCCACGCGCTATGCAGCAGGCGCGCTGCAAGAAAAATACGGTGACGCCCTGAGCTGCGCCGGCAGCATGATGAAGAAAAACCCCCTCGCCGCATTAGCCCTCATTGCCGGCGCTGGCCTGTTGGCCGGCCTGCTGCTGCGCCGCCGTTGATGCGCGCCGACCAGCACACAGTCTTTCCCTGAATGCCGCGCTCGGAGGGTCACCACCGGGCGCGGTTCTTCGCGGCCAGGAAATAAAGCCGGGTGAGATGAGCGACCTTATCGATTTATTCAATCAGTATTTATAGAAACCTATGGCTCGCCTTTGTTTCAACGCAGGAAAAATTTCTTCCATACCCTATCTATCACAACGTCCGAAAATTATGACCTCGGCCA
The DNA here is from genome assembly GCF_002935055.1 of Serratia sp. SSNIH1. Lineage (NCBI taxonomy): Bacteria > Pseudomonadati > Pseudomonadota > Gammaproteobacteria > Enterobacterales > Yersiniaceae > Serratia > Serratia sp. SSNIH1. The sequence continues at coordinate 4,226,302 of NZ_CP026383.1, forward strand.
TTTCACCCCACGTTCGATCATCATTTTTTTGATGGTCAGACATTCGTCATTATACTCCCCGCCTTCTTTGCTGCTTTTTATTTCTTTACTGACCATCTCAACTAAGGAAACGCCTTTCTTATTTATGGGGTTAGGATTAGCGCCGTTATTAAGAAGATACTTAACATTATCAAATGATGAATACCTAAAAGCATCCATCACCACGGTTTGGCCAAGAATATCTCTTGCTTCTAAGTTCGCACCATGTGCAACCAGAACCTTCAGGGTTTCTGAGTTCCTGGCTTTTGACGTTTGAAATATGATAGGTAACTCGTCTACCTTGCCCCGAGCATCTGGAGACAATCCCCCATCAAGCAATGCCTTTAACCAAATACCGTTGTCTAATTTTGCCATCCATTCAGCAGGACTGGCACCGCCATTGGGGCGAGGTTGCAGTGGATCGGCTCCGGCCTTTACCAACTCGGTCGCAATCTGCAGCCGTTCCGGCGTGGCATTGTCATGAGTCGACGTCGCCAGGGCATAAAACAATAATGTCATATCGTGTTCACCGGAGCTGTTCAGATCCGTCTCTTTCGCCAACCGTTTGATGTCGCCGATATTCCCATCGCGGATAGCCTTAGCCAACACAAGCTGTTGACCTGTAAAGTAACCTTCTGGCGGCAAGTCCATTTCTTTCTCCTTACATCCGGTTGTAAGCATCAATCCAATCGCGATGAACAGCGCTGCGAACACGTTAAAAACTTGTCTCATTAAGCTACTATATCCTGTGACCGATTGTGGCGATATCATCGTCTTTTTCCTGTTCGATGCAGTCTATCACTTGTTGGATGCCATGTCGGTCACCCATATTGCCCACACCGCCATCAAGCGTGTGTTTAACACCAACGGCATCCGGCAAATGCGACGATAATTTTTCCTTCGCGGCCAATAACGCAAGGTTGCCATTAACGTCGATAAAATCTTGCCTGAGATCGACTTCCTGTAACCTCGTCAAAACTTCGCCCTTCACCCGGTAGGCGTTGATAATATCTTCACGGCCCACCAAGGAACCGCCATACTTTTCCACGGTACTCGAATTCAACCCCGCGGCATTAAATGTCCACCCTGGCTTACCGCTAGCAATGGATGCAGCAGAAGCCAAACCGCCCCCCAGAGAATGCCCTGAAATATCGATTTTTGTTGTAGAGCCATCTAATCTTTTACCTATAGCAACAGCCTTTTTATAATATTCAGAGTCAGCCCCCCGACCTTGATTGAAATTATTCGTCCAGTCTTCCAGATTTTTTATCTCCGGCAGTTCACGATCGATAAATAGCTTCTTCGCTGCATTCAATTTGCCATTAGGGAGCTCAGGCATTCTTGAACCGCGAAAGACGACTGTCGGATTCATATCATCGCCAAACACGGCTCTATCAGGTGCATAAATTCTCGACAAAAAGTTTGCTTCGATCTCATTATCAAAAAGCATGTCCCTGCGAAGTTCCAATTTTTCCAAAAAACCGCCGTCATTACTCACATCCCGCCATCCTTCCGGCACGCCAGGCGTAGCCGCCAACGGATTGGTCGTGTTATAGACATTCTGCGCCAGCTTGGCCTTTTCCACCGCGACGTTATTTTGCGCCAGGCGTTGCGCCGCAATCCGCGCATCCGGATAGATACTTCGCTCCCCCCGACCAATCAGATATTTTCTCGCCTGCCAACGCTCCTGTTTGCTCATTGGGCGAACGACCTCTTTGATGACGGTAAGGCTTGAGCCAACGGCGGCGGCCACCGCCTGCATCAGCGGCGGATTTTTAGCGGTGTTTTGTCTCGGGGGCAAGGAAGTTGGTTTAGGCCTGGCGGCGTATCGGCTGATCATCTCTTCATAACGTTGAATTATACGTTCGACTGGGTACTGCGGCGGCAATACACTGCCGGGATAGCGCTGCAGGCGCCCTTGCGCATTGATGAAAAACGGATATTTGACGGGGCTCCAGGCACCGATACTTGCATCGACGGCCAGCAAACTGCCGCGTTTTAGTTCATCAAACACGCCGCGCTTCATGCCGCTATCTTCCCGGTAACTCGATACGCCAATACCGGACTGCGTATTGCGCGTGATAGTGTGCCTGCTCGATATCGACGACATGGACGAACCGCCGAACAGGTAATGTCGCTCCAGCTCATAACGCGCATCGGCGGGATTGAGGATGCGGGCGAATTTCTCCGGCGCCAACGATTCCGACATAAAATAAATCAACTGCACAATGGCCTCCCTTCGGCTTGCTACTGGCTTTCCCTTCGTCTGTCAGTGAACGTCACTGGACGAGCCAGTTTTTCATCATACCTACTGATCTACTTGACCGATACGTGCGTAAGAAATAACGGCCTTATTTTTCACCGTTTCTCCTTCTACGTCACATTTATCTTTAACAGGTTTATGTCAGACCTCGTCAATTTCTAATTTCAGTCTGCCAGCAGACAAGTCATTTATCGGTTCATGTTATCTCATCATCTTAATCCTTAAAATCTATGACGGTAATCAGTAAACAGGGCCCTGATATATAACCTGAACATATTAATCAACTTGGGTTTATCACTCATACCATTAAGTGTTAATATTGGCGCATTGCGCGCACGGAGAAATAGCATGTTCCCCAGTAAAAAACATTCACAGCGGGCCACCCCGCTGACCAGCTATCAATTTTCCCGGCTGCATACTTTCGAATGCGTCGCACGTCATTTATCTTTTGCGCTGGCGGCGCAAGAATTGTCGATCACCCCCAGCGCCGTAAGCCACCGCATTAATCTGCTCGAAAAGGAGTTGGGCTTCCTGCTATTCCAGCGCTTTCATCGCAGAATTACCCTGACGCCGGAGGGCGAGCGCATGCAATGGGCGCTGGACAGCTCCTTCAACACGCTGAACCAGGAAATTCTGGACATCAAGAATCGCGAGCTGACGGGGACGTTGACCCTCTATTCGCACCCCTCTCTGGTGCAATGCCTGCTGCTGCCGCGCATCGGCGACTTTATCGCCCAGCACCCCACCATTCACCTCAACATTCTGACCGGGCAGGAGATCATCAACCTGGCCAACCGCGGCGTGGACTTGGCGATGTACTTCGGCAAACTGCCCTCGGGGCGGCATCTGGACGAGGCCTTTATGCAGGAATCGATGGTGCCGATCTGCACGCCACAGTATGCCGCCGCACATAGCCTGTACGATGCGCCGGAAAACCTGGCCCACTGCACGCTGCTGCACGATCGCTACAACTCCGGCGAAGACGAGTGGCAAACCTGGTCGCAACACTTTGCGCTGGGGCTGGATACCGACAGTAAAAGCATGGAGTTCGACCGCTCCGATCTCGCGGTGCTGGCCGCCACGCGGCACCTTGGCGTCGCCATGGGGCGGCTCAATCTGGTGCAGGACTGGATCAAAAGCGGCGAGCTGATCATTCCGTTCACCGACATGACCGTGCCCTGCGAGCATTGCTATTTTACCTCGACCATCTCCGAGCGGCAGTGGCCGAAAATCCTCGCGTTTAAGCAGTGGATCATGAAAATCGCCCCTCTGGTCTGATGGCCAGAGGGTTAGCGCTCTATTTTGGGGGAATAAGAAAAATGCAGCGCGCAGGCGTAGAGCCGACCGGCCTTTGAATAAGAGATATATTTGCGGTTTTTATCCCAGGTAAGCAGGGAATTATTGGCAAAATAATAAACTTCCAATCTCCTCCCATTAGCCAACCTCGACCAGCCTCGGCTTCTTATCACGGTAAAATCACCGTTATCGCTGAGCGTAATCAGCGGTACGCCCCAGGCATAGCGGGATATTTGCAGCTGAATAATGAATTGGCTTTCGCAGCTTATTTGGTAGTTCTGTACATCAACATCCATAATTTATATTTTTGGTGCCACCCTTCGGTCAAAATAAATAAGATAAGAACAACTCACCACGATTAATCCCAGCACGATCAGCACGGCCCCCAATACAAACTCAATTTGCAACGGCTCACCGAGAATGACGCTCCCCGCCAGGATACCGAATACCGGCGTCATAAAGGTGAGAATGCCCAGCGAGGAGGCCTGATAGCGACGCAGCAGCGAAAACCAGATCAGATAGCTGAAAAACGACACCACCACGGTCTGGAACAGCAGGCTGTACCAGGCCACCGGGCTCAGGGTGAAATGCAGGTTTCCCGTCGCCAGCGCCGGCAACGACAACAGCACACAGGCGCCCGTCAACTGGCACAGCAGCGTCTGTTTGGCCGGGCACTCCGCCAGGCGCGTGGTGCGGATCACCAGGGTAGAAGCTCCCCAGGCGATCCCCGCCAGCAGGCCGTAGAGATCGCCTTTCAGCCGTTCTGCCCCGCCGTTTTCCACGGCCATGCCCGATATGGCCAGCACCACGCCGCCAAAGGCGATGAGCATGCCCAGCCACTGCACCGGCGACAGGCGCTCTTGAGGAAGGAGAAAATGCAGGCCAAGGGCGGAAAACAGCGGCGCAGTGTACAAAAACACCGCCATATGTGAGGCGCTGGTGTAACGCAGCCCTGCGGAGACAAAAAAGAACTCCAGCGCGAACAATGCCCCCACGCTCAAACCGGCGCACAGCGTGGCGCGATCCCAGGTGAAGCGCTCGCCGCGGCCGCGCGCCAGCAGGTAAACCGCCAGCGCGGCGAGACCCGAGCGAATGGCGATTTGCAGCACCGCCGACACATCCGGCTCGGCGGCCTTGATTGCCACCTGTTGCATTCCCCAGATGGCGCATAGCATCACCATCGCGGCGGCAGCCCTGACGTCGATTCCGATTCTCGCATTCATAATAGGGTTCTCGCCACCGTGAGAATAATAACGGGCAACCGTCGTATTATTCTTTATAAACCACGATTTCCTGATAAAGCTTAATAACCTCACCATCGCTATCGACAGAGTCGGTATATTCCGTTTGCTGCGCCAAATGAATCACCTTCCATCCTTTGCGCGCTAATTCAGGGATCGTCAGGCGCCCCACGCCGCGGCAGGTGAACAGGGTGTCATCCGACAACCCAAGCTTACTAACCTCTGCGTAATCATAAGCTTGAGAATGACAAACGTGCGACTCCGCCGCCATCGCCGGCAGTGAAAACAGCCCCACTAACAACATTAACAGGTTTCTCATGGCGACCTCCCAATCGCTTATTCATGCCGGCCGATTACGCAGACAAAGGCTGACGTTAATACGCCGGTGAAAGGCTCAAATTAATTATCTCTTGCACGGATGAAATTACAGGCTGGCGCCGGTGACTGACAAATGAAAAATATAAACCTTGGCGTTAAATGAATTCATCCGAATCGAGAAACATGAACAGCGGCCCTTTGCACCGCACGGAATGGTCAAAAACCGGCCAATAATTAGCAAGAAAAGTAATTATTTATGCCCCTGTTTATGTTACAAATGCCGCCCGCCGCTAAAACACCAAAAAAAACCGTCAAAATGCGCATAAACGCAGCGTTATGCGCAAAACATCGGCATGGCGGCGCTGATGGGGCGGTCATACATAAAACAGGGATAACACATGGCAATGAAATTGCGCGTATTGACTCAAGCGGTGGCGCTGGGTCTGGCGATCGGCAGCGCGTCCTTCGCCGCTCAGGCGGAAATCACCCTGCTGAAGCAGGATCCGCAGGCCGGCGATCCGCTCAGCCGCCTGAACTTCACCGTTGGCGGCAGCATCCGTCCGCAGTTCAACAACATGACGGGCGACGGCGACAAGGGTTCCTACAAGCGTAACGGCTTCGACGGCGGCACCCGCTTCCGTTTCGCGGCGGACTACTACCTGTTCGACGATATCAGCTGGATCAGCTACTACGAGCTGGGCGTGAATATTCCGGCGCTGTTCGACTGGGATCATCACTATGCCGACGGCGCGAGAAACACCAGCCGCCGCATGCTGTACACCGGCCTGAAAAGCAACACCTGGGGCCAGATGACCTTCGGCCAGCAGAACAGCGTTTATTATGACGTGGTGGGCGCCAAGACCGATATCTGGGACTACGACATGTTGGCCCAGGCGCCGGGCAACGGCATCAACGGCGACTACGACGGCTCTTACCGTTCACGCAAAATGCTGAAGTACAAGAACCGCTTCGGCGATGCGGACGTTTATGCGTCGTACCTGTTCAGCGACAGCGACTACCTGCCGGGCAACGGCCTACGCTATAAGCGCAAAGGCGGCGGCTCACTGGGCGTGGATTACCACATCACGCAGGATCTGACCTGGGGCACCGCCTGGAACTACACCCGCGCCGAAATGCGCAACCCGTCCACCAGCGGCAGCAAGAGCTACGATCAGAACATCGTCGGCACCGCCCTCAGCTGGAAACCGGACAACTGGACCCTCACCTTCGGCGGCGGTTACTACCACGACTTCCTGACCACCAAGAAAGCCGACGTCAACAATTACTTCGCCGGCGATGCGTGGGGTATCGAATACCTGGCCGGTTATACCGTGCCGGTTGGCCAGTACGCGGTGAAATCGGTGATGCCGTACTTTATGGGCGATCGCCTGGAATACGTCACCGGTCGCAACTACCAGCGCATCGACAACGGCCTCGGGGTTACCGTACAGTTTGACTACGGCTTCCGCGTTGACGTTGAGCACGTGCTGACATCGAGCACCGACAACCTCGGCGATATGACCGTGGTGCGTCTGCGCTACGATTTCTGATGCTCAGAACGTAAAAAAGGCCGCGCAAGCGGCCTTTTTCGTTTATGGACGCAGCGTCAGAAACCGCCGCGCGCCGAGCGTCCTACCGCTTCGCCCAGCTGCCATACCGCCATGGCGTAATGGGTACTGTGGTTATAGCGGGTGATGGTGTAGAAGTTCGGCAGGCCGTACCAATACTGGTAGCCGGTGCCGACGTCCAGCCGCAGCAGGCTGGCTTCCTGGTTATCCCCGAGCGAACCCTGCGGGCTCAGGCCGGCTTCCGCCAGCGCGGTGACCGAGTAGCGGGTCTTGAAGCCATTTTCCAACCCCGGCGCCTGGCCGTTGGCCTGAATCGCGACCGGCTCGCCTTTGGACCAACCGTGCGCCTTGAAGTAATTGGCCACGCTGCCAATGGCATCGACCGGATCCCACAGGTTGATATGGCCATCGCCGTTGAAGTCGACCGCATAGCTCTTGAAGGAAGAAGGCATGAACTGCCCATAGCCCATCGCGCCGGCGAAGGAGCCGCGCAGTTCGAGCGGATCGTCGCCTTCGGTGCGCGACATCAGCAGGAAGGTTTCCAGCTCACCGGCAAAGTAATCGGCGCGGCGCGGGTAGTCGAAGGCCAGCGTCGCCAGCGCATCGATAATGCGGGTTTTACCCATTACGCGGCCCCAGCGGGTCTCCACGCCGATAATCCCCACGATGATCTCCGGCGGCACGCCGTACACCTGCCAGGCACGCTGCAGCGCATCCTGATATTGATTCCAGAACACCACGCCGTTTTGCACGTTATCCGGCGTGATGAACTTGTTGCGGTAGCGCAGCCAGGAGCCATTCGGCCCGGTTGGCCCCTGCGTCGACGGCGTCGGCGCCTGCCTGTCCATCAGCCGCAGTACCGAATCCAGGCGCCGTGCCTGCGCCAGCACGTCGTGCAGCTGCTGCCGATCAAAGCCGTGTTCCTGCACCATCTTATCGATAAAGCGCGCGGTATTCGGGTTATTGGCGAAATCACCACCCAGCGGCGCGCCGCTGTGCGCCGGGCTCAGCAAAAAGCCGCCCTTTACCGGGGTGCCCTGCGGCGTAGCGGTGGGACTGGGTTTCGGCGTGCTGCTACAGGCAGCAAGCAAGGTAATCAGCGGTAAAAGCGCAACCAGGTGACGCATCGGATATCCATATAACCATGCAAGAGATAAGTGGGAGTTATGTTAATGCATTGTTCGGCGCGAACAAACTGGATTATGTCGCCAATTACCGCGTCAGGTAGCCAAACGTGCCAAATTGTGACGTTTTGCACGGTGAAAGGACGCCCGGTGCGGCCGCGCGGAATCTCAACCGCGACTAAATGAGAAAAATTATCACCTTGACGCCCCCTTTTACCCCGATAAAATGCCCGGCTGCTTGCCATCCGGCTATCGCCGCAATGATCACGACAATGGACTGTAATGGAATCTCTCGGACAACTCGCCAAAGATCTTTACCGTGGGCGCATCTCGCGCAAACCCTTTGTTTTCTCGCTGGCGATCTTCGCCGTTGGCATCGTGTTGCTGTCGTTTCTGTCGACCTACCTGGATAAAAACCATTTTCGCGCCCATGCGCACGGTGATACCGAGGAATTCGTCTCGGTATTGCTGTACCTGCTGTGCATTATGGTTTGGGCGCTGTTCTGTTTCGGCCTGGTGACGTGGTTTATGGCCAAAACCGCGTTTCGGCTCAACGATATCGGCCTGCCGGGTTGGGCGCTGGCCGTGGCGTGCTATGTTTGCTCGGTGCTCAACAACTACTCCCCCGGCCCGGTGGCGCGCTGGCTGCCGCTGTTCAGCCTGGCCGTCATGATCTGCGCCCTGCTGTTGCCGCCGGGCGGGCTGCGCCGCAAGCCGGACGGCAACGCTGACGACTAACGCAGCTGCACCACCTTGTTCGCTGCCGGTTCGGCCGCCGTCAACCTGCCGCTGACCTGGCTGATGCCGCCGCCGCTGTTATGGGACACCACGGCGATCGGCAAACGCCGCAGCTGCCGGGTCAGCTCCGGCGTGATATAGCCGATGTGGGTGTTCTGTTGCTGTTTCCGCCAGCGGCCGGCCGCCCTGCGGCGGGAGAAATACTGGTTGTATTTGGCCCAGGCGATCAACGTGACGGCATTGAACAACGCCACAATGATATACAGCGAGATCACCTCCAGCAGCGACAGGGCAGAACCCACCCCGTGCTGATCCATCACCGATATCAGGCCGCGGCTGAACAGATAAAGGAAGCCGCACCAGGCGAAAAGCGTCAGCAGGCTGTCTACCACGCGCGGCAGCAGGCCGCGTTCGGAATAAATCAGGACGTCCGTCATTCTTTGATCCTCCCAATGCCCCGATCGGGGCTGATCCAGCGCGCACGCCCGCGCCGAGCTTTCAACATCACTTTGGAAAACGCCACCAGCGTGGTCAGCAGGCTGAGCAGCCAATACACCAACGGATACCAGATGATCCAGAACAGCGAGCGGCCGAAGCCCTTCTCATAGCGCTTCTCCAGCAGCAGGCTGACGGTGAACTGCAGCAGGCACACCACACCCAGCACCAGGCCGGTAAACGCCGGCGTCAGCAACGAGTGAATGCGGATGCCCTCCGGCAGCGGCACCGCCAGCCCGACCAGGAAAATCAGCACGCTGACCAGGTAAGTGAACGCCCACAACGTAGAGAGGCAATACTCGGCGAACAGCAGCCACATATGCCGGTGCTCCCAGGCCCACAGGTTGCGCAGATTCTTTAAAAACACCTCGGCGCCGCCCTGCGCCCAGCGCAGGCGCTGCTTCCACAGCCCGCGCAGGGTCTCCGGCATCAGGATCCAGCACAGCGCCCGCGGTTCGAAGAAGATAGCCCAGTGCTTGAGCTGCAGCTTCCAGCTGATGTCGATGTCTTCGGTGATCATGTCCTGGCTCCAGTAGCCGACATCGGTAAGCGCTTGCTTACGAAACGCGGCCACCACGCCGGAGATGGTGAACAGGCGGCCATAGACGCGCTGCGTGCGCTTGATAAGGCCGATGATCGACGAAAACTCACCGACCTGGATGCGGCCGATCAGCGTGGAGCGCGTGCGGATGCGCGGGTTGCCGGTCACCGCGCCGACGTGCGGATTGGCCAACAGCGGCGCCACCAAATAGGCCGCCGCATCGCGATCCAGCAGCGCATCGCCGTCGATGCACACCAGAAACTCGCTGCGCGCCGCCGCCGCACCCGCCTGCAGCGCGATCGCTTTGCCCTGATTTTGCGCCAGATGGATCACCCGCAGGCGGGGGAACTCCAGCGTCAACTGATCCAGCACCTCGGCGGTGTCATCGCTGGAGCCGTCGTTGATGGCGATCACTTCGATATTTTCATAGCGCTGCGCCATCGCCGCCGAAATGGTTTCACGCGCGTTCAACCCTTCGTTGAAACAGGGGATCAGCACGCTGATCGACGGATTGCCCGGCAGCACCGGCGCGGGCATGTCCGGGCTCCAGCGCCAATGGCGCTCGCGGTGCAGCCAGAAATAGATACCACCGGCGATCCAGATACCGGACATGAACAGCGGCCAGAAAAACACGAAGTTGAGCAGCACTTCGCCGGTAAACAGCAGGACGATGCCGAAAGGCACGCTCAACACCAGGCACAGGATAAATAAGGCAATTAAACGATCGGTCATGGCAGTGGGAACCAGGCTGAGGACAACACCGGGCGAACGGCATCCAGCTTAGGCCGATCGTCGAGGAAGTTGTCGGGGTAATAACCAAAGCTCTGAGCGCCATTGCGCTGCAGGCGACGCATCCATTCGGCCAGCAGTTGACCGTCATCCAGGCTGATCCGGCGCTCCTTGCGCCAGTCGACGGCCTGCAACTCAAACACCGTTTTATCGAGCGCGCCGGGGTAAGCGGCCACTTTGCCCACCAGTTGATCCAGCCAGCGGCCGCTGTCGGCGCGCGACACGTTTTCCATCAGCGGCATCGCCATCGGCGCCACCCAGTCGTAGGCCTGCAGGAAATCCGCCAGGTTCTGGCCGAACCAGGCTTCGCTGGCGGGATCGAGCACCGGCATCGCATAGATGTTGCGCGCGGTTTGCACCTGCGGGCCGCGGATCGCCCGCACCCGCTCGGTCAGCGACTGGGTAAACGCGATCAGCGCCCGGCTCTTGAAGCGCGTCCAGCGCGCCATCTGCTGCGGATCCTGGCGTATCGCCGCCACCGAATCGGCGAAGCCGGCCTGGCGGTAGGCCGCAACGGCGTCGGGGCCGGCATCTTCGAAGTCCGACAGCAGGGCATCGTCGTGGAACAGGATCCCTTTAAAGGTGGCGTGCGCCGCCAGATCCTCGTAGATCTCACCGATGCGCTGGCGCGCCACCGGGTTGAACGGCGACAGGCGGCGGTACTGCTTGTCGTCTACCGACAGCTGCCCGCTTTGCGGATCGAGGCGCTGCACGCGCGGCACGTCAGATCCCAGCTCGAACGCCAGCACCGGCATCCAGGCATACACGGCCACGCCGGTGCGCGAAGAGAGCTGCCAGGAGACCCGGTTGAACAGGTCAGCCTTCATCGGCAGCCAGCGGTTGGGGAAATAGAGCTCGCGCACGTTGCCGTCGCCTTTTGGATCGGCGAACGCCTGCAGGAAAACGGTATTGATGCGCAGGTCGTAGATGCGCTGGATCAGCTTGTCGAGATTTTTGGCCTGCTGCTGCGGATCGGGATCGTAGAGGTAGTCGAGATCGACGTGCGCCACCCGCATGATCTGCCGGTTCTGTATCTGCGTCAGCTGCTGGGCGAAGCTCGTCAGCGACGGGTTGCCGGCCACCAGCATGCGCGGCACGTTTGCAGGCGCGTTGACGTCTCCCAGCCCGTTCTCCAGCGTCAGCGCCATGCGGTAACCGTGCTTGCGCGCGATGTCCAGCGCCACGCCGCCGGCCGCGCCGTACGGCCAGACCCACACGCGCGGCGCCTTACCGGTGGCGGCGGTGATGCGCTGAGTGATCAACGCCACGTCCTTCTCGATGCGTTGGCGATATTCCGCCTCGCTTTCGTAGCGGCCCCGTTTGGCGTCATACAGCCGATTGGCGACCGCCGGTTCGGTATTGCCCTGCGGGTTGGCGATGCCGCCGTAATGCGACGCGTAGGTGTGCGCGCCGATCTCCACCAGCCCGGAGTCCGACACTTCCCGCACCTGCTGCCAGGTGAGGAAGCGATCGCGCGGCGTCATCAGGCCGCCGAAATCGACCGGCTTGCCGGCCGGCGCATCCAGCCAGACGCCAACCGGCGCCAGCACCGCCGGCCAGTTGTAGGCCTTCAGCAGCGGAAAGACCCGGCTGTAGAAGCTGCGGTAGCCGTCGTCGAAGGTCAGCAGCACCGCCTTGTTCGGCAACGCCGGGCCGCCGTTTTGCGCCTGCAGGATCTGCTCGACCGACACCGGCTGGTAGCCGTTTTGCTTCAGCCAGGCGAACTGTTCGTTGAGCGCGCTGGTGCGCACCGACATGTAGCGCTGGTCCGCCGCGCCGTCTTCCACGTCATGATACGCCAGCACCGCGTAACGGTTGGCCGGCCAAGGACGTTCCATCGGCCCCACGGGGCGCTCCGCCGGCGGCGTGAAGCGCGGCACGTCCGCCTGGCTGCAGGCGGTGGTCAGCAACACGGCCAACACGAAAAACGAGGATCGAATAAGCATGATTATTCCTTTAAAAACGATAATTCAGATCAAACGTCACGCCGATGTTCCGCTCGCGTTTGCCGTCGTACGGATGCTTCTCAAACTGCAGCATCGCGCCGGCGTCCAACACCCCGCTCCAGCTGATGCGCTGGCCGTAACCCAGCTGGGTGATCGGCTTGCGCGCATAGTCCCGCTGCCAATAGCTGCCGGCACCGGCCTGGAACTGCTGACTCCACTCGGTCTGATAATGGCGATACAGGGTGTGATCGAGCGTTAACGACGGCAGCAGCGTGAAGTCGCGCTTCGGGTTGTAATACGGCACGTTCTCCTGGCTGTTGCGGCTGCCGGACAGCGTCAGGTTCATGTCCAGCCGATAGCGGGCGCCGGCGAGCAGCCGTTGCCGCCCTTCCAGGCCGTATTCCAGCCGGTTGTTGCCGTCCGAGAAGTGCGAAGGCGCCACGCTGGCGCGCAGCTCGCGGCTTTCGTTCTGCAGCCAACGCAGCCACAGGTTGCCGCCGTTGGCGCTGATGCCGTTGGTCAACGCACGCAGCGGCGTCTCGGCCGACAGGCGCGCCACCGAACCGCCGAGGCGCCATTGATCATTCAGGTCATACCAGGATGAGAGGCGCAGGCCGAGCTCATTGCCATGGCCGTAGTTGCGATTGGCCACCTCGGCCTCCAGCCACAGATCGCGCGAGCGCCACTCGGCGCCGGCGCTGAGATCGCGGTTGATGCCTTTGCCCTCGTCGAACTGGCCGGTGTTGAATCCCCAGCCGGTGAACAGCCGCCAGTTGTCGTCGATCGGCGGCGAATAGAGCGCAGCGTGAATGCCAAAATCGTGGCTGCCGCTGACCGGCCCGTCGGAATCGATGCCCTGATTGCCGCTGATGCGCAATTCAGACATGTGGTGAATGCGGCGCGAACGCTCGAGCTGCTGAGCGGCGACGCTTTCCGGCGCGCGCTGGATGACATCGTCGGCCAGCAAATCCAGCTGGCGCCACTCCTGCAACTCCTGCGCGACATAGCCCTGCTGGATCTCCAACGGCAGGCTGCGCGGCTCCAACCCTTCCACCTGCTTCAGCTCATCCTCGGCGCGACGCGGCCAGCCGCGCGCCAAATAAACGCTGGCCAAGGAGATGCGCAGACCCTGATTGCCCGGCGCCGTTCGCGCCAGATGGGTCAGCTGCCGTTCGGCCTCGGCCAGATCGCGTTGATAAACCCGCGACTGCGCCAGCAGCGATTGGCCGACCAGCCAGTCATCGTTGTAGGCCAGCGTCGGCAGCTGGTAAAGGCGGGTCGCGTAGGGATAGCGCTGGCTGACGCGCTGTGCCAGCAACGCCGCCTGATCGATGCGTTCGTTCTCCGCCTGCGCGTAAAACAGATCGGTTTCGTCTTCGGCGGTCACCGCCTGCGGTGCGGCGGCGTTCAGGCGGCCGAAAATGGCCTGCGCCTTGTCCGGCTGCTGCAGATAGAGGTAGGCGGACGCCGCCCAGCGCTGGGCATAATCCGGCACCGTACGCCCTTCCGCCTGCAGGGTTTGATACTCGCTCACCACGTCGGCCATTCGATAACGCGCCAGCAGCGCACCCAGGCGATCGATACGCGCCTGTTGGCAGCTGTCCTGCGCCTCCGGCAGCGGCCGCCACTGCGTCAGCAGTTGGTCATAGCGCGCCAGCGCGCGGTCGGCGATGACGAAACGTTCCTGTTCGCCGCGAGCATCGATAAACGACAGCCGCACCAGTTCGGCGGCTTCATCCGCCTGCAGGCGCCGCTGCTGAGCGGGCGGCAATGCCAGCCCCTGGCTTTCACGCAGCGCCGGATCCGCGACCCGATTCGCCGCCAGCTGCGTCACGTAATAAGCCTGAATTCCGGTGTCGGACGGCGCCAGCGCACGAGCATGAGTGGCGTTTTCCAGCGCCGCCCAGCTGCGGCCGGCGGCCTGGTCCACATAGGCGCGCGTCAGATACCACGTCGCCGGCTCCAGCAGCTTCTCCGCTTTTGCCGCTTCCGTTTGCGCCTGCACATCCTGCCCGGCATCCGCCAGCGTCATCACATAGCCGCGCTGCAGACCGCCGTCGGCGGGAGCGAGCTGCAACGCCGCACGCCACAGGCGCAGCGATGGTTGCCACTGCTTCAGGTTGCGATAGGCGCGGGCCACCGTCGCCAGACTGGCGCTATCCCGCTGCAGCGCAGCGCCGTCGGCACGCCAAAGCGCGACCACCTCTTCATCGTGGCCGGCCCAGCCGGCCACCTGGATATAATCGGCTCGCTGCTGCAGGCTCAACCCCTCCTGAGCGCGCCGCTGTGATAAATACGCCAGCACCGGCGCGGTATCACCCGACCTGGCCTGACGGATCAGCGCGTCATAGCGTTCATCCGCCAGCGCGGCGGCCGGCAGGGATAAACCGATAAACAGCAATGACGCCGCATATTTGGTGGCGTGGCGTTCGGTAAAGCGTAATGAACGCGAGTTAACTTTAGGCACGAGGTATTCCTTTAATCCGTGAGCTGCTGTCCTGGCAAAGTGGAAATGCGAGCAGGCACCCGAAAAATCGGCTAAGGCCGTCGGGTAATAAGCATGGAGTAATGAATATTTCTGTCTGGCGCACGCTTAAATAGAATCGAATGCGCCTTTGCCTAAAAAGAGTATTTTATAAATCTGCCGATGAATACCGCAGCCAGGTGATATCTGAATGAAAATGGAATTTCACAATTGTTAAAAAGTGAAATAATAAAAATTAAAACCATAAAAATCATAAACATGAGATTTTGTCATGATCAATATTCTTATCTTCACCCTTTCGTGTGAAATTGTATAAAAACCGACGTGATATTTGATTTCAATTCTCATTATCAATCATTAATGGGGATATTAATCCAAGCACCTAATTAAATAATCTTTCTTCCCGCAAAAAATAATGAGAATATTGCTAACAATACAATTAAATTTGCCTGCTAATAATTATTGCTTTCAATTTAAATTCCCCCACGGCTACGTTCATGCTGGCTATCTCCCGGGCATGCCGTCACAATAGCGCCTCATTCAGGCTTCAATCAGGGATTGCCATGTACAGCCACTACCCCGCCCATTACACCTTCGATAGCGACAGCGACGCCTGGCAGATCGGTTTCCACGACTTCCCCGAGTGGCAATCGGCCTGCTATAAACGCGAAGACGTCGAGCTGGAAGCGCAGGAAAGCCTGCTGGCCGCCATTACCGCCGCGATGGACGAAGGGCTGCCCCTGCCTGCTCCTTCCCCGCTGCAAACCGATGACTTGAGGATACACCTGCCGGCGCTGGTGGCGCTGAAGATCGAACTGCACAACGCCATGCTGCGCAAAAACACCGGCAAAGCGGAGCTGGCACGCAAGCTGGGATTCAACGGCGGGCAAATGGAGCGGTTGCTGGATCTCGGCTACGCCTCGAAGGTTGAGGCGTTGGAGCAGGCGCTGTATCTGCTGGGCTACGAAGTGCGCGTGACAATAAGCGAAGTTTGCCAATAAGTTAGCGGCAGGTAAGCGAAATATTATCCGATGGGGCTAAATTTTCCCCATTGTGCGCCGATATGATCGTTACCTAATCACTTGTCGCAACAACGAAGGCTAAAAATGGAGTGGAGTCGCCGTCATATTTGGGCCGTTATTCTGCTGTCTTGTCTCGTTTTTTGGGCCATTTTGGTGACCGGCATCAACGCCGTCGCTTGAGCGCCTGCTACCGCATTGCAATACCTAACGCTTAACGTCGCCCATGACTGAGTGATATCAGCCATGGGCGATGAAACAAAACCCCGTGCAGGCCTAAAGACCTAATATAAAAATATGATTTAATATCAATCAATTATCAATTAACCCTAAGCCTTCTTTCAATAACACGAATGATTACCGGGCTGACTATAAACGTAATAACCAAGCAGCCGATAAGTAGCGCTATACCTACAAACCCCTCAATATCGCGTTCACCGAACAAGTTTGCTGCTTTTATCCAAAATGCACGCTCCCCCTGAGTCGAGGGGTCTGAAGGCCTCGCAAGCAAAAATGTCAGTATATAAATGCCAGCCCCTATCAGAAGTTTAATCCCTATTGGGACACGTCTGCTTTCCATTAAGAATGACCTCAATCGTTCCATAAGACATCAGGCCGTTAACTAACCTGACTGGCCGGGTAGAGACTAATGCCTGACGAATAGCTAAAAAGTCAGTCCGATGCTGCAATGTAATACAGCCCAAAGAAATACCTAAAGGGCCTGATGGATGCAAACGGTAATTTCCCCGTTTTACCCCATTGATCCATGTATAGTCGTCAATTTTGCCATCTTCACGATAGAGGGCAAACCACTCATATTTGATAACCGGTGTCGATGTCGGCCACGAATAGAAATCATGAAGATCGGTTCTCAACATTCCTTTCCAGCCGCCCGTTAGCCTGTTGACGATGTGATAACGGCCCTGAGGGATTGGGCCATTGTCAGGAACAGCCACGCAACCGGCTTGGTTACGATATATTCCATTGCCCGAGTAAGCCAGAAAAGTGCCAACACCGTATATGAGTAAAGGGGAGAACTGAGCATCATTAACGATAAACTCTCCATGTAGCGGCATAGGTAAAACTCCTTTTTACCGTTCATTAGTATAAAATTCGCACAAACACAAAAATCATCTACCGAAAAAGAATACCTGCGGCTATCGTGGGTCAGAAATTTGGCCTATCCCGACTTAAAAAGCGTTATAAAACAGTCTTCACTGTGCAAAAAACAGCCGAAAATTGTGATCAAAAACACAGTATTGAAATCAGACCAGTATTGAGAGTACATTAGCGCCGATCCTGTCGCGGTTCGGATTTTACCTCACGGAGCATGAGGCGCGACAACCGGACAACCCGTACGTGGGGCCGTTGTTCTTTCGCTTGGAAGAACCCGCCCGACAGGCAGGTTGCCCATAAAACACTCAGCACAACAATCGGGATCATTGCTGGCGAGGACTCCAGACAGGAGTTGTTCAGTGAAATATTTTTTGATGGGCGTGTCATTCATGCTGGTTGCCTGGGTTGGCACCTTCATGTTGATGGTTGCCTGACAGCAGCCTGACCAAGAACACAGCCAAAGGGACGCGCAAGCGTCCCTTTGTCGTTTCGGCTTGCGATCATTTGCCCGGCATCATGCGACGCAGGGTGTCGTCCTTGCGCAGATAATGGTGATACAGCGCCGCCAGCGCATGCGCGCCAATGATAAAGTAGCCGATGTTTGCCAGCGTCTCATGAACCGTTTTGACCAGCTTGCGCATCACCGGATCCGGCGTCACCCACTGCGGCATCGGCCAGCCCAGCAAAGACCACGATTTCCCGCCGTAGGCCAGGGTTAACATGCCCAACAGCGGCAACATCAGGAAGACCACGTACAGCAGCCAATGGAAAATCTTGGCGCCTACCTCCTGCCATTCCTCCAGCGGTGGCGTGGTCGGCGGCGCCGCGTGGAAAGAACGCACCGCCAACCGAATCAGCATCAGGGCAAAGACCGATACCCCAAAGTTGAAATGCAGATTTTTGACCATCGGCGCCCACGCCTCCGGCACCGAATCTTTCAACAACATCGCCGCATAGGTGAGGATCACCATCAACAGCGTCAGCCAATGTAAAACGATTTGCGATCGCGCGTAGCGGTTGCTCATACACTCTATCCAAAAAATAAAATTCAGCGTAGTTGAGCATAATGGGGAAATGATGAAGAAAACCTTGGGACGGAAAAAAATAAGGCCGGGCGAACGCCCGGCCTGACAGGATTATTTGCCGCTGCCGGCCTTGCCCGGCTTCAGCAACCCGTCCGCACGGAACATCGCCTTGATGCCGCGCACCGCCTGGCGGATACGGTCCTGATTCTCGATCAGCGCGAAGCGCACGTGGGTATCGCCGTAGTCGCCGAAGCCGATGCCCGGCGAGACGCAGACCTTGGCCTCCGCCAGCAGGCGTTTGGCGAACTCCAACGAACCGAGGTGGGCATAAGGCTCGGGAATTTTCGCCCACACGTACATCGACGCCTTCGGATTTTCCACCATCCAGCCGGCCTCGTGCAGCCCCTTCACCAACACGTTGCGGCGCTGCCGATACTGCTCGGCGATATCGCGCACGCACTGCTGATCGCCTTCCAGCGCGGCGATGGCCGCCACCTGCAGCGGCGTAAAGGTGCCGTAATCGTGATAACTCTTGATGCGCGCCAGCGCGCTGACCAGTTCAGGATTACCGACCATGAAACCGATGCGCCAGCCGGCCATGTTGTAGCTTTTCGACAGGGTGAAGAACTCCACCGCAATGTCTTTCGCCCCCGGCACCTGCATGATCGACGGCGCTTTCCAGCCGTCATAGACGATATCGGCATAGGCCAGATCGTGGATCACCAGCACGTTGTACTGCTTGGCCAGCGCCACCACCCGCTCGAAGAAATCCAGCTCCACGCACTGCGCAGTCGGGTTGGACGGGAAGCCGAGGATCATCATTTTCGGACGCGGAATGGTTTCCCGAATGGCGCGCTCCAGCTCACCGAAGAAATCCACGCCGTCCACCAGCGGCACCGAACGCACCTGGGCGCCGGCGATCACCGCGCCGTAAATGTGGATCGGGTAGCTGGGGTTCGGCACCAGCACGGTATCGCCGTGATCGAGGGTCGCCAGCATCAGATGCGCCAGCCCCTCTTTCGAACCGATGGTGACGATGGCTTCGCTTTCCGGATCGATATCCACCTGATAACGATCGGCATACCAGCGCGAAATGGCGCGGCGTAGGCGCGGAATGCCGCGCGAGGTGGAATAACCGTGGGTGTCGTCGCGCTGGGCGACGGCGCACAGTTTTTCCACGATGTGCGGTGGCGTCGGGCCGTCGGGGTTCCCCATGCTGAAATCGATAATATCCTCGCCGCGACGGCGTGCGGCCATCTTCAGTTCGGCGGTGATGTTGAATACGTAAGGGGGAAGGCGTTCAATGCGCGTGAAACGGCGCTGTGGACTGTTATCAGCCATAGGGGATTCCTCGATAGACGTTAGCGCCCGGACCGTCCGAGCGACGCAGGCCAGCGAACTGACCGAATATCGAACATAGCGCAGCGCCGACGAGCTTGTCGATACCCGGCGCGATATTTTTATTTGCCGCCCTGAAACTCCGCCGCCAGCAGCCCGAACAGCCAGTCGTCGCACCACTGCCCCGCCAGACGGAAGTTATCGCGCAGCGTGCCTTCCAGCTGAAAGCCGCACGATTCCAGCAGGCCGCGCGAAGCGAGGTTGCCCGCGGTCACGGTGGCGGTCAGCTTGTGAAAGCCGCAGGCGTTCACCGCAAAATCCAGCACCGCCCGCAGCGACTCCTTGCCATAGCCCTTGCCCTGCCCGGCAGGCAAACTCCCGTATCCCACTTCCGCCTGCCGATACGGCACCCACTGCGGGCGAAAACCGGTAATGCCCACCGCCTCTCCGCTGTGCTTCTCACGCATCACCAGGCACAGCCACTGCTCGCCGTGTTTGTCCCAGGCCGGCAGCCGCTCCTCGAACCGGGTGCGGATCTCCGCTTCGCTGCGCGGATCGGAGATGTAACGGATCACCTCGGGATCTTGGTACAGGCGCAAAAACAGCGGCCAATCCTCGACGGTTATCGACTGCAAACTCAGACGTTCAGTGACCAGCTTCATAAAATCTCCGAAAAACGAAAAGAGGAACTTACGAATGAAATATATCTCTTTATTTTCCCCGATTGGTTGCCGATAATCATTCACGTTAAAACTACAAAACCATAACGTCTTGCCCGATTCCCTACAACCGCTCGCCGCAGTCACTCACGCGGCACGAGGAGAACACCATGGCCTCTTTAGTCATCGACGATATTCCGCAGACGATCGTTAACGTCAAACGCCAGCTGCGCCAGGCATTGCCGAACTACCGCGACGTATTTCTGGCGCTGGAAGAGAACATCCGCAGCCAGGTCGAACAGATCCGCCGCGAGCTGGCCGCCGGCCACAATCCGGTGCCGCAGATCGACGCGGAAGATATCCTGCAGCAGCGCGTCAGCGAGCAGCAGATAGCGCTGATCAAACAGCGCGGCGCCTGCGCCATTCGCGGCGTGTTTCCCCGCGCCAAGGCCGAGGGCTGGAACCGGGAAATCGGCGACTACCTTGAGCGCAACAACTTCGTCGAGCGGTTGAAAAACGCCGCTGAAGACAACTATTTCGGCAAGCTGGCCGCCAGCAAACCGCAGATTTACGGCATCTATTGGTCGAAACCGCAGGTCGAGGCGCGGCAGGATGCGCGCATGCATGCGGTGCAGGTGTTCCTCAACAGCCTGTGGGCCACCGAGAGCAACGGCAAACAGCATTTCGATCCGACCCGCGTCGCCACTTACGCCGATCGCACCCGCCGCCGCCCGCCGAACTCCTCGTCGCTGGGCCTGTCGCCGCACGTCGACAGCGGCACCATCGAGCGCTGGCTGGACGAAAACTTCCGCTATGTGTATCGCTACGTTTTCTCCGGCGACTGGCAGCAGTACGATCCCTTCGCCGCCGACGGCCGCACCGAGGTGCGCGAGATAGCCTCCCCGGCGGTCTGCTCGATGTTCCGTACCTTCCAGGGCTGGACGGCGCTGACGCCGCAGCGCACCAACGCCGGCACGCTGAACCTGGTGCCGATCGCCAACGCCATGGCCTATGTGTTGCTGCGCGCGCTGCAGGACGACGTCGCCGACGACGATCTGTGCGATGCGGCGCCGGGCCGCGCGCTGTCGATCTCGGAAAAGTGGCATCCCCTTTTATTAAGTGGGATTTCCCCTATTCCCGATCTGGAGCCGGGCGACACGGTCTTTTGGCACTGCGATGTGATCCACGCGGTGGAGAACGAGCATAACGGCGAATTCGACAGCAACGTGATGTACATCGCCGCCGCGCCGGGCTGCGAGAAAAACGATGCCTATCTGCAGCGCCAGCTGCCGAGCTTTATCGACGGCAGAACGCCGCCGGACTTCGCCCCCGACGACTTCGAGGTGGATTTCGACGGCCGCGCCACCGCCGACCTGCTGACGCCGCTGGGCAAAACGCAGCTCGGCATGGGCTGATCCCCCCGCCCGTGGCGCGCGCCACGGGCCCCTTTCGCTGTGGTATACTGCCGCCATCCGTAGGCCGCAGCGAGAACCCGTCGTGCACCCTTTTTTTGAAATGCTGTTGGCGGTGTTTGATCGCGCCGCGCTGATGTTGATCTGTCTGTTTTTCCTGACCCGCACCCGGCTGTTCCGCCAACTGCTGCAAAAAGAAGACCATACGCCGCTCGAGCTCGGCATCGTCACGGCGATCTTCTCGCTGTTCGCGCTGTTCAGCACCTATTCCGGCATCAACGTCGAAGGATCGCTGGTTAACGTGCGCGTCATCGCCATTATGGCCGGCGGCATCCTGTTCGGCCCCTGGGTGGGGATCGTCACCGGCATTGTCGCCGGGGTGCACCGCTATCTGATCGACATCGGCGGCATCACCTCGGTGCCTTGTCTTATCACCAGCATCATCGCCGGCATCAGCGCCGGCTACATCAACCTCAAGGTGAAAAAAGAGCAGCGCTGGCGCGCCGGCATCGTCGGCGGCATGCTGTGCGAATCCCTCACCATGCTGTTGATCGTGCTGTGGGCCAAGCCGACCGAGCTTGGGTTGGACATCGTGTCGCAGATTGCCCTGCCGATGATCCTCGGCACGGTGTGCATCGGCCTGATCGTGCTGCTGGTGCAAAGCGTCGAGGATGAAAAAGAGGTGATCGCCGCGCGCCAGGCCAAGCTGGCGCTGGATATCGCCCACAAGACGCTGCCCTATTTCCGCAACATCAACAGCGAATCGCTGGCCACCATCTGCGATATCATCCGCCAGGACATCCGCGCCGACGCGGTGGCGATCACCGATACCCATCAGGTGCTGGCCTACGTGGGCGTAGGGCGCGAAGCCTATCCGATCGGCCGCGAAGGGCTGAGCCGCGTCACCCGCGAAAGCATTCGCCACGGCAAAATCATCATCAAGAACAACCTGGAAAACCCGGCGGCGCCGCAGATCCATTCGCAGCTGGTGGTGCCGCTGTGGGAAAAAGGCGAAGTGACCGGCGCGCTGAAAATTTACTACTGCCACGCCCACCAAATCACCAACACGCTGAAGGTGATGGCGGTCGGGCTGTCGCAGATCATCTCCACGCAGATGGAAGTGTCCCGCATCGAGCACCTGCGCCAGATGGCAGATAAAGCCGAAATGCGCGCGCTGCAGAGCAAGATTAACCCGCACTTCCTGTTCAACGCGCTGAACGCCATCTCTTCCTCTATCCGCCTGAATCCGGACACCGCGCGCCAACTGATCATTAACCTGTCGCGCTACCTGCGCTACAACCTGGAGCTGAACGACGAACTGATCGATATCCGCAAGGAGCTGCATCAGATTCAGGACTATATCGCCATCGAACAGGCGCGCTTCGGCGCCAAGCTGACGGTGATTTACGACATCGACGACGACGTCTCGGTGCGCATTCCGAGCCTGCTGATCCAGCCGCTGGTGGAGAACGCCATCGTGCACGGCATCCAGCCCTGCAAGGGGAAAGGGGTGGTGGTGATCGCGGTGAAAGATCAGGGCGATCGGGTGAAGATTTCGGTGAAGGATACCGGCCACGGCATCAATCAGGAAACCATCGATCGGGTAGCGCGCAACGAGATGCCGGGCCACAATATCGGCCTGCTCAACGTGCACCACCGCGTGTCGCTGCTGTACGGTGAAGGGCTGCATATCCACCGCCTGGAGCCAGGCACCGAAATCGCGTTCTACATCAGCAAAAACGGCGGCAAGCTGCATCAGGAAGCGAGCACGCCGCCGGTCGGGGAGGCCTCATGAAAGCCATTATCGTGGAAGACGAATTCCTCGCGCAGGAAGAACTCAGCTACCTGATCAAGAAACACAGCAATATCGATATCGTCGCCAGCTTCGAGGACGGCCTCGACGTCCTGAAATACCTGCAAACCCATCAGGTTGACGCCATTTTCCTCGACATCAACATCCCGTCGCTGGACGGCGTGCTGCTGGCGCAAAACATCAGCAAGTTCGCGCATCGCCCTTCGATCGTGTTCATCACCGCCTATAAAGAGCACGCGGTGGAAGCGTTCGAGATCGAGGCGTTCGACTACATCCTCAAGCCCTATCACGAGGCACGCATCGTCACCATGCTGCAAAAGCTGGAGGCGCTGCATCAGCGCCCCGCCGGCGCGGCGGAACCGACCAGCGCACCGAGCCGCGGCAGCCACAGCATCAACCTGATCAAAGACGAGCGGATCATCGTTACCGACATCAACGACATCTACTACGCCGCCGCCGATGAAAAGGTGACGCGGGTCTACACCCGCCGGGAAGAGTTCGTGATGCCGATGAACATCACCGAGTTTTATGGCCGGCTGCCGGAAGAACATTTTTTCCGCTGCCACCGCTCTTACTGCGTTAACCTGTCGAAGATCCGCGAGATCGTGCCCTGGTTCAACAATACCTACATTCTGCGGCTGAGCGATCTTGAGTTTGAAGTGCCGGTCAGCCGCAGCAAGGTGAAAGAGTTTCGCCAGCTGATGCGCCTGTAAGCGCTTACCAGCGCGGGCCGGGACGGTAGTAATAGCCGGGCGGTGGCGGCATGCGGTAATGCGGCCGGTCGCGCCAGTCGCGCGGCGGCGGCCCGTAGTAAATCACCCGTGGCGGCGGGCCATAATAGTACCCGCGCGGGCGTTCATACCGGTGGTGATCGGCCCACCAGCGCGGATCGCGCCAGCGATAGCCGTCCCAGTAGTGGCCGCGATTGTCGCGATCGCCGATATGCAACGACAGGCCCGGCACGTTCACGCCGATGGACACGTCGGCCTGGCTCGCCAGCGGCAGCGCCAGCAGCGCGGCCAGTAACAACAGCGTTTTTTTCATTTCATGGACTCCTGCAGAGCGGACCTCGTCCGATCGCAGATAACATAGTCCCGCGCTCATCGCCGCTCTATAGGCGCAATGCCGATTTACGCCTTTCAGACGCATCCTTCACAATTTCACCACAATCATTCACCGGCAGTTAACAATAAATCGTTGATATCTTTGATGTAGATCACGTGCCACCCACGGCATTTCACGCGCTTTTCGGTGCAAAAACGGCAGCTCACGCCGCATAACATGCATTTCATTCCTTCCGCCGTGCAACTCATTCCCGATCCGCCGCCCGCCGGGGGGGGCGGCCATATAATAAGCCCATACCGCGGGAACAAAGCTTCACCCCGCAAATTTCAGCCAGCGGCTCACGCCCGGCAACGCACACACAGGAAGGAGACCGGCCATGAACACCAAACCGGCAAATCGCAGCTTAATCGTTCTCGGCACCATCATCTGTCAGATGGGCCTGGGCACCATCTACACCTGGAGCCTGTTCAACCAGCCGCTGGTCGACAAGTTCCACTGGGGACTGGCGGACGTCGCCACCACCTTCTCCATCACCAGCTTCTTCCTGGCCTTCGCCACGCTGTTCGCCGGCAAGCTGCAAGAGCGCTTCGGCATCCGCAACCTGACGCTGTGTTCCGGCATCCTGGTCGGCCTGGGCCTGATCGCCAGCGCCCACGTCAGCTCGCTCGACATGATCTACCTGCTGGCCGGCGTGGTGGTGGGCTTTGCGGTCGGTATCGCCTATATCTCCACCCTGTCCAACCTGATTAAGTGGTTCCCGGCCAACAAAGGCCTGATTTCCGGCATCTCCGTCGGCGCCTTCGGCAGCGGCAGCCTGCTGTTCAAATACGTCAACGCCGCCCTGATCGCCGACGTCGGCGTTTCCGGTGCCTTCTTCTACTGGGGCGCCATCGTGATGGGCCTGATCGTCGTCGGTTCCCTGCTGCTGAAAGAGCCGGTGCTGGCGACCAACGCCGCGCAGCAAGGCGCCAACGGTCTGGGCAACGACTTCAGCGTGCGCCAGATGCTGGCCACCAAAGAAGCCTACCTGCTGTTCACCATCTTCTTCGCTGCCTGCATGAGCGGTCTGTACCTTATCGGCATCGTGAAAGACATGGGCGTTCAACTGGCCGGGATGGATTTGGCCACCGCCGCCAACACCGTGTCCGCCGTCGCCATCTTCAACACCGCCGGCCGCATCATCCTGGGTACGCTGTCCGATAAAGTAGGCCGTATGCGCGTCATCAGCTTCACCATGCTGGTTACCGTGCTGGCGATTGTCGCGCTGAGCTTCATGACCCTGAACCACACGCTGTTCTTCATCTGCGTCGGCGCGGTAGCCTTCTGCTTCGGCGGCAACATCACCGTGTTCCCGGCGATTGTCGGCGACTTCTTCGGCCTGAAGAACCACAGCAAAAACTACGGCATCATCTACCAGGGCTTCGGCCTGGGCGCGCTGGCCGGTTCGTTCGTCGCCAAATACTTCGGCGGTTTCCACGCCACCTTCATGGTGATTGGCGTTCTGTCCGCCGCTTCTCTGCTGATTACGCTGTTCATCAAAGCGCCGAAGGCAGTGGAAGCGGAAACGGCAGAAACCACCCAAACGGCGGAGCTGGCCAAAGCCTGATACCCCGCGAAAACGACAAGGGGCGCAACCTGTGGGTTGCGCCCCTTTTTTATGCCCCAATTCTGAGCTTACAGGTGCATGCCCAGCGTCTGGCGCAGATGCGCACCGGCACCCAGCAGGCCCGGCTGGCCGTGCGTTATCATGAACACCGGGATTTCGCGCACATAGTCGCGGAAGCGCCCCTTGTCTTCGAAAGCGGCGCGGAAGCCCGAGGCCTTGAAGAATTCCATAAAGCGCGGCACGATGCCACCGGCGATGTACACGCCGCCGAAGGTGCCCAGATTCAGCGCCAGGTTGCCACCGAAGCGCCCCATGATCACGCAAAACAGCGACAGCGCGCGGCGGCAGTCGATGCAGCTGTCTGCCAGCGCCCGCTCGGTGATGTCCTTCGGCTCCCATTTCTCCGGCAGGCGGTTGTCCGCCTTGACGATGGCGCGATACAGATTGACCAGGCCCGGCCCGGACAGCACACGCTCGGCGGAAACGTGCCCCACTTCCGCGCGCAGCACCTCCAGAATGATGTCCTCTTCTTCGCTGTTCGGCGCGAAATCGACATGGCCGCCCTCGCCCGGCAGGCTGACCCAACGGCGATCGACGTGCACCAGGTGAGCAACGCCCAGCCCGGTACCGGCGCCATACACCGCAATCGGTTTGCCCGGCTGCGCATCGCCGCCGCCAAACTGCAGCACGTCGTCCGACGAGAGCATCGGGATCGCCATCGAGACGGCGGTGAAATCGTTGATCACTTCCAGATGGCTCAGCCCCAGGCTGGCCTTCATTTCTTTGATCGAGAACGCCCAGCTGTGGTTGGTCATCGCCACCCAGTCTTCGGTCACCGGGCAGGCGATCGCGATACAGGCGTCCTGCACCTCGATATCGCACGCTTTCAGGTATTGGCGGATCACCGCCTCCAGGCTGTCGAACTCCAGGCCGGAATAGGTTTTCGCCTGGGTAATCTCACCCGTCGCAACAGTGCACAACGCCAGGCGGGCATTGGTGCCGCCAACATCACCTACGAGGGCATAGGTCATTGATTTCGTCTCCGCAAAATGAAAAATAAAAAGCTGCCCACACTGTAAAATCCTGCTGCAAAAACAACAATCACCCGCCTCGGATCTGCACCCCAATAGCGATCCGGATCACAAAAAACGTTTCAGCTGGCCTGCGGCGCCGCGTTTTGAAACAAATTGCGGCAAAAAACGCCCCCCGGCGACTGTTAACCGTCATCGACGCCGGGCAATATCAATGCGTGCCTGCGCGCCGATAGTCTGGCAAGCTGTGGCCACTGCTCAACCACCCGCTCTCCCTGCCCTGCCGGGAGGCATCGACAAGGGATTATCCATGCTGCATCCGCGCGCCAATGCCATGTTGGCCTTTGCTTTGCCTGCGCTGATTATCGGTTCCGCTTCCAGTCTGGTGCTGCTGTTGGTGATGAAAATTGCCGCCGCACTGCAGCAATTACTGTGGGTGACGCTGCCCGATGCGCTGAGCCTGGGCGCCCAGTCGCCCTGGTGGCCGGTCGCGATGCTGACGCTGACCGGCGTGGCGGTCGGCCTTATCGTGCGCTATATGCCGGGCCACGCCGGGCCGGACCCGGCGACGGAATCGCTGATCGGCATGCCCCTGCCGCTCTCCGCCCTGCCGGGACTGGGGTTGGCGCTGATCGTCGGCCTGGCCGGCGGCGTCAGCCTGGGGCCGGAGAACCCGATCACCGCCATCAATATCGCGCTGGTAGCGGCCGCCGGTGCGCGCCTGCTGCCGAAGGTGCCGCGCATGGACTGGATCATCCTGGCGGCTGCGGGCACCATCGGCGCGATGTTCGGCACGCCGGTCGCCGCCGCGCTGATCTTCTCGCAAACCCTGGCGGGCAATAACGAAACGCCGCTGTGGGATAGGCTGTTCGCCCCGCTGGTTGCCGCCGCCGCCGGCGCGGTCACCACCCAGATGTTCTTCGTGCCCAATTTCGCCCTGCAGCTCGACGCCTACAATGTAACGCGGCTGTCGGACATCTTCAGCGGCGCCATCGTGGCGCTGATCGCCATCGCGCTCGGCATGGTGGCCCTGTGGTGCTTCCCGCACGTTCACCGCCTGTTCCATTCGATGAAGAACCCGGTGTTGATGTTAGGGCTGGGGGGCTTTGTGCTGGGCCTGCTGGCGCTGGTGGGCGGAGAGATTACCCTGTTTAAAGGGCTGGATGAAATGAAGCGCCTCGCGGCAGACGGCAGCTATTCGGTGCCGGCGCTGTTGACCATTACCCTGACCAAGCTGGCGGCGCTGGTGATCGCCGCCGCCAGCGGCTTTCGCGGCGGGCGTATCTTCCCGGCGGTGTTCGTCGGCGTGGCGCTGGGGCTGATGCTGCACCAGCACGTTCCCGCAGTGCCGGCGGCGATCACCGTCTCCTGCGCCATCATGGGGCTGGTGCTGGTGGTCACGCGCGACGGCTGGCTCAGCCTGTTCATGGCGGTAGCGGTGGTGCCGGATCTGCAACTGCTGCCGGTCTTGTGCATCGTGATGCTGCCCGCCTGGCTGGCGCTGGCGGGCAAACCGCTGATGCTGGTGAATCGCCGGCAGCCGCCGCACGACGATTAGGCCAACGCGAACGCCGCGGCGGCGCGGGCGTGGATCGCGGCGGTGTCGAACACCGGCACCGACGCATCCCGCTCGCTCACCAGCAAGCCTATTTCGGTGCAGCCGAAAATAATCCCCTGCGCGCCCTGCTGCTCCAAATCGCTGATGATCCGGCGATACTCGTCGCGCGAGGCATCGCGAATTTTACCCAGGCACAGTTCGTCATAGATGATGCGGTGTACGATGTCGCGATCGGCGCTGACCGGCGTCACCACGTCGATGCCGTGCAATTCCTGCAGGCGGCCGCGATAGAAGGTCTGCTCCATGGTAAAGCGCGTGCCCAGCAGCCCGACGCGGCGAATGTTTTTTTCCCGCACCTGCAGCGCCGTGGCATCGGCGATGTGAATCAGCGGCAGGCCGCTGGCCTGCTCGACCGCCTCCGCCACCTTGTGCATGGTGTTGGTGCAGATCACGATAGCTTCGGCGCCGGCGGCGCGCAAAGCCACTGCGGCGGCGGCCAGCAGCCGGCCGGCGCCGCCCCAATCGCCCTGGTGCTGCAAGCGTTCAACCTCCTGAAAATCGACGCTGTAGAGCACGATTTTGGCCGAGTGCAGCCCGCCGAGGCGCGCCTTTACCTGCTCGTTGATGGTGCGGTAATAAGGAATGGTGGATTCCCAGCTCATACCACCCAGCAAGCCCAACACTTTCATCATTCGTTCCTCAGCATTTCCGACGATCCTCTGACCTTACCTGAGAATCGCCGGGCTGACGACGCCTTATTTGGCGCCGGAATTGATCGGCTGGCGCGCTTCGAACCAGCGCTGGCGCAGCGTGTCGTACAGCCAGTTATAGGCCATGGTGTACGGCAGGAAGAACAGGAAGAAACCGATTTCCAGCATAAACGCCTGTGCCCAGGAGATGCTCAGCATCCAGGCGGCGATCGGCACGCCGATCAGGATAAAACCGGCTTCAAAGCCGACGGCGTGCAGCGCACGCACTTTCAGGTTACGCACCACCCGGCCGACCGGCCACAGGCGGTCGAACACCGTGTTGTAAACCATGTTCCACAGCATCGCGACGGTGGAGAGCATCACCGCCAACGCACCGACCTGCACCATTGAGCGGTTCAGCAGCCACGCACCCAGCGGGGCGCAAACCATCACGGCGATGGCCTCGAAACCGACGGCGTGGACGATACGTTCAATGAGAGACTTGTTTTGCAGTTGCATACATCACCTTTTTTCAACAGTTGTTGCGAAAGCCAGGTGATTATCATCGTTTTTTCGGGTAGGTTAAAAATAGGTTCCATCGATAAAGTAGATAGGTTATGCACTATTCTCCGGAAGCGCTGCATGCGTTTGTCGAAGCCGCCGCCCTCGGCTCGTTTTCCGCCGCCGCGCGCAAGCTGCGCAAAAGCCAATCCACCGTCAGCACCGCCATCGCCAATCTGGAGGCCGACCTGGCGCTGACGCTGTTCGATCGCAGCGCGCGCCAACCGGTGCTCACCGCCGCCGGCCGCAAGGTACTGGGGCATGTGCAGGCGATCCTCGCGGCCAGCGAACGGCTCGATGCCCTGAGCATTCAGCTGGCGGGCGAGGTTGAACCGCGCCTGAGCATGGTGTTTTCCGATACCTACCAGCCCAAACATCACGATCGGTTGATGCAGCTGTTCGAACAGCGCTACCCGGAGATTGAGCTGGAATGGATGATCGCCGAGGAAGGCGACGTTATCGATCTGCTGCAAAGCGGCCGCGCGCATTTGGGCATGGTGGAAGTGCAAAAAAGTTATCCGCCGGATATCGCCTTCTCCCGGCTGCCTGAGCAGACCGGAATGGGGCTGTTCGTCGCCCATCAGCACCCGCTGGCCCAGGTCGCCGCGCCAACGCCGGAGCAGCTGTCCAGCATCCGCCAGCTGATCCTGAATACCTACACCGGCGCCGAAGCGGCCAGACAGGGTGGCCTGGTCTGGTCGGCGCCCAGCTATCTGCTGTTGCTGGAGATGGCGGAACAGGGGTTCGGTTGGGCGGTGCTGCCGCACTGGCTGGTGCAGCAATACGGCCACGGCAAACTCACCCAGCTGCGGCCGCGCGGCTGGCCAAAACTGATTTCGGTGGATGCGGTCTGGTCCAAACTGACCCCGCCGGGCCCGGCGGGGTTCTGGATGCTGGATCGCCTGCTGGGCGATACCCAGCCTTAAGCGGCGGCGTTGCGTGCCTGAATGGCGCGCGAGACGGTATCGAGCAGTTCCGGCATGTCCATCTTCGGCAGCATCACTTCGATGAAGGCCAGCCGATCGTCGTCCGCTACCTCGCGTAGCGCCTGGCGCAGTCCGTCCGGATCGCTGACCCGCAACGTCTTCACCGGCCGCTCGCCGGCCAGCGCCGGCGGCAGCTGCGTCCAGTTCCAGCGCGCGATGTCGTTATAACGTTGCTCCGGTCCGTGGATCGCGCGCTCGATCGTGTAACCCTGATTATTCAGCACGAAGATCACCGGCTTAAGCCCGTCGCGCAGCATCGATCCCAGTTCCTGTACGGTCAGCTGCGCGGCGCCGTCGCCGATCAGCAATATTGCCCGCCGCTGCGGTTCGGCGGTCTGTACGCCGAACGTCGCCGGCAGGGTATAGCCGATCGATCCCCATAGCGCCTGCACGATCAGGCGGCAGCCACGCGGCAACGTCAACGCCGCCGCGCCGAAACAGGCGGTGCCCTGATCGGCCAGCACGATATCCCCGGGCCGCAGGAAATCCTGTATCTGCCGCCAGAAGGCGTGCTGATCCAGCCCTTCCCCATCGGTTTCCGGCAGCGTCGGGCGGACGATCGGCGGCAACGGCCAGCGTGACGCCAGCGACAGGCTCAGGCGGTGCAGCGCCTGCACCGCCTCGCGCATCGGAATGCGGCTAAAGCGCTGCCGCCCGACCCAGGCTTCGAACGGTTGAATGTCGATGCATTTTTCCACCGGCAAATGATGCGTGAAACCGGCGGTAATGGTGTCGGTCAAACGCACGCCGACGTTGATCACCACATCGGCGTTTTCGATAAGCTGTTTCACCGCCGGATCGCTGGCGCCGCCGCAGTAGGTCCCGACAAACCCGGCTCGGTTCTCATCCAGCACGCCTTTGCCAAGCAGCAGCGTAGCGTGCGGAATGTCGACCGCCTGCAGCCACTCGTCCAGCGCCGCTTCGGCACCGAAGCGATCGGCCAGGAAGTCCGCCAGCAGCGATACCCGCCGCGCCGGCAGCAGCTTTTCGCGCGCTGCGGCGATAAATGCCTGCAATGCGCTGCGCGACAGTTTGGCCTGACGCAGCATCAGCGGCGCCGGTTTGGCCGACAGCGGCGCTTGTGCGACGTCGCTGGGCAACATCAGGTAAACCGGGCGATGCTCCAGCAAGGCGACGCCGATCAGGCGGTCTATCTCCACGGCGGCGTTGTCGGCGGTCAGGTCGGCCTGTGCGACGGTCACCTCTTTGGCTATCCGGGCGAAGTGGGTAAAGTCGCCATCCCCCAGCGAATGGTGCAGCAAATCACCGGCGCGCTGGGCGCGCTGCGCCGGCGTGCCGACCACGTGGATCACCGGCAGGTATTCGGCGTAACTGCCGGCCACCCCATTCAACGCGCTCAGCTCCCCCACACCAAAGGTGGTGAGCAGCGCCGCCGCCGGTTTGCAGCGAGCGTAGCCGTCGGCGGCATAGGCGGCGTTCAGCTCGTTGGCGCAGCCTACCCAGGTGATTTGCGGATGAGCGAGAACGTGATCGAGGAATTGCAGGTTGTAATCCCCCGGCACGCCGAAGAAATGACGGATGCCAATTTGGGCCAGACGATCGAGCAGATAATCGGCCACCGTATAGGTCTGAGTCATGATCATCACCTGTCTGCAGCTGGAGCGATTATCTTAAGTATCGAAGATACCGTTCAAATTTCGAACAAACGCTCCTGCCTCGATCGGCAACCTGGCGTTACATGCCGGCGCTGTGATCGCTCCCCCGGCAGCGCGGTGTGAAAGCGTATACACTCAAAGCACTTCACCTCCCGCCGACAAGGATAACCATGTCCTACCAAGCCTCCCCTACGCGTTATCAAGATATGGAATACCGGCGCTGCGGCCGCAGCGGGCTGAAGTTGCCCGCCGTCTCGCTCGGGCTGTGGCACAACTTCGGCGACGCCACGCTGTACGACAACGCCCGCGGCCTGATCCGCTGCGCCTTCGATCGCGGCATTACCCATTTCGATCTGGCCAACAACTACGGCCCGCCGCCCGGTGCCGCCGAGGAAAACTTTGGCCGTATTCTCAACGGCGATCTGCGGGCCTGGCGCGATGAGCTGATCGTCTCGTCCAAAGCCGGTTACACCATGTGGCCCGGCCCCTACGGCGATTGGGGCTCGAAAAAGTACCTGGTCGCCAGCCTCGATCAGAGTCTGAAGCGCATGGGGTTGGAGTATGTGGATATCTTTTATCACCACCGGCCGGATCCGGACACGCCGCTGGAAGAAACCATGGCGGCGCTGGATCTGCTGGTGCGCCAGGGCAAAGCGCTGTATGTCGGCCTGTCTAACTACCCGGCCGAACGCGCGCGGCAGGCATTCGACATTCTGCAACGGCTGGGCACGCCGTGCGTGATCCACCAGCCGAAGTATTCTATGTTGGAACGCACGCCGGAGGCGGGATTGCTGGGCACATTGGCGGAGCATGGCGTCGGATCGATCGCCTTCTCGCCGCTGGCGGGCGGCCTGCTGACCGACCGCTACCTGCACGGCATCCCGCAAGATTCCCGCGCCGCCAGCGGCAGCCGCTTCCTGCAGCCGGAGCAACTGACCGCCGAACGGCTGGACAAGGTGCGCCGCCTCGATGCGCTGGCGCGGCAACGCGGGCAGAAGCTGTCGCAAATGGCGCTGGCCTGGGTGCTGCGCGGCGATCGCATCACCTCGGTGCTGATCGGCGCCAGCAAGAATGCGCAGATAGAAGACGCGGTGGGCATGCTGGCCAATCGCCACTTCAGTGAAGAAGAGCTCGTACAGATCGAACAAATCCTATTGTAATCGCTTACAAACACCGCCGCTCCACCGAGCGGCGATCCCCCAGAAAAATCTCAAATCTCGGCCTGCGGCGCCGTTTTCAGAGTGGCTCTCAGATTCAACCCTACGCGCCGGCGCTATGATGCCGATATTGCAGCAAAAATAACGATAAGGCCGCTTTTTAAACTGATGAACGCGCTTCATAAAGTGATTAACGGCCAGGCCGCGCAAGCGGAAAGGAGAAGTCATGTTTAAACCTCTGCTCTTGGCTGCCATCTTGGCGGCGACGGTGTTGCCCGCCGTACAGCAGGCTCACGCCGAAGGGCTCAGCATCGATCTGATGCCGGGCGTTTCATTGCGCATCGGCGATCAGGACAATCGCGGCCGTTACTGGGACGGTTACGACTGGCGCGATCGCGACTGGTGGCAAGGCCATCAGGGACGCTATCTCGGCGATCGCAGCCCGCGCGGCTATTACTGGGATGGCTATCGCTGGCGCGACCGCGACTACTGGCGCAAATATTACTACTCGCGCGACGGGCGCTATTACAAATGCGACCATCATTGCGACAAGCATTACTGGAAGAAAGAGAAAAAACACCACCATGATCACGATCGCGATCGCTGGCGTCGCCACGGCGATGACGACCGCGATTAACGACAACGGGCCGGCGCAACGCCGGCCCGCACTGTTTTCGCCTACAGCACACTGCCGATCAGCAAGTAACCATTCAACCCCACCACCACCAACACGATCAGCTTGCCCAGGTTTTGCACCACGGGGCCGTTAACCATCTCCCCCATCAGCGCCCGATTGCCGGTGAAAGCCAGCAGCGGCACCAGCGCCAGCGCAATGCCGAAGCTGAGCAGCACCTGGCTCAGCACCAGAATGCGCGTGGCGTCCATCCCCAGCATGATGACGATAAACGATGGCAGCATGGTCACCGCGCGGCGCAGCCACAGCGGGATATGGAAATGCACGAACCCTTGCATCACCACCTGCCCCGCCAGCGTACCCACCACGGTGGAAGAAAGACCGGCGGCCACCAGGCTCAGGCCAAACACGGTGGCGGCAGCTTGCCCGAGCAGCGGTTGCAGCGTCAGATAGGCCACGTCGAGATCGGCGATGCCGCTGTGGCCGCTGAAATGAAACGCGGCGGCGGCAGTGGCCATCATCGCCAGGTTGACGAAACCGGCGATGGTCATGGCGACGGCGACGTCGACTTTGGTGGCGGCATAGCGCTCCGCCTTATCATGCTCACCGCCGACTTGGGTGAGCGACGAATGCAGATAGATCACGTGCGGCATGATGGTGGCGCCCAATACCCCGGCGGCCAGAAATACCGCATCGCCGTTAGGCAGATCGGGCAGCGCCATGCCTTTCAGTAGCGGCGCGAGCTGCGGCTGGGAGAACGCCAGCTCGACGATATAAGCGGCGGCGACGAACAGCAGCAGGCCGCCAATCACCAGCTCCAGCGGCTTTTGTCCGCGCTTTTGCAGCATCAGAATTAAAAAGGTGGCGATGCCGGTCAGCACCGCGCCCTGCAACAGGGAAACGCCGAGCAGCAGCTTGAAGCCGATCGCCGCGCCGATAAACTCGGCCAGATCGGTCGCCATGGCGATGATCTCCGCCTGCACCCAATAGGCCCACACCGCCGGCCGCGGAAAGCGATCGCGAATATGCTCGGCCAGGTTTTTCCCGGTGGCGATGCCCAGCTTGGCGGACAACAGCTGGATCAGCATCGCCATCACGTTGGCCCAGACCACCACCCACAACAGACTATAGCCGAACGAGGCGCCGGCCTGGATATTGGTGGCGAAGTTACCGGGATCGATATAGCCGATAGCGGCGATGAAGGCGGGCCCCATCAGCGAGAGTTTGATTTTTCTGGCGGAGCGACCGGAGGTGGTTTCAACCACGCGACTGTTCAGCATATGTTGAACCCTTACTGAAATTACGTTTATCTCCACTCTATATAAATGATAATAATTATCAAGCGCATTTAGAGTGGTAAAACTTATCTCTGCAATAGCCAACATTAACGGTTTTATCGAAGGGTTCAGCGCGGAGCTTGCCGATTTCCGTGCTTTTCTGATGGGGTTTGGGCTGCAATACCCCTGAAAGACAGGTTAGCACAAGAATACGAATTTCCTATTGCTGCTTTAACGTCTTGATTTTTTATGCTTTTGCGCAACACTTTAGGAGAACTCCCACTATGATTTTCCATATTTGCAATAGAAGTCTCGTTTTTAAACGTAGCGTTACATAAAATGACAGCCGAAATTCAGCCTGCCTCAAATTTGGAGCAAACATGTCCCATATTGCGCACTTTGCGTTGGCGATAGTGGTGGTGGCGATCCTGGCCCTGTTGGTGTGCCGCGATCGTAAAAGCATCCGCATTCGCTATGTTATTCAACTACTGGTTATCGAAGTACTGCTGGCCTACTTTTTCCTGCATTCGGAAGCGGGTTTGGGCTTCGTAAAAGGATTTGCCGCGCTGTTTGACAAACTGCTCGGGTTTGCGGGACAAGGGACTGATTTCGTATTCGGCGGCATGGGCGACAAAGGCCTGGCGTTCTTCTTCCTGAAGGTGCTGTGCCCGATCGTCTTCATTTCGGCGCTGATCGGTATTCTGCAGTACATCAAGGTGCTGCCGTTCATCATCCGTATTATCGGTACCGTGCTGTCGAAAGTGAACGGCATGGGCAAGCTGGAGTCGTTCAACGCCGTCAGCTCGCTGATCCTGGGCCAATCCGAAAACTTCATCGCCTACAAGGATATCCTGGGCAAGATGTCGGAAAAGCGCATGTACACCATGGCGGCGACCGCGATGTCTACGGTGTCCATGTCCATCGTCGGCGCCTACATGACCATGCTGGACGCCAAGTTCGTGGTGGCGGCGCTGGTATTGAACATGTTCAGCACCTTTATCGTGCTGTCGCTGGTCAACCCGTACGACACCAATAAAGAAGAAGAGCTGCACCTCGGCAACCTGCACGAAGGCCAGAGCTTCTTCGAAATGCTGGGTGAATATATCCTGGCCGGCTTCAAAGTAGCGATTATCGTTGCCGCGATGCTGATCGGCTTCATCGCCCTGATCGCCGCGCTCAACGGTGTGTTCAGCGCCATCTTCGGCCTGAGCTTCCAGGAAATCCTCGGCTACTTCTTCTATCCGTTCGCCTGGATCATGGGGATTCCTAAACACGAAGCCCTGCAGGTTGGCAGCATCATGGCCACCAAGCTGGTTTCCAACGAGTTCGTGGCAATGATGGAGCTGCAGAAAGTGTCTGCCGAACTGTCGCCGCGCAGCCTGGGGATCCTGTCGGTGTTCCTGGTGTCCTTCGCCAACTTCTCCTCCATCGGCATCGTGGCCGGTGCGATCAAGGGCCTGAACGAACACCAGGGCAACGTGGTGTCGCGCTTTGGCCTGAAGCTGGTGTACGGCTCTACGCTGGTCAGCATCCTTTCCGCTTCCATCGCGGGTCTGGTACTGGGCTAAGCCTCGAACCGACTGCGATAACAAGGCGCCTGCGGGCGCCTTTTTTATTATTTGCCGCGCCTCTCACCTCTGCGCTGGGAAGAAATAAATCTCAGCCCCTGTTGGCATGCCAAATCATAAAGCCTTACTTGCAGTTTGTATAAAAAGAAAACACGCTAAAAAACGAATACCTTAGTTTTTAGGGCGTACTTTCCATTATATCGGTAAAATTGAACGCACGTTATTGTGAAGAAGAATGTTCACTAGCGGCTAATGATAAGATGCATCCTTACTCTGAACCGACTTTTAAAAATAAAGGCTAGTTGCTCGAATCCGTTAAAAACGCTGTGATTTCCTCAGAAATAATCGGCGACGCATTATAGTAAGAATCAACACTTTCCACGACCACGATTTTCTTGTTATCTTCACTTGCAGTCCAACATGGAACCACCGCCAAAGTCCCTTCCACATAGGAAAATGAAGAGATAATGGTAAACAACGAATCCGAAATGATATCTAACTTTCTGCGGTCGATGTAGGCACCGATATCTAAGCTTCGCGTCAAAAACTCCGCAGACTGAGGGACATGAATATCTCCTCCTACTCTGACGATCTTGCCATCAACAGAAGGGACAATCCACAAATTGAACTCCCTTTCTGTAATCATCATAGGCGAAAGCAGATTACCCACAGAGTGGGAAAGATAATAATCTCTAAATACCCGATTAACGGCAGGGCACACCTCGAAGGGTGAAACTATCTCATTGATATTATAGCCATTTGTAAACTTTATGACCGTGTCGTACATGCGTTTATTTTCATCAAAAAAAATCACGCCACTCTCGATACTGTTCAAGTCGCCAATATTTTTGTTTCTAAACACATTGACACTGGTAAAGAAAGCCAGCTCATCCTGAAAGTAGGAAAAAATTTCTGCCGTATTTAGCAAAATGGAATCATAACTCACAAAAACAGATTTGTTTTTACAGTTAAGGAAAGAGGGAAAATTGATGGATTCATCATCTCCGCCGTTTTTCACTTCATAGGGTAGATCATGCTGTTCATAGAGTCTCGCGAGGTGAGGTATTTCAGATCTTTCGACGATGCGAACCATCTTTTCTTTTCTGCCGAACTCACCGCTGGAGGAAAGAATGAACTTTTCCCACATCCATTGCGACTGGGTACATAAACGGCTGAGGCGTTGGTTATTTTCATGAATGCGTCGCCACAGACAATGATTTCCAAATGAAGTTTTGAAGTCGTCATAATCTCTGTCATCAAGGAAGAAATCGACGGAAATTCCTTTTCTGGCGCAAGCCAGCGCCGTCATCGCCGCAGTTACCCCACCGCCACCCACAATTGCGATATTTTTATTTTTTTTCATGGATAACCTCATCCAGCCGTAATGAAATAATGACAATAGTTTCTTCAAGAAAACAGCACCAATGTCAATAGATACCAACAACAAACATTAATTAGCACATTAACTATTTCGCGATTAATCAGAGAATAAAACTATTAACATCGCTAAAATTTGATATAAATTCACACCATTACAGCATAAAAAACTATTTACATAGAATTATACACCAAAAACACAGCCATAGCCGCCCTTAACGACTGACAATTTTTTTTTCATGTAGACTGAATTTCATTAACAACAGCACACGAAATGCGCAACACAACTAGCACAAAACACCATTTAAAAAACTAAAATCAGTTTTTTAAAGAAATCTAACATTAAAATCATGGTATCAATCACCAGAAAAGGGGGGTATTTAACATCTATTTACACATGATGGCACAAGAGTTGAAAACGTATAATTTACATACAGTTATAACACAAGGATATTTATATGAATAAGTACATGCTGAACTCATTGCTGCTTGTCGGTGTTCCTTTGGCGATGACCACCATTACCAAGGCTGCCGCGGCGGACGGCACCATTAATTTCACCGGCAATGTCACCGATCAAACCTGCACCGTAGTCGCCGGCAGCGCCAACCAAACCATTCCGATGGGCAACATCAGCGCCAAAGCATTTAAAAGTGCTGGCGATACCGCCCTGCCGACAAAGTTCAGTATTGCTTTAACCAGCTGCCCTGAAACGGTGACAAAAGCGTCGGTAAAATTCGACGGGACATATGCACAAGGCAACTCGACATTGTTGTCACTCAATTCAGAAAGCGGTGTGGCAACGGGTCTTGGCGTAGCCCTCTATGAGGCTGACGGCACCACGCAAATTCCTATGGCTTCGTTTTCTAATGCGCAGAGCGTGCAGAAAGACATCAACAACGTCTTTACCTATGTCGCTAAATATATGGCGACATCGGATAAGGTCACGGTCGGGCCGGCTAATGCCACGACACAATTTAGCATTTCATATAACTGATAAAAACAGCCTGTCAGGTCAGCAAATATGGCTGGCCTGACGGCAAAAAACATCAAGGACGCCATAATAATGAAGCTAAGTAAATATTCTTTGCTGGCAATAGTCTTTTTTTCATGCGGCGCATCGGCAAGCGTGACGCTAGCCGGTACACGTATCGTTTATGAAGAAGATAAAAAAGAGGCAAACATTTCCGTCACCAACCAGGATCACAATAGCCCGGTACTTATTCAAACTTGGGTAGAAAGTTTCTCGCCTGAAGATAAAAAAGAGGTTCCATTTGTTGTCACCCCGCCATTATTTAGACTGGAACCAGAACAGGATAATATCATCAGAGTCATTTATTCTGGAGGAAATCTGCCACAACATAAGGAATCGATATATTGGCTGAGCGTAAGATCAATACCCTCAACCAAAAAATCAAAAGAAAACAAGTTGCTCATTACCGTACAAAATAAAATAAAGCTATTTTATCGCCCCAAAACCCTATCAAGAGATGAAGCCATAGATGCCTACAAAAAAATTCATTTCTCATTGAAAGGAAAGACCTTAGAGGCAAAAAATCCGTCACCGTTTTACGTCTCCTTTTACTCAGTAAGCATTGATGGAAAAGAGGTAAAGGAGGTCGATATGATCGCGCCACAAAGCACGAAAAAATGGCTATTGCCACAGGAAGCTCATGGTAAAGAAATAAAATGGCAAGCCATCAATGACTATGGGGGAGTGACCCGTGCGATAAGCGCACCATTATAGTATTTGCCAGGGGATGCGAAAATGACGATGAATAACAAGGCCACCAATAAAACATCGGTGCTGTTTTTTTGTGTTCTATCTTCACCTGCGGTTTTAGCTGAAGACTACTTTGAACCCTCAGCGCTGAACAGAGATTACCAGACCATAACTGACTTATCCCACTTTAATAGTGCGCGCAGTCAATTGCCTGGTGAGTATTGGGTTGATATCTATTTGAATAATGTATTTTTCGCTAATAAAAAAGTGTCTTTCTATTATGTGGATGGTACTTTGCAGCCCCGAGTCTGTCGCAGCGCTCTGGTTAACCTCGGTGTTCGCATGGACAAACTGGAAGTAAACAATGACACCGACCTTGCCTCAACGCCTATCAGCAAGATTATTCCCGGCAGTCAGGCCAAGTTTGATTTTAATCGACAACGATTGGATTTAAATATCCCGCAGGCTTATATCGAAAATCTTCCTCGAGACTGGGTTAACCCCGCACTTTGGGATGATGGCATTCGCGCATTTTTAATGGATTACAGTTTTAGTGGTACCGAGTCATGGAAAACGAAAAATAAAAAAGATAATGGAAATCAATATTTAAACTTGCGCAGTGGTTTTAACTATGATGCCTGGCGCTTCAGAAACTACTCTACCTATTCAAACCAAAGCAGTACTAAATGGAAAGGTATCAACACCTATGCCGAGCGCAGCTTTCGGGACAGCAAAAACACGCTGACCATTGGCGATAGTTCAACATCGGGCGACGTTTTTGACAGTTTTCAATTTCGCGGTCTGAAATTAGCAAGCGATCCCAGCATGTGGCCCGACAGCCAGAGAGGGTTTGCCCCAACGGTTAGAGGTATAGCGCAAAGCAATGCTGAGGTCACTATAAAACAAAATGGCTATATCATTTATCAAACACATGTACCTGCGGGAAGTTTTGAAATAACGGATATCTACCCCACCACCTCCAGCGGTGGGCTGCATGTGATCATCAAAGAAGCCGATGGCTCAGAAAGGAGTTTCTTCCAGCCTTTTTCCTCTGTCCCCATCATGCTCAGGGAGAACATGATAAGAAATGAATTCACAATGGGGGAATATCGCTCTGCGCGAAGCGCTAACCAAAAGTATAAGTTTCTACAGGCATCGACGATTTATGGCCTTAAAGATGATAAAACACTCTATGGTGGCGCCATTATTTCGGAAAAGCACCAGGGAATTTCTGCCGGCATTGGCAGCAGCCTGGGGCATTTCGGCTCCGTCTCTGCCGATGTCACTCACACCAAAAGCCGATTAGCCACAGGGCAAGATCGTAAAGGACAACAATACCGTATCCAGTACGCAAAAAATATTGAAGCAACGGGTACCAACTTTACGCTGGCCGGCTATCAATACTCGACGTCTGGCTACTTAAGTTTCTCGCAGCTCAGTGATATGAATGCCAACATTGAAAGAAACTGGCTGGCGCGCGGCGTGAAAAAAAATCGGCTGGTTCTCAATATTAATCAGCCTATCCGTGATTTCGGCAGTCTATACATCAATGGTTACCAACAAAACTATTGGCACAGCGATGCCGTTGAACGAAATTTTCTCATGGGATTTTCCACGAACCAATCTGGAGTGAGTTACAATATTGGATTGGGCTACAACAGCGGCCGCTATACGGACAAGCCCGACAAGATCGCCACGCTTAACGTCCAGATTCCGTTAAGCAAAGGGCAATCAAACAGCTGGATGAATTATACCTCGAGCAAGAGCAGCAAAGGCAAACTCAATCAGCAATTAGGGCTAAGCGGTACCGCACTGGAAAATAACCAGCTCAGTTATAACGTCTCTGCAGCTCAAAGCGGTACTCGTGACGGCTATTCTGGCAACAGTTCGGCTTATTATCGCAGTAGATATGGTGAAATAGGCGCCGGATACAGCTTTGATAAAGATGTGCAGCGAATAAACTACAGTTTACGAGGCGGCGCCGTGGTTCATCGAAACGGCATTACACTATCCCAATCGCTGGGTGACACTATTGCTTTAGTCGAAGTGCCAAATGCAGACAATGTTGAAATCATCAACAGTACCGGTGTCACCACAGATTCGCGAGGCTATGCCGTGGTGCCTTATATCAACAGTTATCATAAGAATCGAATTAATTTAAACCCGCAGTCCTTTGATGACTCAGTAGAAATAGAGAACAATAGCCAAACCGTCATCCCGACGAAAGGCGCCATTGTTGTCGCCAACTTTGCATCTAACATAGGAAACCGAATTATTTTCAAAGTACATCATCGTGGGACGGAAATTCCTTTCGGCGCCGTTGCCACATTGCGCGGCGACCCAGCGAAATCAGGTATCGTCGGCAATAATAACGCGGTCTATATGAGCGGCATGCCAGACGCTGGAACAATAACATTGCGTTGGGGAGCGGGAGGAAGCTGCCAGGGAAGTTACAGTATAGAGCCTAACGATTCTGCCTCAAGAGTT
This sequence comes from Serratia sp. SSNIH1, assembly GCF_002935055.1. Classification (NCBI taxonomy): domain Bacteria; kingdom Pseudomonadati; phylum Pseudomonadota; class Gammaproteobacteria; order Enterobacterales; family Yersiniaceae; genus Serratia; species Serratia sp. SSNIH1. The sequence continues at coordinate 4,268,839 of NZ_CP026383.1, forward strand.
AAGCAGATTAGCTTGCAATGTGAATAAGATAAACACGACAAATCACTATCGCTTGCTTTATTAAATTTTTAGAGCATGGTAGCCCGTAATAAGCAGATTAATAAATCATTTTCGAGAGAATAATCGCCAAAGGACATCAGCATGACGACATCAAGGCTAATCACAGCCGCACATATCGCCAAAACAGTAAGCATTCTGATCTTATTATTTTCCTGTTCAGCCAGGGGAGATGGTGATTGCCGTGCAATATGGCACAATCCACTGCGCATCGAGCAATCCGGCATTACCGTCACGGCTGGCGCCAAAATAGGCGATCTTATCGGCCAGGGAGAATCTTACTTTTCAGTAAAATTACTGGAAAATAACACGGGATTCTCCTTGGGTGAGCGAGGCGACTTGGTTATGCAGCCCTTCTCCGATCTGACTGCGACAGATTTAAAGTACAATGGTATCACTGTCTATCAAACGAGTTGGAAGGGCGTCGGCATTGCCATGTCGCTTAATGACAAACCGGGCCTCATCGAGTTCTATGGTCCCCGCGAGACGCCTGTCGGCTATATCCTGGGCGCTAACTTTAAACATTATCTGATCAAGACAGGCGATATACAGCCTGGCACCATGCCCTCGTTTGCGCCTTTCTTTTTCAACTATACCTGCTTAAGAGCCTCAAATGCCAGGAGATTGGGCCACGTTTATTATCCTGCCGTCAATATTGCCGTCGAGGGCTGTCGCCTGAACACACCCTCGAAACAGGTTATTTTAGACAAGGTTAATCGGCGGGTATTTTCCGGTCCTGGCAGCGTGGCCGGGAATACTCCCTTCAACATCGCTCTGGAGTGTAATGCCAACACAAAAGTTGATTTGGAAATACGCGGGGAAACGGTTAATGGCCTTCATCAAGTCTTGGCGATTACCCCCTCAAAAGAGTCCGCCACCGGCGTGGGCCTACAGATTCTGCACAACGGCGTTCCCTTTGAACTGGGCTCCGCGGCCAACGTATTAAACGAAACATTAATAGGGATAAATGAAATCCCACTCAGTGCGCAATATTACCAAACTGAAGAGAAAATCACGCCGGGAGAAGTCAATGGCATCGCTCATTTCACCGTCTCATATCGCTGATTTTAGTATTGTTATGACGTGCCAAGACGAAACCGGACAGAATAGCGGCAACGTCTAGCGAGGGTATCAAGGAAAAATTTTGCGTAAAAGTAGCGGACAAAGGCAACTAAAAGGATATAAAGCAAAAAGCCGACCCTAAGGTCGGCTTTTTAAATGGTGGTGGAGCTAGACGGGATCGAACCGTCGACCTCTTGCATGCCATGCAAGCGCTCTCCCAGCTGAGCTATAGCCCCACAAAAGTGGTACGCGTTGACCGGCGTTACGGTATCCCCAACCTTGCTGAGAAGAAGGTTGGTGGAGCTAGACGGGATCGAACCGTCGACCTCTTGCATGCCATGCAAGCGCTCTCCCAGCTGAGCTATAGCCCCGTTCCACAATCACTTTGTGCTGTGAACGGGGCGCATAATATGAAACCCGCTCAAAGCTGTCAACGGCTAAATTGAATTCCTGAATCAAGCGTTGAAAAAGCCGCCAAATCAGCATGTTTGGCGCCAAAAAATCATCACTTTGTGCAGAGTTCATCCATTTTGCGCGCTACATCTCAAAATGGCAAAAGACCCTGTATATCACGTTGATTTTTAATTAACGGAATGTTAGCGAAATGCGCTTGAGTCGGGCTCCCGAGCGGCATAGACTGCCCGCGCCATAAACTTTATTACTATAAACCGAGTCCGTCATGTCTTTGCATTCACCAAAAGAAATCGCCGCCCTCGCCGTTCAGGCCGGGGTAAACAAAAGCCGCGCCCCTCTCGCTAATCTGCTGATTCTGGGCTTTCTCGCCGGCGCCTTTATCGCCACCGGCTTTCTGCTGGATATTCACGTCATCGGCACCCTGCCGGCCGAATGGGGCTCTTTCGGCGCCCTGTTGGGTGCCGCGGTGTTCCCTATCGGCCTGATCCTGACCATTCTGGCCGGCGGCGAACTGCTGACCGGCAACATGATGACCTTGCCGATGGCCTGGTTCGCCCGTGAAATCCCCGCCATCGCCGTGCTGCGTAACTGGTTTTGGGTCACCCTGGCCAACCTGGCCGGCAGCCTGGCCGTCGCCTACTTCTTCGGCCATTTGCTGGGTCTGACCGAAGGCGCGTTCTTGCATAAGACGCTGGCGATCGCGCAGGCCAAAGTGGATGCGGACTTCCTGCACGCCTTCATTTCCGGCGTCGGCTGCAACTGGCTGGTGTGCCTGGCGGTGTGGTTAGCCTTCGCCAGCAAGGATGTGCCGGGCAAAGTGATCGGCATGTGGTTCCCGGTCATGGCTTTTGTCGCCATCGGCTTCCAGCACGTCGTGGCGAATATGTTCATCATCCCGGCGGCCATCTTTGCCGGCGGCATGGGCTGGGAGCAGTATCTGCCCAATTTCGTCGCGGTATTTCTCGGCAACGCGCTGGGAGGCGCCGGCTTTGTCGGGCTGATGTATTTCCTCGCCTACCGCCCGGGGCTGCCGGCTAGCGAGCAAGCCTGACGCACCGCCATGAAAAAAGCCCCGGGATCGCTCCACGGGGCTTTTTCTTTAAGGCGTAACAGCGAATCAGGCTTGCGCTTCGCGCTCGGCAATGTAAGCCAGCGCCATGTCGATGCGCTGCAGTGAACGCTTCTGGCCGATCGCATGCACGGTCACGTCCATACCCGGCGACTGGCCGGCGCCGGTCACCGCGACGCGCAGCGGCATGCCGACTTTACCCATGCCGACACCCAGCTCATCCGCCGTGCCCTGAATGGCGTCGTGCACGTTTTCCGGCGTCCAGACGGTGATGGCGGCCAGCTTGGCGCGCACCGCTTCCAGCGGCTGACGCGCCACCGGGCGCAGGTGCTTCTTGGCCGCGTCGGCGTCGAACTCGCTGAAATCTTCGTAGAAGTAACGGCAAGACTCCGCCATCTCTTTCAGCGTCTTGCAGCGCTCGCCCAGCAGCTTGACGATGTCCTTCAGTTCCGGCCCGTTGCGGGTTTCAATGCCCAGTTGCTCAACGTGCCATGCCAGATGCACCGCCACTTCTTCCGCCGGCATATGGTTGATGTAGTGGTGGTTCAGCCACTGCAGCTTCTCGGTGTTGAACGCGCTGGCAGATTTGTTGATCGCTTCCAGCGTGAAGAACTCTTTCATCTCGTCGATGGAGAAGATCTCCTGATCGCCGTGGGACCAGCCCAGACGCACCAGGTAGTTCAGCAGCGCCTGCGGCAGATAGCCGTCGTCGCGGTACTGCATCACGCCCACGGCGCCGTGACGTTTTGACAGCTTTTTACCGTCGTCGCCGAGGATCATCGACACGTGCGCGTATTCCGGCACCGGCGCGCCCAGCGCTTTGAGAATGTTGATCTGGCGCGGGGTGTTGTTGATGTGGTCTTCGCCGCGGATCACATGGGTGATTTCCATGTCCCAGTCATCGACGACGACGCAGAAGTTATAGGTTGGCGAACCATCGGTGCGGCGGATGATCAGATCGTCCAGCTCCTGGTTGCTGAATTCGATCGGGCCGCGAATTTTGTCGTCGAAAATCACCGAGCCTTCCTGCGGGTTGCGGAAGCGCACCACGTGCGGCTCGTCGTCGGTGTGGCTGCACTGGCTGTCGCGGCAGTGGCCGTCGTAACGCGGCTTCTCGCCGTTTTCCATCTGCTTCTCGCGCAGCGCTTCCAGACGTTCCTTGGAGCAATAGCATTTATAGGCCGTGCCCTGCTCCAGCATTTCGTCGATGACCGCGTTGTAGCGATCGAAACGCTTGGTCTGGAAGTACGGGCCTTCATCCCAATCCAGGTTCAACCAGTTCATGCCATCCATAATTGCGTCGATCGCGTCCTGGGTAGAGCGTTCCAAATCGGTATCTTCGATACGCAGAACGAACTCACCGCCCGCATGGCGGCTGAACAACCAGGAATAAAGTGCGGTACGCGCGCCGCCGACGTGAAGATAGCCGGTCGGGCTCGGTGCAAAACGGGTTTTGATTTTCATTGGGTTCACTGCCTTATTACGCAACGCGTGTCGGCGATGGCCGACGATTGCTCGGAATTGAAAAAAGAGTGGACGACATTGTATCACCACGCGCTAATTCCTCAACGCCGACACGATATTGCGCCGGTCGATTTCGCGCGTTTTGCGGCGAGTTTCGCATAGCGTTGCGCAAAGAATCGGCGCCGTTGGCGATAATTATCGCGCCCTGCCTAAATTTGCGGCGAACGATTGAAATCATTTTAAAAACCGTTGACTCACTTTGAACTATCCCTATAATGCGACTCCAACAAGACGGGGCGATTAGCTCAGTTGGTAGAGCATCTCCTTTACACGGAGGGGGTCGGCGGTTCGAGCCCGTCATCGCCCACCATCTTGTTGAGTAAAAATGAGAACGAATGAGGGTGATTAGCTCAGTTGGTAGAGCATCTCCTTTACACGGAGGGGGTCGGCGGTTCGAGCCCGTCATCACCCACCATCATTCTCTCGTTTAGCAGTACTTGGAAGTCCTGAAGTGGGTGATTAGCTCAGTTGGTAGAGCATCTCCTTTACACGGAGGGGGTCGGCGGTTCGAGCCCGTCATCACCCACCACTTCTGCGGGTCGTTAGCTCAGTTGGTAGAGCAGTTGACTTTTAATCAATTGGTCGCAGGTTCGAATCCTGCACGACCCACCAATTCAGAAAAAAGCGCCTTTTGGCGCTTTTTTCGTTTCTGCCGTTCCCCCCTCTTCTTCTTTATCCAGCCACCGCGTGCTGAGATACGAATGGTTATCATTTTGCCGGCTTGAATGGTAAATTAGCGGGCATCCACCACGCAGCCAATCCGCCGCCGGATTGATACGCCTTAGTTCAAGGAAAGAAAGAGCCCGCTCATGACCCTATCCTTACGCCAGCTGTTCTTTGCATTTATCGCCACTTCCAGCCTGCTGCTCAGCGGCTGCGGTCCGGACGACAAGAGCGACGGGCAGAAACCGTCCGCCCCCGCTGCCGACAGCAGTTGGCCGCGCACCATCGACAGCGCCAAAGGGAAGTTCACGCTGGAAAAACCGCCGCAGCGCATCGTGTCCACCAGCGTCACCATCACCGGCACGCTGCTGGCTATCGACGCCCCGGTGGTCGCCAGCGGCGCCACCAGCCCGAACCCTCTGGTGGCCGATAAACAAGGCTTCTTTACCCAGTGGAGCGAGGTAGCCAAACAGCGCCACGTCGAACGGCTGTATCAGGTGGAGCCCAATGCCGAGGCCGTCGCCGCCGCCGCGCCGGATTTGATCGTCGTCGCCGCGACCGGCGGTGATTCGGCGTTGAAACTGTATGACCAGCTGTCGGCCATTGCGCCGACGCTGGTGCTCGATTATGGCGACAAAAGCTGGCAACAGCTGGCCAGCGAGCTCGGCAAGATCACCGGCCATGAAGCCGGCGCCAAACAGGCGGAAGATCGTTTCGAACAGCGCGTGGAGCAAGTGAAGCAGGCGATCGCGCTGCCGCCGCAGCCGACCACCCCGCTGGTGTATGCCGACAACGGCCGCGAGGCCATGCTGTGGACGCCGGGGTCAGCCCAGGGCAAGCTGCTGACCCAGCTCGGCTTCCAGCTGGCCACCCCGCCGGAAAGCGCCAAAGGCAATGCCAGCATGGGTAAACGCCATGACATCATCCAGATCTCCGGCGAAAAAATGGCCGAGGGACTGAACGGCAAAACGCTGATCCTGTTCGCCACCAACGAGCGTAAAGTGCAAGAGGTGCTGACCAACCCGTTCCTCAAACATCTGGAGCCGGTGGAACAGCGGCACGTCTACGCCGTCGGCAACGACACTTTCCGTCTCGATTACTACAGCGCCACCAACATGCTGAACCAAATCGAACGGCTGTTCAAAAAGCCCTGAACCACGCCGTCGGCAGGCCAGCCTCCTGCCGACACTTTCCGCAAGCGTGGCGATCCTTCACATCCAATCAATTGAAATATCAATAGTTATTAACATCATGAATGCAAAGTACCGCCGAACCGGCGGGTGCATTCAGACGCAAACTCGTGCTATATTAGCGCCCCTCGTGAACGCAAATAACAATGAGAATAAAAATCATAAAGGAGTTACCGGTGTGAACGTACCCACTCCGACTGAGCGGACGCTTTCGTCCGCACCGCACGCAGCTTACGCCAGTGGCTTCAAACGCATCGCCGGGTTCGGTATCGGCACGGCGCTGTTGCTGCTGTGCATCATTGCCAGCCTGATGCTGGGTTCCAAAGCCATCCCCTTCCATACCGTCTGGCTCAGCCTGCAAGGCGCCGCGAGCGGTTCCGACAGCACCATCATTCTCAACGCCCGGGTACCCCGCACGCTGGCGGGCATCTTGGCCGGCATGGCGCTCGGTGCCGCCGGCGCGCTGATTCAGGCGTTGACGCGCAATCCGCTGGCCGATCCCGGCGTGCTAGGCATCAACGCCGGCGCCAGCTTCGCCGTGGTCATCGGCATCATGTTTTTCGGCGCGGCCACCACCGAAAGCTATATGGCCTACGCCTTCGTCGGTGCCGCCCTCACCACCCTGCTGGTCTACCTGATCGGCACGCTGGCGGGCGGACGTATCAACCCGGTGCGGCTGACGCTGGCCGGCGTGGCGATCGGCGCGGTGTTGCTCGGCATCACCACCGGGCTGTCGCTGATCGATCCGCAAACCTTCGACCAACTGCGCTTCTGGCAGGCCGGTACGCTGGATATCCGCACGCTGTCCACGCTGCCGGTTACCGCCCCCGCCATTTTGCTCGGCTGCCTGCTGACGCTGCTCATCGCCCGGCCGCTGAATACCATCGGCATGGGGGAAGACCTGGCTATCGCGCTCGGCGCACGCGTGGTGCTGACTCAGGTCGTCGCGGTGATCGCCATCACGCTGCTGTGCGGTGCGGCGACCGCCACCGTCGGCCCAATCAGTTTCATCGGCCTGATGGTGCCGCATATCGCCCGCTGGTGGGTCGGCCCCGACCAGCGCTGGATCCTGCCCTACTCCATGCTGCTGGCGCCGATTTTACTGCTGTGCGCCGACGTGGTCGGCCGTTTGCTGGCGGCCGGTGAGCTGCGCGTTTCCATCGTGGCGGCCTTCATCGGCGCGCCGGTGCTGATCTGGCTGGTGCGCCGCAAGAAAACGCTGGGGGGGCTGTGATGAGTCTGCCCCACACATTGCATATCGGCCGCCCGGACGGCGTCATCAACGGGCGCATGCCGCTGCGCCTGCTGTTGGTCAATATTTCACTGCTGGCGTTGTGCCTGGCGATGGCCGTTGCCGCGCTGTGCTACGGCACGCTGCAGCTTTCTCTGGAACAGGTCTTTGCCGCGCTCAGCGGCGAGGCGCCGAAAAATCTGGTCACCGTGGTCACCCAATGGCGCTTGCCGCGTATCGCCATGGCGCTGCTGTTAGGCGGCGCACTCGGCATGAGCGGCGCCATCTTCCAGTCGATTATCCGCAACCCGCTCGGCAGCCCGGACGTGATTGGCTTTAACATGGGGGCTTACACCGGCGCGCTGATCGCCATCACCCTGTTCAACGGCGGCTATTACTACATCGCCGGCGGTGCGCTGGCCGGCGGCATTCTCTCCGCGCTGGCTATCTATCTGCTGGCCTGGCGGCAAGGCATCGCCGGCTTCCGGCTGATCATCGTCGGCATCGCCATCAGCGCGGTGCTGGTCTCTACCAATACCTGGCTGATCATCACCGCCTCGCTGGAGCGCGCCATGGACGCCGCCATGTGGCAGGCCGGTTCACTCAACGGCATGACCTGGCAGAAAGCCCAGCCCGCCACGGCGTTCATCGTGCTGGCGGCCGCGGCCGCGCTGCTGATGGGCAAACGGCTGCAGCTGCTGGAAATGGGCGACGACACGGCGCGCGCGCTGGGCGTGAACGCCGAAGGCAGCCGGCTGTGGCTGATGCTGTTCGGCGTCACCCTCACCGCCGCCGTCACCGCCACCGCCGGGCCGATTTCCTTTATCGCGCTGGCGGCGCCGCAGATCGCCCGCCGCCTGGCCGGACAATCCTCGGTCACCCTGACGTCCTCGGCGCTGATGGGCGCGACGCTGCTGCTCGGCGCCGACGTGGTGTCCCAACATCTTTTTGCGCCGATCCAACTGCCGGTCGGGGTCGTGACCGTCTGCATCGGCGGCCTGTACCTGATTTGGCTGCTCATCCGTGAGGCCCGCCGATAATGAAAAGTGATAACGCCATGAGCCACCGCCTGCACGCCTCGCACCTGAAGCTGGGCTACGACAATAAAATCATCGCTGACGATCTGAGCGTGGCGATCCCCGACGGCGCCTTCACGGTGATCGTCGGGCCGAACGCCTGCGGCAAATCGACGCTGCTGCGCGCCCTGTGCCGTCTGCTGAAACCCAGCGCCGGCGAGGTGATGCTGGACGGCAAAAACATCAGCAGTTTCGCCACCAAAGCGCTGGCGCGCGAGCTTGGCCTGCTGCCGCAAACCTCGATCGCACCGGACAGCATTACCGTGGCAGACCTGGTGTCGCGCGGCCGCTATCCGCACCAGAGCCTGCTGAAACAGTGGACGCAGGCCGACAAACAGGCGGTGGAAGCCGCCATGGCGGCCACCAACGTCAGCCAACTGGCGGATCGAAGCGTCGACGAGCTGTCCGGCGGGCAGCGTCAGCGCGTCTGGGTAGCGATGGCGTTGGCGCAGCAAACGCCGCTGCTGCTGCTGGATGAACCGACGACGTATCTGGACATCGCGCACCAGATCGAGCTGCTGGATCTGTTCCGCCAGCTCAACCGCGAGCGCGGTCAAACCTTGATCGCGGTGCTGCACGATCTCAACCACGCCTGCCGCTATGCCGATCACATCATCGCCATGCGCGACGGCAAGATCGTGGCGGAAGGGAAACCGGCGGAGATCATCACCGCCGAACTGGTCGAGCGGGTGTTCGGCATGCCGTGCATGATCATCGACGATCCGCTGTCCCACACGCCGCTGGTGATCCCGCGCGGCCGCTACCACTGCGACGCGCCGCAGGCATGAAAAAGGCCGGGTTAACCCGGCCTTTTCGTTACCTCTCCAGCGACACCTGTTTGAAGATGTGTTTGCCGAACGGGTCGATTTCGTAGCCTTTCACTTCCTTGCGCACCGGTTCGAAGATGGTCGAGTGCGCGATCATCAGCGCCGGCATCTGATCGTGCATCATCACCTGCGCCTGCTGGTACATCGCCACCCGCTTGGCGTGATCGTTCTCCTCGCGCGCCTGCAGGATCAGCTGGTCGAACGGTTTGTAGCACCATTTCGCCGAGTTGGAGCCGCCGAGCGAAGCGCAGGTGAACAGCGGGCCGAAGAAGTTGTCCGGATCGCCGTTGGCGGTGGTCCAGCCCATCAACGCCGTCTGGTGCTCGCCGTTTTTAATCCGCTGTAAATACTCGCCCCACTCGAAGGTGACGATTTTGGCGCGCACGCCGATTTTAGCCCAGTCGGCCTGGATCATCTCCGCCATGCGCTTGGCGTTGGGGTTGTAGGGCCGCTGCACCGGCATCGCCCACAGATCGATGTCGAACCCCTGCCCCAGCCCGGCTTCCTGCAACAGCTGCTTCGCCCGCTCCGGCGAATACGGGTAGTCTTCAAGCTGCGCGTTGCTGCCCCACTGGGTCGGCGGCAGCAGGTTCTTGGCAGGCTGGCCGGCGCCGTGGAACACCGCCTCGATGATCGCCGGCTTGTTGACCGCCAGCGCCAACGCCTGGCGCACCTTGACGTTATCCAACGGTTTTTGCTGGGTATTGAACGCCAGGAAGCCGATATTCAAGCCGGATTTTTCCATCACCTGAAGGTTGCCGTCCTGCCGCATGCGCGCCAGATCCGCCGGGTTGGGGAACGGCATCACCTGGCACTCGTTCTTTTGCAGCTTGGCGTAACGCACCGTCGCATCCGGCGTGATCGAAAACACCAGCCGGTCGATCTTCGGTTTGCCTTCCCAGTAGCGGTCGAACGCCTTGTAGAGGATTTTCGCGTCCTTCTGGTACTGCACCAGCTGGAACGGCCCGGTGCCTATCGGATCGTTGTCCACCCGCTGCGGCGTACCGGCCTTCAGCATCGCGTCGGCATATTCCGCCGAAAAAATAGTGGCGAAGTACATGCCCAGATCGGCGACGAACGGCGCCTCGGCGCGGGAGAGCTCAAAGCGCACGGTGTGATCGTCCACCTTGACGATCCGGTCGATCAGCGTGCCGAACTCCATCGACTCGAAGTTGGTGTAGGCGCCGTTGGAGACCTTGTGATACGGGTTGTTGGCATCCTTTTGCCGCATAAACGAGAAGATGACGTCATCGGCATTGAAATCGCGGGTGGGCGTGAAATATTTATTGCTCTGGAATGCCACCCCTTTGCGCAGGTGGAAGGTATAGCGCTTGCCGTCCTCGCTCACTTCCCAGCTTTCCGCCAGGCTGGGTTGCAGCTCGACGGTGCCGGGTTTGAAGTCCACCAGCCGGTTGTAAATCGCCGCCGAGCTGGCGTCCACCGTGGTGCCGGAGGTGAACAGCTGCGGGTTGAAGCCTTCCGGCGAGCCTTCGGAACAGTAGACCAGCGTATTGGCCCGCGCGCCACCGGCTATCGCCAACGCCAGCAGCCCGATCGTTATTGCTTTTCTTTTCATTGCGCTATCCCCAGTGGTGAAAAAACAGCCCAACGGATAGCAATAAATCATGCAGTTAGCGAAGTAAAGGACAAAATCCGCGCATAAAAACGGGCAGGCGCGCAAGCGGCCTGCCCCGGTGAAACCGCGCGATGATGAAATTAAATCATCTGGCTGAAGTTCATCTGCGCCATCAGCTTATAGTTGTCGGCATAGTCGACCGGAATGGCCACCACCACCGGCCCCTGGATCGCCATCGCCTTGCGCAGCATCGGCCGCAGATCGTCCACCGACTGCACGGCGAAACCGACCGCGCCGCAGGATTCCGCGTAAGCCTTGAAGTCAATCGGCCCAAACTCCACGCCGGATTTGCGCTGGTATTTGTTCACTTCCTGCATTTCCACCATGTTGTAGGCGTTATCGACCCAGATGACGTGCACGATGTTGTTTTTCAGCCGCACCGCGGTCTCCAGTTCCATGCTCGACTGCATGAATCCGCCGTCGCCGGAGATAGACACCACTTTATCGCCGGGGCGCACCAGCGCCGCGCCGATGGCCCACGGCAGCGCGACCCCCATGGTTTGCTGGCCGTTGGAGATCAACAGCTGGCGGGCGCGGAAGCTGTACAGGTAGCGGGCGATCCAGATATGGAAACTGCCCATGTCCACGCACAGGGTTACATCGTCGCTGACGATGTCCTGCAGCTCCTTGACGATGCGCAGCGGGTGGATCGGCATGCCGCCGCGGCGGGCGGCGCGCTCCGCCAGTTCAGTGCGCTGGCGGCCGAGATCGGTGAGGATCAGCTCCACCTCCGGCGGCACGTAGACCGCCTCAGTGAACGTTTCAGTCATCATGTTCAGCGTGGCGCTGATGTTGCCCACCAGCTCGACGTCCGGCCGATAGCAGGTATCGATATCCGCCGGCAGCACGTCGATGTGCACCAGTTTCAGCCGCCCGTGGCTGTTCCACATGCAGGGATCGTATTCGATCGGATCATAGCCGACGCTCACCACCAGGTCGGCCTTCTGCAACAGCTGATCGGCCGGCTGGTTGTTGAACAGGCCGACGCGGCCGGCGAAACGGGCGAAGTGGTTGACGTCGATCACTCCCGCCGCCTGATAGGTGCCGACCACCGGCATATGGGTGCGGTACAGCAGATGGCGCACCGCTTCGCTGTTCTCCGGCCGGCTGGCCTGCAGACCGAGCAGCAATACCGGGCATTTGGCCTGGCGGATCAGTTTCACCGCCGCCTGAATGTCGTCCGCCGCCGCGGCCCCCATGCGCGGCAAGCGGCAGCCGGCCAGCACCGGCGCGCTGACCGGTTCATTGACGATATCCATCGGCAGGCTGACGAACGATGCCCCCGGCCGGCCGAACTCGGCGCGGCGAAAGGCGTTGGCGATCACCTCGGAAATCGCCGAACCGGCATGCACTTCGGCGCAGTACTTGGTCACCGGCCGGAACATGCTGACGGTATCCATGCTCTGGTGCGTCTGCTTCAGGCTGTCGGCGCGCTTCACCGCCCCGCCGAAGGCCACCACTGCGTCCCCTTCCGAAGTGGCGGTGGCCAGCCCGGTGATCAGGTTGGAGCTGCCCGGCCCGGAGGTGACCAGCGCCACCCCGGCCTTGCCGGTCAGGCGGCCGACCGCCGCCGCCATAAAGGCCGCGTTGGCCTCATGCCGCACCACCACCGTTTCAATCGATGGCGCGTCCTCCAGCGAATCGAACACCCGGTCGATCTTGGCGCCCGGAATGCCGAAAACGTGTTTGACGCCCTGCGCTTCCAGGTTTTTCACCACCAAGTCGGCGCCGCATTGCCAGTCATTGCCTGTTTTTTCCTGTGCCATGGTTCCACCTCCTAAGAAAACGATCGCCGGGATTAGCCCTCGGCGGAACGAATCGCGCGATCCAAATCCTCTGGACAGAGGTTGGCGCGCAAGAAATCCGCATCATGCGGCAACTGAAGATTGAGACGGGTGATGACGCCGAACTGCAGGCGGCCATGATCGAGCTGGTAATCCAGCACGTGGCCGCCGCCGCTGCGGTCGTCGGTAACGAAGTGTTCGTGATAGCCGGCCACGCCGATGCCCTGCATGTAATCGGGCGAGCGGAAGCCGACCAGCGTGCCGCGCCGCTGATGGAACGAGAAGGTCGGCTGCTCTTCTATCGCTTCCAGCATTGGGCGGTAAGGCCGTTCCTGACGCGGCACGGTACGGGTTTCCACGTGGCTGAACTCGCCGTCGACCCGCACCGCGCAAAACAGGTTCGGCGAGGCGACCTGCTCGTCGATGCACTGGTGCAGCTGCGCCTTGATGATTGGCCGGTCGAATTGCTGGCTGACGCTGGGCTGGAAAAAGGTGACGACGGCGAAGGGGGTTTTCTGTTGCAGGCCGGCCGGCCGGGCGCTGCCGTCGGCGCGCAGCTGGTGTATTTCCTGATCGAAAGCGATCAGTTCGCCGTCCAGATGATTGAAGGTACCAAGGCCGAAATCGCCGTGCTTGAGCAGCTCGGCAATGGTGGTCTCCCCCTCGTAAACCCCGTCGATGAGCGCGCTCATCAGCGAGATTTGATAGATTTCGCCCTCCCCGGCATTGATCGACTGCCTGGCAAAACCCTGCGCCAAATGGCGCGCACAGGAACACCCGTGTTTTTCGTTCATGACTGACTCCTCCACCAGCGCGGGATCGCGGTTCCGCGCGTTCAAAAGGCCCACCGACGGTGAGCCAAGATGCCCCCAAGGCGCGTTCATCAGTTGGAACGATTCAGCCTAAGGCGACAAAAAAACCGGCACGGCTGGCCGGCCGATAACCAGGTATCAGATCAGAATGAGATAAAGTAAAGACTTACTAATCATTGAGACTGAACCGGTTATCAAATTGAACGGTTAATCTGGTGTTGGAGCGACAATCAACTCCGCAGGCGGCTCGCGCAGCCTGGGAAAAACATCTGTTATTTAGTGCTAAGCGCCGCAAGGCTTATACGTTTTCTCTCTATACGGCCGGGATGGGACGGCGTTGAAGCCCGTCGTCAACCCGCAGCCAGAGTAGCCGCCGCGCCGTCGGCAGAGAAGCGGGTATTCATAAGAAACGCTTTTGCATATAATGCAAAAATGAATGACGCCCGCTATGTAGAACATCTGCCAATTTTTCTCGACGTGGCCCGCCTGGGCAGCTTTTCCGCCGCCGCGCGCCGGCTGGGCATGGTGCCCTCCTCGCTGGTGCGCCACATCGATGCCCTGGAAAGCGCGCTCGGCGCCGCGCTGTTCGTGCGCTCCACCCGTGGCCTGCTGCTGACCGACGCCGGCGAGCTGCTGCTGACGCGCGCCGCCGCGCTGATGACGGACATTACCGGCCTTCGCGCCGAGCTAAGCGCGCTGAACGAAACGCCGCAGGGCACGCTGCGCATCAGCTGCCTGCCGACCTTCGGCAAAACCTATGTGCTGCCGCTGCTGCCGACGCTGGCGGAACGCTACCCACAGCTGTCGGTCGACCTCGATCTGACCGAACGTCTGACCGATCCGACGCAGGAACGGCTCGACGCCGCCATCCGCATCGGCGAACAGAAGGACAGCGCGCTGTACGCCAGCCGCATCGCCACCCAACGCTGGGTGATGTGCGCCAGCCCCGCCTACGTCGCCCACTATGGCCTGCCGGCCAATCTGGAAGCGCTGCCGCAGCATCGGCTGATCGCCCGCTACCACAAGCAGCAGCCGGCCTGCTGGGCGCAGATCCTCGACGCGGCGCTGATGAGCCGCTGCACCATGGCGCTGCGCTGCGACGACTTCACCGCGCAGCGCCAGGCCGCGCTGCTCGGGCTCGGCATCGCCTTCCTGCCCAACTGGGTGGTGGGGCCGGACGTGCAGCACGGGCAACTGGTGCAAATGCTGGAAGATCCGCGCCATGAGCAGCAAGGTATCTATCTGCTGCGCCCGATGGCGAAGGTGTCCGCCCGGCTGGCGGCCTTCACCGCCCTGCTGCAGCAAACCATCGGTCAACCGCCCAGCTGGGGATAAAGCGGCGTCACCCGGCCGTGCAGCGCCGGGTTGTCGCTCTCGTCCTTCAGCTCGATGCCGCTCAGCCGCCGCAGGAACGCCTGCTCCAGCAGCCAGGCCAGGCGGAACGCCGCCTGCGGATAATCCAACCCTTCGGGCCGCACGTTGGAGATACAGTTGCGCTCGGCGTCCGTTCTGCGCGCGTTCGGCCCCCAGGTCAAATAGACACCCAGGCTGTCCGGCGACGACAGCCCCGGCCGTTCGCCGATCAAAACCGCCACCGCCCGGGCCTGCAGGCATTCGCCGATCTCATCCCCCAGCGCCACCCGCGCCTGATGCGCCAGCACCACCGGCGCAACGGTCAGCCCCAGCGTATCGAGATAGGGGCGCAGCGCCTGCAGCAGCGGCAGCGCCTGGCGATGCACCGCCTTGGAGGAGAGGCCGTCCGCCACTATCAGCAGTAGATCGACGCGGCGCGATGGCGAACCGAGCAGCAGGCTGCGGCTGTCCGACGCCAACCGCCGCCCCAGATCCGGTCGGCGCAGATAGGCGGCGCGGTCGGCGGCCCCGCTGTGCACCGCCAGCGTGGGCCAACCGGCATCGTGCAGATCCGCCGCCAGCCGTTCGCTGTCGAAAGGCTGATGCACCGCGTCGCGCGCCTGGGCGTGAGCCAGGCCGAAGCGCAGCAGTTCGTCGGTCGGCAGGCTGGCGCCGGTGCGCCCCAGCGCGATGCGCGCATCGGTAAAGGCGCGCAGCGCGTCCCAGCTGTTGACGTGAACCGGTTTGCTCATGTGCGTTCTCCCTGCAGCGCCAGCAACAGCGGATGATTGGCGGCGGCGTCGCGCAGCCGCCCGCGTTCGTCGGTAATGTTCATCGCCGCCAGCCAGGCGGCGAACTCCGGCGCGTGCTTCAGCCCCAGCAGCTCGCGGATATAGAGCGCGTCATGGAACGACGTACTTTGGTAGTTGAGCATGATGTCGTCCGCGCCCGGTACGCCGATCAGGAACGTTAACCCGGCGGCAGCCAACAGCGTCAGCAGCGTGTCCATGTCGTCCTGATCGGCTTCGGCATGGTTGGTGTAGCAGACGTCGCAGCCCAGCGGCAGGCCGAGCAGCTTGCCGCAGAAGTGATCCTCCAGCCCGGCGCGGATAATTTGCTTGCCGTCATACAGGTATTCGGGGCCGATAAACCCTACCACGGTGTTGATCAGCAGCGGCGAGAAATGGCGCGCCACCGCATAGGCGCGCGCCTCGCAGGTTTGCTGATCGACGCCGTGATGGGCGTTGGCCGACAGGCAGCTGCCCTGCCCGGTTTCGAAGTACATCACGTTGTCGCCCAGCGTGCCGCGCCTGAGGCTCAGTGCCGCCTGCTGCGCTTCCGCCAGCAGCGCCAGACTGATGCCGAAGCCGCGATTGGCCGCTTCGGTACCGGCGATCGACTGAAACACCAGATCCACCGGTGCGCCGCGCTCTATCAGCCGCAGCGTGTTGGTCACGTGGGTCAGCACGCAGGATTGGGTGGGTATGGCGAAGCGCTGGATCACGTCGTCCAGCATGTAGTTGAGCTTTTCCAGCAGCGGCAGGCTGTCGCTGGCCGGGTTGATGCCGACCACCGCGTCGCCGCTGCCGTACAGCAGGCCGTCCAGCATGCTGGCGGCGATGCCCTGCAGGCTGTCGGTCGGGTGATTGGGCTGTAGCCGCACGCTGAGGTGGCCCGGCAGGCCAATCGTATTGCGAAAGCGCGTCACTACCCGACACTTCTTCGCCACCAGGATCAGATCCTGATTGCGCATGATCTTGCTCACCGCCGCCGCCATCTCCGGCGTGATGCCGGCCGCCACCTGCGCCAGCATGGCGCTGTCCGCCTGCTCGCTCAGCAGCCAATCGCGAAAATCACCGACCGTGAGGTGCGAGATGGGCTCAAAGGCGGCGGCATCGTGGCCGTCGATAATCAGGCGCGTCACCTCGTCCTGTTCGTACGGCACCAGCGCCTGCTGCAGGAACGCCTTGAGCGGCAAGTCCGCCAGCGCAATGCGCGCCGCCATACGCTCTTCGGCGCTTTGCGCCGCCACCTCCGCCAGATAATCGCCGGAACGCGCCGGCGAAGCCTTCGCCATCAGCTGACGCAGATCGCCAAAGCGATAGCCGCGTTGGCCCACTGTTGCCTGATACATAGCCCCCTCCCTTGCCCCGAGTGACGAGATAAAAGCCCTGCACCAAGTGTAGTCAGTGGGAAAAGAAAATTATTTTGCACGCGATCGCCGCCGTTGCGCTTTCCCCCATTTCACCCGCCGCCGCTTCGGGTTACAGTAGCCGCGAAAAAAGGAGGGGTGATGGATCCGCAACGGCAAATTATCGACTGGCTGCAACAAGATGACGCTCGCATGGCCGCCCTGCGCACCGTGCGCCGGCTCGGCCTGAATGACTGGTGCCTGGGCGCCGGCTTCGTACGCAATCTGGTGTGGGATCGGCGCCACGGCTACGTGGACGCCACGCCGCTCAACGATATCGACGTGATCCACTTCGATGCGGAGCGTGCGGACGCCGAGCGCGATCGCATGCTGGAGACGCGGCTGCACCAATGGCTGCCGCGGCCTTGGTCGGTCAAGAATCAGGCGCGCATGCACCTGCGCGGTGGCCGGGCGCCTTACCGCGACAGCGAAGAGGCCATCAGCTTTTGGACCGAAGTGGAAACGGCGATCGGCGCGCGTCTGAACGCCGACGACAGCATCACGCTGGTGGCCCCCTTCGGGCTCGCGGCGCTGTTCGACGACACCATCACCTTCAACGTGAAAAACGGCGATCGCGCGGCCTATGCCCAGCGCGTGCTCGACAAAGGCTGGCTGCAGCGCTGGCCGCACCTGCGGCAGGTAAAGATTTAATCGCCGCTGCCGATACCCTGAACAGCGATAGCCAGACTCAGGGAGAGCATCCATGTCGACCACCATCACCATGATCGTACCGATCAAAAATACCGTTCCCGGCGTCAGCAACGTCTTCAGCGCGCCGGGCCATCAGGGCGAATTGCTGATGGCCAAACCGGTCAACAACCAGCCGCAAGGCGGCAAGATGGAGAAAAACGAACGCGCCAACGGCAATGACGAACCGGCAAATCTCAACGAAAGCCGCGCCTCGGCGCGTATCAAGGCGCTGAACCGGCAGATTCAGGCTCTGCAGCAAAAGCTGGTGGAGCTGAAAGACTCCAGTGCCGATCCCAAAGAGATCGAGAAGCAAAAGCAGCTGATCGAAGCGCAGATCAAGATGTTGCAGGCCGAGATCGCGCGCATCCAGAAAGAAGAAATGGAAAAGCAGCAGCAGGAGCAAATGAAGAAAGCCGCGGCGCAAGCCGGCGACGGCGTAAACCGCCCGACGCCGCTCAACGCGGTGGACGTCTATATCTGAATCAATATTCCGCGTTTTCCTGCCGGCGCTGGTGCAGCAGCGCCGCCTGCTGACGCGCCACCTGCCAGATGGCCTCCGCTGCCGGCGTCAGCGAGCGGTTCTTGCGTCGCACCAGCATCAACGCGCGATTGATCTCCGGCACCAGCCGCCGCACCCGGAGCCGCCCCCCTTCCGGCAGCGGCAGCGCCAACGCCGGGAAGATGCTGATGCCAATCCCCTCCGCCACCATCGGGAACAGCGTGGCCGGATGGCCGATTTCCTGCACCACCTGCGCCTCGACGCCCTGCTGCCTCAGCGCGCTGTCGATCAGCGGTCGGCTGCCCGACGCATAATCCTGCAACACCAGGCGGCAGCCGTTTAACGCCGACCAACGCACCTCTTGCTGCGCAGCAAACGGGTGATCGTCGCGGCACAGCAGCAGGAACGGTTCATGCAGCACCGCTTCGCACTCCAGGTCCACCGCCTGCACCGGATCGACCACGATGCCGAAATCCACCTCGGCGTTGCGCACGCTGTGCAGTACCTGCTGCTGCGCCTGATCGCGCAGCATGATGCGGATCTCCGGGTATTCGCGCTCGCCGGCGGCGATGCACTGCGGCATCAGATGGGCGGAAATGGTCTGGCTGGTCGCCACCCGCACCGTGCCGCTGCGCTGTACGCCAAAGCTGCGCGCATCCAGCAACGCGGCCTGCAGCTCGTCCAGCAGCCGTTCGACCCGGTTGGCCAACCGCAGGCCGGCGTCGGTCAACACCACTTCACGCGTGGTGCGATCCAGCAGGCGCACGCCGGCCTCCGCCTCCAGCTCTTTCACGCTGTGGCTGACCGCCGATTGCGTCAGGCCGATCGCCTCGCCGGCGCGGCTGAAGCTGCCGTGGCGGGCGACAGCGACGAACACCCGCAGCTGTTTGAGTGAGTAATTCATGTGTTTTATTCATAGATGAATTAAATAAATCAATTTAATTATTATATGCCCACGCGGGAGAATAGCCCCATCGATTTTCTACCCGAGCGCATCGCCATGAGATTCCTGCCCGATCGTTTTACCCTGACGCTGATCGCCACCGTGCTGCTGGCTTCTTTCCTGCCGGTACGCGGCGAGTTCGTCGGCTGGCTCAACGCCCTGACCATCGCCGCCATCGCCCTGCTGTTCTTCATGCACGGCGCCAAGCTGTCGCGCGAGGCCATCCTGGCCGGCAGCAATAACTGGCGGCTGCATCTGTGGGTGATGTTCAGCACCTTCATCATTTTTCCGGCCCTGGGGATGCTGTTCGCCTGGTGGGCGCCGATCGACGTCAGCCCCGAGCTGTACGCCGGTTTCATCTACCTGTGCATTCTACCCGCCACCGTGCAGTCGGCCATCGCCTTCACCTCGCTGGCGGGCGGCAACGTGGCGGCGGCGGTGTGCAGCGCCTCCGCCTCCAGCCTGCTGGGGATCTTCGTGTCGCCGCTGTTGGTCGGCCTGCTGATGAACGTGCACGGCGATACCGGCAGCCTGCGGCAGGTGGGTTCGATCGTGCTGCAGCTGCTGGTGCCGTTCGTCGCCGGCCACCTGCTGCGGCCGCTTATCGGCGGCTGGATCGAGCGCCATCGCCCGCTGATCGGCAAAACCGACCAGACCTCGATTCTGCTGGTGGTGTACGCCGCCTTCAGCGAGGCGGTCACGCACGGCATCTGGCATCAGGTGGGGATCGGTTCGCTGGCGTTTATCGTTGGCGGTAGCATCGTGCTGCTGGCGATCGTGCTGGTGGTGAACACCTGCATGGCGCGCTGGTTGGGGTTCAGCAAGGCGGACGAGATCACCATCGTGTTCTGCGGTTCGAAGAAAAGCCTGGCGAACGGCATTCCAATGGCCAATATCCTGTTCCCGGCGGCGACGGTGGGGATCATGGTGCTGCCGCTAATGGTGTTCCATCAGGTGCAGCTGATGACCTGTGCGGTGCTGGCGAAAAGGTATCAGCGCAAGCAGCGGGCGCAACAGGCGGTGCCCAACGCCAACGCGCAGGCGTCGCGCGGGTAAAAAAGACGGGCCAAAGCCTAATGCTGGTCAGTTAGCGTTTTTCTGAACGTATTTGTGCAGTTTTCGGTCGATAAACGTGAGATGCCCCATGTGGCTCACGCACCTCGACCGAGCCAGGGGCCGAAGGCGCGGCCCCTGGCAACCCGCGCCTTTGCCCTATCAGACGGTTGGCTTTGCCAACTCCCCTCCCTCCGCCATACCGCATTGAGGCCGGTTGCGACAGGCGTCCCTGCCTGTCTCACCTGAAACCGCCGTCCATGGCGGCTTCTCCTAATGCGCTATGCCTGCGTTCGGCGTCTTCAAGGGCGCCCAACACCGTGCTCATCTCCAACTTCTCTACCACAACCTCATAAGCGACAGATTTCCCGGTAGCTGCCAGCTCAGGTGTTGACCCTGGGCGCGCATCACCGGCTGCCGAGCAAGACGGCGTTGTCAGGGGCAACCGGCCAGGGAAGGCCGGTTGAGGCGAGACTAACAGGGACGTTTGTCGCAGCCGACCCGCCCGACAATGCAGACGCGGCGAGGGTATCCGCACAGCGGACAGACGGTGTTAAGCGAAGGCGCGGGTGGAGGGGCCGCGCCTTCGGCCCCTCCAATTGCCGTTCATTGCAGTAACAGAGAAATTCTGGGCATTTACGGCAATTCGTCCTGCTCGTCACGTAAAGAGACTGGATAAAAAATACCAGTCAGGCTTAAGTGACCGGCATTAGGCCAAGGCCCGTCAGATCAGTTTTTTTTCAGCGGCTTGACCAGGTGGTCAAGCCCTTCGATTTTTATCGCCAACGTCATCTCCATCAGCATGCCGAGCTTGCCTTTGGGGAATTCGCCCTTGCGGGCGAACCACAGCAGGTACTCTTCGGGCAGGTCGATCAGTACCCGCCCCTGGTACTTGCCGAACGGCATCACGGTATTGGCGATCTCCAGCAGGTTTTCCTTTTCCATCAGTCACCCAGCAGGCGGATCATTTCCGCTTCGTCGATCACGGCGATACCCAGCTCCTGCGCCTTCGCCAGCTTGGAGCCGGCCGCTTCGCCGGCGATCACCAAATCGGTTTTCTTCGACACGCTGCCACTGACCTTGGCGCCCAGCGCCGTCAGGCGATCTTTGGCCTCGTCGCGCGACAGTTGGCTCAGCGAGCCGGTCAGCACCACGGTTTTGCCGGCGAACGGGCTGTCTATCTCTTCGGCGACCACCACCACCGGCGCCGGCCAGTGGATGCCGATCTCGGCGCCCACCAGCTCGTTGATCACCTGCTGATTGAGCGCTTCATCGAGGAAATTGCGGGTGTGTTTGGCCACCACTTCGCCGACGTCCGGCACCTCTTTCAGCGCCTCGATATCGGCGGCGAACAGCTTCTCGAGCGATCCGAAATGCGCCGCCAGGTTGGCGGCGGTCGCCTCGCCAACCTCGCGAATGCCCAGCGCATACAGGAAGCGAGCGAAGGTGGTCTGTTTGGATTTCTCCAGCGCATTGACCAGGTTCTGCGCCGATTTCGGCCCCATGCGATCCAGGCCGGTCAGAATGCCGGCGGACAAACGGAACAGATCGGCCGGGTTCTTAACGTACTCTTTGTCCACCAGCTGCTCGATGATCTTGTCGCCCATGCCTTCAACGTCCAGCGCGCGGCGGGAAACGAAGTGCTTCAACGCCTCTTTGCGCTGCGCGCCGCAGATAAGACCGCCGGTGCAGCGCGCGACGGCCTCGCCTTCCACGCGCTCAACGTCGGAGCCGCACACCGGGCAGTGCAGCGGGAACACCACTTCGCGCGCATCCTGTGGCCGACGATCTTCCAGCACCCCCACCACCTGCGGGATGACGTCGCCGGCGCGGCGCACGATCACCGTATCGCCGATGCGCAGCCCCAGACGCTCAATTTCATCGGCGTTGTGCAAGGTGGCGTTGCTGACGGTCACCCCGGCCACCAGCACCGGCTCAAGGCGCGCCACCGGCGTAATCGCGCCGGTGCGGCCAACCTGAAACTCCACTTCGCGCACTACGGTGATCTGCTCCTGCGCCGGGAATTTGAACGCCGTCGCCCAGCGCGGCGCACGCGCCACAAAGCCCAGCGTTTCCTGCAGATCGATATCGTCAATCTTGATCACCACGCCGTCGATGTCGAAACCGAGCTGCGCGCGGTCCTGCTCGACCTGGCGATAAAACGCCAGCACTTCCTCGCTGCCGGTGCGGCGTTGGGCGCGATCGCTGACCGGCAGGCCCCAGGCCTTGAACTGCATCAGGCGCTCAAAATGGCTGCGCGGCAGCTCGCCGCCCTCCAGCAGGCCGACGCCGTAGCAGAAGAAGGTCAGCGGGCGTTTGGCGGTAATGCGCGGATCGAGCTGGCGCAGCGAGCCGGCGGCGGCGTTGCGCGGGTTGGCGAACACCTTGCCGTCTTTGCGGCGGGCTTCTTCGTTCATCTGTTCAAAACCGGCCTGCGGCATGAACACTTCGCCGCGCACTTCCAGCCGGCGCGGAATGTTGTCGCCGGTCAGGCGCAGCGGGATGGCGCGAATGGTGCGCACGTTGGTGGTGATGTTCTCGCCGGTGGTGCCGTCGCCGCGCGTCGCCGCGCGCACCAGCTCACCGTCTTCGTACAGCAGGCTGACCGCCAGGCCGTCCAGCTTCAGCTCGCAGCAGAAGGTCAGCGGATCGCTACTTTTGAGCCTATCCTGCACGCGCTTGTAAAACGCCAGGAAGCTTTCTTCGTCGAACACGTTGTCCAGCGACAGCATCGGCACTTCATGACGCACCTGGTCGAATGCCGCCAGCGGCGCGGCGCCCACGCGCTGGGTCGGTGAATCGGCGGTGACCAACTCAGGATGCGCGCTCTCCAGTTCGCGCAGTTCGCGCATCAGGCGGTCATATTCCGCATCCGGCACTTCCGGCGCATCCAGTACATGATACTGGTATTCATGATGGCGCAGTGTGGCTCGTAGTTGATTGATTTGTTGGATTATCGATTCCATGGCTCACCATCAAAGATAAAAAACCCCCGGCTAGCGGGGGCTTTGTTGTTACGGATGTTCAGTGCGCGCGGCAACCCGGTCAGGCGTTGTTTTCCAACACTTCACGGATACGCGCTTTGTAGGTTTCCAGCTTCTGCGGCGTCATCATGCGGCGCTCGTCGTCCAGCACCACGCCGCCCACGTCGTCGGCGATGCGCTGTGCCGACTGCAGCATCAGCTTGAAGTTCTGATTGGCGTCGCCGTAAGACGGCACCATCATGAACATCGACACGCCCGGCGTAGAGAAGTCGGACATCATGTCAGGATCGAACGACCCCGGCTTGACCATGTTCGCCAGGCTGAACAGCACCGGGCCGCTACCGGCCGGGCTGATATGGCGGTGGAAGATGCCCATCTCGCCAAACTGGAAGCCCGCCTGCAACACGCTCTGCAGCAGCACTTCGCCGCCGATTACGCCGCCCTGATGGGCTGCGACGTGCAGCACCAGCACGGTCTCTTTCAGCTTGGCCTGAATGGGCGCAGCCGCCGGCTGTTGTGGCTGTGGCGCAGGCTCCTGCGCCGGCTTCACTTCCGGCGCCTGCTGCACAGGGGCCGGCTCGGCGTGGAATGCCGGTTCCGCCCCTTGCGGCGCCTCATGTTCATGCGGCAGATCGTCGACGCGCGGCTCACGGCGCGCGGCCGGTTGCGGTTGCTCGGCCTGTTCTTCGTCCGGCGCGTAGTTGTTCAGCAGGATGTCATCATACTCCGGCCGCTGAGACAGCGGAGGCGGCGTCTGATGGGCAGCCGGCTGTACGGCGCGGGGCGCAGGCGCCGAAGCGGGCTTCGGCGCGGCCACGGGTTCTTCGCGTGCGGCATCGAAATGGCCGAATGACGGCTCGTCTTGCGGGTGAGCGGCGCGTACGCGCACCTCACCGACGCCTTCTTCGAGATCGTCGATCGGAGTTTGTTCACGTTCCTTTTGGGAACGTTTGGCTGGGCGATCGCGGAAGAGCGCTGACCGTTCTTTGCGACTGGTCCACAGACCGTGCAATAACAGCGCTATTATGGCGATCGCGCCAACAACGATTAATATCAGACGCAAATCCTGCATCATTGCTATCTCTGTTGTTCCAATACATTGCCACCGCGGCAAACATTCACTCTTTAACTCTATTTGCCCGCGCACACAAGTGCAAGTCCGTGCTGAACTTTATGCCAATAAAGATGATTATACTGCCTTTTTCTGCTGGTTTTTCAGCCAACCCTACCCTAGCCAGTGGAAAATCATCCCTATATGATAATGATGCCTGTTCAGACAACGAGATAACTTAAGATATGTCCTATACGCAGCCCCCTGCCCGCTCAACCAGCGGCATTCACTATTTCGCCGAAGGCTGGCGCCTGATTTCGCGCCCGGGGATTAAACGCTATGTGGTCCTGCCGTTGCTGGTCAACGTGCTGCTGATGGGCTCCGCTTTCTGGTGGCTGTTCAGCCGGCTCGGCGACTGGATCCCGGCGATGATGAGCCACGTTCCCGACTGGCTGCAATGGTTGAGCTACCTGCTGTGGCCGCTGGCGGTCATTTCGGTGCTGCTGGTGTTCAGCTATCTGTTCAGCACCCTCACCAACCTGATCGCCGCGCCGTTCTGCGGCCTGCTGGCCGAACAGCTCGAAGGTAGCCTGACCGGCAAACCGCTGCCGGACACCGGTCTGCTCGGCATCGCCAAAGATCTGCCGCGCATCATGGCGCGCGAATGGCGCAAGCTGATGTATTACCTGCCGCGCGCGCTGCTGCTGCTGGCGCTGTACTTCGTGCCCGGCATCGGCCAGACGGTGGCGCCGGTGCTATGGTTCCTGTTCAGCGCCTGGATGCTGGCGATCCAGTATTGCGACTACCCATTCGACAACCACAAGGTGAGCTTTGCCGACATGCGCCGCGCCTTGCGCCAGCACAAAACCGACAATCTGCAGTTCGGCGCGCTGGTCAGCCTGTTCACCATGATCCCGATCCTCAACCTGGTGATCCTGCCGGTCGCCGTCTGCGGCGCCACCGCGATGTGGGTCGATCGCTACCGCTCGCAATTCGTCCGATAACCGCCGCTTTTTACCGCCGATAGCGCGGGAATTTTCGACAGGGCGCGCATTTCGCGCCCTTATCATTGTGCTTAAAACTTATTTCCTAATAACATATAGATATACCAATTCTTTACTTCCCTGCCGGTACTGTTAGCGTATGCTTTCGATGTTCCCCACATTTTCATAGAGTTAAAGGACGGGCTATGAGCAAGATATATGAAGACAACTCATTAACAATCGGCCATACGCCGCTGGTTCGTCTGAACCGTATCGGCAACGGACGCATTCTGGCCAAGGTTGAATCACGCAACCCGAGCTTCAGCGTCAAATGCCGCATCGGTGCCAATATGATTTGGGATGCGGAACAACGTGGCGTGCTGACCGCCGGTAAAGAGCTGGTGGAGCCGACCAGCGGCAACACCGGCATCGCGCTGGCCTTCGTGGCCGCCGCGCGCGGTTACAAGCTGACGCTGACCATGCCGGAAACCATGAGCATCGAGCGCCGCAAGCTGCTCAAGGCGCTCGG
Source organism: Serratia sp. SSNIH1 (assembly GCF_002935055.1). Taxonomy (NCBI): domain Bacteria; kingdom Pseudomonadati; phylum Pseudomonadota; class Gammaproteobacteria; order Enterobacterales; family Yersiniaceae; genus Serratia; species Serratia sp. SSNIH1. Next base: position 4,294,460 of record NZ_CP026383.1, read on the forward strand.
CGCCAATCTGGTGCTGACCGAAGGGGCGAAAGGCATGAAAGGCGCTATCGCCAAGGCCGAAGAGATCGTCGCCACCGATCCGAACCGTTACCTGATCCTGCAACAGTTCAGCAATCCGGCCAACCCGGCCATCCATGAAAAAACCACCGGCCCGGAAATCTGGGAAGACACCGACGGTGAAGTCGACGTGTTCATCTCCGGCGTCGGCACCGGCGGCACGCTGACCGGCGTCAGCCGCTACATCAAGAACACCAAAGGCAAGGCCATCACTACCGTGGCGGTCGAGCCGACCGACTCGCCAGTCATCAGCCAGGCGCTGGCCGGTGAAGAGCTGAAACCGGGCCCGCACAAGATCCAGGGCATCGGCGCCGGCTTCATTCCGGGCAACCTCGATCTGGACCTGGTGGATCGCGTCGAGAAGGTCTCCAACGACGAAGCCATCAGCATGGCGCGTCGCCTGATGGACGAAGAAGGCATCCTGGCGGGCATCTCCTCCGGCGCAGCGGTCGTGGCGGCGGTGAAACTGGCCGAAGAACCGGCGTTCGCCGACAAGACCATCGTGGTGATCCTGCCCTCTTCCGGCGAACGTTACCTGAGCACCGCGCTGTTTGCCGATCTGTTCACCGAGCAGGAATTGCAGCAGTAATTCCACCACTGCACAAATCGCTAAAAAAGCACCCTACGGGGTGCTTTTTTGTGGACTGGATCAAACTTTATAGCAGTCCAAGATTGCTTTTGCCCGTCGGCTTTAGTATTTAACGGTGCATTATTTCGATGCGCAAAATTAATCATCCCCCGAGCCCGGTCAAGGCTGAATCGATTTACTCATCTGTCGCCGACGCGTCGAATCGGGCATAATGGGGAGCGGATTGGAACGACGTCTAAAGCCGAGTTTTTTGATCTGAAGTGCCTAACGCGTCGTTTTCTGTTGCATCAACGTTCGCCCCTGTCCATAGTCAGGCGCTATAACCAGACAAGCTAAAGTCAGGCCCCTGGGCTAAACTTTAGCTCCACAACATTAATCCAATAAGTTGGGGAAACATCAATGTTCCAGCAAGAAGTTACTATTACCGCTCCGAATGGTCTGCATACTCGCCCTGCCGCTCAGTTCGTTAAAGAAGCCAAAGGCTTCACGTCTGACATCACCGTGACCTCCAACGGCAAAAGCGCCAGCGCTAAAAGCCTGTTCAAACTGCAAACTCTGGGGCTGACTCAAGGGACCGTAGTGACCATCTCCGCTGAAGGTGAAGACGAGCAGAAAGCCGTTGAGCACTTGGTAAAACTGATGGCAGAGCTTGAGTAATCGGCCCGTCTTTTTAGTTAACACCAGTCAAGAGTAAGGTAGGGTTATGATTTCAGGCATTTTAGTATCACCGGGCATCGCTTTTGGTAAGGCTCTCTTGCTGAAAGAAGACGACATCGTCATCAACCGGAAAAAAATCTCTGCTGATCAAGTAGAGCAGGAAGTCTCGCGTTTTCTGGCCGGCCGCGCGAAAGCGTCCGAACAGCTGGAAGCGATCAAGACCAAAGCTGGCGAAACCTTCGGCGAAGAGAAGGAAGCTATCTTCGAAGGCCACATCATGTTGCTGGAAGACGAAGAGCTTGAGCAGGAAATCATAGCCCTAATCAAAGACGATCTGGCCTCCGCAGACGCCGCCGCCTACACCGTGATCGAAGGTCAGGCGAAAGCGCTGGAAGAGCTGGACGACGAATACCTGAAAGAACGCGCCGCCGACGTGCGCGACATTGGTAAGCGCCTGCTGCAGAACATCCTGGGCATGCCGATCGTCGATCTGGGCTCCATTCAGGACGAAGTGATCCTGGTGGCCACCGATCTGACCCCGTCAGAGACCGCGCAGCTGAACCTGGACAAAGTGCTGGGCTTCATTACCGATCTCGGCGGCCGGACTTCCCACACCTCTATCATGGCGCGCTCCCTGGAGCTGCCGGCGATCGTCGGTACCAGCGACGTGACCAAGCAGGTGAAAAACGACGACTACCTGATTCTGGATGCGGTTAACAACAAAATTTACGTTAACCCGACCGCTGACGTTATCGATCAGCTGAAAGCCGCCCAGAACCAATACATCACCGAGAAAAACGATCTGGCCAAGCTGAAGGACCTGCCGGCGATTACGCTGGACGGCCATCAGGTTGAAGTGTGCGCCAACATCGGCACCGTGCGCGACGTCGCGGGTGCAGAGCGCAACGGCGCGGAAGGCGTCGGCCTGTATCGTACCGAGTTCCTGTTCATGGACCGCGACTCGCTGCCGACCGAAGACGAGCAGTTCCAGGCTTATAAAGCCGTGGCGGAAGCCATGGGCTCGCAGGCCGTGATCGTCCGCACCATGGACATCGGCGGCGACAAAGACCTGCCGTACATGAACCTGCCGAAGGAAGAGAACCCGTTCCTCGGCTGGCGCGCCATCCGCATCGCGATGGACCGCCGTGAAATCCTGCACGCCCAGCTGCGCGCCATCCTGCGCGCCTCGGCGTTCGGCAAACTGCGCATCATGTTCCCGATGATCATCTCAGTGGAAGAAGTGCGCGATCTGAAAGGCGAAATCGAGACGCTGAAAGCGCAGCTGCGCGAAGAAGGCAAGGCGTTTGACGAGAGCATCGAAGTGGGCGTGATGGTGGAAACACCGGCTGCGGCGGTCATTGCTCACCACCTGGCGAAAGAAGTCGACTTCTTTAGTATTGGGACAAACGATCTAACCCAGTATACTCTGGCGGTAGATCGCGGCAACGAGCTGATTTCTCATCTCTATAACCCGATGTCCCCATCAGTGCTTGGCCTGATCAAACAGGTTATTGATGCATCTCACGCGGAAGGCAAGTGGACCGGCATGTGCGGCGAACTGGCTGGCGATGAGCGTGCTACACTGTTGTTATTGGGCATGGGGCTGGATGAGTTCAGCATGAGTGCGATTTCAATCCCGCGCATCAAGAAAATTATTCGTAACACGAATTTCGAAGATGTGAAGGCGTTGGCAGCGCAGGCCTTGGCACAGCCAACGGCACAAGACCTGATGAATTGCGTCAATAAATTCATCGAAGAAAAAACGCTCTGCTAAACTTCCACGACACTGGAACGCCGCCCAATTTAATGCTTAGGAGAAGATCATGGGTTTGTTCGATAAACTGAAATCTCTGGTTTCTGATGACAAGAAAGACACGGGCACTATCGAGATCGTCGCTCCCCTTTCTGGCGAAATCGTCAATATCGAAGATGTGCCGGACGTAGTGTTTGCTGAAAAAATCGTTGGCGACGGTATCGCCATCAAACCGGCCGGCAACAAAATGGTTGCTCCGGTTGACGGCACCATCGGTAAGATTTTCGAAACCAACCATGCATTCTCTATCGAATCCGACAGCGGCATTGAGCTGTTCGTCCACTTCGGCATCGATACCGTAGAACTGAAAGGCGAAGGCTTCAAACGCATCGCCGAAGAAGGTCAGCGCGTCAAGAAAGGTGACGTGGTTATCGAGTTCAACCTGCCTCTGCTGGAAGAAAAAGCCAAGTCTACCCTGACGCCGGTCGTTATCTCCAACATGGACGAGATCAAAGAGCTGATCAAACTGTCCGGCAGCGTGACCGTTGGCGAAACCCCGATCATCCGCATCAAGAAGTAATCGCGAATGAGCAAGAAAAACGGCGCCCTCGGCGCCGTTTTTTTATCCCCTTCGTCTTTCGAACCGCAGCGTTGTTGCCCGCACGTGCTCACCCCGGTCACTTACCGGAACCGGAGTAAGCTCCCGGGGATTCCCCCGCTTGCCGCCTAGCTGCAATTCGAAATCCTTTGGGTATACCGCGGATAATAGACGTTATCGGCGCAGGCAGTTTGAACATGGACAGCGCGCAACCTTCGGAGCGTACACGCAGTACGTGACGAAGGCGAGCACTGCCCTGGTTCAAAATGGCAAGTAAGATAGTCTATTATTGCCAGCGCGGGATACGCAGGGTAATGACCAGCCCCTCTTTATCGCCGTTGCGCGCCTCAACCTGGCCGCCGTGCGCCAGCACCACCTTGCGGGTGATCGCCAGCCCCAGGCCGTAACCCTTGCCCGACAGCGCCGACTTCACGCGCACGAACGGATCGAAGATGCTCGACAGCTTCGCCTCCTCGACTCCCGGCCCCTGATCGCTGACCGCGATCTGGAACTGGTTATCGACGCGCGTCAGCGCCACCGTCACCCGTTGGCCGTGGCTGGAAAAGCGCAGCGCATTGCGCACGATGTTGTCCACCGCTCGCCGCATCAGCTCCGCATTGCCCTTGACGGTGTACTCCACGTCTGACTCGGCCTGCAGCACGATATCCACGCCGGGCACCTGCGCCTCGTAGCGTGCATCGCTCACCACCGCATCCACCAGGCCGTACAGATCGAAATACTCCTCGTCCGGCAGGCTGCTGTGTTCGGCGCGCGACAGCGCCAGCAGCTCGCCGATCATCTTATCCAGCCGCCCCGACTCGTGTTCGATGCGCTTAAGCGAGGTTTCGACGTTGCCGGCATTCTGTCGCGCCAGGCCGATTGCCAGCTGCAGGCGCGCCAGCGGCGAACGCAGCTCGTGCGAAACGTCGTGCAACAGCTGCTCGCGGGCGCTGACCAGCAGCTCCAGCCGCTCGGCCATGGTGTCGAAATCGCGCGCCACGTCGGACAGCTCGTCATGACGGCGGCGCATTTTCGGGAACAGCCGCACCGACAGATCGCCCTGCGCCACCCGATCCAGGCCGCCGCGCAGCTGACGCATCGGCCGGGTCAGGTTCCAGGCCAGCACGGCGCTGAACAGCAAACCGCCCAGCCCGCCGACCCACAGCATCGGCGCAGGAATGTTGAAGAAATGGGAACGCCGCTCCGGCCGATATTCTTCCCGCAGCCCGCGCACGTTATAACTCAGCCAGTATCCCTGCCCTTCCCCGGTTTGCACCCAGGCAGAGATTTCCTTCGGCATCCGCCGCCCTTCAAATACCGGTTCTTCCGGCGCGGGCGGCGGCGGTTGGGTCATCGGCGTCACCGACAGCAAACGCCTGTCGTCCTCGGGCCAATCGCGCATCAGGGCTTCCAGCGCCGGCATGCCGCCGCTGCGCAACTGGGTAGCCGCCGAGGTCAGCTGCAGGCCGATGACCCGCCGCGCCATGGCGTTTTCCGGCGGCACATAGCGATCGCCATACAAAGAAAACGCCACCCACAGGGCCTGCGTCATGATGAGGAAGGTCAGCCAAAAGCCGAGCAAGATTTTCCAGAACAGTCTTCCGCGCATGTCAGGTTACCGAATGCGATAGCCGATGCTGCGCACCGTCTCGATGCTCAGCGTATTGCCGGCCAGCGCGCTCAGCTTCTGGCGGATATTGCTGATATGCACGTCCACGCTGCGATCATAGGCCTCGCGCGGTCGCCCCAGCCCCTTCTCGGACAATTCATCCTTCGACACCACGCGATCCGGCGCGCGCAACAACAGCTCCAGCAGATTGAATTCCGAAGCCGTCAGATCAAACGCCTTACCGCGCCATTCGCTGCTGCGGGTTGAAGGGTTCAGCGTCAACTCGCCGAAGCTGATGGCGGCTTCGTCGTCCGCCTCCTGCGGCCGCTCTTCGAAACGGCGCAACACCGCACGCAGACGCGCCACCAATTCGCGCGGGTAGCAAGGTTTGGGCATGTAATCGTCGGCGCCCATCTCCAGGCCAATCACCCGATCGATGTTGTCGCCTTTGGCGGTCAGCATGATGATCGGCAGCCGGCTCTTCTTACGCACGTCGCGCAGCACGTCGATGCCGCTCATGTCCGGCAGCATGATATCGAGGATCATCGCGGTATAGTCGCCCGACAGCGCACCCTCTACCCCCGCCTTGCCGGTCAGCACCAGCGTGGCGTCGAAGCCTTCGCCCGTCAGGTATTCGCTCAGCATAGTGCCAAGCTCCAGGTCATCGTCGACCAGTAAAATTTTCATGCCTTGCTCCTTCACCGATTTTCGTTATTTTCCCGCCAATTCCGCCGGCCCGCAGCCGGTTTTACTCAATCCTTACACATCGCGGTTCGCGTCACGCCACCGTTATTGTGGCTGCTGTCGCGCGATTTCTCTACTTCTGTCAGGGTATTGGCGTGCAGACAGGCGCCGGCCACCGCGCAGGCGGGCCGGCTATGCCGTCGGTCAAAAGGGAAGTGAGAGGGGTTTTCCCGGCGGAACGCGCCGCCGGGAGGGCACATTCAGTCGAACACGCCGGTAGAGAGGTAACGGTCACCGCGATCGCAGACGATCGCCACCACGACGCTGCCCGGGTGGGCCGCCGCCACGCGCAGGGCGCCGGCCACCGCGCCGCCGGAGCTGACGCCGCAGAAGATGCCTTCACGCTGCGCCAGCTGGCGCATGGTCTGCTCGGCATCGCGCTGCTCGATATCCAGCACCTGATCCACCAGCTCAGGGCGGAAAATGCCCGGCAGGTAAGCGGGCGCCCAACGGCGAATGCCGGGGATGCTGCTGCCTTCTGCCGGCTGCAGGCCGATAATCTGCACCTGCGGATTCTGGCTCTTCAGGTAACCGCCCACGCCGGTAATGGTACCGGTGGTGCCCATGCTGGAAACGAAGTGCGTGATGCGTCCTTCGGTCTGGCGCCAAATCTCCGGGCCGGTGGTGGTGAAGTGGGCGTAGGGATTGTCGAGATTGTTGAACTGATCCAGCACCTTGCCCTGCCCCTGACGCTGCATCTCCAGCGCCAGATCGCGCGCCCCTTCCATCCCCTGCTCACGGCTGACCAGGATCAGCTCGGCGCCGTACGCGCGCATCGCCGCCTGCCGCTCCAGGCTCATGTTCTCCGGCATCAACAGCTTCAGCGTATAGCCTTTGAGCGCGGCGATCATCGCCAGCGCAATGCCGGTATTGCCGCTGGTGGCCTCGATCAGCACGTCGCCGGGCTTGATCTCGCCGCGCAGCTCCGCCTGCTGGATCATCGCCAACGCAGCGCGATCCTTCACCGATCCCGCCGGGTTATTACCTTCCAGTTTGACCCATACCTCGCTGCCCGCCTGGGCGGCCAGCCGTTGCAGTTGTACCAGCGGGGTGTTCCCGATGCATTGTTCGAGCGTTGTCACGATCTTTGCCTGTGTTGGTGTGCGTAAAGTAAAAAGGCAACCCGCGGGTTGCCTTGAAGAAAAGGGCAGCTAAAACCTATCAGGCGCTTTTGGCTAACGCAACAGGTTGCAGCAGTTGATCGCCGGCATACAGCCGCGCATTGAGGCTGCCGACGTAATAACGGCCGCCGCGTACCGGGGTTGGATTGCCTTCCGACAACACCACGCCGATCGGTTCCTGATGCCAGCCGATCGGCTGCACCGTCAGCTGCCAGAAGTGGCCACGCGGGCTGACTTCCAGCACCTGCACCGGCAGCGGGCAACGCTCGCTGCTTTCGGTCGCCACTTCCATTTCCCACGGGCGCAGAAACAGATCGACGCTGCCCTGGTGCATCGGCTGGAACGACAGCGGCCACTGGTGCGCGCCGACGAACAGCTGGGAACCGCGAATTTCGCCGTTCAGGCGGTTCACTTCCCCCATGAACTCCAGCACGAAGCGGCTGGCCGGTTCGCGCATAATCTCTTCCGGCGACCCGACCTGTTCGATATTGCCCTGGCTCATCACCACGATGCGGTCGGCCACTTCCATCGCCTCTTCCTGATCGTGGGTGACGAACACGCTGGTGAATTTCAGCTCTTCGTGCAGCTGACGCAGCCAGCGGCGCAGCTCTTTGCGCACCTGCGCATCCAGCGCGCCGAACGGTTCGTCCAGCAGCAGAATTTGCGGTTCCACCGCCAGGGCGCGCGCCAACGCCACGCGCTGTTTCTGGCCGCCGGACAGCTGAGACGGATAGCGGTTGGCCAGGTGGCCCAGCTGTACCATTTCCAGCAGCTGGGTGACTTTCTGTTTGATCGCCGCGGCGTTCGGCCGCTCGCGGCGCGGCAGCACGGTCAGGCCGAAGGCGATGTTGTCGAACACCGTCATGTGGCGGAACAGCGCATAGTGCTGAAACACGAAGCCCACGCGCCTGTCGCGCGCGTGCATGTGGCTGACGTCGGTGCCGTGGAAGCCCAGCTTGCCGCCGCTCTGGCTTTCCAGCCCGGCGATGATGCGCAGCAGCGTGGTCTTGCCGGAACCGGACGGCCCGAGCAGCGCCACCATCTCGCCGGAAGCAATATCGAGCGAGATATCGTTCAATACCTTGGTGCGACCGAAGGACTTGTTGATGCCGTTAATCTCAATGCTCATGATTTTCCTCCCGCTCGAGACGCGCGTTTTGACGTTCCAGACGCCACTGCAGCGCGCTCTTCAAAAATAGGGTAACGATCGCCATCAGGGTCAACAGGGCGGCGGCGGTAAAGGCGCCGACGGTGTTGTAATCCTGCTGCAACAGCTCGACCTGCAGCGGCAGGCTGTAGGTTTCGCCGCGAATCGAACCGGACACCACCGACACCGCGCCGAACTCGCCGATGGCGCGCGCGTTGGTCAGCACCACGCCGTACAGCAGCGCCCAGCGAATGTTGGGCAGCGTCACGCGGCGGAACATTTGCCAGCCGGACGCCCCCAGCAGAATGGCGGCCTCGTCTTCCTGGCTGCCCTGGCTGAGCATCATCGGCACCAGCTCGCGCACCACGAAGGGGCAGGTGACGAAAATGGTCACCAGCACCATGCCCGGCCAGGAGAACATGATCTGGATGTTATGCGCATCCAGCCAGCCGCCCAGCAAGCCGTTGCTGCCGTAAAACAGCAGGTAAATCAGCCCCGCCACCACCGGTGAAACGGCGAACGGGATATCGATCAGCGTCAGCAGCAGCTGGCGGCCGGGGAAGGTGAAGCGCGTCACCAGCCACGCCAGCAACGTGCCGAACACCAGGTTGAACGGCACGGTGATCAGCGCGATCAAGACCGTCAGCCAAATGGCGTGCAGCATGTCCGGATCGAGCAAGTTGCTCCACATCGCGCCGAACCCTTTGGAAAAGGCCTCGGCGAAAATCGACATCATCGGCACCACCAGCAGCAGCACCGAGAACAGCGCGCCGATGGCGATCAGCGTCCACTTGCCCCAGTTGACGCGCGGGCGCTCGGCGCCGTTGAAGGCGGAAACATCGGCCATCAGTGCCCTCCTCCCAAACGTCTGCCGAAGCGGCTTTGCAATACGTTAATGCTGAACAGCAGCAGCAGCGACGCCGCCAGGATCACCGAGGCGATGGCGCTGGCCGCCGGGTAATCAAACTCCTGCAAACGCACGAAAATCATCAGCGAGGTCACTTCCGTCTTCCAGGCGATGTTGCCGGCGATAAAAATCACCGCGCCGAACTCGCCCAGGCTGCGGGTAAAGGAGATGGCGGTGCCGGCCAGCAATGCCGGTGCCACCTCGGGCAACACCACGCGGCGGAAACTCTGCCAGCGCGTAGCGCCCAGCGTCTCGGCAGCCTCTTCGTATTCCGGCCCCAGCTCTTCCAGAACCGGCTGCACGGTGCGCACCACAAACGGCAGGCTGGTGAACGCCATCGCTACCGCGATCCCAAGCCAGGTAAAGGTGACCTTGATATCGAAGTGCGCCAGCCACTGACCGTACCAGCCGGTGGTGGAAAACAGGCCGGCCAGCGTCAGGCCGGCCACCGCGGTCGGCAGCGCGAACGGCAGATCGATCAGGCCGTCCAGCAGCGAACGGCCGGGAAAACGGTAGCGCGTCAGGATCCAGGCCATCAGCATGCCGAACACCGCGTTAAACAGGCTGGCGACGCCGGCCGCCAGCAGCGTCACTTTATACGCCGCCACCACCTGCGGGTTGGAAATCACTTCCCAGTATTGCGCCAGGCTCATCTGTGCCAGCTGCATCACCAGCGCGGTGAGCGGCAACAGCAGGATCAAACAGGTATAAAACAGGCTGCTGCCGAGGCTGAGGCCAAATCCGGGCAGCACCCGCTTACTGGACGACAACGCCAACATTTACTTGCGCCCTGCCGCTAACAGCTGATCCAACTCGCCGCCGGTGGCGAAGTGGGTTTTCATCACCTGCGGCCAGCCGCCGAACTGGTCTTCCACGCGGAACAGTTGGGTGTCCGGGAATTGCCCCTTCGCCGCCGCCATCGCTTTCTGGTCATACACGCGGTAGTAGAAGCTGGTGATCACCTGCTGCGCCGCCGGGCTGTAGAGATAGTTCAGATAGGCTTTGGCCGCCTGTTCGGTACCGTTGCGCTCTACGTTTTTGTCGACCCAGGCCACCGGGAACTCCGCCAGAATATCGACCGGCGGTACGATCACTTCGTATTTGTCTTCACCGTATTGCTTGCGAATGTTGTTCACTTCGGATTCGAAGCTGATCAGCACGTCGCCCAAGCCGCGCTCAACGAAGGTGGTGGTCGCGCCGCGACCGCCGGTATCGAACACCAGCACGTTTTTCAGGAAGCGAGTCATGAAGGCGCGGGTCTTGGCCGGATCGTTGCCGTCGGCCTGATTGGCGGCGCCCCAGGCGGCCAGATAGGTGTAACGGCCGTTACCGGAGGTTTTCGGGTTCGGGAACACCAGCTTCACGTCGTCGCGCACCAGATCGTTCCAGGTGTGGATGCCCTTCGGGTTGTCCTTGCGCACCAGAAACGCCATGGTGGAGTAGAACGGCGAACTGTTGTTCGGCAGGCGCGCCTGCCAGTCCGCCGGGATCAGCTGCCCGCGATCGTGCAGGATCTGCACGTCGGTGAACTGGTTGTACGTCACCACGTCGGCGCGCAGGCCCTGCAGGATCGCCAGCGCCTGCTTGGAGGAACCAGCGTGCGATTGTTTGATGGTCAGCTTGTCGTTCGGATGCTGTTGATTCCACTGCTGTTCAAAGCCGGGATTCAGCGCGACGAACAATTCACGGGAAACGTCATAAGAGCTGTTCAGCAATTCCGCCGCCGACGCGGCGCCGCTCGCCAACAGCGCAGCCGCCAGCCAACCTTTCAGCACGAGATTTTTAACCCGGTTTTGTTTCATTCTGCACCTTATCACTGAGTCATTCCTTCAGGCTTTCGCCTTATTGACGACCAGTGTATTTATAACTCGGCGCGGAGCTGTAACGCTTTTATATACCGTTTAGTGATTTACAAGCATCAAACGCTATAAGGCAGGGAATGCGAGGCGTTTTCGGGACGGGAAACGGGCCGAAGCCGGGCGCGCCGGCTTCGGCAACGGCGTCACAGTGACAGCAGGCGCGTCAGCGATGGCGCAAAGTAGTAGCTGCCGGTAACCGCACGGCTGAAACGCAGCATCGCGTCGCGTTTGCCGTCCAGATCGCCGAACATGCTCAGCAGCTGCTGCTCGATATTGTGCAGGCGTGCGCAATAGGCGATGAAGAACAGACCATGCTTGCCGCTGGCGGTGCCATAAGGCAGGCTCTGGCGCAGAATTTTCAGGCCTTTGCCGTTCTCTTTCAGATCGACGCGGCTGACGTGCGAGGTATCCGGGCGCTGATCGGCCGGCAGCTCTTCGCTGTCGCGCTTGGTGCGACCGATGATCTGCTCCTGCTGTTCGGTGGTAAAGCGCTGCCACTGGCGCAGGTTGTGCTCATAGCGCTGCACCAGCACGTAGCTGCCGCCTGCATCTTCTTCGCCTTCGGCAATCGTCGCCACTGCCGGGCGCTGCTCGCCCTGCGGGTTTTCGGTACCGTCGATGAAACCGCTCAGATCGCGCTCTTCCACCCAGCGGAAACCGTGGGTTTCTTCTTCAATCTTGATGGCGTTGCCGAACGCCGCCAGTGCCGCCTGCGCCAGCGTGAAGTTGACGTCGTGACGCAGCGACTGAATGTGGATCAGCATATCGCGCTGGGTGGCCGGTGCCAGCCCTTTGCCGAGCGGCGTGAACGGCTTCAGCTCTTTCGCACCCTGGCCGTTGGAAAGATCGTGCCAAACGTCATAGCCGAAAGCGATCACCGCGCCGAGACGCGCATCGGGAAACTGCTGCTGCAGCTCGCTCAGCGTCTGACAAAACTGTTTGCAGCCCTGGCGCAAGTCGGCGAATTCGCCCTGTACGGTGGCTTCCATAAAAATGGCGAAACGGCAGTGCTCCAGCAGAATGCCGCTCTGAACCTGTGTCATGTTGTTATCCTCAATACCAGAATCCGGCAACAGGTAAGGTATGGCGGTTGACGCGCGGGTTCCCTGTTACAAACGCGCGCTATCATACCGCAAGCACGGGCGATTGCCTTGCAGCAGCGCAAAGAAAATAGGGGTAATGGCTTGAAAAGGCAGGCGCCGTGAACCGGCGCCCGTTGAACATATTACTGCTGCGGCTTGGCGTGCCAGATGATTTTGCTGACCGTCCAGCTTTTCAGGGTGTCGTCCGGCGGGATGATGTCCTGCGCCCCGGCCCACTTGCCGCTAAAGATATAGGTAACGTACTTGCTCTGTTCCGCCACGCACTCCACTTTGCCGGCGTCTTCGCCGCTGCCCGGTTTACAGGAGCCGAACGCTTTGCTGTACATATCGCCGAACGGCGTGCCGAGCTTGTTGCCCCACTCCGTTGCCACTTTCTGATCCATTACGTCTACCCGCTGCACGTGCCCTTTCGGCTCGCCGGTGATCACCAGCTTCACTTCGTCGCCGGACAGCGCCTGGTAATAAGAGACGATCTGACCGTTGCTGGTCGCCATGCCGCCGCGCAGGCGGTAGTTGCCGTCCAACCCGTCGTTGATGGCGCTTTCCGACATCGGCGTGCCGGCGTTGAGCTTGCCGACGCCCTTGGCGCCGACCTCCAGGCTGCTGCCGAACCAGTTGAACGGCGACAGGCTGGACCAGGAGAAATTGGACATGCTCGAACAACCGGTCAGTAACAGCGGAAGCCCTAACAACAGGGGGCGAATATTCATCTCTAGCTCCTTAAACATCAATGGCACGGGGCGGTAACCCGCCGCTGCCGCACTCGGCGTTTTGCTGCGTGCCAGCCTCTCACAACGGCCCGCACTACGCCAACGGTTGCCAGCTTGGAGTGCGGAAAATGCGAAAAGTGCCGCACTTCTCGGCAATTAGTCGGCGTGCTCCGCCGGCGCAAAACAGGCTTTCAGGCGCGCATTCAACAGCAGATAGCTCAGCGCCAGCGCATCGAGCAGCACCAACGCCAGCTCCAACCCCGGCGCATCGCCGTCCTGGCGCCACAGGCTGAACAGCGAGCCACCGAACGACGCCAGCACGGAGATAACCAGCCCCCAGCGCCAGCCGCTCCACAGCCGCGGCCATTGGTGGCGACGGCCGCTCAGCAAAAACGCCAGCGCCGCCGGCAGGCCGAGCAGCATGCCGTACCAAAAGCGTTGGGTATCCGGATAAAACAGCGCCAGCAAGCTTTCGCCCTGCTCACGCGAAGCGCCGGCCATCACGAACAGCAGCCAGGTGCGCGCCTGCAGTATCAGCACGGCCCAAAATCCCAGCGGCAGCCGCAGCGCGCCGTGCTGGTCGTAATCGTCCGGGGAAAAACGGGGTGAGAATGGCTTCAACGATCGTTCCTTGCCAACAGAATAAAGACTATGGCTACAGATGGGCGCCGGCGGCGTGAATTTCAATGCGTCGGCTTAAGAAGCTCTTAAGATCGGCGTGTTTTAATCCTTATCACTGAGCAAGCAACCCGATATCAGCGGGATGTGATTTTCGATAACGATAAGGAAGCGCAACATGAAAAAACTGACTCTGGCCGCTCTGATCGCGCTGTGCAGCGCACCGGTACTGGCGCAACAAGGCGGGTTCCTCGATCCGGCCGCGCCGCAGGCCCAAACGCAAACCACCGCACAAGGCGGTTTCTCCGGCCCCAGCGCGGCGCTGACCACCGTGGACAAGGTGAAATCGATGAGCGACGACACCTGGGTGATGCTGCAGGGCAACATCGAGCAGCGCATCGGCGACGAAACCTATACCTTCCGCGACGCCACCGGCACCCTGACGGTCGATATCGATCGCAAACGCTGGAACGGCCAAACCGTTACGCCAAAAGACAAGGTGCAGTTGGAAGGCAAAGTGGATAAAGACTGGAACAGCGTCGAAGTGGACGTGAAAACCGTCAAAAAGCTGCCGTAATGAACTGTGGCGGGCGGTGCAACACCGCCGCCCGCCGCTCGATCAATATTCCTGATCTTCGATCAGCCGCTTGCCCAGGCTGGTGATGCCCTGGATCTCGTAGCCGAGCTTCTCGTACATCTCGACTACCGTGTCGTTGTCTTCGCGCACCATAATCTGGATCTTCGGGCAGCCGCGGGCGATCAACTTCTTCTCCAGACGATTGATCAACGCATTGGCGATGCCGCGCCCGCGATAGTCGGGATGCACCCCGAGGTAATACGCCGAGCCGCGGTGGCCGTCATAACCGCCCATCACCGAACCGACCACTTCGCCGCCGACTTCCGCCACCAGGAACAGCTCCGGATCGTGGTTCAGCTTGCGCTCGATGTCCATTTCCGGATCGTTCCAGGGCCGCAGCAGATCGCAGCGCTCCCACAGGGTAATGACCTCTTCAAAGTCGTCTTGTCGAAATACGCGAATTTCCATCGATGTTGGCCGCTGTTAATTAAGGTGTTTATCTGATTATCGCGTGATTATTCACTTACGCAATATCAAACTGCGATTTACCGCGCTATTTGCCCAGAAATCGCCGGTAACAGGCGTAATAAATGGAAATAGTTATCGGGTCGATTAATGATTATCAATACGATATAACGTCGCAAAATAGAAACGTCGATGGAGCGTTGCGTAATGAAAAAGCAGGGTAAACAATTCCTCAATTTTAAGCCGCTTGCCGTTTCCCCGACGCGACGCCAACTTTTGCTTTCCGGCCTGGCGGTGGCGCTGTTCGGCGTGAAAAACCGCAGCGCCAGGGCGGAAGGCCTGCTGCGCAATCAGCACAGCAAACCGGCGGCGAAACCGGCCGGCGGCAAAAAGCTGGTGATGATCGATCCCGGCCACGGCGGCATCGACTCCGGCGCGGTCGGCCACGAAGGCTCGCAGGAAAAACACATCGTGCTGGAAATCGCCAACCACGTGCGCCGTTTTCTGCATGAGCACGACCACGTCGAGGCGCGCCTGACGCGCGAAGAAGACGAGTTCATTCCGCTGTTCCAACGGGTGGAGATCGCCCACCAGCATCAGGCTGACCTGTTCATTTCGATTCACGCCGACGGCTTTACCAGCCCATCGGCCTCCGGCGCTTCGGTGTTCGCCCTCTCCAACCGCGGCGCCAGCAGCGCCATGGCGCGCTACCTGTCCAACCGTGAAAACGCCGCCGACGACGTGGCGGGCGGCAAGTACAAGGATCAGGACAACTACCTGCAGCAGGTGCTGTTCGATCTGGTGCAAACCGACACCATCAACAACAGCCTGACGCTCGGCCGCCACGTGCTCGGCCAAATTCGCCCGGTACACCACCTGCACAGCGACAGCACCGAACAGGCGGCGTTCGCGGTGTTAAAATCCCCGTCCATTCCCTCGGTGCTGGTGGAAACCTCGTTCATCACCAACCCAAACGAAGAGCGGCTGCTGGGCACCACCGCGTTTCGCGAGAAAATAGCCCGCGCCATCGCGGATGGCATCGTCAACTTCTTCGACTACTTCGACGCCCACCAGCGCAAACCCCGCTGATGCCGCGCGCGGCGAATAAGAGTATACTCAGCGCCTTGTTCAGCCAGACGCTATAAAGACCCCGCATGAGTTTACCTAACATCGCTGAAGTAAAATCCTTCCTGCTGGCGCTGCAGGATCATATCTGCGCGCAGCTCGCCCAGGCCGACGGCGGTGCCGTGTTCACCGAAGACCAATGGACGCGTGAAGAAGGCGGCGGTGGCCGCAGCCGCGTGCTGACCAACGGCGCGGTGTTTGAACAGGCGGGGGTCAACTTCTCGCACGTCTCCGGCGCCACCCTGCCGGCCTCGGCCACCGCGCACCGTCCGGAACTGGCCGGGCGCAGCTTCCAGGCGATGGGCGTCTCGTTGGTTATCCATCCGCTCAGCCCTTACGTGCCCACCAGCCACGCCAACGTGCGTTTCTTCATCGCCGAAAAACCGGGCGAAGCGCCGGTGTGGTGGTTCGGCGGCGGCTTTGATCTGACGCCGTTCTACGGCTTCGAAGAGGATGCCTTGCACTGGCACCGCACCGCGGCCGAGCTGTGCGCGCCGTTCGGCGACGAGGTCTACCCGAAATACAAGCAATGGTGCGACGATTACTTCTTCATTAAGCATCGCAACGAAGCACGCGGCATCGGCGGCCTGTTCTACGACGATCTGAACACCCCGGACTTCGACCACTGCTTCGCCTTCACCCGCGCGGTGGGCCAGGGCTTCCTCGACGCCTATCTGCCGATCGTCGAAAAACGCAAGGCCTTGACCTGGGGCGAGCGCGAGCGCCAGTTCCAGCTGTATCGCCGCGGCCGCTACGTGGAGTTCAACCTGGTGTGGGATCGCGGCACGCTGTTCGGGCTGCAAACCGGCGGGCGCACCGAGTCCATCCTGATGTCGATGCCGCCGCTGGTGCGTTGGGAATATAATTACCAGCCGGACGCCGACAGCCCGGAAGCGGCGCTGGCGCGCGATTTCCTGCCGGTGCGCGACTGGCTGCAGGAGCCGAAATGATGCAGATTTGGGTCGATGCGGACGCCTGTCCGAACGTGATCAAAGAGGTGCTGTTCCGCGCCGCCGATCGTACCGCCATCACCGTGACGCTGGTGGCGAATCAGCCATTGCGCACGCCGCCGTCTAAGTACATTCGTTCATTGCAAG
The DNA here is from genome assembly GCF_002935055.1 of Serratia sp. SSNIH1. NCBI lineage: Bacteria > Pseudomonadati > Pseudomonadota > Gammaproteobacteria > Enterobacterales > Yersiniaceae > Serratia > Serratia sp. SSNIH1. Next base: position 4,311,196 of record NZ_CP026383.1, read on the forward strand.
TCGCGGCCGGCTTCGACGTGGCCGACAACGAGATCGTGCGCCGCTGCGAAGCAGGCGATCTGGTGATCACCGCCGATATCCCGCTGGCGGCAGAGGTGATAGAGAAAGGCGCGGTGGCGCTGAACCCGCGCGGCGAACGCTATACGCCGGACACCATCCGCGAGCGCCTCAACATGCGCGATTTTATGGATACCCTGCGCGCCAGCGGCATCCAGACCGGCGGCCCGAACGCGCTGAACCAGCGCGACCGCCAGCAGTTCGCCAACGAGCTGGACAAATGGCTGCTGCAGGCGAAACGGGCGCAGTGACTGCGCCCTGCTCTGCTGCGGTTTAGAAGCGCACCTCCCCGCCGAAGATATAGGTGCGCCCACGGGCGGTGTTGGTCGGCGTCTCATACTGCGACTGCGACGGCAGCGAGTTCATCTTGTTCAGCGCGTCCGAATAGTCTTTGTCCATCAGGTTTTGCACGCTGAGCTTCAGCAACAGATTGCGATTCACCTGATAGGTGCCGTATAGATCGATAATGGTCGGAATATGCGGCGCCGGCTCTTTCAGCAACTGCTCATTCTCATCGTAATCAGAGTCCGGCGACAGGCGCACCGATTTGCCGGTGTATTTCACCACCCCGCCCAGCGTCAGTTTCTCGTCCAGCAAGCGTACCCCGCTGTCCAGCGTGAAGTAGAATTCCGGCAGTTCGCTGACATCGCCCGCGCCGAACACGTTGCTGGCCTGGTTGGTCGGCTGCGAGGTATGCTCCTTGCTTAACGACAGCTTGGTGAAGGCGAAACCGGCGTCGTACAGCGCTTCAAGCTCCACCCCGCGCATTTTGACCGGATCGGGAGCATTGCTGTACATGGTCATGCTGACGTTGATGTCCGCGTTATCCCACTCTTCCTGCGTCGCCTGCGAACGGTTGCACTTCTGACGGTTTTTACACACCAGGTAGGTTTGGCTGGATATGTAGTTTTTGATCCTGGTTTCGAAATAGACCGCTTTCAGTTGGAAGCTGTCCTGCTTGAACAACAGATCGTGGGCATTGGCGTTGAACCCGCCCTGCCAGGTCTCCGCTTTTTCACCCTTCAGGAACGGGTTCATCGACTGGCCGCCGCTGTTGGCGAAGAACACTTCTTGGATATTCGGCCCGCGCATCGACTTGCTGTAGCTGACGAACGGCTGCAGCCACGGCGTCACCTGCGCCGACAGCATGACCGACGGGTTGAAGCCGTGTTCGTTGCGGTTGATATTGCCGGCGCCCTGCGGGAAGCACTCTACGCGCTCGTCACAGGCCGGCTTATAGCCGGAAAGGCGATAGGCGGTGTAGTTCAGATCGAAATTCCCCTGCCAGATACCGTAGTTGGCCTGCAACCCACTGTACAGGCTGGAGATATCCTGCTTGCCCGACATTCCCACCGGCATGCTTTCCGCCTGATTGTCATCCGTCACCAAACCGGAGGCCTTTTTCTTATACTCGTTGCGCACCAGCTTGCCGCCGTAGCTGAAGGCGAAATCGACGTCCTGCAGGCTGAAACGGCTGGTGTTGTTGATATCCAGCGCATCGGAGATGTTTTTCGCCGTGCTGTCGCTGAAGCCCGCCATGTTGTTGGACATGAATTTCTGCTCACCCCGGCTGGTGCTGGCGGTCAGGTTGAAATCGATCAGTTCCGAGAACGGCGCGTAGTGATATTTAAGGTAAAAATCGTCGCTGTCGATGTGGCGGCGGGTGATTTTATTCTGGTAGCTGCGCGCCGACAGTTCGATGCTGTTAAAGGCATCCGGCTTGATGTCCACCTTAAACAGCTGGGATTTCGGGTTCTGGCGGTAGGTTTTATCGACGTTGAACATCTCGCTGTCGAAACCGGCGCCGTTTTTGTAGTTGGAGGTGATGGAACTGCCGCTGATCGCTGCCATCGCGCCCAGGCTGCCGCCGTCGGCAAAGGCGGCGGTTTTGGCACCGACGGCGATCATGCCGCTGCGGCCGATGCCGTTATTGCCCACCGAGAATTTGGTGCGCACGCCGAACGGGTTATCGGAAAACACCACGTCGTCCACGCCGATAGTGCGGAAGTTGGCGCTGCCCGCCAGAGCGTTCACCCCAGCGGAGCCGGTGGCATTGCCGCGCGCCACGTCGACGCCGACGATAAAGTTAGGATCGATCAACGCCCCGAACTGGCTGGTGGGCAATCCCCCGTGCGCTGCGTCGCTCGGCGAGTTGCCGTAGTAGTTTTGCGTGATGCCGTCGACCATGGTGTTGACCCGGCCAAAGCCGCTCAGGCCGCGAATATTGACGCTGACCGATCCCTGGCCGGGATCGATCTGGGTATAGGTGCCCGGCATACTGCGCAGAATGCTGTCCACCGACTCCAGATTCTTGTTTTCATCGCGCGAGCTGAACGCGCCCGGCCGGGCCAATGCGTCTTTTTCGCTGCTCTTGCCGCTATCGGCGGCCGAGACGTTGAGCGGGCTGAACGCCACGCTGCCTTTATTGTTTTCCGCCTGTTCCTGCGCGGCCGCAGCCGGCCCGTACAGCGCCAGTCCCGCGCCGATCAGGCTCGCTATCATTTTGATTTTCATATATCCCCAGAAATAGCCAATAAGGTTTGATGGCCGACAATGCCCAGCAAAAAGCCCGCCGAAAGCGCGTTAAAAGGTTGTTATTGTTTTATTGCGCCGCAGCGTGCCGCGGCGCTGAAGGTTATTTCTGCACCTGCCGATCCGCCGCCAGAATAAAGGCGTACTCCAGCGCGCCGTTTTCCAGCCGCGCCAGGCGGCCCGATTTGCCGCCGTGGCCGGCGGTCATGTCGGTAGAGAGCAGCAGCAGCGAATCGCCCTGCTTGAAGCGCCGCAGCTTCGCCACCCATTTGGCCGGCTCCCAATACTGCACCTGCGAGTCGTACAAACCGCTGGTGACCAGCAGGTTCGGGTAACGCTGCTTGCGCACGTTGTCGTACGGGCTGTAGGACTTCATCAGCGCATAGGCGGCCGACTGGTGCGGGTTGCCCCACTCCTCGTATTCCCCGGTGGTGAGTGGAATGCTGTCGTCCAGCATGGTGGTCACCACGTCGACGAACGGCACCTGCGCCACCACCGCGTTGTACAGCTGCGGCGCCTGATTGATCACCGCCCCCATCAGCAAGCCGCCGGCGCTGCCGCCCATGGCGTAGATGCGCCCCGGTTGGCCGTAGCCGTCTTTGATCAGCGCCTGGGTGGCGTCGATGAAGTCGTTGAAGCTGTTCGGTTTATGCGTCAGCTTGCCCTGCTTGTACCAGCTCTGCCCCAGCTCGCCGCCGCCGCGCACGTGGATCAGCGCATAGACGAAGCCGCGATCCAGCAGGCTGATGCGGTTGGCGCTGAACGCCGGATCCATGCTCATGCCGTAAGCGCCGTAGCCGTACACCAGCAGCGGGTTATGCCCGTTTTTGAACAGCGATGTGCGGTACACCAGCGAGACCGGCACCTTCACGCCGTCGCGCGCCGTGACCCAGATGCGCTCGCTGTGATACAGGCTCGGATCGACACCTTTCACCTCCTGCTGCTTCAGCAGGGTGCGCTCGCCCTTGTTCAGATCCCACTCATAGGTGTGGGTCGGCGTGGTCATCGCCGAATAGCCGTAGCGCAAGCGATCGCTGTCCGGCTCAGGGTTATAGCCCAGCCAGGCCATGTAGCTGGCGTCGTCGAACGGGATGGCGCGCTCGGTTTTGCCGTCCCAGCTGATTTGCCGCAGCTGCACCAGTCCGTTGGCGCGCTCCTGCACCACCAGCCAGTCGCGGAACAGGCTGAAGTTCTCCACCTCGTGCTGCGCCTGCGGCGCGATCAGCGTCTGCCAGGGTTTGCCCGCCGCCGCCGTGCGGTACAGACCAAAGTTCGGATCCTGATGGTTGGAACGCAGGTAGAACTCACCGCGGTAGTGATCGAGGTAATACTCGCGGCCGTTCTGCCGGGCGGCGAACAGCTGCGGCTCGCGCTGCGGCTGGTTGGCGTCGATCAGGCGCACTTCGGAGGTGGTGTTGCCGCTGATGGTCAGAATCAGGTAATCGCGCGAGGACGAGCGGCCGAGGCTGAGGTAGAACGCCGGATCGTTTTCCTGGTACACCAGCTTATCTTCCGCCGTCGGCGTACCGTACTGATGGCGATAGACCTGGTATGGCAACAGCGTTTGTGGGTGGTTGCGCACGTAGAACAGGGTTTGGTTGTCGTTGGCCCACACCATGTTGCCGGAGGTGTTTTCCAGCGTTTCCGGCGACCAGCGTTCGCTGCCTATATCGCGCAGGGAGATGCGGTATTGGCGGCGGCCCTGCAGATCTTCGGCCACCGCCAGCCGGCGGTTGTCCTGGCTGACATCCATCGCCCCCAGGCGATAGTAGGCGTGGCCGGCCGCGCGCTGATTGGCGTCCAGCAGGGTTTGCCACGGCGCGTCGGCGGTGAGCGCCTGGCGCTGATACAACGCGAAATCTTTGCCGGCAGCGTAGCTTTCCTGATAGCGATAGCCGTTGAGCTGATACGGCACCGAACGATCGTCAGGGTTCATGCGGCCCAACATCTCCTGATAGAGCGTGGCGCGCAGCTTCTGGTACGGCGCCATCATCTGCTCGGTGTAGCGGTTCTCCGCCTTCAGGTAGTCCAGCACCTTCGGCTCTGTTCGGCTGTCGTCACGCAGCCAGTAGTAATCGTCGATGCGCGTCTCGCCGTGCGCCGTCAGCGCTTTCGGCGCGCGCTCCGCCAACGGCGGCTGCGGTTGCGCCAGCGCGGCGCCGGTGATGCCTAAAGAAAGCCAGAGCGCGGCCGCGATGCGACGGCGCGGGGTGAATAACAGCGGATTCATAATCCCTCACGAAGTTTGAAGAGGCGCACGACGGCGATGCGGCGCCTGCGGGCATTAACGGCGAGCATTCAGCTCCGCCAGATTGAAATCGATCGGCATCGTCACCTTGACGGCCCCCTGCTGCAGCATCTCCGGCGGCGGCGGCGGCAACGGCTGGGCGCGTGACACCACCGCCACCGCTTCCCGATCCAGCGACGCGGTGCCGGAACGCACCTGCAGCATGAGGTTCGAGACCCGCCCCTGCGCGTCGACGCTGAAGCTGACCTGCGGCATGCCGCTGCGCCGACGGCTGCGGGCATCCAAAGGGTAATCCTTGATGCGGTTCAGTTTGCCTTTCACCAGGCTCTCCCACGACAGTTTGGCCTGCGCGTTGCTGTTGGCGTCGCTGTTGATCGGTGCGGCGGTCTGATGGGAGAGCGTCTGCGCCTGCGGCGCGGCGGCGCTGGACGCGGCGGCATTGCGCGTCTCTTTGGCCTGTTCCTGCGGCTTCGGCTGCGATTTTTGCGGAGGGCGGTGTTTGGCGCGCTTCTTCTGCGCCGTCACGATTTTCGCTTTCTCGGCGCGCGCCAGCTTGGGCAGATCCGGCTGTTGCTGCTGCTCCGCAGGCTGCGCCGCGGCGGATTCCGCCTGCTGCACGCCCAGCGGCAGCGGCTTGCTTTCCGGCGCTTCAATCTGCGCCGCCCAGCTCATCATCACCGCCGGCGGTGGCAGTACCACCGGCTCCAGCGCCGTCTGCGGCCAGTAAAACAGCAGCACCAACGCCGCGTGCGCCGCCAGGGCGAGCAGCAGGCCGCGCGCCCAGCGCGGCTGCGGCAGTTCAAAGGCCGGGAGGGAGTAAGACTGACTTAACATAGGGGCATTAGCTTGCTTAATTGCGAATGATTGCAGATCACATTTACTAATGATAATCATTTGCAATTATAATTAACACCCCTTTTCACTGTCTTAACGTATTCATTTCACTGATGGTGTGATCCACAGGTAATCTGCGGTGTTCGCATCGACCTGTACGCCCGGCTCCGCCAACATCAGCACCGTCGGCGCCGCCGCCGGTTGCAGATCCCGCACGTGCAGCGGCACCCCCACCGATTTGGCGGCGTGATAGCCGCCGGCGATCAGCAGCGCGGGCGTCGGCGCCGCCAGCAGACGTTCCGCCATGCGCCGGTCGCGCTGCTGCTGGATCGCCAACATCGCCTGCAGCTGGTCGGCCTCAATCTGGCCGCCGTGCGAAGTGCGGATGGTCTCTTCCAGCGCCTTGCGCACCGCCGGCTGCGCCGATAGCTGCCCCGCCGGGAACTGCGGCTGCTGATAGAACGCCGTAATCTCGCTGCGATCCAGGTTGGCCGACCACAGCGGGTAAGGCGCGCGCATCGCCGCCATCGTCACCCCGCCATACAGCTCCCACTTCCAGCCCGGCTGCCAGGCGATCAGCTCCGCTACGCGGCCGTCACGCACCGTGGGATCGCTCTGCAACCACTGCTTGACCTTGTCGACCTGCGCCTGTTGGCTCGGGTTGATCATCTCCATCAGCACGCTGCCCTGCGGCCGCCGTAGCGGCAGCTGCTGCACCAGCCATTGCTCAATCTGATGGTGATAAGGATTATCATGCTTCTCCCCCAGGATCACCCGCAGCTGCCGCGCCAATCGCGTCAACAGCTGCTCCGGCGTCAGGGTCGCGCCGCTGTGCAGATCGGTGATGCTCCCCAAACTCGCGACGTCGTTGGCCGGCGCTTTCACCGGCGTTTGGCTGCAGGCGCCGAGCGCCAACGCCGCCAATAAAATCAGGTATCTCATCATGTTGCCCCATTATCGAAAATGGCGACATTATAGATAATAATTATCATTTGCATATAGATCCGACTTAACGATTTTTTTACGCGCCGATCGCCGGTTGCGCATTGCGTTGAAAAAGCATTGCGGGTATAACCAATAGCCATTCAGATATTTAGACGTCTATACGGATAGATTATTATGCAACCATCGGCACCCGCCGCAGGACAGTTCAAACGCAGCATGAAGGCCCGGCACCTGGTGATGCTGTCGCTGGGCGGCGTGATCGGCACCGGGCTGTTTTTCAACACCGGCTACATCATCTCCACCACCGGGGCGCTCGGCACACTGCTGGCCTACCTGATCGGCGCGCTGGTGGTGTATCTGGTGATGCTGTGCCTGGGCGAGCTGTCGGTGGCGATGCCGGAAACCGGCGCTTTTCACGTCTATGCTTCGCGCTATCTGGGGCCGGCCACCGGCTATGCCGTCGCCTGGCTGTATTGGCTCACCTGGACGGTGGCGCTCGGCTCCAGCCTGACCGCCGCCGGATTCTGCATGCAGTACTGGTTCCCGCAGTCGCCGGTGTGGCTGTGGTGCCTGATCTTCTGCGCGGCCATTTTCCTGCTTAACGTGGTGACCACCCGCTTTTTCGCCGAAAGCGAATTCTGGTTTTCGCTGATCAAAGTGGTGACCATTCTGGCGTTTATCATTCTGGGCGGCGCCGCCATGTTTGGCCTGCTGCCGATGAAAGACGGCACGCCGGCGCCGTTCCTGCATAACCTGACCGCTTCCGGCTGGCTGCCGCACGGCACGCTGCCGATCCTGATGACCATGGTGGCGGTGAACTTCGCCTTCTCCGGCACGGAATTGATCGGCATCGCCGCCGGTGAAACCGAGAACCCGGAAAAAGTCGTGCCGCTGGCGATCCGCACTACGGTGATCCGCCTGATGCTGTTCTTTATCGGCACGGTCTTCGTGCTGGCGGCGTTGATCCCGATGGATCAGGCGGGGATCGTCAAAAGCCCGTTTGTGCTGGTGTTTGAACGCATCGGCGTGCCTTACGCCGCCGATATCTTCAACTTCGTGATCCTGACCGCCATCCTGTCGGCGGCCAACTCCGGCCTGTACGCCTCGGGGCGCATGCTGTGGTCGCTGGCCCACCAGCGCACCCTGCCGGCCTACTTTGCGCGCGTCAATACACGCGGCATTCCGATCAACGCCCTGACCTTCAGCATGCTCGGCGGCGTGCTGGCGCTGTTGACCAGCGTGATCGCGCCGGACACGGTGTTCGTCGCCCTGTCGGCGATCTCCGGTTTTGCGGTGGTGGCGGTGTGGCTGAGCATCTGCGCGGCCCACTTTGCTTTCCGCCGCGCCTACCTGCGCAGCGGCCAGCCGATAAGCGGCCTGAAATACCGCGCGCCCGGCTACCCGCTGACGCCGATCCTCGGCTTTGCGCTGTGCCTGCTGGCCTGCATCGGGCTGGCGTTCGATCCGGAGCAGCGCATTGCGCCCTACTGCGGGCTGCCGTTCGTCGCCCTGTGTTACCTCACCTATTTCCTGACCCGGCGCGCCGGACAAAAAACCGCTTTGGGAGAACAACATGTCGGTTAACAACCCCGTCGCCCGCCTGCTGGCCGAACACCCCACGCTGATCCTGGACGGCGCGCTGGCCACCGAGCTGGAAGCGCGCGGCTGCGATCTGACCGATCCGCTGTGGTCGGCCAAGGTGCTGATTGAGAATCCCGAGCTTATCTATCAGGTGCATCTCGATTATTTCAACGCAGGCGCCCACTGCGCCATCACCGCCAGCTATCAGGCCACGCCGCAGGGCTTCTTGCGCCGCGGCCTGGATCAGGAGCAATCGCTGGCGCTGATCGCCAAAAGCGTGCAGCTGGCGCAACGCGCGCGCCGGGATTATCTGGCCGCGCACCCGCAGGCCGCGCCGCTGCTGATCGCCGGCTCGGTGGGCCCGTACGGCGCCTATCTGGCCGACGGCTCGGAATACCGCGGCGACTACCGGCTGGCGCAGGATGACATGATCGCCTTCCACCGCCCGCGCCTCGCCGCGCTGGCCGCCGCCGGCGTCGATCTGCTGGCCTGCGAAACACTGCCGTCGTTCGCCGAACTGCAGGCGCTGCTGACGCTGCTGCAGGAGTTCCCGACTCTCGGTGCCTGGTTCGCCTTCACCCTGCGCGACAGCCAACACCTCAGCGACGGCACGCCGCTGACGGAGATCCTGTCCGCGCTGCGCGGCAACCCGCAGGTGTTGGCCATCGGCATCAATTGCATCGCGTTGGACAAGGTTGCCCCGGCGCTGCGCCAACTGGGCGCGCTGGCCGACAAACCGCTGCTGGTTTACCCGAACTCCGGCGAGCACTACGATGCGGTGAGCAAAACCTGGCACGCCTGCGGCGGCGAGCACGGCAGCCTGGCCGATCAGGCGGTGGAGTGGCGCGCGCTCGGCGTACAATTGATCGGCGGCTGTTGCCGCACCACCCCGCAGGATATCCGCGCCATCGCCGCACGCTGCAAGAAATGAGAAAGGGGGGTTATTCGGTTAGCAGGCGTAAGTGTTCAGCGGCTTGTTCAACGTTGAGGCGGCCTTGAGCTGCTTCAACCGTAATTTCGACCAATTCTGCATCTTCCCGCAGTGCAATGCCATTAATACCGAGAAATAGCGCCATGCTTTGGAAGGCCGTACGTTTGTTGCCATCAAGAAAAATGTGACCGTGGCTGATGGCGATGAGATAGAGCGCGGCCAAACGATAAACGTCGGTGACGTTTTCGTAGTGGTAAGCATTGAGCACGCGGTTGGCTACAGCCTCAACTTTGCTGCCTTCCTGGCGGCCGTGAGGCACAATTTCAGCATTGAATTCCGCAATATCCTCTGCGGTCAAAAAGATCATCTATTCGCCAGCGCCTTAATCGTATCCGCGTGTTTAGCCTGAATGCGCGCTTTCACCTTGGCTTTGACCAAAACCTCATAGTCGGCCTTACTGATGATGTAAACCTCATCGTGTCCGCGGCGCGTCACTTCCACCGGCTGTTTTTGCGCTTCCAAAAGCACCTCGGCCAAATTGTTTCTCGCCGCCGTGTAGCTAATCGTAGTCATTTTCTTTACCTGTACATGTACATATTTGATGGTTATTTGTACCACGTCCTCTGGAAATAAAAAAGCCCCCGGCGCCAGCGGCGCAGGGGGCCAGTCACTCAACCCAGGCTCATAGCGGTTCGGTTTGGGCTTCCACCACCGCCAGCGCCACCATGTTGACGATGCGACGCACCGAGGCGATCGGCGTCAGGATGTGCACCGGCTTGGCGACCCCCATCAGCACCGGCCCGACGGTCACCCCTTCCGAGCAGGAGACGCGCAGCAGGTTGTAGCTGATGCGCGCCGCTTCCATGTTCGGCATGATCAGCAGGTTGGCCGAGCCTTTCAGCGGGCTGTCCGGCATCAGATCGTGACGGATGCTTTCCACCAATGCGGCGTCACCGTGCATTTCGCCGTCGATCTCCAGCTCCGGCGCCAGCTCGTTCACCAGCTCCAGCGTTTTGCGCATCTTGCGCGCCGCCGGGCAGTCGGAAGAGCCGAAGCTGGAGTGAGACAGCAGCGCCACCTTCGGCTCGATGCCGAAGCGGCGCACGGTTTCCGCCGCCATCAGGGTGATCTCCGCCAGCTGCTCCGGCGTCGGATCGTCGTTGACGTAGGTGTCGGCGATAAAGGTGTTGCCACTCGGCAGCAGCAGCGCGTTCATCGCGCCGGCGACGTGCGCGCCTTCACGGAAGCCGAACACGTTCTTCACCACGTCGTAATGCTCATGGTAGCTGCCGATGGTGCCGCAGATCATCGCATCCGCTTCGCCGCGGTGCAGCATGATGGCGGCGATCAGCGTCGGGTTGCCGATCACCGCACGACGCGCCTGTTCCTGCGAGACGCCGCGACGCTTCATGATCTGGTAGTACTCGCCCCAGTATTCGTTAAAGCGCGGATCCGACTCGTTGTTCACCACTTCGAAATCCTTGCCCGGCGTCAGCTGCAGACCCAATTTTTTCAGGCGCATCTCGATCACGCTCGGGCGGCCGACCAGGATCGGGAAGGCCAGCCCCTGCGACACCAGCTCCTGCGTGGCGTGCAGCACACGCTCTTCCTCGCCTTCCGCCAGCACCACCCGCTTCACCTCTTTGCGCGCCTGCGAGAAGATCGGCTTCATGAACAGGTTGGTTTTGTAGACGAACTCCGCCAGCTTCTCGACGTAGGCATCGAAGTCTTCGATTGGGCGCGTCGCCACGCCGGACTCCATCGCCGCCTTGGCCACCGCCGGCGCGATCTTGACAATCAGGCGCGGATCGAACGGTTTCGGAATGATGTATTCCGGCCCGAAGGAGAGATCCTGGTCGTCATAGGCGGAAGCCACCACGTCGCTCTGCTCCGCCAGCGCCAGATCGGCGATGGCATGCACGCAGGCCAGCTTCATCTCTTCGTTGATGGTGGTGGCGCCCACGTCCAGCGCGCCGCGGAAAATAAACGGGAAGCACAGGACGTTATTCACCTGGTTCGGGTAGTCGGAGCGGCCGGTGCAGATGATGGCGTCCGGGCGCACCGCTTTGGCCAGCGGCGGTAAAATTTCCGGTTCCGGGTTGGCCAGCGCCATGATCAGAGGATCGCGCGCCATGGTTTTCACCATATCCTGCGTCAGGACGCCCGGGCCGGAGCAGCCGAGGAAGATGTCGGCGTTCGGGATGGCGTCGCCCAGCGTGCGCTGGCCGTTATCCTCGATGGCGTAGGCGGCTTTGGTCTGCTCCATATTGGCGTCGCGGCCTTTATAGATGACGCCCTTGGAGTCGCAAACGGTGATGTTCTGTTGCCGCAGCCCCAGCGCCACCAGCAGGTTCAGGCAGGCGATGGAGGCCGCGCCGGCGCCGGACACCACCAGGCGTACGTCGGAGATATTCTTCTTCACCACGCGCAGGCCGTTGAGCACCGCCGCAGTGGTGATGATCGCCGTGCCGTGCTGGTCATCGTGGAACACCGGGATCTTCATGCGCTCGCGCAGTTTCTGTTCGATGTAGAAACACTCCGGCGCCTTGATGTCTTCCAGGTTGATGCCGCCGAAGGTCGGTTCCAGCGCGGCGATAATGTCGATTAACTTGTCAGGGTTATGCTCATCCACTTCGATATCAAACACATCAATACCGGAAAACTTCTTGAACAAAACGCCCTTGCCTTCCATCACCGGCTTACCGGCCAACGCGCCGATATTGCCCAGACCCAGTACCGCCGTGCCGTTGGAAATCACCGCGACCAGGTTGCCGCGCGCGGTGTATTTGTAGGCTGCCAACGGATCTTCGGCGATCTCGAGGCAAGGCGCGGCGACGCCCGGCGAATAGGCCAACGCCAGATCGCGCTGGGTCGCCAACGGTTTGGTGGGGGAAACCTGGATCTTCCCTGGGACAGGAAACTGATGGAAATCAAGGGCACTCTGTTTGAGCTGTTCGTCCATTATGGATTCCTTTGTTTTTTGCTTTTATGTTGAGGTAAGGCTTTGAGGCTGCGCCCTGCCGTGGGCCGTGGCGCCCAAGTACAATGACAGGGCGCAGCCTTGAAGTATAGTGAGAGAAACATCACAAACTTTGAAGCGGGCCATAACCTTGGCCGAAAGACCGTTTTAAAAGTAAAAAAAAGAAGGTCTGCGGGACGCGCACAGAAACGCCGCCGTCAGCGTGGCGGCAGCGTGGTGCGCCAGGCGTTGAGCGTCTCCACCTGGCCGGCGCAAATGTGTAACGAGGTTTGTAACGCCAGGGTATAGCTTACCGCATCGCCCCAGGTCTCCCCTTGCAGCTGCGGTTGCTCACAGGGCGCGAATACCGACTCAGGGGGCAACAGCGGCACGGCCTGCGGCGCCGGCGGCCGGGCGCAAGAGCTCAAGCACAGCGCCAGGCAGAGGCTGAGCGGCGCAGGGATCGTTTTTAATCGCTTCACGGTATTTCCTCTGATAAGCCTCGTGTTGTTGGCGCAGCTGCCGTTCCTGCCGCTGCTGCGCCGCCATCAGCGCACGGTTTTGCACATCCTGGGTCTGCAGGGTGGCGATCAGCCCGGCCTGCTGCGCCAGGCTTTTCCGCAGCTCTGCCGCCTGTTGCCGCGCGGACGCCAACTGGTGCGACAGCAGCGAGCTGTAGCCGCCGAGGCAGATGGCCGCCAGCAACAGCAGCAGCAACCCGCCCTGCAGCAGTTTTTGCAGCCAGTCGCTCATGCCGGGTAATCCCGGAACGCCAGCTGGAAATGCGGGCCATCCTTGAGGGTTTTCCACTCGCCGCCCCATTCGACGTTAACCCCGCATTCACGCGCCGCACGCCGCACCGCCACCGCAATCTGCGCGTAGTAATCCCACTCCCAGGAAACCACGCCCGCCGGCATCGCCACCACGTCCACCGCGTGGCCGGTCAGGTGGCGGCTGCGCAACGTTTGGCTGCTGCCGGCGCGCACCATTTCCCGCTGGCGCGCCATGCTGCGCAGCCCCTCACTGACGGAGAACGGCACCAGCGAATAACGCAGCGCCAAACGAATAACGCGCACCAGATCCGGGTGTACGCCGCGCAGGTTCTCTTCGCTGCGGGCGGTAAAACGAATATCTTCGATGTCATTTAACATTTTTAAACCCCGTTTTTTTGCCAATGAATTTCTTAATTAAGGCGTTGATGTAATCCGCCCCCATAAAGCCAATCAGCACGCTGGCTAAATTCGCCCACTTTAATTCCAGGCCCATCAGCGCCAGCGCATCGCGCACCGTCCAGGCCAATAACGCGCACATCGCCGCATTCAATAAACGCCGCCGAATACCCACGTTGCGGTAGGCGCCGTGCAATAGCGCCATTACGCCGGCCAAAATGGCGTTTAATACCGGCTGAAGATATTCACATACTCGCTGGACTATTAAGCCAACAGCGTCAGGCTCTATGCTGGACATAGCTCATCTCCTTTTTTATTTTTAATTAAATGCCAATCACGGCCGGTGGGACATCGGATAATCAGAATCTAGTTAAGGATGCTATGACAAAGCAAATGAATAAATACAGACCCTATGGTCGAATTCATTCATGCTGAGCGCTGGCACAACACCTAAACGCCAATGCAGGTGACGGTGAACAAAAATTCATTGTTATCGTGATTTATTTCGACTTTTGTTTTCACCAAAAATAAACATTAATGACTGCGGGAAATAGTTCCCCATCATAAAAACATCCACTCTGGAGAAATATCATGTCCACACGCAAAGCCGTTATTGGGTATTATTTTATTCCAACCAACCAAATCAATAATTACACCGAGTCCGATACGTCCGTCGTGCCGTTCCCGGTTTCCAACATCACGCCGGCCAAAGCCAAACAGCTGACGCACATCAACTTCTCGTTCCTGGATATCAACAGCAATCTGGAATGCGCCTGGGATCCGGCCACCAACGACGCCAAGGCGCGTGATGTGGTCAATCGCCTGACCGCGCTCAAAGCGCACAACCCCAGCCTGCGCATCATGTTCTCCATCGGCGGCTGGTACTACTCCAACGATCTGGGCGTGTCGCACGCCAACTACGTCAACGCGGTGAAAACCCCGGCGTCGCGCACCAAGTTTGCCAAATCCTGCGTGCGCATCATGAAGGATTACGGCTTCGACGGCGTGGACATCGACTGGGAGTACCCGCAGGCCTCAGAAGTGGATGGTTTCATCGCCGCGCTGCAAGAGATCCGCACCCTGCTGAACCAGCAAACCGTCACCGACGGCCGCCAGGCGCTGCCGTACCAGTTGACCATCGCCGGCGCCGGCGGCGCTTTCTTCCTGTCGCGCTATTACAGCAAGCTGGCGCAGATCGTCGCGCCACTCGATTACATCAACCTGATGACCTACGATCTGGCCGGCCCCTGGGAGAAGGTAACCAACCACTAGGCGGCGCTGTTCGGTGACGCGGCCGGGCCGACCTTCTACAACGCGCTGCGCGAAGCCAATCTGGGCTGGAGCTGGGAAGAGCTGACCCGCGCCTTCCCCAGCCCGTTCAGCCTGACGGTCGACGCCGCGGTGCAGCAACACCTGATGATGGAAGGCGTGCCGAGCGCCAAGATCGTGATGGGCGTCCCCTTCTACGGCCGCGCCTTCAAAGGCGTCAGCGGCAGCAACGGCGGCCAGTACAGCAGCCACAGCACGCCGGGCGAAGATCCGTATCCAAGCACCGACTACTGGTTGGTGGGCTGCGAAGAGTGCGTGCGCGACAAAGATCCGCGCATCGCCTCCTATCGCCAGCTGGAGCAGATGCTGCAGGGCAACTACGGCTATCAGCGGTTGTGGAACGACAAGACCAAAACCCCTTACCTGTATCATGCGCAGAACGGGCTGTTCGTCACCTATGACGATGCCGAAAGCTTCAAATACAAAGCGAAGTACATCAAGCAGCAGCAGCTGGGCGGCGTGATGTTCTGGCATCTGGGGCAAGACAACCGCAACGGCGATCTGCTGGCCGCGCTGGATCGCTATTTCAACGCCGCAGACTACGACGACAGCCAGCTGGATATGGGCACCGGCCTGCGCTACACCGGCGTCGGCCCCGGCAACCTGCCGATCATGACCGCGCCGGCCTACGTGCCGGGCACTATTTACGCGCAGGGCGCGCTGGTGTCCTATCAGGGTTACGTCTGGCAGACCAAGTGGGGCTATATCACCTCGGCGCCGGGTTCCGACAGCGCCTGGCTGAAAGTAGGCCGCGTGGCGTAAGCCATAAAAAAACCCCGTAGCCGAACGCTGCGGGGTTTTCATTGAGTTAACCGTTTGATTTTCGCGTCCCTTCGTCTCTATTCCTTCAGTTGTGGCACCAAGGATAGCCGCCATCCCGCACCACTTCCCGGCCCATCAGGCTGTAAACATCGCTTTTGCGCGTCAGCCGCTCATGCCACCAGCTAAACCCGGCGCCCTTGCTGGCCGGATGCCACGCCAGCCAAATCATTTCGTCGCCCTTTTGCATCTCCACCGGCACCGTCACCAGTTCGCCGCTGGCCAATTCCTTTTCGATCAGCGCAGGCGGCAGAAAAGCGTGGCCGATGCCGCGTTTGAGCAGCGCCAGGTTGCTTTCCACGTCGCACACCACCAGCTGACGCTGCAGAGGCAGCGTGCCGTGATTGCGTTTAGGCAGCTCATGGCTGCTGTCGGCGATCACCACCACGATGTCGTTCAAGCGCTGCTTCTTGCACACCGGCTTTCTCTGCGCCGCAAACGGGTGCGAAGGCGACACGCACAGCACGAAGTTGAGCTTGCCGAGCATCAGGGTTTTGGCCTGTACGCTGTCGGGAATTTGGCCGATGGCGATGATCAGGTCCGCCCGGTTGTTCTTCAGCGCATCCCAGGTGCCGTTCAGCGCTTCCCGCTGCACCGAGATATTGGCGTTCGGGCAATGCTGAATATAGTCACGGATATCCTGCGTCAGGGTCTCCAGCGGGAAGAAGGTGTCCACCGCCAGGCGGATATTATTGTCCAGCTTGGGGATGTTTCTTACCCGACTTTCCAGATCCTGCACCGCATTTAATATCCAGCTGCCCTCCTGCAGGAGAAATTCCCCTTCATCCGTCAGGGTAATCATGGGGCCATTGCGATGAAAAAGTTTCACGCAGAGTTTGCTTTCAATATTGGAAACCCGATAAGAGATCGCCGAAGGCGTTTTATGCAGCGCCTCCGCCGCCATAGAGAAAGAGCCGGTGCTCTTGATGGTGCTGATTATTTTAATCGCGTCCAGGGATAATCTAGTCATACAAATTCCTCTTTAAAATAAAATAAGAAAAATGACACTAAATTCCCGAGGTGGTGGCGCACAAAAATCGATCAAATCGAACAAGGGTACTCAAGGCAACAAGCAATATACTTCATAAATGAGAGCGCTATCTTAAATACTATTCATCACTACATGATATAAATTTCATCATAGCGCCGTGCTTTTACACTGTGACAGTTAAATAAATTCAACCTAACGATCAAAGATCGTCATCATAATAATTTTCGTTAATAGCCGTTAAAACATTCCGCTCTGCTGCACAACCAGAATGATAAAAATAAAACAAGCCGACAAGAAGGGTTATTTCTAATTGCGTTATTAGCCTCTCATTTTGTCGGTGAAATACGCTCAACTTACAACATAATTTCAGTCAGGAGTGACTTATGAACAAAACTTCCCGTACCCTGCTTTCTCTGGGCCTGCTGAGCGCGGCCATGTTCGGCGTTTCGCAACAGGCGAATGCTCACGGTTACGTCGAATCGCCGGCCAGCCGTGCCTATCAGTGCAAACTGCAGCTCAACACCCAGTGCGGCAGCGTGCAATATGAACCGCAGAGCGTCGAAGGCCTGAAAGGCTTCCCGCAGGCCGGCCCGGCTGACGGCCATATCGCCAGCGCCGACAAGTCCACCTTCTTCGAACTGGATCAGCAAACGCCGATGCGCTGGAACAAGCTCAACCTGAAAACCGGCCCAAACTCCTTTACCTGGAAGCTGACCGCGCGTCACAGCACCACCAGCTGGCGCTATTTCATCACCAAGCCGAACTGGGACGCTTCCCAGCCGCTGACCCGCGCCTCCTTTGAGCTGACGCCGTTCTGCCAGTTCAACGACGGCGGCGCCATCCCTGCCGCACAGGTGACCCACCAGTGCAATATACCGGCAGACCGCAGCGGTTCGCACGTGATCCTTGCCGTGTGGGATATAGCCGACACCGCCAACGCCTTCTACCAGGCAATCGATGTCAACCTGAGCAAATAATCGGCCAAATGAGGAGATCGTTGAGGGTTCAGCCTGGCGCTGAACCCTTCTTTTTTGCCTCTCACTTTACCGCCCCCTTCACCTCCCCCCGCTGCAAGCCGTGCCCCGCCTGGGTTTATTCGGCATTCATTGTTATTATCCATCGCAACAATCAGAAAAAGCGCATTTTCATTCCCGACCCGATGATGCAGTGTGTTCCCCCTATGATGAAAAAGGTTCTCATTTCCCTACGTTGAGCTTGGTCAAGGAGCTTATTAATGAATCAATTAGACGCACTCAAGCAGCTGACCACGGTGGTCGCCGACAGCGGCGATATCGAATCCATCCGCCAGTTCGAACCCCAGGACGCCACCACCAACCCTTCGCTGATCCTGAAAGCCGCCGCGCTGCCGCAGTATAAAGCGCTGATCGTCGAAGCGCTGGATTACGCCCGTCGTCAGGGCGGCAGCAAGGAAACCCAGCTGATCAACGCCAGCGATAAGCTGGCGGTCAATATCGGCGTCGAGATCCTCAAAAGCGTGCCGGGCCGCATCTCCACCGAAGTGGACGCCCGCCTGTCGTTCGATCGCGGCATGTGCGTCGCCAAAGCGCGCAAGCTGATCGCCATGTATCAAGAACAGGGCATCGACAAATCGCGCATCCTGATCAAACTGGCTTCCACCTGGGAAGGCATCAAAGCCGCCGAAGAGCTGGAAAAAGAAGGCATCAACACCAACCTGACGCTGCTGTTCTCTTTCGCCCAGGCCCGCGCCTGCGCCGAAGCAGGCGTGTATCTGATCTCACCGTTCGTCGGCCGCATCTATGACTGGTACCAGGCCAAACAGCCTGCCGCCGACTACGATGCCGATCAGGATCCGGGCGTGAAGTCGGTGCGTACCATCTATGAATACTACAAGCGTCATCGTTACCAGACGGTGATCATGGGCGCCAGCTTCCGTAAGGTTGAGCAGATTTTGGCGCTGGCCGGCTGCGATCGCCTGACCATCGCACCAAACCTTTTGGAACAGCTGAAAAACAGCGACCGGCCGGTCGAGCGTAAGCTGACCCCGTCTACCGAGGGCTTCCACCAACCTGCCCCGCTGGCCGAAGCGGAGTTCCGCTGGCTGCACAATCAGGACGCCATGGCGGTGGAAAAACTCGCCGAAGGCATTCGCCTGTTCGCCGTCGACCAGCAGAAGCTGGAAGACATGCTGGTCGCTCAACTGTAACCGTACTGGAGTTTCGTTATGTCTTCTCGTAAAGAGCTTGCCAACGCCATCCGCGCACTCAGCATGGACGCCGTACAAAAAGCAAATTCCGGCCACCCGGGTGCCCCTATGGGTATGGCGGACATCGCCGAAGTCCTGTGGCGTGACTACCTCAACCACAACCCGACTAACCCGCACTGGGCTGACCGCGACCGTTTCGTGATCTCCAACGGCCACGGCTCCATGTTGATTTACAGCCTCCTGCACCTCACCGGCTATGACTTGCCGATGCGCGAGCTGGAAAACTTCCGTCAGCTGCACTCCAAGACCCCAGGGCACCCGGAGTACGGCTACACCCCAGGCGTTGAAACCACCACCGGCCCGCTGGGCCAGGGCATCGCCAACGCCGTCGGCTTCGCCATCGCCGAGCGCACCCTGGCGGCGCAGTTCAACCGCCCGGGCCACGACATCGTTGACCACCACACCTACGCCTTCATGGGCGACGGCTGCATGATGGAAGGCATCTCGCACGAAGTCTGTTCTCTGGCCGGTACCCTCAAGCTCGGCAAGCTGACCGCTTTCTACGATGACAACGGCATCTCCATCGACGGCCACGTCGACGGCTGGTTCACCGACGACACCGCCCTGCGTTTCGAAGCCTACGGCTGGCACGTGGTGCGCAACGTTGACGGCCACAACCCGGACGCCATCAAGGCCGCGATTGAAGAAGCGCGCAAGGTGACCGACAAGCCGTCGCTGCTGATGTGCAAGACCGTTATCGGCTTCGGTTCGCCGAACAAGGCCGGCACCCATGACGTGCACGGCGCCGCGCTGGGCGCAGCCGAAGTGGCCGCCACCCGCGAGCGGCTTGGCTGGAAATACGCCGCCTTTGAAATCCCGCAGGACATCTACGCCCAGTGGGACGCCAAGGAAGCCGGTCAGGCCAAAGAAGCGGCCTGGAACGACAAGTTCGCCGCCTACGCCAGGGCCTTCCCGGAGCAGGCTGCCGAGTTCAAGCGCCGCATGAACGGCGAGCTGCCGGCCGACTGGAAAGCCGACGCCAAAGCGTTCGTGGAAAAACTGCAGGCCAACCCGGCCAACATCGCCAGCCGCAAGGCGTCGCAGAACGCGCTGGAAGCGTTCGGCAAGGTGCTGCCGGAGTTCCTGGGCGGCTCTGCCGACCTGGCACCGAGCAACCTGACGATGTGGTCCGGCTCGAAAGCGCTGAACGTTGACCCGGCGGGCAACTACATTCATTACGGCGTGCGCGAGTTCGGCATGACCGCCATCACCAACGGCATCGCGCTGCACGGCGGCTTCCTGCCGTACTCGGCGACCTTCCTGATGTTTGTAGAATACGCCCGCAACGCGGTGCGCATGGCGGCGCTGATGAAGCTGCGCAACGTGTTCGTCTACACCCACGACTCCATCGGTCTGGGCGAAGACGGCCCGACCCACCAGCCGGTGGAGCAGCTGGCGAGCCTGCGCGTGACCCCGAACATGAGCACCTGGCGCCCGTGTGACCAGGTGGAGTCGGCGGTGGCGTGGCAGTACGGCATCGAGCGCAACGACGGCCCGACCACGCTGGTGTTCTCGCGCCAGAATCTGACCCAGCAGCCGCGCAGCGCAGAGCAGCTGGCGAACGTGTACCGCGGCGGCTACGT
The DNA here is from genome assembly GCF_002935055.1 of Serratia sp. SSNIH1. Lineage (NCBI taxonomy): Bacteria > Pseudomonadati > Pseudomonadota > Gammaproteobacteria > Enterobacterales > Yersiniaceae > Serratia > Serratia sp. SSNIH1. The sequence continues at coordinate 4,331,419 of NZ_CP026383.1, forward strand.
GCTGAAAGACTGCGCGGGCACGCCGGACGTCATCCTGATTGCCACCGGCTCCGAAGTGGGCATCACGGTGGAAGCGGCGGACAAGCTGACCGCGGCGGGCCGCAAGGTGCGCGTGGTGTCGATGCCGTCGACCGACGCGTTCGACAAGCAGGATGCGGCGTACCGCGAGTCGGTGTTGCCGGCGGCGGTAACGGCGCGCGTGGCGGTGGAAGCGGGTATCGCGGACTACTGGTACAAGTACGTGGGCCTGAACGGCGCCATCGTGGGCATGACCACCTTCGGTGAGTCGGCGCCGGCGGAGCAGCTGTTCGCCGAGTTCGGCTTCACCGTGGACAACGTGGTGGCCAAGGCGCAGGCGCTGCTGAAGTAAGCGGCCTGGCGCAAGCCGATAAAAAAGCCGGTCATCGTGACCGGTTTTTTTTATGCCATCACCCGATGAATCTGCAAATATTGCAGCAGCATGATGGTCTTGCCGTCTTTAATGCGGCCGTCGGCGATCATCGCCACCGCTTCGCTGAACGGCAGTTCGATCACTTCGATATCTTCATCTTCAATGCCGCCGCCGGCCGCGCGCCGCTCATCGTCATGGTATTCGGCGATAAAGAAGTGCACGATCTCGGTCACGCCGCCCGGCGACATGTAGGCTTCGAAGATTTTCTTGACCTCGCTCACCTGGAAGCCGGTTTCCTCCACCGCTTCGCGGCGCGCGCACTGCTCCGGCGAATCGGCGTCCAGCAGGCCGGCGCAGGCCTCGAGCAGCATGCCGCTTTCGTTGCCGTTGACATAGGTCGGCATGCGGAACTGGTTGGTCAGCACCACCGTGCCCTTGGCGCGGTTGTACAGCAAAATGGTGGCGCCGTTGCCGCGATCGTAGACCTCGCGCATCTGTTGCACCGAACCGCCGTTTTTGCGTTTCAGATCGAACGTGTACTTGTGCAGCACATACCAGTTGTCCGACAGCAGCTCTTTCTTCACATTCTCAATTTTCGACGACATGCCCTTTTCCCTTGAGTAGTAACCTGAAGATCATACCGCGATTAGGCCGCGCCGCGGCAGACGATTTGCAACAAAAATCACACCGCGCCCGTCGGACAAGCCGGGACTTAACATTGCTTAAAATAATGAAAAATAAGTCGCGCTCAGGCGCATGACATTGCATAAAACCCAGTGCGATTCGCCCCCCAAAGACAAATCGCCGGAGGAAATCAGCCCGCCGCTGAACATCGACGAGCGTTTCGCTATTCATTTGATTACACAACCACAATTGTTCCCGTTTTGTTGACAACTTGATACAAATCGCGGTGCATTTTAGTTGCAAAAGTTATAGTTTTGCTTTCGAATGAAACTGGCGACGCGCCCTACCTGAGAGAAGGATCCTTGATTGCTTGTTAAACGTTCAGTGACCGGCAGCCTGGCCAAAGCGCTGTTCGGCATCGTGATACTGTCGGTGCTCGCCACCGGGTTGGCGTTGACCACCGTCGCCGGCAGCCAGAGCGACGCCGAAGCGATCAATATCGCCGGTTCGCTGCGCATGCAAAGCTACCGGCTGGCCTTCGATCTCGACCAGCAGAGCCCGGAGCTGGAGCTGCACCTGCAGCAGTACCGGCAATCTTTACAGGCGCCGGCGCTGCAAAAGCTGGCGCGGTTTTACGTACCGGCCGAGGTGCGGAATCACTATCTGGCGCTGCAACGGGCATGGCAAACGATGGAGCGCCAGATCCGCGGCGGGCAGGCGGCCGCCTACCGGGCGGAGGTCGCCGGCTACGTCAACCGCGTCGATCATTTCGTTTCTGCCCTGCAGCGCTATTCCGAGCTGAAACTCACCCTGGTGGCCGCCGTCAGCGTGATCGGTTACGCCGCCATCATCGGCCTGGTGCTGTTCTGCATTCGCTTTATGCGCCGCCAAGTGGTCACGCCGCTGCAGCATCTGGTCGACGCCAGCCAGCGCGTGCAGCAGCGCGACTTCAGCCACCCGCAGCTGGACGTGGCGCTGCCGAACGAGCTCGGCGTGCTGTCGCAAACCTTCAGCGCCATGTCGGACGAGCTGGCCCGGCTCTATCAGTCGCTGGAGCTGAAAGTACAGGAAAAGACCCGGCGCCTGCAGCAGGCCAACGAAACGCTGGAGGTGCTGTATCGCTGTTCGCAGGCGCTGAGCGTGCGCCAGATCGATCAGCAGGCGTTCGAGAATGTGCTGCGCATCGTGCGCCAAAGCGAACGGCTGCGCTGCATCCGGCTGAACGTGGCGGACGACCACGGCCAGTGGCAACTGAATGAAGGGGAACCAGCGCCGACGCAAGCCTGGAACACGCTGCCGATCACCCAGAGCGACAAACCGCTTGGCGAGCTGCGTTGGCAGCCCGAGGCGCACCCGCCGCATCCTCATCTGATGCAGAGCCTGGCCAATATGCTGGGCCGCGGCGTCTACTTCAACCGGGCGCAAAAGCAGCACCAATATTTGCTGTTGATGGAAGAGCGCGCGACCATCGCCCGCGAGCTGCACGATTCGCTGGCGCAGACGCTGTCGTTCCTGCGCATTCAGCTTACGCTGCTCAGGCGCGCCGCCGATACGCCGGCGGCAAAGGCGATTATCGACGATTTCGATCGCACGCTGGCCGATGCCTATCGCCAACTGAGAGAATTACTGGCCACCTTCCGTCTCAATATTCAGGAGGCGGACCTGAACGCCGCGCTGGAGCAGCTGTTGCAGCCATTAAAAGCGCTAACCCCCGCGCGGATTCAGTTACACTGTCGGCTGTCTTCGCAGGCGCTCAACGCCCAGCAGCAGGTGCACGCACTGCAGATCGTGCGCGAGGCGGTGCTCAATGCCGTCAAGCACGCCGGGGCGAACGAGATTACGGTGTGTTGCGAGGTCAACGCCGCAGGCGACAACGTTTTCAGCATTATCGACGACGGTTGCGGCATCGCCAGTCTGGAGGAACCGGAAGGGCATTATGGTTTGACCATCATGAGCGAACGCGCGGCGCGATTGGGAGGAACGCTGCACATTCAGCGCAGAAGCGGCGGCGGCACGGCGGTTTGCCTGACATTCTCGCCCTGACCTTGCGGCTGTTCATTCTGCGTTACGGTTGCCGCCGGGCGGAAGGCCGTCCGGGGAGGTTTACGGCGCTGATTGCCGCTATTTTTGAAGAGACAGTCCCACTGTGAAGCACGCCGCAGGGCGCGTTTGAGTGGCTTTACTTGCTACAGGGAGCATATTTCATGGTGATGAAGCAATACCGAGTCATGATCGTTGACGATCATCCGTTGATGCGGCGCGGCATCAAACAACTGCTGGGACTGGATGCGCGATTTAGCGTGGTGGCGGAGGCCGGCAACGGCAGCGAGGCGGTGGCGCTGGCACTGCAGCACACGCCGGACGTGATCTTGTTGGATCTGAACATGAAAGGCATGTCCGGGCTGGACACGCTGCGGGCCCTGCGCGACGAAGGCGTGGATGCGCGCATCATCGTGCTGACGGTTTCCGACGCGCGCAGCGATCTGTATGCGCTGATCGACACCGGCGCCGACGGCTACCTGCTGAAGGACAGCGAGCCGGAACAGCTGCTGGAACACATCAGCGCCGCCGCCGAAGGGCAGAACGTGATCAGCGACGCCATGGCCGACTATTTGCTGGCGCGCGGCGAGCAACGCGATCCCTTCGCCGCCTTGACCGAACGCGAGCTGGACGTCTTGCAAGAGGTGGCGCGCGGCCTGTCCAACAAGCAGGTGGCGGCGCAGTTGCATATCTCTGAAGAAACCGTGAAGGTGCACATCCGCAACATACTGCGCAAGCTGGACGTGCGTTCTCGCGTGGCGGCGACGGTGATGTACCTGGAGCACAAAAGTCAATGATCGCCCCGCCCCGGCCAATGCGCCGGGGCAGCTTACTCGATGGCGCTGAGCAGCGCCTGATGATGCTGGTGCACCCAGCTCTTGTTGAACGGCCCCCAGCTTTCCAACTGATAAAAACCGTCGTTGTTACGCACGCCCTGCTGCACGAACTGCAGCTCGACGCCCATGCCGGGCAGCGCCTTCAGCACATCCTGCAACGTGCGGCGCGGCCAGCCGGTCAGCGCCATCAACCGCGGCACATTGGGCCGCTCACTGTGGCTGATCAGCCAGCACAAATAAAGCCGACGGGCAAATACCGGGTTAATTCCCATGCCAAGCTCCTGCTGTAAGGTAAGTCCAGTTTTTACTTTCCGGTTCCCTGCGGCGAAGAGATGCGCAAGGCCTTTGATAGTAATAAAAATGTCTTAATAGCGTACAATTACCGCCGTCAGTGCACCCACGCCGTTTTCCGCTACCGTTATTTACACTATCTCCTTTTTTTCTCCACGCTTTCCTCGGCTATCCCGAGTACAGTGCAATAGCGCCGGGATCCCTCCCTGCCGCTGAAATGCATAATTCTGATGCGTTTTAAAGATAGAACAAGTCATAACGAGGTTCGCGCTGCATGGCCAATTTTTTTATTGATCGCCCGATTTTCGCCTGGGTGCTGGCAATTATTCTTTGCCTGACCGGGGCGTTGGCGATTTCTTCCCTACCGGTAGAACAATACCCGAATTTGGCGCCGCCGAACGTGCGCATCAGCGCAACTTACCCAGGTGCTTCGGCGCAAACGCTGGAAAACACCGTTACCCAAATCATTGAACAGAATATGACCGGCCTCGACAACATGATGTATATGTCGTCGCAGAGCACCAATACCGGCCAGGCCACCGTCACGCTGACGTTCGAAGCCGGCACCGATCCCAACGAGGCGATGCAGCAGGTGCAAAACCAGCTGCAGGCGGCGATCAAACGTCTGCCGCAGGCGGTGCAGAATCAGGGGGTCACGGTGTCGAAATCCGGCGACACCACGCTGATGATGGTGGCGTTCGTCTCCACCGACAACAGCATGGACAAGCAGGACATTGCCGATTACATCGTCTCCAACCTGCAGGATCCGCTCAGCCGTATCAACGGCGTCGGCAGCATGGACGTGTACGGCTCGCAATACGCCATGCGCATCTGGCTCGATCCCAACAAGCTCAACAGCTACCAGCTCACGACCCAGGACGTGGTCAAGGCCATTCAGTCGCAGAACGCCCAGGTGGCGGTCGGCCAGCTGGGCGGCACGCCGTCGGTCGATAAACAGGCGCTGAACGCCACCATCAATGCCCAGTCGCAGCTCCAGACGCCGGAACAGTTCCGCCAGATCACCCTGCGGGTCAATCAGGACGGTTCGCTGGTGACGCTGGGCAACGTCGCCACCGTTGAGTTGGGCGGCGAGAACTACAACTACCTCAGCCGCTACAACGGCATGCAGGCCGCAGGCATGAACATCAAGCTGGCCTCCGGCGCCAACGAACTGCAGACCGATCAGCTGGTGAAAGACAAGATCGCCGAGCTGTCGCAGTACTTCCCACACGGGCTGGAGGCCAAGGTGGCCTATGAAACCACCCCGTTCGTCAAAGCCTCGATCAAGGACGTGGTGAAAACGCTGCTGGAAGCCATCCTGCTGGTGTTCCTGGTGATGTACCTGTTCCTGCAGAACTTCCGTGCCACGCTGATCCCCACCATCGCCGTGCCGGTCGTGCTGATGGGCACCTTCGCCATCCTTTCCGCCTGCGGCTTCAGTATCAATACCCTCACCATGTTCGCCATGGTGCTGGCGATCGGCCTGCTGGTGGACGACGCCATCGTGGTGGTGGAAAACGTCGAACGCGTGATGAGCGAGGAAGGCCTGCCGCCGCGTGAGGCCACGCGCAAATCCATGGGGCAAATCCAGAGCGCGCTGGTCGGCATCGCGCTGGTGTTGTCGGCGGTGTTTGTGCCGATGGCGTTCTTCGGTGGCACCACCGGCGCCATCTATCGCCAGTTCTCCATTACCATCGTCTCCGCCATGGTGCTGTCGGTACTGGTGGCGATGATCCTGACCCCGGCCCTGTGCGCCACGCTGCTCAAACCGATCGCCAAGGGGCACCATCACGGCAAGCGCGGCTTCTTCGGCTGGTTCAACCGCATGTTCAACCGCAACGCCGAACGCTATGAGCGCGGCGTGGGGCGGATCCTGCACGCCAGCGGCCGCTACATGGTGATTTATCTGCTGTTGCTCGGCGGCATGGCGCTGCTGTTCATCAAGCTGCCAACCTCGTTCCTGCCGCAGGAAGACCGCGGTATCTTCACCGTACAGGTGCAGCTGCCGGCGGGCTCCACCCTGCAGCAAACCTCTAAGGTGGTGGAAAAGGTCGAGCAGTATTTCCTGACCGAAGAGAAACAGGATGTGGTGTCGGTGTTCGCCATCATCGGCTCCGGCCCCGGCGGCAACGGCCAGAACGTGGCGCGCCTGTTCGTGCGATTGAAAGACTGGGATCTGCGCACCTCGGGCGCCAACAGTTCGTTCGACATCATCGATCGCGCCACGCTGGCATTCAACAAGATTAACGAAGCGCGGGTGATCGCCAGCAGCCCGCCGGCGATCACCGGCCTCGGCAACTCCTCCGGCTTCGATATGGAGTTGGAAGACCACGCCGGGCTCGGCCACGCCAAGCTGATGGCGGCGCGCGATCAGCTGCTGCAGCTGGCCGGGCAAAACCCGCTGCTGTCGCGCGTGCGCCACAACGGCCTGGACGACAGCCCGCAGCTGCAAATCGATATCGATCAGCGCAAGGCCCAGGCGCTGGGCGTGTCTATCGACGACATCAACAATACCCTCTCCACCGCCTGGGGCTCGACCTACGTCAACGACTTCGTCGACCGCGGCCGGGTGAAAAAAGTCTACGTACAGGCCGCGGCGCCGTTCCGCATGCTGCCGGATGACATTAACAAATGGTATGTACGCAACAGCGCGGGCGGCATGGTGCCGTTCTCGGCCTTCGCCAGCTCGCACTGGGAGTACGGCTCGCCGCGGCTGGAGCGCTATAACGGCAGCTCGGCGCTGGAGATCGTCGGCGAGGCGGCCAACGGCGTCAGCACCGGCACCGCCATGGCGGAAATGGAGAAGCTGGTCAGCCAGCTGCCGACCGGCTTCGGCCTGGAATGGACCGCGATGTCCTATCAGGAACGGCTGTCCGGCTCGCAGGCGCCGGCGCTGTACGCCATCTCGCTGCTGGTGGTGTTCCTGTGCCTGGCGGCGCTGTATGAGAGCTGGTCGATCCCGTTCTCGGTGATGCTGGTGGTGCCGCTGGGGGTGATCGGCGCGGTCGCCGCCACCTGGCTGCGCGGCCTGGAGAACGACGTTTATTTCCAGGTTGGCCTGCTGACCATCATTGGGCTGTCGGCGAAAAACGCCATTCTGATCGTCGAGTTCGCCAATGAGCTGAATCATAAAGGGCAGGATCTGATGTCCGCCACGCTCGATGCGTCACGCATGCGTCTGCGGCCGATCCTGATGACCTCGCTGGCGTTTATCTTCGGCGTGCTGCCGATGACCACCAGCAGCGGCGCCGGTTCCGGCAGCCAGCATGCGGTCGGCACCGGGGTCATGGGCGGCATGATCTCCGCCACCCTGCTGGCCATTTTCTTCGTGCCGCTGTTCTTCGTGCTGGTGCGCCGCCGTTTCCCGGGTAAAGCGCATCCGGCAGGCAATACGACGGCCGCCGGGGACTGATCCGCGGGATATAAAAAAAGCAGCGTCGGGTGAACCGATGCTGCTTTATTTCGAACGATAATCTCGTTCCCAAGGTGTTTCAGTGACGCTCCAATGACTCAACCTTGCCATCTGCTTCAACGCTGTGTCAGTTGCCCAACATCTCATCAATGAAGTCTTTCCAGTTTCCTAATTCACGATCAACCATAATACTTTACAACCTCAATTATTTGACGAAGCGGATTCTACGCCTGTTTTTTGACCATGTGAAGGGAAACGGGAACGATGCCGGGCCCGGAAACCGGGGTTAGCGCACATTTTCGTATTTATCTGATCAATACTCAGTGCAGCTATTCCCTTGTGATATCAATTTCTCCACGATAGCGTGTAAAAGGTATAAAAATACGCCAATGGAGCGCCGATCATGCCCACCTCCTTGTCTCTTTCACAGCTGAAAACGCAGGGCCGCTATCAGGAAGCCACTGCTCTGGCGCTACGGCAGCTGGCGGCAGAGCCGGAAGCGGCGATGCTGCACTTTCAGCTGGCCTGCCTGTATGACGTACAGGGTCTGGAGCAACAGGCCATTCCCTGCTACCTCGCGGCGCTGGCCCGCGATTTGCCGCCCGCCCAGCGCCGCGAAGCCTGGCTGGGCCTCGGCAGCACCTACCGCGCCCTGGGAGAATACCCGGCTTCGCTACGGGCTTTCGACGACGGCCTGACCGAGTTCCCGCAGGCCAACGAGCTGATGCTGTTTCGCGCCATGACGCTGTACAACCTGGGCGAAAATAAACGGGCCGTGGCCGATCTGTTGTTGCTGTTGGCGGACACCTCGTCAGACCCCGACATCCGCGGCTATCAGCGCGCCATTCGGCACTATGCCGCCGATCTCAATCTTATTGGTTAGAGGAAAACGATGGAAATTGTCACCGATTTGAACCGCCGCGCCATCGACTGGCAGCGACTGTGCGAATTGCTGAAGGCAGCCGGACTGGGCAAGCGCGATCCGCACACCCTGCGGCGCGTTTACCAACACAGCCAGTTTTGCTATTGGGGGTTTATCGGCGACGAGCTGATCGCTACCGCGCACGCCATCAGCGATCTGACCTCGGTCGCTTACCTGGCCGACGTGGCGATCGATCCGCGCTTTCAGGGGCAGGGATTGGGGCGCCGGTTGATGGATCGGGTGATGCAAGACCTGGCGCCGCTCGGCAAGATTTTCATCTATTCCGTCCCGGAAAAGCTGGCCTTTTATAAAAAGTACGGCTTTCACGATTTGACCACCGGCATGGTGTATGCGGACGGCGCCTCCCTGCAGCGCCTGCAACAGGGAGGCTACGTGCGTTAAACGCGCTTCACAGGGTTTTGCTCATAAAGATGCGGCTAGTCCCCGGCGGCAAGCAAGGCACTTCGCCCATGCGTTGCCAGCCATGCCGTTGATAAAATTCCGGCGCCTGAAAGCTGATGGTGTACAAGACGGCGGAAAGGCAACCGCGCCGGCGGCCTTCCTGTTCGAAACGGCGCAACAGTTCGCTGCCCAGCCCCGTGCCGCGCAGCGCTTCCGGCAGATAAAAGAGATCGAGAAACAGCAGCCCTAATGATGAACGCCCGGTAATTCCCCCCAGAACGTCCCCACTGTCGGGATCTTTTACCACCACCGCCAGCGGCAGACGATCGCCGTAGCCGATCTGTTGATCATTAAAACGGTCCAACCCTTCCGCGATACAGGACGTTATTTCCGGTGTTACCCGATCGGAAATTTCGATATGACATTCTTTCACGCTAGCTCTCCGTATCAATCACCCACATTTATGCGATGTTTGTAGCTAAAAACATCGCATTTTCTTTGTTTAGATTTATCCTTACATCAATTTCCACGCTAATTTCCACACCGCTTCATAACCGGTTCTATCATCGATTGAAATAAAATCGCCGAACGTAACAAAACTAAGAAATATCTTAATAATTAATTCATTAGCCCCAAAACTCGCCAACAAATGATCGACAAAAACGATCGAAATTAAAAATTTAATAGTCACAAACTATGTTAATTCCTTTTAATAACCACGGTATTAATAGAGGATTTCTATTTTATCGATCTCACATTGCTTAGGCCGTCGGTTAAAAAAAATTTTACTCGTTATAAATCATGCTAGTATATGACTCCCCCGCGAAACTCGCGCCCAGCTACCGCTCATTAGTTTGCGGCGCAAGATAAGTTCAACATGAAATTATTTATATTATTTCTTTTTTTATGTTTTAAGATATCGATCCTCACCGGGAAATAGAAAGTAAAGGACTATAATAAAATGGAAATTGATATTTTCAGCGAGTGTGCCTATACCACCGTCGGCATCCGACAACTCATTAAGCAAACCTGGGCGGAAAAACGCGCACCGGCCGGCTTTAGCCGCAAAAGAGTCTGCTTCATCGATGTCACCATCGCCAATTTTGAAGCGCGTTACCGCGATGAATATGCCAACCCCAACACCTACAAAATAGTCATTATCACCGACTGCCCGCATGAAATGGTGATTGTCGACAGAAAGACCATTATATTATCAAACCTTATATCATTGAGCCGTTTTAGCCACCTGATCGGCGACTTATATAAACGTTACAGCCACTATACCGAGCCGCCGCAACTGTCCCAACGCGAGTCGCTTTTCCTCTCGGAATGGTCGACGGGAAAATCACTGGCTGATATCAGTAGTGCCATGAATATCAGAAATAAAACCGCCAATCATTACAAGTCACGAATAATGAAAAAACTCGGCGCCAGCCGGATAAAACCGCTATTGCACATTACCCGCGTGCGCTGTTTAACCGATCGTTTAAACATAAGAATAAATAAAGAGTAACGCCCTCTTCTTCAGATTCGCATTTGCGGCTGAACGCATTCGCCGGCATCTCTTCGAGAGCACCGCCGGCGAAGGCTGCCGCTCCGCCACGTTGCCTCTCCCTCTCCCAAGCACCCAATCGCACCTCGCCCGCATCGTTGTCTGGATCTCGCCGCCGCTTTACTGGCATTATCTCTGCTATCGCCGGGCGGCGAGAGGGCCAAAGATCGCGCCCGCCGCTCAGTATCGACTCGACGAGACAGGTAGCTTTACGCCATGGCAAACAAACCGCAACAGACAACGCTGACGATGTACGGCATCAAAAACTGCGACACCATCAAAAAAGCCCGCCGCTGGCTGGAAGATCAGGGCGTGGCCTATCATTTTCACGACTACCGCGCCGACGGCCTGACCGAACAGCAGTTGCGCGGTTTCATCGCGCAACTGGGTTGGGAGCCGCTGCTCAATACTCGCGGCACCACCTGGCGCAAGCTGGATGAAGCGCAACGCAACGCCTGCGATAACGCCGACGCCGCCATCACGCTGATGCTGGCGCAGCCGGCGATCATCAAACGCCCGCTGCTGGACGACGGCAACGGCCACGCCCTGCTCGGTTTCAACGCCGACGCTTACCAGCAATTTATCGCCGAGGTCGCCGTATGACTTGCCCGGTTATCGAACTGGCCCAGCAGCTGATTAAACGCCCTTCCCTCAGCCCAAATGACGAAGGCTGCCAGCAGTTGATGATAGATCGCCTGCAGGCGATCGGCTTCACCGTCGAGGCAATGGACTTCGAAGACACCCAAAACTTCTGGGCCTGGCGCGGCGAAGGGCAAACCCTGGCGTTTGCCGGGCATACCGACGTGGTGCCGACCGGCGATGAGAAGCGTTGGGATAACCCGCCGTTTGAACCGGCGATCCGCGACGGCATGCTGTATGGCCGAGGTGCGGCAGACATGAAAGGCTCGTTGGCCGCGATGGTGGTGGCCGCAGAGCGCTTTGTCGCCGCCAACCCGAATCACCAGGGCCGCCTGGCTTTTCTGATCACCTCAGACGAAGAGGCCAGCGCCACCCACGGCACGGTTAAAGTGGTCGAAACGCTGATGGCGCGCAATGAGCGCCTGGATTACTGCCTGGTCGGCGAGCCGTCCAGCACCGAGCGCGTCGGCGACGTGGTGAAAAACGGCCGACGCGGCTCCATCACCGCTAACCTGCACATTCACGGTGTGCAGGGGCACGTCGCCTATCCGCACCTGGCGGACAACCCGGTGCACCGTGCCATGCCGGCGCTGAATGAACTGGTGGCGATCGAATGGGATCGCGGCAACGAGTTCTTCCCGCCGACCAGCATGCAGATCGCCAACGTGCAGGCCGGTACCGGCAGCAACAACGTGATCCCGGGCGATCTTTACGTGCAGTTCAACTTCCGTTTCAGCACCGAACTCACCGATGCGATGATCAAGCAGCGCGTGGAAGAGCTGCTGGAACGCCACCAGTTGAATTACAGCATCGAGTGGCGGCTGTCCGGCCAGCCGTTCCTCACCTCGCGCGGCGCGCTGGTGGATGCGGTGGTCAACGCCGTCGAGCACTATTCTGAATTGACGCCGCAGCTGCTGACCACCGGCGGCACCTCCGACGGCCGCTTCATCGCGCAGATGGGCGCGCAGGTGGTGGAGCTGGGGCCGGTCAACGCCACCATCCACAAGGTCAACGAATGTGTCAACGCCGCGGATCTGCAGCTGCTGAGCCGCATGTATCAACGCATCATGGAGCAATTGGTCGCATGATCAACGCAGAGATGCTCACCGGCCGCTCAACCGAACACCTGGCGCCGTTGAGCGGGAACCATCGGCTGCAGCCGCAGGCGGTCAACGCCTTCCTGGCGATGCAGCAGGCGGCGCGTGAGGCGGGATTCGATCTCCAGCCCGCCAGCACCTTCCGCGATTTCGACCGGCAGTTAGCGATCTGGAATGGCAAATTCTGTGGTCAGCGGCCAGTATTAGATAAGGACAGCCGCCCGATAGACGTCGCGCCGCTGTCCGCCGCCGAGCGCTGTGAGGCGATCCTGCGCTGGTCGGCCCTGCCGGGTGCCAGCCGCCATCACTGGGGCAGCGATCTCGACGTGTATGACCCGTCGCTGCTGCCGGAAGGGCAAAAGCTTCAGCTGGAGCCGTGGGAATATGAAGAAGGCGGTTACTTTGCGCCGCTCAACCAGTGGCTGACGGCGCATATGGCCGAGTTCGGTTTCTATCGCCCCTTTACCGAAGACAGTGGCGGCGTGGCGGTAGAGCCGTGGCATCTGAGCTACCGGCCGCTGGCGCAAGAAGCCGAGCATTTGCTGACCCCGGCGCTGTTGCTGGCGGCCTGGCAAGATAAGGAGGTCGCCGGTGCCGAATGGCTCGAACGCCATCTGCCATCGATTTTTTCGCGTTTTATACGCAGTGAAGGAAAGGAGTAGCTATGCAATGGTTAGCTGATTACTGGTGGATTATCCTGCTGGTTCTGGTGGGAATGGTCGTCAGCGGCATTAAGGAACTGCGCCGCGTCGACGTGAAAAGCTATCTGGCCAACAAGCCGGAGATACCGCCGCACCGCGACAACAACGCCCAGTGGGATGACGAAGACGACTGGCCGAAAAAGAAATGACATCAGGGCGCTCATCGGCGCCCTGAATTTTTAGCGAAAGGCGATCAGCTCGCCGCGCTTACCGGACAATGCCTCGTCCCAGTAGCGCTGCGGCACATAATAATGCAGCCTTTCCAGCGCAGCGTTCATCATGCCCTGGTTGATTGCGTGCCCGACGTTTTCCTCCACGTCCAGCGTAAAATCGGCGCCGCCGGCCCGTAGCGCTTCTGCCGCCGCGTGAGCGTGTTGCACCGCGATCACCGCGTCCTCTTCACCGTGGATCAAATGCACCACGCTATCGCCGAAAGCCTGCTCAGGCAGCTGGGCGAAACGCCCGCTGAACGCGACCACGCGCCCGGCCAGCCGGTTTTCCGCTTTTAGCGCCTCAAGCGCCATGATCGCCCCCTGCGAGAACCCCACCAGCGCCGTGCCGGCATAGCCTACGCCGCTCAGCCGCTGCCAATGGCGCACCACCGCCACAAACTGCGGCATTACGTCTGCGATGCGGGCCGCGCGATTCTCTTCGGTCACGTCCTGCACCGAAAACCACTGGCGCCCGGCGCCGTTGCCGAACGCTTCGGGGCCACCGATGCTCACCACCTGTGCCTGAGGAAAGTCTTTGGCGAAGTAGCTGCCGATCTCCCCCATCGCCACCGGGTTGTCGCCGACACCGTGAAACAGCAAGATCAGCTGCGCCGCCGGGGTCGCCGGGCTTTGGACAACGAAATGCTCATGTTTCATCGATGACTCCTTAATAGTAACCAAACCTGGTGCGGCGACAGTCGCCACCTCACCGCTGACAGTGACTATACGCCGTTGAGAAATCGGGAAAATCGGGTTTTATTGAGCGAGTTATTCAATTTATTGCAACGACTGCGTCCAGTCGCGCCAGTAGCGGCAGTGCTGCGCATTCAGCTGTTCCAGCGCCTGCGCCGCTTCGTGCCGCCAGTGGCGCAGCAAGGCTTTCTGCCCGCTGACGCCCGCCAGCTCCGCGCAGGCCGCCGGGGATTGCCGCCGTTGCAGATGGCCGCGCAGCGTGGGCAGCGGCAGATTGCTGGCCAACAGCAAACGCTGCAGTGCCCCCAGGCTGGCCTCCAGCGGCCGATGGGCGAAAGCGAACCCGGCCAGCTCACGCCAATCCTCTTCGCCCAGCGGCGTGTCGCCGTCGTCGCCCGGGATCGCCAGCGCGAGTTCAATACGCTGCCGCAGCCAGGGCCAGTCGCGCGCCAGATGCTTGTGCGCCGCGTGCCGCAGCGCCTCTCCTTGCTCGCTCAGGGGCAAGATAGCCATCGCGGTATAGCAGCCGCTGCTGGCCTCCGGCTTGCTGCCGATGCGCACCAGCTCGAAACCGCAGGATTGCCAAAAGCGCCACAGCGGCTCGGTATAGCCAAAGCTGACCGACAGAAAATCCAGCCCCTGCGCCTGACGGCGTTGCCGCTCGACCAGCTGACGCGCGATACCCTGCCGCCGTAACGCCGGCAGCGTCGCGATGCGGGTAATGCGCCGTGACCGCAGCGTCGGCGCCCACCACTGGCCGCCATGCGCCGCCAGCGACTGCGCCACCAGGTTGCCGCGCGGCCGGCGGCGGCCAGCCCACACATCGTGCGCCAACTCGGCGCTCAAGCCGCCTTCGTCCACCAGCCACACGGCGCCGACCACCTCCTGCCCGGCCTGCGCCAGCCCGAAGTGCATGCCGGGCGCATCCATCAGCCTGCGCAAATCCAGCGGCGAAGTGCGGTAATGCGCGCTGCTCAGCAGAGCATAGAAACGCGCCAGCCGCTGCGGATCGGCGCACAGTTCGCGCTGCTCCGCCTGGCTGTAATCGATCGTCTGGCCATCCGCCGGCCAGGCGGGCAGCTCGTTGAACAACAGCGCATTGTCCGTTATCCGCTCCAGCGCATCCCCCTGTGCCCAGCGCATCGGCTGTTGCAGACTCAACGCCTGATAGGAAGGCAGCCCGGCGCAAAACTTCAGCAGAAAACCGCGGCCGGTGCCCTCATAGCCCTGCACCGTGGTGGTCAGCAGCACGCGCGGGAAATAACCGATCAGCTGCTGCAACAGCGGCGCAGGGATCGCCGCCGCTTCATCCACCAGCAGCCACCCCACGGCGCTGACGTCACCCTCCCGGCACTGCGCCAGCAAGGCATCGGGCGCCCAAAACTGCGCGCGCCCCTGCGCCCATTCCCCGGCCACCTCAGTGGCGGCGCGGCTCGGCCCGGTTATCCAGCAGGTCAGCGGCGACTGCGCTACCAGCATGCCGGCCAGCGTCGATTTGCCGCGGCCGCGGGCGGCGGTCAGCACCCACACGCCGGATTCGGCCTGCAGCAGCGCCGTCAAGATCGCCTGCTGTTCCTCGGTCGGCCGTCCATCCGGCGGTTGCCATCCTTCACGCGCCGGCAGCGCGGCCAGCGTCAGGGGCTCATCCTGCCGCCAGATCGTCACTTCTCGGTCGTCGACCAGATGCTGTTGCAGATGGTGGATGAAATGCGGGGTGGTAATTGGCTGCGGGCAATCGCTCCAGCGCAGGCTGTCGCCGTCCGGCTGCTGCGGCCATTGCCGCCAGGGCGGCGTCAGCAACAGCAGCCAGCTGCCGGCACGCAATGCGCCGCACAGCGCCGCCAACGCCTCCACGTCCAGCGACTGACCGGCGTCGAACACCGCGTGCAGCCGTTCCTGCCCCAGCAGTTGGCGCACTGCGCCGCTCGCCAACGCCGTCAGGCCGGGCGGCGGTTTTTCCCCCACCCACGGCCAGTCGCCGGGCAACGTCGCCGCCAGCCGCTGCGCCTGTTCGCGGCACCAGTCAGGTTCGCCGCTGAGCACCAGCAGGCGCCGGATGCCCTGCCGCCGCATGAGTTGTTGCGCTGCCTGTAGCATAAGGCTGTATCTCAATTCGAAAAAAATGCCGGAGTCAGGCTCCGGCACGTGAGGTGTTAACGGGATGCGAAGGTGTTGCAGGTATTGGGATCGCCGCTGTCGAAGCCCTGTTTAAACCAGGTGTAGCGCTGCTGCGAAGTGCCGTGGGTAAAGCTGTCCGGCACGACGCGGCCCTGGCTCTGCTGCTGCAACCGATCGTCGCCAATCGCCTGCGCGGCGTTCAGCGCCGCCTGCAGGTCGCCCTCTTCCAGCATCTGCTGCTTCTCGGCGTATTTGCCCCACACGCCGGCGAAGCAGTCCGCCTGCAGCTCCATTTTCACCGACAGACGGTTCACTTCCGCCTGGCTGGCGCCCTGCTGCATCTGGCGCACCTTGGGCTCGATGCCCAGCAGGTTCTGCACGTGGTGGCCGACTTCGTGCGCCACCACATAGGCCTGGGCGAAATCACCGCCGGCGCCCAGCTTGGTTTTCATGTCCTGATAGAAAGACAGATCGATATACACCGTTCTGTCACCCGGGCAGTAGAACGGCCCCATCGCCGCCTGGCCGGTGCCGCAGCTGGTGCGCGTGACGCCGCGATACATCACCAGCTTCGGCGGTTGATAGGTTTTGCCCATGCGCTGGAAAATCTCTTTCCAGTTATCCTCGGTGGAGGCCAGTACCACCGAAGTGAATTTGGCCAGCTCATCGTCTTTCGGACTGATGTTGGCGCTCTGCTGTTGACCCTGCGGTGCGACGTTACCGCCGTTCAATAGCGGCGACAGATCGATGCCGTAATAGCCGGCCACCAGCACCACCACCAAAATGACGATGCCGCCCTTGCCGCGCACCGGCACGCGGAAACCGCCGCCACCGCCGCCCAAACCTGAAGACTGCCCGCGACGATCCTCAACATTGTCACTTTCCCGACGCCCTTGCCAACGCATAAATATACTCCAGATATTTCCCCTGCTCGTTGAAGTTGCGCCGCGATCGTAAGCGCAAAGGCAGCTTCAAGCCTGAGTGGGATAGGTTTTAGTCATCTCGCATCCATCATTATAAATGGTCTGCCGCGGAGGAAATGTAGAAATTTTCTGGAAAAACGCAGAATAGCGGGACGATCCGGCCGGATCGCCCCGAATGGCGGTGCCAATGCTTAGTCGAGCTTCACGCCGATGCGGCGCGCCACTTCTTCATAGGCTTCGATCAGGCCGCCCAGGCTTTGACGGAAACGGTCTTTGTCCATCTTGTCCAGGGTGTTTTTGTCCCACAGGCGGCTGCCATCCGGCGAGAACTCATCGCCCAGCACCACTTCACCGTTGAACAGGCCGAACTCCAGCTTGAAGTCGACCAGGATCAGGCCCGCGTCGTCGAACAGCTGGGTCAACACGTCGTTGGCGCGGTAGCTCAGCTCGCGCATGCGCGCCAGATGCTCTTTGCTCACCCAGCCAAAGGTTTCGCAGTAGGATTCGTTGACCATCGGATCGTGCATGGCGTCGTTTTTCAGGAACAGATCGAACAGCGGCGGATTCAGCTCCAGGCCTTCTTCGATGCCCAGACGCTTCACCAGCGAACCGGCGGCGCGGTTGCGGATCACGCACTCCACCGGCACCATGTCCAGCTTCTTCACCAGCACTTCGTTGTCGGACAGCAGACGCTCCATCTGGGTCGGGATGCCGGCTTCTTCCAGTTTGCTCATGATGAAATGGTTGAACTTGTTGTTCACCATGCCTTTGCGATCGAACTGCTCAATGCGCTGACCATCCAGTGCTGACGTATCGTTGCGGAACTCCAACACCAACAGATCGGGATTCTCGGTGGTGTAAACGGTTTTTGCCTTTCCGCGATACAGCTCAGCTAGCTTTTGCATCTTACTTACTCCAGTGATGTATCCCCGTTGTCTCCCGAGCGCGGCCCGAAATTAGGGGGTATAGAATTGACCTAATGAATTCTTTGGCGTGCCGGACACTATTGTGCCAAACCTGCGACGCAAACGATACCGTATCGACAAAACAAAAAGGGGCCGAAGCCCCTTTTTGATTATTTAACGCTGGTTTTACTGAAGGCAGACTGGAATGCCGCCACCAGTGCGTCGTTTTTCGACTGGGTCAGCGGTTTGCCTTTCGGATCGATGAATTGCAGGCTGGTGCGGTTGTTGAGATCGCCGACCTGCAGTTTGTAATCGCCTTCCGCCAGTTCAGGATCCTTGACGCCCAACGCATCCCAATCGCTGCTGCTCAGGGACTTGTAGGTCACGGCAACGGTGCCCTGCGGACGGCTGCGGTCACCCACTTTCATCCCCAGTTTTTCGAGCGCCGCCGGCAGGCGATCCCACACCACGGTGTACGGGCCGCGCACCACCAGCATCGGCAGGCCGGTGTCATCGGCGCCGCTCTGCACGTCCAGCGCGCCGAAGCGGCTGGCGGTCTGGCTGCTCGCCAGGTTGTCCTGCTTGTCCAGGCCTTCGATCAGGGTGTTGATCATCATGCCATTGTAGCGCTGAATCTCAGACTGGTCGGTCACCTGCTCAGTCTTGCCCTGCTGCTGCAGGCCAACGCTTTTCACCACCAGCGCCTGCTGGTAGCCCTGCTGCTGCACGCTGATCTGATAACGGCCTTCGTACTGGTTGTCTTCGTCCAGACGGTTCCACTTCACCCAGTCGGTGGTCAGGGTCTGACCGGCGTCCTGGCGGGAAGCGATCGCGATGTTCTTCGCCTGCAGCAGGCTGACCACGCGCGACCACAGGTTCTGGTTCTGCGGGCTGTTTTCCAGCAGCAGCGTGCCGCTGTCGCCGGCGTATTGCGCGCGTGAACCGCTCAGCAGCGCCAACGGCTGCACCGGCGGACGAATGTCCAGTTGCTTGCCGACGTTGCCTTGCAGCGTCGTGGCGGGAACGTCATAGTTGCCGCTCTGCACCGGCAGGATCATGCCGGACGGCGCGTTCAGCGCCTTGAGCGGAGCCGCGTCGAGGTAAGCCTCGTCGCCGCTGACCTGGCGCTTGTAGCGCTGATCGCTGCTGCAGGCTGCCAGCATCATCACCAAGGAGATGCCCACTACTTTTGCTACCGTCGACTTTTGCAATGAATAAGCCATCAAATTTCCCTTAGAGTTACAGCAAACCGACGCTTTTCAGCGCGCGCTCCACCACCGGGCGGGCGGCTTCGCTCAACGGCGTCATCGGCAGACGCAGCGTATCGGTTGCCATCAATCCCAACGCCTTACAGGCCCACTTCACCGGAATTGGGTTTGCTTCTACAAATAGATCCTGATGCAACGGCATCAAGCGCTGATTTAAGCGGCGCGCTTCGGCAAATTTGCCCTGCGCCGCCAGCGCGCAAAGTTCCGCCATCTCGCGCGCGGCCACGTTGGCCGTCACGGAAATCACCCCTTTGCCGCCCAGTTGCATGAAGTCCAGCCCGCTGGCGTCGTCGCCGCTCAGCAAAATGAAGTCTTCATCGTCAACCAGCACTTGGATCTGACTAACGCGACTTAAGTTCCCCGTCGCTTCTTTTACAGCAACAATATTCTTGATTTTCGCCAGCCGAGCGATGGTCGGCGGCAGCATGTCGCAGCCGGTGCGCGAAGGCACGTTATACAGGATCTGCGGCAGCTCGGTGCTCTCGGCGATCGCCTTGAAGTGCTGGTACAGCCCTTCCTGCGTCGGCTTATTGTAGTACGGCGTCACCGTCAGGCAGCCCACTACGCCGGTATTGGCGAAGCGGGTGGTGAGCGCGATGGCTTCGGCGGTGGCGTTGGCGCCGGTGCCGGCGATCACCGGGATGCGGCCGTCGGCCAGCTCCAGCGTCTGCAGCACCACGTCAACGTGCTCGTCATGGGCAAGCGTTGCGGACTCGCCGGTGGTCCCTACGGAAACGATCGCCGCGGTGCCACTGGCTACATGATAATCGATCAATTTTTTTAGGCTCGCGCGATCGACAGCACCTTTGTCGTCCATCGGCGTAACCAGTGCAACAATACTTCCCGTAAACATTGGCCGTCCCCTCCACAAACAAGTCACTCATGGTACTTTTGCTGCCTATCCAAAAGCAAGCGCACAACCGCGTTGTAAGCGCTTGGCAGGCGGTTTTTTTTATGTTTACCATGGTAATCCCATTAAGCACGACAGGAAGCGCTATTTTGCCTCAGTCAGACGAACACTATCTCGTGATTACCGCGCTCGGCGCCGACCGCCCCGGAATCGTCAATACCATCACCCGCCACGTCAGCAGTTGCGGATGCAATATCGAAGATAGCCGTCTGGCCATGCTGGGAGAGGAGTTCACGTTCATCATGCTGCTGTCCGGCAGCTGGAACGCCATCACCCTGATCGAATCCACCCTGCCGCAAAAAGGCGCGGAGCTGGATCTGCTGATCGTGATGAAGCGCACAAACTCGCACGAAAGGCCGCCGATGCCGGCCACGGTGTGGGTGCAGGTGGAAGTGAAGGACTCGCCGCACATCATCGAACGCTTTACCGATCTGTTCGACTCCAGCCAGATGAATATCGCCGAACTGGTCTCACGCACGCAGCCGGCGGACGGCGATCTGCCGCCGCAGCTGTATATCCAAATCACCGCCCACAGCTCCGGCGATCGGGACGCCTCAAATATTGAGCAAGCCTTCCATCGCCTATGTACAGAATTGAACGCGCAAGGCAGTATTAGCGTGGTGAACTATCCACAGCATGACGAGAAAGATGGAGAGTAGTGATGAGCCCATTGAAAGCCGGTGACACAGCGCCGAAATTTAGTTTGCCTGACCAGGACGGTGAGGAAATTAATTTGGCCGACTTCCAGGGACAGCGAGTATTGGTCTATTTCTATCCGAAGGCGATGACGCCGGGCTGCACCGTGCAAGCCTGCGGCCTGCGGGACAACATGGACGAATTGAAAAAAGTCGGCGTCGAAGTGCTGGGCATCAGCACCGACAAACCGGAAAAACTGTCGCGCTTCGCCGAAAAGGAGCTGCTCAACTTCACGCTGTTGTCTGATGAAGATCATCAGGTAGCGCAACAGTTTGGCGTGTGGGGCGAGAAAACCTTCATGGGCAAGACCTACGACGGTATTCACCGCATCAGTTTCCTGATCGATGGCAAAGGCAAGATTGAAAAAGTGTTTGATGATTTCAAAACCACCAATCACCACGACATCGTTCTGAGCTACCTGCAGCAGTAATTCTCACGAAGCGCAGCGGCCTGCTGCGCTTCGTTTCTTCCCTGTCAGTCGGCCTTGTCTTCCACTTCGACCCGCAGTTCATCCGGCCAGGCATGGATCACCGCCTTCACCAGCGTCGCCAGCGGTATGGCGAAAAACACGCCCCAAAAGCCCCACATCCCGCCGAACACGATCACCGACAGGATAATCACCAGCGGATGCAGGTTGACCGCTTCGGAGAACAAAATGGGCACCAGCAGATTGCCGTCCAGCCCCTGCACCACCAGATAGGCGACGATCAGCGTCCAGAAATCGGCGCCGACGCCCCACTGGAACAGCGCCACCACCACCACCGGAATGGTGACCAGCACCGCGCCGATGTAGGGGATCAACACCGAGAAGCCCACCAGCACCGCCAGCAACAGCGAGTAGCGCATGTCCAGCACGGCGAACACCAGATAGGTCGCCACGCCGACAATCACCATCTCCAGCACCTTGCCGCGAATGTAGTTGGTGATCTGCTGATTCATCTCGTTCCAGACCTGCCCCGCCAGGCCGCGATTGCGCGGCAGCACGCGGCGCACCGCGTTCAGCAGCTGTTCTTTGTCCTTCAACAGGAAGAACATCATCATCGGCACCAGGATCAGGTAGATAGCCAGCGTCAGCAGGCCGACCAGCGACGCCAGCGAGAATTTCACCACCGACTCGCCCATGCCGGACAGCCGGCTGCGCAGGTTCTCCGCCATCATGTCGATGATGCCGGCATCCACCAGCGCCGGGTAACGCTTCGGCAGCGTCGCGGCATAGTTATAGAACTGATTGAGCATGCCCGGCAGATCGCTCATCAGATTGATGCCCTGCTGCCAGGCGGTTGGCGCAACGACGAACACCAGCAGCATGGCGACGCCCGCGAACACCAGCAGCATGATGCTCGCCGCCCAGGTGCGTGAACAGCCGATGCGCTGCAGGCGCGCGGTCGGCCACTCCAGCAGATAGGCCAGCACGATGGCGACCAGCAACGGGGTCAGAATACCGTGCAAAAAATAGAGAATAAGGAACCCGGCGACCAGGATCACCAGCAGCGCGATAGCCTGCGGATCGGTGAAGCGGCGGCGGTACCACTGTAATAACATCTCCAGCATCAGAGCGGGCTCCTCGAGATTTGGCGGGCGGGCATGGCGATTCCTGTGATGGGTCTGATTAAAGCATAGATGGAACGGGCGCACTCGAGGTGTGCAAAGCACTCAGAGTACTCAAAGTTGGCCATACATCAACAGCGATTTGGCTGATTTTATCGCGCGGGCAGGCAATCGGCGCAAAAATCCGCAGACGCGGCGACAGACTGGGTAAACGGCCCCGGACGGGGCCGCGGAAGATTACAGCGAGGTACCGATAGAAAGGGGCGAACCGACCGCCAGTGCGAACAACAATACACAGCCAATCGCGATCGCCGCCGCCAGATCATTTTTCATAGTCCCGTCCCCTGATACTTAAACTGGTTATCGTCACGAACTCTGTCGGTTCTACGTTGAAGGCCTTTTCCGATGCACGTCATTAAAAACCCCGCCTAAGCGGGGGAGAAAACGTTCTGGTGCATCAAGTGTTACAAGGAGGTCATGAGGGATTGCTAACCCTAAATGACTATTTCAAGCTAGGATTATTCCCAGAGCATGGCAAGCGATCGCATCGAGGTTATCCGCACTTTGAGATAAACCTCATAAAAAAATCCCGCACGGCAGCGGGATGAAGGGATGATAACGTCATGAATTTTTTATGCGGACAATGAGGCGGTATTGTCGTCATTTGGCGACAATACCGCGCAGACACGGTGGTCACAAGGGAAATTTGGCCACGACCAGGAAATCAGAATTTCGCCAATGCCCGCGATCGTGCGCCAGTCAGCATCAACGAAAAAATGGGATTTTTGTCAGACAGTCGCCGGCCAAAAATCGGTAGCATGGCCGATATAATCCCAAACGCCGTAGGGGAAAAAAGATGAACAGCAAACCGCGTGAATTTGATGAAGCCATCTGTCTGGCGATCGGACGTGGCGTTTGGGAAGTCGTGAAGATAGGAGACGAAATCAGCGTTTTCTCCCTGCTGGAAGCCATCGAGAGCTTTATCGAACGGCAGGCCCTCAGCGAGAGCGAAGTCGCGGCGGCGGACGACGCGCTGGATCTGATCACCGGTTTGGTCCGCCGCCAGTGCTGAGGCCGGTTACGAGGTGCAGCCGATGAGCCGTTGCTCTATCGCAACGCCGGGCATCATTTGCCGTAAACCGGCAATCAATTCGTCGCCCGCCGCATGCAGCGCCGCCAACGGCATTGCCGGCAGGCTCTCCAGGA
Organism: Serratia sp. SSNIH1; assembly: GCF_002935055.1. Classification (NCBI taxonomy): domain Bacteria; kingdom Pseudomonadati; phylum Pseudomonadota; class Gammaproteobacteria; order Enterobacterales; family Yersiniaceae; genus Serratia; species Serratia sp. SSNIH1. The sequence goes on from NZ_CP026383.1 coordinate 4,354,805, forward strand.
TGAACCACATCCGTTCGGCCTCGGCGCTCAGCCGGGTTCTGACGCCCTGACGCCAGTTCCAGCGGCGGCAGGTCACACCGCGATCGTCGCGCCAGATCACCTCCCCCGCCTCCGGCGATTCATGGATCACCGCGCCCTCCTTGACGGTATCGAACAGCTCGCTGCCTTCCGCGACGATCAGCCGCGGCTCGCCGACATAAGCCGCGATATTCTCGCCCCCCACCGGCACCGCATAACGAATGCTGACGGCGTTGTAGAGGTCGACCACCGGATCGATGCTGGGCATCGTGCCGTCGCGCAGCGCGCGCTTGCGCAAGGCATCGGCGGAACAGGGCGTACGCTTGGGTTTGGCGCCAAACCGCATGAAGACATCGCGCCAGGCCGAGAGATGCGCCTCAGCCCAGGGCGCGTCCTCCTCGCCGAGGGCGCGACAGGCCTGCGCCAACGCCAGCGCCCCTACGTCCGGGTTGGTTATGGGAGCCGCGGCCACGGTAATGCTTAACGCCCGGAAACCGGGCGCCAGCGCAGCGACGGCCGGATCGATTGACGGATCGACTAAAATCATCGAATAATCCTATATTGACCATTTTATTTCATGATATTGACCGATGAGCGAAAAAGTCAACAGACCGACCGAGTTCGGCGCCGACGTGCAAACCGTCAGCGAAGCGGTGTCGCACCGCATCAAACAACAGCGAAAAAGCCAAAAGCTGTCGCAGGACGAACTGTCGCGCCGGGCGGGCGTCAGCAAGGGCATGCTGGTGGAGATCGAGAAAGGCAGCGCCAATCCCAGCATTGCCATCCTGTGCAAGCTCGCGGCGGCGCTGGGCCTGTCGGTGGCGGACATCGTCAACGTGACCCGCGCCCCCGCCGCCTACCTGATTGAAAGCCAAGACATTCCCACGCTGTGGCACGGCGATCGCGGCGGCTCGGCCCGCTTGCTGGCAGGCACCCGCGGCCCAAACATGATAGAACTGTGGCGCTGGGAAATGGCGCCGGGGGAAGCCTATGCATCGAGCGGCCATCCGGCGGGCACCTTCGAACTGCTGCACGTTGAACAAGGCGTCTTGAGCCTTGCCGTCGAACAAACCGAGCTCAGGATTACGCCAGGCTGTTCGGCGGTCGCCAGAACGGACGGCCCGCACCGTTACACCAACGAGGGCGAAGACACGCTGATTTTCACCATGACGGTCGCCGAACTGCACGCCTGAACGGCGGCCCAGACCTTAACGCTTGCACAGGAGAAGAACCCTCATGACAATCCCTGCCCCACGTGAGTGGCGGCGTGCTGACTATCTCGTCAGCACCGAGCCCAGCCTGCTGGATATTGACGCCATTCATGCGTTTCTTACCCGTTCGTCATGGGCGGAGGGCATTGATAAAGAGACCGTTCGCCAGTCCCTCTCCCACAGCCTGTGCTTCGGCTTGTATCACGGCACCAGACAAATCGGTTTCGCCCGGCTGGTCACCGATTACGCCACCTTCGGCTATCTGTGCGACGTTTACGTGCTGGAGGCGCATCAAAAAGGCGGGTTGGGCCTGTGGCTGGCGGAATGCTGCCAGGCCCATCCACTGATGGCGACGCTGCGGCGAATCATGCTGGTCACCAGCACCGCCCCCTGGCTCTATGAAAAAGTGGGGTATAGCGCCATCAACTGCCCCGATTTTGTCTGGCAGATCGCCCGACCGGACATCTACCGACGGTAATTTTTCAGCAAGACCGCCCCAGTTCACACACTTCCCCCGCGACATTGGCAATCGCGGTGGTTAGGGCCCATGCTGGCGACAAATTTTACCTTTTGCCCCTTTCAAGGAGAATCTATGCCCGTTTCAGCCCGTAACCAGTTAGCCGGTACCGTGTCCGCCGTCGCTAAAGGCGCCGTCAATGACGAAGTGGAGATCACCCTGCAGGGCGGTGAAAAACTGGTGGCCATCGTCACGGTACAAAGCCAACAGTCGCTGGGGTTAACCATCGGTAAAGAGGCCGTCGCGCTGATTAAAGCGCCGTGGGTGATCCTGGCGACGGAGGATTGCGGTTTGCGTTTTTCCGCCCGCAACCAGTTTGCCGGGGAAGTGATTGCGGTTGAGCACGGCGCGGTCAACAGCACCGTGCACCTCAAAGCGGATGCCGGTTTTGTGCTGACGTCGGTGATCACCAATGAAAGCCTGCAGGAGATGGCGCTGAAGAACGGTTCGCGCGCCGTCGCCCTGATTAAAGCCTCATCGGTGCTGCTCGCCGTCAAAGCCTGATACCGCCAGGCCCGCACAGGCGGGCCTTTCAAGGCGCTATTTCAGCGCCTGCTCGGCCAGCAGCCCGAGGGCGATGACGATCATCGCCGCGCCGGAGATGCGCCCCACGACCTTCGCGGCCTGCGGGCGCGTGCGCAGCACCGACTGCGAACCGAATCCCACCAGCAGATACACCAGGCCGCAGCTGATCAAATGCACGACGCCCAACGCCAGCATCTGCATCGGCACCGACCATTCGGCCCGGGCGTCGGTAAACTGCGGCAGCAGCGCCAAAAACAGCAGAAACACCTTGGGATTCAGCCCGCTGACGCACACGCCCTTACCGGCCCAGCGCAGCCAGGAATCGGAACGCTGATCTTCACCGGCGCCGGGCACCGGCGGGTGCAGCAGCATGTTGAAACCGATCCACAACAGATAAGCCGCCCCCAGCAAGGTAAGCGCCGTCAGCGCCAGCGGGTTGCCGACCAGCAGCGCGCCGACGCCCGCCACCACGATCGCAATCATCAGCAGGTGGCCAAACAGCAAGCCGGCGACGGCGGGCACCACGACCCGCCCGCGAATGCCCGCCGAGATCACATAGGCCCAATCCATACCCGGCGTGATCACCAACAAAATCGACACCGCCCAAAAAGCGGCGAACAGCGCGAGCGTCATGCCGGCGCCCTCTCAAACGCGCCGCGCCATTCAGAACAAAGAACCATTGCGCTTTCCTCTTTGGAAGAAGAACGGCCTCCGCCTGCCGCGGCGGCCGTCAAAACCGTTCAATAGATGGCAAGAATATCCTCAAGGCGTTAAAATGTGCTTTCAATTACTTGCCTGAAACCGGCATAAGCGGGGAAATTTTTCCAAATGGATAAGATTGATCGCAAGATTCTTGCTGAACTACAGGCCGACGGGCGTTTGTCGGTGACCGAGCTGGCCGAGCGGATCGGGTTGAGCGTCTCTCCCTGCCACCGCCGGGTGCGGGCGTTAGAGGAGTCCAGGGTGATCAGGGGTTACCGCGCCCAGCTCGATCCCGGCAGCCTGGGCTATAACTTTTCCGCCCTGGTGTTCGTCACCATGCGCGAAGGCGATCGCCGCGCCGTTGAAACCTTCGAAAACGCCATGATGGACATTCCACAGGTGGTGCAGGCGCAGCGGCTGTTCGGCGATCCGGACTATCTGCTGCACGTGATCGCCCGCGATCTGCCCGCTTTCCAACAGCTTTACGACGAGAAACTCTCCGCTCTGCCGGGCGTGCAGCGCCTGAGCTCCACGCTGGTGATGAAAACCGTGGTGCCGGAGCGCTCGTTCCTGCCGCTGGGAAAATGACGACGGGAGCGTTGCCGCTCCCGTTTTGACTTCCTTAAGGCACAATCACGAAATCCGGATTGGCGACGGCAAACAGCGCCTCGCGATCCGCCGCCGGTGGATAAATCCACTGCGTGTTGATCTCCTGCTTCATCTTTTTGCCTTCCTGACGGGTAAAGCGCACCTGGCGCTCCCAGCCTTCGGTATACAGCGCGCCCCAGGGCCCCAGATCCAGGCAGGTCACATACTTCGGCTGGCTGTACGGGTGCGTCGGCAACCCCGCCAGCTCCGCCGCCGCATTGTGGCCGGCCACGCGGCCAAGGCTCATCGCATGCTGGCAGGTCATCAGGTTGTGGTTGCCGAGATCGTCGGTCGCCGCCTTCACCGTATCGCCGGTCACGAAAATGCCCGCCGCCGCCGGCGCGCGCAGGAAGGCGTCGCCGATCACCCGGCCGCTACCGTCGCGCTCGCCGGGGATCTGCTCAGTCAGCGGATGCGCCCGCACGCCCGCCGCCAGGATCACCGTGTTGGCGGCGATACGCTCACCGTTCGACAGCATCACCCCCTCAGCGTCGATAGCCGAGACGCGCAGGCCGGTTCGCGCTTCCACGCCGCACTCCGCCAGCGCCTGGCGAATCACCGCCCCCGGTTCCGCGCCCATTCCGGCGCCCACTTCCGGGGCGCTATCGACGATCACCACGCGCACGGTCTCGTCTTTGCCCAGCGCATCCCGCAGCCGCTGCGGCATCTCCGCCGCGCTCTCCAGCCCGGTCAGCCCCGCGCCCACCACCACGGCGGTGTTGCGCGCCGGCGTCGACGGTTTGGCTGCCAGCGCTTTGATATGGGCATCCAAACGCTGCGCGCTTTCCAGCGTATCGACGTTGAAACCGTATTCGGCAAAGCCCGGCACCGCAGGCACGGAAAGCCGACTGCCGGTGGCCCACACCAGGCGGTCGTAGGCCAATTCAAGGGATCCCCCCGTCGCCTGCGCCACCGTGAGCGTCTTGGCGTCGGCATCGATGCGCTCTACCGCCCCGGCCAGGTGGCACACGCCGACGGCGGCGAGCTGCGCGGAAATGTCCGGATTCATGTTTTCCAACACCGCTTCATACAGGCGCGGCCGGATGGTGACCGTTGGCGTCGGCGAAACCATGAGCACCTCGATATCGTCATGCTTACCGGCGAGGGTAATGGCGCGCATGGCGGACACGGCGGCCCAAAAACCGGCAAAACCGGAACCGGCAATCACTATTTTCTGCATCATGGGATGACTCCTTCATAAAGGGTTAACCGGGCGATAAGGCTGCCCGCAGTTTTTTCGGATGAACGATGCCGTTCCGCTCCCGTAACAGGGTGCAGAAAGCCCGCCCGCCCCTTCCGAAGAGGCGGGAAAAAGTCTGTTTGGCTTTAAGGAAAGGCGGTGGTTAGGTTTTGGCCCGCGCCGTTTTGCCGCTGCGCGCGGTGCGTTCCGTCATGCGTTCATCGAGCCAGAGGTTGACCTCACCGAAGAAGCCCTGCGGCGCCTTGCGGCCAAAGCGGGCCGCGACGGCGCCGAGGGTCTGCGCCGCCAGCGCATCGCGCATCGCCTTCTCCGCCTGCAGCATCACCGCGTGGATGGCGCATTTACCGGAGACCGCCCAATCCGGCGGAGAATCGTCGAACACTGCGCAGCGCCCGCGTACCTCCTGGCAATCGAACAGCGGCTTGTGCCCTTCGATGGCGTCGATGATCGCCAGAAAACTGATCTCATCCGCCGGGCGCGCCAGCCGGTAGCCGCCGCGCACCCCTTCGCTGGCGACGACGATCCCCGCCTTTTCCAGCTTGGGGAAAATCTTGGCCAGAAAGCTGGGGGAGATGCCCTGCAGCTCGGCGAGTTCGCGGCTGCTGAGCGCGCGCTGGTTATCGCCGACCAGCCACAGCAGGCAGTGGATGCCATATTCAACGCTGGTTGTGATGTACGCCATATGTCCGTTTTCGACCGTCAATGAACCTTCAATAACGCAGACTATATGAGTCTGCGTTTATCTTGTCAATAAAACACGGATCAACCTTGTCCGTGTTTTATTGACAATGCGCGCCGTCGGCGACGCAGAAAGCGCCCTTCAAAATGAAAAATAAAACTTTTTTGCCCGATCCGCGCCCGGCTAACGTTTCCTTGTCGGCTGCGGCTGACTATGATGTGATGGGTGCCGCCGCTGCAGTTTATGAGCCGCCGCACTTTCGCGCGGATTGCGCCGTGAGAATAAAGAACTCTTGTCTGCTGCTGACGTCTTAGAAATGATTATTTAAGGGAAACGCCTGACTATGACCAACCGGTTGACCAAAACCGCGTTAGCGGTGCTGCTGCTCGGCACGCTGAACGCCACCGCCCTGGCGCCAGCACAGGCGGAAAGCCAGGACCAGTTGCCGGATATGGGCACCTCCGCCGGCGGCACCCTGAGCATCGGACAAGAGCTGGCGATGGGCGATTTCTACGTGCGCCAACTGCGCGCCAGCGCCCCGCTGATCAACGATCCGCTGCTGAGCCAGTACATCAACCAGCTGGGCAACCGGCTGGTGGCCAGCGCTTATTCGGTGCGCACACCGTTCCATTTCTATCTGGTGCGCAACGACGAGATCAACGCCTTCGCCTTCTTCGGCGGCAACGTGGTGCTGCATTCCGCGCTGTTTCGCGTCAGCGACAACGAAAGCCAGCTGGCTTCGGTACTGGCGCACGAAATCTCGCACGTCACCCAGCGCCACCTGGCGCGCGCAATGGAAGATCAGCAGCGCAACGCCCCGCTGACCTGGGTGGGCGCACTCGGCTCCATCCTGCTGGCGATGGCCAACCCGACCATGGGCATGGCGGCGCTGAGCGGCACCCTGGCCGGTACCCAGCAGGGCATGATCAGCTTTACCCAGTCGAACGAACAGGAAGCCGACCGCATCGGCATTCAGGTGCTGCAGCGCGCCGGTTTCGATCCGGAAGCGATGCCCGACTTCCTGCAAAAACTCTCCGATCAGTCGCGCTACGCCTCCAAACCGCCGGAAATGCTGCTGACGCACCCGTTGCCGGACAGCCGCCTCTCCGACGCACGCAACCGCGCCAACCAGATGCCGAAACACATCGTACAGTCTTCGCAGGACTACCTGATGGCCAAAGTGCGCGCACTGGGTATGTACAGCTCGGAAGGCTATGGCCTGAACGAAGAGCTGCTCGGCTCACTCAGCAAGGGCAACGTGCGCGAACAGGCGGCCGCCAAATACGGTCGCGCCATCCTGTTCTATGAAGCGAAAAAATACGACGATGCGCGCAACATCATTCAACCGATGCTGGCGCAGGATGCGAAAAACGTCTGGCTGATCGACCTGATGACCGACATCGATCTCGGCCAGAAACGCGCGCCACAGGCCATCGCCCGCCTGCAGGCGGCCAACGCCGCCCAGAACAACAACCCGGTGCTGCAGCTCAACCTGGCCAATGCCTATGTCGAAGGCAACCAGCCGGCGCAGGCCTCAAAGATCCTGAACCGCTATACCTTTGCCCATCCGGACGATCCGAACGGCTGGGATCTGCTGGCGCAGGCCAGCGCCGCCCAGGGGCTGCGCGATGAAGAGCTGTCGGCCCGCGCCGAAAGCCTGGCGCTGACCGGCCGGCTCGATCAGGCCATCGGCCTGCTCAGCAATGCCAGCTCGCTGCAGAAACTCGGCAGCCTGAAACAGGCGCGCTACGATGCGCGCATCGACCAGCTGCGCCAACTGCAACAGCGCTTCCGCCAATACCAGCGCAGCTGATTCAACAAGGAATGAACGCCATGAAAAACGTCACGATTTACCACAATCCGCGCTGCTCCAAGAGCCGTGAAACCCTGGCGCTGCTGGAGCAGCACGGTGTCGATCCCAAGGTGGTGCTGTATCTTGAAACGCCCCCGTCGGCCGATGAGCTGAAAAAGCTGTTGGAAGAATTAGGCTTCACATCCGCGCGCGATCTGATGCGCAAAAAAGAAGATCTGTACAAGGAATTGAAGCTGGCGGACGACAGCCTGAGCGAAGAACAGCTGCTGGCAGCGATGACGGCGAACCCGAAACTGATCGAACGCCCGATCGTGGTGAAAGGCAGCAAGGCGCGTATCGGCCGGCCGCCGGAGCAGGTGCTGGAGATTTTGTAAATTCGAATTCGGGCGCGCACTGTCGCGCCCTTTCTTTTGCGGTCGCCGCTACAGCCCCAGGATCTCTTTAACGAACGGGATGGTCAGCTTGCGCTGGGCGGTGATCGAGGCGCGATCGAGCTGATCGAGGGTCATAAACAGCGTGCGCATCTCGCGATCCAGCCGTTTCAACAGGAAGCGGCCCACGTCTTCCGGCAGCTCGAAGCCGCGCAGTTTGCCGCGCAGCTGCAGCGCCAGCAGTTTTTCTTCGTCCGACAGCGGCTGCAGCTTGTAGATCTGCCCCCAGTCCAGGCGCGAAGCCAGATCCGGTAAGCGCAGGTTCAGCTGACGCGGCGGGCGATCCCCGGTGATGAACAAACGGGTGCGGCCGGTTTCCAGGATGCGGTTGTAGAGGTTGAAGATCGCCATCTCCCACTCTTCGTCGCCGGCGATGCATTCGATATTGTCGATGCAAACCAGCGCCAGCTGCTCCATGCCGTCCAACACTTCAGGCACGAAGTAAGCGCGTTTGTCGAGCGGCACATAGCCCACCGCTTCCCCCTTCTGCGAAAGCTCGGCGCAGGCCGCATGCAGCAGATGGCTGCGCCCGCCGCCTTCACGCGACCAAAAATAGATATAGCTGCCATGTTCCTGGCGGACGGCGGATTGGATCGCGGCTAATAGGGATGGGTTCTCGCCCGGATAAAAACTGGCGAAAGTTTCATCATCGGGAAGATAAAGTGGCAGTGAAAGCTGTGCCGGCGTATTCAGAGAAGCACCTCAACCAAAACTGGCAGAAAAACGCAGGCAGTTTAACACAGAAAACGGGCGCTGTTGAACCGGCAGGATCTTATGCCGCAATAGTGAGCAATGCCTTAGCGCCGTTTAATCGATTGCGGCTCCCTCACCGGCAAGAATAATCTGATATCAAACCCTAACTCCATGCCTAAGCAGGTTAAATTTGTAATTTAAGTAAAACCTGACCTAGTATAGGTAGGCAAAACGCAATCACCATCAACAAGGTTTCTGCAAGGATATAGACGATGAAAGTATGGAATAAAGTGCTGTTAGCCTCCTTTATCGGGTTGTTGGTTGCCGGCTGTGATGACTCTTCCAAGGTTGACGCCAACCTGGATAAAGCCAAAGACAGCGCCGAGCAGATGAAAGACGCCGCCCAGAAAAAAGCGGACGATCTGACGGACAAAGCGAAAGCGACGGCAGATGAAATCAAAAAAGAGGCCGCCACGCAGGCAGACCAGCTGAAGGACAAAGCCTCGGCGATTAAAGATGAAGCCGCCAAGCAGGCCGACGCCATCACCAACGACGCCAAGGCCAAGGCCGCCGCGATCAAGGATGACGCCGGCAAACAAAGCCAGCAGCTGGTGGATCAGGCCAAGGCCATCAAAAACGACGCCATCAACGGCGCTAACGATCTGACCGAGCAGGCCAAGGCGAAGACCGAAGCCATCAAGAACAGCGCCGAAAACAAAACGCAAGAGTTGAAACAAGAGACCGATGCGGCGGTGAACGGCAATACGCAGCCGGCCACCCAGCAGTAAGCCATTCTCAGCCACAAAAGAAAGGAGCAGTAAATGGGGATTATTTCCTGGATTATCTTCGGCCTGATCGCCGGTATTTTGGCTAAGTGGATCATGCCCGGCAAAGACGGCGGCGGCTTTATCCTGACCGTTGTGCTGGGGATCATCGGCGCCGTGGTCGGCGGCTATATCAGCACCTTCTTCGGCTACGGCAAGGTTGACGGCTTCAACTTCGGCAGCTTCGTGGTAGCGGTTATCGGCGCCATCGTGGTGCTGTTCGTGTACCGCAAAATTCGCAGCTAAGCCGCACACCCCAAGTCAAAAGGGCAGCCCCTGGGCTGCCCTTTTCGTTACTTCTGCTCCGCCGGTTCGTCCGGCGCGTCAAGCACCTCTTCTTCCTTGCGGAACAGGCTGATGACCTTGAACAGCAGGCTCAGGCCAATGCCGACGATGGTCGCCAGCGCCATGCCTTTCAGCTCCGCCGCGCCGATATGCACCTTGGCGCCGCTCACGCCGATGATCAGGATCACCGAGGTCAGAATCAGGTTTTGCGCCTTGTTGTAATCCACTTTGGACTCGATCAGCACGCGAATGCCCGAGGCGCCGATCACGCCGTACAGCAGCAGGGAAACGCCGCCCATCACCGGCACCGGCACCGCCTGGATCGCCGCCGCCAGCTTGCCGATGCAGGACAGCAGGATAGCCAGCACCGCCGCGCCGCCGATCACCCAGGTGCTGTAGACCTTGGTGATGGCCATCACGCCGATGTTCTCGCCGTAGGTGGTGTTCGGCGTGGAACCGAAGAAGCCGGAGAACACCGTCGAAATGCCGTTGGCGAACATCGAACGGTGCAGCCCCGGATCGCGGATCAGGTCTTTTTTCACGATGTTGGCGGTCACCACCAAGTGGCCGACGTGCTCGGCGATCACCACCAGCGCCGCCGGCAGAATGGTGAAGATGGCGAACCACTCAAAGCGCGGGGTGTAGAAGGTCGGCAGCGCAAACCAGTGCGCCTCGCGGATCGGGGTCAAATCCACCACGCCCATGAAGAACGACAGCGCATAGCCCACCAGCACGCCGATCAGGATCGGGATAATCGCCAGGAAGCCGCGGAACAACACCGAGCCGAGCACCGTGACCGCCAGCGTCACCAGCGAAATGGTGATGGTGGTCGAGTCGGCGCTGGTGCCTTCCGCCGGCAGCAGCCCCGCCATGTTGGCCGCCACGCCAGCCAGCTCCAGCCCGATGACGGCGACGATTGCTCCCATCGCCGCCGGCGGGAACATCACGTCCAGCCAGCCGGTGCCGGCCTTTTTCACGATCAGCGCCACCAGGCAGAACAGCACGCCGCACATGATGAAACCGCCCAACGCCACTTCATAACCGAGCGGCAACAGCAGCAGCACCGGCGAGATAAACGCGAAGCTGGAACCGAGGTAGGCCGGGATCTTGCCTTTACAGATGAACAGATACAGCAGCGTGCCGATGCCGTTGAACAACAGCACGGTCGCCGGGTTGATCTTGAACAGGATAGGCACCAGCACGGTGGCGCCGAACATGGCGAACAGGTGCTGGAAGCTGAGCGGAATGGTCTGGAGCAGCGGCGGGCGCTCGCTGACGCCGATGGCGCGACGGGTCATGTGTGCTTTTCCTCTGAGTCATTAATCGTTATGCAAGCTGAATTGTCTATGCTCAATGGATTTCAAGTTACAGCCAGGCGGCCAGGGCAATAATCCCCAGGAGCTTATATCAAATAAGTGACTGAGGTTACTGCCTGCAGCCAACAACGCTGTAGCTTGAAAGACGAAGAGCATAAAAAAGCCGACTCGTTAAGTCGGCTCAAATGTTTACTTAGTACCAAATATCTTGTCGCCCGCATCGCCCAGGCCAGGCACGATATAGCCCTTGTCGTTCAGGCACTGATCGATGGAGGCGGTGTACAGCTCAACGTCCGGATGCGCTTTCTCCAGCGCGGCGATGCCTTCCGGCGCCGCCACCAGGACCAGCACCTTGATGCTGTGGCAGCCGGCTTTCTTCAGCAGATCGATAGTGGCGATCATCGAACCGCCGGTGGCCAGCATCGGGTCGACGACCAGCGCCATGCGCTCTTCGATGTTGGAAACCAGCTTCTGGAAGTACGGCACCGGCTCCAGGGTTTCTTCGTCGCGGTAAACGCCCACCACGCTGATGCGCGCGCTCGGCACGTGCTCCAGCACCCCTTCCATCATGCCCAGGCCTGCGCGCAGGATAGGCACCACGGTAATCTTTTTCCCTTTGATCTGTTCCACTTCAACTGGCCCGCACCAGCCTTCGATGGTGACTTTTTCCGTCTCCAGATCGGCGGTCGCTTCATAGGTCAGTAAACTACCCACTTCTGAGGCCAGCTCACGGAAGCGTTTGGTGCTGATGTCATTTTCGCGCATCAGGCCAAGCTTGTGTTTTACCAGCGGGTGTTTCACCTCAACGATCTTCATCATTTTTCTCCTATTAAGGTGGTTGCGGCCAAAAAAATCGCGGGATTATACCTCCTTTTTTTCGCTGCGCCACCCACAATAGCCCGATCGGGATCAACAAAAGTTTGAATATCAGTATAGATGACGAAAAAGCGGAGCCGGTTCACAAGCCGCTCGCAAACGTTTGCCTGCGCTGTTAGAATTGCCGCGCCTTATTCCGGAATCAACATCGGAAGCACAGTTTTCAAACCGCAAACCGTCGTGGGGAATCGCGCAGTGACCGACAAAACCTCTCTCAGCTATAAAGACGCAGGTGTCGATATCGATGCAGGCAACGCATTGGTAGATCGCATCAAAGGTGTAGTTAAACAGACCCGTCGCCCGGAAGTGATGGGCGGTCTGGGCGGGTTTGGCGCCCTGTGTGCGTTGCCGCAGAAATACCGCGAGCCGGTGCTGGTTTCCGGTACCGACGGCGTGGGCACCAAGCTGCGTCTGGCGATGGATCTGAAACGCCACGACACCATCGGCATCGATCTGGTGGCGATGTGCGTCAACGATCTGGTGGTTCAGGGCGCCGAGCCGCTGTTCTTCCTCGACTACTACGCGACCGGCAAGCTGGATGTGGACACCGCGGCCAGCGTGATCACCGGCATCGCCGAAGGCTGCAAACAGTCCGGCTGTGCGCTGGTGGGCGGCGAAACCGCTGAAATGCCGGGCATGTACCACGGCGAAGATTACGACGTGGCCGGTTTCTGCGTCGGCGTGGTCGAAAAATCCGAGATCATCGACGGCAGTAAAGTGCAGTCCGGCGACGCGCTGATCGCCCTGGGCGCTTCCGGCCCGCACTCCAACGGCTACTCGCTGGTGCGCAAAATCCTGGAAGTGAGCAACACCGATCCGACCGCCACTCAGCTGGAAGGCAAACCGCTGGCCGACCACCTGCTGGCGCCGACCAAGATTTACGTGAAGTCCGTGCTGGAGCTGATCGAGAAGGCGGACGTCCACGCCATCGCTCACCTCACCGGCGGCGGCTTCTGGGAAAACATTCCGCGCGTGCTGCCGGAAGGCATGCAGGCGGTGATCGACGAAGCCAGCTGGCAGTGGCCGGCGGTGTTCACCTGGCTGCAGCAGGCCGGCAACGTCAGCCGTCATGAAATGTACCGCACCTTCAACTGCGGCGTAGGCATGGTCATCGCCCTGCCGGAAGCCGAAGTGGAAACGGCCATCGCGCTGCTGACCGCGGCAGGTGAAAAAGCGTGGAAAATCGGTAAACTGACCGCCTCTTCCGACGAACAACAAGTGGTCATCAACTGATGAAAAAGATCGTGGTGTTGGTCTCCGGCCAGGGGAGCAATCTCCAGGCGCTGATTGACGCCTGCCAGCAGGGCCGCATCGCCGCCGAGATCGTGGCGGTATTCAGCAACAAGGCGCAGGCTTACGGCCTGCAACGTGCAGAGGCGGCGGGCATCGCCGCCCAGGCGCTGGATGCCAAGGCTTACGCCGATCGCGCGGCGTTCGACGCCGCGTTGGCGGACGCCATCGACCAGTACCAGCCCGATCTGGTGGTGCTGGCCGGCTACATGCGTATCCTCAGCCCGCAGTTCGTGCAGCGCTATGCCGGCCGCCTGCTGAACATCCACCCTTCCCTGCTGCCGAAATACCCGGGGCTGCATACCCACCGTCAGGCCATCGACAACGGCGACAGCGAACACGGCACCTCGGTGCACTTCGTGACCGAACAGCTCGACGGCGGCCCGGTGATTTTGCAGGCCAAGGTGCCGATTTTCGCTGACGACGAGGAAGATGACGTGGTTGAACGGGTGCAAACCCAGGAACACACGATCTATCCACTGGTGGTGAGCTGGTTCGTCGACGGCCGCCTGGCGATGCGCGACGGCGCCGCCTGGCTGGACGGCGAACGCCTGCCGGCGCAGGGCCACGCCGCCGACTGAGGCGCGCAGCCTGAACCTTGCCTAAACGGCGCCCACGCGGCGCCGTTTTTTTTCGCCTTCATCCATTCTGTGAAGTTATACTTTGCACAATTTCACGGCACAGAGGAGCCCACATGTCCAGCACTGCCAGCGTCAGGTTACGCCCATTGGAACGGGACGATCTGTCGTTCGTCCACCAGATGGACAACAACGCCAGCGTCATGCGCTATTGGTTTGAAGAACCCTACGAAGCCTTTGTCGAGCTTTCCGATCTTTACGACAAACACATTCACGATCAGAGCGAGCGCCGCTTTATCATCGAGCACGAAGGCGCCAAGGTCGGCCTGGTGGAGCTGGTGGAGATCGATCACATCCACCGCCGCGCGGAATTCCAGATCATCATCGATCCCGCCCATCAGGGCAAAGGCTACGCCAGCACCGCCGCCCGTCTGGCGATGGACTACGGCTTCTCGGTGCTGAACCTGTACAAGCTGTACCTGATCGTCGACAAGGAGAACCCGAAAGCGATCCACATCTACAGCAAACTGGGCTTCAACGTGGAAGGCGAGCTGATCGACGAGTTCTTCGTCAACGGCGAATACCGCACCGTGCTGCGCATGTGCATCTTCCAGCCGCAATATCTGGCGAAGTTCAAAACGCCGGGCGATAAGCCGCTGGTGAAGTGACGGTCTGCGAGAAAAAAGAGAAAACCCGCGCTGGCGGGTTTTTTATTGGCGAATAACCGGCTAGTATTCGGTGATGCCATTTTTACCGGAAAATGAGCTGATAAAAAAGCCAAGAGCGTATTTAACCGGAATAGTGGATGAAACAGTAACGCACCGCAATAACAAGAACCTTTCCTCTGAATTTCTACGAAGGAGTAACGTAAATGGCTAAAGTTTCAAACCTGCTGCTTTTTATCGGCCTGGCGATGCTCGCCATCGCCGCCGGTCTAAATACCTATAGCGGCTACGCGCCTGCAGATCCCAACAGCACCCCGCTGTTTTCCCCGCTCTGGTGGACGCGCTGGTTCCCGCTCTATGCCTCGGGGGCTGCGTTGCTGTTGGTGGGGTTGGTATTGCGGGTTACGGCTAAAGGCCGCGCGCATTAAGGATTACCATTTCAGCACCGCCGAGCCCGCCACAGCCATTATCGACATTAGCAATTATATTGATCATCACCGACAACATAATTGTGGTTGATAATAAATTGCAGAGAATGGATTGAATTCCACATGATGAAAAATGAATAAAACAAACTCGCCGGCAATCAGACTTATGCCATGCATTAATTCATGCCGGCTTAATGCGCGGGTAAAATAAAACAGCAGACGCAGGCCGACTGCAACGGCCATTGCCGGCGACGGAGCGAAAACCTCCGTCGCTCTCCCCTCAACCATACCGCCCGGTAATATAATCTTCGGTGCGGCGCTGGCGCGGCGAGGTGAAGATGGCGTCGGTGTCGTTGTACTCCACCAGCCGCCCCTGGTGGATAAAGGCGGTGTAGTCGGAGACGCGCGCCGCCTGCTGCATGTTGTGCGTCACCAGCACCACGCTGTAACGCTGTTTCAGCGCGGAAATCAGCTCTTCGATAGTCAGCGTGGAGATCGGATCCAGCGCCGAGGTCGGCTCGTCGAGCAGCAATACCTCCGGCTCGATGGCGATGGCGCGCGCGATCACCAGGCGCTGCTGCTGGCCGCTGGACAAGCGGAACGCATTTTCGCGCAGCCGGTCCTTCACCTCATGCCACAGCGCGGCGGCGCGCAGCGAACGCTCCACCGCCTCATCCAGCAAGCGCCGGTCGCGCACGCCCTGCAGCCGCAGGCCGTACACCACGTTTTCATAGATCGATTTCGGGAACGGGTTCGGCCGCTGGAACACCATGCCCACCCGCCGCCGCAGCGCCGCCACGTCGATCTGTGCGCCGGAGATCGCCGCGCCGTTCAGCTGCAGCTCGCCCTCGATGCGGCAGTTGTCCACCAGATCGTTCATGCGGTTGAAACAGCGCAGCAGCGTCGATTTACCGCAGCCCGAGGGGCCGATCAGGGCCGTCACCCGGTGTTTCGGGATACGCAGC
Source organism: Serratia sp. SSNIH1 (assembly GCF_002935055.1). Taxonomy (NCBI): domain Bacteria; kingdom Pseudomonadati; phylum Pseudomonadota; class Gammaproteobacteria; order Enterobacterales; family Yersiniaceae; genus Serratia; species Serratia sp. SSNIH1. The sequence continues at coordinate 4,370,470 of NZ_CP026383.1, forward strand.
GAAATATCGTGCAGCACCTGTTTGTCGCCATAAAACAGGTTCAGGCCGTTGACCGCCAGCGCGGTCTGTTCATCGTCGAGATGCTGGACATCCAGCCGGGGCAAACTGCCTGGCGTCATCACACCCATTACGCACTCCCCAAAAATAGCGTCATTGTTACTGCGACCATGCTCGGTACCGCTCCCTCAACGAATGGCGGATACCCATCGCCGCCAGATTCAAACTCACCACGATCGTCACCAGCAGGAAGGCGGTGGCGAACACCAGCGGCCGCGCCGCCTCTACGCTCGGGCTTTGGAATGCCATATCGTAGATCTGGAAGCTCAGATGCATAAACTTCCGCTCCAGGTGCAGATACGGGAAAATCTCGTCCACCGGCAGCACCGGCACCGATTTCACGACCCCCACCAGCATCAGCGGCGCGGTCTCCCCGGCGGCGCGCGCCACCGCCAGAATCAGGCCGGTCATCATCGCCGGCGCCGCCATCGGCAGCACGATGCGCCACAGCGTCTCGGCCCGGCTGGCGCCCAGCGCCATCGAGCCCTGCCGCAGCGAGGTGGGAATGCGCGACAGCCCTTCCTCGGTGGCGACGATCACCACCGGCAGCGTCAGCAGCGCCAGCGTCAGCGCCGCCCACAGCACGCCGGGCGTGCCGAAGGTCGGGTTGGGCAAGGATTCAGGATAGAACAGCTGATCGAGCGTGCCGCCTATCATATAAACGAAAAAGCCGAGGCCGAAGACGCCATAGACGATCGAGGGCACGCCGGCCAGGTTGACCACCGCGATGCGGATCACCCGCGTCAGCAGATTGTTGCCGGCATACTCGTGCAGATATACCGCCGCGATCACGCCAAACGGCATCACCACGATCGACATCAGGATCACCATCAACACCGTGCCGAAAATGGCCGGGAACACCCCGCCTTCGGTATTCGCCTCACGCGGGCTGTCGGTGAGGAACTTCTTCACCTGCTCGCCCCAATGCGCCAGCTTCTCGGTGGTGTTCATGGCGTTCGGGTACCAGGCATCGCGCACCTGGCTGAGCGGAATGGTCAACGTCTGGCCATGCATGTCGCGCAGCAGCAGCGCATCGCGCTGGCGATCGCGGTTCAGCCCCGCCAGGCGTTCGGACAGCAGCTGGTATTGCCGCTGTAACTCCAGCCGCTCGGCCTTGATGGCGTCCTGCGCGCGGGCGTCCAGCTTATCGTCGCGCTGCAGGCGCTTTTCCCGCAGCCGCAGCGCGTCAAACTGCTGATTGATGCGCGCCATATCGCGGAATTGAATGTCGTGCGCCTGGCGCGAGAGCGCGGCGATTTGTGGCAGCCGCTGCTGCAACGCCTGCCCCAGATTGCGGCCGGTCAGCGGTTGCCCATCCTCCAGCAGCCCCGCCAGATAGCCGTAGGCGGTACCGTGGCTGTCGCGCTCCAGTACCAGCAGGCCGCGCGGCGTGCTTTGGCTGCGGATGTCGCTGGCCAGCAGCGTGCGAAAATCCTGCCCCTCGCGCTCGCGGTTGCCGACCTTGATCAGATAACGTTCGACGCTTTGCGCCTCGCCCGGCGGCGTCACGCCCGCTTCCGCCAGCTGGCGGCGCGAAATGCTTTGCTGCTGGTACAGCTCGCCGATCACCGTCACCGGCCCGGCGCCGTTCTGATTCAGCTCGAACTGATAAACCGGGCTCGGCCAGAAATAGCGCATCCCTTGTCCGGCCAGCAGCAACAAAATGCCGATCAGCGCCAACAGGCTGACGGCCACCGAACCGGCGGTCAGCCATATCCACGGCGACCCGCTCTTCACCCAGTTCTTCATGGCGCCTCCTGATTTGGCGTGTAACGCTTGCGCAGCCGCAGGCGCACCGCCTCCGCCAGCGTGTTGAACACGAAGGTGAAGACAAACAGCACCAGCGCGGTCAGGAACAGCACGCGGTAATGGCTGCTGCCGGAGACCGCCTCCGGCATCTCGATGGCGATATTGGCCGCCAGCGCCCGCAGCCCCTGGAACAGGCTGCCGTCGATAATTGGCGTATTGCCGGTGGCCATCAGCACGATCATGGTTTCCCCCACCGCGCGGCCAAAGCCGATCATCAGCGCGGAGAAAATACCGGCGCTGGCGGAAGGCAGCACCACCTTGATCACCGTCTGCCATTGGGTGGCGCCCAGCGCCAAAGAGCCCTGGCTCAGGGTGGCCGGCACGCTGAACAGCGCGTCCTCCGCCAGCGAGAAGATGATCGGCACCAGCGCGAAGCCCATCGCCACGCCCACCACCAGCGCATTGCGCTGATCGTAATTATCCCCCAGCCAGAAATGCAGCGGCTCACCGAACAGCGCCACCTCCAGCCGCGGCCCCAGGCTGAGCGCCAGCCACACCGTCAACGCCAGCAGCGGCAACAGCAACAGCAGATCGACGCCCGGCCGGCAACGCGGCATAAAGCGATGGGTCAACGCGCCGCACAGCAGCACCGCCGCCGCCAGCAGCAGCGGCAACGCCAGCACCGCCAACAGATACTGCTCGATGATCGGCGCCAGCCAAATGCCGGCCACCAGCCCGATCACCACCGTCGGCAGCGCGCCCATCACTTCGATAGCCGGTTTGATCACCCGCCGCAGCCCCGGCGTCATAAAGTAAGCGGTATAGATGGCGCCGGCCAGCGCCAGGGGAATGGCGAACAGCATCGCGTAAGCCGCCGCCTTGAAGGTGCCGAAGATCACCGGCATCAAACTGAATTTGGGTTGGTAACTGTCTTCGCCGGAGGTGGACTGCCAAACATAGGCCGGCTGTGGGTAGTTCTCATACCACACCTTGCCCCACAGCGAACGCCAGGTGACGTCCGGATACGGGTTGTCGAGCGCATAGCGCTGCCAGCCCTGCGCGCTCTCCAGCAACAGGCCATCGCCGCGCGGCGCGAACGCCATCTGCCGCACCTCAGCGCCCAAACGGGTATTCAGCAGCGGCTGCGGTTGAATGGTGGAGAACAGCGAGAAGCCGCCATCGGGCCGCAGGGTGGCGAACACCCGGCGATAGGGCTCAGCCACCGTCAGCTCCTGCCCGTCGGCGCCATGGTCGAAATGCTGCACCGGCGTCAGGCGCCAGCGCTGCTCTTTTTCTACTTCGAACCACTCGCGCAGATTGCCGTCGGCGCCCTTGATCAGCAGCGCACTGCCGCCGGGCAGCGCCGTCATCTGATACGGGGCATGTTCGCCAAGGGTACGCGTTTCACGCAGCTGCAGCTGCGCGCCGTCGATCTGATAACGCGCCAGCCGGTTGCCGGTCAGCAGGTAAAGCTGGCGGCCATCCGGCGTCAGCACCAGTTGCTCAGCATCGTGTTCCAGCGGCCGCTCGCTGAACTGCGGCGGCCGGTCAGGGCTGAAACGGCCGAACACCAGCCGCCGATCGTCAGTCACCCCAGCCAGCAGATACTGCCCGCGATGCGCATCCGCCAGCGACAGCAGTTTCAGCGGCTTGCGCTGCGGATCCAGCGCCAACGGCTGCTGCCCGAGCGGGAACAGCCACTGCGGCCGGCCGTTTTCCGCCGTCGCAAAATCCGCGCGCGCCACCACCAACCGGCCGTCGGCCTGCGCCAGCGCGAACAGATCGCGCTCTCCGGCGGCCTGGGCAAGCAGCGCCGGTTTGGCCAGCAGCGTCTGCTGCGCCAGCGGCGCCTGGGGCTGGCCGTTCGGTGCCGGCGTAAGGCGATAAAATTGCCCCGCGCCCTGCGCGTCGATGCGGTAACCGACGCGCTGCTGCACGTCCATGCCCAGCGCCAGCGCCGGGGCCGAAGCCGCGATCGGCAGCGGCTGCGCCTGGCCGAGCGAGGCCGGTTTGAACAGCGGCAGCACGGCAAACAGCAAATAGACGAAGATCAGCATCAACGTCATCAGCACCATCAGCCCGCAGGCGGTCACTGCCGCCTGCACGCCGCGGTCGATGCGCCCGCGCAGGCGATCTCGGGGATGTTGATTTGCCGTCGTCTGTGTCATGTGTCTCGCTGTCGCTGATGTAATCGGGCTTACGCCGTAAGATAACCGGGCATCTTATGTCAGTTTTATGACGTTTGCATGACAAAGTTACCCGCCACACTCCAGGTTTTTTACACTGCAAACAGACAATATGGCGTTGATATATTGCTGAAAAATGAACGTAAACACGCTTAATACCACCAAGAATAAGCCTGCTAACCTTCATTTCATGCTGCTCATTCCACCCCCCTGCGCCCTGCATCGACGAAAATTTATTGCCGCCAAAAAACGCCGCGCGCCAACGCAATGGATATGTTGGACTTTCCTGTCAATCTCTCGCAATAATGATGAAGGACACTAGAGCGGCATCCGGGCGCTGCGTCCCGGATCCTATTCTAAATTTGAACTGGAGTGGCAATGGGTCAGGAAAAGCTCTACATCGAAAAAGAACTAAGCTGGTTATCCTTTAATGAACGCGTGTTGCAGGAAGCCGCAGATAAGAGCAATCCCCTGATTGAACGTATGCGTTTTCTGGGCATTTACTCCAATAACCTCGACGAGTTCTATAAAGTCCGCTTCGCCGATCTCAAACGGCGCATCCTGATCAGCGAAGAGCAAGGCTCCGCCGGCGCCTCGCGCCACCTGCTGAAAAAGATCCAGGCCAAGGTGCTGAAAACCGATCAGGAGTTCGACGGCCTGTACAACGATCTGCTGCTGGAAATGGCGCGCAATCAGATCTTCCTGATCAACGAACGCCAGGTGTCCGAGAACCAGCAAATCTGGCTGCGGCAATATTTCAAACAGCATCTGCGCCAGCACATCACGCCGATCCTGATCAACCACGACACCAACCTGGTGCAGTTTCTGAAAGACGATTACACCTACCTGGCAGTGGAGATCATTCGCGGCGCGCGCATCGACTATGCGCTGCTGGAGATCCCGTCCGATAAGGTGCCGCGCTTCGTCAATCTGCCGCCGGAAGCGCCGCGCCGCCGTAAGCCGATGATCCTGCTGGACAACATTCTGCGCTACTGCCTGGACGATATCTTCAAGGGCTTCTTCGACTACGACGCGCTCAACGCCTACTCGATGAAAATGACCCGCGACGCGGAGTACGATCTGGTCACCGAAATGGAATCCAGCCTGCTGGAACTGATGTCCTCCAGCCTGAAACAGCGCCTGACCGCCGAGCCGGTGCGCTTCGTGTATCAGCGCGACATGCCGAACGAAATGGTGGAGCTGCTGCGCGGCAAGCTGGGCATCTCCAACTACGATTCGGTGATCGCCGGCGGCCGCTACCACAACTTCAAAGATTTCATCAGTTTCCCGAACGTCGGCAAGGCCAACCTGGTCAACAAGCCGCTGCCGCGCCTGCGCCACATCTGGTTCGACGGTTTCCGCAACGGCTTCGACGCCATTCGCGAAAAAGACGTGCTGCTCTACTACCCGTACCACACCTTCGAGCACGTGCTGGAGCTGCTGCGCCAGGCGTCGTTCGATCCGAGCGTGTTGGCTATCAAGATCAACATCTATCGGGTGGCGAAAGATTCGCGCATCATCGAATCGATGATCCACGCCGCGCACAACGGCAAGAAGGTCACGGTGGTGGTCGAGCTGCAGGCGCGCTTCGACGAAGAGGCCAACATTCACTGGGCGAAGCGCCTGACCGAAGCCGGCGTGCACGTGATCTTCTCCGCGCCGGGCCTGAAAATCCACGCCAAGCTGTTCCTGATTTCGCGCCGTGAAGGCGATGACATTGTGCGCTATGCTCATATCGGTACCGGCAACTTTAACGAAAAAACCGCGCGCATCTACACCGACTATTCGCTGTTGACCGCCGACTCACGCATCACCAACGAGGTGCGCCGGGTATTCAACTTTATCGAGAACCCCTACCGGCCGGTCACCTTCGACAACCTGATGGTGTCGCCGCAGAACTCGCGCCTGAAGCTGTATGAGCTGATCGACAACGAAATCGCCAACGCCCAGGCCGGGGAACAGGCCGGCATTATGTTGAAAATAAATAATCTGGTGGATAAAGGGCTGGTAGATCGGTTATATACCGCGTCCGGCGCCGGCGTGAAGATCCGCCTGCTGGTGCGGGGCATGTGTTCCCTGATTCCCAACCTGCCGGGGATCAGCGACAATATTCAGGTGATCAGCATCGTCGATCGCTTTTTGGAACACGATCGGGTTTACGTTTTCGACAATAAAGGTGACAAACGGGTGTATCTGTCCTCCGCCGACTGGATGACCCGCAACATAGATTACCGTATCGAAGTGGCGGTATCGCTGCTGGATCCGGCGCTGAAACAGCGCGTTCTGGACATTCTGGAGATCCTGTTCAGCGATACGGTCAAGGCCCGTTATGTGGATAAAGAACTGAGCAACCAGTACGTGCCGCGCGGCAACCGCCGCAAAGTGCGTGCCCAGGTAGCTATTTACGAGTATTTAAAAGCTCTGGAACAACCAGGACAGTAGGCCAGCAACTATGCCGCTAAAAAACACTGCAACGAACAAACCGCAGGAAATCGCCGCCATCGACCTCGGGTCGAACAGTTTCCACATGGTGATCGCCCGCGTCGTCAACGGCGCCTTACAGGTATTGGGCCGTTTAAAACAGCGGGTGCATCTCGCCGACGGATTGGACAGCAACAACGTACTCAGTGAAGAGGCGATAGAGCGCGGCCTGGCCTGCCTGGCCCTGTTTGCCGAACGGCTGCAGGGCTTCCCGGCGGATAACGTCACCATCGTCGGGACGCACACCCTGCGTCAGGCGGTGAACGCCGAAGTGTTCCTCAAGCGCGCCGCCAAAGTGATCCCCTACCCGATCGAAATCATCGCCGGTCAGGAAGAAGCGCGCCTGATCTTCATGGGCGTGGAGCACACTCAGCCGGAGAAAGGCCGCAAGCTGGTGATCGACATCGGCGGCGGATCCACCGAGCTGGTGATCGGCGAAGACTTCGAGCCGCTGCTGGCGGAAAGCCGCCGCATGGGCTGCGTCAGCTTCGCCCAGCTGTTCTTCCCGGGCGGCGAGATCAGCAAAAACAACTTCCGCCGCGCGCGGCTGGCGGCGGCGCAGAAGCTGGAAACGCTGGCCTGGCAGTACCGCATTCAAGGCTGGCAGTACGCGCTGGGCGCCTCGGGCACCATCAAGGCCGCCCACGAAGTGCTGGTGGCGATGGGGGAAAAAGACGGTCTCATCACCCTGGATCGCCTGGAAATGCTCGCCGAGCAGGTGCTGCAGTTCAAAAGCTTCGGCTCGCTGAGCCTGCCGGGGCTGTCGGAAGATCGCCAATCGGTGTTCGTGCCGGGGCTGGCTATCCTGTGCGGCGTGTTCGATGCGCTGGCGATCCGCGATCTGCGCCTGTCCGACGGCGCGCTGCGCGAAGGCGTGCTGTATGAAATGGAAGGCCGTTTCCGCCACCAGGACATCCGCAGCCGCACCGCCAAAAGCCTGGCCGATCACTACAACATCGATCGCGAGCAGGCCAAACGGGTGCTGGAAACCACCGAGCTGCTCTACTCGCAGTGGATGGCGCAGAACACCAAGCTGGCGCATCCGCAGCTGGAAGCGCTGCTGAAATGGGCCGCCATGCTGCACGAAGTGGGGCTGAGCATCAACCACAGCGGCATGCACCGCCATTCGGCCTACATTCTGCAAAACTCCAACCTGCCTGGCTTCAACCAGGAACAGCAGCTGCTGCTGGCGGCGCTGGTGCGTTTCCACCGCAAGGCGATCAAGCTGGAAGAGCTGCCGCGCCTCAACCTGTTCAAGAAGAAACACTACCTGCCGCTGATCCAGCTGCTGCGTCTGAGCACCCTGCTCAACAACCAGCGTCAGTCGACCACCACGCCGGAAACGCTGCGCCTGACCACCGACGACAACCACTGGACGCTGCGCTTCCCGGCCGGCTACCTGGCGCAGAACAACCTGGTGCAGCTCGATTTCGAACGCGAGCAGGCCTACTGGAACGACGTCGTCGGCTGGAAGCTGCTGATCGACGAAGAAGGCTCGCAAGACGAACAGCGCTCCGCCTGATCCCCCCGCCCCCTGCCTGTCAGGGGGTTTTTCTTTCCGCCCTCGCCCCGTCAACCTAAACGAAACCCTAATGCGCCGTCCCGCACGCCGGAAAAAAATGGACAACTTTTGTCATCAGCGCCTAAAATCCGGTTACAAATTCTCGAGCGAATCACACAGGACACCGGCATACCGGGTGATATATGCGCAAGAAAACCACCGGACAGATGACGAAGATAGTGTTGTTTATCAGCTTTATCATTTTAGTCGGCAGACTGCTGTACGCCGCCGTGGTGGCGGTGCCTCATCATCAGGAAAAAAAGCAGGCCGCTGCGCAAAACGCCGCCGAAGTCAGCGCGCCGCAACAGGACGCCTCCTCTGAATAACCGCCGCGCCCCGTCCGTTTCATAAAAATGACTCCGGCACTCGCTATGCTCTATCTTTTAATGAGCCTGCGTCAGGAACGCCGAGCGCCCGTTAAGGAACACCATGTCAGCCGCAACCCATAACGTCAAAAAAGTCGCTGAACACCGCCAGCGCATTCTCACTCTGCTGTTGAACAATAAGGAATTGGTCGACGGTATTCTCGGCCGGCCAGGGGATGAGCACGCCCTCAGCCAAAGCGAACTGCTGAACCAGACGGCGGAAATCACCGGCCTGTTGGACGACATGCACGCCGCCGACCTGGCGGACCTGCTGGAAGCGCTGCCGCAGGATGAACGTATGGCGCTGTGGCGGCTGGTGGGCAACAGCAAGCGCGGCCAGACGCTGGTGGAGGTCGCCGAGCCGGTCTGGGACAGCCTGATCGAGGAAATGAGCGACAAAGACCTGCTCAAAGCGATCAAAACGCTGGACGTCGACGAACAGGCCTACCTGGCGCAATACCTGCCGCGTAACCTGATGGGCCGGTTGCTGACCTCGCTGGAGCCGGAGCAGCGCGCCCAGGTGCGCGAGATGAGCCAGTACGCCAAAGACAGCGTCGGCTGGATGATGGATTTCGAACTGGTGACGGTGCGGCCGGACGTCACGCTCGGCGCGGTGCACCGCTTTTTGCGCATGCGCAAAACCATTCCCGACGCCACCGATAAACTGTTCGTCACCGACCGCAAAAACACCCTGCTGGGCGAGCTGCCGCTGACCGCGGTGCTGCTGAACGATCCGGAGATCCCGGTGCGCGAAGTGATGGACAGCGATCCCGCCACCTTTCAGCCCGAAGACAAGGCCGATGAAGCGGCCGGCGCGTTCGAACGTTACGACCTGATCAGCGCCCCGGTGGTTGACGCCAAGGGCAAACTGATGGGCCGCCTGACCATCGAAGAGATCGTCGACGCCGTCAACGAAGAGAGCGACACCAACCTGCGCCGCATGGGCGGTTTAAGCCCGGAAGAAGACGTGTTCGCCCCGGTCAGCAAGGCGGTCAAGACCCGCTGGGCCTGGCTGGCGATCAATCTCTGCACCGCGTTCGTCGCCTCGCGCGTGATCGGCCTGTTCGAACACACCATTTCCCAGCTGGTGGCACTGGCGGCGCTGATGCCGATCGTCGCCGGCATCGGCGGCAACACCGGCAACCAGACCATCACCATGATCGTGCGCGCGCTGGCGCTGCACCAGATCGAAGTCGGCAACATCTCACGCCTGATGCTCAGAGAGCTGGGAGTGGCCATCATCAACGGCGTGGTGTGGGGCGGCATCATGGGCGTGATCACCTGGCTGCTGTACGGCGACGCGGCGATGGGCGGCGTGATGACGCTGGCGATGCTGCTCAACCTGCTGCTGGCTGCGCTGATGGGCGTGGTGATCCCGATGACCATGCTCAAACTGGGCCGCGATCCGGCGGTCGGCTCGAGCGTGCTCATCACCGCGCTGACCGACACCGGCGGCTTTTTCATCTTCCTCGGCCTCGCCACCCTGTTCCTGCTGTAATACGCCAAAAGCCGGCCCCGCGCCGGCTTTTTCGTCATTCTGTCGCCGGGCTTGCGTGTAACGCAGTAAAGTCGGCCTTCCCGGTAGGTTTTCCTCTCGCGCTGTACTACCCTTTGCCAATAAATCGTCTTAATTCATCCACGTCATGAATCCAATCACTGACAGAGGCCATCGGTAAGGATGTCTATGGAGATCAGCGCGCCGAACACGTTCGGCACCCGCAAAGGCGTCATGCTGACGCATTCCCTGTTAGTGGCGTTGGCGACGTTTCTGCTCGCCTTGCTGAGCCTGTCGCTGTCCAGCGAAGCCCGCCACTTCACGCCGCTGTGGTTCCCGACCGCCGCCGCGATCGCCGTGCTGTACCGCCACGCCCCGCGCCACTGGGGCCTGCCGCTGCTGGCCAGCGGCCTCGGCATCGTGCTCGCCAGCTTCTTGCTGTTCGGCATCAGCATCATTCCCGTCAAGCTGGCCGCCATCAACCTGCTGGAAGCGGCGGTTTGCGCCCTGCTGCTGCGCCGCACGCTGCCGGCGAACGATCCGCTGAGCGATCTGGGCTGCTGGCTGCGCTTTGTGGTGTGCGCGGTGATCTTCACCCCGCTGTTCAGCGCGCTGCTGGCCGCCGGGCTCTCGCCCACGCCGGATCAAACGTTCTGGCAATCGTTCGGCATCTGGTTCATCTCCGAAGCAATAGGGGTGCTGTCGCTGGCGCCGCTTGGCCTCACCTATCACCGCCGCACCTTGGCGGCGCTGAACCCCTACCCGCTGCTGCTCACGCTGATGGGCTCCCTGGCCTTCAGCTACCTGGCGCTGACCTATCTGCCGTTCCCGTTCACCTTCGTCATCCTGCCGCTGCTGTGGGCCGCCATCGCGCTGCCGCGCTTCGAAGCCTTCGCCGTCTGTTTCTGCACCCTGCTGCTGATCACGGTGCTGATCTCGCTGGGCGTGCTGCACCTGCAGGCCTCTGCACACGTCTTCGGTGAGCTTGGCCTGTACTTGCCGATGCTGCTGATCCTGATCCCGGCACACGCGATGGCGATGGTGATGCACACCTTTCGGGTGGAGAAACAACACATCGTCGAGAGCGAAAGCCGCTTTCGCAGCGCGCTGGAGTATTCCGCCATCGGCATGGCGCTGGTGTCGCCGGAGGGCAAATGGCTGCAGGTTAACCAGGCGCTGTGCAAGCTGCTCGGCTATCCGCCCGAAAGACTCTATCGCCTGACCTTTCAAGAGATCACCCACCCGGACGACCTCAACGCCGATCTCAGCCAGTTGCACGATCTGCTCGACGGCCACATCAGCAGCTACACCATGGAGAAACGCTATATCCGCAGCGACGGCCAGACCGTTTGGGCGCTGTTGGCCGTCTCGCTGGTGCGCGACGCCGAAGGGCAACCGCTGTACTTCATCTCTCAGGTCGAGGACATCAGCGGCCTCAAACGCAGCGAGGCAGAGAACAACCGGCTGGTGGAGCGCATTACGCTGGCCAACCAAGTGGGCGGCGTCGGCATTTGGGAATGGGTGATGAGCCAGGAACACTTCACCTGGGATCAGCGCATGTTCGAACTCTACGATCTCAATCCCGACCAAACGCCGACGCTGGCGCTGTGGCGCACCCTGCTGGTGCCGGAAGATCGCGAGCGCACCGATCGCGAGCTGGCCGCGCTGCTGGCCAATCCCAAGCCTTTCGTCATGGAATTTCGCATTACCACGCGCGGCGGCAAGCTGCGCCATATTCGCGGCCAGGGCAACGTGATCCTCGACGACCAGGGCCGGCCGCTGCGCATGATCGGCACCAATATCGACATGACCGAGCTCAAGATCCTCGCCGAGGCGCTGCACGAAGAAAAAGAGCGCCTGCACATCACCCTCGACGCCATCGGCGAAGGGGTGATCTCCACCGACAGCCACCTGCGCATCACCTTTATGAACCCAGTGGCCGAGCAGATGTGCGGCTGGCCGCTCGACCTGGCGATCGGTATGCCCATCGCCGGCGTGGTGCGCCTGACCAACGGCAAAGACGGCCCGGAAATCGAAAACCTCACGCAATACCCGCGGCAAGGGCCGGCGGATTACGCGCTGGTGCTGCACAGCCGCGACGGACGTTATTTCGACGTGCAACAGTCGGTCTCACCGCTGAAAACGCTCGATGGCGAAACCATGGGCGCGGTGATGGTGCTGCAGGACGTCACCGCCTCGCGCGAACTGATGAAAAAGCTCAGCTACAGCGCCTCGCACGACGCGCTGACCGGCCTGCCGAACCGCACCCGCTTCGAGAAGCAGCTGAAGGCGGCGATCGCCGCCGGCGGGGAACCGTCGTCGTCGCATTCGCTGGTGTTCCTCGATCTGGATCGGTTCAAAGCGGTAAACGACACCGCCGGCCACGCGGCGGGTGATGCCTTGCTGCGAGACATCGCCCAGCTGATGCGGCACCAGCTGCGCAACAGCGACTGCCTGGCTCGGCTGGGCGGTGACGAGTTCGGTTTGATCCTGTTCGACTGCCGGCTGGAGCAGGCGAAATCGCTGATGCAGCAGGTAGTCAACCAAATCAGCCAGCATCCGTTCTACTGGGAAGGGAAAATTTATCGCGTCGGCGCCAGCGCCGGCATCACGCGCATCGGCGGCGACGCCAAAAGCAGCGAACTGCTGGCCCAGGCCGACATCGCCTGCTACACCGCCAAGCACCACGGCCGCGGCCAGGTTTATCTGTACGAAACGCGGCAAAAACAGCTGCTGGAACGGCAGCATGAATTGCTGACCCCACAGGAGGTACAGACGATCATCAGCGAGGGGCAGCTGCGGCTGCTGACCCACGCGGTCGCGCCGCCGGCGACGCCGCTGTCGGCCGCGTTCCATCAAGTGAAGCTGCAGGTTATGGCGCCGGACGGCAGGCCGCTGCCGCACGAGGCGTTCATCGCCGCGGCGCAGCTGTACGGCCTGATGCCGGACATCGACCGCTGGGCGGTGACGCAGCTGTTGGTATCGTACGCCGACGACATCAAGCGCAAGGGGCTGTCGCTCGCGTTGCCGCTGGCTACCGACAGCCTGCTGAACACCGACTTCCAGCGCGACCTGACGGAAACGGTGCGCGCCTCTTCGCTGCCGCCGCGGGCACTGCTGTTCAGCGTCGATGAAGCCGTGGTGCTGGAGCACGCCGCGCAGTGCCGAGCGTGTCTGCGCGAACTGCAGCAGCTGGGCTGCCGACTGATCGTCAACGGCTTTGGGCATAACATCAATGCCTTCGATGAGTTGGGCGATCAGAAGATAGACATCATTCGCATCGATGAACGCTTCATCACCAACGTGCACTGCAACCAGATGGATGAACTGATGGTCTCGATGCTCAACGGCGCGGCGCACCGGATCAAGGCGCAAACGCTCGCCGGGCCGGCCCACCAGCCGGTGACGCTGCAGGCGCTGCGCGATGTCGGCGTCGATCTGGCAGAAGGCGACCAAGTGGCGCTGGAGCAGCCGTTGGCGGTTCTGCTCAGCGACGGCTACTTCGGCATCCGCTAAGCCTTCCCTCGCCGGCGCCGTCTCACGGGCGGCGCCGCACCTCTCGTCTTTCACATTATGTTAACCAATACAAGATTAGTGATATAAATAACACCTGAAGCTTAAACGATTAAGTAAGATGAAGCTCCCATGCGGACATCGACGTATCCGTTGATTTTCCTCGACATGTGATAGCTCAGGGATAAGGGACTATGGAAAAGAAATGGTTTTCCGCCAGGGAACTGATGGGAAAAGCGGGGTTGCCCTCGACCCCGCAAGGGGTCAATCTGATGGCCCGACGCGAAGGCTGGGTCAGCCGCCGCCGCAGCGGCGTACAAGGTAAAGCGCTGGAATACCATATCGACAGCCTGCCGTTCGGCGCGAACAGCCTGTCGGCCTTGCGCGAGGCCGACCATCCGGACTACGACATCAAACGCCAGGATCCGGTTCGGGTCTGGATCGAATATTACTACCATCTGACGCCGGCCGAGCGGGAAAAGCTGCTGGCGTTCCTGATGCGCGAAGGCATGAGCCGCCTGCTGCAGCTGATCGACGCCCCGCGCTAGCCCGAATGCGCCTTACTCCTCCCCTTCCGGCGCCCAACCGTCGTTGTGCCACAGGTGCAACGTGGCGTAAGAGCGCCACGGGCGCCAACGTTCGGCATAGCGTTCGATCTGGCGCGGCGTCATGCCAGGGAAACGCTGTTTGATCAGGTAATCGCCGGCCAGGAACACGTCCGGCCACGACCAGGCGCGCATCGCGATATAGCTGGCGGTCCAGCTGCCGATGCCCGGCAGCGCGGTCAGCGCCTTGATGCCCTGTTCAATATCCAGCACGTTATCGAGCTGCAGCCGCCCTTCGCCCAGCGCGCGGGCGATCTCGATCAGCGCCGCCGCGCGCTTCAGCTGCACCCCGAGCGGGCGCAGGGCTTCGGGCTGCAGCTGCGCCACCCGTTCGGCGGCAGGAAAAACGTGGGTGATGCCCTCGTGCGGCGCCGCCAGCGCTTCGCCCCAACGTTCGGCCATCCGTCCGGCGAAGGTTGCCGCCATTTTCACGCTGACCAATTGCCCCAGCACCGCACGCGCCGCCTGTTCGAAGCTGTTTACGCAGCCCGGCAGGCGCAGCCCCGGCGCATCGGCCGCCAGCGAACCCAGCGCCTCATTGATGCGATCCGGCGCGGCGTCCAAATCGAACAGCAAGCGTACGCGGCGCAGCACCTCGGTCGTCACCAAACTGAGCGCCGGCGCGATCTCTACCCTGACCCGGTTGCGCGCTTCTTCCGGCTGCACGCTGAGCCAGCCGCAATACTCCGTACCGCCCTGGCTGACTGAGATCGAACGCAGATAGCGGCGGCCCTCGACCCGCTCTACGCCCTGCACGGCGCGCGCCTGCAAGAAGTTCAGCATGCGATCCCAGTCATAGGGCGGCCGATAGCCCAGGTGGAACACCAGGCCGCTGGCGGCGGCCCGTTCACCGCGCGCGCCGCCGCTGCGCAGCGCCGACGGAATCAGGCGATAGCGCGCCTTGAACAGCTCGTTGAAACGCCGCAGGCTGCCGAAACCGGCGGCGAATGCCACTTCGCTGAGCGGCAGATCGGTATCCGCCAACAGACGTTTGGCCTGCAGCAGCCGGTGCGACTGCGCGTAATCGATCGGCGAAGCGCCAAACTGTTCAGCGAAGATACGCCGCAGGTGGCGATCGGAAATGCCGAGCCGCGCCGCCAGCGCTTCGCAGCTGTGTTCGGACAGATAGCCCTGCTCGATGAGCTGCACCGCCACCTGCGCATAGCGGTTGCCCAGATCGATCAGCGCCAGACCGGGCGCCAGTTCCGGCCGGCATTTGAGACAGGGGCGAAAGCCCGCCAGCTCGGCCGCCGCCGCGCTCGGATAGAAGGTGCAGTTTTCCAGCTTCGGCGTGCGGGCGCTGCACACCGGGCGGCAATAAATGCCGGTGGAAGAGACGCCGACGAAAAAGCGGCCGTCGAATTTGCGGTCACGCGCGCGCAGCGCGTCGTACAACGCTTGCTGTTGGGTATTCATGGCAACGCTCGGGTTCGGTTTTTTCTGCATTATGGGGCTCGGCTGGCGCGCTGACGTGCGGAATTCGGACATTAAGTTAAGCATGCCGATGCCGCGCCCGCTAAATTTTTCGACACTCGCGCATCAGCGCATTGCCCACCGGCCCCGTCTCGGGTAAAGTCGCCCCCCTTCATTGGCATGGGGACAAAAAAGAGATGTTTATTGGATTCGACTATGGGACAGCCAACTGTTCCGTCGCGGTGATGCGCGACCACGGCCCCGAGCTGCTGACGCTGGAAAACAACGAGCCGTATCTGCCTTCAATGCTGTGCGCGCCGACCCGCGAAGCGGTGAGCGAGTGCCTGCACCGCCACTGGCAGGTGCCGACCGGCAGCGAAGAAAACCAGCAGCTGCTGCGCCGCGCCATCAGTTACAACCGCGAAGAGGACATTCCGGTCGGCGGCGACAGCGTGCTGTTCGGCCTGCAGGCGCTGGCGCACTACATGGAAGATCCGGAAGAGGTGTACTTCGTGCGCTCGCCGAAGTCCTTCCTCGGCGCCAACGGCCTGAAGCCGCAGCAGATCGCCCTGTTCGAAGACCTGGTTTGCGCCATGATGTTCCACATCAAACGCCAGGCGGAAAACGTGCTGCAGGCCGGTATCGATCAGGCGGTGATCGGCCGACCGATCAACTTCCAGGGCATCGGCGGCGAAGAGGCCAACCGGCAGGCGCAGGGCATTTTGCAGCGCGCCGCCGAACGCGCCGGTTTCAAAGAGATTGAATTCCAGTTCGAGCCGGTGGCGGCAGGGCTGGACTTCGAGGCGACGCTGAGCGAAGAGCAAACCGTGCTGGTGGTGGACATCGGCGGCGGCACCACCGACTGCTCGGTGCTGCTGATGGGCCCGCAGTGGCGCGACCGCGCCGATCGTCAGCAGAGCCTGCTGGGCCACAGCGGATGCCGGGTCGGCGGTAACGATCTGGACATCATGTTGGCCTTCAAACAGCTGATGCCGCTGTTCGGCCTGGGCGGCGAAACCGGGAAAGGCATCGCCCTGCCGGCGCTGCCTTACTGGAACGCGGTGGCGACCAACGACGTACCGGCGCAAAACGACTTCTACAGCGCCGCCAACGGCCGCGTGCTGCGCGATCTGATCCTCGACGCGGCGGAGCCGGAAAAGGTCAAACGCCTGCTGAAAGTGTACCAGCAGCGCCTGAGCTATCGGCTGGTGCGCGCGGCCGAAGAGAGTAAGATAGCCCTGTCCGGCCAAACCGCCATCAGCGCGCCGCTCAGCTTCGTGCAGGCCGATCTGGCGGAAAGCATCAGCCAGGATCAGCTCGCCGACGCCATCTCGCAGCCGTTGATGCGCATCCAGGAGCAGGTCAGCGCCGCGTTGGCCAGCAGCCAGACCGCGCCGCAGGTGATCTACCTGACCGGCGGCAGCGCACGTTCGCCGCTGCTGCGCGCCGCGCTGCAACAGCAGCTGCCTGGCATTCCGATCGTCGGCGGCAACGACTTCGGCTCGGTCACCGCCGGGCTGGCGCGCTGGGCGCAAACGCTGTTCCGTTGACGGCCCAAGGGCGCGGCTCGCCGCGCCCTTGCTCATTGGAGGCTATGCATCATGTCAACCATCCTTACCCTCGACAGCGACAGGCTGCGGCTGCGCCCCTGGCGCGACGACGATCTGCCGGCCTTCGCCGCGCTTAACGCCGATCCGCAGGTGATGCGCTATTTCCCGGCGGCGATGACGGCCGAAGAAAGCCGCACGCAGGCCGAACGCATCCGCGCCTTCATGCAGCAACATGGTTGGGGGCTATGGGCGGTGGAAGTGAAAGGCGGCACGCCCTTTATCGGTTTTGTCGGGCTGGCGCGGCCGGGCGACGACCTGCCTTGCTCCCCCTGCGTGGAGATCGGTTGGCGGCTGGCGGCGGCCCACTGGGGCAACGGCTACGCCGCTGAAGCGGCACGCGCTGCGCTGGCGTGTGCCTTCGACACGCTGCACTTGCCGGAAGTGGTGTCCTTCACCGCCGAAGATAACCAGCCGTCGCGCCGGGTGATGGAGCGCATCGGTATGCACTTTGACGGCGAAACCTTCCTGCACCCACGCCTGCCGGCGGGGCACCCGCTGCAAAAACATGTCTTGTACCGGCTGAACCGGCAAACGTGGCGCGAACGCCACGGCGATTAATACAGCGTATCCTTCAGCCGCTGCGGCAGCGCTTGGTCGTACTCCTCACCGTCGAAGCGCGTTTGGCTCACCGCGGCCAAAATATGGCCGGGGCTGGGCAGCGCCGAACGTTCGAGGCGGCTGCCCTCTTCCCAGAGTCCCGAACGCAAGATCGCCCGGCTGCACTGGAAGAACACCGCCTCCACCCGAATGCGCAACACCGAACGCGGCAGCTGATTGCGGTGGGCGAAGCGCTGCAGCACCGCCGGCGCCACCACGATCTCCGCCCGCCCGTTAATCCGCAGCGTTTCGCCGATGCCGGGGATCAGCAGCAGCAGCGCCACCCGGTTGTCGTGCAGAATATTGCGCAGGCTATCGATGCGGTTATTGCCACGCCGATCCGGCAGCAGCAGGGTTTTCTCGTCTTCGATGTGGATAAAACCGGCCGGATCGCCGCGCGGCGAGACATCCATGCCGTCCGGCCCGACCGTCGAGAGGGCGGCAAACGGCGCCGCCTCGATAAACGGGCGGTACGCCGGGTGGATATAGCTGACTTCTTTAAAAACCGAGGGGGCGCCGGGTTTGCCGTACAGCTGTTCCAGCGTCGCGAGGTCGTTGATGGTATCACCAGACATTGCGGTTTCCTGAATGGGCCATGTTGACCCCTTCAGCATAGAGCAAAATCGCCGCCGGGTAACGCGCCTTACCCGGCGCTGGCGTGGTTCAGCGCCTGGATGTCGTCCGCATCCAGCGTCAGGCGCGTGGCGCTGACCAACTCATCCAGCTGCGGCAACGAGGTGGCGCTGACGATCGGCGCGGTGATGCTCGGGCGCGCAATCAGCCAGGCCAGCGAGACCTGCGCCGGGGAGGTGCCGTGCTTGCCGGCCACCTGATCCAGCGCCGCCAGAATGCGGAAGCCGCGCGGGTTAAGGTAGCGTTCGACGATGCGATCGCCGCGCTGGCTTTTACCCTCATCCGCTTTGCTGCGGTATTTGCCGGTCAGGAAGCCGCTGGCCAGCGCGAAGAAGTTGATCACCCCGAGACCATGGCGCTGCGCCACGCCTTCCAGCTCGGCTTCATACTCTTCGCGCGCATACAGATTGTATTCCGGCTGCAGGGTTTCGTAGCGCGCCAATCCGTTGCTTTCGCTCACCCGCAGCGCTGCTTCCAGGCGATCCGCCTGATAGTTGGAGGCGCCAATCGCCCGCACCTTGCCGGCCTTGATCAGCGCATCGAACGCCGCCAGCGTCTCTTCCAACGGCGTATCGCGGTCATCGTCGTGCGATTGGTAAAGATCGATATAATCGGTTTGCAGGCGGCGCAGCGAGTCTTCCACCGCCTGCTGAATATAGCGCGGCGACAGCCCCTGTTTGCCTTCGCCCATCGGTTTGCCCACCTTGGTGGCGATGATCACCTGGTCGCGCTTGCCGCTCTTCTTGAGCCATTCGCCGATGACGGTTTCCGATTCCCCCCCCTGATTGCCCGGTGCCCAGCTGGAATAAACGTCGGCGGTGTCGATAAAGTTGAGCTGATTGTCCACCAGCGCATCCAACAGGCTGAAAGAGGTCGCTTGATCCGCCGTCCAGCCGAACACATTGCCGCCGAAGGTCAACGCCGGCACCTGAATGCCCGAACGGCCCAGTTGTTTTTTGCTCATTGATAGAGGCTCCATGGGTTAAATAATTCGCTTGTTAATTATTAGCGCAGAACACAGAAAGTCGTTAAAACGCATTGGCTATAAGTTAAAACCCAACGCTTATAAACAGAGTAGGCAACAATCGTTAACTTATTCGGAAAATGCTGACGGTTCCTCCTTATTTCCTTCATTTTTATGCCGTCTTCGCTGGCTAAACTAGTATCCTGTAAGGAGTGTCATTTTTGTGGCAATGAGTGCCCGCACCCCTGCCTTTTGGAGAGAGTTTTCACCACCATGAATGCAAAACCCCAACGTCGTTCCCTGCTGCTGCGCCTGCTGGTTGCGGCGATTGCGATCATCGTCGCCGTTCTGGCCTGGCGCCATTTCAGCGCCGCCCAACCGACCGCCGGGACGACGCCGGGCGCGCACCAGGCCGCGGGTAAAACGGGAGCGGGCCGCGCGGCGGGCGGCAGACGCGGCGCACCGATGTCGCCGGTGCAGGCGGCGACCGCCACCCGCCAGACGGTGCCGCGCTATCTTTCCGGCTTGGGCACCGCCACCGCCGCCAATACCGTGACCGTCACCAGCCGGGTCGATGGCCAGCTGATGGCGATCCACTTTACCGAAGGCCAGCAGGTCAAAGCCGGCGATCTGCTGGCGGAAATCGATCCCCGGCCGTTCCAGGTTCAGTTGACCCAGGCTCAGGGGCAGTTGGCAAAAGATCAGGCCACGCTGGCCAATGCCCGGCGCGATCTGGCGCGCTATCAGCAACTGGTGAAAACCAATCTGGTTTCACGTCAGGAGCTGGATACGCAGGCCTCGCTGGTGCAGCAGACCGAAGGCGCGATCAAGGCCGATCAGGGCGCGGTCGACAGCGCCAAACTGCAGATCACCTATAGCCGCATCACTGCGCCAATCGACGGCCGCGTCGGCCTGAAACTGGTCGACGTCGGCAACTATGTCACCAGCGGCAGCACCACCGGTCTGCTGGTGATCACGCAGACGCACCCGATCGACGTGGTGTTCACGCTGCCCGAAGGCAACATCGCCGATCTGCTCAAGGCGCAAAAAGCCGGGCCGGTGAGCGTCGAAGCCTGGGACCGCACCAACCAGAACAAGCTGACGACCGGTTCGCTGCTGAGCCTGGACAACCAAATTGATACCGCCACCGGCACCATCAAGCTGAAAGCGCGCTTCACCAACGAAGATGACGCGCTGTTCCCCAACCAGTTCGTCAACGCGCGGCTGCAGGTGGATACCCTGCACGATGCAGTGGTAATCCCGACCGCCGCGCTGCAGATGGGCAACGAGGGCAACTTCGTCTGGACGCTCGGTGAAGACAACAAGGTCAGCAAACATCGGGTCACCGCCGGCGTGCAGGACAGCCGGCAGGTGGTGATCAGCGCCGGCCTCAACGCCGGCGATCGGGTGGTGACCGACGGCATCGATCGCCTGACCGAAGGCATGCAGGTGGAAGTGCTCGCGCCGAGCGAAGCGTCGGCGGCGGCCAACGCCAAGCGCGAACCTGACGTTCAGAGGAAGTCCTGATGCAGGTGATGCCTCCCAACGCCGGCGGCGGTCCGTCCCGCCTGTTTATTCTGCGTCCGGTTGCCACCACGCTGCTGATGGTGGCGATATTGCTGGCGGGGATTATCGGCTACCGCGCGCTGCCGGTGTCCGCCCTGCCGGAGGTGGATTATCCCACCATCCAGGTGGTGACGCTGTACCCCGGCGCCAGCCCGGACGTGGTGACCTCCGCCATTACCGCGCCGCTGGAACGCCAGTTCGGCCAGATGTCCGGTCTGAAGCAAATGGCGTCGCAAAGTTCCGGCGGCGCCTCGGTGGTCACCCTGCAGTTCCAGTTGGCGCTGCCGCTCGACGTCGCGGAGCAGGAAGTGCAGGCGGCGATCAACGCCGCCACCAACCTGCTGCCGAGCGATCTGCCCTACCCGCCGATCTACAGCAAGGTAAACCCCGCCGATCCGCCGATCCTGACGCTGGCCGTGACCTCCACCGCCATGCCGATGACGCAGGTGGAAGACATGGTGGAAACCCGCGTGGCGCAAAAAATTTCTCAGGTGACCGGCGTCGGCCTGGTGACGCTTGCCGGCGGCCAACGTCCGGCGGTGCGCGTAAAATTGAACGCCGCGGCGGTCGCCGCCTATGGCCTGAACAGTGAAACCATCCGTGCCGCCATCAGCAACGCCAACGTCAACTCGGCGAAAGGCAGCCTGGACGGCCCGACCCGATCGGTCACCCTGTCCGCCAACGACCAAATGAAGTCTGCCGACGACTATCGCCAGCTGATCGTCGCCTACCAGAACGGCGCGGCGATCCGCCTGCAGGATATCGCCACCATCGAACAAGGGGCGGAAAACACCCGACTGGCGGCCTGGGCCAACAAGCAACAGGCGATCGTGCTGAACATTCAGCGCCAGCCCGGCGTCAACGTCATCACGACCGCCGACAGCATCCGCGAAATGCTGCCGACGCTGATTAAAAGCCTGCCCAAGTCGGTCGACGTCAAGGTGTTGACCGATCGCACCACCACCATCCGCGCCTCGGTCAGCGACGTGCAGTTCGAGCTGCTGTTGGCGATCGCGCTGGTGGTGATGGTGATCTACGTATTCCTGCGCAACGTGCCGGCGACCATTATCCCCAGCGTGGCGGTGCCGCTGTCGCTGGTCGGCACCTTCGCCGCCATGTACTTCCTCGGCTTCTCCATCAACAACCTGACGCTGATGGCGCTGACCATCGCCACCGGCTTCGTGGTGGACGACGCCATCGTGGTGATCGAGAACATCTCACGCTACATCGAGAAAGGGGAAAAACCGCTCGACGCCGCGTTGAAAGGGGCCGGCGAGATCGGCTTCACCATCATCTCGCTGACCTTCTCGCTGGTGGCGGTGCTGATCCCGCTGCTGTTCATGGGCGACATCGTCGGCCGCCTGTTCCGCGAGTTCGCCGTCACGCTGGCGGTGGCGATTTTGATCTCCGCCGTAGTGTCGCTGACGCTGACGCCGATGATGTGCGCACGCATGCTCAGCCACGAGTCGCTGCGCAAGCAGAACCGTTTTTCCGCCGCCTCCGAACGCTTTTTCGACCGGGTGATCGCGCAATACGGCAAGTGGCTGAAAACGGTGCTTAATCATCCCTGGCTGACGCTCGGCGTGGCCGTGGGCACCCTGGCGCTGACGGTATTGCTGTACCTGCTGATCCCGAAAGGTTTCTTCCCGGTGCAGGACAACGGCATCATTCAGGGCACGCTGGAGGCGCCGCAGAGCGTCTCGTTCAGCAATATGGCCGAGCGCCAGCAGCAGGTCGCGGCGCAGATCCTCAAAGATCCGGCGGTGGAGAGCCTGACGTCGTTCGTCGGCGTCGACGGCAGCAACGCCACGCTCAACAGCGGCCGGCTGCAGATCAACCTGAAGCCGCTGAGCGAACGCAGCGACCGCATTCCGGCGATCATCAGCCGCCTGCAGCAGCAGACGGCGCAGTTCCCCGGCGTGAAGCTGTATCTGCAGCCGGTGCAAGATCTGACCATCGATACCCAGGTCAGCCGCACCCAGTACCAGTTCACCCTGCAGGCGATGTCGCTGGACGATCTCAGCCTGTGGGTGCCGCAGCTGATGAATGAGCTGAAGCAAACCCCTCAGTTGGCGGACGTCACCAGCGACTGGCAGGATCAGGGGCTGGTCGCCTACGTCAACGTCGACCGCGATTCGGCCTCCCGCCTCGGCGTCACCATGAGCGACGTGGACAATGCGCTGTACAACGCGTTCGGCCAGCGCCTGATCTCCACCATCTACACCCAGGCCAACCAATACCGCGTGGTGCTGGAGCACGACGCCAGCGCGACGCCGGGGCTGGCGGCGCTCAATGAGATCCGTCTGAGCGGCAACGACGGCGCCGTGGTGCCGCTGAGCGCCATCGCCAAAATCGAAGAGCGCTTCGGCCCGCTGTCGGTCAACCATCTCGATCAGTTCCCGTCGGCCACCGTTTCGTTCAACGTCGCCGACGGCTACTCGCTCGGCGAGGCGGTGGACGCGGTCACCCAGGCAGAAAAAAATCTCAACATGCCAAGGGACATCACCACCCAATTCCAGGGGGCGACCCTGGCCTTCCAGGCGGCGCTCGGCAGCACGCTGTGGCTGATCCTGGCGGCGGTGGTGGCGATGTACATCGTGCTGGGCGTGCTGTATGAAAGCTTCATTCACCCGGTCACCATCCTCTCCACCCTGCCGACCGCCGGGGTCGGCGCGCTGCTCGCGCTGATGCTGGCCGGCAGCGAGCTGGACGTGATCGCCATCATCGGCATCATCCTGCTGATCGGCATCGTGAAGAAGAACGCCATCATGATGATCGACTTCGCGCTGGCGGCGGAACGCGAACAGGGTTTATCGGCGCGCGACGCCATCTATCAGGCCTGCCTGCTGCGTTTTAGGCCGATCCTGATGACCACGCTGGCGGCCTTGCTCGGCGCGCTGCCGCTGATGCTGAGCACCGGCGTCGGCGCGGAGCTGCGGCATCCGCTCGGCGTCTGTATGGTCGGCGGTTTGATCATGAGCCAGATCCTGACGCTGTTCACCACGCCGGTGATCTACCTGCTGTTTGACAAACTGGCGCGCAACACGCATCGCCAGCCGGATACGCAGGAGCTGCCGTGAAATTCTTCGCCCTGTTCATTCACCGGCCGGTGGCCACCACCCTGCTGACGCTGGCCATCGCCATCAGCGGCGCAATCGGCTTTCGCCTGCTGCCGGTGTCGCCGCTGCCGCAGGTGGACTTTCCGGTGATTTCGATCAGCGCGTCGCTGCCGGGCGCCTCGCCGGAAACCATGGCGTCCTCGGTGGCGACGCCGCTGGAGCGCGCGCTGGGCCGCATCGCCGGAGTTAACGAAATGACCTCGATGAGTTCGCTCGGCAGTACCCGGGTCATTTTGCAGTTCGATCTCAGCCGCGACATCAACGGCGCCGCGCGCGACGTGCAGGCGGCGATCAACGCCGCGCAAAGCCTGCTGCCGACCGGCATGCCGAGCCGCCCCAGTTACCGCAAGGTCAACCCTTCCGACGCGCCGATCATGATCCTGACGCTGACCTCGGACACCTACAGCCAGGGGCAGCTTTACGATTTCGCCTCCACCCAGCTGGCGCAGAAGATCAGCCAGACCGAGGGCGTCGGCGACGTTTCCGTGGGCGGCAGTTCGCTGCCGGCGGTGCGGGTCGAGCTGAACCCTTCGGCGCTGTTCAATCAGGGCGTGTCGCTGGATACCGTACGGCAAGCCATCGCCAATGCCAACGTGCGCCGCCCGCAGGGCGCCGTGGAAAACCCGCAGCAGCGCTGGCAGATCCAGGCCAACGATGCGCTGAAAACCGCCGATGCTTACCGTCCGCTGATCATTCATTACAACAACGGCTCGGCAGTGCGTTTAGCCGACGTGGCCGAGGTCAAAGACTCGGTGCAAGACGTGCGCAACGCCGGGATGACCGACGCCAAACCGGCGATCATTCTGGCCATCAGCCGTGCGCCGGACGCCAACATCATCGAAACCGTCGATCGCATTCGCGCCGAGCTGCCCGCCTTGCAGGAGAATATCCCGGCCTCGATTCAACTCAACGTCGCGCAGGATCGTTCGCCGACCATCCGTGCATCGCTGGCCGAGGTGGAACAGTCGCTGGCGATCGCCATCGGGTTGGTGATCCTGGTGGTGTTCATCTTCCTGCGCTCCGGGCGTGCCACGCTGATCCCAGCGGTCGCCGTGCCGGTGTCGCTGGTCGGCTCGTTCGCCGCCATGTATCTGTGCGGGTTCAGCCTCAATAACCTGTCGCTGATGGCGCTGACCATCGCCACCGGCTTTGTGGTGGACGACGCCATCGTGGTGCTGGAAAACATTTCCCGCCACGTCGAGGCCGGCATGAAACCGATCAACGCCGCGCTGCTGGGCGCGCGAGAAGTCGGCTTCACCGTGCTGTCGATGAGCGTTTCGCTGGTGGCGGTGTTTATCCCGCTGCTGCTGATGGAAGGCCTGCCGGGGCGCCTGTTCCGCGAGTTCGCCGTCACCCTGTCGGTGTCGATCGGGCTGTCGCTCATCGTCTCGCTCACGCTCACGCCGATGATGTGCGCCTACCTGCTGCGCCACCAGCCGCCGCGTTCGCAGCGGCGGGCGCGCGGCTTCGGCAAAATGCTGCTGGCGCTGCAGCAGGGCTACGGACGCTCGCTGAACTGGGTGCTCGGCCACTCGCGCTGGGTGCTGGCGGTGTTCCTCGCCACCCTTGCTCTCAACGTCTGGCTGTATATCAGCATCCCGAAAACCTTCTTCCCGGAACAGGATACCGGGCGCCTGATGGGCTTTATCCAAGCCGACCAAAGCATTTCGTTCCAGGCGATGCGCGGCAAACTGGAAGACTTCATGAAAATCGTGCGCGAAGATCCGGACGTGGAAAACGTCACCGGTTTTACCGGCGGCTCGCGTACCAACAGCGGTTCGATGTTCATCTCACTGAAACCGCTGTCGGTACGCAGCGACGACGCGCAGAAAGTGATCGCCCGCCTGCGCGCTCGCCTGGCCAAAGAACCGGGCGCCAGCCTGTTTCTGATGGCGGTGCAGGATATCCGCGTCGGCGGGCGGCAGGCCAACGCCAGCTACCAATATACGCTGCTGGCGGACGATCTCGCCGCGCTGCGCGAATGGGAACCGAAGATCCGCATCGCGCTGGCCGCATTGCCCGAGCTGGCGGACGTCAACTCGGATCAGCAGGATAAAGGTTCGGAAATGGATCTGGTCTACGATCGTGAAACCATGGCGCGCCTTGGCATTTCGGTGTCCGACGCCAACAACCTGCTGAACAACGCCTTCGGCCAGCGGCAGATTTCGACCATCTATCAGCCGCTCAATCAATACAAGGTGGTGATGGAAGTGGCGCCACCCTACACCCAGGACGTGAGTTCGCTGGACAAAATGTTCATCATCAACAACGAAGGCAAGGCGATACCGCTCTCCTACTTCGCCAGTTGGCGGCCGGCCAACGCGCCGCTGTCGGTCAACCATCAGGGGCTGTCCGCCACCTCGACCATCTCCTTTAACCTGCCGGACGGCGGCAGCCTGTCGGACGCCACCGCTGCGGTAGAGCGCACCATGACTCAGCTCGGCGTGCCGTCCACGGTGCGCGGCGCGTTCGCCGGCACCGCCCAGGTGTTCCAGGACACCCTGAAGTCGCAGCTCATCCTGATCCTGGCGGCGATCGCCACGGTGTACATCGTGCTCGGCGTGCTGTATGAGAGCTATATCCATCCGCTGACCATCCTTTCCACGCTGCCTTCCGCCGGCGTCGGGGCGCTGTTGGCGCTCGAGCTGTTCGGCGCGCCGTTCAGCCTGATCGCGCTGATCGGCATTATGCTGTTGATCGGCATCGTGAAGAAAAACGCCATCATGATGGTCGACTTCGCCCTCGAGGCGCAGCGCAACGGCGGCATCAGCGCCCGAGAGGCAATTTTCCAGGCCAGCCTGCTGCGTTTCCGGCCGATCATGATGACCACGCTGGCGGCGCTGTTCGGCGCGCTGCCGCTGATGCTGACCAGCGGCGACGGCGCGGAGCTGCGCCAGCCGCTCGGCATCACCATCGCCGGCGGCCTGGTGATGAGCCAGCTGCTGACGCTGTACACCACCCCGGTGGTCTACCTTTACTTCGACCGGCTGCAGGCGAAATTCCGCCGCAACAAGCAACTGGCCCCGCTGCCCCATTAATGGCCGACCGATGCTGATGAAACACGCCGCCACGGTACGCTGGCAACTCTGGATAGTGGCATTCGGCTTCTTTATGCAGACGCTGGATACTACTATCGTCAACACCGCCCTGCCCTCGATGGCCGCCAGCCTGGGGGAGAACCCGCTGCGCATGCAGTCGGTGATTGTCTCCTATGTGCTGACGGTAGCGGTGACGCTGCCGGCCAGCGGCTGGCTGGCGGACAAGGTCGGCGTACAGCGGGTGTTTTTCAGCGCCATCGTGCTGTTCACCCTCGGCTCCATTCTCTGCGCCCGCTCGGAAACCCTGAACGAGCTGATCGCCTCGCGCGTGATTCAGGGCATCGGCGGTGCGATGATGGTGCCGGTCGGCCGCCTGACGGTGATGAAGATCGTGCCGCGCGAGCAGTACATGGCGGCGATGACCTTCGTGACGCTGCCGGGCCAGATCGGCCCGCTGATGGGGCCGGCGCTGGGCGGCTTTCTGGTGCAATACGCCAGCTGGCACTGGATTTTCCTGATCAATATTCCGGTGGGGATCGTAGGCGCCATCGCCACGCTGCTGCTGATGCCCAACTACCAAATGCAAACCCGACGCTTCGACCTCAGCGGCTTTATCCTGCTGGCGATCGGCATGGCGTCGCTGACGCTGGCGCTCGACGGCCACAAGGGCATGGGGCTCTCCGGCAGCGCCATCGCCGGCCTGGTGGCGCTGGGCGTAGCGGCGCTGTTGGGGTATGTTTGGCATGCCTACGGCAATAGCCGCGCCCTGTTCTCGCTGCGGCTGCTGCGCACCCCGACTTACAAGATCGGGCTGCTGGCCAGCCTGCTGGGGCGCATCGGCAGCGGCATGTTGCCGTTCATGACGCCGCTGTTCCTGCAGGTGGGCATGGGTTTCACGCCGTTCCACGCCGGGCTGATGATGATCCCGATGATCATCGGCAGCATGGGCATGAAACGCATCGTGGTGCAGGTGGTCAACCGCTTTGGCTACCGCAACGTGCTGGTGGCCGCCACGCTGCTGCTGGCGCTGGTCAGCCTGAGCTTCCTGTTGGCGGCGATGCTCGGCTGGCTGTGGCTGCTGCCGGTGGTGCTGTTCTTCCAGGGGATGATCAACTCGCTGCGCTTCTCGGCGATGAACACCCTGACGCTGAAAGACCTGCCGGATCGGCTGGCCAGCAGCGGCAACAGCCTGTTGTCGATGGTCATGCAGCTGTCGATGAGCCTTGGCGTCAGCGTCGCCGGCATCTTGATCGGCAGCTTCGGCCATCACCAGGTGGTGGCCGACAGCCCGGCCATCCACAGCGCATTTATTTACAGCTACTGCTGTATGGCGTTGATTATCGCTCTGCCCGCACTGGCCTTCGCGCGCGTGCCGGCCGATAGCGCGCCCAACCGCACGCTGACCAAAGAGCCGGGTACCGGTTCAACGAGGTTGCAATGAAGATAGGTATTACCGGGAAACTGTTCCTGGCCATTTTCGCCACCTGCATGCTGGTGCTGATCACCATGCATTGGGGGGTGCGCGTCAGCTTTGAACGCGGCTTTATCGACTACATCAAACACAGCAACGAGCAGCGTATCAACATGCTGAGCGAAGCGCTGGAGGAACAGTACAGCCACCACGGTAACTGGGTGTTCCTGCGCAACAACGATCAGGTGATCTACCAGATCATGCGCTCGTTCGAACAGAACAGCGACAGTAGCCACAACCTGCCGCCCAAGGGCTGGCGCACCCAGTTTTGGGTGGTGGACAGCCAGTTCAACCGCCTGGTGGGCCACTCCGGGCCGGTGCCTAAAGAGGGCCCGCGCCACCCGATCCGCTACAACAACGAGATCGTCGGCTGGGTGATCACCACCCCGGTCGAGCGCCTGACGCGCAACACCGACATCAACTTCGATCGCCAGCAGCGGCGCACCAGCTGGATCATCGTCGCGCTCTCTACCTTGCTGGCGGCGGCGGTGACCTGGCTACTGTCGCGCGGCATGCTGGCCCCGGTCAAGCGCCTGGTGGCGGGCACCCATCGCCTGGCGGCGGGCGATTTCACCACCCGCGTGGCGGTCAGCAGCCAGGATGAACTGGGCCGGCTGGCGCACGACTTCAACCAGTTGGCCACCTCGCTGGAGAAAAACGAACAGATGCGCCGCGCTTTTATGGCCGACGTCTCGCACGAGCTGCGCACGCCGCTGGCGGTGCTGCGCGGCGAGCTGGAGGCGCTGCAGGACGGCGTGCGGCAGCCGACGCCGGCGTCGCTCAGTTCGCTGCAGGCCGAGGTGTCCACCCTGACCAAACTGGTCGACGATCTGCACCAGCTGTCGCTCTCCGATCTCGGCGCGCTGGCCTATCGCAAATCGTCGGTGGACTGCGTGCACCTGCTGCAGATCGCCGTCGCCGCCTTCCACGAACGCTTCCGCGCCAAAGGGCTGGAAATCGTCACCCATTTGCCGGCCCAGGCGCCGCTGTTCGGCGATCCCGACCGTTTGAACCAGCTGTTCAATAACCTGCTGGAAAACAGCCTGCGCTACACCGACGCCGGCGGCCGATTGGAAATCAGCGCCGAGCTGCAGCCGGGGCGACTGTTCCTCTACTGGCAGGACAGCGCGCCGGGCATCAGCGATCAGCAGCTGACGCGCATTTTCGAACGTTTCTACCGGGCGGAAGGTTCACGCAACCGCGCCAGCGGCGGTTCCGGGCTGGGGCTGGCGATCTGCCACAACATCGTGGAAGCCCACGACGGGAAAATCCGCGCCGAGCATTCGCCTTTAGGCGGCGTGCGCATTACAGTAGAATTTGCTACCCCGATAAAAAAGTAAGGCGCCCTGATGGACATTCAGAATCACCCCGTGCAGATCATGATTGTTGAAGATGAGCCCAAGCTGGGCCAGCTGCTGGTGGACTATCTGCAGGCGGCGGGTTACGCCACCCGCTGGCTGACCAACGGCAACGAGGTGGTGCCGACCGTGCACCAGCATCCGCCGGCGCTGATTTTGCTCGACCTGATGTTGCCGGGCGCCGACGGTCTGACGGTGTGCCGCGAGCTGCGCCGCTTCAGCGACGTGCCTATCGTGATGGTGACGGCGAAAATCGAAGAGATCGATCGCCTGTTGGGGCTGGAGATCGGCGCCGACGATTACATCTGCAAACCCTACAGCCCACGAGAGGTGGTGGCACGGGTGAAAACCATCCTGCGCCGCAGCTATCGGCCGCAGGAGAATGCGCGGGAAGATGACCTGCTGCACATCGATGAGCCGCGTTTCCAGGCCAGCTATCAGGGGCAGTTGCTGGATCTGACGCCGGCGGAATTCCGCCTGCTGAAAACGCTGGCCAGCCAGCCGGGCAACGTGTTTTCACGCGAGCAGCTGCTGAACAACCTGTATGACGACTATCGGGTGGTCACCGACCGCACCATCGACAGCCACATCAAAAACCTGCGCCGCAAGCTGGAGCTGATCGACGGGCAAAAATCCTTTATCCGCTCGGTATACGGCGTCGGTTACCGCTGGGAAGCCGAGCCCTGCCGGCTGGTGAATGGGATTTAGGGGATCAGCGCGTCCAGTCTTCAACCGCCAACCCGGGCACCATGGCGAATGCGCGATCGTTGGTCACCAGCGTCGCGCCACGGCTCTGCGCGTGAGCGGCGATCAGTTGATCCAGCGCGCCCATGATTTTGCCCTTTCTCTCCATGTTCGCGCGCATTTCACCGTAGCAGCGGGCGGCCTCGCTATCCCATGCATAGACCGTCACCGCGGCAAGAAAGGCCTCGACCATGCTTTGCAACGCCTTGTTCCGCCGTTTAGCCACACCGTAAAGCAGTTCCGCTTCCGTGACGCTGGAAATACATACGGCAGAAGGCGGGAGCTTTTCCATGACGTTAAGCACCTGCGGATGCTGCCGAAACAAGTGGCTGACGGTGTTGGTATCAAACATGTACATCGCCTACTCTTCCTCTGAGAATGGATCGCGGTCTGCAACCCCTTGCTGACGATCTTCCGCGCCAAGAAACTCTTGCGGCACCGGCGTTTGGGCGATAATGCTCAGCAGCGGTGCCCAGCTGTCCGGCTTTGCCGGATATTTGGATAAAATCACGTTGCCCTCCCGATCGCGACGGATATAGACACGATCCGTATCAAATTCAAATTCCACCGGTAACCTCACCGCCTGATTTCTGCCGTTTTTAAACAGCTTTGCGATTCTTTCCATCTCGACACCTCCACAGCAGGCATAGGCCAAAGCATATGCCTGTAGCGTGTCGATGCCAAGATGTATCGCTCATTTTTCATCCACATTGACGATACGGCCAAACCGTAACGCACAATCTCACGGGGTGAAACCCTGTTCCCCTTGTTATGCGGCGCACTGCGCAATCACCACGCCTTCCCTTAGCTTCCCGTGCGGCAGCGGGCTTCTCGGATGAAAACTCCGCGCCGGCGCAAGAAAGCTGCGCATTTTTTAGACTAAGCTGCTGTGAGGTTTAGCCGCCGATTTTCAAGCGATTGGCTACACTTACATCACGAATCGGAACCTACAGGAGAAGAACCATGGCAATCGGTCATTACGAGCTGAAAAAAGCAAAGAACGGACAGTACCACTTCAACCTGAAAGCCAGTAACGGCGAGATCATTCTGGCCAGCGAGATGTATGCCAGCAAAGCGTCGGCGGAGAACGGCATCGCCTCGGTGCAGACCAATGCGCCGCACGAAGCGCAGTTTGAACTGAAGCACAGCACCAGCAATCAGCCCTATTTTGTGCTGAAGGCCAAGAACCATCAGGTGATCGGCGTCAGCGAAATGTACAGCTCCGAAAGCGCAGCCAAAAACGGTATCCAGTCGGTGATGAAAAACGGCCCGACCACCGATATCCGCGATTTGAGCGCCTGATCCCCCGTGTCGCCCGCGCGGTGGCCGCCATCGCGCGTTTTCCGTTTGACCGGGATCAATCTCCCTTGAATAAATCCGGTTAACTGCTGATTTCTTGCTGCGCTGCGGCTACAATCCCCCGCTTTTACTGCGCCATCTGGGGCGCGATATACCCACTGGCTTTCACACGGCAGCTAGGCGGCAAGTTCGTGAGTCTCCAGGAGCTTGGTCAACCAAGTGACTGGAGTGAGCGAATGCAGCCAACAACGCTGCAGTTCGAAAGACAGAGGTATACTGACCTGAAATCAGACCGAGACACACTATGTTTACACCGGAACTTCTCTCCCCGGCCGGAACGCTGAAAAACATGCGTTACGCCTTCGCCTATGGCGCCGATGCGGTTTACGCCGGCCAGCCGCGCTACAGCCTGCGGGTGCGCAACAACGAATTCAACCACGAGAATCTGGCGCAGGGCATCAACGAAGCCCATGCGCTGGGCAAAAAATTCTACGTGGTGGTGAACATCGCTCCGCACAACGCCAAGTTGAAAACCTTCCTGCGCGATCTGAAGCCGGTTATCGATATGGGCCCGGATGCGCTGATCATGTCCGATCCCGGCCTTATCATGATGGTGCGCGAAGCCTTCCCGCAGATGGACATTCACCTGTCGGTGCAGGCCAACGCCGTTAACTGGGCAACGGTGAAGTTCTGGAAGCAAATGGGCCTGACCCGCGTGATCCTCTCGCGCGAGCTGTCGCTGGAAGAGATCGCCGAGATCCGCGCCGAAGTGCCGGACATGGAGCTGGAAATCTTCGTCCACGGCGCGCTGTGCATGGCCTACTCCGGCCGCTGCCTGCTGTCGGGCTATATCAACAAGCGCGATCCCAACCAGGGCACCTGCACCAACGCCTGTCGCTGGCAGTATAAGGCTGAAGAAGGCAAAGAGGATGACACCGGCAATATCGTGCACCTGCACGAGCCGATCCCGGTGCAAACCGTCGAGCCGACGCTGGGCATCGGCGCACCGACCGACAAGGTGTTCATGCTGTCTGAAGCGCAAAAACCAGGCGAATATATGAGCGCCTTCGAAGACGAGCACGGCACCTATATCATGAACTCCAAGGATCTGCGCGCCATCCAGCACGTGGAGCGTCTGACGCAGCTCGGCGTGCACTCGCTGAAGATCGAAGGCCGCACCAAGTCCTTCTACTACTGCGCCCGCACCGCCCAGGTCTACCGCCGCGCCATCGACGACGCGGCCGCCGGCAAACCCTTCGATCCGACCCTGCTTACCACGCTGGAAGGCCTGGCGCACCGCGGCTACACCGAAGGCTTCCTGCGCCGCCACGTGCACGAAGCGCAGCAGAATTACGACTACGGCTCCTCGCTCTCCGAGCGCCAGCAGTTTGTCGGCGAATTCACCGGCGTGCGCCGCGATGGCTGGGCAGAGGTCGACGTGAAGAATAAGTTCTCACTCGGCGACAGCGTCGAGATGATGACGCCGGGCGGCAACGTGGTCTTCACCCTCGAAAGCATGCAAAATAAGAAAGGCGAACCGATTGAGGTGGCGCCGGGCAACGGCCATATTGTTTATTTGCCGATCCCACAGGATATCGATCTCAATTATGCGTTGCTGATCCGCAATTTGGCGGAAGAAAATAGCGTCGGGGCATAACAATGAATCGCCGTCATTCGGCGGCGATTTTTAGCAAATATTAGAATTGGATCACATCAATGTGCGCGTAGCTTGGTTACTATCACGCTGCTTAAAACGAACAACGAAAATATTTGCATAGCAATACTAGGAACCACCTCCTTAGCCGGCCCAATCTCCCTTGGGCTGGCTTTTTCTTTTATGGGCACGCCTATTTTTTTCTCTGCGCTTATTTCCATAACTTATTCCCGTTATCCGTTTTAATAATAATAATCACGCCGCTTCGATATATAAATAACGCTACAGCGATTAATCCTCTCGTCTTTAAAACTTGGCTTATTTCCGCGTAAAATTCAGATAAATTCGCCTTGCTTCATATTCACTGAGCGCCGGGGAATAACCAGAATTAGCTGAATATTCTGATGGCTTGGTGGCGGCAGCTGGTTTATCTTGAAGCATTCTTGGTTTTCCGCCGGAGGAGATCGGCAATGCCTCAACACTCACATGCGCCCGCCCTGCTTATTCTCAACGGCAAAGGCGCCGGTAACGAAGAGCTGCGTCAGGCGGTCAAACGCCTGCGTGCAGAGCAAATCACGCTGTACGTGCGCGTGACCTGGGAGCACGGCGACGCCGCGCGCTACGTCGCGGAAGCCGCACAGCTCGGCGTCGGCACCGTCGTCGCCGGCGGCGGTGACGGCACCATCAACGAAGTGGCCGCCGCGCTGATGCAACTGCCGGCGCACAACCGGCCGGTATTGGGCATCCTGCCGCTCGGCACCGCCAACGATTTCGCCATGGCCTGCAATATTCCCCCGTCGCCGGAACAGGCGCTGCAGCTGGCGATCAAGGGCCGCTCGGTGCCGATCGATCTGGCCAAAGTCAACGGCGAACGCTACTTCATCAACATGGCCACCGGCGGCTTCGGCACCCGCATCACCACCGAAACGCCGGAGAAGCTGAAGGCGGCGTTGGGCGGCGTGTCCTACTTCGTGCACGGCTTGCTGCGCATGGATACGCTGCAGGCCGACCGCTGTGAAATTCGCGGGCCTGACTTCCGTTGGGCCGGCGAAGCACTGGTGATCGGCATCGGCAACGGCAAACAGGCCGGCGGCGGCCAGGAGCTGTGCCCCAGTGCGCTGATCAACGACGGCCTGCTGCAGCTGCGCCTGTTGATCGCCGATGAACTGCTGCCGGCGCTGGTCGCCGCCCTGTTCAACGACGAAGAGAGCAACAGCATCCTCAGCGCAGCGCTGCCGTGGCTCGAGATCGACGCGCCGCATGAAATGACCTTCAATCTCGACGGCGAACCGCTCAAAGGCCGTCATTTCCGCATTGAAGTGTTGCCGCAGGCCATCAAATGCCGCCTGCCGCCTAACTGCGCCCTGCTGGGCTGACCTTGTCGGGCGCAGCGTGTTCCTCCGATCGCCCTGCAGAACACCGAGTGGTTCGAGATCGAATAATCAATCGCTTAGCGCGCCGGGGGCGATCGCCCCCGCGTATTTGGCCTCGCAAATGGCATTTCCTCTCAATCGCATCTATTGTTTGTCCTTGCCGGATCCAGTTCGGTAGTATCGCTTTACAGCTTCAATCACCGCTTTTTTACTGCGCCGGTGGTCAAAAACCCTTGCATTGCCGGTGTATGAAGAAGCTTAATCGGGAGTGAATCATGACTGATATTGTGCAGTTGCTAGGAAAGGAAGCGGAAGATCTGCTGCAACACCGCTGTACCACTATCCCCGCCGAGAATCTCTACCTGCCGGGCGCCGACTTCGTCGACCGCGTAATGATCGATAACAACCGTCCCAACAGCGTGCTGCGTTCGATGCAAACCCTGTTCAACCACGGCCGCCTGGCCGGCACCGGCTACCTGTCGATCCTGCCGGTCGATCAGGGCATCGAGCACTCCGCCGCCGCCTCGTTCGCCGCCAACCCGCTGTATTTCGATCCGAAGAACATCGTCGAGCTGGCGATTGAAGCCGGCTGTAACTGCGTCGCCTCCACTTACGGCGTGCTGGCGTCGGTATCGCGCCGCTACGCGCATAAAATTCCGTTCCTGGTCAAACTCAACCACAACGAAACGCTGAGCTACCCGACCCAGTACGACCAGACCCTGTACGCCAGCGTCGAGCAGGCATTCAACATGGGTGCGGTGGCGGTCGGCGCCACCATTTACTTCGGCTCCGAGCAGTCGCGCCGCCAGATCGAAGAGATCTCGATCGCCTTCGAGCGCGCGCATGAGCTGGGCATGGTCACCGTGTTGTGGGCCTATCTGCGCAACCCGGCGTTCAACAAGGATGGCGTGGACTACCACTCCAGCGCCGATCTGACCGGCCAGGCCAACCACATCGCCGCCACCATCGGCGCCGACATCGTCAAACAGAAAATGGCGGAAAACAACGGCGGCTACCGCGCGGTGAAATTCGGCTATACCGACGATCGCGTCTACACCAAGCTGACCACCGATCACCCGATCGATCTGGTGCGCTACCAGCTGGCCAACTGCTACATGGGCCGCGCCGGGCTGATCAACTCCGGCGGCGCCGCCGGTGAGAACGACCTGCAGGAGTCGGTGCGCACCGCGGTGATCAACAAACGCGCCGGGGGCATGGGCCTGATCCTGGGGCGCAAGGCGTTCAAGAAATCGATGAAAGACGGCGTGGCGCTGATCAACGCCGTGCAAGACGCCTACCTGGACAAGAAGGTCACCATCGCCTGATGTGACGGACCACCTGTCCTCAAGCCCGGCTCGCCGGGCTTTTTTGTGCCCGCTTTCTCCCACTCATGCCACAGACCTTCTCTTTCTTTCACTTTAAGCTTTCAAAATAAAATATTTATCTTTCAAATTGTGATCTATTTAAAACAAATAGCCCAACAAAGTGACTACTGTAAGGCCCATGGCGACAGAGCCGCCGTTCGCTCCAGGCCATATCAGTCCATTACAGGAGAACATAATGATTGAGCTAATCACCCACGGCGCCGAGTGGTTTATCGGCCTGTTTCAGAAAGGCGGTGAAGTGTTTGTCGGCATGGTGACCGGCATTTTACCTTTGTTGATCAGCCTGTTGGTAATCATGAACGCGCTGATCAAATTTGTTGGCCAGGAACGTATCGAACGATTGGCGCAGCGCTGCGCGGGCAACCCCGTCTCGCGTTATCTGCTGCTGCCGCTGATCGGCACCTTTGTCTTCTGCAACCCGATGACCCTCAGCCTGGGGCGCTTCATGCCGGAGAAATACAAGCCGAGCTACTACGCGGCGGCCTCCTACAGCTGCCACTCGATGAACGGCCTGTTCCCGCACATCAATCCGGGCGAGCTGTTCGTTTACCTCGGTATCGCCAGCGGCCTGACCACCCTCGGCCTGCCGCTCGGCCCGCTGGCGGTGAGCTATTTCCTGGTGGGGCTGTTCACCAACTTCTTCCGCGGCTGGGTCACCGATCTGACCACCAGCCTGTTCGAACGCAAGATGGGCATCCGTCTGGATCGCCAGGTGCAACTTTAATTCGTGGAGTGCAGCATGAGTGCTTATATCCGTATTGAAAAAGGCGCCAGCGGCTGGGGTGGCCCCCTGGAGCTGCCGATAGAGCCCGGCAAGAAAGTGGTGTACATCACCGC
The DNA here is from genome assembly GCF_002935055.1 of Serratia sp. SSNIH1. Taxonomy (NCBI): domain Bacteria; kingdom Pseudomonadati; phylum Pseudomonadota; class Gammaproteobacteria; order Enterobacterales; family Yersiniaceae; genus Serratia; species Serratia sp. SSNIH1. The sequence goes on from NZ_CP026383.1 coordinate 4,407,543, forward strand.
CGGCACCCGGCCTTCGATCGTCGATCGCCTCAGCGAATTGACCGGCTGGCCGGCCGTCGACGGTTTCAAAGAGGGCGAGCCGCCGGCAGAAGAGATCGGCGTGGCGGTGATCGACTGCGGCGGCACCCTGCGCTGCGGCCTGTACCCGAAACGCCGTATTCCGACGGTCAACATCCACGCCACCGGCCAGTCCGGCCCGCTGGCGCAGTTTATCCTCGAAGACATCTATGTCTCCGGCGTGCGCGACCACAATATCAGCCGAATCGAAGCGGCAGATAGCCAACCCGCCGCCGTTGCAGCACCGCCCAAGACGCGCGACTACGACACCAGCAAGAAGATCACCGAGCAAAGCGACGGGCTGCTGGCGAAGGTCGGCATGGGCATGGGATCGGTGGTGGCGGTGTTCTTCCAGGCCGGGCGCGACACCATCGACACCGTGCTGAAGACCATCCTGCCGTTTATGGCGTTCGTCTCGGCCTTGATCGGCATCATCATGGCCTCCGGCCTCGGGGACTTTATCGCTCACGGCCTGACGCCGCTCGCCAACAGCCCGATCGGCCTGGTGACGCTGGCGCTGATCTGCTCATTCCCGCTGCTGTCGCCGTTCCTCGGCCCCGGCGCGGTCATCGCCCAGGTGATCGGCGTGCTGGTCGGAGTGCAGATCGGCCTCGGCCATATTCCGCCGCAGCTGGCGCTGCCCGCGCTGTTCGCCATCAACGCGCAGGCCGCCTGCGACTTCATTCCGGTCGGCCTGTCGCTGGCGGAAGCCAAGCAGGACACCGTGCGGGTCGGCGTGCCCTCGGTGCTGGTCGGCCGCTTCCTGACCGGCGCGCCGACGGTGTTGATCGCCTGGGCCGCCTCGGCCTTCATTTATCAATAAGCTGATTTCCAGGGAGACGTTTATGCACACCATTTTTCACACCACCATCACGCAGATCGGTGGCTGCGCCCGCGACGCGTTGCTGGACAACATGTTGATCACTTTCCGTGAAGGCGCGCCGGCGGATATCGAAGAGTTCTGCTTCATCCACCGCCACGGCGCGACCGCCGGTGAGCTGCAGGTCGGCGGCGTGATGGAGCTGGCGCAGCATCGCTACGCCATCACCGCCGTCGGCAGCGTCGCCACGCAGAACCTGCGCGAACTGGGCCACATCACCGTGCGCTTCGACGGCGAAGCCGAAGCCGAATTCCCCGGCTCGATCCACGTTTCCGGCCCGACGCCGACCGATATCCCGTTGGGCAGCACGCTGTCATTTATCGCATAAGGAGTAGACCATGTCTGAAGTAGCTGTAGTGATTGGCGGCGGCCAAACGTTAGGCGCCTTTTTGTCCCACGGGCTGGCGCAGGCCGGTTATCGGGTGGCGGTGGCCGATCTGAACGCCGACAGCGCCAATCAGGTGGCACAGCAGATCAACGAAGCGTTTGGCGCAGGCAGCGCCTGCGGTTTTCAGGCCGACGCCACCGACGAACAGAGCGTGATCGCGCTGGCGGCGGCGGTTGACCGGGCGTTCGGCCAGGCCAACCTGCTGGTGTACAGCGCCGGCATCGCCAAGGCGGCGCCGATCACCGACTTCCCGCTGGGCGACTTCGACCGCTCGCTGCAGGTGAACCTGGTGGGCTATTTCCTCTGCGCCCGCGAGTTCTCGCGCCTGATGATCCGCGACGGCATCGCCGGGCGCATCATTCAGATCAACTCCAAGTCCGGCAAGGTCGGCAGCAAGCACAACTCCGGCTACAGCGCCGCCAAGTTCGGCGGCGTGGGGCTGACGCAGTCGCTGGCGCTCGATCTGGCGGAGTACGGCATTACCGTGCATTCGCTGATGCTCGGCAACCTGCTGAAGTCGCCGATGTTCCAGTCGCTGCTGCCGCAGTACGCGCAAAAACTGGGCATCGCGCCGGACCAGGTGGAGCAGTACTACATCGACAAAGTGCCGCTGAAGCGCGGCTGCGACTACCAGGACGTGCTGAACACCCTGCTGTTCTACGCCAGCGACAAGGCCTCTTACTGCACCGGCCAATCGATCAACATCACCGGCGGCCAGGTGATGTTCTGACGCCATCGACGCCCCCTTCCACGGAAGGGGGCCTAAGGAGACCCCCATGACTCAAGCTCTGATCGCCTTCGCGCTGCTGGCCTGGCTGCTGCAAATCGCCTTCGGCTGGTGGCAACTGCAGCGCTTCAACCGCGCCTTCGACGGCCTGTGCCGGCTGGGCGCCGTCGGCGTCGGCCGTTCCGGCGGCCGCTTCCGCCCGCGAGTGGTGCTGGCGCTGGCCTTCGACGCCGATCGGCGGGTGTGCGGCAGCCTGTTACTGCGCGGCCTGACCGTTTTCGCCCGGCCCCGCCCGCTGCCTCGATTGCACGGTTTGCATCAGCGGGATTTACGCCCGGATGTGATCTTCCCCGAGGATCGCGCATGCCAGTCTGCACTATCGTTAGCGATTGCGCCCAAATCGTGATATTTTCACATTAAAAGACATTACCTTTCATAGTGAATTATTCAGCGAGAGGAAATGCCCAACTCTTGTGAACGGGAATCGCGATGAAACCAAAGCAGCGGCAGGCCGCTATCCTTGAATATCTGCAGCGGCATGGCAAAACGGCAGTGGACGCCCTGGCCGAGCATTTCTCCACCACCGGCACCACCATCCGCAAGGATCTCACCCTGCTGGAAGAAGAAGGTGAGGTGATCCGCACCTACGGCGGCGTGGTGCTCAGCCGCGACGATGGCGATCAGCCGATCGACCGCAAAACCCATATCAACACCGAGAAAAAACGCCACATCGCCAGCGCCGCCGTGGCGCTGATCGCCGACGGCGACTCGCTGATCTTCGACGCCGGCAGCACGGTGCTGCAGATGGTGCCGCACCTGGCGCAGTTCAATAACATCACGGTGATGACCAACAGCCTGACCATCGTCAACGCGCTGGTGGAGCTGGACAACGATCAGACCATCCTGATGCCCGGCGGCACCTACCGCAAAAAATCGGCCTCGTTCCACGGCAGCCTGGCCGAATCGGCGTTTCAGCAATTCAGCTTCGACAAGCTGTTTATCGGCGCGGACGGCGTCGATCTCAACGCCGGCGTCACCACCTTCAACGAAGTGCACAACGTCAGCAAAGCGATGTGCGAAGCCGCCGGCCGCATTATTCTGTTGGTAGACTCCTCGAAATTCGGCCGCAAGAGCCCGAACGTGGTGTGCGAACTCAGCGCCGTCGACACGCTGATCACCGACCGAGACATCAACCCCGATTACCTCGCCGCCCTGCAGGCGAAAGGCATCAATATCCTTCTGGTAGGAGACCCCGATGAGTAACGCCAATGCCCTGCTCGCCTTCGCCCGCGAAACGCTGGAGATCGAGCTGACCGAAGCGCAACGCCTGCTGGCGCGCCTGGACGACAACTTCGTCTGCGCCTGCGAACTGCTGCTCAACTGCCGTGGCAAAGCGGTGATTTCCGGCATCGGCAAATCCGGCCATATCGGCAAGAAGATCGCCGCGTCGCTGGCCAGCACCGGCACGCCGTCGTTCTTCGTGCACCCGGCCGAGGCGCTGCACGGCGATCTCGGCATGATCGGCGCCGACGACGTGGTGGTGTTCATCTCCTACTCCGGCCGCGCCAAAGAGCTGGATCTGATCCTGCCGCTGCTGGCGGAGAACGGCATTCCGGTGATCGCCATCACCGGCGGCAAAGAGTCGCCGCTGGCGCTGGCCGCGGCCTGCGTGTTGGATATCGGCGTCGAGCGCGAAGCCTGCCCGATGGGGCTGGCGCCGACCTCCAGCGCGGTCAACACCCTGATGATGGGCGATGCTCTGGCGATGGCGCTGATGCGCCAGCGCGGTTTCAACGCGGAAGATTTCGCCCGCTCGCACCCGGGCGGCAGCCTGGGGGCGCGCCTGTTGAACCGCGTGCATCACCTGATGCGCACCGGCGATCGCCTGCCGCGCGTGAGCGAAAGCGCCAACGTGATGGAAGCGATGCTGGAGCTGAGCCGCACCGGGCTCGGGTTAGTGGCGGTCTGCGACGCGCAGCAGCGGGTGGTGGGCGTGTTTACCGACGGCGACCTGCGCCGCTGGCTGGTGAAGGGCAACAGCCTGCAGGATCCGCTCAGCCCGGCGATCACCCGCCCCGGTTATCGGCTGCCGGAGCAGTGGCGCGCCGGCGAGGCGCTGGAAGCGCTGCACGAACAGCACATCAGCGCGGCCCCGGTGGTCGATATGAACGGCGTGCTGGTGGGGGCGCTCAACCTGCACGATCTGCATCAGGCCGGCATCGGCTGATCAACGCCGGGGGCGCCATCACCGGCGCCCCCGGTCAGATCATTTCCAGTCGGGATTGTTCTCGAACTGCTGCTTCAGCAGCGCTTTCATGTCGTCATTCGGCTTGCCGAGCCACTGGTACTTGGCATACTTCTTCGGATGATCGACGGCTTCCGGCCGATCTTCCACTTCCACCCGCACGCCCCAGGCCTGGGATTTGTCCGCGCTGAACGCCACGATCAAAAAGTTGTTGCCGCAGTCGTGCGGCTTGCACAGATTGCCGACCAGATACTCTTTGCCCTTCCAGTTCAGATTCTGCGCCGGCGTTGAGGTGCCGACGCCCTTACGCGCCCAGCCCGGCATCCGCGCCTGGCCTTTCACCATGTTTTGCCAGCTGGCCTGATACCCCGGCTGCTGAATCAAATCCGACGTGGTGACGATCTGCTGGGCAAAGCTGCCCGCGCTGAAGCTGAGCAGTGCGCCGAAGAGGGCGCAACGCAGCGCCTGGTGTCCCGTCATAGTCCTTCTCCCTAGGTTAAATCAGGTTTCGCCCATAAAACCGGGCCTGAACCAGTCAGACCACGGTTGTGGCAAAAAGTTGACTCACCACCAGGCATGGAAATGATGCACCGGCCCGATACCGTGCCCCACTTCCAGCGTGTCCGCCTGTTGCAGCGCTTGTTGCAGGTAGTCCTTGGCGGCGGCCACTGTAGCCGCCCAGTCGGCATGGCGCGGGCGCAGCGCCGCCAGCGCGGCCGAGAGCGTGCAACCGGTGCCGTGGGTGTGGCGGGTAGCGACGCGCGGCGCGGTAAAGCGCTGCTCGCCTTCTGCGCTAAACAGCCAGTCCGGGCTCTCGTTTTCGCTCAGGTGGCCGCCCTTCATCAGCACCGCCCGGCAGCCCATCGCCAGCAGCGCCCGCCCCTGCTCGCGCATCTGCGCTTCATCTTCCGCCGGCGCGCACGCCAGCAGCGCCGCCGCTTCCGGCAGGTTCGGCGTAATGATCGACACCAGCGGCAACAGCTCGCGCCGAATAGATGCCACCGCCTCCGGCGCCAGCAACGGATCGCCGCTTTTCGCCAGCATCACGGTGTCCAGCACCACGAACTCCGGCCGGTAATGGCGCAGCCGTTCGGCCACCGCCTGCACGATGTCGGCGTTGGCCAGCATGCCGATCTTGACGCTGTCGATGCGCACGTCGCTGAACACCGAGTCCAGCTGCGCGGCGACGAACGCCGGATCGATGTAATACACCGACTGCACGCCGCGGGTATTCTGCGCCACCAGCGCGGTGATCACCGAGGTGCCGTAGGCGCCAAGCGCCGAGAAAGCCTTCAAATCGGCCTGAATGCCGGCGCCGCCGCTGGGATCGGTGCCGGCGATGGTCAGGGCGTTAATGCGTTTCATCACAGATCCTCCCCGCGCAGCTGATACAAGGCATCGAGGAACGCCGGCGTAAAGCTGCCCGGCCCGCCGGCCTGTCTGGCCGCGAGGCCGCCGCAGTGGGACATCACCCGGCAGGCGGTCGCCGCGTTGTCCAGGCGATCGCCCGGCAGGGCGCAAAACGCCGCCACGACCGCCGACAGCGCGCAGCCGGTGCCCACCACCCGCGTCATCAGCGGGGAACCGCCTTCGATCGCCCAATCGCGTTGGCCGTCGGTGACGTAATCCACCGCGCCGGTGACCGCCACCACCGCGCCGCTGCGCTGTGCCAGCTCACGCGCGGCGGGCAAGGCCGCCAGCGAATCGTCGCCGCTGTCAACCCCGCGGCCGCTGGCCAACAACCCGCTGAGCGCCATAATTTCCGAGGCGTTGCCGCGTATCGCCGCCGGTTTCTCGTCCAGCAGCTGTTTGGCGAAGGCGGTGCGGTAGGAGAGCGCGCCGACCGCCACCGGATCCAGCGTCCAGGGCTTGCCGGCCTGATTGGCGGCGGCCACCGCCGCCCGCATCGATTCGGCGCGCAGCGCATTGAGGGTACCGACGTTGATCAGCAGGCCATCGGCCAGCGCGCTGAACTGCGCCGCCTCTTGCGGCTCCACCACCATCGCCGGGGAGGCGCCGAGCGCCAGCAGCACGTTGGCGGTCAGCGATTGCACCACTTCGTTGGTCAGGCAGTGGATCAGCGGAGGCCGCTGTTGGAATTGGGTCAGACAGGCCGCGGCGCGCGCGCCGGGTAGTGCATCAGGTCGAGCGATCATATTCCTCCCAACCGGCGTTCAAGAAGGCGGCGCCGGCTGGGCGGCCGTGACTTCCCTACGCTGGCATTATCCAGATCAGGTAATACGGGTATTTCTCAGCCTTCACGTAGAAGGGCACCCCGAGTCATGAAAATCAATAGGTTGTGATCAACGTTGCGTTAATCCCTGCAGGGGATCATGCCAGCGGCGGCGCGGACAAACAAGCGAATAAATCGGCTCGGCAGGCATACGCCGCGCAATGCGCTATAGTGAGCACAAACCACCGGGAGATGCCATGCAGATAAGACCCTACCAAGAGACCGATCGCCCCTTCCTGCGCACGCTGTACCTGGCGTCGCGCAAGGCGGCGTTCGGCTGGCGCGATACCTCAAACTATCAGTTGGAAGATTTCGACGGCGCGACGCTGGGCGAAGCGATTTGGGTAGCAGAAGACGGCGGCACGCTGCTGGGATTCGTCTCCGTCTATCGCGAAGACAACTTCATTCATAACCTGTATGTCGATCCCCATCAGCCGCCGCGCGGCGTCGGCAGTGCGCTGCTGCAGGCGGCGGAAGCCACCTTCACCGCCACTGGCTCGCTGAAATGCCTGGTGAAGAATGAAAAGGCGCTGGCGTTCTACCGCAAACACGGCTGGCGCATCATCTCTACCGGCAACGACGGCGAAGAAGATTATTACCTGATGCATTCGCTGGCCCGCTAGCCCTTACCCGCGGCATCCGGCATCCCGCACAGCGTCAGCCGCCAAAACAGCAGCGCGCTCAGGCTGACGCCCGCCCCCAGCCAGCAGACGCCGCTCCACCCCACCCAGGCATACATATGGGTGCCGGCAAAGGCGCCCAGCCCGCTGCCGACGGCGTAAAACAGCATGTAGCAGCCCACCAGCCGGCTGTGCGACTGCGGGTGGGCACTGAAGATCATGCTCTGGTTCAGCACGTGGATCGCCTGGCCCGCCAGATCCAGCAGCACGATGCCCGCCACCAGCCAAACCAGGCCGCTGCCGAGCAAACCGAGCGGCAGCCAGGCCAGCGTCAACAGCAGCAGACACACGCCGCTGGCCGCCTGCCCCAGCCCGCGATCCGCCAGATGCCCGGCGCGCACCGCCGCCAGCGCGCCCACCGCGCCGACCAGGCCGAACGCCCCCACCGCGGCATGGGTGAAGTTGAACGGCGCCTGGCTCAGCGGCAACACCAGCGAACTCCAAAAGAGGCTGAAAGCGCCGAACATCAGCAGCGCCAACATGCCGCGAATTTGCAGCGTGCGGTCATGCAGCAGCAGGGTCAGCATTGAACGCAGCAGCGCGAGATAGCTCAGCGTACTGGGAGCGGTGCGCGGCGCAGGCAGCAGGCGCGACAGGATCGGCAGCAATACCAGCGTCACCCCGGCAGAGAAGAAGTACACCGTGCGCCAGCCGCCGACGTCCGCCAGCGCGCCGGACAGGGTACGCGCCAGCAGCAACCCCAATACCACTCCGCCCTGCGCCGCACCAACCACCCGCCCGCGCTCCTGCGGCGCCGCCAGGGCTGCGGCGTAAGCGATCAGCCCCTGCGTCATGGCGGTGCCCAGTAGCCCCACCAGCAGCATCCCCGCCAGCAGCCAGGGCGCGCTGTGCGCCCAGCCCACCAGCAGCAGCGCGCCGATCAGCCCCAGCTGTTGCCCCGCCAGCAACCGATGCCGATTCAGCCGATCCCCCAGCGGCACCACCAACAGCAGCGCCAGCGCGCAGCCCAGTTGGGTCACGGTGATCACCATGCCGACCGCCGCCAGACTGATGGAAAAATCATGGGCGATGGCGTCCAGCAGCGGCTGCGCATAGTAAACGTTGGCCACGCTAAAGGCGCTGGCGGCGGCCAACAGCAGCACCAGAGTGGCCGGCAGGCGCCCCAGCGCCGCGCAGGGAGGATCCAACAGTTTGTCGCTCATCGCATACCTCAATCTGGTTTCATTATTAAACCCAATGCACTTTAGGCGTAGAGGTTTTATAATGCAACCAGAATGTGCAGCTGGAGATAAACGCCGTGAAACGTAAAAGCCTGGAAGACGCGCCGTGCCCGGTGGCGCGCACGCTGGATGTGATTGGCGACTGGTGGTCGCTGCTGATCGTGCGCGACGCCTTCGACGGCGTCACCCGCTTCAGCGAATTTCAAAAAGGGCTGGGGATGGCGAAGAATATCCTTGCCACCCGCCTGCGCGCCCTGGTGACGCACGGCGTGCTGGAGATCGTGCCCGCCGCAGACGGCAGCGCCTATCAGGAATATGTGCTGACCGAGAAAGGCCGCGCGCTGTTTCCGGTGATCGTCGGCCTGCGCCAGTGGGGGGAAGATCATCTGTTCGCCGAGGGAGAGGCGCACTCAACGCTGGTGGAAAGCGACAGCGGCCGCCCCGTCCCGCGCCTGACGCCGATCGGCAGCGCCGGGCAGACGCTCACCCCGCTGAATACCCGGGTGGTGAAGGTGGAGGAACGGTGATGAGAGTTAGTGGCGGTGCCCGCAGCTCACCCGCTGAAAAACCTGGCGGATAAAGAGCCATTCCAGACACCCAGCCAGCAGATAAACCGCGCCAAAAACGAGCGCACCAAACCATTCCGTATCGTTAAAATGGAAAAACCCACTGGCGTCAATCAGCCAAGCGGTTTGATTCTGGTTTAGCCTGGGTACAGGAAAAAGCTTTATTGTCAGCACAGCCAGCCCAACAACAGCCAATACGTTAGCGAGCAACAGGGCAAGTTTTTTCATAGCCTTTCACCTCGATAGTCCCATATGCCTGTAATGTCGTTCCCGGAACTCTGGCTGTTTTCGATTTCAGCAATGCAGCTCGCAGACGATTGAATTCGTTTTGGGAATAAAAGGTTACACATCCTTCGGATAATCCAAGTGGGCCGATTGGATGCAACCTGAATTGTCCACGCATAATGCCGTTAATCCATGTTCTATCGTTAACTGTTCCATCATCTCTGTATAAAGCAAACCAACTATTGTGATCTACATTGGTCACAATATCTTTTATGAAAGTAATAGTCTGCGACTTTAAACCACCGGACGGCCGATCCACAATCCAGTAAGTACCGGCTGGTATAGCCCCGTGATTGGGAACATCTGTGCATCCTGGTTGATTTGTATACTGTTTATTACCAGAAAACACAGAGAACATCCCAACCCCTTGACACAACAGAGTGTTTATTTTGTTTCCATTATGAACTAAAAAGCAGCGAAGCATTTTATTTCCCCCATCCTTTGGCTGAGCACCGATAATATCCAGCAAATAAAATTCTATCTATCTTATTGATTTTGTGAATATTGTTAACTCGTAATGATAGAATAAGCAATGAGTAAGGCCCAATCAGCATTGATGGCGCATGCATCACCTTGCGCTATTGCATCTATTCTCGAACAGCTTCCGTAATCCCCTGCGGGTAATGTATAGTCCGCGTTTTACGGAGATCCCATGCTGACTAACTCATCCATTCGTTTGAACAAATACATTAGCGAGAGCGGTATCTGCTCACGCCGCGACGCCGATCGATACATCGAACAGGGCAACGTTTTCATCAACGGTAAACGCGCCACCGTCGGCGCTCAGGTATTTGCCGGCGATGTGGTGAAGGTTAACGGTCAGTTGATCGAACCGCGCAATGAAGAAGATCTGGTGCTGATCGCGCTGAACAAACCGGTCGGCATCGTCACCACCACCGAAGACGGCGAGCGCGACAACATCGCCGACTTCGTCAACCACAGCAAACGCATCTTCCCGATCGGCCGTTTGGACAAGGATTCGCAGGGGCTGATCTTTCTGACCAACCACGGTGACCTGGTCAACAAGATCCTGCGCGCCGGCAACAATCACGAGAAAGAGTATCTGGTGACGGTCAACAAGCCAGTGACCGACGAGTTTATTCGCGGTATGGGCGCCGGCGTGCCGATGCTGGGCACGGTGACCAAAAAGTGCAAGGTGAAGAAAGAGGCGCCTTTCGTGTTCCGCATCACGCTGGTGCAGGGGCTGAACCGCCAGATCCGCCGCATGTGCGAACACTTCGGCTACGAGGTCACCAAGCTGGAACGCACGCGCATCATGAACGTCAGCCTGAAAGGCTTGCCGCTGGGCGAATGGCGCGATCTGACCGATGACGAGCTGATTGAACTGTTCAAACTGATTGAAGGCTCTTCGTCCGAGGCCAAGCCGGCGAAGAAGGCCCCGGCCAAATCCGCCGCGGCGAAAAAGCCGAGCACCGGCGGGCCGAAAGGCGCCGACAAAGCCGCTGCGCCGGCCGGCCGCAAACGCTTTGCCCAGCCAGGACGTAAGAAAAAAGGGCGTTAAACGCCCTTCGCCCTCGCCAAGCCCGCCGTTGTGCGGGCTTGGCGAGGGCGAAAGCCTAAGCACCACTTAGACGAGTCTGATTGAAAGCGAGGAAAAACTCAGAGGGTAAGAGTCACTATTTTTTTAACAGCGTGGTCTTACCGTCACGCTCTTGAGCGAAAGTCTTCCCATCCAGACTGATAAAAACTCTTTTATTAACATCACCATTAATAATCATCGCTATATCCTTATAGATACATTTATTCTTGGCATCACCCTCGCTAAGACAATGATAGTCATCAATACTTCCATCATTGCTGCCAGTCGGAGCGGCAACATAGCCGTCAAAATTCATTACGGCAACGGTAAAATGATTCTCGTCTTTGATAATATGATACTTATCCTGAAGTTTATCTTTATTATCATTCCACCAAGATATTTTACCTTCCGTGGTCAGCGGAAGGTATTGAACATAAACAGCAGCACCATCAACCCGCACAACATTAGCAGGTCTGACAAGCACCCAAACCAACCAAAGAGCCGCTACGGCGACCAAAGAAAAGAACGCAACCTTTTTTTTGTTAAGCATAGTTTTCACCTGTCACTATTATTTTCGCGCCAAAGTTGGTGAAAAAGGGTCTAAACGCGAACTCTTTATACCTTTGAAGTACAAACCAAATCCTGAAAAACCCAATAGAACTAAACTTTAATTTACTAATATCTTCTTTATCTAACCCAAAATGATCCTGAGCTTTATAGCTAATCACAGCAGTATATTTATTATCTTGAAAAAACAAAGAATCAATACTGATCTCTGTACTATTGACCTCATGTACACTGACTCCCATTCCATTTATGCAATCTTCCCAGCGAACATACTTTGGCAAACGGCTCTGTGATAACTGAAGAGTAAATGCATCTTTATTCAACTGATATGAGTTAAAATCAAAGGTATCGAGAACACTTTTAATTCGAATTAGCGTACTATTTTCTGATTTATCGCTCAGTATCAACCTTTTATAGGCTAAGTCCATTTGAACATCTTGAAAGTCAGTTCCGTTATTGTACTGCATATGATTGAAAAGTTTAACTATCAGCCCTTGATAAACGCCAGTAAAAGAAAAGTATCTCGATGCAGCTCTCAGCTCATCAAAAAGCATTGCAACCGCCTTTTCTTTTCCAGCTGCCGGAATATTTCGCGTTGCCGGATGATCATAAGGCGATTTATAAGTACTCCAATCGATAAACGTTGATACTTGCCCCAAACGGTACCGTTGCTTAAGTGTACGTTCATCCATATCGCCATATTGCATATCATCAGCAAAACGGTCGTTAAAAGGCTTCTTGCTGGTGAAAATCGTTAACGGCCTTGTCAAGTCACGCATTGGAAAATCAGTCCCTTGCCCATGCTAAGAAGAACATTAATCATACAGGCAATCCCGCCCTGCTCATATCGGGAAATGTCTTAGCGCCCCCTTACGCAGGCTCACGGGAAACTTAATGTTCACCATAAAAAAGGCCCGCATCAAGCGGGCCTGCAAGTACCAGAGAAGTCTAGAGGAAAAATCAGAACGACCAGCGCAGGTTGGCGTTGACCGAATTAACGCGGGTATCGGCGCCGAATTGCCCCTGATAGCCGACATCCAGCGTCGCGGCGCGCGACAGTTTCACGCTCACGCCGATATCGCCCACCATCACGTTGTCATCCACGGCCTGGCCCTGAGTGACGAACGCGTCACTGCCGGCAAACGCCATGCGCGATGAGGTGTTCTTATCGCCGTAGGCGTGCTGCCAGCCGAGCGAGCCGTAGAGGCTGACGTTCTTCGGCAGCTCGGTCACGCCGCGCACCCCGAGCGTGGAGTAGAAGGTGTTCATCGTTTCATTGCGCACGCTCAGCGCCGCCGCGCCACCCGACTCCTGGAAGCTGTCGGTATGCAGGCGGATGTAGCTCAGGTTAATGAACGGTTCGACGTTCATCTCCGGCTGGCCAAAACGGTAACCCGCTTCGGTGAACGCCAGCAGCGAGTTGGCGTCGTAATCCGACTTCAGCCGATCCGAGAAGCCGCTGAAATCGACGTTGCGCTTGCCTTCGATCTTGTGCCAGGTGTAACCCAGCGCGCCGCGCAGCGAGAACGCATCCTGTTGCCCCGCCGCATACAGGCCGAGGTGGTAGTTGTCGGTATCGGCCTTGGAACGGCGGCTGTCGACGTCGTAGTCACCGCGGCTGTAACCGAAGTAGCCGCCGATGCGCACGTTATGGTCCGCCAGCTTGCGATCCGCCCCCAACAGGAAGCCGGTGGTGTTACCATCCAGCTTGCCCACGTTGCCGTTGCCGCTGTTTCTGCCCCAGGAACTGAAGGTCTGCCCCCAGACGCCGCTGTTTTGCGCCTGCGCCGGTTGCACCAGCGACATCGCCAACGGCGGTATCGGCAGGCTGTCGTTGTCGAACAGGCGCAGCATGCGCTGGTTCAGCACGTTGAACAGCTGGGTGCTGCCGGCAATCAGGTTAGACTGCATCGACGGATAGACTTCGCCGGACAGCTGATTGAACGCCTCGCGCGCTTCCGGCGCACTCAGCAGCAGCAGCGAGTTGTACAGCGCCAGCGAAGGGCCGTTCTGCAACAACGTCGAGAGCGCACCGGCGGTATTCCACTGGTTGCCGCTCTCGGCCACCGTTTGGAAAATGCCCGGCTTGCCGCTGCCTGGGTTTTCCCCTCCCGGATTCTCGCCCCCCGGATTTTCACCGCCTGGGTTTTCCCCACCCGGATTCTCGCCCCCTGGATTCTCACCGCCTGGGTTTTCCCCACCCGGATTCTCGCCCCCTGGATTCTCACCGCCTGGGTTTTCCCCACCCGGATTCTCGCCGCCAGGGTTTTCACCGCCCGTGTCTTTCTGCGCGATGGTCAGATCCACGGCGTTGGGGCTGTGGTTTAACGCCACATCGAGGAAGGCAGACTTGGAGACCGCCGCCGCGAATTGGCCGTCAATGCCGCCGTCCGAGGTCAGAATGCGGTAGCTCTGGCCGGTTTTATAGCTGGTTTGCGGATCCAGCGCCGTGACCTGCACCTTGGCCCGATCGCTGATGGTGGTTTTGCCCGCCACCAGCAACTGATCGCTGCGGCCGTCGCCGGCGATATCGACGTCATAGAAGGATTCGCCGATAAAATTCAGGTAGCGTTTCAGCGTCAGCGTGCCGATATTGCCGTCGCCGGGCGAGATATGGCCGCCGGACTGGATCTCGGTCTGGCCCAGCGTGCCGTTGCCGCCCAATGTGCCACCGGCCTTGATCGACGCGGCGCTGCTGTAGCCCTGCCCGTTATTGACGTCGGAACCCGCCGTCGCGTTGAGGATCAGCGTGCCGCCGTTTTCGGCGCTGAGGGTTTGGATCTCGAAGATATCGTCTTCTTTCTGGGTATTGATATCGCTGGCGATGATGAGCTTACCGCCACGCGCGGTAACGTTGGCCTGCAGCCCAGTGAGATCGCCGTTTAGCGTCGTGTGCCCGGCGGTGTTGATCACCTCACCTTCGCCGCTCATCTTGTTGCTGAAGACGTAATTGCCGTCGGTATGGTTAAAGTACACATAGCTGCCGAACAGCCCGCCCCGCAGGGCGATCGCCGTCTGGGCATCGATAGTGCCTGCGGCGCCCGCCGCGCCGAGCGTCGGCTCGGTCAACCCGGTGCCGGTATCCATATTGCCGCGGCTGCCGATAATCAGCGCGCCGCGGTTCGAGCCGGAGCCGGTCTTGCCCAGCACCACTTCGTTGCCGCCGGCGGAGAATGTTCCGCCATCCATGACCGCCAACACGCCATTGCCGTAATCACCGACGTTGACGCTGCTGCCGCTGGTCACGCGCGAGCCGCTGCCGGCGATCGTCAGCTCGGCGGTTTTACGCGCGCCGGAGACGCCCGCCACCTGAATATTACCGACGTTGACCGCGCCGCCGTTCAGCACGTCCAGATCGCCGTAAAGCGTGAGCGCGCGGCCAACGTTCCATTGGGAATTGGCCCCTGTGACCGTGGCCTTCGGGCTCAGCGTATCGGTCTCGCCCGGCCCGCTGCCATTACCGATGCGCGCGTCAAAGGCGGTATTCAACACCGCGCCGTCTTCAATCGCCAGCGTGGATCGCGCCCCTAAGTCGGTGCCGACGCTGAGAAAATTGCTGGTGACGCGGGAACCGGCGCCGGTGGCGATCAGGTGGCTGTCATAGCCGCGCGTGGTGCCGACCACGATCTCTTTTGCGCTGGCCAGCGCGCCGTCTTCAACCCGCAGGGTGCCCCGCCCCAGATTCAGGCCGCCGCGCAGCACGAACTGATCGTTCACCGCGTTCAGCTCAGCGTTCGGCCCGCGAACCGTGACCAGGCTGTCATGAATTTGGCCGTTGAACATCCGGCCGATATTGATGTTATAGGCGCTGATCTTGCCATTCTCGATCAGCAGATTGCCGCTTTGATTGCGGCCGACGTAAACGTCCCCGGTGTAGGCCAATGATTCGGTAATTTTTGAGTCGCCGTCAAAAATAGCATCGTCTGCGCGAGCGATATCGGCGGGTGCCAGCATCAGCAGCGGCGCGGAAAATAGAGCGAGGTAAAGTTTGGAAAGCGGTGTTTTAACCGCTAAAGGGTGCGATGTCTTGTCATTCACGGGCTATCTCCGTACTCGTTGGCATGATGGCGCGAAATTTATTGTTATGGGTAAACTCACTGCGCTAGAGGAAATGTGAGGCGTTATTTCGCGCACGCCGGTTTAGTGATCGTCGAAGCAAAAGCTTATTGCCCCCCGGCGCTGACGCTCCGACGATGGAAAACCAGGAAGCGGAAATACCGCCCCCAAAGCAAATTATTTATGCGTGACCACCGGCGTACAGGTCGGCGCGCTCAACGACGGCGACGAACCTAAAATTCCCGGCATCATCAGCGACGAGCAATCGAAAATACGGCCCTTTTCCGTGGTGGCACGATATGAAAGTTTTTGGCCGCCCAGCGCATCCGGCTGCGCGCCATTGACGTTGGTCACGGTAATTTCGTCCGACGAGCCCAGGCCCAACATTTTGGCGGTTTCCGCCTGCAGCAATGGAATGGCCTGATCGGTTTTCAGGGTGGAACAACCGGCTATCATCATCGTCACGGTTAAAGCGATAAGTGGTTTCTTCATAAATTATCCTTTATAACCAATCAGTTAAAATTATCGATTGGCTTTATGTTTTCTCTTATCCAAATCCTCGAATAATATATTTCCCTTTCCTAAACGAAAAAACCCTCCTAAAGTAGGGAGGGTTGATAATAATTCATCAGACTTATCTGAACTGTGAAGGCGAAAGGAGAATCCTTTGGGGCAGGATTATGCGTTGGTCGTTGATGACCATCCATTGGTAGCAAGCGGCATCGCTAATTTTCTCAGCACGCATTGCCGATTCAAACAGGCGCATGTGGTGACCAATGAAGAGAATTGCTACCGTCATATTAGGGAAAATGGCCCACCGCGATTACTGGTGATCGATTTCTGGCTCTCCTCCGGTACCGCATTGATATTACTCAAAGAAGTAAAACAGCGTTATCCGCAGGTACGGATTTTAGTGGTCAGCGGCGACGAGAATAACGATATCTGGCAGAAAGTGCACACTGCCGGCGGGCACGGATTCGTATTAAAAAACGAGCCACCTGAATTATTCGCCAGGGCGGTTTTTGCGCTAAACAATAATCAGGAGTGGTTCCCGGAGGGAAATGAATGCGCTATTAAAAGCAGCCATGACCATTTAAATAAATTCAATTTAACGCCGAGACAAATCGACGTATTAACCATGATGTTGCGCGGCTTACCAAATAAAAGAATCGCGACGCAACTCTCTATTTCCGAACCTACCGTCAAAGAACATATCAGCAATATATTGAAAAAGATCGGCGTCAACAGCCGGGTAGAGGCCATCACGCTGTTGCACGGCAAACGGGATCCGTCGTCATGAGGTTTTTCCAGAATTTACAAAATGATGGTATCTCCCCACGCGCGCAGATCCGCCTGCTGGACAACACCTTCATGCGGCTGGTGTTCAGTTTCACCGCCGTGCCTTTCGTCGGCATCCCGTTCGCCATCTGGATTTATTTGCTGGGTGATGAACTCGGCCCAACCATTACCTGGATCATCGTTTACCTGCTATGCGCCGTGGCGATCCGAATATGGCACCGCCGCTACCTGCATGAGGCCAAAGAAAATGATGAAGACGCCGTGCTGCGCCGCTGGCTGCCGCGCATTAATAAGGTGGCGTTTATTCACGGGTTGGGGATCTCATCACTCTATTTAATTACGCCGCAGACCCATAACTTTGACTTTTTTCTGCTGCTCAATATCAGCATCGCCGCGATCGTCGCCGCCAACGCAACGCATCTGACGCCGGTTATCAGCACCTTTACCCGCTTTTTCTTCGCTTCCTGGGGGCTGCTGAACCTCGGCATCATCTGCCGGCTGGAAGACGTGATGTTCATCGTGCTGATGCTGAACTTGCTGTACGGCTTCGCCATTTACCGCCACGCGTTAACCTCACATGCGTTCTTTATTCAGCAGGCGTTGCTCGAGGAACAAAGCTCGCGCCTGGCGGAGCAGTTCCGCCAGGCTAAAGAGGAAGCGGAACAGGCGCTGCTGGACAAGAACCAGTTCCTGACCACCGCCAGCCACGATCTGCGCCAGCCGGTGCACGCCATGGGCTTTCTGATCGAAGCCATCATCCACAAAAACCGCGACGACAGCCTGACACCGCAGCTGCTGGATCTGCAGCAGAGCGTGCGTTCGGTGCATTTGATGTTCAATTCACTGCTCGATCTCAGCAAGATCGAATCCGGCAACGTGCGCACCGCCGCCACCCATGTGGATATCGGCGCCCTGCTCGACTCGGTGATCACCCTGTTCCGCGAAGAGGCCAACAGCCGCGCCCTGGCGCTGCGCACCTGGCGGCCCAAACGGCGCATCAGCGTGATGGGCGACCCGCTGCTGGTGCGGCAATCGTTGATTAACCTGATCCAAAACGCCCTGCGCTACACGCAACAGGGCGGCGTGCTGATCGCCATCCGCCCGCGCGGCGCCGAGTGCCTGGTGGAAGTGTGGGACACCGGCGTGGGCATCGCCGACGAAGAGAAAAGCAAAATCTTCTCCCCTTACTACCGCCCCGAGCTGGCGTGGAAAATCGACAGCGCCGGCCACGGGCTGGGGCTGGCGGTGGTGGCGCGCTGCGCCAAGCTGATGAAGGTGAAGTACGGCATGCACTCCGTCGAAGGCAAAGGCTCACGCTTCTGGATGCGCTTCACGCAATACATCGGCGAAGACAAAGCGCCGGAAACCGCGGCCGCCTACGACAACACCGCCACGCCCATCCGCTATGCGCCGCTGCGCGGCGCCTGCCTGGTGGTGGACGACGATCCCTTGGTGACCTCCGCCTGGGAGAGCCTGATGAGCACCTGGGGCATCACCGTGCGCTGCGCGGCCTCCGCCGAGGAAGCCTTCGCCATCGTCAACGACGGCTTTACGCCGTTCGCCGTGCTGTGCGACCAGCGCCTGCGTTCCGGCGAGAGCGGTTTCGACATCCTCAAAGCGCTGTTCGAACGCCTGCCGGACGTGAGCGGCGCCATGGTCAGCGGCGAGTTCAACTCGCAGATATTGCAAGAGGCCGAGCAGGAAGGCTATCTGGTGCTGCGCAAACCGCTGGAGCCGGCCAGGCTGCATGCGCTGCTGACGCAGTGGGGGGCAAGTTAACTACGCAGATAGCGCAGGTTATCCGCCAGCAATAAGGCAGGCTCAATGAATAAAACATTAAGCCTGCCGCATTTTACGTGGCGTTATCTAAATACGATTAATCGCATTTAGGCGGTTCTGGTTTGCAGACCGGCGGCTCAGGTTTACATACCGGCGGTTTTGGCGTGCAACCGCCCCAGGCATTATTCCACGCGTTTCCCCAGCTGTTAACAACCTTGCCGATAATAGCCAGACCCAGGCCAATCGTTGCGCCGTTCACCTGCTGAACTTCTGTTGAGTTTAATTCTCTCATTTTTCATCTCCATTCATTAAAAAGAATCAATTAAAAAAGACTGCTTTTTATGAACCGTTGGTTCACGCTTTAGGTATAAGACGCTCAATACATTAATTCAATAACGAAAATCTTAATTAAAGATGAAATAAATATAAAATTTTATCTTTCATCAAACAATTACACCATTGTATTTCCAGGTTGCAATGTAATTACCCGATCTGCCGATGAAATCGTCGATGGCCGATGAGCAATAATAACGCGGGTCATTTTCAACGAGGATATGGCTTCGCTCACTCTTTTTTCATTGTCCAGATCCAAATGACTGGTGGCTTCGTCCATAAACAGAATACTGGGCCTTCGATATAACGCGCGGGCGATAAGAACTCGCTGTTTTTGCCCGCCGGAAAGGCTGCCCCCCAATTCGCCCACCAACGTTTCATATCCCATCGGCATTTTCATAATATCGTCGTGAATATTGCAATGCTTGGCGCATTCAACGATAAATTCCGTATCGGGATGAGCATCAAAACTGCATATGTTCTCGGCAATTGAACCGGCAAGCAGTTTATCTTCTTGCAATACACATGCGATGCACTCCCGATAATTATTAATGCCGATATCATGAATGTTAATGCCGTTGATAAACAAGCGCCCTTCCGTCGGTTCCAACAGCCCGCACATCAGCTTCATCAACGTGGTTTTGCCGACGCCTGAAGGCCCGACGATCGCCACGCTTTCTCCCGCTGCGATCTGCAGGCTGAGCCCGGGGATCACTGGGCGCGAAAGGCTGTCATATTGATAAAGTAGATCGCGCACTTCAAAAGTCACCGCCTCGTTGGGATTGCATATCTTGCGATAGGGCTTTTCTTCCTCTGTCGTAGAAAGCACGATGTCCGCCAGCCTTTCATTATGCAAATTCAGCATTCGCAGCCGGATTACCATATCGATAAGATTTGACGCGCGATCGGAGAATTGCCCCCGATAGGCATTAAAGGCGACAAACATGCCTAATGTCATTTGACTGTCGATCACTAAAGACGCGCCTAACCACAAAATAACGATTTGATCGCAGGCCGCAAGAAACGCATTCACGCCGCCAAAGAACATATCGAGCTTCGTCACCCGAATATTAGCGTTTGCCGTATCGATATTTAAATTTAACCAGAACTGCGAACGCGTTCCCGCCAACCCCAACGACTTCAGCGTCGCGATGCTGTACAGCGTCTCCATAAAATGTGAGCTGGCTTTCGCCGACTTCACCAATTGCTCCTCGGAGGCTTGCCGATAATAGCGATAGGTCGAAAGGCGCAGCAGAACATATAACACCGTAAAGCCGGAGGCTACCCACACCAGCCAGCCACCGTACATGAACATCATGATAAATACGCCGACCGACATGATGCCATCAATGATGCTGGAAACGATACTGGTGGTAAACGTGGTGCGAATGGCGTCCAACGAGCCAAAGCGCGATTGAATATCACCCAGCTTGCGCTTTTCAAAATAGGCAAGCGGGAGCTTCATCAGATGATCAAACAACCCTGATTTCCACTGTATATCGATCAGCGCGCCCATCACGATGGAGATCCATGAGCGAAACATCGAAACGCAGGTGCGGAACAAGATAAAAAACAGTAAACCGACGCAAATAATGACCAATAAATTATGGTCACCGGCCTGGATGACGTGGTCCATCACCAACTGAGTCCCGACGGGCATCAGCAGGTTGACGGCCTCAATGACCAGCGACAGCGCGAAAATTTTTACCAGCGCGCTTTTAAGACCGGTGACATTGCTGAGCAGTTTTCTAAAGTGCAGGCGATTTTTCTGCACCACAGGCGTGAATTCACTGCTTGGCCATACCTCTAAAGCGATTCCGGTAAAATGAAGGGAAAACTCCTGCAGGCCGATAACCCGGCGGCCAAATGCCGGATCGTGCAGGGTTATCCGCCCACCGCGAATGTTGACCAGGACCACAAAGTGATTCATATCCCAGTGCAATATGCAGGGCCTTTTCACCTGATGAATCTCATCCAGGCTCAAGGATAAAGCCCGCGTTTTCAAATTGAGATTCTCGGCGATCGCGATCAGCGAGCTCAGGGTGGCACCGCGGGCCGAGATATCAAACTTCTGGCGCATCGACAGCATATCGATGTGCATGCCGTAATAGCCGCACACCATCGCTAAACTGGCCAGCCCGCATTCGGCGGCCTCCGTTTGCAAGACCTGCGGCACTTTTCTTCTGAGCGACAGGTTCAGCTTGCCAACGATATTCTCATAAACTTTATTCACGAAGTGGCCCCGACACACTGTTTTTCATGTCATAAAATGGCGCGAACATCCATTGGTAGATGGGTCTTTTCTCCAGGAAAAGCGTGGCTTGCGCCTTCATGCCGCTTGAAAGGTTCAGCTTCTTTCCCTGATAGCCAAACTGCGTGTTATCGATAGCCACCAGCACTTTGTAGTACGACTCAACCAGTTCAGCCGATTGTCGAGTTGGCGAACTGCTGTAAGTGGACATTTCCTGAATCGATGCGGGAACATAAGCGATGCTTTCGATCACGCCGGGAAACTGACCAAATTTTTCATACGGAAAGGCGTCATAGCGAACGTTGATGTGATCGCCTCGGTTCACGTAAGGCACGCTGCTGTTGGGCAACCATAAAACCAAATAATAGATGGCATGATTACTGGGGATTAATTGCGCCAGGCTGTCTCCCGTATTGACCATTTGCCCAGGCGTCACGCTGAGCGATTCAACGCGCCCGTCCGCCGGCGCATTGACAATCAACGAGCCACTGGCGTCCGCTTCGGCCAGCTGCCGCAGGAGATCATTGCGCTGAAATTGATATTGTGAGATTTGATTATCGAAATCGGACGCTCTTGTCGCGAGATCGCTATTCAGGTTAGTTATCTGCAAAGACTCTTGAATGCTTTGGTTATAGAGACTGTGGAACGTACTCTGCTGCTGATAGTAGAGGTAAACCTGGTTATTCAGCTGATCCCGATTAATGAGCCCCTTACTGCGATACTCATCGTAATTTTTCATGGTTTCGCGCATGAAGTTAACGCCGTTGCGTGAATTCTCGACCATCTGTTTGGACTGGCTGTGCGCCAGTTTATATTGGTCAATCTGCGCTTGCAGATTGACCAGGGTCGTTTTCTTGTTCGCCTCCAATTTGGCGATGATGCTATCGACCTGCGCCAGTTGATTTTCTATCGCCTGCCGCGTGCTTGCGCTGACGGTGCCGGAATCCGTCACCCTGCTGACGTCTATCTGATAAAGATGCTGCCCTTTTTTTACCTGATCGCCCACATTGACAAAGCGTTGCGCAATGAATCCCTGCTGAGTAGCAAATATGTTGACCGATCTTGGCAGCGTCGTGACCTCTCCGCCCACGCTGATACGCCGGGTATAACCGCCATAGGTCACGAAAATGATCAGTACAGAAACGAATGAAAGTGAAATGCCCGCGATGACCCAGGCCGGCAACCCTGCAATTAACAATGCTTTTCCTGCCCATTTAGAACGACTGTGCGATAAGGCCTCTTCCCTAAACAAATTCTGACCTCTCCATATATAGCGACACCGTTCATTTTTATCTTTTCCATGGCCCAATACGGCGCTTATTTAGATTTAGTCTTTGTTGGCAAAACCCACAAGTAATAATAATCTTAAAAAACCACAAAACTGCTGAAACGTCACAAAAAGTGCGACACCAATATTAACGACGGCGTTATGAGTTGCATATTTCAACGCCGACCTCTTTAATCTAAGCGTATTCTCATCAAGCTGTCATTCACAAAGGCTGCGAGAATTAAGCGGCGAAACGCTTTACGTTTCGTTCCTGAGGCATAGGGATAAAGTTGAAAGGATTTACTATGAAAGAGCTAAATACTGCAGAGATCGAAATCGTTTCTGGTGCGGGGATTATTTCCGATACGGCAAGCTTTGTATCAGGATTTGCCGGCGATGTTATCATTGATACCGTAAAATTGGCCAATGATGCGCTTAATACCCGATTGATCTCTTCCGTAGGCCAAGGGTTCAACGCGATCGGTTTTGGCTTGGGCGCCGTTCATAATGTCGCGGACTCGCTTGGCTATGCGGCATTTAAAAGCGTTGCAGCCGTAGGCTCCCTGCTGGGCGGGGATGCAAGCCGTATCGAATATCATTACGAGAAAGAATGGGGTGCTTGAAAACAAGCGGCTCCCTCTGAAAGGTTAATGATGCTAACCACCTGCCCAATCAGGTGGTTATTTCAATTACGCACTCACTAACTCTTCTGTTTGAAAACCGCTTTGGTCAATGGAGAGGAGAACACGTTGTGCGGATCGTACTTATTCAGCACGTTGCAGGCATGATTCCAACTGTCATTGTTCCCTGCCCCGGCATTAAAGCTGCGCGGAATGTTTACTTCGAGTACGGTTTTATCCTGCCACGCTGCCTGTGACGTATAACCCCAGCCTTTACTCCACTCTACGCGAACCGTCGCATAGTCGCCCGCATAGTGGCTAAAAATCCATTTTTCCATTTCACTGTAGAATTTATTGGCATCCGGCGTATCGGGCATGGTCAGAATATCCAACCAGATCGCGACATCCCATTCCGGATGGGATTCAACGGGACGAATAGCCGAAAGATCGGGAGCAATGGCATTGGCCACCGCGCTCTCTTTTGCACTGTCCAATCCGGTGACGCGAATTTCAATCGGGCCATTCATCGGAAATGAATTCTTGCGCTGGTAATCGGCCACCATTTCTTCATATTTTTTCGTGAAATCGTGCAATACGTTTTGAATATTGCTCCGCTTCGTGATTATCGCGTAACCATTGGCCGTCACGCGCAGCGTTGTCGGCTTCACATACAACAGCAGATCCTTGCTCCACCCCCACAGATCCGCCGACACGGTGGCCCCTAAACCAATGCTGACCAACTCCATCTGCGCCTTGCCGAGTGTCGGGGTCAGCTCCGGGTGGCCATTATTGATTTTTTTAATGATATCGGAAATTTTAACCGGCAAATTATCCGAGAACGGATAGTTAAATGGACCATTAACCGGTTTTGACACTTTTGGGAAGCTGTCTTCTTGCTTCCACACTTTCAGCCATGGTTTTTCCGTGAACGGGAACCAGATGACTTCAACGCGCCCGCACAGATCCAAGAAATGGCTGAAGGTATTTTTTGTCGTGCTCGCAGTGGAAAAAAGATCCGCCGCGGTGACATTAACATAACTTTGACAGCGTAAACGCCGGTTGCGCGGCACCTGCAGCGTCACTTCGCTGATAAAAGCCCGGCCGACATGCACCAGGAATGCCGAGCTCTCCGCATTATCACGCGTAAACTCCTTTAATTCATACTTCGACCGCGCCTGATCCCAGACGACAGCTTTTAGCGACACCACGCTATTGCTCACGGAACCAAAGCTGGCAAACTCAGCCAGAGGCTCATCTTTTGCCGGGACGCAGGTTCCATGGCCGCCGATGGCGAGCACGCCGCCCAGGGTCAGATCGCCAGGCGCCGGCGTCGCGTAAAAGCCGAGTTTCTTTTTTTCTAATTCAGTGAGCAAAGCCTGCATTGTCACCCCCGTTTGCGCGGTGACGTATCCATGCTCTCCCACTTTATTGATTGAGATGTTTTTGAATTTCCTGGTGAGGTCGATCAGCACGACATTGCTGTTATCCTCCCCGTTTGCAATAACGAGCGGGGACCAGTTGTGCTTGATGCCAACCGGACGCACGCAATATTTATTCTCATGCGCCCAGTTAATTACGGCCAAGAGCTCATCCGTATTTTGTGGATAGCAGGTCAGAATATGATTGCCGGAGATTTCTTTTGACCAATTAACAAAATTGACATACTCATAGCCCACAGGGAACGTGTTCAAACTAGAACCAGTCATAACTGACTTCCTTTTAAAATTAAAATCGATAGAGATAAAAACGGCAACAGCCCGAGCGCTAATTAATCACCCTGATAAGCACCTCCTTTTCCTTGGGATAATCCCTCTGTTTTACTGCCCGAATAGCGTCAAGACTTACCAATATAAATCAACACCTTGACGTTAATTTCCGCGTATTGAAAATTCTTTTCTTTATGCAACTCAATTAAAAAGCCGTTTCTTATTCGCACACCAAGCAAAGGAAGATAGGCGTCATAGATGCTGTCAAAAAAAACCAGGTATTCGTTCAACCTGCCGTTAAACTCGAACAATAAATACTGCCCCCTTATCAACGTCAGATTGCGTGTCTCGTAGTACCCTTTGCTGAGCGTTACTTCCCAACCGGATGAAGCCAACTTTACCGTGCGCATTAACGTATCGGTATTTTTCCCTGTGCGGCTGCCGTATTTCTGTCGTTCCTCTCCTCCAGAGCTGGAAGCATTCATCGAATGATAGAGAAAAAACTTATATCCCTTAAGCAGATATATGTTCTTGGGCATTTCGATAAAATGATATGCTGACGGATTTTGTATTAAAAAGGGAGGGAGATGTTTGGAAAAGTCCCATTCCTGGCTCGTTCTAAAGTCCTTTGGGCTTTCACCGAAAAAGCGTTGAAAGGCGCGGCTAAAAGCCTGCTGGGAGCTAAAGCCGATAGCAGTAGCCACTTCCAATACTTTTAAATCAGACTGTTTGAGCATGACGGCAGACTTGCTCAGACGCCTATTTCTGATATACGTCGCTATTTTCATTCCCGTATAACGCTGAAACATTCTTTGCAAGTGCCATTTCGAATAACCAGACAAATCCGATAACTTTTCTATCGAGAGATCATGCTGTATATTCATATCGATCAAATTAACTAGCTCGACCACAATACTATGCTGGTAACTCATAATGACATCCATGCCCTAACAAAACCCACCCTCAGACAACCTGCTCATTGGGCTGTTATCCATTAAAATGAAAAACAAAGCGCTGCCGCAATCATGCAATTAGGATTAGAATGTGAAAAACGATGAACCTTTTATAGTTGATTAACAAAGAGATACTTCTTTTTGGGTAGACACACTCCTTGTGACGTTATTGGTATAATTCTTATAAAGCTTTTCCCTAGTGAAGGCTTTTCCTGTCTCTTTCATCTTGACCAATATCCACCCTGACGTTGTGCAACTAAGCAGTCAAAAGAAAGCATATCCTGGCATCCGTTGATAAATCGCTTGCCTCCCTCTCGGCGGTGCATTTTAATACCCTTACATTTAGAGTAGCCTATGTAGATAGCTTAGAAAATATCAAATTCCAGATAATTACACAGTTCGCACTTTATGTTACGATAATAATTAAAAGATAAGAAAAATCATATAATTAGAATTTCAATTCCAAAAAATGAATGCCGATAAAACGTAGGAATCGCCCTTGAGCAGGGTTATTAAAAACAATGAAACCGCTGATTTCCCCAATAAAAACAGAAGGAAAGATTTATAAAATAAGAAATAGACTAATTCACCGCATCTTTCTGATATATTTATTCGTCAGACCAAGTCTTTCAGAAAAATCCCATAAAAGGGCGCACGGAGTCCTTTAATTTTCGCAGAGGATTAATTAGCTACGCCATCGCCCGATGCCGATGAGTTGACGCGCCTCAATACGGCAATTCATTTTAATGCCGCTGCCCGGCGGATACGGTGAATAAAGCCCCGTTATCCGACGACATCATCGCACCGGCGAAGTGCGCGTAGTTGCAGAATACCATTCTGCGGATAGGCGCAAAGCCGAGATGGAAAACGCCGCGCCTCAGGAAATGAGCCGTAAGCAAAGCGCAGGCAGCTCCGCGCGGGCTGTCCTCTCCATTCGCGCCTCTCTCAACCCAGCCCTCCTTTCGGATCGGAGGCCGTCTACGGCACAGGGCGCCAAACATCGGGCATAAAAAAACCCGCCGTTAAGCGGGTTTGGTTCTCATGTGCGGTTCACTGACGCCAGCCTACGCCGGACGCGGGATTACTCCCACTCGATCGTCGCCGGCGGCTTGCCGCTGATGTCGTACACCACGCGGGAGATGCCGTCCACTTCGTTGATGATGCGGTTGGAGACGCGGCCGAGGAAGTCATACGGCAGGTGCGCCCAGTGCGCGGTCATGAAGTCGATGGTTTCTACCGCACGCAGGGAGACCACCCAGTCGTATTTGCGGCCGTCGCCCATCACGCCGACCGAACGCACCGGCAGGAACACGGTGAACGCCTGGCTGACTTTGTTGTACAGGTCGGCTTTGTGCAGCTCTTCGATGAAGATGGCGTCGGCGCGGCGCAGCAGATCGCAGTACTCTTTCTTCACTTCGCCCAGCACGCGCACGCCCAGACCCGGGCCCGGGAACGGGTGACGGAACAGCATGTCGTACGGCAGGCCCAGCTCCAGGCCAATTTTGCGCACTTCGTCTTTGAACAGCTCTTTCAGCGGCTCGACCAGGCCCAGCTTCATCTCTTTCGGCAGGCCGCCCACGTTGTGGTGCGACTTGATCACGTGCGCTTTGCCGGTGGCGGAAGCGGCGGATTCGATCACGTCCGGATAGATGGTGCCCTGCGCCAGCCATTTCACCTGCTCTTGCTTGCAGGCTTCTTCGTCGAACACTTCAACGAACACGCGGCCGATGATTTTACGCTTGGCTTCCGGCTCGTCCACGCCCGCCAGTGCGGTCAGGAAGCGATTTTCCGCCTCGACGTGCACGATGTTCAGGCCGAAGTGGTCGCCGAACATTTCCATCACCTGCTTGGCTTCGTTCAGGCGCAGCAGGCCGTTGTCGACGAACACGCAGGTCAGGCGTTTGCCGATGGCGCGGTGCAGCAGCATCGCGGTCACGGAGGAGTCTACGCCGCCGGACAGGCCGAGGATCACGTGGTCTTCACCCACCTGCTCGCGGATGCGCTCGACCGCATCTTCGATGATGGTGGCCGGGGTCCACAGGGCTTCACACTGGCAGATGTCCAGTACGAAACGCTCCAGCATGCGCTGGCCCTGACGGGTGTGGGTCACTTCCGGGTGGAACTGCACGCCGTAGAAGCGTTTTTCTTCGTTGGCCATAATGGCGAACGGGCAGGTGTCGGTGCTGGCGACGGTCACGAAGTCGGACGGGATCGCGGTCACTTTGTCGCCGTGGCTCATCCACACGTCCAGCAGCGGTTTGCCGGCCGGGCTGATGGCGTCTTCGATGTCGCGCAGCAGCGCGCTCTCTTTGACGATTTCCACCTGCGCGTAGCCGAACTCACGTTCGTTGGAGCCCTGCACATGGCCACCCAGCTGCATCGCCATGGTCTGCATGCCGTAGCACACGCCCAGCACCGGCACGCCGGCGTTGAACACGTAGTCCGGGGCGCGCGGGCTGCCGGCTTCGGTGGTGCTTTCCGGGCCGCCGGAGAGGATAATGCCGCTTGGGTTGAATTCGCGGATCTGCTCTTCGCTAACGTCCCAGGCCCACAGTTCGCAGTAAACGCCGATTTCGCGCACGCGGCGGGCGACCAGTTGGGTGTATTGCGAACCGAAGTCCAGTATCAGGATGCGATGCTTATGGATATTTTGTGTCATTGAGGCGAATTCCAGCAACAAGAGAAAAAGAGCGAAAATGTGTGTTTCGGGATGGGGCTTAACGCCCCACCCCGGCCTCTCACTCAGGAGAGGTTAAGGCATTAGCCCATGCGGTAGTTCGGCGACTCTTTGGTGATGGTCACGTCGTGCACGTGGCTTTCCTGAATGCCGGCGCCGCTGATGCGCACGAACTCCGCCTTGGTGCGCAGATCGTCGATGGTGGCGCAGCCGGTCAGGCCCATGCAGGAGCGCAGGCCGCCCATCTGCTGGTGCACGATGGCTTTCAGCATGCCTTTATAGGCGACGCGGCCTTCGATACCTTCCGGCACCAGTTTGTCGGCGGCGTTATCGGTCTGGAAGTAACGATCGGAAGAGCCTTTGGACATCGCGCCCAGCGAGCCCATGCCGCGGTAAGATTTGAACGAACGGCCCTGATACAGCTCGATTTCGCCCGGGGATTCTTCGGTGCCCGCCAGCATGGAGCCGACCATCACGCAGGATGCGCCCGCGGCGATCGCTTTGGCGATGTCGCCGGAGAAGCGGATGCCGCCGTCGGCGATAACCGGGATGCCGGTGCCTTCCAGCGCTTCCACCGCGTCGGCGATGGCGGTGATCTGCGGTACGCCCACACCGGTCACGATGCGGGTGGTGCAGATAGAGCCAGGGCCGATACCGACTTTCACCGCGCTCACGCCGGCTTCAGCCAGCGCTTTGGCGCCCGCTGCGGTCGCGACGTTGCCGCCGACGATCTGCAGATCCGGGTATTTGGCGCGGGTTTCGCGGATGCGCTGCAACACGCCTTCGGAGTGGCCGTGCGAGGAGTCGATCAGCAGGACGTCAACGCCTGCCGCCACCAGCGCGTCAACGCGCTCTTCGTTGCCGGCGCCGGCGCCGACCGCCGCGCCTACGCGCAGACGGCCGTGCTCGTCTTTACAGGCGTTCGGTTTGCGTTCCGCTTTCTGGAAGTCTTTAACGGTAATCATGCCCAGCAGGTGGAAGCTGTCGTCCACCACCAGCGCTTTTTCTACGCGCTTTTCGTGCATCTTCTGCAGCACCACATCGCGCGCTTCACCTTCTTTCACGGTGACCAGGCGATCTTTCGGCGTCATGACTGCGGTGACCGGCTGGGTCAGATCGGTCACGAAGCGCACGTCGCGGCCGGTGATGATGCCGACCAGCTCGTTGTCTTCGGTGACGACCGGGTAACCGGCGAAGCCGTTGCGCGCGGTCAGCTCTTTCACTTCCTGCAGCGTGGTGGCCGGGGTAACGGTCTGCGGGTCGGTGACTACGCCGCTTTCATGCTTCTTCACGCGGCTGACTTCTTCAGCCTGGCGCTCGATGGACATGTTTTTGTGGATGAAGCCCAGGCCGCCTTCCTGCGCCAGCGCGATGGCCAGGCCGGATTCGGTAACGGTATCCATGGCTGCGGACAGCATAGGGATGTTCAGGCGGATGGTTTTGGTCAGTTGAGTGCCGAGCTCTGCGGTGTTAGGCAGAACCGTGGAGTGGGCTGGAACCAGGAGGACGTCGTCAAACGTCAGAGCTTCTTTAGCGATACGTAGCATGGGCAATATCTCACCAGGGTGGGCTGTGAAAAAGATAAAATATTGCCGCGGCATTATACAGAGCGGAATCGGTTGCCTCCAGCACTTTCTTACAAAAAGTCTTGATTACCTTTTTCAGCCATGTAGTATCGACCAATTAAGTGATTGTTTTGAAATTTGATCTGGGTCACATGTCGCTACCTGTTTCGCCTTCCATTTTTACCGTAAGCCGCCTCAATCAGACGGTTCGCCAACTGCTGGAAATGGAAATGGGGCAGATTTGGCTCTCCGCCGAGATCTCCAACCTCTCCCAGCCCGCCTCCGGCCACTGGTATTTCACGCTGAAAGACGACCGCGCCCAGGTGCGCTGCGCGATGTTCCGCAACAGCAACCGCCGCGTCACCTTCCGGCCGCAAAACGGCCAGCAGGTCCTGGTGCGCGCCAGCATCACGCTGTATGAACCGCGCGGCGACTACCAGCTGATCGCCGAGAGCATGCAGCCCGCCGGCGACGGCCTGCTGCAGCAACAGTTCGAGCAGTTGAAACAGCGCCTGAGCGCCGAAGGGCTGTTCGATCAGCAATTCAAGCAGCCGCTGCCCGCCCCGGCAAAACGCGTCGGGGTGATCACCTCCGCCAGCGGCGCGGCGCTGCACGATATTCTGCAGGTATTGCAGCGGCGCGATCCGTCGCTGCCGATCGTCATCTACCCCACCTCGGTGCAGGGCGCGGAAGCGCCGATGCAGATCGTGCGCGCCATCGAGACCGCCAACCGCCGCGACGAATGCGACGTGCTGATCGTCGGCCGCGGCGGCGGTTCGTTGGAGGATCTGTGGAGCTTCAACGACGAACGCGTGGCGCGGGCGATCTTCGCCAGCCGCATTCCGATCGTCAGCGCCGTCGGCCATGAAACCGACGTCACCATCGCCGATTTCGTCGCCGATCTGCGCGCGCCGACCCCTTCCGCCGCCGCCGAACTGGTCAGCCGCAATCAGCTTGAGCTGTTGCGCCAGCTGCAATCGCAGCAGCAGCGGCTGGAGATGGCGATGGATTACTACCTGGCACAGCGCCAGCAGCAGTTCACCCGCATTCACCACCGTTTACAGCAGCAGCATCCGCATCTGCGCCTGGCGCGCCAGCAGACGCTGCTGTTCAAGCTGCAGCGCCGGATGGAAGACGGCATGCAGCAACAGCTGCGCCTGGCCGCCCGCCGCAGTGAACGCGCCCAGCAGCGGCTGGCGCAGGTGCAGCCGCAGGGCCGCATTCACCGCTACCAACAGCGCGTACAGCAGCAGGAATACCGCCTGCAGCAGGCGATGGAGCGGCAGCTCAACGCCTACCGCCAGCGCTTCGGCGTGGCCTGCAGCCAGCTGGAGACCGTCAGCCCGCTGGCGACGCTGGCGCGCGGCTACAGCGTGACGCAAACCCCGCGCGGCGAGCTGCTGAAAACCACCAAACAGGCGCAGGTCGGCGAACTGCTGAAAACCCGCCTGCAGGATGGCTGGGTGGAAAGCGAGGTGAAAACCATCACCGTCGCCAAAAAGCCGCGCAAGAAACGCGCGGCCGAGTAACCCCTACTCCAGCGTAAAACGCTCGCCCGGTTCGCCGTTCACCCACAGTACGCGCGTTTCGCCTTCCGGCAGGCTGAGCGTCAGCGTGCGCCAGGCCGGGCGGAAACGCCCTTCCGTCGTGATATCCAGCATGATGCGCTGATTGTCGCAGCGCATTTCCCAGCGCAGCCACAGCGCATCGCCCTGCCGCCAGCCGTCGCTTTCACCGTCGTCCTCAAACAGCAGCCCGCTGCTTGCGCCGCAGCCCTTGAGCGGAAACAGCCGCAGCTCGCGCCGATCGTCGGCGGCCACGTCCACATGCGCCAGCCGCTGCGACAGCGGCAGCGCCGCCCCGGCGCGCACCAGCAGCGGCAGGCGCTCCAGCGGCGCCGCCAGCGTCACCGTTTGGCCGCCGCCGAACCATTGGCCGCTATAGAAGCAGTACCAACCTTCGCCGTTGTCCGGCAGATACACCGAACGCCGGCGCTGCCCCGGTTCCACCACGCTGGCCACCAGCAGATCGCGGCCGATCAGAAAATCGTCGTTCTCGCCGAAGGTGCGCGCATCCTGTTCATGATCGAGGAAGGTCGGGCGCAGCATCGGTTCATCGTCGGCGCAGGCCTGCCACAACAGGGTGTAGAAATACGGCAGCAGCCGGTAACGCAGGTTGATCGCCTCGCGCACCGCCGGGGTGGCGGCCGGGTACATCCAGGGCTCGTTGACCGTGGCGTCGTCGTTCCAGGAATGAATGGTGAAACGCGGATGCATCACGCCGTTTTGCACCCAGCGCACCAGCAGCTCCGCATCCGGTTTGTCGCCGGAGAAGCCGCCGACGTCGTGGCCGAGGTTATACAGCCCGGACAGGCTCATGCCCAGCCCCATGCGGATGTTGTAGCGCAGCGTCTGCCAGCTGGTGCGGTTGTCGCCGCTCCAGGTCTGCACATAGCGCTGCATGCCGGCGCAGCCGGAGCGCGAGATCAGGTACGGGCGCTTCTGCGGCGCGAAGCGCTGCTGGGCCTCCATCGAGGCCCGCATCATCAGCAGTGGCATCACCGGGCGGATGTGCTTGATGGCGATCGACCGCCCGAAGCCGTGGCAGCGCGCTTCGCCGTCCCACACTTCGTACTCGTTGTTGTCGTTCCAGGTCGAGTCGATGCCCATCTCCAGCAGCTGCTGCGTGACGCCCTGCTGCCACCAGCGCACCGCCGCCGGGTTGGTGAAGTCGAGGTGCGATCCCTCGTCGTCCCAGAAGCTGGAGCGCTCGGGCGCGTCACTTTGCGAATCGCGGATAAACAGCCCCTGCGCCGCCACCGCCTGATACTGCGGGTGATCCTGCAGCAGACACGGTTTGATGTTGGCCGCCAGCCTGAGGCCGGCGTCGTGAAACGCCTGGCTCAATTGCTTGGGCTGCGGCACCTTGTCGTAGTTCCAGTTGAACACGTAGCGCTTGTTGTTGATTGAGGTGTAGCCCGACGACAGCTGGAAGGAGTCGCAGGGGATGGCGTGTTGGCGGCACAGCGCGATGAACTGCTGCAGCTGCTGCTGGGCGTCCGGCGCGTCGGTGTAGTGCATGGTCGAGCCGCTGTAGCCGAGGCTCCACTTCGGCCCGAAGTGGGTGCGGCCGGTCAGGCGCACGAAGGCCTTGGTGACGTCCACTACCTTCGGCCCGAGGAACAGGTAGTAATCCAGATCGCCCGCTTCGGCCTGATAGCGGCGATAGGCCGTATGGTAGTTGTCGATCTCGTTGCCCAGATCCAGCCAGCAGCTGCTCAGGTTGTCGTAGAACAGGCCGAAGCTCGCCTCCGGCCCTCGGGTGATGGTAAACGGAATGTGCTTGTACAGCGGATCGGTGCTGGCGGCGTTGTAGCCCATGGCGTCCAGATTGCGCATCTCGAAGCGGCGGCCGGTGCGCTCCAGATCGCCGGCTTTCTCCCCCAGGCCGTAATAGCGTTCATCGGCGAAACGGCGCTGGTAGTGCGCCACGCCGTCGCCGTGCGCATTGAGCAGGTAGGCGCTGGTCGGCCGATCCGCCGCCAAGGGCCGCCACTCGCCGGCGGCGTTACAATACTCCCACGCCAACCACAGCGGCTGATGCACCGTTACGCGCAGCCGCGGCGTGCTGACCACCAGCCGCTCGCCCTCCTGGCGCAGCTGATAGCCCGGCAGGCTGAAGCCGGCGACGCTGAGCCGATCGCGCCCCTCCCAGGGCACATCCTCCTGCGGCGCGATGCTCCAGGTGCGATCCAGCGCCAGCTCGCCCTCACGTTTGATCAGCACGCGGAACAGATCGTTTTCCAGCACGTACAGGCAGAAACGGTGGCGTTCATCGACCAGCAGCTCAACGTGGTCGGCATGCTGCGCCGCCAGCGTCCAGTTTTTCAAGGTTTTCATAAGCATTCCACTTAGCTGTGTGAAGGTGTTTTCTTACCGCCGCGTTCGGCGATCAGGGCAATCAGGAACAGGGCGCCGATCAGGTCAAAGAAACCCATGGCGATGAACAGCGGGTTGAAGCCGACGGTGTCGGATACCGCGCCGATCAGCAGCGTGAACAGGAAGCTGGCGATCCAGGCGCTGGAGCCGCGCATGCCGTTGACCGTCGCCATCTGGTTTTTATCGAACGATTCCACCACCAAGGCGCTGAGCATGCAGGAGATCACCTGGTGGCCGAAGCCGCCGATCGAGATCAGCGCGATCGCCACATAGGGATCTTGGGTGATCGCCACGAACGCCAGCGACACCATCAGGAAAGCGCCGGTCACCGAGCTGGCGACCACCGAGTTGACGCGGCTGCAGCCGAACCATTTGCGGTACAGGGTGGTGAGATAGCCGCTGGCGACGCTGCCGATATCCGCCGCCAGGAACGGTAACCAGGCGAACATCGCAATCTGTTTCAGATCCATGCCGCGTTCGGTAGCCAGGTACAGCGGCACCCAGAAGCTGAAGACCGCCCAGGCCGGTTCGGCGAGAAAGGCCGGGATGGCGATGCCGTAGAACTTCTTGTTCTTGCACAGGCTGGCCAGCGAGGTGAGGAACGGCAGCTTCGGCAGCACCGGCTCGTTGTCTTCGCGGATCAGATCCAGCTCTTGCTGGCTGAGGTTCGGGTGCTGCTGCGGCGAGTGGTAGAACAGCCACCACAGCACCACCCAAATCAGCGCCAGCCCGCCGGAGAACAGGAAGGCGCCCTGCCAGCCGAAGGAGACGTGAGCGATAACGATGATCGGCGGCGCCAGCATGGCGCCGATGGAGAAACCGACGCCCGCCCAGCCGGCGGCGATCGGCCGCTCCCGCTTCGGGAACCAGTCGGAGATCGCCTTGGCGTTGGCCGGGGTGGCCGCCGCCTCCGCGCCCCCCATGAAGAAACGCAGAATGGCCAGTTGCAGCCAGCTGCCGGCGCCGGCGTGCAGCATGCATACCACAGCCCAAATGCCGGCGCAGATCAGAAAGCCCATCTTCAGGCCGATAACGTCGATCAGCCAGCCGCAGATCGGCTGAAACACCGTGTAGGCCAGCTGGAATGACGCCACCACCCAGGCATATTGCTCGGTGCTCATGTTCAGGCTGGTTTTCAGCTCCGGCGCCAAAATGCCCAGCGAGTTGCGGGTGATGTAGTTGACCGTGACGCCCAGCAAGAACAGCGCCAGCATCCACCAGCGCAGCGATTTGAACTTGCGCCGGCCGCTCTGCGCGACCGCCTGATTGATCTCCACACTCATCGGTTCTCTCCCCGCGGCCGCCGGCGACGGCGACGCGCGTTTTGGTAGGGTACGTTGTGCTATCAAACTCGGGACGGTGAAAACGGGTCGGCGCCGTAGCATTGGCCGACAGACAATCACAACCCCATGATTTATTTTTTGTTTTCTTTTTCGTACACCGATAAAATTGGACTGACAGGTCGCTAGAATTGGTGTACCAATGCAGACTACTCAGCGAGAGCGCGTAGCGAAACGGGGTTTTTTGCAAAGATTTTCACAGACGGGTGAAAAAATAGTCATAATGGGCATGAAAGCCTGTCAAGACGCTGAAAATCCGCGGTGAAAATATTCTCATGGACGAATTTGAAGGAGATCACAGAATGAACGGAAAGCTGAAAATTCAGGAGATCGCTCGCCAAACCGGGTTGTCGATCAGCACCGTTTCCCGCGTACTGGCGGGCAAGGCCAACACCAGCGCAGAGGCGCGCCGCAAGGTGCTGGACTGTGCGCAGCAAAACGGCATTCTGCAGGGTATTTCCAGCGGCCGGCTGATGCTGAACAACGTGATGGTGTTCGCGCCGCAGCGCGCGTTCGACGTGCGCACCGACATCTTCTACTACAAGGTCATTCAGGGTATCGCCGCCGCGCTGATGGAGCACGAGGTGCGCATCCGCTACTGCGGGTTGGAAGAGCAGCACAGCGACGGCGCGCTGTTTCTGGAAAAGATGAGCGACCCGCACACCGAAGCGGCGCTGATCATCGGCATCGACGACGAACACATCCACACCCTGGCCGCCGATCTGCACAAACCCTGCGTGCTGATCAACTGCAGCGATCGGCAAATGCGGCTGGACAGCGTCTCACCGGATCATCAGCTGATCGGCGACT
Organism: Serratia sp. SSNIH1; assembly: GCF_002935055.1. Taxonomy (NCBI): domain Bacteria; kingdom Pseudomonadati; phylum Pseudomonadota; class Gammaproteobacteria; order Enterobacterales; family Yersiniaceae; genus Serratia; species Serratia sp. SSNIH1. The sequence continues at coordinate 4,443,486 of NZ_CP026383.1, forward strand.
ATTCCGCCAGCTACCTGTTTCAGCAGGGGCACAGCCATATCCTCAATCTGCAGTGTCTGCGCCGCCACACCATGGAGCTGCGGCTGGCGGGCATCCGGCAGGCCTACGCCCGGCATCATTTGCCGTTCGACGACGGCCGCCATCTGGTCACCACCTCCGGCTTCGGCAGTGAAGAGGCCGAGCAGGCGCTGACCACCTATCTCGATGGCCTCCACGGCCACTCCCCGCTGCCGACGGCGATCCTGGCCGGCGGCGACTACATGGCGGTCGGGGCGGTCAAGGCGCTCAACAAGCGGGGGCTGAGCGTGCCGGGCGACGTCTCGGTGATGAGCACCGACGGCTTCAACCTGGCGGAAATCCACGATGTGCCGCTGACCTCGGTGCAGGTTCCGCGCGATGAGCTGGGCTACGAGGCGATCCAACTGCTGCAGCGGCGCATGCTGCGCGCCGACGCGCCGCCGTGCAATCTGCTGCTGCACGGCCGGCTGGCGGTGCGCGCCTCGGTGCGGCGTATCAGCCCGCACAAGACCGCGCCGGCGGTGAGCACGCATGACCACAGGCTTTATGACGAGTAGGCTACACTTAGGCACAGTGCATTCATTCGATGAGGTAAAATTTTTGCCTAAGGAGAGCCACTATGCCAGCCCAGCGCATGCGTTCCGTCATTCCTCCCTACATGCTGCGCCGCATCATTGAACACGGCAACGCCCCGCAGCGCGACTGCGCGCTGCACACGCTGAACCACGTGCAAAGCCTGCTCGGCAACAAGCCGCTGCGTTCGCCGACCGAGAAAAACGCCCGAGCCGGTGAAGCGCTCCGCGATATCTACGACGCCCAGAACGGCACCCAGCTGCCCGGCAAACAGGTGCGCAAAGAAGGCCAGCCCAGCAACCACGACGTGACGGTGGACGAAGCCTACGACTACCTCGGCGTCACCTACGATTTCTTCTGGCAGGCCTACCGCCGCAACTCACTGGATAACCAGGGGCTGCCGCTGGTCGGCAGCGTACATTACGGCAAGGAGTACCAAAACGCCTTCTGGAACGGCCAGCAGATGGTGTTCGGCGACGGCGACGGCGAAATCTTCAACCGTTTCACCATCGCCATCGACGTGGTCGGCCACGAGCTGGCGCACGGCGTGACCGAGAGCGAAGCCGGGCTGATCTACTACCAGCAGTCCGGAGCGCTCAATGAGTCGCTGTCCGACGTATTCGGCTCGTTGGTCAAGCAGTTCCACCTGCAGCAAACCGCCGATAAAGCCGACTGGCTGATCGGCGCCGGGCTGCTCGCCAAGGGCATCAAAGGCAAAGGGCTACGCTCGATGTCGGCACCCGGCACCGCCTACGACGATCCGCTGCTGGGCAAAGACCCGCAGCCCGCCAACATGAAAGATTATATCCAGACCAAGGAAGACAACGGCGGCGTGCATCTCAACTCTGGTATCCCCAACCGCGCCTTCTATCTGGCGGCGACGGCGCTGGGCGGATTCGCCTGGGAGAAAGCCGGCTACGTCTGGTATGACACGGTGTGCGACAAAGCGCTGCCGCAAAACGCCGACTTCGCCACCTTCGCCCGCACCACGGTGAAACATGCGCTAGCGCGTTTCGACCAGAGCGTGGCGGACAAGGTGCAGCAAGCCTGGCATCAGGTGGGGGTGGAATAATGAAACCGCTGCCGACGCTCAATCAGGATACGGTCATTGAGCTGGCGCGCGAGGGAGGCTTCGCCTACATTCCCAAACTGGCGGGCCAGCGCCGCATCGCGCTGGCCGATATCACGCCGGAGCAGCGGCAGCGCCTGAATCAGTTGCTGAACCAGACGCTGCCCTATGCGCAGGAAGAAGGCCAGCCCACCTCCCCCGGCTGCGGCGACCAGCGCTACTACCGCGTGCAAATCAACTACACCAGCCCCACCCTGAGCACTGAGATCGTGCTGTTAATCCCGGAAAGCAGCGCACCGCAGGCGCTGGTGGATCTGTGGAAAACCGGCCAGGTGGATGAGTGAGGGCTTACAGCGGCTGATAGCTGAAATTCACCCGTTTTTTGGAGATCAGCCCGTGCCCGTTCTGGCACAGGTAATCCACCGCCCCGCAGGCTTTCAATTCTTGCAGCGGCTGCCCGCACTCCGGGCAGCTCGCCAGCTGCCGATAATCGCGGAGGCAGGCTTCACAATGGTAGTGACCCGCTACCCACTTCATGGTCTGACGGCAGTGCGGACAGTGCGCTTCCATAACGACTCCAGGTTAAATCGCGCCCCATGAGCGCAAGAAATAGATCCCCAACGCGGTGGTGAAGAACGAACCGACGGTGGTGATGGCGATAATGTTGGCCGCCAGCGTGGCGTTGCCGCCCATGGCGCGCGTCATCACATAGCTGCCCGAAGCGGTCGGCGTGGCGGAGAACAGGAAGATAATACCCAACGCCGCCCCCTGAAACCCGCACAGCCAGCCGGCCAGCGTCATCAGGCACGGCACCAGAAACAGCTTGGCCGCCGACGACAGCGCCGCCACGTTGGACGAGCGGAACATGGCGCGAAAATCCAGGCTGGCGCCGGTGCACAGCAGCGCCAGCGGCAGCGACAGCGCGGAGATATAGCTGCCGGTCTGGCGGATCACGGTCGGGATGCCCAGCCCGGTTTGCGCATACAGCAACCCGCACACCAGGCCGATGATCAGCGGGTTGGTAACGATGCTGCGCAGCAGCGACAGGTGGCTGATTTTCTTGCCCTGCCCGCCCTGCAGGCTGCGCGTCAGAGTAATCACCGACAGCACGTTGAACAGGATCACCGTCACCGTCAGGTACAGCGAGGCGAGCGCAATCCCTTCGCTGCCATAGGCGGTCATGGCGTAGGCCAGGCCGACGATGGCGGTATTGGCACGGAAACCGCCCTGCACGAACACCCCGCGCTCACGCGGTTCTTTCACCAGCCACTTGGCCGCCAGCTCCAAGAGCAGGAAGGTCGCCAGCGTGCCGACCGCGCCGAACAGCACCAGCGGCAGGTTACCGAGCAGCTGCGGATGGTTGGTGGCGATGCTGAAAAACAGCAGACACGGCAGCGCCAGATTGAACACCAGGCGGGTCGCGCCGTCGACGAAGCGGTCATCCATCAGGCGCCAATGGCGCAGCAGGATCCCCAGCAGCATCATCAGCAGATTCGGCACGGTGACGTTGAACGCAAAACTCCAGGTTTCCCAGGACATGGTGTTCCTTCAGGCAGGCGAGGTAATCTTCAGATAATAAAACGATTTCGGGCCAATAAAAAAGGGGCGCGGCATCGCTGCCGCGCCCCTCATGAGCGATTACTTGCTCTTTTTCAGGTGGCTCATCAGACGCTTGCGCTTACGCATCTGGGTCGGCGTCAGCAGGTTGCGTTTGCCGGCGAACGGGTTGTCGCCCTCTTTGAACTGGATACGGATCGGCGTCCCCATCACGTTCAGCGAGCGGCGGAAGTAGTTCATCAGGTAGCGCTTGTACGAATCAGCCAGATCGCTGACCTGGTTGCCGTGGATCACCACGATCGGCGGGTTGTAACCGCCGGCGTGAGCGTATTTCAGCTTCACGCGGCGGCCGCGCACCAACGGCGGCTGGTGATCGTCAACCGCCATCTGCATGATTTTGGTCAGCATCGAGGTGTTTACGCGACGGGTTGCGCACTCGTAGGCTTCCTGCACCGATTCGAACAGGTTGCCGACGCCGCTGCCGTGCAGCGCGGAAATGAAGTGCACGCGCGCGAAGTCGACGAAGCCCAGACGCAGGTCGAGCATCTCTTTCACGTGCTCGCGATCTTCTTCGCTCATGCCGTCCCACTTGTTGACCGCAATCACCAGTGAGCGCCCACTATTGAGGATAAAGCCGAGCAGCGAAAGATCCTGATCGGAGATGCCTTCACGCGCGTCGATCACCAGCAGCACGACGTTGGCGTCTTCAATCGCCTGCAGGGTTTTGATCACCGAGAACTTCTCGACGGTTTCAGTCACCTTGCCGCGTTTACGCACCCCGGCGGTGTCGATCAGCACGTATTCGCGCTCGTCGCGCACCATCGGAATGTAGATGCTGTCGCGGGTGGTGCCCGGCATGTCATACACCACCACGCGCTCCTCGCCGAGGATGCGGTTAGTGAGCGTAGACTTACCGACGTTCGGGCGGCCGACGATCGCCAGCTTGATCGGCAGATCCTGCGGGTTGAACTCTTCTTCCGGCTCTTCGTCTTCTTCGCCTTCCAGCGTTTCGCCGTTTTGCTCGGCCCAGTAAGCGGCGTTGGCCTCTTCCTCGGTCAGCTCGACGTCTTCCGGTTTTTCCGGCACGAACGGCACCAGCACGTGTTCGATCAGCTGGGTCACGCCGCGGCCATGGGAAGCGGCGATAGCGAACACTTCACCCAGGCCGAGCGAGTAGAAATCGGCGGTGGCGGTATCCGGATCCAGCCCGTCGGTCTTGTTGGCCACCAGGAAGGTCGCCTTCTGGCGGCTGCGCAGGTGTTGGGCGATGCCCTGATCCGCCGGCATCAGGCCGGCGCGGGCGTCGACCATGAACAGCACGATGTCCGCTTCTTCGATCGCCAGCAGCGACTGACCGGCCATGCGCGTTTCAACGCCGTCTTCGGTGCCGTCGATACCGCCGGTATCGACGATGATGAATTCATTGCCTTCGATTTCAGCACGACCATACTTGCGGTCACGCGTCAGCCCCGGGAAATCCGCCACCAGCGCATCACGCGTATGGGTTAAACGGTTGAACAAGGTGGATTTACCCACATTCGGGCGCCCGACCAGCGCGACGACAGGTATCATTGTTGAAGCCTCATTACTTAATAATCAATGCGTTACTGCACTGTGGATAGACACCAGCGGTGCAGCTTATAAAATACGAAACGGCCCCTGAACATTCAGGAGCCGTTTTCCCCTTCATCTTTCGCGCCACAGCGACGTTGTCTGCGCACCTTCGCCTCGGTCACTTAGTTCACTAAGCTCCCGAGGGCTCATGCGCTTGCCACCTGGCTGCAACCCGAAATCTTTCGGGCGCAAGAAGGGTCACGACGAGCGGCGTTAGCGGGTGAAAGCGTAAACTTTCCCACCGCGAGCCTGGATGACCATCTTGTCGCCGGCCACCATCGGCGCAGACAGGAAGCCGGAGCTGTCCACTTCCTGCTGGGCGACAAAACGGCCATCGGTGGTGTTGATCCAGTGCAGATAGCCTTCGGCGTCACCGGTCACCAGATAACCATTATACATCACCGGCGGCGTCAGGTTGCGGTGCAGCAGATCGCTCTGCGTCCACACGGTCACGCCGCCTTCGGTGCTGAGCGCGACTACGCGATCGTTCTGGTCGATCAGGTAGATGCGGCCCGCGTCGACGATGAAATCGTTCACCGAACCCAGCTCGCGTTTCCAGATAATCTGGCCGGAACGCAGATCCAGCGCCGTCAGGTTGCCGTTGTAACCCAGCGCGTAGACCACGCCATCAACGATCACCGGCGTGGTATCCACGTCGTTCAGGCGATCGATTTCGGTTGCGCCGCTCGGCTGGGAAATGCGCTGTTGCCAGATAATCTGACCCTGCTGCATCAACACGGCGCTGACGCGGCCGTTGTCACCGCCGACGATGGCGGCGCCAAAGGCGACGGCCGGCGCGGATTCACCGCGCAGCGACAGCGAAGGCATGTCCAGGTTAACCGTCCACTTCACCGCGCCATCGGCTTCGTTCAGCGCCTGCAGCATGCCGTTGGAGGTGTGCACCAACACCATGCCGTCGCTGACAACCGGACGGGAGATCGCTTCACCGGCCACTTTGGTCTGCCAGGCGATGGCACCGTCGGCGGTGTTCAATGCGTAAACCACCGCTTTTTCGCTGCCGACGTAAACCTTGTCACCCGCGACCGTCAGGCCGCCCGACAGCAGCGCAGACAGGTTGCTGGAGAAGAAGCCGGTCTTCTCTGAGAGATTGACCTTCCACTTCTCGTTGCCGCTGTCGGCGTCCATCGCTTTCACGATGCCGAAGCGATCGGCGGCGTAAATGGTGCTGTCCTGATAGGCCGGACGCAGGTGGGAGTAATACTCACCGATACCGTCGCCCACCGAGGTGCTCCACGCCTTGTTCGGCGTAAACTGATTTTCAACTTTCGGCAACGGCGACATGGTAACCACGTCTTCTTCGCTGTTAAACAGCGAGCAACCACTCAGCAAGGCAGCGGAAACCAGTCCGACCAAGAGTGTTTTACGCAATTGCATGGGAATTCCCCTTAGCTGGACAAGTTATTCAATTTCATGCGCAGCAGAACCTGCAGCGCCTGAGAAGCGTTGGACTCAATGCCTTTGCTGTAAGCTTCGCGCGCGCCCTTGGCGTCGCCCTTGGCCAGCAGCACATCGCCGCGCACATCCTGCATCATCGCCGCCCAGCCTTCGCCTTTCACGCCATCCAGCGTTTTCAGCGCTTCATCCAGCTTTTTCTCCTGCAGCTGGACGCGCGCCAGACGCAGATCGATCATCGCCAACAGGTTGTCGTCTTTGGTCTGGCCCTGCGCCAGCGCCAGTTGTTGTTCCGCCTTGGCGAAATCATTCTGTTCGACAAAGTGCTTGGCCAACTGCAGCGCGGCCAATACGCCGTAGCTGTTGCCGTTAGCCTGGACAAATTTCTCCGCGGCAGCCACGTCATCCGGCTTGCCGGCCGCCAGACGATCGCTGGCTTCCTGATAGGATTGCGACGCAGCCATCATGTTGGAGTTTTCATGGCTCTGCCAGTAACGCCAGCCAACCAGGGCACCAATTCCGAGCACCACGCCCACCGCCAGCGCTTTGCCGTTCTCGGCAAAGAACCGACGCAGTGCGTCGACTTGTTCGTTTTCAGTGGTATAGACTTCCACGGTGTCCTTCTCCTTAACCTAACATCAAAGCCAGACGCGCAGCGACTTCGCTTTGCGCCAGCGTTTCTTGTTCACCACTGCGCAGGTCTTTTACCACCACCTGCTGCGCCGCCACTTCGCTCTCACCCAGGATCAGCGCGATGCGCGCGCCCCATTTGTCCGCACGGGTGATCTGCTTCTTGAAGTTGCCGCCGCCGTAATTGGTCATCAGCTTCAGCTGCGGCGCCGCATCGCGCACCTGTTCAGCCAGCTGCATCGCCGCGCTCTGGGTGCCCGCGCCGGAAGAGATGACGTACACGTCGATAGCCGACGGCGCCTTGAATTCCGGGTTAACCGCCTGCACCAGCAACACCAGGCGCTCGAGGCCCATGGCGAAACCGACCGCCGGGGTGGCACGGCCGCCCAATTGCTCGACCAGGCCGTCGTAACGGCCGCCCGCGCAGACGGTGCCCTGCGCGCCCAGGCTGGTGGTTACCCACTCAAACACGGTGCGGTTGTAGTAATCCAGACCGCGCACCAGACGCTCGTTAACGGTATATGGGATACCTGCCTGCGCCAAAAGTTCACACAGACCGGCGAAGTGAGCACGGGATTCTTCGTCCAGGTACTCGGACAGGCGCGGCGCGTCGTTCAACAGCGCCTGCACCTCAGGATTCTTGGAGTCCAGCACGCGCAGCGGGTTGCTGTACATGCGGCGTTTGCAGTCTTCGTCCAGCACCTCGACGTGCTGCTCCAGGAACGCCACCAGCGCGTCGCGGTAGTTGGCGCGTGCCTCCAGCGAACCGATGGAGTTCAGCTCCAGCTTGACGTGCTCGGCGATGCCCAGCGCTTTCCACCAGCGGGCCGTCAGCAAGATCAGCTCGGCGTCGATGTCCGGGCCTTGCAGGCCGAACACTTCCGCACCCAGCTGATGGAACTGACGGTAGCGGCCCTTCTGCGGGCGCTCGTAGCGGAACATCGGGCCGATGTACCACAGACGCTGTTCCTGATTGTACAGCAGACCATGTTCGATGCCGGCGCGCACGCAGCCAGCCGTCCCTTCCGGACGCAGCGTCAGGCTTTCGCCGTTGCGGTCTTCGAAGGTATACATCTCTTTTTCCACGACGTCGGTCACTTCGCCGATCGCGCGTTTGAATAACGGGGTCTGCTCTACAATCGGCAACCGGATTTCGCTGTAACCGTAGCTGCCCAGCACCTGCTTGAGGGTGCCTTCAATACGCTGCCATAATGCCGTTTCTTCCGGCAGGTAGTCGTTCATGCCGCGAATGGCTTGAATGTTCTTTGCCACGTGAGTTCTCTGTCCGTTGTCTGTAAAAATGAACCCGATTATAGGGACTTTGCCGCCCGGTATTCAACGCGGATGCGGTTTTCTGCCCTTCAGGTTCATAAACAAGCGGGCCAACAGGCCCGCCGCGTAGCGATAACGCTTATTTTTCCAGCAGGTTGACCGTGATGCGGTTGCTTTCGTCCATCATCGCGGCCTTGGCGCGAATTTTCGCTTCCAGCTGGTCGATCATCTGTTCGTTGTCGAAACGCTCTTTCTGGCGCACGCCGTCTTCATAGAAGCCGCTCTTCTTGTGGCCGCCGGTCACGCCCATGGTGGACACCAGCGCTTCGCCCGGGCCGTTCACCACGCAGCCGATGATCGAAACGTCCATCGGCGTGATGATGTCTTCCAGGCGCTGCTCCAGCGCGTTCACCGTGCCGATCACGTCGAACTCCTGACGCGAACAGGTCGGGCAGGCGATGAAGTTGATGCCGCGCGCGCGGATGCGCAGCGACTTCAGGATATCGAAACCGACCTTCACTTCTTCGACCGGATCCGCCGCCAGCGAGATGCGCAGGGTGTCGCCGATGCCTTCAGACAGCAGCATGCCCAGGCCGATGGCCGATTTGACCGACCCGCTGCGTGCGCCGCCGGCTTCGGTGATGCCCAGATGCAACGGCTGATCGATGCGCGAGGCCAGCAGGCGGTAAGATTGCACCGCCAGGAACACGTCCGACGCCTTGACGCTGACCTTGAACTGGTCGAAGTTGAGGCGATCGAGGATGTCCACGTGGCGCATGGCAGATTCCAGCAGCGCTTCCGGCGTCGGTTCGCCGTACTTTTCCTGCAGATCTTTCTCCAGCGAGCCGCCGTTGACGCCGATGCGAATCGGGATGTTCTTGTCGCGGGCGCAGTCCACCACCGAGCGAATGCGCGATTCGTTACCGATGTTGCCCGGGTTGATGCGCAGGCAGTCTACGCCGTATTCGGCAACCTGCAGCGCGATGCGATAATCGAAATGGATATCGGCGACCAGCGGCACGTTGACCTGCTGCTTGATCAGCTTGAACGCCTCGGCGGCGTCCATGGTAGGAACCGAAACGCGGACGATGTCGACGCCCACGCGCTCCAGCGCTTTGATCTGATTAACCGTTGCTTCAACATCGGTGGTACGGGTGTTGGTCATCGACTGCACGGCAATCGGCGCGCCATCACCAATAGGCACCTTGCCGACGTAAATGCGTGTAGATTTTCGACGGTTGATGGGCGCTTGGTTATGCATTACTTACTCTCCATTGCTGCTCTGACATCACGACCGGGGCCGCGCGATTACTGCGCGGCGACGGTCAGGCGAGCAACACGGTTTGACTTAACGAACCGGCTTAAATCAACCGGTTTACCCTGATACTGGATCTGTACTGCCGCCGGCGCGCCGATGGTCAGTTTATACGGCGCGGTGCCGGCCAGGTTCAGCTTGCCGCCCTTCTTCTGGGTGCCGCTGAACAGCGTTTTACCGCTCGCGTCGCTCACCTGCAGCCAGCAGTCGGCGGAGAAGTCCATTACCAGCGCATTTGGATCGGCTGCGGGCGCAGCCACGCCCGCATCGGCGGTCGGCAGCGGCGCTTGTGCCGCCGGGGTGGTTTCCGGCAGGGTAGTCTGGCTTGGCGACACCACGGCAGGCTGCTGCTGAGCCGTGCCCGGCACCTGAGCGGTAGCCGCCGGTGCCTGAGCCGCTGCGCCGGCATCGGCCGGCGCAGCGCTGTTGTCGGTCAACGGCACGTTGGTGCCGGCGTCGGCGTTGCCGTCGGTCAGCGGCACGGACTGCCCTTCGTTATTCTGTGAAAGCTGCGCGGAGGACTGATCGGCCATGGTGGCGATCTCTTCCTGCTGGGCCTTGTGGTTTTGCCACCACCAGGCGCCGGTCAGGCCGATCACCACGAACACGATAAGCCAGGTGAAGCTCATCAGCCAGCCGTCGCGTTTCTTGCGGCGCTTGCCCAGCGAGAAGCTTTGCATCGGCGCCACTTTCGCCATCTTCAACGGCGCCTGCTTGGCCAGCATCGGCAGCAGTTCGTCTTCCGGCAAATGCACCAGCTTGGCGTAGGAACGGATGTAGCCGCGCACGAAGGTGGACGCGAGGTCAGCAGACACGCTGTCTTCCTCGATATCGCGCACGGTGGACATTTTGAGACACAGGCGTTCTGCAACGGTCTGTTGGCTCAGCCCGAGTTGCTCACGGGCCTGACGCAGGCGCTGGCCCGTCGTCATGGATACGGTTTTATCTTGGGAGGCTTCAGTATTCATTAGCTAAGAACTGCTGGTACTGTTTGGATTGTGGAAAACTTCGCGCTAGCTGCTTGCCATAGCGTTGAACGCTATCCTGACGGCCGGCTAACGCGGCGAAACGAATCTGTAACCATAAGCTGCTGGCGCTGGCCGGCAGAACATGCTGATAAACATCCAATAAAAGTTGCGACTGGGCGCGCTTCCCTTCTCCAAATTGCTTTTCGGCCTCCGCCAACAGCGGAGTGCCTTTGTCCGGATCGACCTTCAGCGCGCGGCTTAACAGCGTGCGCGCCTCATCGTTTTGTCCGGCCTTGAGAAAACAGTAACCTGCGTTTTCCAGGCTGTCGGCGACCTGGCCATAATCGGGCGCCAGCGCCGCAGCGCTAAACTGCTGTTGCGCCGGTACATACTGCCCTAAACCGCAAAGAAACGCACCGTAATTATTCAATACGGTGCCATTGCCTGGCGCAAGTTTGAGCGCTTGTCGATAACGTTGTTCGGCTGCGGCATTTTCACCGATCCGCTGCTCATAGAGCGCCATGCCCAACTGCGTGCGGTAATCCTGCGGGGCCGCGTCCAGCGCCTTTTCCAGGTTCTGGCGCGCGGCGTCCATGTCGCCTTGCTGCAGGTACTCCAGGCCCAGTTGCAACCGCGTCTGGCCCGCCTCAGAGACTTGTGCTTCCTTTTCCGGCGCTGAACCGGAACACCCGGCCAACAACCCGGCCGCCAGCCACACACCCCACAGTTTCAGCTTCATGCCCGCATTCATTTCCTTATCGGCCGTCAGCTAACGCCCACCAGCGACATGCTTGCGCATAACAGGCTGTTAGATAACAAAAAATGGTGTTATAGGATTCAGACCGCCCGTACGTTGATAGGTTCCCCAGCCATTTTCTTCTTCAGGGTACGCTTGGTACGGTCGATCACTTCACCCGCCAGTTGCCCGCAGGCGGCGTCGATATCGTCACCACGGGTTTTACGAACAATAGTCGTAAAGCCGTATTCCATCAACACCTTGGAGAAACGATCCACCCGGCTGTTGGAGCTGCGGCCGTAGGGGGCGCCCGGGAACGGGTTCCATGGGATCAGGTTGATCTTGCACGGCGTGTCTTTCAGCACTTCCGCCAGTTGATGCGCATCGTCGGTGCTGTCGTTGATATGATCCAGCATCACGTACTCGACGGTCACGCGGCCCTGATTGGCGTTGGATTTCTCCAGATAGCGACGCACCGCGGACAGGAAGGTCTCGATGTTGTACTTGCGGTTGATCGGCACGATCTCATCGCGGATGGTGTCGTTCGGCGCGTGCAGCGAAATCGCCAGCGCCACGTCGATCATGTCGCCCAGCTTGTCCAGCGCCGGCACCACGCCGGAGGTAGACAGGGTCACGCGGCGTTTGGACAGGCCAAAGCCGAAGTCGTCCAGCATGATTTCCATCGCCGGCACCACGTTGTTCAGGTTGAGCAGCGGCTCGCCCATCCCCATCATCACCACGTTGGTGATCGGACGTTGGCCGGTCACCTTCAGCGCGCCGATGATTTTCGCCGCGCGCCACACCTGGCCAATGATTTCCGACACGCGCAGGTTGCGGTTGAAGCCCTGCTGCGCCGTCGAACAGAATTTACACTCCAGCGCGCAGCCTACCTGCGAGGAGACGCACAGCGTCGCGCGGTCGGCTTCCGGGATGTACACGGTTTCGACCTGCTGATCGCCGACTTTAATCGCCCACTTGATGGTGCCGTCGGCCGAACGCTGTTCTTCCGCCACTTCCGGCGCGCGGATTTCCGCCACGCGCTGCAGCTTGCCGCGCAGGACTTTGTTGATGTCGGTCATCTGCTCGAAATCGTCACAGCAGTAGTGGTAAATCCACTTCATCACCTGATCGGCGCGGAACGGTTTCTCGCCCATTTCGGCGAAGAACTCGCGCATTTGCTGGCGGTTCAGGTCCAGCAGGTTGATTTTGGCCGCAGCCGGTTGCTCCACGTTAACGGAGGGGGTAGTCAGCGAATTATTTTCAGACACGGTGTGCTCGGACGTGATGGGTTCTAACATAATGATCTCTGGCCTCGTTATTACACGTTATGGCGCTAAAGAATGGACAGTAAGTTGTGCATTTCAGCCCGCATGGTTCGGGTGGCGGCACTAAAAACACGCCCCTGACAAGTCGTCTTATCAGGGGCGCGGCATTGTACAAATTTTAGTAGCGGGTGGCTACGGCTGAAAGGCATTCAGGGCATTTTTATTGTTTCAGCCGGTGAATGCCTGGTTATCAGCTAAGAAACGGCACGATTAACGTGCGCAGATTTCGCTTTCGTTGAAGAAGTAAGCGATTTCGCGCTGTGCGGATTCAACGGAGTCGGAACCGTGAACGGCGTTAGCGGTGAAGCTGTCCGCGTAGTCGGCACGCAGGGTGCCGGCCAGGGCGTTGTCCGGGTTGGTTGCGCCCATGATGTCACGGTTGCGCTGCACGGCGTTTTCAGATTCCAGAACCTGCACCATGATTGGGCCGGAGGTCATGAACTCAACCAGACCGTCGAAGAATGGACGGCCTTTGTGCTCAGCGTAGAAGCCTTCAGCTTGTTCGCGAGTCAGACGCAGCATTTTAGCGGCGATGATTTTGAAACCGGCGCGCTCGAAACGAGCATAGATAGCGCCGATGTCGTTGTTGGCTACAGCGTTTGGTTTAACGATGGAAAAGGTACGTTCTACGGTCATGATGGCCTCTGTATGACTTCCAAAACAGGCCGGTCTGCAATGTTGCCGGCCTTCTCAAGTGGCGCAGATTATATGTGCGCCGTTAACGCTTGCCTACGGGAAAATCAACATTTCATTAAAAAAATATGATCTTCATGGGCCATTTTCGACAACGTGGTGGCGCTACTGGGTCTTGTCGGTAGACGGGATCAAATTGCGCAGCCAGCTGCCCCAGCGGCGCTGATAAAACGGCTGCGTATGGGAGATCAGATAGTGGCTGATGCCGCGCTCCTTCTCCGACACCAGGCAGAAATCCACCGGTTCGTCGTTCGGCGCCGTTTCGCTGGCGACGCTGCCGGCCTCGTTGATCAACGCCTCGATCTCCGCCGGCTCGGCGTCCACTTCCAGCCCGATCAGCAAATTCGGCTTCTCATCCGCCGCCTGGTCGTGCATCAGCGCCAGAAACGCGCGGCGCACCGGCTTGCGCTGGCTGAACAGCGTGGTCAACGCATCCACCATCGCCGACGGGTACTCTTCGGGCTGCCCCAGCAGGATTTGGGTCTCTTTGTCGACGTAATGCTCCACCGGTTTGACGACGCCGCCGGTCGCCAGCAGCATCGCCACCTCTTCCGGATAGAACTCCTTGCCGTACTCCGCCTTCGGGTTGAGGAACAGATCCGCGCCCTGGGTGATTTCGAACAGCACCCGCGCCGGCATGGCGATAAATGGCTGTTCGTCCTCAACGGCCTTCTGCAGCGATTCCAGCGAGGTGAAGAACGGAATGATGCTGCCGCCGTCCTGCTTCTCCCAATGCTGGATATTGACCGGCGTATCCGCGTTCAGCGCGATGTCGCCGTCCTGCTGCACCTGCTCGCTGTCGCCGAGGATTAGCACCGTGGCGTCGAGCAATTCACGGAAGAACGCCGGGCGGTGGGCCGGCTCCGTCACCGCCAGCTTCAGCAGGCGTTCAAGTTCGTTCTCGCTCGGGGCGGCATCGTGATGATGGGCACTCATGGCAAACTCCAGGGATCAAATAGCGAGGCCCAGCATGCTGGGCCCCGAAGATAATGCGCATTCTAGCGCCCGACGCAGCGGGCGTTCAATTATTTGGCTTTGCTCAGCAGCAGATTGGCCAGGGTACGCACGCCCAAACCGGTCGCGCCGGCCGACCACTGCTCCACCGCGCCTTTGCGGTAGGTGGCGGAACAGTCGATGTGCAGCCAGCCTTGCTGGTAATTCTTGACGAAGTGCGACAGGAAGGCCGCCGCGGTGCTGGCGCCGGCGGTGTAGGCCGGGCCGGCCACGTTGTTCAGCTCGGCGAAGTTGGACGGCAGCTGGCTGCGGTGGAACTCGGCCAGCGGCAGACGCCAGAACGGCTCTTGCTCGGCGGCGGCGCTGCTCAGCAGCTCCTGCGCCAGCGCGTCGTCGAAGCTGAACAGCGCATGGTAGTCGTTGCCGACTGCGGTTTTGGCCGCGCCGGTCAGGGTGGCGCAGTCGATAATCAGCTGCGGGTTCTGCTCAGAAGCGTCGATCAGGCCGTCGGCCAGCACCAGGCGCCCTTCCGCATCGGTGTTCATCACCTCAACGGTTTTGCCGTTGCGGTAGCGAATGATGTCGCCCAGTTTGAAAGCGTTGCCGCTGACCATGTTGTCGGCGCAGCACAGGTACAGCTTCACGCGCTGCTTCAGGCCGCGCGCCGCCGCCAGCGCCAGGGCGCCGGTGATGGTGGCCGCACCGCCCATGTCAGCCTTCATCGAATCCATAAAGGCGCTCTGCTTCAGGCTATAACCGCCGGTATCGAAGGTGATGCCCTTGCCGACCAGGCAGGCAAACACCGGCGCGTCCGGGTTACCGGTCGGGTTGAAGTCGAGCGCCAGCAGCACCGGTGGGCGCTCGGAGCCGCGGCCGACGGTGTGGATGCCGGCATAGTTCTGCTCGCGCAGATCTTCGCCCTTGGTGATGCGGTAGCTGACGGCATCGCAGCCGACGTCGCACATCAGATCAACGGCGCGGGTCGCCAGCTGCTCTGGCCCCAGCTCTTCCGCCGGCATGTTGATGGTGTCGCGCACCCAGTCTACGATCTTCAGGCGCTTATCCAACTCCTGACGCGCGGCTTCCGGCAGTTCGGCCCATTCGACGTTGCGTTTCCCTTTCGGCCCGCGGTAACCCTGCCAAAACGCCCAGCTGTTTTCCAAGTCCCAACCGTCGCCGGCGAGTTTGACATTTTTGATGCCCTGACCGTCAATTTTGCGGCCCGCGCGCTGGATCGCGCCCAGCTTGTCGGCCCCGGTCAGGTGGATGGTCATCCCTTCGCCGTTGGTGCTCAGCAGCGCTTTCTCGCCCCAGCGGGCGTCGGCAGGTTGTTGCGACAGCGTGACCTGCATGAATTCTGTTGTCATAGCCTTCTTACTCCGGATTATTCTTTTATTAATCTTGTCGGATACAAAATAAACGGGCCGCCCATGGCAGCCCGTTACGCTATTTACTCCGCTTCATCTAACCAGACCAGCAGGATCGCTTCCAGTATTTTTTCGTTGGAAGCCTGCGGATCGTCGTCGAACTCTTCCAGATCGCAGATCCACTGATGCATGTCGGTAAAACGCACGGTTTTCGGATCGGTGTCCGGGTATTGGTCGTACAGGGCTTCGCCGATTTCTCGGCTGTCGGTCCACTTCAGTCCCATTATGATCTCCGGATTGGCGCTGCGGCTAACAATTAATGCTCACGCGCGTGGTTGACGGTGTAGCGCGGCATTTCGACCACCAGATCTTCGTCGGCGACCAGCGCCTGGCAGCTCAGACGGCTTTCCGGCTCCAGCCCCTACGCTTTGTCCAGCATGTCGTCTTCCAGCTCGCTGCTCTCTTCCAGCGAATCGAAGCCTTCACGCACGATGCAGTGGCAGGTGGTGCAGGCGCAGGATTTCTCGCAGGCGTGCTCGATTTCAATGCCGTTGCGCAGCGCAACGTTGAGGATCGACTCCCCTTTTTCGGCTTCCAGAACCGCCCCTTCCGGGCAAAGATCTTGATGGGGCAGGAAAACAATTTTAGGCATGGTTAAACCTCATCCACAGAATGGCCAGCCAGCGCGCGGCGAATGGAAGCGTCCATGCGGCGCGCGGCAAAATCTTGCGTTTGTGCATCTAATGTTTTGATGGCGTCTTCGATAGCGGCGGGATTTTCCCCCTGCACCGCCTGCTGCAGCGCCTGGGTCGCGGCGGCGATCGCCTGGCTTTCCGCCTCGCTCAGCAGCGCGGCGTCGGTGGCCAGCGCGCCCTGCAGGCTTTCCAGCACCCGTGCGGCTTCCACGCGTTGCTCCGCCAGCTTGCGCGCGCCCACGTCGCTTTGCGCGTTGGCCATCGAATCCTTGATCATGCCGGCGATTTCGCTGTCCGACAGGCCGTACGACGGCTTGACCTGGATCGACGCTTCAACGCCGGTGGATTTCTCCATCGCGGTGACGCTCAGCAGACCGTCGGCATCCACCTGGAAGGTGACGCGAATGTGCGCCCCCCCGGCAGGCAGCGGCGGCAGGCCGCGCAGCGTGAAGCGCGCCAGCGAACGGCAATCCTGTACCAGCTCGCGCTCGCCCTGCAGCACGTGGATCATCATCGCGCTCTGGCCGTCTTTGAAGGTAGTGAACTCCTGCGCGCGCGCCACCGGAATGGTGGTGTTGCGCGGGATCACTTTCTCCACCAGGCCGCCCATGGTTTCGAGGCCCAGCGACAGCGGGATCACGTCCAGCAGCAGCATGTCGCTGTCCGGCTTGTTGCCCACCAGAATGTCGGCCTGGATCGCGGCGCCGATGGCGACCACTTTATCCGGATCAATAGACGTCAGCGGCGTACGGCCGAAGAAGGCGCCCACCTGCTCACGCACCAGCGGCACGCGGGTGGAACCGCCGACCATCACCGCTTCCAGCACCTCGTCGGCGGCGACGCCGGCGTCTTTCAGCGCGCGGCGGCAGGCCATCAGCGTACGTTTCACCAGCGGAGCGATCAGCGCTTCGAACTGGGCGCGGGTCACCTCGCCCTGCCAGCCGGCCACCTCGACGCGCACGCTGTCGGCATCGCTCAACGCGATTTTAGCGGCGATGGCGGCGTCCAGCAGCTGGCGCTGCACGCCGTGGTCGCTGCGATCGGCCACGCCGGCCTGCTCGCGCAGCCAGTCGGCCAGCAGGTGATCGAAGTCGTCGCCGCCCAGCGCGGAATCGCCGCCGGTGGCCAGCACTTCGAACACGCCGCGGCTGAGGCGCAGAATGGAGATATCAAAGGTGCCGCCGCCCAGATCGTAAACCGCGATCACCCCTTCCTGGCCGGAATCCAGCCCGTAGGCGATCGCCGCCGCGGTCGGTTCATTCAGCAGGCGCAGGACGTGCAGGCCGGCCAGACGCGCCGCGTCTTTGGTGCCCTGGCGCTGCGCGTCGTCGAAGTAGGCAGGAACGGTGATCACCACGCCATCCAGCTCCCCTTCCAGCGCCGCTTGCGCTCGTGCGGACAGGGCCCGCAAGATATCAGCGGAGACGCCGACCGGGTTAACCGGGCCGGCGGCGGTGACGATCAGCGGCAGGCCGTTGTCGCTGGCCTGGAATTGATAAGGCAGGTTCGGGTAACGTTGCTGCACGTCCGCCAACGAGCGGCCCATCATGCGTTTGATGGAGCTGACGGTATTGGCCGGATCCTGCGCCGCCTGTTGGCGCGCCTCCCAGCCGACGCGCTGCGCGTCCGCCTGATAATGCACCACCGAAGGCAGCAAATGGCGGCCCTGTTCGTCGGCCAGCGTTTCCGCTTGCCCACTGCGCACCGTGGCGACCAGCGAGTTGGTGGTGCCTAAGTCGATACCGGCGGCCAGACGTCGCTGGTGCGGCGCGGCGCTGAGGCCAGGCTCACTAATTTGTAATAAGGCCATCTTGAAGCTTCCACAATCAGAATCAGAAGGTGTTACTCAAAACCCAGCAGTTTTTCTTCGAGTTGTTCAACCTGTTGCTGGAGTTTGTCCAAAAAGCGCAGCTTGCGCACGGTGTCGGCGGCGTCCGCCCACTGTTCACTGTCCAACTGCTGCAGCATCAGCGCGCTGCTCTGCTTGATGGAGGAGGCCAGCCGCGCGCCGAAATCGGCCAGCAGGCGCTCGGCCTCCGGCTTGCGCTCAATGGCGTCGAGCTCTTCGCGCAGTTCCAGCTGTTCCATCAGGAACGCGGTGTCGCGCATCGTATGCTGTTCGTTGCCCAGATCGAAGCCGTGCAAAGATAGCATATACTCCGCGCGTTTTAACGGGTGCTTCAGCGCCTGGTAGGCTTCGTTGATGGTCGCCGCCTGCTGCAACGCCATCAGGCGTTCGCGCTCCGGCTGGTTGGCGAAACGATCGGGGTGAAATTGGCGCTGCAGATCCTGGAAGCGGGACGCAAGCAGGCTGCCGTCCACGGTGTAGCGAACTGGCAGCCCGAATAAAGTAAAGTAATCCATAGCGTGCTCTGGGCGTTAGCGGATGAAGTTCCCCCGCCGAAACGGGGGGGCACGATGGACTGTCAGACGTTGAAACTCTCGCCGCAGCCGCATTCGCTTGAGACGTTCGGGTTGTTGAACTTGAAGCCTTCGTTCAGGCCTTCCTTAACGAAATCAAGCTCGGTGCCGTCAAGGTAGACCAGGCTCTTGCCGTCGATGATCACCTTGATGCCTTTGTCTTCAAACACGATGTCGTCATCGTTGGCTTCGTCAACAAATTCCAGCACGTACGCCATCCCGGAGCAGCCGGAAGTTCGCACTCCCAGACGCAGGCCGAGACCTTTGCCGCGGTTCGTCAAAAACGCCTGAACACGCTGCGCAGCGCTGTCGCTCATGGTAATAGACATCACAACCTCACACTTCACATCAAAGCCCGGCGCGGCCGGGCCGACTCAGACAAATTACTTGGCGCTATGCTTGCTCTTATAGTCGGCAATCGCTGCTTTGATGGCGTCTTCAGCCAGGATCGAGCAGTGAATTTTGACCGGCGGCAATTCCAGCTCTTCGGCGATCTGGGTGTTTTTGATCGCTTCAGCCTGATCCAGCGACTTGCCTTTCATCCATTCGGTCACCAGCGAGCTGGAGGCGATGGCGGAACCGCAGCCGTAAGTTTTAAAGCGCGCGTCTTCGATGATGCCTTCATCGTTAACCTTGATTTGCAGCTTCATGACGTCGCCGCAGGCCGGCGCCCCTACCATGCCGCTGCCGACGGTAGGATCTTCGTTGTCGAAAGAACCCACGTTACGCGGGTTTTCATAATGATCGATTACTTTTTCGCTGTAAGCCATGACCTTGCTCCTGAAACCTGAGAATTAATGATGCGCCCATTCGATGCTGTTGATGTCCACGCCCTGCTTGAACATCTCCCACAGTGGGGACAGATCGCGCAGACGGCCGATGGATTTACGCACCAGTTGAATGGTGTAGTCGATCTCTTCTTCCGTGGTGAAACGCCCCAGAGAGAAACGGATCGAGCTGTGCGCCAATTCATCGCTCATGCCCAGCGCGCGCAGCACGTAGGACGGCTCGAGGCTGGCGGAGGTACAGGCTGAACCGGAGGAAACGGCCAGGTCTTTCAGCGCCATGATCAGCGACTCGCCTTCAACGTAGTTGAAGCTGACGTTCAGGATGTTCGGTGCGCCGTGCTCCAGATCGCCGTTCAGATACACTTCTTCCATATCTTTCACGCCGTTCCACAGACGATCGCGTAGGGTGCGCAGACGCGCCATCTCTTCGGTCATCTCTTCTTTGGCGATGCGGTAAGCTTCGCCCATGCCGACGATCTGGTGGACAGGCAGGGTGCCGGAACGCATGCCGCGCTCATGACCGCCGCCGTGTACCTGCGCTTCGATGCGGATGCGCGGCTTGCGGCGCACGTACAGCGCGCCGATGCCTTTCGGGCCATAGATTTTGTGGCCGGAGAACGACATCAGGTCGACTTTCAGCTTGCTCAGATCGATAGGCAGTTTGCCCACGCTCTGGGTGGCGTCAACGTGGTAGATGATACCGCGCGCACGGCACATTTCGCCGATCGCTTCGATATCCTGCACCACGCCGATTTCGTTATTGACGTGCATGATGGAGACCAGGATGGTGTCATCGCGCAGCGCCGCTTCGAGATCCTGCAGGCTGATGATGCCGTTGCTCTGTGGCGCCAGGTAGGTCACTTCAAACCCTTCGCGCTCCAGCTGACGGCAGGTGTCCAGCACGGCTTTGTGTTCGGTTTTGCTGGTGATGATGTGCTTGCCTTTTTTCTGGTAGAAATTGGCAGCGCCTTTGATCGCCAGGTTGTCGGATTCGGTCGCCCCGGAGGTGAAGACGATTTCGCGTGGGTCGGCGCCCACCAGTTCGGCGATTTGGTTACGGGCGATGTCTACCGCCTCTTCCGCCTGCCAACCGAAACGGTGGGAACGGGAAGCCGGGTTGCCGAAAGTGCCGTCCAGGGTCAAAAACTGCATCATCTTCTCAGCAACGCGCGGGTCGACCGGCGTCGTTGCTGAGTAATCCAGATAAATCGGTAATTTCATTGCTCTTGTGCTCCGTACATCACTTCCAAAAACTAAAAAAATTTCGCCAGCTGCTTATGCGCGCAGATTAACGTTGATAGTTTCTTGCGGACGACCGTTGGCCGTGCGGCGCGTATCGTTGTTTTGACGATCCGCCACCACCAGCACTTCCTGGTTGTTGACCAGTTCTGCCAGCGTAATGTTGTTCAGGAACCCGCTGATGCGCTCGCTCAGATCGCGCCACAGGGCGTGGGTCAAGCAGCGATCGCCGCCCTGACAGCCTTCTTTACCCTGGCAACGGGTTGCATCTACCGATTCATCGACGGCAGTGATGACAGCGCCAACGGCGATCTCACCCGCGTCTTTACCCAGCAGATAACCACCGCCCGGACCGCGCACGCTGGCCACCAGGCCATTCTTGCGCAGACGGGAAAATAATTGTTCCAGATAAGAGAGCGAAATACCCTGGCGTTCGGAAATGTCCGCCAGTGGCACCGGCCCTTCCTGGGAATGCAGCGCTACGTCGAGCATAGCGGTTACGGCATAACGGCCTTTGGATGTCAGTCTCATAGCTCAATGGTTACCTGTTGGTCAAATATGGCCGAAAGTCTGACATTCCTGAGTAAAACAGTCAACTATTTAACCTAGTAATTGACTCAAGTATTAGCACGTTTTGAACTTAGCAAGAACAAAGGTATATAAAATACATGTTATAACCTTTGGATAACTAATACTATTGTCGCCCACCGTTATGCCACATCAATTAATTACCTTGATGTTTATCCTGTTTCTCGATCGACGTCAGCATGCCGCGCAGGATATTCAGCTCCTGCCCTTCCGGGCGCGCACGGGTGAACAAACGACGCAGGCGGCTCATCACCTGGCCCGGATGGGACGGGCGAATAAAGCCGGTGCGCTGCAGCGTCTGCTCCAGGTGCTGATAGAAACGCTCGAGGTCGTCCACCAGCGGATACGGCGTCTCTTCCAGCTGCGGCGCGCCCGCCTGTTGGCGATCGAGGTAAGCCACGCGCACTTCATACGCCAGGATCTGCACCGCCATCGCCAGGTTCAGCGAGCTGTAGTCCGGGTTGGCCGGAATGGCGACGTGGTAGTGGCACTTCTGCAGTTCATCATTGGTCAGCCCGACGCGTTCGCGGCCGAACACCAGCGCCACCGGCGCGTGTTCGCCTTCGTGCACCGCGCGCACGCCGCATTCACGCGGCTCCAGCATCGGCCACGGCAAGGTGCGAGAACGTGCGCTGGTGCCCACCACCAGGCTACAACCGGCGATGGCGTCATCGAGGGTGTCGACAATAGTGGCGTTGCCGATCACGTCGCTGGCACCGGCGGCCAGGGCGATGGCCTGAGAATCGGGTTTGATCAGCGGATTAACCAGATAAAGGTTGGTTAAACCCATGGTTTTCATGGCTCTGGCGGTCGAGCCCATGTTGCCGGTATGTGAAGTCTCTACCAGAACAATGCGGATATTGTGCAGCATACAAACTCTGAGCGTGGCGGAAAATCGCAGCATCTTAACACAGCCATAGGCAATTTGCCGAACAGCTGCTATACTTCGCGCCGTTTCCTGTTCTTTAACATCCTAGTTGGAAGATACCCATGCATCCGATGCTGACTATCGCCGTGCGCGCTGCGCGCAAGGCCGGTAACCTGATTGCCAAAAACTACGAAACCCCGGACGCTGTAGAAGCGAGCCAGAAAGGGACCAATGACTTCGTCACCAACGTCGATCGCGATGCAGAGCATCTGATCATCGACGTCATCCGCAAGTCTTATCCGCAACACAGTATCGTGAGCGAAGAACGCGGTGAGCTGATCGGCGAAGATCGCGATGTGCAATGGGTGATTGATCCACTGGATGGCACTGCAAACTTCATCAAACGTTTCCCTCATTTCTCCGTTTCCATCGCCGTACGCATCAAAGGCCGTACTGAAGTGGCCGTGGTTTACGATCCGATGCGCAACGAACTGTTCACCGCCACTCGCGGCCAGGGCGCACAGCTCAACGGTTACCGCCTGCGCGGCACCAACGCCAAAGATCTGGATGGCACCATCCTGGCGACCGGCTTCCCGTTCAAGGTCAAGCAGCACGCAACGCCTTACATCAACATCGTCGGCAAGCTGTTCACCCAGTGCGCGGACTTCCGCCGCACCGGTTCCGCAGCGCTGGATCTGGCCTATGTGGCCGCCGGTCGCGTAGACGGGTTCTTCGAAATCGGCCTGAAGCCGTGGGATTTCGCCGCGGGCGAACTGCTGGTGCGTGAAGCCGGCGGCCTGGTGACCGACTTCGTCGGTGGCCACAACCACTTCAGCTCCGGCAACGTGGTTGCAGGCAACCCGCGCGTCGTGAAAGCCATGCTGGCCACCATGCGTGAAGAGCTGAGCGAAGCGCTGAAGCGTTAATCGCCAGAAGCGAATCGAAAAAAAGCGCTGCCGATGCAGCGCTTTTTTTATGCCCGTTAGCGGGAGAAGGGCCGGATGCCGCCGCCGAATTCCGGCTGCGCGCTGACGTACAGCAACAGCCCCGCAGCCAGCAGGATCAGGCCGCCGGCCAGCGCCAACGCCCCCCAGGCCACCGCGCTCCAGGCCGCGGGCGCGCGCGAACGGCTGAGGCGCACCGCCAGCCGGCGGCTGTAATGCACCAGCAGTGCCAGCATCGAGATGGTCAACGAGGTGCCGAACGCCATCGCCAGCGCGGAGATCACTCCCCAGCCGAACACGCCGATCACCTTGGAGAACAGCAGCACCAAAATCGCCCCCGAACAGGGGCGCATGCCCATCGCCAGCACGATGGCGGCCTGAGTGCGCCAGTCGCTTCCCGCCTGCAGCTCGCTGTCGCTCGGCAGATGCCGGTGGCCGCAGCCGCAGTGGGCGCTGTGCACATGATCCGCCGCCAGCGGCGTCAGGCTGTTGATGCGCAGCGCCGGTGCCGGGCGCATCGCCTTGATCGCCGCAAACAGGCGTTTCAGCGCGCGCCAACTCAGCAGCACGCCAAGCAGCATCACCAGAATAAAACTGCCCTTTTCCAGCCAGAAGCTGCTTTGGTGCAGCTGGCGCGAAGAGAGCTGCAATACCACCAGCATCAGCGTGACCAGCGCGATCGCTACCCCGCCTTGCACCAACGAGGCGGCGAAGGTCAGCTTCAGGCTGCTTTTCAACCGCGCCGGATGGGTAGCCAGGTAGGTGGCGATCACCACTTTGCCGTGGCCGGGGCCGAGCGCATGCAAGATGCCATAGCCGAGGCTGAACAGCATCAGCGCCAGCCCGGCCTGCTGCGGCGCAGCCTTCACCTGCTGTAACAGCCCCGCCATCTGCTGGTGCAGCGCTTTTTGCCATACCACGCTCTGCATCAGCAGCTGCGGCCAATAGTGCCACGCCAGCAGCGCGGCGGCCGCCAGCGCCAGCGTGAACGGCAGCAGCGGCCACAGACCGAAGACCCAGTGGCGTCGGCTCGTCGTCGGTGGTGAGAAATTTAACGACATTGCAGCGTCACCCGCTGGGCGAACTGCTGCCCCAGCGCCAGGTCCTCACCGGGCGAGTCGTTCTTGTCGAGCGACAGCGCATAGGCCTGCAGCGACGCATTCGGCTTCGGCGTCATCAGCTTGTAGCTGCACAGCTGCGCCATCTCCGGCGGCAGATGCAGCGCATTTTGGTCTTTATAGGTCATATCCACGAAATAAGTCGGATCGTAAGTAGAAAGTTCGAACGGCTTGCCCGCCAGCGGCTGCGGTTCGGCCAACGGCAGCACGAACTCCAGCACCGCCTGATTACCCTGGCGCGACAGGTGATATTCGCTGGGCAAGTTCAGGTATTTCACCGGCTTGCCGTCGCGGTAAAGATCGGTGAAATAGTGCTGCCCCAGCACGTTGGCCATCACTTCCGCCGCCAGCTTTTTCCACACTTCCGAATCGCTCTTGGCGTTTTTCGCATCGTAGAGCAAATCCGCCGAGGTGATTTCATCCATCACCCACACCATTTTCAGGCCGACCAGCCGCTGGTCTTTGGCGACGAAGGTGGTATTCATGTCGATAAAGCTGTGCGGATGCGCGATCGCACCGGCGCTGAACACGGCGCCGAAGGCAGCCAAAAGACGACGTAACTTCATCATTATCCTGTCTTACCTGCATTTGTTATAACGTAACACAAATAAATACCGAACGGCCCGCCTCTCCCGGCGATATTTGTGACGAAAGTTGTAAGCCGAAGTAAAAGCCGCGCAGTAACCCTGCCATTACAAAGCCTTTTGCTATGCTTAGGCATAATCGCAACCTTTTATGCCGGAAGGTGATAATGAGCCTGGACACCTCTCCCGTGCCCGAGCTCTCCGGACAACAACGGCGCTGCCATCTGCTGCTGATGCTGTACACGCCGGAGCCCGAGTTGCAGCTGGAGACCCTAAGCCGAATCAACGGCGTCGCCCCCCCGATAACCCGGCAAGATATAGCCGAGGTGGCCAGTGAAATCCAGCGTTTCCACCACCTGGAGATCGCCGTCGGTCCCGATCGCGGTTACCAGCTGCGGGGCAGCGCGCTCGACCAGCGCCTGTGCCTGATCCATTGGCTGCGGCGGGCCCTGCGCTGCAGCCCGCAATTCGTTGAAGGCGATTTCGCCCCGCGCCTGCGGCACGCACTGGCGGCCGATGCCGCCCCGGCGTCTGCGCTGGCAGAGGCGATCGATGCTTGCGAACCGCTGCTCAACCGCCGCTTCGATGCGCGCGACCGCCAATTCCTGCAGCATTATCTGCTCTACTGCGCCTGGCAAAATCGCCTGCGGCAGCATCCGCGTTTCGACGCCGTTCAGCGCGACTGGCTGCGGCAAAAGCCGGAGCAGCAGGCCGCCGCCTGGCTGCATCAGGCCTGCAACCGGCTGTTTAACCAGCCGCCGCAGGCAGACGAGCGCGATTTTTTGGCGCTGACGTTTACCATGTTGAAAAATCACAGCTACCACAGCAACGACTCCGCGCAGGAACAGCGGCTGATGGCGGCCATCGACAGCATGGTCGAGCGCTTCCAGCAGCTTTCCGGCATGGCCTTCAGCAGCAAGGCGGAGCTGGTCAGCCAGCTGTTCGCCCACCTGGCGCCGGCGCTGGAGCGCTGCCGTTTCGCCATCGGCATCGACAATATGCTGCTGGAAGAAGTGGTGCGCAAATACCCGCGGCTAATGCGCACCACGCAGGAAGCGTTGAAACCGCTGGAACAGGAGTACGGCGTGCATTTTTCCAACGAGGAGGCGGGCCTGGTGGCCATCAGCTTCGGCGCCTGGCTGATGCAGGACAACGCGCTGCAGGAAAAACAGGTGCTGCTACTGACGCTGGACAACCCGCAGTTGGAAGAAGAAGTGGAATACCAGATCCGCGAGCTCACGCTGCTGCCGCTGAACATCAAGTATCTGCCGCTGAGCGACTATCTGCGCGGCGGAGCACCGCAGGGCATCATGCTGGTGATCACCCCTTATGCGGCGGTGCACAGCGATCCGCACCCGCCGCTGATCTATACCGAACTGCCGCTGGAAACCCGGCAGCGCCAGGCGATCCGCGCGCTGCTGGAAGCCCCTTAATCAGCGGCTGACGCTGACCGCCGGCGGCCGGATGAACAAGGCCGGCACCGCGACCGCCGCCATCACCCAGAATACCCCGCCCTGCCAATGTTCGAACAGGAACCCGGCAATGACCGTCATGACGGCGATACCACCGCCCATCGCCAGCGCCGAATACACCGCCTGCAACCGGATCACCTCTTGCCCCTGGCGCGCAGCGATAAAGCGCATCGCCGCCAGATGGCAGACGGTGAAGGTGCCGCAGTGCAGGATCTGGATCAGCAGCAACCAGCCCAACTCGGTGCTGTAGGCCATCAGGCTCCAGCGCAACACGCCGCAGCAGGCGGAAAGCAGCAACAGGTTGCGCGCATTCCAGCGGCGAAACAGCACGTTGCTGCTGGCGAAAATAATCACCTCCGCTACCACGCCCAGCGACCACAGATAGCCGATAGTCGAGGCCGAATAGCCCGCCTCCTGCCAGTAAATGGAGCCGAAGCTGTAGTAGCCGGCATGCGCCCCCTGCAGCAGCGTGACGCACAGCAGGAAGCGCCAGACCGGCCCCTCTTTCAACAGTGCCCACAGCGAGCGCTCGGCTCCGCTGTGCGTGCGCGCTTCGCCCTGTGGCATGACGCTCGGCTTCAGCAACATGCCCAGCAGCATCGCCAACACGCTGAAGATCAGGCTGTAGAGAATCGCGTTATGGCCCCACACCGCCACCAGCTGCCCGGTCAGCGCCGAGCCGATGACGAACGCCAGCGAGCCCCACAGCCGCACCCGCCCGTAGTCCATGCGGATCTGCTTTTGCCAGGTGCCGGCCAGCGCGTCGGTCAGCGGCACCAGCGGCGAGAAGAACAGGTTGAAACCCGCTATCACCAGCATCAGCCAGCCCCAGCCGTTGCCGAAGCAAAAGCCGACCGCGAAGGCCAGGGTCAGCAGCGCCAGCAGGCGCAGGGCGGAGACTAAATGAGAGGGATCTTTAACGCGGGGTGCAATCAGTAAACTGCCGAGGAAGCGGGCCACCAAGCCGGCACCGAGCAACATGCCGATGGTTTCGGGCGCGATGCCCTCACCTTTCAGCCATACGCCCCAGAACGGTAAGAAGATGCCATAGGAAAAGAAGTAGGTGAAATAACTGAGAGCGAGCCAACGCGTTGATTGCAGAACCATGATCCCTCCGGAGTGAGGGCAATACTTTGACAGAGCTCACACCGCCCCGCAATCGTCATTCCACTTCAATACGTTAGAGTGCCATACAGTTCACAGTTTGCTGCTGGCGGGCATAAAAAAACCCGCCGCAGCGGGTTTTGTCAGGCGAAAGCGGGATTATGCGTAAACCGGCAGGCGGGCGCAGATATCCAGCACTTTCTTCTTGGTGCGTTCGATGGTGGCTTCATCGTTGATGTTGTCCAGCACATCGCAGATCCAACCGGCCAGTTCGCGCACGTCGGCCTCTTTGAAGCCGCGACGGGTCACGGCCGGGGTGCCGATACGCACGCCGGAGGTGACGAACGGGCTCTTCGGATCGTTCGGCACGCTGTTCTTGTTGACGGTGATGTTGGCGCGGCCCAGGGCAGCGTCCGCTTCTTTACCGGTCAGGTTTTTGTCGACCAGATCCAGCAGGAACAGGTGGTTATGGGTGCCGCCGGAGACCACTTTGTAGCCACGCTGCAGGAACACGTCCACCATCGCCTTGGCGTTGACCGCCACTTGCTGCTGGTAAACCTTGAACTCAGGCTCCATCGCTTCTTTCAGCGCCACCGCCTTGCCGGCGATCACGTGCATCAGCGGGCCGCCCTGGCCGCCAGGGAACACGGCGGAGTTCAGCTTTTTGTACAGCTCTTCGTCGCCGCCCTTCGCCAGGATCAGGCCGCCGCGCGGGCCCGCCAGGGTTTTGTGGGTGGTGGTGGTGACGATGTGCGCGTGCGGTACCGGGTTCGGGTACACGCCGGCGGCGATCAGGCCCGCCACGTGCGCCATGTCGACGAACAGGTAAGCGCCGATGCTGTCGGCGATTTCGCGCATTTTGGCCCAGTCAACCACGCCGGAGTAAGCGGAGAAGCCGCCGATGATCATTTTCGGCTTGTGGGTTTGCGCCTGCTTGGCCAGATCGTCATAGTCGATTTGGCCTTTGTCGTCGATGCCGTAAGGCACCACGTTATACAGTTTGCCGGACAGGTTGACCGGAGAACCGTGGGTCAGGTGGCCGCCGTGCGCCAGGTTCATGCCCAGAATGGTGTCGCCCGGCTGCAGCAGCGCGGTGTACACGGCGAAGTTAGCCTGGGAGCCGGAGTGCGGCTGCACGTTGGCGTAATCGGCGCCGAACAATTCTTTGGCGCGATCGATAGCCAGCTGTTCAACGATATCCACGTATTCGCAGCCGCCGTAGTAACGCTTGCCCGGATAGCCTTCAGCGTATTTGTTGGTCAGCTGGGAACCTTGAGCCTGCATCACGCGCGGGCTGGTGTAGTTCTCAGACGCGATCAGCTCGATGTGCTCTTCCTGACGCACCACTTCCTGCTCCATGGCACGCCACAGTTCCGCATCGTAATCGGCAATGTTCATTTCACGCTTTAACATCCGGCATCTCCTGACTTAAATCAGCTAACTAAAAAATCACCAAATAACTACCCGTTTGGGTTCTGGGCCACAGTGTAAACCGTTTCGCCCCACCGAAGATAGGTCTTGACAGAGGTTTTTACGCAAACGATTGGCATAAGGTGGCGCAAGGCTTTGATCCGCGAAACACCGCCGTTTATCAACGGACATTTCCTCATGCGAACAATGCGCTTTTTTCATGTTCTGTGAGCGCGATCGACGCCCGAAGAACACCGCAACGAAAACAAGGGTATTTACAAGCGACGCGGAACCCAATAAGATGCATTTAAAATACATCATTAAAACTCTCGTCAAGATCTCAACCCAAGGAGCGCTTCCATGCTGGATAGCCAAACCATCGCCACCGTGAAATCCACTATTCCCCTGCTGGCTGCGACCGGGCCGAAGCTGACCGCCCACTTTTACGATCGCATGTTCGCGCACAACCCGGAATTGAAAGACATTTTCAACATGAGCAACCAGCGCAACGGCGATCAGCGTCAGGCGCTGTTCGACGCCATCTGCGCCTATGCCGCCAACATCGAGAACCTGGCGGCGCTGTTGCCGGCGGTGGAGCGCATCGCGCAGAAACACACCAGCTTCAATATCCAGCCGGAGCAGTACAACATCGTCGGTGGTCATCTGCTGGCGACGCTGGACGAAATGTTCAGCCCAGGCCAGGAAGTCCTGGACGCCTGGGGCAAAGCCTACGGCGTGCTGGCCAACGTATTTATCCAGCGTGAAGAGCAGATTTATCAGCAGAGCGAAACCGACAACGGCGGCTGGCGCGATCTGCGCGCGTTCCGCATCCTGAAGAAACAGCCGCAGAGCGACGTGATCTGCAGCTTCGTGCTGGCACCGGTGGACGGCGGCCGGGTGGCGGACTTCAAACCGGGGCAATACCTGGCGGTCTACATCAAGCACGACAGCCTGGAGCATCAGGAAATTCGCCAGTACTCGCTGACCACCTCGCCGAACGGCGAGTTCTACCGCATCGCGGTGAAGCGCGAAGATCAGGGGAAAGTATCCAACTACCTGCACCAGCAGGCGCAGGAAGGCGACGTGATCTACATCGCCCCGCCGCACGGCGACTTCTTCCTCGACGTGGCACCGACCACGCCGGTGGCGCTGATCTCCGCCGGCGTCGGCCAAACCCCAATGCTCGGCATGCTCAACACCCTGCACGACAACCAGCATCAGGCGCAGGTCCACTGGCTGCACGCGGCGGAAAACGGCAGCGTGCACGCCTTTGCCGATGAGGTAGCGGATATTGCCGGGCGTATGCCGAATCTGAGCCGCCATGTGTGGTACCGCGAGCCGGGTGCCGATGACGTGGAAGGCCGCGACTACCACAGCCGCGGATTGATGGATTTGAGCGCGCTGCAAGGCAGCCTGGCCGATCCGCAGATGCACTATTACTTCTGCGGCCCGGTGGCCTTCATGCAGTTCGTGGGCAAACAGCTGCTGGAGATGGGCGTAGAGGCCGAACGCATCCACTACGAATGTTTCGGCCCGCATAAGGTGCTGTAATGCTTGCGGAGCGCGGTCGTCAGACCGCGCTCCCCTCTCATTTCGCCTGCAGTTGGCGCGCGTCCTGCACCTGCTGCACCGTCACCGGTGCCGCCTGGTTGCCCCAGCTTCCCCGCAGATAGCTCATCAGATCCGCCGCCTGCCGATCGTTCAACGCCCAGCCGTAAGCCGGCATATCGAACGCCATCGCGTGCTGCGTGGCTGGCGTATGCGCCCCCTCCAGCACCACCCGCAGCGCGGTCAGCGGATTGTCCGCCGTTACCGTGGCATTGCCCGCCAGCGCCGGAATGGCAAAATCGGTGCCTTCGCCCTTGTTGCCGTGGCAGGTCGAGCAGTACATCGCGTAGGTCGCCTTGCCGCCCGGATTATTCGCCTGCACGGCAGGCGCAGCGGCTTTGGCGGCGGTTTCCGGCGCCAGGCTGCGCAGGTACACCGCAATGGCGTTCAGATCGCCGTCGCTGAGATACTGCGTACTGTGGGTCACCACCTCGCTCATCGGCCCGGCGACCGCCGCATGGCGGCTGCGGCCGGTTTTCAGCAGCGCCGTCACCTCTTCCGGCGGCAGGCCGCGTAGATTGGAGGCATACCAGCCGTCCAGCTCGGCGCCGCTCAGGAATACCGGCGCCTTACCGTCCAGCCCCTTCTCCTGCATCGCCCAGCCGCGCGGCGTGTGGCAGCTGCCGCAATGGCCCGCGCCCTGCACCAGGTAGGCGCCGCGGTTCCACTCGGCGCTTTGCTGCGGATCTGCCTGATACGGCTGGTCGTCGTGGAACAGCTGGTTCCACACCGCCAGCGGCCAACGCATCGACAGCGGCCAGCTGATGTCGCTGTCCCGGTTGGCGACGTTCTGCGCCGGCACTTCATTCATCAGATAGTCATACAGCGCGCGCATGTCTTCCGCGCTCATTTTAGCGTACGAGGTGTACGGCATCGCCGGGTAAAGCCGGTGACCATCTTTGGCCACCCCCTGGCGCATGGCGCGATCGAACTCTTCGAACGAATAGGCGCCGATGCCGTGCAGCTTGTCCGGCGTGATGTTGGTGGCGTAGATAGCCCCGAGCGGCGTCGGGAACTTCATGCCTCCCGCCAGTTCAGCGCCGCCCGGCGCGGTGTGGCAGGCGGTGCAGTCGCCGGCTTTGGCGACATATTCCCCGGCCGACATCGCCTGGGCCGAGCCGCCGGCAGCCAGCAGGCTCAACAGGTACAGCGAACGCAGACTCATGCTCCCTCCTTGGCGGCAACCTTGCCGTAGGCCAGTTCGTTCACCGCGCGCCACGCCTGATCGATCGCCGAGTTGGCGTACGGGCTCCAGTCAGAATCGGAGTTGGCGATAACGATCTTACCGATCGGCTGCCGCGCCGTTTCGATGATTTTCTTGGCTTCTTCTTCATCGTCAAACAGCCCGTTGAGGAAGTAGGAATAACCGTGCGACCAGCGGTTGACGGTGATCGCCTGAATATCGCGCTGATGGTCGAAACCCGCCTCGCCCAGCATGCCCTGCAGCTGTTCGCGGATCATCTGCTCATGCACCTCGAACGGCGTGCCCAGCAGCAGCGCGCGCCCTTTGCGCGACTGCTCGCGCGGGCTGAGGCCGCTGCCCGGCAACGTCGGCACGTAGACCATATGCAGGCCGATTGGCCGGTCCGGATCGCGCGGGTGCTGATACCCGCCCATGCTCACCGGGTAGTCCAGCTTCACGCGGCTGTACGGCGCGGCCGGCGAATAAATTTCGTGCACGCCCAGCTTGATGAACGGCTGCCAGTTGCGGATCACCACTTTGCTGTACACCAACGGCGCCTTGACGTTCTGCTTGAGCGCCTCCTGCTGCTCGTGCGACATCTCCGGCACCAGGTACGGGATCATCATGTTGTAGCCGGCCATCACCACCTGCCCGGCACGCACCTTGGTCATCTTCTCGCCGGTCATATAGGTGACTTCCACCTTGTCGCCGACGTTGGCCGCGTGCAGCCCGGTGCTGTTCAAACGCAGCTTCACCGGCGACTCCGGCCGATCGAGCTGGCTGTAGTCGAATTTGGCCAGCACCACGTCATTCATGTCTTTGCCGGCCGGCGCCACCGCCGGGATCAGCTTGCGCACCATCAGGCGCGTCAGCGTGGCGTTGCCGTCCGGGAAGTGGAACACGTAAGGATCGTCGAGATCCGCCTGCGACTCTTCGTCCAGCGGCGGCAGATTCATGCCGCCGAGGCCCGGCAGATCGCAGATGCGCGCATCGCTGCACGACGTGCCGTCGATGCCCACCGCCTGGAAGTCGTTGGTGGTCTGCTGGAAATAACGGATCGCCAGCTCGCTCAGGCCCACTTTTTCACGCAGGAACTGGGTGTAGCTGTGGGTATCGAGCCACTCGATCTTCTGCTCCAGCGTCATCTCCGGCAGATAATCTTTCTCCACCGTATGCAGCGCGATCAGCGCCTGCCGATCGCTTTCCGGCAGCGGGAAATCACCGATGAACGCTTCATAAGAGCGGCCGTTGAGGCGATCGCGCGGAATGTCGTCCGCCACCGTGCGGCCCGGATCGCCGCTCACCACTTTGTCGACGCCGAAGTTCTTGCGATCGAAGTAAACCCCGCGGCTCAGGTTCAAATCCGGGTAGAAGGTGGTGTCAAACGCCTGCTCCAGCCGATCGATATCGACGCCGAGCTTGCGCAGCAGCCCCATCGCCACCGGGCTGAAGTTGGAGCGCGGCGACTGCAGCGATTCGCTGCCGCCGTAGCCGAGCAGCATGCCGTCGTCGGTGCTGAATTCGTTGCGCTTGGCGTGGCCGCCGAAGTCGTCATGGTTGTCGATCAGCAGAATGCGCTGCTGCTCGCCTTTCAGCTGCTGCCAGAAACAGGCGGCCGCCAGCCCGCTGATGCCGGCGCCGACCACCACCAGATCGAACTCTTCAACGGCGGGCACGCTGCCGAAATCAAAGGTTTTACCGTCGCGCCCCAGCTGGTGCGCATGCTCGAACGAGCCCGGATGGTTACCCCGCAGCCCGGTCAGCGCCGGCGGGTAGTACAGGGTTTGATTGGCGGTTTGCGGCGACGCGCGCAAGATTTGCAGCGGCGTCAACCCGGCGGCGATGGTGATCGCCACCCCGTTGAGAAAATCGCGTCTGGTGATACCCATATAGGCTTCCTTTTTTATTATCATCGGCCGGCCGGGGCCGGCCCGAAGGCCGCGCTATTGTGCGGATAATTATTGTAAAATCAATGTTTGAACATCACATGACGAATGGCGGTGTAATCCTCCAGCCCGTACATCGACATGTCCTTGCCGTAGCCGGACAGTTTCTGGCCGCCGTGCGGCATTTCGCTCACCAGCATGAAGTGGGTGTTCACCCAGGTGCAGCCGTATTGCAGGCGGGCGCTTAAGCGATGCGCGCGGCCCACGTCGCGGGTCCACACGGACGACGCCAGCCCGTAGTTGGATTCGTTCGCCCAGGCCAGCACCTGCTCTTCGTCGTCGAACGGCGTCACCGTCACCACCGGGCCGAACACCTCGCGCTGCACGATCTCATCCTCCTGGCGCGCGCCGGCCAACAGCGTCGGCTGGAAGTAGTAACCCGGCCCCTTCACCTTCTCGCCGCCGGTCACCACCTGCACGTGCGGCAACGCTTTGGCGCGCTCGACAAAACCGGCAACCCGCTCCAGATGCTGGGCGGTAATCAATGGCCCCAGCTCGGTGCTCTCGTCGTCCGGCGCACCGATCTTCAGGCTGGCCACCGCCTCGCCCAGCCGCTTCACCAGCTCGGGATAAATGCTTTTCTGCGCGTAGATGCGGCAGGCGGCGGTGCAATCCTGCCCGGCGTTGTAGAAACCGAAGCCGCGAATGCCGTCCACCACCTGCTGCAGATCGGCGTCGTCGAACACCAGCACCGGCGCCTTGCCGCCCAACTCCATATGGGTGCGCTTAATGCCGGCGGCGGTGTGGGCGATGATGTGCTCGCCGGTGGCGATCGAGCCGGTCAGCGACACCATGCGCACCTTGTCATGCCCGGTCAGCCGATCGCCGACGCCGGCGCCGCGGCCGAACAGCACGTTGAGCACGCCCGGCGGGAACAGCCCGACGGCCAGTTCGGCCAGTTTGAAAGTGGTCAGCGGCGTCTGCTCCGACGGCTTGATCACCACGCAGTTGCCCGCCGCCAACGCCGGCGCCAGTTTCCAGGCCGCCATCATCAGCGGGTAGTTCCACGGCGCGATCGAGGCCACCACGCCGAGTGGATCGCGGCGGATCATCGAGGTATGCCCGGCCAGATACTCGCCGGCCGCCATGCCGGTCAGGCAGCGGCTGGCCCCGGCGAAGAAGCGAAACACGTCGGCCACCGCCGGCAGTTCGTCGTTCAACACACAGTGATAAGGTTTGCCGCAGTTGAGCGACTCCAGCCTGGCGAAAGTCTCGG
Source organism: Serratia sp. SSNIH1 (assembly GCF_002935055.1). Classification (NCBI taxonomy): domain Bacteria; kingdom Pseudomonadati; phylum Pseudomonadota; class Gammaproteobacteria; order Enterobacterales; family Yersiniaceae; genus Serratia; species Serratia sp. SSNIH1. The sequence goes on from NZ_CP026383.1 coordinate 4,478,174, forward strand.
CATGCTCGTCGATCAGATCCGCCAGCTTGAGCAGATGCTCGGCGCGTTCCTTCGGCGTGGTTTGCCCCCAGGCGGCGAACGCGGCGTCCGCCGCCAGCACCGCGCGATCGACCTGCTCCGGGCTGGCCTCCGCCACCTGCGCAATCACTTCGCCGGTCGCCGGGTTATACACCGGCTGGGTCGCGCCCTGGCCATTCACCAGTTGGCCGTCAATCAACAGTTGGCTTTGCATAGGGTTATCCTTTTATCAGAGGTCGGGTAAGGAAATTATTTGCCGCTGCCGGCGACGCTTTCCCCACCTTTGGTCAGGTAGTAAGCGCCGAGGATCGGCAGCATGGTCAACAGCATTACCGACAGCGCCACCACGTTGGTGATCGGCACGTCGCGCGGGCGACCGAGCTGGTTCAGCAGCCACAGCGGCAGCGTGCGCTCGTGGCCGGCGGTAAAGGTGGTCACGATGATTTCATCGAACGACAGCGCGAACGCCAGCATGCCCCCGGCCAGCAGCGCCGAGCCGAGGTTCGGCAAGATCACGTAACGAAAGGTTTGCCAGCCGTCGGCGCCGAGATCCATCGACGCTTCGATCAGGCTGTACGAGGTGCGGCGGAACCGGGCGATGACGTTGTTGAACACGATCACCACACAGAACGTCGCATGGCCGACGACGATAGTCAGGATGCCCGGCTCGATGTTCAGCGCCTTGAACGCCGCCAGCAGCGCCAGACCGGTGACGATCCCCGGCAGCGCGATCGGCAGCAGCAACAGCAGCGAAATGCTGTCCTTGCCGAAGAAATCGCGCCGATACAGCGCCGCCGCCGCCAGGGTGCCGAGCACCAGCGCGATGGCGGTCGCCAGGCAGGCGATCTGCGCCGACAGCAGCACCGCATCGATGATGTCCTGCCGCCCGGCGGCAACGTTGAACCAGTGCAGCGTGAACCCCTTCGGCGGGAAGCTGAAGGCGGCATCCTCGGTGTTGAAGGCGTAGATGGCGATGATCGCCAACGGGAAATGCAGGAAGATCAGTCCACCCCAGGCGGCCAGCTTCAGCCCTAAGGGCGCGCGTTCAGAGTGCATCGAAAGCCCCCAGACGTTTGACGATGGAAAGGTAGATGGCGATCAGGACGATCGGCACCAGCGTAAAGGCCGCGGCCATCGGCATATTGCCGATCGCACCCTGCTGGGCGTACACCATGCTGCCGATGAAATAGCCCGGCGGCCCCACCAGCTGCGGCACGATAAAGTCGCCCAGCGTCAGCGAGAAGGTGAAGATCGATCCGGCGGCGATGCCCGGTACCGCCAGCGGCAAAATGACGTGGCGGAAGGTCTGCGCCGGTCGCGCGCCCAGATCCGCCGAGGCGTGCAGCAGCGAGGGAGGCAGGCGCTCCAGCGCCGCCTGGATCGGCAGGATCATGAACGGCAGCCAGATATAGACGAACACCAGAAAACGCCCCAGCCCCGAGGTCGACAGCGTGTTGCCGCCGACGCCGGGCACCGTCAGCAGCGAAGCCAACAGCGGCTCCAGCCCCAGGTGCTGCAGGAACCATTGCGCCACGCCGTCTTTCGCCAGCAGCAGGGTCCAGGCATAGGCTTTAACGATATAGCTGGCCCACATCGGCATCATCACCGCGATGTAAAAGAACGCCTTGACGCGGCCACTGGTGTAACGCGCCATGTAATAGGCGATCGGGAACGCCAGCGCCGCGCTGGCCAGCGACACCAGCACCGCCATGGTCAGCGTGCGCAGGATGATGTCGTAGTTGGCCGGGTTGAACAACGCCGCCAGGTTGGCGAAGGTCAGATCCGGCGTCACCGCCATGGTGAAATCGTCGAAGGTGTAAAACCCTTGCCACAGCAGCGTCAGCAGCGAACCGAGGTACACCGCGCCAAACCACAGCAGCGGCGGCACCAGCAGCAAAAGCAGATACAGCGTCGGCCGGCGATAAAGCCAGGTCGACAGCGCGCGCACGGTACCGCCGCGCGCCGAGGGGGAATCGATGCTCATGTCCATCTCACCTCTCCTCCAGCAGCGGTACCATCGCCGCGCGCGGCCAGCAGGCGACGATCGGCTGGCCAATCTGCCGCTGTTGCCCTTCGGCGATCCACTGCGGATTGGCCTGGCTGACCAGCAGCTTTTCGCCGCCGTTCAGCGCGATTTCATACCGCGTGGCCGCACCCTGGTAATGGATTTCCTGCAGCGTGCCCTGCACCTGGATCTCGTCCTGCGCCGCGCCGCCGTACTCCAGCAGGCGGATGTGTTCCGGCCGGATCGAGAAGGTTCGGCTTTCGCCGAGCAGGCGCTGCGCCAGCTCGCTGCGCACCACGTTGGAGGTGCCGACGAACTCGGCGACGAACGGCGTCTTCGGCCGCATGTAAAGCTCGCGCGGCGTATCCACCTGTTCAATGCGGCCGTTATTGAACACCGCGACCCGATCGGACATCGACAGCGCTTCGCTTTGATCGTGGGTGACGAAGATAAAGGTGATACCCAGCTGGCGCTGCAGCTTCTTCAGCTCGCCCTGCATCTGCTCGCGCAGCTTGAGATCCAGCGCGCCGAGCGGTTCGTCCAGCAGCAGCACCCGCGGCCGATTGACCAGCGCGCGCGCCAACGCCACGCGCTGCCGCTGGCCGCCCGACAGGTGCGCCGGCTTGCGTTCGGCAACGAAACCGAGCGCCACGCTCTCCAGCGCCTCTTGCGCCCGCGCCAGCCGCTCGCGTTTAGCGACGCCCTTCACCATCAGGCCGTAGGCGACATTTTCCAGCACCGACATGTGCGGGAACAGCGCGTAATCCTGAAACACGGTATTCACGTCGCGCTGATACGGCGGCAGGTTGGCGGCTTCCTGGCCGTGGATGCGAATCGAGCCGGAAGTGAGCTGTTCAAAGCCGGCGATCAGGCGCAGGCAGGTGGTTTTGCCCGAGCCGGACGGCCCGAGCATGGAGAAGAATTCCCCGTCCTGAATGTCGATAGATACCCGATCCACGGCGCGAACATCGCCGAAAGTCCGCGAAACATCGATGAATTGCACGGCAATGGTCATTTTCTGTGCTCCAAAAAATCAAATGACTTCGGCGGATTGGGCGACAACCCGTAACCTAACCAGACCTATCCGCAAAATAATTCGAGCTGCATCGAGGCGGCAACCAAACGCATCCCCGGGAGCGTACAAATCGTACGTGACCGGGGTAAGTGCGGGCAGCCAACAAAGAGGCGGCTTGAAGTATGAAGGGGATATTAGCGGCCGCCCATGATGGCGATGTAATCCTGGGTCCAGCGGCTGTACGGCACGAACTTGCCGCCCTGCGCCTGCGGCGTTTTCCAGAAGGCGATTTTGTCGAACTGGTTGAAGCCGTTGGTTTCGCAGCCCTTCTCACCCAGCAGCGCGCTGGCCTTGCAGCCCGCCGGTGAAGCCGGCACCGATCCGAACCAGGCCGCCACGTCGCCCTGCACCTTCGGCTCCAGCGACCAGTTCATCCACTGGTAGGCGCAGCTCGGGTGCTTGGCGTCGGCATGCAGCATGGTGGTGTCCGCCCAGCCGGTCACGCCCTCTTTCGGGAACACGGTGGCGATCGGCTGCCCCTCGCCCTTCAGGGCGTTGGCCTGATACGGCCAGGCGCTGGAGGCCACCACGCCTTCGTTTTTAAAGTCGCTCATCTGCACCGAGGTGTCATGCCAGTAGCGGTGGATCAGCGCGTGCTGGCTGCGCAGCAGCTTCAGCGCCGCCTGATACTGCTCTTCGTTGAGCTGGTAAGGATCGCTGATGCCGAGCTGCGGCTGGGTGGCCTTCAGGAACAGCGCCGCGTCGGCGATGTAGATCGGGCCGTCGTAAGCCTGCACCCGGCCCTGGTTGCTCTTGCCGTCCGGCAGGTTCTGCTGCTGGAAGATCACCGCCCAGCTGTCCGGCGGCGTCGGGAAGGTTTTGGTGTTGTACATCAGCAGGTTCGGCCCCCACTGGTACGGCGTGCCGTAGGTTTTGCCGTCCACGGTGTACCAGGCGCCGTTCAGCAGGCGCGGATCGATGTTCTTCCAGTTCGGGATCAGCGCGGTGTTGATCGGCTGCACCCGCTTGCCGAAGATCAGGCGCAGCGAGGCGTCGCCGGAGGCGGTCACCAGATCGTAGCCGCCCTTGGCCATCAGGCTGACCATTTCATCGGAGGTGGCGGCGGTCTTCACGTTCACCGCGCAGCCGGTTTGCTTTTCAAACTGGGTGACCCAGTCGTAGTTTTTGTCGGACTGGCCGCGTTCGATGTAGCCGGGCCAGGCGATGATATCCAGCCGGCCTTCGCCTTTGCCCAGCGACTGCGGCAGATCGGCCGCCTGAGCCAGGCCGCACAGCACGGTGAGACAAAGCGCGGAGACGGTGGTGGTGACTGCGGTAGTTTTTCTCATCGTAATTACCCCTGTGTTGCGTATCTGTGTGCGGCAGGGAACGGCTGCCGCCTGATTTTGCTTTATAGAACCGCTAGAAGCTGGCTTTGAACTTCGCCATTACGTGCCTGACAACGCTGTAATCCTGCAGCGAATCGCTGGACAGATCCTTGCCGTAGCCGGAGCGTTTCAGGCCGCCGTGCGGCATCTCGCTCGCCAAGGTGAAATGGGTGTTGATCCAGGTGCTGCCGTACTGCAGATGGGCGGCAATGTGCAGCGCCCGGTCGATATTTTGCGTCCACACCGACGAAGCCAGGCCGTATTCCGAATCGTTGGCCCACGCCACCGCCTGCTCCAGGTGTTCGAAGCGCGTGATGCTGACCACCGGGCCAAACACCTCGCGCTGCACGATTTCGTCGCTTTGCAGGCAGCCCGCCAGCAGGGTCGGCTGGTAGTAGAACCCCGGCCCGGAGTGGGCCGCGGCACCGGTGATCAATTCGATATGCGGTTGACTGAGCGCTCGCTCGACGAAGCTGGCGACGCGATCGCGCTGGCGGCTACTTATCAACGGGCCGATCTCGTTGTCCTGATCGCGCTTGCGGGCGAAACGCAGGCTGGCGACCGCCTCGCCCAGCGCGTCCACCAGCTTGGGATAGATACCCGCCTGCGCATAGATACGGCAGGCGGCGGTGCAGTCCTGGCCGGCGTTGTAATAGCCGTAGGTGCGAATGCCGTTGACCACCTCGTCGAGATCGGCGTCGTCGCAGACGATCACCGGCGCCTTGCCCCCCAGTTCCAGGTGGGTACGCTTGACGCTTTTGGCCGCCGCCTGAAGAATTTTTTGCCCGGTGACGATATCGCCGGTGACCGACACCAGCCGCACCTGCGGGTGCCCCACCAGCTGGCTGCCGACCCCTTCCCCACCGCCGTAGACGATATTCAGCACGCCCGGCGGCAGGATCTCCTGCAGCGCCGGCACCAGCGCCAGAATGGTCAGCGGCGTATGTTCGGAGGGTTTAAACACCACGGTATTGCCCGCCGCCAACGCCGGCGCAATCTTCCACGCCGCCATCATCAGCGGATAGTTCCAGGGGGCGATCGAGGCCACCACGCCGATCGGATCGCGGCGGATCATCGAGGTGTGGCCCGGCACATACTCGCCGGCCAGCTGCCCTTGCTGCGTGCGCACCGCGCCGGCGAAAAAGCGGAACACGTCGACCGCCGCCGGCAGATCGTCATTGAGCGCCTGATGCAGCGGTTTACCGCAGTTGAGGGCTTCCAGCTGCGCCAGCTGCGGCGCCTGCCGCTCAATGGCGTCGGCGATCCGCAGCAACAGAGCGGCGCGCTGGGCCGGCGTGGTGCGCGACCAGTGGCCGAACGCCTGCTGCGCGGCTTTCACCGCGCCGCCGACCTGCGCCGAAGAGGCTTCGGTCAGGGCGATCAGCGTCTCGCCGTTGGCCGGATTGACGATGCACTCCTGCTGGCCTTCGCCGTCGACCAACTGACCGTTAATGAACTGCTGACAGGACAAACCTGAGAGAACCTGCACATCTGCCATCGCCTGACGCCCCTAAGTGACAAAAACGTTAACCAAATGTGAATAAGTTAGTTTTAATCAGCCTAAGCGAGCCTCTGGCGGGCAACAAATTCTAAATACTGAACGCCGCGTTCGATTAAATCGAATGCTTAAGCCCGGCGGCGTGTTTGCTGCCGTTCTCGCGCGCGATGGTAAGGAACGGCGTTACCAGCTCCGGCCGCGCGCTGCCGCGCCGCCACGCCAGCCCGATATCCAGCGGCTCCAGCAGATCGTCCAGCTTACGCGCCTCGATCATGTTGCCCTCGAGCGACCAGGCGCGGTACGCCATGTCCGGCTGGATGGAGACCCCCATCCCCGCCGCCACCAGGCTGCGCACCGCCTCGGTCGAGGCGGTCTTCATGGCGATCTCCGGCTTCAGCCCGGCGCGCGACCAGATGCGCCGCGCGTGCACGTCCATTTCATCGGCGTTGAGCTGGATCAGCGGCTGTTTGGCCACGTCCGCCAGGCTGATGCTCTCGTGCTCCAGCAGCGGGTGCAACGGCGGCAGCCAAAGGCGATACGGCGAGTGCATCAGCACCTCGGTCTGCAGCGCGTCACGGTCTTCGATGTTCGACAGGATCAGCACGCCGATGTCGATCTCGCCGCTGACCAGCAGGTGCTCAATATACGGGCGCTCGTCTTCAACCACCTGCACGGTGACGTTGGGATAGGCCGATTTAAAGCGCGTGAGCAGCTCCACCAGGAAGTAGCCGGCCACCAGGCTGGTAACGCCGACGGTCAGCTTGCCGGTCAGGCTTTCGGTGCCGATCTGCAGGCTGCGCTTGGCGTTGTCCACCGTCGCCAGGATCAGATACGACTGGCGCAAAAACTGATGCCCCTGATGGGTCAGCGTCATGCCCTTGGCGTGGCGATCGAACAGCCGCACGCCGATCTCGGTTTCCAACTGCTGGATCGCCAGCGTCAGCGAAGACTGGGAGACAAACACCGCCTGGGCGCCGGCGGAGATCGACCCGGTTTCTGCCACCGCGATGAAGTGGCGGATTTGGCGTAACGTCATCATCCCCATCGCCTTTCAAGCCGCTGCGTTGTTGTCTGCGTTCTATTACGTGGCCCATCCGTAGGCCACGCCCTAACGGGCCGCTGCAAGCAGCGTTCAAATCTGCTCCCGGCAGATTTGTCCCCCCAGTCACTTACCTGAGTAAGCTCCTGGGGATGCACGCCCTTGCCGCCTAGCCGCAACTTGAAATTCATTGGGGATCACCTCAATCAAGATAGTTAGATTGATTGTAGATCCCGCGAGAAAAGCGATCGGGAAAAGTATCAAAAACGCGATAGCGTTCGCTTTTTTAGAATGCCGACGGGCAAAAAGAGGGAAACGGCGAGGCGAAGAAGCATGATGCGCGGGGAGCAGAAATGACAAGGGCGCAGCACGCTGCGCCCTGAATAGTCGATGATCCTGCGGAGGATCAGATCGCTTCTTCGTCCTGCTCGCCGGTACGGATGCGCACCACGCGCGCCACGTCGAAGACGAAGATTTTGCCGTCGCCGATCTTGCCGGTCTGCGCGGTTTGCATGATGGTTTCCACGCAGGTGTCGACGATATCGTCGGCAACCACGATCTCGATCTTCACCTTAGGCAAAAAGTCGACCATGTACTCGGCACCGCGGTACAGCTCGGTGTGGCCCTTCTGGCGGCCGAAGCCTTTCACTTCGGTGACCGTCATACCGGTGATGCCCACTTCGGCCAGCGCTTCGCGGACGTCATCCAGTTTGAACGGCTTGATAATCGCGTCGATCTTTTTCATCTTCTTTCCTTTTACCAATTTTTGCGGCCAAAACCGGATGTGATGGGGTAGCGGCGGTCTTTGCCGAAGTTACGGGCGGTGATACGCGGCCCGACGGCCGCCTGACGCCGCTTGTATTCGTTGATGTCCACCAGGCGGATCACCTTGCGCACGATCGCTTCGTCGAACCCTTCGGCCACCAGATCGGCAACCGACTTGTCGCGCTCAACGTAGCCTTCCAGGATCGCGTCCAGGATATCGTACGGCGGCAGGCTGTCCTGATCGACCTGATCCGGCGCCAGCTCGGCGGACGGCGGACGATCGATCACCCGCTGCGGGATCACGTAGGAGACGGTGTTACGGTATTCGGACAGCTTGAACACCAGCGTTTTCGGCACGTCCTTCAGCACGTCGAAACCGCCGGCCATATCGCCGTACAGCGTGGCGTAACCCACCGCCATTTCGCTCTTGTTGCCGGTGGTCAGCACGATGCTGCGGCGTTTGTTGGACAGCGCCATCAGCACCACCCCGCGGCAACGCGCCTGCAGGTTTTCTTCGGTGGTGTCGCGCTCGGTGCCGGCGAACATCGGCGACAGCTGGCCCATAAAGGCGTCGAACATCGGTTCGATGGAGACGATATCGAACTCCACGCCGAGGATTTCCGCCTCTTCCTTGGCGTCGGCGATGCTGATATCTGCGGTATAGCGGAACGGCATCATCAGCGCCTGCACCTTGTCTTTGCCCAGCGCATCCACGGCGATCGCCAGCGTCAGCGCCGAGTCAATGCCGCCGGACAGGCCCAGCACCGCGCCTTTAAAGCCGTTTTTGGTCACGTAGTCGCGCACCGCCAACACCAGCGCCTGGTACACCTGCGCCAGCTGCGGCAGCTCAGCGGCCGGATCGGCCATCGGCACCACGGCCAGCTCGTTGAATTCCAGACGAGTCACCTGCTCGTCGAAGGCCGCCAGACGGTGAGTCATGGTGCCGGCGGCGTCGAATACCTTGGAGCAGCCGTCGAAGATCAGCTCATCCTGGCCGCCGACCTGATTGAGGTACACCAGCGGCAGCTGGGTGCGCTGGCAGTGGCCGGCCATCAGCGTTTTGCGGATATACGGCTTTTCGCGGTTATACGGCGAGGCGTTGATCGACAAGATAATTTCCGCGCCGGCGGCCTTGGCGGCGTCGATCGGCTCAGGGAACCACAGATCTTCGCAAATCAGCAGACCCAGACGGTAGCCTTTCAGCTCCACCACGCAGGTGTCGTTGCCGGCGTGGAAATAGCGCTTCTCATCGAACACGCCGTAGTTCGGCAGCTGCTGCTTGAAGTAGCGGGTCAGCAGGCGGCCTTCGGCAAACAGCGACAGCGCGTTATACAGCTTGTCGCCTTCGCGCCACGGGTGGCCGACCAGGATCGCCGTCTCGGCGGAGGCCTGCTGCAGGCGCAGCAGCTGCGCGTCGCAGCGCTGATAGAAGTCATTGCGATACAGCAGATCTTCGGGCGGGTAGCCGGACAGCGCCAGTTCGCTGAACATGACCAGATCGGCTCCCGCCTTCTGCTGCTCCTGCACGATTTGCAACATGCGTTCGGTGTTGCCTTCAATGTCGCCGACCAGCAGGTTCAGCTGGGCCAGGGCGATGGAAAGTGATCTGCTCATTTGTGTACGATCCCGCTTAATACGTTCCATGGTGCTCTACGCCGGGGCGCGCCGCGGCAAAAGAGAACGGAGTGTAAATCATTCCGCCGGATTTGTTGAGAACCTGCGTGGCAGGCGCCGGCGGCAAACTGTCATTCTTTAAAATCGTTGGCGTCCAGTTCGTGGCGCGACAGCAATTTGTAAAACTCGGTGCGGTTGCGGCCCGCCATGCGCGCGGCCTGGGTCACGTTGCCCTTGGTGATCTGCAGCAGCTTGCGCAGGTAGTGCAACTCGAACTGGTTGCGCGCTTCGGCGAAGGTCGGCAGCGCGGTGTTTTCCCCTTCCAGCGCCTGCTCCACCAGCGCTTCGCTGATCACCGGTGCCGAAGTCAGCGCCACGCACTGCTCGATGACGTTGACCAGCTGACGCACGTTGCCCGGCCAGCTGGCGGTCATCAGCCGCTTCATGGCGTCGGTCGAGAAGCTGCGCACGAACGGCTTGTGCCGCTGAGCCGCTTCGCGCAACAGGTGATTGGCCAATAGCGGGATATCTTCGGCGCGTTCGTTGAGCGCCGGGATCTTCAGGTTCACCACGTTGAGGCGGTAGTAGAGATCCTCGCGGAACTCGTTCTTCGCCATCGCCTTTTGCAGATCGCGGTGGGTGGCGGAGATGATGCGCACGTCAATGTCCAGATCGCGGTTGCTGCCCAGCGGCCGCACCTTGCGCTCTTGCAGCACGCGCAGCAACTTCACCTGCAGCGACAGCGGCATATCGCCGATCTCGTCGAGGAACAGCGTGCCGCCCGCTGCCGCCTGGAACAGCCCTTCGCGGCTGCTGACCGCGCCGGTAAAGGCGCCCTTGGCATGGCCGAACAGTTCGGACTCCAGCAGCTGCTCCGGCAGCGCGCCACAGTTGATGGCGATGAACGCCTTGCCGGCGCGCGGGCTGGCCGCGTGGATCGCCTGCGCCACCACCTCTTTACCGGTGCCGCTCTGGCCGTTGATCAAGACGCTGACGTCGGACTGCGCCACCATTTTCACCTGCTCCAGCAGGCGCAGCATCAGCGGGCTGCGGGTGACGATGTCTTCGCGCCAGGCCTCGTCGCCGGCCGGGGTGGCCGACAGCGCGAGCGCCTCGTCGATGGCCTTATACAGCGCATCGCGATCCACCGGTTTGGTGAGGAAGCTGAACACCCCCTGCTGGGTGGCGGCCACCGCATCGGGAATCGAACCGTGCGCGGTGAGGATGATCACCGGCATGCCCGGCTGATGCTTTTGGATCTCGGCGAACAGCGCCATGCCGTCCATCTCGTCCATACGCAGATCGCTGATCACCAGATCGATCTGTTCGCGCGCCAGCAGGCGCAGCGCTTCCTGGCCGCTTTCGGCGGTGGTGACGTGAAAACCTTCGCTGGTCAGACGCATGCCCAGCAGCTTCAGCAGGCTGGGATCGTCGTCAACCAAGAGCAAATTGGCCGGTTTGCGTGCGGTCATTGCGCGTGGGACTCCTTATTGGCAGGGTGCGGCGTATAGGTGTCTTCCGGTTCAACCGGCAGCGCGGTGCCTTTTTCCGGTTCGTCCTGCGATTCAGCCCCTTTGGCGGCCGCGCCGTTTTTACCGGCGGATTCGCCCTTTTGCGAGCCTGCGCTGTTGTCCGGGATTTCCCCTTGCAGCTGCTTGCGCGAAGAGAGCTGGCGCTCGATATCGGTCAGGTTCTCCAGCTTGCGCGAGGTGTCCTGCAGCTGCGATTGCAGACGCGCCTGGCTCTGGCGCAGCGAATCGATCTGGCTGTCGCTGCTCTCCTGCAGATGCTGATAGCGTGCTTTCTCATCGAACAGCGTGATCTGCAGCAATTGCTGCTGGCGCCACAGCTGCGTCAGCGGACGCAGTGAACCAGGGAATTCCATCCGATAGCTGTTGATCCTGTCGATGATCTGGCGGCGTTCGCCGGAGGTCGGCTGTGCGCTGCCCAGCAGGATGCTCTGTTTGAAAACGCCGGACCAGCTGTCGCCAGGCACCGTTTTCGCCAGCGCGCGCGCCTGGGTCGAGCCGATACGATCGGCGCAGTCCATCGCGCGCAGCCAGTAGAGCGCGTTATCCAGCGCGTCCTTGTCGTCCAACTGCCACAGGGTATCGCAAGCCGCGGTGCGGTAATCAATCACCTTGGTATCCGGGATCGCCTCTTGCTGCTGAGGGTTCAGGCCACCGCTGACGGCGCGATCGACACAGCCCGCCAGCAACAGCGGCATAAAGAAGACGGCACCCAACCAGCTGATCGGGCGTTTGCCGAGCGGCGCTCTGTGCGTGGCACGCGGTGAACGTTCGGTCTGTGAAAGACGAAGGCGTTTAGACCATGTGTACATTATTTATTCATTCTCGGCGGTTAACGGCAGTTCAATGCGGAAGCAGACGTCTGCACCGGCGACCGTCGCCAGTTGCAGCTCACCGCGCATGCGACGGATACAGTCCTGAGCGATGCTCAACCCCAGTCCGCTTCCTTTTACCGCCCCTTTTCGCTGGTGACTACCCTGGAAAAAAGGCTCGAAAATCATGGCTCTTTCAGCCTCGGGGATCGGCGTGCCGCTATTGGCGACGTCGATTTGCACCCGTTGTCCAACCTGACGGCTGCGGATCCAAATGTTACCGGATTCCTTGCCGTAGTGCACCGCATTGGAGTAGAGATTATCCAGCACGCGCATTAATAGCGTAGGCTCTGCCCAGCAGATTTCCGCCTCCAGCGTAATTTCGGTGGAAATCATCTTCGCCCGCGCCGGCAAACTGTGCGCGGCGACCACCAAATCGACCATGTCGCGCAGCTCGACGTTCTCGTGTTCCGCCGGGCCATCGGCCAATTTGCGGTTGTAATCCAACAGCTGTTCAATCAGCTGCTGCAGATGGCGGCTGCTGTTGTCGAGGATCGCCACCACCTCTTTCTGATCGGAAGTCAGCGGCCCCGCCACCTCGTCGGCCAGCAGTTCGGTGCCTTCACGCATGCTGGCCAACGGCGTTTTCAGCTCGTGCGAAATATGGCGCAAAAACTCGTGGCGCTGCGACTCCAGCCACGCCAGCCGCTCGCTCAGCCAGATGATGCGCTGCGCCAGCGAACGCAGCTCGCGCGGCCCCTTGAACGACGCGGTGCTGCCCAGCGCGCGCCCTTCTCCCAGGCGGTTGATCATCCGCTCCACGGCCTTGACCGGCCCGATGATCATGCGGGTGAACAGCACCACCAGCAGCACGCTGACCAGGAACAGCAGCAGCGCCTGCCAGCCGAAGAACTGGCCGCGCTCGGCGATGGCCTGCTGCAGCTGCTGGCCGCGCGAGAACACCACCGCGCGCGTGGCCTGCACCATTTCGGCGTTGGAACGGGAGAACGACTCGAGCAAGGCGGAAGCCTCTTGGTCCGGCCCGCTGTTATGGCATTTGATCGCCGCCAGCTGGGTCAGCAACTGGCGCAGCGTTTGGTAGTAGCGCTCGTCCGGCAGGATCGGCGCGTGGGCGTCCAGCATCTGCGAATACTGCTTGCGCTGGTTCTGGTACAGCTTCTGCAGCGTAGGATCGACCAGCACACAGTACTGGCGATAGCTGCGCTCCATCTCCAGCGCCACGCTGGTCATCGCCTCGCTGCGCCGCGCGTCCACCAGCGTGGTGCGGTTGATGTCCGCTGCCTGCGCGCTGAGGTGATCCAGACTCTGGTAGGCCTGATAGGCCAGCACCAGCAGCGGCAACAGCACCAACAGGAACGCCAGCAGCACCAATTGCCGCAGCGAACGGGGGAATAAACGCCATTTTTTCAACGAAATCATCTCATTCTCTCAGCTCTGTCACGATGCTAACTGACTCGCCGGAAAGAGAAAAGCCCGGCAAGGGAGAATCCTGAACGCACAAGGAAAAAGCTGCGGGTTCGGTGAACCGCGCCCATAGGCCTGGCCTGCCGACGGCATGCGGCCTCGGTAACATCAACCGGTGTGAAAGCAAGAGTGTGGGGAAAGCGTCTGCGTTCGAGGGCATAGGCAACGAAACGGGAATAAGCGCAGCGTTGATAAATGACATCGGGGCAAGAAACTTGCCCCAACGCAAGGAAAGTGTGGATGCCCTTAAGTCTCGTCCCCAGGGTGATGTAGCGCAGCGGCTGGCATCGAACAGGACGAATAGCATCCGTAAGTATCCAGGATTGATGAACCCTTCATCACAGTTGGATACAGGCGGTGCCTCACTCCACGTGTCGCCCGATGCTTGATAAAGCCGTTTGCACGGTCTGTTATCGGTTTGGTTGGACGATAGGCACCATTTCTTTGGCATCATTCGGAGGCTTATGAGGCGATTTGCCGTCTATTTACGGCGCCGTCATAAAAAGTTGAATGAGCAACCGACTAGAATAATGCACGTTGCGTGCCAACTTTGCAATAAAAATAATAACAATATGATTTTATTGAAAAATAAAACCATATCAGCAAATTTCTTTGCGCATCACGCCCCGATGAGCGATGAAAAAAACGCCGCGCTGTCGCCAAATGCAGACAACCAAAGCCAAACCCACTTATGGCCAATAAAATCAAAAAGTTAAATGTCTCCATTTGGCGACACGAAAAATAGCGCCTGTCGCAAAATGCAGACACTGCCGCCAATCGCCGAACCTCGGCCATAAAAAAGGGCGCAATTGCTTGCGCCCTGTGTACGGTGGTGGCCGTATTTAGCCCAGTTGCTTACGGGCGTTGCGGAACATGCGCATCCACGGGCTGTCCTCGCCCCACTCTTCCGGGTGCCAGGAGTTGCTGACCGTTCGGAACACGCGTTCCGGGTGCGGCATCATTACCGTGGCACGCCCGCTGGCGCTGGTCACGGCGGTAATGCCGTTCGGCGATCCGTTCGGGTTAGCCGGGTAAGTTTCCGTTACCTGACCGGCGTTGTTGACGAAACGCAGCGCCACCAGGCCATGGCTTTCCAACGCCGCCAGATGCGCCGCATCGCGCACTTCGACATGCCCTTCACCGTGGGAAACGGCGATCGGCATGCGCGAGCCGGTCATGCCCTGCAGGAACAGCGACGGGCTGGCCGCCACTTCCACCAGGCTGAAGCGCGCCTCAAAGCGATCCGACAGGTTGCGCACGAAGCGCGGCCAGTGTTCGGCGCCCGGGATCAGCTCACGCAGGTTGGACATCATCTGGCAGCCGTTGCACACGCCCAGCGCCAGCGTCTGCGGACGGTGGAAGAACGCTTCGAACTCGTCGCGCACCCGCTCGTTGAACAAGATAGATTTCGCCCAACCTTCGCCGGCGCCCAGGACGTCGCCGTAAGAGAAGCCGCCGCAGGCCACCAGCGTGTGGAAGTCCTGTAGATCGCGGCGTCCTGCCAGCAGATCGCTCATGTGCACGTCCACCGCGTCAAAGCCGGCGCGGTGGAACGCCGCCGCCATTTCAACGTGGGAGTTCACCCCCTGCTCGCGCAGCACCGCCACTTTCGGGCGAGCGCCCTTGGCGATGTACGGCGCGGCGATGTCTTCCTCCGGTGCGAAGGTCAGCTTCACGTTCAGACCGGGATCTTGTTCATCCTGCTTGGCCTGATGTTCCTGATCGGCGCACGCCGGGTTGTCGCGCAGGCGCTGCATCTGCCAAGTGGTTTCCGCCCACCAGGTGCGCAGCGTATTGCGGCTTTCACTGTACAGCGCCTTGCCATGTTGGGTGATGACGAAACGATCGCCGGCCTGCACGCTGCCGATGTGATGCACGTTGTCGGTCAGTCCGTGCTGAGCGAACGCCTGCTTCACGTCGTCGAGACGTTCGGCGCTCACCTGGATCACCGCGCCCAGCTCTTCGTTGAACAGCACCGCCAGCGCATCGTCGCCGAGGCCGTCGAGATTGACGTCCACACCACAGTGACCGGCGAAGGCCATCTCCGCCAGCGTCACCAGCAGGCCGCCGTCGGCGCGGTCGTGGTAAGCCAGCAGCGCTTGCTCGGCCACCAGCTGCTGCATGGCGTTGAAGAAGCCCGCCAGCTGCGCAACGTTGCGCACGTCGGCCGGTTTGTCGCCCAGTTGGCGGTAAACCTGCGCCAGCGCGGTGGCACCCAGCGCGTTATGGCCGTTGCCCAGGTCGATCAACAGCAGCGCGCTGTCGCCCTTATCGGTGCGCAGCTGCGGCGTCACGGTGTGGCGCACGTCCTCCACGCGGGCGAAGGCGGTGATGACCAGCGACAGCGGCGACGTCATTTCGCGCTGTTCGTTGCCTTCCTGCCAGCGGGTTTTCATCGACATGGAGTCTTTGCCCACCGGGATGGTGATGCCCAGCGCCGGGCACAGCTCTTCGCCCACCGCTTTCACCGCTTCGTACAGCCCGGCGTCTTCGCCCGGGTGGCCAGCGGCGGCCATCCAGTTGGCGGACAGCTTCACGCGCTTCAGGCTGCCGATCTCGGTGGCAGCCAGGTTGGTCAGCGCTTCCCCGACCGCCAGGCGGCCGGAGGCGGCGAAGTCCAACAGCGCCACCGGCGCACGTTCGCCGAGCGACATCGCTTCGCCGTAGTAGCTGTCCAGGCTGGCGGTGGTGACCGCGCAGTCGGCCACCGGGATCTGCCACGGGCCGACCATCTGGTCACGCGCCACCATGCCGGTAACGGTGCGATCGCCGATGGTGATCAGGAAGGTTTTCTCCGCAACGGCCGGCAGATGCAGCACGCGTTTCACCGCGTCGGCCAGCGTGATGTTCTCACGCTGCACCGCCTGGCCACTTGCCTGCAGGCGGGTAACGTCGCGGGTCATTTTCGGCGTCTTGCCGAGCAGCACGTCCAGCGGCATGTCGATCGGCTGGTTGTCGAAGTGGCGGTCGTTCAGCGTCAGGTGCTGTTCTTCGGTCGCTTCGCCGATCACCGCATAAGGTGCGCGCTCGCGGCGGCAGATCTCGTCGAACTGCGCCATCTGTGCCGGGGCAATCGCCATCACGTAACGTTCCTGCGATTCGTTGCACCACACTTCCAGCGGGCTCATGCCCGGCTCGTCGTTGAGGATATCGCGCAGCTCGAAGCGGCCGCCGCGGCCGCCGTCGCTCACCAGCTCCGGCATGGCGTTGGACAGGCCGCCGGCGCCGACGTCATGGATAAACAGGATCGGGTTCTGGTCGCCCAGCTGCCAGCAGCGGTCGATCACTTCCTGACAGCGGCGCTCCATTTCCGGGTTGTCGCGCTGCACCGAAGCGAAGTCCAGATCGGCATCGGACTGGCCTGACGCCATCGACGAGGCCGCGCCGCCACCCAGGCCGATATTCATCGCCGGGCCGCCCAGCACCACCAGCTTGGCGCCGACGGTGATTTCCCCTTTCTGCACGTGATCGGCACGGATGTTGCCGATGCCGCCCGCCAGCATGATCGGTTTGTGATAGCCGCGCAGCTCAACGCCGTTGTGGCTGTTGACGCGCTCTTCATAGGTACGGAAGTAGCCCAGCAGCGCCGGACGACCGAATTCGTTGTTGAACGCCGCGCCGCCCAGCGGGCCTTCGGTCATGATATCCAGCGCGGTGACGATGCGTTCCGGCTTGCCGAAATCCTGCTCCCACGGCTGTTCAAAGCCGGGAATGCGCAGGTTGGACACCGAGAAGCCCACCAGGCCGGCTTTCGGCTTGGCGCCGCGGCCGGTAGCCCCCTCGTCGCGGATCTCGCCGCCGGAGCCGGTCGCGGCGCCCGGCCACGGCGAGATCGCCGTTGGGTGGTTGTGGGTTTCTACCTTCATCAGGATGTGCGCGTCTTCCTGATGGTAATCGTACTTGCCGTTCTCCGGCGCGGCGAAGAAGCGGCCGACCTGCGAGCCTTCCATCACCGCGGCGTTGTCTTTATACGCCGACAGCACGTAGTCCGGCGTCTGCTCATAGGTGTTCTTGATCATCTTGAACAGCGATTTAGGCTGCTGTTCGCCGTCGATGATCCAATCGGCGTTGAAAATCTTGTGGCGGCAGTGCTCGGAGTTGGCCTGTGCGAACATATAAAGTTCGATATCCGTCGGGTTGCGCCCCAAACCGGTAAAGGCATTCAGCAGGTAGTCGATCTCGTCCTGCGCCAGCGCCAGGCCGAGCCGGACGTTGGCCTGCTCCAGCGCGGTGCGCCCTGCGCCCAGCACGTCGACCGACTGATACGGCGCCGGCTGATGGTGCGCGAACAGCTGTTCGGCCTGTTGCAGTTCGCTGAAGACGGTTTCCATCATGCGATCGTGCAGCAGCGCGGCAAGCTGGCGCCACTGGGTTTCCGTCAGCTCGGGCGCCTTGACGTAGAACGCCAGGCCGCGCTCCAGGCGCAGCACCTGCTGCAGACCGCAGTTGTGGGCGATGTCGGTGGCTTTAGAAGACCAGGGAGAAATGGTGCCCGGACGCGGCGTGACCAGCAACAACCGGCCTTCGGGAGCGTGTTCGGCGAGAGAAGGACCGTACTTGAGCAGCCGCTGAAGTTTGGCGTGTTCTTCGGCACTGAGCGGTGCGCTAACATCGGCAAAGTGGACGTACTCGGCGTAGATATCACTGACGGGCAGGTGGGCGTCCTGGCAGCGGGACAGCAGTTTGGTAATGCGAAAAGCCGATAAAGCGGGCGAACCACGCAGAATTTCCATAATCAAAGTTCTCTCGTCTTCGAAGCGACGGATAAGACGCTTCATTGGGCGCAACAGGGGAAAACGCGCGCCATTATAGAGAATCCTCGCCGCCGACGAAACCGTTTGCGTAGGGATTATTGATAAAAGCGTGCCGCGCCGTCGAATTGTCATAACGTGTCAATAAAGTTGCACACTGGCGTTTTGTTGCGCAAAATGCCCCCGCACTGGTGATTTAACCATGAGAAAAGTCGCGGTTGTCGTCGCCGGTGTACCTGTGCCACCACTGGATAACTATTTGAAACGTCTTAAAATAAACTACATCCTCATCGGCGTTGTCACCCTGCTTCTGGCTCTCGCGCTGTGGCCCAATATCACCTGGCGCAGCGGCCAGGGCGGGCAACTCCAGGAGATCATCTCCCGCGGCGAGTTGCGTATCAGCACGCTGAATTCACCGCTGACCTATTTCAACACCAAGCAAGGGCCGGGTGGGCTCGACTACGAACTGGCGAAGCGCTTCGCCAACTACCTCGGGGTGAAGCTGGTGGTGATCCCCCATCAGAACATCAATGACCTGTTCGACGATCTGGACGACGACGACGCCGACCTGCTGGCGGCCGGCCTTATCTACAACCAGGAGCGCCTCAGCCGCGCGCGCACCGGCCCGGCCTACTACTCCGTTTCCCAACAGCTGGTGTACCGGCTGGGCACCCCGCGGCCAAAAGGCTTCGCCGACATTAAAGGCAAGCTGGCGGTCGCCTCCGGTTCCGCGCACGTCAGCACACTAAAGCAGCTCAAACAGGATAAATACCCGGATCTCGCCTGGGAGTCCTCCAGCGATCTCACCTCCAAAGAGCTGCTGGAGCGGGTGGCCGACGGCAAGCTGGACTACACCCTCGGCGATTCGGTGACCATCGCGCTGCTGCAGCGCATCCATCCGCAGCTGGCGGTGGCGTTCGACGTCACCGACGAAGAGCCGGTCACCTGGTATCTGAAACGCGACGGCGACGACAGCCTGTACGCGGCGATGCTGGACTTCTACAGCCAGATGGTGGACGACGGCACCCTGGCGCGGCTCGAAGAGAAATACCTCGGCCACGTCGGCAGCTTCGACTATGTGGACACCAAAACCTTCCTGTCGGCCATCGACTCGGTGCTGCCCAACTTCCGCCCGCTGTTCGAGAAGCACGCCAACGAGATCGACTGGAAGCTGCTGGCGGCCATCGCCTATCAGGAATCGCACTGGAATCCGCAGGCCACCTCACCCACCGGCGTGCGCGGCCTGATGATGCTGACCCGCGCCACCGCCGACGGCCTGGGGGTCAACGACCGCCTCGATCCGGAAGAGAGCATTCAGGGCGGCGCCCTTTACCTGCAACGGCTGATGGCCAAGGTGCCGGACAGCGTGCCGGAAGACGAGCGCATCTGGTTCTCGCTGGCGGCCTACAACATGGGCTGGGGCCACATGCTGGACGCGCGCAAGCTGACCAAGACGCAAAAAGGTAACCCCGACAGCTGGGTCGACGTCAAGCAGCGCCTGCCGATGCTCAGCCAGAAGCGCTACTACCCGCAGTTGACCTACGGCTATGCGCGCGGGCGTGAAGCCTACAACTATGTAGAGAACATCCGCCGCTACCAGGTCAGCCTGGTGGGCTATCTGCAGGAAAAAGAGAGAAAGGCGGCGCAAGCGGCCGCCGAGCAGGAGGCGTTGGGGAAAGGCTACCCGACGGTGATGCCGGAACTGGCGCTCAACTACTGATTATTCCGGCTTTTCCGCCGCCCGCTGCGCCAGCCTGAGAGCTTTTTTCTGTTCACGGCGCAGACGGAAGAAATTGCTCAGGGTGGCGGCGCATTCGTCCGCCAGCACGCCCGAGACGATCTCCACCTGATGGTTCATGCCCGGATGGCGCAGAATGTCCACCAGTGAACCGGCCGCGCCGGTTTTCTCGTCGGCGGCACCATACACCAGCCGGCGGATACGGCTGTGCACCATCGCACCGGCGCACATCACGCAGGGCTCCAGCGTGACGTACAGCGTGGCGTTCAGCAAACGGTAGTTTTGCAGCACCGCGCCGCCCTGGCGCAGCGCCATGATCTCGGCGTGTGCGGTAGGATCGTGTCGGCCGATCGGGCGGTTCCAGCCCTCGCCGATGACCTGATTGTCCAGCACCAGCAGCGCACCCACCGGCACCTCGCCCTCTTCCTGCGCGCGCAGGGCCAGCTGCAATGCCTGACGCATCCAGTACTCATCGTTATATTCAGTCATCGCATAATTCCTCGTGCGCTTTTGCGGCGGGCATTATACACACTAGCCTCCCTTTGTCGTAGCCGCCCGCCAATGGCTATACTGGCCAAATCAGCGTGTGATTCAGGGACAAGAAGCATGAAACTCAGTAAAAAGAACGCGGTCGTGGTGCGCAAGGCGCTGGACGGCTGGGTGGGAGAAGGAGCCTTGACGGCCGAACAACGGCAGCAACTGCTGCAGCATGTGGCCGTGCAGCCTTTCGACTGGCGGCGGCTGGCGCGCTATGCGTTTCTCGCCGCGCTGGCCTCGCTGCTGATCGCCGTCACCAGCCTGTTCGCCGACAGCGCACTGCTTGAATGGCTGAGCGAACTGTTCCGCTTCGACGCGCCGGTGCGCATGGCGATCGCCGGCATACTGGCGGCGCTGGCCTACGTCTGGGCGCTGCGTCGCCGCCGGCACCACCCGGAAAAACGCTACGGCAATGAGGCCGCGCTGTTTGTCGCCGTGTTGCTTACCGCCTGCGCCTTATGGCAGCTGGGGGTCTGGCTGGATAACGGCAGCGGCCGGGTTTCCGTGCTGCTGCTGTTCGCCGCGCTGCTGTACGGCGCGATCGGCTGGTTCAGCCGCTCCGGGCTGGTGTGGTGGTTCGCCCTGCTGTCGCTCGGCAACGCCTTCGGCGCCGAGACCGGCTACCTGTCCGGCTGGGGCGCCTACTGGCTCGGCATGAGCTACCCGATTCGCTTTATCGCCTTTGGTGCGGTACTGATCGCCGCCGCGCTGCTGTTGCGGCCGCTGTTGGCGCAACGCGGCCTGCAGCGGGTGTCGCTGGCGATGGGCCTGCTGTACCTGTTTATCGCCCTGTGGCTGCTGTCTATCTTCGGCAACTACGGCGATCTCGACAGCTGGTACAGCGCGCGCCAGATCGAGCTGTTCCACTGGAGCCTGCTGTTCGGGCTGGCTGCCCTCGCCGCCATCTGGCTGGGGTTGAAGCATGACGACGCCATGCTGCGCGGCTTCGGGCTGACCTTCCTCGGCATTAACCTTTATACCCGTCTGTTCGAGTTTTTCTGGGACAGCATACCGAAGGCGGTTTTCTTCGTGCTGCTCGGCCTGAGCCTGTGGGCACTGGGGCATTATGCGGAGAAGATTTGGCAGCTGGGGCGCAAGCCGCACGACGTGACCGACGACTGATCGCGCTGCAGATAGATAAAAGCAGAAAGGGCGGAATCTTCCGCCCTTGGTTTATTCCAGCTGCTGCAGCTCACCCTGCTTGCTTACCCGCCAGCGGTGCTCACAAAAGAACAGCAGCGGATTATCCTGCTTGCTGTCGCTGTAACCGCTGTACAGCTTCAGCGGCGCACCGAGCCGCTGCTCCAGCTGTACCACTTTCTGCGCTCCCAGGCAGCGCAGGGTCAAGACCCAGCCGCCGCAGCGGCGCGTGATGCGGCTGCCGATCAACCGTACCCGCGGCAGAAACGCCGAATCGCGATACACCTGCTCCACCAGCCGCTCCGGCGAGCCGGTAATCAGCCACACTTCGGCATCGTGCTCCTCCAGGTACTGCCGCAGCCGCATTTGCACCACCGGAAATGCGGTCACCTTCTGGCGAAAGACCTCGATAAACTGCCGCTCCAGCGCCTTTAGCGTCGCTTCGGAACGCCCGAAAGTGATCGCCCACAGCAGCAGGCTCATCGGCCAACGCGCGGCGCGCCCCAGCAGCAGCAGCGCCAGACCGATCGGCAGCAGCAGCGGTATCACCAGCAACAGGTTCAGCGGTAAGCGGCGCAGTAGAAAACGTAAGAAACTGCCGAACATATCCTCCTGATGCAGGGTGCCGTCCAGATCGAAAAAGACCACGCGGCGCCCCTCTGCGGCCGGTTGTTGCTGCTTGTCGCTCAAACGCTACTCCTCGGGATCGTTGAACCCCATCATCCAGGTGAAGAGAAAACCGGCGATAATCGTAATCAGCATCCCCGCCAGATACAACATCACCTTACCTGAGACGATGGTCAACGCCAAAGGCAGCCCCGAAATGCCGAAGGTGATCACCGTCGCCACCTTCCAGTAGCTGATAAGCGCTCCGCCGACCGCACCGCCGAGGCAGGCGCCGATAAACGGCCGGCCCAGCGGCAGCGTCACCCCGAAGATCAGCGGCTCGCCGATGCCGAGAATGCCGACCGGCAACGCCCCTTTGATCACCTTTTTCAGCCGCGCATTGCGGGTTTTCAACAGCACCGCCAGCGCCGCCCCCACCTGCCCGACGCCGGCCATCGCCAGGATCGGCAGCAGCGGGTTGGAACCGTGCGCCTGCACCAGCTCGACGTGGATCGGTACCAGCCCCTGATGCAGACCGGAGAGCACCAGCGGCAGGAACAGCCCCGAGAGCAGCGCTCCCACCAGCAGCCCGCCCTTGTCGATCGCCAGATTGGCGCCGTGGGCGATGGCGTCGGAGATAATGCCGCCGATCGGCTGCAGAATCAGGATCGCCAGCGAGGCGGTGACCAGCGTGGTCAGCAGTGGGTTAAGGATCAGTTCGACCGACTCCGGCAGCAGCGTGCGCAGGCGTTTCTCCACCCAGCACATCAACGCCACCACCAGCAGCACGGCGATCACCCCGCCGCGCCCCGGCTGCAACGCCTCGCCGAACAACGTGATCTGCGCCAGCGCCGGGCTGGAGAGAATGCCGGCCATGACGCCGCCCATCGCCTGAGAGCCGCCGAATACCCGCGCGGCGTTGACCCCGACCAAAATGTTCATGATGGCGAACACCGCGCTGCCGAAGATCGCCAACAGCCCCAGCACGTTCGGGTAGTCCACCGCCAGCTGGCCGGCGATGTCGGGCCGTTTCAGCAGGTTGATGATGCCGGTGATCAGGCCCGAGGCGATAAACGCCGGGATCAACGGAATAAAGACATCGGCCAGTTTTTTCAGCGCGCCGCTCATCGGCGCAGCGTATTTTTGCTTGGCCTGCACCTTGGTGCGGGCCGCGTCACCGACGGCGACGACGGGCTGCGCGCTACCGCCCAGCAATTCGCGCATGGCGTCCACCACCTTGGCGGCGGCGCCTGGGCCGACGATAAACTGATGCTGCTCACCCTGTTTGATATAGCCCTTCACGCCGGGCAGCTGCCTGAGGGCGGCCAGATCCAGGCGCTGCTCGTCGCTGACCTCGACGCGCACCCGCGTCATGCAGTTCTCCAGTTTGAGGATATTACCCTCGCCCCCCACGCCCGCCAGGATCTGTGTCGCCAATGCCGTTGTCTTGTCCATCGCCGCCCCCACCGTGAATTAACGCGCCAGCGCCGCGCGCAGGTAGCCGTCGTGCCGCTGCAGCCGCTGCTGCGCCTCTGCAGCGCTGACGCCGGCTAAAATCATCAGGATCGCCGGTTTGACTTCGAAGCCGGTCTGCGCCAGCGCTGCCTCCGCCTGAGCGCGTTCGGCGCCGGTCGCCTCCACCACGATGCGGCAAGCGCGATCCACCAGTTTGACGTTGGTGGCCTTCACGTCCACCATCAGGTTCTGGTAAACCTTGCCCAGCTTGACCATCGCGCCAGTCGACAGCATGTTGAGCACCAGCTTCTGCGCAGTGCCGGATTTCAGGCGCGTCGAGCCGGTCAGGGCCTCCGGCCCCACCACCGGCGAGATCGCCACCTGCGCTTCGTGCGCGATCGGCGAATCCGGGTTGCAGGAGATGGCCGCCGTCGGGCAGCCCAGCCCGCGCGCATAGCGCAGTGCGCCAATCACATAAGGCGTGCGCCCGGAGGCCGCCAACCCCACCACCATATCGACGGCGGTGAGGTTCAGCGCCCGGAGATCGGCTTCGCCCAAAGCTTCGTCGTCTTCCGCCCCTTCCACCGCTTTAAGCAACGCGCCCGGCCCGCCGGCGATCAGCCCCACCACCACGCCGTGCGGCACGCCGAAGGTCGGCGGGCACTCGGAGGCATCCAGCACGCCCAGGCGGCCGCTGGTGCCGGCGCCCAAATAAATCAGCCGCCCACCGGCCTTCAACGCCGCCGCGGCCAAATCGACCGCCTGCGCGATCGCCGGCAGCACCTTTTCGATCGCCTCCGGCACCTTGCGGTCTTCCTGGTTAAAGCAGCGGACCATCTCCAGCGTCGACATCTCATCCAGCCCCATGGTGGCCGGGTTGCGGGTTTCCGATACCAGTGCGCCTAAGTTCATCTGTTCACCTTTGAATTTTTAATTCACAAAATTAAATCAATATTTGAATATTTTATTCAACAAAGCGAGCGCTATTTGCTATTTTAACGGCGAGCTCACAAAAATTTTCACCGCGCGTTTTCGCCGCCTGCATGGCAAAATGGCCGCTGGTTTCCAGGGAAAGATCAATGAGTACCCTTCTGCGCATTCGCCAGATGTATCCGACACTGGCGCAAAACGACCGCAAGCTGGCGGATTTTTTGCTGAACAACGCCGAGCAGGCACGCCATCTCAGCTCGCAAAAGCTGGCACAGCTGGCCGGCATCAGCCAGTCGAGCGTGGTGAAGTTCGCCCAAAAGCTGGGCTATAAAGGTTTCCCGGCGCTGAAGCTGGCGCTGAGCGAGACGCTGGCCCAGCCGCAGGCCGAACCGGTAGTGACCGTTCACAACCACATCCTCAGCAGCGACACGCTGAAAACCGTCGGTGAAAAGCTATTGGCGGAAAAGCAGGCGGCGCTGCGCGCGACGCTGGACATCAACAGCGAAGAGCGACTGCATCAGGCGCTGGACATGCTGCGCCAGGCGCGCCGGGTGATGCTGATCGGCATCGGCGCTTCCGGGCTGGTGGCCAAGGATTTTTCCTTCAAGCTGCTGAAAATCGGCGTGATGGCGGTGGCCGAGGCGGACATGCACGTTCAGCTGGCGGCGGTGCAGGCGCTGGACAAACGCGATCTGCTGCTGGCTATCTCCTTCAGCGGCGAACGGCGTGAAATCAATCTGGCGGCGGAAGAGGCGCGCCAGGCCGGCGCCAGGGTGTTGGCGCTGACCAGCTTCTCTCCCAACGGCCTGCAGCAGCGCGCGGATCACTGCCTCTACACCATCGCCGAAGAGCCCCACACCCGCAGCGCGGCCATCTCTTCCAGCACGGCCCAGTACGCTCTCACCGATCTGCTGTTTATGGCGCTGATTCAACACGATCTCGATCATGCCCGCGACCGCATCAAGCACAGCGAACAGTTAATGAAAAAGTTGGTTTGAGGCGTATAATGGCGGCCGATAAAACGCCGCCAGCTCAATTATTTTCCTTCTCTGCATTCGAAAAATAATATGCGGACGGTGACTCGCTCAATTATCGATCAATAATTGAGCATGCATGGACAGCATTATTTAACGATACCATTATGAATACACACACTGTTATTTTAGATAAGTTGCGGCACTCCGTGGCTCACCCGACCCTGCGCACTTTTTTATTTTACGCCATTATTGCTTTGATATTGATCAAAGCGATGGGATACAGCGGTGGAAAAGGCATTGATATTCTTTTTATTGCACTTATCTTGCTATTATTATCTATCCATTCGCTTACCCGTTACGGCCTGATTATTCCGTTTATTCTGCTGTGCGCGCTGTATGCGCCGGTCGGGGCCATATACGGTTCCCCATCAGCCGTCGTGGTGTCAGCCCTGCTGCAATCCAACCCGATAGAGGCAAGGGAGTTTTTGCAAACCCTCCCGGTCAGCTGTTATCTGTTGCCTATCGCCATTCTGGTTACGCCGGTCATTCTCGGTCGATTTATTTGGCGATACCCCCTGTCAAAGAAAACAATATTGACCGCATTGGCCCTGCTTACGGTGATTATTATCGTCAGAGCATTCAGCGGTGGGGTGAGTAATCTTAGATTGTCTAACTTCTTTTTATCCACTTATTCGGCTTACCATCAATACCAACAGCAGATTGATGAATTAAACACCGACGTTTCAGCACCAAACCGCTGGTCGCTTTCCGCCGGCGCACCAACGAATGAGAACTATGTCATTATCGTCGGCGAAAGTATGCGCAGGGATCATATGTCCTTATTTGGTTATCCGGTGTCCACTACACCGTTTCTGGATAATGCCAAGGGACGGTTTTACAGTAATTATATTTCCACCGCGCCGAATACGTTCGAATCGCTCCCCCGCACGCTGGCTTTAAGCAACGGCCACAGCATTGCCCTCGGAGATAATATCATCACCCTGGCAAAAGCCGCAGGCCTCAATACCCACTGGCTGTCCAATCAGGGCCTGTTCGGGCAATTCGATACGCCGGTATCAAAAATCGCCATGTTCAGCGATAACCATTACTTCCTGAAGAAAGGCGACTATCAATCGCGCAACACCGATGATGATGCACTGCTGCCGATATTTGACCAATTATTGAGCCGCCAAGGGCAAGGCAACCTGTATGTGCTGCATCTGATGGGCTCGCACGCCGACTTTTGCGAGCGGCTTAACGGCGAACCGCCGAGCGTCGAGTCGCCGAATAAGGAGCTGGCCTGCTACCTCTCTACCTATCGCAAGACTGATCGTTTTATCGAGCAGGTTTATCAAAGTCTGAAACAGACCGGCGCGCCGTTTAAACTGTTCTATTTCTCCGATCACGGTCTTTCCCATAAGGATATCGGCGGCATACGTTCTCTGCGTCACAGCGGCGATACCCGGCAGAATTACCAGGTGCCGTTGCTGGTGCTGAGCGATCGCGACCAACAGCACCAGATCATTGATGATCCCTTGAGCGCGTTCGATTTTATCGGGTTGTTTGCTCAAGAGGCGGGAATACGGGTTGCCCATCCGGAGGTGATGCCTACGATGGCGGATACCGATAAGCGCTGGGTGTTTGACGGGCAGAGAAGGGTTGATTTCGATCAGTTGGCTGACGACCCACCTGAGTTACCCTAAGCGGTAAGATGACGAAAAAACGCCCGCCGCGCGGTGATTCTATGATAGATTGCGCGCCAGCCCGAGCACACCGATGGAAAGATAACTGACAATGGCACTGCTGATTACCAAGAAATGCATCAACTGCGACATGTGCGAGCCGGAATGCCCGAACCAGGCGATTTCGATGGGCGATGAGATTTATCAGATCGATACCGATCGCTGCACCGAGTGCGTCGGCCATTATGATACGCCGACCTGCCAGCAGGTTTGCCCGATCGACAACACCATCATCACCGATCCGCAGCATCGCGAGACTAACGAACAGCTGTGGGACAAGTTTGTGGTGCTGCACCACGCCGATCGCATTTAATCCGCCGCAGGACTGACAAGGGCGCCACAGGCGCCCTTTCTATTTTCAACTTTCGACGATCACCGTCGCGCAGGCATAGCGCCGTTCGTCGGCCAGCGAAACGTGGATCGCGGCGACCCCCATTTCCCCGGCGAGCTCGGCGGCACGGCCGTGCAAACGAATATTCGGCTTGCCCAACGCATCGTTGAACACTTCGAACTGATTGAACGCCAGGCCGTTGCGAATGCCGGTGCCGAACGCCTTGGCGGCGGCCTCTTTCACGGCGAAACGTTTGGCCAGAAAGCGAATCGGCTGCTGGTGCTGCTGATACAGCGCCCACTCGGCGTCGCTCAGCACGCGGCGCGCCAGACGATCGCCGCTGCGCTCCACCACCGCTTCGATACGCGCCATCTCAACGATGTCGGTACCCAGCCCGAGCACCGCCATTACCGGCGCGCTTCCCGCATCAGCACTTTCATGTCGGCAACCGCGGCCGGCAGCCCGCACATCACCGCCTGGCCGATAATCGCATGGCCGATGTTCAGCTCGTGCATTTCCGGCAGCGCGGCAATCGGCTGCACGTTGTGGTAGGTCAGGCCGTGGCCGGCGTTGACCTTCAGCCCCTTCTCGGCCGCGTAGGCGGCGGCTACCGCGATGCGGCGCAGCTCGGCCTGTACCGCCAGCTCGCCCTGCGCTTCGGCGTAGGCACCGGTGTGGATCTCGATATAGGGTGCGCCCACCGCCACCGCCGCGTCGATCTGGCGATGATCGGGATCGATGAACAGCGAGACCAAAATGCCCGCCTGCGCCAGGCGTTCAACCGCCACGCTCATTTTGTCCAGCTGGCCGGCGACGTCCAGGCCGCCTTCGGTGGTCACTTCTTCACGTTTTTCCGGCACCAGGCAGCAGAAGTGCGGCTTCAGCTCAATGGCGATGTCCAGCATCTCGTCGGTCACCGCCATCTCCAGATTCATGCGCGTCTGGATGGTCTGGCGCAGCAGGCGCACGTCGCGGTCGGTGATGTGGCGGCGATCTTCGCGCAGATGCACGGTAATGCCGTCGGCCCCCGCCTGTTCGGCAATGAATGCCGCCTGAACCGGATCCGGGTATTGGGTTCCGCGCGCGTTACGTAACGTGGCGATGTGATCGATATTGACGCCCAGCAGCAAATCAGCCATGACAACCTCTAAATACGATTTTCAGTGCCAGCAGTTTACACGCGGGCGCAGGGCGGCAAAAGGGGAAAAGGTCAGGCGTCGTCGACCGGCGTATTCGGCTGTTTGCGCACGAACTGGCGGAACAGTTCGCGGCTCTTCAACGGCTTGCCGCCGAGGTAGGGTTTCAGCGCCATACGGGTGAAACGCTTGGCGGCGCGCAGCGTCTCGGCATCGGGAAACTGCCGCTCCGCCAGCGCGCGCAGTTCGCGCCCGGTGAAGCTGTAGTGATCCACCACCAGGCTGGCGATAAAGCCTTTCTCTTCGCGATAGCGATAGGTCATGGCGTCATCCACCGGCAGGCCGCTGCCGGCGCAGTGCAGGAAATCGAGGCCGTAGCCCAGGTGGTGCAGCAAGGCCAGCTCGAACTGACGCAGCGCCTGTTCCGGCGAGCTGTCTTCCGCCGCCAGCGCCTGCAGGCATTGCAGATAGTCGAAGAACAGCACCGAGTAGTTGGTTTCCTGCTCCAGCACGCGCGCCAGCAGTTCGTTCACGTACAGGCCGCTGTAAAGCATCATGCCGCTGAGGGGTAAACCGAGGGAGACCGCTTCGGCGTTGCGCAGCGTTTTCACTTCGCCGCGGCCGCCCCAACGCACTAACAGAGGAGTAAAGGGCTGCAGGCAACCCTTCAGATTGGAGCGGCGGCTGCGCGCGCCTTTCGCCAGCAAGCGCACCCGCCCATGACCTTCGGTAAACAAATCCAGCATCAGACTGGTTTCACTGTACGGCCGCCCATGCAGGACGAAAGCGCGCTCCCAGCCGTCCACGGATCGTTACTTCAGATCGTCAACATAGCCCAGGCTGCGCAGCGCACGTTCGTCGTCCGCCCAACCGGATTTCACTTTCACCCACAGCTCGAGATGCACTTTGGCGTCGAACATCTGTTCCATGTCCTGGCGTGCTTCGATGCCGATGGTTTTGATCTTGGCGCCTTTGTTGCCGATGACCATTTTCTTCTGGCCTTCGCGCTCGACCAGGATCAGGCCGTGCACATCGTAGCCGCCGCGATCGTTAGCCACGAACTGTTCGATTTCTACCGTCACCGAATACGGCAGCTCTTCGCCCAGGAAACGCATCAGCTTCTCGCGGATGATCTCAGACGCCATAAAGCGCTGGGAGCGATCGGTGATGTAGTCTTCCGGGAAGTGGTGTTCCGCTTCCGGCAGCAGCTTGCGCACGATGCCGGCGATGGTGTCAACGTTCATCCCTTTCTCGGCGGAGATAGGCACCACGTCGAGGAAGTTCATCTGCTGGCTGAGGAACGCGATGTGCGGCAACAGCTTGGATTTGTCGGTGACGTTATCGACCTTGTTGATCGCCAGCAATACCGGGCAGCGCAGGCTGCGCAGCTTGTTGACCACCATTTCGTCGTCGGCGGTCCAGTTGGTGCCTTCGACCACGAAGATCACCAGTTCGACGTCGCCGATCGAGCTGCTGGCCGCGCGGTTCATCAAGCGGTTGATGGCGCGTTTTTCTTCGATGTGCAGCCCAGGGGTGTCGACGTAGATCGCCTGATAAGCGCCATCGGTGTCGATGCCCATGATGCGGTGACGGGTCGTCTGCGGCTTACGCGACGTAATGGAAACCTTCTGCCCCAGCAGTTGGTTCAGCAACGTCGATTTGCCCACGTTCGGGCGGCCGACGATGGCGATAAACCCGCAGTGTTGTTTTACTTCGCTCATTCAAGCTCCAGCTTTTTCAGCGCTTGTTCCGCTGCCGCCTGCTCGGCTTTACGGCGGCTCGAGCCGGTGCCCACCACGGGCTCGCTCAAACCACTCACCTGGCAGTGGATGGTAAACTCTTGGTCGTGCGCTTCACCGCGAACCTGCACAACCAAATAAGAAGGCAACGGCAGATGACGCCCCTGCAAAAATTCCTGCAAACGGGTTTTCGGGTCTTTCTGCTTATCACCGGGGCTGATTTCGTCCAACCGGCTGCGATACCAGTCCAAAATCAGACGCTCGACGGTCTGGATGTCGCTGTCCAGGAACACGCCGCCGATCAATGCCTCCACCGTATCAGCCAGGATTGACTCGCGGCGGAACCCACCACTTTTCAATTCGCCCGGCCCCAGCCGCAGACATTCGCCCAGGTCAAACTCGCGCGCCATCTCCGCCAGCGTGTTGCCGCGCACCAGCGTGGCGCGCATGCGGCTCATGTCGCCCTCGTCTACGCGAGGAAAGCGGTGATAGAGCGCATTGGCGATGACAAAGCTCAGAATCGAGTCACCCAGAAACTCAAGACGTTCATTGTGTTTACTGCTGGCGCTGCGGTGAGTCAAAGCCTGCAGTAAAAGCTCCTGCTGTTGAAAAGTGTAGCCCAGCTTCCGCTGCAGCCTGTTTATTACGATGGGGTTCATGAGTTACCAATAGATCAAGAATGCGTCAAAAACTTGCAGCATACGGAACAGGCCTGCTTCGCCGAAAGCCGATCCAAAGCTGTTTCGTTTGCAGTGGCTCCCAGCAGGAGCCAACTTTTTATCGCTCGAGGAACTATTCTACAACGAGTGGAAACATAATGCTGTGTTTATATCCCCTTAATCTTTCACGCCGCAGTAGGCTGCGGCGTGAAATAGACAGAGAATAAGTCAGCGATTAATGAATGCCGCCGATCCGGCTGAAACGCACGCCGGTAGGCCACTCGCCTTCCTGCTTTTCAAAGCTCATCCAGATGGCCGTGGCTTTACCCACCAGATTCTTCTCCGGCACAAAGCCCCAGTAGCGGCTGTCCGCGCTGTTGTCGCGGTTGTCGCCCATCATGAAGTAATGCCCGGCCGGCACCACCCACTCCGCCAGCGGTTTGCCCGGCTGTTGGTAGTAAGCGCCCACCTGATCCTGCGTGCCCGGCACGGTCAGGATGCGGTGGGTCACGTTGCCCAGGCTCTCCTGACGCTCGCGCAGACGAATGCCGCCCTGCGGCACGTTGTCGTTCAGCGGGATTTGGTAGAAGCCGTTGCTGGCCTCGCCCATGCCGCTGCGGCTGAACAGCTGCACGAAGTCGCTCGGCTGGGCGTCCGCGTAGGTCACCGCCAGCGCGGTATCGCAGGACTGCCCGCTGTTGCAGGACGGCTGCACCGTGACGCGCTTATTCACCGGATCGTAAGTAATACGATCGCCCGGCAGGCCAATTACGCGCTTGATATAATCGAGCTTCGGATCCAGCGGATATTTAAATACCGCAATATCGCCGCGCTTCGGATGGCCGGTTTCAATGAGCGTGGTCTGGGTAATCGGATCTTTAATGCCGTAGGCATATTTCTCCACCAGAATGAAATCGCCAATCAACAGCGTCGGCATCATTGAGCCGGACGGGATCTGGAACGGTTCGTAAATAAACGAACGCACCACAAAGACCAGCAACAGCACCGGGAACACCGATGCGCCAGTCTCTACCCAACCAGGCTGCTTCGCCACTTTCGCCAACGTTTTATCGTCTACGGCGCCCGCGGTCTGCTCGTTGACCGCCGCGATCTTCGCGCGGCGGGCCGGCGCCCATTTAAAGCGCTCGAAGCACCAGATGATCCCGGTGACCAGGGTGGCCAACGCCAGGATCAGGGCAAACATATTCGCCATGCAAACTCCCTCGTTTCGCGAACTCGTCGCGGTTACTTGCCGTCTTTACCGACGTGCAGAATGGCCAGGAACGCTTCCTGCGGCAGCTCGACGTTGCCGACCTGCTTCATGCGTTTCTTACCGTCTTTCTGTTTCTGCAGCAGCTTTTTCTTACGGCTGACGTCACCGCCGTAGCATTTTGCCAGCACGTTTTTACGCAACTGCTTCACGGTGGAACGCGCGATGATGTGGGTGCCGATCGCCGCCTGAATCGCGATGTCGAACTGCTGACGCGGGATCAGCTCTTTCATCTTCTCCACCAGTTCACGGCCGCGGTACTGCGAGTTGTCGCGGTGGGTGATCAGCGCCAGCGCATCCACGCGCTCGTTGTTGATCAGCACGTCCACGCGCACCATGTCGGAAGCCTGGAAGCGCTTGAAGTTGTAATCCAGCGACGCATAGCCGCGCGACGTGGACTTCAGGCGATCGAAGAAGTCGAGCACCACTTCCGCCATCGGGATTTCATAGGTCAATGCCACCTGGTTGCCGTGGTAGACCATGTTGGTCTGCACGCCGCGTTTCTCAACGCACAGGGTGATGACGTTGCCCAGGTATTCCTGCGGCATCAGCATGTGACATTCGGCGATCGGCTCGCGCAGTTCCTGGATATTGTTCAACGGCGGCAGCTTGGACGGGCTGTCGACGTAGATCACTTCTTTGCCGGTGGTTTCCACTTCGTAGACTACCGTCGGCGCGGTGGTGATCAGATCCAGATCGTATTCACGCTCCAGACGCTCCTGAATGATCTCCATGTGCAGCAGGCCGAGGAAGCCGCAGCGGAAGCCGAAGCCCAGCGCGGTGGAGCTTTCCGGTTCGTAGAACAGGGAGGCGTCGTTGAGGCTCAGTTTGCCCAGCGCATCGCGGAAGGATTCATAGTCGTCGGAGCTGATCGGGAACAGACCGGCGTATACCTGCGGCTTCACTTTCTTGAAGCCCGGCAGCGCTTTATCCGCCGGCTGACGCGCCTGCGTCAGGGTATCGCCCACCGGCGCGCCGAGGATGTCTTTGATCGCACAGACCAGCCAACCCACTTCGCCGCAGTTCAGCACATCGCGATCGACCTGCTTCGGCGTGAAGATGCCCAGGCGATCGGCGTTGTACACCTGGCCGGTGCTCATGACCTTGATCTTGTCGCCCTTGCGCAGCGTGCCGTTCTTGACGCGCACCAGAGACACGACGCCCAGGTAGTTATCGAACCAGGAGTCAATGATCAGCGCCTGCAGCGGCGCATCCGGATCGCCCTGCGGCGGCGGGATGTCGCGCACCAGGCGCTCCAGCACGTCAGGCACGCCGACGCCGGTTTTGGCCGAGCAGCGTACCGCATCGGTAGCGTCGATGCCGACAATGTCTTCGATTTCCTGCGCGGCGCGATCCGGATCGGCGGCCGGCAGGTCAATCTTGTTCAGTACCGGCACCACTTCCAGATCCATTTCGATCGCGGTGTAGCAGTTGGCCAGCGTCTGGGCTTCTACGCCCTGACCGGCATCCACCACCAGCAGCGCGCCTTCGCAGGCCGCCAGCGAGCGGGAAACTTCATAGGAGAAGTCAACGTGGCCGGGGGTGTCGATAAAGTTGAGTTGATAGGTCTGCCCATCCAGCGCCTTATAATCCAGCGTCACGCTCTGCGCTTTGATGGTGATGCCGCGCTCGCGCTCCAGATCCATGGAATCGAGCACCTGCGCGGCCATTTCACGGTCGGACAAGCCACCGCAGATTTGGATAATGCGGTCAGACAGCGTCGACTTACCGTGGTCAATATGGGCAATAATGGAGAAATTTCGTATATGCTTCATTATAAAAGTTTTTCTGCCTTGGTATTTCTGAATTACTCGCCTATAGAAACCCGCATGGACCTAAAGCGACAGTGAATGGGTTAGGCCGTCTTGCACCTGAATCGCTGCATTCTACATGCCACACCACTGAAAACCTAGCGATCGGTGCAGTGAAGGCATTCTATTATGCGCAGCTAAATGTTACAGGGCACCCCGGCGGGTGAAAACAGATGTTAACGCGGACGATACGGCCTGAACCCAAGGCTTGCAGGTGCTTCGTGGCCGTCAAACTCCGGCGCTAATACATAACCGGCCGCAGCGCAATAAACCCTCTCCGAAATTATAAGAAAAGAATATTTGGATCAACCTCTTAGAATTCCATTTCGCCCCTCTGCCTTTAGGAAAAACCCCATATACGCCACCACCGCCCCTCGGATAGAAAGGGCGTGAACTCCGCGACAAAACATTATTCCGGGCACGACATCGGCAGCCCACCGGGGTTCAGCAGCATATCTGCGTACGTTGATTGGAAGGTGCATATGATCGATAAAGGGCAAATGCTGAGCCGACACGATTTTTCGAAGGTCAACTGGGGCATTCTGGCGGCG
The DNA here is from genome assembly GCF_002935055.1 of Serratia sp. SSNIH1. Lineage (NCBI taxonomy): Bacteria > Pseudomonadati > Pseudomonadota > Gammaproteobacteria > Enterobacterales > Yersiniaceae > Serratia > Serratia sp. SSNIH1. The sequence continues at coordinate 4,512,715 of NZ_CP026383.1, forward strand.
GCGGCGCTGCTGTTTAGCGTGGGGGCCGCGCTGTTGGTGCTGCCGCTGCTGAGCAGCATTGATGAGAGCGAAGTCATCACGCTGTTGCAGGCCGGCGCGGGCACGGTTTTACTCGGCTGTACGCTGCTGGCGCTGCGGCATTATCTGCGCCCGGCGCTGACCTATCGCCTGTACGAGCATGGCGTGCGGGTCTTTGACGGCCACCATCACAAAGAGCGCTTCATTCCGTTTGAGAAGATCGGCGACATCTATCGCTTTCGCGGCGGCAAAGCTTTTGGCGGGCTGTTTGACGTCACGGCGTTCCGCGCCGGCGCGGATCAGCCCTGGTGTACGGTTTTCAGCAACGTCGCCCATTCGTGGCGGCTGGCGGACATGATCGTTGACCAACAGCTGCAGCAGCGCGGGCCGCTGGCATTGAATGCGCTCTATCAAGGGGAGGTGGTGCCGTTTCACACCGTTGAGGGCGACGCACGCTGGCTGTGGCAGCTGCTGCTGGGCAAACGGCAAGGTACGCCGACCGAAACGCTGCGGCTAAGCGCCACCTTGCTGGCCACGGAAAGGGGAAACGTGCCGCTCGAGCAGATCCGTGCGGTGGAAAACCATCCGCAGCGCGGCATCCGTTTGCTCGACGGCCAGGGAAATGTGCTGTTTGCGATTAACTACGATTCGCTGCTCAGCGCCGATCTGTTCATCGCGCTGTTGGAGCATATGATCCACAACCGCATCCCCGCCTATCACAACCCGGCGATGACGCGGCCGTCGGTTTAAATCAGCGGGGAGTTTTCCGCCTGCATGCGCATCGCGGTAGGCGGCAACCCAATCTGCAGCACCACCGGCTGGTACTCGGCCTGCTCGCCCAGACGCCGGGCCAACCGGCGCGCCAGCATAAAGGCCGCCCCGCCGCCCAGCACGGCGCCGACTGCCGCCGAAGCGTCGCTGCCGAAACAGTATTGCAGCAACGTGCCGCCCAACATCATGCCCAGCAGCGGCGTTAAGTAAACCAGCATGGCGGAGCGCAGCAAGCTGCCTTCCGCAATGCCGACCTCGACGCGCTGCCCCGGTTCAAGCGGCTGATCGATATGCACCTGCAGCTGATGCTCGGTTTCCGGCACCAGCTCGTTCAACGCGCGCGCGCCGCAGCCGGAGCGCGCGGTACAGCTGCCGCAGCCGGCCTTGGGTTCACAGCGCAGCAGCGCTACGCCCTGTTGCCACGAAACCACCGTGGCCCACTCTTTCATCATTACGGCGATACCTTGAAAGAAATGCTGTCGGCGATGCGCTTGGCCGTAGCCGGCGGCAATTCGCCCACGATAGTGATTTCGTTGCCCGAGCGTACTTCGGTCTGAATGGTGCGGCGCCCCTGACGGTAGTATTGCTGCCCGGCTCCGCTGCCCGCCGGGCTGACGTTGACCGAGAAGCTGAACAGACCGTCGCTGTAAAGCCGGGATTCGACCGGCACGGCAACGTTTGGCAATTTGCGACGATTGCGCGCCACCTCGTCCACCCCGGCCGGCAGCCAGCCGGTGCTCCAGCTGAGCTGGACGTTCTCCACCGCCGGCAGCGACAGCAGCGGCGGCAGGTTGGCCTTGAGCAGCCCCTGCATCGCGCCCTGCACCTCGGCGCCGACCGCGAAGGAGATCACCCGATATTGCTCCAGCGTTTCGCCGTCGCGATCGAGCAGATCCACCCGCAGCGGCAGCTTGGTGTCCTCGTCCATCCAGACGATGTAGCTGTAGCGGGAACCGTCGCGCGCCACCACGCGCAGCACTTCACACGGCCGATCGGCGATGCGGGTGCTGCCCACGGAGATGAAGTCGTAGTACTTGGCCAGACGGGTGAAATCGGCATAGACGATCGCCGGCAGCGCATCGACGATGTGATCGCCGGTGAGCGTGAACGGCTCCAGGCCAGGCTCGAAGTAGCTGATCCCGCCGCCGCGCTGCAATACTTCGCGGCGCGGGCCATCCATGTGCAACAGCTGACCGAGCGGCACGTTGCCGATCACCGCATGGCGATAGCGCAACGACTCGATTCCCTGCTTGCTGATGCTGATATAGGCGAGCTCGTAATTGAGAGAACGGCTGGCGCTGCTCATCTGTTGCAATAACGCCCCGGACGCAGTCGGCTGCGCCGGGGCGATGCTGGAATAGAGCAGGCTGCCCGTCAATAAACAAACGGAGAACCAGATTTGCTTCATTACTGCTGTTGCATTCCTAAAGACTGAGTTCCGGGAACCTGAATGGCAGCCTGTTGCGGATTGCTTTGTTCAAGCTGCAGCTGATCCGAATGCAGGCGACGTTGCAGTTCATAGTCCTGCAGCATGGCGTTGATACGCTTGCGCTGTTCCTGCACCTGCTGCTGTTGGCCGCTGCCGGTGGAGAAGCTGTCGGCCGGGACGCCCAGGCTGACCGGTGAAGCCTGGCCCATAATCGGCAGCGTGGTGAAGGCCGGCGATTCGGACGCGTTCGATGACGCAGCAGGTTGGTTATAGTGCTGTACGCCGACGATCACCGCCAGCGACACGCAGGCCGCCATACCGATTTGCGTAATCTGGCTCGCCCAAGGACGCACTTTGTCCCAGAACGGCATTTTCTGCCAGGTGTGAGGCTGCGGCTGAGATTCCTGAACGGCGGAAGGCACCAGCCGGGCAGGTTCTTTCTCAAGTGCAGCGGCGACGCGATCGGCGATATCGAAATGCATCACTTGTCCGATATCACCCCGCAGTGTGTCACGTATCAGGTGATAGCTCTGCCAGCTTTGCTGAAGCGTTCGATCTTGCGACAGAGAACTCAACAGCTCGCTGTCGAACGATTCACCATCCATCAGAGCGGAAAGCTTTTCTTTCTGCATGCCTAAGTACCCTTCCTGTGCCCGCCATTGCTAACGCTGGATCAGCGGTTGAACTTTATTATCGATAGCTTCCCGGGCGCGGAAAATACGCGAACGTACGGTTCCGACCGGGCAATCCATGATGGCGGCTATCTCTTCGTAGCTTAGACCATCCAACTCCCGCAGGGTAATCGCCATGCGAAGATCCTCAGGGAGAGACTCAATGGTACGGAAAACTATCTGTCTCAGCTCTTCTGACAACATTAAGTTCTCAGGGTTCGAAATTTCTTTCAGTGCGCCCGCACTTTCGTAATTTTCCGCATCGTTGGCGTCCACATCACTGGATGGCGGACGGCGCCCCTGAGCAACCAGATAATTCTTTGCCGTGTTCACGGCGATTCGATACAACCAGGTATAAAAAGCGCTGTCGCCACGGAACGACTCCAGTGCGCGATAGGCCTTGATAAACGACTCCTGCACCACATCGGGCACATCGCCCTGCGGCACATAGCGGGAAACGAGACTCGCCACCTTATGCTGATAGCGCACTACCAGTAGGTTAAACGATTTCTGATCGCCCTTTTGGACCCGCTCGACCAGAACTTGATCCGTTAACTGCTCGCTCATCCGAGGTAAACTCTCCCCAAATCCGTCTCCACGCGTAAAATTGTACTGCCAGCCATACATTATTTTCCTGAGCAAGCACTCGCTTGGAGTTCATATAGAACACGAAGTTCCATATCGCCATTGTTTTTTCTGTTGATGTCACCCTATCCGTGGCTTTTGCCCGGACAGTTAGGCTAACATGAAATTCACTCTTCTTCTGCACACATCATACGTTATGCAACCATCATCTGAACATGTTAGCGATGTACTGATCGTCGGCAGCGGCGCTGCGGGCCTGTCACTGGCGCTGCGCCTGGCGCAGCATTGCAAGGTTACCGTTCTCAGCAAGGGGCCGCTCAGCGAGGGCGCCACCTTTTACGCCCAAGGCGGGATCGCCGCGGTGTTCGATGAGACGGACAGCATTGCCTCACACGTTGATGACACTTTGATTGCCGGCGCCGGCCTGTGCGACAAAGAGGCCGTCGAATTCATCGCCGGCAACGCGCGCCACTGCGTGCAGTGGCTGATCGATCAGGGCGTGCTGTTCGACACCGAGGTCAACGCGCAGGGCGAGGCGCATTATCACCTCACGCGCGAAGGCGGCCACAGCCATCGCCGCATCCTGCACGCCGCGGACGCGACCGGTAAGGAAGTAGAGACCACGCTGGTGGGGAAAGCAAGCGCTCACCCCAATATTTGCGTGATGGAGCGCCGCAACGCGGTTGACCTCATCACCTCGAACAAAATCGGCCTGCCGGGCACCCGCCGAGTGGTGGGCGCTTACGTCTGGAACCGCGAGCTGGAGCGGGTGGAAACCTATCGCGCCAAAACGGTGGTGCTGGCGACCGGCGGCGCGGCCAAGGTATACCAATACACCACCAACCCGGACATCTCCTCCGGCGACGGCATCGCCATGGCCTGGCGCGCCGGTTGCCGGGTCGCCAACCTCGAGTTCAACCAGTTCCACCCGACCTGCCTGTTCCATCCGCAGGCGCGCAACTTCCTGCTGACCGAAGCGCTGCGCGGCGAAGGGGCTTACCTGAAGCGCCCGGACGGCAGCCGCTTTATGCCCGATTTTGACCCGCGCGGCGAACTGGCCCCGCGCGATATCGTCGCCCGCGCCATCGACCATGAAATGAAGCGTCTGGGCGCCGACTGCATGTACCTGGACATCAGCCACAAGCCGGCGGAGTTCATCACCCAGCACTTCCCGATGATCCACGAGAAGCTGCTGACGCTGGGCTTCGATCTGACCCGACAGCCGATCCCGATCGTCCCGGCGGCGCACTACACCTGCGGCGGCGTGATGGTCGATCAGCACGGCCGCACCGATCTCGACGGGCTGTACGCCATCGGTGAGGTCAGCTATACCGGTCTGCACGGTGCCAACCGCATGGCGTCGAATTCGCTGCTGGAGTGCCTGGTATACGGTTGGTCGGCGGCGGAAGACATTCTGCAGCGCCTGCCGTTTATTCAGCAGGCCAAACAGGTGCCGCACTGGGATGAAAGCCGGGTGGACGATGCGGACGAACGGGTGGTGATTCAGCACAACTGGCACGAGCTGCGGCTGTTCATGTGGGATTACGTCGGCATCGTGCGCACCACCAAGCGGCTGGAGCGCGCACTGCGCCGCATCAACACGCTGCAGGCGGAAATCGACGAGTACTACGCTCACTTCCGCATCTCCAACAACCTGCTGGAGCTGCGCAATTTGGTGCAGGTGGCCGAGCTTATCGTGCGCAGCGCCATGGCGCGCAAAGAGAGCCGCGGCCTACACTACACGCTGGACTATCCGGACCTGCTGCCGGAAGCGCTGCCGACCATTTTGCAGCCTTAACCTCTGCGACAGGGCGCCTAATCGGCGCCCTTTTCTTTTCAGTAGAACAGGTAGAAGTCGGCGATCAACCGACGGAAATCATCGGTGTAGCTGCCATCGGCCTGTTTGATCGCCAGCGCCTGCTCCCGCAGCGGCGTTTCCCGCCGCGTCAGCGCCAGCAGCACCCGATGCAACGGCGTATCGGCCCGATCGCTGACGTTCACCTTCGCCGCCGTCTGCCAGCCGTTTTGCTGCGCCAGACGTTCGAATTCGGCGCCGATGTCGTGCGGCAGCACCACGCAGAACGTTCCCTGTTCCGCCAGCAGCTGTGCCGCACAGGCCAACAGCGCATCGTGCGTCAGGGTTTCGGTGTAGCGCGCGTTGTGGCGCGCCTGGTCGCGGCAGGCCACCGCCGGCTCGAAATAAGGCGGATTGCTGACGATCAGATCATACTCAGCGGCATGCTGCTGCGCATAATGGTGAATATCCTGCGCATGCACGCGGATCCGCTGCGGCCACGGCGATTCCGCTGCGTTTTCGCGCGCCTGGCCGGCGGCGGCGTCATCCAGCTCCACCGCATCGACGGTCACCTCGTCGCCGCTGCGCTGCGCCAGCATCAGCGCGATCAGCCCGCTGCCGCTGCCGATGTCCAGCACCCGACGCGCTTGCCCCAGCGGCGCCCAGGCGCCGAGTAGCACCCCGTCGGTGCCCACTTTCATGGCGCAACGATCGTGGGCGACAAAGAATTGTTTAAAGGTAAAACCCCCGCGGCGCGGGGTAAAATCGGCTTTCGATCGCTTGCTCACACTCACCACCTGGCTATAAAACTGGCGTAGCATAAGGCAATCTGATCGGCGGGAAAAGAGCGGCTTTCCGCTTAAATAGGTGAAGATCGCGGCCAACCCGTCTATAATCGGCGCCCCAAGTAGAGGTAGACCATGACAGCAACCACTTTTTCCGAACTCGAACTCGATGAACGCCTGGTACTCGCACTGCGCGATAAAGGCTACGATCGCCCCACCGCTATTCAAGCCGAAGCGATCCCGCCGGCGATGGACGGGCGCGACGTCTTAGGTTCGGCTCCGACCGGCACCGGCAAAACCGCCGCCTTCTTGCTGCCCGTGTTGCAGCACCTGCTGGACTTCCCACGCAAGAAATCCGGTCCGCCACGCGTACTGATCCTTACCCCGACGCGTGAGTTAGCGATGCAAGTGGCCGATCAGGCGCGTGAGTTGGCTGCTCATACCTCGCTGGATATCGCCACCATCACCGGCGGCGTCGCTTACATGAACCACGCGGAAGTGTTCAGCGAAAACCAGGACGTGGTGGTCGCCACCACCGGCCGTTTGCTGCAATACATTAAAGAAGAGAACTTCGACTGCCGCGCGGTGGAAACCCTGATCCTCGACGAAGCCGACCGCATGCTCGACATGGGCTTCGCGCAGGACATCGAAACCATCTCCGCCGAAACCCGCTGGCGCAACCAGACGCTGCTGTTCTCCGCCACGCTGGAAGGCGAAGCGATCCGCGAATTCGCCGAGCGCATCCTGAAAGAGCCGGTGGAAGTGGAAGCCGATCCGTCGCGCCGCGAACGCAAAAAGATCCTGCAGTGGTACTACCGCGCTGATGACGTGCAGCACAAAACCGCGCTGCTGATCCACCTGCTGAAGCAGTCGGACGTGCAGAAATCGGTGATCTTCGTGCGCAAACGCGAGCGCGTGCACGAGCTGGCCACCTGGCTGCGCGAAGCGGGCATCAACACCTGCTATCTCGAAGGCGAAATGGTGCAAGCCAAACGCAACGAAGCGGTCAAACGCATGATGGATGGCCGGGTTAACGTGCTGGTCGCCACCGACGTTGCCGCACGCGGTCTGGATATCCTCGATATCACCCACGTGTTCAACTTCGACATGCCGCGCACGGCGGACACCTACCTACACCGCATCGGCCGTACCGGCCGTGCCGGGCGCAAAGGCACCGCCATTTCGCTGGTGGAAGCGCACGACCATCTGCTGCTGGGCAAAGTGGGCCGTTACCTGAACGAGCCGCTGAAAGCACGCGTGATCGACGAACTGCGGCCGAAAACCAAGGTGCCGAACGAGAAGAGCAACGGCAAGCCATCGAAGAAAGTGCTGGCCAAACGCGCGGAAGACAAGGCGAAGAACAAAGAAAAGGCCAAGGTAAAAGTGCGCCATCGCGACGCCAAAAACGTCGGCAAACGCCGTCAGGCGAAGGCCAAACCGGCCGGCGACGCGGAATAACCACCGCCGCCTAAGAAAAAACCGCCTTTACAGGCGGTTTTTTTATGGGCGTTTACGGCTGCCCGTAGTGCGTGGCCAGGCGGTGCCCCTGCAGCCATTTATCCAGCTCGCGGAACTGCGCCTTCAGCTCGTCATTCTGCAAATGCGCCGGCGTTTGCGAGAAATAAAACTGGAACGCGACGCCCTGCTGGTTGCGCGCCCGGGCATCGGCCCCGGCCTGCAACAGCAGCAGCGCCAGGTGCGGCGCGTTAATCTTCGCCGCCAGATGCAGCGGAGTATCTCCCAGCCGATCGCTCAACGTGGTGTCCGCCCCGGCCGCCAGCAACAGCCGCAGCTGCTCCTCACGCCCGGCCAGCACCGCCGCCGCGAGCGGCGTGGCGCCGGTAACGGCATTACGCACGTTCACCAGCGCCCCTTTGGCCAGCAACAACCGCAGGTACTGCGCGTCTTGCAGCATCGCCGCGGTGTGCAGCGCGCTGTTGCCGTCCAGCCCTGCCGCCGCCGGGTCGGCGCCGAGATCCAGCAACGCCTGCACGCTACCCGGCTGCTGCGAAAGCACCGCCCACTGCAACAGCGTGACCTGCCGATCGCCCCGTTCGCGTAAGCGATCCTGCGTGGCCTGCGCATGGATACCCTGTGTATCGCCGCGCGCCACCGCCTGAGCCAGCGCCAGATTGCTGTGGCCGTCAAACGGCGAAATCTCCTGCCCCATCTGTTGCTCCTTAGCCATCATCAGTAAACCGGTCACCGCGACCAGCGCCAGTAAGGCTATCGCCAGCGCCCACCGCAAGCGACGTCCTTCAGGCATTGGCCTTCGCCTCCCACGGCTTTTGTTCCGCCATCGAACTTATCACCTTGTCGATGCCGTGTGCCGTCAGGCTGCGATCCAGATGCTTGCTCGGCCGCCAGTCATCGATGCCGGTCAGAGTATCGTTATTGGCCAGGGTGATGTTGTGGCCAATGGCGTCCGGGATCAGCGAGGTCGATTCCTGGGTGCTGGTCAGCATGTCATATTGCTCGCTGTAGCGGCGAATGCCGCCGGCTTCGGCATCTTTCTTCGCCGCCGCCGGATCGATGCCCAGACGATTCAGGGTGTAATCCGACACCCCGGCCGCGTTGAAGGTGACCGCGACGGTGCCGGTCGCCAGCGCGGCGGTGGCCGCCAGACCACCGCCAAGCGAATGGCCGGCGATCACCAGCGCATCGCCGAAGGCCGCCTTGGCGCTTTTGGCTGCGGCAACCGCCTGATTGTACTGCACATCGTCATAGCCCGTCGCCTGCCGCACGTTGCTCAGCCAGTCGCGCCAGTCGTTGGTGCCGGCGAACGCCAACACATACTGCTTGTCGTTGCTGTAAATCCCAGCCTGGAAACCGCTGCCCGCGTCGTGCAGGCTGGCGGGATCGATGCCGAAACCGAGCAGCGCGCTATCGCTCAGGCGGTTGAACCCGGCAGCACCTTGGCCATTGAGTGAGTAAACGTCCTTGGCCAACAGCGCCAACGCATAATCGCCTTCCTGAGATTGCTGCCCCCGGGTCACGCCCGGCGCAACCGCCGTCGGCGCCGCCGCGGAGATATCGCCGACCAGCGTATTCAACAGGTTCTGCGCGTTCAGCGTATTCTGAGAAGGGGTGGCTACCGGCGCCGGATTTGCCGGCGCTGCCGCAGGCTGCGATGCCGTCGCCGTTTCGGCAGCGGCGCGAGGTGTAGGGATCGCGGCCACCGGGGATACTGCAGAGGTAAAACTTAAAGGCATACTCATGCCGACTCCTTGTCGATAGACTTTTTTATTTAGCACCTGAATAGGTGCTGATTTAGCTATCGGCAGGTCGGATGAGTTCTGTATCAGGAATGCTTATCTTTGTGCAGAATGTGATCCGCCTTCAGTTTTCGGCCATCAAGCACAAAAAAGGGAGCCGAAGCTCCCTGATTGACTGCGCCGCCGATTACAGGCTTTCGGTAAAGGTGCGGGCGATAACGTCGCGTTGCTGTTCCGGCGTCAGGGAATTGAAACGCACCGCATAGCCGGACACGCGGATGGTCAGCTGCGGGTATTTTTCCGGATGCTTGACCGCGTCTTCCAGTGTTTCGCGACGCAGCACGTTGACGTTCAGGTGCTGACCGCCTTCCACGCGCACGGTCGGCTGCATTTCCAGCGGCACTTCACGGTATTCGATCTGGCCCAGGTCGCTCACCGCGACAACCTGATCTTCCGCGTAGTTGGCCTTGGCGCACACGCAGCGAGCTTCCGCTTTTTCATCGTCCAGCAGCCAGAAAGAATTCACCAGCGCCTGGTCATTCGCTTTGGTAATTTGAATACCGGTAATCATTATGTTGCCTCCGTACAAGGGCGTAAAAATTCACGTCGTGAGAAAACCCAATTCTGGTTTCGGCCATTTGGTAAAACCATTGTTGTCTTGTTGTTCTGTATACCAGCCTGACCGGGCCAGTTCCTTGATTAAAGTCAATTTTTACCGGGTAGGCACAGAGCGTGAAGGGGCAAATTTATGTTTTATATCAATTTTCCCGCTGCGGAAAAAACCAATTATTTTTGTAAATTTTCAAAAATAATTGCATAAGACACGGCGGCGAGAAATGAAAAGCGGGTTTCGCTGCGCGTGCCGACACGGTAAGCTATAGCCCATGAATTGCTAAAGAAAACAAAGGAGAGCGTTTATGGCCACCTCCCTCACCTGGCATGACGTGATCGGCAAAGAGAAAGAGCAGCCCTATTTTGTTGAAACGCTCGCCTTTGTTGCCGCTGAACGCCAGGCCGGTAAGACCATTTATCCACCGCAGAAGGACGTGTTCAACGCTTTCCGCTATACCGAGCTGGCGGACGTCAAGGTCGTCATTCTCGGCCAGGATCCGTATCACGGCCCCAATCAGGCGCACGGCCTCTCTTTCTCGGTGCGCCCCGGCGTACCGGCGCCGCCGTCGCTGGTGAACATGTATAAAGAGCTGGCGGCCGACATTCCCGGTTTCGAGCGCCCGGATCACGGCTACCTGCAAAGCTGGGCCGAACAGGGGGTGCTGCTGCTCAACACCGTGCTGACGGTGGAAGGCGGCCGCGCGCACTCGCACGCCAACCTGGGCTGGGAAACCTTTACCGATAAGGTGATTGCCGCCCTGAACGAGAACCGCGAAGGCGTGGTGTTCCTGCTGTGGGGCTCGCACGCGCAGAAGAAAGGCAACTTTATCGACCGCAACCGCCACCATGTGCTGAAAGCGCCGCACCCGTCGCCGCTCTCCGCGCACCGCGGTTTCCTCGGCTGCCGCCACTTCTCGCAGGCCAATCAGCTGCTGGAGCAGCAAGGACTCACGCCGATCGACTGGATGCCGCGCCTGCCGCAGGCGTAGTCCGGAGACAAAAAAGGCACCCTCGGGTGCCTTTCTTTATGCCGTTGCCGGGGCGATTACGCCTTGGCTTTGGAGACCGCGACCATCGCCGGGCGCAGCAGGCGGCCGTTCAGCGTATAGCCTTTCTGCATCACCATCATCACGTGGTTCGGCTGGTGATCGGCAGATTCCATCATGCTCATCGCCTGATGCACTTCCGGGTTGAACGGCACGTTGACGTCGCCGACGATTTCGATGCCGTACTTACTCACCACGTCCAGCAGCGATTTCAGCGTCAGCTCGATGCCTTCGATCATTGCGGCCAGTTCCGGGTTGTTTTTATCCGCCAGATCCAACGCGCGCTCCAGGTTGTCGATCACCGGCAGCAGATCGCCGGAGAATTTCTCCAGGGCGAACTTGTGCGCTTTCTCGACGTCCAGTTCGGCGCGGCGGCGAATGTTTTCCGCTTCCGCTTTGGCGCGCAGCAGGCTGTCGCGCTCGTGCTGCTGAGCTTCCGCCAGTTGGGCTTCCAGTTCGGCGATACGCGCATCGCGCAGATCGACGCCTTCCGCCGCTTCCGGCAGCGTATCCTCGTGATGAGCGTGTTGTTCCATTTCTTCCGAGACTTGCTCGTTTGGCGTCTTCTGTTCTTTACTACTCATGAATATCTCCGCGTTTTAGCATTAATCTCGCAACTTGGCTTATTATGGGGATCAAAACCGGGGTTTCAAGTCAACCGGTCACAATGTGGGGCATAAACGGGTCCCGGTGAGGAAAATCACAACAAATGAATAAAAAATTCGCCTGTATTGGCATTGTTGGCCACCCGCGTCACCCTTCAGCGCTGGCAACCCACGAGATGCTGTTCCACTGGCTGGTCGCCCGCGGCTATTCGGTGATGGTCGAACGCCAGATCGCCCATGATTTGGGGCTGAAAGACGCCGTGACCGGCAGCCTGGCGGATATCGGCCAGCGGGCCGACCTGGCGGTGGTGGTCGGCGGCGACGGCAACATGCTCGGCGCCGCGCGCGTGCTGGCGCGCTACGACATCAAGGTGATCGGGGTCAACCGCGGCAACCTCGGCTTCCTCACCGATCTCGATCCCGACAACGCCCTGCAGCAGCTGGCGGACGTGCTGGAAGGCGAGTACATCGACGAACAGCGTTTCCTGCTGGAAACCATCGTGCATAAAGAGCACCAGCAGTGCCGCATCAGCACCGCCATCAATGAAGTGGTGCTGCACCCCGGCAAAGTGGCGCACATGATCGAATTCGAGGTGTACATCGACGATCGCTTCGCCTTCTCGCAGCGCTCCGACGGCCTGATCATCGCCACGCCGACCGGCTCCACCGCCTACTCGCTCTCCGCCGGCGGGCCGATCCTCACCCCGTCGCTGGAGGCGATCGCGCTGGTGCCGATGTTCCCGCACACTCTCTCCGCCCGGCCGCTGGTGATCAACGGCGACAGCACCATCCGCCTGAAGTTTTCGCAGATCGGCAGCGATCTGGAGATCAGCTGCGACAGCCAGATCGCACTGCCGATCCAGGAAGGCGAAGAAGTGCTGATCCGCCGCAGCGATTTCCACCTGAATCTGATTCACCCGAAGGACTACAGCTATTTCAACACGTTAAGCACCAAGCTGGGCTGGTCGAAAAAATTGTTCTAAAATCTGCGTCGGCCACTTTACTGTATATAAAACCAGTTTATACTGTATGAAACTACAGTTATGTGTTTATACACAGGAAGGTTCCCATGCTGGCGCAATTAACCATCAGCAACTTTGCTATCGTTCGTGAGTTGGAAATCGATTTTCAACCGGGTATGACGGCGATCACCGGTGAAACCGGCGCCGGCAAATCCATCGCCATCGATGCGCTGGGGCTGTGCCTCGGCAACCGCGCCGACGGCAACGTGGTGCGCCTGGGAGCCGCCCGCGCCGACATCTGCGCCCGCTTCTCGCTGGCGGACACCCCGTCCGCGCGCGAGTGGCTGGAACAGAACCAGCTGGACGACAGCAACGAATGCCTGCTGCGCCGGGTGATCAACGCCGACGGCCGTTCGCGCGGCTTTATCAACGGCACCGCCGTGCCCCTGTCGCAGCTGCGCGAGCTGGGGCAACGCCTGATCCAAATCCACGGCCAACACGCCCATCAGCTGCTGCTCAAACCGGAGCACCAAAAAGCGCTGCTCGACGCCTACGCCGACGAACCCGCCCTGCTGGCGGCGATGAGTCAGGCCTACCAACGCTGGCACCAGAGCTGCCGCGAGCTGGCGCACCATCAGCAGCAGTCCATCGAGCGCGAAGCGCGCAAGCAGTTGCTGCAATACCAACTGAAAGAGCTGAACGAATTCGCGCCGCAGGCCGGCGAGTTCGAGCAGACCGACGCCGAGTACAAGCGCCTGGCCAACAGCGGCCAGTTGCTGACCCTCAGCCAGCAGACGCTGCAGCTGCTGGCCGACAGCGACGAAAACAACATGCTCAGCCAGCTCTACAGCGCCAAACACCTGCTGCTTGAGCTGGCCGAGCTGGACGATAAGCTCAGCGGCCTGCTGGACATGCTGGAAGAGGCTTCTATCCAGATCAGCGAAGCCAGCGACGAGCTGCGCCACTACGCCGATCGCATGGATCTCGATCCCAACCGCCTGCACGAGCTGGAACAGCGCCTGTCGCGCCAAATCAGCCTGGCGCGCAAACACCAGGTTGCGCCGGAAGAGCTGCCGCAGCTGCATCAACAGTTGCTGGATGAACAACAGCTGCTTTCACAGCAGGAAAGCGACCATGAACACCTGAACGAGGCGGTCACCCTGCATCACCAGCAGGCGCTGGCGCTAGCGGAGCAGCTGCATCAGAAACGCCTGCACTACGCCGCCGAGCTGACCACACTCATCACCGACAGCATGCAGGCGCTCTCCATGCCGCACGGCAAGTTCAACATCGACGTGCGTTTCGAGCCGCAGCATCTGAGCGCCGAAGGGGCCAGCCGCTCCGAGTTCTGCGTCTCCACCAACCCGGGGCAACCGCTGCAGCCGCTGGCGAAGGTCGCCTCCGGCGGTGAGCTGTCGCGCATCGCGCTGGCGATTCAGGTAATCACCGCCCGCAAGATGGAAACCCCGGCGCTGATCTTCGATGAAGTGGACGTGGGCATCAGCGGCCCGACCGCCGCCATCGTCGGCCGCCTGCTGCGCCAGCTCGGCGAATCTACCCAGGTGATGTGCGTGACCCATCTACCGCAGGTGGCCGGATGCGGGCATCAGCACCTGTTCGTCAGCAAGCAGACTGACGGCACGGTCACCGAAACCCAGATGGCGCCGCTGGATAAGCGCGCCCGGCTGCAGGAGCTGGCGCGCCTGCTCGGCGGCAGCGAAGTCACCCGCAATACGCTGGCGAACGCCAAAGAACTGCTGGCGGCATAAAAAAGCTCAACTTTTTCACTTTCCTGCGGTCTGACAGTGACGCTGTTGACCCGAAAGATATCTAAAGTGCGGCGCGGCGGCGATTCGAAGCCTCCTCAACGGCCTGAAACAGGCCAAGCGCTTGAGGTGCTGAAAGAAAGCCAACGCGTCGCAACTTGAAAGATGAAGGGTATAAAGGTTTCCAACTGCCGCAAGGTCTATTATCATCGGCATCCTATGCCCTAAAGGAATGTGATTACTATGCGCTGTAAAACGCTGACTGCCGCCGCTGTAGTTCTTGTGATGCTGACTGCAGGCTGTTCTACTTTTGAAAAGGTGGTTTATCGTCCTGACATCAACCAGGGGAACTACCTGACGTCGACCGACGTGGCGAAAATTCAGAAAGGGATGACCCAACAACAGGTCGCTTACACATTGGGCACCCCAATGCTGCAAGACCCGTTCGGGACTCAGACGTGGTTCTATGTGTTCCGCCAGCAGCCTGGCCATGAAGACATCACCCAGCAGACGCTGACGCTGACCTTCGACAGCGCAGGCGTGTTGACCGACATCCAGAACAAACCGGCGCTGACCAAGTAATCGGCGCTGCCCGCTCTTCCGGCCCATGAGGGGGCATGATGTTCCTCATGACAGTCGCAGGCTGCAACGCGGAAGAGAAAATCAGTTTCAGATAAAAAATAAGGCGCTATAAGCGCCTTATTTTTTTGCCTTTTCTGCCCGTTGCCGGCGCAGCTCTTTCGGATCGGCTATCAGCGGCCGGTAGATCTCCACCCGGTCGCCGTCGTTCAGCGTATCGCCCAGCTTGGCCGGGCGGCTGTAGATGCCGATTTTGTTGCTCTTGAGATCGATATCCTGGCGCAGCTCCAGCAGGCCCGAAGCCTGGATCGCCTGCTCGACGCTGCTGCCCTCGGCCAGTTTCACCTTGCGCAGGTACTGACGCTCCGGCAAGGCGTACACCACCTCGACCTGGATGTCAGACACTGTAGACCTCTTTCGCCCGCTGGGTGAATGCCTGCACCATACTGCCCGCCAGCTCCTTGAACACCTTGCCGAACGCCAGCTCAATCAGTTTGTTGGTGAACTCGAAGTCCAGGTGCAGCTCCACCTTGCAGGCCTCTTCGCTCAGCGGCGTGAACTGCCAGCCGCCCATCAGCTTGCGGAACGGACCATCGACCAGCTGCATATTGATGCTTTGGTTATCCAGCAGCGTATTGCGCGTGGTGAAGGTCTTGCTGATACCGGCCTTGGCGACGTCCACCGCGGCGGTCATTTCGTTGGAGGTAGCGTTAAGCACCCGGCTGCCGGTGCAACCTGGCAGAAAATCGGGATAAGAATGAACATCGTTAACCAACTGATACATCTGCTCGGCGCTGAACGGCACTAATGCAGACCGACTGATCTGGGGCATATCATTTCCTGTGAGACATAAAACGTACAGATAATACCATTTATCTGGCGGCAAACAAAAAATCTGCTAAGGGATGGGGGCGCCAAAAATGCGAAAAATTGCGCAGGTGCTGAACGGGAAAGGATTTCTTTCGCTGAAGCATCCAGTATAATGAACGCACTATGACAAAGAAAAAAGCACACAAACCCGGTTCCGCCACCATTGCTCAAAACAAGCGCGCGCGTTTCGAATACTTCATTGAAGAAGAGTTCGAGGCGGGCCTGTCGCTGCAAGGGTGGGAAGTTAAATCGCTGCGTGCAGGCAAAGCCAACCTCAGCGACAGCTACGTGACGTTCCGTGACGGTGAAGCCTATCTGTTTGGCGCCACCATCACCCCGCTCAACGTGGCTTCGTCGCATGTGGTGTGCGATCCGACGCGTACCCGTAAACTGCTGCTGAACCGACGCGAGCTGGATACCCTGCTCGGCCGCGTCAACCGCGATGGCTACACCGTGGTGGCCTTGTCCCTGTATTGGAAAAATGCCTGGAGCAAGATCAAGATCGGCGTAGCCAAAGGCAAGAAAGAGCACGACAAACGCGATGACATCAAAGATCGCGAATGGCAGACGGCGAAAGCCCGTATCATGAAGCACGCCAATCGTTAAGCCGCTGGCTTATCGAGGTAAACTTCTGGTATACTGCACAAAGTTACTTGGGGCTGATTCTGGATTCGACGGGATTTGCGAAGCCCTAGGAGCATGCCGAGGGGCGGTTGGCCTCGTAAAAAGCCGCAAAAAAATAGTCGCAAACGACGAAAACTACGCTTTAGCAGCTTAATACCCTGCTTAGAGCCCTCTCTCCCTAGCCTCCGCTCTTAGGACGGGGATCAAGAGAGGTCAAACCCAAAAGAGATCGCGTGGATGTCCTGCCTGGGGCTGAAGCGTTAAACTCAATCAGGCTAGTCTGTCAGTAGCGTGTCCATCCGCAGCTGGCCGGCGAATGTAAAGATTGGACTAAGCATGTAGTGCCGACGGTGTAGTAATTTCGGACGGGGGTTCAAATCCCCCCAGCTCCACCAAATACGTCGCCAGTGAACCAGATAGACCCGGCGATAATAGCGAAAAAGCCCACAACTTCGGTTGCGGGCTTTTTTGTTTTTATCCGAGAACACCCAGTAAAATCCGGAGAAGAAGCGTCCGCTCGAACCAGTGGGGAATTGAATCGGTGGTTAAGAATATGCCTGCCTAATCGGGCTACCAACCCACTAACGACACAGTTTCCCAGGATGCTCCGCACAGAGCCAGTAAAAAAAATAGCCCCCCGAAAGCCTTGAGAATGCAGTAGGTGAAATAATTGGCACAGTGGAATCTTTGTAATGGCGACAAGAAAATTACGTCGCCACTTTGTTATCGCTCCCCACGCAGCCATGCAATCGCCAGGGTGATTAGATAGCCGGCAACGAAGAACCCAAC
Source organism: Serratia sp. SSNIH1 (assembly GCF_002935055.1). Classification (NCBI taxonomy): domain Bacteria; kingdom Pseudomonadati; phylum Pseudomonadota; class Gammaproteobacteria; order Enterobacterales; family Yersiniaceae; genus Serratia; species Serratia sp. SSNIH1. The sequence continues at coordinate 4,529,837 of NZ_CP026383.1, forward strand.
AAAGCCAGCAACCTTCATCACTGCCCCATCAAGTAAGAACAGCGACATGAAAGCAGCAATCGCGCAAACGCCGGTTACTATCGCTTCCAAAGCATGCGAAGCACCTAACCCTATATACTTAGTGAGTTTTCTGGTTAGAGAGGATTTTGCAGAGTTCATTCTGAATACCTTTACAAAGCATAGGGTGGCTGTTAATGAATTGGAGATACGGCTCTAGTTGCTCCTCAACCAAGAAATATGCCATATCTAAATTTAACGCCGACACCTTCCGGTATGTTTGAGGAAACTTAACTTGCATTCGTCGGGATGCTTGGGCTGCCTCTTCGATAAGTCCCTGTAACATTACAAGGTTGAGAGTGAACGAAGCGCCAAAGCGTACAAATTGTTTATACGCTAATGCGGAGGTCGCTTTCCTTAGCATCATGTGAGCCGCAAATTGCGCCAATGCAAATTGGCCCCCAGTTCGTCCACCAAGACGACCGGCACCATAGGCTAGTTTATTATTGATGGACTCTTTGCCGCTAGCGTCTAATTTCTGATAGAAATCAGTGATCACAATAGTAATCAGGCGTCGTAAGGGTTCTTCACTGTTACCCATCGACTTGACCATACGGGCGAAACGTTCTGTTTCTTCTTGGTTTCTAGTCTTAAGGTTGCTACCAGCCAATCCAGCTCCTTGCCAAGTGCGAACGACACCATGATACATCCCGCTCGGAATGGTCGAAATTCCATCCAAAATTCCATGTGCAATTTGCTTTGCGTCCATTCACTTTCCTTAAGCAAAATGTGTCCAGCTCAGAGAATAACCAAACCAGGGAGCGATGACCAATTCACGCATTTTTCAGTTTGGGACTACGCCAAAGTCCCAGGCGTGGCACGGCCCGGGGGGGGATGTAGGAAATCAGAACTGAAAAAACTTTCTGAACCAAATTGCGTAGGTAGATGCAGCGCAGTGCCATTTCGATGACAATACATTGAGTTATATAAATTTATATCGCGCTGGCAGCACGCTGCTGCGGTGAACGAATTTATTCGAGTGAGGATTTTCACCGGCCTGAAAAGCGGCTCAGAATGGCGCACTGGCGCCCCGTATGTGGGCTGGTATTCTCTAGTGTTCGCTTTCTTTTCTGTTCAATTTCCACACGGTTATCGCCTTGTCCCTTCGTTGTTCAAACGCCATCGTTCGCTTCCTTTCAGTGGAGATTACCCTTTGGTGAGCTGATACGTGCTTAAGCCCCATTCCCAAATATCCGGCATGCCCGCAGGCATGCCGGACGCTACCTCACCGCCCCTCTTTTTCCCCCAGGAAGAAATACCACAGCGGAATGGAAAGCAGCAGGGTGAACACCAGCGTATACAGCAGCACCATCAGGCTCTGCATGATCACCATCTGTGCGCTCCAGTCACCGATCGGCAGCTGAAACTGTTCGACGGTGCCGCCGAGGATCGCTCGGCCCATCACGCAGCCGACCGCCACTGCCACTGTCGCCACCGCCGCGCGGAACTTGCGCACCTCGGCGCGGCGGGCGGCCGCTTCCGGCGTTTCGTCCCGGTGGCTTTGCCGCTGGCCGCGCCAGCGCCATACGTCCACCAGCAGCAACGCCGCGAGGCTCACGCCCATTACCGGCAGGCAATAACCCAGCGCCGCTGCTACCAGCAGCGTGCAGGCACGCGCCGGCAGGGAAAGCGCCAGCCAGGCGGCGACCAGCGTCTGCACCGGATGCTGCGCCCCCGCCGCCGGGCGGCGACTCCACCACATGCGGTAACCCAACGCGATCATCAAGCACAGCCCAAGGCCGAACGCCGCCAGCAGCAGCTGATTCGGCAAGCCAAAGAGAATGCCCATGTGGGCGTCGATGCCCCAGCGGGTCAGCTTGGCGATGAGCGGGAAGGTGTCGAACCGCACCTGGTCGACGACGGCGAAGCTTTGCGGCGCGATGGCAACCGCGTCCACCTGCGTTGGCCAGCTGCGATCCACTTCGGTTACCGTCCAAGCTTTGCCCTCGCCTTTCGGCTGGCGCAGCTCAACCTTGGCGGCGTCGATCCCGGCGGCGCGCGCAGCGTGTAGCGCCCGATCCCAGTCGCCGTTCAGCGCATTGCTCTGCGCGGCAGGCCCCATCTTCATGCCCGGCATCATCCCGCGGTGCTCGGCGTGCGGATCGGCCGGCGTCTGCGGCGCATCGGCCTGCAGGCTGGTGTTGACCTGCGGCGTCAGCCAGCCCAGGTTGGCCCGCAGCGCGTCGATGTTGCCGCCGGCCCACTGCGACCAGGTCAGCCCGGTGGCCGAGAAGAACAGCAGCCCGGCCAGCAGCGCCACGCCCAGCGTGATATGCCAATGGCGGTTAGCGGCGAAGCCCCCTTTCACCCTTTTCAGCTTGCGCTTCGGCCGCGTCGCCAGCCACAGCGCCACGCCGCCCAGCGCGGCCACCCACAGCCAGGAGGCCGCCAGCTCGCTGTAGTTGCGGCCCAGATCGCCAAGCAGCAGGCTGCTGTGCAGCTTGTCCAGCCAGGTGCGCAGCGGCAGTACGCCGGAGGTGCCGTACACCGTCATATCGCCCTTGATCGCCAGGGTATACGGATCGACAAACAGCGCACGTGACTCGGAAGCGCCCAGATCGGCACTCGCGAACTGTACGCGCGTGGTGTCCATTGCGCCGGGTGCCGGGCGCACGGCGTAAATGCGTGCCTCGTCACCCACCGCACGGCGGGCGGCGGCGATCTGGTCAGCCAGCGATCTCGCCTGCCCGTGCGGTTCGGTGAAAAGCGCATCGCGATACAGCGCCTCTTCAAGCTGCGGCGTCAACACATACAGCGTGCCGGTCAATGCAGCGACCAGAATAAAAGGAGCGACCAGCAGGCCGATATAAAAATGCAGCCGTCTGATCAGGTTCAGCATCGCGCCACGCGGCGATGCGGCAGGTGGAGTTTTGGTTATTGAAGACATGGCCTTTCTCGTTTTTCAAACTGTGCGCGCAGGCAAACCGTCCGCAGCGATACGGACAGCGTTACCCATGATCAAGCAATAGGGAAAAACGGTTGGCCGGGTGGCCCGCGCGGGCTCGGCCGCAGAGTAAGGCGCCGAATGGGCGGAGAAACGATGCGCGGCGCGCAAGGCAGGCGCGCGATGCGCGCCATCAGCCACAGCAGCGGGACGAATGTCCACAGCAGCAGCGGCACGTGGATCAGCAGCTCGCAATAGCCGCAGAAAATCATCTCCGCCGAATCCATGCCGGGGTAACCGGCATGCTCGGCGGCGGGCATCGCCATCGCGTGCATGTCGTGCGGCATGGCGGCTGCCGACTGCGCCATGCCGCCCATCATCGGGTGGTGCATCAGCGATTTCGACACCACCGGCGCAACAAACAGCAACAGCACCGCCATAATGGCGATGCAGGCGGTAAAGCGTTGCTGTAGCTGGCGTGGCACTCTCATCGCGGCGGCGAATTAACCTGGTCGGTGGCGAACAAGCGGCCAGTGTAACCCGCGATGCGCGATGAGGTGAACGAAAAGAAAAGTCAGGTTTGTCTTACGCGCCCCCGGCGAAGGCGATCACAGTACCCGCGAATAGACCCGCGAGGCTTCGCCCCAGGGGTGATACCCGAGCCCGTTATAAACGAAGCCGTTGCGCTCGTAATAGCCTTCCAGATCGGTGCACAGGTGCAGCTGCGGGAAGCCCAGCCGGCGGGTTTCCGCCGCCACATGCTCAATCAGTTTGGCGCCGTAGCCCCGGCCGCGCTGCGCTTCCTCTACGTAGAGCGCACACAGCCAGGGATACAACTCCCCACGGCTGATAAAGTCGTTGGTGATCAGCCCCGCACAGCCGAGGATCCGGTCATTTTCCACCAGCAGGTACCACTGCGGCAGCGGGTTGGCGGCGCCGAGGCTGCGGTTGATGGCGTCTTCATACATCATCAGCGTCTCTGCCGTGGCCCAGTGCCGCTGAAAATACGCAATGGCGCGCGGCGCCAGTTCGGGCACTTGCCGCACCGAAATCATGTCCATCGTCATTCCCGTTATTCATGTTGTCAGCGTAGAATTATGCAGCACTATGCACGGTATGGCAGCAGCATTCCGCCGCCGTCATTCACCACAAGGAGTCATCATGACGCAAAACATCTATGACAATCAGGCCTTTTTCGACGGCTATGCGCAGCTCAGCCGCTCGCAGCACGGCCTGGACGGCGCGCCGGAATGGCCCGCCATTCGCCGCATCCTGCCGGATTTACAGGGCAAAAGCGTGGTCGATCTCGGCTGCGGCTACGGCTGGTTTTGCCGCAGCGCGCGCGAACAGGGCGCCGCCGACGTGCTGGGGCTGGACGTCTCGGAAAAAATGCTGGCCAAGGCGCGGGAGATGACCGCCGACGCGGGCATCGAGTACCGTCGGCAGGATTTGGCGCAGCTGCAGCTGCCGCCGGAAAGTTACGATCTGGTCTACAGCTCGCTGACGCTGCACTACCTCGAGGATCTGGCCGCGCTGTTCACCACGGTTTACGCCGCGCTGAAACCCGGCGGGCAGTTCATCTTCACCGCCGAGCACCCGATCTACACCGCCCCGGCGCAGCAGGGCTGGCTGACCGACGGCAACGGGCAGAAATCCTGGCCGGTAAACGGCTACCAGCGAGAAGGCCAGCGCGTTTCCAACTGGCTGGCGGAAGGTGTCATCAAGCAGCACCGCACGCTCGGCAGCTATATCAACCCGCTGGCGCAGCAAGGGTTTATCATCCAGCATTTGAACGAATGGGGCCCCAGCGCGCAGCAAATCGCCGCTAATCCGGCGCTGGACGAAGAACAGGAGCGCCCGATGATCTTCATTCTCGCCGCCCGCAAACCCGCATGATCCTGATCTGAACCACCCGCAGTAAACTATTCACATCACCACAGTTGGGGAGGCTGCCTCCCCCCAACGGCTATTATGCCGGCAGCGCCGCCCCGTGCGCCGCGAAGTGCGTCAACGCCTCGCCCTCCATACGATAGCGCACCCACTCGCCCTGCGGCTGCGCGCCGATGCTGAGGTAGAAATCGATGGCCGGTTGGTTCCAGTCCAGCACGCTCCACTCCAGGCGGCCGCACTGCCGTTCGCACGCCAGCTGGGCGATGTGCCGCAGCAGCTTTTTACCGGCGCCCGCGCCGCGATGCTTCGGCGCCACGTACAGGTCTTCCAGATAGATGCCGTTTTTACCCAGCCAGGTGGAGTAACTCATAAAGAACACCGCATAACCCGCCGGCTCGCCGTTCACCGTACAAATCAGCGCTTCGGAACAGGCGCCCGGCCCAAACAGGCTGCGTTCGATATCTTCCACGCTGGCCAGCACCTGCTCGCGCGCCTTTTCGTACACCGCCAGCTCGATAATCATATCCAGAATCAGTTTGGCGTCGCTTTTTTGCGCCGGGTAAATCTCAATGTTCATGGCAAATCCTGAGCGTGTTGATGACTGTGCTTGCCAGCATATCGCGCCTCAAATACTGTATGAACTGCATTTTCATCAACAGGTAATGAATATCATGCATCTGGATTTGAAGCGTCTCGATCTCAACCTGCTGCTGGTGTTCGAAGCGGTCTATCGGCTGCGATCGGTGACGCGCGCCGCGGCGGAGCTGGCCCTCAGCGCGTCGGCGCTGAGCCACGCGCTGATCCGGCTGCGCAAGGCGCTGGCGGACGAGCTGTTCTACCGGGTCGGCAACGACATGCACCCGACCGTGTATGCCGACAGCCTGGCCCCGACCGTCAGCGAAAGTCTGGCGCTGCTGGCCAAAGGGCTGCATCCGCGCCCGCGTTTCGTTCCCGCCGAAAGCCGGGAGAGCTTCACCTTCGCCATTACCGATTACACCGCCTTCGCGGTGTTTCCCGCGCTGATGGCGCAAATGCAGCGCCTGGCGCCCGGGCTGTCGTTCCAGCTGCGCTATTCCGAGCGCAAGGTGGCATTGAACGATCTGTTGGCGGGGCGCATCGACTTCGCGCTGGGCTTTACCGAAACCGACGGCGAAAGCTACCTGGAGATCGATGAGGTGAGCTGGCTGGAGGATGAGTATGTGGCGATTTGTTCACCCGCCTTCAGCGTAAAATACGGCGAACTGACGCTGGAAAACTATCTGCGGGCGCGCCATCTGGTGGTGACGCCGTGGAACGAACAGCGCGGCGTCATTGACTACCAGCTCGATAAGCTGGGGCTGCAGCGCGATATCGCCATCCGCACGCCTTCGCTGTTGGGAGCGCCGTTCATCGTCGCCGACAGCGAACTGGTGATGAGCATGCCGCGCTACGCCGCGCAAAAATTGCGGCAGGCAGCGGCGCTGGATATTCACCCCCTGCCGTTTCCGGTGCCGCCGTATCAGATCAAAATCTACCTGCACCGCAAGAACGGCCGGCCGGAGGCCTGTCGCTGGTTGCGGCAACAGCTGCAGGCGCTGGCGGCGTTATAGCGCGGGTTCGCCGATCGGCAGATACCCCTGCCACAGCGGCCGGGCCGGTTTGCCGTGCGGGTTGGCCCTAAGATGCACGTGGTAGCCCTGCAGCGCCTGCAGCAGCAGGCAGTCGTCCACCTCGGTCAGGTCATCCTTGTGCTGCTGTGCGCTGTCCGTCAGCAGCACCCGTTTGGCTTTGTCCTTCGCCTCGTCGGCGGAACGCGCCACAAACAGGCCGAACTGGTGCAATTCCGCCAGCTCATCGCTGCGGTAGCCACCCACGTTGACGAAAAACAGCTTCTCTTCACCGGCGAACGGCGCAGGCTCCAGGCTCACGTCGTAACCGTCCGCCCAGTCGATGCGCGCATAGCCGTCGACATGCACCTTGCGCTTATCACCGAACCACTTTTCACGCAGCAGCGGATACGCCTCTTCCGGTCGATCCGCCGCCGCGAACTGTACGTCGTGCAGCTCAATATTGGCGCCCGGCGCCGTACCGCCCACATAAAACATCAATAATCCCGGCATGTTATTCTGCTCTCCTTGGTGATAATCGCTATATAAAATAATATATAACGAGACTCATGCCAACGGCAGCGCCATTCTGTGTTATCAATAGGTGAGGTTTAATCTGTTGTGGAGGAACGCATGGCATTCAATATCGGTGATTTTGTTCAACGCACCACCGGCGGCCCAAAGATGACCGTGGTGGCGATCGACGGCGAAACCCTGGTTTGCAGCTGGAATGAACTGGGCAAAGAGCAGCGCACAGAGGTGCAGGCCAGCGATGTGGCGCTGTACCACGAAGACGGCGATTTCGGCGTCTGCTGAATAACCGGGGCGCACCGCGCCCCGTTATCGCCTCAGGCGCGAATGTCCTGATAGGCCGGCGTGGTATCAAACTCATGCTTGGCGAACGGGCACAGCGGAATGATTTTACGCTGCTCCGCGCGCATCTTCTCTACCACCAGCGCCACCAGCTTTTTGCCGACGCCCTGCCCCTTCAATGACTCATCCACCCAGGTGTGATCGATAATGGTCAGCTTGTCGCCGCTCGGCACGAAAGAGATCTCGGCGATCAGCTTGCCCTGCTCGTCATTGATATAAAAACGCTTGTCGTCTGCCAGTATTTTATGTTCCATATTATTTCTCCCTATATTTAAGTGCGCCGCTGGGGCAGGTGTCGATAACGCGTTTCACCTCCGCCGTATCGGCATTGTCCGGCATAATCCACGGGCGGCGGTTCAGGGTAAAAATAGCCGCGTTGCCACGCACGCAGTTGGCGGAATGGCGGCATATCGCGCTGTTAAAATAAACGTCAATCTTGTCGCCGGAATAACGGCGGTAACCGGCAGCGGTCAATTCCTCATCCATTTTGACCTCACATTGCCTGTTTTATTGTTTTTGCTCCAGGCTCAAGTATAGGCAATGCCGCCGGCTTCACCACGCGTCTCACCCAACGAAAAAAGTGGCGCAACCGCCCGTCGCCGCTAGAAAAAAACGTAAATTGTTCTAATCTTTATTCAGTAAGACAACATCATTCCGACAGTGGCTAAGGAGTTCGAAATGGGTGATAGCTCAAAAGACGGCGTAATTCTGCTGTCCCGCATATTACTGATGGTTCTGTTTATCATTTTCGGCTGGATGAAACTGGTCAACTTCGGTGCGACCGTCACGGCAATGGAAGGCTACGGCACGCCGATGCCTTATTTAGCGGCGATCGTTGCCGTGGTGGTGGAGTTTATTTTCGGCATCGCGCTTATTCTCGGTCTGTTTACTCGCCCTATCGCGGTCATTTTCGCCCTGTATGTGTTGGGCACCGCGTTTATCGGCCATCCGTTCTGGAAAATGACCGGCATGGAAATGATGGGCAACGAAATCAACTTCTTTAAAAACATCAGCATCATTGGCGGATTGCTGTTGCTGGCGGTAACCGGCGCCGGCCGTTATTCGCTGGACTATAAAATATTTAATAAATAATTCATCGATGGCCGGCGATATTCGCCGGCCATTTTATTTCGGCTATCCCTTCAACGGCTGCGCTTGGCGTGGCGCTCAAAGTTTTCCGCCTTGGCCTGCGCCGATTTACGCAGCGTGACATAGCAGGCACCCTCGCCGCCGTCGCGCGGTAAGGCGCGGCAAAACGCCTGTACCTGTTCAAACTGCGCCAGCCATTTGGCGACGTAACTGCGCACGATATTCGGATGGCTTTCGTTCTGCCGCCCGCGGCCGTGCACGATCAGCAGCGAACGCAGGTTTTGCGCCTCCGCCTGCACGATAAAGCGAAACAGCGCCTGCCGGCTGGCTTCGACCGACTGACGCAGCAGGTTCAGCGACGCCTGCGGCGGATAACGCCCGTTACGCAGCTTGTCCAACACGCCCTGTTGAATGCCTTCCCCTTTGAACTCCAGCGGCTGTTCGCAGGGGATCACCTCGAGAAAATCGGTGCTGAGGAAGTTTTCCTGCATCAGCCGCTGCGCTTCGCGCCGCGCGCTTTTGTCCACCGCCTCCTGCGGCTTGAGGTACAGCGTCTGCCGTCCGCTCGCCAGCGGCACCACGTCCGCCATCGCCTGTTCAAAAAAGTCTTTTTCCTGCTCGCTCATCTTCCACCTCTCTTGAACGGCAGCCTTTACGGCCGGGAATGGGGTCGATTGTAAGACGCCTTGCCACGGTTGCAAGCCGGGAATTGTCAGCGGCATTTGTCTCATTTGTCGTCAACGGGTGAGCTTGCGAACAGTTTTCGCTATACTGCTAAGCCATCATTGAGTGCCGCAAAGGATCGAGCCCATGACAATGCGCGAGCTGGAAATCCAGTTTCAAAATGCGATGAATGAGTTGCAGAGCAGCTTCGAACGGCAACACCGCGAATGGCAGCAGAGCTACCAGGCGCTGCAGCAACTGCTGGAAGAAGCCAAACAGCGCGAAGCCGCGCTGCGGGCGCAGAATGAACAACTGGCGCGCAAGCTGAGCACCGCCAGCTCGGTACCGGAACAGCATGCGCTGGTGAAGCAGATCAAAATGCTCGGCGCTCATCTGGACGCGCTGGCCAAAGACGCGGCCACCTTCAATCACCACCTGCGCCAACAGAGCGCGGTCGGTAATTTCAGCGGCGAACAGCATTGATAGCGGGCGCTGTCGCACAGCGCCTCCCGCCCCTCTTCTGGCGTATTGAGAGTGTAATAAAGCCTAAATGACCTGGATCATCCTCGCCGCCCTGATCGTCGTATTCATTATCGGTTACCGCATCCTGACGTCCGACACCCGCAAAGCCATCGATTCGCTGGCCCATCTGCTGAGGGTCAAACCGATGCTGATCGAATCGATGATCCAGGAAATGGGCGGCCGCCAAAGCCAGACCTTTATCCGTATGCTGAACAACGGCTACACCGAAGAGATGCACCAGGCGGCTTATCTGCTGTTCATCTACCTGACGTTCATCAAACAGGCGGACGACGAACAGATTGCCCTGTGGCGCGACGTGCTGCTGCGCGCCGGGCTGTCGCCGGAGCTGCACGCCGAGCACACCGAAGCGGCGCTGTTTTACTTCGCCGAGCTGGATATCGATGCGTTTGAACTGGCGCAGTTCCGTCGCGCCTACAACGAGCGTTTCAACCGCGAAGCGTTGGCCCACGGCTGATCGCGTCCCCCAAGGCGGGGGACCGATTACAGGAACATGCTGAAGAGGTAGCGCGACAGCGCTTCGCGCGAGCTGAAGCCGTGTGCGATGCCGTAACGCAGGTTCGGGGCGTCACCGCTTAAATCCAGGGGAAATTCCAGATACTGCTCGCTGGTGCGCACCGGGGAGGTTGGCGTGGCGAAATGCACGCTTCTCTCTTTCAACGCCGGGTGGATCACCAACGCGGTTCTGCCCATCCGCGCTTCGCGATTCACATACACGTAGTGCGCACCCTTGCGGTAGCCATAGGCCTGATCGGTGACATAATCACGCTCAAAGCCGGTATTCTCCAACACTTTAGCCACTTCATCCGGCCGTAAATACATCGATTCCTCCTCTCATTCTGGACCGCTGAGCGACCTTACCGTAATCATTCACCGAAACAATGATTTTCTGGGGAGGAATCCGGGTTTCGGACTATTCCTGAATCAGCGCCGGCTGCGCTGCAGCAGGCGCAGAGTGAGCAACACCCCGAGCGCCACCAGCAGCGCCGCCGCCAGATAGATCGACCGCACGCCCGCTTGCCCAATCAGCAGCCCGGCCAGCGGGCCGGTGATGCCCAGCGCCAGGTCGAGGAACGCCGAATAGGTGCCGAGCGCCGTGCCCTGATTCTGCGGCGGCACCTGTTTCACCGCCTCGACGCCCAGCGCCGGGAACACCAGCGAGAAACCGGCGCCGGCCAGCAACGCGCCGGTTTGCACCATCCAGGGCTCACCGGCCTGCCAGATCAACAGCAGCCCGACGATCTCGACCAGAAACGACGCCAGCGTCACCTTCAGACCGCCGTGGCGGTTGATGACATTGCTGAAGATCAGGCGGATGCCGACGAAGGCGCAGCTGAACAGCGTCAGCGAAAACGCCGCGCCGCTCCAACCTTTGTCGGCATAGTAAAGCGTGATGAACGTGGCGATCACGCCGAAGCCGACGGTGCCCATCGCCAGCCCGAGACCATAGGCCCAAATGCGACCGAACACCGCGCGAAAGGCGATGCGCTGCCCGGCGGCGATCGAAACGTCCGGCTTGCCGCTCGCCAACAGCAGCGCCACCGCGACCGCCAGTACGATCAGCCCCGCCACCCCGGCCAACCCCCACTGCTGATTCAGGTACACGCCGAGCGGCGCCCCGGCCGCCATCGCCCCGTAAGTGGCAACGCCGTTCCAGGAAATCACCCGCGCGGTGTGCATCGCTCCGACCCGGCCGATACCCCACAGCGTGGAACCGGTGCTGGCGAAGCTTTCGCCGACGCCGAGAAACACCCTCCCCACGCACAGCAACAGCAGGCTGAGCCACGGGTAATCGTCAACGCCGAACGCCAGCGCGTAAAACAGGCCGCTGGCACCGCAGCACGCCAGGCCGAACAGCACCACCTTCTTCGGCCCCAGCTGATCGGCATAGCGCCCGGCGTGTGGGCGGCTGAACAGCGTGGCGAAGTACTGCGCGCTGATGATAAGGCCCGCCAGCACCGAGTTGTAACCCAGATGGTCATGCACAAATCCCGGCAGCACCGCCAGCGGCAGGCCGATGGTCAGGTAGCAGACGAAGGTGAACATCACCACGGACAGAATGCGTCGGTTCAGCTGGAGGTTATTTTCTGCGGTCATCGAAGGTGGCTCGCATCGGACGGGATAGACAGAGATTGCCAGCATACCCCGATGGGATCTGATGATAAATGAGAGAGTTATAACGAATTATTATTTAACTAAGTCTTTGCTGCCTGCGCCATTCGCTGGGATTGGCACCATATACGCGCAAGAATTCGCGGTTAAAATTCGACTTGGTGGTAAATCCCGACTCATGCATGATTTCGGTTATCGGGCGGTCGCCGACAAGCAGCCTTCGCGCCGCCTCACCGATGCGCAATTGGTTCACGTATTGCGAGACATTCATCCCGGCATGCTGATTGATGGCCTGCGACACCCGGCGCGCCGGCAATCCACTTTTGCGCGCCAACAGCGCCAAATTCAGCTCCGGTTGCAAATAAAGATCGTCTTTCAGCAATCGCTGTTGCACCTGAACAAACCAGTGGTGGATCTGGTCATCATTCACTGCGACGACTTTAACAGGCTCCGGCGTTTCCTCGACCGGTTGCTCCGCCGGCCGGGTGCGGGACAAGACCTGGTACACGCCCAACGTAAGCAGCAGAGTGTCGACCGTCACCAACAGGCCGGCATGTCGCCCGCCAAACCAGGCAAAATCGAGGGTAATGATCAGCTCCGCTATCGCGACGGTGAACAATAAAATGGCTAACCCACGCCACAGACGGCAGCAGAGCCAGCTTTCCGCCAACGCCACCTGCTTCAAACTATTCTCACCGCCGCGCAGTGCACACCACAAGGCCACGCCGTAACCCGCATCGGCGGCAATAATCAACGCATCCAACCAAACTGGCGCATACCAGCTGGCCAACAGCGTCAGGCATAAGGGCGCAAAATGCCAGACATCGGCAAGCCGCAATCGCCCCTGCGTGCTCACCCGGAAGGCCAGCCAGACCAGCACCGGGATCATGACGGCGCCAATTGGCTGCAACCGATTGAACTGCGTTAAGTCGTAACCGTAACGCAACCCCACCAGCAGGCTTTGCCATGCGCACAGCAGCAGTAACAGCTGGAAAACCCAACGCCGGGCGCTGGGCCGGCCAAGGCGAAGCAACAGCCCGCAGCACAGCAGGCTGAACAAAAAGGTAACGGGAATGAGCGGCATTCATTACGCCTTATCCAAAGAGACGAAGCGGAAAAGTGTATGGCGTGAAGTCTGTTAAAACAATAATTTAACGACCTTAATCGCGATCGAGGTCGCGGAGAGGCACAGCCGATGTCACCTTTGCGCTTTTGTCGTAATGAGGATGTGAAGATGAAAAAGTTACTGTCTCTGTGGCTGCTGTTGTGCACGACGGCCAGCGCATCGCCTTATCAGATCGCCATTCATGATGAAGCGTTTTCCCGGGATTCGCGCACGCTCGCCAGCCGTATTTATTATCCCACCGAGGCCGAAGGCCCACGACAAAACGTCGGTGCCAATCCGGTATTCACCGGTATTGCCGGCCAAATTGACGCACCACCGGCCAAGGGCACCTTTCCCTTGGTGGTGTTCAGTCACGGCAGCGGAGGGAACAATACCAGCCAGGCCTGGCTGGCGGCAGCGCTGGTTAGCCAGGGCGTGGTGGTGATTGCCGCCAACTCACCCGGCAGTACCACCGGCGACTCAGTCCCGGCGCAGTCCATCAATCTTTGGCGGCAAACCGAAGATATCTCCGCGCTGATTGACGCGATCGGCGCCTCCCCTCGCTGGGCTGCTCTCGTCAACCCTCACGCCATCGGCGTTGTCGGCCACTCCAAGGGCGGTTACAGCGCCATCGCGGCCATCGGCGGCAGAGTCAGACTGGCAGATTTCATCGCCGGTTGTCGGCAACGGCCGCAGTCACCCAATTGCCGGTTCTATACCCAGGCCAGGGTTGACCTGACGCAGGTCACCGCCGATCGGTTCGATGCCGATTATACCGACCCGCGCATCCGCTTTGCCGTCGCCCTCGATCCCGGCATGGTGCCCTATCTGCGGCCGGAGAGTTTGCATCACCTAAACGCACCCTTGTTGATTATCGAACCGCAAAACTATCTGCCAAGCGAGAAAGGCTCGCGTTTGGGTGGGGCGTCGCTGGCAGCTAACGGCGCTGAACAGCCTATCCGCGCACAGCGATTAACCCGCGGCAATCATTTCGATTTCTTACCCATTTGCCAACCCAACGGCCGCAAAATTTTGGCCTCTGAAGAACAGGAAGCAGAGGTACTATGCGCAACCACGCCTGCCCAACGTGCATGGGTACATCAGCAAACGGTGGCGGCAATATTGCCGTTCATTCGCCCCTGGCTACCCGCGCGCGCAGAAAATCGATAAACGCCCGCACCTTTTCCGGCACATGGCGGGTGTTCGGGTAGAGCGCATAGATGCTCTGCTCGGGGAAACGGTGATCCGGCAGCAACCGCTGCAGCCGGCCGGCGTCGATTTCGGGCTGTGCCAGCCACGCCGGCAGCAGCGCCACCCCGGTGCCATGCAGGGCGAACGCCAGCAATGCCGCGGCGCTGTCACCGGTGAGCGTGGCAGCATCCGCGACCTTGAACAGCACCGCTTCGCGCTGCGGCGTGGCCACCAGCCAGCTGAGCGGTGAACTGAGCCGGCTGTGGGCGATCCACTGCGCCTGCGCCAGATCCGTCAGCGAATGAATCGGCCGGTCGGCCAGATAACCCGGCGCCGCCACCGGAAAAATGGCGAAGCTGTCGATCAACGCCGCGCGGTGGCTGGAATCCGCCAGCTGGCCCAGGCGGATCGCCACGTCAAAGCGCTCCGAGATCAGATCGGCATGATAAGAAGAAGAGACATGCTGGATGCGCAGCCGCGGATGCTGCCGCGAAAAAGCCGCCAGCGCCGGCACCACCACCTGCGCGCCGTACTCCGGCGTGCTGGTGATGCGCAGCACGCCGCTCAGCCCGTGATGATCGCGGCGCACGTCGTCCAGCACGTTTTCCGCCTCCTGCAGCAGCTGCAGGCTGCGCTGGTAAAAGCGTTCGCCGGCGTCGGTCAGCGACAGCCGCCGGGTGCTGCGCGCCAGCAGTGACACCCCCAGCTCATTCTCCAGCTGTTTGACGTTAAAACTCACCACCGCCTTGGTTTGCCCCAGCGCCGCCGCCGCCGCGGTAAAGCTGCCCGCTTCCACCACAGCCGCGAAGATCGCCAGGCGCTGCAAATTCAGCATTTCGCCGCCCTTATTGTCAAAATAATTTTGACAGTGTAATCGCCCGCCGCCGATTTATCCGCACTTTTCCCCCCGATACACTGCTCGCCTTCAACCGGAGGCACCATGTCTTATCGCAGCAAAGTGGCAATCGTCTATCTGCTCGGCTTTTTCGTCGATCTGATCAATATGTTTATCGCCAACGTCGCCTACCCCGCCATCGGCCAGGCGATGCGGGCGTCGGTCAGCCAACTGGCGTGGGTTAGCAACGGCTATATTCTCGGCCTGACGCTGGTGATCCCCCTCAGCGCCTGGCTGGCGCAGCGCATCGGCGGGCGGCGGATGTTCCTGCTGTCGCTGGCGCTGTTCATGCTGGCGACCCTCGGCGCGGGCAACGCCGACAGCATCGGCGCGCTGATCGGCTGGCGCACCCTGCAGGGCATGGGCGGCGGCTTGCTGATCCCCATCGGCCAAACGCTGACCTACCAGCTGTACCGCAGCCATGAACGCGCCGGGCTGTCGGCGGCCATCATGCTGGTGGGGCTGCTGGCGCCGGCGCTGTCACCGGCGCTGGGTGGCTGGCTCGTCGATCGGCTGGACTGGCGCTGGGTCTTTTTCGCCAACCTGCCGCTGGCGGCCGTGGCCCTGGCGCTGGCGGCCCTGTGGCTACGCGCGGAAACGTCGACGGCGATGCGTAAACCGCTCGACGGCAAAGGACTGCTGAGCGCCTGCGCAGGGTTGACGCTGCTGCTGCTCGGCCTGACCCGGCTGAGCGAGGCCGGTCATCAGGCTTCCGGCGCGGCGCTGCTGGCCGCTGGCCTGCTGGTGCTGGCGTACTATCTGCGCCATAGCCTGTGCACCCCGCAGCCGCTGCTGAACCTGCGGCTGGTCGGCGATCCGCTGCTGCGCAACGCCATGGCGGTTTACTTGTGCATTCCCGGCCTGTTCATCGGCGTCAGCCTGGTGGCGATGCTGTATCTGCAAAACCAGCTGGGGATGGCCGCCGCCCAGGTCGGCGGCCTGATGCTGCCCTGGGCGCTGGCGTCGTTCCTGGCCATCACGCTGACCGGCAAAACCTTTAATCGCCTCGGCCCGCGGCCGCTGCTGATCGCCGGCTGCCTGTTGCAAGGCGCCGGCATGCTGACGCTGGCGCAGATCGATCAGGCCGGGCAGCACGCATTGCAGATCGCCGCCTTCGCACTGATGGGATTTGGCGGCAGCCTGTGCAGCAGCACCGCACAGAGCAGCGCGTTCCTGCAGATCCCCGACGCTCAGCTGGCGGACGCCAGCGCGCTGTGGAACATCAACCGCCAGATCAGTTTTTGCCTCGGCGTGGCGCTGCTCAGCCTGCTGCTGAATCTGCTGCTGACCGGGCTGCCGCCCGCGGCGGCCTACCGCACCTGCTTCATTCTGGCGGGCGCCAGCGTATTTATCCCGCTGCTGCTGTGCCTGCGCCTCGCCAACCGCGCCATCGTGCGCCAACTCAACGCTCAACAGGATGCTTTATGAACCCGTACTTTACCGAAGTGATCGACGCCCACATCGCCATTGAACGCTGGCTGGGCAAAGGGGCTGGCGAGGAACAGGCGCTGCTGGCGCGCTTTACGCCGGATTTCAGCATGATCGCGCTGAACGGCGCTCCGCTGGATTTTGCCGCGCTGTGCGCCTTTTTCCGCGCGCATCGCGCCGCCAAACCGGGATTGGAAATCGAGATAGAAGAGATGAAGCTGGTGGCCGAATGGCCGACGGGCGCGGTAGTCAGCTACCGGGAAAAACAGAGCCTGCCGGGGCAAAGCGCCACGCTGCGCTATTCCACGGTGGTCTTTGAACGTCAGCCCAACGTACTCGTCTGGCGGCATTTGCACGAAACCGCCGCAGCGCAATAATTACAGAAAGCTGCCGGCCAAAAACAGTTCCCAACCGACGATCACCCCGCACAGGGTTACCGCACTGAAAATGACTTCAAACAGATAGCGATTGATCATCGTTCGTCGCCTCAAAAGAAGACACCCGGAAGAACCGGGTGTCTGGAGTACGGGCTGGAGAGTGCGGAACCTTTCGGTTCCGCAAACATCACTTAATTAAGCTTTTTTACCGGCTTTTTTGTGGTGTTTTTTAGCGGCCTGAGCTTTCTGCACTGGCGCTTTTTTGTGGTGTTTTTTAGCAGCCTGGGCTTTCTGAGCTGGCGCTTTTTTGTGGTGCTTTTTAGCGGCCTGAGCTTTCTGGGCTGGCGCTTTTTTGTGGTGCTTAGCTTTCTTGTGGTGCGTTGCTTTAGCTGGCGCTTTTTCAGCAGCAGCCGCTGGCGCAGCGGTAGTGGTGGTCGCAGCTGGCGCGGTGGTGGTAGCCGGAGCAGTAGCTGCAGTATCAGCAGCGAAAGCAACAGAAGACAGACCCATAGTGGCAGCAACGATCAGCGCTAATACTTTTTTCATCTTTAAATCCTCAGAGTGTTGTTTCGGTAAGCTCCGGTGGAGCCGTTGAAACAGATACTAGTGGAATCAAACGGCCGTTTCCGTGAGTGATTGGTTTCGCCGAGTAACCAAATGTACAACGTTTGTGAACGGCGCTTGTGAACCGAATCGGCAGATATATGCTGAAGGAATCCCCCCCTCGGCACAGGGTTCACTCACGCAATGAAAACTGCCTCGCTGAAGTACATGCCAGGCCGCCTCACCGGTCTGGCACTCGCCGGTCTGTTGCTGGCGCTGCTCTATCTGTTCGTGCGTCACTGGGCGGACTTCGTGCAGTATTGCATTACCTTCCAGATTTACATGCACCGCTATCTGGTGCTCTATCTGCTGCAGCAGCGCAACCAGCAATACAGCGGCGGGCTGATGCTGACGCTGGCCAGTTTCGCTTACGGCTTCCTGCACTCCATCGGCCCCGGCCACGGCAAGTTCGTCATCACCACTTATCTGGCCACCCACCGCGAACGGCTGAACGCCAGCCGGGCGATCACCCTGCTGGGCAGCCTGATGCAAGGCGTGGTCGCCATTGTGTTCGTGGTGGTGCTGGCGGTGGCGCTCAACCTGTCGATGGGCGATCTCAGCCTCAGCCGTTACTGGGTGGAAAAAGGCAGCGCGGTCTTCATCGCCGCCTTCGGCCTGATGGTGATCCTGCGCGCCAGCGGCTGGCGCTGGCGCCGCGCATCGCCGTGCTGCTCGGCGGCGTGATCCTGATCCTGTTCGCGCTGGTGTTGTTCAATTCGGTGATCCCGGTCAGCGCCAACGGCGATTTTATCGCCGCCGGCTGCTAACGCCGGTGAAATCATCGTTTTTTTGCGTGATCGACCACACAAATCTCGGCATGGTCTACACTTAAAAGACATGTGTCGAAATGGAGAGCTGAATGTTTAAGAAAGCGGAAAGAACAGAACGCGATATCGATCAGGACGTCACTCTGTTGGCCGATACGCTGGATGAAGTGTTGCGTGAGTCCGGTGACAAGACCAAAGAGGAACTGAAAGAGCTGCACAGTAAGGCGAAAGGCGTACTGCGCGACGCCCGGGCGCGGTTCAATGGCTCTACCAGTCTGACACAGCATGCGCGCGACGCGGTCGATCAAGCCGACAGCTATGTGCGTGACAAACCTTGGCAGGGCGTAGGGATCGGTGCCGCCGTCGGCATCGTGCTCGGCGTACTGCTGGCCCGGCGTTAACACCCCTGCAGTCATAAAGATAAAACAGATGTGCGTCTGGCCCGCGGAAATCGCGGGCCGTTTAATTTAGACGTTTGAACAGCTGTGCCAGCCCCTGCACCGCCCGCTCCGTCTCCTCTTGCCGAGTGAAATTGGCGAACCCCAGCAGTAACCCCTGCCCCGCCGGATGGTCGATTCGCCAGTCCGACAACGCCTGCGCCGCCAACCCCTGTTGCCAGGCTTGCGCCGCCAACGGCGTATCCGCCACCCCGTCACGCAGCCGGGCCAACAGTTGAATGCCGCCCTGTTGCGGCACCGCTGTCAGCCACGTCCCCAGTTGCCGTTCCAGCGCCTGCGTCAGCCACTCGCGCCGCTGGCGGTACAGCGGCCGCATGCGTTTCAGGTGGCGGTAGAAATGCCCTTGCCGGATAAAATCCGCCACGCCGGCCTGCAGCAGCGGCGGACAGCCGCAGCCACGTAGCCGGCTGCTGCGTGCAAAGGCCTCCGTCAGGTCGGCGGGCACCACCAGGTAAGCCATGCGCAGCGCCGGGAACAGCGTTTTGCTGAAGGTGCCGGCGTACAACACCCTCCCCTGAACATCGAGGCTTTTCAGCGGCGGCAATGGCCGCCCGTGATAGCGAAACTCGCTGTCGTAGTCATCTTCCAGGATCCAGGCTTCGCGCTGCTGCGCCCAGTCGAGCAGCGCCATGCGCCGCGCCAGGCTGAGCGTGACGCCGAGCGGGCTTTGATGGGTCGGCGTCACCACCGCCAGCCGCGCCTCAGGCGCCGTCAGCATACCGGCGGCCACGTCCATGCCTTGTTCATCCACCGGCACGGCGACCGGCCTGACACCGGCGGCCCGCAGCAGCGGGCGCGTAACCGGATAGCCGGGATCTTCGATCCATACCGCGTCGCCGGCGTGCAACAGCGTCTCCACCACCCAGTCCAACAGCGCCGGATAGCCAGCGCAGAGGAAAACCTGCTCCGGCCTGCAGCTGATACCGCGCGACAAATGCAGATAATGGGCGATCGCCTCACGCAGCTCTGGCAGGCCGCCGGCCGGCGGCAGCGCCAGGGAAGCCACCGTGGAACCGCGCAGCTGGCGGGCGACAATGCGCTGCCACAGCGCCCTTGGAAACGCGTCCAGCGCCGGCACGCCCAGCTGGAAGGGCTGCAGCATGCCCTGCGGCTGCAGCGGATCGGGTGCCATCGCCGATAACGGCGGCGCAGCAGATACCGCACCCGGCGGCACGTGCGGCAGCTGCGGCGAGACATAGGTGCCCGCCTGCCCACGGCTCTGCAAGAAACCTTCGGCGATCAGCTGCGCGTAGGCGCTTTCCACCGTGGCGCGCGCCACGCCCAGATCGCTCGCCAACCCGCGCACCGAAGGTAACCGGCTGCCCGCCGCCAGGCTGCCCTGGGCGATGGCGTCTTTAATCCTCAGGTAAATCTGCCGGTACAGCGGTTCCGCAAGCCGGTTGTCCAGCCGCAGTGAGGTCAGGAAAGATGGCATCATGGTCCGGTTAAATAATCATTTTATGGCCCTATAGCATAGACCATAAGGCCGCTAAAGTAGCGCCATGATTTCGTTACTACCGATTGAGGTTGACCATGATTAAGCAACGTTTGAACTATGCCGAGCTGGCGCCCGCCCCGTACAAAAATATGGTAAGCGCGCTGATGGCGCTGGAGAAAGGTACCCTGGACAAGGCGACCATCGAGTTGATGTTTATGCGCGTTTCGCAGATCAACGGCTGCGCCTACTGCCTGGATATGCACGGCAAAGCGCTGCGCGAAAGCGGCTTCAGCCATGCCAAGCTGGATACGCTGGCGGGCTGGCGCGTCAGCCATGAGTTCAGCGAGCGCGAACGCGCCGCGCTGGAATGGGCCGAGTCGGTGACGCTGATCGCCGCCACCGGCGCACCGGACAGCGCTTTCGAGGCGCTGAAAGCGCACTTCAGCGATACCGAGATCGCCGATCTGACCTTCGCCATCAGCATCATGAACGCCTTCAATCGTCTGGCCGTCAGCATGCGTCAGTAATGCGCTCGATTCCCCCTCTTCACTGAGAGGGGGAATTTCTCACCCGCAAAAATTTTTTCCCTCGCCTTTTCCAGCCCCGACGCGGCCTGCACGCAAAACTTCACAAAACACCATATATAGCGTGGTTGATAAAACAAACATCAATATATAGTATTTTATGAGTCAGCCGCAGGGAATGTCGTTCGGTTGATAACGCCGTCAGAAACGCCAGGAACGATGCTCCGTTATCTGACTTGTCCGCCTTTCCTTCAGCCTAAAGGTAAATGCGAATCATGAGCATTATTATTTACAGTAAGCCGGACTGTGTCCAGTGCAACGCCACCTATCGTGCATTTGATAAACAGGGGATTGATTATCAGGTGATCGATCTCACCCAGGATCAGCAGGCGCTGAACCACGTTAAATCCTTAGGTTATCAGCAAGTTCCGGTGATTATCGCCGGTGACGATCACTGGTCCGGGTTCCGGCCGGACAAGATCGGCGCGCTGGCGCTCACCTGCTGAGGCCCGCCGATGAATCCGCTGGTCTATTTCTCCAGCAGCTCGGAGAACACCCATCGGTTCGTTGAGAAACTGGGCCTGCCGGCGATCCGCATTCCGATCGCCGGAGCCCGCAGCAAATTGCTGATGGAACAACCCTATATCTTGATCGTGCCCAGCTATGGCGGCGGCAGCGCCGTCGGCGCGGTGCCGATCCAGGTCATCCGCTTTCTCAACGTTCCGCAAAACCGTTCATACCTGCGCGGCGTCATCGCCGCCGGGAACACCAACTTCGGCGCAGCGTACGGCATCGCCGGCGACATCATCGCCAAAAAATGCCAGGTGCCTTTTTTGTACCGCTTCGAGCTGCTCGGCACCGCGCAAGACGTTGAAAACGTTCGACAGGGAGTAACCGCATTTTGGCAACGACAGAACTGACCAGGCCCGAGACGGGCGCGCTGGATTACCATTCGCTCAACGCGATGCTCAATCTTTACGATGCGGAAGGCCGGATCCAGTTCGATAAAGATCGGCTGGCGGCGCGGCACTACTTCCTGCAGCACGTCAACCAAAACACCGTGTTCTTCCATAACCTGGAGGAAAAGCTGCGCTATCTGGTGGAGGAAGGCTACTACGAGCCGCAGGTGCTGGCGCAGTACGAATTCCCGTTTATCAAGCAGCTGTTCCAGCAGGCCTACGCCAAAAAATTCCGCTTCGAGACCTTCCTCGGCGCCTTCAAGTACTACACCAGCTATACGCTGAAAACCTTCGACGGCAAACGCTATCTGGAGCGCTACGAAGATCGGGTATGCATGGTGGCGCTGCGGCTTGCGGCGGGCGACACCGGGCTGGCGCAGGATCTGGTGGAGGAGATGATTTCCGGCCGCTTCCAGCCGGCCACCCCAACCTTCCTCAACTGCGGCAAACGCCAGCGCGGCGAGCTGGTCTCCTGCTTCCTGCTGCGTATCGAAGACAATATGGAATCGATCGGGCGGGCGGTGAACTCCGCGCTGCAGCTGTCGAAACGCGGCGGCGGCGTGGCCTTCCTACTGAGCAATATTCGCGAGGTGGGCGCGCCAATCAAGCGCATCGAGAACCAGTCCTCGGGCGTCATTCCGATCATGAAAATGCTCGAAGACGCCTTCTCCTACGCCAACCAGCTCGGCGCGCGCCAGGGGGCCGGCGCGGTGTATCTCAACGCCCACCACCCGGACATTCTGCGTTTCCTCGACACCAAACGGGAAAACGCCGACGAGAAGATCCGCATCAAAACGCTGTCGCTGGGGGTGGTGATCCCGGATATCACCTTCGAGCTGGCGAAGAACAACGAAGAGATGTACCTGTTTTCGCCCTACGACGTCGAACGGGTGTATGGCGTGCCGTTTTCGGAGATTGCCGTCAGCGAGAAGTACCGCGAGATGGTGGACGACAAGCGCATCCGCAAGTCGCGCATCAACGCGCGCGAGTTCTTCCAGGTGCTGGCGGAGATCCAGTTCGAATCCGGCTACCCGTACGTGATGTTCGAGGACACGGTCAACCGGGAAAATCCGATCGCCGGGCGCATCAACATGAGCAACCTGTGTTCGGAGATCCTGCAGGTCAACCGCGCCAGCACGTATCACGAGGATCTGAGCTACGATCGCATCGGCAAGGACATCTCCTGCAACCTCGGCTCGCTGAACATCGCCAAAACCATGGACGCGCCGGACTTCGGCAAGGCGATCGAGACCGCGATCCGCGCGCTGACCGCGGTGGCCGACATGAGCGATATCCGCTCGGTGCCGTCGATCGCCGAGGGCAACCGCAGCGCCCGCGCCATCGGCCTGGGCCAGATGAACCTGCACGGTTACCTGGCGCGCGAGCGCATTTTCTACGGCTCGGAAGAAGGCATCGACTTCACCAACCTCTATTTCTATACCGTGGCCTATCACGCCATTCGCGCCTCGAACCGGCTGGCGATCGAGCGCGGCGGCGCCTTCGACGGTTTTGAACACTCCCGCTATGCCAGTGGCGAGTACTTCGACAAGTACACCGAACGCGACTGGCTGCCGCAGACCGAGCGGGTGCGCGAGCTGTTCGCCGCCGCCGGCATCGCCATTCCTGGCCGCGACGACTGGCGCGCGCTGCGCCAGTCGGTGATGCTGCACGGGCTGTACAATCAGAACCTGCAGGCGGTGCCGCCGACCGGTTCCATCTCGTACATCAACAACGCCACCTCCAGCATCCACCCGATCGTTTCGCGCATCGAGATCCGCAAGGAAGGCAAGATCGGCCGCGTTTACTACCCGGCGCCCTACATGACCAACGACAACCTGGCGTATTACCAGGATGCCTACGAGATTGGCCCGGAAAAGATCATCGATACCTACGCCGCCGCCACGCAGCACGTCGATCAGGGGCTGTCGCTGACGCTGTTCTTCCGCGATACGGCCACCACCCGCGATATCAACCGCGCGCAGATCTACGCCTGGCGCAAAGGCATCAAGACCATTTACTACATCCGCCTGCGCCAGATGGCGCTGGAAGGCACCGAGGTGCAGGGCTGCGTGTCCTGCTCGCTGTGAGGCAACTTATGACGACCCTAACATCGGCGCCGCTGGTACGCGCCATCAACTGGAACATCATCGAAGACGACAAGGATCTGGAGGTATGGAACCGCCTGACCTCCAACTTCTGGCTGCCGGAGAAGGTGCCGCTGTCCAACGATATCCCCTCCTGGGCCACGCTGACGCCGAAGGAGCAGCAGCTGACCATTCGGGTGTTTACCGGGCTGACGCTGCTGGACACCATCCAGAACACCGTCGGCGCGCCGGCCCTGATCGCCGATGCGCTGACGCCGCACGAAGAGGCGGTGTACTCCAACATCAGCTTTATGGAGGCGGTACACGCCCGCTCGTACAGCTCAATCTTCTCCACCCTGTGCCAAACGCCGGACGTGGACGACGCCTACCGCTGGAGCGAGGAAAACCGCGCGCTGCAGAAAAAGGCCGGCATCATTCTGGCCCACTACCGCAGCGACGATCCGCTGCTGAAAAAGGTCGCCAGCGTGTTCCTCGAGTCGTTCCTGTTCTATTCGGGCTTTTATCTGCCGATGTACTGGTCGAGCCGCGCCAAGCTGACCAACACCGCCGATCTGATCCGCCTGATCATTCGCGACGAGGCGGTGCACGGTTACTACATCGGCTATAAGTTCCAGAAAGGGCTGGAGAAAGTGGACGCCGCGCGGCGCCGGCAGGTGAAAAACTTTGCCTTCGACCTGATGCAGGATTTGTACGACAACGAGGTGCGTTACACCGAGGAGCTGTACGACGGCGTCGGGTGGACGGAAGACGTGAAGACCTTCCTGCACTACAACGCCAACAAGGCGCTGATGAATCTGGGGTATGAAGCGCTGTTCCCACCGGCGATGGCGGAGGTCAACCCGGCGATCTTATCGGCATTGTCGCCGAACGCCGATGAAAACCACGACTTCTTCTCCGGCTCCGGTTCGTCTTACGTCATCGGCAAGGCGGTCAACACCGAGGATGAGGACTGGGATTTCTGACGGCATGACAACGATACCGGTCTTTCAGGCCGGTATCGTGCATTCAATACCCTTGTTCTTTCTGACTACGGATCGCCAGAACAAACGCCGTATCGATATCAGGGATATATTTGTAGAGCGCCAAATAACCGCGAGCTTGCTGCCCAATAATCAATTCACGCAGCCCTGCGCCAAGGGCTCGTCCGATCAATGGGTTATGTTCCAATACCGCAATCGCCTGGATGATTTCCTGAATGCGCCGCCCTGAATCCGCGGCACCATGCTGAGCCAAATGAGCGAGAATACGTTCGATATCATCCCTGACCTCTGGCGCCAACTCGACGTTTGCCATCAGCGCCCCAATTTTTTAACCGGAGGTTTAACAGCGTCAGTGTTACCCGCTGCGTAATTTTCCAAATAACCGCGCATCTCTTTCCAAGAGACAGTCTCTCCCGTCGCAATGATCTTGGCATAGCGTTTTTCCGCTTCATTCTCAAAGTCGCGGCGCAACTCTTCTTGCTGCGTTTTCTCCGCTATGGCCTGCAAAATAAAGCTGTGAGACGTCACGCCAGCCTGCTCGGCGACGGCGGCGACTCGGGCTTTAAGCTCATCTGGAATACGGATGGTCGTCGTCGACATAATCGCTCCCAACGTCGGTCAATCACATGTAGCTCAATAGTGCTACATGGAGTCTGGCAGCGCAATCGCAATAATGCTGGGGATTATTTCACCCACTGACGCAGCTCAAGCCGCCGCCAAATAGCGCGTTTCTCCGCGTCACTGGCGGTCGGCCAAGCGGCGATCTCCGCCCGCGTGCGCCGGCATCCGCGGCACTGCTGAGTTTCGTCGTCGATCCGGCACAGGCTGACGCAGGGCGACCTGACGCCGGGATGAAACTGCTGATTGTCGCCCGCCATAAATCGCCCTTGATGTGATGTGTGCCGCCACAGGATACCCGATCCTGCGGCGGCGCGTCGCCAATCAGATGATGCCGCCGTTGGCGCGCAGGGTTTGGCCGTTGATCCAGCCGCCGTCGGCCCCCGCGAGGAAGGCCACCGCCGCGGCGATATCTTCCGGCGTGCCCAGGCGCTCCAGCGGCGCCATCTTCGCCAGCCGCTCGATAAGCTCCGGGGTTTTACCGTCGAGGAACAGCCCGGTCGCGGTCGGCCCCGGCGCAACGGCGTTCACCGTGATATTGCGGCCGCGCAGCTCTTTTGCCAGCACGCTGGTCAGCGCCTCGATCGCCGCCTTGCTGGCGGCATACATGCCGTACCCCGGCTGCAGCAGCCCCACCACGCTGGAGGAGAAGTTGATGATGCGGCCGCTGTCGCGCAGGCGCTTCGCCGCCTCGCGCATCGTGTTGAAGCTGCCTTTCAGATTGATGTCGATCAGGCGATCCGCGTCTTCATCGCGCATGTCCGCCACCGGTGCCAGCACCATCACCCCGGCGTTGTTGACCAGCACGTCGACACCGCCAAACGCCTGTTCGGCGCTGTCGAACAATCGGGAAACCGCAGCCGCATCGCTGACGTCGGCTTTGGCGCCGAGCGCGCGGCCGCCCGCCAGTTCTATCTTGCGCACCAGTTCATCGGCCGGCACTGGGTTGCCTGAATAGTTGATGATGACGGTAAAACCGTCGGCGGCCAGACGCTCGGCAATGGCGGCGCCGATGCCGCGCGATGCGCCGGTGACGATGGCGACGCGTTGAGTGGCGTGCTGCATAAGTCTCTCCTCCTGGGTCAGTGAGTTGTCATCATGCACCTTTCGATACGACGAATAATCCCCTATTCTTCGTTATCACTATCCGAAATAAACGAACAATTATGGACAGAATCGACGCCATGCGCCTGTTCACCCGCGTGGTAGAACAACGTAGCTTTACCCAGGCGGCGCAGGATCTGAACCTGCCGCGCTCCACCGTGACCGACGCCATCAAACAGCTCGAAGCCCGGCTGCAGGTCAGGCTGCTGCAGCGCACCACCCGCCACGTCAGCCCGACGCTGGACGGCGAAGCCTACTATCAGCGCTGTCTGAGCATTCTGGCGGACATCGAAGAGGCGGAGATGGCGTTCGCCGGCGCCAAACCGCGCGGGCTGCTGCGCATCGAGGTGCACGGCACGCTGGCGCGCCATTTTCTGTTGCCCGACTTGCCTGATTTTTTGGCGCAATACCCGGATATCGAGCTCTATATGAGCGAAGGCGATCGGCTGGTGGACGCGCTGCGGGAAGGCATCGACTGCGTGGTGCGCGTCGGCAAACCGCGGGACAGCGACATGGTGGCGCGCCGCCTGGGCGAGCTGGAAGAAGTGACCTGTGCCGCCCCGGCCTACCTGCAGCGCTTCGGCACGCCGCAAAACCTGGACGATCTGCGCCATCACCGCATGGTGGGCTTTCGCTCTTCGGCGACCGGTGCGCTGATGCCGCTGGCGTTCACAGTGGCGGGGCAAGCGCAGCCCATCACGCTGCCGGCGACGGTGTCGGTCAGCGCGGCGGAGAGCCTGGTCGCCGCCGCCCGCGCCGGGTTGGGCATCATTCAGGTGCCGCGCTATCACCTGCGCGGCGATCTGGCCGACGGCAGCCTGTTGCCGCTGCTGCCGGATTGGCCTTCTCCACCGATGCCGGTCTCGCTGCTTTATCCGCGCAACCGCCAGCTGTCGCCGCGGGTGCGCGTGTTTCTCGATTGGTTCAGCCGGGTATTCGCCGAGCGCAATCGGTAGTGACCGAGTGCGTTACAGCGCGCCGTAATTCAGCGGCACCCAGTTGTACCCTTCGCCCTGGCGGTTCAGGTAGCCCAACCCCGGGAACGACAGGTGCGCACCACCCACCAGCTCGCTCTGCCGCGCGCTGTCGCCGAACACCCGCAGCCGTTGAGCGACCGCCGCCTTAGCGTCGCTGTCAAAGCTGATAGCCACCTTCGGATGCGGCATCTGCACCGCCGCTACGTGGATCAGATCCCCCAGCAACAGCAGCTTTTTGCCCTGGCTCGTCACCTGATAGACGCTGTGGCCCGGCGTATGCCCGTGGGCGGCAAAGGCGGCGATGCCCGGCGAAAGCTCGCCGTCGCCGTTGAATGGCTTAAAGTGCCCGGCCGCCTGATAAGGCTTGATCGCCGCCTGGGCTCTTTCGAAGTTGCTTTTATTTTCCGCATTGGCCCTTTTCAGCTGGTCGGCGCTCAGCCAGAAGTCCGCGTCCTGGCTGGCGGCGCGCACCACCGCATTGGGGAATACCGCCTTGCCGTCGTGCGCCAGGCCGCCGAGGTGATCCGGGTGCATGTGGGTCAGGTAGATCTCATCCACCTGCTCCGGCTGGTAGCCCGCCGCGCGCAGGTTATCCACCAGCTTGCCCAGGCCGTCGCCCAGCAGCTGGCCGGCACCGCTGTCGATCATCACCAGCTTGTCGCCGGTATTGATCAGATAGGCATTGACCGAGGTGACCACCGGCAGGCTTTGATGCCGCTCGGCCAACCCGGCGGCGATCTGCTGCGGCGTGGTGTTCAGCAACAGCTTGTCCGCCGGCAGGCGAATGACGCCGTCGGACAACGCGGTCACTTCAACGCTGCCCAGCATGATGCGGTAAAATCCCGGCGTCGGGGTTTTGGCCTGCGGCGCGGCGGCCCCGGCCTGTAATGACATAACGGCCAGCGCCGCGCCCAGCAGACAACGTTTCCAGAACATGATGACTCCTTGCGAGAATTGGACAGCGCTAAGTATTGACGCAAAAGGCCCGATGCGCCTGTTTAATAAATGCCTTTGATAAATATATAAATAATATATTTATTATGAATAATTCTGTTTGCCGAGCCACACAACCCCAATCCATGTTTTCTCGCTCGCCACTTGGTTATTTTCCTTACTCCCTAAACCAAGAGTGAGGAAATATCATGAACTATCAATTCGAAAATCTGGTCTTTGAAGGCGGCGGCGTAAAAGGCATCGCCTATGGCGGCGCGCTGGAATTGCTGGAAGCCAAAGGCATCATGCCGCAGATCAAGCAAACCTCCGGCGCCTCGGCGGGCGCCATCGCCGCGCTGCTGGTCGGCCTGGGCTGCAGCTCGGCGGACGTCACCAAAATTCTGTCGGCGATGGATTTTAAAAAATTCCTCGATTATAACGGCGGCTTTTTCGGTACGCTCCAGGACGCCTACCGCCTGTTCAATCAATACGGCATCGCGCCCGGCGATTATTTCTATCAATGGTCGCGCGATATTATCAAGCAATATACCGGCAAGCCGGATATTACCTTCGAGCAGTTCGAAGCGATGAAGGCGGCGAAAGGGTTCAAGTCGATTTACTTTATCGGCGCCAACCTCAACAGCGGCCAGCGCGAGGTCTATTCGCATCGCACCACGCCGCGCATGAACGTGGCGGACGGCCTGCGCATTTCGATGTCGTTCCCGTTCGCCTTCGTGGCCAAGAACAATACCCTGGGCGATCTGTGCATCGACGGCGGCATGATCGACAACTACCCGGTGCGGCTGTTCGACTATGACTTTTCCGCCACGCCGCCTTATATCGACAGTTCCAGCCAGCGCATCAACACCCGCACCCTGGGCCTTCGCCTGGACTCCGCCGGCGCAATCGCCCAGGCCGCCGGGCAGGCCGGCCCGCGCACGCCGGTCAACAACCTGTTTGATTTCACCCTGGCGGTGGCCAACGTGATGCTGGACATCCAAACCAAGGTGCACCTGGACAGCGACGACTGGAAGCGCACCGTGTATGTCGACACGCTCGACGTCGGCACGCTGGAGTTCGGCATCAGCGAGGAGAAGAAACGCGCGCTGATCGAATCCGGCCGCCGCGGCGTAGAGCGCTACTTCGCCTGGTACGACGCCGCCATGAAACAGGCAGCGTAACCGGTATTATCTCTGCCCGCGCGTACGGCCGGCGCGCGGGCAAAAAAATCCCCGCGGGGGCGGGGAAAGGCAAAGTAACGCTAAGGATTTATAGGAGTTATACGAAGAACTTGGCCAACACCAGCAGCGACAGCGAGACGTTGATAGCGCCCCCGATACGCGTAGCGATCTGGGCGAACGGCATCAGCGACATGCGGTTGCCGGCGGTGAGGATCGCGACGTCGCCGGTGCCGCCCTGCCCGCTCTGGCAACAGGAGACAATCGCCACGTCGATAGGGTGCATGCCGATTTTCTTGCCGACGAAGAAACCGGTCGCCACCAGCGCGCTGACGGTTGTGACGATCACGATCAGATTCTGTACGGTGAACGCGTCCACCAGCTCCTGCCACGGCGTGATGGCCACGCCGACCGCGAACAGGATCGGATAAGTCACGGCGGTGCGGAAGAATTTGTACACCACCTGCGAACCTTCCTGAATACGCGGCGACACCCCGTGCGCCAGCTTCACCGCCACGGCGGCGAACAGCATGCCCACCGGCGCCGGCAGACCGATCAGGCGGTGCAGCAGCATGCCTACCATATACAGCAGGATGGCCAGCAGTGCGCCGCAGGCGATGGTGCTGACGTCCACCTTGCCGCTGATTTTTTCCACCGCGTTCATGTCGCTGTCGCCCTGCTTGCTCGGCATCAGGCTGCCTTCGCCGGTCAGGTGCGGATAACGCTTGCCCAGTTGGTTGAGCAGGCCGGCGATGACGATGGCAGTCAGGCTGCCGAGCATCACGATCGGCAGAATGCGCCCCAACGCCACGCCCTGCTCCATGTGCAGGATCGCCGCGTAACCCATCGACAGCGGGATCGCCCCTTCACCCACGCCGCCGGCCATGATCGGCAGGATCAGGAAGAAGAAGATCTGGAACGGCTCCAGGCCCAGCGCCATGCCGACGCCCATCCCCACCAGCATGCCGACGATCTCGCCGCACAGCATCGGAATGAAGATGCGCAGGAAGCCCTGGATCAGCACCTGGCGGTTCATGCTCATGATGCTGCCGACGATGATGCAACAGATGTAGAGATAAAGAATGTTGGTCGATTTGTAGAACTTGGTGGTCGACTCCACCACCACGTCCGGCAGCAGGCCGTAGTGCACCAGCGCGGAAGGAATGAAGGTGGCGCAGATCGCCGCCGCGCCCATTTTGCCGATCAGCGGCAGGCGCTTGCCGAATTCGCCGCAGGCGAAACCGAAGAACGCCAGGGTGGCCACCATCACCACGATATCGCTCGGCAATTTGCCTTCCAGGCAGTCGAGCAGAATCAATACGCCGGCCAGAATAAAGAACGGTAACGGAATAATCCCTACTTTATAATTGTCCAGTATCCGCCACCATTTCTCACGCAGAGGAATATCGGCGGCCTTGTCTTTGGCTACGAGGTAAGAATCATCTGTTGTGCTCATAATCTGGCCTCTTATTAGTTTGTTCAGCCATCATAGAGAAGCGCACGGATTATCTGCTGTGATTATGTTCAAAGTTAAAAAGGGTTTTTAATGGTGGTTATGGTTTCTATGGGGTTAATTAAGATTATGTAAAAACCGGCGTGGTTTTAATGGTGTTAATACCGCTTTTATTTTAAAGCTTATCAACTTTATCGCAGACGAACAATTCTCGTCCGGTTCACTCTAATCCCGTGTGAGGGATCACAAGTTGATCGGGCGCAATATTACAGACCCCGCTTCTCGTGATAGGGTAAGGCTTCAGGATCTCTTTACGGTGAAGCACCGCCATGCGCCTCAAACTCTCATTTCAAATCAAGCTGTTTCTGTGCCTGGTGGCCTTCTCCTGCCTGCTGCTGACCTGTATCGGCGCCTATACCTATTACCAGCTGGATGCGCAGCTGCACCGCGATCTCGGCGCCCGCGCCCAGGTACAGGCGCGGGAAATTGCCCTCATTCCTTCGCTGGTCGACGCAGTGGAGAACAACGACGCCGTCCGGATCGCCGCGCTGATGAAAAAAATCCGCGCCAGCAGCGACGCCAGCTATATCGTCATCGGCGATAATCATGCCCGCCACCTTTATCATTCCGAATATGAAGGCCGCCTGGGCACGCCGATGATCGGCGGCGATAATAAAGAGGTGCTGGAAGGAAAAAGTATTATTTCCATTCGCAAGGGCGGCATTGGCGTTTCATTGCGCAGCAAGGCGCCGATCGTGGATGAAAATAATCGCGTGATCGGCATCGTTTCCGTCGGCTATTTGAAATCGCATATCGATAATTTAAATGCCAGGACGTTGACGCAAATTATCGGCTCCATCGTCCTGCTGCTGATCGCCCTGTTCGTCTTTTCCTGGCTGCTGTCGAAAAACCTCAAGCGCCAGATGTTCTGGCTGGAGCCGAAAGAGATCGCGCTGCTGGTTCGCCAGCAAAAAGCGTTGCTGGAAGCCATCTATGAAGGGGTGATCGCCATCGATCCGCAGATGCGGATCATCACCATCAACCATGCGGCGCGCGAGCTGCTGGATCTGCACCAGCCCGCCGCCGGCTTGCTGGGCCGGCCGATCGGCGACGTGATCCAGGCGCAGCCGAACTTCTTCGCCGCCGCGCAGCTGGGCCAGGATACGCATGACGAGGTGTGCCGCTTTAACCACGTGCGGGTGATCGCCAGCCGGGTGCGCATCATGCAGGAACAGGAACTGCAAGGCTGGGTGATCAGTTTCCGCGACAAGAACGATATCAATACCCTGAGCAGCCAGCTCAGCCAGGTGAAACGCTATGCCGACAACCTGCGCATCATGCGCCACGAGCAGCTGAACTGGACCGCGACGCTGGCCGGGCTGCTGCATATGCAGCGCTACGACG
The DNA here is from genome assembly GCF_002935055.1 of Serratia sp. SSNIH1. Classification (NCBI taxonomy): domain Bacteria; kingdom Pseudomonadati; phylum Pseudomonadota; class Gammaproteobacteria; order Enterobacterales; family Yersiniaceae; genus Serratia; species Serratia sp. SSNIH1. The sequence continues at coordinate 4,562,028 of NZ_CP026383.1, forward strand.
AGGCTATCCGCTACGTGGAGGCCCAGTCGGAGGGCGCACAGGAAATCCTCGATTTCATCTCGCAGCGCTTCAGCTCGGCGGCGCTGTGCGGCCTGCTGCTGGGCAAATACTCCAGCGCCAGAGAAAAAGGTATTGAACTGCGCTTCGATCCGGCCTGCCAGCTGCGGCAGATCCCGGCGGCGCTGAATGAGACCGAACTGATGTCGATCGTCGGTAACCTGTTGGATAATGCCGTGGAGGCGACGCTGCACTGCCCGGCCCCGCACGAAGCGATCGAGCTTTATATCAGCGACGGCAGCGACGAGCTGGTGATCGAGGTGGCGGATCGCGGCACCGGCATCGCCGAGGAGATTCGTGATACGCTGTTTGAACAGGGCGTGACCACCAAAGCGGATAAAAGCGACCACGGCATCGGCCTGCATCTGGTCGCCAGCCACGTGGCGCAGGCGCACGGCAGCATAGAAGTGTCGGACAACGAGCCGCACGGCGCGATATTCTCTATATTTATCCCTAAATAAAACCCATAACCCGATTTTTTTTGAGCACCCGATTATGTCACACCAAACACTGGACGTTCTGATCGTGGAAGATGAGCCGCAACTGGCGACGCTGCACGCAGAGTTCATCGAGAAAAATTTCAACCTGCGGGTGGTGGCCTACGCCGCCACGCTGGCCGAAGCGCGGGCCAAAGCCAACGAGCATCAGCCGCGGCTGATCCTGCTGGACAACTTTCTGCCGGACGGCCAGGGCATCGAGCTGATGGAAGAACCGGCGGTGAAGAACCCCGCCTGCTCGGTGATCTTCATCACCGCCGCCAGCGACATGCATACCTGCAGCCAGGCGATCCGCAACGGCGCCTTCGACTACATCATCAAGCCGGTATCCTACAAGCGGCTGCGCAATTCGCTCGAACGCTTCATGCAGTTTGTGCAGACCCAGCGCACCTTCAAGATCATCGATCAGGACAACGTCGATGCGCTGTACAACCTGCAGTCGAAGCAGTTCTCCAGCGAGCCGAGCGCCAAAGGCATCGAAACCAATACCCTCGAGCTGGTGCAGGCGCTGTTTATCGCCCAGCCGGCGGTGGCGCATGCGGTGGAAGACGTGGTGGAACAGGTCGGCATCAGCAAGACCACCGCCCGCCGTTATCTGGAATATTGCGTCGCCACCCAGTTCGTGCGGGTGGAGATGCTGTACGGCAATATCGGCCACCCGCGGCGGCTGTATCGCAAGGCCTGAGGCTGCCATCTGGCTGTCATATTACGGCGGTAACATAGCGCCCGACGATATCCCCCTCGATATCGGCACCTGTCGTTAAAACTGATGAAATACTGATGACTTTTGCCCGACCTCTGGTCGGGTTTTTTATTATCCAAACGGCAAGCGCAGAAGCGAAATATCCCCCTGCTTCACACCGCGTTATTTCCCCCAAAACCAATCCATTATGGCGAATAACGGCCGTCAATTTTGAGTCACGGGCCAAATTACCATAACTAATTAAAACCTTGATGTAAACCACTAATACCCCATTTAAACGACATTCAGGGTTGTCTCAGATATTCACTGTGTTAGGGTAAAAAGCTCTTTTATTTTGCTAAGGACAGCTCATATCGTTTTAATTAAACCAGAGGAAACAGCAAATTGCATGGCAATTAAACTCGAAGTAAAGAACCTGTATAAGATATTTGGCGAACACCCGGAACGCGCATTCAAACTGCTGGATAAAGGTCTGACAAAAGATCGGCTGTTTGAAAAAACCGGCTTATCGCTCGGCGTAAAAGACGCCACTCTGGCCATTGAAGAAGGCGAGATATTTGTCATCATGGGGCTCTCCGGTTCCGGCAAGTCCACCCTGGTACGCCTTCTCAATCGTCTGATAGAACCCACCCGCGGTCAGGTGCTGATCGACGGTGAGGACATCGCCAAAATATCCGACACCGCGCTGCGTACCGTGCGGCGAAATAAGATCAGCATGGTATTTCAGTCATTCGCGCTGATGCCGCACATGAATGTCCTGAATAATACCGCCTTCGGTATGGAATTAGCCGGCATACCGCTGCAGGAGCGCCAGGAAAAAGCGCTGGACGCCCTGCGTCAGATCGGGCTGGAGAATTATGCGCTGTCTTATCCGGATGAATTATCCGGCGGTATGCGCCAGCGCGTGGGATTAGCCCGCGCCCTGGCCAATAACCCGGATATATTATTGATGGACGAGGCCTTCTCGGCGCTCGATCCGTTAATTCGTACCGAAATGCAGGATGAGCTGGTGAAATTACAGGCCCAGCATCAACGCACCATCGTGTTTATTTCCCACGATCTGGACGAAGCGATGCGCATCGGCGATCGCATCGCCATCATGCAGGGCGGTGAGGTGATCCAGGTCGGTACGCCGGACGAGATCCTCAATAATCCGGCCAACGACTATGTACGCACCTTCTTCCGCGGCGTGGACATCAGTCATGTGTTCAGCGCCAAGGATATCGCCCAACGGCGCCCGGTGACGCTGATCCGCAAAACCCCCGGTTTTGGCCCCCGTTCGGCGCTGCAGCTGCTGCGCGATGAGGACCGGGACTATGGTTATGTTGTTGAACGCGGGAAGAAATTTATCGGCGTAGTGTCGATAGAGTCGCTGAAAAAGGCGCTGTCCGCCAATCAAACGCTGGACGATGCCCTGCTCGAGGCCCCCGCCGCCGTGCCGGCCGACACGCCGCTCAGCGATCTGATCTCCCTGGTCGCCCAGGCGCCGTGCGCGGTGCCGGTGGTGTGCGAAGAACATAACTATCTCGGCATCATCTCCAAGGCCATGCTGCTGCAGGCGTTGGACAAGGAGGGCTCCGCCAATGAGTGATACCACGCAAACCCAAGATCCCTGGGCTACCGCACCGGTCGATGCCGGCGCCGCACCCGCAAACGATGCCACCGCCAACGCCGGCGACGCCTGGTCCAGCGCGCCGCCGCCGGCCGCCCATGACGCCGCCGCGTCAGGCGCCGATTGGCTCAGCGGCGCCCCGGCGCATCCGGAGCACTTCAGCCTGCTCGATCCGTTCCACAAAGCCTGGGTGCCGTTCGATGCCTGGGTTACGCAAGGCATCGACTGGCTGGTGCTGCACTTCCGCCCGCTGTTCCAGGGTATCCGCGTGCCGGTGGACATGATCCTGAGCGGCTTCCAGCAATTGCTGCTGGGCATGCCGGCGCCGATCGCCATTTTGGTGTTCTCGCTGCTCGCCTGGCAGATCGCGGGTCTCGGCATGGGCGCCGCCACGCTGCTCTCCCTGGTCGCCATCGGCGCCATCGGTGCCTGGTCGCAGGCGATGGTCACGCTGGCGCTGGTGCTGACCGCGCTGTTCTTCTGCATTCTTATCGGCCTGCCGCTCGGCATCTGGCTGGCACGCAGCAAGCATGCCGCCAAGGTGATTAGACCGCTGCTCGACGCCATGCAGACCACCCCGGCCTTCGTCTATCTGGTGCCGATCGTCATGCTGTTCGGCATCGGCAACGTGCCGGGCGTGGTGGTGACCATCATCTTCGCGCTGCCGCCGATCGTGCGCCTGACCATTCTGGGCATCAAGCAGGTGCCGGAGGATCTGATCGAGGCCGCCGAATCCTTCGGCGCCAGCCCGCGTCAGCTGCTGTTCAAGGTGCAGCTGCCGCTGGCGATGCCGACCATCATGGCCGGCGTTAACCAGACGCTGATGTTGGCGCTGTCGATGGTCGTCATTGCCTCGATGATCGCCGTCGGCGGCTTGGGCCAGATGGTGCTGCGCGGCATCGGCCGGCTGGACATGGGCCTGGCCGCCGTCGGCGGCGTCGGCATCGTGATCCTGGCGATCATTCTCGATCGCCTCACCCAATCGCTGGGGCGCGATCGCCGCAGCAAAGGCATCGGCCGCTGGTATCGCCGCGGCCCCATCGGGCTGCTGACTCGCCCGTTCACCAAACAAGCCTGACGCTTTTCCCGCCGGCGGCTGCGGCCCCGGCGGGCTATGACACCACCACATCGAAAAAAGGGGAAACACTATGCGCACTATGGGCATCTGGGCTCTCGCCCTGACGACGCTGATTGGCTCACAGAGCGTGAGCGCGGCAGATTTACCCGGCAAGGGGATCGCGGTACAGCCGGTGCAAAGCACCATTTCCGAAGAGACGTTCCAGACGCTGCTGGTCAGCAAGGCGCTGGAAAAATTGGGTTACGACGTGAAGGAACCGCGTGAAGTGGATTACAACGTCGCCTACACCTCGATCGCCTCCGGCGACGCGACCTTTATCGCGGTCAACTGGGATCCGCTGCACGCCGATCAGTACAAGGCCGCCGGCGGCGACGCCAAGTTCTACCGCGAAGGCGTCTACGTCAACGGCGCCGCGCAGGGCTACCTGATCGACAAGAAAACCGCCGAGCAGTACCACATCACCAACGTCGAGCAGCTGAAAGATCCCAAGATCGCCAAGCTGTTCGACACCAACGGCGACGGCAAGGCCGATCTGACCGGCTGCACTCCGGGCTGGGGCTGCGAAGCGGTGATTAACCACCACATCAAGGCCTACGGCCTGAGCAATACCGTCGAACACAATCAGGGCAACTACGCGGCGATGATCGCCGACACCATCACCCGCTACAAAGAGGGCAAACCGGTGCTGTATTACACCTGGACGCCGTACTGGGTCAGCGATGTGATGGTGCCGGGGCGCGACGTGGTCTGGCTGCAGGTGCCGTTCTCCTCCCTGCCGGGCGAGCAGAAGAACGTCGACACCACGCTGCCTAACGGCGCCAACTACGGCTTCCCGGTGAACACCATGCGCATCGCCGCCAACAAGCAGTGGGCCGAAGCCAATCCGGCGGCCGCCAAGCTGTTCGCCATCATGAAGCTGCCGATCGCCGACATCAACGCGCAAAACCTGCGCATGCATGAAGGCCAGGCTTCGGAAGCCGACATCCAGAACCACGTCAACGGCTGGATCAAGGCGCACCAGGCCACCTTCGACGGCTGGGTGAAAACCGCCGCCGAAGCGGCGAAGCCGTAACCGTTCAGGGGCGCCGCCAGTGCCGCGCCCCTACCCCGCCATATCGATGCCGCTGAAATGCAAAAAGCGCTCGGCGATAGTCGACATGGGCTGCGGCCAAATGCAATACACCTGGCGCCGCGGCCCGTCTTCAATCGGAATCGACACCAGCGCACTCAAGCGTTGCGCGGTCGAGATCGGTACGATGCCCGCCGCCAGCCCGCGCCGCACCAAATTCTCCAGCCATTCGATATGATCGATTTCAAAACTGACGTGCCGACGAATGCCCGCCGCCTGAAAGGCGCGATCGGTTTGGCGCCGCGCGCCGGTGCCGCTGTAGAAATCCACCAGCGGCACTTCCGCCAGCGCCTGCAGGTTCACCCGCTCGCGGCCGGCCAGCGGATGCTGCGGTGCCACCAGCGCCACCAGCGGCTCATCGGCCAACTGCCGGTGCGACATCGGCAGCAGATCGGCATCGCCCGGCCAGATGCCGACGAACGCCATATCGCATTTTTGCTGGCGTACGTCCTCCAGCAGCGCTTCGCTCATGCCGACGTACAGGCGGATATTCACCGCCGGATAGTGGCGGTGAAACTTGTCGAGCCTTTCGGTCAGAGCCATCACGTTTATCGTTGAAATGGTGCCGATGGTCAGGGTGCCGGACACCGCGCCGTCGGCCGCCGTCACCTCCTCCACCAGCGCCTGCTGCGCCGCCAGCAGGCGCTGCGCAGGGGCCACGAAAGCCTGGCCGGCGGGGGTCAACCGCACCCGACGCGAAGTGCGTTCAAACAGCGTACAGCCCAGCTCTTCTTCCAGTTTGGCGATCTGGTGGCTCAGCGCCGACTGCACCGTATGGCAGCGCTGCGCCGCCCGGGTAAAGTTCAGCTCTTCCGCCACCGCCAGCGCATAGCGGATCTGTTTCAGGTTCATGGCATCTATCTTGAAATGAGATAAATAAAATGAAAATTATACATTGGTTTCCCGGCGTGCGTTGCCGGATACTGCGCGCCATCTTCTTCCCGTGATGAAAAAACCATGAGCCAACAAAACGCCCACCCGGGCCTCAGCCCGGCGCTGACCGTGCTGATCGCCATCGCTACCGGTCTGGCGGTCGCCAGCAACTATTACGCGCAGCCGCTGCTGGAAACCATCGCCACCGGTTTCAACCTGTCGGTCAATCAGGCCGGCTTTATCGTTACCGCCGCGCAGCTCGGTTACGCCACCGGGCTGCTGCTGCTGGTGCCGCTCGGCGATATGTTCGAGCGCCGCGGGCTGATCGTGTTCATGACGCTGCTGGCCGCCGGGGGCATGCTGATCACCGCCACCTCCGCCACGCTGCCGATGATGATCCTCGGCACCGCGCTTACCGGGCTGTTCTCGGTGGTAGCGCAGATCCTGGTGCCGCTGGCCGCCACGCTGGCCCACCCGGAAAAGCGCGGCAAGACCGTCGGCATCATCATGAGCGGCCTGCTGCTCGGCATCCTGCTGGCGCGCACCGTCGCGGGCGCGCTGGCGTCGTTCGGCGGCTGGCGCACCATCTACTGGGTCGCCAGCGTGCTGATGATCCTGATGGCGCTGATCCTGTGGCGCGCGCTGCCGCGCTATAAGCAACACTCCGGGCTGAACTATCCGCAGCTGCTGGCCTCGATCTTCAGCCTGTTCTGCCGCACGCCGCTGCTGCGCACCCGCGCCATCCTCGGCGCCCTGTCGTTCGCCAACTTCAGCGTGCTCTGGACCTCCATGGCCTTTCTGCTCGCCGCGCCGCCGTTCAACTATTCCGAAGGGGTGATCGGGCTGTTCGGCCTGGTGGGCGCCGCCGGGGCGCTGGCCGCTTCACGTGCCGGGCATCTGGCAGACAAGGGCAAAGCCGGATTGACCACCACCGTCGGCCTGGTGCTGCTGCTGCTGTCCTGGATACCTATCGCGTTCGCCAAACAATCGCTGTGGGCGCTGATCGCCGGCATCCTGATCCTCGATCTGGCGGTGCAGGCGGTACACGTCACCAACCAGAGCGTGATGTACCGCATCATGCCGGACGCGCGCAACCGCCTGACCGCCGGCTACATGACCAGCTACTTTATCGGCGGCGCCCTCGGCTCACTGCTCTCCGCCTCGGCCTATCAGCATGCCGGCTGGTACGGCGTGGCCGCCGCCGGCGGGGTGTTATGCCTGCTCAACCTGCTGACCTGGTGGCTCGGCAAGCACCACGATCCGCAGGGGCCGGCGACAATCTGATTATCGTGCAAATAGTCACTTAAGAAATTTATTAGCGGTGCAGGGTATAAACATTACTTACTCTCTGGTAATGTTCTGGACATAAACTATTGAAGTCCTATCTACCCTGCGACCCACAACCATGCAAAGCCAAGCTGCAGACAGCCTCAATCCGCCCGCCGTCAGCGCCACCTTCGCCAACGGCGTCGTCGACAGTTTGCCGATCGTCATCGGGTATGTCCCGGTGGCGTTCGCCTTCGGCCTCAGCGCCGTCAAACTGGGCTTTTCCCCGCTGGAAAGCATTTTTTTCTCCTGCATCATCTACGCCGGCGCCAGCCAGTTCGTGATCACCGCCCTGCTGAGCGCCGGGATGTCGCTGTGGGTCTCCGCGTTGACGGTGATGGCGATGGATGTGCGCCACCTGCTGTACGGCCCGGCGCTGCGCCACCGCATCGTCTCGCGCATGTCGCCCGGTAAAACGGCGATGTGGGCCTTTGGCCTGACCGATGAGGTCTTCGCCGCCGCTACCGCCAGGCTGATGCGCAATAACCGCAGCTGGAGCGAAAACTGGATGCTGGGCATCGCGCTCTGTTCCTGGCTTTCCTGGGTGGCCGGCACCGCGCTCGGCGCGCTGTTCGGCAACGGCCCGCTGGAGCAGTTCCCGGTGATCGAAGCCTCGCTGGCCTTCATGCTACCGGCGCTGTTTCTCAGTTTCCTGCTGGCCGCCTTCCGGCGCCCGCAGAGCCTGACCATTGCTGCCGCATTGGCCGGCGCGCTGCTCGGCGTGGTGCTGTTCTCCATCCCGGTCGCCATTTTGGCCGGCATCGGCGCCGGCTGCGTCGCCGCCCTGTTCCAGCCCGCCCCTGCGGAGGCCAACCATGAACACTGATGTGCTGGTGATCGGCCTGGTGGTGGGCTGCGCCAATTACCTGTTCCGTTATCTGCCGCTGCGGCTGGCGCCGGCGCGCGCCCAGCCCGGCCTCAAGCGCGGTAAAGCCGCCCTGTTGCTCGACAGCATCGGCATCGCCTCGATCTGCGCCCTGCTGGTGGTCTCCAGCACGCCGGTCGTCATGCGCGAGCCGGCCAAGCTGCTGCCGACGTTGGTGGGGTTCGCCGCGCTGGCGTTGTGCTTCTACCGCAGCAAAAGCATCATTCTGTCGACGCTGCTCGGCGCGACGACCTTTGGCGTCACATTAAAGCTGTTAATGCTTTTCGGTCTGGGCTGACGCCGCTCCCGATCGTTTGGCTTCACTTTGGCGTTTTCATGCGCCACATCTTTACAAACACTGACAAATGACACGAATTGCTAAATTATCCGCACGGCTGAACATTTACATTATTTGTCACCGTCGTTACTATCTCGAACGAAATTAATGAGGCCCTAAATTATGGAAAGCTCGTTTGCCCCCATAGAACAAATGCTGAATTTCCGCGCCACCCGGCAGAAAGATTTCCCTTATCAGGAAATCCTGCTGACCCGCCTGTGTATGCACATGCAAGGCAAGCTGCTGGAAAACCGCAATAAGATGCTGAAGGCGCAGGGGATTAACGAAACACTGTTTATGGCGCTGATCACCCTGGATGCGCAGGAAAGCCACAGCATCCAACCTTCTGAGCTAAGCTCTGCCTTAGGCTCCTCGCGCACCAATGCGACCCGCATCGCCGACGAGCTTGAGAAACGCGGCTGGATCGAGCGCCGGGAAAGCGACAACGATCGCCGCTGCCTGCATCTGCATCTGACGCCGCAGGGGGAAGAATTTCTCAGTCAACTGCTGCCGCCGCAGCACCAATGTCTGCATTTCCTGTGGTCCACGCTGACCGACGATGAGCAAAAACAGCTGGAACAGCTGACGCGCAAATTGCTGGCACGTCTGGATCAAATGGAAATCACAGAACAGTTATCCTAATTCACAATTTCTGTTCAGGTACCTACTTATGCGATCCCCATTTAACTGGAGATTCACCCCGCTGTTCGCCGTGTTGCTGCTGGTCGGGTGTGCTTCGACCGATAATATTGCCCCGCAATCCACGCTGATGGATCCGCAGAGCCTGCAGTTGGCTCAGCCGAAAGTCAGTTCGCTGGCCGTCAGCCCGCAGTGGTGGCGCGCCCTCAAGGATCCGCAGCTGGACGCCTTGATGACGCAGACGCTGCAAAGCTCGCCGACCCTGCGGCAGGCCGCCGCCCGCGTGCGCGAAGCGCAGAGCGTGGTGGGTGAAGCCAGCGCCGCCAACGGGCCGAACCTGGATCTGAACGCCAGCACCCAACGCCAGCGCGTGCCGCAAAACGTCAATATGGGGCTGGGGTATCCGCATAAGCCGATCTACGAAAGCTCCAATTCGCTGGGGCTGAACCTGGCGTACGAGTTCGACTGGTGGGGCAAATACCGCAATCAGGTGAACGCCGCCAAGGCGCAGGTCAACGCCGCGCGCGCCGAGCAGGAACAGGCGGCGCTGACGCTGACCAGTTCGGTGGCGTCCGCCTACTATCTGCTGCAGAGCAATTTGGCACTCGAAAAGCTGCTGCAGCAGGAAGTGAACAACAATGAGCGCCTGACCGCGCTGCGCCAACAGCGCTATCAGGCCGGCCTGACCGGCGTCGACGTGCCGCAACAAACCCAGGCGCAGTCCGACGTCGCCAAGCAGCAGATCCTGCAGCTGCAATCGCAGATCGAGCAGCTCAGACACCAGCTCGCTGCGCTGGCCGGCCAGGGGCCGAACGCCATGCAGCACCTGCGTCAGGTGCCGTTGCCCGCAGACAATCTGATGGCGCCGCAGGGCGAGCTGACGGCGGATCTGCTGGGCAAACGCCCGGACATCGCCGCGCAACGTCAGCTGGTGGAGTCTTACAGCCAGCGCGTCAGCGCCGCGCGTAAAGAGTTTTACCCCAGCCTGACCATTTCAGCCTTCGCCGGCCTGATGACCACCAATACCAGTGGCACCAGCCCGAATCTGTTTGAAGCGGCCAGCCAGGCCTGGAACGTGATGCCGGCGATTTCACTGCCGATCTTCCACGCCGGGGCGCTGCGCAGCAAGCTGGGCGAGGAATCCGCGCTGTATGACGAAGCGGTGGAATCCTACAACCAAACCATCCTGAATGCGGTACAGGAAACCGCCGACGCCATCACCATCCAGCAGAGCTCTGCGCAACAGCAGCTGCAGGCGGCGTCCGCGGCCCAGTCGATGCAACAGGTGTATCAGGTCGCCAACGCCCGTTACCAGGCAGGGATTATCGGGCGCGACGATCTGTTGACCAGCCAGACGCAGCTATTGCAGCAGCAACAGGCGGAGTTGAATGCCAGCAGCAATTTACTGCAGGCGAAGATAGGACTGATCCGCGCGCTGGGCGGTGGCTATCAGGCCCCGGCCGCAGCGGATTCGAAAGCATAATAATATAAGGCTTGGAGAACACCATGAGCGCAAGCGCGGAAATCCAAAACCCGCAGCAGCCGAACGGCAAAAAGAAGCAGCGTAAATTTTGGCTGCTGTTGCTGACGGTTATTTTCATTGTTATAGGGGTGGCTTACTTAGTGTATTGGTTCCTGGTGCTGCGTCATCACCAGGAAACCGACGACGCCTACGTCTCCGGCAACCAGGTGCAGATCATGGCCCAGGTGTCCGGCAGCGTGAACAGCGTCAATTTCGACAACACCGACTACGTCAAGCAGGGCGACGTGCTGCTGACGCTCGATCCGACCGATGCCGAGCAGGCGTTTGAACGCGCCAAGACCGGCCTGGCCAACAGCGTGCGTCAGACCCACCAGTTGATCATCAACAGCAAGCAATATCAGGCCAACATCGCCCTGCGCAAGACCGATCTGAGCAAGGCCGAGAACGATCTGAAGCGCCGCGTGGTGCTGGGCAGCGTTGACGCCATCGGCCGCGAAGAGCTGCAACACGCTCGCGATGCGGTCGACAGCGCCAAGGCCGCGCTGGAAGTGGCGGTGCAGCAATACAACGCCAATCAGGCGATGGTACTGAACACCCCGCTGGAACAGCAGCCGGCGATCCAACAGGCCGCCGCGCAGATGCGCGATGCCTGGCTGGCGCTGCAGCGTACCAAAGTGATCAGCCCGATCACCGGCTATGTCTCGCGCCGCAGCGTGCAGGTCGGCGCGCAGATCGCCGCCGGTTCGCCGCTGATGGCGGTGGTGCCGGCCGATCACATTTGGGTCGACGCCAACTTCAAGGAAACCCAGATCGCCAACATGCGTATCGGCCAACCGGCGACGGTGGTCAGCGACGTCTACGGCGACGACGTGGTGTATCAAGGCAAAGTGGCCGGTATCGACATGGGCACCGGTAGCGCCTTCTCCCTGCTGCCGGCGCAAAACGCCACCGGCAACTGGATCAAAGTGGTGCAACGTCTGCCGGTGCGTATTGAGCTCGACGCCAAGCAGGTGGCCGATCATCCGCTGCGCATCGGTCTTTCTACGCTGGTGACCGTCGACACCGCCAACCTGGACGGCCGCGTGCTGGCCGACGTGGTGCGCGACAAACCGCTGTACCAGAGCGACGCGCTGGCGTTGAATCTGGCACCGGTTAACCAGCTGATCGCCGACGTGATCCATGCGAACGCCGGCTAAGCGCGCGGGAGGCCATCTTGCCACAGAAACCGCTTGAAGGCGCCCAGCTTGCCTGGATGACGGTCGCGCTCGCCATGGCGACCTTCATGCAGGTGCTGGACTCCACCATCGCCAACGTGGCGATCCCCACCATTTCCGGTAACCTCGGGTCTTCCAACTCGCAGGGCACCTGGGTGATCACCTCGTTCGGCGTGGCGAACGCCATCTCGATTCCGATCACCGGCTGGCTGGCGAAGCGCTTCGGCGAAGTGCGGCTGTTCCTTTGGTCCACCGCGCTGTTCGCCCTCGCCTCCTGGCTGTGCGGCATCTCCAACAGCCTCGGCATGCTGATCTTCTTCCGCGTGATCCAGGGCGTGGTGGCCGGGCCGCTGATCCCGCTGTCGCAGAGCCTGTTGCTGAACAACTATCCGCCCGCCAAGCGAGCGATGGCCCTGGCGCTCTGGTCGATGACCGTTATCGTCGCGCCGATCTTTGGGCCGATCCTCGGCGGCTACATCAGCGACAACTACCATTGGGGCTGGATCTTCTTCATCAACATCCCGATCGGCGTCTTCGTGATCGTGGCGGCGATGGCGACGTTGAAGGGGCGAGAAACCAAAACCGAGATCAAACCGATCGACACCGTCGGCCTGGTATTGCTGATCGTCGGCATCGGTTCGCTGCAGATCATGCTCGATCAGGGCAAGGAGCTGGACTGGTTCAACTCGACCGAGATCATCATGCTCACCGTCGTCGCGGTGGTGGCGCTGCTGTTCCTGGTGGTGTGGGAGCTGACGGACGACCATCCGGTGGTGGATCTGTCGCTGTTCAAGTCGCGCAACTTCACCATCGGCTGCCTGTGTATCAGCCTCGCCTACATGCTGTACTTCGGCGCCATCGTGCTGTTGCCGCAGCTGCTGCAAGAGGTGTACGGCTATACCGCCACCTGGGCGGGGCTGGCGTCGGCGCCGGTTGGGCTGATCCCGGTGCTGCTGTCGCCGATCATCGGCAAGTTCGGCAACCGGCTCGACATGCGCCGGCTGGTCACCTTCAGCTTCATCATGTATGCCGTGTGCTTCTACTGGCGTGCCTATACGTTTGAACCGGGCATGGACTTCGGCGCTTCCGCCTGGCCGCAGTTTGTCCAGGGCTTCGCCATCGCCTGCTTCTTCATGCCGTTGACCACCATCACGCTGTCCGGCCTGCCGCCGGAACGCATGGCGGCGGCGTCGAGCCTGTCGAACTTCACGCGAACGCTGGCGGGGTCGATCGGTACCTCGATCACCACCACCCTGTGGACGCAGCGCGAATCGCAACACCATTCGCAGCTGACGGAGTTCGTCAACCCGTACAACCCGCAGTCGCAGGAGATGTACCGGCAGTTGGAGCAGCTCGGCATGAGCAAACAACAGGCGTCGGCGTATATCGCCAACGAGATCACCGCGCAGGGCCTGATCATCTCCGCCAACGAGATCTTCTGGCTGTCGGCCGGGGTATTCCTGGTGCTGCTGGTGCTGGTGTGGGTGGCGAAACCGCCGTTCAGCTCCGGCGGCGGTGGGGGCGGCGGCGCTCACTAAGCTTCAATAAACGAAACGGGCGCCCTGCGGCGCCCGTTTTTTTATCCGACGTAGAACAGATTACGCCTGATTCTGACGCCACCAGTCCGCCAGCAGAATGCCGGTCGCCACGGAAACGTTCAGGCTTTCCACCTTGCCGGTGCCGCCGATAGACACGTTCATGTCGCCCTGCTGCCAGGCGCTGTCGCTCAGACCGTCACGTTCCTGGCCCAGCACCAGCACCATCTTGGCCGGCAGCTTGGCCTGCGCCAGCGCGGTGCCTTTGTGGCTGGAGGTGGTAACGATGGTGTAACCCGCCTTGCGGAAGGTGTCCAGCACCGACAGGAAATCGTCGGCGTTGATCGCCTTGATATGCTCAGCGCCGCCCTCTGCGGTACGCACCGCCGCACCGGATTCCAGCAGCGCCGGATCCTGCAGCAGCACGCCGTTGACGCCGAAGTGAGCGCAAGAACGGACGATAGCGCCCAGGTTATGCGGATTACCCACTTCTTCCAGCGCCAGCACGCAGTCGGTCGCCGGTGCGCTTTTCAGGTAGGTCTGCGCATCCAGGCCCTGACGCTTTTTGATCAGGAAGCAGACGCCGCCGTGGTGCTCGGTGCCGGAAGCCTTGGCCAGCTCTTCCTCATCCACCACGTGGTAAGCCTTGCGGTTAGCCGCCATCCAGCGCAGCGCTTCGCGGAAACGCGGGGTGACCGACTGCACGAACCAGGCGCGCACGATCGCTTCCGGACGGCTGGCGAACAGCGCCTGACAGGCGTTTTCACCGTAAACGCGGGTTTCTTCCGCGCGCTGGCGGCGCAGCTGCTCCGGATCGATAAAGCTTTTGCCGCTGATACCGCCGTGATCGAACGCCGGCTCTTCATTCGGCGCGCGCGAGACGGTTCTCCACGGCGACTCGTTGCCACCGCGATCTTCAGTGCGCGCCGGACGGCGAGGACGATCGCTTTCACTGCGGCGGGAGTCGGCACCGCGGCGATCGTTGCCGCCGCGCGCCTTGTCTTGACCGGTGCGGCCGGAGCGCGCACCGTCAGCCGGACGGCCTTTGCCGGCCGGACGTTTATTCTTGTTGCGGTCGTCGCCGTTGTCGTCGTCACTGCGGACGTACATCACTTTGACCTTACCGTTCTTGCCACTAAATGAATCGTTCATTGTCTTCTCCACCAACGCGCAGGGCGCGAAGATTACCTGATGTTGGTGCACGAAGCCACCAACTTGCGCTAAAAGCTCCCAACTATCACATCCATTGAACAAACCTCATTGTTCATGCGCCGGGTTTTGCCGATAATTGTCAGCATTAAAGAAACATCTCCGCAACCGCGTTGCGGGGACCATGCTTTCTCTGTACCCGAGGTCAACATGAATACAGTTTGTGCAGCTTGCAATGCCACCAACCGCGTGCCGGAAGAACGTCTGGCGGACAACGCGAAATGCGGCCGCTGCGGCCATGAGCTCTTCGACGGTGAAGTGATCAACGCCACCGCCGCCACGCTGGACCAGCTGCTGCAGGACGATCTGCCGGTCGTGGTCGATTTCTGGGCGCCGTGGTGCGGCCCGTGCCGCAGCTTTGCGCCGATCTTTGAAGACGTGGCCGAAGAGCGCGCCGGCAAAGTGCGCTTCGTGAAAGTGAACACCGAAGCCGAGCCGGAGCTGAGCGCCCGTTTCCGCATCCGCAGCATCCCAACCATCATGGTGTTCCGTCAGGGCAAGATGGTCGACATGCTCAACGGCGCGATGCCAAAAGCGCCGTTTGACAACTGGCTCAACGAGTTAGTGTGATTCGGCAAGTATAGGCCGTATCCCGCCATCGCGCGCGAACGCGCCCCGATCGAGCCCGCCCCTCCCGGCGGGCTTTTTTCTGCGTTACAATAGCGGTTTTTCCCCAGGATCGTTATGACCGACAACGCCGTACTTCGCCTGCGCCAATTCCGTTTAGACCGCGCCACCCGCCCTTTTCTGGCGCGCGGTTGCCGGGTGGCGCGTTGTCAGGGTTGCCTGCTGCCGCATAAAAACTGCCTGTGCGACACCATTCGTCCGCAGCAGGCCGGCAGCCGTTTCTGCCTGATCATGTTCGGCGCCGAGCCGCTCAAGCCCAGCAACACCGGCCGCCTGATCGCCGATATCCTGCCGGACACCCAGGCGTTCCTCTGGTCGCGCACCGAGATCGATCCGGCCCTGCTGGCGGCCATCAACGATCCGGCGCGGCAGCCTTATGTGGTGTTCCCCGCTTCCTACGCCGACGCCGAACGGCCGGTGTTCAGCCAGCTGCCCGCCGGCGGCAAACCGCCGCTGTTCATTATGCTGGACGGCACCTGGGCGGAAGCGCGCAAAATGTTCCGTAAAAGCCCGTACCTCAATCAATTCCCGGTGTTTTCCCTCAACGTCGACGCGGCATCGGACTACCAGCTGCGCGAAGCCAGCCGCGCCGAGCAACACTGCACGGCGGAAGTGGCCGCCGCCCTGCTGCAACAGGCGGGCGATCTGCCGGCCGCCGACGGATTGAATCAGCATTTCCGCTATTTCCGTCAACAGTATCTGGCGGGAAAACCGACCCGGCCGGAGGCACCGGTCACAGCAATGTAGCCAGAAAGCGCCTAAAATCAGGCGTAACGTCGCCAAAAGGAGCCGTGCATGAGCCAGCGAGGGTTAGAAGCGCTACTACGTCCCAAATCGATCGCCGTGCTGGGCGCTTCGCAGCAGCCCGGCCGCGCCGGCAACCTGATGATGAGCAACCTGCTGGCCGGCGGATTCGGCGGGCCCATCTTGCCGGTCACGCCGCGCTACAAGGCGGTATGCGGCGTCATGGCCTACCCCGACGTCGCCAGCCTGCCGCTGACGCCGGATCTGGCGATCATCTGCACCCACGCCAAACGCAATCTGGCGCTGATTGAAGCGCTGGGCCAACGCGGCTGTAAAACCGCCATCGTACTCTCTTCGCCGCCGGAACAGTTTGCCGAGCTGAAGGCCTGCGCGCAGCGCTACGCCATGCGGCTATTGGGCCCCAACAGCCTGGGGCTGCTGGCGCCGTGGCAGGGTATCAACGCCAGCTTCTCGCCGGTGCCGATCCAAAAGGGCAAGCTGGCGTTTATTTCGCAGTCCGCCGCCGTGGCCAACACCATTCTCGACTGGGCACAGCAGCGCGAAGTCGGTTTCTCTTACTTTATCGCGCTGGGCGACAGCCTGGACATCGACGTCGACGACCTGCTCGACTTTTTGGCGCGCGACAGCAAGACCAGCGCCATTTTGCTGTATCTGGAAAACATCAGCGACGCGCGGCGCTTTCTCTCCGCCTCGCGCAGCGCCTCGCGCAACAAGCCCATTCTGGTGATCAAAAGCGGCCGCAGCCAACAGGCGCAGCTGCTGCTCAACAGCCAGCTGGGGCTGGATGCCGCCTATGACGCCGCCATCCAGCGCGCCGGCCTGCTGCGCGTGCAGGATACCCATGAGCTGTTCTCGGCGGTGGAAACCCTCAGCCATATGCATCCGCTGCGCGGCGAGCGGCTGATGATCGTCAGCAACGGGGCGGCGCCGGCGGCGATGGCGCTGGACGAACTGATCGGACGCAACGGCAAGCTGGCCACGCTGAGCGATGAGAGCCTGGCGACATTGAGCGACGCGCTGCCGGATTTCATCCGCGCCAGCAACCCGCTCGACCTGCGCGACGATGCCACGCCGCAGCGCTTCCTGGCGGCAATCGAAGCGCTGCTCGATAGCCACGACTATGACGCGCTGCTGTTAATCCACGCGCCGAGCGCGGCGGCGCCGGGCACCGCCACGGCGGAACGGCTGATCGAGGCGCTGCACCGCCATCCGCGCGGCAAACGCATCACGCTGCTGACCAACTGGTGCGGCGAATACTCTTCGCAAGAGGCGCGCCGGTTATTTACCGAGGCCGCCATTCCCACCTACCGCACGCCGGAAGGCGCGGTGACCGCCTTTATGCATATGGTGGAATATCGCCGCAACCAGAAGCAGTTGAAAGAGACGCCGGCGCTGCCGGTCGGCCTCACCGCCAACACCGCCGACGCCCACCGCCTTATCCATCAGGCGCTGGCCGAAGGCGCCACCCAGTTGGATACCCACGAGGTGCAATCCATCCTGCAGGCCTACGATCTGAGCACCCTGCCGACCTGGATTGCCGAGGACAGCGCCGAAGCGGTACACATTGCCGAACAGATCGGCTACCCGGTGGCGCTGAAGCTGCGTTCGCCGGATATCCCGCACAAATCGGAAGTTCAGGGCGTCATGCTCTACCTGCGCACCGCGACCGAAGTGCAGCGCGCGGCGGAGGCGATCATCGATCGCGTGAAGCGCACCTACCCCCAGGCACGCATCCATGGCCTGTTGGTGCAGAGCATGGCCAACCGCGCAGGCGCCCAGGAGCTGCGCATCGCGGTAGAGCAGGATGCGATTTTCGGCCCGCTGATCATGCTGGGCGAAGGCGGCGTAGAGTGGCGCCAGGAAAATCAGGTGGCGGTCGCGCTGCCGCCGCTGAACATGGCGCTGGCGCGTTATCTGGTGCTGCAGGCGGTGAAAGGCGGCAAGATCCGCGGGCGCAGCGCGCTGCGGCCTTTGGATATCCCTGGGCTGAGCCGCCTGCTGGTTCAGGTATCCAACCTGATCCTCGACTGCCCGGAGATCGCCCGGCTGGATATTCACCCGGTGCTGGCCTCCGGCAGCGAGTTCACCCTGCTGGACGTTTCGATGCAGCTCGCGCCGTTCAGCGGCGATCCGCAGGCGCGACTGGCGATCCGCCCTTATCCGCATGAGCTGGAAGAGACCATCGCGCTGAAAGACGGCAGCCAATGCCTGTTCCGCCCAATCCTGCCGGAAGACGAGCCGGCGCTGAAGCATTTCATCGATAGAGTGACCAAGGAAGATCTCTATTATCGCTACTTCAGCGAGATCAACGAGTTTACCCATGACGATTTGGCCAACATGACGCAGATCGACTACGATCGTGAAATGGCCTTTGTGGCGGTGCGCGCAGACGAGATCATCGGCGTGACCCGCGCGCTGTCCGATCCGGACAACACCGACGCCGAATTCGCCGTGCTGGTGCGTTCCGATCTGAAAGGCGTGGGCCTGGGCCGTCAGCTGCTGGAGAAAATGATCGCCTATGCGCGCGCTCATGGCCTGACTCGTCTGAGCGGCATCACCATGCCGAATAACCGCGGCATGATCGCACTGGCGCAGCGGCTGGGCTTTGGCATCGAGGTGCAGCTTGAGGACGGCATCGTCAATCTGACGCTGCCGCTGCAGGCCGCCGACGCGCAGTGACCTGCGTCGCAATGCGCTACGAATCCACCACTTAACGCCAAAACATACGCACAATCGAGGCAACTAATGGTATTATCGCCCGATTATTCGGTTTATTGTTTTTAAGCCTGTGGCGTTCCGGCCATCAATCATGAGAGAAGAAACGCACTGTGATGTTGTCAAAATTTAAACGTAGCAAACATCAACAACACCTTGCACAACTGCCCAAACTCCCCCAGACGGTTGCTGATGTTCGTACGCTGTACGCGCCGTCCGACTTTCGCACCACGCTGCTGGACGCCATCGCCAACGCCACCCAACGTATCTATCTGGTGGCCCTGTATCTGGAGCATGACGACGCCGGGCGCGAGATCCTCAACGCGCTGTATCAAGCCAAGCAGCAGCGGCCCGAGCTGGAAATCTACGTGCTGGTCGACTGGCACCGCGCACAGCGCGGGCGCATCGGCGCCGCCGCCGCCAATACCAACGCCGACTGGTACTGCGCCATGGCCAGCCAACATCCAGAGCAATCGGTGCCTATCTACGGCGTGCCGGTCAATACCCGCGAAGCGCTGGGCGTACTGCACCTGAAGGGCTTCGTGGTCGATGATACCGTGATCTACAGCGGCGCCAGCATCAATGACGTCTATCTGCATCAGCATGAGAAATACCGTTACGATCGCTACCAGCTGATTACCAACGAGGCGTTGGCCGATACCCTGATCGATTACATCAAGCAGCATCTGCTCACCGCCGGCGCCGTACAGCGCCTCGATCGCAGCGATCGGCCGAAAAGCCCGGAGATCAAAAACGAGACCCGTTTGTTCCGTTTCGCCCTGCGCCGCGCCGGTTACCACTTCCGCGGTAAAGCCGGTAACGATGAGCTGGCGGTGACGCCGCTGGTTGGGCTTGGCAAGCAAAGCGTGCTGAATAAAACCATTCATCACCTGATGTCGTGCGCCGACCAGAAACTGACGCTGTGTACCCCCTATTTCAACCTGCCGGCGCTGCTGGTGCGCAACATCATTTATCTGCTGCGCCAGGGCAAACAGGTGGAGATCATCGTCGGCGACAAAACCGCCAACGACTTCTATATTCCGGAAGACCAGCCGTTCAAAATCATCGGCGCGCTGCCCTACCTGTACGAGATCAACCTGCGCCGCTTCCTGAGCCGCTTGCAGCGTTACGTCGACACCGGCCAGCTGATCGTGCGCCTGTGGAAAGATGGCGATAACAGCTATCACCTGAAAGGCATGTGGGTAGACGAAGAGTGGCAGCTGGTCACCGGCAATAACCTCAACCCGCGCGCCTGGCGGCTGGATCTGGAAAACGCCATTCTGATCCACGATCCCAAGCAGGAAATGCGCGAGCAGCGGCAAAAAGAGCTGGAATGCATCCGCACCCACACCACCGTGGTCGGCCATTATCAGGAGCTACAAAGCATTCAGCAGTACCCGATCAAGGTGCGCAAGCTGATTCGCCGTCTGCGGCGCATCCGCATCGATCGGCTGATTAGCCGTATCCTGTAAGATGTACTCTGACCCCGGCCAAGGCCGGGGTTTTTATTACAGCTGTATCTCCTTGCCTTTGCGATGCAGCCGGAGCGAGACCAGCAACGCCAGCAGGCACATGCCGGAAACGTACCAGAAGAAAGCGTTCTCCACGCCGAACGATTTCAGCGACAGCGCGACATATTCCGCCGAACCGCCGAACAGGGCATTCGCTACCGCATAAGACAAGCCTACCCCTAACGCACGCACCTCCGGCGGGAACATCTCGGCTTTAAGCAGCCCGCTGATCGCGGTGTAGAAGCTGACGACGAACAACGCCAGCACGATCAGGCCGAACGCCATAAAGGGGTTGGTCACCTCTTTCAGGGCAAGCAGGATTGGCACCGTCAACACCGTGGCCAATGCCGAAAAGATCAGCATCGAGCTGCGTCGGCCGATTTTATCCGAGAACGCGCCGACCACCGGCTGCAGCAGCATAAAGACGAACAGCGCGACGGTCATGATGGCGCTGGCCAGCTTGGCGTCCATACCGGCGGTGTTCACCAGATATTTCTGCATGTAGGTGGTGAAGGTGTAGAAGGTCAGCGAACCGGCGGCGGTAAAGCCCAGCACCATCAGAAACGCTTTGCGGTTTTTCCACAGCCCCGTCAGCGAACCGGCATCCTTATGGTTACGCGTCTTCGCATCGGAGGTTTCATTCAGCGAACGGCGCAGGTACAGCGCCACTACCGCCAACACCGCCCCCAGGGCAAACGGAATACGCCATCCCCAGGCCTTCAGCTCTTCGCCGGACAATATTTGCTGCAGGATCACCAATACCAGCAGCGCCAGCAGTTGCCCGCCGATCAGCGTGACATACTGGAACGAGGCATAAAAGCCACGGCGGCCCTTGATCGCCACCTCGCTCATGTAGGTGGCGCTGGTGCCATACTCGCCGCCCACAGACAGCCCCTGGAACAGGCGCGCAAGCAGCAGCAGCGCCGGTGCCCAGCTGCCGATCGCCTCATACGTCGGCAGACAGGCGATCACCAGCGATCCGGCGCACATCATGCAGACCGAAAGCAGCATTGAGTTTTTTCGACCATGTTTGTCGGCAATATAGCCGAACAGCCAGCCGCCGATAGGTCGCATAAAGAAGCCGGCGGCGAATACCCCGGCGGTTTGCAGCAGCTGCGTGGTGCTGTTGCCCGCCGGAAAAAATGAGGCGGCAAAGTAGATTGAGCAGAAGGAGTAAACGTAAAAATCAAACCACTCCACCAGATTGCCTGACGAAGCCCCAACGATAGCGAAAATGCGTTTTTTGTTATCCAGCACCCCCTGTTCGACGCCGCGATCACCCTCAAGAGCCGAGGTTGTTTCTGTCATGATGTTTTCTCCGAGCCATAGCAATGATGAAGTTCGGCTTCCTGCCGCCCTGGTTGTTACTTTATTGTTATTTATAAGTTAACAGCCAAACTTAATAGCGGACGAAGAATATCTGGAGTTCATTCAAAAAATGGATTGGTTTTGTGATGAATATAGAATCGTGAGATGAAAGATGAAGCGGGTTACAACCGGGATTATCCATTTTACGCATAGCAAAAAGCCCTGAACTGACGTTCAGGGCTTTCGGCTTGGTTTGATGCCTGGCAGTGTCCTACTCTCGCATGGGGAGACCCCACACTACCATCGGCGCTACGGCGTTTCACTTCTGAGTTCGGCATGGGGTCAGGTGGGACCACCGCGCTATTGCCGCCAGGCAAATTCGTTTTATTCCAACCGCTTCACTCTCCTGAAGCCATCAGAACCAATCTGTAAACAAGCTGAATATTGTCTTGGTCTCACCAAAACACCTTCGGTGTTGTAAGGTTAAGCCTCACGGATCATTAGTACTGGTTAGCTCAATGCATCGCTGCACTTACACACCCAGCCTATCAACGTCTTAGTCTTAAACGTTCCTTCAGGGACCTTAAAGGTCCAGGGAAGACTCATCTTGAGGCAAGTTTCGCGCTTAGATGCTTTCAGCGCTTATCTTTTCCGCACTTAGCTACCGGGCAATGCCATTGGCATGACAACCCGAACACCAGTGGTGCGTTCACTCCGGTCCTCTCGTACTAGGAGCAACCCCTCTCAATCTTCCAACGCCCACGGCAGATAGGGACCGAACTGTCTCACGACGTTCTAAACCCAGCTCGCGTACCACTTTAAATGGCGAACAGCCATACCCTTGGGACCTACTTCAGCCCCAGGATGTGATGAGCCGACATCGAGGTGCCAAACACCGCCGTCGATATGAACTCTTGGGCGGTATCAGCCTGTTATCCCCGGAGTACCTTTTATCCGTTGAGCGATGGCCCTTCCATTCAGAACCACCGGATCACTAAGACCTACTTTCGTACCTGCTCGAGCCGTCACTCTCGCAGTCAAGCTAGCTTATGCCTTTGCACTAACCTCACGATGTCCGACCGTGATTAGCTAACCTTCGTGCTCCTCCGTTACTCTTTGGGAGGAGACCGCCCCAGTCAAACTACCCACCAGACACTGTCCTCACCCCAGATTATGGGGCCGAGTTAGAACATCAAACATTAAAGGGTGGTATTTCAAGGATGGCTCCACGCAGACTGGCGTCCACGCTTCAAAGCCTCCCACCTATCCTACACATCAAGGCTCAATGTTCAGTGTCAAGCTATAGTAAAGGTTCACGGGGTCTTTCCGTCTTGCCGCGGGTACACTGCATCTTCACAGCGAGTTCAATTTCACTGAGTCTCGGGTGGAGACAGCCTGGCCATCATTACGCCATTCGTGCAGGTCGGAACTTACCCGACAAGGAATTTCGCTACCTTAGGACCGTTATAGTTACGGCCGCCGTTTACTGGGGCTTCGATCAAGAGCTTCGCCTTGCGGCTGACCCCATCAATTAACCTTCCAGCACCGGGCAGGCGTCACACCGTATACGTCCACTTTCGTGTTTGCACAGTGCTGTGTTTTTATTAAACAGTTGCAGCCAGCTGGTATCTTCGACTGGCTTCAGCTCCATCCGCGAAGGACTTCACCTACATGCCAGCGTGCCTTCTCCCGAAGTTACGGCACCATTTTGCCTAGTTCCTTCACCCGAGTTCTCTCAAGCGCCTTGGTATTCTCTACCTGACCACCTGTGTCGGTTTGGGGTACGATTCAATGTTACCTGGAGCTTAGAGGCTTTTCCTGGAAGCAGGGCATCAACTACTTCTGCACCGTAGTGCATCGTCATCACGCCTCAGGGTTGATATGTAACCGGATTTACCAGGTCACACCCCCTACACGCTTAAACCGGGACAACCGTCGCCCGGCTAGCCTAGCCTTCTCCGTCCCCCCTTCGCAGTAACACCAAGTACAGGAATATTAACCTGTTTCCCATCGACTACGCTTTTCAGCCTCGCCTTAGGGGTCGACTCACCCTGCCCCGATTAACGTTGGACAGGAACCCTTGGTCTTCCGGCGAGCGGGCTTTTCACCCGCTTTATCGTTACTTATGTCAGCATTCGCACTTCTGATACCTCCAGCAACCCTCACAGGCCACCTTCAACGGCTTACAGAACGCTCCCCTACCCAACAACGCTAAGCGTCGCTGCCGCAGCTTCGGTGCATGGTTTAGCCCCGTTACATCTTCCGCGCAGGCCGACTCGACCAGTGAGCTATTACGCTTTCTTTAAATGATGGCTGCTTCTAAGCCAACATCCTGGCTGTCTATGCCTTCCCACATCGTTTCCCACTTAACCATGACTTTGGGACCTTAGCTGGCGGTCTGGGTTGTTTCCCTCTTCACGACGGACGTTAGCACCCGCCGTGTGTCTCCCGTGATAACATTCTTCGGTATTCGGAGTTTGCATCGGTTTGGTAAGCCGGGATGGCCCCCTAGCCGAAACAGTGCTCTACCCCCGAAGATGAGTTCACGAGGCGCTACCTAAATAGCTTTCGGGGAGAACCAGCTATCTCCCGGTTTGATTGGCCTTTCACCCCCAGCCACAAGTCATCCGCTAATTTTTCAACATTAGTCGGTTCGGTCCTCCAGTTAGTGTTACCCAACCTTCAACCTGCCCATGGCTAGATCACCGGGTTTCGGGTCTATACCTTGCAACTATTCGCCCAGTTAAGACTCGGTTTCCCTACGGCTCCCCTATACGGTTAACCTTGCTACAAAATATAAGTCGCTGACCCATTATACAAAAGGTACGCAGTCACACCACGAAGGTGCTCCCACTGCTTGTACGTACACGGTTTCAGGTTCTATTTCACTCCCCTCGCCGGGGTTCTTTTCGCCTTTCCCTCACGGTACTGGTTCACTATCGGTCAGTCAGGAGTATTTAGCCTTGGAGGATGGTCCCCCCATATTCAGACAGGATGTCACGTGTCCCGCCCTACTCATCGAACTCACGACCTGTGCATTTTAGTGTACGGGGCTATCACCCTTTGCTGCGCGACTTTCCAGACGCTTCCACTAACACACAAGCCGATTCAGGTTCTGGGCTCCTCCCCGTTCGCTCGCCGCTACTGGGGGAATCTCGGTTGATTTCTTTTCCTCGGGGTACTTAGATGTTTCAGTTCCCCCGGTTCGCCTCATGCCACTATGTATTCATGACATGATAGTGTGTCGAAACACACTGGGTTTCCCCATTCGGGTATCGCCGGTTGTAACGGTTCATATCACCTTACCGACGCTTTTCGCAGATTAGCACGCCCTTCATCGCCTCTGACTGCCTAGGCATCCACCGTGTACGCTTAGTCACTTAACCTCACAACCCGAAGATGTTTCCATCGTTCGTGCTGCAAACATTTGAGAGACTCTATGACAGGTTACTCTTTACCCCAGTACTTCTACGGAGGGATAAATTTCAGCCGTCATGTTTCAATTTTCAGCTTGTTCCAGATTGTTAAAGAGCAAAATACTTCGCAGCATACTGTCGCCAATATACTCTGAAGTATTGAAATACCGGACTATATGGTGGAGCTAAGCGGGATCGAACCGCTGACCTCCTGCGTGCAAGGCAGGCGCTCTCCCAGCTGAGCTATAGCCCCATACAGTCACGCGCAGTACCTTTTCCACTTCCGAGAAGTGGTAGGCCTGAGTGGACTTGAACCACCGACCTCACCCTTATCAGGGGTGCGCTCTAACCACCTGAGCTACAAGCCTATAAAGGTATTTCTGCTCGTTACTTTCTATCAGACAATCTGTGTGAGCACGCCACTCGAACTAATATCTTTAGGTAAGGAGGTGATCCAACCGCAGGTTCCCCTACGGTTACCTTGTTACGACTTCACCCCAGTCATGAATCACAAAGTGGTAAGCGCCCTCCCGAAGGTTAAGCTACCTACTTCTTTTGCAACCCACTCCCATGGTGTGACGGGCGGTGTGTACAAGGCCCGGGAACGTATTCACCGTAGCATTCTGATCTACGATTACTAGCGATTCCGACTTCATGGAGTCGAGTTGCAGACTCCAATCCGGACTACGACATACTTTATGAGGTCCGCTTGCTCTCGCGAGGTCGCTTCTCTTTGTATATGCCATTGTAGCACGTGTGTAGCCCTACTCGTAAGGGCCATGATGACTTGACGTCATCCCCACCTTCCTCCAGTTTATCACTGGCAGTCTCCTTTGAGTTCCCGGCCGAACCGCTGGCAACAAAGGATAAGGGTTGCGCTCGTTGCGGGACTTAACCCAACATTTCACAACACGAGCTGACGACAGCCATGCAGCACCTGTCTCAGAGTTCCCGAAGGCACCAATCCATCTCTGGAAAGTTCTCTGGATGTCAAGAGTAGGTAAGGTTCTTCGCGTTGCATCGAATTAAACCACATGCTCCACCGCTTGTGCGGGCCCCCGTCAATTCATTTGAGTTTTAACCTTGCGGCCGTACTCCCCAGGCGGTCGATTTAACGCGTTAGCTCCGGAAGCCACGCCTCAAGGGCACAACCTCCAAATCGACATCGTTTACAGCGTGGACTACCAGGGTATCTAATCCTGTTTGCTCCCCACGCTTTCGCACCTGAGCGTCAGTCTTCGTCCAGGGGGCCGCCTTCGCCACCGGTATTCCTCCAGATCTCTACGCATTTCACCGCTACACCTGGAATTCTACCCCCCTCTACGAGACTCTAGCTTGCCAGTTTCAAATGCAGTTCCCAGGTTGAGCCCGGGGATTTCACATCTGACTTAACAAACCGCCTGCGTGCGCTTTACGCCCAGTAATTCCGATTAACGCTTGCACCCTCCGTATTACCGCGGCTGCTGGCACGGAGTTAGCCGGTGCTTCTTCTGCGAGTAACGTCAATTGGTGAACGTATTAAGTTCACCACCTTCCTCCTCGCTGAAAGTGCTTTACAACCCGAAGGCCTTCTTCACACACGCGGCATGGCTGCATCAGGCTTGCGCCCATTGTGCAATATTCCCCACTGCTGCCTCCCGTAGGAGTCTGGACCGTGTCTCAGTTCCAGTGTGGCTGGTCATCCTCTCAGACCAGCTAGGGATCGTCGCCTAGGTGAGCCATTACCCCACCTACTAGCTAATCCCATCTGGGCACATCTGATGGCAAGAGGCCCGAAGGTCCCCCTCTTTGGTCTTGCGACGTTATGCGGTATTAGCTACCGTTTCCAGTAGTTATCCCCCTCCATCAGGCAGTTTCCCAGACATTACTCACCCGTCCGCCGCTCGTCACCCAGGGAGCAAGCTCCCCCGTGCTACCGCTCGACTTGCATGTGTTAAGCCTGCCGCCAGCGTTCAATCTGAGCCATGATCAAACTCTTCAATTAAAAGCTTGATTTGCTTCCACTCGAGAAGCGATGCTCAAAGATTTACTGCATGAATTTTACTTCAGTTAGTCACTCTTCAAGACTTGATATTTTTTTGCATCCGAAGATGCTGGATATCGTCTTGTGGAGTGCCCACACAGATTGTCTGATAAATTGTTAAAGAGCAGTGAGTTAGGCGCTTTCGCTTGCTAACTCGAGGTGGCGTATATTACGCTTTCCTCTTTCAGAGTCAACCCTAATTTTCAGGATTTTTTCTCTGCGACCCCCGGATACTCTGTGAAGTTGTTCACATGTTCCGTGTCGATGGAGGCGCATTATAGGGAGCCGGTTCAGAATGACAAGCGATAATATGCATTTTTTATCTGACCGCTCACTATTCATTCGTAACGCCTATTAAACCCGCTTTTTGATGGCTGCCGGCAGGTCCGCCAGGCTATTTAGCACCCAATCGGCCAGCTGTTCGCCCTGCTCGGTCACCGGCTTGCCGGTGCGCACCAACACCTTGGTGCCAACGCCGGCCGCGATCGCCGCCTGCATATCTTCCGGTTTATCGCCCACCATATAAGAAGCGGCCATATCGATGTTCAATTCCTGCTGCGCTTGCAGCAGCATACCCGGCTGCGGTTTGCGGCAGTCACACACCTGACGATACTCTTCTATTGCTGCCTCCGGATGATGCGGGCAGAAATAGATGCCGTCGAAGTCGACGTCGCGATCGGCCAGCGACCAGTCCATCCACTCGGTCAGGTACATAAATTGGTCTTCGCTGAACTTGCCGCGCGCAATGCCGGACTGGTTGGTCACCATCACCAACGCGAAGCCCATCTTTTTGAGTTCGCGACAGGCGTCAATCACGCCGTCAATAAAGTGGAAGTTGTCGATTTCATGGACATAGCCATGGTCAACGTTAATCGTACCGTCACGATCGAGAAAAATTGCTGGAACGCTTTGTGTCACCGCTTTGCTCCTGAGGGCCTGTATACGCTGACAGTATCGCATGTTTTACCCCGCACTGAGAACGCCGGAGAACGTCGTTGGCCGTTGACTTAGACGTCTAGACGCCTTAACATCTGATCCATACCTTGGTTCCGCGCCGAGGTTTACTTTTATCTAGCCACGGGCAACCACGCTAAAATAAGAAGAATATGATTAAACTTTCTAACATCACTAAAGTGTTCCAGCAGGGTTCGCGCACTATTACCGCGCTCTCTGACGTGACCCTTCACGTCCCTGCAGGGCAAATCTATGGCGTTATCGGGTCTTCCGGTGCCGGCAAAAGCACGCTGATCCGCTGCGCCAACATGCTGGAGCGCCCAACGTCCGGCCAGGTCCTGGTCGATGGTCAGGATCTGACCTCGCTGTCTGAAAGCGAACTGACGCGCGCCCGTCGCCAAATCGGCATGATCTTCCAGCACTTCAATCTGCTCTCTTCCCGCACGGTGTTCGGCAACGTGGCGCTGCCGCTGGAGCTGGACAATACGCCGCGCGCCGAGATCAAAAAGCGCGTGACCGAACTGCTGGAGCTGGTCGGCCTGGCGGACAAGCACGACGCCTACCCGGCCAACCTGTCCGGCGGCCAGAAACAGCGCGTGGCGATCGCCCGTGCGCTGGCCAGCAATCCCAAAGTGCTGCTGTGCGACGAAGCCACCAGCGCGTTGGATCCGGCCACCACCCGTTCCATCCTGGAACTGCTGAAAGACATCAACCGCCGTCTGGGCCTGACCATTCTACTCATCACCCACGAAATGGACGTGGTGAAACGCATCTGCGACCAGGTCGCGGTCATCAGCCAGGGGCAGTTGATCGAAAAAGACAGCGTCAGCGAAGTGTTCTCGCACCCGAAAACCCCGCTGGCCCAACAGTTCATTCAGTCCACGCTGCATCTGGATATTCCGGACGACTACGCCGCACGCCTGTCGCCGGAACGTCAGGGCGACCGCCAGCCGCTGCTGCGCCTGGAATTCACCGGCCAGTCGGTCGATGCGCCGCTGCTGTCTGAAGCCGCTCGCCGCTTCAACGTGAACAACAACATTATCAGCGCCCAGATGGATTATGCCGGCGGCGTGAAATTCGGCGTGATGCTGGCGGAGCTGCACGGCAGCGACGAAGACGCGCTGGCGACGATTAAGTTCCTGCAAGAAAATCAGGTAAAAGTAGAGGTTCTGGGTTATGTCTGAGGCAATGATGTGGTTGATGGCGCGTGGCGTGTGGGAAACCGTCATGATGACCTTTGTCTCCGGCTTCTTCGGTTTCGTGCTCGGCCTGCCAGTCGGCGTGCTGCTGTATGTCACCCGCCCGGGGCAGATCATCGCCAATAACTCGCTGTATAAAATCCTGTCCGGGCTGGTGAACATCTTCCGTTCCATCCCGTTCATTATCCTGCTGGTTTGGATGATTCCGTTTACCCGCATGATCGTCGGCACCTCTATCGGTCTGCAGGCGGCCATCGTGCCGTTGACCGTGGGCGCCGCACCGTTCATCGCGCGCATGGTGGAAAACGCCCTGCTGGAGATCCCGTCCGGTCTGGTGGAAGCGGCGCGCGCCATGGGCGCCACGCCGATGCAGATCATCAAGAAAGTGTTGCTGCCGGAAGCCCTGCCGGGCCTGGTCAACGCCGCAACCATCACGCTGATCACCCTGGTAGGCTACTCCGCCATGGGCGGCGCGGTCGGCGCCGGTGGTCTGGGACAAATCGGTTACCAATACGGTTATATCGGTTATAACGCCACAGTGATGAATACCGTATTAGTATTACTGGTAGTTTTGGTTTATCTGATCCAGTTCTGCGGCGATCGCATCGTCAAAGCCGTTACCCATAAATAGTTTCACAGCATGTTAATGCGAGTCTAATGAGGAAGGGATATGTCGTTAAAATTTAAATCCATCGCGGCAATTGGCGCACTGATCGGTACTCTGGCTCTGGCGGGCTGCGGCCAGGATGAAAAGAATCCAAACCACATCAAGGTCGGCGTGATCGTCGGCGCTGAGCAGCAAGTGGCTGAAGTCGCTCAGAAAGTGGCGAAAGAGAAATACGGTCTGGACGTTGAACTGGTGACCTTCAACGACTACGTGTTGCCTAACGAAGCGCTGAGCAAAGGCGATATCGATCTGAACGCCTTCCAGCACAAGCCATACCTGGATCAGCAAATCAAAGATCGCGGCTACAAGCTGGTGCCGGTCGGCAGCACCTTTGTTTACCCGATTGCCGGTTACTCCAAGAAAATCAAATCGCTGGACGAGCTGAAAGACGGCTCTCAGATCGCACTGCCTAACGATCCGACCAACCTGGGCCGTTCGCTGCTGCTGCTGCAGAAAGTCGGCCTGATCAAACTGAAAGACGGCGTTGGCCTGCTGCCAACCGTGCTGGACGTGACCGAGAACTCGAAAAACCTGAAGCTGGTTGAGCTGGAAGCGCCTCAGCTGCCACGTTCCCTGGACGATCAGCAGATCGCGCTGGCAGTGATCAACACCACCTACGCCAGCCAGATCGGCCTGACGCCGGCGAAAGACGGTCTGTTCGTGGAAGATAAAGACTCGCCTTACGTCAACCTGCTGGTTGCGCGCGAAGATAACAAAGATGCGGAAAACGTGAAGAAATTCGTGCAGGCCTATCAGTCTGACGAAGTTGACGCCGCCGCCAACAAAATCTTCAACGGCGGTGCGGTGAAAGGCTGGTAAGCGCTTATTCGCCAATTTTATTCCTATAATTGCAAGACGGG
Source organism: Serratia sp. SSNIH1 (assembly GCF_002935055.1). NCBI lineage: Bacteria > Pseudomonadati > Pseudomonadota > Gammaproteobacteria > Enterobacterales > Yersiniaceae > Serratia > Serratia sp. SSNIH1. The sequence goes on from NZ_CP026383.1 coordinate 4,592,630, forward strand.
CCAAGGCCCGTCTTGTTATTTCCGCCATAGATTGCTTCAATAGCGCCACTTTCATTAAGGCAGAGGAATCTCAATGCGTGTTTTACCTCTCTGTTTGTTAGCGCTCGCGCTGGCCGGATGTTCATCGCAACGTATCGCGCCGTCCTCAACAAACAGCACCAGCAAGCCGACCACCACCAGCCCGGCCAAGGCCACGCCGGCCGCCCGCCCTGCTCCGGTAAAACTGTACAAAAGTGCAGAAGAGCTCGTGGGCAAACCGTTCCGCGATCTGGGTGAAGTGTCCGGCGAATCGTGCCAAACCACCGTACAAGACTCCCCACCGAATCTGGCCACCGCCCGTAAGCGCATGCAAATCCGCGCGTCTTACATGAAGGCCAACGCCGTGCTGCTGCACGACTGCCAGATTGTCAGCGGCGTCGCCGGTTGTTACCAGCAGGCCGTCTGCCAGGGCTCGGCGCTTAACGTCTCGTCCAAATGACCGAATTCGTTTTCGAGCAGATCGGCGTGATCCGCTCGCCGTATAAAGAAAAATTCGCCGTTCCCCGCCAGCCGGGGCTGGTCGAAGACGGTGGCGGCGAACTGCTGCTGCTGCCGCCCTACAACCAGGCGGAGGCGGTACGCGGCCTCAGCGATTTCAGCCATCTGTGGGTGATGTTCATTTTCCATCAAACCCTGGAAGGCGGCTGGCGGCCGACGGTGCGACCGCCGCGTTTAGGCGGCAATGCCCGCATGGGCGTGTTCGCCACCCGCTCCACCTTCCGCCCCAACCCGCTAGGTATGTCCCTCATTGAGCTGAAAGGTGTGCGGATAAAAAACGGCGACGTGGTGCTGGAGCTGGGCAGCCTCGATCTGGTCGACGGCACCCCGGTGGTGGACATCAAGCCTTATCTGCCGTTCGCCGAGAGCCAGCCGCAGGCCCGCGCCGGCTTTGCCCAGGCCGCGCCCGCCGGCGATATGCCGGTGCGTTTCGCGCCGCAGGCCGAGCAGCAGCTGCAGCAACATCAGGCGCGTTACCCGCAATTAAGGCGTTTTATCAGCCAGGTGCTGGCGCAAGACCCCCGTCCCGCCTATCGTAAAGGAGAGGACGTCGAACGGGATTACGCCGTCTGGCTGCTGGATTTCAACGTGCGCTGGCGCGTCGTGGACGGTCATACCGAAGTGTTGGCGCTCGACCCGCGTTAAAATTCCGCCGCCTCTCTTTTGGCGACCCGCTCGCGCTGGTAAACTAAACCACTTTTGTCACTTTTGGCCGCCACTCTGGCAGCCCGATGCAATTTGCAGTTCTAACGGAACCAAAACACCATGCGTACTAGCCAATATCTGCTCTCCACACTGAAGGAGACACCTGCCGACGCCGAAGTGATCAGCCACCAGCTGATGCTGCGCGCCGGGATGATCCGCAAGCTGGCCTCCGGTCTTTACACCTGGCTGCCGACCGGCCTGCGCGTTCTGAAAAAGGTTGAAAACATCGTTCGCGAAGAAATGAACAATGCTAACGCGATCGAAGTGTCTATGCCGGTGGTTCAGCCTGCCGACCTGTGGCAGGAAAGCGGCCGTTGGGAGCAATACGGCCCCGAGCTGCTGCGTTTCGTCGATCGCGGCGATCGTCCGTTCGTGCTGGGCCCGACGCATGAAGAAGTGATCACCGATCTGATCCGCAACGAGATCAGCTCGTACAAACAGCTGCCGCTGAACTTCTTCCAGATCCAGACCAAGTTCCGTGATGAAGTGCGCCCGCGTTTCGGCGTGATGCGTTCCCGTGAGTTCCTGATGAAGGATTCCTACTCCTTCCATACCTCACAGGAGTCTCTGCAGGAGACTTACGACGCGATGTACGAAGCGTACAGCAAAATCTTCAGCCGCATGGGCCTGGATTTCCGCCCGGTGCAGGCCGATACCGGCTCGATCGGCGGCAGCGCCTCGCACGAATTCCAGGTGCTGGCAGACAGCGGTGAAGACGATATCGTGTTCTCCACCGGTTCCGATTTCGCCGCCAACATCGAGCTGGCAGAAGCGGTCGCGCCGGCAGAGCCGCGCGCCGCGGCCAGCGAAGCGCTGCGCCTGGTGGATACGCCGAACGCCAAAACCATCGTTGAACTGGTCGAGCAGTTCCGGCTGCCGGTGGAAAAAACCGTGAAGACGCTGATGGTGCGCGCCACCGAAGAGAGCGGCCACAAGCTGGTTGCCCTGCTGGTGCGCGGCGATCACGAGCTGAACGAAGTCAAGGCCGAGAAGCTGGCACAGGTTGCCGCGCCGCTGACCTTCGCCACCGAAGAAGAAATTCGCGCCATCGTCGGCGCCGGCCCGGGTTCACTCGGCCCGGTCAACCTGCCGATGCCGGTGGTTGCTGACCGCAGCGTAGCGGCGATGAGCGACTTTGGCGCCGGTGCCAACGTTGACGGCAAACACTACTTCGGCATCAACTGGGAGCGCGATTTGCCGCTGCCGCAGGTGGCCGATATCCGTAACGTGGTGGAAGGCGACGCCAGCCCGGACGGTCAGGGCACGCTGCTGATCAAACGCGGCATCGAAGTGGGCCATATCTTCCAGCTCGGCACCAAGTACTCGGAAGCGATGAAAGCGACCGTGCAGGGCGAAGATGGCCGTAATCAGGTGCTGACCATGGGTTGCTACGGCATCGGGGTCACGCGCGTCGTGGCCGCTGCCATCGAGCAGAACCATGACGAACGCGGCATCATCTGGCCGGACGCCATCGCGCCGTTCCAGGTAGCGATCCTGCCGATGAATATGCACAAGTCGTTCCGCGTGCAGGCGCTGGCCGAAGAGCTGTACAACACCCTCCGTTCCCACGGCATCGACGTGATCCTCGATGACCGCAAAGAGCGCCCGGGCGTGATGTTCGCAGATATGGAGCTGATCGGCGTGCCGCACTCTATCGTTATCGGCGACCGCAACCTCGACAACGAAGAGATCGAGTACAAGAACCGCCGCGTCGGCGAGAAGCAAATGATCAAAACCGGCGAAATCGTTGATTTCCTGCTGGGCCAGATCAAACGCTAAGCGACGAACGTCAGAAAATAAAAAACCCGCTCAGGCGGGTTTTTTTATATCCGAAATCGCTTATTTGCTGCTGCAGTTCTTGCTGCGGTCGAACGCGATTTTGCCGTCCGGCACCAGCGCCTTTTCGGTCAGACCTTCCTCCATCGACGGCTGCACGCTGAAGTGCGCGCTGAACGTCAGGAATACCGGCTCACCGGCGGTCTTGTATGCTTTGGCGTAACCTTGCTCCAGCGCGATGTTGTTGTCCACCGGGAAGGTTTTGCCGGTCGCGCAGTCCTTGAAGACGGCCGCGTCCGCCATATAGGTGTAGCTGCCTTTCAACGTCATCGGCGTTTTAGGCAACGGCTTCTCAACCGGATCCAGGCGGTAATTCAGTTTGGACTCGATCGGCACGCCGCTGCGATCCAGCATTTCCAGGCTCTTGCCCACCGGGCGGAAGTAGCGTTTTTCGCCGTTGCTGTCGGTCAGCACCAGTTTATCCGCCGTGCGCGCCCATTTACCGTAATCGGCAAAGGTCTGATCGCCGTCTTTGGTGCCGCGATAGGTTTCCTGCAGCACGAAGGTGCCGTCCTCATCCAGGAACAGCGCCGTATCCAGACCGCCGCAATCGGCGCAAGGCAACACCCCTTGATAGCTCTGCGGCATCGGCTGCAGCGGTTGTTCCTTCGGTTGATAATGATTGTTGCATCCCAACAACGAGAGTGCGCCTGCCGCGAGGAACAGGGCTACCGTAATTTTTTTCACAGTTATTCTCCTACTGTGTTCATGTATTCCTAAGTGCGAACCTTGCCACGCAGCGCCTTGGTGGCGCCTTTACGCGCCTTGCCTTCCAGGCGACGCAGTTTGGCCCCTTTCGTGGGCTTGGTCGCCTTGCGGGTTTTTTCCACCACCATCGCCTGCCGAATCAGCGCGGCCAGCCTGGCCAACGCCGCTTCGCGATTCAATTCCTGGCTGCGATACTCTTGCGCCTTGATAATCACCACGCCATCAGCGGTAATAAGATGATGATTCAGCGCCAGCAGCCGTTCCTTATAATACTCTGGCAGGCTGGATGCCCGGATGTCAAAGCGCAAATGGATCGCCGTTGAGGTTTTGTTCACGTGCTGGCCGCCCGCGCCCTGCGCGCGGATCGCCGTCAATTCCAACTCATTATCCGGTATGGCTACGTTTCTTGACAGTTCCAGCACCGGTCACACCTGTGCCTGCTGCCACTCGGCAAACTGGATTTCCAGACTATTCTGAGCATCGGACAGCCAAATAGTTCCCTCTTGCAACGTCGCCTGCAGCGTCATGGTGCGGCTGGCCAATGCCGTCAGGCGCGCCAGCTGTTCGTCGTCGAGAAAACGCACGCTCAGGTTCTTGTGGCCGGCCACCTTGCCCTGCATTCCCTGCCACCATACGTGCGCGGCGCGCTCGCCGTAAGCGTACAGCACCACGCGCGGCGACTGGTTGCAGGCCTTGCGAATGCGCTTCTCGTCGGGCAATCCCATCTCGATCCACATTTCCAGCCCATTGTGGTCGTTGCGCTGCCAGATCTCCGGCTCGTCGTCGGCGCTCAGCCCTTTGGTGAACACCAGCCGTTCGTCCGCATGGCAGATCCAGGCCAGCAAGCGCAGCATCATGCGCTGCTCGTTTTCGGACGGGTGTTGCGCCAGCGTCAGCGTGGCGTCGTGGTAGAAGTGACGATCCATATCAGCAATATTGACCGCGGCTTTATAAATGGTTGCTTTCAGCGCCATGGGTGACCTCGTTATTATCCGGCGACAGTGTACTTGATCAGGGCCAAACCCCGCCAGCGCGGCCAGGCCGCGGCAGTGCGAAAGGCGTGCCAGGGTGCTGATAACTCCATAACAGCTGTGCTATAGTCGTCTAGGATAGGATAAAACTCCGAGAGCCTGCGCCTCATCGCGAGAGCGGTCTTGATGATGCAGAGGTTCTTAAGGGAGGAAACTGTGCAACAATACTGTGAGTTAGTACGCCGTACTTACGCCGAGATTGGCAGTGGAGATCTTGGCTACGTGCCTGATGCGCTGGCTTGTGCGTTAAAGGCATTGGACGATGTCGCAGCGAACGACGCGCTACCGTCCTCCGTTAGGGAACAGGCGGCCTTTGCCGCCGCTAACTTATTGGTGAGCGACTATGTTGATGAATGATGAGTACCAACCCATCAATTGCGATGACTACGACAACCTGGAACTCGCCTGTCAGCATAAACTTATTCTGAAGCTGGAGTTACGCGACGGAGAAGTGATCGAGGCCAAGGCGATCGACCTGCTGCAAAAGAAACGCGTTGAGTATCTGACCATCGAACAGAACGGCCAACAGCGCGACCTGCGCCTTGACCATATCAGCAGTTTCAGTCATCCGGAAATCGGTACCGTGGTCGTCAGTCTGTCGGACTGAGTAGCGGTAACCCCATCCCAACAGGGCAGCCCAACGGCTGCCCTCGTCATTTAAGGCTTCAGGCTGGCGTAAAAGGCCGCCAGATCGGCGATATCGTCATCCGACAGCCCCGACACATAGGCCTTCATCACCTCGGCTTGGCCGCCGTTGCGCTCCCCTTTCTTATACGCCTGCAGCGCGTGCTGCAGGTACATGGCATTCTGCCCGGCCAGATTCGGGTACATCGGCACCGTCACCTTGCCCTGCGCGCCGTGGCACGCCGCGCAGGCGGCGGCTTTCGCCTGACCGGCGGCCGCATCCCCCGCCGCCAACGCCGGCAGGCTGAACAGGCCGGTGGCCAACAGCGTGATCCCCACAAACTTCATCATTGCTCCTCGCTATTATGATTTTTTTCCCAGCGCAGCCGCCATGGGCGTTCGCCTTCCGGCACCAGCCCCGCTTCACAGACGAATACGCCCAGCGCGGCGATCAGCTGCTCATCATAATAAATCAACGGGATGCGTTCACGCTGCCAGGGCGGAATACCCAGCTCCTGCCACAGTTTTTTTATCGGCCGCGAATGGGTGCGCCCCACGATGCGTACCGTGCCCTGCACGCCGCCGAAACGAATGCTGATCCGCTGCGATGGCTGCGGCGCACGCAGCGCCAGCTCGCCCTCACCGGCGACAAGCCGCCCCAGCCCATCCGGCAGCGCCAGCGGCTCGTCAGGCTGCCAGGGCAGATGCACATCGCGCAGCGCCGCCAACGGCGGCAACAGGTGCAACCGGCCGCGGAAACGGCGAATCTGATAGGTGCCGAGCTGCAGCTGCGGTTCGGCATCCTCCCGGCTGAGCGCCACCTCCTCCCACAGGCGTTGCAGCTGCTCACGCGCCGGCATGGCGACGTTAAACAACGCGATCCAGCGCCGCAGCAAGGCGAAGCGCCGCACCGGCGAACAGTCCGTCAGGCCGTCAATCGCCAATGAGCGATCCGCCGCCAACAGGTTTTGCAGCGGTTCCGCCAGCAGTTCGTCCAGCAGTTGCTCCTGCTCGGCGCACAGGCCGGCGCTGCGCGCCACCGCCGAGGCGAAGTGCGGCCAGCGTTGATTGAGCTGCGGCAGCACCTGCAACCGCAGGAAATTGCGATCGAAGCGCGTGTCCTGATTGCTGTCGTCATCGATCCAGGTTAAGGCGTGGCGTTGCGCGTAGCTTTCCAGCGTCTGACGCGAACAGCCCAACAGCGGCCGCAACAGCAGGTGCTCACCCAACGCCGCGCGCGCCGCCATCGCCGACAGCCCCGCCGGCCCGCTGCCGCGCTTGAGCGCCAACAGGAAGGTTTCGCTTTGATCGTCGAGGTGTTGAGCGGTGAGCAGCGCTTCGCCCTCCGTCAGCGCGGTGCTGAAGGCGGCATAGCGCGCCGCACGCGCCGCCGCTTCGATACCGCCCTGGCGGGCGTCCACCTGCACGTGCGTCACCGTCAGCGGGATCTGCCAGTCGGCACAGCGGCTGCGGCAATGCTCAACCCAGCGGTCGGCAAAGGCGCTCAGGCCGTGATGCACGTGCAGCGCACGCAGCTGCAGCGCCGGACGCTGGCGGCGCAACGCCGCCAGCGCATGCAGCAGTACGCTGGAATCCAGGCCGCCGCTGAACGCCACCAGCAGCCGCTGCTGCGCGCCCAACTGGTCCGCCACCCGCGTCGTTAATTGATCAGTATTCATCGGTAGGCTTTGTCACTTCTACATAGCTGCACGTTAACCCCGCCTACCGTCATCAATCAAGCATTAACCGTCCGGGCCTGGCGCCGCGTCAGCAACCACCAGCCGCCCAGCACCGCGATCACCGCCAGCGAGCATCCGGCCGCTCCCCAGCCGATCTGAGCGAAAATGCGGCCATACGCCTGCATCGCCGCCCCCTCGATGTGATCCTCGGCGGTCTGATTAGCGATAATGCCCGCCAGGTAGTTGGCGATCGAGCCGGTCGCCAGCATATAGATACCGGTCAGCACGCCGGTGGCGCCGGGGATATTCAGCCGGGTGATCTGCGCCATCGCCACCGGATCGATAAACAGTTCGGCGAAGCCCATCACCGCCAGGCCGGCGATCATCAGCCCCATCGATCCCGGCCCGTGCAGCCGCGTATTGAGCGCCATCAGCGTAAAGCCGACGCCGATCAACAGCAGACCGAAGGCGAACTTGCACCAGATGCGCAGCGTGCGATCGCCCGTACCGTCGCCGCTCGCAAGCCATGCCAACGCCACGCCGCCCAGCATCACCGCGCAGGCGTTAACCGACTGGAACAGCGCGGTCGGCACCGTCCAGCCGAACCAGCGCCGATCGACGAAGTGATCGATAAACAGGCTGATGGAGCTGCCGCCCTGCTGGGCGAAAGCCCAGAACAGCGTGCCCAGCAGCATCAGCACAACGATCTGCCACAGCCCCCGGCGCTGGCCGGCGTCCGCACGCAGCATAATGCGCGCCACCAGCACCACCGCCGCCACGCATACCAGCCCGAGCAAATAGCCGGCCCAGTCGTGCACAAACAGCAGCGTGAAGAACAGCGGCGATGCCAGCAGCGCCGCCAACAGCCAACCCCAGTGCGGCAAACCCAGGCTTTTGGCGCGCATCAGCGGTGCATTCACGCCGCGGGTATGGCGGAAGTGGCGCCCGCCAAGCAGGAAGATCGCCAGGCCGGCGAACATGCCGATCCCGGCCAACGCAAAGCCGACGTGCCAGCCATAGCGCTCGGCCGCCAACCCGCAGGCGATCGGCGCCAAAATGGAACCGACGTTGCCGGCGGCGTACAGCAGCGAGAAGCCCCCTTCGCGGCGCGAGTCCTGCGCCGGATACAGCTCGCCCAGCAGGCAGCTGATATTGGATTTGAACAGACCGTAGCCGCAGATGATGATGGCCAGCGCCAGATAGAGCGACTGGGCGGAGACCGCACTCAGGCCGAGCACGATATGCCCCAGCGTCATCAGCGCCGCGCCGGCAATCACCGCGACGCGATTGCCCAGCAGGCGGTCGGCGAGCCAGCCGCCCAAAATAGGAGTGACATAAACTAACGAAGCGTAAGCGCTGTAGAGATCGATGGCGTGACTGTCGGTATAGCCGAGTTGGTGGGTCAGATAGAGAATCAGTAACGCACGCATGCCGTAAAAGCTGAAATATTCCCAAATTTGTATGGCTACGACATAGTAGATTGCGCGCGGCTGTGAGGGTGTTTTCATGGAGGTCTCCCATCAGTCGGTGAACGACAAAGGGGAAGCGCGAGCGCCTCCCCTGTTATTGGCTGCGGTTATTTCGCCTTCAGCACTTTCACCCGATAACGTCCGTCCGCCTGACGATAGGCGCCGTGAATGTCGGTTTCAAAGCCCGGATAATGCGCGCCGATTTCGCACAGCATCTGCAGGAACTCCAGCACCGGCCGGCTCTCCTCGGTCAGCATTTCGCCCGGCATCACCAGCGGCACGCCCGGTGGGTATGGGAGGATCATATTGGCGTTGACCTTGCCGACCATATCTTCCAGATAGACTTCTTCCACTTCGCCGTGCAGCTCTTTCTGGAACGCCTGATACGGGTTCATCACCATGGTTGGCAGCACTTCGAACGCGCGATACATCAGATCCGGCAGGTTGTGTTGCTCCACCAGGCGGTGAATGTTCTGCGCCAGATCCTGAATGCGCATGTTTTCATAGAAATCAGGCGCTTCCTGATACAGCGAAGGCAGCATGTTTTTCACCCGCAGGTTCAGATCGAACGAGCGTTTGAAGTCGGTCATCGCGCGCAGCAGGCTGAGCGCCTTGGTTTTGTCGATGCCGATGCTGAACAGGAACAGCAGGTTGTACGGCCCGGTTTTCTCGACGATGATGCCGCGTTCGTCGAGGTATTTCGCCACGATGCTGGCCGGGATACCGAACGGCTGCATCTCGCCTTCCTTGCTCATCCCCGGCGTCAGAATGGTGACCTTGATCGGGTCGAGATACATGTGTTCGTTATCGATATTCTTGAAGCCGTGCCAGGCGCTGTCGGAACGCAGCGGCCAGCATTCCGGCTCATCGATATGCTCCGGCTGCCAGACGTCGAAGAACCAGCCGTCGGATTCAACTTTCAGGCGTTTGATCTCTTTGCGGAACTTGATCGCGCGCTCGATAGAGCCGTTGATCAGGCGCTTGCCGGCGTTGCCTTTCATCATCGCCGCGGCGGTTTCGGTCGACGCCACGATGCCGTAGTGCGGCGAGGTGGTGGTGTGCATCATGTAGGCTTCGTTGAAGGTTTCTTCGTTGATGTCACCCTTCACGTGAATCATCGAAGCCTGCGAGAAGGCCGCCAGCAGTTTGTGGGTGGACTGGGTTTCATAGATCACCTTGCCCTCCACGCGGCCGCCGCTCATGCCACACTTGCCTTTGTAGATCGGGTGGAAGTTGGTGTAAGGCACCCAGGCGGAATCGAAGTGGATCGACTTCACGTCCAGGGTGTTCTTGATAAAGTCGGTGTTGTACAGCAGGCCGTCATAGGTGGAGTTGGTGATCACCGCGTGTACCGGCCAGGTGGCGTTCGGGGTGTCCTTCACGCGTTTGGCGATGGTGGCGCGCTGGAACTCGCTCTGCGGAATGCCGCCGAGGATGCCGTAGGCGTTGCGGGTCGGGCGGAAGTAGATCGGCGTGATGTCACTCATCATCATCAGGTGAGTCAGCGACTTGTGGCAGTTACGGTCAATCAGCACCGTGCTGCCCGCCGGCGCCGAGTACATGCCGACGATCTTGTTGGCGGTGGAGGTGCCGTTGGTGACCATGTAGCTGCGTTCGGCGTTGAACACGCGGGAAATGTACTCTTCCGCCTCTTTGTGCGGGCCGGAGTGATCCAGCAACGATCCCAGTTCGGACACCGAAATCGAGATATCCGACTTCATGGTGTTCGGGCCGAAGAAATCGTAGAACAGGCTGCCCACCGGGCTCTTCTGGAACGCGGTGCCGCCCATGTGGCCCGGCGTACAGAAGGTGTATTTGCCTTCGCGCACGTATTTGAACAGCGCCTTGGTCAACGGCGGCAGGATGGTGTCGATATACTCGTCGGTATTCTGTTTGATCTTGGCGGCGATGTCGGTTGCCGCGCCGAGCGCATATTCGAAGAAGCGCACCTGCATGCGCAGATCGTTCAGGCTGACGTCCAGCGTCGAATAGGTGTTGGCGAACGCGTACAGCGGCATGTACTCGTTCAGCTGGCTGATCTCTTCGCACAGCTCCAGGTTGTATTTGTCCCAGTCGAAGATCACCCCGCACAGACGGGCGTTGTTCTCGATCAGTTTCAGCAGGTCTTCGCGATCGTTAGGGTAAACGATGCGGAAATCCAGACTTTCCAGCGCCTGATGCAGTTCACGGATAGGCTCTTCTTTGAAGTAGACACCCATGTGATTCATGATGGCGATAACGTTCATATGCATTTCTCCTGGCAAAGCAAGCCCCTTCCCGTCGCGGCTGACAGGTCGGAAAGAAAGGGGCTGGGTAAATTCAGTCGGTCAGCGGACGCGAATCAGTGCGCTTTGGCCGTGGTGTTTTCATCGACCGCCGCTGCGTTGGCAGCCTGGCGGGTATTCATTTTCCGGGCGTAGAACATCAGGATAATCAGGCTGATGATAAAGGTGCCGGACAGTTCGAATGAGTTGGCGCCCATCAGCGCGATGAAGCAGAAGCCACAGCCGCACACCGAAGCGATCAGGCTCAGCAGGTTGCGCACGTTGACCCCTTCGAAGCGGATCAGGTCTACGCAGGAGTAGAAGTAAGGCAGCATGGTCAGCAGCACCGCGATGCCGGTCAGTTCGCCGAACAGGTCGGACGCTTTGCCGCCGGCGGAGCTCATCAGGGTGATCAGCACCATCAGCGCGGTCATTTTGCAACCGGCCAGCAGCAGGCCTTTCTTCGGAATGCCGTTTTTATCCAGCTCGCCGTACACTTTCGGGAAGTTGCCGTCGTTGGCGGCACGTACCCCGGCCTGGCCGACCAGCATCATCCACGAACCCAGTGACGTCAGGCAGGCGAAGGCGGTGAAGGCGGAAACCATCGGTGCGGCCCAGTTGCCCATAATCGCCGAGGCGCTGATGGCGAACGGCGCGCCGCTGGCGGCCATTTCAGACGCCGGGAACATACCGCTGATCACCTGGGTGGCAGCGATGTAGATAATGCCAGCCAGGCCGGTGCCGAGCATGGTTGCCAGCGGCACGGTACGTTTCGGGTTTTTCACCATGCCGGTGCTGACCGCTGCGGATTCCACGCCGATAAACGCCCACAGGCACAGCAGGATACTCTTGATGACCGCATGGCTGTCGGTGGTGCCGGAGGTATTCCAGTTAGCCTGATAGGTGGCGACGTCAAACCAGTGCCAGCCGATGGTGGCAGTCACGATCACCGGGATCAGCACCAGCACCAGGCCCAGGGTGGTCAAACGGCTGACCCAGGTTCCGCCCAGCATGTTCACGAAGGTGAAGACCCACACGATAGCGATACAGGCGATGCCGGCAGGTACCGGGTTGTTCAGAGCCGGGAAGAAGGTGGAGAGATAAGAAACGGCGGTAATGCCGATGGCCAGGTTACCGATCCAGTTGGCATGGTAATAAAGCACGCCGGTCTGGAAACCGAAGGCCGGGGAGATTTCACCCGCGTAGGCGATAGGGCCGCCCTGCTGCGGGTTTTTGGTGGCGAGGCGGGCATACACATAGGCCAGCGACATCGCCCCGATAATCGAGATCACCCATCCCCAGATGGCGATAGATCCGAGACTCGCCAGATTGGCGGGCAATAAGGCAATCCCGCTCCCCATCATATTACCGGCGACGACGCCGGTGCAGGCAATAAGCCCTATTTTCTTGGGTGAAGCCATGGTCAGTTTCTCCTGATTTACGTTTCTTATAAGCCACACCCATAAATAAAAGATTTTAATGAGCCGGCTTGATAGTCAGGATGCTAACCATCGGGGGGAATAAAGTCCTAAAGATAAAGTGAGATTACGCTCATGATCATACAAATGATAACCTGAGGTTTTTCATTAACACATCAAGATAAAAAGGTAAGCTAAAGAAAAGATAAACATCATTTTAAAACAACAATATAGAAAGGTTAAAAACAAATAACAAACGGCAGAAAAGAAATAATATCGCGCAGCAAAATAATACATTCACGCAACATACCTTCACCAATAAATAACGCCACCATGATTCCCGGAGAATAATGGCGGCGTGATATCGGTTAATTATTGGCGCTGATAGTTATTTAAATAAGGCACCACGTTGGTCAATGACGTCTGGAATACGCCATTGGTTATCCAATGCAATGTGTCTTCGCCGGGGCGAAGATTGAATGCGGTAATATAAGAATCCGCTGCCAAATGGTTCTGCCCCTGCATTTCATACACCTTGCCCAGCAGCACATAATTCAGCCACGACATTTGCAATTCAATCCCCAGATCGATCGCCCGGTGCGCCTCGTCAATGCGCCCCTGCGTCAATGCATCTACCGCCAGAACTTGCTGCATGATTGGCGTGTTTTTCAATTCGGGGATCGTCGCCAGATGGCTGATATCGGCGCGCAATTGCGCCAGGGCCTGGCTGTCGAACGGTTGATAAGAATTACGCAGCAGATCCACCAGCGCCTTTTCGGCCAGCAGGTAGTGGAAGTTCGGCGCGCTTTTAATCAGCTCGCTCAGCTGGGCGCTGGCGCGGGTCAACGAATCGGCGTCGCCGTGGATCAGCAACTGATGCGCCTGGTAGAAACGCTGCAGCAACGGCCCGTTGTCGGGCAGCAGCTGCGCCAGGCGCTGCGCCAGCTGTGGCGGCCAAGGCTGCTTCAGCGCAGCGGACAGGCTGGAGAGGAAGTCGGTCTGGATCTTCAGCTGGTTATCGGCAGTAATAAAGTAACGCTTGTCCAGCATGACTGAGCTGTCGGCGTTATCCACCAGCCGCACGGACAGGAAACACTGCTGGGCGCGGTAGTGGCGCTGATTGACGAACTCGATATACAGCGACTTGCCCGAGTTGCTGGGGCCGGAATAGTTGTAGTTGGTCTGGTCGTGCACCAGGAAGGTCGAGTAGGTGTTCAGCGAATCGGTGATCAGCTCGCTGACGCCCACCACATAAGAGAGCTGCGGCATCCAGTTACTGCAGCTCTCGCCGCCCTGGATGCGAATATCGATATCGCGCGGGTTGAGCAACACCGGCATGGTGGATACCGGCACGCGCTGCGACAGCGTGGCGATGCCGACAAACGCCACGCAGACGCTGAGCGCCGCCAGAAACGCCAGCCACACCCAGAAGGTCGAGCGACGATAAAAACGCGGCTTCTTTTCGCCGGGCGTGGCAGGCGGTGCGCTTGCCCGGCGCGGCGGCACATACGGCGTCTCGTCTTCCTCGCTGCCGTCTTCCGGCTCATGCATGATCACCGCGATCTGCGGCGCCAGTGCGGGAGCGGGTTGCGTCTCCCCTTCTTCACACCAGATCACCGACGTCGCCAGCTTATACCCGCGCTTGGGCACGGTGATAATGTATTCCGGGCTGTCGCTGTCGCCGTCTTTCAGGTATTTGCGCAGCTCTGAAATACATTGGGTCACCACGTGGTTGGTGACGATATTGCGCTTCCAGACGTTGTCGATCAGCTCGTCGCGGCTCAGCACCACGTCGGGATGCCGGGCGAAATAGCACAGCATGTCGATCAGGCGCGGTTCCAGCGTTTTTTGGCGTCCGTCGCGGCTGATGGTGTTGTCGGCAGGGGTCACCAGCCACTCCCCGACGCGAAAAGCAGGCTCTTGCATGGCGGAAATAACTCTGTAGGCATGTAGGGCAAGGGCGCGATCATAGCATAACCGCCCCCGGCTGTGGCCGCCGGGAGGCGATTAAGCCGTTAACTCTCGTATAATTCTAACGGTAAACCATCGGGATCGCTGAAAAAGGTAAAACGGGATTGGGTATAAGGATCGACGCGGACCGGTTCGCAGGCGACGCCGGCCGCCTGCAGATGGGCGATGGCCTGGTCAATGTCGTCAACGCTGAACGCCAGATGGCGCAGGCCGCAGGCCTCCGGGCGGCTGACGCGGGCCGGCGGCGAAGGGAAAGAAAACAGCTCGATAGTGTATTGCCCGTTGAGCGCCAGATCGGCTTTCCAGGAGCCGCGCTCCTCGCGGTAGACTTCGCTCAGCAGGGTAAATCCGAGAATGTCGCAGTAAAAATGCTTACTGGCGGCGTAGTCCGCGCCAATGATCGCGATATGGTGTACCTGACGTAACGCCAGCATGGCGGCCTCTCCTGTTCGGTTTGATGAGGCAAGGTATCCGGCGGCGGCGATGACGTCAATGAGAACGCCCGGCATATCTTTCCAAACCGCCGGGCGTGTAATGCATTACGGCTGCGGGGCTTTCAACACCTTCACCAGATAGCGTCCGTCCTCCGTCAGTTTGGCGCCGTGGATGTCGGTTTCAAAGCCGGGGTAGCGTTCGCCGATCGAGCACAGCATCAGCAGAAAATCGAGCACTGCCCGGCTCTCTTCGGTGATCATTTCTCCCGGCATCACCAGCGGCACGCCCGGCGGATACGGCAGGATCATATTGGCCGCCACCTTGCCCACCAGCTGATCCAGCTCACAGGTTTCCACGTTGCCGCGCACCTGCTCCTGGAACATCTGGTGCGGCGTCAGCTTCATTTCCGGCAGCACATCGAACGCCCGCTGCATCAGGCGCGGCAGCTCGTGCTGGCAGATCAGGCGGTGAATGCCGGCGGCCAGATCCTGAATGCGCATGTTGCGATAGAAATCCGGATCCTCGGCGTACAGATCCGGCAGCATGTTCTTCACCCGCAGGTTGAGATCGTAGGCGCGTTTGAAGTCGGTCAGGCCGCGCAGCAGGCTCATCGCCTTGGTTTTATCGATGCCGATACTGAACAGGAACAGCAGGTTGTACGGCCCGGTCTTCTCCACCACGATGCCGCGCTCGTCGAGGTACTTCGCCACCAGCGCCGCCGGGATCCCCTCCTCCTCCAGCGTGCCCAGCTCGTTCATGCCCGGCGTCAGGATCGTCACCTTGATCGGATCGAGGTACATGTGATCGCGATCGGTCTGGCCAAAACCGTGCCAGTTGTCGTCCGGATCCAGTGGCCAGCATTGCGCTTCATCGATCTCTTCCGGCTGCCAAATGTCGAAGAACCAACTGTCGCTCTCCTCGCGCAGCCGCTGCACTTCACGGCGAAAATGCAGCGCACGCTCCACCGAGCGGTTGATCAAGCGGCGCCCCGGGTTGCCGCGCAGCATGGCGGCAGCGGTCTCCATCGATGCCACGATGCCATAGTGCGGTGAGGTGGTGGTGTGCATCATGTAGGCTTCGTTGAAGGTGCTCTCGTCGTAGTCGCCCTTGATATGAATCATCGAAGCCTGCGAGAAAGCCGCCAGCAGCTTGTGCGTCGACTGGGTTTCGTAGAAAACCTTACCGGGCACCCGCTCGCCGCTCATGCCGCTTTTGCCGTCGTAAATCGGATGGAAGTTGGTGTAAGGCACCCAGGCGGAGTCGAAGTGGATCGATGGCACCTCCAGCGTCTGCTTGATGTAGTCGGTGTTGTACAGCAGCCCGTCATAGGTGGAATTGGTGATCACCGCGTGCACCGGCCAGGTGGCGTTCTGGGTCTCCTGCACCCGGGCGGCGATGCTTTCGCGGGTAAACTCGCGCTGCGGAATGCCGCCGAGGATGCCATAGGCGTTGCGCAGCGGGCGCAGATAGATCGGCACGATATCGCTCATCATCAACAGGTGACACAGCGATTTGTGGCAGTTGCGGTCGATCAGCACCGTGCTGCCGGCCGGCGCCGAATACATGCCGACGATCTTGTTGGCGGTGGAGGTGCCGTTGGTGACCAGATAACTCTGCTCGGCGTTGAAGGTACGCGCGATATACTCTTCGGCCTCCAGGTGCGGCCCGGTGTGATCCAGCAGCGAACCGAGCTCGGTAACCGAAATCGAGATGTCGGCCTTCAGGGTATTGGCGCCGAAGAAATCGTAGAACAGGCAGCCCACCGGGCTTTTTTGAAACGCGGTGCCGGCCATGTGGCCCGGCGTGCAGAAGGTGTACTTCCCTTCGCGCACGTAGTTGAACAGCGCCTTGGTGAGCGGCGGCGTAATGGTATCGATGTATTCCGCGGTGTACTGCTGGATGCGCTGCGCGATATCGTCGGCCGCATTTAGGCCATACTCGAAGAAATAGAGCACCATGCGCATTTCATGCAGGCTGACGTCGAAAGTGGAGTGGGTATTGATAAAGGCGTACAGCGGCAGGTATTCGTTCAGCTCGTTGATCTCGCTGCACAGCTCCAGGCTGTAGTCGTCCCAGTCGAAGATCACCCCGCAGATGCGGGCGTTGGCTTCGATCAGCTTCAGCAGGTCGCCGCTGTTTTTGGGGTACACCAGCTGGAATCCCATAGCAGCCAGCGCAGCATGGAGCTCGCGGATCGGCTCATCTTTGTAGTAGACGCCCGTCGGGCCCATGATGGCGATGATATTCATCGGCAGCTCCTGTCAGTTAACGGCCAAGTCTCTATAACACCACGAAAATCCGGCGGTGTGTAGCCAAAAAAAAACCGCCCGGAGGCGGTTTCTTGCAACGAAGCACAGAACTCAGCAGTAGCCGTAGTTCATCAGACGCTGGTAGCGACGGTTGAGTAACTCTTCGTCGTTCAGACCGTCCAGATCTTTCAGATCGGCCAACAGCTGCGCTTTCAGCGCGGCCGCCATCGCCGGCACGTCGCGGTGTGCGGAACCGAGCGGCTCCGGGATCACCGAGTCAATCAGCTTCAGCTCTTTCAGGCGCGGCGCGGTGATGCCCATCGCTTCTGCGGCCAGCGGCGCCTTGTCGGCACTCTTCCACAGGATGGAGGCACAGCCTTCCGGCGAAATCACCGAGTAGGTGCTGTACTGCAGCATGTTCACCTTATCGCCCACGCCGATCGCCAGCGCGCCGCCGGAGCCGCCTTCGCCGATGACGGTGCAGATGACCGGTACGTTCAGACGCGACATCTCACGCAGGTTGCGCGCGATGGCTTCAGACTGGCCACGCTCTTCCGCGCCCACGCCCGGATAAGCGCCCGGGGTGTCGATAAAGGTGATGATCGGCATCTTGAAGCGGGCGGCCATTTCCATCAGGCGCAAAGCCTTGCGGTAGCCTTCCGGCGCCGGCATACCGAAGTTGCGGCGGATCTTCTCTTTGGTTTCACGGCCTTTCTGGTGCCCGATGATCATCACCGGGCGACCATCCAGGCGCGCAATACCGCCGACGATCGCTTTGTCATCGGCGTAAGCGCGATCGCCCGCCAACTCTTCGAAGTCGGTAAAGATGTGTTTGATATAATCCAGGGTATAAGGACGGCGCGGGTGGCGTGCCAATTGGGCAATCTGCCAAGCCCCAAGATCGGCAAAAATCTTGCGCGTCAGCTCAACGCTCTTTTCACGCAGGCGCTGAACCTCTTCGTCCAGATTAATATCTAATTTTTCGTCTTGACGGCTGACTGCAGTCAGCGAGTCAATTTTCGCTTCCAGCTCTGCAATCGGCTGTTCAAAATCAAGAAAATTCAGACTCATAGCATTCCTATTTTAGTCAAATTCCAAGTCCACCTGCTCATTGCCTACCAACGTCCGCAAGTCTATCAACAAGCGGTCGGTGGGCGTCACGCGCCAGGTTGCGCCAAAACGCAGCTTGGCTCGCGCATCTTCCCGTTGATAGTAGAGATGCACTGGAATCGTCCCCGATCGATGGGGTTCCAACGACTGACGGAGACGGTTCAAAAGCTGGTCATCAATTTGCCTGTCAGTCAGCGAGATAGCAAGCCCGCGAGCGTATTTTTCCCGGGCTTCACTGATGTCCATTACCTCGCGGGCCATCATTTTAAGCCCGCCGCTAAAGTCATCAAAGCTGACCTGTCCACTGGCGATAAGGATACGGTCTTTTTCCAACAAATGCTGGTATTTTTCTAACGCTTCGGTGAATAACATCACTTCCAGACGGCCCGAACGGTCATCCAATGTACAGATACCGATGCGGTTGCCGCGCTTGGTCACCATCACCCGCGCGGCGACCACCAGCCCGACGGCGGTGGTCATTTTGCCCCGATCCGTCGGGTGCATGTCTTTCAAACGCTGGCCACCGGCGTAACGTTCGATCTCCTTCAGGTACTGGGTGATCGGGTGGCCGGTCAGGTACAGCCCCAGCGTCTCCCGTTCACCGTCCAGCACCACCTGCTCCGGCCAGGGGGCGATATTGGCATAGGATTGCTCCACCTGCTCCGGCGCCTCCGCCAGCACGCCGAACATATCTACCTGGCCAATAGCTTCGGCTTTCGCATGCTGATCCGCCGCTTTCAACGCGTCGCCGAGCGAATTCATCAGCGCGGCGCGGTGCGGCCCGAGGCGATCGAACGCGCCGGACATGATCAGTTTTTCCAGAATGCGGCGATTCAGTTTCTTGATGTCGGAGCGCGCACACAGGTCAAACAGGTCTTTGAAGTAACCTTGTTCGCCGCTGTTGCGCGCCTCGATAATGGCCTCGATCGGCCCTTCGCCCACGCCCTTGATGGCGCCGATGCCGTAAACGATCTCGCCGTCGTCGTTGACGTGGAAGTGATACAAACCGCTGTTGATGTCCGGCGGCAGGATCTTCAGCCCCATGCGCCAGCATTCGTCCACCAGCCCCACCACTTTGTCGGTGTTGTCCATATCGGCGGTCATCACCGCCGCCATAAACTCGGCCGGATAGTGCGCCTTCAGCCACAGCGTCTGATACGAAACCAGCGCATAGGCGGCGGAGTGCGATTTGTTGAAGCCGTAACCGGCGAACTTCTCCACCAGGTCGAAGATTTTCACCGACAGTTCGCCGTCGATACCGCGCGCTTTCGCGCCGTCTTCAAAGCCGCCGCGCTGCTTGGCCATTTCGACCGGGTTCTTTTTACCCATCGCACGGCGCAGCATGTCCGCGCCGCCCAGGGTATAGCCGGCCAGCACCTGGGCAATCTGCATCACCTGTTCCTGATACAGGATGATGCCGTAGGTCGGTTCCAGCACCGGCTTGAGCGACTCATGCTGCCACTGAATGTCCGGGTAGGAGATCTCTTCGCGGCCGTGTTTGCGGTCGATGAAGTTATCCACCATGCCCGACTGCAGCGGCCCCGGGCGGAACAGCGCCACCAGTGCGATCATGTCTTCGAAGCAGTCGGGCTTCAGACGTTTGATCAGGTCTTTCATGCCGCGCGATTCAAGCTGGAACACCGCCGTGGTTTCCGAGCGCTGCAGCATGTCGAAGCTTTTCTTGTCGTCGAGCGGAATGGCGGCGATGTCGATCGGTTCCAGCCCGGTTTTGGCGCGCCGGGCGTTGATCATCTCCAGCGCCCAGTCGATGATGGTCAGGGTACGCAGACCGAGGAAGTCGAACTTCACCAGCCCGGCGTATTCCACGTCGTTCTTGTCGAACTGGGTCACCGGATGGTGCCCTTCGGCGTCGCAGTACAGCGGCGCGAAGTCGGTGATTTTGGTCGGCGCGATCACCACGCCCCCGGCGTGTTTACCGGCGTTGCGCGTCACCCCTTCCAGCTTGCGCGCCATGTCGATCAGCGCCTTGACCTCTTCGTCGGCCTCGTAAATTTCCGGCAGCTGCGGTTCGGCGGCGAAGGCTTTTTCCAGCGTCATGCCCGGATCCGGCGGCACCAGCTTGGAGATGCGATCGACGAAGCCGTACGGATGCCCCAGCACGCGGCCCACGTCGCGGATAACCGCTTTCGCCGCCATAGTACCGAAGGTGATGATCTGCGATACCGCTTCGCGGCCGTACATCTCCGCCACGTGCTCAATTACCTGGTCGCGCTTCTCCATGCAGAAGTCGACGTCGAAGTCGGGCATCGAGACACGTTCCGGGTTCAGGAAGCGTTCGAACAGCAGGTCGAATTCCAACGGATCGAGGTCGGTGATTTTCAACGCATAGGCCACCAGCGAACCGGCACCGGAGCCGCGCCCCGGTCCCACCGGTACGTTGTTGTCCTTCGACCACTGGATAAACTCCATCACGATCAGGAAGTAGCCGGGGAACCCCATCTGGTTGATCACCTTCAGCTCGACGTCCAGACGCTCGTCGTATTCCGGGCGGCGCTGCGCGCGCACTTCAGGATCGGGGAACAGGAACTCGAGACGCTCTTCCAGCCCCTCTTTCGATTTGAGTACCAGGAAGTCCTCGGTGCTCATGTCGCCGGTCGGGAACTGCGGCAGGAAGTATTCGCCGAGGCGAATGGTGACGTTGCAGCGCTTGGCGATCTCGACGCTGTTCAGCAGCGCTTCCGGAATGTCGGCGAACAGCTCGCACATCTCGTCTTCGCTGCGCATGTATTGCTGCGGGCTGTAGTTGCGCGGCCGCTTGGGATCGTCCAGCGTAAAGCCGTCGTGGATGGCGACGCGAATCTCATGGGCATCGAAGTCGTCTTCCACCAGGAAGCGCACGTCGTTGGTGGCCACCACCGGCAAACCGCGTTCGGTGGCCAGCGCCACCGCCGCATGCAGGTAGTTCTCTTCGTCCGGGCGGCCGGTGCGGATCAGTTCCAGGTAGTAACAGTCCGGGAAGTGCTGCTGGTAGAAGTCCAGGCACTGATCCACCTGCGCCTGGTTGCCGCGCAGCAGAAACTTGCCGACGTCGCCCTGACGCGCGCCGGAGAGCAGAATCAGCCCTTCACGATGTTCAATCAGCCAGTCGCGATCGATGGTCGGGCCGGCGGCCCCGTAGCCACGCTGATAGGCGCGGGAAATCAGCAGCGTCAGGTTCTGGTAGCCTTCGTTGTTGCTGGCCAGCACCGTCAGCTGAGCCAGCTCGTCGCCCAGCTCTTCGCTTTGCACATGAAAATCCGCGCCGATGATCGGTTTGATCCCGGCGCCGTGCGCGCTGCCGTAGAACTTCACCAGCCCGCACAGGTTGGTGAAATCGGTGATTGCCAGAGCAGGCATGGCTAACGCGGCGGCTCTTTTCACCAGCGGCGCCGTCTTGGCCAATCCATCAATCATGGAGTAGTCACTGTGGACGCGCAGGTGAATAAAACGAGGTTCGGCCATCTCCAGATACCTGATTGAAGGGGCTCAGCAGGCTGAGCCCGGGTTAATGCTATCGTCGAGCCTGGTCAACCAGGCCCGCAGACTACAGCGCCAGCGCCCTTTTCACCGGCGCGAAGCTGCGGCGGTGGTGCTCGGTGGCGCCCAGCGCGGCCAGCCGCTCCAGGTGGAGGGCGGTCGGGTAGCCTTTATGCTGCGCGAAACCGTAGTTCGGGAACTCGCTGTCCAGCTCGGCCATTTCGCGATCGCGCGTGACCTTTGCCAGAATGGACGCCGCGCTGATCTCCGCCACGCGGCTGTCGCCCTTCACCACCGCCTGCGAACGCATCGGCAAGTGCGGGCAACGGTTACCGTCGATTAAAACCATGTCCGGCGCGATATGCAACCCGGCCACCGCGCGCTGCATCGCCAGCATGGTGGCGTGCAAAATGTTCAGCTGGTCGATTTCCGCCGGCTCGGCGCGCCCCAGGCTCCAGGAGAGCGCCTTGGCGACGATTTCGTCATACAGCGCCAGGCGGCGTTTTTCACTGAGTTTCTTGGAGTCCGCCAGCCCGACGATCGGCTGCGCCGGATCGAGGATCACGGCGGCGGTGACCACCGCGCCAACCAACGGGCCGCGGCCCACTTCGTCCACACCGGCAATCAGCGTGGCAGCGGGATAGATAAAGGGTTCAATCATGCTTTCGCCAGCTCCAACACAGCCTGAGCGGCCTGTTCGTCCGCACCGCAACGGATGCTTTGGTGCAAGGTAAGGAAAGTCTGTTTCAGCGCTTCGGTTTGCGGGCTCTCTTCCAGCAGCGGCATCACGGCGGCGGCCAGTTTGTCCGGCACGCAGTCATGCTGCAGCAGCTCGGTGACGATCTCGCGCCCCGCCAGCAGGTTCGGCAGCGAAACGTAAGGCGTTTTCACCAGCTTCTGCGCCAGCCAGAAAGTGAACGGCTTCATGCGATAGCCCACCACCATCGGGCACTTGGCCAGCATGCACTCCAGCGCAGCCGTGCCGGACGCCAGCAGCGCCGCGTCGCTGGCGATCATCGCCTCGCGCCCCTGGCCGTTCAGCAGGTGTACGGTCAGATCCGGCGCCACTTCCGCCTTGATGCGCTCAAACTGCTCGCGCCGTTTGGCGTTAACCAGCGGCACCACCACTTCAAGCTCGGGATAACGCATGCACAGCAGCTGCGCTGTTTTGAGGAAGTCGGCGCTCAGCATCTCAACTTCGGCGCCGCGGCTGCCCGGCAGCAAGGCCAGACAGCGCGCCTGCGGATCGATGCCAAGCTGAGCGCGCGCCGCCAGCCGATCGGGCTGTAACGGCATGGCATCTGCCATGGTATGGCCGATAAACCGGCAAGGCACGTTGAAACGATCGTAAAACGCTTTTTCGAAAGGGAGAAAGGCCAGCACCAGATCGGTGGCTTTGCCAATTTTGAAAACGCGCTTTTGCCGCCAGGCCCACACGGAAGGGCTGACGTAGTGAATGGTGCGGATGCCGCGCTGCTTGAGGCGGCCTTCCAGCGTGATGTTGAAGTCCGGCGCGTCGATGCCGACAAACACGTCCGGCCGCAGCTCGCCGAAGCGGCGGGTGAGATCCTTGCGGATCTTCAACAGGCGTGGCAAACGCTCAAGCACTTCCACCACGCCCATGACCGCCAGCTCTTCCATTTCGTACCAGGCTTCGCACCCTTCGGCCTGCATCAGCGGGCCGGCGACGCCAACGAAACGCGCGTCGGGGATCTGCGCCTTGAGCGCGCGGATCAAACCGGCGCCGAGAATGTCACCGGAGGTTTCTCCGGCGACCAATCCGATAGTCAATGGACGATTCGACATAACTCAGCGAATGATGCCACGGGTGGAACGGGTGAAGAAATCGAGGTACAGCTGCACCACCGGTTGCTCTTTGGCCAGGGCTTCGATTTCCGCTTTCGCTTCATCCAGCGTTTTCTCGCTGCGATACAGGATCTTGTAGGCATTGCGAATCGCCTGCATTTCATCCTTGTCAAAACCGCGACGCTTCAGGCCAATCGCATTGACGCCGAACGGCGTCGCGTGGTTGCCCTGAGCGATGACGAAAGGAGGCACGTCCTGAGCGACGCCGGAACAACCGCCTACCATCACATGCGCACCGATAACGCAGAATTGGTGGATCGCCGTCATGCCGCCGATGATGGCGTGATCGTCGATTTCCACGTGTCCGCCGAGCGTAGCGTTGTTGGCCAGCACACAGAAATTGCCGACCACGCAGTCATGCCCGATATGCGTATTGACCATCAGCAGGTTATCGTTGCCCACTTTGGTCAGGCCGGTGCCCTGCGCGGTGCCGCGATGAATGGTGACGCTTTCGCGGATGCGGTTGCGATCGCCCACTTCAACGCGCGTCGGTTCGCCCGCGTATTTCAGATCCTGGTTCACTTCACCGATGGAGGCGAACTGATAAATCTGGTTATCGCAGCCGATCTTGGTAATGCCGTTCACCACCACGTGGGATTTCAGCACCGTGCCGGCGCCGATTTCCACCTGGGAGCCGACGTAGCAGAAAGGGCCGATATGCACGTTGGCGCCGATCACGGCGCCTTCTTCGACTATCGCGCTAGGATGGATAAAGGCGGTTTGGTCAATCACGGATTAAGCCTCCCGGCTGCGGGCACACATCATGGTTGCTTCGCAGACAATCTTACCGTCAACGGTCGCCACGCCTTTGAAGCGAGTCAGGCCGCGGCGAGTTTTCTCGAAGGTGACTTCCATGACCATCTGATCCCCTGGCACCACAGGACGCTTGAAGCGTGCTTCGTCGATACCGGCGAAGTAATACAGCTCGCCCGGCTCCAGTTTGCCGACGCTTTTAAACGCCAGGATACCGGTGGCCTGCGCCATGGCTTCCAGGATCAATACGCCTGGGAAAATCGGTTTGCCAGGGAAGTGGCCCTGGAAAAACGGTTCGTTCACCGATACGTTCTTCACCGCACGCAGATATTTGTGCTCTTCAAACTCGAGGACGCGGTCGACCAGCAAGAACGGGTAACGGTGAGGAAGCAGATCCAAAATTTCTGCAATATCCAGAGTATGAGTGTCAGTAGTCAAAATACTCTTCCTGTCTCTAAAAACTGATGGCATCAACAACACGGCCTGCGCTGACCCCAAAAGGAGATCATCATGCAGGCCGCAAATTAACATCTCTTTGCGCTTTTGGTCTCACGACCAACGCGTTTCGTTTTGTCCCCGCCAAGGCGGGCGGCAATGATTAGTCTTTTCCGACTTTACGTTCGACAGCTTTCAAGCGCTTGCTGATCTCATCGATATTCATCACCAACGCAGCGGTTTTACGCCAAACCTTGTTAGGCTGCAACGGAATGCCCGAAGAGTATACCCCAGGTTCGGTGATTGGTCGCATAACCATTCCCATTCCGGTAACAACAACCTTGTCGGCAATCTCCATGTGACCGTTGATCACGCTGGCACCGCCGATCTGGCAGTAGCGGCCGATTTTCAGGCTGCCGGCCATGATCACGCCGCCGGCGACGGCGGTATTGTCGCCAATCACGACGTTATGTGCAATCTGACATTGGTTGTCGATGATAACACCATTCCCGATTTGGGTGTTATCCAAAGCGCCGCGGTCAATGGTGGTGCAAGCGCCGATTTCGACGCGATCGCCGATAATCACCGTGCCCAACTGAGGGATTTTGATCCACTCGCCGCGCTCATTCGCATAGCCGAAACCGTCCGCGCCGATCACGGTGCCGGACTGGATCAGGCAGCGCTGGCCAATTTCAACCGCATGATAAATTGTGACGTTCGCCCACAGACGCGTTCCCGCGCCGATGCGTGCGTGTTTGCCAATGAAGCAGCCCGGGCCGATAACCACGTTATCGCCCAGCACCGCACCCGACTCGATCACCGCGTTCGCCCCAATGGCGACGTTGTGCCCCAGCTGCGCCTCAGGCGAGATCACCGCGCTTGGCGCGATATCCTGCGCCGGTGCCGGCGTGGTGTCCATCAGCTGCGCCATGCGCGCGTAGGTCAGGTAAGGGTTCTTAACCACCAGCGCCGCAGCACGGCAGTGTGGTAAATCCGCTTCGGTAAGCACCACGGCGCTTGCCTGGCAGGAAGACAGCTGCTCTTGATAGCGGCTGTTTGACAAAAACGTGATTTGGCCAGGCTGTGCCGAATGCATAGAAGCAATGCCGGTGATGACGAGATCGCCATCACCGTGCAATTGTGCATCCAACTGCTGCGCTAAATCAGCCAGTCGAATTGAAAGCATGTGTTATTTAACCTGTTTCAGCACGTCAGCAGTGATATCTTTGGAAGAGTCTGCATAGGCAACGGCGTTGGCGTCGATCACCACGTCATAACCGCCTTTGCTGGCAACAGATTTCACAGCGTCCTGGATGCGGCTCAGGATCTTGTTACGCTCTTCCATCTGGCGACGACGGTTGTCCTGCTCGAAAGCCTGCGCTTTCTGAGAGAACTGCTCGCGCTGTGCCATCACGTCTTTTTCCAACTTGCTGCGGTCACTGGCTTTCATGGTAGCGCCGTCACGCTGCAGACGTTGCATTTTGGTCTGCAGGCTACGTTCCATGTTCTGGAGTTCGCTTGCACGGCCCTTAAACTCGTTTTCCAGCTGTTTAGCGACCGCTTCGCGGGCCGGCAGCTGTTGGAAAATGCTGGAGACGTTAACGACAGCGATCTTATCTGCTGCCTGAACGCCAGCTGAAGCAGCCATTGCTAAACCGAGGCCTGCGGCACACAACCACTTTTTCACTATAAACTCCTTACCATCACCCATTTGTGTCATATGACACTGAAGTACACAATTTGCCAGACTTATCCCACCAAACAATGAGAATCATCTCCCTCTGCCGGCGGGCGCCTGGCCATTGCGATTCTTAATAACTGTTATGCCCAGAGGCGAGACCCGTTACCAGGTCTTACCGATGTTAAACTGGAACTGTTCGGACTTGTCGCCTTCGTATTTCTTAATCGGGTTGGCGTAAGAGAACACCAACGGCCCCAGCGGTGACATCCACTGCAGCGCGATACCGGCGGAGGAACGAATATTGCCCGCTTTACTGTAGTCCGGCACGCCGTACATCAGCGTCTCGTTGGTATTCTTCCACTTGGTATCCCACACGGTACCGGCATCGATGAACAGCGACGTCCGCACGGAGTTGGCGTATTTATCGCTGATGAACGGCGTCGGGGTAATCAACTCCAGGCTGGCAACCGCCATGGCGTTACCGCCCACCGCGTCATTCGAGCTGCAGATGTTCTGACGATCGGTCGTGCTGCCGGCTTTGAACTGGCACCGGTACGAGTTGGAGTTGTAGTACACCGCCTTCGGACCGATGGTGTTGGACTGGAAGCCACGCACGGTGCTCGAACCACCGGCATAGAAGTTCTCATAGAACGGCATTTCCTTGCCGCCCAGCCCATCCGCGTAACCCAGACGGCCACGGCCCAACAGCACCCAGGTGCGATCGTCGTTGATCGGCACGTACTGAACGCTGTCCAGCGTCACCTTATAGTATTCGTTGTCCGAGCCCGGAATGGTGACCTTGCCGTTCAACGTGGTGCGGTTACCCGACGTCGGGAAGTAGCCGCGGTCCAGGTTGTTGTAGGTCCAGCCCAGGTTCAAGGTAAAGTCGTCCGTCGAGTAGCTGGCGCGATCGGTTTTGTTCGCATTCACGCCCATCGAGTCGAGATAACGCCACATGGCGATCTGCGGCTGCATTTTCGACAGGCCGTTGTGGACGTAGCCCAGACCGGTGCGCAACGAGTTGTTTTCGTTGATCGGGAAGCCCAGCGTGCCGTCAACACCGTAACTCTTGTTGGTGTAGTCCGACAGATCCGCGTTATCCGCTTTAAAGTCGTTGTAGAACACGCGGCCGCCCAGGCTCACACCGTCAACGGTGAAGTACGGGTTGGTGACCGACAGTTCGGTATAGGTTTGGTAGTCGTTTTTGGTGCCGCTGATGCCGACCGAGTAGCCGGTACCCAACCAGTTGTCCTGCTGCACGCCGGCCTGGAAGCTGACGCCGCTCTCGGTGCCGTAACCAACGCCGAAGTTGAAGGTACCGGTGTTGCGTTCTTTCACCTTGTAGGTCACGTCGACCTGATCGGCGGTACCCGGCACGCGCTGGGTTTCCACGTCAACCGTTTCGAAGTAGCCCAGACGGTTCAAACGCTCCTTGCCCTGCTCGACCTGTTCGTTGCCGAGCCAGGCGCCTTCCATCTGGCGCATTTCGCGACGCAGTACGGAATCCTTGCTGGTGTCGTTGCCTTCGAACTTGATGCGGCGCACGTAGAAGCGGTTGCCCGCGTCGACGTTGACGTGCAGCTTGACGGTTTTATCCGCGTCGTTGATCTCCGGCTGAGTGCCGACGCGCGGGTAGGCGTAACCATAACGGCCCAACATCGTTTTGATGTTGTCTTCCATTTTGGTCACCTTGCTGCCGTTATACAGCTCGCCCGGTTCGATCTTGGTGATCTGAGCGACTTCCGCCGAGTGGCCGGCCAGGTTGCCGTTCACGACAACATCGGAAAGCTTGTACTGATCGCCTTCGGTGATGTTGATGGTGATGTAGATGCCTTTTTTATCCGGCGTCAGGCTCACCTGGGTAGAATCGATGTTGAAGCGGGCATAGCCGCGATCCAGATAGAAGCTGCGCAGGGTTTCGAGATCGCCCGCCAGTTTTTGCTTCTGGTATTTGCGATCGCCGACGAGGTTCCACCACGGCACCTCGTCACGCAGCTGGAAGCGCGAGATCAGTTCGTCGTTGGTGAAGGCATGGTTGCCGACGATGTTGATTTGTTGAATCTTGGCGGAGACCCCTTCCGTGAACACCAGCTTCAGGTCGACACGGTTGCGCGGCAGCGGCGTGACCACGGCTTTCACCGAGGCGCTGTATTTACCGACGCTGTAGTAGAAGTCTTCCAGCCCTTTTTCAATGCTGGAGATCGTGGTGCGGTCGAGCGCCTCGCCCACCCGGACGCCGGAGGCTTCCAGGTTCTGCTTGAGCATGTCATCCTTCACCGACTTGTTGCCGGAGAAAGTGATGCTGGCGATGGTAGGACGTTCCTTCACCTGCACGATCAGGGTATTACCATCGCGCAGTACGCGCACGTCCTCGAAGTTGCCGGTGGCAAACAAGGCACGGATGGTATTACTGATGTCATCGTCAGTGACGGTATCGCCTACGCGAACCGGCATGTTGAGTAACGCCGCACCGACGGCGACTCGCTGCAGGCCTTCGAAATGAATGTCTTTCACTACGAACCCGTCTGCACCGTATACGGTGGCGCTGCCAAACAGCAGCGACGCTATGAGCAACTTTTTCATCGCCATCGTTGTTATGCGTTCTTCCTAACCTATCCCCGCCCCTAGAGGCGGGAAAAATCATTGAAAAGTGCAAGACCCATCAACAACACCAGCACGATCGAACCTATGCGGTAGCTGTAGTCCTGTACTCGCTCGGAAACCGGCCCACCCTTCAGCTTTTCTATCGCCAGGAAGAGGAGATGCCCACCATCTAACACCGGTAATGGGAACAGGTTGATGATCCCCAGGTTGACGCTAATCAACGCCAGGAACATCAGATAATACACGAACCCGACTCCGGCTGACGCCCCTGCTCCCTGTGCAATCGAGATCGGGCCACTCAGGTTGTTCAGCTTTACATCACCGGTTATTAATTTGCCCAGCATGTTAACCGTCAGCCGCATCAGCTGCCAGGTCTTGTCGCCGGCCTGATACAGCGCCGGGAACGGTCCATACTGGCGAATCGTCTTATACTCGTCCGGCAGCGGCAGCACCTTTGGAATGATGCCTGCAAAACCCACCGATTTGTCTTTTCCCACCGGCTTTGTATCCGGTATCAGCGTCAAAGACAAGGGGGCGCCGTTTCTTTCAATCTCCAAAGCCAGCGGTTGCCCCGGGCCATCGTGGATACGCTTCACCAGCGTCTGCCAACGACCCAACGGCTGACCATCGACTTTAACGATCCTGTCCCCCGCTTGTAAACCCGCCTTTTGCGCCGCCGAGTCAGGCTGCACTTCCGCCAACACGGATTCAATCTGCGGGCCGCGCGGCATAATGCCCAGCGCGACAACGGGATCCTGCTTGTCCGGCTCAAAGTTCCACTGGCGTAAATCCAGGGTTTTGGTCACTACCTGCGAAGAGCCGAATGGGGCAACGCCGACTTCGGTTTGCGCATCGCCAATCTTCGCCACCAGCGCCAGACGAACTGACTCCCAATCAGGCGTTTCGATGCCGTCAACCGACTTTAGTTCCATGCCAGACGAAATTTCGGCCCTGGCGGCGATGGATTGCGGCGCGATTTCGCCGATCACCGGGCGGAAACTCGGCACGCCGATGATGAACACCAGCCAGTAGGCAAGGATAGCAAACAGGAAGTTGGCGATGGGGCCGGCGCTGATGATGGCCGCGCGCTGCCAGACGGTTTTGTTGTTGAAGGCCTGATGGCGCATTTCCGGCGCCACCGACTCCACGCGCTCGTCCAGCATCTTCACGTAGCCACCGAGCGGAATCAAGGCGATGACGTACTCGGTGCCCTGGCGATCGGTGCGGCGCCACAGCGCGCGACCGAAGCCGATGGAGAAACGTTCAACGCGCACGCCGCAACGGCGGGCAACCCAAAAGTGTCCGAACTCGTGCACGGTTATCAAGATACCGAGCGCAATCAGAAACGCCACCAGGTTCCAAAGCACGCTGACCATCATCCCTCACTTTCCGTCATCGACGGATTAAAACACCAACAGCATCAGGCAGGCAAACACCGGTACCGCCGCGGTCAGGCTGTCGATACGATCCAGTATGCCACCATGACCGGGGATCAAATGACCGCTGTCCTTGATACCCGCTTCGCGTTTGAACATGCTTTCGGTCAAATCGCCCAGCACCGAAGCCAGCGCGGCGAGCACCGAACAGGCCAACAGGGTGGTCGGCACCACGTTCAGTGGCGCATAGCGGCCGAACAGCCAGGAGATTACCGCCGACGTCAACAACCCGCCGATCAGCCCTTCCCAGGTTTTGCCCGGCGAGACCTTCGGCGCCAGCTTATGCTTGCCGAACAGCTTGCCGAACATGTAGGCGCCGGAATCCGCGCCCCACACCAGCAACATCACGTACAGCAGCCACCAGGCGCCGGTAAACGGGTTTTGCTCGTAGCCGTACTGGCGCAGCGCCAGCATGCCCCAGAAGAACGGCACGATGGTCAGCAGGCCGAACAGCAGGCGCAGCGGGCGCGAGTTGCGCCAGATGGCGGCCGAGCCGGGGTAGAACAGCACCAGCAGCAGCGCCGCCAGCCACCAGACCAGCGACAGCCACAGCGAGCCGCTCACCTGCGGCACGGATTGATGGTACGCGGGAACGCTGAGCATCATCAGCGCCAGCAGAAAACCGCACAGTATCGCCAGCCAGATGCGCTGCGAACGGGAGGTAAAACCGGCCAGTTGGCCCCACTCCCAGGCTGCTAACATGCACACGACGAGCGTTACCAGAGCAAAGGCCAGCGGCGGCAACAGGAACAGCGCCGCGATAACGATCGGGATTAAAATCAGAGCAGTTATGAGGCGATACTTCAGCAAAAGTTCTCCCTAGGACGCATCGGCGCCGATAGGTGTTGTTCCCCCGAAGCGGCGCTCACGTTGTGCAAATGCATTCAGCGCACCTTCAAAGACAAGTTCATCGAAATCAGGCCAGAGCACATCCGTAAAGTAAAGTTCAGCATAGGCTATTTGCCACAGCAGGAAGTTACTGATGCGATGCTCGCCACCGGTGCGGATAACCAGATCCACCGGCGCCAGGTCGCTCATGCAAACCCGCTCACTCAATAATTCCTCGCTGATCTGATCCGGGTGCAACTCTCCCACCCGTACCCGTTCGGCCAGCTCCCTTACTCCCTGAATGATATCCCAACGGCCGCCGTAGTTGGCAGCGATATTGAGCGTCAGGCCATCGTTATTTTCCGTCAGCGCTTCAGAGCGGCGGATCCGCTCCTGCAAACGCGAGCTGAACCGGCTGATATCGCCGATCACCCGCAACCTGACGTTATGTTTATGCAGGCTTTTTACTTCACTATCCAGAGCACGGACAAAAAGCTCCATCAGGGCGGAGACTTCCTGCACCGGACGGTTCCAGTTTTCGCTGCTGAAGGCATAAAGCGTGAGCGCATCTAAATGGTGGCTGGCGGCAAAACTGACCGCGCGGCGAACCGATTTCACCCCTGCTTTATGACCGAAGACACGTAACTTGCCCTGACGTTTGGCCCAGCGTCCGTTACCGTCCATGATGATGGCAACATGGCGCGGCCCCGGGGAAGATAGATTAGCCTCTTGTTGGTTTGCGGACGACATAACTCGTACTTATTTCCTCAATAGAAATATAACTGCCTTTCCGGAACATCAGGCCCTTACGCGCAAAAAAAGCCGTGTGCCCGACACGGCTTTCAGCCTGCCCTCGCGATGCCCGGCGCAGCCGGGTCGCCATTGACGCTCATGGCGCCAATCGGGCCATAATTCAACGGTATAACCGCTGACAGGTGGCGCAGACTATACCACCTCAGCGGAACATGAACAAACGGCCCCGCTGCGGCATACGCGAATTACGAACAAAATCGGATAATCACCGTGCTCAACCGCGCAACGCGCGAACGCGCTCCTCGGCGGCGGCGCGCGCCTGGCGGTCAATGTCTAAGACCGCTTCGATGCACGTCGGTTCCTGCAGCGCAAGGCGCTCGACGACCTGCCGGTTGACCGCGGCAATGTCGGTAAAGCGAATCTGCTGCTGCAAAAATGCCGCCACGGCGATTTCATTCGCCGCGTTCAGTGCGGTGGTCGCCGCCTGGCCGGCGTCGAACGCTTCGATTGCCAAATACAGGCAAGGATAGCGCTCGCGCTCCGGTTCGGCGAAGGTCAGCGAACCGATGCGGCAGAAGTCCAGCGCTTCCACGCCGGAGTTTACGCGCTGCGGATACGCCATCGCATGGGCGATCGGCGTGCGCATATCCGGCGTACCCAGCTGCGCCAGCACGCTGCCGTCGGCATAGCGCACCATCGAGTGAATCACCGACTGTGGGTGCAGGATCACTTCCATTTGCTCGGCCGAAGCGTTAAACAGCCAGCGTGCCTCAATATATTCCAGACCTTTGTTCATCATGGTGGCGGAGTCCACCGAGATCTTGCGGCCCATCGACCAGTTCGGGTGGGCGCAGGCTTGATCCGGCGTCATTGCGGCGAACTGCTCCAGCGGGGTGGTGCGGAACGGGCCGCCTGAGCCGGTAAGCACGATGCGCGAAACGCCATGACTTTCCAGGGAAGAGTACCCCAACTGACGCTGAATGCTCTCAGGCAAACTCTGAAAAATCGCGTTGTGCTCGCTGTCGAGCGGCAGCAGCTGCGCCTGGCTTTGCCGCACTGCGTCCATAAACAGACGGCCGCAGGTGACCAGCGACTCCTTGTTGGCCAGCAGCACCTGCTTGCCTGCGCGGATCGCCGCCAGCGTCGGCAACAGCCCTGCGGCGCCGACGATGGCCGCCGTCACTTGATCGACGTCATCCAACGCCGCCAGTTCGCAGGCCGCTTGTTCCCCGGCCAAGACCTCGGTAGCGACACCGTTTTCCGCCAGAATGGCGCGCAGCTCGCGAGCGGCGCTTTCCTCAGCCATCGCGGCGAAGGCGGGCCGGAATTCCATGCATTGCTGCGCCATGACCGCGACGTTGAGGCCGGCCACCAGTGCTTTGATCGCAAAACGGTCGGGATTCGCCCTGACCACGGCCAGGGTGCTGGTCCCTACCGAGCCGGTCGAGCCAAGAATGGTCAGTTGCTTCATGAGTTCACTCTGAATAACTGTCTGATGAGATCGGAGGTGCTCCAGTGTGGAACCTTGGACACCGCTTGTCCATGATCTTTCAGTACGATGAAACGGGATCTGCGCCACAAAAAACAAAGCGCCGCCCAGGCGACGCTTTGTTTCTGCGCGATGCTGATTAGAAATCCATCAGCTCTTTTTCTTTCTCTGCCAGCGCGGCATCGACCAGCTTGATGTAAGCGTCGGTCATTTTCTGAATCTCGTCTTGTGAACGACGTTCTTCGTCTTCGCTGATCTCTTTGTCTTTCAGCAGCGCCTTGACCTTGTCGTTAGCGTCGCGACGCACGTTACGCACCGCTACGCGGCCCTGCTCGGCTTCGCCGCGTACGATCTTGATCAGATCCTTACGACGTTCTTCGGTCAGCGGAGGCAGCGGAACGCGAATGTCAGAGCCGGCGGAAGACGGGTTGAGGCCCAGATCGGAGCTCATGATCGCTTTCTCAACGGCCTGGCTCAGGCTGCGGTCGAACACGTTGATTTTCAGCGTGCGGGAGTCTTCCACGGTCACGTTGGCCAGCTGGCGCAGCGGCGTAGCGGCGCCGTAGTATTCCACCATGATGCCGTCCAGAATGCTTGGAGAAGCGCGGCCGGTGCGGATCTTGCTGATTTGGTTTTTGAATGCTTCTACGCTTTTTTCCATGCGTGAATCAGCATCTTTTCTGATTTCATTAGTCACGTTGCAAACCCTTGGAAGCTGGTTACTTGGCAGGCGATACTCAAGTATAGCCCGTAATCGTACTCGGAGAGCGCGCGGCGCCTGGCGTCACGCGCACCGAAAAAGGGGTGTGAACAGCCTTATTTGCTGATCAGCGTACCTTCGTTCTCACCCATCACCACGCGGCGCAGCGCGCCAGGCTTGTTCATGTTGAACACGCGGATCGGCAAGCCGTGATCGCGGGCCAGCGTAAACGCCGCCAGATCCATCACTTTCAGCTCGCGCTCCAACACGTCCTGATAGGTTAATTGTTCATACAGCGTCGCATCCGGGTTTTTCACCGGATCGGCGGAGTATACGCCATCCACTTTGGTGGCTTTCAGCACCACGTCCGCTTCGATCTCGATACCGCGCAGGCAAGCGGCGGAATCGGTGGTGAAGAACGGGTTGCCGGTACCGGCGGAGAAGATCACCACGCGGTTGTTGCGCAGCAGGCTGATAGCCTCTGCCCAGCTGTAATTGTCACATACGCCGTTCAGCGGGATCGCCGACATCAGGCGGGCGTTCACATAGGCACGGTGCAGTGCATCACGCATAGCCAGGCCGTTCATCACGGTAGCCAGCATTCCCATGTGGTCGCCCACTACGCGGTTCATGCCGGCTTGCGCCAGGCCCGCGCCGCGGAACAGGTTCCCGCCGCCAATAACTACACCGACCTGAATTCCCAGTTCGACCAGCTCTTTCACTTCCTGAGCCATGCGATCCAAAACGCTGGCGTCGATACCAAAACCTTCTGCACCTTGCAGGGCTTCGCCACTCAGTTTAAGCAGAATACGCTGATATACGGGTTTTGCATTGGTTGCCATGGTGTTCTGTCCTAAGAAGCAGTATTAGTATTGGGGATTTCAGCCGATGAAACGCGCCTGAGGTGAGAATCACGCTGCAGGGCCTGCCACCGGTGTAATTCTGGCTGGATAGTATGGAACCGCCAGACGGCGGTTCCATCGACAGTCATTAAGACTGTTTGCTCATCGCGGCAACTTCAGCAGCGAAGTCGGTTTCGACTTTCTCGATGCCTTCGCCCACTTCGAAGCGAATGAAGTTGGTCACGTCAGCGTTGTGCTCTTTCAGCACCTGAGCAACGGATTTGCTCGGATCCATAACGAAAGGCTGACCGGTCAGAGAAACTTCGCCGGTGAATTTCTTCATGCGGCCTTCAACCATTTTCTCTGCGATTTCTTTCGGCTTGCCGGACTGCATGGCGATGTCCAGCTGAACCTGGTACTCTTTTTCTACCACTTCAGCAGACACGTCTTCTGGCTTCACGAACTCTGGCTTGCTTGCCGCAATGTGCATTGCGATTTGCTTAACCAGCTCTTCGTCAGCGCCTTTAGCCGCAACCAGTACGCCGATACGCGCGCCGTGCAGGTAGCTGCCCAGCACTTCGCCTTCCAGGGAAGCAACGCGACGAATGTTGATGTTTTCGCCGATTTTTGCCACCAGCGCTACGCGCTCTTCTTCGAACTGTGCTTTCAGCACGTCAACGTCAGTGATTTTGCCGGCCATAGCGGCATCCAGCACTTTGTCGGCGAACGCCTGGAAACCGGCGTCTTTTGCTACGAAGTCAGTCTGGCAGTTAACTTCCAGAATGATGCCGTAGTTGCCTTCGATCTTGGTTTTGATCACGCCGTCAGCAGCCACGTTGCCTGCTTTTTTAGCGGCTTTGATCGCACCGGACTTACGCATGTTTTCGATTGCCAGTTCGATGTCGCCGTTGGATTCAACCAGCGCCTTCTTGCAATCCATCATGCCAGCGCCGGTACGCTCGCGCAGTTCTTTTACCAGGGCAGCGGTAATATCAGCCATTTATTTTTCCTCGGTTATCTCGCGTGGAGACAGTTCTCATTCAGATAAGCAAAGGGGGCCTTTACAGGCCCCCCTAACCAACATATGTCAATACCTGGTTAATAAGGGCTCAGTGATGAGCTTGCCTTATTATTCAGCTTCTACGAAGCCTTCTTCCGCCTGAACGGCCAGATCTTGAGAACGACCTTCACGCACAGCGGCAGCAACGGCAGTCAGGTACAGGTTTACTGCACGGATTGCGTCGTCGTTACCAGGGATGATGAAGTCAACGCCGTCTGGGTTGGAGTTGGTATCAACGATAGAGAATACCGGGATACCCAGGTTGTTGGCTTCTTTGATCGCGATGTGCTCGTGATCGGCATCGATAACGAACAGTGCGTCTGGCAGACCGCCCATATCTTTGATACCGCCCAGGGAGTTTTCCAGCTTGGCCAGTTCACGAGTGCGCATCAGCGCTTCTTTCTTGGTCAGCTTGTCCAGGGTGCCGTCTTGAGACTGGATTTCCAGATCTTTCAAACGCTTGATGGACTGACGAACGGTTTTCCAGTTAGTCAGCATGCCGCCCAACCAGCGGTGGTTCACGAAGAACTGGTCACAGCTGTTAGCAGCGTCTTTTACCGCTTCGCTTGCTGCGCGCTTGGTACCAACGAACAGGATCTTGCCTTTACGGGAAGAGATCTTGCTCAGTTCAGCCAGAGCGGCGTTGAACATTGGTACGGTCTGCTCCAGGTTGATGATGTGAACCTTGTTACGAGCGCCGAAGATGAAAGGCTTCATTTTCGGGTTCCAGTAACGGGTCTGGTGACCGAAGTGAACACCAGCCTTGAGCATGTCGCGCATGGAAACAGTTGCCATGATTAAACCTCTATAGATTAATTGGGGTTATGCCTCCACGTATCCCATAACGCCGACCCTGGCGGCGACAAGTCACCTCAGGGCACCCCGGCGGATGTGCCGATACGTGTGTGTTATTTACACAAAATGAGTGCAGTTAAAGTATTTTCGGCCAATTCCTGCCAGGTCACAAGAACCAAGTCGCGGATCGCCGGCGCGCTTTATACCATAAACCCGCCGCCGACACCAACTTTTGTTGCTTTACGCCGGGCATCGGGAAATGAAATTTGGCAGCCTCCGGCCGGGCTGATACCATAAGTCACTGCTTCTTATTGTCGACGATAACGACACCTGCGGACGAATTTCATGGCAATCTCAATTAAAACACCTGATGACATCCAAAAAATGCGCGTGGCCGGCCGCCTGGCCGCCGAAGTGCTGGAAATCATCGAGCCGCACGTCAAACCTGGCGTGACCACCGGCGAACTGGACCGTATCTGTCACGAGTACATCACCAACGAGCAACAGGCCATTTCCGCCTGCCTCGGCTACCACGGCTTCCCGAAATCCGTGTGCATCTCGGTGAACGAAGTGGTGTGCCACGGCATCCCAAGCGATGACAAAACGCTGAAGGACGGCGACATCGTCAATATCGACGTGACCGTAATTAAAGACGGCTTCCACGGCGACACCTCGAAGATGTTCATCGTCGGCAAACCGACAATTCTGGGCGAGCGCCTGTGCCGCGTCACTCAGGAAAGCCTGTATCTGGCGCTGAAGATGGTCAAACCGGGTATCCGCCTGCGCACCCTGGGCAAGGCTATCCAGCAATTCGTCGAGGCCGAGAAGTTCTCTGTGGTGCGCGAGTACTGCGGCCACGGCATCGGCGAAGTGTTCCACGAAGAGCCGCAGGTGCTGCACTATGATGCCGATGACGGCGGTGTGGTACTGCAGGCGGGCATGGCCTTCACCATCGAACCGATGGTCAACGCCGGTGACTACCGCATCCGCACCATGAAAGACGGCTGGACGGTAAAAACCAAAGATCGCAGCTTGTCGGCGCAGTATGAGCATACTATTGTGGTCACTGATAACGGCTGCGAGATAATGACGTTGCGCAAGGATGACACCATCCCCAACATCATTACGCACGAGATGTAAGCACCGCGGCGAACGCCGCGTGCAGAATATCACCAGGCCGGCTTTTGCCGGCCTTTTTTATGGGCTGCGCACTATGTCTGACAATCTCCTTCAACAAGCGGCCCCGGCCGCGCCGATGCCGCCCGCCTCCCCCAGCACCTACGGCAACGACGAGCTCACCTGTCCGGTGCTGAAACAGCGGCTGGAGCAGTTCCAGCTGTGGCTGGCGGCAGCGTTCGACGCCGGCGCCAGCGCCGAAAGCCTGGTGGCGGCGCGCAGCGACTTCATCGATCGCCTGCTGCGCCGGCTGTGGACCTTCTACGGCTTCGAAGATATCCCGGAAACCGCATTGGTGGCGGTCGGCGGCTACGGCCGCGGCGAGCTGCACCCGCTGTCGGACATCGACGTGCTGGTGCTCAGCCAGCGCCGGCTGACGGAACAGCAGTCGCAGCGGGTCGGCGAATTCATCACCCTGCTGTGGGATCTCAAGCTGGAAGTGGGCCACAGCGTGCGCACCCTGGAAGAATGTCTGCTGGAGGGATTGGCGGATCTGACCGTGGCCACCAACCTGATCGAATCGCGCATGATCTGTGGCGACGTCGCGCTGTTCCTGCAGATGCAAAAACATATCTTCAGCGACGGCTTCTGGCCCTCGCCGCAGTTTTTCCACGCCAAGGTCAACGAACAGCAGGAGCGCCACCAGCGCTACCACGGCACCAGCTATAACCTGGAGCCGGATATCAAAAGCAGCCCCGGCGGCCTGCGCGACATCCACACCCTGCTGTGGGTGGCGCGGCGCCACTTCGGCGCCACCTCGCTGGACGAAATGGTCGGCTTCGGTTTCCTCACCCAGGCCGAGCGCAACGAGCTGAACGAGTGCCAGAGCTTCCTGTGGCGCATCCGTTTCGCATTGCACCTGGTGCTGCCGCGTTACGACAACCGCCTGCTGTTCGATCGCCAGCTCAGCGTGGCGCAGCTGCTGCGCTATGAAGGCGAAGGCAACGAGCCGGTCGAGCGCATGATGAAAGACTTCTACCGCATGACGCGGCGCGTCAGCGAGCTGAACCACATGCTGCTGCAGCTGTTCGACGAGGCCATCCTGGCGCTGGATGCCACCGAGAAGCCGCGCCCGCTGAACGACGATTTCCAGCTGCGCGGCGATCTGATCGATCTGCGCGACGAAACGCTGTTCATCCGCGAGCCGCAGGCCATCATGCGCATGTTCTACCTGATGGTGCGCAACCGCGAGATCAAGGGCATTTATTCCACCACCGTGCGCCAGCTGCGCCACGCCCGTCGCCATCTGAAACAGCCGCTGTGCACCATTCCGGAAGCGCGCGATCTGTTTATGGCCATTCTGCGCCACCCCGGCGCGGTCTCGCGCGCGCTGGTGCCGATGCACCGTCATAGCGTGCTGTGGGCCTATATGCCACAGTGGGGCAAGATCGTCGGCCAGATGCAATTCGACCTGTTCCACGCTTATACCGTCGATGAACACACCATCCGCGTGCTGCAAAAGCTGGAGAGCTTCGCCG
This sequence comes from Serratia sp. SSNIH1, assembly GCF_002935055.1. Taxonomy (NCBI): domain Bacteria; kingdom Pseudomonadati; phylum Pseudomonadota; class Gammaproteobacteria; order Enterobacterales; family Yersiniaceae; genus Serratia; species Serratia sp. SSNIH1. Next base: position 4,632,039 of record NZ_CP026383.1, read on the forward strand.
ATGCGCAAACCCGGCCGCGCCATCCGCTGTGCGTGGAGCTGTACCCGCGCCTGCCGCATCCGGAACTGCTGCTGCTGGCGGCGCTGTTCCACGACATCGCCAAAGGGCGCGGCGGCGATCACTCGATCCTCGGCGCGGAAGACGTGGTGGAGTTCGCCGAACTGCACGGCCTCAACTCGCGCGAAACCCAACTGGTGGCGTGGCTGGTTCGCTGGCACCTGCTGATGTCGGTCACCGCGCAGCGCCGCGATATCCAGGATCCGACGGTGATCCAGCAGTTCAGCAGCGAAGTGCAGAGCGAAACCCGCCTGCGTTACCTGGTGTGCCTGACGGTGGCGGATATCTGCGCCACCAACGAAACCCTGTGGAACAGCTGGAAGCAGAGCCTGTTGCGCGAGCTGTACTTCGCCACCGAGAAGCAGCTGCGCCGCGGCATGCAGAACAGCCCGGATCTACGCGAACGCGTGCGCCATCACCGCCTGCAGGCGCTGGCGCTGCTGCGCATGGACAACATCGACGAAGAGGCGCTGCACCGCATCTGGAGCCGCTGCCGCGCCGACTATTTCCTGCGCCACTCGCCGAACCAGCTGGCCTGGCACGCCCGTCACCTGCTGGCCCACGACTCCACCCAGCCGCTGGTGCTGGTCAGCCGCCAGGCGACGCGCGGCGGCACCGAGATCTTTATCTGGAGCCCGGATCGCCCCTACCTGTTCGCCGCCGTCGCCGGCGAGATGGATCGCCGCAACCTGAGCGTGCACGACGCGCAGATCTTCACCAACCGCGACGGCATGGCGATGGACACCTTTATCGTGCTGGAGCCGGACGGCAGCCCGCTGGCGCAGGATCGCCACGCGGCGATCCGCCAGGCGCTGCTGCAGGCCATCACCCAGCGGGAGTACCAGCCGCCGCGCGTGCGTCGGCCTTCTTCCAAGCTGCGTCACTTCAGCGTGCCGACCGAGGTGACCTTCCTGCCGACCCACACCGATCGCCGCAGCTACCTGGAGCTGATCGCACTCGACCAGCCCGGCCTGCTGGCGCGGGTGGGCGAAGTGTTCGCCGACCTGGGGCTGTCGCTGCACGGCGCGCGCATTACCACCATCGGCGAGCGGGTCGAGGACTTGTTTATCCTGGCCGACGGCGAGCGACGCGCGCTCGATCAGGAAACGCGCAGAAAGTTGGAACAACGGTTGACAGAGGCCCTCACCCCAAACGATAAAATGTGATACAAGTAACTTTTTACCGACAACATCAGGAAAGAGAACAGCATGCAGCAATTACAGAACGTTATTGAAAGCGCCTTCGAGCGCCGTGCGGACATCACCCCGGCGAACGTAGACACCGTAACGCGCGAAGCGGTAAACCAGGTGATCGGCCTGCTGGACAGCGGCGCCCTGCGCGTCGCCGAGAAGATCGACGGTCAATGGATCACCCATCAGTGGCTGAAGAAAGCCGTGCTGCTCTCTTTCCGCATCAACGACAACAAGGTGATGGACGGCGCGGAAACCCGCTACTACGACAAGGTGCCGATGAAGTTTGCCGACTACGACGAAGCGCGCTTCCAGAAGGAAGGCTTCCGCGTCGTGCCGCCGGCCACCGTGCGCCAGGGCGCGTTCATCGCTCGCAACACCGTGCTGATGCCGTCTTACGTTAACATCGGCGCCTACGTCGACGAAGGCACCATGGTCGACACCTGGGCCACCGTCGGTTCTTGCGCGCAGATCGGCAAAAACGTTCACCTGTCCGGCGGCGTCGGCATCGGCGGCGTGCTGGAGCCGCTGCAGGCCAACCCGACCATCATCGAAGACAACTGCTTCATCGGCGCGCGCTCCGAAGTGGTGGAAGGCGTGATCGTGGAAGAAGGCTCGGTGATTTCGATGGGCGTATACCTCGGCCAGAGCACCCGCATCTATGACCGCGAGACCGGCGAAATCCATTACGGCCGCGTGCCGGCGGGTTCGGTGGTGGTTTCCGGTAACCTGCCGTCGAAAGACGGTTCTTACAGCCTGTACTGCGCGGTGATCGTCAAGAAGGTCGACGCTAAAACGCGCGGTAAAGTCGGTATTAATGAGTTATTGCGCACTATCGACTAAATTGAAATAGCGGGTGATTCACCCGCTATTTTTTTGTCTGCGTTTCGCTGGCAGTCACAGTCGCAGATCTCGCTTTCCGCCATAATCGCAGTCGTGGAATATAACGATCACATCTAAAGAGGGCGCAGTATGTACGATAACTTGAAGAGTTTGGGCATCAATCAACCGGAAGACGTCGATCGCTATAGCCTGCGTCAAGAGGCCAACAACGACATCCTCAAGATCTATTTCCGCAAAGATAAGGGCGAGTTCTTCGCCAAGAGCGTGAAGTTCAAGTACCCGCGCCAGCGTAAAACCGTGGTGGCGGACAACGCCGGCCAGGGCTACAAGGAAATTCACGAGATCAACCCGAACCTGCGCTACGTGATCGACGAACTGGATCAGCTGTGCCAGCGCGATCAGGTGGAAGTGGATCTGAAGCGTAAAATCCTCGACGACCTGCGCCATCTCGAAGGCGTGGTGTCGCACAAGATTGCCGAGATCGAAGCCGATCTGGAAAAACTCACCCGCGGCAAATAATGCGGATCGGTTGACCCGCATCATCGCCAAGGCGCCCTTTCGCGGCGCCTTTTTACTTTACGATTGCAGCAGCGTGCCCCACTGCTCGACCCACGGGCAGGCAGCCACTTCCGGCTCCGGCTGTTCCATCGCATCGATCTCCAGCACTTCGCCAACGCGGGTGGCGCCCTGCTCTTGCAGCAACGCGTCGAATGCGCGCCCCGCGCCGCAGAAGTTGTCATAGCTGCTGTCGCCGAGGGCGATCAGCCCATAGCGCAGCTCCGGCTGGTAGCCGACCCGATCGCGAATGGCGTGGAACAGAGGCGCGATGCTGTCCGGCAGATCGCCCTGCCCGGTGGTGGAGGTGATCACCAGCGCGTAGTGCTGACGATAAAACTGCCAGGCCTCCAGCGTGCCCTCTTCGAACAGTTTGACCTCATGGCCCTGCTCGCTGAGGATGTTTTGCGCTTCTTCCGCCACCAGCAGCGAATTGCCGTAGACCGTTCCCACGAAGATACCAACCTGAGCCATGGCTCCTACTCCCTTCATTACCTTTAAAAATTGTCAGCTATCCTGACCGTTAGCCGCGCTAAACTCAACCCCGGCAAGTTCAGGGAATACCCCCGCCCAGCCGAACTGCGCCATCACCCCTTGCCAGTCTTCGTCCCAGCGCGCCGTCACCCGCAGCGGCTCGCCGGTCACCGGGTGCGTCAGCTGCAGATGGCTGGCGTGCAGCATCAGGCGCGGGCAGCCGAAATGCTGCGCCATACCGCGGTTCTGCCGCAGATCGCCGTGCTTGCTGTCGCCGATGATCGGATGGCGAAGATGCGCCATGTGGCGCCGCAGCTGGTGCTTGCGGCCGGTTTCCGGCTGCAGCTCCACCAGGCTGTACCGCGCGCTGTCGTAGCGGCCGACGGCCACCGGCATCTCTACCTGTGCCAGCGGCCGGTAGTGTGTCACCGCCGGCTGCGGCCCCTTATCGGCATCGGCATGTTTATCAGCGATTTTGTCCAGCTCCGCCGTCAGCGGGTAGTCGAGGGTCGCCCCCTCCTGCACGTAGCCGCGCACCACCGCATGGTAGGTTTTCTGCACCTGATGCTGCTCGAACTGCTGCGACAGCAGGCGCGCCACCTCGCTGGAGAGCGCCATCAGCAATACGCCGGAAGTCGGGCGATCGAGACGGTGCACGGTAAAGACGTGCTGCCCGAGCTGATCGCGCACCGTCTGCATCATAAAGCGAGTTTCATGACGGTCCAGCCAACTGCGGTGCACCAACCAGCCCGACGGCTTGTTCACCGCCACCAGGTGTTCATCCTGATACAAAATCTCTATCACATCGCTTTCCCAGGTAAATAGCCGTTTCGGGCGCGAGTATAACAGGCGTGCGGCTCAGCGCTAGTTCACCCATTCGATGGTCACCAGACGCGTATCGGCGCGGCCGCGATCGTCCACTGCCCGAATGCGGTAGCGCCCGTTGTTGATCGGCCGCCAGTCGATCGGCTTTTTGCTGGCGCTGCTGCCGAGATAGATATCGTCGACGAACCAGTACACCGTCTTGCTGTCGGCGTCCGTCACCGCGTTGAAGGCGATTTTATCCCGCCCCTGCTGCGACTGGCGCAGGGTATAGGTGGTATTTTTCAGCGGCGAAGTGATGCGCGGCGCGTTGCCGCCGACGGCGACACCGTTGTCCTTGCAGCGGTTGACCGGCGGCGCCCGCTTCGGCAGCCCGGCCTGGGCGAATACGTTGGCCAAATCGGAAGGCCAGAACTCAAAAATTTCGGTGCGGGTCTGCGCTGCGTCATACGGCGGGCAGACGACCTCGCCGCTGTGAATATCCAGCACCACCGGCCGGTAAACGCTGTCGACCTTGATCGGTGACTTGCCGGGAATAAACCAGGTCTTGCCCTTCTGCTGGCACCACGGCGTTGGCAGATCGCCGCTGGCGAGGCAAATGTCCACCCTCCGCAGCCGTTGGGGGAACGGGTGCTTCGGTTCCCGCAGGCCTGGGTAGCTGGCGTTGACGCTGTCGATGATATTGAAGAACAGCGGCGCGGCCGCCTCGGCGCCGACCAACGCATTGTTGCCGCGCCCGTCGAAGTTGCCTTCCCACACCACCAGCACGTAAGGGCCGAAAATCCCGACGCTCCAGGCGTCGCGAAAGCCCCAGGAGGTGCCGGTCTTCCAGTACACCGGCAGCGAAGAAGAACGCTGTGCCAGCGTATCCCCCGGCCGCCGATGCTGGCGCAGCATATCCAGCGTGATGAAACTGGCCTCCTCGCTCAGCAGCCGAACCGGCGTCGATTCAGTCTCGTTCAGCTGCATACGAAGCGGCCGCAGCTCGCCACGGTTCGCCAACAGCGCATACAGCTTCGCCAATTCCTGCGCCGTCACCTCGCCACCGCCCAGCACCAGCGACAGCCCGTAGTGGCTCTCACTGGCCATATTGGCCACGCCGGTCAGACGCAAAAACTGATAAAAGGTCGGCTGGCGCAGCTGCGAGGCGACATACACTGCCGGGATGTTGCGGCTGAAATTCAGCGCATCGGTGGCGGTCACCGGGCCGAGAAAGCGCCGGTCGAAGTTTTCCGGCGCATAGGCGCCGAACGACGAAGGCACGTCTTTCAGGATGGTCATCGGATGCAGCACGCCCTGCTCCATGCCCAGCGCGTAGATGAACGGCTTCAGCGTCGAACCCGGCGAGCGCTTGGCGTTGGTACCGTTCACCTGCCCCTGGATCGGCCGATTGTAATAGTCCGCCGATCCCACCAGCGCACGCACCCCCATATCGCGGCTGTCCACCAGCAGCACCGCGGCGTTTTGGATGCCGCGGCTGCGGTTGCGGGCGATAAACGCGTTGACCTGCCGCTCGACCAGCCGCTGCAACCCGGCGTCCAACGTGGTATCGACGCGCGTATCGCGCTGCACCAGTTGCTGCGTCTGCTGGCGCAGCTGTTCGATAAAGTGCGGCGCGATATAGGGCACTTGCTCAGGCTGCCGCAGCGCCAGCGGCAGGCGGAACAGCGTTTGCTGGCTGGTGTCGGTGGGGTAAACCCGCTGCCAGCGCTGGAACAGACGGTTGCGCGCCTGCGTCAATGCAGCGCCGAGCACGCCGGTTTTCGGCTCCAGACGGTAGCTGGGCGACTGCGGCAGCACCGCCAGCGTCAGCGCCTCCGGCAGGGTCAAATCCTTCGGCGACTTGGCGAAATAGATCAGGCTGGCAGCGCCGATGCTTTCGATGTTGCGGCCGTAGGGGGCATAATTCAGGTAGGCTTCCAGGATATCGTGCTTGGAGTAGCTGAGCTCCAGCTGCACCGCGCGCAGCACCTGCAGCAGCTTGCCGCCCGGCGTGCGGGTGTTGAGATGCCAGCGCATGCGCGCCAGCTGCATGCTGATGGTCGACCCGCCCTGCATTTTTCCGCCGGCGACATAGCTGCGCCAGAAGCCACGCATCAGGCTGACGGGGTTAAAGCCGGGGTTATAGTAGAACCAGCGGTCTTCGTGCAGCAGCAGCCCGCGCACCGCCAGCGGCGACACCTGCTCCAGCAGGGTCCACAGGCGGTAGCGGTCGTCGTTGGCCAACGTGATGCGCAGCAGCGCGCCGTGCCTGTCGTAATAGACGGAAGACTGCGGCAGCCCCTGCCACAGGGGCGGATGCGGCCACAGCCGAATCGCGGTCAGCAGCAGCGCCAGTAAAAACGCCGCCATCAAGCCGTTTTGCAGCACGCGCCCGGTCAGGATCTTCATACGTTCTCACCACCCCGGCGCCAGACGCTGGCCTGGCGCCGGATCCGGCCTAGTCGTTGCCCGCCGGCACCACCACCAGCTTGCCGCCGCCGGCCGACATCGCCTGTACTTCACGGTCGTACATGGCTTCGCCGTAGGCCGGTGGAACAATAAAGCTGCCGGTATTGGTGGCCTTGATCTGATAGACGAACTCCTGCACCTCGGTGCCGGCGCTGCCGTAGATAATCACCCGATCTTCACGGATATCGCTGTAATCCGGCGCCCAGGTGGAGCCGGTAGCGGCCAGAGGCGACTGCCAACCGCCGCGGTCTTCGCTCTCCTCGCCGGCGTCGGCCGGTTCCGGCGGCGTCTGCTGCACCACTTCGAACCCGCCCGGCAGCAGATCGACGATCGCCAGGTTGCTCTGCCCCTCTTTCGAGTTGGCGCGCACCTTCAGATGGACGTTGATCTTCTGCCCCAGCGTCACCTGCGTCACCGGTTTGCCCTGTTCGTCGGTGTAATCGCGAACGATCTCAATCCCGCGCGACAGCGCTTTTTGCGGCGCATTCAGGTCGTAACCGGCCTGCGTCACCACATACCAGGCCGGCGCATTGCCGCCGTTGGTGAAGCGCACGGTGGTAGCATCGGCGTTGAACTGCCCCTGCACGAACAACCCCTGCAGCTCACTGATGCGCTGCGGCTCGCCGCCGGCTTTGCCTACCTGCACGATGCCCAAGGCATCCGCATTGGCGGATTGCGCCGCCACCTGGGTCGAGTAGCTTTCCAGCGCCAGAATGCTCATTGCGGAGGAGTAGGTGGTGTAACGCTCTTCTTTCAGCGCCTTGACCATATTCTCCAGCGCCTGCGGCGGGATCGACGCCACCTTCTCAGGGAAGTGACGGGTAATCAGATACAGCCGCGTCGCATCCTGCACCAGCGGATCGAAATAGTTCTGCGTCCACCAGGCGCTGTCATACGCCTTGCTCAGCTGCTGCCAGCTGGGTTGCAACAGCGCGGCGGCTTCGTCGTCCATCTTCAACAACCGATAAGAAGAGGCCAGATACAGCGCGCTCAGATCGGTTTTCCACCCTTCGCCATAGCGTTTTTGCAGCGTATCCTGCACCGCCGCCAGCGAGTTGGTGGTCACTTCGCCCTGCAGCGTCAGCAGGTAAACCGCCCAGCTGCGCAGGCGCAGCAGATACAGATCGTCGAATCCGCTGGCCGCCAGCTCGCGCAACGCGCCGTTGGCCTCGTCCAGCATGCCTTCCGGCAGGGCGTAGCCCGCCGCTTTGGCTTCGAGCAGATACTGCACCACATAAGGCGTGACGAAAGGATCGGCATCCGGCGACGAACGCCAGGCGCCGATCGCCCCGCTGTCGTTCTGGCGCGCGCGCAGCACGCCAAGCAGGTTGCGCAGCTGCTTGCTGACTTCCGCCTGGCTCAGGCTGCTTTTCATCTCTGGGTGGCGGCTCTGCAGCATCAGCGGAATGGAGCGGCTGACGATCTGCTCGGAACAGTAATACGGATAATCCGCCAGGTATTGCGCCAGCCCGCGGGTCAGCACCAGCGGCGAATTCGACACCGCCGCCCGGCGCTGCGCGAAAGCGTCGAACATCTGGCGCAGGCCATCGACGTTCTGGCTGCTGCCGCTCATACGCCCCATCACCGACTGGGTGCGGTACGGCGCCGCCGGCCGCACCGAGGTGCTGACGGTGCGGCGGCTGGCCTGGTCGCCGTAACGGGCGTCGAACACCAGCGGTGCATCGCCCAGCGCGGATTTGGCGCGCAGACGGAAAGCGATCACACCCTCGCGTTTTTCCGCCAGCGTCAGGCTTTGCGTCGCGTTGCCCACCACTTCCAACTGCGGCGGCGGCGTCAACAGAACGTTGATGGCCACCGACTGGCCGTTCAGCCCTTCGAGGTTGTTGCTGACGCCCACGCTGACGTCGAACTCGTCGCCCGGCGCTACCATCGCCGGCACGTTCGGCGTCATAATGAAGTTGTCGCGCACCGTGGCGGCGGTTTGCGCCTTGCCGATTTTCTCCGGCGTCACCGAAATCGCCATCACGCGGATCTTGCCGTTAAAGTAGTCCGGCACCGGGTAGACGAACTGCTTCTCGCCGCTGACCTCGGTAATGCCGGACCAATAGGCCACCGGCTTGTCGCGTTTGCGCTTGAACGGGTTGAGGTTGAGATCCAGCCCTTCGCCCGCATCGCCGCCCGGCGCCGCGGTCAGCGCCATCAGCTTGCTGAACTCCGGCAGGATCAGGTCGAGGATCTGCGAGCTGCTCACGTTCAGTTCACGCTTGCTGAAAAAGAACTCCAGCGGATCCTTCAGGCGGTAGCGCGCCACCTGCAGAATGCCCTCATCGACGGCAAACAGCGCCACCTGCTGCGGCGCGTCGGTCTTGACCGTCATCGTCAGGTTTTCACCCGGCTTGATGACCTCCGGCGCCGTCACCTCAAGGCTGTTTTGGCGCGCCTGTGTGCTGATCTTGAACGGCATCACGCCATAGCTCAGCGGGCTCATGAAGATTTCGCTGGAGTTGATGTCGCGCACGAACTGCACGTTGATGTAGCCGTTGCCCTCCATGCCGGCCGGCACGCGGATCTTCTGCACCGAGCTGGTAGTGTCGCTGTGGAACCACTGCCAAGCGTAAACCTTGTCCTTCTCGATGGTGATCAAGCCGCTACCGGTATAAGGCGCGTTGATCGCCACCTCGATCTCCTCGCCCGGCTGATATTCCGCCTGGTTCAGTTTCAGCTTCAGTTCGGCGTTGCGATCCAGCGAACGGCTCAGGTTGGCGTTACCGGCCACGCTGTAGGCGACGCGGTTGAGCGTCTTGCCCTGCGCATCTTCAATCACCAGCACGAAGTCGCCCGGCTTATCGGTCGCCAGCCGCAGATCCGCGCCCTGCTCGCTCAGCGCCAGCGGCTGTTCCGACAGCTGCACTTCCTTCATCTTCGACTGGTATTTGTAAACGCCCGAATCCTGTTTGGTCAGCACCGAAATGTATTTCTGCTCGATCAACACCTGCTTCAGGTTCGGCATGGCGATCTGTTTCAGGTCCGGATCGATGGCGATCACGTTCAGATACCGCTCCGCGTCGCGGTTGATGTAGCCCAGATCGCCGTCCGCCTTCACCCCAATCAGGTAATCGTAAGGCGAGACCAGCGTGCGGGCGGTAGCTGCCACCGAGCGCCCGCCGCCGGCGACGAACGCCTCCGACAGCAGCTGCAGCTGATAGGTCGCGTCGGCATAGGATTTCAGATCGAGCGGAATATCGGCCACACCATGCTCATCGGTGGTGCGATCTTCCAGCTCGGTTTCGAACCCGTCGCTGTTTTGCCGGTTTTCATAGAACGCATAATCCGGGAAGCGATCGAAGCTCGGATACATCGGCCGCAGCGTCAGCCTGGTGGTCACGCGGCGATCCTGCGCCGGGGTACCGAACAGGTTCTGCACATCGATGCTGGCCTTCAGCTCGGACGGTTTGACCCAGCCTTGCTGGCGATTCGGCGTCAGCGCCAGCTTCACTTTCAGCTGATCCGGCTCGAACTCCTTCACATTGACCGCGGTATGGCCGAGCAGCGTGGAGGTATCGTTGTTTTTGCCGATCAGATACAGATAGACGTTCCACTCGCCGGTGGGCGAGTTTTCATCGGTGGTATAGCTCAGCTCGTTGAAACCGCTGGCGCCCAGCGTCAGCGGCACGGTGGTCATCAGCTTGTCGCGCGGATCGCGGACTTCGGCGCGCACCGGCACGCCGGCCAGGCCAACGCGCCAGTCGGCGGCGCGGGTGATCAGGCCAATATTGAAAGTATCCCCCGGTCGATAAACGCCGCGATCGGAGAACAGGTAGCTGCCGAGCGTGCGCGGATCGGTCGGCGTTTGTTCACCGGCGACATCGAAGCGCGAGAAGTCCAGCCCGCGATCGTTATAGCTGCCGGTCGGCAGGAAGGAAACATCCCCTTCCTTTTCCACCAGGAACATCACCGGCTGGCGCTCGTTGGTGTACACGTCGAGCGCCGGGAAACGCACGTGGCCGTCGGCCCCGGTGGTTTGGCTGAGCAGCGTCACGCCGTTTTTGGCCACTACCGACACGTTGGCGCCGCTGACCGGCGCGCCGCTTTGAATCGACTGCACGAAGACGTCGCGCGTCTTATCCTGCGAGCTCTTGGCGACAATGCCCAGATCGGTCACCACCACAAAGCGCGAATCGCCGACGTCGGGCTGATCATCCCCGGTGCTCTCGTCCGGTTCCTGTTCTGGTTCGGCGCCCGCCTCTTCCGCCGCCGGTTTCCGGTTCGGCTGCCATTCAGACAGCGTCAGCAGGAACACCCCGCGATGGGAACTGGCGTTGGTGGAGAGATAACGGGAAAGATCGATGCCCTGATAGTTCACTTCCCCCGGCCGCTCGTTATTGAGCGCCGTCTGGTATTTGAAATGCTCGGTGAAATACTCATCGTTGAGCCGGTTGAATTCCGTGGACGAATATTCCCGGCTTTTGAAGGAGACGATGTGCTGCAGCTGGCTCGGGATCACCCGCTTGATGTCCAGCCGCAGGCCCGCCACGTTGCGCGCCGCCACGCTGATCTGTTTGTCGCCGTTGACCGACAGCAGCGAGCCTGCGGACATGAACTGCAGCGATTTCGGGAACTCCGGCACTTCGACCACCCGATAAACCTTCTTCGGCATTTTGTAACCGCCGACGGAGACCAGCTGGTTGTCTATCTCGATCAGCACGAAGCGGTGCGCCGGAGCTTCAAAGCGGAAGCTGAACTGCGGTTGATAGGCCTCTTCCGCCTCGTTAAGCGTCAATGGCAATGCCGTCGCCTGCGCCAGCACGTTTTTACCGACGCTGTCGACCGTCCATTGATAGAAGTCTTCGGCATCGTTGGCGGTCTCGGCATCGCTCGGATCGTGCTGCGGCAGCAGCCAGGCTTTGGTGGCTCGCGCCAGCTCTTTATCCTTCACCGCATCGCTGAAGCCGACCACCAGCGCACGCTGCCCTTGGCCGCCGTCGGTATCCACAACCTGTGCACTGGCGTCGCTCAGCGCCAGGCTGTACAGCGTCGGGACTTTAACCCAGTTGCTTTTCGCCTCTTCGACCGCATTGCCGGCCGCCGTCGATTTGACGCCCTTGCCGACGGTCAGATGCACAGCGCCGCCCTGATCCAGCGCCTGCAGCGGTTCGGAATGCACCCAGGCGTTCAGTTTTTTCTCGTCATAGACCAGAGAGAAGTTCAGCTTTTTCTCGGAGGAAGTGCTGCCTTCTTTCAACCCCAGCGAAATCTGTTTTTCAAAGCTGGCGACGTCGACCGGCGCGTTGAACTGCAGATTGAAAATCGCGCTGCGTTTCTGCGCATCTTGCGGATCGCGGTAATACTCGGCCTGCCCCAGGCGGTAATCGAACGCGGGCACGGTGAAGGCATAGCGGGTTTTGGCCAGTTTGATCTGCGGCGCCAGCAAGGTGGCGGGCTCAAGGGTCACGTCATACTTCGCGCCCATCGGCAGCGGCTTTTTCGGCGTGAACAGCAGCGTCGACTCATTGATCCATGCCCACTGCCCTTCCGCCGTCGGCTTCAGAATGATGCCGGCGCTCACGGTTTTACCCACTGCGGCGATCGGCGCGACCGACCCGCTGAAGGTCAGGCTCACCGTTTGCGGCACCTGCCGGGCGGCGGCGTAATCTATCGGCTCGGGGTTGGCAAGCGATGCACTGACCTCCTGAACCACCATCGGCGCAGGCTCGATAGGCTGAGGTCGGTTTTGCCACCAGTGCCAGCCGTAAAATGCGCCGCCTGCGGCGCCAGCCAACAGCAACAGGCCTAAACCGATCGCTTTCGGGTGTTTATCCACGCCGCTTTCGAGCCGCAAGAAACCGCGCGGCAGCGCAGCCCACCAGGCCGGCGCACGCCAGCTGAGGTTGCCGACCAGCGGTCTCAGCAGCCGCCCCAACAGCGACAACGCCCCACCCAGCAGGCGACAGACGCCCTTAACCAGGGTAAAAGGCAAACGCAGGATAAACCTTAATAAATCCATTATTGCAGCACCTCATCATCCTAATGCAGCCCCCGGTCAACCGCCGTGGTTCAACCGAGCCGAAAGACGCCGTCGGCTCTCCTGCCCGGCATCCGCGCGAGTACTCTACACTGCCGGGCGGCAAAAATCTGCGCGCCGCCGGCGAATTACGGCTCTTTATTCAACATCAAATCCAGCTGTTGCAGCAGCACCAACAGCGGCAGGCTGCTCGGTTCACGATCTTTCAACGCCTCTTCGAAATAAGGCGTGATGGCGAAGCGCGTCGGCAGCGGCGCTTCGGCGTCCAGCAACGCATACATGCGCGGCAAGAACACCCACTGCAGCCAGGCTTCGGCCGACATGCTGTCGATGCAGAACGGCTCGGTGCTGGAGAAAGCCTCATGATCAGGCGGCGCGGCCTGCCACAGCGCCAGATCGCGCATGGATTGTTCAATCGCCTGCAAACTGCGGCGCACCTGGTTATGTATACTCATCTGCATTCCCGATCTCTTTTCATCATGGTATTCAGCGCGCTGGCTGAAAGGCGGCAAAGCATAGCATTTTTATAGCCCAAATTCGGCGCGCCTGAGACAGTCCGCCGTTTTTATCTGGTGGCGTTCGCCGCCGCGCGGCACAATAGGCCCACCGAGTTCACCACACAGATAAAGATTCATGTCCGTAATAACAGAGAAAAAAAACCACGCGACGCCCGGTAAAGCCATGCTGGCTTCGGTCACCGGTTATGCCATGGACGGGTTTGACCTGCTGATCCTCGGCTTTATGCTGCCGGCCATCAGCATCGAATTGGGATTAACCTCATCGGCCGCCGGTTCTCTGGTCACCTGGACGCTGATCGGCGCGGTGCTGGGCGGCGTGATTTTCGGCCACCTCAGCGATCGTTTCGGCCGTATCCGGGTGCTGACGATCACCATTCTGATGTTCTCCCTGTTCACCGGCCTGTGCGCCGTGGCGCAAGGGTATTGGGATCTGCTGGCCTATCGCACCCTGGCGGGCATCGGGCTGGGCGGCGAATTCGGCATCGGCATGGCGCTGATCGCCGAAGCCTGGCCGGCGGAGAAGCGCAACCGCGCTTCGGCTTACGTCGGCATGGGCTGGCAATTGGGCGTGCTGGCGGCCGCCTTCCTGACGCCGCTGCTGCTGGAACACATCGGCTGGCGCGGCATGTTTTTGGTTGGCCTGCTGCCGGCGCTGGCGTCATTCCTGATCCGCCGTACCCTGGGCGAGCCGGAGGCGTTCGTGCGGCAGAAAGAGGCCGGGCAACCGCTCTCCTTCCTGCAGCGTTTGCGCCTGCTGTTTAAGGATCGCGCCACCAGCAGGGCCAGCATCGGCATCTTCATTCTCTGTTCGGTGCAGAACTTCGGTTACTACGGCCTGATGATCTGGATGCCGACTTACCTGGCGAAAAACTTTGGCTTCTCGCTCACCAAGTCCGGCCTGTGGACGGCGGTGACGGTGGTCGGCATGACGTTCGGCATCTGGCTGTTTGGCATGCTGGCCGACCGCTTCGCCCGCTGGAAGATCTTCGTGCTTTATCAGATCGGTGCCGTGGTGATGGTGATCGGCTACGCCCAGTTGAGCGACCCGACGCTGATGCTGTTCGCCGGCGCCGTGATGGGCATGTTCGTCAACGGCATGATAGGCGGCTACGGCGCGTTGATTTCCGATACCTATCCGGTGCAGGCGCGCGCCACCGCGCAGAACATCCTGTTCAATCTGGGGCGCGGCGTCGGCGGCCTGGGGCCATTGGTGATCGGTGCGCTGGTGACGCAGGTGTCGTTTACCGCGGCCATCAGCCTGCTGGCGGCGATTTACCTGCTGGATATCTACGCCACGCTGTTCCTGCTGCCGAAAAAACAGGGCGCAGGCGATACGCTGGGCGCGATTGGTTAACGCTGAAGAGGGATTAAGGCGGGGCGCACGCGCAGCGGGATAAAACAAAAAGTTGGGGGCACTGCGTTAACAGTGCCCCCGGTTCGTTTTATAGCTATCCCGCTACACAGCGTGCTCCCTGCTCAATCCTTGAAAACTTTTCCTGCGGCCATCCTGACCAAGTGGTCCTTGCATCATCCTGCAGCATCATCCTGACGCGGTTCCTCAGCCTTCCTGACCCGCCGACAGTCCTGTGCCGGCTCTCAATCTCCGTCCTGGAGGTGTCCCTGGTTTCTATCCTGAAACATCCTGGGCATCTCCTGACGCCATCCTTCGCTCTTGCCTGAGCGCATCCCTTTCTTCTTCCTGAAGCTGCATCATCCTGATGCTTTCCTGCTCCGCCGGTTCCGTTCCGGTAACGATAAGATCGCTTAAATTCCCCGGAATCACAAGGGTTTGGGAGGTGTCTCACACTAAATTAAGACTAAGAGTTATCCTAAAGAAATTCTAACCAATTGATCTGGATAACAATAATCTCATAGCCTGGAGAAAGGCGGGAAAAATTAAGAGCGATCTCTCACAGGCCGTGTGAGAGATCTCTCACACGGGCGACGGCGAATCCGTCGCGATTCAGTCCAACACCGGGCGCAGCGCATCGAGGAAATTCCCCAGCGTCGCCGCCAGCAGGGTGCGTTTATCGCTGCCGAACTGTTCCAGCACCACGTTGCCGCTGACGTTGCACAACGACACCATCGTCATCTCGGATTCGGTGGTCGCCAGGAACAGCGTTGGCGACAGCTTGAGACGTTTTTGCGTCACCAGATGGCCGATCAGGTTCTCCTGCAGGCGGATAAAATCCTCTTCGCTCCAGACCTGCAGCAGGCTCAGGCGATGCTCGCCGAACTGCGCGCTCATGTCGCCGGCGTATTGCTGCGTGTAGAAGCGGTGCGCATCCGGCTGCAAACGCAGCTCCAGCGCGGTTTCTACCTTTTCCAGCGTCGCCGCCGGTTCGAAAGGCCGCGGCAACCACAGCACTTCGTCCTCGCGGTTCTCCACGATGCAGGGCGACGGCACGCCGTACAGCGCCTGGCTGGCCGGCGCGTGGCCGCGCTCTTGCTGCCACAACTCGACATAGCGTTGAGTGAATTCACGCAGAGCGTGCGATACATCATGGTCCATATTCTTTCTCGCATACGTTAAACTGACGGCCATTGTACCTATCTCTGACCGAGGTGACAGCAGATGTCCTCATATCAAGACCACCAGGCCCTGTCGGGGCTGACGCTGGGCAAACCCACCGCCTACCGCGATCGCTACGACGCCACGCTGCTGCAGGCGGTGCCGCGCAGCATGAACCGCGAGCCGCTGGGCCTGTATCCCGATAACCTGCCCTTCCACGGCGCGGACATCTGGACGCTGTACGAGCTCTCCTGGCTGAACGCCAACGGCTTGCCGCAGGTAGCGGTTGGTGAAATCAGCCTCAACGCCGACAGCCTGAACCTGATCGAATCGAAAAGCTTCAAGCTGTACCTCAACAGCTTCAACCAAACCCCGTTCGCCGATTGGGAAACGGTGCGCAGCACCCTGCAGCGCGATCTGTCCGCCTGCGCCCAGGGCGAGGTCAGCGCCACCCTGTTCAGCGTCGAGCAGCTGGAAGACACGCCGATCGCCCGCCTGGCCGGCGATTGCATCGACCAGCAGGATATCCGCATCGACAATTATGAGTTCAACGCCGACTACCTGCTGAACGCCGCCGGTGAAGAGGTGGTGGAAGAGCGCTTGGTCAGTCACCTGCTGAAGTCCAATTGCCTGATCACCCATCAACCGGACTGGGGCTCCGTGCAGATAAGCTACCGCGGCGGCAAGATCGATCGCGAAGCGCTGCTGCGCTACCTGGTTTCCTTCCGCCACCACAACGAATTCCACGAGCAGTGCGTCGAGCGCATCTTCAACGATCTGATACGCTATTGCCGGCCGCAAAGCCTGACGGTCTACGCTCGCTATACCCGCCGCGGCGGGCTGGATATCAACCCGTGGCGCAGCAACGTCGCGTTCGCCCCCGAGCACGGCCGCCTGGCGCGCCAATAAGTGCGAAACATTGCTCAACAACTGAGCTAACGAGCGGTTTGTGTTGGTAAAAGCACAGGGACGGCGGTAAGGTTAAAACGAGGCTGCGGCCGGGCAGAGCGCCCGCTTCGCCGCAGCACGCCAACCATAACGAGATGCTGTTTTGCTGCGTATGGATTACTACCGCCCCACACCGGGTGCAAAGGAGTTACCTTGATTACACACATCAGCCCGCTTGGCTCTATGGATTTATTGTCGCAGCTGGAAGTAGACATGCTGAAGCGCACCGCCAGCAGCGACCTGTACCGCCTGTTCCGCAACTGTTCGCTGGCCGTGTTGAACTCCGGCAGCCAAACCGACAACAGCAAGCAGCTGCTGTCGCGCTATGAAACCTTCGACATCAACGTGCTGCGCCGCGAGCGCGGGGTGAAGCTGGAGCTGGTCAATCCGCCGGAAGAGGCGTTCGTCGACGGCCGCATCATCCGCTCGCTGCAGGCCAACCTGTTCGCCGTGCTGCGCGACATCCTGTTCGTGCATGGCCAAATCGCCAGCGCCGGCCGCTTCCAGCACCTGAACCTGGAAAACTCGGCCCACATCACCAACCTGGTGTTCTCGATCCTGCGCAATGCACGCACGCTGCATCTGGATGAAGATCCCAATATGGTGGTGTGCTGGGGCGGCCACTCGATCAACGAAAACGAATACCTGTACGCGCGCAAGGTCGGCAGCCAGCTGGGCCTGCGCGAGCTGAACATCTGCACCGGCTGCGGGCCGGGCGCCATGGAAGCGCCGATGAAAGGCGCGGCGGTCGGTCACGCGCAGCAGCGCTACCGCAACAGCCGCTTCATCGGCATGACCGAGCCGTCGATCATCGCCGCCGAGCCGCCTAACCCGCTGGTCAACGAGCTGGTGATCATGCCGGACATCGAAAAACGCCTGGAAGCCTTCGTGCGTATCGCACACGGCATCATCATCTTCCCGGGCGGCGTCGGCACCGCCGAAGAGCTGCTGTACCTGCTGGGTATCCTGATGAACCCGGAGAACAGCGAACAGGTGCTGCCGCTGATCCTGACCGGGCCGAAAGAGAGCGCCGACTACTTCCGCGTGCTGGACGAGTTCATCATGAACACGCTGGGCGACGAAGCACGCCGCCATTACACCATCATCATCGACGATCCGGCGGAAGTGGCGCGGCAGATGAAGCAAGCCATGCCGCTGGTGAAGGAAAACCGCCGCAACACCGGCGACGCCTACAGCTTCAACTGGTCGATCCGCATCGCGCCGGATCTGCAGCTGCCGTTCGAGCCGACCCATGAGAACATGGCGAACCTCAATCTGTATCCGAACCAGCCGCCGGAGCAATTGGCCGCCGCGCTGCGCCGCGCGTTCTCCGGCATTGTGGCCGGCAACGTGAAGGAAAACGGCATCCATGCCATCGAGCAGTTCGGCCCGTACAAGCTGCACGGCGAACCGCAGATGATGAAGCAGATGGACAGCCTGCTGCAGGGCTTTGTCGCCCAGCACCGCATGAAGCTGCCGGGCAGCGCCTATGTGCCCTGCTACGAAATCGTAGCCTGACCCTCAATCCCGGGCGGCGTAACGGCCGCCCTGTTTTTTCTGACCTTGCCGCCCATGATGATACACCTACTGATTGTCGACGCCCTGAACCTCATCCGCCGCATTCACGCCGTGCAGGGCTCCCCTTGCGTCAACGCCTGCCGCCACGCGCTGCAGCAGCTGATCCAACACAGCCGCCCGACCCACGCGGTGGCGGTCTTCGACGAGGACGATCGCCGCGACAGCTGGCGCCACCAAATTCTGCCGGACTACAAGGCCGGGCGCTCGCCGATGCCGGAAAACCTGCAGCAGGAGATGCCGCAGCTGCGCGAGGCCTTCGCCGAATTGGGCGTCGCCAGCTGGCATTCTCCCGGCAACGAGGCGGACGATCTGGCGGCTACGCTGGCGGCCAAGGTCGCCGGCGGCGGCCATCAGGTGACCATCGTCTCCACCGACAAAGGCTACTGTCAGCTTTTGGCGCCGAACGTGCAGATCCGCGATTACTTCCAGAAACGCTGGCTGGATATGCCTTTCGTGCAACAGGAATTCGGCGTACAGCCGCAGCAGCTGCCGGACTATTGGGGGCTGGCGGGGATCGGCAGCAGCAAGATCCCCGGCGTGGCGGGTATCGGGCCAAAAACCGCCGTGCTGCTGTTGCAGCAGTCGGGCAGCCTGGACCGGCTCTATCAGCACCTGGAGCAGGTGCCGGAGAAATGGCGCGGCAAGCTGGAGCAGCACCGCGAGCTGGCCTACGTCAGCAAACAGGTGGCCACGCTGCGC
The DNA here is from genome assembly GCF_002935055.1 of Serratia sp. SSNIH1. Taxonomy (NCBI): domain Bacteria; kingdom Pseudomonadati; phylum Pseudomonadota; class Gammaproteobacteria; order Enterobacterales; family Yersiniaceae; genus Serratia; species Serratia sp. SSNIH1. The sequence continues at coordinate 4,650,669 of NZ_CP026383.1, forward strand.
ACCGATCTGTCGTTGGACGGTAACCTGCAGCAGCTGCGCCTGCCGATACAATAAGGGCGCTGCAAGCAGCGCCCTTTATCAGGCTTAACGCGATTAATCGCGCTCGTCGCGCCGGCCCGGCACCGCCGACCACATGCGGCGCACGTGTACGGTGATCTCTTCGCGGTCGTGATACAGCTGCTTGGCGTGCACTTCGACGCTGATACCGGCGGCGCCCAGCGCTTCGCGGATGCTCGTCAGGTTTTGCGACACTTCCTCATAGCGCTTTTTCATCGGCAGCTTGAGGTTAAAGATCGCTTCGCGGCACCAGCCTTTCACCAGCCACTGAATCATCAGGCTGGTCACCTTCGCCGGTTTCTCCACCATGTCGCACACCAGCCAGTAGATCTTGCTGCTGTTCGGCTCGAACTTGAAGCCGTCGGCGCGGTGGTGCGTCACCTGGCCGGTTTCCATCAGGCTCGGCGCCATCGGGCCGTTATCCACCGAATGCACCATCATACTGCGTTTCACCAGCTGATAGGTCCAGCCGCCCGGGCAAGCGCCCAGATCGACCGCGTGCATGCCGCTGGCCAGGCGTTCGTCCCACTCGTCGGCGGGGATGAATACGTGGAACGCTTCTTCCAGCTTCAGCGTCGAACGGCTCGGCGCATCGGCCGGGAAGCGCAGACGCGGAATGCCCATGTAGAACGGCGAGTTGTTGTTGCTGTAGGAGTAACCAACGTAGCAGCAGCCCGGCGCGATGAAGAACACGTGCACCACCGGGCGAGTCGGGTTCTCGCGCGCCATCAGCACCTTCTGCTCGCGCATCGCGCCGCGCAGCGGCACCGTCAGCTTGCGGCAGAACTTCATCAGCTCTTTGCTTTCGTTGGTGTCCGGCACTTCCACCCTCAGCTCACCGCCACGGTCAACCACGCCGATCAGCATGCCGACGATCGGCGATACCCGATCTTCCGGCGGCAGATCGCGCAGCAGCTCACCCACCACGATCATCTGGCGGGCGAAAATCAGTTCGCGGAACGGAATTTCCCGCGCCAGGCGGTCGGCATCGTCCGGCTGATAGCATTCGAACAGCACGTAACCGCTGTGCTCTTTTACCCGTGCAAAGCCGTAAATCTCCAGCTGTGCGGCTTTGTCGGTGATCTCCGCCGCACACTCTTTTTCAAAGCCGGGGCGGCAGTACAACGCAATCTTATTCATGGCGCTCGGCCTTTTTCCTCAGACGCAAAGCGCCAATCAACATCAATATCCAGCCGATCAGGAAGCACACGCCGCCAACCGGCGTGATATAAACCCAGACCTTCAGGTGCGACAGCGCCAGGCAATAGAGGCTGCCGCTGAACAACACGGTGCCGAACGCCAACAGCGCTCCGCTCCAGTAAAACCACAGGCTCACGCGGCGCTGCATCGCGACCGCCAGCGCCAGGATGGCCAGGGTGTGGAATCCCTGATATTCCAGCCCGGTGCGGATCCAGGCCATTTCGTTGGCGCCGAGCGTACCGCTTAGCACATGCGCGCCGAATGCGCCCAACGCGACAAACACAAAGCCGCTGATAGCGGCGAAAACCAGCATGGAACGGCTGCTCATCGTGATCTATCCCATTAAAAATCACCGGCCGCGGCAAGGCGGCGGCCGGCCTTATTGTTCGTAGCGGAAGCGGAACTTCTCTTGTTCGCTGGCGGCACGCGCCAGGATCCACTGCCGGAAGGCGGCTATTTTACCCAGTTCTGCCTGGCTGTCATGACATACCAGATAAAAAGCGTTTTTACTGACCAGCACATCGTTGAACGGGCACACCAGGCGACCGGCTTCAATCTCGGTTTGCGCCATCACGTTGTTCACCAGCGCCACGCCCTGGCCGTGTACCGCCGCCTGCACCACCATGGCGCTGTGGCTGAAGATCGGCCCCTGCTGCACGTTGATGTGCTGCAGCCCCAGCTGGCGCGTATAGGCCAGCCAGTCGCGGCGTGAAACGTCGTGCAGCAGCGTATGATAAGCCAGATCCTCTGCGGTTTTCAGCGGATGATCGCCGGTCAGCAGGCTCGGCGAACATACCGGCAGCAGATATTCCGCATACAGGCGCTCGGCGCGCAGCCCCGGCCAGTTGCCGCGGCCGTAGAAAATCGCCACGTCGACGTCGTCCGCCAGCTTGTCTTCTTCGCGGTCCACCGCCTGGATGCGCACGTCGATCCCCGGATAAGCTGAGTTAAAACCGGACAGGCGCGGCACCAGCCACTGAATGGCGAAGCTCGGCGGCAGGCTGACGGTCAATGCCCCCTTGGCGCTGCGCGCCTGCAGCTTGCGCGTCGCCTCGTTGATCGAAGAGAAGATCTCCTTGATATCAAGGTAGTAACTTTGCCCCTCTTCGGTCAGCAACAGCGAGCGGTTGCGCCGGCGAAACAGCTTCAGCCCGAGGAAGTCCTCCAGCGACTTGATCTGGTGGCTCACCGCGGCCTGGGTCACGAACAGCTCTTCCGCCGCCTTGGTGAAACTCAGGTGGCGAGCGGCCGCATCGAACACGCGCAGCGCATTGAGGGGAGGTAAGCGTTTAGACATTAAATTAGCTACTTTTGTGTAACATTAATCCGAATGATTCGGCGCCGAAAATCGGGCGGCTTTGCGTGGCAAGCCATCGGTAAACGCTAACGGCGTATTGCCATTAGTTTTTTTAATCCGAGCCATTATAATTTGTCCGTTGAGGATGCGCCAGCAAATACCTATAGTGGCGGCACTTCCCGGGCCGGAACGAAAAGGGAGTGGGTGTCGAGGACGCCGATGAACTTTTGGCTTGTGGTTGTGATGTTGTGTTTGCAAATTGTCCGGCGATTCCGGACATGGTAGCTAGGCTACTGTTTTTTCACTTCCTGTACATTTACCCTGTCTGTCCATAGTGATTTTATGCAGCACCGCAAAACTTGCGGTGCTTTTTTTTGCCTGACGGTTACTGGTTGCTTTCAACCATCTCTTTCACATCGGCGCGGTTGATCTGCTGCTCGACGCCGTTGGCGTCTTTATAGCTGATCATGCCGGTATCGTTGTCCACTTTAGGCTTGCCGTCAGCGACAATGGTGCGTCCGTCATTGGTATGCATCACGTAGTTGCTGGAACAGGCGGCCAGGGTGAACGTAAGCATCAGGGCAGAGAGAACTGCGGCTGTTTTCTTCATTGAGGACTCCTTTGTAGTTTTAAATGCTGATAAATACCTTTTATCTGTATAGATGCGATTAATTAGCGCACATTTAATAGCATAACAAACTTTCCAAATTTTTCCAGGCGATAAGTCCTAATAGGCAGGATCGCTTGTCTCCGGCGGCAAAATAGGACAGGATCACCCATCGACTCAAGCCAGTGATAATCAGGGTATGACGCCTTTTAACCCCAGCCTTTTTCGCCAACAGTTTCCCGCGCTCGCGCAGGACGGCATCTATCTGGACAGCGCCGCCACCGCGTTGAAACCGCAGGCGGTGATCGACGCCACGCAGCAATTTTATCGCGATGACGCCGCCACCGTGCACCGCAGCCAGCATCGGGCGGCGCAGGATCTGACCGCCCGTTTCGAACGAGCGCGCGGCCAGGTGGCGCAGCTGATCAATGCACCGTCGGCCGACGACATCGTCTGGACGCGCGGCACCACCGAGGCGATCAACCTGGTGGCGCAGAGCTACCTGCGTCCGCGCCTGCAGCCGGGCGATGAAATCCTGGTGAGCGAAGCGGAACACCACGCCAACCTGATCCCCTGGCTGATGGTGGCGGAGCAAACCGGCGCGCGGGTGGTGAAACTGCCGATCGGCGCCGATCGGTTGCCGGATTTGACGCAGCTGCCCACCCTGCTCAACGACAAAACCCGCCTGTTGGCGCTGGGGCAAATGTCCAACGTCACCGGCGGCTGCCCGGATCTGGCGCCGGCTATCGCGCTGGCGCATGCCGCCGGCGCACGCGTGATGATCGACGGCGCTCAGGGCGTGGTTCACGGCCCGGCCGACGTACAGCGGCTCGACATCGATTTCTACGCCTTCTCCGGCCACAAGCTGTATGGCCCGACCGGCATCGGCGCGCTGTACGGCAAAGCCGAGCTGCTGGCGCAGATGGCGCCGTGGCAAGGCGGCGGCAAGATGCTGACCCAGGCGTCGTTCGACGGTTTTACCCCGCAAAAACCGCCGCACTGCTTCGAAGCCGGCACGCCGAACATCGCCGGCGTGCTGGGGTTGGCCGCGGCGCTCACCTGGCTCAACGAGCAGGACATGGCGGCGGCGGAGCGCTACAGCCGCGAGCTGGCGGACCAGGCGGAACAGCGGTTGGCGCAGCTGCCGGGCTTTCGCAGCTTCCGCAGCTCCGGCTCCAGCCTGCTGGCGTTCGATATCGCCGGCGTACACCACAGCGACATCGTCACGCTGTTGGCGGAGCAAGGCATTGCGCTGCGCGCCGGCCAACACTGCGCGCAGCCGCTGATGGCGGCGTTAGGCGTCAGCGGCACGCTGCGCGCATCGTTCGCCCCCTACAATACGCAACAGGACGTCGATACGCTGGTCAGCGCGTTGACTCACGCTCTCAATCTGCTGGCCGACTGACTTGACTCCCGGAGACGCTATGCTCGCCCCCCATCCTTTTGGCCGAGAGGTCACCGCCGAAGCGTTGATCGCCACCTTCAGCACGCTGAAACAGTGGGAAGACCGCTACCGCCAGCTGATTATGCTCGCGAAACGGCTGCCGCCGCTGCCGGAGGCCTTGCGCAGTGAAGAAATAGCGTTGAGCGGGTGTGAAAACCGCGTCTGGTTGGGGCACCAGTTGCTGGAAGACGGCACGCTGCACTTCTATGGCGACAGCGAAGGCCGCATCGTGCGCGGCCTGTTGGCGGTGCTGCTGACCGAAGTGGAAGGGAAAACGCCGCAGCAGATCGCCGCATTGGATCCGCTGGCGCTGTTCGACCGCCTGGCATTGCGCGCGCAGCTGAGCGCCACCCGCGCCAGCGGCCTGGCGGCGCTGGCCGCCGCCGTAAAGGCGATCGCCGCCCGTTACGCCTGACGCGCCGCCTTCGCCACCATCTTTTTCAGCGCGTGCGACACGGCGACGAAGCCGAAGGTCGCGGTGACCATGGTCGCCGCGCCGAATCCCGCGCTGCAATCCATTCTTTTCGGCCCTTCCGCCGTGCTGCGCGAAGCGCACACCGAACCGTCCGGCTGCGGGTAAACCAGCGGCTCGCTGGAGAAGACGCAGTCGATGCCCAGCTTGCCCTTGCCGTTTTTCACCACGTTGAAATCGTGCTTCAACCGCTCACGCAGCTTGGCGGCCAGCGGATCCTGGATGGTTTTCGCCAGATCGGCCACTTCGATCTTGGTCGGGTCAATCTGCCCGCCGGCGCCGCCGGTAGTCACCACCGGGATCTTGAAGCGGCGGCAGTATGACAGCAACGCCGCCTTCGGCCGCACGCTGTCGATCGCGTCGATGACGTAGCTGAAGTTATGGTCCAGCAGCTCGGCGACGTTGTCCGGGGTGATGAAATCGTCGATGCAGGTCACCCGGCATTCCGGGTTAATCGCCAGGATACGCTCCGCCATCACCTCGGTTTTCGACTGTCCGACGTGTTGGCGCAACGCGTGGATCTGGCGGTTGGTATTGGTGACGCAAACATCATCCATGTCGATCAGGGTGATGGCGCCGATGCCGGTGCGCGCCAGTGCCTCAGCCGCCCAGGAACCCACGCCGCCGATGCCGATCACGCAGACGTGCGCCTGCGCGAACACCGCCAGCGCCTGCTGGCCGTACAACCGCGCCGTGCCGCCGAAACGCTGCAGATAGGCTTCCGAATAAGCTGTGCTCATAACGCTTTAATTACCTTCGTAATGCAAATGATAAGGGCCGGAAAATCCGGCCCTTGCGGGTCACTCTTTTCACGCCGTATGCGTTTAGCGGGTGGCCAGCAACGAACCGCCGCCGTTTGACTGATTGGCGCTGAACAGCTGGCCACCGCCGTTGTTCTTCAGCACCCAGACGCGGCCATAGTGGTTGTAGTATCCCGCCGAGTGGCCGGCTTCCGGCCCGATGCCCTGATACATGTCAAAATGCTGGCCCTTGATGGCGCCGCCCACGTCGAGCGCGACCATCAGGCGCATCTCGTATTTTCCCGTGAATTTGCCCTTGTTGTCCAGCAGCGGCACTTCGGCCAGCAGCGTGGTGCCCGCCGGGATCAGCGAACGGTCGGAGGCCACCGAGGCTTTGGCGATCAGCGGCACCGCGCTGGCGCCCTTCACCGGCGCAAAAGCCTCCGGGCGGAAGAACACGAACGACGGATTCTGCTCCAGCAGCTCACGCACCTCTGCGGCGCTGTGGGTATCCGCCCACTGACGGATCGCCTGCATCGACATGTCAGCCTTGGCCACTTCGCCGCGATCGATCAGCACCTTGCCGATGCTGCGATAGGCGTGGCCGTTCTTGCCGCCGTAGCCGAAGAACACCAGCGGCTGGCCGTTGCCGTAGTCGACGTAGCCACTGCCCTGGACTTCCATCATGAAGTTGTCCATCAGCGAGTTGGTGTAAGCGATGATATAGCGATCGTCGAGCGCGCCGGAATAGATGCCCGCGCGATCCGGCAAGCGGCCTCTGCCCTTCGGCGGCATGCGGTACAGCGGATAGCGGAACTCGCCCTGTTGGGTATAGCGCGCCTGCACCACCGGCGTGTAGTAGCCGGTAAACTGCACGTTGCCGTAATTGTCGACGCCTTCCATCTGGTAAGCGCTGAGGCCGTACTGGCTCAGCATGCGCGTGTCGGCGCCGGACGCCATCCAGCTTTGCACCGCCTGATAGGTGCTGCTGTTGCGGTTAAACAGCGAAGGCGACGCGTACTTGATCTCCATCAGCTGATCCGAGTAGTCCTTGGCGTTGACCGGCGAACCTTTGGCGTTGGGCTGATTGACCAGCTCCAGCGATTGATCCAGACGGCCGTCTTTATATTGCTGACCCCGATCGGTCGGCTTGGACGAACAGCCCGCCAACACCGCCACCATCAACCCGCCCAGCAGGTATTTGCCCCAACGTCCTTTCATCGCGCACACTCTCAAACTGATATGATCTACCGGCTGAACGATAACAAACGCTCATTGATAAAGGAATCGCTGCAAATAAAAAAAGCCGCATGGAGGATGGTGATGAAAAAGAAGGCAAATTGCGGGCAAATCCAGCAGAAAAACGGGTTTAGGCCAATAAAATGCAAAAAGGGTTTGCAACAAAACGCATGGAGAGTATAGTGCGCATCCATCGGACGCGGGGTGGAGCAGCCTGGTAGCTCGTCGGGCTCATAACCCGAAGGTCGTCGGTTCAAATCCGGCCCCCGCAACCAACCGATGCCGCATTAGCGGTATTTGTGTTTGGCTTCGATAACAAAGTATTATACGGACGCGGGGTGGAGCAGCCTGGTAGCTCGTCGGGCTCATAACCCGAAGGTCGTCGGTTCAAATCCGGCCCCCGCAACCAACCGAATGCCGTACCAGCGGCATACCATGAAACGGTGGTTTCGTAGTAATACAGCATCAAGACGGACGCGGGGTGGAGCAGCCTGGTAGCTCGTCGGGCTCATAACCCGAAGGTCGTCGGTTCAAATCCGGCCTCCGCAACCAACTCTTGATGACAACAGACAAGCACCCTGAGGGGTGTTTTTTTGTATCTGCAATCCGCAAAAATAGCCGGACTCGCGCCCGGCCCGGCTTCTATCGGCTCGCCAGCGCGCCGCCGTTGGCGAAATAAGCCTTGATGCCCGCCAGAATCGACTCTGCCACCTGCTGCTGGAAATGGCTGGTGCGCAGCTTGCGCTCCTCCTCAATGTTGCTGATAAACGCCGTTTCCACCAGGATCGACGGGATATCCGGCGCTTTCAACACCGCAAAACCGGCCTGATCGACGCGATTCTTGTGCAACCGGTTGATTTTCCCCATCCGATTCAACACTTCCTTGCCGAACTTCAGGCTGTCGTTGATGGTCGCGGTCTGGATCAGATCAAACATGGTGTGGTCGAGATAGCGGTCGCCGCTCTTGCTGACGCCGCCAATTTGGTCCGAAGCATTCTGCGTCTGCGCCAGGAACTTGGCCGCCGAGCTGGTGGCGCCCTTGGTGGACAGCGCGAACACCGATGAACCGCGCGCTGCGCGGCTGGTAAAGGCGTCGGCGTGAATCGAAACGAACAGATCCGCGCGCTGCTTGCGCGCCTTGGCGACGCGCACCTTGAGCGGGATAAACACGTCTTCGTTGCGCGTCATGAACACCTTCATGTTCGGCTCGCGCTTGATCATGGCGCTCAGCTTGCGGGCAATCTGCAATACGATGTCTTTCTCGCGCGTCTTGTACTTGCCGATAGCGCCGGGATCTTCACCACCGTGGCCGGGATCCAGCATGATAACGATCGGCCGATCGCGCCCCGCCTTGCCGGCCTGCGGCGCCTCCGGCGGCAGCGTGCGCTCCAGATCGCCCTTATTGTAATCTTCCAGTAACGCCAGTAGCGGATCATACTCCTCGCCGCCGCTGCCGGCCTTGGTCGGGTAGAGATCCATTACCAGGCGGTTGCGATACTCCGGCACCGGCGCCAGCGTGAAAATATGCGGGCTGACGCTCTGCTTGAGCTCCAGCACCAGCCGCACGGTATTCTGATCGAACTGGCCGACGCGCGCCTGCTTGAGATAAGGGTCGTCGGCACGTACCTGCCCGGCGATGCCTTTCAGCACGCTGTTAAGGTGAACGCCTTCGATGTCCACCACCACGCGATCGGGATTGGTCAGGGCAAACTGCTTGTATTTCAGCTCGACGTTGGATTCCAGCGTGACGCGGGTATAGGTGGAGGATGGCCAGACGCGCACGGCGATCACGTGCGATGACGCGGCGAAGCCTGTACGACTCACACTCAGCAACCAGCTGGCGGCAACGCCCTGTAATAAACGACGGCGGCCCAGATTGTGATTAGAGTTTGGCATGCGGCTCCGGCAGTAATAGCTGTTTACAACAGATGAAAAAAACACCAATAAAATGGGGATGCCGAAAACTTTAACCAATCATTCCAGCCCTGTCATCAGAAAATCTTTTTATGGTTTTTCAATTTATTAACCATTTAGCACCCTTAGCACACTCTTCATGACGATTTCCCGCTTGCCATCGGCGCAATAAAAGAATAAAAATACAAAAATACCGTATAAATATGCAAAAGAGGTTTGTCGTGAAGGAACGTAGTACAGAGCTGGTGCAAGGATTCCGTCACTCAGTCCCCTATATCAATGCCCACCGCGGCAAGACGTTTGTCATCATGCTCGGTGGGGAAGCCATCGAACACGAGAATTTCTCCAACATCGTCAACGATATCGGGCTGCTGCATAGTCTGGGCATTCGCCTGGTGGTGGTTTACGGCGCACGGCCGCAGATCGACGCCAATCTGGCGCAGCACAACTATGAGCCGATCTACCACAAACACACCCGCGTGACCGACGCCCATACGCTCGAGCTGGTCAAGCAGGCCGCCGGTTTGTTGCAGCTCGATATCACCGCCCGGCTGTCGATGAGCCTCAACAACACGCCGCTGCAAGGTGCGCATATCAACGTGGTCAGCGGCAACTTCATCATCGCGCAGCCGCTGGGCGTCGATGACGGCATCGACTACTGTCACAGCGGCCGCATTCGCCGCATCGATGAAGACGCGATCCACCGCCAGCTCGACAGCAACGCCATCGTGCTGATCGGCCCGGTCGCGGTTTCGGTCACCGGCGAGAGCTTCAACCTGACTTCGGAAGAAGTGGCTACCCAATTGGCGATCAAGCTGAAAGCGGAAAAAATGATCGGTTTCTGCTCCTCGCAGGGCGTGACCGACGCGGAGGGGAACATCCTTTCCGAGCTGTTCCCCAACGACGCGCAAAAGCGCCTTGAAGAGCTCGAGGAAGGCGGCGACTACCATTCCGGCACCGTGCGCTTCCTGCGCGGCGCGGTAAAAGGCTGCCGCAGCGGCGTACGCCGCAGCCACCTGATCAGCTACCAGGAGGACGGCGCGCTGGTGCAGGAGCTGTTCTCGCGCGACGGCATCGGCACCCAAATCGTGATGGAGAGCGCCGAACAGGTGCGCCGGGCGACGATCAACGACATCGGCGGCATCCTGGAGCTGATTCGGCCGCTCGAGCAGCAGGGTATTCTGGTGCGCCGTTCGCGTGAACAGCTGGAGATGGAGATCGACAAGTTCACCATTATCGAACGCGACAACCTGACCATCGCCTGCGCGGCGCTGTACCCGTTCTTAGAGGAAAAAATCGGTGAGATGGCCTGTGTCGCGGTACATCCCGATTACCGCAGTTCTTCGCGCGGCGAGATGCTGCTGCAGCGGGTGGAAAACCAGGCGCGGCAGATGGGGCTGAAGAAGCTGTTCGTGCTGACCACCCGCAGCATCCATTGGTTCCAGGAGCGCGGATTCACCCCGGCGGAAGTCGACGTGCTGCCGATGCAAAAGCAGGCGCTGTATAACTACCAGCGTCGTTCCAAAATCCTGCTGGCCGATCTGTAATCCCCACGGCGCGGCCGTTGCCGCGCCCCTTCAACGCTTATTCCGTCGCCTGCAGCCGTTCAGCCAATCCGCTGCGACGCTGAGTCGGCATGCGAATGGCCCGCAGCAACACCGCCTCCGTGGCATACATCGAGAGCTGCTTACGCGCGCGAGTGATCGCGGTATAGACCAGCTCACGCGTCAGCACCGGCAGGAAGTGATTCGGCAACACCAGGACCGTATGGTCAAACTCCGATCCCTGAGATTTGTGCACCGTCATGGCATAGGCGGTTTCATGCGCCGGCAAACGGCTCGGCTGCACCGACTTGATGCTGCCGTCCGGCAGTTGGAAATGCACGCGCAGATCGCCGTGCTCATCCGGCAGCGTGATGCCGATATCCCCATTGAACAGCCCCAGCGCGCTGTCGTTGCGGCCGATCATCACCGGCCGGCCCCGGTACCAGCGGCCGAGCACGCCCGGTTTGCGGTCGATCAGACCGGCACGCTGCAGCCCGAGCTCAATACGATCATTCAAGCCGGCGACGCCGAACGGCCCTTCACGCAGCGCGCACAGCACCTGAAAACGGCCAAAGGCCGCCAGCACCGCCGCCGCGTCCGCGCCTTCGGCGGTCAGCCGCAAATAGTCGCGATAGCCCGCCACGCAGGCATCCAACAGCGCCTGATACTCTTCGCTCGTCGCCAGCGCATAGCCCGTGACATCGCCGAAACTGCCGTTTAATGCCGCCAGCGCGCGATCCCCCGCACCGGCGTTGACCGCCAACGCCAACTGACCGATACCGGAACGGGCATCGAAACGGTAGCTCTTGCGCAGCAGACACAGGCTGTCGCGCACCGCCGCTTCCGCATCGGCCTGCTGCCCTGCGAGCGAACAGCCGGTCAGGCGGCTCAGCTCTGCGGCACGCGCGTCGCTGTATCCCTGCTCGGCAAAGCGGCAAATATCTCCCAGCACCGCGCCGGCCTCTACCGAGGCCAGCTGATCGCGGTCGCCGAGGAAAATCACCCGCGCCCGATCGGGCAACGCGGCAATCAGGCGTGCCATCATCGGCAGATCGACCATCGAGGCCTCATCCACCACCAGCACATCCAAATGCAGCCGGTTGCCACGGTGATAGCGCATGCGCTGACTGTTCGGTTGCGCCCCCAACAGACGGTGCAACGTCGCCGCCTCCGTCGGGAACAGCGCCTGCTGCGCCGGGGTCAGCGCCAGTTGACGGCTGGCGCTGCCAAGCGACTCCGTCAGGCGCGCCGCCGCCTTGCCGGTCGGTGCCGCCAGCTGAATGCGCAAGCGCGCGCCTTCATCCAGCTGCACCAGCGCCGCCAACAGCTTGGCGACGGTGGTGGTTTTACCGGTGCCAGGCCCGCCGGAAATGACCGCGATACGCCGCGTAGCGGCCACTGCGGCGGCGATCTTCTGCCAATCGGGCTCGTCACTCGCCGCGCCGAACAAGCGGTCGAGAATAATGCGCAGCTCAGCCTCCGGTACCGCCAACGACTCGCCTTCACCGCCGATAAACGCCGCCACTTCACCTTCGTTTTGCCACATGCGCTGCAGATACAGGCGCGGCCCGCGCAGCACCAGTGGCGTAGCGCTACTGCCGTCCCCGACCGCTGCGCTGGCCGCCAAACGCTGCTGCCAACGCGCGCTATCCGGTCGCCCGGCCGCCTCCCACACCGCCAGCGCCAACGCCGGCTGGCGCCCTTCAAACAGCGTGTCTGCCTGCAGCTGTTCCAGCATCAGACAGACGTGACCGGCCCCCGCCTCTGCGCTCAGGCAGGCGGCGGCCAGCAAAATATCGGGCTCGTCTTCGTTCGCCACCACGCGGGCGAACTGCACGTCCAGCGGGCGCAGCACGCCAAGCGCTACCGCCTGCTCCAGCAGTGCGATCATGATCCTTCCTCCGTCGCCGCAGCTTCGCCGCTGAACAAGCGATCCATCCCCTCCACCAACTCAAACTCGGGGAGACAGGTGAAAATGCCGTTGCCCGGGTGCGCCGCATCCACGCCGCGCAGGAACAGATAAATCACCCCGCCAAAATGGCGCCGATAATCGTAATCCGGCAACCGATGACGCAGATAACGATGCAGCGCCAGCGTATACAGCTGGTATTGCAGATCGTAACGATGCTCCGCCATCGCCTGCTCCATCGCCGGCCGGGTATAGGCGCTACTGTCTTCCCCCAGCCAGTTGGACTTGTAGTCCAGCAGGTAGTATTTGCCCTGCCAGCAGAACACCAGGTCGATAAAGCCTTTCAGCATGCCCTGCACCTGATGAAAATCCAGCGCCGGACAGCGGGCGGAAAGCGGATCGTAACGCTTCACCAGGGCATCGAGCTCCTTCGCCTGCAACAACCGGTTAATCGGCAAATAGAACTGCAGCTCGGCCTGCTTGTGCTGCGGCGTCAGCGCCGCCAGCGTCACACCGCTGTCGGCGAGCGGCGTGTTGAGCAATACCCGCATCCACGCCAGCAAAATCGGCTGCCAATGTTCGGCGAACCCGTGCTGTTGCAGCTGTGCCAGCAGCCACTGTTCGTCCAACGGCTGAGTGAAATCCAATGTTTCGAACAGGCTGTGCAAGAAGGTGCCGGGCGTTGCGCCGCGCGGGAAGGTATGCGGTGTGAGCGCTGGCTCACTTTCTTCCCCGCGCTCGCCCGCGGCGTCAACATCCAGACGCGGCAGCAGATCCTGCATCAGACTCGCGCCGTGCTGTTGCAAACCGGTATAGCTGGTCACCCGCCAAAAATCCTGGATCCGCCGGGTAAAGTTTTTCGCCGCCAGCGCTTCGGCCAGCGCCGCCTGGGGCTGCCAGGGCGCCTCGTCCGGCGGTTCCACCAGCGACAGCGCAATGCCGCCGCCCGCCAATTGCTGCAGCCGCTCCTGCAGATACGCCGCGTCGCCGGCCTGCCCCCCCTGCACCAGATAACCCAATGCGCTGCGGTGCAGATCGGTCTCGCCCTGTTTCTTGCGCGTGCCCTGGAACAACGGCGCGATGCCGATGCTGCAGTGATACACCGAGCGGGTCAGCGCCACGTACAGCAGACGCAGGTCTTCCGCCAACCGCTCCTCCTCTGCCCAGGCCTGGCTCTCTTCATTGGCGTCGAGATCCAGCAATGCCTGGAAGCTATGGCGATCGTGATACAGCGCCTGTTGCTGCTGGCGGAAATTGCCGACGAACGGCAGCCACACCAGATCGAATTCCAGCCCCTTAGACTTGTGGATGGTGATCACCTGCACCAGATGCCGGTCGCTCTCCAGCCGCAGCTGTTGATTGTCGGACTGGCGATTAGGCTGGGCAATCTGCTGCGCCAACCAGCGAACCAGCGCATGCTCGCTGTCGAGCTGCGCCGCCGCCTCTTGCAACAGCTCCCCCAGGTGCAGCACGTCGGTCAAGCGACGCTCGCCGCCGGCGCTGGCCAGCAGGTTCTCCGCCAGCTGGCGCGCTTTCATCACCTCGCTCAGCATCGGCAACACGCCGCGGCGCAGCCAGAGCGTGCGGTAATCGTCGAATTCATTAACCAACGCGTCCCAGGCGCGCTCATCGCGGCTCAGGCCGTCCAGCGTCGGCGCGTCCAGCCCCATCAGCCCGGTGGCCATGGCGCTGCGCAGCGTGCGCTCCTGTTCCGGCGCCAACACCGCCTGCAACAACCACAGCAGGTCTTTGGCCTCCGGGGTGTCGAACACGCTGTCGCGGTTGGATAGATACACCGATGGAATGGACAGCGCGCTCAGCGCATCGCGCACCAACGCAGCCTCATTGCGGCTGCGCACCAGCACCGTGATATCGGAAGCTTGTACCGGCCTTGGCTCTTTGCCGCCCTGCAGCCACGCCTGGCCCTGCTGCCCGGCGCTGAGCCAGTCACGAATTTGCGTGGCGCACAGGCGCGCCATCAACTGTTGGTAATCACTTACACCGGCGCCTTCCCCCTGCTGCAGCCAGAACTGCATCGCCGGTTGCGGCTTGCCGTGCAGGTCAAACGCCAACCCTTGGTTCTTTTCTGCCGCGCTGACCTCGATAAAGGGGATTTGGCCGAACAGGAAAGGCTTTTCTACCTGAGAAAACAGGTGATTAACGCTGGCGACCATCGACGGCGACGAGCGCCAGTTAGTCTCCAGCGTATAGTGGGCGCTCACCTCTGAACGCGCCCGCATGTAGGTAAAAATGTCGGCGCCACGAAAGGCGTAAATCGCCTGCTTGGGATCGCCGATCAGCAGCAAGCCGCAATCGGGCCGGCCGACGTAAAGCTTTTGGAAAATACGGTATTGCTGCGGATCGGTATCCTGGAATTCATCGATCATCGCCACCGGGTAGCGCTGACGGATCGCCTGCGCCAGCTGTTCGCCGCCGCCGCTTTGCAGGGCGCCGTCCAGCCGGCTGAGCAGGTCGTCAAACCCCAGCTCGGCGCGCTGGCGCTTTTCCTGCTGAATGGAAGTGCGGATCTCGCTGAGCGCGCGCGCCATGATCAGGTCGCGCAGCGTCAAGGGTTCATCGAACAGTTCATCTATCGCCGTGAACAGCGCATGCCGCGGCGGCTCGCCTTTCTTGGTCTTCTCCAGCAGCACCGACTGGCGAAATTTATCCAGTTCCTTCGGCAGCTGGTAGTCCTGAGTCTCCTGCCCGCTCCATTCGCCGACCTTGTTCAGCCAGTTCGGCAGGTGCTTGCTGCTGTAACTACGCTTATCGACGCCTGACTGGGCGATCAGCGCCTCCAGCTCGCCCGCCGCCGCCCGCCATTGCGCCTTGATGGCGTCGATGCGTGCGACGATCTGCTCGTGGCGCATCAGGACGGTTTCTTCCTCCTTCGGCGGCCGACGCAGCGCCGGCGCTTCACCGTGCAGATAACCGGAGAGATCGGCCAGCAACGCTTCCGGGCCGCTCCACTCCTGGCTGACCGCACGCGCCACGCCCAGCGGCAACGGATAGCAGTGGCGACGCCAAAAGTCGGCACAGGCCTGCCGCCGCAGCGGCAGCTCGTCCTGCACCAGCGTTTGTTCAAACAGCATGCCGGACTCGAAGGCGTTGTGCGTCAGCATTCGTTGGCAAAAGCCGTGAATGGTGTAGATCGCCGCTTCGTCCATCTGCCGCTCCGCCGCCAGCAGCTGCGAAGCGGCGTCGGTCAAATCGTCAATTTCAGCCATTAGCGCCGAAAACAGCGGGTTGGCGCTGACGCCCCGTACACAGGCGATGCGTAATCCGTGAATATTGTCGCGGATACGCCCGCGCAGCTCCTCGGTGGCGGCCTCGGTAAAGGTCACCACCAGGATTTCTTCTACCGTCAGCGGGCGAGGAAACGCCGCTTCACCGCCCAACCCCAGCAGCAGACGCAGATACAGCGCGCCGATGGTAAAGGTTTTGCCGGTGCCCGCCGACGCCTCGATCAGGCGTTCGCCGAACAGCGGCAGCGTCAGCGGCTCCAGCCTCTGCGGGGCAGTTTCCGTCATGGCGTCGCCACTTTGCGCGGCAGGATCTGCTGCAATGCAGACGCGTTCGGATAGGTGACCCAGTCCTTAGGCGCCGCGTAATCCGCCTTGTCTTGCCCGCTGCCACTCACCTGTGACAGCACCGCCAGCCCCTGTGGCTGGATCACCGCCTGGTGGAAATAATCCGCCAGTTTGGCCGGCGTCAGCTGTTGCACCTGCGCAATCAGCTTCTGACGGGTATCGAAGGCAAAATTGCCGCGATCGAAATCGTTGGCGAACCGACTGGCCTCTTCGCTCAGGGTTTGCGGCCGCTGCTTCAGCTCATTGATGAGCGCCTGTTTGTACTGCTCAAAGTCCGCCTCGCTCATGTCGCGCAAGCGCTTCTCGGTTTTCGGGTAGAAATCCTGATAGCGCTGGTACAGGTAGGCCGGCTGCTTGCTGTTGCTCTGCAACAGGAAGCCCACGCCCCACTGGCGCCCCACCGACATCGGGAAGGCAAAGACCGCATACCCCAATTGCTCCTGAGTGCGCAGTTGGCTATAGAACCACGGCTGAATAATCTGCCCCAGCAGCGAGCTGTAGGCCATGCCGGTCACTTCATCGTAGCCGGTCGGCACATAGACCGCCGCCAGCGCCGAGTCGGTGCTGCTGCCCACCTGTTGCAGGTTGGCCAGCTGATTCTTGTCCACCACCACATCTTCGCCGTGCCACCATTCAATGCCGGTACAACCCAGGCGATGCTTCAGCGTCGACGCCAGCGTGTCGACCTGCTGCTTGCTCATGTTGCCCACCACCAACAGCTCTGGCGTGGCCTCGGCCAGCAGGCTCTCGCGATAGGCCAGCACGTCTTTCAGCGTCAGCGTCTTCAGCACTTCGCGGCGCTCGCGGCGTTCGGAATACGGCACGCGGGAAACCATCTGCACCGGCTGAATGGCCAGCTCAAACGCCTTGCCCTTCTCGGCGGCGTCCAACTGTTCCAGATACCAGGATTTGGCCTGCGCCAGCTGATCTTCCGTCGGCGTGAAGCTGGAATAGCCCTCGATCAGCGCCGTCAGCAACTGCGGCAAACGCTGGGTAAAACCGTTGGCGTTAAACATCAGGCCGTTGTTCGGCGAGGTCGAGAAGCTCAGTCCGCCGACCGATGCCTGATAGCTCAGCTGATCCAGCGCGAGGCCGGCCAGATAATCCGTCAGCGAGAACAGCACCTGGTTACGCGCGGAATCCATGGTCTTGGCGTTGCGGAAAGCGACGGTGACGTCGGCCTTCGGCTCGTCGGCGAAGTAACGGCTCGGCATGTACAGCACGCGCAGGCCAGGTTTATCCACCACCATTTCCGGCTTTTTGAACTCGTGCGACGGCTTGGTCAGGGTAAAGTCATCCGGGATGTACGGGTTGAGCGCCGGCAACGACAGGGAAATGCCGCTGCCCAGCTGCTGCCACTGCGTAAAGCGCTGCGGCGTGATTTTGTCGACCTGGTAAGGCGCGTTGACGAAATAGGCCGTCTTGTTGTGCGGCTCATCCGGGCTGACGAACCAGATGCGCGCGTTTTGCGGCGTCATGGCATCCAGACGTTCGGCGATCGCCTTAGGATCATAACGATCGGCCAGGTAAGGCGCGTCCAGCGCATGCTCAACCGGCACGCGCAGCATCGTGTCCACCAGCCATTCGATGTAGTCCATGTCGCGCGTGATCGACGGATAACGGAAATCCAGGTTCAGAACATGCGAGATTTCATCGAAGTAGCTCTGCTTGATGCCTTCGCTGCGCAGCATTTTCAGGTAGTTGAAAATGGCGGCGACGACTTCGTCGCGCTGGGCCAGGCCTTTGTCGGTCAGGGAGACGCTGATGGCGAAGACGCCGCCGTTGCGATCGACCATCGGATCGGCGCCGGCATTGATGGCGTCCGCCAGCCCCTGCTTCTGCAACCAGTCAGACAGCGTGTTCTTGCTGCGGTTGCCGATCAGGTAGCTGATGTAGGTATCGGTTTTGCTGCGAAACGCGGCGCTGTTGTTATCGATGCGGAACTCGACCTTCAGCTGCTTGCGCGGCTGCGCCGGCACATAGTGAATGATGATGCCCTGCTGTTCCGGCGTCACGGCCGGCACGGTGATCGGCGGCACGCTGGCGTCGTGATTCGGCACGCGGCCGAAGGTTTTCGCCGCAATATCAGCCAGCTGCGGCAACGGCTGATTGCCGTACAAAACGCCCATCATCAGGTTGGCGGAGTAGTAGCGTTTATAGAAGCCGGTCAGCTCATCGTGCAACTTGCTGTCCGGCTTGTCTTTCAGCGTATCGAGATTACCGCCGGAGAAGCGCGCGCTCGGATGCGCCGGGTTAAGGGTTTCCGCGCCGACCTGCGCCATACGCATGCCGTCGCGCGAACGCGCCATCGTCAATTCGGCGTTCACCGCGTTGCGCTCGCGATCGGCATTGCCCGGATCCAGCAGCGGCTCGGCAATGGCGTCGGCCATGCGATCGACCGCCTGCTCCAGCGCGTCATTTTCCACTTCCAGATAGAAGGCAGTGCGATAAGAGGCCGTGCTGGCGTTGTGGCTGCCGCCGTGCTTTTTCAGGAATTCGGACAGGTTCTCCGGCTCTGGGTAACGTTTGGAGCCCATCAGTACCATATGCTCCAGATAGTGCGCCAAGCCCAGTTGGCTGTTCGGATCTTCGAGTGACCCAACCGGCAATGCCAGCGCCGCCAGCGATTTCGGTGCCCGGGCATCGGACACCAGCAACACCGTCATGCCGTTAGCCAACTTGATCGCTTCATACTGACGTGGATCGTGTTCGCTCTTGTTGATCTTCTCCGCCAGCGGTTGCCATCCTTGCGCGGCCCAACTCAACGGTGCCCAACACATAGCCAATAATACCAGCCCGGCGATACGGGCCAACTGTCTGCGCATATCCAAAATAAACCCCTATTCTGACGTCGCTACGCCCACTCCCTGACGTTGGCGACGTGCATCAAAACCACATAACCAAATCGGTACTCGCCGGGTTCTTCGCCAATGTGGCGGCCCGAAACACGGCGGGTATATGCCTGTTCGTTATGTAAGACCGGGAATTACCCCAATGGTTGAATATAACCTTCGTTATTTTTACCACCTCCCGCCGCACAGCACCACCGGGGGATTGTTACCCCAGGTTATGCCGCGCCACCGGCAACAGATAACGCTCTGTTTCGGCCAGTATTTGCGCCAAGTATTCATTATCCAATTGGCGGAACACCCGCTGCACGTAGGGATCTTCCCCTTCTCCGGAAATGCGCTGATCGCCCTGCCAGGCCTGCAGCAGTTTGGCGCGTGCCTTAATTTGCGCTTCTTCCTCCCAGTCGATTTCCTGCGTTTCCGGCAGATAGCACTGACTTAGCCACGCCCAGCCGCTCTTGTTCAGCAACAGCAGCGGCTGACTCAGACCGCGCTGATAGCCCGCCAGCAGTTCCGCCAGCTGCGCCTGTGCCTCTTCTGGCGCCAGCGCGGCAAAGCGCCAGGCGGAATTCTTGCGGCCATACATGCGGCTCTCGCCGGTGCCGCCGGCGCAGCAGTACACCAGGTGCTCCAGCCACAGCAATATGCCGTCCACCGCCGACAGCGTAGCGGGCCGCCAGCGCAGCAGGCCGTCATCCTGCACCTGATGCAGCCAGCCGCTGAGGCGCACGCCGGCGATATCGATATCCAGCTCCAGGCTATGGCTCTCTGCGCGTTCCGCACGCACCTGCTCGGCCAGTTCGCTCATCTCTTCCTGCTGCTTTTGCCAATAGATTTCGCCGAAGGCGCCATAGGGCAAGCCGCCGGCGGCGCGCACCCGCAGGAACAACCGTTCGGGATCGTCGCCGTCTATCAGCGTATTCAGCAGCTGGCTGTTGAACTGGTAGCGGCTGAGGTTATCCAGCGTGAAGGGTTCTTCGTCGGGCAGCTCGGTCTCTTCCAGGATAAAACTGACGCCCAGCCGCAGTTGGAAAAATGCGCGAATCGGATGGCGGTAAAATCGCAGCAGCTCATCCAACGATATTTGCTGCAGCGCTTCGGCAGGCAGCGGCTGGTTGAACGCCGGATGCGCCGCACCGCGCCCATCGGCGGCGGGCAGCCACTCGGCGGCATAGCTTTGCGCCTCCGAGCCCGGCAAGAAATTCTCGGCGGCGAACGGCATGCGCGCGTGCCACTTCAGCAAGTGCTCACCAACCCGCCGGGCGCTGGCGTCTGCGCTGAGTTCCTCATCTCCCGGCAGACAATAGCTTTGCTCCAGGTACTCCAGCAGCTCGGTGACCAGCACCGAAGGGTAGCGCAGGCTGTTGTCCTGAATGGAACGGCCGATGAAACTGATATACAGCCGCTGCTGAGCGGACAAAATCGCTTCCAGGAACAGATAGCGGTCGTCATCGCGACGGCTACGGTCACCGCGCTTAACCTGCTGCGCCATCAGATCGAACCCCAGCGGCGGCAGCGTGCGCGGATACACGCCGTCATTCATGCCCAGCAGGCACACCACCTTGAACGGAATGGAACGCATCGGCATCAGCGTACAGAAGTTGATTTGTCCGGCGAGGAAGCGCTGGCTGATGCGCTCCTGATCGAGGCGCGCCGCCAGATCGTCACGCAGAATGGTCAACGGCACCTCATCGGGATAGCGCGCCGCCAGGCCAAAATTGATGGCCTGCTGCCACTGCTGTTCGATCAGCGCCAACACAACTTCGGTGTCGCTGTCCGCAGCGAAGAAGGCATCCAGCAGTTGCCGGCACAGCGGCAGCCACGCTTCGAGCGGGCGCGCTTCGCTCAAGATTTGCCGCCAGTGGCTGAGCTGCGCCAGCAGATCTGCCAACTGCCCCGCCAACTCGGCGACCAATCCGCTCGATTCGTCGTAAGGTAAAATGCCCTGCCAATCGCCGGCATTGCTGTCCATCGCGTAGCCGAGCAGCATACGCGTAATGCCGAAGCGCCAGGTATGCTGGCCGGTGGCGGGCAGATCCAGTTCGCGCACGTTATCGTCGTCCAGGCCCCAGCGCACGCCGGATTCACCGACCCAATGACGTAACAGGCGCAGCCCCTCTTCGCCAATGGCGAAACGGGCGGCCAGGGCCGGCACCTCCAGCAGCGCCAGTACCTGTTCCGAGGTAAAGCGACTTTGCGGCAGATCGAGCAGTGAAATGAACGCCTGCAGCGCCGGATGTGCCTGGCGCGCTTTACGGTCGGAAATGGCGAACGGCAGGTAGCGCTCGGCGGGGGCATTGCCGAACACCGCCTGAATGTAAGGCGTGTAGCTGTCGATATCCGCCACCATCACGATGATATCGCGCGGCGTCAACGACGGATCCTGCGCCAGCATGCTCAGCAGTTGATCGTGCAAAACCTCCACTTCTCGCTGCGGGCTGTGGCAGGCATGCAGGCTGAGGGAGCGGTCGTTCTCATCAAGCGGACGTTTGCTGAAGCTGCTTTCCAGCGTTTCCGCGGTAATACCGATTACCGCATGGTCTTCCAGCTCCAGCATATCGCGCTGAACGGCGTGCAGCATGGTATCGGCCGGGATGTCGACAAAGGCGTCGACCTCTTGCACCCCTTCCATCTGCGACAGCAGATAGAGGTGATCGCGCCCCAGCTTGCCCCAGGAGGCCAGCAGCGGGTTACTGAGCTGCTGCTGGCCTTCGGCGTCAAACAGGCGCGCCGCGTCATCCGGCTCGCGGAACAGCCCCTGCTCACGAACCTGGTGGTAGTGACGGCGCTTGCGGCTCTGCAAGCGAGCCAGGAAAGCGTAATCCTGAATGTCGCCCCAGTAATAGCGACAGGGGTTGGTAAACATCAGGTGGATATCGATATGCCGCCCCAGCGCCTGCAGCGCCTCCAAATAGACCGGCGGCAACGCCGAGATGCCGCAGATAAACACCCGCGGCGGCAAACCGGGCGGGCACGTTTTTGCCTGCTCCAGCGCGTGGATAAAGCGGCTGTACAGATTGGCGCGGTGCCATTCCGGCTGCCCCAGCTCTTGCGTGTACTCCACCAATCGCGCCCAGAGCGGCGCCTGCCATTGCTGAGCCTCCGCCAGACCGTCGATACGCTCACCGCGCTGCCAGCTCTCCAGCCACTGCGGGCGATAAACCAAATACTGGTCGAACAGGTCGGCGACCCGGCCGGCCAACTGGTGGATCTTGCGCTTGTCGCCGTCATCGGTCAGATAGTGCTGCAGTGGCGCAAACGCCGGCTGGGTCAGCATCTCCGGCAACAACCACATCAGCTTCCAGGTCATGGCGTCCTTGCTGAAGGCGCTCTCTTTCGGGATATCCGGCAACACCCGGGTGAACATGTCCCAAATAAAGGTCGCCGGCAGCGGAAACGCGACATTGGCGGCGATGCCGAACTGTTCCGCCAGCTGCATCTGCAGCCATTGCGCCATGCCGGGGCTCTGCACCAGCACCACTTCCTGTTGAAAAGGATCGGCCAACGGATCTCTGGCTATCAGCGCGCTGGTCAGCGTTTTCAACAAATCCAGCTGATTGGAATGATAAACCGTGAACATCAAGGCTCCTTTAAAACAAAAGACATACCGGCTTAAAAGCGGGTGCAATACCAGCGGCTCAGCGTTGCCCACTGCCGCTGCGGCGTTTGGATCCTGACCGTCAATCGGCGGCAATCACTCTCCGCATCGTCAAGCGCCGTCTCGCGTCGCCACCCTTCCGGCAGCGGTTCAGCCTCGAGCCGTCCGGTGACGGCAAACGCCTCCAGCTGCTGATGCGCCAGCCCCCAGGCTTGCCGGTAGTGCCACTGGCGCTGAAACGACTGCAACAGCACCTGATGATACTGTAACAAGCCCAGCAGCGACACCGAGAACAGCAAGGCCGCCACCAACACTTCCGGCAGGCTGAAGCCGTTGCGGGATAGCCGCCCAGCCCGAGCGTTAGCCGTCACAGTCGGTCAGCCTTTTCTCGGGGCAAAAATCCAGCCGACCGCCCGGCTGTGCTTGCACCTTGCCAGCGCCCTCCGCGCCGTTAAAAGTGCCCCATTGATACAACCATAGCGGTTCACCGCCGCGCATTTCGCCAAGGCCGCGTACCGTCACAACGCCCGCTCTGGCAGACAGCCGAGCGCAGGCCGTCAGCTCCGCGCGCTGCCTGCATAACCAGGCCGCCGCACTCAGCTCAGCGCGTGGCCAGCGCTGGCTCATGCCCCAACTCAGCGCCGAAGCGGCCTGATTGTAAGCCTGAAGGTAACGCTGCTGATCGGCAGCCAGTAACAGCGCGTTATCCAACTGCCGATGCTGAGCGTTAAGCAACATCAGCCCCAGCGCCAACAGCAACATCACCGCCGCCAGGGTGCTACCGCCTCGCTGGGTGCGCCGGTTCATGGCAGCGCCGCCATTTCGACGCTCCCGCTCAGGTTGCGCCCGATACGCGCATCGCTGGCGGAGCGCCCCGCCAGCGTCAGACGGGCCAGCGCCCCGCCGTGCTCCCCGCGCTCAATCGCCACATGAAACCGCTCAATGCGCACCTCGTCATGGTCGAGTAGCCGCTCCCAGCCACCGCCATCGCATTGGCTCACGCCGCGCTGCCCTTCCAAGGCGCCATTGCGCAGCCGGTAACCGAAATAGCCTGCATCCTCGCCCGAAGTGAGCCATTGCCCGCTGCGAGTAATGTCGTAGGCGACGATAACGCAGCTGCCCGCCGCCTCTCCCGCAGCCTGGCCGATCAGCAGCGGCCGGCCGGCGCACTGCCCGGCGCAAAAACCGGCGCGGCGCAGATCTTTCTCAATGCCGAACGCCAACTGCCGCAGCGTTGACTCCAGCCGAAAGTGCTGGCCGACGGCCACGCTTTGCTGGCGCAACAGCGGGTACGTTTTCGCCGCGCCAAGCGCGATTACGCTGCCGAAGACCAACGCCAACATCACCTCCGGCAAGGTAAAACCGCGTTCTAAAGTCAACATAGCGCCATGCCCCTGAGCCGCTGCCCTTCGTTGCACAAACGCAGTCGCCCACGGGCAGACAGCACCAACCGCAGGCTGCCTGCGTCGTTGCTGAGAAGGATGTGCCCCGCCTGCGCGGTATTGCGCAAACCGTAAAACCCAATCTCTTTGCCGGTGTAGCCGCTCAAAGCGACGTCGCGATAAGACGGTGAGAAAACGGAACCCTCGGCGGAAGCGCAATCCGGCGGCGGCACACCCCCGCCCAGGCACCAGGGCGTGCCGTTCTTGAACCACAGCAGCGTCGTGCGGTTGCGCCAGTTGGCGTCCGCCTGCAACCGCAGCAGAAACGCCAGCAGCTGCTGGGCAGTATGTTCCAGGCGCAGCGTTTGCTGATGGTGGCGCCATTGCCCGACGCCCCAGCCGGTCAGCATGCCGGCGATCAGAAGCGCCGCCAACAGCTCAATCAGCGTCATGCCACGCTGGCAGTCATCGATGTTCGATAGCGTATTTTCTTTCATGCGGCCAGTGTAAGGGCCGTAACAAGGCGGTAAAGCCGCATGCGCAAGCCTTGCGGCAAGCTATGCAATGTTTTCCCTATAGCGACAAGTGGCGACAATAAAATGCGGCGCGGTGCGCAATGCGGATAAAAAAAGGTTCATCGCGCTTTAGCGTGAACCAATAGAAAACGGCAGTCAGAACGTTTAGGTTTGTATTCGCCAAAACACACCCTAAACCTTCAAAACTGCCGTCACTATGAATGCTAACCTTTGCTCCCTGTTCTGGGAAGGCTTTATCGTCAATTCCTTCTCGCATCCTTCTGCCAACTCCTTGCTTATCCAGCTCCAGCCTGACGCTGCCGTCATGCCCTGTTGTCGGCGTTGTGAGCGGCGGGTGCCTGTTGTGCATGATGTTTCCTTCCGCCGAGTGCGTGAACGCCAGCTGCTCGATTGGGTCGTCTGGCTCAACGTCCCCGTCCGGCGCCTGTGTTGCCCCCATTGCGGGGTCACCACCGAAAAAATCAGCTGGTTGCCTGAACGCCAGAGATATACCACGACGCTATCCGTATGGGTTGAGTCACTGGTCCGTTTACTGCCGATTAAACATGTTGCACAACTCACCGGCCTGCACTGGCATACGGTCAAGAATATCGACTACCGGCGTCTGCTGCGGGAACGGACAGAGCCGCAGCGCCATACCCTCCGCCGTCTGGTGATGGATGAGTTCGCCCTGTTCAAAGGACATCGTTATGCCACCGTGGTGATGGATGCGGATACGCAACAGGTGTTGTGGGTGGGCGAAGGCCGCAGCAGAGCGGCCTTCCGCCCCTTCTTCGTCTGGCTGGGCGCTGAAGGCTGTGCCGCTATCCAGTCTGTCGCCATGGATATGAATACGGCGTTAGACCTGGAGGTCAGGCATCACTGCCCGCAGGCGGAAGTGGTCTATGACTTGTTCCATGTGGTGGCAAAGTATGGCCGGGAGGTTATCGACCGGGTCCGCGTCGACCAGGCCAATCAACTCCGTGATAACCCAAAATCGCGTCAGGTCATCAAACGCAGCCGCTGGCTGCTGCTGCGCAACCCCGAAAACCTGCCCGAAGGGCATGAGGTAAAGCTCACGGAGTTGCTGGAGGCGAATCAGCCGTTGAATGTGGTCTGGCTGATGAAAACAGCGCTGAAAGAACTGTGGTACGCCCCGAGTGAACAAGAGGCGCAGAGACGCTGGATAAGCTGGTACAGGCAGTCTCAGGAAAGCGGAATCAAGGCGTTGCAACACTTCGCCGAGAAACTGAAAGGGTATGCCGGTGGCATCATCGCGAGTGCCAGACACAGGTTGAATACCAGCGTGCTGGAAGGGATGAACAATAAGATAAAAGTGATGAAGCGGATGGCCTATGGATACCGGGATAACGCTTACTTCTTCCTGAAAATCAAAGCAGCGTTCCCCGGTAAAGCGCGATGAACCTAAAAAAAGGGGCACAATCGCTGCGCCCCTGATGTGATGCGGTTAAGGTCAGATCGCGACCGGTGCCTTGATGGCCGGATGCGGATCGTAACCTTCGATCTCGAAGTCTTCGAAACGGTAATCGAACAGCGAAGCCGGCTTGCGTTTGATCACCAGTTTCGGCAACGGACGCGGTTCACGCGTCAGCTGCAGCTGAGTCTGTTCCATGTGGTTGCTGTACAAGTGGGTATCGCCGCCGGTCCAGACGAAATCGCCCACTTCCAGATCGCACTGCTGCGCCATCATGTGCACCAACAGCGCGTAGCTGGCGATGTTGAACGGCAGGCCGAGGAAGACGTCGCAGGAACGCTGGTACAGCTGGCAAGAGAGCTTGCCGTCCGCTACGTAGAACTGGAAGAACGCGTGGCACGGCGCCAACGCCATCTGATCCAGCTCGCCGACGTTCCAGGCGGAAACGATGATGCGGCGCGAATCCGGATCCTGCTTCAGCTGTTGGAGCACGTTGCTCAGTTGATCGATCTGACGGCCGTCCGCTGCGCCCCAGGCGCGCCACTGTTTGCCGTACACCGGGCCGAGATCGCCGTTTTCATCGGCCCACTCGTCCCAAATGGTGACCTTGTTGTCACGCAGGTAGGCGATGTTGGTATCGCCGTTCAGGAACCATAACAGCTCATGAATGATCGAACGCAGATGACATTTCTTGGTGGTCACCAACGGGAAACCTTCCTGCAAGTTGAAACGCATCTGGTGGCCGAAAATCGACAACGTGCCAGTGCCGGTACGGTCGGCTTTAGGGGTGCCCTCGGCGAGCACCTTGTTCATCAAATCCAGATACTGTTTCATTTGTCCCTCACGACAGTTGTTGCTGCGGGCGACGACGGTACGCCCAAATCATCATAATAACACCGGCCACCACCATCGGGATGGACAGGATCTGCCCCATGCTGATAACGCCGTCGAACAGGCCAAGCTGGGCATCCGGCTGGCGGAACGCCTCAACGATGATGCGGAATGTGCCATAACCGATCAGGAACAGGCCCGATACGGCGCCCATCGGCCGCGGCTTGCGAATAAACAGGTTCAGAATGATAAACAGCACCACACCTTCCAGCAGCAGTTCATACAGCTGCGACGGGTGGCGCGGCAGTACGCCGTACTGGTTCAGCAGCGGCAGCAGAGAAGGATCGGCGGCGGCGAGGGCCACGTCTTCGCTGCGCGAGCTTGGGAACAGCATTGCCCAGGGGGTATCGGTGGTCACGCGGCCCCACAGTTCACCGTTGATGAAGTTGCCGAGACGGCCGGCCCCCAGACCAAATGGGATCAGTGGCGCGATAAAATCGGAAACCTGGAAGAAGGTGCGTTTGGTGCGGCGAGCGAACCAGAACATCACCAGAATCACCCCCATCAAGCCGCCGTGGAACGACATGCCGCCATCCCAGACCTTGAACAGATAGAGCGGGTTATCCAGGAACAGCGGCAAGTTGTAGAACAGCACATAGCCCACGCGGCCGCCGACGAATACGCCCAGGAAACCGGCGTAGAGCAGGTTTTCAACTTCGTCTTTGGTCCAGCCGCTGCCCGGCTTGTTGGCGCGGCGCACCGCCAGCCACATGGCAAAAACGAAGCCGACCAGGTACATCAGGCCGTACCAATGCAAAGAAACCGGGCCAATGGAGAAAATGACCGGATCAAATTTAGGAAACGCCAGATAGCTATTGCTCATCTATCACCACAACATGTCTGTTATTTTTCCCCATGCGGGGGCGGCAGGTGCCAAGCGGCGACGAAGATTATCCCGCGCCTTGCAAACGGCAGCGTTAGCCGCTGTGGTGTGCAAGGCGACGAGCATGCGCCGCGCTGAGGTTGCGCATCATAACATAGGCTTAGCGCGGTCCGGTCCGGCAGGGCGGGAAAAGTTCTGTAAAAAAATCACACCGCGCGGCGGCTATCGGCCCCCGCGGATCAGCCCGCCCATGCCGCGCCGCTCCATAAACGCCGCCACCAGATGGCGCACTTCGGTGGTCATCTGAGTGTTCAACACCCGCTGTGCCAGCACTTCGGCGTCGGCAAGGTCGATATGCCGCAGCAGGTATTTGATGCGCGCCACGCTGCGGCCGTTCATGCTCAGATTACGATAGCCCATACCCACCAGCAACAGCGCGCCCATGGGATCGCCGGCCAGTTCACCGCAGAGGCTAAGCTGCAACCCGGCTGCTTTCCCCTGCTCGGCGATCAGTCTCAGCACCTGCAACATCGCGGGATGCAAACTGTCGTATAACGAGGCGACCCGGGTGTTGTTGCGATCCACCGCCAGCAGGTACTGCGTCAAGTCATTAGTGCCGACCGAGATGAAATCAACGCGCCCGGCCAGATGCGGGATCAGGAAAATCATCGACGGCACTTCCAGCATCACGCCGATCTTCGGTTTCGGGATCGTGTAGCCGAGCACTTCTTCCACCTCGCGCCCGGCGCGGTCAATCAGGCGTTTAGCCTCGTCGACCTCCTCCAGGCTGGTGACCATCGGCAGCAGAATGCCCAGGTTGCCGGTGCCGGCGTTAGCACGCAGCATCGCGCGCACCTGAATCAAAAAGATCTCCGGCTGATCCAGGGTAATACGGATGCCGCGCCAGCCCAGGCAAGGGTTCTCTTCGCTGATCGGCATATAGGGCAGCTGTTTGTCGGCGCCGATGTCCAGGGTGCGCAGCGTGACCGGCTTGCTCGGGTAAAGCTGCAGCATGCCCTGGTACTGCGCGACCTGCTCCTCTTCAGAAGGGAAGCCGCTTTGCAGCATGAACGGGATTTCGGTGCGGTATAGCCCCACGCCATCCACCCGGCCGCCCAACAGCTGTTCATGTTCCGGGCTGAGGCCGGCATTCAGCATCACCTGAATGCGCTCGCCGCTTTTCAACTGCGCAGGCTGCTCGACGTCGTCTTCCGCCAGCTTGCTCAGCTCCAGCTCTTCGCTGATCAGCCGTTGATATTCCTGCACCAGTACCGGCTCAGGATCGACCAGCAGTTCACCGCGATAACCGTCGACGATCAGCAGCCGCTGGCTGAGCAGAGAAGGCTGGATGTCGGCGCCCATCACCGTCGGTACCCCCATCGCCCGCACCAGAATTGCCGCATGCGAGTTGGCGGCACCGTCGCGCACCACCACGCCGGCCAGACGATCCTGCGGCACTTCGGCCAGCAATGTCGCGGTCAGTTCATCCGCCACCAGCACAAAACGCGCCGGCCACTGGGTGGCGCCCTGGGTGGTGTCGTCGAGGTGGAACAGCAGGCGCTGGCCCAGCGCGCGCAGATCGCTGCCGCGCTCGCGCATGTAGGTGTCCTGCAGTTTGGCGAACTGCTCGGCAAAGGTTTCTATCACCTGTTTCACCGCCCACTCCGCCACCGAACCGTTGTCGATTTCGGCGAACAGTTCGCGCTTGAGACGGGCGTCGTTTAACAGGTGAGAATAAAGATCGAAGATCGCCGCGCTCTCTTTTTGCGAACTGGCGGCAAAACGCTTGCTGAAGCGGCGAAATTCCGCGCCGGCCTCTTCCAGCGCCAGGGTCAGGCGCTCGCGCTCGCTGGCGGTGTCCAGCGTCGACGCGCGGTAAACCTGATCGAGAGAAGGCTGGCTGCTGTCCTGCCACCCTTCCGCCACCGCCACGCCGGGCGAAGCCGCCAGCGCGCGCACGCGCGTTTGGCGATACTGGCCGAAAATGGCGTTGAGCTGCGACTGTGACAGGATCCCAGCCATCTGCGTGGCCAGGGTGACCATGAAAGACTCTTCGCTTTCGTCGAACTGGCGCAGTTCGCGCTGCTGCACCACCAGCACGCCCAGCAGCTGGCGCCGATGAATGATCGGCACCCCGAGGAAGGATCGGAAACGATCCTCTTTCACCTGCGGAACGTATTTGAAACTGGGGTGGCTTTGGGCATCGGCCAGGTTGATAGGCTCGGCCCGGCGGCCGACCAACCCGACGACGCCCTCGTCAAACGCCAATGCGATAGTGCGCCCGCGCGGCTTTTTCAGCCCGCGCGTGGCCATCAGGTAGTAACAGCGGCGATCGTTGTCCGCCAGGTAGATGGAACACACTTCGGTGTCCATCGCCAGACAGGTTTCATTGACCAGCAGATCCAGCGCATCCGTCAGACTGGCCGCCGCGGCCACCTTCTCTACAATTTCTCGCAAGCGCGTGAGCATAGTCGGCTTAACTTAACCTCTCTTTCGGCGATAAGCGGGGGCCTGCCGCGGCGCCGCCTGCTCTTGCATCGGCATCACGGTCACAGCGAATTCTTTCATCACCCGGCGGTAGACGTCGCGTTTGAACGACACCACCTGGCGCACCGGATACCAGAAGCTCACCCAGCGCCAACCGTCGAACTCCGGCGTGCTGCTGCGCTGCATGTTGATATCAGCGTCATTGCACAGTAGCTGCAACAAAAACCATTTTTGCTTTTGGCCGATACAAACCGGCTTTGTGTCCCAACGCACCAAACGTTTCGGCAATTTATAGCGCAACCAGTTGCGGGTCGAAGCCAGGATGCGCACATCCTTTTTACTCAGCCCCACTTCTTCGAACAGCTCACGGTACATCGCCTGCTCCGCAGTTTCGCCAGGGTTAATCCCACCTTGGGGAAACTGCCAGGAGTGCTGACCGTAACGGCGGGCCCATAAGACCTGCCCCTGACGATTACAGATTACGATACCAACATTCGGGCGGTAGCCATCATCATCGATCACCGGACTACCTCGATAAGCTTAAATTCGCATAGATGTCCTGATTGTTTCACACAAGCTACAGGCGGTAAACCACTGCTTTACGGCGCTGCGGGCCGGATAACATTGAGATAACTCACAGATATAGGCAAAGTTATAAACATACCCCAGCCTATCTGGCCGGTTTTATTCACTTTTTCTGTGGATAGGTGTGTGCAGAACTCGAGGGATAAGCCGGTACAACTCTTAAACCCCAAAATCCCCCATTGCCCCCTAAAACACATATTTACTTTAAAAATATATATTTAACTAATGCCCCATCATTATGTACAGGGTAAAAATGTGATCTATGCACGGTAAGGATCTTACCCTGGCGAAAGATCCACCAACGCCGTTTTTATCCACAGATTATCCGAGCAAGTTACGCACAAAACGGACAAATTCGTAAAAAACTGCCCGAGTCAAGGCTGTAAATTGAACCAGTGATCGGTAAAAATTTGGGTTATCCCATAAATCTGTGGATAAATAGGTGTAAGATCCTGTTTATTGTCGGTGGCTTCAGGTGAACAAGCCCCGCCAGTGCATTGCCTACCCCGCAAGGAAATGAAAAAAGTCATGTAAAATCATGCTACTATTATTCTTTTCCCCAGGCGATGATGGTTATTGTTCGTCGTGCATAATTGCAGTACGTTTTTCAACCAAATTCGACAGGCTTGATTTATGGCGTTTTTATCCCCTTTGCCGCCCCCGCCGGAAAATGAACGGCAGCTGTTCGAGCGTGCTCAGGCGCTGGCCGGCGCCAGCTTTGGCGAGCTGGCCGCCCGCGCGCAGCTGCCGATCCCCAAGGATCTGAAGCGCGATAAGGGCTGGGTGGGCATGCTGCTGGAGCTGTACCTCGGCGCCATGGCCGGCAGCAAACCGGAGCAGGACTTTCCCGAACTGGGCATCGAGCTGAAAACCATTCCTGTCGACGCCGCCGGCAAACCGCTGGAAACCACTTTTGTCTGCGTCGCCCCGCTTACCGGTAACAGCGGCGTCACCTGGGCCAGCAGCCACGTTCGCCACAAGTTGGCGCGCGTCTTGTGGATACCGGTAGAAGGCGAACGGCAGATCCCGCTGGCCGAACGCCGCGTCGGCTCGCCGCTGCTGTGGAGCCCGAGCGCCGCAGAAGAAGAGAGTCTGCGCCGCGATTGGGAAGAGTTGATGGATCTGATCGTACTCGGCCACGTAGAGCGCATCACCGCGCGCCACGGCGAAGTGTTGCAGCTGCGCCCCAAAGCCGCCAACAGCAAGGCGCTCACCGAAGCCATCGGCGAACAGGGGCAACCTATCATGACGCTGCCGCGCGGTTTCTATCTGAAAAAGAGTTTTACCGGCGCGCTGCTGGCAAGACATTTCTCAATCTAAGCAATTTCGTTTAACTCTGGTTTAGCTAACCCTGTCAGCGCCACGATAAACGCGTATAATTCACGTTTTGCATTTATTAAGTATTAAGGTGTGCCGGGCAATGTTCGAATGGATTATGGATCCCAATGCCTGGTTAGCGTTAGGTACGCTAACCATTCTTGAGATCGTACTGGGTATTGATAACATCATTTTTCTGTCGCTGGTGGTGGCCAAGCTGCCCAAAGCGCAACAGAACAAAGCTCGCCGGCTCGGTCTGGCCGCCGCCATGATTATGCGCCTGGCGCTGTTGGCCTCTATCGCCTGGGTGATCCGCTTGACGCACCCGCTGTTTACCGTGCTGGATCACGCCGTTTCCGCCCGCGATCTGATCCTGCTTCTGGGGGGGCTGTTCCTGATCTGGAAAGCCAGCAAAGAGATCCACGAAACCATCGAGGGCACGGAAGAAGAGCACCACACCAAGGTGCACAGCTTCTTCGGCGCGATCGTGCAGATCATGCTGCTCGATATTATCTTCAGTCTGGACTCGGTGATTACCGCCGTGGGCCTTTCCGACCATCTGTTCATCATGATGGCGGCAGTAGTGATCGCCGTCGGTGTGATGATGTTCGCCGCCCGGCCGATCGGTGAGTTCGTCAATCGCCATCCGTCGGTGAAAATGCTGGCGCTGGCGTTCCTGATCCTGGTGGGCTTCACGCTGATGCTGGAAAGTTTCCAGGTGCACGTGCCGAAAGGCTACATCTACTTCGCCATGTTCTTCTCGATGTCGGTAGAAGCGCTCAATCTGATGCGCAGCAAGAAAAACCGCTCGCCGGAATAACCCTACCCGGAAGCCGCCATCGGCGGCTTCCATCGCTTCGTTGACCTCTCATTTCACTTTTTCTTATCAGATAAAGACTTATCTGAGACGCCCTTCGCCGAGAGTTTGCTAATCTTGAAATAACAACCTTTTCTGCATAATTGAGGATCCGCAGGATGAAAAAGTGGGTAATGGCAGTGTCGGCGCTGGTGATGGTGGCCGGCCTGGCGGGATGTTCCAGCGACTACGTCATGGCGACCAAAGACGGCAACATGATCCTGACGCAAGGCAAGCCAGAGATCGACAAAGACACTGGCCTCATCAGCTATAAAGACGAGAAAGGCAACCACCGCCAGATTAACGGCGATCAGGTTTCCCAGGTTATCGAACGCTAATCACCACCCGCCGGCTATCGCCCGCGCGAGCACGGTAGCCCTCATTCGTGTCCGCACGGAATCCGCTTCCCCCATCTTCACCGCTTGGTTATAGTCAGGAAAGGCGACATCGCCGCCCGACGGACTTTGCGCCGTCTTCTGACATTGGGCTCCTGTTTCACCGGGCCGCGCGGCCCGTCAGCGCTAACAAGAAAGGAAGGCCGTTAATGCAATACCACCGTATTCCCCACAGTTCTTTAGAAGTGAGCGTGCTGGGACTGGGCACCATGACCTTTGGCGAACAGAACAGCGAAGCCGACGCCCATGCGCAACTGGACTATGCATTGGCCGCAGGCGTGAACCTGATAGACACCGCCGAACTGTACCCGGTGCCGCCCCGCCCGGAAACCCAGGGCCTGACCGAGAGCTATATCGGCAGCTGGCTCAAGGCGCGCGGCAATCGTGAAAAAATCGTCCTGGCCAGCAAAGTCTCGGGCCCGGTGCGCGGCACCGACAGCAGCATCCGCCCGCAGCAGGCGCTCGATCGCAAAAACATCCGCGCCGCTTTGGACGCCAGCCTCAAGCGGCTGAACACCGATTATCTCGATCTTTATCAATTGCACTGGCCGCAGCGCGCCACCAACTGCTTTGGCAAACTCAACTATCAATACACCGATGACAAAGCTACGGTTACGCTGTTGGAAACGCTGGAGGCGCTGACCGAGCAGGTGCGCGCCGGCAAGATTCGCTATATCGGGGTATCCAATGAAACGCCCTGGGGCGTGATGCGCTACCTGCAGCTGGCGGAGAAACACGAGCTGCCGCGCATCGTGTCGATTCAAAACCCTTACAGCCTGCTGAACCGCAGCTTTGAGATTGGCCTGGCCGAGATCAGCCAGCACGAAGGGGTAGAACTGCTGGCCTATTCCAGCCTGGCGTTCGGTACTCTGAGCGGCAAATACCTCAACGGCGCTAAACCGGCCGGTGCGCGCAATACGCTGTTCACCCGCTTCAACCGTTATTCAGGGCAGCAAACCCAGCTGGCGATCGCCGAGTACGTGGCGCTGGCCAAAAAACACGGGCTGGATCCTTCGCAGATGGCCTTGGCCTTCGTGCGTCAGCAGCCGTTCGTCGCCAGCACCCTGCTGGGCGCCACTACGGTGGAGCAGTTGAAAATCAACATCGACAGCCTCGATGTGGTATTGGATGAGGACGTGCTGCAGGCGCTTGAAGAAATCCATACCCGGTTTACCATTCCGGCGCCTTAATACAGCCGGGGCGCAGCCAGGCTGCGCCCCGTTTTTTACCGCCGCTGCGACCACCACAGCACGCTAATCGCCAGCGCAAACACCACGCCAAACCCTACGCCGACCCCCACCACCGGCACGCCCAGCTTCACCACCAGCGAATACAGCGCCAGCATCAGCAACATGGCGGCGTTTTCACCCAGGTTTTGCACCGCGATCGCATTGCCGGCACCGACCGAATGCTTGCCCCGCTCCTGCAGCAACGCATTGAGCGGCACCACGAAGAAGCCCCCCAGCATGCCGATGATCGCCAACAAGACATAGGCATTGAGCATGGTGGTTTGCAGCGCGAACACCGCGACCGCGACGCCGATCAGGATCCCGGCCGGCATGCAGCGTTTTACCGTCTTCAGCGTGACGAAGCGCGCGGCAGCGCCGGCCCCCACCACGATACCGACGGCCACCATGGCGTTCAGCAGCGTCGGCGTGGCGTTATCGGCGATGCCGAGCGCCAGCGGCACCCACAGCACCAGCAGAAAACGCAGCGTCACGCCGGCCCCCCAGAACAGGCTGGTGCCGATCAAGGAGAAACGCGTCTGCCCATCGCGCCATAACGTGACGCAGGCGGTAAAGAAGCTGTTCGTCATAGCCCGCGGGCGCCAGGAGGCCCCCGGGCGCGCCGCCGCCAGACGCGGAATATACAGGTTGGCGACCACCGCTCCCGCGTAAACCAAGGCGCAGGCCGCCAGCGCCGCGACCACATGCCAGTCCGCCAGAATACCGCCGGCCACCGACCCGGTCAGAATGGCGGCGATGGTCGAGGCCTCCATCAGGCCGTTAGCCTTGACCAGCTTCTCACCGCTGGTGATCTCGCCCAGAATGCCGTATTTGGCCGGCGAATACGCGGCGGCCCCCACGCCGACCAGGCTGTAACCGAGAAACGGGTTGAACCCAAAGCAGATCACCAACGCCCCCGCCAGCTTCAGGGCGTTGGCGAACATCATCACCCGCCCTTTGGCGAAGCTGTCGGCCACCTGGCCGACAAACGGCGCCAGAATGATGTAGGTGGCGACAAAGGCCATCTGCAGGATCGGCTGGCTCCAGTCCGGATACAGCTGCTGCTTGATCAACGCCAGCGTGGCGAACAGCAACGCATTGTCGCCGAACGCCGAGAGAAACTGCGCGCTGATGACGGCGATCATACCGCGTGACAACAAAGGGGATTCGGTCGAAGGATTCATCAGGCACTCTCCGGCTGTTCGGCCATATGACGCAGGGTGACGAAATCGGGTTTGCCGCTGCCGAGCACAGGCAGCGTTTTCAACAGGCGAATATCGCGCGGCACCGCCAGCTCCGGGCTGCCCAGCTCGCGCGCCACCCGCAGCAATGCCTCGCGGGTAATGGCGGGATCGGTGGTGAACAGCACCAGCGCCTCGCCTTTGCTGCTGTCGCTTTTGACGGTGGCGGCATGCAGTTTTTCCGGCGACAGCCGCTGCGCCAGCAATTCGACGCTCTCGAGCGACACCATCTCCCCCGCCAGCTTGGCGAAGCGCTTCACGCGGCCGCGAATGGTGCAGTAACCCTGCTCATCCAGGCTGACGATATCGCCGGTGTCGTACCAGCCCGGCTGCAGCACGCCGTTCGCATCTTCCGCCGCCGGCGGCTCCAGCTCGCCGGGGCGCTCAACCCGCAAATAGCCTTTCATGATATTCGGCCCCTTCAGCTGCAGGCGGCCGCCGTTATCGATGCCTGGCACCGCGATCAGGCGCGCCTCCATCTGCGGCATGATGCGGCCAACGGTGCCTACTTTCGTCGCCAGTGGCACGTTAATGGAGACCACCGGCGCGCACTCGGTCACGCCATAGCCTTCCAGAATGCGAATGCCGTATTTATCCTGGTAGATCTGTTTGGTGCTGTCCGCCAGTTTCTCCGCGCCGGCCACCACGTAGCGCAGGCGGGCGAAATCATACGGATGCGCGAAGCGCGCATAGTTGTTGAGGAAGGTCGCCGTGCCGAACAGCACCGTACAGTTGCGGTCATACACCAGCTCCGGCACCACGCGATAGTGCAGCGGACTGGGGTAGAGGAAAATGCGGCTGCCGGTGATCAGCGGCGTGAGTAGCCCCACCGTCAGGCCGAACGAGTGGAACAGCGGCAGCGACGACATGAAGCGGTCGCGCGGCGTGAAGTCGGCGATGGTGCGAATTTGTTCTACGTTGGCCAGCAGGCTGGCGTGGGAATGCACCACGCCCTTGGGGTGGCCTTCGGAACCGGAAGTGAACAGGATCAGCGCCGCGTCTTCCGGGCGTTGCGGCAACGCCGCGCGCTGCGGCTGCAGCAAATGCCGCAAAATCCACAGCTTGTCCGCCAGCGTGACGGTATCCTTCAGATCTTCCAGATACACCCAGTTAGCCTGCGGCACCTGCTCCGGCAGGTGGGTCAGCTTGCCCTTTTCCAGAAACTGGCGCGAGGTGACGATGGTCTTGATGCCGGCGGCGAGCATCGCGCTGTTCAGGCCGTTGGCGCCGGCGGTGTAGTTGAGCATCGCCGGGATGCGGTTACGCAGCGAAGCGCCAAAGATCGCCGCCGCGGTGATGGTGGCGTTCGGCAACAGCAGCCCAACGTGTTCCCCTTCGGCGGTAAAGCGCTGCAGAATGCGGCTGACACCCAGCGATTTCTTGATCAACGTCTGATAACTGTCTTCTTTGAAAGCAATGTCTTCGATACAGGGCTTGCGGCGCCCGTAGCGGTGCTGCGCCGCCAGCAAAGCATGGAACAGCGTCTGCGGTTCACGCGTATCCATCCGCGCCCGCATCATGATCTGCATCAGCCGATCGCCCGCCAGCGCCCGGCGTTCACGCGCGCGCGGCGCTTCCGGCATCGGCAGCGTGGTCGGCGGCAAGATGCGGATGCTGATTCGCGGGAACCAGCGGATCTTGAATACCCCGGCCATGCGGCCGAACGGGCTGAATTCGGGGCCGTCGATCCGCACCGGCACTACCGTGGCACCCGATTTGGCGGCGATAAACGCCGCGCCGTCGTAGATTTTCATCAGCGCGCCGGTCACGGTGATGCGCCCTTCAGGGAACACCACGATCGGCCGCCCCTGCTCGACCATCCGCACCAGCTGTTTGATGGCCATCGGCTTGGTGGGATCGAGCGAAACGAAATCGATGTAGGGCCGCAGCCAGCGCATAAACCAGCTCTCGCCGATGCTGGCGTAAACCGCAAACACCGGTTTAATCGGCAGGAACAGCGCCAGCAGCACGCCGTCGAGGAAAGAGACGTGGTTCGGCGTAATCAGCAGTTTTTGCCGCTCGAAGTGCTGAACATCCCCTTCGACCCGAACCCGAAACAGCAGGCGAAACAGCGCGCGCAGCAGTGAAAAAATCATGCCCTTCTCCCTTGGCCATGGAGGTGTAAATCGTTGTAGGAAAAAGAATACTATATGGCAGGCAAAAAAAAACCTACGCATCCGCGTAGGTTGGTGCAATTGAAAATGGCTTCAACATACAGAGTATGCTGATTTCTCACCAATCAATACCTCTGGGATCACCTACTCTAGAGAGATGGCGAGCAGGAAACTACCGGCGAATCGCAAGAGTTCTGCTCCAAATGCAACCAGCTGTAAATTTCCCGCGATCTGCTGTAATAACTCAATGAAACTTAAACCTTCCCGCAGCGGCGAAAAAATAAATATAACAACGACGGCGAGCCGGTTATCCCGACGTGAAATCGTCATTCATCGCGCGCTGACCTCCACCAGACAGCTCATGGCGTTCGGCCCCTGCGTCAGCGGCGAGGTGCCGATATCCAGCGTCAGCACGTTCGGGTTGCCCGCCTGTTCGACCGGCCGGCGCTGCGCGTCGTAACCCGGCTCGAACCAGGCGCCGGTCGCCATCAACACCACGCCACGCATCACGCCGTCGGTGAGGGTCGCCCCCGCCAGGCAGCTGCCGCGCGCATTGCTGACCAGCACTTCGCTACCCTCTGCCACGCCGCGCTGCGCCGCGTCTTCGGGATGCATATACAGGGTTTCGCGCCCGGCGGTCTTATTGCCCTGCGCCAGCGGCGCCGGATCCATCTGGCTGTGCAGACGATCGCTCGGTTGGATGGAGATCAGATGCAGCGGCCAGGTTTCGGTCTGCGGCGCGCCCAGCCACTCCACCGGCGGCCGCCACTGCGGATGCGGCGCGAAATCTTCGTAGCGATAACCGGCGATCCGCTCGCTGAACAGTTCGATCTTGCCGCTGGGCGTCTGCAGCGGATTAGCCTGCGGATCGGCGCGGAACGCGTCAAAAAAGACGAACTCCTTGGCCGGCGCGGGCAGCTCGACATAGCCCCGGCGCCAAAAATCCTCAAACTCGGGCCAGGCGACGCCGGCACGCTGCTGCGCCGCGCCGCATTGCCGATAAATCTCTTCGATCCAGGCCCGCTCGTCGCGGTTTTCGGTAAAGCGTTCGCGATAGCCCAGGCGCTCCGCCAGATCGGCGAAGATATCAAAATCGTTGCGCGCCTGATGCTGCGGCGCAATCGCCTGATGCATCGCCAGCACGTAGCGATCGCGCGAGGAGCCGCCGATGTCGTTGCGCTCCAGCGAACTGGTGACCGGCAACACGATATCCGCCATTTTGGCCGCCGCCGTCCACCAGATATCTTGTACGATCACCGTATCCGGCTTCTGCCAGCCTTCCACCAGCCGGTTCAGCTGCTGATGATGATGGAACGGGTTGCCGCCGGCCCAGTGCACCAGGTGAACATCCGGGTACTGGCGCGTCTCGCCGCAAAATTGATAGGCTTCGCCGGGATGCAGCAGCATGTCGCAGATGCGCGCCACCGGGATCGCCAGCCCGGCCGGGTTATCCCCTACCGGCATGGTCGGCGCGGGGGTGTCCACGCGCGGGTTGCCGACGCCGTTCATCGAGCCATGACCGAAGGAAAAGCCGCCGCCCGGCAGCCCCACCTGGCCCAGCATCGCCGACAGCGCGATCATCATCCAATACGGTTGCTCGCCGCGGTGCGCGCGCTGCACGGAGTAGGAACAGGTGATAAAACTGCGCACGCCGATCAGCTGCCGCGCCAGCCGCGCGATGCGCGCCGCCGGAATGCCGGTAATGGCGCTGGCCCAGGCCGGCGTTTTCGCCACGCCGTCGCTCACGCCGTTCAGGTAATCCGCCAGCTGTTGATAGCCTACGCAGTGGCTGTGCAGGAAGGCTTCATCCTGCGCGCCCAGCTGCTGGATTTCGTAAGCCAGCGCCAGCATCAGCGCCACGTCGGTATTCGGCCGGATCGGGATCCACTCCGCGTTGACGAACCCGGGGCAGTCGTCACGCATCGGGCTGATGTTGACAACCGGCGTGCCCTTCTGCGCCAGCTTTTGCAGCCAAGGCTTGAGCGCATGCTCCGCCGCGCCGCCGGAAGAGACCTGGGCGTTTTTCAGCGCCAGCCCGCCAAACGCCACAAACAGCTCGCAATGCTCCACCACGCTCGGCCAACTTGTGACGCGCCCGGTCAACGGCGAGAAAGTGCCGATCACATACGGCAGGAAAAACTGCGCCGCGCCCCAGCTGTAGTTGCCCTGCTGATCGACCCCGCCGCCGCCGCTGAAATAGAACCGTCGCACCAGCGAACGCGCATGATGCAAGCGCCCGGCCGATGACCAGCCATAAGAGCCGGTAAACAGCCCGGAGGCACCGTAGCGATCGCGCACCCGGCGGTTCTCCTGCGCCACCAAATCGAGCGCCAGCTCCCAGTCCACCTCGACGAAGTCTTCCCTGCCGCGCAGCGTACGGTCGCTGCCCTCGCGCTTTTGCAGCCACGAACGGCGCACCGCCGGCTTGCGGATACGTTTGTCGGAGTAAACCATCGGGACGATGGAATCGAGCAGCGGCGAAGGATCGGGATCGTCGGCGAAGGGTTCACAGCGGATAAGCCGGCCGTCTTCAACCACGGCGGTATAAGCGCCCCAATGGGCGAGCTGCGGATAGCGTTTAATGGACATGGCGTTCTCGGCGCAAATCGGAATGCACAGACGTTACCTCAGCCCGCCGCCAGAGCCAACGTACAAATTGCGCTATCGTTCGGCAGCCGACGGTTATGCGCGCAGACGCGAAGAGATTCTGCAACGGCCGCCACAAGTTGCGCACGAGACCGCTTGCAGCCCCGGTTTTTTTCCGCAAAACTGAGGGATGTAAGCGATTACCCAGGATGTGTTGACTGATATGGCTACGATAAAGGATGTTGCCAGGCTGGCGGGTGTTTCCGTGGCCACGGTATCCCGCGTGATAAATAATTCCCCCAAGGCCAGCGAAGGGTCGCGCACCGCGGTGCTGGCCGCCATGGAACAGCTGCAGTATCACCCTAACGCCAACGCTCGGGCGCTGGCGCAGCAATCCACCGAGACGCTGGGCCTGATCGTCTCCGACGTTTCCGATCCCTTCTTCGGCGCGATGGTCAAAGCGGTCGAGCAGGTGGCCTACGCCACCCACAATTTTCTGCTGATTGGCAACGGTTACCACGACGCCGAAAAAGAGCGTCAGGCGATTGAACAGCTGGTGCGGCACCGCTGCGAGGCGCTGGTGGTGCACGCCAAGAGACTGAGCGATCGGGAACTTTGCGGCTGGATGCAACAGATCCCGGGCATGGTGCTGATCAACCGCACGCTGCCGGGTTTTGAAACGCGCTGCGTGGCGCTCGACGATCGCTACGGCGCCTGGCTGGCGACCCGTCATCTGATCCAGCAAGGGCATCAGCGCATCGCCATCATCTGCTCCACCCACCAGATTTCCGACGCCACCGATCGCCTGCAGGGCTATCTCGACGCGCTGCAGGAGCACGGCATTGCCGTGGATGAAAAGCTGATCGCCTACGGCGAGCCGGACGAGATCGGCGGCGAACAGGCGATGACTGAATTGCTCGGCCGCGGCCGTTCGTTCTCCGCCGTTACCTGCTACAACGATCCGATGGCCGCCGGCGCACTTTCGGTGCTGAGCGACAACAGCGTCGACGTGCCGGGACACATTTCGCTGATCGGTTTCGACGACGTGCTGATTTCACGCTATCTGCGGCCGCGCCTGACCACCATTCGCTACCCGATCGTGGCGATGGCAACCCAGGCGGCGGAACTGGCCCTGGCCTTGGCCAATCGCCAACCGCTGCCGGAAATCACCAACATGTTCAGCCCGACGCTGGTGCGCCGCCACTCGGTCGCCACCCTCAACAACGCGCACGAACAGCCGTAATTCGCGCCGCCGCATGGGTGAGCCGTCACCCATGCGCTCAGATTGCGCAGCCCGCCGCATTTCCCACTTTTGGATTTTTTCCGCTCCCAGCGTTCGTGCATATTGTTGGCACAATAACCTTTACACTATATAGCGCAAACGCTATATTCGGAGCGCATCATGTGGCAAGTGGTGACCGTCGAACGGTTCGACGACTGGTTTTTAGCGCTGAACAACGCCCAGCAAACAAGCATCCTGGCGGCGATCTTCAAATTACAGACGTTCGGCCCGCAATTGGCACGGCCGCATGCCGATACGCTGCATTTTTCCGACGCGGTCCGGCAGTTGAAGGAGCTGCGCATTCAACATCGCGGGCGCCCTTTCAGGGTATTTTTCGCCTTTGACCCACAGCGGCAGCGGTATTGCTGTGCGGCGGCGATAAAACCGGCGACCAACGCTTTTACCAGCGCATGTTGCCCATCGCCGCCATGGAGTTTTCACATTATCTGGCAACCCGGAGGTAGTGCAGATGGCCAAACCTTTATCCCAACTGATCGACAAGCTCGATCCCGCCGTCGTTGCCACAGCCAGGCAAAAAGCGGACAAGGAAATTTTCGAGCTGCGGCTGGCGATGCTGAGGGAAGAGCTGGCGGTCTCTCAGGTTGAATTGGCGAAGCGGCTCGGCATCAGCCAACCCTCCGTCGCCAATTTGGAAAAGCGCGGCAGCGAAATCAAACTGTCATCGCTCAAACGCTATATCGAGGCGATGGGTGGCACGCTGTCGCTGGATGTGCAATTGCCCAATGGCCAGCACCGCCGCATGACGCTGTAAAGCGGGCGCAGCACGCCCGCCCGCTTATCAGATAATCTCCAGCGCGAGCAGTTCTTCGATGGTTTGGCGGCGGCGGATCAGGCGCGGCTCACCGTTTTCGAACAGCACTTCAGGCAACAGCGGACGGCTGTTGTAGTTGGAGGACATCGATGCACCGTAGGCGCCGGTGTCGTGGAACACCAGATAATCGCCGATCTGGGCCGGCGGCAGTTCGCGGGTTTCCACGCCGCCGCCCGCCTGCTGGGTGAACACGTCGCCGGATTCGCACAGTGGCCCGGCGATCACCGTTTCGCGCAGCGGTTGCCCCGAGGTATCGCGCCCATCGGCCGGCAAAAGCGAAATATGGTGATAGCTGCCGTACATTGCCGGGCGCATCAGATCGTTAAAACCGGCGTCCACCAGCACGAAGTGACGGCTGCCCATGTCCTTTACCGCCCGCACCTCGGCCACCAAGACGCCCGCTTCCGCCATCAGGAAACGCCCCGGTTCGATCTCCAGCTGCACCGGATGCCCCAGATGCGCGGCGATGCGTTCACGCGCCCGGTTCCACAAACCGAAATAGTGTTCGGTATCGATCGCCTCTTCGCCGTACTGGTACGGGATAGACAGGCCGCCGCCGGCGGAAATGGCGCTGATGTCATGACCGAGATCGATCACCTGCTGCACCATCGCATCGCAGACCCGTTCCAGATGCTGGTAATCGACGCCGGAACCGATGTGCATGTGCACGCCGATCAACTTCAGGCCGTAGCGGCGGATCTTCTCCACCGCCTGCGGCAGGTCGGCATACCAGATACCGTGCTTGCTGTTCTCGCCGCCGGTGTTGGTTTTCTGGCTATGGCCGTGGCCAAATCCCGGGTTAATGCGCAGCCACACCGGGTGCCCTGCGGAAACCTGGCCGAGCTGATCCAGCATGTCGATGGAACCCGCGTTGACCGGGATCTTCAATTCGCTGACGCGCGCCAGCGTAGCGTGATCCAACACGTCCGCGGTAAACACGATCTCGCTCGGTTCGCCGCCCGGCTGAAAACCGGCCCGCAGCGCCCGCTCGATCTCGCCCAGCGACACCGAATCCACCTTCACGCCCTGCTCGCGCATCAAGCGCAAAATATGAATGTTCGAACAGGCCTTCTGTGCGAAACGGACAGTATCGAAATGGCGCAGCTGAGCGATGCGCTGGCTGATGATGTCCGCATCATAGGCCCAGACCGGGCAGCCGAAACGCTGCGGCAAGGCCAACAGGTTAGCGGCGTTCAACGCGGTGGAGGTGTCGTGCAACGGGCGTGGCATGGCGATATTCCCAATTCGAAAATGACGGCAGATAACGCCATAGTGCCGCACGCTGAATTGGGTGGAAAATATCTATTTAGCCGTAGTCTATTCATTTATGATATGGCTTTCCCCTTAACCGAGCGGCCTCGCCATGCACAGCATCTCTTTGCGGCAGATCGAAATCTTTCGGGCGGTAATGACCACCGGCAACCTGACCGAGGCGGCGGCCCTGCTGCAAACCTCGCAACCGACCGTCAGCCGCGAGCTGGCGCGCTTTGAGAAGCTGATCCGGCTGCAGCTGTTCGACCGGGTGCGCGGTCGCTTGTCCCCCACGGTGCAGGGCCTACGGTTGTTCGAAGAGGTGCAGCGCTCCTATTACGGCCTCGATCGCATCGTCAACGCCGCCGCCGGCATTCGCCAGTTTCAGCAGGCGCAGCTGTCGATCGTGTGCCTGCCGGTATTTTCCCAATCACTGCTGCCGGCGGTGTGTCGGCCCTTTATCGAACGTTACCCGGAAGTCAGCTTCAGCGTCATCCCGCAAGAGTCGCCGCTGCTGGAAGAGTGGCTGTCTGCCCAGCGTCACGATCTCGGGCTGACGGAAACCACCCTGACGCCGGCGGGCACCGAGCGGGTGACGTTGATGACGTTGAACGAAGTCTGCGTGCTGCCGACAGGCCACCCGCTGCTGGTGAAAGATCGGCTGACGCCGCAGGACTTCGCCGGGCATAACTTTATCAGCCTGTCGAGCACCGACAGCTATCGCCACCTGCTGGATGCGTTGTTCGGCGAACAGCGCGTCGAGCGCCGCATGGTGATGGAAACGCACAGCGCAGCGTCGGTGTGTGCCATGGTGAGGGCGGGCGTGGGGGTGTCGATCGTCAACCCGCTGACGGCGCTCGACTATGCCGGTAACGGTGTGCACGTGCGGCCGTTCAGCGTCGACGTGCCGTTCACCGTCAGCCTGATCCGGCCGCTGCACCGCCCTTCATCGGCGCTGGTCACCGCCTTTATCGACCACCTTCATCAGCAGGCCGCCGCCTTTGCCGCCCGGCTGGCCGCCGCCGTCAGGCGCTGAAAGCGGCGTGGGAATATTGCCGAAGCATCAGCGCAGCGTGGCCTGCCACTGCGGATCGGTGGCGAACCACTCCACCAAAAAGTCCAGCATGGTGCGCAAGGTGGCGGGCATCTGGCGGCGTGAGGTATAGATGCCGTAGATGCCCATCGACTGCGGCCGGTAATCCGGTAACAGTTCGACCAGTTCGCCGCTGGCCAGCAGCGGCGCCGCCGAATAATAGGGCTGCATGGAAATGCCCGCCCCCTGCACCGTGCCGGCCATCAGCACCAC
The DNA here is from genome assembly GCF_002935055.1 of Serratia sp. SSNIH1. Taxonomy (NCBI): domain Bacteria; kingdom Pseudomonadati; phylum Pseudomonadota; class Gammaproteobacteria; order Enterobacterales; family Yersiniaceae; genus Serratia; species Serratia sp. SSNIH1. Next base: position 4,695,653 of record NZ_CP026383.1, read on the forward strand.
CGACTCGTTGGCACTCAGGTTGCCGCTGACCGCTACCGCCGATTTCACGCCCTGAGCATCGAAGTGCCACAGGCTTTTGCCGAAATAGGAGTAGGTCAGGCAGTTGTGCAACGCCAGATCCTGCGGTTGACGCGGGGTGCCGTGCGCCGCCAGATATGCCGGCGCAGCGCACACCACCGATGCGCAGGTGGACAGCGGGCGGGCGATCAGGTTGGGATCCAGCTCGTTGGTGATACGCAGCGCCAGATCGATGCGCTCTTCCACCAGGTTCACCGCCCGGTTGTTCATCTGCAGATCGACCGCCACCTGCGGGTGACGCTTCAGATACTGAGCGACGGCCCCCACCAGCGCCGTTTGCCCGAGCGACTGCGAACAGGTGATGCGCAGCAGGCCGCGCAGCTCATCGCTCTGCCCTTCCTCCACCAGGTCGATCTCCCCCGCCAGCGCCAGCATTTGCCGGCAGCGTTCCAGAGTACGCTCCCCGGCGTCGGTCAGACTAAGCTTACGGGTAGTGCGGTGCAGTAAACGCGCCCCGGCCCATTGCTCCATCTGCGCCAGGTAGCGCGTCACCATCGCGCGCGACATCTCCAGCGTTTCCGCGGCGGCGATCATGCTGCCGCGATCGACGATGGTGACAAAAACCTCAGCGGCGGTAATGCGATCCATAATTAGTCCGATTTATGCAACGAATAATTGCTTATTATCCGGTTTTTCTATCGCTTTATGCAACCTAACATCATTACAACATTAACCGATACCTAAGGACCTCTGCCCATGTTTAAGAAATCACTGTTAACTCTGGCCTTCACCGGCGTCGCCACCCTCAGCACCTACGCCACCGCGGCCGATACCCTAACCATGGAAGTGTATAACCCGGGCGAGAAAAGCGTGTTCCCGGTGTCTTCCGAAATCATCAGCGGCAAACACGAAGTGGCGCTGATCGACGCTCAGTTCCAGCGTAACGATGCCGAAGCGCTGGTGAAAAAGATCAAGGCGACCGGCAAGAAACTGACCACCGTTTATATCAGCCACTCAGACCCGGATTTCTATTTCGGTCTGGACGTGATTAAAGCGGCCTTCCCGGAGGCGAAAATCATCGCTTCGCCAGGCACCATCAAGGACATCAACGCCACCAAAGACGGCAAAGTCGCCTATTGGGGCCCGATCCTGAAAGACAACGCGCCGAAAACCGTGATCGTGCCGCAGCCGCTGCAGGGCGACAGCTTCACCATCGACGGCCAGAAAGTGGAAGTGAAAGGCCTGAACGGCCCGACCCCCGATCGCACCTTCGTGTGGATCCCGGCGTTGAAGGCGGTCGTTGGCGGTGTCGCGGTCGCCGGTGACAACATCCATCCGTGGATCGCCGACAACCAGAGCGTGGAATCGCGCCAGCACTGGCAGCAGACGCTGAAAAACATCGAAGCGCTGAAGCCGCAGGTCGTCGTGCCGGGCCACTTCCTGCCGGGCGCAGCGCAAACGCTGGCATCGGTTCACTTTACCCAGAAATACCTGACCACGCTGGAAGCCGAACTGCCGAAAGCCAAGGATTCCGCCGCGCTGATTGAAGCGATGAAAAAGCACTACCCGACGCTGAAAGACGAGTCGAGCCTGGAACTGAGCGCGAAAGTGCTGAAAGGCGAGATGAAGTGGCCGCAATAAGCGCCCGTGCGTGATTGAACCAGCCCTGGCGCCGCGGTGAACTGCCGCGCGCCAGGCGAGGAGTAAAGATGACCGAAACCACTCTGCATTACATTTTCGATCCGCTGTGCGGCTGGTGCTACGGCGCCGCGCCGCTGGTGAAAGCGGCTCAGAGCCTCCCCGGGCTGAAGGTCGTGCCGCACGCCGGCGGCATGATGACCGGCAACAACCGCCGCCAAATCACCGACGAATGGCGCAACTACGTCATTCCGCACGACAAACGCATCGCCGAGATGACGGGCCAGCCTTTTGGCGAAGCCTATTTCAACGGCCTGCTGCGCGACACCACGGCGGTGATGGATTCCGAGCCGCCGATTACCGCTATCCTGGCGGCGGAAAAGCTGGCGGGACGCGGGCTGGACATGCTGCACCGCATTCAGCAGGCACACTATCAGGAAGGCCGGCGCATCGCCGACACGCCGGTGCTGGAAGCGTTGGCGAAAGAGCTGGGGTTGCCCTCGGCGGCATTTATCGCCGAAATGCGTTTCAGCAGCGGCGCGCCGACCGCGCAACACATCGCGGAAAGCCGGGCGCTGCTGGCCAAAGTGCAAGGCCAGGGCTTCCCGACCTTTGCGCTACAGGACAGCGAAGGCCGCCTGCGTCTGCTGCCGGCCGGCAACTATCTGGGTAATGTAGAAGCCTGGAAAAACCTGCTGGGCGCCGCCGCGCTAGCGTAACCACCCTTTCTCGCCCCGGCTGCCGGGGCGGGTCATTCGACCCGCACGAACCGCCCTTCCGCCCGCACGTTGTGACCGAACCCGCAATCCCCCCGCGTGTGCATCTCCAACGTTTGCTCACCAAACTCCAGCGTGACGTCGCAGACCTGCGCGCTTTCCGAGTCATGCTGATGATAAACAGCTTTGCCGTGCTCGATCGGCAGCTCGGCGGTGAAATCACCCATGTTCGGGCCGTAATACAGCCCCATCTGCGGCATGGCGTAGCCGGAGAAATCGATCAGCCAGCGCTCGCCCTGCGGCTTCACCACCACCTCGCTCCACACGCCGCGCCCGGCGTATTGCCAATACACGCCGCCCGGCCCCTGCGGCTGCGGCCGCTGCGCCAGCCGTTGGCGCAACAGGCTCATGTTGTGCTGCGATTTGTCATCGTGCGGCGCCAGCGCCAGATAGGCCTGCGCCTTGAGCAATTCGCCGGCGTGCATCAGCGACAGCGCCACGTTGTTGTAGGCCGTGGCGACGGCCTGCTCGCTCAGGCCGCAAAACTCGCTCCAGGCCGCCTGATCGCGAAAGATGTCGGCAGCGTTGGCGTAATCCTGCCGCTGATAGGCCTTTTTTCCCAGCTCGGCGTAGCTCGCCACCTTTTGGCAGTCGGCGGCGATGTCCGGCTCGTCAATGTGCGCCCAGGCCCGGGCGCTGGCGAAGACGCCGCAGGTCAGCAACAGGGGAACCCAAGCCTTCATCGTTTATCCTTTCTGCAAAAATTCGGCGCCAGTATAACCGCCCGGCGGCGGAGTGTATGCCGCAATTGCGCCCATCTGCGCACCGCTGACGATTCAACCGCCTTATTTCAAACGGTTAGCGAGGTCAAAACTGCTTACAGTCGCGGTTTGTTTGTTACCGGCCCGCGGCCCATGCTGAACAAAATGCCGCAATTAACGAGTCGCTATGAACGCAACCCCCTTGCAGAAACACGCCGTTTGGCAGCTGATCAAACCCTTTTGGGTGTCGGAGGAGCGATGGCGCGCCTGGATGATGCTGATCGCCATCGTCGTCCTGTCGCTCGGTCTGGTCTATATCAGCGTGCAGATCAACCAATGGAACCAGGTGTTCTACGATGCGCTGCAGAACAAAAACTACCCGGTATTCAAGGCGCAGCTGTGGCGCTTTACCTATCTGGCGCTGATCTTCATCGTGCTGGCGGTCTACAAGATCTACCTGACTCAGGGGCTGCAGATGCGCTGGCGGCGCTGGATGACGGAAAAGTTCATGGAAAAATGGCTGGCGCACCAGGCGTATTACCACACCGAGCAGCAGCAGATCGTCGATAACCCCGATCAGCGTATCGCCGAAGATCTCAACGTGCTGACCCAATATACCCTGTCGCTGTCGCTCGGGCTGCTCTCCAGCCTGGTGACGCTGTTTTCCTTTATCGACATCTTGTGGCACGTCAGCGGGCCGATGACCTTCGCGCTCGGCCAGCACGCCATCACGCTGCCCGGTTATATGGTGTGGTTTGCGCTGCTGTATGCGGTGCTGGGATCGCTGCTGATCTGGTGGGTCGGCAAACCGCTGGTCATGCTGGGCTTCAATCAGGAACGGTACGAGGCGAACTTCCGTTTCGGCCTGATCCGCATCCGCGAAAACAACGACGCCATCGCGCTGTACCACGGCGAACCGCGCGAGGCGCAGCAGCTGGGCGATCGTTTCGACACCATTCGCAGCAACTGGTGGGCAATTATGCGCATCACCCGGCGGCTGAACATCGCCACCAACTTCTATGGCCAGTTCGCCATCGTGTTTCCCCTGCTGGTGGCAGCGCCGCGCTACTTCTCCGGCGCCATTCAGATGGGCGGCCTGATGCAGATCGCCTCGGCCTTCGGCCAGGTGCAGGGTGCGCTGTCATGGTTTATCGACGCGTTTAACGATTTGGCGACCTGGAAAGCCTGCGTCAACCGTTTGGCCGGCTTCAACGCCGCCGTCGATCAGGTGCATCATCAGCCGCGCGGCATTCAGCTGCGGGAAGAGACCGCCCATCCGTTAACGCTGGATAACCTCAGCCTGAGTTTGCCCGACGGCCAGCCGCTGCTGGCCGGCGCCGAGATGACGCTGCAACGCGGCGATCGCCTGCTGATCGTCGGCCCTTCCGGCTGCGGCAAGTCGACGCTGCTGCGGGCCATCGCCGGTATCTGGCCTTACGGCGCGGGGGCTATCGGGGTAGCGGCCAATGCCAACACGCTGTTCCTGCCGCAGCGCAGCTACATTCCGATCGGCACGCTGCGCGAAGCGTTGAACTACCCGAGCCTGGCGTCGGAATACAGCGATCCGCAGCTGATGCGGGTGCTGGAAAACTGCCGCCTGAAGCACCTGCAGCGCTGGCTGGATACCTCCGCCAACTGGAGCCACCGCCTGTCGCCGGGCGAGCAACAGCGGCTGGCGTTCGCCCGCGCCCTGTTGATTCGCCCGAGCATCCTGTTCCTCGACGAGGCCACCAGCGCGCTGGACGACGAAACCGAACAGTTGATGTACTGCCTGCTGGTGGATGAACTGCCGGACGTGACGCTGATCAGCGTGGCGCACCGCAACAGCGTGGCGAAGTACCACCAGACCTGCTGGCGCTTCAGCCGCAGCGAAGATCAACCGGCGCGCCTGGCGCTGAGCCCGCTGCCGGTATAACCCGCAGACCGACGGCGTTCGTTCAGATGCCGTCGGTCTGCACGTCTTCGCATTTCACCCGGCGGCGCTCATGCCACAGGCTCGTCAGGCCGCGTTTGCCGCATGCCAGCGCCACCTCGCGAAACTCATCCAGGCTCAACCCGTCGCGCTCCAGCATCATTTCCGCCGCCAGCTGCATATTGACGCCGGTCAGCACTTCGCAATCGCCCTGCGCATCCGCCAGTTCGCAGGCGCTGCGAAACGGCGAGCCGCCGAGCATGTCGGTGAGAAACACCACGCCGTCCGGCTGCGCCACCGCCGCCAGCGCCGAGCGCAAGGCGTCGTTGAGCTGCGCGGTGCTCATCTGTTCGGGGAAATCGACCGCCGCGCAGTGCGGCTGCGGCCCCACCACCTGCTCCACCGCCTGCAACAGCCCGGTGGCGAAGCCGCCGTGGCCGGTAATCACAATGCCTGGCATAGCCCACTCCTCACAAAATACCGATAAATTTGCCCGCCACGCCGATCGCTACGGTGACGCCAATCAGCTTCACCGGCGAGAAACCGCGCTTCATCAGGAAGAAAATGAGCAGCGTGAAGCACAGCGGCAACAGGTTGGGCATCAGCTTGTCCAACACGTCTGTCTGCAGCGCCACGCTGGCCTTGCCGGCATGCATGACCAGCGGCGTGGACAGGTGCACATACGAGGCCACCAGTGCGCCGATCACCGTCATGCCGACGATCGACGCGGCGTGAGAAATGCGCCGGGTGTGGGTCTTCAACAGCGCCAGCGCGCTGGTGCCGGCCTGATAGCCGTAGTGCGCCAGCCCAAAGCGCAGGCCTAAGTGAAACAGGTTGAACAGCAGCAGGAAGACGATCGGCCCGAACAGGCTGCCCTCCAGCGCCAGCGAAGCGCCTATCCCGGCGCAAATCGGCAACAGCGTCAGCCAAAACAGCGCGTCGCCGATGCCGCCGAGCGGCCCCATCAGCGCCACTTTCACCGCGCGAATGGTGGAGATCTTCTCCTTGTTCTGTTCCATCGCCAGCACCAGGCCGGACAGGAAGGTGACGTCGAACGGGTGCACGTTGATAAATTCCATGTGCATCTTCATCGAGTTGGCCAGATCCTGTGGGTTGCGGTGGATCTTGCGCAGCCCGGGGAGCAGCTGATACAGCCAGCCGCCGGCCTGCATACGTTCATAGTTGAACGACGCCTGCAGCAGCAGCGAACGCCAGGCCATGCGGTTGATGTCGCCGCGCGTCAGCGCTTCGGCGGGCTGGCTGTCCAGATAGTCGTCCTGCTCCACCTGACTGGTGGCCAGCGCCTGCGCCATGCGTTGCTCGGCCTTTTGCGCCAGCATATCGTCGGAATCGTTAAATGCCATCTTCGGCATCCTCCTGCGGAGCGGGCCGGGCCGTCGCCTCTGCCGCGCCACGTTGCGTGTTGAAGAAGTCGATCAGGGCGATCGCCAGGGCACCCAGCGCCACCGCCAGAATCGGCAGCTTGAGGAACGTGACCGAGATGAAGCCAAGGATAAAATAGGCCACGTAGGTTTTTTTCATCATCACCTTCATCAGCAGCGAGAAGCCGATCGCCGGCATCATGCCACCCGCCACCGCCAGACCGTCCAGCAGCCAGCCCGGCGCCTTCTGCACCATGGCGCTGGCCGCATCGGCGCCGAAGTAAATCGGCAGGAATGCCACCACGAAATAGAAGATGAACAGGATGCTGATGCCGAGATAGTTCACCCGTTCGATGCCGCGCCAGTTCAGCTCCTTCACCATGCGATCGCAGCGGTGCATCATCGGCGAGAACAGCGTAAACAGCAGCGTAATGCAGCCCTGCACCGCAATCGAGAACGGTACCGCCACGCCGATCGCCACTTTAGGGTCGGCCTTGGTCAGAATGGCGAATGCGGTGCCGATCACACCGCCGATCACCACGTTCGGCGGTTGGGCGCCCGCCAGCGGCACCATCCCCATCCACACCAGCTCCAGCGTGCCGCCCACCAGCAACCCGGTGTAGACGTCGCCCAAAATCAGCCCCACCAGCGGCCCCATCACCACCGGCCGGTGGAAGTGGGTCAGGCCGTCGAACAGGTCAACCCCCGCCAACCCGGCCAACAGCGCAATCAATAACGCATCCGTCAACATGCTTTCCCCCTGGCTCAAAAGAGCAGTTTGCCGATCGCCTCGCCCGCCTCATCCGGCACCCGGCGCACTTCGCACTCCACGCCCAGCGCCGCCAGCGCGCGAAACGCGGCCACGTCGCCGTCGTCCAGCGACACCGTTTTGTGCACCTGCCGCTTCCCCTCGGCGAAGTGCATGTTGCCGACGTTGACGAACCGGATCGGCACCCCGCCGCGCACCAGCGTCAACACGTCCTGCGGCGTTTTGCACACCAGAAAAATCTTCTGCCGATCCGCCGCCTTGTGGATCACGTCGATGGTTTTCTGCAGCGTGAAGTAGCGAGTCTGCACCCCTTCCGCCACCACCATGTCCATCAGGTTCTGCTGCACCGGATCGGCGGCCGCCTCGTCGTTGGCCACCACCACCAGGTTGGCGCCGAGGGTGTTGGTCCAGGTCACGCCCACCTGGCCGTGCACCAGGCGATTGTCGATACGGGTCATTAAAATGTTCGGCATGTCAGCGGCCCTCCGGGTAGCAGGCGGCGTGATAATCGTCGAGCACCTGCGTCACTTTATGCAGCACCCACTCCTGCGGATCGGCGCTCAATTCGCCGGCGTTCAGCGCCCGCGCCTGATCCGGCAGGTACTGGCTGAGCAGCGCCAACGGCGCCGGGCTGCGGCGCAGGTTGTCCAGCAAACCGTCGACCGCCTGCTGCACCTGCGGCTGCGGCCAGTAGTAACGCACCCGATCGCTCAGGCTGTAGTGGCGATCGAGATACTGCTGGTGCGGCGTACCGTGGTAGTAGCGGCTCCACTGCTGCGGCTGCTCGCGCATCACCTGCTCCAGCGTGGCGCACAGCTGCGCCGACTGGCGTTCCCCCAGCCATTCACGCTCGATGCGATCGAGGGCGAACAGCGCTTCGCGCAGCGCGAAGGTCAGCGCCGGCCCCACCTTCAGGATGGCGAAGTGATCGCGCACCAGTTGGCGGTAGGCCTGCGGTGGTTGGTAGTCCGTAGAGTGCGCTTCATAGATCATGCCCGGCTGCCGTTCGATGAAATGGCTCAATGCGTCGGCGCGCTGCGGTTGGTAATGCTCAACGCTGTGGTGATCGAACTCGACGCCCGGCTGTACCACCAGCGCGATAGTTCTCTGCCAGGCATCGTTCAGCTCGGCTTTTTGCCAGGCGATACGGTGCGTTTCCAGCGTTTGCGCCACCGCCTGCGGCGTGGTGACCTGCAGACCCGCCAGCGCCTCCTGCGCGCCGCCCGGCACCGGCACTTCGGTACCGATCACATAAACCGGCGCTTCGCCGCCGCTCTGCGCCCAGGCCCGCTCCGCCACCGCGCACAGGCGCGCCGCACGCTCGGCAACCGTGGCATCCCCCAGTGGAGCAGGATCGCCGGCGCATGACATGGAGCAATCGAGGTGAATTTTGCGAAAGCCGGCGCGAACGTAATCGTCGATCAAGGTTTCCGCCAGCGCCATCGCCTCCTGAGCCGGGCGATCTTGCCAGGCGTTGGGCCCCAGATGATCGCCGCCCAGCCACACGCGATCGCGTGCCAGGCCAACCTCATCCGCCAGGCGCCACAGCGCATCGCGGAACTGGGCCGCCGTTTGGCCGGTATAGCCGCCGAACTGATTGACCTGGTTGGACGTCGCCTCCACCAACACCGGTGTGCCGCGCGCTTTGGCCTGCCGCAGCGCGGCCTTCAGAACCCAGGGATGGGCGGAACAGACAGAAAAGATCCCGACCGGCATACCGGCCTTGTGCTGCTCGACAAGCTGTAACAACTGCTGCATGAAGCCCCCATGCAGGCGCCCTGCTACCGATCGGCGATGATGACCTCCACGCCCAGCTCGGTTAACGCCCGCTCGTAATCGTCCGGAAGACGGCTGTCGGTGATCAGCCGATGGATTTGTCCGGCTTCGCGAATCATGCAAAAGCTCTTGCGACCAAATTTGCTGGCATCCGCCACCGCGATAATCTCGCGCGCCACCTCGCACATCACGCGATTGAGGTGCGCCTCACCGGGGTGAGGCGTGGTGATGCCGGCGCTCAGATCGAACCCGTCGACGCCCAAAAACAGCTTGTCGAAGCGGTACTGACGCAATTGCTGCTCGGCAGCCGGACCGTAGAGCGAGTAAGAGTTGCGGCGCACGCTGCCCCCCAGCACCATCACCTCCACCCCGTCGTTTCCCGAAAGCTCGTAGGCAATGTTCAGCGCATTGGTCATCACCACCAGATCGCGCCGCCCCTTCAGGAACGGCACGATCTGCGCAGTGGTGGAGCCGGAATCGAGGATCAGCGCATCGCCGTCGCGCACATAGCCGGCCGCCGCGTTGGCGATCAGCGTTTTGACATCGCGATTCAACCGCCCTTTGTCCCGCAGCGGCCGATCGAAAGCGAATTGCTGATTGAGCATCGCGCCGCCGTAAGCGCGCAGCGCACACCCTTTTCGTTCCAGAAAGCGCAGATCGTTGCGGATCGTCACCGTGGATACCGCAAACTGTTTGCTGAGCTGCTCCACGCGCACGCTGCCGTGCTCGCATAACAGATCGATGATGTTTTCACGTCGCTTTGCGGTATTCACTGGCATGAGCTGCGGTCCTCAGGTTTCCGGCCTCGCCGGGGAGAAGATGGCTTTCGCTCTACTGCGCTGGCATTACAGCAAAGCGAAAGCAATGAAATTGTGATCGGGCTTACAGCCCCGTTTTAGCAAAAAAATCGCCAAAAAACCTTTCGAATCGAAACAGATCGAAAAGCCAAAAAGCGGAAAGGGGGAAAAGTGAAATGCCATGACGGGCGCGAACGCCGGGGGGCCACAGCGCCGGCGGTGAGGAAAGCGAAAGCGACGCATGGCGCGCCCCGCGCCATGACTTTTAGTTCACTCAGTGACCAGGATCACATAATGGCAATTATCCTGCGGCCGGCAGGGGTTAACCGCCATCATCCCGCCGGCCCGTCCCCTTGTCAGCGTGAGCCATCTTCCCTACACTTGCGATCGGATACCGCCAATTTGTCGGTACGTAAGCGTTAACGTCAATCAACGCATCACGCCATGCAGCACTGATTGACTGCATGCCCTGGTGCGAGGAACCCATGCCGCAACCCGCTTCATCCCCAGCGTCCACCGCGACCCCGCGTCGCCGTTTACACCGCCCTGTCCTGCTGATCGTCGGCATTATGCTGATCGCGGCCAACCTGCGCGCTGCCCTGACCAGCGTCGGCCCGCTGTTGGAGCAGATCCAGCAACAGCTGGCGTTGTCCGCCACCGCCGCCGGCCTGATCAACTCGTTGCCGCTGATCCTGTTCGCCGTTCTCTCGCCGCTGACTCCGGCGCTGGCGAAACGCATCGGCATCGAGCGCACCCTGGGCCTCGCCCTCGCGCTGCTGGTCTGCGGCATCGCGCTACGTTCCCTGCCGCAAGACGCCATGCTCTGGCCGGGCAGCATCCTGATCGGCGCCGCCATTGCCTTCGCCAACGTGGTGCTGCCGACGCTGGTGAAAAGAGATTTCCCGCATCGCGCCGCCGCGATGATCGCCGCCTATGCGGCGGTGATGTCACTGGTTGCCGCCATCGCCTCAGGTCTGGCGGTGCCGCTGGCTGCCCTGGCCGACCTCGGCTGGCGGTTCTCTTTGCTGTGCTGGGGTTTGCCCGCCTTGCTAGCGCTGCTGGTGTGGCTGCCGCAGCTGCGGCGCTCGGCCACTCCCGCCACCAAAGAACCGCAGCCGACGGAGCCACAGCGCTATCGTTCTCCCTGGGGCAGCGCGTTGGGTTGGCAAGTGGCGATGTTCATGGGGCTGCAATCGATCGCCTTCTACACCATCATCGGCTGGTTCAGCGCCTTTGCCGCCAGCCACGGCACTTCCGCCCAGCAGGCAGGATTCGAGCTGTTCGTTTACCAGGTGGTCGCGATCGTCGCCAACTTTGTCATGGTGGTGATTTTGCCGCGGGCGCGCGATCAGCGGGCAATCGCGCTGGGCAGTTCCCTGCTGATCTTTATCGGCGTCGGAGGATTATTGGTGCAACCCGCCAGTTCACTGGTGTGGCTGACGTTTGCCGGGTTGGGGGCGGGGAGTTCGCTGGTGCTGGCACTGTCGTTCTTTGGCTTACGCAGCCAGCATCATCATCAGGCGACGCTGCTGTCGGGTATGGCGCAATCCGTCGGCTATTTGTTGGCGGCGCTGGGGCCCACGTTGTTCGGCCTGCTGCACGATCTGACGGATGGCTGGCGCTGGCCGCTGATCGTCCTGCTGTGCCTGACCGTTCTGCAAATGCTGTTCGGTGCGCTGGCCGGCCGCAGCCGCGTGATCAGCTAGCGCCGTTGGGCGAGGGGCCGTACCGGCTCAGGCGCGCTATCCTGCCACAAGTCTTCAATGAAGGCGCGTTGCTCATCGCTCAACACCCACGAAGGCGGAATTTTGGACTGCGCACGACGCTGTGCGCCCTCACGGTTTTTAGCCTGCTTTTTGTTCACAAGTCGCCTTCCTGCTTAACTTACTTAATTCAGTAACCAATAAATCACGGCGGCGGTGAACAGCCAGAACAACCCGCTACCGATAAATACACACAGCCATGCTCTACGTTTGATATCTGATCCATCCTTGCTCACCACAGCGCCCTCAACCAATAGATTAAACCATTTAAATGGTGATTATTGATCTGTTTTAACGATCGATAAAGTCGTTTTTTCCTATGGAAATTAAAAAAACAGCTGCTAGCCATAGACCTGCATCACCGCCTCAGTAAGAACGGCACCGTGGATATCACTGTTATCGGCAGGCGATAACTTGTATTGATAGGCGAACGAACGTGCAGTGTGCCACACCTTGAGAGGTCAAAATTAAACCACTGGTAAATGATTCAGCAGTCAATTATTTGACTGGCCGTAAGCCAAATCGGCAACAGACCGCGCTGAAGGCGGGGGAGAAAATGAAGCGACGTACTGGGATCATACGGAGAGAAGCACCGGCCCGTTTGGTTTCGCTCGGGCCGGCGTGAATTAACCGATTCTGCTGACGGAATCCCGGCTGGCGTGTTCACGCTCGCTGCCGATCAGCTCACGCAGGTGACCTGAACGCATCTCCAGCAACCGATCGGCGTGTTCGAAGTAGTGATCGTCATGGCTGATGGCAAACACCGTTTTGCCCAGCGCGCGCAATTCAGGCAACAGCTCGCGATAGAAAATCCGCCGGAACTGCGGATCCTGATCTGCGGCCCATTCATCCAACAGCAGGATATCGCGCTGCTCTGCCACCGCCAACAGCAGAGCCAGGCGTTTACGCTGCCCCTGCGACAGCTGCGGGTTGGTCACCCTGGTGCCGTCGAACTGCAGTTTGCTTTTCATATTCAACCGCTCGAGCCAGCCGGAGACCAATTTCGCATCGGGTTCACCGCCTTCCGGCCCTTGCAAGCGATCGAACTGATGAAAATCGGTGAAAATCGCCGAAAACAGCCGACGGTAGTCCGGCATATCCGCCGCGGTCTGTGCGACGCCATCCAGAACGATGTGCCCGCTCACCGGTTGGTACAACCCGGTCAACAACATCGCCAGCGTTGACTTGCCACTGCCGTTGCCGCCGATCAGAAAGACCAACTCACCACGGCGCAGCGTCAGATTGAGCGGCCCGACGGCAAAACCGGGCTGCTGTTCGGTATCCGCATAGTGAAAAACCACGTCGCGTAGCTCCAGCGTCTGCCAGGAACGGCTGACGGCGGCAGGAAACGCCGCTTGATACTCGGCCAGGCGCAGCGTCTTCAGCTTGTTAAAGGCCACTTCGGCGCTGACCAGCGTCGGAAACGCCCCGACCGCCTGCAGTAATGGCGTGCGCAAGAACAGCAGCGTCAGTGAATAGGTAGCGGCCACCGCCGAGTCCGCCCATCCCAGACTGTTGGCCATAAAGAACACCAGCCCAATCGCGCCTAACATCATGATATTTGACCAGTTGAGCGCGCTCAAATGGAAGGTGTCGGCGCGAATGATATGGTAGCGATAAGCTTGCGCATCGGGCTGATAGGCCTGTTCGTACAGCGCCTGCGCCCGCTTGCGGTTCAACGTCAGCTCCTTACGACCGTCAATCACCGACTCATAACGATGATAGAGACGCTCCTCCGACTCACGCAAACTGGCCATATGACGATAAACCCGTGACACCAGGCAGCCGCTGCCCACGACGGTCACCGCCACCCAGACTGCCGTGACCGCCAGCATTTTCGGTGATAGCCACCCCAGATAGGCCGCCGCCCCCAGGGTTAAAATCACCCCTTGAACCAGTTCAGGCAAGCGCACGAAGGCGACGGTAATATTGCGAATATCGCTGGACAGGCTGGCCAACAATGAGGCGCTGCCCAATTGTTCAAGGCGTTCAATATCGGTATCCAAAATGCGCTTCACCAGCTGCCCACGCAGGCGATAGACGAAGTAATGGCCCAATGTCGTCAGCGCCAATTGCGAGCCCAGCGTGACCGCCATCAGCAATGCCAGCAGGGCGAGAAACATCGGCAGCACGGCCAGTGCATTGCCGCCGGCCTCCATCAAGTATTGATTGATAAATGCAATGATACCGATGCCTAAACCGGCGCTGGCCAGGGTCAGCGCCATGACAGCCAGAAATGGCCAACGGTACTGGTGATAAACCACCCGTAGCAGTTCCATGAAAAAACCTCTGAAGTCGCGATCTGGCAGGCATTGTAAGCGGCGTGAGAATGAGATCAAGACGAATTCTCATCACAATTTATCAAGCATCGACCAGAGAGAGAGGGTATCTCGTAGTTGCCTGACGGATGCAAACTCTCCATGGAGCTCTTACAGAGATACTAAATATTCTCTAATTAAATAGCCTCATGAAATAAATTAAATAACCATATAAAACAAAAAATACATTCACTTAAAAAATGAAAAAACAGAAAAGATAAAAAAACCATCTATTAACAAATGAAATTATTTATTTCCTTTGCTGCCCATTATGCTCCAATGCTTTAATAAAACTTCATGATAGAAATCGCCAACATCAAAGACGTAGGAAAGAAAAATGAAAAAAAGGAAATTTCTCAGTCAAGTTGAAATTGAGCAACTGATTGCTGCCGTGCATGAGGGGAAAAATAGCATTCGAGATCGTTGTCTACTATTAATGTGCTTTATTCACGGTTTACGGGTTAGCGAACTGCGTGCTTTACGCCTGGAGGATATTGATCTTACCTCCAATCGGATCCATATATCTCGGCTGAAAAACGGGTTTTCCGTTCAGCATCCGATCCAACCGCGAGAACGGCAGGCGCTGTTACATTGGTTGGCCCAGCGGACGAGCTATCCTGACGCAGAGGCTCCATGGTTATTCCTGTCGCGCCACGGCGGACAAATATCACGTCAGCAGCTGTATCGATTAATGAGAATGTATGGCGAAATGGCCGGTATTAGCGTTCAGGTCCATCCTCACATGTTGCGACACTCCTGCGGCTACGCCCTTGCGGATAAGGGGATCGATACGCGTTTGATTCAAGATTATTTAGGACACAAAAACATCCAGAATACGGTGATCTACACCGCGACCAACGTAGAACGATTCCGCGCAATCAGCATTTAATCTCACAATGAGAATAACTACGCGGGATCTCGTCCTTTGTTAAACAGCGCATCGAGTTTGGTACAAACATCAGATGGGAAGATGCAGCCCGGCACGTCATCAACGGCCTACTCCAGCACGACTTTAACGCCGAGCTGCTTTTCATGCCTCAGCGCCCAGGGGCATGCCGCACTGGTTATGCTAGCGGTAAACCTGCCGATAAATCATAACGCCATCCCCTTTCATTAAAGGCTAGGTCCCCTTTGACCATTCCCCCCCCAATTGCCGCGTAATATTGCCGTGCAAAGAAAACAGTTCGCTGTCATTCTTTACCTGCAGTTTACGCATGGCGCTGCATTTATGCGCGCTGATCGTCTTGATGCTGCGGCGTTGCAACTCGGCAATTTGCCGCAGGCTCATACCGTTAAACAAAAAGGCCAAAACGTCGCTCTCACAGCGGGTCAATTTTCGCGTGCTAACCTCCTCTCCACTCACGGAAGGCGCCAGAAAAGCCCCAATCTGCGGACTCAACACACGTTCCCCCAGCAACACGCGATTAAAAAACTCCGCCACCAGCGGCAAAGCGTCATCTCTGGCTACGATGCTGACATTAGTCTGGTTCAACAGGCGCCCTAACTCTTCTGCATTCTGGCTGCGGGTATAGACGATTACCCGCAAGTCGGGCAGCTGCGTGCTCAGGGCCAGTAATGTTTCTCTGCCCTGAGCCACCGTCTCATCTTCGCCGTCCATTTCGGTAATCAGCACGTCGGCCTGCTGATAGACCACGCTGTCCGCCACCGCGCGGACGCTGGTTTCCTTTACAACGACTTTTGCCTGGGTTGGCAGCGTTTTTAAAAAACTCGCCAACCCTTCCAACGTTAATGGACATCTGTCCATTATCGCTATGTTCAGCGGTTGCTGACGCCATAAATGCATAATCTGCTCCTGTGCTTGCTTAGCCGAAAGGCATTTCGCGCATGCCTAGCGAACAAAGGATGAACCTTGCGCAACCATCCATTTCCCCTGAAGGTACAACTCCCCATCGCTGTGAAATCCCAACTTCAACATCGCATTGCGTTTATGGGTGCTGACGGTGCGTATATCACGGCACATCGTTAACGCCACGTTGGTTACGCTTTTACCGGAAAACAGCTGGGTCAGCACATCCAACTCCTTCGTCGTCAGGGGCTTGTCGGCCGTCGCGTCATGCAACTGACGTTGACGCACTCGATGGCTGAAACTGCTGCAGCCCGTCAAAACCTGTTGGACGCAGTGAGTCAACGCAATGGCCGGCTCCTGCTTCAACATCAGGCCGCTGATGCCGGAGGCGATCAGTTGCCGTAACAGCTTCGGTTCATCCAACGCCGTACAAATGACTATCGCGGTGTCCGGCGAGTTTTCGCGGACTTCAGCGATCAACCGGAAACCGTCCAATACCGACTCCGATTTACCGCACAAATCCATCACCAATAAGCGGTGCACATGCTGCGTGAATAAGGTTCTCAATGCCACCAGGTTCGTCACCTGCCGAACGTTGTCGGGCTGCAGGCCGCAGGACTCAATCAAGCGATTTCTCATCCCCAACGCCGTGATGAGGCAGGGCTCCATGATGGCCACGGCCCCCGTCGTTGACTGACCGGCCGCCAAAGTCGTTCCCGATGGATAATTACTATTCATATCATCACCTTAAATCTGTCGTTAGCATTCCACTTAGGACGGTATTTTTGTCTACTGATAGACAAAAGTGACCTGCAGGACACCCTCTATCGAGCCAGGTGTAGAACCGCCATTGGTGCTGTATGCCCGCGCCCGCAAATTGAATTTGGCTTCATGCGTCGCCTGGTTAACTGACTGGGTCATGCTCTTGCCATTGCCCAGGTTTGCTCCCTGGTTGTTTTGCAATTCAATTTGGACCCGACGAGAACCGCCGGTACTTTTATATAAGCGGGTGCTTTCCTCAGCGGCCGTCCCGCTGAAGGTCGCGACAACCGACGTGGTGGTGCTCGGGCAGTTTTTTAGCGTCAAAGGGAATTCCACCCAAGGGCTGGAAGCCCCGGAGGTCGCCAGAACGGCGGCGGAAATGTCATCCCCCAGATTGACCGAAATCGTGCCGTTTGCGCCGTCGATTTCGCAGGGCGCCGCTTTGATGTTGCCGGTAATGACTAGTTTTGATGTGGCTTGCGCTGTCGGCATGGCCAAGAGCAACAGGCCAGCCAGCGCCAATTTGCAGCTGATACCGCTAATAACTTTCCCCATACTTTATTCCTTCTCGTTAAACGCCGGGCACGGCCCGCACCGTTGAAATATCCGTTTATTGAATTTCTGCCTGAATGGTCGCCGTTGCATTGAACTGCCCGACGGCAGGGAGCTGGCCGGTGGTGTTGATCGGATAGATGCTGATCCGTGAACTGCCACTCTGGTTGGGATATTGGAAGTTATCGATTGGCAAGCGCCCGCTCTGAGGCCGAATAACATTGCCCTGCATATCCTTAATCATCACGCCAATGTCGCGATTGCTGGTTTTCAGCGCCTCAGGCATGCTGCCGTCAGCCTCGCCGCGGAATGACAGGCTGACCTTGACGCCGGCGGAAATATTGCGGCAGGCCAGCGTCAGCGTTCTCTCTTCTGGAGTAAAACGGGGCGGCATCGCGCCTTTGGTTTGGATATTCGAGGTCAAGATGTCGCCAAAATCGACCGTGACCGTTTGCGGGCTGATTTCACAACTTTGCGGCACGGTGACGGTGCCGCTCATTGATATCGTGGAGACCGGCACATCGCTTTTCACGCCACTCACCACCGAGACATAGGTGTCCACCAGGCGGGTGCTGGGGATTGTGGTCACGCCAACGAAAGGGCGGCGGAAATACAGATGAATTCGCCCGCGAGCGCCGCTGTTGTAGGGCGTGCTGGCACAGGATTCGTCATCGCCATCCATATCGGTCTTAAAGTTAGACTCATTGGTGAACGGTGCGGCAATAAACTCATTGCGATATCCCGCCACGAAAACTTCGCTCGCGACCCCCAGGTATTCATTCAACGCGTAATACGTTACCCCCCCGCTGCTGAATACCGGCTCGCTCAGCAGCATTTTGGCGGTGACATAAGACGCCGTACGCGTCTGGCATTCGCACTTCACCCGAAAAGAACCGGGCAAATTCCAGTTGCCGCCGTCAGCATTCTTAATAATCCGCCCCACCACGTTTTGCGACGGGTCGGTTAAAACCGGGGAAAAGAGGAATGAAAACCCGTGAGTCCCCGAAATAGGAGCACACTGCCCGAAAGCCGCCTTTACTTGTGGTGCGCCGAACGTTGCGCACGCCAATAGCCCGCCGACGATGATCCCTCGTTGAATCGATATTCCTGTCGCCATCATATGCACCTTATAAACACTGCCCGTTAACGAGACGAATCCCACCGCTCTCGAGCTGATTAGCCAATTGATAGTTGACCTGACATTGCTGAGCCGCGTCATTGCCCCACTTCACCCGCAGCTGCCCGCTCTCCGCCAGGCCGGCCAGATAAACCTGGCCACCGTCGCCGACGATGCCGGCATTGTCAGAGGGGCTGTTGAGATTGCTGACGGTGGCGCCGAACGGCACCGGGTCACCGCTGCGCGTCAGCAAGGTCAACAACACGCGGGCACCGACGTCCGGATTGAAGCGGGCGCGCACCACGGCGCCGCGGGTTGGGATTACCGTTTGGCTGCTCAGCGTCATGTCGACATCTTCGGCAAAAGATTCACCGTCCAATCCGACGATATTGCGCCGGTAAGGCGTCAGATAAGGCACGACTGCATAGCCGCGCCAATCGGTGCTGACCCCGGTTTGGTTCAGGACATCCACCCCAGACGCGCCGGGCGCCTGCACCAACGCCACCGTATCGCCCAGCGGCTGGGACAGCGTGACGCCGTTTTGGTGCACCAGAACGCCCCCCTGCACGCCGTAATTCACCTGCCGGCGATGGCGATCGTAGCCATACCCCAGATTCCATTCGGCGAGGGCGCCTTTGTAGTCCGCCTGAATATTGCCGTTCGCCCCCACGCCCCTGCCGGTATAGCCCTGGTTGATGCTGTAGTTGAGGTTATTGCCCGGCAAGGCGGTACCGCTCAACCCAAGGTTATTGCTGGTGGCGCCATTGCGGCTGGCGTTCATGCTGTAGGTGGCATAGCTGCCCGGCAGCCATTTGCTGAGCGGTACGCTGACGTTGAACGCTACGATATGGTCACGAATACTGCTGCGATTGCCGTTACTGTCGTAGCCGTTCTGGTTGAAGGTGTAATTCAGCCCGTAACTGACGGCCTCCCAGCTGTTGTTGTAGCTGAGGCTGACAGACTGCGAACGGCGGTTATCGTCCCAGTAGTCTTCGTTAAACAGGCTGAGCGACAGCGTTCCCCCCTGCTCCCACAGGCTTTGGCTCATCGTCAGCTCGGCGCGACTCTTCTTGTGATCGTTATAGATAGCGCTGTTGCCGCCGTAGCTCTCCAGCGCCTCTTGCAGGTTATAAAAACCGCGCGTGGAATAGCGGTAGCTGGCCAGACTAAAGTTGGTGCCGGTTTCAATAAAGTTCTTGCCGTAACGCAAACGCCATGACTGCCCCTGCTCCTTCGGCCGGGTTTCCTGCTTGGTCCAGGCCTGGGTGACATCGGCAGACAGCGCGCCCACCGCCCCCAGGTTCTGCCCCCAACCCAGCGCCAGGGACTGATACTTACTGGCCGCCTGCACGCCGCCATACAGCGTGGCCCCCCACGGCAGACCGTAGATCCCGGTCGCCTGGCTGAACGGGCGTTCATCAACGCCACCGCCGTATGAACGGTATTTCCCGCTGGTCAGGCTGTATTTAAAACGCCCTTCGCGCTGCAATACCGGCACCACGGCGTACGGCACCACAAAATGCTGCTCCTGGCCGTCAGCCTCACGCACGTTCACATTCAAGTCGCCGCTGCCGCCCGTGGGATACAGATCGGTAATTTCAAATGCCCCCGGCGGCACATAGCTTTGATAGATCACATAGCCGTTTTGCCGGATTATGATCTGTGCATTCGTGCGTGCGATCCCGCGTACTACCGGCGAGTACCCTTTCATGCTGTCCGGCAGGATGTCGTCCTCAGAGGCCAGTTGCCCCCCACGGAACTGCACGCTATCGAACACATCACTGGGCGTTGTGCTGTCCCCCAGGGTCAGGCGACTTTGCAGTGCAACGATATCGCGCTGCAGGTAGGTGTTGATTGAGCGCCAGGAAGAAGCACCGCCGGTGTAATGGTTCCAGATCGAATAGTTACGCAGGCGCCAGGCGCCCCAGTTGATACCCGAGCGCAGATTGAGGTAATAGTTATTGTTGTTTTGCCGTTCGCTGTCGCGCATCTGGTTATTGGCGCCGCTGAAGTTGTAATTGACCAACAGCGCCGGTATGCCGGAGTCCCATTTATCCGGGGAAACGTAGTCACGCGCATTCAAGCGCAGTGCCGCTTGCGGGATGCTCAAATTCAGCCTCAGCTGATTGAACAGGAATACCGCAGAGGCCTGTGGAATGGCCTGTGCCAGGTTGACGCAGCTATCCCCGGGCACCATCGCCGGAAACATGGCCACCCTCACGCCCAGTTCCGCCAATTTTTCCGTGCTGAAACAAGGCTGCAGCGCTTGCTTCCCGTCGGCTCCCGGCATAAGCCGAAACTCGACGTCAAGGCTGTCGATCTGTTCGCCGTTAAGGTAAAGATCGGCCCGGTAGTTCCCGGGCGCCTGGCTGCTGTTCTCCTCAAACACCGAGAGATCGGCGCCGCGCAGCGCCGGATTATCAATTTCCAGCAGCGCCGGGTTGAAATAATCGCGCGCATGAGCCGTGCCGATCGAGCTCAGCAGCGCCATTTGGCAAGATATCAGGCCGGCCAGAACCGATCGCACCCCTGGTAAACCAATGCAATTCGGGTTATTCATCCTTTTAACTCCCTGTCCCGATTGGCTCGGCCCGACGAAGAATCAGGTAAGCCGAACGCCTGCTCCAGCGTTATCCCGGAGCAAAAAAACACGCACCGCGGCCGGTTATAACGTGCTGGTGAAGGTCTGGCCGGTGCCGCCATAGTCGTTGATGATTTGCCAGCTCAGGCTGCCACCTGCGCCACTCGCCGTCGGCAACGGGAAACTGGCGCTCGCCTGCGGCGCCACCATGGTGTTGCCGGTAATGGCGCGGCCATTCAGCTTCAAATTGAAAAAGGTGAGGTAGTAGGGAGAAGGGTTGGTCACCTGCAAACGATCGCCGCTACGCCGCCACGTCAATTTACCGGCCGCCTCTTCCAGATTGCCGACGAGCCCCTGCGGGCGATAGATCAGCTTGATGCGGGTCTTGATCGCAATTTGCAGCGTATTCTCTTTCTTTTCCACCGAAGGAATAGCCTTCACATTCAGCCAATACAGCGACTCTCTGTCCGTCGGTAAATTGCCGCCCGCACGTACCACGCGCAGCAGGTTATTTTGGCCCCCGTCCAAACGAAATAGCGGCGGCGTGATAATAAAAGGTGCTTTCGCGCTATCGCCCTCTTGCGCATCGACCCAGGATTGGATCAGATAAGGCACCGTATCCGGATTGTTGATATTCAGAGCAGACTCTTTTTTACCACCGTCGTAGATGAGGCGCGTTCCACCCACTACTACGCCGGCCTGTACCGGAGCCCAAAGCGTCATCAACAACGCCGCCGTCAGCGCAAAGTATCCAGCTTTCATCTCTTTCTTCCCGTTCCCATCACCGATGAACAAGAGCCAGAGAACACGCCCTCTGGCTCATTTTTCTAACTGTTTCGCCGCCGTGGCGGCATAGCCTTACTGATAAACGATGGTGAAGTTGGCCGTAGCGTTGGCGCTACCGACGGAAACGACGTCATAAGCGAAATAGCGCGCGACAAAGCCCAGGGTGTTGTCTTTATTCTCTGCGAGCGCATACACGCGGGAATCGTTGCCGATATTGAGCACGTTGCTGCCGTCGTCCAGCAGCTGAACACCAATACCGCCCGCAACCCCAGCGGTGCCGGCGCCGGTCAGTTGCAACAGCCCGGACTGCCCCTGCACCTGAGTGCCGTCAAAACGCACGGTGGCGCCGGTCACAGTTTTCGGGCAGTTTTTCAGCACCAGGTTGAAGGCTTTGGCGCCGGCGGTTTTAGACAGGGTGAATGCATCTTTGGCAATCTTACCCAGAGCGACCTGCTTGTTCTTGGAGTCCGGATCGACGGTGCAAGACTGATCGGTAATGGAGCCAGTGATATTCAGCGCGCCGTCAGCAGCAAATGCAGAGGGGATAAATGCGGACGCAGTCAAGACAGCTACAGCCAACAGATTCTTTTTCATCCTACTTTCCTTAAAATTATGCAAAATATGCATGGGGTTTATTTCCGACATATCCTTAATGTCATTCCTTTTATTTAGCTCCATGAATGTGAAGGGCCGTAGCCAGACTGATTAATGGCTTCGGGCTTATTCACCCAAACGATTCATTTTGAACTAAAGTGACTCCTTTGGTTTTTCAAACCAATAAAAACTCATTTAACAGGATTTAAAACCAAGCGAGTAACAAAGTGATGTTAAATCAGACTAAAAAACCAAGGCGTAAACTCACTAATTTAAATCTGCGGATTTTTGATTAGGATTTTGCTTAGATAAAGAGGAGAGAGGGGACACGAGGAAAAATCACAACACACTGTTTTAAAAAAGAATTAATCTTTAAGCAGGAAAGAGGGTATGGGAATATTGACATTGTTTTTACGCGTCCTTACAGTATGTTTCAGTTTAGTTCAAAGTGACTCCTTATCGTTATTAACTTAAATCACACTTACCAAATTTCCTTAAAGCGCTGTGCATTGCTGGCGGTATAAATCACCGTATTCTGGATATTTCGGTGCCCGAGGTAATCCTGAATTAAACGGGTGTCGATACCGCGATCTGCCAATGCAAATCCGCAGCCATGCCGCAGCATATGTGGATGAGCGTTGACCTCCAATTTGGCCACCTTGCTGTAATGGCGAATCAGCCCGTAAATACGTTGGCGCGACAGACGGCCACCGCGGTTGGACAGGAACAGCCACTCTTGATCGGCCCAGCGGTGCCGTTGACGCTTATCCAACCAGCGCCGCAGACATTGCCTTTCGCGCAGATAGAGCGGATGGACGGTGGAAAAGCCATTTTTCAACCGATGTACATAAATATTACCGCCTTCCAGATCGATATCCGATAAGCGCCATCCCCCTATTTCGCTGGCGCGACACCCATGAATAAAACACATATAAATCAAACAATAATCGCGTTCTGGATTCTTTCCCTGCAGCGTGACCTCAAGCAGTCTCTCCACTTCGGAAGGCGTCAGATGTTTACGATTAGACATACAACCTCATTACTTTGCTCGGAAAAATGTGGCTGCCATTTTCCTTTTACGTCACCACAATGGACACTCAGGGTAGCCCCTGGCTTATGGATAGGTTCCTGCATCCAGCGCGGAGTATAGCGGATTTGCCGAATGCGAACAGCGCGACAGGCGTTATTATCACGGGCATCAACCGCCCCTGTGAGTCGCACTTGTGAATGGGTTCCGCAGATTCCCGGCACTATCACCACACGGCATCCTGTTTGCTTTAGCTTGCGTTATCACTGCCTGGCACGATGTAGCGTAAGATTGATAAATTAACCGGCAAAACAAAGAATATTCCTAAAAAATATTGCCATGTCATTAACACTCGCCATTAATAACGCCGCCAAAATGAGAATAAAAAACCGCCACCACGGGTTCATATTAACCTGACGGATAAGCATTAATAATTATGGATATCGATAACAGAGTGAAACTGGAAGGGTAAGGGATGAAATGGCAGTCACAACAGACAAAAAAACCCAGGCTTGACCTCAACAAACGATCGCCTGGGGGCGATGAAATTATTGACGGATTATCACGTGGCACAATTCACCGAGCGTCAACTCAGGGTGATCGATAAGCATTTCCGCAGTGAGCGTAATGCCGAATTCTCGCCGAACCACCAGCATCAGCTCCATATAATCCAGGCTGTCCAGCCCAAGCTGTTGCAGCGGCATATCTGCCGACAGCTGCGCTCTCTCCAACCCTCTGGCTTCATACAACATGCCGCAAATCGTCTCATATAACCGATGATACTTTTCCATAGGCCCTACCGTTATTCATTGTGATAACCAAATACCAGCGCCGCATTAGCGCCGCCGAAACCGAAGCTGAGGCTCATGACATTACGCAGACGGCCATGCCGATGCCCTTCGCGAATATAATCAAGATCGCATTCGGGATCGGTCTCGTGCAAATGGCAGGTTGCCGGCATCATTTGTTGCTGTAACGCTTGCAGGCAGACGATGGCCTCAAAACTGCCGGATGCGCCAAGCAGGTGCCCGGTATAGGATTTCGTGCTGGAAATCGGCGTGCGATAAGCATCGCGCCCCAGAGCCGCCTTGATCGCCTCGGTTTCGCTCACATCGTTTTGCCGCGTAGAGGTGCCATGCGCATTGATATAGTCGATTTTATGACTGTCGAGCTGCGCCTGCTCTAAAGCCCGTCGTATGGTTTTCACTTTCGCCTGCTGATCCTCCGCCGGCGCGGTAAGATCGAAAGCGTCTGAAAAATTGCCGTACCCTTTGATCTCCCCCAGGATCGTCGCACCGCGCGCTAAAGCCGCTTCCCGTTCCTCAAGGCATAACACGGCGGCCCCTTCCGCCAGGACGAAACCGTTGCGATCCCGGCTGAACGGGCAGCTGGCTTTGGTGATATCTTTCTGCTCCCGGCTCAACAAACGCAACGCATCCATATTCCAGATCGCACCGTTGCCGCTCAGCGATTCCGACGCGCCGGCCAGCATCATTGCGGCACGGCCGCTGCGAATCGCCTCAAACGCATCGCCAATCGCGATGCCGCCGGTCGCACAGGCCGCCGCCGGCGAGCCTTGATAACCCCGTAGCAGCCAATGCTGGCCGCATATGGCGGTCGCGATATTGGGCATCGCGTGAAAACAGCCAAACAACTGCCCCAATCCGGATTGCAGATAGTCCGCATTGTTCTGCATGATCTCATCCTGCCCTCCCCAGCCGCTGCCGATAATCGCCCCGCACTCCAACGACGAATAAAAGTGCGCAGGCCCCCTGTAAGAGGATGAAAACGCCATTTCGATCGCCTCTGCGGCGGCGGCAAGCGCCAACCTGGCGAATCTGGGTAGCCGGCGACTTACCCGCGCAGCAACGCCCTCCAGCGGCGGTTCAGACTCCAGCAAAGCAAAAAAGCGCGCGTGGATCCCCGCCGCCGATTTATCGTGATAGCGATAGGCCAGGCGGCTGGCCATGATAGCCTGCCAGTTTTGCTGCGCGTTGCCGCCCAGCGCGGTGACGGCACCGTAACCGGTGACCACCACTCGTCTTATTTTCTCCATGCTTATTCTCCTTGCCCCGATGCGAAAGCCTCGTTGCCGCCCAGCGCCAGCCAGAGCTGCATCGTGGCGTTCAGGTAGCGGTATTGCAGCGCCGACAGCGAATTTTCGCTGGTCAACACCGCCTCTTGGGCATCCAGTAGCGTTTGCAGCGCGACGGAACCGGCCTGATATTGATGCCGCGCCAACGCCACGGCTTGCCGGCTCATCGCCAGATGCCGCCGCTGGTTGCCGATTTGCCGCTGTGCTTCCAGGCGTTGTCGCATGGCGTTGTCCACATCGGCCAGCGCGCGGTAGACCGCATCGCGAAATTGAATCTCCGCCCGCTGCGCCTGCAACGCCGCTTTGTCACTGGACAAGCGCATCTTGCGCCATTCGATAAACGGCAGCGTCAACGTGGCCCCCAGCGAACGCGAAGGTTCACTGAACCACCGGCGGAAAAGCCCACTGCCGGCATCCAACCCGGCTTCCAGGCTCAGCGCCGGATAAAAACTCAACCTGGCCGCCTCGGCACCGGCCAGCGCCGCTCTCAGGCGGCGCTCTGCCGCCTGAACATCCGGCCTGCGTGCAATCACCGCCGCCGGCAGGCGCTGCGCGATAGCCACCTCTTCAAGCGGCAATGAACGCCGTTCGCTATAGCGCAGCAGCGGCGATCGCCCAAACAATAACGCCAGCGAGTTACGTGCGTCTTCCCGCTGCCGCTCCAGCTCATGCAGTTGATTCTCTCTCGCCAGCAGGTTCTGTTCCGCCTGCAACAGCTCGAATCGGCCAACGTCGCCCGCGGTGTGACGTGCCGCCACCAGCCGCAAAGTTTCACGCGCGATCGTCACCATCCGTTGCTGATGGATGACTTGCTGATTCAAATCGGCAATCTGCCAATACCCGCGCGCGGTAGCACCTATCAAGGTCAACGCGGTATTGCGCCGGTCCAACGCCGAGGCGACGGCCTGCCATTCGGCCTGTTCGCGAATGCGCGCCAGCTTGCCCCATAAATCCAGTTCATAGCTCAGAGAGAGCCCTGCACGGTAGCTTTCCAGCGGCGTAGTCGCGCCCCGCAGCGCCCGGGTATTGCGGCCACTCAGGTTGGCGGCCAGATCCGGCGTCAAATTGCCCTGCGCTAACCCGGCCTCCAACATGGCCTCACGCCACTGCAATCCGGCCAGCGCCAGATCCTGATTCGCGATCAGCATGCCGTCGATCAGCGCCGACAGTTGCGGATCGTTGAAGTTTTCCCACCAGGCGATGCCCGCGCGCAGTGAACCGGAGCGCTCATCGACCACGCGCCACTGCGGCGGCAACGACGGTGGCGCCGTGGCGTCGATCGGCCGCCATCCGCAGGCGCTCAGCGACAGCATCACCAGCCCACAAACCCAAAGTCGGCTCATTCTCGCGCCAGCGCCTCCACCGGCTGCAGGCGCGCGGCGGTGCGGGCGGGAAAGAACCCGAACCCGACACCGATCAACGCCGAGAATCCGCAGGCCAGCAACAGCGGCGGCCAGGTAAAGATCATCGTCACCTGCGGCGCCAATCCGCTCAGAGCCCCTTTAACCAACGCGGCGCAGGCGATCCCCAACACGCCCCCCAGGCTGCAGATCACCACCGCCTCGATCAGGAACTGCCGCATAATGTCCCTCTCAGCGGCGCCCACCGCCAATCGAATGCCGATCTCATGGGTCCGTTCCGTCACCGAGACCAGCATGATGTTCATTACCCCCACACCGCCCACCAGCAGCGAGATGGCGGCAATCGCGGTAATCAGCAGCTGCATGGAGTCTGAGGCGCGCTGAATGGATTGCGTCAGCTGATCGTCGGTCAGGGTGAAGAAATCCCGCCGCCCGTGTTCTACGATCAAACGCCGGGTCACATCCCGCCCCGCCTCTTCCAGCGTCCGTTTTTCATTCACTCGCATCACAATGGATTCCAGCGGCATATCGCCGGCGATGCGGCCGGTGAGGGAGGTATAGGGCAGCCAGGCAAGCGGTTGAGAACCGGCGTATTGAGCGCCGCGACGCTGCGCGACGCCAATCACCCGATAAGGCACGCCCGCTATCAGCAATACCGCGCCTATCGGGTCTTGCCGGGAAGAAAACAGCGCCTGCTTTAACAAGGGATCAATCACCGCTACCGGTGCACGCTCACTCAGATCCTGCGCGGTTAACAGGCCGCCGGAAAGCAGGCGAATGCCCTGCGTGCGGAAATACCCTTCGCCGACGCCCATCACGGCGAGTGGCACCTGTTTGCCTTCGCGAACGGCCAGCAGTTGGGTGCCGATCACCGGCGAGACGCTGTCGACGTAAGGCTGCGCCGCCAACAGTGCAGCATCGCGCGCGCTCAGCGAACGCGCGAAATCAGGGCGCGACTTTTCCCACCCGAGGCCAGGGCGAATCTCCAACGTGCTGGTACCAAGCTGGCTGATTTCCTTGAGAATATTACGCCGTGTGCCCTCCCCGATGGCGATGGCGGAGACCACCGCCGCAATGCCGATAATGATGCCGAGCATCGACAACACAGCCCGGATCCGATGCCCCAGCAATGCCCGCCAGGCCATGCCGACAGCCTCTTTCAGCGCCACACCCGGTGCCATGCGCTTCAGGGGGGCCACCGGCGATAGCGGCCGTTCGAACGTAGCAGGCTGTCGGGAGGCCTCATGGCGACGATCCGCCACGATCTCGCCGTCGCCGATCTCAATGATCCGCCGTGCCTGCTCGGCGATCCGCCGATCGTGCGTCACGATAACGACGGTGTGCCCGACCGCGTTCAGCTCGTGCAAAATGGCCATCAACGCCTGACCGCTGGCGCTATCCAGCGCGCCGGTCGGTTCATCGGCCAAAATGATTTCCGCACCGTTCATCAGAGCACGGGCAATACTGACCCGCTGCTGTTGCCCACCGGAAAGCTGCGCCGGGCGATGACCGCCGCGCTGCGCCAACCCGAGCCGAGCCAACAAATACGCTGCCCGCTGGCGGCGCTCTGCGGCCGGCATGGCGGTATACAACGCCGGGATCGCCACATTCTCGCCGGCGGTCAGATAGGGCATCAGATGATAACGCTGGAAGATAAAGCCGATATGCCGGCTGCGAAGCTGCGCCAGGCGATCGCCGTCGGCTTGCCCAATAGCCACCCCGTTGATGTACACATCGCCCTGAGAAGGCTTGTCCAGACAGCCGATGATGTTCATCAGCGTCGATTTTCCAGAACCGGAAGCGCCAACGATAGCGACCATTTCCCCCCGCTGAATGCTCAGGGATACGCGCTTGAGGACCGCAATTTTCTGCTCCCCGGCCTGAAACTCGCGCGAGACGTTTTCCAATGCAATAATGGGCTCGGCGTTAGCTGACATGGCCTTCCTCCGCATCAGGCTGCTGCTCCAGCAGCACCCGTTCCCCTGCGCTCAGCCCTTCCAGCACTTCGGCATAGCGACGATCGCGGGTACCGATACGCACTCGGCGTACCACGGTCTGCTCGCCTTCCAACACCTTGACCTGGTAATCCCCTTCATCCAATGCCTCGCCCAGCGCAGCCATCGGCACCCGCACCACTCCCTGCGCGCGTTCGGTAATGATAAATACCTGCGCCGTCATCGAGGTGCGCAGTCGGCGTTCATCGTTGGCGACGGCAAACACGCCGTTGTAATACACCGCCGCCGTTTGCTGGCTTGAATTCCTGCCCAGCGGGTCGGTTTCCAGCGCCTCCGCCGGCGCCTGCTGTATCGCGCCCATGGCCCCCTCATATCGGCGACTGGGATCGGCGGCGACGTAAAACCACAGCGGCTGCCCCGTCTTCACCTGCAAGATGTCATTTTCCGATATGCGGGTATGCACCATCATGGTATCCACGTCTGCCATCACCAAAATGGTCGGCGCGGTTTGCGACGAGACGATGGTTTGCCCTTCCTGGGTGACGATGCCCAGCACCTCGCCGTCGATAGGGGCGGTAATACGGGTAAAAGCCAAATTGGCCCTGGCGTTTTCCTGCGCCACTTCGGCCTGGACGATCTGCGACTCGTTCACTTTCAACTGCGCCAGTTGCGCGTCGTGCTGCGCCTGCGCTTTTTCCAAATCGCTGGCCACGCCGGCGCGGTCGCGCGCCAGCGCCCTTTGCCGCTTCAGCTCCAGCTGGTACTGCTTCAGCTGTGCCTGGCTCGCCAGTTTCTGCGCCTGCGCGCTGCGTAATTCAGCCTGTGATTTGCGCAGCTCGTTAAGCTGCAGCGTCGGATCTATCTCGGCCAACAGCTGCCCCTGGATCACCCTGTCACCCTGTTTGACATACAGTTTTTTCAACTGCCCGTTGACCTGTGCGCCCACGTTAACCTGCCGAAACGGTTTCAGAATCCCGGTCGCCAACACGCTTTTTTCGATGTCCCCGCGCTCGACGCGCGCCGTTTGCGGCGGTTGACTGTCAGGAGGCCGATTCAGCAACGACAGTCCGCCAGCCAACGCCACCAAAATACCCATCGCCAACGCCACTCGCCGCCAGCGTTTCTTTCCGGGCACGTCACTCCACCTCTGCACAATCATTCATCCTGGCGTCGTCGGAGCACTCAGCCACCAGCCGCCCCTGCGACATGCGCAAGATCCGATCGAACAACGGCAACAGCCGCGGGTTATGGGTGACCGTCACCAGGGTTTTACGGTTTTCACGGCAATGCGCCACCAGAGCCGACATCACCGCCGCAGCGGTCTTTTCATCCAGATTCGCCGTCGGCTCGTCCAGCACCAACACCGGGCAACGGCTGTACATCGCACGCGCCAGCAACAGACGCTGGCGTTGCCCCAGCGACAGCCCGGCATGGCTCTCCCGCACCAGGGCATTCACGCCCCCCGGCAGCTGTGCCACTGCATCCGCCAGCCCCAAACTGCGCAGCGCCTGTTCCACCTGCCGTTGCTGGCCCGGCACCGACGGCGCGAACAGCGTGATGTTTTGCAACACTGAGGCATTGAACAGAATGTCCTCCTGGCTTTGCAGGAAGAACAGCCGCTGCGCGGCGGCGCTTGCCAGTACGCGCCCATCCAGCGTCAGCGCCCCCTGCTGCGGCGTCAGCAGGCAGGCGAGCACCTTCAACAACGTGCTCTTGCCCGCGCCGGAACCGCCGCAGATGGCAATACACTCCCCCCGTTCCAACGTCAGCGACAAATCACGCAACACCGGCTGGCCGGCGTCGTAAGCGAAGGTCACCCCCCGATACGCCAACCGCGCGTCAAAATGGCTCGCGCCTTCGCCCTCAGGCAGGGCACGAACGGATACCGCAGGAAACAGATCCCGCGCGCGTTCATCGATGACGTGCAGCTGGTTTTTCTGCAGCACGGCGAAAAAGATCTTGCTGCTGTACGAGGTAAAGATTTCGCGCAGAAAGCTGTAGGCGAAGAATGCCCCCAGGCTGAGCTCGCCCTCCTTGAGCAGCGGCAACGCCAGCAGCATGAACAACACCATCTCCAGACTGCCGATCAGTTGGTAAATGCTGCCCTTTATCTGCTCATAGATCTTTTGCTGCTGCAGGCAATTGAACAGCGAGCGGGCATGTTCGGCGAACCCTTCCTGCCGCTGGCCGGCCAGGCCGGCAGATTTGATGGTCGAAAACCCCTGGATGGTTTCCAGGATGAAGTCATTTTGCACCGCGCCTCGCACCTGCAGCTGCTGGGTGTAATGCCGATCGCGGTAGATGGCCCACACGCTGACCGCCCCCATCAGCAGCACGCCGACAACCGGCACCAGCGCCAACATCGGGCTCAGGTAGCACATCACCGCCAGCGCGATGGCGCCGATGACCCAGTCGGTGCGCAGGCCGTTATCCAGTTCGATCTTCTGGCCGGCGGCCATCTGCCAACTGGTGAAACGGCTGAAGATCTCGCCGGGCGCGCGCTTGCTGAAGAAATTGAGCGAGTTTTCCAGCAGGCGAGAAAACCCGGCGGCGCCGTGCAACAACACGAAATTTTTGATGAAGCGTTCGGTGAGGGTGCGCGCAATCAGCGCCAATGCCGTGGAGGCCACGAACGCCAACAGATAGTAGGCATAGGGGAACGCGACCCCGCCGGCCATGGCGAACACCTGATTGATCGCGCTGGCGACCATCATCGGCATGATGAACAGCGTCAGCGAGATAAAAAACGTCATCGCCGCCAGGCGATAAATGCCGGCGATGCCGGCGGTGTCCTTCAGGCTTAAACTGGCGAAAGCGCGCCGGCGGCCGCTGCGCGGGGCCGGTGCACCAGCCGGTATCTCATCGCGATCCAACACCAACGCATAGCCGCTGATTTCCGCTTTCAGGGCAGCGTACGGCAACAGTTGCTGCCCCAATGCCGGATTCATTACGCATACGTACCCCCCCTGGCGATACGCCAGCAACACATAGTGGCCCGCGCCGTAATGCAAAATGGCCGGTAAAGGCAGCGACGCCAGATCCCGATGTTCGAACGCCACCGGATAAGCCGGCAGCGCCAGCTCTCCCAAAATGGCGCACAGCGTCGCCAGCGAAGTGCCGTGCTGCGAAGCGGGATAACGCTCCCGCAGCTCCGTCAACGGTGCGCGAATGCCCTGAGTTTCCGCCAGCATGGCGATACAGGCCAGCCCGCACTCGTTGATTTCGCTCTGCAAGACCGGCGTAGGAAGGGTGTTGTCCATGCGTAGTGATATCCCTGACTTATTCGTTGATGAAAAATAAAGAGTGCGAATGCCATAACAGCCAATCATCCGCATGCCGCCGCAGGGTACGTTCGACGATCGCCGGCACGGCGCGGCCGACCCGGTCTGCAGCGACCGGCTCTTCGATGTGAATGCGGATGCCGCGATCGAAATAAAGCGAATAGCACACCACCTGAGCCCGTAGCGCCCGGGACAGCCGAACGATGCCGCTGTGCAGATGCGCCGGCCGGCCGAACAGATGGCAGGCCAGCTTGGCCGCTGGGTCCTGATTGCTGTGCAGGGTGTAATCCGGCGTGATGTCCGGGAAGAGGATGATGTTGCGCCGATGTTCCGCCGCTTCCAGCATCGCCTGCGATAAGGTACCGGCGATGTGCCGCGGATCGTCGTGAATCGAGCAATAGTCGAGCCGCTGCCGCCATTCGCCTTCCGGCGCTCGCCGCGCAAACGCCTGCACATCGCCGGAAACGATCACCGTGGCTCGTCTGGGATAAACATTCGCACCGACCAGCGTCGCCAACACGTCGGAGACCGTATGCATCGGCGCCAACAGCACCGGCACGCCCGCGCGATGCAACGGTTCCACGACCCGATCGAGCTGTGCGGAACAGTGCGCCAAATGCTTCATCAACGCCGCATTGCGGGCATAGACCGCCGCGATATCCAGCCACTGCCGCCGCTGCATCAGCCAGGCGAAGTCCAGCTTGCCCTCACCCAACAGGCTCTGGCGGTTCGCCAGCGCTACCGCATGCCGGTGGCGAAAGCGACGCTGCGGTCTGCTTCCCCTCAACCGCCGGCGCACCTCCAGCCACAGGCGATAATCCACGCGCCGCAGCACAGCACACGTCAGGCGGTTACCCATCCCGGCACCCGTTGCCGATAAGCGGGCCATCGCGTCCAGGCCGTTGCGCCAGGCCAAATACCCCCGAACCGCGAGCAGGCGCATCACGGGGCCAGCGGTTTATCGTGCTGCAACAGCGACAGCAGCTGCCGGCTGAAAGCGGAAAACTCACGATCTTGCAGCGCCAGCCATTTGCGATTGACGATAAAACTGGGGGTCGCGTTGACCTGGTAATAGCGGCTGACCGCCGTCATATACGCCAACAGCTCTTTGACCCGCTCTGACTCTCTGGCCTGCTGATAGGCAGCCTCATCGATACCGTTGGCCGTCAGCCAGGCGCTGAGCTGTTTGTCGTCCGCCAGGTTGAGGTTTTCTTTGATAATGGCGCGGTAAGCGGCGGGGCGATGCTGCGCTTCGATCCCCATGACCGTCAGCGTGGCGAACAGGGGCGCAAAGGCCGCCATGCCGGCTTGACTGTCGTCACTGAGGTGCAAGCGCACCAATTTGGCCCCCGCCGGTAAACTTTTTTCCAGCTCGGCCACGCCGCTTTCGTTGACTTCACAATAGTGGCAGGCATAAGAGAAGACTTCGACAATGGTATTATCGTCTTGCAACGGGCTTTGTTCGATTTTTTCCGGGGCGATAAAGCTCAGGCTTTCTGCCACCGGCGGTTGCATGACGTAATGTTTAAAATAAAAGGCGGTCAAAAAAGAAGAGGCAAAAATAATAACGAGCGTATAGCTGATAAAAAGCAAGGGACGTTTATACATAACGGACGCATCCTGCGCATATATTAATACTCACCCGGCAGGGTGAATGCGTGAAAAAGAGTTAATACCGTAAATAATGAGAACGTAAAGATGACTTCTCGCCCGGTATCAGGCGAGCCAGCGTGAACGCCGCCCGCCTGCCCACCGCTAATCTAAATGCAGGTGGTCAACCCGCATCAGCTTGGCGTAGTTGGGTTAGACGGGCAGCTTGCTACCGGCGCTGGGTAATAGAACTTCTGAACACCACCGAATTTGTTCGCACAGGTTTTCACCAGCTGGCAGGTACGGTTGTTGCCACTGCCCACCCAGGCAAATTCCTTGGTACAAACAAAAGTACCGCCGACGATGTTTTCCGCTTCTGACAGATTGATTTTTTTCATTACAATATCCTTATATATATTAAAATATAAACACACTACCCATTGCTCTGTCGGCAGACAGAGCAATTCTTCAATACATTTCAAAACCATCTAATCAATAACAATGAGCGCACTGCGGGAAAAAGCATAGCCATCCCAAACGAGCAGATCAATACAATTATTTACACTGCAAGTTAAAGTTAATCAAATAAGTAACTCTCGATTGTGGGACTATTCCAATTTAAATAAGACTAAAAACAAGAAAGTCAGAATAATTCCTGGTACAGCAAGGAAAATAAAAAAGGATAATTCTCAAAAAAATGAAAAAACAAATAAGAAAAATTCAGGTCTGACCAGATTAAGGCGACGTGCAACACGCTGAAAAGATTGCTTCCTGCCGCGCCGGATTTACACTGGGCAGCAGGACTCTCACTCTACAGGATGCCCATGCTCGCCACTCACGAATACGCCAACGACCTGATTCTGTTCGCCCTGATTGTCGACTGCGGCTCGTTCAGCAAGGCCGCGGAGAGCGCCGGCATCACCAGCTCGGTGGTCAGTAAACGCATCGGGCGGCTGGAAAAATCGCTGGGTGCCCGGCTGTTGTACCGCACCACCCGCAGCCTGACACTGACCGAAAGCGGCCAGGCGCTCTACCAGCAGGCCAAAGAGATCGGCGCCAAAGTGCAGGCGGCGCTGTATGCCGTCAGCGAAAAGAGCGAAGAATTGACCGGCGCCATTCGCATGTCGGTGCCGACCATCTCGGGCGAGCTGCTGCTGAGCGAGAGCGTGGCGGAATTTTGCGCTCTGCACCCCAACCTGAAGGTCGAGATGCGGCTGGAAAACCGCTTCGTCGATTTGGTGGAAGAAGGCATCGATCTGGCGATCCGCACCGGCACCATGCCGGATTCGAGCCTGATTGCCCGGCCGATCTTCGATTCCCGCTGGGTGATCGTCTGCTCGCCGGGCTATCTGGAAAGCCACCCGGAACCGCGCAGCGCCGAAGATCTGCTCGGCCACAACTGCCTGACCTACACCTACCAGGAGAGTGGCACCGCCAACTGGCTGATGAAGCGGCCGGGACGCAACGAAATCTACGAGCTGCAGGTTAACGGCAACCTGTCGGCCAACAATGCGCGGGCGATCCGCAAAGCGGTGATCGGCGGCCACGGTATCGCCATGGTGCCGCGCTGCATGGTGTATGAGGATTTGCAGGACGGCAAACTGACGGAGATCCTGGCCGGCCACTGCGGCAAAGTATTGGGCATTTACGCCGTCTATCCTTACACCCGCAATCTGCCGTTAAAAACCCGTCTGCTGATCGAACATATCATCGGTTCCTACCAAAATATCAGCCATTATTTTTGAGTTCCCCCGCTCTGATTATTTCCCCGCGGCCGTAAAAAGCCGCGGGGATTACCGCATTTTTGGACATAATCTATTGAACATTCCCGCCTAATTAATGTGAGCTCGCGCATTCATCACACAAAAAAGCCTCTTATCAATATGATTTTTAAGCAGTTAATTTAGTCCCTCCTATCGACCATTTTCCCACCGCCGGCGCTGTTCGCCGATGTTAAAAAATTACCGCATGGCATCGTCGCCAACGTTGTGATTAGAATGAAAATGTTGCGGCAATTAACCTTTCAGCTACATATCTCTGCCCATAAAAATAATAACCCTGAGGATCTTATGCCCCTGCTTTTCAGTATTGCGCCCATCGTCCTGCTGATTTGGATGATGACCAAAAGGAATGGCGTGCCCTCTTACCTCGCCCTGCCGCTGACGGCCGCCGTGGTGTATGCCGTACAGCTCCTGTGGTTCGATGCCTCGCTGCGGCTGCTGCATGCCAATATCATCACCGCGCTGGTGTCGACGCTGACGCCGATCACCATCATCGCCGGCGCCATCCTGCTCAACAAACTGATGCAGGTAAGCGGCGCGGAAAACGCGGTGCGCCGCTGGCTGGAAACCATCAGCCCCAATCCCGTGGCCCAGCTGATGATTATCGGCTGGGCCTTCGCCTTTATGATTGAGGGCGCCAGCGGCTTTGGCACACCGGCCGCCATCGCCGCGCCGATTCTGGTCGGGCTGGGCTTCAACCCGCTGCGCGTCGCCCTGTTGACGCTGGTGATGAACTCGGTACCGGTTTCCTTCGGCGCCGTGGGTACCCCCACCTGGTTCGGCTTTGCCAACCTCGGCCTGTCGGACGCCAGCCTGCTGGAAATTGGCCGGCAGACCGCGCTGATCCACTTTGTCGCCGGCTTCGTCATTCCTCTGCTGGCGCTGCGCTTTATCGTTTCCTGGCAGGATATCCGCCGCAACCTGCCGTTTATCCTGCTCAGCGTGCTGAGCTGCACCGTGCCCTATCTGCTGCTGGCTCAGGTGAACTATGAATTCCCGGCGCTGGTCGGCGGCGCGATCGGCCTGGCGCTCTCGGTGCTGTTGGCGCGCGGCGGCATCGGCCTCACCCGCAGCGACAAATCGCAGAGCGCCGGTCAGGCGGTGCCGTTCTTACAGGTGGTCAAGGCCATGACCCCGACCCTGCTGCTGATTGCTATTCTGATAGTGACGCGCGTCCATCAGCTGGGCCTGAAGGCGCTGCTCAACAACACCACGCTGCTGTGGCAGGAAAATCTCGGCTGGCTCGGGGAGCTGCGCATCAGCCGGGCGCTGATCGTCGAACTGCAGCAGGTGCTGGGCACCTCCGCCGCCGCCGGCTACAAAACGCTGTATGTCCCGGCGCTGATCCCGTTCCTGCTGGTGGTGCTGCTGTGTATTCCTCTGTTCCGTCTGAATGGCGGCCAGGTGCGGCAAATGTTCAGCGAAACCAGCGGGCGCATCGCGCGGCCCTTTATCGCGCTGTTCGGCGCGCTGGTGATGGTCAACCTGATGATGCAAGGCGGCGACAACGCGCCGGTGATCCTGATCGGTAAAGCGCTGGCGGCGCTGACCGGCGAGAGCTGGCTGCTGTTCTCGTCGTTCCTCGGCGCGCTGGGCTCGTTCTTCTCCGGTTCCAATACCGTCTCGAACCTGACCTTCGGCGGCATTCAGCAGTCGATCGCCCAGAGCAGCGGCCTTGACGTCAATCTGACGCTGGCCTTGCAGTCCGTCGGCGGCGCCATGGGCAACATGGTGTGCCTGAACAACATTATCGCCGTCTGCTCGATCCTCGGGATCGGCAACGCCGAAGGCAAAATCATCAGAAAGACCGTGCTGCCGATGCTGGCGTACGGCGGGATTGCGGCCGGCATGGCAGCGCTCCTCACGCTCTGACTGAACACTCGTTATCGCAAGCAAGACAAGAAGGTAAACACTATGATCATCTCCGCGTCAACCGACTACCGGGCCGCCGCCCAGGCCAAACTGCCACCGTTTCTGTTTCACTACATCGACGGCGGGGCCTACGCGGAGCATACGCTGAAGCGCAATACCGCAGATCTGGCCGATATTGCCTTGCGCCAGCGCGTGCTGCGCAATATGTCCGAACTCAGCCTGCAGACCACGCTGTTCGGCGAGCAGCTGACGATGCCGGTGGCGCTGGGGCCGGTGGGGTTGACCGGCATGTACGCCCGCCGCGGCGAAGTGCAGGCCGCGCGCGCCGCGGCTAAAAAAGGCATTCCGTTCACGCTGTCCACCGTGTCGGTCTGCCCGATCGAAGAGGTGGCGCCGGCGATCGATCGGCCGATGTGGTTCCAGCTTTACGTGCTGAAAGATCGCGGCTTTATGCGCAATGCGCTGGAGCGCGCCAAGGCCGCCGGCGTGAAAACGCTGGTGTTTACCGTCGACATGCCGGTGCCGGGCGCCCGTTACCGCGACGCCCACTCGGGGATGAGCGGCCCTAACGCCGCGCTGCGCCGCGTGCTGCAGGCGTTTGCCCATCCGCAGTGGGCCTGGGATGTCGGCCTGCTCGGCAAGCCGCACGATCTGGGCAACGTCTCGGCCTACCGCGGCAAACCCACCAGCCTGGAAGACTACATCGGCTGGCTGGGCGCCAACTTCGATCCGTCGATTTCCTGGCAAGATCTGGAGTGGATCCGCGAATTCTGGGACGGCCCGATGATCATCAAAGGCATTCTGGATCCGGAGGACGCCAAAGACGCGGTGCGCTTCGGCGCCGACGGCATCATCGTCTCCAACCACGGCGGCCGCCAGCTGGACGGCGTGCTGTCGACCGCGCGCGCCATG
Source organism: Serratia sp. SSNIH1 (assembly GCF_002935055.1). Taxonomy (NCBI): domain Bacteria; kingdom Pseudomonadati; phylum Pseudomonadota; class Gammaproteobacteria; order Enterobacterales; family Yersiniaceae; genus Serratia; species Serratia sp. SSNIH1. The sequence goes on from NZ_CP026383.1 coordinate 4,733,576, forward strand.
CCGGCGATCGCCGACGCGGTGAAAGGCGACATCACCCTGCTGGCCGACTCCGGCATCCGCAGCGGCCTGGACGTGGTGCGCATGATCGCCCTGGGGGCCGACAGCGTGCTGCTGGGGCGCGCCTTCGTCTATGCGCTGGCGGCGGCCGGCGAAGCCGGGGTGGCTAACTTGCTGGATCTGATCGACAAGGAAATGCGCGTCGCCATGACGCTCACCGGCGCGAAAACCATTGCGGAGATCAACGCCGGATCGCTGGTCAGAAACGCCTGAATCAAAGCGGCTGCACGCCTTCCGGGTAGGCGTTGTAGCTCATCTTGCTGATGAAGGCCCCGGCCGGTGACACCAACACCCGGCCGGCGGCGTCCAGCCCGAGGAAAGTGCCGGTGCAGCGCCCGGAAATAAAGTCGAAGAAGAACACCGAGCACACCGGGATAATCTTTTCCCGGAAGGTGAACAGGAACATCTCGTCCTCAAACTTGTAGTAGGTGGCATAGTCCATATCGCCGTGGCCGAATTGCTCGCCGCGCAGGTTTTGCCAGGCATAGCGCTCGGTGTTGACGTAGAAGTGTTCGTAATAGTGGTTGGGGCTGTAGACATTCAGCGTACGATAGCCGATCAGCTCGCGGGTCAGATGCGGCGCGACGCCACTCGGCGTGACGCCGACAATCCGGCCGACGTGGAAGCTTTGCTTGAGGCGCGAGCCCTTTTCCACCGTCTGTTCCGGCAACAGCGTGCTGCGCACCAGCAGCGCTCGGCCGCTGTCACGATTGAGTACCAGCGTCAGGCACTCGTTTCCCGGCGACTGCAGCGGAATATTGAAGAAATAGCGTGCGGCGGAGGTTTGCACCTCTTCGTAAGCGTCCTCACCGCTCTCCCCTCCCCAGGCCCACAGCACCCGTTGCCGATCGGCACTGAAACGCAGCGTGATTTCCCCGTCGTTGTCAAAGGCGATCTGCAGCGTTTTGCCCCGCCACTCCTGGGTGCCCGGCAGGCGGTTAGTGTCGATACCGCGCGCGAAATCGTCGTAATTCTTCCAGTCCGGCTCGGCATTTTGATTCAGTACGGATTGTTCTGCTGACATCTTCGTTCTCCTTGATCGAATGGGATGAAAACCGCCTCAAACGTCGGCGACGCTCGCCGGTTTCACCGCTCTGCGGCTCACCACCGCGGGGGCAGTTTCATCGAGAAAACAACTCAGTACGCCTGCGCACACGGCGCCGGCGGCCGCCAGCCACATCACGCTGACCAGCCCGTAGCGATCGGCGATCAGCCCGGCGATAAACGGCGCCAGACAGCCGCCAATCACCTCACCAATCCCCATCACCAGCCCCAACGCGGTCGCGATGCGGGCCGGCGATACCGTTTCCGACGGGATGGTGGCCATAAACAGCGTGAAGCAGCCAAGGCCGGTATAAGACAGGAACACCAGCACGCCCAGCAGCCACGGGTTATCGACGTAGCTCAGGAACAGCGGGCAGCACACCGCCAGCAGCGAAAAGAAGATCAGCGTCGGCTTGCGGCCGAGGCGATCGGAAATCGCCGGCACCGCCACACCCCAGAACACCCAGGCGGCGCCGATGGCGCTCATGATGCCGCCCATCGTGCCTTCGCCGAAGCCGCGGTCGGTCACCAAAAAGTTGGGGGTGAAGGTAATGATGATCATGAACCAGGTGACGAACACGCAGGAAATCAGAATGCACAGCGCCACATTCTTGATTTTAAACAGCTCGCCGTAAGCGGCTTTGTTCGCCGCCTTGCCGGCCGCCGGCGCGGCGCTGAAAGCGGGATCCTTCTTGCCGTTCACATAGCGATAGATCTGCCACGCCAGAATGATGCCCGGCACGGCGGTCAGATGAAACGCCATGCTCCAGCCCCATTTCTGCGCCAGATAGATGATCAACGGCGGCGCGATAATGCCGCCCAGCAGCCCCGGCGCCGCCCCCTGGATCAGCCCCATGTTGAAGCCACGGCGCTGCGGCTGCGATTTTTCCACCATCAGCGATTGCGCGATCGGCAGCACCGGCCCTTCGGCGATCCCCATCAGCGCGCGGAAGATCAATAACATGGCAAAGCCGCTGACTAGCCCTGACAGCGCGGAGAACAGCGAAAACACCAGGATCGACAGGATCAGCATCGGTTTACGGATATTGAAGCGATCGGCAATCGCCCCCAGCCCCGCCCCGGACAGCGCCCAGGTCAATGCCAGCACCGCCGACAGCGTGCCAAGATGCACGTTGCTCAGTTTCAAATCGGCGGCGATCATCGGAAACAGGAAAGAGATAGTCAGGCGATCGACGAACACGCAGCCGAACACGAAGAATAAAATAATCAGCAATCGGTTCTCTTCGCTCAATCGCGAGCGCTGCCCTGGCGAATTATTCATAGCGTCATTGGTCCATAAGTTAACTTATGAATGGCGAGCGGCCATGGCATAAGTCGATTAAGCGCGCGGCCAAGAGAAACATTGGCCATCGGTCACGATAACAACTCATTAACATGTTAACGATATAAACTTATCTCAAGTAACGGGCATGTCAAACGGCCGTTGAAAACGACGACGGGGTGGCAAATCAGGTATTTTTCACAGAGCACGAATGACATGAAAATAAATCAACATTATGTTTTTACTGATTTAAATAAAATTATCCTGCACTTTTTACTTTTATCGAAAAAACCAAAATGCCGTGATTTATAAACGGGTTAATAAATAAAAGTTAATCCCCCCTTATGAATGGACGGTATTTCCCTTTTCATCGGCCGCATTGCCCCACCCGCTTTATTATTTGAATCCGTTTGCTTTATAGCGGTTATGGCGCGAACGATTAACTCCATTGTGTTAATCAATAATCACGTCATGACATTATCAATGCTGAATAATAATAAAAGCGTAGGCCGTGACAGGAATCACAAACAGAACGCCCTTTAACGCCCTGTGAGCGGGTTATTACCGGCGCGGCTAGCTTATGCCAACTCGATCCAACCCCGGATGGAAAAACAGCGGCATGATAAGCGGCAGGTAACCAGCAAGGAGATGAACATGACGACAGCACTGACAAAAGCCGGTTTCTGGCGCAAAACCGCCGACTCTTCATCGCTGCGTGAGCCACGCGTGCTGATTCGGGTCTACGTTGGCGAAGGCGAAATCGATCGCACCATCGCGTTTTACGAGCAGCTGCACGGCGTAACAGCGGACATGCGCTTCGATTTTCCCGAGCATCGGCTGGTATTGGCGGCGGTGGGGCCATTTCTGATCCTGGAGGGGGCGGAAGAGCAGTTGCGCCCTTTCCGCAGCACCGTCGGCACGCTACTGGTCGATGACATTTATCCCTATCACCAGCGGCTGCTGGCCGCCGGAACAGAGATTTTCTTCGGCCCGGTGGAGGTGCCCACCGGCGCCTGTTTCAATGCGCGCCTGCCGGACGGCACGACTGTCGAGTACGTGCATCACCGGCCGCGTGCAGACGAATAAACCACCTCAGGGCAGCACCGGCTTCATGGCGTAACGGCACAGATCCTTGCGCAGGCTGACCATGTACAGCACGATCACCGCCGAGAACGGCAGGCCGCACAGCACCACCGCCGTCTGCATCGCGCTGAAACTGCCGGCATACAGCAGGCCGGCGCATACCAGCGTAGTCACCGCCGCCCAGAATACCCGCAGCCAGGCCGGCGCGTCATCATGGGCGGAACCGCCCTGGCAGGAGAGGTTCGCTATCATCAGCGTGCCTGAATCGACCGGCGTCAGGAACAGCACGAAGCTTATCACCACCACAAAGCCGGCGGTCAGCTGGGTATAGGGCAAGTATTCGAACAGCTTGAACACCGCCATCGGCGGATCGCTTTGCGCCACCTGCCCCAGGATCGCCTGCCCGCCTTCCAGCACCAGGCTGATGGCGGTATTGCCGAAGATGGACAGCCAGGCCAGCGTGAAGCCCAGCGGGATCAGCAGCACGCCGAAAATCAGTTCGCGAATGCTGCGCCCTTTGGAAATGCGCGCGATGAACAGCCCGACGAACGGCGCCCACGCCACCCACCAGGCCCAGTAGAACAGCGTCCAGGCGCCCTGCCACTGGCGCGCCTTGCCGTACAGATACATATCGAAGCTGCGGCTGACCAGCGAGGTCAGATAATCACCGAGGTTTTGCAACATGCCGTTCAGCAGATTCAGCGTCGGCCCGGCCAGAAACACGAACAGCAGCAGCAGGCACAGGAAGCCAACGTTGATGTTCGACAGCATGGCGATGCCCTTCTCGACGCCGGTGACCGCCGCCAGCGTGGCCACCACCATCATCACCACGATCAGGGCCAGCAGCACGCCGGTGCTTTGCGGAATATCGAACAGATAAAACAGCCCCGAGTTCACCAGCAGCGCGCCGATCCCCAGGTTGGTTACCATCGAGATCACCGTCACCAGAATGCCGAAACTGTCCACCAAATGACCGACGCCGCCGTGGATGCGTTCACCGAAGATCGGGTATAACGCAGAGCGCAGCGCCAGCGGCAGGCCGCGGCAATAGGCGAAATAGGCCAGCGCGGTGGCGATCAGCGCATACAGCGCCCAGCCGTGCAGCCCCCAGTGCAAAAAGGTCAGCGCCATCGCCTGTCGCGCCGCCTGCACGGTGCCGCCGCTGCCTTCCGGTGGCGACAGGAAGTGATCCAGCGGTTCATAAGCGCCGTAGTACACCAGCGCAATGCCGATGCCCGACGAGAACAGCATCGCCACCCACGAGGGATAGCTGAACTGCGGCGGTTCGTCATCCTGGCTGAGGCGAATATGGCCGAAGCGCGACAGCGCCAGCCAGAAGACGAATGCCATACAGGCGACCATCAACAGCATGTAGTACCAACCGAACACGTCGGCGACCCAGCTTTGCGCGGCGTTCAGCCACAGTTTGCTGGCGGCGGGAAACAGCACGACCAGCGATCCCAGCAGCAGGATCACCGCCGCCGAGCCGAAAAATACCGGAGCATTCAATCTGACAGGTTCTTCGTCAAGCGATGGAGGAGTTTTTGTTGTCATTGGCAGGCTTCCATGGTGCGAAAGACAGACGATTTCAATGCAACCCTCAGTTAACATTTTATCGTCATTTATTTGACATTTTTGCAGCATATAGAGTATTGATTGACCGTTCAATCAATCAAATCCAAAGTGTGATTGGCCTATCAGTTGGGGAAAATATGTACCGCAGAGATATTCCGGAGCAGCGTAAGGAGCAGCTGATTAACGCCGCCTTCGAGACCATTAACGTCGTCGGGCTGGCCGGCGTCACCCTGTCTCAGGTGGCGAAAGAAGCCGGGCTGTCGACCGGCATCGTCAGCCACTATTTTGGCGATAAAGAGGGGTTGCTGAGCGCCACCATGCGCAAAATCCTGCGCGATCTGCGCGACGCGGTGGCCGAATGCCGCGCGCAGGCGGCGAGCGACAGCCAGTCACAGCTGTTCGCCATTATCCAGGGCAACTTCCACCCCAGCCAAACCAACGCCGTGTCCATGCGCGCCTGGCTCGATTTCTGGGCCGCCAGCATGCACCAGCCGGTGCTGCGCCGCCTGCAGCGCGCCAACGATCGGCGACTCTATTCCAACATTTGCTGCCAGTTCCGCCGCGAGCTGCCGCTGCGGCAGGCGCGTGATGCCGCGCGCGGGCTGGCGGCAATGATCGATGGGCTCTGGCTGCGCGGCAGCCTGGCCGGCGACGAGACAGACCTGAAGCAGGACTGCCGCATCGCCTGCGACTACGTTGCACGGCGGCTCAATGCCGCGCAGCCGCTGGGGTAAACACCCTCGTCAGCGCGATTCCTGCTCTTCGCTGTACTGGGTTTGCCACATCGCGGCGTAGCGGCCGTTCGCGGCCAGCAGCGCCTCGTGCCCCCCACGCTCGACGATCTCCCCCGCCTCCAGCACGATGATCTCATCGGCCTCCACCACGGTGGAGAGCCGGTGGGCGATCACCAGCGTGGTGTGGTTGCGGCTCACCTCGCGCAGGTGCCCCTGGATTTCGCGTTCGGTCTGGGTATCCAGCGCGCTGGTCGCCTCGTCGAACACCAGGATGGCCGGATTTTTCAGAATGGTGCGTGCGATCGCCACCCGCTGCTTTTCACCGCCCGACAGCTTCAGCCCGCGCTCGCCCACCCGGGTGTCGTAACCGTCGGGCAGACCGACGATAAAATCATGGATATGCGCCAGCCGCGCCGCCCGTTCGATTTCTTCATCGCTGGAGCCGGTTTTGCCGTAGCCGATGTTGTAGCGCAGCGTATCGTTGAACAGCACCGTATCCTGCGGCACGATGCCGATCGCCTGCCGCAGGCTGGCCTGGGTCAGTTGGCGAATGTCCTGGCCGTCGAGGGTAATGGCGCCGCTCTGCACATCGTAGAAGCGAAACAGCAGGCGCGACAGCGTGGACTTGCCCGCGCCGGAGGCGCCGACCACCGCCACCGTGTGGCCCGCCGGAATGGTAAAACTCACCTGTTTGAGGATCGGCCGGCGCGTGTCGTAACCGAAGCTGACCGCATCGAACCGCACTTCGCCGCGATCGAGGCGCAGCGGCTGGGCATCCGGGCTATCGACGATTTCACGCTTTTCCTGCAGCAGATCGAACATGTTCTCCATGTCGATCAGCGCCTGGCGCACCTCGGAATAAATAAAGCCGAAGAAGTTCAGCGGCTGATACAGCTGCAGCAGGTAGGCGTTGACCAGCACGAAGTCGCCGACCGTCATCGTCCCCTGCGTAATGCCCTGCGCCGCCATGGCCATCATCACGATCAGCCCGATCGAAATAATGGCGGTTTGCCCCAGGTTGATCGCCGTAAAACTGAATTGGTTCTTGATGGCGGCGTATTCGTACAGCCGGCGCGACAGGTCGAAACGCTCGGCCTCGAACTCTTCATTGCCGAAGTACTTCACGGTCTCATAGTTCAGCAGGCTGTCGATGGATTTGCTGTTGGCGTCGGCGTTGGCCTTGTTGAGCTCGCGGCGAAAGCGGGTGCGCCAGCTGACCGCCAGCACGGTAAACAGGATGTAGCAGCCGACCGTCGTCAGGATCGCCAGCGCGAACCAGCCGTTCAGCATATGCCACATGATCACCGTGACCAGCGTCAGCTCGAACAGGATCGGCACGATGGAGAACAGCAGCCGCGACAGCACCGTGGACACCGCCTGGGTGCCGCGCTCGATGGACAACGACAGCCCGCCGGTCTGGCGCTCCAGATGGAAGCGCAGGCTCAGCGCATGCAGCTGGCGAAACACCCGCACGCCCAGCAGGCGCGTGGCGTTCTGGCTGACGTGGATAAACATCACGTTGCGCAGCTCCTCAAACAGCGCGCCGCCCACCCGCGCCACGCCGTAGGCGACGATCAGCCCCAGCGGCACCGCCAGCATTTTCGCCGTCTCGCCGCTCAGCGCATCGACCATCGCTTTGTAGGCCAGCGGCACCAGCGTGGTGGTGACCTTGGCCGCCACCATGAACACGAAGGCCACCACCAGATACCCCCGCAGGCGCGGGTTGTCTTTCGGCCACAGGTAGGGCAGCAGGAATTTCAGCAAACGGGAACGATCCATCATGTAATATTCATCTTCTCGGTCGGGATCGCGGCACACGGCCGCGCGGGGGTTATGAGTTTGGCCTGGCCGGCGGCAAACGCCGCAGCCATCCCGTTGTCCTGCGGCGGCAACTCAGCATCATCCGTCAGGAGAAGCGGCGGCGGCTCGGGCAAAGTTCAGGCATGGAGGAGACAATCACATGACCCAGACGTATGCAAAGCGCTTTGCGCAGGTCTTTGACTATATCGACCGCCACCTGGACGAGGCGCTCACCGTCGAAAAACTGAGCGAAGTGGCCCACTTTTCGCGCTTTCACTTTCAACGCCAGTTTAGCGCGTATTGCGGCATCTCGGTGTGGCGTTATATCCAGTGGATGAGGCTCAAACGCGCCTCGTACCGCCTGGCGTATAACCCGCCGGAGCCGATGATTGACATCGCGCTGGACGCCGGTTTTCAAAACCCGGAGTCCGTCAGCCGCGCCTTCAAACAGGCGTTCAGCCAAACGCCAAGCCAGTTTCGCAAACGGCCGGCCTGGATCGATTGGCAGCAGCGCTTTCCCGAGCCGAAACACAAAAGGAAACAACCCATGAAGGTAGACATTGTCGACTTCCCGGCCACGCCGGTGGCGATGATCGAACATCGCGGCCCGTCCGCGCTGGTCAACGAAACCGCCGCGCGCTTTATCGAGTGGCGCAAAACCAGCGGCCTGTCGCCGGTCAGAAGCAGCCGTACTTTCGGCATCGCACCGCACGATCCGGCCACCACCGAAGCGCAGGACTTCCGCTTCTTCATCTGCGGCGAGGTTACTGCGCCGATCCCCGAGGACAACGCCTTCGGCGTGGTGAACAGCACGCTGCCGGCCGGGCGCTGCGCGCTGCTGCGCCATCACGGCTCACTGGATGGGCTCTCGGAAAGTGCCCATTATCTGTACCGCGAGTGGTTGCCGGCCAGCGGCGAGGAGCTGCGCGATTTTCCGCTCTATTTCCACTACCACAACTTCGTGCACGAAGTGGCGGAATATGAACTGGTGACCGATCTTTACCTGCCGCTGAAGTAACTGACATCTGGCTCCGCAAGGAGCCAGATTGACGTTAACAGGACGGCGACGAACCTTGCGGCGGCAGATAGCGCTGCGGATCGAGCGCGGTAGCGCGGTAGCGGATCTGGAAGTGCAGGAACACCGAATCGGTGCCGGTGCTGCCCATGGTGCCGATCTTCTGCCCCGCCTTCACATCCTGGCCGTTGCGCACCAGCGTGGTGTCGTTGTGCGCATAGGCGGTAATAAAGTCTTCGCCGTGCTTAATCATGATCAGGTTGCCGTAGCCGCGCAGCTGGTTGCCGACGTACACCACTTTGCCCTTGGCGGAAGCGTAGATCGGCTGGCCGCGTTTGCCGGCGATGTCGATGCCCTTGTTGCCACCATCTGAATTGGAGTAGGCCTGCACGATCCGGCCGCTGGTCGGCCAACGCCAACAGCGGGCAGCGCCCGGCGGCGGCGTTTGTTTGGCGATCGCGGCGGAAGAAGAAGAGGTTTTACGGCGCGTGGCGGCGGTTTTGGTCGGTGCGCTGCCGCTCAGCCGCAGTTTCTGCCCCACTTCCAGGCTATAAGGCGGGCGTATCTTGTTGATTCTGGCCAGATCGCTGACTTCGCTGTCGGTGATCCAGGCAATGTAGTACAGCGTATCGCCCCGTTTGACGGTGTAGGACTTGCCGGTGTAGCTGCCCTTCGGCAGTTTGTCGTAGTCGCGGTTGTAGGTGTTTTTACCCGAACATCCGGCCAACAACAGCCCCAATGTCAGACACACCGCGATGCGGCGCCACCCAGCCCATTTGCTTCCTGTGCTCAAGTCCAGTCCTCAGTCGTCGTTTCGGTTCTGATACGCGTCAGCCGCACAGTGTAACATTTGCGCCGGGTCAGTCAAAAACCCCCAGACGGTCTATGCTAAACAGGTAAGGATGACTGATTAATTACCCAACGACGATATGGAGTACTGTCATGTTGAACCTCGACCGCAATAATCTGCCCCTCCTGAGCGAAGAACTGCTCAAAAAGCAACGCACCACCCTGCTGATCATCGCCTTCCTGCTGCTGGCGGGCGGGATACTGTGCCTGGTCAATCCTTTCGCCTCCGGCGCAGCGCTGAGCATCGTGGTCGGCATCCTGCTGCTGTTGAGCGGCGCCGGGCTGATTATCGCCATGATCGCTAACCGGGCGCAGAATACCTGGCCGATGATCGGCGGCATTTTGCTGGGCGTGGCCTACCTGATTATCGGCTATGTGTTCATCACCAGCCCGCTGGCGGGCATTCTGGCGCTGGCGGTGTACCTCGCCGTGCTGTTCGCGCTCGGCGGCATCGCGCGCCTGGCGGCGGGCTACATGCGCCGCGGGCTGCCGGGCAACTGGCTGCAGTTCGTTATCGGCGTGCTCGATTTGATCATCGCCTGGATGCTGATCGGCTCAGGCCCGGCGGCATCGGTCACGCTGGTGACGGCCATCGTCGGCATCGAGATGCTGGTCAGCTCCTTTGCGCTGTTCCAGGCGGCGAATCTGTTTAAACGCGCCTGACGCTCCCGGCCCGCCACCGCGGGCCTCATCGCTTTCGTTGTTTCCAGACAAAACAAGGCGATACCCCCTCTGCTTGTCCGTGGTTATCTTCATCGGTAAGTGCCAATATAGGCGCAGACAAGGGAGCTGAAACCGATGACAACCCATTCCAACCCGTTGAACTCGCGGGAAGTCTGCCTGCAATTACGCCACTTCAATCAGGTAATCGGGCAACAATGCCGCAATATGGCGCGCCAAAAAACCACCTGCCCATGCTGCCTGACGGACATTGCCACCGGCTGCGACGCCGGTATCAAACTGTGCGGGCAACAGTTAGCCAAACCCAGCCCGCAAACCCCGTTATTCCAGCAGATTCGCAACTTGCTGCTCGATCTGCGCGCCGAAGCGAAAGGGGTTCGCCGAATCGAGACGCTTAATCGCACCAACAACGAAATATCCTGGCTGTTGCGCGAGCTGTATTTCGAGACGTTCTGAACATAAGGGCCGCGCGCCCATCGCTTAACGTCAATCGGCGCGGCTATCATCCGCGCCGAATCATGGCGACACCATTCTCATCTCCCCCTTATTCTCCCCCTTTTAGCGCGGGCGTTCATCCAGCTTTACGACCGCCGTCACACCTCGCCACCACCAAATTGCGTTGGTTATAGAGTCGTCTACAATTCAATCGAATTACCCCCTACAACATCAGAAATTATTATTATTAGAGGTGATTATGTTACAGAAACACGAAAACGTAATAAGTATGACTGTACTAAGCCCACAAGCCACCCAACAACTGATGCCTTCGTTTTCCTCCTTGCCCCACACGCAACACGCCGACGGCAAATATCGCCTGCGCCGTTATTCGGTCGTCAAATACCTCAACCCCAACGTCGCCGAAGTGGGGCCGCGCACCTTCATGCAGTCCGATCAGATCAACCACTTCCAGGGCAACGTGGTGCGCCGCTTCGAGCCTATCGACAGCGCCGTGCTGCAGAGCGCCGGCATGGCGGAGATGTGCAACCTGTTTGCCGAAAATAACGAACTGCCGGAGGGTGCCGAGATAGAGATCCACCAAATGCGCGTGGTCGCCATCCAGAAAGATACGCTGGTGGCGCCGGAAGGCATTCACCAGGACGGTTTCGACCATATCGCCATGATCGCCATTCACCGGCACAACATCGTCGGCGGTGAAATCATGCTGTACGACGACAGCCACCACGATCCCTTCTTTAAAAAAGCGCTGGCGGACGGTGAAGCCGTGCTGCTGGCAGACAGCAAACTGTGGCACAACGCCACGCCGATCAACGCCGTAAGCCCGAAAGAAGAAGGCTATCTGGATCTCTTCGTCCTCACTGCGCGGGGAGAGAAAGCATGACCTTTACGCCCGAGCTCGCCCGACGCCAGTTCAGCGCCCTGTCCCAGCACATCGACGGCAAACCGGCGATCTTTTTCGACGGCCCCGGCGGCGCACAGGTTTCACGGGGCGTGCTGGAAAAAATGACGGACTACCTGGGGAAATACAACGCCAACCTGGGCGGCCACTACTTCTCCAGCCGGGTCACCGGCGAGGTGATGAGCCAGGCGCGAGAATCGGTGCGCGCCTTGTTAAATGCGCCTTCGCCCGACAACATCGTTTTCGGCATGAATATGACCACGCTGACTTTCCATCTCAGCCGCATCATCAGCCGCGACTGGCAGGCCGGCGATGAGGTCATCGTCACCGCGCTCGATCACTACGCCAACGTCTCCAGCTGGCAGCAAGCCGCCGCAGACCAAGGGGCCGTGGTGCATCAGATACCGCTGGAGGGCGCCGACTGCGCATTGGACGCCGCAAAGGTGTGTGAGCGCATCAACGCCAATACCCGCCTGGTGGCGGTCAGCTACGCTTCCAACGTCACCGGCAGCATCGTCGATATCAAAACCATCGTCGAAGCTGCGCATCGGGTCGGCGCGCAGGTGTATGTCGACGCCGTGCACTATGCACCGCACAACCTGATTGACGTGCAGGCGCTGGGCTGTGATTTCCTGGTGTGCTCCGCCTACAAGTTCTTTGGCCCGCACGTCGGCATGGCCTATATCGCGCCGCAGTGGCTGCAACGCCTGCGGCCGTACAAAGTCGAGCCGGCCACCGATGTCGGCCCCGGCCGTTTCGAGACCGGCACGCAAAGCTTCGAGGCGCTGGCCGGCGTTGCGGCAGCGATCGACTATCTGGCGCAGTGGGGGACGCCGGGCGCGCCGTTAAGGCAGCGTTTGCAGGAGAGTTTCGCCGCCTACCACCGGCATGAAGAGGCGCTGTGCCGCCACTTTTTGCAACGGCTGCAGCAACTCGACGGCGTGCGGCTCTACGGCCATTCACAGGCGGACAGCACGCGCCGCACGCCAACCTTCGCCCTGACCTTCAGCGGCCAGACGCCTGACGCGATCGCCCGCCGCCTGGGGCAGCACAACATCTGCGCCGGCAGCGGGCATTTCTATGCGCTGGGCCTGATCCAGCAGCTGGGGTTGCAGGACGGCGGCGTGCTGCGCATCGGCATGATGCACTACAATACCCTGGGCGAAATAGACACGCTGTTTAAGGTGATCGCCGAAGATATCCTCAGTTAACTCGTCACATCGGCCTGCTCACCTTATTGAGCGGGCCATCGCCGCACGCTGGGGGTAGAATCAAGGGGATTTTATTTTAGAAATGGATTTTTACTTTGCGAAAATATGCAGTTATCACCGCCGCATTGATGATGTCTTCCTGTGCCACGCCGGAGAAATGGGAAGCGCAAACGGCAACCCCAACGCCCCTTGAAGCGGCCAGAACCCACTGCCGGCAAGAAGCCGAACAGCGCTATCCCGTGAACCTGTCTTTGCACGCCAGCTCGCCGACCTTCTCCTCCATGACGATCAACGGCACGGAGATCCCCAACGCCGGTGGCGGCGCTTTCCCCTCGGACAGCAATGAAATGCGCAGAACAGAATTCGTTAATGCCTGCATGAAATTGGAAGGATGGGAAAATAAAAATAAGGTGACCGGACTATTGGCATTTTTATTTAACTAACGGCAACACGGAATAACTCGGAATTACCGCACTCAGGCAGCGGTAATTCCGCCCTATTGACCGGCACCGACAGCCTGACTATTTTGCTACGATATAACAGGTTACACCTCTCCTCCATTCAGGGCGATAATCAAACAAATGGAATAAATTAATTTATGAGTGAGAAAGACACCCCCCTAAAAAAGCCGCAAAGCCATATCAACAAAGCGGTATTTTTCACCTCTGCAGTCCTCATTTTTCTTTTGGTCGCGTTCGCCGCCTTTTTCCCCGACGTCGCTGACAAGAACTTCAAGCTTCTGCAGCAACAAATTTTCACCAACGCCAGCTGGTTTTATATTTTGGCCGTGGCGCTGATTTTGCTCAGCGTGACGTTTCTGGGGCTTTCCCGCTACGGCGACATCAAACTTGGCCCCGATCATGCGCAACCCGATTTTCGCTACCACTCATGGTTTGCCATGCTGTTTTCAGCGGGGATGGGCATCGGCCTGATGTTCTTCGGCGTGGCAGAACCGGTGATGCACTATCTCTCGCCACCGGTCGGCACGCCCGAGAGCGTCGAGGCGGCCAAACAGGCCATGCGCCTGACCTTTTTCCACTGGGGGCTGCACGCCTGGGCGATCTACGCCATCGTGGCGTTGATTCTGGCCTTCTTCAGCTATCGGCATGGCCTGCCGTTGACTCTGCGCTCTGCGCTTTATCCGATCATCGGCGAACGTATTTATGGCCCTATCGGCCACGCCGTCGATATCTTCGCCGTCATCGGCACCGTGTTCGGGGTCGCAACCTCGCTGGGTTATGGCGTGTTGCAGGTCAACGCCGGGCTTAACCACCTGTTTGGCGTGCCGATCAACGAAACCGTTCAGGTGATCTTGATCGTGGTAATTACCGGGCTGGCCACCATTTCGGTGGTTTCAGGGCTGGAGAAAGGCATACGCTTTCTGTCAGAGCTGAACCTCGGCCTGGCGCTGTTGCTCCTGGCCTTGGTCTTGCTGTTGGGGCCAACCGTCCTGCTGTTGAAATCCTTTGTGGAAAATACCGGCGGCTACCTGTCCGAGCTGGTCAGCAAGACGTTCAACCTGTATGCCTACGAGCCAAAATCCAGCAACTGGTTAGGCGGATGGACGCTGCTCTACTGGGGGTGGTGGCTCTCCTGGTCGCCTTTCGTCGGTATGTTCATCGCTCGGGTTTCCCGCGGCCGAACCATCCGCGAATTTGTCACGGGCGTGCTGTTCGTCCCGGCCGGCTTCACCCTCATGTGGATGACGGTGTTCGGCAACAGCGCCATTTACCTCATTATGGAACAGGGTGCGACAGACCTCGCCACTACGGTGCAGCAAGACGTGGCGTTGGCGTTGTTTAACTTCCTGGAGCATTTCCCGTTCTCCAGCGTGCTTTCGTTTATCGCCATGGCGATGGTTATCGTCTTTTTTGTCACGTCCGCCGATTCCGGCGCCATGGTCGTAGATACGCTGGCTTCGGGCGGCTCCAGCAACACGCCGGTTTGGCAACGCATTTTCTGGGCGTCGCTGATGGGCATCGTCGCCATCGCCTTGCTGATCGCCGGGGGGCTCAGCGCGCTGCAAACCGTCACCATCGCCAGCGCATTGCCGTTCTCGGCCATCTTGCTGATATCCATTTACGGCTTGCTTAAAGCGCTGCGCCGCGACCTGACGAAACGCGACAGCCAAAATATGGCCACCATCGCCCCCACCGCCGCCCGCAACCCCATTCCCTGGCAGCGCAGGCTGCGCAATATCGCCTATCTGCCAAAACGCTCGCTGGTTAAGCGCTTTATGGATGAGGTTATCCAACCGGCCATGACGCTGGTGCAGGAAGAGCTGAGTAAACAAAACACGCTCAGCAGCATCAACGCCACTGCGGAAGACCGCATTCGTTTCGAGGTCGATTTGGGCGATGAGCTTAACTTTATCTATGAAGTCAGACTGCGCGGCTACAGTTCGCCGACGTTCGCTCTGGCCGGGCTGGATAACGATGAACAGCAAGCCGAGCAGCACAAGTATTATCGCGCGGAGATCTACCTGAAAGAAGGCGGCCAGAACTACGATGTCATGGGCTGGAATCAGGAGCAGTTGATCAACGATATTCTCGACCAGTACGAAAAGCACCTGCATTTCTTGCATCTGGTGCGCTAAAGAGCGACATGCCGTCCCCAGGGGCGGCATTTTTTTGCCCCGCTTTCCTCACCACGGCGCTGATGATGCTGGTGGGATGGCGGACAACCAGTGATAACGCTTACAGGGGCAAAGGATTGGGTTGGGGTAATCTTTCGGAGAATCAGGATGTTTTCAGGAGGAAGTACTGGAGCGGGTGAAGGGAATCGAACCCTCGTATGCAGCTTGGGAAGCTGCCGTTCTACCATTGAACTACACCCGCATCGGTGTGCGACAGGCATTATAACCGGTTATCGGCGGCGGGCAAGCGGAGATGGCGCGTAACTGTCGATGTTTTAAGCGGTTAAGTCCGGTGGGCGAAAAAAAACCGGCGCAGTTGCCTGCACCGGTGGTTTCACGCTAAACGGAATTATTTCTGTGGGCGCATCGCCGGGAACAGAATCACATCGCGGATGGTATGGCTGTTGGTGAACAGCATCACCATGCGGTCGATACCGATGCCCAGACCGGCGGTCGGCGGCAGGCCGTGCTCCAGCGCGGTGACGTAGTCTTCGTCGTAGAACATCGCTTCGTCGTCGCCGGCGTCTTTGGCGTTCACCTGATCGGCAAAGCGCTGTGCCTGGTCTTCGGCGTCGTTCAGCTCGGAGAAGCCGTTGCCGATTTCACGGCCGCCGATGAAGAACTCGAAGCGGTCGGTGATTTCCGGGTTAACGTCGTTGCGGCGCGCCAGCGGCGACACTTCAGCCGGGTACTCGGTGATGAAGGTCGGCTGAATCAGATGGCTTTCCGCCACTTCTTCGAAGATCTCGGTCACGACGCGGCCCAGGCCCCAGCTCTTCTCAACCTTGATGCCGATGGATTCGGCGATGGCCACCGCTTTGCCCATGTCGGCCAGGTCAGCCAGATCGGTTTCCGGGCGGTATTTCTTGATCGCCTCGGTCATGGTCAGCTTCTCGAACGGCTTGCCGAAGTCGAACACTTCGTCACCGTACTGCACCTGAGAGGTGCCCAGCACTTTCTCGGTCAGGGTGCGGAACAGCGTCTCGGTCAGCTCGATCAAGTCTTTGTAATCCGCGTAAGCCATGTAGAGTTCCATCATGGTGAACTCTGGGTTGTGACGCGGAGAAACGCCTTCGTTACGGAAGTTGCGGTTGATTTCGAACACGCGCTCAAAGCCGCCGACCACCAGACGCTTCAGATACAGTTCCGGCGCGATGCGCAGGTACATGTCGATGTCCAGCGCATTGTGGTGCGTGATGAACGGACGCGCGGACGCGCCGCCCGGGATCACCTGCATCATCGGGGTTTCGACTTCCATGAAGCCGCGTTCCACCATGAAGTTGCGGATAGCCGACATCACCTGAGAACGCACCTTGAAGGTGTTGCGCGATTCTTCGTTGGCGATCAGGTCCAGGTAACGCTGGCGGTAACGGGTTTCCTGATCCGCCAGGCCGTGGAATTTGTCCGGCAGCGGGCGCAGCGCTTTGGTCAGCAGACGCAGCTCGGTGCAGTGGATCGACAGTTCGCCGGTCTTGGTTTTGAACAGCTTGCCGCGTGCGCCGAGGATATCGCCCAGGTCCCACTTCTTGAACTGGTCGTTGTATACGCCTTCAGCCAGATCGTCGCGCGCGACGTACAGCTGAATGCGGCCGCCCACGTCCTGCAGCGTGACGAAGGATGCCTTGCCCATAATACGGCGGGTCATCATGCGGCCGGCGACGGTCACTTCTACGCCCAGCGCTTCCAGCTCTTCGTTGTCTTTATCGCCGTACGCGGCGTGCAGTTTGTCGGAGGTGGAGTCACGACGGAAGTCGTTCGGGAACGCAATGCCGTTCTCGCGCAGGCCGGCCAGTTTCTCGCGGCGGGACTGCAGTTCGTTATTGAGATCCAGCGCCTGATCGGCGCCCTGTACTTGTTGTTCAGACATTTCTATTCCTCATAACCCGGCTTTCAAACTTGCCTCAATGAATTTATCCAGGTCGCCATCCAGTACGGCCTGCGTGTTACGCGTTTCGACGTTGGTGCGCAAATCCTTGATGCGGGAGTCATCCAGCACGTAAGAACGGATTTGGCTGCCCCAGCCGATGTCTGACTTGTTGTCTTCCATCGTCTGCTTATCAGCATTTTTCTTTTGCATCTCAAACTCGTACAGCTTGGCTCGCAGCTGTTTAAACGCTTGATCCTTGTTCTTATGCTGAGAACGATCGTTCTGGCACTGCACCACGATGTTGGTTGGCAGGTGAGTAATACGTACGGCGGATTCGGTTTTGTTGACGTGCTGACCGCCCGCACCGGAGGCGCGGTACACGTCGATACGCAGATCCGCCGGGTTGATTTCGATATCGATATCGTCGTCAACTTCCGGGTAGATGAACACCGAGCTGAACGAGGTGTGGCGACGGCCGCCGGAGTCGAACGGGCTCTTGCGCACCAGGCGGTGAACGCCGGTTTCAGTGCGCAACCAGCCGAACGCGTAGTCGCCGATGATCTTGATGGTGGCAGACTTCAGGCCCGCGACGTCGCCGTCGGACTCTTCGATCACTTCGGTCTTGAAGCCCTTGGCTTCAGCCCAGCGAAGGTACATGCGCAGCAGCATGCTGGCCCAGTCCTGCGCTTCGGTGCCGCCGGAGCCGGCCTGGATATCCAGGTAGCAGTCGGCGCTGTCGTATTCGCCGGAGAACATGCGGCGGAATTCCAACTGATCCAGCTTGCTCATCAGTTGATCCAGCTCGGCGACCGCTTCGTTGAAGGTCTCTTCATCGTCGGCTTCCACCGCCAGTTCCAGCAGCCCGCCGACGTCTTCGCCGCCCTGCTCCAGCTGATCGATGGTTTCAACGATGGCTTCCAGCGCGGCGCGCTCTTTGCCGAGCGCCTGCGCGCGCTCCGGCTCGTTCCAAACGTCCGGCTGCTCCAGCTCGGCGTTGACCTCTTCTAGGCGTTCCTTCTTGGCATCATAGTCAAAGATACCCCCTAAGAACCGCAGTCCGCTCGGACAGGTCCTGAATTCGGTTTTTTACCGGGTTAATTTCAAACATGGTTTCGTTCTTTTACGTTGATGTCGTCGATGGCGGAATGCCATTGGAACCGCTAATTCTAACGGATCCGGGCGGCAGTTTATAGCGAGTTGGTCAGTTTTTGTGGCGATCGGGAAGGATGCAGGGGATTGGAGAGCCCAATCCCCGAATTGTGTTCAATTTCGCCTCAGCGCGGCCAAAGATGCTGGATCAGCAGCTGCACGTTGCGGTTGCCGCGAAACTCGTTGACGTCGAGCTTGTAGGCCAGTTCGACCTCGCGCACGCTGCTGTCCGGCCACAGCGTGGTGTCCACGTTGAACGCGATGCCGTCGAGCAGCGGGCCGCCGCCGAGCGGTTCCACCATCAGCTTCAGGTGTTTCTCGCCCACCAGCCGCTGCTGCAGGATGCGGAATTTGCCGTCAAAGGTCGGTTCCGGGAACGCCTGGCCCCACGGGCCGCCCTCGCGCAGCAGCTCCGCCGTCGTCAGCGACAGCTCCTGCATCGCCAGTTCGCCGTCGGACCAGATCACCCCTTCCAGCATCGCCGGATCGAGCCATTCCCCCACCAACTCGCCGAAGCGCTGGCGGAACTCGTCGAACCTGGCCTCTTCCAGCGACAGCCCGGCCGCCATCGCGTGGCCGCCGAACTTCATCATCAGGCCGGGGTTCAGCATATCCAGCCGCTCCAGGGCGTCGCGCATGTGCAGGCCGGGCACCGAACGGCCGGAGCCTTTCAGGATGCCGTCACCCGCCGGCGCGAACGCGATCACCGGACGGTGGAAACGCTCTTTGATACGTGAAGCGAGGATACCCACCACGCCCTGGTGCCATTCCGGGTGATACATCGCCAGCCCGTAAGGCAGCTCGGTGCTGGTGCGCTCCAACTGGTCGCACAGCTGCAGGGCTTCCACCTGCATGCCCTGCTCTATCTCGCGTCGCGTCTGGTTCAACGCGTCGAGATCGTTGGCCAGCATACGCGCCTGCGCGATGTCGTCGCTCAGCAGCAGCGCCACGCCGATCGACATGTCGTCAAGCCTGCCGGCGGCATTGAGACGCGGGCCGAGGGCGAAACCGAGATCGTTGGCCGCCAGCTGGCGGGCGTCGCGGTTGGCTACCTCAAGCAGCGCGCGGATGCCCGGACGGCATTTGCCGGCGCGGATGCGGTTTAACCCTTGATACACCAGAATGCGGTTGTTGGCGTCCAGCGGCACCACGTCGGCCACGGTGCCGAGCGCCACCAGATCCAGCAGTTCCGCCAGATTGGGCATCGCCAGCGCGCGCTGTTCGAACCAGCCGCTGTCCCGCAGCCGGGCGCGCAGCGCCAACATCAGGTAGAACGCGACGCCCACTCCGGCCAGCGATTTGGACGGGAAGGCGCAGCCGCGCAGGTTGGGATTGACGATCGCTTCGGCCGCCGGCAGGGTCTCGCCCGGCAGGTGGTGATCGGTCACCAGCACCTGCATGCCCTTGGCGTGCGCCACGTCGACGCCGGCGTGCGAGGAGATGCCGTTATCGACGGTGACGATCAGCTCCGCGCCGCGCGCCGCCGCCTGCTCCACCACTTCGGGGCTCAGGCCGTAGCCGTCTTCAAAGCGGTTCGGCACCAGATAGTCGACGGTTGCGCCGCCCATGCTGCGCAGCGCCAGCACCGCCAGCGCAGTGCTGGTGGCGCCGTCGGCGTCGAAATCGCCCACCACCATGATGCGGCGACCGTCGGCCAGCGCCTGTTGCAGCAGGCTGACGGCGTCGTCGATGCCGTCCAGCTGTTGCCAGGGCAGCATGCCCTTGACGCCGCGCTCCAGCTCCTGCTCACCCTGCACGCCGCGCAGGGCGTAAAGCCGGCGCAGCAGCGGCGGCAAACTGGCGGGCAGATGCGTGTCGTCCGCCGCCGGACGGCGGCGTAGTTGCGTTTTAATACTCACCGGCGATTAACCACCGGCTTTGGTGGCGGCCTGGTGCGCATCCAGCATGGCGGCCATCTCTTTTGGCCCCTGATAGCCCGGGATCATCATGCCGTTTTCCAGAATGATCGCCGGCGTGCCCTGAATGCCGAACTGCACGCCCAGCTCGTAATGCTTGCTGATGTCAGTTTTGCAAGTGGCCGGAGAGATGGCGTCGCCCTTCATGGCGGCGTCGAACGCCTTGGCCTTGTCGGCGGTACACCAGATAGACTTCATGTCTTTCTCAGCCTGGGAAGCCAGCCCCTGACGCGGGAACGCCAGGTAACGCACGGTGATGCCCAGATCGTTGTACTCTTTCATCTGCTGGTGCAGCTTATGGCAGTAACCGCAGGTGATATCGGTGAACACGGTGATCACGTGTTTCTCTTTCGGCGCTTTGTAGACGATCATCTGATCTTTCAGCGCGTCCATCTTGCTGCTCAGCAGTTGGTTGGTCACGTTGACCGGCTCTTTGCCGCTGACGTCGAACAGCGGGCCCTGCAGGATGTGCTTGCCGTCTTCGGAGGCGTACAGCACGCCGCTGTCGGTCAGCACGGTTTTCAGGCCGTTAACCGGCGAAGGCTGCACGTCCGCCTGCTGGATGCCCAGGCTGGCGAGCGCTTTTTTGATCGCCGCGTCATCGGCATGGGCGGCACCAGTCACCGAAGCCACCAGCAGAGAGAGCAGCATTAAACCTTTTTTCATTGTTCCAATCCTTTCGAACCCGCCGCTCAGGCGCGCGGGTGATGCTGTTGATGTAGCTGTTTCAGTCGTTCGGTCGCTACATGAGTATAAATTTGCGTGGTCGAGAGATCGCTGTGCCCTAACAACATCTGTACGACACGGAGATCGGCCCCATGGTTCAGCAAATGGGTGGCGAACGCGTGCCGCAACACGTGCGGCGACAGACGTTCGCTGTCGATGCCCGCAAGGATGGCATAGTGTTTGATGCGATGCCAGAACGTCTGTCGGGTCATTTGCTGGCAACGGGTGCTGGGGAACAACACATCCAGCGTCTGGCCGTTGACCAGCCACGGGCGGCCGTGTTCCAGATAATTTTCGATCCAGTAGACCGCCTCTTCGCCCAGCGGCACCAGCCGCTCCTTGTTGCCCTTGCCGATCACCCGCACCACGCCCTGGCGCAGGCTGACGTCGCTGATGCTCAGCCCCACCAGTTCGGAAACCCGCAGCCCGGTGGCGTACAACACTTCGAGCATCGCCTTGTCGCGCAGCTCCAGCGGTTGATCGACGCAGGGCGCCTGCAACAGCGCATCGACCTGCGCCTCGCTCAGATCCTTCGGCAAACGCTGCGGCAGTTTGGGAGAGGCCAGCTGCGCGGTGGGATCGTCGGCGCGCAGTTTTTCGCGATACAGGTACTGAAACAGGCGGCGCATGGCGCTCAGCAAACGCGCCGAGCTGGTGGCCTTGTAGCCGCCCTCCACCCGCTCGGCGAGAAAGGCCTGCAGATCCAACGCCTGCGCCTGCAGCAAGGCGGTGTTTTGATGGCCAAGCCAGGTGCCCAGGGCCTGCAAATCCAGCCGGTAGGAGGCCAGCGTATTTTCCGCCAGATTGCGCTCAAGCCACAGCGCATCCAGGAATTGTTCAATCAGCGCATTGTCTTGCTGTTGCACGCGGTCCTCTCTTTGTTGCATTTCCACCCGCGCCATTATGCCTTAAGCCGACGCAAATCAGGTATACTCGCTGCAATTCTCTAAACAGCAACGTAACGGTTTACACATGAAGATTGGTCTGTTTTACGGCTCCAGCACCTGCTACACCGAGATGGCGGCAGAAAAAATCCGTGAGATTCTGGGTGAAGACCTGGTCGACCTGCACAACCTGAAAGACGTCTCTCCCAAGCTGATGGAGGACTATTCCATTCTGATCCTCGGTATCCCGACCTGGGATTTCGGCGAACTGCAGGAAGACTGGGAAGCGATCTGGCCGCAGCTGCCGGCGCTGGATCTGAAAGGCAAGATCGTCGCCATGTACGGCATGGGCGATCAACTCGGTTACGGTGAGTGGTTCCTCGACGCGCTGGGCATGCTGCACGATCAGATCGCGCCGCTGGGCGTACAGTTCGTCGGCTTCTGGCCGACCGACGGCTTCGAGTTCACCAGCCCCAAGCCGCTGAGCGCCGACGGCAAACACTTCGTTGGCCTGGCGCTCGATGAGGTCAACCAATACGATCTGAGCGAAGAGCGCCTGCAGCAATGGTGCGAACAGATCCTGTTGGAGATGGAGCCGCTGCTGTAGCCGCTGTCGGGCGCTGAGCGCGCCCGATTTCCCCGCTTATTTCCACAGACGAAAGCGTGGCTCGTCTTCTCCGGCCGGCGTCTCCTTGGCCAACCGCGCCGGATCCGCCACCTGATACCAGTCCAGCTTGCGCGTCAACAGCATAATGCCCGCCAGAATGGCGAACAGCAGCCCTGCCCCCAGCACCAACGCGTTGTCCTCCGACTGCAACAGCAAATAGAGCACGCCGTACAACAGCAATAGGCTCGCGGCGAACAGCGCACCGCGCAGCTTGCCGCGCAGTACGGCGCTCAGATAGAAGCCGATCAGACCGCTGCAGGCGATGCTGGCCGCCAGGTAAGCGAGAGCGAATCCCAGGTGTTCGGAGAAGGCCAGCAGAATCAGGTAGAACAACACCAGCGCCGCGCCGACCAGCAGATACTGAATCGGGTGCACCCGCAGCCCGGTCAGGGTTTCGAACAGGAAAAACGCCATAAACGTCAGCCCGATAAACAGCAGCGCGTATTTGACCGCGCGCTCGGCCAGCTGATAGTGATCGACCGGTTCGACCAGGCTGGCGCTGAAGGCCGGCAGCTTGTCCTCGTCGATAATGCCATCGTCGTAATGGAACGCACTGTTGATATTGTTGGCGAACCAGGTGCTGCGCCAGCGAGCGCTAAACCCCTGCTCCGTCACCCTGCGTTCGTCCGGCAGGAAGTTGCCGAGGAAATTCGGGTGCGGCCAGTTGCTTTGCAGCTGCAATTCGCTGCTGCGCCCCAGCGGCACCAGCGACAGGCTGCTGGTGCCCGCCAGCGTCAGGGTGAAGTCGGCGTTCAGCCCCTCTTTTTGTTGCAGCGCCGCCAGCGTCAACGGTGCGTGGATCCCTTGGCGCAACGATCCCACGCCGGTGCCCGGTTCAAACGCCACCGGCTGCGGTATTTCCAGAGGAGAAATGCTCTTGATGCCGCGAGAGTCGCTCAGCGCCACCAGCAGGAACGGCTGGCCGAGGGTCACGTTGGCACGTTGCAAATCCGCCAGTTCCGGCTGGCCGAAACGCACCTTGAAGTTCAGCGGCCCCTGGTAAACCTGCGTCTGATAAATGCCCAGTTTACGCACCTCTACTTTCGGCGCCCCCAGCACCTGAAGCGACTCCGGCAGCAAATAGCGGTAATGCTGCACCCGCTGCACTACCGTTTGTCCTTTCTCGTCTTTCTTCTCTTCTCGTTCGACGTAGGGAATGACAATCAACGGGCCGAGCACGCGCTGCGCCCCGCTGGTGCTTTCGCTTACCTGCCCGACCACGTTTTGCCGATAGCCGCTGCGTTCGTCGATCACGCTCATCAGTTGGGCGATGGGGATCAACATCACCACCATCAATCCCAGCAGCGTGGTTATTTTCCAGAAAAGTACCGATTTCATCATGCTCGCTCCTCATAGGTAATGAGGCCACGATAAAACCCGCAGGTGAAATCAGAATGTGGTTATGTGAAGGGAAGGTGAAGTCACAGCGATAACATCAACGTCGCTTCCACCCCGTGCGGCCGACGGTTGCGCAGGTGAATGCCGCCATGATGCAGACGGGCGACCTCCTGCACGAAGTTCAGCCCCAGCCCGCTGCTTTTCGGCCGTTCGGCGCGCGGCAGCGAATAAAAGCGTTCGAACACCTTATCGAGCGCATAGTTCGGAATGCCGCTGCCGTCATCGCAAACGCTGATGCAGTAATGCTGTTCCCGCCGTTCGCCTCGCACGCTGACGCAACCGCCCGGCGGGGTAAAGTCGATCGCATTGTCCAGCAGGTTGGTCAGCGCCTGGCTGATCAGCAACGCATCGCCGTTCAGCGTCACCTCTGCCAGCGCCTCCAATTGTAACCTGACGCCGCGCTGCGTCGCCTGTGCCTCTTTGCCCGCCATCGTCTGGCTGATCAGCGCCGCGATCGCGATGGGCGCGGTCTCCATATCTGGCCGACTCTCCAGCCGCGCCTGCACCAGCAGTTTGTCCACCAGTTGCTGGATGCGTGCGCTTTGCTGCTCGATATTGGTGAGAAAACGCCGGGCGGTCTCCGGCGGCGGCAACTCTTGCAACAGCTCTGCCGCGCCCCTGATCGCCGCCAACGGGCTTTTCAGCTCATGCGTCAGGGTATGTGCATACTGTTCGATATAGGCTTTGCCTTCCAGCTTCAGTCGCATGCTCTCCAGCGCCTGCGCCAGCTGCGTCAGTTCCCGGCCGCCCACTTTGGGCAGCGGCGCGTTTTCTCCCTGCGCCACCCCGTCGGCATAGCGTACCAGCCGGCCTATCGAACGGGTGATCCACCAGACGAATACCGCCCCGATCAGCAGCGCGATCCCCAGCAGCAATGCGCCGGCCCACAGAATGCGCCGTTCACTGCGTTTGATCACCGGCGCCATGGTGCTGTTGGGTTTGCCCACGGTGAGCACGCCGATAATACGCCCTTGTTCTATCACCGGCGCGGCCACATACATCACCGAACTGTTTTCATCCTGCGGGTCGCTGCGGGTACTGCGGGCGCCGTACTGGCCGCGCAGTGTCCGATAAACGTCATTCCAGCGCGAATAGTCCTGCCCCTGCGCGCGGCCGGCAGAATCGAAGATAACTCGCCCCTGGGCATCGGTAAGATAGACGTGGTATTCGCTGCGATCCTTGCGGATGCCGGAGATATTGGCGCCGATCGGCCGCTGGTTCAGCTGCGTAAACGCCTGCGCCAGTTGACCATGCGCCGCATCGCCGCGCTGCATGTCCTGACGGGCGATCTGCGCCAGCAGGTTAGCGGTGTCCACCAGCGTGCCTTCGGTAGCGCGCCGCACGCCGGGCTTCACTTCCTGGACGAAAATGCTCAGCACGAAATACCCGGCCACCGCCACGATCAGAAAATACCCCAGCAGCAGGCGCAGGCCAATTTTCATGGCTGGCGGCTCACGCTGTAGCCCAATCCGCGGTGGGTGTGGATGGGCGGTTCACCGGGCTCCACCGCACGCAGCTTGGCGCGCAGCGTTTTGATGTGGGTATCGACGGTGCGATCCAGGCTTTCTTCCGCCTGCGCCCAAACGCTTTCCATCAGTTGCTGCCGCGAGAACACCCGTCCGGGCGCCAACAGCAGCGTTTTCAGCAGCAGGTATTCGTAACGGGTCAGCGGCAGCGGCCGCTGATGGTAGGAGATGGTGGCCGCGTCTTCGTCGAGCGTGAAAGCGCCGAAATGGTAGCGCGTGCTCTGTTGCAGGCGCTGCTGCTTATGCAGGCGGCGCAAAATGGTGCGCACCCGGGCGCTAACCTCGCGAGGGGAGAACGGCTTGGCGACATAGTCGTCGGCGCCGATCTCCAGCCCGATCAGGCGATCCACTTCATCACTGCGGGCGGTAAGAAACAGAATCGGCAGGTCGGCCGCCTGAGCCAGCAGGCGGCGACACAATTCAAAGCCGTTGATATCCGGCAAACCGACATCGAGGATAGCGAGCGCGGGCGCGCCTTGCGCCAGCGCCTGCAGCGCCGGTTCCGCGCGTTCGAACCAGCGGACTTCGAAGCCTTCGCTCTCCAGCGTGTAAACCAGCGTATCGGCAATGCTGGGTTCATCCTCCACCAACCAGAGTACGGGTTTCATCAGGCCTCCTCGCCGTCACCCACCGGCGGATACAGCAACAGCTGCCGCAGGTGGCGCCACTCCTCTTTGCTCATGCAGTCGGAAGCCAGCCACAGCCGGCGGCGCTTTTTGCCCTCCGTCGGCTGCAGCGTCAGCAGCATGCCGTAACCCGGCATCCACGGTTTTTTCGCCAGCCGCCACTCGCGGCCGTGCCAGCTGAAGCGCCGGTCCGCCAACAGCCGCAGCTCGCCCTGCACCGCGGCGATGCGCTTCTGGCTGCGAATGCACTGAAACACCACCAGCGTCAGCAGCACCAGCCAGAGCGGACCAAAGCCTTCCGGCCAGGGCGAAATCAGGATCAGCAGGATCAGAACGCCGTGGGTCAACAGGGAAAACAGCTGAGTGCGCCAGGAAATGCGGATATCACATCGCCACTGGGCCACGGTCTTTATTTCGCGTTTGGATCAGGGTCACCATTCTCTGCAGCTCGCTGTCCTGCGGCGCGCCATGATTCATCAGCCAGTTGAACAAATCGGGATCGTCGCACTCCAGCAGGCGGATGAACAACGCCTTGTCCGCGTCATTCAGGCTGTCGTATTCGTATTCGAAGAACGGCATGATGGAGATGTCCAGCTCGCGCATGCCACGGCGGCAAGCCCAGTGAATACGTGCTTTGTTGTTAATATCCATGTTGTTATGACTCACCTCTTTTCAGCGCGGCAGCGCCAGCGCAGGGTTCAAATGACACACTGTATGGCAACGCCGTCGCAATATAATTCCATCAGCCGGGGATCTGTCTGCAAGGGTGCCCAGGCCGCAAGCCTATAGAGTAACAATTTGACATACACGCCGGGAAGGCGCTTTGCTGCGGAAAACGTAATAAAGCGCAAAATGCCAAAAAAAGCGCACCCCGGCGCCACGGCGCGAATAACAGTTTGCAAAGCCCGCCGCCTCTTTTACCATGGGTTCAATACCCTTCAGGTAAGCTAAACGTTGAGCAGGAACTTACTATGGCGCATAACATTCCATTCCCACCCCGTCAGCCCTCCGCTTCCACCCATCTGCCCCTGACGCTGATCTCGCTGGAAGATTGGGCGCTGGTGACGTTAAACGGGCCGGACACGGTGAAGTATCTCCAGGGCCAGGTGACGGCGGACATCGACGCGCTGGCGGCCGATCGGCACGTGCTGTGCGCCCACTGCGACGCCAAGGGCAAAATGTGGAGCAACCTGCGTCTGTTCCACCGTGGTGAAGGCTTCGCCTATCTGGAACGCCGCAGCGTGCTGGACAGCCAACTGGCTGAAATCAAAAAATACGCGGTGTTCTCCAAAGTCACCATCGCCGCCGATAACGATGCGGTGTTGCTGGGCGTCGCCGGTTTCCAGGCGCGCGCCGCGTTGGCGGGCCGGTTCGCTACGCTGCCGGATGCCGAACACCCGGTGGTGCAGGACGGCGAGACCACGATTCTGCACTTCAATGCGCCGGCGGAACGTTTTCTGCTGGTGACCCGCCCTGCCGTGGCCGAACAGCTGATCGGCAAGCTGCATGACCAGGCGGAGCTGAATGACAGCGGCCAATGGCTGGCGCTGGAGATCGAAGCCGGCTATCCGGTTATCGACGCCGCCAACAGCGCGCAGCTGATCCCGCAGGCCACCAACCTGCAGGCGCTGGAAGGCATCAGCTTCAGCAAGGGCTGCTATACCGGTCAGGAGATGGTGGCGCGCGCCAAATTCCGCGGCGCCAACAAGCGTGCGCTCTACTGGCTGGAAGGTAAGGCGGCCCGCGCCCCGCAGGCGGCGGAAGATCTGGAGCTGCAGCTGGGTGAAAACTGGCGCCGCACCGGCACCGTACTGGCGTCGAGCCAACTGGCCGACGGCACGCTGTGGGTACAGGTGGTGATGAACAACGATTTGGACGCCGACAGCAAGCTGCGGGTGCGCGACGATGCCGCCAGCCAGCTGGCGATCAAACCCTTGCCGTACTCGCTGGCCGAAGAGAAATAATCCATCGGCCGCAGGCGCCCTGCCTGCGGCCGTCTTCGTTACTCGTCCAACTCCCCGTCGCGCTGCACCAGATAGATCAGCACCAGGATGATGGTGATGAAAAAGCGAAACGCATCGGGCACGCCGTTCCATTGTTTCGACATCCACATGCCGAACCACTCTCCCCCAATCGACATAAAGCCGACCTGCCAGGTGAGGAAACCCAGCGTCAGCCCCACTACCGCCAGTTTTTTCCGGCCGTTGAAGGCTTTAGCGGGCAGTTTCAGGCCGCTCAACAGACGCAGACCGCCGATCCAGCACAGCAGCGCGGTCAGGCTCTCCAGCGCAATGATGAAAATATAGCCGGCGTGATGCAGCCACGGCGTTTGTATAGAACGGTAGCCGATGGTGGCGTCGGGGAAAATGGTGTCCATCATAAAGACGTGGCGCACGAAGGCGAAGTTGGAGCCGTAATCGGTGATATTGCCGAAGGCCACCAGCGAAGCGAACAAAGCGATAGCGCAGACCAGCAGCGCTTTGGATAAGCGAACGATCATCGTGATGAGTCCTGAACAAAGTTAAGAGAAAGAGTATGCGGGCTCAGAAATGAAAGAACGGGCTTGCTGGATACCCGAAAGAAGCAAGCGCCTCTTTTTTAAAACAAAAGAGGCGCCTGTTCAATACGCATTCAGACGTAGCGGCAACGCTTAGACGTACAGGTAGATCGCCATGAAATGGCAGGCGCTGCCGCCGAGCACAAAGGCGTGCCAGATGGCGTGGCCAAAGCGGATGCGCTTGGAGGCGTAGAAAATCACCCCCAGGGTATAGACCACCCCGCCTATCGCCAGCAGCGTGACGCCGCCGGCCTCCAGCCGCGTAACCAGCTGATAAATCACGATCAGCGACAGCCAGCCCATCGTCAGGTAGGTCACCAGCGACAGGGCTTCAAAACGGTGGGCGAAGGCCAGCTTGAACAGCACGCCCAGCAGCGCCAACCCCCAGATTACCGCCATCAGGCCCTTCGCCAGCGGCGAATCCAGCCCCACCAGCAAAAACGGGGTATAAGTCCCGGCAATCAGGAGATAAATGGCGCAGTGGTCAAATTTTTTCAGCCAATGCTTGGCCTTCTGATGCGGAATCGCATGGTACAACGTGGAAGCGAGAAACAGCAGGATCATGCTGCCGCCGTACAGGCTGTAACTGGTGATGGCCGTCGCATCCGCGCCGGTATTCACCGCCTGCACCAGCAGCAACACCAGGCCGACGATACCGAACACCAGCCCGATGCCGTGGCTGATGCTGTTGGCGATCTCTTCCGCCCACGGATAAGCCGCGGCGACAATCTTATTGTTCCCGGCTTTCACTACGTCCGTTTTCCCCATAACGCGTAACCCCTCAAAATGCCCTGCTTTGTGCGAAATTAACGCAAAGCAGCTTAACTGAGAATAATTCCAGTGTACACGTGTACGCTAAAATAAAAATGTGAACGCGTGTAACCATCGAAATCGCCCGTCCGGTGGTCTACAATCGTCAGGCTTCAACCCACCCACCTTGAGGTTTACACCATGTCATCCGCTGTACCCGCGTTAGATTTCGGCTCAATGACCCAGGTCATCCAGTTCCTGATGGAAATCGATAAGTTGAAAGGCGTGCAACGCCGCACCAAAGTGCTGGGTACCCAGCGCCAGGAAAACTCCGCCGAACACAGTTGGCATTTCGCCATCGCCGCCATGAGCCTGGCGCCCTACGCCGGTGATGACGTAGACATTCAGCGCGTGATCCAGATGGCGCTGCTGCATGACATCGTGGAAATCGACGCCGGCGACGTGCTGGTCTACGATCTGGCGGCCCGCGCGGCAATCCACGATCAGGAAGTGGCGGCGGCGCGCCGTCTGTTCGGCATGTTGCCGGAGGCTCAGCGCGAGTATTTCACCGCTTTATGGCAGGAATATGAAGATGGCGAAAGCGCCGATGCGCGCTTCGCTTTGCTGCTGGATCGCACCATGCCGATGCTGATGAACCTGCACAATGAAGGCCAGAGCTGGGTAGAGAACGGCATCAGCCTGGAGCAGGTGCTGGCGCGCAATGCATCGATCGCCGACGTGCACCCCGAGCTGTGGCACCACATGGAGCAACACCTGCGGGATGCGCAGCGCAAAGGCTGGTTGAAGTAAGTGAACCGGGCTGCCGCAGCAGCCCTTCAACGTCAAGCGAACGCCCGCTGGCGTTCCAACGCCTCCTCATAGCTCGGCATCGATCCCGCCGCCCCGGCGCGCTCCACGCAGACCGCCGCATAGGCGGCGGCGAAGCGCACCGCATCGGCTAACGGCACCTGATTCGCCAGCTGCGCCGCCAGGGCGCCGTTAAACGCATCGCCCGCGCCGGTGGTGTCTTTCGGCTGCGCTGGAAACGCCGGGATCAGCTCGCTGTTTTCCCCGTCCGAGAACAACGCCCCCTGCGTGCCCAAGGTCACGATCAGTAAGCGAATGCCTTTGGCATGCAGCACCTGCGCCGCCTGGCGCGCCGAAGCCACATCCCGCACCGGCACGCCGGTCAGCAACGTACACTCGGTGGCGTTGGGCGTCAGCATATCGACCTGTGCCAGCAGGCTGTCCGGCACCGGCTGAAACGGCGCCGGGTTGAGGATGATGAACGTCTGCGCCTCGCGGGCGATGGCGATCACCTGCTCAATCGCCGGCAGATTGTTCTCCAGCTGGGTCAACAGAATGTCCGCCGCGGCGATCGCCGGGCGGCACTGGCGCACCTCGTCTTCGCTGACCGTCAGGTTGGCGCCGGGATCGACGGCGATCATGTTCTCCGCCTCCTCGCCGGCAACGTAGATAAGCGCATTGCCGGTCGGGCAATCGCCGGTCGAGAACAGCGTCACCGCATCGAAACCGGCGGTGGCGAGGTGGCGCCGGGCGAAGGTGCCGAAGTCATCGCGCCCCACCTTGCCGATATAATGCACCCTTGCCCCGGCGCGCAGCGCAGCGGTGGCCTGGTTGGCGCCCTTACCGCCCGCGCCCATCATGCTGTTGCGGGCGATCAGCGATTCACCGGGCTGCGGAAAGCGCGCCATGCCGGCGACGATATCCAGGTTGAACGAACCGAACACGCAGACTTTGCCTTTCATTGCGGGTACTCCCTGCTCAATTGGAGGTGGCGCCGGGCGGCCAGGCAGGCGCCTTTGCTGCCGGTTTCATCGGTCAGGCGGCTGATGGAGATCGCCAGCCCCTGCGCCGGCTGCGGCCCGCGCAAATGGCGGCGGATCGCTTGCTCAAGGCGCGCCAACGGGAAACCGCTCATGGCGATCACGCCGCCGCCCAGGATCAGCTGCTGGGGATCGAGCACGTTCATTTCGATGGCGATGGTCTGCGCCAATCGTTCGACGAAGCGCCGCAGATCCGGATGTTCGCCGTGGCGTTCGAACAGCCGTTCGAACGGCGTTTGCGCCGCGTTGGCGCGCGCCCAGCCGGTCAGCCAGTGACCGGAGGTCAGGCTCTCGACGCAGCCCCGTTTACCGCACGGGCACTCGCCCTGATGGCCCGGCCAGGGAATGTGCCCCAGCTCACCGGCGGCACCGTGCGCCCCGTGATAAAAGTCGCCGTTCAGCCACAGGCTGTTGCCCATGCCGGTGCCCAGATACAGCCCCACCGCCACCTGCGGCAGCGCCGGCAGCTGCTGCAAGTCCCACCACAGCAGGTGATTGACGTCTTTATCCATCCGCACCGGCAGCGCCAGCGCATCGGCCAACAGCGCCGCCACCGGCTGGGCGTCCAGCGCCGGAATGAACGGCAGCGACAGCACCCGCGAACGATCGCGGCTGAGGATCCCCGGCAGCCCGAGCATCACCTGCGCCACCTGACGATCCTTGCAATGCCCGGCGATCAGGCGGCCCAACGCCACCAACGGATCGGCCTGCCGTGCCCAATCGGCGGTCGCTACCTTGCGGTACCCGCTGAACTCGCCGTCATCATCCATCAACAGCAGGCGGGTATTGGTGCCGCCGACGTCTACGCCAAGAAAATGCCGCATCATGTCCCCCGCCTCAGGCCGCCTGCCGCATCTGATCCAGCATTTTTTCCCATGCCGTCTCCAGATCCGGATCGAGGTTGAACAGCCCGGAGCTGCCGACGATCAAGACTTCCGCGCCGGCGCCCATCAGATCGCGGTAGGTGCGCTGATTACAGGATCCGTCGATCTCGATCAGATAGCTCAGGTTTTGTTGGCGTTTCAGATCGCGCAACTGGCGGATCTTTTCCAGCATTTCGGGAATGAACGGCTGCCCGGCATAGCCCGGATCGACGGTCATCACGGTGATCTTGTCCAGCAGATGAAGGTAGTGGCGGATAAACTCCACCGGCGTGGCCGGGTTCAGCACCACCCCCACTTTTTTGCCCAGCGCGCGGATCTGGTTGATCACGCGGAACGCATCGCGGTTGATGGTTTCGGCGTGCGGGCAGATAAAGTCCGCGCCGGCGCGGGCGATCGGGTCGATAAAATCGGTCGGGTTCTCCACCATCAGATGCACGTCCAGCAGCAACGAGGTGTGCGGGCGGATCTGTTCGATAAAGAACGGCGACAGCGTGATGTTTTTCACGTAGTGCCCGTCCATGATGTCGATATGCAGCATATCGGCGCGGCGGTTCAGCACCGCCAATTGCTGCCGGATATCCATCAGGTTCATGCACATCAGTGAAGGCGAAATCTGGTATTTCATTAGCGTTATCCTGCGCAAAAGGGAAAAGGATCAGTGGCCCGCTGCGGCTCTGGCCTGGGCCGCGCTGCGGCGCATCGCCCGCCGCTGCCGATAGCGATGGCGGAAAAACTTCAGCGCCAGCACGGCGATCAGCACCGCGCCCCACATCGCCAGGCTGAAATGCGGGCTGACGTTCATCAGGTTCAAACCGGTGGCGATCACCTGCAGCACCACCAGCGCCAGGACCACGCCGCTGACCCGGCCAAAACCGCCGAACGGATCGGTACCGCCCAAAATGATCGCCAGCACCGTCAGCAGCAGATAAGAGTCGCCGTAGCCCATGCGCGCCGAGTTGAAGCGCGCCATCATCACCAGCCCGGCGATCACGCACAGCAGGCTGGAGAGGGTGTAAATGGCGATTAGCACCCGATGGGTATTCACGCCGCTGAAGTGGGTGGCGTTGATGTTGCTGCCACTCATGTAGATGCATTTGCCGAGCCGGGTTTTCTGCAAGAACAGCGCCAGCAGCACGGCAACCGCCAGGAAGATCCACAGCGGTACCGGCACGCCCAGCACGCGCTCGGCGCCGATAAACCGCACGATCTCCGGCATGCCGCTCAGGGCCGCACCGCGCGTCAGGTAGATGCCGATGCCGTTAACCGTGGTCATGGTCGCCAGCGTCACCAGAATCGGATGCGCGCCGACGTAGGCCACCAACGCGCCGGTCACTGCGCCGATCATCACGGCCAGCAGCATCGCCGCCGCCAGCGCCAACACCAGCCACAGCGCCTGCAGCCCCAGCCCGGCGTCCGGCGGCAGATAGCTGATGAACAGCCAGGCCATCAGCAGGCTGGTCAGGTTGGCGCTGGCGATAATGCACAGGTTCAGGCCGCCGCTGAGGATCGGAATGAACATCGCCAGGGTCAGCAGGCCCAGCTCCGGCAGCTGGAACGCCACGCTGGTGAAGGTGGCGCCGCTGAAGAAGCGCCCCGGCATCAGCAGGCTGAAGGCCAGCACCACCGCCACCAGCAGCGCCAACAGGCCGACGGCGGTGCCGTCCGGACGAAATTTCAGGTAGTTGCCCATCAGGCGCTCCTCAGGCGAAACCGACGTCGGTTTCTTTGCGTTTCTTGTAGTGGGTGACGGTAATCGCCGCGACGATCACCAGGCCGATCACCACGTTCATGAAGTAGCTGGACACGCCGATCAGGTTGAGGCCGTTTTTCAGTACGCCGATCAGGAATACGCCCATCAGCGTGCCGATCACGCTGCCCTTGCCGCCGTTCAGGCTGGCGCCGCCCAGCACCGCCGCCGCCAGTACGTCGAGCTCACCGCCCACCAGCGCGTTGGGCACCACCTCCCCCATGCGGTACACCTGCACCAGGCCGCCGATCGCCGCCATCACGCCCAGATAGCCATAGGCGAACAGGTGCAGCAGGCCGACGCGGATGCCGATGCGCCGCGCCGACTCCGCATCGCCGCCGACGGCAAACAGCTGACGCCCGAGGTGCGTCTTGTTCAGCAGCAGCCAGGTCAGCAGCGCCACCGCCAGCATCACCAGCGTCGGCAAACCGAGCTGATAGCTCTGTTCACCCAGCTGGAACGGCAGCACGCTGCGCGGCAGCGTCCACCAATCCGGCAGCGCGTACAGGCTGCGGCCGTTGGTCAGCCACATCAGCATGCCGAACAACAACGCCTGCATACTGATGGTGACGATGATCGAGACGATGCGCAGGCAGTAGATCAACAGCGCGTTGACCATGCCCAGCGCGGCGCCGATCGCCAACGCCAGCAGAATGCAGCCCGCCGGGCTGCCCAGCCCGTAGTGGGCCGCCAGCGTGGCGATCAGGTACTGCACCACCGAGGCCACCGCCGCGAAAGAGATATCGATACCGCCGGTCACCAGCACCACGAACAGGCCGAGGGCGAAAATGCCGCTCACCGCATAGCTTTCGCTGAGATCGAGCAGGTTTTGCACCGTCAAAAACCGATCGCTGAGCAGCGAAAAAACGATGACCGTCAGCAACAGTACCCAGGCCAGGTAGCCTTCGTTGCCGCGCGGTTTCAGGTTGAATCTACGCATTGACCGCCTCCGCCAGCTGTTGCTGGCTCACCTGCCCCGGCAGGTATTCGCCGATCACGCTGCCGCCGCTGAAGTGCAGCACCCGATCGCAGTTGTAATACACCTCCGGCACCTCGTCGGAGATCAGTAAAATGGCGATCCCCTCCTGCGCCAGCAGATGGATCAGTTGGTAAATGCTGGCCTTGGCGCCAACGTCGACGCCGACGGTCGGCGAGTCGAGGATCAGGATCCGCGGCTGAGTCAGCACCCACTTGGCTAACACGATCTTTTGCTGGTTGCCGCCGGACAGCGTCGAAACCGCCTGGTCCGGATCCGCCACCCGCACGCCGAGTTTGGCGATCCACTCCGCGACGATGCGATTCTTGCGGTAGTCGTCAATCAGGCGAAAACGCCCGCGCAGCTTATCGAGAATGGTCAGCACCGCGTTGTCCGCCACCGACTGTTGCTGCACCAGGCCGAGCGTCAGGCGATCCTCCGAGACGTAGCCGATGCCGGCCTTGATCGCGTCCTCATGGCCGCGAAAGCGCACCGGTTTGCTGTCGAGGTAGAGCTTGCCGCTATCCGGTCGGGTCATACCGAACAGGCTCAGCGCCAGCTCGGTGCGCCCGGAGCCGAGCAGCCCGCATAGACCGAGCACCTCGCCCTGATGCAGCCGGAAGCTCACGTCCTGATACTGCCCGGTGCGGCAGAGGCGATCCGCCTCCAACATCACCCGATCCTTATTCATGCTCGGCGACTTCAGGCGATAGTCCAGCTTCAGACCGGTCATCAGCTCGGTCAGACGATCGCCGGTGATCTCCGCCGCCGGCCAGGTGCCGATCTTGTTGCCGTCGCGGATCACCGTGACGCGATCCGAAATCTCCAGCACCTCGTCCAGACGGTGGCTGACGAACACCACGCAGATGCCTTTCGCTTTCAGGTAATCCACCGTGCGCAGCAGCTGATTAACCTCGGTGCGGGTCAGCGAGGCGGTCGGTTCATCCATGATCACCAGCCGCGCCTCCGCCACCAGCGCGCGGCAGATCGCCACCTGCTGGCGCTGGGCGATCGGCAGCTCCGCCACCCGTTTGTCGAGATCCAGATGGAAACTCAGCTCCTGCAGCAGCCGCTCGGCGGTGCGCCGCAGCCGGGCCGGGCGGTACCATCCCAGCAGCCCATGCAGGTTGTGCTCGAAGGCGATGTTTTCCGCCACCGTCAGGTTGGGAAACAGCGACAAATCCTGGTAGATCACCTGAATGCCGAAGGCGCGCGCCTGATCCGGCGACAGCCGACCGAAGGTTTGCCCGTCGATGGTGATGCGGCTGCCGTCGTCCGGTTGATACACGCCGGCGATCGCTTTGATCAACGTACTCTTGCCGCAGCCGTTGGTACCCGCCAGGCAGTGCACTTCCCCCGGCATCAGCGCCAGCGAGATAGCGTTCAGCGCTCGCTGGCCGCCAAAGGTCATCGACAGCTGCTGCAGCGCGATCAGCGGCGCGCCCTGCGTTGCCGTATTGCCGGAAATCGCCATGATTACAGCCCCATCTTCACCAGCTTCGGCAGGTTTTGCTTATCCAGGCTTTCGGTGACATTGCCGAGAATGGTGTGCTGCTGCGCATCCACCTGCACCTTGCCCATGCCTTCGATGGTCATGCCGTCGGTGATTTTTTCTCCCTTATGCATCATGTCGGCGATGCGCACGAACACTTCGCCCGCCACCAGCGGATTCCAGATATAGCCACCCTTGATGGCGCCACGGTTGACCAGCGAAGCGCCCTGGCCCGGGCTGAACGGCCCGATGACGCAAATATCGTTGCTTTTGCCGCGGTTGAGCACCGCGCGTCCGGCGCCGATCGGCCCCTGTGAACCAAAGGCCAGCACGCCTTTCAGATCGGGATATTTGGCCATCAGATCGTTGGTAGTGCGCACGCTGTCATCCAGCGATTCGCCCACGCCGAACTTGTCGCCCACCAGCTGCATGTTCGGGTAGTGCTGCTTCTGGTAGTTGATCGCCGAGTCTGACCAGGTGATGTGCAGCGGCACCGTCAGGCTGCCGACGTACACCGCGTACTTGCCCTGCTCTTTCATGCAGGCGGCCAGCGCTTTCATGTGGTTGACGCCGTGCTGCGAGGCGTCCACCAGCTCAAAGTCCCAGTCGGCGTACTTTTGGCCGGGGGATTCGTGCACGATCACCTTGATGCCCGCTTCCTGAGCGCGCTTGAGCACCGGCTCCAGCACCCGGGCGTCGTTCGGCACCACGCCGATGATGTCCACCTTCTGCGCGATCAGATCTTCGATGGCGCGCACCTGCAGCGCCGGATCCGCCGCCGTCGGTCCGACCATCCAGGCATCGATGCCGCGTTTGGCGCCCTCGCTTTTGATGCCGGCCTCCATGGCGTTGAACCAGGGAATGCCGCCGATCTTCACCACCACGCCCATTTTCAGCTTGTCCGCCGCCTGCGCGGAGACCGAAAGCAGCAGCGAGGCAAACAGACCGACCAGTACGGATTTTTTCATTGTTCTCTCTCCACAAGTGTTGGCTGTAATAAGGGTTTTCGTTGTTGTTATCGCGCCGCCCTTTTCGCGGCGGGTAAAACTTCAATCACGTCGACATTGTTCCAGGCCAGTTCCTGACGAAATTCGTCGTCGCTGAGCCGATCGGTGATTAAGGTATCTATCTCCCGGTAGTGGCAGATGCGCGCGAACGAGCGGCGGCCGAACTTGTTGCTGTCTACCAGCAGGAACTTGCGCTCCGACGCCAGCAGCATCTGCTGCTTCAACCGCGCATGGTGCTCGTTGCTCTCGCGGATGCCGCCGTCCTGGCAGATGCCGTGGCAGGAGAAGAACAGCTTGTTGATCACAAACTCCTTCAACATCTGCTCCGCCAGCACGCCGATAAAATCCTCGTACTTGGCGGAATACTCGCCCCCCAGTCCGATGGTGCGCACGTTGGCCTTGCAGGCCAGCGTCTGGATGATGTGCAGCGAGTTGGTCAATACCACCAGCGAGATATCCGGCAGTTGGCGCGCCAAAAACCAGCTGGTGGAGCTGCTGTCCAGCAGCAGACAATCCCCCGGCGCGATAAATTCCAGCGCGCGTTTGGCGATGCGTGTTTTCTGCTCCGGCGCCTCGTTGCTGCGCTGGCGGAAAGATTCCCCCTGGTCTATCTCGGCGGGCACATAGGTTTTCTCCACCGCCGGCGGCTCGACGAACACCGCGCCGCCGTGGCTGCGCAGCAGCAGGCCGCGCCGTTCCAGCAAGGCCAGATCACGCCGCGCCGTCTCGATAGAGATGTGGCACAGCTGCGCCACCTCCTGCACCATCACGCGGCCGCGCTGGCTCAAGACTTCGGTGATAAAGCGATGACGTTCTACAGGCAGCATGTTTCTTTTCTCCTCCAGGACGATGATTACGATATCGATTTGCCGCGCCGCGTTTTGCGCGCAGACGCAAAGCGCATCGCCCCGCGATCGGTCAACGATGGCGGTGTGATAGTTGTCAAAAAAATCGGGCAGGAAATGAAATGAATAATTACGAAATTGTGGAGTAACAGGCAGTTATGATGCGTGTGCGTCTTAGACAGACAGGAGAGAAACGGTAAACGGTCACAATTCCACGCTCCGCGACCTGACCGTTAATGACCGTTTTTGTGGTTTTGACCGAACGCCGGACCCCAAATAGCCCGGCGTTCTATTTACAGCGGCTTATGCGCCGTTTCCCGCGCCGCCCACACCGCCCAAAGCGTGATAAGCAGAGCCAACGCAACATAGGCGGAAATCGCCAGCGTGCTGTCGTAAGATTTAAACAAAGAAGTGATGATCAGCGGGGCAAAGCCGCCACCGATAATCCCCGCCAAGGTATAGGCTAACGAAGATCCCGCATAACGCACCCGTGTCGGGAACTGTTCCGTGATGAATGCCGCCTGTGGCCCATACATCGCCGCATGGATCAACAGCCCAATCACCACAGCCATGCAGATCAACACCGGTTGACTGCTGTCGAGCAGGACGAAGAACGCAAACGCCCACACTATCGCCGCCAATGCACCGCCGATATACACCGGACGACGGCCGAAGCGATCCGACAACGAGCCAAACAACGGTACTGCGACGGCGTTGCCTATCGCCCCCAACATGGTGGCTCCCAGCGCCAGCGGGCGCGGCAGATTAAGCACGGTGGTGACGTAGGTCAACGTGAACACAACCACCAACGCATAGAGCACGTCAGAACCAATACGCGATCCGCCTGCGATCAGCAGTGGACGCATGTGCTGCGTGAAGACTTCGCGGATCGGCGACTGCGTAACATCTTTCGACGCCTCCAGTTGTAAAAATGCCGGCGTCTCACCCACACCCCGGCGCAGCCACAAACCGAAGATGACCAGCACCAGACTCAACAGGAACGGAATCCGCCAGCCCCATTGCTGAAAATCGTCCGCCGACATCGCCAACGTTACCAGCGTAATGAGGCCTGTGCCGATCAACGAACCGCAGGACGGCCCTACCTGAGCAAAAGACGCGTTGCGCCCGCGCTGATGCGGCTTACCGTGTTCCATCGACAACAGTACCGCACCAGCCCATTCTCCGCCCAGCGCAATGCCCTGAATAAAGCGCAACGTCACCAGCAGCAGTGGGCTCCAAATCCCCCAGCTGGCGTAGCCGGGCAGTAATCCCATCAGCGCCGTGGTCACGCCCATGATCACCAGCGTGGTGACCAGTACAAAGCGCCGCCCCAACACATCGCCAAGGTGGCCGAATACGATGCCACCGATCGGCCGGGAAACATAACCCACCGCGTAAGTGGAGAAAGCCAGAATCGTGCCCACCAGCGGATCAAACGATGGGAAGAATACATGGTTGAAAATCAACGCGGCCATGATGTTGTAGACGGTGAAATCGTACCATTCCAACGCCGTGCCGATCGAGCTGGCCGCCGCCAGTTTGCCGGTATTGGGCGGTGCGGCGGCACTTTCTGCGGCCGGTGTGGCAGCCTGTGCCGTTTCAGTAGTGTATGCATTCATGATGTCAACTCCTGTGCGGTCAGTTGCCAGCCAAGGACATAGTGCCAGGCATCGGCGGCGGACATGTTCAGCGCTTCAGCGGCCTGCTCGCTTAAACGCAGGCCGGCTTCGGCGTCGCTGCTTTCGATCAATAGCATCGGCAGCATTCGGCGGTTTTCTCGCGATTCTTTCGGCAGCGGGGAACTGAGTTCGGCATCCGGCGTCAATAGGCTGCTGCGCACGAATCCGTGCTGTTCAGCCAGCTGCGCGCCCAGTTGCAAAATGCGGGCATGCAGCGCTTCCGATACCGC
This sequence comes from Serratia sp. SSNIH1, assembly GCF_002935055.1. Lineage (NCBI taxonomy): Bacteria > Pseudomonadati > Pseudomonadota > Gammaproteobacteria > Enterobacterales > Yersiniaceae > Serratia > Serratia sp. SSNIH1. The sequence goes on from NZ_CP026383.1 coordinate 4,773,672, forward strand.
CGACGGCAGCACGAAGATACAGAGATGGCTGCCGCACCCTTGGCCAGTGACCGCCTCCACCGCACACACTCGGCGTATTGGATCACGCATTTTCTCCAGACTGGCCACCGACCATGGCGTTTGGTGTTGAAACGCGGCGCGATAGGCTTCGGAAGTGAAACTGGCCAACGATTCGGTTTTATACAACCCCAAATATTGACGCCCCCCCTGCAATGCCCGATAGCGTGTGCCGGATAAAAAGCCGGGCACCCGCACTCGCTCCTCCACATGTTCGCGGTCATACCAGCGATTGAAATCCGCATCATCCTGCGTGGCGACATCCGTCGCGACAAACAGCATTCCGTTCTGGGAATCATTCATGGATATTCTCCTGGTCATCTCAAAAGGCAGGCCTGCGCCCACCGGAAAATCACGCGTCGGCGAGGCAGCGCTCGATCGCCAGCGCCCACCCTAACAACGCCTCATCACGCATCGGCAAGCCCGCCAGCATCAGACCGACCGGCGCCTCTCCTGGCTGTTGGCAAGGCAAGGACAGCGCGCAACCGTCGAGGAAATTGATGATCGCGGGATTGCGCAGCATCAGTCCGTTGCAACGGAAGTAGGCATCATCCGCCGCCAGCTCGCCGATAGTTGGCGCAATCATCGGCACGGCCGGCATCAGCACAGCGTCAAACCTCTGCAGCTCCGCCGTAACTCGCCGCTGCCAGTCGGCGCGTTGTCGCTGCAACAGCTGCAGATCGGCGTCGCCCAAGGATGCGCCGCGACGAATGCGCGACAGTACCCTTGGGTCATAGCCATCAGCCCGTTCAGCGATCAACGCTTGATGCCAACGCCAGGACTCCAGCGCGGTGAAACCGCCATCGGCATTGATCGCCGCCAGCTCGGCGAACGCCGTGGCGGGGATAAATTCAATACGTGCGCCAGCCTGACTCAGGCATTGCAGGCTGCGCTGGAACGCCCCGGCGACTTCCGGCTGCAGTTCATCCAGCACCACCGCTTGCGGCACGGCAAAATGCGCCTGCGCCAACGTTTTTTGCGGCACCCGTAGCGGACAGTCGGCAATCAGTGCATCCAGCGCAATACAGCTGGCGACGTCATGAGCAATCACGCCTATCGAATCCAGCGAAGGCGACAGCGGCAGTAAGCCAGCGTCATTGATACGCCGTGCAGTGGGTTTATAACCGGTCAACCCGCACAGCGCGGCGGGAATACGTACCGACCCGCCGGTATCGCTGCCAATCGCGCCCAGGCACATGCCGTCGGCCACCGCCACCGCCGCACCGGAAGAGGAGCCGCCGGGAATACGCGCCGCCTGGCGCTCCCAAGGATTGGCCGGCGTCCCGTAATGCGGATTGATGCCCAGACCGGAATAGGCGAACTCCGTCATCGTCGTTTTGCCAACCACCACCGCGCCGGCTTGCAACAGCCGTTCCACTACCGCAGCGTGTTTTTCAGCGGCTGGCGCGTCCGCCAATACGCGGGAACCGGCCGTGGTCACCTCACCGGCCACGTCAAACAGATCCTTGACCGAGATCGGCACGCCATCCAGCGCCGACAGAGGCGAGCCGGCGGCGCGTCGCCTATCGGAGGCCTGCGCTTGCCGTTGCGCCCACTCGGTGTATGTTCGCGTAAACGCGCGTCCCCCCTCCCCCCGCTCATCGACGATCTGCGCCAAAGCGGCGGCGGTGAGTTGCACTGCGGTGAACTCACCGCTAGCCAGTCCGGCGGTGGCCTGCATCAAAGTCAGCTTTTTCATTACGCCACCACCGGTAATTCGATGCTGCGGTAGCAATGACTGATGGTTCGCCCAAGCACCTCGTCTACCAGTTCCATACGAAACTCGCCGGCCGGTCGAATGCCGCCGATCGCCGCCACCGTGCCGCAAGTCATCGCCAACCCATCGGGCGTTTGCGGCTGCGCCAACCCGCACTCCGGCGGCTGCATACCGGTGAAGTAACGTTCCAGCAAATCACCGGGCGTACGCAACGCGGCAAGGCAGCCCTGTTGATACAATCGCCATTCGCTCTCTTCCCTGATCCACGAACGCAAGATCAAACTGTCCCAATGTTCCAGTACCTCCTGCAGCGGCCAGGCGGCTCGTGCCACCGGTTTAACGCAGATCTGTTTCGACAGCGCTACGCTGTGCGCTTCGAGTTGACGATCGGTGTGATCGGACGCCAATGACACGAACAGTTCGCCGCGGTGGGCAAAAATCAGCGGCTCCACTTCGCCGGACGTCGCGTTGCCAATGACTTCAATGGTCTCTTGCTGGCTCAACTGATTGGCCGCAACGCGGTAAAACAGGGGGATTGCACTGGGCTGGGGCACACCCAGCTCGGCCAATTCACGAATATGGTGCAAGATCGCTTCGCGATCGCGTCCGGTCCAACCGGCGATCACTAGATGATCAATCTCAACATTCAACGTCGCCGCGCCGCAGGATTCAGGTAAAGTGAAGGTCAGTCTCATGGTCGTTTCGCCCCTTTTGTTAAAACACTGTGAAATTTCACTATATCTTTAGTTACCAAATAAGCGATTTCCATGCCATGTTTTTGTGTACTATGTCTAAAAACTTTCTTCTTGCAGGAGCAAAACGTGAAGACTGTTGACGCAGAAAGCCCGCAGCGCCCGATGACGGAAGAAGCCGGCGTGTCACTGAACGAGCTGGCCTACCGGCGTTTCAAACAGGCGCTGGTCACACTCAGCTACAAGCCGGGCGAATATCTCAATACCGCGCAGGTGATGAACGATCTGGATATGGGCAGAACGCCGATCAATCAGGCAATTCACCGCTTGGCCAACGAGGGGTTATTGCAGATCATCCCGCGCAAAGGCGTGATGGTTTCACCGTTGTCGATGGACGATGCGTTGGAATTGATCGAAGTAAGGCTGGCTAACGAGATGCTGTGTATGCGGCTGGCAAGCCAGAAGATTACCGAGAGGCAAATCGCGATGCTGACCGAACTCAATCGGCAAATCGAAGCCGCGAGCCAGGAGCGAGATAGAGTGCGCATGATGACACTCGATCATGAATTTCACCAGGAACTGGCGCAGATCGCCGGCAATAACATGCTGGCGGATATCCTGAGTGTACTGCACGCCAGAGCGCAGCGTTTTTGGGCTAGCACCCTGTCGCGAGAAGGGCATATGCGCGAAGTGATCGACGAACACCGGGCAATTATCGCCGCGCTGGCCGCACAAGACAGCGCCGCCGCCGCCGCCGCCGCGCAGGCGCATATCCTGTCGTTCCGCAGCGCGCTGCTGCACGACGGGTAACCCCGCGGCGCATGATATTACCGGGAATAGCTATGATGACCCTGTTCTGCCGATGGGCAGGAGATAAACGGTAAACGGTCACATTTCACGCTCCGCGGAATGACCGTTTTTATAGTTTTGACCGAGCTCCGTCGAGAGGTGGCCGACGTTGGTAGGCGTTGCCCTAAAAAAACTGCAAAAAAATCCGGTGAGAACCTCACCGGACCGTTACCCGTCTGACACGACTTATTCCTCGTGCTCATGCTCTTTCAACATGCCTCACGCAACACGGCGTTCAGGCGTTTCTGATAGCCTTTGCCTGGCCGCTGAAGCCAGGCCAACACATCCGCATCGATTCGGATGGTTTTCGATACTTTCATCGGTTTATAAAAACGCGCCTGCACCGCAGTCTGCCACTTTTCCTCACCCAGGGCCGGGGCATCGGCATAATCGATATCCTCATCCGGCAGCGCGCTCAACGAAGCAATTTGCGCTTTCTGCTCCTCCGTCAACGGAGGGAGTACGCTATGCGCCAGATTTTTGGCTGAATTTTTGCGCTTCATATCTTCCCCTCTCTTTGGCATCGGCCTTGCGTGCTGAAATGATACGCACGATCTCTACTGTATCGCCTTCGACATCCGTTTCGATCGTCGTGCAGCAACAAACAGGAGCCGACCGTACCGAGCGTTTGCCAGCGTTCTTCTCCGCCCTCGATCCTCTCCAGCACGGCCAAATGGTTGGGATCCAGAAAAATCCGTTGCGCAATCTCAAAACTGACGCGGTGTTTGCGCTGGTTGCTGTGATTTTTATCCTGATTCCATTCAAAATAAACATACATTTTTGTAACTACATTTTGATTGTTATTTAATCAAAACACACTCCGCACGACGGGATGTCAACCCCCCCTCATGCATTCAACGCCCGCCTGCGGCCTCGATAAAAGTGCCGGTCACGTAAGACGCGGCGTCAGACAGCAGCCAAGCGATCGCCTCCGCCACTTCCTGCGGCTGCCCGCCGCGCTGCATCGGCAAACTGCCCTTCACGCGATCCACCCGGCCGGGCTCGCCGCCGCTGGCGTGCATCTCGGTATAGATGAATCCGGGCCGCACGCCGTTGACGCGGATGCCCTGCGCCGCCACCTCGCGCGATAACCCGATGGTCAGGGTATCGACGGCGCCTTTCGAGGCGGCGTAATCGACGTATTCCCCGGCAGCCCCCAACCGGGACGCCGCGGAGGAAACGTTGACGATAGCGCCGCCCTGCCCGCCATGGCGCAGCGCCATGCGCTTCACCGCCTCGCGGCAACACAGGAAGTAACCGGTCACGTTGGTGCCGAGCACCTGATTGATGCGCTCGGCGGTCAACTGTTCAATGTTCGCCTGCTGGAACAGAATCCCGGCATTGTTGACCAGCGCGCTGAGCGTGCCCAGCCCGGCGTCCAGCGCAGCGAACATCGCCATCACCTGTGCTTCATCGGCCACGTCGGCCTGCAGCGCCAGCGCCTTACCGCCCTGCGCCTCAATCTCCGCCACCACCTGCCGCGCCGCGCTTTCGTCGCGCAGGTAATTCACCCCCACCGCATAGCCCTGGCGGGCCAGCAGCAAAGCGACCGCACGACCAATTCCCCGGCTCGCGCCTGTGACCAATGCCACTTTCGTCATATTGTTTTTCTCTGGTTGGCGATATCAACACAGCGGCCTGCGCACAGGCGCCCCATTTGCCCGTCAGAGTATAGAGACGCGCTCTAAAAAACGCTTTAAAGCTGAGCCAGGCGGCGCAGCTGCTTTTTAATGCGCGCTTTGACACAGCCGTAGGCGTCCGGCGTGGTCACCTGATGCACCCGTTGCAAGCCGGCAGCATGCAGGCCGCTATGGCCATGGCTCTGGGCGTCGCCGCGAAAAGACAGCATCAACAGAACGAGCACGGCCGCCACGCCTGAATATATCAGCCGCCGCGAGGTGCCCGCGAGCGGGGAACCGTCAGTCTGCATGTTTCGCTCCTTCTGTTGTGATATCGAATGGCAGCAAAATAACTGAAATTCCCCCGCGTTCCCTTAACGCGAGATTAAAGCCAGATTAAGGTTTGCTTAAGAACGCGCAGGCAAAGCGATTTTCCCCGTTGTCTTCCCGGCAGGGTTATAGTTAGATAATCGCGACTTGAGGATCTCAACGGAACAAACGTGAACATACTGTTGGTGGAAGACGACCTGCAATTAGGCAAGGCGCTATGCCGCGCATTGGAGCTCACCGGCTTTAATTTGTGCTGGGTGCGCCTGCTCTCGGACGCAGAAAATAAACTTTCACCCGGCGGGTTCGACCTGATGCTGTTGGATCTTACGCTGCCGGACGGCGACGGTTTGCAAAAGCTGATCGCCTGGCGCGCCGCCGGGCAAAATATCCCCATCATCATCCTGACCGCCCGCGACCGCATCGAAAGCCTGGTGAACAGCCTGGATTCCGGCGCGGACGACTTTCTGGCCAAACCCTTTGCGCTGCCCGAGCTCATCTCGCGCGTCAAGGCGGTCAACCGGCGCATGGCGGGCTTCGCTTCGCAAACCTGGAGCCTCGGCACGCTGTATCTCGACCCGGTCAACCATCAGGTGACGCTGGATAACGAACTGCTGATGCTGTCGAAAAAAGAGTATCACCTGCTGCACGAGCTGATGCGCTGTGCCGGCACCGTGGTGCGCAAAGCGGTGTTGGAACAGCGGCTGTTCGGCCACGGCGACAGCGTGGAAAGCAACTCGCTGGAAGTGCACATGCATAATTTACGGCGCAAGATCGGTAAAGAAAGAATTATTACCGTACGCGGCATTGGTTATTTGCTGAAGAAAGAGTAGCAGGATGATCGGTTTCAAGTCCTTCTTTATGCGCACCATTATTTTCCAGGTCCTGGCCATTTTATTATTGTGGGGGCTCCTCGTCGCCTGGGTGAAATATTGGTATTACCCCGACATGGAAAAATACTTCGATAACCAGCAACGCATCGTCGCCGTGGGTATCGCCAATATTCTCGATGAAACCGGCACCGACAATATCGATTACCGCGGCATCATCAAAACCATTGAAGGCATGTACATTGATTCCATCAATAACGGCATGCAGGATCAAATCGATTACCGCCCGCTGTTTGTGGTTTACGACCGGGACAACCGGGTGCTTTACAGTTCGCAAACGCAGGGAGAACCGCTGCGCCTGCCGCCTTCGGTGCTGTCCGGTTCCGTTAAGTACGCCGGCGCCAACTGGCATCTTGCCGGCAGCTGGAGCGAAAAGCGGCAGTATCGGGTGATTGTCGGCGAATCCTTCGCCGATCGTTCCACGCTGTTCGGCAACCCGGCGGAAAGCACCGCCGTGCCGCTGCTGGGCATTCTGGCGGCGATCATCATCACCTTGCTGTTTACCGCCTACTTCAGCCTGCGGCCGCTGCGCCAGATCGCCCGCACCATCTCAGATCGCCAGCCGGGTAACCTGTCGCCGATCAACGTCAGCGAGCAGTATCAGGAAATCCGGCCGGTGGTGGTGGAGGTCAACAAGCTGATGGCGCGCATCGACGCCGCCAACCAGCGCGAAAAACGCTTTATGGCCGATGCGGCGCACGAACTGCGTACGCCGATCGCCGCTGTGCTGGCGCAGCTGCATCTGCTGACCCAGGTCAGCGAGCAGCAGGAGCGCCGGGAAATCATCGGCGACATGCAGCAGGGGCTGGATCGTGCGGCGTCGCTGTCGCGCCAGCTGATCAACCTGGCCAAGCTGGAGGCGGAGGATTTTCCGCTGAAAATCGAGGCGGTGGACATCTACGCCGACATTGGCAAATGCATCGCGCAGCACGTCCCCTATGCGTTGGAAAAGGATGTGGAACTCTCGCTCGACGGCAGCGAGGACGTGGTGATAAACACCGATCGCCAAGCGCTGATCGCCATCTTCACCAACCTGCTGGACAACGCGCTCAAGTATGCGCCGCCCGGCAGCCGCATCGAAGCCAATGTCCGTTCGCTGGCGCCGCTCGGCTGCTATATTACGTTGCGCGACAACGGCCCCGGAGTGAGCGAAGAGCACCTTCCGCGCCTGTTTGAACGCTTTTACCGCGTGCCCGGCACGCAGCAGACCGGCAGCGGGCTGGGTTTGGCCATCGCCCGGAACCTGGCCGACAAAATCGGCGCGCAGCTGCGCGTTACCGAAGGCCTCGACGATCGCGGCATCGGTTTTATTATCGATTTGCCGGAAAGTTACCGGCCACAGACGGAGAGTGAACAACGATCATGAGCGCCCCTGTTCTGCTGCAACGGCAGCAACTCGACCGCCTATGGGATATCGACCGCAGTGAAATCATCGACACCCTGTATCGCCTGCAGGACGGCAAGCTGCAAGCCTACCCGGATTACTACGACGTGCGCGGTTGGGATCCGCACGACCGGGAAACCTATACGCCGATCCACGAAGCCTGCTTCGATCGCGGCGGCGCGTTCTTCGCGCGGTTCGAAGGCGAGGAGATCGTCGCGGCAGCGGCGCTGGACACAGAGCCGCGCGGCCCGCAGCGGGATCTGCGCCAGCTGCTGTTCTTTTACGTCAGCGCGCGCAAACGCGGCCAGGGGCTGGGCAAGCAACTGTTTCAACTCTGCCTGCGTCAGGCGGCACAAGAAGGCGCTGCTGGGCTATACGTCTCCTCCATCCCCAACAAAAGCACCGTAGACTTCTATCTGGCGCAGGGCTGCCGGCTCATCGAGCGCCCTGATGCCGAGCTGTTCGCCCGCGAGCCGGAGGATATTCACCTGGTCTGCCCTTGCCGTTAAAGACAAGGGCCTAACGGGCGATGCGTATCACCGAACGCACGTCGCTTTTCTTGTTCAGATCCCACACTTCGGCTATCTCCGCCAACGCATGCTCCTGCGTCTCGATAGTGAGCGCGCCCGTCGCCGCCAGCGCCAGAATGTCGGTCGCGTAGCGCTGCATCTCCGGAATCGGCGGGAAGTTGCCGGTGCCGCTGCCGAGGATCTGCAGCTGATTGCTGCGCAATACCGCCGCCGGCAACCGAATATCCGCCGCGGCCATCGAGCCGACGTTGACCAGGCGAATACCGCGCCCGCCGGCGTAAGACGAGAGATCGTGATTATTGAGCGTCGCGAGCAGCGCTTCGGTCGCCGGGCCCCAGATATAATCGACGATCACCTGATAACCGCCCGGCCCCGCCGCCGCCGCGAAGGCCTGCGTCAGCGCCTCGCCCTGCAGGCTCAGATCCACCGTGGCATCCACGCCCAACGCCTCCAGTACGCTCAGCCGACGGCCGGCGGCAACGATGCGCCCGGCTCCCGCCTGACGCGCCGCCGCAACCGCCAGTTTGCCCGAGGTGCCGGTAGCGCCGATGATCAGCACCGTTTCACCGGGCTGCAGATCCGCTCGCCAGCGCAGCGGCAGCCAGGCGGCGAAGGCCGGGTTGATCAGCGCCGCCGCCGTGGCGTCGTCTACCGCCTCCGGCACCGGCACCGTCCATGACGCGACGCTGCGCTCAGCCATCGCGCCGTAAGGACGGCGGAAGGAGGCGAAATAGACCCGTTGCCCGTCGGCCGTCCGGCCCACGCCGTCGGTGCCGGGCACGATCGGCAGCTGCTTGGGGCTGGAGTAATGGGTACCGGCGACGGTAGCGCGATCCAGCTGTTTGATGCCGGCCGCCAGAACCTCGATCGGCACTTCATTCGCCTGCGCCAGGGGCTCCTCAAAGGTGCCGAAAACCGGAGCTTGCCCCAGCGCTGTTACGATTGCCGCTTGCATGGTGACTCCTCAAATCGTGGGAACGTACAGGAAAGAATAGGCCGTAATAAAATAAAAAGGGACACCGCATGATGCGGTGTCCCCCGAACACAAACTTTGCCGAACGTGTTATTCGTAATCGCTCATCGGCACGCAAGAGCAGAACAGGTTACGGTCGCCGTACACGTCGTCCAGACGCTTAACGCTCGGCCAGTACTTGTTCTCGCGCACGCCGGCCACCGGGAACACCGCCAGCTCGCGGCTGTACGGGTGCTGCCAGTCGCTGACCAGCTCCGCCTGCACGTGCGGCGCATTCACCAGCGGGTTGTCTTCCAACGGCCATTCGCCTTTGGCGACGCGGTCGATCTCACTGCGGATCGCCAGCATCGCATCGATAAAGCGATCCAGTTCCACCTTGCTTTCCGACTCGGTCGGCTCGACCATCAGCGTGCCCGCCACCGGGAACGACATGGTCGGCGCGTGGAAGCCGAAGTCGATCAGGCGCTTGGCGATGTCCATTTCGCTGATGCCGGTCTCTTCCTTCAGCGGACGAATATCGAGGATACATTCGTGCGCCACGCGGTGATCGCGGCCGGTATACAGAATCGGGTATGCGCCTTTCAGGCGGGTAGCGATGTAGTTGGCGTTCAGGATCGCCATCTGGCTGGCCTGCTTCAGGCCTTCCGCGCCCATCATGCGGATGTACATCCAGCTGATAGGCAGGATGGAGGCGCTGCCGAACGGCGCCGCGGAAACCGCGCCCTGCTGGGTGGTTACGCCGTCGATCTGCACGACGCTGTGGCCCGGCACGAACGGCGCCAGGTGCGCTTTCACGCCGATCGGGCCCATGCCCGGGCCGCCGCCGCCGTGCGGGATGCAGAAGGTTTTATGCAGGTTGAGGTGCGAAACGTCCGCGCCGATGTAACCTGGCGTGGTGATGCCCACCTGGGCGTTCATGTTGGCGCCGTCCAGATACACCTGACCGCCGAACTGATGCACGATCTGGCACACTTCGCGAATGGTTTCTTCATACACGCCGTGGGTCGACGGGTAGGTCACCATGATGCAAGAGAGTTCTTCGCCCGCCTGCTCTGCCTTGACGCGCAGATCGTGCAGATCGATGTTGCCGTTCTTGTCGCAGGCGACCACCACCACGCTCATGCCCGCCATTTGGGCGGAGGCCGGGTTGGTGCCATGCGCGGAGCTCGGGATCAGGCAGACGTGGCGGCCCGCTTCGTTACGGCTTTCGTGGTAGCGACGGATCGCCAGCAGGCCGGCGTATTCGCCCTGCGCGCCGGAGTTCGGCTGCATGCACACCGCGTCATAACCAGTCAGCTGTACCAGCCACTGAGACAGTTGGCCGATCATCTGCTGGTAGCCGGCAGCCTGCTCCGGCGGGCAGAACGGATGCAGCTCGGAGAATTCAGGCCAGGTGATCGGGATCATCTCCGCTGCAGCGTTCAATTTCATGGTGCAAGAGCCCAGCGGGATCATCGCCTGGTTCAGCGCCAGATCCTTACGTTCCAGACGGTGCATGTAACGCATCATCTCGGTTTCGCTGTGATAGCGATTGAATACCGGATGGGTCAGGATCGGATCCTGGCGCAGCATGGCGGCCGGGATCGATTGGCTGTTCTTGCTCACCGCCGCGTCCAGCGCGTCGATGTCCAGGCCGTGGTTGTCGCCGGCCAGCAGTGCGAACAGCGTTTGCACGTCTTCACGCGAGGTGGCTTCATCCAGCGTGATGCCCACGGCGCCGTGGATATCGGTGCGCAGGTTGATGCCGAAGCTCAGCGCGCGTTCCAGCACCGCCGCCTTGTCTTTCACTTCAACGGTCAGGGTGTCAAACCAGGTGTTGTGACGCAGCGTCAGGCCGGCCTTCTGCAGCCCGGCGGCCAGAATGTCGGTCAGGCGATGGATACGCCCGGCGATGCGCTGCAGCCCCTGCGGGCCGTGGTACACCGCGTACAGGCTGGCGATGTTGGCCAGCAGCACCTGCGAGGTACAGATATTCGAGTTGGCCTTCTCGCGGCGGATATGCTGCTCGCGGGTCTGCATCGCCATGCGCAGCGCGGTGTTGCCGGCGGCATCGCGGGAAACGCCGATGATGCGGCCCGGCATCGAGCGCTTGAACTCGTCGCGGCAGGCGAAGAAAGCGGCGTGCGGGCCGCCGTAGCCCATCGGCACGCCGAAGCGCTGCGCGGAGCCGAACACCACGTCGGCGCCCTGCTTGCCCGGCGCGGTCAGCAGCACCAGGGCCATGATGTCGGCGGCCACGCTGGTGATGATTTTGCGCGATTTCAATTCGGCCAGCAGCGCGCTGTAGTCGTGCAGCTCGCCGGTGGTGCCCACCTGTTGCAGCAGCACGCCGAACACGCCGTCCAGCTCCAGCACTTTTTCCGCTTTATCGACGATGACGTCGAAGCCGAAGGTTTCGGCGCGGGTCCGCACCACGTCCAGCGTCTGCGGATGCACGTCGTCAGCCACGAAGAAGCGATTGGCGTCTTTCAGCTTGCTGGCGCGTTTGGCCAAGGCCATCGCTTCGGCGGCGGCGGTGGCTTCATCCAGCAGCGAAGCGGAAGCCAGATCCAGGCCGGTCAGATCGAGGGTCACGGTCTGGAAGTTCAGCAGCGCTTCCAGGCGGCCCTGCGACACCTCCGGCTGATAAGGGGTATAAGCGGTGTACCAACCCGGATTTTCCAGCATGTTGCGCAGGATCACCGGCGGCGTCAGCACGGCGCTGTAGCCCATGCCGATATAGGATTTGTAGCGCTGATTTTGCGAGGCGATCGCCTTCAGCTCAGCCAGCGCCTGGTGTTCGGTCGCCGCGTCGCCGACCGGCGGCGGCCCCGGCAGCTGAATGTCCGCCGGCACGATCTGTTGGATCAGCGCGCTGAGCGAGCGAGCGCCCACCGCTGCCAGCAACTCCTGGCGTTGTTCCGCAGAAGAGCCGATGTGGCGTTCAATGAACGCTTCGCTGTGTTCGAGTTGGCTGAGTGTCTGAGTCATTGCTACAAATTCCTGAATGCTTGCGTGATACGGGATATAGCTTGAGCGGTAACTAAAACGCCCCGGCCAACAGGCCTGGGGCGTGGTCACGATTACTCGTCGATCGAGGCCTGATAAGCCGCGGCGTCCAGCAGGTTCGCCAGCTCGCCTTCGTCGGCGGCTTTAATCTGGAACAGGAAGCCGTCACCGTAGGGCTCGCTGTTCACCAGCTCCGGAGAGCTTTCCAGCTCGCCGTTCACCGCCACGATTTCGCCGCTGATCGGCGCGTAAATGTCCGACGCCGCCTTGACGGACTCCGCCACGGCGCAATCTTCACCGGCGGCGACGTTGCGGCCCACTTCCGGCAGATCGACAAACACCATATCGCCCAGCAGTCCCTGCGCGTGTTCGGTGATGCCTACGGTGTAAACGCCGTTACCTTCTGAACGAACCCACTCGTGGGAGGATGCGTATTTCAATTCTGTTGGCACATTGCTCATAGCCGATTACTCCTTCGAAGAAATAATTTCCCGTCATCTTTCACACTGCAGCGTTGTTGGCTGCGTACGTTCACCTCGGTCACTTACCGCAGTAAGCTCCCGAAGACTCGCGCACTTGCCGCCTAGCCGCAGCGCGAAATCCCTAGGGAAGAATCAATAAAAATCAATTTGTCAGCGGCTTGCCGGCGCGAACGAAACCGGGCTTGGTCACTTTGACCGGCATTTCACGGTTGCGGATCTGCACGATGGCCTGCTCGCCGATACCTGCCGGCACGCGCGCCAGCGCGATGCTGAAGCCCAGCGTCGGAGAGAACGAACCGCTGGTGATCACGCCTTCGTGAGTTTGCCCCGCCGCGTCGGTGAAACGCACCGGCAGCTCATTACGTAATACGCCTTTTTCCGTCATGATCAAGCCGACCAGTTGCTCGGTGCCCTGCTCGCGCTGTTGTTCCAGCGCTTCGCGGCCGATGAAACGGCGATCTTCCGGCTGCCAGGCGATGGTCCAGCCCATGTTGGCGGCCAGCGGTGAAACACCTTCGTCCATCTCTTGCCCGTAGAGGTTCATGCCCGCTTCCAGACGCAGTGTGTCGCGCGCGCCCAGACCGGCCGGCTTGACGCCCGCGGCCAGCAATTTTTGCCAGAAATCCGCCGCCTGCTCTTTCGGCAGCGCGATCTCGTAGCCGGCCTCGCCGGTGTAACCGGTGGTGGCGATGAACAGCTCGCCGGCCTGCACGCCGAAGAACGGCTTCATGCCTTCGACCGCACTTTTTTGTTCCGGGGTGAACAGCGTGCCGGCACGCTCTTTGGCCTGCGGGCCCTGGACCGCGATCAGCGCCAGATCGTCGCGCACCGTCAGCGCAACGCCATACGGCGCGGCGTGCTCTTCAATCCAGGCCAGGTCTTTGTCGCGCGTGGCGGAGTTCACCACCAGGCGGAAATAGTCTTCAGTGAGGAAATAAACGATCAGGTCGTCGATCACGCCGCCGGAGGCATTCAGCATGCCGGTGTACAGCGCCTTGCCGGGTTGGGTCAGTTTGGCGACGTCGTTCGCCAGCAGGTAGCGCAGGAACTCGCGGGTGCGGGCGCCGTGCAGATCCACGATGGTCATATGAGACACGTCGAACATGCCGGCATCCTGACGCACCGCGTGGTGCTCATCGAGCTGCGAGCCGTAGTGCAGCGGCATCATCCAGCCGTGAAAGTCTACCATGCGCGCACCGCACGCCACGTGCTGGTCGTACAGTGGGGTTTGCTTTGCCATCTTTTCCCTCTTTCCACTCGTCGCTAGAAGTTAGGGTGCTGCCACGCAATGCGGCGGAGCCTGGCTCGCGGCCCGATCGCCATGGCGCACTGACTGCTCAACACAAATGCTGCGCCGGGACGGGCGGAAACTGCGTGCAACCGCCGTGACGCAAACGATACCTTTCCCTCGAACTTATCACCGAACGACCACATTAACCATAAGTTAAAATAGGCTCATCGCCGTTCCAGGGCGGTAAAATGCCGGGCTAGTGTGCAGAGTTTTTCACTGGAAAAATGCGCTTTAAGGCACAAAATTAACAATTAAAGCGGCAAAACTCCGAAGTTATATAACAAACCGACGGCCGCACATGAGATTCCGACTTTTGATAACCGAACATGGAATTAGAAAAAGTAATGATAAAAAGCGGCTGAAATTAGATTATTTCAAATGAAGGGTTATATAAGGAAAGACGATGGCATAAGGCGAGAAGCGCGAGCCCGCTGGGGGCTCGCAGAAGGCAGGTGTCAGGCAAGCCACTCGGGCAGATCGTTCAGGCCCATTGCCTGACGCACCAGCTTTGGCTTGACGCCCGGCAGGCTGTCCGCCAGCCGCAGCCCCACGTCGCGCAGCAGCTTTTTGGCCGGGTGGTTGCCGTCGAACAGTTCGCGGAAACCCTGCATGCTGGCCAGCATCACCGCCGCGCCATGTTTGCGGCGGCGCTCATAGCGGCGCAGATAGAGGTGCTGGCCGATATCCTTGCCCTGCCGCTGCAGGCGGCGCAGTTCGGCAATCAGCTCGGCGGCGTCCATAAAGCCCAGGTTCACGCCCTGCCCGGCCAGCGGATGCACGGTATGCGCCGCATCGCCCACCAGCGCCAGGCGGTGCGCGGCGAAGCTGCGCGCATAGCGGCCGGTCAGCGGGAACGTCAACCGCTCGCTTTCCAGGCTGCAGGCGCCCAGACGCATATCGAAGGCCATCGCCAGCTCGCGGTTGAACTGCTCCGGCTCAAGCTGTTTGAGCCGCTCGGCGTCTTCCGGCGTCACCGACCAGACGATGGAACTCAAATGCGGATCGCTGAACGGCAGGAACGCCAGAATGCCGTCGCCGTGGAAAATTTGCCGCGCCGTCGCCTGATGCGGTTCTTCGGTGCGAATGGTGGCAACCAGCGCATGGTGGCGGTAATCCCAGAAAGTGAGCGGGATATCGGCATGCTGGCGCAGCCACGACTGGGCGCCGTCGGCGCCGATCACCAGACGGGCGGTCAGCATGCGCCCGTCCTCCAGCGTGACAAAGGCATCGTTCTCGCCCCACGCCACCTGCTTGAGCGCGGCCGGGGTAATCAGCGTGATGTCCGACAGGCTTTCGGCGCGTTTCCACAGCGCCTGTTGGATCACCGCGTTTTCGATGATGTGGCCGAGATGGCTGAAGCCGCACTCGTCGCCGCGGAAGGCGATTTTGCCGAAGCTGTCGCGCTCCCACACTTCCATCGCGTTGTAAGCGCTGGCGCGCAGCTGGAGAATGTCGTCCCACACGCCGATGTGCTGCAGCAAACGCTCGCTGGCGGCATTGATGGCGGAGACGCGCAGCGCAGGCTGCTCCGACGGCGGCACCATGTCCGGCTGACGCTGCTCCAGCACCGCCACGCGCAGCCCGCTGCCCTGCAGGCCGCAGGCCAACGCCAGCCCCACCATACCGCCACCGGCGATAATCACGTCAAATGATTGCATGCTGCTCGATTTCCTTAAATAACGCGCGACGCCTTGCCGCGCCGCGTTTTGGGCGCGCCACAGGGCGCCCGATTCTGTGTCTAACGTTCTACCCAGCCCAGCGTGCGCTTGGCGAAGGCGTCGCGCACCGCCGGCAAACGCTCCATCGCCATCAGCCCCAGATTACGGCCGACCACCAGCGGGGCATAACGGTTGGCGAACAGGCGGATCAATCCGTCGGTCACGCCGATCGTCGCCTGCTGATCGTTTTGCCGCCGCTGCTGATAGCGACTCAGCAGCGCATAACCGCCGGCGTCTTCGCCGCTGTCTACCGCTTCCGCCAGCGTTTCCGCCAGCGACATCACGTCGCGCAGGCCGAGGTTGAACCCCTGCCCGGCGATCGGGTGCAGCGTCTGCGCCGCGTTGCCCACCAGCGCCAGACGATGGCTGACATGGCGATCGGCGGTCAGCAGGCTGAGCGGATAACTGTGCCGTTTACCGGCCTTGAGGATACGCCCCAGCCGCCAGCCGAAGGCCTGTTGCAGCTCGGCGATAAAACGCTCGTCGTCCCAGGCATCCACCCGGGCGCGATCTTCGCGCGCATGGCACCACACCAGCGAACTGCGCCCCTGCGACATCGGCAGCAGCGCCAGCGGCCCGTAGCGGGTAAAACG
This sequence comes from Serratia sp. SSNIH1, assembly GCF_002935055.1. Classification (NCBI taxonomy): domain Bacteria; kingdom Pseudomonadati; phylum Pseudomonadota; class Gammaproteobacteria; order Enterobacterales; family Yersiniaceae; genus Serratia; species Serratia sp. SSNIH1. The sequence continues at coordinate 4,789,782 of NZ_CP026383.1, forward strand.
CTCGAAGGCGCGCCCCTGCGGATCTTCCGCCGTGGTGACATTGGCGATGGTGGCGAACTGCGGATACTCCTCTTGCCGCCACTGCACGTTGCAGGCCTGCGCCAGCGCCGAACGTGAACCGTCGGCCGCCACCAGCAGCTGCCCGCACAGGCGCTGACCGTTGTCCAGCAGCACCTCTGCCCGCTCTGCGGTGCGAATCACGTCCACCACCCGCGCGGGGCAATGCAGCGTAACGCCCGGCGCCTTCGCCAGCAGCGCGAACAGCCGCTGCCCGGCGTCGTGCAGTTCGATCACCTGGCCAAGCGCATCGACCTGATAATCCTGCGCCTGCAGATTCACGAAACCGGCGTGGCCGCGATCGCTGACGTGCACCTGAGTGATCGGCGTGGCGCAGTCGCGCAGCGCCGGCCAAACGCCGATGCGCGCCAGCTGTTGACAGGTGCCCTGCGCCAATGCGATGGCGCGGGCGTCAAAGCCTGGGTGGCTGCGGTCATCCGGCCGAGTCGCCTCGACCAGATCTACGGCCATTCTTCCCTGAGTAAGCGACGAGATAGCCAGCGCAAGCGTCGCGCCCGCCATACCGCCACCAACGATAATTACGCTCATTCCGTTACCTTGCCGCCGCCATCAAAGCCTCGATGGCATCGGCGTCTTTCACCACGGCGGCGGTCAGGTTTTCGTTGCCGTCGGCGGTGATCACGATGTCGTCCTCGATGCGGATGCCGATGCCGCGGTATTCCGCCGGCACGTCCGCATCCGGCGCAATATACAGCCCCGGTTCCACGGTCAGCACCATGCCCGGCTCCAGCAGCCGATCGCGGCTCGGCGTGCCGTAGTGGCCGACGTCGTGCACGTCGAGACCCAGCCAGTGGCTCAGCCCGTGCATGAAGAACTGCCGGTGCGCCTGTTCGGCGAGCAGCTGGTCGACTTCACCTTTCAAGACGCCCAGTTCCACCAGCCCGACCACCATGATGCGCACCACTTCGTCGTTGACTTCACGGATGCTGGTGCCGGGTTTGAACAATGCCAAAGCGCGCAGCAGCGACGCCAGCACAATGTCGTACACCGCGCGCTGCGGCTTGCTGAACTTGCCGTTAACCGGGAAGGTGCGGGTAATATCGCCGGCGTACCCCTGATACTCGCAGCCGGCGTCGATCAGCACCAAATCGCCGTCGCGCATCTGACTCTCGTTCTCGGTGTAGTGCAAGATGCAGCCGTTTTCGCCGCTGCCGACGATGGTGTTGTAAGACGGGTAGCGGGCGCCGAGGCGGGTGAATTCATGGTGAATTTCCGCTTCCAGCTGGTATTCGAACATGCCAGGGCGGCATTTTTCCATCGCGCGGGTATGCGCCAACGCGCTGATCTCACCGGCGCGGCGCATCACAGCCAGCTCTTCCGGCGATTTGAACAGGCGCATGTCGTGCAGCCACGGCCGCCAGTCGGTCACGGTGGCCGGCGCCTGCAGATTCTGGCGGAACCCCTTGCGCAGCTTGTCCAACGCGCCGAACAGGATCTGATCGGCATACGCGTATTCGCCCTGCGCGTGGTAGACCACGTCCAGGCCGTTGAGCAGCAGGTGCAGCTGGTCATTGATTTCATTGAACGGCAGCGCGCGATCCACGCCCAGCTTCGCCGGCGCGGCGTCTTGCCCCAGGCGGCGGCCAAACCAGATTTCCGCCGTCAGATCGCGCACCCGGTTGAACAGCACGCTGTGATTGTGCGTTTCATCGCTTTTGATCAGCACCAGCACCGCTTCCGGTTCATTGAAGCCGGTCAGGTACCAAAAGTCGCTGTTCTGCCGATAGGGATAGTCTGAATCTGCACTGCGCGTCGTTTCCGGCGCAGAGAAAATAACCGCCGCGCTGGCCGGCGCCATTTTCGCCAACAGCGCCTGACGGCGGTTGGTGAATTCCTGCTGAGTCATTACCTTCTCCTGAAATCATGCCATCCGCACCGCCGGCGGAGGGGCGATAGAACGTTTAGTGCAACGTCGGTTTGATGTTTTCCGGCGCCGTTGGCTTGTGACGGGTGAATTCGCCGTGGCACATGATGGCGGCGACCCGCACATACTCCGCCACTTCTTCCAGCGACTGCTCCAATTCTTCCTGATCTTCGTCTTCGTCGTAGCCCAGCTGCGCGATGTTGCGCAGATCGTCGATCGCTTCCCCGACTTCGTCTTTCACCTGGGCCAGCTTCGGCTGCATCATCCCCAGCCCGAGCAGGAAGTGGTTGACCCAACCGGCCAGCGCATCGGCGCGATCGAACACGCTGACGATCTCCCCTTCCGGCAGCATCAGTTGGAACAGGAATTCGTCGTCTTCGAGCGTTTCGCGCGTCACTTCATACAGCTGTTGCAGCGGTTGGCTGAGCGCCTGCGGGAAGGCGACGCCTTCGTTGGTCAGATCGTGCACCAGCGCCTGCCAGCCGGCATCACGGCTGCCGCCGCACAACAGGCCGCTGATCAGGCCATGCATTTCTGCCGCGGTCAGCGCCACCGACTGCTGGTTGAGGGCCACGGTCAAAGATTGGTAACTTGGAAATGTATTCTGTATAGACATGCGCATTCGTCATCGTTGGCAGGATAAGTTCGTGTTATGCTACCACCAAGGTCCGTCGCTATACCAGATAAGCGCGACACCTCAGTGGCTAGTTATAATCGCGATGTGGCAGGTTTCACACGGCGCCGTCGGGTGGCAAAAGTGCGGTAAATACGCATTTTGAAACCCTTTTTTGACTGGCAATGTGCGCCACAGTAGATTACAACCAGGTACTGAAAAAGGGGTTGTATCTTGGTACCGAGGTATATATAGTGGCGCCCGCTTTGACGGCCCGGCCAGGGCGGACAAGGCTGGCGCGAAATTTAGGCAGGAAGGTGGCATGTCTGCACAACCGGTAGATATTCAAATTTTTGGCCGCTCGTTAAGAGTCAATTGCCCGCCAGAACAACAAGATGCGTTGAATATGGCGGCGGACGATCTTAACCAACGGTTGCAAGATCTTAAAGTTCGCACTAGAGTCTCCAATACTGAGCAACTGGTTTTCATCGCGGCATTGAACGTCTGTCACGAACTTGCTCAAGAACGGTTGAAAACCCGTGACTATGCGTCCAATATGGAACAACGCATACGGATGCTGCAGCAGACCATTGAACAAGCGCTGCTTGAACAAGGTCGCATCTCTGAACGTCAGGATGCACAATTCGAATAACTTAAGTTGTTGAAATCAAAGTTTCGGCAACGAGTACAAAATTTCTCTGAGATGTTCGCCAGCGGGCCAGTCCCCTGAGCCGATATTTAGTACAAACAGAATGTGTTGCTCCGCGATCGGTGAGCACGCTCGGTGCGCCGAGAAGCCTTAAGATTGCGACGGCACGTTCACCTTGAACCATGGGTTCAAGGGTTACAGCCTGCGACGGCATCTCGGAGATTCCCCCTTCTCAGCGGTTTATGTGTGCCGAACGCCACACTGAGCAAGCCTGATACGATGCCTTTTCAACCCCAATTCGCGCAGCAGCGCCAAGCCATTCGTCAACTCATTCGCCAACGTCGGCGCGAGCTTACGCTGAGCCAGCAACGCTTTGCCGCAGAAAAAATAGCCGAGCGCGTCGTCGCGCATGCGCACATTAAGGCGGCGCACAGCATCGCGGTATTCCTGTCGTTTGACGGTGAACTCGACACCGGGCCGCTGATCGAGCAGCTGTGGACGCTCGGAAAACGGGTTTACCTGCCGGTGCTGCACCCGTTCAACCCGGGCCACCTGCTGTTCCTGCGCTATGCGCCGGAAACGCCGCTGGTGCGCAATCGCTTCAATATTCTCGAACCGCGCCTCGATGTGCGCCAGGTGTTGCCGCTGGGCGAGCTGGACGTCGTGCTGACGCCGCTGGTGGCATTCGATCATACCGGGCAGCGTCTGGGTATGGGGGGCGGTTTTTACGATCGCACCCTGCAAAACTGGCGCAGCGGCGGCCCCTATCCCATCGGGCTGGCCCATGATTGCCAGCAGGTGGAGCACCTGCCGACCGAGCACTGGGATATCCCGCTGCCGGAAATCCTCACCCCGCTCTGCAACTGGGCCTGGCACGAACCTAAATAGCAAAAGGCCGGATCGCTCCGGCCTTTTTCGTTGCGGCATGCCGCCTAATCAGAACAGCAGACGGGCGCGAATGGTGCCGTCGATGGCCTTCATACGCTGCAGCGCGGCATCGGCGCGCGCGGTTTCCGCTTCGATGTCGATCACCACGTAGCCGATTTCCGGGCCGGTTTGCAGATACTGCGCGGCGATGTTAACCCCCTCTTCAGCGAAGATCTGGTTAATCTGCGTCAGCACGCCCGGGCGGTTTTCGTGGATGTGCAGCAGGCGGCTGGCATTCGGGCCATGCGCCGGCAGCGACACTTCCGGGAAGTTGACGGCGGACAGGGTCGAGCCGTTGTCGGAATATTTCGCCAGCTTGCCGGCCACTTCATCGCCGATGTTCTCCTGCGCTTCCTGAGTGGAGCCGCCGATGTGCGGCGTCAGCAGCACGTTGTCGAACTCACACAGCGGCGAGTTGAACGGATCGCTGTTGGTTGCCGGCTCTTCCGGGAAGACGTCGATCGCCGCGCCCGCCAGGTGATTGCTGGCCAGCGTATCGCACAGCGCGGGAATATCCACCACGGTGCCGCGCGAGGCGTTGATCAGAATGGCACCTGGCTTCATCAGCGCCAGCTCTTCCGCCCCCATCATGTTCTTGGTGGCCGGCGTTTCCGGCACGTGCAGCGTCACCACGTCGCTCATATTGAGCAGATCGGACAGATGGCGCACCTGCTGCGCGTTGCCCAGCGGCAGCTTGTTCTCGATATCGTAGAAGAACACCTTCATGCCCAGCCCTTCGGCCAGAATGCCCAGCTGGGTGCCAATGTGGCCGTAGCCGATGATGCCCAGCTTTTTACCGCGCGCCTCATAGGAGCCCACGGCCAATTTGTGCCACACGCCGCGGTGCGCCTTGGCGTTGGCGGCCGGAATGCCGCGCAGCATCAACAGCAGCTCGCCCAGCACCATTTCGGCCACGGATCGGGTATTGGAGAAGGGGGCGTTGAAGACCGGAATACCGCGTTTGGTCGCCGCTTTCAGATCAACCTGGTTGGTGCCGATGCAGAAGCAGCCCACCGCCACCAGTTTTTCTGCGGCGGCGAACACCTCTTCGGTCAGGTGCGTACGCGATCGGATGCCGACGAAATGCGCATCGCGGATGGATGCCTTCAGCGATTCGGTGTCTAACGCACCCTTGTGGTATTCGATGTTGGTATAACCGGCGGCACGTAAATTATCGACCGTGCTCTGATGAACCCCTTCCACCAACAGGAATTTAATCCTGTCTTTCTCCAATGATACTTTTGCCATTTACCCGACCCTATGTTCAGACTTCAGAAGCGGCTGTGACGACACAGCTCCCATCCAACATAACAAAAATAACGCGGGCGGCAATACAAACGATTGCCTGCCCGGCAGGACAAGGCGCAGCGTTGATGGCGGTTTACGGCAGAAAATGCCATAGGGAAAGTTTTCGGCAGAAGCTTTGGGGAGTCAGGTTTCACAATGTGACATAAGTCACCAAATTTGCCGTTTTTCAGAAAAGATATTTTAACCGAAGAATTATGCGGCCCGGCGCTACCGGGCCACAGACGGCGGAGGCTTATTTGACCACTTTCACGCCTTCCGGGGTGCCGACCAGCGCCACGTCCGCGCCGCGGTTGGCGAACAGCCCCACGGTCACCACGCCGGCGATGCCGTTGATCTTGTTCTCCAGCGCGATGGCGTCGGTGATACTCAGGTTATGCACATCGAGGATCACGTTGCCGTTGTCGGTCACCACGTTCTGACGATACTCCGGCAGGCCACCGAGTTTCACCAGCTCGCGCGCCACGTAAGAGCGGGCCATCGGGATCACTTCCACCGGCAGCGGGAACTTGCCCAGCACGTCCACCTGCTTGCTGGCGTCGACGATGCAGATGAATTTCTTGGCGATGGCGGCGATGATCTTCTCGCGCGTCAGCGCAGCGCCGCCGCCCTTGATCATCTGCATATGGCCGTTGATTTCGTCCGCGCCGTCCACGTAGATATCGAGCGAGTCCACTTCGTTGCTGTCGAACACGTGGATGCCGAGGCTTTTCAGCTTGGCGGTGGAGGCGTCGGAGCTGGACACCGCGCCTTCGATCTGGTGCTTGATGGAGCCCAGCGCGTCAATAAAGTGGGCGGCGGTAGAGCCGGTGCCGACCCCGACGATGGTGCCCGGCGTCACGTATTCCAGCGCCGCCCAGCCCACCGCTTTTTTCAGTTCATCCTGCGTCATAATATGTCCCTTGCCTCTGTACGAAAACGTGTGCGTATTATAGGGTAAAACGCTGTTTTTCACGCCGGCAGGATCACACTTATTTACCGCAGCCCGCATTTTTACCCGCTTGGCGGCGAGGTGGGGGCGTGATTTTCCACCTGCGCCGTGCGCAAAATGTGGCATAGTGCCGGTATCATTCTAATTTAAGGGATATCTTTCCGATGAAACGCCCAGACTATCGTACGCTGCAAGCGCTGGACGCGGTGATCCGTGAGCGCGGCTTCGAGCGCGCCGCTCAAAAACTCTGTATCACGCAATCGGCGGTATCCCAACGCATCAAACAGCTGGAAAACCTGTTCGGCCAACCGTTGCTGGTTCGTACCGTGCCGCCGCGCCCGACCGAACAAGGGCAAAAGCTGCTGGCGCTGCTGCATCAGGTGGAGTTGCTGGAAGAAGAGTGGCTGGGCAACGACACCGGCGTCGATACGCCGCTGCTGCTGTCGCTGGCGGTCAACGCCGACAGTCTGGCAACCTGGCTGCTGCCGGCGCTGAAACCGGTGCTGGCGGACTCCCCCATTCGCCTGAATCTGCAGGTGGAAGATGAAACCCGCACCCAGGAGCGGCTGCGCCGCGGTGAGGTGGTGGGCGCGGTGAGTATTCAGCCGCAGCCGCTGCCGAGCTGCCTGGTGGATCGGCTGGGGGCACTGGACTATCTGTTCGTGGCCTCCAGCGGCTTCGCCGAGCGCTACTTCCCGAGCGGCGTCACCCGCTCCGCGCTGCTGAAAGCGCCGGCGGTGGCCTTCGATCATCTCGACGACATGCACCAGGCGTTCCTGCAGCAGAACTTCGATCTGTCGCCGGGCAGCGTGCCCTGCCACATCGTGAACTCGTCGGAAGCCTTCGTGCAGCTGGCACGCCAGGGCACCACCTGCTGTATGATCCCTCACCTGCAGATCGAAAAGGAGCTGGCATCCGGTGAACTGATCGATCTGACGCCGGGGCTGTACCAGCGCCGCATGCTGTACTGGCACCGCTTCGCGCCGGAAAGCCGCATGATGCGCAAAGTGACCGACGCGCTGCTGGAACACGGCCACCAGGTGCTGCGTCAGGATTAAAACGAAAAAAGGTTCGCCGCAGCGAACCTTTTCTTCAATACGAACACCTTACTGCGCGGCGTTGCGCTGCAGCTCGAACACCACATCCACCTGATCGTCGAAGTGAATGCTTTGCTGTTCATAGGTTTGCGCCGCGTCGCTTTCCGCCGCCGCACCGGCCGCCTTATACATCCGCGCCACCGGCATCGGCTGGTAGTTGGCAACCCGGTAGCGAATGCTGTACACCGGCCCCAGCTTGGCGTGGAAGCCTTTGGCCAGGGATTCGGCCTGCTGAGTCGCGTTCTCGATCGCTTTTTGCCGCGCCTGCTCGCGATACACATCCGGTTTGGCGACACCCAGCTCCACCGCGCGGATCTCGTTCAGGCCAGATTTCAGCGCGCCGTCCAGCAGCTCGTTCAGCTTGTCCAACTGACGCAGGGTCACCTGCACCTGGCGCACCGCCCGGTAGCCCTTCAGCACCGACTCGCCGGTTTTCAGGTAGTCATATTCCGGCTGGGTGCGCAGGTTGGCGGCGCTGATGTCTTTCTTCTCGATGTTGTTTTTCTGCAGGAAATCAAAGTACTGCGCCACGCGCTCGTCCACCTGCTTCTTCGCCTGGGCGGCGTCTTTGGAGGAAACGCTCACTTCGATCGCCAGGGTGGCGATATCCGGCGTGGCGTCCACGCTGGCGGTGCCGGAGGTGACGACGTGCGGCCCTTCAGGCACTTCAGCCGCCTGCAGCGCCATCGGTAACGTCCCTAATCCGACCATTGCGGCCATAGCCAATGCTTTTAGCTTCACAGTGTCTCCTTAATGACAGGCTGTCTCTGATCGCCGGCTTTTCCCTGTGAGAACCGCCGGATTCCTGGCATCAAACGTAGCATATCGCGCGGCGTTTTGAATTCGGATTAGTGACAAATTCTTATAAATTTGCCCCCTGCCAGGCCAGCTGCAGCGCGATGCCCCACATCACCAGCCCGACCAGCGCGTTGATGATGCGCTGCGCCCGCTGCGTGTTCAGCCACGGCGCCAGCCAGGAGGCCAGCAGCGCCAGCCCGAAGAACCACACCGCCGACGCGCTGACCGCCCCGAGCGCGAACCAGGAGCGCACGTCCGCCGTCAGCTGCCCGCCCAAACTGCCGAGCACCACAAAGGTATCCAGATAAACGTGCGGGTTCAGCCAGGTGACCGCCAGCATGGTGACCACGATGCGCCAGCGGCTCTGCGCCAGCTCCTGCGCCGCGGCCTGCGCCGGTTGCGGGCTGAAGGCGGAACGGAACGCGCCCCACCCGTACCACAGCAGAAACGCCACCCCGCCCCAGGTGACCAGCGCCAGTAGCAGCGGTGAGCGGGTCAGCAAGGCGCTGCCGCCGAAAATTCCGGCGCAGATCAGCACGATATCGCTCAAGGCGCACAGCGAAGCAATCATCAAATGGTACTGGCGGCGAATGCCCTGATTCATCACGAATACGTTCTGCGGGCCCAACGGCAGGATCATGGCGGCGCTCAGGGCAAAACCCTGCAGGAAGACGGCTAACATGGGGATTCCTCGAATGATAGAAGGCGCCGGACGAGGGCGCGTGTCGGTCAACACGCGCATCATACGAGGAAGCGATCATTAGGTGAAATTGATGTTTCTAATCCAGCATCAGCGGGACTAATACTCAAATCAGTGAGGGAGGATCCACGCTATGAACGCCGTCAAATTCGCCCCTCGGTGAAAAATTCGCTATCATCCGCACCCACCTTCCAGCCGGCCGCCCGATGTCTACGATTACCGATACCTTTATCGCCCCGCCATGCCATGACCAGATAGAGATCCTCTATCAGGACGACCATCTGGTGCTGATCAATAAGCCGGCCGGGCTGCTCAGCCTGTCGGGCAAGAATCCGCAGAATCTCGACTCGGTACACCACCGTCTGGTACAGATCTTCCCCGGCTGCGCGCTGGTGCACCGCCTGGATTTCGGCACGTCCGGGTTGATGGTGGTGGCCCGCAACAAAGCCGCCAACGCCGCGCTCTGCCGGCAGTTCAGCGAACGCACCGTCAGCAAAGTGTACAGCGCGTTGCTTTGCGGCCATCTGGCGGATAACGAAGGGGTCATAGACGCGGCGATCGCCAAAGATCCGGCGCTGTTCCCGCTGATGTCAATTTGCGCCCTCCACGGCAAGCCCGCCCGCTCCCGCTATCGGGTCGTCGAGCGTTTTTATCGTGAAGCGGAGGACGGGATCTCGCTGCCGCTGACGCGGGTGCAGCTCACCCCAGAGACCGGGCGCACCCACCAGCTGCGTATTCACAGCCGGCAGTTGGGCCACCCTATTTTAGGTTGCGATCTGTATGGCGGGCGCCTGCTGCCGGGTACCGAAAAGACGCCGCGGCTGATGCTGCACGCCAGCGAGCTGGACTTTGTGCACCCCGTCAGTGGAGCGCGGATCGCCGCTCGTCACGCTGCGCCGTTCTGAACGCGGCTTACCACATCAAATCGTCGGGCACTTTAAAGTCGGCGTACGGATCGTCTTCATCCTGCTCTTCCTGACTCAGCGCGCTGTGCAGCACAATGCTGGCCGCATCGCGCTGCGCGATTTTATCGGCGACGCTCGCGGGGATAATCGCGTATTCACACTCTTCGCGGTTCTCGACCACCAAGCGGGCAATGGCGAGACGGCCATTGATCAGCTGGGTCTGCGTCGCCTTATCCACCAGGATTTTCTTGATCAGGTTACCGTCGGTGAAGTTGAAACCGATATCACCTTTCGCCAGGACGATGCGGTTCATCTCGATCAGCTGCTTCACCTGCGCCTTGTATTCTTTGGACAGCGCGGCCTGCTTTTGCTGCTCGCTCAGCTGCTTATCGCGCTCAAGCTGCGCCTTTTTATTCTCTTCCACCGCCTCTCTGGCCTCACGGGCCTGAACGCGTGATTTTTTAGCCGTTCTTTGGACTTTGGCCATTTTCTTGCTGGTTACCAAGCCCGCTTTGAGCATCTGCTCTTGTAAGGTGAGTTTTGTCATGTTCGTGTCTGAAGCCGTGGGGTCATGGGGGGATTATACCCGTAATTTTTCAGGCTGCACCAGGTTGCCGGCCCGTACGTTGGCGGTTTGCGCCGCAGGGCAACGGCGGCCAACCGGCCCGAACGCCAGATCATGAATACCGCTCATGTAGTAATGAAATTAAGTCTCTTTCACTCCCTTCGGGACTCTGGCAAAAATAGACCTCATTAACGACAGACAATATGAAATCGGCTGAATAAAAAAAGAGAAAAACAACCCATTGAAATAAATGGATAAATCCAGCCTTCATATCATATAACAGGATACTATAAGACCATGAATAGAGACTTTGCCTTTACGATTAAGAGCAGTTCTTTCGATGAAGATTATAACCCTTCTGAAAGTACGCGTATCACCACCAACTTCGCCAATTTGGCCAGAGGGGAAAACCGCCGGGAGAACCTGCGCAACACGCTGGTGATGATTAACAATCGCTTCAATTCGTTGGCGCATTGGGATAATCCCAAGGCCGACCGCTATTCGGTCGAGCTTGAAATCATTTCGGTTGAGATGCGCGTTGAAGATCAGGGGGCCAGCTTCCCGGTGATCGAAATCCTGAAAACCAACATCATTGATAAAAAAACGCAAAAGCGTCTTGAGGGCATCGTCGGGAATAACTTCTCGTCTTACGTGCGCGATTACGATTTTAGCGTCTTGCTGCCGGCGCACAATAAAAACACGGCGGAGTTCAACATTCCGGATGATTTCGGCGATTTGCACGGCAATATCTTTAAGCACTTCGTCAATTCAAACGCATACCATGAGAATTTCAGCAAACCGCCGGTGATCTGCCTCAGCGTGTCCAGCAAAGACACCTATCATCGGACGGGCAATCAACATCCGGTGTTGGGCGACGAGTATCGGCAAGACGGCGCGTCGCTGACCGACCGGTATTTTAAAAAAATGGGCCTGCAGGTGCGCTACTTCATGCCGAAAAATAGCGTTGCGCCCCTGGCGTTTTATTTCCCCGGCGATTTGCTGAGCGATTACACCGATCTGGAACTGATCGGCACCATCAGCACGATGGAGACCTTCCAGAAAATCTATCGGCCTGAAATTTACAATGCCAACTCGGCGGCGGGGCAATGCTATCAGCCAAGCCTGAATAACCAGGATCATTCATTAACCAAGATTGTTTACGATCGCGAAGAGCGTAGCCGGTTAGCGATTGAGCAGGGGAAATTTACGGAAGAGCAATTTATCAAGCCCTACAAGCCCATTCTTGAACAATGGTCTGCTCACTACGCGCTTTGATTCACTTAAATACAGGTCATCTATTATGAAAATATTGCTCCCTACCTCGACCGCCGGCAGCTTGCCTAAACCTTCCTGGCTGGCCCAGCCTGAAACCCTGTGGTCGCCCTGGAAATTGCAGAATGAAGAATTAATCGAAGGGAAACAGGACGCCTTGCGTTTGTCGCTGGCTGAACAACAACAGGCCGGCATCGATATCGTCAGCGATGGCGAGCAAACGCGCCAGCACTTCGTCACGACGTTTATCGAGCACCTCAGCGGCGTCGACTTCGAGAAACGCGAAGTGGTTAAAATTCGCAATCGCTATGAGGCGAGCGTGCCAACCGTCGTGGGTGCGGTCGCGCGCCAAAAGCCCGTTTTCGTTGAAGACGCCAAATTTTTACGCCAGCTGACCAAGCAGCCGATTAAATGGGCCCTGCCGGGGCCGATGACCATGATCGACACGCTCTATGACAACCACTATAAAAGCCGCGAAAAATTGGCCTGGGAATTCGCCAAGATCCTCAATCAGGAAGCCAAAGAGCTCGAGGCCGCCGGCGTCGACATTATTCAGTTTGATGAGCCCGCATTTAACGTGTTCTTTGACGAGGTGAATGACTGGGGCATCGCCGCCCTGGAAAGGGCCATTGAGGGGCTTAAGTGTGAAACGGCCGTACATATCTGCTATGGATACGGCATTAAGGCCAACACCGACTGGAAAAAGACGCTGGGCTCTGAGTGGCGGCAATATGAAGAGGCGTTCCCCAAGCTGCAAACGTCTACTATCGATATTATCTCGCTGGAGTGCCATAACTCGCACGTGCCGATGGATCTGCTTGAACTGATTCGCGGTAAGAAAGTGATGGTCGGCGCCATTGACGTGGCGAATCATACCATTGAGACGCCGGAGGAAGTGGCCGCTACGCTGCGCAAAGCGCTGCAGTTTGTCGATGCCGACAAGCTCTATCCGTCGACCAACTGCGGCATGGCTCCCCTGCCTCGTCAGGTCGCCAGCGGCAAGCTGAATGCCTTGAGTGCGGGCGCCGAGATCGTGCGCCGGGAACTGCTGGCCAAATAACCTCACCATCGCCCGCCACAGGAGCCTCCTGTGGCGGGCGATTATCATCGACTCCCTCTCCCCGCAACGCCCCCCCTCTGGTGTATACTCGGGTTTCTACGCGATGCCAGCCACAGCGGCCTGAACGGCCCCTCAGCCAGCCCACAACAGCTTAATAACAGTGGAACCCTCATGAGCCCAGATACCGCTCGCATCAGCGAAATCATCGATCGCGCCAGGATCTCGCCTTATCAAATCCTCATCCTAACCCTGTGTTTCCTGATCGCCCTGCTGGACGGCTTCGATACCGCCATCATCGGCTATATCGCCCCGGCGCTGCGTGAAGAGTGGGGCCTGCACCCCGCGCAGCTCTCTCCCGCCTTCGGCGCGGGGCTGTTCGGCCTGCTGCTCGGCAGCCTGCTGTTCGGGCCGATCGCCGACGCCATCGGCCGCAAACGTGTACTGCTCGTCGCGGTGCTGGTGTTTGGCGGCTGCACCCTGGCTTCGGCCTATACGCAATCGATAGAATCCCTGACCTTGCTGCGCTTCATCACCGGCATTGGCCTCGGGGGCGCGATACCGACCTGCATTACTCTCAGCTCGGAGTACTCACCGGCGCGCCGCCGCATGCTGATGGTCACCCTGAGCTGGAGCGGCTTTACCGCCGGGTTGGCCCTGGGCGGGCTGCTGGCCGGGCAGATCATCCCGGCATTCGGCTGGCGCGGCGTGCTGCTGGTCGGCGGCATTGCGCCATTGGCGCTGCTGCCGCTGCTGGCCTGGCAGATGCCCGAGTCGGTACGCTTTATGGCCGCCAACGCCAAACATGCCGATCGGCTACGCCGGGTGGTCGAGCGTATCACCGGCCGGCGTTGGACGGGGGGCACCATCGTCGATGACGAGCGCCCGGCACAGGCCAAGTCGCCGATCTCGCACCTGTTTATCGAAGGGCGCGCCGTGCGCACCCTGCTGCTGTGGGCGGCGTTCTTCTGCTCGCTGTTCGTGTTCTACCTGCTTACCAGCTGGCTGCCGACGATCCTCAAAGACGCCGGTTACGATATCGCCCACGCCTCGCGCATCGGAGCGATGGTGCCGCTCGGCGGCACCCTGGGCGCCATCCTGATGGCGCTGCTGATGGATCGCGTCGGCCCCTACCGCGTGCTGGCCGTCTCCTACCTGGGCGCCGCGCTGGTGATCGGCGCGACCGGTTACCTGATGGGCGAAGTCTATACGCTGGCCGCCGTTGTGTTCCTCATCGGTTTCGGCGTGGCCGGCGCGCAAAACGGCCTGAATCTGGTCTCCGCCACCCTTTACCCGACCGCGGCCCGCGTGACCGGCGTCAGCTGGGCCATGGCCAATGGCCGTTTCGGTTCGATCGTCGGCTCGATGCTCGGCGCCTGGATGATGACCGCCGCCGGTTCGGCGGAAGCGTTTTTCCTCTGGCTGGCGCTGCCGGCGTTGCTGGGCGCGGTCGCCATCTTCCTGCTCTATCGCCTCAGCCTGCGCGGCCGTGCGCCGCTCGCCGAGCCGGCCGCCGGCGCCTGAACTCGCGGAAAAGAAAAGGCCGAGACGCCATCGGTGACGTCCCGGCCTCTCATGAAAAATCCTTAACCTATCGGTTATTTTTCAAAAGCGCTTGCCGCTATAGCACACTGTTTTCCTTGTCATTGGCTTCCTTTATGCACTCATCGACATTTTTAAAATCATATTGCAGATAAACGCTCCCAATCCCACTATTGACGGCGGTCGCTTCAAGCATAATCCCCTGCAAATCGTTCTTGAACGGTTTATCTTTTTTCTCTTCCCAGTCAAAACCGAAATAGCGTTCTTTTTTAAGCAGCCCAATCATCCAATCACCAGGCTCTTTCCATAACGACCCCGGCAGCAGCACATCAGTGGCTTTTCCTTTGCCATAATTAGCGGTCAATGATTCAGCAATGTCCTTCACCTTGGACTTTAACGCCAACCCATAACTGTCTGTATTGATATCACCGCTAAGCGCACGAATTCGGCATAAACCAACCTTGGGAGAGATGAGCAAAATGTAGGTTTCAAAGGCGTAATGCGTTTTGGGGACGACCTTCGTAGTATAAATATTAAGACTATTCGGTATTGCCGTTAAGGTAACGCCTGTCATGTCCTCGACGTTCTGTTTCGTTAACCCCATTTGCAGGCCAAACGGCCCAATGCCGGGCGGAAGCAACGCGTCTTTCGCCACCGGATCTTCCTGCTGATTGGATTTTGAAGCGGTTGATGTTGCATGGTGGGCTATCGTCGGGACGGCCAGGCCATATTTCGCCGACAGCAATTTTTGCTGCAACATCGCCAGACTTTGCTCTTGAGTGGCTATCGTTGCCTTTTTTATCGACCCCACCAGACCACCATCGTATTGTGCGGCCTCTTGTTTAGCGGTCGATATTTCCCGAGTCAGCGTTGCCAATTCAGCGGTGACTTTTTCCGCCAGCTTCAGATCTGGCGAGGTCTGGTTCGTGACAACCTCAACCTTTGCTCCAGACTCGATCGCATTGATTCGTTGCTGAATAAGCGCCTTGTTCGTTTTCAGAATTTCCAGTCGCGCCATCACCAGAGATTTAATCAAGCCGCCGCTTAACATGTCCTGCTGTTTAGCTGCGTTTTCAATCTCGGCATCCGTACTCATCAGCTCTGACTTTAAATCGGCTACCTGCTGTATTTGTTCAGGCGACAATGCTTTTGGCCCGCATCCAGAGATCAAGACGCTCAACAATGCGGCAATAACAGCCCTTTTCATTTCATCCTTTTCCTATCGACAATCCACAAGGAAGCTATGGTATCAGAGGAGGAAACAGTAACAACGAAAAGTCGTTTTTACCGCGACTTATTGAGCTTCTCGCTATTACGCCCGCATCTGTTTGTCACAGGCTGCAATTTCCGAAAGCGCATATCGGCTTGGCGCCAATATCGATACAGCGGAGACAGAGTGAATGGCTGCCTGACTAATACGGGGAAAATGGCAATAAAAAAAGGGGCCAAGGCCCCCTTCTCTGTTATTCCGCCTTGGCGGAAGCGTCTTCGGTGCGATACAGGTGCACGTCCATCTGCGGGAACGGAATGCCGATATTGTTGGCATCTAGCGCGCGCTTGAAGTTTTCCATCAGATCGAAGTACACGTTCCAGTATTCCGCGTTGGTGGTCCAGGAGCGGGTGACGAAGTTCAGGGAAGACGGCGCCATCTCGTTCAGACGCACGGTCACGCCTTTGGCGTGCATGATGCGCTTGTCGGCGGCGATCACGTCGCCCAGCACCTTCTTCACCACGTCAATATCAGCGTTGTAGGCCACGCCCACGACGATATCCACGCGGCGATTCGGCTCGCGGGAGTAGTTGATGATGTTGCCGGCGATGATTTTACCGTTCGGCACCACGATGGTTTTGTTGTCTGCGGTACGCAGGGAGGTGGAGAAAATCTGCACCTGATCGACGGTACCGGCCACGCCACCCAGATCGACATATTCACCCACGCGCAGCGGGCGGAAGATCACCAGCAGCACGCCGGCGGCGAAGTTGGACAGCGACCCTTGCAGCGCCAGACCGACGGCCAAACCGGCGGCACCCAGCACGGCGATCACCGAGGTGGTCTGCACGCCGACGCGCCCCAGCACCGCGATGAAGGTGAACGCCAGCACGCCGTAGCGCACGATCGCCGACAGGAAATCTGCCACCGTGGCGTCGATGCCGCGCAGCTTCATCACGCGGTTCAGCGCATTGCCGACCACGCGGGCCACGATCGAACCAATGATCAGGATAACGATGGCGGCGACGATATTCACCGCGTACTGGATCAACAGATCCTGGTTCTTCACCAACCAGTCGCTGGCACCGTTGATGCCGTCTACTACATTCAAATCTTTCATTCGTGTCGTCCTAACTCAGTCCCTAACGGGAGAAACTCGCAAAAATACACTGGCCTCGGCGGCCAGTAGGAAACCACCGCCTAAGGGTAACCAACATTAAAGGCTCATGCCAACCGTCAGCGTTAAAAATAGCCGAAACCGCCCGCCGCTTCTTCTATGCTGAGAACAGCGCGTTGGCCATTTCACGACAAGGGATCCGTTAATCATGCACATTCGCTCTTCGCTCAAACACTATTGGCAAGTGCGGCCCAGGCTGCTGTTTTCCGTCGGCGCCGGGCTGCTGTGCTTTCTGCTGCTGCCCGCCCAACTTTCGCTGCTGCAGCGCCTGATGATCGGCTGGAATACGCTGGCCTGGCTCTACCTGCTGTTTCTCTGGCGGCTGATGCTGATCAGCACGCCGCAGCACATTCGCCAGATCGCCCGGCGGCAGGATGAAAGCGCCAGTATGGTGCTGACGCTGGTCAGCCTTGGTTGCCTGGTCAGTTTACTCGCGATCCTGTTTGAACTGAGCAGCGCCAAACAGGTGGCCGGCTCTCTGAAGACGCTGCATTTGCTGCTGACCGGTGCCACGCTGGTGGTCTCTTGGCTGCTGCTGCCGACCGCCTTCACCATGCACTATGCCCACCAGTTTTATCGCCAGGGCGCACAGCAGGATCCCTTGCCGCTGCTGTTCCCCGGCAACCTCACCGAGCCGACCTATCTGGATTTCGCCTACTTCTCCTTCACCATTGCGGTGGCGTCGCAAACCGCCGATGTGGCGGTCGGGGCGGCGGAGGTACGAAAGGTCACCCTGCTGCAGTCGGTGATCTCCTTCGCGTTCAACATGCTGATCCTGGGCTTGTCTATCAACGTCGGCG
This sequence comes from Serratia sp. SSNIH1, assembly GCF_002935055.1. NCBI lineage: Bacteria > Pseudomonadati > Pseudomonadota > Gammaproteobacteria > Enterobacterales > Yersiniaceae > Serratia > Serratia sp. SSNIH1. The sequence continues at coordinate 4,807,272 of NZ_CP026383.1, forward strand.
CCGGCCTGCTGGGCTGAAAACGAAAAAGGCTCCCCGCAGGGAGCCTTTTGCATCGTGCAACAGGTGCCGAAGATTACAGAACGTCTACCGCGTTCAGATCTTTGAAGGCCTGCTCCAGACGCGTCACCATGCTGGTCTGCGCTGCGCGCAGCCATACGCGTGGATCGTAGTATTTCTTGTTCGGCTGATCGGCGCCTTTCGGGTTGCCCAGCTGGCCCTGCAGGTAAGCTTCGTTCGCTTTGTAGTACTGCAGGATGCCGTCCCAGGTCGCCCATTGAGTGTCGGTGTCGATGTTCATCTTGATCACGCCGTAACCCACAGACTCTTTGATCTCTGCGTCGGTAGAACCGGAACCGCCGTGGAACACGAAGTTCAGGCTGTTGTGCGGCAGGTTGAATTTCTTGGACACGTAGTCCTGAGAATCACGCAGGATGGTCGGGGTCAGCTTGACGTTGCCTGGCTTGTACACGCCGTGCACGTTACCGAAGGAGGCAGCGATGGTGAAGCGCGGGCTGATGGCGTTCAGTTTTTCGTACGCGTAAGCCACGTCTTCCGGCTGGGTGTACAGAGCGGATGCATCCATATGGCTGTTGTCCACGCCATCTTCTTCACCGCCGGTGCAGCCCAGTTCGATTTCCAGCGTCATGCCGATTTTGGCCATGCGCTTCAGGTAGGCGCTGCAGATCTCGATGTTTTCTTCCAGAGACTCTTCAGACAGATCGATCATGTGGGAAGAGAACAGCGGTTTGCCGGTAGCGGCGAAGTGCTTCTCGCCGGCGTCCAGCAGGCCGTCCAACCATGGCAGCAGTTTCTTCGCGCAGTGGTCGGTGTGCAGGATCACCGGCACGCCGTAGTGTTCAGCCATCTGGTGAACGTGGTGCGCACCAGAGATGGCGCCCAGAATCGCTGCGCCCTGAGGCACATCGGTCTTCACGCCTTTGCCGGCGATAAACGCTGCGCCGCCGTTGGAGAACTGAACGATGACCGGCGCGCGCACTTTAGCCGCGGCTTCCAGCACTGCGTTGATGGAGTCGGTACCCACGCAGTTTACCGCTGGCAGCGCAAAGTTGTTCTCTTTAGCAACTGCGAAGACTTTCTGAACGTCATCACCCGTGATGACACCCGGTTTTACGAAATCAAAAATTTTAGACATGTTACTTTGTCCTGTTTCGTCGGCCGTAGATGGATGTAAATCGATGTTTTCACGCCGCGCAGCGTTAGCCGCGCGGTATAAAACAAACGGGCGGCTTTCGCCTCCCGTTGTCTGAATTACTGCTTAGCGCGCTCTTCCAGCATCACGACTGCAGGCAGCGGTTTCCCTTCAACGAATTCCAGGAATGCGCCACCGCCGGTGGAGATGTAGGAGATTTTGTCAGCGATACCGAACAGATCGATGGCTGCCAGAGTGTCGCCGCCGCCAGCGATAGAGAAAGCGTCGCTATCGGCGATCGCGCGGGCGACAATTTCGGTGCCCTTACGGAAGTTAGGGAACTCGAATACGCCAACCGGGCCATTCCACAGAATGGTTTTGGCGTTCTTCAGGATAACGGCCAGACGCTCGGCAGAGACGTCGCCCATATCCAGAATTTGCTCGTTGTCCTGGATCTCGTTGGCCTGCTTCACGGTTGCGGTCGCGGTTTCGGAGAACTCGGTCGCGACGCGCACGTCGGTCGGAACCGGGATGTCGCAGGTTTCCAGCAGTTTCTGCGCGTTCGGGATCAGGTCAGGCTCGTACAGGGACTGGCCCACGTTGTTGCCCTGCGCCGCCACGAAGGTGTTGGCGATGCCGCCGCCGACGATCAGCTGATCGGCGATTTTGGACAGGGAATCCAGCACGGTCAGTTTGGTGGACACTTTAGAACCGCCCACGATGGCGACCATCGGACGGGCCGGGTTGCCCAGGGCCTTGCCCAGCGCTTCCAGCTCGGCGGACAGCAGCGGGCCGGCACAGGCGACAGGCGCAAACTTGCCCACGCCATGGGTGGAAGCCTGCGCGCGGTGCGCGGTGCCGAACGCGTCCATCACGTACACGTCGCACAGCGCCGCGTATTTCTTGGACAGGGTTTCGTCGTCTTTCTTCTCGCCCTTGTTGAAACGGACGTTTTCCAGCACCACCAGTTCGCCTTCGGCGACGTCGACGCCATCCAGATAATCCTTCGCCAGACGCACTGGGGATTTCAGGTGATCTTTCAGGTAGTTGACCACAGGCAGCAGGGAGAATTCTTCGTTGTACTCGCCTTCGGTCGGACGACCCAGGTGGGAGGTTACCATCACGCGGGCGCCTTGCTTCAGCGCAGCTTCGATAGTCGGCAGGGAAGCGCGGATACGCGCGTCGGAAGTCACTTTACCGTCTTTTACCGGCACGTTCAGATCGGAGCGGATCAGTACGCGTTTACCCGCCAGATCCAGATCGGTCATCTTAATTACAGACATGGTGAACCCTCTTTATTGAATCTCTATAAAATTGCCTGAGCAGCGCGCCCGTCACGCCGGCGCCGCCGTACTAGAAACCGCTGGCGGCCATTGCCCGTGTGGTATCCAACATCCGATTGGCAAAGCCCCATTCATTGTCGCACCAGACCAAGGTCTTTATCAGGTGCTGCCCGCTGACCCGGGTCTGCGTACCGTCGACGATAGCGCTGTGCGGGTCATGGTTAAAATCGATCGAGACCAATGGTAATTCCGTGTAGTCAACTATACCACGAAATGATTCCCGTGCGGCCTTTTGCAACAGCTGGTTGACCTCCGCCACCTTCACCGCGGCGCTCACGCTGACGCTGAGATCGATAGCCGTCACGTTGATGGTCGGCACGCGCACCGAGATCGCCTCGAAGCGATCGCAAAACTGCGGGAAGATACGGGTGATGCCCGCGGCCAGCTTGGTGTCGACCGGAATGATCGACTGGCTCGCCGCGCGGGTGCGCCGCAAATCCGCGTGATACGCGTCGATCACCGGCTGATCGTTCATCGCCGAGTGAATGGTGGTCACGGTGCCGGATTCGATGCTGTAGGCGTCGTCCAGCAGCTTGATCACCGGAATAATGCAGTTGGTGGTGCACGAAGCGTTGGACACGATGCGATGTTCCGCCAACAGCGTCTGATGGTTGACGCCGAACACGATGGTAGCGTCCAGATCGTTGCCGCCCGGATGGGCGAACAGCACTTTCTTCGCCCCCGCCGCCAGATGGGCTTCGCCATCCGCCCGGCTGCCGTACACGCCGCTGCAATCCAGCACCACGTCGACGCCCAGCTCGCCCCAGGGCAACTGCTCCATCGCCGGCTGATGCAACAGGCGAATCGCGTCGTCTCCAACGCTCAGCGTGTCGCACTCTTGCCGCACATCCCAGGCGAAGCGACCGTGGCTGGAATCGTACTTCAGCAGATGGGCCATGCCCTCGGCATTCGCCAGCTCGTTGATCGCCACCACGGAGATTTCCGCCCGTCGTCCCGATTCGTACAGTGCGCGCAATACGCTGCGGCCGATGCGGCCAAAGCCGTTTATCGCTATGCGGATGGTCATGCTGCTCCTGAAAAAGGGCCGTCCCCGCCGGGCTGACTCACCGGCGCCGGGCCGGCGCTGACTGGTTGTCTCACTAACCCGCATAGAGTAGTGGATCGCACCGCCCGCTGTGAATCGCCGCGTTTGCATTATTCCCGCGCTTCAGCGGCTTTTCGCCGCCGTCACATCGGCATTTCTGTCGAAGAGTGTCTCAACTGAAACGCTTCAGCTGAGCATAAACCAAAGTTTTGGCAAAAGGAACAGGTGCAACAGTTCCACAAGTAACGGAGGGGAGTTTTACGAGCATAAGATGATCTGGCGCACATTTTTGGCCTCAGGGCCGCGGCGGATTTTCACTCGCCGCCCCCGTTTCGCCGTAGTGCTCACGGAAATAGTCGCGCAAAAATTCGACCGTCACCCGCACTTTCGCCGACGTTGCCAGCCGGGAAACGTACACCGCCCAGATGTTGGCCGGCTGAAAATACTCCGGCAGAATGTGCACCAATCTGCCGCTGTCGATGTTCTCTTTCACGTCCCAGGCGGAACGCAGCGCAACGCCCTGCCCGTCCAGGCACCACTGGTGCAGGATTTCGCCGTGGTTCGACGCCAGCGCCCCCGTCACTTTCACCGTCTCTTCGCCGCCCGGCCCCTGCAGCCGCCACAGCCCGAACGGGTGATCGCGCTCCTTGATCACCAGGCAAGCGCGGCCCGCCAGCTCCGCCACGCTTTTCGGCACGCCGTGGCGCTGCAGATACGCCGGCGAAGCGCACAGGATGCGCTGGTTGTCCGCCAGCTTGCGCGCGATCAGATTAGGGGCGATATCGTCGCCGATGCGGATATCCAGATCGAACCCTTCGCTGACCAGATCCACCAACCGATCGGACACGTCAAGTCGCAGCTCCAGCTGCGGATACTCCCGCGCCAGCGCCGACAGCGCCGGGGCCACGAAGCGCCGGCCGAAGCCGAAGCTGCTGACCACGCGCAGCATGCCCTGCGGCGCCTGGCGCACCTCGGACAGCTCGTCCATCATCTGATCGACGTCGTTGAGAATGCGCTGCGCCCATTCGTAGATGCGTTCGCCGTCCTCGGTGATCGCCACCCGCCGCGTGGTGCGGTGCAGCAGCGACACGTCCAGCGCCTTTTCCAGCAACGCGATACGTTTGCTGATAAAGGCCGGCGACACGCCCAGCTCTTCGGCGGCGGCGGCAAACCCGGCGCGGCGCGCCACCAGCACGAACACCCGCAGGTCACTCAGGATCGGCATATTGTTCATGATTCGTGTTTTATGTTTCACCGTTTTCGAGATTGATTAACAGTTAGTCAATTATAGGATAAGAGTGTTGTCAATCTCCCCTACCTACAAATGAGACCTCTGTATGAGCAAAACTTACAAGATTGCCGCTATCCCCGGGGACGGTATCGGGCGGGAAGTGTTGCCGGAAGGCATACGGGTATTGCAGGCGGCGGCGGCGCGCTGGGATCTGTCGCTGGAATTCGACACCTTCGAGTGGGCCAGCTGCGACTACTACCAGCACCACGGCCAGATGATGCCGGGCGATTGGTTTGAGCAGCTCAAGGGCTTCGACGCCATCTACTTCGGCGCCGTCGGCTGGCCGGATACGGTGCCCGATCACATTTCGCTGTGGGGTTCGCTGCTGAAATTCCGCCGCGACTTCGAGCAGTACGTCAACCTGCGCCCGGTGCGGCTGTTTCCCGGCGTGCCCTGCCCGCTGGCGAACAAACAGCCGGGCGACATCGATTTCTACGTGGTGCGCGAAAATACCGAAGGGGAATACTCCTCGCTCGGCGGGCGGATGTTCGAAGGCACCGAACGCGAGATGGTGATCCAGGAATCGGTTTTCACCCGCCAGGGCGTGGACCGCATCCTGAAATACGCCTTCGAGCTGGCGCAGCAGCGCCCGCGCAAACGCCTGACCGCCGCCACCAAGTCCAACGGCATGGCCATCAGCATGCCGTACTGGGATGAGCGCGTGGCAGAGATGGCGCGCCAGTACCCCGATATCGCCTGGGACAAACAGCACATCGATATTCTGTGCGCGCGCTTCGTGCTGAACCCCGAACGCTTTGACGTGGTGGTCGCCTCCAACCTGTTCGGCGATATTTTGTCGGATCTCGGCCCGGCCTGCACCGGCACCATCGGCATTGCGCCGTCGGCCAACCTGAACCCGGAGCGCAACTTCCCGTCGCTGTTCGAACCGGTGCACGGCTCGGCGCCGGACATTTTCGGCAAGAACATCGCCAACCCGATCGCCATGATCTGGAGCGGCGCGATGATGCTGGACTTCCTGGGCGACGGCGATGCCCGTTACCGCCAGGCGCATGACGGCATCCTGCAGGCGATCGAGCGCATCATCGCCGACGGGCCGCGCACGCCGGACATGCGCGGCGATGCCTCCACCCAGCAAGTCGGCCAGGCGATCGCCGCCCTGCTGCAACGCTAAGCATCACCGATTTTCCTGTGCGGGGCGCCCTTTCGCGCCCTGCTTTGCCACGTCCGTTTTTCCGCTTCGATCGCCGCCGCAAATCCGCTGAAAACCACCGCAGAAAGCACGCCAATACCCCGGCCAAGATCACAACAAATTGTTTACATACTGTGTTTTATCCTTTTACAGATGCCCCAATTGTGGCCCTCCTGTAATTTGTGCACACTCGAAAATGTTAATGAAGAGTAAATACTGCCGGCGGCGTTCTGCCGGGGCGTTTGCTCCTCGCGGTGTAACAAAACAAAGGGTTCAAACCAATAAGGCCCGGGCGCACCCTACGCTTCGCGCACCGGCCCACCACCGATAACAGGAGTTCACTCCCATGCAGAGCAACCCTAAAAAGGATGTCACGCTCATCGCCATCAGCCTGTGCAGTATTGCGCTGATCGCCATTTGCCTGATGCTCTTTCCGGCTCAATCCGCGCTTATCGCCAACACCATTTTCAACGGCGTCACCCGGCTGTTCGGTTCAACCATTCAAATCCTGGTGCTGATCGCCCTGCTGGTGGTGCTGTATCTGGCGTTGAGCAAATACGGCAACATCCGCCTCGGCGAAGGCAAACCGCAATACTCCACGCTGGCCTGGCTGTTCATGTTCATCTGCGCCGGCCTGGGCTCGTCCACCCTGTACTGGGGGGTGATGGAATGGGCGTATTACTACCAGACGCCGGGGCTGAACATCGCGCCGCGCACCCCGAAGGCGCTGGAATACAGCATCAGCTACTCCTTCTTCCACTGGGGCCTGAGCGCCTGGGCAACCTATGCCCTCGCCTCGCTGATCATGGCCTACCACTTCCACGTGCGTAAGAACAAAGGGCTCAGCCTGTCGGGGATCATTTCCGCCATCACCGGCGTGCGCGCCAACGGCCCGATTGGGCGGATGGTGGATCTGATTTTCCTGGTCGCCACCGTCGGCGCCCTCACCATTTCGCTGGTGCTGACCGCCTCCACCTTTACTCGCGGGCTGACGGCGCTGACCGGCATCCCCGACAATTTCGTGGTGCAGGCGACGGTGATCCTGCTGGCGGCGGTGATCTTCTGTCTCAGCTCCTACATCGGCATCGACGGCGGCATGCAGCGCCTGAGCAAAATGGTCGGCTGGGGTGCTTTCGTCTTCGCCGGGCTGGTGCTGCTGGTCGGCCCCACCGAATTCACCATCAACAACACCATCAACGCCATCGGCCTGACGGCGCAAAACTTCCTGCAGATGAGTCTGTTTACCGATCCGATGGGCGACGGCAGCTTCAGCCGCAGCTGGACGGTGTTCTACTGGCTGTGGTGGATTTCTTACACCCCGGGCGTGGCGATGTTCGTCACCCGCGTCTCGCGCGGCCGCAAGATTAAAGAGGTGATCTGGGCGCTGCTGCTCGGCAGCACCCTCGGCTGCTGGTTCTTCTTCGGCTCGCTGGAAAGCTACGCCATGCATCAGTTCATCAGCGGGCAGCTCAACGTGCCGGAGATCCTCAACACCCAGGGCGGCGAAACCGCCGTGCAGATGCTGCTGACGGCGCTGCCGCTCGGCAAACTGTTCCTGGCCGCCTATCTGTTCATCATGATCATTTTCCTGGCCTCGCACATGGACGCCGTGGCCTACACCATGGCCGCCACCAGCACCCGCAACCTGCAGGAGGGGCAAGATCCCAGCCCGATGCTGCGCCTGTTCTGGTGCGTGGTGATCACCCTGATCCCGCTGTCGATCCTGTTCACCGGCGCCTCGCTGGACACCATGAAAACCACGGTGATCCTGACCGCGCTGCCGTTCCTGCTGGTGCTGCTGGTGAAAACCTACGGCTTTGCCCGCTGGCTGAAGCAGGACTACGCGGCCATTCCGGCTCACCTGATCGAAAGCAGCGCGCCGGCGCTGCCCGAGGCGCCGCCGGCCGCCGAACTCTCTGCTCCATCGTCGTATCAACCGCGCCCTATGGCGAAATGACAATAAGGAAAGAGGAAGGTTAACTTATGAGCACTCTGATCCCTGAATTTACCTTACCGAAAGATTTCTGCGCCGACGCCCGCGAGGCCTACACCATTCCGGCCCGGTTCTATACCCACCAGGCGGCGTTCGAGCACGAAAAAGAGCAGGTGTTCGCCACCAGCTGGATTTGCGTGGCGCACCGCAGCGAGCTTGCCCAACCGAACGACTACATCACCCGCGAGATCATCGGTGAAAACATTCTGGTGGTGCGTGGCCGCGACAACGTGCTGCGCGCCTTTTACAACGTCTGCCCGCACCGCGGCCACCAGCTGCTGGCGGGCGACGGCCGGGCGAAAAACGTCATCACCTGCCCTTATCACGCCTGGGCGTTCAAGCTGGACGGCGAACTGGCGCACGCGCGCAACTGCGAAAACGTGCAGAACTTCGATAAGGAAAACTCGCACCTGATGCCGGTGCGGGTCGAAGAGTACGCCGGGTTTATCTACGTTAATCTGGACTCGCAGGCCGGCACGGTGGAAGACCAGCTGCCGGGCCTCGGCGCCAAAGTGCGCGAAGCCTGCCCACAGGTAGACGATCTCAAGCTGGCGGCGCGCTTCGTCACCCGAACCCCGGCCAACTGGAAGAACATCGTCGACAACTACCTCGAGTGCTACCACTGCGGCCCGGCACACCCCGGCTTCGCCGACTCGGTGCAGGTCGACCGCTACTGGCACACCCTGCACGGCAACTGGACGCTGCAGTTCGGCTACGCCCGCCCTTCCGAGCAGTCGTTCAAGTTTGAAGAGGGTAAAGAAGCCAGCTTCCACGGCATCTGGCTGTGGCCGTGCACCATGTTCAACATGCCGCCGCTGGAAGGCATGATGACGGTGATCTATGAGTTCCCGGTCGATGCGGAAACCACCCTGCAGCACTACGACATCTACTTCACCAACGCCGATTTGAGCGACGAACAGCTCAAACTGATCGACTGGTACCGCGACGTGTTCCGCCCGGAAGATTTGCGGCTGGTGGAGAGCGTGCAAAAAGGCCTCAAATCGCGCGGCTATCGCGGCCAGGGGCGCATCATGGCCGACGGCGCCGGCAGCGGCGTCAGCGAACACGGCATCGCCCACTTCCACAATCTGCTGGCGCAGGTTTATCAACCCTGATGCGACGGGGCCCACGGGCCCCCTCCCCCTGACTTGTGAGGTTCTTTGTGAATATTTCCGATCGGGCGCTATTCCGCCAACAAGCCTACATCAACGGGCAATGGCGCGATGCCGACAACCAGGAAACCCTGCCGGTGAGCGATCCCGCCACCGGCCAACTCATCGGCAGCGTGCCCAACATGGCGACGGCAGAAACCCAACGGGCGATCGACGCCGCCCAGCAGGCGCTGGAAGGCTGGCGCGCGCTGCCGGCACAGCAACGCGCGCAGCTGCTGCGCCGCTGGTTCGAACTGATGCTGGAGCACCAGCAGGATCTGGCCAGCCTGATGACGCTGGAGCAAGGCAAGCCGCTGGCGGAGTCGCTGGGCGAGATCCGCTACGCCGCCTCCTTTATCGAATGGTTCGCCGAACAGGCCAAGCGCACCAATGGCGACATCATTCCCTCGCCGAGCGGCGATAAACGCCTGATGGTGCTGAAGCAGGGCATCGGCGTGTGCGCGGCGATCACGCCCTGGAACTTCCCGGCGGCGATGATCACCCGCAAGGCCGCGCCGGCGCTGGCGGCCGGCTGCACGCTGGTGGTCAAACCCGCCAACGAAACCCCTTACTCGGCGCTGGCGATGGCCGAGCTGGCCGAGCGCGCCGGCATTCCCGCCGGGGTATTCAACGTGGTGACCGGCAACTCGCAGGCGATCGGCGCCGAGCTGACCCGCCACCCGCAGGTGCGCAAGCTGAGCTTTACCGGCTCCACGCCGGTGGGCAGGCTGCTGATGCGCCAGAGCGCGGACACCATCAAGAAAGTGTCGCTGGAGCTGGGCGGCAACGCGCCGTTCATCGTGTTTGACGATGCGGACATCGATGCCGCGGTGGAAGGCGCGCTGATCGCCAAATACCGCAACGCCGGGCAGACCTGCGTCTGCGTCAATCGGTTCTACGTGCAGCGCGGCGTTTACCCGCAGTTCGCCGAGAAGTTTGTCGCCCGCGTGGCGGCGCTGCAGGTCGGCAACGGCTTCGAACCCGGCGTGCAGATCGGCCCGCTGATCAACCGCAAGGCGCGCGACAAGGTGCTGGAGCTGCTCGATGACGCGCTGAACAAAGGCGCTCAGGTGCTGACCGGCGCCACGCCGCACGCGCTGGGCGGCAATTTCTTCACGCCGACGGTGCTGGGCGACGTGCAGCCCGGCTCGCTGTTGCTGGAAGAAGAGATCTTTGGCCCGGTCGCGCCGCTGGTGGTGTTCGATGACGAAGCCGAGGCGATCCGCCAGGCCAACGACACCATCTACGGCTTGGCCGCCTACTTCTACACCCGCGATGCGGCGCGCATCTGGCGCGTTTCGGAGCGGCTGGAGTACGGCATGGTCGGCATCAATACCGGCCTTATCTCCAACGAGGTGGCGCCGTTCGGCGGGGTGAAGCAGTCGGGCCTGGGGCGTGAAGGCTCCGAATACGGCATCGAAGACTATCTGGAGCTCAAATACCTGTGCCAGGCGGTATAACTTTTTCATGCGCGGGGACGCCCGCGCTTTGGAGCCAATGAATGACCAGCTATCAGATGCTTGATGTTCGCGTCGTCGACATCGAACCCGTCACCGCGCAGGTCAAGCGCTTTACCCTGGCGGATCCGCAAGGCCGGCCGCTGCCCGCCTTCAGCGGCGGCAGCCACATCATCGTGCAAATGCAGGACGGCGAGCAGCGTTACAGCAACGCCTATTCGCTGCTGAGCTCACCGTTCGAGCTCGACCGTTACCAGATCGCCGTGCGCCGCGAGTCCCCTTCCAAAGGCGGTTCCGACTTCATGCACGATCGGCTGGCGATCGGCGATACGCTGACCATCAGCACCCCCAATAACCTGTTCGCGCTGGCGCCGGAGGCGCAGCATCACGTGCTGATCGCCGGCGGCATCGGCATCACGCCGTTTATGGCTCATCTGCACGAGCTGCAGCGCAGCGGGCAACGCTATCATCTGCACTACTGCTTCCACAGCGAGGAACACAACGCCTTCCAGCAGCAGCTGACGCAAGCGCCGTTCACCGACAACGTCAGTTGCCATGTCTCCAGTCTTAACGGCCGGTTGGATCTGGCGCGCACGCTGGCCGACGTGGAGCCCGGCGCACATATCTACGTCTGCGGCCCGGCGGCGCTGAACGAGGCGGTTTACCGAACCGCCGCCGAACTGGGCATCGCCCCCGGTCGCTTGCACAGCGAAGCCTTCGCCGCCGAAGACACGGCGGGCGGCGCCTTTACGCTGGTGCTGGCCCGGTCAGGTATTGAGCTTGAAGTGGCGGAAGACATGACCATCCTGCAGGCGCTGGAAAACAGCAAAGCGGCCAAGGTCGAGTGCCTGTGCCGCGAAGGCATTTGCGGCACCTGCGAAACCCGCATCGTCGAAGGGGAAGCCGATCACCGCGATCAGTATCTCAGTGACGAAGAGCGCGCGGCGCAGCAAACTCTGTTGATCTGCTGCTCGCGCGCCAAAGGCAATCGGCTGGTGCTGGATCTGTAAACGGAGCGCTCGCGCCTGCGGGCGTCCTGACTAGGCTTTCGGGAATATCCACAGATGATCGGCCGGCAGGGAGAGCCGGCACAGCGCCCGATCGCGCGCTTCGTGGCCATAGGCGCGCACCACGAAATCCTCGGCCACGGTGCGGAACAGGTACTCCCAGCGATCGCCGAGATACATGCTGGTCAACAGCGGCAGCTCAAGCTGGTTGCCCTGCGGATCTTCGCCCAACCGCACGCGCTCCACGCGGATCACCGCCGAGCCCTCCTGGCCAACCTGCACGCCTTCGCCCGCTTTGCCCCACAGCGCCCAGTCCTTGCCTTCGATGCGCGCCCGATCGCCTTCCAGCGCCACGATCTTGCCCGGCAAGCGGTTGTTGCTGCCCATGAACTCGGCGGTGAACAGCGTGGTGGGTGAACCGTACATCTCCTGCGGCGTACCCTGCTGTTCGATTTTGCCGTTATTGAGCAGCAAGATGCGATCGGAGATGGCCATCGCCTCATTCTGATCGTGGGTCACCATCAGCGCCGACAGACCGAGCTTGATGATCAACTCGCGCAGGAATACCCGCGCCTCTTCGCGCAGCTTGGCGTCAAGGTTGGACAGCGGCTCGTCCAGCAGGATCACCGGCGGGTTGTAGACCAGCGCACGCCCAATCGCCACGCGCTGCTGCTGGCCGCCGGAAAGCTGATGCGAATGGCGCTTGGCCAGATGCCCCAACCCGAGCTGATCCAGCACCGCCTGCACCCGCTGGGCGATTTCCGCCGAGGCGATCTTACGCAGCTTCAGCGGGTAAGCGACGTTCTCAAACACCGTTTTATGCGGCCACAGCGCGTAGGACTGAAACACCAGCCCCAGGTTGCGCTCTTCGGCGGGAATTTCGCTGCGCGCGCTGCCGTTGTACACCGCGCTGTTGCCGATGACGATCCGCCCCTGGCTTGGTTTCTCCAGCCCGGCCACCGCCCGCAGCAGCGTGGTTTTTCCGCTGCCCGACGGGCCCAGCAGCGAGACCACTTCGCCCCGTTTCAGCTCCATCGACACCCCTTTCAGCACCGGGTTGTCGCCATAGGTCAAATGCAGATTCTCTACCGAAAGTTCAATCATGTAGTTTCACTCCAAAGCGCAAGGCGATCCCCAACCCCAGCACCACCAGCAGGATATTGATGAACGACAGCGCGGCGACGATATCGATAGCGCCCGCGGCCCACAGGGAAACCAGCATCGAGCCGATGGTTTCCGTGCCCGGAGACAGCAGATACACCCCGGTAGAATATTCGCGCTCAAAGATCAGGAACATCAGCAGCCAAGAGCCGATAAGACCGTAACGCGACAGCGGAATGGTGACGTGGCGGGTGATCTGGCCGCGGCTGGCGCCGGCGCTGCGCGCCGCCTCCTCCAGCTCCGGCCCCACCTGCAGCAGCGTGGAAGAGATCAGCCGCAGGCCGTAAGCCATCCACACCACGGTATACGCCAGCCAGACGCTGAAGATGGTGCTGCGCAGCGAACGCAGCCAGACAATCCAGTTAGCACGCAGCCACTCGGCCATCGGCAGCGCCGACAGCCAGCCCTCCTTGAGCGATTTGTCCAGCCACATCGGCAGGAACAGAAACACCCACAGGAATGCCAGACCGGCCAGCAGCCCCGGCACCGCGCGCGGTACCAGCACGCTGTAGTCGAGGAAGCGCGTGGCGCCATCCGGCTTGCGGTGCATGGCGATGCCGATAAACAGGTAGCACGCCACCGCCAACGCCCCGCCGATCACCCCAATCGCCATTGAGTTGACGATGGCGCGCAGCAGGTTGGGCTGCGCCCAGATGGTGCGGAAGGTGTTGATCGACAGCTCGTCCCAAACAGACACGCCCACGCCCCAGTTGGAGATAAAGGCGCGCAGCACCACGCCGATCAGCGGCACGCCGATGGTGACGGTCAGCCAAAACACCACCACCGCGCCGGCCACCCAGCGCCATTTGCCCAGCGGCAGCGCACGGGCCTGCGAGGCTTTGCCCTTGACGGTGACGAAGCGGTTGGCGGTACGCATCAGCCGGCGCTGCAGCATCACCAGCGGAATGGTGATGCAGATCAGCACCACCGCCACCGCCGCCATCAGGTGGTAAGACGGCGTGCCCAGCTTGTTGGTCAACTGGTACAGGTAGGTCGCCAGCACCAGGTTGCCCTCCGGATCCCCCAGCACCAGCATCAGGCCGAACACTTCCAGCCCGAGGAAGAACAGCAGCACTCCGGCATACAGGATAGACGGCCGCACCATCGGCAGACTGACGGCGGTCATGACCTGCAGCGGCGTGGCGCCGGCGGTGCGCGCCGCTTCTTCAACGTCGGAGCCCACGCTGCGCAGCGCCGAGGAGATATACAGATACGCGTGGGGTACGTGCGTCAATCCGGCAATCACCACGATGCTGGCCATCGAATAGATATTCCACGGCACGAAGCCCAGCAGCGCCTCCGCCCACAGCGAGAAGAAACCCACCGGCCCCGCCGCCACCACGTAGCCGAAGCCCAGCACCATCGGCGACACGAAGATCGGCACCAGAATCAGCGGCTCGATGATCCGCCGCCCCGGCAGATCGGTGCGCACCATCAGGAAGGCCAAAATGCCGCCGAGCGGGATGGCGATGATCACCAGCCCGAATGCCAGAATAAAGCCGCTCTTCAGCGCCTTGTAGAAATCAGGATCGGTAAAGATGAACTCGAAGGCCTCCAGGCTGAAGACCTTGGAGGGAGAGAAGAACGGTGCCGAGAGGAAGCTTTGAATGATGATAAACGACAGGGGGACATAGATAACCAGTGCGGTTATCAACACCACCAGGCCGCGCGGCAGGCTCTGCCACTTTCTGCGCCATGCTTGCATAAATGCTCCCTATGGTTGTAAACGCCGACCAAAGGGCGCGCGCCGCTAAGGCAGGCGCGCGTCCGAATGCAGTCCCTGTTATTTCGCCGCGGCGGCGCGCCATTGTTTGATGTAGTCGAGGCGTTTGGCCGGCTGCAGGTATTCCAGCAGGCTGTCATCGACCGGAATCGGCTTGAGCGCGTTGCCCAGCAGCTTGGTCATGCCGTCAATGTCGTTCTTGCCTTCGATGTCGTTGCGGATCGAGGGGATATCCGCCTGATTGGCGAGAATATTTTGCCCTTTCTCCGACAGCACGTAGTCGAACCACAGCTTGGCGGCGTTAGGGTTGCCGGCCTCTTTGCTGATGAAGCTCACGCGCGACAGCACCAGGGTATAGTCTTTCGGATAGACGATGCCGAGCGACGGATCGCTCTTGGCGCGGGCCTCGGCGTACGAACCGAGGATATTGAAGCCGATCAGGTTTTCACCGGAGGAGACGCGCTCCATCATGGTGCCGGTGGAGGATTGTACCGCCAGCCCACCCTTGGCCACGTCGGCCAGCGTTTTGAAGTAGTTAGGATCGGCCTTGAAGTCCTGCACCGACAGCATGAAGCCGACGCCGGATTTTTCGATGTCGTACGTGGTGACTTTCTTCTTGAATTTGTCCGTCTGGCCGGCGATCAGTTTAGCCAGCGCCGCGTGCGAATCCGGCACATCGCCTTGCGGGATCAGGCGTTTGTTATAGATAAACACCACCGGCTCATAGGTGGTGCCATACACCTTATCTTGCCATACCGCCCATTTCGGCAGCTTAGCCTGCTCGGGGGAGGCGTATTCCTGTGCGTAATCGCCCGCCAGTTTCAAAATGGTGTCCATCGACGAGCTCCACACCACGTCGCCGCTGGTGCCGCCGGCCGCCTGCTCGCTGATGAAGCGGTTATACAGTTCGGTACTGTTCATGTCGTTGTATTCCACCTTGATGCCCGGATACAACGCCTCGAACCCCTGGATCAGCGGCGCCGCCGCCTTGGTGTCGGTGGTCGAGTAAATCACCACCTTGCCTTCTTTCTTCGCGCCGTCGACCCGTTTCTGATAGTCGGCGGGGTAGCCCGCCGGGAAGGCCGCATAGGCGGAAACGGAGCCCAGTAAGGTGATTGCAGCTACGGTAGCGCTGATTTTTTTCATCATCATCCATCCCCTGATCACATTTAATAAACCAAAAATTAACATATAGTTAATAAGTGTGACGAGGCAACGGCGTTGCTTTGTCACATTTAATAAACCAAAAATTAACATATAGTTAATAAGTGTGACGAGGCAACGGCGTTGCTTTGTTATCTTTCGGTTTTGTGATGTTGGCCATTTTTCAGCCAATAAAAAAGGTTCATCGCGCTTTAGCGTGAACCAATAGAAAACGGCAGTCAGAACGTTTAGGTTTGTATTCGCCAAAACACACCCTAAACCTTCAAAACTGCCGTCACTATGAATGCTAACCTTTGCTCCCTGTTCTGGGAAGGCTTTATCGTCAATTCCTTCTCGCATCCTTCTGCCAACTCCCTGCTTATCCAGCTCCAGCCTGATTCTGCCGTCATGCCCTGTTGCCGGCGCTGTGAACGGCGGGTGCCTGTTGTGCATGATGTTTCCTTCCGCCGAGTGCGTGAACGCCAGCTGCTCGATTGGGTCGTCTGGCTCAACGTCCCCGTCCGGCGCCTGTGTTGCCCCCATTGCGGGGTCACCACCGAAAAAATCAGCTGGTTGCCTGAACGCCAGAGATATACCACGACGCTATCCGTATGGGTTGAGTCACTGGTCCGTTTACTGCCGATTAAGCACGTTGCACAACTCACCGGCCTGCACTGGCATACGGTCAAGAATATCGACTACCGGCGTCTGCTGCGGGAACGGACAGAGCCGCAGCGCCATACCCTCCGCCGTCTGGTGATGGATGAGTTCGCCCTGTTCAAAGGACATCGTTATGCCACCGTGGTGATGGATGCGGATACGCAACAGGTGTTGTGGGTGGGCGAAGGCCGCAGCAGAGCGGCCTTCCGCCCCTTCTTCGTCTGGCTGGGCGCTGAAGGCTGTGCCGCTATCCAGTCTGTCGCCATGGATATGAATACGGCGTTAGACCTGGAGGTCAGGCATCACTGCCCGCAGGCGGAAGTGATCTATGACTTGTTCCATGTGGTGGCAAAGTATGGCCGGGAGGTTATCGACCGGGTCCGCGTCGACCAGGCCAATCAACTCCGTGATAACCCAAAATCGCGTCAGGTCATCAAACGCAGCCGCTGGCTGCTGCTGCGCAACCCCGAAAACCTGCCCGAAGGGCATGAGGTAAAGCTCACGGAGTTGCTGGAGGCGAATCAGCCGTTGAATGTGGTCTGGCTGATGAAAACAGCGCTGAAAGAACTGTGGTACGCCCCGAGTGAACAAGAGGCGCAGAGACGCTGGGTAAGCTGGTACAGGCAGTCTCAGGAAAGCGGAATCAAGGCGTTGCAACACTTCGCCGAGAAACTGAAAGGGTATGCCGGTGGCATCATCGCGAGTGCCAGACACAGGTTGAATACCAGCGTGCTGGAAGGGATGAACAATAAGATAAAAGTGATGAAGCGGATGGCCTATGGATACCGGGATAACGCTTACTTCTTCCTGAAAATCAAAGCAGCGTTCCCCGGTAAAGCGCGATGAACCATAAAAAAGCCCGGCAGCGCGGGCTCTACGGCACTTCCTGTTGCAGACTATTCGGCCAGGCGAGAGCGCCGCAGCAGGCGAATTCGCTGTACGATGGCGACCCCCAGCAGCGTCAGCACAAATCCCGCCAACTGCAGTAGCGACAGCGCCTCGCCAAACAGCATGTACGCCTGCAGCGCCGCCGCCGGCGGCACCAGCAGCATCAGCGCGGTAATGCGAGTCAAATCGCCGTGGCGCACCATCCAGATAAACAGCGCGGTGCCGCCCAGCGACAACACGCCGGCCGACCACAGCAGCGAGAACCACAGCGTCGGCGAATTGTCCCAGGCGCCGGAGCCCATCACGGCCGCCAGCACGCCGGTCACGATCGCGGCGCCGAGGTGCTGAATGGCGCCTGCCGCCCGCAGATCGGCCGCCGCCAGCGAAGACTTCTGCACCATGATGCCGATCGTCAGCGCGACGATGCTGCCAAAGCCCATCAGGATCGGCAACAGCGCCATATTGCCGACGTCGATACCGGTCAGCCGAGGGGAGAGCACCAGCGCAACGCCGATAAAACCGACCGCCAGCCCGGCCCAGGAACGCAACCCTATCGATTTGCGCAGCACCAGCGCGAAAATCAGCGCGGTGAACAGCGGCTGCAATCCGCCAATGAGCGACATCACCCCGGCCGCCAGGCCGTTCGCCACCGCCCACCAGCTTGCGGCGAGGTAAACGCCGTTCATCAGCATGCCGGTCAGCAGGTGCATCACGAACTGTCGCCCCTTGGGCCAGGCGCAATGCAGCGCCAGCAGGGCGAATACCGCAGCGGCGATCAAAAAGCGAAAAGTCAGGAAAAGGTTGGGATCGGCATGATCCGCCACCGCCCGCGCGGCAATAAAGCCGGTCGACCATATTAATATCAGGAAAAACGGCGCGATAAATGCCTTTCGCCGATCGCGTTTTTCGCGCTGAGTTATTTCCATATCACTACCTGAAAAATGCGGCTGATGAGTTAATGCGGAACATACTAACCAATTTAACACTGGCTTAACAGCACCGACACCGGCCCCCCAAGCCTGCGTAATGAACACACTTGCGGGAAATAATGACGTTTCAATTTTATATAATTCACCAAGCTTATAATTAATCTCACCCCGTTACGACAATGTAAATTAATTGCTACATCCGGTATAACTATTCCCCTCCTGGCGGCGTTGTCGGAATAATTCCCCTTTGCTAGCCTTCCTGAAGCCACTTAATTAACTGGACTGACTTATGGCCGAAATCACTGATTTTATGAAACTGGATATGCGTATTGGCGAAATTATTTCCGTGGAATATAACGACAAGGCGTTAAAGCCCGCCTATAAGCTGCGCATTGATTTCGGCGAAGAAATTGGCATTAAAAACAGCTCGGCGCAATTATGCGAAAACTATCAGAAAGATGATCTGCTCGGCAAAAAAGTCATCTCCGTCGTTAATTTCCCCGCCAGGCGGGTTGCTGGATTTAAATCCGAAGTGCTGGTACTTGCTGCGGTCACCCGGGATCAAGGCACCGTCTTGCTGAAAACCGATTTCGACGTGGAGATCGGCAGCAAGATTTTATAATCGCCACATCATTCGTGAGGCCCCCGAGAAATGCGACAGTTATCCCTGCTTGATGAAGTTAAGAAGGCGTATCAGGAACACCGTTCAGCCTTTATCCCCGGCGCCACCATGCAAGCGATCCTGCTGGCGCTGGGTGCGCGGCCGGAAGATTTCGCCAAGCTGCAGCAGGTCAGCGGCAATCTGGCGGACGATCCCACGCTGCCTTTCCGCAAGTCCAGAAACGGCCGCTTCTGTTTCGACTTCGATCGCGCCCAGATTGAGCGGCTGGAGTTCCAGCCCTTCGTGCTCTCAGTCGAGGAAGACTTCATCCGTTACGATTCGGGAAAGGTGCGCCACTTTCGCGGCATCAACGACGATCTGCAGTTGAATACGGCATTCCAGGCGCTGATGAAATTCAAAGCCTACGTGATCGATGGCGTGAGCGTGACGCCGCGCGCTCGGCTTAATCAGGAGATCAACAAGTTCGTCTGCACGGTGTTCAACCTGCGCACCGTCACCACGCCGCAGATGCTGGGCGAACCGGCGCTGGAAGGCGTGCACAGCGACGGCGTCGACCACACCATGACGACCTTCCTCGGCTGCGACAACATGACCGACGACAGCGCCAAGACCTTTATTCACGATATGCGCGAAACCAGCGGGATCAAATTCGATCGGGCCCGGCCAGAATGGATTTTGGGCGAAATACAGCATCGGCATTTCCTCGATACCCTGCTGATTGTCGATCATGAACGCAAACACAGCCTCTCACCGGTGGAAGCGCAGGACAAACGCCGGCATTCGACCCGCGATATGCTGATCTTTTTCACCCGCAAACCGGTCGAAGACGGCCACGTCTCTTTCGCGTATGACTCTTTCAAACCGCATATCGAAATCCCGCTGTCGATAGACATGGTGGCGCGCGCGAGCTAACGCGCCGCCGGGCCGGCCGCCATGATCCCTCTGTGCGGCCGGTTCACGCCAGGATAAACAGCGCTGGATTAATCAGGTTTTTGTCGCCGAATTATTATATCCTGCCGGACGAAAATTTTGCGGGCGCTCGCTGCCCTCTGCGCCTGCCCTCTGCAGTTATCCATTCCGCAGCAGGCCGTTTATTTCATGAATACAGGCAGTGCCATACCGTTATGACCAAGAATTTATCCCCGAAAGACATTATCGCCCTGGGCTTTATGACCTTCGCCCTGTTTGTCGGCGCCGGCAACATCATTTTCCCCCCGCTGGTGGGGCTGCAGTCCGGCGAGCATCTGTGGCCGGCCGCCCTCGGGTTTATGGTGACCGCCGTCGCCTTGCCGGTGATCGCCGTGATCGCGCTGGCGCGCGTCGGCGGCAGCATCAGCCTGCTGACCGGCCCCATCGGCCGCACCGCCGGTCTGCTGTTGGCGACCGTCTGCTATCTGGCGCTCGGCCCGCTGTTCGCCACGCCGCGAACCGCCAATGTCTCTTTCGCCCTCGGCATCGCGCCCTTCACCGGCGACGGCGCCCTACCGCAGTTCATCTACAGCCTGCTGTTCTTTAGCCTGGCGATGATCGTCTCGCTGTATCCCGGCCGGTTGCTTGATAACGTCGGCCATATTCTGGCGCCGCTGAAAATCCTGGCGCTGGCCGCGCTCGGCATCGCCGCCCTGGTTTGGCCCGCCGGTGAACCGGTCTCCGCCGTTGGCAGCTATCAGGCATCGGCGTTTTCCACCGGCTTCGTGCAGGGTTATCAAACCATGGACACGCTGTCGGCGCTGATGTTCGGCTCGATTATCGTCACCGCCGCCCGCTCGCGTGGCGTCAGCGACAGCGGCCTGCTGCTGCGCTACACCCTGTGGGCCAGCCTGATCGCCGGCGTCGGCCTGACGCTGGTCTATATCTGCATGTTCAAACTCGGCGCCGGCAGCGGCAGCCTGGTCGAGAGTGGCGCTCAGGATGGCGCGGCAATCCTGCACGCTTATGTGCAACACACCTTCGGCGATCTGGGCAGCGTCTTTATGGCGGTGCTGATGTTCATCGCCTGCCTGGTGACGGCGGTCGGCATGACCTGCGCCTGCGCGGACTTCTTCTCTCGCTACCTGCCGCTCTCTTACCGCACGCTGGTGGTTATCCTCGCCCTCTTCGCCATGCTGGTCTCCAACATGGGGCTGACCAACCTAATCCGCGTCTCGCTGCCGGTGCTGACGGCGATCTATCCACCTTGCATCGCGCTGGTGTTGCTCAGCTTCAGCCAGAACCGCTGGCGCAGCGCCAAGCGCGTCTTCGCGCCGGTGATCGCCACCAGCCTGGTGTTTGGCCTCGCCGACGGCCTGAAGGCCTCCAGCTTCAGCGGCCTGCTGCCCGTCTGGTTCGATAAGCTGCCGCTGGCCGAACAGGGTCTGGTCTGGCTGCAGCCTACGCTGCTGGTGCTGTTGCTGGCGGCGGCTTATGACCGGTTGCGCAGCGTCGAAAGCGCCAACGCCGCGTCGTAAGCGCGGGTTACGCCCATAAAAAAAGCCGGTCACGATGACCGGCTTTTTTATCGGCTTGCGCCAGGCCGCTTACTTCAGCAGCGCCTGCGCCTTGGCCACCACGTTGTCCACGGTGAAGCCGAACTCGGCGAACAGCTGCTCCGCCGGCGCCGACTCACCGAAGGTGGTCATGCCCACGATGGCGCCGTTCAGGCCCACGTACTTGTACCAGTAGTCCGCGATACCCGCTTCCACCGCCACGCGCGCCGTTACCGCCGCCGGCAACACCGACTCCCGGTACGCCGCATCCTGCTTGTCGAACGCGTCGGTCGACGGCATCGACACCACGCGCACCTTGCGGCCCGCCGCGGTCAGCTTGTCCGCCGCTTCCACCGTGATGCCCACTTCGGAGCCGGTGGCAATCAGGATGACGTCCGGCGTGCCCGCGCAGTCTTTCAGCACGTAGCCGCCGCGGTACACGTTCGCCAGCTGCTCTGCAGTGCGCGGCTGCTGGGTCAGATTCTGGCGCGAGAACACCAGCGTGGTCGGGCCGTCGTTGCGCTCGATGCCGTACTGCCACGCCACCGCCGACTCCACCTGGTCACACGGGCGCCAGGTGCTCATGTTCGGGGTCACGCGCAGGCTCGCCAGCTGCTCCACCGGCTGGTGGGTCGGGCCGTCTTCGCCCAGACCGATGGAGTCGTGGGTGTAGACGAACACGTTGCGCAGCTTCATCAGCGCCGCCATGCGCACCGCGTTGCGGGCGTATTCTACAAACATCAGGAAGGTCGCCGAGTACGGCAGGAAGCCGCCGTGCAGCGCGATGCCGTTGGTGATGGCGGTCATGCCGAACTCGCGCACGCCGTAATGAATGTAGTTGCCCGCCGGGTCAACGTTCAGCGCTTTCGAGCCGGACCACATCGTCAGGTTGCTCGGTGCCAGGTCGGCAGAGCCGCCCAGGAACTCCGGCAGCACCTTGCCGAACGCTTCCAGCGCGTTCTGCGACGCCTTGCGGCTGGCGATGTTGGCCGGGTTGGCCTGCAGTTTTTCCACGAACGCTTTGGCGTCGGCTTTCCAGTCGGCCGGCAGCTCGCCGTTCATGCGGCGCTTGAACTCGGCAGCCTGCTCCGGGAAGGCCTTGGCGTAGGCGGCGAACTTGTCGTTCCAGGCCGCTTCTTTAGCCTGACCGGCTTCTTTGGCGTCCCACTGGGCGTAGATGTCCTGCGGGATTTCAAAGGCGGCGTATTTCCAGCCCAGCGCTTCGCGGGTGGCGGCCACTTCGGCTGCGCCCAGCGCGGCGCCGTGCACGTCATGGGTGCCGGCCTTGTTCGGCGAACCGAAGCCGATAACGGTCTTGCACATCAGCAGCGACGGCTTGTCGGTCACCTTGCGCGCTTCTTCAATCGCGGCCTTGATGGCATCCGGGTTGTGGCCGTCAACGTTGCGCACCACGTGCCAGCCGTAGGCTTCGAAACGCAGGGCGGTGTCGTCGGTGAACCAGCCGTCGACGTGGCCGTCGATGGAGATGCCGTTGTCATCGTAGAAAGCGGTCAGCTTGCCGAGCTTGAGGGTACCGGCCAGAGAGCAGACTTCGTGCGAGATGCCTTCCATCATGCAGCCGTCGCCCATGAAGGCGTAGGTGTGGTGGTCAACGATGTCGTGGCCCGGGCGGTTGAACTGCGCCGCCAGGGTGCGTTCGGCGATGGCGAAGCCGACGGCGTTGGCGATGCCCTGGCCCAGCGGGCCGGTGGTGGTTTCAACGCCTGGGGTGTAGCCGTACTCCGGGTGCCCTGGGGTCTTGGAGTGCAGCTGACGGAAGTTTTCCAGCTCGCGCATCGGCAAGTCATAGCCGGTGAGGTGCAGGAGGCTGTAAATCAACATGGAGCCGTGGCCGTTGGAGAGCACGAAACGGTCGCGGTCAGCCCAGTGCGGGTTAGTCGGGTTGTGGTTGAGGTAGTCACGCCACAGGACTTCGGCGATGTCCGCCATGCCCATAGGGGCACCCGGGTGGCCGGAATTTGCTTTTTGTACGGCGTCCATGCTGAGTGCGCGGATGGCGTTGGCAAGCTCTTTACGAGAGGACATGTTTTACTCCAGGTCGGATAAAAAAAGCAGTCAAGTTCCCTATTTTCTCAGACTCCACATCACAACGGCAATCCCTAATGCCAAATGAGAGCGAGTTCACCACTTATTAGCACGATTGGACGCTTTTTCGGAATAACACTATTCTCGCCCCGTCTGACGTACACTAGGCTCTTGCGACAAGATTTCCTCCAAGCAAAATGATTCTTTTACCTTGTTACCTTCACAGGAAGATGGCGTTATGAAGATCCGTACCTCTTTGATTGCGTTGGGCATTGCCACCTTGGCAACCGGCTGTCAAAACCTGAATACCGAAACCTTGATGCAGTCCGGCGCCCAGGCGTTCCAGGCGGCGACCCTGAGCAACAACGACGTTAAGGCCCTGAGTGATAAATCCTGTGCCGAGATGGACAGCAAGGCACAAATCGCGCCGGCCGACAGCACCTACGCCAAGCGTCTCAACAAAATCGCCGCGGCGCTGGGCGACAACATCAACGGCACCCCGGCCAACTACAAGGTCTACGTGACCAAAGACGTCAACGCCTGGGCGATGGCCAACGGCTGCATCCGCGTCTACAGCGGCCTGATGGACATGATGAACGACAACGAAGTGGAAGGCGTGCTGGGCCATGAAATGGGCCACGTGGCGCTGGGCCACACCCGCAAGGCGATGCAGGTAGCTTACGGCACCGTGGCGCTGCGCACCGCGGCGTCCTCCGCCGGCGGCGTCATCGGCTCGCTGTCGCAGTCGCAGCTGGCGGACATCGGCGAGAAGCTGGTCAGCGCCCAGTTTTCACAGAAGCAGGAAAGCGAAGCGGATGATTACTCGTTCGATCTGCTGAAAAAGCGCGGCATCGATCCGAACGGCCTGGCCACCAGCTTCGAGAAGCTGGCCCAGATGGAAGCCGGCCGCCAGAGCAGCCTGTTCGACGACCACCCTTCTTCCCAAGCGCGTGCGCAGCACATCCGCGATCGCATCGCGGCAGAGAAATAACCACGAAAACGCCCGGCAATCGCCGGGCGTTTTTTATCGTATTAATACAGCGTTTTCTGCGGCGGCCCGGCGAAAGTCAGCGGCCCAACCTGTTTCATGTCCACCTCGACCACCGACGGCCCCGGGTAGTTGATCGCTTCGGCCAGCACGCCGTTGAACTGTGCCGCTGCGTCCACCTTCCAGGCTTTCAGCCCCATCGCTTCGGCGATCTGGGTGAAAGCCGGCGTGTGCAGCTCGTTGTAATACTGGCGCCCGGCGAAGTACTTGTCCTGAATGCCGCGCATCACGCCATAACCGCCGTCGTTCATGATCAGCAGGGTGATATTCACCTGTTCCTGCGCCATGGTCGCCAACTCGCCCAGGCCCAGCGCCAGACCACCGTCGCCCACCAGCCCCACCACCTTGCGCTGCGGGTTGGCAATCGCGGTGCCGATGGCCATCGGCAGCCCCATACCGATGGCGCCCGCCAGCGAGTGAATGTTGCACAGCGGCGAGATCGCCCGGAACAGCCGGCTGCCCCAGACGCTGCCGGAAACGGTGATATCGCGTACCAACAGCCCGTCCTGCGGCAGCGCGGCGTCGATGGCGTCGTTGAGTTTGGCGTATTCACCGGACTGCTGGCGCAGCGCGCTCTCCGCCTGCCGCACCGCCCCCGCGATCTCGGTATCCCACTCGGCATTGACCTTCTCGCCGGGGGCCAGCCGCGCCGCCAGCGCCGCCAGCAGCGCCGCACAGTCGCCGTTGATCTGTTCATCGGCCAGATAGTTGCGGTTGGCCGCCGCCGGATCGATGTCAATCTGCACCAGCGGGCGCGGCAGCGGCAGCGTCCAGGTACGGGTTTCATTGCTGCGCAGGCGCGAACCGGCCACCAGCGTCAGATCGCACTGCGTCAGGATCGCTTCGATGCTCGGTGAGTTATGGAACGCCCGCAGGCTGCGCGGATGGCTGTCCGGCAGAATGCCGCGCCCGTGGGTGCTGGAGATCACCGCCACGCCGGCGTCTGCCAGCTTGCGCACCGCGTCGCCGCAGGCCAAGGCGCCGCCGCCCAACCACAGCAGCGGACGCTTAGCCTGTTTCAGCCGCTGATGCAGCCGTTCCACCGCCGCATCGTCCGCCTTCGGCAGCGGCGCCGGCGCCAACGGTTCGGTCAGCACCGAACGGGAAACCAGGCTGCTTTGAATATCGATCGGGATCTCGACCGCCACCGGGCCGCACGGCACGGTTTGCGCATCCAGGATCGCCCGTTGGATCACCGCCACCGCCTGCTCCGGCGAATTGACCCGGTAAGCGCGCTTGGAGCAGGCGCGCAGGAAGCCGAGCTGATCGCGGGTTTCATGAATAAAACCGGCGTCGGCGTCCAGATAGGCTTTCTCCACCTGGCCGGTGATATGCAGCAGCGGCGTGTTGGCGTTGAGCGCCTCAATCATCGCCCCCACCGCGTTGCCGGCGCCGGCGCCGGTGCTGGTCAACGCTACGCCCAGGCCAGAGAAACGCCCGTGCGCGTCGGCCATGGTGACCGCCCCCGCTTCGCCGCGCGCCGGCACGAAGCGAATTTTATCGCGCTGCCCCACCGCATCGGCGATCGGCAGATTATGAATCGAAATGATGCCGTACATCGCCGACACCGCATACTGTTCCAGAGTCCGGGCTATCGCCTCGCCAACCGTGATTTTATCGCTCATCATCTGCCTTCTTAGGGTATTCGTTATTAGGGTTATGCGTAGAGGTGTCGGCCTAGTCGCTCCAGCGGTTCACCTGATGGCTCAGCGCCAGATACACGCTTTTCTGCTGCATGTAGGCCTTGATGCCGTTCAGGCCCTTTTCGCGACCCAGCCCGCTTTCCTTGAAACCACCGAACGGCGTGGAAATCGAGAACGTTTTGTAGGTATTGACCCAGACGGTGCCGGTTTCCAGCCGCTCCGCCAGCGCCATCGCGCGAGGGAAGTCACGGCTCCAGATGCCGGCCGCCAGGCCGTACACCGAGTCATTGGCCTGTTCGATCAGCTGTTGCTCATCGTCAAACGGCAGCGCCACCAGCACCGGGCCGAAGATCTCTTCCTGGCAGACGCGGGCGTCGTTGTTCAAGCCTTCAATAATGGTCGGCAGGTAATAGCTACCGCTCGCCAGTTGCGGATCGGCCGGCGCTTCGCCGCCGATGACCACCCGGCCGCCCTCCTGCCGCGCCAGCGCCACGTAGTCCGCCACGCTTTGCCGATGTTTGGCGCTGATCAGCGGGCCGAGATGCACGCCCGGCACCAGCGGGTTGCCGATGCGCAGCCCCGCCGTCAGTTCGGTCAAGCGCGCCAGCAGCGGCTGATACAGCGAACGATGCACGAACAGCCGCGAACCGGCGATGCACGCCTGGCCGGCGGAACTGAAAATGCCGTAGCAGATGCCGCGCGCCGCCTGCTCCAGATCCGCGTCCTCCAGCACGATGGTCGGCGACTTACCGCCCAATTCCAGCGAAGTGGGGATCAGCTTGTCGGCGGCGATGTGCGCCAAATGGCGCCCGGTGCTGGTCCCGCCGGTAAAGGAGATCTTTTTCACCCGCGGATGGCGCGCCAACGCCTCGCCGATCACCGAACCTTTGCCCGGCAACACGCTGAGCAGCCCGGCCGGCAGGCCCGCCTGTTCGAACAGTTCGGCCAGCTTCAGCGCCATCAGCGGCGTGGCTTCGGCCGGTTTGAGCACCACCGCGTTGCCCGCCGCCAGCGCCGGCGCCACCTTCTGCATTTCGCTGGCGATCGGCGAGTTCCACGGCGTAATGGCGGCGATCACCCCCATCGGTTGATACTGGCTTAGCGTCATCACCTCGGCGCTGCGCGGGGTCGGCAGCTCGCCTTCCAACACCTCGCAGGCGGCCGCGAAGTAGCGCGCGGTCGCCGCCGCGCTGGCCACCAGCCCGCGGGTTTCCGCCAGCGGCTTGCCGTTGTCGCGGGTCTGCAGCTCGGCCAACTGTTCCTGCTGCGCCAGGATCAGGTTGCTGACGCGGTAGAGGATCGAGGCGCGCTGGTGCGGCACCAGCCCTCGCCATTCCGGCGCGCGCCAAGCGCGTTCCGCCGCTTCTACCGCCTCGTTCACGTCCTCGACGTTAGCGGCACGCAGCCGCGCGTTGACGCTGCCGTCGGCCGGGAATACCGAAGCCATCTCTTCGCCGCGCCCTTCACGCCAGCGCCCAGCGACAAAAATATTCAATCGTTCCATGCTCCGCTCCTGCCGTTCAGGCAATAAAACCGCCGTCCACCAGACGGCGACAGGCTTGTACCGCGCTCAGCGCCGCCAGGGTTGATGTTTTGGGATTGCTCGCCAGCGGGGTGCCGCTCAGCTCGATGTGAAATTCGCCAAAGTCGCCGCACACCTGCAGACGATGGGTATTGCGCCGGGTGGCGGGATCGACCTGCAGGCGTACCCGGGTGGCGTCCATCCCCAGGCCGTTGAGCGCAATGGTGGCCGCCACGTTGGCATTGGCCGGGAACAAACGCGCCGCTTCGCGCGCCGACCCTTCAAAAAATACCTGCGCTTCGCTCACCGCATCGAGGTCGATCAGCTGCTCCGCCGGGCTGCCGCGCCAGCTGGCCGGGCTTTTGCTGGCCTGATAGGTCACGCTTTCCAGCCCGCCTTCGCGCGCCGACGCCAGCCCATCCATCCCCGCCACCGCACCGGACAACACGATCAGCTGCCCGTGATGGCGGCGGCAAACCTGCTGCAGCCGCTGTTGCAATGTGGCGTCCGCCAGCGCGCCGGTCGAAATCAGCGCCAGCGGCCAGCCGCGCTGCAGCACCGCTTCACCGAACTCCGCCACCGCCTGCTGGCTGGCGCATTCCAGCACCAGATCCGGCCGCTGCAAACACTGCTCGGGATGGGTCAACGCCTGCACCCGCCCGCCAAAGGCCTCGGCGATCGCCGCATGATGAGCCGCGCGCGCCAGGATCCAACCGACCTCCACGCCTTCCGGCAAACGGGCGATCACTTCCTTCGCCATCGCGCCGTAGCCAATCATCATGATCTTCTTCATCTTTATCGCCCCCTGCTACACATGGCGGTTAAAGCCGCCGGATACGTCCAGCGCCGCGCCGGTGGTAAAGGAAGCCAGCGGCGAAGCGAGGAACAGCAGCGCCTGCGCCGGCTCCTGCGGCTTGCCGAGGCGCTTCATCGGGATGCCGCGGCGTTCGGCGATCGCCGCCGTCCACTGCTCCCAGCTTTGATCTTTATCGCTGCGCTCGTCGAAACGGCGGCGCCATTGGCCCGACTCCACCATCCCCAGCAAGATCGAGTTAACGCGAATGCCTTTGCCCACCAGCTCTTTCGACAGCGTCAGCGTCATGTTGAGCAGCGCGGCGCGCGCCGCCGAGGTGGCGATCATGTGTTCTTCCGGCTGCAGCGCCAGCAGCGAGTTCACGCAAGTGATCGACGCGATCGTCGATCGTTCCAGCGCCGGTAAAAACGCCTGCACCGGGTTGATCACGCCGAACAGCTTCAGCTCGGCCTCATGCAGCCAGGCTTCGCGCGGCGTTTGGTCAAAATGGGCGACGAAGCCCTGACCGGCGTTGTTGATAAGCAGATCCACGCCGCCGAAATGCGCCGTCACCTGGTCAGCGAACTGCGCCACCTGCTGCGCGTCCAGTACGTCGCAGCGCAGCGCCAGCATCTCCGCCTGCGGAAACTCCGCGCGCAGGCTGGCTGCTGCGCCGGCCAGTTTGTCCGGATCGCGGCCGCAGAACGCCACCCTCGCCCCTTCGGCCAGCAGCAGCTTCAGGGTTTCGAAACCGATGCCCGACGAGCCGCCGGTCACCACCGCCACCCGATTCTCAAGCTGAAAATTCATCGTTGGATTGCTCCCGTAAAGTCCCGCAGATAGCGGTTGAAACACGCCGCCGCGTCGAGGTAGCTGGCATGGCCGGCGGCGGCGATCAAACGCAGCGTCGCGTCCTGCTCACGCGCCAACTCGGCCGCCTTCTCCGGCGGCGTAATGCGATCCTGTTCACCACACCAGACTTCCAGCGGGCCGCGATAGCGCGCCAGATAGCGGCCGATATCGTCGTTGGCCAGCATCCAGGCGGCACTCAGAAAACCGTCGGGATCGAGCTGCTGCATGCCGTTGCGCACCCAGGCGATATCCTGCGGATCCGCCCCTTCACGCAGCAAGGCCGCCGCCCGCTGCTCGCCGTAGCCCACCGGCCCCAGCGTCTCTATCATCTGTTGGCGCTGGCCATAGACCTGCCGACGTTTTTCCTCCGGCGCCGTGGCATAGCCCTGCGCCGGATCCGCCAACACCAATCCACATAACCCGTCCGGATAGCCGGCGGCATAGGCGCTGCCGATCAGCGCCCCCAGCGAATGGCCGACGATCAGCGGCTGCGCCAGCTGCAGCTCATCAATCAGCGCCGCCAACGCCGCCGCATAACCGGCGGCATCGGCCTGAGGATCCGCCAACGGCAGGCTGCCGCCGTAGCCCGGCGCATCCCACGCCAACAGACGGTGGCCGTCCGTCAGGCCGCTATCGTTGAGCTGCTTGATCCACGAGGCCGATCCGGAGCTGATGCCGTGCAGCAACACCACCGGCCGTCCCTGCCCGGCCTCGCGCCAGCTCAGGGTGTACGCCCCGCAGCGCGCCCGTTGGCGTTGCGCCAGGCCGTTCATCAGTTGCGCTTCACTTTGGACAGCGGGTGATCCGCCGGATAGGTCGGGATCTCCGGCTTGGCGGTGCCGAGCATCACGCACATCAGCGCCTCTTCCTCGCCGTGGTTGAACAGGCCGCGATACACCCCCGCCGGCACCGAGATCAGATCGCGCTCTTTCAGCCTGGTTTCGTAATACTCTTCCCCATCCTGAATCATCAGCGTGATGCTGCCTTTCAGCATGAAGAACACTTCTTCCACGTCGTCGTGCAGGTGCAGCGGGCCCTCGCACTTCGACGGCAGCACCATGGTGGAGAAGGTGAAATTGCCCGCCGGAATGGTGTTGGCGTCGCTGGCCACGCCGGTAGCGCCGGTACCGATGTAGCGCATCTGCGCACGGCGGTATTTCGGGTCAAAGTCGGCCTGGAATTTCAGCGCGTTCCAGTCGTATTTACGGCCTTCGAAACGGGCGATGCGCGACTCCACCCAATTTTCCATCGACAGATCCTGCGGCTTGACGCCGGCTTTGTTCTCAACCTGAGACATGTTGTCACTCCTCTGTTGAATCAAATGGTTATCCCCTTCGTCTTTCACGCTGTGGCGTTGTTGACTGCATTCGTTCGCACCGGTCACTTACCGCAGTAAGCTCCTGGAGACTCACGAACTTGCCGCCTAGCCACAGCATGAAATCCATTGGGCTTAGCAATTGTTAATTCAGTACTTTCTCAGTAACGGCAGCAGAATGAGGCAGCCGACGAAAGCCATCACCACCAGGAACAGCAGGCCGTTATCCATATTGCCGGTGGCGGCGATCAACGCCCCCATCAGCACCGGCGCCAGCGCGCCGGCAAAATTGCCCAACCCGTTAAAGATGCCACCGGCGGTAGCGCTGACCTTGCTGCTGGTCGCCTTCGCCAACAGCGCGAAAATATTCGGCGCGCCGGCGCCCCACATAAAGGTGCTGAAGGCCATGGCGGCGATCACGCTGTAGGTGCCCTGCAGGTGCAGCACCACCGCCAGACCGAGGCCGGCGCCGCACAGCGACAGGAAGCAAGCCAGCGCGCGCCGATCCAGCTTGTCCGACAGCCAGGCACCCAGCACTTCGCCGAGCAGCATGGCGATGAACGGCAGCGAAGAGAGGTAACCGGCATGCTCCAGATGAATGCCTTTCCCCTTGATCAGGTAGCTCGGCAACCAGCCGTTCATGCCCCACAGGTAGGTCAGGAAGGCGATGTTGAACAGGCAGATCATCCAAAAGTGCGGGCTGCGCAGCAGCTCGCGGCGATGCTGTTGGCGTTCGGACACCGCCGGCTTGGTCGCCGCCGCCGGGCGCGCGACGTTCAGGTGGCGCATGCCGAACAGCACCAGCAACATCACCGGCAACGTCAGAAACGCCATAAAGAAGAAGGTGGCCTGCCAGTCGAAGGTATTGAGGATGTACAGGGTGACCGGGAAGCCAAGCGCGGCGCCCAGCGGCGTGCCGAGCAGCCACAGCATGGTGGCGCGCGCCTGCAGCTGCGGCGGGAAGGCCTGACGAATAATGGCGTAGGCCATCGGCAGCAGCGGCCCTTCGGCGATGCCGAGCAGAATGCGCAGCGTCATCATGCCGTGATAGGAACGCACCATCCCCATCAACACCATCAGCACGCCCCACACCACCATCATGCCAATCAATACCTTGACCGGATTAAGCCGATCGCCGATGCCGCTGAGCAGCATCGAGGAAATGCCGTAGGAGAACAGAAACGCGCTCATCAGCAAGCCCAGCCGCGCCGGGTCAAAACCGATCCCTAACGCCTGCTGGAACTCACTATCGGAAAACAGCGCCGCGATGCTGATCTTGTCGAAAAACGCCAACAGCACGCAGGCAAACAGCGCAATCGGCACCGACCAGCGCACCCGCTGCTGCGGATTTTCGGCAACGGCTTCCCCCGCCCGTCCAGCGCGGGCGTCAATGTCTTGCGTAGTCATAAAACGCTCCCGAGGTTCGGGCGTTATTTCAACGCCATCAAAGAAAACTCCGCATCCGCCAGCTGCTGCGGATCCAGCACCCGGCCGCTCGCCAACCAACGCTTGCCGAGCTTGATGGTGCGCGCGTCGTTGAACGCCACCATCTGCACCAGCTGCCGATCGGCGTTCAGCGTGAAGAACACCTGCGACTGCGGCGTGCGGCGCACCACATGGTGCACGCCGCCGCTCGGCACGCCGAGGATCTGGATATTGGCGTCGTATTGATCCGACCAAAGCCAGGCCACGTCGTCATACGGGGCGGCGAAGGCGTCGAGCATCGCGCAGGCGGTGCTGATGGCCTGATTTTGCGCGTAGGCCCAGGACTGCAGGCACAGGCCGAGCGTCGGGTGGCGCGCCACATCGCCGGCGGCGAAGATCGCCGGATGGCTGGTGCGCCCCTGGCCGTCGACCACGATGCCGGACTCGATCGCCAGCCCGGCGCTGCGCGCCAGTTCGAGATTCAGCTCGACGCCGATCCCCACCACCACCAGATCGAAGGCCTGCGGATCGCTG
Organism: Serratia sp. SSNIH1; assembly: GCF_002935055.1. Taxonomy (NCBI): domain Bacteria; kingdom Pseudomonadati; phylum Pseudomonadota; class Gammaproteobacteria; order Enterobacterales; family Yersiniaceae; genus Serratia; species Serratia sp. SSNIH1. Next base: position 4,839,628 of record NZ_CP026383.1, read on the forward strand.
ACTTCGCTGCCGATCCAGGCGGCGCCGTCGCGATCTTCCAGCGAGATCTCGCCGCAGCCGCACAGCACCGTGACGCCCTGCTGGCGATGCAGTTCGAGCAACGCCTGTGAGACGTCGGCGCCGACGCTGCGCATGCACAGCGCAGGCTGGCGTTCAAACACCGTCACCTCGATGCCGAGACGGCGCGCGGAAGCGGCGATCTCCAGCCCGATCCAACCGCCGCCGACGATCGCCAGGCGACGGCAGCCCTGCAGGCCCTGCCGCAACCGGGCCGCATCGTCCCAGGAACGCAGCGTCATCACGCGCGGGTGCTGCGCCCAGGCGGCGCTCGGCACACGCGGCCGCCCGCCGGTGGCGATCAGCAACTGCTCGAACTGCAGCCGTTGCCCGTCGCTGAGCGTGACGATTTGCTGTTCTGCATCAATGGACTCGGCGTGCAGCGGGCGACGCCAGTCGATATTCAGCTCCGCCACCGTCTGTTCGCTGAACAGCCGGCTGAGGGGAGCTGCGGCATCCAGCAGCGCCGCTTTCGACAGCGGCGGCCGCTCGTAAAAATCGTAGGGTTCGTCGCTGACAACCGTCAGCCGGCCGCTGTAACCGCGATCGCGCAGCGTCTTGGCCGCCCAGCCGCCGGCCTGGCCGCCGCCGACGATAACGATGCCCGCGTGTTCCGGCCGTTTCATAACGCCTCCGCCTTTTTATGCTGGCGGCGCGTGTCGTGATCGATGCCGCCCTCTACCGCCCATTCGGTGAAGGAGACCAATGAATGCTCCAGCTCGCGCGGCTGCCAGTTTTCCGTCAGATAATCGTCGTTGGTGTAGTACTCGAACGCGCCGCCGGTCGGGCTGTTGACGTACCAGAAATAGGCCGAGGAGATCGGGTGGCGGCCGGGGCCGATAAAGGTGCTCCACTTCTCTTTGTTCATGGCGATGCCGCCGCCGATCACTTCGTGGATATCGCGCACGGTGAATGCCACGTGGTTCAGGCCCCGTGGGCGATTCGGCAGCTTCAGCAGGAACAGGTTATGGTGGCCGCCGCGCGCCTGGGTGCGCAGGAAGACGGCGCGATCGATATAGCGATCGGAAACCTGGAAATCCAACAGCTCGCGATAGAAACGCTCGGTCGCCGCCAGATCCTCAACGAAGAACACCACGTGGCCAATGTTGATCGGCTGCGCCTGCGAATAAACCGGGCTGGGTTGATCGATGCGGCGCACGTCGCCCCATTGGTTGATCGGCGTGACCGGCACCTCGACCGCCTGCTGCCGGCTGACGACGAAGCGCAGCGTCATGCCGTTGGGATCGAGGCATTCCAGCTCTTCTCCCACCTGACGGAAGCCGGGCATCAGCGCCAAACGCGGCTGCAGACGCGCCAGATCGGCGGGCGAGGCCACGCCCCAGGTCATGCGGCGCAGGGTTGAACCGCCCTCAAACGCCGCAGGCAGCGCCGCGCTTTGCAACGGGTGCAGGACAACCCGCGCCCCGCTCAGGGTAGTGAATTCGCGCTGCGGTTCGCCCCAATGTTGCGTGGCGGGCTGCAGGCCGAAGTCTTGCATGAATTTTTCGCAGGTTGGCAGATCTTCGACGCCAAACTCCAGTTTTTCGATTCCGATTACGCTCATTGTTCAGCCTCACGTTCTCGCTGCATACGGTTTTCAGGCATGAGTGAACCCCGGCCCCTGTTTGCTACGGGCCTTATCCCTGCCTGAGTAAAAGAGTCGGTCCTGTCGGTTAGCCGACGTTGGCCTGCGGCGGCGCGCCGAGGAAGCCGGAAATTTTCTCCGCCGCGTCGCGCACTTCCATGCGCAGCCGCTCGCGATCCGCTTTCGGGATCTCATCGGACGGCACCATGATGCTGACCACCGCCTCGACCCGCTGCTCGCGGTTGAAGATCGGGTAGACGATCGAGGAGATGCCGTGGCGGAAGAACGATTCGCCGATCACATAGCCGCGCGCTTTGTCTTGCTGCACCATCTGCCACAGCGTTTCGCGATCCGCCGGGGTGCCCGGCGCATTGCCCGGCAGCTGCGCGTCCGGATAAAGTTGTTCGAACTCGCTGCGGGTGGCGCTGGTCAACAGCATGCGACCCAGAGAGGTTTGGTGTACCGGCAAGCGTGTGCCGACGCTGACCTGATTGATCTGCGAACCGGCGGCGCTGACGCGGGCGATGTAGATAACGTCGCGCCCATCGCGGATCGCCAGATGGCTGCTGCACTGGCTGCGATCGCGCAGCTGCTCGATCACCGGCTGGCCGGCCTGCGCCACGTCCAGCGACGCGATGTATTCGAAGCCAAGGCGCAGCACCTTGATGCCGAGCGCAAAGGTGTTGGTGCGCGGATTGCGCTCCAAAAAGCCCAGGTGCTCGAGCGTCTGCACCACGCGGTAAGCGGTGGCCTTCGGCATATCGACCAGGCGATGCAACTCGGCGAAAGTCATTTCCTTATGCTGCTCGCCAAACGCCAGCAGCAACTGCAACCCGCGATCCAGTCCCGGGATCAGATACTTACATGCTTGCTCGTCCGCCATCTCTCGCTCCTGCGCTGTGCGCCTGCCCTGCGGGCCTCAGTTGAATACGAAGCCGCCGTTGACCGGCAGCAGTTGGCCGGTGACGAAATCCGCCAGCGACGACAGCAGATAAAGCACCGTACCGTTCACATCGTCCGGATGCTGCGCCCCGGCCAGCGCGCGCCCCTGCTCGTAAAGCTGATGGCGCTCGGCGGGCACATACTCGGTGGCTTCCACCCGCGTCAGGCCTGGTGCGATGGCGTTGACGCAGATCCCCTGCGGACCCAGCTCGCGCGCCATCGAGCGGGTCATCGCGATCAGCGCGCCTTTGCTGGCGACATAGGCCATCAGGCGCGGCGCGCCCCACAGCGCAGTGTCCGACGCCACGTTGACGATTTTGGCGTGCGGGTTGCGTGCCAGCAGCGGCACCGCCGCCTGACTCACAAGCCAAGTGCCGCGCACGTTGACCTGCATCACCCGATCCCACAGGTCGATATCGTATTCCATCATGGTTTTGCCACCGACGCCGGTCGCCAACGCCGCGTTGTTCACCAGGCCGTCGATCCCGCCGCCTGCGGCGATCTTCTCGAACGCCGAACGGATCGAGTCCGGTGACGCCAGATCGATCGTCTGCGTTTCCACCTGAGCGCCCTGCTCGCGCAGCGCAGCGCCGCTCGCCGCCAGCTCATCCGCCAGAATGTCGCACATCACCACCTGTGCGCCGGCAGCGGCGATAGCGGCAGCGAAGCTGTAGCCCAGGCCGCGCGCCGCCCCGGTGACCACGATGCGTTTACCGTTCAGCAGGCCGTTCACTGCGCCGCCTCCCACTCGCGCAGCGTCGCCAGCTGTTTCTGCGCCTCTTTCTGCATCAGGCGGCGCAGGCGCGAAAGACCAACGTCGTGCTGGTACAGGTATTCGCGGCCGCGGGCGTTAGGCGCCATGTTCTCAAGCACGATGCGATCCTGCTCGAGCACGTCCCAATGCAATGATTCCAGGCGGTTGCGGTACATGAAGCGCCACATGTCGCGCTGCCAGTCTTTGACCTTACGGATACGCCAGAAGAAGACCCGGCAGTGATCCTTGTCTTCCGGCACCACCATGCCGATGATCCAAAAGTGACCACCCGGCCCGAAACGCTTCTTGTATGGGATCGACAGGCGCATCCAATAGGCGCCGCTGCTGCCGAACTCCACCCAATCGAAGTTGACGCCGATCTGGCCGTTCTTCTTGAAGATAAACCCGCTGTCGGTCGGTTCCAGCCCCATGTCCGCCTTGCGATCCCCTTCCGCCATCGAGTGCGAGGAGGAGTGCAGGTAGGTGCCGTGCATCGGATCCATCACGTTTTCCAGGGCGTATTGGTAGTTGCAGTTCCAGCTGGCGGTGCACAGGAAGTTGCTGTACGAGGCTTCGTCCGCCAGCTCTTGCGGGAAAGTCAGCGCCGCCGGCGCTTCATCCGCCGTCACGCCGAAATAGAGGAACACGGCGCCGTAGGCTTCTTTGGCCGGGTAAGACCGCAGGCATTTTTGCCCTACCAGCGGGCAGCGATCCACTGCCGGCACGTCTTTCACCGTCCCGTCGCCGCCGACCTCTACCCCGTGATACCAGCAGGCGATGCGATCGCCGAGGTTCCACCCCATGGAAAGCCGCGCGCCGCGGTGCGGGCAGCGGTCTTCCAGCGCGTGGATCTGGCCTTCGCCGTCGCGCCATACCACGATTTGCTGCTCCAGACGGGTGATGCCGACCGGGTTGTTGCCCACTTCCCAGCTGGCCAGCACCGGATACCACATGCCGCGCAACCCCTGGTCAAGATAGTCCTGCAAGCTCTGTTCGGAGGATGTTGTGTTTGCTGTCATTGTCTTCTCCCGGATGTGGCTCAGAAACCGTTAACGTGAAGGAATTCGCGGAACGTCGCCTCATTCCACGGCTGGCCGCTGCGATCGAACAGGCGGCGCTGATTCAACGCGCTGACGATCTGCTCCAGCTCTTCCGCACCCTGATCGAAGATCGTTTCCAGCGCCGCCACCAGGGCGGCTTCGAAACCGTCCGGCACACGAGCACGGTTTTGCCAGATGACATTGCGGAACTGGCCCGGCTGATGGATTTGACCGTTGCCGCCTTCGCGGGCCGGCGTCACCTGTTGGGTGTCCGGCAGCCAGGGATTGAAATCGGTAATGTGCTGCATGATTACTCCTCCGCGATAAAGGTGATCTGGATTTGGTTGTCGACCACCCGGGTGGGATAGGTTTGCAGATCGCGACCGCCCGGCTCGCGCAGGCACTGGCCGGTGCGCACGTCAAACAGCGCTTCGTGCAGCGGGCACTCAACCTTGCCGTCGTCTACAAACCCCTGGCTGAGCAAGGCATAAGCATGCGGGCAAACGTCTTCCAGCGCGTAGTAGTTACCGTCGAGCAGGTACACCCCGATCTCTTTTCCTTCCACTTTGCCGGAGAAAGGAAAATCTTCTTTCACCTGAGACACTTCGCACACATTCTTCCAGCTCATTGCTTTTGTCCTCTATCTGATTGTTTCATATATGAAACTCAGTTTCTTATTTAATACAGCCACTATAGGTCTGGCGAAACTTTCGTCAAGCGAGCGGAACGGCAAATGTTAATGAAAGGTTGTTTAAAAATGACAAATGCGGGAAGGATCACGAAATCATGCACCGATATGAAAAACCTATGTCAGTTGTGCGCTCTCCCGCTAATTTATGGCAAAAAATGCGTTGATTCCGACGACGCATTGCGCGTAAAAGTGTTTTCTCACTGTCTTTCACACCCTATTTGATAACAATAAATTTACATCAATCAGCCTCATCCCCCGCATTTGCGCGAAATGGCATCCGCGGGTGAGTTTACTGCTGCCTGAATTCGTCAACCGCTCGCATTGAGGAACGTAACGTGCAACAACGTCAACGCTGGTTTGGGGTGATCGCCCTGCTGTTTCTGATCGTTATCGCCTATGCGGATCGGGTCAATATCGCCGTGATGCTGGTCAATCCCGACTTCCTGCAACACTTCCAACTCGGCGGCGACCGCGCCCACCAGGGCACGCTGATGACGGTTTTTTTGCTCGGCTACGGCCTGTCCGCCATGTTGCTGACGCCGTTTCTGGAAACGCTGATGGGTTACCGCCGCGCGCTGACGCTGAGCGTGGTGCTGTGGGCGCTGCTCACCGCCGCCTCGCCGCTGGCGGGATCGCTGATGCTGCTGTGCGTGGTGCGCGCGCTGCTTGGCGTCAGCGAGGGGCCGCTGTTCTCGCTCAAGACCATGTACATCAGCGACCATTTCGCCGCCGACGAGCGCGGCAAGCCCAACGCGGTCAGCGCGCTGGGCGTTTCATTGGGGCTGGTGCTCGGCTTTCCGCTGGTGAGTTTTCTGATGGCGCATTTCGGCTGGGCGATGTCGTTTCACCTGCTGGCGCTGCTCAACCTGCTGCTGGGGCTGGCGCTGGTGCGGCTGTTCGTTCATCCCCTCGCCCTGTCTTCCCCCTCGCGCCCTGCTGCTCCGCAACCGGTGCTGAGCCGCGTCTGGCACACCTTTTCGCTGGCCTGGCGCACGCCGATGCTCGGCTGGATCCTGCTGATCGAGATCGCCACGCTCAGCTATCTGTGGGGCTCCAGCGCCTGGCTGCCGGCGTATCTGACCGATGAAAAGGGGTTCTCCATCAAGCAGATGGGCTGGATGGCCGCGCTGCCTTTCATCGTCAGCATCGCCTCCAAATACCTCGGCGGCGTGTTGCTCGATCGTATCCGCCCTTATCAAGCGCCGCTGATCTTCGTCTGCGGCGGCGCAGCGACCGCGCTGTGCATCTATGGCGTGATGAACAGCCATCAGCTTGGCTGGATCGCCTTCTTCCTGCTGGCGGCCAATGCCTGTTGGGGCGCGCAGGGTGCGGCGATCCCTACCCTGCTGCAACATTATGCGCGGCCGGAGGCGGTCGGCAGCGCCTATGGGCTGATCAACGGCATCGGCAATCTGTTTTCGGCGTTTGTGCCGATGGCGATGGGCATGGTGATGGCCAGCCAGGGCAAGGTGTCTTCAGGCTTTGCGGTGCTGATCGCCTCGCAGCTGCTGACATTACTGGCGGGCGGCGCACTGTTTGGCCGCATGTTGCTGGCGCGGCAGGTGAAGCGGGCATAGACCCGTTTCTCTGTCCTGCGCGGCGGAAAACCGACAGCGTTGAGAGGGTGCTCATGGATCTGGACGCCAACAATCAGCAGACGGGGGACATCCCCCGTCGCCGAGTTGCCTTACCGTTCGGATTCGTAAGCCAAAATGGCCGCAACCTCCGTGTTGCCCGATCGGATCCGCAGCTCACACAGCGTGCTGCGAGTTATCCATGCCAGTGATATTACCGTGGCACAAATAACCACCAATTTTAACAGGCTCCGTTTGTTCGGCATCATGCCTTCTTCTCCTTGCCTCGCGGCGGGTAAGAGGCTAACTTAACGTTGTCTGGCGTTAGAGTTGGCCTCGGGTTGATGGATATCGACTCGGGGCTTTTCTCTTTGTACCTTTCACGCAGGCTCCAGATACAAAGATCCAGAGCACCCGCGCGCAGTATATGCATCCTCCCCGCAATCCCGGTTCCTTTTCTCTGACTCAGTTTCATTTCTGCGCAGAATTGCGCAAAGGCGTTGCAACAGGCTGAAAATCGCAGCGCGGATGGCGACAAATGAAATAAAAAAAGCGGCCCCATACGATGGGAGCCGCTTTTTCAGCGAGGCGTGGCCTGGCGTCAGGCGTGTTTCTTCGCCGCCTGCAGGTACAGCATCTCCAGGCCCAGGGTCGCCGCGGCCAGCGCAGTGATCTCGGACTGATCATAGGCCGGCGCCACTTCTACCACGTCCATGCCGACGATGTTCAGCGACTGCATGCCGCGCACCAGTTTCAGCGCACGATCGGAAGTCAGGCCGCCGATCACCGGCGTGCCGGTGCCCGGTGCGAACGCCGGATCCAGGCAGTCGATGTCGAAGGTCAGGTACACCGGCATATCGCCGACGATGCCTTTGATCTGGGTCAGCAGGTCGTCCACGCTGCGATCGTTCACCTGCGCGGCGTCCAGCACGGTAAAGCCGTTGTCATGATCGAACTCGGTGCGAATACCGATCTGCACCGAGTGGTGCGGATCGATCAGGCCTTCGTTCGGAGCATGGTAGAACATGGTGCCGTGGTCGAACTTGCTGCCGTTGGCGTAGGTATCGGTATGGGCGTCGAAGTGCACCAGCGCCAGCTTGCCGAAATGCTTGGCGTGCGCGCGCAGCAGCGGCAGGGTCACGAAGTGGTCGCCGCCGAACGAGAGCATACGCTTACCGGCCTTCAGCAGTTTCTCCGCGTGCGCCTGCAGCTTGTCGCTCATGTCCTGCGCATCGCCGAAATTGAACACGATGTCGCCGCAGTCAACCACGTTCAGCCGATCGCGCAGATCGAAGCTCCACGGCCAACGGTTGCCTTCCCAGGCCAGGTTGGTGGATACCTGACGAATAGCCGCCGGGCCGTGACGGCCACCGGCGCGACCGGAGGTCGCCATGTCAAACGGAATGCCGGTGATGACCCACTCTGCATCGCTGTCGTAAGGCATGAAGTTCAGCGGAAAGCGCAGGAAACCAAAGGCGTTGGACACTAATGAATTATCGGACTGATGGCCTAAGGTGCTCATAGTAAACCCTCGTAGTTCAACAAGTTGCCGGGCGCAGACGCCGGGCCGTTACAAAAAAAAATCCCTCCCGCGTCGTTAGCCCGACGAGAAAGGGATTGATACCCTGGATAATTGGAGTTGCATCAAGACGGCCAGGGCGGGAATCTCCAGGAGCTTACTCAAGTAAGTAACTGGGGTGAACGCACGCAGCCAACACAGAAGCAACTTCAAGTATGACGGGTAATTCGATGTTTGTTTCGGTGCTACCGATACGGCAGATTATGGCCGCATTTTATCCATGCTTCAAGGGGGCCGACATCGCCCCCCTGAAGAGGGCGGTTACTCGTCTTCCAGATACGTGTAGCCGTACAGACCGGCCTCAAACTCTTCCAGGAACTGCGCCTGCAGCTCGCTGTCCAGATCGGTTTCTTTGACCTGATCGCGGAATTTGGCCAGCAGCGCACTCGGATCGAGCTGCACGTACTCCAGCATATCCGCCACGGTGTCGCCCTCGTCGGACAGTTCGGTCTCGACGCTGCCGTCCGGGAACACGTACACGTCAACCGAGGCGGTGTCGCCAAACAGGTTGTGCATGTTGCCGAGGATTTCCTGGTACGCGCCGACCATGAAGAAGCCCAACGCCGGCGGATTCTCCGGATCGTACGGCGGCATCGGCATGGTGGTCGCCACGCCGTCGCCGTCGACATAGTGGTCGATGGTGCCGTCGGAGTCGCAGGTGATGTCGAGCAGCACCGCGCGGCCTTCCGGCGGCTTATCCAACCCTTCCAGCGGCAGCACCGGGAACAGCTGGTCGATACCCCAGGCATCCGGCATCGACTGGAACAGTGAGAAGTTGACGTAGAACTTGTCCGCCATGCGTTCTTGCAGTTCGTCGATGATTGGGCGGTGCGCGCGGTTGCTCGGATCGAGCTGCTGCTGGATCTTGTTGCAGATGTTCAGATACAGCTGCTCGGCCCAGGCGCGCTTGGTCAAGTCCAGCATGCCGTGCGCGTATTGGGTATGCACGTCGTGCAGATCCATCTGGCTGTCGTGCAGCCATTCGCGCAGCGAGCGGCGGTTCTCCGGCTCGTTCATTTCCAGCCAGGTTTCCCACATGCTTTCCAGCGCGCGCGGCGCGTCGGCTTCCGGCGGCAGCGGTTCGCTGAATTCGTTGCGTTCTACGCCGATCACGTTGGAGACCAGCACCGTGTGGTGCGCGGTCACGGCGCGGCCGGACTCGGTGATCACCGTCGGGTGCGGCAGGCCGTGTTCGTTACAGGCGTCGCCGATGCCCCAAATCACGTTGTTGGCATATTCGTTCAGGCCGTAGTTCACCGAGCAGTCGGACTGCGAGCGGGTGCCTTCGTAGTCGACGCCCAAGCCGCCGCCCACATCGAAGCACTGAATGTTGACGCCCAGCTTGTGCAGTTCAACGTAGAAACGCGCCGATTCGCGCACGCCGGTGGCGATATCACGAATGTTGGCCAGCTGCGAACCCAGGTGGAAGTGCAGCAGTTGCAGGCTGTCAAGGCGGCCCGCTTCACGCAGGGTTTCCACCAGCTTCAGCACCTGCACCGCCGCCAGACCGAACTTGGATTTTTCGCCGCCGCTCGACTGCCATTTGCCGGAGCCCTGCGAAGCCAGACGCGCACGCACGCCCAGGCGTGGTATGACGTTCAACCGTTCGGCTTCTTCCAGCACCAGGTTGATCTCGGACATCTTCTCGATCACCAGGTACACCTTGTGCCCCAGTTTTTCCCCGATCAGCGCCAGGCGAATGTATTCACGATCTTTATAGCCGTTACAGACGATCACCGAACGGGTCATGCCGGCATGCGCCAGCACCGCCATCAGTTCGGCCTTGGAGCCGGCTTCCAGCCCCAGCGGTTCGCCGGAGTTCACCAGCGATTCAATCACGCGGCGATGCTGGTTCACCTTGATCGGATACACCAGGAAATAACCGCCCTGGTAACCGAAGGACTCGCGCGCGCGTTTGAACGCGGCGTTGATCGAACGCAGGCGATGCTGAAGGATCTGCGGGAAGCAGAACAGCGCCGGCAGACGTTGGCCGTCTTGCTGGCGCGTTTTCACCAGTTCTGCCAGATCGACGCGCGCCTGCGGGACATCCGGATCCGGGCACACGCTGATATGGCCCAGCTCGTTGACGTCATAGTAATTGTTGCCCCAGTAGGCGACGTTATAAGTACGCAGCATCTTGCTGGCATTACGATCATTCATGGCAACCTCCTGCATGGAGCGCAAAGATAAAGACTCGCCCGCAACCGGCGGACGGTGAATCAACAGATCATCAGACATGGTTCGCCTCACATTCCGCACTGACGAAACCGTCAGCCACTATCGCAGCTACAACCCGCGAGAACAACCCAACAAGCCGCGCCGGCGGCAGCGAAGAGAACTGCCGTTCGCGGTCAGCGATCGGTTTATCACTCATATAATTGTAAGACACCCTGTTCAAACCTCGTGAATCGGGCCAAGAAACATCCCACAGGAAGGCTGCAGGCTACCCTTGTTCAGTTCTTCAGACGACCGTTAGCCGGCCCGAGAATCCTGAGTAGCGGCCAAGTGTTTATCGCACCTGGTAAGTGACAGAGAGACAAGACGGGAAATAGCAGAAGAATGTGCGCCAGAACGGCACTGCTGTTGAGAACCAACAACCGGTAGACAACGGATCATTAATCCAACCACCTCCACGCGCGCCGTTCGGAGTGAACGACCCAGCCTCTAAAATAGTGTAAGAACGTGACCGTTCGATGAAGCGGCGGCGCTTACGGCGAACGCCCGCGACGGATAATAGCGCAACGCCGGCGAATGCAAAGCGGAAGTTAATCGCACCTTCCACCACGCCAGACCGCCGTACTGTGCAGCAAATGAACCGCGCGCGCAGTTTATACCGGTAAGCAGGTGAAAAAGCAAAATGAAAATTCGCCGAAAACTGTTTCAAGCGATGAAAATGGCGCCAACCCGTTTGCGCAAAAGAGCGAAAGCGCAAAAAATTACTGGCAATCTGGCTAAACCCTGACCTAAAATAGACGTCCAGATGTTAATCCATCTATACTGGTTAACTGATAAACTGCTTAACGGCTTTGCCTGAGGGGCGTTGCAGGATGCATCTCGCGCCATCAGCGGAAGACCCTTCGCTTTGATGCCGGATCTCCAGCGCTGTGCAGTAATTTCTAACCCGTCTTATGCAAGGTAAAGAACACAATGGCTAAACACCTATTCACGTCCGAATCCGTCTCCGAAGGACATCCTGATAAAATCGCCGATCAGATCTCCGATGCCGTCCTCGACGCCATCCTGGAACAAGATCCGAAGGCGCGCGTCGCCTGCGAAACCTACGTGAAAACCGGCATGGTGCTGGTCGGCGGTGAAATCACCACCAGCGCCTGGGTCGATATCGAAGAGATCACCCGCAAGACCGTGCGCGAAATCGGCTACGTTCATTCGGACATGGGCTTTGACGCCAACTCCTGCGCAGTATTGAGCGCCATCGGCAAGCAATCCCCGGATATCAATCAGGGCGTTGACCGTACCGATCCTCTCGAGCAGGGCGCCGGCGATCAGGGCTTGATGTTTGGCTACGCCACCAACGAAACCGACGTGCTGATGCCGGCCCCGGTGACCTACGCGCACCGTCTGGTGCAGCGCCAGTCCGAAGTGCGCAAAAACGGCACCCTGCCGTGGCTGCGTCCGGACGCGAAGAGCCAGGTGACCTTCCAGTACGACGACGGCAAAATCGTCGGCATCGACGCCGTGGTGCTGTCCACTCAGCATTCCGAAGACATCGCGCTGAAAGATCTGCAAGAAGCGGTGATGGAAGAGATCATCAAACCGGTCCTGCCGGCAGAATGGCTGACGGCGGGCACCAAATACCACATCAACCCGACCGGCCGTTTCGTTATCGGCGGCCCGATGGGCGACTGCGGCCTGACCGGCCGTAAGATCATCGTCGACACCTACGGCGGCATGGCGCGCCACGGCGGCGGCGCCTTCTCCGGTAAGGATCCGTCCAAGGTTGACCGTTCCGCGGCTTACGCGGCGCGCTACGTGGCGAAAAACATCGTCGCCGCCGGCCTGGCCGATCGCTGCGAGATCCAGGTGTCTTACGCTATCGGCGTAGCGGAACCGACCTCCATCATGGTGGAAACCTTCGGTACCGAGAAAGTGCCGACCGAGCAGCTGACGCTGCTGGTGCGTGAATTCTTCGATCTGCGCCCATACGGCCTGATCCAGATGATGGATCTGCTGCAGCCGATCTACCGCGAAACCGCTGCCTACGGCCACTTCGGCCGCGAGCACTTCCCGTGGGAAGCGACCGACAAAGCCGCGCTGCTGCGCGATGCCGCCGGCCTGAAATAAGCCCCGACATCAACATGAAAACGGCGAGCCTCAGCTCGCCGTTTTTTTTGAGCGGATGGGTGCTCATGGATCAACGCATCGACTGCCGGCCGGCGGAGGCAAAGCCCCCGCCGCCGGGTTGCCTTACCGTTCGGATTCGTAAGCCAAAATGGCCGCAACCTCCGTAGTGCCCGATCGGATCCGCAGCTCACACAGCGCGCTGTGAGTTATCCATGCCAGTGATATTACCGTGGCACAAATAACCACCAATTTTAACAGGCTCCGTTTGTTCGGCATCATGCCTTCTTCTCCTTGCCTCGCGGCGGGTAAGAGACTAACTTAACGTTGTGATGCGTTAGAGTAGGCCTCGGGTTGATGGATATCGACTCGGGGCTTTTCTCTTTGTATCTTTCACGCAGGCTCCAGAGACAAAGATCCAGAGCACCCGCCCGCAGTATATTCATCTCACCACCACGTCTCGTGTTCCTTTTCGCACGCAATATCGTTTTTGCGCAATCGCTCGCAGCTCCTTGCAACACCCTGAAAAATAAAAAAAGGCTCAGCGACGCTGAACCTTTGAGGGCAGAAAAAGCACGGCCGAGATGCCGATTACGACGTCTGCTTACGCAACAGATAAACGAAGTACGGCGCACCGATAAAGGTCGCCAATAACCCGGCGGGGATCTGGTACGGGAACAGCAGCATCCGCCCGCACCAGTCGGCAAACACCATCAGCAAGCCGCCCAGCAGCGCGGCGATCACCATCTGCGGCAGCGCACGGCGGAAGCCCAGCATGCGTGCCATATGCGGTGCCATCAGCCCGACAAAGCTCAACGGCCCTACGGTCAGGGTCGCCATCGCGGTCAGCACGGCAGCCAATAAAAGAATGGTCAACCGCGCCGGCGTCAGCGCAATGCCCACCGAACGGGCGGTGGCGCCGCCGAGCGGCAGGATGGTCAACCAACGGCGGCACAGCGGCGCCAATACCATCAGGCCGGCGGCCACCAGCGCGGTACGCAGCGCCTGCGCCGGCTCCACCGAATAGGTCGAGCCGGAGAGCCAGGTCAGCAAGCCCCCCATACGCGGATCGCCGCTGGCCAACAGCAGGAAGATGACGGTGGTAAAGGCGGTGCTGAGCGCGATACCGGCGAGCAGCATGCGTTCCGTCGAGAAACCGCCGCGGCCTGCGGCGATCATGATGATCAGCAGCGTTGCGGCCGCCCCCAGGCTGCCGGCGGGCAGCAGCCAAACGAAGGCGTCGCCCGGCACCATAAACAGCATCATCACGACGCCAAAAGCGGCGCCGGAACTGATGCCCAACACTTCCGGGCTGGCCATCGGATTGCCGGTCAATTTCTGGATCAGCGTGCCGGCGACCGCCAGCATCATGCCCGCCGCCAGCGCCGACAGCACCCGCGGCCAGCGCCACGGCAGCAAGGAATCCAGTTCCGCGCCCAGGCTCCAGTGCCAGCCGCCGGCATTTTTGCCCAGCATCAGCGCCAGCGTCAGGCCGATCAGCAGTACGAGGCCACCCACCAGGATCCAGGCAGGCAGATTCCCGCGTTCGGCAGGCACCTTGTCGCCGAGGTTCATCGGCGGCGGCGTGGCGGCGCTGCGCAAACGCGGCAACAGCCACAGCAGCAGCGGTGCGCCGAACAGCGCGGTGGCCGCGCCGGTCGGGATCTCGCGCCACACCTGCGTTACCCCGAGCATCACCTGATCGGTCAACCACAGCAGCAGCGCCCCCAGCAACGGCGCCAGCATCATGCGGTGCGCCAGGCGGCGCGCGCCCAACATCTTCGCCATCAGCGGTGCAAACAGGCCGATAAAGCCGATAACGCCCACCGCACTCACCAACATGGCGCTGAAGATAATGGCCAGCCCCAGGGTGCAGAAGCGCGCCATCGATAGCCCCAGCCCCAGGTTACGCGCCACGCCGTCGTCCAGCCCCAGCAGCGTCAGCGGGCGCAGCAACAGCGCCGCCAGCAGGCCTGCCACCAGCAAACGCGGCAGGAGGAACTGTACGGCGCTCCAGTCCTGTTGGTTCAGCGCACCGGTTCCCCACAGGAACATGCCCTGCAGCTGATCGTAATGAAACAGCGCCAACAGGCTGTTGACCGCGCCGCAGTACAGCCCCAGCACCAGCCCGGCCAAAATCAGCGTCACCGGCGACATCCGCTTGCCCCAGGCGACGCCAAACACCAGCCCGCCGACCACAATCGCGCCCACCATAGCGGCCAGCTGGCGAGTGAATTCGCCCCCCGGCAGCACCCACAGCGTGGCGATGGTCAGGCCGAGCTGCGCGCCGGCGGCAACGCCGAGCGTCGACGGCTCCGCCAACGGATTGCGCAACACCTGCTGGAACAGCACGCCGACCAATCCCAGGCCGGCGCCGGCCAACAGCGACACCGTTAACCGCGGCAGCAGGCTGTAATGGAACAGCATTTGCCGCACGTCGTCGATGTCCGGCGCGCTGAGCGCCCGCAACCATTGCGCCGGCGGCAGCTGCTGCGCCAGGTTGTATATCGTCAGGCCGCCTGCCGCCGCCAGCAACAGCAGGATCAGCGTCAGTGGTAATCTCCGAATGCCCGCATTCATGCCGCGCTCTCCTGGGCCTGCGCCAACAGGCGGCAAAATCGCATCGTCGACAGCGTAGCGCCATAGAACCACACCGCCGGCACCTGCCGCAGCTGGTTTTGCCGCACAAAGGGCAACGACTGCCACAGCGGCGTCGCGCTGACCTTGTCCATCATCGCCTGATTACCGTGATCGAGATAGATGACCCGGGCGTTACGCACCGCGGCCAACCGTTCAATGCCCACCACCGCCGTGCCCCAAAAGTCGGTTTGCTCCTGCCAGGCATTGCGGATGCCCAATTGATCCATCGCCTCCTGAAACAGGCTTTTCTGGCCGATGATCAACGCATGGCGCGTATCGATCAGTGAAAACAGCAGCAACGGTTGCCGGGTGTAGCTTTGCAGGCGCTGACGCGCATCCTGCATAAAGCGGTCGAACTGCGCCAGGTGGTTTACCGCCCGGCTTTCTATGCCCAACCGCTGGCCCAGCGCCATCAGCGACTGGCGGGCAACGGTCAGCGGTTTGCCGCTGCCGTCGTTGAAGCCGAAGCTCATGGTTGGCGCGATGGGTTGGATTTTCCGCGGCGTCGGGCCATAGCCTTGCGACAGCAACACCAGCGAAGGCTGGAGCTGCTGCAGCAGTTCAAGATTGGGTTCGGTGCGCTGGCCGACATCGACCACCGCCGCCGGCAGCTTCGGCTCCGCCACCCACAGGTTGTAGTTATGGACATCGGCCACCGCCAGCGGCGTCACGCCCAATGCCAACAGCAGCTCGATCGGCAGCCATTCCAGCGCCGCAACGCGCGCGATATCCGGCGGCACATCCGCCGCTCGGCCGGGCAACGAGCCCAACAGCGGCGACAACGCCAGCGCCATCAATAAACGGCGGCGCAGCGGATCGTGAGAAGAAGTGAATGCAGAAGACATCAGTAGACAAAACTCACCGGCGCGCCGCCGCTCGGGTGCGGCAAGGTGCCCATAGGAATACCGTAAATTTGCTCCAGCACCGGCCCCTGCATCAGTTCCAGCGGGCCGCCCTGGGCGATCATTTCACCGCCGCGCAGCGCCACCAGATGGTCGCAGTAGCGCGCCGCCATGTTGATGTCGTGCAGTACGGCGATCACCGTGAGATCGCGTTCGCGGCTCAAGCGCTGGATGAGCGCCAGCACCTCGACCTGGTGCGCGATGTCCAGCGCCGACGTCGGTTCGTCGAGCAGCAGGCAGCGGCTGTCCTGCGCCACCATCATCGCCAGCCAGGCGCGTTGGCGCTCGCCGCCGGACAGGCTGTCCACCAGGCGGTTGGCGAACGGCTTCAGCCCCACCAGTGAAATGGCCTCTTCCACCAATTGGCGATCGTTGGCGCCAAAACGCCCCAGCGCGCCGTGCCACGGATAGCGGCCGACGGCCACCAGCTCGCGTACCGTCATGCCTTCCGCCGCCGGCAACTGCTGCGGCAGGTAAGCCACCTGGCGGGCGAAGGATTTGCTGTCCCACTGCGCCAACGGCTGCCGATTGAGCAGTACCTGGCCACCGCTGGGGGCATGATGCCGCCCGAGCAATTTCAACAGGGTGGATTTACCGGACCCGTTATGGCCGATCAAGCCGCAGACGTTGCCCTGGGGAAAACTGAGCGACAGCGGTTGCAACAGCACCCGGCCGGGGACGGCGAAGCTGGCGTTATCCAGCGCGAAAGTTGCGCCGGGATTAAGATGTTTGTCCTGCATAGATCCTGCTTTGTCCAGGGCGGCGCGGCGCCGCCCCGGCTATCCGGTTAGAAACGGAAGGTTGCGGTGGCGACCACCTGGCGTTCTGCGCCCCAGTAGCAGCCATAGGTAGCAAAGCAGCTGGAGACATATTCCTTGTCAAACAGGTTGTTCACATTAATGCCAATTGAAGAACCCGGCAAATTGAAACGCGCCAGATCATATTTTATCGCGGCATCAAACACCGTGTAATCCTTCACTTTAAACGTATTGGCTTCATCACCATAGCTGGAGCCGACATAGCGAACGCCGGAACCCAAGGTCAAGCCGCTGATCGCGGTTTCATGGAAGGTGTAATCCGCCCACAAAGAAGCCATGTGTTTAGGGATAGCGGAAGGTGTATTTCCCTGTAGCGAAGTATCTTTAGTATATTCAGCATCCGTGTAGGTGTAAGAGCCCAACAGATTGAGGTTAGCCGACAAGGCCGCCTTCGCCTCCAACTCAATCCCACGAGAACGGACCTCCCCACCCTGGACGCTAAAGAACGGGTGTTCTAAGTCAGCCACTTTATTGTTGGTTTTAGTCAACTGGTAAAGCGCCAAACTGGCGGTGATCGGACGATCCTTAGGTGCGTATTTAACCCCTGCCTCATACTGTTCGCCCTTAGAGGCAGCAAACGTATTACCTGAAAAATCAGTGCCCGAGGTTGGCTCAAACGATTCGCTGTAGCTGACATAAGGCGCGATGCCGTTTTCGAAAACATAGTTCAAGCCAGCACGGCCGGTAAACTGGTTATCCTGCTGCTTAGAGACGGAATTCTGGTTCAGGCGATTGGTGCTGTTGGTATAGCTCCAGTCATAGCGCCCCCCCATCGTCAGAACCCAGTTGTTCCATTCAGCCTGATCTTGCACATACAGGCCGGTCTGCTCCTGACGATTAACCTGACTGGCGCCACCGGTAATGGTATAGCTTCGATTGCCATATTGTGGGGCGATGACATTCAGATCGGATGCGCTGCCATATTGATAAACGACATCATTGCGCATACGCATATAATCAACGCCCATCAACAAGGTGTGGTCAACCAACCCCGTCGCAAATTTAGCCTGCGCCTGCGTGTCTACCGCAAAGCTGGACATATGCTCTTTGGAGTTCATCACGCCACGCTTCAGCACAGCAGAATTATCGGGATCGATGCCAAGGCCATAAATAGAGCGGTAGTCCACATCCATCTTCGAATAACGCAAGTTTTGGCGTACGGTCCAAACATCATCGAAGGCATGTTCAAAGGCATACCCGACCATCTGCTGCTTACGCGAAATGTTGTTATAACCAGGCTCTCCATCGTTGAAGCTGGTCGGCAGCTTACCGTTGATGCCATTTTGCACCGTCCCCTCTTTCGGCAGCCAGCCATAGAAACCGACGCTAGGATCGTCCTGGAAACTGCTGAGGAAAGTCAGGGAGGTACGATCATCTGGCCGCCAACTGAAGGAAGGGGCAATGGCATAACGTTTGCTCTTCTCACCAACCTGCTGCTGATCTTCATCACGCGCCACACCGGTCAGACGATATGAGTAAACCCCCGCATCATCCAAGGCATCACTGAAGTCAAAGCCGGTCTGGAACAGATTATCTGTCCCCATCTTGAACTGCACTTCATGCAACGTCTCTGTCGTCGGTCGTTTACTGACCAGAGCGACAACCCCGCCAGGGTTGCTTTTACCGTACAATACCGAAGACGGCCCGCGCAGCACTTCCGCTCGCTCAAGGAAATAAGGATCGATCTGATAGATCGAATAGTTATCATCCTGCAGTTTCAAGCCATCCAGGTACATATTGGTACCTACCGAGCTGAAACCACGAATGTTTACGGCGTCATAGGCGGTGGAAGCACCACGATTCCCAATCATCACACCTGGCGTATAAGCCAGCGCGCCCTTCACCGTATCCGGCTGGCGCATGTCCATCTCTTCACGCGTCACCACGGAAACGGACTGCGGGTTCTTCTCGATCGGCGTATCGGTTTTGGTGCCGGTGGCGCTGCGTTTGGCGACATAGGTGCCGACCGGCCCCCAGGCGCTTTCCTGCTGGGCGGTATTGCTGCCGCCCACAACGGTAATCGTGTCTTCCTTGGCGGCCGGCTTGGCGTCGGCGGAAAAAGCCGGCATCGCCAGCGTGCCCAACGCCGCGGCGACGGTGATCGCTAACGCGCTGACGGAGGTACGGCCCTGCTTGGCCGCGGATGATGAAAGGCGCTTGGTCGGCATAGTTGATTTCTCTGATGAATAATTAAATGACGAATCTAAACGATAATAATTATTATAAGCGTCGCATTTTATGCAGAAGCCAAATTAAACTGCAAGCCGAATTCATAAGGCAAATAGGTTAAGGATTAGGCGCTTAGCCATGCGGTTAACAGGGAAATAAAACGAGCGGAAAAATAAAAAAGCCCGCAACCAAGGTTACGGGCTTAATAACAAAGAAAAAATTTTCACCGGGGCCGACGCCCCGGTAGCGATTACTGGCCGAACATATCCTTGATCCAGCCGGCGACGCCATCGCCATCTTTTTGCTCACCCGCCGCCGGTTGCTGCTGTTGCTGCACCGCCGCCTGGCTGGCCTGGCACAATCCCTGCGGATTGTCGGTCCAGACCGGGATGGTGCGCCAGCTGCCGCCGCCGCAGATAAAGTTACCGGCAGAGTCGATGCTCATCTGGTTAATGCCTTCCGGCGGCTGCAGCATCAGCGGCAGCGGCGTCTGGTTTTCCAGATAACGGCGATACAGGGTCAACGCGCCATTGGCGCCGGTCAGTTTGGCCGGGCCGTTGTTGTCGCGCCCCACCCAGGCGATCGCCACTTCCTTGCCGTCGATACCGGCGAACCAGCTGTCGCGCAGATCGTTGGTGGTACCGGTTTTCGCCGCCAGGTTGTAGTTCGGGAACTTCACCGACAGCGAGCGAGAAGTCCCGCGTGCCACGCCCTGCTGCATCGCGTACAGCGTCAGATAAGCGGCCTGCGCCGGCACCATGCGTTCCGCCTGCGGGAAGCTCTGGTACAGCACCGTGCCGTCTTCGGCGATCACCGACCGCACCGCCGACAGCGGCGCACGGTTACCGCCGCTGGCGATGGTCTGGTACTCCTGCGCGACTTCCATCGGCGTCAGGCCGATCGCCCCCAACAGCATCGATGGCACCGGGTTGATCTCCGCTTTCGGGATACCCAGGCGTTGCAGCGTAGCGCTGATCTGATCCAGCCCGACCGACAGGCCGAGGTTCACCGTCGGCACGTTCAGCGAGTTGGCCAACGCATCCACCAGCATCACCTGACCGCGGAATTTACGGTCATAGTTGTTCGGCTGCCAGACGGCGCCGTTAGGCTGTTTCAGCGACAGCGGCGCATCCGCCAGCCAGGTGTTGAGGCGGTATTTATCCGGTTCGGACAGCGCGGTCAGGTACGTCGGCGGCTTGGCCAGCGAGCCGACCAGACGGCGCGCCTGCATGGCGCGGTTGAAGCCGGCGAACTGCGGGTTGGCGCCGCCGACCATGGCGCGCACTTCACCGCTGAAGCGATCGACGATCACCATCGCCGCTTCCAGATCCTGCAGGTGACGCGCGGCGCGCAGCGCCGGGATGCCGTCTTCGACCGCTTTTTCCGCCGCGTCTTGCGACACCGGATCCAGCGTGGTGAAGATCTTCACGCCAGACAGGTCATTGACCTTCTCGCCCAGCTTGGTCTGCAGTTCCTGACGCACCATCTGCATAAACGCCGGCTGTGGCGTAATGACGCCGCCTTTCGGCTGCACGCCCAGCGGACGCGCGCTCAGCATGTCATACAGCTCGCCGTCGATCACACCCTGGTTCTGCAGCAGTTTGAGCACCAGGTTGCGGCGCTCCAGCGCCAGTTTCGGGTTACGCCACGGGTTGTACAGCGACGCGCCCTTGACCATGCCGACCAGCAGCGCCTGCTGATCGAGGCTCAGCTCATCCACCGGACGGCCGAAGTAGTACAGGCTGGCCAGCGGGAAACCGCGGATCTGGTCGCTGCCGCTCTGGCCGAGGTACACCTCGTTCAGATACAGCTCCAGAATGCGGTCCTTGCTGTAACGGTAATCCACCAGCAGCGCCATATAGGCTTCGTTAGCCTTACGCCACAGCGAACGTTCGTTGCTCAGGAACAGGTTCTTCACCAGCTGCTGCGTCAGCGTACTGCCGCCCTGCACCGCACGCCCGGCGGTCAGGTTGGCCAGCACCGCACGGCCGATGGAGTACGGGCTGATGCCGTCATGCTCATAGAAGTGGCGGTCTTCCGTGGCGATCAGCGTATCCACCAACAAATCCGGGAAACCGGAGCGCGGCACGAACAGACGCTGTTCACCGTTCGGCGACTGCAGCATGGTGATAAGACGCGGATCGAGGCGGAAGAAGCCGAAGCTGCGGCCGCTGTCCAGGTTTTCGATCTTCGCCAGGCGGTTGTTCTGGAAGTCGAGACGGGCGCGGATCTGCCCTTCTTTCCCATCCGGGAAATCGAACGGGCGGCGCAGCATCTCGATGCTGTTGGCCTGCACGGTAAACTCGCCCGGACGCGTCATGCGGCTGACCTGGCGATACTGCATGCCTTCCAGCAGGTTGACCATCTCCTTCTTGCTGTACGGCATGCCCGGCTCCAGGTTGACCATGCGGCCGTACACCGCCGCCGGCAGCTGCCAGACTTTGCCGTCGATGCGGCTTCGGATCTGCGAGTCCAGATAGACGCCATAGATCGCCAACAGGACGGCGATCACCAGGATCAGTTTGATAAACAGGCCAAGCCAACGGCGTTTTTTACGCGGCGGAGTCGCTTTTACCTTACGCGGCATGCGTTCCTCCTCCTCTTCATACTCATCATCGTCATACTCGTCTTCTTCGTAATCGTCATAATCGTCGTCTCGGCGACGGCGCGGCGGCTTGCGCGACGCGGTGCTTTTTGGTTGTTTTCCTTTGCGCCCGATGGGCTCGCGGTCATCCCCAGCCATGGCTGTTGTTCTCCGAGCTTGCCGACACTGCCGGCCATGATTAGTCGCTTAATCTGTGCCTACGCCGCAGCGCTGACCAGAAGAAACATCTGAATTCCAAACCTTAAATGATCGCGACCTACTGATATTTCTTCGTTCGGCGCGTCGGTACCGCCGTGGCCGGATCGTCCGGCCAAACGTGTTTCGGGTAGCGGCCCTTCATCTCTTTTTGCACCTCGCGATAGGCGCCTTGCCAGAAGGCCGCCAGATCGCCGGTGATTTGCAACGGCCGGTGCGCCGGTGAGAGTAACTCAAGCACCACCGGGATGCGACCCTCCGCCAAC
Organism: Serratia sp. SSNIH1; assembly: GCF_002935055.1. Classification (NCBI taxonomy): domain Bacteria; kingdom Pseudomonadati; phylum Pseudomonadota; class Gammaproteobacteria; order Enterobacterales; family Yersiniaceae; genus Serratia; species Serratia sp. SSNIH1. Next base: position 4,861,744 of record NZ_CP026383.1, read on the forward strand.
ATCGGGCTGCGCTGCTCGCCGAACACCTCCTGCAAACGCACCGCCAGCGCCGGCGGTTTGCCGGCCTCATAACGGATCGGCAGGCGGCTGCCGGTCGGCACAGTGTAATGAGTGGGTAGCGCATTATCCAGCCGCTGCTTTTGCTGCCAGTCCAGCAGACGGGACAGCGCCTCGGCGATGTTGACCTGCTTCAAACCGCGCAGATCGCGCACGCCGTTCAGCGACGGCAACAGCCACTGCTCCAGCGCCGCCAGCAGCGGTTCTTCGTCCATCGCCGGCCATACCGCCTCCGGCAGCCAGGCTTGCGCGCACTGCAGGCGCACCCGCAATTGTTCGGCGGCGCCCTCCCAGTTGAGCACCGCCAGCCCCTGTGCGCGCACCCAATCGAGCAGCGCCTGCTGCAGCTCTTCATCCGCCGGTTTGGCCAGCGGCTGGGCGCGCAGCGTCAGACGGCCGATCTGCTGACGCTTCCAGGCGCGCAGCGTGCCCTTCTCGTCATCCCACTCCACCGCCGTGCGCTGCGTGACGATCGCCGGCAGCTGCGCCGCCAGCGCGTCGATATCCACCGGCAACGCCAACAGGATACGCGCATCGGGGCTGTTGTGGCCCTGCAACAAACTGGGGACGATGAGCCAAGGCGCGCGCGACAGCGCCTCGTCCTGGTTCATCGCCGCCCCCAGGCCGTTGGCCAGCAGGTAGCGGCCGTCCTGGCCTCGCCGCTGGGCGATACGATCGGTAAATGCCTGCGCCAACAGGCGCGGCGCCAGATCGACGTCGATTTGCCCCGCACGTTGCGGCAGGCGTTTGGTCAACTGCGCGGCACGCTGCCGCCAGTTCGGTTGCGGGCGGCTCAGCCAGTAGCCGATATCCATCTGCCCGCCGCGCGGCGGTTCTTCCAGCAATGCCGCCAGCAACGCCGCCGTCGCCAGGCCGTCGGCACTCAGCGCCGCGCCGGCGACCAGCATCGCCGCCAGCCGCGGCTCGCACCCCAGCGCGGCCATCTGGCGCCCCGGGGCGGTAAGTTTGCCGCCGTCATCCGTGGCCCCCAACCGGTGCAGCAACGCCCTGGCCGCCGCCAATGCCGCCGCCGGAGGCGCATCCAGCCAGATCAGCTGCGCCGGATCATGGCATCCCCACTGCAGCAGTTCGAGCCAGAAGCCGGTGAGATCGCTCTGTAAAATGTCCGGTTCGGCGTGTTCCGCCGCGCGCTCCGCCTGTTCTTTGGCGAACAGATGCCAGCAAATGCCCGGCTCCAGGCGCCCGGCGCGCCCGGCGCGCTGCACCATCGACGCCTGACTGATGCGCTGCGTCGCCAGCCGCGTCAAACCATTGCGCACGTCGTAGCGCGCCACACGCTCCAGGCCGCTGTCCACCACCAGCCGAATGCCCTCGATCGTCAGGCTGGTTTCGGCGATGTTGGTCGCCAGCACCACCTTGCGGCGGCCAGACGCCGCCGGTTGAATCGCTTTTTGCTGCTGGGCCAGAGGCAGCGCCCCATACAGTGGGCAAAGATCGGTATCGCTCGCCACCTCGCCGGTCAATCGCTCCAGCACCCGATTGATCTCCGCCACGCCCGGCAGGAACAGCAGCAAAGATCCCGGCTGCTCGGCCAGCAACCGCTTCACCGCCGCCGCTACGCCATCTTCCAGCCGCTGATGGCTGGCCAACGGCTGATACAGACGCTCAACCGGGAAGCTGCGCCCCTCGGACACCACTACCGGCGCTTCCGGCAGCACTTGCGACAGGCGAGCGTTGTCCAGGGTGGCAGACATGATCAGCAGTTTCAGATCGTCGCGCAGCCCTTGCTGCACGTCGAGCAGCAGCGCCAGCGCCAGATCGGCCTGCAGGCTGCGTTCGTGGAACTCATCGAGGATCACCAGCGACACACCCTGCAGTTCGGCGTCCTGCTGCAGCATGCGGGTGAGAATGCCTTCCGTCACCACTTCCAGCCGGGTTTGCGGCCCGCTTTTACTTTCGGCGCGCATGCGGTAGCCCACGGTCTGGCCGGGTTCCTCCCCCAGTTGCTGCGCCAGGCGATAGGCGACGTTTTTCGCCGCCAGCCGCCGCGGCTCCAGCATGATAATGCGCCCCGGCAACCCGGCCTTAGCCAGGATCTGCAGCGGCAGCCAGGTGGATTTACCGGCGCCGGTCGGGGCGTGCAACAGCACCTGAGGAGCGGACTGCAACGCAGCCAACAACTCATCAAGCACCGCGCTGACGGGCAATGAAGACACTGAACTCTCCGTGGTGATTAACGTTAAACGGCGTACAGTGTAGCATTAGCTTTGTCCCCGTAGCCTTTCAAACTGCGGCGGCGTTAGCTATAGTACGGAGCTCGTCCATGCGTCCCGCTTCGCGCGGGACCGTTGCAAGCCGCATTCATCTCTGTCCCGACGGATTTGTCATTATTTACCGAGCCCCCATGTCCAATTCGCGCCGCCTGTTTTTCGCTCTGTCCTTGCCTGATGCCCTGCAACAGCAGGTGATCCGCTGGCGCGCCGAGGCGTTTGCGCCGGAGGCCGGCCGACCGGTGGTGGCGGCTAATTTGCACCTGACGCTGGCGTTTCTCGGCGAGGTCACCGCGCAGAAAGAGCTGGCGCTGCGCAAACTGGCCGGCCGCATCGTGCAACCCGGCTTCAGCATGCGGCTCGACGATCTCGGCCATTGGCCGCGCCCCGGCGTGGTCTGGCTCGGCACCCGCCGCGCGCCGCGCGGGCTGCTGCAGCTGGCCGAGCTGCTGCGTTCGCAGGCCGCCCGCAACGGCTGCCATCAAAGCGCGCTGCCGTTCCATCCGCACATCACGCTGTTGCGCGCCGCCACCCAGCCGGTGGCGATCCCGCCGGCGACGCCGGGCTGGGCGTTCAGCGCCGACGCCTTTTCCTTATATGAGTCGGTGTTCGAAAACGGCCGCACCCGCTATCAACACCTCGAGCAGTGGCCGCTGGCCAAGCAGGCATCCGCATGATTTTCTCTCCACCGCTGCGTTCCGCCACGCTGATCAAACGTTACAAACGCTTTCTGGCGGACGTGATCACCCCGGAAGGGGAAACCTTTACGCTGCACTGCGCCAATACCGGCGCCATGACCGGCTGCGCCACGCCCGGCGACACCGTTTGGTACTCCACCTCGGATAATCCCAAGCGCAAATACGCCCACAGCTGGGAGTTGACCCATACCCGACAGGGGCACTGGATCTGCGTCAACACCCTGCGCGCCAACACGCTGGTGCGCGAGGCAATTGAACACAATTTAATCAATGAATTATCCGGTTACAGTAAAATCAGCGGCGAAGTGAAATACGGCGGTGAAAACAGCCGTATCGATTTGTTATTACAGGCAGAAAATCGGGTTAACTGCTATATTGAAGTTAAGTCAGTCACATTACTGCAACAACAACGTGGTTACTTTCCTGATGCGGTAACGCTCAGAGGGCAAAAGCACCTGCGTGAGTTGCTCAGCGTGGTTGAAAGCGGGCAACGGGCGGTGTTGTTCTTTGCCGTGTTACACAGCGGTATTGAGCAGGTCGCACCGGCACATCATATAGATGAGCGCTATGCGGCGCTGTTGGCACAGGTCCGGCAGTTGGGAGTGGAAGTGGTTTGTTACGGGGCAAAGTTATCACCTGACGGTATTTATCTCTGCGATAAGCTGCCGTTTTTTATCGATTAGCGCAGTCGGGTCCCTATAAATAGACAACCGGCCAGCACGATCGCCAAATACGCCCTCCTTCACACGATTGTCAAGCGGGCGACAGGAATAATTGCCAACCTACCTTCCTTCTGTTATTTATAGCGGCCTGTTTTTCCCCCGCATTGGGGATTCGATAGTGCGTGTGTATGTAGGAGAAGCAACATGCAAGAAGGGCAAAACCGTAAAACCTCGTCCTTGAGCATTCTCGCCATCGCTGGGGTGGAGCCGTACCAAGAGAAGCCGGGCGAAGAGTACATGAACGACGCCCAGTTGTCGCATTTCAAGCGCATTCTTGAAGCGTGGCGCAACCAGCTCAGGGACGAAGTGGACCGTACTGTATCGCATATGCAAGAAGAGGCAGCCAACTTCCCTGATCCGGCCGACCGTGCTACCCAGGAAGAAGAGTTCAGCCTTGAACTGCGTAACCGTGACCGTGAACGCAAACTGATCAAAAAGATCGAGAAAACGCTGAAGAAAGTGGAAGACGATGATTTCGGCTACTGCGAATCTTGCGGCGTGGAGATCGGCATTCGTCGCCTCGAAGCGCGTCCGACCGCCGATCTGTGCATCGACTGCAAGACGCTGGCTGAGATCCGCGAAAAGCAGATGGCCGGCTAATACCGTTGTTACCGCTGCGGCGTGCGCACCTGCGTGCGCCGCACAGAGAAAAGGGAACCTCTCCCCTCTGATATGCAAGAAAGTCATTATGTGGGGCGCTTTGCCCCATCGCCTTCCGGGGATCTGCATTTCGGTTCGCTGATTGCCGCTCTGGGAAGCTACCTTCAGGCTCGCGCCCAACGCGGGCAGTGGCTGGTTCGCATCGAAGATATCGACCCGCCGCGCGAAGTCCCCGGCGCCGCCGCTCGCATCCTGTCCGCGCTGGAACATTATGGTCTCCACTGGGACGGCCAGGTCATCTATCAATCCCAACGTCACGACGCCTATCGCGCCGCGCTGGATCTGTTGCAGCGCCAGGGGCTCAGCTATTACTGCACCTGCACCCGCAGCCGCATCCAGCAGATCGGCGGATTGTACGACGGCCACTGCCGCGATTTGCAGCTCGGCCCGCAGGGCGCCGCCATCCGCTTGCGCCAGACCGCGCCCGTTTACGGGTTCCACGATCGCCTGCAGGGAGAATTGCACGCCGATCCGGCGCTGGCGGGGGAAGACTTTATCATTCGCCGCCGCGACGGGCTGTTCGCCTACAACCTGGCGGTGGTGATCGACGACCATTTTCAGGGCGTGACCGAGATTGTGCGCGGCGCCGATCTGATCGAACCGACGGTGCGCCAAATTGCCCTCTATCGCCAGCTGCAGGCGCCGGTGCCCGCCTATGTGCATCTGCCGCTGGCGCTGGGCGCCAACGGCATCAAGCTGTCGAAGCAAAACCATGCGCCGGCGTTGCCCGCCGGCGATCCGCGCCCGGTGCTGATCGCCGCGCTGAAATTTCTGCGTCAACCGCTGCCGGAAAGCTGGCAAGATCTTGACCTGCCATTATTATTGAGCTGGGCGGTCGCACATTGGCGGTTGGAAAACGTGCCGCGTCAGGAGGCTATCCCTCTGGATGAAAACACGCCGGCATTCTCAAAGGAGCCATGGTGAGCTATGATTAGCCGCTATTTTTTGTTAGCTCCATTTTTATCAGTCACTATCGAGGTGTACCATTTTTACCCGAGTAGCCAACTTCTGTCGTAAGGTACTGACCCGCGATGACAAGCTGCCCCGCGACGACGCGGCGGCCGGCGATAAAAACGTAGTCCGCGAAGAGCGTGCCGCGGCGCCAAGCCGCCCTGCGCCGCAGCCCCGCGCCGCCGATAACGGCAGCAACGCCCCTACCCGCCGCTCAACGCCGCGCAAGCGTCCGCCTTTTCCTATCGCCGAGAGCAACGACTCGATGACCGTGATCCCGCGCGAACAGCACTCGATCTCCCGCAAAGACATCAGCGAAAATGCGCTGAAAGTGCTTTACCGCCTGAACAAGTCAGGCTACGAAGCCTATCTGGTCGGCGGCGGCGTGCGCGATCTGTTGCTCGGCAAAAAGCCGAAAGACTTCGACATCACCACCAACGCCACGCCGGAGCAAGTGCGCAAGCTGTTCCGCAACTGCCGCCTGGTCGGCCGCCGCTTCCGCTTGGCGCACGTGATGTTCGGGCCGGAGATCATCGAAGTGGCCACTTTCCGCGGCCACCACGAACAGAATCAGGAATCCGACAAAAACTCGTCCCAGCAGGCGCAAAACGGCATGCTGCTGCGCGACAACATCTTCGGCTCGATCGAGGAAGACGCCCAGCGCCGTGATTTCACCATCAACAGCCTGTACTACGGCGTGGCGGATTTCACCCTGCGCGATTACGTCGGCGGCCTGAACGACCTGAAACAGGGCGTGATTCGCCTGATTGGCGATCCGGAAACCCGCTACCGCGAAGATCCGGTGCGCATGCTGCGCGCGGTGCGCTTCGCCGCCAAGCTGGATATGCGCATCAGCGAAGAGACCGCCGAGCCGATCCCGCGCCTGGCCTCGCTGCTGCATGAGATCCCGCCGGCGCGCCTGTTCGAAGAATCCCTCAAGCTGCTGCAGGCGGGTTACGGTTTCCAGACCTACCTGAAGCTGTGCGAATACCAGCTGTTCCAACCGCTGTTCCCGCTGATCGCCCGCAACTTCACGCCGAACCACGATACGCCGATGGAGCGCATTCTGGTGCAGGTGCTGAAGAACACCGATCACCGTCTGCAGAACGACATGCGCGTCAACCCGGCCTTCCTGTTTGCCGCCATGCTGTGGTACCCGCTGCTGGAGCATGCGCAGAAGCTGGCGCAGGAAAGCGGCCTGGCCTACTACGACGCCTTCGCGCTGGCGATGAACGACGTACTCGACGAGCAGTGCCGTTCGCTGGCCATCCCGAAACGCATCACCACGCTGGTGCGCGATATCTGGCAGCTGCAGCTGCGCCTGTCCCGCCGCCAGGGCAAACGCGCGCACAAGCTGATGGAGCACCCGAAATTCCGCGCCGCCTATGATCTGCTGGCGCTGCGTGCGGAAGTGGAAGACAATCAGGAGATGCTGCGTTTGGCCGAGTGGTGGGGCGAATTCCAGGACGCCACGCCGGCGCGGCAGAAAGCCATGCTGAGCACCCTGGGGGACGATCCGGCGCCGCGCCGCGCGCGTCAACGCCGCCCTCGCCGCCGGGCACCGCGTAAAGAAGGGGCATAATGATCCGCGTTTATATCGCGCTGGGCAGCAACCTGGCGCAGCCACTGCAACAGGTTAAAGCCGCACTGGAGGCGCTGGAGCATCTCCCGCGCACCCGGCTGGTCACCTGTTCTTCGTTTTACCGCACCAAGCCGCTGGGGCCGCAAAACCAGCCGGACTTTCTCAACGCGGTGGTGGCGCTGGATACCCTGTTGCCGCCCGAACAGCTGCTCGACCATACCCAGGCGATAGAACGCAATCAGGGGCGTGTGCGCAAGGATGAACGCTGGGGGCCGCGCACGCTCGATCTGGACATCATGCTGTACGGCGACAAGGTGATCCATACCGAGCGCCTGACGGTGCCGCATTACGGCCTGAAAGAGCGCGAATTCATGCTCTACCCGCTGGCGGAAATCGCCCCCGACCTGATTTTCCCCGATGGCGAGCCGCTCGCCAGCTGCCTCAAGCGCGTGCCGGAAAACGGCATGGCGCTGTGGCACCAGCCAAAACCCAAGTCCTGACCCTCCTACAGCGCCAACCGCGCAACAAACCCGCCCGCCGGGCGATTGGCGAAACTGACCTGTAGACCATGCAAGCCGGCGATACGCTGTACGATCGAGAGCCCCAGCCCGCTGCCGGTTTGCTCCTGTCCCGGCGGGCGATAGAAGCGTTCTCCGAGCCGCGCCAGATGTTCCGTGGTGACCCCCGGACCGTCGTCCTCCACCGTCAGCGAGCGTTCGCTCAGCGTCACGGTGACGACGCCGCCCTGCGGGGTGTAGCGCACCGCGTTATCCAGCAGGTTGCGCAATAGCAGCGACAGCAGCAAGGTTTCCCCCTGACGCGGCGGCGGCGTTCCCCGATGTTCATAGCGTAGCGTCACGCCCGCCGCATGGGCCTGCCGATCCTGCTCCGCCAGGGTCATCGTCACCAGATCGTTCCAGTCGATCGGCGCCAGTTCGGCCAGATCGGACAGCGAATCCAGCCGCGACAGCGTCAGCAGCTGATCCACCAGTCGGGTCGCGCGATCGATGCCGAGCGTCAGATTGTCCAGCGCGTGCTCGCGCATCGGCGCATCGTCCCCCGCCAGTTGCACCACTTCGGTCTGCACCCGCAGCGCCGCCAGCGGGCTGCGCAACTCGTGCGCGGCATCGGAGGTGAAGCGCCGCTCCCGCACCAGCAGAGCGTTGATGCGGGCGAACAGCGCATTGAGCGCATCCACCAGCGGGCGCACCTCGGTCGGCACCTGGCGCGCGTCCAGCGGCGTCGCGTCATCGGGTGCGCGCCGGCGCAAACCGGCCGCCACAGTGCGCAGCGGCCGCAGCTCGCGCCCGACCATCAGCGCGATCAGCAGCATCAGCACCGGCAGCGTCGCCAGCCAGGGCACCAGTTGGCCGGTCACCATGCCCAGCGCCATATCGCGCCGGTAATCCCACTCCTGGCCGACCACGATGCGGTAGCGCCCGTCCGGGCTGGTCAACCATACCAGGCGCCAACTGTCGTCATCGCCTTTGCGCTCGCCGTCGGTAAAACCTTCACGCTCCCCGTCAAACAGGAAGTCGGCACCGTTCTCGCCGTCGTTGAGCAGCATCTTGCCTTGGCGATCGAAGATGGCGAACGCCAGCGCGTCGTCGTCCTGCTCGCCGCGCTTGCCGTGATGCACCAGCTTCTTGGTTTTCGGCAGGCTGCGCGCACTTTCATCGGCCAGCAGATCGCCGAGGTTGGCGGTCGCCAGCCGTTTGGCGAACAGCATCTGTTGGGTGTCGAACACTTCGTTGATGGTGTTGCGCGACATCACCCAGGCCACCACGCTGGCGGTGCTCCAGGTCAGCAGCGCCAGCAGGCTGAAGATCAGGATCAGGCGCAGCCGCAGGCTGAGACGCTTCACGGCGCATCCCCCAGCGTGTAACCCACGCCGTGGATGGTACGGATGAAGCCGTTGCCCAGCTTGCGCCGCAGGTGGTGAATATGTACCTCCACCGCGTTGCTGCTCACCTCGTCATCCCAGTTGTACAGCTTCTCCTGAATCAACGGCCGCGCCAGCACCCGCCCCTTGTTGTGCAGAAACAGTTCCAGCACCGCCAATTCGCGCGGCGTCAGCGTCACCGGCTCGCCGTTGCAGCTCACGCTGCGGGTGGCGCTGTCGAACACCACGTTGCCGTGCGTCAGCTGCGGCATCAGTTGGCCGTGGCGACGGCGGATCAGCGCCTGCAGGCGCGCCGCCACTTCGGCCAGCGCGAACGGCTTGCACAGATAATCGTCGGCGCCGCTTTGCAGCCCGCTGACTCGCTGCTCCAGCGCGTCGCGGGCGGTGAGGATCAGGACCGGCACGTCTTGCCCGGCCTGGCGCCACTGGCGCAGCAGATCCAGACCGTCGAGGCCCGGCAGGCTGAGATCGAGGATCACCGCGTCGTACGGCGCACTGTCCAGCGCATTTTTGCCGACGACGCCGTCGGTGAACCAGTCCAGATTGAAGCCGAGTTTGGTCAGCCCGGCCTTGATGCCGTCCCCGATCAGTTTGTCATCTTCGATCAGCAAGATTCGCATGAGTATCCCTTTTGAGTCTTGGCGCCATTGCACCACAAGGTTCTTAAGAACCGCTTAAGCATGGCGATCCGCGCTACCCACCCCGATCGGGTTACAGTAGAATGGCTGCACTTTTTTGCAGCCTGGGCCTGCGTAAGCCGCACGGCCCGTTTCAGGAGACGTTGTGATGAAACCCACCACCGTGACCCACTTGCGCCAGTGGAAACAGGAGCAGCGCAAGTTTGCTACCCTTACCGCCTACGATGCCAGCTTTGCCAAACTGTTTGAAGAGCAAGGCATCAAAGTCCTGTTGGTGGGCGATTCGCTGGGCATGACGCTGCAGGGCCACGACTCCACGCTGCCGGTCACCGTCGCCGACGTGGCCTACCACACTCGCGCCGTGCGCCGCGGCGCGCCGGCCTGCCTGCTGTTGGCCGATCTGCCGTTCATGAGTTACGCCACCCCGGAACAGACCTTCGCCAACGCCGCCGAGCTGATGCGCGCCGGCGCCAACATGGTGAAACTGGAAGGCGGCAGCTGGCTGTGCGACACGGTGAAAATGCTCGCCGAGCGCGCAGTGCCGGTGTGCGGCCACCTGGGCCTGACGCCGCAGTCGGTCAACGTGTTCGGCGGCTATAAGGTACAAGGACGTGACGAACTGGCCGCCAAACAGCTGTTGCAGGACGCGCAGAATCTGGAACTGGCCGGCATTCAGCTGCTGGTGCTGGAATGCGTGCCGACCGAGCTGGCGCGCCAGATCACCGAAGCGTTGTCCATTCCGGTCATCGGCATCGGCGCCGGCAACGGCACCGACGGCCAGATCCTGGTGATGCACGACGCCTTCGGCATCACCGGCGGCCATACGCCGAAGTTCGCCAAGAACTTCCTGGCGCAGAGCGGCGATATCCGCACGGCAGTGCAGCACTACATTCAGGAAGTGGAGCAAGGCCTCTACCCGGCGGCTGAACACTCTTTTAACTAAGCGATGGTTCCAGGAGTCACCCAATGATTATTATCGAAACCCTGCCGATGCTGCGTCAACAGATCCGCCGCTGGCGCCAGGAAGGCAAACGCATCGCGCTGGTGCCGACCATGGGCAACCTGCACGACGGCCATATGACGCTGGTCGATGAAGCGCGCGCCCGCGCCGACGTGGTGGTGGTGAGCATCTTCGTCAACCCGATGCAGTTCGATCGGCCGGACGATCTGGCGCGCTACCCGCGCACGCTGCAGGAAGACAGCGAGAAGCTGACCCGCCGCAGCGTCGACCTGGTGTTCGCGCCGGCTCCGGCCGCGGTCTATCCGCAGGGGCTGGAGCAGCAGACTTACGTCGACGTGCCGGGCATCTCCAGCATCCTGGAAGGCGCAAGCCGGCCGGGCCACTTCCGCGGCGTTTCCACCATCGTCAGCAAGCTGTTCAACCTGGTGCAGCCTGATTTAGCCTGCTTCGGCGAAAAGGATTACCAACAGCTGGCGCTGATCCGCAAAATGGTGGCGGACATGGGTTACGACATCGACATCGTCGGCGTGCCGACCGTGCGCGCCAAAGACGGCCTGGCCCTCAGCTCGCGCAACGGCTACCTGACCGCCGAAGAGCGCAAGGTCGCTCCGCAGCTGAGCAAGATCATGAACGCGCTGGCGCAGCAGTTGGCCAATGGCGAACGCCATGTCGAAGAGCTTCTGGAGCAGACCGCCGAGCAGCTGCGCGCCGCCGGCTTTACGCCGGATGAGCTGTTTATTCGCGACGCCGACAGCCTGCAGCCGCTGACGGTGGACAGCCAGCGGGCGGTGGTGCTGATGGCCGCCTGGCTGGGCAAGGCACGTCTTATCGACAATCAGCAGGTCGACCTGACGCTGTAAGCCATTTTTTATACTGTCGTCACCCTGAAACCCAGACCATTGGTAGACAACGGCGGGGCAATCGGTGACGATAGAGATTGCAGGGATGCAGGAGAGATGTTCAACCCCAGCGCCTGTGAAGGCCGATATTCAGTTAGGTAAAGCTATGATACGTACTATGCTGCAAGGCAAGCTGCATCGCGTCAAAGTCACTCAGGCTGACTTGCACTATGAAGGGTCCTGCGCCATCGACCAGGATTTCCTGGAGGCCGCCGGCATTCTGGAATATGAAGCGATCGATATTTACAACGTGGATAACGGCCAGCGCTTCTCCACCTACGCCATCGCCGCCGAGCGCGGTTCGCGCATCATTTCGGTCAACGGCGCCGCCGCGCGCTGCGCCTGCGTGGGCGACAAGCTGATCATCTGCTCCTATGTGCAAATGACCGACGCCGACGCCCGCCAACACCATCCGAAAGTCGCCTATTTCGAAGGTGACAATAACCTGCAGCGCAAGGCGAAAGCCGTGCCGGTTCAGGTCGCCTGACGCTAAAACGGGCGCCTTGCGCGCCCGTTCTCCCTTACTGCACCACCACCGTGCCCGGCTTGTTGGCTACTCGATCCGCCATGGTCTGGATCGAGTCGGTGCGCAGAATATACAGCCGCTTCAGCGTATAGGGGTTATCCCCCGGTTTCACCTTGCCCTGCACCGTGGTCACCGCCAGATGGAAACCGGCATCCTGCGCCGCCTGGATCGCCCGCTGGTTATAGCCGCCGAACGGGTAGGACAGATACAGCACGTGCGGGTTGAACTGCGACAGCGCGCGGCGCGAGCGCTCAAAATCGAACTCGATATTGTGCAGCGAACGGCTTAGCAAAATCGGCTGGCGGTTGCCGTCGGTGCGGTGCAGGAAGTGGGTGTGCGACTGCACGTCGAACACGTCCTGAATCTGCTTCAGCTCCGAGACGCTCATAAACTGCAGCGAGTCCGGGTTCCATTTCTGCGGGTGGCGCTTGATGCGCGAAGAGATGATGAACGCCGTCGCGCGGAAACCGTAATCCTTCAGCACCGGATAAGCGTAGCGATAAACCGACTTCAGCCCGTCGTCGAAGGTCAGCACGATCGCCTTGCCCGGCAGGTTGATCTGGTTCTTCAGGTAGGCTTCCAGCTGGTACAGCGAAATGGTGTCGTAACCCGCCTGTTTCAGGTAGGTCATCTGGTTGCTGAACGCCACGTCAGAGGTGGTAGTCGAGGTGTGGCGGAAGCGTTTGTTCTCTTCGTTTTTCAGCAGGTGGTGGTAAGTCAGCACCGGGATGCCGTTATCGATCTCGCAGTCCAACTCACTGACGAACCCCAGCCGATCGCCGATGTTGACCTCGTACCAGGTGTTGTTCAACCGGTCCTTCAGTTTGCCGATGATCGGGTAGCGCAGGTTGCCTTCCAGCGTGCCGAAGACCTCGCTGTCCTTGTCCGCCGCGGTGTAAACGTCGATCGTTTTTTGGGTGATCAGGTTCTGGTTGGTCAGCGGTTTGTTCAGCTCGCCCAGATCGTCTTGCACCTTGCGCGACTTCTTCAGCTCACGCACGTCGTCTTTATCGATAAAGCCGGTACCGTGCCCGAATTTGAATTCGTAGTATTCCGCATCCGCCGGGAACACCTGGATCAGCTGCCCGCGCTTCACTTCCCCGACCGGGATCACATGCTCGCCTACCAACGCATAGACTTCGCTGTCGCGCTGCGCTTCCATGTATTCAGATTTAACCGCGCTGTCTTCCGACAGCAGATTCGCCAGGCTCACAGGGGAAACCAACGACATCAGAATGCCGAGTAACCCAGCCGCTAACTTGTATTGAGGCCGCATGATGATGTTCTGCTTACGAGTGCGTAATGACAAAAGTGAAGGAAATGTGGAGCGCCAGCATAGCACGATTTGAACAGCGGGGAACTAGCGGTTATCTGAGCAATTCTATTGATTTACGTGCCGCCTGCGCCAAATCAAGAAAAGTGCCCCCGCCGGGAAAGCGGGGGCGCGATACGATCAGCTGCGCAGGCCGCGGCCGCGCTCGATCAGGTACCAGGACAGCAGGTAGAACACCGCGATAAACGCCACCAGCACCGCCATGGTGAACGCCAGCGGCACATCGTTGATGCCGAGGAAACCGTAGCGGAACCCGCTGATCATATAGACGATGGGATTCAGCTTGGACACCGCCTGCCAGAATGGCGGCAGCAGCGACAGCGAGTAAAACACCCCGCCCAGGTAGGTCAGCGGCGTCAGGACGAAGGTCGGGATCAGGCTGATGTCGTCGAAGGTGGTGGCGAACACCGCGTTGATCAGCCCCGCCAGCGAGAACAGGATCGCCGTCAACAACAGCGTCAGCGCAATCACCCACCAGGCGTGTACCTGCAGCGGTACGAAGAACAGCGAGATGATGGTCACCAGCACGCCGACGCAGATGCCGCGCGCCACGCCGCCGCCGACATAGCCGGCGATCACCACATGGGTCGGCACCGGCGCCACCAGCAGTTCTTCAATGTTGCGCTGGAACTTGGCGCTGAAGAACGACGAAGCGACGTTGGCGTAAGAGTTGGTGATCACCGCCATCATGATCAGGCCGGGCACGATGAACTGCATGTAGCTGAAGCCGTGCATATCGCCGATGCGCGAGCCGATCAGATTACCGAAGATGATGAAGTACAGCGTCATGGTGATCACCGGCGGCACCAGGGTCTGGATCCAGATGCGCGCGAAGCGGTTCACCTCTTTGGCCCAGATGCTCTGTAAGGCCACCCAATACAAACGCGTCATGCTTTTTCTCCATTGCCGTTAACCAGGGTGACAAACAGCTCTTCCAGGCGGTTCGCCTTATTGCGCATGCTCAGCACCTGCACGCCCTGCGCGCTCAGCTGGGCGAATAAGCCGTTCAGCCCCTGCTCGCGCATCACCTCCACTTCCAGCGTGGAGGTATCCGTCAGGCGGCTGCGGTAACCGTCCAGCTTCGGCAGCGGGCTCTTCGCCGCCAGATCGAGGATAAAGGTTTCCGACTTCAGCTTGGCCAGCAGCCCCTTCATCGAGGTGTTTTCCACCAGCTCCCCGTTCTGGATGATACCGATGTTGCGGCACAGCATCTCCGCCTCTTCCAGATAGTGGGTGGTAAGGATAATGGTGGTACCCTGGGCATTCAGCTCTTTCAGGAAGCCCCACATCGAACGGCGCAGCTCGATATCCACCCCGGCGGTCGGCTCATCGAGGATCAGCAGCTTCGGCTGATGCATCAACGCGCGGGCGATCATCAGGCGGCGCTTCATGCCGCCGGACAGCATGCGGGCGCGCTCGTTGCGCTTGCCCCACAGATCCAGCTGGTTGAGGTATTTTTCGGCGCGCGCCATCGCTTCACGCCGCGTGACGCCGTAGTAACCCGCCTGGTTCACCACGATCTGCAACACGGTCTCGAACGGGTTGAAGTTGAACTCCTGCGGCACCAGGCCGAGCTGGCGCTTGGCGTTGACGATGTCTTTATCGATGTCGTAACCGAACACCCGCACGCTGCCGGCGGTTTTGTTCACCAGCGAGCTGATGATGCCGATGGTGGTGGATTTACCGGCGCCGTTTGGCCCCAAAAGGGCATAAAAGTCCCCCGCCTCGACGCTCAGGTCGATGCCGCGCAGCGCCTTGACGCCACCGGCGTAAGTCTTGGTCAGCTGCGCTAATTCCAGTGCATAATTCATATGTAAAATAGTACCTTATGACGATGAGTATGCCGCCGCGCCCCTGTCTGCGAGGCTTGAAACAATAACGATAATCCTAGCATCGGCGACGTTTCCACTGAGTCGAATCCGTGCGGAAAATGAGGTTGCACCACTGTTCCGATTTCCAAATTGTGACGCTTACCCTATATTACCCCAACGCAATCTGTTCGTTACGAGTCAATAACCTCCATGAAAGAAATCGAAGAGCTTATCGCCAACAACCATGCCTGGTCGGCCAATATCAGTCAGGAAGACCCGGAATTTTTTGAACGTTTAGCCCAGGCGCAAAAGCCCCGTTTCTTATGGATTGGTTGCTCTGACAGCCGCGTTCCCGCCGAACGCCTGACCGGCCTCGAGCCGGGTGAACTGTTCGTCCATCGCAACGTGGCGAACCTCGTTATCCATACCGATCTTAACTGCCTGTCGGTGGTGCAGTATGCGGTAGATGTGCTGGAAGTCGAACACATCATCATCTGCGGCCACCTGGGCTGCGGCGGCGTGCAGGCGGCGGTGGAAAACCCGGAGCTGGGGTTGATCGACAACTGGCTGCTGCACATTCGCGACCTGTGGTACAAGCACAGCTCGCTGCTGGGCGAACTGCCGCCGGAGCAGCGTTTCGACATGCTGTGCAAGATCAACGTCATTGAGCAGGTGTACAACCTGGGCCACTCCACCATCATGCAGTCCGCCTGGAAGCGCGGCCAGAAGGTGATGATCCACGGTTGGGTCTACGGCATTCAGGACGGCCGCCTGCGCGATATGGAAGTGCTGGCGACCAGCCGCGAGAGCCTGGAGATGGGCTACCGCAAAGCGATAGCCAAACTGAAGCAGGATAAGGGCGTATAATCCCGCCGCGGGCGCGGCTGGCCGCGCCCCACATCAATTACTCGTCCAGCAGCACCACTTTACCGACGTACGGCAGGTGACGGTAGCGCTGAGCGTAGTCGATGCCATACCCCACCACGAACTCATCCGGGATCGAGAAGCCGACATATTCGACCGGCACCTGTACTTCACGGCGCTCAGGCTTGTCCAGCAAGGTGCAAATCGCCAGCGATTTCGGCCCGCGCAGCGCCAAAATCTCGCGCACTTTGTTCAGCGTGTTGCCGGAATCGATGATGTCTTCCACGATCAGCACGTCTTTGCCGCGAATGTCTTCGTCCAGATCCTTGAGGATCTTTACGTCGCGGGTGGTGGACATGCCGCTGCCGTAGCTGGAGGCCGTCATAAAGTCGACTTCGTGCGGCACGTCGATCGCGCGGCAGAGATCGGCCATGAACATGAAGGAGCCGCGCAGCAGCCCGACCAGCACCATGTCGCTGCCGCTGTCGCGGTAATGTTCGGTGATCTGGCGGCCAAGTTCGGCGATACGGGTCTTAACTTCCTGCTCGGAAATCATTACGTCTACAGTGTGTTTCATAGTATTCAGGTCAGTTGCCGGAAGAAAGGCGCAGAGTTTAACATAGGCCGTTACGACTTGCCTCTCTCCCGGACAGGGGAGTTTTCTTTATTAAGGGTATTCCTGACGAGCGTGCAGGACACTCACTATTTCAATATGTGCAGCCAGCACGCGGTAAACCACAATGTAATTAGGATGAACAACCATTTCACGAGTCCCGTTCACCCTGCCTGGCCTGAATAGATAAGGATGTTCCGCTAACGGGATAACCGACTCTTCAATGCGTTGCAACAAAGCCTCAGCGGCAAGTGGATTTCGCTCAGCGATAAAAGCCAGCGGCGTATATAACCCGTTTTTGCTTCGTCAGTCCATTTGACGGTTAACATAAGGGTCAGGCCGATTTTCTTTTGGCTTTCGCCTGCTCGATAATGAGACGAGCGCCGGCCATGACTTCGTCATGGGGAATACGGGGGGAGTCGCTATTGATGGAAGATTCCGCGGTGCTTCTGAACCAACGATCGTAGCTATCAGCCTGCTCTTGAGTCTCAAACTCAGAAACGATGGGATCCAATTTTGTCGGCATGACGCACTCCTCGGCAGCTTATATTTTAATCAGCATAACGGCTTCCTTTCATTGAACCAAGCGATGGCGACGCGAGCGCGCCACCGCTTGAGCACCGGGCCGCCATCAATCGGCGACGGTGAAGCCCATCATCATGCCGGTATCTTCATGTTCCAACAGGTGGCAGTGGGCCATGTACGCATGTTCGCTGCTGGCCGGATGGTCAAAACGCACCAGCACTTCACTGCGCCACCCTTCGACGCGCACCGTGTCCTTCCAGCCGCTGCGATGCGCCGCCGGCGGTTTGCCGTTTTCCGACAAGATGCGGAACTGGGTGCCGTGAATGTGGAACGGGTGCAACATCATGTCGCCCTCGCCGGAAATGGTCCACTTTTCATACTGGCCCCGTTTGGTGGCGAACATCGGCTTGGTCATATCGAAGGCCTTGCCGTTGATCATGTTGCCGTGGCTGAAATCGAACGGTTTGGCTTTGCCCTGCGCGCCACCATGCTCCATCCCGGCCATATTGCCATGATCCATGCCCTTCATGTTGCCCATGTTGCCATGGTCCATGCCCTGCATGCCGCCCTTCTCCATGCCTTTCATATCTGCGCCACCCGTCGCGCCATGATTCATGCTCATGCCGGCCATCGCCTGGTGACCATAGCGATCCATCAGCGCCTGCATTCCGAGCATATCCAGCTGCGGATCCATCATCAGCTGCAGCCAACGCTCCTGGATGCCGGTGGTGGCAGGCAACGTCGGCAGCTTCACCAGGCTGTCCGGCATGGTTTTGATGCCCTGCGCCAGCGACGGCTGAATGCGCAACACCGGTAGCGTTTGATCGAACGGCGCCAGCGTCATGCCCATCTGCTTCACCGGCAGCGTCACGATATCGAACGCTTTCCCATCCGAGGCATCGACCAGCACTTCAAAGCGTTCGCCCATCAGCATCGGCAGCTCGGTCAGTTTCACCGGCTCCGCCAGGAAACCGCCATCGCTGGCGATGACATACAGCGGACGGTTGTCACTGGCCGCCAGATTCAGCGAGCGGGCGTTGCAGCCGTTGAGGAAACGCAGGCGCAGCCAACCGCGCGGCGCCAGATGTTGTGGATACTGCGCACCGTTGGTGAACATGCGGTCGCCAAACCAGCCCACCGCCGCACTCATCACGTCCAGGCGGTATTCGATCTGCGCGTCTTTGCCCAGCCGCTTATCCTGCAGGATCACCGGAATATCATCCTGTCCCCAGGTTTTCGGCAGCGGCAGTTTGGCGCTCTCTTCGTCTTCCAGCAGCACCAGCCCCGCCAGCCCCATCATGACCTGGCTGCCGGTTTTACCGTGCGTATGCGGGTGGAACCAGCAGGTGGCCGCCGGTTGATCGACGGTGAAATTCACCGTGCGCGTCGCGCCGGGATGAATCAATGCCTGCGGGCCACCATCGACGTCACCGGGAATCTCCAGGCCGTGCCAGTGGACGGTGCTGGCCTCCGCCAGGCTGTTTTTGATATCAACCGTTACCGGCTGGCCACGCTGCAGTTTCACCGCCGGCCCGAGCAGCGCGCCGTTGAATCCCCAGGTTTTGGTGGCGGCGCCGGGCAACCAGCGGGTTTCCCCCGCCTGCAGCGCCAGCGCAATCTTTCCCTGCGCGTCCGGCATCAACAGCGGCGGTACCGGCAGGGCCGGCCGATCGGCCGCCCAGGCGGTCCGGCTCCATAACGGCAATGCGCTCGCGGCGCCCAGCGCGGCGGTTAATTTAATAAAATCACGGCGTAACATCGCTGACTCCCTTTTCTCAGTGACATAACTCAATGCCGCCAGCCTAAACCTTCCCCCTGGCGGAAGGTCAAGCCTTTCCTGGCGGTATTTTAAGCTATGCCTCACAATCAAGAGAGCGCCATTGACGAACGCGAGGCCGCGCCCAGCGGCAATAAAATTTGGTGCCTTTACAGGCAAGTGTGGTAACGTCTGCAAACGACAAACAGGCCTATTTCATGATGAAAAAAACAACGTTATCGATGCTGTTGCTGGCGATGCTGGGCTTCTCCAACGCCAGTCTGGCGCTGAATGAATCCGAGGCGGAAGATCTGGCCGATCTGACGGCGGTATTTATTTATTTGAAAAATGATTGCGGCTACAACGATTTGCCAAATGCGCAAATCAAACGCGCCATCGTCTATTTCGCGCAACAAAACCGCTGGGATTTGAGCAACTACAACAGCTTCAATATGAAGGCGTTGGGCGAAGACAGCTACCGCGATCTCAGCGGCATCGCCATTCCAACGCCTAAAAAATGCAAATCGCTGGCGCGCGACTCTTTGAGCCTGCTGGCCTACGCCAACTAATTTCCCCCCTTCTCCCGCCCGCCTAACGCTCTCTCTGTCTGAAATTCAACCGTGCATCGCCAGGCAGAGTTAGCTATGATGTTGCGCCGATTTTTCATGGCTGTTATTACGGAGTTTCCCGCACATGACCCAGAAAGAAATTTGGTACGAAACGCTGCATACGGGCTTCGGCCAGTACTTCTCGGTAGAGAAGGTGCTGTACCGCGAGAAGACCGATCATCAGGATCTGGTGATCTTCGAGAACCCGGTGCTGGGGCGCGTGATGGCGCTCGACGGCGTGGTGCAAACCACCGAGCGTGACGAGTTCATCTATCACGAAATGCTGACTCACGTGCCGCTGCTGGCGCACGGCGCGGCGAAGAAAGTGCTGATCATCGGCGGCGGCGACGGCGGTATGCTGCGCGAAGTCAGCCGGCATCCTGGCGTGGAACAGATCACCATGGTCGAAATCGACGCCGGCGTCGTCGAGTTCTGCCGCCAATACCTGCCCAACCACAGCGCCGGCGCCTATGACGATCCGCGCTTCAAGCTGGTGATCGACGACGGCGTCAACTTCGTGAACCAAACCGACGAAACCTTCGATGTGATCATCTCCGACTGCACCGATCCGATCGGCCCCGGTGAAAGCCTGTTCACCTCAGCGTTTTATGAAGGCTGCGCCCGCTGCCTGAATGAGGGCGGTATTTTCGTCGCGCAAAACGGCGTCTGTTTCCTGCAGCAGGACGAAGCGGTCAACAGCCACGCCAAACTGAGCGGCTACTTTAGCGACGTCAGCTTCTATCAGGCAGCGATCCCGACCTATTACGGCGGCATCATGACCTTTGCTTGGGCAAGCCAGAACCCGGCGCTGCGCCAGATCGATCTGCCTACTCTGCAACAGCGCTTTAACCAAAGCGGCCTACACTGCCGTTATTACAACCCGGCAATTCACGTCGGCAGCTTTGCCCTGCCGCAATATTTGCTCAATGCCCTGAACGTAACACGTTAAGCGAGAAGATAAAGGAGGTGGCCCAAATTGCATAAGCTAAAACTACACGGCTTCAATAACCTGACCAAGAGCCTGAGTTTTTGTATTTACGATATTTGTTACGCCAAGACTGCGGACGATCGCGACGGCTATATCGCCTACATTGACGAACAATATAATGCCAATCGGCTGACCGAGATCCTGAGCGAGACCTGCTCAATCATCGGCGCCAATATTCTGAACATCGCGCGTCAGGACTACGAGCCGCAGGGCGCCAGCGTCACCATCCTGGTCAGCGAAGAGCCGATCGATCCAAAAGACGTCGATACGTCGGAACACCCCGGCCCGCTGCCGAACACGGTCGTCGCGCACCTGGACAAGAGCCACATCTGCGTACACACCTACCCGGAAAGCCATCCGGAAGGCGGACTGTGCACCTTTCGCGCCGATATCGAAGTCTCGACCTGCGGCGTCATTTCGCCCCTCAAGGCGCTGAACTACTTAATTCACCAGCTGGAATCCGACATCGTCACCATGGACTACCGCGTGCGCGGTTTCACCCGCGACGTGAACGGCGTGAAACATTACATCGATCATGAGATCAATTCGATCCAGAACTTTATGTCGGAAGACATCAAGACGCTGTACCACATGATGGACGTGAACGTTTACCAGGAAAATATCTTCCATACCAAGATGTTGCTGAAGGATTTCGATCTGAAGCACTACCTGTTCAACGCGGCACCGGAAGCGCTGAGCGCCGTCGAACGCAAACAGATCACCGATCTGTTATGGAAAGAGATGCAGGAAATCTATTACGGCCGCAATATCCCGCCTCTGTGATGGAAAGGGCGCGGCACGCCGCGCCCTGATGCTTAGTATTTCAGCATGAAAGAACGATAGGCCTTCAACACCAGCAGGAAGTCCTCAACGCCGCAGAATGAGAGGCTTTCTTCGTCGTAGTAGTTCATCCCCTCTTCCATTTCATCGCCTTCGAACTCCAGCTGATTGGCGCGGATCATCACTTCTTCACCATCCATCAACAGCGTATATTCATGGCCTTCCAGCTGCCATTGACGTTCGCTGCCTTTGACCTCGGCCGCACCGGCTTCTATGCGGTCCAGCAGGTTGAAATCGCCTTTGACTTCTTCGTTGATCCAGTGGCCAATCGCTTCATGCCCCATCGAAAATCTGACGATCACCTGACCGGTAACGTCACGCAGAAATTCGTAATCCATAGCATGCCCTCCTGAGCCCTTTTTCTTAGTGTAAACATAAATTGATTGCTAACTCAGTGAGCGCTCGCAAAGTTGGCAACTCGGCAAAATAAAACCTTGGCGGCGCGCAATATAGCGGCTTGCGGCGGCGATGGGAAGACGCCGGTCGCGATCCCTTAAGGAAAGCGAAGCGGTGCCTCGTCGCCGCGCGGCGCATGCCCGCCATGCGAAAAGTCTGCCGATAATCCGCCGCTCGTAGGTTATTTATTTGAATCATGTAGATACCGTGGAGATGTATGTCACGATTTTATCGGGATTATAATTTCCTTTTAAAATTAATAAGTTAATTATTTCTGGCGCGACGCGGCTTTATTGACATCCCCTCAATATCGATTAGCTTTTAAATAAAGGAGCTCTAATTATGTTCACCAGCGGCCAGTGGTGTTCTCACCTTATTCATACCTATCACCACGATCAGGATGTGTGCCATAAAATACATAACCTCCATTGTCGCATTGAACATGATGTTCTCTGCATCGGCGTTCGCCGCCAAACAAATCACCCTTGAAGAATCCGCCAGCTACACCAAACTCGGCGATCTCTCCATTCAGCAGACCGGCGTGCCTACCGTCGGCCATAAATATATTTCCGCAGAGGTTGATAAGAAATGTAATGAACTCAGCGGGTTGGATGGGAAATACTGCTTCTATCGCATCATCTCCGCCACCGGGCAAGAGAGCGATCACAAAGATATCCACGTAGAAATATTCAAAAAATAGCGGGCAGGCTTTGAACGTAAAATAAAAAAACGGGGCCCTGGAAAGGGCCCCGCAGCTTGGGATTGACGCTGAATTAAACCGCGGTCTGGAAGATCACGCCGTCGGCTTTTTCGGTGTACTGCCCCAGTTGGTCAAAGTTCAGATAGCGGTAGGTATCCGCCGCCGTCTTGTCGACCTGCGCCATATAGGTCTGGTACTCGTCCGGCGTCGGCAGGCGGCCCAGCAGGGACGCAACCGCAGCCAGTTCAGCAGACGCCAGATAGACGTTGGCACCGGTACCCAGACGGTTCGGGAAGTTACGGGTCGAGGTGGAGACCACCGTCGCACCGTCCGCCACGCGCGCCTGGTTGCCCATGCACAGCGAGCAGCCCGGGATCTCGATACGCGCCCCGCTCTTGCCGAAGACGCTGTAGTAGCCTTCTTCGGTCAGCTGAGCCGCGTCCATCTTGGTTGGCGGCGCCACCCACAGACGGGTTGGCAGCTGGCCCTTGTGCTGATCCAGCAGCTTGCCGGCCGCGCGGAAGTGGCCGATGTTGGTCATGCAAGAACCGATGAACACTTCATCGATTTTGCTGTTGGCCACGTCAGACAGCAGGCGTGCATCGTCAGGATCGTTCGGCGCGCACAGGATCGGCTCTTTGATCTCGTTCAGATCGATGTCGATCACCGCCGCGTATTCCGCATCCGCATCGCCTTCCAGCAGCTGCGGATCCGCCAGCCATTTTTCCATGCCCTGAATACGGCGCTCCAGCGTACGGCGATCGCCGTAGCCTTCGGAGATCATCCACTTCAGCAACACGATGTTGGAGTTCAGGTACTCTTCGATCGGCGCCTTGTCCAGCTTGATGGTACAACCGGCGGCGGAACGTTCGGCGGACGCATCGGTCAGCTCAAACGCCTGCTCGACCTTCAGGTCCGGCAGGCCTTCGATCTCCAGAATACGGCCGGAGAAGATGTTTTTCTTGCCCTTCTTCTCGACGGTCAGCAAGCCTTGCTGGATCGCGTAGTAAGGGATGGCGTGCACCAGATCGCGCAGGGTGATGCCCGGCTGCATTTTGCCTTTGAAGCGCACCAGCACCGACTCAGGCATATCCAGCGGCATCACGCCGGTCGCGGCGGCAAACGCCACCAGGCCGGAACCGGCCGGGAAGGAGATGCCGATCGGGAAGCGGGTGTGGGAATCGCCGCCGGTGCCGACGGTGTCAGGCAGCAGCATACGGTTCAACCAGGAGTGGATCACGCCGTCGCCCGGACGCAGCGAGACGCCGCCGCGGTTCATGATGAAGTCAGGCAGCGTGTGGTGCGTGGTCACGTCGACCGGTTTCGGGTACGCGGCGGTGTGGCAGAACGACTGCATGACCAGATCGGCGGAGAAGCCGAGGCAGGCCAGGTCTTTCAGCTCATCGCGGGTCATCGGGCCGGTGGTGTCCTGAGAACCGACGGAGGTCATCTTCGGTTCGCAGTACTCGCCAGGGCGAATGCCGGCGACGCCGCAGGCGCGGCCGACCATTTTCTGCGCCAGCGAGAAGCCTTTGCTGCTGGCGGCAACCGGCTTGGCGATACGGAACACGTCGCTGTGCGGCAGACCCAGCGCTTCGCGCGCCTTGGTGGTCAGGCCGCGGCCGATGATCAGCGGGATACGGCCGCCGGCGCGCACTTCATCCAGCAGCACGTCGGTTTTCAGCTCGAAGTTGGCGATCAGCGCGCCGGTCTCGTGGTTGCGTACTTCACCTTTGTACGGGTAAACGTCGATCACGTCGCCCATGTTCAGCTCGGACACGTCCACTTCGATTGGCAAGGCGCCGGCATCTTCCATGGTGTTGAAGAAGATAGGCGCAATCTTGCCGCCCAGCACCACGCCGCCGCCGCGCTTGTTCGGCACGTGCGGGATGTCGTCGCCCATAAACCACAGCACGGAGTTGGTGGCAGATTTACGGGAAGAACCGGTGCCGACCACGTCGCCGACGTAGGCCAGCGGGAAGCCTTTCTTGTTCAGCAGCTCGATCTGTTTGATCGGGCCGACGCTGCCCGGCTGATCCGGCACGATGCCTTCACGTTCGTTTTTCAGCATCGCCAGCGCGTGCAGCGGGATGTCCGGGCGCGACCAGGCGTCCGGCGCCGGAGAAAGGTCATCGGTGTTGGTTTCGCCGGTGACTTTGAACACGGTGACGGTGATCTTTTCCGCCAGCTCAGGGCGTGACAGGTACCATTCGGCATCGGCCCAGGACTGCATGATCTGCTTGGCGTGCGGGTTACCGGCCTTGGCCTTCTCTTCCACGTCGTAGAAGTTGTCGAACATCAGCAGCGTGTGGGACAGCGCTTTCGCGGCGATGGGCGCCAGCGTTTCGTTGTCCAGCGCTTCGATCAGCGGATGAATGTTATAGCCGCCCTGCATGGTGCCTAACAGTTCAATGGCTTTCTCGGGGGTAACCAGGGGGGATGTCGCTTCGCCTTTGGCGATGGCCGCCAGGAAACCTGCTTTGACGTAGGCGGCTTCATCGACGCCCGGTGGAACACGGTTAATCAGCAGGTCTAACAGGAATTCTTCTTCGCCTTTTGGCGGATTCTTCAGTAGTTCGACCAGCGCGGCCATTTGGGTGGCGTCTAGCGGCTTAGGGGCGATGCCCTCAGCAGCACGCTCGGCTACGTGCTTACGGTATTCTTCTAGCACGACGTTCTCCTCGCTCTCATTGTCATTTATTGTGCCTGGCGTATATGCAAACCGGGTTTATACCCTTGGGGTTTCACTCTGCGGCTAGGCGATCGGCCCGTAAAGGCCCCGAAACGGTGATTGGGGCAAACAAGCACGGTCAAACAGCGTTACAGCATGAAAGACTGATGGGTAGAGCGCACGGCGATATAGATGCCATCTATCCTGACGGGGCACTGCTGTCGATGTCCTGGACTGTAAGGTACAGTGCCCGGTTCCGCTCAGCCAGCATATCAGGATTTGAAACGGTTGTTAATTCGTTCACATAAAAGCAACATTAAATCTTTGCTGAATCGTTGAGCGCAGCGTAATCGGCTGCCGGACTAGCAGGGCATTATATCCATATAGTTAGAATGGATATAAGCAGGAGGATCGGAATTTGGCGCAGCGGCCACAAAAATACCGCTTTCTGAGTTTGAGCAAAAAAAACGGCCCCTTTTCAGGAGCCGCTGGTTAACCGGTCAAGCCAGCAGAATTACTTCTTCTTGGCTTTCGGGTTAGGCAGGTCGGTGATGCTGCCTTCGTAGATTTCCGCCGCCAGGCCCACGGATTCGTGCAGGGTCGGGTGAGCGTGGATGGTCAGCGCGATGTCTTCCGCGTCGCAGCCCATCTCGATAGCCAGACCGATTTCACCCAGCAGTTCGCCGCCGTTGGTGCCGACAATCGCGCCACCGATGATGCGGTGAGTTTCTTTGTCGAAGATCAGTTTGGTCATGCCGTCTGCACAGTCGGAAGCGATCGCACGGCCGGAAGCCGCCCACGGGAAGGTGGAGGTTTCGTAGCTGATGCCTTTCTCTTTCGCTTCTTTCTCGGTCAGACCCACCCATGCCACTTCCGGCTCGGTGTAAGCGATGGATGGGATCACTTTCGGATCGAAGTAATGCTTCATGCCGGCGATAACTTCTGCGGCAACGTGGCCTTCGTGCACGCCTTTGTGCGCCAGCATCGGCTGACCGACGATGTCGCCGATAGCGAAGATGTGCGGCACGTTGGTGCGCAGCTGTTTGTCGACGTTGATGAAGCCACGCTCGTCAACTTCAACACCGGCTTTGCCGGCATCCAGCAGTTTGCCGTTCGGCACGCGGCCGATCGCCACCAGCACCGCGTCATAACGCTGTGGTTCTGCCGGCGCTTTTTTACCTTCCATCGTGACGTAGATGCCGTCTTCTTTGGCTTCTACCGCGGTCACTTTGGTTTCCAGCATCAGGTTGAACTGCTTGCTGATACGTTTGGTGAAGACTTTCACCACGTCTTTATCTGCCGCCGGGATGACCTGATCGAACATTTCAACGACGTCGATCTGTGAACCCAGCGCATGGTATACGGTGCCCATTTCCAGGCCGATGATGCCGCCGCCCATAACCAGCAGACGCTCTGGGACGGTTTTCAGTTCCAGCGCATCGGTAGAATCCCACACGCGTGGATCTTCATGAGGAATGAATGGCAGTTGGATCGGACGAGAACCTGCAGCGATGATGGCGTTGTCGAAGTTGATGGTGGTTGGGCCGTTTTCGCCTTCCACAACCAGGGTGTTAGCGCCGGTGAACTTGCCCAGGCCGTTGACCACTTTCACTTTACGGCCTTTCGCCATGCCAGCCAGACCGCCGGTCAGCTGAGTGATGACTTTTTCTTTCCAGACGCGCACTTTGTCGATGTCGGTTTTCGGCTCGCCGAAAACGATGCCGTGTTCGGCCAGCGCTTTGGCTTCTTCGATCACTTTGGCAACGTGCAGCAGTGCTTTGGAAGGGATACATCCCACGTTCAGGCAAACCCCGCCCAGAGTGGAATAACGTTCAACCAGAACGGTTTCAAGACCTAAGTCAGCGCAACGAAAGGCTGCAGAGTAACCTGCCGGGCCCGCCCCAAGTACCACGACCTGAGTTTTAATTTCAGTACTCATCATGACCTCTTAATTGATTGTCCGGCGGGTCAGACGTCATTTTTATTGCTAATCGATCTCATAACGCCCTTCATCCACCGGGACGCTTACACCGCGAGCAGTTTACAGAATTGTTAATAATCTGCAAAGCGTGTTCGAGTGACCCGTGTCTCAACAATTTTGTCGAGTTGTGCAAAATCCGACAAAACTGCTACAGAATCGTCAGGGGCGCAGCATGCTGCGCCCCTTTTGCATTACATCACCAGACGGCGAATGTCGGACAACATGTTGTTGATGATGGTGATGAAGCGCGCACCATCGGCACCGTCGATAACGCGGTGGTCGAAGGACAGCGACATCGGCATCATCAGGCGCGGCATGAACTCTTTACCGTTCCAGACCGGCTCCATCGCAGACTTGGAGACGCCCAGGATAGCCACTTCCGGCGCGTTGACGATCGGCGCGAAGTGAGTCGTCCCGATGCCACCCAGGCTGGAGATGGTGAAACAGCCGCCCTGCATCTCGCCCGCGGTCAGCTTGCCGTCGCGCGCTTTCTTGGAGATGGCCATCAGTTCGCGAGACAGCTCGGTGATGCTCTTCTTGTTCACGTCCTTGAACACCGGAACCACCAGGCCGTTCGGGGTATCTACCGCCACGCCGATGTTGATGTATTTCTTCAGCGTCAGCTTCTGACCGTCTTCGGACAGCGAGCTGTTAAAGCGCGGCATCTGCTCCAGAGCGGCAGCCACGGCTTTCATGATGAACACGACAGGCGTGAACTTCACGTCCAGCTTGCGCTTGGCCGCTTCTTCGTTCTGCTGCTTGCGGAACGCTTCCAGATCGGTGATGTCGGTTTTGTCGAAGTGAGTCACATGCGGGATCATCACCCAGTTGCGGCTCAGGTTCGCGCCAGAGATCTTCTGGATGCGGCCCATTTCGACTTCTTCGATCTCGCCGAACTTGCTGAAGTCCACTTTCGGCCATGGCAGCATGCCTGGCAGACCGCCGCCGGCAGCCGCCGGTGCCGCTTCAGCGCGTTTCACCGCGTCTTTCACGTAAGTCTGAACGTCTTCGCGCAGGATGCGGCCTTTACGACCGGTGCCCTTCACTTTCGCCAGGTTAACGCCGAATTCACGCGCCAGACGACGAATGACCGGGGTCGCGTGCACGTATGCCGCGTTCTCGGCGAACTCGCCTTTGTCGTCAGCTTTCGCAGCCGGAGCGGCGGCTTTAGCGGCGGCCGGAGCCGGCGCAGCTTCCGCTTTAGCGGCTGGAGCGGCGGCAGCGGCAGGCGCAGCGCCTTCCACTTCGAACACCATGATCAGGGAGCCGGTTTTCACTTTGTCGCCGGTCGCGATCTTGATCTCTTTCACGGTACCCGCGAACGGTGCAGGCACTTCCATAGAGGCCTTGTCGCCTTCCACGGTGATCAGAGACTGCTCGGCGGCAACCTTGTCGCCCACCTTAACCATCACTTCGGTCACTTCGACTTCGTCGCCGCCGATATCCGGCACGGCGACGTCTTTGGCCGCAGAGGCCGCAGGCGCTGCAGCGGCGGCAGGGGCTTGCGCCGCAGCCGGGGCCGCAGCGGAAGCGGCGCCGGCCACTTCGAACACCATGATCAGGGAACCGGTTTTCACTTTGTCGCCGGTCGCGATCTTGATCTCTTTCACGGTGCCCGCGAACGGCGCAGGGACTTCCATGGAAGCCTTGTCGCCTTCCACGGTGATCAGGGACTGCTCGGCTTCCACCTTGTCGCCCACTTTCACCAGGATCTCGGTCACTTCGACTTCGTCGGCGCCGATGTCCGGCACGGCAACGTCTTTGGCCGCAGCGGCGGCCGGGGCAGCAGCTGCCGCCGGTTTTTCTTCCGCTTTCGCCGCCGGTGCAGCTTCCGCTGCGCCTGCCGCTTCGAAGATCATGATCAGTTTGCCGGTTTCGGTTTTATCGCCGACCGCCACTTTGATCTCTTTCACCACGCCCGCCTGCGGGGAGGGCACTTCCATGGAAGCCTTGTCGCCTTCCACGGTGATCAGCGATTGTTCCGCTTCAACTTTATCGCCGACCTTCACCAGAATCTCGGTGATTTCGACTTCATCTGCACCGATGTCCGGTACGTTGATTTCGATAGACATTATTCAGTACCTCTTAGGCCAGACGCGGGTTAACTTTTTCCGGGTTGATGTCGAATTTCTTGATTGCATCGGCAACCACAGAAGCTTCGATCTCACCGCGTTTAGCCAGTTCACCCAGTGCAGCAACCACCACGTAGGATGCATCGACTTCGAAGTGGTGACGCAGGTTTTCGCGACTGTCCGAACGACCGAAGCCGTCGGTGCCCAGTACGCGATAGTCGCTGGCCGGCACATAAGTACGAACCTGTTCGGCGAACAGTTTCATGTAGTCGGTAGAAGCTACCGCCGGCGCGTCGCTCATCACCTGAGCAATGTAAGGCACGCGTGGCGTTTCGGTTGGGTGCAGCATGTTCCAGCGCTCGCAATCCTGGCCGTCGCGCGCCAGTTCGGTGAACGAGGTCACGCTGTAGGTGTCGGAACCCACGCCGTAGTCCTTCGCCAGGATCTGCGCAGCTTCGCGCACGTGGCGCAGGATGGCACCGGAGCCCAGCAGCTGTACCTTGCCTTTGCTGCCTTCCAGCGTTTCCAGCTTGTAGATACCCTTGCGGATACCTTCTTCCGCACCCTGCGGCATCGCAGGCATGTGGTAGTTTTCGTTCAGCGTGGTCAGGTAGTAGTACACGTTTTCCGGGTTGTCGCCATACATGCGCACCAGACCGTCGTGCATGATCACCGCCACTTCGTACGCGTAAGCCGGATCGTAAGAGATGCAGTTAGGGATGGTCAGAGACTGAATGTGGCTGTGGCCATCTTCGTGCTGCAGACCTTCGCCGTTCAGGGTAGTACGACCCGAGGTCCCGCCGATCAGGAAGCCGCGCGCCTGTTGGTCGCCCGCTGCCCAGCACAGGTCGCCGATACGTTGGAAACCGAACATCGAGTAGTAGATGTAGAACGGAATCATCGGCAGATCGTTGGTGCTGTAGGAAGTCGCTGCGGCCAGCCAGGAAGAGGCTGCGCCCAGTTCGTTGATGCCTTCCTGCAGGATTTGGCCTTTCTCGTCTTCTTTGTAGTAAGCAACCTGCTCACGGTCCTGCGGAGTGTACTGCTGGCCGTTCGGGCTGTAGATACCGATCTGACGGAACAGACCTTCCATACCGAAAGTACGCGCTTCGTCGGCGATGATTGGCACCAGGCGATCTTTGATCGACTTGTTCTTCAGCATCACGTTCAGGGCACGCACGAAGGCGATAGTGGTGGAGATCTCTTTGTTCTGCTCTTCCAGCAGCGAGCTGAAATCTTCCAGCGCCGGCATTTCCAGCTTCTGGGTGAATTCCGGCAGACGCGTCGGCACGTAGCCTTTCAGCGCCTGGCGACGTTCGTGCAGGTATTTGTACTCTTCGGACTCTTTGTCGAAGGTGATGTACGGCAGTTTTTCGATGTCAGCATCGGCAACCGGCACGTTGAAACGATCGCGGAAGTGGTGAACCCCTTCCATGTTCATTTTCTTCACCTGGTGAGCGATGTTTTTACCTTCCGCGGTTTCACCCATGCCGTAACCTTTGATGGTGTGGGCCAGGATAACGGTCGGTTTGCCTTTGGTGTCCTGCGCTTTTTTCAGTGCAGCGAAGATTTTCTTCGGATCGTGACCACCACGGTTCAGCGCCCAGATTTCGTCGTCGGTCATGTCTTTGACCAGCGCCGCGGTTTCCGGATAACGGCCGAAGAAGTGCTCGCGCACGTAAGCGCCGTCTTTGGATTTGAAGGTCTGGTAGTCGCCGTCCAGGGTCTCGTTCATCAGCTGAACCAGTTTACCGCTGGTGTCTTTACGCAGCAGCTCGTCCCAACGGCCGCCCCAGATCACTTTCAGCACCTGCCAGCCTGCGCCGGAGAAGATGCCTTCCAGTTCGTTGATGATCTTGCCGTTGCCGGTGACCGGGCCGTCCAGGCGCTGCAGGTTGCAGTTGATGACGAACACCAGGTTGTCCAGCTTCTCGCGGGTCGCGATGGTGATGGCGCCTTTGGATTCCGGCTCATCCATCTCGCCGTCGCCCAGGAAGGCGTAAACGGTCTGCTCAGAGGTGTCTTTCAGGCCGCGATGTTCCAGGTATTTCAGGAACTTCGCCTGATAGATGGCGCTGATTGGGCCCAGGCCCATGGATACGGTCGGGAACTGCCAGAATTCCGGCATCAGCTTAGGATGCGGGTAAGAGGACAGGCCATTGCCGTGCACTTCCTGACGGAAGTTGTTCATTTGTTCTTCGGTCAGGCGGCCTTCAAGGAAGGCACGCGCGTAAACGCCCGGAGAGATGTGGCCCTGGAAGTACACCAGGTCGCCGCCGTCTTTCTCGTTGCGTGCGCGGAAGAAGTGGTTAAAGCAGACTTCATAGAAGGTCGCGGAAGACTGGAAGGAAGCCATGTGGCCGCCCAGCTCCAGGTCTTTTTTGGATGCACGCAGAACGGTCATGATCGCGTTCCAACGGATCGCTGAGCGAATGCGGCGTTCCAGATCCAGGTTGCCTGGGTAGGCCGGTTCGTCTTCTACCGCGATGGTGTTGACGTAGTTGTGCGCTGCAGCACCGGCCGCAACGTTAACGCCGCCTTTGCGGGCTTCTCCCAATACCTGATCAATCAGAAACTGAGCTCGCTCAACACCCTCTTCACGGATGACCGATTCGATCGCCTGCAGCCAGTCGCGGGTTTCGATCGGATCCACGTCATTGTTTAAACGTTCTGACATGGTGGTATTCCTTATCTGTCTAATGGTTTGTTTGGAGCCTGTCTTCCTGTGCTCTGTGCAAAAAACACACGAAGACAGGCCCATCAGTTTAGTTGCCGCTTAAGTACTTAACTAAGTACCTCGAACTTAACCCCCGCAGGCTGGTGTACCCTGAAGAGGACAGCTCTTAATCCTTGCGTTGCTGGAGACGCCGTAGCGATCTCTCGCGCCGAGTATGCTCCCGGCTGAGATCCAGCAAGATTTCCTCGATAAACGCCAAGTGGCGATGCGAGGCTTCACGGGCCTTTTCCGGCTCGCGTGCCACAATCGCCTCAAAAATTCCGGCGCGGTGGCTGCTCACTTTTGCCAACATCTCACGGCGCGAGTAGAGCAATTCAAAGTTCTGACGCACGTTCTGTTCCAGCATCGGCCCCATGCAGCGTAGCAGGTGAAGTAACACAACGTTGTGGGCAGCTTCGGTCACGGCGATTTGATACTGCATGACCGCATCGGCTTCGGCGTCGAGATCGCCGCTGTCTTGAGCCTGTTGAATCACGATATGGCAGTCGCGGATGCGCGCCAGATCTTCATCGGTGCCGCGCAGCGCCGCGTAATAGGCGGCAATGCCTTCCAGCGCGTGACGGGTTTCCAGCAGATCGAACTGTGATTCGGGATGGTCGGCCAGCAGCTCGGCCAGCGGATCGCTGAAGCTCTGCCACAGATTAGTTTGCACGAAGGTGCCGCCGCCCTGACGGCGCAGGAGCAGCCCTTTCGCTTCCAGGCGCTGAATGGCCTCTCTCAGAGAAGGACGGGAGACATCAAATTGTTTCGCCAGCTCGCGCTCCGGAGGCAGTTTTTCGCCTGGGCGCAGTGTCCCCTCGAGGATCAGGTATTCGAGCTGTTGCTCGATAACATCTGACAACTTGGGTTGGCGGATTTTGCTGTAGGCCATGAGTGAATTCTTCTCTGCGAATGGCGCGGAGTCAATTGGTAATACCAATTTCAAAAACGTGACGGTAAAGTAACAAAGTATTCACCTCCTGTCCATACGGGCCTTGATCGAAATCAGGTTACCCGCACATTTTAACACCCCGCTGAAAACCCCGCTGCAAACCGGTAACGCCGTGATGGTATTACCATTTACGCGCCGGGTTGGGGATTTAACTTTTACCAAACCTTACGCAAGGCAGAGTGCAAACTTTTTGCCCGAGTTTTATTGCATGGTTATGACGCTTTAATGAATGGCTATTTGGCGAGCAGCGCAACGGGATTTCGTTCATTATTTGAACGCACGCCACCGCTCGGATCTACGTTATTTTTGCGCATTATGTGATTTGTTGCTTATTTCATGCACTGAATCCCCCCCGCCGTCACACAACCCGCATTTTGTTTCCTAAACTGCTGCAATCTTAATCACTCACACGACAAAGCAGGTGCAAACTGACGCACATAACATTATTCTCTGCCAAACGGTAGCGGCGCCGTGGAATTAATAGCTATAACGCCGTAAATAAAACAAAACACACATCGTAACCACTGCTTTACAGGTATGTGGTCATTCGCAACGACAGAGGGTTAGATTGATGGATGGTCAACAGCATGGTGACCAGCTGAAACGCGGCCTGAAAAACCGCCATATTCAGCTCATCGCCTTAGGTGGCGCAATCGGCACCGGGTTATTCCTCGGTATCGCTCAAACAATAAAAATGGCCGGCCCGTCAGTGCTCCTCGGCTACGCCATCGGCGGCTTCATCGCGTTTCTGATCATGCGCCAGCTGGGGGAAATGGTGGTGGAAGAACCGGTTGCCGGTTCCTTCAGCCATTTCGCCTACAAATACTGGGGCAACTTCGCCGGCTTCGCTTCCGGCTGGAACTACTGGGTGCTGTATGTCCTGGTGGCGATGGCGGAGCTGACCGCGGTCGGCATCTACGTGCAGTACTGGTGGCCGGAGATCCCCACCTGGGTCTCCGCCGCGGTGTTCTTCTTGGCGATCAACGCCATCAACCTGGCCAACGTTAAAGTTTACGGCGAGATGGAGTTCTGGTTCGCCATCATCAAGGTGGTGGCGATTATCGGCATGATCGTGTTCGGCGCCTACCTGTTGTTCAGCGGCATGGGCGGCCCGGAGGCCACCGTCACCAACCTGTGGGCGCAGGGCGGGTTCTTCCCGAACGGCGTCATGGGCCTGGTGATGGCGATGGCGGTGATTATGTTCTCCTTCGGCGGCCTCGAGCTGGTCGGCATCACCGCCGCCGAAGCCGACAACCCGCAAAAGAGCATTCCGAAAGCCACCAATCAGGTGATCTACCGCATCCTGATCTTCTATATCGGTTCGCTGGCCATTCTGCTGTCGCTGTACCCGTGGGGCAAAGTGGTCGAAGGCGGCAGCCCGTTCGTGCTGATCTTCCACGCGCTGAACAGCAACCTGGTGGCAACCGTGCTGAACATCGTGGTGCTCACCGCCGCGCTGTCGGTGTACAACAGCTGCGTCTACTGCAACAGCCGCATGCTGTACGGCCTGGCGCAGCAGGGCAACGGCCCGAAAAGCCTGCTGAAGGTCGACGGCCGCGGCGTGCCGGTGGTAGCCATCGGTATCTCCGCCCTCGCCACCGCGCTGTGCGTACTGATTAACTACCTGATTCCGGGGCGGGCCTTCGAACTGCTGATGGCGTTGGTGGTGTCGGCGCTGGTGATCAACTGGGCGATGATCAGCCTGGCGCACCTGAAGTTCCGCGCCGCCAAAAACCGCGAAGGCGTCGTGCCGAAGTTCAAAGCCTTCTGGTACCCGTTCAGCAACTATCTGTGCCTGCTGTTCATGGCCGGCATCCTGGTGATTATGTACCTGACGCCGGGCATTCAAATCTCGGTGCTGCTGATCCCGGTGTGGGTGGCGATCCTGGCCGTCGGTTACGCCATCAAACAGCGCAGCCAACGCGTCGACGGCGTCACCAGCCGTTGAATCCCGTGACCGCACAATAAATAAAATGGCCCGCAGATGCGGGCCATTTTTTTCGCCTGAACGCCGCTTACTTGCGCAGCGCTTTCACCTGCTCGGCGGTGATGTCCGCCGGCAAGCCGCCCCAGGTCACGCGCAGGTAATTCACCAGCTCCGCCACTTCGGCATCGCTCAGCCGCTCGCCGAAGCCCGGCATGCTCTGCATGCTTTCATCGTTCGGGAACTGCTGGGCCGGCAGGCCGTCCAGCACCGACACGATCAGGTTCTTGCCGTCCGCCTGGCGCAGCGTGGCATTATCGCGCATCGCCGGTGCCACGTGCGGTTTGCCCTCGCCTTCACGCGCGTGGCAGCCAGCGCACTGATCCAGATAGGCCATGCGCCCGGCATCGCTGCCCTGGCCCATTTTCACCGGCACCGCCGCCGGCGGCTGCTCGCCCATCAGATACAGCGCCAGCGCCTGATGGTCTTCCGGCGTCAAATGACGGGTGCTGAGATCCACCACCATGTGCATCTCGCTGAAGGCGGAACCCTGCGGCGCGAGGCCGGTGCTGAGGAAGCGGCTGACGTCCTGCGGCGTCCAGCCGCGCTGCGCCAGACCGTGCGGCGTAATGTCCGGCGCCATGAAGCGGCCGAGATCGCCGCCCTGCATCGGCTTAGCGAGATCCATCTGCCCCAGCGCGCCGCGCGGCGTGTGGCATTCGCCACAGTGCCCCAGCACGTCGGCCAGATAGCGGCCGCGCTGCCATTGCGGCGAACTGCCCTGTGAACTGGCCGGCAGCGGATCCTGGCTGCGGAACAGCAGATTCCAGCCGATCAGCGCCATGCGCTGGTTGAACGGGAACGGCATCTCGTTGGCCGGAATGGCCACGTCCACCGCCGGGCGCGTCATCAGGTAAGCGTAGATGTCGTCGGCGTCCTGACGCGACATGCCCTTGTACGAGGTGTAAGGCATCGCCGGGTACAGGTGTCGCCCGCCCGGCGCCACGCCCTGCGTCAGCGCCAGGAAGAAGTCGTCCTTAGTCCAGCGCCCGATGCCGTGGTCGGCCGACGGCGTCAGATTGCTGCCGTAAATCGTGCCGAACGGCGTTTCCAGCGGATAGCCCCCGGCCAACGGCGCCCCGCCGCTGGCGGTATGACAGGCGGCGCAGTCGGCGGCCTGCGCCAGATAGCGGCCGCGGGCGATCTGTTCGGCGCCGGCGCTCACCTGCTGCACCGGGCCGTCGTAACGGCGGTTTTCCCGCCACCACAGCAGCGCAATCACCACGATCGCCACCAGCAAAATCAATACTGCGAGACGTTTTTTCATTGCGCCGTCTCCTTCAGCAGGCCCGGCGTTTTCAGCACCACGTCGCGCACCGCTTCGTAGTAACGCACATAGCCGGTGCAGCGGCAGATGTGGCTGTCCAGCGCCTGCTCGATGGCGCTTTCCAGCTGCTCGCGAGCGATAGGTTCACGCTTGAGCTTTTCCACGAAAATGGTGGCAGCATTGACGAAGCCCGGCGTGCAATAGCCGCACTGGAAGCTGTAGTGCTCCAGAAACGCCTGCTGGATCGGCGACAGTTCAACCACCTCGCCCTGCTCGTCCACCTTGGCGTGGCCTTCGACGGTACGCACTTTCTTGCCGTTAAAGAAATGCGCGCCGGTGATGCAGGTGCGCACCTCTTCACTGGTGCCGCTCGGGTGATCGACGATTGCCACGCAAGCGTGGCAAATGCCCTGCCCGCAGCCGAGGCGCGAACCGGTCAGGTCAAGGTACTCGTGCAGGAAATCGATCATCATCAAGCCTTCCGGCACCTCTATCGGGCCGTACTGCTTCTCGTTGATGGTCAGGGAGATCGGCTGGGTTTTAATGCTCATTGTAATACCTCACGAATATTTTCTGCACGAACGGGCAAATCACGGAAACGGTGGCCGGTGGCGTCGGCGATGGCGTTGACCAACGCGGCCACGATCGGGATCATCACCACCTCCGCCATGCCTTTCGGCGGATCGGTTTCCGACAGCGCCGGCAGGATGTCGCCGCTCTGTTTCCACACCGCCACGTCGCTGGCGCGCGGCAGGTGGTAACGGTTGAAGTTCCAGGTGCCGTTGCCCGGGCCGTCTTCGTACAGCGGTAAATATTCGTGCAGCGCATGGCCGATCCCCATCGCTAGCCCGCCCTGCAGCTGGCCGGAAACCAGTTCCGGCACGATCAGGTTGCCGCACTCCATGATCGAATGGTGATTCAGCAATTCCACCTGGCCGGTGGCGATATCCACCGCCACTTCCGCCAGCGTGCCGACGGCGCTGTAGTAGGTCACCGCCGCATTGTTGCGCTGGGTTGGCGGGTAGTAGACCTGCCCACGCGCCAGAGGTTTGAATTCGCCGCCGGCGTTGCGCAGCGCCATGCCGTCGATCGGCAGGCGTTCGCTTTTGCCGTTCAGCGTGAAATCGGCCTCCGCCCACTGCCAGCGGTTGAAAACGTGCACCGCCGCGCCGGTGACGCCGCCCATCTGATAGGCCGTCTTGGCCAGCAGCTCGAGGCTCAGCACCGACATGCCCGCCGCCGTCAGGCCGCCCTCGACCCAACGCGCATCTTCACGCCGCACCACCAGCGGCGCCGCCTGGCCGCCGCCGATACCGGCCTGCCACAACGCCATCGCCGCCGGCCACAGGCCGCGATCGAAAATCAGGCGCGCCGCTTCGCGGGTGCTGTGCGAGAAGTAATAGGCCGAGTTGCTGGCGCTGGACGGCGAGCAGTAGCTCGGCGTCCAGTTGGGGTTGGTTTGCAGCTTATCCTGCTCCTCTTGCGACATCAGGTAAGGATCGCCGCTGGTGACCATCGGCAGCACCGACCAGTCGGTGACCGAGAAATGCGCTTCGTCGGCCGGTTTGCCCAACCACTGCGCGCACAGCACCGACTGCGAGGTCGACATGCCGGTGCCCATCTCCGCGCCGCTGTGATGCAGCGTAATGCGGCCGTCTTCGCTCAGCTCCACCCGGGCGAACGAGGTTTCCGCCCCGGTACCGAAGTCTTTTTGCACGCAGCCGAAGCCAACGCCATAGCGCTTGCCGGGATGGCGACTCTCAAACTCGGCCTTGCGTTCGGCGCGCTTGAGCCACATCTCATGCTTCGCCGCCTTCTCCAGCACTTCATCGGCGCGGATCGCACCGGCAGGGATCGCCCCCTGGGTGTTTTTCATGCCGGATTTCAGCACGTTGCGCAGGCGGAACTCGATCGGGTCGATCTTCAGTTCGGCGGCCAGCTCGTCCACCATCATCTCGGTGGCGGCCATGCTCTGCAGCGTGCCGTAACCGCGCGCCGAGCCGGCGTCGATGGCGCGCGAGGCCAGCCCGACCGAGGACAGATCGCTTTTCGGGAAGTAGTAAATCGACTGGGCGGCGGTCGCGCCGACCATCACCACCGAAGGGGTAAAGTTGCTGCGGCCGCCGCCGTCCGCGGTCATGTCGCCGAGGAACGACTGCATAACGCCGGTCTGGCGATTCACCGCGATGCGGTAATTCATATCGAACGCGTGGCGCTTCAGCGCCGTCTGGAACTGCTCGAAGCGGTCGTTGGCCAGGCGCACCGGGTGGCCGTCGCCGTACATCGCCGCCACCGCGCCGTAATACGGGAAGTTGTAGTGATCTTTCGAACCATAGCCCACGGTGTAGCACGGGTGCAGGATCAGCTGTTTCACCGGCGGATTGCGCTTGGCCAGCATGCGCGGCATCTCGTCAGCCACTTCCTGCGGCGACTGGGTCGGCACCACCAGATGCAGCGTTTGCGTCTCGGCGTCGAACCAGCCGTTGGCGTTGTCCGGCTCCAGCGCCGAGGTGTCGATCGACTGCGTGGTGTAGCGGCGCGACATCACCAGCCAATCGGCCGGCGGATTGGCCATCTCGTCGGCGATCAGGCCCGCATAGCGCATGCCTTCCTGATCCAGCTTGCCGCCCTCGCGCCCTTCCGGCCACACCGGCAGGTGTTTTTTCATCGATACCGGGAAGATTGGCGTGTCCTTCAGGCTGGAGAAGCGATCGTCGTCGAACGGTTGATCGCCCCCCACCCGCACATAGCGGAAGCTGCCCCAGGGATCGCGCTCCAGCGGGCCGGTG
Source organism: Serratia sp. SSNIH1 (assembly GCF_002935055.1). Lineage (NCBI taxonomy): Bacteria > Pseudomonadati > Pseudomonadota > Gammaproteobacteria > Enterobacterales > Yersiniaceae > Serratia > Serratia sp. SSNIH1. Next base: position 4,900,438 of record NZ_CP026383.1, read on the forward strand.
ACCGCGCCGTATTTGATGGTCTCTTCGCGGAATTTCAGCTTGTCCTTGGCGAAGCGGAAACGGGCGAAGTCGTGATAGATCAGGATCGCCACCGCCTGGCCAAGGTAGGCCGGGGTTTTGCCGCTCGGCAGCAGCATGTCGTCACCGTAGAACGCCGGGAAGGCCAGGCCGTCGCGCGCCAGATCTTCCGCCGTCACCAGGCGATCCGGCTGCAGGTCGTCCCCCAACAGCGACAGATCGACCCCTTCGAACAGCCGGTCGGCTTTGGTGACGCGCAGAATGAAGGCGTGCGCTTGTTTCTGTGGCCAGTGCGGCATGTCCACCGCGCGGATATCGCGCGCGAACACCTTCTGCCCCATGACCTTGGCGCGGCCATCGATACGGAAACGGACGCGTTTGGTCTGCGGATCCCAGTTGGGTGACTGGAGGATTTTTTGCTCGAACAGCGCGGCGTAGGCGCGGCTGTACAGGGGCGCGAGATACACAGACACCCCCGCAATCACGGCGCTTTTGATAAAGCGGCGCCGCGACGGGTTGAAATTGCTCATAAATAAGTCCTTCACGTCTTTCTTGTAATTGGTTTTTGTTCGCGGTGTTGTTGCGCAAACGCTGACGACCTTGCCGTAGACGTCATAAGCATATGCTTATAACTAAAATTATGTGATGATTAACAGGCCGTTTTCAACAAAAAAACATTTGCAAAACACAGGTAGTTTGTAGGCTAATAAATAATTTGCGCAAACGCGGACTTCAACCATGACCACGGGCATTGTCATTACCGCCGCCGGACGCGGGGAGCGCTTTATTCAGGCCGGCGGCCAAGGCAACAAATTGAACGCCGGATTTGCCGACGCGGCGGGCGAGCGGCGCTCGCTGTTCGAACACACCCTGCGCCAGGCATTGGCTTCCGGCCTGCCGATACAGGTGGTGACCCGGCCGGATAATCTGCCGGTGCTGGCAGCCTGCGCCACCAATCAGGTGCCGGTCACCCTGCTCGCCAGTTCGGGCCTCGGCGACTCGATCGCCGCGGGCGTTGCCGCCACACCGCACTGGCAGGGCTGGCTGATCCACCTGGCCGATATGCCGTTCGTCGGCGCCGAGGTTTTCCGGCAGGTGGCGGATGCCTTACGGCAGCACGCGATCGTGCGCCCCAGCTATGCGCAACAGCCCGGTCACCCGGTCGGCTTTTCCGCCCTATTGCGCAACCCCCTTTGCCAACTGCGTGGCGATAACGGCGCGCGTGAACTGCTGCAAGGCGCGGCAGTGCACCTGCTGCCGCTTGAGCACCCCGGCGTCGTGCAGGATATTGATCTTCCATCGCAACTCCCGGCCAGCGAGTAAATTCACCTATGCAACATCTTGATGTCACCGTGGTCAGCCAGGCGATAAGCTGGCTGCAGCAACAACCGGTCTGGTTATGCACCGTGCTCAGTACCTACGGCTCTTCGCCGCGGTCGCCGGGCGCGCTGATGGCGGCGACCCGCGACGGCTGCTACAGCGGTTCGCTGTCGGGCGGCTGCGTGGAGGAGGATTTTTTGCGCCGCGTGGCCGCCGGGGAGTACCAGGCGGCCAGCCAGGTGATCCGTTACGGCGAAGGCGGCATGACGCCCAACGTGGCGCTGCCCTGCGGCGGCGTGCTGGACGTGCTGATCGAATACCTGCCGGCGGGTGAAGACAGCATCGCTTACCTGCAACGCATCGCCGGCGCGCTGGAAGGGCATCACGCGTTGATCAAACGCCTGACGCTGCCCAACGCCTGCCACAGCCTCGAGCAAAGCCACTTCACCAGCGCCACGCAGGTCGAACGCCGGCTCGAGCAGATCACCCTGCACATCGCTGCCGCGCCGCGCCTGCTGATCGCCGGGCTTTCCAGCGTGGCGCTGTACTGCGCCGATTTCGCCGTGGCGCTGGGGTTTGAGGTGCTGGTGTGCGAGAACCGCCCGGAGGTGCTGGATAACTTTGCCGCCGAGCTGAAACCGGGCGTGACGTTGCTGCGCCAGTTTCCGGCCAAATTTATTGAAGAAGGGGGATGCCACGCCAATACCGCCGTCGTGGCGCTGACCCACGATCCGCGCATGGACGACCTGACACTGATGGAAGCGATCCACACTCCGGCGTTTTACATCGGGGCCATGGGATCGCTCAGAAACAGCGCGCGGCGGCGCCAGCGTTTGCAGCAGATTGCCGAATTCACGCCGCAGGAGCTGGAACGCATCCATGCGCCGATCGGCCTGCCGCTGAGCAGCAAAACCCCGGCGGAGATCGCCCTGGCGGTGATGGCGGCGATCGTGCAGCAAAAAAACCGGCTGCCGGCCGCCGACGGGATCAATGCAGCGGCACCACCGGCACCAGATGCTGCAGCTCCAGATGCAGTTCCTCTTTCCCGCTCAGCGAATAGCTGAACACCGTAATGTCCGGCCCGTCACCGCGGGCCAGCCCCATTTCGGGCAACACCTGCGTGTAGATCTGAATGATGTGGTCGTTGAGCGCCACCGGCTTGCCGGAATAGCGAAAACGGCAAAACTCGCCGTGGATCTCCGGCAGCGGCTCCAGCACCACGCCTTCGCGCAGCGGGTATTCCGTCGTCACGCCCAGGGTATAATCGACCCTGACCCGCTCGCCGTCCGGCACCAGCTGGGTAAACGAATAGGTTTGCGTCGGGCGCTCGCCCAACAAGGTGTAGAACTGCCCCCGCAGCGCGCTGCGCTGCGGCAGGTGCGACTTGTCCAGCTTCTCGATATCCAGGTGATAAGCGTACCGCTTGCCGTGAAAGGCGTATTGCCCTCGGGCGATGCTGACGCGTTCAACCTGAATATCGCCGGGCTGGCTGGCCGCCAGCGAACGCACCAGATTGCTGAAGTCCTGCTTGCGGGCATGGCGATACACGCTGGGCGATTCGGCGAAGTGTTTCTTGAAACAGCGCGAGAACGTCTGCTGGTTATCGAATTGGTATTCGACCGAGATATCGAGAATGCTCTTCTGCGTGAAACGCAAGGCGAAGGCGGCGAGGTAGAGGCGGCGAGCGCGGATGTACGAGGCTAACGATAACCCGGTCTGCTTCTTGAACATGCGCTGCAGGTACCATTTCGTATAGCCTGACTTGGCGGAAACGATATCCAACGACAGCGGATTGGTCAGGTTATCTTCAATCCAGACCAGCAATTCCTTGATATGACTTTCCTGCGTACCCATGTGCTTGCCGAACCTTCTGTTGCCGATATTCCATTAGTCGAATTTTAGTGCTATCCGCGTAGGGTATACAGGTTAAAACTCGACGTCCAGCAAGCTACAGGACTTTACACACTCCCCTTCACCGCCCGCAGGCGGCGAAGGGGGGCGCGCTTATTTCAGGCAGCTGGAGCATTGACCGGCCTGGATCTTCTGGAAGAAGTCATTGCCTTTGTCATCCACCAGGATAAACGCCGGGAAATCCTCCACTTCGATTTTCCAGATCGCTTCCATGCCCAGCTCAGGATACTCCACGCACTCCAGGCTCTTGATGCTCTGCTGCGCCAGCACCGCCGCCGGGCCGCCGATGCTGCCGAGATAGAAACCACCGTGCTTGTGGCAGGCATCCGTCACCTGCTGGCTGCGGTTGCCTTTCGCCAGCATGATCATGCTGCCGCCGTGGGATTGCAGCAGATCGACGTAAGAGTCCATACGCCCGGCGGTGGTTGGCCCCAGCGAACCGGACGCGTAGCCCTCCGGCGTTTTGGCCGGGCCAGCGTAGTAGATCGGGTGATCCTTGACGTACTGCGGCAGGCCTTCACCGCGATCCAGACGCTCTTTCAGCTTGGCGTGCGCGATATCGCGGCCGACGATGATGGTGCCGCTCAGCGACAGGCGGGTGGAAACCGGGTACTGCGACAGCTGTTTAAGGATCTCGGCCATTGGGCGGTTGAGATCGACTTTGATCGCCTCGCCTTCCCCGGCCTGACGCAGTTCCTGGGGAATGAATTTACCCGGGTTGTGCTCCAGTTTTTCCAGCCAGATGCCGTCGCGGTTGATCTTACCTTTGATGTTGCGGTCCGCCGAGCACGAGACGCCCATGCCGACCGGGCAGGACGCGCCGTGGCGCGGCAGGCGCACCACGCGAATATCGTGCGCGAAGTATTTGCCGCCGAACTGCGCGCCCAGACCCAGGTTCTGCGCTTCTTGCAGCAGTTCCGCTTCGAGTTCCAGATCGCGGAACGCCTGGCCATGCTCGTTGCCTTCGGTCGGCAGGCCATCGTAATACTTGGTCGAGGCCAGCTTGACGGTTTTCAGCGTCGCTTCCGCCGAGGTGCCGCCGATGACGAACGCCACGTGGTACGGCGGGCAAGCCGCGGTGCCCAACGTGCGCATCTTGTCGACCAGGTAGTTTTTCAGTTTGCCCGGCGACAGCAGCGCCTTGGTTTCCTGATACAGATAGGTTTTGTTGGCGGAACCGCCACCCTTGGCGATGCACAGGAACTTGTACTCTTCGCCGTCCACGCTGTAGAGATCGATCTGCGCCGGCAGGTTGCTGCCGGTATTGACCTCTTTGTACATATCCAGCGCGGCGTTCTGCGAATAGCGCAGGTTCTCTTCGATGTAGGTGTTGTACACCCCGCGCGACAACGCCGCTTCATCGCCGCCGCCGGTCCAGACGCGCTGGCCCTTTTTGCCGACGATGATCGCCGTGCCGGTGTCCTGGCAGGTCGGTAAAATACCCTTGGCGGCGATTTCTGAGTTACGCAGAAATTGCAGCGCAACGTACTTGTCGTTTTCGCTGGCTTCCGGATCGTCGAGGATATCGGCCACCTGCTGTTGGTGCGCCGGGCGCAGCATGAACGAGGCGTCGTGGAATGCATGCTGGGCAAGCAGGGTTAACGCTTCAGGGGCAACTTTCAGAATTTCCTGGCCTTCAAATTCGCTCACGGAAACGTGGTCGCGGCTCAGCAGGTAGTATTCGGTATCGTCTTTCTTCAGCGGGAACGGATCTTGATAGTGGAACGGTTTATTCGACATTGATCTCTCACTTGCAACATCAGCTGCGTTAAATTCACACTTGCGGCGCACGGCTCGGCGCCTTGTCAAAAAACTGCCTCCACCTTACGTATTTTTAATCAGTCAGTTATTGCGCCAAATCGCAAAATAACCGCTCTTTGCGTAAGGGATTACCACAGGCGGCGTTTCAACCTTGCTCGGTGAGAACTGCGGGTACAGGCTCATCATGCACGCTTTATTATCCCGCAGTTAACACATTGATTACAATCCATCGGCGGCGATCGTCTTATCAATGTGGCGAAAAACCGGCGCACAGCGCCAAGAAAGCGTCGGATGCGGATTTAAGCCGGGGCATATTGTCAGCCGCCGCGCCATTGCTTAAGCTAGGCCGCAATGAACAAACCAAGAATCCCCATCGCGCTGCAACAAGCGGTGATGCGCTGCCTGCGAGAAAAGCTGCAGTTGGCACGCCGGCATTTTGCCGTCGAGTTCCCCGAACCCAGCATCATCTATCAGCAACGCGGCACCAGCGCGGGCACCGCCTGGCTGCAAAGCTGGGAAATCCGTCTGAACCCGGTGCTGCTGCTGGAAAACCAACAGCCGTTTATCGATGAAGTGGTGCCGCACGAGCTGGCGCACCTGCTGGTGTTTCGCCAATTCGGCCGGGTGGCGCCGCACGGCCGCGAATGGCGCTGGATGATGGAAAGCGTACTGCTGACCCCCGCCAGCCGCACTCACCGTTTCGAAACCGCCTCGGTGCAAAGCAAAACCTTCCCCTACCGCTGCGGCTGCGGACAGCACCAGCTCACCATTCGCCGCCATAACCGCGTGCTGCGCGGCGAAAGCGAATACCGCTGCCGCCGGTGCGGCGAAAAACTGAAATTTCTTGCTAGCGAGAACCTTTAGTTAAACGATTTATACGTTAAAACAAGCAAATATCGCCATTTGCCACTGCCGGCAAGTTCCGTTACCCTGCCTGCTTTTCCAATTTTGAGCTGTTTTGGAATATGCTTCGCAGAATTTTGTTTATGGCGGTTTTCGCCGCAGGCACCGTACAGGCGCACGGCATCAATAATTTTTCTCAGGCCAAGGCGGCGGCGGCCAAGATTAACCAGGATGCGCCGGGCAGTTTTTACTGCGGCTGCCGCATCGACTGGCAAGGCAAGAAGGGCATCCCGGATCTCGCCGGCTGCGGCTATCAGGTGCGTAAAAACGCCCAACGCGCGCAGCGTATCGAGTGGGAACACGTGGTGCCGGCCTGGCAGTTCGGCCACCAGCTGCAGTGCTGGCAGGACGGCGGGCGCAAGAACTGCAACAAAGACGCCACCTATCGCCAGATAGAAACCGATCTGCACAACCTGCAGCCGGCGATCGGCGAAGTGAACGGCGATCGCAATAACTTCATGTACAGCCAATGGAACGGCGGTGAAGGCCAATACGGGCAATGCCCGATGAAGGTGGACTTCAAGAATAAACAGGCGGAGCCGCCCGCCCGCGCCCGCGGCGCCATTGCCCGCACCTACTTCTACATGCGCGATCGCTACCAGCTGCGGCTGTCACGCCAGCAAACCCAGCTGTTCGAGGTGTGGAACCGGCAATATCCGGTGAGCCAATGGGAATGTCAGCGTGAAGCACGTATCGCCAAGGTGCAGGGCAACCACAACCCCTATATTCAACAGGCTTGTCAGCAGCGGAAAAGCTAACCTACTATAGCCTTTATCTTTCATGGCGCCGCCAACCCGCGGCGCCGTTTCGTCAGGATCAGACTACCCATGCGCATACCCCGCATTTACCATCCGCAACCGTTGACCGATCGGGCGGAGATCGCCCTCAGCGAGGACGCCGCCAACCACGTCGGCCGCGTGCTGCGCATGAGCGCCGGCCAGGCGCTGCAGCTGTTCGACGGCAGCAACCAGGTGTTCGACGCCGAGATAGTTCGGGTGGACAAAAAGAGCGTGCTGGTGCGCCTCGGCGACGGCCGCGTGGATAACATCGAATCGCCGCTCAACCTGCATCTGGGCCAGGTGATCTCGCGCGGCGAGAAGATGGAGTTCACCATTCAGAAGTCCATCGAGCTGGGCGTCAACGTCATTACCCCGCTGTTTTCCGAGCGCTGCGGCGTCAAGTTGGACGGCGAGCGTCTGGCGAAGAAAATCCAGCAATGGCAAAAGATCGCCATCGCCGCCTGCGAACAGTGCGGCCGCAACCGCATTCCCGAAATCCGCGAGGCGATGTCGCTGGAAGCGTGGTGCGCCGAGCAGGACGGCAGCCTGAAGCTCAACCTGCATCCGCGCGCCAGCCACAGCATCAACACGCTGCCGCAGCCGGTAGACCGCGTCCGCCTGTTGATCGGCCCGGAAGGCGGTTTGTCCGCCGACGAAATCGCCATGACCACCAACCACGGATTTACTGATATTCTGCTGGGGCCACGCGTGCTGCGTACCGAAACCACAGCGCTCACCGCCATTACCGCTCTGCAGGTCCGCTTCGGCGACCTGGGTTAAAGGAGAAAAGATGATTAAGCTCGGCATCGTGATGGACCCTATCGACTCCATCAACATCAAGAAAGACACCAGCTTCGCCATGCTGCTCGAAGCGCAGCGCCGCGGTTACGAATTGCACTACATGGAGATGAACGATCTCTATCTGCACGCCGGTGACGGGCGCGCCCGCACTCGCCTGCTGAGCGTGAAGGAAGACAAGGAGAACTGGTTCAGCTTCGGCAGCGAGCAGGATCTGGCGCTGCACGATCTGGACGTGATCCTGATGCGCAAGGATCCGCCGTTCGATACCGAATACATCTACGCGACCTATATTCTGGAGCGCGCCGAAGTCAAAGGCACGCTGGTGGTCAACAAACCGCAAAGCCTGCGCGACTGCAACGAGAAGCTGTTCACCGCCTGGTTCCCGGAACTGACGCCGGACACGCTGGTCAGCCGCAGCGCCGCGCACATCCGCAAATTCCACCAGCAGCACGGCGACGTCATCCTGAAACCGCTGGACGGCATGGGCGGCGCGTCTATCTTCCGCGTGAAGCAGGACGATCCTAACCTGTCGGTGATCATCGAAACCCTGACCGAACACGGCAGCCGTTTCTGCATGGCGCAGAACTTCCTGCCGGCGATCAAGGACGGCGACAAACGCATTCTGGTCGTTGACGGCGAGCCGGTGCCTTACTGCCTGGCGCGCATTCCGGCGCAGGGTGAGACCCGTGGCAACCTGGCGGCCGGCGGCCGCGGCGAAGCGCGTCCGCTGAGCGAGAGCGACTGGAAAATCGCCCGCGCCGTCGCGCCGACGCTGAAAGAGAAAGGGCTGATCTTCGTCGGCCTGGACGTGATCGGCGATCGCCTGACCGAAATCAACGTGACCAGCCCAACCTGCGCGCGCGAAATTGAGGCGGCATTCCCGATCTCGATTACCGGCATGCTGATGGACGCGATTGAAAAGCGCCTGGCAGCGAAGTAATGCGTCATGCGGGCGGCCTGCCGCCCGCTATCCTGCATCGCGCCCACCAAAGCGCGCCTTTGCACGCGGCTTGAAAGGCGGCGGGTATAGCCGCATACTGGCGGCTGTTTATTTTCTCACCCATTGATTACCTGATACTAACGCCATGAATTTACAGCACCATTTTCTGATCGCCATGCCCACCCTGCAGGATCCTCGCTTCAAGCGCTCGGTGATTTACGTCTGTGAGCACAACGAAGAAGGCGCCATGGGTTTGGTGATCAATAAACCGGTGGAGCAGTTCACGGTAGCCACGGTACTGAGCAAGCTGAAGATCATGCCGCCTGCGCGCGATCCGGCCATCAGCCTGGACAAGCCGGTGTTCGCCGGCGGCCCGCTGGCGGACGATCGCGGATTTATCCTGCATACGCCGCGCCACGGCTTCGGTGCCAGCATTCAAATTTCCCCCAACACCATGATCACCACCTCGAAAGACGTGCTGGAAACGCTCGGCACCCCGGAACAACCGGACGACGTGCTGGTGGCGCTGGGTTATGCGGGTTGGGAAAAGGGCCAGCTGGAGCAGGAGGTGTTGGAGAACGCCTGGCTGACCATCGAGGCCAACACCGACATTCTGTTCCGCACGCCGATCGCCAGCCGTTGGCGCGAGGCGGGGAACCTTCTGGGTATCGACATTCGCAGCATCGCCAACCACGCAGGACACGCCTGATGAGCAACCGTACCATTATCGCCTTCGACTTCGGCACCAAAAGCATCGGCGCGGCCGTCGGCCAGGAGTTGACCGGCAGCGCCCGCGCCCTGCCGGCTTTCAAAGCGCAGGACGGCTCGCCAGACTGGCTGAAAATCGAAAAGCTGCTGAAGGAGTGGCAGCCGGATCTGGTGGTGGTCGGCCTGCCGCTGAACATGGACGGCACCGAACAACCGGTGACCGCCCAGGCGCGCAAGTTCGCCAACCGGCTGCACGGCCGCTTCGGCATCCAGATCGATCTGCATGACGAGCGCCTGAGCACCGTGGAGGCGCGCGCCAACCTGTTCGATCGCGGCGGCTTCCGTGCGCTCGACAAAGGCAGCGTGGATTCCGCCTCTGCGGTGGTGATCCTCGAAAGCTGGTTCGAACGGCAGCTGGGTTAACTCCCCGCCCCTTCGCCAACACAATCCCCCAACACGCCGGCGTCGATCCGCTGCTGCAAACCTTGCTCAAAGGTTTGCATGCCGGACTGCGCGCCGGTTTGCAACACGCTCGCCAACTGATGGGTTTTCCCTTCGCGGATCAGGTTGCTGACCGCCGCCGTCGCCGTCAGCACCTCAAAGATCGCCACTCGCCCGCCGCCGGGCCGCCTCATCAGCTTTTGCGCGATCACCGCCTGCAGGCTGCCGGCCAGCTGGGCGCGCACATAGGGTTTCTCTTCCGCCGGAAACACATCCACCAGCCGTTCCACCGCCTGCGGCGCGCTGCGGGTGTGCAACGTCGCCAGCACCAGATGGCCAGTCTCCGCCGCGGTGAGCGCCAGCCGAATGGTGGCAACATCGCGCAGCTCGCCCAGCAGGATCACATCCGGATCTTCGCGCAGCGCAGCGCGCAACGCCGTATCGAAGCTGTGACTGTCGCGGCCGATCTCCCGCTGCTGGATCAGCGAACGTCGGCTACGGTGCAGGAATTCGATCGGATCCTCCAGCGTCAAAATGTGCCGCGGCTGGTGCCGGTTGATCTCGTCGATCATCGCCGCCAGCGTGGTGGATTTGCCGCTGCCGGTGGCGCCGGTGACCAGAAGAAGCCCGTCGTCGCGCCGCAGCAGCGCCGGGACGATGGCCGGCGCCGCCAGCTCGGCAAGCGAAGGCGCCTGCCCGGCGATGCGCCGCAATGCGAGAGACATCCCCGCGCTTTGCTGAAAAACGTTGGCTCGCAGCCGCTCCCCACCCGGCCTGTGCAGCGCCAGATCGATCTGCCCCAGCCGCCGCAGGCTCTCGCGCTGCTGCGCACTCAGCAATCCGTCGCAGAGGGCCTGCACGCCTTGCGCCGTCAGCGTTGACGCCGCCGCCAGCGGCTGCAGTTCACCGTCGATGCGCAACATCGGCGGATGACCGGCACAAAGGTGCAGATCGGAAGCATTATGCTTTACACTAAGGGCCACGAATTCATCGATATCCATATCACTCTCCCGGGTCAATAATGAGCACTATCCAACAGAACCTGCAGGATGTCAGAAACCGCATCGCGGCCGCCGCGCAAAACTGCGCGCGGGCGCCAGAACAAGTTGCTCTGCTTGCAGTCAGCAAAACCAAACCTGTGGCGGCGATCGAAGAAGCCATCGCCGCGGGCCAGCGCGCCTTCGGCGAGAACTACGTGCAGGAAGGGGTAGACAAGATCCGGCATTTCGCCGAGTCGCCGCAGAACGGCGAGTTGGTGTGGCACTTTATCGGCCCGCTGCAATCCAATAAGAGTCGGCTGGTGGCGGAACACTTCGCCTGGTGCCATACCGTAGATCGGCTGCGCATCGCCCAGCGCCTGAGCGATCAGCGCCCGGCCGGCATGCCGCCGCTCAACGTGCTGATTCAAATCAACATCAGCGATGAGCAGAGTAAATCCGGCATCGCGCTGGCCGAGCTGCCGGCGTTAGCCGAAGCGATCGCCGCGCTGCCGAACCTGGCGCTGCGCGGCCTGATGGCCATCCCGGCGCCGGAAGCGGATTACCAGCGGCAGCTGGCGGTATTCAGCCGGATGAACGACGCCTTTCTCGCCCTGCGTCAGCGTTATCCGCAGGCCGATACGCTGTCGATGGGCATGACGGACGACATGGCGGCGGCGATCGCCGCTGGCAGCACCCTGGTGCGCATCGGCACCGCAATTTTTGGCGCCCGCGACTACTCGCAGGCCTGACAAACAGACGAGGGATTTGATGCAACATCGCAAGATTACCTTTATCGGCGCCGGCAACATGGCGCGTGCAATCATCGCCGGCCTGGTGGCGGGCGGCTATCCGGCCAAATCCATCAGCGTCTGCGCCCCTTCGCCGAAAAACCGTGACGCGCTGGCGGCAGACTACGGCATCGTCAGCAGCGGCGACAACGTCGCCTGCGCGCGCGCGGCCGACGTGGTGGTGCTGGCAGTCAAACCGCAGATGATGGCCGACGTTTGCCAACCGCTGCGCGAGCAGGTCGATTTCAGCGGCAAACTGGTGCTGTCGATCGCCGCCGGCATTCAGGTCAGCCGTTTCTATCAGCTGCTCGGCGACAAGCTGAACATCGTGCGCATCATGCCCAACACCCCGTCGCTGGTCGGCAAGGGCATGAGCGGATTGTACGCGCCGGCGCAGGTCAGCCGGCAGGATCGCGACTACACCGGCGATTTAATGGCGTCGGTCGGTAAAGTTTGCTGGGTCGATGACGAAAATGGCATCAACGGCGTGATCGCCGCCGCAGGCAGCGCCCCGGCCTATTTCTTCCTGTTTATGGAGGCGATGCAAAAAGAGGCCGAACGCATGGGCTTCGACAGCCAGACCGCGCGCGATCTGGTGCAGCAGGCCGCTTCCGGCGCCGCCGCCTTGGTGGAAGCCAACCCGGATACGCCGCTGGGCACGCTGCGCGAGCAGGTGACCTCCAAAGGCGGCACCACCGCCGAAGCGCTGCGGGTGTTCAACGAACGCCAACTGCCGGAAACCGTGGCGCAAGCGATGCAGGCCGCCGTTTCCCGCGCGCAAGAGATGGAAAAATTATTTTAAATAACCATGAGTTAAGGAGAAGGACCACTTCATGCTAACGCTGACTTTCCTGGTCAAGACCGTTATTGATCTGTACGTGATGGTGCTGTTGCTGCGCATTTGGATGCAATGGACGCGCACCGATTTTTATAACCCGTTCTCGCAGTTTGTGGTGAAGATCACCCAGCCGGTCGTCGGCCCACTGCGCCGTATTATCCCGTCGCTGGGGCCTATCGACAGCGCTTCGCTGTTGCTGGCGTTCCTGCTGATGACCATCAAGTATCCGCTGCTGCTGCTGATCCAGGGCGGCGCGATGTCGCTCAGCCCGTATAACCTGCTGTTCGGCCTGATCTCGCTGGTGAAATCCGCCGGCTACCTGATCTTCTGGGTGATGATCATTCGTGCGCTGATGAGCTGGATCAGTCAGGGCCGCAGCCCGATCGACTACGTGATGTACCAGCTGACCGAACCCTTGATGGCGCCGATCCGTCGCATCCTCCCGGCGATGGGCGGCATCGACTTTTCCGCCATGGTGGTGATCCTGATCCTCTATCTGATCAACTACCTGGGCATGGATCTGTTCGGCGAGATCTGGTTCCTGCTGTGAGTGCAGTCACTCCGGCGCTGGACGGGCTGGCGATCAGGCTATATATTCAGCCGAAAGCCAGCCGCGACCAAATTATCGGCTTGCATGGCGACGAAGTGAAAGTCGCCATCACCGCCCCGCCGGTCGACGGCCAAGCCAACGCCCATTTGATCAAGTTTATCGCCAAGCAGTTCAAAGTGGCGAAAAGCAACGTCACCATCGAGAAAGGCGAACTGGGGCGGCATAAACAGTTACGCATCGTGAATCCGCAACAGATCCCCGCCGTGGTCGCGGCGCTCATCGAATAATTTTCAAGGTAGTCATTATGCAAAAAGTCGTTCTTGCCACCGGTAACCCGGGCAAAGTGCGCGAACTTGCCGACCTGTTGGCCGATTTCGGCCTGGACGTGGTCGCGCAAACCGATCTGGGCGTGGAATCCGCCGAAGAGACCGGGCTGACGTTTATCGAAAACGCCATTCTGAAAGCGCGCCATGCGGCACAGGTCACCGGCCTGCCGGCGATCGCCGACGATTCCGGCCTGGCGGTCGACGCGCTGGGCGGCGCGCCGGGCATCTACTCCGCACGCTATGCCGGTGAAGACGCCGACGATCGGCAGAACCTCGACAAGCTGCTGGCGGCGCTGAAAGGCGTAGCGCCGGGCCGGCGCGGCGCGCAATTCCACTGCGTGCTGGTCTATCTGCGCCATGCAGAAGATCCGACGCCGCTGGTGTTCCACGGCAGCTGGGCCGGTGAGATCACCGAGCAGGCCGCCGGCGAAGGCGGCTTCGGTTACGATCCTGTCTTCTACGTGCCGGAGCTGGGCCGCACCGCCGCCGAGCTGAGCCGCGACGAGAAGCGGGCGATTTCGCACCGCGGCAAGGCGCTGACGCTGATGTTGGAAGCCATGCGCAATGCTTAAGCTGCCCCCGCTGAGTCTCTACATTCACATCCCGTGGTGCGTGCAGAAATGCCCGTACTGCGACTTCAACTCCCATGCGCTGAAGGGTGACGTGCCGCATCAGGAGTATGTCGATCATCTGTTGGCGGATCTGGATGCCGACCTGCCGCTGGCCGGCGGCCGGGAGATAAGCACCATCTTCATCGGCGGCGGCACCCCCAGCCTGCTGAGCGCCGAGGCGATGCAAGCCTTGCTGGACGGCGTGCGGGCGCGCATTCGCGTCGCCGACGATGCTGAAATCACCATGGAGGCCAACCCCGGCACCGTGGAGGCCGATCGCTTCAGCGGCTACCAGCGCGCCGGCGTCAACCGCATCTCCATCGGGGTGCAAAGCTTCAGCGCCGAGAAGCTGACCCGCTTAGGGCGCATCCACGGCCCGAAAGAGGCCAAGCGCGCGGCAACGCTGGCGACCGGCCTCGGCCTGCGCAGCTTCAACCTCGATCTGATGCACGGCCTGCCGGATCAGTCGCTGGAAGAGGCGCTGGACGATCTGCGCCAGGCTATTGCCCTGAACCCGCCGCACCTGTCGTGGTATCAGCTGACCATCGAGCCGAACACCCTGTTCAGCTCGCGCCCGCCGGTTTTGCCGGACGACGACGCGCTGTGGGACATCTTCGAACGCGGCCACCAGCTGCTGAGCGCCGCCGGCTATCAGCAGTATGAAACCTCGGCCTACGCCAAGCCGGGCTATCAATGCCAGCACAACCTCAACTACTGGCGCTTCGGCGACTACCTGGGGATCGGCTGCGGCGCGCACGGCAAGGTGACCTTCAGCGACGGGCGCATCCTGCGCACCGCCAAGACCAAGCACCCGCGCGGCTTTATGCGCGGCGACTACATGGACAAGCAGCATGAGGTAACGGCGGCGGATCGGCCGTTCGAGTTCTTCATGAACCGCTTCCGCCTGCTGGAAGCTGCGCCGCGCGCCGACTTCGTCAACTACACCGGGCTGGCGGAAAGCGTCATTCGCCCGCAGCTGGACGAAGCGCTGGCCAAAGGCTATCTGGAAGAAACCGCGGAGCACTGGCAGATCACCGAGAAGGGCAAACTGTTCCTCAACTCGCTGCTGGAACTGTTCCTGGCGGACGACGAGTAAAAAAAAGCGCTGAATGATCAGCGCTTTTTTTCATGTTCAGGCGGCATTATGAGGGCGATGCGTCACGTCGCCACGCCCCTTCAGCAATCCCTCAACGGAAACATCCTCGTCCAACGCGTCTCAAAGCTGACGCGTTTAGCCGAAATACTCATGCCAAGCCGCCAAAAACAATGCCTGATAGGTATCAACCAGAATTTCGCTTCGCCTCAGCGTCTCTGATATGGATATGCGATATCTATCCGTCACTTCAACGCTTTAAGCAGATCCTTGCGCTGGGTTTCCAGTGCGGTGACGCGGTTGCACACGTCATGACCGAAGTTCTGGAAGTCCTGCTCCTGGTTGTTCCATTCGTTCTGGATCGCCTTCTGCAAGCCGCCCAAATTGCCCATGATCGCCTGCAGCGGGTTGCCGCCGCTGTTGGCAGCCTGTTTGACGCCCATCTCGTTCAGGCTGTCCTGCAGCACGCCGCCCATGCTCTGCTGCACGATGTTGCGGCCGTCCTGTTCCACCTGGTCGATCGCCTTGTGGTGGAAGGTCAGGCCGTCGCTGCGGTGCTCGATGATGCGGTTCATCTGCTGCTTCAGCTGGCCGTTCAGGGTGGTCAGCCGGTTGCGCACGTTGCTGTTGCTGCCCAGCTCTTTGACGATCACTTTATCCAGCGCTGCGCGGGCTTTCTCCAGGTGCTTCTGCGCGCCGTCGTCGATCCACGGCAGCTGCTTGCGCAGCGCGCTCTGGTAACTGAAGGCTTTCTGCCGCTGGCTGTCGCTCAGGCTCAGCGCCTGACCGTTGCGGATCACGTCGCCATCCGGCGATATTTGCAGGTCGCCGCTGGCGCCTTTCACCTGCACGCTCTGCGGGCTGATGATCACATCGTCCTGGGGTTTAACGCTGCATTGGTACTCGGCGTGGGCCTGTGCGGCAGTCGCCGCCAGCAGCAGTAAGGCTAACCCGGTTTTCTTCAACATAGCTTCTCCTGACTCCCATCCTGATTGGGATTAAAAAATCGAACGACCGATACGTTGAGACAACAGTTCCAGCGCCGCAGTTCCCGCCAGCGAGTTGCCGGAAGCATCCAGCTCCGGCGACCAGACGACGATCGACAGCTCGCCCGGCACGATGGCCACGATGCCGCCGCCCACGCCGGACTTGCCCGGCATCCCCACCCGATAGGCGAATTCGCCGGCGCCGTCGTACATGCCGCTGGTCATCATCAGGGCGTTGATCTGTCGGGCCTGCAGCGGGCTGATCACCGCCTCGCCGTTGAGATCGCGGCCGTGATTGGCCAGATAGACGAAGCTGCGCGCCAGCTCCACGCAGCTCATGCGCAGCGCGCAGTAGTGGAAATAGGTTTGCAGCACGGTGATCACGTCGTTTTCGAAGTTGCCGAACGACTTCATCAGATAGGCGATGGCCGCATTGCGATCGGAATGTTCGAACTCGGAGCGCGCCACCCGCAGGTCATAGGCCAGGTCGTCTTCACCGGCCAGCTGGCGCACCACCTCCAGCATGCGCTGTTTGGGGGCGCTGAGCCGGGTTTGCAGCATGTCGCACACCACCAGCGCGCCGGGGTTGATAAACGGATTGCGCGGTTTGCCCTGCTCCATCTCCAGCTGCAGCAGCGAGTTGAACGGCAGGCCGGAAGGCTCTTTGCCGACGCGCCGCCAGATCTCAGGCTCCTGATAGCGCGTCAGCGCCAGCGTCAGGCTCAGCACTTTGGAGATCGACTGAATGGAGAAGCGCTCCGCGGCGTCGCCGGCCTGGAACAGTTCGCCGTCCACCGTGCAGACGGCGATCGCCAGCCGATCGGCGGGCACTTCCGCCAACGCCGGGATGTAGTCGGCCACTTTCCCCTGGCCAATCAGCGGGCGCACCTGTTGCAGGATCGCCTCCAGCAACGCGTTATCCAATGTTGTTACCACCTCGGTCACACTCCGGGCAAAACAAAGGCGCCGTTAAGGCACCTTAAATCCATCCCCGTCATACTTGAATCCGCATCTGTGTTGGCTGCGCAGTTACTCGGCCCATCCGTGGGCCTCACCCCTTCGGGGCCGCTGCAAACAGCGTTTAAATCTGCTCCCGGCTGATTTTTCACCCCAGTCACTTACTGAAGTAAGCTCCTGGGGACTCACCCTCTTGCCGCCGTGATGCGAATCCAATTATTTAGGGGGAAATAAGCGGCGCGAAGCCGCGCTCATCGGGCAAGCGCGATCAATCCCACCAGATATCGAACAGATCGCTGACCTTAACGTCGGTCAGTTTGCGCGCTTCCAGCCAGTTTTTCACCAGCTCGCGCTGCTCGTCGGTGCAGTGGCCGATCTTCTGCAGGCAGATCAGACCTTCCCACTGCAGGTAGCCGCTGCCGTCAAACGCCAGGCCGTTCGGCTCGATCACTTCATCGATGAAGGTATCCAGCGTGCTGTCGATGTCTTCCACCGACGTGCCTTCGGCGAAGCGCCAGGCTACGGAGAAACCCAGCTCCTGAAATTCTTCAATGTGCAACTTTTTACGTAAACGACGACTGCGGTTCTTAGCCATTATTCTTTCCTCTCAAACATCAAGTCCCAAACGCCATGTCCCAGGCGCTGGCCGCGTAATTCAAACTTCGTCAGTGGGCGCGAATCCGGACGCGGCACGTAATCATTATCGCTGGAAAGATTACGGTAGCCTGCGACCCCGTTCATAACCTCTAACATATGTTCCGCATAAGGTTGCCAATCGGTGGCCATGTGGAAGACGCCGCCGGTCTTCAGCTTGCGCAGCACCAGTTCGACAAACGGCGTTTGCACGATGCGGCGCTTGTTGTGGCGCGCCTTGTGCCACGGATCGGGGAAGAACAGCTGCACCATGTCCAGCGAGCCGTCCGGGATCATGTTTTCCAGCACCTCAACCGCGTCGTGGCACATCACGCGCAGGTTGCTCAGCTTCGCCTCGTGGGCGTCGGCCAGGCAGGCGCCCACGCCCGGCGAGTGCACTTCGATCCCTAAAAAGTTCTGCTGCGGGTTGTTGCCCGCCATGGTCACCAGTGAGGCGCCCATGCCAAAACCGATCTCCAGCACCGTCGGCGCGTCGCGGCCGAACAGCGCGGCGAGATCGACAGCGTCAGCCTGATACTCCACGCCCATCACCGGCCAATAGTTCTCCAGCGCGTGCTGCTGGCCTTTGGTCAGCCGCCCCTGGCGGCGGACAAAACTGCGGATACGGCGCATCGCGCGGCCGTTCTCATCAAATTCCGGGGAGATGACGTCATTAATCATAGTGCTTTCTGTCTGTTTGGCTGCCAATTAGGGAAACGCGCATTATGCAAAGATACATTGGTTTAGCAAGTGTTCATCTTCTGTACCCGCCGTGCGGCGTCGGAAAGTTCCGGTTTACAGCACCATGACTCTATGCTGCAATCTCGCTTCATTTTCTGCCGGATAACGACGCTGCTCATGATGCAAGCACAACAATTCGCACAGGTGGTGCTTGACTGGTATCAGCGCTACGGTCGCAAGACCCTGCCGTGGCAGCTGGAAAAAACCGCCTATCAAGTATGGCTCTCCGAGGTGATGTTGCAACAGACCCAGGTTGCCACCGTCATTCCTTATTTTCAGCGCTTTATGGCCCGTTTTCCCAACGTGCGCGCGCTGGCGGAAGCCCCGCTCGACGAAGTGCTGCATCTGTGGACCGGCCTCGGCTATTACGCCCGCGCCCGCAACCTGCACAAGGCGGCGCAGACCATTGTCGCACAGCACGGCGGCGAGTTCCCGACAACCTTCGCAGAAATTGCCGATTTACCGGGCGTCGGCCGCTCTACCGCCGGCGCGGTGCTGTCGTTGGCGCTGGGTCAACACTATCCGATCCTCGACGGCAACGTGAAGCGCGTGCTGGCCCGCTGCTACGCGGTGGAGGGCTGGCCGGGCAAGAAAGAAGTCGAAAACCGGCTGTGGAAAATCAGCGAAGAGGTCACCCCGGCACAGGGCGTCGGCCAGTTCAACCAGGCAATGATGGATCTGGGCGCCATGGTCTGCACCCGCTCCAAGCCCAAGTGCGAACTCTGCCCGCTCAACGTCGGCTGCCTGTCTTACGCCAACCACAGCTGGGCCAACTACCCCGGCAAGAAACCCAAGCAGACCCTGCCGGAAAAAACCGCCTACTTCTTATTGCTGCAGCACGGCGACCGGGTGTGGCTGGAGCAGCGCCCGGCGGTGGGCCTGTGGGGTGGCCTGTTCTGCTTCCCGCAGTTCAGCGCGCGCGTGGATTTGGAACTCTGGCTGCAGCAGCGCGGTCTGAAAGGCAAGCGCCTGGAGCAGCTGACCGCGTTTCGCCACACGTTCAGCCATTTCCACCTCGATATCGTGCCGATGTGGCTGTCGCTCGACGCGGCGGGCAGCGGCATGGATGAGGGCGCGGGTCTCTGGTATAACTTAGCGCAGCCGCCGTCGGTCGGGCTGGCAGCGCCGGTGGATCGCCTGTTGCAACAGCTGGCGAAGCAGCCCCCGATCCAACAAAACTTATATGGCGATAGCGCCATCGATGAGGAATTAGCATGAGCCGCACCATTTTTTGTACTTTCCTGCAGCGCGACGCCGAAGGCCAGGACTTCCAGCTTTATCCCGGTGACGTCGGCAAGCGCATCTACAACGAGATCTCCAAGGAAGCCTGGGGCGAGTGGATGAAGAAGCAGACCATGCTGATCAACGAGAAGAAGCTGAACATGATGAACGTGGACGACCGCAAGCTGCTGGAAGAGGAAATGATCAAGTTCCTGTTCGAAGGGCACGACGTGCACATCGAAGGCTATACGCCGCCGAGCGAATAACGCTGTTGGGGCCAGGCGCTGGCCCGCTTCAATCCTCTTATACTTCTTCCAAACGGCTTTAAGATGAAGAAAATTTTAGCTTTGCTCGTAATAGCGCCTTTGCTGATCTCCTGTTCCGGCAAAAAAAGTGAAGAAATCAACGAAGCCTGGATTAAAGATACCAACGGCTTCGACATTCTGATGGGCCAATTCGCCCACAACATCGAGAACATCTGGGGTCTGAACGAAGTTCTGATCGCCGGGCCGAAAGACTACGTCAAATATACCGACCAGTACCAAACCCGCAGCCACATCAACTTCGACACCGGCGCCATTACCATCGAGACCATCGCCACCACCGATCCGGCCGCGCACCTGCGCCAGGCGATCATCAGCACGCTGCTGATGGGTGACGATCCGGGGTCCATCGATCTCTATTCCGACGCCAACGATATCCAGATCAGCAAAGAGCCATTCCTGTACGGTCAGGTGCTGGATAACAAGGGCGCGCCGATCCGCTGGGAATGGCGCGCGGCGCACTTCGCCGATTACCTGCTGCAGACCAAGCTGCAAAAACGCACCTCCGGCCTGCACGTGATCTACTCGGTCACCATCCAGCTGGTGCCGAACCACCTGGACAAACGTGCACACAAATACCTGCCGATGGTGCGCAAGGCGTCGGAAAAATACGGCGTGGACGAGTCGCTGATCCTGGCGATCATGCAGACCGAATCGAGCTTCAACCCGTATGCGGTGAGCGGTTCGGACGCGCTGGGCCTGATGCAGGTGGTGCAGCATACCGCCGGTAAAGATGTGTTCCAGATGCGCGGCAAATGGGGCACCCCGAGCCGCAGCTACCTGTTCGATCCGGAGAACAACATCGACACTGGCACCGCCTATCTGGCGATCCTGCAGAACAACTACCTGGGCGGCATTCAGAACCCGACCTCGCGCCGCTATGCGGTGATCACCGCCTACAACGGCGGCGCCGGTAGCGTGCTGCGGGTGTTCTCCAGCGACAGAACGCGCGCGGTGGGCATCATCAACGGCATGCAGCCGGGCGACGTGTACCAGACGCTGACCACCAAGCACCCGGCCGCCGAGTCGCGCCGCTATCTGGTGAAAGTGAATACCGCGCAGAAGAGCTACCGCAGAAAGTAACGCGTTCCGCGTGGATAAATGAGAAGGGCCGGTGCGAACCGGCCCTTTTTCTATGGCTTGATCATATAGCCGAAGATGCGCTTCCAGCCGTGATCTTTTTTCTCGATGTAGACCCCCTGCAGCTCCGGCGAGAAGCCCGGCAGGCGGTTGATGCCCTCTTCCAGCGCCAGGAAGTAGCGCTGCACCGCGCCGCCCCACACTTCGCCCGGTACCACGCACAGCACGCCCGGCGGGTACGGCAAGGCCCCTTCCGCCGCGATGCGCCCTTCCGCCTGGCCGATCGGCACCAGCTCGACGTTATCGCGGATAAACGCCACGTTGGCGTCCTGCGGGTTCATCACCGCCGGCGGGAAATGATCCTGGCGGAACATCTCCTTTTGCAGCTGTTTGACGTCGAAGCTGACGTACAGATCGTGCATCTCCTGGCACAGCCGGCGAATGCTGTAGCCGCGGTAGCGCTGCTCGTTCTTGCGGTACACCGTCGGCAGCACCACGCTCAGCGGCGCGTCCTCTGCAACATAGCGCTCGAACTGCACCAGCATCTCCACCAGTTGCTCCATCTTGGCCGGGTTTTCCGCCGGGGTCAGCAGAAATAGGATCGAGTTGAGATCGCACTTCTCCGGCACGATGCCGTTCTCGCGCAGGAAGTTGGCCAGAATGGTGGCCGGCACGCCGAACTCGGTGTATTGGCCGGTCGCGGCGTCGATGCCCGGCGTGGTCAGCAGCAGCTTGCACGGATCCACCAAATACTGATCCTGGGCATAGCCTTCGAAGCCGTGCCACGTTTCCCCCGGCACGAAGGTGAAGAAGCGCGCGTCGTTGGCGATAAGGTCAGTATCGTGATCCTGCCAGTCTTTGCCCGCCACCTGCTGCGGAATAAACGGCTTCAGCTGTGAGCAGCGCTTGAGCAGCTGTTTGCGGGTCTCGATGCCCAGCTTGACGCAGTCCATCCACATGCGGCGCCCGGCGGGGCCGGCATGCATCTTGGCGTTGACGTCCAGCGCGGCGAACAGCGGATAGAACGGACTGGTCGAGGCATGCAGCATGAACGCGTTGTTCAGGTGCTTGTGGTTGCAGTGGCGCTTTTGCCCTTTGATATGGTCGTCTTTCTTGTGGATCTGCGAGGTCTGCGAGAACCCCGCCTGCTGTTTATGCACCGACTGGGTGACGAAAATGCCCGGATCGTGTTCGTCCAGCTCCAGCAGCAACGGCGAGCACTCTTTCAGCATCGGGATAAAGCCTTCATAGCCCACCCAGGCGGAGTCGAACAGGATGTAGTCGCACAGGTGACCGATAGTGTCGATCACCTGACGCGCGTTGTAAATCGTGCCGTCGTAGGTGCCGAGCTGAATGATCGCCAACCTGAACGGCCTTGCCGCCGCGGCCTTCTCCGGCGCCACTTCGCGGATCTGCTCGCGCAGGTAGCGTTCGTCGAAGCAGTGCGCATCGATGCCGCCGATAAAGCCGAACGGGTTGCGGGCGGTTTCCAGATAGACCGGCGTGGCGCCGGCCTGGATCAGCGCCCCGTGGTGGTTGGATTTGTGGTTGTTGCGATCGAACAGCACCAGATCGCCACGGGTCAGCAGCGCGTTGGTCACCACCTTGTTGGCCGCCGAGGTGCCGTTGAGCACAAAGTAGGTTTTATCGGCGTTGAACACCCGCGCCGCGTGCTTTTGCGCATCCTTGGCCGACCCTTCGTGGATCAGCAGATCGCCCAGCTTGACGTCGGCGTTGCACATATCGGAACGGAACAGGGTCTCACCGTAGAAATCGAAGAACTGCCGGCCGGCCGGGTGTTTGCGGAAGAACTCGCCGCCCTGATGCCCCGGGCAGGCGAAGGTCGAATTTTCCATCTCGACGTAGGTCTTCAGCGTTTTGAAGAACGGCGGCAGCAGCGCCTGCTCGTAGGCGTCGGCGGCGGCCTCCAGCTGTGCCATGTAGAACGGCTTGCTGGCGCCGGCCAGCAGCGCGAAAACCCCACTGACGAACGGCAGATAGTCCGGCGAGAGATGCTCGTCCCCTTCCACCGCCACGAAGGTCGGAATGTCGAACCCCGTCGCCTGCAAGCGCGCCAAAATGCCGGCGTTAACGTCGGCGACCGACACCACCACCGCCGCCACGTCGGTGTAGTCCGTCTGCTCTACGCGCACGATTTGGCGCAGCGTCTCAATGGTGGCGACCAGGCTGGCGCTGGTCGCGATTTTCAATTCTTTCATCATGCGGACTCTCAAACGGTGAAGGATGAGGGTGTGCCACCGGCACGGTAATGAGATAACGCGGTTATCCCGGTAAAGCGATACCCGGGCACGGCAGCATAAGCGGCGTGCGTGACCGGCTCATGATCGGGGATCATCAGGCGGCTATCGGGGGAACTGGTCTTGGCAGCGTCCGACAGGCATCAGTAAAATCAGGGCCGCAGCGCTGGCTTTACACATGCCTAACAGCGAGCATCAGGTGGCCTTACCGCATGGCCGGCAGGCGTATTCGGGCGGATGACGTGCAAAGGAGACAACGGCGGAACGGTGGCGGCGTCAGATGTCTGGTGCGCAGCAGCGCTTGAGCAACAAAACCAGTCATGCCAATAACCCTCTGGCTTATAAGAAGCGGGAACACCGTCAGGGAACGGAGAGTGCTAAAATTTGCGCAATGATTGCATGATTCGTTGCGGGGTTCAAGCAAGAATCGCTCTGGTTTAACGCGCATTGATTTTACAATAACGCATTGTTATTTAATTAAAAAATAATAAAAAACCATCTTGACGACGGTATAAATACACGTTTTATATGCATATTTATTGAGTTGAAATACCCCCCCATCCCCCACTCCGCCGGGTTCGCTGCCTGAAAATAGAGCAACCGATCGGCTTTGTGACAGAAAGCGATTGACGCCACCCGGCCAATACGGTTTAATGCGCCCCGTTGCCCGGATAGCTCAGTCGGTAGAGCAGGGGATTGAAAATCCCCGTGTCCTTGGTTCGATTCCGAGTCCGGGCACCACTTATTCATACACGGACGTCCATTGACGTCCGTTTTTCTTTTTAAAGTCAACAAACTATCTACTTTACCCCCCTCGCTGACGTTCACTAACATTCATCAACATCCACATTGCCTTGATGGTATATCTGTTGGTATTGTTAGTTCGATACGTTTTGTACCATCACAGGGAGGGGTAAACGATGGCTCTCACTGATGTCAAGGTAAGAAATGCCAAGCCCGCCGACAAGCCTGTAAAGCTCACTGACGGCAACGGCATGCATCTTCTTATTCATCCCAATGGCTCCAAATACTGGCGTCTACAATACCGCTTTGCAGGAAAACAAAAGCTACTGGCTCTTGGGGTCTACCCTGCTGTCTCTCTTGCTGATGCCCGTAACCGTAGAGATGATGCCAGAAGATTAATTGCTGCTGGTATCGACCCCTCCGAAAAGAAAAAAACAGAAAAGGTAGAGCAAAGCGGCGCTCATGCTTTTGAGTCCGTTGCCAGAGACTGGCATGCAAGCAACATCAAATGGTCAGAAACACATGCTGAAAGGGTAATGAACAGCCTTATCAATCATGTGTTCCCTGTTATTGGTAAACGAAACATTACCGACCTCAAAACCCGTGACCTACTCCAACCAATTAAGGCGGCTGAAAAGTCCGGGCATCTTGAGATTGCTGCTCGTCTCCAGCAACGTATCACCGCTATCATGCGATATGCTGTCCATAACAGTATTATCGATAGTAATCCTGCACAGGACTTAGCAGGTGCCATTGCAACAGCAAAACGAGTCCATCGCCCGGCTCTTCCGTTTGAACGCATTACAGAGCTTCTCAGCCGTATTGAGAGCTATAGAGGAAGACAGTTAACCCGCCTTGCTGTGCGACTCACTTTACTGACTTTTGTTCGTTCAAGTGAGATGCGTTTTGCCCGTTGGTCTGAAATTGATTTCAAAAATGCGCTCTGGACGATACCTGCAAAACGTGAAGAACTACAACGAGTGAAACACTCCAGCCGTGGCTCTAAGATGAAAACCCCTCACCTTGTTCCATTAAGCAAGCAGGCAATAGCAACCCTGAGAGAAATTCAGAAGCTCAGTGGCGATCAGGAAATCATCTTCATTGGCGATCACTATGCCTATAAACCAATGAGTGAAAACACCGTCAACAATGCGCTTCGTAAAATGGGCTATGACACCAAAACAGAAGTTTGTGGTCATGGTTTCCGCTCAATGGCCTGTAGTGCCTTGATCGAATCCGGCTTATGGTCAAAAGATGCAGTGGAACGCCAGATGAGCCATCAAGAGCGTAATAACGTTCGCGCTGCTTACATCCATCTTGCTGAGCATCTCGATGAGCGTAGGCTAATGCTACAGTGGTGGGCTGATTATCTAGATGCTAACCGGAAAGGGATATTACGGCCATACGATTTTAAAAACTGAGGGACGTTATAAAAAAGTTGGCTGAGAAGATAATGCCAATCACTTAAGCATTTTGAAGAATATAAACTCATAATAATGCTTAAAAGTGAAACGAAGAAATCAGGATTCATCCCTATTTTTCTTGCTTAGAGGCCCGTATTCTTGGGCCTTATTACTTTAGTCAACAGCATTCGGCTGAGAATGCTCTATTTAAAAAAACGTTTTTATCAGCGTCAATAATTTATGTTATTTTTTATGCTTGTTATTGTGATAAAAATATTTGCCTCCTTTTAATGATACAAAATCCTCATGTAAAAATTTTTTGAACATTAACTAGTTAATGTTCAAAATTCGCGAATAGATAATAATGAAATTTCTTTAGAAAAAAATCACTAATAAAAATGTAATAAACCTTGTGCAGCGGATGGAATTTTAATATAAATATGTAGACTACACTACATGGAGATACGTACAATGCCATTCAACTTATGCTGGAGAAAGCCAAACCTCCCAGAGGGGGATCTGCAACTGCTGGTTCAAGGACATGCTTCTGGCGTGTTACGCCTTACACAGGCTGGCTATACTGACAATGGTAAAGTTATTGATCAAACGGAATATTTCCGGTATCAGGTATTCTCTGGATTGCTATGGTATGAAATTGATGGAAAGGAAATGGCTGAGGCAACCTTCCATTTACAAATAAAAGGTACATCGGTAGGTACGTTTAAGCTTAAATTAAGTCATAAACCTTCATGGGAAGCAGGCCAGAATAATTATACAACCGGATTGCACTGGGATGACGCCAAATATTTGATTCAGCGTCGTGATTTAGTAGGGTGTGATCTCGAACTATACAAGGCCATCGATGAAAACTTCGATTTTTTAATTTCAATACATTGACACTTAGAGTTTTCAGGGAGAACTCTATAGTTCTTCCCTGTTGGACGATACAGCATATTATAAAATAGAGTTAATGCAGATGACTTTAAAAAATATACTACTACAGGGTTTGGTTTTAGGAGATGAACATATTCATTCAGTAAAGAATGTGTTATCAGATGAAAAAAATAATAAGATTATAATTAGCGTGGCATTTGCAAGAAAAAATGGAGTGCATCTGCTCAAAGAGACTCTCTCCAAGTTCAAAGATAAAATTGAACTATTCGTTGGTATTGCTAATGGTGTAACCTCAAAGCAAGCGGTAGAGGAGATCATTAGATGTGGTATTTCTCCATATTTAATAAATATGGGAACAGTATCGAGAATATTTCACCCTAAAATATATCTCGCTTTTCAGAACGAAGGCATACATATTATCACTGGCAGTGCCAATTTAACATATTCCGGGCTTAGTGAAAATATAGAAATTAGCACACATGTTTTTTTAGAAAAGGGAACATCAAATTATGATATTTTAACTGATAAGATTGAATCAAGTTTTGAATTATTAAAAAACAACCATCCTAACAATGTAAAAAAAATTAATAGCAAGGAAGAATTAAATGTTTTACATGAAGATGGTTTTTTAGAAAATGAGGATATTAAAGACTCAGCATTAATACTAAGTAAAACAAAAACTAAAAACCCTAAATTTATTCCTGCATTCCCAAAGGTTATTAAAACAAAACAATTAACCAGCATTGCTAGCCACATATCACATAATGAAAATCATGTGGGCGAGGTCTGGAAAAGTAAACCTTTAACAAGAAGAGATTTAAATATACCGACAGCTATAAAAACAAATCCAACAGGATCAATGTTTTTCAAAAAAGGATTGTTCAGCAACATTGACCAACGACATTATTTCAGAAATGAATTATTTAGCGAACTAACATGGGTTATAGATACCAATCCTAATAAAAAACATTTGGAAAGAGCCGAAGCCATTTTTGAAATAATAGTCAATGGGATTTCTTATGGTGATTTTAAATTAAAGTTAACACATGACAGCAGAACGGATAGTAAAACATATAAACAAAATAATAGTGTTACTCAGATCCATTGGGGAGAAGCTAAAAATTATATTTCAAGAGAAGAATTATTAGGAAAAACAATGATTTTATATCATATTGGTGGTAATAAATATCAAATTTCTGTTGAGTAATTATCGAAGCCCTATCAATTTTGATTTAATGATAGGGCCACTCTTAAAACTTCTAACTTCGCTGCCTTCTATTTTTTAACTTATTCCAAACATGTATTAACTTTTCAACTACTTCGTCATCATATCCCATGTGAGAGAATATTTTCTTCCCTTGCTCTGCAAGAATTTGCTCCATGGATCTGTTCATCATAGAGTTATTTAACTCAGATAAATCGAACTCAATTTTTTCCGGTAGAGGGATAAACAGCTTCCTTATCTCAGAAGGGACAAGCTCCATTACGCCACCACCATAAGAACGACCCTCTAGTTCTGCGAATATAGCAGTTAAAGGATTGAGGAAACAATAGGACAATTTTTCCTCATTAATATTAGATTTAGGTTTAATTCTATAGGCTGTATCGGTTGTATAAGCTTGATATTGATTATAAATTAATCTTGGAGCATCATGAGATCGTTTAAGCATAGCTAATTTTGTGCTAAATACAGAGGGAACCTTATACCAAGGTTTTCGAATTCTGCACTTATA
The DNA here is from genome assembly GCF_002935055.1 of Serratia sp. SSNIH1. Classification (NCBI taxonomy): domain Bacteria; kingdom Pseudomonadati; phylum Pseudomonadota; class Gammaproteobacteria; order Enterobacterales; family Yersiniaceae; genus Serratia; species Serratia sp. SSNIH1. Next base: position 4,928,179 of record NZ_CP026383.1, read on the forward strand.
TCGCTTGTGAAAGCCCTGTAATTCACCATTGAAAATGTATTCTTGCGTTTTTTTAGGTAGTTCATGAAATTCTTTATCCAAATATAAAAAATAAACTGGAAGCTTATTCTCTATATTAGCTAAATGTTGAACCTCATCGTATATAACACCTTGGCAATGTTGACTTCTTCCAAACATTGGATGGGTGAACTCACTTAAATCAAATGCGTCAACTACATCTTTATTTACGAGGAAAAACTCATTGGCACCTGTGACCATTCCCACTTCAACATTTGCTATAGTATCAAAAGAGTGTACGTTTGGATGTTTAATAATCTCATTAAGAAGGTTAACTTCATTTTTATCTAGGACGGCTTTTGTCCACTTACCTTTTACGGTATCACCATTGATTGTATTTGTTTCGTTGAATATATCTTCGGGATTTTTTTGTAAAAAATCGAAGCCACTGACCCCTTTAATTCCGACACCTTGTGATGCACAATCCAGATTAATTTTCTTTTCAACTAATAGAATGACCGCGCCTTGTAAGGTTTCACTGAACCATATTTCTTTTGGATCAATAATTACAATTTTAGAGCAATGCTCACCCAAGAATGTCCTCAAGGATTGTGCATGCATTACATTTATAATTTCTGATGGAATTACCATGCCAAGACGTCCTCCGGGATTGAGGAGCGAAACGCCAGACAAAATAAAAGGCACCCATGCATTTGTATGTTTAGTAAACTTTAAGTCAAGCAATTTGAAAATTGCTTCAGTATTTTCTTGGAAATCCTTTTCTAAGAATTGATAACGTATAAAGGGAGGGTTGCCAATAATAGCATCGAAAGAAGTATTTTTTTTCTGAATTGCAACTTTTGCCCATTCCAGAAAATCACCTTCTGTGATTTCAACGTCTGAAAAACCTAAGGATTTGCACAACTCCATAGATTTTTTAGCTTCTATATCGAAAAGTTCATAACCTTGTACTTTAGTGTTTTTGTCAAATTTATTATTGTATAGAGACTGAAAGAATACACCATCACCGCAACTCGGTTCTAGAATACTTTTAGGTTTGTTATTAAGAACCCATTTGGTTGTAAAGTCAGCGATGTTTTGTGGTGTATAATAACCACCACGTAGTTTTTGAGCTGTCTGATCTGCTTTAAATTTCATTTCGCATTCTCTTTATTCTTATTTTCAATTTGCTCTTTCGCTTTTAAAGTAAACCAATCTTTAAGGGTTATAGACTCCATAGCTAAGATAGAGTAAAGCTTCTTTTTTAACTCAGGGTCTACTTGTAACACGATCCTTCCAGATCTTCCGATAGCCATATATATATCTTAAATTCATTCACACCTATGTTACCTATGTGACATAGGCATTTCAAGTTATTTTTTTAAAGAATATATGGCAGAATTAATCTTTAAGAGACTACTAAGCATGGCGCAAATAAACATTCAAAATAAATTTATTAATTAAACACCATTGAATATATAAAGGTGATATAACTGTGAATATAGGCATTTATTATTGCCTGCCAATCAATTCATCAAGAAACCTTTTTCCTCGCAATTTGAACCTTGCCTTATCATCAGCACCAAGGTTTTTAAAATGAATTAATATGCCTAATACAAACTCCTTATCAACATCTTCTACTTTACAGCCAACAGCTTTAGCCACCTCTGCCCCAAGAATAATCTTCAGGCGTGTCTCAGCACTCTTGGACAAAGATTTCTCTTTAGTCTTGAGACGATTCAAACGCATCTGCGCTGATGCTATTTTTTGCTTAATGGTTTTTTCTGATCTTGGCTTTCTGCTTTTATCATTACCTTCAAGAACATCTCCCTGTTTACTCATCAGAACTCTTCTCCTTTTTCCATTCATTCATATAAAATGAAAGAAGTATATAAAAAACATCATCATTTCCATTATCAACAGTATGCCAGAACAGTTTGCCGGGGAAGAAACCGATTAAGTTCGTCATTGAGATGTTTTCTTCGAGATACATGAGTGAATACAGGTAAGCATCCAGAGAAACGCAAAATTTATAATAAGCAGGGAAAGATACGTTGTCATGGCGCTCAAGAAAGTAATCCATAAAACAGCAAAAATAAAATAGTTCATCGTCAAATTTATCATTGTTGATTTGTATTCGGTTATCAAACCCAGAAAACGATTTTTTCATCTCCGCTACCTTATTGAAATCCAACCCCATGAAGTTAATGTATTTATGTGTCATTTGTTTTTCCTTTTGTTATTTAATGATTACTCCTTGCAATACAATTAAAAAATGAAAAGGTCAAATAATATGGTAACGTTATGTTATATATATTGAAGCAGCACTGTATGATTGTTTCAAACAATCAACCTGCTGACAGGCTTGTCCTGTTAATGATGGGATTCATCCAGAAATAATGGTATTTTGGTTTTAAACATGAGATGTCAGTAAGCTCAAAATAAAATCATGCAACATAAGCGAGTGCGATCACTAACGTTAAATAGCTGATACTCTCCCCGTTACTTATTTTATCAAATCAATGAAAAAATTTATCTCTTGTTTTTAAACTCTGGTTTTTGGTCTCAACCTGTGAATTGTGCAACACGTAAAATATTTTTTATTTTCACTATTCTATCTTAATTCAGCTTTCCCGCCTTACGGCGGGAGACTAATTTAACTACTTTTGCCCTTACGGGCGCTATCTAAAACCCAACTATTCAATATTATTACTCTACCTCAACCGTTTATCCGATTCTAGCCCTGTTAATTTCACAGACATTAAAACTAGCGTTATTATTTAACTATAGAAAAACTTTTTACATTGTCGTTATTTTTAGCTCCTTTAGGAGATATAAAAATAAAGCAATGCCCACCTATACACTCACTTCGTGAGCGTGTGGGGTCTACCGACAGTTGCCTGCCGCAGGCTAACACCGTTTCCTTCGGAAACAAGGTCAACGTCAACACCAGAGTTTTTCTTACGAAAAACTAAAACCAACTGAGTCGTATTGGAGATTTATATTTTGGTTTGATATTTAAATTTATTTTGAGGTTGTTTTTATTATATGGCTATTTTTCATCTTGATTTTAAAATTGTGAAACGTTCTGAAGGTAGATCTTCCGTTGCGAAAGCTGCCTATCATGCTCGTACACGTATAACAGATGAAAGAACAGGTGATACCTATGATTATAGTCGCCGTACTGATTTATACGGGCATTTCATATTAGCACCTGTTAATGCTCCAGAACATATTGTTAAAGATTCTACAGCATTGTGGAATGAAGTTGAACGGGTCGAGCGTCAGCAAAATGGTCAAACAGCTCGTTATTTCGATGTTGCGATCCCCTCTGAGCTAACCAATGATGATAAGAAAAAACTTGTCCTTGAGTATTGCCAGAAAAATTTCGTTGATAAAGGCATGATTGCCGACATCGCTTTCCACGATCTCGATAGTGATAATCCTCATGCTCACGTTATGTTGACGTTAAAAGCCATAGGCCCGGAAGGTTTTGGTAAAAAAGAAAGAAGCTGGAACGACAGAAAAATGTCTGTTTTATGGCGTGAATCATGGTCAGCTATGGCTAACAGCTACCTCGCTGCCGCTGGCTCGTCAGAACGTATTGACCATCGCTCTCTCCAAGCCCAGCATGAGGAAGCATTAGAGAAAGCAGCGGTTGCTCTGGACAATGAAGAACAAGTGCTATGGCTTGCTAAAGCCGCTGAAACAAACCGCCCTGCCATGAAGCGTATTCATAGTGGTAAATGGCGAACTAAATTTGCTCAAGAGCAAAGAACCGTAGAACAAGCTGTTCGTGATGCTGCCAAGCAAGAAGCCGTTGAAGTCTACAAGACCTTCAGTGAACTTGATCTTGAAATCGTCGTTGATGCCAGAAGCTTCACTGTAGCTGCTCTTGCTGAACCAGAAGAGATCGTATTACCAGAAACGCGTTCCGGCTCTTCTGCCAATGAAACGCAAAGACCTGTACTTGTAGCACCACCTCATCATACTCGTATGCGAGGTGTTAAATCCTATCGTGATAAAACAAAAGTCAGTAAGGTCGTTGCAGGTAAGAAACCATCAGTCAGTATTTCTGATTCTGGAACAAATACTATCCTGAAAACATCCTCCTCTCAAAACCAAAACAGGGCATCCAGAAGCGCCCCTGAACGTGTTAAGAGGGAACAGGCTATTCCACGTCAGGATAATATTTTTAAACGCCTCACAACTCTTGTCATAGATTTTTTCAAGCAGAAGTTTGTATGGGCTAAAACAGAGAAATCCCAAATTGATCTTGTCAGTAAAGAACATGATAAACGTATTGCAGAAAACTACGTCTTTGACGAGGTGTTAGGCCATCATTTCTCTCGCACTGAATATGAGAAAAAAGCCAAGTTTAACCAAGATGACTTTAAACCAACACCGGATGAGATCAGCCGTTTCCCAAGCCGTCAGAAAAACGAAAAACCGGAAGTGGAACACAGTATGAATTTCGATCCATCTATGTCACATTCCAACAAAGCCCTAAGAATGAGGCCACCAAGACAGCGCGGTTGAGTCCCTAGTAGGGGTTTTGTCATATAGGTTTTTATTGACACTTCAAATTATATATAATTTAATTCTACTGATATGGGTACAGTCCTACTTAGAAAGGAATGAGTATATGGGAAAGGGGTCATTTCAGATATATCAACATTATTTACCAGCAACTTATCTTAGATCTTTCACTTCCAAAGATGCTGGTGGAAAAGAAACGGTATGGGGTTTTGTTAAAAAAGAGGCATCAAAGGCTCAAGTTTTAAAACGCTATGTTCCTTTAAATATTAAGAAAATTTGCGGTGCCGATTTCAGACACACAATATGGTTGCAAGGTGAACGAGATAATGTGATTGAAGATTTATTTGGAATGCTAGAAAAAATTTACCCATCCATAAAATCTATACTAAACTATTATTCACTTAAAAAAGATCTTTACATGAAATTATGTCCAAGAGGATACTTTTTATTTAATTTCACTCCGCCTAATGTTTTTTTCAAAACAAATATAAAACCATATAAATTATTATCTGGATTTTCTGAAATCGATGATTGCGAGATAAAAAACCTGACAATGTTCTTATCTCAGTTTTTATGCAGAAGATTAAAAAAGATTGACAATGAAATTTCACAAATTTTAACTTCCAAAATAAAAGATCTGCCTAATATAATAAAAAAAACCATCAAGTCCAACAATGAGTTAATCCCAGAACATTATGAAATAATAAACAAAAATGATTGGAAAGAGTTATTAAGGACTATCAATGATGGTTCAAAATATCTTCCATTAAGTGAAAGAAAGGCAATGAGAGAAATCAGGAATACATTCTCTAAATTTAATAGGTATTTATTGTATCCATTTTTATCACCTGAATATCTTTATAAAAAAGTAAATGTATTCATTTTCAGACCACCTATAAATCATTCATTAATCTCATGTGATTTCCCGTTTTTTCAGTTGAAAAATAAAACAGGTGAAATAGATTTTACTGCGGATTGCATATTTACTCTATCCCCATATATGGCTATATTATTTACTTCAAAAAAGAGACCACACATCAAAAACCCTAAAAATTTCTCCGATCTAATTTGTAAGAATAATGTCGAAAATGCTGAAAAATACATTTTTTCTAATGAATTAGAAAGATTGAATTTGTTTACCAAACATTTAACTCCTATTGCAAAGAAAATGCCTCCGAAAAAAAAGATCTAACGTAGAGTGTATTAGCTCAGTCCTGAGCTAATACAATCAAATATCTATGGAAAACTTTCAATTTATCGTAGTAATACTTCCATAATAAATTTCTGAGCAATATCCTGTATCACCTTATATTTACCATCCTTCAATGCTGTATGTATCTTCTCTCCCCAGCTTACTTTTCTTTCGACATCTATTTTTCCAAGAGCAGCCAGTCCTTTCGAAGTTAAAACACAATCATAAAATTTACGCAGTCCCGGTCCTAAATCAGGTTCTGAGCAGCGTATATAGCCTTCGTCATAAAGAAACTTGATTGTATTTTTGTATACGATAATAGTTTCTTTCACAGGATTATTTTCAGACGTATGTCCGTTTTTGTTCCATGAACTTACTTCATCGTCATAATTGACCAGAACTCTCTTTTCCTTTTTTAGACCTTCACCTTCAATGAAGAAAGTATCGATTTCTACTGGATTGGGAAAATTTTGATAAAGTATACTCAATACAACAGCAGTACAATTTCTGAACTGGTTAATGTTATCTTCTGTTTGTATCATTTCGGTTCCTTGTAAAATTCGATTTAAAAGTAAGATCAAGTCTCTGTACTTACTTATCCCGATAGCCATTTCCTCAGTAGAGAGATCTTTCATTATATACGAAATACAACCTGATTCTAGTATTATTATTTGACTGATTTTGTTATTAGACTTTGCAATAGCTTTAAATCTTATGATTACACCTGTTCTCTTATGAATAGCAAACGAATAATCATCTTTTTTATGTATTATAATTTCCCCGGCATACACCAGTGGTGACAAAAAATCATCTTCACATAGCTGGTTATAGAGTTCACATTTATCTTTTTTTATTGAGCGTTTATTCATTTCTTAATCCTTCTTGTAATTTAACCTTCTGCAACTCCATTTAATAAATAGAAAAGTAAAGTATACATTCATATATCATGCACAAATATCATATGCAAATTTCATTATCACCATATAAATAAACCACATTTCATGTCAAAATGTGGTTTAAATTTAAAGGTTAATTTACGTTCTTCTTCTGAAAACAACATTATCAGAGAAGATTGCCTTACCAGCTACAAACCCAACAGCCGCGATGATTGGTAGGCTGATAGTAGCTCCCGCCATTCCTGTAGACATTCCGATCAGTATAGACAGGCCGAAGGTCAATAATATAACCACGAAAGCATACCAGCCGGGGTAGACTCCATATAAAACAGTTGCCATGCAACCAGTGCAAACGTGGACGCCCCTCTGACTTTCCTTTAAGCAAAACGGGCATTTGATGATATTGTTTTCCATATTGGCTTCCTTAATTGGCTCTCCAGCCATTGCTGGTTTTAACAAGATTCATGGCACCATCAGCAGGTCCGTTCATCCCTTTCACACCAGAGAATGCGCTTTTGTCCACCCATGATGGAACATCAGTTAATTTCCACGTATAGGTGACGCGAACAACTTTCTGATTACCGTTGCCCGGCTCGGTCCATTCTTTGACTTCATCAACAATACGGCGACCAACACAAACACCTTCTTTGGCATCCCAGATTTTGGCTTGTTTACCTTCCTCTGTTATCCCAACCGTATTGTTATCCCAACCTTTGACAAAGGCCATTAAGCCCTGTTCTACGAGGCCGTCGAGGATCACAGACCCTGTTCCAGTGCCTGTTTCATCAAATCGCGGTTTGGGGAGCTGGACAGGGAATGTGACATTGTTGTTTCTCAGTGAGAAACAGGTTTTCGATTGACCAATCTTCGCGTTGATCGATTTCTCAAAGTCACCTTTTTCGCCACATCCTGATAACAGTGAAGCAAGGCTAATAGCGAATAAAATTTTGCGCATTGTTTTTTCCTTTGATTAATGGCTGATGGTGCCATTGCTCAACACAACCAGACGAACTGGCATATCGGCGTTGTTGACGGTAGCGAACCCACGGACTTCGAAATTGTTTACTGTTCCGGTAACGCTGACTTTCTGGCCGTTCTTATAGGTAAGAACTGCATCATCAATACCAGAGTAGTAATCCAGCCAGACCATCCCGCCGCAGTAGCTGGTATCTGCTGTTTTGAAGAGCAGATAATAGTTAGGGTTAGATTTGGGCATTCCCGTCATCATATCGCTGGCACTTCTGCCCTTCGTAACTTCCAGAACAGTGGCATTGGTGATAGAGATCCTTTTGCCTGTCCATTTCTTTTCTGCTGCCATCGCATTTTCTTCATAGTCTTTGCAGACAGCACCAAGACCAGATACTGGCGATACCGGGCCAAGGCTTTGAGTGGTGGCAATTCCCCCCAGCGCTTTACCTACTGAAGACAACGAAGAACTGATTGCTCCATTAACTGTATTCACGCCATCGTTGAGCTGCTGGCAGCCAGAAAGAAACACCAGAGAGACCGCCAGTGGTAATAAGTTATGTCCTTTCATTTATTCCTCAAGGATTTAGTCAGATTCGTATACCCCAATCCCGGCACACTGACCTACAGATCAGGAGTTATCGTCTAATCAATTGATAGAATTGAATTATTTTTAGTGTTCGTCACATCGTTTAAATCGATCAATACAAAACAAATGATAGCTATAGACTATCATATATAATTTATCGATCGATTATACCAATTAGAAAACCGATCGATAAATCCTTTTTAATCGCCTATACCTATCAATATGAATTTATCGATCGATCTTACAGATCATTTTGCTTGAGTATGTTGGCACTGGCGACTATGCAGGGATGAGATAAAGCAGTAAAACAGCAAGAAGAGAAACAGGCCAAGCTGGAAGCATTCCGTCAGAAGTTGCTGGAAGATGTCATAGACCCAGCAGAGTTGCTTTCAACTGTCAGCCCATCTTCTTCCAAGACCGGAGCGAAACGCGCCCCACGTCCAGCTAATTATAAATACACCGATACCGATGGTTCTGAAAAGACATGGACAGGTCAGGGCCGAAGTCCTCGTGCTATCGCTGCTGCGCTCGAAGCCGGTAAGACGCTTGAAGATTTTGAGAATAAATAGCATTATATGGAAAGCCCCTCCGGGCTTTTCAATATTTATCTATTATAATTAGGAGATTTATATGTTGGGACAAGAACCACACACCACTGATGCAGAAGCCGTTATTGAGATTTTGAAAATATTTTATATGTCTCTTCCTGCCGATGTGAAAAGTACAATCAATTATGAAATTCAAAAAAAAATTAAGGATGAAGACAAGCAGCTTCCCTATAAAGATAAGGGCAGGGCTATTTATCGGGTAGCATCCAAGATCATTCCTGTAGCTAATCTTATTTAGTTATAAGATCCTCAAGCGCTGCTAAGGTTTTAAGTATTTCAGTTCTTATTTTCTCTCTAAGTCTATTTTCAAGGTCTGTAATCGCATCAACTCTCATATGAAAATAGACTTGATACAACTTTTCTAATTTAGTACATATAAATATTAATTCATCATCTTCATTCATTTCACTAATCCTTTATCTAGTTAAACTTTATAAATATCACTTTATAAAGTTATGTCAATGGGTTGAAACCTCGATAATTTCTTATTATTATCTAATATTAAACAATTCATTTATATATTATTTTGTTGCCTGAGTCGATCTTGTTGCATTTGTTTTTAAATTAATTACTAAATATTATCCCAATCTAACGGTTCTTCTGGTGGCACAAGACTTGTGTTCTCCACAGAAGGGATTTCGTTTATACTTTCACTCTTCACTAACCCTTGAGACTTTTTAGCCTGCAATCTTGCGATTATCAAATCTATGTCATCTTGGTTATTAACTTCTTGTATAACTGCTTCAATTGACCTGTTTTTATCTTTAAGTGTGCTATTGCCGCCGGCATTGACGACTATGCTTTCGGATTGTTCTACCATTGCTTCTTTCTTTTTTATAATCTCTGAAACAAAGCGAGCACGATCACCATTGAAGACAATAGCAGGGTTTATGAAATACCAGTTTTTCTCATTGGTTTTAGCAATAATACGTTTTTCGATGAGTTCTTTGATCCCTCTGTAAAAGATAGATTCAGACAAGACAAAGTGATCTATCTTTTCCGCAAGAGACATTGCCTTTTTACAGCTCAGGTAGAAATGATCTTTGCCTATCGCATCCTGATATATTCTTAAAAATATGAAAAACACTTTGTATGCTGTTTTCGTGAGATCAAAGTATGCTTTTATCTGAGAGGTATAGAGTTTAATGAACTCTTCTTTATCGACCTCTTGCGTATGCACGATATTGGCGAAGTAGCTTTTACCTGTATCTTTCTTTTCAATAAGCTCTGTTCCTCTTGAAACAGTAAGATTTTTCTTTCGTGTTTCAATCTTTAGCTCTGTTTCAAAACAAAAAGGATTTAAGCCTAAATCCAAGTCAACTTCCATTTCATTCATCATGTTATTACCTCTTGTTATTTTATTTATAATAAATTAAATACCATGCACAAAATAGATATCAAGTTTTTTTGCATATTTTTTTGCGAAAATATTTCAAAAATCGCAAATAATCCAGTGACGATAATTTAAAGCACTGTCGTTTTTAAGTTAAAAAATGACATAGAAACTGACTGCAAAGTCAGGAAAGCTCACCGTGCAGTCAGGAATACTGACTATAGAGTCAGGAACACTGACCGTACAGTCAGTCGCATATTTTCACTCTAAACCTTATACCGCAAGGGCTACAGGCCGGTTTTTCCTTAATTTAATTTTGCAAGAAGCAAGAGATAATACTTAAGAGGATTAAAAGAAACCGGGCGATTTTATGATCGCCTTGTGGGGTTTCAATATTAAAAATGATTAGTTTTTTCGAGCACAATTTTTATTGCGAAGCATTTCTTTCTATTTCACTAACACCTTTTTTTTGAAAATCACCACCATCTATGAGCTGAAGCTCATGTGCTGACGCACGGCTACGCCCTAACTCTGAAATATGTATTTCTATCTTGATGAGGGCTTTATTGATATCGATTTAAAAGGAGGAAATATCTTTTCCAGAACATTTCATCATCCAGTTATAAATTTGATCCTATGTTTAAACATAGCATTTTATCTTCAAAATATAGCATTTACTCTTAAACGCATAGGAAAACTATATTTAAAGAAGCAGCACCCAGTGATTGTTCAAAACAATCACATTGCTGAAACAGGGCTTGCCCCTGTTAATGATGGATTTATCCATAAAGAATTGCGGCGGAGCCGCTACAACGTAGAGGAAAAACAATTGTACATTTACTAAAAAATCAGCAGCGCTTCTGGATTGTATAAAACAATCACTTGCTGTCCATAACATCAAGTAAAAACATAGCAGAAAAATAGACGGTGCCTTTTAACCGGCACACTCCCCGTTATGGTTATTAAACATATTATAGTATTAAGGAGGTGTAACCTATTATATTTAAATGAGATTTGACGAAAAAAGTTTCCTGTACGGAAATTTAATTTTCTTCTGTGGAAACCGAAGTTTCTTATACGGAAACCAAAGTTTCTTCTGTGGAAACTTTTATATAGTTAAAATCCCCAGAAAGAAGTGAACACTATTTCGCAAAAGTGTAATATTTTTCCTTTTTTCACATTTATTTTTGACAAAATTATATCCTGCATTCAATAGAATAAACATAGTAACAATAAAAGGATAACCGATGAGCATTGATTACAATACTATAATGACCTCCAACAGTGAAGAAGTTGAAGAATATATAAACAGAAATCATTTTACAGACAAGCAGAAACTGGAGATTTACAGTTTTTATAACAGAAACAGAAAAGATAAAATAACCGTAAATGTAAAAAAAGAGAGAAGTTCTGATATTCAACCGGGAATAGCCTATGTTCATGCTTTTCTTGATAATCTGGAAAAGCTAGGAAAAAATATGTCTGGTGCAGAATACACAATAATGATCCGCTTATGTAAGCTCATGCAGCATGGAAACTTCATTGCCAGTATATCTCAGTCGGCACTCGCAGAAGTGCTTAATATGAGTAAGTCGAACGTGTGTAAATGCTGGAAGAAGCTTATAAATAAAGGTATTCTGGTCCTAGAAGGGAAACATACTATGATAAACGCAAATCTCTTCCTGAAAGGCCAGTACAGAACATTAAATGCCACAAGGAAAGAATATGTTAAGAAGTCGCTGAAGACGACCAGTGAAGGCATAGAAGACGTATTCGTCACCGTTTATAAAGATACGATACTTACAAACAAGGCAAAAGAGACAGCACCTAAAGAAGATGATAAACCGTTACTTTCTACTCCAGACGAAGATATTGATTGGGATCCTGTTTCAGAAAATGACCTTTTTGTTGATTATCCTTAATATGTTGGTCAGGAAGAATAAATATAGTTTTCTTCTGAATATTATCATTCCTATTTCTCGGTTATATTTGACACTTACACTATATCTCGTAATATAAATATATCCACTATTTTATTAACGAGGTATATATGAGAAAAGTAAAATTTGACAATGATGATTTAATTCAGTATCTGGACACCATCAAAGCATTAAAACAATATCCAACGATGTCTGAATACAGAGATGAATATCGCAGATTAAGAACCAATGGCTCACCCTTAATTGAAGCAAAACAGTTTAAATCTGCGCACACTGATCTCTTTAGATTAGACCGAAAGAAAAAATCACTGCTCGGAAAATTTATTGAAGAACTTAATCCTATCTGCCATGCATCGGCTATTGCATCCAAGAGCCTTGAGAAGGTTCAGGAATCCATGCTCTACAGAAAAACACTAATAGAAAAAACACCTGATGAACTATTCGCTCTTATCATCAAACAACGTACAGAAGCTGCTCTTGAGTTCCAACGTTCTGTTGAACAGAGTCTTGAGCAACTCTCTAACATTTCGTCAGAGTTCGAACCATCAAGTCAACTACGACGAAAAATGGCCCTATAAATCGGTCCTTCGCTTTTCGTTTGAAATGGTTCTAATAGATTGCACTAATGCTAATATTTACTATATTATTAATATGTTGGTGTGTTTTTAATCGATCATCAGACAATACTGCACACCCTTTCAATCCCCCATTTTAAACGCAGGATGGCATAGTATGAGTGAAGCATTAAAGGTACTGAACAATATTCGTACACTTCGCGCACAGGCTCGTGAAACTGATCTGGAAACGCTGGAAGAGATGCTGGAAAAACTCTCTGTTATCGTGGATGAGCGCCATGAGGAAGAACATGCAGTACTCAAGGAACAAGAACAACGTCAGGCCAAGCTTGAAGCCTTCCGCCAGAAACTGTTAGAAGATGGTATCGATCCTGCGGAGCTACTTTCAGCGGTAGGTTCCACTAAGCCTAAAACCAAATCGACACGCACTCCACGCCCTGCTAAATATAAATATACAGATGATAACGGTAATGAGCAGACTTGGACTGGTCAGGGCCGTACTCCGAAAGCAATAGTGGCTGCTATTGAAGCAGGTAAAACACTGGAAGATTTCCAGATTTAATCTCATTACATTTTTTATTAAAAGCCGCCAATGTAATATTGTCGGCTATGCTTTTCACTTTAATTCTTACGATACGAATATGAGAAAGATATGACTGTCCTATTCGATATAATCTATTCAGATCACCCAAAATCTGCAATTTTTTTTCTGTTTTTCATAGTAGTAAATTTAATCCTATGGGGTTTGAACAAAAAGCACCCGAACAGAAAAGGTGAAAATGATGCTCTCAAAAAACCACTAGTTTTCTTTCTTATTGTTGCTGGAGTCATTTACTTTATTCTGGTTGGTATTTCTGTAGTAGATTATTCCAAGAATAAAAACCCAGTCAGTGATGTTCAGTATAACACTATTAAATAATAGTCTGCCTCCCTCAAGGGAGGTTTTAAGCATAAAAGTAGATGTTCCATACAATGACAAATATGACACTAATGCATGTAATAACGTTAAAGTGTTCATCAAAGTATCGATATAATTTATTATCTTTGAGTGATGACAAGAATCTTACTGTTCTTTTTTTCATTGAAACCTCCTTTCTTATATAGTTACTAATTGAAAACCTCTCACAAGCGCCCTTCAGTCTTCTACTAAAAAGAGTAAGTCTTTTTATATGAACCTCATTTATTTTTTATCAGACTTTATTATTTACATATAACATTGTTCATTAATATGTCAATCAAGTTAAAAATCGAATATAGGTTTCAAAAATTTCAATGCGAGTAGTTTTTAATATAAAAAAATATTTTATCAACTGGCTATTAACTTTTAAGTGTGTTCCGAAAATTCACTTACGTATTCGCTAATAGGTCACTTCATCAGAAACTAGTTTCACCTCATATAGTCAGAGTACGTATTACCGGAATCCATTCCGGTAACACATTTTAGATATACTCATGTATCCCTCTGAATAACATTACTGATATTATCTATTTATGTCCATATCCCAGTCCAACACACTATAATCATCAAAAGATCGTCCCGACTTTATATTTCTTATCAACATATCCTTGACATATAAATCATGAAAAAACATCACCCTTTTTAATAGCTCTGTTATATTTATATATTCATACTTTTCCTTTCCTGTCCCATAAGCAGCCTTGTAATACTCAAACTCAGTTAATACTTCCTTCATGTGAATTCGTAGTGCAAACTCAACAACATCTTCATCATTTACATAAATCATTGCATCATCTTTGTTTACACTTGCCATGCTGTATATCCTGTCCACATACAACATTAGCGTTGCTGAAATGGCGAATATCATTGTTTCATCTTTTTTACACAGATTATCTTTCTTCATCTATATCCTCTTTTCGATTTTTAGTATTTAATAAAAAACAGTTAGTATTAACAAAACACCCAAGCATTACGCACAAGCCGTTCTGCAACCTCTTCAAAGTTGACCTCTGTAAGGTTTCCTTGATTTCCTTCTTGTGTAGTAAACTTCTCAAAGTTATGACAAATATGATTAATAGTGAGCCGTATAAATGCGCTCATAAAATCAGCGTCATCAACAAGGTGCGAAATGCTGTCACTACACATATCTTGCATTGTTTTCCAGCTTGCTTCGAAAGAACGCTTTGCCAGATCATAGAACAGCTCAGTAGATGTATTTTTAATTTCAATATTTTTAGACATAATGATTCCTCATTTTAAAATGATATTTATTGGTTTATTATTTCCAGCCCCATATGCGGGGCTAAACAGGACTATATTTTTGAAACTTATATGCTCATCTTCTTTTATGATTAACACGCAGTGTTATCAATACCACCTCCTTATCAACCATTTTTACTGAATGCCCTTGCTCACAATACTCAGCCCTGACTACTTTTTTAAAAGCTGCACCTGCATTTTTAATGCTCTCTTTATAAATGCCTTCCATGAATGCATCATCTTCCATTAACACATCAACTTCATCGGGACGAATTTCCTTAAGCGTATTTATTTTCATTTCATAGAATAAACTTGCCATATGCATGAAAACCTTCCGGGATTCTTTTATCAGTTTTTCACTCATTTCTCTACCTCTTGATTTATATTACACGCTGTTTATTTGCGCTGATTTCTATTCTTTTGTAATAAAGAACGTAACCATCCCCACTAAAACATTTAATCAAAAACTCATGATAGCTACTTAGTATAGTTTTAACCTCCGGGACTGATATGTGTTTAATCTTTATCTCTTCAGGACTTTCAAACCATTCCTGTAACGTGAGATTCATAATATCCATTATGAATATCTCCCTGTAAAATCCATCCTTCAATTTTTTCAGAAAAGCATCCTCCCTTAGATTGTAATATAAGTAATGTATAAACTCATTGTAGACATTTACAACATCAGTAGCAAAGTTTGCTGTCTCAGCATTACTTGCGGATATTTTAACGGGTATTTCATTCCAGCCTAAACATTTTTCGTTCATATTCACCTCTCTCATTAATAGTTAGTACGATACGCAGAATAAATAACTCTCAGATTCCTTCTCACCTCATCCAAGAACAGATAATATTCTTTCCCTTTATTATCTTTCATTGATTCAGCAAACTCTTGTTTTGTTCGCTCAATCACTTTAGCAATCACTTCTTCAATATAACGTCTGTCTTTAAAATGGCGCTCATAATCATTCCCCATACAATCAATCATGACCTGAAGATGTTTTCTAAAGTTATTTATTGCCATTTCCATAAATACTTCTGTCTCATCATTCGTAACAGTCACCACACAAGGCAGTACGTTTTTACTTTTCATATATTCCCCTTTTGTTTAAAATGTTTGCATTCAGATACGCAGCGAGATTTCGCAATCATTTTTTCAATCCACTCATCAATCTCACTTTCGATAAAGGCAATAGACCTTTCACTTATCTTTACTTGCTTTGGAAATCTTCCAGCCTTTATAAGCTCATAAATCCATGTCCTGCCAAATCCAGTTTTTCTTATTACTTCCGGCAACCGTATAAGTTTCGGGTGTTTTTCTTTATTGGTTTGAATCATATTTACCTCCATTATTTTTCCCGTAATACCTATGATATTTCGTTTTATGGTGTGTTGTTCGATGAGATAATTGTATGGATTTTTCTTGTGATTTAGGAGGGACGTTCAGGGATAAGTTTTTTACGCAGATTTTTGGAATGGGAAAAATAGGGTATGTTCAGTCTTAGTGAATATAGGCGATATTTACATTGCGCAAAACACCGCCTTTTGGAAGATCAGTCCTGATCGGATTGCTCATCCTTACCAAGTTCCGCTCTGATTAGATCCTGAATATTCCAGTGTCTTCTGTCGTCGTATCTATATGTAAAATCGACAAAAGAGCGATAGTGAGCAAGGTTTGTCAGATACTTAACTGCTAGAGGATGATCTGTTGACTTCACCTTATCTACATCACGGATACCGTCTTTAAACTCATCAGGGTATAAAAAGCTGGTCAGTTGTGGCATACCAATCCTGACCTCTTCATCCTGCGCCCAGTACAGCAGGTCCATGATAGGGATAATGTTGTAATCGAGTATTTTTTTAAGGTTGCTGACCCCAAAGCGAAAATCTCTGGCTGGAGGCTCAGGAGCCTGTAGCTGCTGTTTCCACTCAGGAACCATGACTTTCAGGTGATTGATGATTTCTTCGGGTGATGTTTCTGCCAGATTAATTTGAACCAGCATCAGCCCTTCGTTGTTTACCTCGGCTTCCTTCAGGTGGTGCGAGACTTCCATATGAGGTAGGGGTTTTCCTTCCGGGTTAACGTATTTATCGAAAGCCGCAACATAACCCGCCACTTCCCATAGCCCTTGGTGTGTTACAGGCTTGATGGCATAGCTGGAAGATAGTCTTTTTTCTGGTCCACCGAAAACATCACCAAAGACGACTTTACCTTCAATCAACTCTTCGTAATATTTCTGATGCCTATTAAGGTTTTCGGGAGACAACTCAGCCCGATTTTGTTCCATACGATAGGCGACAATCCTGTTCTCTATCTCTTGGAAAAGCTGTTCTACTGTCAAATTTTGCAGGACGCTGTAGTTTTCAATATTGAACCATTCATTAACAGCGCTGGCGATCTCCGCTTTGGTCATGAGGTATCTATCCTTCTGGCTTTACTTATCGCTTTGATATGTTATGAGTAAACATATCGGATTTGGTGGCGGTAATCTATTGAATAGAGCAGGGAAAAGCAGCTGAACAATCAGTCCAGACTTGACAATTGTTCAGTGAGGTTTGGCAGAGTATGTTGTCATAACCAATTGAATATAATTGACTTTATTTGCAATCATGCTTATAAATTGATGGTACATTTGTTGGTATTTTTAAGGTAATTATGATTATTTTACATATTTTTCATATAGTTAATAAAAACTACGATTCCGAGTCCGGGCACCACTAATTCTGCATCAATGCACACTGGTTAAAGGATGAGAACTTTAACGGGTGGTTAATATGGAATCGACTTGTCAAAGCGATAACAGAGTAACTGTTTACTACCGCGACGTTGTAAGTTGAATTCCTCAAAAAGGATGCCTGTGTGACCGCACAGGCGTCCTTTTCTCGATAGCTGGTGGTATTCACAGCAAATCATGCCTGTGTCAAGCTTTGTAAGCTTTTCGTAGCGGTGATATCCGTATGTAAAACAAGCTCCTGTTCTAGTGCTCTTCCTGCTACTCCCATATCCCATTCGATATACTCCATTGTGGTACTGACGTTACGGTGACCCAGCAAATCCTTCACCAGTTTTAGATTTCTGTCCGGGGATTTCATCAACTCCGTGGCAAGTGTGTGACGGAAACGGTGTGAGGAAATATCGAAGCCACTCTCCCTGGACAACCGACGATAGAAGTTACGAAATGACTGCAGAACGTTTTTCTCGTCATAGATGTAATGAGTATTCCGTGGATTGGTGAACCGTTTGACATCAAAAAGCAGGTCATGCTGACCCGCACCTCGCTCGATTGCACGCTTCATGAGCAGCTCTATTCGCTCCCTTAATTGACGAACCACCGGTACTTTCCACTCTCGATGTGTTTTGCTACCTTCAAGTCGAAGTTCGATCCAACCTTGCTCAATGTTCACATCTCTCAGGCGGATGTGGATCATCTGATTGTTACGCATACCGGTATATCGAAATGTGTCTAATACCGTCATCCAGAACCAGGTAGGATAGAGTGCGCACTTTCCCCCCTTCACTGGTTTTCTCTCCTTCTCCCGCTGTTCATACTGTTGCATCACGAGGTAAAGACGGGTCAATTGAGACTTCGTCAATATTCGTTTTTTCTTAGTGTCAGATCGAACTACCGTTCCATTAAAAGGGTTCTCACCGTGCTGAACCAACGCTTTTTTAATACCCAAATTAAATATTGCCCGCAGATGGGCCACCTTATTGTTCCATGTATGTACCGAACGGTTTTTCTCCTTTAACAGATGCCGACGCCAAAGCAACACATCCCTTTGCGTCACCATAGCGGGTGTTATAGTTCCGCCAATAAAACGCGTAAATGTCAGTGCTACTTTCCTATAACTCCATTCCGTTGCTGAACGAAGCTGTTTGGTAAAAAAATATTCCTCGAGCAAGAACTCCCACTCGTCATGCATCTTTTCTTCACTTTTCATTTCATAACCTCGAATGAGTTAATTTATCCACTCACAATCCGTCAGTTTTACCCAACACTTATGAGATTCTCCCTGCATCAAAAAACCACGGGATCACGAGTAACTGACTGTCCTCTGGCACGCGTGTCCCACCATACAAACTATTTGCCTTAATCAGGTAACCATTGATACGGCGATATGTGCCCACCCCCTCAGGCTTTTCATAAAGATGGCCAATAAAGAATCGCTGCCCCTTACGGATCCGATGTCTACCCAGTTTTTCAAATGCTTTTTGGATAGCATTTCGGTCACTACGCTCCAAATTATTTTCTTTGATATACAGATGAAAAATATCTGGAACGCAGAGAAACACGAAACCACTAACAATATGTGCCCTGGAACCTATAGTATTAACAGATATATCACCTTTTTTTATCCCAAGACTCAACCACTGTAGAAAGGCGTTCCCAACATTACTCTCTGCATTCAAAATACCTTCCACGCTATTTTCTTCCAACCCTGGAGCCTTTGATAAATGTTGAGCGTCTAAAATAGTCGTTGTTTCCGTGCTATTTAATAGTTCCGGTTCTATTACGCCTGGTAAAACACAGTCATCTTCAATTACAGTAGTTATGTCATGTACCGACCCCTGCTTTTCTTCAGGAAGGAGGCTCTCTTTCTGAGGGGCGTTTCCCTCTTCTTGGTTATCCAGGCAAGTCGGTACTGACACCTCTACCGCCATTAATGACAACAGAGCCTGCATATCCTCTTCCACACCAGCCACTGTTTCTGGTGCCAGGACCATCTCAGCCAAAGGCTTATCGATGGCCGGCGCATCCAGGGCCGAGCTAAGTAACACTTCCGTGACTAACAGTGTATTTTTGTTGGGCTGATCTAATGTCTCTGCCAGCAGTTGCTCCTGAGCAAGAGGAGGATGGGTACTGCTGACTGCGCTTTGCAAATCAGTCTCGAGTACTGAAGAGGTGGTATTTTCTGTCACCGGTGCCACTGACGGTAAGGCTATTGCCAATGTGTCGGGGTTGGATATCGGCAAAAGCGATACGGCCAAACCATCGCCACGAGCTAGTTTGGCCGCCTCCAGAGTAATATCGTCAATTGCAGGTAATGTGCTCGGTTGCCTGGACGCTATCGTCATCAACGAATGTATCGCTGCCGGTAGTGTTGACAGCCATTCGATAAGCTCTTCAGGCAGCAGCCGTGCCGCAATCATTGCGCTCTGACTTGTGGCCAGGGGCGGGGCTGACGGGGCTGCCCTGAAGCGGAAACGGTAAGATTCACCCGGCACCGTCAAGCCAGGTAACCAGGTGCGGCCACTTTGGAACTCGCCCTGCAGCTGGCTCAACAGCGGCAGGTAGTGCCATAGCGCTGCATAAAACACCACGACATTCCACTGCACATTCTGGGCAGATTGTTCTTCGGGCGCGGCCCCTGGGGGCAACATGTGCCCCTTGGCCAGTCGAACCGCATATGTCGTCGTCTGCAGGGTAACATCGACCAACCCTCCTTCCCTGGCATACTCCCCCTGGGACGCGGCCGGAAGTACCTGCATCAGCGTAACAAGCTGCTTCAAGGGTTGCAGATAGAAATGTTCATAGAGATCTTTGGGCAGTGCGCTGTTCTCCCACAGCTGCTGTAAACACTGCTGACGAGAGGCCGTGCTCAAAAGCTGCTCTGCGGATGCCGGCATAAAATAACCTACAGGATGTTGAGAGGCTGAAATGCTTGCCGTTGGATTTGCCGACATAGCCCGGGTTCCAACCAGCAGTTCTTTGATGGCCTTCAGCATGCCAGACCTCCGGCGAGGTCATTACTCGCGCTGTCCATCAACATCTGCAGCAATTCATTCAGTACCAACATTTGCCGGGCACGAGTCACCGCGACATACAGCAGGTTGGTTTCATCGGTACGTTCGCAGTCGGCCATCAGAGGATCTGTGATATCGGCAAAATCATGATTCAACACCACCACAGGCCACTCCAGCCCTTTGCTTCGATGCGCCGTCGAAACGGTTACCTGAGCCTGGCGTTCATCAGTCACTGCATGCTCGCGCATCACCTGCAGCTTTTGTGGCAGCGGGAAGTACTGCTCAAGCAACCGAAGCCCTTGGTTCATCTCAACATCCCTGGTTGCTCTGGCAACCGACTCAAATTCCTCAAAGTTGCGGTATTCTCGCGCCAGCCGCGAAGATTGCATCCGCTCAGGCATGTCAGCCGAAAAGCAGTAGAGGTCTTCCGGCTCCTCGGTCTTGTAGCCGGCGATACCGCCGACCCAATACACCGTCTTGCCGGCCAGACTGGCATCCAGCGCAGCGCCGATGACTCCGGCCACCGTTCGGCTCAATATGGCAACAGGCTGTCCCTTCACGTCATCAGGTATGCACTCTACAACCCTGTCGTTTCCCCCCTCCCCGACCACAGATAGCGTTTCGCCTTGTCGGGCAAGCAGCATATTGGCCACCTGGGCCACGGCCGGACCAAAGCGGAAGCTGTGAGTCAGGTAAAGTTGATCCGCATCGACCAGCTGCGGGGCATCGAGGGCATTTTCCGCGCCACGGAATCGGTAAATTTGTTGATGCCGGTCGCCGACCAACACCACATCACAGCACTGCGCCAGCACCAGTGACTGCGTCACCGGATTCGCGTCTTGCCCCTCATCAAAAAGGACAGTCTGCCAGCGCCTGGAAAGGTCGGGCTGCGAGAGCTGATACAGCTTGAGGTAAACGTCATGGGTGACAGGGAAAATGCCGTCCTGGCGTGCAGACTCACGCCAGAGCAGTTGCGCCGCTGCCAGGATTTTATCGGGCGACAAACCACTGCGGGCGTCTTCCTCAGGCAAGTGTTGCAGACCCAATTCGCCATCCCCGCTGCAGAGGAAGGCGTTAAAGGTCGTGATGGACGTGCGAGCCAGCGGCCAATGGCGGGTATTGAGTTGACGGGCCACGTCAGTGATCCGCAGGTTGGCCGTCAACCGCTGCTGATAATGGCGCCCGAAGTTAGGCCACGCCAGTTGATGCGACGTCTTACATTCGACGTTGAACGGGAATTTCTGCTCGGCCTCATCCCTGACTGCACGGTTATAGGCCAAATAGAGCATCTTGCAGTTCGGGTTAGCCTGCGCAAAGCGGACCAATGTTGACGTTTTGCCGGTGCCGGCAAACGCTCTGACCACCAGGCGATGGCCGGACCAACCAATGATGGCGGCCTGTTCAGGCGTATCACAATAAGACATAAGCAGCACTCCGTAAACTTGACCGGCGCTTATCCTGCGCAGGTCAGTACGGCAAGCACCACAGAAAAACCTTTTCCCGAAGTCAGCCGTTTTCAGGTTGATAGACAGTTATCAACCCCTCATTGCTGGAGTCTCTTAGGGCAAAAACAATGGGAAAGCCTATACCTCCGAAGGCAATCCCAAAGCCAACAACTCATTATTTTATGGTGTTTTTATCAGGTTTCCCTGGTGCCAAGAACAACGAATATCAGGTGATTTTATTACGGGGCGTTCCGACAATTCACAAAATGCATCCACAAATGAAAAGTCCACCCTCAAGATTATTGCGCATCCCTCCGCATCGTATGGATTACTCCCCAAACGTTGGGTGGGCGCTTTCTCTGGTGTTGTGCGCTATAGCATCACCTGAGCGTTATGCTCTTCCGAAAGAAGATGAACATAACGCTTAGAAGTCTCAGTCAAGCACCGCGAGCCTCCACACTCAGATTCCTTTTTAACAACCACACTGACCCCATGTCAACATAAATGATACTTTTATGATTATATAAATCGTTTTACGATATACAAGGGTGCGATTTTCTTGAATTAAACAACCTGGAGTGTAGAATGATGCCTGTTTTTTAAACCGAAACAGGCTGAAGGTGGGAGATGGTAATCAACAATAAAACTGCCCTGGGGGAAGTCATTGCCAAAGCGATGACGATGAAAGGTATTCCAAAGCAAAAACACATCAGCCATACGAGCCACGTACTGGACATCACAACAGCTGCAGCACAAAAAAAGATGAGTGGCGCCTCAAATTGGGAGGTATCCCAGCTGGTTAAAGTCATTGATTCAATCGATATGAGGATGAGTGACTTCTTTGATATATATAGTTATTCAATAAATGAAGTGCATGATGCTATCTGGAATGATGGCAAGACCAATATTAAATGCAAGATATATCTATCTAATGTGATCGCTAATGATGCAACTGAATATTCTGCCTTAAAAATTAATGATGAATGGGTTGTTTTTCATACTAGCGATATAAAAGATGATGTTTTATTTGATTCGAAACGCAACATTGAAATGATTCAATTATATCCTCAGAAGCAAAATGAGGAAAAACACCGAATCGCAATTCTTGATGATGACAAAAATATCGTTGACAGCCTCAAAGAAATCATCGTAAACAATGAGTATCTGGTTGATGCCTTTTATGATATTGAGTCATTAGAGGAGAGCCTGAGAAATAACCCATATGATGCCTATATTTTGGATTGGGTTGTTGGGACAAAAACCGTTTTCAACACAATTAAAGAGATAAGAAAAGCGGAAAATAATAACGCCATGATACTAGTACTTACTGGGCAACTATCAGGGATCGTAGATAGCGAAATCGCAAGTGCTATAAATGATTATGATATAACAGGCCCTCACGAGAAACCTATAAGGGCCAGTGTGATAAAATCATTGGTAGATAAACACTTTCCCATGTGAATCATTATGAATGATAATTTACTGACCTATACAGGAAGTCTATTGCTTGATGGAAGATACATAGTGTCTCCCTATGGGGTGGGTAAAGAGAATCCGTGTGGGGAAATCTCCCCTTTGAAAGACTCTATTATTCATAATAATGCAATCAGTAAAATATCAGTTGACTATTCAAAAGTAAAAAACCTCACCATTATCAACGGACTAGGGGTAACCCTGGGTGATTCCGTTGTAGGTATATCAGCACTACATGTAATAAAGAAAATCAATCCAAACATCGTCATCAAAATCATACGCCCTGAAAACTGCCCTGACTATGTTAACGAAGTTTATACGCTCGCAAAGCATATAATAGATGACATTTCCTACATGCCGTTTGAAATTACCAGGGCTACCGATGCAGATCTAGTCATAGATATCGGAAATCAACTATATTGGAAAGATTTCAATACACTGGAAATGCATGACTTCTTTTTAAGGAGTCTAGGTATAGAACACAGCCAAGTGTCAGCCTGTTTAAAAATTAACTCATGGCTGAAAAAGGCACCTCTTGAAAATTTAAATTTGGGCGAGTATGTTCTTTTCTGCCCATACGCTAGTACAAAAATAAGAAGCATACCCAAGAAATATCATAAAAAAATAATATCTTATCTAAGTGATAAATTTAGGGTTAAAGTTTTAGGATTCAGTGACGTCAATCATGATAATTACGAAGACATCACTGAATTATCTAAAAACACAACTTGCTTTACGTCCATCATTAAAAATGCGAAACACCTTTACACTTGTGATTCTGCAGCTTTGCATATTGGCGCGGGGTTTAGAATACCCACCACCAGTATTTTCACAACAGTGAGACCTGAACTCCGTAGCTTATACTATGATAACTGTACCTCTATATATATAGGAAATAATAAAACCGAGGGGATACATAACAGTGAGAATGTATTCTTACTCAACTTGATCGATAAGGAATTTGAGGATTATTATGCGTAAATTAACATCACTAATCTTATCTCTTTTTGTTTTTTTATTTATTAACGCCCCCTCTTTCGCAAAAACAGGAGATATCTACATTGATGGAGACATAACTCAAAAAAACTATGGGGGTGGATACATTTTATCAGCAAAAGAGTTCAACACGCTGGAAAAAAACCACATAAAGACGACAACTTCCTGGACTGTTCCGGGACGCGTTGTTGATTTTGAAGGCGTAAAATTCAAAGACTTGCTGAAACTTGTTGGTGCTCGTGGGAAAACGTTAAGAATGAGGGCATTAAATGATTACTGGGTCGATATCCCAGTCTCAGACATAGAACAATTCGACATTCTGCTGGCAAACAAAATGGATGGTAACCCTCTGAAAGTTAGAGACTTTGGGCCATACTTCGTCATTTACCCGATGGACAAATTTTACGATAAGCTTAATAGTCCTACTTTTCAAGCCCGTCATATTTGGCAGGTCAGCGGCATAACGGTATTAGAAAAATGAAACTGAAAAGGCTTATTATTCAATACTTATTAGTTTTCCTGGTGCTAACGGGTGGATTTGTGTGGATGTATGAACAGTACTTCTCCACAAGCCATAATATGAACTCAGCGGGACCTCAAGAGAACTACGCCTGGGCAATCGCTAAATTCACGATCAGGCTAGCAGGATTTAATGCAAAAGTTGAGCGCCAGCTTCGGTTAGGTAACAGCGATAAAGAAGAATTACAAACCGAACTTGACCTCCTATTCTCAAGCTCAAATGTGCTGTTGCTTAAAAGCGTTTCAACTAGATATTTATATGAAGAAGCTGGCTATGCCAAAACGGTAGAGCAAATAAATGCCAACCTTGAAAATATCGACACTGAACTAAATAAACCAACCCCTGACTATTCGATCATACTTAAAAACATTGAATTAATAGGTCAAGAAAACAAAGATCTAGTGGTAATATCTGACCATGCAGAGGTCAGGCAAAGAAACATAATTCAGCAGGACTACATCGACAAAGCTAACTCAATGAAGTTTCCAATTGCCACACTGTACTTCCTATTTTTGCTGATGCTTTTTATTTCATATCGACAAGTAAAGTCAATTAACAATCAATTAGAGTCCGAAAAGAAATCATTCAACAACAAAAACGCGTTTCTTGGCGTGCTAGGCCACGAGTTGAGAACTTCACTTCAGGCAATAATTTCGTCGGTTGAGGTGATTATTCAGAAAAAAGATTCTACAGCATTCGACCACTTTGAGCGATTAGAGAATGCTGCCATGAAAATGGAACGTCAGATGAAAGACCTCGCTGAGTTCGCCAAAGTAGATAATGGCAATGTTGAAATAAAAAAATCATCCTTTAACTTACGTAAAGTTGTCCATGACACTGTCGAGCAAAGCATTTCCATCTTAAACAAGCAGAATGTTAGTGTAAGCATAGATAACATTTCAGATACATATATTAAAAGCGATCCGTCAAGGGTCATGCAAATCATAGAGAATATTGTCACCAATGCCATAAAATATACTGAGAATGGTCGCGTGCAGATAAATGCAACCATCCACGATAAGTCCAGGTTGGTCATCACAGTCAAAGATACAGGCCAAGGAATTCCGAAAGACAAAGTTGATACAATATTTTACCCGTTCATCCGTGTTGGAAATGATAATAAAACCCCTGGTTTTGGGATAGGTTTGGCTATTGTTCATGGTGTTGTTAAAGCTATGAGCGGAACAATTGATGTAAAAAGTGACATCGGAAAAGGAAGCACATTTACAGTGTCATTACCCATTGAGTTTTCAACACCTGAAGATATTGACATTACTACTGATATGGAAGATGAATCCTTCTCAGCTAAAGGCATCAGCATTTTAATTATCGATGACAATGAAATGGCATGTGAAGCACTGGTATCAATTCTTCAAAGTGAATTTACAGTAGAGTATACGACCTCTCCTGAAAGAGCTTTGAAAAAATTATATAGAAAATCATTCGATCTTGTTTTGAGTGATCTACAAATGCCTATTATCACAGGTGACGAGTTGTATAGAATGGTCAAGGAAAATAAAGGCCCAAATAAAAGCACGCCATTCATTTTTATCAGTGCATATACGAACGAAAGCCCCATTAAAGATGTTGAATTTCTAACCAAGCCAGTGAGATTGAATGACATTAAAAAAGCCATAAAGTCAGTGCTGGCAAAGGATTTAGACTCATAAAATACAACCCGAAATTTATACGGGATAAAGAATAAATCGCCCCACTCAGGGGCGATTATAGTCAATTAATTGCTTACGAATTTTGTAAGCGAAGTGGCCATTTTTCCAACCAATGCATCGGGGTATACATCACCAATCGCCGTTCATCTGCTAGTGCGTTACCCAACACAACTTCTCCAGGAATGCCAAGCGAAGACAGCTGGATATACGCCATCGACATCGCTACTACATCGATATCAACGTACGAGACCCACATATGCTTTGGTGGCGGATACCCCAAAGCCTGCATCTCGACTGCGGCCGCGATCATCATACCGCCGGCCCCACATGCCGGTTCGCTGATCGTCACGAACGGCTGAGTCGGCAACAGTTGTTCCAACTCAGTGAACTGCAGCCTGGCCATCATGGACGCTACGCACCAAGGGGTAAAAAACTGCCCGCGATATTTATCACCGAGCTCTAACTTCATGAAGGACATTGCCAAAAAATCACAAGGTTCAGCGGCCAGTGCTATTCGTACCAGGGCAAGTAAATGTGCCAGGCGCTCGACATCCTCACGCTCATAACCTTTGATTATCGTCATGTATTGTTGCTCCAACTCTTCGTCCGGACAAAAGCGGTTATGCACCGCTATCGCACCGCACTGAACAAAATCTGAAAAGACTTTGTATCGGTGATGGTAGCGTGCCGTTTGGCCAAATAGGCTGATGAATTGGTTTTGTACTTCAGTAAACGTCAGCATGGTGAACTCGGTCGTGACGCTGATTTTGGGCCAAGGTCAATTTGGCCGGAATCTCAAAAAACACCTGGAACTAAAACGGGTATGTTTACACAGGCATATATAAGTGATCAAATACAAGAACGGGCTTAATGACATCTCCTGAGTTCGAATCAGCAAAAGCCTGCTCCACCTGCTCAGGCTTATAGAAACGGATCAATTTTTCGATTGGAAATTTGCCCTCCCGCCAAAACTGCAACAATCTTGGTATAAATATCTGGGGCATAGCGTCACCCTCGAGCACCCCTTTAATTGTAAGCCCTCTGTCAACAATGTCTGTGGCTAAGTTGAGCGAGATCTCGTTATTACTTACGGCAACCGCTGCCATGGTGCCGTAAACGCGTAAGCATCGAATAGCCTGTATCTGAACAGCACTAATTCCCGTAGTATCCATTGAAAAATCAGCACCTTTGCCACAGATATCAACAATACGAGCCACAGCATCTTCGTTCATACTATTGACCACATGTGTAGCGCCCAGAGTTTGTGCCAGCTCTAGGCGTTGGCTATGGATATCAATCGCGATAATCTTACTGCAGCCAGCAATTTGCGCTGCCATTATGCCAGCAAGGCCCACTGCGCCAGTGCCAAATATTGCGATTGAACTACCAGGTTCGGGCTTTAAGGCGTTCAGTATGGTGCCACTTCCCGTCATGAAACCACACCCCAAGGGGCCCAGCAGGCGTAGATCCACATCGCGATCCACTTTTACAACGTTCTTAGCAGAAGTCGTACTGTAAGCAGCGAATGAAGATTGACCAAAGAACAAGGATAGGGGCGTGTCATCCATTGTTGATAGAGGAGTTCGATGATGGCCATTCACACCAGATGAATTCAAAGGGACAAAATCCTCACAGGCTCCATTCTTACCAGATCTACAATTATCGCAATATCCGCAATATGAGAAACCAATTACTACATGATCCCCCGGTACAACCTCTGTAACTGCTGAGCCAACGCGCTCAACAATGCCAGCGCCTTCATGGCCAAGAACAGCAGGAAGCGGAAGAGGCGCATCCCCCCGGAGGACTACGGCATCTGTATGACAAACTCCGGAGGCAATGATCCGTACCAGAACTTCATCGATATCCGGTTCCCTAAGGTTGACATCCTGCAATGAGAATGGTGTTTCTTTGCTGGTAACGATGGCTTTGATCTTCATTTCTTTCCTATTAGTTTGATTTAATGTGTACCATGCAAACAGTTAAACCGTAATAATATCAACTACATGAAATCGTTTTTTTTGGCTGCCCATGGAAGGTCATTTACTCAAGGTCTTTAGCAAGAGCTAAAAAATTATTGCACTCAGGAGAACACCAGCCCGCCCTACGGACCAACGAAAATGGAACTAAGCTGCTGTCCACAATCGTTTTTCTAATAAGCACGTCCTTGTTGAGTAGGTCATCCTTCAAGTCGAAGCAGGCAATAACAATTGTCTCGGATGAATGTACACGTTCAAGGACATCCTGATTTAGCTCGACAAATGGAACAAGATTGACTCCAATAGCCTCCCACGGCGAAAAAATAGAATCGAACAATGCAGGATTAAGCGCCCTATTGAAAACAAGAACCGTGTACTGCTTAAGGTCGGATGAAATCAATTCTTTATTAGTTGCAAGCGGATGCTTAGCCGACATCATCAGTTCAATTCGAAGTTGGCAGAGTCTTGTTACTTCGAGCTCTTCGTTACATATATCGCCTGGCACAAAAGCCAAATCCAACAATCCCGACAACACTTTCTCTATTAATGAAGGCGACCAGCCAACATCAAGTTCAACATGAACACCAGGGTTCAGTTTAGAGAAGCGATTTATAATTTCATTCCTAGAGGCAATCTGGTAACTGTATGGAGGCATGCCAATACTAAAACGCTCTTGATTTGCGCGTCGCAACTTGGCAGCTACAGACTCAGTAGCTGTCATAGATAACTCAACACTGTGTGCCACCTCAAGCAATGCGGCCCCCTTACTCGTCAGTTCAATACCATGGGCATTCCGAACAAATAGAGAAAAG
This sequence comes from Serratia sp. SSNIH1, assembly GCF_002935055.1. Lineage (NCBI taxonomy): Bacteria > Pseudomonadati > Pseudomonadota > Gammaproteobacteria > Enterobacterales > Yersiniaceae > Serratia > Serratia sp. SSNIH1. Next base: position 4,957,673 of record NZ_CP026383.1, read on the forward strand.
CCCAGTTGCTCTTCAAACCTCTTAATGCGTCCCGATAACCAGGGCTGAGCTACATGCAAACGCCTTGCCGCACGTGTAAAGGAGGCTTCTTCTGCAATCACTACAAACTGCACTACTATTCGAGGATCTAGTTTCATTATCATAGCTCTAATTAATCCGATTAATGCCAGATAGATTAATCCCTAGTAAGCCTGAAGTGTAGATCCAGATTGTGCTAAAGCATTTAAGCCCCTCAAAGGGGACAATAGAATCAACCACTAGCCCCCATGTTTGCAGCTTATAGATTTTGCGCTTTAGACAAACTCAACGGGGAAGCTATCAACCCGCTCGAGGAAGAAGAAATAATATTTACCATTGTCAATAATATCAGGGTACGGCCATTCGAAGGCCTTACCATCCATAACACCAAATAGGGTGTTTTCATCTACCTTACGTAAATGGTCGAAGATCGGCACTCCATCATAAACCATGGTGGTTGAAATTTTTCCGCGGAATTCAATCTCCCAGAGAGATGCTTCTCCTTTCATGCTTTTATTGGAGGTCAACCGACCTTGCTCGTCATAACAAACAAGCGGAACCGCATCCAGTTTGCTACGATACCATTTTCCATACCAATTCATTTCGGTCATAGTTGCATTACACCAGTGCCCAGTCTGGAAATCACCACCTTTCCAACGGCCCAGAGCCTCCCCAATCGACACTGAAGGGAGTGTGTCATAAAACGCCAACAGCACTTGGTCATTCAGATTTTTCGCTGTTTTAAGCTGCTCAAATTTCTCTTTCGCTTTCATAAGAATCCTTTCGCTATAAGTTCATTCTGGGAGTGATGCCTCCCCCCCCTTGGAGAGAAATGAGAGATTAGATATTGGAATCAAATAGCATTCCTCTCTAGCGCGGCAGGTTTGAGAACTGAAACCTGACACTAAATTGCTCATCCACTACTAGAGAATGGCTTCTCAAGTGACATATATCAAAGACGAAAATTCGAATACTCCATATCAAAAACATATAGAAAAGCCCCAAGGTCATGTACGTAACTGACCAGCCCCTGGTATAGATATAACTGTAACTCACTAATATTAAAGGACTTTCCACGAATAGGATCCAGTCATACTCAGGAATAGTCAGTTTCATGTTGATTAGGTATTCTGGCAACCGGCAAACTTCTCAGTAAATCTCGACGGGGTCATCATCACAACTCAGAACAGGGTGTCTTTGGTTATAGCCCTAGCCCCAGATTTTGCACCGAGTATCTTCATAAACATGAACCATTTTCTCGCTCAGTAACTCCTGCCTCAGCCCTAACTTATCCAGTATTCCCCCTTGAATTCAGAGAGGTTGTAGGCTATCAGTAACTGAGGGAAATACCCCTGTGAGCAAGACAATTATGTAAACTTATAATGATGGGATACATCAATCTGTTTACATTTAATTACATAGCGTATTTTAAATTAATATTTTTTGTACCAATTTACAGTTGCGGAATGTGAAGAACAGCCATACGCTAATCCCATGGGGGAGAATGAAGACTAATGCTGGTGGTGCTGACTGAGTCAAGACAAACGACTAAGCACTGCTATTTAGATTTGGAATCACTCCCATAAACGCATGCTTCAACTCCATGCTTAGATTATGTTTTTCATCATATAAGAAGGGAACAACCATGAACACACCAAATAAAGAGCACTCAAGTAAAAACGATGCAGTGCGCATTCCATTGAATAAAGAAAGCAGTTATGAGTGGTGGTATTTTGACGGACAAAGTGATGACGGAACCGCCTTTCAATTGCATTTTCAATGCCCAGCAAAAAGCTATATAAATAGCAAAGCCTGCGTCCAAATAAGAATAAGAAAACCAAACGGCATGATCATCTCTGAAGAACTATTTGTTGATGATGGTGACTTTTACGCAGATGAAAATTCATGTAATGTAAAAATAGGTAAAAGCACTCTTCACGGAGGCCCATCAACTTATGAAATATATATAACAACTGGGTCCCTATCCGCAAAGTTAACATATGAAAACCACTGCCAAAGTTTATCTGGCCCAGATAGTTCAGACAGCCCCCCTTATTTAAGTTGGTTTGTTGAAATCCCTTATGGAAAAGTAACTGGCAGTTTAATTTATGACAATAAAGAACATGATTTCAAAGGAAATGGCTACCACGACCACAACTGGGGTGAAGGTGATCTTGGGCAGGTTATGGAAGAATGGTATTGGGGTCGTGTATCAATTAATGACTACACTATAGTATTCGCAAACTTAAGGCCTAAAAATACCAACTTCCCTGTCTTCTTGTTTTTACTAAAGAATGGAAAACTAATAGAAGAGCACCTGTCCTTTTCTAAAGATGCCACTGTGTCTGTAACACCATCAGAACTCTATAAAAACTCGGCAGGGAAATATCAGCCTGGTGTTTTGCAAGTATCATGGGAAAAAGGTGATAATAAATTTTCATTGAAATTTGAAAATCCAAAAAGAATACAAGAAACATATGAGTATTCTAGGTTATCAGGGCGCGATAGAGACAATGTACAATCAGACCAAAAAACGCCTTCCTATATGAGTTTCTTATCAGACGTCAGCCTTGACATCACATACAATAATAATAGTGAACATTTAAATGGCGTAGGCCTGTACGAACATAGAAAATTCAGCTAACACAAAATACAAATGGAAAGGATTACCTTTCCATTTTTAAAAAGCGAGGCCAACATGAACAACAATCAATATGAATACATTACAGAGGCAATTAACGTCGAGGACATGGTTATCATAAGCGATGATTTTGCTATAGGTAGTAGTTATTCAAACAAAAGTACCCCTACCGGACTGTACTTATTCAATACTGTATTAAAAACTCATGAATCTATCAATCTGCAAGATGTAGAGATAAAACATGACATACTTAACTATCCTGATGCCACGCCGCTACCCGATTTAAATTTAATGTCAACTCATGGCTTGGATTATGATCAACACTCACATAAGCTATATGTGATAAACCATGGGCATAGAGAGTCTGTAGAAATTTTTGACGTCTCCTTGCTCAATGGAAAACCTAGTCTTTCCTGGGTTGGTTGCATTATTGCCCCGCCGGGTGCAGAGTTGGATGCGGTCTCATCGCTAAATGATAATGGCATTGTAGCTACTAACATTTGGAACAAACATGACGAAGAGAAAAGAAACAAGCTTATCAATAATAAGCCTGGTGGAGAGATTTTAAAATGGTCACAAAAGGAAGGCTGGAGAAAAATAGAAGGCATTGATTTCATTAGTGCACCCAATGGTATTTTATCTTCAAATAATGGAGAAACTATATATTCAGCGATATGGGGCGGGGGCTATATTTTAAAGATAAAATGCCAGGACAATATCGCAACATCAACAAAGAAACTACAGCTTGAATTTCATCCTGATAACATTAAGTGGTCTAAAAACAAAGACAACATCGTTGTTTGCGGACAAAAAATGCCAATGAAAGATTTATTGACCGCAATTGAACTATTACCAGATTATGAAATACCATTTCAGGTTGATATTGTAGACACTTCACTTTTAACGAAAAAAACGATAATATCAGACAAGATATACAATAGCTTCTGCTCAGCCACTGGAGCTATTGAAATAAATAATGAATATTGGCTGACGTCATTTAGATGCAAAAAAATAGCAATTTACAAGAAGGATGATTTAAATAACAGCAATTAATTTTTGACATTTACAACGCTCTGTGTGTTTTTAGAAGTGACCGCCCAGGCGGTCACTAAACTTGATAATAGAACGACTCATTACAATGCACCGCTCCCTCACCGGCATTGTTCATTCCTCATTGCAAACCTCCCTCAGAATAAGGGCACGACTTGCGCAATTAGCGATTGGGTGGCAGAACCGCATTTATCGCTTCATTTTTATATCGATATGAGTAGCCCTTATCAACAATCATCTGCGCGCATTCCAGCTTGAACTCAAGGGAAAGTACACTTAGTTTCATTGTTCATTAAGCCACCTGTTTTGAGATATAAAACTGTAAATAGACCCGTTTTTCTGATCCTCCCCTATCTATGTCTGTACAATAACCACACGCTAGATTCATATGTTCGGAGTGAATACATCTTCAATATATAGAACCTCCTCATTCACTGAGATTCGATAAAGACTAGGAAGTAACCATGCACAAGCACAAGCACAAGCACAAGCACAAGCATAATTGTAAGAGTCTCTAGAGTTGAAATAGGATCAGCTGCCTTAAGTTAAGGTAGAACAGACCCGCCAAGTAAAGACCGCATAAGTCTTATACATATATTGTTTCACTAAGTTTCCTCATGATAAAAGGAATACTATGATCTCTTTGATTGAAAGATAGATGATGCAACATTATTTACTTGTTGAGCTCACGAGCATAAACCCGCCCCTCCGCTGCTAACGCTAGCAAATCCTTATCATGCTGGCGCTGATGTAAATAGACAATCGAAATAGATTGCTTTGCCTGATATGATTTTGCCAATTTGATAAACTGAATGTTTTTTCATAGAAACTCTTCACTCTTGATGGAATAAGCGATATATATATTCCAGCTTGCACAAGGTTTAACATTGAGAAAATATCGCTCACTGTAGTGATTGCTTTAGGCTCAATGCCCGCTAAACGAAACATTTTTTGAAAGATGTATAAGTAGCAAAGCCTTCATCTAAAGTGATAAAATCGCAATTAACATAGTTACGCAAATCGGAGTTATCTTTTACATCCATTTTTTACTAGAACATAATGCTAAAAATATATCACCCTCAAACAAAGGAACAATATCAAATTTTGACTTGCTAAATTCATTATCACTTGTGACTATCAATATTGCATCAAGTGTATTGTCTTCAAGCATATTGAGCAAATCTCGATTAGATCCCATAGCAAGATCAACTTCGAGTTCTGGTCGCCGACGCTTCATTCCCATAATTAATACTGGAATTGTCTCAAGTGCAAGAGAATATAACGTACCGATCCTAAGGCGGCACCTCCAACCCCTGCGACTTTCTGAGTTTCCTTAATAGCCGTACTCATCTGCGCAGCCAGATCAGTACAATATTTTAGCAAAGTCCAGGCAGAAGGCAGCGCTACAAGAGCTCGCCCTTTATGTATCAATTTATGCTGTCCTCCAATGAATGCAAAGCCCGATGAACGCTGCCAGTGCTAAGTTCTAACATCTCCGCAGTACGAGCAATATTACCTAACTTCATAAATGTAATAAAAACCCTGAGTTTACGAAACGTTATTTCTTGACTGATATCATCACTCATCTTCTCAATTCCCAGCCTTTTTACATTCTTATTGAATAATAGAATTATCTATCTGCGTTTATACCAAAGAAATCTAAAGACGATTGAGGAGCATTTAATGCACTAGTAACAGAGCCCAACATCTTAGGAAAAGCAACTATGGGCTGAGGAATAACGTGCCCACCGCCATAAACTGCATCAAATGAAACGAATGGCTCATTATCTTTATACCATACAGAGCTCTTAACCCATGTAGGATCATTCCGCAATTTTGGTTCAAATGTTATAACTCGGGGAGTGGTATTAATACCATTCCGTTTCGCAATGATTTCTGCTGAGTCTAATGCTGATAATGCTTTACCTCTGGATCCTTTACCAAATAATGTAACGACACCGCCATTAAACGGGTTTATCGGGTCTGCAGTTCCATCTATAAACATTATACGAGATGTCTTTCCTTGAGAAGGACAGGATGAGTCATCAGTACTCGGCATGCTAGCCCCAACGACAGCCACTGCCGTAACACTATCTGGATGTTCTAGTGCCATTCGTAACGCCATGTGGCCACCGTTAGAGTATCCAAAAATGTAAATTCGTTTTGGATCTACCCCGGCTTTTTGGACAAACTCACTAATCAGAGTCTTAATGAAACCGACGTCATCAATATTTTCTACTTTTGCTGGGAATGTCGCATTCTTACGGCAATCATTCCAGTTATTCTTATAACCTTCCGGATATACAACAGCAAATTTACGTTGATCGGCAAACCAGTCAAATTCATAACCGGTCATTTCCCTCATACTTACACCGTTCATTTCCGAACCGTGTAAAACAATAATCAAGGGTGAATTCGGAGGAAGATCCGCAGGTAAATACGCCCAAAACTTGCGCTCTGAACCATCATTATTGATAGTGGAATTGTAGAATTTTCCTGTAAGCTTCGGTGCCGAAGGCATATCTTTAGGTTCAATTGAGAAAACCTTAGCCTGAGAGCTTCCTGTTGCCATAATAAAAATGACACTGCAACAAAAAATAAATTTACTGAAAAAACTCATATAACCTCCTGACTCTAAGCTTGAACAACCACTTTTAAAAACAAATTGAACATTAGAAATAAGTATTCTTTACTTTTTTTGCCCCAATTAAAGCCAATGCTTGGGTTGGAGCATTAGTATTCCCACTAGTTATTGCTGGCATTATTGATGCATCAATAACATGTAATTTATTCACACCATGAACCTTTAAATTAGAGTCCACAACCGAATCCTTATCCGTCCCCATTTTGCACGTACCAACTGGATGGAACATCGTGGTTGCCACCGATTTAACAAAATCTGCAATCTGCTCATCACTTTTTATGTTGCTTCCCGGCATTACTTCTTCTTCTATCAAATCACATAAAGATTGTTGCTTCATTACCTTTCTTATATCTTTCACAGCCTGAACAGCGGTATTTATATCATACTCTTCCATCATGAAATTCGGGTTTATTAATGGCATAGACAGTGGATCATTATCCGCCAATCTGACCCAGCCTTTACTACGAGGCTGGAGAACTATCAACGCAAATGTAATTCCAGATCGAGTTCCTGTAGGGCTTAATCTATTTGTAGATATAATAGGCTCGTGATAACATTGCACTGTTGGATCAGTACCTCCCCCCACTGGGTTCCAATAAGATACAGATTCAAGACCATTACCGGCTGCCGGGCCATCTTTACTTATAATATACTTTATACCTGTATTTATCATACCAAACCCAACAGCAGATTGTTGGTAGCCTAATTTTCCTTTCACATAGGCACTAACAGTTACCACTGGATGATCTTGAAGATTATTGCCAACCCCAGGAAGATCTACCTTTACAGGAATTGAGAACTTATTAAGTTCTTCTTTAGGACCAATACCTGAGTGCATCAATATTTTTGGTGATTGAACAGCCCCTGCAGATAAGATCACAAGCCCTGCCGAAATGACTTTCCTCTTTCCTTGTACATCAACTTCAACACCATTAGCATCATCGCCATCAAACAATATCTTTGTTACCGTATGATTTGTTAGCACAACCACACGTTCTGAATCGATATGGCGTTGTAGATGAGCAACAACTGCACTGCAACGTTTCTGATCACCTATATTACTTTGAACAGGAGACACACCAAATTGGCTATCGCCATTGTAATCTGGGTTATAAGGCAGCCCAAACTCTTGAAATGCCTTCATACAGTACTGATTTAATTTGTTAATACCATGGGGAAGTTGTACTGAAAGATTCCCGCTAATGCCATGATTTTTATTATGGAAAGTATCATTATTTTCTTGTTCAACGAACGTTTTCCATAATGAATCATAGGACCATTCTTCATCGTTAACAGATTGTTGCCAGGTATCAAAGTCACGCTTTTGTCCTCTGACATAACACATGGCATTTATTGATGTTCCTCCCCCCACAACTTTACCCATTCTGAACTTTTGAACATGCCCGTGTTGGGGTACTGTCTCGTAAAGCCAAACATGCTTATCCTTTGCAAGAATTTCAGAATAACCTGCTGGGATATGAATCATTGGATCCAGGTCAGTCTTCCCGGCCTCTAGAACAGCGATACTTGCCTGCGTATTTGTAGCAAGATAATCGGCAACGACACAACCAGCCGCGCCACTACCCACGATCACAACATCAAAATAGTTCTTATTCATGACAACCTCTGATCTGTATTCAATGGGGCTAGGGTATTTTAAGTGCCCTTGCTACTTTTAACAAAAAGTGACAATCTGTTTTTTTTAAGAAAAAACCTAAAATTGTAGCACAAATCGTTCCTTAAACTTATCACATCTTTTATTGTCATTTTTTATCACAAAGCTTAATATTAATTGCATATTTGAACCGATGATATACACCATCGCCATACATTTATATTTGTAAAATACTATAGTTAATAAAAGCTTTTCTTACCATTAAGTTTTATCACTCATGATAAAACCCCAAAAAAACAACATCATCCTCAGCCATTGCCTCTTTAAAAATCTTTTTTTCGCAGTCGATACAAGTACTATACCTAAGCGATACCCCTCATACCGAATTCTTAATTACATTAATAATTAACAACCAAAGCAATACGTTTAATGTAGCGCTATACATGACAGTTCATCATCTTGATCTATCGATATATTTACGAGTGTAATCAAACTCAGCACGCTTAAAATCTAAATGTCACACATCTTACCAAAATGGAGGAAAAGTCACTTATGCATACCAAATAGCTGCGAGAGATATACGGCAGCGCCCACTCCATTCTGTTCTAGCGAGACGCACTCCCCAACCCACTCTGCCTGCCGAGTCAGGACAGTCAATATTCTTCCTGGGAGCATTTCAATCATGCCGGAATTCTGTTTCTGAATGGAGCAGGATTTTGGGTCAGGGTCCACCTGGCAACTGAACAACTCAGACACTCTCCCGATAACCTCGCCGGCTGGCGGGTACCATGGGGAATCAAAGTGCACTGTCAACGTGTTAATGCCATCCCGTACACAGCCGACATTATGGCCTGCCGGCCATTCGACGCCGTACTGTCGACCATAGAGCTCGACAGTGGTCGGCACATCACGCAGCAGTCCACCAGAGCCATTCAGTTCGGTCGCCAGACGCGTCGGGATCAGCATCAGCATATCGCACGGTGCGATATATTCAGGCATTATCCCCAAACGTTCCCAGCAGATGCCGGCATCGATATCAGGGCTAACCCCCACCAGACCGAACCAGTCCGCATACTGGCGAGAAAGCACATCCGCCATACCCGCCTTCGCGACGTTGGAGGATGTTCTCCCATTTCACCGCATCGATACCCGACTGGCGGTAGAGTCGTTCTATCAGGCGAATGTTCTCACCCGTTATGCGTTAAGCGATAGTGATCAAGGTCGGTTACAGCCAGGCAATCATCAATGGCAGAAAGGTTGTTGTGCAGCATACCAACTTGGGGCCGTATCAGGCGGAAAACACCCTGGTTAGCCTATTCGGTTGGTTAATCAGCAAGTGGCCGCCAACAAGGGAATGCCTTTGCAGGTGTGAATGAGCAATACCCCGGTACTTATTACCGTTGCCCAAGATGAATAAGTCGGCTGTACCGTTTATTAAAATTTCCCGCGTTGTCTCCTACCATGAAATCTTATGACGACTAAAAATCAACCGTCTTTTCCTGACTAATTTAAAATGCTTATAAAAAGACAGCAGGCTAAATAAAAATAGTATTACTGCAGAAAGCAAAAAAAACACTTAAGTTCCTTTTATCAAAAAAGAAGAATTTAAAACCAATAGAATAGCAAGCCATCACTTTTCAAAAAAAGATTAGTCATCTTGCGATATTAACCAATACATAAATTCTCGATGGCGATTCAGCATCAGTTTTTTCATAACCGACCGTTTATGGCTATGTACCGTTTTTACATTTATCCCTAGGAATTTGGCTGTTTTTGATTGATCAAAGCCTTTTTTTAGATAATCGATTACCTGTTTTTCCCTGCTCGTCAGTACATAACCGAGAAGCTGTCTTTCAGCAGGAGTTTTAGCCAAGCTCTTCGCCAACAACTCAAACAATCTGCTCCGGTTATCGGTTCGATAAAGGACATTCTCACTCTCATTAACGCGCCCTATTCTTTTTTCTTTAATAGTCATGATAGCCGACACGGCTTCACAAGGATTCATTTTACGCCATCGCTGTGCGCGCCACATCGATACGGCAATCACCATGTCAGCCTGTACGTCATCATCAGGCGACAAAAAACTTACCGTCTTATGATTTTTTTCCGCATATTCCGCAATGCTGAAACGTAGTCCCGTCACAAAATAAGCATTGTCATCATCAATAACGATATTGATTCGCTCCATTATTCACCTCTTAAAAAATGTGGATAGACTGGCGGCAAACGAGTTTGTTGGCTAGGCAAAGGGAAATCATAAGAAACGAATTACACCCTAAAATAACCGCGATGGCAGAATAAAATTCTTTAACCAAACCTTCCGTGCCTATCTATTCATATTCCAGGTTAAAGGTGACAACAGAGCTAAAATCCCCACGAACAATGGTTCTGTGTTGGAGAGCAAGCGGTTCACCTCGAATATAGGCCTGAAGACGGATCTGATTATTACCGCTTACCAGTGAGATCTTTTCTCCCCGCTGATTCAGCGGTAGAGCTTTTCCCTCCATGCTTTCCAGACCGATGGCAACGCCTCTGGCCTGGCTGCCGGCGCCCAATGCCAAATAGCCGGGCAAGCTGCCGTTTTCACTACCGACAAATGTTAGCGTCAGAGATTGCCCCAGGCTTAGATCGCACTCCGCCAGTTGAATGGCCAATGGAACGGGTAACGTACGTTGATAGCTATAAAGATATTTATCTATCACGGTGCCAAAATCGAGCGGGATAACTTCACTGCCCGGTGGGATCACGCAGGGCTCCGCCACCAGCTCGCCATGGAAATACAGGTTATCCTCTGCCCGGACGTGTGGCGTTAACGCAATCAATAACACCATCACCGCAGAAAAAAAATAAAAGTCTTTCATATCAAACCCCTAGGAAAACTCGGCCAGTAATGTCGCGGTCACAAAAAAAGTGCCTTCCGTCAACGTGGCCCCCGGTCTGCTAACCGGCACCGCCTCCAACCGCGGCGGGCTACTGGGATCGATGGAAATAGAGCTGTAGATCATAAAAGGCTCGTCATTTTGATAAACGCGGATCCCCAGATCCGCTTTATTACTCTGCAGCGCGGCCCCATCAAAAGCGGTACCGTTCCCCTTCAACGTTAACCTAAGCTCCCAAGGCCGTGCCCCCGGTTCGCAATCAAGGTGGTAATCGATCGCTTGGCGGTAGTTCACGCCATCCACTTTTTTGATCCCCACGCGGGAGCCAAAATCGACATCTATTTTCGCTCCGGCGTTAATCACGCACGGAGGTGGGGCGATCAAACCGCCACGAAATTGCATCGCAACCTCTTCGGCAGCCAGAGAACCCTGGCTCCATAGAAGCAGACACACAACAGGAAGGAAAAAGTAAGGCTTCATAAATTCACTCCCAGTGGTTATTGATAATCGACTCTCAGAGTTGCGGATGCGGTAAACTCCCCCGTCTCCAGATTGACACCTGCCCGTTTTACCGGCACGGCATCCAGCGTTATCGGATTGGGATAGGTGAAATTGAGCCAAGAATTCAGCGGCAGCTGATTCCCGCTTTGCTTCTGTAAGATGAGGATGCCTAAACCGTCGCGATTAGTGCCGAGCAACCCTTGACCAAAATTGGCCGTGCCGCCTCGTACCTGCATGCGCATGGCGCTTTTATAGGGGTTGGTGCAGGTAAACGAAAAATCTATCGGTACGCGGTAACGGTAACCATCGATGCGTGTCGTCATCAGCTCATCACCGAAGTTCACCTCAATTGGCCGCCCGCCGTTGATGGTGCAAGGCAACGGTTGCACCACCGTCACGCTGACTTTCACCGTCGCGGCTTGCGTGAAAGCCATACCACCACAGCCGCACAACAGCAACGCCGCCATGGCCTGTCGAATTTTGGTTCCCTTTTTCACCCCGTTACTCCTTAGCCATCTTGCTTTCCTTTCTCATGACGACGCGCTTCGGCCAGCGCCAGCTGTTCGCGGCGCAGACGGCCCCCTCAGTCATAGCTCAAATGAAAATCCACCACGGCGTGATAACTGCCGGGCACCAGAGGCTGTGCCGTACGCTCGGCCATTACCCTGTAAGCCAACACATTGCTCCCTGGAGTCAGCCACAGCGGTTCACCGCGGCTGCCTAGGCGCACATTGCGGCCGTGCTCATCCAACATGCGCAACCCGATGCCACCCACCCCCTGCGCTTTTACCAGCTGCGGGTTATCCCGATCGGCCCGCGAGCTGAAACTCACTCTGACCGCCGGTTGATCCGGTGCCCAGCTTAAAATTCCCGTACGCTCATCCCGACTGGCCGCCCTGCTGCGCAAACAGTCACGAAGACGTAATTCAAACGCCACCGGTACACCACGTGCGCCCACCTGTTCAAGCCTTCCGGTCGCTACCTCCCCCAACCACACATCCTGCCGGGCTGAAGCCATTTCCAATCGGCAGGCACTCTCGGCCAGTGCACCGCTGATATGCAGTACGCCATTGGAACCTTCCACTTGCCAATTGTCCGCTGCCTGCGAGGCCGGCATCAGCCATAGCATCATCGCTACGCTGAGTGGCACCATCAATGCCAGGCCCGCTAGCGCGAGCCCATATCGCCATCCATTTACCCTATAGCGCCAGATTTCAGGTATTGCATGCCTACGAGCCATATGTTTTCTCCCTCCACTACGGCCACCGGTTATCTCACGAGTTATTTTTCTCCGGTACGACGTTGCACCTGCCGGTATGGCAATTGAACGTCAGTTGCGGCCGCCCGCCGTAGTCGTTGATATAGGTCAACACAGGGCTGCCCCCCAGGCTGGTAGCACTTGCTGTCAGCGGCACCTGCCCCTTTGGCGGCACCATAAACGGTTCAAAGTTCTGCGCGCCCGCTACGCCTTTACGACCGGCCGCATCGATAATGGTGACGTAATACGGTGTCGGGTTATTGACGATGTATTTATCGCCTTGCCTGGTCAGCGTTAATTGCTCCTGCCATGGCGCAGCGTTGCGCTCCGGCGCTATCGCCGCGGGGCGATAGAACAGCTTGATGCGCGTCTGCAGTGCGATCTGCAGCGAGTTCGGTTTATTGCTCTTTGGCGGGATCTCACGCAGATTGAAGTAGTACAGCGTCTCCCTGTCCTGAGGCAGCTGTTTGGCCGCCGGCAACGCCTGGATTTTCACCTGACTTGGCTTGCCCGGTTCGATACGCTGCACCGGCGGCAACACGGTCAACGGGCTTTGAATCTTGTTGCCTTGCTCATCTTCCAGCCAGCCCTGCGCCAGATAAGGTAGCTGTTTATTCTGATTGCTGACGCTCAGGCTCACTGATTGCTGGCCGCCGTCGAAAATAACCCGGGTGCGATCCAAAGCGATGGCCGCCTGTGACGGCATCGACAAAAAGACACCGCCAACTAATGCCATTGCCGATACGGCTCGCGTAACATTATATTGCATAAACGTATTCATAAATAACCTTCCTCCAGGCAGCTCAATAATCACCTCAGCTACCGAGTTAAATAACATCGTATATTTTAGAATTGCTAAATGACTTCAAATACAATCAGCGCATTGCCAGAAAAAGTGCCGCCATCAACGCCGCTCAGTTGTGTGCCGTCTAATTTGGCTATAAACGCATAAGTCGTATTAAATCCTGGTGAGACATCAATTATCTTCTCATTAGATGAATTGGCATCGCCAACCGATAGCTTCACTTTTATTTCCTCACTTGAGCCACTCTTTCGCAACGTTACCGTATCTGCGCCTATCTGATTGACATCCGTAAATCTGAGGCGGGCTTTTCCTGACGTTCCGCCCTGACAGACCAGTTTGGCTGCCAAGCCTTTAGCCTTGCTTTCGCCCGCCGTCACCACGCCAAAATCAATCTCAATGCTGCTTTGCCATGCCACCGCGCAAGATAACGGCTCTGGCGGTGGTGGCGGCTCTGGTGTAGTTGGCGGCAGCGGCGGAAGTACACCGTTACAAGTGGAACCTAATATGTGGGTGTGAGATCCGGTCTCTAAATGAAGAAACATACACCGTCGGTCATTGTTATTTAAATCGTATTTAAATCTTATCGAATCTTCATATGGCATCGAATTCCTGACCCATTGGTTGGCCTCGTAAGACGACGCCAATAAAGTGCCGCCGGGAGCGAAAAAAACACCTGGCGACACGACTATCCCCGAGTAGCTGTGGATCCATAATACAAACCGACAGCCCTGATTATTACAGCGAACTTTTTTCCCATTGGAAAATATTTCGTCATAGTCATCGAACATAATGGAGGAAAAGCGAAAGCTAATCTCAACCCATCGAGATTGCTGTGTCGGCAGTGGTGGTTCTCCCTCCCAACGCCAAGCGGTGAACCCGCCATCAACATATATTGCTTGTACCATTGCGCTATAGAAATAAATGGGTGCAACGAATATAAAGATAATTAGCCCTCTCAAGTTACGCTCCACTTTCCGATTGATATTCATTTACTCCCGATAATGCCCGGCAAGGGAGTAGTAAATTATTCACCAGTATCTCTGGCGGCAATGACATCGGCAGTTGCACTGTGCACTGTGCGGCCCCCTCCCAGTGCACGGTCATACTTTCACCGGCTTTGATACCGCTCAGATAAATGCTGCCGCCATCGTTAACGATGCCGGTCTCCTGCTGGCGCGCATTCCGCACCGTGGCGCCAAACGGCGGTTCGCTGCCGTCTGCCAGTTTGATTACCGCCATCGCCTTCTCCCCGGCAATCACTTCAAATCTGCGGTAGCCGATGGCACCTTCGGTCAGCGTCGCCTGTACCACCGATTTAACCGCTTCCGCCCCCTCGCCAAGTTTGTCCAAATCGATACTGGCCTTGTTACGGTAGTAACTGTTGACATCCGCCACCACCACTTTCCCCCAAAGGTTGGTCCCTGCTACGTTGCCATAGCCGCGCACCGGTACGCCGCTCACGCCTTCCGTGTCCAGCAACAATCGGGTACTGCCCGGCAGGTTACTGCGATGGAATGCTCCACCTTCGGCGGTGAGCGTCATGCCGCCCTGAGCCGATAAGCCAACCGCGCTGTAGCGATCCTGCTGATAGCTGGCGCTAGCGGTTACCCGCGCCATATCACCCTCGCGGTTGAAATAGCCGCTCAGATTGGCGCCGCTGCGCGAGCCGCCGGCGCTGAGCTGGTAGTTACTGCGACCGTCCAAACGATCGTAATAGCCCACCCGATGAGTGTTGTCGTCGCGCTTGAGCATCGCGTTGTAGCTTAACGTCGCGCCATTCCCCCATGGCACCGACAGCGACAGATACATACCGTCGTCGTTGCGTTCGTTGTAGCGGTTACGATACGCCGACAGCGATAACCCCAAATTTTTAACGCGGCCGACATCAAAATAGCGCGACAGCGTTAGGTTATAGCGATCGTTGGCTGGCCTATCCCAGTAAGTTTGATGGCTGTAATTGAGATAGGCACTCGCCCCCAAATTCCGCAACTGTTGATTGTAGGTAATGGTGTACATTTCCTTGCCGTTGCCGAAACGCCTGCCGTACTCCCGCGCATCCAGATATTCGCTCATGCTCATAAAATTCTGCTCCGAGAAGCGATAGCCAGCAAAGGTCACCTGGCTGTCCAACTCATCGAAACTCTTCGAATAATTGAGCCGGTATGAGCCGCCGCTCAGTATTTCACCGCTATACGGCAATTTGGCGCGCGACTGGGTGGCATCGAACGACAGAGCCCCCAGCAGCATCAGATCGCGGCCAATGCCCAGCGCCACGGCATTATAATCGCCCCCCAGCAATGCGCCGCCGTACAGCGACCAGCCGTTGCTCACCCCCCAGGAAAGCTCGCCGGTACCGAACAGGGGGCCACGATAACGATGTTCAATATCGGAGGGTTTCCCCAAAGCCAGCTTGTAGCGTAGCGATCCCGGCCGAGTCAGATACGGAATGCTGGCGGTGTTCATCGTGAACTCTTGTACGCTGCCATCCTGTTCTTCCACCCGCACATTCAATTCACCAGACACCGCATCATTCAAATCCTGGATACGGAACGGCCCCGCCGCCACCGTGGTTTCGTACAGCACCCGCCCCTGCTGGCTGATGATGACCTTAGCATTACTCTTCGCCACCCCCGTCACCTCCGGCGCATAACCGCGCAGGTTCGGCGGCAGCATGTTGTCGTCTGACCGCAGGCTCAGGCCGCCGAAGCGGAAGCTATCGAACAGCCCGGAATCAAGATAGCCTTCGCCAAGCGTCAGTTTTGATCGCAACGCCGACACGGCCCGATAAGCGTAGTAACGGCTCCAGTCCAAACGCTTGTCAGTCGGTTGCCCCGACCCGGTCTGGTGATTTAGCTGCGCCTGCCAATCTGCCCGTAACCGCCAAGCGCCCAAGTTAGCTCCCGCAGTACCGTTACCGCTCATGCTATAGCCACGCGTACCCGCCTGTATCTGATGCTGGGTTTGCGCATTGAGGTTGTAGTCAAGCAACAGCCCCGGAATGCCTTCATCCCAGCGCGACGGCGGATCCCAATCCTCCGAAACATAGTCCAGATAGGCCTGCGGAATGCTGAGATACAACGATGAGGTGGCCAAGTCACCACGTATCTCCATCCCCTTCAAGCTGGCCTCATCCAGGCATTCGCCCTGATGCCACCAAGCCAAACCCTTGTGCAGCGCCGTTTTCAGCCCTAGCTGTTCCATTAGAGGGCGAGAAACGCAGGCGCGGCTGCCGTTAGGATCATCATCCGGCGCATAAAAAGCGATTTGCTGTTCCGGTAAATCACTTTTATTGACGTGCACCGCCATACCGTAAGTACCCGGCATAATGTAGCCGCTACGGGCGAACTGGCTCAGATCGATGTTTTTGCGATCGTTCACGTCCAGCACATCAATGTTGAACTGGATTTCTTCCTGAGCGCCGGCAGCAGAGGTGAAACCAAAGCAGCACAACGCCACCCAGGCACTCAAAATAGATAAACGAAATGATTTTCCAGCAGGCAAAAACATCATATTCCGAACCTTCTATCTTTTAACTTCCCTGAAATAGTCGATCGATTCAGTAATAATCCATTTTGAATCTAACCGATGAATAAAAATCCCCTGCAGACAAAGGCCGACTATTTGCCATAACTTTCATGACATAATTGAGCCGATAATCCCCAAGTGGCACATTCATCAATGGCAATGGTTTTCCTGGCCTTGCGGCATTGCCTTCAAGATCGATTATTTCCAGCGCTATACCTGAGGCCCCGCCATTAATGCCAAAAAATTCACCATCGGCACGACCGTCGAAAGTCACCTGGAACTGTTTCCACCTCGGCAATGTCTTGTCTGTTCGTTCCAAAACGCAGTTAACTAATTTAATGCTAAAAGGTACGTTCCGACCTTGCCCATCGCGGGCAATATCGGAAACGGATATAATATCTATATCAATAAGTTGCTCACGGCTTTCTGTAGCGATAGCACAAGCAGCGTCATTAATAGCCCCTTGCATATTGACGCGCCCTTCGCCTTGCAACGCAGAAATAGCCTGAGAAACAAAAGAAAATGGCGCCAGCAATAGGCAAAGAGCTCCTAATTTGTTCATCTTATACGTCATCACCTTACCCAACGAAATAATGTCCCCTTGTAAACAGCATGCGGGTTACCCCGCATGCCGGTAATCACACGTATTACGTTAGGTTAACGAATTACTGGTAAGCTAAGGTGAAGTCGGCGACGGACTGGAATTCACCCGGAACAATTACTGCGCCGGAAGTGCTACTGCCTTGAAGATAAGCAGAGAAGCTAAGGGTATTAGAACCGTTCTGCAGCAGGCGTGCATCGGATGCAGTACCCAATTTAATTTTCTTACCACTTCCGTCGGTCAGAGCAATACCCGCACCTTTAGCGGTACCGGTGATGCCCAGCAGAGCGCTGTCCGCATCAGAAGCTGAACCGGAGAAGGTCAACGAGACTTTGTTATTGTTCTTCGATGGATCATTTGCATCCACGGTCAGCTCGCAGTTTTCCAATTTAATCTGGAAAGGACGCGGTGTGGATTTGCCGCCATCTTTCAGCGCCACATTTGAAATAGCGCCCAATTCAACGGTCTGATCAATTGAATCAGGTGAGATCGAGCAAGGCGCATCGATAATAGAACCGTTGAAGGTCACTTTACCGTGACCCTGATCTTTAACCGCAGCATGAGCCAGAGAAGAAACACCAAACGCCATAACGGCAGCCAGCATGATTTGATTCAGTTTCATATAACCAATTATCCTTAATCGTATTAATACATAAGGTATTTTCTTAACGATGAGTAATGCGTATCAACGGCCTGATGTTTTAAAAGTCAAGCCGCCTTTTGCTCGCGGCTATCACTGATGCAGTAGATAACCATGGTTAATAGGTCAACTACATACTATTCAAGGAATAAACCAATCACTTAATACTTACTCATCATGTCTTTCCCAACCGATGAAACCCTCCATCGCCGGGGGTGAAGCTACTTTAGCTCCCCCACTCCGATCTTGAAATATTATTTCATCAAACACTTTAAATACAATATTTAAATCTAAAAAATACCATTAAATTACACATAAATACTAAAAATGACATAACTTATAGCAATAATTAGATCTCCATAAAAAATTTATTATGGATAAATTATCACTTAGTGACAGATATCAATATTATTGGAAAACACAGAGGAGCAGGGTTATTGAAAAATAGAACCTCTCAGCGCAAAATCCCTTCCCGAAACAAAAATGAGAGGATTCCTATGATTTTCATTATAAACGGAAGGGTTAAGTTCAATGAATACGAAGGAACCCTGGAGAGCGTCAACGCCCCGCAAAATATGCAGCCGCTAGCGGCCGCGGCTTGCCGCTTGCTTTCTATTTTCGTTAGAAACAATGAAATGTTAATTAAGCGTCAACAATTACTTGAAGAGGTCTGGGAAGAACGAGGACTAAAAGGAACAAACAGCAACTTGAATAACTATATCTCACTATTACGTCGCCATCTGGCGCAACTTGGCGAGACGGAGTTGATAATCACTTACCCGCGGCAAGGGTTTAAGTTCGTTGCAAAAAAAGTTAGCCGACACGCCACTGCTGAACCAGAAAAAGAACAAAACATAATGGAGGAAATCGTTGTTCCCACGCAACCGCCGGGGCAAGCCCTCCCCAGAGGGCGTGGTAGCGGAAAGTTATTTTCGGCATGGCGGCAGCTTCAGCGCTGGAATAAATGGTTTAATCTCATCCTATTCATCAGCATCGCTGCATTGATCATGGCCAGCCACCAGTATTCCGCACGTAACAACATATTCAGCGGCACTCAGTTCGCGGGTTGCCAAATATACAGCATGGGGTGGGATTACCCAGAGAAGGAAACGGTAACCGACATGGTAAAGGCCTATATCAACTGCCAGAAAAAGACCAAAGTTTATTACTACAACAAAATCACGCAGGATAACCGGCAGTTTGAAGAAAAAATGCTCGTGTCCTGCCGAGAAAATGCAGGCCACCAACCTTGCGAAGTGGTCTATATCCCATAAATGAGTAACGTTTTTCACTACCAGTGATACAAAAACAGCAAGATGTCCGCTCACGGACACGCTCTACCTGCCGTTATTTGCTATACACGCCATCACCAACCACATCCCATAATCATCTCATTATGGGATGTCCACATCATTTTCTGGTTACGGAGCACAGCAGCTCAGGCTGCCTGCCGTAGTACATAATAAAGTTGTCATCATTCAATTTGGCAATTTTTAAAACATAGTAATGCTTTTCCTCACCCAACAGAAACGTCTGAGCATCTGAGTAGGTGAAATTATCCATGGATTGAAGGATTTTCTTCTCAATGGCAACATAGTAAAAACCCCGATGATAGTGATACTTCGTTTCCAGCACCCTGGCGATCACCTGTTTCTTTCCATCCCGATAGGCTAAGCCGTTAAGCGTAATAGTCGCGCGGCGCCATCCCGAACGCACGATGTTAACGTACAAACCGCTGGTTACCGTCCCATTCGGCATCATGCGCGTCGTCGATAAAGACGCATTGCATTCAGGAAAATCTCGCGAAGAAGTCAATAAATAAATCAATATAACAATAACAAGTGAAATAGCAGCATATAATGCCAGATAGAAAGCACGGCGCGAGCTAACCTTCATTGATCACCTCAAACTCATCTTCACAGTGCGCATCCATATTCTTAACGCGGTGTTTCGGGCAATACGAGATAAAATCAATCAGCTTTTTGTAGTTCGTATAACGGTATGTCAATCGAGAGTAATAAACCGTTGCCGGTACATCACAATCAAAACCACGGCTTTTGAGCCTTTCCAGGGCGTCGGAAATATACCGTTCGTCGATCCGCTCGCTGTCGTTCAGCGTCTCCACGCGACAAGATTTGTAGCTGGCGATCTGGGTCTGATAAGCGGTATCGTAACGTTCGGTCAAAAAGTAAACGCCCGCCAATACCAACGCAATCCCGGTTAATAGCAACGTTACCTTCGGTAAAATAACATCCCAGCGTCGCCGAACGGGCAAAGAAACAGCAGGAACGTTTTCGTCCTGCGTCATATGATCCGCTACGGAATGAATGCTAGCTGCGGTAAACATAAATCCTTGCCGAGGTACCGTGACCAGGATTTCATCCTCACCCAGGCTGGAAAAAGACCGGCGCAGGCTGGCGATATAGTTGTTCAGGTTGCTGCTTGAGGCCGTTTTACCGTGATCTTCCCAAACGGCAGAGAAAATAAAATCCCGGCTAATCAGGATATTATTATTCTTCACCAGCAGCGCGAGCAGGCGGTTGGCAATAGCGGTGAGCACCACCGGATCGGCGTTTTCATCTGCCAATGCCAGCGTGAGATTATCTTCATCGAAGATAACCCGGTTATTGATCAAAAATCTCATGCTCACTCTCTTAGGCCTACTCGTGGCGCGGATTATAACCGAACGATAAGAATATTCCTACGAGCTGTATAAATTCCCTCCTACCTGTCAGGCATGCTTCTCCCCCTGCGTAAGTGGGCGGGTTGCCACTGCCGGCCCCACTCACTGCGCTAACCTTTGCCACAGGAGTTAAACAAACGCTAAACCCGGTCGTTAACGTGAGCAATCCATGCCCATAGGTTGATGCCACCGGGGGTAAAATCTTACCGCTGCCGGTGGGTAATAAGGGGAAAATGAGGCTCAGAACGGCCGGAAATTCTCGGTTAGCGGGTGTAAAATGCCGCTGCCCGCAAAAAGACAACCCACTGAATTAATTAAACAAAAACAAGATTTAATCAACCGATTTCATAATTTCACTTCCGATTTCATCTTTGCAAAAAGCGCCCGGCTTTTAATATCACGTTATTTCACCTTCTCAGCGCCTATTTTAGGGTTATTCTAAGCAACGAACACCCGATCCCGGAAATGCAAAACGAACGCAGGCTGGCACATACACCAGAAAATCAGATGAGAACCCATACGATGGGTAGCCGCTTCAGGCGATCGTTTTCATGGCGTCGAGACTCAGGGATATCGGATTTTTACTTAGGAATAATCATTAAAACCACACGCAAGCTTTCATAGGGATTTTCATGGAAAGAAATACACCCGTAGCCTTTACCTGATGTGCTACTCAATTCTAAACGGGCATTTAAAAATTCGGTATTTCTGGCCCGTACACATTTTAATTAAATTTAATTCGTGAAGCTTACTTATAAGAAAAAGGCAGCCTGGTTGCTATAAGCCACCCTATCTGCAGCCGTATTTCTGGGTATTATTCTCATTATACTGGAGCTTATTAATGAATCAGCGTTTGGATATCATCGGCATTGGCCTTGGCCCGTCGAATCTTAGCCTGGCGGCCTTAGGAAGTGAAATAGAGGGGTTTACGGGGCAATTCCTGGAGCGCAAACCTCATTTCTCCTGGCACCCAGGGATGATCCTGGCGGATTGCAGCATGCAGACCAACTTTTTAAAAGACCTGGTGAGCGCGGTTGCCCCCACCAATCGCTACAGCTTTCTCAACTATCTGGTAAAAAAAAGAAAGTTCTATCGTTTTCTGACGACGGAACAGCGCACCGCATCGCGTGAAGAGTTCGCCGACTACCTCACCTGGGCCGCCGGCGGGATGGACTCGTTGGCGTTTAACCAAGACGTTCAGCAGATCGAGTTCGACGATCGGCAGCGCCAGTTCGTGGTGACCACCTCGAATAAGGTCTTCCACGCCAAACACGTCAGCATTGGTATAGGCAAGAAAATAAAGTTGCCGGATTGCGTGACGGCGCAAAGCGATCGCTGTTTCCACGCCAGTGAAATGATGCTGCGCAACCCCGATTTGACCGGCAAACGCGTGGCGATCGTTGGCGGCGGCCAGAGCGGCGCCGATCTGTTCCTGAATATTTTTAAAGGGGAATGGGGGCAGCCGGAACAGCTCGACTGGATATCACGCCGCAACAATTACAACGCGCTCGATGAAGCGGCCTTTGCCAACGAATACTTCACGCCCGATTACGTCGAGAGCTTTTACTCGCTGGATAGCGCGGCCAAGCGGCATATGCTGGCCGAACAGAAGATGACCTCCGACGGCATCACCAGTGAGTCGCTGCTGGCGATTTATCGCGCCATGTACCACCGCTTCGATGTCCTGCGCGAGAAATTATGGGTGCGCCTGCTGCCCAGCCGTTCGCTGACGGCCGTGAAACACACGCTGGATAACGCCTACCAACTCGAAACACGTCATCATCTCGATCACGGTGAAGAAGCCTTCAAAGCGGACGTGGTGATCTTTGCCACAGGTTATCAGACGGCCACGCCAGAGTTCCTTGAACCTTTGGCCCACCGCCTGCTGACCACTGCGGATGGCGAATACCGCATCGCCCCAGACTTTACCTTTGAGTGGGAAGGCCCGGCGGAGAACTGCTTATTCGCCATGAACGCCAGTATGCACAATCACGGCATCGCCGATCCGCAGTTGAGTCTGATGGCGTGGCGATCGGCCCGCATTCTTAATCGGGCGTTAGATCACAAGCCATTTGATCTGGGAACCACGCCGACGGCCATTCAATGGCGCAGTGAAAGCGTGCCACACGCGTTTTAAATACAAGAACGTCTTAATCATTGTCACTACGCTTTGATGGAATTACGGATATGAAAAGACAAGTCATTAAATTTATTGTAAAGCAGCTGGCCGTATTGGCCCCCGAATTCAAGGCCAGATTGCTCTACAAAAAAGCATTTGGCAAACCGTTAAACTTGCAGGCGCCGTCCACCTGGAATGAAAAGATCAATCACCTGAAGTTGAATGGCTATAGTCGCAATGCGTTGGTGAAGCAGTGTGCAGATAAATATGCGGTAAGACAGTACATCAAAGATCAAGGGTGCGAAGAGATCCTCAATGAATTGTACTTTGCCTGTGATTCAGTAAACGATATTCCGTGGGACGTATTACCGGATAAGTTTGTGATCAAAGGGAATCACGGTTCCGGATATAACCTGATTTGCCAGAATAAAAAATTGCTGAATATCAAGAGCGCCAAAAAATTGATCGATGGCTGGATGAAAGACGATTATTGGAAAACCTATGTAGAGCTCAACTACAAAGGGATACAAAAAAAGATCATTGGGGAGAAATATATCGAATCGGCCAATGGTCACGGGCCTGAAGACTATAAAATCTATTGTTTCCGCGGAGTACCTTACTGCACGTTGCTGTGTGTCGGCAGAGATACCGGGTCGCCGAAGTATTACTTCTTTGACAAAGATTTCAAGTTTCTGTGCTACAGCGATGACTGTCTGGCCTTGAGCCAGGAAGAAATAGACGCCTTCGTGAAGCCAGAAGGCTACGATGAGCTGTTTGAGTACGCCTCACGCTTGTCCGCGCCCTTCGAGTTTGTTCGCGTTGATTTCTACATCTCCAAAGGCCAGATCATTTTCGGCGAATTGACCTTTACCCCCTCTGCCGGGCTGGATACGGATATCCTGCCGCCAACCGATGTTTTGCTTGGCGAGATGTTGACGTTGCAACAGCACTGATTTTCACCTGGCCCCACAGTGAAGATCGGCCGCGCCTGAGCAGAAATACCGGCCGGCACGTTTGCCGCCTGCCGGTCGGTATCGCCTTGAGGGGTATCGGGCCGAGGCTCTCGCCTGTTCTGCCGCCGTGGCGACAATATCCCCACCTCCCGCCCTTGGCTATCCGCACCAACCCCAAGGGCAATATCTCAGCAAAGGCTGCATAACCATTTGAAAAACAATGGTATTGAGTGATTAATAAGAATCACTTACATATTTATAATAAAATGTTCTATATGTATAGGAAGCTATAATATAAGATACCGGAAAGTTTCCCTGGTGTTGTTGTGTGTCTTTGCCCTATTTTATAGGGCTTTTTTTGCTAAACATCGTTGATAACCGTATGTTTCCACCCTTCTTCGCCGTTTACTCACCCACAAAAATCATAACCATTTCTAATTAATTGTAACCCTTCTTATTCCTGACTTATCAATAATAACAAAGGGTTGCTATTAACCCTGCAAAGCAACTGGCGGCCCTCTCTGGGCTTCGGCCGCACTTCGCCGTCGGAATGCCCGCCCTAAAGGTAGGTTTTGCCGGCCCCGAACGGATGCTACTATCGGCCTTTTACAAGGATGTTGATCCGCATGTTCTTGTCCAACCGGCATTTTATCTCCGCGCTTCTGGCGCTCGCCATCGGCCTTTGGCTGCCGGGTTCCGTGCTGGCCAGGCCCGACCTGGAACGCAAGATCGGCACTACCGTTGCCGATAGCGATTCTGCAGATTACCGTTTCAGCGATCTGCGCTTCACCTCCGCCGACGGCCAACGGCATTACCGCGTTCGCATCGCCCAGCCGCGCCAGGCCCCTGCGCCTGACGGCTATCCAACGGTTTATTTCCTCGACGGCAATGCGGTGCTGATGGGATTGAATCCCGCCTTGCTGGCCAAATTGGCGGCGGCGAAGCGGCCGCCGGTGCTGGTGATGATCGGCTATGACAACGATCTGCGCATCGATGCCGCCGGCCGCGCCTACGACTATACGCTCCCTCTGCCGGCGGGCCTGAAGCAACCGCCGCGGAGCGGCGGGGGCGCGGATGCGTTCCTGCAATTGATTGAAACGCGGATCAAACCGGCGATCGCCGCCAAACTGGCGGTCGATCCGCAGCGGCAAACGCTGTGGGGTCACTCCTATGGCGGGCTCTTCGTGCTGCACACGTTGTTCACCCATCCCACCGCCTTCCAACGCTACATCGCCGTGGAACCCTCGCTGTGGTGGGGCAACGGCATGATCCTGCAAGAAGCGCAGCAGATGATGGCGCGACGCCCGGCGCCGGTGGCGAGGCTGCAACTGTGGGTTGGCCTGGCGGAACGCGATCGTGCGGCCCCGCCCGGGGTGAAGAGCCCCGCTCTGCCGGCGGACGCAACGCATTTATTGGCCGAACACCTGGCGCAGCTCGACGGTCTCGCCGTCGGCTATCGGGAGTGGCCGGCCTTAGGACACGGCGCCATGCTGGATGCCACCATCGAGCCGGCGCTGAGCAGCGTCATAACAGAGGACTAAATCAGCGGATCAGAAGGTATC
The DNA here is from genome assembly GCF_002935055.1 of Serratia sp. SSNIH1. Lineage (NCBI taxonomy): Bacteria > Pseudomonadati > Pseudomonadota > Gammaproteobacteria > Enterobacterales > Yersiniaceae > Serratia > Serratia sp. SSNIH1. The sequence continues at coordinate 4,983,167 of NZ_CP026383.1, forward strand.
GGCCACATTTTCATCTGCGGCGCATATCTTCTGATGAGAAGAGTGTTTAATATCTGAGACAGCGAATGGCGGGCGTGGGTGGGCGCGTCAAAAAACAAAGTGGCTCCCCCGTCGGCAAGTGAGCTTGCTCTATCCGGTGGAGCCATACAGTACTGCAGTTTTCCCGGTGGGGCCCTGGTGAGGCGCAAGTAGGAAAAGATGGTGTAAGCAGGGCATTTCAGCGTTTTAATATCGCCTGTTTCACTATTTTCTTCTCCCTGTGACGCCTACTATAAGCGTCCCCTCACCCGGCGGAAAAGGGTGAAAACCACCCTTGAAATACATTAACGGAAGTGATATTAGAGGCGGTTAGGGCGAAAGTGCCTAATTCAGTTTTGAATAATTAAAACAGGGAATTATATTAAAAATGAATATTAATATCACCGACAAACCCAACCCGCAGGATGAAGAGTTCGTTATCGACAGCCTCTGGGCTCACAACCATAAAACCCAGCCCGTAGACATTCACCCACTGTTCCTGACCGTCACCGACGACAACCAGCAGATCGTCGGCGGCCTGGTCGCACGCACCTGGTGGGGCGGCCTGGAAGTGCAATATCTGTGGGTCGGCGATCAATGTCGCAAAAGCGGTTACGGCCGCCAATTGATGCAACTGGCCGAAGAAGAAGCCCGCAAGCGCGGTTGCCATATGGCCTATGTCGATACCTTCGATTTCCAGGCCCGGGGCTTCTACGAAAAACTGGGCTACCGGGTCTACGGCGAGCTGGGCGACTACGCACATCGCCACACCCGCCATTACCTGGCTAAAAGCCTGTAACGCGGCCTGAGCGGCGCAGAGGTAGGTATGGGTTCATCGCATAAAAATAATGAATCTTATTTTAAGGGCCTCATCACCATGATGGAGCACTTGAGCGAGCCCTGGGGCATCAAAGACCAGCTGTCCCGCCACCTCTATATGAATCGCGCCGCTTATCTCTATACCAATACGCCGCTGAATTTCGACGTCGCCGGCAAATATGACCACGAATTCCCCGCCGACTGGGCCGACTCCGCCGCCGATTTTATCGAGCATGACAAGATGACCGAAGCGGCGCGCGATCGGGTCACGGTCATAGAAACGCACTACTGGTACGGCAAAGACAACCTGACGCCGTTTATCAGCGAAAAGCTGCCGGTGTACAACGATGACAAACAGGTGATTGGCGTGATCTGGAACGCCAAGCCGATGAACAGCCTGTCGCCGCTGAAATACATCAATCAGCAAAAGCCCAGCGTGTTGACCACCGAAGTCAATAACGAGCTGTTCACCCGTGCCGAACTCGATGTCATTTTTCTTATGCTTCAGCGATTTACGGTGAAAGAGATCGCCAAAATATATAACGTCAGCAATAAGACCATCGAAAACCGCATTTATAACATTTACCAGAAGGCCAACGTGCATACTCAGCAGCAATTTGAGGAGTACTGCAAATACGCCAACCTGGATAACTACATTCCCGATCGCCTGATAACCAAAGGCATTCAGTTTATTTGAACCGCAAGGAAGATCTCACCGTGATAAAGATCGAAGATTATCCGCTCACCCGGGTGCCGCAGGATAAAAGAGTTTCGTTTTTAAGCGTGGCCATCGTGCACATGGGCATGTTGACCGCGCTGGACCAGTTCATGCTCGGCGCCGTGCTCGGCAACTCCATGACGCTGATTGACGCCTTCACCGCCATTTTCGTCGGCAGCCTGATCTTCGGCGTGGTGACCTACGGCCTGGGGCTGGCGGGCATGCGCGAAGGGATTTCCGGCAGCCTGCTGGCGCGCTGGTGCGGCTTCGGCCGTCTGGGGTCGGTGCTGATTGGCGTGGTGGTGGCCGTCAGCCTGTTGGGTTGGTTCGGCATTCAGAACGCCATTTTCGCCAAGTCGCTCGACTTCGCGCTCGGCAATAAGCTGGGCTTCGGCCTGGCCGCCGGGCTCTCGGGCACGCTGCTGACCATCCTGGTGGCATTCGGCTTCAAAGCGCTGCGCATCGCCGCCCGTATCGCGGTGCCGATGTTCATCATGCTGGTGGCCTATATATCGGTGACCGCACTGACCGGGCATAACCTGCAGGAGATCATCCAGCTGGCGCCGCCGGGTGAACCGCTGACCATCAGCGCCGGCATCACCATCGTCGTCGGCGGCGCCATCGTGGCCAGCCTGATGACGCCCGACCTGACCCGTTACTCCAAAAACGGCAAGCACGTGCTCGGCGTCACGATCTTCACCATCATCGCCGGCGAGTTCGTGGTGAACGGCCTGGCGATCCTGATCGCCAAAACCCTGGGCACCGCCGATGTGGTCACCATCATGTCGCAAGCGGCCGGCGGTGCCGGTTTGCTGGTCGTGGTGTTCTCCACCCTGCGCGTCAATGATCTCAACCTGTATTCCTCTTCGCTGGGCATCGTCAACGCGGTGGAAGGCATCACCGGCAAAAAGCTGAAGTACACCTACACCACACTGGTGATCGGGATTCTGGGCACCACGCTGTCGGTGCTGGGCATTCTGGACCGCTTTGTCGACTTCCTGACGGTGCTTGGCGTAGTCTTCCCGCCGATTATCGGCATCATGCTGGTGGACTATTATCTGCTGCGCAGCCACCGCAAAATCCTGGACGAGAGCCGCCGCACGGGCCAGTTGCCAAACGAAACGCCAACCATTGGCTGGGCGGCGATCGTCGCCAGCATCGCCGGTGGCGCCGTTGGTCTGGCGACCGAATGGGGCGTACCGACCATCAACTCTCTGGTAGCCGCCAGCCTGCTGTATTGGGTACTCAAACTGGCCTTCAGCCGGGCGCAAAAACCGCTGGCCTCACAGAAGTCGCTCTGATTTTCGCCCATGAGTTAATGCACTCCTCCGGTAACGGGGGAGTGTTTTATGCTCGAGAAAGGTGGGCGTAACGGAAAAGAATGGGCCGATCGCGCGGACAAACGGCCATGATAGTTAGGGTCCCTGGTGTCGGTAGCAAGCAATCTATTAGGCTCAGAGTGTGGCAGCGCCCCCTCTGAGTTTTTTATTATAAAATCGTTGGCTTCAGTGTTTTGATCATAAAGAAAAACTTCAGCTTGAATGAACAGTAGCTTATGAAATCGGCTTTGGTCAACATAAAAGTACACATAAAATTGACTTTTGTGTTCACTTTTCCATAAGCAAAAGCTAATCAATTGATTTACACAGTTTTATCATCTTTGCAGGTCACCCCGATCGCCTGCGCTAACATCACTGCGCTAAACGGCTGACAAAAAACAATAATTACCACCAATAATCAGCCTGTTACCTCCCCCTCAGCGCCTTTTTATCTGGACAACGCCGACGCGTAAGATATAGTGAAGCCAGCGTAATGTTTGTAAGGACAGCCGATGAAAACCACCAACGCACAGCGCAAAATCAACATCATTAAAAATATTGAATATCTGATGCGTACCCGCGGTGAAACCAAGGCTTCCTTTTCCAACCGCAGCGGCCTGACGCGCACGACTCTCTACAAAATTCTTGACGGAAGAGTGAACAACGTTCAGCAATCCACCGTGAATCGGATTTCCGATTTCTTCGGGGTCTCCTGTGAAGAGATCGAAGACTACGATCTGGAAAAACTGGAGCTGCTTAACGAAACGCTGTCCACCGAGGGCAACAAGAACCCTTCCGCCATCCCCGTGATCCCGCAGTCGCGCTATCTGGCCGTCTCGCAGCGCAAGATCGGGCAACTGGTCACCGAGTTTCCTCTGACTTATTTCTTCGGCGATGAGTCGAACATGTTGGCAATGAAAATAGAGACCGAAATTAAAGGGTCATTTATTCCCGGCGAAGTCATCATCATCAAACGCCCGCCGGTACTGATTTGCGATTCACCTTTGCTGTATCACTCGGGAAAAAGCGGCTTCTTTGTGGTTGACGACAAAGACAGCGAAAGCATGGACAAACGCCCTCAGGACACCGTGCAATTCCTGGGTTATATCGTTGGAGAAAGGTTATAAATGGAACCGAATCAGAAGTTCAAGCTGTTGGGCTTCACCCGACATGGCACCATCGCGGCCAATGTCATGGTATTGGCCACCGGCAAAACCATTACCATGGGGCTGAATGAGCTGGCCGACAGCGAAATATCAGAAGATCTGAGCCGGCACGAGCTGCAGGCGCTGTACCGCAAACTCTATGGCGACAACAAACAAAAAACCGCCTACGAGCTCAGCGATCGCCACGAACGCTCTTGGTACGCCTACCTGATTATTACCGTGGCGCTCAGCGTGATTTATATTTTCTCAACGCTGTGCGGCGTCAAGCCGATCCAAATCCCGGTGCTGAATCTCATCACGCCACCGGCGATCTTCATCTACCCGCTCACGTTCATTCTGGTGGACATCCTCAACGAATTCTATGGATTACGGCTGGCCCGGCGCACGATTATCATCTCGTTTATCGCCAACCTGACCTTCGTCCTGGGGGTCTGGGTAACGACGCTGGTGCCGAGCATTCCGCAGTGGGAGTACAGCGAGACCTACAACGGCATCGTGCACAGCATCATGGCGGTGCTGGTGGCCTCGTCAGCGGCCTATCTGATCTCCGAGAACGTCAACTCCTACCTGCTTTGCAAAATCAAAGAGTTGACCAACTCCCGCTACCTGTTTGTGCGCGTGATCACCAGTACCGTTGTGGCTTCGGCCATCGACAGCGTGGTGTTCTGTACGCTGGCGTTCTACAACGTGCTGAGCTGGGACATCATCAAAACCATGATCCTGTCGCAGTTCCTGATCAAGGTGGTTTACGCCCTGCTGGGCGTCGGGCCAATCTACGCCACCCGCAGTCTGTTTAACCGCTACATCAATACCGAACAAGCAAAGGGCAATGAATATGCATATCCAAAAGCAAGATAAGATCACCCATCTTGGCGCGAACTCCGATTATCCGGATCAATATGCTCCCACATTGCTCGAAGCCTTGCCGCGTGCGCGCGGCCGCGATCTGATCGGCGTGGACGAGCGGCAGCTGCCGTTCAGCGGCTTTGATCTGTGGACCGCCTTCGAGCTGTCCTGGCTCAACGCCAAGGGCAAGCCGGTGGTGGGCATCGGCGAATTTACCTTCCCGCACTCCTCGTCGAACCTGATCGAGTCCAAATCGTTCAAGCTGTATCTCAACAGCTTCAACCAAACGCGCTTTGACAGCGTGGAACAGGTGAGCGCCGCCATGCAGAAAGATCTGTCGCAGGCGGCCAACGGCCAGGTCACCGTCAAGCTCTATCCGGGGCTGGAAGGTTACCCGGCGCAGATCGAGCGCCTGCCGGGCATCAACATCGACGATTTGGATATCGCGGTCGACGACTTCACCTTCAAACCGGAATACCTGAGCGGCGCGGCCGAGAGAGGGGAACCGGTGTCGGAGACGCTGTCTTCCAACCTGCTGAAATCCAACTGCCTGGTCACCAACCAGCCGGACTGGGGCAGCGTCGTGATCCGCTATGAAGGCCGCAAAATCGACCGCGAAAGCCTGCTGCGCTACCTGATCTCCTTCCGCCAGCACAACGAATTCCACGAGCAGTGCGTCGAGCGTATTTTCAACGACATCAAGCAGAGCTGCCGTCCGGAAAAACTCAGCGTGTTCGCGCGCTACACCCGCCGCGGCGGCCTGGACATCAACCCCTTCCGCAGCGATTTCGAAACGGCACCGGCGCTTGGTCGCCTGATCAGACAGTAAGCGTTATCCCCGCAATGCTCCCGCCAGGGAGCATTGTTTCCCTCGCTTTCATCTCCCTGTTATTTTTCGCCATTATCGTCGTCAGCGGCTATCTTCAAAGCACACTGACGGAGATTAACGACGCATGCCTGACCTTTCACGCAGAGACATCCTGCGGGCTGCCGCCATCGGATCGGCGTTCTCGCTGTTGCCCGCCTCGATTCGCAAAGCGCTGGCCATCCCCGCCAACAACCGCACCGGCACCCTGCGCGACGTCGAACACGTGGTGATCCTGATGCAGGAGAACCGCTCTTTCGACCACTACTTCGGCACCCTGCCGGGCGTGCGCGGCTTCAGCGATCGCTTTACCATTCCATTGCCCGGCGATCGCCATGTCTGGCAACAGCAGGGCGCCGAACGACTGGTGCTGCCCTACCACCTGGACAGCAAACGCGGCAACGCCCAGCGCGTCACCGGCACGCCGCATTCGTGGGTGGATGAGCAAGCCGCCTGGGATCACGGCCGCATGAGCGCCTGGCCCACCTACAAAACGCCGGCCTCGATGGGCTACTACCGCCAGCATGAGCTGCCGTTCCAGTTCGCGCTGGCCAACGCCTTTACCCTCTGCGACGCCTATCACTGCGCTATTCACGCCGGCACCAACACCAACCGGCTGTTCCACTGGACCGGCACCAACGGCCCGTCCGCCGCCGACGTGGCGGTGGTGGTCAACGAATGGGACAGCCCCGGCCCGGCGGAGATCGGCTACCAGTGGACAACCTATCCGGAACGGCTGGAGGCGAGCGGCGTCAGCTGGAAGGTGTATCAATTCCTGCCGGACAACTTTACCGACAACCCGCTGGCGGGTTTTCGCCAATACCGCGCCGCCAGCATTCAGGTGGGCAATCCGGCGCGGCCGCCGAAAGACTTCAACGCCTTCGTGCCCTATCGCGATGCGCTTAACGAGGCCGCGCCACTGTACAAAGGCAACGGCAACACCCTGCCGGCCGCCGACGGCAACGATCTGGACGCCATGCTGGCCGGGTTCCGCTCCGACGTACAGCAGGGCAAACTGCCGCAGGTCAGCTGGATCATCGCGCCGGCGGCCTATTCGGAACACCCCGATCCCTCCAGCCCGGTGCAGGGCGGCTGGTTCACCCAAGAGATCCTCAACGCGCTGACCGACAACCCGGAGGTGTGGAGTAAAACCGTCCTGCTGGTCAACTACGACGAAAACGACGGCTTTTTTGACCATATGCCTTCGCCTTCCGCGCCGTCGCTGCGCGAGGACGGCAGCTTCGCCGGTAAATCGACGGTGCCGTTCGACACCGAGATCTTCCAGCACGTGGCGCCGCCCGGTTCGCAGGATCAACCGCCGCCGGACGGCCGCATCTACGGCCCCGGCCCGCGGGTGCCGATGCTGGTGCTGTCGCCCTGGAGCCGCGGCGGCTGGGTCAATTCGCAGGTCTTCGATCACACCTCGGTGCTGCAATTCCTGGAAAAGCGCTTTCAGGTGCATGAACCCAACATCAGCGCCTGGCGCCGCGCCGTGTGCGGCGATCTCACCTCGGCGTTCAACTTTGTCGACCCTAACGGCGAAGCGCTGCCGAGCCTGCCCGCCACCAGTCGCCACGCCGCCGATGGCCTGCGCCAGCGCCAGGAACAGCTGCCGCAGGTACCGCTGCCATCGCCTGTCCACCAGCGTTTGCCCCACCAACGTCGCCTGGCGCGCCCTTCCCGCGCGCTGCCCTACCAGCTGCACGTCGAGGCCACCGTCGAGGCCGAACAGCGCCGCGTGACGCTGAACCTGTTCAATACCGGCGAGCAGGGAGCGGTGTTTCACGTCTACGATCGGCGAGATCTGGCGCAGATCCCGCGCCGTTTTACCGTCGAGGCGGGCAAGGCGGTCAGCGACGACTGGCAGACGGAGGATGAGTACCATCTGTGGCTGCTCGGCCCCAACGGCTTTCATCGTGAACTGCGCGGCGCCCTGAACCGGCCGCAGCCGGAGGTGCGTTTGCGCCCGACGGGCCGCAGCCTGCAGCTGCAGCTGAACAACCCGGGCACCGAAGCGATCGCGGTTACCCTCGAACGCTGCCCCTATACGCAGCAGGGCCCGTGGCACATCACGCTGCCGGCGGGCGGCAGTCACCAACAGAGGTTTGACGCCCGCGCCAGCGGCGGTTGGTATGACCTTACGCTGCAAAGCCCGGGAGGTTGGCTGCGCCGCCTGGCGGGCCGGTTGGAGGATGGCGAGCACAGCGTCAGCGACCCGCTGATGGGCCAGGAGTAAAGCGTTATAGATTGAAATCGCGGAAATTAAACCGCCAGCCTCTTTGTGGCGCCCACAGACGTCGGTTCTCCTGCGGAGGGCGCATTCTCAAAACCTTATCCCTGCCCCACCCCCGCTATTTTTTTGATCTCGCTCACGGTCGGATATTATTTCATTGCCTTGCTAAACCGGTTCTTCTATTTTAGCACCCCATCTGACAAGGACAAAAACAGGGATTAAGCATGATAAATCGCGTATGGGTACTGGGTGACGCCGTGATCGACCTGGTGCCGGAAAATGCCAACGGTTATCTCAAATGCCCCGGCGGCGCGCCGGCTAACGTGGCGGTGGGCATCGCCCGGCTCGGTGGCGACAGCGCCTTTATCGGGCGGGTGGGGCAAGACGGCTTCGGTGCCTTTTTGCAGCAGGTGCTGAGCGATGAAGGGGTGGATATCGGCCATATGCGGCCGGACCCCGAACACCACACCTCCACGGTCGTGGTGGATCTCGATCTGCAGGGTGAGCGCTCATTCACGTTTATGGTGCAGCCCAGCGCCGATCTGTTTTTGCAGCCTGACGATCTGCCGGATTTCCAACGGGGGGAATGGCTGCACCTCTGCTCCATCGCGCTCTCGCAGGAGCCCAGCCGCAGCGCGGCCTTTGCCGCGATGGAGCGCATCCGGGCGGCCGGTGGCCGGGTCAGTTTCGATCCCAACATCCGCGAAGAGGTCTGGCGCCAGCCGGAAGCGCTACGCCCCTGCCTGCAAAAGGCGCTGCTGCTGGCGGACGTGGTAAAACTGTCGCGCGAAGAGCTGGCTTTCATCAGCCATCTTGACGATCTGGAGAACGCCATTCGCTGGATGATGCAAACCTATCCGCTGCGCCTGCTGCTGGTGACGCTGGGCGGCGACGGCGTCTATGTGCATGACGGCCAACGGCTGCGTCATTTCCGCGCGGCGCCTGTCGTTCCGGTCGATACCACCGGCGCCGGCGACGCCTTCGTCGCCGGGCTGTTAGCGGCGCTGGCACGCCTTCACGAATTGCCGCAGGAAGCGCAGTGGCCGGCGGTTATCGCCCAGGCGCAGGCCTGCGGCGCGCTGGCCACCACCGCCAAAGGGGCCATGACCGCCCTGCCCCACGCCGACGAGCTGGCGGCTTTCCTCCGTTGATCCTCTGCATCCACGGCGATCCCCAGGTTCGCCGTAGTCTTTTGCCCACGATTTGCGCGCTCGATCACAATAGCTGAATCGGGTTAGCTAACTGAGTTGCCAGCTCGCCTCCCTCTCGTTATCTTTCGCCATGAAAAACCGGTTTAGCAATTTAGCAAACAATAATAACAACCCTTACCCGGATGATAGACGATGATGAAAAAACTCAGCTATTTGGCGATAACAACAGGGCTTTTCCTCTCCGCTTCCAGCGCAGCGGCATCGGGCAGCGGCGGCATCGAGGCGCGCCTCAACGCCCTGGAACAACGTCTGGCGCTGGCGGAACGGCGCGCCGCACAGGCTGAAACCCGCGCGACGGCGGCGGAACGCCGGGCGCAACAGCTGGAACAACGCACCGCCAACACCGAACGGCAAACCGCGCAGATTGCGCAGCATGCCGCTACGCCGATTGCCCCGGCCAGCGCGCTGAAATTGAGCGGATTCAATGAGCTGAAGCTGTACGGCGACGTGGAGTTCAACCTGGACGGTGCCAGCCGCAGCGGCCAGCTGACGTCGCTGAAAGGCAGCGACCACAAGGACTGGAAGCCCGGCAACAAAGAACGTTGGGATATCAACGGCCGCATTCTGGTCGGGCTGGACGGCTACCGCCGCAATCAGGACGGTAACTTCTCCGGCTTCAGCGTGCAGCCGCTGGCGGACATGACCGGCAAAATGAATCTGGACGACGCCGCCTTCTTCTTCGGCAATGAAAAGAACTGGCAAACCAAAATCGGCCGCTTTGAAGCCTACGACATGTTCCCGCTGAATCAGGACACCTTCATTCAATACTCCGGCAATACCGCCAACGATCTGTACGCCGACGGCTTCGGCTATATCTACATGATGAAAGAAGGCCGCGGCCGCAGCAGCAGCGGCGGCAACCTGATGTTGAGCAAATACGCCGGTGATGTCTATTTCGAGCTGAACACGCTGGTGGAGGACGGCACTTCGCTGTTTCAGGACAACAGCTACCACGGCAATACCATGAATAATAAGAAAAACGTCGCCTATTTACGCCCGGTAATCGCCTGGAAGAAAGACGCCTTCAGCATCGCGGCGGCGATGGAAAGCAACGTGGTGAATAACGCCTACGGCTATCAGGACGGCCAGGGCCGCTTCGTCGATCAGTCCAAGCGCAACGGCTACGGCATGACGATGAGCTGGAACAACAGCGCCGCCGATCCGGACAACGGCGTGGTGGCTAATCTGAGCACCGCCTATCTGGATGCCTCAGGCGAGCAAGACTTCACCGCCGGCGTCAACGTGCTGTGGCGGCGCTTCGAACTGGGTTATATCTATGCCCATAACAATATCAAAGAGTTCAATACCGCCGGGATCGCCGCCGATATCCACAACCCACTCAGCGAACCGGGCAACTACGACATCCACACCGTTCATGCGTCGTATCAGATACCTAACATTATGAATATGAAGAATTTCAATTTGTATTTGGGGGCCTATGTTTCACTGCTGGAAGCCAACGCCGACAACAAGATAGCCAACGGCGACAACGACCAACGTTACGGCATGCGCGCCAGATTCAAGTATTTCTTCTGACATCGATTCACGTCGCTGCGCCGCAAACTGCGCAGCGGCATTTTTATTTAGCAAGGGGACAACATGGACATTACCGCAACCGCCAACGCGCTGTTGCCGCTGCTCGGTGGTAAAGAGAATATCGCCAGCGCCGCCCACTGCGCCACGCGCCTGCGCCTGGTACTGGTGGACGACAGCAAAGTGGATAAAGAGGCCATCGGCAAACTGGATGGCGTCAAAGGCTGTTTCAGCAACGCCGGTCAGATCCAGGTGATCTTCGGCACCGGGCTGGTCAACAAGGTGCATGCGGAATTCATCAAGGCGGCAGGCGTCAGCGAATCCAGCAAGGCCGAAGCCGCCGATATCGCGGCGAAAAAGCTCAACCCGCTGCAGCGCATCGCCCGTCTGCTGTCGAACATCTTCGTGCCGATCATCCCGGCGATCGTCGCTTCCGGCCTGTTGATGGGGCTGCTCGGCATGGTGAAAACCTATGGCTGGGCCGATGCCAACAGCGCGCTGTTCATCATGCTGGATATGTTCAGCTCGGCGGCGTTCATTATCCTGCCGATTCTGATCGGCTTCACCGCCGCACGCGAATTCGGCGGCAATCCCTACCTGGGTGCCACGCTAGGCGGCATTCTGACGCATCCGGCGCTGACCAACGCCTGGGGCGTCGCCGGAGGGTTCCACACCATGAACTTCTTCGGTCTGGACATCGCCATGATCGGCTATCAGGGCACCGTGTTCCCGGTGCTGCTGACGGTGTGGTTCATGAGCGTGCTGGAAAAGCGGCTGCGCAGGGTGATCCCCAACGCGCTCGATCTGATCCTGACGCCGTTCCTGACGGTGGTCATCTCAGGCTTTGTCGCCCTGCTGTTTATCGGCCCCGCCGGCCGGGCGCTGGGCGACGGCATCTCCTTCGTGCTCAGCACGCTGATTGCCCATGCGGGGTGGTTCGCCGGGCTGCTGTTCGGCGGCCTCTATTCCGCTATCGTCATCACCGGCATCCACCACAGCTTCCACGCGGTAGAAGCCGGGCTGCTCGGCAATCCCAATATCGGCGTCAACTTCCTGCTGCCTATCTGGTCGATGGCCAACATCGCGCAGGGCGGCGCCTGCCTGGCGGTGTATTTCAAAACCCGCGACGCCAAAATCAAAGCCATCGCGGTGCCTTCGGCCTTTTCCGCCATGCTCGGCATCACCGAGGCGGCGCTGTTCGGCATCAACCTGCGCTTCGTGAAGCCTTTCCTGGCGGCGCTGGCGGGCGGCGCGCTCGGCGGCGCCTGGGTAGTGGCCAACCATGTCGGCATGAACGCGGTCGGGCTGACGGCGATCCCCGGCATGGCGATCGTGCAGGCCAGTTCGCTGGTCAGCTATATCATCGGCCTGGCAATCGCTTTTGGCAGCGCCTTCGTGCTCTCCCTGCTGCTGAAATACAACACGGACGCACAATGATGGAAGAACTCAGCTTAATCAAACAGGCACTGCGGGCGGTCATGAACGGCCAGCCACTCGCGCTGCGCGATCCGCACCGCCCGACCTGGCATCTGGCGCCCAGCGTTGGCTTGCTGAACGATCCCAACGGCTTTATCCAGCACAACGGCGTTTATCACCTGTTCTATCAGTGGAATCCGCTGGGCTGCGATCATCGCAACAAGTGCTGGGGACACTGGCAGTCGATCGATTTAGTGCATTGGGAACATCAGCCGCTCGCCCTGGCACCGGGCGCCTGTTACGACAGCCACGGCTGTTACTCCGGCTCGGCGGTGGTGGCGGAAGACAAAGTCACGCTGATCTACACCGGCAACGTGAAATTCCCCGACGGTTCACGCACCGCTTACCAATGCCTGGCTCAGGCAAGCGATCGGGGCGAATACCGCAAACTCGGGCCGGTGCTGCCGCTGCCGGAGGGCTACAGCGGCCACGTACGCGACCCGAAAGTGTGGCGTCATCAGGATGCCTGGTACATGGTGCTCGGCGCGCGTGACTTGCAGGATCGCGGCAAGGTGCTGCTGCTGCGCTCCAGCAATCTGCGCGACTGGCTAGCACTGGGAGAGATCGCCGGTTCCGGCCTGAACGACCTGGGCGAATTCGGCTACATGTGGGAGTGCCCGGATCTGTTCTCGCTGGACGGCGGCGACGTGTTGATCTGCTGCCCGCAGGGGCTGGCGCCACAGCCGGAACGCTACCTCAACCGTTATCAGGCCGGCTATCTGCTCGGCAAGCTGGATTATCGGCAGGCGGCCTTCAGCCACGGCGAATTTCACGAGCTGGACGCCGGCTTCGAGTTCTACGCGCCCCAGACGACGCCGGCGGAAGATGGCCGCCGCCTGCTGTTCGCCTGGATGGGCGTGCCCGAGCAAGATGAAGAAGCCCATCCGACGCGTCGTTATGGCTGGATCCACACCATGACCTGCCCACGCGAGCTGTCGCTGCAGCATGGCCGCCTCCACCAGCGCCCAGCGCGCGAGTTGCAACAGCTGCGCGGCGAGCGAGAAGACTGGCGAGGCCGCGCCGATGACGCCCCCACCTATGCGCTGGGCGCCGCGGAGCTGCAGCTGACGCCGCAGGGCGCGTTCAGCGCCGCCTTTGGCGACGCGATGACGCTGAACTGGGACGGCGAGCGGCTGCAGCTGACGCGCGCCTCTCTGGCCGACGGCCGGCCGGAGCACCGTTACTGGCGCGGCCCGGTCACGCATCTGCAGCTGCTGTTCGATCGCTCCAGCGTGGAGATCTTCATCAACCACGGCGAGGCGGTGATGAGCGCGCGCTACTTCCCGGCAGGTGAACCGCAACTGCGGCTGAACGGGAGCGCGCCGCTGGCGTTGGAATACTGGCCGCTGACGCCATGCATGCTAGAATGACGCATCCTCCGATGACTTCAGATGGCGTCAGTGAAAAAAAATAAACGCATTACCATCAGTGACATCGCCACGCTGGCCGGGGTGTCGAAATCGACTGCCAGCCTGGTGCTGAACGGCCGCAGCAAGGAATACCGGGTGTCCGACGACACCCGCGATCGCATTCTGGCGCTGGCGCACGAACACCATTATCAGCCCAGCATCCACGCCCGCTCTTTGCGCTCCAACCGCAGCCACACGCTGGGGCTGGTGGTGCCGGAGATGACTAACTACGGCTTTGCGGTGATCTCGCGCGAGCTGGAAACACTGTGCCGCGAAGCCGGTCTGCAGCTGTTGATCGCCTGCACCGATGAAAACCCGGCGCAGGAGATGATGGCGGTGAACAGTCTGGTGCAGCGGCAAGTCGACGGTTTGATCGTCGCCTCCAGCCAGCTGAACGACGCGGAATACCAGAAGATCAACGCCGGGCTCCCGGTGGTGCAGATGGACCGCCTGATCGCCGGTTCCGAGCTGCCGCTGGTGATCACCGATTCGGTTAATGCGACCGCCGACCTGGTGGAAAAGGTCGCGCGCCAACATCCGGATGAGATCTATTTTCTCGGCGGGCAGCCGCGCATTTCGCCGACCCGCGATCGGCTGGCCGGCTTCCAGCTTGGCCTGGAGCGCGCCGGCGTAACGTGCAAACCGGAATGGATCATCAACGGCAGCTACCACCCCAGCTCGGGTTACGAGATGTTCGCTCAGCTGTGCGCACAGCTGGGGCGTCCGCCCAAAGCGCTGTTCACCGCGGCCTGTGGCCTGCTGGAAGGGGTGTTGCGTTATCTGACGCAGCATCAGCTGATGGAGAGCGACATCCACCTGTGCAGCTTCGACGATCACTACCTGTTCGATTGCATGACGCTGAAGATAGATACGGTCGCGCAAGACTGCCGGGCGCTGGCGCAGCATAGTTTCGACCAGGTTACCGCGCTCATCGATGAGCGGCCGCTGGAACAGAATGCGCTTTATCTGCCGGGCCGCATCCACTGGCGCCATGCCGGTTCCCGGGCGTTGTTGGCCGGGGAGTGATATTTCTGAATCAATAAAAAAGGGCGCCTGAGCGCCCTTTATCGTTTTGCTGCCGCTACTTGGCGGCGCCTTCCATGCCCACCAGCCCCACTTTCAGGTAGCCGGCTTTACGCAGGGTGTCCATCACGCTCATCAGCGTTTCATAGTCCACGCTCTTGTCCGCCTGGAAGAAGATGGTGGTTTCTTTGTTCGCCTGAGTGCGTTGATCCAGCACCGAAGTCAGCTGATCGGCATTCACCGGCTGATCGCCGACGTAGAGCTGCTTGTCGGCCTTCACCGACAGGAACACCGGTTTTTCCGGCCGCGGCTGCGGTTTGGCGGAAGAAGCCGGCAGATCGACGCGAATATCTACCGTTGCCAACGGCGCGGCCACCATAAAGATGATCAACAGCACCAACATAACGTCGATAAACGGCGTCACGTTGATTTCATGCAGTTCGCCGCTGTCGTCCAGATCTTCATTTAAGCGCATCGCCATGACTCACCCCGCCCGCAGTTGGTGTGCGTGCTGTGAGCGCTTGGCTTCCGCCGTTGCGGCCAGATCCAGATCGCGGCCCTGCAGCAGCAAGACCTGCGCCGCTACGTCGCCCACCTGGGCGCGATGGCCGCTGATGACGCGGGCGAAGATATTGTAGATAACGACGGCAGGGATCGCCGCGACCAGGCCCAGCGCGGTCGCCAGCAGCGCCTCTGCGATGCCCGGCGCCACGACCGCCAGGTTGGTGGTCTGCGAATGGGCGATGCCGATGAAGCTGTTCATGATGCCCCACACGGTGCCGAACAGGCCGACGAACGGCGAGATGGCGCCGATGGTAGCCAGGAAACCGTTGCCGCGGCCCATGTTGCGGCTGTAGGCCGCCACGCGGCGCTCGAGGCGGAAGCCGGTACGCTCTTTAATGCCGTTGTTGTCGTTGGATTCCGCAGACAGCTCCAGCTCATTTTGCGCATCGTTCAGCAACACCGCGCTGACGCTTTCCGGGCCGAAGTTTTGCGCCAGCTCGGAGGCTTCATCCAACGAGCGCGCTTCGGCCAGCGCCAGCTGTTCGCGGCGCAGACGGCGCTTGGCCCGCAGCAGTTCGCTGCCTTTGGAGAACAGAATGGTCCAGGTCACGATCGAGGCCAGCACCAGGCCGATCATTACCGCTTTCACCACCGCGTCGGCGTGCTGGTACATGCCCCAAACGGACAGGTCCATGCCGCGGGTTTCCGGTGGCTGGATCGTTGGCGCCGGGTTCACCGGCGTGATGCTCTCCGGCGCGGCGGCTGCAGGCGCGGTGGTCGGCGCAACGCTTTCGGTAACGGCCGGATTGGCCGCCGGCGCTGCCTGCGCGCTGCCGGCCAGCCCCACGACCAGCACCATAGAAGCCATCAGGCTGCGGCCGAAGGCCTTGCCCCACTGCGCCCGGCCCTGGCCGAACGATCCTTGATTTAAATTCTTGCCAGCCGTTTTCACGCTGTGCCTCCACCCATTACCGATCAAAATTAAGGAATAATTCAGCGTGCGATCATATCAAACCAACCGGGGATTGATAGTAGTTCTCATTATTATTTACCAAATAAACGAGAAAATTTTAGCCAGCCCCGCCGCAAAGCGCCAATCTGCGCCCGTTCACCGCCAAACGCCCCTTTTATGGGCTTATTTCGTTACTTTTCTCCCACAACGACGCAACAAGGCCACGCTGCCAAACGGCGTCTTGACCGAGGAATGGGCTTCTCTCTCGCACCACGGCAGAAGGATGAGGTGAGAAAGGCGCGCCCGGCAGCCAATTATAGCCGTTTCTATATCTGGAAGTTAAAACGTCTGGATGGCCATATTAACTCATGCTAACGTAAGGGCTATCGCAAACGGGCACGTGCAGAGCAACCAGAGGTGAGCCAGGTACCATGACGTCAAAACACATCGAAACCACGCTGATCGGCGCCGGCCGCGGCAAACGCTACACCCAGGGCTCCGTCAATCCCGTCACGCAACGCGCCTCTTCTTTGGTTTTCGACTCCGTCGCCGCCAAAAAGCATGCCACCGCGCAACGCGCCCACGGCGAGCTGTTTTACGGCCGACGCGGCACGCTGACCCACTTCGCCCTGCAGGATGCGATGGTAGAACTGGAGGGCGGCGCCGGCTGCGTGCTGTACCCCTGCGGCGCCGCGGCGGTGGCCAATGCGATCCTGTCGTTCGTCGGCGCCGGCGATCACCTGCTGGTCACGGGCTCGGCGTACGAACCGACCCAGGATTTCTGCACCCATATCCTCGGCCGCATGAACGTCAGCACCACCTATTTCGATCCGCTGATCGGCGCCGACATCGCCACGCTGATCCAACCCAATACCCGCGTGGTGTTCCTTGAGTCCCCCGGCTCCATCACCCTGGAAGTGCAGGACATTCCGGCGATGGTGCAGGCCATTCGCGCCGTAGCGCCGGAGGTGGTGATCATGATCGACAATACCTGGGCGGCGGGCGTGCTGTTCAAGGCGTTGGATTTCGACATCGACATTTCGATTCAGGCCGGCACCAAATACCTGATCGGCCATTCCGATTACATGCTCGGCACCGCCGTCGCCAACGCGCGCTGTTGGGATCGGCTGCGCGAGTACTCCTACCTGATGGGGCAGATGGTGGATGCCGACACCGCCTACATGGCGAGCCGCGGCCTGCGCACCCTGAGCGTGCGCCTGAAGCAGCACGAACGCAGCAGCATCGAAGTCGCCCACTGGCTGGCGGCGCGGCCGGAAGTGGCGACGGTCAATCACCCGGCCCTGCCCAGCTGCAAGGGCCACGAGTTCTACCGCCGTGACTTCAGCGGCTGCAACGGGCTGTTCTCCTTCGTGCTGAAAGAGCGGTTGGACGATGCGCAGTTGGCCGCCTACCTGGACAACTTCAGCCACTTCAGCATGGCCTACTCCTGGGGCGGCTTCGAGTCGCTGATCCTGGCCAACCAGCCGGAAGAGCTGGAAGCGATCCGTCCGGCAGGCGGCGTCGATTTCTCCGGCACGCTGGTGCGCCTGCACATCGGCCTGGAGAACGTCGAAGACCTGATCGCCGATCTGGCGGCCGGTTTCGATCGCCTCAACGGCGTGCGCTAAGGCGGATTCCGCTAATTTTCTTCGTCTCGTTTAATGTCGGCTTAAGCTATTAGCGGTACACTACCCGGGTAACTGTCAGATACGGTAACCGCCGCACCCTGGAGAACGTGACCCCGGGCGCAACCGGCATGCAACAGGACATAAAATGGATGTATTACGAGAGATTATTCATGCGCTTTGGCAGCAGGACTTTATCGCCCTCGCCGATCCAAGCGTAATTTGGGTGGTTTACGCCGTACTTTTCACCACTCTGTTTTTGGAAAACGGACTGCTGCCCGCCTCCTTCCTCCCCGGCGACAGCCTGCTGCTGCTGTCGGGTGCGCTGATCGCCAAAGGCGTGATGGGCTTTGCCCCCACCCTGCTGATTCTGACCGCCGCCGCCGGCCTCGGCTGCTGGCTGAGCTATATCCAGGGCCGCTGGCTGGGCCACACCGGCCTGGTGAAGGGCTGGCTGCTGCAGCTGCCGGCGCAATATCACCAGCGCGCGCATAACCTGTTCAACCGCCACGGGCTGACGGCGCTGCTGATCGGTCGCTTCCTCGGCTTCGTGCGCACCCTGCTGCCGACCATGGCCGGCATTTCCGGGCTCAACAGCTCACGCTTCCAGGTGTTCAACTGGCTGAGCGCGGCGATCTGGGTTTGCGCGCTGGTGGGCCTCGGCTACGCTTTCAGCCAAATCCCGCTGGTGAAGCGCTACGAAAGCCAGGTGATGACCGGCCTGATGCTGCTGCCGCTGCTGCTGCTGTTCGTCGGCCTGCTGGGCGCCATGCTGGTGATCTGGCGTAAAAAGCGCGCCTCCTCCTGAGCCCGGCGCACTACAGCGCCTTCTCGACCAACGCCAGACTGGCGGGTAACTTGCTTACCAGCGTATCCACCGCCAGCCGCACCTTCAGCGGCAGGTGAGGCGTGTGCGGCCACACCGCATGCGCTTCAAAGGCGGCGCCCGGCCGGTCACGCAGCAAGCGCACCAGCGCCCCGCTCAACAGCTGCTCACGCACCAGCCAGCAAGGCAGCCAGGCAATGCCGAACCCCGCCGTCGCCGCATCCGCAATCGCCTGCAGATCGTCCATTTGCAGCCGGTTAGTCGGCATCACTTCCTGCGGCTTGCCGTCGCTATCCAATACCAACCAGCTGCGCCGTGCACCGGCGCGCATATAGGTCACCGCCTCATGCTGTGCCAGCTGTTCGATGCTGTGCGGTTCACCGCACCGCTGCAGATAGGCCGGCGAGGCGCACAGCGCCATGCGGTGATCGCCGATGCGGCGCGCCACCAGCCCGCCGCTGTTGGCCAGCGTGCCGTTGCGGATCGCCATATCGAAGCCGTCCTCAATCAGATCCACCACCCGATCGTTGAACGACAGCTCCAGCTCCAGGCCCGGGTGCTCGCGCGTCAGCTCGGTCAACAGCGGCGCAATACACATGCGGCCAAACAGCACCGGCATCGATACCCGCAGCCGGCCGCTGACCTGTCGCTTGCCCGACTCCAGCAGCGTTTCCGCACCGCGGATCTCCTCCAGCGCTCGCAGGCAGCGCTCATAGAATAACGCGCCGTCGTCGGTCAGGCTCTGGCTGCGGGTGGTGCGATGAAACAGCCGCACGCCCAGCCGCTGTTCCAGCCGGGCGATGGTTTTCCCCACCGCCGAACGCGACAGGTGCAGCCGGCTGGCCGCCAACGCAAAACTGCCCGCCTCCACGGCGGTGACGAATACCGAAATACCGCTCAACCGATCGCTCATGATTTGTCGCCCTAAAAGAAACAATCTTCGGAAATCTTATCGCCACTGGCGAACCTTCATCAACGATATTATCGACCGGTCGTTAATCGCTGACTTTGGAGAACATCATGACCGACACGATACAACGCTGGACGATGGACGCCCTGGGGCGTGAACACCTGCGGTTGACCGTCGACGCGATCCCGCAGCCGGGGCCACACGAAATCAGAGTGAAAGTGAAAGCGGTCGCGCTCAACTACCGCGACAAACTGATGATTGAAAGCGGCATGGGGCTGACGTTGCCGCAGCCGTTCACCCCCGCCTCGGACATGGCCGGCGAGGTCGACGCTATCGGCCCCGGCGTCAGCCGCTTCCAACCCGGCGCTAGGGTCATCTCTACCTTCAGCCCCGGTTGGCTCGACGGCCGGAAAAAACCGTACGGCAATGCTCGCCGGGTGCCTTACCACACCCTCGGCGGTTTCTATCAGGGCGTGCTGGCGGAATATGTGATTTTGCATGAGGACTGGCTGGTGGCGGCGCCGGCGTCGCTGGACGACGTGCAGGCCAGCACCCTGCCGTGCGCCGGGCTAACCGCCTGGTTCGCGCTGGTGGAGCAAGGCAAACTGCATGCCGGCGAGACGGTGCTGGTGCAAGGCACCGGCGGGGTGGCGCTGTTCGCGCTGCAGATCGCCAAAGCGCACGGCGCCGAGGTGTATGTGACCTCCGGCAGCGATGAAAAGCTGGCGCGTGCCCAGGCGCTGGGCGCCAGTCACGGCATCAACCGGCTGAAAGGCGATTGGGTGGAAGCAATTTATGCGCTGACGCAGGATCGCGGCATCGACCATGTGATCGACACCGTCGGCGGCCCGAATCTGGGCAACTCGGTACGCGCCGTGGCGGTGGGCGGCCGCATCTCGGTGATCGGCGTGCTGGCGGGCGCCGAGATTTCCGCCCCCGCCGGCCTGCTGCTGCTGAAATCGGCGGAGATCCAGGGCATCGGCGTCGGCCACCGCCGCGCGCTGGAAGATCTGGTGCGCGCCGTGGACGCCGTCAACCTGCAGCCGGTGATCGACCAGGTCTACCGTTTCGATCAGCTGCCGCAGGCGTTGGATCACCTCGATCGCGGACCGTTCGGCAAGATCGTCTTGACCCCGTAAACGCGGTTCAGCCCTCCAGCAGCTGCGGGTTGGCGTCGCGCAGCCGGGCGATTTCATCGCTCGGCGTCATGCCGAACAGGCGCTTGAATTCACGGCTGAACTGCGACGCGCTCTCGTAGCCGACGCGGATCGCCGCCGTGCTGGCCTTCAGGCCGTCATGCACCATCAACAGGCGCGCCTTATGCAGCCGGTACGACTTCACGTATTGCAGCGGCGAGGTGTTGGTCACCGCCTTGAAGTTGTGGTGGAACGCCGAGACGCTCATGTTGACCTCGCTGGCCAACTGTTCGACGTTGAGGTTGTCGGCATATTGATTTTCTATGCGCCGCAGCGCCTTGGCGATCTGGCTGAAGTGGGTATGGCGGTTGACCAGCTCCTGCAGCGACGCGCCGCAGGTGCCGCGCAGCACGTAGTAAAGGATTTCGCGCACGATCTGCGGCCCCAGCACCCGGGCATCTAGCGGCTTGGCCATCACGTCCAGCAGGCGTTCGGTGGCGCACAGCAGCGCTTCCGTCAGCTCGGCCAGGTTCACCCCGTTGCTCTCCGCCCGCGGTTGCATCAGGTAGTCGTCGTCGCCAATGTCGATCAGCAAGTCCTGCAGCATTTGGGTATCGATATTGACCGCCAACCCAACCAGCGGCAGTTCCGGGCTGGCGAAGGTTTCGCACTCGAACGGCAGCGGCACCGTCATCAACAGGTAGTTGCGCGGATCGTACTGGAACATCTTGTTGCCGCAATAGCCCACCTTATGCCCCTGAAAGACGATCACGATCCCCGGCTCGTACATCACCGGTTGGCGCGGGCAGTGGCGATCGACATACAGGATCTTTACCCGTGGCACCGGTGACGGCGTGTAGCCGTTGCCGGTGGCGATAGCCATCGCCTGGCGCGCCATGCGGCTGCGCTGCGCATCGATTTCAATCACGGAAACACCCTCTTACAGTCAGAACGATTCGGCATAAATAATAATTTAAAACTCGCCATTTCTACAGCGACTTGTAGGAATAGGCAAGAACCAGACAGGAATGTGCATTGTGCGTTGCCGCCAGGTTCCTGACAATACGGGCCAGAAACCTTTGCGCCACTTTGGCGCCCGCCTGACAGAAAGAGAGAAATCACCCATGCAAAACTTCATTCTGCATACCCCAACCAAAATCCTGTTCGGCAAGGACCAAATTGCCGAAGTGGCCGGCCAGATCCCGGCGGACGCACGCATCCTGATCACCTACGGTGGCGGCAGCGTGAAGAAAAACGGCGTGCTGGATCAGGTGTACAGCGCGCTGGCCGGCCGCGACGTGCGGGAGTTCTCCGGCATCGAGCCGAACCCGACCTACGAAACGCTGATGAAAGCGGTCGAGGTGGTGAAGGCGGAAAACATCGATTTCCTGCTGGCGGTCGGCGGCGGTTCGGTGGTTGACGGCACCAAGTTCATCGCCGCCGCCGCCCGTTACACCGCCGACGGCGACGCCTGGCATATCCTGCAGACCGTCGGCAGCCACATCACCGACGCGGTGCCGATGGGCTGCGTGCTGACGCTGCCGGCCACCGGTTCCGAATCCAACAGCGGCGCGGTGATCACCCGTAAAAGCAGCGGCGACAAGCAGCACTTCTTCTCGCCGCTGGTGCAGCCGCGCTTCGCCGTGCTGGATCCGGTGGTGACCTACTCGCTGCCGCCGCGCCAGGTAGCCAACGGCGTGGTCGACGCCTTCGTGCACACTCTGGAGCAGTATCTGACCTACCCGGTGGACGCCAAAGTGCAGGATCGCTTCGCCGAAGGCCTGCTGCTGACCCTGCTGGAAGACGGGCCGCGCGCGCTGGCCGAACCGGAAAACTATGGGGTGCGCGCCAACGTGATGTGGAGCGCCACCATGGCGCTGAACGGCCTGATCGGCGCCGGGGTGCCGCAGGACTGGGCAACCCACATGCTGGGCCACGAGCTGACCGCCATGCACGATCTCGACCACGCGCAAACGCTGGCCATCGTCCTGCCGGCGCTGCTGCACGAGAAGAAAGCGCAGAAGCGCGAAAAACTGCTGCAGTACGCTGACCGCGTCTGGGGCCTGCGCGAAGGCAGCGAAGACAGCCGTATCGACGGTGCCATCGCCGCCACTCGCGCCTTCTTTGAGCAGATGGGCGTACCGACCCGCATGGCGGATTATCAGCTCGACGGCAGCAGCATTCCGGCGCTGCTCGACAAGCTGCATCAGCACGGCATGACCGCCCTGGGCGAGCATCAGGACATCACCCTGGACGTCAGCCGCCGCATTTACGAAGCGGCGCGTTAATCGCAAAACGGCGATTTTTTGCTAGGCTTTAGTCTCCGTCAGCCATTTTTCGCCGCATCCGGCGCCCGGCCGATCACCGGGTGCCGTCAGGCGCCTCCGCGCGCCGCCGATCGTTTCGCCCCCCCGTCTTACCGCTCATTCGCAGGGAGAGCGGGGAGAAAGTCGCCCTCCCGCCACCGCTGAAATTAGGCTGGCAAACCCGGCAACCGCTCATTTTGCCAACTAGAATTTATCTATAGCCGTTTCGGTGCCGCAGCGCCGCAATCCGTACACAAGGAGATGCGCATGACAACGCAACAACCCATCATCAAACTCCACGATGGTAATCTGATGCCGCAGTTGGGTCTCGGCGTTTGGCAGGCGAGTATTGAAGAGACCACCCGCGCGGTGAGCAAAGCGCTGGAGATCGGTTACCGCTCCATCGACACCGCCGCGATCTACAAGAACGAGGCAGGCGTCGGCGCCGCGCTGCAGTCCAGCTCGCTGCCGCGCAGCGAGCTGTTCATCACCACCAAGCTGTGGAACGACGATCAGGGCGATCCGCTGGCGGCGCTGGAAACCAGTTTGAAAAAACTCAGGCTGGACTATGTTGATCTTTACCTGATCCACTGGCCGCGCCCGCAGCAAGATCAATACGTCTCCGCCTGGCGCGAACTGATCAAGCTGCGCGATCAAGGCCTGGTGAAAAGCATCGGCGTATGCAACTTCCATACGCCGCACCTGCAGCGCCTGCTGGATGAAACCAACGTGGCGCCGGTCATCAACCAGATAGAGCTGCACCCGCTGCTGCAACAGCGCCAGCTGCGCGCCTGGAACGCCACGCACCACATCGCGACCGAATCCTGGAGCCCGCTGGCGCAGGGCGGTGAAGGGGTGTTCGACCAGCCGCTGATCAAGGCGCTGGCCGAGAAATACGAGAAAACCCCGGCGCAGATCGTGGTGCGCTGGCACCTGGACAGCGGCCTTATCGTGATCCCGAAATCGGTCACGCCGTCGCGCATCCGCGAAAACTTCGAGGTGTTTGATTTCAAACTCGATAAGGACGAACTGGGCGAGATCGCCAAGCTGGACGTCGGCAACCGCCTCGGGCCGGATCCGGATACCCTGTAACCCCTCCCCAAGCCCTCTCCCGCCGGAGGGGGCTTTTCCTTCCCGCGCATTGCTCCCTTACGCCGCCTGACGTTATGATGACGACGCCGGAGGCCTCGCCCGCCGGTTAACGCCGTTAAAAAAACAGACAAGCACGGAGCACCATGAAATTCTCTTTCTCACACGGGTTAAGGCTGAGCATGCTTTGCGTCATGCTGGTGCTGGCGGGTTGCGCCGGCAAGAAACAGCGCGTCAGCTACGATCGCCACGCTTTCGATAGCGCCATTAAAGACGCCGCCAGCGAATACGGCGTGGACGCCAAGCTGATCACCGCCATGATCCAGGTGGAGTCCGGCTTCAACCCTGCGGCGGTGAGCAAGTCCAACGCTATCGGCCTGATGCAGCTGAAAGCCGATACCGCCGGCTGCGATGCCTACCGCTACAAAGGCAAACGCGGTTGCCCGGACGCTGACGACCTGCGGGATCCCGACACCAATATCGATCTCGGCGCCGCCTACCTGGCCACCTTGCAAAAACAGCAGCTTAAAGGGATCACGAACCCTGTTACGCTGCGCTACGCCACCATCATCGCCTACGTCAACGGCACCGGCGCGCTGCTGCGCACCTTCTCCAGCAACCGCCAGCAGGCCATCGCGATGATCAACAACCTATCGCCGGAAGCCTTTAACTGGCACGTGCGCAAATACCACCCCGCTCCGCAGGCGCCGCGCCATTTGATGAAAGTGGAAGCCGCCTACGATAGTTTGTGATGAGCAAAAGTAAAAAGGAGAACCCGAGGGTTCTCCTTTTTGTTTGCGCACGCGGCGTGGCCGTTACGGCTTGGCTTTGCGAATCGGTTTGCGCGGCGGTTGGTTGGACGGCGTGCGCTGCCGATTGATATCGGTATGCTTGGTCAGCGCCGGCCGGGTATGGCGCTGCAGGCGTTTCGCTTCGCGCTGCTCGTCGATGCTCGGTGCCGGCACCAGACACTCGCGGCGGCTGCCGATCAGGTGCTTCAGCCCCATCTCTTCCAGCGCGGTGCGGATCAGCGCCCAGTTGGCCGGATCGTGGTAACGCAGCAGCGCCTTATGCAGGCGACGCTGGCGATCGCCGCGCGGCACCACCACGTCTTCGCTCTTATACCCCACCTTGCTCAGCGGGTTTTTACCGCTGTAATACATGGTGGTGGAGTTGGCCATCGGCGAAGGATAGAAGTTCTGCACCTGATCGAGGCGGAAACGGTTCTTCTTCAGCCACAGCGCCAGGTTCACCATGTCTTCATCGCGGGTGCCCGGGTGCGACGAGATGAAGTACGGGATCAGGTACTGTTCTTTGCCCGCCTGCTTCGAATAGTGATCAAACAGCTGCTTGAAGCGATCGTAGCTGCCCATGCCCGGCTTCATCATCTTCGACAGCGGCCCTTCTTCGGTGTGCTCCGGCGCGATCTTCAGGTAGCCGCCGACGTGGTGGGTCGCCAGCTCCTTGATATAACGCGGATCTTCCACCGCCAGATCGTAACGAACCCCGGAAGCGATCAGGATCTTCTTGATGCCCTCCAGCGAACGCGCACGGCGATACAGTTTGATGGTCGGCTCGTGGTTGGTGTCCATGTAGGTGCAAATCTCCGGATACACGCACGAGGCGCGGCGGCAGGTCTGCTCGGCGCGCGGGTTGGTGCAGCGCAGCATATACATGTTGGCGGTCGGGCCGCCGAGATCGGAGATCACGCCGGTAAAGCCCGGCACCTTGTCGCGGATCTCTTCGATTTCACGAACGATCGAATCTTCCGAACGGCTCTGGATGATGCGCCCTTCGTGCTCGGTGATCGAACAGAACGAGCAGCCGCCGTAGCAACCGCGCATGATGTTCACCGAGAAACGGATCATGTCATAGGCCGGAATGCGATCCTGGCCGTAGGACGGATGCGGCACGCGCTGATAAGGCAGCGCGAAGACGCTGTCCATCTCCGGCGTGGTCAGCGGGATCGCCGGCGGGTTGATCCACACGTAGCGGTCACCGTGTTTCTGCATCAGCGCGCGGGCGCAGCCCGGGTTGGTTTCATGGTGCAAAATGCGCGAGGTGTGCGCATACAGCACCTTGTCGCCCTTCACTTTCTCGAAGGACGGCAGCAGCACGTAGGTCTTCTCCCACGGCTTCGGCTTGGCGGCGCGCACGGTGACAGGCTTGGCTTCCGGCTCTTTCGGCTTGGCGCCGTCGGCGCACGGCAGATCGTCACCGTACGGGTTCGGGATAGCTTCGATGCGGCCCGGCTTGTCGAGACGGGTGGAATCCACGCCGCTCCAGCCCGGCAGCGCTTCTTTGCGCATCACCGCGGTATTGCGAATATCGTGGATGTCGCCGATCTTCTCACCGGCGGCCAGGCGATGCGCCACTTCCACCAGAGGGCGTTCGCCGTTGCCGTAGATCAGCATGTCGGCTTTGGAATCCACCAGCACCGAGCGGCGCACGGTATCCGACCAGTAATCGTAGTGGGCGATGCGGCGCAGGCTGGCTTCGATGCCGCCCAGCACGATCGGCACGTCTTTGTAGGCTTCTTTACAACGCTGGCTGTAAACCAGGGTAGCGCGATCCGGGCGTTTGCCGCCGACGTTGCCGGCGGTGTAAGCATCGTCGTGGCGCAGTTTGCGATCGGCGGTATAGCGGTTGATCATCGAGTCCATGTTGCCGGCGGTAATGCCGAAGAACAGGTTCGGTTTCCCCAACCGCATGAAATCTTCTTTGTTGCTCCAGTCCGGCTGCGCGATGATGCCGACGCGGAAGCCCTGCGCTTCCAGCATGCGGCCGATGATCGCCATGCCGAAGCTCGGGTGATCGACATAGGCGTCGCCGCTGATGATGATCACGTCGCAGCTGTCCCAGCCCAGTTGATCCATCTCTGCTCGCGACATCGGTAAAAACGGCGCGGTGCCAAAACATTCCGCCCAATAAGGCTTATAGGAAAACAGTTCACGATCGGGTTGGATCAGGCTGGTGGTGCTCATTCTGCTGCTCTTTTTACAGGTTAATTAATCGCCGGGCGGCGATTATACGCACTAGCAGCAAAAAGAGCATGGTTATTTCGCTAACCGTTCACTTCGAATTCATAAACGTCGCTGCGACACAAGATATCGCTGAACTCCAGCGCCTCACCCTGGGCATTGCGGCTGGTCTGGGTGATGTGCAACAACGGCGCGCCGCACGGCACGTTGAGCAGCTCGGCGACCTCGTCGCTGCAGGACACCGCCTTCAGCAGAAAGTGTTTATCTTCAGGCACGATGCCGCGCGATTGCCATAACGCATACAGCGAATGCTCCAGCTGCCCCGGTTCGGGCAGGAAGCGCGGCGGAATATAGGTGGTTTCCAGCGAGACCGGGCTGCCGTTCAGCAAGCGCAAACGCCGCAGTTTGATCACCTCATCCCCCTCAGCCAGCCCCAGCGCCGCCGCGGCCTTGGCCGGCGCGCCGACCCGGGTGCGCAGCAACCATCGGTTACTGACGCTGCTGCCGTGGCGCAGCGCCTGAGCGGTGAAACCGCTGTCTTTATCGAGGGAATAGCCGATGCGCATCGCTACGCGGGTGCCAACGCCCTGCTGCCGCGAAATCAGCCCTTTCTCCTCCAGCAGCTTCATCGCCTTGCTGACGGTGACGCGCGACAGCGCCAGGCCTTCCGCCATCTGCCGTTCGGGCGGCAAAAACGCCTCTGCCGCCAGCACCTGCTGCCTGATTGCGGTTTCTATCGCCGTCGCCAGCTGAATATAACGCGGCGCTACCGCCCCCTGCGCCAGATGGCCACGCAGCCAGGCCATAAAATCCGTCATTCGCCCGCCCTCTTACCTATGCCATTTGTCTGGATTTCGTTTTTTATCCTATCGCCGATCCGGCGATAAGCCCCTCACCTTAACTAAAATATCGCTAATGTTTTCAGAGTGGCATCACAATTTTTGCCTAATGGACTTTCATTGGATCTAGATCGCGCGTAATCTGTGCTTATTGATGTTGATACATCAATTGCACCAACACCAGGGACCCACTTTAAAAAAAATAAAAAACCCGCTGCCGGCCCTAAAGGATACCCTTGATGGCCGGTAGCGGGGATATACTGTCAGCACAAACGGCCGAGAATAAGCAACGTAGCTAATGGATAGCTTGCTCACTGCTCATAGCCACATCACAGGATCCCCTTGCGGTGGGCGCAACGGTTTGATGTCGGCAAATAGAAACGTTCCCGCTTCGCCAAACCCCGCTGCAGACCCACTCTTTGACTACACTCATTGGCGCCGTGCGGCCGACGTGCCTCACCCGATAAGGTGGATACCGCCCTCACTTTGACAGACCCGGCGGTATCAGCCGCTACACACTGCGCGGAATCGGCGTCTTCACCGACAACGGAATAGCCGGCGTCAACCGCGCCAACGGAATCGATTTTCAGTCAACTGCGGCGGCCCTCGCGGCCCTGCGCTACAGGGATCATTTGCTATGACCGATATCAATCGCAATGAAGCATGGAAGGTAGAAAGCACCGGTATCGATCGGGTACCGGACGCGGAGCAGACCGGCAAGCCCATCGAGCTGTTTTGGATCTGGTCGGCGGCCAATATCGGCATTCTCGGCGTGGTGTACGGCGCCATTATCGTCGGCTTCGGCTTATCCTTCCTGCAATCGGTACTCGCCGCGCTGGTCGGCGTCGCCAGCTTCGTGCTGGTCGGCCTCACCAGCTTCGCCGGCAAGCGCGGGCGCACCTCGACGCTGACGCTCTCGCGGGTGATTTTCGGCCTGAAGGGCAACGTGGCGCCCACCCTGTTCAGTTGGATCAACCTGATGGGCTGGGAAGCGGTCAATGTGATCACCGGCACCCTGACGCTGGCGGCGCTGTTCGAGGCCTTCGGGTTGGGTAGCAGCCACCTGCTGACCGCGCTCAGCCTGCTGCTGTTCGGCGGGCTCACTGTCGTCGTCAGCCTGCTGGGGCAAAATACCGTGGTCTGGATGCAAAGCTGGTTCAGCCGCATCTTCGGCACCATGACGCTGATCGTGGTGCTCTATATCCTGTTCAACACCGAGTGGAGCCAGGTGCTGGCGCTGCCTTCCGGCAGCTGGTTGACCGGCTTCCTGCCGGCGGTATCGGTGATCGCCGCCGGCACCGGCATCAGCTGGGCGATTGCCGGCGCCGATTACAGCCGCTATCAAAGTCCGAGCTCGTCGAGCAAAAGCATTTTCGCCGCGGTAATGGGCGGCGCCTGTTTGCCGCTGATGCTGCTGATGCTGGCCGGCATCCTGCTTTCCGTGCAGCTGCCCGATCTGGCCAGCGCCGCCAACCCCATCGCGCTGATAGGCTCAGTGCTGCCCGCCTGGATGGCGATCCCTTATCTGCTGGCCGCCACCGCCGGCATCGTCACCATCGCGGTGCTCAGCCTGTATTCCGCCAGCCTTAACCTGCTGACCATCGGCGTGCAGGTCAAACAGTGGCTGGCGGTGTCGATCGACGCGGTCGTGGTGCTGGGCATCGCCCTGTATGTGCTGTTCATCTCCGGCGATTTCATGGGGCCGTTCATCTCCTTCCTGGTGTTCTGCGGCGTATTCCTGGCGGCCTGGGAGGCGATTTTCCTGCTCGATTACCTGTGCCTGCGCCGCCGCCACGGGTATGATGGCAACGCTTTGTACGGCCTGCATGGCCAGAACCGCGGCGTGCGCAAAGCCCCGCTGTTCTGCTGGTTCCTCGGCGCCCTGTGCGGCCTGCTGGTCACCAAAACCGGTTTTATCGACGGCCCGCTGGCCAAAGGCTTGTTCGCCGATTCCAGCCTGGGGCTGTTTGTATCGTTCGCGGTGAGTCTGATCGCTTACGGTCTGTACCTGACCCAACGCAGAGAACATCAATGAGTGAGTGGGAAGCTGTAACACCTGTCCTGGTTATTGGGGGCGCGGTCGGCGATCTGGTGATGACGCTGCCGCGCCTACCGACCAGCGGCGAAGATATCGAAGCCCAGCCGCAGGCGCGGCAAATCGGCGGCTGCGCGTTCAACGTGGCGCGCGCGCTGGTGCGCCTGGAAACGCCGGTGATTAACGGCATGCCGGTTGGCAACGGCGAATGGGGCGCGGCTGTCGAAGCCGCCATGGGCGAACTGGATCTGGAGGTGCTGCTGCGCCACGGCCAGATGGACAACGGCTGGTGCCTGGCGCTGGTGGAGCCAAACGGCGAACGCACCTTCATCACGGTGTCCGGCTGCGAAAGCCAATGGAATAAAGCGCAGCTGGCGACGCTGCCGCTGACGGAGCACACCCTGATCTACGCCAGCGGCTACGAGCTGGCGGGCGAAAGCGGCGAAGCGCTGCGCGAGTGGCTGACGCGCATGCCGTTCGACCAACCGCGCCTGATCGATCCCGGCCCGCGCATCGCTCAGCTCAGCGAAGATTTCTTCGCCATGCTCAGCGACAGCCACACCCTATTGACGCTCAACCGCGACGAAGTGGCCGCGCTGTGCGGCGCCGGCGACGCCGTAGAGGCCGCGCAGCGCTATGCCGCCGCCCGTAATCTGACGCTGATCTGCCGCCTGGATCGCGACGGCGCGTGGATCTGCGACGGCCGCACGCCGCCGCTGCACGTTCCCGCCTATCCGGTAGACGTGGTCGACACCATCGGCGCGGGCGATGCCCACTGCGCCGGTTTACTGGCGGGCCTGTCCGCCGGCTGGCCGCTGCCGCAGGCGGTCGATCTGGCCAACCGGGTCGCTGCTTGCGTGGTGGCCAGCCTCGGGGCCGCCAATCCGCCGGACTGGCCGCAGTTGCAACAGCGCTTCCCGCAGGCCTGACGTTTCAGGGCGCAGCCAGGCTGCGCCCACTGCCTTACTGCGCCGCCACCGCGCTCTCCTGCGGCGAGTGGCGGTAGTTGAAGCTCAACGCGAACACGATCCCCAGCACCAGCGTATACAGCGCAAACACCAGCCAGATGCTCTGCCAGTCTTTCACGCCGTCATGGCTGAAGAAGTCCACCACCTCGCCGCTGGCGAGCGCCCCCAGATAGGCGCCCAACCCGTTGACCATGGTCATGAACAGCCCCTGCGCGCTGGCGCGGATGCGGTGATCGGCCTCTTTCTCGACGAAGATAGCGCCGGAGATATTAAAGAAGTCGAACGCACAGCCGTAGACGATCATGGACAACAGCAGCAGAACGAAACCAAAGCCGACCGGCGTGCCATAAGCCAGGAACAGGAAACGCAGCGTCCAGGCCGCCATGCTGATCAGCATCACCTGCTTGATGCCGTAACGGCGCAGGAAGAAGGGAATGGTGAGGATAAAGAACACTTCGGAGATCTGCGACAGCGACAGCAGCACCGCCGGATACCGGACGCTGAGGCTGTCCTGATACAGCGGATTGAGCGACAGATCGTGCAGGAACGGGTTGCCGAAGGTATTGGTTATCTGCAGCGCCGCCCCAAGCAACATGGCGAACAGGAAAAACAGCGCCATGCGCCGCTGGCGAAACAGCACCAGCGCATCCAGCCCCAGCACGCTCACCCAGCTCTTTGACTCGGCCGCGCGGTTGGTCGGGCAGCGCGGCAGCGTCAGCGAATAGGCGGACAGCAGCAGCGACGCCGCAGAAGCCAGGTACAGCTGCAGATTGCTGAGCTCAATTTGGCTAAAGCCGACCAGCCACATCGCCAGAATGAACCCCACCGTGCCGTACACCCGCACCGGCGGAAAGTCCTTCACCGTGTCAAAGCCGTGCTTCTCGAGGCAAAAATAGGAAATGGCGTTGGAGAGCGCGATGGTCGGCATATAGACCATGGCGTTGAACAGCATCACCCAGAACATCAGCATCGGTTGCTCGACCTGCGCCGCGCAGTACAGCGCCAGCGCCCCGAGCAGGTGGCAAAGCGCATACAGATAGTTGGCCTTCATCCACCGATCGGCAATGATGCCCGCCAGCCCCGGCATGATCAGCGCAGCGATGCCTTTGGCGCTGTAAACCATCCCCACCTGCATGCCGCTGAAATGCAGCGTGTTGATCATGTAGGAGCCCAGCGTGACCAGCCAGGCACCCCAGATAAAGAACTGCAGGAAAATCATGACTTTCAATCGTGTTTTTATCGCCATCGCCATCACCTTGTTATTATGCTTTCAACGATGATTGATGCGGCAGGCCCCCTGCCGCCCGCCGCCGGTTTGCTTGCGCTATTACAGCGTTTTGAACAGCTCGCGGATCAGGCGCATGAAATCGTCCGCCGCCAGCGCCGCGCAGCTGAGCGTTTGTTCATGGGAGAGCGGCGTATCCGACAGCCCTTCGGCGTAGTTGGTCATCGCGGACACCACCAGCACCTTGAGGCCGCAGTGGCGCGCCGTCAGGACTTCCGGCACGATCGACATCCCCACCACGTCGCAGCCCAGGGTCTGCATCATGCGGATCTCCGCCGGCGTTTCGAAATTCGGCCCGGTGTAGGCGGCGAATACCCCTTCCGCCAGCGGGATGCCCGCGCTTTCGGCCACCGCCGCCAGCTGGGCGCGCAGATCGCGATCGTAGGCGTTCGCCAGGCTGAAGAAGCGCGGCCCGAAGCGCTCGTCGTTGGCGCCGACCAGCGGCGATTCCGGCATGAAGTTGATGTGATCGGTAATGGCCACCAGGCTGCCCGGCGCCACCGAGCGGCGCAGTGAACCGGCGGCGTTGGTCGCCAGCAGGAACTCACAGCCCAGCAGTTTGAAGGTGCGCACCGCGGTAGTCATCACCTGCATGCCGCGCCCTTCATAGAAATGACCGCGCCCTTTCATGCACAATACCGGTACGCCCTCCAGCTTGCCGGCGACCAGCTGCCCGGCATGGCCGGCGACGCCGCTCACCGGAAAGCCCGGCAGCTCCGCGTAGTCGATGGTGACGGTTTCGGTCATCACCTCCGCCAGGGCGCCGAGCCCGGAGCCGAGAATCAAGGCCGCTTTCGGCTGGAAACCCGGCAGGCGTGCGCGGACGACATCGGCGCAGGTAAAAGCATCTTCTTGATTAAACATCGTATTCTCTCTTTCAGCGGGGGATAATAATCCCCATAGTAGAGAGCGAGGCTCAGCCGAGACCAATACATTCTTGGCGGCCGATTTATTCCATTTACCTATAAGTTGAGCTGCGTCACAAGGAGACGATATCCCGGATGAATCAGCCCTATGCCCTGCCCGATCCCGGCCGGATTAACTTCCGCCTGCTGCACTATTTCCGCGTGGTGGCGGAAGAGATGAACTTCACCCAGGCGGCTCGGCGGCTGAATATGTCACAGCCGCCGCTCAGCAAGCACATCAAGGAGCTGGAGAGCCAGCTCGGCGTGGTGCTGTTCAAACGCACCACCCGCTCCATGACGCTGACGCCGGCCGGCCGCACGCTGCTGCGCAACGTCGAGCGGCTGCTGGATCAGGCCGACAGCGCACTGCATCAGGTGCAACAGATGGGGCGCGGCGAAGGCGGCCACATGGTGGTCGGCATGGTCGGCACCTCGGCCTGGGGCGGCCTGATCGCGGCGCTGCGGCGGTTCAGCGAGCAAAGCGCCGGCGTCACCTGGTCGTTGAACGAGCTGACGCCCAGCCAGCAAATCGCCGCGCTGCAAAAGCGGCATATCGATATCGGGGTCTGGCGAGAGGCGCAGCAGCAGACGCTGCCGGGGTTAACCTGCCAACGGTTGGCGAGCGAAAGCATCGCCGTGGTGCTGCCGCTCGATCATCCGCTGGCGCAGCAGGAAAACATCCCGCTGGCGGCGCTGCAGAACGATAGCTTCATCGTGCTGCCGCCGCATGAGGCCAGCCTGGGGCTGTATCTGCACAATCTGTGTCTGCAGCAGGGATTCTTGCCGGACGTCGCTTATCAGGTCAACGAGCCGCAAACCCTGCTGGCGCTGGTGGCGGAAGGCTGCGGCATTACGCTGCTGCCGGACAGCTACGGCCGCATTCCGTGGCCCGGCGTCCGCTTTTGCTCGCTGCAACAGGCGCCGCCGGCGGATCTGTATGCGGTTTACCGCGCCGACAGCGTCACGCCGGTGGTACAGGCCTTTCTGGAGAGGCTGCGGGCGCCGTAAGCGGCCCGCAGCGCAGATTACATCGTCGGCTGCACCATCAACTGGCCGGCGGTGCCGCGATCGGCCATTTCCAGCGTCTGGCTGTAATACAGGAACGGGAAGTGTTCGGAGGTAGGTTGGTTGAAATACACCAGCAGCTCGACGTCGCCATCGACCCAGACGGTGTCCTTCCAGCCGCGATCTTCCGCCATCGGCTGCGCGCCGTTGACGCGTTTGATCAGGAACTGCACGCCCTGAATATGGAACGACTGCGGCGTATCCGCATGAATGTTCCAGCGTTCCCAGGTGCCTTGCTGCGCCTGCACGTCGATGCGGTTCATGTCCCAAATCGCGCCGTTGATGCCAACGCCGCCTTCGCCCAGGCGGAAATCGCGGGTGCGGCTGGCGCTGCCGTCCAACAGCTGATCCGCCAGCAGGCGCATCGGCAGGTTGTCGGTCACCAGCGGCAGCAGGCCGGTTGGGCGCAGCGTCAGCACCTGGGTGGACACCAGAATGCTCGACGGCTCGAACAGGCCGCGCAGGCGATCCATGATGCCCGCCGCTTCACCGGCGGTGATGGTCACCTCGTCGCCCTTCGACATGTCGATCAGCACTTCCCGGCGTTCGCCCGGCGCCAACGACAGCTGCTGCACCGCGACCGGCGCGGGCAGGAAGCCCTGATCGCTGGCGATCACGTTGAATGGGCGCCCGTCGCTGAGCTGCAGGGTATAGCGGCGCGCGTTGGAGGCGTTAAGCAGGCGCAAACGCACCCAGCCGCGCGACACTTCGACATACGGGTTTTGCACGCCGTTGACCAACAGCGTATCGCCGACGAAGCCGCCCTGCGACGGCGCATCGTATTGCGGCGTGCCGAAGTTATCAAAGCGCTTGTCCTGAATGATCAGCGGGAAATCGTCGACGCCGTAGTGGTTGGGCAGCGGCAGCGCTTTGCTGACGGCATCTTCCACCAGCCACAGCCCGGCCAGCCCGTTGTAAACGTGCGGCGCCATGCGGTTCGGCGTGTTGGCGTGGTACCAACAGGTGGCTGCCGCCTGACGAATAGGCAGCACCGGCGACCAGTCGACGTTAGGCGACATCATGCGCGGCGCGCCGCCCATCAGCGTGCCCGGCACCTGCAGCCCGCTGACGGTCATCGCCACTGGCTCCTGCAGGCGGTTGCTGTAGATCAGCTTGACGTCGTCGCCGCTGTAAACCCGCACCGTCGGCCCCAAATACATGCCGTTGACGCCCCACACCGCCGCTTTGCGGTTATCCATAAACGCCCAGTGGGCGCGCTGCAGGGTCAGGAACAGCGGCTGACCGCGGCGAGACTCCAGCAGCGGCGGAATGGGTAATGGGGTCTGCGTTCCGCTCGCCTCTGCCCTCAGCGGCACGGCGCTCGCGCACAGCGCCAGGCCCGATGCCTGTAAAAACTGACGTCGACTGAGTGACATATTTTCTCCATGAAAAGCAATAACTAAACCGTGTGCAAAACCCAAACGCCCGCCAATCAAGATTAGCAGGCGCTCAGGCGTTAACGGCGCTGAACGCCAATTAAAAACGTATTCTTTGAAGCCGGTAGACTCTTATTTTTTGGCGGCGTTGCGCTGGGCGACTTCGGCGTCCAATTCGGCGATCTTCGCCTCCATCAGCTCGCGGCAATGGGCCGCCAGCTCGCGCACGTTTTCTTTGCCGTATTTGCTGGTATCCACCGGTGCCAACATCTCGACGATCACATGACCGTTATTCCAGCGATTAAGATTTATATTACCGCTGGTGGTCGATACGCAGATCGGCACAATCGGCACGCCGGCGGCGATGGCCGCGTGAAACGCGCCGGTTTTAAACGGCATCAGCCCGCGACCGCGGCTGCGGGTCCCTTCCGGGAACATCCAAATCGAAATGTCTTTCTTTTTGAACTGCTCCGCCACCTGGGCGATGGTGCCGTGCGCCTTGGCGCGATTATCACGATCTATCAGCAGATTACCGGTCAGCCAATACAGCGGGCCGAAAAACGGGATCCACACCAGACTTTTTTTACCGACGGTCACGGTGCGCGGCTGCACGATATTCGAGGCCGTCACCATGTCGTAGTTATTTTGGTGGTTGGCGATATAGATGCAGTTGCCGTTGTTGGCCGCATCGGCCGGCACGCGGGTTTCAACCTTGATGCCGAACAGCGTCGACAGGCGGCCGAAAAGGTGGCCGAAGGTCGCCACATGGCGGGGATTGCGCGGGCTGAACAAGCAATAAACAGAACCGAAAATACACACCAGAATACAGAAAAGAGTGGCGAGAACGGCACGCAAAATCAATAACATAACAACCTCATTAGCACACTGCCAACGCAGTTTACTTCGCTGCGCAGATTCCTTTACTCATTATTTGCCGGCCAGGCGATAAGCACGCCGATGTCGCCTGCCTTTCTCGCTATTTTCCCGCCAGCCAGCAATACGCACAATAATTTTATGCGCAGAAATGTTAACTATTTGGAAAATAAACGCCAGCAAAAATAAATAAGGCGGCCACAGCATGCTGCGACCGCCCGTTAACGCTGGCGCCAACGCTTACTCTTCGCTGTCGCTACCCGATACCCGCACCGGCGCATCCACTTCGACGCGATCGATACGCTGCAGGCCGCGCGGCAGCTGGGTGCCCTTGCGACCGCGCTCCGCACGGAACTTCTGCAGATCTTCCGGCCGCAGCGTCAGCTTGCGTTTGCCGACGTGCAGCGTGACGGACGCCTGCGGCGGCAACACGAACAGCCAGGCCAGCTTGTCTTCACCGGCCGCCGCCTGGGCTGCCGGAATGGAGACGATCTTGTTGCCTTTGCCCTTCGACAGCTGCGGCAGATCGGCAACCGGGAACATCAGCATGCGCCCGGCGGTGGTGATCGACAGCAGCATGTCGTCTGCGCCGTGGATCTCCATCGGCGGCAGCGCCCTGGCGTTGTCCGGCAGCGTGATCATCACCTTGCCGGCGCGGTTGCGCGCCACCAGATCGTTGAAGGTGCAAACGAAGCCGTAACCGGCATCGGATGCCATCAGTAGCTTCTGATCGTCGGCCGCCATCAGTACCTGCTCAATGGTGGCGCCCGGCGGCGGCGTCAGCTTGCCGGTCAGCGGCTCGCCCTGCCCACGCGCCGAAGGCAGCGTCATCGGATCGAGCGCATAGCTGCGTCCGGTGGAGTCGATGAACACCACCGGCTGGTTGCTCTTGCCGCGCGCCGCGCCGCGGAAGCTGTCGCCGGCCTTGTAGCTCAAGCCGGCCGGATCGATGTCGTGGCCCTTGGCGCTGCGCACCCAGCCCATTTCAGACAGCACGATGGTCACCGGCTCGGACGGGACGAAGTCGTGCTCGCTCATCGCCTTGGCTTCCGCACGCTCGGTCAGCGGCGAACGGCGATCGTCGCCGTAGGTCTGCGCGTCGGCCTGGATCTCTTTCTTAATCAGCGTGTTCAGCTTGCGCTCGGACGCCAGCAGCGCCTGCAGCTGATCGCGTTCTTTCGCCAGCTCATCCTGCTCGCCGCGGATCTTGACCTCTTCCAGCTTGGCCAGGTGACGCAGTTTCAGCTCGAGGATCGCTTCCGCCTGAGTGTCGGAGATGCCGAAACGCTGCATCAGCACCGGCTTCGGCTCATCCTCGCTGCGGATGATGTGGATCACCTCGTCGATATTGAGGAACGCCACCAGCAAACCTTCGAGGATATGCAGGCGTTTCAGCACCTTCTCGAGGCGGTAGTTCAGGCGGCGGCGCACCGTGTCGCGACGGTAGGCCAGCCATTCGGTGAGGATTTCCACCAGCCCTTTGACCTGCGGGCGGTTATCCAGACCGATCATGTTCATGTTGATGCGGTAGCTGCGTTCCAGATCGGTGGTGGCGAACAGGTGGTTCATCACCTGTTCCAGATCGATGCGGTTGGAGCGCGGTACGATCACCAGACGCGTCGGGTTTTCGTGGTCGGACTCATCGCGCAGATCTTCGACCATCGGCAGCTTCTTGGCGCGCATCTGGCTGGCGATCTGCTCCAGCACCTTGGCACCGGACACCTGGTGCGGCAAGGCGGTGATCACCGCGCTGCCGTCTTCTTTCTTCCACACGGCGCGCATGCGCACCGAGCCGCGGCCGCTCTGGTAAATTTTGCGGATTTCATCGCGCGGGGTGATGATCTCGGCTTCGGTCGGGAAGTCCGGCCCCTGCACGAATTCGAGCAGGTCATCGAGCGAAGCGCCCGGCTTGTCGAGCAGCGCCACCGCCGCCGCGGCGACTTCGCGCACGTTGTGCGGCGGAATGTCGGTCGCCATGCCGACGGCGATGCCGGTAGTGCCGTTCAGCAGGATGTTCGGCAGGCGCGCCGGCAACATCTTCGGTTCTTGCAGCGTGCCGTCAAAGTTCGGGATCCAGTCGACGGTGCCCTGCCCCAGCTCGGCCAGCAGCACTTCGGCGTATTTGGACAGGCGCGATTCGGTATAACGCATCGCCGCAAACGACTTGGGATCGTCCGGCGCCCCCCAGTTCCCCTGGCCGTCCACCAGCGGATAGCGGTACGAGAACGGCTGCGCCATCAGCACCATGGCTTCATAACACGCGCTGTCGCCGTGCGGGTGGTATTTACCCAGCACGTCGCCCACGGTACGGGCGGATTTTTTAAATTTGGCGCTGTTGTTCAGCCCCAGCTCAGACATGGCGTAGATGATGCGGCGTTGTACCGGTTTCAAGCCGTCGCCAATGTACGGCAACGCCCGATCCATGATGACGTACATGGAATAGTTCAGATAGGCGTTTTCAGTGAATGTGTGCAGCGGTAAACGCTCTACACCGTCATGAGTCAGATCACTCATTACTCAATTATCCTCAGACCGTGGCTTGGCAATCCCTGGACGACAATAAGGCATCGCTTGTCGATTCTGCCCGCGATAGTAACCCATCTGCGGGGTGGCTGTCACAGTTGGCGCAAGGATCGCCGGCCGAAGGCGCTGTCGCCGGGGCGTTTAGGCAAAATTCCACCGCGATTGTTGATTAAGAATCAACACTGTTGTGCCTGCCGTCACGTTTTTACTTGCCTGGCCAACGATTACACTCTCGTTCAGCAAGCTGTTTTTGCGCCCCGCAGCGGAAAACGGCATCTATCTTAACTCTGACGGGAGCCGCAAAAGATGAGCAATATCCTGATTATCAACGCTAAAAAGCAATTCGGCCATTCCAACGGCGAACTCAACCAAACCCTGAGCGACGTGGCAGAAAGCTTCCTGCGCGATCTGCAGCACGATGTGCAGGTCACGGTGGTCGACGACGGCTATGACATTGAGGCCGAGGTGCAGAAATACCTGTGGGCCGATGCGGTCATCTATCAGATGCCGGGTTGGTGGATGGGCGAGCCGTGGATCCTGAAAAAATACATCGACGAAGTGTTCACCGCTGGCCACGGCAGCCTGTACGCCAGCGATGGCCGCACCCGCTCCGACGCCGGCAAGAAGTACGGTTCCGGCGGCCTGATTCAGGGAAAAAAATACCTGCTGAGCCTGACCTGGAACGCCCCGCTCGAGGCTTTCACCGATCCGAACCAGTTCTTCCACGGCGTCGGCGTCGACGGCGTTTACCTGCACTTCCACAAGGCCAACCAGTTCCTGGGGATGGAAGCCTTGCCGACCTTTATCTGCAATGACGTGATAAAACAACCGGATATCGAAACGGACATCGCACGTTATCGCGAGCATCTGGCGGAAATTTTTGCTTAACTGGCAGCGAAGGGCTTAACCAACGAGGTAATGATGATCACCGTAATCGCAGAAATCAAAGTCAAACCCGGCCACCGCGCCACCGTGTTACAAGCCATTGAAAAACTGGTGCCGCTGGTGCTGGCGGAAGAAGGCTGCGGCGAATACACGCCGATGGTAGACAGCCACACCCAGGCCCCCTGGCAGAAACTGTCGCCGGACTCGGTGTTTATGCTGGAAAAATGGCAAAGCCAGTCGCATCTGGAAAAACACCTGCAGATCGAGCATATGCTCAAGCACCGCGAGACCATCAAGGACTACGTGCTGGGTACCGAGATCTACGTGCTGGAAAACGCGCTGTAATCCCCTCAGAGGCCCTCTGCGGCCTCTGGCGGTTCTGCCTCAAGGCGGGCGCTGACGTAGTCGAGAAAACAGGTGAGGCGCGCCGCCAGCTGGGCGTCGTGGTAATACACCGCGTGGATCGGTTGACGCGCGTCCAGCGTCTCCCGCACCAGCAGCGGTACCAGCCTGCCCGCTTCCCGATCGCGTCGCGTCATAAAGTCCGCCAGCTGGACAATGCCCGCCCCGCGCAGCGCCAACTCACGCAGCGTCTCCCCGCTGGAGGCCGAGATCGTCGGTTCGATGGCGAAATGCCGCGCCTGCCGGTGACGCAGCGGCCACTGGTTCAGCAACTCCGGATAGGTGAATCCCAACAGGCAATGGCGGTGCAGATCTTCCACGCCGCGCGGTTCGCCATGCCGTTGCAGGTAATCCGGGCTGGCGAGAATGCGCAACCGGCTGTTGCCCAGCAGGCGCGCGTGTAGCGTAGAGTCGCGCAGCGCGCCGATGCGGATCGCGATATCGGCGCGTTTCTCCAGCAGGTCGATATTGCGATCGTCGGTGTCCAGCTCCAGCTCAATCTGCGGATAACGGCGGCGGAACTCCGCCACCATCGGCACCAGCACATGCGCCATGAAAGGGGCGGCGGCGTTGACCCGCAGCCGACCGGCGGGCAGCCGGCGCCGCAGCGCCATTAGTTCTTCGGCCTGATCCACCGAACGCAGGATTTCGCGCGCAGGCGCCAGGAAGCTCTGCCCTTCTTCGGTCAGGCTCAGGCGACGCGTGGTGCGGCGCAAGAGCGTAGCGTCGAGCTTCGCTTCCAGACGGCTGAGTGCGCGGCTAACGCCGGAGGTGGTTTGGCCGAGCCGATCGGCGGCGGCGGTGACCGAACCGCTGTCGACCACCGCCGTGAACGCCAGCAGCTCTTCGAGGGTGATCTTCACGCGGTTCGCCCCAGGTTGACGGGCGCCGCATGCAACGCCCTGCGGGAAAGCAGGCCCGGCGTTTCACCGGGCCAGGATCAGGCTCAGACCGCCAGTTCGGCCATGTCGCCCTTGTCTTGCAGCCAGTTGCGGCGATCTTCCGAACGCTTCTTGGCCAACAGCATGTCCATCACCGCCAGCGTCTGATCGACGTCATCCTCAGCCACCGTCAGTTGCACCAGACGGCGGGTATTCGGATCGAGGGTAGTTTCGCGCAGCTGCAGCGGGTTCATCTCGCCCAGCCCTTTAAAGCGCTGCACGTTCGGCTTGCCCTTCTTGCGCTTCAGCTGTTCCAGCACGCCGGCTTTCTCTTCTTCATCCAGCGCGTAGAACACCTCTTTGCCGAGATCGATACGGTACAGCGGCGGCATGGCGACATAGACGTGGCCGCCCTTCACCAGCGAACGGAAGTGGCGCACGAACAGCGCGCACAGCAACGTGGCGATGTGCAGGCCGTCGGAGTCCGCATCCGCCAGGATGCAGATTTTGCCGTAGCGCAGCTGGCTGAGATCTTCGCTGTCCGGATCGATGCCGATCGCCACGGAAATGTCGTGCACTTCCTGCGAGGCGAGCACTTCGTCCGAGGAGACTTCCCAGGTATTCAGGATCTTGCCCTTGAGCGGCATGATCGCCTGATATTCACGATCGCGCGCCTGCTTGGCCGATCCGCCCGCCGAGTCCCCTTCCACCAGGAACAGTTCGGTCATGGCCAGATCCTGCGAGGTGCAGTCCGCCAGCTTGCCCGGCAACGCCGGCCCGCTGGTCAGCTTCTTGCGCACCACTTTCTTGGCGGCGCGCAGACGGCGCTGGGCGCTGGAGATCGCCAGCTCGGCCAGCTGTTCCGCCGCCTGAACGTTCTGGTTCAGCCACAGACTGAAGGCGTCTTTCACCACGCCGGAAACGAAGGCCGCGCACTGGCGCGAGGAGAGACGCTCTTTGGTCTGCCCGGCGAACTGCGGATCCTGCATCTTCACCGACAGCACGTAGGCGCAGCGATCCCAGATATCCTCCGCCGACAGCTTCACGCCGCGCGGCAGAATATTGCGGAATTCGCAGAACTCGCGCATCGCGTCCAGCAGCCCCTGGCGCAGGCCATTGACGTGGGTGCCGCCCTGCATGGTCGGGATCAGGTTGACGTAGCTTTCGGTCAGCAGCTCACCGCCTTCCGGCAGCCACAGCAGCGCCCAGTCCACCGCTTCGGTGTCACCGGCGAAATTGCCGACGAACGGCGCTTCCGGCAGGGTAATCAGGCCGTTAACCGCTTCCATCAGGTAGTCGGTCAGGCCATCCTGGTAGCACCAGCGCTGCTCGGTGTTGTTCACTTTGTCGATGAAATAGATCTCGACGCCGGGGCAAAGCACCGCTTTGGCTTTCAGCAGGTGAGTCAGGCGCGATACCGAGAAGCGCGGGCTGTCGAAGAACTGTTCGTCCGGCCAGAAGTGCACGCTGGTGCCGGTATTGCGTTTGCCGCAGGTGCCGGTCACCGTCAGATCCTGCACCTTGTCGCCGTTTTCGAAGGCGATGCCGTAGACGTTGCCGTCGCGGCGCACGTTGACTTCCACCCGCTTCGACAGGGCGTTGACCACCGAGATCCCAACGCCGTGCAGGCCGCCGGAGAACTGGTAGTTTTTATTCGAGAATTTACCGCCGGCGTGCAGCCGGCACAGGATCAACTCAACCGCCGGCACGCCCTCTTCCGGGTGGATATCCACCGGCATGCCGCGGCCGTCGTCGATCACTTCCAGCGACTGATCGGCGTGCAGAATCACGTCGATACGCTTGGCGTGACCGGCCAACGCTTCGTCGACGCTGTTATCGATCACCTCTTGGCCGAGGTGGTTTGGGCGCGTCGTGTCGGTATACATGCCGGGACGACGGCGCACTGGTTCTAGACCGCTGAGTACTTCAATGGCATCAGCGTTATAGCTGGATTGAGTCATCGTTGATTATTTTTTCGTGGTTAAAGGGAGGTGCCGGAACGGTCCGTCAGACCGCGTTTAGCCCTAAAAAATCCACAATCTGGGGGAAGTAGTGCTCGAAACCGACGAAGGCGTGGTTTCCACCCGACTCCACCGTTTGCCGACACGCGGTGTAATACGCCACTGCCTGGCCGTAATCGAGAATTTCATCGCCCGTTTGCTGCAGCAGCCAGATTAAATCCGGCGACTCCAAGGGATCGATCTGCATCACTTTCAGATCGTAAACGTGACGTGACTCTAACACATATTGCTGGCCGGTGTAGGGGTTCTCGTTGGCGCCGAGATAGTCGACCAGCAGCTCAAACGGCTTGACCGCCGGGTTGACCACCACCGCCGGCAGCGAAAAACACTGCGACAGCCAGGTGGCGTAATAGCCGCCGAGCGAGGAGCCGACCAGCCCGAACGTTTGGCCGGCGCG
The DNA here is from genome assembly GCF_002935055.1 of Serratia sp. SSNIH1. Classification (NCBI taxonomy): domain Bacteria; kingdom Pseudomonadati; phylum Pseudomonadota; class Gammaproteobacteria; order Enterobacterales; family Yersiniaceae; genus Serratia; species Serratia sp. SSNIH1. Next base: position 5,026,587 of record NZ_CP026383.1, read on the forward strand.
CTCCAGCACCAGATTCTCCAGCATCTCGGCGGCCTCCGCCGGAAAAGCCGGCAGCTGAGGCACCAGCATCTGGATATCGGGATGGTGTTCGGCCAGCCAGGCCTTGAAGGCCACCGCCTTGGCCGACTGCGGCGAGCTGTTGAAACCGTGCAGGTAGAGCAGTGTCGAAGGCATCAGTATCCATCCGAGTCCATATCGGGGCGGAAATCGTCGTTTTCCAGGCGGAACACCTGCGTCTCGACGCGGCCGTCCGGCAACAGATCGAGGTAGCGCCAGCCGGGGGAGACGTCGTCGATGGTGAAGTTCGTGCAGTGCGGCTTGAATTGCACGCAGGTCGAGGGCGTCGCCAACAGGCGCCGGCCCTGCCATTCCAGATCCAGATCCTGGTGAATGTGCCCGCACACCACGGTATTCACTTTCGGATAACGCAGCAGGATCGCACCCAGCATATGCGGGTTGCGCAGGCTGTGCTGATCGAGCCAGGTACAGCCGGAAGGCAGCGGATGATGGTGCAGCAGCAACAGCGTATAGCGCTCGGGGTGAGCCTGCAGGCAGCGCTCCATCCACTCGAGCTGGTATTCGCTCAATTCGCCGTGCGGTACGCCGAACACCTGGCTATCCAACATCAGCACCTGCCAGTTATCGCCCAGCAGCACCTGTTTGGAAGGCGCAATGCCAGCGGCGGCCAACGCGTCGACCATCGCCGGTTGAAAATCGTGGTTACCCGGCAGCCACACGCAGGGGGCCGGCAGTTGCGCGATGCCGGCGGCGAAGTGGCGGTACGCCTCCTGCGAATGATCCTGCGCCAAATCTCCCGTGGCGACGATCAAATCGACGTCGCGGCGCTGCGCCTGGATGGCGTCCAGCACCGCGTGATAGCTGCGATAGGTATTGATGCCGAGCAACGTCTCGTGTTCGCCGGCAAAAAGGTGGGTATCTGTTATTTGTAGAATCCTGACCGCGGCCCCACTCGCCACGGGCAGTTTAAACAGGCTTTCCAAATGGTGTCCTTTGTTATTTCAGTCTGTCTAACAAACCGGAACCGCCATCGCTCCATGCGCCAAACAGTAGCGCAGCCAATCAGCAAGAAACTGGTTAATTTGATGCTTTTCGTCGCGTTGATGCAACTTTTTATTAGGATAATCATAACGCGCTTTAAAGCGGTAGATCTGCTGACTGGAACACACTTCCGCAACCATGGCGTCATGGTACAACCGCACCGTCATCGCGGGCAGGCTCCAGTAGCTGACCGCCGGAAAGATCTGCTCAATCTCCACCAACGACGTGTAACGCGTGGACTCAACGATGGTCAAACGATAGCCGGCGCCGTTCACCTGATAAGTCACCGTTTCGCCCGCTTCGTCGTTGCGCGGCAGCAAGCGGCGCAATTGCGCGAAGTTGGTTTCGCACAATCTCATCATTTCGGGGAAATCAGGGGTATAGCGCTGTTTCATTAGTTGGCCCACTCTTTTCTCAACGATTCATGGTGCAACGCCAGCCATTGCAATGCAATCACTGATGCGGCGTTATCGATCGCGCCCTCCTCCACCCAGCGGTAAGCCTGCTCGCGGCTGACCACGTGGACGCGGATATCCTCATGTTCTTCCGCCAGGCCATGGATGCCTTCGGCGGTGCCGGCGTCCACCTCGCCGACCATGATCGACAGACGTTCGCTGGTGCCCCCCGGGCTGGCCAGATAGCTCAGCACCGGCTTGCAGCGCCCGACCACCACGCCGGCCTCTTCCTGCGCTTCGCGGCGGCACACGTCTTCGACGCTTTCGCCGGTTTCGATCATACCCGCCACCATTTCCAGCAGCCAGGGCGAATTACTGGTATCGACCGCGGCGATGCGCAGTTGTTCAATCAGTACCACTTCGTCGCGCACCGGATCGTAGGGCAGCAGCACCGCCGCATGGCCGCGCTCGAAAATTTCACGCGTGATTTCAGGGCTCATTTCGCCATTGAACAAGCGATGGCGAAACCGGTATAAATTGAGTGAAAAAAAACCACGGTACAGCGTCTCGCGTGCAATAATTTCTACATCTTTTTTATCGAAAGTGACGGGTGACGGCTGCGAACGGTTCATGTGCGAATTCTCCTGCGTAGTATGCCGATAAAATAAACGGTTTTGATGACAGAAACAGCGGGACTCTCCGCCGCGGCTTTATGTTAGGCTGTTTTTCGCCGCCGGATGCGGCACGTTTGTGCGCTCGCATGTAATAGTGGGAAACAATCCGGATTGTCAGCCATAATATCAGCTGCAGTCGGCTCGGGCAGTTTGCCCTGGTAAATGGGCGGTCTGAAAGGTAAAAGTTACGTGAGATGGCACATTCAGCCACCTGATGCGTACCGCAGACTCTGCTAGAATCGGCAACTATTTCGTCTATCGTCAGCGCTAACATAGCAATATTGCTGCACAACAAGGAATGCAAATGAAGAAACTGCTCCCCCTTCTTATCGGACTGAGCCTGGGCGGCTTCAGTGCAATGAGCCAGGCAGAGAACCTGCTGCAGGTCTACAAACAGGCCAGGGAAAGTAACCCGGATCTGCGCAAAAGTGCTGCTGACCGCGACGCCGCATTCGAAAAGATCAATGAAGCGCGCAGCCCGCTGCTGCCGCAGCTCGGTTTAGCCGCAGGTTACGATTACACCAACGGTTATCGTGACAGCAATGGCGTTAACAGCAACGTGACCAGCGGTTCGTTGACGCTGACGCAAACTATTTTCGACATGTCGAAATGGCGCCAGCTGACGCTGCAGGAAAAGACCGCCGGCATCTCCGACGTCACCTTCCAGACCGCAGAGCAATCGCTGATTCTCAACACCGCCACTGCCTACTTCAACGTGCTGAAAGCGATCGACAAGCTGTCCTATACCCAGGCGCAGAAAGATGCGGTATACCGCACGCTGGATCAAACCACCCAACGCTTCAACGTGGGCCTGGTAGCGATCACCGACGTGCAGAACGCCCGCTCGAACTATGACACCGTGCTGGCGGCGGAAGTCTCCGCCCGCAACGATCTGGATAATGCGCTCGAAACGCTGCGCCAGGTGACCGGGGCCTTCTACCCGGAACTGGCCTCGCTGAATACCGATCGCTTCAGTACCCAGCGCCCAGAAGCGGTGAACAACCTGCTCAAAGAAGCGGAAGCACGTAACCTGAGCCTGCTGTCCGCCCGTCTGAGCCAGGATCTGGCGCGCGAGCAAATCCGCGCAGCCCAAACCGGCTATATGCCGACGATTGACGTCAGCGCGTCAACCGGCATCAGCAATACCAAATACAACGGCTCCAAAACCGGAGGCGCGAATGCTGCACGCTACAGCGATTCCGATGCGGGCCAAAATAAGGTCGGCATCAGCTTCAACCTGCCGCTGTACAGCGGCGGTGCGACCAATTCCCAGGTGAAACAGGCGCAGTACGGCTTCGTCGGCGCCAGCGAGCAGTTGGAAAGCTCACACCGCAGCGTGGTGCAGACCGTGCGTTCGTCGTTCAACAACGTCAACGCCTCGATCAGCAGCATCAACGCCTACAAACAGGCGGTGATCTCCGCGCAGAGCTCGCTGGATGCGATGGAAGCCGGTTATCAGGTCGGTACCCGTACCATCGTCGATGTGCTGGACGCCACCACCACCCTGTATAACGCCAAACGTCAGCTGTCCGACGCGCGTTATACCTATCTGATCAACCAGCTGAACATCAAGTCGGCGCTCGGCACGCTGAACCAAAACGATCTGCTGCTGTTGAATGGCGCGTTGGGTAAACCGGTGTCGACCGCACCTGACGCCGTCGCACCGCACAACCGCGCTCAGGACGCCTATGCGGACGGTTATCGGGACAATGCGCCAATGCAGCAAACCGCAGCGCCGGCACCAAGCGCCACACGCGCTGCGGCACCGGCCGTCCGCCAACCGGTACGCAACAGCGGCAACCCATTCCGCAACTGAAGCGCGCGTTGATAAACACGGGGTCCGGCCTGCGCCGCACCCCGTTTTTTTTGCCCCGATTTCCCCACTTCTGCCCGCCGCCTCACAGCCGTCGCTGCCCCAGGTGGTATCATCGTCACTCTCGTTTTCGCAGTCTGGATGAGGTTCGATGGACAACGATTCACGCTGGCAGCGCTTGATTAACGACGGCGAACTGCCGCCGCCGCTGCGCCCGACACAGGCGGTTTACGCCTCCTGGCTGCGCTGCCGCAGCCTGATGCAGCCCGACGTCTGGCAAGCACCGCACCGCGCTCAGGGCGCCACCTTCGAATCGATTTGCCGCCGCAAGAACGACCTGCTGACGCTCGGCCAGGCGGCGCTGGAAGATGCCTGCGAATACATGGAGCCACGGCGTTGCCTGTTGATGATCCTCGACGAGAGCGGCTGCATGCTGTGGCGCTGCGGCGACGCCAAAACCTGGGAGCTGTTGCAGCCATTGGGGTTCGCCCCCGGCGCTTACTGGGCCGAGGGGCAGATCGGCACCAACGCCCCGGCGCTGGCGGCGGCGGAAGGCCACCCGGTGCGGGTGAGCGGCGAGGAGCACGTGCGCCGGGCGCTGCACGGCTGGTCGTTCTGCGCCACGCCGGTCTACGACAACAGCGGCCGCCAACGCGGCTCGATCGCGCTAGGCTGCCTGCTGGCCGACTGCGCCGCCGGCGATCTGTCGCTGACGCTGGCCATCGCCCGCGAAATCGGCAATTCGCTGAACGCCGACGGCCTGCTGGCGGAATCCAACCGCCATCTGAATCAGCTTTACGGCCTGCTGGACGGCGTGGACGACGGCGTTATGGCCTGGGATCACCGTGGCTACCTGCAATACATCAACCAGCGCGCCGCCGGCCTGCTGAAGCTGGATGAACAGCAGAGCCAGGGCAAACCGCTGGCGCAGCTGCTGACGCTGCCCGCCCTGCTCAAGCGCGCCATCGCCGACCGGCAGCCGCTGCAACACGTCGAAGTCACCTTCGAAAGCCAGCGGCAGTTTATCGCCGCCTTGCTGACGCTCAAGCCGATTTTCGACGGCGATCGCTGCAGTTTCATCGCCCTGCTGCACCCGCTCGAGCGGCTGCGCCAGTACGTCAGCAGCCAGCTGGGGCGCGTCAGCCACAGCTTTGAGCAGATGCCCTCCGCCTCGCTGGAGATGCGGCGGCTGATCCGTTACGGGCAGCAGGCGGCCAAGGGCCAGCATCCAATCCTGCTGCGCGGAGAGGAAGGGGTCGGCAAAGAGCGGCTCAGCCAGGCTATCCACAACGCCGGCGAACGCGCCGCCGGGCCGTATATCGCCCTCAACTGCCAGCTGCTGCCGCAGGCGCAGGGGTTGCGTGAGCTGCTGGGCAGCGACGCCAGCGAAGAAGAGGCGGGCCAGCTCAGCAAATTCGAATTGGCCAACGGCGGTACGCTGTACCTCGAACAGATCGAATATCTGCCGGCGGAGATGCAGTCGGCGTTGCTGCAGGTGCTGAAAACCGGCGTGGTGATCCGCCTCAATTCCAGCCGGGTGATCCCGGTCGATGTGCGGGTGATCGCCGGCAGCGCCGCCGATCTGCCGCTGCTGGTGCAGCAAAACCGCTTCCGCCGCCAGCTGTTTTACAGCCTGCAAGCCTTCGAGATCCAGATCCCGCCGCTGCGCCAGCGGCTGAGCGATATTCCGCTGCTGGTCAAACACCATCTGCGCGCGCTGGAGCTGCATTTTCAGTGCCGCTTCCGGGTGGATGACGAAGTGATGGCCCAGCTGGCGCTCTACCTGTGGCCGGGCAACGATTTGGAACTGAAAGGGGTGGTGGAGCGCGCGGCGATGATCTGCCACGGCCACCACATCCAGTTAGCAGATTTGCCGGCACACCTGCTCGGCCAGCCATCGCTGCTGGAGAGCGATCCGCAGCCCGGCGCGCCGCTGTTGACGCTGACGGACATGGAGCGTCAGGCGATCCTCCGCGCGGCGACCGTCAGCCGAGGCCAGCTGACAGAGATGGCACAGCTGCTGGGCATCGGCCGCACCACCCTGTGGCGGAAGATCAAACAGCACGGGATCGACATCCGCCAGTTCAAGCTGCGCGCCTAGTGGCTGAGCTGCAACACCCCGCGCGCGGCGTCCAGCATCGCCTTCTGCCCGCTGCGGGTTTTACTCAGGCAATCCTGCATGCCGACCACCATCGGAATACCCATCGCCTTCGCCAGAATGGCGCTGTGCGACAGGGCATTGCCACCGCTGAGGCAGATGCCAAGCACCAGCCGCCTGTCGAGCATCACCACCTCTGAAGGCATCAGCTCGTCCATCACCAGTATCGACGGCTCTGCCAGCGCGATGACCGGCAGCGGCAGCCCCTGCAAATGGCACAGCGTGCGGCGCAGCATGTCGCGCACGTCCAGTTCACGCGCCCGCATGTAGTCGTCATCCAGTTCGCGGTACTCTTCGGCGATTGCCTCCAGCACCTGCCGCCAGGCCTGTTCGGCGCAGCACAGCTGCTGCGCGATGCGGGTGTACGCCGCCTGCTGCAGATCCGGATCGTCCAGCAGCATGCTGTGGGCGCCGAAGATCGCCGCCTGCGGCTTGCCGATCAGCGTGCCGGTACGTTCCGCCAGCCGGTTCAGATCGCTCAGGGTGTGCTGTAGCGCCTCCCGCAGGCGTTGCTGTTCGCCCAACACCTCGTCCGCGCCAATCCGTCTATCGACGGTTGGCGGCCAGAAGCAGTGGGCCTGGAACACCGGCCCGCTGGTGACACTTTCCGCCACCGGAATGCCATGCAGCGAAGGCTGCTGCCGCTCGGAAACCGTCTCGCCGAAATGTTGTTCCGCCAGCGCTTTGAACGCCGCCAGCGCTTCGTCCGCCTGCGCGCCGTCAGCGATCAAGCGAATGGTGTCGCCGTGGCGCACCTGCAGCAGCGCCAGCTGATTGAGGCTGCGCGGATCGACGCACTGCCCCTGTTTTTCCAGCACCAGCTCGGCCTTGAACGGCGCCAGCGCCTCTACCAGCCGCGCCGCCGGGCGCGCATGCAGCCCGTGCGGGTTCTGCACCGTCCAGGTTGCACTTTTGCCCTGCGCCAGCGGCAAAGCCGCGCTTTTCGCCGTAGATGTGGCCTCGCCCAGCTGCGCCTGTTTAGCCTGCAGCGCACCCTGCGCCTCCGCCACTACCTGCTCCAGCGAGGCGCCGGAGTTGGCGGCGACCACCGCCGCCAGCGTGCCTTCGACCAGCGGCGCCGCACACAGCCGCACTTTGGCGGCCACGTCTGGGTCCAGCAGATCGAGCGCGGTTTCCGCGCTGAGCAGCGCGCTGCCCAGGTCCATCAGCACCAGAACGCCGTCGCCGTCGGCAACCGCTTCGATCGCCTCCATCACTTTGACCGCGTCGGTGCCGATCGGATGCTGCTCGTCATCCACACCCGCCGCCAGCGCCAGCTTGCAGCCATCACCGCGCATCATCTGCCGCGCCAACTGCTCAACGCCGCGCGCCAGCAACGCACTGTGCGAAACCACCACGATATTAATCATCTCGCCTCCTGCTACAGCTAACTACCGGCGACCTCGGCCAGCGTTTTCATCATCAGCATCACCGAAGTGGCGCCGGGATCCTGGTGGCCGATGCTGCGCTCGCCCAGGTAACTGGCCCGCCCCTTGCGCGCCTGCATCGTGATGGTGCTCTCCACCGCCCGCTCGGCGCTGTCGGCGGCGCGCTGCAGCGCCTCCGCCACGCTCAGGTTCTGCTGCGCGGACTGGCCGAGGCTTTCCACCACAGGCCACCAGGCGTCGCACATGGTTTTGTCGCCCGGCTCCGCCTTACCGCGCATCACCACGCCTTCCACCCCCTCCTGCATCATCTGCTGCAGCTCCGCCAGATCCAGGCTTTGCTTGGCGTTCGCCGCCTGCGCCGCGCGGATGAAGAAGGTGCCGAACAGCGGACCGCTGGCGCCGCCCACGCTCGACAGCAGCGTCATACCGGTGTTTTTCAGAATGAAGCCGATATCTTTGTCCGCCACCGACGGCAGTTTTTCTACCACCTTGTTAAAACCGCGATTCATGTTCAAACCGTGGTCGGCATCGCCGATCTCGGTGTCCAACCGGGTCAGAAAATCGCGCTCCCGGCTGAACACCTCGCCGCAACGCATCAGCCAATCGACAACCTGTTGTTTGGTCAACGCCATGATTCCTCCTCAGCAACCCCAACGCAGCGCAGGCGTTTTCACCGGCGCATCCCACAAGGACAACAGCTCATCGTCCACGTTCAACAGCGTGATGGACACGCCCTGCATATCGAGTGAGGTGCAATAAGCGCCCACCAGGTTGCGTTCGATAATAATGCCGGCCTCGGCGCAGCGTTCCGCCAATCGATGGTATACGCCATACAGCTCGGACAGCGGCGTGGCGCCCAGGTTGTTGACCAGCGCGATCGCCCGATCGCCGCGCGTCAGCGGCTGCTTGGTCTGCATCTCATCGCGCCACTCGCCCTGCTGACGATCCCAGACGCGGATCGTGCGCTGATAGTGGCCGTGGTCGATCAGCGTATGGAACATGTCGTCCACCGCCGCGTTGAGCGTGGTGAACGGGCGGCGCGCAATGCCCGGCTCGCCGTGAATGCCGACGCCGAACTCCATTTCGTTCTCCGCCAGGGTGAACGACGGCTTGCCGGCGGCCGGCACGGTGCAAGCCCCCAGCGCGATGCCGATCGAATGCCCGTGGTTATTGATGCGATGCCCCAGCGTCACCACGCTGTCCAGATCGTCGCCGCGCGCCGCGGCGGCGCCCAGCAGCTTCTCCATCAGCACGGTGTTGGCTACCCCGCGCCGTCCGGCGGTAAACAGGCTGTCTTTGACCGCCACGTCATCATCCACCAGCACCGTCGCCACCGCGACGCCGCTGTCGTGCAGCAGCTCGGTGGCGGTTTCGAAGTTGAGCACGTCGCCGGTGTAGTTCTTGATCAGCAGCAACACCCCGGCGCCGCCGTCGATCGCCTGGCCGCACTCGTACATTTTATCCGGCGTCGGCGAGGTGAAAATTTCGCCCGGACAGGCGCCGTCGAGCATCCCTTCGCCGACGAAACCGCAGTGCATCGGCTCATGGCCGCTGCCGCCGCCGGACAGGATCGCCACTTTGCCCACTACCGGCGCGTCAGCGCGGGTCACGAACGCCGGATCCGCGTGCACCAGCAGCTCGGGATGGGCCTCCGCCAGCCCCTGTAACTGCTCTTCCAACACCGACTCGACCTGATTAATCAGTTTTTTCACGATGGTTTCCTCTGTAAGAACAAGGGCGCGGCACACCGCGCCCCAAGGGTATCAATGATGCTGCAACCAGGCGGCGCCCAGCCGATCCGCCGTCAGGATCGCCGCCTGCACGCCCGCAGGGGCGACCTTGAACGGCATGTTGTGAATGGTTTCGCCGGTGGCGCAGCTGGCCTCGGCCACCGCCATGATCTTCGCCGTCGCATCACCGGTGACGCCCATCTGCGCCAGCGTGATCGGCAGGCCGATGCCATGGCAAAACGCCAGCACGGTTTCAATCTGCGCCATCGGGCTGTTCTGCAGCACCAGCTGTGCCAGGGTGCCGAACGCCACTTTCTCGCCGTGATACAGGTGGTGGCACTCTTCCAGCACGGTAAAACCGTTGTGAATGGCATGCGCCGCCGCCAGCCCGCTGCTCTCGAAGCCGATGCCGCTCAGATAGGTATTCGCCTCAATGATGCGCTCCACCGCTTCCGTCACCACGCCGGCCTCGACCGCCAGTTTGGCTTTCACCCCTTCCGCCAGCAGCGTGTCATAACACAGCCGCGCCAGGCTGAGCGCCGCCAGCGTCGATTTGCCGCCGGCCATGCTGGTGGCCTGGGCGTCGAAACAGGCCTGGGCTTCGAAATAGGTGGAGAGCGCGTCACCCATGCCGGCCACCAGCAGACGCACCGGCGCTTTGGCGATGATGGCGCTGTCCATCACCACCATGTCCGGGTTGCGCGGGTAAATCAGGTATTCGGCGAATTCGCCCTGTTCAGTGTAGAGGACCGACAGCGCGCTGGTCGGCGCATCGGTGGAGGCGATAGTGGGAATAAGCACCACCGGCAGCTGTTGGTAGTGCGCCACGGCCTTGGCGGTGTCGAGCGTCTTGCCGCCGCCGACGCCGATCACGCCGCGGCAGCCGTGAGCCTGCAGCTCATGGCCGAGCCGGTCTATCTCTTTGCGGCAGCATTCGCCGTTGAAGCGGGCCGCGTGATGTTTCACGCCGTGCTGCTGCAGGCTGCCCATCAGGGTGTCGCCCGCCAGCTGCATCACGAAGTCGTCAGCGATCACCAGGTAGTGATCGGCGAGGGATTTGGCGTATTCGCCGACGGCGGCCAGCGCATTGGCGCCCTGAATATATTTGCCTGGTGACTGGATGATTCTCAACATAACCGGATCCTTGTAGGGAGTTGGCGATGGTAACGTTCAGATATCAGGTGATGACGCGCCGACTTCGCCGCCGGCTTGTTGTTGTGCTTCGACTATGAGCGCCCGCCGCCCGCCTGGCGAGCCTCGAGATTTTTGTTCCATTATGGAACATCATCATAGCGACAACGTTTCATGATGAAACGCCAACGCGCGTTTTTTCGCCGCGAAAGCGAACTGGCGCACACCCCAACGTATAACTGCGTAAAGAGTCGATTCTGCGGGCGTTTCAGCTTTAATTTTGACCATGTTTCCCCTATCCTTAGCGCCACTACTGGGAAAGGGCGAAAACAGCCCGCATGATGGGATTGATAACGATGAAACGGACAAAAAACATCAACCAAGAGACGTTCCGCAAATCCTGGCGCAGCTACCGTGTCGCGCCCGTGGCTTTGGCGATCAGCGCTGTCTTTATGCTGGCCGGCTGCGAGAAGAGCGATGAAACGGTCTCCCTGTATCAGAATGCCGATGACTGTTCGCGCGCCAATCCTTCGATGAGCGAGCAGTGCACCACCGCCTACAACAACGCCCTGAAAGAAGCGGCGAAAACCGCACCGAAATATGCTACCCGCGAAGACTGCGTCGCCGAGTTCGGCGAAGCGCAGTGCACCCAGGCGCCGGCTCCGGCGCAGGCCGGCATGGCGGCGGAATCGCAAAGCAGCGGCAGCTTCTGGATGCCGCTGATGGCGGGCTACATGATGGGTCGCCTGATGGGCGGCTCCGGCTTCGCGCAGCAGCCGCTGTTCACCTCCAAGAACGCCGCCAGCCCGGCAAACGGCAAGTTTGTCGACGCCAGCGGCAAGAGCTATGGCCCGGCCACCGCCGGCGGCCGCACCATGACGGTGCCGAAAACCGCCATGGCACCGAAGCCTGCGGTCACCAACACCGTGACCCGCGGCGGCTTCGGCGAGACCGTGGCCAAGCAGACCAGCATGCAGCGCAGCAGCGCCACCTCCAACTCCAGCTCTCGCAGCATGGGCGGTTGATGCATGAAACGTATTGCTATTACCGAGCGCCCGGACTGGCGTGAAAAAGCGACCGAGTTCGGGTTCCATTTCCACACCATGTACGGCGAGCCCTACTGGTGTGAAGACGCCTATTACCAGTTCACGCTGGCGCAGATTGAAGAGATCGAAAGCGCCACCGCCGAGCTGCACCAGATGTGCCTGCAGGTGGTGGAAAAAGTGGTTGGCAGCGACGAGCTGATGGCCAAGTTCTGCATCCCGAAACACACCTGGGAGTTCGTGCGCAGCTCCTGGCGCACCAACCAGCCGTCGCTGTACTCGCGTCTCGATCTGGCCTACGACGGCGTCAACCCGCCGAAGCTGCTGGAGAACAACGCCGATACGCCAACCTCGCTGTATGAGGCGGCCTTCTTCCAGTGGCTGTGGCTGGAAGACCAGATCAACGCCGGCAAGCTGGATCCGGAGTCGGATCAGTACAACAGCCTGCAGGAAAAACTGATCGAGCGTTTCGCCGAGCTGAAAGCGCATCACGGTTTTGGCCTGTTGCACCTGGCCTGCTGCCAGGACAGCGAAGAAGATCGCGGCACGGTGCAATATCTGCAGGACTGCGCGCAGGAAGCCGGTCTGCCGACCGAGTTCCTGTTCATGGAAGAGATTGGCCTTGGCGAGAAAGGCCAGTTTACCGATCTGCAGGATCAGGTGATCGGCAACCTATTCAAGCTCTATCCGTGGGAATTCATGCTGCGCGAGATGTTCTCCACCAAGCTCGAAGACGCCGGCGTGCGCTGGCTGGAGCCGGCCTGGAAGAGCATCATCTCCAACAAAGCGCTGCTGCCGCTGCTGTGGGAAATGTTCCCGAACCACCCGAATCTGTTGCCGGCTTATTTCGCGCAAGACGATCATCCGCCGATGGATCATTACGTCACCAAGCCGCTGTTCTCACGCGAAGGCGCCAATATCCAGATCGTCGAAAACGGTCAGGAAGTGGCGCGCGTCGATGGGCCATACGGCGAAGAGGGCATGATCGTGCAGCAGTTCCATCCGCTGCCGAAGTTCGAAGACAGCTACACGTTGATCGGCAGCTGGCTGGTAAACGATCAACCCTGCGGCATCGGCCTGCGCGAAGATCGCGAACTGATCACGCAGGATCTGTCGCGCTTCTATCCGCACACCATCCTCGGCTGATCCCCCCACCGAAGACAAAAACGCCAGTCTCTGACTGGCGTTTTTTCTTTAGCCTACCAGCACCGACAGCATGCTCAGTGCTCCCATTTCGATACCGTCGATCGGCACGCTGATGGCCTCTTTTCCATCCCAACCGCCAAGCACGTACAGCAACGGCAGATAGTGTTCCGGCGTCGGATTCGACAGCGCCGCCCCCTCATGGCGCATGAAATCCACCAGCGGATGGTTATCACCCCGATAACGCAGGTTATCGCGGACAAAGTTATTGAACGATTCCGCCCACGGGTAGGCGCTGGTATCGCCCTGCCATTTCACCATGCGCAGGTTGTGCACCACGTTGCCGCTGGCGACAATCATCACCCCCTCATCGCGCAGCGCAGCGAGTTTGCGGCCCAGTTCATAGTGATAGGCCGCCGGCTGCGTGCCGTCGACGCTGAGCTGCACCACCGGGATGTCGGCATTGGGATACATCTTGATCAAGACGCCCCAGGTGCCGTGATCCAACCCCCACTCGCCGAGATCGGCCGTTACCGGCACCGGCGCCAGCATTTGCTGCAGCTGCGCAGCCAGCGCGGGAGAGCCCGGCGCCGGATAACGGGTATCGAACAGCGCCTGCGGGAACCCTCCGAAGTCGTGAATGGTTTTGGGTTTTTCCATCGCGGTAACCGCAGTGCCGCGGGTATACCAATGTGCGGAAATCGCCACGATCGCCTTCGGACGCGGCAATGACTCACCCAACGCACGCCATGCCCGGGTGTAACGGTTGTCTTCCAGCACGTTCATCGGGCTACCGTGGCCAAGAAACAGTGCAGGCATACGAGAGGTGTTCATAGGGAGATCCTTAGTTCAAATTGTGCTATGCCGCTACATTACGCGCTTTGCCGCACCAACACAGCCGGATAACCGTGATGAAGATATTCAATAAATTTGAATTAAAAGCAGAGAAATACGTCGGTCAACAGAAAGATAAAAAAAATTATATATATCAATAGATTAATAACAACCGTGAATGTCATGGCATTACTGCCACACAGATCCAATTTGTGAACAATTTATGTGTTTTTTGTTAACACAATCTATACACTCCTCCTCTGCCGACGGGTGCCGACAGCCCCGCCGCGCGATGGGAATTACGTCTCACCAAGGAGGAATTCATGTTCAGACTCACACTGGCAACCCGCCTGGCGCTTTCCATGTCCTTATTCGCCGGCTGTACGGCAACCGCCGGCGCAGCGGACAACGCACAGCTGACGCAGCGCGAAGACCCTTACTTCCTTCAGGCGCAAGCTCAGCTGCAACAGCGGCTGAAACAGACGCCAAACACCAACCGCGCCAAAAACGTCATTCTGGTGGTCGGCGACGGCATGGGGTTTTCCACCGTGACCGCCGCCCGCATTTTTGAGGGGCAGCAGCGCGGCGTGGACGGCGAATCCAACGTGCTGGCCTGGGAGGCCTTCCCCTATCTGGCGGCGGCCAAAACCTACTCCGCCGACGCCCAAATCACCGACTCCGCGCCCAGCGCAGTGGCGATGACTACCGGCGTCAAAACCATCAACGATCTGATGGGCCTCAACCACACGGCTGCCCTCAATAATTGCGAGGATCAGCAAACCAAGGCCGTCACCACGCTGTGGGAGATGGCCGCAACGCTCGGCATGTCCACCGGCGCCGTGACGACCGCGACCATCACCCACGCCACGCCGGGCGCCACCTATGCCCATATCGCCAACCGCGATTGGGAATCCGACGCCAAAATGCCGGCAGCGGCCCTGGCCGCAGGTTGCCGCGACATCGCGCGCCAACTGGTGGAAATGAAGTACGGCAACGGCCTCAACGTGGCAATGGGCGGCGGGCGCGCCAACTTCCTGCCCGACAGCGTGAGCGACCCGGAATACCCCGGCAAGACAGGCGCCAGAAAGGATGGCCGCGATCTGACGCAGGCCTGGCTACAACGCTATGGCGAGCGAGGACAATACGTATGGAATCAGGCGCAGTTCGACAAAATCGAGCCGGGTAAGGTCGACCACCTGTTGGCCCTGTTTGAGCCGTCACACATGAACTTCGAGCACGATCGGCGGCAAGACGCGGCGGGAGAACCTTCGCTGGCGGAAATGACCGGCAAGGCCATCGATATTCTGGCCAAGAACCCCGAAGGCTACCTGCTGTTGGTGGAGGGTGGACGCATCGATCACGGCAGCCACAACGGTAACGCCTACCGCACGCTGAGCGACGCGGTCGCCCTGAACGAGGCGGTGAAAACCATCGTCGACAGGGTCAATCTGGACGAAACCCTGGTAATCGTGACCGGCGATCACAGCCACACGCTCACCATCGCCGGCTATGCCAAACGGGGCAACCCCATCCTCGGCATTGCTGTGGGGGTCAACGGCAAACCGTTGCTGGGCAGCGACGACAAGCCTTACACCACTATCGGCTTCGCCAATGGCCCCGGCGGCACGATCCCGCTGGCCGAACGCCCGGCATTGACCATGGAGCAGGCCACCGCGCCCGACTTTATTCAGCCGGCGCTGGTGCCGCTGAAAAGCGAGACCCACGGCGGGGAAGATCTCGGCATCTACGCTATCGGCCCCTGGGCCCATCTGTTCCAGGGCACGGTAGAGGAGAACTACACCTTCCACGTGATGAATTACGCCAGCCGCATCGGCGAACGCCTGTCAAAACGGTAGCCACAAAAAAAGCCGCGTTACGCGGCTTTTTTATCGTTGAAAGCGGCCGGCTATCAGCTGGCTTTTTTCTCGTGTGCCTGGCGGTAGGCCACCAGATCTTCGATGGTCAGCACCACCATGTCGTGCTGTTTGGCGAAGGCGATCACTTCCGGCGCGTGCGCCATGCTGCCATCGTCGTTGGTCAGTTCACACAGCACGCCGGCAGGTTTGAAACCGGCCATGGAAACCAGATCGATGGTCGCTTCGGTGTGGCCGCGACGGCTCAGCACGCCACCCGGCTGCGCGCGCAGCGGGAATACGTGGCCCGGACGGTTCAGATCGCTCGGCTTGGCGCTGTCTGCCACCGCCGCACGGATGGTGGTCAGGCGATCGGAAGCGGAAACCCCGGTGGTCACGCCCTGCGCCGCTTCAATGGTCACGGTGAAGGCGGTCTGGAATTGGCTGGAGTTGTTGGTCACCATCATCGGCAGCTCAAGCTGCTGACGGCGTTCTTCGGTGATGCACAGGCACACGATACCGCTGCCGTGGCGAATGGTCAGCGCCATCTGCTCAACGGTCATGGTTTCCGCGGCGAAGATCATGTCACCTTCGTTTTCACGGTTTTCATCATCGAGCACCATTACACCGCGCCCGTTGCGCAGTGCGTCAATCGCGCGTTCAACGCGTTCTGTCGGCGTGCCGAAGTCTGAAAGTAGCGTCTGATTCATGGTAAAAAACCTCATTAAAAATTATGGATTACCAGAACCAGGGCGATCTTGAGGAGTAGCTAGCAATAGCTAAAAAAATAACGCAAGCGGGCGCAAGCCCGGCAGATACCGTTACTCTCTCCCATCCGGACTATAACCGTCGGCCCCGGAATTACACCGGATCTGCTGACCTCTAACCGGCCCTGACAGGCTGGCTGAGCGCTCGCGGGCTTTCACCGTAGAAGGTGATTTACCGCCGGTGGGGACTTTCACCCCGCCCTGAGAATAAGCAGGATGACTATAACGCTAATGGGTAGGCAGGGCAATTGGCAAAAGCACAATTCGGCCACGCACGGCGAATGCGCTTAATGGTTTATCCCGCGGGCAACTCGCATTACACTAAGCGGCAGCTATTAAACTCTGAAAGGGATACGCCATGATTGACCCGAAAAAAATCGAACAAATCGCACGCCAGGTTCATGAGTCCATGCCTAAAGGCGTTCGTGAATTCGGGGAAGACGTTGAGAAAAAAATCCGTCAGGTCCTGCAGTCGCAGCTGACCCGCCTGGATTTGGTTAACCGCGAAGAGTTCGACGTACAGACTCAGGTGCTGTTGCGCACCCGCGAGAAGCTGGCGCTGTTGGAACAGCGCATGGCCGAGCTGGAAAGCAAACTGAGCGCGACACCAGCCGCCAAACAGGAAGACGAATAATTCCCGCCAAGGGCGCGCACAGCGCGCCCTTGTTCTTTAGGTCGCCCGGCGTTAGCCGCGCCCGTTTTTGATCGCTTTGATGATGTTGGTGGTCGACAGCCCGTCTTCAAAGTTCAGCACTTTGACATCGCCGCCGTTGGCCCACACTTCCGCACTGCCGGCAATCTCTTCCGGTTTGTAATCACCGCCTTTTACCAGCAGATCCGGCAGAATGTCGGCGATCAAGCGCTGCGGCGTATCCTCTTCGAACGGCACTACCCAATCCACCGCTTCCAGCGCGCCCAGCACGATCATGCGGTTCTCCAGCGCGTTGACCGGGCGTGTTTCCCCTTTCAGGCGCTTGGTCGAGGCGTCGCTGTTCACCGCCACGATAAGGCGATCGCCCAGCTTGCGGGCGTTGGCCAGATAAGAGACGTGGCCGGCATGCAGAATGTCGAAGATGCCGTTGGTCATCACCACTTTCTCGCCGCGCTGACGCGCCTGCGCGACGGCGTGTTTCAACTGCGCTTCGGTCATCACGCCAAAACCGGTTTCGGCCCGGCCGCGCACCGCGTTTTCCAGCTCGATGGGCGACACGGTAGAGGTGCCAAGCTTGCCCACCACCACGCCGGCGGCGGCGTTGGCCAGGAAGCAGGACTCTTCCAGCGAGTTACCGGCGGCCAGCGAGGCGGCCAGCACGCCGATCACAGTGTCACCTGCGCCGGTCACATCGAACACTTCCTGCGCCTGGGTCGGTAAATGCAGCGGTTCAACGCCCGGCTGCAGCAGCGTCATGCCGTGTTCGGAACGGGTAACCAGCAGCGCTGACAGCTCAAAATCCGCCACCAGCTTCATGCCGCGTTCCACCAGTTCCGCCTCATCCTTGCAGTGGCCCACCACCGCTTCGAACTCGGACAGGTTTGGCGTCAGCAGCGTCGCGCCGCGATAGCGCTCGAAGTCAGAGCCTTTCGGATCGATCAGCACCGGCACCTTGGCGGCGCGCGCCAGTTGGATCATCCCCTGCACCTGGCTGAGCGCGCCCTTGGCGTAATCGGACAGCACCAGCGCGCCGATCTGCGGCAGCGCCTGCTGAATGCGCTCCAGCATCGGCTGCGGATCGACGTTGGAGAAGCCTTCTTCGAAATCGAGACGGATCAGCTGCTGGTTGCGCGACAGCACGCGCAGCTTGGTGATGGTCGGATGGGTCGGCACCGAGACGAAGTCGCAGCGCACGTTGACTTCATTCAGCTTGGCGCTCAGCGCCCGCGCCGCATCGTCGATGCCGGTCAGGCCCACCAGACGGGAAGTGGCCCCCAGCGAAGCAATGTTCATCGCCACGTTAGCCGCGCCGCCGGGACGCTCTTCGATGGTATCGACCTTGACCACCGGCACCGGGGCTTCCGGTGAAATGCGGCTGGTCGGCCCATACCAATAGCGATCCAACATGACGTCACCGACCACCAGCACACCGGCGCGGCGAAAATCAGGCAGCGTAACTTTCATCCGATAACTCCAAAAAAGTACAAAATTTTAGTGGCGCAGATATTACCACAGACCGCCGGAATACCCGCAAAAAGGTATTAATCCAGCCATTTGGCCCAGCTGGTGCGCACCTGCTCGCGCTCGGCGACGAACAGCCCGCTGCCGACCTTGCCGGAATGCTCCTGCAACGCCAGATGGTGGATCTCATCGCGCATGGTGACATAGGCCTGGGTCAGCGCGCGCGCCTCCTCTTCCGGCATGATGTCGTAATTGGCCATCAGCTCGAAGATGCGCACGTTGTCCGACCAACGCGTCAGCCGCGGTTCACCCGGCGCATAGCGTAAGACCAGATATTGGGCGATAAATTCGATGTCGGTAATGCCGCCCTCATCGGTTTTGATATCAAACAGATCGCGCTGCTTGTTGCCAAGATGGTTGCGCATCTTTTCGCGCATCTCGCGCACTTCGCGCTTCAGGATCTCCGCATCGCGCGTTTTGCACAGGATCTCGCGCCGGATCGCATCGAACTGCTGATGCAGCGCCGGGTCGCCATGCACGATGCGCGCGCGCACCAGGGCCTGATGTTCCCAGGTCCAGGCTTCGTTTTGCTGGTAATCGGCGAACGCCTCAACGGTGCTGACCAGCATCCCCGCAGCGCCGGAAGGCCGCAGGCGGGCGTCCACCTCATACAGAATGCCGGAGGAGGTGCGGGTGCTGAACAGATGCATCACCCGCTGCGCCAACCGCAGGTAGAACTGCCGGCCGTCGATGCAGCGATCGCCGTCGGTCATCACCTCCGGCGGGCAATCCAGCAGGAATACCAGATCGAGATCGGAACTGTAACCCAGCTCCCAGCCGCCCAGCTTGCCGTAGCCGATCACCGCAAAGCCGCGCCCGTCGCGCTCCTGCAGATGGGTCGGTTGGCCGTAGCGCGCCACCATGTCGCTCCAGGCCTGCTGCACCACCGCGTCGATGATCGCCTCCGCCAGATAAGTCAGGTGGTCGCTCACTTTCATCACCGGCAGCGCGCCGGCGATATCCGCCGCGGCGATGCGCAGCTGCTGCGCCTGCTTGAACTGGCGCAGCGCCTCCAGCTTTTGCTCTTCGTCGTCTTCCGGCACCCGCAGCAGGTACTGGCGCAGCTCGCTGCGGTAGGCGTCCAGCGCCACCGGCTGATACAGCGTGGCCGGATCCAGCAGTTCGTCCAGCAACAGCGGGTAGCGCGACAGCTGGTTGGCGACCATCGGCGACGCGGCGCACAGGCGGATCAGATGGCTGAGCGCCGCGTGATACTCCACCAACAGTTCGAGGTAGGTGGTACGGGTGACGATGCTGAGCAGCAGCTGCGCCAGCCGCACCAGCGCGGTCGGCGCGTCCTGGCGCGGGCATACCTCCGCCAGCAGGCGCGGCATCAGCTGATCGAGCACGTCGCGGCCGCGCGGGCCGATGGTGCGTTTGTCGACGTCGTGGCGGAAATCGGCGATGGTGCGCAGCATCTGTCGGCGCCCCTCTTCGTCCAGGTGCGGCGTCAGCGGCGCCAGCTCGTTTTCCTCCAGCGCGTCCTGCCACAGGCTGTGGTAGTGTTGGTAGTCGGGATCTTCACCGACATCCGGGCTATCGTCGCCGATCAGGTCATCGAACACCGCCCGCACCGCCTGCATGTGCACGTCCAGCGTCGCCATCAGCGCCGGCCAATCCGCCAGCCCCATGCCGTAGGCCAACCGCGCCTGATCGAGCGCATCCTGCGGCAGCGTCTGGGTTTGCTGATCGCCGATCGCCTGCAGCAGATTCTCCAGCCGCCGCAGGAACAGGTAAGCGGCGCTCAGCGCCCGCACCTGCTCGGCCTCCAGCAGCCCCAGTTCACCCACCGCCTGCAGCGTCGGCAGCAGCGAACGCCCCTGCAGCGCCGGCTCGCGGCCGCCGCGGATCAGCTGGAATACCTGGGTGATGAATTCGATTTCGCGAATGCCGCCGGCACCCAGCTTGATGTTGTCCTTCAGGCCGCGACGCCGCACTTCACGGGCGATCATGCCCTTCATGTTGCGCAGCGACTGGATGACGCTGAAATCGATATAGCGGCGGAACACGAATGGCCGCAGCGTTTTGCGCAGCTCCTGGCTGTAGGCGTCTTCCGTGCCGCCCATCAGGCGCGCCTTCACCATCGCATAACGTTCCCAGTCGCGCCCCTGCTCCTGATAGTAATCTTCCAGCGCCGCAAAGCTCATCACCAATGGGCCGCTGTCGCCGAACGGCCGCAGCCGCATGTCGACGCGATAGACGAAGCCGTCAATGGTCTGCTGATCCAGCGCCTTGATCAGCCGCTGGCCGAGGCGGGTGAAGAACTGGGCATTGTCCAACTCGCGCCGCCCGCCCTGGGTCTGGCCGTTTTCCGGGTAGGCGAAGATCAGATCGATATCCGACGAGAAATTCAGCTCGCCGCCGCCCAGCTTACCCATGCCGAGGATCAGCAGCGGCTGCGGTTCACCGGCGGCGTTGCACGGCGTGCCCCACTCACGGCAGCAGGTTTGGTACAGCCAGTCGCGCGCGCTGACGATCAGCGTTTCCGCCAATCCGCTCAGCTGCAGCAGCGTTTCTTCGGTCGAACACAGCCCCTGAGCCTGCGCCCAGGCAATGCGCACCAGCGTTTCACGGCGGAACAGACGCAGCGTGCGCATCAGCTGCGCCTCATCGCGCACCTCTTCCAGCTCGTCCTGCAACCAGGCGGCATAGTGTTGCCACTCGCCGGGCGCCGGCGGCTGTTCGCGCAGCGTCGCCAGCCAGGCCGACTGGGCAAGCAGCGCGTCGCTGACGAAGTCGCTCGACGCCAGCACCCACTGCTCCTGTTCGCTAAAGGCGCAGTCCGCGCCGTGAACTTCCTGAAAACGCTGCACAACCTGCTGTGCCTGAGCCTGCAACGCGGCTGAAAGTGGCGACATAGTGTATGACCCGTTCTGCGGCCCACGGCTGGCGGGCCGGCTGGATTAACGAAGCGCGCCGTTTAACCAGAATGGCGCATGCGATAAGGCCTGTTTGCGGCTGGCTTCATACCAGCCCTGGCGGCGCTCGCTCAGCGCTGCCTGCAGCTCGCGCCAGGCCTCGATATAAGGCCCGGTCTGCTCGTCGGGGTAGGCGCCCGACAGCAGGACCAGCGCCGAAATCTGACGCGTCAGGCGCGGCAATTGTTCCTGATATTCATCTTCGTTCAGCGTACGGCTGAAGGCTTCTTTCAGCTCCGCACCGCTGCGCCCCAGCATGATGTCGCTGAAGCGTTTGAAAGAACCGTCCAGCTTGGCCTGCGCTTTGGCATCGATAAACGGCCGCCAGGCGCCGCTCACCAGCCATGATGTGAGCGCCAACTTACATTGCAGATAGGCCGTGCTGTAGCACAGGGTATCTGGTTGCGCGGCTTTGTCCGCCAACAGCGGCTCGAGCTCGGTCAGGCGGGCGCGCAGATCGGCGCTGGCCTTGCGCGGCACCAAACCGCCGAAGATCACCAGCGCCTGGCGGATCGTTCCGACCGCCTCAATCACCGAAGCGCGCGCCTGCGCGTCACCGCGCAGCCACAGCTCTTCGTGGTACTGCCAGTGGCTCAGCGCCAGCTCGAAGGCGGCGATCATCCCCTGCTCCACGGTCGCCTTCGCCGCCGGCTTCAACACCCGTAGCGGGCGCACCTGGCGCGGCGGATTGCCCTGTGCCAGGTGATAACCGCGCGCCGCCTTGCTCAGGCTGCCCTGACGCAGCCCGCCGTGCGCCGCCAGCTCACCGGCCAACGCCAGCAGATCGGCAGTATTGCCGTTCAGCAGTTCCAGCTCTATCTCGCTCAGGGCTTCGCTGAGGTCACCGGCACGCACCTCGCCCTGGTCCAGACCAATCTCGATCTCGCTTTGGCCGTAAGTAACCACCCACTTCTCTCGCACGAAATCGGTACGGAACAGCGGCTGCAACGCCTGCTGCAGCGCCGCGATATCGCAATCCTGCGGCCAGATGTCGGCAGGGAACTGCGCCAACGCCAGCTGCGGTTCGGCGATAGCGACATTGTATTCCGGGCGCTGGTGCAGGCCGCCCACCACTTTACCGGCGGTTTTGATGGTCATCTCATAGCGATCGTCGAAACCGCGAATCCGCAGCCCCATGTCGTGACGGCGCAGGACGTTGTCGGCCGTTTCGAAGTAAATGTTGGTCAGCTTTTGCGGCGCGGAATGCTGATGCGGCCAGGCGGCGAGCCATTGTGGCAGAGCGGCCACCGCTTGCGGCGCGGCGATGAATTTCAGTTCAATTTCAACGGTCATAATTCTTTAACACCAATAAGTTACGCATTCGCGTCGGTTTCAGCGCGGCGCGTTCGGCCCGCCGTATGCTGCCCAATGACGCACAGTTGCCATTATCTTACCGCGATTCCCGGCGCCTTAACCCTGCTAACTGTAGAAAAAACCTGTTACGTTATAAAACGCTGCGCAACTCACAGAATCAGCCACAGTAAGATAGTTCTCATTCCGGTTTTGGCGTTGCGTCGTCAGACTGAACGCTCTACTATCGTTCCATAAATTCACCCAGAAACGATGAACTAATGCAGAAATTACGCCTGATTTGCCTTGCCGCGCTGAGCTTCAGCATCACTTGGGCCGCACATGCCGAAGATAAACGCTATATCTCCGATGAGTTAAGCACTTACGTCCATAGCGGCCCAGGTAATCAGTACCGTATTGTCGGCACTCTGAACGCCGGTGAAGAAGTCACCCTGCTGAGCGTCAACGACAGCACCAACTACGGCCAGATCCGCGATCCGAAAGGCCGCACCACCTGGATCCCGCTCGACCAGCTCAGCCAGACGCCAAGCCTGCGCACTCGCGTGCCCGAGCTGGAACAGCAGGTGAAAACCCTGACCGACAAGCTGGCCAACATCGACAACACCTGGAACCAGCGCACCTCGGAAATGCAGGAGAAAGTCGCGGGCAGCGACAGCACCATCAGCAGCCTGCAGAAGGAAAACCAGGATCTGAAAAACCAGCTGGTGGTCGCGCAGAAGAAGGTCAACGCCGTTAACCTGCAGCTCGACGACAAGCAGCGCACCATTATCCTGCAGTGGTTCATGTACGGCGGCGGCGTCGCCGGCGTCGGTTTGCTGCTGGGTCTGCTGTTGCCGCACCTGATCCCGCGCCGCAAGAACAATAACCGCTGGATGAACTGATCTCAGTATCGTTCAGTTTGAGTGTGGGCGCCTGCGGGCGCCCTTTTCATTGGTGCCGACATCCCGCGGCCAATTCATGTAATCTGATAGACAGAGCCTTACACGATATTCAGGAGTCAACAGTGCAGATTTATCTGGTCGGCGGCGCCGTTCGCGACAGCCTGCTCGACATTCCGGTGGTCGATCATGATTGGGTGGTGGTGGGCGCCACGCCGGCGGAGCTGCTGGCATTGGGCTATCAGCAGGTCGGCAAAGATTTCCCGGTGTTCCTCAACCCCGATTCTCATGAGGAGTACGCGCTGGCGCGCACCGAGCGCAAATCCGGCCAGGGGTACACCGGTTTTACCTGCTATGCCGCGCCGGACGTGACGCTGGAAGAAGATCTGCTGCGGCGCGATCTGACCATCAACGCCATCGCCCGCTCCGCCGAAGGGGAACTGATTGATCCTTACGGCGGCGTAGCCGATCTGCAAGCGCGCGTGCTGCGCCACGTTTCAGACGCGTTCGGCGAAGATCCGCTGCGCGTGCTGCGCGTGGCCCGCTTCGCTGCCCGCTTCGCCCACCTGGGTTTTCACATCGCCGACGAAACGCTCGCGCTGATGCGCCAAATGGCGCACGGCGGTGAACTGGCTGCGCTGACCGCCGAACGCGTCTGGAAGGAAACCGAAAAGGCGCTGCAAAGCCAGAGCCCGCAGGTCTATTTTCAGGTGTTGCGCGACTGCGATGCGCTGGCGGTGCTGTTCCCGGAAATCGACGCGCTGTTCGGCGTACCGGCCCCCGCCAAGTGGCACCCGGAGATCGACACCGGCGTGCACACGCTGATGGCGCTGGCGATTGCCGCCCGCCTCACGCCGGAGGTGGACGTGCGCTTCGCCACCCTGTGCCATGACCTCGGCAAAGGATTGACGCCGAAAGAATTCTGGCCGCATCACCACGGCCACGGCCCGGCGGGCGTGCGGCTGGTCGAAGCCCTGTGCCAGCGGCTGCGGGTGCCCAACCCGGTGCGCGATCTGAGCAAGCTGGTGGCCGAGTACCATGACCTGATCCACACCGTGGACAAGCTGCGCCCGGAAACCCTGCTGAAGCTGTTCGACGCCATCGACGTCTGGCGCAAGCCCCAAAGGCTGGAGCAAATGATCCTGACCAGCGAAGCGGACGCGCGCGGCCGCACCGGCTTTGAGGAGAACCCTTATCCGCAGGGCGACTATCTGCGCCAGGCGTATCAGGTGGCGAACGCGGTATCTATCAAAGAAGTGGTGGCCAGCGGGCTGCAGGGCACCGCGATCCGCGACGAGCTCAAACGCCGCCGCCAGCAGGCGCTGGCCGACTGGAAACTCAGCCAAACGATTATCAACGATCAGGCATAAAAAAACCCCGCAGAGCGGGGTTTTTTCTTGGCGTCGGGCTTACAGGAATACCATGTAAACCACGGCTGCCACGATAAAGCGGTAGATGGCGAACGGCACGAACGAGATGCGTTTGATCAGCGACAGGAAGGTCTTGATCGCAATCAGCGCCACCACGAAGGCCGTAATGAAACCGACGGCAAACATCGGCAGATCGCCCCAGGTCAGGAAGTGCAGGCTCTTGTACAGATCCAGGCCGCTGGCGCCAATCATCATCGGCACCGCCAGGATGAAGGAGAACTCGGACGCCGCATAGCGGTTCACGCCCACCAGCATGCCGCCGGCGATAGTGGAACCCGAACGGGAGAAGCCCGGCCACAGCGCCAGGCACTGGAAGCAGCCGATCATGAACGCCTGGCGGTAGGTGATGTCATCCAGCCCTTCCGCGCTCGGTTTCTTCGGCTTTAGCCATTCCGCCGCCAACAGCAGCAGGCCGCCGACCACCAACGCGTACATCACGTTTTTCGGCGCGAACAGCGACTTGATGAAATCATGGAAGGCCAGGCCCAGCACCACCGCCGGGATCATCGCCAACAGGATGTGCCCCAGCTTCAGCTGGCCGCTGGTTTTGCCCTCGTGCTCCACCGGCTTGCCGCCGAAATGGATGCCGATCAAGCCGAACAGCCGGCGCCAGAACATCACGACGACGGCCAGGATCGACCCCAGCTGGATAATGACTTCAAAGGTTTTGGCTTTGTCGCCGGTAAAGCCCAGCCACTCGCCGACGATGATCATATGCCCGGTGGAAGAAACCGGCAGAAATTCGGTTAATCCCTCAACAACCCCAAGAACAAACGCAATAAACAGTGAATGCATGTCTGCCATGTGCTTCGCTCACCCCATAAAATAACGGCTATCACATAAAAAAGCGGCAATGCTTAAAGACAGTGCCGCTAAAACAATTCTCAGGATTAAGACCAGCTTAACGGTCTTTCGTTGCAAGCAGATGACATAAAATCATGCGGGACGAGTGCCGCGCTCAATGATCACGCCGACCCGACTGGCATGTGCTACAGCGCCCGGTTTGCTGACCTTAATACGGACCCAGGGGGAATTGAAGCGCTGAAGCAAAATTTCGGATATTTCCTCTGCCACTCGCTCCACCAGCGCAAAACGGTTCGACTCCACGTGCTGGATCACGGCGTCGCTGACGTCGGCATAGCTCAGACAGTCAGTTACGTCGTCGCTGGCGGCGGCCGGCCGGTTATCCCAGCCCATTTCGATATCGAACACCAGCTTCTGACGAATGCCCTGTTCCCACTCATAAACGCCAATGGTGGTAATTACGGTAAGCTCTTCAATAAATACGATATCCATCACGTCATTCTCTGTTTTTGGCCTTGCCGGATACCACTTCCAGCGGAATGTGCGTATTATCCATAGATGTTGCGAGTAAAACGACCATTATTAAACGGAACCGCGTTATGAGTGCTACCGCGCTTGGCATGATTATCTTCGCGTATCTGTGCGGCTCGATTTCCAGCGCGATCCTGGTTTGCCGGATCGCCAGGCTGCCGGATCCGCGTGAACATGGCTCAGGAAATCCCGGGGCGACCAACGTCCTGCGCATCGGCGGCCGGCTGGCGGCAGCGGCGGTGCTGGTATTCGATATTCTGAAAGGGATGTTGCCGGTCTGGCTGGCCTACAAACTCGATGTGCCGCCGCTGTACCTCGGCCTGACGGCGATCGCCGCCTGCCTGGGGCACATCTATCCGGTGTTCTTCCACTTCCGCGGCGGTAAGGGCGTAGCGACGGCGTTTGGCGCCATCGCGCCTATCGGCTGGGATCTGACCGGCCTGATGACCGGCACCTGGCTGCTGACGGTGCTGCTCAGCGGCTACTCTTCGCTCGGCGCCATCGTCAGCGCGCTGATCGCCCCGTTCTACGTCTGGTGGTTCAAACCGCAGTTCACCTTCCCGGTGGCGATGCTCTCCTGCCTGATCCTGATGCGGCATCACGACAATATTCAGCGCCTGTGGCGCGGCCAGGAAGGTAAGATCTGGGGCAAGTTCCGCAAGAAGAAAAACCAGGCGGATGCGGATAACGGCGACCAGCCGAAAGACGAATAACAGAAGGGCCGGATTATCCGGCCCTTTGCTTTATACCGCAGGCAGTTCCGCCAGCGGCCAGCGCGGCCGCACCGAAACGCTCAGCTCCGGGTTGGCGCCGCTCTTCAGGCGCACCATGCCGGCATAGGCGATCATCGCGCCGTTGTCGGTGCAAAATTCCGGGCGGGCATAGAATACTTCCCCACCGCGCTTGTGCATCATCTCCGCCAGCTTGGCGCGCAACGTGCGGTTGGCGCTCACGCCGCCGGCCATCACCAGGCGTTTAAAACCGGTCTGCTCCAACGCGCGTTTGCACTTGATTGCCAGCGTATCCACCACCGCATCCTCGAAGGCGCGGGCGATGTCGGCACGCGTCTGATCGTCGTTGCCGTTGGAGCGAATGGTGTTGGCGGCGAAGGTTTTCAGCCCGGAGAAGCTGAAGTCCAGGCCCGGACGATCGGTCATCGGCCGCGGGAAGGTGAAACGCCCCTCCGTGCCCTGCTGCGCCATCTTCGACAGCATCGGCCCGCCGGGGTAATCCAGGCCGAGCAGCTTGGCGGTTTTGTCGAACGCTTCGCCGGCGGCATCATCGATCGATTCGCCCAGCAGTTCATACTCACCGATGCCGGTGACGCTAATCAGCTGAGTATGGCCGCCGGAGACCAGCAGCGCGACGAACGGGAACGCCGGCGGGTTGTCTTCCAGCATCGGCGCCAGCAGGTGGCCTTCCATATGGTGCACCGGCACCGCCGGCACGTTCCAGGCAAACGCCAGCGCGCGCCCCACGGTAGCACCGACCAGCAGCGCCCCCACCAGGCCCGGCCCGGCGGTGTAGGCCACGCCGTCGATGTCGGCCGGGGTCAGGTTGGCCTCTTTCAGCGCCGCCTGAATCAGCGGCACGGTTTTGCGCACGTGATCGCGGGAGGCCAGTTCCGGCACCACGCCGCCGTAGTCGGCGTGCAGCTTCACCTGGCTGTATAATTGGTTGGCCAACAAACCGGTTTGATCGTCATACACTGCAATTCCGGTTTCATCGCAGGACGTTTCTATACCCAGTACTCGCATTACATTTCCCATCATTCACGTGCGGCCGCCAGTCTACCACATTCCGCCGCATTTACCGCCGGTGCCGCGCATCTTGTCACCGGCTCGCACCTATGTCGATGATTCATCCAGAAAATGCCCGGGCGATTAAACACGAGCATTTTTTTCTGATTAGTCTATAATCAGCGCCCGGTGCAAAATTGCGCACGTTGCGGCAGAGCGACGCGGGTTTCAATTTGCGGTGATGCTTTACAAAGCAGCATCCATTGGAGTAAAATTCCGCACCATTTTGAAAAGGCTGGCGCTTGGCCAGCAACAAACCGAATTTTATTGAGGTGAGAGGCACATGCCGGTAATTAAAGTACGTGAAAACGAGCCATTTGACGTTGCTCTGCGTCGTTTCAAACGCTCTTGCGAAAAAGCGGGTGTTTTAGCTGAAGTTCGTCGTCGTGAGTTTTATGAAAAACCAACTACCGAACGTAAACGCGCTAAAGCTTCTGCTGTGAAACGTCACGCGAAGAAACTGGCTCGCGAAAACGCACGCCGCACTCGTCTGTATTAATTCTTCGGGGGCAACCCCACCGCGTGAATTTCTGATTTTCAAAATCGCGCAGACCGAGTAGTTGCATACGAAGGCCGTGCTTTCCGAAAGGAATGCGCGGCTTGTTCTCGTTTATAGGCTAATGAAGTAAGGGCTTATGGCTGGACGAATTCCGCGCGTATTTATCAATGACTTGCTGGCTCGCACCGACATCGTCGACCTGATCGACGCTCGCGTGAAGCTCAAGAAGCAAGGCAAGAACTACCACGCGTGCTGTCCGTTCCACCACGAAAAGACGCCTTCCTTTACCGTTAATGGCGAAAAGCAGTTTTATCACTGTTTTGGGTGTGGTGCGCACGGCAACGCCGTCGATTTTTTGATGAATTACGACCGACTCGAGTTTGTCGAAACCATCGAAGAGCTGGCGACCATGCACGGGCTGGAAGTGCCTTACGAAGCGGGCACCGGGCCAACCCAGATCGAACGCCATCAGCGCCAGAGCCTGTACCAACTGATGGAGCAGCTCAGCGCGTTCTATCAACAGTCACTGCAGCAGTCCTCCGGAGCGCCGGCGCGCAGCTATTTGCAGCAGCGCGGATTAAGTGACGACGTTATTCGCCATTTCGCCATCGGCTTCGCGCCGGCGGGATGGGACAACGCCCTGAAGCGTTTCGGCCGCGATGCCGACTCGCGCCGCGCATTGAACGATGCCGGCATGCTGGTGACTAACGATCAGGGGCGTTCGTACGACCGTTTCCGCGAACGGGTGATGTTCCCCATCCGCGACAAGCGTGGGCGCGTGATCGCCTTCGGCGGCCGCGTATTGGGTGACGGTATGCCGAAGTACCTGAACTCGCCGGAAACCGAAGTTTTCCATAAGGGCCGCCAGCTGTACGGTCTGTATGAAGCACAGCAGAATCACCCTACCCTCCAGCGGCTGCTGGTGGTGGAAGGGTATATGGACGTGGTGGCGTTGGCGCAATTCGGCATCGATTATGCCGTCGCCTCGCTCGGAACCTCGACGACGGCTGAACACATTCAGCTGCTGTTCCGCGCCACCGACAACGTCGTCTGCTGTTACGACGGCGACCGCGCCGGCCGCGAGGCGGCATGGCGGGCGCTGGAAACCGCGCTGCCGTACCTGAACGACGGGCGCCAGCTGCGGTTCATGTTTTTGCCCGACGGCGAAGATCCGGACACCCTGGTGCGCAAAGAAGGCAAAGAAGCCTTCGAACAGCGAATGGAGCAGGCGCAGCCGCTGTCCACGTTCCTGTTCGAAAGCCTGCTGCCGCAGGTGGATCTGAGCAGCCCGGACGGGCGCGCCAAGCTGAGCACGCTGGCGCTGCCGCTGATTACTCAGGTGCCGGGCGAAACGTTGCGCTTGTACCTGCGCCAGGAGCTCGGCAACAAGCTGGGGCTGCTGGACGACAGCCAGCTCGACAAGTTGATGCCCAAGCAGGCGGAAAATGCGAATCCTTATCAGGCGCCCCAGCTAAAACGTACAACCATGCGTATACTGATAGGGTTACTGGTGCAAAATCCGCAGTTGGCTACACTTATCCCTTCGCTTGAAGGGCTGGAGCAGACCAAACAGGCGGGATTGCCGCTGTTCGTCGAACTGGTGCAGACCTGTTTGGCGCAGCCGGGCCTGACAACCGGGCAATTGCTGGAGCTGTATCGCGACAACAAATTCAGCCAGCAGCTTGAAACCTTGGCGACATGGAACCATATGATCGTTGAGGACATGGTCGAACAGACCTTTTTGGATACGTTGGCCAGCCTGTACGACTCGGTGCTCGAGCAACGGCTGGAAACGCTGATCGCCCAGGCCAGAACGCGCGGCCTGAGCCCGGAGGAACGTGAAGAAGTCCGTTCTCTCAACCAGGTTTTAGCGAAGAAAAACTGAATACCAAACGGCTTAAGTGCCGATAATTGCGAGGGCAGAGCCCTGCACAGTGCCGCCATAGTGGGCCGCGGCGATAACGAAAACGCCCCAAATGCTATTGTTGGCGGTTTCGCCGACCGACACCAACCTAAATACTCTGAAGTGTGGATACCGTCTTATGGAGCAAAACCCGCAGTCACAGCTGAAGCTACTTGTCACCCGTGGTAAGGAGCAAGGCTATCTGACCTATGCTGAGGTCAATGACCATCTGCCGGAAGATATCGTCGACTCCGATCAGATCGAAGACATCATCCAGATGATTAACGACATGGGCATCCAGGTGATGGAAGAAGCACCGGACGCCGATGACCTGCTGCTCGCCGAAAACTCGAACAGCACGGACGAAGATGCGGAAGAAGCCGCCGCACAGGTTCTGTCCAGCGTGGAATCCGAAATCGGCCGCACCACCGACCCGGTGCGCATGTACATGCGCGAAATGGGTACCGTCGAACTGCTGACGCGCGAAGGTGAAATCGACATCGCCAAGCGCATCGAAGACGGCATCAACCAGGTTCAGTGCTCGGTTGCCGAATACCCGGAAGCCATTACCTACCTGCTTGAGCAGTACGATCGCGTCGAAGCGGGCGAAGCGCGCCTGTCCGATCTGATCACCGGCTTCGTCGATCCTAACGCGGAAGAGGACATCGCCCCAACCGCCACCCACATCGGTTCTGAACTGTCGAGCGAAGAGCAAGACGACGACGACGAAGATGAGGATGCTGAAGACGACGATACCGAAGACGACAACAGCATCGATCCTGAGCTGGCGCGTCAGAAGTTCGCCGAGCTGCGCGATCAGTATGAAGCGACGCGTCTGGTGATCAAGAAGAACGGCCGCAGCCACGCCAGCGCCGCGGACGAGATCCTGAAGCTGTCTGAAGTGTTCAAGCAGTTCCGCCTGGTGCCGAAGCAGTTCGACTTCCTGGTCAACAGCATGCGCACCATGATGGACCGCGTTCGCACCCAGGAACGCATCATCATGAAGCTGTGCGTTGAACAGTGCAAAATGCCGAAGAAAAACTTCGTCACCCTGTTCGCCGGCAACGAAACCAGCGATTCCTGGTTCGAAGCCGCGCTGGCGATGGCCAAGCCATGGTCGGAAAAGCTGAAAGACGTGGCTGAAGACGTGCAGCGCAGCCTGCAGAAACTGCGTCAGATCGAAGAAGAAACCGGCCTGACCATTGAGCAGGTCAAAGACATCAACCGTCGCATGTCGATCGGTGAAGCGAAAGCCCGCCGCGCGAAGAAAGAGATGGTTGAGGCCAACCTGCGTCTGGTTATTTCTATCGCCAAGAAATACACCAACCGCGGCCTGCAGTTCCTGGATCTGATCCAGGAAGGCAACATCGGCCTGATGAAAGCGGTAGACAAGTTCGAATACCGCCGCGGCTACAAGTTCTCGACGTACGCCACCTGGTGGATCCGTCAGGCTATCACCCGCTCCATCGCCGACCAGGCGCGCACCATCCGTATTCCGGTGCATATGATTGAGACCATCAACAAGCTCAACCGTATTTCGCGCCAGATGCTGCAAGAGATGGGCCGCGAGCCGACGCCGGAAGAGCTGGCCGAGCGCATGCTGATGCCGGAAGACAAGATCCGCAAGGTGCTGAAGATCGCCAAAGAGCCAATCTCGATGGAAACGCCGATCGGCGACGACGAAGATTCGCATCTGGGCGACTTCATCGAGGATACCACCCTCGAGCTGCCGCTGGACTCCGCGACCTCGGAAAGCCTGCGTTCCGCCACCCACGATGTGCTGGCCGGCCTGACCGCGCGCGAAGCGAAAGTGCTGCGCATGCGTTTCGGCATCGACATGAACACCGATCACACGCTGGAAGAGGTAGGCAAGCAGTTTGACGTTACCCGTGAGCGTATTCGTCAGATCGAAGCCAAGGCGCTGCGTAAGCTGCGTCACCCAAGCCGCTCCGAAGTGCTGCGCAGCTTCCTGGACGACTAAGTCCGGCTGCCGCACCAAAAACAAAAACCCCGGCCTGCCGGGGTTTTTTTATGCCCTGAATACGCCCCGCCACATCATTGCAACGCCAGGAACAGCTCGCGATAGCTGGCGGTAAGCTGCTCCAGCGTGGCGCGGTTCAATCCGCTGGGGTTAGGCAATACCCACACCTCGGTTTCCCCCAGCGTCAGCGCCTGCTTGCCCCAGGGCGCGTTTTTCACCCCGAAGGCGGTGGCGAACGCCTGCTTGCCCAAAATCGCCAGCGCGCGCGGCTGATAGCGCAGGATTTTCTCTTGCAGCACCTCGCCACCGCTGCGCAGCTCGTCGCGCGACAGCTCGCTGGCCGCCACCGTCGGGCGCGCCACCAGCGCGGTAATGCCGCAGCCGTTATCCTTCAGCTGCTGCCACTGCTCCGGTGCCAACTGGCACTCGGTAAAGCCGGCCTGATGGAGCACCTTCCAGAAGCGGTTGCTGCCGTTGGCGAAAGGGTAGCCCTGATGGGCGGAAGAAAGGCCGGGGTTGATGCCGCAAAACACCACCCGCAGGCCAGGCGCCAGAAGTTCCATGAGTATTGTGAGTCCATTGCAGGGATTTACTGCGGTTATCGCAAAATCCGCCAGCAATTACAACAGGCTAGAACTGTGCAGAAAAGCAACATACGGGCGGGTAACTGTAGACCGCCGCTTAAGGATTCCCTATAATCTCGCGGCTTGGCCCCTTAGCTCAGTGGTTAGAGCAGGCGACTCATAATCGCTTGGTCCCCCGTTCAAGCCGGGGAGGGGCCACCAAACAAAACAAGGAGTTAGATGAGAAATCGTCTGACTCCTTTTTCTTTGGATGCGATTTGGGTCAGGTAATGGGTCAGGTAAGGAATTACCTCCCTGTCCTCTTTATCTCGCTGCAAGCATCCCCGGATAGTGATAAAAGCCAGAAGTACTGCCCGTAATATTCACGATACAGCGTTATTACGGCTCTGTCGCAACAAGCCAGTTGCTTGTCGTGCTCGCAGGATATCTACCGCCCGAAGATAAGGGGATTGCTCCTGCCAGTTAAACCCCCTGCGATCGATACGAACCAGTTCATACTTATCCACCAGGAAGTTGACTGCATCGGCCAGGGTAATCCCGGCATCAATATGTTCCTTAATAACAGTTTCATCACTGAACGGCGTGTCGTTCAGTGTCAGGCCATAGTGCTGTTCCAGCAGGCGTGTCAGTAACATTTGCCAGACAGCCACGGGCGACAGATGGGGCTTCGCCGCCCGCGAAATTGTAGCACGTAGAGTTTTCATGTTTGCTCTTGTGGGGTTAGTTAACGTTGAGTGGGGTAAACGGCGATGTATACGTAGCCGCAACTGCCAAGTGTATCGGCTTCGCAGGTGAAACCGTTGTGGTATAGGGTGACGCAGTGGGCATGGCGAGGATTCATTTCACCATTTGTCAGCATCGATTCCATCTGGCTGATAAAATGCGGGAATATTTCATCCAACTTCAAATATTCTGCGTTAATGAATTTACCGGTAATGCTAGCCCGGTCAGCCAGATAGTGCAGTCGGTTTCCCTCCTGTACCAGACGAGCGCCAAAACAAGGCGTCACATTACGATTCAACCCCCACTGGAGAAATGAATCGTTCTCTGAGTCAGTAGATTTCATTGAAGTACCCTCATATCCAGCCTCGCTCTGCAAACGACACAATGTCCTCTGAACCAATGACCAGATGATCGAGCATGTTCACATCAACCAGTCCCAGCGCCTCCTTCAGTTTGTCAGTCATATGGCGATCGGCTTTGCTGGGCTCCGGATCGCCGGATGGATGGTTATGCGCCAGTACAACAGATGCGGCATTGAAGCGAAGTGCTGACTTCACTACCTCACGGGGATGGACCTGCACATGATTAACTGAACCGGCAAACAGTGTTTCGCTTTCCAGTAAACGGTGTTGGTTATCGAGATAGAGCACCATAAACACTTCCCGTTCTTGTCCTGCCAGCTGTAGCCGAAGCCAGTCACGGGCAGCAGTGCTTGAAGTAAAGGCTATTCCAGGCTGGCGCAGATATTTATCCAGCAGATTGATGGCCCGGCGGATGGTGCGTTGGGCATAGGGTGTCAATCCGGATGTCGCAGGAAGCAGGCAACCATGCTGGGCCATAACCGTCAGTGGAAAAAGTTCAGGCTGTGATAACACCTGGGATAATGCGGTATTCATGTCAGCATTCCTCAGTCGATTAGATGCATAATGGCGCTGCACTCTGGATGGTTCAGCGCGAAGTCACGTAAGTGATAATAGTGCTCAGTCATCGCGTCACATTCGGTACGACAGGAATGGCGGCTGTATGCCATCAGGCAGGCGACTATACCTGCCGCTTCTCCAGTAAGTTCCGCGCCGTTGCCGTTCATGCTGTTGAACAATGCCCACTTCTCATTGAGCTCTGACTCAGGAGCCATAAAAGCGCCGCCGTTACTGAGCGTCGCAAAGTTCCAGATACTACCGCGGTAATCGGCACACAGACGGTCCATCCAGCCAAAGATTCGGGGCTCAAGGGTTATCCATTGTGGGATGGAGCCAAAGTGCTGGGGCCAGAAGCCAATGCGAAACTCGTCAGGGACTACTGAGGCCGTAATTGCTGTCTGCTCAGCGAACTGAAGGTTTTGTGTATCCATCAAACTATCTCCTTATGCCGGAACTGCTGTTTAATGCCCGAAAAATTCGAGCATATTTTCTGCCATAACCCACAGGGCGCGATTGAGCTTCACATCGCCATCAATACCGGTAACAGCACGGGTGCGGCTACTTTTCCCCTGAGCGGTTCGCCCTGACAGACCTCCTTTCATCAGGTTCTCCTGCACGCGCTGGTATACGGTCCACAGGTCATCGCTGTAGTCCTCCCGGCGACGTGGGGTCAGCAACTGCGATACCGTGACCGGCTGGTGGTCCTCACCAAATCGATACTTCAGTGCGGCATTTGCCAGCGCGTGACGGGCCGGGGCTGGCAGCGCCAGCGACTGCATGGCATCGCGCTTCTCCTCCACCCGATCAAACACCCCGAGTACTTCGTAGGCTCCTTCAATCACCTTCTCGACGACATTACCTTTATGCGGCACCCGTACTTCTCCGAATGACTGGCCGCAGACCAGGCCGTTGGTACAGACGCCACGAAAAAGACCCGGCAGCATCTGGTAGCTTGATGAGCCATCATGGCTGTTAAGTAGAATGATTTCCGGCACCTGATGGCCGGTCAGTTGCCCGGCACGACGCAGGCGAAGCATGTGTTTGGTGTGCTCCCGCTTGCACTGGTCCCTAACCTTTGTCTGGCAGGCAAAGAACGGCTCAAAGCCTTCACGCTGCAGGCTTTCGAGGATGGTGATGGTAGGGATGTAGGTATAACGTTCTGAACGAGATTCATGCTTGTCACTCCCGAACACGCTGGGGACATGACTCATCAGCTCTTCGTGGGTCAGAGGCTGGTCACGGCGTATCTGGTTTATACGGCCAAAGCGGCTGGCTAATCGCATGGATAACTCCTTATCTGATAATGAAATAAAAACAAAACAGGCCATGTTCCCGAAGGAGCATGGCCTGTTGCTATCTGGTGTTGGTGCGTAGCGGTCTGGAGAGGTCTGAAATGTAAGTAACTAATCGCTGTAGTGTGTGGTCCGGCACTCACTGAGATCAGACAGCTCTTTTTGCGTATTCTTCAGGCCCGGCTTGAAGGAGCCAACTTTGTTACTGTTGACGTAAACATCGAAATTAGACGACTGACCCAGCGCGTCAATAAATGACACCCAGGCGTTATCGCCATTCCTCCAGCCGAGGGATGAAGGTAACGGATACTGGCTGTTATCCATGACCACCGTTATTTCTGTTCCGTCATCGTGAGAATCCAGCATCGTACCATTGGGCAGGGTTACTAATACGCCATGCTGCAGAATGTTCTGTTCATCCGGGTTACCGGTACAACTCAGATTAAAAACTACTTTCTCCGGGCTGGTAATGCTGTATTCGGTCACCCCCATGCCAAAACCGCTGGCCCACATATTGGGGATCGCGTGTGCGACGCCAGTGAATGCCAGTACGGCGAACAGGAAAGATAAGTTACGTTTCATGACACCACCTCTTTTTGTTTTATTCTGAATAATCGAGCACTTCGACGACTTTGCCTTTGTAGTACAAAGCAACAGACGCCAGGGTGTTACGGTTAGTAGGTTTAATAAAGCCCACTTTAAAATCGGCAGAACAGACCTGGTCGATGTTCAGTTGACCTTTGGTTGGAAATACATTCATTGCGTCACCGTTAGCACGGTCTACGACGCCGTAGAAGCCACCAGGACAGGCCTTACTACCAGTGTGGCTGGTAACAATGGCAACCCGCTTATTGGAAGAGATGGAGACAACGGAACAACTCTTTTGCAACAACTTACGTTGAGTACACCAGTAAGGCTTGTTATTCGCATTGATATCGCGAGTGTAGGCAGGGATCCCGCCATCGATACTCCCTTGGAAGCCGCTGAAGACATCAGCCTGCACATGGTTGATGTTAAACCCAACGGCAATAGCCACTAAGGCTGTGGTGAGTAATTTCATACCTGTTCCTTATGGATAAGTTGCCCGTAACTGTCGTCACAGAGCAGTGAATGAAAAACATGAAAATGAGGTAGCGCTTGTAAAAATTCGGAGCGAGACAGGATGTCCCGCACATTGGCATCAGGAGTAAAACTGTCGGGATGGGAAGTGACCGCCCGAATATCCGCCAGTGGCAGCGCGATGATGCGAGTTTGGTGCGTTCCTGTTAGATACCAGCCACCGTCATACAGAACCAGTCGGTAGGGAGCGACATCTGTATAGCAACATCCGTTGCATCGCAGGGTCACTTTCCTGCATTCCTGGACGGCATTCACCAGCCGGGTAAAGATTCCACTATCTGTGACAGCCAGAGAAGTGCTCCCCTGCCAGATGAGACAGGGGGATTCGCCCGAACCACCAAGAAGTGAACTGACAAGATGACCATCCAGCTCCGGAAACAGCGCTTCGACGCCTGACTGGCGGGCAAAAGTCATTACTACCAGTTCCCTCTGGCGACTGCCGGACAGCAGACGGCACCGGCCCTGACGATACTCGAGGTCCAGATACATCAGTCGTTCGCGGAAATCCCGGCGCAGGGTGCGGACCGACACACCAAACTCGGCGGCCAGTTTGCACATATCCAGCGTTTCACCCGCCACCAGACGACCAATAATCATCGACAGTCTGACCGCAAGCCGGTCATGGCGACGTTCAGCCTGAGTCATAAGACTTCGTTCTCCGGTAAGCTAATTCACTGAAAAGATGCGGATTAGTGTAACAAGGGGGTATGGCAGGGTATGGACACAGGAAGACGATTTTTTTAATCGGTCGATTCAAGGAATGGCGCGGTGTGCCTGGGAATTTAGTTCTTTTACCCGGTATAAAACCACCATAAACGGACAGGGTATGTCCCCGCGTTATTGACATGCCTGCATAGCGTCAGAAGAAAATCCAGTCCCAGATGATCCTGGCAACCGATACCACAGCATCACGTACGGTACGAATCGCAGTTTTCAGGGGACTGGACAAGAGCGACAATGATTCTGCCGTATCAAACACCTTTCCCACCGCTTCACCAAAACTGTCACGGGCTTGTGACTTTACCGGCTCTGTGCAGAGCCTCCCATGCAGCTGTGTCGCCACCGGGCTGGTGGCGTGGTCCGGCAGGCTGTGCATCATGTTTTCCACCATCGCCTCCATTCCCCACCCACTAAGAGCGGAGAGCACACAGACGGGATAATGCGGTTTAAACATTGCCGTGATGGCGCTCTGTTTGGCACTGAGGTTTGCCTGCTGCTGGAGTGAAGGTGTGCTGGTGGTGGTATCCCATTCATGGCTGGGTTCGATTTTGTCGGCTTGGTTGATAACAAACAGCACCTGCTTCTGGTGCGCTACCATAACGCTATGCCAGAACTGTTCGTCCACGGACAATGCGCGATCATCGGCTTTGATAACCCATAGGATCAGATCCATCTCGGGCAGAATACGGCGGTACAGCGCGGTATATTCATGATCCCGTTGCTGGTTTTCCCCCACACCAGGCAAGTCCACGATAACGAGACTACGGTCACCGCTGCGCAGGCGAAAGCGCAGTGCGTCACGGGTACAGGCGTTCACATCGCTGACAGGAGAGACCTCGCCCTGGAAGAGTTCATTACAGAGTGAGGACTTACCGGCACCGCTTTTACCCATGATGCCAATCACCGGCTCGTAGTGGGTCAGATTTTGAATACGTTCAAGGATAAGCTGGCGAAGCGTGTGCGGAAGAGATGCCAGCGGTTGTTCAAATGCCTGAAGGCCATGAGGTTTATTCATACAGAGTTCTCAGCGTGAAAAATAAAAATCCCCGCGATCCGGTATGGGATTGCGGGGGATTCACGGAGATAATATCTATCTGAAATTAATTGAATTTACTATATACAAGACGGAGGACATGTTTGATTTTACCTAATGATAAAACATACACCGCAGTTGAGCACAACTTGTATCTCATCAATGTTCTGATGGACTGCTTTTTGCCAGAGAAGACGTTCGATTTCTTATTTTTGCATTGAGTTACACGCCTTCACTGGGCAGTCAGGTTATTCTTTTCAAGTCTAAGGATGATGTGCACACTATCGGCAACTGGCTGATTTAAATTACAAAATTTATATATTTCCCAACCTTACAGTAATCCGGTATCAGCCATGTAACGTTTCGCTACACTTAGGTGCTGTCTGGAGCTACCTGCTATGAATCAAAAATGTCTTTTTCTCTCAATCCGAGCCACTTTTCGAGATATCTAAGCAGCGTTCGCAGGGCCTCTTCGTGCTCAGGGAACTGGGCAGGATTAATCGCATCACACTTAGCTTTCGCCACATCAATGCCAATAAAGTCGTCAATTGTCTCTTTATTGAAACTGTTGTGCTGCGTGGAGACGCGATCACCGTAAGTATGGCTCGTACCTCGGCTCATAAGGCGTGTGACCATGGTTGCGAAGCCCAAGTCGGATTGAATTGCTTTCCTCACCCACTCTCGGGGTTCATCCATTGAATCTGTATAGTTTTCCCAGCGATAGAGCAGTGATAAGAGATCCGGTTCAGCCATCAGCACATCGCCGTCTGCTACGCGGATCCTTATTAACCGCAACCATTCAGCTTTCATTGCCCCAACGGTATTGAGATCTAACGCTGGCTCGAAGGCTCTACTCTCACCCTCATTCCGATCGGTGGGATCGCTGAGATGGATCAGGATTGAGGAAACGGATAGCGCTTCAGTTTTACGGAGTGCTTCAAGAGCTAAACCGCCTCGAACATCCTCAGGAATCCGCTTCAGGTACCAACTTGTCGCTCGCCATGCTGCTACATATAACGAGTCGAAAGAACCGCTGTTCGTGCCTGCGAGTTTTTCAGCAATTCTGAACATTCCAGGGAGCAGAACAGCTGCGTTCTCGGTTGGTAATCGGTCGACAGATTCATCGAGCCTCGCAACGAGCGAATTCAGCAGCCCGTCAGCTTCGACGGCTGCGATTTCAGCAAAGAGTTCGTCTTCTGTCGCTGATGCATTGAGAAAATCAACGAAACGGCGCTCAGATATTTCTCCAACCGACGTTTGCAGTTCAAAGTAACGTGGGAAGTAGCGCGAAGTGCATACTCGTTTCTCCGTCAGCCACTGGCGATGAAAGCCGTCTGCATAGTTCGTCCCCCCATACGCCCATTCGAGGGGAGGAAATAAGTCTTTAAGCGCTTCACAAATGATATTGCGGCGCTCCTCTGAGACGTTCTCAAGAAGCTCCTTAGCCGCTGCTTGGTCCACCTTCCGTCGGCTATCACGAGAGTAGCGCCCTTCCTGGAGAACCAATCCTCTCTCACGAAACAGTGCATCGTGGAGGTCAGGTTCGAAGACCCGGAGTGTTTCCAGAAGCAGGAAATCTACAATGTTCACCTCGAACACGTCGCCGACCACATGCAATGGCATGTGTACAGCAATGGAAGAGATGAGACGACGTGCGTCACGCATGTTGCGAAGGAGGGGCTGGATGCAGCCAATGCAAGCGTTACCCCAGCGTCTCTGAGAGAACCCGTTGGCCTCAGTTGCGTAGAACTCCGCCATTTTAGAGAGCTCCTCCTCGAACATGCGATGCACGAACGATGCCGGGACAGCTGGTAAATCAAAGCTAGCCTGCACGACCTTTTCAAGGAAGGCTCGGCCGTCATTGTCAGCAACCGGATCTAGTGCTCGTTCTACGATACTGGGCTGGAACAGGAGCACAAAAACAATATTCGGTAGGTTAGCATTTGCCTTTACCTGCCGAAGCAACATCCTGATCTGCTCAGGTTCGAGCCGGTCAATGTCGTCGACGAAGACAACCAGCGGCCGGTCAAGTTCGCGAAGACGAGCCTCAAGCGCTGTGCGTACCTTGTCGAGAGACTCGCCGCTATGGTCACGCCCGAGATACGATAGCACGCGTCCGAGAAGAGGCACTCCGACCGAGAGAAAGGCAAGAACAGCTGCAACCTTTGCAACTGTCGGAAGGTCATATCCAATAGCCGACGCGATCGCTATAACCGAGGCATTTGTGAGAACTGTTGAGATTAGAAGGCCTGAACTCCCTGCCTCTTTAAGAGGCTTACTAACCCCGGTAAGGATCGCTCCGTAACGTCGCAGTGCTTGGGCACGGTCGAGTGCTGCCTTCGAATGCTCGCCTCCCAAACGATCTGCTATCTGGCCAAATAGCGCACGGGCGATTGCGTCGCCGTCTCCCCATTGCCATGGGTTAAAGTCGAGCCAGTCCGCTCCACTGCTCTTGGCATCGAGCCGTTCGGTGATAAGATTTTTCAGTGATGATTTGCCGAAGCCCCATCCCCCACGAATAGCGAACACTCGGCCTTCGCGCAAACTAAGCTCCGAAAGCACGTCGGCTATACGAGCCGCGAATCCGGACCTTCTAAGGCGATCTTCGGATGCTGTCCGAATCGGCGCTTCAGCCCCAATCCCTCCGTCCGGCTGCTCATTCCTTACCATATCAGCATTAGGCTTCGCGCGACGGCGAGCACGCCATGCCGCCAGACGAAACAACAGCTTACTCATCGCACACCATCTCCCAAAAATGCATGTATCAATCGTCCTATTGTTAGAAGCTTCACTGGTTCACAGACAGAGCAAGTTAAAGCCCGTGCGAGCCTTGTCTGCACAAGTTCAACTTATTACGTAAGCAAACTGAAGGGGACCCGCTGCAAACGCAAACCAGTATAGCGGTTCTGTCTACTCAACATGAAGCCGCAGATAAAAGGTGTACTGAACAGGCAATAGAATTTCACTGACAGTAAAATTCTATTGCCAAATACCGAAAGGAATGCTTTACTTATCACAGGTCAGGCGTTCCGCCTGAGCTGTGTTCTTTAAAATGATTGTTCTCATCGTAACAGCGAAGGTCTAGCGTAATTGCCTGCTTATCAGGCCGCTCCTTCATCCGGTGTTGGAGATTTTGACGGGCAGACTAGCGTCATCGGTCAGTCTGAAGCACGTTCGTCATGATGGTGATTTGTAGCCAGTCGCGATACACGGCTACTAGGCAACTGCACTATCGGAATTAACGGGGCTTCATCGTCGCGAAGACTGGTGTTGGGCTTGCGCATCGGGTTGGCTCCTTTCGGCCATCGCCTTGTTACGGGGCTTCGGCGTTTTGCCGATTCAAAGGAGAGCAACATGAATCACGATACTTTAAAGAACACCATCGCAACGCTTGAAAAGCTGCGCGATGCTCACTGCAGCCAACTCGATGCTGGCGCTCTGGCAGAGCTGGAAGATGTATTGCGTCAGTTACGCATACATCTTGACAGCCCGGTAAGAAGCGGGTTCCGGTTTGACGATATCGTCTTCCGGGCACTGCGTATTATTGACGTTGTAGTTCGTTTGATCACAAACATTGATGATTGGATGAAATAATGCAACAGAGCCAAGACGCAGCAGGCCCAATATTTATTTGCGGAGTTAATTATGAATATCGGACAGGCTATCAAGTTATGCAGAACCAGAAGGGGAATATCACAGACGGATTTAGCTCGGAAGGCAGAATGTTCTGTTTCTTATCTTTCCATGCTCGAAAACAATAAGCGAGATCCGACGCTTTCAACCCTTAACAGCATTGCTTCTGCTCTCAACATTCCTGTTAGCATTATTTTCTTTATTGCAGCAGAGGCCGGTGATCTTAACGGTATTGATAAAGGACTCCAGGGAGAACTTGCGCGTACTGCGTTGGAGCTGCTTAATGATTCACACTCCGTCTGACTCCCCCTTCTATAGCAAACGACGCATCAGCAGTATGACAGCGCTATCAAAAGCGCTGAACATCTCTCCTATCGAACTCCTTAATCTAGCCAATCGTGCGGACCATATGTACCGACTCGCCAGCACGATCACTAAGCCTGACGGAAGTACGCGCCAGACTTGGGATGCATATGCACCTCTAAAAAAAGTACAACGCAATATCAGGCGCAATATTCTTGATTACGTTGTTTATCCAGCATATTTGACAGGTAGTCTGAAAGGTTGTGATTATAAAACCAATGCAACTTTACACGCTGGTTCTACGATTGTTATTAATGAAGATATCACGCGTTTTTTCCCGTCAACTTCAGACACAATAGTGCATAACATATGGCAACATTTCTTTGGCTTCGATAATGAAGTAGCTGAATGTTTAACCAAGCTGACGACCCGACAAGGGGAACTACCTCAGGGTGCCATCACTAGTTCATTTCTGGCTAACTTGGCGTTTTGGAAAGATGAACCGGCACTGCAAGCCAGTTTTCGAGCAAGAGGAATAATTTATTCCCGCTACGTTGATGATATCGCCGTCTCGTCAGTAAACTTTCTTGATAAACCAGCTAAAACGAATGTGATAGCCTCGATTTATGGCATGCTTTCCAGGCATGGTTACCAGCCTAAACGAGCTAAACACGAAATCAGAACATCTGGGCAACGGATGGAAGTTACCAAACTTTCGGTGAATTCAAAACCCGGTCTCTCTTCCGCTAAGCAAAGTCAGATACGATCGGCAGTCCATCATTTGGAGCAAGCCATTCTTAGGGGCGAAATTATCGAGTTCGATAAGGGCCCTTATGCACAAACATTGGGACTAGTTCATTTATTGGCCAGATTCCATCCTGGCAAAGCAAAAAAACTTAAACAGCGCTTGCTTGCTCTTAAGAGTGCGGGGCGCACGAATATGTATCCATAGTGTAAGAACCAGGGCAAAAATTTTTTACTAAGGCGAAGGCATGGCAATCTTTGACATTGAAAAGGACGAATTACTTCGGCTCTCCGATACTCAGCTAGAAGAGTTGATAGCTCGGCTAGCTGAAGCTGAAGTGACAATGTATGGCCATAGCCCAGCATGCGTAAATTGGTCTGGTTCAATTACCGCCCCTGACGGAGGAATTGATATCCATGTTCAGATTCCAGTTGATCAACTGAAGGCTGGTTTTCTTGTAAGGCCTGATACGGTCTTTCAGGCAAAGAAACATAAGATGCCAAAGGCTGCAATTGAGAAGGAAATAGGCACCGGCAAAGCACTTTCCCCCATCATATCTGAACAAGCCAGAAAGCAAGGCAGCTACATCATTGTCAGCCTGGGTGATGATTGCTCGCCGTCAGGAAAGGCTGATCGTCTCAAAGCGATGAGGGACGCAGTAAAAGATGATCCTAACAAAAGCACTCTTCATCTTGATTTCTACGACCGTTCCAAACTCATTCAATGGCTGCGCCAACATCCATCAGTCATGCTGTGGGTAAAAGGGAAGCTTGGACAAGGGTATTCCGGTTGGCAACCCTACGGAGCTTGGAGCAATCCACCCCAAGGTGTTATAGACACTTTAATCTCAGCCCCAGGTGTAACCATTACTTTACCGTCGGGAAAGGGGCAAAAACTCAAAATTGATGAAGCAATTAGCCCAATGCGTGCTCTTATTCGTTCGACGAAGAAGGCGGTTCGTATTACAGGATTATCTGGTGTCGGGAAGACTCGGATCGTTCAGGCGCTCTTTGATGAAACTGTTGGAACAGATGCGCTTGACCGGACAGTAGCTATTTATGTTGATACTGGCTCTGAGCCAGTACCGTCGGCTACAGCAATGCTTGATAAGCTGATCGCTGAGGACCGACGAGCAGTTATGATCCTTGATAATTGCCCGTCAGAGCTCCATGCTTCGCTTGCCAGCAAGGTATCAGCCGCAGGAAAAGAAGTAAGCCTCATCACGATCGAGTACGACATTAGGGATGACAAACCACAGACAACTGAGGTCATCCATATTGAGACAGATGGTCCAGAGGTGGCAGAGCAACTTCTTATTCGTCGCTTCCCTTCAATTGGTCAAAATAATGCCCGTCGTATTGCTGAGTTTGCAGATGGGAATGCAAGAGTTGCTTTGGCTATA
Source organism: Serratia sp. SSNIH1 (assembly GCF_002935055.1). NCBI lineage: Bacteria > Pseudomonadati > Pseudomonadota > Gammaproteobacteria > Enterobacterales > Yersiniaceae > Serratia > Serratia sp. SSNIH1. The sequence goes on from NZ_CP026383.1 coordinate 5,071,276, forward strand.
GCTGAGAGAGGGGAGGAAGGCGAGAGTTTGGCTCTACTTTCTGATGCGCAGTTATTTAATCGCTTGTTTGAACAGCGTAATCATCCTGATGGTAATTTACGGGAGCAAGCTGAAATATTGTCACTGGTGTATTCATTCTCGGTATCTAGTCCAGATGCTGCTACCGATGAACTGGAAATATTAGGGGCGCTTTTTGGGTATTCCAGAACCCAGTTATTTAAAGCCGTTACGAAGCTGATGGAACGTCATATCGTTCAGAAAAGATCGCACTGGAGAGCTATCTTACCTCATGCCATTGCTAACAGATTGGCAGCATCCGCACTCGACAGTATTCCCGTTGATCAACTTAGGGCGACTTTTGAAGCTCCAGATTGTGAGCGTTTATTAATGTCTTTTTCGCATCGCTTGGGGTTGTTGCATGACCATCCTGTTGCGAAAGAAATTGTAGAAGCCTGGCTTCAGCCTAAAGGGATGTTAGGAAGAATAGCCGAGTTAAATGATATTTCGTTACGAATACTTGGGTATATCGGACCGGTTGCACCTGAAGCATTGCTCAACAGAGTTGAGGCCGTACTCTCATCATCTGATTTCAAAGGTATGGAACCGGGCTACAATCCTCAGCGACGTAGTATTCTGCGTCTTTTACAATTGATGGCATACGAACCGAACGCCTTTGAACGATGCGCCGGGCTTCTTATTCAAATGGCAGAGGACGAAGCCGATAATAATGACCTGGATTCTGCTCGAAACATGGTCCCAAGGTTTTTCCAGGCGTATCTGTCTGGTACTCATGCATCCCTAAGTCAGCGTATTGCTTTAATGAACGAATGCATTGCATCAAGCATTATTACGCGTAGATCTTTGGGCTTAAAGATGCTGTCAACTGCCCTGGATGGCCCACCGTGGTCAGGGTTTGGGGTTGGTGAGTTTGGAGCTCGACCAAGAGACTATGGATACGAACCCAACTATGATGAACTTGTCGAATGGCGCAGCGCCTTTATTGACGTCATTATCCAATTAGCGGCATCCGGAGATCCTGAGCTTGAAAGGCCTGCAAGATCAATCCTAGCTGACAAATTCAGGGGAATTTGGTTTCAAGAAGCAATGCGAGACAAACTCGTCGATGCTGCCCGTACATTAAATGCTTTAAGTCCTTGGGGGGAAGGTTGGAAAGCCGTTCGTTCAACGGTCTATTTTGACTATACCAAGCATGGCGATGGAGATGATGTTGAGCCGTTGCCGGATAATCTTGCTGCCTTAGAGAAGGAGTTGGAGCCCATTGCGTTAATTCCAACAATAAAGACATACGTGTTGAGTACAAATCATGATTATTGGGCACTGGATGCGGATTTTGATCATGAGGACTCCGATAAATATACCGCAGCCGGAAAACGACTTGAAGCTAAAGCACTTCAATTGGGACAGGACTTTGCCGCATCAAATCATGTACTTGAGGCGTTAGGAGCAGATCTGTTCTCCATCGGTGGAATGCCTTATCGTGCTGTCTTTGGTCGAGGACTTGCTCGAGGGGCACATGATCTACGTATTGGCTGGCAGCGACTTGTTGAACAAATTGAAAAACAGCCAGATGCTAACAAAGACTTTGGAGTTATTGGGGGATTCATCGAAGAAGTTGACTCTGTCGATCCATCATTAGCACAGAAGTTTCTCGACCAATGTGCGCAACATCCTGAACTTCGACAGGTATTGGTTGGCTTGCATCCTTGGCGGACATTTACGGTAACTGATTTTGATCGCTGCATAAAGCATTTGCATGATCCAGACATTAGCCCTTTCATGTATGAGCCTATTCTATGGCGAGAACAATATGCCAATTTGCCGAGAATTCGTCTTCTCGAGCTTGCTGAGCAACTCCTGAGTAAAGCAAGCGGAGACAATGTCATTTTGCATGCGCTCTCCATGAGACTGCATGGTAAAGACAAATCGGTAGATACGCTTGGCGCAGACTTTCGGTTGATTGGTCTTGCTGCTGCAATCCAGCGGGTTAAAAACAGCGACAAAGGCCAAAGAGGGACAATTGATTTTTACATGGAGCGAGTTATCGATGCTGCATTGCGTTTCGATGGTAATGAGGCAAAAAAAATTGAGTGGTTGGACGCAATTTTCAATGTCATTGATGAACACTATGGATATTTTTTGGGGTTCGAGAAGACTATAGCAACAACTGTTGCGTTAATGCCTGAATCATTTCTCAATTGCATTTTTGAATGCACCGAGGAAAAGCAGCAGGGAAGACAGTTCTTTATTCGACGTGGCGGTTTACGCCGTTCTCCTCTTGCTGATGTAAGTACTAGCGTCTTGATTGAATGGTGCCGTGCCAAAAATGATCCCAGTGTTTGGGCTGCCATTGCGGCTGGTGTGACTCTCTGGTCAAAGAATGATGAACAGAATGTACTAACCCTACACGAAGCTGCTATAGAACTATTAGAGGCCTCTCCTGAGCCATTAGCTGTGCTGGAGTCTTTTGCTGAGCGAATCACTCCATCCTCCTGGACTGGTAGCCTGGCGAACATAATGCAAGCTAGATCAAGCGCCATCGGTGCGCTGAGTAAACACGAGCGTCCAGATATCGCCGAGGCTGCCAAAACAGTTTGTGAAAAAATGAGTCAGTGGGTCGAACACCAAAAAGAACGTGAACAAAGGGAAGATAGTGAAAGGGAACAGCGGTTTGAATAAAGGCTAGAAGCCTATACAAACGTTCTGCGATAAGGAGAAAGTAATGGAATCTGCACGTGATAAACGTACCCGTGAGATTGTGGAGGCAGAGGATCTTTGGTTGCTTGATAGCGTTGATACTGAAGGTTACGTATGCTGGGGATGTGGTATAACCATGCATCCTGCTGCATGGGAAAAAGATAAAAAAGTTAGAGCCTATTTTAAAAAGAAACGCCATATTCAACATCATCATGAATGTGATGCTGATGCTGAAAGCACAGTAATTCGCCAGGGCCAGAAGGAGAGTGTCCGCAACATACTGGACAGTGCTCCAGGTTTAATGCCCTCGGGATTAAAGTTGATTGAACAGCGCCCGGTTGTTGAACCAGGTATCGCTGGTGGTGAAAGTAAGTCCAGTTCGACGCGTTCAGCATCCTCAGCATCTGGTGAAGGTTATTCACCCGAACGACAATCCCGGCGTCAAGTGAATGCTATTCGTAATATTTGCCGTGCCTTCATTCGCTTCCCGCATGACCGGGGAATGTCGCTTAACGTTCCCGGTATTAGTGGTCAAATCTACATGACGGCATTTAAAAAGCTCCGAAAAGAGGTTCAACCCTACCCGGAGCCGAAGATCTTTTATGCACCACTACTCTGGAACAAATTTTCTGAAAATGATGAAAAACTCATCATTCCACTGTCTGGCGAATGGGGAAAAGATGAGGCAGGTAAACCTAAACCAACCCGAAGCTACCAGATCCACATCGAATGGGCTAACTGGTCAAAAGCCAAGCGTACCGTGGTTCGTAAAGAGCTGGAGGCTGCTCGTACAGAGGCGATAGAGGCCAAAGGCAAAGGACTAAAAGATAAAGCTTGGGTCTTCTTTATCGGCGAGCAAAATGCTGAAAATCCGGAAATCTTCTACGTTTGCGATTATCGACTCATCTGCGCGATTGTAGGACATATCACTTATCCCTGACGTGAAAAAGCCTTCCCATACAGGGAAGGCCTATGCCGACTTACAGATCGATTTGGCTACAGCCGAAATTACGGTCCCCTTCACCAAAAACTTTGCTTTCAACTTTAGTGAGGTAGTCCAGTCGGGTTAACAGCGACTGGTAGTTCTGCTGGAAATCAGTACTATTGGTATCCAGCACATACTTACAGTTATCAGGAAAATGGACCAGACCAAGGTGATCGTCTCTCGCCAGCCTCAGGGCGCTGTACCAGGCTCCCGTGATCATCCCTCTCAGGTTATCGTCCCGATCGTAATCCCCGAGGTGGTAGTAAGCGTCTTTGTTGAACAACAGGCAAATGTGGTAGTGGCATTTGCCTGACTCAGAATACTCTTTTGCCCACATAATATATAAAGGGCAACGGTAAATGCGTTTACCCTCACGCTCCTTACGGGTACGGTCAGCCTCCAGCTTAGCCCTGAGGGATTCACGCATCCGGGATATCACCCCAGGTTCCAGATTAGGGAAACAACAAATATTGTCACCATTATCAACTATTTTAGGATAGTGAAGATCGACACGTACCGCCGTTAACCTGGGGTAACGGTTAGTCAAATAACATAATAATTTATTAATCTTGTTTCTGTATTCGAGAACGTGTTCTCCATGCGTACCTTGATATGTTTTCATAAGATATACCTGCAGTAGGTCCTACGGTCTGCTATAGACCGTACAAGGATGCCATACAGGCAGGGCTATTCTTGGTCACTATTGTCGGTATATACTGATATCAGATCTTAGTACGGACATACTGTTCTGATTACTACTCTTACCGGTTAATACAGGTAGTAAGGGTATAAGACCATTATATAATACCTATCCAACATCTAAATTTGAGACGAAGGTAGCCCCAGCCTATGATGGCTGTTAAAAAGTTACTCTGTAATTATTTTTAGAATTAACCGATAATCCCGTTATTCCAGTGCCGCTTCACAGTCGATAAACTGATGCCCAGTTTCTTTGCAGTCTCAGCCTGAGTAAATCTTCCTGACTTAAGTTTTGCGATATCACTCCGATAGTTACTCCCCTCCTTTCGTCCTAGTTTTTTTTTAATATGCCGATATCGACTTTTGGTTGATTTCAGATTGTGGATGTCAATCGTATCTTGACGAGCAATCAAAAAAGACACACAACTTTCTGCAGAAGGTTCTATCCTTGAGGCAGGATGGTAGCTGTAGATAAAAATGTCTTTTTGAAGGCAAAAAAATAAAATCTCCTCTAAGTCCTCCACTGTTCTGCCAAGACAGCTTAAGTCTGGAATGACAAGTGTGTCCTGTCGGTTCATTTCATGGTTAATCAGTTGCCTGAGCAAACGTTGTTTTGAAACAGCCTGCTTAACATCTACCTGCTCGATCACAATATGTTCAGGTAGGATATGAAACCTCTTACATATCTCTAGAAGCTGGTGATGAACTGCTACGTGCTCTTGCTGTCCGCCAATGCACATAGTGTAGAAAAATGAACGCATCTGCTGCACTCCGATGTCAGAAATTATTTTTTGATACCTGAACTTTGACTTCTGTACAAAAAACAGCCACAAGAATAGATAATAATTACCATTTTCATTTATCTCTTGAAAGTGTATTAAATGTCCCAGAATTATTTTCTCTCTTCAGCTAATCTTAATTTATATTCTCCTGTGAGTATGGGTTGATAATTATGTCATCCGGTGTATTGACACAACTGAAAGCATCTGTTTTGCGGATCACAGGCAGCATAAGTACCATCTCATTGACATGGTAAATATCTATCCAGCAAATAACCGGATAAGGCATCACAACCTCCTTTCTTCTCAGAACTTCATTTACTCCAAATATAATCAATTGGGATGTGGAAAATAGTCGAACCTCTCCAACATCAAAGTAATAGCCCTCAAAAGAAGTTTTATGGATAAGAATAATGTTTGAATCTCCTAAGACACTTTTTTTTGTTGCATCAAATTTTCTCTGATTGTAAATGTAGATTGCTTTTTCCATATCATAACCTTCCCTTAACGAGGAAAGTCGCTCACGTATAACAGTCTGTTCATCCTTACCCATAAATTCATCATTGGCGTTCAGTTGAAAATAATCCAAGACGGGGATATTTAACGGGCTCCTGATATTAGTTTTCCAGATTAATGAAAAATGTTCTTCCAGAGTTATTTCTTTTTCACCTCTACTCCGATTAATGCTTTCTTTTATAGAAAATTTTAAGAGGTCATTTTTTAGTTCCTTTATTGACCAGTGATGACGGTTACATTTTTCTAATATAGGGATAGCCAAATCCACAGATTCCGCTATAACGGAAGAAAGGGATGTATTTGTTAGCCTAGAATAATTATTAATTACCCCTAACGCTGATTCATTTTTGATCGTGAAGGTGTATTTCTTTTTAGCAATAATCTTTACTCCTCGTAATTTAGATTGCTACTCATGTCTTATAGTTTAGCCTTCTGGACCTTTTCAAAGGCTATTTGCATAAAACTACTCATAATGACGTACAGCTACGATATGGACCTCTCACTCATCGGAAACTGATCCAGTAAAGAAGGTCACTAAGCAACCACCCACAGGATTTCAGACCAATGGACTTACGCGGTGGAAACTTACCAGACTGTTCCAGTTTCCACGCTGTTGAGCGAGAAATAGAGGTAATATATTGCCGCTCTTTTTCTCGTACTAATCGATCGCAAGTTTCACCATAATCTCTTAAGACTTTGATACGTTGTTCATTAGTTAACTTAAAAGGCATCATTTGAGTTTCCTTGTTGATAGCGTGAAATTATCATGCTCGTGCCAGGAAGCATGCGCAACATCCACGATACTCATTAAGGATTGCGGTCAAAAAACACATAATAATCAGCTACTTAACAAATCATTACTTTTGCCTTATTAAGGGATATCTTGCTATGACTGAGGGAGTGTGTACTCAGAAAACCATATATTACAAAAGTGATATTTGAGGGATTCATAATGGAGAAGAGGAGAATCATTGAAGGGGGATGGCTTAAACCACCCTTCATAAAATAAAACTCTCACATATGTTCTGAGAATTACGAGTATATAAATAACTCTCAGATTAAAAGAGATTACTGTTTAGCATCCATTTTTTTGAATTCTGTACACCAGGCCTCAACAGTCTTTAACTGGAAGGAGTAAACAATATCATGTGACTTTGCGAGGGAGTCTAATTTTTTAACAAAATCCTTTGCAGTAAATTTGTATTCTGGATAACACTCTTTGCTAAGAAGATAAATTGCATTTAATGCTACCGGTCTGATTTTAGTATCACCATTGTTATTTTTAAATTTTTTTTCATTATTTGACAACTCTTTTTTTAGTTCGTTATTTTCGGTTCTAAACATTTCAATGTCTTTGATAAAATTTCCTTTATCAACAAGGAAGTTCTCCTTATCTTTATGATAATTTTTTATATCACCTAAAAGATTATTGTTTTCCCTTCTTAAATCATTATTTATCCTCAGTAGTTCTTCAAAATTTTCTCTTGTAAAATCAGGCTTATCAAACATTTTTTATCCTTATAAAATCAATAAATAGCTTACCACCAAAATAAATTACGATACACAATGTGAAATTAACTGGACTAATCTATCCCCAAACACCTACAATCCTAGCAGCAGCTATAAGGAAATTTTTCATGAGAAAACATACATCATCTCAAGTGACCAAAGCAAAAATCCTCCGAGCCGTTGCCAGCTCAACCGCGATAGAAACCGGCGTTTCTGTGCAAAAAATTGAGCAGCAACTCAAAAAAAATCAGGCACAGGCGAAAGCCGTTGGCCTCGCTCGCTAGTCTGGCAAGATATCGCTCACCAACTGCATCATAGGGCTGTAGTTGCCTGAAACACCCGCCTGTATTGCCTTGAAGTAAAACGTCTTGTGCTCATCCCACAGACTGTAGTCCAGTAAGCCCTTCCCCGCCATAACCGACAGTACATCGCAAAGTAGCCTCGACAGACGCCCGTTACCTTCTCTGAATGGGTGGATCAAAATAAACTCCACATGGCATTCAGCCAGATAACTAACCAGCTCCGGGCGAGCCAGGGATTTCAGTTCACTAGACCGAGAAAGAAATTGCCTCTCGAAACCATCCAGAAGCAGTGGAATTCTGTCAGCAGCGGCAAACTGGAAACCGTCCTTAGTTAAGTTGGCATTACGCAATCTCCCCGCCCAGTCGTATACATTCCCCAGCCATTGACGATGCCAGCCACTGATATGCTCAAAAGCCAGCGCCGCTGGCGGCTGGCCTTCGATAAATAGCTGTTCATAAAGCATCAGCAGCAGGCCAGACTCCAGCGACTCCATTTCCTCTTCATCAATGATTCCCAGCTTATTAGCCAGCACTAAGTCTCCAGAACCCGGCTGATACCGTTCTTCTGCTGAATTAAGCTCATATTTTGCCAAGCTCTTACCTCCGTCCAAACAAGTTCACAACGTTGTTTTCCTGCTGTCGCTGATAGTTGTTGACCCTATCTTCCCAGATCTCAAGCGCTCTGCGCTTTTCAGGCAAGTAATCATAACGATCATAGTGTTTTGAGCTGACGTCATTCAGAGCATGGTTCTGAATACGGTCGCGGATCTCTTTGCTGATCCCCGCCTCCCCCATCAGCGTTTTGCAGGTGCGACGTAAATCTCGCGCTGTGAAAATTTTAAACTCAGGATTAAAGGCCCGGAAATACATGATGGAACGCGCCAGGCTATCAGTACGCACCGGGCGCTCACCGTTGGTTGATAGCGGGAAAATATAGGGACTGTTGCTTTCTTTAGTCAGCTCTTTCACTGAGGCTAATTCCTGTAGCGCCGATTCAGTCAGCGGTATCAGGTGCTCACGCTTGTTTTTCGATACATCGGCTATGACCAATAATGTCTTTTGCTGCCAGTCAATCGCGTTCCACTGGCTGGCAATCATTTCAAATGGTCGCTGCCCGCCAGCATAAACACAGAAGCGAATAAGATGCTGCATCAATGACCCAACGTTAGTTGCCTGAGCGAACTGCTCCATGACAAAACGAAGCTCTTCCAGCGTTAACCATGTATCACCCACTTTTTCTGCCGAGGACTGTTTCGGTATGGCCGATACCGGATTGACTTCAAGCCCGAACGTAATGCCCACGCTGGTATTCATCGGATCGTTATCGGCTTTCAGGCCGTAGTTAAATGCCGCCATCAGGTAGGAACGAATTCGGTTCGCATGGACCACCGCATCTCGCTGGATAATGCCTGAGAGGATGGTTTTGATCTGTAGAGGTGTTACATCCTTCGCTTTGGTTTCGCGAGGAATAACCGAATAGCACTCTTTTTCAAGACGCTTCAGTACATCGGCCCAGGTCCGTTTATTGTCGAGCTTCATCTTGTTCACATAGCCGTGTACCAGTTCTTTAAACGATCCCTGCGAACGATGAAGCTGCATGATGTGCTGCTCGGCCAGGCGCTGTTGCTCAAGCTCTTGCTGGGGCTCTTTTCCTTCAACAAGCCAGGCTCCGTACTTTTTCGCCAGCTCATTGGCCGTTACAAGTTTCATCTCAGGCCAGATGCCTAACTGGATGAACTTCTCTTTCTTCCCTTTCTCAACGTAGTAACGGAAATAAAAAACCTTGCTGCCTGACGGCTGAACCTTAACGCCAAGTCTGCCGGTGCCACGCTGAGCGCTGTTGCTCCACACGTAGTACGACGTACTTTTTGTCTTCAATCCACGTATAGCAGTCTCGGTAAGATTAGCGGCCATGAGGTTACCTTTATGAGGATAAGCGTTACCTGACCCAATGCCCATTTTGGGTCAGGTAATGGGTCAGGTAACGATAGTACAATGAGGAGATGAGAGAACCAATCAGAAACAAAAATAACATCATAACCGATTGATTATAGACAATTAAAAATACAACAAGTGTCAATGACGAACGATTAGAAACATGCCAATTTTATGACTCATAATCGCTTGGTCGTTGGTTCAAACCCAACAGGGGCCACCAAATTTTAGCTTTAAAATCATATAAAAAAGCCACTTTTCTCGAAGTGGCTTTTTTATTTTTTGCTCGCAGTGGCGGCAAAATGGCGGCGGTAATGCCGGCCCCCTCAGCTATCTTTCCCCTCTTAACCAGCCTATAGCCAGGCTCACCAGGAAGCCGGCAAAGAAGATCGCGACAGCCACAGCGATAGATTTCCACCACTCATCAAACCAGAACAAGGCAACAAATGCCGCTATAGAGAACAGGCCAATGACTATGGACTCAGCCAAGTCAGCAGTTTGCCGGCCAACAAATTTAACGAACTTCACAAGAAAGGATTTTAGCCAGTTCATTGATTTTATTACTTAACGATAGGAAGTCATCATCACTTGATCATTAGTTAAAATCCAACCGCTGGCTTTTGATTGATCTATCCGCTATCGCTCGCCTCTCACAAGGCTACACAAAGCAATAGTGACAAACACCAGCAACAGGAATATTACCGCGCTCAGAATTCGTTGCCACCATTCGTCGAACCAGAACAGTGAGCCAAACGCAGCGACAGAAAATATCCCGCCCAAAATCGCTTCCACAAGGTGCGACAATCCTTTACCGAGCTTACTGCCCCAAGACTTTAGATAGCTCATGATTCACACCTTCACAGAACATTTTCGATTTGCTGGTATAGGCAACAAAGGGTTCAAGATACTCCTCCGCCAGAAAGTAGATCATGTCCAAATTTCGTGGCGTGAGCTTATGGTACGTTGAGGGATATTGTTCCCGCAAACGACGCGAAGAAACGGCGGCCTGTTCAATAATTCCTTGTAAAATAATGATGTTTAGCCCAGCAATGGTGACACCTTTGAATACTCATTTGAAAAGTGTGCTGCCGATAACCTTTTTCAAAATATGGTGTGTGATTTGCTGAACCAGAATGAACTGCGTCCCCATACGTCCTGTAGGATAACCCTCTGCATGGTTTAATTTTTGGCTTAGCGCAATTTGTGTTTGCAGATCCATTCGCTGATAGCAGTCACGGATAATCACCACTATCAGCTCACGCAGCGGGGTTTCGATACCATAGCCAGCACGAACGACCTTAATAAATCGTTCCGTTTCAATTTAATTGCGGTGCTTAAGCTCTCGGCCGCCGAGCCCTGCTCCCTGCCATGTCCTACGAGCACTATAGGCAATGCCCCTTGGTAAAGACTCTATTCCCTCAAGAATTCCTTGAGCTACGGCTTTCGCATCCATAACAATCCCTTATAAGCACGCTGGCCGTACCCTATACCAACTTCGCCTAAAATATCAACACATCTCTTTCATCCTCTTAGAAAGTCCCGCCATAATGACTTTTTTGTTTCCCGCCGCCGTGCCACACTTCTCTTTCGGCATTCCTGATTTATTCCGACTCATAAGGGCCCCGCATGATCGTCATCTGCGACCACGACAACCTCGACGCCTGGCTGGCGCTGCGCACCGCGCTGTGGCCCTCCAGCTCGCCTGAAGATCACCGCGCGGAAATGCGCGAGATACTGGCTTCACCGCACCACTCCGCGTTTATGGCGCGGGGGCTGGACGGCGCTTTCGTTGGCTTTGCCGAGGTCGCGCTGCGCTACGATTACGTCAACGGCTGCGAATCGTCGCCGGTGGCGTTTTTGGAAGGGATTTATACCGTCGAGGGCGCCCGCCGCCAGGGCTGGGCCGCGCGCTTAATCGCACAGGTGCAGGAGTGGGCGAAGCAGCAGGGGTGCAGCGAGCTGGCGTCGGATACCGACATCGCCAATCTGGACTCCCAGCGCCTGCATGCGGCGCTGGGCTTTGCCGAAACGGAGCGGGTGGTGTTTTACCGCAAAACGCTGGGCTGATCAGGCGGTCTTGCTTTGCCGCTGATGCGCCAGCTGCTCGGCGCGCAGCAGGATCTCCTGCAGATCGTCCTCGTCGATATCGAACAGATCCCCCTCCATCAGTGCCTCGTGCAGATCGGCGCGGGTGATGGCAACGGCATCGATCGGCAGATTGGCCGGTTTGGCCTCCGCCGGCGCCAGCCCGTGCGGGTAGCGTCGCCCGGCCAGGTTATTGAACAGAATGGCCAGCGCCGCCAGCAGCACCGAGTTCAGCAGCACCGGGTACAGCACGAAGTGGTAGCCCATCTGGTGAATGCCGGGGCCGCCGAGGATGGCGGTCAGCGCCACCGCGCCCCCCGGGGGATGCAGGCAACGCAGCTTGAACATCAGGCCGATGGCCGCCGCCGCCGCTATGCCGCAAGCCAGCCCTGGATCGGGGATCAGCAGGCCGGCGCTGACGCCCACCGTCGCCGCCAGCGCATTGCCGCCGACGATCGACCAGGGCTGCGCCAGCGGGCTGTTGGGCACGCCGAACAGCAACACCGCCGAAGCGCCCATCGGCGCGATAAACCACAGGTTCACCTCACCCAAAATAAAGTGGCTGATCCAGCCGGCGAGCATCAACCCCAAACCGGCGCCGGCGCTGGAAATCAGCATCTCTCGCTTGCCCACCGCCAGCGGGTGCGGCCACAGGCGCGCAACGCCCACTTTTACCCGTTCTATCCACTGCGTCTTCATGTTACCCAATACGACTCAATTCACGTGTTGGCAACAAATATATCACATCATCCTGAAGGAGCTCACGGCACCGGAAACCGCGCCGCCCAAGAACTTTTTGCTAACAGATTGATTTTTAGCCTCCCCTCGACAATGATGAATGTTCCCCCCTTAACCCCGAGGAACCGCCGATGTCTCAACCGATCACCGAGCTTTATACCGACAGTGAATTTTTCAGCCCGTACGCCATGTCCGCCTTTGTCGTGCTGACGGAAAAAGGCATTCCGTTCACCGTGAAGCCGGTGGATCTGGCGAAAGAAGAGAACAAAGAGGCGGCCTACGCGGCGCTGTCGCTCACCCGCCGGGTGCCGACGCTGGCGATCGGCGAGTTTCAGCTCTCGGAGTCTTCGGCGATCGCCGAATACCTGGAAGACATCCACCCGGCCCACGCCGTTTATCCGCGCGACGTGAAGCTGCGCGCCAAGGCGCGCGAGATCCAGGCCTGGCTGCGCAGCGATCTGCTGCCGATCCGCGCCGAGCGCTCGACCGAAGTGGTGTTCAACAACGGCAAGTTCCCGCCGCTGTCCGAAGCCGCGCAGGAGGCCGCGCGCAAGCTGATCGCCGCCGTGGAAAAACTGCTGAGCCACGGGCAGGACAATCTGTTCAGGGAGTGGTGCATCGCCGACACCGATCTGGCGCTGATGCTCAATCGGCTGGTGATGCACGGCGATCCGGTGCCGGAGCGCGTGCGCCACTATGCGCACAAGCAGTGGCAGCGTCCGTCGGTACAGGCGTGGCTGGCGTTATCGGAAAAACGGCGCGCCTGAGAAAAAAATCGGCGGCCACGACGCCGCCGTTCTCAATGCCGAGAAACAACATCACTGCTTGAGGGAAGGCAAATCACCATCCAGAGGGCAGATAGCCTAACAATGAAGCGATGGCGTACACCGCGCTGGCCAGGTACAGCAGCACAATGCTGACCTGCAGCAGCGGGTGCGTGATCCAGTTGCACTGCCAGCGCGGGGTCTGGTCGCCATGTTTCCGCGCGCCGCGCAGGATCAACATCGGCATGATCGACAGGATCACCCCGCTGAACACCCCGGCGAAGTAGAGCGCGTTGACGAACGACACCAGCCCGCTGTAGGCCAGCACGAACGGCGGCACTACCACCAGCAGCAGCACACCGAAGCGGCGCAGCGGCAGCTCGTCGTTGCCCAGCCGAAACTTGTCGAAAATATTGGTCAGGAAGCTGCCGCCCAATCCCCAGTACGAGGTCAGCATCGCACACAGCGCGAAGATGTTGGCGGAGAAGAACGCCCACTGCCCCAGCGCCTGGCCCCAGGAGATGGTGGCCACGTCGGAGATGTCACCCAGCCCGCTGAGCGCGATCACCGACATCGGCACCGCCGCCAGCAAAATGAAGGTCACCACCATACCGACGATGATCGCCTTCGGCAGTTGCTCCGGCTTGTCGGCAAAGCCGCGCGCCATTTCCGGCACGATGTACTGCGCCGAGAAGCAGAACACCACCACGTTGAACACCGGCACCATATAGCGCCAGTCACCGTCCAGCAGGTTGCGCATCTGGGTGGTGTCTTTCAGCAGCGTTGCCGCCACCAGCGCGGTCAACATCACCACCATGCCGATGCTGATGAACTTCTCGCCGCGGCCGATCGCTTTCAAACCGAGGTACAGCACGCCGGCGGCGGGCACGAAGAACAGCAAGCTGCCCAGCGCCGGCGAGATGCCGAACAGCGATTGCAGCAGCTTGCCGCTGCCGGTCATGTAGGCGGTAAGTGCCCCGACGCTGTTGACGCACACCGAAGCGAACATCAGCCAGGCGCCCAGGCCGCCGACATAGCGCTTCGCCAGCCCGCTCAGCTGCAGATGCGCGCGAGTGCGCAGCGTGGATTCGGCGACGTACAGCATAGTGATGGTGGTCAGGCTCCCCACCAGCACCAGCCAGAACAGCAGCGGCAGGAAACCGGCCTTGCTGGAGGCGTAGGCGATGGAGAGCACCCCGGCGCCGATGTTGGTGCCGACGATCATCGCCACCCCTTCGAGGAAGCTTAACGATTTGGCGGGTGCAGGTGCTCGCACCCCGGCGGCAAGCGCCGGAGAAACAGAGATATTATCAGACATGCATCATCCTTTATCGCCCGGCGACGCTGGCCGCCGGGATGGGTTAACGTCCTGACGCTCAACAGCTCACATCGATACACAGGTATTTCAGCTCCAGATATTCTTCTATCCCGTAGCGCGATCCTTCACGCCCGAGCCCTGACTGCTTCACGCCGCCGAACGGCGCCACTTCGTTGGAAATCAGCCCGGTGTTGATGCCGACCATGCCGTACTCCAGCGCCTCCGGCACGCGCCACTGGCGCGCGGCGTTCTGCGTGAACAGGTAGGCGGCCAGGCCGAATTCGGTGTCGTTGGCCATGGCGATGGCTTCCGCCTCGTCATGGAAGCGGAACAGCGGCGCCACCGGCCCGAAGGTCTCTTCTTTGGCAAAGCGCATCTTCTGCGTTACGCCGGTCACCACCGTCGGCTGGAAGAAAGTGCCGCCCAGCGCGTGCGGCTGGCCGCCGGTGGCGATCTGCGCCCCTTTGATCAACGCGTCGTCGATATGGCTCTGCACCTTCGCCACCGCATCGCTGTCGATCAGCGGCCCCTGGGTGGTGCCTTCTTGGCTGCCGTCGCCGACTTTCAGCTGCTCGACCGCCGCCACCAGTTTCTCCGCCAGCCGCTCGTAGATGCCGTCCTGCACGTAGATGCGGTTGGCGCAGACGCAGGTCTGGCCGCTGTTGCGGAACTTGGAGGCCATGATGCCCGCCACCGCCGCGTCCAAATTGGCGTCGTCGAACACGATGACCGGCGCGTTACCGCCCAGCTCCAGCGACAGTTTCTTGATGCTCGGCGCGCACTGCGCCATCAGGATGCGGCCGACCTCGGTCGAACCGGTAAAGCTCAGCTTGCGCACCACTGGGCTGTCGCACAGCACCTTGCCCACCTGCGCCGCTTCCCCGGTCACCACCTGCAAAACGCCGGCGGGAATACCGGCGTCCTGCGCCAGTTTGGCCAGCGCCAACGCGGTCAACGGCGTTTGCTCAGCCGGTTTGACGATGATGGCGCAGCCTGCCGCCAGCGCCGGCGCCACCTTGCGGGTGATCATCGCCGCCGGGAAATTCCACGGGGTGATGGCCGCGCACACGCCGATCGGCTGCTTCACCACCACCAGGCGCTGCGAAGCCTGCGGCGCCTGCAATACCGCACCGTCCACCCGCTTGGCCTCTTCGGCGAACCAGGTGATGAACGACGCGGCGTACGCCACTTCGCCGCGCGCTTCCGCCAGCGATTTGCCCTGCTCGGCGGTCATCAGCTGCGCCAGATCTTCCTGCGCGGCCAGCACCTTGTCGGCCCAGGCCAACAGCAGCGCGGAACGCTGCTTGGCGGTCAGCTGTTTCCACTCGTTTTGCGCCCGCTGCGCCGCCGCGATCGCCTGCTGGGTTTCCTCTTCGCTGACCAGCGGAATGCTGGCCAGTTCGGCGCCGGTGGCCGGGTTGATCACCGCTTCGCGCTTGCCGCTCAGGGCATCGCACCATTCACCGTTGATCAGACACTGGCTGCGCAGCAGCTCGGGATTGTTCAATTTCATGCCGTTCGCTCCTTAGTGGGCCAGCGCGCGAGACAGGATGCCCATCGCCTTGGTGAACTGATCGTCCGGGATGGTCAGCGGGTACAGGAAGCGAATCACGTTGCCGTTCACGCCGCAGCTCAGCAGCAGCAGCCCTTCTTCCATCGCCTTCTGCTGCACCTGACGGGTGATATCGGCAGATGGTTTGCCGGTGGCCGGATCGTTGAACTCCACCGCCACCATCGAGCCTTGCGCGCGCACATCGGCGATCGCCGGGCTGGTTTTGCGCGCCTGCTGCAACACTTCCACCAGGTGCTGCCCCAAACGCTGGGCGCGCTGGCACAGCTGCTCTTCGTCGATCACGTCCAGCACCGCATGCGCCGCAGCCACCGCCAGCGGGTTACCGGCATAGGTACCGCCCAGCCCGCCCGGCGCCGGCGCGTCCATTACCTCGGCGCGGCCCGCCACCGCCGACAGCGGCATGCCGCCCGCCAGGCTTTTCGCCATGGTGATCAGATCCGGTTTAACGCTGTAGTGCTCCATGGCGAACAGCTTGCCGGTACGGGCGAAGCCGGTCTGCACTTCGTCGGCGATCAGCAGGATGCCATGCTGGTCGCACAGCGCGCGCAGCGCCTGCATGAACTCGGCCGGCGCCACGTTGAAGCCGCCTTCGCCCTGCACCGGCTCCAGCACGATCGCCGCCACCTGCTTGGGATCGATATCCGCTTTAAACAGGCGATCCAGGCTGTTCATCGCGTCTTCGGTGGTCACGCCGTACAGCGCATTCGGGTACTGGCCGTGGAACACCGAGCCGGGGAATGGGCCAAAGCCCAGTTTGTAAGGCGCCACTTTGCCGGTCAGCGCCATGGTCATATAGGTGCGGCCGTGGAAACCGCCGCCGAAGGTGATCAACCCCGGGCGGCCGGTGTAAGCGCGGGCGATCTTCACCGCGTTTTCCACCGCTTCCGCGCCGGTGGTGAAGAAGGCGGTTTTACACGGGCCGGCGATCGGCGCGCGCTGGTTGATTCGCTCCGCCAACGAAACATAGCTTTCGTAAGGAACGATCTGATAGGCGGTGTGGGTGAAGGCCTGCAGCTGCTTTTCAATCGCGGCGATCACCTTCGGGTGGCGGTGGCCGGTGTTCAGCACGGCGATCCCCGAGGCGAAATCGATCACTTCTTTGCCTTCCACATCCCACAGCGTGGCGTTCTCTGCGCGCTCGGCGTAAAAACCACACATCACGCCCACTCCGCGCGGGGTGGCGTCCTGACGGCGTTGATTCAATTCTGCGTTTTTCATGCTGTTCTCTCCGGTCGGTGCCAGTTACACGTTTCGTTCACATTCGTGAAACAATGCCGTTTATTTACACAGGATGTGGCCCTATAATCGAGTGCCAGTTACGAATAATTGAGGGATCCAATTGCGCTCATTGAGTGGTGATCTGTTGCTGCAGCGCCTCGGCGAGCAACCCGATGACAAGCTGCACAAGCGGCTTTACAACGCGATCCGCACCAGCATTCTCGACGGCAGCCTGCCGCCCTCCAGCCGCCTGCCCGCCTCGCGCGATCTGGCGCAGGAGCTCAGCCTGTCCCGCAACACTGTGTTAACCGTTTATGAACAACTGCTGGCGGAAGGTTACGTGTCGGCGCGCGCCGGCAGCGGCACCTTCGTCGCCGACACGGTGCCGGACAGCTGCCTCTCCACCGGCGGCGCCCCGGCGGACGGCAGTGGGCAACCGCACCGCGTCGAACTGTCGGAGCGCGGCACCACCCTGCTGCACCACGCCAGTGCCAGCCCCAAACAGTGGGGGGCATTCATTCCCGGCGTGCCCGACGTCAACGCCTTCCCCCATCAGCTGTTCAGCAAGATTCAGGCGCGCCTCAGCCGCCGCCCGGCGCCGCAGCGGCTGACCTACAGCAATCAGGGCGGTAGCCCGGAGCTGCAGCATGCGCTGGTGGAGTATTTACGGGTGGCGCGCTCGGTGCGCTGTTCGCCGGAACAGATCCTGATCACCGAGGGCATCCATCAGGCGATCGATCTGGTGACGCGCATGTTGTGCAATCCGGGGGATGACGCCTGGATCGAAGAGCCGGGCTATTGGGGGATCCGCAATATCCTGCGCATCAATGCGCTGAACATCTGCCCGCTGGCGGTGGACGAAGCCGGGCTGGTACCGCCGGAGCAGCCGACCAACCCACCGCGGCTGATCTTCGTGACCCCGTCGCACCAGTATCCGCTCGGCTCGGTGATGAGCCTGGCTCGCCGCCAACGGCTGCTGGCGCTGGCGCGCAACGCCGGCGGCTGGATCGTCGAGGACGACTACGACAGCGAATTCCGCTTTTCCGGCCAACCGATCCCGGCGCTGCAAGGGCTGGAGGCCGACGCGCCGGTGATTTACATCGGCACCTTCAGCAAAACGCTCTACCCGGCGCTGCGCCTCGGCTATGTGGTGTTGCCGCCGCCGCTGGTGCAGGCGCTGAAAACCGCCCACGCCGAGCTGTACCGCGGCGGGCACCTGCTGATCCAGAGCGCGCTGGCGGAGTTTATTCAGGCAGGACACTACACCGCGCATATCCGCCGCATGCGGTTGCTGTACGCCCGGCGGCGCGCCTTCCTGACCGGATTGATCGAACAGCACCTCGGCAAACAGGCGCTCAGCGAATTCAACAGCAACGCCGGATTGCACCTGATCCTCAACCTGCCGGACGAGGCCGACGACGTGGCGATCGCCGCCGCCGCCGGCGCGCAGGGGGTGCTGGTGAGGCCGCTGTCGCGCTACTACATGCTGCCCAACCGCCGGCGCGGCCTGCTGATGGGGTTTGCCTGCGTACCGGAAGAGCAGATGGCCGCAGCCTTCACCCAACTGTTGGCCTGCATTAACGCCCCTAGATGAAAAAGGCGGCCCCCTAGGGCCGCCTTTGCGCGTTACCAGGCCTGAAGCCGCCAGCCGTCCGCCTGCCGGTTCAGGCGGTGCGTCGGCCGCAGCGCCTGCAGGAAGTCTTCGTCGTGCGATACCACCAGCATCGCGCCGGGGAAATCCGCCAGGGCAGTTTCGATCGCCAGCAACGACGCCAGATCCAGGTGGTTGGTCGGTTCGTCCAGCAACAGCAGCTGCGCCGGTTGTCGCCGCCACAGCGCGCAGGCCAGCGCCGCCTTGAGCCGTTCGCCGCCGCTCAGCGAGCCCAGCGGCAGCGCGATGCGATCCGCGCCAAGCTGCAGCTGCGCCAGCCGGGTGCGCAACGCGCCTTCCGCCAGCGGCGAATCCTGCAGCCCCAGATGGTCCATCACCGATAGGCTCGGGTCGAGCTGCGACAGAGTTTGATCGAGGTAGGCCGTCGACAGCGGGCAATGACAATGGCCGGAAAGCGCCGTCAGCTGACCGAGAACGGTTTTCAGCAAGGTGGATTTGCCGCAGCCGTTGGGGCCGGTCAACGCCACGCGCATCGGGCCGTCGATACGCAGATCCAGCGGCGGCGCGCTGACGAACGGCAGCTGCAGCTGATCAAGCACCAGCACCTGCTTGTTCGCGCTCACTTCGCTGCCCGGCAGTGCCAGCAACACCGGTTGCTCGTCCTCCACCCTCTGATAGGCCTCGCGCACCGCCGCATCGAGGCTGGCGCGCTGATCCTGATGCTGTTTGCGCAGCGTGCCGAGGCTCTCCTTCGCCGCCGATTTGTAGGCCACCCGTTCGAAGGAGGCGATGTTCAGCGTATCGACGACGCGCAGCGTTTGCGCCGAGCGCCGCTGGCTCATGTCGTGCTCTTTCTGCTGACGGGCCCGGGTGCGGCGGCGCTCCTCGCGCGCATGTTCCAGATCGGCGCGCGCCGCCTGCAGCTCCGTGTCGCGCTGGCGCCGGTAGTCGTCGTAGTTGCCGCCGTAGCTGCGCAGCGCGCCGGGCGTCAGTTCGACGATGCGCTCCATACGCCCCAGCAGCTGCCGGTCATGGCTGGCGATCAGCAGCCCGCCGTGCCACTGATCCAGCTGCTGATACAGCCAGGCGCGCCCGGCGCTGTCGAGGTGGTTGGTCGGTTCGTCCAGCAGCAGATAATCCGCCTCCCCCAGAAAAGCGCCGCACAGCGCCGCACGCATCCGTTCGCCGCCGCTCAGTGAGCTTGCGACTCGCAGCGGCTCGAAGGCCGGCAACCCGGCGGCGGCAAAGGCGCTTTGCAGGCGATCGTTGAGATCCCAGCGCCCTTCCAGACGTTCGATGTCGTCCGCCAACGGCCGCCCCTGCTCGATGCGCGCCAGCGCAGCGAAGACCTCGCCGTAGCCCAGCAGCTGCGCCAGCGTGGTGTTCACCGCGCTCTCCGGCTGCTGCGCAACGTAAGCCAATACGGCATGGGATTCGACGTGCCCGGTGCCCGGCCGATCCCGCCCGGCGATCAGGCGCAACAGCTGGGTTTTGCCGACGCCGTTGCGCCCCACCAGGCCACAGCGCGACCGATCGAAAGCGAGATCCAGCGGGCCGAACAGCGTTTCGCCGTCAGCAAATTGGCAGGTCAGTTGATGTAAAACGAAATAAGGGGACTGCGCAAAATGAGCCATAAGCACTCCTGAATGAGATCAAAACATCCCCACAGGGCGCGGGAGCGCACAGCGTGGGACCCGATATCAACAGGTGTGGTTGTTCATTTTCGGTTATGGCTCCGCAGAGAGAAGGAATTTACAACGCGCAAAGGTTAACCGATCTTTTGTTCGTTATGCAAACGGTGCCTGAGATTCATGACGTCTATCACATTCGGCACAACGCAGATTCCCAAGCGGCGCGACAACGGCTAGATTTATCTCATCCGACCACTTGTGTTCACATAATAATAACAGATGCTCATCCCCAATCGCTTTCAACCTGCAGCTAGGCGGCAAGTTCGGGCGTTCCCAGGAGCTTACTCAAGTAAGTGACTGGGGCGAGCGAACGCAGGCAACAACGCTGCAGGTTGAAAGAGGCGGGGGATGAACGATGGAGAGTGCAATGAGCAATTATCCTCACCTGCTGGCGCCGCTGGATCTCGGCTTCACCACCCTGAAAAACCGGGTGCTGATGGGATCGATGCATACCGGCCTGGAAGAGCTGCCTGACGGCCCGCAACGCCTGGCCGCGTTCTATGCCGAGCGCGCCGCCGCCGGCGTGGCCCTGATCGTCACCGGCGGCATCGCGCCCAACGACAAAGGCGTGGTGTATCGCGGCGGTTCCACCCTTAACAGCGAGGCGCAGCTGCCTCACCATCGGCCGGTCACCGAGGCCGTTCATCGCGCGGGCGGCAAGATAGCGCTGCAGATCCTGCATGCCGGCCGCTACAGCTATCAGCCACACCCGGTGGGCCCTTCCGCGCTGCAGGCGCCGATCAATCCCTTCGCACCAAGCGCGCTGAGTGAAGCGGAGATCGAGCAGACCATCGCCGACTTCGCCCGCTGCGCGGCGCTGGCGCAACAGGCCGGCTACGACGGCGTTGAGGTGATGGGTTCCGAAGGCTACCTGATCAACCAATTTTTGGCGGCGCGCACCAACCAGCGCGACGATCGCTGGGGCGGCAGCTTCACCAACCGCATGCGCTTCGCCGTCGAGATCGTACGGGCGGTACGCCAGGCGGTAGGCGCAGAATTCATTCTGATCTACCGGCTGTCGATGCTCGATCTGGTGGAAGACGGCTCCAGCTGGCAGGAGATTGAACAGCTGGCGCTGGCGGTCGAACAGGCGGGCGCCACGATCATCAATACCGGCATCGGCTGGCACGAGGCACGCATCCCGACCATCGCCACCATGGTGCCGCGCGCCGGGTTCAGCTGGGTGACCCGCAAGCTGATGGGCAAGGTGGGTATTCCGCTGATCACCACCAACCGCATCAACGATCCGGCGGTGGCCGAGCAGGTGCTGGCGGACGGCTGCGCCGACATGGTGTCGATGGCGCGCCCGTTCCTCGCCGACGCCGCCTTTGTGCAGAAAGCCGCCGAGGGACGCGCCGACGAGATCAATACCTGTATCGGTTGCAACCAGGCCTGTCTCGACCAGATTTTTGAAGGCAAGCTGACGTCTTGCCTGGTCAACCCGCGCGCCTGCCGCGAAACCGAAATGCCGTTGACCATGGCGGAGAAACCGAAAAAGCTGGCGGTGATCGGCGCCGGCCCCGCCGGGCTGGCCTTTGCCACCACCGCCGCCAGCCGCGGCCATCAGGTGACGCTGTTCGACGCCGCCGATCAGATCGGCGGCCAATTCAACATCGCCAAGCAGATCCCCGGCAAGGAAGAATTCCATGAAACCCTGCGTTACTTCCGCCGCCAGCTGGCGCTGCGCGAAGTGACGGTCAGGCTGGGCGTCAAGGTCGAGGCGGCGGATTTAAGCGAATTCGACGAAGTGATCCTCGCCTGCGGCATCGTGCCGCGTACCCCGGACATCCCCGGCATCGGCCACGCCAAGGTGCTGAGCTATCTGGACGTGCTGCGCGATAAAAAACCGGTCGGCCAGCGGGTGGCGATCGTCGGCGCCGGCGGCATCGGCTTCGACACCGCCGAGTACCTCAGCCAGCACGGCGTGTCCAGCAGCCTGGATCAGGCGGAATTCAACCGCGAATGGGGCATCGACGGCCGCCTTGAGCAGCGCGGCGGGCTGGCGGCGCAAGGGCCGCAGGCACCGCGCGCCGCGCGGCAAATCTATCTGTTACAGCGCAAAACCAGCAAGGTGGGCGAAGGCCTGGGGAAAACCACCGGTTGGATCCACCGCGCCAGCCTGGCGATGCGCGGCGTGAAAATGCTCAACAGCGTCAGCTATCGGCTGATCGACGACGAAGGACTGCACATCACCCGCGCCGAGCAGGACAGCTGTCTGCCGGTAGACACGGTGGTCATCTGCGCCGGGCAGGAACCGCGCCGCGAGCTGCAGCAGCCGCTGCTGGCGATGGGGAAAACCGTGCATCTGATCGGCGGCGCCGACGTGGCCGCCGAGCTGGACGCTCGCCGCGCGATCGATCAGGGTACGCGGCTGGCGATGGCGCTGTAAAAAAGGGGCGCACAGCGCCCCTTGGTCATCACGCTCAGCGACGCGCGCCGGATTTCACCGCTCTCAAGATCACGAACTTCTTGTTCGAGGCTACCAGCGTGCAGTTGCCGAACAGACGCTTGAGCTTCTGGTGATAGTCGAGGTGGCGGTTGCCGACGATGCGTAACTCGCCGCCCACCTGTAGGCAGCGCTTGGCGTCGCAGAACATCTGCCAGGCGGTGTGATCGGTAATGGCGTGCTGCTGGTGGAACGGCGGGTTACACAGCACCGCCTGCACGCTTTCGCGCTCGATGCCCGCCAGCGCGTTGTTCACCTCAAACTGGCAACGATCCAGCTCTTGCGGCAGGTTGTGCTCCACGTTCAGCTCGCTGGAGGCCACCGCCATGTAAGATTCATCGACGAAGGTCACCTGCGCTTCCGGGTTTTGCGCCAGCGCCGTCAGGCCAATCACGCCGTTGCCGCAGCCCAGATCGACGATATGGCCGTTCAGGCCACGCGGCAGATGATCCATAAACAGGCGCGCGCCGATATCCAGGCTGCCGCGCGAGAAGACGTTGGCGTGGTTATGGATAAGCCAATCGGTGCCGTCCAGCGTCCAGTCGGTGGTTTCCGCTGCCGCCGGTGGGACGATGTCCGCCGCCTGACAGAAGATCAGGCGCGCTTTCTTCCACGCCAGGCTGGTGCGCGTCGGGCCCAGTACCTTTTCAAACAGCTGCATCGTCGAGGTATGCACGTCGCGCGCTTTGGCGCCGGCGACGATCAGCGTGTCTTCGGTCACAACGTAGCGCAGCGCGCGCAGCTGCTGTTCCAGCAGCGCCAGCGCTTTCGGTACGCGAATCAACACCACCGCCGGCGCCGCCGGCAGCTCGGCCAGGCTGTCCAACAGCGTGACCTGCTCGGGATCCAGACCGTTGAGCTTCAGGTTGTGGCGCGTCGCCAGCTGGCTCATGTACGAGTCGCTGACGCTGTAAGGGCGATGCGCGTGCAGCGCACAGGCTAGGGTGCCGAAGTTATCGTTGAAAATCAGCACCGGACGGCCGCCGATATCTACGTTTTCAAGCTGTTGCAGCAGATATTCGTCCGCTGCTTCCCACGCCTGCAGTTGGGTGGATTCTTCCTGTTGGGGATAACGCTCCAGCTCAAGTTGCTGTGTTCCCAGATCGAGTTGGCTCATTGCCCCTCCTGACTGATAAAATTTGGGCTGTTTATCCCCTAAAAACGCCCGTCAGTAAAATGTTTTTTCGGATAAATTGCGTATGCCAGGATTTGAGCGAAAAAACAGCATAGAATGACCGGCTGAATGGCCGTTGATACGGAACAAGAATGTCTGAATTGACCTACCTGCAAGGCTACCCAACGCATCTGCAAAGCCAGGTGCAGCAACTGATCCATCAGAACCGGCTGGGAGACGTGCTGCTGCAGCGCTATCCGCAGGTGCACGACTGCACCACCGACAAGTCGCTGTATCAGTTTACCGTCGATCTGAAAAACCAGTATCTGCGCAACGCCCAGCCGCTGAGCAAGGTGGCCTACGACAGCAAGATCCACGTCATGAAGCACGCGCTGGGCCTGCACACCGCCATCTCGCGCGTGCAGGGCGGCAAGCTGAAGGCCAAGGCGGAAATCCGCGTGGCGACGGTGTTCAAGGTCGCGCCCGAACCCTTCCTGCGGATGATCGTGGTGCATGAGCTGGCGCACCTGAAAGAGAAAGATCACAACAAGGCGTTCTACAGCCTGTGCTGCCATATGGAGCCGGATTACCACCAGCTGGAGTTCGATACCCGGCTGTATCTGACGCACCTTTCGCTGTTCGGCGAGCTGTATGCATAGCGAGTGAGGCCGTGATAATCTGCGGTTTTAAGCCTGGACCGGAGCTCGCCATGATTCGTTTTGCCGTCGTCGGCACCAACTGGATTACGGAACGTTTTATTGATGCCGCCCATGAAAGCGGCAAACTCAAGCTGAGCGCCGTGTACTCACGCTCGCTGGAACAGGCGCAGGCGTTTGGCGCCAACTATCAGGTCACGCAGTTTTTCGACTCGCTCGAGGCGATGGCGCAGTCCGACGCCATAGACGCGGTGTATATCGCCAGCCCCAATTCCCTGCACTGCCCGCAATCGCTGCTGTTCCTGCGCCATAAAAAGCACGTGATCTGCGAAAAGCCGCTGGCCTCCAACCAGCGCGAAGCGGAACAGCTGGTAGCCTGCGCGCGGGAAAATCAGGTGGTGCTGTTCGAAGCGTTCAAAAGCGCCTACTTGCCGAATTTCCTGGCGCTGCAGCAGGCATTGCCGAAAGTCGGCCGGCTGCGTAAAGCCTTTATCAACTATTGCCAATACTCTTCGCGCTATCCGCGCTATCTCGCCGGCGAGAACCCCAACACCTTTAACCCCCAGTTCTCCAACGGCTCGATCATGGACATCGGCTACTACTGCCTGGCCAGCGCGGTAGCGCTGTTCGGCGCGCCACAGTCGGTGCTGGCCAGCGCCACGCTGCTGGATACCGGCGTGGACGCCCACGGCACCGTCTGCCTGAACTACGGCGATTTCGACGTCACGCTTTCCCATTCCAAGGTCAGCGACTCGGCGATCCCCAGCGAGATCCAGGGGGAAGAAGGCACGCTGATTATCGACAAGATTTCCGAGTGTCAGGGCGTGGCGCTGACGCCGCGCGGCGGCAACCGCCAGGATCTGAGCCAGACACAGCACATCAATACCATGCTGTATGAAGCGCTGACCTTCGCCGAGCTGATTGAGAAGCATCAGGTGGAACACCCGGGGCTGGAGAATTCGCTGATCGTCGCCCGCCTGCTGACCGACATCCGCCGCCAGACCGGCGTCGTCTTCCCCGCCGACGGAGAATGAGATGAAACCGCTGCTCGTGATGCAAACCGGCGACGCGCCGCAGGCCATTCGCCAGGAACTGGCCAATTTTGAAGGTATGTTCCTGCAACAGGGCAATATCGACGCCGAACGCGCGCACATCGTGCATCTGCCCGCCGGCGAACGGCCGTTGCCGCCGGCCGCCTATTGCGGCGTTGTCATTACCGGCTCACCGGCGATGGTGACCGAACAGCTGCCGTGGAGCGAGGAAGCCGCCGAATGGCTGCGTCAGGCGATGGCGCTCAAACTGCCGCTGTTCGGCGTCTGCTACGGCCACCAGCTGTTGGCCTACGCGCTCGGCGGCGAAGTGGGCTATCACCCGCAGGGTATGGAGGTCGGTACGCTGGAGATCGAACTGCTGCCCGCCGCGGCCGAAGACCGGCGGCTCACCCTGCTGCCGCCGCGTTTCAAGGCCAACCTTATCCATTCGCAGAGCGTGCTGACGCCGCCCGCCGGCGCCCAGACGCTGGCGCGTTCGCAGCAGGACGCGCACCAGATCCTGCGCTATGGCGATCACGCCCTGACCACCCAGTTCCATCCGGAATTCAACGGCGCGGTGATGAGCCAGTATCTGCAGTGGCTCGGCGAACTGCATCCCGAGCAGCAAGCCCGCTATCAACAGCAACAACAACAGGTTAGCGACACGCCGTTCAGCCGTCTGCTGCTGCAGGGATTCGTCGTCAGCCTCGGCGCGCAAAAAGCGATGGCCGGCTAACGCGATTCACGTTGACCGCCGACACATTTTGCATTACTTTCTGCTCTGCAAAGGGGAGTAACTTCATTGCCGGTCAATCGTCATTACGATGCGCAAGCATCCGGTTACCGGGCAACCTGATGTCAAAGGTGTAACCACCTTCATCAACGTTGTAAGTGAGACCTTGCCGGAAGGCGAGGTTTGCTTGCAGCGTTCACAGAGCGGCTGGCGTCTTCCGACGTTGGCCGTTTTTGTTTTTGAAGGATACCTCTGATGATGAATTCCGTTGGCACACCGTGGTTATGGGGCAGCTTCGCCGCCGTCATCGTCGTGATGCTCGCAATCGACCTCCTGTTGCAGGGCCGTAAAGGCGCGCACACCATGACCCTGAAGCAGGCCGCCAGCTGGTCGCTGGTGTGGGTCAGCCTCTCCCTGCTGTTCAATTTCGGTTTCTGGTACTACCTGAATGAAACCGCCGGGCGCGCCGTCGCCGATACCCAAGCGCTGGCCTTCCTGACCGGCTACCTGATCGAAAAAGCGTTGGCGGTGGATAACGTGTTCGTCTGGCTGATGCTGTTCAGCTACTTCGCCGTGCCGGCCAACCTGCAGCGGCGGGTGCTGATCTACGGTGTGCTAGGGGCGATCGTGCTGCGTACCATCATGATCTTCGCCGGCAGCTGGCTGGTCAGCCAGTTCCAGTGGCTGCTGTATCTGTTCGGCGCCTTCCTGCTGTTCACCGGTATCAAGATGGCGCTGGCGAAGGAAGATGACTCGGCGATCGGCGACAAGCCGCTGGTGAAATGGCTGCGCAGCCACCTGCGCATGACCGACAGCCTGGAAGGCGAGCGCTTCTTCGTACGCCGCAACGGCATCCTGTTCGCCACCCCGCTGGTGCTGGTGCTGATCCTGGTCGAACTGAGCGACGTGATCTTCGCAGTGGACAGCATTCCGGCGATCTTCGCCGTGACTACCGATCCGTTCATCGTCCTGACCTCCAACCTGTTCGCCATCATGGGTCTGCGCGCCATGTACTTCCTGCTGGCCAACGTAGCGGAGCGTTTCTCGATGCTGAAATATGGCCTGTCGGTGATCCTGGTGTTTATCGGCATCAAGATGCTGATTATCGACTTCTTCCACATCCCGATCGGCGTGTCGCTCGGCGTGGTGGCAAGCATCCTGACGCTTACCTTGCTGATCAACGCCTGGGTCAATCGCCGCAACGATCGCCTGGCGAATAAATAACCACAATCTGTTATCCGGGGCGCTAGTCGCCCCGCGATTGTTTGGCAATTCCCCCAAAACGCCAAACGTTATTGCGATCACACAAATGTAACCAGTATGTTATCAAGTGTTGATCCGCGCTCAGAATTTCATCCCCGCCTCTTTCCAACATCATTCGATTGCTGAATACTGATTCGGCAAACACACTTAGTTACAGAATCATATAAAGCTACCCGGCGTCGTTCCCGCCGCGGCGGCCAGATAACATCAGGAAGAAAGCACTATGCAAAAACTATTACAAAGGATCACGCAGGGTAGCCTGGTCAAACAAATCATGGTCGGCCTGGTGGCCGGCATTCTGGTGGCGCTGGTTTCGCCGGCAGCCGCGGCCGCCGTCGGCCTGCTCGGCACCCTGTTCGTCGGCGCGCTGAAAGCGGTAGCGCCGGTGCTGGTGCTGATTCTGGTGATGGCCTCGATCGCCAACCATAAACAGGGGCAGAAGACCAACATTCGCCCGATCCTGTTCCTCTACCTGCTGGGCACCTTTGCCGCCGCGCTGGTGGCGGTCGTCGTCAGCTTTATCTTCCCTTCTACGCTGGCGCTGACCACCGGCGCGACGGACATTACCCCGCCGGGCGGCATTGTGGAGGTGATGAAAGGTCTGTTGATGAGCGTGGTGGCCAACCCGTTCCATGCGCTGATTAACGCCAACTACATTGGTATTCTGGCGTGGGCCGTCGGGCTGGGGCTGGCGCTGCGCCACGCTTCCGAAACCACCAAGGGGCTGATCAACGACATGTCCCATGCGGTTACGCTGGTGGTGCGCGCGGTGATCCGCTGTGCGCCGCTTGGCATCTTCGGCCTGGTGGCTTCCACGCTGGCGGAAACCGGCTTCGGCGTGCTGTGGGGCTACGCCCAGCTGCTGATGGTACTGCTCGGCTGCATGCTGCTGGTGGCGCTGGTGCTCAACCCGCTGATCGTTTACTGGAAAATCCGCCGCAACCCGTATCCGCTGGTGTTCGCCTGCCTGCGCGAGAGCGGCGTGACCGCCTTCTTCACCCGCAGCTCCGCCGCCAACATCCCGGTGAACATGGAGCTGTGCAAGAAGCTGAACCTGAATGAGGACACCTACTCGGTTTCCATCCCGCTGGGCGCCACCATCAACATGGCCGGCGCGGCGATCACCATCACCGTGCTGACGCTGGCGGCGGTGAACACGCTGGGCATCGCGGTGGACGTCCCGACCGCTCTGCTGCTGAGCGTGGTGGCCGCCCTGTGCGCCTGCGGCGCCTCCGGCGTGGCCGGCGGCTCGCTGCTGCTGATCCCGTTGGCGTGCAACATGTTCGGCATTCCGAACGACGTGGCGATGCAGGTGGTGGCGGTCGGCTTTATCATCGGCGTGCTGCAGGATTCGGCGGAAACCGCCCTCAACTCCTCCACCGACGTGCTGTTCACCGCCGCCGCCTGCCAGGCGGAAGACCAGCGGCTGGCGAACGAAGACCCGCTGAAGGTGCGTTAATCGCGCGTTGCTTCATAAAAAGGCGCTCCCTCGAGCGCCTTTTTTGTCAGCTTTACAGCGTCACCCCGCTTTTAAAGATCGCCAGCTCGCGAAAGTCGTTGGTTTCATTACGCGCCGGGCGGCCGTTGGCGATCTCGACGATCAGATCGACGAAGCGGCTGAGCAAGGTCTCCATTGCCACGCCGTGGATCAGGCCGCCGGCGTCGAAATCGATCCAGTGCGGTTTCTTCGTCGCCAGCTCGCTGTTGGTGGCCAGCTTCACCGTCGGCACAAAGCCGCCGTACGGCGTGCCGCGCCCGGTGCTGAACAGCACCATATGGCAGCCGGCACCGGCCAGCGCGCTGGTCGCCACCGCGTCGTTGCCCGGCGCGCTGAGCAAATTCAGCCCCGGCACGCGCAGCCGCTCACCGTACTTCAGCACGTCCACCACCAGGCTCAGGCCCGCTTTTTGGGTGCAGCCGAGCGATTTCTCTTCCAGCGTGGTAATGCCGCCGGCCTTATTGCCCGGCGACGGGTTCTCGTATATCGGCTGTTGATGGGCGATAAAATAGCGTTTGAAATCGTTGATCATGTCGACGGTTTTGTCGAAGGTCTCCCCATCGCGGCAGCGGCTCATCAGAATGCGCTCGGCGCCGAACATCTCCGGCACTTCGGTCAGCACCGTGGTGCCGCCGTTGGCGATCGCATAATCGGAAAAGCGCCCCAGCAACGGGTTGGCGGTGATACCCGACAATCCGTCCGAACCGCCGCACTCCAGGCCGAACTTCAGCTCGCTCAGGCGGCCCGGTTCGCGGCGATCGTGGCGCATCTCCCGGTACAGCTCGTGCAACAGCGCCAGCCCGGCCTCCACCTCGTCGTCCTGCTGTTGGCACACCATAAAGCGCAGCCGCCGCTCGTCCGCCATCCCCAGCGTGGCGCGAAAGGCATCCACCTGATTGTTCTCGCACCCCAGCCCGATCACCAGCACCGCGCCGGCGTTGGGATGGCGCGCCATGTTCTGCAGCATGATGCGGGTGTTGGCATGATCCTGCCCCAGCTGCGAGCAGCCGAACGGGTGGCTGAACAGATGCACGCCGTCGATCCCGTCCGCCTGTGTTTGCTGCAAAAAGCGCTGCTGGATTTGGCGAGCGATACCGTTGACGCAGCCGACGGTCGGCACGATCCACAGCTCGTTGCGGATCCCCACTTCGCCGTTGGCCCGGCGGTACAGCTGCACCTCGCGATCCGCCGCCTGCGGCGGCAGCGCCGGGAACTGAGGCTGGTAGCGGTAGCTGTCCAGATCGCTCAGGTTGGTTTTGACGTTTTGCGAATGAATATGCTCCCCAGGCGCAATGGCCGCGAGCGCATGGCCGATCGGCTGGCCATATTTGATGATGTCTTCGCCCTCGTCGATCGGGCCGAGCGCAAACTTGTGCCCGCGCGCCACCGGCTGCGCCAGTTGGATGACCGCGCCTTCCAGCTCAACGCGCTCTCCGGCAGCCAGATCGCGCAGCGCCACCGCCACGTTATCCTGCTCGTGAATCTTTATCGTACTTTGCATAAACCGGTCCCGGATAACGGCTACGCCAGTTCTATGGCGAAATAGTTTTTGGCGTTGTCGAAGCAGATGTTTTTCACCATCTCGCCCAGCAGCGCGATATCCGCCGGCGCTTCGCCGTCCACCACCCAGCGGCCGATCATCTGGCAAAGGATGCGACGGAAGTACTCATGGCGCGTATACGACAGGAAGCTGCGACTGTCGGTCAGCATGCCGACGAAGCGGCTCAGCAGCCCGAGCTGGGCCAGCTGCGTCATTTGGCGCTGCATGCCGTCCTTCTGATCGTTGAACCACCAGCCGGAGCCGAACTGCATCTTGCCCGGCGTGCCTTCCCCCTGAAAATTGCCGATCATGGTGCCGATCACTTCGTTATCGCGCGGGTTGAGGCAATAGAGAATGGTTTTCGGCAGGCCGCCCTGCCGCGCCTGGGCATCCAGCAGCCGCGACAGCGGCTCCGCCAGCGGCCGATCGTTGATCGAGTCGAAGCCGATATCCGGCCCGACGGCGGCCAACATGCGGCTGTTGTTATTGCGCAGCGCGCCGATGTGATATTGCTGCACCCAGCCGCGGCGCCGGTATTCGCCGGCCAGGAACAGCAGCACCGCGCTTTTGAACTGCGCACTCTGTTCCGGCGTCGGTAGCTCGCCGTTCAGGCGACGCAGCAGGATCGCATCCAGCGTCGCTTCATCGGCTTCGCCGAACACCACCACGTCCAGCGCATGGTCGGCCACCTTGCAGCCGTGGGCGGCGAAGTGATCCATACGCTTGTACAGGGCGTCACACAGCGTGCTGAAGCGACCGATGGCGATGTCCGCCGCCGCCTCCAGCTGCCGCAGATAGTCATTGAAGCCGGGCGCATCGATGGTGAAGGCCTTGTCCGGCCGCCAGCTCGGCAACACCTTGATATCGAAGCTATGATCGTCGGCGATCGCCCGATGGTGGCGCAGATCGTCAATCGGATCGTCGGTGGTACCGACCATTTTCACGTTCATCTGCCGCATGATGCCGCGCGCGCGAAACTCATCCTGCGCCAGCAGCGCATTGCCGCGCTGCCAGATCTCATCCGCCGTGCTCGGCGACAGCAGCGTTCCAGTGATGCCGAACGGCCGGCGCAGCTCCAGATGCGTCCAGTGATAGAGCGGGTTACCAATGGTGTGCGGCACCGTGGCGGCCCAGGCGTCGAATTTCTCGCGATCGCCCGCATCGCCGGTGCACAGCCGCTCCGCCACGCCGTTGGTGCGCATCGCCCGCCATTTATAGTGATCGCCCCGCAGCCAGATATCGTACAGGTTGCTGAAGCGGGTATTCTCCGCGATCTGCTGCGGCGGCAAATGGCAGTGGTAATCGAAAATCGGCTGCTGCGCCGCGTAGTCATGGTACAAACGCCGGGCAAATTCGCTGTCCAGCAGGAAATCTTCGCTCAAAAACGTCGCCATCTCGGGCTCCTTACCTTACTTGCCGTGGGGCACAGGGATCGAATCACAAAAGTTATCACACCAATTTTAGCAATCGTCCAGCAAATTTTTCCCGCCATCTGCCGTTTTGCTGCCCTCCAATCCCTTTTTTGCTCGTTTTTACGGCAAATGTGCGGCATAAACGCCCTATTTCACCGGCGACAGTATCGCTCAGGCGAATAATTCCTTTTGTGATATCACTCAACTTTTAAACCTGTATGACAGGTTATTGTCTCGCCAGCCGCATCGCCGGCCATACCTTCAAACGGGGAGACATTTCGGATGCGTAAAATTAAAGGGTTACGCTGGTACATGATCGGGCTGGTGACCATCGGCACCGTGCTGGGTTACCTGACCCGCAACGCCATCGCCGTGGCGGCGCCGACGCTGGAAGATACGCTGCACATCACCACCCAGCAGTATTCCTATATCGTCGCCGCCTATTCCGCCTGCTACACCGTGATGCAGCCGGTGGCGGGCTATGTGTTGGACGTGCTCGGCACCAAGGTCGGTTACGCCATGTTCGCCATTCTTTGGGCGGTGTTCTGTATGGGCACCGCGCTGGCCAACAGCTGGGGCGGGCTGGCGCTGGCGCGCGGCGCGGTCGGCATGGCCGAGGCGGCGATGATCCCCGCCGGGCTGAAGGCCAGCAGCGAGTGGTTTCCGGCCAAAGAGCGTTCGATCGCCGTCGGCTATTTCAACGTCGGTTCGTCGATCGGCGGCATGCTCGCCCCGCCGCTGGTGGTGTGGGCCATCGTGGCGCACAGCTGGGAGATGGCGTTCATCATCACCGGCGTGCTGAGCCTGATCTGGGCCATCTGCTGGCTGCTGTTCTACAAGCACCCGAAAGATCAGAAGAAACTGAGCCAGGAAGAGCGCCGTTACATCCTCGAAGGCCAGGAAGCGCAGCACCAGACCTCAAACGCCAAAAAGATGTCCGCCTGGCAGATCGTGCGCAACCGCCAGTTCTGGGGCATCGCGCTGCCGCGCTTTCTGGCGGAACCGGCCTGGGGCACCTTCAACGCCTGGATCCCACTGTTCATGTTCAAGGCCTACGGCTTTAATCTGAAAGAGATCGCCATGTTCGCCTGGATGCCGATGCTGTTCGCCGATCTCGGCTGCATCGTCGGCGGCTACCTGCCGCCGCTGTTCCAGAAATATTTCAAGGTCAATCTGATCGTCTCGCGCAAGCTGGTGGTGACGATGGGGGCGGTGCTGATGATCGGCCCCGGCATGATCGGCCTGTTCACCAGCCCTTACGCGGCTATCGCGCTACTGTGCGTCGGCGGCTTCGCCCATCAGGCGCTGTCCGGCGCGCTGATCACCCTCTCTTCCGACGTGTTCGGCCGCAATGAGGTGGCGACCGCCAACGGCCTGACCGGCATGGCGGCCTGGACCGCCAGCACGCTGTTCGCCCTGGTGGTCGGCGCCCTGGCGGACACCCTCGGCTTCAGCCCGTTGTTCGCCGCGCTGTCGGTCTTCGACATTCTCGGCGCCATCGTCATCTGGACGGTGCTGCAAAACCGCCCGGCCGCCGAAGCGCTGCCTGCCGCGCTGCAGCCGGCCCCGGCGCGCAGCTGATCCCGCCGCCCGGCCGCCGCGCCGGGCCTTTTGCTCCTCTGGCAGCGGTGCCGAATAAGTGGTATAACAAATCCGATGGCCACGCGCCCCCTCCCACCGCACCGTATAGAGCATTCACTATGGAATTCACCGAAACCAGACGCCTGTATCAGCAACTGGCCGCCGAGCTTAAGCAACGTATCGAAAGCGGCCGCTACCCGGTAGGCGACAAGCTGCCGGCCGAGCGATACATCGCCGAAGAGATGAATGTCAGCCGCACCGTGGTGCGCGAAGCGATCATCATGCTGGAAGTGGAAGGCTATGTGGACGTGCGCAAGGGATCCGGGATCCACGTGGTGTCCAACCAGCAAAAACACCTGGTGGTGCCGGGCGACAGCATCGAGTTCGCCACCGCCGGTCCGTTTGAGCTGCTGCAGGCGCGCCAGCTGATCGAAAGCAACATCGCCGAATTCGCCGCCACCCAGGTGACCAAACAAGATATCGTGCAGCTGATGGAGATCCAGGAGCACGCCCGCAAAGAGGATCGCTTCCGCGACTCGCAGTGGGATCTGAAGTTCCACGTGCAGGTGGCGCTGGCCACCCAGAACACCGCCATGGCCACCATCGTAGAAAAAATGTGGGTGCAGCGGGTCAACAACCCTTACTGGAAAAAACTGCACGAGCATATCGACGAACGTTCGATCGCCAGCTGGTGCGACGATCACGATCAAATCCTCAAGGCGCTGATGCGCAAAGATCCTTACGCCGCCAAACTGGCGATGTGGCAGCACCTGGAAAACACCAAGCAGATGCTGTTTAACGCCACCAGCGACGACTTCGAATACAACGCCGACCGCTACCTGTTCGCCGAGAATCCGGTGGTGCATCTGGATGGCATGAGCCACGAGCCGAAATAGCCCAAGCGGTCAAAAACCGTCGGCTTATGTCAGGTAATGTAAAATCCGCTGAATCGATGCCGGAACCGCCGTTTGCCGTGTACTATTTCACCGTCGGCAACGTAGATTTCCCTGTTGCCAATCGTGCTATTTTGGTAGAGTTAGCCCACTTTTTTACCCATTGCTGCGGGGGCGGGACGCGAATAAATGCGCTGGTTGTTTGCCATGCTGATTGCTGTTTTCTGCTGGACCGGTTCGGTCTCCGGCCAACAGCTATGCGTGGCGTTACCCAAGCCAACTCCCAGCGCGCTGAGCAGCCTGCCGCTGCTGGCGGAGCCGGCGCTTTCCCCCTATGATCATGTGTATCGGGCACCGGCCGAAGCGCACCGCAAAGCCCCCGGCAAGTTGCTGCTGCTGCTGCCCAGAGCGCACTCTTTCCCCGGTTCGCTGCTCGCGTCCTCCCTGACGGCACCGGTCTATACCCTGGCCGCAGAGCCGGGCTACCGAATTCGTTTCCCCCGCCAGGACACCCCGGCCCCCAACCGGCTTGCCCAGGTCGACTGGATGCTGGACGCCTCCAGGCAACAGAGCCGGCAGGCCGGCTGGAAAGAAAGCAATATGCAGTACCGTGGCACGCTGACTTACCACCTATGACCGGTGTCGCACCGCTTAGAAACCTTAAAGCAACGCCGTTTCATCGTTATCAGCATTAGGATCGCCGCGCGCTTTCAGCCCACGCCCGCTCCGCCGCTGAGATAAAAATAAACAATGACGTTTTAGGAACACCGGATGGACATCATTAAAGAACTGATACATGCCTTATGGCAGCAGGATTTTGAGACGCTGGCGAACCCTTCGTTGGTGTGGACCCTCTACATCCTGCTGTTCATGATCCTGTTTTTGGAAAACGGCCTGCTGCCGGCCGCTTTCCTGCCGGGCGACAGCCTGCTGATCCTGGTCGGCGTACTGATCGCCAAAGGCACCATGGGCTTCCCGCTGACCATCGTTATCCTGACCGTCGCCGCCAGCCTGGGGTGCTGGGTCAGTTACATACAGGGCCGATGGCTCGGCAATACGCGAACGGTGCAAGGCTGGCTTTCGCATCTGCCGGCCCACTACCATCAGCGTGCGCATAACCTGTTCCACCGCCACGGCCTTTCCGCCCTGTTGGTCGGCCGCTTCCTGGCCTTCGTGCGTACCCTGCTGCCAACCATCGCCGGCCTGTCCGGCCTGAGCAACGCACGCTTCCAGTTCTTCAACTGGATGAGCGGCCTGCTGTGGGTCTTGATTCTGACGACGCTGGGCTTCGCCCTCGGAAAAACCCCGGTGTTCCGCAAGTATGAAGATCAGCTGATGTTCTGCCTGATGATGTTGCCGCTGGTGTTGCTGGTGGTCGGGCTGGTCGGCTCGCTGATCGTGCTGTGGCGCAAGAAACGCGCCAGCGGCCAGAACCCGGGGAAAGGGGCGTGACAGCAAAGCGCCCGCGCTGGCAATACGTCTTGATGATCGCGCTCGCCCTGCTGGCGTTGGCGACGCTGTTGGTGCCCTGCATGGTGCGTACCGAGAGCGAGCTGCGCATTCGCGCCAGCCAGCAAGGGCTGTCGCTGCCCGACGGTTTTTACGTCTACCAGCGCCTGGATGAGCGCGGCATCCGCATCAAAAGCATTACGCCGGAAGGCGATGGCCTGGTCATCCGTCTGGATTCGCCGGAGCAGCAATTGCTGGCGCGCGAAGCGCTGCAAACCATCCTACCGCCCGGTTACCACATCGCGTTGAGCGAGTCCCCCGTGCCGTCGCATTGGGTACGCGAATTTGCGCGTTCCCCACTCAACCTGGGATAATCCCCCTTCATATGAAGGGGTTTCCTTTCATTGCCATTATCTTCATTTTCATTCGCATCGATTAGCTCAAGAATTAATCAGTCGGCACCGAGTCACGGCTGATTCTTTGGGGGCACGCCGGTTTCATGACTATGCTGAAGGGTAACTTCAGCCGGCGATGAACGCCCTCCTCTCGCGCTGCTGCCTTCGGCAGTCAGGAAAGCGGATGCCTGTTCAGGCATCCCATGAAAAGGAACTGAAAGATGAAATTACGCCACTCACTGTTACTGCTGTTGCCACTCTGCACGCTGCCGGCGTTCGCTTCGGCCGCTGAGGGCGGCTGCGCCGCCAAAGCGCAAGACATCCAGCAGCAAATCGACTACGCCACCCAACACGGCAACACCCACCGCGTGGACGGGCTGAAAAAAGCGCTGAGCGAAGTGCAGACTCACTGTACCGAAGCCGGCCTGCAGGCCGAACGCCAGAAAAATATCGCGGAAAAGCAGCGTAAGGTCGACGAGCGCCGACAGGAGCTGAAAGAAGCGCAGCAAACCGGCAAGCTGGACAAGGTCGCCAAGAAGCAGCAAAAGCTGGCGGAAGCGCAGGCTGAGTTGAAACGCGCCCAGGCGGAATAATTTTTTTACACCAGCGGATTTATCGATGAGAGCCCCATCACACGGGATTTCTTAAGCATATGGAATTGATGTCTGGAGTTATCTGCTGGCCATCACCCCTTTGCTCCGGCGAAAAAATCCGCTATGTTAAAAGTCTGTCGAAATAAACGTTAAGGAATAATCACATGGCACATGATTCAAATGCAGAAAACTTACGCGCTGAACTGAAGTCCTTAGCCGATACGCTCGAGGAAGTGCTGAACTCCTCCACCGACAAGCCGAAAGCCGAGCTGGAGAAGCTGCGTTCGAAAGCGGAAGGCGCGCTGAAAGAGACCCGCGCTCGCCTGAGCGACGCCGGTGACAAGCTGGCTTCGCAAACCAAACAGATCGCCGGTCAGGCCGACGATTACGTGCGCGACAACCCGTGGACCGGCATCGGTATCGGCGCGGCGGTCGGCGTCGTGCTGGGCGTGCTGCTCGCGCGTCGTTAATCATGGCTGAACAACCGCAAGTGCGCGCGCAGGGCCCCGCTAAAGGGGTCCTGGATATCGGTCAGCGCATCATCACGATCCTGGTCGGCATGGTGGAAACCCGTGTCCGGCTGGCGGTGGTCGAGCTGGAAGAGGAGAAAGTCAATCTCATTCAGCTGCTGATCATGGCCGGCATGACGCTGCTGTTCACCGCCTTCGGTTTGATGAGCCTGCTGATCCTGATCTTCTGGGCCATCGATCCGGTCTACCGGCTGGTGGCGCTGGGCGCCACGACCGGCGTGCTGCTGTTCCTGGCCGTGGTCGGCACCATCTGGACGCTGGTCAAGGCCCGTCGCACCACGCTGCTCGGCGCCACGCGCAAGCAGCTGGAACTCGACCGCGCCGAACTGGAGCGCGAGCCATGAGCCGCCGCCGCTACCTGGAATGGAAAAAAGAGAGGCTGATTCGCCAGATCCAGCAGCAACGCCTGGATCTGGCCGAACACAAGTCTCTGTGGCTGGAGAAGACCGAACGCATCGACCGCGGCTGGCAAACGGTGTTTGGCCTGCGCCGCTATCTGGTGCTCGGTTCCAGCGTCATGGCGCTGTACGGCATCCGCCACCCCAGCAAGATGATCCGCTGGTCGCGCCGCGCGTTCGGTGCCTGGAGTGCTATCCGCCTGTTTAAAAAGACCTTCTCCGCCAAGTAAGCCCCACATTTTTCCTTCAAACATCCTGTTGCTCCGCCCTCGTTTTCCCCCTAAAACAGCGCTGCTTATCCCGAGGGCCGGGCAACCTGCTGACCAGCGTCAGTTTATTAGCACGCTAAAGATTCAGATTTTTTGAAAAATTACGACAGTTTTACTTGCTAACAACCTGAGCACTTCCCGCTTAACATTCACTCCATCAATACGATATGGGCCGGACAGGGTGAGAGACCCGATATACCGCCCGTTGATATGACTACCGCCGAACAGGCGCACAAAAACACTTTGGAGTAGATGATGAAAAAATTAGAAGATACAGGTTTGCTGGTTGCTCGTATTCTGATGCCAATCCTGTTTATCGTGGCAGGCTACGGCAAAATGGGTGACGCTTATGCCGGTACCCAACAGTACATGCAATCGATGGGCGTGCCTGGCTTCTTGCTGCCGCTGACCATCCTGCTGGAATTTGGCGGCGGTCTGGCGATCCTGTTCGGTTTCCTGACCCGCACCGTAGCGCTGTTCACTGCCGGCTTCACCATTCTGACCGCGCTGCTGTTCCACACTGACTTTGCGGAAGGCGTAAACCAGCTGATGTTCATGAAAAACCTGACCATCGCCGGCGGCTTCATCGTGTTGGCGGTCGCAGGCCCGGGCGGCTTCAGCATCGACCGTCTTCTGAATAAGAAATGGTAATCTAAACTGTCATTCAGGGCCCGGCATGCCGGGCCCTGTCGCTTTTCACTCGGACACCAAGGAGATTCCCATGGGACAACTCGTCGATGGCGTTTGGCAAGACATCTGGTATGACACGAAGTCTACCGGCGGCCGTTTCAAACGTTCAACCGCTCAGTTTCGCAATTGGGTGACCGCCGACGGTCAGCCGGGCGAACACGGCGTGGGCGGCTTCCAGGCCGAAGCCGGCCGTTATCACCTGTACGTTTCTCTCGCCTGCCCCTGGGCGCACCGCACGCTGCTGATGCGCAAACTGAAAGGGCTGGAGCAGATCATTCCGGTCTCGGTGGTGCACCCGCTGATGCTGGAAAACGGCTGGACCTTCGGCCAGGATTTTCCTGAAACCACCGGCGATCCGCTGTATCACGCCGACTTCCTGTATCAGATCTACCTGCAGGCCGATCCGCACTACAGCGGGCGCGTGACCGTGCCGGTGCTGTGGGATAAACAGCGGCAAACCATCGTCAGCAACGAATCCGCCGACATCATCCGCATGTTCAACAGCGCGTTTGACGGCGTGGGCGCCCGCGCGGGCGATTACTACCCGGCCGAGCTGCGCGGCAAAATCGATGAGCTGAACGGTTGGATTTACGATCAAGTGAACAACGGCGTGTACAAGGCCGGTTTCGCCACCAGCCAGGAAGCCTATGACGAAGCGGTCAACGGGGTCTTCAACGCGCTGGAGCGCCTGGAGCAAATCCTGGGGCAGCACCGCTACCTGACCGGCGATCGGCTGACCGAAGCCGACCTGCGCCTGTGGACCACGCTGGTGCGCTTCGATCCGGTGTACGTCACCCACTTCAAGTGCGATAAACACCGCATCAGCGACTACCTGAACCTGTACGGTTTCCTGCGCGACATCTACCAGATGCCGGGCATCGCCGACACGGTCAGCCTGCCGCACATTCGCAACCACTACTACCGCAGCCACGCCACCATCAACCCGCACGGCATCATTTCCATCGGGCCGGCGCAGGATCTGGACGAGCCGCACGGCCGCGATCGGTTCTTCGGCTAAGGCAAAAAAATCCCCTTGCCGCCCGGCAAGGGGATCTCATGCCACCGACGTTAGCGCTGCGCGAACAGGCGCGGAATTTCGCGCAGGAACCAGGCTTTCGCCTCCCCCATGCTGTCGCGCCGCCAGGCCATGATGATGTCGGCTTCGCGGCTGTATTCCGGCCCCACCACGCGAAGCCGTCCGGCCTCGATATCTTTTTCCACCATCGGGTACGGCATGGTCGCCACCCCCAATCCGGCCAGCAGCGCCAGACGTTTGTCTTCGATGGTGCTCACCGTCAGACGCTGCTGCTTATCCAGCAGCTGCACGGTCAACACCGGGCGCTCGCGGGCGGTATCCGCCACCGCGATGCCACGGTACTTCACGCGGGTCACCTCGGACAGCGGCTCCGGCTCCTGGTGGATAGGATGATCCGGCGCGGCGACGTAGACGCTCATCACCTTGTACAGTTTGCGGGTGTTGATCTCCGACGACGCGCGAAAATGCATGTCCGGCGCGATCACGATGTCGGCGCGCCCCTGTTCCAGCCGCTCCCAGGCGCCCGCCAGCACTTCGGTGAAAATCGACACCTGGGTGTTGGCCTTCAGCGCCAGCTTGTCCACCAGCGGAAACAGCAGGCTCGGCGGTGACAGCGCTTCGCTGACGATGGTCAGGTGGGTTTCCCAACCGCGCGCCAGCGCCTCGGCGTCGGTGGTCAGCTTGTCAGCCGCTTCCAGCAGCACCCGCCCGCGCTCCAGCAACATGCGCCCCACGTTGGTGAACTTGGTGCGGTGGCCCGAGCGGTCGAACAGCACCACGTCCAATTCTTCTTCCAATTTTTGCATGGTGTAGCTGAGCGCCGACGGCACCCGGCCCAATTCGTCGGCGGCCGCGGCGAAGCTGCCGCGCCGGTCGATCGCGTCCATCACTCTCAGCGCCTCAAGCGTGAGTGCCCGATCTCTGGCCATCACATCCCTCTGTCAGGAAATTTGAATATGCCGACCAGATTAACTGGCTAACAATCCGACGTCCAGATGCTTACCATTTGGATAATGAATTTAGAGAGCCGATTGCCATGATTACATGCAGAACAGCACAACAATGCGGGCAAGCTGACTTTGGTTGGCTGCAGGCTCGCTACACCTTTTCCTTTGGTCACTACTTCGATCCCAAACTGATGGGCTATGCGTCGCTCCGGGTGCTGAATCAGGAAGTGCTGGCGCCGGGCGCGTCGTTCCAGCCGCGCACCTATCCCAGCGTGGATATCCTGAACCTGATCCTGCAGGGCGAGGCGGAATACCGCGACAGCGACGGCAACGCCGCGCGCGCCAAAGCCGGCGAAGCGCTGCTGCTGGCCACCCAGCCGGGCCTGAGCTACAGCGAACAGAACGTCAGCAGCGATACGCCGCTGACCCGCCTGCAGCTGTGGCTGGACGCCTGCCCGGAACGCAGCAACGAGCGGGTGCAGCGCCTGACGCTGCCGGCGGCGGGCAACCTGCTGCTGGCCTCACCGGACGGCGCGCAGGGCAGCCTGCAGCTGCGCCAGCAGGTCTGGATCCACCATCTCGCTCTGCAGCCGGGCGAAGAGCAAACGCTGACGATTAACGGGCCGCGCGCCTATTTGCAGTCGATTCACGGCACCATCGCCGCCACCGGCGAACGCCACGAAGTGCAGCGCCTGACCTGCGGCGACGGCGCCTTCGTGCGCGAGGAGAATCGCCTGACGATCCGCGCCGAAACGCCGCTGCGCGCGCTGCTGATTGACCTGCCGGTGTAAACCGGCCGGAAAGTAAAAGACCACCTCCTGAGGAGGTGGCTTTACACGACGCCCCCTAAAAGGGGGCCATTTTCGAGTTAATCCTGCAACAACTCCATCTGCTGTTCGATCTCTTGGTCCTTCTTATCCTGATGCCTCACGTATCGCCTGATAATTTCTTCGTTTACTCCTACCGTATCGACAAAGTATCCCCTTGCCCAAAAATGATTGCCCCACAACTTCTTTCGTATATGTGGAAAACGATTGTAAAGCCGGATTGCACTGCGTCCTTTCAGGACGCCCATCAACGTCGAAATCGATAGCTTCGGGGGGACTATCACGACCAGATGCACATGATCTGGCTGAATATTTAGCTCAAGAACTTCACAGTCCTTCATGTTGCAGAGGATATAAATTGTTCGGTAGAGCTCTTTACCCACCTTGTCGCGGAGGATTTTAAATCGATACTTCGGCGTCCACACCAGGTGGTATTTGCAACGCCAGAACACATGTGATGAACTCCTGTATAAACCCATGTTGGTGATTTCCTTCTTACTTGTGGTGAGTAAGCTGGAATATTCCGGCATGGGTTTCCTTCAGGCTAGAGCCTCACAGGTTCAATCACCACCTCCTTAGGAGGTGGTTTAAGGCTTACAACGAAAAACCCCGCGCAACTGACGTTGCGCGGGGTTTTCTTTTGTCGAGGGAGTTGACCGGTAAGCCGGGTTCTGTCGTGGACAGTCATTCCTCTAGGCCAGCAATCGCTCACTGGCTCAAGCAGCCTACCCGGGTTCAGTACGGGCCGTACCATGTGAACCCCTATTTGGCCTTGCTCCGGGTGGAGTTTACCGTGCCACGAACTGTTGCCAGCCGCGCGGTGCGCTCTTACCGCACCCTTTCACCCTTACCTGATCCCGCTTGCGCGGGCCATCGGCGGTTTGCTCTCTGTTGCACTAGTCGTAGGCTTGCGCCTCCCAGGCGTTACCTGGCACCCTGCCCTATGGAGCCCGGACTTTCCTCCCCTCCATCTGTCTCCCCGAAGAGGACGGCAATGAAGCGGCGACTGTCTGGTCAACTCCGGCGCGGATAGTAGCGTCGCGGCGGCGGCAGGTCAACCGCTTTACGGCTGTTGTTGCTCCAGCGCGTGCTTATACAGCGCATTTTTCTTCACGCCGTGGATTTCGGCCGCCAGCGCCGCCGCCTTTTTCAGCGGCAGCTCTTTTTGCAGGAGCGCCAGCGTGCGCAGCGCCTCGAGCGGCAGCGCATCCTCCTGCGCCTTGTGGCCTTCGACGATCAGCACCATCTCGCCGCGGCGGCGCACTTCATCTTCCTGCACCCACGCCAGCAGTTCGCCCACCGGTGCGCCGTGGATAGATTCCCAGGTTTTGGTCAGCTCGCGCGCCAGCACCACA
Organism: Serratia sp. SSNIH1; assembly: GCF_002935055.1. Taxonomy (NCBI): domain Bacteria; kingdom Pseudomonadati; phylum Pseudomonadota; class Gammaproteobacteria; order Enterobacterales; family Yersiniaceae; genus Serratia; species Serratia sp. SSNIH1. The sequence continues at coordinate 5,114,371 of NZ_CP026383.1, forward strand.
TAGCGCTGCGGGCCCCAGACGGTGACCATGTCCTGCAGGCTTTCCAGCAGACGGTGAGTGGATTCGTAGAAAATCAGCGTGCGCGGTTCCTCCGCCAGCGCCATCAGCGTATCCTTGCGCCCCTTGGTTTTCGCCGGCAGGAAGCCTTCGTAGCAGAAGCGGTCGGAAGCGACGCCCGCAGCGCACAGCGCGGTGGTGGCGGCGCAGGCGCCCGGCAGCGGCACCACGCGAATGCCGGCCTCGCGGCAGCGGCGCACCAGGTGATAACCGGGATCGTTGATCAGCGGCGTGCCGGCGTCGGACACCAGCGCGATGCTCTGGCCTTCCTGCAGTTTCGCCAGCAGCTGATCGGCTTTTTGCTGTTCGTTGTGGTCATGCAGCGCGAACAGACGCGCGTTGATCGCGAAGTGTTGCAGCAGCAATCCGGTATGGCGCGTGTCTTCCGCCGCGATCAGATCAACGCTTTTCAGTACCTCTAACGCACGGTGAGTGATATCGCCCAGATTGCCGATGGGGGTGGGCACCACATACAGCGTTGATGCAGAAATGACTGATTGTTGGTGTTGATTCATTGTTTCATCCGGGTTGCCGATTTAATATTGAGCATCTTGAAAAAAACATCACTGGATACAGTATGCTTTCCTCAACATTCGTTCGTACCAAAGCAGGGCGTTCCAAGCCTGTCCGACTTACCGCAGTCATCGCGGCCGCCCTTTTCCTGGCAGGCTGTCCAAGTCGGGCCCCGCAAACGCCGCCCGCCAATATACAGGACGAAGCGAGCGCCAGCTCCGATTACTACCTGCAGCAGTTGCAGCAAAGCAGCGATGATAACAAGGCTGACTGGCAATTACTTGCTATTCGCGCCTTGCTGCGTGAAGGAAAACTGCCTCAGGCCGGCGACCAGTTGAATCAGCTGCCGAAAAATCTCAGCGGCGCGCAGCAGACTGAACGCCAGTTGCTGACCGCCGAACTGCAGATCGCCAACAAGAGCTACGTCAGCGCCCGCAGCACGCTGGGCCATCTGGACAGCGCTTCGCTGTCGCCGAATCAGAAGGTGCGCTACTACCAGGCGCAGATCGCCGCCAATCAGGGCAAAGCGTCGCTGCCCTTGATCCGCGCCTATATCGCTCAAGAGCCGTTGCTGACCGGCAAACCGCACCAGGAAAACCTGGATCAGACCTGGCAGGCGCTGCTGCAGCTGACGCCGCAGGAGATGAACAGCCTGGTGATCAACGCCGACGAGAACGTGCTGCAAGGCTGGCTGGATCTGCTGCGCGTCTATCAGGACAACAAGCAGGATCCCGATCTGCTGAAGGCCGGCATCAAAGACTGGCAGAACCGTTATCCGAAAAACCCGGCGGCCAAAACGCTGCCCGCTCGCCTGAACCAGGTGCTGAACTTCACCCAGGCCTCTACCTCGAAAATCGCCCTGCTGCTGCCGTTGAACGGCCAGGCGAAAGTGTTCGCCGACGCCATCCAACAAGGCTTCGAAGCGGCGAAAAACGGCGGTTCCATGCCGGCGCCGCAGCCTCAAGCCGCGCAACCAGCCAGCGTGCAGGCCCCAACGGCGCCGGCCGACCAGGCCGCCGCGGGTGACATCAACGCCAACGGCGCGGTCAGCCCTTCGGCGCAAGAGAGCCAGCCTGCGGTGACCGCCGCGCAACCGGCGGCGCCGTCCAGTGCGCCGATAACGCCGCTGCAGGCCGCTAACGCACAGGTCAAAGTGTACGACACCACCAGCCAGCCGCTGGCCGCCTTGCTGAGCCAGGCGCAGCAGGATGGCGCCACCCTGGTGGTCGGCCCGCTGCTGAAAGAGAACGTCGATCAGCTGTCCGCCAGCACCACCACGCTGAACGTGCTGGCGCTCAACCAGCCGGAAACGCCGAAGGACAACCTGAACATCTGTTACTTTGCCCTATCGCCGGAAGATGAAGCGCGCGACGCCGCACGCCACATCTGGGAACAGCAGAAGCGTCAACCGCTGCTGCTGGTGCCGCGCGGCGCCTTCGGCGATCGCGTCGCCAAGGCCTTTAACCAGGAATGGCAGAAGCAAGGCGGGCAAACCGTGCTGCGTCAGGACATCGGCTCCGCCGGCGAACTGCGCCAGATGGTCAACAGCGGCGGCATCCGCATGACCGGCACGCCGATATCGAGCGCCCCGGCGCCGCAGAGCGTGACCATCGCCGGATTGACCATTCCTGCACCGCCGAGCGACGTGCCCGCTGCGACCGACGGCAGCGTCGACGCGGTGTATATCGTCGCCACCCAGTCTCAGCTGACGCTGATCAAACCGATGATCGACATGGCCACCAGCTCGCGCGGCAAGCCGGCGATGTACGCCAGCTCGCGCAGCTATCAGGCCGGTGCGGGCCCGGACTTCCGCCTGGAAATGGAAGGCCTGCAGTTCAGCGACATCCCGCTGCTGGCCGGCTCAAATCCTCAGCTGTTGCAGCAGGCCAGCGCGCGCTTCCGTAACGACTACTCGCTGGTGCGCCTGTACGCGATGGGGATGGATGCCTGGACATTGGCCAACCACTTTGCTGAAATGCGCCAGCTGCCGGGCTTCCAGGTTTCCGGCACCACCGGTACGCTGAGCGCGTCGCCGAACTGCGTGATCAACCGCAAACTGCCTTGGCTGCAATACCGTCAGGGTACGGTCGTTCCGGTCTCTTGAACCCACGCGCCTCAGGGGCGGGCTATGAGTTACTGGCCCGCCGTCACCTGGAACACGCCGGGCTCACCTTCTGCGCCGCCAACGTCGCGGTACGCGGCGGTGAGCTCGACCTCATCATGCGCGACGGCGCCACCTGGGTGTTCGTCGAAGTGCGCTACCGCCGCAACGACGCCTTCGGCGGCGCGGCCGCCAGCGTCACCTTTCGCAAACAACAGCGGTTGCTGCATGCCGCCGCCGTCTGGCTGGCGGGGCGCGGAGCCAGTTTTGACACATCATCTTGCCGTTTTGATGTTTTGGCCATTACCGGTAGCCAGTTAGAATGGATACCCAACGCCTTCAATGCGGATTAATCGGGGTTTTGCGGCGCAGACCGGCCCTTTGACTTAGTGGATTAATACAACGTGCTGGATAGAATTAAAGTCTGTTTTACCGAAAGCATCCAAACCCAGATCGCGGCGGCGGAAGCATTGCCGGACGCCATTTCCCGCGCTGCGATGACGCTGGTTCAATCCTTACTCAACGGCAACAAAATCCTGTGCTGCGGCAACGGCACCTCGGCGGCCAACGCGCAGCACTTCGCCGCCAGCATGATCAACCGTTTTGAAACCGAGCGCCCCAGCCTGCCGGCCATCGCCCTCAACGCCGACAACGTGGTGCTGACGGCGATCAGCAACGATCGGCTGCACGACGAAGTGTACGCCAAGCAGGTGCGCGCGCTCGGGCACACCGGCGACGTGCTGCTGGCGATTTCCACCCGCGGCAACAGCCGTGATATTGTGAAAGCGGTCGAGGCGGCCGTCACGCGCGATATGACCATCGTCGCGCTCACCGGCTACGACGGCGGCGAGCTGGCCGGGCTGCTCGGCCAGCAGGATGTCGAGATCCGCATCCCGTCGCACCGCAGCTCGCGCATTCAGGAAATGCATATGCTGACCGTAAACTGCCTGTGCGATCTGATAGACAATACGTTATTCCCCCACCAGGACGATTAAGGAACTGAGATGAAGCTAAAAGCCACATTTGCAGTGCTGTCCAGCGCCCTGCTGTTGCAAGGCTGTATCGCCGGCGTCGTCGTCGGCAGTGCGGCCGTCGCGACCAAAACCGCCACCGACCCGCGCAGCGTCGGGACCCAGGTGGATGACGGCACGCTGGAAGCCAGGGTCGAAAGCGCTCTGAGCAAAGACCAGCAGTTGAAGAAAGACGCCCGGGTGGTCGCCACCGCCTATCAGGGCAAAGTGCTGTTGACCGGCCAGTCGCCTAACGCCGATCTCACCGCGCGCGCCAAGCAGATCGCCATGGGCGTGGAAGGCACGACCGAAGTGTATAACGAAATCCGTCAGGGCACGCCGGTCAGCCTGAGCACCGCGTCCTCCGACACCTGGATCACCACCAAGGTGCGTTCGCAGCTGCTCACCAGCGATACGGTGAAATCGTCCAACGTGAAGGTCACCACCGAAAATGGCGAAGTGTTCTTGCTGGGCCTGGTCACCCAACAGGAAGGACAGTCGGCGGCGCAGATCGCCAGCCAGGTCAGCGGCGTGAAGCACGTCACCACCGCCTTTACCTATGTGAAGTAATCCGTTCTGGCGGGAGCGGCGCCGTGCCGTTCCCGCCCGTTTAATCCAGCTTGTTCTCGCTTAAAAACGCTTCCCCGCCCAGCTGCCGCATCTGGCGCATGATCCACTGCTGTCGCTGTATCACATAACCGGACGGCGCATCGGCCCTGAAGCGATGCGGATTCGGCAATACCGCCGCCAGCAGCGCCGCTTCGGCCGCGGTCAGCCGTTTGGCCGGCTTATGGAAAAAGCGTTGTGATGCCTCCTCTACGCCAAACACCCCGTCGCCGAACTCGACGATGTTCAGGTACACCGTCAGAATGCGCCGCTTGGTCCACACCAGCTCGATGCCCGACGTCAATCCGGCCTCCAGCCCTTTGCGCAGCCAGCTGCGGCCATCCCACAGAAACAGGTTCTTGGCGGTTTGCTGCGACAGCGTGGACGCGCCGCGGATGCGCGTCGGGCGCTTCTCGTTGTGGCTGAGCGCCTTTTCAATGGCCGCCACGTCGAAGCCCCAATGGTCTGGAAACTTCTGATCCTCCGCCGCCATCACCGCCAGCGCCATTTGCGGCGAGATGTCGTCCATCGACACCCAGTCCGAATGGGCGACGTAGCCGAAGTCGCCGCTCAGCCAGGCGCTGACTTGCCGCTCCACCATCACGGCGGAAAACGGCACCGGCAGGAAGGCAAAGGCCGCAATGCCCAACACCCACAGGCCGAGAATCGCGATGACCCCGCGCTTCAGCCAATACCCTGGGCGCAGTCGCCGCCATCCGCCGAGCGATTTTCTCATTCAGCCAGTTCCAGCACCCGCGCCACCAGCTTATCGATGCCGAGGGCCGCCTGCGCGATCGACGGCGCCAGCATATAGGCCGGCGTGGTCACGACTTTGTGTTCGCTGTCCACCACGATATCGTCCACCGGACAAATCACCGGCTCGCCGCCCATGGCGTCAATCACTTCTCCCAGGTCCGGATCGTTGCCAATGGTCAGCCGCGCTTGTTGATTCAGCAGTTTCGGCAACAGCGCCGGCGCGATGCACATCAGGCCAATTGGTTTGCCGGCCTTATGCATCTCGCGCGTCAGACGCGCCAAATCTTCATCGACCCAACATTCCGCGCCGGCTTCGGCGAAATTGCTGAGGTTCTTGGCGGCGCCGAAGCCGCCGGGCACGATCAGCGCATCCAGCTGCGCGGCGTCCGCCAGCGCCAGCGGCTGCACCGCGCCGCGGGCAATGCGCGCCGACTCAATCAGAACATTGCGCGACTCCGCCATCTCCTCACCTGATAAGTGATTAATAACATGGCATTGTGGTTTATCGGGCGCAAAGCACACCGCCTGCTCGCCGGCACGGTCCAACGCCAGCAGCGTCAGCACCGCTTCATGGATCTCCGTACCGTCATAAACGCCGCTGCCGCTGAGGACGACACCCACCTTTTTCATCACTCTTACTCCTGTCGCTGCTGTCAACTGGTTCGTGCTCGGAGTTGACAAACACTAATCTACATCACACATTTTAATGAATCTTCTAACAAGAGCGCTTACATTTGCTATGTTGTTGGCTGTATGATGTTTAGGAATTCGCTACAACCTGCTCGACCAGAACACTGAAACCAATACGCAGGTTCACAATTTCCCTGGTGTTGGCGCAATATTCGCGCACCCCGGCTTAGGTCGGGGTCATTTTTTTTCAGCGTTCTCTACCCAAGCCCGCAGTACCTGCACGTCGTTGCGCCACTCTTGCTTCAACTCATCCACCCAATCCTGCACGTTATCCCACCAGGCCGGCAGCGTCGGCGTTTGAATCTGTTGCGCCAGCTGCTGCAGGTGACGCAGACCGACCGAACCGGCGGCGCCTTTGATCTTGTGCCCTTCCTCGGTGATGCCTTTCTGATCGCGCGCCGTCATGTTGGAGTCCAGCACCGCCAGATAGCCCGGCATCATCTGTTCGAACATCTCCAGGCTTTGGTGGATCAGCTGCGGGCCAACCAGGTCCATGTACTGTTCCAGCATCGCGGTATCGAGTAACGACTCATTAATCTGCATCGCCTTGTGCTCCGTTTTCTTTGAAGTGTGAGAAGGTTGATGATCCCAATAGTGTTTGATGACCTGGGTCAACGCCGGCACCGACAGCGGCTTGCTCAGCACATCGTCCATGCCCGCCTCGAGGTACTCTTTTTTGTCTTTCAGCACGTTGGCGGTCAGGGCCACCAGCGGCGGCAGCGCCTGCCCGGCGTAGCGTTCGCGCAGCGCCCGGGCGATGTCCAGCCCGGTCATGTCCGGCAGCTGGATGTCCAGCAGCACCAAATCGAACTCGTCCGGATCGAACATCGCCAGCGCGTCGTGGCCGTTCATCGCCACCTCGACGCTGTTGCCCAGTTTCTCCAGCACCGAGCGCGCCACGATCACGTTCAGCTCGATATCCTCCACCAGCAGGATGTGCAGCGCCGGCAACGGCAGTTCCTCTTCCTCCGGCGCCGCGCTGGCGGCTTCCTGCACCGCCGGCGCCTGGATGGTCAGAGTGAAGCAAGAACCGTGCCCCTGTTCGCTGCGCACGGTGATGTCGCCGCCCATGCTCTGCGCCAGTCGCTTGGAGACCGCCAGCCCGATGCCGGTGCCGGTGGCCGGACGGCCGCCGCGCTGATCTTTCACCTGGTAATACATGGCGAAGATCTTGTCCTGCTCGTCCTGCGGGATGCCCATGCCCGAGTCTTCCACCTCGAACACCAGCTTTTCCTCCTGCGCCTCGCGCCGCACGCGCACCACGATTTGCCCCTGCTGGGTGAATTTCACCGCGTTGCCGATCAGGTTCCACAAAATCTGCCGCAGGCGCGTACCGTCGGTCACGATCTGCTGCGGCAGCGGCGTCTGCGGCTCCATGATGAACTGCAGCCCTTTCGGCTGCGCCAACAGGCCGGAGAGGTTCTCCAGATCCGCCAGGAAGCCGGTGAAGTCCACCGGCTGGTTGTCGAGCTGCACCTTGCGCCGCTCGAGCTTATCCATTTCGATAATGTCGTTGAAGATATTGCCGAGGGTGATGGCGCTGACGTGAATGGTCTTCAGGTATTTCAGCTGCTCGTCGTTCAGCTCGGTATCGAGCAGGATGCGGCTCAGGCCGACGATGCCGTTAAGCGGCGTACGCAGCTCGTGGCTGATCGTGGAGATAAAGGTGGTCTTCTCCCTGCTGGCGTTCTCCAGCGCGTCCTGGTAGCGCTTACGCTCGGTAATATCGCGGCCGAAGCCCATCAGCCCGTGGCGTTTGCCCACCCGGTCGTAAAACGGCACCTTGCGCAGCTCGAAACAGGCCTTGCGGCCATCGGGATACACCAGCCACTGTTCGTAGGTCAGCGAGACGTTGTGGCGGAACACCTTCTCGTCGGTCTCAATGACCTTTTCGGCGATCTCCCGGCCGTAGACGTCGAACGGCGTCAGGCCGATCAGCTGCTTCTCGCTCTTGCCGGTCAGCAGCTCCATCGCGCGGTTGCAGCCGGAAAATTCTTTGTCTTCGTTGCGGTAGTAGACCAGATCCGGCGAGGCATCGAGGAAGGAACGCAGCAGCGCCGATTGCTGGCCCAGCTCAATCTGTGCCAGTTCACGCTGTTCCATCTCTTCCGTCAGTTTCTCCATCACCTGCAGGCGCTCTTCTTCCGCCTTGATACGGTCGGCGATCTCCTGGTTCAGCTGGCTGATATTGTCTTTGAGCTGCTGATTGAGCTCCAGATCGCGGTGGCGCATCTCTTCCAGCTTGTCCACCAGCCGCGCCAGCCGCTGGCGCGATTCCTCCAGCTGCTCCACCACCACCGAGAGGAAGTAGACCGCCCACGGGGTGATCAACAGGCCGAAGAAGATCGAACGCACCACGTCGATGCTTTCCACTTCGCCGCGCAGCAGCATGGTCACCGCCATCTGCACCACCATAGCCAGCACCACCAGCGCCGAGGCCAGCAGCAGCGAGAAGCGCACCAACCCCAGTTTCACCATTAAATCGACGTAGTACTGGGCCAACACCCGGATTTGCTTCATAGCGGCTCCCATCAGACACAATCTTTTGAATCATACCGTAAATTTTTCCGCTGTGTCTGAGAGTCAAGTCCTGCTAACGTAAAATAGCGGCGTCTGGCGTGCAACGGGCGGTTCATTGCCGCCGAAACCATGAAAAACCACGTTGATCGTTCCGCTCATACTTAGGGATTAATCAATTGTAACTAAAAGACTTTTTATGTGACACCCCCCACACCGCAGCCGCTTGAGAATACCCTTACGTTAATATATTAATGATGCACCGTGCATGACGAATGCTTTCGCAGACACGGATAGCGAAGCCTTGAGGCTTGAAGTAAGGGAAAGGATGTTATCCCGCGGTTTACTTTCACCTGCAGCCGCGTTGTGGCCAGCCCGGCAGGCTTCCTCATTTCCCTGATGTGAGGATTGACCATGTTAACCATCTATCGCACTACCCTGTTCGTCCTGTCTCTGACCGTTATTTTGCCCCTGAAGGCCACCACTACCGTGACCGGCTATCTGAATGAGGAGCAACAACAAATCGCTACGCTGTTGCCGCCGCCGCCTTCAACGGATACGCCGCAGAATCGGGCGGATCTGCAGGCGGTACTGACCATACAGGCTGGCCGTACGGCGGAACAAGTCGCCAAGGCCAAGCGGGATGATCACCTGGAAGACGCCGCCTTCCCCTTCGCTCGCGATATCTTCGGCCCGACGTTCACCGTCGATCGCCATCCGCTCACCGCCGCCCTGTTCCGCCGGGTCTATCAAGACTTTGAACAAAGCCTGATGCCCGCCAAAGCTTTCTATGGTCGCCAGCGCCCCTATGAGGCCGACCGCCGCGTGAAACCGCTGCTGCCACCGCCGGAAGGCGATTCCTACCCCAGCGGACACGCGATGGACAGCTACCTGACGGCGATCCTGCTGGCGCAGATGGTGCCGGAAAAACGCAGTGCGCTGTTTGAACGGGCGGCAAGCAATGCGCAAAGCCGGGTGATTGCCGGTGTGCACTATCCGAGCGATCTGGAAGGCGGTAAGCTGGCGGCGACGGCGCTCGCCGCACGGCTGTTGGCGAACCCGCAGCTACAGGCCGATTTGCAGCGCGCCCGCGCGGAGGTACGCACCAACCTGCAGTTATAACGTCGGTGAATAACGCAGGGCGGCATCCAGCGCGCTGCCCTGCCCGCCGTATTGCTGCAGATAAGCGCCCACCGCCTGCATGCCGCTCCAGCGGTTTTCGCACCACAGCGGCGCCAGCAGCGTGGGCCGACGGGCGCTGGCAGACAGGCGGTGATACACCACCTCGCCAGGCGTGTGGCGGATCATCTCCCCGGCGCTGACGGCGTAGTCCTCCAGCGCCAGGTCGGGCAAACGCCCGGCTCGCCACGCGCGGGCCAGGGTACTGCCGGTCACGACGTGCAGCGGATGCAGCTTGATGCCATCCACGCCGGACGCCACCACCCGCTGCAGCGTGAGCAGATGATCGCGCTGGTTTTCTCCCGGCAGCCCGACGATCAGATGGCAGCACACCTTCAGCCCGCGCTGCCGGGCCCGTTGCGCGGTCTGCTGATAGCAGCGGAAATCATGGCCGCGGTTGATGCGTTTGAGCGTTTTATCGTGCGCCGTCTGCAGCCCCAGCTCCAGCCACACTTCATAACCCTCCTCGCGATACCCCGTCAGCAGATCCAATGCGGCGGGCGGCACGCAGTCCGGCCGGGTACCGACGCACAGGCCGACCATCTCGCTCTGCGCCAACGCCTGCCGATACATCGACGCCAGCAGTTCGACCTCCGCATAGGTGCTGGTATAGGCCTGGAAATAGGCCAAATAGCGCCGCGCCCGGTTGACCCGCGCGGCCTGCTGCGCCAGCTGTTCAGCGATACTTTGCCGCTGCATCGCCTCATCGGCGAACGAAGCGACGTTGCAAAACGTACAGCCGCCGCGCCCCAACGTGCCGTCGCGGTTAGGGCAGCTGAATCCGCCGTGCAGCGTGAGTTTATGGATCTTTTCGCCATAGCGGCGCTGGAGATCTGCGCCAAACATATTGACTAATTGCGGCAACTGCATAATCTTGGTGATTCTCTGTGTTCAAAGCCGCGATGCTAATAAGAAACGGCTTTTCCCGCGATGACAGAGATCAACGCTTTCCCCGCAAGGCGCCACCAGGCATAACTATTCATCATAAACGCAAATAAATTCACTATAATTCTGATGAATTATTCTAATCGTCGCGCAACCGTTAACGGCAATATGACAATGCGGTGAAAAACAGTGACAAACATCAACAAAGAAATATTTTATAGAATAAAATTCTGCCATTAACCCCCGCACTAGCATGGTGCAGAGATTAAGGGGTTGCACTATAGTGAGACAGCTCACACTTCTGTGGGGATCGGCGTTGCCCCACGACAGTGCAAAAACGCATTAAAACACTTATTTTTCAAACAAATAAACATCATTAATTCGATAAGAATCTATCTTAAGCCCACATTTGACCTGCGAATTCTTTCTCGCTAAGTTGGAAGTCCGCTGGAAGCTTTCTGGACGGGCAAACGTCTCGTCATATTTATGCAGTAATTGAAGACTCCCTCTTAAAACAAGTCCTATACCACTTGTGAGACCGTCACGAGAGGCCATTGATGGAGGGCGGAAAAGCAGATTGGCGGGGTTAACTTGCTGATTGGACTTCTGCCTGAAATTGGGAAGCCCCCTCGCAGTAGGTTGTGAGAGTCACGCAGAGCCTGGGGAGGTTCACTGATATGTTGTACGATAAATCCCAAGAGAGGGACAACTGTGGTTTCGGCCTGATCGCCCACATAGAAGGCGAACCTAGCCACAAGGTGGTTCGCACCGCCATTCACGCGCTGGCCCGCATGCAACACCGCGGCGCGATCCTGGCCGACGGCAAGACCGGCGACGGCTGCGGCCTGTTGCTGCAAAAACCCGATCGCTTCTTCCGCATGGTGGCAGAAGAGCGCGGCTGGCGTTTAGCCAAGAACTACGCCGTCGGCATGATGTTCCTCAGCCAGAATGAAGAGGAAGCGCGCCTCAGCCGCCGCATCGTGGAAGAAGAGCTGCAAAACGAAACGCTGTCGATCGTCGGCTGGCGTGAAGTGCCGACCAACCCGGACGTGCTGGGTGAAATCGCCCTCTCCTCCCTGCCGCGCATCGAGCAAATCTTCGTTAACGCCCCGGCCGGCTGGCGCCCGCGCGATATGGAGCGCCGCCTGTTCGTGGCGCGCCGCCGCATCGAAAAACGGGTGCAGGACAACAGCTTCTACGTCTGCAGCTTCTCCAACCTGGTGACGATCTATAAAGGCCTGTGCATGCCTGCGGATCTGCCGCGCTTCTATCTCGATCTGGCGGACCTGCGCCTGGAATCGGCCATTTGCCTGTTCCACCAACGCTTCTCCACCAACACCGTGCCGCGCTGGCCGCTGGCGCAGCCGTTCCGCTACCTGGCGCACAACGGCGAAATCAACACCATCACCGGCAACCGCCAATGGGCGCGCGCACGTACCTATAAATTCCAAACGCCGCTGATCCCGGATCTGCAGGCCGCCGCGCCGTTCGTCAACGAAACCGGCTCCGATTCCAGCTCGCTGGACAACATGCTGGAGCTGCTGCTGGCGGGCGGGATGGATCTCATCCGCGCCATGCGCTTGCTGGTGCCGCCGGCCTGGCAGAACAACCCGGACATGGACGGCGATCTGCGCGCCTTCTTCGACTTCAACTCGATGCACATGGAGCCGTGGGACGGCCCGGCCGGCATCGTGATGTCCGACGGCCGCTACGCCGCCTGTAACCTCGATCGCAACGGCCTGCGCCCGGCGCGCTATGTCATCACCAAAGACAAGCTGATCACCTGCGCCTCCGAAGTCGGCATCTGGGATTACCAGCCGGACGAAGTGGTGGAAAAAGGCCGCGTCGGCCCCGGCGAGCTGATGGTGATCGACACCCGCAGCGGCCGCATCCTGCACTCGGCGGAGACCGACAACGATCTGAAAAGCCGCCATCCGTATAAAGAGTGGATGGAGAAAAACGTCAAACGTCTGGTGCCGTTCGAAGATCTGCCGGACGATCAGGTCGGCAGCCGCGAGCTCGACGACGCGCAGCTCGAAACCTACCAGAAACAGTTCGGCTACAGCAGCGAAGAGCTGGATCAGGTGATCCGCGTGCTGGGCGAGATTGGCCAGGAAGCCACCGGTTCGATGGGCGACGATACCCCGTTCGCCGTGCTCTCCAGCCGGCCGCGCATCGTTTACGACTATTTCCGCCAGCAGTTCGCGCAGGTCACCAACCCGCCGATCGATCCGCTGCGCGAAGCGCACGTCATGTCGCTGGCCACCAGCATCGGCCGTGAAATGAACGTGTTCTGCGAAGCCGAAGGCCAGGCGCACCGCCTGAGCTTCAAATCGCCGATCCTGCTGTACTCCGATTTCAAACAGCTCACCACGCTGGAAGGCGAATACTATCGCGCCGAGACGCTCGATCTGACCTTCGATCCGCAGCAGCAGGATCTGGAGCAAACCATTCGCGCCCTGTGCGACGAAGCGGAACGCAAGGTGCGCGAAGGTGCGGTGCTGTTGGTGCTGTCCGACCGCGCCATCGCGCCCGGCCGCCTGCCGATACCGGCCCCGATGGCGGTTGGCGCCGTGCAAACTCGCCTGGTAGAGAAAAGCCTGCGCTGCGACGCCAACCTGATCGTTGAAACCGCCAGCGCCCGCGATCCGCACCACTTCGCCGTGCTGCTCGGCTTCGGCGCGACCGCCATCTACCCGTACCTGGCCTATGAAACCCTGGCCAAGCTGGTGGACAGCCAGGCGATCGACAAGAAATACCGCGATGTGATGCTGAACTACCGCAACGGCATCAACAAAGGCCTGTACAAGATCATGTCCAAAATGGGCATCTCGACCATCGCCTCTTACCGCTGCTCCAAGCTGTTCGAAGCGGTCGGCCTGCACCGCGATCTGGCGGATCTGTGCTTCCAGGGCGTGGTCAGCCGCATCGGCGGCGCCAGCTTCAGCGATTTCCAGCAGGATCTGCAGAACCTCTCCAAGCGCGCCTGGCTGAAACGCAAGCCGCTGGAGCAAGGCGGCCTGCTGAAGTTCGTGCACGGCGGCGAATACCACGCCTACAACCCGGACGTGGTGAACTCGCTGCAAAAAGCGGTGCACAGCGGGGAATACAGTGACTATCAGGCCTACGCCAAACTGGTGAACGAGCGGCCGGTCGCCATGCTGCGCGATCTGCTGGCCATCACGCCGAAAGGCGAACCGATCCCGGTCGATCAGGTTGAACCGGCGGAGTCGCTGTTCAAACGCTTCGACACCGCGGCGATGTCGATCGGCGCACTGAGCCCGGAAGCGCACGAGTCGCTGGCGATCGCCATGAACGGCCTCGGCGGCTTCTCCAACTCCGGCGAAGGCGGCGAAGATCCGGCGCGCTACCGCACCAACAAGGTGTCGCGCATCAAACAGGTAGCCTCCGGCCGCTTCGGCGTGACGCCGGCCTACCTGGTGAACGCCGACGTGATCCAGATTAAGGTGGCGCAGGGCGCCAAGCCGGGCGAAGGCGGCCAGCTGCCGGGCGACAAGGTCACTCCGTACATCGCCAGACTGCGTTACTCGGTGCCGGGCGTGACCCTGATCTCCCCGCCGCCGCACCACGACATCTACTCGATCGAAGACCTGGCGCAGCTGATCTTCGACCTGAAGCAGGTCAACCCGAAGGCGGTGATCTCGGTGAAACTGGTGTCCGAACCGGGCGTCGGCACCATCGCCACCGGCGTGGCAAAAGCCTATGCCGATCTCATCACCATCGCCGGTTACGACGGCGGCACCGGCGCCAGCCCGCTGTCCTCGGTGAAATACGCCGGCTGTCCTTGGGAGCTGGGCCTGGTGGAAACCCAGCAGGCGCTGGTGGCCAACGGCCTGCGCCACAAGATCCGCCTGCAGGTGGACGGCGGCCTGAAAACCGGCGTGGACATCGTCAAGGCGGCGATCCTGGGTGCGGAAAGCTTCGGCTTCGGCACCGGGCCGATGGTGGCGCTGGGTTGTAAATACCTGCGCATCTGCCACCTCAACAACTGCGCGACCGGCGTCGCGACTCAGGACGACAAGCTGCGCCGCGATCACTACCACGGCCTGCCGGAACGCGTGACGAATTACTTCCAGTTTATCGCGCGTGAAACCCGCGAGATCATGGCGCAACTGGGCGTGAGCCAACTGGTGGATCTGATCGGCCGCACCGAGTTCCTGACCGAGCTGGACGGCATCTCTGCCAAGCAGAACAAGCTGGATCTGTCGCCGCTGCTGAAAACCGCCACGCCGCATCCGGGTAAAGCGGTGTACTGCACCGAAAGCAGCAACCCGGCGTTCGACAAGGGTCTGCTGAACAAAGAACTGCTGGCGCAGGCGCAACCGCATATCGAAGCGAAGCAGGGTAAAACCTTCTACTTCGACATTCGCAACACCGACCGCTCCGTGGGCGCCATGCTGTCCGGCGCTATCGCCGACGTGCACGGCGATCAGGGCATGGCGGCCGATCCGATCAAGGCGCACTTCTCCGGCACCGCCGGGCAGAGCTTCGGCGTCTGGAACGCCGGCGGCGTCGAGCTGACCCTGACCGGCGACGCCAACGACTATGTCGGCAAAGGCATGGCCGGCGGCAGCATCGCGGTGCGTCCACCGATCGGCTCCGCCTTCCGTAGCCATGAAGCCAGCATCGTTGGCAACACCTGCCTGTACGGCGCCACCGGCGGCAAGCTGTTCGCCGCCGGCCGCGCGGGCGAACGCTTCGCGGTGCGCAACTCCGGCGCCATCACCGTGGTGGAAGGCATCGGCGACAACGGCTGCGAATACATGACCGGCGGCATCGTCTGCGTGTTGGGTAAAACCGGCATCAACTTCGGTGCGGGCATGACCGGCGGCTTCGCCTACGTGCTGGACGAAGACGGCGAGTTCCGCAAGCGCGTGAACCCGGAGCTGGTGGAAGTGCTGGATGTCGATCAGCTGGCGATCCATGAGGAGCACCTGCGCGGCCTGATCACCGAACACGTGCAGGCGACCGGCTCTTCCCGCGCGGAAGAGATCCTGGCCAACTGGCCGGAGTGGGCGCCGAAGTTCGCCCTGGTCAAACCGAAGTCCAGCGATGTCAAAGCGCTGTTGGGTCACCGTAGCCGTTCCGCAGCCGAGCTGCGGGTGCAGGCGCAGTAAGAGGTAGGTCATTAATGAGCCAGAACGTTTACCAATTTATCGACCTGCAGCGTGTTGATCCGCCAAAGAAACCGCTGAAGATCCGCAAAATCGAGTTCGTCGAGATCTACGAACCGTTTTCGGAAACCCAGGCCAAGGCCCAGGCGGACCGCTGTCTGTCCTGCGGCAACCCGTATTGCGAGTGGAAGTGCCCGGTGCACAACTACATCCCGAACTGGCTGAAGCTGGCCAACGAAGGCCGCATCATGGAAGCGGCGGACCTGGCGCATCAGACCAACAGCCTGCCGGAAGTGTGCGGCCGCGTGTGCCCGCAGGATCGCCTGTGCGAAGGCTCCTGCACCCTGAACGACGAGTTCGGCGCGGTCACCATCGGCAATATCGAACGCTACATCAGCGATAAAGCCATCGAAATGGGCTGGAAGCCGGACATGTCGCACGTGCAGCCGACCGGCAAGCGCGTGGCGATTGTCGGTGCCGGCCCTGCCGGGCTGGCCTGCGCCGACGTATTGACCCGCAACGGCGTCAAGGCGGTGGTATATGACCGTCATCCGGAGATCGGCGGCCTGCTGACCTTCGGCATCCCGGCCTTCAAGCTGGAAAAGGAAGTGATGGTCAAACGCCGCGGCATCTTCAGCGAGATGGGCATCGAGTTCCAGCTGAACACCGAAGTGGGCAAAGACATCAGCATGGAGACCTTGCTGAGCGAGTACGATGCAGTATTCCTCGGCGTCGGCACCTATCAGTCGATGCGCGGCGGCCTGGAGAACGAGGAAGCGCAGGGCGTGTACGACGCGCTGCCGTTCCTGATCGCCAACACCAAGCAGCTGATGGGCTATGAAACCGAGCAGCACGAGCCTTACGTCAGCATGGAAGGCAAGCGCGTGGTGGTGCTGGGCGGCGGCGATACCGCCATGGACTGCGTGCGTACCTCGGTGCGCCAGGGCGCGACGCAGGTCACCTGCGCCTACCGCCGCGACGAAGCCAACATGCCGGGTTCCAAGCGCGAAGTGAAAAACGCCCGGGAAGAAGGGGTAGATTTCCAGTTTAACCTGCAGCCGCTGAGCATCGAGCTGAACAGCGCCGGCCGCGTGGCCGGGGTGAAGATGGTACGCACCCAGCTGGGCGCACCGGATGCCAACGGCCGTCAGGCGGCGGAGCAGGTGCCGGGTTCCGAACACGTGATCGACGCCGACGCGGTGGTGATGGCATTCGGCTTCCGCCCACACCGTATGGACTGGCTGGCGGCGCACGACGTGCAGCTCGATAAACAGGGCCGCATCCTGGCGCCGGAAGGCAGCGACAACGCGTTCCAGACCAGCAACCCGAAAATCTTCGCCGGCGGCGACGCGGTGCGCGGTTCCGACCTGGTGGTGACGGCGATCGCCGAAGGCCGCAAGGCGGCAGACGGCATCATGAACTACCTGGAAGTGTAAACCTTCCGTACCGCCAGAGGCCCGGCACATTGCCGGGCCTCTGTTTTTAGCCTGCCACGCTTTGTAACAACCTCCCCTCACCTCACCGCTTCAACGCGCTATAGTATTGAGTTAGCACCATTGCGGGGCGCGGCTGCGCCTGACACCGAGATAAGGATAGCGAACATGAAATGCTCCATTTCCCTGTTGGCCGGCGCACTGCTGGCCGTCAGTTTCAGCGCTTCAGCCATGGCGCTGGATTCGCAGGAGGTCGGTTACAATATCGAAGCGCGCGGCGCGCGGCCGGTCGTGGCACAGTTGGGCAAGGCCGGGCAGTTCAGCGCCGTGGAAAACAGCATCCGGTTGGGGGACGACAGCTGGATTGCCCTGGCGCCCAAGCTGGCCGGCGGCGGCAATGCCGGATTTACCGCCGGCATTAAATCTGCCCTCTCCGCGGCCCTGATCTACAACCCGGCGGCGGTATTGCAGGCGCTCAACAAAGGCAACGATCTCCCGCTCAATGACATCTGCACCGCGCCGCCGGAAGTGCAAGGCGACACCGCCATCACCAGCTTCCGTGAGCGCGCGGCCCGTGCCTTGTCCACCGTGCGCGTAGGCGATCTCAGCGCGCCGCGCGATGCCTGCATTGCCGCCTTGAAAGGCTGATCCGTTTCTGCCGGGCAAAAAAAAGCACCCCATAGGGTGCTTTTTCGTTTGTTCGCGCGGGATTACTTCACCACGCGCAGCGCCGGGCGGCCACCGCGCGGCGGCTGCGGCGGCTCGTCGTCCGGGCCGTTGTCTTCCGCGGTATCCGGGCGATCGCCGTCGATCACCGACATCAGGGTTTCCGAAGGGATCGTCTCATTGTCCAGGCCTTCGAACACGCCTTCGCTCTCGTCGTAGGCGGCTTCCGGTTCGAACATCGTGCCGGCGCCGTTTTCACGCGCATAGATCGCCAGCACGGCGGCCATCGGCACCGAAACCTGACGCGGCAC
The DNA here is from genome assembly GCF_002935055.1 of Serratia sp. SSNIH1. Classification (NCBI taxonomy): domain Bacteria; kingdom Pseudomonadati; phylum Pseudomonadota; class Gammaproteobacteria; order Enterobacterales; family Yersiniaceae; genus Serratia; species Serratia sp. SSNIH1. Next base: position 5,132,230 of record NZ_CP026383.1, read on the forward strand.
GCCGCCGAAGCGCGCGTTGAACTGCACGTCTTCGTTGCCCAACGCCAGGTTGCCTACCGCGCGCGGCGCGATATTCAGCACGATCTGGCCGTCACGCGCGAACTCCATCGGCACCTGCACGTCCGGGCGAGTCACGTCGACCACCAGGTGCGGCGTCAGCTGGTTATCCAGCAGCCAGTCATAGAACGCCCGCAGCAGATACGGGCGACGCGGCGTCATCTGAGACATGTCCATCGCGCTTAGCCCCGGGTTTGCAGGCGCATTTCACGCTCGGCTTCGGTCAGGGAAGCCAGGAAAGCGTCGCGTTCGAAGACGCGGGTCATGTAGCCTTTCAGCTCTTTGGAGCCGGCACCGCTCAATTCAATGCCCAGCTGCGGCAGACGCCACAACAGCGGCGCCAGGTAGCAATCCACCAGGCTGAACTCTTCGCTCATGAAATACGGCGCCTGACCGAAGATCGGCGCGATCGCCAACAGCTCTTCACGCAGCTGACGACGGGCGGATTCCGCTTCCTGACCGCTGCTCTTCTCGATCTTGTCCATCAGCGAGTACCAGTTCTTCTCGATGCGCAGCATCATCAGACGGCTCTCGCCACGGGCAACCGGGTAAACCGGCATCAGCGGCGGGTGCGGGAAGCGCTCATCCAGGTATTCCATGATGATGCGGGATTCATACAGGGTCAGTTCGCGATCGACCAGCGTAGGCACCGTCTGGTAAGGGTTGAGGTCAATCAGATCTTGCGGCAGGTTATCCATTTCGACCTGCTCGATCTCGACGCTGACACCTTTCTCCGCCAGTACGATACGTACTTGATGGCTAAAAATGTCGGTCGGGCCAGAGAACAGCGTCATTACCGAACGTTTGTTGGCAGCGACAGCCATGAAAACCTCCAAGTTATCTAGAAAATACTGCGAATAGCCAACTGACAGGCTGCTATCCTGAATAATCTTGCCGCAGGCCGGCAGCACGCAGCGCGACCCGAGCCCATGAAAAACCGGCCCAGGAGGTCAACTGCACGGCGAACAGGCGCAAAAGTGGGTGATAGTTTACCAGATTTTGCTTGTTTTGTGGGGACGGTGCGGCGAATTCATGTTGAATTGTCTGATATGCCACAGATTTTAGTCGGGGGCGGCGGATTTCAGGCATAAAAAAACCCGGTGAAGCACCGGGTTTTTTGCGTAAATCGCACTGCCGAAGCAGCGGAAATTAACGCTTGGAGAACTGCGGACGACGACGTGCTTTACGCAGACCGACTTTCTTACGTTCAACCTGACGAGCGTCACGGGTGACGAAGCCAGCTTTACGCAGTTCAGAACGCAGAGTCTCATCGTACTCCATCAGTGCACGGGTGATACCGTGACGGATGGCGCCAGCTTGACCGGAGATACCACCACCTTTAACGGTGATGTACAGATCCAGTTTGCCAACCATGTCGACCAGTTCCAGCGGCTGACGAACTACCATGCGGGCAGTTTCGCGACCGAAGTACTGTTCCAGGCTGCGCTGGTTGATAACGATGTTACCGTTGCCCGGCTTGATGAAGACGCGAGCGGCGGAGCTTTTGCGGCGACCAGTGCCGTAGTATTGATTTTCAGCCATTGCCATTAATCCCGATTAAATGTCCAGAACTTGCGGTTGCTGTGCCGCGTGATTGTGCTCGGTGCCCGCGTAAACTTTCAGTTTACGGAACATAGCACGACCCAGCGGGCCCTTTGGCAGCATGCCTTTAACCGCGATTTCAATCACGCGCTCAGGACGGCGGGCAATCATCTCTTCAAAGGTCGCTTGCTTGATACCACCGATGTGGCCGGTGTGGTGGTAGTACACTTTGTCTGTACGCTTGTTGCCGGTTACAGCAACTTTGTCAGCGTTCAGAACGATGATGTAATCACCGGTATCCACGTGCGGGGTGTATTCCGCTTTATGCTTGCCGCGCAGGCGACGAGCCAGTTCAGTAGCGAGACGGCCTAAAGTTTTACCATCTGCATCAACAACGTACCAGTCGCGTTTTACGGTTTCTGGTTTAGCTGTAAAAGTTTTCATTAGAAAGCTTACCCAATAATTAGTTACACGTTGGTGAACACCCAAACGCTCGAAAACAGTTGAGGCTCACACGACCATACAAGTCCAGCAAACCTACCCCTTCGAATAGCCATTGCCGGCACTATAAAGTTTTTGGGAAAAAAAACTTTGTTGTAACGTGGGGTCGCAAGATTATAGAGAAGTCGCTCACAAAGATCGAACGGTTTTTGAATGGAAAATAAATTTATCGCCGGCGGCGGACAACCGGCGATACGGCGGCGGCAAGCCCGGCAGGCTCAGGGCAAATGCGGCAGCTTGAGGTACTCTTCGCTCTGCATTTCCTGCAGGCGCGACAGGCAGCGCTGGAATTCAAATTTCAGCTGCACCCCCTGATAGATCTCGAACATCGACGCTTCGGCGCCGATCACCAGCTTGATGTGCCGCTCGTAGAATTCGTCCACCAACGCCAGGAAACGGCGCGCGGTATTCTCTTTCAGCGGCCCCATCACCTGCACATTATACAGGATCACGCTGTGATACAGCCGCGACAGCGCGATGTAGTCCAGTTGGCTGCGCGCTTCTTCGCACAGCGTGTGGAAATCCACCGCCAGCACGCCGTCCACCGAACGGATAGCCTGCAGCGGCCGATGGTTGATCTGCAGCACCGGCGCATCCTCCCCCGCCTTGCCCGCCAGCTTGACGAACATCCGATCCAGCGTCTCGCGCGTCTGGTCGCTCAGCGGCGTCAGGTAGAGGTGCGCCTGGGTCAGGGTACGCAGACGATAGTCGATGCCCGCGTCGACGTTCATCACGTCGCAGTACTCGTTGATCAGATCGATGGCCGGCAGGAAACGCGCCCGCTGCAGACCGTTGCGGTACAGATCGTCCGGCGGGATGTTCGACGTGGCCACCAGCGTAATGCCGCGCGCGAACAGCGCCTGCAGCAGCGTGGCCAGCAGCATGGCGTCGGTGATGTCGGACACGAAGAATTCGTCGAAGCACAGCACGTCGGTCTCGGCCTTAAAGCCGTCGGCGACGATTTCCAGCGGGTTTTCCCGCCCCTGCAGCTCGGTCAGCTCTTCATGCACCCGCAGCATGAAGCGATGAAAGTGCAGACGCATTTTGCGATCGCCCGGCAAACTGTGGAAGAACATATCCATCAACCAGGTTTTGCCGCGCCCGACGCCGCCCCACATATACAGCCCCTGCACCGGGCGCTGCGGCGCCGTGTCGCCGCCCTTGCCCAGCAAGCGGCTGAGCTTACCGCGCAGCCCGCCGGCAGGCGCGCTCGCCGCCGGCTTTTGCAACAGAGCCTGATAAATGCGATCCAGTTGAGTGACGGCCCGGCGTTGAACCTCATCGGCCTGATATTCCCCCGCATCCAGCGCCTGCTGGTAGCGAGATAACGGTGATAGTGCCTGCATCTGTTCGATGTTCCCTAAGAACGCTTAGAAATTATTTAGCCAACGTTGGCGGCAAGTTGATGCTGATTCGCACCGTTATCGCCACAAATGTCCGCTGCGGGCGCCGCTGAAAACCCTGTAAAAATTAGGTGGAAGCGCATCAGGATTCCACTCGGACAAGGTTAACGGTTATAGTGGATATTATTAAGTGAAAAATCCCTGCGGAACAACGAAGTCAAAATAGGAGTCATCATGACCTGGGAGTATGCGCTGATTGGTTTGGTCGTCGGTATCGTGATTGGTGCGGTGGCGATGCGTTTTGGCAACCGTAAATTACGTCAACAACAAGTCCTGCAGAACGAGTTGGACAAGAGCAAAACCGAGCTGGAAGAGTACCGTCAGGAGCTGGTCGGCCACTTTGCCCGTAGCGCCGAGCTGCTGGACAACATGGCGCGCGATTATCGTCAGCTGTATCAGCACATGGCGAAAAGCTCGAACAACCTGCTGCCGGATCTGCCGATGCAGGAAAATCCGTTCCGCTATCGCCTGACCGAAGCGGAAGCAGACAACGATCAAGCGCCGGTGGAAATGCCGCGCGACTATTCGGAAGGCGCCTCCGGCCTGCTGCGCGGGCAAAGCGCGCGCCGCGACTGACCCCCTTCGCCCGCGGGGCCACCCGCGGGCTTCCTCCGTTTACCGTCTTGACCTTCCCTCGCATTACCTTTACTGAACTTTGCACGCAAATTCACGGTCTTACCCTTCACTATGACAAGGTGATTGCCTTATCATCAAATTTTCATCGGCAGGTATTGAGAGAGTTATAATCAATGAAGAAAAAGTCGTTAATTCTTAGTGCATTGGCAATGAGCCTCGGCCTGACGCTCAGCTCCGTACCGGTGGCCAACGCGGCCCTGCCCGTCGCCGTTCAGGGGCAGCCGCTGCCGAGCCTGGCGCCGATGCTGGAAAAAGTCTTGCCCGCCGTAGTGAGCGTGCATGTCGCCGGCACTCAGGTGCAGCGTCAACAACTGCCGGAAGAGTTCAGACGCTTCTTCGGCCCTAACTTCCCCGGCCAGCAGCAAAGCTCCCGTCCGTTTGAAGGGCTGGGTTCCGGCGTGATCATCGACGCCGCCAAAGGCTATGTGCTGACCAACAACCACGTCATCAACAACGCCGATAAAATCCGCGTACAGTTGAACGACGGTCGCGAGCTGGACGCCAAGCTGGTCGGCCGCGATGAGCAATCCGACATCGCCCTGCTGCAGCTCAGCGACACCAAAAACCTGACCGCCATCAAGATGGCCGACTCCGATCAGCTGCGCGTCGGCGACTTTGCCGTCGCGGTCGGCAACCCGTTTGGCCTGGGCCAAACCGCCACTTCCGGCATTATCTCGGCGCTGGGCCGCTCCGGCCTGAATCTGGAAGGGCTGGAAAACTTCATTCAGACCGACGCCTCCATCAACCGTGGCAACTCCGGCGGCGCGCTGGTTAACCTGAACGGCGAGCTGATCGGCATCAATACCGCCATTCTGGCGCCGAGCGGCGGCAACGTCGGCATCGGCTTCGCCATTCCGAGCAATATGGCGCAGAACCTGAGCCAGCAGCTGATTGAATTCGGCGAAGTGAAACGCGGCCTGCTAGGCATCAAGGGCAGCGAAATGACCCCGGATATGGCCAAAGCCTTCAACACCGACGCGCAGCGCGGCGCCTTCGTCAGCGAAGTGCTGCCGAAATCCGCCGCCGCCAAGGCGGGCATCAAGGCCGGGGATATCCTGGTCTCCGTCGACGGTAAACCGGTGAGCAGCTTCGCCGAACTGCGCGCCAAAGTCGGCACCACCGCGCCGGGCAAAACCCTCAAGGTGGGCCTGCTGCGCGACGGCAAACCGCAGGAAGTTTCGGTCACGCTGGACAACAGCGAGAGCGCCTCGACCAATGCCGAAACGCTGTCGCCGGCGCTGCAGGGGGTTTCCCTCAGCAACGGTGCGCTGCCGAGCGGCGACAAGGGCGTGAAGGTAGAGAACGTGGATAAAGGCTCGACGGCGGCGCAAATCGGCCTGCAAAAAGGCGACGTGATCATCGGCGTCAACCGCCAGCGCGTGGACAGCATCACCGTGCTGCGCAAGGTGCTGGAAGCCAAGCCACCGGTGATGGCGCTCAATATCGTGCGCGGTACTGAAACCATTTATCTGCTGCTGCGTTAATTTGTGCAAAAACCGGGCTCGGTGACATACTGCGCCCGGTTAACTCATGCTATCCTCCGAACATCGTTCACCACACCACGAAAACTCCATGTTTGCTAAGCTCTTGCGTTCTGTCGTTATCGGTCTCATCGTTGCCGGCCTGCTGTTGGCTGCCCTGCCCATGCTGCGCTCTTCCAACGGCCTGTTTGCAGAGAAAACCGAGAATACCAGCGACGAAACACCGGTGAGCTACAACAAGGCGGTGCGCCGCGCCGCGCCCGCCGTGGTCAACATCTACAACCGCAACCTGAACGGCGCCGCCAACGTGCTGTCGCTCGGCTCCGGCGTGATCATGAACGAACGCGGCTATATCATCACCAACCGCCACGTGATCAAAGACGCCCAGCAGATCACCGTGGTGTTGCAGGACGGCCGCCGCTACGAAGCGCTGCTGGTCGGCTCCGACGGCCTGACCGATTTGGCGGTACTGAAGATCGACCCCGGCAACCTGCCGGTGATCCCGACCAACAAAAACCGCGTTGCCCACGTCGGCGACGTGGTGCTGGCGATCGGCAACCCGTATAACCTGGGGCAGACCGTCACTCAGGGCATCCTCAGCGCCACCGGGCGCATCAGTATGAGCACCACCGGCCGACAGACTTTCCTGCAGACCGACGCCTCAATCAACCGCGGCAACTCCGGCGGTGCGCTGGTCAACTCGCTGGGCGAGCTGATCGGCATCAACACCCTGACCTATGACAAAATCACCGACGGCGAAACGCCGGAGGGCCTCGGCTTCGCCATTCCGATCGAACTGGCCACCAAAATCATGGATAAGCTGATCCGCGACGGCCGCGTGATCCGTGGCTATTTCGGCATTCAGGGTAAGGAGATCATTCCGCTGCGCTCCTCCAATTCCGGCATCGATCGCCTGCAGGGCATCATCGTGACCGAAATTACGCCGAACGGCCCGGCGAGCAGCGCCGGTTTCCAGATCAACGACATCATCATCAACGTGGATAACAAACCGGCGGTGTCCGTGCTGGAGACCATGGATCAGGTCGCGGAGATCAGGCCGGGCACCGAGATACCGGTTATCGTGCTGCGCGACGGCAAACGCATTACGTTGAAAATGACGGTGGGTGAATTCCCGGAAGACAGCAATTAAAAAAAGGGCCGGCATTGATAGCCGGCCCTTGATTTTCATCCTGCCGACGCAGCCGCGCCGGCGCTAATCACTTACTCGCCTTTCACGCGCTCGATGTTCGCACCCAGCGCGCGCAGCTTGTCTTCAATACGCTCATAGCCGCGATCGATGTGGTAGATGCGATCGACGACGGTCACGCCGTCGGCGATGCAGCCGGCGATCACCAGGCTGGCGGAAGCGCGCAGATCGGTCGCCATTACCTGAGCGCCGGACAGCTGCTCAACGCCGTGGCAAATCACGGTGTTGCTCTCGATTTCCGCGTGCGCGCCCATGCGGATCAGTTCCGGCACGTGCATGAAGCGGTTTTCGAAGATGGTCTCGGTGATGACACCGGTGCCTTCCGCCACCAGGTTCAGCAGGCTGAACTGGGCCTGCATGTCGGTCGGGAAGCCCGGGTGCGGCGCGGTGCGCACGGTGACCGCTTTCGGGCGTTTGCCGTGCATGTCCAGGCTGATCCAGTCTTCACCCACTTCGATATCGGCCCCGGCTTCGCGCAGCTTGGCCAGCACCGCATCCAGCGTGTCCGGACGGGTGTTGCGGCACATCACTTTGCCACCGGAAACTGCGGCGGCGATCAGGAAGGTGCCGGTCTCGATGCGGTCAGGCAGCACGCGGTACACGCCGCCGCCCAGACGCTCGACGCCCTCGATGGTGATTTTGTCGCTGCCGGCGCCGCTGATCTTCGCGCCCAGCGTGTTGAGGAAGTTGGCGGTATCGACAATTTCCGGCTCACGCGCGGCGTTCTCGATAACGGTGGTGCCGGTCGCCAGGGTCGCGGCGCTCATGATGGTCACGGTCGCGCCCACGCTCACCTTGTCCATGACGATGTGCGCGCCCTTCAGGCGGCCCTCGACGGACGCCTTGACGTAACCTTCTTCCAGCTTGATCTCGGCACCCAACTGCTCCAGGCCGGTGATGTGCAGATCGACCGGACGCGCACCGATCGCGCAGCCGCCCGGCAGGGAAACCTGGCCGCGACCAAAGCGCGCCACCAGTGGCCCCAGCGCCCAGATGGATGCGCGCATGGTTTTCACCAGATCGTAAGGGGCACAGAACTCGTTCACCCCGCTGGCGTCCACGAAGACCGAACCGTTGCGCTCAATCTTGGTACCCAACTGGTTGAGTAGTTTAATGGTGGTGTCGATGTCCTTCAGCTTAGGGACATTCTGCAGCTCAACCGGCTCTTCCGCCAACAGGGCGGCGAACAGGATCGGCAGGGCGGCGTTTTTGGCCCCGGAAATAGACACTTCACCGCTCAGGCGAGTCCGACCCTGCACACGAAATTTATCCATCTGACTACTCTCTGTTATCTAATCTGAAGCTGCCCGCCCGGCAGGGCAAACAGTCTTAAAATCCGTTGAGTTTGCGGTCTCGCTGCCACTCTTCAGGGGTGTACGCCTTGATAGACAAGGCATGAATGCGGTTGTCCGCAATGTATTCCATCAGCGGTGCGTAAACCGTCTGCTGTTTTTTGACGCGGCTCATACCGGCGAACAGTTCACCGACCACGATCGCCTGAAAATGGCTGCCGTCGCCCGTCACATGTACTTCATCCAGTGCCAATGCCTGCATCAGCACGTCTTTAATCTCGTTGGTTTCCATAGTATCCAGTTCTGCCGCTAAAGGATCATAAACAGCCTAGTATCTTAGTGGAATACGATGTTTTCTTAAACTAAAGAAAAAGCCCCTGCATAACAGGGGCTTTGTATCGTTTTACCACGCAAGCGCGGCGTAAAACGCCGCTAAACGGCGGTATCGACAGGTATTATCGCCTGCAGGTTGTAGAGCGCGATCAGCGTTTTCAGGCGCTCGGTGGCGCCGAAAATTTTTAGCGCTACGCCGCGCTCGCGCTGCTCTTCCTGCAGATGCAGCAACAGCGCCAGCCCGGCGGAGTCCACGCGCTCCAGTTGCGCTACGTCGATCGCGGTTTTACCCGCCATCAGCGCGTCGCGCTGCCGCCACAGCGGCTGCAGCGTTTCCCGGTCCAGTTCACCGCGCAGGATCAGCGTCTGCTGCTGTGATTCGAAGCTGAGCGCTGCCGACATCAGTTTTTCTTGTCCAGCGTAATAGGCTGCGCGGCAGCGGCCTGCAGCTGTTTGGTCAGGCCATCGATGCCCTGAGTACGCAGCGTGGATGCCCACTCGTTCTGCTTGGTGGTGATCATGCTGACGCCTTCGGCGATCATGTCATACGCCTGCCAATAGCCGGTTTTGCTGTTCTTGCGCCATTGGAAATCCAGACGTACCGGCGGGCGGCCGCCGTTGTCGATGATGGTGACGCGAATGGCCACGATGTCGGCATTGCCCAGCGGCTGTTCAGGCGCGATCTGGTAAGTCTGGCCGTGGTACATCGCCAGCGCCTGGCCGTAAGCCTGCTCCAGGTAAGCCTGGAAGGCGGTGAAGTAGGCTTCGCGCTGCGCAGGCGTCGCGTCTTTGTAGTAACGGCCCAGCACCAGCGCGCCGGCGTATTTCACCTGCACGAACGGCATCAGTTCCTGATGCACGATGGAGCGCAGGTAGTTCGGGTCCTGCTTGATCTTCGGCTGTTCGTTCTTCAAACGGCTGAAGGTCTTCTGCGCCGCGTCTTGCATCATGCTGTAAGGATTGGTTTGGTCGGCTGCGCTCGCCAGCGGTGCAACCACCAGCAGAGCCACCATCAGTAAACGTTTAAACATGCAGGTATCCTCTCTTAATGATTTGGAACAACGGGTTGCGGTGCGACGCCGGCAGCCGGCTCAGCGGCCGCGTCTCCCGATTTGGCGCTGTCCTGACCGCCGCTTTTATACAGGAACTGGCCGATCAGATCTTCCAGAACCATGGCTGATTTGGTGTCCTGGATGGTGCCGCCGTCTTTCAGAATGGTGGTGCCCATGTCAGGATCTTCGAAGCCCACGTTAAGCGCCAGATATTGCTCGCCCAGCAGGCCGGAGGTGCGGATCGCCAGCGAGCTGGTATCCGGGATTTGGTCGTACTTTTTCTGGATATCCAGCGCCACGCGCGGCGTGTAGGTTTTCGGATCGAGCTCGATGTCCGCCACGCGGCCGATCACCACGCCACCGATCTTCACCGGCGAACGCGGTTTCAGGCCGCCGATGTTGTCGAACGTCGCGTAAATGCGGTAGGTCGGCTCGCTGCCGATCGATTTAAGGTTCGCCACCTGCAGGCAGATAAACACGATGGCGCACAGCGCGATCAGCATAAATGCCCCAACCCAGATTTCACTCTTCTTCGTTTGCATCGAATCAATTCCCAAACATCAGTGCTGTCAGCACGAAATCCAATCCCAACACCGCCAGTGACGAATGCACCACGGTACGCGTCGTCGCCCGGCTAATCCCTTCAGAGGTAGGCACGGCGTCGTACCCGTTGAAAATGGCAATCCAGGCTACGGTAATGGCGAATACCACGCTTTTGATCAGGCAGTTGAGCAGATCTTTTTTCCACTCCACGGCGCCCTGCATCGCCGACCAGAAGAAGCCGCTGTCGATGCCCTTCCAATCCACGCCGACCACCGAGCCGCCCCAGATGCCGATCGCCACGAAAATGATGGTCAACAGCGGCATGCTGATCAGCCCCGCCCAGAAACGCGGCGCCACGATGCGCCGCAGCGGATCGACCGCCATCATTTCCAGGCTGGAGATCTGCTCCGTCGCCTTCATCAGGCCGATTTCTGCCGTGAGCGCGGAACCGGCGCGGCCGGCGAACAGCAGCGCCGTCACCACCGGCCCCAGTTCGCGCAGCAGCGACAGCGCCACCATCATGCCGAGGCTGGCCTCGGCGCTGTAGGTGGTGAGCACGATATAGCCCTGCAGGCCCAGCACCATGCCGATGAACAGCCCGGAGACCATGATGATCAGCAGCGACTGTACGCCGACGCTGTAGAGCTGTTTCAACAACAGCGGCCACTGCTTGCCGGGTTCCGGCCGGCCAATCAACGCGTTGAACAGCATCAACCCGGCGCGGCCGAAGCTGGCGCTGGTGTTGATGCCACTGCGCCCCAAGGACGCTAACGCTCTTAATAACATGAGCTTATTTACTCCCTAAGCCTAGCAGTTCGGTCTGATAATCCCCGGCCGGATAGCGGAACGGCACCGGCCCATCCGCTATACCATCCAGGAACTGGCGCACGCGCGCATCAGGATTGTTCTGCAATTGCTGCGTGGTGCCTTCGGCGATCACCCGGTGATCGGCCACGATGTAAGCGTAGTCGGCGATGCTCAACACCTCCGGCACGTCGTGCGACACCACGATGCAGGTAATGCCCAGCGCATGGTTCAACTCGTCGATCAGCTTGACCAGCACCCCCATGGTGATCGGATCCTGGCCGACGAAGGGTTCATCGAACATGATCATCTCAGGGTCCAGCGCGATCGCGCGCGCCAACGCCGCCCGGCGCGCCATGCCGCCGGAAAGCTCATTGGGCATCAGCTGGGCCGCGCCGCGCAGCCCTACCGCCTCCAGCTTCATCAGCACCGTGCTGCGCAGCAGGGGTTCAGGCAGGTTGCTGTGCTCGCGCAGCGGGTAGGCCACGTTTTCGAATACGGTCAAATCGGTGAACAGCGCGCCCGACTGGAACAGCATGCTCATCTTTTTGCGCGCGTCGTATAACTGACGGCGGGACAACGCGGGAATGTTGTCGCCGTCGAACCAAATCTCCCCGCTGTCCGGCGTCAGCTGGCCGCCAATCAGGCGCAGCAGCGTGGTTTTGCCGATGCCCGATGGCCCCATGATTGCCGTGACCTTGCCTCGGGGCACCGTCAGGTTGATGTCTTCAAATATCCGCCGGTCGCCGCGCGAGAAGCTCATGTCGCGCACTTCGACCAAATTATCTGCCTTATGGAGCATGTTAATGGACCCCTTTACGACTCATCTGTTGCTGAATCTACCCGTGATGTTAAAGCAATGGGCGCAATCCGTCTCATCTTTACAAAAACTTACTGCCATTTCGCGACCAATGGTGCCATTGGTTTTACTTTTCCGCGCCACCCGGTCAAAATTGGCGCCATAACGAAAAAAAACGAAACTGTTCAACTATTAGCCGGGAAAAACCGTTGCTGTAGCTCTAACGCGCGCAACGGAGGGCAAGCAATACCGCCGCATTGACGGCTTTAACCAACGAACCGGGATAATACCCGACAAAGGACCCTGCATGTTTCTCGCGATAGCATTATTAATCGTTGGTTTATTTCTACTGGTGTATGGTGCAGACCGCTTAGTTTATGGTGCTGCCGTGATTTCCCGCTCGCTCGGCGTCCCGCCGTTGATCATCGGCATGACCATTGTCGGCATCGGCACTTCGCTGCCGGAGCTGATCGTGTCCACCACCGCCGCGCTGAACGGGCAGATAGATATGGCCGTTGGCAACGTATTAGGTTCCAACATTACCAACATTTTATTGATCCTGGGCGTGGCGGCGCTGATTCACCCGCTGGCCGCGCGCTCCGAGATACTGCGGCGCGAACTGCCGCTGATGTTAGCGGTCACAGTATTGTGCGGTTTCGTGTTGATGGACGGCACCCTGAGCAGGCTGGACGGCGTGCTGCTGCTGGCCGCCGCCGCCGGCTTCATCCTGCTGATGCTGAAAATCGCCCGGCTGGCGCAGCGCGAGGGCAGCGACAGCCTGACCATGGAACAGATCGCCGAGCTGCCGCAGGACAGCAGCAACACCGTGGCGGTGCTGTGGCTGGTGTTGGCGTTTATCATTCTGCCGCTCTCTTCCAGGATGGTGGTCGATAACGCGACGGTGATTGCGCACTATTTCGGCCTGAGCGAACTGGTGGTCGGGTTGACCATTATCGCCATCGGCACCAGCCTGCCCGAACTGGCCACCTCCATCGCCGGGGCGCTGAAGGGCGAGGATGATATGGCGATTGGTAATATCATCGGCTCCAATATTTTCAACACGGTGATCGTGCTGGGCGTCCCCGCCCTGCTGTCGCCGGGTAGCGTGGACGCCGCCGCCTTCCAGCGCGATTACTGGGTGATGCTGGCGGCCAGCGTGCTGCTGAGCGTGCTGTGCATCGGCCGCAAACACCGCATCGGCCACCTGGCGGGCGCGCTGTTATTATGCGGCTTTATTGCGTATCTTGCGGTGCTGTTCTTTAACCCTTTCAGTACTTTCGGCTAAACCGACGGGAATGAGTATGTCGAACATTGAGTTGCAACCGGGCTTCGATTTTCAGCAGGCCGGCAAAGAAGTGCTTCAGATAGAGCGTGAAGGGCTGGCTCAGCTCGACAGCTACATCAACGCAGACTTCACCCGCGCCTGCGAAACGATCGCTGCCTGTGGCGGCAAAGTGGTGGTGATGGGCATGGGCAAATCCGGCCATATCGGCTGCAAGATCGCCGCGACCTTCGCCAGCACCGGCACCCCCTCATTCTTCGTTCACCCGGCGGAGGCCAGCCATGGCGATTTGGGCATGGTCACCCCGCAGGACATCGTGCTCGCTATCTCCAACTCCGGCGAATCCAGCGAGATCCTGGCGCTGATCCCGGTATTGAAACGCCAGCAGATCACCCTCATCTGTATGACTAACAATCCGGAAAGCTCGATGGGCAAAGCGGCGGATATCCACCTGTGCATCAAGGTGCCGCAGGAAGCCTGCCCGCTGGGGCTGGCGCCGACCACCAGCACCACCGCCACGCTGGTGATGGGCGATGCGCTGGCCGTCGCGCTGCTGAAAGCGCGTGGTTTCACGCCGGAAGATTTCGCGCTGTCGCATCCGGGTGGCGCACTCGGCCGCAAACTGCTGCTGCGAGTTAGCGATATCATGCACAGCGGCGACGAAATGCCCCACGTCAGCGCCGACGCTTCGTTGCGCGACGCGCTGCTGGAAATTACCCGAAAAAATCTGGGCCTGACGGTAATTTGCGACGATCTGATGAAAATCGCCGGCATCTTCACCGATGGCGACCTGCGCCGGGTGTTCGACATGGGCATCAACCTGCACGAGGCGAAGATCGCCGACGTCATGACGCCGGGCGGCGTGCGGGTGCGTCCCAACATCCTGGCGGTCGATGCATTGAACCTGATGCAACAACGCCACATCACCGCGCTGCTGGTTGCCGATGGCGACCAGTTGCTGGGTGTGGTACATATGCATGACATGCTGCGCGCCGGCGTCGTTTAATTAAGGAATAGAACGGAATGGGTATGGTAGAAACCTGCTACGGGCCGGTAGAACAAGAGGTTATGGCGCGTGCCGGGAACATCCGCCTGTTGATTTGCGACGTTGACGGCGTGCTGTCGGACGGCCTGATCTTCATGGGCAACAACGGTGAAGAACTGAAGGCGTTCAACGTGCGCGACGGTTACGGCATCCGCTGCTTGAAAACCTCGGACATCGAAGTGGCGATCATCACCGGCCGCTCCGCCAAGCTGCTGGAAGACCGCGCGCAGACGCTCGGTATCACCCATCTGTATCAGGGGCAATCCGATAAGCTTTTGGCCTTCCGCGAACTGTTGGATAAACTGTCGTTAACGGCAGATCAGGTCGCCTATATCGGCGATGACCTGATCGACTGGCCGGTGATGGCGCAGGTCGGCCTGGCGGTCGCGGTGGCGGACGCACATCCGCTGTTGACGCCGCGCGCCCACTACGTCACCCGCATTGCCGGCGGCCGCGGCGCGGTGCGCGAACTGTGCGACATCATTCTTTTGGCTCAAAATAAGCTGGAGGACGCCAAAGGGCTGTCGATATGAGTAAAACCAAACTGTGGATCACCATCCTGTTGACGGTGATCGTTCTGGCGCTGATCGGCTGGAACATGACGGACTTCAGCGACGAAACGGCCCCTGGCCCGGTCAACGATCAGGATCCGACCTACCAGAGCCAGCACACGGTCACCGTGGTGTACAACCCGGCCGGCAAGCTGAATTACAAACTGGTGGCGGAAGACGCGAAGTATTACACCGCCGGCGAGCTGAGCTGGTTCACCCAGCCGGTGATGACGCTGTTCGATGAGAATGCGGTGGCCACCTGGTCAGTTCGCGCCGATCGCGCCAAACTGACTAAAGACCGGATGCTGTATCTGTATGGTCACGTCGAGGTAAACAGCCTGACCACCACCTCACAGCTGGAAAAAATTAAGACGGACAACGCTCAGGTAAACCTGGTCACCCAGGACGTCACCTCCGATGACGAAGTCACGCTTTACGGGACCAATTTTACCTCTAACGGCATGAAAATGCGTGGGAACCTGCGGACCAAAACCGCTGAGCTGATTGATAAGGTTAAGACCAACTATGAAATTCAGAACCAAAAACCAACTCCGTAACCTGTTGCTCGGCAGCTTAGTTTTGGCCGCCAGCGCCCCCGCTCTGGCGCTGAAATCCGACTCCAGCCAGCCGGTGAGCATCGACTCGCTCAAGCAGTCGTTGGACATGCAAAGCAACGTCAGTACCTTCACCGACAACGTGGTGATCAAGCAAGGCACCATCGATATTCGCGCCGACAAGGTGGTGGTCACCCGTCCGGGCGGAGATCAGAATAAGACCTATATTGAAGCGTTCGGCAACCCGGTAACCTTCTACCAGATGCAGGACAGCGGCAAGCCGGTCAAAGGCCACGCGCAGAAAGTGCGTTACGACGTGGCGACCCAGCTGGTGACCCTGACGGGCAACGCCTATCTGGAGCAGCTCGACAGCAACGTGAAAGGCGATCGCATCACCTATCTGGTGCAACAGCAGCAAATGCAGGCGTTCAGCGATAAAGGCAAACGCGTGACAACGGTTCTGGTACCGTCGCAGTTGCAAGACAAAAACGGGCAAAAAAAGAGTAACTAATCACTTATGGCAACACTCATCGCAGAAAACCTGGCGAAAGCCTACAAGGGCCGTAAAGTTGTCGAAGACGTCAGCCTGAAAGTGAAATCCGGCGAGATCGTCGGCCTGCTCGGGCCGAACGGCGCCGGTAAAACCACCACCTTCTACATGGTGGTCGGCATCGTGCCGCGCGACGCCGGGCGCATCGTGATCGACGAAGAAGACATCAGCCTGCTGCCGCTGCACGCCCGCGCGCGCCGCGGCATCGGTTACCTGCCGCAGGAAGCGTCGATCTTCCGCCGCCTGAGCGTGTACGACAACCTGATGGCGGTGCTGGAGATTCGCCCCGACCTCACCAGCGAACAACGCGAAGACCGCGCCAAAGAGCTGATGGAAGAGTTCCACATCTCCCATCTGCGCGACAGCCTCGGCCAGGCGCTGTCCGGCGGTGAACGCCGCCGCGTCGAAATCGCCCGCGCGCTGGCGGCCAACCCGAAATTCATTCTGCTGGACGAACCCTTCGCCGGGGTGGATCCGATTTCCGTTATCGACATCAAAAAAATCATCGAGCACCTGCGTGACAGCGGCCAGGGCGTGCTGATCACCGACCACAACGTGCGCGAGACGCTGGACGTATGTGAACGCGCCTACATCGTCAGCCAGGGCAAACTGATTGCCCACGGCACGCCGGATGCTATTCTGGCCGACGAGCAGGTAAAACGCGTTTATCTGGGCGAAGAGTTCCGCCTCTGAGCGCCGGCGCGCCCTGCGGGGCGACACCGTTAACGGAAGTAGACAGAAGACTATGAAGCAAGGTTTGCAACTCAGGCTCAGCCAACAGCTGGCCATGACTCCTCAGCTCCAGCAGGCGATCCGCCTGCTGCAGTTGTCCACGCTTGAGCTTCAGCAAGAGATCCAGCTGGCGCTGGAGAGCAATCCGCTGCTTGAACAGACCGATCTGCACGACGAAATCGACGCCAAAGAAATCCAGGAGACCGAGGGACTCGATACCCGCGAGGCGCTGGAACAGAAAGACATGCCGGAAGAGCTGCCGCTGGACGCCACCTGGGATGAGATCTACACCGCCGGCACGCCGTCCGGCACCGGCACCGACTACAGCGACGACGAGCTGCCGGTCTATCAGGGCGAGACTACCCAAACGCTGCAGGATTACCTGATGTGGCAGGTGGATCTGACGCCGTTCTCCGATACCGACGCCGCCATCGCCACCTCCATCGTCGACGCGGTGGACGACACCGGTTATCTCACCGTGCCGCTGGAAGACATTCTGGAAAGCCTGGGCGATGAGAACGTGACCCTCGAGGAAGTCGAGGCGGTGTTGAAGCGCGTGCAGCGTTTCGATCCGATCGGCGTCGCCGCGCGCGATCTGCGCGATTGCCTGCTGGTGCAGCTCTCCCAATACGCTAAAGACACTCCTTATCTGGCCGAAGCGCGGCTGATCATCAGCGACCATCTGGATCTGTTGGCCAACCACGACTTTCGCAGCCTGATGCGATCAACCCGGCTAAAAGAAGATACACTGAAAGAAGCGATGCTGCTGATTCAGTCGCTCGATCCGCGCCCGGGGCAGTCGATCAATACCGGCGAATCGGAGTACGTAATTCCGGACGTGCTGGTGCGCAAGACGCAGAACACGTGGACGGTCGAGCTCAACGGCGACAGCATACCGCGATTGAAGATCAATCAGCAGTACGCCGCGCTGGGCAACAACGCCCGCAGCGAAGCCGACGGCCAGTTCATCCGCAGCAACCTGCAGGAAGCCAAGTGGCTGATTAAAAGCCTGGAGAGCCGCAACGAGACGCTGCTGAAGGTCACCCGCTGCATCGTCAGCCAACAGCAGGCGTTCTTCGAGCAAGGCGAAGAGTTTATGAAACCCATGGTGTTAGCGGATATCGCCCAGGCCGTGGAGATGCATGAATCGACGATCTCGCGCGTCACCACGCAGAAGTTTCTGCACAGCCCGCGCGGCATTTTCGAATTGAAATATTTCTTCTCCAGCCACGTGAATACCGACAGCGGCGGCGAAGCCTCCTCGACGGCGATCCGCGCGTTGGTGAAGAAATTGATTGCGGCGGAAAACCCCGCCAAACCACTCAGCGACAGCAAGCTGGCCACCCTGCTTTCCGATCAGGGGATCATCGTGGCGCGGCGCACCGTCGCCAAGTACCGAGAGTCTTTGTCCATCCCGCCGTCGAACCAGCGTAAACAGTTGGTTTGACCTCTATTGAGAAGGAAGACACTATGCAGCTCAACATTACCGGACACCACATCGAAATCACCGATCCGTTGCGCGAGTTCGTGAACAACAAGTTCGCCAAACTCGAACAGTATTTTGATCGCATCAATCAGGTGTATGTTGTATTAAGTGTGGAAAAAGTGCAGCAAATTGCGGAAGCAACGGTGCACGTGAATGGAGGCGAGTTGCACGCCACCTCGGAAGACGAGAATATGTATGCCGCAATTGATACGCTGATCGACAAATTGGCACGTCAATTGAACAAACATAAAGACAAATTGAAGCAACACTGACACCCTAACCCATTCCGTGAGGTTGCCTCCGTCGCAGCCTCGCCCTTCGGCGCGTGACCCGCATGGGTGGCGCGCCGAACGGTAATCAGGGTTAAAACCGACGAAAAACCGCCTTGCCGGGTACGCCCGGCAGCGCGGTTTTAAGTGAAGATGAGATGAACAACGAATATATGCAATTAAGCTCGGTGTTAAACATCGAGTGCACCAAAAGCTCGGTACACTGCACCAGCAAGAAGCGGGCTTTGGAAATTATCAGCGAACTGGCCGCCAAACAGCTCAATCTGCCTTCGCAGGTGGTGTTTGACGCGGTTCTCACCCGGGAGCGCATGGGCAGCACCGGTATCGGCAACGGTATCGCCATTCCCCACGGCAAACTGGAAGAGGACACACTGCGGGCCGTTGGCGTGTTTATCCGTCTCGACCAACCCATCGCTTTCGACGCCATCGACAACCAGCCGGTCGATCTGCTGTTCGCGCTGCTGGTGCCTGCCGATCAGTGCAAAACCCATTTGCATACCCTGTCGCTGGTCGCCAAACGCCTGGCCGACAAAACCGTATGCCGCCGCCTGCGCGCCGCGCAGAGCGACGAAGAGCTTTACCAAATCATCACCGAGTGAGGCCCGGCCGGCGTGACTTCCAGCCCGGATAACGCTACTGTTTCACGATGACGGATCCGGCTGCGGCCGGAATAACAAAGTTTCCACCGGTGGCGATGAACGCCGCCGCGATGCCAGGGGAGTTGCCACATGGTGCTGATGATTGTCAGCGGCCGTTCCGGTTCCGGAAAATCCGTCGCCTTGCGGGCGCTGGAAGACATGGGTTTTTACTGCGTTGACAACCTGCCGGTGGTGCTGCTGCCGCAGCTCGCCAACACGCTGGCGGAACGCAATATCTCCGCGGCGGTCAGCATCGACGTGCGCAACATGCCGGAATCGCCGGAAGTGTTCGAATACGCGATGACTCAGCTGCCGGACAGCTTCTCGCCGCAGCTGCTGTTCCTCGACGCCGATCGCAACACGCTGATCCGCCGTTACAGCGACACCCGCCGCCTGCATCCGCTCTCCAGCAAAAACCTGTCGCTGGAAAGCGCCATCGACGAAGAGAGCGATCTGCTCGAACCGCTGCGCTCGCGGGCTGACCTGATTATCGACACCTCGGAAATGTCGGTGCACGAACTGGCCGAGATGCTGCGCACCCGCCTGCTGGGTAAGCGTGAGCGCGAGCTGACCATGGTGTTCGAATCCTTCGGCTTCAAGCACGGCATTCCGATCGACGCCGACTACGTGTTCGACGTGCGTTTCCTGCCTAACCCGCACTGGGATCCGAAGCTGCGGCCGATGACCGGTCTGGACAAGCCGGTCGCGTCGTTCCTCGATCGTCATACCGAAGTGCACAACTTCATCTACCAGACCCGCAGCTACCTGGAGCAATGGCTGCCGATGCTGGAAACCAACAACCGCAGCTACCTGACGGTCGCCATTGGCTGTACCGGCGGTAAACACCGCTCGGTGTACGTGGCGGAACAGCTGGCCGATTACTTCCGCTCGCGCGGCAAGAACGTGCAGTCGCGCCACCGCACGCTGGAAAAGCGCAAACAATGACGGTCAAACAGACGGTTGAAATCAAAAACAAGCTGGGCATGCACGCGCGCCCGGCGATGAAACTGTTCGAGCTGGTGCAAAGCTTCGACGCCGAGGTGATGCTGCGCAACGAAAGCGGCACCGAAGCCGAAGCCAGCAGCGTCATCGCGCTGCTGATGCTGGACTCCGCCCAGGGCCGGCATATCGAAGTCGAAGCGACCGGCCCCGACGAAGTCAACGCGCTGGCGGCGGTGGTCGAGCTGTTCAACTCCGGGTTTGATGAAGATTAGTCACTGAGGGCGCTTCTGCGCCCAATCACTCACATGCCCCTCAACTCCGGCTCAGGCAGTCCAGCGCTACCGCTTTAAAGCTGTCGAAGCTGTCGCTGCCCAACAGGCGGCTCATTGAGCGTTCACGCACGAAGGTGACGAACAGCTCGTAGATCGCCATCGCCTCTTCATAGTCGCTCTTGCTGATCGCCAGCAGGAAAATCACGTGCGCGACCTCGCCTTCTCCCCAGGCGACGCCCTGCGGCGCCAGCAGCGTCACCACCACGGTCTTTTTGGCCAGCAGCCCCAGCGAGTGCGGCAGCGCGATGCCCTCGCCCAGCAGCGTGGAAACGATCGCTTCGCGTTCGACCAGCGACGGATAGAAGTCCGCGCCGACGTACCCCTCCTGCTCCAGCTGGCCGCACACCCGGCTGAACAGCTCCGCCTGCGTCAACGGCTCGTTGAGCACCATGAAATGCTCGGCGTCGAAGAACTTCTCCAGCATGTACGGTCGGGTGCGATCCACCAGCACCAGCTTGCCCAGTTGCTCCAGCTGGTAATCGGTCGGGAACGGCGACATCACCACCACCGGCTTGTTCTTTTCGCCGATGCGGGCGTTGGAAATCACGAAGTCTTCGTCGATATGTGCAAGCATCTCGTAATCGCGCAGTGAGACGATGCGCGTCATCACCAGCTGCGGATACTTGCGCGCAATCTGCGCCTGGATCATGCGCACCGTCGAGTTGCCGGTATCGCACACCAGCATCACCTGCGGGTGGCGTTCATAACCGATGTTGTAATGCCGCTCCAGCCCCACGCCGATGTGCAGCACCAGATAGCCAATTTCGTTCTCGCTCAGGGTATAGGGGGTGTATTTACCCCAGCTGGAGACCGCCGCCAGCGTCACGTCGTAAGCCATCGGATAGTGCTGCTTGATGTTGGCCAGCAGCGGATTGGGGATATTGATCTGGTATTTCACCCGCGTAATCATGGTCTTGATATGGGTGAGCAGATCGGCCCGCAGCTGCTCGTCGCCCTGCAGGTTGTAGTTATAGTGTGCGTTGATGTAGGACAGGATGTAGTCCACCAGCGCTTCTTCATCGTCGGCGTTGATCTCGGTCGGCTGCACGTCCTGCACGCGCCGCGCGGCAATGTTGACCCGCAAATAGGCCTCTTCGGCCATCGAGATCTCTTTGCCGGAGGCCGAACGCAGCTCCGCCGCCAGGCGGGTCGACACCTGACGCACCGCGTCGTCGCCGTCTTCCACCTCGAAGTCCGGCAGCGGATAGCCGTCGTTGATGCGCCGCAGCGCCACCGCGCAGTAGAAGATCAGGTACTGCTCGCCCTCGTCCGTCAGGCGAATGGCATATTGCGACAGCAGCGGGTGCAGCAATCCGGCGAACGCCGCTACCTGCGGCTGCAGCAGGATCTCGTTGTTGAGCAGCGGGTTCTCGGCGTCGGCCAGCTGCAGCTGGAACAGCAGATCGGTGAGACAGGCGCGGATCGCCATCTCAGCGCCGAACAGCTTCATACCGTAGCGCGGCTTGGTTTCGATCGTCAATTGATAGTGCGCCAGACGCTCTCTCACCTCAGCCATGTCGTTTTGCAACGTACCGCGGCTGACGAACCACTCGTCGGCCAAATCTTCCAGTTTAAGGGAGAAGGCTGAGGTCAAAAAACGCACCAGCAGATAATGCACCCGCTCCTGCGCGCTGCGCGGGGTGGCGTGCTTGCGGCGCTCCTGATGCTGCAGAGCGCTGAACAGCGCGGCGTTATCGACCTGCAGGCGATAGCCGGCCCCGCGGCTATGCACGAAACGCGCGCCGTATTTGTCCAGAATCTCGTTCAGCGCGGTGATGTCCGCCCGCACCGTGCGGGTGGACACGGCGAAACGCTTCGCCAGCTCATCCTGCGGCAAAGTCTCGGTTTGCAAAGCATCGAACAAGTAAGCCAAACGCGGGTAAGGAAATCGCACCATTCTGTGTCCGTCAATCAGGCAACCCGCCCGGTGAACCGGGCGGGCCACGGGTTACTTCGGCGGCGGCAGGAACGCCATTTGCGAGGGGCTGCCGATCGGCAGATAGCCGCCCACAAAGCTGAGTTTGCCGTCCGTCGGGTTTACGCTGAAGCGGGTAACGTTATCGCTGCGCTGGTTCAACGCATACAGATAGCGGCCATCCGGGCTCAGCGCCAGCGAACGCGGGTAATCGCCACGCGTCCAGGTTTCAGCCACCGGCCTCAACTCACCGCCGGCGCCCACGCTGAACTGGGCAATGCTGTTGTGCAGCCGGTTGGCGACGTACAGCGTGTCGCCGTTCTTACTGAGCGCCAGCCCCGAAGCGAAGCTGGTGCCCTGATACTCGGCGGGCAGCGCGGAAACCGCATGCAGTTGTTTCAGAGTACCTTTTTGGCGATCAAAACGGTAGCTGGTCAACGTCGAGGCCTCTTCGTTCACCAGCAGCACGGTTTCGCCGTCCGGATGGAACACAAAGTGACGCGGCCCCGCGCCGGCGGAAGAGGCGGCGATCCACGGCGGATCGTTCGGCGTCAGCCGGCCGCTCGCGGCGTCAAAGCGCCATTGGTAGATGCGATCCAACCCCAGATCGGTGGAGAACGCGAACTTACCGCTCGGATCGCTGGCGATCATATGGGCATGCGGACCATTGTGATCGCTGATGGCGAAGCTGCCGTTCACCGCCGCCGCCGGTTTGGCCGCGCCCGCCGGGCCCTGCTGTTGCTGCACCGAGCTGGCGGCGCCCAGGCTGCCGTCCGCTTCGATCGGGAAAGCCGCCACGCTGCCGCTGACGTAGTTGGCCACCAGCAGATACCGCCCGTCCGGCGTCGATGAGAGATACACCGGCCCCGCCCCCTGCGAATCCACCTGGTTGAGCTGCGTCAGGCCGCCGTCGGCCGGATTGACCCGATAAGCGGTGATGCCGCCGTGTTTGCCGCCGTTGAAATCGGCCACTTCGCTGGCGACATACAGCGTCTTGCCATCGGCGCCCAGCGTCAACTGCGCCGGATTCGGCACTTTGCTGACCAGCGTAGTGTGGCTCAGCGCGCCGCTGGCCGGATCGACCTGCACCCGGTAAACGCCTTCGCCGTTGGGATTGTAGGTGCCGATATAGGCGAAATGAGATGACGTGGAATTCATTGCATCCTCAGCATGCAGCGCCGGGCCGGTCACGGCCAGCAGCGCCAGGAACAACGCGGTGCGTCGGGTTGGAACCTGCCAGTTTCGCATAGTAATCCTCAGTATATATCCGTCATCTTTCAAGCCGCAGCGTTGTTGGCTGCCCGCACTCACCCCAGTCACTTACTTAAGTAAGCTCCTGGGGCTCCTGCGCTTGCCGCCTAGCTGCAACTTGAAAGCTATAGGCTATAGGTAACGGCGGCGCGGCATGCCGCGCCAGGGGAAAACCTTCGCCTCCCAGCGTTATCCCCGTCATACTTGAAGTTGCTTCTGTGTTGGCTGCGCAGTGACTCGGCCCATCCATGGGCCTCACCCCTTCGGGGCCGCTGCAAGCAGCGTTTAAATCTGCTCCCGGCAGATTTTTCACCCCAGTCACTTACCTAAGTAAGCTCCTGGGGACTCATGCTCTTGCCGCCGGGAAGCAACTCCAATTATTTAGGGCATACCTCATCCCATTGTGCGTTCAGCCCACCAGCTTTTTGGTCATCGCCAGCAGGGTTTTCACGTCCTGCGGACGCGTGTCGCCGCTGGCGGCGTCGATGATCGAGCTGTAGATATGCGGGATCACGCGTTTCACGCCGGCCGCCAGTGCAATCTCGACGATCGGCTCGTAGTTCTCCAGATCGATGCCGCCGGTCGGCTCCAGCATAAAGTCATGCTCGGCGCAGGCCTTGGCTACGTACTGGTATTCGTCCTTGCACTTCAAGCCGCCCATCGGGAAATACTTGATCGAGCTACCGCCCATGTCCTTCAGCAAGGCGATGGCGGTTTCCACCGGCACGATGCCGTCAGGCGCTGCGGCACTCAAGGGGCCGGTAGAAATCTTCACCCAGCCGACGCGGCCGGTCGGCGATACCAGGCCGTTGACCACGCTGTCGTTCTGGCCCAGC
The DNA here is from genome assembly GCF_002935055.1 of Serratia sp. SSNIH1. Taxonomy (NCBI): domain Bacteria; kingdom Pseudomonadati; phylum Pseudomonadota; class Gammaproteobacteria; order Enterobacterales; family Yersiniaceae; genus Serratia; species Serratia sp. SSNIH1. The sequence continues at coordinate 5,156,284 of NZ_CP026383.1, forward strand.
AGCGCGCGGCTGGCGCCGACGCCGGTAAACACCTGGTTAACGTGCTGCGGCTGCACCTGCTGAGCGATTAGGCTGACCATCGCCGACTGTTTCGGATCGCCGGCACCCAGGCCGACCGACAGCGCGTTTTCAATCAGGCGCGCATAGCGCAGCATGTCGGTCACCGCACTGTCGACGTCCGGGTAGTTCTTGGAAAGCACGCCCACCAGCACATGGCCTTCCGCCGCGGCGTAGATGTCCTGCGCGTTGGCTTTGGAGCCGGCCAACACGTTCAGGCAGACGCGGTCGCGATAGTAGTTAGGCTGCAGCTTCATGCTTGTTTCTCCGTAAACAGGTTTTTGATACAGCTAAAGACGGTCATCAGCTGTTGCTCGTCGACGCTGCGCACGTCGACCTCAATCTTGCCCTCGTTGGCCTTGTAACCGCGGAAGTAGATGGCAATATCGCCGGTTTTCAGCGCCTGGACGATGTCATAGGTCGACCGCCCCAGCACCGCTTCATCGAAGGCGATCTCGGCGCGGGCGATATCGCGGCCGGCGCTGTCCCAGACGGTCTTGGCGCTGACGCCGGTCAGGGTATTGAGGCCGTCGAGGAACGGCGTCATCCGCTCCACCATCTGTTGCCCGGTGGTTTTCTCAAGCGTCAGATAGCTTTCAATCGCCTGCGTCAGGCCGAGGATGCCCTCTTTGCCGACCTTCATCGCCCGGCCGATGCCGCCGGACTGCAGCTTCACCCACTCGACGTACTGTTTTTTGCCGATCACGAGACCGCTGGTCGGCCCCTCGATGGCTTTGGCGCCGCTGTAGATCACCAGATCGGCCCCCATCTGGTAGTAACACATCAGATCTTCTTCCGCCGCGGCGTCGACGATCAGCGGCAGATTATGCTTGCGCGCCACTACCGCCGCCTGTTCGACGGACAAAATGCTTTTCTGCACGCAGTGGTGCGATTTGACGTACAGGATCGCCGCCGTCTGCGGCGTGATGCAGGCTTCAATCTGCTCCGGCGAACATTCGTTGGCGTAGCCCGCCTCCACCACCTTGCCGCCGCCCAGTGCCACCATGGTGTCCACCGGCGCGCCGAAGTTGACGTTGTGACCGCGCGGCAACACGATCTCGCGCGGCACGGCGATCGGCGCCGAGTGCAGGTTCACCAGCAGATTGGCGTTATCTTTGACGATCGCTGCCGCCACCGACTGGGCGATGCCCGCCGAGGCGCAGGAAACGATCACCGCGTCCTCCACGTTGAGCAGATCGGCGATGTAGGCGCCGGTCTTGTTGACCAGATCCTTGATTTCGAAATAGTGATTCAGGCCGTAGTCAACGGCGTCGATCACGTCCTGGCGCGGCGTGGAAACGCCAAGAATGGTCATGCGGCCGGAGGTGTTGATCACCTGCTTCAAACCGTATTTTTCATAAATCGAAGACATGGGCTGCCTCCCCTTGTTCGGTTAATAGGATTTCCCCGGCCACCACCGCGGCCAGCGGCACCAACAGCTGTTCGCCCTCGGCGGTTTGCCCTTCGGCGTCGGCGAACACCTGTGGTTCGCGGCGCAGTTCAAACAGCGTGAAATCGGCGTCATAGCCCGGCTCCAACCGCCCTTTGCCGCTCAGCTGCAGCGCCGACGCGGCGTTCTCCGTGACGCAGGCGATCACCTGCGGCAGCGTCAGGCCGACGCTGAAAAATTTGGACATCACCGTCGCCAGGCTGTGCACCGGCCCGTTCATGCGGTTGCGGCAGTAAATATCGGAGCTGATGGTATGCGGCAAAATGCCCAGCTTGATCGCCTGGCGCGCCACCTCGAAGCTGAAGCTGGCGGTGCCGTGCCCTACGTCGAGCAACACGCCGCGCCGCAGCGCGCGCTGGATCGACTCGCGCAGCGTGCCCGCCGGCGTCAGAATGCGGTTCGGTTTACCGTTGTAGCAGTGGGTGATGATGTCGCCACGGGTCAGCAGATCGGCGATCTCGTCCAGATTCGGCGGGTTGTTGCCGATATGCACCATCAGCGGCAGCTGGCGGTTTTCCCGCTGGATCTCTTTGGCCAACACCAGCGGCCGGGTGCCGTTCTTGCCCACCACGCTGCTGCTCATGCGCGCCTTGATGCCGATGATAAAACCGGGATGGTTGGCGATGGCCTGGCCGGCCTCGTGCTTGTCGATGTCCGTCAACTCCGCCAGCTCGTTCTGCCGCAGCAGGCCGATGCGCGAGATGTTGAGGAAGGCGAAAACGTTGGTTTTGGCGCTGCGCGTCAGCTGATAAAAGGCGTCGATATCGTCGGCGCCGGTGCTGCCGGCATCGACCACGCTGGTAACGCCACTGGCGACGCCAACCCGATCCGGCTCGTCATGGTAAATCGGCGAGTCGGGATAGCAGTGCACGTGCGCATCGATCCAACCGGCGCTCAGGCGGCAGTTGCCCGCCAGATCCAGTTGGCGAACGGCGCTGACGTCCGCCGCCAACCGCCCGACCGAGGCTATTTTGCCGTCTTTCACCGCCAGATCGATCAGCGTGTCGTCCGCCAGTCTGGCGCCTCTGATTACTAAGTCATACATACCGCATTGCTCCTGTTAGCCCGGGCGCCGCCGCAGCATCGGGCGGCGCCTGGCGCAGGCCTCTTAAGAAATGGCTACCGGGAAGATCGCCCCCAGGATCATCGCGCCGAGGATCGCTCCGCCGGTGATCGGTTTACCCCAGATATAGAACAGCAGCGCGCCGAGCAGCGAACCGATGCCGATCGGGATCGAGGCGGTCATCGCCGACAGGATGATCAACGGCCCGAGGAAGCGGCCCGACGAGTTGCCCGCGCCCATCATCACGTCCGCCCCGTAGGTGGAGTTGCTCTGATTGATGGTGAATTTGCGCGCCAGGATGATCACGTAACCGATCGCCAGGCCGATGATCAGGCCGGTGGCCAGCGAAGCGGCGAAGTTGGCGACCGGGAACACGATGCCGGCCCCCAGCAGCAACGCCGGTACGCCCAGCCCGACGCCGGTCTGGATCGCGCCACCGATGTCCAGGATACCCACCAGCGAGCCTTCGATGATGCGCGCGAACAGGAAGCTGGCGCCGAACGCCGCCACCGCGCCATACACGCCGGTATCCATCCCCGCCCGCAGCATGGAAACGAACGCCACTTCGTTAAAGGCGCCGATGCCGTACAGGTAGTACATGTGCGTCCCGGCGAACACGCCGGAGGACAGCAGGCCAACAAAAATCGGGAATGACCAGTCGGCGTACCAGAAGCCTTTTTGGGTTTGCTCTTCCATCATCCCGCTCCTTATTTACCGCTCAGGGTGTTGTGAATGGCGTCCAGCCAGCCCGGCACGCCGAGGCTGAAGGACTCGAGAACTTTCATGTCGAAGCCGCGGAAGAAGCCGCTCAGCACGAACAGCAGCACGATCACCGCCATCATGATCTTGGTGATCTTGTTCCAGCCACTCTCTTCCACGCCTTTGCCGATCAGAATGCCCAGCACCAGGCCCGGTACGGCGTTGCCCATGATCAGCTGCGCCAGGCCGCCGAAGATGGTGCCCCAGAAGCCGGAACGGCGCCCGGCGTCGATCGCCGCCAGCCAGAAGATCACCGGCATCACGGTGTTCACCAGCAGGTTGGCCGCCGGCACCAGCACCTTGATCGCGGTGACCTGCAGCGCGGCAGGCACGGCGGAAGCGGTGGTGTTGAGGAACGCCACCACCAGCATGCCGATGATGCCGCAGGCAATAGCCATTTTTTTCGGATCGTGCAGCGTTTGCGCCAGATTGCGGTTCTTGACCATCAGGGCCGCCGCGCCCCAGTGCGGGATGATGCGGTGGTCGACGTCCTGCGTGAAGGAACCCGCCGCCACGGAAGACGCCCAGGCGTTGAAGAAGAAGCCCAGACCGAATGAGAAGTGGGAAGCCGGATCGCCCTCGCAGGAATTCAGCTCGCCCAGGGTGCGAAACGCCCCCATGCCCTGTGTTGTCGGTGCGTGGAACATGCGCGCGGCGCCGGCCCCTACGCCGACCCCCACCAGCCCACCGATAATAATCGATTTAAATAAGATGATTAAAAACATCAGTATACCCTTTCATTTATGCTAACGTTTTTATTTCGTGACGAAGACAACCTTCTCGGTATTGATAATGGTTACGTTCACGGTTATTTCCAGAGAAACGGCATAGCGCTTTCTTTCACGCGGCAAAAAGAAGAAAAGAAATTTCTCTTTAGTTATTTTCTCTTCCGCTTTCACTACGCTGACGTCCTGCGGCTCGATACGCAGCAGAATATTGTTGGTGGACTTTAATACCGCGCCCTGCACATTAGCCAAGGCGGAAGCAAAAGCTTTCGCTTTGCTGTCGCCTTTACCCTCCACCTTTACCGATGTGGTATATTGCTCTTTCATTATGGATTGCCATGTTTTTTGACGTAGGCTTCCACCAGTTTCTGGCCCAGCTCTTCTTTATCCATAAAGCCGAAGCCCAGCACGTTGTAGCCTTCGTTAATTGCCGTCACGCCCTCTTCCACCGAACGCATGCCATATTTAGCCTTGTAGCCGTGTTTGGTTTGCGCGGTAATCGCGCCGGCGCCGCCGCTGCCGCAAAAAGAGATGCCCAGCTGCGCGTTTTCCGCTTTCATGACGTCGCCCAGCTTCATGTCCGCCGCGACGCCGGGGATGACCACCGCTTTTCCGCCTGCACTTTCAACGCCTTGGCCAACTTTTTGCCCTTTGCCCAGGCGATCGCCGATCACTACGGTAATTTGACCCATGGTATATTCTCCTGATTGAAATCGATGCGTTAACCGCTATGCGTTATTATCTTTCGCCACTTCGAAGTGCACTGACAGCAAATAGGCTTCTTCGATAGGCAATGTGCCAAACTGATTCACCACGCGCTCCGCCATTTGCATGGATTCGGCAGAGATTTCGTCGAACAACGATTTATCCACCTCCGGCAACGGCTCACCGGTTATTGAACGCAGCACCATGGCGCGAATATGCGATTCCAGCATCTGTTGCTGCACCGCATTGGTATAAATATTTTCAGCATTCAGCATTGCGGTAATATCCGCCAACACCCGAGCAGCGATCGCTCCGGCTTCGCTGACATCGGATTGTTCAATTTCTTTTATCGAAGCAGATCCATCATTCACTTTTCAGTACCCCTAGATCCTACATTAATCAGTAAGCCGTAAAGCGCATCACCTGAATAACCCGCTTTCTATGATGTCTTTACCCTACCCCCGGTAGGATTTTCTGTGTAGACCGGTTTTTTCCAGTTCGAAGTGGAAATCGAATGACGCGCGGGGATCCATTTCGCAAAACGGCACTGCGGTGAAAAAGTCAATGAGATAACAAATAGATAACCGGACTAACCGTTTCTTTTGCCACGATTGACGATAAAAGCCTTCGTGATCGGGATCTCTTTCTTTTCTCGCCCCAACCGCCTACTATCAATAGGACAAATCGACATTACCCACACCCCCGCTCCTCTGGCGCGGGGGTGTTGCTTTGTGTTGTTTTTCCGAATTTATGGGTGCACAGACTGGCACCCTTTGATTTGACTGGAGAGTGGAATGACCAAACCCATCATTACTATTAATGAGCTGGATGCGGAACGCCTGGATGCGCTATTGGAACAACCGGCCTTTGCCAACACCGACGTCGCCGCCGCGCTGAACGACGAGTTGGATCGCGCGGAAATCCTGCCGCCGGAGAAAATGCCGGCCAACGTGGTGACCATGAACAGCCGCGTGCGTTTTCGCGATCTGCACACCGATGAAGAGCACGTGCGCACGCTGGTTTACCCGGCATCGCTGAAAGACAGCCACGATCAGCTGTCAGTGATGGCGCCGCTGGGCGCAGCGCTGCTCGGCATGCACGTCGGCAAGCAGATCTCCTGGCAATTGCCGAACGGTGAAGAAGCGCGGATTGAAGTGCTGGAATTGCTGTACCAGCCGGAAGCGGCGGGCGAATACCACCGTTAAGCGGTTCTCAGGGCGGCATCCGGCCGCCCTTTCTGTTTCAGAGGCAGATAGCGATTAGCACGGCGATCAGCAGCAGCACGTAGATTTTGGCATGCAGCGCATCGCTCACCTTAGGCAAACAGCGCCTGGCAAACACGATCCCCGCAATCCCCGCGACCACCAGCAACCCCAGAATGTTGAGATTGACGTAGCCCAGATACTGCGGCCCGCTCATCTCGTGCCACCCCAACACGATATACATCAGCGCCCCGATCACCGCCACCGGGATCGACAGCGGGTTGGCGGCGCTGACGCAATACTTCATGTCGTAACCATGGCGGCGCAGCAGCGGCACGGTCATCACGCTGCCGCCCACCCCCAGCAGGGTGGCGATGCCGCCGATCAGCGGCCCGCCGCCCCACAGCGTGACGGTGGACAGTTCGGCGCGCGCCGGTTTGATCAAAAAACCCCGGCGGAACAGGCAGTCGGCGATGGTCACTGCCATATAGACCACAAACAGCCCGCGGATCACGCCGTCCGCCAGCAGCGAAGAGGCGAACGCGCCCAGCGCCGCGCCGATGCCGATGAAAAAGATCAGCGGCACGATGGTTTCACGCAGCAGGTTGCCGCTGCGCCAGTTGGTCAGCGTGGCGTAACTCGCGTTGAGGATCATCACCGCCGTCGAGGTCGCCACCGCGATATGCATCGCCTGGCCGGGCTGCTCGCCCGAGGCGGAGATCAAGTGATAGACGAAAGGCACCACCACAAAGCCGCCGCCGAAGCCGAACAGAATGGTGGTGATGCCGGTCAGAAAACCGGCACCCAGTACAATCAAGGTTTCAATCATGGCCGTGCGCCCGCACGAAGTCGTCGAACCCGGCGCAGAACTGCCCCGCCAACGGGTGGAAACGATCGCCGACGAACAACCCCAGATACTGCTCGCGCACGGCGTCATGGTCCACCAGCTCAATGCCCGCCTGTTCTGCCTGCGCCAGCGTCTGCGCGTCCGGGAAACCCCAGTAGCGTGAATCGCCCTGCTTTTCCGCCGCTATCGCTTCGCTATGCTCCGCCCGCATCAGCTGACGCGCCAGGAAAGTGCCGCTCTGCACGCCCAACAGCATCATGTTTTCCAGGAACGACAGATCGTGACGCAGCTCGGCGGGCAGGCGGGCGATCACCGGGCCGGCGTCCCAGTGTTCATCCATTTCATGCAGCGTTACCGCACAGTCCCTGTCACCGTTCATCATCGCGCGGAACAGCGTCATCACCCCGCGATAGCGCGGCAAATCCCCCGGATGCAGGTTCCAGAGCAGCTTGCCGCGTCGGCTGAAGGCGCGCACATAGTCGGCGGAGAATTTCTGATAACAGCGCAGGGAGATCACCCCATCCATATGCCCCAGGCTGCTGATAAACGCGGTGTCGTTGATGTCGAGAACGCGATGCGCTTTGACCCCGGCGGCGGCCAGGAACAGCGCCGGCGGCTGATAGGCGCCCTCGCAGGCGGCGGCGTTGCGGCCCACGAACGGGAACACGAAATCGTTCAGCACTTCGCGCTCATACAGCCCCAGGCGGCGAACCGCCGGCTCCTGCGTGCGCCCGGCGCTTTTCGCCAGGGGAAAATACACCGTAAAGGCACACTCGCCTTTCAGGGCGGCGATCAGATCCTGGCACACCAGCCAGGAGAAAATGTCGTTGCCGACAAAGAGCGCTACGTTTTTCATACTTCAGCCTTCTTTGCGTTGAAAATAGGGTTGTTGAATACGATCTTGCTGATATCCCGCGTGATGGATTCCATCGCCGAGGTGTAAAACAGGTCGCCCTTGGCGGGCGCGCCGAGCGAGTAGAGATGCTGCTCGCGGCCGCGCCGGTCGGCGATTTTCAGCGTGTGCGGGTTGCACTTCACGCCGCCGAACAGGTTCTCTTGCACCAGCCCGTCTTGCAGCAGCTGATGGCTCAGGCGGTTGGGCGGCAGTTGATAGGAAGGCGTGGTGCAGTTGAACAGATACTGCGCGTGCACCCGCGTCTCATGGCAACGGAGGGTAAACCCGTCCTCTCCCTTGCTGATATCCGCCAGGCCACCGCAGGCGCGCAGGCGTTGGCTCTCCAGCGCCGCCACGATCTTGTTGGCGTTCTTGATCGGCATGGCGTGCCGATTGCGCATCCAGGAGGAGTTGTAAAAGCGCATGAAGACCTGCCGGTTGTTGGCATCCATCTTGACCCAGGCGGCGCACACCGCCGGGTGGATCGCCGCCAGATAGCTGCAAATATGCTCCCGGGCAAAACGCGCGCGATTGAGGCTGTCCGACAGATCGCGGTAACAATCGCGCCTTTCCCCCAGCGCCGAGAGCACCGTCAACCGTTCCGGCCCCGGATAGTGGCGCGCCAGCGCGGCATTGATCGCATGCACCAGCTGATGCGCATCAATGAAATCGCTGCCGGCGACAAAGCGCCGCACCCCCTCCACAAACGCCTCCGGCGGCGGACGCATCAGCGCCGGCTGCACGCTGGGGAACAGGCCCGAGCGCGATAAAGCGCAGATGTCGGTCGCCCCCAGGCGCTCCATCAGCTCTACGATGGCGTCAATCGCCGTCAGGCTGCAGCCGATCACGCCGATAGTCGAATAAGGGTTGATCGGCGGCAGATCCTGGTGGGCCTGATAGGCGATCACCCCGTCCACCGGATAGAGACATTCCGGCGGGTTGTGCCCTGAGCACAGCACCAGCGCGTTCATCTGCTCGACGCCGCCGCAGGCGGTGGTCAGCCGATAGCCGGCTTCGTGCGGCGCGATGGCATTCACTTCGGCGGTCACGAAATTCAGCGTCACGTTACTGTCCGCCGCCATATAAATCGTCATGTCGCGAATAAAATCGAGATATTCCCGATACAGCCAGCGCGGCGGATAACGATCCTGGCAAAACTGCGGGAAATGCATGGCAATCCAATCAACAAAGTGCGCATCGTCGAAAATATCCGCCGACATGTTTTCCGGCGTCATATTTAATATATGGCTGTCAAAATCGCTGCTGTATGCCATACCGCCCTTGAAGCCCTGCTTGTCGAAAACCTTCAGAGATAGCGGTCTTTTGCAATGATTAACCGACTTATTTTTTATAAAGTTATACGCAAAAGAGATCCCGGCGGCTCCGCCGCCAATCACACCGAACTTATACATGAAATATCACCTTATAGTCATTGAACTGCGCTAAGAACTATTGCTTCAGGTGTTGGAATAAAATGACGCTTTATTCCTTATTAACTTCTTGTATTACGAGAACGAGAACGTTCGTCCCACCCCGGTGTGAAAACTTGCACGGGTTACCTGGCCGATAAAATAGCGGCGCCCCGAGCAAGCGTTATTTTTCTGCCCCGATAGTAGGGCGACGGCCGTTGGCTTGCTTTATATGAAGGGCCAACTATCATTGCGTTTCGGCCAATCTGCCCGCCAAAGAGGACACATGCGCAATGTCCGCATTGATGACATCGACCACGTAACGCGCGCGGTGATCGCCATCGGCACCGACTACCCGCCGGGGCATCTGCTGCCGATGCACAGCCACCGGCGCGCGCAGTTGCTGTACGGCGCCACCGGCGTCATGCACGTTTTCACCCAGCAAGGCAATTGGGTCGTCCCGCCGCAGCATGCAGTGTGGCTGCCGCCGCAGATGCCGCACGCGGTGAGGATGGTCGGCGTCACCACCCGCAGCCTGTACCTCGAACCCGGCGCGTTGCCCGCAGAACGGCCGCAGGTCTGCCAGGTGGTCAGCGTCACCCCGCTGATGCGCCAGCTGTTGATGGCGGCGGTGGATATGCCGCTGGAGTATGAGCAAGACGGGCGCGACGGAGCGCTGGCAACGCTGCTGCTGCATGAGCTGGCCCGGCTGCAACCCTTGCCGTTGCACATCCCGCTGCCCGCCGATCCTCGGCTGGGCGAGCTATGCCACGCCTTTTTGCAGCACCCCGACGCCCACGACTCCGCGCAGCGGTGGGCGCCTCGTCTGTACATGAGCATTCGCACCTTCAGCCGCTTCTTTCGCGCGCAGACCGGCCTGCCGTTTTCGCAATGGCGCCAACGCGCCTGCGTGGTGCTGGCGCTGGCGCTGCTGGCCGAAGGGCGCAGCGTAACGCAGGTGGCGATGGAAATGGGATATGACAGCAGCGCGGCGTTTTCAACCATGTTTCGCCGCGTGCTGGGGCAGGCACCCTCCTCCTATCTGACGGAAGACGGGCGCGACGGTTGACGGGTTAGCGGAATTTCTTGTGGTTGGCGTCGCGGGTCTGTTTGAACCCCTGCGCCAGCTGCTTCGCTTCGGCGACTTTGCCCTGATTGGCCAGCGCCAGCGCCTGATCGATCTGGCCGATCAGGGTATCCAGCCCGCGGCGGAAATCTTTCATCTCCGGGCTGTCGGCGGCTTTGCTCTCCAGCTTCGGCGGAGTGCCCTGTTTGGCGTCCTGCGCGGCGGCGCGCATGTTTTGCAGGCTCTGTGTGAGGGTAGCGGCGGAATCGGTATTCAGCACCGTTTTGTAGTTTTCCGCCAGGGTGTCCATATCGTCGCCCAGATCGGCGGCGGCCGCCAGCGAACTGGCCGCCAGCAGCGTCAACGCCGCCAGCGCTTTCAGGGTATTCTGCATGTTTGCTCACCTTCCAGTTATTGTTTTAATTAACCCACCGTTACCATAGGCAAGGCCGGGCAAAACCGAAACCGGAGATTTGTAAGCAAGGTTGAGACGGGATAACGCGCAGCCGGCGGGCACCAGCCGCGCAGAGGATCATTGACCGGCGATCTTCATTTCCGGCAGCAGCACCGAACCGCACTGGATATTGCTGCGGGTTTCGATATCGCTGCCGACGCTGACGATGTTGCGCAGCATGTCTTTCAGGTTGCCGGCGATGGTGATCTCGCTGACCGGATATTGGATCTCGCCGTTTTCCACCCAGAAGCCGGCGGCGCCGCGCGAGTAATCGCCGGTAACGCCGCTGACGCCCTGGCCCATCAGCTCGGTCACCACCAGGCCGGTGCCAAGCTGTTTCAACATGCCGGCGAAGTCCGCGCCCTGCCCGGCAATGCGCCAGTTATGGATGCCGCCGGCATGGCCGGTGCTGTGCAGGCCCAGCTTGCGCGCCGAGTAGCTGGTCATCAGCCAGGTTTGCAGCACGCCGTCCTTGACGATATCGCGCCGCTGGGTGCGCACGCCCTCGCTGTCGAACGGCGTCGACGCCAGCCCTTTCAGCAGGTGCGGATGCTCCTCGACGGTCAGCCACGCCGGCAGGATCTGTTTGCCGAGCGAGTCCAGCAGGAAGGTCGACTTGCGGTAAACGCTGCTGCCGCTGATGGCGCCTACCAGATGGCCGAACAGCCCGGTGGCCACCTCGGAGGCGAACAGCACCGGCGCCTTCATGGTCGACAGTTTGCGCGGCGCGAGGCGCGCCAGCGTGCGGCGGGCGCACTCCTGCCCCACCCACTCGGGGCTTTGCAAATCGCCCATCGCACGGCCGATGGTGTAAGCGTAATCTCGCTCCATATCGCCGCCCTGCTCCGCAATGACGCAGCTGGACAGCGAGTGGCGGCTGGAACAGTAGCTTTGCAGCATGCCGTGGCTGTTGCCGAACACCTTGATGCCGTAGTGGCTGTTGAAGCTGCCGCCTTCGGTGTTGGTGATGCGCTTGTCCGCCGCCAGCGAAGCCTGCTCGGCGCGCGCCGCCAGCTCGATGCCGCGATCGGCGTCCAGCTCGATCGGGTGGAACAGATCGAGATCCGGCGCCTCGAACGCCAGCAGATCTTTCTCCGCCGGGCCGGCGCAGGGATCTTCAGAGGTGTAGCGCGCGATATCCAACGCCGCCTGCACGGTGCGGGCGATGGCGTCCGGGCTGAGATCGGTGGAAGAGGCGCTGCCTTTGCGCTGACGGTGATACACGGTGATGCCCAGCGCGCCATCGCTGTTGAACTCGACGTTTTCCACCTCGCCGAAGCGGGTACTGACGCTGATGCCGGTCGATTTGGTGACCGCGACTTCCGCCGCGTCGGAACCGGCGCGGGCCAGCTCCAGCGCCTGAGAGACGGCCTGTTCCAGCGCCTTGCGCTGTTCTGCAACTTGAGTGACTACTTTCATCAATCTGCCATAATTAATCAGAAAATCGTTGAGAAAAGTGCCGGAGCGGCGTAGTTGTGCACGCGGGGCGGCGCGCAAAAATCCTGAGATCTCTGCCGTTGAGTCTAACAGGAACCGCGTTGAATTTCGCATAAAGCCGGCAACCTGTTAGGATTAGCCTCTTTTTAACGGAGCCTACCATGAACAAACAGCCTGAAGACTGGCTCGACGATGTCCCGGAGAATGAAAACGAGGACGATGACGAGATTATCTGGGTCAGTAAAAGTGAGATTAAACGTGATGCCGAAGCGCTGAAAGACCTGGGGGCCGAAATGGTCGATCTGGGCAAAAACGCGCTGGACCGCATTCCGTTGGACGAAGATCTGCGTGCCGCCATCGAGCTGGCGCAAAAGATCAAGAAAGAGGGCCGCCGCCGTCAGCTACAGCTGATCGGCAAGATGCTGCGCGCCCGCGATATCGAGCCGATCCAGACCGCGCTCGACAAGCTGAAAAACCGCCACAACCAGCAGGTTTCGCTGTTCCATAAACTGGAAGCGCTGCGCGACCGCCTGGTGGAAGAAGGCGATGACGTCATTCCGTCTATCCTGGATCTGTATCCGGCCGCCGATCGCCAACAGCTGCGTTCACTGGTGCGCAACGCGCAGAAAGAGAAGGCCGCCAACAAGCCGCCTAAGGCTTACCGCCAGATCTTCCAATACCTGCGCGAGCTGGCCGAAGCGGCCGAAGCGGCCGACTAAGCGCCGCCGCCATCCCGGGATGAAGCCGTTTCATCCCCGGTGATGGGCCGGCTCGCCGCTGCTTTCGCGGATATTGAAGCGCAAGCTGCCTTCCAGCTCTTCTTCCGCCTCTTCAAACAGCAGAATGATCGCGCCGAAACGACGCTTGCTGCGGGCATTCAGGTGAGTGAACTCGATTTCCACCGGCAGGCCGATATCGCCGGTCACCACGTCCCACAGCGCGTCGAGGTTAGCGCCGAACCCCTCGTCCAGCGCAAACTTGCGCGCGAAATCGCGGTAGAAGGCCGGCACATCCTGGATCTGTTCAAAATCAAACTCTACTTTTGCCATCAAACTCACTCCACACGAATGAAGTTTTTGTAATGGTCGCGCGTGACGAAGATCAGACCGTCGCTCGAATACAGCAGGCGATCGGCGCCACGCCGGCCACACTGGTAATTGATGTCCGCTTCGCGCCAGACCCGGCCGCCGGCGCTCGGCAATTGCCCTTCACGGTTAGAGAATCGATCGCCGCCAATCGCCTTGCCCGGCAATACCGCACAGAGGTTGCCTGAACGCGGATCCCAGCCCTGCTCGCGCGCCTGCTTCTTGGTGACGTAATAGTCCGGCAGCCGCTGATGCTGCTGCAGGTAACTCACCACCGTTTGCTGCAGCGTGAGCCGATCGATGCTCTGCTGCTGCCCCGCTGGGGCCTGGACCACCGCCGGATTGCCGCCGATCGCACGGTGCTCGTTGCCGCGCAGCGCGCTGAAGACAGCGATGACCACGGCGATGACAATCGCCACCAGAATCCGCTTGTTCATGACATTCCCTGAAATTATGCCGCCGAAGGCGCCGCAGCTCCCCCAGGCTAGTTAGGTATATAGTCGACCTGGATGAAACTAAGATGACCGGCAAGTAACGTTTTCGCGGCGGCTAAGGTTTCATCCATTCATGACAATGATGCCACTTTCCAGCCGTTCTGGCACTCGGAGTCTCTCTGAAAACGGGCCGCCTCTTATGAGACGGCCGCCGTACCAGGCGCTGCTTTCAGTATAGTCAGGGAAGGCGCCGCATAACGCGGCGCAAAAGGCGGGAACGCATCAATCGATCAAGGCGTGGCGATAGCGATGCAGCATGTCGGCCAGGCGTTTCACCGGCCCGGTAACGCTGAGCGGCGCCTGATTGTCCACCAGCCTCTGCTGGTACTCGTTCATTTCGCCCAGCAAGCGATCGTAGTAATAGGCGCGCTTGACGTCGTTCTTGGCGGAGACCACCCGATCGGCGGTGCTGCGGATCCGGCGGTGGAAGGCCGACAGCTCTTCGCTGGCCGGAATTTCCGCCCGCTGCATGCGCTGGTGGGCGATGATCAGGTTCAGCGCCAGACGATACTTGGCGATGTCGTTCGGGAACATCATCAGCAGCTGGTTGAGCTGTTGATACAGCGCTGGCAGGTGGTTCTGCCGACGGCGCGCCGCCTTGGTGGTCAGCGCCGACACCGCGCTGCTGACGAACTGATTGAGCAGCGTGCGGCCGGTACGCTCGCGCGAATTGTCGCGGATCAGCAGCAGCACCATCAGCCCGACGCAGCTACCGAGGAACTGGCCGAGCGCCCCATCGAGAAACTGGGTGACGTTGAACTCCATCGGGTTGCTCAGCACCAGAATGTTGATCGTCCCCGCCAACAGCCCCAGCGAACCGAGCCGCCGCTTCTGCACCTCGATGCCGATGAAAAACGCCAGCAGGCCGAGGCTGAGACACAGCAGCAAAATGCTCTGCTGCGTCGCCGGCAGGATCACCATGAAGAACAGGGAACCGACCGGGATCGCCGCCAGCATGCCCAGCACGAAATCCATCGCCACCATGCGCGGCGCCGGGGTGCGCATCGCCAGCGAGGTGATTACCGCGATGATCACCATAAAACCGCTGCCGGACGTCCAGCCGGTCCACAGCCACAGCAGGCTGCCGAACGCCGTCGCCACAAAGGTGCGCAGGCCGTTGATCATCGCGTGATGCCCTTCCGCCGAGGTCGGCTTGACCACGGTTTCATTGCTCAACACGCCCTCTTCCACCGCGCTGATGCTGCCGTTGGTGTGTACGCCCTTCGACAGCAGCAGGTAGCGCGTCGCCGCGCCGACCCAGCCGGTGAGGGTCGGCAGCGTTTCCTCGGAGCGATGCGTGGTCAGCACCTGGCGCAACAGCTTCATGCGCTTGTGGATCTCCTGCGGGTTTTCCGCCGGCACCATCAGCTGCTCCCGCAGGCTCGCTTGCAGCGCGTCCGGGTGATTCAGCAGGATCAGATAGGTTTCGCAAGCCTGGGTGATCAGCGTCAGCGACAGGGTATGCAGCGCCTTCACCCGGCGGTTGACCTTCTGCCAGCGCGAGGACTCCATCATCAGGTTGTTGCGCATGCCGTCCAGCGCCGTGGTGCTCTTCACCAGATTGCTCCAGGCGCGGTCGATGTCTTCTTTGTCGGCGTTACTGATGCACATCTGCATCAGGCGATATTGATCCACCAACAGCTGATCCACTGCTCGATCGATGTCCTGCTTGATCGAACGCGGCGAGAACAGCAGATCCGCCAATACGGCGCTGACGATCCCCAGCACGATCTCGCTGCAACGCTCGATGGCGAACTGCGGCGCTTCCAGCAGATGGGCCTCGCTGGTGGCGACCGTCACGATGATGATCAGCGCGGTATAACCGGCCAGGCCCCAGGCGTAGGAGTTCTCCACCTTGATCAGCGAAGAGAGCCAGGTGCAGAAACCGGCCCAGATACAGCACAGCAGCAGCATCACCACCGGCGCACGGGCGGTGGTGATGATAATGATCAGGCCGACGAAGCAGCCGATAAAGGTGCCGATGATGCGCAGCCAGCCGCGGTGGCGGATGGCGCCGGAGAAGGGTTCGCCGCCGGCGGCAAAGGCCGGGCCGGCGGCGACGATGGCGGCGGTCATCGCCGACCAGCGCGGGGTTTCCAGATTGAGATGAAAGCCGACGAACAGCGCAAACACAATCGCGAAGCTGAGTTTGAAGGCAAATCTCAGCCGGATAAAGGTTGGGCTGTTCATTAGCCGAACTCACGCAGCCGGTGCATCAGGCGCACAAAGGGCGAACCGCTGTCGGCATTGCGATCGTTCTTGCCGACGATCACCACGGTGGCGGTAGTGCCGGCCGGGTACGGATGCTGTTGGTCCTTGGCGTCCAGCAGGATCTTCACCGGCACACGCTGCGCCAGACGCACCCACTCCAGGTTGCTGTCGATCGAGGCCAGCCCTTTGTTGTTGACTGTGCTGCTGCTGTTGTTCACCGCCGCCGCCACGCTGTCGACGGTGCCGTGCATGATGCGGTTGCTGCCGAGCGGGGTGATCTCCGCACGGTCGCCCTTATTCAGGCCGTTCAGCTTGGTTTCTTCCAGGTACGCCAGGATGTAGAAGGAATCTTTCTTCACCAGCGCCACCGCGACCGATCCACGGGTGATGTATTCCCCGGCGTGGACGTTGAGGTTGGTGATCCAGCCATCGGCCGGGGCGCGCACCGTGGTGCGCTCCAGATCCAGCTGCGCCAGCTCGCGCGCCGCCACGGCCTTCGCCAGCTGGTGTTGCACGGTCTGCAGCGAGTTGTTCGACTGGTCGATTTCTTCCTGCGACATCGCCTGCACGCCCAGCTTCACGCGGCGGCCGGCCTCACGCCGTTTTTCCGCCGCCAGCGCTTGATAGTAGGCGACGTCGGCGCCGGCTTCCGCCAGCGCCTGCTCATAGCGCGGCCGATCGACCACGAACAGCACCTGCCCTTTCTTCACCAGCTGGTTGTCCACCACCGGCACGTCGGTCAGCAGGCCGCTGACGTCCGGCGCGATCGCCACCACGTCGGCGGTAAATTTGGCGTCACGCGTCCACGGCGACTCGGTGTAGAACACCCAAGCCTTAAATACCGCGGCGATACCCAGCAGCACAAAAATCAAAGTGATCGCGATTCGGGTTATTTTTATCGAAAAATTTTTCACAGCGACCTCAAACAAAAAGACATGAAATCAGATAAAACAAGCAGCAATACAGCGCGGTGTTAAACAGCGCCGGATGCCAGACAAAATCGTAAATCCCCGTCGGCTGCAGCAGGCGGCGCAAGAGAAAAAACAGCGCCAGCGACACCAGCAGCTCGAAAAACACCGGCGGAAACGACAGTCCGAAGATGACCATAACCGGAAGCAAACTCATCACTTTTTCCTTATTGTTCACTACGCCGGGGAAAGACACATCTCGCCATTCACATTCTCTTTACATTTTAGCGTGCGCGCGCCACAAATCTTGACCGGACAGCTTGTCCAGGTCACGAACCCGAAAAAAGGTTAAACTTTGGGGCAGACATCCACGACAGGGATTGCGAGGGTGCCGGAGGAGCGGCAGGATTACGTCGCCGATCGCTCTCGCACGTTGGTAAGGTCTATTCACCCGACCACGTTATATTAGCCTGCTTACTATCAAGGCATCAACAATCTGTGATCTAAATCACTTTTAAGCCAGAGTGAATAATGGAAAGATTAAAACGGATGTCGGTATTCGCCAAAGTGGTTGAGTTCGGGTCGTTTACCGCGGCCGCGCGCCAACTCGACATGAGCGTTTCATCGATCAGCCAAACCGTCTCGAAACTGGAAAATGAGCTGCAGGTCAAGCTGTTGAACCGCAGCACGCGCAGCATCGGCCTGACCGAGGCCGGCAAAATCTACTATCAGGGCTGCCGACGCATGCTGCAGGAAGTCAGCGAAGTGCATGAGCAGCTGTATGCGTTTAACAATACGCCTGCCGGCACGCTGCGCATCGGCAGTTCATCCACCATGGCGCAAAACGTGCTGGCGAACATGACTGCCGAGATGATGAAAGAGTACCCGGGCCTGACGGTCAACCTGGTGACCGGCATTCCTGCTCCGGACCTGATCACTGATGGATTGGATCTGGTGATCCGCACCGGCGCGCTGCAGGACTCCAGCCTGTTCTCCCGTCGCCTGGGGCAGATGCCGATGGTGGTGTGCGCCGCCAAAAGCTACCTCAGCCAGCACGGCACGCCGCAGAAGCCGAGCGACATGGTCAACTTTTCCTGGCTGGAGTACAGCGTGCGCCCCGACAGCGAATTTGAACTGATGTCGCCGGAGGGCATCACCACGCGCATTTCACCGCAGGGGCGCTTCGTCACCAACGACTCCTCCACCATGATCCGTTGGCTGAAAAACGGCGCCGGCATCGCCTACGCCCCGCTGATGTGGGTGATCGAAGAGATCAAGCGCGGCGAGATCGAGATCCTGTTCAAAAGCTACCATTCGGATCCGCGGCCGATCTACGCGCTCTATACCGAGAAGGACAAACTGCCGCTGAAGGTGCAGGTGTGTATCAACTACCTAACCGACTATTTCGAACGCGTGGCGGCGGTCTATCAGGGCTATCGCTGAGCGGCGCTCAAATAGCGGTGCGCCAGCGCGCCCAGCAGCATCAGCGCCAGCATGCCGAGGCCCCATAGCAGCCAGACGGCGTAGCCGGCCCAGTTCAGCAGCAGAGGAAAATAGCTCGCCAGCCCGCTGCCCAGCTGTTTCAGCCACGGCAGCCAGGCGTCCAGCACCGTCTGCGGCACCAGGCTCAGCGTACCGTTCACCGGCAACGATGCATTCCCGGCTGCCTCCGCCAACGCCGGGAGCCAGGCCAGCACGCCGGCCACGCCCCAGGCCAGCAGCGTCCATAGCGCCATGGCACCCAGCAGCAGCGCGGCTGTCCAACCGCCCCGGTTCACGGTACACCGCCGCCGCACTGCGGGCAAAAGCGGCTGCCCGGCGGCAACGGCGCGGCGCACTGGCCGCAGGTGGCGCTCACCGCGGCAAATGGCTGACCGCAGCGATGACAATAACGTGCGCCCGGTTTATTCACCGCCTGGCATTCCGAACACTGCGACCCCGGCTCGCCATGCTGGTTATAGCGGTTGCCATGATGCCCGCCGCGGTGACCCGCGCGCTGATGACCGCCGTTAACACCGCCTTGACCCAACAACCTTTTCAGTAAGCTCATCCCGCCTCTCCTCTGTACATTGACGCTGAAGCTCACTGTAAACCCTGGAGTAAACTCCAGGGTAAAGCCCGACGATGAGGATTTACGTTTCATTACATCGAAAAAGTGGCAAGGCTTTGATGCCGTTAACAAAAGCACCATCGGCATTATCCCACGCCGCCGCGCTGCGTTATGCTGCGGGAACCTCTCCCTGCATCAGGAATAACCATGAAAAAAATCATACTGGACTGTGACCCGGGGCATGACGACGCCATCGCCCTGCTGCTGGCCTGGGGCAATCCGCAGATCGACCTGCTGGCGGTCACCACCGTGGTGGGCAATCAGACGCTGGACAAAGTGACGCGCAACGCGCTGGCGGTGGCACGCATCGCCAATATCACCGGCGTGCCCTTCGCCGCCGGCTGCCCGCGCCCGCTGGTGCGCAATATCGAAGTGGCACCCGACATTCACGGCGATTCCGGCCTCGATGGCCCGGTGCTGCCGGAACCCCACCTGCAGCTGGACTCGCGCCACGCGGTGGATCTGATCATCGATACCGTGATGGCTCACCCGCCCGGCAGCGTGACGCTGGTGCCGACCGGCGGCCTGACCAATATCGCCATGGCAGTGCGCAAAGAGCCGCGCATTGCCGAGCGGGTCAAGGAAGTGGTGCTGATGGGCGGCGGCTACCACGTGGGCAACTGGAGCGCGGTGGCGGAGTTCAATATCAAAATCGATCCTGAGGCGGCGCACATCGTGTTTAACGAAAAATGGCCGCTGACCATGGTCGGGCTGGATCTCACCCACCAGGCTTTGGCCACGCCGGCAGTCTGCGAGCGCATCGCCACCCTCGGTACCCGGCCGGCCGCCTTCGTCGGCGAACTGCTGGCATTCTTTGGCCGTATGTACCAACAGGCGCAGGGCTTCAGTGCCCCGCCGGTACACGATCCTTGCGCAGTCGCCTACGTGATCGATCCGAGCGTGATGACGGTGCGCAAAGCGCCGGTGGATATCGAACTGACCGGCACCCTGACGTTGGGCATGACGGTCGCGGACTTCCGCGCGCCGCCGCCGCCGGACTGCCACACCCAGGTCGCGGTCAAGCTGGATCAGGATAAATTCTGGGATCTGGTGGTAGATGCGCTGGAGCGGATTGGCGAAATGGAGTGAGATCTGTGAAACATGGATTAACGCGCTTTTACAGGCGCGTTGGTCCGTCTGGCATGATGGCAACAGGGATAGGCAGACCATCGCTCCGTTATTTACAAGAGCACAGAACAATCTTAAAAAAATTTAATTTAATAAAATTCAAAAAAAACCATAGCAACAAGAATAGTCTTAATAAAAATAAAAAATGGCGTGATAAAGAAAATGTGAAATAAGATAATGAACGGCGATAAATAAAATAACGCCCGCCGCACCGCCATTAGCAACAATGATTTAACAAAAAAATGCTTATCTCATTGGCTCCGTCAGCTGTTTGCCCAGACGCTAGTTGCCGCTCACACGGCGTTTCATTACGCACAAAATAATCACAACAAATTGATTTAAATGCAAAAATAAAACAATGGATTAAAAATTGACTGGAGCGAGATAAATTTGAGAAAATGACACCCCTGTTTTTAAAATAAAGAAAACACCTTTTTTCAGGCAGCTGAATACGGCTTCCCCTTTTTATATAAGCCGTCCCCGCGCTCACAGGGGGAAAGTATTTATCACTTCGATATGAAGTCTTTTAAATTCCTATAAAGCATTTTAGGCATTGAAGCTTCAGCGAATTTAAACCCCAGGATAAGGATAGGGAATCCTCAAAAAATGCATTCAATGAACGATATCGAGACATGGCGAGTTAACCATGACCGATAAAGCCCCCGTTAACGCACCGGCTATCGCCGTGTTGCCCCTGCTGCTGATCTGGATGGCGGTGCTCCTGCCGGTCTATCACCCCAACATGGGCGGCGGCGGCCTGGCGCTGCCGCAAAATATTCTGGCCTGGAGCGTCATGGCACTGACCACGCTGATCGTGACCTTCACCGTTTGCCTTGGCCGTCCCCGTCTTTCGCTTACCCCCACGGCACGCCTGTTGCTGCTCGGCATCGCCGTGCTGGCGCTGCCGCTGCTGTATACCCGCCCCGAGTGGCGCGAAGATGCCCTGTGGCGCTGCGCCGGTTTGCTAGGCGGTTGGCTGTTCTATATCGCCTGTCTGCAGCTGCGCCTGACAGCCCGGCAGCGCAACCTGTTGCTGTACGGCCTGCTGTTCGCCGTCGGCGTTCAGACGTTGCTGGCGGCGCTACAGCTGTTCGCCCCTGCTCTGGCCTGGGTATCTCCTAACGGCAGCCGGGTCTACGGCGTCTTTCAGCAACCGAACGTGCTAGGCAGCTTTATCGCCACCGGGCTGGCTTTGGCGCTCTGGCTGCTGCTTGCCCCTCTCTCTGCGCAGACGCAGCGGCGGCAACTCCCGTTGCTCGCGCTGCTGGCCGCTTTCTCCGCCCTGCTGGTGCTGATCCAGTCGCGCGCCGCCTGGCTGGGCGGTGCCCTGGCGGCGGCGTTGATGCTGTGGCGTTTTGCCCGCCAGCACCCGGCCGTGAGCCGCTGGGCCGGCGGTGCGCTGCTGTTGGGCGTGGCGCTCGGTACCACGGTGTTGCTCACCGGTTTCGGTCTGGATGGCCGCGCGGGTCTGATCGGTCGGGAGCTTTCCAATAGCGCTCGCCTGACCATGCTCCATGACGTCGCCGCCATGATCCTGGCCAAACCACTGCTGGGCTGGGGCTACGGCGGCTTTGAATACAGCTTCGCGCACTTCCGTCTGCAGACAATGCCCTGGCGAGAAGTGTTGGAAGTCGCCGGGCACCCGCACAATGAAATCCTGCTCTGGTGGGTTGAGGGCGGCCTGCCGGCGCTGGCGGGTATCATTATCGTCCTCGTCGCCGGCGCGCTGCTGTTGAAACGCGCCTGGCAACGGGATCGCGAGCAGCCGGCCGGTGCGCGCATCGGGCTGTTTCTGGTGCTGCTGCCAATGCTGGTACACACCCAGCTGGAATACCCTTTCTATCTGTCTACGCCGCAT
The DNA here is from genome assembly GCF_002935055.1 of Serratia sp. SSNIH1. NCBI lineage: Bacteria > Pseudomonadati > Pseudomonadota > Gammaproteobacteria > Enterobacterales > Yersiniaceae > Serratia > Serratia sp. SSNIH1. The sequence continues at coordinate 5,178,147 of NZ_CP026383.1, forward strand.
TGGCTGGTGTTTCTGCTGCTGCTGGCGCTGCTGGACGGCCAAACCGGCGAGCCGCGCCCGCTGCCGTTCGCCAAAGCCCTGAGCCTACCGGTGGCGATGGCGGCCATCGGCGTGCTGGTGATGGCGGTCTTTGCCTGGCAAGGGCGCATGGCGCTCACCCAATCGGAACGTACCATGCTGGCTACCATCGACAGCATCGAGCAGATGCCGCCGCCGGCCGCCTGGATCTACCGGGAGCGCAAAACCTTCGACGAGCAATCTCACGCGCTGCTGGTCTATAACCAAACGCGTGATGATGCCCTGTTGACCGGCTATCGGCAGTGGGCCAACGCCTATCTGCAGCGCCGTATCGACGCCAACGTCTACGCCACGCTGATCATGATCTTGCGCTATCAGGGGGATCAGGCGGAAGCCGACGCTCGCCAGCGGGAAGCCGCTTTCCTGTTTTCTCGGGATGCGCGGTTTAGGTAGGAAAAGTGAGGTGAGAGCGTGTTGCTCTCACCTGCCGTCTTGAGACTCACGCGGCAAAATCGCGCACGTTTTATCCAACAGCGATTCTACCGAGGCGCGGTTGCCCACGTCCCAGCCGCGCTTCGAGGCCAGCAAGATAAACCCCCGTTGGCCGGCAAACGTGGTCGGAACGACGGCCACGCCATATTCCGCCAGCTGCTGCGGCGAGAGATGAAAATAATCCGCCAGATCCTTAATCGGATAAATGCCCATCGCGGTTGGCTGCATCACACGGCGCGCATAGTAGGTGTGGCGCAACAGCTTATCCGGCAAGGGACGCCATTGTTCCTCTATGTAGGGGCGTTCCGCCTGCAGCTGGCGTCGCACGTCCTCACGCAGACAGGTCAGGTGGATATGCAATTGGTTCTGGCTGCGTCCATAAGCGGAGTTGATCGCCATACCCAGCCTGTCGTCCGGCACCGGCCCACCATACTCGGCGGCCAGCCGGTAACGCATCAGCCATGCATAGCCAAAATAGTCCGTCCGCTCCCCGGCCAGCAACTGCGGGCTTTCAATGCCGGAAAGCGGCGCCGTCGGCACCAGAATGAAGTGATAGGGGTAACGCGGGTTTTGCAGCACGCTAAAACCCTGCGCTTTCCCCTGCGGCATATAAATCTGCTCACACGGGGCCGGATCGCGCTTTTGCTGATAGTTGGCCATGCAGAGCTTATCGACCACGCCCCACAGCGCATCGGAACGGGCGCAGCCCGTCAGGGAAAGAACGCCCAGCAACAGCAACCAACGCTGGGTAGACACACCAAAGCACGCCATCGTCATCTTTCTCGGCATCATCGCCGCACAGCACTCTTTGCGTGGGCGAGAAAAAACTCAAAATGGGGAATGAACAAGGGGCCAGTGCATGGCCCCTTGAGGAAAGATTACGCCGTGCCGCCGACGGTCAGCGTATCCAGTTTCAGCGTCGGTTGGCCGACGCCTACCGGCACGCTCTGGCCTTCCTTGCCACACACGCCCACGCCTTTATCGAGCGCCAAGTCGTTGCCGACCATCGAGATCTGCTGCATCGCCTCAATGCCGGAGCCGATCAGCGTCGCCCCTTTCACCGGTTTGGTGATGCGGCCCTTCTCGATCAGGTAGGCTTCGGTGGTGGAGAACACGAACTTGCCGGAGGTGATGTCCACCTGGCCGCCGCCAAAGTTCGGCGCGTACAGCCCGTACTCGACGCTGGCGATGATCTCTTCCGGCGTCGATTGGCCCGCCAGCATATAGGTGTTGGTCATACGCGGCATCGGCAGATGCGCGTAGGACTCGCGACGGCCGTTGCCGGTCGGCGCGACGCCCATCAACCGCGCGTTGAGCTTGTCCTGCATGTAGCCTTTCAGCACACCGTTTTCGATCAGCACGTTGTACTGGCCCGGTACGCCTTCGTCGTCGATCGCCAGCGAACCGCGCCGCCCTTGCAGGGTGCCGTCATCCACCACGGTGCACAGCTCGGAAGCCACCAGCTCGCCCATATGGCCGCTGAACACCGAGGTGCCACGCCGATTGAAGTCGCCTTCCAGGCCGTGGCCCACCGCTTCGTGCAGCAGGACACCCGGCCAGCCGGCCCCCAGGACCACCGGCATATTGCCGGCCGGCGCCGCCACCGCGCCGAGGTTGACCAGCGCCATGCGCACCGCTTCTTTGGCGTAAGCATCGGCGCGCACGTCACCGTCGACGGTTTCCAGGAAGTAGTCATAGCCGAAACGGCCGCCGCCGCCGCTGGAGCCGCGCTCACGCTTGCCATCCTGCTCCACCAGCACGCTGACGGAGAGGCGCACCAGCGGGCGAACGTCCGCCGCCAGCGTGCCGTCGGTGGCAGCCACCAACACCTGCTCGTAAACGCCGGTGATGCTGGCGTTCACTTCCTGCACCCGTGCATCGGCGGCGCGCGCCACCTTGTCGACGCGGTGCAGCAGAGCAATTTTCTCTTCGCGCGGCAGGCTTTGCAGCGGATCGAGCAGCGGGTACAGCGGCCGATAGCCGATCTCGCCCAAGGTGTGCGCCCGCCCGTCGCCCTGCTCACGCACGATGCTGCGCGCCGCCTGGGCGCTCTGCTGCAGCGCATTCAGGGTGATCTGATCGGCATAGGCGAAGCCGGTCTTCTCGCCGCTGACGGCGCGCACGCCGACGCCCTGGTCGATATTGTAAGAGCCATCCTTGATGATGCCGTCCTCGATCACCCAGGCTTCGTGATAGCTGGACTGGAAATAGAGATCGGCGTAATCGATACGGCGTTCTGCCAGTTGACCCAGTACCTTGTACAGGTCTTGATGACTCAGCTTGTTGGTAGCGAGTAACTGCTCACTGACAAACGTCAGGCTCATAATGGTTTCACTCTTGATTGGAGGATAACTTGTCAGACGGCGCCGTCAGCGACGTCTGGAATCGGTTGTGCTGCAATACCGGCATCTGTTGGCGCAAGGGCTGCAGGCTTGCGGTGTCCACGCGCACCTTCAGCGCCGCCACGGCGTCCGCGTTCTCAGCCAGCACCTTGCCCCAGCCGTCGACGGCCAGCGAGTGGCCCCAGGTGCGGCGGGTCGGCCCGTGGCGCCCCACCTGCGCCGGCGCCAGGATCATGCACTGGTTCTCGATCGCCCGAGCGCGCAGCAGAATTTCCCAATGCGCCTCGCCGGTGACCCGGGTAAAGGCCGCCGGCACCGAAATCAGTTCGGCCCCTTGCGCCCGCAGCGCCTGGAACAGCGCGGGGAAGCGCAGATCGTAGCATATGGTCATACCCAAACGCCCGACCGGCGTATCCACTACCGTCAGGTGCTGCCCGTGCTGGTAGGTATCCGACTCGCGGTAGTGGCCGTGCGCATCGTTGATGTCCACATCGAACATGTGCAGCTTGTCGTAGCGGGCGCGGATCTCGCCCTGTTCGTCGAACAACAGGCTGCTGGTGGTGATAAGCTCCGGGTTTTCGCGGCTGATCAAGGGCATCGAGCCCACCAGCAACCACACGCCATAGCGGCGCGCCAGCTCGCGCACCGCGTTTTGCAGCGGACCGTCGCCCTGTTTTTCCGCCTGTTGGCGGTAGGCCGCAGAGTTGGCGAACAGCAGCGCGTTCTCCGGCGTCATGACCAGTTTTACCCCGGCATTGAGCTGTTTGATCTGCTGTTCAATCTGGGCCAGGTTATCGCGCACCTGATCGCCACTGCACAACTGCAACAACGCAACGTTAGCATTCCTCATGACGCCTTATCCTCCTTTGCCTTACGAAGTACCTCATTGATCTTCGGCTGGTCGAGATCGCCGCTGATATGGTAACGAATCAGCGAAATCTTGCTCCACAGCGGCCCCAGCACCTGCGAGGCGGCAAATACCGCCGCACCGACGATCGGGTTGACGACAAACGCCGTGGCCACGCCGACGGTCGCCGAAATCGCCGGCGCCACCACCGCCTCCATATCGATGCGGCGGCGCGCCAGATCGATCTGGCCACTCATGGCGATATCCGCCGCCAAGCCGTCGATCAATAGATTATCAGTATGCATTATGCCATCTTTCAGCCAGGCAGTGCTGCGGATGGAGTCAAAGTAGAAGCCTTTGCCGAAGGTATCGCTGAAATCGAACTGCAGCTTGCGCAGCAAGGCGTCGAAGCTGACCAATCGCAGCAACTGACCGGCGCGGCCGCCGCCCATGCTGTCGATCTCCCCCTTGCCCATCTTGACCTGCAGCGCGCCGCTCAGCGTATTGACCTGCGGCTGCCACGGCGCGCCGTGCCAGTACAGATCGAAGTCCACGTCGTAAGGCGCACCTTTCAGCGGGATAGTGATGCCGAAGAAGGCCGCGGTTTCATCGATTTTGCCGCCGAGCAGCTTGCCTTTCAGCGAGCTGCGCTCTTCCTGCGCATTTTGCTTCCACAGGCCGCTGGCGCTCATGCGCCCTTTGCCGGTGTCGATCAGGCCGTGATCCAGCGTCAGGGTATCCCCTCGATTGCTCAGATCCGCCTCGACCCTGCCGAAGTTCTGCCCCAGCACCCAGCACGACTTGCAGCGCAGCATCAGCGAAGGCCAGTCGCGGAAGGAAACTTTCTCGGCCGATGGCGGCGTACCCGCCGCGTTTTTCGTCTCGGCGAACTGCGGGTTGTAATACAGGTAGTTGATATCGGCGCGCCACGGCCCGCGATCGGCCACCCGCAGGCTGCCGTCCACTTCATCGCTCTTGGCGCTCACCACGGTGGCGCCCAGCTGTTTTTCGGCCGACAGCGTCAGCTTATGCCAGGCCTGGCCGCCCAACAGCAGCTGCGGCGTGGTCAGCGCCACGGTAGTGGGGAAACTGAAGCCGCCCACCTGACCGCTGCCGCCGCCCTGTTTCAGCGCCGGCGCCAGCAGCGCCAGCCACTGCTCGCCGTCCAGCGCCGGCAGGTTCAGCGTCATCGACTTGCCGGCCGGCAGCGGCGGCGTGCCGCCACCGTTGGTTTGCCAGGCGGCGCGCGCCAGATTCACCTGTTTTTTGTCGAAGTTCCATTCGCTGTTGAAGCGGTTTTGCTTGCCCGCGCTGCCGGTCAACATGAAGCCGTTCAGGCCACCTTTGACCTTAACGTTCACCGGCAACGCCTCGCCCGGCGTTTTGTCCAGCGGTGAAGGTAAGTGACTGCTCACTTTCTTCAAATCCGCGTCGATGCCGATATCGTAGCTGGCCGAGCCCTGATGCGGCAGCGTGATGGCCACCTGGCTCTGCCAGGGCGCGCTGCCGCTGAGCGCATCGGCGGCCTCTTTCGGCAGGCCGGGGAACTTGCCCGGCTGCCAATCGCCCTTCAGGCCGACGTCAATCTTGTAGTCGCGAGCGCCTTCCTGCGTGGAGAAGTTGACCGCCACCGGCTGCCCGAACCAGGTGGCCGACAGCGGGTCGCTCTGCAGGTTACCGTTGTCGAAGCGGAACTTGCCGCTGAGCTTTTGCAGTTCGCTATCCAGCGGCTTGATCAGCAACGAGTTATTGTTCAGCGCCACTTCACCGGTCGCTCTGACCTGCTCGCCGTCCAGGGGAATATCGAGATGTAAGCGCCCACTGACATCACCGCCAATCTGCAGCTGATCCAGCGCCGCCCCCAGCGAATCGTGCAGCGGCGTCTGCATGAAGTAGTCGTGCACGTCGCTGCCCGCGCCCGCCACCTCGGCGTCGATCAGCAGCCGCTCTTTCAGGTAATCCGGGATCACCGCGCTGATATTTTTGCCCGCCACCTTACCCAACCGGGTTTGCGGCGCCTGCATCCACAGCCCCTCGTTGGCGAAGTCGAGGTCGATCGCCAAATCGGTCAGCGCCGGCCAGCCCGGTTGGAACTGGAAGGTGGCGTGGCGCAGCGGCACGAAGACTTCAAACTGCCCCTCGTTTTTACGGTACGGGAAGTGCTGCGGATCGCCGGAATAAATCAGCGTGGCGTTATCCACCTGGCCGCCCTGAATGGCGCCGCTCAGGTAGTCCACCAGATGCTTGCCCATCAGCGGTTCCGGGAAATAGCGCCAGGCGTCGGCGCCGTCATACAGGCGGATGCCCGCCAGAATGTTCAGCCACGGATCGCCCTTGGCCGGCTGCTGATAGCGGAAATCACCGTTGACCCACAGCGACTTCGCCTTGACGTCCAACCCCTGGCTCGCCAGCTCCCAACCCCGATCGTTGTAACGCCAGGTCAGCGCGCCGCGCGCGCTGCTGACTTCAAGCGGCGCACGGAACATATCGCCGTAAGGCAAGGTGCTGCCTGCCAGCCCCAGCGTCAGGCGGCCGTTCTCCACACCGCCGCTCAACGCCCCGGAGAAGTGGTTGACGCCCGGCAGCAGTTCCCAACGCTGCCAGCTGACATCGCGCCACAGCGCCTGGAAACGGCTCTTTTCCGGCTGGTTCAACGGAATGTCCAGCGCCAAGGCCTCCATCGTCCCCTGTGGCTGCAGATCGTTCCAGCGATCGAGCACGTCCGGGCTGAGGAACGAGAAGGTCGGCAGCAGCGCCGACAGGCGCTCCAGCTGAAGGTTAGTCGCGCGCACCCGCAGCTCTTCATTCTGCGCCGGCCCCATAAACTCGGTATTTTCCGGCAGCCACAGGGCGGAAAGCGTGCCCTGCGGCCAGGCCTGGCCGTCGGTGCTCAACCGCAGCTGCGGCACGTCGAGCTCCCAACCGGTGCCCTGGCGGCGCAGCGACAGCGCCAGATTGTCCACGTCCAGCCGGTGCTGCGCGGCGCCGGTATCCCAGTTGGCCGCCCCCTGCTTGAGCAACGCGTGGCCGCCGGCAATCTCGCCGTTCTGCACCTGCAGCCAGGCCGCCAGGCTGAAGTCGGCGCTTTCCAGCCCGGTGTTGGCGCGCAGCCAGCGGGTAAACCAGGGTTTCATGTCAATGTTATCGGCCTGCAGGTAAACCGTGCCGGTGTCCAACAGGCCCTGATTATCGCGCAGGTCCATGCGCAGCTGCACCACGCCGTGTTGGCCGTTCAGCGTCGACAGGCTGATCTGCCCCTCGGCGCGGTGACGATCGCGGCCGTTGAGCCAGGTCAGCTGAGGAATGTCGAATTCGGCGCGCGCGCCGGCGGGCGTCAGGAACGAGATACGGCTGTCGCGCAAATCGAAGTGGTCGAGCTGGCGCAGCATCAGATCGCTGATTTTACCCGGTTCAAGGCCTTCGCCCTGCCGGTCGCCGCCCAGCGTGGCGTTAAGATCGAGCCGGAATTGATAGAAGGTCAGATCGCGGAACTGCCAGCGCCAGTGCAGCAGCGATTGCCACACGTCCAGCGCCAGCGTCACGCGTTCAATATGCACATCGCTTTTGGGCAGCGTAACGCTCAGGTTACGCACTTCAAGCTGTGGGCCGAACGTTTCCCAACTGCCCTGCAGGAAATCCATCTGCACGGGCACGCCGGACAGCTTCTCCACCTGCGCCAGCAGTTGGGGACGGTAGTCGTTCAGCTTCGGCAGCATCAGGCGCAGCCCGCTGATCAGCAGCGCCACAATCACGATTAGGGTGGCGCCTGTTGCTAACAGAATCCCAGGCAGTCGCCTCACGCAGTTCTCCTTGCTCCGCTGCCTGGCAACGGGAATATCTATGCACTGACGGGCCCGGCATCCGGGCCCTTACGATGTCGGGCGGGCTACATCATGACGACGTCGAACTGCTCCTGGCTGTACAACGGTTCGATCTGCACCTTCACCTGTTTGCCGACGAAGATCTCCACTTCGGCCAACGCATGCGACTCTTCGCTCTTCAGCGCTTCGCCGACCGCCGCCGAAGCGTACACCAGGAAGCGATCGGAATCGTAAGCATGGTGCACGCGCACAATCTCGCGCAGGATCTCGTAGCACACGGTTTCCACCGTTTTCACGGTGCCGCGCCCATTGCAAGTAGGACAATCGTGACAGAGCACATGTTCAATGCTTTCACGCGTTCGTTTACGCGTCATTTCAACTAAGCCTAGCTGAGAGAAGCCGTTGATCGTGGTTTTTACCCGATCTTTACTCAACGCCTGCTCCAGCGAGTGCAGCACCCGGCGGCGATGCTCTTCGTTGTTCATATCGATAAAGTCGATGATGATGATGCCGCCCAGGTTACGCAGCCGCAGCTGGCGCGCGATGGCCTGCGTCGCCTCGATGTTGGTATTGAAGATGGTTTCGTCGAGGTTGCGGTGGCCGACGAAGGCGCCGGTGTTGATGTCGACCGTGGTCATCGCCTCGGTCTGATCGATGATCAGATAGCCGCCGGACTTCAGCTCCACCTTGCGTTCCAGCGCACGCTGGATCTCGTTTTCCACATCGTACAGATCGAAAATCGGCTGGCTGCCGGTATAGAGTTCGAGCTTGTTGGTAATGTCCGGAATGTACTCACCGGTAAACTCCACCAGCAGATCGTGCGTCAGCCGCGAATCGACGCGGATGCGATCCAGCGCCGCGCCGGCGAAATCGCGCAAGATGCGCTGCGCCAACGCCAGCTCGCCGTACAGCTTGTATTTGGTCTGGTTGCGCTTCTTGCGCTCCATTACCTTGGTCCACAGGCGTTTAAGGAACGCGGCGTCCTGCGCCAGCTCTTCCTCGCCGATGCCTTCCGCCGCGGTGCGGATGATAAAACCGCCCAGCTCGTCGCAGTGCGGCGCAACGATGGATTTCAGGCGCTCGCGCTCGGCTTCGCTGTCGATACGCTGCGAAACGCCGACGTGTGCCGCGCCCGGCATGAAGACCAGATAGCGCGAAGGCAGCGTGATGTCGGTGGTCAGGCGCGCGCCCTTGGTACCGAGCGGATCTTTCACCACCTGCACCATCAGGTCTTGCCCCTGGCGCACCAGCTCGGCGATGTCGCGCACGTGGAAGTTTTTCCGCTCGTCGCCGGCGACGCATTCGGTATGCGGCATGATGTCGGAGGCGTGCAGGAAGGCGGCCTTGTCCAGGCCGATGTCGACGAATGCCGCCTGCATGCCCGGCAGGACGCGGCTGACGCGCCCTTTATAGATATTGCCGACGATGCCGCGTTTGGATTCGCGTTCGATATGAATCTCTTGCAGAATGCCGCCATCGATATAGGCGACCCGCGTTTCAGACGGTGTGATATTAACCAGTAGCTCAGCTGTCATGCCTTCTCCTCAGAGCCGGTCGATAATGGCAGCGCCCATCAACCGGTTCTTACATCACGTAATGCGACAAAATTACTGAGCAGCTCATGTGTTTCGACCAGCGGCAGACCGACCACCGCGTGATAACTCCCGGTTATCGTTCTGACGAAACAACCACCCTTTCCCTGAATTCCATAGGCGCCCGCCTTATCCATCGGTTCGCCCGTAGCAATATAGTCGCGGATATCCTGTTGTGACAGGCTGCGGAACGTCACGTCGGTCACCACCAGCTGGCAGCGCACGTCGTGGCGATCGGCGATCGCCACCGCCGTCATCACCTGATGCTGTTTGCCCGACAGAGCCGCCAGCATGTCCGCCGCATGGGCTTCGTCGTGCGGCTTCTCCAGCACCCGGCCGTTGAGCACCACGATGGTGTCGGCGCCCAGCACCGGCCGATCCTCCTGCGCCAACGCTACACCCGCTTTGGCCTTGTCCTGCGCCAAACGGCGCACGTAGGCTTCGGCGGCTTCGCCTTCCCGGCGCTGCTCTTCGGTATGCGTCAGCAGAATGTCGAACGATACGCCCAGCAGGGTCAGCAGTTCACGTCGACGTGGGGAGCCGGAGGCCAGATAAAGCGAAGTCATTGAGATACCCTTACTGTACGGCGAACTGACGGCGGATTTTGCGCATCAACAGGAACAACCACGGCCACAAAATGCCGTTTACCACACTACTCCAGAACACCTCTGGGCGGAAAGAGACGTTGATCACTAAAAACTCAGCCCAGAACACGACCACGTCCATCGACAGCGACAGCAGCACGACGATCAGCGCCTGTTGCCACAGCGCCATATTGCGGAACAGTTGGAATTTGAACGCCACCAGGTAGGCGATGATGCCCAGCGCCAGCGCGCGCACGCCCAGCGTGGAGCCGAGGATCAGATCCATGATCAGCCCCAGCACGAAGCCGGTGCCGACGTTGACCCGGTGCGGCAAGGCCATCACCCAGTAGATCAGGATCAACACCAGCCAGGAAGGCCGGAACATGTAGATTTGCTCCGGCCACGGCATGATTTGCAGCACCAACGCCACCAGGAACGACAGCCAGATTATCCAGCGCCCGTGGCTGCGGTAGCTGTTCATTGCACCACTCCCGCCGCAGCAGGCTGAGCTTGAGACTGGGCAGACGCCGGAGCCGCGGTTTGCGGCGCCACGCCGGTAGCCGGTGCCGGCAGCTGCGGCCCGACCGAACCGGCAGGCGGCAGCACCTGCGGCATCATCTGCATCAGGCGTTCATTGGCCACGCGGTGCACTTCGTCCGGCGGCAGCGGCATGTCGCCGTTGCGATCGGCGCCCCACAGCAGCAGCAGGTAGCGCAAGCGCTGCAGACCGGCGGTCGGCCGCGCCTGAATCACGGTGTAAGCGCGCTGGTTGTCGACCTTGACCGAGGAGACCACCGCCACCGGATAGCCTTCCGGGAAGCGGCCGCCGAGGCCGGAGGTCACCAGCACGTCGCCAACGCGGATATCGGTGTTGTTCGGCAGGTGCTCCAGCTGCAGATCGTCGGCGCAGCCGCTGCCTGCGGCAATCACCCGAATATCGTTGCGCAGCACCTGGATCGGCAGCGCGTGCGAGGCATCGCAGATCAGCAGCACGCGGCTGGTGACTTTCGCCACCGCCACCACCTGGCCGACCACGCCCTTGTCGCTGATCACCGGCTGGCCTTCATAGACGCCGTTGTCCGACCCTTTGTCGATCACCACCTGATCGCTATACGGATCGGAACCGGTGGAGATCACCTGGGTCACCATCTTATGTTCGTCCTGGCGCAGCGGAGAACCCAGCAGCTCGCGCAAGCGGGCGTTTTCCTGCTTGAATTGGCCAAGAAGAAGAATATCGCTGTTTTTCAGCAGCAGTTCCTGCCGCAGAGCTCGGTTTTCCAGCTCCAGCTGTTGGCGGGTGGCCAGCGTTTCTGACACGCTGTCCAAAACTTTACGCGGCCCGTTGGCCAGAAAATAGAAAGGGCTGACTGCGGTGTCCATGTAGTTGCGTATCTTCACGAACGTGCCGAGCCGGCTGTCGGCAACGATCAGGCCAATGGCCGCGATCACCGCCAAAAAAAGTCGCAGTTGCAGGGAAGGCCCCCTGCTAAAAATCGGCTTCATAAATTATGCGAGTTCCTCGACAACAGAAAGAGGAACCGTACCCGATTTTCGCTGTGCGCATTCATCCGATACGATTCCTCCTTCCAGGGGCTGACTATTCTTCGCTGAACAAATCGCCGCCGTGCATGTCGATCATTTCCAACGCCTTGCCGCCGCCGCGCGCTACGCAGGTCAACGGATCTTCCGCCACCACGACCGGAATGCCGGTTTCTTCCATCAGCAGGCGATCGAGGTTACGCAGCAGCGCGCCGCCGCCGGTCAAGACCATGCCACGTTCGGAAATGTCGGAGGCCAATTCTGGCGGGCACTGCTCCAGCGCAACCATCACCGCGCTGACGATGCCGGTCAGCGGCTCTTGCAGGGCTTCGAGGATTTCATTGGAGTTCAGGGTAAAGCCGCGCGGTACGCCTTCGGCCAGGTTACGGCCGCGGACTTCGATTTCGCGCACTTCGTCGCCCGGATAGGCAGAACCGATTTCGTGCTTGATGCGCTCGGCGGTCGCTTCGCCGATCAGCGAGCCGTAGTTACGGCGCACATAATTGATGATGGCTTCATCGAAGCGGTCGCCGCCGATGCGCACGGAAGAGGAGTACACCACGCCGTTCAGCGAGATCACCGCCACTTCAGTGGTACCGCCACCGATATCCACCACCATGGAACCGGTCGCCTCGGAAACCGGCAGACCTGCGCCGATCGCCGCCGCCATCGGCTCTTCAATCAGGAACACTTCACGCGCGCCGGCCCCTTGGGCGGACTCGCGGATAGCGCGGCGTTCAACCTGGGTTGCGCCGACCGGTACACAGACCAGCACGCGCGGGCTTGGGCGCATGAAGCTGTTGCTGTGAACCTGTTTGATAAAGTGCTGCAGCATTTTTTCGGTCACGAAGAAGTCGGCGATCACGCCGTCTTTCATCGGGCGAATAGCCGCGATGTTGCCGGGGGTGCGGCCCAGCATCTGTTTGGCGTCATGACCGACGGCCGCTACGCTCTTTGGGGAGCCGGCACGATCCTGGCGAATGGCAACCACCGAAGGTTCATTCAGTACGATGCCTTGCCCTTTAACATAAATCAGGGTATTGGCGGTACCCAAGTCGATGGACAAGTCGTTGGAAAACATGCCACGAAATTTCTTAAACATAACGAAAGGATAATCCTGCAAGCTGGGGGCGGAAAATAAAATCCGCCTACTTTACCAACCACACGAAGCAGCGACAAGGCGCAAAAACGTTCTACTTCGGTGAAAAATAGTCTGTATTGTTTCTGCTCGAATGCACGGAAATTGGATGAGGCCTGAATTCCCTGAACAAAGGCTCAGTTTACCACCCTGTCAACGCACGAAACGGCGTAACACAGCTCATAAAATCTAACATATTCCCTGATTGCCGCCGATGGTAAGCACCTACCAACGTCAACCAGATAAAAGCTGACAAGAGCCTATCTCAAATAGGCGTCGTTGTCGCAGGCAGATTGGAGAAAACTCCAAAATGACGGGTGACATGGCCCAGATGGATCCGGCGCTCATTCTACGTCAATTTTTGTCCGGCAATCAGCTTAAACACGATAACGACGTGAATATTTTTTACGCCCCACGTCGATCGGTTCCGGCGATGCGAAAAAGTCGCCCTGCCCGCCGTGGATACCACGCTCTTTCAGCGTCTGCCACTCGTTGCGCGTGCGTACGCTGGCGGCGAACACCTGCGCGTGCGTGCCCGCGCAGGCGCCCGTCAGGCTCTGCACGAACAGCTGATTTTCGTCCCGCTTATCGATACTCCGCACCAGCCCCGGGTGGAGCTTGACGATCTCCACCTGCAACGACTTGATATAGGACGTACTGACCACGGTTAAACCCGCTTTGGACACCGCGAGGCGGCAGCCCAGCCCTGACAGCAACTTCAGCACCGGACGCAAACGGTCGATATGTTGACACACATCTGCCTCCGCAAGTTCAATCAGAATTCGCCTACGCTGACTTTTTTCGCACTGTAACAGCGTATCGCGCAGCCAGCGCTGGAAAGAACGCTGCAAAATCGAGTCGACGCACAGAGGAAACGCCAGCGTTTCCTCAGGCCATTGCGCCAGCAAGGGGATGATGCGGCTCACCTGTTGGCGATCGTAACTCTCCGCCAACCCCAGCTGCTGCACCAGCGGCATATATTCCGCCGGCAGCAACTCCTGGGAGCCGTCATAAATCCGGCTCATGATCTCAAGATGGTGTACCTCGCCTGCCACGGTCACCGCCGGTTTCTGATACAGCCGCGGGCCGCCGCGCGCCAGTACCTGTTCCAGCAACGTGCGCCACTTGACGCTGCCGCGCCCCTTTTCCGGCACCTGGCTGTCGTACACATACCAGCCGTTCTCACCCTGCAGCGTCGCGTGGCGCGTCGCCTGCTCCGCGTAATCGATCACCTGCTCCGTGGTTTGCCCGCTGCGGTACGCCACGATGCCGATGTGCAGGAAGGCCTCACGATCGATCAGCGCCGTGGAAGGCAAGGCATCAATGGCGTTGACCAGCTGTGACGCGATGCCGTCGGCCTCCTTCAGGGTTCGATGCGGCAACAGCACGGTAAAATCGCTGTGGAAATAGCGCGCCAGCAGCGCCGAGGGGTAACGCATCACGAAGGTAGACAGCAGGTTGACCAGCGAATACATCAGCTCCTGTACCGCCACGCTACCGTGCGTGTCGCGCAGGGTCTCGAAATCGGGCAGCCGCACCATCATCACGATGCCGTGCGAACCTTCGTCTTCCAGCTGAGTGGTCAATTGATTATCGAAGAACAGGCGATTATTCAGCCCGGTTTTGGCGTCCTGCGCGGCGAAGGCGCGGATCAGCGTATCGACCCGGCTGCGCTCTTCCCGCGCTTCCGCCAGATCGGCCAGTAGGTGGTCGAGCGCGCCGCTGACGTTGGCCGGCCACTCACGCACGTCACCCTGCATGACGTTTTCACGCTCGCCGTTCAGAATGCGCCGCGCGCGGCGTTCCAGGCGATCTTCACCGTCGGCCTGCTCACGCAGCCAGCGTAGGCTGAACAGCAAAACCACCACCATGACGACGATCGACAGCGTGACGGCGGCGGTGGACTGCAACGTGCGCACGTCGCTGGCGAAGGGATCGAGGTAAGTGATGTACAGCGTGCTGCCCGGATGTTGCAACAGGGGGCGCGAGACCTGACGATAGCCGTTCAGCGCATCCCATGGCTCTTTTTTCAGCGTCGGCAATTTATAGTTGAGAAACTGGCTGGTGCCGGCCTCTACGCGGATCGACACGATGCCGAGCGGGCGCATGACGATCGGCAACCATTTCTCCTGATCGCGCGGCGATTCGTGCAACATGGCCTGATCGAGCGAGGTAACCAGCGAATCAAAGCGACGCTCCTGGCGATCCTGGGTAACGTAAAAGAAGCTGTATGAGCATCCCATCAGCATCAAAAACATCGCCAGCGCGACCAACAGAGTGATCAATGCAGAGAGTTTGGTGGTAAATCGCATCCCTGTGCCTTGTCCGCTATGGTTAAGTGAGTGTTCACCCTTTAGCTAAAAGGGGCCGTCCAACCCTAACAAGCCTTGCTGAAGAATTAAACCTGCAAGCGCCGTTTTTGTCCTTTATCAGGACTTGGGCCGCTTATTATGCATATAGTCAAATAAATGTGATTCAGCCATTGATAGAAAAGTGTAAACGAGAGGAAGAGTGACATGCGTGCACTGTTATTGGAACAACAAGACGACCAAACTCTGGCTCAAATCAAAGATATCGGCAGCGATCGGTTGCCGGAAGGCGATGTCACCGTCGATATCAACTGGTCCAGCCTAAATTATAAGGATGCGCTGGCGATCACCGGCAAAGGCAAGATCGTGCGCAACTTCCCGATGGTGCCGGGCATCGACTTCGCCGGCACCGTGCGCCACAGCCGCGACGATCGCTTCAAAGAGGGGCAAAGCGTGGTGCTCACCGGCTGGGGCGTGGGTGAACATCACTGGGGCGGCCTGGCCGAGCAGGCGCGCGTCTCGGGCGAATGGCTGGTACCGCTGCCGAACGGCCTGGATGAACGCAAGGCGATGATCATCGGCACCGCCGGCCTTACCGCCATGCTGTGCGTGATGGCGCTGGAGGAAGGCGGCGTGCACCCGGACGACGGCGATATTCTGGTTACCGGCGCCAGCGGCGGCGTGGGCAGCACCGCCATCGCCCTGCTGGCGGCGTTGGGCTATCGGGTGACCGCCATCAGCGGCCGCGACAGCAATACCGACTACCTGAAAGCGCTCGGCGCCAAAGAGGTGATGTCGCGCGATGGCTATATCGACACGCCGCGCCCGCTGGAGAAACAGCTGTGGGCCGGCGCGGTGGACACCGTCGGCGACAAACTGCTGGCGCGGGTGCTGGCGCAGATGAACTATAACGGCACCGTCGCCGCCTGCGGCCTGGCGGGCGGTTATCAGCTGCCGACCACCGTGATGCCGTTCATTCTGCGTAACGTGCGTCTGCAGGGCGTGGATTCGGTACATACGCCGCTGCACCGCCGCCAAACCGCCTGGGAACGGCTGGCCGGTATTCTGCCGGACAGCTTCTATCAGCAGGCCACGCATGAAATCACCCTCGAGCAGGCACCGGCCACCGCCGCCGCGCTGCTGAACAACCAAATCACCGGCCGCACCCTGGTGAAAATCCGCTGACCTTCTCCCCCGGCAACGGGGGTTCACCCGCTTCTGCGAAATTTCATATTTTTCCGCGTCCCCTCGCTTCCGGCCGGCTTTAGCGCCATGCTTATTTCATGGGGACCCGTTAGCCGCTCGCAGGCGGCGGGAATCAGTCGCGGAGAACATAAGCATGAACAAACACCCGAAATTGACCGAGGCCGACGTCACGCCGGAGAGCGTGTTCCACCAGCGGCGCAAAGTGCTGCAGGCGCTCGGCATCACCGCCGCTACGCTGGCGCTGCCTACCGGCGCACGGGCGGATCTGCTGTCGTGGTTCAAAGGCAACGATCGCCCCAAGGCGCCGCCGGGCAAAGCGCTGGAATTCAGCAAGCCGGCCGCCTGGCAGGCGCAGCTGGCAATGACGCCGGAAGACAAGGTCACCGGCTACAACAACTTCTATGAATTCGGCCTCGACAAAGCCGATCCGGCCGCCAACGCCGGCGGGCTGAAAACCGAAGGCTGGAAGGTGCGCATCGACGGCGAAGTGGCGAAGCCGATAACGCTGGATATCGACGATCTGATGAAGCGTTTCCCGCTGGAACAGCGCATTTACCGCATGCGCTGCGTCGAGGCCTGGTCGATGGTGGTGCCGTGGATCGGCTTCGAACTGGGCAAGCTTCTCAAGCTGGCCGAGCCGAACAGCAACGCGCGCTACGTGGCCTTCCAGACGCTGTACGATCCGGAGCAGATGCCCGGCCAGAAAGATCGCTTTATCGGTGGCGGCCTGAAGTACCCCTACGTCGAAGGGCTGCGGCTGGACGAGGCGATGCACCCGCTGGCGTTGCTGACCGTCGGCGTGTACGGCAAAACCCTGCCGCCGCAAAACGGCGCGCCGCTGCGGCTGATCACACCGTGGAAATACGGCTTCAAAGGCATCAAATCGATCGTGCATATCCGTTTGGTGCGCGATCAGCCGCCGACCACCTGGAACCAATCCGCGCCGAACGAGTACGGTTTTTACGCCAACGTGAACCCGCACGTCGATCATCCGCGCTGGTCGCAGGCCACCGAGCGCTTCATCGGCTCCGGCGGCATTCTCGACGTCAAACGCCAACCGACGCTGCTGTTCAACGGCTATGCCGATCAGGTGGCGTCGCTGTATCGCGGCATGGATCTGCGGGAGAATTTCTAAGTGCGCCTGACGCCTGTTCATATCAAATGGCTGAAAGCCGCCCTGCATCTGGCGGCGTTTTTGCCCTTTCTGTGGTTGGTGCTGGCGGTAGATCAGGGCTGGTTCAGCGCCGATCCGTCCAAGGACATTCAACATTTTACCGGCAGGATGACGCTGAAACTGCTGCTGGCCACGCTGATGATCGCCCCGCTGGCGCGCTACGCCCGCCAGCCGCTGCTGATCCGCTGCCGCCGTCTGGTGGGGCTGTGGTGCTTTGCCTGGGGCACGCTGCACCTGATAAGCTACTCCACGCTGGAGCTGGGGCTGAGCAACCTCGGCCTGCTGGGCAGCGAGCTGGTGAACCGACCCTATCTGACGCTCGGCATCCTTACCTGGCTGATCCTGCTGGCGCTGGCGGCCACCTCAACGCTGTGGGCGATGCGCAAACTGGGCGCCAAATGGCAAACGTTGCACAACTTCGTCTATCTGGCGGCGATCCTCGCCCCCATCCACTACCTGTGGTCGGTCAAAACGTTTTCCCCCCAGCCGTTCATCTACGCGCTGCTGGCGGTGGCGCTGTTGGGCCTGCGTTACAAGAAATTCCGCGCCTGGTGGCGCTGAATCACGCGGCGGCGCGCGTTATTGTCGTTGAAAAACACGCGCCGCCGGCCGGAACTTTTTCTGTGTTCCAGCGCTCATATTCCTGTCACGGATCCCCGAGTTCGTCGATTTGGGGTTGAATATCTTCGCTGATAAGACCAGTATTTAGCTGCGAATTGCTACGATATCGTTATAATGCCCGACCTTGTTTCTGTTCTCAGGGTGAATTGGCCCCTTAACAGGTGACAAATCGATAACATCGGGTTATTTTCTACGATGATGGTTTTATTGCCGGAGATACCAGCACAATGGCGGATAAGTTTCACATTTTGCTTCTGAACGGCCCCAATCTCAATCTGCTGGGGACGCGTGAGCCGGAGAAGTACGGCAGCACGACGCTGACAGAGATTGTTAACGGATTGGAAAACCAGGCATCCGCATTGGATATTACCCTGAGCCATCTGCAATCCAACGCCGAGCATCAGCTGATCGATCGCATTCATCAGGCGCGCGGCAACACCGATTTCATTCTGATAAACCCGGCGGCGTTCACGCATACCAGCGTGGCGCTGCGCGATGCGTTGCTGGCGGTGCAGATCCCGTTCATCGAGATCCACCTGTCCAACGTGCACGCCCGCGAACCTTTCCGCCATCACTCCTATCTCTCAGACGTGGCGGTAGGCGTGATTTGCGGCCTCGGCGCGGATGGCTACGCTTTCGCTTTACAGGCAGCGGTTAACCGTCTGTCGAAAACCCACTAATTGCTCCACAAAAAGAGTACGGAATCACACTCATGGATATTCGTAAAATCAAGAAACTGATCGAACTGGTTGAAGAATCAGGCATTTCTGAACTGGAAATCTCTGAAGGCGAAGAATCGGTTCGCATCAGCCGTGCCGCACCGGCGCAGGCTTACCCTGTCATGCAACAGGCCTATGCGATGCCGGCACAGCAGCAGCCGGCCCTGGCTGCCGCCGTTGCTACCGCACCTGCGGCAGAAACCCCGGCGGCACCGGCGGCCATGAGTGGCCACGTCGTTCGTTCGCCAATGGTAGGCACCTTCTACCGCACCCCAAGCCCGGACGCGAAAGCCTTCGTGGAAGTGGGCCAGAAAGTGAACGCCGGTGATACCCTGTGCATCGTTGAAGCCATGAAAATGATGAACCAGATCGAAGCGGACAAGTCCGGCGTCGTGAAGGCCATCCTGGTGGAAAACGGCCAGCCGGTCGAATATGACGAGCCGCTGGTCGTCATCGAATAACGAGGCGCCCCCATGCTTGATAAAATTGTTATCGCCAACCGCGGCGAGATCGCGCTTCGCATCCTGCGTGCCTGTAAAGAACTGGGCATCAAGACCGTTGCGGTTCACTCCGCGGCCGACCGCGATCTGAAACACGTGCTGCTGGCCGACGAGACCGTCTGCATCGGTCCTGCGCCATCGGTAAAAAGCTACCTGAACATCCCGGCCATCATTTCGGCGGCGGAAATCACCGGCGCCGTGGCGATCCACCCGGGCTACGGCTTCCTGTCCGAGAACGCCGACTTCGCCGAGCAGGTTGAACGCTCCGGCTTCATCTTCATCGGCCCGAAAGCCGAAACCATCCGCCTGATGGGCGACAAGGTTTCCGCGATCAACGCCATGAAGAAAGCCGGCGTGCCTTGCGTACCTGGCTCAGACGGCCCGCTGACCGACGACATGGATAAAAACCGTGCCTTCGCCAAGCGCATCGGTTATCCGGTGATCATCAAGGCGTCCGGCGGCGGCGGCGGTCGCGGCATGCGCGTCGTGCGCAGCGACAAAGACCTTGAGCAGTCCATCAACATGACGAAAGCGGAAGCCAAAGCGGCTTTCAACAACGACATGGTGTACATGGAAAAATACCTGGAGAATCCGCGCCACATCGAGATTCAGGTATTGGCCGACGGCCAGGGCAACGCCATCTATCTGGCCGAGCGCGACTGCTCCATGCAGCGCCGCCACCAGAAAGTGGTCGAAGAAGCGCCGGCACCGGGCATCACCAGCGAAATGCGCCGTTACATCGGCGAGCGCTGCTCGAAAGCCTGCGTGGAAATCGGCTACCGCGGTGCGGGTACCTTCGAGTTCCTGTATGAAAACGGCGAGTTCTATTTCATCGAAATGAACACCCGTATTCAGGTAGAGCACCCGGTTACCGAAATGATCACCGGCGTGGACCTGATCAAAGAGCAGCTGCGCATCGCTGCCGGTCAACCACTGTCGATCAAACAGGAAGAAGTGAAGATCCACGGCCACGCGGTAGAATGCCGTATCAACGCCGAAGATCCGAACACCTTCCTGCCAAGCCCGGGCAAGATCACCCGCTTCCACGCGCCAGGCGGTTTCGGCGTGCGTTGGGAATCTCATATCTACGCCGGTTATACCGTACCGCCGTACTATGACTCCATGATCGGCAAACTGATCACCTTCGGCGAAAACCGTGACGTGGCGATTGCCCGCATGAAGAACGCCCTGGCTGAACTGATCATCGACGGCATCAAAACCAACGTTGAGCTGCAGCAGAAGATCATGAACGACGAAAACTTCCAGCACGGTGGCACCAATATCCACTATCTGGAGAAGAAGCTGGGTCTGCAGGAAACCTAAGGCAGCCACGCAGCATCGTCTGACGAAAGGCCGGTTAATCACCGGCCTTTTTCTTTGGCGTTGCCGCCAGTAACGGCTTGGCAAAACGCCGTCATGCCGTAAAATTCCCTACCTTTGATGAATCCATCACCGTAAACCTATGGGAGACACGGATGGACAAACGTTTTATCCAGGCGCACCGCGAAGCGCGTTGGGCGCTGGGGCTGACGCTGCTCTACCTGCTGACCTGGGGGCTGGCGGCCTACCTGCCGGACAGCGCTATCGGCGTCACCGGCCTGCCGCACTGGTTCGAAATGGCCTGCCTGCTGGTGCCGCTGCTGTTCATCGGCCTGTGCTGGCTGATGGTGCGCACGGTGTTCCACGACATTTCGCTGGAGGACCGCGATGCAAACTGAAGTGATCCTGCCGCTGGTCGCCTACCTGCTGCTGGTGTTCGGCCTGTCGGTGTACGCCTACAGCCGCCGCCAGAGCGGGAATTTTCTCAGCGAATACTTCCTCGGCAACCGTTCGATGGGCGGCTTTGTGCTGGCGATGACCCTGACCGCCACCTACATCAGCGCCAGTTCGTTTATCGGCGGCCCCGGCGCCGCCTACAAATATGGCCTGGGCTGGGTGCTGCTGGCGATGATTCAGCTGCCGGCGGTGTGGCTGTCGCTCGGGGTGCTGGGCAAGAAATTCGCCATCCTGGCGCGGCGCTACAACGCCATCACCCTCAATGACATGCTGTATGGCCGCTACCAAAGCCGCCTGCTGGTGTGGCTGGCCAGCCTCAGCCTGCTGGTGGCGTTTCTCGGCGCCATGACGGTGCAGTTTATCGGCGGCGCCCGCCTGCTGGAGACCGCCGCCGGCATTCCTTACGACACCGGCCTGCTGATCTTCGGCATCAGCATCGCGCTGTACACCGCCTTCGGCGGCTTCCGCGCCAGCGTGCTGAACGACGCGATGCAGGGGCTGGTGATGCTGCTCGGCACCGTACTGCTGCTGGTGGCGGTGATCCACGCCGCCGGCGGACTGGACAGCGCGGTGCACAAGCTGCAGCAGATCGATCCGGCGCTGGTGTCGCCGCAGGGCGGCGATCAGATCCTCAGCCTGCCGTTTATGGCGTCGTTCTGGATCCTGGTGTGCTTCGGGGTGATCGGCCTGCCGCACACCGCCGTGCGCTGTATTTCCTACAAGGACAGCAAGGCTGTGCATCGCGGCATTCTGCTCGGCACCGTGGTGGTGGCGGTGCTGATGTTCGGCATGCACCTGGCCGGCGCACTCGGCCGCGCGGTGTTGCCGGATCTCAAGATCCCCGATCAGGTGATCCCGACGCTGATGATCACCGTGCTGCCGCCGTACGCCGCCGGGATCTTTTTGGCGGCGCCGATGGCGGCGATCATGTCGACCATCAACGCCCAGCTGCTGCAATCCTCCGCCACCATCATCAAGGATCTCTACCTGGGCGTGCGGCCGCAGCAGATCCACAACGAGCGGTTGATCAAGCGCTTCTCCAGCCTGACCACGCTGATCCTTGGCCTGCTGGTGCTGCTGGCGGCCTGGCGGCCGCCGGAGATGATCATCTGGCTCAACCTGCTGGCTTTCGGTGGGCTGGAGGCGGTGTTCCTGTGGCCGTTGGTGCTGGGCCTGTATTGGGAACGCGCCAATGCTCAGGGAGCGCTTAGCTCAATGGTGTCGGGTGCGGTATGCTATACGCTATTGGCCAGCTTCAACCTGCAGCCGGCGGGGCTGCACCCTATCGTGCCTTCGCTGTTGCTCAGCCTGTTGGCGTTTTATCTCGGTAACGTCGTCGGCGAAAAGCGCCGGGCGGCGTCATCATTACCCTCTTGAAGAGAATTGCTATGCCTTGGATCCAACTCAAACTGAACACCACCGGCAGCCAGGCGGAAGACCTGAGCGACGCGCTGGTGGAAAGCGGCGCCGTGTCGGTGACCTTCCAGGACACCCACGACAACCCGGTGTTCGAACCCTTGCCGGGTGAAACCCTGCTGTGGGGCGATACCGACGTGATCGGTCTGTACGACGCGGAAACCGATATGGCCGAGGTGGTGGCGATGCTGGAACAGCACCCGCTGCTGGGCGCCGGTTTCCGTCACAAGATAGAACAGCTGGAAGACAAGGACTGGGAGCGCGAGTGGATGGACAACTTCCACCCGATGCGCTTCGGCGAGCGCTTGTGGATCTGCCCGAGCTGGCGTGACGTGCCGGATCCCGACGCAGTCAACGTGATGCTCGATCCGGGCCTGGCATTCGGCACCGGTACCCACCCGACCACGGCGCTGTGCCTGCAGTGGCTGGACGGCCTCGATCTGGCCGGCAAAACCGTTATCGACTTCGGTTGCGGTTCCGGCATCCTGGCAATCGCCGCCCTGAAGCTGGGTGCAGCGCGCGCTATCGGCATCGATATCGATCCCCAGGCCATTCAGGCCAGCCGCGACAACGCGCAGCGTAACGGCGTTTCAGAGCGTCTGGAGCTGTATCTGCCGAAAGACCAGCCGGCAGACCTGCTGGCTGACGTGGTGGTCGCCAACATCCTCGCCGGCCCGCTGCGCGAGCTGGCGCCGCTGATCGGTTGCCTGCCGAAGGCCGGTGGTCATCTGGGGCTGTCCGGCGTGCTGGCCAGCCAGGCCAGCAGCGTTGCGCAAGCCTACGAAGAGAAGTTCACGCTCGACCCGGTCGCCGAGCGTGAAGAGTGGTGTCGCATCACCGGCCGCCGCAAGTAAGCGTCACGGTCTATTGCCCCCTCATCCACCGGCCCTGCGCCGGTGGATTTTTTTTGCCTGGCGATCGGCCTGCGGGCGAGACAAAATTTTATGCAATTTTTCGCCGCTCAACGACGGATCGCCCTGACAATGCGCCTTCCAGACAGGCTATCTCGGCAAAAAACGCGGGTGAATGCAGATAATATTCTGCGCAAAGGCGAATATTTTGCCGCACACAAAATAAGCACTTTTCGTCAACTTATTGTAAAATATATATAATATTTTTATGAATCACCGCGTAGCGCATTTTTCGTCCTAATATCGGGCCAATTGGTTAAAGTTTGGCCTTTCATCTCGGCGCAAAAATGCGTAATATACGCGCCCTTGCGGACACAGTATGGTCACTCTTTGTCTATGCGCATTGGACACCACCAGCTTACTAATTGCCTGATTGCGGCCCCGATGGCCGGTATTACAGATCGCCCGTTCAGAACCCTCTGTCATGCAATGGGTGCTGGGATGGCTGTATCCGAAATGCTCTCCTCCAACCCGGAGGTGTGGCGGACGGATAAGTCGCGTCTGCGTATGGTGCATAGCGATGAACCAGGGATCCGCTCCGTGCAGATTGCCGGATGCGATCCTGATGATATGGCCGCCGCCGCGCGTATCAACGTGGCCAGCGGCGCGCAGATCATCGACATCAATATGGGATGCCCTGCCAAAAAAGTGAACCGGAAGCTTGCCGGGTCCGCCTTGTTGCAGTACCCGGATCTGGTAAAACGGATCCTCCACGCGGTGGTTGACGCGGTGGATGTGCCGGTAACGCTGAAGATTCGCACCGGCTGGGCGCCAGAGCATCGTAACTGTGTAGAGATTGCCCAACTGGCCGAAGACTGTGGTATTCAGGCCCTGACGATTCACGGCCGAACCCGCGCCTGTCTGTTTAACGGCGACGCGGAATACGACAGCATTCGGGCAGTTAAGCAGAGTGTTTCCATTCCGATTATCGCGAATGGGGATATTACTGACCCGCATAAAGCCAGAGCAGTGCTCGACTACACCGGGGCCGACGCCCTGATGATAGGCCGCGCTGCTCAGGGGAGACCCTGGATCTTCCGGGAAATCCAGCATTATCTGGACACTGGAGAGCTGCTGCCGCCGCTGCCGCTTGGCGAGGTGAAGCGCTTGTTGATTGGGCACATTCGGGAATTGCACGGCTTCTATGGCCAAGGCAAGGGATTCCGGATTGCTCGTAAGCACGTGTCCTGGTATCTCCAGGAACACGCTCCGAATGACCAGTTTCGGCGCACATTCAACGCCATAGAGGATGCCAGCGAACAGCTGGAGGCGTTGGAGGCATATTTCGAAAATCTTAGCGTAAAAAAAGAGCTGACAGAACTATGTTCGAACAACGCGTAAATTCTGACGTACTGACCGTTTCTACCGTTAACTCACAAGATCAGGTGACTCAAAAACCTCTGCGTGACTCGGTTAAACAAGCACTGAAGAACTATTTTGCTCAACTGAACGGTCAAGACGTAAATGACCTGTATGAGCTGGTACTGGCTGAAGTTGAACAGCCACTGTTGGACATGGTGATGCAATACACCCGTGGCAACCAGACCCGCGCAGCCCTGATGATGGGCATCAACCGCGGCACGCTGCGTAAGAAGCTGAAAAAATACGGCATGAACTGATACTAGTCAGTTAACGTGTTGAAAAGGCGCAACCTTGCAAGAGGCGGCGCCTTTTTCTTTTGGGGCATACCCGGTTTGCGGGCAATAAAAAAGGTTCATCGCGCTTTACCGGGGAACGCTGCTTTGATTTTCAGGAAGAAGTAAGCGTTATCCCGGTATCCATAGGCCATCCGCTTCATCACTTTTATCTTATTGTTCATCCCTTCCAGCACGCTGGTATTCAACCTGTGTCTGGCACTCGCGATGATGCCACCGGCATACCCTTTCAGTTTCTCGGCGAAGTGTTGCAACGCCTTGATTCCGCTTTCCTGAGACTGCCTGTACCAGCTTGTCCAGCGTCTCTGCGCCTCTTGTTCACTCGGGGCGTACCACAGTTCTTTCAGCGTCGTTTTCATCAGCCATACCACATTCAGCGGCTGATTCGCCTCCAGCAACTCCGTGAGCTTTACCTCATGCCCTTCGGGCAGGTTTTCGGGGTTGCGCAGCAGCAGCCAGCGGCTGCGTTTGATGACCTGACGCGATTTTGGGTTATCACGGAGTTGATTGGCCTGGTCGACGCGGACCCGGTCGATAACCTCCCGGCCATACTTTGCCACCACATGGAACAAGTCATAGACCACTTCCGCCTGCGGGCAGTGATGCCTGACCTCCAGGTCTAACGCCGTATTCATATCCATGGCGACAGACTGGATAGCGGCACAGCCTTCAGCGCCCAGCCAGACGAAGAAGGGGCGGAAGGCCGCTCTGCTGCGGCCTTCGCCCACCCACAACACCTGTTGCGTATCCGCATCCATCACCACGGTGGCATAGCGATGTCCTTTGAACAGGGCGAACTCATCCATCACCAGACGGCGGAGGGTATGGCGCTGCGGCTCTGTCCGTTCCCGCAGCAGACGCCGGTAGTCGATATTCTTGACCGTATGCCAGTGCAGGCCGGTGAGTTGTGCAACGTGCTTAATCGGCAGTAAACGGACCAGTGACTCAACCCATACGGATAGCGTCGTGGTATATCTCTGGCGTTCAGGCAACCAGCTGATTTTTTCGGTGGTGACCCCGCAATGGGGGCAACACAGGCGCCGGACGGGGACGTTGAGCCAGACGACCCAATCGAGCAGCTGGCGTTCACGCACTCGGCGGAAGGAAACATCATGCACAACAGGCACCCGCCGCTCACAACGACGACAACAGGGCATGACGGCAGCGTCAGGCTGGAGCTGGATAAGCAGGGAGTTGGCAGAAGGATGCGAGAAGGAATTGACGACAAAGCCTTCCCAGAACAGGGAGCAAAGGTTAGCATTCATAGTGACGGCAGTTTTGAAGGTTTAGGGTGTGTTTTGGCGAATACAAACCTAAACGTTCTGACTGCCGTTTTCTATTGGTTCACGCTAAAGCGCGATGAACCATAAAAAAGGCCGCAGCGCGGCCCTTGGGGTAAAGCGGAGACCTTATTCGGTCGCTTTGTTCTTGAGACTTTCCGCCCCTTGCTTGGTCTTATCCCAAGCCTTCTCCGTACCCTGTTTGGTGGAGTGCCAGGCCTTTTGCGAGCCCTCGCTCACTTTGCTGCCGACGCTGTCGCTCTTGCCTTCGGCGGCGTGCTTGGCTTTCAGCTTCAGCTCTTCACCCTTGTCCTGAGACTGGTGCAGCTTTTCTTTGGCGGTATCCGCCCCTTTGTGCGCTTCGGCAACGACCTCGTTGCTGGCGTGAGCGGCGGTGTCGGTCGCGGTCTCAGCGGCGAACACCGGGGAAGCGAGCAGCAGTGCAGACAAGGCAATGATTGATTTCTTCATAAGTCCCTCTTTTCTCAGATACGTGCCATTCGTCATGAAACAAGATGGCATGAAACGCCCCTTGAACGATTTAAGAATAGGACTAAAACCAAAAAAATCGACATAAAATTTTATTAAAAATAAATTTCTCATTCTTTTATGCCGTTCGAGAGAATCTTGGTCAAAAAGCACGAAAACGTTAAATTTTTCCTGTCACAAAACTATAATTTGTATGAATTTTTAACAAGCATTAGCAGGGATGGATTCTATGGTTGCCGCGATCATTATCGGCATTTTCATCGTCAGCTTCCTCTACGCGCACTCCCGCGGCAAAGAGAAACAAAAGGTTACCCGCCAACTGTTCGATCACTCCACCTTTATGGGGCCGATCAACATGTTTATGACCGGCTTCTCCCGTTTGCCCGCCAAACAGCCCTATTTCGACGAAAAAGGCTTCCCGGAGCTGCAGACGCTGACCGACAACTGGCAGGTGATCCGCGAAGAAGCGGTGCGCCTGCAGGATCACATCAAAAAAGCGCAGTCGCACAACGATGCCGGCTTCAACACCTTCTTCAAACGCGGCTGGAAGCGTTTCTATCTGAAATGGTACAGCGACAGTCACCCTTCGGCGCAGACGCTGTGCCCGAAAACCGTCGAGCTGCTCAACCGCATCCCGTCGGTCAAGGCGGCGATGTTCGCCGAGCTGCCGCCCGGCAGCCATTTGGGTAAACACCGCGATCCTTACGCCGGCTCGGTGCGCTATCACCTGGGGCTGATGACCCCCAATGACGATCGCTGCTTCATCGAAGTGGACGGCGAGCCCCACAGCTGGCGCGACGGCGAGGCGGTGATCTTCGACGAAACCTACGTGCACTGGGCGCAGAACGCCACCGACCAGACGCGCATCATTCTGTTTTGCGACGTCGAACGGCCGATGAAGTGGCGCTGGGCGCAGGCGGTCAACCACTGGGTCGGTTCAACGCTGATGTCGGCGGCCAGCTCGCCGAACGACGATCAGGACCGCACCGGCGGCATCAACCGCATTTTCAAATACGTCAACGCGGTGCGCGATGCCGGTCAGCGTCTGAAAGCGCGTAACCGCCGCGGTTACTACCTGCTGAAATGGCTGGTGATCGCTGCAATCTTCGCCGCGATTATCATTCCCAGCCTATAAAACGCGCCAATCTTCAACTTAGGGGCAACGCGAATGAGAATATTCGCATGCCCCTCTTCCGCCACACCCCGTACCCTGTGCTAGCATATGCATTCCTAGAGCCGCCTCCGCTGGCCAACAGCTATCCCTCCGAAGCCTGATAGCAGCGCAAACCGCCCTTCGAATGTAAATGTTTAGTCAATTATGGAATTCTGACTAAACCCTGGCCTTCCCCGGGTGTCTGAGTAGTCGTATCGCTATCGAGTGGATCCTTTATGCGCTACAGGTTGCTACCCCCTAACGCATAAACGAGCTGCTATGAAACGCCAAAAGAGATTTCAACTTTCCTTGCTGCACCCGCGCTACTGGCTGACCTGGTTCGGTCTGGCCTTGTTGTTCCTGCTGGTGCAACTCCCCTACCCGCTGCTTAACCGCCTTGGCGTATGGATGGGACGCACCTCGATGCGTTTTCTCAAGCGCCGCGTCACCATCACCCGTCGCAACCTCGAGCTGTGCTTCCCCGAGATGGACGAAGCGCAGCGCGAGCGTAAGGTGGTAGGCAACTTCGAGTCCCTCGGCATGGGCCTGTTGGAAACCGGCATGGCCTGGTTCTGGTCGGATAAACGCGTCAAGCGCTGGTTCAACGTCTCCGGCATCAACCACCTCAAAATGGCGCAGCGCGACGATCGCGGCGTGCTGGTGATCGGCGTGCACTTCATGTCGCTGGAGCTGGGCGGCCGGGCTATGGGCCTGTGCCAGCCGATGATGGCAATGTACCGCCCGCACAACAATAAAGCGATGGAGTGGGCCCAGACCAAGGGCCGCATGCGCTCCAACAAGGCAATGATCGATCGCAAGGATCTGCGCGGCATGGTGCACGCACTCAAGCGCGGCGAGGCGGTGTGGTTCGCGCCGGATCAGGACTACGGCCCGCGCGGCAGCGTATTCGCGCCGCTGTTCGCCGTCGATCAGGCCGCCACCACCAGCGGCACCTTCATGCTGGCGCGTATGGCCAACCCGGCGCTGGTGCCGGTGGTGCTGATCCGCCGCGAACGCGGCCGCGGCTACGACCTGCTGATCCAGCCGGCCCTGGAAGACTACCCGCTCAGAGACGAACAGGCGGCGGCGGCTTACATGAACAAAGTGATCGAGAAAGAGATCATGCGGGCACCGGAGCAATACATGTGGCTGCACCGCCGCTTCAAAACTCGGCCGGTCGGCGCGCCCTCGCTGTACTAACCCTCTTTTTTTTCAGCCCGGCCGACGCCGGGCTTTTTTTTGCGCCACGTTTAAAAAGCGGCGGCTCGACACTCTACTTTCCTGTAATCTCCTTTTTTACCCGCACAGGAAAGGAAATGATGAAAGCTCAGGTTCGCATTGCTCTGGTCGGTGATTACAACCCGCAAGCCGTGGCCCATCAGGCCATCCCCGTGGCGCTCCGGCTCGCCGCCGCCCATCTCGACATCGACGTGCAGCCCCAGTGGCTACCGACCGAAACCTTGACCTCCCCCAACATCCTGCAAGATTTCGATGCCATCTGGGTGGTGCCGGGCAGTCCGTATCGTTACGACGACGGCGCCTTTATGGCGATCCGTCACGCGCGGGAAAACAACGTGCCGTTCCTCGGTTCCTGCGGCGGCTTTCAGTACGCCATCATCGAGTACGCCCGCAACGTGATGGGCTGGCACGACGCCGGTCATGCGGAAACCGACAGCGGTGGCCGGCTGGTGATCGCTCCGCTTAGCTGCTCGCTGGTGGAAAAAACCGGCGACATCGTTTTCCAGCCTGACACCCGCGTCGCACGGGCCTACGGCAGCCTGAACACCCATGAAGGCTACCACTGCAACTTCGGCGTCAATCCGGAATTCGTCGTCGATCTGCAACGCTTCCCGCTGATCATCAGCGGCTACGACAGCGAAGGCGACGTGCGCGCCATCGAACTGCCGGCTCACCGTTTTTACGTCGCTACGCTGTTCCAGTCGGAACGCGCCGCGCTGCGCGGCGAGCTATCGCCGCTGGTGGTCGAGCTCGTCAAAACCGCCGCCAACGGGTAAAAAAAAAGGTTCATCGCGCTTTACCGGGGAACGCTGCTTTGATTTTCAGGAAGAAGTAAGCGTTATCCCGGTATCCATAGGCCATCCGCTTCATCACTTTTATCTTATTGTTCATCCCTTCCAGCACGCTGGTATTCAACCTGTGTCTGGCACTCGCGATGATGCCACCGGCATACCCTTTCAGTTTCTCGGCGAAGTGTTGCAACGCCTTGATTCCGCTTTCCTGAGACTGCCTGTACCAGCTTGTCCAGCGTCTCTGCGCCTCTTGTTCACTCGGGGCGTACCACAGTTCTTTCAGCGTCGTTTTCATCAGCCATACCACATTCAGCGGCTGATTCACCTCCAGCAACTCCGTGAGCTTTACCTCATGCCCTTCGGGCAGGTTTTCGGGGTTGCGCAGCAGCAGCCAGCGGCTGCGTTTGATGACCTGACGCGATTTTGGGTTATCACGGAGTTGATTGGCCTGGTCGACGCGGACCCGGTCGATAACCTCCCGGCCATACTTTGCCACCACATGGAACAAGTCATAGACCACTTCCGCCTGCGGGCAGTGATGCCTGACCTCCAGGTCTAACGCCGTATTCATATCCATGGCGACAGACTGGATAGCGGCACAGCCTTCAGCGCCCAGCCAGACGAAGAAGGGGCGGAAGGCCGCTCTGCTGCGGCCTTCGCCCACCCACAACACCTGTTGCGTATCCGCATCCATCACCACGGTGGCATAACGATGTCCTTTGAACAGGGCGAACTCATCCATCACCAGACGGCGGAGGGTATGGCGCTGCGGCTCTGTCCGTTCCCGCAGCAGACGCCGGTAGTCGATATTCTTGACCGTATGCCAGTGCAGGCCGGTGAGTTGTGCAACGTGCTTAATCGGCAGTAAACGGGTCAATGACTCAACCCATACGGATAGCGTCGTGGTATATCTCTGGCGTTCAGGCAACCAGCTGATTTTTTCGGTGGTGACCCCGCAATGGGGGCAACACAGGCGCCGGACGGGGACGTTGAGCCAGACGACCCAATCGAGCAGCTGGCGTTCACGCACTCGGCGGAAGGAAACATCATGCACAACAGGCACCCGCCGCTCACAACGCCGACAACAGGGCATGACGGCAGCGTCAGGCTGGAGCTGGATAAGCAAGGAGTTGGCAGAAGGATGCGAGAAGGAATTGACGATAAAGCCTTCCCAGAACAGGGAGCAAAGGTTAGCATTCATAGTGACGGCAGTTTTGAAGGTTTAGGGTGTGTTTTGGCGAATACAAACCTAAACGTTCTGACTGCCGTTTTCTATTGGTTCACGCTAAAGCGCGATGAACCAAAAAAAAGCCCTCTTGCGAGGGCTTTCTCATCGGATACATCCCGCCGGCTTACGCCTGTTCGAGCTCGCGCAACGCCAGATTGAAGTGTTGCCCCAGCTCACGCCGATGAACCGGATGCTCCATCATCGACACATGATCGCCGTTGACCTGGCTGACGCGGACGGTCGCCGGCGGCAGCAGCCTATCCCACCCCAACGCGGAAGCGTCTTCGCGGCAATATCCCGCCTGTTTGATCTTCTGCCAATACGCCTGGAACTGTGCGTTCTGCGAATTGACGGAAACCTGCTCCTGCTTCGCCTTGAACAGATGGATTTTCAGCGATGCGGGCTGCACCAGGGTCGCTTCCACCAGTTTGGCGTAGTGGTGCCGCTGCTGCCAGAGCGCCGCCTCGTCGGCCACTTCCTCACGCTGAGTCTTGATCCCGGCGCGTTGCACGGCCGCGATCGCCTCCGGCAACGGCAGCTCAGCCAACTGCTGACAGAACTGCGGATCCGGCCTTTCCTGCGTTGACTCCACCCAGTTCAGCAACAGCTGGACCGGGCTGTGCATCGCCGCCACCGGCCGCAACGTGTCGATCAACCCCAGGAAAGCGACCGCTTCCCCGGCCGATTGCAGCTGCTCGGCGATGGCATAGGCCAACACCCCACCGGAAGAGTACCCCGCCAGATGGTATGGTCCCTGCGGCTGCACTTCGCGAATCAACGCCACGGCGCTGGCGGCCATATCGGACATGGTGGCCGGCTTCTCCTCCACCGCCGGCCACGGCACGGCGTAGACCGGGAAGGTCTCGTCGATCTCCTTGGCCAATTCAAACACGTAGGAGTGGTCGCCAAAGCCGGTCGGAACGAAGAACAGCGGCGGCCGGCTGCCGCTGCTGCGAGCCGGCACCGCTTTACGCAGCGGAGCCTCGGCGGTGCGACGATCTATCCGCTCGGCCAGCTCGGCCAATATCGGATGGTTGAAGATCGCCTGTACCGGCAAGGTGATGCCTTGCTGACGCAGCTGGCTGGAAAGACGTACCGCCAGCAGCGAATGGCCACCGAGCTCGAAGAAATTGTCGTGGCGCCCTATCTGGCCAACCTCGAGCAGCTCACACCATACCCGCGCCAGCGTCGTTTCGGTCTCCCCCTGAGGCGCCGCATACTCCCGAATGCCGACTGCCGCGCGCTCCGGCTCCGGCAAGGCGCGCCGATCCAGCTTGCCGTTGGCGGTCAACGGCAGCGCATCCAGCCAGACATAAGCCGACGGCACCATGTACTCCGGCAAACGTTCGCTCAGATAAGCCCGTAGCTGTCCCTGCAACGCGCTGCGGTCAACGTCGGCCGTCGGTACGATCCAGGCGACCAGGCGCGGATGGTGTTCCGTCGAACAAACCTGCACCACCGCTTCCCGCACCCACGGGCTCGCCGCCAGCTGCACCTCAATCTCGCCCGGTTCGATGCGGAACCCGCGCAGCTTGATCTGCTGATCGCATCGCCCCTGGTATTCAAGACTGCCGTCCGGCAAGTAACGCGCCAGATCGCCGGTGCGATACATGCGGCCGCCACCGACCGGATTGAACGGATCGCTCAGGAAGCGCTGTGCCGTCAGTTCCGGTCGGTTCAGGTAGCCCAACGCCACCCCCACGCCGCCGATGTGCAATTCCCCCACCGCCCCCATCGGCACCGGGCGCCCGCGGGCGTCCAGCAAGTAAGCGCGGGTATTGCCGATCGGTTTCCCAATCGGCAAGCGCGCCTCCCCTTCAGCCCGCTCGATACGTGCCGTTGTCGCAAAGGTGGTGGTCTCCGTCGGCCCATAGGCATGGATCAGGTGCACCGGCCCCCGCTCTTGCAACAGCCGCGCATAAGCGCCCGGATCCTCTTTCTCCCCTCCGCTAATCAGATATTTCAACTGCGCCAGTGCGCCGCTGATGCTGTGCACATACTGATTGAACAGCGCAGTGGTCAAGAACAGCGTGGTGATGCGATGGCGTTGCAGTTCGGCGGCCAGACGCTCGGCCTCCATCATCACTTCCGGCGCGATCACCACCAGCGCACCACCATTCAACAGAGCGGCCCAAACCTCCATCGTGCTGGCATCAAACGCCGGGTTGGCGGCAAAGGCGATGCGGTCGTCGGCGTCAAAGGTGGCGTAGCGGTTGTTGCGCACCAGACGCGTGATCCCCTGGTGCGGCGTCATGACGCCTTTCGGCGTCCCGGTCGAGCCGGAGGTATACATGATGTAGGCCGTCGCGCCGCTCGACACGCGCAACGCCGGGTTACCGTCATGACCTTCAGCGTCGCGATCCTCGACCGTCAGTTGCGGAATGCCTTCGTCGCCGACGGCGTCCGTCAGCATCAGGCAGGCGCCGCTGTCATCGGCGATCCAAGCCTGGCGCGCGGCCGGCAGTTGCGGATCGATGGGGACATACGCCGCCCCGGCCTTGATTACCGCCAATTGGGCGCAGACCAGTTCGATGCTGCGCGCCAGCCGCACCGCGACCCGGTCGCCCGGTTGTACGCCGCGCTCAATCAGCCGATGCGCCAACCGGTTGGCGCGCGCATTCAACTGTGCGTAGCTGAGCCGTTGCGCATCCTGGATCAAAGCGATGGCCTGCGGCGTCTGCCGCGCCTGCTGTTCAAACAGTTCGTGCACGCAGGTATCCGCCGGGTAAGCTTCCGCCGTATGATTCCAGCGGCACAGCTGCAGCGCATACTCTTCATCCGGCATGACCTCCAGTTCGCAGACCGGTGTCTGAGGCGCCTGCTCCAATGCCTGCGCCAATGCGCTCAACGCCTGCGCCATATAGCCGCACACGCGCTGCGCTTCAATCGGCTGCCTGACCTGCGCCGTCAGGCCCAGCGAATCACCGCCGTCCTCGACCGACAGCACGAACGGATAGTTGGTGCGTTCCTGGCTATCGAGCAGCGTCACGCCGGTCGGCAATGCGGTGTCCTCGCCGCTGTTATGCCGGTAGTTCAGCAAGGCACTGAACAGCGGCGTGCCCGCGGCGACGCCGCTGCAGCGCTGCGCCAACGCCAGCGGCGCATGCTCATGGGCCAGCAACCCGCTCAGCCGGATGTGCGCCTGCAACACTGCCGATTCCGCGCCGACCTCGTTGACATCCAGCCGTAGCGGCAGAGTATTGATAAACAATCCGAGCGCCCGTTCCGCCCCGTCTCCGGCCTGCATACGACCCAACAATACGGTGCCGAACACCACCTCATCGCGGCCGGTAGCGCGCGCCAATACCTGCGCCCAGGCCAGGTGGCACAGGCTGGCCAGGCTGACGCCCAGCCGCCGCGCCTGCCGCCGCAGCTGTTGGTTGAGCGCATGCGGTAAGGCCAGGTGCGCCGTCGAGATATCCCGCCCTTCGCCATGCACGTCGCTCAGGCCGAACGGCAACGACGGCTCATCGATATCCGCCAGCATAGTGCGGAAGAACTGTTCGTGTTCGGCCTTGCTGACGCCGAGCCTTGCCTGCGCCACCGCGTTGCGGAACGGCGGCGCCTTGGCCAGTTCGTCCCCGCGCCCGGCCAGGATCAGGTTGATTTCCTCCTGCATCACCGCCAGGGTCGAGTGGTCGCCGATCAGGTGATGCCACTGCTGGAGCACGCACCAACTGCCTTCTTCCCCCTGTGCGGCAACAAAGCTCAGCAACGGTGCGCGCGTCAGATCAGGCCGCACGCGGCGCGGATCAAACACCGCCGTCAGCCGCGAACCGATCTCGCCCTCCGCCGGATTGAGCCGCAGTTCTCGCAGCGACAACTCGGCCTTGCGCCACACCACCTGCACCGGCGAGGACACGCCCTGCGTGATGAACGCGGTGCGCAGAATGTCATGGCGATCGATCACCTGCTGCATCGCCGCCAGCCAGGCGTCCAGGCGCGCACGGCTGTCGAAACGCAGCACCGCGGACAGCTGGTACGGGTCGCCCCGTTCCGCCAGCAGATGGTGGAACAAAATCCCCTCCTGCAGCGGCGACAAGGCGTAGATGTCCTGTACGTTGGCCACGCCGCCCGGCACCTGCGCCACCACCGCGTCGATCTCCGGCTGGCTCAGCGTCGCCAGCGGCAACATCTCCGGCGTAATGGCTACGCAGCCCGGTAGGATGCCGTTGGCCGGCACGCTCACTTCTTGCTGCGTGACCAACGTCTGCGCCAGCGTTGACAGCGTCGGCGCGGTGAACAGCGTTTGCACCCCGGCGCTCAGCCCGACACGGCGCAGCTGCGCCATCAACTTCACCGCCAGCAGCGAATGGCCGCCCAATTCGAAGAAGTTATCGTGGCGCCCGACCCGCTCAAGGCCCAGCAGCTCGCGCCAGATCCCCGCCAGCAGCGTTTCCAGTTCGCCTTCAGGTTCGGCGTAAACCTCACGCACGTAGGCGTCCTCCTGCGGCTCAGGCAGCGCGCGCCGATCCAGTTTGCCGTTCGGCGTCAGCGGTAGCGTATCCAGCGCCACCCAGGCCGCCGGCAGCATAAACTCCGGCAACATCCCCGCCAGATACTGTCGCAGCGTCACCGCCAACGCCTGGCGATCCGCGTCAGCCTCCGGCACCACCCAGGCCACCAGCCGCTTATTGTCCGCTTCGCCGAGGACATCCACCACCGCTTCGCGCACCGCCGGGTGACCGGCCACTCGCGCCTCGATCTCACCGCATTCGATGCGGAAGCCGCGAATTTTCACCTGCCGATCGTTGCGTCCCAGGTAGTCGATATTGCCGTCCGGCAGATAGCGCGCCAGATCGCCGGTGCGGTACATCCGCTCGCCTGGGTTAAACGGATCCGCCAGGAATCGCTCTGCCGTTAACTCTGCGCGGTTGAGATAACCCAGCGCCACCCCGGGGCCGGCGATGTAGATCTCGCCGGTCGCGCCGAGCGGCACCGGTTGCCCATGCGCATCCAGCAGATAAATCCGGGTATTGCCGATCGGCCGCCCGATAGGCAAACGCTGCCAGGGATCCACCCGCTCGATCGTGGCCGTCGTGGCAAACACCGTACTCTCGGTCGGCCCATAACCGTTGATCAGCCGTACCGGCCCAGCCTCTTTCAGCAAGCGGGCAAAGGCGTGCGGATCCGCCGCTTCACCGCCGCTCAGCAGATATTTCAACTGCGCCAGCGTCGCGGCGATGCTATGGACATATTGGTTAAACAACGAGGTGGTCAGGAACAAGACGTTAATCCTTTGCCGCACCAGCGCCGTCGCCAACGCCTCGGCTTCCGTCAACACTTCCGGCGCAATGATCGCCAGACTGGCGCCATTCAACAGGGCTCCCCACATTTCCAGCGTGCTGGCGTCAAACGCCGGATTGGCGGCGAAAGCGAAGCGATCGCCGCGTTCAAACGACGCAAAACGATTGTTGATCGCCAGCCGGAGGATGCCTTGATGCGTCACCATGACGCCTTTAGGCGTACCGGTCGAGCCCGAGGTATACATGATGTAGGCCGGCGCGTCGCCGGCGCGAGGCACCGCCGGATCGTGGGTCGGATTCTGCCGCAGCCGATCGATACGCAGGCATGCGATCTCGCCGGCTATCTCGCGGTCGAGATCGCGATCGCACAGGATCAACGACGCCCCGCTGTCGCCGATGATCCACGCCTGCCGCGCAACGGGCAGGTGCGGATCGAGCGGCACATAAGCGGCCCCCGCCTTGAGGATCGCCAACTGGGCGATGACCAGAGAAACGCTGCGTTCAAGCGACGTGGCCACGCGATCGCCTGGGCGCACGCCCTGTGCGATGAGTTGGTGCGCCAGTTGGTTGGCGTGGGCGTTCAATTGGGCGTAGCTCAGGCTGTCCCGATCGTTCACCACCGCAACGGCGTCCGGCGTGCGCTGCGCCCACTGTTCAAACAGGACATGGGCGCTGCTCTGCGCCGGATAAACTTCCGCGGTTCGGTTCCAACCGTACAACAACAGTTCGCGCTCGGCAGCCGGCAGCAGATCGAGATGCGACGCAGGCTGCGTAGCATTTGTCGCCATCGCCCGCAACACCTGCACCAGGTAAACGCCGTAACGCTCGGCGGTAGCGCGGTCGAACAGCGCGGTGGCGAAGTTCAGCGTACCGCTGATTTGCTCGTCGCGCTCCGCCAGATCGAGCGTCAAATCATACTTGGCGATCTGATAGCCCAACTCGGCACTCTCGGCCTGCAGCCCAGGCAGCGAGATATCGCGCACCGAGCCGTCCTGCCAGGCCAGCATCACCTGGAACAGCGGGGTATAACCCAGGTGGCGCGGCGGATTGACCAGCTCCACCACCTGCTCGAACGGCAGATCGCGATTTTCCTGCGCCGCCAGCACCGTGTGGCGGATCCGCGCGATCAGCGTCGGCAGATCCGGATCGTCGCGAAGATCGATGCGCAGCGCCAGCGTGCTGACGAAGAAGCCGACCAGCGATTCGGTTTCCAGCCGGCCACGGTTGGCCTCCGGCGTACCGATCACCAGCTCCTGCTGCCCGGCCATGCGCGCCAGCACCAGGCTCCAGGCCGCCAGCACCGTCATGAACAGCGTACCGCCATGCTGCCGGCTGAACTGCCGCAGCGCCAGCGTCAGCTCGGCGTCGATCGCGATCGGCACCTCCCCGCCGCTGAAAGACTGCACCGTCGGACGCGGCCGGTCGGTCGGCAGCGTCAGCAGCGCCGGCGCATCGCTCAGCGTTTCGCGCCAGTATTGCGCCTGCGTCGCCAGCCGCTCCGGCGTCAGATAGCGACGCTGCCAGGCGGCGTAATCCGGGTATTGCAGCGTCAGCGGCGGCAGCGGATCGGCATCGCGGCGACGGAAAGCGCCGTACAACGCCCCCAGTTCACGCAGCAGAATGCCGGTCGACCAACCGTCGGAAATGATGTGATGACAGATGAGCAGGAACAGGTGCTCCTCATCCGCCAGGCGGATCAGCGCGGCGCGCACCAGCGGCCCCTGCGTCAAATCAAAAGGCGCCTCCGTCAGGCGCTGCGCGAGTTGCCGCGCCTGGCTCTGAGCATCCTGCTGCCCACGCAGATCGTGAACCGTCAACGGCAGCGCGTCTGCCGGCAGAATGTGCGCCTGCGGCTGCCCCTCGACGGTGACAAACCGGCTGCGCAACGCTTCGTGGCGGACATAGAGCGCATCCAGGCTCTGCCGCCAGGCGGGCAGATCCAGCTCGCCGCGCAGGTTCAGCGCCAGGGGAATATGGTAAGTTTCACTCAGGCCTTCCAACTGCGTCAGGAACCACAAACGTTGCTGAGCAAACGACAGCGGCAACGCGGCGCCGCGTGGCATAGCCTCGATCGGCGGCAACGCCTCATCGGTTCTCCGCAGTTGCTGCGCCAACGCCAACAGCGTCAGGTTGGCGAACAGGGTCTGCAACGGCAGCTGCCATTCCACCTGCTGCAGACGGTTGGTCAGACGCACCGCCAGCAGCGAGTGGCCCCCCAGTTCAAAGAAGTTATCGTGGCGACCTACCTGCTCCACGTTCAGCAGCTCGCGCCAGATCCCCGCCAGCAGCGTTTCGTGTTCACCCTGCGGCGCTTCATACGCCGCCTGGCTCTGCGTCCCCTGCGGCTCCGGCAACGCCCGCCGATCCAGCTTGCCATTCGGCGACAGCGGCAACGCCGCCACCACCACCCAGGCCGACGGCACCATATAGTCCGGCAGCGCCGCGCTCACATGCTGCCGCAGCGCGCCCGCCAGCGTCTCTTCCGCCACGTCTGCGGCCGGCACCACCCACGCCACCAGCCGTTTGTCGTCGCCCACCGCCCGCGCATCCACCACCGCTTCGCGCACCGCCGGGTGCGTCGCCAGCACCGCCTCTATCTCCCCGCATTCGATGCGGAAGCCGCGGATTTTCACCTGCTGATCATTGCGCCCCAGGTACTCGATGTCGCCGTTCGCCAGATAACGCGCCACGTCGCCGGTGCGGTACATCCGCCCGCCCGGCGCGAACGGATCGCTCAAGAAGCGCTCCGCCGTCAGTTCAGGCCGGTTCAGGTAGCCCCGCGCCACCTGCACCCCGCCGATATACAGCTCGCCCACCGCCCCCAGCGGCACCGGCTGCCCGTGATCGTCCAGCAGATAGATACGCGTGTTGGCGATCGGCCGCCCGATCGGCACCGACACCCGGTCCGCCTCCCGCGAACAGTGCCAGGCGGTAACGTCCACCGCCGCCTCCGTCGGCCCATACAGGTTATGCAACTCCGCCTGCGGCAGCCGGCGGTAAAACTCCGCCACCAGCGCCGCCGACAGCGCTTCCCCGCTGCACATCACCCGCACCACCTGGCCGCAGCGCGACGCCGCCTGCCCGTCCGCCAGGAAGCTTTGCAGCATCGACGGCACGAAGTGCAGCGTGGTAACGCCGTACTGTTCGATCGCGCGGCTCAGGTAGTCCGGATCCTTGTGCCCTTCCGGCTTCGCCATCACC
The DNA here is from genome assembly GCF_002935055.1 of Serratia sp. SSNIH1. NCBI lineage: Bacteria > Pseudomonadati > Pseudomonadota > Gammaproteobacteria > Enterobacterales > Yersiniaceae > Serratia > Serratia sp. SSNIH1. The sequence goes on from NZ_CP026383.1 coordinate 5,217,434, forward strand.
AGGCGCGCGCCGACCATCAGCGGCCAGAAGAACTCCCACACCGAGACGTCGAAGCCGAACGGCGTTTTTTGCAGCACCGTGTCCGCCGCCGTCAGGCCGTAGGCCTCCTGCATCCACACCAGCCGGTTGACCACTCCGCGGTGTTCGTTCATCGCGCCCTTCGGTTTACCGGTCGAGCCCGAGGTGTAAATCACGTACGCCAGGTGCGACGCCTGCGCGCGCCGTTCCGGGTTCTCGGTGCTCAGCGTATCCGGCAACGCCGCCTCCAGCGCCAGCTGCGGCGTCGCAGGCTCGCCCAGCGCCGCGCGGCCGGCGGCGTCCGCCAGCAGCAGCACCGGGTCGGCATCCTGCAGGATGTACTGCAGGCGTTCGCCCGGATAGGCCGGATCGAGCGGCACATAGGCGCCGCCGGCCTTGAGGATACCGAACAGCGCCGTCACCATGTGCAGGCCGCGTTCGGCGCACACCGCCACCCGGCTGTCCGGGCCGACGCCGCGCGCTATCAGCGCGTGCGCCAGCCGGTTGGCACGGGCGTTCAGCTGGGCGTAGCTCAGGCTTTCCGCTCCGCTCACCAGCGCGGTGGCGTCCGGCGTGCGGCGCACCTGCTGCTCGAACAGCGCCGCCAGCGTCTGATCCAGCGGGTAGTCACGCTCGGTGCGGTTCCAGCCATGCAGCAGCAGTTCGCGTTCCGCCTCCGGCACCACCGCCAGTGAACACACCGGCGTCTCCGGCGCCTGCTCCAGCGCTTGCGCCAGGGAGCTCAGCGCCTGCACCATATAGTCACACACCCGCTGGGCATCGACCGTCTCGGTCACCTGCGCCGTCACGCCCAGCGAATCGCCGCCGTCCTCCACCGATAACACGAACGGATAGTTGGTGCGCTCTTCGGCGCTCAGCAGGCTGACACCTTCCGGCAACGCCACTGCTTCACCGTTGTTGTGGCGATAGTTGAGCAAGGCGCTGAACAGCGGCGCCCCAGGGCTGACGCCGCTGCAGCGCTGCGCCAATGCCAGCGGCGCATGTTCATGCGCCAGCAGCCCGCTCAGCCGCACGTGTGCCTCTCTTGCCGCCGTCTCCACGCCTCGCCGATCGATGTCCAGACGCAACGGCAACGTGTTGATAAACAACCCCAATGCCCGTTCCGCGCCTTCGCCGCCCTGCAGGCGACCCAGCAATACGGTGCCGAACACGACCGCGTCTCGCCCGCTGACGCTCGCCAGCACCTGCGCCCAGGCCAGGTGGCACAGACTGGCCAGGCTGACGCCCAGCCGCCGCGCCTGTCGCCGCAACCGCAGGTTCAGCGCCGAAGAGAGCGCCTGGTAGCGGCAGGCGATTTGCCGCCCTTCGCCGTGCACGTCGCTCAGGCCGAACGGCAGCACCGGCTCGCGGATATCCGCCAACATGTCGCGGAAGAAGCTTTCGTGCTCCGCCTCGCTGAGAGCCAGGCGCGCCTGCGCCACCGCATTGCGGAACGGCTGGGCGACGCCCAGCTGTGCCCCACGGCCGGCGAGGATCTCGCCGATCTCTTGCTCCATGAAGGCCAGCGTGGAGTGATCGCCAATCAGATGATGCCACTGCTGCAAGGCGCACCAGCTGCCGTCCTCCTCCTGCGTGACGGTAAAGTTGAGCAGCGGCGCGCGGGTCAGATCCTGCCGCTGCTGCAACGGATCAAAGCTGGCCGCCAGCTGTTGCCAAATCGGGCCGTCAGCCGGATCGAAACGCCGCTCGCTCAGCGCCAGCTCAGCCTTGCGCCACACCACCTGTACCGGCGAGGACATGCCCTGCGTGATGAACGCGGTGCGCAGAATGTCATGGCGATCGATCACCTGCTGCATCGCCGCCAGCCAGGCGTCCAGGCGCGCACGGCTGTCGAAACGCAGCACCGCGGACAGCTGGTACGGGTCGCCCCGTTCCGCCAGCAGATGGTGGAACAAAATCCCCTCCTGCAGCGGCGACAAGGCGTAGATGTCCTGTACGTTGGCCACGCCGCCCGGCACCTGCGCCACCACCGCGTCGATTTCCGGCTGGCTCAGCGTCGCCAGCGGCAACATCTCCGGCGTAATGGAGGCCCCGCCCGGTAAAATCCGGTTTTCCGGTATGTCGACCTCACCTTGCGCGCTCATCGCCTGCGCCAGCGCCGACAGCGTCGGCGTTGAGAACAGCGTCTGCACGTTCGTTCCCCAACCGGCGCGCCGCAGCTGAGCCATCAACTTCACCGCCAGCAGCGAGTGGCCGCCCAATTCGAAGAAGTTATCGTGGCGGCCCACCTGCTCCACGTTCAGCAGCTCGCGCCAGATCCCCGCCAGCAGCGTTTCGTGTTCACCCTGCGGCGCTTCGTACGCCGCCTGGCTCTGCGCCCCCTGCGGCTCCGGCAACGCCCGCCGATCCAGCTTGCCGTTCGGCGACAGCGGCAACGCCGCCACCACCACCCAGGCCGACGGCACCATATAGTCCGGCAGCGCCGCGCTCACATGCTGCCGCAGCGCGCCCGCCAGCGTCTCTTCCGCCACGTCTGCGGCCGGCACCACCCACGCCACCAGCCGTTTGTCGTCGCCCACCGCCCGCGCATCCACCACCGCTTCGCGCACCGCCGGGTGCGTCGCCAGCACCGCCTCTATCTCCCCGCATTCGATGCGGAAGCCGCGGATTTTCACCTGCTGGTCATTGCGCCCCAGGTACTCGATGTCGCCGTTCGCCAGATAACGCGCCACGTCGCCGGTGCGGTACATCCGCCCGCCCGGCGCGAACGGATCGCTCAAGAAGCGCTCCGCCGTCAGTTCAGGCCGGTTCAGGTAGCCCCGCGCCACCTGCACCCCGCCGATATACAGCTCGCCCACCGCACCCAGCGGCACCGGCTGCCCGTGATCGTCCAGCAGATAGATACGCGTGTTGGCGATCGGCCGCCCGATCGGCACCGACACCCGGTCCGCCTCCCGCGAACAGTGCCAGGCGGTAACGTCCACCGCCGCCTCCGTCGGCCCATACAGGTTATGCAACTCCGCCTGCGGCAGCCGGCGGTAAAACTCCGCCACCAGCGCCGCCGGCAGCGCTTCCCCGCTGCACATCACCCGCACCACCTGGCCGCAGCGCGACGCCGCCTGCCCGTCCGCCAGGAAGCTTTGCAGCATCGACGGCACGAAGTGCAGCGTGGTAACGCCGTACTGTTCGATCGCGCGGCTCAGGTAGTCCGGATCCTTGTGCCCTTCCGGCTTCGCCATCACCAGGCGCGCGCCGACCATCAGCGGCCAGAAGAACTCCCACACCGAGACGTCGAAGCCGAACGGCGTTTTTTGCAGCACCGTGTCCGCCGCCGTCAGGCCGTAGGCCTCCTGCATCCACACCAGCCGGTTGACCACCCCGCGGTGTTCGTTCATCGCGCCCTTCGGTTTACCGGTCGAGCCCGAGGTGTAAATCACGTACGCCAGGTGCGACGCCTGCGCGCGCCGTTCCGGGTTCTCGGCGCTCAGCGTATCCGGCAACGCCGCCTCCAGCGCCAGCTGCGGCGTCGCAGGCTCGCCCAGCGCCGCGCGGCCGGCGGCGTCCGCCAGCAGCAGCACCGGGTCGGCATCCTGCAGGATGTACTGCAGGCGTTCGCCCGGATAGGCCGGATCGAGCGGCACATAGGCGCCGCCGGCCTTGAGGATACCGAACAGCGCCGTCACCATGTGCAGGCCGCGTTCGGCGCACACCGCCACCCGGCTGTCCGGGCCGACGCCGCGCGCTATCAGCGCGTGCGCCAGCCGGTTGGCACGGGCGTTCAGCTGGGCGTAGCTCAGGCTTTCCGCTCCGCTCACCAGCGCGGTGGCGTCCGGCGTGCGGCGCACCTGCTGCTCGAACAGCGCCGCCAGGGTCTGATCCAGCGGGTAGTCGCGCTCGGTGCGGTTCCAGCCATGCAGCAGATGTTCCCGTTCGGCGAGCGGCAACAAATCGATATGGGATACTGACCGTGGGCTATTCAACGTCATCGCCCGCAGCGCCTGTACCAGGTAAACGCCGTAGCGTTCGGCGGTGGCGCGATCGAACAGCGCGGTGGCGAAATTCAGCGTGCCGCTGATGCCTTCGCCGGTATCGGCCAGATCGAGCGTCAGATCAAACTTCGCCGCGCTGTATTCCAGCCCGGCCAATTCGGCCTGCAGCCCAGGCAGCGGAATATCGCGCACCGAGCCGTCCTGCCAGGCCAGCATCACCTGGAACAGCGGGGTATAGCCCAGATGGCGCGGCGGGTTGACCAGCTCCACCACCTGCTCGAACGGCAGATCGCGATTTTCCTGCGCCGCCAGCACCGTGTGACGAACCCGTTCGAGCAGCGTCGGCAGATCCGGATCGTCGCGAAGATCGATGCGCAGCGCCAGCGTGCTGACGAAGAAGCCGACCAGCGATTCGGTTTCCAGCCGGCCACGGTTGGCCTCCGGCGTACCGATCACCAGCTCCTGCTGCCCGGCCATGCGCGCCAGCACCAGGCTCCAGGCCGCCAGCACCGTCATGAACAGCGTGCCGCCATGCTGCCGGCTGAACTGCCGCAGCGCCTGCGTCAGCTCGGCGTCGATCGCGATCGGCACCTCTCCGCCGCTGAAAGACTGCACCGTCGGACGCGGCCGGTCGGTCGGCAGCGTCAGCAGCGCCGGCGCATCGCTCAGCGTTTCACGCCAGTATTGCGCCTGCGCCGCCAACCGCTCCGGCGTCAGGTAGCGACGCTGCCAGGCGGCGTAATCCGGGTATTGCAGCGTCGGCAGCGGCAGCGGATCGGCATCGCCGCGACGGAAAGCGCCGTACAACGCCCCCAGTTCACGCAGCAGAATGCCGGTCGACCAACCGTCGGAGACGATGTGATGACAGGTGAGCAGGAACAGGTGCTCCTCATCCGCCAGGCGGATCAGCGCGGCGCGCACCAGCGGCCCCTGCGTCAAATCGAACGGTTGAGTGGCCGCCTGACGGCACAGCGTGTCGGCTTGCGCGGGGTGACGTCGCAGATCGTGGAACGCAAGCGGCAGCCCGTTTGCCGGCAAAATCTGCACCTGTGGCCGATCTTCCCGGGTAATGAACCGGCTACGCAGCGATTCGTGACGCGCATAGAGCGCATCCAGACTATGTTGCAGCGCCTGCCGGTCCAACCGGCCGTGCAGCCGCAGCGCCAGGGGGATATGGTAGGTTTCGCTCATCCCCTCCAACTGGGTCAGGAACCACAGGCGTTGCTGGGCGAACGACAGGGGCAATTCGCCGTCGCGCGCCACCGGCAGTATCGGCAGCGGTTCCTGAGCCGGCGCAACTTCCAGCGCCTGCGCCAGCACGTGCAGTACCGGGCTGGCGAACAGCGCCTGCAACGGTAACTGCCATCCGGCCTGTTGCACGCGGTTAGCCAGGCGCACCGCCATCAGCGAATGCCCGCCCAGTTCGAAGAAGTGGTCATAGCGACCGACGCGCTCTACGCCCAGCAGCTCGCGCCAGATAGCCGCCAGCAGGTTTTCCGCCTCGCCCTGCGGCGGCGCATAGGCTTCACGCACGTAGGCGTCGACCTGCGGCACCGGCAGAGCCCGCTTGTCCAATTTGCCGTTGCCGGTCAGCGGCAACGCCTCCAGCCAAACGTAAGCCACCGGCACCATATAATCCGGCAGCCGCGCCTGCAGATGCTGACGCAGCCCGGTCGCCAGCGTAGCGCGTTCGGCTTCCGGTGCCGGAACCACCCACGCCACCAGTCGCTTGCCCCCATCGCCATCGTCAATCGCGTCCACGGCTGCACTGCGCACGCGCGGATCGGTACTCAGCTGTGCCTCCACCTCGCCGCATTCGATGCGGAAACCGCGGATTTTTACCTGCTGGTCATTGCGCCCCAGGTATTCGATATCGCCCCCCGGCAGATAGCGCGCCAGATCGCCGGTACGATACATGCGCGCACCCGGCGCCCGGTTGAAAGGATCATCGAGAAAACGTTCCGCCGTCAATTCGGGCCGGTTCAGGTAACCCCGCGCCACCCCTTCGCCGCCGACGTAAAGTTCGCCGATCGCCCCCATCGGCACCGGTTCGCCGTCGGCGCCCAGCAGATACAAGCGCAAATCCGGGATGCGGCTGCCGATCGGACTGGTGGTGATCGCCGTATCCTGCGCCGACAGCGGCCGATAAGTCACATGCACCGTGGTCTCGGTGATACCGTACATGTTGATCAATCGTGTCTGCCGGTTCTCTGGACGAGCAAACCACGGCGCAAGATCGGAAGGCTTCAGCATTTCGCCACCGAACACGATCTCGCGTAGCTGCTGGCGCGCTTCGCTGTGCGCCTGAGCCTGGATAAAGGCTTTGAAAGCACTCGGCGTCTGGTTCAATACCGTGATGCCGCTGCGGCAGACGAAATGATAAAAATCCGGCGCCGAGCGGGCGATCGCCTGCGGTACGATGAACAGCTGGCCGCCATACAGCCAGGCGCCCCAGATCTCCCAGACGGAGAAGTCGAAGGCGAATGAGTGGAACAGGCACCACCTGTCGGCGGCGCTGAAGTTGAACCAGGCGTTCGTCGCGCTGAACAACCGCGCGACCTGCCGGTGCTCCACCATCACCCCTTTGGGTTTGCCGGTCGAGCCGGAGGTATAAATCACATACGCCAGGTGCACCGGGCGCACCCCGACATCCTGCAGATCGTCGCCTTCCCCCGTCAGTGGCTGTTCCAGCGCCAGCAGCGGCACCTCGCAGTCACCCAGCGCTTGTCGGCCAAGCTCATCCGCCAACAGCAGCACCGGCGCCGAGTCCGCCAGGATGTACTGTAGCCGCTCGCCGCTATAGGCGGGATCCAGCGGCACATAGGCGCCGCCGGCTTTGAGGATCCCCAGCAGCCCGACCAGCATCGGCAGCCCGCGCCCGGCGCACAGCGCCACCAGGCTGTCCGGCTGCACGCCAAGCTGTACCAGCCGATGGGCCCAACGGTTCGCCTGGGTATTCAATTCCGCGTAGGTCAGGCTGTCATCGCCATACGTCACCGCGATCGCCTCCGGCGTCCGTCTGACCTGTGCTTCGAACAACCGGTGCAGACAAGCCGCCGGCGTGTGTGAAGCGACGGTGTGGTTGAGGCCCTGCAGCAACTGCGCACGTTCTTCCTCGGAAACCAGACTGAGTTCGCCGACGGTGCGACGATGAGAACCCGCCCTCACCGCGTCGTTGAGCAGCATCAGCAGATGTTGCGTCGCACGCAACATCTGTTCGTCAGCCACGGAGGCGGCGTCGTAGACCCAACGGAAAGCGCCGTCAGCCTTGCAGATTTGCAATACCGCGCGCGAACCGGAAGCCATGATGGCGGCAACCCCCTCGTCTTCAGGCTGCAACCCCTGCGCCGAGCGCCGACTGACGATCGATACCGCCGTCGGCCACGTCTGAGGCGCTCGCAGGTCCGCATCGCGCGTCAGCAACGCGGGATGATAATCGGCATGAGCGCGCAGCTGGCTATATTCCTGTTCCAGCGCGGCCAACGCCTGCTGGAAATTGCTGGTGTGATCAACAGAGATCTGCAGCGGCAGCACGCGCGCGCTCAGGTGGGCCCAACGACCCCAATTCCGATCGTCCGGGCTGATCCACCCCAGCTGAAAATCGGTTTCATTGCACATACGCGCCAGATAAAGGGTTGCTGCCGCCAGCACCTGCTCGCCGGCAATTTTTTCCAGGCGCTGCCAGGCCGTCGCCTGCCAGCGTGCGGGAAGATCCGCCTGGCGGCCAGGCCCCGGCGGGAACGGCGCCGGATAATAACGCGTCAGGCGCGGTTGCCAAAACGCGGCGCTATCGGCGCTGGCGCCATACGCCGCGCCTAACAGCGAGGCTTCGGCAGCGTTAATCGTCGGCAAGACCGAGCCGACAGACAGGCCGCAGGCCTGCGCCAGCGCATCGCCTGGCTGAGTCGAGCCGTCGGCGCGCAAGAACGGCCCGACGTGCACCACGCCGGGGCTCGCGGCAATCACCCAGCCGTCGGCCTCGACGTGCAGCAGGGTACCGGGGTGGGCCTGTCGCTCATCGCTCACCGCCTGCAGCGCCGTCACGCCCAACACGCGATCCGCCAGCAGTATCTTCGCCGCGCATCCCGCGCCATGGCTCAGCGAGCTCACCAGGCGCTGCAGCGCCTCAGCCGGGCGATCCCAACGAATGATGCCGCCGGCAGGCGGTTGCCGACGATTGGTGTAAAAGCTGCCGCCGGCCTCGGCATCCGCCAGCGCCGCCACTTGCCGATCCAACGCCTCGATCGTCCCCGCCGTTGATGCGTTCAGCGCCCGTAAAATAAACTGGAAACGGCGCTGCAAAACATCCAGATCGCCTAATGAATTTGCATAAGCGGCGTCAGAAAAAGTGACGTCCAGCTCATTCGCCTGCTGGTCTTCATACAGCATAATCTGTAGATCGCCGGACGGAATATTCCCGCCATAATACCAACGGGTGCGGCATCCCCAGAAAGGATCGCCGTGGTCGAAAGAAACAATGTTAATTGAAGGGCCAAACCAGGCGGAATCCGTCGCGCCATTGTCACGCCGAATGTCCTCCCCACGATATAATTGATGGCGAACCACTTTTGCTATTTCGGCCGCAACCTTTTGGATAAATTCGGCCAGGCTCAGCTGGGGTTCGACCTTGATAATCAAAGGGACAACGTTAGAGGTCATACCAATACTGTTTCGTTCTCTCGTCCCGGTCACCGGCATGCTGAAATTAAGATATTCACTGCCGGTCAGGCTGTAGAAACATAATGCTACGGCGGCGGCCAATATATGTGCGCGGTGTACACCGATATTGTCAGCTTGTTGCTGCAGCTGATCCAATGCCTCTTTTTCCAGCAGCTGCGTGTTGCGGTTCATCGCGGCGTCCGGAGTCAATATGGCTCTACGCGACAAACTCTGCGGCGCAGCGGCAGTATATTCCCGCCAAAAAGCCTGATCGGAAGAAAAGCGTGAGGAATCGCGGTATTTGATGTCGTTTTCATAAAGCAGAGAGAAATTGCAGTTGGCGAATTCAGGGATGACGCCGCCGGACGCCAGCGCGTTATAGTAAGCCGCGATGCGTCGCATCACTTCCTCGGCACTGCGGCCGTCGGTGATCATATGGTGGAAACGCCGATAGAGGACATAGCGCTGCGGAGCGAGCGTAATCACATGAAAACTAAAAGGTTCCTCTCCCGTGGCACGGCGCGGCAGCGCCGCATCCGCCACCATCCAGCGTCTGGCCGCCTGGAGGGGATCGGGTTCCTTACTGAGATCGAGTGTGAACAGCGGCTCATGTGTGCGTGGCGCGCGGTATTGATAAAGCTCACCGTCTTTTTCCACAAAATGCGCTTGCAGAGCCGGCGTTTCTTCGACGATAGCATCGATGGCTTGCCGCAGCAGCTTAACGTCGAGAGGCCCGTCAACCAGCCCATAGCCCCAGATATTGAACGACAACTCTTTGGAAATGTTTTCCCCCAGCCAGAGTTCACGCTGGGCGATAGTCATTTCATGCAGTTCGACTTTCTCCGCCGCGGCCTGAGCATCCGTACGGAATTCCCCACTCTTCACATCAGTTTGTTTGTTCATAATATTCTCTAGCACGTTTTCATTACGTTAATGAAAGGGACCGTCCGGATTTAGGCAAAGCCTGGCCGTCCGACAGTTCAAGTCAGAATAAAAAACCGTAGAAAAGCTGGGTTTCCCCCCAACTAAGAAAGAATGAAATGGTTAATCCAGAGGTTCCCCCTGTGCCTCAATTTGTAGAGCTGTGAAGTATAGGAGAGGATATTTTTTTTGGCGAAATGTGCGAAAGGGAATAAATGACCATTTTATTTCCCCGATATTACTTAGGGATGACAAGCGTATTCCTCTTGTATTAATCCGATATAATTAGAGAGAAATTCATATTCTTTTTTATTGTTCACTATAGTTAATGTGCAACAATGCTTACGATAAGAGCCTCTCCATATCAATAAGTTATACTTTATTGTTTTAATGATAATGATTTATTATTTAATTAATTCATTACCATGAAAAATGACCGCCAATTTTGCCCGCGGCGCATCTATCGTTTTTTGTTATAACGATGGGAAAAATTATGCTGAAAAATTTCTTCGTTTTTTCGGGCGCTCATCGACGGCACCGTTCCCAACGACAGACAATGTAAAATGGGGCGGCAGAGCGCGCCCCGAGAGGTCTTACCACATCAGCCGGCCGATCAGTGGCGCGGCCACCACCGTGATAATGCCGGCCAGCATCATCACCAGGCTCGACACCACGCCCTCCTGCGGCCCCAGTTCATAAGCGCGGGCGGTGCCGGCGCCGTGCGACGAGGCGCCAAACCCGGCTCCCTTGGCCAGGCGGCTGCGCACCGCCAGCCGCAGAAACAGAATGTCGCCCACCGCCATGCCGAACACCCCGGTGATCACCACGAACAGCGCCACCAGATCCGGCTGCCCGCCCATCTGTTTGGCGGCCTCCAGCGCGAACGGCGTGGTGATCGAACGCACCGCCAGGCTGCGCTGCACCTCTTCCGGCAGCGTCAGCAGGCGCGCCAGCCACACCGAGCTGTACACCGCCACCAGCACCGCCGTCGTTACCCCGGCGGTCAGCGACAGCCAGTGGCGGCGGATGATGTGCAGGTTCTCGTACACCGGCACCGCGAAGGCGATGGTCGCCGGCCCCAGCAGCCACAGCAGCCAGTGGGTTTCACCGATATAGTCCTGATAGGAGATGTGGGTGACCACCAGCAGCAGCACCAGGATCATCGGCGTCAGCACCAGCGGCATCAGCAGTAACGTGCGGCGGCGGCGATAGAGTTTCTTGTTGGCGAAATACAGCGCCAGCGTCGCCAGAAAGCAGGCCAGGCTGAGGATAAAGTCATTCATGGCGCTGCTTCCGTCGCTGCAGCCAAATCTCCAGCCGATACACCCTGTCCACCACCAGCCCGGTGGCGCCCAGCGTCAGCATGGTGCTGATCGCGATCACCAGAAAGATCTTCCAGCCCTCGACCATCAGCAACTGAGCATAGTTGACCACCGCCACCACCGCCGGCACGAAAAACAGCAGCATTTCCGCCAGCAGCCAGCGGGAGCCGGCCTTGACCCAGCTCAGCGGCAGAATGCGCAGCAGGATCAGCGCCAGCAGCATCAACATGCCGACGATATTGGCGGGGAGCGGCAGGTGGAATTGTTGCACCAGACGATCGGCGATCAGGAACAGCGCCGCATACAACGCCACCTGAATCGGCACCTGCAAACGGGTCAGCAGGGAGGGGGCAACGCGGCGTAACGCCAGAGACATGAAAGATGACCTCAAACAATAATTGACGGCCTACAGTATACGCAGCCGGGAAACCACGCCTGAAATGAATTAAAATTATCGACATCATGCCGTCCGGGAATAGTTTCCCGCCGGTAGCGCCCTCAAGGAGAACCCTAACGTGGATGTCCGCACCCTGCGCTACTTCGTTGAAGTGGTGCGCCAGCAAAGCTTCACCCGCGCGGCGGAAAAACTGTTCGTCACCCAGCCCACCATCAGCAAGATGCTGCGGCATTTGGAAGAGGAGCTGGAATGCACGCTGCTGATCCGCGAAGGCCGCAAGCTGCGCCTGACCGACAGCGGCCAGGCGCTGTATCAGCGCGGCCTGACGATCCTCGACGAATTCCGCCAGCTGGAGGCGGAGCTGGAAGACATCAGCTCGGTGAAAAAGGGCGTGCTGCGGCTGGGCATTCCGCCGATGGTGGGCAGGCAGATCGCCGATCTGATCCGCCGCTTTCGCCAGACCTACCCCGGCATCGAATTGAAAATTTCCGAGCTGGGCGGGCTGTCGGTCGAACAGGCGGTGATGTCCGGCGAACTGGATCTGGCGATGACGGTGCTGCCCTTCGATTCGGAACAGCCGCTGACCTTTCTGCCGCTGCTGGGCCATCCGATGTGCGTGGTGGCGCCGCGCACGCCGCAGTGGCTCAACCGCACCAGCATCAATATCGCCGAATTGGCCGACAGCCCGATCCTGATTTATAACGAAGACTTTGCGCTGTACAAGATGCTGATGAAGGCGTTTCGCCAGGCCGGTTTTGAACCGCAAATCGCGGTGCGCAGCGGCCAATGGGACTTCCTCGCCTCGATGGTGCAGGCCGGCGTGGGCATCGCCATGCTGCCGGAGCCGGTCTGCCGCTGGCTGGACAAGGAAAACCTGGTCTGGCTACCGCTGGAACCGCGCATGGAGTGGAAAATCGGGCTGATCTGGCGCCAGGGCAGCTACCTGTCGCACGGCGCGCAGGCCTGGATCGCCTGCTGCCGCGACTACTGGCCGCCGCTCAAGTAGCCAAAAAACAAGGGCCGCACAGGCGGCCCTTCGGGACAGAAATAAAGAGGAAAACATGATTCCTCTTCTGAGGTTTACCCTTCGCGTTCGATCAGCAACGCTTCGAGCAGGTCGAGATCGTGCAGCAGTTTTTGCAGCGTCTCGTTGCTGATTTTCTGCGTGGCGCGCAGATGGTACAGCTCGCCGCGCTCGGCGCGCAGCGCCGTCAGGCGGAAACGCCGCTCGAGGTTTTCCATCGCCAACGCATTCTCGATATCGTCTTTCGACGCGATGCGCCGCCGTAGCATGCCCGTCACCCGCGAACTGACCTCTTTCAACACCTGCGGATCGAGGTTCTCTTCGGTATCGGCGACCAGACGCTCTTCCATTTTATTCACGCTCTCGATTGCCACTTCAGCCGCCATGGCGATCGCCATGCGCTCTTCGTGCTTGCTGGCGCTCTTGTCGGCCACCTGAACGCCGCGCAGCAGCAGCGGCAATGCCAGCACGCCGACGATCAACGACAACAGGATCACCCCGGCGGCGATAAACACCAGCTGATAGCGCGCCGGGAAGGCGGTGCCGTCACTCAGCAACAGCGGTATCGACAGCACACCGGCCAGGGTAATCGCCCCGCGCACCCCGGCGAACGACGCCACCCACAGCTCACGCGTGCTGTAGTCGCCAAACTGCAGCGGGCGCTTTTTCATAAAGCGGTTGCTGGCCTTCTTCATCACCCACAGCCAGGTGAAACGCAGCACCAGCAGCGCGGCGTAGATGGTGGCCACGTCGGCGAACAGGTACCAGGTCTGGATGCTCGGATCCAGCTCCGCCTGCAGGATAGAGGTTTCAAGAATGCCCGGCAGCTGCAGGCCCAACATGATGAACACCATGCCGTTGAACACGAACTCCAGCATGGCCCATACGCTGTTGGCGCGCAGGCGCATCGCCAGCGGCGCGTTGCGGATCACGCCGGATTGGCTGATGGTCATCCCCGCCGCTACCGCCGCCAGGATGCCGGAGACGCCGATGTGTTCGGCGATCAGGTAAGAAGCGAACGGCAGCAGCAGCAGGAATACGATCTGAGTCGCCGGATCGTCGCCACTCCAGCGGCTCATCACCCGCAGCGATTTACTGTAGGTCCAGGTGACCGCCACGCCGGCCAGCAGGCCGCCGATCGCCACTTTGAGGAACTCGAGGGTTGCGCCGCCCACGGTGAACACCATGGTGCCCATCGCCACCGCGATGGCGAACTTGAGCGACACCAGGCCGGATGCGTCGTTCATCAGCGCCTCGCCTTCGAGCACGCCCATGATCGGCTTGGGAATGCGCCCTTTGCCGACGATGCCGGACAGCGCCACGGCATCGGTCGGCGACAGCACCGCCGCCAACGCGAAGGCCGCCACCAGCGGAATGCCCGGCACCATGGCGTAGATCAGATAGCCGACGCCGACCACGGTGATCAGCACCAGCACCAGCGCCAGGCCGAGAATTTCACGCCCGTGGTGCAGGAATTCGCGCGTTGGCGTTTTCCAGCCGTCGGCGAACAGCAGCGGCGGGATGAACAGCACCAGGAACAGTTCGGGATCAAAGTCGACGTGCAGCCCGAAATGCGGCCAGGCCAACAGGGCCCCGATGGCGATTTGCATCAGCGGCAGCGGCACCTGGAACGGCAACATGCGCGTCACCACCCCGGACAGGGAGACCACCAGGATCAAAATGAGGATTGTAAAAAAGATTTCCATGCTTTCCTTAGACTCTACGATTCAGACGACATCGGCTCAGGGCCTGCGTTGGTCCCGATAGTAGATCACTTTTTTTACAGCCGTTAAAGCTTGTTGTGCCTTTCAAGACGCGGTGCAGAGCAGAAGAAGACTTATCTTAAGAAGGGAAATGCCGTGACAGCTTCCCTCGCCCGGCGGGCGAGGGAAACCTGAGGGTCTTAAATCGCCCAGCCGCCGGCGTAGAACGCCACCAGCGCCACGGCGATCAGCACGGTGCCGATGTTCAGCTTGCGCCATTCGCCGGAGAAGATGCGACCGATGACCAGCGAGCTGAAGCCCAGCATGATGCCGGTAACGATGTTGCAGGTCAGTACGATGAACACCGCGCACAGCAGGCCGGCCATCGCGTCGACGAAGTCGTTGAAGTCCAGCTTGGTGACGTTGCTCAGCATCAGCAGGCCGACGTACATCAGCGCCGGGGCGGTGGCATAGACCGGCACCAGATAGGCCAGCGGCGACAGGAACAGGATCAGCAGGAACAGAATGCCGACCACGGTGGCGGTCAGGCCGGTCTTGCCGCCCGCGGCGGTGCCGGCGGCGGATTCGATGTAGACCGCGGCGGGCGCGGCGCCCACCAGGCCGGAGAAGATGCTGCTCAGGGAATCCGAGGTCAGCGCCTTGCCGCCATTGATGATCTGCCCGTCTTTATCCAGCAGGTTGGCCTGCCCGGCCACCGCGCGGATGGTGCCGGTAGCGTCGAACACCGCGGTCATCACCAGCGCCAGCACGCTCGGCAACACCACCGGCTGCAATGCGCCCATGATATCCAGGCTGAAGATCAACGATTTGCCGTCAGCGTCCGCCAGGCTCGGCATGGCGAACAGCCCCTGGTATTTCACCGCCGGGTCGAAGATCAGGCCGATGATGGAAATGGCGATGATCACCAGCAAAATGCCGCCGGGCACGCGCAGTTTTTCCAGGCCGAAGATCACCGCCAGGCCGACCAGCGTCATCACCACCGGGAAGGAGGTGAACGCGCCGAGCGCCACCGGCAGACCATCCAGCGGGTTCTTCACCACCAGGCCGACGCCGTTGGCGGCGATCAGCAGCAGGAACAGACCGATACCGATGCCGGTGCCGTGCGCCACGCCCATCGGCAGGTTGCGCAGGATCCAGGCGCGGATGCCGGTGACCGAGATAATGGTAAACAGTACGCCCATCAGGAACACCGCACCCAGCGCCACCGGAATGCTGATGTGCTGGCCCAGCACCAGGCTGAAGGCGGTGAAGGCGGTCAACGAGATCGCACAGCCGATCGCCATCGGCAGGTTAGCCCACAGCCCCATCAGCAGCGAGCCCAGCCCGGCCACCAGGCAGGTGGAGACAAACACCGCCGCCGGCGGGAAGCCCGCTTTGCCCAGCATGCTCGGCACCACGATCACCGAATACACCATCGCCAGGAAGGTGGTCAGCCCCGCCACCACCTCCTGGCGCACGCTGCTGCCGCGCGCGGAAATTTTAAAATAGCCATCAAGCCCGCCGGTTGGTTTTGCGGCGTGGTTCGCTTGAGAGTTCGACATAGGTTACTTCCCCTGTGTTTCATGAATCGGCCCGTCGCAGCAGGCCTGTAATCTCGCCCGCGCCCGATCGTCACGTAATCGTTTACGTCACGTTCCGCATCCTTGCCCCTCTGTCGCAGCGCCAACGGCGATGCGCACCAAGGCAAACGTTTAACTCGCAGCGCGCGGTACGGGTGATTTATGGTGGTTTATTCAAGGCAAACGATTATCCTGCCTTCCATAGCGTCTAATCAACTAAAGATCGCGGCAATTTATGCAGAAAGCGGCGGGAATAGCGCCAGCACGATAAAACCGGGGCGACAGGCGCCCCGGCGAACGCCGTCACGGCAGGGTTATTGCGTCTGCACCGCGGCGGGATCCATATACATCAATTCCCAGATATGGCCATCCAGATCCTGAAAACCGTGGCCGTACATCACGCCGTAGTCCCGCGGCGGGTGGTAGGTGTTGCCGCCGCCGGCGACCGCCTTGCGCACCAGTTCGTCCACCGCCGCCCGGCTGGGTTGCGACAGGCATACCAGCACTTCGGTGGCCTGTTTGGCGTCACCGATCGGGTTCGGGGTAAACATCCTGAATTTGTCGTGGGTCAGCAACATCACGTAAATCGTGTCGCTGACCACCATGCACGCGGCGGTGTCATCGGTAAATTGCGGGTTGAAAGTGAAACCCAGGTGGGTGAAGAACGCCATCGAGGCGGGCAGATCGCTGACGGGCAGGTTAACGAAGATTTGCGTAGCCATGGGCTACCTCCGATGAAGAATGACCCCATCGAGTATAGCCCATCCGATTAGCTCAGCAGGGCGTAAGGGCCGCCCTGCTCCAACGCCCGCTGGTAGGCGGGCCGGGCATGAATACGCTGCAAAAAACCGCGCAGTTTCGGGCAATCATCCAACGCGCCTCGCGCTGCCATCGCCTCCAGCGGGAAGCTCATCTGAATGTCCGCCGCGCTGAAGTCATTGCCGACAAACCAGCTGCCCTTGTTCAGGTGCTGTTCGAGGAAGTCGCAGTGCGGCGCGATCTGCTTGTCGAGATATTCGCGCTGCACGCCCTTGCCGATCGCGCCGGCCACCGGCCGCAGCAGCCAGGGGATCGGCGGCTGGCCGAGCCGGCTGAACACCAGTTTCATCACCAACAGCGGCATCAGCGATCCTTCCGCGTAGTGTAGCCAGTAGCGGTATTGCTGGCGCGCGTGGAAGTCGGTCGGCATGAACATCCCTTGCGCGTCATAGGCTTCCTGCAGGTATTCGATGATGGCGCCGGATTCCGCCAGCGTCAGATCGCCGTCGACGATCACCGGCGATTTGCCCAGCGGGTGGATCTTTTTCAGCGCCGCCGGCGCCAGCATAGTCTGCGGATCGCGTTCGTAGCGTTGCACCTGATAGGGCACGCCCAGCTCTTCCAGAAACCACAGAATGCGCTGCGACCGCGAGTGATTGAGATGATGAACAATGATCATAAAGAAGCTCCTGTCCGCTGCCACACCAGTTCGCCCACCTGCACGCCGTTGCCGAGCTGCAAGGGCACCGCGCGCAACGTCAGTCGATCGCCGCTGAAAGCGTAAAAACGCACCTGACGGCTGCCTACCCAGTTGGGGAATGAACAGCCTTCGACCTGATGTACCACCCGCTGCTCGCTTTCCTCCACCTGATAACGGCCGCAGTAGCAAATCATATTGATGAAGGCCGCGCGGATCTCCCGCTCGGCCCCCTGCGCCAAATCGTCAGCGGCGAAACGCGGCCGCACGGCGCTGTACAGCTGCGCCGCCATCGTGCCGTTGGCCTCATAGTGGATGCGCCCCAGCACCTGCTCACCCAGCGGGTGATTTAGCTCGCCGTCCTGGTTCTCAAATGCCGAGGACACCAGCGCCCTGCTGCCGATAAATGCGTTTACCGTCATTACGCTTCTCCGGTTAAGGATCGTCTGTAAAGGGTAGTGGCGATTTTTACCGCACGCCAGCGGATGAAAAAACAATCAGTTTATTTGACAGAGATACTCAAAACTCTCCGATTTTTTATTCCAGCCTGCCGCACTAGTATTTAATACATCGAGAGATAACGGGCTCTCATCCAATCAATACGCTGAGGAACACATCATGAAAAACGTCAAAATTTTTGCTACCGCTGCGCTGCTGGCTACCGCTTCTTTCGCTACCTTCGCCGCTGACCTGCCTTCCAGCCAACCCGCTGCAGACGCCCAGAAAATCGGCGTAGTCTCCGTTAGCGGCGCCACCAACCTGAGCGCACTGGAAAGCGAACTGGCCAGCAAAGCCGCCGCGTCGGGTGCCAGCTCATACCGCATCGTCGCCGCCGGCGGCCAGAACAAACTGTACGGCACCGCAGAAATCTTCAACTGATCGTCGAACAGCCAACCGACGGAAGAAAGAAGCCCCGCAAGGGGCTTTTCTCGTTTTAGCGGCAAAGCTCTTTGTGAACAGTGGCCGCCAGACATTTCACCGATACTGGGAATAACGCCTTACCCTCACCCACTTTGGAGAAATAACATGACCACAGCACACCCTCTGCAAGGCAAAGTCGCGTTCGTTCAAGGCGGTTCACGCGGCATCGGCGCCGCCATCGTTAAACGGTTGGCGAGCGAAGGCGCTGCCGTCGCCTTTACCTACGCCGCCTCGGCCGATCGCGCCGAAGCGGTGGCAAGCGCCATCACTGCCGCCGGCGGCAAAGCCCTCGCCATCAAGGCCGACAGCGCCGATGCGGCGGCGCTGCAGCAGGCGGTGCGCCAGGCGGTCAGCCACTTCGGCAACCTGGATATTCTGGTGAACAACGCCGGGGTGTTTACGCTGGGCAGCACCGAGGAACTGGCGTTGGAAGACCTGGATCGCATGCTGGCGGTCAACGTGCGCAGCGTGTTCGTCGCCAGCCAGGAGGCGGCGCGCCACATGAACGACGGCGGCCGCATCATCCACATCGGCAGCACCAACGCCGAGCGCGTGCCGTTCGGCGGCGCGGCGGTGTATGCGATGAGCAAATCGGCGCTGGTCGGCCTGACCAAAGGCATGGCGCGCGATCTCGGCCCGCGCGGCATCACCGTCAATAACGTGCAGCCCGGCCCGGTGGACACCGAAATGAACCCAGACGCCGGCGAGTTCGCCGATCAGCTCAAGCAGCTGATGGCGATCGGCCGCTACGGCAAAGATGAAGAGATCGCCGGCTTCGTCGCCTACCTCGCCGGCCCGCAAGCAGGTTATATCACCGGCGCCAGCCTGAGCATCGACGGCGGCTTCTCGGCGTAACGCCCTCTGAAATACAAAAAGCCCCGTGAAGGGGCTTTTTTGTTGGCTGCAAACAGCCGGATATCAGAACGGGATATCGTCGTCGAAATCCATTGGCGGTTCGTTGCTGCTGGCCGCCGGAGCGCTGTTCTGCGCCGGGCGAGACTGCTGCTGGCCGCCGCTGAACTGGTTGCCGCCCTGTGGCTGCTGAGGCTGGCCCCAACCGCCCTGGCCGCCGGCAGATTGACCGGCCGGTGCGCCGCCGCCCTGACGGCCGCCCAGCATCTGCATGGTGCCGCCGACGTTAACCACGATCTCGGTGGTGTAGCGATCCTGGCCGCTCTGATCCTGCCATTTACGGGTCTGCAGGGAGCCTTCGATGTAGACCTGAGAGCCTTTACGCAGGTATTCGCCCGCCACTTCGGCCAGTTTGCCGAACAGCACGACGCGGTGCCACTCGGTCTTCTCTTTCTGTTCGCCGGTCGCCTTGTCACGCCAGCTTTCGGAGGTCGCCAGGGTAATGTTGGCCACTGCGCCGCCGTTCGGCATGTAACGGACTTCTGGATCCTGACCCAGATTCCCGACCAGAATTACTTTGTTTACGCCTCTGCTGGCCATGAGCACTTCTCCCGATGATTGATTTCTACACAGTATAAACGCGTCAGTTTACCACGCTGAGTGCGAAACCACACCCGTGTTGATAAGTGCGAATTGCATTCCAGAATTGTCTTTTCAATCGACCTTGTTGCATTCGCATACTGGATATTCATTCAGGTTTTTTTGTGTCATAATTATGCGTTTCGACCAGGCTGTGCCGGTTTTTTGCGAGATCCATCACAAAATCCCCCGCAAAAATCGCGACAGGCGCGGTGTATCATCAAGACGGGAAGTGTAAATGGACAATATTGAAGTTCGTGGTGCTCGAACCCATAATCTGAAAAACATCAACCTGATCATCCCGCGTGACAAACTGATCGTCGTCACCGGCCTGTCCGGTTCCGGCAAGTCATCGCTGGCTTTCGATACGCTGTATGCCGAAGGGCAGCGCCGCTACGTCGAATCGCTCTCCGCCTATGCGCGCCAGTTCCTGTCGCTGATGGAAAAGCCGGACGTCGACCATATTGAAGGTCTGTCGCCGGCGATCTCCATCGAGCAGAAATCCACCTCGCACAACCCGCGATCCACGGTCGGCACCATCACCGAGATCCACGACTACCTGCGCCTGTTGTTCGCCCGCGTCGGCGAGCCGCGCTGCCCGGATCACCATGTGCCGCTGGCGGCGCAGACCGTCAGCCAGATGGTCGACAACGTGCTGAGCCAGCCGGAAGGCAAACGCCTGATGCTGCTGGCGCCGGTGGTGAAAGATCGCAAGGGCGAACACACCAAAACGCTGGAAAACCTGGCCGCTCAGGGCTATATCCGCGCGCGCATCGACGGTGAAGTGTGCGATCTGTCCGATCCGCCGAGGCTGGAGCTGCAAAAGAAACACACCATCGAAGTGGTGGTCGACCGTTTCAAGGTGCGCGACGACATGGCGCAGCGCCTGGCCGAATCGTTCGAAACCGCGCTGGAGTTGTCCGGTGGCACCGCGGTGGTGGCAGATATGGACGACGAGAAAGCGGACGAGCTGCTGTTTTCCGCCAACTTCGCCTGCCCGATCTGCGGCTACAGCATGCGCGAACTGGAACCGCGCCTGTTTTCCTTCAACAACCCGGCCGGCGCCTGCCCGACCTGCGACGGCCTGGGCGTGCAGCAGTTCTTCGATCCGGACCGCGTGGTGCAAAACCCCGAGCTGTCGCTGGCCGGCGGCGCGATCCGCGGCTGGGATCGCCGCAACTTCTATTACTTCCAGATGTTGCGCTCGCTGGCGGAGCACTATGAGTTCGACGTAGAGGCGCCGTTCAACACCCTGAGCGCCAACGTGCAGAAGGCGGTGCTGAGCGGCTCCGGCAAAGAGTCGATCGAATTCAAATACATCAACGATCGCGGTGACACCACCGTGCGCCGCCATCCGTTCGAAGGCGTGCTGCATAACATGGAGCGCCGCTATAAAGAGACCGAATCCAGCGCGGTGCGCGAAGAGCTGGCGAAGTTCATCAGCAACCGCCCTTGCGCCTCGTGCCACGGCACCCGCCTGCGTGAAGAAGCGCGCAACGTGTTCGTCGAAGACACCACGCTGCCGGAGATCTCCGATTTGAGCATCGGCCATGCGATGACCTTCTTCCAGAACATGAAGCTCAGCGGCCAGCGCGCCAAGATCGCCGAAAAAGTGCTGAAAGAGATCGGCGATCGCCTGAAATTCCTGGTGAACGTCGGCCTGAACTACCTGTCACTGTCCCGCTCGGCGGAGACGCTCTCCGGCGGCGAAGCGCAGCGTATCCGTTTGGCCAGCCAGATCGGCGCCGGCCTGGTGGGCGTGATGTACGTGCTGGATGAGCCGTCGATCGGCCTGCACCAGCGCGACAACGAGCGCCTGCTGGAAACGCTGATCCACCTGCGCAACCTCGGCAACACGGTGATCGTGGTGGAGCATGACGAAGACGCCATCCGCGCCGCCGATCACGTGATCGACATCGGCCCCGGCGCCGGCGTGCACGGCGGCCAGGTGGTGGCGGAAGGCACCGTCGACGACATCATGGCGCAGCCGGACTCGCTGACCGGCCAGTTCCTCAGCGGCAAGCGCGAGATCGCCATTCCGGCGCAGCGCGTGCAGGCCGATCCGACCAAGGTGCTGAAGCTGAGCGGCGCGCGCGGCAACAACCTGAAGGACGTGACGCTGACGCTGCCGGTCGGTCTGTTTACCTGCATCACCGGCGTGTCCGGCTCCGGCAAATCGACGCTGATTAACGATACGCTGTTCCCGATCGCTCAGCGCCAGCTCAACGGCGCCACCATCGCCGAGCCGGCGCCGTTCCGCGAAGTGACCGGCCTGGAGCATTTCGACAAGGTGATCGACATCGATCAGAGCCCGATCGGCCGTACGCCGCGCTCCAACCCGGCCACCTACACCGGCATTTTTACCCCGGTGCGCGAGCTGTTCGCCGGCGTGCCGGAATCGCGCAGCCGCGGTTATACGCCGGGCCGTTTCAGCTTCAACGTCAAGGGCGGGCGCTGTGAAGCCTGCCAGGGCGATGGGGTGATCAAGGTCGAGATGCACTTCCTGCCGGACATCTACGTGCCGTGCGACCAGTGCAAGGGCAAGCGCTATAACCGCGAAACGCTGGAAGTGAAGTACAAGGGCAAGAGCATCCACGAAGTGCTGGAGATGACCATCGAAGAAGCGCGTGAGTTCTTCGACGCGGTGCCGGCGCTGGCGCGCAAGCTGCAGACCCTGATGGATGTCGGCCTGTCGTACATCCGTCTCGGCCAGTCGGCCACCACGCTCTCCGGCGGTGAGGCGCAGCGCGTCAAGCTGGCGCGCGAGCTGTCGAAACGCGGCACCGGCCAGACGCTGTATATCCTCGACGAACCGACCACCGGTCTGCACTTCGCCGATATCCAGCAGCTGTTGGCGGTGCTGCATCAGCTGCGCGATCAGGGCAACACCATCGTGGTCATCGAGCATAACCTGGACGTGATCAAGACCGCCGACTGGATCGTCGATCTGGGGCCGGAAGGCGGCAGCGGCGGCGGCGAAATCCTGGTCGCCGGCACGCCGGAAACCGTGGCCGAGTGTGAAAAATCGCACACCGCACGCTTCCTGAAACCGCTGTTGAACAAGTAGTATCGCCGGCGTGCGGGCCGTCGCTCAGGCGACCCGCACGCTGACCCGTTTCGCAGCAATCAAACAGAAACGGGCAAGGTTTCGACATTTTCAGGCATTTCCCTCCGCGCTCACCGCTTTTATCATCAATGTTCCCTCGGCGGCCGCCCTGTCTGATTCAGGCCGCGTCTCACCGGCACTCCGCTGCCGGCCAAGCGTTGTCCCCCATACATTGATAACTGGAGCGACCATGAACATTACCCATGCCTATGCCGCGCATGATGCGAAGTCTGCGCTGGTGCCTTTCGATTACCCACCGCGCGCCCTGCGCGACCACGATGTGCAAATTCAGGTGCTGTTCTGCGGCGTGTGCCATTCGGACCTGCATCAGGCTCGCAACGAATGGAGCAATACGATTTACCCGGTGGTGCCGGGCCACGAAATCGTCGGCCGCGTCAGCGCCGTCGGTGGCCATGCCTCGCGTTACCGGGTCGGCGATCTGGTCGGCGTCGGTTGCATGGTAGATTCCTGCCGCAGCTGCCCAAGCTGCGATGAGGGGCTGGAACAGTATTGCGAGAACGGCTTTACCGGCACCTATAACGGTCAGGACCGCCAGACCGGCGCCGTGACCTACGGCGGCTACTCCACCAATCTGGTGGTGGATCAGGACTTCGTGCTGCGAGTGCCGGAAAATCTCGATCCGGCCGGGGTCGCGCCGCTGCTGTGCGCCGGCATCACCACCTATTCGCCGCTGCGCCAGTGGGGCGCGGGACCAGGCAAAAAGGTCGGCATCGTCGGCCTCGGCGGGCTGGGACACATGGGCGTCAAACTGGCGCGGGCGATGGGCGCGCACGTGGTGCTGTTCACCACCTCGCCGTCGAAAATAGAAGACGCCAAGCGCCTCGGCGCCCATGAAGTGGTGATTTCGCGCAACCCGGATGAGATGGCGCAGCACGTTAATAGCTTCGACTTCATCCTCAACACGGTGGCGACTCAGCACGATCTGAACCCGTTCCTCAACCTGCTGCGCCGCGACGGTACCCTGACGCTGGTCGGCGCGCCGGAGCACGATCATCCGTCGCCGCAGGTGTTCAATCTGATCATGAAGCGCCGCCGCATCGCCGGTTCGCTGATCGGCGGCATCGCGGAAACGCAAGAGATGCTGGACTTCTGCGGCCAACACGGCATCACGTCCGATATCGAGCTGATCCCGATGCAGCAAATTAATGAGGCCTATGAGCGCATGCTGAAAAGCGACGTGAAGTACCGCTTCGTGGTGGATATCGACTCGCTGCGAGCCTGATGAAAATGGGCGCCCGCGGCGCCCGTTTTTTTATAGGTGCTTGATGACCCTGGCCGGGTTGCCGCCCACCACGCAGTTGGCCGGCACGTCTTTGGTCACCACGGCGCCGGAGGCCACGACCGCATTATCGCCGATGGTCACACCCGGATTGATCACCGCGCGTCCGCCGATCCATACGTTGTCGCCAATCTTGACCGGCTTACCGAACTCCGCGCCGCCGACGCGGGTCTCGGCGTCCAGCGGATGGGTCGCGGTGTAGATATGCACGCCCGGCGCCAGCAGGCAGTTGTCGCCGATATGTACCTCGCACACGTCGAGGATCACGCAGTCGAAATTGGCGTAGAAGTTCTTGCCGAGATAAATGTTATAGCCGTAGTCACAGCGGAAGGTCGGCTCGATGGTGCCGCCCTGATAGCCGCCCAGCAGCTCGTCCAGCCACTGTTTGCGCAGTTCGCCCTCTTCCGGCGAGGAGTGGTTATAGCGATGCGTCAGCTGGCGTGCGCGCCGACGCTCGCTGCGCAGCAGGTCATCGCCGGCGTCGTACAGCTCCCCGGCGATCATCTTGCGCTTTTCTTCGCTGATGGCCATGTCGGCCTCCTTATGTTATCCGCGTATCTTGAATGCCCAAGCGTAGCCGCTTTTGTCTGACGACAAAAAGGGAACGTTCCCAATTTAAAATCACGATCACGCTTTGACGCGAAAAAACAGGAGAAAAACGGGCGGCGCCGCCGCCCGGCAATCAGGCGCGCAGTTCCTGGCGCACGTGTTCGGGCAGGCCTTCCACCACCAGCTGATAGGAGCTGTCGATCAGCGTGTAAAACTGCGAGTTCGGCAGGTTGCCGTCGAGAAACACCGTGTTCCAGTGCGCCTTGTTCAGGCCGGCGCAGGCGACGATCTCAGGATGGTGTTCACGCAGGCTTTCCGCCAGCTCCGGGCTGGACTTGACCGCCAGCGCCGGCCGCCCTTCGACCTCGCACACCATGGCGAACATCACGTCGCCCACCTTGATCTGACTGGCCTGCCACTGGTTCTGGTCGCTTTGCTCCGCGCCCGGCTTCGCCATGCAGTACTCCAGCAATGCGCTGTTATTCATTGGGTTATTCCCCCTGTAATGTGGCCACAATACGGCGTGCTCCGCCGTGGATGCGGTGCTCCCCCAGCCAGATGCCCTGCCATGTGCCCAACATCAGCCGCCCGTGCCTGACGGGCAGCGTCAAGGAAGCGCCCAGCAGCGAGGATTTGATGTGCGCCGGCATGTCGTCCGGCCCTTCGTAGTCATGCTGATAGGGTGCGTTTTCCGGCACCTGACGCAGGAAATGCTGCTCCATATCGGCTCGCACCGTGGGATCGCAATTCTCGTTGAGCGTCAGCGAGGCCGAGGTATGCTGCAGCAACAGATGCAGCAGGCCGGTTTGCAGGCGGTGTAAGTGGGTTAACTGGTTGACGATCTCGTCGGTAACCAGATGAAAGCCACGCGCTTTTGCGCTGAGGATTAGCGTTTGCTGATGCCACATGAGTGAGCGCCCCTCAATCAGTATATTCTCTCTCCGGTTTGCGGCAACTTCGGCGGCGCGCCGGCAATAAAAAAGGAGCGATATCGCTATCGCTCCCCGATGAACGTCCGTTCAGACTAACAGGCGTTACTGCACCGCGGCAAATGCCTCGGCCACCTGACGCACGTTGTTGTGGTTCAGGCCGGCCACGCACATGCGGCCGCTGTGGATCAGGTAGACGCCGAACTCTTCACGCAAGCGATCGACCTGCGCCGCGCTGAAGCCGGTGTAACTGAACATGCCGCGCTGCGCCAGCAGGTAATCGAAGTTGCGCTGCGGCAGCGCGCTCTTCAGGGTGTCCACCAGCGCGTGACGCATCTCGAGAATGCGGGTACGCATGCTCTCCACCTCGTCGAGCCATTGGGTTTTCAACTGGGCGTCGTTCAGCACCTTGGCCACCAGCTGCGCGCCGAAATTCGGCGGGCTCGAGTAGTTGCGGCGCACGGTGGCCTTCAGCTGACCCAGCACGCGCCCGGCCGCCTCTTCGCTTTCGCACACGACCGACAGGCCGCCGACGCGCTCGCCGTACAGCGAGAAGATCTTCGAGAACGAGTTGCTCACCAGGCACGGCAGGCCGGCCGCCGCGATGGCGCGAATGGCGTAGGCGTCCTGCTCCATGCCGCCGCCGAAGCCCTGATAGGCGATGTCGAGGAACGGAATGATTTCACGCTCGGCGATCACCTTGACCACCTCATCCCACTGGGCGGGAGTCAGGTCGGAACCGGTCGGGTTGTGGCAGCACGGGTGCAGCAGCGCGATGCTGTGCTTCGGCAGCTGTTTCAGCGCAGCGAGCATGGCGTCGAACTTCACGCCCAGGCTTTCGCTGTCGAAATACGGGTAGGTATTCACCTTGAAACCGGCGCCGCTGAAGATGGCGACATGGTTTTCCCAGGTCGGATCGCTGACCCACACCTGCGAATTCGGGAAGTAGCTTTTCAGGAAGTCGGCGCCCACTTTCAACGCGCCGGAACCGCCGACGGTCTGAATGGTGGCGATGCGCCCCTGCTGCAGCATCGGGTGCTGCGCGCCGAACAGCAAATGCTGGATGGCGGAACGGTAGGGTTGCAGCCCTTCCATCGGCAGGTATACCGAGGCGCCGTGCTCGACGCTGTTCAACTGCGCTTGCGCCGCGGCGACCGCCCGCATCTGCGGAATGATGCCCTGCGCATCGTAATACAGGCCGATACTCAGGTTCACCTTGTGCGCGCGCGGGTCTTGTTTGAATTTTTCCATCAGCGACAGAATGGGATCGCCGGCATAGGCGTCAACGTTCTGGAACACGGGGTTTTTCTCCTGGTTTATTGTGGTTTTGGGCACAGCGTTACGTTCCTAATATAGACGGAAAACCGCATTCGGTTTTAGCTTTCTCGCGCCACCGGCAATAAACCGTTTTCCTTGATGCGATTGAGCACCACCGCCGTTTTGATATGCGCCACGCTTTTGTGCGGCGACAGCGTCTGGCTGATGAATTCGCTCAGCGCCGGCAGGTCCGCCACCGCCACTTTCAGCAGGTAATCGGCGTCGCCGGTGGTCTTGTAAGCATCAAGGATCGCGTCCACGTCCTCCAGCATCTGATGAAAGCTATCGATCTGCTCCTGCGCGTGCGTGATCAGACTGACTTCGATCAGCCCCACCAGCCCCAGGCCGACCGCCTCCGGCGCCAGCCGCGCGTGGTAACCGCGGATCAGCTGTGCCTGCTCCAGACTGATGCGCCGCCGCGAACATTGGGAAGCGGAGAGCCCCACCAGCTCGCTCAGCTCCTGGTTGGTCAGACGGCCGTTGGCCTGTAACAGCGTCAGGATTTTCATATCAAAATCGTCAATGTTGTACATAGCCACCTGTAAACTGTGTTAATAAATGTTGACGTTACAGCCTACCAGTTTTTTTACCGTTGCCGACGTCACACCCTGGCGCTTAAATCGCGTACAGCAGCAACGCCCGGCGTTTTCGCCGGTAAGCGGTATAAAAAACGGCTAACTCATGCAAGCAAACGACAATTAACGGCGAAGTAACGCATAAAACCACGAATGTATAAAAAGGACGCCAGATGAAAAAGCTACTCCCCCTCGCGCTGCTGCTCGCCGCCGGCAGCGCCGGCGCGCAATCCCACCTGGATAAGGTGCTGCAGCAAAAGACCCTGGAGGTCTGCACCACCGGCGACTACAAGCCCTATACCTTCCTCAAGGAAGACGGCCGCTATGAAGGCATCGACATCGACATGGCGGAATCGCTGGCCAAGAGCCTGGGCGCGAAAGTGAAGTGGGTGAAAACCAGCTGGAAAACCCTGACGCCGGACTTCGCCTCCGGCAAGTGCGACATTGCGATGGGCGGTATCTCCGTCACGCTGGAGCGGCAAAAGCAGGTGTTCTTCGCCGACAAGCTGGATACCGACGGCAAGATCCCGCTGGTGCGCTGCACCGACGTGAAGAAATACCGCACTCTCGAGCAGATCAACAAACCGTCGGTGCGCCTGCTCGAGCCGGCGGGCGGCACCAACGAAGCCTTCGTGCACGCCTATCTGCCGAAGGCCAAACTGACGCTGACGCACGACAACATGAGCATTTTCCAGCAGTTGGTGGACCGCAAGGCGGACGTGATGATCACCGACGCTTCCGAGGCGCTGTACCAGCAGAAGCGCTATCCGAAGCTGTGCGCGGTGAATCCGACCAAGCCGATGCAGTACGGCGAGAAGGCTTACATGCTGCCGCGCGACGATCTGAGCTGGAAACTGTATGTGGATCAGTGGCTGCACCTGGCCAAAGCGACCGGGGAGTATCAGAGGATTATCGATAAGTGGTTGGCGGTAAAGAAGTAACCCGCTGAGAAACGGGGCCGACGCGCGTCGGCCCCTGCGGCGTATCAGTCGCCGATATATTCCATCGCCACGCGCTGCGTGAGCTTGGTGATCAGCTCGTAGGCGCTGATGCCGGTGCAGGCGGCGATGCGCTCGACCGGCAGCGCCGGCCCCCACAGCACCGCTTCATCCCCCACCTTATCGACGGCGTCCGGCCCGAGATCGACCGAAATCATGTCCATCGACACCCGGCCGACGATCGGCACTTCGCGGCCATTGATCAGAATCGGCGTACCGGTCGGCGCGCTGCGCGGGTAGCCGTCGCCGTACCCCATCGCCACCACGCCCAGCCGGGTATCGCGCGGGCTTACCCAGGTGCCGCCGTAGCCGACCGCTTCGCCGGCCTTGTGCTCGCGCACCGCGATCAGGCTGGACTTCAGCGTCATCGCCGGCTGCAGCCCATGCTCGGCGCCGCTGCCGTTATCCAGCGGCGACACGCCGTACAAAATGATGCCGGGACGCACCCACTCGTTGTGGGCATCCGGCCACAGCAGCGTGCCGCCGGACGCGGCGACCGAGCGCTGGCCCGGTTTGCCGCGCGCGAACTGCTCGAAGCAGGCGATTTGTTTCAGGGTGGCGTCGGACTCCGGCTCGTCGGCGCGGCTGAAGTGACTCATGATATTGACCGGCTGCGCCACGTTGCGGCAGGCGCACAGGCGCTGATAAAACGCCTCCGCCTGTTCGGGGCGCACCCCCAGCCGATGCATGCCGGTGTCGAGCTTCATCCACACCGGCACCGGGCGCGCCAGCTCGGCCAGCTCCAGCGCTTCGAGTTGCTCGATGCTGTGCACCGCGGTTTCGATGTTGTTCGCCACCAGCACCGGCAGATCTTCGGCGCTGAAGAAGCCTTCCAGCAGCAGGATCGGTTTGACGATGCCGCCGGAGCGCAGCATCAGCGCTTCGCCGATGCGCGCCACGCCGTAGCAGTCGGCGTCTTGCAGGGTGTGTGCTGTTTCCAGCAGGCCATGTCCATAAGCGTTTGCTTTCACAACGGCAATCAGGCGGCTTTGCGGCGCCTGGCGGCGCACCTGTTGCAGATTATGTCGCAGAGCGCGGCGGTCGATTACAGCGGTTGCCGCTTTCATTTCAGTTCCTTAGCTGATTATTCGTCATCGTATTGTGGCCCCGCGTAGTTGTCGAAACGCGACCACTGGCCGTTAAAGGTAAGGCGCACGGTGCCGATCGGGCCGTTACGCTGCTTACCGATAATAATTTCCGCGATCCCTTTCAGATCGCTGTTCTCGTGATACACCTCATCACGATAGATGAACATAATCAGGTCGGCATCCTGCTCGATAGAGCCGGATTCACGCAGGTCGGAGTTGACCGGGCGCTTATCGGCGCGCTGCTCCAGGCTTCGGTTCAGCTGCGACAGCGCCACTACCGGCACCTGCAGCTCCTTCGCCAGCGCCTTCAGCGAGCGCGAAATCTCGGCGATCTCCAGCGTACGGTTGTCGGACAGGGCCGGCACGCGCATCAGCTGCAGGTAGTCGATCATGATGAGGCTAAGCCCGTCGTGCTCGCGGAAAATGCGCCGCGCGCGCGAGCGCACTTCGGTCGGCGTCAGGCCGGAGGAGTCGTCGATGTACATGTTGCGCTTCTCCAGCAGGATACCCATGGTGCTGGAAATGCGCGCCCAGTCCTCGTCGTCGAGCTGGCCGGTACGGATGCGCGTCTGATCCACGCGCGACAGCGACGCCAGCATACGCATCATGATCTGTTCGCCGGGCATCTCCAGGCTGAAGATCAGCACCGGTTTTTCCTGGGTCATCGCGGCGTTTTCGCACAGGTTCATGGCGAAGGTGGTTTTCCCCATCGATGGACGGGCGGCGACGATGATCAGATCGGACTTTTGCATGCCCGCGGTTTTCTTGTTGAGGTCCTGATAGCCGGTATCGACCCCGGTCACGCCGTCGTGCGGCTGCTGATACAGCTGCTCGATACGCGATACGGTGTCTTCCAGGATGCGCTCGATGCCCTTCGGGCCTTCGTCTTTGCTGGCACGGTTCTCGGCGATTTGGAACACGCGGGATTCCGCCAGATCGAGCAGGTCTTCGCTGCTGCGCCCTTGCGGATCGTAGCCGGCGTCGGCGATCTCGTTAGCCACCGAGATCATCTCGCGCACCACCGCGCGCTCGCGCACGATGTCGGCATAGGCGCCGATGTTGGCGGCGCTCGGGGTGTTTTTCGACAGCTCGGCCAGGTAGGCGAAGCCGCCGACCGAGTCCAGCTCACCTTTCTGCTCGAGCGATTCGGACAGGGTGATGAGGTCGATAGGCTTGCTCATCTCCAGCAAACGCTGCATCTCGGTAAAGATCAGGCGGTGCGGGCGGCTGAAGAAGTCGTTGGCGACCACGCGCTCCGCCACGTTGTCCCAGCGCTCGTTATCCAGCATCAAACCGCCCAACACCGACTGCTCGGCCTCCAGCGAGTGCGGCGGCATCTTCAGCCCTTCCATCTGACGATCTCTGGAACGCTCTCTGGTTTCGTCCGCGTTTGTTTTGTTGGTTGGTTTTTTTCCTGCCATGAAACGTAGTCTTTATCCGGTTGCGAATGAAGGATCTTGACGCGAGAGTATACGTGATTTTTGCGTCATAACCGATGCAAAAAAGGTATTGAATCCCGCACGGGTGAACTGGATCTCCGATACTAAAAAGAATAGGGTGAAATCAGACACTCAAACGAGGTAACGATATGGCCAAGCGCATTCAGTTTTCCGCCACCGGCGGGCCGGAAGTCTTGCAATACGTTGATTTTACACCGCTCGATCCCGCCGCCGGCGAAGTGCAGATCGAGAACAAGGCGATCGGCATCAACTACATCGACACCTATGTGCGCAGCGGGCTGTACGCCCCGGCGAGCCTGCCGAGCGGCCTCGGCACCGAGGCGGCCGGCGTGGTGGTCAAGGTCGGCGCCGGGGTCAGCGCGATCAAACCGGGCGACCGGGTGGTGTATGCGCAGTCGTCGCTCGGCGCCTACAGCGAAGTCCACAACGTGCCGGAAGAAAAAGTGGCGCTGCTGCCGCACAACCTCAGCTTTGAGCAGGGCGCCGCTTCTTTCCTCAAAGGGCTGACGGTGCACTACCTGCTGCGCCAGACCCACGACGTGCAGCCGGGTGAGGTGTTCCTGTTCCATGCCGCCGCCGGCGGAGTTGGGCTGATCGCCTGCCAATGGGCCAAAGCGCTGGGCGCGCGCCTGATCGGTAGCGTCGGCTCCGACGAAAAGGCCGCGCTGGCGAAACAGGCCGGCGCCTGGGCCACCATCAACTACCACAAAGAGGATATCGCCCAGCGGGTGGCCGAGCTGACGCACGGCGAGAAGGTCGGCGTAGTGTACGATTCGGTGGGGCAAAGCACCTGGCAGGCCTCGCTCAACAGCCTGAAACGGCGCGGCCTGATGGTCAGCTTCGGCAACGCCTCCGGCCCGGTGACTGGCGTCGATCTGGCGCTGCTGAATCAGAAGGGCTCACTGTACGTCACTCGCCCTTCCCTTAACGGCTACATCACCAACCGCGCCGAGCTGCAGTACGCCAGCAACGAGCTGTTCTCGCTGATCGGCAGCGGCGCCATTCGGGTGGAGGTGAAAGACGAGCAGAAATTTGCGCTGGCCGACGCCCAGCGGGCGCACCAGGTGCTGGAAAGTCGCAGCACCAGCGGCTCCAGCCTGCTGATCCCCTGATAGCGGCAAAAGAAAAGGGCTCCTTACGGAGCCCTTTCTGTTACTGCGTTTTGTAGGGGTAGAGCAGAGTCCGCCAGAGACAGGGGGTTGCTTCAGCAACACGAATTTTGGTTGTCTCTCACGGTGATGAAATTGGTCGCATCACTGCATCGACAAACATCCTAACAGCCCCGTCCGGCAAAAAACACGCTTTATGTGCCACATCGCGCGGTAAAACTGCCAAGCTGTGATCGCTGCCGCATTAGCGGGGCGGCAAGTTGTGCAAGTTTCATCGCGACTGACTGATTATTCAGCGAAAAATCAGTAACGCCTGGCCTGTGGTTTCTGCATCGAACGGTAAATCCATACCCCGACGACCGCCAAAATCAGCCACGGCAGCAGCTTGATGACCACCGCGAACAACCCGCCCAACAGCATGAACGCCGCCGCCACCAACAGCGCAGCGAAGATCCCCAGCAGCGAGATGCCGGTCACCATCAGCATCACCACAAAGCCAATGAGAAAGAAGATTTCCAACATGATTGCTCCTTTGCAACTCAACGTATCTGCAGAGGGAATTACAAGAAACGTGCCAGAACGACGAAAGGGCTAACCTATTGAAAAAACAGGGTAGGCATCCGGCAACGCGCCGAATGCCTGGCAAAAAAGACTAACTGTTGGTCAAAATTTTTGTGGGTTACGCCATTTCCACACGCGGCTGACGCACCAGCGCCAGCGCCTGCTCCACCACTCGCGCATCAGCACCCGGCTTGTGGGCGTTCTCGCTCAGGTGGCGACGCCACTGGCGCGCGCCCGGCACGCCCTGGAACAAACCGAGGATGTGGCGGGTGATGTGGCCGAGATAGGTGCCGTTGGACAGCTCGCGCTCGATATACGGATACAGCGCTTCGACGATCGCCACACTGTCCGGCACTGCGGTCTGCGCGCCGAACAGTTCGCTGTCGACCCGCGCCAGGATGCCCGGATTCTGGTACGCCTCGCGCCCCATCATCACGCCGTCCAGATGCTGCAGATGCTGCTGCGCCTCTTCCAGCGTTTTCACCCCGCCGTTGATGGCGATGGTCAGCGCCGGGAAATCCCGCTTCAGCTGATAAACGCGCGGGTAGTCCAGCGGCGGCACTTCGCGGTTCTCTTTCGGGCTGAGGCCGGAGAGCCAGGCCTTGCGCGCGTGGATGGTGAACATGTCGCACTCGCCGCGCCCGGCGACGGTTTGGATAAAGTCGCACAGGAAGGCGTAGCTGTCCTGATCGTCGATGCCGATGCGGGTCTTCACCGTCACCGGGATCGACACCACATCGCGCATCGCCTTGATGCAGTCGGCGACCAGCGTCGCCTGCCCCATCAGACAGGCGCCGAACATGCCGTTTTGCACGCGATCGGACGGGCAGCCGACGTTGAGGTTAATCTCGTCGTAACCGCGCTGCTCCGCCAGTTTGGCGCAGTGCGCCAACGCGGCCGGATCGCTGCCGCCCAGCTGCAGCGCCACCGGATGCTCTTCTTCACTGTAGGCCAGGTAGTCGCCCTTGCCGTGAATGATCGCGCCGGTGGTCACCATTTCGGTGTACAGCAGCGTTTCCTTGGTCAGCAGGCGGTGGAAGTAACGGCAATGACGATCGGTCCAGTCGAGCATCGGCGCGATGGAGAAACGATTGGCGGCGTAGGTTGGGGCTTGGTTGTCTTTCGTCATGCTGAGTTACTGGCTACCTGAGTCTGTCTTCAACGAACGGCGCACGGCCGCAAACGGCTATTATAACGACAATCGGCGCCGTTGGGAAAACCGCCTTCGCTTCCCCCCCTATTCCAACGTGCGGATAACCCGGCACGGCTGCCCCAGCGCCAGCACATTGGCCGGGATGTCGCCGGTCACGATGCTGCCCGCGCCGATAGTCGTGCCGTCGCCGATGGTCACGCCCGGCAAGATCACCACGTTACCGCCGATCCATACGTTGCTGCCGATGGACACCGGCTGCGCCGAGGTGCGGAAAGGAAAGGCCGGGTCGCCGGTAAAGCGTTCGCCGGCCTTCAGCGGGTGGCTCGGCGTGTAGATTTGCACGTTGGGGCCGATCAGCGTGTTATCGCCGATGGTGATGGTATTGCAGTCGAGGAACACCGCATTGACGTTGATAAAACAGTTTTTACCGATGCAGACATGCTGCCCGTAGTCGCACCAGAACGGCGTTTCGATCCAGCTCGCCTCGCCCCAGGCACCGAACAGTTCGCCGAGCAGGCGGTTTTTCTCGTCCGCCTGATGCGAATCCAGCGCCCCCAGGCTTTTGGTCAACGCCCTGGCCCGATGGTACATCGCAATCAGTTCTTCATCGCGGCTGTTGTACTCCAGGCCGCTTAACAGCTTCTCTCTTTCCGTCATCACACAAGGCTCCTGTTCGTCACGCGGGTGAAGCGCGTTATACCGCTCTCGCCAGCGGCTCTCCAGCGCTAAAATCGGCAACGTTGATTTGCCGCCCGGCGGAGGGGAAAAGTTGTGACACATCTCTCTTTTAGCGCACTCAGCGCGCCTTTCCCTGCGCAATCCTCAGGGGAAAAAGGGGCAACTCTCGGCGATTCGCCGTAATCATGGTAAAATCGGCTTTTTTACGTACCGGGATATTTGCGATGAACTCAACCACCCAGGAAAAGCTGCTGGCGCAGGCGGAACGCCTCTGCCAACAACGCAATGTGCGATTGACGCCGCAACGGCTGGAAGTGCTGCGTCTGATGACTCAGCAACCCGGTGCAATCAGCGCTTATGACCTGCTCGATCTGCTGCGCGTCGCCGAACCGCAGGCCAAGCCGCCGACGGTCTATCGCGCGCTGGATTTTCTGCTGGAGCAAGGGTTTATCCATAGAGTGGAGTCCGCCAACAGCTACGTGCTGTGCCACCACTTCGAACAGCCGATGCACACATCCGCACTGTTTATCTGCGACCGCTGCGGCCAGGTGACCGAACGCACTACCGAAGGCGTAGAGGAAACGCTGCAGAAGCTGGCGCAGGAAGCCGGATTTGCGCTGCGGCACAGCGTGGTGGAAGCGCACGGCCTGTGCGCCGGCTGCGTGGAGGTTGAGGCGTGCGACAGCAAGCATGACTGCGCCGAACACGATCACAGCATCGCCATCAAGAAGAAGTAAGACGAAGTCAGGTACCTCCCTGTACCTGCGGCCGGGGCGCCAGAGGATGAGAGCGACGCCGGCCTGCGCTGGGCAAGCCGCCTTCAATGGCGGCCCTGCAAATTACCAGCGGTGTTTGGTGTGATCTTCCCAGGCTTTCACCTCTTTCTCGGCCGCCTCTTTCTGGTAACCGTAGCGCTCCTGGATTTTGCCGACCAGCTGTTCGCGTTTCCCTTCGATGACCGTCAGATCGTCATCGGTCAGCTTGCCCCATTTTTCCTTCACTTTGCCTTTAAGCTGCTTCCAGTTACCGTCGGCTTGATCTTTATTCATCGTCTCTCCGTTAACCTGTGGTGAATAAGTGATCCCTGTCGCCGACCGGGGTTAACCAGAAATTTTCCTGGCCGATACGCCCTTCACCTTAAGGAATATCGCTCCCCATCATTCGCCAGCCACATGATTCATTCTAGTTAAACATGGAAACAAAAAAGCCAAATACCAGAATAAAAAACCATTAAGAAATAAAATAAAAATAAAAAACGCCAACAAACAACGAACTAAGCCCGGCAGAACCTGGCTGAAAACATGTAAGCAAACATGAATAAAAACATAAGATAAATTAATTATTAACCCAACAAAGCGCCCGGTTTAGCGTGCGGCAAACCAGCTGCCGTGCACCTGATGGCGGTGCCAAATCCAGCCCAGCGCCAGACCGCGCAGCGCCAAAAACACCGCCAACGCCAGCCAGAGCCCGTG
The DNA here is from genome assembly GCF_002935055.1 of Serratia sp. SSNIH1. Lineage (NCBI taxonomy): Bacteria > Pseudomonadati > Pseudomonadota > Gammaproteobacteria > Enterobacterales > Yersiniaceae > Serratia > Serratia sp. SSNIH1. Next base: position 5,253,171 of record NZ_CP026383.1, read on the forward strand.
GTTGCCAAGCAGCGGCACGCTGAACAGCGCCAGACCGTATCCTGCCGCGGCCACTGCCATGCTGTTGCGCATCTCGGCACCGCGCGTGGCGCCGATAAACATGCCATCCAGCAAATAACACCACACTCCGACCAGCGGCAGGATGACCTGCCACGGTAAATAGTGGGCGGCCAACGCACGCAGCTCCGGCAAGGAGGTCAACGCCGCCACGATCTGCTGACCGGTAACGGCATACGCCAGGGCGAAGGCCAGCGCGACCAGCCCTGCCTGCCTGCAGGCCGCGTGCCACACCTTACGCAGCTGGCTGTCGTCCCGGGCACCGTAGGCGTGGCCCGAATGGGCTTCCACCGCATAAGCGAAGCCGTCGAGCGCATAGGCGGTGAACGTCAGCAGATTCATCAATACCGCGTTGACCGCCACCACGTCGCTTCCCAGGCGAGCGCCGAAGATGGTCAGCGATGCAAAGCACAGCTGTAGCAACAGTGAACGCAACATGATGTCGCGGTTAAGCGCCAGCAGCCGACGCAGATCGCCACGCCAGGCCTGGCGCAGCATCGGCAGGGTGATACCGCGCAGGCGCATCACCCGCCACGCCAGCCACAGGCCGAGCAGCAGCGTGGCGTATTCGGCGATGGCGGTTGCCGCCGCCGCCCCTCGCACGTTCCAGCCCAGGCCCATCACCAGCCAGATATCCAGCACGATGTTCAGCAGGTTGCCGACAATCAGCAGGATCACCGGCGCACGCACGTACTGCACGCCGAGCAGCCAGCCCAGCAGCACCAGATTAGCCAGCGCCGCCGGAGCACTCAGCCAACGAATCTCAAGAAAACGCCGCGCCTGTTCCAGCACCTCGGCATTGCCGCCGACAATCCGCAGCGCCAGTTCGATCAGCGGATAGCGCAGCAGGACGATCGCTCCCCCGGCCAGCAGCGCCAGCAGCAGCGGCTGCATAAAGGCGCGCGCCAGCGCCTGCGGGTTTTGTGCCCCCAGCGCCTGCGCCGCCAGGCCGGTGGTGCTCATGCGCAGGAACAACAGCAGCATGAACAGGAAGCTGGTCGCCACCGCGCCGATCGCCACGCCCCCCAGGTAGATCGGGCTGTCGAGGTGGCCGATCACCGCGGTGTCCACCAGCCCGAGCAGCGGTACGGTGATATTGGAGAAAATCATTGGCAGAGCCAGGCGCCACAGGGCTTTATCGGTGTCGCTGGTGAAGGCGGAAATCAAGCGCATGATGAGATGTTCCCGTAGCAGTGGCGAAAGGCAGGGTCAGAAACAAAAACGCCCCAGAACAGGGGCGATTGATACAAGAGGCGGCACTGAGGGTGCGACGGGTGCGACGATTAAATCCAGTCGCCGTTGCGGATCACGCCGACCGCCAACCCTTCGATAGTGAAATTCTGCTGGCGCAGATCGACCACGATCGGTTGGAATTCGTTGTTCTCCGGCAGCAGCTCGACCACGTTGCCGTGTTTTTTCAGGCGCTTGACCGTCACTTCGTCTTCGATGCGCGCCACCACGACCTGGCCGTTGCGCACGTCTTGCGTTTTGTGCACCGCCAGCAGATCGCCGTCCAGAATGCCGATGTCGCGCATCGACATGCCGTTCACCCGCAGCAGGAAATCGGCGCTCGGTTTAAACAGGGAAGGATCCACCTGGTAGTGCCCTTCGATGTGCTGCTGCGCCAGCAGCGGCTCGCCGGCGGCAACGCGGCCAATCAGCGGCAGCCCTTCTTCTTCTTCCATCAACAGACGGATACCGCGCGAGGCACCGGAGACGATTTCGATCACGCCTTTGCGTGCCAGCGCCTTCAGGTGTTCTTCGGCGGCGTTAGGCGAGCGGAACCCCAGACGCATCGCGATCTCGGCACGCGTTGGCGGCATGCCCGTTTGCGAAATATGATCGCGAATCAGATCGTAGACCTCTTGCTGTCTGGTAGTTAGTGCTTTCATTCCGCCCCCTGTTTGTTTATACAGTCTTGCTGTGAGTATATACAGGTAAGCGCGGATTGGGAACCGAAGAATAAATAAAAATCAGTCAGTAGGCGCCTTTCGTCAGCCGAAATGCTGCCATAAGACCGTACCCCAAACGAACAGCGCCAGCACGATCGCCAGCGACACCGCCGCCGATCCCATGTCCTTGGCCCGCCCGGAGAGCTCGTGATGTTCGCTGCCGATGCGATCCACCACCGCCTCGATCGCACTGTTCAGGATCTCGACGATCATCACCAGCGCTACCGATCCGATCAATAAAATGCGCGCTATCGCACCCACATCCAGCCAGACAGCCAGTATGATAGCCAGAACGGTCACCACCAGTTCCTGGCGGAAAGCCGCTTCGTGCTGCCAGGCGGCGGAAAGCCCTTTATAGGAATAGCCGGCGGCCTTGATGATGCGGGTCAGTCCGGTTGCTTGGTTTGCCATGTTTTCGTGCCTTTCTCAGAGGTCGGTCATAATAAAAAGAGTCTAGAACAGTCCGCGCTGACGGCTCTCGGTTTTCGAACACCACAGATCTGCTACCCGGTTTCTGGTATGCTTGCGGCGCATTGCTAACAAGAGGCTTCACGTTGTTTATGTCAGGTTGGCGTAAAATTTATTATAAAATATTGAATTTACCACTTAAATTGTTGGTAAGAAGTAAGGTCATCCCTTCAGATCCGGTTACCGAGCTAGGGTTGGATCCCTCACGGCCGATTTTGTATGTTTTACCTTACAATTCCAAGGCGGATTTGCTGACGCTGCGCACCCAGTGCCTGGCGCAGGATCTGCCCGATCCGCTCAACTCGCTGGAGATCGACGGCACCGTGCTGCCGAGCTACGTGTTCATTCACGACGGCCCGCGCGTGTTCCGCTATTACACCCCGAAAGAAGAGTCGGTAAAGCTGTTCCACGACTATCTGGATCTGCACCGCAGCAACCCGGATCTCGACATTCAGATGCTGCCGGTTTCGGTGATGTTCGGCCGCTCGCCGGGCCGCGAAGGCCACGGCACGCCGCACCTGCGTCTGTTGAACGGCGTGCAGAAATTCTTCGCCGTGCTGTGGCTCGGCCGCGACAGCTTCGTGCGTTTCTCCAACACCGTTTCGCTGCGCCGCATGGCCACCGAGCACGGCACGGATAAAACCATCGCGCAGAAACTGGCGCGCGTGGCGCGCATGCACTTCTCGCGTCAGCGCCTGGCCGCAGTGGGCCCGAGCCTGCCGGCCCGTCAGGATCTGTTCAACAAGCTGTTGGCATCCAAAGCGATCGAAAAAGCGGTCGAGGACGAAGCGCGCAGCAAGAAGATCTCGCACGAGAAAGCCCAGCAGAACGCCATCGCGCTGATGGAAGAGATCGCCGCCGATTTCTCCTACGAAACCGTGCGCCTGTCCGACCGCGTGCTGAGCTGGACCTGGAACCGGCTGTATCAGGGCATCAACGTCACCAACGCCGAGCGCGTGCGCCAGCTGGCGCAGGACGGCCACGAGATCGTCTACGTGCCCTGCCACCGTAGCCACATGGACTACCTGCTGCTGTCCTACGTGCTGTATCACCAGGGCCTGGTGCCGCCGCACATCGCCGCGGGCATCAACCTCAACTTCTGGCCGGCCGGCCCGATCTTCCGCCGCCTGGGCGCGTTCTTCATCCGCCGCACCTTCAAGGGCAACAAGCTGTACTCGACGGTGTTCCGCGAATACCTCGGCGAGCTGTTCACCCGCGGCTACTCGGTGGAATACTTTGTGGAAGGTGGCCGTTCCCGCACCGGGCGTCTGCTGGAGCCGAAGACCGGCACCCTGTCGATGACCATCCAGGCGATGCTGCGCGGCGGCACCCGTCCGATCACGCTGGTGCCGATTTACATCGGTTACGAGCACGTGATGGAAGTGGGCACCTACGCCAAAGAGCTGCGCGGCGCCACCAAGGAAAAAGAGAGCCTGCCGCAGATGCTGCGCGGCCTGCGCAAGCTGCGCAATCTGGGCCAGGGTTATGTCAACTTCGGCGAGCCGCTGCCGTTGACCGCTTACCTCAACCAGAACGTGCCGCAGTGGCGCGAGTCGATCGATCCGATCGAAGCTCAGCGCCCAAGCTGGCTGACGCCGACGGTCAACGATCTGGCCGGCCAGATCATGGTGCGCATCAACAATGCCGCCGCGGCCAACGCCATGAACCTGTGTTCCACCGCGCTACTGGCTTCGCGCCAGCGTTCGCTAACCCGCGAACAGCTGGTCGAACAGCTCGAGTGCTACCTGCAGCTGATGCGCAACGCGCCTTACGCTCGTGACGTTACCGTGCCGACGCAAACGCCGGACGAGCTGCTGGATCACGCGCTGAACATGAACAAGTTCGAGGTGGAGAAGGACAACATCGGCGACATCATCATCCTGCCGCGCGAGCAGGCGGTGCTGATGACCTATTACCGCAACAACATCCACCACCTGCTGGTGCTACCGTCGCTGATCGCCAGCATCGTGATGCATCATCGCCGGGTATCACGCGCCGAACTGCTGCGTCAAATCGGCATGATCTACCCGATGCTGAAAGCCGAGCTGTTCCTGCATAACGACAAGGAACAGCTGCCGGAGGTGCTGCAGCCGGTGATCGACGAGTTGATCCGTCAACAGCTGATCTGCGACAAAGGCGACGAGCTGGTGCTGAACCCGGCGCGCATTCGCCCGCTGCAGCTGCTGGCCGCCGGGGTGCGCGAAACCCTGCAACGCTACGCCATCACCATGTCGATCCTCAGCGCCAACCCGAGCATCAACCGCGGCGCGCTGGAGAAAGAGAGCCGCATCATGGCGCAGCGTCTGTCGGTGCTGCACGGCATCAACGCGCCGGAGTTCTTCGACAAGGCGGTGTTCTCCACCCTGGTGGCGACGCTGCGCGAAGAAGGCTATATCAACGACAGCGGCGATGCGATACGCGAGCACACCCTTGAGGTGTACAACATGCTGAGCGATCTGATCACGCCGGAAATCAAGCTGACCATCGAAAGCGTCAACATGCCGGCAGAGACCAACGCCCTGCAGCAAGCCGACGCGGAAGAAGAGCAGGACGAGTGATGTCGTCCGGCACAGAAACACAAAAGGCACCCCTGGGGTGCCTTTTTTCTTGCTTTGCGAAACCGTTACGCCGGCAGATAGCTCAGCGCAATGCCGATAAATACCACCAACCCGACATAGTTGTTCTGCAGGAAGGCCTTGAAGCAGGCTTCGCGCTCGCGGCCGGCGATCTGTTTCTGCTGGTGAATGAACAGCGCGCCCGCCAGCAGCAGCGACCAGTAAAACGCCCCGCCGAGCTGCGCCAGATAACCGACCCACACCAGCAGCAACAGCGTCACGAACTGCAGCAGCCCGACGATCAGCTTGTCATAACGGCCGAACAGGATAGCGGTGGATTTGATGCCGATCTTCAGATCATCGTCGCGATCGACCATCGCATACAGCGTGTCGTAGGCCACCGTCCAGCAGATGTTGGCCAGCAGCAGCAGCCAGCAGCTGAGCGGCAGCGATTCGCTGACCGCCGCATAACCCATCGGAATGCCCCAGCCGAACGCGGCGCCCAGCACGAACTGCGGCAGGTTGGTCACCCGCTTCATGAACGGATACACCCAGGCCAGCGCCAGCGCCGCCAGCGACAGCCAGATGGTCATCGCATTGAGCGTCAACACCAGGCAGAACGAGATCAGCACCAGCACTGCGAACAGCACCTTCGCCTCTTTCGCGCTCACCCGGCCGCTCGGCATCGGCCGCCCGGCGGTGCGTTTCACGTAGCCGTCCACCGCGCGATCGGCATAGTCATTCACTACGCAACCGGCGGCGCGCATCAGGAACACGCCGAGCACGAACACCAGCAAAATCGACAGCGGCGGCACGCCTTTCCCGGCCAACCACAGCGCCCACAGCGTCGGCCACAGCAACAACAGCGTGCCGATCGGTTTATCAATGCGCATCAAATGGCTGTAAGCCCGCCATTTACTTTGAGTCACGCTTCCCTCCAAGGTCTTGCTCTCCTCTCTTATGCAGGAACCGCTGAATACAGCGGTGAAGCCGGTAAAAACAGTTCGGTCAGCAACAGCGGTTTGCCCGCCAGCCGCAGCCGTGAACGGCGCGCCCACAGCGCATCCTGTCGGCCGATATGGATATAGTCGCGGGTCAGATCGCCGCTGCTGAACAGGTAGCGTCCCAGCGGCAGCGTGCCCAGATCCACCAGCGCCTGGTCGGGGCCGGTCAGCGTATTTTCCGGGATCACCGTGCGCCCCAGCAGCCAGGGCTGGTCGTCGCCCAGCAGCACCACTTCGCGCAACCAGTAGCGCGGGCTGTCGGGCAGGTGGTTCGCCTCGTCGCCCAGCGCCTCGCGCGTGACGAAGCATTCGCGCTGCGGTTCGACGCGCACCTTGGCGCAATGGCGTTCAAATCGGCGGGTCATGGAGCCTAACTCCATCAGCCAGTCGCTGACGGCGGCGGGCGCCGGAGGATCCTGTTCGGACAACCACTCCAGCGGCGGCAGGATGGAATCCCTGATGCCAGACATTGTTTTACTCCTCGCCTGAGCCGCGGCCGGTACGGCGCGCCAGACGATACAAACTGTTAACAGGCCCCCATTGTAGCGCAGAAATACGAAAGCGGCAGGCTGATTCGTGGCGAAAACGGCGGTGGCTTCCGCCGGAAAAACCGGGCTCCTGTCATCTTTTTGCCATCCGCGTTCTCTATCTTCGTTCCCCGGCACGATGACGATTCTGTGATCGCCTGCAAAGTTTCATCTTTGTCGCGTTGTTTTATCTACGCGCGTAGATACTCTGACACCGCAGCGTTGAATCGCCATGCGTCCGACATCATTTGTCGGCACACCTTTGTTGCCGGCACCAGGGAAACCATCTTTAACCGCGCCCCTCCGGGCGCAGAACAAAAGAGGATAGCACTGCCATGAGCGAAACAACGCTTGCCACTTCACAGACCGCCGACGCCGCGCTGGCGGCCGATGAACGCCTGGCAACCAAAGAGGGGCGCAGCCAATTTTGGCGCGCCACCTTCTCCTGCTGGCTCGGCACCGCCATGGAATACGTCGATTTCGCGCTGTACGGCCTGGCGGCCGGCATGGTGTTCGGCGACGTGTTCTTCCCCGAGGCCACGCCGCTGGTCGCCCTGCTGGCCAGCTTCGCCACCTACTCCGTCGGCTTCGTCGCGCGGCCGATCGGCGCGCTGGTGTTCGGCTGGATCGGCGATCGCAAAGGCCGCCGCGTGGTGCTGATCACCACCGTGGCGCTGATGGGCCTCTCCACCACGCTGATCGGCCTGATCCCGTCCTATGCGCAAATCGGCGTTTGGGCGCCCACCTGCCTGGTGATCCTGCGCTTCGCGCAGGGGTTCGGCGCCGGCGCGGAGCTGTCCGGCGGCGCGGTGATGCTGGCGGAATACGCGCCGGCCAAACGGCGCGGGCTAGTGGCGTCAATCATCGCCATCGGCTCCAACAGCGGCACCCTGCTGGCGTCGCTGGTGTGGCTGCTGGTACTGCAGCTCGACAAGGAAGACCTGATGAGCTGGGGCTGGCGCATTCCGTTCCTCGCCAGCATTCTGATCGCCGGCGTGGCGCTGTACCTGCGCCGCCACGTGCGGGAAACGCCGGTCTTCGAGCGCGAGCTGCAGCAAAACCACCAGCGCATGCTGGACGCCGCCCAGGCCGCACCGGATACGCGCAGCTACCTGCAGCGCACCAAGGCGTTCTGGGTGATGCTCGGCCTGCGCATCGGCGAAAACGGCCCTTCCTACCTGTGCCAGGGCTTTATCGTCGGCTACGTCGCCAAGGTGCTGATGGTCGATAAATCGGTGCCGGCGCTGGCGGTGCTGATCGCCTCGCTGTGCGGTTTTCTGGTGATCCCGCTGGCCGGCTGGCTGTCTGACCGCTTCGGCCGCCGCGTCACCTACCGGTGGTTCTGCCTGCTGCTGGTGCTGTACGCCTTCCCGGCGTTCTGGCTGCTCGACAGCCGTGAACCGGCGATCGTCATCTCGGTGATCGTGGTCGGCATGTGCATCGCGTCGCTGGGGATCTTCGGCGTGCAGGCGGCCTATGGCGTCGAACTGTTCGGCGTGAAGAACCGCTACTCCAAAATGGCGTTCGCCAAGGAGCTCGGTTCAATCCTCTCCGGCGGTACTGCGCCGCTGATCGCCACCGCGCTGCTGTCCGGTTTCGGTCACTGGTGGCCTGTCGCCGCCTATTTTGTTGTAATGGCGGGCATCGGCTTAATCACCACCTTCTTTGCTCCCGAAACCCGCGGCCGCGATCTCAACCTGCCGCAGGATGCCGCGTAGCGAGAAGGCGAACAGGACCTCAATGTGGATAATCACTCCGCGCGACGCGTTACCCGCGCCGACGTGGCCCGCGTAGCGGGCACCTCCGTCGCCGTGGTCAGCTATGTGATCAACAACGGCCCGCGCCCGGTGGCGGAAGCCACCCGGTTGCGCGTGCTGGCGGCGATCGAGCAGACCGGCTACCGGCCGAACGACATCGCGCGGGCGCTGGCCTCCGGCAGCACGCAAACCTACGGGCTGGTGGTGCCGGATATTTCCAACCCGTTCTTCGCCACCCTGGCGCGGGCGCTGCAGCAGGAAGCCTTCAGCCGCGGCCGCGTGCTGCTGCTGGGCGACGCCGGCGACGATCGTCAGCGCGAGTATGAGCTTATCAACAACCTGCTGCGCCGCCAGGTCGACGGCCTGCTGTACACCAGCGTCGATCGCCACCCGTGGTTCGATCTGATCCGCGCCTCCGGCACGCCCTGCGTAATGATAGACACCATCGACAGCCAGGCCGGCGTCTGTGCCATTCGCGTCGACGAGCGCGACGCCGCCTGCCAGGCAACCCGCCATCTGCTGCAACACGGCTATCGCGACATCGGCATTTTTATCGGCCCGCTGACCATGCTCAACGCGCAGGATCGCCTGAACGGCTGGCGCGATGCGCTGCTGGAGGCGGGCATTGCGCCACGCGACGAGTGGATTTTCGAAGTACCCTACACCCGCCAGGGCGGTTACCAGGCCACCCAGCGCCTGGTGCAAGGCCCACGCCCGCGCGCCGTTTTCACCTCTAACGAGCAGCAGGCGCTCGGCTGCCTGTCGGCGCTGGCGGAGCATGGGCTGCGCGCGCCGGACGATCTGGCGCTGATCTGTTTTAACGGCACGCAGCAATCCGAATTCAGCGTGCCGCCGCTCAGCGCAGTCGAGCAGCCGATCGACGCCATGGCCAAGCGGGCCATCGCCATGATGGCCGCCGGTGCCGCGCCCGCCGAGCTGCATGAATTCGCTTTTCAACTGCGCATCCGCCGTTCCTGCGGCTGTTAGCGGTTTTTCAGGACACCTTATATGCGTTTAATCATTGATTGCGATCCCGGCAACGGCGTTCCCGGCGCCAACGTCGACGACGGCCTGGCGCTGGCCCTGGCGCTGGCGGCCAAACCGCAGCTGCAGCTGGAGCTGATCAGCATCGTGGCCGGCAACACCCCGCGTGAAGTGGGTTTCGCCGTCGCCACCGAGCTGCTGGCGCAGAGCGGCTATCAGGTGCCGGTCGCCCTCGGCGCGGCGCGCGCCCTGAGCGAGCCGCCGGAGCCGTGGCGCGCGCATCTGGACCGCCCAATCGCCGATCCGAAGCTGGCGGCGCTGTGGCGTGACCTGCCCGCGCCCTCGCTGGCCAACGCGCCCGCACCGGACGCCGCCATCGCCATCGGCGAACTGATCTGCCGGCATCCCGGCGAGATCACGCTGGCGGCGATCGGCCCGCTGACCAACGTTGCGCATGCCATGCAGCTTTACCCGCAGATGGCGCAGGCGGTGAAAGAGATTGTGATCATGGGTGGCGTGTTCAACGTCGACGGGTACATCAAGGACACCAATTTCGGTTTGGATCCGGAAGCGGCGCGGCTGGTGTTGAACAGCGGCGCCACCATCACGCTGGCACCGCTGGATGTCACCACTCAGACCATGCTGACCCAGGCGGATCTGGCCGCGTTGACCCAGCCGGATACCCCGCTGTGCCGCTATTTACGCGCCACCACGCGGCCATGGATCGACTATTCACGCCATACGCGGCACCTGCCGGGCTGTTGGATCCATGATGCGTTGGTGATCGCCTGGCTGCTGGCGCCGCAGCTGGTCACCACCGAGATGTTCCATGTAGATGTGGCGCTGGAAGGGGCGTTGACGCGCGGCAGCTCACGCCGCTGGCGGCCGGACAGCCTGCGCCTGACGGTCGGCATGCCGGCGCCGCAGGGCAAGCCGGTGCGTGTCATGCAGCAGGTAGACAACGCTCGTCTGTTGGCGTTGATCGGCGCAACGCTGGCCCGCGGATGAAAAAAGGTGCGCCAAAGCGCACCAATCATCGAGCCAGCATCGGCAGCGCCGGGTGTTACCCCTTGCCTTTAACGCTGCTGATAAACGTTTTACGCGCGGTGGTCGAGCCCAGTTTCTCGGCCTCATTCATCAGTTTCAGCGCCTTGTCGATATCGCCCGCCTTCACCGCCTGTTTGATGCCGTTATTAAAGTAGCTTTCGGTATCGTTGAGCATCGGCTCCGCCGGTTTCTCCGGCGCCGGTGCTGGTGCAGCCACGGCGGCAGGGGCGGTCGAGCCCACCACCACCGGCGCCACGGTCGGCGCAGGCTGCAGCATGCCGATCATCACGTTGCCGGTGCCCTGTTCAGCGGTAACCTTAAGCTTCAGCGTGCCGGTCGTCGCGTGGCCGGCGATCGGATCCGGGATATCCGGCACCGCGTTGCCCACGCCCTGCGCATAGGCCTTGGCCGGGTTAGTCAGCTGCGTGGTTTTCGCCAAGTCCTGACGAGTGGTGTACACCAACAGGTAAATCTGTTTTTGACCGAGCGCCGGCGTCAGTTTCAGCGTGCCTTCGAGGCGATCGGAGGACATCGCCCCCGGCGGCTGGTAAGGGAAGTAGCTGCTCGGGTAATACGCCGCCGGGCGCAGATGCTCGTCCAGCACCAGCACGCTCGGCGCATACAGCGAATTGTTTTTGGCAAGGCTGCTCAGCGTCACTTCCAGCGAACCGCGATCGGCCGGCAGCGTATAGGCGGCGATCGCCCCCTGAATCTCGCCCTGATTGAGTTGCGGGCTGACGGCGTCGAGCTTCACCTCTTGCGACACCGGCGGCTGCAGCGGCTGCCACGGCAGGCTTTGCAGCGTGGCGGCGCTGATGGCCGGCGCGACGGAAACGTTGGCCGGCGTCTCGGCGTTGGCCGCCAAAGGCGCGCCGACGGTCAGCGCCAGCGACAGGCAGAGTGACAGCAGATTCTTTTTCATCGTTATATCCTCTTTCAGCGCCACGGCGAATCAGGCAAGAGATCCGGCCGCGGCAAATGCGGTTGGGGGAGAGCCTGCAGCCCTCCCCGTCCTGTCGTCGTTACCACCAAATTTCCATCTGGGCGCCGAAGGTGACTTCGTCATCCTTGCCGCGGCTGAAGGTATGCATGCTGGTGTCGTTGTATGCGGTGCCGGCGTTATACCCGGTGTCGTCGCCGGTGGCGTAGCCCCACTTCTCATCCCACTTGGCGTAGGTGGCGAACAGACGGATGGCCGGACGCGACCAGATGCTGTTGCCCGCCTGCCACTGCTGCGCCAGGGTCACTTTATACTGGCCGTTGCGATCGCCGGTGCGCTGGGATTTGACGTTGTCGTAGCCCGCTTCCAGCAGAGTGCTCATGATCGGCGTCCATTTGTACATCGGGCGCACGCCCACGGTGTACCAGGTGGTGCCGTTGTTGTTGTCGCGGTCGATGTCCTGGAACATGGCGACGTACATCATGGCCCATTGATCGTTGAAGTCGATGGCGCCGTGATCCAGCACGCGGATCATCTTGCCGTTGTTATCGATGGTGGCGCCCTGGCTGCGGCCGTTGTTCTGCGAGGTCATCGAGTCGGTGGCGTACTGCACCACAAACTTGTTGTAACCGCTCAGGATGCTCTGCGTGTGTTCCGCGGTGAACATCCAGCCGTCTTTGCTGGCGCCGTCGGCCAGATGGTAGTGATCCTGCGCATTGGCACGGCCATAGTCCACACCCAGCTCCAGGGTGCCGCCCGGGTTCAGTTCCAGCCCGGCCAAGCGCACGTCGAAGGTATCGTTAACGGTCGGGCGCTGTTTCCATTCGTTATCCAGGTAGCCGTAAGAACCGCCGGACTCCGAGTTGCGGGTCACGGCGGCGGACAGCTTGCCGAAGCCCAGATCGATGTTTTCCAGACCGGCGCCCGGGCCGGAGATATCCCAGTAGTAAAAGTCGATCATGTGAACGTCATGACGCTGATAGAAGCGCTTACCGGCCCACAGCGTAGAGCCCGGCAGCCAGTCGATCAGGTTTTTACCCTGCACGTTGACTTCGCGGAAGCCCGGGGTCACATCTTCCCAGTCGGAACGTTGCGAGACCGAATAGGCCAGGTTGGTGTCGAAATAGAAGCTCTTGTCGCCTTCTTTCCACACTTCCTGCCCCAGCTTCAGCTCGGCATAGGTTTCGCATTCGTTGCCGAGACGGTATTTGCTCGCGGCGCCGGTGGCCTTGAAGCACTGTTGCTCACCGCCGCTGCCGGTCCAGCCGATGCCGGAACGGGCATAACCGTGAAAATCCACGGCCAGCGCCTGAGTCGAGAGAACACCGGCGGCGACAGCCAGTGCCAGAGGAAGTTTGCGCAGAGTAGTCATCATTATTCTCCTGTTATACCGACTTTGGTGCTTTAAACGCCCGGCTCCTGGTGCAGCCGTTTACATGCCGTACCGTCTTCACGGAACAGGTGGCAGCGGTGAGGCGGCAGGCCGATGGCGAATGTGGCACCTTCTTCTACCAGCACCACGTCATTCTGGCGGTACACCAGGTTTTGACGGATGGCCGGGATTTGGATGTGGATTTGCGTCTCGTTGCCGAGCTGCTCCACCACCTGTACGTCGCCGGTAAGCCGCACTTCTGAGGCTTCGCCGGGCAGCAGATGTTCAGGGCGAATGCCCAGGGACAGGTTGGCGCCGGGTTGAACGCCCGCGCCTTCCACCGGCAGCCAGACCAGCTGGCGGTTGGGCAGTTCGACCTGCACCTGTTGCGGCTGCGCCGCGGTCACCTTGACCGGCAGGAAGTTCATCTTCGGCGAGCCGATAAACCCGGCGACGAAGCGGTTGGCCGGGTAGTGGTACAGTTCCAGCGGCTTGCCGACCTGGGCCACGCGACCGGCGTCAAGCACCACGATCTTGTCGGCCAGCGTCATCGCTTCGACCTGATCGTGGGTGACGTAAATCATGGTGCGCTGCAGGCGCTTGTGCAGACGGGAGATCTCGATGCGCATCTGCACCCGCAGCGCGGCGTCGAGGTTGGACAGCGGTTCGTCGAGCAGGAACACGTCCGGCTCGGCCACCAGCGTGCGGCCGATCGCCACGCGCTGACGCTGCCCGCCGGACAGCGCCTTCGGCCGCCGATCGAGCAGGTGCGCCAGCTGCAGCACCTCAGAGACCTGGTTTACCCGTTGATTGATTTCCGCTTTCCTGGCGCCGGCCAGCTTCAGGCCGAACGACATGTTGTCCGCCACCGACAGGTGCGGATACAGCGCATAGGATTGGAACACCATGCCAATGCCGCGCTCGGAAGGCGGCACCTCATTCATGCGTTTCTCGCCGATCAGCAGCTCGCCGGAGGTGATGTCCTCCAGCCCGGCGATCATGCGCAGCAGCGTCGATTTACCGCAGCCCGACGGCCCGACAAACACCACAAACTCGCCGTCTTCGATGGTCAGATTGACGTCTTTGGAAATCACGGCCTCACCGAAGGCCTTATAAACGCTGCGCAGTGTGACGCTAGCCATGCGTTACTCCCCTGCTTTCGCAGTTAACATGTCGTGTGAAAATGGCGGAGGCAAAGCCCGCCAAAACCCATTGATGACCCTCTTGCTGCGCGCCGTGCTGCCATGCCAACGGCAAGGTCGCCTCAGACGGCGCGGCCGCCTGAGTATAAGGCTGCAGGTTTATCAGCGCTTCAAGGCATTGATCCTGATGGGTAATAAGTAAGCGCACCACGCCGTCTCGCTGGCTGACCGCGCTCAGCTCGCCGCGCTGGATGAGCGGCGAACGGCGCAGGGCCAACAGCGCCTGGCAGTAACGTAAGGTGGAGTGGCTGTCATGCTGTTGGCGGCTGATGGCCAACGCGCGGTGTTCGATCGCCACCTGCTGATACCAGCTGATTTCGCCGGCGGTGACCTGTTCGGGGGCCTCATGCCACGGCATCGGCGTTTGCGCGCCACGCGGATCCTGCAGGCCGGCGGCATGCGGCAGCCCCAGCTCTTCGCCCTGATACAGGCAGATCGGCGCCGGCAACATCGCCAGCAGCGTCAGAAAGGCGGCGGCGGAGCGCAAATCGCCCTGCCCCCAGCGGCTGACCACTCGGGGCTGATCGGCGTCGCCGGTGCTCCACAGGCTGTCCGCCAACGAGGCGCGGCGGGCATGCAGCACCGCTACCAGCTTCTCCGCGCTGAACGGCATCACGTCCAGCGCCAATGCGCCGTGGGCGAACCGCTGCGGCGCGGCCGCATTGCGAACGCGGTTAACTTCATCGGCGTACCACAGCGTCAGCCCTTCGCCCGTCACCGTCGCCTCGGTCTCCGGCGCCAGCGTCTGCGGCAGCAACAGGCCGTCGATCGACAGCGCTTTCAGGTACGGCAGCGCCGCCAGCATGCCGTGCGCGTCGCCCACGCCGTCCCCGTTTCCGTCACGGAAACTGGCCGGATGGATCCGGTACAGGCTGGGCTGAGTGGCGATAGGCATTGACGACATAAATCCGGTATCCCTGCTGCGCGTGGCGTTGAAAATCAATGGGCCGATAGTGCGGGAGTCGCCGGAAAGGGTAATCATCCGTAACAGGATTTTTCATGGGGGAGGAGACGGGAGGATGAGAGAACGACCGCAGCGATGAGAAGTTCCGAGCTTAAGGCAAATCTGTGATCCGGCTGGCAAAAATCGCCCCCCTATTTTGTGCCTGACGCCACAGAATAGAGCGCAACGTTAACTGGATCACACTCCTCATCACAGGGGCGTAGAAGGGGGGAGGATGAGAATATGTCGCGTTGTGACCCACTATTACCGCGAAACGTCTCTCCTTGATTTATGTGCCCACAAAAAGAAGGACTGGATTATGACTCGCAGCATTACCCTCGCCCGCACGCTGGCACTCTCGGCACTGGCCACCCTGGTGCTCTCTTCTTCCGCCTTCGCCAAGATCGAGGAAGGCAAACTGGTCATCTGGATCAACGGCGACAAGGGCTATAACGGCCTGGCCGAAGTCGGCAAGAAATTCGAAAAAGACACCGGCATCAAGGTCACCGTCGAGCACCCGGACAAGCTGGAAGAAAAATACCCGCAGGTGGCCGCCACCGGCGACGGCCCGGACATTATCTTCTGGGCCCACGACCGCTTCGGCGGCTATGCGCAGTCCGGCCTGCTGGCCGAAATCCACCCGTCCAAAGCCTTCCAGGACAAGCTGTTCCCGTTCACCTGGGACGCGGTGCGCTATGACGGCAAGCTGATCGGCTACCCGATCGCCGTCGAGGCGCTGTCGCTGATTTACAACAAAGACCTGGTCAAACAGCCGCCGAAGACCTGGGAAGAGATCCCGGCGCTGGACAAGCAGCTGCGCGCCAACGGCAAGAGCGCCATCATGTGGAACCTGCAGGAGCCCTACTTCACCTGGCCTATCATCGCC